>NZ_CP070897.1:2152500-6990750 GCF_018128485.1 Leptolyngbya sp. 7M | reverse complement strand
TCCAGCCACGGCAGTGGCTTAGACCTGATGGCTCCGGGCAGTCGCTTGGGTATTTCCGAGATTGGTACCTCGCCAGCCGCGGCTCAAGTCACAGGAGTAGCCTCGAATGTGTGGGCCACCAATCCACAGTTTGATTACTGGCAGGTCGAACAAATTCTCAAAAACACCGCCACCGATCTCGGTGCACCCGGACGCGACAATCAAACTGGGTTTGGGCTGGTTAATCCCAATGCCGCCATCGAGCGGGCGCAGACTATGAATGCTTTGCTCAAGTCGTCGGCTGTTGCGCCTCAGGGCAACCCAAATCTGCGTCAGAACAATCTCAGCAGTAGAGACGTATTATCGGCATTGAGGAACTTCTCCAATTCGGTGCCTACGGCGTAGTTTCATCAATCATCCAGCAAATTTGCATGATATGGGCATCTGATTCAATATATCTGATTAAATACATCTGATAAATACATTAGATGCCCAACTATCGATACCATACTTCAAGCGTGACAAAACATTTAACCTTGCAGGAGAAGAGAATGTTCGAGCAAAGAACTTTTGCAAGCCAAAAAAACTCTGTTTTTAACAGCCAAATTGATACTAATCGCTACGCTTCCGTGTTTGATTCTGCTTCGTTGGAGCCTACTCTAACGCCCAGTCGCTCGGCGGCATCCTATCAAGCATCTCCCTTAGCCGAGAGCTTCAACCAAGTTAGTGTGATGGACGCTGGAATACCAACGGAATCAACAGCAAACATTGACTTCACACAAGCGGTGAATCCAACTTGGAACACAGAAGTCGCTGCTTCCTGGAATCCAACTACAGCCTGGAATAATAGCACTACCTGGGGAACCAACAGCAGCGATTTCTCTGGTATGCGTCCGGCTGGATTGAATCTCAAGAATGCCTGGAATAGCGTCAAGGATAAAGCAAAGAAAGCAGATTGGGAAAAGATTGGTCACGGCGCTCTTGATGTGGTGGGTGCTCTGCCCATTCCCGTTGTCAGTACCCCAAAGAAGCCCTGCCGATGCAGGTCACGGCCAATTTAGCGATGGGCAAGCTGGAGCAGGCGAATCAGGCGGCGGAGCAACTGGTTGATTTAACCCTAAGCATGCATGCCTTCACCCTACAAGCATTGGTGAAAACTGCCCAAGGCAACGATCAGGAAGCTCTCCAGAATTTTCGCTATGCCCTAGAAGTAGAAGAAGCTGGCGAGCTAAGCCATTCTGCCCGCACCCGTACCTTACTCGGACGCTTTTACTACGAGCGGGGTGACTTACAGCGCGCCAAAGATTTCTATCAGGAAGCCCTGCGGATTGCGCCCAACGATGCATCCGCCTTGCTGAATCTGGCCCAGTTAGAACTACGGCAAGGCCACTATCGCGCCGCCGAACGATACTATCATCGAGTCGCCCAACAGCAAGTCAGTCCTACCGTCTTCGATCCCTTGATTTTGCGAGGACAAGCGCAGATCAAAGCCGCTCAGGGCGACCGAACTGGGGCAGAAACCCTATGGGCCGAAGCAGAAACCCAATTGCGTCAGAGCGTCGGCAGTATTTCCCTTGGCCACCGGCGTGATTTAGCTCGCCTGCTGCTAGAACGAGGCCATTCTCAGGACATTGCTGAAGCCGTCTCGCTGATGGCAGCAGAAGTCCAACTGCGGCGCGATGCAGACACACTCGGCACCTATGCTTGGGCGCTCACAGAAGCCAAACGCTGGCAAGAAGCACAATCCATCATCCAAACGGCCTTAGATTCTGGCATTCGCAGTGCAAAGCTCTGGCATCAGGCCGCCGCCATTGCCCAAGCCACAGGCAACAAAGCCGAGGCCAATACCTATTTTCAAAAAGTCCGAGCTATTGATCCCAACTTCAATGAAAAGGCCCGCCGAGCAATGCATTTGGGTGTCGGCCTCGGTTCCTAACTCAACCCTATTTCTAACCTTGCCATGAACGCTAAACTGCATCGCCACGGCATTCTCCCTCTGCTTGCGTTTCTGACAACTTTCCTCTTGCGGGAACGGAACTCCCCCGCGATGATGCGCATGGCAAAGATTAGTCGCCGCGGCACCACCCGTGGCGGTCGGGCGGCGAGCGTGGAACGCGAAGCACCGGGCGATCAGGAGCGGCGGCATGGACCCCGACGACCATGTGTGCCTGTGCTTCCATGTGTCGCTGCGGAAGATCCGCACGTTCCTGAAGGTGGAGAACCCTTCGGTGCCGTCGCTGATCAGCGAGTGCCTGTCGGCCGGAACGGGGTGCAGGTGGTGCGTGCCGTTCCTGAAGCACCTTCACGCGCAGCACCTTCGCGGCCAGGAGCCCGATCTTCGGATCTCTCCCCAGGAGTATGCGGAGCAACGGGCGGGATATCGGCTGACCGGGATCAGGCCGGATCCAGCAGGCGACGATCAGGCCGCGGAGGGTGGTTCCACACCGGACGGCGGGGAGCAGGGCGGTCGCACCTCGGGCGCATAGCCGCAGCGCCCGATCGTGTGCGACGCAGCTCAATGGACTCACAGCACCAAGCGACGTGGAGCGCGTCGATCAGCCCTCAAGCGTGCGAAGCGACAGGCCGTTCTCGGCCAAACGCTCCTTGACCTCCTGGAGCGATGTGGCGCCGAAGTTCTTGACGCCCATGAGTTCGGCCTCGGTATGGCTGGCCAGGTCGCCCAGCGTCTGGATGTCCAGCAGTTGGAGCGCCTTTCGTGCGCGCACGGAGAGTTGGAGTTCCGCGACGGGCTTGGAAAGGACGTTCTCCTTGCCCGTGCCCTTGTACTGCTCGGCGATCGCCCGGCGCGCGGCCCTGTGCGCGTCGTCCATGCCCTGGCCGAGCTTGAGGTTCTTGGCCGCGAGCATGTCCTTGATTTCCTGGAGGCTCGTCTCACCGAAGTTCTTGTAGCTGAGCAGCTCGGCCTCGGAGATCCGCAGCAGGTCGCCCAGGGTTCGGACGTTCATCTTCTTGAGGGCGGTTCGTGCCCGGACGGAGAGCTCGAAGTCGGTGACGGGGGTAGTCCCCAAACCAATCCGCTGCTGAGCGTGAGTGTTCCGGTGGGCTTACAATTTGGCCCTAATCCTGGTGGAATTGTGAACCGCTCAATTGCTCCCCAGACCGATGCAGCGGGTAATCCCCTCGAAGACTCGTTTGGTTTTCCAGTTGCAGGTTTAATCATTGGTCCTGATCAAACGTTTGCGCTGGTTGGAGGTGACGTAACGCTAACAGGACGCAGTAGTATTAGGACAAATGGGGGCCGAATTGAGATAGGGAGTGTAGCCGGTAGGGGGCAAGTTTCACTCACACCGATTTCTCAAGGCTGGGATTTGGGATATGAGTCAATCGATCAGTTTGGTGATGTGCGGCTATTCGATGTGCTTCAGGTGAATACAAGCGGAGCAAGTGGAGGAGCAATTCATATACAAGCTAAACAAATCAGCCTGCGTGATTCTTTTGCCTTCTCTGCTTCTACCGCTCCCAATCAAGTAGGTGGAGCATTGTCGTTAACAGCGACTGATTCAATCGTCATCGAGCAGAATAGCCTGCTGAGCACATCTAATTTCGACTCTGGACGAGCAGGAAACATAGACCTTACAACCAGCCGTCTTACTGTTCAAACAGGAGGTCAGATCGGGTCGATTACCTATAGCAGTGGACAGGGTGGTGATGTCACAGTCAATGCAGCTGAATCAATTACAGTTGCAGACATTTCCTTGTCTCCTACAATTTTGGATTTCCCGCTAAGCTTGATTTTTGCAAATTCTCGTGGTTCCGGGCCATCGGGAAGTCTAAATCTTTCTACCGAACGTCTCCAAGTTCGTTCAGGCGGACAAATTAGTGTAGCTACATTTGCTTCAGGTAATGCAGGCAATCTCACAATTCGAGCCAACACAATCGAATTAATTGGTACTCCAGTCGATGCGAATGGTCGTCCCCTTTTAGACGAAGGGCTTCCAATATCAGGCGGTTTGTTTGTCGGTACGGATATTGGCTCTAGCGGCAATGGCGGTACACTTCGGTCGTTTGGGGCGGGCTGCCATAGCCAGAATTGGGTTCGTAGGCCACGGCTGCCACATCGCTTAAATCCAGCAACTCACCACAAACCGCCTTAACCTGCTGAGCGTCGGTAAGCTGCACCTCGATGCCCATTTGCTGATGCATTTGCACCACCTGGGTCAGGGTTGCCACATCGGCTTCACCCACCAAAACAAAATAGCCACACGGATTAAAGCCAGCGTCGTAACCGCCAAACCGTTCAGCAAACTGGTGAAACAACTGTTGGGACTGCTGCGCTAGCTTAGCCAAAACCGGATGGGTATAGTGGGTACGAATAATGCCGATCCCCTTCCCCGAAGCGCCATTTGCCAGCTCTTTTTGCTCCAGCAAGATGACTTTTCCTACCCCTTTTTCTGCCAAATGCAGGGCAATCGAAGCCCCAATGCATCCGCCACCCACAACGACAATATCTGCTGTTTCTGTCATTGATCAATATCACGCTCAATATCACGCTACTATCAATATCACGCTACTAAATGATATGCATATCATTGGTGCTGTACGCAGGTTCTCTGGCTCCCTAAATCCCCCACTTGTGGGGAACTTTGAGCATCAGAAAAGGGGACGTACAACGTCTCTAATATTACGGTAGACAATCTAGATACATCTCCACATCCCAATTGCTGGTGGTTGACAAAAACTTTTCCCATTCGTCTCGTTTGTACCAGTGATAAAGCGGATACATTTCTCCCGGCATTGCTGAGCGAATTACTTCATCTTCAGCCAGTCGTTCTAATGCTTCTCCCAGCGACATTGGTAATTTTTTCACCTGTTTGCCGGCTTCCATCGCTTCATAGAGGTTACGGTGTTCGGGTTCACCCGGATCGAGGTTGCGTTTAAGGCCATCATCAAAGGCTTTCAGCAGCGCAGCGGCCATCAGGTAGGGATTCACCATCGAGTCTACAGCCCGATACTCGAACCGCCCTGGTGCCGAAACCCGCAGACCGCAAGTGCGATTTTGACGGCTGTGGCAATTGCCAGCGCCACTGTTTTTGCTCCGGTAGATGACGCCACCGCGACGGCTAAACTCGCCAGCCAGTGCGATGTGATTACGTTCGAGAACGAATTTGTTGACCTACCGGCCCTGGCCCAGATCGCAGAAGCCAGGTTCTATCCCACACTTGATTCTCTCAAACCGCTGTTGGACAAGCTGGATCAGCGCCAGTTTTTGCAGCGTATCGCTGTCCCTACGCCACGATTTCTGGCAATTGATGCAAAACAGGAAGCCGAATTTAAAGATACAGTTTTGCAATTTGGTCTACCTGCCGTTCTCAAGGCCCGCCGCCACGGGTACGACGGTCAGGGCACCTTTATTTTGCAGGACTCTCAGTCAGATCTGCCTCAAGCGCTGCCCAACCAGTGGCTGCTAGAGGAGTTTATTCCCTTCGAGTGTGAGTTGGCCGTGATGGCAGCCCGTGCTATTGAAGGCGAGGTGGTCATTTATCCTACGGTAGAAACCCAACAAGAACAGCAGGTTTGCCGGCGCGTGTATGTAACGGCATTTGCTCCCGCTATCACCGCTCAGGTCGAAGCGATTGCCCGCCGCATCTTAGCAGAATTAAACTATGTTGGCGTGATGGGAATCGAGTTTTTCCTCAGCCGCGACGGCAAGGTGCTGGTCAACGAGCTAGCGCCCCGCACCCACAACTCTGGCCACTACAGTCTCGATGCCTGCGTCACCTCCCAGTTTGAGCAGCAGTTACGGGCAGTTTGTGGGTTGCCCTTGGGCAGTCCCCAGTTGACTTCAGCGGGAGCGGTGATGGTGAATCTGTTAGGCTACGAAACCTCCAGCAGCGACTATGCAGAAAAGCGCCAGCGCCTCAGTGAAATACCCCAGGCCCATCTCTACTGGTACGGCAAAACCTCGCGTCCGGGTCGCAAACTAGGGCATGTCACGGTCCTCTTGAGCAATGGTCAGGACCGCACCGAAGCCGAAACAATTGCCGGCACGATCGAGCAGTATGGTCGTGGTGGTAAACAAACAGCCGATGAATGATACACCAACGGTGACGCGGGCCGTGGAACAAGCAATGGCGGAGATTAAACAGGGATTCCCCAAAGACATTCAGGTGATTGAAACCTTCCGGCAGAATAACTTTATTGATGCCTCGATTGAGAATGTACTGGGTTCACTGCGGGATGGGACGATCATCGTCTCGGTCATCCTGTTATTGTTTCTGATGAACTGGCGCACGGCAGTCATTACCCTCAGCGCTATTCCGCTGTCGCTTTTGATCGGCATGCTGATCCTCAATGCCTTTGGTCAGGGCATTAACACGATGACGTTGGGTGGTCTGGCGGTAGCAATTGGTTCGGTTGTGGATGACTCGATTGTCGATATGGAAAATGCCTATCGGGGCTTGCGCAAAAATCAGTTGGCCGGCACACCGGAGCATCCCTTTAAAGTTGTCTACGACACCTCGGTAGAAGTGCGCGTTAGCGTGATTTTCTCGACGGTGATTATTGCGGTGGTATTCGCGCCCATTTTTAGCCTCACAGGCGTAGAAGGCCGAATTTTTGCACCAATGGGCATTGCCTATCTGGTTTCGATTTTTGCTTCTACGTTTGTCGCAATGACGCTATCGCCTGCCCTATGCGCTATTTTGCTAGCAAATCGTGCCTTACCAAGCGATGAAACCTGGGTGACGGCTTTCTCGCAGCGGCTGTATCGCCCAGCGCTGAATTTCGCTATCCGCCGCGCTAAGGTGACTCTGCTCGTTGCTATAGCATCCCTGATCGCATCCCTAGTAATATTCACCAATTTGGGGCGAGTGTTTTTACCAGAATTTCAGGAGCCATCCTTGGTGAATGCAATGGTTTTGTATCCGGGCGCATCATTAGAAGCCACTAATCAGGCTGGTTTGGCGATGCAGGACGCACTCAAAGACGATCCGCGCTTTTCTTCGGTGCAATTGCGCTCAGGTCGGGCACCGGGAGATGCGGATGCGGGAGGCGTCAACTTGCGTGCATCCGGATGGCTCCTTCGGTGGCGAATACACAAGTCGCAATACCTACAATTTTTTCCCGCATGGTTTTGAACTGGTAGGTCACTGGCTGCCAAAGGCTCTGTCGATCAACGACCGCTTTCTGCAAGGGTTAGCGCATAGCAAAGCCCCCTGCTACGCGGATGATCACATCATTGGTCATCACACCTGGAATTATTTGTTGGCTTGGCACGATTTTGTCGAGCATCGTCCTCCCTTGGCCAAGCGTCCTGAGCAGCGTATCTGGCTCCAGCAAGCGCGAGTTTTAATCGACCGGCGGCAGGGCACGGAGCTTTATCTGGGCTTGAATAAGGGCGGTGTGTTCAAGCTGTTTCGTAATGGTGAACTGATTGCTTCAGACACGCAGTTCTCGTTACAGGTGCGGCAAGGTAGGAAAGTTAGGAATGCAGTAGGGCATCTAGTCAGTGGGTACACCGTCGATGTTGGGGAAGACGAAATTCTGATTCGCGGTCAGCTGGGCTGGGCTAAGCAAAAGCAAATGACGCCGTTGAATCTGATGATTCTGCGGGTGGTGATGCTGACAATCGGGCGTTTTTACCCCAATCTGGTTCGTAGTCTACTACAGAAAGTTCTGATCGTTGGCAAAAGCGACGCACCGTTTCAGTTTATGCGCCGGCTACACTGGCAAGACGATCACTGGAACATCACAGATGAGCTGCGAGCTAATGATTGGAGTAACGTGATTTCAGCTGGAATTGGTGGCGATCAAACGTCAATTTATGTCGTGATGAGCCGCACATTTCAAAGCGGGCAGTTGCAAGAATGGCTGGATTTGACTGATCAGGTAAAGCGACTTCAGGCTGGAGAAACGCTGAAATTGGAACGATCGCTATAAGCGTGAGATTGATTATTTGACCAAATCACTTAACCGACTGTCCGTCTCGCCGCCCCAGTTCATACACACCGCAACCAATGCAGGCAATAATGCCCATGCTGACGGTCCAACTGTGGCCCAAGCTGCCTCTGGCTGCAAATCCACCGCAATTTAATTCACCCCAGTCCAATGCTCCTGCGTTTGCGGCCCCCAACCTAGCTTCACCAACCCTCAGTGCGCCTACCGTCACGTTCATCACTGCCCCCGAAGAGGAAACCCAAATTCAGCCAACAGCAATTCCTTCGGTTGAATTTCCAGAGGTGACCAGTCCTTTTGGTAACTAAATTGATGACTGGTTGGTGACTAATGCAGGTGGACCTCATGGCTGCTTTAGTTGGGCAACTTGAACTGCAAGATAGCAATTGGTCAAATACCAGCTATGCTGCAAGCAGTACTTCTGCATTACGCCCACATCTAGCTAATCAGTAAGACATCTAGGGTAGAGGTTTTTGTTTAAGATGGTAGTCCGTGTGTGACCTCAACAATCAGCTTAAGCTGGTATTTGATTAAGAATGCAGCAGTCTTTTGCGACCACTGAAGTGGGTCAGGGTTGCCTGTTGGCATTTGTGGGGGTTGGTTTTATGGTAAAAGCAACAACGAAAGTAGATCGAAAAGCAACCGCTAAGCAGACGAAGCGGTCGAAACAGAAGACTGCCTCTGGCGAATTCCTGTCGTTGGGTGAGTATGCTCACAGAATAATTGCCAAGCAATATCACCGTTTGGTGAAACAAGAAGAAGGTCTATTGCAGGATAAGGATCCCGAACATCTGCATCAAATGCGGGTTGCAACTCGACGGCTACGGACCGCTTTGCAGGTAGTTGGTGTTGCCGTTAAGCTGCCCAAGCCAGCCCAAGCCAAGCATTTACAGGCATTGACGAAAGTATTAGGAACCCTACGCGACCTTGATGTGCAGATCGCTGCGTTGCAAAACGAATACCATCCTCAGGTGCCCGCCGCGGAGCAGAAATTAATCGAACAGGCGATTAAACACCTACACAAACAGCGCAACGATGCCTTTGCTGAGGTGAAATCTGCTCTTACAGAAGAACGATATGGCGATCTCAAGGCAGCTTACAAAACCTGGCTCGAAGTCTCAGCCGGAACTGGCGCGGCGAATGGTCGAGGAAGGTCATGCGATTGGTAATCGGGGCTGGAACCGCACCCTCGAAAACGGTAAAGCGGCTGACCCGAAGGCAGAGATTGACCGAACTGCAAAATTAATTCACGAGATCACAGGAACCAAGACAGGTCTATTTCGCCCAGCCGACGGTCGCCTTGATAACGAACTAGTATCCTATGCCCAAGAGAAGCAGTACGCCGTCACGCTTTGGTCGATTGATTCGCAGGATGCGCTGGTGGCCGCGCCGCTGTTGCTGGATAATGTGCTGCGAAACACCCGCTCTGGCCGAATTATTTTGCTGCACGATGGAGGGTCGGCGAACCAATCGCCTACGGTACAAGCCTTACCGCAGTTAATTACCGCCTTGCAGCAGCAGGGCTATCGGTTTGTCACCGTGCCGCAGTTGTTAGCAATGCAGGCAGCTGTGCAGCCAAAGGAACCGCAGCCGCAGCCACGAGAAACCAAATTACCTTTCCGCAGACGAGCGGTGGCGGTGGTTCAGGCAAACGCTTTGCGCAGTTAGTGCCGACTCAGCCGAATTTTCTACTCAACGCCGCTGCCCAAAATGAACAGCCCAATCATTGTGACGCTGTTCCAAAGGCTATGCAGCAGCATGGATGCTAGCAGCCCTCGCGAGCGTGTGTAGACTGTGCCCAGTACAATGCCTAATGTAGTCAGCGGCAGTACTTCTGAGAGGCTGAGGTGGGCTGTCGCAAAAATCAGACTACTGACGCCAATCGCTCCCCAGACCGGTAAATACCGGGTTAACGACGGCAGCAAAAATCCCCGGAACAGGGTTTCTTCAAAAATCGGAGCGGCCACAGCAGCTGTGAAAAAGAAAATCAACAGCGCTACCGGATCGCCTTCTTCTAAAACAATTTGTAGCAGTGGATTGCTGCCTCCCTGCCCCTGCCAAAACTGTTGGTTCACCAACGACACTGCAAACATCAGCGGCAGCGCCACAAAATATGGCGTAAATGGCGCGAGTTTGACAATATCTACAAGCTGGAAGCCGTCCCGGTCGTGACGGTGCAACTCCGGTTTGACGGTTGGGTCACCGAAATGCAGGATGCTGCTGCACGGCAACAGCTCGACCATGCTGCCGGGATTGATAATCTGCTTTACAGCGCCGACGCCGATTTCTCCTGCTTTGCCGATCTGGCCCTCACCAGTCCCAAAGACTACTACCGCGAGGGACAGGGGTCGCTGATGCAGGTAGTCCTGACTCCGGGCGATCCGTTCATCAAAATGAGTAACGAAGAAATTGCTCAGCACGCTCTGCAACAGCTTCATGATCTCTTTCCCTCCTCGCGTGACCTCACTATGACCTGGTTCAATGTGGTCAAGTTGGCCCAGTCGCTTTATCGAGAAAACCCCGGTATGGATGTCTATCGTCCGCCGCAAAAAACGCCTGTTCCCAACTTCTTCTTGGCAGGCAGCTACACGCAGCAAGACTATATCGATAGCATGGAAGGGGCAACCATCTCCGGTATGCAGGCCGCTGCTGCAATTCTGGAACCAACTGGGTACAAAGTTAAAGGAGCTGGGCTGTTTAAGTACTGAGTTTGAGTGGTCTGCCACCAAGCTATTAGGGATCAGGAGAAATCAATGGGCTTTTACTCCGAAAAAATTCTGCCCTATTTGCTGGACTGGTCACTCTCTGACCCCAAAATTGCTGCATACCGCCGCTCATTGCTAGCAGAAGTACAAGGCGAAGTGCTGGAGATCGGCTTTGGCACAGGTTTGAATCTAGCCTACTATCCGGAGCAGGTTGAGAAAATTATCACGGTTGATCCTAATCCTGGTGTTCATGCTCTGGCTCAGAAGCGAATTCAATCCTCGCCCATTACCGTCGAGCACCGTTTGTTGGGCAGCGAACATTTGCCGATGGCCGATCACAGCTTTGATAGCGTCGTTAGCACGTTTACGCTTTGCAGCATTCCTGGCGTTGAGCAAGCGCTGCAAGAAATTGCAAAAATGCTTTATATGTCCGGCGGAGAGTTCAAGGTGCCGATAGTCTTCCGCGGGCCAAACGGTTCGGCGTTTCAGGTATCGTCGCAGCACTCGCAGGCCCTCGAAGCGATGTACGCCAATTTTCCCGGCCTCAAGGTCGTGATGCCTTCAACCGCCGCCGACGCGAAAGGCCTGCTGAAATCCTCTATCCGCGACGACAATCCTGTTATCTTCATGGAACAAGAGCGGATGTACGGGATCAAGGGCGAGGTACCCGAAGATGAAGATTTCACTATCCCGCTTGGAGTAGCGGACATCAAGCGCGAAGGCAAGGACTGCACTATTGTCGCTCGTTCCATGACCGTGCCGCTTGCTCTTCAGGCTGCGGAAAAGATCCAGGACGAGTTCGACGTGTCGGTGGAGGTGATCGATCCGCGTACCATTAAGCCGCTTGATATCGATACGATCGTTAACTCGGTCAGGAAAACGAATCGGCTTGTAATCGCCGAGGAATCACACTATTTCGCCAGCGTCGGTGCCGAGATCTCGCACACGATAATGGAACACGCCTTTGATTATCTCGACGCCCCGGTAAAACGCATCTCTACCGTGGAAGCTCCAATGCCTTACGCAAAGAATCTTGAGGCAGCGGCATTGCCGAGCGTGGAAAAGATCATCGAAGCGGTAAAAGAAGTCTGTTACATTTAACGCAAATATGGCTGAAAAATTCCTAATGCCGAAGCTTTCGCCCACAATGGAAGAGGGGCAGATTGCGCGCTGGGTCATCAACGAAGGAGATTCATTCGAAGCGAATGAGACGTTAGCCGAGGTTGATACCGACAAGGCGACAATGGAAATGACCGCACTGTCCGGCGGCACATTGCTGAAGATCTTGAAGCCCGCGGGCGACACCGCCGCACTGGGTGAGGCGATCGCTATAATCGGGCAGAAAGGGGAAGATATAACGGGAATTCTCGAAGAATTGTCAAAGAATGGCTCGACCAGATCTTCAAAAGACAAACCAAGACAATGCGGCAAGTGTTTGAACTTGCGGCCAAGCAGCATGCTCGGCTCGTTCTTTCCGGTGATCGTCGTCAGCACGGCTCAGTCGAGCGGGGCGCCGCCCTTCGTCTCCTGGAGGATGAAGCCGGGCTGAAGCCGGCAGAACTCAAAGAGATTCATCGGCAACAGGGAGCGTACATGCTGGCGGTGAAGTCACTCGGCGAAGGCGACATGTCGGGTGGGCTGACTGCTCTGGACAAGTTGGGTTGGGTGCAGGAAATCGCTTCGGAAGAGCGATATCGGGTGCTTGCAACGATGTATATGGATTCGGTCAGAGCCGGAAAGAGTTCGCTGGTGGTATCGCCGACCCACGCGGAGGCTGATGCAGTCACCGAGGAAATTCGCCAACAACTTCGCGAGCAGAAAGCTCTTGGAAGCGAAGTGCGTGAGTACGAGCAGTTGGTACCGGCGAATCTGACCCCGGGCCAACAACTCGACGCCGCCAGCTACCAGCCTGGCGATGTGCTGGTATTCCATCAGAACGCCAGGGGATACAAGCGAGGCCAAAGGCTTGTCGTGGGACGGGATCGCGTTCCACTTGATCAGGCCGCCCGCTTCACCGTGTTCCATCAGCGAAGTGTGGGGCTGTCCGTCGGGGATCGAATTCGAATTACTCAGAACGGTTTTACGGCGGATCGTGACCATCGGCTCAACAACGGAGACCTTCACACGATCAAAGACTTTGCCGCGAACGGCAATCTGCTCCTGGAGAACGGGTGGCAAGTGCCCAAGAACTACGGTCATATCGCGCTCGGCTTTGTGGTGACAAGCCATGCGAGTCAGGGCAAGACGGTTGACCGTGTGTTCATCGGTCAGTCATCCCAGTCATTCCCGGCCTCATCGCGAGAGCAGTTCTATGTGAGTGCCTCGCGCGGTCGGGAGCGGGTCATGGTGTTCACTGACAACAAGGAAGATCTTCTCGACGCGATCAGCCGTTCAGACGAGCGGGTAAGTGCTATTCCGCCGCGCCGTCGAACGCTGGCAGCCGGGTCAGGTCGTGCCCACGGAGTGGGCGATGCCACGATACCACGCCTCTCAGCCTGGTCGAATCACGATGTAGTGAGGGTCCACGAGTCTCTCTCCATGTACCCCCGGGATTTCCAGGCCCCGGGGAAGTCTCTCGAACGAAGTCTAGGCCGATGTTGAATCGCGTCAATCGTCGACGTCGGATTTTTTGTCTTTTTTCGTAAGTCATTCTTGCACAAGGAACAAGAAGTGTCCTGTTCGGTTCGAGCGATCTCGTGGACCCCCGGAACAATCCCCTAGACTCCAGATCCATGACACACACGCCCGTCGTCACGCGTTTCGCCCCCTCGCCCACGGGTCACCTCCACATCGGTGGCGCTCGAACCGCGCTTTTCTGCTGGGCCTACGCACGCCGGCAGGGCGGACGATTCATGATCCGCATCGAGGACACCGACCAGGCCCGCTCCAGCGACGAGTCGGCCCGCGGTATCCTCGAAGACCTCGCATGGCTGGGCATCACCTGGGACGATGGCCCGACCCTGGGCGCGATCGGCAGCCAATCGCGACCCGTTGGACCCTACTTCCAGGCGCAGCGGCGTGAGATCTACAACGCCTACATCCGGGACATGGTGCGCAGGGGCGTGGCGTACCCGGCGTTCGAGTCGGCCCAGGAGCTCGAAGCCAAGCGCAAGGCCGCCATTGCCTCCAAGCAGACCTATCGCTACGACCGCGCGAGTTACCACGCGATCCCTACACCCGCGGCGCGTCTCGAGCGCATGGACCGTGCCGATGCCGAGGGCACGCCCTACGTGGTGCGCTTCGCCGCTCCGCATGAGGAGGTGCTGGTCCATGACGAGGTGCTGGGCGACGTTCGCTACGCCGCCGGGGAGATGGACGACTTTGTGATCCGCAAGGCCGACGGCTTTCCGACGTACCACTTCGCGGTGGTGATCGACGACGAGCTGATGGAGGTCACGCACGTGCTGCGCGCGCAGGATTTGCAGCGTTATTTGAGTGCGGCGATTACCAACCGCATGGATGCTGAAGCGGCAATGATGGCGGCTGCTACCGAAACACGAGCGTTACTGGCCCGCAATTAATAGCCCGCAACTGAAACTGATCCCCTGCTACAGGTAACATGAACACGACCCTCCGCGACCAAGAACGACGCACCGGTTGGTGGCTGCTGACTCCAGCCCTGCTGCTGTTGCTGCTGGTCTACGCCTATCCGATTGCCCGTTCCTTTGGCCTCAGCTTGTTTACCCAGAATCTGGGCACTGAGCTACAGCCGGTTTTTGCAGGTCTAGATAACTACAGTCGCATGGCTCTAGATGGCCGGTTCTGGCAAACCATTGGCAACACAGTTTTTTTCACAGTTGTTTCGGTAATAGTAGAACTGCTGCTGGGACTGGGAATTGCCCTCGTACTCAACCAGGCGTTTCCCAGTCGGGGTGCAGTGCGGACCATCGCCCTCTTGCCCTGGGCCTTGCCGACAGCGCTGATTGCCACCACCTGGACCTGGATTTTTAACGATCAGTTTGGCGTCTGGAATGATATTTTGCTGCGTCTGGGTCTGATTCAAACCGGCGTTAACTGGCTGGGCGATCCCAACTGGGCCATGTGGACAGTGATTGCTGCTGATGTTTGGAAAACCACCCCCTTCATTGCGATTTTGTTGTTGGCGGGCCTCCAGTCGATTCCGCCCGATCTGTACGAAGCCCATGCCCTGGATGGAGCGACGCGCTGGCAAAGCTTCTACCGAATTACGCTGCCGCTGCTGCTGCCGCAGATTCTGATTGCCAGTTTGTTTCGATTCGCTCAGGCGTTTGGTGTTTTTGATTTGGTTCAGGTGATGACTGGCGGTGGTCCGGGTGGGGCGACGGAAACCGTTTCGCTCTATATTTATGCCACAATCATGCGCTATCTCGATTTTGGCTATGGAGCGGCGCTGGTAGTAGTGACGTTTGTGATTTTGAGCTTGGCGGTGGCTCTCGCAGCCTACCGCACCTGATTCCAGTTGGTGATTTTCCCCTGGGCAGCAGGTTCCCACATCGCTTTTAATTCTTCCACCGTCAGGCTAGAAGCCCAGCTATTGCGAGGATTGACCACCACGGTCAGAGCATCGTAGGCTACAGGTAATTCCATGTACTCGATGCCAGCCGCCTTGCATGCCTCCATTTCCGAGGATTTGATCGGGCGAGACGCGTTAGAAATATCAGTTTCGCCATTGCAGAACTTTTCAAACCCACCGCCCGTACCGGAAATCCCAACGGTGACGTTAACGCCCCGATTGGCGGCCTGGAATTCTTCAGCCATTGCTTCTGTAATCGGAAAGACGGTACTTGAACCGTCGATTTTAATTGTTGAAGTTCCTTGAGAAAATACTGCGGGGACGGAAGCAAGGGTTGCCGCAACCGCTCCAGCCGCCACAAACAGAGTGAATCGGCTTAATTTGCCTCGAACTCCGTTCGCCACCATACGTTACACTCCTTGGTGCATCAGATAAGTACGTTTCGCCACTGACACCGTAACGGATGAGGATTAAGAAATGGTGATATGAAGAAAGATAAAAGCGTTAAGTTCAGGTTATGGTTTGGTTAATCCAATTCAGGTTGGCGTTCAATTGCTAACGAAACCCGATCGCCGCCAATATCGCGCATGGTTTTGAGTAACTGCACCACATTGCTGTAATCTAAGTCGCGATCAGCTTTCAGCAGCACAACTCCATCAGGATGCTGGGTGTAAAACGTCTGCATTGCATTAGAGAGCTGATTGGTATCGATCACGTTGTCTTCCAGGACAATCTGATTTTCTGAGTTCAAGCCAATCACCAGGGATGCCTTGTCCTCGTTCTCGGTTTTGACCCCTGCTCCATCAGTTTGGGGCAAGGTGACATTGGCGATTTGCCGTCCGGTCAAGGTCATTGAGACGATGATGAAAAAGGTCAAAACCGTCATTAATACATCCATCATCGGTACCAGATTGACTTCGGGTAGTTCTCCATCCTGCTGGCCGTTGACCGAATTGGCGACATTCTCAACGTGGCTCCCGAAGCCGAACCCGGTACCGGCCTCACCCTGCCTGCTCTACGCGGACAGGTTCAGTTTGATCAGGTATTCTTTCGCTACAAGGAAAGCCAAGAGCCAATTTTGCGCGGGGTTTCCTTCGATGCCGAACCGGGCATGTTTGTCGGGATTGTCGGACGCAGTGGTTCCGGTAAAAGCACGCTGTCGAAATTAATCCAGCGCCTCTACTCAGCCGAGTCGGGCCGGATCTTGATCGATGGCTTCGACATCAAGAGCGCCGATCTCGCCTCACTGCGGCCTCAGATCGCCGTGGTGCTGCAAGAAGACTTTTTGTTTAACGGCAGCATTCTGGAAAATATTACCCTGGGTAATCCAGACGTGTCCGCAGAACAAGTCGTAGAAGCCGCTCGCTTAGCCGTCGCCCATGACTTTATCTGTGACCTGCCCGATGGCTACGAAACCAACGTTGGTGAACGTGGCACAGCCCTTTCCGGCGGTCAGCGACAGCGGATCACCCTAGCGCGACTGTTTCTCTCCGATGCGCCGATTCTGATTCTGGACGAAGCCACCAGCCACCTAGATGCCGAAACCGAACAGCAGGTGCTAGAAAACCTGAAGCGTATCTCCCAAGGCCGCACCATGTTCCTGATCGCCCACCGCTTTGCCCCCCTGAAGCAGGCCGACCTGATCCTAACCATGGAAAAAGGCGTGATTGTCGAACGCGGCACCCACGACCATCTGATCAATCAAAAGGGCCTCTACTGGTCACTCTACCAACGGCAGCAGGCGTCAGTCTAAGAGGTTGAGGAAGTTGTAGGCGACTCCTGTCTCCTGTCTCCTGTCTCCCGACTTCCCGACCGGCAGCTTCGACTCAACCAGATCAACCAAAGACTATCCGCCCTCTTCCCGTCGCCGTTAAACTAGAAAAGGCGTTTGGGAGAATATTTGCATGATGGAACAAGACGCACGGCAGTTGATGCAGTGAGCGATTGTTTGAGCGGCTCGATTACCGGAATTCCACCGGCGACAGCAGCTTCCAGCAGCACATACACTCCGGCCTGATTCGCGGCAGTAAAAATCTCGTCGCCATAGCGGGCGATCGCAGCCTTGTTGGCTGTAACCACATGTTTGCCATGCTCAATTGCCTTCAGCATCAGCGAGCGAGCTGGTTCCAACCCACCGATTACCTCAACCACGATATCAACCGCTGGATCCGTGACAATCGATTCCAGATCCGTTGTGATCAGTTCAGGCGGCAGGGTGACGCTGCGGGGTTTATCGAGCGAGCGCACGCCAACCCGATGGATCTCAATCTCCTGCAGCAAGGGGTGGCGTTGGGTTGGATTCAGAAGAATTTCTACCGTTCCGGTGCCAACTGTCCCTAGTCCCAGCAGACCAATCTTAAAAGCCACAGTTCCAACTCACTCTTCGATGGTTCTTCCCAATTGTAGGTGGGCAGGGCAGCTTGGTGAACCTCCAGCTGGATTTGATGGCTAACTAGGGGCAAACGATGCTTCAGCAAATCCCCTGAACCGGAACAGGACTTTACAAATTGTTTATGAAGGTGCTTGAAAATGAAGTAATCTTTACCTGTACTTCAAAATCTCTTGATAGTTCTACGGGCCGAGTATCGGCTTAATGCCATAGAATGTGACTATCACTGTGACAGCACCTAGACTGCTAACTACGCAGTTTCTCCTTTAATTTCTCTACCAAGCCCCCACTGATCCCCTCAAACATAGGCTTTTTAATCGAAGCTTTAATGGGGTAGGCAGTCGCCAACGAGTCTGAGTTGATACCTGCGAGTTAACGCTAAGTGTCTATATTGTATTTTCACTGTGTATGCCTGGAGTACTCCCTGCAAGACTTGAGTTAGTTGCCCTGAAGACCACCAGGCAGTCCAGGAGTTAAGTTGAGATGGATAGCGAAAAGCAGCAGTGCTACCAGGTTGCCCTCCCTGAAGCTTCTCACCCCATCGACTCAGTCAAGAATCTGGCTGACCCAAGCCGGCCAGTGAGGTTTACTACCGCCCCCGGTGATCACGACCCGTCGCGCTACGATGGTTTCGCCGCTATGCAGTTCCAACCGGAAGCGCGGACGCAGCGGCTCGACTCGCAAAACTTGAGCCGGATAGACCCAGTCCTGCACCTGCCACCGCTGAATCACCGACTGGCAAAAATCACGAAATAGGTGTGTTCCTGGCAAGTCGTAGGGAGGAAACAGTTCAGCCGACCGCGATTCAGCAAAACGACGCAGGGCAAAGGAGTCTGGATCTGGATGGTGCACGGCAGGCGAGCGCAAATGGGGAATCTCAAAGGCCGCAAACTGGTGATGCCATTGCCGCATCCAGGTGCCGCTGGGATCAAATACAAGACAGCGACCCCGCAAAGCTTGGCGCTTTTGCAGCAGGTGGGCAACTAACGTTAGAGCATGGGGGCCGGCTCCCACAATCGCTAGCTCAATAGCATCCGGCAAAGCAGAGGCATCAACCATGAATTAAAGTTGAAATCTGAGAATGATTATCATTTTAGCTATATTATAGGTCGGTATCAATGTTGAAAACCCGTCAGGAGTCCCTATGTCTCTAAATGTCAGTGAAGCGTTGGTCCAACAGGCGGCGGCTGGCCAAGTTGATGAATCAGCCTTTGTAGAAACAATTCGGCAATCGTTACCCTATGCCTGGACTATTGTTGAGAAGCTAGCTCGCTGCCTTGAGCAGGAAGGGCAAGAATGGGCCAATTACGCCGTCGCTCCACCCGATGAACAAGCACGGGGCCAATTGTTGCGCATGGTGGGCGGCGATGCGATTCGGGGTGCTGTGGAGCGTCACTTTAACGTGAAGCTGGCCTTTCAAAATTGCCATAATCTGGCCGCATTTCGCCCAGACGGACTAGACTCGCAGGCTTACCGTGACTTCACATCTATACGCAGCCAAATTCTGAATCAAACCCCTGAACTGAAAGACTGCTAGCTCCCGATGCAAACGTTTCCTCTGCACCGTAATATCGGTAGTAATAGCCAACAAGCAGGGTTCGTCCCCCAGATCGACTACTTCTGCCGAAACCAATCCTAAAAATGTTTGACCTGACTTTTTGCGAAACTCAATCTCCAGATTAGAAACTGCTCGTTGGGTTTGCAGCAGCTGGCTCATGGTAGCACGGTCTTCGGCCTTTACCCAGATGCCTAGCTCTAGAGCGCTTTTGCCAATCAGTTCTGAGCGGCTGTATCCCAGCATGCGTAGGTAACTATCGTTCACTTCAATGTAGCGACCATTGTTCAATGTGCTGATCGAAATTCCGCTGGGTGAAGAGCGAAAGGCGGTAGAAAATTTCTCCTGGGAAATCCGCATTGCCTCCTCGGCTCGCAACCGTTCCATCTCAGCCGCAGCACGAGCTGCAAAAATTTCTAACAAGGCGGTGTTGCGGGGTTCCGTTTCCATTGGCTTGTCATCTAGCACGGCCAAATGGCCCATCAGTTCTCCTGCTGTATCCAGCAAGGCAATACCCGAATAGCTGACGGCTTCCATCATCACGAGATCGGCTTCTTCTGGAAACAGAGACTGTAGCCCGTTTGGATAACACTGACAGCCCCTACTGTTAATTACCTGTTCACAGGGCGTGCCATGCACATCATACTCAAAGCCTTCCCCAAACTCCTTGCCTTGCCAAAAAGCAATCGCCCGCAGATAGCCAGGACAATCCTCGATACATTCTGTAATGAACGCATAACGAGCTTCTAGAGCCTCGGCTAGGGAGCGAACCAGTGAATGAAAAAAATCCTTGCCCGTGACTGAAGCGGTACCTTCCACAATCAAGCGCAAGGTTTGTTCGGAGCGCTGCCGTTCTTGCACTTCCGTCTGGAGTTGTTTAAGAATTCTGCCTCGCTCAATTGCATATCGTAATGCGCGTGACAGCAGTTCTGGCGTTAGCTGACCTTTGACCAGATAATCTTGTGCTCCTTGGGCCAAGGCTTGGAGCGCCAACTGTTTGTTGTCGGTTTCATGCTGCGTCCTGACGGAACGATGTGTGTCGTCCGTGTTGATCATCATGACATGTAAGGAGCCGAACTCCATCTTCTGGCCAATTCGTCCAGTCACGCAAAGGTCAAAGCGATATCTCCGACGCGGTTGTACGAACAAGTAGTCGAGACGAGCGACGCACAGGAGCGCAGCACGGATCCGCGAAGCGGCCAACGCACCGCTGAATGCGCTCCTGCGCCGGCCATGAGTCGAACGACAGGGCGCATAGATCACGGCTATGCTGACACGAACTCCGCTGATAAGAGGGATCGCTGAACAGGCCCTGCGTTATTTGAGAATTGTCCAGCCCGAAGGGCCAAGATGAGTCTCCCATGAAGGGTTCGAGCCGGAAGCGGCATTGTCCCGAAGAGGTGGTGGCCAAGCTCAGGCAGGCGGATGAGGCGCTCAGCTGGGAAGCCGATCGTCTCAGGTAATATCCGGTGCGCTGCCAGATTGGCATCATCTTGCTTCGACTTCCTGGCCAATGGCCGTGGGTTGGGATCAGGTCTCATGACCTGCGATGACTCAGAATCGGAACGTCAGCCAAGTGCCCAAGAAGTCGACGTTGGTGCCATTAGCGTCGATGACGACCGGACCACGGAAGAAACGGGTATAGGTAAGCGTCCAATGGAGGTTGGGCGTGATCGTCCAGTCGGCTTGAAGGGTCAATGCAGTCCCAACGAAGCGTTCATCGCTCGCCTCAGCCGGAATACCGATGCGTCCTGGAGAGTAGACGGCGTCGTTCGTCGAGTACCTGAAGAAGAAGTCGGCGGCCGCGGTCAGCGTGAGGGTCTCGATCGGGCTGACCTGCAACGAGGGATGCACGTCGAAGAAGTTGGCTGGTGTGAAGAGGTTGGCATCGTTGAAGTAGTTGTTGCGGGGGAACAGGGCGTTGAAGGTGCCCAAGGTGCCATCGGTGGGGTCGGCGTCGCCGCTGGCGATGTTCGCCTTGATCCCAAGCCTTGGCTTCCACGCAGCGTTTCGGAACGATGGTGGATACCAGTAAGATTCCTGACCTGCGAGAAGGCGAGGTTGTTACCCTGTTAGGACAAGATGGGGCAGAGCAAATCTCAGCCGATGATTGGGCAATCCTGCTAAACACTATCACTTGGGAAGTCCTCTGCGGTTTTAAGCATCGCCTACCCCGTGTACCTGTTAGCAATCCACTGCGCTTGAAAACATCTCACAATTTGACATCGGTATAGTTGATAGTTGGGAAATTATGGGAACTCTTAAGCACAAAGATTCAGTAATATCCAGGAAATCTAAAGCCGGCTTAAATTTAATGCCCTATTGGAAGCGGTGAAATCACTGATGAAAAACTCTATCCGTCATTCAATTGGCTCAAGGTTATTTTTCTATGTACTGAGCGGCGCTCTAGTAGGGCTAGGCAGTATGTCTTATTTCTTTTATCAGGCGCTCGAAAGCCGCGCAAAGAACGAAATTCAAGGTAATTTAAGTACGCAAGTTGAATCCATTGAAGCAGAGCTTTCTAGAGTCGAACAGTCATTAAACAACCTATCGGCAACCGTTAAAACATTAAGCCAACAAAAAATTAGTGAGCCGCAGATTTACAAAGCGTTAGTTTTTGATCTGCTGCAACAGGGTTCTCCCTTAACAACCGGGTTCGGCTTTGGACAAACTCCATTCAAGGTCGTGACAGAGAGGCAATGGTATTGGCCCTACTTCTATTTAGATAAAAATACGCCCGGTCAGATAGGAACAAGATTGCCTCCTCCACACGAAGGTATTCGTTATGCAGAGCTAGCCCAAGAAGATGAATATTACAAGCAAGAGTATTACACAAAAGTTTTAGCGGGTGGAAAAAACGTCTGGCTTGAGCCTTATCAATGGCACGGCATTACTATGACGACCTACACAGGCCCAATTTTTAATGACCAGCGTGAAGCACTCGGCGTTGCTGGCCTAGATGTCAACGTCACCGCAATTGGAGAGGAGGTCAAGGCCCCTGTCACTTGGGGGGGAGGGTATTTTTATTCATACGACTGGGTTGCAGATAGACTCGATTGATGATTTTGCTCGGTTTCAGGTTCGGGCCAGTCTAACTGTGCCGCTGCTGCAAGATCACCCTTGGGGACTGCTCTGTCTCCACCAGTGTGCAACTGCGCGAGTATGGCAGCCGCAAGAAATTGAATTGGTTACCCAAATTTCCAACCAGCTCGCGGTTGCCCTGCAACAATCAGAGCTGTTTGTCCAAACCCAACAGCAAGCTCAGGCATTCGCAGCCGCATTTCACCAGCTCCAATCCCGCCAGATGCAGCTAATGCAGCAGGCCAAGCTTTCTAGTTTAGGGCAACTGATGGCAGATCTTGCCGAAGAAATCAATCATCCGGCTGGTTTCATCTGTAGCAGCCTCAGCCATGCCAATCAGTATGCGCAGCAGTTGCTCGAACTTGTGGAACTGTACCAGCAGGAACATACCACTCCTAGTCCGGCTTTACAGCAAGCGCTAGAAACACTCGACCTCAACTTTATTGCAGAAGATTTTCCCAAACTACTGGCTGCCATGCAATTGGGCGGTGAACGAATTCGTCAAATGGTTCTGGCACTGCAGCACTTTTCCAGTCCCGATGCTCCACAGATGCAACCTACTAATCTGCATGAGGGCATCGACAATACGCTGCTGATTCTGCAACATCGGCTTAAGCCTCGCTCCAACTGCCGTGGCATCCAGGTGGTTTGCGAATACGGAGATGTGCCACTAGTCGAGTGCTATCCCAATCAAATCAATCAGGTCTTTCTGTATCTGATTAGTAATGCTATTGACGCCTTAGAATCACAACAGCTAGCTGAGCAAAACAACGAGCAAAACCAAAATAGCGATTTAATGCAGTCTTCTTACCGACCGCAACTGACAATTCGCACACTGCAAATTCCCGATCCACAGGGTGGTAATCCGAGGGTGATTATTTGCATCGCCGACAATGGTGGCGGCATTCCTGATGTAATCCAAGACAAGTTATTTGAACCGTTTTTTACCACAAAATCCAGAGGTGGTGCAGCTTGTGGAACAGTGGAAGCAAGAAGCGCTTTAGACCAACAATCAATTCTAGATAATAGATTCAAGAATGTATCTTTTCCAGAGAGAAGAACGTCTCAAAGATGTTACCGCCTAGATAATTGAGCTGAATTTGAATATGATCGAGGAATTCGTGTAGCCCGGTTTGGATAATTTCTTCAATCGTGATGAAGTCTAGCTCAGCGCGGAGGCGTCCCAGTGTTCGATCAGCAGCATTGTTCCAGGTGCCGGGACTACAGCCAGTGATTTGGTGTAAGGACTGTTCGGCCTCTAGGAGGCAGAACTGGATCGAGCGAGGAAACTCCCGATCCAGAATCAAAAATTTGGCGATATCAGTTGGACTGATGCGGCGTTGCCGTTTGCGGTACATCTCATAGCCACTGGCCGACTTGAGTAAGGCAATCCATTGCAGTTCGTCCAGTGCCGTTCCGACATAATTGACTTCCGGCAGCAAAATAAAATACTTCACATCCAGAATGCGCGCTGTTTTATCGGCCCGTTCAATCAAACGCCCCAAGCGGCCAAAATGCCAGCCCTCGTTGTGGGCCATGGTGGCATCCATCACGCCGGCAAACAAATGGCTTGCCATCTTCACTTCGGCAAAGAAGCTGGGCAGGGCAGGTAGTGGCTGAACTTGAGATGCATCCAGGACCATCAGATAAAATGTGTTGACCTGCTCCCACATTTCCGACGAAATAATTTCCCGGACCGATCGAGCGTTTTCCCGCGCTGCCCGCAAACAGGAAAGAATTGAGTTGGGATAGTCTTGATCAAACGTTAAAAACTGGATCACATTATCTGCCGTTGCCTTGCCATAGCGCTCTCGAAACAGCGGCAGATCGCCGGTTGTCATGATCAGTGGCTCCCACTGCTGCGTCATCACCACTGGCGCATCCAATAGCAAGTTCAAATTCACATCGACGAAGCGAGCAATATTTTCTGCCCGCTCTACATAGCGATTGAGCCAGTAATTACGCATCGTGGCTCGCGAGAGCTGAATTGCCGTCACAATACCGCGCAAATCGCCAGAGATTAGGGTAATATCGCTAGCGGCAATCGCTACATCGGTTCCGGTCCCAATCGCCATGCCGACATCAGCCTGAGCCAGGGCAGGTGCATCGTTGATGCCATCTCCCACCATGGCAACGCGCTTGCCTTCAGCTTGCAACTGGGCGATCTGGGCCGCTTTTTGATCGGGCCGGACTTCGGCTAGCACGCGCTGAATCCCAACCTCTTTGGCAATGGTGGCAGCAGTGCGCTGATTATCACCCGTCAGCATCACAACTTCTAAGCCCATCCGCCGCAGCACACGAATTGCTTCAACTGAAGCTGGTTTTACTGCATCAGAGATGCCCATAATGGCTTCAACTTGCCCATCTACCGCAATCCAGATCACCGTCTTACCCAAGTATTCCAGGCGTTCCCAGGGTGTTTGAAGAGCCGTTGTCTCGATACCCAATTCAGTCATCCAACGCTGAGTGCCAATCTGTACCAATTGGTCAGCCACATAGCCCTGTACTCCACTGCCCGCGATGGCTTGAAAGTTGATTGCTTCGAGCAATTCTGCACCTTGAGTTTGGGCGTACTGCACCACGGCTTCAGCAAGGGGATGTTCAGAGTAGCGTTCCACCGCTGCTGCCAGACGCAACAGGTTGATCTCATTATGGTCTACCGTACCTCTAACTGTGACAAAATCAGTAACTGTCGGTTTACCCTGAGTGATGGTTCCAGTTTTGTCCAGCACAATTGTATGCAGCTTATGAGCCTGTTCCAAACTCTCAGCATTTTTAATCAAAATTCCGTTCGTTGCGCCTTTTCCCGTACCTACCATAATTGAGGTAGGAGTGGCTAAACCCAGAGCGCAAGGACAGGCAATAATCAAAACTCCAACTGTCGTGATTAGCGCCATCGTCACGTTGCCCATCAGGTTGTACCACAGCACAAACGTCGCAATTGCAATTGCAATCACTACCGGCACAATTTTCTGCTGAAGGTGCAGACTCAGCTCAATTCGTTTGAATTAGTGGAACGGTTGATTCGTGAGCACAAGGTTGCGGTGATTCCCGGTACAACCTTTGGCATGGAACAGGGCTGTTACCTACGGGTAGCCTACGGAGCGTTGCAGCCCGATACGGTGGCTGAAGGCATGGGGCGATTGGTGCAGGGGTTGAGAGCAATTGTTACCAAATCCTGAGTGCTACACTTGAGCCAACTCTATCCATCGATTCGGCTGCTGGTAATCATCAACCTGTGAACGTGGAGTTTATGCGATGAGCGAACTGCAAACTGCCCTACCAACCGATACCTGGGTCAAAGCCACCTGGGAGGAATATCTCCAGCAAATCGAGCAACCGGGTTATGAGCAGGCGAAAGGTTACTATCTAGATGGGTGGATGCGGATTGAGATGCTGCCAGTTGGATTTGATCACGGAAGAGATCACAGCACGATTAGTTTTGGCGTCTACTTGTTTTCGGTTCTCAAAGGCATTCCGCTAACGGTGCTGGTTAATTGTTCGTTTCGCAGACAAGGCAAGAAGGAGTTTCAGCCGGATTTAGCGTACTACATTGGGGCGCGAGCCAAATTGATTCCCAATGGCACGAATATAGTCGATCTAGACCGCTATGGTCCACCAGATTTGGTGATTGAGATTGGCAAAACCACGATTGTAGACGACCGCACCGTGAAGCGAACGCTATATGAGGAAGCTGGCATTGCCGAATATTGGGCGGTGGATGTAGAGCAGATCAACATCTACGCTTTTGAAATGATCGAGCGCGGTAGCCGGCGAATTGACCAATCGAAGTGCTTGCCGGGATTAATCATCGGTGTCCTAGAACAGGCCCTGCGGCTGAGCCGTGAACAAGACCAATCGCAGGTTGGCAATTGGCTGATGATTCAGTTTCGCTGAAATTAATTCAGTTGAGCGGCTGAAGGTTCAACTGTCCACATCATGCGGGTTCCGTTACTTAAAACTCGGTTCGGCTGAGATCGGGTCATAGTTAGAAAACGACGCTCGTAACTATATCCATGCCGAGAATAGAATGCAATGTAGTCCGATTGGTACTCGCGACAGCTCAGCTGCAGCTTAGCAGGCAGTTGGTGTGCTGTGGCCTCCTGGCGGACCCGTGTTTCAGCCCAGGCGAGTATATCACCCTCGATGCCCTGCCAGCGCTCGGTGGGCAGCACCCGAAACCACAGAAATCCATCGAATGACTCTAAAGGTTCAGGCGGAGTCCAGAGGTCGGCATAGGCAATTAACCGCCCCGCTTCATCCGCCCACAATCGCACGTTTTGCGTTGGGTCAAAGTCTGGCTCGGCAAAGCTGAGGCGCAGATCAGTAGCAGAATAAAAATTGTCTTCGCGGTCAACCGCTTCACAGGCATTCAGTAAGTCCACAATCAGTGGTAGATCGACTTCACCTCTGTAGGGGCGTGTTGTTAGGACTGGCATAGTTAAATTGCTCCTGAATATCTGGAGTTTCACCAGAAGAGGCGGCGCTCCAGCGAATAGTTGGACTTTAATTCATGCAGCTGTTTGGTTACTGCTTGAGTGGATTGGCGCTTGCGAGCGGCCAGGGCAGCAGCGGAATTTGAGTTGGATTGGCAGTCAGACTTGGAGCGGGATTGGGTAGGCTCCTGTTTGGCCGGAACAAAAATTTCCAAAAAATAAATGTAGAGCAACATAAAATTCCTGAGGTAAAGCTAGGGTGAATTAATGCTGAAAAGCTGAGCTAGCAAAGGGGCTAAATTCAGTGAACGTTGTAGGTATACAACTGAGGCAGAATAGTGAAGAAAATTACGTTCCTGAAAGATGGAGTCAACTACAGTTCCAAGGAGGACAATTTCTAATCTCAATGACTAATCAATGACTAAGTACCTCGGCATAATTAAAAACCAGATTCAAAACCCTGCAGCGCCCGCTGCGCAGGGTTTTGGGTTTTATATTTAATTATGCTCACCTACTTAATCAATGACTAATCACAATTCAGACTTGCGCATTGCCTTCAGTCTGACTAGCTTCTCCGCCCAGGATTTTCAACCGGCGGCCAATTTCGCCAAAATGCTGCTCGAACAGCTCAGCCATGGCCCTCTGCCTCAAGCGACGCTGCTGAATGTCAATGTTCCCGCAGTGAGTGAGGCGGAAATCGCCGGTGTGGTGATTACCCGTCAAGGCGTACGGCGCTACTTTGACCAGTTTGAAAAGCGAGTTGATCCGAGGGGCAAAACCTACTACTGGCTGGCCGGTGAAGTGATTGAAGACAGTGCTGAACCCGAGCTGGAATCGGTAGAAGCCTTTAAGCTCAAGGGAGTTAATCTGGATTTGGCTTGGTTTCAACAACTTCCCACCGATGTTCAAGCGATTCGGCAAAACTACATTACGGTGACGCCACTGCAATATGACCTCACCTGTGCCGTCGGTATTACCCAGTTACAAAATCGCCAGTTCTACCACGTTCAGCCGTCCTAAAGCTCGGCCTACCGCCGGTTCTAGAATTCTGTAAAGATTTTGTAGTCAAGTTTCAACTCTTGTATGGAGTGGCCGTAGAAGTGCTAGTTTTCCTAATATGTATGGAGAGAGCAAATTTAGACTGTGGATACCCGTGCCAATAGCATGCCCTACAGCGAAATTTGACAATCGCATACTCGTTGACCCCAGCTAATTTTTCTGACCACCGGTCAGTACGATAGTGAGGAACGATAGCAACAAGCAGTTATTACGTTACTCAACCTGATTGGATAGAGTGCGAACATCGGCCCGTTGCTGGCGTCTCGTTAGCACTCCCGAACCTGATTGATAAGTCTGATTGCTAGAGCTGACCTATTGGCAGCGCTAGCAAGAACGAGTAATCCAAGACGTTTGGTCACTTGCAGTTTTTAGCCCTAGTTAGGATGAGTGGGTTGGATTAGGCTTAATTTGGGCAAACTTAGTCTGGGCAAATTAATCTGAACAGGCCGATTGAGGCAATTTAGGATCATGTCTGAGCAATCTTCAGACGCACTTGCGACTCAGACTGAAGCCGCTTACAACTGAACCTATTCCGGTCGCAATTACGGTCACCACCATTGCCGATTCTGCTGGAAAAATGAGTGGAATCCGTTGGTCTATTCGAGACATTACTCAGCGCAAACAGATTGAACTAGCCCTGCAGAAAGCGAAAGAAGAAGCGGAGATCGCAAATCAGGCCAAAAGCAGATTTTTGGCAAATATGAGCCATGAACTGCGGACTCCTCTGAATGCTATCCTTGGCTTTACGCAATTGATGAGCCATAATCCGCTGCTCAGTCGAGAGCAGCAAGAGACGTTAGAAATTATCGAACGCAGTGGTGATCACCTTCTGAATTTAATTAACGATATTTTAGATTTATCAAAAATAGAAGCTGGTTACGTAAATCTAAATGAAACTGAGATTGACTTGCTGTTTATGCTTCAGACAATCAGGGGTATGGTTTATCAAAAGGTTACCAATAAAGGTTTGAAACTGCTATTAAAAATTGACGCAAATGTTCCTAGATTGGTGATTGCTGATGAACAAAAACTACGACAGATTTTGATTAATTTGCTCACGAATGCGATTAAATTTACCCACAAAGGAGGGGTGGTGCTGCAGGTGTCAGTAGAATCTGATCCAGAATCACTCTACTGTCAAGCAGCCGAGCAGATGAATCATCAAGAAGTAATCCTCAAGTTTGAAGTAGAAGACACGGGGATTGGCATTGCTCTAGCGGACCAAGAAAGCATTTTTGAAGCCTTTACTCAGACCCAGGCTGGGAAGCAAATCTCAGAGGGAGTAGGCTTGGGATTGGCAATTAGCCAGAGATTGGCCCGATTAATAGGCAGTCAGCTATCCGTTCGTAGCGCATTAGGCCAAGGCACTACATTCAGTTTTCATCTACCGGTTTTTGCCGTCACAGAAACAAGCCATTTTACGGCTGACTTTCATGACTCCGAAGTTGAACTGGTTGACCCTGTTGACCAGCAGGCCGTTGACCTAAAGGTCCTGTTGAAAGTCATGACCGTGTTCCAATCACCGATGGGTTCGCAGCGCAGCACTGGATTTAACCAACGGTGCATCAGAGCTAGATCGGTAAAGCACTGCTCAACAGCTGTGGCGCTGGCTTTGATGTGAATCGATTGTTCAAACACCTGCATTGACATCGAAAAGTTAATTTTTTTTCACATTGGTTTCCTGTACTCTAGCAGTCAAGCAGAGTGTAAGGAGGACCTATTTGAAAAGGGTAGATGGATGATCAGCCGCAGGGCAGTGCTGACTGCGAAGCGCTCTCATCGACAGCTACTGGACCTCATTTCTGCTTCTGGGATTTGCACTGGGATTTGCACTGGCTATTTGTAATTGTTACAAACCATTTGCACGCTCTTCAAAACTCTCTCCAGGAACTTTATTCTTTAAGTGACCTGAATTAATCACCAAACTGCTAACTTACTTGACCTACTAACTCAGTCTTACGTCTAAATGTCAGCCCGAGATGCCGAACTAGAAGGCATTTCGTATTGCCGCAGACGATGTATTTCCCCTAAAGCAGTTTATTTTCGTTACTACCTGACTTTTTCACCAGACTCAGAGATATTTTTTCACAAGCCCAAACTTGTAATTTCTTACGAAGACGATCATGAATTCTATTTGGTGCGTCACCTGTGGACTGGGACCAGCCAGAGCACAACTTCCCCCTACGTTGGCTCAGGCAAACCCGATTGAAGTCACAGTGAATACAACTGGACAGTTTCTTTCTAGCTTGGCTGCGTTTCTGCCTAACTTGCTAGGTGCCATTGCGATTTTGATCATTGGCTGGCTTGTTGCCTTGATCGTGGCCGCTGTGGTGCAAGGGTTGCTGAAACGAACCGATTTTGACAACCGCATTGCGGCATGGGCCGGCGGGGGTCGGGGAGCCGAGAATAGAATTCCCATTGAAAAATGGATTGGTACGGCTGTTTTCTGGCTGATCATGGCCTTTGTGCTGGTGGCTTTCTTTAATGCCCTACAGCTAACAGCCGTCTCTGCTCCCCATCCTGAAAACACCTGGGCACAAACCTTAACGGTGTCGGAACTGAAAAAGATGTGGGAACCGGTCGCCCAGGGCAAAATCACCAACTGGAACCAGATTCGCCCTGATTTTCCCGATCGTCCCCTCAAGCTCTATGGAGCAGGCACCGATTCAGGCACCTATGACTACTTCGCTGAGGTGATTACCGGCGGGTCAGATCTGCGTCCTGACTTCCCCAGCAGTGAAGATGATGATGTTTTGGTGCAGGGTGTAGCCAGCGATCCAAACGCCCTCGGATTTTTCGGTTTCTCCTACTTTGAGCGCAATCAGGACAAACTAAAAGCCGTTGCGGTTCAAGACGACATACAAGCTCAGGCCAATCAAGCCGTTGCTCCCTCCCGCGAAGCTGTGGAGAACGCTACCTATGTGCCGCTATCTCGTCCGCTGTTTATCTATGTCAATGGTCGAGCCTCGCAGCAGAACGTGAATCTGCGCGATTTTGTCACTTTCTACATGGTCAATGCTCAGCAGATTGTTGAGTCGGTTAACTATATTCCGATGCCGGGAGATGCCTATGAGATTGGGGCAGTTCACCTCTATAAAGGCGAGTATGGCACCGCTTATGAAGGTAAACCCCAGCCTTACCTGACCATCAAAGAGGTGCTGCAAAAGGAACAGTCACTTTAAAAGACAAATGGGTAATCGATTGGAGAAGACGGAAATCATGTCTGGTTTTACAGACGAAGAAGTAGGATGTTTCTTAGATAATTACTGAATCAGGCATAGTTATCTGTATTAGTGAAGGAAATCGGCCAGTAGAAAACCAGCATGAAATTGTTTACATCTCCAGAAGCTATCGCAGAAGGTATCGGTACATTTGTTTTAGTATTTGCTGGAACAGGTGCCGTCATGGTCAATCGAATCAGCGATGGTGCAGTTACTCATCTGGGTATCAGTTTTGTGTTCGGATCTGTAGTTGCAGCGCTGATTTATGCCCTTGGTCACATTAGTGGAGCGCATTTCAATCCTGCCGATCAGTCGCTCAAGATCAAACCCGATCATGCCAACGGGATCTACAACAAAGGCTACTGCTACGCCTGCGAAGGTAAAACTGCTCTAGCAGTCGATCATCTGGCTGAGGCGATTCGGCTCAATCCTAGCCGCTATTTGCCCGCTGCTAAAACCGACCCTGATCTGGAAAGCTTGCGCAAAAACAAGCGATTTCAGGCCGTTTTAAACGGCAAGTTTTAGTCGGCTAGTTGCTTACAGCGTTTTTCACCCACGTAAGGTATAGGGGGTGTGGGGGCTTCGCTCCCACACAGGGGCACAGCCCCTGCACCCCAATTTTTGTACTTCATTAGCCTGGAAAAGGCTGTAAGACAACTAACACAACTATTCAGCTTTTTTTAACTTCCAGAGCGATATGCTGGGATTTCAGAACCTACGAATGAAATCCCACTTTGATTAATCAACCGCTTCCAATTGATTCAGCAGAGCCACAGCCCGCTTCAACTCAGCGAGCATGGCGAGGTAGCCTATCTCTGGAATTTGAACGCCGCGACAGCAAAACCATTCTTAGCCGCAGTCGGGTTCAGGCTCCGCTTAAGGGGCAGCGACCGTTTTACCCAGAAGGAGACTCAATCTGCCATAGCGTCATGCTGCATACGGCAGGTGGAATTGTGGGCGGAGACCAGCTTGCTGTGCAGGTACAGGTGGAACCCAAGTCCCACGCTTTACTGACGACGGCTGCCGCCACTAAGGTCTATCGCAGTAACGGTCTAGAAGCCCAGCAGACCACCCAAATCCGAGTTGCCTCCGGTGCTTGCTTAGAATGGTTGCCACAGGAAACGATTGTATTTGACGGTGCCCGGTATCGCCAGCAGTTGCGGGTAGACTTGGCCGATCAAGCCAATTGGCTGGGTTGGGAGATTACTCGCTTGGGGCGTAGTGCGCGGGGTGAACGGTTTGCGACGGGTGAATGGCGCTCTCGTACTGAGGTTTGGCAGAATCAGCGGCTGATTTGGATTGATCCGCAGTGGGTTGCCTCGGGAGCTTCCTGTGAGATTTCCGCCGAGGTTTCCGCTGGAGGTTCTTCAGCGATTGCCAGTTCAGCCTCGATCGTTTCGGGCAGACTTGCTTCTACGGAAGTTGGTTCATCAACTAGTCCGTAGGCTGGTTCACTGGTCAGATCTTCAGATGGATCAGGTGAGACAATCACTACTTCTGGATCTGGCTGAATGATTGGTGCAGCTACAGATTCGGTGATTAGCTCTGCAACGCCTTCCGTAGCCAACGACTCGCTGGATAACATAGACACTGGCTCAACCACTGGGTTGACCGGTGCTTCAAACGTCCCTCTGATAATTCGCGGTGTTGTGGCCTCAGATTCGCTTGGCTCAACGCTTGGCTCAAAGCGGAATTTGCGAGATGCATATGGCTGCTGATAGCCAGCAATTCGTAGAAATAGTTGTACTGATAACTGCTTAGAACCCTGCAGATCCGATTCAGTGCGCAGCAAATCTGGCAGCAGTGCCTTAACCGTTAGCTCCAAATCGCGCAACGTCTGCTCTGGCTCTGGTTCAATATGGAGCAAATGTTCTGCCAGCACCAGCAAAGCTTTATCGCGTGTCGCACAGCGGATTTGTAGCGGTTGAGCTTGTAGTCGCTGCTGCAACGCCTGCTGCAAGTTCTGAGTCAAAGACGACCATTCCCGTTGCTGCGTAACAGATTTTCTTAACCCCATGCGCTGATTCCGATCTGAAGAACGCTGTTTAACCATACGGTCGTAATACAGGTTGATCCGGTCAGTCAAGCCCCTGAAGAACTGGATTGATTGGTTCCATACCAGTATGGCTTGCGGTCGTTGCTTTTTGGCAGAAGCTGATGAATTTTGGGTTAAGTTTTGATTTTGAGTTAGCGCATTTACCCGATTCTGCCTAGGCAAGATTTCACACCGTCAAGATTTCACAACAGCCCTTGCGATTCACCTACGGCAACTCGTTACAATGGGGAAGGTTCTACTGCGACGTTGGTGACTGCCAATAATGTTTTTTGACCGCATTCTCGCCCTGTCTCGCCTCGAATCCCAACCTTGGCCGCCCAACTTTGACGAATCTGCGGCAGAATCTACTGCAAAATCAGCTTCAGAATCCTTAGAATCATTGAGTGATTTATTCACTGAGTCGTTCGGTCAACCGTATCGAGATTGCATCAAGCCATTGAGTTATGCCGATGCAGATGGTTCGAGTGATAGTTCATTGGATAATCCTTCTGGGTTACCAGGCAATCCTTCAAGCAGCCGTTCACACCCCTCTAGTTTGGTGGCAGATGCTCTGCTAGTCATGCCCTCAGCTTGGCTAGAACAGCTATATCGAGCTGCTGTTCAACTCGACGAAAAGACCCTGGTTGCCTTGATTCAATCTCTACCTGTGGAACACGCAGCTCTGGCACAGGAGCTAAGGCTGAAGGTCGAAGAATTCGAGTTTGAGCAGATCATGCAATGGTCGCAGCAAGCCATGGATCAGCCACCGCCAAGTTAATTTTGTCACTAACTTATCTCCTAGGGTAGAGAGATTCCCTATCTAAAGGAGAGCAGGATTTTGCCGGTTGAGTGGCTAAGTTAGAGCTGTGAAAAACGGTTTTGAACAGTTCGTATTTTGACCGTATGTATTTTGACCGGATTTTGAACAGCCTAATGTTGGCTTAGATAACTGGAGGTTTACTGCATATGACTAGAGGAAATGATTTTTCTAATCGACCTGATCTGAATCGGCCCAATCCTGATGCAAATCCTGCACCAATTGCCGATGAAACCATCCATACCCGACCCGCTACATCCGATGAGATCGCCTATCGGAATGGCTATGCTGAAGCGCAGCAAGAAGAACGAGTGCGAGAAAACCTGCGGCGAACTCGTGAGAACAACAGTGCCGCAACTGGGATTGTGGTTGGAGTAATTTTAGCGTCAATTGTGGGTTTAACGTTGGCTACCATTGCGCTTTTATCTCAGAATCGCCAGTCCAATCCGCCAACCCCTTCTCCTAGTTTGGCTCCCAGCCCAACCTTGTTCGCTGACGCCCCAGTAAATTAGCAATTGCCTGATTAGCTTCCTGAATCAAACCACATATATCAGTTACTAAATAGCCATCCGGGGCAAAATCAAACAAATCCTGGTAACGTCGCCGCTCTTGTTCAGCTAGATGACGGAGGCGTTCTAGCTCCTCATTTTGAATTCTCAACTCTTCTTCCGCAACCGAAATTTCCTCAAGGGCATTTTGCAGCTCTCGATTAACTGCTTGCAGGTGATGATTTTGTTGTTCTAGTTGATCGTAGGTTTGCTGTAGCAGTCTTTCTGCCCGCTTGCGCTTGCTAATATCTGCAATTTGCACCCAATGTATGGCCTTATCTGCACTCTGGATTAGCCGAACTGCTAGATTTCCCCAAAATAGTTTTCCTGTTTTTGTTGCACACTCAACTTCCCCAGACCAAAAACCTTGTTCACGAAGAGTTAGAGCAATTATCTTGAGTTCTTTGTCGGTAAAGGGCCGTTTCTGTAATCTTTGTTCTTCAATCCCAAGTAGCTCTTCTTTACTACTGGCTTCAAACAGCTCTATAGCTCGTTCGTTACAGTCAACCGTTAGCCCTGTTTCAGTATCAACCAGAAAAATCGCATCAGTAGATTCGTTGAATACAGCTTCAAATATCGCTTTTCTAAAACTCTGACTTTTTGCTATTGCTGGTACTGCTCGCTTGCGATAGGCCATACCATTCCTACTGCTCCATTTTGCTTGAATAAACCTCTGATGTTATATCAACATTACACCTAGAAAGAGCAATCAGGAGCACTTCGCTCATTGAGTGGATGCGACAAGAAGAGAAGAGCGTGAATTAGGTGCATAGCCTAGTGTTCATTCCACTGGTTAATTTCATGGCGCAAACTCAAGCCAATTTGTAGTGCTTGATTCAAAAGCTGTCCATATTCGCTGGCTTGAGCGTCAATTTGTAGGGTTTGCAGAGTTGCCAGGTTGGTCTCAATCGTTGCAAAGAGTTCCTGACGGCGAGCAATAAAGGACCAAACGGATAATTTCTTCGGCTGGCTCGCCCATAACGATTTCGATCTCACTTTGGCAGGGTAAGAGTGATTGGTAGTATTGCAGCTTTTCTAGCTGTTGGTGCGAGATCGTTTCGGTATCGGCTTGGGGGCGGTCAACGGCGATGTCTGGATCGGCACCTAGATTGATAATCACATGGGCCAGTACCACGGTTGCGTCGGACTGGAGGTGGAATTGGGGCACCATCGCGATGATCTGTTCTGATAGATCGGAACCATCGAGAGCCACCAGAATTTTCTTAAACACGATTGACGCCCCCTCACCTTAAATTGATCCAATCCAGTTGTCGCCGCATCCTACTCCGCTGTCGGTATCTCGGCATCGAGCCGTTCCAGTTCTGCCGGGTCTTGGACCCTCAGTCTGACCGAATCGGCATGGGAGGGTAGCCCCTCAGCGGTTGCCAGTATATCGATTGCCGAAGCCACCCGCTCTAGCGCCTTGGGCGAGTACTGAATCAAGCTAGAACTCTTAATAAAGGTTTCTACACTTAGGGCTGAAGCATAGCGAGCCGAACCCGATGTTGGCAGCGTGTGATTGGGACCGGCCAAATAGTCGCCCACCGCTTCCGGGGTAGAGTTGCCCAAGAAGATGGCTCCGGCATGGCGGATTTTTTCCAACAGGCTCCAGGGATCCTCAATTTCCAGCTCCAAGTGCTCTGGGGCAAATTCGTTCGAGAGTTCTGCCGCAACCTCCAGCGATTCCACCACCACTACCAAACCGTAATGGGCAATCGCCTTTTCGGTCAGCATCCGGCGCGGGTGGTTGATCAACTGCTGCTTCACCTCGGCTACCACCTTCATTGCCAAATCGGCATCGGTGGTCAGCAAAATGGCGGCAGCTAACGGGTCATGTTCGGCTTGGGCGAGTAGATCAGCCGCTACATGCACTGGATTGGCAGAACTATCGGCGATGATCAGCACCTCGGATGGTCCGGCCAGGGAGTCAATGCCTACAGTGCCGTAAACCAGCTTTGCCGCAGCCTTCCAGGCCATTAGCCAAGGGTTACAGAAGCTGACTCAGCACCAGTCTCAGCTCACAGCCACCAACGTTGCCTTCCTGAAAGCACGGCAAGACGGCCTGCGCCAATTGGGTGAACTGCTGCTGCTGCAAACAAAATTGACGGAACAGTCGTTGTCTTCAGTTACGCCGGCCTCGACTACACCAGCGGTACCGCAAGCTCAGCAGTTACCTCAAGTCCAGCAGGTTCAACAGGTTCAATCATCCGCTCAGCAATCCGCTCAGCAATCCGCTCAACGATCACCCCGGCCGCAACCAAAGCCAGCTAAGGTGATTTTCGATGAGGCTGAAGTACTAGAGGTGGCCTGCGGCAAACTAGCAAAGGTGTTTGGTCCTGAGTACGAGATGGTGGATGCCTTGCCGCGCTGTACAAGGATTCCAATGCCACCCTATTTGTTCATCAGTCGCGTCACCAAACTTGAGGCGAAACGCGGCAGTTTAGAAGATTGCTTTATCGAAACCGAGTATGACATTCCCTACGGAGCCTGGTATACCACGGGTGGCTATATGCCCTGTGCCGTAGCGGTAGAAGCGTCCCACTCCAACATCTTTTTGATGAGCTATATCGGGGTTGACTTTGAAACCAAGGGCGAGCGGGTGTACCGGGCGCTGGGCGGCACGATTACTTTTACAGGCCGCTTGCCCAAAGAAGGCGAAACCATGCGCTGCGAGGTCACGGCCCATTCCTTTAGCCGCATGGGCGAGACGCTGCTGTTCACCTTTACCCACAAGTGCTTTATTGGCGACCAGCAATTCATGCAGATGGAGTGCAAGGCGGGCTTCTTCTCCGATGAGGAACTGCTAAAAGGCCAAGGCATTCCCCAAAGCAAGCTCGACCAACTGATGCGCAGCAAACTGAAGAAGCAGTACTTCCAGCCGCTGCTGCCCTGCGCGAAAACCGCTTTCTTGGAAGCCGATCTGGAACAGCTCAACCAGGGTAACTTCGCCGCCTGTTTCGGCAATGACATAAACACACCGATTGCAGATTCAAAACTGGCCTACAGTAAATACCAAAAATACCAAAACAGTCAATATCAAACAGGCATTGCTCTGATATTACCAGTGTACTCTACAACACTTCGTAGAACTTGAGTCGTTGGAGCCTAGCTCTATTGGGCTTGTCCTAGGTTCAGAAGCCTCTAAAAGTTGCATCTGGCACGAGTTCCAACGCGAACAGGCTAAGGTCAGCTGTCCCTTTGAGCAAGTCTGGGCAAGGAACCTCGCAGATGAGATTGTGAGGTTAATTCGACAGCAAGGCTAATGATTTCTGTGGGTGTATTTACAATCGTTTCTTTGTCAATAGTTATCCCCCTCTACTTGACTCCTAGTAGAGGGCTTTTTATTTGATGAAACAATTAACCTCTGTAGTGTTCACATCAATAAAATCCAAATTTCTCCAAAAACTTGATTCTGTATTCACTTGAACACACCACTGCAAATATTCTTCACAATTTTCAAAATTCAGTGCACTATTCCAAAAACATCAGACTTACAATCATCTTAACCATCAAGATTTTGGCTTCATTTTGTATGCAGAATTAACCAAATAAATGTCTATTTCCGTATTCAAGAATGGTTTAACATTTGAGCAGTGCGTCGAGCAGTTGAAAGCGTATCGTCATAGGGAAACAAGATCGCTTCGATAGCTCAAGGTAAGCTGGGAATGAATCATTGCAAAGGGCACGAGCTTGTGGCAAATCGCGTCACGGTAGAGATTGAAGACTCGCGAGCAGAAATTGAGGTAGCCTACTTAGATAACCTACTGTGGGAACTATCGCTATCGCAAAATTGAGATGACTGATACAGCAGCGGTTAGTCGCTATCTAACAAGAGCGATTAGCGAAGCCAGAAAACAAGCCAGAAACAGGCAAATCATTCATATTCGTTCGTAATTCTGAACAACCGCAAGAGGTGAGGGAATGACTGCACAACTGAGCGAGCCTTTTTTAGAACCGCCCGTCAGCTTTGATGAATTTAGTTGCTAGATCAATTGATGCACCGAGGTTTGCTAGCCTCGCGGATTTTGGCGGCAACAATTGGAACTTAGATGCTGTTCAGGCACCGGATGTTTGGGCCAGAGGATTTACAGGCCAAGGAGTCACCGTTGCGGTGATTGATTCCGGTGTGGATATTACCCATCCCGATTTGAGAGACAATATTTGGATTAATTTGGATGAAATTGCTGGTGATGGGGTTGATAACGATGTGAATGGTTACATCGATGATATCAACGGCTGGAATTTTGGTATCGGTCAAAACAACGCCAATGTATCCCCCGGTACCAATAATTCTGGACAGGAGCATGGTACCCATGTAGCAGGCACAATCGCTGCTAGAAATAATGGAAGTGGCAATACGGGCGTTGCTCCCGATGCCAAAATCATGGCATTGCGGTTGGGCGATGTAGCAGATGGCTGGTTTGTGAATGGCGGCAGTTTGCCGGAAGCGATTCGCTATGCTGTGGACAATGGAGCACGGGTCATCAACCTCAGTTTAGGCAGTGCGGATTCTCCCCAACTCCAGAGTGCCTTAGCCTATGCTGCCTCACGCAACGTAGTTACGGTCAGTGCCTCTGGCAACGAAGGCTTATTGAGTCCGGGAGCACCCGCTCGCTATGCCACCCAGTATGGCTTGTCGGTTGGTGCCGTTAACCGGGAGCGCTCAGTTGCCCGCTTCTCTAACCGGGCTGGAGGTAGTCCACGGCTGCGGCATGTGGTGGCTCCAGGCGTACAAATTTATTCAACTCTCCCCGGTAATTCCTACGGTTTTCTCAGTGGCACCTCGATGGCGACTCCCCATGTGGCTGGTACCGTTGCTCTGATGCTCAGCGCTAATCCCACCCTAACTCACAATCAGGTGCGACAAATTCTGACGGATACGGCAGTTGGCTGAAGCGGATGCAGTCAGATATGCCACTATGATGAAACCGAAGATGAAACCGAACGTTAGCACCGTCAGCAATTTCAGCGAAAGGAAAACTGGATGACTATGATGCCCACACTGCCGTACCTGATTTAGAAGCACCCGATGCACCCGAGTCCCAATCTCATGACTCAGAATCGGTATTGCTGATCGAAGATATTCAGCGTCTGTTGCCCCACCGCTATCCGTTTTCGCTGGTGGATCGAATCATCAAATATATTCCAGAAAAGCTGGCGGTGGGTATCAAAAATGTGACAGTCAACGAGCCGCATTTTCAAGGTCATTTCCCCGGTCGTCCAATTATGCCGGGCGTGCTGATTGTTGAGGCAATGGCACAAGTGGGCGGAATTGTGCTGACTCAAATGCCGGAGTTTCCTGAGAATGGCCTGTTCATGTTTGCAGGCATCGATAAGGTGCGGTTTCGGCGTCCGGTGATTCCTGGCGACCAGTTGATTATGACCGTCGAGTTACTTTCGATCAAACGGCGTCGCTTTGGCAAAATGCAGGGTCGGGCTGAAGTAGACGGTCAACTCGCTGCCGAAGGGGAATTGATGTTTTCGGTGGTCGATCGCTAGGCGATGCACGATCTGCACCTGCGCTTTGATTGACGCTATCCCAGCCCCTCATATACCCTACCCCTTAGTTTCTCCTAGCTCCTGACTTCTACCCCTTAGTTTCTCCTAAGCGTTCCCTTGACTACTCTGATTCATCCCACCGCCGTGATTCATCCCCGTGCAGAACTGCATCCCACCGTGCAGGTTGGCGCTTATGCGGTGATCGGAGAACGGGTCAAGGTGGGTCCCGGTACGGTCATTGGTCACCATGCGGTGATCGACGGCTGGACGGAAATTGGTGCTCGCAATCAGATTTTTCCAGGTGCGGCGATCGGTCTTGAACCCCAGGATTTGAAGTACGACGGAGCCGTTAGCTTGGTGCAAATTGGGGATGACAATTTGATTCGGGAATATGTCACGATCAACCGGGCTACGGGAGCAGGCGAAGCCACCATCATCGGCAACAACAACCTGCTGATGGCCTACGTGCATGTGGGACACAATTGTCTGATTGAAGACCGGGTGACCCAAGCCACCTCCGGTACAGGATTCTGCTACGGCCACGGTTTGGTTTGCCTGCTTGAGTAACGCGCCCACCACTGAGGCGAGGGTGTCATCATCGCTGCCGTAATAATCTAGACCGACTGTTTCCTGGATCTGTTGAGCTATGGGTGCAATCAGCTGCGTTGCTTCGGCTTCGGTTTTGGCTTTGGCAGAAATTCGCAACCGCACTTCGCCCTTGCCCGCATAGGGAGCCACCGTGGGATTTGGCAGCGCCAACTGGGCAGATACCTTTTCAGCCAGCGTTGATTCCGCTATTCCCCAAAACCGAAGGGTGCGGCTGTAGATAACTGCTTCACCCCAACCCTGGCTGAGCAGAAAGGGCACGGCAGTTTCTCGCCACATCACCTGCATTTCGCTGGGTACGCCCGGAAACGTCAGGATGGTCAATCCGGGCCGCGGTTGCCAGATCATCCCAGGAGCGCTGCCGGTTGGGTTGGGTAATACCTCAGCTCCTTCTGGAATCAAAGCTTGCTTGCGGTTACTGGGTGACATCTGCCGACCTCGACGGGCAAACTTTTGAGCAATGTCTTCTAAAATCTCGGCTCGCTCAATCAAACGGGCTTGAAAAAAATCAGCTAGGGCTTCGGTGGTGAGATCGTCAGGGGTGGGACCCAAACCGCCCGTGAAAATTAGCAGCCGAGACCGCTCGCAGCCAATCGCCACTGCCTTTTGTAGCCGCAGAATGTTATCTCCGACCACGGTCTGGTAATAATGCGGAATCCCCAATCTGGCTAACTCTTGCGCTAAAAACTGAGCGTTGGTGTTGAGGATTTCACCGAGCAGTAATTCTGTACCAACAGAGATGACTTCGGCTGCATTGGATTCACTCATGGCGTTCATAGAGGGCGAGAAGGCAGAAATTGCCGATTGGTTTGCTGTTGGGCGCGGCTTGAGCCAAACTCAACAACGGCATCAATCAGGAAAAGTTAATGTTAGAAGATCTGAGGCAAAAACGCGCCTATTTTTTGATGCTGTATCGCTAAACCTATGCAGCAACTCAGCCAAGCCAGCCAAGCGGTGGCGAACGGGGACCGGAACCAACGAGTACCGGAAGTGCTGCCGATTCAGGAGATCCAGATCACGGCACAAGCCTTTAATCAAATGGCAGAAACGCTTGGTCTTTCCTTTCAGCAGATCGAGGTTGCCAATACTGCCTTAGAAACTCAAGTACGCGAACAGACGGCCCAACTGCGACAAGCCCTGGAGTTTGAAGATCTGCTGCGGCGGATTACTGAAAAAGTGCGGGACAGTCTTGACGAAGCCCAAATCTTGCAAACGGTTGTGCGAGAGCTAGCGCTGGAACTGGGCCTTCAGGGCTGTGATGTGGCGCTCTACAATCTGGAGACTCGCACCTCAACGGTTTACTACGAGTATCTCTGCGCCGACTATCCCAAAGCTGAGGGAAAATCAATGGCGATGGACCGGGTTCCAGAACTTTATCAGCAGTTGCTGCAACGGCAGTACGCCCAGTTTTGCCTCACCCAGCCACTGCTACGGGACTTTTGTGAAGATGCTCGGTTTGCTTGTTTAGCCTGTCCAGTTACCGATGACCAGGGAGTGCTGGGTGATCTGTGGTTGTTTAAATCGCATCAGTGGTGGTTCAATCCAGAGGAAATTCGCTTGGTGCAGCAGGTGGCCAATCAGTGCGCGATTGCTCTACGTCAATCGCGGCTTTACCAAATGTCCCAAGCCCAAGTCAAGGAGTTAGAACATTTGCACCGAATCAAGGACGACTTCCTCAGCACCGTTTCCCACGAGTTGCGGACACCAATGGCCAATATCAAAATGGCGACCCAGCTTCTGGAGATGAGCCTGGAGCGGATCGGGCTAACCGAGGCCACGGCTGAATCGGTCTTTCGTTATTTGCAAATCCTCAAGGATGAGGGACAGCGAGAAATTACGCTGATCAATAACCTGCTGGATCTATCGCGGCTAGATGCGGGCACCGAACCCTATGTCCCTACCACCATCGACCCGAAAACCTGGATCCTTGAGGGAGCGGCTGTAGTCGCTGGCTGAGTTGTAGTAAATCGCGGCATTTTGTTTGCTTAGGTTATTCAAGAGATGCCGAGATAGGGCCGTTGCGGTAAAGCGATCGCTGGGTACGGTACGAAAAACGAAATTGCCTGCGTTGGAAATCTGCACTGATGTGCTGGTAGGAGAAACCATCACGAGCTTGCCCTGTTCATAGATTGGAGCGGCAGCTAGAGTGGCTTCACTGCCAAAATGGCCGATTACCCCCAAGACTTCAGCTTCTTTGACTAACGCACTAGCGATCTGCTGGGCCACAGTCGGATTGTTATCATCACTGACGATCATTACCTTGAGCGGTACGCCACCCATGCCTCCAGCCTGATTCACCTGGGTTTGGGCTTGGGCTACTCCACGCAAGATCTCTAGGGCCGGATTGGTAGAAGTCGCCATCGGCACAGACACAGCAATGGTGTAGGCTTTCTGATCACCAATGCGGGCATTGTTGAGATAGATCAGCGCTTCTGGATCGTTGCGGTTGGTTTGCAGCGCGGTCTCAAAGTCTGTTACGGCCTGGGTGTAGTTGCGATTGGCCATCGCTTGAGCACCGGCCAACTTCTCGGCGGCGGCAGATTGGGGGTTAAGCACCCTGGTTCCTGTACTCGATCGGTCGGTAAAGGATGCCTGACCATTGCCGGTTTGAGAGTTGAGCGATGAATTGGATTGAGCGCCGTTCTGCCCAGAGAATAGCCCCCGTGTAAACCACCAGGCGGCACCACCAATTAGTCCCAGGGTAATCAATAGGGAAAGGACGAGAACAGGCGTTTCGTTTTTGCGAGACATAGGTTCAACCGGATTCAATACGATTTTTATAATTTTTATGAAGCTTATCGATGCCTTGATCTATACAACTCGGTCCAGGTGTAGCTTAAACTCTATCCTAATCATCTGAGAGCCTGGGCTTGAAGTTGGCTGGAAGGATTACAGCAGTCGAGACAGGAGATTGTAAACCAAACGAAATGTTGCTGTAGAGGAATGATCAATCGATCTGCCTTCAGTTTGCCCAGCGCATCTCAGTCGGCATCATGATAGAACAGCACAGGGCTTAGCTTAGAGGGTCGGAAAGGAGCGATGAGACAGGTTATTGTAGGCGTGATGGGTCCAGGCGAACAGGCCACGGCTACTGATCGGCAGCTAGCCTATGAACTGGGACAACGAGTTGCTCAGCAGGGTTGGATTCTGCTCACAGGCGGTAGAAATGTTGGAGTGATGGATGCAGCCAGCCGCGGTGCAAAACAAGCGCAGGGGTTAACGATTGGCATTTTGCCCGACTCCAAAACCACCGATGTGTCAGCAGCCGTTGATATTGTGATTCCAACCGGTATGGGCAATGCTCGCAATGTGATCAACATCCTCAGCAGTCATGTGGTGATTGCCTGCGGTATGGGCAGTGGCACTGCTTCAGAAGTAGCTTTGGCGCTCAAGGCTCAAAAACCGGTGATTTTGCTTAACGTCAGTGCGACCTGTGCGGCATTTTTTCAAGAACTGTCTGTCTATGCTGTAGTGGCTCAAAACCCAGAGGCCGCGATTGAGCTAGCCCAGCAGGCCATCAGCGCAAGCTTGTAGGCACGGTAAGTCTGTCAGAACATTAGTCTGTCAAAGCATTAGGTTGCAGCTTTGTTAAGCTATGCTGTGCAGCAGTCAAATTTTGTTTATGTAGACGCCAAAAGCTAGCAAGAGTAAACTAAAGCTCGTATGCGAATTCAACCATACTGTGGGCTGCAAATTCCGTAGGCTACATCTCACGGTTCTGGCGTCCTCTTGTACCGTTCTACCTGATTTGGTTACCTGTTTTCATCAACCAACCTGCCATTACCTGGTATTAACCAGCTTCAGTTAAATGGTTAGGTTTCTCTGGTCAACCCATTCCTTCCTAAAATCTGTGGCAGACAAAGAAGATCAAAAGGACCAATTTTTCTACCCACGCGCCCGCTACTATGGCGACTTCAAGCCAGAAAATTTAGCCTTCAACGCCAATCTACAAGTCAATTCAAGCAAATGACGAGCGCATAATTGGGCTTGTAGAGTAGTAAGTACTGACATATAAAAGTAGTTTTATCAATACTCTAGCATGCCTGTTGTTCTTCTACATTTGGCCCCTAAAGTTGAACGGTGAATTCTGTAATTCCTAAGCATAGTGAAGCGACCTTGGAGACTCAGAATCAAAATAAAATTAGAAGTGATGCCCGATGCTACCTTATGCCTGCCAAAGATCTCTACCATGACACTGTTAAAACGGCTCTGATTAAAGACGGTTGGACGATTACCGACGATCCTTTGTCTTTAGAAGTTGGTGGGCGTGATCTGTTTATTGATTTGGGTGCTGAAAAGCTACTCATCGCCGATCGGGGAAACCAAAAGATTGCTGTAGAGGTGAAAAGCTTCATCAGTCCATCTTTGGTCAAAGATTTAGAAAATGCGCTTGGGCAGTACATTCTCTACGAAGACATCATCGCGCAGGAATATCCAGAGCGCCGGCTTTACTTAGCCATTCGAGAGGCAGTTCATCTGTCTTTTTTCTCTGAACCGATTGTGCAAATTCCGCTCAAGAGCCGTCATATTAGACTCTTAGTTTTTGATGAAATCCAGGAGATCATCACCCAATGGATACACTAGATCAATACCGCGACGTTGTATATAAAATCCTTTCGCAATATACACCACTGATGAGTCAATCTGGCATCACCAGTACTGTGATTATCAGTGAAGATCGCAATCATTTCATCGTGATAAACGAAGGCTGGGAGGGCAAAAGACGTATCCATAATCTTGTCTTTCATGCCGAATTTCGTGATCGAAAACTCTGGATCCACCATGATGGCATCGATCACGGCATTACCGAGGAACTAGTAGCCGCAGGCATCCCTAAAGATCAGATCGTGCTGGCATTTCATCCACCCCACATTCGGCAACACACAGGCTATGCGGTGGCTTAGCTAGAAATGTACCAAGTCTGGGTTTAGAGTGATGGGTCAGTATAATGTACCCCGAAAACTAGAGATCCAAATTCTAAACGTTTGTTGCTTTTTCAAAGAACGGGAGAATACTCCGTCTAGAAAGAGCTAGCTTAGAAATAATAGGAATTATTAGGAACGATTTGGTATTTTTAACTCCGTACTTTTTCTGTTTCATTAATTGATTGTAGAGTTAAGCTTAGTAGAGTCTTAATTCTAAAAAATTCTAGAGTTAAGCTAATCTTGAGTTAAGGTCCGCTGATTGATTGGAAAACAGGGAGGTGGGCTGCCCAGTTAGCCTTGGTGCGGATTCCTCCCATCTCAACTGGTTGTAAACCCTCTCTCCTATGTTCTCAGTGTCATCACCATCGCCATCTGAAGCCTCTCGTCCGTTCCTGACCTGGCAGCGCATTCTGGACTGGGCGCAGGAGCATTATCGCTGTCGTACCTTCGGCAAGGACGAGAAAATTCCAACGCGAGCGGGCTTGCTTTATCTAGTGCAGCGAGGCGCGGTGCGGTTAGTGGGAGAAGCTCAGGTTAGCGCTACTTCTGGCTCATCCCGAGTGCCGAGAATTAATTCAGAAGAAGCGTTTTTAGGATTTGTGGGTGCTGGCCAGCCCTTTGAAATCGTGGCGCAATCGCCATTTACAATTCAAAGCTTTGCCCATGTCGATCAAACCTCGGTGATTTGGTTGTACTGGCATGACTTAGACAACTGGCCCCACTTCCGGCGAGAGGTCCTCGATGCTTTCCGTTATCAGCATCAGCGCAAGCTGCTGTGGCTCAGTACGCTTGGTCAGCGCCGCACCATTGACCGTCTATTGGGCTTTTTAACGCTGTTAATCGAAGAATTTGGCGAACCTTGCGAAGAGGGCTACTGTTTGCCCTGGGCGCTCACTCATGCTCAGATCGGCAGTGCTATTGGCTCTACTCGCGTCACGGTAACCCGTCTGATGGGCAAATTGCGGCAGCGGGGTCTGATCCGTACCTACGGTGACAACTTGCTTTGCTTGCCCTCTGAATCGCTTTCTCGCAGTAACTAATCCGAAAACTAGTCTGACTTTTGACTTGCCCAAATTCACCCCCAGCGGAATTAGGTTGGTTTCTTCTCGGTCAACCCAGCGCTGTCGCTGTCTTTCTAGACGCTTGGCTAAGGCCGCAGCTCCCTGGTTGTTAAAACCCATGCGATTTAATGCGGCTTGGTCGAGCGGCAGGCGAAACAAACGTGGTGGTGGGTTGCCGGGTTGGGCATGGAGGGTGACGGTTCCCAGTTCAGCAAACCCAAACCCAAAAGCTGACCAGAGACCAGTCGCCACACCGTCTTTATCAAAACCAGCTGCCAGTCCTATCGGGTTTACAAAGGACAAGCCCCACAGTGATTGAGTTAGAGCCGGGTGGTAAAAGCGACAGGACTGACTCAGAACTAGCTTTGCCCAATGTGCGAGTGGGTGATTAGGCTGATTGTCCAGACGACTCAACACTTGCAGCATTTGATGGTGAATCTGTTCTGGATCGGCCTTTAAGCCGGAAAACAGAAGGGGACGAAGCCCAAATTTGTAGATGTCCAAACTGGAAGAAACCTTACATGCGACCTACTTTCCAGAGTACTGCTTAAATCCCCCAGCCGGGATCTCAAAGCCAGGAACTCAAAAAGGTATCAGACCCCTTTTCTGCGGGAACTTTAGAAACAGGGCTACCCTTGGCGACAGCCACCCCAGTGAAGATTTAGACTACACCTTTAGTAAAATCGCTAACCTGTGCGGCCCAGGAGTTAAGTTGGCATGGTTTTTTCGAAAGAGCCGTCAAACAATGAAAAACAATTAGTTACCCTAGGACGCGCTCTTCAGGCATTACGAGAAGAGGAAACTGTAGATGGCGCTGTCAAAATTGTCCTGGATTATCTCCAAACCGGATTTGACTATGCGCTGATCTGGGTAGGGTTGTATGAGCGGGTAGAGCATCGCCTCTCAGGAAAAGGCGGCTATTGTCTCAATGGGGAAAAGAACCTGCTGAAACAACGGATTCACCTCAATCCGGGTGATTTGCTAGAGCAGGTTGTGATCCAGCAATGTTCCTGCCAGACCCAACCCGGGCCACCGCGCTACTGCCTTCTTTGCCTTTGAATTCGGCTTCGGCAATCAGTTCTGTCAGGGTGCCAGCCAGTTTTTGATCCAGCTCGGCCAAATCTCCCGTTAGCTCAACTCTGTTCTCGAATAAACCAATCACCAGACAATCGCCTGACCACGCTAGCAGTGGTGTTTCTATGCCTCGCACATCCATGTGATTCACGCCACCAATATCTTTCTACTCTAAGTATTGCTTAAATCAATCTCGCCTGGACTATAGATTTGCTGAGCAATTGCCGAGCAATTTACGGATCAAATCCAACAGGAGAGGCTATCATGCGTAGCTGGAACCTTTCCTAATGGTCTAGCATCTATGCCCCTGAAGAAAGTCTTTCGGTCAGGTTCGAGTAAGCCAGCCCGTTCAGCTTCCTCCTCTGCGGCCCATGACCCCTCTGCCGAGCGAGCAAGCAGATCAACCAGATCAGCCAAATCCATCCGTCGTAATTCGAGCAGCGCTATGGTGAGACGCAAGCCGATTTTTCTCTCAGTGCTAGCAGTAGGCGCGATGGTTTCGGTGCTCTCCGTGGGTAGTTTGTTGAGCAAGCTGCCTGGGCCTTGGTCGGGATCAGACCAAGCTAGCCAGATCGAGGCGGGCGAGAACGAATCTTCTTCGGTGCTGGCCTATGTGGCTTTACCTGCCAAAGAACGAGCTGAGATTCTGGCTGAAACTGCCAAAGGTTCTAAATCCATTGACCGTCACCGAGCACGCTATTTACTGGCTACTGACTTAATTGCTCAAGATCGTGGTGGTCAAGCCTTACCGTTGCTGGATGGCCTGGAAAAAAGCTATCCGGTCCTAGAGGCGCAAATTCTGGCCAAACGCGCACAGGCCCAAGCGGCTACCGGCGACGCTACCGAGGCTGAGAAGACTTGGAAAGCGCTAATTAAGCAACATCCCGACGACCCAGCGACAGCCGAAGCCCTGTTCCAGCTAGGGCGGAAGGACAGCAAATATTGGGATCATGACACCCCACTCGTGCATGGCATCGAGGATTGGTTTAAGAGTTTTGCCTGTTTCGGTGAGAGAATATTCCACCTTTGGCGGCACCTGAAGATACACCTCCCGATGAATGATGCCGTCTTCCTCTAGCTCACGCAACTGCTGGGTCAGCATTTTTTGGGTAATGCCGTGCAGGGAACGATGCAGTTCATTGAAGCGCCGCACGCCCTGAAACAGTTCGCGTAAAATTAGCACCTTCCAGCGTCCGCCGATCACATCAAGCGTACTTTCGACAGCACAGGTGAGTCTACCGTGGGAATAGGTTGTCTCAGGAGATTCGGTTTGATTGTTGATTTGATTATTGGTTTGAGTACTCATAGAGCTGACTAGATTCAATCTGACAGAACTTTCATTAATTCAGATGGTGTTTACATAGTATCTTTTTGGATAGTACCTTACTTTGAAGTGCATACTTCCCGTTTAACCTGTTTCTACTATAAACTCAATTTAGAAGCAGTGAAAGGACAGCGATGTTGATTCAAGGCGGGGTTAATTTAGATAGTCTCAACGCAGTCCCAAACAGCCCCAAATCCAGTCCGATAGTTCTCTACATCTACTTGAATTGCTGACTTGAATCGCTTAGCTGCCCTGCTGATTTGCTGCTGGTATACACTCATCGAAATTCTAAAAACACTTTGGAGGAAGACTATGATTACGCTACGTCCTGCCGGTGAGCGGGGTCATGCTAACTTTGGTTGGTTAGATAGCCGTCACAGCTTTTCCTTTGGCAATTACTACGATCCGGCTCATATGGGATTTCGTGCCCTGCGCGTGATCAACGAAGACCGGGTAGCGGGTGGCGGTGGTTTTCCTACCCATCCCCATCGGGACATGGAAATTCTTACCTATGTGCTTTCGGGGGCGCTGAGTCATCGCGACAGTATGGGCAACACCGCCACAATTCACGCTAATGAAGTGCAGCGAATCACCGCTGGCACCGGCATTACCCACAGTGAGTTCAATGCGTCCGATACCGAGGAAGCCGCGGAAGAGTTTGAGCAATTATTTCAAGAAATTATGGCGCTGCTGGAGCCAGCCTGAGGTATCCTGACAGCGATTGCATTCGCCCCGCCCGCCCCCTCGTTTCTTCTATCGCTATGGCAGACTTCGAGCAGAAAGCGTTATTTCTTACGCTGATCAGTGTCCACAAAAATGCCAATCTAGCCGGGAGAGATCTATCTGGACTAGATCTGCATGACATGGAATTACCGCTAGCTCGATTAATGAAGGCAAATTGCTCTCAGACGAATCTGCAAGGAGCCAATTTGGAGCAAGCTATGCTGTCTGCCTCAAAGTTAGAGGCAGCCAACTTACAAGAAGCAAACTTGAAACAGGCCGACCTAGAAAAGGCCAATTTGACTGCTGCTAAGCTGAACCGAGCGCAACTAGCCTACGCCATCCTGGATGATGCGATTTTAAAGGACGCCGATCTAACAGAGGCTGATTTGTCTGAGGCCAGCTGTCAGCGGACCAATTTCAGCGGTGCAAATTTGGAGCAAACCAACCTGAACCAAGCAGACCTCACTGGAGCCATCTTTAAAGACGTGAAGTTAAACGGGGCCGATTTGAGCGGCGTTGAACTGCAGCGAGCTGACTTTAGCAACACCGATCTCAGTAACGTCAACTTGAACGAGGCGAAGTTACAGAACGCTAACTTTGTAGGGGCGAATTTAACCAAGGCCACCCTTACCAAGGCTGATTTAACCGGTGCCGATTTGAGCAATGCCACGCTAATTGGAGCTGATCTCACCAATGCCATCCTCATCGACGCCAAACTGGATGGAGTGAATCTCACCAAAGCCACCTTCAAGGATGCTAAGTTCGGCAACAATGTGATTGAAACGATTACGCTAGGTGGAGTCACCATCAGAAGCAAAAGTCCCGGCAAAATTGACCTCAACCAGATTCACCTCATCGTCGCTAATCTCAACATCCAGGAAGAAACACCCAGCGGCTCATCTCCAGCCTCACCAACTTCCGCGACAGCATCAACAGCCGCCGCTAAAGTTGCCAAACAGTCAGGAGTCACCGTGATTTTAGATCCAGCTCCAGCTCGCACCGATTTGCCAACCGCGCTCTACCCTCTGCTTGATATTGTCACGCCCAATCAGGTAGAAACAGGTCAGCTTGCGGGGTTTCCCGTAACTGATTTAGAAACGGCCCGTAAAGCAGCTACGGTTCTACAGCAGCGGGGAGTTGGTACCGTGATCACCAAGCTGGGCAAACAGGGTGCCCTGTGCATGACGCTAACCGAAACGTTTGAAATTCCAGCCTTTCCTGTTCAAGCCGTGGATACCGTTGCCGCAGGCGATGCCTTTAATGGTGGATTAGCTGCTGGGTTGGCTGCCGGTATGCCGCTCCGAGAAGCCACTCAACAAGCCGCCGCAGTCGCTGCCCTTTCCGTCACCAAAGCAGGTGCCCAACCGTCTCTGCCCACCAGAGCCGAACTCGATGCTTTTTTAAAAAAACACGGTGTAACTAGCCCTAGTGCTGACTCCTGACTCCTGGCTCCTGATTCCTGACTCCTGACTCCTGCCCACTCACTGGCTCAGTCCTAAAGTCATTTATCATCTGCAAACAATTGCGCTCATCATGCGTGCGATAGTATCGGAACCGATCGGCGAGGCGGGCAATCAGGTAAATACCACGACCGCCGCTGGCCTCAGCATTAACTGGATCAGCCTCTTGCACTTGTTTGAGTTGCTGCTCCCAATCGAATTCAGGCCCAAAGTCCCAAACTTGAAGTTCAATCTGATCCGGGTGAAGGTAGACAACAATCTCAATCGGTGTTTCTGTGCGTTTGTCGCGATGGGCATGGCGCACCGCATTGGTGAAAGCTTCGGCCAGAATGGTTTGCGACTTGATCAAAACCCTCCGCGTCAACTTTTCCTGATAATGGCTATTAAACCATTCCAAAATCTGGGCTAGTTCTTCTAAATTCGTATTAACTTGCAACCGATGCGATTGAGTCACAGTTCAAGTAAAGCTACCTAAAGTTAAGCCGCCAGTATCTTCCTGAAAGTTGCCGCCGCCATCAAGCTGTTCCAACCCTTGACAAATGCTGTCTTGTAGCCCCTTGAGAAATGCACTGACGCGCTCACGGGAATCGGCAGGAGGTAGACTATTGGCTGCAGTGGATGGGTTGTTAGGAACGGTGTTCACCATAATCGTGGATGCTAAGAAAGTCTGAACTTAAGCGGTTGATTAAACGAGCAACGCTGGATCGAAGCCATTCGGTTTAGTAAAATCGATTGCGGTTTGCTCCGGATCTAGCCTATATCGAAATGGGGTTTGACCCATCTGATTTGTTAACTGAATGTAACGTTTACAGCGTTTTTCACTCATGTGAGGTGCCCCTGCACCTCGTTTTTCGTACTTCACTAGCCTGAAAAAGGCTGTATCCAATGCTATGGTGAGGGCATTCATGAGTTGAGGGAGATTGGTATGACATTGTCGATTGACCAACTCGATTCAGACCTGCTCTACCCAGACTCTGATGGCAAGCCAATGGCCGAGAGTGATCCAACTCGCGATTATTTGATTTATGGTGTTGAGGCACTGGGCAACTATTTTCAAGATCGCCCGGATGTCTATGTTTCAGGTAATTTGTTTATTTACTACAAACAGGGAGTTCCCGATGCGGTAATCGCTCCGGATGTGTTTGTTGTCTTTGGGGTAGAGAAGAAAAAGCGCAGAAGCTATAAGGTGTGGGAAGAAGGCGGCAAAACGCCGACGTTTGTTCTAGAAATCACCTCGAAAACCACCCAAGAGCAAGACGAAGAGGACAAACCCCAGAAGTATGCGCGGCTAGGCGTCCTAGAGTACTTTCAGTACGACCCAACCGGAGAATACTTGCGGTCCCAACTCAAAGGGTTACGGTTAGTCGAAGGACACTATCACCCAATTCCAGCCAACCTGCTACCAGACGGCAGCCTATCTGTCTATAGTGAAGTGCTGGGGTTAGAACTACGCTTGACTCAAGGAGAACTGCGGTTCTACACCCAAACTGGGCAAAAGCTCTTAAGTCTGGCGGTTCCAAGTGGTGTCGCCCTTGGGCCCAAAGAAGTCGGCCCGCATGTTGTTGTCAACGCCCAGGACGTCCACGCCAAGGCGATCGAAGAAGGTGACGGCCTCGGAGCCGATCAGTCCAGACGATCCGGTGACGAGGATGCGCAAGGCGAGCCTCCGATTCGTGATGCGTACGGGTGCCGACGGCCGGGTTCCGTGCCGAGGGGCCAATGCTAGACGCCCGTATCGGCGTCCTGCTTGCGGGTCGTTATCATCGTCGGCCCTTTGGCGCCCGCGCCGCACGACGTCGAGGCATTGGGGTTATCGGAGGTGCTTTGGTGCGGACGATGGTCTTCGAGCCCGATCCCAGCGGGCACCATTTCCAGTACCTGAGCCTCATGCTCCCAGCCATCCATGGGCTGGCGCCGCGCCCCGTGCTGGTCACCACCAAGGGCGTCGAATCGAGCGCCGCGTACCAGGTCTGCCTCAAGCCCATCGAGCACGCCTTTGAACTCGACGCCTCCCTCGAGCCCGAGCGCGGCTCGCCGGCGGAGGTCGCCCGCGCCAGGGCCGATCGCCTGCTCGAGGCGGCTCGACGGCATCGTCCCGATCATCTCTACGCGATGTACCTCGACGGGCTGGGCCAGATCCTCGCGACGCGCCGGCTGCGCCCGGGCGCGCTCTGGCCCCGCGGCACGACCTCCGAGGGCCTCTACTTCCGCGCCGCGATCGCCTACCCCACCCGGGGGATGGCGCGGCGGCTCTCCACCATCGCCTCGTGGACCCTCGCGACGCGAACGCCGCTCACCTTCCTCCACCACCTGGATCCGCTGGCCTTCGCCCGGGTGCGGGGATCGCCGCGGTGGTCGCTCATGCCCGATCCCGTCGAGGCGCCCGATTCGTTGACGACCGCGGAGGCTCGCCGACGGCTTGGGCTGCCCGAAGATGGGCGCGCGGTGGGGTGCGCGGGGATGATCGACGCACGCAAGGGCGTCGACCTGCTCATCGGCGCGTTCGCGGCCGCGGGTCTGGGCGCGGCGATAGAGCGCATCCAGTGCTGGAGGCGCTGATGGGTCTCAAGATCGAGCAGATTCCAGTCGAGCGCGCGCGCTTCGCTCCACTCATTCCACTGACCGAATTCCTGCCCCATAAAGAGAAGTTTCTTGCCGGGGTGGGTGAACATATAGCCCAGCAGCAGCCGCAGATTGGCAAACTTCTGCCACCAGTCGCCAGACATTTTGCCCATCAGAGAGCCTTTGCCATGAACGACTTCATCATGGGAGAGCGACAGGATGAAATTCTCTGTGAAGGCGTAGAGCAGTGAAAAGGTGATGTCATTGTGATGATATTTGCGGTAGATCGGGTCGAGCTGCATGTACTTCAGCGTATCGTGCATCCAGCCCATGTTCCACTTGAACGTGAAGCCCAGCCCGCCGATATACGTTGGGCGAGAGACCATCGGCCACGCGGTGGATTCCTCGGCGATGGTGAACGCGCCCGGACATTCTGTATGCACGATCTGGTTGGTCTCGCGGATGAAAGCCAGCGCTTCCAGATTTTCATTGCCGCCATACTGGTTCGGCTGCCACTCGCCTTCCTTGCGCGAGTAGTTCAGATAGAGCATCGACGACACCGCATCCACGCGCAGCCCGTCAATGTGAAAGTGCTTCGTCCAGTAGAGGGCGTTGGAGACGAGAAAATTTCGTACCTCATTACGCCCGTAATTGAAGATATACGTTCCCCAGTCGGGGTGTTCCCCCTTGCGCGCGTCTTCGTGTTCATACAGATGTGTGCCGTCGAAATAGCTCAGGGCATGGCCATCCTTCGGGAAGTGTGCCGGAACCCAGTCGAGAATCACGCCGATCCCGTTCTGGTGGCAGTGATCGACAAAGTACATAAAATCAGTCGGCGTGCCATACCGGCTGGTCGGCGCGTAATACCCGGTGACCTGGTATCCCCATGATCCATCAAAGGGATGCTCGGAGACGGGCAGAAGTTCGATATAGTTGAAGCCCATGTACTTGACGTAATCGACCAGTTGATGCGCCAGCTTGATCCAGCTAGTCAAGCTACGGTGCCGTCAGACGACTGTATGCTTTGAGGCTCGGCAGTAGTCCAGCGGATGGTTTATAGTCGGCTCTAGTTAACCGTTTTAATTCAATCCCATTGCAACCCTATGGCGGAGTCATTTCTGCTGAGTCGAGTTTTATTGCGCTTCAGGTCCGGTTCTGGGAACCTGCTCCGCAATCTGTCTGCTGTCGCTCTGGACTCTGATGGCAACCTCTGGGTTGGTTCCGACGAATTGAGCCAGATTGATGACCAAGAGCTAAATACGCTGGATCGGCTATCAGTGCTGAAATGTTGCGAATATGGCAATCATGAGCCGTTTCCGCTGCATGAGATTCTGAAGATTGACGACAGCTTGGGAGAAATCGACATCGAGGGATTGGATTATGCCGACTCCTATCTGTGGCTGACCGGTTCCCACAGCACCAAACGCAAAAAGCCCAAAGGCAAAAGCCTAGAAAAGGATATCCAGCGGCTAATGAAAGTACAACCCGATCCCAATCGGTACCTGATTGCCCGTATTCCGGTTGTAGATGGCCAACTCCATCGGTCCTGCCCTGACCCTAAGCAGCCCGATCGGCAGTTAACCGCAGCCTGCCTAAAGCAGAAGAAGCAGGGCAATCAGTTGATGAAAGCGCTACATAATGATGACCATTTGGCTGACTATGTGACAAATCTGCTGCCTGGAAAAGAAAACGGATTGGATGTTGAAGGCATCGCAGTGCGGCAAAATCGGCTGTTTTTAGGTCTGCGGGGACCTGTTTTGCGGGGTTGGGCCATTCTACTGGAGCTAGAGCTGGAGGAAACTGACGTTGACACGCTGGCCCTGAAGTCATTGGAGTCAAGCGAGCAGCGCTATCGAAAACATTTCTTGCAGCTAGACGGCCTGGGAATCCGTGATATTTGCTTCTATGGTGATGATCTGCTGATCCTGGCCGGACCAACGATGGATTTGACCGGGACGCAGCGCCTTTACTGTTGGCGAGATGCCTTGCATAGACTTCAAACCATGAAACCCTATGAATCAGGTTACTCGAATCCAGCAAACCTTGCAGCCCCATCTAGGGTGGCACGGCGCACGGGTCAGCTTTCTCGCCCTGTTTCTGATTGCGGTCTTCCGGGTCAAAACGGTGAATCTGGCTGAGCTAGCAACTGCCTTTATCGGCACGGCTCAATCTCAGTCGCATTACAAACGCCTGCAACGGTTTCTAGGCGGGTTTGAATTGGATTACTACACGATTGCCCGTTTCGTCGTTAGCCTCATGGCGATTCCGCAACCGTGGGTTCTGTCGGTAGACCGTACGACTTGGGAGTTTGGCGAATGCGTTCACAACATTCTGATGCTCGGTGTGGTTCACAACGGCGTTGCCTTCCCCTTGTTGTGGTGGATGCTCGATAAAAAGGGCAATTCCAATACTCACGAGCGCATTGACTTGTTGCAGGAGTTTTTCGAGGTGTTTCCAGAGGCACAAGTTGAGTATCTGACGGCAGACCGGGAGTTTGTGGGTCACGACTGGTTTGAGTATTTGTTAGAGCAAGCTTTCGTCGAGTTCCGCATTCGTATCCGGGAGAGCGACAAACTGGATAATGGTCGTCAATCCCTCAAAGCCAAAGTCGTCTTCAGCCACCTCAACGTTGGGCAACAGCAAGTTTTGCGGCATCGTCGTCGCGTTTGGGGACATTGGGTGTACGTCAGTGCACTCCGGCTTGAGGATGGAAAACTGTTGATTGTCGTCACTCATCATCGTCCGCATCTAGCAATGACCGATTACGGTAAAAGGTGGGCAATTGAAACCTTGTTTGGCTGTCTGAAGAGCCGAGGCTTTTGTTTAGAGGCGACTCACCTCAAGGATAGTGAACGTCTCAGTCGCATGATTGCCCTGTTAACCATTGCCCTATGCTGGGCGTTTCGCACGGGAGAATGGTTGTCCCAGCATCAGCCTATCAAAATTAAAAAGCATGGGCGCAAAGCCCAAAGCATCTTTCGCTATGGGTTTGATCATCTACGGAGAATCCTACGTGACCAGTCCGCCCTACTGGAACAAGGCGGACTACGGATCGGGCAAGGCGAACATCGGAAACGTCGATGGATACCGGGAGTTTCTGCGCGCAATCCGACCTGTGTTTGAAGAGTGCTTCCGTGTGCTTCAGCCGGGGAGGAAACTCTGCCTTGTGACGGCGAACGTCAACCAGCACACTGACCACGGCCTCCTGACCTTTCCCCTCGCGGCCGACTTCGGCGTCCTCCTCCGCGATTGCGGATTTGTGTTGGTCACCGAGATCGTCTGGTCCAAGGATGGCACGGGGGGGCGTTGGGGATCGGCAAACGCACAGCGACCAATCTTCGGAAGTTACCCCTATCCCCCGAATTTCCTCTTCAAGAACGTTCACGAGTACATCGTGGTCGTATCGAAGCCGCCGGCGAAGCGATCCAAAGGGCCCAAGGTGAAAGCGCTCCGGGATATCATGCACGATTCCGGTACCGAGCTTCCGCACAGGATCGCTGCGATCAAATGAACCTGTACCAAGTCGCACTATCTGGCGTAGACGGCTTCGTGAGAACCGTCGCGACCGGGGATGACTGTCTTCCATCCTCAAGCGCCTGTGCGATGAGGCGTCCGCTGGATGAACGATCTTCGTACACCCGATAGGTAATCTGGCCCTCGGCGCGATCGAATCGGATCACTGGCGCTTGCATCGACTTCGCTTCTGGAATCTCGAGCTTGAGCGTGTTCGTCTTGCCCTTCCCGCGCTCAGGGCGGGTCGCGCTGATCGGCCGACGATGACCGTCGTGGCCGCTGACCACGTGAGTTGCCTGATTGAAGAATGTCGAGTGGTAGAGCCCGATCGGCACCTGCAGCTGTGTGTTCCCTCTTGCGAGGCGGGGCCTCATCAAGAGCACGTTTGATGTTTGGGCTGACGGCCGCGTCGCGACACGAGCTGCTCCAGCCCCCCGTGGGGCACCGACCACCGGGGCCGCCGGCGCGGCCGCGCCTCCGTCAGGCACAGGCGGCGCGACAACGCGGAGTTTGCCGAAAGACCAGACGCCCTTTTAGCCGATGGTGAGGGTGTGGAACCGCAGGCTTGAGTGTTCTCTGGCTGGGATAGCTTTAGCGACTAAAGTCGCGGCTCCACAGACAAACCCTGCCTGCCCAGGTTAGAACTGTGCGTTATCTTCACCTTGTCCTCAGCCGCAGGCATTTGGGAAGGCGCTTTGGTTTCGGAGCCGTGGTTACTTCTAGAGCAGCCGCTTTCCGGCTAGGCCGTCTAGACCGGCTTCAACTATCTTCTATCAAGATCATCTAACCGTGACAGAACCTCCCGCCCGATTCACTGGGCAGGAGGTCTAGTAGAAGACCGGATCTAGACTGAAACTACTATCGACTAAAGCAACCTAGTAGAGATAAGCTGCTGCCTGAGCTGCTGCTGTGACAAATAGTCTAGAGGCGATGTTCAGCACAAAGATAGCCAGGATCGGCGAGAAGTCTATGCCGCCAAGCGGTGGAATAATCGAACGGAAGAGGTTTAGATAGGGGTCAGTAATCTGACTCAAAAACGACAAGGGCGGATTGTACAAATCGATATTGGGGAACCAGCTCAGAAGAATCCGCACAATCAGCAAAACCGAGTAAATCTGAAGAAACTGGCCTAGGGCGATTGCAATTAATGCGATAGAACTGCTCATGGGTATGCCGTCGTTTTTCTGTAGAGCGCTTGTCGGGTAACAAGCTTAGTCTAACGAATACTCTACCATTCCTGACAAATTCTCAGCTTTTCTCAGGTTAATTTCGGTTTTTGCTCAGTAGCCATATTGATGCTGTTTGGAGGTTAGGAGGCAGGAGGCAGGAGCCAGAATGCTTCATTCGATTGATCTAGTCTCAGCAAAAGCGGTTGGGCAGCAGTTGGGGCGGAATGGCCTCGTTGAGTCCGGCAGCGGCTTGGGCAAATCGACGCGCTAAGGGAGGCAATATCGAGAAGGGATTGCTGAATCCGGTGAACACATGTAGTCCGTCTCGGTTGGGAACAGCTCCTACCAGCGGTAAGCGATCGCCGCTAACTCGAAGTGAGGAAGGATATCGTTCCTCAGTCTTTGAAGTACCCCCGGACGATATAACAACATTCACCTTTTCATCGGGACTGAGGAGAATTTGATCCCCGCTAGTGAACTCGATTAGTAGCGCTTCTTCGATAAACTCTTGTGTGGAAGTACCAGTCGCACGTTCACCAAGTATTGGGGATGTAGATATGTCGCCTTGCCAATCTGGGCTGTTGTCCATCAATACTGCAAATTCCGTCTGAATATCGAATGGCTCCCACAGTTCATTTTCGGAAGTGGGTTCTCTTGTCTTACCGTCACTCGTTTTCAGGATGTAACGCTCCGCATCCCTTAAGGTTATCTTTGATCGAGTATATGAAGCCACTCCTGCAACACGTTCTCGCTTCGATATAGACGTAAAAGATTCGGCGCAAGTGACTATATCAGGATTGATTGTGCTATCCCAGTGTTTCACACGCCGAGCTAACGCAGCTACCTGATAAGGATACAAAATCACCTGCAAATCTTCCGTGAGCAGTAAGGGAGTAATGTACGGTGTCGCAGCCTGTGAGGGTAGCCCGACCATCCAATATTGCCAGCTTAATTCTTTGGAAGGCAATCCAGACAAGAGTCTCATTGTTTCGACAGTATCGGTTTCTTGTTGCTTCATTAAGGTCAGTAGATCATACAAGTCCTTGAGTGTAATCAAACCGATACGTAACTCCTTTAGATCGTCCTCGGTGATATTATGATATGCAAGCAAGCTGAGGCTAAACAGCTTTTTGCTAGCGTGGGTGGTAAAGACAAATAACCGTGCTGCCTCAACTCTCAGTTTGTCTACACAAAGGTTTGATAACATATCCCATAGTGGGGGATACTGCTGTTGGAAAACAGCATGTGCCTGTTCTAAATTATGCAGCACATCAAATAGTACGCTGTGAAGGTCTGTATCTGTGTGTGCTAACGCATCAATATACTTACCCAGAGCTTCACGGGTGCGGACTAAACTGCTCAGTCCCCAGTAATTTGATACCTCTGCTTCGACTGACGCAGCTATCAACCCTGGTAACTCTGGTGGTCCCTTGCTGAATGAGCAGGGAGAAGTGATCGGGATGAATACGGCGATTCGAGCGGATGCTCAAGGGATTGGCTTTGCCATTCCGATGAATACCGTACAGCGGATTGCTGACCAGCTCGTCACCAAAGGCAAGGCCGAACATGCTTATTTGGGCGTGCAGATGGCAACCCTGACTCCAGAAGTCAAGCAAGAGCTAAACAACAACCCGAATGCGGGCTTCACCGTTAGCGACGAGCAGGGCGTACTGGTCATCCGAGTCAGGGAAGGTTCCCCCGCTGAACGGGCAGGCATTCGATCTGGCGATGTGGTGAAACGGGTCAACGGTCAGGATGTAGCGACCGCAGACGACCTGCAAAATATCGTTGAAGCCACTCAGGTGGGCAGCACGCTGCAAATTGATCTGAAACGCGACGGGCGCGATCAAACCATTGCGGTGCAGGCAGGAGCCTATCCAGTTGAAGATCAACAGTAGGCCGTAGAGGAGGCCATATATTAGGCCGTCAAGTAGGCGATAGACAGAGAGAAACGCCCCCTAGGCCGCTACCACGGTTCCTTGGGTGTCAATTGGGAGGATATGGGCATCAGCAGCGATACCTACATCTTCCCAAGCTTTTTTCATAGCCGTTTGGACGGCTGCAGCTGAAGCGGAATTGGTCAACGCTAGGAGAGTGGGTCCAGCTCCGCTAATCACCATGCCATAAGCACCCGCCTCAAGGGCGGCTGTCTGTACTGCTTCGTATCCTGGAATTAAGGACTGCCGATAGGGTTGATGAATGCGGTCCTGGAGGGCTGTCGCTAGCCAATCCGGTTCTGCCGTTTGCAACCCCCGTAACAGCAAGCCCAGATGGGCCGCATTGAAAATGACATCGCGGCGGTCGTAGGTGGAAGGCAGGACACGACGAGCTTCAGCCGTTGAGAGTTCAAAATTAGGCACGGCTACCACCGGCACCACCTCTGGATGCCAAGGCACTTCGCAAATTGCCCAGAGTTCTCGGATAGACGCTGAACCTCAACTGATGCCAGCGGCGGCTCAGGCGACCATAATAGCTCTGAAATAGTTCTAAATCCAGTTCGACAAGGTCTACGTATAGGTTTTTGATCACGGTGGAACAGATTGAGCATGGTTAGGATCCATTTGGCTCAGGGGCCAATTAGGGCTAGGCAGAACAGCTCGTCTCCGCTCTGCCCTTAACCGGCTGATTTTGAAGTCCACCTCTCACTTCACAATGCCTTATGTCGAACTCTACTAGCTCTATTAACCCTACTTTGTCGGCTGAACTCATCCATTCTGTGGTGCAGCAGTACTTTGCTGCCAGTCGCAGCAGCAATCAGGCTGAAGCAATGGTGGCCTGTTTTGCGGTAGATAGTGTCACTTATGATCCGGCAGAGCGACCGGGATTGCGCGGTCATCAAGAATTGCAACAGTTTTTTCAAGGTGTGCTCAGCTTATTTGAAACGGTGGGCTTGCAAGCAGACTTTATCTCGATTAATGGCAATGAAGCGGCTGTAAAATGGACAGGGTATGGCGTTGGCCGTAATGGCAAGTCCGTAACGTTTGAAGGTATTGATCTATTTCAATTCAATTCCGCAGGCAAAATCCAAACGATGCGGGCGTACTGGGATCCAGCCGCAATGCTGGCAAAACTTCAGGAAGGCGCTTGACCGGGTATTCTACACAGCAACACACAACTACCATGAGCGACACTCAGAGCAACACTCAGGGCGATAATCCGAACAGCAATCCGAGCAATCATCCAGGCACTATCCAACTGATACGAGGTCGCTGGATCTTCACAGGAGATGAACTGATCGACGATGGGGCCGTTGCTATTCAATCTGACCGGATTATGGAGCTGGGTCGCTGGACTGACCTACGGGCCAAATACCCCAACTCAGAGGTGCTGGGTTCTAGCCAACATGCAGTTTTACCAGGGCTGATCAACGCCCATCACCATAGCAATGGCGTTCCGAATTCGTTGCAGGGAGTAGACGACGATTTCTTGGAAAGCGTAAAAGGGTGCCCATTCTGCGGTGGGAAAGCCCGACTTGAGCAACTCAACGCCGTTGTGCAGGTAGTAACTCTCATCCGACAGCACCACATCGGTGATGGTTTCAATGCCGTCCGTTAGTCTCAATGCTGCCAGAAATAAACAAACAATCAAAATCAAATCGGGAATCGTGTTTGCTAAAAATCCAAACAGCGCTCGGAATGCTGATCGAAATTGAAGAGTATCCATTGCAGTTGAGGGCGTTGAGCCGTTGATGGTTTTGGATCTAATCCATCCTACTCCCACTCACCACTGCCGTCATTGATTCAGAAAACCATTCTAGAAAGGTGTTGAACTATAGAGCTGAATGAGTTGTCCCGACTGGGGATGGTAGACGCGCAGTTCCCTAGCGTGTAGGTGCAATCGGTCAGCCGGTAATGGGTGAGCCGGTAATTCACAGCCATACAGCCGATCGCCCCAGATCGGAACCCCCAAACCTTCAGCGGCATGAACCCGCAATTGATGCGTGCGTCCGGTGATCGGGATAAACTCAACGCGGGTGAGATTTTCGTGACTGGACAAAACTCGAAACTGCGTCTGGCTGGGTTTGCCGTGCTGCCAGTTCACCTGTTGCCGAGGCCGATCGGCTGGATTGCCCCACAGCGGTAGATCAATCACGCCCGCCTGTTTGGTCACCCTTCCGGCTAGCACCGCTTCATACACTTTACGAACCGTTCGCTGCTGAAACTGCTGACTGAGCTGCCGCTGGGTTCGGGCGTCCCGCGCCAACAGCAAAATTCCAGAGGTCTCCTGATCAAGGCGATGTACGGCTTGAATCGCTGCACCGTTTGATTGTTGTATTGATTGTTGTACTGATTGTTGTATTGATTGTTGTAACCGGCTCAAGATGCTGTCCTGCCGATCCCCATACCGCCCCGGCACCGACAGCAGGCCAGTTGGTTTGTCCACGGCAATCAGCCACTCGTCCTGATATAAAATGGGCAGCGCCTGAGGTAATTGTGGGTTATTGGATGTTGGCTAATTTCTTGATCGGTAAACCCAACTTCTCTACACGCTGCAAAATCTGCTGACCCCAAGGTTCCTCTAAGGCCGCAGGCGTCACCAAAACCCGCTCCGGCATCCACAGACGCGGTTGCACCCCTGAAGTGACTGGCGACGATACTTGCATAGATGCTTCAACAGGCGATACTTGAGTCGATGCTTGAGTTGATGCTTGAGTCGTTAAATTTAGCACAGTGTCATCAAAATCAGGTCACTCTTATAGGGTGACGCACTTCGCTCAAATTATCAGCGACGGAGAACCGTCTGAATATAGAGTAGTTGCCGCATCATTTAGGGATAATAATGCAGGTGAGCAATCCTTGATCCATCGCTGAAAATCAACCAGGCACAATCATGCTTCCAAACCCACGATCTGAATCTTCGCGCAAACTATACGGCATCCACCAATCCGGTAACGTTTACAAAGTACGCCTAATGCTGTCCTTGCTCGATCTGCCCTACGAATGGATTGGCATTAATCTGGCCGCCAAAGAGCACCGCTCACCAGAATTTTTGCAGCTTAACCCAATCGGGCAAGTTCCCGTTTTAGTAGATGCTAACGTGAATATTCGAGACTCACAGGCGATTCTGGTTTATTTAGCTCGAAAATACGATAACAACTGGCTGCCGATCGATGCGGAATATATGGCTAAGATAATTCAATGGCTATCAATCGCCGCCAACGAAATTGAACATAGCCTCACAGCTCTTAGACGTCACTTCTTACTCGGTGCACCAATCGACCGGGCTAAAGCCGAGCGCACAGCCAAGCAGTTATTACAAGTAATGGATCAGCATCTCGAAAATCAACCGTGGCTAGAATGCCACCATCCCACCATTGCCGACATTGCCTGCTATCCCTACATCTACCGAGCCGTAGACAGTCAAATTGATTTATCTCCCTATCTCAACATCATCACCTGGCTCAACAGAATCCAACAGCTTCCGGGATATATTGCGATGTGATTGTTGATCTATCTACTCTTGAACGGAGCCAGGGAAATGGGCGACATCGTCCTGTTCGACATCGCCGAGGGCATTCCCCAGGGCAAGGCGCTGGACCTCAGCCAGTGCGGCCCGATCGAGGGTTTCGACGCGAAGATCACCGGCACCAACGACTATGCCGACATCGCCGGGGCCGACGTGGTGATCGTCACCGCGGGCGTGCCGCGCAAGCCGGGCATGAGCCGCGACGACCTTCTCGGCATCAACCTGGGCGTGATGAAGGCGGTCGGCGAAGGCATCAAGGCGCATTGCCCCGACGCCTTCGTGATCTGCATCACCAATCCATTGGACGCGATGGTCTGGGCGCTGCGCGAATTCTCCGGCCTGCCCCACAACAAGGTGGTGGGCATGGCGGGCGTGCTCGACAGCGCGCGCTTCGCGACCTTCCTGGCCTGGGAATTCGGGGTCTCGGTCAAGGACGTGAACGCCTTCGTCCTCGGCGGCCACGGCGACACGATGGTGCCGGTCACCAGCTACACCACGATTTCGGGCGTGCCGGTCGACGACCTAGTCAAGATGGGCAAGTCGTCGAAGGCGCGGATCGACGAGATCGTCGCCCGCACCCGCGCGGGCGGCGGCGAGATCGTCGGCCTGCTCAAGACCGGCAGCGCCTACTACGCCCCCGCCACCAGCGCGATCGCGATGGCCGAGGCCTACCTGGGCGACCAGAAGCGCATCCTGCCAAGCGCGGTCTATGTCGATGGCAAGTACGGCCTCGACGGCCTCTACGTCGGCGTCCCGACCGTGATCGGCGCGGGCGGCGCGGAGGAAGTGATCGAGATCGCGTTGGGCGACGAGGCGAAGCAGAACTTCCAGGTCAGCGTCGATGCCGTCAAGGAACTGCTGGTGGCGTGCAAGGGCATCGACCCGAGCTTGAACTAATGATTTCAGACGAGGAGCAAGCGAATGGGACAAATCTTCCTCCTTTGGCTAATCATTGGCGGCGTGTGCGCTGCGGTATGCTTTTCTATCGCAGGTTCGAAAGGACTTAATGATGGCCTGTGGGGGCTATTGGTTTTTACCGTTTACTGACTCCCAAGGCCAAGTGCAGGGCGTCCTGAGTGCCAGCATCTATTTGGAGCAAATGGGTACGTTTTTGCAACATCTTCAAATCGGCAAGATGGGCCAAGCCTTTATCATGGACAAACAGGGCTGGTTGATTGCTACTTCTACGGGTGAACTGCCGTTTCGCCAGGATCTCTCTACGGCGGAAAAAAGGACTCTAGCCCCCGCAGCCCTGCGCTTAGCTGCCCAAGATAGCGAAAATCCACTGACGCGCGCCGCTGCCAATTGGAGCCTGAACCAGGTACTAAACCAGACGTTGAACCAGAGCGAGCGCCATAGCTATTCTGGGCAAACAACCCTGTTTCGGTGGCAAAATCAGTTGTATTTTGGGCAGGTGATATCGTTTCAGCTCGATTCTCAGCACCAGTGGACCGTGGTGATGATCGTGCCCGAGGCCGACTTCATGGCTGAAATTCAGGCCAATAGGCAGCGCACCATGCTGTTATGCGGTTTGGTCTTGGTCAGTTCAGTTGGGATTGGCATCTGGATCGCGCGCCGCCTCACCCGCTCGCTCGCTCAGCTTACCCAGGCGACTCAAACCTTTGCCGCTGGCTTAGAGCAGCCATTGCCAACCTCCCGGATTGTGGAAGTAGAGACCCTGACTGCATCGTTTCATCAGATGACGCTGGAGTTTCGCAAAGCTAACCAGTTACGGCAAACCTATGAGCAGCGGTTAGAACAACAGGTAGCCGAACAAACGCAGGCATTACGAGCACGCGAAGCCCAACTTCAGCTGATCACCGATTCGATTTCCGGCTGCATTTCCTACGTGGATGCCTCCTCTCGCTATCGGTTCGTCAACCGCACCTACGAAGATTGGTTTAATTGCAAAAAAGCAGATATTTTGGGCAAAACCGTTGAGGAAGTGATTGGTGCATCGGCTTATCAACGGGTTCGGCAGTATGTGGAACGCGCCTTAGCTGGAGAAACGGTCACCTACGAAGCGGAAATGCCCTATCAAGGCGACAAAATGCCCTTTAACGAACAGGTGCTGCTGCAAGCCCTAGAGAAAATGGTAGCTGTGGGCTAAACAGCCGCCGCCTGTTTTTGATGTAACTGACCCTATCGTTCATCATTTGCTGATGGCCGCTGTAGATGGGTTTTGTTTGTGTAGTCGCGTTTACTCAAGGCGAAGCTGCTATGCCTGATGGCAGGCCATGTATCAGATTGATTCGGCAACCCGCCCGTGACGGTTGCGAAAGTTGATCTAGAATAAAGGCACCCAGATAGAAACGCCAAATTTGAAATTAGGTTTACCTGAAGTTCTGCTTTTTTGTCCAGTTCTTTGAGATCAAGACCTTAATGATTCAGCGTTTACCTGAAGCAGCAAGGACACTGCATGGGTGAGTTTGCCGGATTGCGCCAACGGGTGTTGCATTGGTTAGCCAGCAACGTGCCTGAGTCGCGGGTAGAGCATGTGCTGCGCGTTGAGCAGATGGCAGCTGAGCTAGCTCGCAGGCATGGGGTGGAAGTGAGCAAAGCAACCCAAGCCGGGTTGATGCACGACTTAGCCAAGAATTTCAAACCACAAGTTCTGCTGGAAATCGCCCGTTCTGAGGCGCTAATTACCGATCCGGTGGATGAGTTGAATCCCCATTTGCTGCATGCCGATGTCAGTGCGGTGGTGGCCCGCGACGAGTTTGGCATTCGCGATCCAGAAGTTTTGACAGCCATTGCCAACCATACCTTGGGCCGACCGGGGATGGATCCCCTGAGCTGCGTTGTGTTTCTGGCCGACAGTCTAGAGCCGGGACGGGGCAGCACACCTGAGCTAGACATCCTGCGGCAGGTGAGTCAACAAGATCTGCACAAGGCCGTTTGGATGACCTGCAACCATACGCTAAGTCAATTAATTGCCAACCATCGCCTGATTCATCCCCGTGCCGTCGCCACACGCAATTGGTTTTTGCAGCGAGCACGCCCAAAGACGGTGGCTTCAGCTAGTTAAGTTTTGTTTGAAGGAGGAGTTAACCCATGAACCTAAATGTGAATAGGATTCCAGCCGCAATCATCTGATTCACAAGGTACGGCTTCTCTAGATACGTGAGAATTTGCTGATTGATGTGACTGCTGATTTCACTCCGCAGTTGAGACGTGATCGTGTGGACTGATTTTTGACCATTACGAATCGCCAGATAACCAGTCAACCCAACCGCTACAGCAATTTGCAGCACAAAGGGCACAATTAGAATCAGGCGCAGAGACAGTTGCTTGAACCCAGACTGCCGGACCGGGACTTTTAACGCCATAGCTTCACAGGAGCGAAACAGCCGGCTTTATAATTCCCTACAGAATGATATAAGTTTCAATACTTTGAGCTGTTGAGCAACGCAGAGCACCGATAGACCATCGCCGCCCGGCTGTCTACACCCAGTTTGGCAAAAACCCGGCGCAGATGGGTTGAAACCGTCCACTCACTAATCTTTAATTCATGAGCAACTTGTTTGTTTGAATGCCCCTGAGCAATCAATTGCACAATCTGAAATTCCCTCCCTGTTAGAGAGGCTGTCATATCGGCAGTGCTCGCTTGATTAGAACCATCTTCTACAATCACACACTCTTTCCCCCGCATCTTTACTCGCCCCACAGCTGCATCTGTAAAACGGCTGAGAGGAAACTTGAATTCCTGCCCGATAACAGGGTCAAACTGATTTCCAGGACAGATGATTAAGTAATGATAATTTTCGATATAAAAATCACCTAAAACATTGCAAAGTCGGCATTCACTGCTTGCCTGTATAGGTCGGGTAGGCTGGATAGACTGGATAGACTGCATAGCTGCTGCTCCTCCATAACGGCATCTCTGCCATGAAAGAACTTGATCCTAGAGAGAAAGCGCAGCGTTGGGTAGTACCCATGAGGGTACCTTTTAAAAAATCAGCGGTCTATGCTCTTTGAGCAACAGCATTCCCATCTACATTTCTATCTACACTATCTACAGCTTTAGAATCGGTGGTTCCAAAACAACTAGCGGTGGTGCATAGGTTGGTGAGGGAACTATTTCCGGCAGCAGATCCCAGCACCTGGGCGTCTCGGTCATCCTCCAGCAGAAGGAGATCAAGGTCTTCCGCGAGGACCTCAAGAACGCCAACTTCATGACCAGCCGCGCCGGCTGGTTCGGGGACTACGGGGACCCCACCACCTTCCTCTACCTCAACCGCACGGGCGACGGCAACAACGACCGCAAGTACTCCAACCCGCGCTACGACGAGCTTCTGGACCAGGCCGCCACCGAGCTCGACCCCCAGCGCCGCATGGCCCTGCTGGCCGAGGCTGAGCGAATCATCGTGGAGGAGGACGTCCCGATGTTCCCGATCTTCCACTACTCGCAGGTCTACCTCTTCGACCCCCACCGGATCACCGGGATCTCGAGCCACCCTCGGCAGGAGCAGGCGATGTACGAAGTCGACGTGCTGGGCGACGGACAGGGGACCGACGCGCTCAAGGTGCTGCCGCCCCGCGTCCGCACCGGGCGCACCGCCCAGTAGGAGCCGACCCATGCTGGGGCTGATCGTCCGTCGCCTGGTGCAGATGCCGCTGATCCTCGCGGCGATCTACACGATCACGCTGGCGCTGGCCTGGGCCGTGCCCGGCAATCCGCTCGAGAACCCCGAGGGGCGAAGGCCGCCCCCGGAGGTGATCGCGGCGATGCAGGCGCAGTACAACCTCGATGACTTCTGGAAGTTCTACTGGTCCTACCTGGAGAACGCCTCGGGCCTGCGAGCGGCACGCGAGTGGGCCACGGGCGAGACCGCCCGCGTGCGCGAGGCCGCACAGGCCGCCGGGCAGTTGCCCCCCGAGCGTCCGATCTTCAACCTGGGCCCCTCGCTGCAGTACCGCGATCGGAACGTCAACGAGATCATCGCCGGCTCGCTGCCCATCTCCGTGACCCTGGGTGGGCTGGCGATCCTCATCGCGCTGGCCATCGGGCTCACCACGGGCGTTCTGGGCGCGATCAGGCCCAACTCCTGGCTTGACCTCTCCACCCTCGCCGTCGCGCTGGTGGGCATCAGCCTGCCCAGCTTCGTCATCGGGACGGTCGGTTCCGCCTGACGCCCCACGAACCAGCCGCGCGCCGTCAGCCCTTCCGCCACCGCGCCGATGTCCAGCGCCGGATCGGTCGAGCGATAGACGAACAGGCAGAGCTCATGCGGTTCCAGCACATGCAGGCCGGGGATGGCGTTGATGCCGGCGGTGAGTTTCTCCACCGTGTCCATGATCACGCGCGCCCAGTGGGTGTAGCCCTCGCGGCCCAGGAAGTTCATCACCGCCCAGGCCGCCGCCACCGCGCCGCCCGCGCGCGTGCCCTGCGCCGTGTTGGAGACATAGGCGCCGCGTTCCCAATCCTTGAACTCGAAGGTCTGGAAGCGTTGCAGCGCGGCATCGCGCAGCATCATCATGCTCGCACCCTTCGGCGCGTAGCCGTATTTGTGCAGGTCCGCGCTGATGCTCATGACGCCCGGCACCGCGAAATCGAAGGGCGCGATCTCCTGCCCCAGCTCGCGCACGAAGGGCGCGAGGAAGCCGCCGACGCAGGCATCCACATGCATCCAGAGTCCGCGGTCCTGCGCCAGCGCCGCGATCCGCTCGATCGGGTCGAACACGCCGAACGGATAGTTCGGTGCGCTGCCCAGCAGCATGATGGTCTCCGGCGTAATGCGCTTGGCCATCTCCTCCGGGTCCGCGCGGAAATCGTTGCGCGTCGTCGGCACGCGGATCACGCGGATGCCCAGGTGCTGCGCCGCGCGATCGAAGGTGGGGTGGCCGGTGCGCGGGATGACGATGTTCGGGCGCTCGATGCCCTTCGTCTCGCGTGCCCAGTCGCGCGCGGTCTTGAGCGCCAGGAAGATGCTTTCCGACCCGCCCGAGGTGAAGGTGGCCGCGGCATTGGCCGGCGCCGAATGCAGCGAAAGACCCATCTCCAGCACCTCCGTCTCCAGCTTCTTCATGCTGGGGAAGGCCCGCTGGCCCATCGCGTTCTCGGTCCAGTAGGCGCAATACGCCTCCTGCTGGACGCGCGTGACCTCCTCATTCAGGTAGTAGAAATACAGGGCCATGCGGCCTGGATATCGCCGCAGTGCTAAGCGCGTATCGCTGAGAATGGGCCGATCGATTACCCGAATCGGGCCGGGTTCGCCTCCTACCTCTGACCAGTCCGTGATTTCGCCGCCAAAAATCTGGCTGAGTTGCTCTACCGTCAGGTCGCCTTTGAAGGGATTTTGCTGACCAACAATAATGGCAATTTTTTCGCGGCTGATCGGAACTTCCTTTAGCCCCTGGGCTTTTTCTGCTGCCGTTAGGGGACGCCCGATCGCCGCCAGATCAATTTCGTCATTCAGTAATTCCTCAATAGCTGTTTCAGTACTGCTGGTGTTCAGCCTCACCTCGGCATCAGGGAACTGCTGCTCATAGCGCTGTTTTAGCAGTTGATTGATCGCCGCCATATTGTCAGAGCCATCGATCCGCACCGGTTCCCGATTGGTGACTTCAACCGGCACAGCCGCAACCTCAAGCGCAAGCGCAGGCGATGTGAGAAGCATTGTCGATGCCAGAAATACAAGCACCAACTTCAGGAAAAAGGGGCACCCTCTCTGAAGCATAGAAAAATACCAAAATGTGTCAGGTTTGCACGAGGTAGAGGCATAATCAGACCGCTAGCGATACTCTCAGAAACTCCGAGAAAAGGAAGTTTTGCTCTATACCTTATTTAGCGGGAACCAGCGGGTTGATTCAGCAGATTTCAAGTGAATGCAGCTAGATTTGCTGAAATTAAGTGCTGGAATCGGATGGTTGTGCTAAAAATAAATCCTTTTAGCACCGGAGCTTAGAACCAAGCTTAAAGCCACAACTGCCTGAGACCATCCTGAGACAATCCAGCATCATCTGCATGTTAAACAAAATTCAAGCGATTTTCCGCTTTATTTGGCAGCATAATCTGTTCATGAAGGCGCTTGCCCTGACGGTAGCAGCAATTGCCTTCTGGATTTCATTCCATGCCTATGCTGGATTCCTGGCGGTGGATTTTGATGCAGATCAGGCGATTCATGTTTTGATGACGGCAGATTTGCAGTTGCCAGCCGATCTGTATTTCGTAGCCGGGTGGCAATTTCAGCCGCCGCAAAACTGTCTGCAATCGATATCACCACTCCACCCGCTTGGATAATGCCAAGGTAAATCGCTACCGCCTCTGCCGTCATCGGCAAATCGATCGCTACCGCATCGCCGGGTTGCATGCCTAAATCTACTAGACCGTTTGCGATACGGTTCGCCAAACATCTCAACTGTTTGTAGCTCCATCGTTTTAGCGGTTGATTTTCTGACTGAGCCAGAATTGCCGGAGCATCCTCCGTGGCTTGAAAACAGCTTTCCACGATATTCAGCTGTGCATCTACTAGCCAATCAGGAGATTCTATCCCATGAGATAGATCAACCAATTCCGTGTAGGGTTGCCGGAAGCGGATCCCTAACCGTTCAATCATCAGGCTCCAGAAGGCGGCGCGATTCTGAACTGACCAGGCATGCAGTTCAGGATAGGAGCGGAGGTTGAGCTGGCGGACCAATTCAGCAATGTGGGTCACCTCGATCTGTTCGCGAGTGGGAAACCAGGCGGGCGGCGGACCTTGTTGGCTATCCCATTCAGCAAAGGTGAGTTCGTATAGCAACCAGTGCAGCAAAAAGGGATGATGGGGCTGGAGCAGATCGCGAGTTAGGGTTTGCCAAGCATCAACTGCTGGTAGAGTCAGACACGACTCGATTTGCGGTAGAAGGGCAATCGCTTCATCCTTGTCTACACCGCACTCAAGCAGTTGCGCTAGTAACCCCTGCTGCATCATTGCCGCTGCCTCATGTTCCAATCTCACATTTCAACTTCACATTTCAACCTCACAGTTCAGTCTTACATTCCAATCCGATGCTGCCGGTCGCTTTCTAAGCCATCCCAAAATACCGCGATGGCATTGAGAATTTCCTGGCCGCCCTGAATGAATTTGGCTCGCTCAAAACCGGGTTGGAAATAAACTGCCTCTAGTTCTTCCAGCGTGTGACCCGCATGTTGGGCTTCTACGCGATTGTGCCAGGTGAAAAAGGCCAAGCGCAATTGGGGATGGCGAGTTATTCAGCTCGCGCAATCTGGAATTTGCCACTGAGTTAATGCGGTTGACTCAAGGGAAGGGAATCGATGTGGTGTTGAATTCTCTAACAGGCGAATTTATTTCCCACAGTCTATCGGTGTTAAAACCGCAGGGACGCTGGATTGAATTGGGTAAAACTGACTGGACACATGAGCGAGTGCAAGCTCAGTATCCGAATATGAAGTATATGCAGATGGATTTGATGGAACTCTGCCAGCAGCAGCCTAATCTAATACAAGAGATGTTGAGACAGATTAGCGAGCGAATTCAGCAGGGAATTTATCAGCCATTACCCTACAGCGTTTTTCCCATTACTGAAGCGGTGCAGGCATTCCGCCAGATGCAGCAGGCCAAGCATGTGGGCAAGCTGGTTATCACTCAGCCAGAGCCGATTGCCTCTCCTCCGATTCGTCCTGACAGCACCTACTTGATTACGGGTGGAACGGGTGGTTTGGGTCTCTTGATGGCAGACTGGCTCGTGCAGCAGGGAGCCAAGCATCTGGTGTTGCTCAGCCGCCGCATCTCCCCAACCACTGCCCCAACAATCCAAGCTTGGCAGCAGGCAGGTGTTCAAGTGGTAACAGCAACTGTTGATGTGGCCGACCGTTCGCAGTTAGCGCAATGTTTGAACAATTTAGAATCATCCCTGCCGCCTCTAGGCGGTATTATTCATGCGGCGGGTGTGCTGGACGATGGGATGCTGCATCAGCAGACTTGGGAGAAATTCGCGGCAGTGTTGCGGCCCAAGCTCTTGGGAGCCTGGAATTTGCACCAGCTTACCCAAACCCAACCGCTCGATTTCTATGTCTTGTTCTCCTCGGCTACAGCCCTGCTTGGTTCTCCTGGACAAGCCAATCATGTGGCGGCGAATGTATTTTTAGATTCATTAGCCCATTACCGTCGCTCCCTGGGTTTACCAGCTCTCAGTATTAACTGGGGCATCTGGTCGGAGGTGGGATCGGCAGTGGCTCGGCAGGCGGAGTCTCGGTTCAGGGGGATGGGCAGCAGACACTCAAGAAGTCCGCTATGCCCTGTTTCAGCAAATGCTGTGGGGGGTGTTTCAGCATAACCTGGCGAACTTAACCGTCCAGGACTTTCAGCAGGCAATTGTGCGGCTGATTGATCTACACCAGCAGGGCCTCAATGAGAGCTTTAACAAACTGGTCGAAATCCAGATCCGTCAGATTGTACGGGCCGCTAAACAGCAGGGCCAATCCCTGGAGGCAACCTTGCAAACGCTGGATCGGTTTTACCAGGAAGGGATTATGGGGGACATTGATGCCGGTAGCCAAGCCCGCAGTGACGTGATGGGAGCATGGCGCTATCAGCTAGAGCGACTGTGGAACGAGGAAGGGTGAAGTTTAAACCATCTTTTTGAAGCGAACCTTGAGGCCATCTTTCGGGTGAGGTGTGGGAATGGTGACGAGGGTTAGGTCTTGATCGGGCCGCAACTCCCAGGTGTAGCCACGGACTAGATGGACTGCAAAGGTTTTCATTTCTAAGCGAGCAAACTCTTTGCCCAGACATTCGCGCAGGCCGCCGCCAAAGGGCAGGTAGCCGTATTTTTGGCGGTCGCTGCTTTGCTGCTGCATTTGCTCGGAACTGAACCGCTCTGGATTAAACCGATCGGGATCGGGATAGAGCTGCTCGTCCTGGTGGGTGGAGCCGATTTGGTAAAGTAAAGTCCAGCCTTTGGGAATCTGGTAGCCGTTGATTTGGCAGGACTCCAGTACTCTCCGAAAGCCGCCGCCCACAGGAGGAGTGTGCCGCATCACTTCGCGCAGCACTTGGTCTAGGTAGGGCATTTGCTTGAGTTGGTCGAGTGTCAGCGGTTCCTGGACGGAGAATTGCTGTTGCTCGTCTCGCAGCTTTGCCATCACGTCGGGATGTTGGGCTACGAGTAGACAGAAAGAGGCAACGGCGGAAGTGAGGGTTTCGTGACCGGCAAACAGCAGCAGCAGAATTTGATCCTTGAGTTCGGCGATGCTTAACCCTTGGCCGTTTTCGTCGCGGGCTTGCAGCAGTAGCCCCAGGCGGGAAGTTGCTAATCAGATGGGTTATAGCGATGTCCAACCCATTCCATCCCAGGCCGAAACTGGTAAAACAGCTAGCTTGTAAAAACAATCCTGCTATCCGAATAAAATTCACCAAAAACTCTCAAAGACGTTCCACTACAGTAGCTGGACTATAGCGGTCGGCCTCTAGTTGGAGCGTCTTTTGAATTGCGATTGCGATCTTTAGTTGCTAGTTGCAAATTGAAAGTGCGAATTGAACGATTAAACGATTGATGTACCCTGATTTCACAGTATCGTAATTTCACAGTATCGTGCTTATGACTTAGCCTTGCAACAAGGACTGTCCACCATCGATCCAGATTTCTGTTCCGGTAATGTGGCTAGCCGCATCTGACGCTAAAAACGCTACAAGCTGAGCCACCTGATCTGGGCTACCCATTTGCCCTGCCGAAAGGGGAATTGCGCCTTCAGGAAACTCAACACGCGGGCGGATTTCGTCTAGATCATACTTGCGAGTTGTTTCAATAATGTTGGTGGCAATGGCTCCTGGGCAAATCACATTAATACGGACATGATATTTCGCTAACTCTAGCGCTACCATCTTAGTAAAGGCAACTTGGGCCGCTTTGGAGCAGGCATAGGCGGTTGCCCCAGTGTTGCTAAACATACGGGTGCCATTCACCGAAGACGTAACGATAATTGAACCACCTTGTTGCTTCAAATAAGGAACTGCATATTTTACCGTTAGGAAGGTACCCGTTAGATTAACATTCAAAACTGCATTCCAATCATCTAACCCTAGTTCATGTACAGGTGCCCACACCCCATTAATTCCAGCATTTGCAAACACAATATCAAGCTTGCCCCATTTGTCTACAAGATGCTCGACGGCTTGCTGCATGGCACCAGCGTCGGACACATCAGCAGCAATCGGAATTGCTCCGCTCCACTGTTGCAGTTGACTGGCAGCTTGTTCCAACCCTTCCGCATCAAGGTCAATGAGGCCCACATTGGCTCCCTGCTGCGTAAACAGCTTTGCGGCTGTCCGACCCCACCCCGCGACAGCAGCCAAGGAGTGATTGCCCAAGCAATTCGCCTTTGGCTGAGAGATTGTCAGGCCGGCAGCATCGATTCATAAATTTAAAGATTGATTTTGATTAATTTCCAGACTAGAAGTGGTGCAACATCATTGCCCGCTTCAGCAAGATCTGATTTGATTTTGGTACTCGGTTTTTTGGAGACAGTGGTGTGAGTACTAAACAAACCCGATCGTGTGCCTTATCCCTGGCTATTCCACCTGGTTGGATGCCTGTTTTAACGGCTTTGTTAGGAGTTGGACTGCCCTTAGTTTTCGTAGACAAGAGCAACGCCGAATTGCCCATTCCAAAGCCAAGCGTTTTGTACTATAGCTGGGAAACATCGCCATCAGATGCAACCTCAACTGATCTGATTCTGGCTGATACTCCGGCTGAACTTGATGTTGCCCCTGAATTAACGCCGGCTGAAACCGCCTCTGAGACGGATTCAACGATTCGCGAACCGTTGCCCATTGATTTTTCCACAGACGCACCTTTACCAGATGCGCCCCTACCAGATGTACCGTTATTAGACGCACCCTTACCAGATGCCTCTTCCAATTCAGCTGCCGATCTAACCGCTCCTGAGACTACCTCTCAAACCCCGCCCGCGTCGCAACCTGAGGAAGATTCTGAACCAGAAACAGCCGAGCCTCCTGTTCAAGTAGAATTTACTCCTGCTGGCCCAAGTCTACTTTTTGATGGCATTGCTCCTGCCGGATCTGGACAGACAATCACCGATATTGAAGTCAGATTTTTCAGAAGAGATGGTGAAATTTTTGAGGGCCATACCCGTCCTTCCGTATTTCTACGGGAATTCAATCTAGAGCCGGGCACACCGTATGACGAGGTATTAGCACAACAGGGATTAGATCGGCTTTTACGGATGGCGATTGTCCGGTCTGCTAGTGTCGAACTAGAGCCTGCCGCTAATCCTGATGAGGCGATCATGGTGATTTTGGTGGAAGAGCGAAGCCCGATTGTGTTAGGGCTGAACCACGCCACCAACTATATCCAAGACCTGCTGGAACTCCTAGATCTTTACCAGCAGCATTACCCGACTTCCGATCCGGAGATTGAAACCACCGCCGCCGCCATCGAACTGGAGTTCCTCAAGCAAGATCTACCCAAGCTGCTCAATTCCATGAAGGTAGGGGCCGACCGGATTCAGCAGATCGTCACCTCGCTGCGCACCTTTTCCCGCATGGACGAAGCCGAGCGGAAAGCGGTTAATATCCATGAAGGCATCGACAGCACGCTGCTAATTTTGCAAAACCGCCTCAAGGCCAAGCCTCATTTCCCAGAAATTCTAGTAATCAAGGAATACGACAACCTGCCCTTAGTCGAATGTTATGCAGGGCAATTGAATCAAGTATTTATGAACATCTTGTCCAACGCCATTGATGCCCTCGAAGAAGCCCAGATTCCAGCGCCGCAGATCTACATCCGCACCGAGCTGCTCGATCCCCAATGGGTAAGAATCTCGATTCTGGATAATGGCCCCGGCATTTCGCCAGCCGTACATGCGCGCATCTTTGACCCCTTTTTCACCACTAAACCAATTGGTAAGGGCACAGGAATGGGCATGTCGATCAGCTATCAGATCATCACCGAACGGCATGGTGGACGGTTGACCTGTCGCTCTGCCCCTAACCAAGGAGCCGAATTTGTGATTGAGATCCCGGTGGGCCAAAATGTCTGAAGGCCATCACGACCAGACATCAATAATGATTGCCGACCTTCCGGTGGTGCACAGCTGTCAAGGCATCGGGTTTAGCCACACGTCCGATATCAACCGTGCTGTAGACAATCCAGTGATCGCTGCACTCCATACGGCTGATCACCTCGCATTCTAGATAGGCCAACGCATCTGCTAGAATCGGTGACCCATTAGCGGCTGGATAGGTCTTGATCCCAGCAAAGCGATCAGCTCCAGGAGCAAATCGCTTCAAGAAGTGCTTCATCAACTGCTGATAGTTGCCTTCTTCCAAAATATTCAGCACAAACCGATCGCCCGCATTAACGCCCACCGGCGAGGTTGAAATTCTCTCCACGCACGATCAAATTCTGGGTGGGCCAGACGGCCAGGTGTTTTTAGGCTGCCAGTTTCCTGCTGACGATGCCTACCGCTTGCATCTGCAGGAGTACGGCATGCGAGTCGGAGCTAGATTAGCCGCAAAAGGTGCCCTGGAACGATTTGGCCTCGATTTTATTGCGGTGCGTCAACCCAACGGTGAATGGGACTTGCAGGCAATCGAAATCAACCTGCGCAAAGGCGGCACTACCCATCCGTTTATGACGCTGAAGCTGCTCACCTATGGCCGCTATGACCTGGCCACCGGATTGTTCTATAACCAGCAAGGCTGTCCCAAATACTACATTGCCACTGACAATCTGCACAAAGAGTCCTATACGGGGCTGATCCCCAGCGATCTGATGGATATCATTGCCCAACACCATCTGCATTTCAACAGCACCACCGAAACGGGCACCGTGTTCCATCTAATTGGCTGTTTGTCTGAGTTTGGCAAATTGGGCCTCACAAGTATCGGCAACTCGCCCAATGAAGCCGAAGCCATCTATAACGGCGTAATTGCTGCCCTCGACTCTGAAACCCAAGCCGACCTTTCCTCCAACTTCTCATTGCCGGTGCCGACGTTTCGCAACACCTGGAATGGTCTGAAGTAAATCAGTCCCGCCCTTATACCGTTTCTCAAAATCAGGACTACAGATGGAAGCCGCCCCGCGAAGCGGGGCGGCTTCCATCTGTAGTGGGTTTTTAGGGAATTGGTATTACTTGCTAGATAGACAGCTACACTACAGCACAGACGGCAGCTCCGGAAAGGTATGGGCTACCCGCTTCCAGACTTGATATTCTGCCCGAATTTCTTGATAGCGGCTATTGAGGTCTCGCCGTTCTTCAGGCCGTAGATCGGGGTTAAAGTCTTCCAGTTCACTGCGAATCAATGCCTCTCGCAGCGTGACTTTAATCAAATCAACATATTGCTGCTCCAGGAGCTTGGCTTGCTCTAAGAGATAGCCAACCTTTGCAGCAGCAGCGCTTCCCGCATTTCCACTTGGGTCAGGTTATTCGCCAGATCTAGAGCCGCGGGCTTGTAGACGCCCATTTTTACCAAATCACTGATCCAGTCGGCTGGATGTTCCGGCATACTTTCTAAAAATTCCCAGTGATCCTGTGGAAGATGATTTCCACCGCAATAACACCGGGCGTCAACGGATACAGACGCTCTCGTAGAAACTGTCATGGTAAAAACCCATCTGATTTAATGCGTGGTTTCGTCTCGCATTCGTGTGCCGTTGCACCGCTCTTGATGTCGTTAGCGTATCAAGATTTATCTAAACGAGCATTGCAACTTTTTTCGTTAAAATAGGACTTTCTTTCGAGGCTTTTGGATGATTTTAACCGGGAGTTGGGAGTCAAGAGAAACACTGATTTGTGGCTTCTGTTTCCATAGGACATAGGCTAGCCGTATCGGCAATTAATAGTAGATTAGCCGGTTTGCATAAATGCTAACTCAAAGACAAATAATGAATGGAATCGTACAGAATTTCCATCCAAGATCAGGTAACACCAAAATTCCTGCTGGCCGTTTCCTGGGTTCTCTGGTTGACTTGCTTGCCAACATGGGAAATAGCCATTAAAGTACCCTTTTCCATAATCTGTCTCTAGCTAGAGATCAAACTTCTGGTTAATGCAAGATGGTGAATACCAGGAGGGATATTATGCGTCAAATCATTATTCAGGTTCCACGCGGGCAGGGAAAGCAGGTACTCACCATTGCGCAAGAGCAGCAGGGAACGAATCTGGCTCTAATGGAAGCTAGCAACAGCGAGCGTGCTCTGGATCTGGTGATTTTGCATGTTTCTAATCGTAAGGTTGAGGCTCTACTGAGCCAATTGGAACAACTGCCAGATGTGCAGATTACCCTATTGCCGTCCGGGGTAATGGCTCTACACCCACCTGCCGAGCAACGAGCCAGCCTTGCCCAACGGGCTAATGCAACCGTTCAGCAGGTCGTTGAACAAGAGCCATCCGCCGAATTAGTCGAAGCCATAGGTGAGCATAATTAAATATAAAACCCAAAACCCTGCGCCGCCCGCTGCGCGGGGTTTTGAATCTGGTTTTTAATTATGCCGAGGTACTTAGTCACTCTCTGAGAAATACTGAGTGGGATCAGAGAGTGGGGTTAGAAACTGGGCAACTCGCAATCAGGGATAGAATCAAAAAATGGCTGTTTGATCTTAAGCTGTTTGATCTTAAACAGTTAGACAACAGTTAAACGGTTTTGACTGTAAGCCTAGCCCGTCCGTGGAGTTGCAATGCATCAACCTGTCACGATTCACCAGTTGCCTGCTCAAGCCATCACGCCCGAAAACTTTCGCCCCTATGGGCAGGTGATTTTCGCTGCGCCGGATGGTAAGGGCTTTGATCAGGAAGACGCCCAGCTTCATTTAAGCGAAGGAACACCCCGCTTCTATATCATGCGACTCCACTATCGAGGTCGGTCGTTCTCGCGGATTACACGCCATCAACGCTGCACGCAATGCCTTGGCGCTCTTGCTGGACAAGAGTGGCTAATTGCAGTTGCGCCCCCCAACGAGGCAGATTACCCTGACCCAGTAACAATCGAGGCCTTCCGGATTCCGGGAAACTGCTTCATTAAGTTAGAAGTGGGTACCTGGCACGCAGGTCCTTTGTTTGAACAGGAATCAATGGATTTTTATAATTTAGAGTTGGCCGATACCAATATTACTGACCATCAAACATGCAGCTTGTCAGAAACCTATGGGCTAGAGTTTGAGATTGTCTAGCCGCTTGAGGAGATGGTCGAGCAACAAGTCAGGAACTAACTAGCTTTTGCAACCTTGCTAGCGTATCCTGGGACGGCTTCACCTCCAAGTAGTTTTTCAAGCTGTAGCCAACGCTGATTCCATTGACTTCAACATCTGCAGTGCCAGCTGTAGCCATTGCCACATTCACCAAACGAATGAACAGACGTTGATTGGGAATTTTGCCAACCAACAGTACAACAGCTCCCCGTTGAGTGACGCGCAAATTACTGATCTCATCAGATGAGAAGTGGAATGGAATAACACCCAGACGGCCTACCCACGAGATAAAACAGTTCATCAACTGTTTGAGGAACAGGTTCTCCACACTCCTGATGCTATCGCTCTCATCCTACCAGAGTTGGAAACTCAATCTGAACAGTGTCTCACCTATCAAGAATTGAATAACCGAGCCAATCGTCTGGCGGCTCAACTGCAACAGATGGGAGTTGCCTGTGAAACCTTTGTGGCATTGATCATGGAACGCTCGATCGAAATGATCGTTGCCATTCTCGCCATCCTCAAAGCTGGAGGGGTTTATGTTCCGCTTGATCCCAGCTATCCTCCAGACCGACTAGCCTTCATGCTAGAAGACAGTTGTGCTCCGGTGTTGTTGACTCAATCTCATCTGAGGGACGGCTTGCCGCCCCATCAGGCTCAGATTGTTTATTTGGACGCAGGCTGGGGAACAGGGAACGAAGAGCAAGTTGAGTTACAAGCTTGTGCAGTTCATTCGCAAAACCTAGCTTACGTCAATTACACCTCTGGTTCGACGGGTCGCCCCAAGGGAGTTGCCATACCTCATCAGGCTGTTTTGCGATTGGTGTTTAACTCGACCTACACGCCGCTAGATGGTAATCAAGTTATTCTGCAACTCGCCCCGATTTCGTTTGATGCTGCAACATTCGAGATCTGGGGAGCATTGTTGCATGGCGGGTGTTGTGTTTTATTCCCTGGGAATGGTATTCCTGAACCCATTGATTTAGAAACTGTAATTTGCCGCTATCAGGTTACTAGCTTGTGGTTGACAGCGGCCTTGTTCAACACAATTGTGGCTGAACATCCAGAAGCTCTGGTAGGTGTGCAGGAATTGCTAACTGGGGGTGAAGCCCTTTCTGTGGCTCACATTCGGATGGCGCAAGAGCAGTTACCCCAGACTCAGTTAATTAACGGGTATGGTCCTACTGAAGGTACAACTTTTACCTGTTGCTATCGCATTCCCAAGTTGCTTTCAACTAACCCAACCTCGATTCCAATCGGTAAGCCAAGGGTTATTGTCAATGGCGCCGCGTCGTCCTGTCAGCGCGGCCTGGATGTCGTCCAACTCTCCCTGCGGGCTTTGATCCCGCTTCGCGAAGTTCACCAGCGATTGGTGGGGCCGATGCACCCGCAGGACTTCCAGCCGTTGCATCTCGGCGTGAACTCAGTCCCAGCGTTCGGCCTGTTCCCTGCGCGCCCCATCTGTCATCGTGCCACGATCCCCTCCGAATGGTGAGAACGAGTGGTCATCGTTTGCTCCGCTCGCGAGACCTGCCCTTGGGCTCGATCGTGATTTCAAGCCCGAGGTACGCTGCAAACTTCTCGATGCTGTCGGCGCTCAGCCCGCGCTCTGCGCTTGTTGCCGAAGCTGTAGCAGTCGCAGGGTGAGGACCATTGCTTCATCCGGCCGGGCGCGCCCGGCCGGATGAAGCAGCGAACTCCCGGGGGCTAGGCTGCCCATGGCGCTGTGGGGTCGATCCTCATTGTAATGCTGACGTCAGGCCTCGACCTTGGACCGTGCGTCGTCCAGGCTCATGAACCAGTTCTCTTTCAAGCACTCGGCACGGAGCCGCCGGTTGAACGCCTCGATCAGCCCGCTGTCCGTGGGTTTCCCGCGCCGGCTGAAGTCCAGACGCACCTTGTTCAGGTACGCCCACTGGTCGAGCACCTTGCCGGTGAACTCGCTGCCGTTGTCCACGCGCATCTTCTCCGGCAGCCCGCGCTCGCGCCCGATCCGGTCCAACATGGTCGCCACGCGCTCGCCCGTCAGCCACTGATCGAGCTCGATGGACAGGCTCTCACGGCTGAAGTCATCAACCAACATCAAGAGCCGGAACCGACGCCCGTCGAACAACTGGTCGGCCATGAAGTCCATGCTCCAGCTCTCGTTGATGCGGGCCGCCTTCGTGCACTCCGGCCTGGTGACCGAGCTGCGATGCCCACGCGGCTTGCGCCGACCGACGCCGAGTCCTTCCTGCCGATAGAGCCGGTAGATCCGCGCTCGAAGGGGCGCCTGATCGTCGGCCACCGACTCGTACCGCTGCACCGAGCGGCAAACTTCCATAAACAGCACGGCATAATCCCGACAGGATCCCGATTTGCGACTCCAGGTGATACTGGGCGGATAGGGACTACCCGTTTCTCGCAGCGTGTAGCCACAGGTTTGATAGATGCGCTGGTTCAATGCTGACAAGAAGGCCACTGGATTGCCATTGGTCTCTAGCCAAATTTCTTGAGCAAGCTGGGCTGCGGTTGGATCCGGAGCAGGCGTCACACCTCCGGCAAACTGCCCGCTCAGGTAGGGCTGAAGCTGGTGCCATAGGGCGACTGGGTAGTTGATCGGTAAGGTCACGGCCCAAGGTTCCAGCAGGTAAGTAAAGGGATTCGTGCGAAAGGTTTCTACTTCAGAGACAGCTTGAATAACCAGTTCGTTTGCTCCCTCCTCAGCGAACCAGGCTTTTAGGGTCGCGTTGCCATCGAGGTCAACCAATTCAGAAATCTGCTTGGGGGCTGGTTCAACCTCCAGGCTAAAGCGGTGCAGCTTCTGGGTGACATCACAGCGAGGCCGCAGGCGCAGAAAGTGGGGTGCTAAAACAACAGCACGCTCGTATTTGTAACGAATCTGATGGGTAATTTGGTAACGCACGTTGGGAGAAAATTTAGGATTAAGCTGCTCAAAATTATCAGCATAGAGGATAAAAGCAACAAAACTGTATTCAATTTGGCTGTCGCGATTCCAACGGTAATGCTGTTTTCGCGTCTTGGCAGGTATCCACGTAACCCAGCTTTATAGAAATTCCCAGTTATGTAAAGACTCGTCAAAGTCCTCAGTAATTCTCTTGTATTCTAAGGATCCATGCGTGAGGATGAATCATGAGCAGGGTTTGGTGCATGTACTGCTTTCAAATCCTCGTTTGCCAAGTCTGACTTTATTGAATACCTGCTAAGAGTTTAGCGGTAGGCGTCTACCGGTTTCTTGGCTGGAAATTTGGTCGGCAATCCCTTTTAGAAGGCATGCCTGTAGGAGGTCCTGAATGCCGTCACTGAATGTTCTCTTCATCTATGACCCTCGGCTGCAAATCGTTTCGGTGTGCCAGACAAACGTGCCATGTTCGCGACTCCTATCCACCGCTTTCCTAGCAATCTAGCACAGGTGCTGTGCCCATCTACTTATGACAACTACTTATGACAGCGACAGCGCCAATAACCCAGACAATGCCCACTTCTGAGATGTTTACATAAATGCCTGTAGCAGCCAGCGGTTAATCGCACCATTATCCTCGGTTTGGCTGCGCTTCAGGGTTTCCTCAACCGTAGTGATTTTTAGCCCTGGCAACACCTGAGACTCTTGAATCTGCCGACTGCCTCCGTCAAATACCTCGAATGCGATTACCTCTGCCGCATTCACATCTACCGCCCAATATTCCTGAATTCCTAACCGCTCGTAGAGTAACCGCTTGCGTCCTAAGTCGTCATTGATTGTAGTTGAAGCAATTTCGATTGCAATGGCAGGAGCGCCAAATTCATTGATATCTATGGGTTCTGAGCTTTTCGGTGGAATTCTGAAATCCGCACCAACATAGAAAGCTAAATCTGGTTGACATTCCCGCTCTCCTGCTTTGCGAAAGCTGCCATTTGTAAACCCTACAATCCGAATGTTTTTCAGAGTTCCATACAGGCTGACAACTTGAGAAAGCAATGTATTATCTCGACTATGCCCGGAATCGATCGGCATTGTTTCAATCCTGATCAAACCATTGTCGTAGTAAAACCTTGCCTGCTCGTACTCAGACTGCTCCGCTAGTGCCAGAAATTCATCCCAGCTTTTCTTGATCCAAACATCGGTGATTAAATTGCTTGATTCGGGTAGAGTCCTAACCATGGCAACTCACCTCTCAAATGGTCGCTTCAAACTGATTCGAGCCTTGCCGCACCAATGGATACATGTCCCTATTTAGCTTACCCGTTTAGCTCTATTGTATTGGGCTAGTGTATCGGGCTAGTGTATCGAGCTGGCACTGAGGCTTGGCTGCATAAAACCCCAGTCCATCCTCCTTGCTGGTTTTGGTACTAAGTAGGTGAGCATAATTAAACATAAAACCCGAAACGTGGCGTCGCTTCATTCGTCAGATTCCTGACAAAGTTGTTCTTATTTGTAGACCGGCATCTGAGCTGGAGTAGGCGAGAACTGCCAGGATCACGCCTATCAGAAAGTCAAGCGTTGGGGACTGCAACTGAGACCCAAGTCACGCAGGCAGGAAATACGGCTACTAAAAAGCCGGGGGCACGCCCCCGGCTTTTTAGATCTGCGTCATTTCGATTCAACAGCCGTCTGGCCCGCAGAAAGTGTGCGCGTACAGTACCTCCGCGTCACAGATATAAGCAATGCCCGCATAATCATTGAAAAACTTCATTGCAATCTGGTCCGCAATATTCTCGGCCATATCCCGATCCGGGGTGAGCACCTCGAACTTTATATTCGCCTGAGTGTCGGAAACGTTGGGTTGTCCCGACGAGCGCACGTTGCGACTGCCTTTACCACCAGTTTCCAACACTGTATAGCCAGTTGCTCCGGCTTCTTCGATGATATTGGCAATCTTTTTCAGCAGAATCTTTTCCGTGACGATGACAAGCTTTTTGGCTGGCTTGGCCATGTTGGTTACCTCCTTACCTATGCATACTGATCTTGTATATTGATCCACTTGGTCTGCCGGGTCAAGGGAGCGCCGACAGACCGCGTCCGTCTGAGACTAGATGCCGCCTAACGCCTGGGCAAGCCCAAGGAAGAACGGTATACACAAGCCGATCGCGACGGGTGTACCGATCGCTGTGGAGGCACCAATGTAGGCGGAGGGATTGGCCGACGGGATACCGGCTCGCAAGGTTGGGGGGCCTGAAATGTCTGAACTGGAGGCAGCGATGACGGCCAGAACCACGACACCGCCCATGCTGAATCCTGTGATATAGTGGGCAATCAAGCCGAGACCGAAGGCGATAAACCCATGCACAAACGGTGCCATCACGCTATACACGACGTACCACTGGGCCACCTTGCGCAATTCGCCAATCCTTGACCAAGCTTCCATACCCATGACCAGCATCAAGATCGAAAGCAGACCGCGGAAGAGGGGGTCGTAGATTTGCGCTCTCGAATTTCAAACCCCGGACGACCGCAGCGGGGGCAGAACTGCTTGATCTTAGCGATTAAATTCTCGGTAGCTTGGCGAATCACCTGCATACGGGTTGGGTTGTACATGGCTCGCATATCGGTTTCAATCCAGGCGGTTTGCGTCTGCGCTAAGGCCCATTCCAACGCATCGACCAAGTCCGCTTCGGTAACGATGCCTTTGATGATTTGGTCTGCCGTCACCATATCCGTACCAGCATTCTCACCGGCAATCACCACTAGCCCATGCTGCGGAAACCCAACCCGTTCAGCAAATTCAAGTGCTTCGGCCAGCGTTTTCACCTGAGTTTGGCTAAAGTTCGTTTCGGTAGAAAGGGCTTCGCCGACAATTTCCAATTGATTTTGCGAGTCGAGCAGCAGCACCAATTCTCGATTGCAGGGCAAATAGGGCATAGCCGGGTGGGGGCCAAATGCGCCTTCGCTAGCCAGAGCGATCGCTGCTCCAGTGGTCTGCATTGCTGCTTGGGCTTTAATCCGGGCCGCTTCTAGCTGACTGCCCGCCCGCTTCACCTCGCGGCTAAAGGTACCAAACCGATCGGTATTAAAATTCTGAGGCACTACAATTTGCAGTCCCAGTTCTTGCTCCAGCAGCGGTGCAATTACGTCTTCTTTGCGGTGCATCGTGGCTAAAACGGCAGTCCGACTCGTAAAAAACTCTAGGGTAGACATGGACTGATTCACTAGGTTTGTTGATAGCTGAACAAGTTGAGGAGGCTTTGCCTACGGTTCAATCACCGGATGCTGAACCTGATAACCCGCTGCCCGCAGCTTCTGATTAGAAACCCGCGCGTTGTAAGGGCGAGTACTGGGTTGAGCCGGATCCCAACGAATTGGGGGCAGGTTGTGCTTGCTAAAAATGGCGTCAAATAGCTCGCCAGTAGTGATTGGCTGATCCTGCACCAGGTTATAAATTCCCTGAAGCTGCTGCACTCTGGCAAACTCAATCGCGCCCACAATGTCGTCTAAATGCACCCAGTTGCTGGCCTGTGTTGGCTACTGTTGGTGGTCGCTCGGATATCGATTCGCCTAGAGCAAGTGCTGGTGGCGGTGGAAGCAGCGATCGAGCTAGCCGTCTCGATCCTCCCAGTTCATCAGAATCTTCTCGTCCAGCTCCTTCTACAGGTGGTTCCGGCGGATCAGGTGGAGATAGACTACCACCCCGGACAGGCGGAAATGGCGGCAGAGGAAATTCTGACGATGGAAATCCCGATGGTGAACCATTCCGTTCTAACCGCGATTCAACCAACTCGGATGGCAATCAACCGCTTGGTCGAACACCTGAAGAAACGGCAGCCATTGAAGATCTAGCCAGCCGCGATCCGCGATTCCGCGATGTCACTCCAGAGCAATGGCAGAATCCTAGGGTACGCCGAGCGTTAAGAGAAGAGATTATGGCAAGAGATACGCCTCCTCGGCAAACCCCTGAACAAGAAGTTGTGGCAGAGGCATTTCCTCAAGCCTCTCGTGACAGTAGTGTGTTAAACGAGCGCGGTATGCGTGATACAACTCCGACAAACACAGATCGATTGCGTCGCCAACCCGGTACCGCTACTGGTGGTGAAAACCTACCTGACGTAACAGGACGTTGGTTCCAAGATCAGCAGAGCCGCATTGCAAGAGTACCTGGTCAAATTGCTCGTGATATGCAAGGCATGCACTTCGATAACTTTGGTCAGTTCCGAGAGGCATTTTGGAGAAGGGTTGCAGCGGATCCAAATCTTAGCGCTGGCTGGAGACCAGATAACTTAGAAAATATGAGACAAGGACGTGCTCCTGGCGCACCATCAGCGGAACGAACAGGAGGGGGAGGTAATGCCGTTTATCAACTCGATCATTTAACTCCAATTGAGCTGAGTGGCGGTGTGTATGACCTGGACAATATTCAAGTCGTTGCGCCGCGTACTCATGTCGAGCTTGGTCGAACGCCTCCTGCTAGCGGTGTTAGCAATCTTGTGCCGAATCCTTATGATCAGCCCAATCCAAACACTTACAACGTTGCACAAGCTGCACGATATTCCCCATCCCAACTTTACCAATCACAACGGCGGTAAGTTGGCCTTTGGTTCGGATGGTTTTCTCTACATTGGCGTCGGTGATGGCGGCGGCGCGGGAGACCCCAACAATAACGCCCAAAATCCTAGGTCGTTGCTGGGTAAAATCCTGCGGATCGATGTGGAAGCACCGGGCGTTGCCACCTACAGGATTCCCAGCACCAATCCCTTCCTGGCTCCAACCGACCCCACTGACCGCTACCGCGATGAGATCTGGGCCTTGGGGCTGCGCAATCCCTGGCGGATTTCGTTTGACCGGCAGACGAACGATTTGTATATCGCCGATGTGGGCCAAAGTCAGCGGGAAGAGGTGAATTTCCAGCCCGCCAATTCGCGCGGTGGCGAAAACTACGGCTGGAATATTTTTGAAGGCACGCGGCCTTACTCGAATGGCAATGCGACTGGCCTGGTTGCGCCGCTGGTTGAATATGACCGTTCGCAGGGAGTTTCTGTCACTGGTGGCTATGTCTATCGCGGCAGTGAATTCCCAGCCCTACAAGGCATCTACTTCTATGGCGACTTCGCCAACGGCAAGATTTGGGGCGTGCGCCGTAGTGCCGGAACGGTCCAGAATCAGCTTTTGCTAGATTCACCCTATGGAATTTCTACCTTTGGTGAAGACGAACAGGGAAATCTATATGTAGCCGATTACTTCAATGGTGATATTTATAAACTGAGCGGAAATTGATAAGCTGCTGAATTATGGAAAATAATCCGAGCTATTCCTTTGTTGCAAAATGTCCAGTTCGTCTTCAGATGCCGATTTTCTTCAACAGTGGCGCTATGCCTTAGCCCCCTATAACCTGGGATACAAGGTCAAACTGGTTTCTCAGCTAATGTATCGGGATTTTTTAGAGCGCCTAGAACCCTATGGCCTAACCCCGTTTCACTATCTTGTCTTGTGCTGTCTGTGGGAAGAGGATGGCCTGTCAACTTCTGGAATTGCTGACAAGCTCAAGCAACTGGGTGCAACCCTCACCGGCGTTGTGGATCGGTCCAGAGAGCGGCTGTATCAGGCTCAAAGTGATGACGATGTGGCCTCGGTCAGTTCGGTATACATTGGCATGGGCGATTGGAAAAATCCCGAAACCAGACTTCAGCGCTCGATTCTGGTTTGGGGCGTGGAACCAACCTTGCCCAGCTTTGACCTGCCAGGGTTAGCTGAACACACGGATAGCTTAAAGCAATTGAATCAGGTGTTGTTCGATCAGGCGGGTCGTCCAGAGTATGGACCGATTCCGACTCTGTTGCAGCAGGGGCAGGTTGACGCAGAATTGAACCGCCAAACCGTACAGGTGGCCGGACTGTTCACAATGGGGTCGTCGTTTGTGGCAGATGGCAACATCATTACCAGCGACTCTACATTCCTCAAACTTTACCAGGATCGCCGCTCAGGCCAGGTAGACATTGGTCTGATTCAACTCAAACCTGGTGTTGATCTTCAGCAGGTGCAAGCTCGCCTCGCTGCTACGCTGCCCTCAGATGTGCGCGTCCTGACGGTGGAGGAATTTGCTGCTGTTGAAAAACACTATTGGGAGAGTCAGGGTACGATCGGGTTTATTTTCGGAATTGGCGTTGTGGTCGGCTTTATTGTCGGTACAGTGATTGTCTACCAGATTCTCTACACTGATGTTGCTAATCATCTACCCGAATACGCCACGCTGAAGGCAATGGGCTACAACGACCGCTATCTGCTGACGATGCTGCTGCAAGAGGCGCTGCTGTTGGCTGCTTTTGGTTATATTCCTGGTTTCGCGGTTGCTGTGGGGCTATATCACCTCACTCATGCCATGACACTTTTACCGATTGGAATGACCATGAGCCGTGCCGTTACTGTTTTTATTCTTACAGTAATTATGTGTAGCGTATCCGGAGCCGTTGCATCTCAAAAACTACGCTCAGCCGATCCAGCCGATATTTTCTAGAGAATCTGATTCTGAACGTCATCTAATCAACAATAACTCTTATGCAATCTCATTCGATTCTCGTTACCCCAACTGTTCCTACTACCCCAACTCCTGCAATTGACCTACTGCGGGTTGCTGTGGCCCTAACCGGATTCGGCCTCGGAATTGCAGCAATTCTGGCCTTTCAGCAGCTTTTGATTCAGATTTATTGCACCTGTTGGCCAATGGCTCTGCTGTTTGGCTTGATTGGTTTAATGGTGGCGCTTTTATGCAGTCAGTTCTATACCGGTCGGCGTCAAATTCAACCGTTTAACTGGTCTGTAATCGCAAGTATGACCGTAACCGTTTTTGGTTTAGGGGTTGTGGTCTGTATCATGTCTACAACGCCAGGACTAACATAGAAACGAACTGATTGCGGCTCTCTTGCGCTGGGATTGCTCCAAGCGAATTCTGCCCGTCGTTTGCCCGTAGCCTCTTCATCAAATCAATTCACTAGGCGGAACCAGGGACGTAGCCTAACCCCAACTGCTGTGCCTAAAAGCGCAAAACCAATCCAGAGCCAGCCATGCAGGCTAGTTGAAGCAATACCGCTAAAGTAGGCACCAACATTACAGCCAAAAGCGAGCCTAGCCCCATAACCCATCATCAGGCCACCGATCAAGGCTGCTGCAACTGCCAATTTAGATGGCGGCTTTTTCAGCCATAGTTTCCCTGCTAATGCTGCCGCCAATGTTGCTCCGAGAACAATGCCAAAATTCATCACTGAAATTACATCAGCGAATACACTTTGGCTCAAGGCAGTCGCTCCCATACCCTGACTCCAAAACTCGCTCGTCGCCGGGTTCCAGCCTAGCTGCTGCGCAATCTTTGCTGTCCATAGCGTGAATCCCCAAGTTACACCCCAAGGCCGTCCTGCGATCAACAGCGTGATCCAGTTGAGTACCGCTAGCGCAATCGCACCGAATGCCAGCGACCAAGGGCCATACAGTAAGGTTCTGAAGCTAAATGGCTGTGGCGGAGGCTCGACTGCTCTAATCTTGTCTCTAACCTGGTGCTTTTGCTCCCAGCGCCAGAGCACGGCTGAAATCAGGGCTAACCCTAGCAACTGCACGGCTACTCCAGCCCAACCCCACAGTGTAATCAGCGACAGCGCTTGTGACATGGAGCTTTGCACCCGACCTAGAGAATGGGTTACCCCAATTTCGGATTTATCGAAACAACTCGTTGATTAAAACTCTCAGAGGGCAAGAACATAGCTTTGGGGATACACCGGAGCCTCCCAAAGTTGTCCTGGAGTTTCAGGATAACGAAGCACCATCCAATTCTGCATATGCTGTGGCAGCGTTCAACCCGCTTGGGGAAAGTATTTCTGAATCAGTCAAGGAATCCAAGAGTTAATGATAGGTTACCTCCAAAAAACAATACTATATCAAAAGTCAATTTATGGAACCAATCATCTATTTTGTCAATCGACGTCCAGATCTGTGGGAACATCTAGCTCAGATGAAGCACCCACCTTTACCCAGTGAAATTGATTTACCGCTACTAAAGACAAATGCAACTCTGCACTGGACTGTACAGACATATCTGCATTTGCGACGGCACGGTGCTAATGTCTGTCTATCAGCTTCGATTCGTCCAGATGCGATTAATGTTGTTCATTATGACGATCTGGGTTGGAAACGGTTACCTTTCCGTAGTTTTGTAGTGGCGATACAAGCAGATCGTGCCAGACCTGAAATCGCAGATATGCGGATTGTGCAGAATCATCTCTGTATTCGTAACGAGATGACTGATTTCTATATCCCATTTTGGACTCAACCGGGTCTACAGCCACGCGACTGTTCTCGAGGTCAACGTTTGGAGCGGTTGGCTTACTACGGCCTAGAAGTATATCTTGCACCCGCATTTCGGAGTGAATCGTTCAGGACAGCATTGGAGAAGCTTGGAATATCCCTTGAGGTTCGAGCCAACCCTGATCAATGGACTGACTATAGCCAAACCGATGCAGTTTTGGCGATCAGGCAAACGACAGACTATGTACTCTCAATTAAACCACCAACCAAGCTCTTAAATGCATTTCGAGCAGGTTGTATTCCAATCTTGGGTCCCGAACCAGCCTATCATCAGGTTGCAATTCCTGGTGAGGACTATTTTGAAGCAAGTAATCCCGAACAGGTTATCTTGCTGCGTCCATTCATAAGCTTGTCGAAACTGGCGGCGCTCTGCTTCACTACACTCAACCGTAGCAATGGCTTGATCGAGAATCAGCCGATAGAAAACTTGGGGCAACAAGGGTGGGGAACTCATAACGAGGCACTGGCGATCGGAGGATAGTGGCTTATTTCCAGCATAGCGCCAAGTGCTTAAGGGTTTAGGAATAAACTTATGCACCTGTAGATAGATCTTGGGTGGAGGGGTGAGCAAGCGGGCAGTGCATCCGGCGAATCAACCCTTTTTAGAGCCTGGAGCGTTGATACAATCTGCAACCCTCACGCCTCAAATCTCACCTTCTGCATTGCCATCACCCCAATCTCTGGATGGTTTGCGGGTACTTGTGGTAGAAGCTGAGGCAGATATCCACGAACTTATCGTTAGGCTACCCTTAGTTCGATAGGGCTATATGGCGAGGGATATTTTTCACGATACGGTTAAGCTGGCACTGCAAAAGATGGGTGGACGTTCGATTGATTAGCTACAGTCCAGAACAGGAGGACATTGAGCAATGGATCGAGTAACCCAATATCGCAAAATCGTACAAGATTTCTTACTAGATTTTGCCGCTGATGATCCAGAAACCCAATTGGTTTTTGATACTGAGCGTGATCATACCTCGCCATGCATGTCGGTTGGCGTAGCGATTACCGCATCTATGGTTGTGCGATGCAACTTGACTGAGTTGAAGGCAAAGTTTGGATTCAACACGATAGCACTGAAATTTTTATTGATCGAGAGTTAATTCAGCGGGGTATTGCACCTCAAGACATCGTTTTAGGGTTTCAGTCGCCTAAAGCGAGAGAACGTCTTGCTGCCCTACAACCAGAGAAAAAGTAGGATCAAATAAAGTAGGATCAAATGGGTATCGAGGGTATTGATTATGGGCAAAGAAGAACAATTACTCGAATGCTGGCGCGAACTCACTCCTGAGGCACAAGATCAAGTGCTTCAACTGGCAAAATCCCTGAAACCAGAGCCAGAATTTGTGCCGCAACCCCCCTCAAGCCCGACTCCGGGGTGGACAAGGCGAAGGTCAAGGAGATCAACGCCGCCGGCAAGGCCATCGCCGAGCAGATGGACGCCATCCACGAGGCGGGCGAAAAGAAGGACCCCGCCGCCGCCAAGGCCGCGTTCGCCAAGGGCAAGGCCCAGATCGACGCCCTCGCCGCGGCCGCGCCGGCGAAGTACTTCTGCCCCATGCACTGCGAGGGGAGCAAGACCTACGACAAGCCCGGCGAGTGCCCGGTCTGCCACATGAAGCTCAAGAAGCTCACCAGCGAGGAGTTCTCCGTGAGCGTCAAGCCGGTCGGGGGCAAGGTCGAGGCCGGCAAGCCCGCCAACCTGGTCTTCACCCTCAAGGACCCGATGGGCATGGCCGTCAAGGGCGTGGAGATCGTCCACGAGAAGCCCTTGCACCTGCTGATGGTCAGCAAGGACCTGTCGTGGTTCGCCCACGAGCACCCCGACCTGCAGCCCGACGGCACCTTCACGCTCGCGTGGACCTTCCCCGCCGGCGGAGAGTACACGCTCTTCCACGACTTCACGCCCAAGGACGTCGGCATGCAGGTCGTGCCGGTGACGCTCAAGGTCGACGGTCCGGCCAAGCCCGCGGCGCCGCTCACGGTTGACGCCGACAAGCCCAAGACCGTGGACGGGTACACCGTCACGATCAACACCGGCGGCGCCGTGACCACCGGCAAGCCCGCGTTGTTTTCCTACACGATCAGCAAGGACGGCAAGCCGGTGAGCGACCTGACGCCCTACCTCGGCGCGATGGGGCACCTGGTCATCATCAGCCAGGACCTCAAGCAGTTCGTGCACAGCCATCCGCACGAGCACGCCGACGGGGCTCACGACCACGCCAAACAGGGTCACGCCGACATGAAGGGCGGCCCGAAGGTGGACTTTGAGGCCCACTTCAAGGCCGAGGGTATCTACAAGGGCTGGGCCCAGTTCCAGCACGACGGCAAAGTAATCACCGTGCCGTTCACGTTCAACGTCGCCAAGGGCGACGCCAAGGACGCGGACCACGTCGTCTCCAAATACATTTTGGGCGATCCAAAAGCCCCCTGGTTTGGTGGCTCGGCAGTCCTCAGCAGCAAATTCATTCAGCAGTATCCAACAACGACAAAAACCTATATTGAAGCCTATCGTCGCGCTATCGAGGATATTCGTAATAAGCCAGATGAGATGCGGCAGTATATGGTCGGATATACGGCAATTGAGGGCGATCTGGTGCAAAAGGTGCCACTGGTGGGCTACACGATGTATGACGAATTCAAGCCAGAAGATATCGGTTATTTCCAAAAATTCTTTGATTTCATGACCGATACCAAAGTATTCACTAAATCGGTAGATGTAGCCAGTCTGATGTACAAACCTGCCTGATTCCACTGCAATTTCTTAGTTTTAGCATCGTGATTTCTAGCATCGTGATTTTAGCGTCCTTATCTGGAGTGATTGTGTATGATGATCGACTCAGTTAGCAGTCCAACCGTTGCTCCACCAGAGCATTTCATTTCCGTGCAGGGGTTGTGCAAATCGTTTGCTGGGCAACCACTCTACGAAGATTTCAACCTTGATTTGCCGAATAATCAGCTCGTTTCGATTTTTGGCCCCAATGGATGCGGTAAATCGACGTTGATCAATATGATTAGCGGTCTGATTCCCTTCGATCGCGGTGAGATTCAGATTCATGGCAAGCCGATTCGCCGCGCCCGGATTGGCTATGTGTTTCAAAACTATCGGGATTCCATGTTTCCCTGGATGAGTGCCTACGACAATATTGCCTATCCGCTGCGAGTAAAAGGCGTTTCAGAGCGGGAATGTCGGGAGCGAGTTGAGCGTCTGATCCACACCTTCAATATTCGCCTTGACTTGAAGCGCTATCCCTACAGTTTCTCTGGCGGACAGCAGCAGTTGGTTTCAATCTTGCGAGCACTGGTTGCCGATCCAGAGGTTTTGTTCCTCGATGAACCCTTCTCAGCGCTGGATTTTGAAACGACCCTGTTTGTGCGCGACAAGCTTCAGGAAATCTTTATGGCCACCTCGATTCCGATGCTGATGCTGGCTGGCTATCTGGAAAGAAGGCATTGATCCGCAAAAACAGCCCGATACTGAAGCCGAGCAGGCCACAGGCGAGCAAAATCGACCCGTCATCGGCTAACCAGGTCAAATCCACCCAGCGCCACTGCCGCGTCAGCCAACCTACGCCCCAGAGCAGCAATCCCACCGCTAGCCCAATCGGAACGCCAAAAAACGGTGCGCCTTGCAGCAGCAATCGCCGCGAACTGAACCGAACATTAGACTGGGCGCTTCGGCTTCCCTGCCATCCTGAAATTTCTGGTTGGAGTCGCCAGCGGTTGGCATACTGCATCAGCAACTGGATCCGCTCGCCCAGGGTGGGATGGGAGTTATTCAAAATCAACCAGCGGCGATAGGGGTTGAACCGGTCCCAATTGAAATGATTGGCCTCCGGGAACTGATCGGCATTGTACAGGCTGCCAAGAGTCAGGGCAGTGCGATAGCCCACCGGCATCAGCAGGTCAAAGCTTTCTAACAGGGCGCTGGTCTGCCGTTGCTGCTGGATGTCGTCCGCAATCCCAATCGCCGATTTGAGCAAGGCGCGCGTCAGGCCATTGGGGTTCCCCGTCAGGTCAGTGGCGAGTCGATCGCTGTAGTAGAGCCGTACCCGCGACAGCCACAGTCCAGTGCCACGCAACAGCCGAAATAGGCCATAGCCGAGTGCCGAAATGATCACAGCCAGCGTCTTTAAAACCCGATCCCGCTGGCGATTCCCCCAAGCAGCAACTCGCCAATACACCTCGTAGGGAGCCTGAGCCACCAGCACCAGCACCGACAACACGCCAAAATCCCAGTAGCGCAGGTGAGCCAACTCTGCCGCCAACAGGGTCGCTATTTCATCCTCTGGGAAGTTCAACAAACCTTGGCTGACAACAATGCAAGCATTGCGGGGCAAGTAGCCATAGGTGAATAAAAGCGGGACTGTAACTGGCAGCAGCGCCAAGTTAGGAATGGGCCGCCGATATTGATTACTCCAGCGTTTGATCAACCGGCTGGCTTCAGGGCTATAACGTTTAGTTCTCCATCCAGAGCCATTTGGGTAGTGAGGGCGGTTAATTCTGCTGGATCGGGTTGGTGATCGCCCAGCGCCAAGCGTTTCACTGTCTGTTCCACCAGTTCCGTCTGGGGCAAAAAGCAATGGCCGTCCTCGGCAGCCTCTTGCAACACATGCAAAATTCCAGAGCGGTAGCGGTATTCTGACCCCGGAGAAATGCCCAAATTGCGGGCAATTGCATCGGCAGTGATAAAGCCAATCCCATACACTTCCGCCGCTAACTGATAGGGATTCCGGGTCACTGTTTCAATTGCCTGATCGCCATACTGCTTGTAAATTTTGACGGCATAGGTCGTGGAGACACCGTGGCTCTGTAGGAACAACATCACTTCTTTGATGACCCGCTGGGCCGCCCAAGCGGCCTGAATCAACTTGACACGTTTCTGAGCAATGCCGGGCACTTCGGCCAAGCGCTCGATCTGGTGTTCGATAATATCCAGCGTATCCAAGCCAAAGTGGGCCACAATTCGCTTTGCCGTCACGGGTCCGACGCCCTTGATCAAACCGCTACCCAAATATTTTTCGATGCCGGTCAGGGTGGCAGGCTTGGTTTCTCGATATTTTGTCACCTGAAACTGCTGACCATATTTGGGATGATCGCGCCAGGTACCTTCTAGATGTAGCGTTTGTCCGGGCTGAATGCCAGCAAAATTGCCAACGATGGTGATCAGCTCGCTGGTCCGGGGTGCTTTTAAGCGGGCTACCGTATAGCCCGACTCTTCTGAATGGTACGTCAGTCGCTCGACAACGCCCTGAACTGACTCAGGAGGCGGTGATGAGTGTGGTGCAGCATCCGGTGAGGATTGACTGGAGTGGGATGGTTGGTTGGATGAATAGGTCACAGGCACGGCATCGGCTGCACAAAGACAGCAGGAATGACTCGGTTTAACTCTAGTATGCCAATCGCCAGTATGCCAATCGCCAGTATGCCATTAATCTCTGATAGAAGTGAAGCCAGCAGTTGATCGAGTTCGGTTGAGCATCAGCAGGACTGAGTTATCGCACGATAAAAATCGCATGGACTCCGCAAGGCAGGCGCTCTTGGGAGGTTTTCACAGCCGCTCGCATGGAAGCCGGAAAGCTTTGGAGCGATATGGTTGAGAAGCATCATGCAATTCGTACTATTCGAGTCAAACCTGTCCATCTTGCGGGAAACGACACAAGCACAGGCGAGTGTATCGCTGCGAGTGCGGTGTGGTTGCACCTAGAGATGTGATTGGTGGAACGAACATATTGTGCATCGGTGAGCATGCTCAGCTTTTGCCTAATCGTCAAATCCCTGAATTGATTCATTGGGTTCATCCCGTCAAGTATTCTGGCTTTCGCCAGATAGTTCATGCGGACACCATGCAAGTAGCTCAGAGCAACCTGAGAAGCCCCGCGCTAAAGCGCGGGGGAGTGTCACTCGCCAGAGAGGTAGAGAGCGATGGTACGGTTAAAACAGTGGCAGTGGATCGTCCTAGCAACGCCAATTGTTCTAGTCGTCGGGTTTTTGTTAGTAGCAGCAGGTACCCAAATTCACGAGTGGCGGTTGAACTGGATCTGGGCGATATTTACCTTACTGCTGGTCGGTTGGCGCTGGCTGCTAGTGCGCTGGACTCAGCCCGCCATCAAACAGATCGAGGAGGCGATCAGCCAAGCCAATGCCGAAATAGAAGCGTTAACCGATGCCAACCAGCCGGTAGCCGGAGATGTCGCTCGTCGGACCGAGACAGCATTAGAAACAATTTTGATGGCTGCTCAAGCCGACCCGCCCCTTTGGGAAGACTGGTCCATCTTTTGGAGGCGCTGCAAGGAAGTGGTGACTGCCGTTGCCCATATTTACCATCCAGAGGTGAAGTATCCCCTGCTAAACATCTACATTCCTCAAGCCTATGGGCTGATTCGCGGTACGGTAGACGACATGGATCTGTGGATGCAGAAGCTATCGCCAGTACTGAATCAGGTGACGGTGGGGCAAGGCTATCAAGCCTATGAAGTGTATCGCCAGTTGGAACCTTCAGCTCGCAAGCTCTGGCAGGTCTGGAAGGTTTAATTATGCTCACCTACTTAGCAAGATCTAAATATCAGTGTAGTGATTTGCAGTCACTTCCAATAGGTTGTAGCGAACTGAATCTGTAGTTTAAGCTTGCTGTTCAGCAGCGGCAGTTGTCCTGAAACTCAGAACCAAAATCTTTCGCTCATCCTCTACAGCACAGCGATTGGGCTGCATTTGCATGTAAAAATCAGATTTTGTTGACACAAAAACTCTGGTTGCGGAGCTTACAGTTTTGCCATACCGTATTGCTCTTTCGAGAAACAGTCTGTCCCACTTGCAAGCTTTGACACCAAGGGAACAAAGAATTATTAGGGATGCTATGGTTGAACAACTGAGCTACGAGCCGACTGTCCCGACTAGAAATCGCAAAGAAATGCGTCCAAACCCACTTGCCGTTTGGGAATTGCGGATAGGCAACCTGCGAGTGTACTACGATGTGGATGAGCAGGAGTCTGTGGTAGATATTCGCGCTATTGGAATTAAGGAAGGCAACCAAGTTCGTATCGGTGGGGAAATCGTTGAACTATGAAAACAGTAGAAATCAGTGAACTTGCCTCTCTTTGGGAGAATTACGGTAAAAGCGAACAGCCTCTTGTTCTAACTCGTAATGGGCAACCTGTTGCTGCCTTATTCCCGATTGAAGACATCGATATGGAAACTCTTAGCTTGAGTGTAAATCCAAAGTTTAATCAGATTATTGAGCAATCTCGGAAAAGCCAAAAAGAAGAAGGCAGAGTTTTCCTAGACGACATTCCCCTTCCCCCGGAAACCTAACCTCAGAGCTTTGAGTTTAATTTCCCTTATTTCTGTGGCTTCAACTGTTCCAGATCCTGTTTAAGCTGAGCAATTGGAGTGGTATTACCTTGTTCTAGGTAAAGTTCGCTGGCTTTGACCAGATCGGCCACCGCGTCCGTAATCCGGCGCAGATTGGCGCTGGCGCGTCCGCGATTGTAGTAGGCTTCAGCAAACTGAGAATCGAGTTGCAGCGCTTGGTTAAAGCAGGTAATCGCCCGTCGATACTGTGAAGCTGCACCAGCTCCAGTCCAGGATGAGGCTCCGGCCCCCCCGGCTCCGAAAGACGCTGCGGCCAAAGGTAAATCTGACAAGAAAAAGAAAAAGAAATAGCCGCGCTTCGCTCAACCAGGCTCAGTAGATCGCAAATCATGTTGAGATCCCCCTGGCCCCCTTATCAAGGGGGACTTCAATCCCTGATTGGTAGGTGCTGCGCACAGGCTTCGCCTCTTCCCCCTTGATTGAAGGGGGGTTAAGGGGGATCTTCGACTTGTGTGGACACCGTAGCCTTATGAAAGGGGGAACCAACCCAACAATGATTTGAAGTTCCCCTTATTCTACGCCGAAGGCGCATCCCTGCTGGGGTTTAGGGGGATTAGTGCTATGCACAAGCTGTGCGAACAAACCCAAGTGTAGTGATCCAAACGACTTCATTTTCGATCTACTGAAGCTAATGGGTTAGTAATGGGTAATGGGTAATGGATGATTGGCAGGCAATCTCTGACCGATGATCTGTTACCCATTCTTACTATCGCCAGGTTCGTACAATAGATTCGAAGATAGGAAAAGGTTGATATGGTCCGAGCAGTAAAACAAATTGAGCGGGAACTTGCTGCTTTAGATCAAACAGTAGCGGCAATAGCCCAGGCGTTTCATACTACCTATCAGCAGTATCTGGCGGCCCTTGGCAAAGCCACGCGGCAACAGTTAGTTTTGGCTGGCTATCACATTTGCACCCATGCCTATCCAGACCAGTTTCTAGAACTTTCGCTTAATCAACGGCAGGAGTTACAGCAGACGCTGCAACAGCTAGCCAAGCAGGGGCAAACCGAATTGCTGGAGTGCTTGAAACCGATTACCGCAGTCCCAAAGTCAGAAGGCATCTCAGAGTCCTCGGATGTGGACAATGCCCTTGTGGAAACTATTTTTGAGGAAAGCGAGGGAACTATTAGTCAGCTCAGTATAGGGTCTGATAGTTTGCAGCTAGAGATAGCAGAAACCGCTGAATCAGAAACCGTCGAATCAGAAACCGTCGAATCAGAACCAAGAAACAGCGCGACCGGTCCGGTGGCGATAAGTTCGGCTAACGCCAACGGCCTGGGTAGTTCAGCAGCGGCTGCCATAAGCACTACGATGTAGGAGTGTATCCATATCGGTCAACGGAATACAGATCGATTGCCCGTGCGGAGGCCGTCGACCTTTGGCGCAAACCAAATCCATACCTGAAGGTCGCCCGCCGGACGCAGCCACCGACCGCGCTCAGGCGGCAACAGCGATCCGATCAGTTCCCACTCGGAACCCGGCCCGCTCGGGGGTCCCTATCGTCAACACGGCCTTGCTTGTCCTTTGCCCGGACCGATCCTATCCAACTACGCATGGCCAAGGCGTCCAGACCGCGTACGAAAACACGCTTGCTGTATGCGGGAATAAAGGAATTTTCCGCGCATGGTTATCGGGGCGCATCTCTTCGCGATATCGCAAGGCTTGCCGATACCAACGTCGCCGCAGTCAAGTATCATTACCAATCCAAGGAAAAGCTCTGGCAAGCGGTGGTGTCGTATCTTTATCGCGCCCTTTCCGACACGATCTTGGACAACGAAGAGCGACACTCAGCCACGTCCACAAGGGAGCTGATCCGCAACTCCACGCGAAGCTACATCCTATTCTCGGCGAAAAACCCCGAGTTGTATCGGATCACCCTGCTGGAGATGATCGATGGTGGCGAGCGTCTGGAATGGCTGGCCCGTTACCATTTGCGTGAGTTCATGGAACGAACGATGGCGTGGACATCCATTGCCCAGCAGCATGGCGTGTTCCCGAAAGAGATCCCTCCGCTCAACCTGGTCTATGTCATGATGGGGGCGATCCAGACCATTTTCATGATGGCCCCACAGATAGACCGCAGTTTTGGTGTCGACGTTTTCGATGACCGACAGATCGAAAGCCATATCGACACGGTGATGCGGCTGTTCAATCTTTAGCTTGAATCAACAGGTTGATGCGCCACTCCTGACGACCTGACGAATTTTCAAACGATCGTATCATTTTTGTGAGTGTCGCACCGTTCGATCGAAGCCCAACCTATATGGACTGGATGGCTCGCATCCAGCGCCGCGATCAGCTGCATGAACTCGAACAGCAGCTCGCCCTGGTGCAAACGCTAATTGAGCGGCAGGCAAAAGCCGATGATTTGTTTATCGACATTACGCCTGTGGTTGCTGTTGGTGATGCGGTTGAGTTTGCCGGAAAGCCCTATCGGGTGCATCAGATCGGCAGCAGCTATGTGCAGCTCAAAAGTAACGACGGCGATGGAGCAATTATTCGCTGTCAGCTAGACCAGATCCGGTTACTTGAAAAAGCGACGGTTTGACCTAGTGTCCAATCTTTGAAGCAGAATGGGCAAAAAGCTATCAACAAAAGACAAAAGCGGCCAGTCTAAGAGCCGCTATTTTTTTGGAATCCCAGCATATTTTCTGGACGCACGAATTGATCAAATTCTTCGCCGGTTAAAAATTCCAACTCGATGCAGGCTTCCCGCAGGGTTTTGTTTTCAGCATGGGCTTTTTTGGCGACCTTGGCGGCGCGGTCGTAACCAATATGGGGATTTAGAGCTGTCACTAGCATCAATGAATTAGAGAGGAAATGCTGAATTTGAGACAGATTGGGCTGGATATCAATGACTAAGTACTGTGTGAACGCTGTACAAGCATCAGCCAGTAAACGAATCGAATGGAGTAAGTTATGAATCATCACTGGCTTGAAGACATTTAGCTCAAAATTGCCTTGACTGGCGGCTATGCCAATTGCGGTGTCGTTGCCCATCACCTGCACACATACCATTGTCATCGCTTCGGATTGAGTGGGATTTACCTTTCCCGGCATAATCGACGAACCCGGCTCATTTTCTGGCAGCAGCAGTTCACCTAGTCCGCAGCGCGGTCCCGATCCCATCCAGCGGATGTCATTGGCGATTTTCATCAGCGAAGCCGCCAGCGTTTTGAGGGCACCGCTAGTCATGCAGATGGCATCATGAGCTGCCAAGGCCGCGAATTTGTTGTCTGCCGAAACGAAAGGTAATTCGGTTGCCGCCGCGATTTCAGCCGCCACGCGCACCGCGAAGCCGTAGAATGCGGTCGCATCGGCATTGCCCTTGGCGACGTTCTTCGAGGTGTTGTGCCAGTCCCACGCGTAAGTGGCGTCGAACGCGCCCCTGTGGAACGCGGTTTCCTGCACCTCGCCCAGCATGAACACCGGGCGGATGGCGGATAGCCGCGCGCGCATCGTCTCCCAGAAATCGACCGGGACATAGCCGGCGACATCGGCGCGGTAGCCGTCGACACCGAAATCGCGCACCCACATCTCCATCGCCTCGCCCACATGCTGGCGCACGCCGGGCTTGGACCAGTCGAGGTCGATGATGTCGGACCAGTCCCACCACGGGGTCGGGCGGAAATCGCCGTCCCAGGTCTTCTCGTACCAGTCGGGATGTTCCTTGCGCAGCGGATTATCCCACGCGGTATGGTTGGCGACGAGATCGAGGATGACCTTGAAGCCCTGTTCGTGCGCTGCATCGACGAAGGCCTTGAAATCGGCCTTGGTGCCGAATTCGGGGTTCACCTCGTAGTAGTCCTTGACCGAATAGGGCGAGCCGAGCGTGCCCTTGCGGTTTTCCGCTCCGATCGGATGGATCGGCATCAGCCACAGCACGTCGACGCCCAGTTCCTTGAGGCGCGGCAGTTCGGCCTGCGCGGCCTTGAAGGTCCCTTCCTCGGTGAACTGGCGGGTGTTGATCTGGTAGAGCACGGCATCGCGGGTCCAGTCGGCATTCTCCAGTTCGACGTAGCTCTTGGGCTCCCACGCGGCATCGGTGGCCGGTTCGCCGGGCCGGTCGCTCATCGCGAAAGCCGCGCCGGTGGCGACGATAGTGGCAAGGGCAAGTCCAATGGCAAAACGCTTCATCGTGCGACTCCTTCATCGGGCACCCGCACGCGCAGCATGGCAAGCGCGGCAAGCACCAGGGTTCCGGCCGCGAAGGCCATCGTCCAGATCGGTTCGGCGGGGAAAAAGGCCTTCATGATCGACCCCATCACCGTCGCCACCAGCAATTGCGGGACGACGATGAAGACGTTGAACAGGCCCATGTAGATGCCCAGCTCTGAAGAGAGTTAGGGAAATATAGCAGAATATTCTGTCCTGATAAAGACGTCGCAGTATATCAACCCACAACTTTGGAAGGTACATTTATGTTTAACCTGCCCGAGACCGGCGACTATAAACCACTTTCAACGCTTTCACTTCTTACTGTGATCGCCTTGGCTATAAACGGTCTTTCGAATGTTCTGATGGTCATTCCTTCTCTTGGGCTGATGTTCTCACCCGACCACACATTAGAACTCGGAGATGGAACTGCGGCACAAACCTGATTCCTTTTGATCGGCGTGATCTTTTTGGTCTCATTTCCGGTCGGTATCGCGACAATAGTTCTGTTCTTGGTCTGGCTTTACCGAGCTCACAAAAATCTATTCTCTCTTAAGCCCACACATCTTGACTTTTCGCCCGGGTGGGCAGTTGGCTGGTGGTTCATTCCATTCCTGAATCTAGTGAGACCCTATTAGGTGGTACGGGAGGTCTGGTGGGAAAGCGACCCAGAAATACCCGACAACCCCGGATTCCTTACTGCGAGTCTGCATTATGCGCCAACGTATATGGGTGTCTGGTGGGGATTCTGGATAGCGTCGAATATATTAAATAACGTTGCATCCAGAGTTTTCGATCCGGAAAACACCGAGAGTTTGCCTTTTTCGGGGGCTTTGTTTTTGATTTCGTCGCTTGTTACTGTGATCGCTGCAGTACTAGTTATCGTTGTCGTGCGTGACATCTCGCGAAGGCAGGCAGAGCGTCGCGAAAATTTGCAAAGGCTCTACTCCGAATCCCCGCCGCCGGTTTTTTACGAACCTAAGAGCACAGAGCCGCACAGGAACGACGATACAATTCCTGGTAACCAAGGTTCTTCCTAGGCCGGCCAGACGCCCCTTGACCCCAACGGTTGCCAGAAGCGTCTGATTCCTCTAACATAGTTAGTTCGTGCCCTTGTAGCTCAACGGTTAGAGCAGCAGACTCATAATCTGTTGGCTGTAGGTTCGAATCCTACCGAGGGCACCAATCTCAAACAAAAAGCGCTTCGGAAGTTAGGGGTAACTGCCTTTGATACAATCGAAACCAATTCTTGCCTGCACCCGTGCTTTGGGAGTGAGTCCTTGAAGATTGTGCTGGAAAATATTCATAAGTCCTACGGTAAGCGTGTCGTGGTCAATCGGGTCCACCTCTCGATTGCCACAGGCGAAATCGTGGGCTTATTGGGACCCAATGGAGCAGGCAAAACCACCACGTTTTATATTGCAACTGGTCTAGAAAAACCCGACCAAGGGCGAGTCTGGCTGGATGACCGAGACATTAGCGCGCTGCCAATGCATGAGCGTGCCCGTATGGGAATTGGCTACTTGGCTCAGGAACCCAGCGTATTTCGCAACCTCAGCGTTCAGGACAACATTCTGCTGGTCTTGCAGCAAACCCATGTACCGTCCGAACTGCGCCACGAGCGCCTTCAGTTTTTGCTAAAAGAATTCCGGTTGGAAAAAGTGGCTCGCACCTTGGGCGTGCGGGTTTCGGGGGGAGAGCGCCGCCGCACAGAAATTGCCCGTGCTCTGGCCGCTGGCATCAACGGACCGGAATTCTTGTTTCTCGACGAACCCTTTGCCGGAATTGACCCAATTGCTGTGGCCGAAATCCAGCAGATCATTGCCCGCCTGCGGGAACGCCAAATGGGAATCTTGATCACCGATCACAACGTGCGCGAAACCCTGGCAATTATCGACCGAGCCTATATCATGCGGGATGGACAGATTTTGGCATCGGGCAGTGCCGAAGAACTCTACGCCAATCCACTCGTGCGGCAATATTACCTGGGTGACAGCTTCCAAGTTTAGAGGGTATTGGTTAAGGTTCAAGCCAAAGTTTACGTTTCAGCTGGGTGTTTCTGTTGGTAGGTTCTGTCTGTAAATTTTGTTTGGTTCGCTTTTAGTTCGTTCGCTCCTAATTTTGCTGCCTTTATGACGTCCGGCTTTCCGAAAACGCCTCGCCTTTCCTTTCCTCGCTGGCAGGGATTCCCCAAGCTGCCGGTAATGGATCGCTACATTGCCACCGAACTAATCCCGCCGTTTCTGTTTGCCATCGAAAAGGAGGAGTAACCAAACTGGTCGAGGAAGAAGAATGCCGGCCCGAGCGGTTGGCCACTCCGAACACACGCGGTTACCAGATTCCGCACCTCTTGTTCGCAGTCACCCTCGATGGGATCCGGTATCACGAGATTCGCGTTACCGACGAGCGTGGCCTTCTTGGCTTTGATCAGGTTCTTCAGGTGATTGACGCGATCAGGGCGCTTCTCGATCAATCGAATCTCGATGGGACAAGAGAACTGATGGCTGTGGCCCATCGCTGTCTCAATCGGAATCAGTGGGCTACCGGGAACGCTGTCCTCATACTCGCCAGCGCCGGCGAATCCATCCACATACAGGAGGCGGTGTTTGGCACGCTTGACCACTTGGGCCTGCCGGTCCAGGATCGGCAGCCATCGCTCCAGATACGCCTTGAGGATTCGGTGCTTCGCCCGCGTATGGGGATCGGCTTCGTAGATTGTTGGCTTCGGGTCGCTCATTTGTCACCGATTCACAAGAGCAAGGCAGCGGTCTCGGGCATCTGGTCCCACGTGCGGCCGTCCAACTCACGCCCAGTGGCGCTCTTGTCTACGCCACCCCATTGCTTGAAGAAGAATGGCACACCGCGTGCCACGCAGCGATCACGGATCTGCCGAACCCACGCAGGGTCCATGGGTCGCGCCCCAGGCCCGGATTCTCCGCCGACGATCACCCAATGCATGCCGGTAAGCGGCAGTCTGGGCAGCGGTCCGAGGAGTGGCTCGACGGACAGGAACTTGATCTTCGCATGAGTCTGTCGAAGTTCATGAACCCGATCGACTACCGCGCGATTTTCAACGCTTGTGCCCATCCAGATGTTCGGCGTCCAGGTCACCTTGGCCGAGATCTCGCGGGTTCGCTCTGGACGCTTCGTCAAGACCTGGAAAGTGTGTTGAGGGCAGGCGTTCATGACGCGGAACACGGACCGGATGAACTGCAAGGGCACATCCTCATGGAACAGATCACTCATCGAGTTCACGAAGATGACCTTGGGCGCTCTCCAAGAAAGCGCGCTCGCATCACCGTCACTGACACCGGCAAGGGCATTGTGCCGGAGTTTCTGCCCTATGTGTTTGACTACTTCCGGCAAGAGGATGGTACGACGACGCGCCGGTTTGGTGGCTTGGGATTGGGGTTGGCGATCGTGCGTCATATTACTGAACTGCATGGAGGGACCGTTTGGGCAGAGAGTTTGGGGGAAGGATTGGGAGCAACCTTTACGGTGCAATTGCCTTTAATGACCAGTTCGGGCAGTGTTGATCAGCAAGAGGAATCTCCAATGATGGCTAACTTGACTGGATTAAAAGTCTTAGCCGTCGATGACGATGCCGATATTCGGGAATTGATTGAATTTATTTTGCAGCAAGCTGGAGCAGAGGTGCGGGTTGTTGCTTCTGCCGTTGAGGTTTTACAACAGCTAGACCTATTTGCACCAGATCTACTGATTTGCGATATCGGCATGCCTGAAATGGATGGATACATGCTGATGCGGCAGATTAGAGATCGCCAAATCGGGCAAGCAACTGGACAGTTTCCTCAAACTCTTCCCAAAGCCATTGCCCTGACGGCTTATGCTGGAGAACTCGATCAGCAACAAGCGCTTGCCGCTGGATTTCAACTTCACCTGGCTAAACCGGTTGAGCCGGAGCAGCTAATTCGTGCGATTGTGACTCTAACGTAAAACTATGTGCTCCGCACAGGCTACGCCATCAAATCTCAAAACTAAGAACTGTATAGGTCCTTATTTCACTTGCCTTACTTCACCTGCCTTACTTCACCTGATAGCGAATCAGTGCTTTCACCTGCTGAGGAGAGAGTTTGAGCTGCTGTGCGATGGCTGCTTCTAGCTGACGGGCATCGGTTGCGGAAATCTCAAACGTTTGCTGTTTGATCACGCTGGTGACGGCTCGCACACTAACTTGGGAAACGCCGCGATCGCGATCGATAGCTACCTTGATTGACAGAACTTGTTCGGTAGGCGATGGCTGCGGTTCGACTTGCAATGCTGGTGCAGTTGGGTTCGGGCGATTTAGCAACTGCTGCCCAATCGCTTCTAAACCACCCACTTCAACTCCACCCATTTCTAAGCCGCCTACGGCCCCACCTGCCGCGAATGTCTCTGTTCCCCCTGCCGTCACTCCAATCAATCCAATCCGTCCTCCGGCGGCTCGTGGCTCGCGCTGCCTCTATACCCTCAACGCCCATTCTTCTTGGGTAACCTGCGTAGTTGCCAGCCCCAATACACCCACTTTTGCCAGCAGCAGTTTGGATGACACGATTAAAGTCTGGAACATCAACACAGGCGAACTGTTATTTAACATGACCGGGCATAACCGGGGTGTCAATACGATTGCCATCAGTCCTGATGGTCGCACGCTTGTCAGCGGTAGCGATGACTATACGGTAAGAGTTTGGAGCTATCTAAATGGAGCGCTGCTAGGAGCACTTACCGGTCACAGCCGGGATGTGAATGCGGTAGCCATTAGCCCCGATGGAAAACTGCTCGTCAGCGGAGGTGAAGATCGAACAATTCGCCTCTGGAGCACCAACACCGGTGCACTCCTGAAAACCTTGGCCGAAGTAGCCGGCATGATCAAAGCTATTGCTATCAGCCCGGACGGTAAGCTCCTAGCCAGCGGCGGGCTAGATAACAAGGTAAAGCTCTGGAGCTTACGGACTGGCGAATACCTGCAAACTTTCATTGGTCATCTAAATCCGGTCCATGCAATTGTATTTACTCGCGATGGTCAAACCTTGATCACCGGCAGCAAAGACAAAACCATCCGACTGTGGAATGTGCAAACCGGTGAACTGATCCGCACCTTCAGCGACCATATCCGCGATGTCAATACACTGGCAATCACTCCCAACGGTAGAATCCTGATCAGCGGCAGCAGCGACAGCACGATTAAACTGTGGGATCTAGCAACCGGCAAAGTATTAACCACTTGGTCTGACCATACGGACACGGTAAACTCCATTGCTATCAGCCCTGATGCTAAATTTCTGATCAGCGGCAGTTCGGACAAAACCGTGAAGCTTTGGCAGATGCCAGTGTGAGGCGTTCCGTACAGCCAGAATGATTTCGTACCAGTATTCCATTGATGCAGCAACGCTCCAGAACTGGGCACCAGGAACGCTGCATGCCTATCAGAAGCTGGACAGTGCCTATGAACCGATGCCAGGCATCGAAAACACGGTGGTGGGCTATCTGCTGGATGAAGTCTATGACCTGCCTGCGATGGTAGAGACAGACTACTATGAATTGCGGTTGAGTTTTCTGAACTATGACAAACTTTGTACGGATGGGCTGACAATCCAACTCGCCCAAGATGCTCCGCAGCAGCCGCATCTAATTGAGTTAACCCTTTGCGACCAAGCAACCTGTAGTTTGGATACTCCAGGAGGAGTTGCTGCGGTTGATAGCCAAACCGGCAAGATTGATGACTATACAAAAGCAACGGTACTGGTTCACAGAACAACAAATGGTACACAAACGGCTGGGTCTTACAGCTATCTGATCGCCCTGTCTCCGCCCAAGGACTCAAACATGGCTACATGGCTCAAAGGCACAAAGGGAACTTATGCCGTTGATGGGAAAACAATCGACCCAACAACAGAAACAACAATCAATTTGCCGATTCTTCTCCAGGTCAAGATTACGGTAGACAACCGCGATGCGATTGAATTGTTAGGGACAGACTTGCCGCCGATTGTGCTAAACCAGCCTTATCAAGCTACACTGACCGCCCAGAAGGGACAACCTCCCTACGCCTGGTCTGTGGAAGAGTCAAACTTCCCCGATGGGTTGACTTGGTCGAGTAACGGCAGCACCTATTGTCTGTCAGGTACTGTAGCAGAAGGAACCGATGGAGCAGCTTACAGTTGCACGGTTAAAGTAGCAAGTAACAAATCGGTGGTGATGAAAGCAACAAGACAACCAATTTCAATTGCACTCTCTCCATCCGATGCCCAGAAGTCTAATTTTGACTGGAATAAGCTCGCTTCTATCGCATCCTTCGCTCCTATTATTTTACTCATAGGGGCTGTTGTGTGGGTGCGTAAGCGCTGGAGCCAGGTTACAGATGAAGACGTAACTACAATCACACAAAGGTTAACAGCAAGAATGATATTATTGGAACTCATCCCTCTCCCTTCAATTCTTCTGTGCCTGAGAAAGACGAACTCTACGGTGGAGTAGGTGCCGATGTGTTCCGGATTGAATCTAATTATTTCGCAGGCATCAACGACCCCAGTTCCAGCCGGGATCAAGCTTATGCAATTGTGAAAGATTTCAATCTAGCAGAGGGTGACAGAGTGGGGCTGCTGCCCCTCTCGCCTTCTAACTCCTACATCATCGAGCAGGGAGACTTCAATGGAGATGGAATTGCCAATGACACGTTCATCATTCAAAATCGGTATACCGTCGTTAATGATCATGTACTCTTTGTCAATAACCTGGTTGCCGTAATTGAGAATACCAACGCCGCTACTCTACTCGCCGCTGGTGCGATCCAGGTTTTTGACTAAGCAGTAATAAATTCTGGTCCCTAGTGGATGGATGTGAGAAGCCGATCACTAGTTTTGCTTTCAGTAGTCGGTTGAGCTATTGTGATGCTCCTTCAGTTCTGCGATCGCTCGAATTAATACCTCTGGTTCAATCGGTTTCGCAATGTGGCGTTGAAATCCAGCTGCCATGGCCTGTCGGTAGTCAATTTCTCCCGCATAGGCCGTCAGAGCGATCGCAGGAATCGTTCCTCCTTGCTCTGGCGATAAGCACCTGATTTGCCGCATCAACATGTAACCATCTATATCAGGCATGCCAATATCGCTCAACAACACCTCTGGTTTGAATTGCGTGAGTGTAGCAATTGCCTCATCTGCTGTTGCAGTAGCGATGACATTTGCCCCATGTAACTCTAGCAAAAAGGCCAGAAACTCACGGGTATTGTCATCGTCATCAACCACCAGAATGCGAGTACCCTGCAAATTCAAAGAAGATTCAGAGGATTTTGTGTCTGGCTTCGTTACTGGTTGATGGAGCATTAACGGTAATTTGACGGTAAAGGTGGCTCCCTGCCCTTCACCCAAACTGTCAGCCTGCACCGTGCCACCATGCAGTTCTACTAAGTAGCGGACAATCGCCAGTCCCAACCCCAATCCGTGGGAAATCGGCAGCATTTGCACAATTGGGGTGCCGCGTGCCGTGCGCGACCCGGTAGGAATTTGATAGGCTTTCAAACAATAAGCTACGCCTCGATCGCTGAAGAACAGGACATTGTCGTGATCGCAGCAGGTGAGGAAGTGTTCGATCCCGTCATCCTCTTTCATCCGGGTTGCAGCTTTACCGCGAGTGGCTCGGCTTTGGGCTTCAAACGTACTGACCGGCATACGCTTGATGTATCCCTGTTCCGTCACCAGAATAATTGCTTGTTCATTTGCGATTAGGTCCGTATCAACTAACTCACCGTCTGCCCGCTCGATTTCCGTGCGGCGCGGATTGGCATAGGAGGATTTGAGTGCAGCAGCCTCAGTTTCAATAATCTGCAAAATTCGCTCGCGTTTTGCCAAGATGTCGCGCAGATCAGCAATCTTGAGCTGTAGGTCTTCGTGCTCTTGCTGGATCTTTTCGGCTTCTAGAGCGGTCAAACGGCGCAACTGCATTTGCAGAATTGCATCGGCTTGCACGTCGGACAAGCCATAGGTTTCGATCAGCTCTTGACGCGCGGTTGGGGCATCAGCAGCATGGCGAATCAGGTCAATAATCGCATCCAGGTTTCGCAGCGCGATCAGGTAACCTTGCAGGACATGGTCTCGCTCCTCGGCTTTGCGCAGCTCATAGCGCGTGCGGCGAGTAATGGTTTCAACCCGGAAATCGAGGAAGACCTGCAGCGCCTGCTTGAGGCCAATCGTTTGCGGTTCACCGTTGACCAGCGCCAGCATGTTGACGCCAAAGTTGGCTTGCAGCGGGGTTTGCTTGTAGAGGTTATTCAGCACAACTCGCGGATAGGCATCGCGGCGTAGCTCAATCACGATCCGCATACCGTCTCGGTCGCTTTCATCGCGAATGTCGGCAATCCCTTCTAAGCGGCGTTCGTTGACCAGTTCCGCAATCTTTTCAATAAGAGCGGCTTTGTTGGTTTGGTAGGGCAATTCAGTGACGATGATCGCATCACGGTCGGGCCGTCCTCGATGCTCGATCAACACTTTGATTTCTTCTTCAGTCACTAACGGCTCGGTGGAAGCAACATTGGCCCGCAGTAGTTTTAGCACTGCTTCGGTCGATAGGCTCAGCAAATGCACAATTGGGCTAGTGATTCGGGCAATGCTCCGCATCGGAACCGCCACTCCAGTGGCAATTCGCTCTGGACTGTTGAGGGCCAACCGTTTTGGAACGAGTTCCCCGATGATCAACGACAGGTAGGTGATCAGCAACACCACAATTCCGAAGGCGATTGCCTCGCTCGATGCTCTCAGGGCTGGAATTAGTGAGATATAGGGCACAAGACTGCTGGCCAGGGTAGCACCACCAAACGCACCGGTGAGAATGCCAATTAAGGTGATACCGACTTGGACCGTCGAAAGAAATTGATTGGGCGAATTGGCGAGGTCAAGCGCCACCTGGGCCTTGTGGTTTCCCTGCTCGACCAGCTCCTGAAGCCTGGCTCGACGGGACGATACAATCGCCATCTCCGACATGGAAAACAAGCCATTCGCCAGGATCAGCAGCAGGATTACCAGAATTTCGAGGGACATGAACGATGCTAGCGCCTATTTTGTAAGAGTGAATTTGAGAGCCACATATCCAGAGCTGACCGATCCGCTTCACCCAACCGAGCAGGCCATGCCACAGTTCTGGATATAGAGCAAGGTAACATTCTCTCACTTCAGTTGGCTGATCCTGATGCATCAGGATTACTTGCGGCAGAGCCAGATCATGTCAAAATGGTGACTTTAAGTAAATTCCCGACAGCGAAAGTTTATTTGGTTTATTTGACAGAGGCAGGCTTCACTCAAGCGGGGAACCCACACTCTGGCGCAAAGGACAAGGCGCGTCGGGTAGTTCACAATATAAAAGCATCACAATAGATAAACATTGGTTGCTGTCATTGCGTTTGTGGTTCTTTTCCAGGGTCTATGGCTTTTTCCTCCATCACACGGGCGTTAGCACGACTGCCCCTTACAAATGAACTCCTCACGAAGCTGAATCAGCAGCGGGTGCTCACGCTGAACGGCGTTGAGAACACCAGTGGAGAGACTGAAGCAACACTGGGGAAACGGTGCAGCCTCTTGGTTATATCGATGCCATTGCTGCAAATTTGATCCTGATATTGGAGGAGCCGGATATTTTTTGGCTCCTGTTGGCTCGTGTTTCTGAGCTAAAATTTCCTCAAATGTTTCACCAATTGTTTTAGCAATTGCTAACGCTTTATTTGCTGGCACAATCAACAGCACATCATCACCACCAATCGTGACAATTTCAAAGGGATGAATCCAAACCGGGGTTTTATTTCTACGATTGGATTGAGCATCCGGCTCGTAGTAATGCGGAGCAAGATGTTTAGCCAGAGCAATGTAAACCGAATGCTCTGTTGCCTCGAAAATATCTTCACTCAAGCGTTGATATTCGTCTGGCGTTTTAATTTTATCTCGAATGTGTTGCCCCATATTGTTGCCGTCGGCATAAATATAGGCAACAAAACCCTTGCTGGCGTCACTGATTTCTTTGAGCGAGCGGGCTTCTCGTCCTTGCAGATTTTTTAGTTGTTGACTCTGATCAAAAATTCGGCAATCGGAATCATATTGCTTTACTAGCTGCTTTTCGATGAGAAATTGCTCAAACTTCCTCACCCAACTATCGGGAGCTTCAGCCGTCCAAGTGAAGCCTGAATTTTCATACCATTCTTGCTCCTCAGCGCTTTCTTGTTTTGTAATCTGCCCAATTCGACGTTTTCGTGCCAAAGGTTCAGATACCCAAGGTTGAGTCGGAATATCTGTAATTCGAGCAACCGCCGACCGTCGATCGCTATTATCTTTGACCAAATAGGGATGGGTCTCAAACATAGGAGGATAGCAGCGACTGGGGCGATCGGTGTCTGGTAATGGTGCATCGTATCCACTGCGGCGCAGATTAAATTGAGCGGCCAGCTTTCCGACTAACTCATTGAAATTCTTGCGACGTTCAAAGGCGTTGCGTAAATAATCTGGAGCAGGAGCATCAGCCGAGGGTTCTGGCAAGTTAAAGTAGGCACGCAGGGCTGGGTTCTTTTGCCAGTTCGCATTTGCAAACAGGCTCGTCCTGCTGTGAACGAACAGGCTCGACCATCGGGCAACACCTTGGTACCCAATGGACAGATCGCTTTGTATACGGCAGTTTGATACAGACAGGGAATATTTTTTAACAGCGGCAAGATCAAGGGCGATAACTGCCACATGAACATGCGCACATGCACCACATCGGGTTGAAACTCCTCTAGTGCTCGCCGCAATGCCCAATAGGCTGAGGGGTTGATGGTTTGGGAAAGCACTTGCAGTTTTCCGGTGGTGCCGAAGCAGTTGTAATCAGCCAAAAGTGGACTGTTGGCCACTATTTGTGCCCGACTAGTCAGCAGACGCACCTCATGGCCCCGCTCACGCAACCCTCGACGCAATGAGAGCATTTGCAGCTCAGCCCCACCCGTTGCTGTCCCGTAGTCATGCAGCAGCAGAATTCTCATGCCCCTCCTGTGGTGACGAAATATTCTGCCACTGAATCGTCTCTGGGGAAGCCAGATGCCGTTTAGCGTATTGGTCAGTCAAGTAGCGATTGAGCCGTTTCTCGATCGGAGCGAGGAGTCCGTACATAATCGCTTTTTCTAGCCAAACATTGCGGATGCCCAGGGTGAGTGCCCGCACAATCGGCATCAAGATCGTATTCCGCCGTCGCCAACCCAGTGCCTTATATTTTTGCTTGAAGTAGCTGCTGTCTTCGGTCAGATTCCATTTTTGCCGCAGTCGATCGAGGCTGGCCAATTCCCAAGCATCGCTCCAGCGCAGCATGTAGAAGTGCAAATCGCTCCACGCTAAGGGCGAGGTTGGCACATAGGTGGCGAGACAGTCTGGTTCAAAATACACCGTACCGCCTGCTGCCGCAACGCTCATGCAAAAGTCCACATGTTCTTTCGTGTTCAGCATGGCCTCATCGAACGGGCCCAGCTTGTCAAAAATTTCACTGCGCACCAAGGTACAGTGAAATTCCGATAGTTCGGTTTGAGTGCGCTGAAGCTGAGACCGTACCGCTGCTACCTGCTGACCCTGGCGATACATCTTTTCTCGCAGACCAGGGCGGTCACTGAGAAATCGTAGAGAACACAAGCGCACTGGCCGCGACCGGCATAGCGCGGATCGTCACAACCTGGACGTTCCGGAATGATGCACTGACAGTTTTGACTCCAACGGCGCTGCAACTCATAGAGAGCGGCCTGCCTCACATATTCGGGATAGCCCGTCGCAATGTCATTGATCGTGGGCGTGCGACTACAAAAGCCGATGATGTCGTTGAAATCATTCATCGGGAACAGGTTGTATTCGGGGTCAGCGTCTCCGAGCAGGTTCAGCACGGTTTGAGCCAGCCAAGTCCCATCTACCGTGACGTTGCGCCCATCGTATTACTTCACGGCGAGCGAGGGTTCTCCAGTGGGGAACCCCAGGTCAGTCCAATAGAGAACGCCAGCCGTGGGATTAGCACCCGGTTTAGGGGCGCTCCCATGAGGGCAATTTTGCATACACGCGCGAGTCACTCCAGCGCTAGTTTTCCCGGCTAATTATGGCCAACTTTACTCTCACTTCTATGTAGAAGTTGGAATTTTTGGGAACTCTGAAAACCAGGTAGACAGCAGTTTGCAGATGATTGCTTGACTGGGAGGTAGAGATTATCTCCCAGTTTTCCTGAATGGCGGGGTAAAAGTTGGAGGTAAAGTTGGAGGTATCGAAGTGAAGAACAATCGTCATGGACAGGCGGCTATTTTAAGTGAAACGGATTACGTGAAGATCCGCAGACAGCTTAGAAGTGATACGCACAAACTCTTTTTTGATATCGCTCGCTGGACCGGAGAGAGGTGGGGTGCAATTGCTCAGCTACAAGTCGGGGATGTTTACGCGAATCCTGTCTTGAGCGTACCTCACGAGCAAATCACGTTTCGGGCCTCCACTCGCAAAGCGGATCCCAGTGGGCAGCGACAAACGCGACAGGTGCCAGTACACCCAACCTTGCGAGAGCTGCTGCTAGCTTATAACCCACCGATTGAGGGGTCTGCGTGGCTGTTTCCCTCGCCTAGCAGTGAGGGGCCGATTAGCTTCAGTGCTACCGATAAGTGGTTGAGCGTCTCTAGCGAGACGTTGGATTGACCTTCGCATTCCAGATCCACAATTTGCCCGCCTACCAGACCGGCAGCTCCCACCGCTCGGCCCAATTTGGCAATTACTTGCAGCACTCGTTCGGGTGGCACGTTTTGGGTTCGGCTCGCAATAAATTCAAACGCATAGGCGAGCAAGCCATCGCCTGCCAAAATCGCCACATCTTCACCATAGACTTTATGATTGGTGAGTTTGCCGCGACGGTAGTCATCGTTGTCCATCGCCGGCAAGTCATCGTGGATCAGCGACATCGTGTGGATCATTTCTAGGGCGCAGGCGGTTGGAAGCGCGATTTCGATAGTTCCGCCCACTAGTTCGCTGGCCGCCAAGCAAAGAATAGGCCGGAGCCGCTTGCCGCCTGCCATCAGCGAATAGCGCATCGCCTCATAAATTTTTTCTGGATAGACCACATTGATCGACTGGTCCAGAGCCGATTCAACAATGGCCTGACGCTCTTGCAGATAGGGTTTTAGGTCAAATGCTGTTAGGTCAGATGCTTGCGCGTTTGCTACCACAGTTCCTCGTTCGATTGAGCTTGTCATAGGATCTCACTTCTCCCGCCCAGCTACACACCATTGGCGGTAACTCCATACTGTATTGTCCAATAGCATGGTCACAGTCATTGGTCCAATTCCACCGGGAACTGGTGTGATCCAGGCTGCCACATCACGGACGCTTTCAAATTCTACATCGCCAACTAGCCGCCCCTTGCCAGTTTCGGGATTAACAACTCGATTGATTCCCACATCTACAACTACAGCATCTGGTTTTACCATCTCTGCCGTAATCAGATTGGTGCGTCCTACTGCCGCCACCAAAATATCAGCATCCCTGGCAATGGCCGTCAAATCTTGACTGCGAGAGTGGGCGATGGTAACCGTGGCATCTTCGGCCAGCAGCATCAGGGCCAGCGGTTTGCCCACTAAAATACTGCGCCCAATCACAACAGCCTTTTTGCCCTTGAGGTCTATGCGATATTCCTGCAGTAGGCGCATCACGCCACGGAAGGCAGCGCTCTTTAGCATCAGCATGGCAATATCCAGTAAATTGCGTAATTCACCCCACTGCCGCAAGGCTTTTGGTTCGCTATTGCTTAAGGCCAAGGTGCTATTGGAATGCATTCCTGCCAAAAGCGCCTGACTCACGGATAATGCTGCAAACTCTGCTCGCCAAGTTTCTACTTGGGTGATTGCCTGCTCCATCCCAGCCTGCTCGCGGCAAATGCCCGCACTGCGCCAGATCAGCCGAGCTAAGCGATGTCGCCACTCTATGATTTGGGCCAGATCCAAAGCGGACAGGTTAATCTCTGTGGGTGTAGAATTGTCTAGATTTGGCATGGGAGCGGTTTCTGCCTCAGGGGGGGGCACTTCTAGCGCGGCGAGTTGGGCACCAAAGACCAAACATTCCAGCAGTGAGTTACTGGCGAGGCGATTGGCTCCGTGGACCCCTGTGCTGGCTGTTTCACCCACCGCATACAGGGCTGGAATCGTAGTGCGGCTGAGGCTGTCGGCGGTGATGCCTCCCATCCAGTAGTGGGCAGCAGGAGCAACCGGAATCGGCGCTTGAAAGACATCCACCCCCCACTGCTGACAAACCTGAATGATGTTGGGAAAGCGACGCCGAATGGTTTCCGCCGGAATTGGGCGTAGATCTAGCCAAACATGGGCGCTGGCAGGGTCGGAGCTAGTCTTTTGCAAATGGTCAAAAATGGCGCGGCTGACCACGTCTCTGGGAGCTAGTTCTCCGGCGGGGTGATAGTCGAAGGCAAATCGGCGGCCCTCAGCATCAATGAGGTGGGCACCTTCGCCACGCACTGCCTCGCTGATTAGGAAGCGGGGCGCACCTGGTTGGGTCAGAGCCGTGGGGTGAAACTGGACAAATTCCAGATCGCGCAGTTGGGCACCCGCTCGCCATGCCATTGCCACGCCATCGCCTGTACTCAGGGCCGGATTGGTGGTTTGGGCATAGACCTGACCGCCGCCACCCGTCGCCAACACCACGGCTCCAGCTCGCAGCCAAATCATTTTGGAGTCGTAAATTAGTGCGGAGCGTTACAAACCGCACATTTCTGGGTTTGAGCGATCCGATTAAGGTGTTTATGTTTATCCTGATCACTGATCTGTTTGTGGGATTCCACTCGGCAGAAGGTTGGGAAGTGATCCTGGAAGGCGCAGCCAGACATTTTGGCCTGCCGGAGAGCAAGTTTTTGATCAACGGCTTTATCGCGACGGTTCCTGTCATGATTGATGCCGTGATTAAGTTCTGGATTTTTAGTTATTTAACTCGCTATTCGCCTTCTGCATCTGCAATCTATGAGCGGATGAATACGTAGCTGCTTTTGGGAATACAGCGTTCACAAATTGGTTGTGAACAGGGGGTGGGGGCTTCGCCCCCACGCAGGGGTGGAACCCCTGCACCCCGTTCAGATCCTACAAAGGATTACTGTAGGAACCCTGATCCTGTAAATCAAGGAGAATAAGTCACTGATGCAAACTCAAAACATTGAGTTTCTCAGAGAGAAATGTAATAGCTATTTCGCAACGCTGACTTTAATCTGAACATTGCCTTGCTTTTGTAATGCCAGCCGTAGATTATCGCGCGCCTCAATTAGGTTCGGTTCCATTGCAATAGCCTGTCGGTAATGGTCGATTGCAAGTTCCAGATCCCCAAGCTGCTGATACTGGTAGCCTAAATCATGATTCCGAGCAGCGTAATCAGCTAGCTTTTCGGCAGGTAGCTTGCCGCGAGCAAAGCAGGCATTCGCCAAGCTAACATCAGCCTTTAAAGAGGCTGGTTCAAGGGCCTGAGCTTTTTGGTAACAAGCAATTGCCTCATCCAAGTTGCTACTGCTTGCTTTCTGAAGTGCTAGCCCTAAGCTATGGTAAGCTTCTGCCCAGTCTGGCTTTAAAGCAATCGCCTTTCGATAATACTGGGCGGCAGTTTCCCAATTGCCCTGTTGCCTGTATTGCTGACCCAAATCATAGGTAACTACAGCATAAAACGACTGTTTCTCCGGCGAAAGCTTACCTTGAGCAAAAAGTGCGTTTGCTAGGCTAACGTCGATTTCAGTAGAGTCAGGGGCCAATTTCGCAGGTAAAGCCAGAAATTCAGTGTCTGTCCTGAGCCGCCGCGTGCCAGCGATTCCTGGAGATCAACATTGCCAAGCGCGCGGGAGAAGTTATAGAGCGTGGGATTCTCCGGAAACATGGCAGTTGTATTCGTATAAACCTGCTGAGGATCGGTCAGTGCGGTACGGACAACCCACCAGAACGGAAACAGGCTTACAAACAGGATCAGCGCAATCGTGACCCAAGTCACCACATTTCTCACACTCAGAAACGAGCGTCGTCCGGGATTTGAGCGAATGGCATTCTGCATCATTGAATTCCCCTGCCCGGCTAGCTGAAATCTGCAAGGTCCGCGTTATTGGCGCGGAAGAAACGCATCTGGATCAGGGTGACTCCCACCAGGGCAACGAACAACACGGTTGCGATGGCCGTGGCATATCCCATGTTGAAGCGCACAAAAGCAAACTCATAGATGTACCAATAAAGTACCTGTGATGCCCGAACCGGTCCGCCCCCGGAGGTAACAGCGATGGTGTCGAAAATCTGAAACGAGCCGATGATATGGGTGATCAGCACAAACGCCAGCACAGGTCGGAGCAGCGGCAGGGTGATATTCCAGAACTGGCGCACTCCATCTGCTCCATCGATGGAAGCCGCGTCGTAAAGCTGCTGGGGGATGGTCTTTAAGCCTGCAAACAGAAGGATGGAGGTATAACCCGCATAGCGCCAGATATTGATGAGCGCAATCGATGGAATCACCTGATCCACCGACCCCAGGAACGGCTGCGAAGGAATGCCGATGCTGTTGAGAAAGGCGTTGACGATGCCAAGCCGGTTATCCAGCATCCACATCCAGAGCAGGGCAACCACCACACCGGGCAGCAGCCAGGGGATGATGATGATGTTTCGCAGCCAGGCAGATCTCTGGGATACGCGATCCATGAAGAGCGCCAGCGCCATGGCGATGATGATCTGAAGCGGAATATTGAAGGCAACGTACCTGACCGTCACCTGAACCGAGTTCCAGAACCCCGGATCGTTGAAAAGCCGCTGGTAACCAGCGTTCCCTTTCGCTGAGGCTATAGGCATCCCAAGGTTCTTCAACTTCGTGCTGCGGTAAGATATCTTCCAGTGTCAAGGGAGCTAAACTGTCCCAGAACGGCTCATTCTCCAACACCCAACCACTGGCGACTTGAAATCGCGGATCATCCTCTGAAATTGGTGCATCCAGGGAAACAGCGGGAATTTCTTTACTTTTTTGTTCATCGATAATCTCGTGCATCAGTCTACTAATCCACTGATCCAGGGGTTGCTGGGGGGGACGCTGATCAAATTTTTCCCATGCTTGCACGATCGCCTCATCGAGCAGATCGGATACAGTCATTTCATTGGGGGACACGTTGCCGTCAAGCTGGGCAAAGATTAATTCACGCCGGGCATGGTTCTGTAGGTTGCGCAGCATCGGACGCAGTAGGTCGAAGAAGGATTCTTTGCGCTGTTGTTGAGTATCTTGTTCTAAAAACTGAATGACTGTGGCAAAGTCTTTTTGCCGCTGTTGTCTACGACGATGAGATCGATCGCGACGAAGCTGATCTTTGTGACGACGAATTTCTTCCGTTAGGATTTCTGCCACCTCATCCATCGCCGCCTGATAGGATTCAAACCGAGATTTGGATTGAGCCACCAGCGTTCTATTTGGGAGACTCAACACAACACGCACCTGATAACCATAGGGCTGCTGATCGACGATTAATCGCAGATGGCGCTGGGCGTCTGGAAAGGACTGCAACAGGCGATCGATTCGACGCTGTTTTTTGTCCCAATAGTCGCGAACTCGTTCTTTGATCAAAGGAGGACAGTCATGGAAGATAAAGTGTTGTGCCATAGAAACCTCCCATGAATGACGACAGGACGGAATCAAGCCAGGGTATAGTGGCAACTCAGGCACGGGGTTTTGTTAATCGCGTCCAGGCAGAATCGACCGCTTGTTTCAGCCGTTGTTCAGTGCGACTCAAGCTCTGCTGAACAGCATTCCATTTGTCTTGTAAAAATTCGGCGGCTTCTTGCAGCGCATTTTTGTCATGTCGTCCAGACCGGAGTCCACCCCACCTTGGGAACGTCATGCCAAGCTAGCGCAGATGGGCAAGCATTCGGCTCAGCCATCGAAACCCTTGTAATCCTCGTTTCCCTATCGATTTGCGCCAATCTCAACTGCCTGTTGTTCCGCATAGGTCGGCATTTGGCCAGAGGTCAACCGATGCCAGTAGTCCTTCAGGTCCGCAGCGACTTCGTTAGAGAGAATATAGCAGCCAATCAGGTTGGGAATCGCCATCGAGAAGAACATCATATCGCTGAAATCAATTACGGTTGATAGGCTAGCGATCGGCCCTAAGAACGTAAAGAAGAGATAGATCAACTTAAACAGAATCAGGCGACGCGGACCAAATAGATAGGTCCAAGCCTGCACCCCGTAATAGCTCCAAGACAAAATCGTCGAGAAGGCAAACAAAAAGACGGCAATACTCAAAACCACGGGGAACCAGCCAATCACCGAGCCAAAGGCTTGAGTGGTTAGAGCTACGCCACCCAATTCCGAATTGGTATTCTGATACACGCCCGTCAGAACAATCACAATCGCCGTCAGGTTGCAGATGCAAATGGTATCAATAAATGGTTCCAGTAAGGCCACGATGCCTTCCCGCACGGGTTCATCGGTTCGAGCAGCGGCATGGGCAGTTGCTGCCGAGCCGGCCCCAGCCTCATTAGAAAATGTAGCTCGGCGAATTCCCTGAACCATCGTACCAACAATCCCACCCGCTACGGCTGTCGGCGCAAACGCTTCTCGGATCACCGTGCCAATGGCTCCAGGCACCTCTGGTAAATTGGCCAAAATAATCCACAGACAAGCTGCTGCATAGATCAGCGCCATTGCGGGTACCAGCTTTTCGGCCACGGCCCCAATCCGCCGAATACCACCCAAAATCACGATGCCCGACAGGATTGCCAGCCCAATGCCAAACAGCCAGTTGGGTAGACCTGGAATCAGGTTGGTTATCGCTGCGTAGGCTTGGTTTGACTGGAACATGTTGGGTGCCCCCAAACTGGCCGGAATCGTCACCAGGGCAAACAGCACGGCCAGGCACTGCCCCTGCACCCCGTTTTTCGTACTTCACTAGCCTGAAAAAGGCTGTATCAATCCAAATTAGGTTGAACTACTCAGTCCCGCTTGACTTAAACTGCTCGACTTGACCTGCCCTGACTGAATACGACTTGACTCGGCACGGCCTGAGAGCTTGTTTGTAAATGAATTGTAAGAGGCTAAAATCGGCTCCATGCTTGATCCTTCCTACCCCTCCTACCCTAACGGGAAGGCAAAGCCTATGAAAGGAAAGGAACTGTAGGCGAAGCCTATGCAGAGCACTTATCAAATTTCTGAAGTCCCCCTTTTTAAGGGGATTTAGGGGAATCTCAATCTTGGTTTACAACCAAGCTCTTAATTGACACAAATTCGGCAAAACTTAAGGGTTTTACCAGTAAGTTACTGCAAATTTGTTTCCGGCTTTCTACACTTAACTCTAACAGCAATTTTCAACCCAAAAGCTAATAGTAAATGCCCCAAGTTTCAATCAATTTTTAATAGCATCAATCCTACAGCGTTCACAAATTGATTGTGAACAGAAGGGGGTGGGGGCACTGCCCCCACGCAGGGGTTCCACCCCTGCATCCCGTTCAGATCCAACACAAGGATCACTGTATCTAATCCAAATATCAGGAAAAATCTATAGTAACCTCTCAATCAACAGAATTAAATTGAACTAGAACATTGTCCAAGCCTAACTGGGCTTGAGTTGACCCTGCAATTTTTAGCCAAAACGGAATTCCCAAATCCAAAATTGGACTCAGGAAAATGGAGCTTCTTATATAAGCTGAGCAGACACTCTCATAAATGTCAAGAAATGTAAACAAACATCTCTGATTTTTTATCAATTTGTGTCAGATAGGCAGTTTCGTTCGCAGGTGATCCTGATTTTCTGGTAAAAACGCTTATGTAACGTTTTGCGTTCAGCCAGCAGCAAGACGGGGAGTGGAGCTACAAGACCCTGCGATTTTTGTGCTGAATTTGGCTGCTGGGAGCAACTTGGCTGCTGAAAGTAACTTGGCTGCTGAAAGTAACTAAGACATTTGATCCTGTAGCTTTCGCCGCTGGCCACCATTTGCTTGATATAGTTTCGCACCGGCTCAAAGCCGCTATTTTCTTGGTCGCCTTGCAGTTCTTGTTCTACTGAGGTGGCAAACACAATTGGCGATTTGATTTGCTTTTGGTTAGCGTATCCCTTGACCCGCTCAATATTAGTTTGCAGATCGGCAGGTTTGAGCAGATCGGCCTGTTGCAAGATAAACACAACCTTCTTGCGCCACTCGGCACTGACGAAATCGAGAAAATCCCAGGCGCTTTTTTGATAGGGGTTTTTGGCAAACAGGACAAAAAAAGTGAGGTCGCTGTTGGGAATGTATTTCTCAGTGATGATCTGGTGCTCGGCCACAATTGTATTGGTTCCGGGTGTATCCACGATGGAAATATCCTTGAGGATCTCAATCGGCAAACCAACTTTGCGCAGATTCGGCTCGATCTGTGTAACGTAGCGATTGTCAGAGTAGACAATTTGCTGAATCGAGTCGGTGCAGGGTTCGATGTCGGTAGCGCATACCTCTGCCTCTAGCAAGGCATTCACAAAGCTGCTCTTCCCAGCCTTAACTTCTCCGACCACCACAAACAGGAATGGCTCAGCAATATTCCGCCTCAGCCCTGCCACGGTTTCTTGCAGCTTGGCATTGTTGATCGCAGTCGCCAGACGCTGGATACTGTGCAAAAGTTCGTTCAAATTCCAGCGGTAGTCCTGGAGCGCCTGATCCAAAATCGGACTGCTCATTGATTTTTCCTCACTTTTCTCCTCGCATTTTCCCAGGGTGTTCTGCCCCTTATACCCGCTGTTATCTAAGATAGTACGAATACCTGCTTCGAGACAGGTGGTTAGCCGTACCGTATCCCACCAATCAGTAGCACAAATCCTGCATTATTCCTCAATGCCCAAAACCTGTTCCACTGTCAACTTAAACTCAGGCACGATTCCAGAAGGAATACGATTGCTTCCTCGAACGACCGTATCTTCATACGCACCGTCTACCCATTGACAAAGGGTGATTTGACGTTCTTCCGGATCCCGCAACCCAACGTCTCGCAGCATCTTCAAGTCCTGCGCCGCGAGCAGATCGTCGATTCCTACGAGGATGGCAATCTGCGCTGCTACTACCTTACCCAACCCAGGTTCGTTGAGCTCGTGCTCAAGACCGTTGAGCAGGAATCGGAAATCATCACACGATCCGCGCAGTCGGTGTGCCGGGAGCGGAGCCGCACCAAGGCGTGCTGCGAGAGTTGATGCGCTCATGCCTGCGGATCGAAGCCATGCAACAGCAGTCATCCAACAAGGAGTCCAATCATGAAACTCGCTTTCCATCTTGTGACCGCGGGTGTCCTTGCGGGCGCGGTCGTTGCCGGTCTTCCCGCCGCTGCGGCACAAGAGAACGAACCGCCCGCCTGTTGTCAACAACAGGCATCTGATCCTGCCGCGGGAGACAAGCCCGCCAGCGGTTCTCCGATGTGCCCCATGATGCAAGGCGGCCAGATGGGCCCCGAGAAGATGAAGGAGATGATGCCGCAGATGATGAAGATGATGCGCCAGATGGGCATGACGCCCCAGATCATGGAGCGGATGCAAGTGTTGGTGCGCACGCCCATCTTCCTCGATGCGCCGTGCCCGATCTTCGCGCAAGCCGAGAAACTCGGCCTCAGCGAAGAGCAGAAGAAGAAACTCGGCGAAATCGAGAACGAGGCGCGCCAGAAAGCACGCGCGGTCCTGACCCCCGAACAACTCGCCAAGCTCGGCGATGTCCCCGACAAGCCGGTGACCATGATGGAAACGTGCCCGATGATGAAGATGATGATGGGATCATCGCCCGCGCCGCAAGGCAGTCAGGCGCAATCCGGCTGCGCACAGCCAGCGACACCCACCGACGTGGAGCCGCAAGGCGCCCAACGCACTGGCATCACAAAGGACTTCGAGCACTCCTCCCCGCTCGTCGGCGAGAAGGCTCCGGATTTCACCCTCGTCACGACCGAGGGCAAGACCATTTCGCTGACCGCACTCCTCCAGCGCGGCCCGGTCGTGCTGGAGTTCGGCAACTACACCTGCCCGACCGCCCGGAAAGAAAAATTACAGCTCTTGGATCTGGCTTGGAACGTACAGCGGTTGCTGTGGGCAGATGATAGGGTCAACGAACCGCGAATGTCTTGTATTTATCCTGAGCTGCACAAATGAAATTCGTCTGATGGTAATACGTCGCATCGCTGTTTCAACAGCTCCGTGGCAGAATTAGCTGGAATAGCCGGAGAAAATAGATAGCCCTGCACATATTCACAGCCCAATTGCCGGAGGCGAGCCAGTTGGGATTGATGTTCTACCCCTTCAGCAATCACCTTCATGTTCAAACTATGGGCCAGCACCACAATCGATTCGGTAATTTTGAGGCTTTCATCGTTATCGCAGAGATCTTTGACAAAGGAGCGATCCACCTTGAGGTGATTCACTGGAAAGCGGTGCAAATAGCTTAATGAAGAATAGCCAGTACCGAAATCATCGAGGCTGAGCTTGATACCAGTAGCGCTGAGCTGCTTTAACCGATCGCCGGCCACTTCAGTATTCGTGATCAGGGAGCTTTCGGTGACTTCTAGCTTCAGGTGATGGGGTTCTAGCCCTGTTTCTACCAGGATCTGGGTAATGCGGTCAGTAATATCGGGCTGAAGCAACTCGCGCCCGGATAGGTTAACGCTCATGTATCGCAAGCCGCTATTGGGAAACTCGGCCTTCCAGCGCTGCATTTGGTGGCAAGCTTCCCAAAGAATCCAGCGGCCCAGAGGAATAATCAGTCCAGTTTCTTCAGCAATTGGGATAAATTCGGCAGGCGCGATCATGCCTCTGGTGGGGTGATGCCAACGCAGCAGTGCCTCAAAACCGATAATTTCATGGGTGGCGGTGGCTAGAATCGGCTGATAGTAAAGCTGTAGCTCTTGTCGTTCGATTGCCAGCCGCAGATCGGTTTCCAGATGCAGCCGTTGCACCACCTGTGCATGCATCACAGTGTCAAATACCGAGTAGCGCGATTTGCCTTCGGCTTTAGCCCGATACATCGCAATATCGGCATTGCGGAGAAAATCTACGGCTGTTTGATCAGAAAAATCAAACTGCTCAGGCGCAGCCATGAGTGGTCCGCCATGCCGGTGATGGTCGTCGGGTCCTGGCCGTCGCACAGGCGCACCAGCATGCGGTGCAACCCGGCAATCTGCGGGGTGTTGCCACCCCCGTTCTTGCCACGCTTCGTCGTCGCTCCGTCGTCGCCATCGGGCGGGCCGCTCAGCTCTCGCAGGACAGCCTCTATGGCCTCATCGCATTCCCGGATCTGCGCCTTGTAGAAGTCCCAGCCAGCCAAGGCCTGGCGCAACGCAAACAGATGCTGCAGCTTCCATGTGCCTCGCAAGGACTCCACGACACGATCCGCCTTGCGCTTGGAGATCTGGCGGTCGCACAGCTCCAACAGCTTGGTCGGGTCACGCTCGCCGGCAACGATCGCGCGCAGCACCCGCAGTCCACTGGCGCCGGTCACGTCGCTGATCACCGTATGGAACTTGATGTTCATCCGCTCCAGCGCCTTTTGCATGTGCAGGGCGTGAGCCGTGCCGGAGCGGATATGGTCCTCGCGCAGCCTTAGGTAGTCCTGTAGTCGCCGAATACCCTCGGGCGGCACAAAGCCGGACCGCAACAAGCCGTGCGCATGCAATGTGGCCAGCCACTGACAGTCGGCCATGTCCGTCTTTCGTCCCGGCAAGTTGCGAACGTGCCGGCCGTTGACCACGAACACCTTGAACCCAGCCTGCTGCAGCGCCTCGTACAGATACATCCAGTAGACGCCGGTGGCCTCCATCGCCACCGAAGCCACGCCTTGCTCGGTCAGATAACCGACAAGCTCCGCGACATCGCGCGTCATCGTGCCGAAAACCCGGGGCGCATCCCCGCCAACCGACACGTGCAAACGCTCAGCCCCGACATCGATTCCCGTTGCCTTGGGGTCAATCAGCGGCAAACCCTTCATGACGCAATCCTCCTTCAGACCTTGGCCCGAAGTGGCGCGCTCGACGAGCACTTGAAGGGGTCAAACCTACCCGGCGGGAAGCCATGCTCACCAAACAAGCCTTGTGCAGATCGCCGAAACCAGTCTCTCCCACGGGCAGCACACGACTTCGAACTCGTCACCACGCCAGAGGGCTCCGCCTACCGCATCGCCAGAATCCACCAGGGCGCACCCTGGGACGCCGACGCCAGAGGTCCGCTCAGCCAGCACGGCGTCAACGTCAGCGTCGGCGACTTCATCCTCGCCGTCAACGGCGAGCCCATCGACACCACCCGCGATCCATGGGCCGCCTTCATCGGCACCGCAGGCCGCGTCACCTCCATCACCGTCAGCACCAAACCCGTCATGGACGGCACGCAGAGAGACGTCCTCGTCAGGCCGGTCTCGAGCGAGGTCAACCTCAGGTACCGCGCATGGATCGAGGCCAACCGCGCCCACGTCGACAAGGCCTCCAACGGCCAGATCGGCTACATCTACGTCCCCAACACCGGCGTCGACGGACAGAGCGACCTCTTCCGGCAGTTCTACGGCCAGCGCCACAAGGCCGCCCTCATCATCGACGACCGATGGAACGGCGGCGGGCAGATCCCCACCCGTTTCATCGAACTCCTCAACCGGCCCAGAACCAACTACTGGGCCCAGCGAGGCGACGCCGTCTGGCCCTGGCCACCCGACTCCCACCAGGGACCAAAGGCCATGCTCATCAACGGCCTGGCAGGATCGGGCGGCGACATGTTCCCCTGGCTCTTCAGATTCAACAACCTCGGTCCGCTCATCGGCACACGAACCTGGGGCGGTCTCGTCGGCATCTCAGGAAACCCAGGCTTCGTCGACGGCGGCAACATCACCGTCCCCACCTTCGGCTTCTTCAAAACCGACGGCAACTGGGGCGTCGAGGGACATGGCGTCGACCCCGACATCGAGGTCATCGACGACCCCGCCCTCATGACGGGAGGCCGGGACCCGCAGCTCGACAAGGCCATCGAGGTCCTCCTCGCCGAGATCCAGAAAAACCCCTACACCCCGCCCGCAAGGCCCGCAAGCCCAGATCGTCGAGGCATCGGCATCCCGCCCGAGCAGCGCTGATCCGCCAACCATGCCCCGACCACGCCCGTGCCCTACGGGGATGGCGCCAGCAGCCTTCCCCTGCACTAGTTGCCCATCCACTAAGTCAAACTGAGTTCGGAGAGTTTCATGCCGTTGAACAATGGTTTGAATGCTCTGCTGTAGCGGCCAGCGCTGTAGCATTCCAGTTAACCGGAATACAAGAGGAATCACGTATAGCGATGCTTCAGGAAACAGTTGTTCGATAAACCACAACCGCTGTTGAGCAAACGAGGCCGGAAAGACATAAACATCTTCTGTCCACTTCGAATTCGGTTTATCTAAAACCATTTACACCTGCATTGATTCAACTTCACTCTGTTGTAAAGCGAAAAGCAGCTCAGTAGCTATGCTTCAGGATAGATATTTAGCTGAATCAGTGTATTGATTTGTTGCGTTTTTCTACACAGCTTTATACTTGAGAAGGTTTTGTTACCACTCTTAAAAGATCAGTAATGATTGTGCTTTGATTAGGGTTGCAGATCCGGTGTAGATTTTTTGTGAAGTTCTAGGCTGTATGATCGAGCTTAGCAACCCTCCTGCTCTCTATGTCCATCAAACTGCCCACAAACATCGGCCAAATAGCAAAGCGCTCGAAATCGCAATCCTACAACTTCATCATAGAGGGGATTCAGTTTGCATAGGGGCGGAATTCGCACAATAGTATGACCCCTGAATTGCAGATTGCGTTCAAATGGACACTGGGCTGGAACGACTCGACAAATCAACTGAGCAATGTCAGCATTACCAATCTCAAGTTGGTTCAGCCATTGGCGAAGCGGCTGCAATAAATCAAAGGCTTGACGGCTAGCTGGTGTAACACGGGTTGGTAAAAACATAGTGTTTCAAACTTCATGATTGAGTGGTTATATCAATAGGTTAACCATAATCCAGAAGAATTGAAATGCACAAATTATATAAATTTTAGTTATTAAACATAATTTTCTCTTAAGTGCTGGAGTTTGCGATTAGTCAATTGCGTATTGGCCTCAGTGCGTATTGGCCTCAGATAATCGGGTGAATGACGCTAACCACAGCAATAATCAACAATTGATCACAAAGTACCTCGGCATAATTAAAAACCAGCTGGTACCTTCGTTGATTTTGCAGTTGGAAGATTATGTAGCCGGGACAGCCTTTGACCCCTACTTGTCTGCTGCCCTGCTGCCTACCGAGAGCCTGAGTTGGGAACAGCGGCAGTTTGTGCTAGAGCATTTTTTTGACGCCCACCACCGCACCTTGATTGATCCCCATCCCCGCTATGCCGAACTGTATAGCCAACGTCAGGAAAAAGGAGAAGCCTGGTGTCTGAACCACTGGCAACCGCAAGATTACAGTGACCTGATGGCATGGCACAACTTGGCCTGGATCGATCCGCTGTTCTGGGACGATCCTGAGATTGGCGAGTGGTTAGAGCGGGGACGAGGCTTTACCCTCAGCGATCGGCAGCGCATCTACTCGAAACAGCGGGAAATTATCAGCCGGATCATTCCTCAACACCGGCAGATGCAGGAGACTGGGCAAATCGAAGTCACTACCACGCCCTACACCCATCCAATTTTGCCGCTGCTGGCTGATACCAATACCGGGCGCATTGCCGTACCGCAGATGAAACTGCCCGAACTGCGCTTTCAATGGCCTGAAGATATTCCTCGCCACCTGATTAAAGCCAAGCAGGTGTATCGCGAACGGTTTGGCTGCGAACCGCGAGGACTGTGGCCCTCGGAACAGTCAGTCAGTCCGGCAATTTTACCGGATGTAGCGGCTGCCGGATTTGAGTGGCTCTGTTCGGACGAAGCGGTACTGGGCTGGACAATCGATCAGTTTTTCCACCGCGATGCTGCCGGAACCGTGCAGGAACCAGAGTTGCTCTATCGGCCCTATCGCCTGGAAACGCCCCAGGGTAATCTGTCGATTGTGTTTCGCGATCACCGCCTGTCGGATCTGATTGGCTTTAGCTATAGCGCGATGGAACCACGCCGCGCCGCCATCGATTTAGTCGGCCAGCTAGAAGCGATTGCTCGCACGCTCAAATCTCGTCAGTCTGATTTTTCTGACTATAAGTCAGTACCAAGCGGTACGGCCCTGGAGCATCCCTGGCTGGTGACAATTGCCCTGGATGGCGAAAAGCGAGGAGTTCGCTGAGGATATGCCGCACCCGCTCCCCCACCTTGAGGACGCGGACCGATTGCTGCTCGGGAGTGAATTGCTGGCGTGCCATCTTGAAAAGTTGAGTCAAATGTGTATATCTGTGTCATCACGATGGTTGAAGCTTCCATAGCTTCACCTTCCTGGGCTCGGATGTTCCAGCATCCGGGCCCAAATTGTATTGGAGGCCGGCGTTCCAGCGCCGACCTCCTCACTAGTTACTTCCGACCCAACTTAACTAGCTGAATCATCAGCCCGACGAGTGCAACCAGAACGGTTGCGATCCCGACGACTAGAATCACGACAGTTTGAATTTCCATATGCTTACCTCCTTCCTGTCGCAAACCGCGACAAGAGGGAGCTTAAGCGAATCAATGTCTTCAGCGCATTATTTTTCTTCAATCAGATTTCACAGCGTCCGTTCACGCTCCTCGACCTCGAACACTTCGAGCATATCGCCCGCCTTGATGTCGTTGGTGTCGGCCAGCACCACGCCGCATTCGAGGCCCGCGCGGACTTCGTCCACGTCGTCCTTGAAGCGCCGCAGCGAGTGGATGGTGGTCGCCGAAACGATGACATCCTCCCGAGTGAGGCGCGCGTGGAAGCCCTTGCGGATGACGCCTTCGAGCACCAGCAGGCCCGCCGCCTTGTCCTTCTTGCCCGCGGGGAACACCTGCTTGACCTCGGCCCGGCCCATGACGTGCTCGATCCGCTCGGGCCCAAGCTCGCCCGCCATCTCCTTGGCGATCTCCTCGGTCAGGTGATAGATGACGTCGTAGTACATCATCCGCACCTTCTCGCGTTCGACCAGCTGGCGCGCCTTGGGATTGGGGCGCACGTTGAAGCCGATGATCGGCGCGTTGGACGCCGAGGCCAGCGTCACGTCGCTCTCGGTAATCGCTCCCACCCCCGCGTGCAGCACGCGAACCTTGATCTCGTCGTTCGAGAGGTTGTGGAGCGCGGTCACGATCGCCTCGACCGAACCCTGCACATCTGCCTTCACCACCACCGGGAACTCGATCACCCTCGGCGCTGAGGGTAATCAGGAAGGGTAGCTTTTGCTGAATCGTGGCGATCGCCTGTTTGATTTCTTGCAGCTCAGCGTCGGTGAGGGTGGTGTTGATGTCTGTGTAAGGCATAGTCAGAGTTTCCGAATCGTTTGTCTGTAGAGTTCCCTCAAGACAGCGATTCACAACGCCGTTTTTCTATGTCTTACCTTCGTCTGCCTTTCTCCAAACGGGCGGCATGATTACTGGAATCACCTGGTTAGTGTCCTTGCGGTAAATCTGAAAGTCGCTATCAAGTGTAAGAATGGCACTGCCTCTGTACTGCTCCGCCATTCGCACCAAGCAGGCATCTGCTAGCGACATTGGAACGGAACGGTAGCGGGTTAGGAATCTTTCTAGCGCAGCAACTTCTTCATCTAAGCGGAAAGAAATTTGAACTGCTCCTCGTTGAACCAGTTCTAGGACAACTTCCTGTCCTCTATATACATCTCGCATCAGAAAACAGGCTTCTGTAATCACTGACTCGCAGGTGAGCAAAGGCGGTTTAATGTTTGCCCATTCCGCTTTTGCCCATTCATGATAATGATCTTGTTGCTTCAGCAAAGCTACGAGAGGACCTGTATCAAGTAAAACGGATTGCCTCATTCCTCGCCAAAGCCTTCCATGTATTTCTTATTTGTGGATAGATCCGATGGACCTCCCTCCAGGCAGCCAACGAGGTCACCTGCCAACTCTAGAGCCGATAGCTGCTGTTTGGGTTCTGGCTGAGACTCTCGCCGCTTACTTCTGAGGAACTTTGCGAAGTCCAAAACTTCTTGTTGTTCGGTTGAAGAGAGCGTCTGTAAAGTTTCCAGGATCTGCTGTTGAATCGGTTGCATAAGGGTCCTGCCTGATTTTCTTCATTGCTTTAACTACTCTAAGTCTTCTCTAAGTCTTCAGTGAGGCTTGCTGCCCTTACAGACTTAATCCAAGCGCTCAATACGCCCCTTCTCCCGACAGCACCACCCACACCGTGCGCAGCAGAATGTATACATCCAGCCAAACCGACCAGTTGCGGACACCGAGCCAATCCCGTTTAAGGTGAATGAATTCTCGACTCAAACCCTCTGGCATGAGTTGCCCTATATGTTGGTAGAAGCTCTGGAAAGACGCTACCTCAACCGGATGAATCCACTAGCGTGGCAACTCGCTCCCGCGGCCTCCGAGTGGACTCAACCTGTGTTGCGAATGGTGACGCAAATTGGCAATAGTCAAGTTCCACCAACGCAAATTATGCCCTATGTTCTGACAGCCTGCCACGAACCAGGCCATGCGGTTGTGATGGTCCTTCAGGGTGACGGAACGACCCATCGTTTATACCTGGGCACTCGACGCATACTGGGATACGCAGCTCGCTCCACTAGAGACTACTTGGAGTTGCAAACCAGTGCATTTAGAACCTATTTCCCTGGGCTTGATCTGAGTGAGCCTTGGACACTCGATCACACCAACCTTACTCAACTCGATCATCTGATGCAAAGGGCGTCATCCCTGCTGGCCATCACGGGTATTCCTCTAGTTCGTACCGATTACCTGTCTAACTGGCAAAGCTTAGATCAAATCACCGCGGCCCTGGGTACACAACCCTATGCCCTGATGATAGTGGCAGAGCCAGTCTTAGCTGAAGAAATAGACAGCATGCTCGACCGAGCACGCCAGCTTAAGAGCGAAGTTCACAGTTATGCGCGTCTAACGTTAACTCACTCAAAAGCAGAAGGAGACAGTGAAAGTATTACAGTCCGTACATCAGAGGGGCCGGAATTACCCAGCTTACTGTACGGATTAGCAACCTTCTGCCAAGCCGCTGGTATTTTTGGCTTACCGCAAGCTAGTGCGCTGGGGCAGGGACTGTTTAGTATGGGGATGGGAATATCCTATGCAAATGCTTCCAAGACCGGTTCACGAACTACAGGCACAAACACATCTCTAAGCGAAGGCATGAATGTAGAATTGATTAACGACTACGCAATTGCCTGTGAGACGTTGTTGGATAAACATATTGAACGACTATCGGTCGGGCGTGGAGGCAGTTTTTGGAAAACGGCTGTATACGTAATTGCCGAGAAAGCTCTTGTCCCGGCTCTTCCAATATCGGTTCAAGGGCGAAGGCGACCTCGGCGGACATTCGTTCGGCAATCTTTTCCTCGCCGCTTTGGCCGGGATTACGGGCGACTTCTCAGAAGCAGTACGTCTTTCATCAGAGATACTTGCAAGTAAGGGCCATATTTATCCAGCAAGCGTTTCCGACGTACGGCTTTGTGCCAGATTAACTGATGGTGCTGAGGTTGCCGGCGAGACATCGGTAACTAAGGTCGGCCCAAAGATCGAAAAGCTTTTCCTTGATCCGCTCGATCCGCTTCCGCATCCCGAAGCGCTCAAAGCGATCGGCGAGGCAGATCTGATCACTCTCGGACCGGGATCCCTGTTCACCAGCCTGATCCCGCCGCTTTTGGTGCCAGAGTTATTGGAAGCAGTATCGTCATCGGATGCAGCTAAGGTCTTTATTTGTAACCTGATGACGCAGCCAGGAGAGACCGATCATCTTACCGCGAAGGCACATCTCGACGTTCTTTCAGGATATTTTCCAAACCTCCGATTTGGCGCGATCGTAGTGAACAATGCTCCGATATCTGCCCAACAGGCAGAGAAATATCGACGGGAAGGCGCCGAGCAGATAGGTATTCATGGATCAATCCAGGAAGCCAAGGTCGGCGATACTGAGCTGTTTCTGGCCGACCTGCTCGCGGAAGGCGACCTTGTTCGTCACGACCCTCTTCGTCTCGCAGAAGCAGTTCTCGCATTAGGGGAAAGATATCGATCGCCAAACACAGAAATGACATCTCCCAAAGCATACTGATTCGATATATCACCGCCTCTTATGGCAAAATCTTTCTTATGGATGAGATCACAGCCGAGCATAAGCCGCTAGACGTTCTGGTACTTGCCGCTGGGCTAGGCACGCGGATGCGGTCGAATCTGGCAAAGGTGTTGCATCTGCTTGATGGAAAACCGCTTATAGCTCACGTGTGCCGAACAGCCGCTGGTCTCGCACCTCGAAAAATTTATGTGGTCATCGGGCACCAAGGTGCTGAGGTACGGGCCGCCGTGCTCTACAGTTCAACAACTTCAGGCCACGCTTCAAGAAGCGCAGCGCAACCTCGACTACTGGCGTAGCGGTAGCCGTCCTGAAGACATTGCCGCCGCCGAAGCTGACCTGAGAGAAGCAGAAGGCAACTTAAAAGCTGTAGAGGTGCAAAAGCAGGACACATTCCTCTATGCGCCATTCGACGGGATTGTCACTCAAAAATTTGCTGATGAGGGAGCCTTTGTGACGCCAACCACGTCGGCCTCAGAAGTTACCTCTGCTACGTCTACCGCGATTGTAGCGATTGCCCGAGGGCTAGAAATTTTGGCCGAAGTGCCCGAAGTCGATATTTACCAGTTGCGGGTAGGGCAGCCGGTTGAAATTAGAGCCGACTCCTTTCCAAGCCAGACTTTTCGGGGCCGGGTACGGCTGATTGCCCCAGAAGCGGTCGTGAAGCAAAATGTGACCTCTTTCCAGGTGCGGATTGGTTTAGAAACCGGCCAGGACAAGCTCTTATCTGGCATGAACACAGACGTCACCTTCTTGGGGGATGAACTGGCGAATGCGGTAGTGGTGCCGACTGTAGCGATTGTCACCAAGGATGGTGAAACTGGTGTGCTAGTGCCCGATAGCGAAAACCAACCCGAATTTCGGCCCGTGACGCTCGGTACAGCCGTGAATAATCAAACTCAAATCTTAGAAGGTTTGGAGCCTGGAGAGCGAGTTTTTACTGATATTCCTAAAGGCTCTGAGTGGGGCAAACCGCAAGAGTAACTTGAACTATGAATATTGTTGAAAGCACCAAAATGGCAGTAAAAACTCTAACTGCCAACAAATTACGAAGTGCGCTGACCATGTTGGGGATCATCATTGGTAATGCGTCTGTGATTACGATGGTGGGAGTGGGTCAGGGTGCACAGCGCTATGCTTCGGAACAATTTGAGTCGCTTGGGCCAAATGTCCTGTTTATCATTCCAGGCAGCGAAGAAGCGCAAAACCGGACCTTAGATGTACCGCGGACTCTAACGTTAGAAGATGCCAAAGCCATTTCTGCCCAGGTGCCAACCGTGCGTCATCTGGGACCTCGCGTCAGTTGCGCCAATCCCGGCTCGGCGCACACACTGAGCCATGTAATCTCGGAGATGGCAAGGGGTTTCGGCGCACATCCGCGCGAATCTTCGGTAACCGAGTTCCGCAGATCCGGAGAGCGGTGGACGACGCGAGTGGATCACGCATCGCGAGTCGGTGACGCCAGCCCGATCGCGTGAATGGGCCGGAGTAGCTGCAGATGGACCTTGCCTTCCTCGCCTGTTGATGGTCCTATCCGTTGCGTGTCGGCACCGTCGCCGGCCACGCGTTGCCGCGGCACTCTGCCACGATCGCCATCAACGGAAAGGAAGTCCTATGACTGGGAAGAAGTCAGGAAGTGGAAAGAGCAAGAAGGTTGACGCCAACTCCAAAGCCGCACCGGTGGCGGGCACCGAGAGGGCCCGGAAGGCCGCGATCGCCGAGATCCAGCAGCGATTGCAGGGCAAGCCGAGCGCCGCGAGGAGTGCGAACAAGAACACGGGGAAGCCACCAAAGGCCAGCAAGGCAATCAAGCCCAAACGCCCGGGTGCTCTGGACGCCGCGGCACAGATCATCGCCGATGCCAACAAACCGATGACGGCGAAGGAGTTGATCGAGCAGATGGCCGCCAGAGGCCTGTGGAAGAGCCCGAGCGGCAAGACCCCCGAGGCAACGCTGTACGCCGCCATCATCCGCGAGATCGCGGCCAAAGGGTCCAAGGCTCGGTTCAGGAAATACGCCCGAGGGTTGTTTGAGACGTCAGAGCCATGAGATAGTCTCGTGCGCATGACCAAGGAGCAGGAACGTCAGATCCGAGGTCCAAGGTCCATGTGCCCACGATCGCGACTGGCTTTGATATCTCGGGCGATCTTTTCGCTGGGCCGAACAGGTTCAGGGAGCGAGACCCAGTCGGACCACCCCGGCCCAGACTCGCGCGAGACGCACGGGTTGAGAAACACCAATCATCACGAATGGGCATGCCGTGCATCGAATCGTCGGATCCACCGGTGCCACATCGTTACTAGCGTGCGGTCATGGCACATCTGCGAAGATGCCAGAAGAGTTATCGCAAGGGCCGTTAGAAGAGTCGATAGACTCCCGTGCTCAGGTACATCAGCAGCTCAAGCGCGTTCCTATTGCCATTGTTGGTATGGGTGCCATCTTCCCCAAAGCCAGAACGCTTCAAGAGTACTGGACCAACATTTTGCAGAAGGTAGACTGCATTACAGATGTGCCGGCCTCCCGCTGGAATATTGATGATTTCTATGATCCTGACCCTAGTGCGCTAGATAAAACCTATTGTCGCAAAGGTGGATTCATTCCAGATATCAAATTTAATCCACTAGAGTTCGGTCTGCCACCTAATCTGCTAGAGATTACTGATATTTCGCAACTGTTGGGTCTGGTTGTAGCCAAGGAAACGCTGGAGGATGCTGGCTATAGTGTTGGTCGTGAGTTCAACCGCGAGCGCACTGGCGTAATTCTGGGAACGGCTTTGGCCCGGCAGCTAGCCTTTCCACTTTCCACTCGTTTGGAATATCCAGTCTGGGAGAAAGTTTTACGCAAAAGCGGGTTGTCAGAAATTGACACCCAAAAAATTATTGAAAAACTGAAGCTAGCCTATATTGGCTGGAGCGAGAATTCCTTTCCAGGTGCCCTTGCTAATGTGGTCGCTGGGCGGATTGCCAATCGATTTAACCTGGGAGGTACCAATTGCGTGGTAGATGCAGCCTGTGCCAGTTCCTTTGGTGCCCTGAAAATGGCCATCAGTGAACTGACGGAATACCGGGCTGATATGATGCTCACGGGCGGCGTAGACACCGATAATACTAGCCTTGCATATCTATGTTTCAGCAAAACGCCAGCCCTTTCTCGCCAGCAGCGGATTGCTCCCTTCAGTGCTGATGCCGACGGCATGATGCTGGGAGAAGGAGTTGGAATGATTTTGCTGAAGCGGTTAGAAGATGCCGAGCGGGATCACGACCGTATCTATGCAGTAATTCGCGGCATTGGTGCGTCGAGTGACGGTCGCAGTAAAAGCATCTATGCACCTCGTGCGGCTGGGCAAATCAAGGCTCTGCAACGCGCCTACCCGTTATAGCCGACCTGGCAGGAGCCGGTAACGATGTTCGGATGCTGGCGATTCGCACTGATATGGATGCCCTGCCGATTCAAGAACGCTCAGGATTGGATTTTGCTTCTCAGCAGCCTGGTATTATGCATGCCTGCGGTCATGATGTGCATACGACGGTTGGGTTGGGAACCGCGATGGTGTTATCTCAGTTGGGAGAAGCCTTGCCAGGAACCGTGCGTTTTTTGTTTCAGCCCGCAGAAGAAACGGCCCAAGGCGCAAGCTGGATGATTCGGGATGGGGCCATGACCAACGTCAGTGCCGTATTTGGCGTGCATGTGTTTCCAACGATTCCAGGTGGGTCGATCGGCATTCGCTATGGCGCGTTAACAGCGGCTGCCGATGACCTGGAGCTAATCATTACCGGCGAATCGGGACATGGAGCGCGTCCCCATGAAGCGATTGACGCCATTTGGATTGGAGCACAGGTGATCACTACGCTACAACAGGCAATTAGCCGTACCCATAACCCACTACGCCCGGTTGTGCTGACGATTGGTCAGATTCAAGGCGGGCGAGCACCCAATGTAATTGCAGACCAAGTGCGGATGCTGGGCACCGTGCGTTCGCTCCATCCTGAAACCAGTGCCGCTTTGCCAGCCTGGATCGAAGGCATCGTCGCAAATGTTTGCCAAACCTATGGTGCGAAGTATGTCATGAACTATCGTCGAGGAGTGCCGTCGGTGCAAAACGATCCGGTCCTGACTCAAATCACCGAAGCCGCCGCCGAAGAAGCCTGGGGCAGCGAGCGGGTCGAAATTCTGCTAGAACCTTCGTTGGGAGCTGAAGACTTTTCCCTTTATCTAGAGCATGCACCTGGCACCATGTTTCGGCTGGGTGTGGCCTTTCCTGACCAACCCAATTACCCGCTGCACCATCCCCAATTCCATGTCAACGAAGCTGCGATTGTGACTGGAGTGGTGACGATGGCCTATTCGGCCTACAAATACTGGTTCCATCGTTAGGCAGATCCGTCTTGACAGTCAGGTTCTATAGGCTGGGAATACCACCCAGATCAACCCGGCCTTCGCGCAACGCCTGCTCCACCCCAATCGGGTCATCTTCCGTAATTGCCACATCAATCGCCGGAAAGCGCTGACAAAAGCGAGCAATCAGAGGCGGCAGCAGATGAGTCGCGGCACTGCGAAACGAGGCCACCCGCACTCGTCCACCCTGCAAGCCTTTGGCGATATTGATCTCGTAGTCGATATTTTCTCGGGCTTCTAGCATGATACGAGCGTGATGCAGTACCCGTTCTCCTACTAGGGTCGGATGCGCTCCAAAGCGGCCCCTAGTCAGCAGCGAGACACCCAGCTCCTCTTCCAGAGCGGCAATGGCACGACTCACCGCCGATTGAGAAATATCCAGCTTCAAGGCAGCTGTGGAAAAACTGCCGCACTCTACTACCATCCGTAAAATTTGCAGATGCTCAATGTTCATTTGATAGATCCATCCGGTTTTTGCATAGATGTGAGTCGGTATGGATTTTGATCCTGGCAAGTTGCTGCCGTTAGCCTAAAGAGACAGTGATTAAGTTTTGCAAAATTTTACGAACCAAACTGTCTAGTTTTAGACAACCGTAACCACCATGTTTGAACTGATACCCTACGAAAAATTCCGCGATACGCCCAACGTCCGCTTCTTCGACATCACAATCTCCGATTCTAACGCCCGCGATCTAGTCTTCCACGATGGTCCTGCCATTAGCCCCAACAACAGTCCAGAAGGTTACTGGCAGTTCTATTTGCATCCCAACCAGGAAGACAATTTGCTGGCCCTTTCTGGCGGACGCACGTTCTATCTGGTTAATTTTTCCTGGGAAACCCCGTTTCATATCGTGCGCTTAGAAGCCAACGGCGATATCTTACGTATTCCTCCCGGCACGTTTCATCGGTCGGTGTCCGATCCAAATGGCTCGCTGGTGCTCAATCAAGCCGTGCGCACAGCCAAAGCTACCGTAGAAAGCGAATTCCGCGTTTACAACAGCTTGAAAATTCCGCGTTTATTCCATGTCACCTCCCAAGCTGCTCCACCCCCGCGCCTGCATGGCATTCAGGAATCGCCACCGCCAAGAGGATGGCGATGAAACTCCGGAGCTGGGCACTTCGAAGGGGCATACTCACGGGGAGTATATCGACCGCCGAGTTCCCTGTCAAGAGCCCTGGATACTGCCGATTCCGGTGGGCCATCCGATAATGCGGCGGCGACTCGAACTCGAATGGCCACCGGACGATTCGGCTCTGGGGGTTTCAAGAGCACTGAGCAGCAGAGCCAGTTCTGCCGGAGTCGACCCCCGAGAGCAAGCGACACTACAGAGTGTCTCGGCCTGTCTCTCCACGACGAGTCATGTTGACCTCATTCAAAACGCCTGCCGGGTGGCGAGATCCTGGTCATGTGTCTCTGGGTCTCTAAAGCGCACGCTGTCAGACCACCCCTTGCCCTCTATTCGATTCGCCCCCGGGTCGCAAGACTCGGGGGCTATCGTTTGTGATCCCCAGCGCCGGCGTGCGTCATCCGTGCGTCACCGCGGTCAGCTACCGGGCATCGATTCGAACGTCGTACCGCAGCTCGACCATCTCGGGGCCCAGACGACTGACCTGAGTCAAACGCAGCGCAGGGCTCAGGAGCCTCCGCGGCAGAAGCGGCCTTCCCTGCCCCAGCGTGACCGAACCGACCTGGACGATCAGTTCGTCGAGCAAGCCTGAGTCGGCGAACTGGCCAGCAAGGTCGCCGCCCCCCACAATCCAAAGGTTCCGTTCCCCGGCTGTCTGTCGCATAGCGGGAAACGCCGCACGCACGTCACCGCTCACAAAGAAGATCTTGGCCCCTGGAACGATCGGCTGTGGACGAGAGGAAAAGACCCACGCGGGGCATGTGTACGGCCATGCCGATCCTGTCTGTGCGGCGACTTGCTCCGCGTTGTTCAGGAGCCAGCGATAGGTCGTTGAGCCCATCGCGATCGAACCGACCTTGGCGATGAAGTCGGCGTAGCTCGAGTTGGATACTTCGCCGAGGCTGAAGAGCCACTCGAGAGAGTCATCCTCGGTCGCGATGAAGCCATCGAGGCTCGCGGCGGTGTAGTACTGAGTCTTCATGTTCATGTTACTGACTTGCAGTCAGAGAAATCGGATAGGTAGTTAAAGCAAACTCGGTCAAAAAGATAGAAGACACTCCGAGGTTGGAGTGTCTTTTGCTATGAACCCTTGCATGAAGTTCATTATATTCTCTAGCCGCCAAAAAACTCTCGAATCGAGTAAAGAAATGTGCTTGCTCCAGAAACAGGTTGGGAATATTAAGGTTAGAGCGCTGATGCAGGATTTGTATGCTAGCTTTGTCCAACTTCACCCTGAAATGGTCATACTTTGCAGGAACAACGCGAAAGGAGGTCCCGGTCTTCGCTTGAACCATTGACACATGGGCAGCAGCAAGGTCTTCTAACGGTCTTCTAACGGTACCTTATAGCTTTGTGCGTTTCCGCACTATAGCAGCAGTACATCAGGAAGGGCACAACTTGCGAGGAATCCGACTGGGAGTAAGCCACGATGGCCGAGCAGGAACATGTAACGCTACTAAAGCAAGGAGTAGCCATCTGGAACGATTGGCGGCAGCAGCATACTCACATTCACCCCAATCTGAGCCAAATCGCGTTGGAACAAATCAGTTTACGGGAAATTTGCCTCAGCGGCGCTAACCTCAAGGAAGCGATCCTCAGTCATACTGATTGCTGCATGGCTAACCTGAGCCGAGCCGATCTGCGTCAGGCCACCCTGAAGGCCACCCTACTCTATACGGCAAACCTGGAAGAAGCGGACCTGCGCGGAGCCAATCTAGTCGAAGCAGACCTGCGAGAAGCGAATTTGCAAGCAGCAGATCTGCGCAAGGCAAATCTTTCCCAGGCATCACTCTGCACGGTTAACCTGAAACACAGCCACTTAAGGGAGACCATCTTAAAGGAAGCCAACCTCAGCTACGCCTCCCTTTGCCATGCGGATGGCTGTCTAGCCGATCTTCAAAATGCCTGGCTAAACCATGCCGATTTGAGGTTTGCCCGCTTTTACACGGCTAATTTGAGTCAGGCTACACTCTATGCCGCCAATCTTTGTCAGGCCGATCTACGAGAAGCCACCTTTAGCCAAGCTAATTTGCGAGCTCAATAATGGCAACAGCAGCTACAGTCTGGCCGCAATTGAGCTACCACCCGGCTCGCCCTTGAGTGAAACCGAGGCAATAATGCAGCAGGTGACGCAGCGGTTACAAAACCATCCAGCCGTCGAGAATGTGTTAGCTACGGCCTATCGGGTCGATTACGCCAATTTATTTATCAATCTCGTGCCCAGAGCGCAGCGCGTTTCTCGCCAACAGTTTGAAGCCGAAATGCGAACTGAGTTTGCCCAAATCCCCGGTGCTAGAGTCAGCTTTCGCAGTCAAGGAGTACGGGGCGACAAGGATCTGTCAATCGTGCTGAAGAGTAATAACGGTGAAGCATTAACCCAGGTGTCCCAAAGGCTAGAGCAGGAAATGCGACAAATCCCAGGACTAGTCGAGGTCACGAGCAGTAATGCTTTGGTGCGTCCCGAACTAGTGATTCGGCCTGATCCGGACCGGGCTGCTGATTTAGGCGTTTCCGTAGCCAGCATTGCCGAGACTACCGCCGTGGCACTACAGGGCGATGCAGCCGCTAATTTGGCCCGGTTTAACCTGCCCGATCGCCAGATTCCCATTCGGGTCAAACTTGCAACCACTGCCCGCACCGATCTCGATCTGCTGAAGCAACTGCAGATCGAAAGCCAACAGGGGACGTTAGTACCGCTCTCAGCCGTTGCTGATATTCGTTTGGGTGGGGGGTTAGCTACCCTTGAGCGGGTGGATCGGTCGCGACAGGTGAGCGTAGAGGCTAATTTAGAGGGATTGGCGCTAGGAGATGCCTTAGATCGGGTCAGAGCCTTGCCTGTATTGAATGCGTTACCGCCAGATGTCGTAGAGCAATCAGGAGGCGATGCGGAAATTATGCAGGAAATCTTTGCTCGCTTTGCCACCGTATTAACGCTCTCGATTCTCTGTATCTATGCCATTCTAGTATTGCTTTATAATCACTTTTTCTATCCGTTTGTGATTCTAGCTGCGATTCCACTTTCAATCGGTGGGGCATTACTAGCGCTGATGATTACCCAAAAAGAGCTGGGATTGTTTGCTTTGATTGTCTAAAAATTTCCTGTCTAAAAATTTCCCAGGAGCCACTGCCACTTCAGTATTCATCTCCGTATATAACCAAATTGCTTGTATAATTTTTTATATTCTAAGTCTAGGTTTTCCGTGTGAGCCAGATATAACCTAAGGTAGATGTCAGTTTGCAGATAAATAGTTACGTAGATATACGGGCAATCTTGCATAAAAGCTTTGAGCTAAAGTGCGTCAAATCACGGCGAAGATGGTTGGGTTTGTGATTTACTAGTCATCTCCGACGCTTTTCAGGTGGCCGCTACCCAATAGGAAGGGAGGAAATAGGTCTGTGGTGCAATCTAGAAACCAGTCGGTGCTTGTCAGCGTGGTCGTGCCCGTATACAACGCCGAACGCTACATTGCTGCTGCCCTGTCTTCAATTTTGCAGGAACACACCGTACCCCTAGAAGTCATTGTGGTCAATGATGGTTCGACCGATGCTTCGCTAACGCGGGCACTGGCACTGGGTGATACGCGGCTGCGGATTGTCGAGAATCGAGGCGAAGGCATTGCCGATGCCCTCAATACCGGGTTGGCTGTAGCTCGTGGTCAATACATGGTGCGATGCGACGCAGATGACCTGTACCCCGCGAACCGAATTGCCCGCCAGGTGAATTGGTTGAGCCAAAATCCTGAGTTTGGTGCGATCTGCGGTGGGTACGCTGCCATTGCCCCGAAAGGCTCGCCGCTAGTCCAGTTTGACGATAGTCCGATCGCGGAAGAAATTACCCTGGAGCTTTGTGCTGGCTATGCTCGCACCCATCTTTGTACCTATGCGATCCGAACCGATGTGCTGCGCTCGCTAGATGGGTTTCGTTCCTACTTCAAGACGGCAGAAGATATTGATCTCCAGTTGCGCTTAGGAGAAGCCTGTCGCGTCTGGTATGAGCCAGGAATTCACTACTATTACCGTCTGCACCGTGCCTCGATTACCCATACTAAGAGTTCGACCGAACGTGAGTTTTTTGATGCCGTTGCCCGCGAATTTCAATCTCAGCGGCAAACAACCGGCATGGATGATCTGCATTTTGAAGACATTGTCAAACTGGATCTGGCTTATCAAGAAAAGTGGTCTTGCTTCTATGACATTCTGTTGATTTGCAAAACTATTGCTGCTGTCTTTAAAAAGCAGGGAGCTTATTAAATAGCTTCTCAGTAATTTTCTTCTCAGTAATTTAATTTCTTTCTGCAGCGGTCTCTTCAGCACTGCATGCGCTAGAGCTTCAACCAATGAGTTCCTGTGTGTTGTTCCCCTTGAGCAGTTAAACTCTCTGTCAAGGGGACTTTTCTTAGGTTTACTACCAGCGGGTTTACCACCAGCGCAGTGCCAACAGACCCCGCTCAGGCTGATTGAGTTCTTCCTCAGTCAACCAGTCTACAGCTTTGTAAGTGCCAAAGACATGATCCCACCAGTCAACTGCCAAGCCAAAGTTGTGGTGCCACATGCCATATTTATGGTGCACATAGTGAACTGGCATTTTCATCCAAAAGCACTTAGTGGGATTCTCGTGCTGAAGTTGATGGGCATAGGACGAAAAAGCGGCAAACGCCAATGCCCCCAGCATCCAGGCCAAGCCAGCTTGCCAAGAGACAAAAAACATCAGACCCATGGCGATCGCGGTACCTTTGACATAATCCAAAAACTCCCACAACACGCCCTGTCCGTCATTTTTACGGTGATGCTCCCGGTGTCGCTCACTAATTTTGAGTTTAGGAGAAGCATGCATCAGGCGGTGCACCCAGTACTCAACCAAGCTAGCTAGCACAAACGCCGTTACAAAGCATAGACAAACAATTGCAGCAGTCCACATTTTCAAGTCTCTCCTGTAGGTTCTCCAGTCACACCAGATTGCTTCTTGTTTTGTTTTACTTGTCTTGACTCATAAATTCTATCCAAGTGCCAGCTTAAACTGGAAAGCCAGCAGGAGACATTAACCGGGATGGAATAAAACGAATGCGACGCTTTACGAAAGAATCAAAAACTCTTCATCCTAATAATGTCGCATCTTCAACACATTTTGGTTAAGGAACTCGCTAAACGTGATAGTATCCCTGTTGCCGCCGCACAGGCTAGCTTAACCGAAGCCGATTTACGAGAAGCATCTCTACGCGGAGCCAATTTGACCAATGCCAATCTGACACGAGTCAATTTTGGTATGGCCAACCTATCCGGAGCTAACCTATCGGGGGCTAACCTCAGCTACGCTCATCTGCGTCAAGCCAATCTCTGGGAAACCAACTTAGAGGGAGCCTGTTTAACCGGCGCTGTCATGCCCGATGGCGAGGTTTACGAATAGGAGAGGGGCATGGAAGTGCTAAATCAGGTGTGGTGTTGGTTGAGGAGCCAGAAGTTAGAAGTCAGGAGTCAGGAGTCAGAAGCCAGAAGACTATTTGTTGACGACGATGAATAACCAACAAGCCAGAGCCTTTGGCAACTGATGCAAGATTGCTTGCTAGGAGGCTAGGGCGTTTGATCGGTAGGCTGCATAGTCTGGACTTAGGACATTTGATTGTCTTGATTCTGATTTTCTTGAGTTTCCTGCTTGGCGGCCTGTTTTAATTCCTCCTCTAGCATGGCCTCAAAGATGAACAACCTTGCCAAGCGGTTGTAGGTGCCTGCACCGATGTATTGGGGATAGCGATGCAAGCGGCTATAAATCCAAACGAGATCATCGCCATCAAAGATGCGAATGTCCTGCAGCCAGTTTTTGCACTCAGGCTTCAGTGCATTAGCGGCATCAAGCGCATCCGTCCAACGCTCAAACTCTGCCGAATAGTTGCGAGTAATCACCTTAAACATGTTAGTGCCGGGTTCGTATCAGGTTAGTACCGGCTCAACGGAGTGGTTTGTCTCTGCCGATTTTGCCTCTACTAAATTCACTTTACTAAATTCAATTGTGGCAGTTTCGCCTACTGTACCTGGATTTTCGCCAGCGCCACCCCAGTGTAGTAATGCAACAAAATTTGCTGATAATTCCAGTTTTGCTGGGCCAGTTTGTAGGCACCATACTGACTCAAGCCAATGCCGTGCCCATTACCAGCACCACTGATACGAAAGCGTGCTGGAGCCGCAGAAACATTGCCAGCACTAGCAACCGGACTTTGTTCTGCCTCAATTGAGAAATGTTTCTGACCATGCTGATCTATTGGAGTAGCGCGGCCTTCCCCAAGATTCCCTTTCTGCCCACCCTAGGTACAACAGGTATGGGAATCGCCAACCTTTGTATTGCTGCTTTGCTGGGAGCACGTTGGCTAGAAGCTGGCTATTTCCCGCTCAGCAATTTATATGAATCGCTGTTTTTTATTGCCTGGGGCATTACTGCCGTTCATTTTTTGGCTGAGTCCATGAGCCGTAGTCCCTTAGTGGGCGTTGTCACGGCTCCAGTCGCGATGGGCATTACGGCTTTTGCTGCCCTCTCGTTGCCAGCCCAAATGCAGGTAGCTGAGCCATTGGTGCCGGCGCTTAAATCCAATTGGCTGATGATGCATGTCAGCGTCATGCTTCTGAGCTATGCAGCTCTGATGGTGGGATCCCTGCTGGCAATCGCGTTTTTGTTTGTGACGCGGGGGCAAAATGTAGAACTCAAAGGCAGCTCGGTAGGAACGGGGGCCTATCGCAATTCTCGCTATCAGGTCCACCGCTCTGATGAGGCTACCCTGCAGCCGTTACCAGCCGCATCCCTGCCCCAGGAGGAAATCAGCCGTAATGGGTCTGGTGGCACTGCTGTACTCATGCCCGTCACAACTACCACGACTCCCTTATCTCCGCAGCGGTTGAGTTTAGCCGAAGCGCTTGACAATATCAGCTACCGGATTATTGGCCTTGGCTTTCCGCTATTGACAATTGGGATCATAGCCGGTGCAGTTTGGGCGAATGAAGCCTGGGGATCCTACTGGAGCTGGGATCCGAAAGAAACTTGGGCCTTGATTACCTGGCTGGTGTTTGCCGCTTATCTCCATGCCCGGATTACGCGCGGCTGGCAGGGACGCCGTCCGGCAATTTTGGCCGCGTCAGGATTTTTGGTTGTGTGGGTCTGCTACCTGGGAGTCAATTTGTTGGGCAAAGGACTGCACAGCTATGGCTGGTTCTTTTAAAGCAATCGGAAGCAGTAATTTTGGCCCTGCAAACTGAGAATCAACTGAGAATTTAGTATTCTCTACCAATCCCAATTCGGAATGTAGCGCGACAAAGCAAACATCATGGCTACGGCATGCTCAGCCGCCGCGACCGTATTGCCCTCTGGCGAGTTCACGACCAAAATACCCCGACGAGTGGCTGCCGGTACATCCACATTATCGACCCCGACTCCGGCTCGTCCAATGATTTTGAGCTGTTTGCCAGCTGCAATCACGGCCTCGGTCACGCGGGTTCCTGACCGAATCATCAGGGCGTCATAATCCGGGATAATTTGGACTAGCGCATCTGGAGATAAATTGGTCTTTACGTCAACTTGAGCAACCTGAGATAGGATGTCAATTCCAACTTGGTCGATTGGATCAGAAACAAGAACCTTAGGCATGGATCGGCAAGGGGGTGTAACGTGGTGGTTCGCTTAATGACTAGCTTAGTGAATTTCGCGCCGGCCTTGAGGGTAAGCCTGATGCACAACCTCAATGGGGCCTTTCTTGATATAACCAACAGGCATTCTACTGCAAAGCCGTCACCCGACTGTGGAATATCTGCAAAGATTTCCACTTTCTCTGTGTTTAATTGGTGATCACTCCATTAATATTTGCCAAGAACATTGATCACCCAGTATTCTGCTTAAGGTTGTTTCCTTGGCTGTGAGCTATTTTGGACGCAAGTTTGGACGCAAATTGAGTATGCAACCCCCTAATTCTTTGATTGCCCTTGGTGTGAGTGCTGTAGTTGCTGCAAGCGCGATTGGAGTTTCCCCTGCGGCGGCAGAGCCAGGAATCTCTCATCGCCAATCTCCAGCAAAACGAGAGACAACACAGACAAATTTGCCCTCAGAGCCTGCCCCGGATCCTACGAATGCAGCTAGCTCGTCTGAGCAGCCTAGCCCTACCCATCAGCCTGATTCCGCGGCATCCAGCTCTGAGCCTGCCGTTAGCCTCCAGGATTCGGACGCTTTGCGCCGCTCGGACCAACTGCTGGATCGGTTCCAAACCGAGATGCGCATTCAGCAACGGCTGAACCAATCTCAGTTTCGCACCTACGACCGCCCGCTTAGCCCGCAACCCAATCCGCTACACATGGAGCCCCCACAGCCTCACCCCGGCTTTCCTTCCGCATCAGGTAGACCAAATTCAGCTCGCTAATTAAGCCAATAATTTCTAAGGTTTTGTCGAGCTGCTGATACTGTTGCTCGCTGAGCTGCTTCAGGGCAATTCTGTAGCTATTCTCAACATCACTCGCGGCTGCGACCTGACGGGCCGAATCACTAGTCAGTACCACGGTTTCTTGCTGTTTGAGGGCTTGCTGTCCCTTCAGGCGCAATAGCAAGGTATACTCACTGTAGTTTTTCTCCTGAGACAGCTTTTCATAGGCCGGATTCACCAGCTTCGACAGATATTCGGCAGCCCGCTGGCGATCGGCTTCATTGTCGGCAGAACCGCTATCGGGATGGAGTCGACGGGCAATTCCCAAATAGCGCTTGCGAATATCCTTGATTTCAGCATCAACCGGCACACCTAAAATGGCGTGGTAGTCGGTGAAGTCTAAGTTAAACAACCCTTGCTCAATCTTGAAAGACATGCTGCTCTTATTCCCACGCGCTCCACGTCTGGAGGATTCCCTCTAGTCTACTCTGCCTAACTGAAAAATTAAGTATTTTTACCAACCTAACCTAAATGGCCAGGTAAACTATCGTCTGGCAACGGTTTAACCCGTAGCAGTTCCCGGCTCAGCGCCGAGTGAATCAGGCCATTCGTGGCTAAAATCCGCCCGGAGCCAATCTCAAACTCACCCTGATCGTAAGCCGTCACCCTGCCGCCAGCCTCTTCGACTATAACAACTCCGGCGGCCATATCCCAAGCCGAGAGTCCCCGCTCCCAATATCCGTCCAGCCGCCCACAGGCGACATAGGCCAAATCCACCGATGCTGCCCCGCCTCGCCGCACTCCCTGAGTCAGGTGAGTTAGATGACAAAACTCAGCGTAGTTATTATCTGGTGTTTCGCGCCGGTCATAGGCAAATCCAGTCACCAGTAAGCTTTGAGCCAGTGCTGCCGTCTGCGACACCCGAATCGGCTGGCGGTTGCGCGTTGCCCCCAACCCCTGCGCCGCTCGAAATAACTCCTGCAAAAACGGAATGTTACGTACCACCGCATAATCCGTCCGTCCGTCACCGTTGAAATCTACATACTTGGCCTGATTTATCGTGGCTGTAGTAATGCTCGCCCAGCTTGTGCCGATGCGGATGCCATCGATCACCACGGTCGGATGCGTCGCTGCCGTACCCTGACGAAGTGCTACGGAGCCTACCGCGATATCGCTCTGCGAGGTATCGGTGGCGGAGACCGTTGGAGCACCCGGCTCATTTCCAGGCAGCGTCGGGTTGATATACATCGCTACCGTATCATTTGCCGTGCCGTCAACGATCGTATATTTCACGACGATCAAATATGTTGTATTGAGCGAATAGGTGAACGGCGTGAACGCAATATCCGCTGCGGTGGTGACTGCCTTTGATATACCGAAAGAAAGATTGTTGGAAGCATCTCTCTTTGCAAAGACACGGGCACGAAAGGCGGTACCGATAGGGTCTGGACTGAGGTGGAAGAAGTATCCGCCGCCGGCGTCGGTCGAGGCGTCCGAAACACGTACCATGAATGCGGCATATACGGAGCCGCTGCTTTGGACGGTAAAGGTTCGATGGACGTCCTCACCGCTCGTGGTCATACCCGCGGCATTTCCTACGCCCGAGCCGGGATAACCCGAATAGGTCAGGCCAGGAACAACTCCGATGATCGGATTGGTTCCGCCTGCGCTGTGTGCCGTCCAGCCGTTTTCGGTCAAAAGAGCACCTTCCGCAATATTAAAATTCTCAACGAAGATCGGTGCCTGAGCAAAGCTTATCGTTGCCGCACAAAGCACCATTAGGGCCGCAGCCGCAAGAATAGTCCTACACAACATAGGTTTGATTTTCCTCCAAGATGGTGAACCTTCGCAGAATTCAGACCACGCCTAACCGTGACCTTAATAGAGATCCCGCTTCGATCCGGTTTACAAAATAAAAGAGCGTGTTTGAACTACTTTGCAACTAAACCTTAAATAAATCAATCCGAGAATGATATAGCGTAAAACAAATTTAACGCCTATGCGGGCTGTTTTGCTAGACTTATGAAAAGGCCAGATCTAGCGAGTACGTCCGCCAGGCGGTCATCGCCGCTGCCAAGTTCCGGCAGGACCCCCGGTCGCCGCGCAAGAGCGCGCAGGACCTAGTGAAGGCGGCGGTCGTGAGCTTGACCCCGTTGGCAGGCCTTGGCACGACGCGCTGGGACTACGAGCACAAGTGCCGTGTGCAGGTGCAGCGTAACGGCATCACGCGTGTGCGTCCGGCGCTCAAGACCGGCTGGTCCGCCACGTTTGTCTTCATGGTCAATCTACCGGAATACGTCTCGCCCGACATGCTGCACGGGCTGCTCACCGACGCCGGTCGTCTGGTGGGTCTGGCGGACTTCCGCCCGACGTACGGGCGATTCCGTGTGACGCGGTACGAGATGCTGACGGACTGAGCTCGCTCGCACATGGAATGGAAGGGCGTGCAGTTGCGCGGATAGGCACGGCGGGGCCAGGCATGGAATGGCTGTTCGGCTCGGAATCATGGACGACCGATGGAACTCTCTCTCCCACTCCCACCCTCAGCCAATCACTACTACCGGCGCGTCGGTCGCGCGACATTGATCAGCCGAGCCGGTCGGGAGTACCGCGCAGCGGTGAAGACGGCATTGCTCGCCATGGGTTGCCCGTCGGTGACGGGACCGCTCACGGTGCTGGTCACGGTGTATCCGCCGGATCGAAGGCGTCGCGACCTCGACAACCTTCTCAAATGCCTGCTCGACTCGCTCCAGCACGGGGGGCTCTACCGAGATGACAGCATGATCGATCGGATCGACATCCGCCGCGGCCAGTGCACACGGGGTGGCGGAGTGCATGTGGAGGTTTGTGCGCTGAAGGAAACGACGAGCACTGCTTGAGCGCGGTGAGGCTCGGCTAGGCAACGCGAGGTCGGGCGGGGCGAGGCGAGGCGTGGTTGGGCATGATCCGGCTCGGCGTGGTGCGGCGCGGCTCGGCAGTGCAAGGCTCGGCAGGGTTCGGATTGGCGTGAGCGCCGGCGTGGCGAAAGCCGCGTCGGCGGATTGAAATGCAACTGCGACCCTATCAAGCCGAAGCGGTGGAGGCGATCTAGAGCTTGCTGGTTTTGGCTGGGATTGCCGCAGTCGGCTGGCTGCAATGGCTGCAACTCGGAAAACTACAAGCCAGTAGTCAAACCGCTTCAGCCGAGCAGATTCTTCGAGACGTAGAGGCAGAAAAAGTACGTCTGGCGCTACTCCAGCAGGCACCTACCTTCGGGTTTGATAATCTGATCGCCGACTGGACCTTTCTCGGCTTTTTGCAATACTTCGGCGACGAACCAGCTCGTCAAAAAACTGACTACAGCCTCAGCCCCAACTTTTTTGATGTGATTCTGAAGCGCGACCCCTACTTCCTTCAGGCATACACGTTTCTATCCACCAGTGCTTCACTCTATGCGGGCTTACCGGAACGCTCGACGAGCATCATGAAAACGGCCCTCCAGTCGCTCAAGCCGAATGTACCGCCCGATTCCTACATCGCATGGCGGCAACTCGGCATTGATCAATTGCTGTTTCTAGGAGATTCTGAAGCGGCCAGACAGTCGTTTTTGACAGCAGCGCAATGGGCGGCTCAATCTTCTTTTCCAGGCAGTCAAGAGGTGGCTCGCTCCTCTCAGCAAACGGCAGACTTTTTGGCCTCTAACCCCAATAGCAAAACGGCTCAGGTAGCGGCTTGGGTCATGGTTTTGTCTAATGCACCCGATGAACGCACTCGCAAAATGGCGATTCAGAAGATTGAAGCCTTGGGTGGTAAGGTGATCGAGAATCCGGACGGCACGATTGAGATTGAACGACCTGCTCAAGATTAGCTAATACCGAACATCAGAGAACCCTATCCGTTTGACCACAACCGTTACTCCTATCACTGCTGCAAATCCGGTAAGATCGGCAAGGAATAAGGCGAAACTTACGTTTTTTAGAATTGGGTTTGGTAGAGCGTATGGCAGTCAAAAAAGGCGATCTGGTGCGGGCAGTGCGGGAAAAGCTGGAAAATAGCTTGGAAGCTCAGGCCAGCGATCCTCGGTTTCCTCCCTACCTGTTTGAGACCAAGGGAGAAGTGGTAGACGCCAAAGGCGATTATGTGCTGGTGAAGTTTGGCTATTTTGGGCATCACCGAGCGCAAATCGTCTGAGGTTGAGAATGCAGTATTGGCCCAGGTTACCTAGGCCGCAAACTAAAAAGTGATCAATGTCGTTCGTATCCGAGACGGTAGCTGAGGATTGAGAGCGAGTGGGATGGGTTGGAGTCATAGCGAGTACAAGAATAAATAGACTCGTTGCCTCTCGGACGGTTGCCTGTTAGCCTGCTTGGGTTGTAAATCTCTACAAGGCGATTGAGACGGTACGCGCTATGGGCTATCCTGACAGAGAGGATGAGAATGTCCTCATTGAGTGTTCATTTACTTCTTAAGCCTCTAATTTAATGTAAAGGTATCCGTTCTTACAGTCAATTTGCAGTTCTACAGCTAGTCGATTGCAACCAGTCCTCAGGATGTTTTCAGGGTGTGAAGCAGGATGGGAGTCAGGGTAGTGAGCAAGGCTTCATTACTCATTGTTATGCAATTGATATGCAATTGATAGACTCACCTGGGCATATTTCTGATGATAAATTGAGGGTAATCTCTTTCTAATACTTGTCTGACCTCCTCGCAAATTTGGAAACCAACCACTGAAATCCATCATATGTACATGGTTTTAACAATGCCTCAGATTTTGATTGTGGAAGACGAACCTCGGATAGCGGCTTTCCTGGAGAAGGGTTTGCAAAAACATGGCTATGAAACAGCCATTGCCACAAACGGAGAGGAGGCACTTCAGATGGTGCAACAGGGAATTTTTGACCTACTGTTGCTCGATTTGGGCTTGCCGTTCAAGGATGGTTGGACTGTGCTGAGGGAGTTACAGCAAACTCGGGACCGAATTCCTGAAGTGATTATTTTGACCGCTAGGGCTGATGACCGAGATTATGCCCAGAGTATAGAGTTCGGGGTCAGAGCTTATATCACTAAGCCTTTCCGCTTTAATGAGCTGCTGGGGCAGGTAGAAGCGATTCTGCAAACTTAGCAACCGTAAGATTACCCTATTCAAGTCCACAGCAAGGCACAAGCGGTTCTGTTGCTAGCTCACTCAAGCCGACAGATTGCAATAATTGCGCTGCAAACCGCCGGCATTCCTGTTAGTTTGTTTATTGACGCCGATGAGCAGCAAATTCAGGCTGCCGCTACCACTCAGGCCGTATTCATTGAACTACACACCGGTCAATATGCCGAAGCCACCGACGAGCAAAGTCAATCAAAAGAATTGGCAATTTTGGCCGCAGGATGTGCCCAAGCGATTGCCAGTGGCCTCCGGGTGAATGCGGGACATGGCCTCACCTACTGGAATGTTTACCCTGTCGCTTGTTTGGAAGGGATGGAAGAACTCAATATCGGGCACACCATCATCAGCCGTGCAGTTTTAGTCGGTCTAGAGCGAGCGGTTCGTGAAATGAAACAAGCAATGCGCGGAGAATTGTGATAGTAAGTGGTAGGTGTGAGTTCTAAGTTTTGAGTTCTAAGTTTTGAGTTCTAAGTTGCAAAGCTCAAGTAAAAGCTGACTTGAGTTTGGCCAGCCTCCGTAAATAGGCTAGGCAACCAACTTAAGAACCATTGAAAAACAAGTGATGAAACTCTGCCGTCGGACTTGACGAAAACTCAAAACTTCAACCTTAAATTCGAAAGCCAACGCTCAAACCTCAAATCTGAGTTACCATGCAAACCTATTACTATGTTTTGGCGAGTCAGCGCTACATTCTAGAAGAAGAACCCACCGAGGAAGTACTGCGAGAGCGCGTGCGGCACTATCAAGAGCAGGAAAAAGAGCTGGATTTTTGGTTGATTCACCAACCCGCTTTTTTAGAAGCGCCTGAAATGGCAGCCGTGAAAGCGCAGTGTCCTCAGCCAGCAGTGGCGATTGTGTCTACTAATCACTCGTTCATCACCTGGTTAAAACTTCGTCTAGAGTATGTGATCACCGGTGAGTTTCAAGCTCCTTCAGAGACGATTTCCGATCCGTTGGCTTCGCTAGTGCCGTCAGCCTGAGAGCTACGGTTGATCAGTTGCTTGTTGTGGTTGAGGCATGGCGCTATGCAAGAGTTCAAAGGCTGGTATGGTATCGGACTGGGGTCACTGCTGCTGGGACTGGTGAGCCTGTCTTGGCCTCATAAACTAGCCGTCGATCCCGAGAGCTTGGTCGAACCCCTGCGCTATTACGGCAATCTAAGCGACTGTGTTCGGTTGGTGCCAGAAATTGAGAACCTCTATGTAGTGCCCAGTGCCGGCCCCCAGCGCCATGCGGCAGCCATTCTAGAGTCGAGCGAAATGCGGCGATTGCTAGAGGATGCGCGCGGACGCTTCGATCTGGTGATTCTCGACACGCCTGCCCTTAACCGCTGCAATGATGCCTTATTGCTAGAACCCTATACAGACGGCATTGCCCTAGTCACCCGTCCCGGCTACACCGAAGAGGGGTTGTTGAATGAAACGGTGCGGGAATTCGTTGAATCTGACCAAATTCGCTTTTTGGGAGCCATTATCAACGCTGCCGAAATCCCGCTTCAGGAGCCGCTGCTGCCTGCAGACGAGGAAGAAGACCCAGAGGATTTGCCGGATCAGGAGCGGGAAAGAGTGCCAATTGCTTCATGATGCTATTCTCTATTGCTGCAGAATTAGTCTTCATTCCAGCCAAGTAGCAAGACGGCGAGGCTAAAAGCGGCAATTGTAAAAATTGTCATGTAAACGGCAGTAGTCACCTGTATCTCTCCTAATAGTTGTCATCAAGAAGAATGAGCAATAGAATGCTCTTGGCTGCCATTGTCTACATACAATTGTGAAATTATCGTGTAAGCAAGCCTGAAATTTCGCTGCGTCTACTGTTCTACAATCCACTCAGAAGCGCGTTCGCCTAGGTCAATAGGAATATTGACAGCCTTCCCTAAGCGGGGACGTTCTCGAGTTCGCGTTACAAAATTTTGCACTTGCGCGGTGCAGCCCCAGGCATTGATGTAGGTTGCTACTTCCTCTAGATGAGCCAAGTACTCTGCCTCTGTCATTGGAAAAGACGCCTGCTCCAAATACTTCCACATGATTTGCAGAAACACCTTGCCCTGGGTACGCCGCAATTGCACATCAAACGAACGACCCCATTTACTTAGCAATAGCTGGTGCAACTCTTCTCCAGTCATAGTTTTCCTTTTCAATCCGCGCCCGCAAACCTTGACTAAACAAAATCAAGCCGGTTTCACTCGAAAATTTGTTTCTTTATATCTATTTTCTATTTGAGTCAAAAACCCTTGAGTCAAGTCTCCTGGGTTATGGCTCTGTTCTGCCCGCTTTTTTAAAATCTTTTAGGACTCTGACAATGCTTCCTGCTGACCAGCATCCTCAAAACGAGCAGCCATTTGATACTGCCTCTTATCAGCCTGTCAACTACCAGCCCATCCATGCATCATTAGAGCCAGTAGTAGAAAGATTAAATCGATTTCAACCGGCATGCAGCCCTCTATGCAACAGCCATTGGCAGCAAACTGAGGCCGTTTTACGACGCCACGCTCGCCAGCAGGCAGCGGTAGCCCATCTAGGACAACGGGCACTGCTGAACATCGACTTGCCTAAGCTCATGCACGAAGCGGTCACTACCGTTGCTCAAGTTCTCAAAATGCAATATTGCGCCATCTTTGAACTCTCGCCCAATGGCAGCACGTTGATGCTTCAGGCTGGAACTGGCTGGCAACCAGGTCTGGTAGGGACACAGATGGGGACACAGCCCAACTGGCTGTTTGGCTACACTCTGGCTCAGCGACAGCCAGTTGTGATTCGGGATCTGCTAATTGAAACACGCTTTGGCTGTCCCTCTCTGTTGTATAGCCACCGGATCAAAAGCGGGATCAATCTGGTGATTCCAGGTCAAGATCAGCCCTTTGGCATTTTAGGTATCTACACCACAAAATTCTGGTCATTTACTCAGGATGATATTCATTTTCTGCAAGCAGTTGCAAACGTTCTAGCAGCAACGGTTGCTCGCAAGAAATTTGAGGCACGCTTGCGACTGATGGAACGGGCGATTGCGGCCAGCAGTAATGGCATCATTCTCACCGATGTTCAACAGCCAGATAACCCGGTTGTGTATGTGAATCCTGCGTTTGAAGCCATGACCGGCTACAGTGCCAGCGAAATGTTGGGAAAGAACTGTCGCTTACTGCAGCAGGACGATCGGAAGCAACCGGGTCTAGAAGTCCTCCGCACCGCTCTGCAAGAAGTACGCGAATAGTCGCCAAATTTAGGATTGCTGGCGGGCACCAAGATCGGATCAGTTCCAGCGAGTTCGTCGCCAAAGGCAGCCACCAGTGCTTGCTCAAAGCGATCCTTGAGTTGGGCGATGGTTGAATTCATAGGGCAGGTTGGGATAGGGCAGGTAGAGAATAGGGCAAGTTGGCTCAGCGTTCGGTGCCAATAGTCCATGCTAGCGGAATTTGAGCAATTTCCGTTGGATTAGGAGGCAGAAGACAGGAGCCAACTCATTCAAGTTAACGGTTTTGCTCCGAAACAGGGCGACCAAGAACAGAGCCAAGAAAGCGACTCTGACACCGTGCCAACCGAGCAATGACTGCACAAAGTTTGGCAAATTTAATTGGAAAGTAACCTGGACATGGGTTTTATGATTTAGATGTAGTAATTCTCCATAAAACCCTGCCCCTATCTCTTCGCAAGGTTTGTCCTGCACCAGATGGTTACTATATGATGCTCCTTGAATGATATATCTACAGTGATATATCTACAGCGATATATTAAGAAGATTGACTCAGCTATAAGTAGGTGAGCATAATTAAACATAAAACCCAAAACCCTGCGCCGCCCGCAGCGCGGCGCAGGGTTTTGAATCTGGTTTTTAATTATGCCGAGGTACTTAGATCAATAATTCTGAGTCTCAACAACTTTACGCTTTAACGAGGGCAGCATCATGTTTTCCTATGAACCTGTGAACAACCATGACGATCTGTTGAAAGTGATCGATGGGTTGCTAGAAGAAGCCGGACTGGATCGTAAAGACATGGGTGGAAATATTACATTTGCTGGTATGGACCCCATCCGCCCGACCCAGATTAAAGTCGGTTGTGCATCCGCGACCGTAACGGGGGCGAATGCGATCACCTCCGCTATCATTTGGAAGATGCGGTCTGGTGAAACCCAAGACATTCACATTGACCTTCGAAAGGCGTATGTTACGCAGAGTGCTTGGCAGGATACGCTCGTCAACTGTACGTTGATCAACGGCACACCCCAAATGATGGGGGGCAACGTGGGTGAGCTTGGCAGCTTTTCGAATTGAATCCACCGTTTGTGGCACTTATGTGTCCTATTCCGTGACGCTACGCGGGTGGTTGTCGCCTCTAGTTTGGTCGATTATTCGTCCCTATGCAGCCAAGGTGGCCAGCGAGCTAGCCCATGCAGCAGAACAGGCTCAAGCCCAGCCTCATCAGCAGGACACAACCAAGGCTAGACAGCGCTCTAGTCTGGATTGGTTAGGAACCGTCCTGTTAATGGTAGGCATCGAAAAAATTCTCAGCGCCACGGTGCTTGGGTCGGGTCTAAGCTAAAGCTAAAATTGGCATTGGGAATTAATACTTAACGCATATCCCTAGCATCGCTGACTAGGGTGGAGAACACCATGTTGACAACGCTTGATACCAGCAGAATTCTGGAGGTTTTACGCCCGGTTCAAGACCCTGAACTGCGCAAAAGTTTGGTGGAATTGAATATGATCCGCAATATTGAGGTCAAAGACGGAGATGTGCGTTTTACGCTGGTTTTGACGACTCCGGCCTGCCCTTTGCGCCAGTTTATTGTAGAAGACTGCGAGCGAGCGGTGAAAACCTTACCGGGAGTCGAGTCTGTCACGGTAGATGTCACTGCAGAAACCCCTCAGCAAAAAGCCCTACCTGATCGTACCGGTATTGCTGGCGTCAAGAACATTCTGGCCGTTTCGAGCGGCAAAGGTGGCGTCGGCAAAAGTACGGTGGCTGTGAATGTGGCCGTTGCCTTAGCCCAGAGCGGAGCCAAGGTGGGGTTAATCGATGCCGATATCTACGGACCAAACGCCCCTACAATGCTGGGTCTCTCGGATGCCAAGGTGATGGTGCAGCAAGGAGCAGCCGGAGAAGTGCTGGAGCCGGCCTTTAACTATGGCGTCAAACTCGTCTCAATGGGCTTTTTGATTGATCCGGATCAGCCTGTAATTTGGCGGGGTCCAATGCTGAATGGGATTATCCGCCAGTTTCTTTATCAAGTCAGCTGGGGTGAACTGGATTACCTGATAGTAGACATGCCGCCCGGAACTGGAGACGCTCAGCTGACAATGGCTCAAGCCGTACCGGCTTTCACCAGTCTCTTGGGCGCACTACTGCCGCGATGGAATTGACATTGCGGCAGCTATTGAATTGCCCCTATCAAGGAATGACAAAACGAATTTATCTGGAAAGCAAAATTCTAGAACTCCTGGCACTCCAGATCCATCAGTGGACGGAACACAATGCAGAAGATTCGAGCTATTCTTGCCGCTCGCTGCATCCAGGCGACATTGAACGCTTGCATCACGCCAAAGAGATTTTGCTGCAAAACTTCGACAATCCGCCCTCGTTACTCGATCTAGCCCGACAGGTGGGGTTGAACGACTACAAACTCAAGCAGGGCTTTCGGCAGGTGTTTGGCACCACTGTATTTGGATACTTGCAGATGCATCGGATGAAGTATGCCCAACAGCTTTTAACCCAACGGGAATTGAGTGTAGCAGGAGTGGCCCAACTCGTCGGCTATGCCAGCCAGAGCCGCTTCTGTGATGCTTTTAAGCGTCAGTTTGGCATCAGTCCGAGGGAGTATCGGACGCGGTTGAGGGGATAACTCTCGCCCTTCCGATCCGGATCGGGCAAATAAAAATCCGTTTTGGGCAAACTCTGATTGCCCGACTCCTCTATTCTGATTTAACTGAGAAAGATTCCTATGAAATGCTCGCCTCCATTATGGCAGGTGAGCTAGAGAATTTGGTGTGAGGCAATATGGGGAAATCAGAACTGCTGCTGAGTTTGTCTTTGCTTGGGTCGGTGACGGCCCACCCGGTGCAAGCGGTTGAATCTGCTCTAACGCGACAGTTGCAACAAGTTCAACAAGCTCAATCGACCAATTCGTCGGAAGCCGTCAGTGAAACTAGCGGTGGAGTCAGCGGTGAAGTAATTCGTGAAACTACCCCGCCTCGCTTGCAGGAATTGGAACATCCTGCCACAACGGTGGAGGAATGGCTGGCACAGTCGATTGTTCAAGTCACCGAAGTGCAGCTGAACTCAGCGGATGACGGATTGGAGATCATTCTCGAAACTTCGGGCAATCTAGCGCCAGTGACGCCGACGGTGGTGGGAAATGCCTTAATTGCCGATATGTCTCTCGCGATCAGTACTTGGTCAATATTTCGCTCAGCGTCATGTATCAGGTGGTAGACCCTAAACGAGTGGCGCTAGAGCTTTCGGACCCAATCGCGGCCCTGACCAGTGCAATCAAAGACAATTTGGGAGTAGTGGTCAATCAACTGCGGCTAGAAGAACTGAATCGGATCGGCAGAGTCCAGATTCGCGATTACCTGCTTGCCCAGATCGATAGCTTTTATACGCTGGGGTTCAATCTAGATGATGTCCGGGTCAGTGATATTAGCTTCCCGCAAAAGCGAGGTGTAATCCGTCAGCTCGAGGGGTTAACCGCTCGGGCCGAGTTAGAGCATGAGGCAAACTTACAGGCACAAATTGCTGAAACCTTTGTGCTTAGACCCGGAGAACGGCCTCCTCAACCCAGCGCTCCAGCCCGTTACAAAGCGCCGCTGCCGCCAACTACGCTTGCTATCGATTCAGCCATCACCACCGCTCGTCTAATCCACTGCCAATCTGGCGCTCCCATCGCGATTGCCGCCAATCCCTTCACCATCGGTCGAGAAGCCCATCATACGCTCGTTTCTAGCGATGAACTCTGCTCCCGTAACCATGCCTGCATCGAGCAGGTGGAGAACACTAGCGGAACTCGACGCTATCGGTTGACCGATCTGGGTAGCTCTAACGGCACCTACCTGAACCAGCAGCGACTGACGCCGCATCAGGCAGTACAGCTGTCAGCAGGAGATCGAATCAAAATCGGCACAGAAGAATGGATCTTTGAAGTGGGAGCCGTTGCTAATAAACAGTGAGTCAACCACCGCTAACTGGCGGGATCAGCACAATTTCATCGTGATGCTGCACTGGGGTGTCTGCCGCAACAAACTGCAAATTGACGCCGAACCGAGTCACGTCCCGCCATTGCTCTAGTTCTGGGTGCTCTGCCATGAGCCGATCCAGCACTTGGGCGACGGTGGTGCCAGCGGGTAAGTCCAAAACCAGTTCGGGCATCCCATAGGCTTCTTGGTAGGCGGCAAATAGCTTAACGGTAATGGTGACTGGCTCAGACATAAGTGTGCCACCTGAGCGGGATCGGTGAGCGCTTCCCAGACGCGCTCGCGTGAAGCCCTGATCCAGATACTGCGTTCAATAGCGATGGTTTCCATCAGCAACACTCCTATGTGCAACTAAACGGTTGCACATAGGATATACGAAAAATTGTTCTAATGCAAGCCCCATCATTCGCAGTTTCCGGATGGTGGAAAACAGGCGCGAAATCTTGACATGATTATCAATTCGGAGTACTGTACCTGTAGAACAGCTCTATAGCGGAACGGGTCATATGAGGACATTCAGCAAACTGACGCATAAACGCCTGCCGGAACGCATCGCCGACGAAATCGAAAGCGCCATCGTGCATGGCGAATTCGCGGCGGGCGTTCAGCTTCCGTCCGAGCAGCAGCTTGCCGATCAGTTCGAGGTCAGCCGAAACGTGGTGCGGGAAGCATTCCGCTATCTTCAGGCGCGCGGTCTGATCGAGATCATCAATGGCAGCGGCGCATATGTCACGCCGCCCAGTGGAGCCCCGACCAGCAGCGCGCTGGGGCGTTATATCCGCCTGCTCGGCGCACACGAGTCGATCGCGGCGCTGTATGAAGCGCGGCGTATCCTCGAAGGCGAGAACGCGCGCCTCGCCGCCCTGCGCGCCGATGCTGATGATATTGCGCGGCTGGAAAACTGCCTGGAACGCATGCGCAGCGGCATGCACGATATCGCGGTGTGGTCGCAGGCTGACCTGGATTTTCATCTCGCCATCGCCAAAGCGACGCATAACCCGTTTTTGGACGTACTGCTTGAGCCACTCGTCGATCAACTGAGAGGAGTGATTGCGGAAGGTTATCTGGTCTCTGGTGCGGTAGAAAGGGGTTTGGCAGCACATGTGAAGCTCACGGAGGCGATCCGGAACCGGGACGCGGATGGCGCGTACCAGGCGATCATCGATCATCTGCTCGATTCCGAGTCGCGCGTGGGGACGAAAAGTTCCATCAGATCGCAGGCATAAATGAAACGGCATTCTGTCTAAAAAAGTTGAGGCTCGTCATGAACAGAAAATCTGGATTACTGCTCCTGAATCGTCGATGGCTTTACCGAGCTCGGCACCTATATCGCGGGCGACCTCAGAAAGAACGGTTTTCAGGGCATCACGACGGGCACGACCTACGACGCGTGGACGCCCGCGCGCGCGTATTCGCACTACCACGGCGGGGTGCGCATCTTATCGGAAACCGCCTCCGCACGGCTCGCCACGCCCGTCGAGGTCAAATTCGAACAGCTCGGCACCTCGCCCGGCGGCCTCGACGCGAAAGTAGGATCGCCAAACTTCGGACCCGTATGGAGAGGCGGGACATGGAAACTCCGCAACATCACCGACTACATGACCGCCACCGCCTTCAGCCTGCTGGACCACGCCGCCAACAACCGCGAGAAATGGCTGTCGCGATTCTTTGAGATCGGGAAAGAGGCAGTCCGACCAAGGAAAGACGGTGAATTGAAAGGATTTCTCATTCCTTATCCCAAACTTTCCGAATCAAACGGAGTAACGGATGCTCATTTCCGCCGACAGGAGCTTTTGAGCCTTCTCGGACGGGCAGGCGTTGAGACGAAAACAGTGAGGTCTTTCAAACTCGACGGAATTCAGTATCCTGATCAAACGGTCTTCGTTCCATTGGACCAGCCTTACGGCGGATTTGCGAAAGCACTTCTGGAAACCCAAAGCTATCCGGATCTTTTGGACAATAATGGGAATCCGGTGCGTCCGTACGACGTAACCGCTCACACGTTGCCGCTGCTATTCGGTGTCGAGGTCGTTCCCATCTTCAAGAACTTGACCATTAAGAATGAGTCCGCAGGACTAGGGTTCGGACGAGGTTGCGGAGTCGGCGGCCGACACGGTACTCCGTCGAAAGGCATTTATCGCTCGGCCCCTGATTCTATGGACGAGGGCTGGACACGTTGGGTGTTTGAGCAGCGAAATAAGGCAAAATGTGATGCCGACTATCGCAGTATTACTGATAAGCAGATTCGGTCAGGAGGCGACCTAGGAAGTTATATTGTTTTCCCCGATCAATCTGCCAACCAGATCCTAAACGGCTATGCGAAAGGCGCGATGCCGGACGAGTACGTGGGCAGTTCACTTAGATTGAGGTTAGTATAGCCGCAGTTACAGCCTTTTTCTAGGCTAGTGAAGTACGAAAAACGGGGTGCAGGGGGCACTGCCCCTGCGTGGGGGCGAAGCCCCCACACCCCCTGTACCTCACATGAGTGAAAAACGCTGTAAAGTGGTTAGAACAGTTCTAGATCTCCCAAGCTTATTTGAAAAAACAAAGGGGCGTTAAGAGTTCAGTCGGTTTGCCCACTCTCTCTTGCCCCTCTAAGTATGGTGCTCAAACTGTTGCGGAATAATTCCGCACTTGTCTCAAATTACTACGCAAGCACAAAGTCAACTTCATCAGCGCCTTTGGTTTTGCCCTGTCCACTGGTCAGAACATTGCCTACTCCTGCACCAGCGAGTTTGCCCGTTGATGCTCCGCTAACCCTTGCCCTACAGAAACCCCACTCCTGACTCCTGGCTTCTTCTAAAGCGCTTCCGGTTCTTGACCCGACACCACCGGAGCCACCTTCTTCAGCTTTAGCTCTGGGTGCTCGCCTTCCACCTGCTGACAATTCCACTCATTACGAAACAGCAGCACCGGACGGCCCCAGCTATCTTTAACGGCAACCGTGTTGAATAAACGGCCTACCTTTTGCAAAGCTTCCCAACCGCCTTCCACCCAACGGGCAACGCTATAGGGCAGCGGATCGAGCAGAGTTTCGACACCATATTCATTCTGCAAGCGGAACTGCACCACCTCAAACTGAAGCTGACCCACCGCCGCCAAGATCGGATCTCGCTTCGACTCATCGGCAGAATACATAATTTGTACGGCTCCCTCTTCGCGCAGTTCATTTACGCCCTTGCGGAATTGCTTGAACTTGGAGGGGTTGGGGTTGCGCAAATAGGCAAACAGCTCTGGCGAGAACATGGGAATGCCTTCGTACTCCAGCTTTTGGCCGTTATAAATCGTATCGCCAATGGCAAATGCACCAGGGTTATTCAAGCCAATCACGTCACCTGGATAGGCTTCGGCCAGCGATTCCCGATCCTGACCAAACAGTTTTTGGGGGTGAGAAAGCCGCACAGTAGCGCGTGGTGACCGGCGGCGAGGAGCAGACCCTCTACACCCTCTGGGTCCGCCGCCGTGACGGGCAGGTGCTCGCCGAACTGCCCCGAGGCTGGGCGAACCAGCGGCACATGTTCAGCATGACCGTGCCCACCGGCAACCTCTTCGCCGGGCTCATGGCCGGGGAGATCTACGGGTACTGGCGCCGGTTCGACAAGCGCATGGCGTTCATCGCCCCGCAGATCGAGGTCCGATCCACGGGCGACGCCCAGAGCAAGGACGCGATCCAGCAGATCTTCACCGACCGCGTGGTCTTCGACGTCCCGATCGTGGCGATGGGACCGGGCGGGCAGCCCGTGATCGACCTGGACGGGCTGCTCGTCGGGCAGGCCGACACCTTCTACGGCGCACAGGTGCGTGGCAGCAACGCTCGGCTGGCGACGGTCAAGAGCATCAAGAGCTTCCCCGAGAACTTCGTGGTCTCGTTCGAGTGGCCCACCGCGGGGGGCCAGCTCCGCACGTTCCACTACAACGTGAGCCTGGTGAAGGACAATCCGGCCTACAAGCCGCGCCTCGCCGACGAGCGGGTCGGGTACTTCCACACGGCGTTCCGCGACCTGGGCAAGTTCAAGCAGGACGAGGTGTGGGTTCGGTACATCAACCGCTGGCACCTGGAGAAGGCCGACACGAGCCTTCGCCTGAGCCCCCCGAAGGAGCCGATCGTCTTCTACGTCGAGCACACGCTCCCGATCCGCTACCGGCGATGGGTCCGCGAGGGCGCGCTGGCGTGGAACAAGGCCTTCGAGCAGGTGGGGATCGTCGACGCGATCGAGGTGCGGTTCCAGGACAAGGCCAGCGGCGCGCACATGGAGAAGGACCCGGAGGACACCCGGTACAACTTCATCCGCTGGCTGGCCAATGACGTAGGGACGGCGATCGGCCCGAGCCGGACCCACCCGATGACCGGCGAGATCCTCGACGCGGACATCATCCTCACCGATGGCTGGATCCGCTACTTCTGGTTCCAGGCCAACGAGTTCCTTCCCGAGCAGGCGATGGAGGGCATGAGCGTCGAGACGCATCGATCTACAGCAACTTCAGATCGACTGTGACCGCAATGATACTCTCAACCTCTCCCTGCTGCTCCAGTGTCGTGCTCTAGAGTTGCCGCAACCTCTGTCCGATCTATACGATGAGCGGGTCAAAGCAATTGTGGCAATCAACTCGATTGGCAGCAGCCTGATCGGAGCCGCAGATTTTTCTGATATTCAAATCCCGGTGATGCTGATGAGCGGCAGTGCCGATACGATTGCCCCAGCCCTGATCGAGCAGATTCGCCCCTTCACCTGGCTAGCCACGCCCAATAAATACTTGGTACTCCTCCAAGGTGGTACCCACTTCTCGACGATCGACGTGCCTGACCCCACTGCCGCCGATGTGATTCCGCTGCCCTCCGAAATCATCGGCCCCGATCCTAAAGTAGCCCAAGCCTACCTGAAGGCGCTAAGCGTGGCGTTTTTTCAGACTCATCTCGCTCAAAATCCAGACTACCGCTTTTATTTAGGGGCCACCTACGCCCAAAGTATCAGCAATCAAGTTTTACCAATCTCCCTGGTGCAGTCCCTAACCCTACTTCAAATAGCAACAAATGCCCCTACTAAGTAGGTGAGCATAATTAAACCTAAAACCTAAACCGCCCGCGCAGCGGGCGACGCAGGGCTTTGAATCTGGTTTTTAATTATGCCGAGGTACTTAGATGATTAAAACCTTTGATTAACCCCTAATTAATGCAATCAGCCATCCCGGTTTGCCCATCATTATTTGTAAAGAAGTATGAAGCGGCTAGAATGAGGAAAGGAAATCACCGTTTGACCGGAAATGGCGTTACCCCCTTCTGATACTCCGCTTTATAACCATCCCCTGCCAGATATCGAAGACTGGTTAAGGACGCAGGGCTGCCAGCAAGACGAAGCTGACCTCCACCGCTGGCATGTGAAAAAGACTACCTGGGAAGCTGACTTGTGGCTAGAAGTAGACTCCTTAACAGTCCGTTACATTGGTGCTGCAGAGGATGGCCGCGACATCCAGCGCTCGTTCAAATACTCCCTCAGCCGCAAAGACCTCGATGAAGTCAGAAGAAGTGTTGGCTTAGCATCACAGGGAAATCCTCGTATTACTAAATGATCGCCCTCATTCTGCACCTCGTACTTTTCGAAGCTTAGCTTGACTCCGGTCGATCTGAACCCGGATTCAATCCAGGCTGTAATCTCGCGGCTTCGCTCCGCATTGTGAGATGGGGATTCAATTTCCACGATCTCGCGGATCAACTCGATCATCGATGCTTTTCGTGCCTCGAAATAGGTGAGGAGTTCGCGGGCCTCAACTGAGGAAATGGTTTTGGGGTCTGCCTTCATTTATCTATTTGCCGAATATCTCGTTCATCGTGTCAGCCATTCGGTAACCTGCCATTGCAAGCCTTTCTTCTGAGACGCGATAGGCATTCCTAAGGTATCTGTCGCCTGGCATAACGAACCGTTTAAGCTCCTCATTGAAAACATCCGTTGTCGCCAGCGTGAACGATTCGAACTGCCATTTATCATAGGAACCGAGCAGCATTAGCGAAGTGCGATTGTCATACGGATAACGGGTCAAGATCGATTCGGCTATATCCTTGATGTAGTGGAATTCTGACATTCCCTCGCGATACGGAACGTTTCTTCCTACAATTGAATCCCAGAACCAGTGCAGATTCACCTGCTCGTTTCGTGGCGTTCCCTCAGGTGTTAGCAGGAAAAGATTTCCCCCTTGGTCTCCGTTTGGTTCTAGTTCCGTATGGCGGCCCGAAGTGTGCAACGGTTGATGCAGGTCACCTACAACGTGCAGAAACCAAGCCATGGCAATCGCTTTATTAGCGTCACCCGCCGAAGGATCGCGCATTATCTTGTCAAAATCATTCAGCTTTACGACGCCTTGTCCGCCTGGTTCTTTATCTGTAATTATTTCAACATTTCCGTCCACTTTTCGCCAGAAGGTGTCGGAATAATGCCACGTGGAGCGGTGATATTTCTCATACCGGATCGGAAAGGCCCTGTCCCTTACAATATCCGCCCACGTCGGCACGAGCATAAAAAAATCAAGTTGCTTTTCGGCTTCGGATCTCGGTCCATAGGAAAAATAGAACGCTGAAAGACGCAGCCCTCGTGCCTTAGCAAATAAACATTTGGCTCGGGCTCCAACGCATCAAGTTCATATTCGCGATCGTCAACGAGCGCAAAAACACGATCACCATCGCGTTTGATATCGACAGTGCTCGTGTTCTCGCCTACCTGTGCCTGAAGTCTCACTATGCGGTCTGGCCTTCGCCTTTTACTTTATTTGGCTGCGGCGTTATCCGAAGATACGGTTTAACGGCATTCCAACCGGCCGGGAATTTATCCTTTGCCTCTTCATCGCTTACAGCAGGTATAATTATGCAGTCATCTCCGTCTTTCCAATTGACCGGTGTTGCAACACTATATTTTGCAGTAAGCTGCAACGAATCGATCACGCGAAGCACTTCATCGAAGTTTCGTCCCGTGCTCATCGGATAGACGATGATCAACTTGATCTTTTTGTCAGGACCGACCACGAACACGTTTCGGACGGTCATATTGTCCATTGCCGTACGCCCTTCCGAACTCTCACCGGCTCCGGCAGGAAGCATGCCGTAAAGTTTTGAGATCGACAGGTCCGTATCACCGATCATAGGATAATTTGGAGAATGTCCTGTAGCATCAGCGATATCCACTGACCAACGCGAATGATTCTCAACTGGATCGACACTTAGCCCGATCACCTTTACATTCCGTTTCTCAAATTCGTCTTTGAGACTCGCCATATAGCCCAACTCGGTCGTGCAAACGGGTGTAAAATCTTTGGGATGCGAGAACAGAACTCCCCAGCTATCGCCGAGCCATTCGTGGAAATTGATCTCGCCTTCGGTAGTTGTCGCCGTGAAATTCGGCGCTTCATCGCCCAATCGAAGTGTCATAATATCCTCCAAAAAATTATTCACCGAGTATAACACATTTACAGCAGCCATTAATGCGGAAATGATATGGCAGCTCCACGCTGTTTGTTGTCTGAAATGAACAAAAACGGTCGGAAACATCAGGGCTCTGACCGAATATATAAATTTCAGGTAGTATCGAGCCGAGCTTGCCGATGCTTCTGTTTCCGGCTTCCAGCGAAGCACCGGTTTTCGAGCCGGCTTCAGTCGGAAACTCCTTGATGCCCAGCACGTTGTAGGTAAACTTGAGCTTGCCATCTTTGGCATAGACGCTCCAGCCGCCGAACTTACCCCCCTGAGCGATGATCACTCCATTAGCAGGCTGGTCTTTCACCTCGATCTCAGCGGTGATAGAGAAGGACTTGTTTTTGATATTGATGACGCTGTTTTCCGATAGGCGACCCCTTCCAGCAAAGAAAATTTGCGAGTCTCCTTTCACCAGGGAAGGTCGTCCAGCCGTTGCCGGATCGATGCGTTCGGTTTGGCGATCGTCCAGGGGCAACACGTTGTACTTGACGGCCTCAATCAGAAATTGGCGCTGCAACTCATGCAGTTTTTCCGGCATCTGTTCAGCGAGATCATGGGCCTGCGACCAGTCTTTGCTGCCGTCGTACAGTTCCCAGACATCTTCATCAAAGGGCACCATCTTTTGTCCCACCATGACCCAAGGAGTACGGTGCTTGGTGATAGCGCTCCAGCCTTTGTAGTAAATGCCTCGATTGCCGAACATCTCGAAGTACTGCACATCATGCTGTTCCGGGGCGTTGGCATCATTGAAGCTATACACCATGCTCATGCCCTCATAGGGGCTTTGCAACACGCCGTTGACCATGGTGGGTTCAGGAATCCCGGCCACTTCCAACACCGTTGGAGCGACATCGATCACATGGCTAAACTGATGGCGCAGCCCGCCCTTCTCCTGAATCGCTTTGGGATAACGGACGATCGTGCCATTGCGAGTTCCACCCCAGTGGGAAGCCACCTGTTTCGTCCACTGATAGGGCGTGTCCATCGCCCAGGCCCAGCCTACCGCATAGTGACCATACGATTCGGGAGAACCAAATTCCTCCAGCTTTGACTGCATAAATTCTGGAGTTTCCAGCGCCGCCATGCCGTTGAAGTTGGCCATTTCGTTGAAAGCGCCGTGGATCGTGCCCTCGGCAGATGCGCCGTTGTCGCCAATAATCACATAGATCAATGTATCCTCTAGAATTTCCAGGTCTTCTAGTGCTGCAACAACTCGTCCCACCTGGTAGTCGTCGGTCATAACCAACTCAAAACTCACACTCAAAACTTAAAACTTCCTTAAGCAACGGGCGAGAGTCGATCAACTTTTTCTTGCAGAGACTGCATCAGCGCCTCAAAGGGTTGGACAAATTTCTCGATACCGTCGGTTAGAAGTTCATCCATGACTTGATCGAGGTCAATGTCAACATCGGGATCTTTTAGGCTTTCAATCAGGTGATAGGCTTCATCGATGTTGGACTCAATCCGGCTGTCCACATTGCAGTGATCGCTACAGGCATCGACTGTGTTCGGCGGCAGGGTGTTGACCGTATCGGGACCGATCAGCTCATCCACATACATCACATCGCTGTAGTCGGGGTTCTTGGTGCTGGTGCTGGCCCAGAGGAGCCGCTGCACGTTTGCCCCTTTTGCAGCTAGAGCTTTCCAGCGATCGGTAGCGATGATTTTCTTGTATTCCTGATAGGCCAGTTTGGCGTTGGCAATCGCAATCTTACCTTTAATGGCTAGCAGCTTTTCGCGAGCGGTGATTTGATCCATGCCCTTGAGTTTCTGAACGATGCGCTCGTCGATGTTGCTGTCGATGCGGCTGAGGAAGAAGCTGGCAACCGAGGCAATTTTGCTGATGTCTTCACCCTTGGCAACCCGTGCTTCGAGACCGCGAATGTAGGACTCAGCGCAATTGACGTAGCTGTCTACCGAAAACAGCAGCGTTACATTGACGTTAATCCCCGCCGCGATCACGGCTTCGACCGCCGGTAGTCCTGCCGAGGTGCCCGGAATCTTGATCATGACGTTGGGACGACCAATCTGAGCGTAGTAGCGTTTGGCTTCCTCGATCGTCTTTTCGGTGTCATGGGCAATCGAAGGCGGCACTTCGATACTGACATAGCCGTCCAGACCGTCGGTTTGCTGATACACCGGCATCAGGATATCGCAGGCGTTACGGATGTCGTCAAACACGAGCGATTCGTAGATTTCCTGTACCGACAGATTGGCGCGGATGCCCGCTTCGATCGATTTGTCGTAAATCGCGTTTCCGGCGATCGCTTTCTGAAAAATGGCTGGATTAACCTGATCGATCCCAGCAAAATCAACTTACTCTGGATCGTCGAGTTTCCCATGTTCGAGTGGAACCCGGATGAAAAGCGGCTGGAAGCGCTGCACCATCCCTTCACCGCCCCGATGCCAGAGGACCAGCAGGACCTAAAAACGGCCCGTGCCCAAGCCTATGACCTCGTGTTCAACGGGTTTGAAGTGGGTGGCGGCAGTCGGCGGATTTACCAGCCCGATGTGCAGCAGCAGGTGTTTGAAACCATCGGTCTATCGAGTGCGGAAGCCTACGACAAATTTGGCTTTTTGCTGGAAGCGTTTGAGTATGGCACCCCTCCTCACGGCGGCATTGCCTATGGCTTGGACCGGCTAGTAATGCTGTTGGCCGGTGAAGAATCAATCCGCGATACGATTGCCTTCCCAAAAACCCAGCAGGCCCGCTGTCTGCTCACGAATGCACCTTCGCCGGTAGATACCAAACAGCTCAAGGAACTGCATATCAACTCGACCCACAAACCCAAATCTTAGGCATCCTAAACTTTCTTCCTCTTCTTCTCCCTCCATTACACTATGTACGCCCTGATCTCCCGCGAACGCATCCAGCTTCCACCCGGAACCGTTGTCCGCATGCCCGGAACTTGGCAGGACTATCGTGCCTTATGCGACAGCCGAGGCGATGGCTCGATTCCGCGCATTAAGTACCGCAATGGAGAAATTCTGCTAATGTCCCCACTGCCCAAACATGGCCGAGAAGCCCATTTAGTAGCTCAGGTTGTCATAGCAATCCTGGATCAGCAAAACCGCAACTACGAAGCCTTCACCCCGATCACAATGGAACTGCCAGAGGAAGGCGGCATCGAGCCGGATTACTGTTTCTATATCGACAACTGGCAAGCTGCCGTGGGCCGTGACCGTTTGCAGTGGGGCACTGATCCGGCACCCGATTTAGTTATTGAAATCGATGTGACCACCTACAGCGATGCCAACGATTACGCTGCCTATGGGGTACCCGAAGTATGGCTGCTGAAAAAGAATCGCCGGCTTGCCATCTACAGCCTGCAAGCGAATGCCTACCAACCCCAGCCTCAAGCTGTAGCCTAGAGCTGCCATAGGAGCACTGCTGGGTTTGAAATAAATCAACGAAAAATTGGGCGAGCTGAGGGAGGTGTAAAAGCCGTTATTCTCTCAGCTTTCTATTTGTTTACCGTTTACGGTGGGTTTTTCAAAAATGTATCTTCTCAACTGCATGCTACTAGTTGCTGCTTGCATCTACTTCAGGTAAGTGGCAGCGATCTTGTGAGCAGGTTCGTAGACGCTGCTGTCGTTGAGCAACCAGAGTTTCCAGGTCTGGGCGTCCGGTGAGGGCCAAGCGCCATTTTGCCCAGATGCCGTATAGTGCATCAGCAATCCCACCAATCAGAGGTAGTTTAGTCGCTGCATAGATCCATCCCATGCCCAACACCTCGTAGACTTGGCGAAATACTTCAACATTTTTGACAACTGTTCCGTCAGGCAAAATTGCATGGATTCGTCCCATTGCAGCTTCAAAGCTGACGTCGCCATGAGCGGTTGGATCGTAATTATCATCTGCAATATCAACAAACGCTACCAACCCTCGGCCTGCATCTCGTTTCCTCAAAAAATTTACTTCCCGTAGGCAAAGTGGGCATTGCCCATCGTAAAGCAATTTAATCTTCCAATCTGGCATAGTGTCGGGTAATCGAGACAATTGGCTGGTTTGGTAATTAGGTAAAGGCATTGGCTTACAACTTTGAGCAAACAGATGCAGGATCTAAAAATTAGACGTTAATCGAAAAGCAAAGTTTTAATCAGCCACTATAGGGCCAACGAATAGAATGCAGACAAAGCCCGATTACTCTAGCTCAATCAGCCTGGTTTTCAAGCTCTGTCATTTCATTGTAGGAACTTATTGTAAGAAAACTCAACTCGTCTAGGCAAACATAGTCTAGACAAACCAACGAGGAAGTTTAGTTGAAAAGGAGCAGACTAGAGGAATGCGTATTGCTCTTGAGTATGCCCACGGCTGAAATGGCAAGTTAACAGGAAAAGCAAACTGCGATGCTCAAGCGATGCTCAAACGTTATTGAAAAAGCTGCCGAAAATACCGTTAAAAGTATGCAGTCTACGGTGGCGGCGACGCCGGTGACTATAGAGTTTTGTTTAGAGTTTTGTTTAGAGTTTTGTTTAAGTTCTAAGTTTTGAGTTTTAGCAACTTCTTGGGGACGTAAGCGCACAACGGCAGCGTCAGCTCCACCGGGAACGAGGACTGTGTTGTTCTGGACCTGATGGTCGTATTGGCGATAAACCCAGCGTTTAGAGGCGATTGTAGGTGTATCTAATAATGTCAGCAGAACATCATTCCAGGTGTAAAATTTATGATTGATTTCGATGCCTGAAGTCATACATTCTGGTAGTTGTGTGGCCTGCCATTGCCATGCTTTTTGAGCATATTCCGGTGGTTCTGCTAGCAGTTCGCGGTGATAGATTGGTGTATTGTCAGCTAGGGCAGTTGCTGGAATTTCTGCCGCTGTTTCACCTTTGAACAGAATGCGGACAATCGGTTCGGCAATCACCGTTCCAGCTACTACCGCATGCAGTCCCCAGCGTTGAAAAATCTCGATCAGCTCTTGTTCACGGCCTTGGTGGGCGACAAACAGCATCCGCTCTTGCGATTCCGACAGCAGGTATTCGTAGGGCACCATGCCCATTTCCCGCACCGGAATTTTGTCTAGATCTAGCTCGATGCCCACGCCACCCTTGGCCGCCATTTCTGCCGTAGAACAGGTAATGCCCGCTGCGCCCATGTCTTGTGCTGCTACTACGGCTCCGGTTTTGAACGCTTCCAAACAGGCTTCAATCAGCGATTTCTCCAGGAACGGATCGCCTACCTGCACTGCCGGACGATCATCGATTGATTCGTCGCTTAACTCGGCGCTGGCAAAACTGGCTCCGCCCATGCCGTCTCGTCCCGTGGTAGAACCCACGTACAGCACCGGATTGCCAATTCCGGTTGCACCCGATTTAACAATCTCTGGGGTTTCCATTAAACCAATCGCCATTGCGTTCACTAACGGATTCCCACTATAGGCTGGGTCAAAATATACTTCGCCGCCCACAGTCGGCACACCCACACAGTTGCCGTAATGGGCAATTCCAGCGACCACGCCGCTAAACAGATTGGGTATCGAAGGTGCAGCCCGAAGACACGGTGATACTGGATTGGGAAGGACAGCCGCGCATTGCAGCGAAAACCGTCATCGTGACGCAGGTGATCAATCATGCCGGTGAACATCGGGAACAGATCAAGGCTATGATCACTGCGCTGGGCATCGAGCCGCCCGATCTTCAGAGCTGGGCTTATTTTGACGAAATCGACCGTTCCTCCGATGCCGGGTCCGAATGAGAGTGACCCGCGTAATGCTGATGTGTTGTGCCGTTAAGCGTGTCCTTCCTTTCAACCGAGAGAGAGAATCTTATGCGGATTGCTGTCCTGTCTGATATTCATGGCAACTATGTTGCGCTGGAAGCTGTATTGGACGATCTGAAACACCAGCAGGTCGATCAGATCGTCTGTTTAGGGGATGCCATCCAGGGAGGTCCTCAACCCGCTGAAGTGGCTGCAAAGCTGCGCGAACTCGGCTGCCCTGTGATCATGGGAAATGCTGACGACTGGCTGCTGAAGGGGGTGGACAGCGAGGCAGAGCCTGTCTCGGAGGCTCGGCGCGCCCAGATGGAAGATGTGCGCAACTGGCAGCTTTCCAGGCTTTCCGCAGACGATCTCGCTTTCATCGGCTCCTTCCAGCCAACTTTTCGCCTGGCGCTTGATGAAAAATTTTCCCTGCTGTGTTATCACGGCTCACCGCAGTCTTTTGATCATGTTATTCTGCCGCAGACGCCGGAAGATGAGGTCAGACAGTATCTCAATCCGGAGCAGCACACCATCTATACAGGCGGGCACACTCACATGCAGTTTGTGCGTCATCTGGGGCGCACCTTTCATTTCAATCCGGGCAGCATAGGCTTCGCTTATCGTCATGATCACCCCGAAGATCAGTTCCGCCCTGATCCCTGGGCAGAATATGCCCTCCTGAGCGTCAATCAGGGGCTGCTTTCGCTGGAATTCCGGCGTGTTCATTTCGATGTCAAGCGGCTGATCGAGGTCTACCGATCCAGCGGAAGACCGCATTCAGAAAGCGCTCTTGCGCAGTATCAAAGCTACGTTCTTGAAGAACAGGCCATTGCCCGGTCGCCAGTCGTTGAATCAAATCAAATGTGTCGGGCTGATTCGGCGGAGCCAGAAGAGAGGCATAGACAATCAATCCTAACCACAATCCACCAAACAACAGTTTTCGCATAGGTTCCGCTTCGATTCCGACCAGTTCATTTTGGATTGTACGATTCAGATCGGCAACGATCTATCTGGCTTAGAGTAGAAGTAGTGCCGCATCGATGAGATTAGGTCTGATGGAACAGAAAGCACAATTTGGCATTGTTTTCGTCACCGCCGCTTCCCAAGCCGAAGCCGAAACCTTGGCTGATGCCCTAGTAGAGGCAAAACTAGCCGCTTGTGTCAGCATCATGCCGATTCGTTCGGTATACACCTGGAAAGGAGAAGTGTGCCGTGAGCAAGAATGGCAGCTCCTGATCAAAACCGATTTGAATCGCTTTGCTGATCTAGAAGCCAAAATTCGCGCCATTCACTCCTACGAAACGCCCGAAATCATTGCTACTCCTCTTGTTGCCAGCTCACAGCCCTATCTAGAGTGGATGGCGGCCCAAGTACAAGGGGCATAGCAGCTCACATTTAGTTTGCTTTAACCGCACCATCGACAGATTTGCCCAATTCTCGGTAAACTAGTAGTAGCACGGATGTGTTTAATTCAAAAATTTTGGCCAAAGCTTTGAGTTAAATGAATGTGACTAGTCAACGCTGTGCTTTTGTGTAGTCAATCGTTGAGTTAAGTAGAATCTAATTTTTATGCTGTCGCTGTTCACGTATGGTCTGACATACGGGGTCGCTGAGGCTCAGTCAGATACAAAGGAACTAGGTCTGAAGCTAACTTCTTTCCGGTCTTTTGATTCATCTACCGACGCTGCTGATTTAGCTAGCGATCGTCCCTCAGAAAGTCCCCGCAACTTCTTTTGGCGTCTCTTCCGCCGCTGGGATGAGGGAGGTTAATCTTTATGCTTAAGCCTGGAGGAATTCTTCCGGGGCTACACCTGCTTGTTTGAGAATGTCCTGAGTGATCCTTCTGGCATATCACCCGGATGGTTAGGAATCGTGGTGTAGCGATCCTCCGCGATCGGTTGCTGTTGATGGCGCAAACCAACAGCGACGAGGAGATCAATTCTTTGTCTAACCATGTGCGTTTGCGAGAAGCCGCTTTTGAAAGTGGTCCGTCTGCCCGCGTTGTGATTGATGCTAATGGATCGCTGTCACTGCTCAACGATCGAGCGCGTTCCCTGTTTGGTTTAACCGTTCAGGATTTGGGCCGCCCCTTGCAGGACCTAGAAATTTCTTACCGTCCGGTGGAGTTACGCTCTTGTATTGAACGAGCCTACAACGAGCGCATCACAATCAATCTACGAGATGTCGAATGGCAATCGCCCCAGGGGGAAATCATTTATTTTGACATACAGGTAGTGCCGCTGTTCGATCCGATCAGTACTAGCTTGGGCGTGAGCGTTAATTTTATTGACGTAACGCGCTACAAACGTCTGCAAGAAGAATTAGAACACTCGAACCAAGAGTTAGAGATGGCCTATGAGGAACTCCAGTCTACGAATGAAGAACTGGAAACGACCAACGAGGAACTACAATCCAGCAATGAAGAGTTAGAAACGACCAACGAAGAGTTGCAATCTACCAATGAAGAGTTGGAGACGATGAATGAAGAATTACAGTCTACCAACGAGGAACTGCAAACCGTAAACGATGAACTCCAGCGCCGCAGCGAAGAGTTAAACCGCAGCAATGCATTTCTAGAAGCAATTCTGACTAGCCTCAAGGGTGGAGTGATTGTAGTCAACCGCAACCTGCATGTCCAGATCTGGAACTACAAAGCAGAAGACATGTGGGGACTGCGTCCAGAAGAAGCGGTGGAGCAAAACTTCCTCAATTTAGATATTGGCTTACCCGTCGAGCAACTGCGTCAGCCCATCCGCGACTGTTTATCCGGTCCTGTAGACAGTGTATCTGAAGTTGTGCTGAGTGCAATCAACCGCCGGGGCCGTAATATTCAATGTCGTGTTACCTGTACGCCTCTAATCGGTGAGCAGCAGCAAATTCAGGGTGTCATCCTGCTAATGGAGGAATGTTGAGGGGAGAGTGTTAAGGTTGACTGTATTATTGGGTACGCCTAGAAGCTGATTTGCTTGGTTATAAACCGGTTGGCTGGCCGTAATCACCAGAACCGGGGAACCAAAATCAGGAATAATCTCTCCCCAAACCGGCTGCTTGGCGGCAACTGCCGCTTTATACCAGGGGCGGAGCCGCGCATCATATTTCTTACCGATTTCGGGTGGTCCGATGCGATTCCCCTGCGAATCAATGTTGTAGTAGTGATTGAAGAAATTTGTAGATTGATTAACAGAAATATACTGAGGAGCCGTATTCTCGCCGCGCAGCCCGATTCCCAGGAAAGAGCCATCCTGCTGATCGCCAACCATGATCCAGCTGACTGAATTAAAATACTGCTTCTGTTGCCAGAGATAGCGCTCGCTTGCTGGATTTTCTGTATCTAATCGCCCCTCGCGAACTGCATCGACACTGATCTGATTCACTAGATGGGGGGTGGCCAGATAAGTTTCCAGGTGTTGCTGGGTGCGGGAGGCAATTTCTCGATGCAACTCTGCGGCAAGATCCTTCACAGCCCTTTGGCCATTTCTAAAGGAGAGATATCCGACCAGTCCCACTGCTGCAAAGATTTGCAACACAAAAGGCAGAACCAAAATCAAGCGGAGAGGAACCTTTCTATCATGTTTTTGATTGGAGGGATCAGACAGAATTGGCTGGGACATGGTTCGCCTCCGACAAGGTAATTCAGGTAGTCGCTAGCCATAACATGCCCAAGCCCAGTTTTGCCATAACGCAAATTAGCTCAAATCCAGCGGAATGTCGGAGTATTTTCCTTAACATAGCGGTTGGCAGCGCCTTGACGGGGCTGGTGATAAAGGCTAGGGATTGGGCTGGCAATCAAGCCAAACTTGTGACCAAGGGAATACACTAAGCTAGATTGCGTTAGTTTGCCATTCTCCCACCCAATTTTGTAGAATAGTACAAATATATTAGATTGCTTCTTAGCAAATCCTTTCGGCTAAAATCCTTTCGGTTAAAAGTCTTTCAACCAAAAGTCTTTCGACCAAAAGTCAGCCCAAAAAGTCAGCCCAAAAAGTCAGCCCAGAGAACTGCACCAGACGCCGATCAGGGCGGGAGCATCCCGCCGAACGTCATCGACGACGACACGCCCAGCGACCTGCTCAAGTTCGGCAACAACGCCGCGAACGACCCATACACGCTGCGGTGCAAGGAGGCGGGCATCAAGATCCACCCCGCCCGGTTCCCGGCCGTCCTGCCCGAGTTCTTCATCAAGCTGCTGACCGACTACGACGACGTGGTCGTGGATCCGTTCGCCGGGTCGAATACGACCGGCATGGTCGCCGAGGCGCTGGAGCGCCGGTGGCTCGCGTTCGAGCTCGACCAGACGTACCTGGAGGCGAGCAAGTTCCGGTTTGACAGCGTCGCCCGATAGCCCGCGGCCGACACGTTCCCGGACGAGCCGCCCGAAGAAATCTTGTTAGGTGATAACTGTCTTCCTCGCCTAACGCGGACGTTGCTGCGCCGCCGGTACCGCGAACAAATCGCACGGCTTCGACGCATGCTCTGTGTCGCCCACGCGACTGCACCGGGCGGTGCGGCGGGGGCGGAACATCGCAGGCCGTGCAAACACGCAACAAACGCGGCGAGTCGCCGCGTGCGCGGTGGCTGCGCAGTTCCCGGCTACGCCGGGGGATCGGATTACAACATGGATCATGAAAACGGCATCGTCTTGGAGCACCATGACACCCAGAGCAAGTTCTTCCCACAGGTGGCGTTGCTTGTCCACCCCGACAACCCGGAGAATCGCGAGGTGCTGCAATCGATCGCGAGAGCAATGCGCGGCAAGTGGGGTGACACGGACCCGGTGCTGATCGCGGACGGCGGGGATGGCGATCTTCGGATCGTCTTCGCCTCGTCGGAGAACATCGACCCGAGGGTGACGATGCAACTGCACTGGCTATGGCTCAGACACGGCTGGTGCGTTCGTGTCTTCGCGCTCCACAACAACGCTATCTTCCACGTCAGCTTCGCGGAGGACGCGGGCGAGCCGTGGGGTGAGGTTCCTCAGGAGCTCGCCCGCTGGTTCCAGCAGCGGATGGACGAGATCATGGGAGGTTGCCGAGACGAGTTCGAGGATGGCCCCACCAAATGGATGACGGCGTAGATGCTCCTGTCGGCTGAGCTGTCCTGCTGCAATAATTTGCTCAACCAGTGACCGAATTGCCGCACTGGGACGGCTCTCTGTAATCCATACCATAAGACACCCCCTCCTATTCAGTGTTCCCAATTGCACCGCATCTCTGCATTGCAGTTTGTGCTGCTTCTATTGTCCGATTCGCTACAACGGCCTTGGGCAAAGAACGGTTAATACCTGTATGAAGGAATGATGAAAAGAAACTGCTAGGACATATTCGATACTAGAGAAGGTGACTATGGGAAATCTACGGAGACTATTTCTGTACATTCCGTCTTTTGACAGCGGCTTAGCTTGATCAGGTTCAGTAGGTTTGGGTATATCTTGGATCAACTGCTTCAATTCGGAGGCTGCTCGATGCGGATTCATCGCCTTCCCGCTTTGGCTGATAACTATATTTTTCTGCTTGATGATGGTGACGGTCATGCTGCCGTTGTGGATCCGGCAGACGCTGAGCCGGTCCTGCGTCAGCTAGAGGAACTACAGACTGAGCTGGTGGCAATTTTCAATACGCATCATCATGCCGATCATGTCGGTGGGAACCCAAAACTATTGCGTCATTTTCCCAATGCGGTCGTCTACGGAGGAGCAGAGGATCGAGGTCGCATTCCTGGTCAGCAGGTCTTTTTGCAGGTAGGCGATTCAGTCTGGTTTGGGGAGCGAGTGGCTGAGGTGCTGTTTGTGCCGGGGCATACCCGCGCTCATATTGCCTATTATTTCCCGCCTCTGGGTGCAGAGCAGGTAGGAGACTTGTTCTGTGGCGATACCTTATTCGCCGGTGGCTGCGGCAGATTGTTCGAAGGCACTCCTACCCAGATGGTTAGCTCCCTTAGTAAACTACGCGCTTTACCAGATCAAACTCGCGTCTGGTGCGCCCACGAATACACCTTCAAGAACCTGCAGTTTGCCCTCACAGTTGACGCAGACAATTTGGCTCTTCAGCATCGCTATGCGCAAGTAAAAGCAGCCCGACAGCGTTCAGAAGCCACCGTTCCTTCCTGGCTCGGCGAAGAAAAACAAACCACGAACGCTATCTTGTGATACAGGTCGAGAGTGAGTCGCCTCTCGCAAATCAACGGCTCAAAATGAGTACATGCGAACAACATCGTACCTTTTGCTCGTAAGGCAGCTGCTGTTGCCTAACAACCTCTCATAGGTTCGAGCGTCTGTAGTTCGACTCCGTTAAGGGCTACGGACTTAACCCCAACGGATGCTCCAGTTGATTGCCTCTGGTCAATCACTGGCTAAGACTTTACCAGAGCATCCCACCGTTCGGGATAAGGAACGGTTCCCGCTTCGAGGATTAGAGAAGCTAAACCTGTGAACGAGCGAGATACTAATAACTAGGACGGACACGGGTTCGACTCCCGTCAGCTCCATTGGTTTTTTAATTATTTCCTTGACTGGATTGATCAACCCCCTGAAAAACTTTTTGAATCAGGATAGAAACGCTTTGCTGATCAAAAATACACCAACCGCGATCATGACGCAGCCAGCAACGGTGTTCATTCGGTTTGTCATGTTGGAACGAATTAGCAATCTGGCTCGATCAGCCAGCAAGGCATAGACTAGCTTCACACCACCTACAGCCACAATCGTGATTGCCATAATTATGCCAGTGTCCCAGTATGATATGTTAGAAATATCCAGAAAGGCTGGGAAAAAGCCGAGATAGAACAAGGTGGCTTTTTGATCGCCTAAGGTAATCAGCAATCCGGTCAGAAAACTAGACAGCAGCGAAGTGGTTTTCACTTCTGTCTGCATCGGTTTTGATGTTGACCGCCATAGCCGGACGCCTAACCAGATCAAATAGGCTCCGCCCAGGAATTGAACCAGCACAAATAGGCTGCCCATCGTCTCAGCTAAAAACGCCAATCCCCAAATCGCAATCAAAATGAAAATAATGTCGCCCATGACGATGCCGAGCGTGGTAAACACACCGTGAATTAATCCAGCGGTTGCCGACCGAGTAGAGACCGCCAACACACTCACACTGGGAACGGCAGCCAGCACGATCATGGCACCGAAAAGGGCAACAATACTGTTTAGGGTCATATTATCCTGCAGGATGGGATGAACGTGTGATAGCTACATCGGGGTGAATGGACCATCGAAAGCCAAGAGAATCAGGGAACTACGGTGACGGTGCGATTGCCACTGGAATAAATATTAGGATGGATATCACAATCCAAGGGTAGAGCATTTACGCATGAGACTTTATGCTTGCACTCTAAACTATCTGACAAATGCTTTACCCCTACTTTCCACTCCAATGAATGAATCGCTTCTCGATCACCAGAAACAACATGTTGAGAAAATAGCCCAAAATTCCAGTGACTAAAATCGAGGCATACATATCTTTGACGTTGAGAATCTGTTGGGCATCAATAATGCGTTTGCCTAAGCCCTGTTCAGTGCCGATGAACATCTCCGCCACAATCACAATCACGAGGGAAATACTGATGCCGCTGCGCAAACCAATAAAAGTTTGAGGCAAACTTTCTAGCAGCAGAACATCCTTGAAAACTCGCCAACGGTTGGCTCCCATTACCTTGGCGGCCAGGATTCGCAATTGTTTGGCATTAATGACTCCGTAGGCACTGTTGAATACAATCAGCAAAAATGCACTGAAGGCAGCAATGACGACTTTGGAGAAATCGCTCACACCAAAGAAGAGAATAAACAGGGGAATCAAGGCACTCGCAGGAGTGGAACGGAAAAAGTCAATCAAAAATTCTACGCTACGATAAATCTTTTCGGAACTGCCCAGCGCTACTCCGATCGGCACTCCAACCGCAGCTGCCATCAGGAATGCACTAAAGGTTCGCAGCACGGTGGCAAAGAAATCGGGCAACATCGCCCCGGTTGCCATACCGCTGATCAGAGTCCCCAGGGTGGCGATCGGCGTCGGCAATAGCACCGGATTGACAAAGCCAGAGACCGCAATCAACCACCAAACGCCAAACAGCACCAATACACCAATTAACGGCAAAAACCGATCAATTGTGCGGGCCAGCGAAAACTGAACCTGATTTTTTGAGAAACGAACGCTAGTAGTCATTTCCGCATCTCCTGACGAAAGATTTCCAAACAGTGACGGCTGACTTCTATAAATTCAGCAGAGGTGAGGGTTTCGGGGGTACGGGGGCAACACAGCCAAGCAGGCCGTAATGAAGACGGTCAATGCGCCCCAGTGCAGCCATTCTGCCAGTAGCGAAATCGGCACAAAGATGAGCAATGCAGCAAAAATCAGGTCTTTGATCGGTAAGTTTCTTGACATGTTTCCTTTTAATTTACTGGATGGGTGAACGCCTCTTGGGCGGGTCATTTCGATTGCCAACTCCCTCCTTCAGTCAAGCGCATCTCGTTAGGTTAGGGTTTTGTCTATCAACTTTGTTTATCAACTTTGTTTATCAACTTGTCTATCAATCCAAATCGGCGCTGTCAGTATTCCCTGTCGCCGGTCAGACAAGTCTATCGTTCTTCGTTACACTAATTAACAGATTCTGATTCTTCCTACAGTGATCCTGTCTATCGCTAGAGAAAGCTCGTTTTCCCTGACCCAAACGTTTTGATTGAGCAGAACCTATGACCGTTGTATATCCTCGTAAACTAGAAAGCTCCTTTGGCACCTTAAGCGCTCGTGATGTGCTAAAGCAAGTGGTACGCGACCGTGAGATTCATTTGATGACGCTCAACCGCTATCGCTATAGTGAGCAGCGGAGCTGTAAAGACCTGACCGAACTAATTGAACAGTTGAATGGCAAATCTCCAGAGCTAGTCAGAGACCTGTCTCGCCATATTTCCGACGAGGCTCGCCATGCCATGTGGTTAACGGATTTGTTAGTAGAGTTGGGAGCCAACGTGGGAACGCCGATGGGTTCTTCCTACATCGATGAGTTTGAACGCCTGCTGGATCGAGAATATGCCAATCCGGACGAAAGCCTGGATGATTTCCTGATTTCGACGTTAGCGGCAATCAATGTGACCGAAAAACGTGGCTGTGAATACTTCTCGGCGCATATTTATGCCCTCAAGCAAGCGCCCCAAACCGAAGAAAATATCAAAATTCGCGAAACCATTGAACGCATTTTGCCGGAAGAAGCAGGCCATGTGCGCTGGGGCAACCGTTGGCTAGCCGAACTGGCCCGCAAAAGCCCAGAACATGCGCAGAAAGTAGATCAAGCCAAGCGCAAGTACGCCGCGATTGAACAAGTATTGAATTCCTTCACAAAAAGCCGGAACCTGAGTAACAGCAGCCATGAATCTATAGACCTCTTCGTAGTAAACCGCAGACGGAGAATCAGCTCGATCTAGAACTTTATCATTATTAATGATCGATCCTATCGTCTGTTGCTGTGGCGAGTAGGCATTTAGACGGTTGAAACTGCAAGAAATTCGTGATGGTGCGCCTAAGAATTGCCAATAGACACGCGCATCAATTCCACTAAACTAGAACTAACGTTCTGGTAAACCATTCTGGTTGATCAATCATGTCCTCTTTGTCAAATCCTGAAATTCAGGACAAGGTACAGGATCAACCGCAGGATCAAACTACTGACCTGCGGTCACAGGAAACATCAGAAGCAACAGCGGAGCTGGGAGATAGTTTGGAAGATGGGATTGTCTTTCCACCCGGCGATTTGTACAGTGATGAACCTCCGATGGAAACAGAATTTCATCTGCGGCAAATGATCTTGCTGCTTCAGTGCCTAGAGGCTTGGTGGCGAGGGCGACAAGATTTCTACGCCTGCGGCAACATGACGATTTACTATAGCCCCCGTCAGCTTAAGTCAGAGCATTTCAGGGGTCCTGATTTTTTTGTCGTACTGGGCACCGATCGCAAGCCGCGCAAAAGCTGGGTGGTGTGGGAAGAGGGCGGCCAGTATCCCAACCTGATTATCGAAATTTTGTCAGATTCCACTGCCAATACGGACCGGGGCTTAAAAAAGCAAATTTACCAGAACATTTTCCGCACGCCAGAATACTTTTGGTTCGATCCCAGCACTCAGGAATTCAAAGGATTTCAACTGCTAGCAGGTGTTTATCAAGATCTTCAGCCCGACTCACGCGGTTGGCTGTGGAGCCAGCAGCTTGAACTATATCTTGGTGTCTATGAGTCTAAACTGCGCTTTTTTACGCCTGACGGAGAGCTGATCCTGAATCCAGAGGAAGCCGCTCTGCAAGAACTCCAGCGGGCCGAGCAGGAAAAACAACGCGCCGAGCAGGAAAAACAACGCGCCGAGCAAGAAAAGCAGCGGGCTGAACAAGCCGAACTGTTATTGCGCCGCGGCAGTTCGTTTGTTTTACCTGTGCTGGAGTGGGATCATCTGCGGCTGGATCTGGCAGCTTGTCAAGTCACCTATGGCGATCAACTCCTGCAGCTAACGCCGAAGGAATATCGCATGCTGGAGCTGTTTCTGCGTCATCCGCAGCGTGTCTTTGCCCGTAGCAGTATTCTGGAGCATCTCTGGGGTAGTGAGGAAATGCCGGGTGAGGATACGGTGACCTCTCACATTAAAGGACTGCGGCAGAAGTTGAAGCAGGCGGGTGCCCCCTTTAATTTTATCGAAACTGTTTACGGTATGGGGTATCGGCTGCGGCAATCTAAATCTGAACCGTCCCAATCTGTTCCTGAAGATTCACAGGCTGTGGGGCAAAAGCAAGCGCCGATCATTCTGAATGGCAATGGATTAAATAAAAACGGGTCAAGTAAAAACGAGTCAAATAAAAACGAGTCAAATAAAAACGGGTCAAGTAAAAATGAATTAAATAAAAATAGTTTGAATCAAGTAGATACTGCTGGAAATACGAATCAGTCAACCGATCAAGCCCTTGCTAACCCAACTCAGATTCAACAGGACTTAGAAACCGGAAGGCAAAAACAACAAATCCAAGTTGGCTTGCAGCAGCTCTGGTCAAAGTACGCAGAACATAACTTTAATCGGTTGCGGCTGATCGAGCAGGCGATCGAGGCGCTGCAAACGGGTGAATTATCGGCAGCATTGCACCATCAAGCCTATGTGGCGGCGCATCAGTTAGCTGGAGCCATGGGCATTTTCCAACGTTTGCACGGCTCCCATCTGGCTGCCCAACTGGAGCAGGCGTTTAAATCAGACCAATTGACCCTGAGGGAAAATCACGCGGCTTTGATAGCAATCATCGCTGAGCTGCGTCAAGTGCTGCAAGCTGGGGCACCCCTGCCGGAAGTGGGAACAACCTCGCTGTTGCTGGTGATTGATCACGATCCGATCCTGCTGGAGCAAGTGCGGCAATCGGGACAAGCGATTGTTCTACAGCCATCCGATTTAGCCGTCGTGGCGGACTCCACCCATCTGGCAGGGCGTGATGCGCGATGCGGGGGCATCCTTCGAGCGCTCCGACGCGGCGCTGGCGAAGGTCGTGCTCCAGAGCGAGGACGCGATGGAGGCGTTCAAGCAGGCGCTGTGCCGGGACGCGGAGCAGCGGATCGCGGCGGGAACGATGAGCGTGGACGTTGCGTTCAATCTGCACGAGGTGGCCAACGCCTGCGAGCAGATTGGGGACCACTGCACGAACATCGCCGAGCAGGTGATCTATCTTGTGACCGGAGCGATCGTGCGGCACATGGGGGGCAAGTGGGTGGAGCAGCCGCGCGTCTCGACCAGGCCGGCGTGAGCGTCGCGCTTCATTGGGCCGCGGCTGGTGCGCGGGCGGTCAGGCAGATCGCGCCCAGCGCCCGCGCGGCGCGGCGGATGTCGTCGGCGGTCAGGAACGGACCGATCGAGAACCTCAAGGCCCCGCCCGAGGCGGTGGTGCCCAGCATCGCATGGGCCCTGGGGGCGCAGCTCAGGCCCGCTCTGGCCAGCACGCCGTGCTGGCTTTCGAGGATCAACGCGAGTTCCGCGGGCTCGAGGGCGTCGTGCACGAGGGAGAAGACGCCGACGCGCTGCTGGGCGTCGGTCGGGCCGAGCAGCCGCAGACCAAGCCTGCCGGGGGTTGTGCCGAGCGCATCGAGTGACGCCAGTTCGTCGAGCATGACTCGTCGCAGCGTGCGATCGTGCTCGACGATGTGCGGCCAGTTCGAGGCGAGGTGGTGCACGCCGGCGGAGAGCCCGGCAATGCCCACGGCGTTCTGCGAGCCGGGCTCGAAGCGGTCGGGCAGGCACTCGGGTTGCACGTCGAGCTCGCTGCGCGAACCTGTGCCGCCCTCGCGGAGTGGTCGGAGGTGCCGCTCGACGCCGGGTCGAATGACAAGGCCACCCGTGCCGAGCGGACCCAGGAGGCCCTTGTGGCCCGGAAAGGCCAGCAGGTCGATGTCCATGGCGGCGACATCGACGGGCTCATGGCCCAGGGACTGAGCCGCATCGACCAGGAAGAGCACGCCTCCGCCGGGCTTGTGATGCCGAACGTCGGCATGCCGGCAGAGTCTTATCTTTGAGGCTAAGAATGTCAAACAACTACTAACAATATTCAAGAGGTCGTCTAATTCTTTACATGGGTTAGATAAACTCATTAATCTCTATAACATAATTTTCAAAATCAAATTTATCTAACTAAATTGCAAACTTTAGATAAATTTAAACATCTAAAAATAACTGTTTAAGTTTCAGAGATGGCGAGTTTTAGGAGTGGTAAGTACAAGGGAGTTACATTCAGGTTCAATCTTAGATTCTAGTTGCTTGCTGAAATTTACTGTAATTCATGTGTGTTCTACAGGAGTAAGTTATGGCTGTTAGATTCTCTGAAAAGTCTGGAAGAATCGAGGTAGGTACTGTTTTTTTAACAGCTCCCTCCGAAAATACAGAAACACTTATAGTTGATATTGTCGGAAGTGGGACGGCAACTCGAAATACTGATTACATTTTTGAGCGCCAAACTTTTGTTTTCCCGCCAGGTGATACGGGTCCAAAACCTGTCTTCGCAACAATTTTAGATGATACTACTCCAGAACAAGATGAAACCTTTTCTTGGAATTTTGTTTCAGGAAGTGTTCCTATCGGCGGTACACCAATTCAAATCATCATTGAAGATGATGATACGGCTAGACTCTCAGTTTCAGATATTCGTGTGCAAGAAGGAGGAGTAGCCCAATTTACGTTAACTCTAGACAAACCAGCAACTGCTGCCAAACAGGTGCAGTACTCAACCTCAAGCGGTAGCGCTTCTAGCTTTGATTTTTTCAGTACTAGCGGTACAATCACCTTTCAAGTGGGGCAAAGCCGAGCAACTGTCGATGTATTCACAGTCAGGGATTTTGTCATTGAAGATGACGAGACCTTCACCCTCAATGTTACTTCCCTATCGTCAGGAATCATCATCGAAGACGGTATAGGTGTAGGCACAATCACAGATGCAGGTGGAGTTCAAATTGTTTTTCCAGGTAATCCTGCTCCACCAATGGGAGGTCCCGGAGATGACATCGTAGCTGGTGGCAATGATAATGATTTGATTGATGGAAAGGCAGGCAATGATAATCTCTCTGGCGGTTTTGCTCATCGCACGCGGTGTCAATCGGTCCATCACGGCCCTCGGCCGCTGCGTCGACGCCCTCGCGAAGGGGGACCTCACCAACGAGGCCAGCGTCAAGCAGAACGACGAGCTGGGCGACCTGGCTCGCGGGCTCAACACCTCCATGGCCTCGATGCGCAGCATGATCGAGGAGGTCACCAAGACCGTCGGACAGGTCGCCGCCGCCGCCACGCAGATCGCCGCCTCCGCCGAGGAGATGGCCACCGGACTCAAGACCCAGGAGGGTCAGACCACGCAGGTCTCCGCCGCCGTCGAGGAGATGGCCCAGTCCGTCACCGAGGTCGCACGTAAGGGCGCCGAGGCCGCCAAGGCCGCCCAGGACGCAGGTTCAGACGCCACCACCGGCGGACAGGTCGTCGAGTCCACCGTCCTCGAGATGAAGGCCATCTCCGAGCAGGTCAACGAGTCCGCCAAGGCCGTCGCCGACCTGGGCAAGAAGTCCGAGGCCATCGGACAGATCATCGGCGTCATCAACGACATCGCCGACCAGACCAACCTCCTCGCCCTCAACGCCGCCATCGAGGCCGCCAGAGCCGGGGAGCACGGCCGCGGATTCGCCGTCGTCGCCGACGAGGTCCGGAAGCTCGCCGAGCGGACCACACAGGCCACCGACGAGGTCGCCAAGAGCATCCGAGAGATCCAGGGAGAGACCGGCCGCGCCGTCGAACGCATCAACGCCGGCACCCAGCGTGTCACCAACGGCGTCGAGCTCGCCACCCGCGCCGGAGACGCCCTCAAACGCATCGTCGCCGGCAGCCAGACCGTCCAGGCCATGGTCCACGCCATCGCCGCCGCCGCCGAGGAGCAGTCCGCCGCCAGCGAGCAGATCGCACGATCCGTCGAGAGCGTCTCGGCCGTCACCAAGGAGTCCAACCAGGCCGCCAACCAGTCCGCGCAGGCCGCCGCCGACCTCTCCACGCAGGCCGAACGCCTCAGCGCACTGGTCGGAAAGTTCAAGGTGTAGCCCCTGTTCCATCTGTAACGCACCGCCGCACGGCCCCCCCGAAGTTCCTTGCCGCATCGGCTTGCTCTACTGGGTGTTGGGCATGACGCTGCTGGCGCTCTCGTTCGTGCGGCCAGAGTATTTTCTGGCGTTTGTGGTGTTTTCTAGTTTGTTTATTTTGCTGACCTTGAGGAAGTTGATCCGATCTGGCCAGTGGCGACCGATTGGGTTACGGCTCCTACTCTATGGCGGATTGGCGTTATTTTTGCTGGCGTTGCTGGGGATTCCTACCTCTTCCGGCAACCGCAGTTGGTGGGCTTTTGCCTCCCATTATGCCCTGCGCTGGTCTTGGCAGCACCCAACTAATCTTGATCCCTGGAGTGATTACCAGCAGATTACCAATTCTGTATTCGGAGACGTAAACACAATCTCGGCAGCACTCCAAGCCAATCCAGGTGCATTTCTTTACAACACATTTGAGAACATCAATGGATATTTCGAAAATACGGCATCGATTCTGGCCGGTTCCTTAAAGGATTACAGCCCGGCTCTGCGAGATCTGAATCCAACTGCGAATTCCATATTGCGCCTCCTTCAGTTGGGGCTGCTAATCCTGGCAATAGTACAAATCATCCGTAACCGTCAGGTTTGGATCCGCCAAATCGATTTTAGAACTCTGCGGCGCTTATTGATTCTTCTTTGCTTTGTCGAACTGGCAGTAATTCCTGCTACATTTATTATCTTTCCTAGATATCATTATCTGATTATTCACGCAGTTCTGCTGTGTATTTTACTCGCCTATCTCTACTCCCATGCCATGCGGGATTCACGCTGGAACTTGAACTGGTGGCAAGCGGGCCTAATTGGTTTATTAATTGTGCTGCTGACTCCATCGCTGGCCAAAGGTTGGTGTGTTGGCAATGCCTGCCTATTTGCCAGACAGTCGCTACCCGATAGACCCAACCTAGAAACAATTCAGTTGATTCGATCGCTCAGCCTCGACCCACCGATAAAACTGCTAGCCTTCGACATTGAATACCCGATTTATCTAGGCGATTACTACGAACGAGTTGACCCAACCCGTAAGGCCGTCGGCTTTCTCCAGTTTATTCAGCAAAACCAGGTGAATTTAATTGTGCTAGATCAAGAACTGTCTTGAATCGGTACCGCTGCAATCGGATGAGGATGGCGATTACTTTGTGATTCCGGCCCATTCCTATGGATTGGGGGTGGCGCTAGAGCGGTTACAAGTGCCGGAAAATGTAACAGTGATCTGCATTGGCAAGAGTACCTATGCCCGCATTGGCCTGATTGCTAATCTGACGCCTGCCGAAGCGGGGTGGCGCGGTCATCTGACGCTGGAGTTTTCCAACTCTTCCAGTGCCGATTGCCGCATCTATGCCAATGAAGGGGTCGTACAGCTTTTGTTTCTGGAAGGGGTGCCTTGTGCAGTCAGTTATGAAACTCGGCGCGGTAAATATCAGGATCAGCAAGAGCGAGTCACGTTGGCAAAGGTCTGAGGCAACGGCTGGAACGAATAGACAATCTTGGTTAGCTGGCTTGGTTAGCTGGTCCCTCAAGCTGCTATGTCACCTTGACCGGCGGAAGTTGAACCAGGTTTCGAGTAATTCCCGTTGCCATTCGCGGCGGCGTTGCTGCTGGAGTTGCGCTGCTGTTTGCTGGATCAGTTCAGCAAATGTTGGGGAAGGCTGTGGCAGTTGGGCTAGAGCCTTGAGGGGAAGCCGCTGCTGCATCGCTAATGCTAGAGTGCCGATCCATTCCTGGGCTTGAGGCGCAATTGCGTGCGCGCCCAAAATCTCGCCCCTGTGGCTGGCGATCAGCTTCAGGAAGCCGCTGCTGTTGTTGCTGAGCTGGGCGGTTGTGAGGGACCGTACCGATTGTTGAGCAACTAAAACACCCTCTCCATAGAGCTTTCTGGCCTGGGGTTCGGTTAAGCCGATTCGCACCAGGACTGGATCAGTGAAGAGCGTCCAGGGAATGCGGCTGTAATCGACTGATTGGGTGGGAAGAAACAGGGCATTGTGCAGGGCTACATCGACTTCGTGCTGGTCCAGGGCTGCGGACACATAGCCACCTAAACTTTCTCCACAGGCATAGATGCGGGGGTTGGTGGTTTGGAGCTTGCGGTTGACTCGAATGCCCTCTGGTTGCCACTTCACTCCGGCAGCTTCCAGGTTAAGGCTGGCTAATCGCAAGTGGATTCTTTGGGCTTCCTCGGGCAGAGATTCTTTTACATCTTGCGGCAAATTTTCTAGGGTCAGCATCGCGTTCTCCTGGTTCCTACATCTAAACATGAGTGAACTGATTGAAATGAAACAATCAGCTTGTTGTGCAAATCTGCTTTTGTACTGTAGGCAGTCTGCTACTGCTCAACCTCTTTCGGATGGCAGAATTACTGAACCCTTGGCGCTCGACTTTACAGCTAGCCTTGATTCATAGCATGGGAAGTTTGATCAGCCAATCAGATGGTTTCTCTCTTGAGAAAGATGTTAAAGCCGCTGATTCAAGCCAATTTTAGACTAAATACATATGTAGGTTTTACAGAGGTGCGCTCGTTACTGAGTATGGTGATTTCTGGTATGAAGCGAATTGTTGGCGCATAGGAGAGGATATGAATTTAAGCATATTAATGTCGTTAGGCCCAGAGGAATGGAGCGCGCGACTAGCACAAGTTACTGCTCCCGGTCTAGGAGCACCTGGTCCTGTGATCGGAACGCCTGAGGCAGCATCGGTTCTGTTCTCGGGACCGCAATTTTTTATTGCCTTGGTTTCGGGAATCTTGCTAGCGTTTGCAATCCAACTGCTACTGACCAATCTTTCAGTTGCAGCGGGTATCTCCTTGCTAGGAGGCCGATCCTCTTCAGATAGCAGTCGGGATGATGGCAATGATGGCAGTGTGGGAGCCACAATTCGCAAAATCAGCTTTGGCGTTGGCATCTGGACTCTGATTAGCGTTAGTATCGCTCTGTTTTTTGCTTGTTATTTGGCGGTGCAGCTGAGTCTGTTATCTAGTGCGAACTTAGGTGCAATTGTTGGTTTGGTGATTTGGGCCGCCTACTTTTCGCTGTTGGTTTGGGTTAGCTCTACCACGGTTGGCTCGCTGATTGGCTCAGTGGTGCAAGCGGCCACCTCTGGCTTTCAGGCAGTATTGGGTACGGCTACCGCAGCGCTAGGTGGACAGGCTGCCAAACGTCAGGCAGTTTCGACGGCAGAAGCCGTAGCAGCAGCGGTGCGGAACGAGTTAGGGGCGGGTATCGATTCGGAGAAAATCTACAAAACGCTTCCCAACTTCAAACTTCATAATTAGGCATTGGGTGTTACGAACTACGAAATGATACAAGGGTTACAGATATGGCGGACATGGCATCGATCGATGACCTGATTTTGAGGGGCACTAATCCGTTTGATAATCTGCGCTCGGTCAACTTTTGGCATCGTCAGAAAGATCCGGAGCCGATGGTGGAATCCATCCATCAAGATGCTATGTCAGTCATTGAAGCAACGCTAGAGCAGGTGGCTCGCGATCACTACACTCGCACGATCATCCTAGATGGCGACAGCGGTTCTGGCAAAACCTATTTGTTAGGACGCTTAAAGCGTGCCCTCAACCACCGAGCCTTTTTTGTCTATATTCCACCCTTTCCCCAAAGCGATTATCTCTGGCGTCACATCCTGCGTTATACAGTCGATAGCTTGGTGCAGGTTCCATCTGGGCAGAAGTATTCGCAGCTTTTGCTGTGGTTGAAAAGCGTATTGTTGGCTCTCAAACAGCGCAGTTTAAAAGATCGGATCAAGGAAAACATCCTGGATCTGTTACAAACCGATCGACAGCAATTTATCAAACGGCTTAAGGATCTCTATAAACAGGCTGGGTCGAACAGTATCTACAATGCCGATAAGTTTTTTGGGATTTTGCATGATCTAACCGATGCCAAACTCTATCCCCTCGCCTGTGAATGGCTGCGTGCTGACGATCTGAGCGAAGAGTCGCTGGAAGCCCTGCGCCTAAAAAGCTCAATTGATACTGAACAGGCCGCCCGTGAGGTGTTGGCCAACTTTGGCCGCGTGGCGATCAATACCCAACCGATTGTGCTGTGCTTTGATCAGCTCGAAAGCATTGCTCGATTACCGGATGGTACGCTGGATCTGCAAAGTCTATTTAACGTCAATACTAAGATTCACGATGAAGACAAAAACTTTTTGATTATTATCAGCATTTTGACCAACACCTGGGAGCACTATAAAAATCGCATCGACCAATCCCACCGAGCACGCATTGATCGGGAAATTCCGCTGCGCTTGATCAACCTGGAACAGGCTGAATCACTCTGGGTGATCGCTCTGCCGCGCCCGACTGTAGTAAGCTGCTAAATCCGCTGTGAATTGCAGATCGACTTCTTCTGCCGCCGCACCTGGTTCTAGCCGCAGCAATACATGACTGCCGGGAATTTCCTGGGTGTGAAACCAGAGGTCATAGTCACTGGCTAGGCGAAAGGTGAGTAAGTCATTTTGGCGATTGTTGCGGCCAATCAAGACCTCATAGCCACTGGGGCTGCGATAGCGCAGATATTGAGTTTCTGGGTTCGAGTGATTGCGATAGCGCTGATCGGGGTCGTCTAAATACCCCTGCTGGATCAGCTCGTCCCGAATTTCGATCAGGGAGGCCAAGTCGGCTGGAGTACGATATTCATCCAGTTGGGCAATTGCTACGTCCACCTGTTCCAGGTAATCCATTTCGGCTTGGACCTCCGCCAGCAACGGTTCAATCGCGGCCCGCGAGCGCTTTAGCTTTTGGTGGCGTTTGTAAAGAGCCTGGGCATTCTGAACCGCGTTTTTCTCTGGCTCTAGGGGAATCCGGATTGGATCGCCAGTAACGAAATCTGCCAGCGTAATCTGGGTCATTCCAGGCTGCCACTCGTGCAAATAGGCCATCAGCAAGTCAGCCTGTTCCCGGTACTGATCGGCCCGATCCGACTGTTGTAGTCGGGCTTGGAAATCAGCAGCTTTGGCGGTTAGCTTTTTCAGGTGATGGCTCAACTTTTGAGTGATTTGGTGCCGGAGTTGCCCAAACTCCTGTCGGTTCAACTGATCGGTGTAGTAGCGGTTGAGAATCGGATGAATGCTTTTTTCGGGCTTCCAATCGGGGCGCTGAGTTTGCCAATCGCTCCAGCTCATCACGGTGTAGCCCTGTCCCAACCATCCCGGCTGAAATTGTTCTCGTTCTAGAGCATGTAGCCATTCCTGCCAGCGTTGAAACAATCTCTGCCAATCCTCGGCCTTCACACTCTCGGTGGATTGGTCTGGCTCTAGACCAGTCGCCTGCACCATCGAATTCACCAACGCTGAACTCAGACCTCGGTAATTTTTTAGCAGATTACGCTTCAGCGGACCGGGAATCAGCACAATCTAGATGTAATTCGCTGCGCTGACTGGATTATTGATCTAGGACCAGAAGGCGGCGACCGGGGAGGCGAAATTGTGGCCGAAGGTACACCCGAAAAAGTCGCCAAAAATCAACGCTCCCATACAGGGCAATATCTCAAAAAAGTGTTGCAGCGATAAGGCAGGATTGACTTAGTTCGTTTGTACTGATATGATGTGGTTGAGCTTCTCAAACACGCCAAAGCAGCCCCTTTTGTTTGCTTCAGTTCAAGTTTCAGTTCAAACGCTGTTTCGATTCGCCCTGCAATCTCTGCTTTCGTATGCCCGATCTAACCCACCAATAGGAGCTTAGATATGGATAATCCCAGCATGCTTTCTCATGTCTCGATCGGTACAAATAATTTTGAACGAGCGGTTGCATTTTACGATCAAGTATTGCCAGCCTTGGGCTGCAAGCGGTTAATGGAACACCCGGGTGTCGTTGCCTATGGCAAGCAATATCCGGAATTTTGGGTGGGAACTCCGTTCGATGGGCAACCTGCAACGGTTGGTAATGGTACTCACATTGGCTTTATCGCTCCTACCAAAGAAGCCGTCCATTCCTTCTATGAGGCCGCATTAGCGGCAGGAGGCAAAGACGACGGTGCCCCCGGTGGCAGACCTGCCTACGGTGAGCCATACTATGGCTGCTTTGTGCGCGATCCAGATGGTCACAAAGTAGAAGCAGCCTTTTGGGACGAGCAGCTTGAATCTCATCAATGAGCATTAAGCCTCTAACCGTCGCTCGATGGCGTTGACCCAGCTATCCTGCATCGTTGCCACATCCAGTTCGATTAAGACCTGTTCGGCGGCCCCGGCTGAGACTGTCAACCGCAAAGGCGTATGGGCATCTCCAACTTGACCCAGCCGCTGCCAATGGTCTTTTAGATGGGTCTCTAGATACAATTCCCACTCCAGTTCGACGTCAGGAGCAACCGAGACTACAATCCGAGCACCGCCTTCAGCAAACAAAAGCTGATCCCAGCGCCAGGAGTCGTTGTCAACCAAACTGCCCAAGCAACTGCCCAAGCAGAGTTCGGCCCCACGTGATGACCGGGGCCGCGTCACTGACCGAGCCAATCCCAAACTGGAAGGCATCCGCGAGCAGATTCGCCAAGTCCGGGACCGGATTTACGAGCAGCTTCAGCGGCTAATGCAACGCCACAGCAACGCCGTCCAAGAACCGCTGATCACCCAGCGCGGCGACCGTTTCGTGATTCCGGTGAAAGCTTCCCACAAAGATGCAATTCCCGGAGTTGTGCACGACACCTCCACTAGCGGCGTCACTCTCTATATTGAACCTCACGCGATTGTCAATTCCGGCAACCAGCTCCGCCAACTCCTGCGACAAGAGCAACGCGAAGAAGAAGAAGTGCGACGCCAACTCACCGAACAGGTTGCTGCTGTCAAATCTGACCTGGAACGTTTGTTGGTGATTGCTACGACGCTGGATCTGGCGACCGCCCGCGCCCGCTATTCTCTTTGGCTAAATGCAAATCCACCCCGGTTTGTTCGGTTTTATGACGATGGGGGAGATGGGGGAGATGGGGGAGATAAAGCAGCGAACTTAAATCCACAACTTAGAACTCAAAACTTAAAACTCAAAACTTCTTCTGTTGAGTCAATCGTTCTGCGCCAGTTGCGCCATCCCTTGTTGGTTTGGCAGCAGCAGCATGAGCAGGGAATGCCGGTGGTGCCGATTGATTTGGTGATTCAGCCGCAGATTCGAGTGGTGGCAATTACGGGACCGAATACGGGCGGTAAGACGGTGACACTGAAAACCCTGGGTCTGGCGGTGCTGATGGCGAAAGTGGGGCTGTTTGTGCCGGCCAAGGAGCCAGTTGAACTCTGCTGGTTTGATCAGGTGCTGGCGGATATTGGCGATGAACAGTCGTTGCAGCAAAGTCTTTCCACTTTTTCAGGCCATATTCGGCGCATCAGCCGGATTTTGGAGGCGATGGATTTAGCGGCGCATCGGGGCAAAGCGAATGTGCTGGTGTTACTGGATGAGGTGGGAGCCGGAACCGATCCTTCGGAAGGCAGTGCCTTGGCAACAGCGCTGCTGAAGTATCTGGCCGATCATGCCGCTCTGACGATTGCCACAACTCATTTCGGGGATAGCAGGAATTGGAGTGAATCTATTAAATACGGTAAGTCGCTCAGCGAACCGTATTTTCTTGAAGCTATCATCCCACAAGCCTGACCTGATTTGCAAGTCAGCCGCTAGGTAATTTAGAGAATTGCTGAAAAAAGCAGAAGGTGGCTTAAACAACCCTCTGCTCCAACTTCAGCCTAACTTTTCAACCGCGTAGATAGCGAAAATAGACAACAGGATCAGAAAAAATCCAACCAGGCAGGACAGACTTAACACAAGCAAAGGTGCATTCCCAACTGGAGGGCTATTGGTTTGCATAGGACTGATCTCCTGAATAAGTCAGTGAGCGTTTAGCTAGGAAAAATCTTGGTATAGTCACTTGCTGCTAAAAACGCTTCTTTGACCTGAATCGATTTGGGAATGACTTGGGCTTTGTAAAATATATCTGCCACCTGCTGCTGCGCCTGCTGCACGGTTTCATCGATGGGTAATACGTCCCAACTGCGACGCTTGTACACCTCTTCCAGAATGGCCACATCTACTTTGATATCCTTAGAGAAGCGTTCGGCTACCTCTCGGATATTTTGTTTGACCCATTCGCCGTTTTGTTTCGCTTCATCGAGCACTACTTTCAGTAATTCTGGCTGGGTTTCAGCAAACTGCTGGGCAGACAGAAAGAATGTGCGTCGCTCTCGACCCACCTTCAGTTCACGGATATTGCCATTGGCCTGAACAACCGCCAGAAACGGATCCCAAATCGACCAGGCATCGACATTACCCTGCTCAAACGCTGCTCTGGCATCGGCAGGAGATAATGAAACCACCTCGACCTCTTTGACATCAATATTGTTTTCTTCCAGCACCTTCAGCAGCAAATAATGGGCACTCGATCCTTTCTGAAGCGCAACTTTTTTACCCTTTAAATCAGCCGGTGATTGAATCGGTGAATTCTGGGGCACTACGATATCCTGAGTTTCCGGTGCCAGAGGCGTAACACTAGCGTAATAGAACTGTCCGCCTGCGGCTTGCGAGAAGATCGGCGGCGATTCACCCACTCCGCCAAAGTCAATCTTGCCAGCATTCATTGCTCAATCACAAAGTTGAGCGAGGAAACCATGAAATCGCTATCAAATTACTTTGCCTTTGCTGACCAAAGCTCAGGCATACCTCCTAAGCTGAAGCCATTTAAGGTGCTGACTCAAAAATTGTCAAGCTCTGCGTGGAAAGGATTGTTAAGCTTAGCGGTCGTTGGAGGTGTGCTGAGTATGACGGCCGAAGCCTATGCAACTTCACTGAGCTTGGGTGCTAAAGGACCTGATGTAGCGGACGTGCAAGCGGCGCTAGGTATCCCGGCAGATGGCATTTTTGGCTGTCAAACTCGAGATGCAGTAATGCACTTCCAAAGACGCAATGGTCTGTTAGTAGATGGGGTGGTAGGTCCAGAGACATGGACGGCTCTGTTTGGAGGTGTGCCGATTGCATCCGGCCCTTCCTACACGCCAGTTGTTGATTCTGGGATACCCGTCAGCTCAGTGCCAAATAATATTCTGGTTCCTGGCATCAAGCCGCCATCTCCTGTATTGCCACCTGCGGTCATTGGCCCCTACGTGGTAATTGTGCCAGGCGGAGCTGGTAATCTAGCGGCAGTGCAGCAAATTGTGCCGAATGCAGTTTTAGATGGTGCTCTGGCAGGCACCTTCATCAATGCGGGGGGCTATCCAAATTACGCCAGCGCTCGTGAAGTGGCCGGACGCTTGCAAGGATTTGGCTTTGATGCCCGCGTAGATTACTTTGAGCGCTACCGAGGTTCAACCGAGCCTCCCGATTCAGATATCTTGAACTGTGCCTCAGGGGGTTGCTAGGAGCGGGTTAGCGAGATCCGGAGTTTGTAAAGTCATGCGTCTCCAAAGCTGAACGCACCAGCTGAGCTGTGGCAGGGGCGAGCAAGACTCCGTTGCGGTAATGACCAGTGGCCAGGAAAACATTGGCATAACCTGTCAAGGGTTCCACGATGGGTGCAGCCCGGTTTTGGGGACGGGGACGCAGTCCGGCCCAAGTTTTTAGAATTGTTGCATCAGCCAGGGCCGGACAAAGGGCAATTGCCCCTTGCCAAACGGCTGTGAGTTGCTCTGAATCGGCAGCAATTGGCGCTTGGTCAGATCTCATGGATAATCGAGAAGATCTGGGTGACTAGCATGGGGGCCAGTCCCATACTCGGCTCATCCAGTAACAGCAGCCGCGGACGGGCCATTAGGGCGCGGGCAATGGCCAACATCTGCTGCTCACCGCCGCTGAGGGTGCCGCCTTTTTGCTTAATGCGCTCCTGCAACCGCGGAAATAGGGCAAACACCCGTTCCATATCGGCTTGAATACCCGCTTTATCTCGACGATGGAATGCGCCCATCTCCAGGTTTTCCAGTACCGTCATGCGGGGAAAGATCATGCGTCCTTCTGGACTTTGGGCAATTCCCAAGCGCACAATGTCCTGGGAAGAGGTGTGGCTGAGGTCCTGCCCTTCAAACAAAATTTTGCCTTGACGCGGACGCAGCAAGCCCTGGATAGTTCGCAGCGTGGTGGTTTTGCCGGCACCGTTACTGCCAATCAGCGTCACCACTTCACCGGGTTCAACGTGGATAGAGATGCCCTTTAGCGCCTGGATATTGCCGTAGTAGGTATGAACATCGATCAGTTCAAGCATGGAGGATCACGATGAATGACAGGTCAAATACAGGTCAAATAAGGTCGAGGAAACCCAATTGCTAGTTCTCGTCTAGCTCAGAAGGCACCGTCGGCTGCGGGTCAGTGCGGTGGTTGAGGTCGGGTTCAGGGAGTCTGGTTTCAGTGGAGGGGCTTTCAGTGGAGGGACTATCTTCTTTGCCCAAATAGGCTTCGATCACGCGCGGATCGGCCCGCACTTCTGCTGGAGTGCCTTCGGCAATTTTGATGCCATATTCCATGACGCTAACCCGGTCTGAGATGCCCATCACCACTTTCATGTCGTGCTCAATCAGTAAGATGGTCAGATTAAGTTCGTCGCGGATGCGGTAGATGAAGCGCGTCAGATCGGCAGTCTCGTTCGGGTTCATCCCTGCTGTGGGTTCGTCCAGCAGCAGCAGTTTGGGGTCCGAGGCGAGGGCACGGGCAATTTCTAGCCGCCGCTGGTCGCCGTAGGATAGGTTTTTGGCAAACTCGTTGGCCTTCGCGGTGCCTAGCCCCACATAGTCCAAATGATCATGCCGACGAGTACCGTAGTGGCTAAGCCCTCCGCTAAAGGACGAACTAAGCCCCAGCCCATGACCGAGTAAGTGGATGCCCGCACTACCTCCGTACTCGCTTGATAGTAGCGCTGCCGCTCAAAATCTTGCGTCGCAAACGCTTGAACCGTGCGGATTCCGTTGATAAATTCCATTGCAATTGCAGTAAACCGACTATTGGCTTGCGAAACTGGGAAACTGCGCTCACGGGCTATGCGGTTCAATCGGGTTAATCCGACAGCCACTAGGGTAAATAGCAGGGTGGATATCAGCGTCAATTGCCAGGAGATTTGCAAAACAACGACGATGTAGGCAATTAACGCTAGTCCCTTGGTCAGTACAAAGCCTGCCGTTTGCAAAATCTGCTGCAATAGCGTTGTTTCGGTCGTGATCACATTGATGATTTCGCCAGAATTCGATCTACTGAAGAATCCTAAACTCAAGGCTTGCAATTGTTCAAAGATGCGCTTGCGCAACCGATCGACTAGATTAACCTGAGCCATCTCTAAGAAAACATAGCTGAGATAGTTAAAGCAGGCTCGTACCCAGGTTGAGAGTAAAATCAGTCCAGAAACGCGATAAAGCCGCTCGGTTGCCGACTTGTGGATGCCTAGCACCCAGATGTCAAACCATTGCACGCCAGTTTGAAACGGCTGATCAGCAGCACCCACTAGGCTTTGAAGGAACGCCAGCAGAAATCCCATCCCAATTCCTTCACAAACGGCAGCCAGCAATGGAAAGAGAATGGATAGGGCTGCGATCCAGGGAAAGTATTTGACTTCTCGCAGGACAAGCTGGTTATCTTGCCAGAACTGGGATGCTTTGATGCCGTTCCGTAGCATAGACGAAAATTTTCTTTGCATAGATTTGCATGAATGATTGCATCCAGATGGATCAATAAGCTCCGAACCCTGAAATTACTTTAGGAATGGTCAGCAGCAGTAATTTCAAATCTTGCTGAATAGACCAGGAGGTGAGATAGTACAAATCCAGTTGATTCACGGCCTCTAGATCGAGCAGTGTCGAGCGAGCCTGCACCTGCCGACCTCCGGACTGTTACTGGCTCCGGCCCAAATGGCCGCATCATCAAACGTGATATCGAGCAAGCTCTGACCAGAACCGGAGCCAAGTCCGCTTCGGCAAATAAGACTTTCACGCCTTCGACTATCATAGGTGCCGCGAGTTTCAGCGAAGAACCGACCTCTAAGATGCGTCAGGTGATCGCTTCGCGGCTCACCGAATCGATAGGCCCCATCCCGACCTTCTACCTGACGGTCGAGATCGAGATGGACAGTGTTCTTTCCGTCCGGAAGCAAATGAATGCCTCGTTAGATGATGATTCAAAGATCAGCGTCAACGACATAATAGTTAAGGCTGCTGCAATGGCTCTGGTGAAGCATCCGTTCGTAAACGCTTCGTATCAGGAAAAGACCATCCGGTTTTACCAGCAAGCTGATATAGGTGTTGCCGTTGCGATCGAAGAGGGTTTGATAACACCCGTCGTTCGAGGTGCTAATATCAAGGGGCTTGCTGAGATCTCAACTGAGATCAAAGACCTCGCCGCAAAGGCAAAAGAACGAAAACTTCAGCCGGAAGAATACACCGGAGCGACGTTTAGCATCAGCAATCTGGGAATGATGGGCATCAAGGAATTCACCGCCATCATCAATCCGCCGGAAGCCGCGATCATTGCCGTCGGTGCCTCTGCCCCGACGCCGGTCGTACGTGATGGGGAGATAACTATTCGCAACATCATGCACGTTACGATGTCCTGCGACCATCGAGTTGTTGACGGAGCTACTGGAGCGAAGTTCTTGCAGACCTTCAAACAGATGCTCGAATCGCCGGCTTTAATGCTCCTTTAGCTTTTATCACTTCGATAACTGCATCAGGAGCATCGGCGGGCCTGAACTTGGCCGATGTTCATTGTACGCGGTGATCGCCCCGGAAAGTGCTCTGAAAACACCATAATTGTTAAAGCCTGATGCCGTCAATGCTGGCAGGATGGCCCTGATGAATTCAGATGCGGCATCTTCGCCTGCGATAAAATCGTAACGGGCGAACCCGGTGCGCGCAGGAAGCAATATCCTTGATTCGCTTGCAGAGACCGCTAAACGCGCATCACCACTTCTAACTCGTCCTCCAGCTCGCGCCGAAGCACAGCCAACTTTTCGCCATACTCATAGGCGGCATTGACATCGTGGATCGAGCACGGGCCGACAATCACCAGCAGGCGACGGTCTTCGTTTTGCAGGATATTGCGAATCCGGTCTCGGGTGGTGGCGACCAGCGTAGCGGCAGTCTCGGTGATGGGTAGCTCGCCGTGGATGGTGGCTGGACTGCTGAGGGGACGGGTTTCAACGACGTGGAGGTCAGAGGTTTTCGGCATGGTTCGTTCAGGATAGAAGCGGTGGAGCTACGAACGGTTCTGAATCGAGAAGATGCGACAAACGGTTAATCCAGAACACTTTGGTAAAATTGTTAGCCCAGAACATTCTACCCAACTTGGGGGCGCATCCTCAGGCTAACTTCTGAAGAGAAATAAAATTTTCCGGTTTCCCTGATAGTTCCATTCACCCGACCTAGCCGTTTTTCCAGGTGAGCTGCTGCCCGTTTCTCCGATGTGGAAAGCCCCAGCCGTTTTGCATCCTAAAGGTAATGCAGCGTTGCAGTTCTGATTACAGTTTTCTTTGCAGTTTTCTTTGCAGTTTTTCTTGCAGTTCCCTTGGAGCAACTTTTACCATGACTTCTGCTTCTCCCCAACCGGAAAATTTAATTTCTGTACTTTCAACCCAACTCGCGGATGCCGTTGAACGGACTGGGCCAGCCATTGTAGCTGTGAATGCCAGCCGTCGCTGTGGCGCGAGTGGCCTCTACTGGCAGCCTGGAATTGTTGTGACGGTGGATCATGCGATCCGCCAAGAAGACGAAATCCCGATTGTCCTGGCGGACGGAACTAGTGTATCGGCTACCCTGGTAGGACGGGATAGCAGCACGGATCTGGCTGTATTGCGGCTCACCGAACTGGATTTGCCGACGCCTAGCTTGAGTGATTTGTCCCTGCGGGTGGGCCAGTTGGTGCTGGTGGTTGGACGAACCGGTGAAGGTAGCCTCAGCGCTAGCATGGGTATGATCGAGCGGCTGGGCGGCAGTTGGCGCAGTTGGCAAGGCGGCCAGATTGCGTCTGGCAACTGCGCGCAGACCGCAGCCAGTTCGATGAAGGTCATCTGACGATCAACTGATCCTGAGCAGAAAAGTAGCAGGGAGCCACATCATCCATGTCCGAATTCAATGTTCTCGTCAGCACCGATTGGGTTGCCGCCAACCGCGACAACATACGCCTGATCGAAGTCGATGTCGATACCACTCAGTTTGCCACCGGTCATATTCCCGGCGCTGTGGCTTTCAACTGGCAGTCTCAGCTTCAGGATAACATCCAGCGCGACATCATTTCGAAAGAGGATTTTGAGAAGCTGCTCAGCAGCGTCGGCGTGAGCAACGATACGCACGTGGTGCTCTATGGCGATAACAACAACTGGTTTGCAGCCTATGCCTTCTGGCTGTTCAAGTACTATGGGCACGAAAAGGTCAGCCTGCTGGACGGCGGACGCAAGAAATGGCTGGCGGAAAACCGGGAAGTGACGACTGAGGAGACGAGCTATCCCCCCTCTCACTACACCGTGCAGTCCATCAACACCGATCTGCGTGCTGATCGTGACTATGTGAAAGCGCGCCTGGAAAAAGCCGATTTCGGCCTGGTTGATGTGCGCTCGCCAGCAGAATACACCGGCGAGATCATCGCGCCGCCCGGCATGACCGAAACGGCACAGCGCCCCGGTCACATCCCCGGCGCGCGCAACATCCCGTGGGCACAGGCTGTCGCCGAGGACGGCACTTACAAATCCAGAGAAGAACTGCTGGCGCTGTACGGCGCAAAGGGCGTGACACCGGATCTGCCCGATGTCGTGGCATACTGCCGCATCGGAGAGCGCTCGTCTCACACATGGTTCGCGCTCAAATACATTCTCGGTTTCGAGAATGTCCGTAATTACGATGGGTCATGGACGGAATGGGGCAACCTGATCGGCGCTCCGATCCGAAAAGGCGAACAACCATAGTTTTTTGTAACGCTTCACCTTCGTCTGCTTAATCAATCGCACAAACATATCTAAGGGGAGAACACATCCATGAGCGGCACCAACGGCAGCGCACCACGTCCCAAGGGTTTTGAAACGCTGGCACTCCACGCCGTGCCCCATCTCCGGGCGCAGCAGCTTGCGGTTACAGAACTCAATATCTACAACTGGGATACTTACATCGCTCCAGAAGTATTAGCAGAATTTGAACAGCGGCATCGCGTCAAAATTAATTACGATACCTACGGCAGTAACGAAGAAATGCATGCCCGCATCAAGGCAGGTGATACCCATTATGATCTGATCTTTCCTGCCGATTACATGATTCAGATGATGGCCAACGAAGGGCTGCTGCAACCGCTTAATGCTAGCCAGCTTCCCAACCTGAAGCACATCGATCCTAATTTTCTCAATCCGGATTACGATCCTGGCAATCGTTACAGTGTGCCGTATCAGTGGGGAACGCTTGGCATCGGCTATAACTTGGAAACAACTGGCAAGGAAATCGATAGTTGGACGGCTATGTTTATGCCCCAATATGCGGGCCGAATCGCCTGGATGGACGATACGCGCTACACGATTGGCGCAGTATTAATGTTCCTGGGTTACGATCCCAATACTCAACGAGTTGAGGAAATTAATCAAGTTAGAGATTTTTTGATCAAACAAAAAGAGACGATCGCGGCCTTTGCGGACGACATTGGCCAATCGTTGCTGAATCAGGGCGAAGTGGACATAGCGTTTGAGTGGAGTGGTGATATCTTTCAGGTGATGAAGGAGAATCCAGACCTGCGCTATGCCATTCCCAAAGAAGGCAGCATCATCTGGACCGACAACATGGCAATTCCGTCCCAAGCACGACATCGGCAGCTAGCAGAGCAATTCATCAATTTTATTCTGGAGCCAACGGTTTCGGCCCGCATTTCTAACTTCACCCAATACGGCTCCCCCAATCGCACGGCGCGGCAGACTAGCCTGATCAATCCGTCGGATTTAGGCAATCCTGGTATTTATCCTCCGGCGGAGCTGTTTGCTAAACTCAAGCATCTGAAGCATGTGGGCGAGAGCAGCAGGCTTTACGAGGCCGCCTGGGACGCCATCAAAACTAGTAGTCCATCCCCTTCAACCTGAGGAAGCCTGCGAAAAATTTTGCAGACATGGCTATTCTTCTAGCCAACCGAAGATGATCAGCTGGGTTTGCAGTTTGGCGTTGCGTTCGATGGTTTCTAGGCCGCGCATCAATAGGTTGGTGTCCTGATGCTTGAGCTGAAGGAGCTTCGACCAGCCCAGGATGGGATTAAGCGGAGAACGCAATTCATGGGATAGTACAGCCAAAAATTCGTCTTTGATCCGGTTGGCGTCCTGAGCTTGGTGATAGAGCTGGGCATTGTCGAGGGCGAGGGCAGCCCGACGAGCTAATTCTTCAGCTAAGCGCAGATCGCTCTCGCAGTAGTGGCAGTCGGTGCGGCAAAAGGTGAGCGTTCCTAGTTTGCGCTGTTGGGCTAATAACGGTACGGTGATCCAGGATTGGGGACGGCACCTTTGCATAAATTGCAGATGCTCGCGACTGGTAGTAACGGCCTCTAGCCATGCCTCAGTAACCTGGGGTACAAAGCTAGCCTTGCCGCTGCGTAATGCTTGAACTACAGGATGGTTTTGCCAATCGAGTGAGGGAACAAACTGTTGAATTTGAGCAAACCAAGCCTGCTTTGCCGGATCGCGATGGTGCCACGCGACGCGCTGTAGGTTGCCCTCAGTCGCCACTCGATCGAAAAAGCAAAAATCCGCCAGAAACGGCACGGCTAAGTGCGCCAAGTTGGTCAGGGTTGTGGAGTAATCTAACGAAGCAACCAGCGTTGAACTCGATTCGGCCAGAAAGCGATACCGTTCCTCACTTTGGCGCAGCGCTATCTCTGCCTGTTTTCGCTCGGTGATATCCTGCTGCACTGCTACCCAATAGGGGCGACCATCCACATAGAGGGCAGAAATGTAAACTCCAGCAATGAAGCTAGTTCCGTCCTTTCGGCGGTTGCGTACCTCTCCAGCCCAAACGCCTTGTGTTCGCAGGGTTTTAATGCAGTCATTCACCAGTTGGTTGGCGTCGTCTGGCGGCAAATCGCTGAGGACCGTCACCGGTTGCCCCAACAGTTCGCCACGTTCGTAGCCAAACATGCGGTCAAAGGTGGGGTTGGTGAAGACAATTCGGCCAATCTCATTCGACATCACCACGCCTTCCCCCATACTTTCCAGCACGCGCATGGCCTGAATAAACTCAGCTCAATAAACTCAGTAGCCACCACATGGTGAGCAAGCCGATGATTCAAGTCACCTCGATTCAGCCACCTCCTTGATTGCTCGCGTTACAGAAGCTAAGGCCATCTATGCTTATATAAATGCAGTTAATATATGACTTTTCTTATTGAAACTTTACAAAAAAGGGGTATTCAAGCCAATAATTGAAGAACAGGCAGGGAAACAAACCGCCTGAACCTCTGATCACAGCGCTACAGGAGAGTCGGATATGGTGGCACTTGCAGAACGCACTCAGGCCAAGTTGACGCTACAAACTCTGGAGATTGCTCAAGATACGACGACAATTCGCTCCTTGGATTGGGATCGGGACCGGTTTGATATTGAATTTGAGCTACAAAACGGCACAACTTATAACTCTTTCTTAATTCGTGGCGAGAAGACGGCCTTGGTTGACACCTCCCACGAAAAGTTCCGCTCCCTGTACCTGGATCGACTGCTGCGGCTGATTAACCCAGCGGAGCTGGACTATCTAGTCATCAGCCATACCGAGCCTGATCACAGTGGTCTGGTGCGGGAGGTGCTGCAACTCGCTCCCCAGGTTACGGTTGTCGGGTCCAAGGTGGCGATTCAGTTTCTTGACGATCTGGTACATCAGCCCTTCAAGCGCTTGCTGGTGAAGAATGGCGACCGGCTAGATCTGGGCAACGGCCATGAGCTGGAGTTTGTTTCTGCACCGAACCTGCACTGGCCCGACACGATTCTCACCTACGATCACAAGACGCAGATTCTCTACACCTGCGATGTGTTCGGCATGCACTACTGCGATGACAACCTCTACGATGAGGAGTTGGAACTGCTGGAGGCTGATTACAAACTCTACTATGACTGCCTGATGGGCCCCAATGCCCGCTCGGTGCTGGCTGCCTTAAAGCGCATGAAAGATCTGCCGGAAATCGACATGATTGCCACTGGACATGGTCCTCTGTTGCGCTACAACATCCCCGATCTGGTTGGCCGCTATCGAGATTGGAGTCAGGCTCAGGCCAAGGCTGAAACCACGGTCGCTTTGTTTTATATCCTGGCGATTGCAGCGGCTATTGTGCTGACGGTGCTGCTAGATGCGGGCTGGCGTTGGTTTCGCTACAAACAACGCATTCAGTCGCGATTAACAAATCAAGATCGAGGGTTAATGGCTCTCGTAACTTGTCTGACGGCTGTGGTGATTGTGGTTCCGGCTCTGCCGTTTCTCTTCCTGCGCTTCCAAGGTTGGGTGATAGGCGAGGCTCCATCGCTGTATCAATATTTGGCGGCTCAACCTCAATCGACGTTGGTGGCTTCTCTAGATCTAGAGGCGAGTAATCTACCGGCATTCACGCAGCGTTCCACGTTAGTGGGTCGAGAATTCGCGCTGCCTCATCACCCAGTTTATTATCATCAATTTCAACAGCGTCTGATTGATTTAATTCGTGCTCAATATAGTTTAGATTCATCGGTTTTATCTCAATTTATTGAACAATACGATATTAATTTTTTCCTGATTGGACGATCTGCGTTCACGCCAGCCTATCTGAATCAAGATTGGTTGATTCACAGTTCGTTTCAAGATCTGGTGCGTCAAGTTGCCCAACAACTAGAGCAGGGCAGTCAACCTGTGCTGTTGCAGACTATTCCCAAGTGCCAGGTAGCTGCTTCTGAGAAGCTGATTTTACTCGATGCGGTTTGCGTTCAGCAGTTTTAGTATGAGGTAAGCTGAATTATTTCTTCACCAATTGACTGCACTAAACTCAATGAATAGGGAGCTTGAGTTAATGCTTTAGCATAAGCCGCAGTTAAATAAGAACGATACTGCTCGTCTTGCTCTATGTATACTTTTAAAAATGCTAAACTGAGTGCGTTTTGATAGTTGTGAGCAATCGCTTTGAGGTCTTCCCAAGGAGTTTTGGCAGCGGTGAATCGACCGAGGATATCATAGGTGACACGGGCATGGGGTAAGCCTTGGGTCACACTCAGGTACCTGGGAGTCGTAGTCAGGGCCGCGAAGGCGGGCAGTTGTTCCACTACTAGCGGCGTCAAAATATCTAAATCGGTGACTTCCCAAAAAATGGGAATTGTCACTTTGTCCATACCAGTTGTGCCAAACAAACTTAGTTCGATTCCTCGCCTTAAATATCGTGATGGAGAAGTGTTGCTCATGTCGCCGTTGCCCAAACATGGACGCGATGCCCATATCATTGCCAATATCATCACAACGCTGCTCGATCACATCGAGCTTGAGTATGATGCCTTCACACCCGTAACGATGGAACTGCCTGAAGAGAGCGGCATCGAACCCGACTATTGTTTTTACATCGAGAATTGGCAGGCTGTTTCAGGTAAAGAGCGCATCGATTGGCGCGTCGATCCACCGCCTGATTTGGTATTAGAAATTGATGTTACTAGTTATTCAGACGTGAACGACTATTTGCCTTACCGTGTTCCAGAGGTGTGGTTGTTTCGCAAGCAATTAGCAATTTATCAGCTACGAGATGCAGAATATTCGCTACAATCCCACAGCCGCTATTTTCCTGAAATTGATCTGCAAGCTTTGATTCTGCAATACCGACAGATTGCCTATCAGCGGAATACTAGTGCAGCGATTCGCCAACTGAGGCAGGCATTAAGTCAATGATTATGTAATCGGGAAGAAACATTAATCCTGAGAACGACTCGGAATAAACAGTACAGAACCAATTGTGAACAAAATACTGGCTGAGATATGCAACAGCGACGAGAACGAAACGCCTCTGAGGTTTTCTAGCACAGAATCCAAGGTAAACAACAGCGAACCAATCAGAAACAACCAGCTCACCAATGCTTCGCGATCCATTCCTCTAGAGTGATTCTGTGTTAGCTGAGGCTCCCGTCCTTCAGTAGAAACTTCGGGATGCAAAGGAATGACATTACCGCCCGGCTCTGCAAGCGGCGAGGCCGAATTTTTGACTCCTGTGGATTCCATCGGTGAATACATGAGCTTAGTTATTACGAATTGTAACTGAATCGACTACAATGACAAATTAAGACAATCACGGGTTTCGGGATATTTGGATCTTGCGGAGCTATCAAAATCTTGCTCGTATCTTTTGGTTCTAAGTAGGTGAGCATAATTAAACATAAAACCCAAAACCCTGCGCCGCCCGCTGCGCGGGCGGCGCAGGGTTTTGAATCTGGTTTTTAATTATGTCCCTCTGCTTCCAATTCAGCGCGCTGTGGTCCATCACTGAGCTGAAACTGCATCTCGCTAGAGGACTCGTCATATTCTGGATCAGCGAAAAAAGGTCTTGCTGGCATAGTACTTATCTCGATTGCTCCAGGTAACAAGGGGGCTGTTTCATTGCCTGCTGTTAGTATTCCCACTGTTGCGGTTTGATCACCAGGACTCATAAAAGAGACCGAAAGTTTCACCGCAAAACTGACCTAGCAGCATTGTTTTACCCACCTATGCAATCAGCTAATTCGATCCGACGAATTGGTTTAATGAGCTGATCGGGTTCTAGGTAGTACCTTCATCTACACCACTTGTATCGCTATTTCCTGACGCAATTATTGAATTGTTGGTAGGGTTTCCATCAAGCTAGGGTGAAGTTTCGTTGAAGCCAGTCGGGAGTGACCATCACGCTAGGACTAGAAAGCCATGCCCATGACATGCCAGTAAGAGACTATGCTCGACCGGTTGCTGAGTGAATGTGTGGGCGCTTATTGAGTTCAATTGCTGGCTTCTTGCAGCTGAGCGGCGACTCGTTCACCAAATTCTGGAACAATATTCGTCAAACTCAAAATTTGCAAGTATTCTTGCAGTGTCAAGCCCGATGCTTGAATTAGCTCTACAGCCTGAGCTTCAATTTCCTGCTGAATCTGCTGTGATTCGGACTCTAATTCTGCACCCTGCAACTCATTCTCTCGCTGTTCAATCAAAGTCAGCACTTGCAAATAAGCCTGTACAAATTGACTAATTTTCTCAGCAGAAATGTCATCGGTATCTAGGTTTTGCCCCAACCAAGAGGTTTCGGTTTCAATGTTAGTTTGATTCGTTAAAGTTGATAATTCTGCGGCAATGCTGCTGAGGGGAACGAGCCAAATCAAAAGCACTAAAAAATAAGCCCACAAGGTTTTAATAAAGCAGTGAAAAAATTGAATAGGGAATGCAAGCATTCTTCTTGATTGATATACGGCGTTTCACTTATGTGAGGTATAGGTGTGGGGGCTTCTCCCCCACGCAGGGGCACTGCCCTGCACCCCGTTTTTCGTACTTCACTATTTTTCGACAATCCGACACCACCGCCCCAGGCTCGATAGCCTTCCTTCAGAGGCGCGTAGACGCACTGAATGCCCTTCGATTTTACGGCAGTCACAGCAGGCGACCACATCGATTGCAGCACCACTTCCCCCGCCGCCATCAGGTTCACCGATTCGTCGAAGGTCTTCCAGAAGGCCCGGAACTGGCCGTCCCGCTTCTGCTGTTTTAGGATGTCGGTAATTTGGTCAATTTCGGCCTTGGTCATGTTGCCTTTGTCGCCAAACTTCATCAGGCCAGCCGCTTCCACCACCATCGCGGCATCCATGATGCCAATCGAAGGAATGTCCAGAATCGAGGTTTTGCCTTTGAACTGGGAATCAAACAACTGTGCCCAGCTTTCAATCTTGGTGGAACCGACTAAATCGGGACGATAGCCCAGCGTGTCGGCATTGTACTGGAACGGAATCAGCGTGGCCCAATTGGTTGGCTCGGTAGCGAACTCTTTGGAATCCTGATCTTGAAGGTACATCACCTTGTAGGGATAGGTGCCCTGGGCCTGCTCCACCTTCATGCCGTCAAACTTGTTTTGGGTGAAGATCGGCACAATTTTGTCAAACTCTTTGATTTTACTGACATCGATGGCCTGCAAGTTGCCGGAAGGCACCACCAGCGGCAAGCTGAAATATTCTCCGTCAAACAGGTCATACTGACCGGGCTGGGTGATGGCAATCTGGTTGTTTTCTTCGGTACTGAGTGCCCGCACATCGATCTTGAAGCCCAAGTCTTCCTGCGCTTTGTTGCGAATTTCGTTGATCTGGGATACCCCCGTGCCAATCATCCGCAGCGTCACATCCTTGACCTGATTCGTGTTCACTTCTGGGCCAGAAGCCGGATTGTTGGGAGTGCCGCTGGGAGCTGAAGCCTGCTGGGTATTGCTAGCACAGCGGGTTACCGCAATCGCAGCACCAGCCGCCAACCCAGTCCGAATCACATACCGACGAGAAATTTTAGCCATAGGAGATACCAGTTTTCTAGAAGGACCAAGTGAGTGAGGAGCAAAACACGACTCTAAACAACAATTGGTGAACAAAATGCAGGTCAGCCTGGCGGACGTGGTTCTCTCGGGCGGAGAGCCTGCCGCGCTGGCGATTCTCGACGCTTGCATTCGCCTCATTCCCGGCGTAATGGGCGCGCCTTCCAGCGGGGCCGAGGAATCCTTCGAAGAGGGGCTGCTCGAATACCCGCAATATACCCGACCTCAGGAATGGGAAGGGCGCACGATCCCCGAAGTGCTGCGATCGGGGGATCATGCGAAAATCGCGGCGTGGCGGAAACACCGCGCCGAGGAAGACACACGGTTACGCATGCCGGACCTTTGGGAGCGTCACAATGACGCTCGGGACCGACCTGCCTCTGGCGCGCGGCGAAAAGACTAGGGACGATAGGTCGATGAACCTGATCCAGCAACTCGAGGCGGAAGCCATCGAGAACCTCGGGAAGGATATTCCCGAATTCCGCGCCGGTGACACCGTGCGCGTCGGCGTGAAGGTGGTCGAGGGCACGCGCGAGCGCGTCCAGAACTACGAAGGCGTCGTGATCGCCCGCTCCAACCGGGGCATGGGCAGCAATTTCACCGTCCGCAAGATGAGCTTCGGCGAGGGCGTGGAACGCGTCTTCCCGCTCTATTCGCCGATCGTCGACAGCATCACCGTGGTCCGCCGCGGCGTCGTGCGCCGCGCGAAGCTCTATTACCTGCGCGGCCGGACCGGCAAGTCGGCCCGTATCGCCGAGCGCCGGGACAACGCGCCCAAGGCATAAGTCCGGCTCATACCGAACAAGCGAAAGGGCGGCCTCGCGAGGGGTCGCCCTTTTCTGTTGGGGCGACCTCACAAGGGGTCGCCCTTTTTCGTTGCGCTCGGCCCGGCGGGTTGCGAGGAACACCCTCACGAAAAATCGAGAGGTTGCCCAGATTGCCATGCGTTTGTCCGTCCTGCTTGCCGCCACGTCCCTCAGCCTTGCCGCGCCGCTCGCCGCGCAAGGTTCGCCGGTGACCTCGCCCCCCACGCTCACCTTCGAGCAGGTCTTCGCCAGCCCCAGCCTCGATGGGCCGAGCCCGCGTGCGATGAAGCTGTCGCCCGATGGCCGCTGGCTCACGCTGCTGCGCAACTAGAAATGAGGCTGCCATTTTTTAGCTCTATTTTAGAATCCACTTGCCATTGTTCTTTGATTTGGCTGATCTATCCATCTGTGATTCAACTGTTTCCTATCAATATTCGCTTTATGGTCTCTACAACAACCGCAAATCAATTATGAAGACTAGGCAAAGCGGTGATTAGCATTCCTGTAGAATCTCGGAGACATTCGCTAGGATATTCTGGGCTGAAATGGACTAGAGAAACCAGAAGAATATTCAGAGAGGTTAGAAAATCAAGGTTTGAGACTTCGATTATTAGCTTTTATGTCTTAGCTTCTCAATGATTTCATACAGTCAATAGTCAGCCAGTAACGATCCAATCGAGAGTCAGCAACTAGAGTGATGACAACACCGATGAACGGAAATAGGATAAATTCCATCAAATACCTTTCGTCAATTCTTTTTTATCCGGTTTGAACACAATACAGCAACTGGACTAAAAACGCTAATTAACGCATTGCCAACCATCAACTAACCATCAATAGTACTTCAATTTACTCAGATCAGGGTTCCACATAGTTAACTCATCAGCGAGGGATTTGATGAAGATTATTCCAACTGAAATTTCTGACGTATTGATCATTGAACCTCGTGTTTTTGGCGACGAACGGGGGTTCTTCTTCGAGAGCTTCAACGAAAAAGGATTTCAGGAAAAAACCGGTCTGGATATTCGCTTCGTGCAAGATAATCACTCGTGTTCTGCTCAGCATGTCTTGCGCGGCTTACACTATCAGATTCAGCAAGCTCAAGGTAAGTTAGTGCGCGTCATCTCCGGGGCCATCTTTGATGTAGCTGTAGATATTCGCAAAGGGTCTCCCACCTTTGGGCAATGGGTGGGCTGCGAGCTGAGTGCCGAAAATAAAAAGCAGATCTGGATTCCCGCCGGGTTCGCCCACGGCTTTCTTTCCCTAGCAGACCGCACGGAAGTGTTGTACAAAGCTACCGATTTTTACGCCCCAGCCCATGAACGCTGTATTGCTTGGAACGACCCAGATTTAGCGATTGCATGGCCCCTGACCGCAGAGCCGGTTGTATCGATCAAAGATCGAATTGCAGGAGCGGATCGGAGATCAATTCCAGCTCCCGGTAGCGTTGCCATTGTGATTTCATAACCGTCGATTTAAGGAGAAGAGTAATATCAGAACCCAGCCTCAGCCAGAGTTTCTCCTCAGGTTTTACGGCAAAACTGCTAAGTCTCCCGGATAGGTTGGGCTGTTTGGGTGAGTTTGTTCATCATTAGTGATTCCTCGACTCGTACTTACGCAGGTTGTTTCGAGTGACAAGCCACAGAGATAACAAGAATGAAAGCTGTGGCTGTTATTGGTCATTAATCATTGAGTCATTAGTCATTCGTGGTCAGAAAATCAATGGTTACTGTCCTCTAACTCCTGACTCCTGTCTTCCTTCAAATAAGCCGTCACCATCTTGGCTAAAAGCTTTCCCTGGCGAGAAATCGAAGTTGGAGTGCCGTAGATTTGACCGATCATCAAACCATCTACCAAAGCACAAATTAGCTGAAGCAGATCCGGATCATCAATTCCTAGCAGATCAACAATGGCGGCATAGATGTTTTCCTCCACCTGTCGCAGCACTTCACTACATTCTTTGCCTTCGCGATTTTGGTGCTGGCTGAAATCCATCCAGATCATCATTTGCTTAAAGAAGTAGTCCTGGTTCTTCTCCAGGTAGAGAAATGCAGCTTCAATCCGTTCGGTTAAGGTGTTGGCTTGCTTGAGTTCATCGGCTACTTGCAGCAAGTCCTGGTTGGCCTGCTGAATCACCAACTGCTCAAACAACGCTTCCTTACTAGGGAAATAGTGATACAGCGTGCCGGTAGACACTCCCAAGCCTTGGGCAATCTGCCGCATGGTAATGGCGTACCCCTTTTCAGCAAACAAATCAAAGGATTTGGCAATCAGGTCTTTGCGGTATTGTTCGTGGTCAACAATTTTGGGCATGATGCGATGTGACTAGGCGGGTTCTCACCTCCTTCAATGATGACGCTTGCGCGTGTCATTTCATACTTCTCAAGCAGGGACAGAATTTATTTATATCGAACAATCGTTATTTTACAGTTATTTTTTGAAGAGTGCAAGAGGGGATAGGTAGAACCGTTGGCCAAAGGGCGGTTGGAGCGGGTGAGTCCGTTGCGGGAGTGAGCGTTTCTAGACCCGCATCGAGTTCTAGCACTTTATGGCCATTTATCGACAAAAAGACTCATAAAGACTCATGAAGACAGAAAGGAACAATTCAATCATGGCAACGCATTTTGATTGTCGATAAACTACGACACCACAGCTTAATAAGACAATAAAGCCGCTGTTATTTTCCGTTAAATGCTTCATCAAAAGTATATAGCACTCGTTTAGCAAGTTTGTGCGTGCACACGGCCTCTTCTATGGTCGTATTTCTAGCCCCTTGATGAGCAAATGCATGTCTCCAATTCAAAATTTGTTCATAACTTTTTTGTATATCCTTGCCAATTCGTTCAGAAATTTTTCTAGATCGTTTCGTAAGAAGAGTTCTGTATTTTTTATAAACAGCATCATCGAATATTCTGCAGTAATTATTTAAATCGTTCAATTTAATTTGGCTATTAAGGCGTTTATATCTTCTTAACGTATACTCTCCAAATGACGTATGATGTCTATTTGCAAATTCAAAAAGGGTATCTTTGACACAGCTTTCGTAAGTTGCCGAAATGGTGACAACGAGCAAGCCCGCGAGGTCCGCCCTAAACTGAACGGCATTGGCCGTATTGTTAGGAACAAATTGACCTATTTCCTTAACAAGCGCGTCTATGCGGGCAAAATGGGTATCAAGATCAGATCGTGCCATTCGTAAGAAGCTCCCGCGCCCGATGCAGCCTTTCCCGAAGGGTCGCCGTGTCGGTGGTGGCACCTCGAATAAGCTCTAGGAATCTTTTGTCCGCCAAAAGCGCTCGATATCGCCCTTCAAGATCGCTTGGCTCAATAAGTGGGTTCTCGAGCAGCGTGACCATGACCGCTTCGAGCACAGCGGAATTGATAACTCCACTGGGACGGAAGGGCTTGGGAATAGAACTTTTGATGATCCGAGCCACAACGGGGAACTTATTCTTGAATTCCGCCGCCCTATCGGAATCAAATTTTCTATTTTCACTCATTTGAGTGTTAAGAAATCTTAGCATTGGCTTTTCATAATTTTTCCAATTATTGTAACTAATCATTGTGCAGGATTTTTTGGCCCAGGCCAACGTTACACCAGAGGAAGGTCAGCTTTCCAAGCCTTACCAGCAAGGAATCCAGTTGATGGCTCAACAGTGCTATCGGACCGCGTTGCAAAAATTTCAAGAGGTGGAAAATCTGAATCCCCAGTTTCCCTATATTCAGCAGTTATTCAGCAGTAATTTCTGAAGCGCAGAAGAAAATGCCTAATCAGCCAGAAATCAATCGGTTGCTAGCAGGTGGGGCCGCCGCAGGAGTTGTGGTGATAGGCGGAGGAGGCTACCTGCCGGTGCGTCGATTCCGTCGTGCCAAGCTCCAAAAGAAGGCGGCTCCCCATTCCTGAGCTAATTTACCCCAAATAGCTGTTGGTCATTGGCTGTTAGTCATTGAGGTAGACACCGAATTAATGACTATAGCTCATGGCTAATCATCAAGAACTGTACTTTATTAGAGAGGAAAAGGCCAATTAAGCTGCGACCAAGCCAATTTGCTGCAGGATAAAGAAGAGCAATGAATTCACTAAACTGAGGGCAATCGCCCCTAAAATAGCGCTGACGATTCCCCACCGCAGGCGAAATCCCTGCACCAGCCAAGCCGTGAGGCCAAACACGATAATGCTGCCCAGTAAGGGAATTAACCCCAAACTAATGATCCAGTTGGCTGTTCTAAACCAGGTCGGAAACAAACTCCACAGCCCGCTAAATGCACCAATAATTGCTCCAGCAATCAAGGCAATCAGCGAATTATCAACCTCAACGCCAAGGGGCAGCTTTGAGATGATCAGTAGACTAATTGCCAGGACAACAATTGAAATTAAAAAACCGGTCATACCTCACTCCTCAAAATAGGCTTCAAATATCACATTAATACCACACTCATCTGATATTGATATGCTATTGAACAAAAATCAAAATACTGTTCAGATAGCCTGACGATAGGTGTATCATGCCTATCTTAATCTCTTGATCATTTGACTCTACCTCTTGAAGGCTAGCGCCTGCTCCATTTTCTTCAGCATTGTTAACTCCGCCTCGCTGACGCCAATCCCAAACAGTCCCCCCTCCCGCACCGAATCGAGATACAGCGTTTTTCACTCATGTGAGGTACAGGGGGTGTGGGGGCTTCGCCCCCCACGCAGGGGCACTGCCCCTGCACCCCGTTTTTCGTACTTCACTAGCCTGAAAAAGGCTGTAGCGGTGAGTATTTTATCTCAAATTCAGTCCCCTATTGTGAACCCGTTTAACTGAATAAACTGGCATTACTCTTGCTGCAAAAACTGAATCTGTGGCAGCAGCGGGTCTTGGACTACGCCAACGCCGGTAAATCCCCAACGCTTGAGCAAACTGTTGAGTTGAGTTCCGGGAATCGTCTCGACGGCAAACCGGTCAGCGACGCCAGAGCCGTGGGTGTTGAGGTAGCTGAGGGCGTCGGCATATTCACGAAACATCAGCAGGAAGCCGGGATCGGGCGGTTTGTCTGGATCGGTCGCTCTAGGCCGCGCCACCAGATACTGACCGTCGATTTTCGAGCGAATGAGGTAAAAGGTTTCTGACAGCATGATTTGATTGTCTCATACCGATTTTAGTTTTAGATTTTGAATTTTAGATTAAAAAGCGCTAGTATTACCTGATTGCAGCGTCGCTACTTGTAGCATCTAATTTTGATCACCCGTCACGCTAATTTGATCAAAAGGTATATGTTGAGGGAGATTCCGAAATCACTGAACTCTGACGCAAAATTTATAGATATATAGACAGCACAAACAGGTATTAGATTGATTGATCCATCACCCAGATTTAGACTCTGATGCTTGATCTGTTGAAGCTTGAATTAGTTCTTAATAATTTTTTAATGCAAATTTAATTAACTTGAGCGTTTTATCTATCGTTCTCAATTTAATAAATCGCCAATGTAATCGGCTAATGTAATTAGCTGATTCAATTAGTCAAAATGACAGGAGTGGTCACCACAATCAATGACTAAATATCGACTTTGTAAAGCTTTCCTTAAGCAAACCGCAGTTTGTGGTTGACGTTGCTTATCATCGTCGCATCGCTAGAAAGGTTCTGAAAGGGTGTCTGAAAGGGTTATAGTTGCGGGTGCATCCCTCTGGGTGCATGGGGTAGCAGATATCTTAATGGTATGGCACCGCCGCTGCCGAAGGCGATTGCTCTGTATGAGACAGTTGCTACCGCTGGAGGTGCCTTTGCCCCGGCCAGAGTAGCTGGAATTGCGCTCAACACCTTCCACCTCAGCCCCACCGAGGCTCAACAGGCAATCGAGCAAACGGCTGAAGAAACTGGCTTACCCTGCACCGATCCGATTCGGTTTGGAGCCGAACCGCTGCTAGAGGCAATTCTCAAGGGCTGATTGAATACATTGAATACAATGCTGAACCGGAACTCCTAACGCTTAGCGGTACTGATACTACCCCGGTAGATGCGTTCGGCTTGCTCTGGTGAGAGCCACAGCGGTGTTAGGTTGGTCTGATCGCGGTTTTGCGCGTTTGCTGGTTTTGTATTCCTGCCGTTAGGGGCTGCGGCCTTAGAACGAATTTCCAGCGGTTCTGACGCTGCTTCCGATTCGCGTAGAGCATTCGGTCCCGAAATCACCGGCTCGGCTGACTCGGCAAACGGCAATGAGCAGGCTACTGGAGGTGCGTGAGTTTTGCGGTACTGGCCACGAGGTGGTCCTTCTTCGAGTTCGTACTCCGGGAGCTGACTCTGAGGCGGCAGGTAGGCGTGACTTTCGGGGTCGTAGGCCAGCACTTCGCCGGTTTCAATCAGATAGATCCAGCCGTAGATTTTGAGCTTGTTTTGGTACAGCCGCGAATGCACCACCGGATAGGTTTTGAGGTTCTCGATCTGAGTCAAAACATTTTCCGAAATCGTCACTTCTAGCAGTTCTTCGCTGTCGTAGTGGCTGTAGTTATCGAGGACAAGACGGCGGGTTGCCTCGGCGTGCTTGAGCCAGTCATAGACTAGCGGCATCTGCTCTTCGAGTTTCCCCAACTGCAGCAGCCCCTTCATGGCTCCGCAGTGGGAATGGCCGCAGACCACAATTTGCTCGATCCCAAGAGCATGAATCGCATACTCGACCGAAGCGCCTTCGCCGCCGTTGGCCGCTCCATAGGGAGGAATGATGTTTCCAGCATTACGAATCACAAACAGCTCGCCTACATCGGTCTGGGTCAACAGGTTGGGATCAATGCGCGAATCCGAGCAGTCCGCACGGGCAACGCTTGCCAAACAAGCCGGCAGATTCGCTTCTTCGTTCTTGGCCGGAATCAATACAGAAACAGGAATTTTGTTCATGGTTTAGGTTTGTGGAATAAAAACTTGAAACTTATTTAGCCTTCAGCATTCCTGCAACAGCCGCTTTGAGATAGCCAATTTGCCCATAGGCATAAGCCAAGTTGTCGAACCGGGCAGCAGGATCATTCAAATACTTGAGCGAACGGTAGAGACCCCTGAGTAAACGTTCACTGCCTCTTGTTAGTTGGCCTAACCCTGCTCGTCCTGCAAGCTGTTCACGGTAACATTCACTGATGCCTTGCCACCAGCCTCGATTTAGAAACCAAACTTGATTCAACCGTTCGGGAGCGACATGGTGCGCCACATGGGCATCGGGTAAGTAGGTCACCTGCCAGCCTCGTTCCAGAGCCAGTTCCGTCATGTGCAGTTCTTCGTTCGAGAGCAGGCTTTTACCAACCCGACCCAGGTTGACATCAAAACCGCCGACTTGCTCTAGGAATGAGCGTCGAATCGAGTAGTTTAAGCCGCGTGGCGTCAGGCCAGGTCGATCGATCAAAACTGGCGATCTTCCCAAATCATATGCACCTAAATTGCTAGCTAATCCGGTTGAGAGCCAGCGGGGCGGTTGGCAACCTTCGGGCCAGAGCAGGGTGACTCGGCCACCAGCAATCGCTAGCTTTTCGTTTGCGATATAGGCAGCGTACAGGACCGATAGCCACTGGGGACTTGCTACCGCATCATCATCTAAATAGGCCAAGATCGGAGCTTGAGTGTGTTTTGCACCCGTATTGCGAGCAACGGATAACCCAGTGATCGGTTCGTAAACATAGCGCAGACGAGGATCTCCAGAACGGTCTGCAACCACCTGCTTGGTATCATCGGTTGAAGCATTGTCTACTACAATCACTTCAAATTCACCGGCGAACTCTTGCTCCAGTAAACTGTCGATGGCAGCCCCTAGATAGGAGGCTCGATTGTGGGTGCAAATGATCGCAGCAATTTGGGGATGAGGCAAAGGATCAGACATAAAACACAGAACCCGTGGGCGGGCCAAGTACCAGCCCAGTAACCGATCCGGCAACAGCTCCAGCCACGGATCCAACCACGGAGGTAGACCAGGCACCCCAACCGTCTGAGTCGATTGGCGAACCCGCACCAGATAGCTTACCGGCCAGTCCGGAGATTCCGCCTACGGCCGAGCCAAGTCCGACCCAAGCGCCGGCTCCGACAGAAACGGCCCAGCCAGAACCAAGAGTACTGGTTTCCGAAGTGGTGGTTTCTGGTGCTGAAGGCGAGCTGCTGGATGAAGTTTACCGCGTGATTCGGACCCAACCAGGACGCACCACTACTCGCTCCCAACTCCAGGAAGATATCAACGCCATTTTCGCCACCGGCTTTTTCTCGAACGTGCAGGCAATTCCGGAAGACACGCCCCTGGGAGTGAGAGTCACCTTCGCCGTGCAGCCTAATCCACCCCTGCGCTCGGTCCAGCTCGAAGGTAGCGTTCTGGAAACGATCGAGTACGAGGGTGAAGAAGTGCCGGTGCAGGAGGCTGTCGATCGCATCTTCGAGGAGCAATATGGGCAAACAGCCAATCTGCGTGGCTTACAAATCGGTATTGAACGACTGAACCAACTCTATCAAGACAATGGCTATGTACTAGCCCAGGTCATTTCAGCACCCGAAATTTCTCCAGATGGGGTCGCCACCCTAGAAGTAGCAGAAGGCATAATCGAAGACATCGAGATCCGGTTCCTCGACCGAGAAGGATCGGCTGTAGATGAGGAGGGCAATCCAATTCGTGGGCGTACCCGTCCGTTTATCATCACCCGCGAGTTTGAATCCCAACCTGGGGAGGTGTTTAACCAAAACCAGATTCAGCAGGATTTGCAGCGCGCCTTTGGGTTGGGCATCTTTGAAGATTTGAATATCTCGCTTAATCCGGGTCAGGATCCACGTCAAGTCGATGTGATTGTGAATGTGACCGAGCGCCGTACCGGTTCACTGGCCGCCAGCGTAGGTGTGAGTTCGACTAGTGGTTTGTTTGGTGCTGTTAGCTTGCAGGAGCAAAACCTGGGCGGTAACAACCAGCGGCTGAGCGCCGAGGTGCAGGTGGGGCAACGAGACTTGCCGATTTCTCCACTTCTGCGATCGCAGCGGCGATGGGTTTGCCCATTTCCAGGGTCATGATTTTGCCAAAGTGCTCTTTTTCATCAACCAAAAGTTGAGCAGCCTGGTGCAGCCATTCAGCTCGTTGGGCAAATGAGGTGTGACGATGCTGCTCAAATGCCTGCTGGGCTAGCGTCAGCTTAGAATCGATTGCTTCATCCGTCAACGCTTCAAACACTTTTACCGTTTCTCCGGTTGACGGGTTAACGGTTGCAATAGCCATACGGAATTCTCCTGCTGAAACAATACGGAAATCAGACACGATTCACCCAATGCCTGATTCCAATCGCAGGGCAGCAGCGTTTACCAAATGGGTTAGCAGCTATCTCGCTATGTCATGCAGAGCTTCAACCAGAGGGATCGATGCTCTTAGACGCAAAACTCCTGTGGGTCAGCCAAAGCCCATAATCCTGATTGTGTGGGCTACCCTGCTCCCCCATTCTAGTGTCGCCATAGGTGGGTCAGGTGAATTTAGACACATCTGGAAATATTCTGCATTCAGATGGCTTAAAGCAGCGACCAAAGTCTGCTCAAGGCTCAGTCGCACAAGTAAGCAGGTAAGCATTTGACAAGCGCTCTGTTTAGGTTGTTAATTTGATTGTGATGGAGCGATCTGGTGTTCCAATCCCAATTGGTGGAGACACTCCAGGCGCTAGCGGTTCTTACCTGAAATGGCTTCTCTTAATGGCTCCATGGCTTCTCTCAGGGGCTTCTCTCAGGGTAACCGCGCCCACCCAAACAAAACTCGCTTCGCGGGTTAAATTGCCAAATTGAGATTGTCCTATGCCTGACCTGCCTCCCCTGACCAACGAGACCTTTTGGGCTATCCTGCGGGATGAGATCGACGACGCGACAGTCAATCAGCTTGTCTGGCAGTGTTTGGGCTATCGTTACAATCCTGAGACAGGCTGGGACAATACTGCTGTAGCAACAGATTGGCAGCAAGACTACCCGATGCCGCCTGATTTTATCGAGAGCCGCCCAGCCACAGTCAAGCTGACCCGCTCGATTCCCCCAGAGAACAAGCAGCTTTTGAAAGGAAGATAGAGCAGGAACTTCAAGAGTTAATTCCTCGAAAAGACTGGGTAATGTTCTCACACTGGCTTATCTATCACGGTCGGCGCGTCTGCAATGCACGTAAACCGCTCTGCAGCCAGTGTATTCTTGCAGACATTTGTCCGTCGCGGGCGCAGTTCCCTCAAAACTGAAAAAGGCCCGTTTCCGGGCCCGGACCTAACAAGATCTAATTGCTTCTCGGTGCGGCTGGCATTTGCCCCGCCGGAAAACGCGGCAGAAGTTCGTCTCGCATCGCAAGTTGATAGACAGTGGCTGCAATTACGATCGCACCTTGTTGAACATCGGCCTCGATAACGCGTTCGAACGTGTCAAGGTTCGTATGCCAGGTATGCGTTCCATATTCGATCGGATCTAGCATAGTTCCTATACCCGGCAAGCCCGCAGCATTGAACGAAGTATGGTCAGACCCGCCGAGGTTTCGGCTGCGCGTTGACATTGCGCCTTCAATGCCCATAAATGCGTACGGCCCGACTATCTGGCGAAGAATACTTGCAGCTTCCGGCGGGCCGAACACCGACATTCCGCGAATGCGGCCTGTGCCGCTGTCGTGGTTGATATATCCGCCAAACTTATACCAGGCAGGCTTCGGATTCTCCGCCGTGCCGAAATGCTTTTCAACATATGCCTGGGAACCAAGCAGGCCCTGCTCCTCACCGCTCCAAAGTGCGACCCGTATCGTTCGTTTAGGCTTAAGCCCGAGAGCCTGAATTATCCGCACGGCTTCCATCGCGATGGAGCATCCGGTCGCGTTATCAGTTGCACCGGTCGCCGAATGCCATGCATCCAGGTGGCCGCCTAGCATTATCACTTCGTCCGGCTTCTCAGTTCCGACGATCTCCGCAACGGTGTTATATGCGGTTCGACCTTCGGGATGGATGCGGTTCCGGATCTCGAACTCCAGCTCGACGGAATGCCCGCCGCGGACCAGACGCACGACACGGCCAAAATCTTCATTGCGCATCACTACGGTCGGAAGCGTTTTTGAAGGATCGTATTCGCCGCGGCTAAAAGAGAAGGCCCTGATCTGGCCGTGCTCGCGGCCGCGGAACCCTTCGCGAGAGAAGGGCAGTCCCAAGTGGTTAATGTGGCAGGATATTCAGGCAGTGCGCACCAAGTTGGAGCAACTTCAGCAGGCCAGCGCAGATGCAGATTAGGCCCTAAAGCCATCTAGAATTTTTCGCCGGCGGTCAATACGACCTGACTGGCTCCATCATCGTTGATGCTGAATTCGAGCCGGAATAAGCCCAAATCAGTGTCAGCTCGTAATCCTAGGCCAAACACAAAGCCGTCTTCTGGTTTGCGCCGACTCACGGAAGGCTCGCCAATCACGTCATCGGCAGACCCCAACGTAGAAGCAAAACCACTAAAAATAGCGCCACCCAATTTCACATCGCGCCGCAGTAGCTCGAAGTTGACAATCGGGAAGCGGTATTCGGCTGCCACGAGGGCAAATCGACTGCCTGAAGCCAGACCATCTCCGGCATAGCTACCCAGTGGCCCCGCCTCAATACTGAAGGCATCGTAGGGCGGCACATCGCCAAACATAGCCCCTGCTTGGGCATTGAACACGAGCGTCCGTGGTCCTTCTGTAAAACCGAATAGATCGAGGGGGAGGAAGTGGGTGTAGTTGGCGCTAAGGCGCGTGTAGGTGATACTGGCAGCCCCAATCGGTATGGCTTGGTCAATTCCGAACCGAAGCCGATCGCCATCAAGCGGTCTATCGAGGTTATCCAAACGATTCAGTTCGCCGGAAAACTGGACGGTTAGTAGCTCGTCAAAATCAGAGCCGACAATCAGCCGTTCGCCGAGCTGATCCCGGTCAAAGGTGTCACGTTCAAAGGCGGAATTATGGATCGACACCTGCTGATAGTTAACTCCAAGCGCCAGAGTTAAGTCGGTAGCCACTGGCCGAAACACCTCTACACCGCCGCCAAACCGATGCACCCAAGGTGTGTTGCGGTTCGGTAAATCCACATCGCGAGCACCGCCCGCAAAGACTCGCTGCACCGAGCGCTGGTTGAAGATGTTAAAGGAAATGCCGGTAGGATCGTTGCCAATCCACGGATCGCGGAATATCAACTCGCTGTCGAGGACCTGTACTCCTCCTCGGATTTGTAAGGTTGATCAATATGGCAATCGTCGTAGTCGTACAGTCCTGCCACATAGGCGGGCAGCATCCCCGAGTAGGGAGTATGCGACACATCGCTAATCAGCGTTACCCGGACACCTGCAAGGGGTTGCATTCCCCACTGTTTCAGCGCGATCGCATGACTATGACCACCGCCAACTAGGACCAGGTCTTGAACAATAGGCTGAGGGAAAGGCTGCATCGAGCACAAAGGGCGGGCAACGGAGAATTGAGCAGGAAGTCAGAAGTCAAAAGCCAGAAGCTGAATCCGGATTTCGTCTAGAGTTTGGAGCCAGAAGCCAGAACTAGAATCAGGGCAGATTCTGATAGGGGCCAGTTGCTTGAGAGTTAGCGTGAGAGTGACAAAATTAATCCAGTCGTTTTGTAATGCACGCATCTGGCCTACAGATGGGTCATTCGCAATTCAATCACCGAATTTAATTCTCTACTTCTGCTAACTCCACCTTTACCCCATTCTGACTCCCGACTCCTAATTCCCAACACTCAGCTAATCGCAACCAATCGAATCTCAAACGTCAAATCTTCTCCAGCCAGCGGATGGTTGGCATCTAGGGTAACTTGCCCGTCGGTGATGTCGGTAATCACGACTGGGATCACCATGCCGCCCTGCTGCTGAATTTGCAATTGGGCACCAATATCAATAGGTAAATCTGCCGGAATTTGCTGCCGATCCACGACGAGGACTCGCTCTTCGTAATAGGGACCGTAGGCTTCATCGGACGGAATTTTAGCAGTTTTGGTATCTCCCGGACTCATGCCGATCACCGCTTCTTCAAACCCCGGAATCACATTCCCTGAGCCAATTGCAAACTCTAGTGGCATTCCTCCTTCTGAGGAATCAAACACCGTCCCGTCTTCCAGCTTGCCGGTGTAATGTACAGCAACGGTGTCGCCAGCTTTTGCTTGTGTCATATCTCAATTCGCTCCTGTCATTCTTCAGGTTATTGCATGAGGTCACCAGACCGACCCGACTTCACAAGACTGGATTCAGAATGGTGTACGTCCATCTTAAAGACTTTCACCCGTTTCGTTTTGGAACTCTCTCTTAAGATTCAGTTGCAGAATTTCCTTCTCGCGAGCAAAGTGAATATGGTAACGATTGACGCCTAATAAATCTGCGACTCGATTCATATCAAGACGCTTTTCGGATTGGAGTAAAACAGCAACAAATTCCTCGGTGTCTTTATGGCGAATCAAAAGAGTTTTGATAATGCATTTGGCTAACGGACCGACCTCTCGCTTCACATCCTCCATCGACAAAACTGGCTGATGCTCTAACACTTCATATTCAGCGTTCAAGTCCTGAAGAATTCGTTCTACATTACTGTAACCGCTGGTGGCTTGAGGGGGCTTATGGGCCGTAACGATCACATAGTAACCGTTTTGTCCGGCTTTGTTTTCGGCTAAGGTTTTGTCAGCAACAACAAAGGCCGCATGAGCAAACTCATTTTCTAACAAATTATTCGGCAACAGCGCCATGATCATCGGATAGGTGCTGATAGAATCCACATTAAAGATGCGATTAATTGGACCTTCGATACCCGTATCAAACAGCTTACAAAAAATGTTAAATCTAGTTTTCGGAGTTAAGTTAACCTCCAATGAATTATTGTCTTTATCAATTTGTGCTACTAAAGCAGAATCGCGCCAGGTTGGGGTAACATTTAGCGTAATTGAGTTGGCATTATAAAAGGAAATAAACAAATAGCCGCCCGGTTTAAGCCAATCATAAAAACGCCGCAGCATCGAGTTGCTATCTTCAACAAAGCTGCCCATACCAAAGCTAGCGACGACCAGATCGCATTTTCCGTAAAACTGCTGCTCATCGATTAGCTTTTCATACTCAAAATCATTGACAAAAAAGCAGATATTTTGAATTTCCCGGTCGCGGCGAATTCGATTGGCTTCATCGATCATGTTGGGCGAAAAATCGTAGGCAAACACAGTTTTGAAATGCCGTGCCATCACAAAGCTGTGTCTGCCGGTACCGCAGCCAATATCAATGGCAATCTGATCGTTGCCGTCTTGTTTTAGTTTTTTGATCAGCTTATTCAGTTTTTCGCTCTCATACTCCATGAACTCATGGGTAGCAATTTTCGCTTTGCCGTAGGACTTGTCATAAATTGGAGCAGCCATCAAGGAGGGAGCAACTCCGGAAGATCTGGCGCGTATGGCGCTCGGAGCGATCGATTTTGAGGTTCTTGAATCGCGGCAGGTCAGGTTTGAATGTTCTTGCTCAGAAGAAAAGGCATTGAATATGATCGCCTCGTTAGGAAAAGCCGAGATCGCTTCAATGCTGAAAGACGACAAAGGAGCCGTGATGAATTGCGGATTCTGCAATGAGACCTACCGATTCGGCGAGACGGCACTTATTGAGTTGCTTCCGAAGCTATAGAGCCCGGAAGAAGATTAGGGATAGATGAGCCGGCGCGGGCACTATCTTAGTTCGTACGTCGAGTAAGGAGAAAGCTCACAACTTCATTCGGTCCGGCACCGCTCATTCCTTTTATTCCTTCGAGCTTCTGTTCCGCCGCCGCTGCGTTTCTCGTCCGCCGCCGAAATACGCAAGTATCATTACTACAAGGTGAGCCGCGAACCAGATGTTCTCGTAACCCATATTCTGATAGATGTAGATCAGGATAAGGATTCTAGGGGCGAAAACGCCAAGCAATATATCCGCCCAATTTGGCACCAGATTTTCCGGGTACCAACCTTGCAGCAAATAAATTACCAAAACGATCCTTGGGAAAAAGAGCGAGAACAGCAAAAAATAGAAATCCATAACAGGCTTTCCTCTTCGGGATGATTATAATTCGACCTCTCTCCTGATCCAATAAATAAACTTTGTTCTGTATTTTCTCATCCCAACAATATTTATCGCCGTATGCACGATCTGAGGACTCAAGGTAAACAGATGCTTTTGACTCGTGGTCGCCGAAAGAAAAGACGCAACGAGCCTGATTTGACCATTGCGTCTCATGTTAATTTCAGAATTTTGCTAGTTTCCTTTTGACGGAATCGGAAAGCCGCGTTTTTTCATCAGGGCTTCGACCTTCGGGTCGCGGCCGCGGAATTTGCGGTATGCCTCTGCGGGATCGATCGTGTTGCCGACCGAGAAGATATGGTTCACAAGCCGTTTTCCGACCTCTTTATCATAGGGGCCTTTTCCTTCGACAAAAGCTCCAAAAGCGTCAGCGGTGATCACATCCGACCACAAGTGGCGCTAATTGTCTCCCAACTGCTGCGCGACCGTCTGGAGGCCAGAGGAGCCACGGTGATCATGACTCGCGAAGGCGATATTGACCTCTATCCGCAAGACCGAGCTGCCCTGATCAATCAAGCCGAACCGACGCTGGCTCTTAGCCTCCACTACAATGCTCTCCCCGATGATGGCGATGCCGTCAACACGGCTGGTATTGGTACCTTTTGGTACAATGCCCAGTCCCACAGTCTGGCTGTTTTCCTACACAACTATTTAGTAGCCAGCCTCGATCGCCCGTCCTATGGTGTGTTTTGGAATAACCTTGCCCTCACCCGTCCTACAGTAGCCCCGGCGGTTCTGCTGGAACTGGGCTTCATGATCAACCCCGATGAATTCGAGTGGATCATCAATCCCGCAGAGCAAGAACGCCTTGCTGATGCTCTGGCTGATGGCATCGCCGCATGGCTTCAGCAGCAGTGAATTAGTGTTTGGGAGCCTGGAGAACCTTTAAAAATTATGTCAACAACGGTTATGCCAAACTCAATGCTGATGCCAGACGTGAAATAGATTCAAAGACGAATTGGTAAACGGATTTGAAATCGAGTATCGCCAGGTTCTGAAGAAACGCGCAAATCGCCTTGGTGCTGTTCCACAATGACTCGATAGGCAATATGCAAGCCTAATCCTGTACCCCGACCTACGCCCTTGGTCGTGAAGAAAGGCGCAAAAATCTGTGACCGTATTTCGGCGGGTATCCCCGGACCGTTATCAATAATTTCGACTAGAATCGTCTCGTTTTCTCGCCGGGTATGGATTTGAATCGTTGGTGTAGCTTGTTTATTGGAAGCTGCCAGCGCATCAATGGCATTATCAATTAAATTAGTCCATACCTGATTCAGTTCGCTCCCATAGGCTGTAATCCGAGGCAACTGTCGATCGTATTGCCGGATCACTTCAATGCCTTGCTTGAGTTTATGTCTTAACATGATCAGGGTACTTTCCAGCCCTTCATGAATATCGATGTCCTGCAGTGGAGCTTGATCCATGTAAGAGTAGTCTTTAACTGCTTTGACCATTTGACCAATCCGCTCAGTATTTGCTTGAGGGCTTGTCCTGCTTTTCCCATGCTCTGTTCGCGAAGGTGTCGCCAACCATCGTGTCAGAGGATGATGACTGGGTAAATGTAGACCAGATGGATCACATCCTGTATGATGTAAGTGTGATCCAGTTGGATTACGTCACTTCATCTAAATCCAGTCCACTTCTATGCAGAAATATTTCTTAGAGGATTCAACCCATACTCCTGCGGTGCGTTTCGCTGTTGACACTACAGTCACCTCAGACCCAACCCGCGAGACGGTTCGACTATTGGCAATTGGTTCTCGTAGAGGCGTGCTGCATGTGATTCATCGACTGCACCGCTTAAACTTTGCTGAAGCCGGAGCTTGGAGTCCGCTGCTGCCCGGTCCAAATCCAGGCGAAGTCATGAGTATTTTGACGCTGAATTTCTGGATCGATTGAGCTGAACGCCTTACCTGCACCCACAAACCTTTGGCATCCTCAAACATGCTCTGCCAAACTAGAGATGCCACAAACTGAGGCAGGACATGACCCACGAGCAGCAATCTGAACCAAAGAGTAAATAGTTAACCATTAAGGGAATGTACTATGCAAATTACGATCGACCTACCGCCAGATCTTGAGCAGGACTTGATCCGACAAGCAGCCCAATCCAACATTCCACTTCAAACCTTGATTCTGCAAGCCCTACGCCAGTTAATCCAACTTAATGCAAGCAACTACCTCTATCAATGGAGTACCAATTCGTCTCACCAATGAACGTTGGCAACACATCACAACTCGTCATCCAGAATTAGTTAATCAGCAGGAAAAACTGCTAGAGACAATCGCCAAACCTGAGCAAATCCAAGCAGGAGACACTGGGGAACTTCTGGCAATTCGTTTCTATCCACAAACCCCTTTAACCAGCAAATTTATAGTGGTTGCTTACCGAGAAGTTTCGGCTGATGATGGTTTCATCTTGACTGCCTATTTCACAAATCGCCCCTCCACACGGAGAATTACTTTATGGACGCAGTAAGAATTCTACATAATCCGACTGATGTGACGTGGGACTACGATGAAGAGGCTGATGTGCTATACGTTTCAGTAGGTTTACGACAACCTGCAAGCCGCCATGCTAGGCGAGAAAACGGTTGACCAGGCGGTTGCAGACGCTGCCGCCGAGTGGGATGAACGGTAGGCTTAAAGGTTTTGTACTATAAGGTTTTGTACTAGAACATAGGGCTGCACAATTAAGGCATTAAAGCGACGGGTGCGGTCGTTCCCCCAGGCGGTAAGCTGTTCGGCTGAAGGCTTGGAGAGCTGCTGTTCACTGATCCAGTGCTGCACGGCCAGCACATTATCGCTAGCAATGGCAACACCCACATCGGCCAGATCTAGAGTGGAATCTACAATCACTACCGCATCTCGCTGCACATGGGGAATCAACCAGTCCCATTCTGCTTCGTCAATCATTTCAGCTAGTTCAGCTCTTAAATCTTGCATGAGATAGCCTTTTTCAATAATTTTTGTCACAATAGCACAGCCAGCAGAAGACTGGTCTGGCTCCTAGGGTCAATGGTCGCAGGTTGGGTGACTAAGTAGGAGGGATGAAATCAAGCTAGCTGATGGATTCGGGTTTCGGCTGCGCTCAACCCGCCTTGTAGCCAGGGATTGAGCATTGAGCGCAGTCGAAATGCATCCTATTAAAAATTCCACCGACCTACTTAGCTGGTTAAAAAACAGTTAAGAAAAGGTTATTAGCGCAGTGGCATCGAGCAAGCTAGATCCTCTAGCTAGAGTTCGTGCCATGTCTTTCACTCGACTTTTCTATGTTCGATTGCTGATAGGATGCAGCGTGGTTGCCCTGGGAGTGGGACTGAATCTACCGTCGGCCCATGCAACCCGAATCCCTTCTTGTATGAGGGTTGTTCCCAGCGGCGAATTGGTAATTCGCTACGGTGAGCATTGGTGTAAGAGATAAGCGGTAGGAGTCATTATCTACCTAGCTCATGCATAGCGTGGATGGCGGTGACACATTGGTGAGTCACGGATTCGAGTTCTTCCCGTTTGGTGGAGGTGGGCGGTGTGATCAGTTCACCGATGCGGACGGTGACGGGTACGGGTTGGGGAAACTTGTTGCCTTTGGGGATGATTGCCTGCGTGCCCCAGAGGCTAACGGGCAAGAGAGGCACTCTAGGCCCAATTTCTGACAAGCCAATGCCTCGATTTGCGGGTCAATATTAGCATAGGTGCCGACCGCGCCAGAGATTTTACCCACAGCGATCCGCTGGTGCAGCATACAGAGCCGCTCCCGATGCCGCAGCACTTCCGCCAGCCAACCGGCTAACTTAAAGCCAAACGTAATTGGTTCGGCGTGAATCCCGTGAGAGCGACCGATCATCACCGTATCGCGATGCTGCTGAGCCTGATAGCGAATTGCCTGCACTAGATGCTCGAGCTGTCCCAAAATCACATCTAAACTGGCAACCAATTGCAGCGCCAATGCTGTGTCTAGCATGTCGGAACTGGTCATGCCCAGGTGAATGTAGCGCCCCGCATCCCCAACATATTCGTTCAGATTGGTCAGGAAAGCGATCACATCATGCTTGACTTCTTTTTCGATCTCTAGCACCCGCTGTGGGTCGAAGTTTGCCTTAGCCTTGATCGTATCCACCGCTGCTTGGGGAATGTAGCCTAGTTCTGCCTGTGCCTCGCAAACCGCAATCTCGACTTGCAGCCAGGTTTTGAGCTTATAGTGTTCGGTCCACAGTTCGCCCATTTCGGGCAAGGTATAGCGTTCTATCAAGGCTCTTGCGCAAAAGTACAACCGACCATTGTACAACTCATTCGCAGGTCATTCGCAGGCGAGATGACGCTGAGGCCGAAGGCTTGGATTTCATTAGGCGGTTTCTTGCCATTCATGTTCAGGCAAGCGCCAGTAGATGCCTTTGTCCCGCTGCATCATGCGGTAGCCAATCAATTCCCGGCGCAAGGTGGCACTATCGGGATGATATTGTTGGATGACTTGATTCACAGCTTTTTCTGGATACGTAATGCCCTCCTCAAACTGGCGCGCCAGCCACTTTAGGATCACTAATCGTTTGCGGCGACTGGCAGGAATTTCCTTGAGCTGACCGGCTTCTAGGTAGCTTTTCAGCACCTTCTCATCCCATGCCTTGGCTTCAACCCCATCCACCAGCGAGGCCACCTGCTCCTGAGGCAAAATCGCTTTGTTCAAGGCCATTAGCGCCTCAGAATCGAGCCGGTAGAAATGGGCGGCTTCGCGCAGGTCGCTGATCCGTCCGTTGGTGCAGCTCCCAATAAAGCAAACATCGATTTTGGTGCCTTGGATCGGGGTGCCGGGAGCCAGATCCATATAGCGGTAGGCTTCTTCGGCGATTTCCCGATCGCTTTCGGCAAGGCTGTCCGGGGTCGGAATCGGTTCGTTGACTGCAATGCCCTGTCCCGGCGTGATACCCCAAGTTACGGTTGGCGCGATCTCAGCGGCATCGAATATCACCACATCGTCATATTCGGCATCGGCATCGCTGCGAATGCTGGTCCACCACTCCACGGCTTTGTCCCACTCAGCGCCTTTCGGGGCAAAATCCCGCCCCTTAAGGTAATCAAACGTCACCTGATCGGGATTAATGTAGCCGCAGCGAGCACCGCCCTCGATCGACATATTGCAGACGGTCATCCGCTCTTCCATGCTCATCTGCTCGAAGGTGGTGCCGGCATACTCGTAGGCGTAGCCCACCCCGCCGGTGACACCCAGTTTACGGATAATGTGCAGAATCACGTCTTTGGCGTAAACTCCCGGAGGTAGCGTGCCATTCACTTCGATTTTGCGGACTTTCAGCTTCGAGAGAGCCAGGGTTTGGGAGGCGAGCACATCCCGCACTTGGCTAGTACCAATCCTAAACGCAATCGCGCCAAAGGCTCCGTGGGTGGAGGTGTGGCTGTCACCGCAGGCAATCGTCATGCCCGGTTGGGTCAGTCCTTGCTCTGGGGCAATCACATGCACAACGCCCTGATTGCCGGAACCAATGCCGTAGAAAGTAATGCCGGTTTCTTTCGTGTTGCGCTCAATTGCCTGCATCATTTCTTCGGCCATTTCGTCTTTGAACGGACGAGCCTGATTGTCGGTCGGAACGATGTGATCGACGGTGGCCACGGTGCGTTCGGGGAACATTACTTTCAGCCCCCGCTCGCGCAGCATGGCAAAGGCTTGAGGGCTGGTGACTTCGTGAATCAGATGTAGGCCAATAAAGAGCTGCGTTTGCCCCGAAGGAAGGGTGCCAACCGTATGTAAGTCCCAGACTTTGTCAAATAAAGTGCCTTTGCTCATAGCTGCGTGTTGAAGCACCCGGATGTGAAGCAGAAAAAGCTGGGCGTGGTTGGGTTCTGCATGGGCGGACAGTTAGCGCTGTTGGCAGGTACTGTGAGTGACCATGTGGGAGCCATCGTCGATTTTTACGGTATTCATCCCAAGGTGAGGCCCGATTTCTCGAAGCTCTCGGCTCCGGTACTGGGAATTTTTGGCGAGCAGGACCCGTCGGTGCCGCCCGAAGCAGTCTATCAGCTAGAGTCCGACATTCAGCAAGCTGGGGGCACCATCGAGGTGCGCATGTATGGCAATGCGGGCCATGCCTTTTTCAACGACTCACGCCCCGAAGCCTATAACCCAGAAGCCGCCGCAGACGCTTGGCAACGCACGCTAGCCTTCTTGCAGCAGCAGCTAACGGCTTACTCAGATACATGAAATTATCGCTGCACCTGACTCCAGACCACCTGCAAACGCTGCACCATCACGCCGAACGTACCTACCCAGAAGAGTGCTGCGGGATTCTCTTGGGTGTAATTCAGCAGCAAGCAGACCAGATTCAAAAAACGCTAATGGACCTAATCGAAACTGAGAATGCCTGGAGTGAAGCGGTCGCGGCTGATCTTGCGTCGGTAGGCATTGCATCGTCTCGTCATGCATCAACAGCAGCGCGTCGAGATCGGTACTGGATTGATCCGGCCATGCTGCTTCAGGCTCAAAAACAGGCTCGCGATCGTGGCTTACAGATCATTGGCATCTACCATTCCCATCCAGATCATCCAGCGATCCCGTCCGAGACCGATCGCACACTGGCCTGGGCCGAGTACTCTTACATCATCAGTTCGGTACAACAGGGCAAAGTGACCGAGACTCGCAGTTGGTCACTGGATCAAAATCATCAGTTCTGCGAAGAAAAATTGGTGGTGCGCTAGCGGCTTTCCCACGGCTTTCATATCGCCAAAAACTTGGCATAGTTAAGTTAGCAAGAAATTCGGGCAAGTTGGAGTAGAAAGATGCGACGCAGAACACCAGACAACGAAATGGGCAGAATCTTGACCACTTTGACTATCACGAACCGACTTGATGAAGGACTTGCATCCCGTGGTGTCATTTGGCCGATCTCTCGCCTGCCCGGGGCGCTGATGCGCTTGGCCTCACCCGTGGCAAAGGGCGGGAAGTTGTAGTGAAGGGTGAACTTCTTGCTGTACTCGGGCAGAAGGCCGTCGATGATCTGCTCGTCCTTGCCCGTGCCGAGCGTGACGGAGATGAGGCTCTGGGTCTCGCCGCGCTGGAACAGGGCCGAGCCGTGCGTGCGGGCGAAGACGCCCACCGAGGCGGAGATCGGACGGATATCGCGAGGCCCCCGGCCGTCGGCGCGGATGCCGCTCTCGACGATCAGTCGGCGGGTGACCTTCTCCTCGAGTCGACGGAAGGCCTCCTTGGCCTGGGTTCGTCGCTTGAGGCTCGTGGCAAACTCGCCGTACGTTCCTCCCTCCTTCAACGGGAAGTGGGCGTCAAGGACTCTCGATCGAAGCTCGTCGGTGCGCTCTGAGCGTTCCTTCTTGCTCTTGATCTTGCGGATCTCGGTGAGCTCCTTCTCGGCCGCGGCGCGGACGGCGGCCGTGACGTCCTCGGGCGGAAGGATGGAGTCCCCGGGGACCTTGGGCTTGCCCGCCTTGGCGACCAGCTCGCCGATGAGCTCGAGCACCTGCCCGATCTGCTCCTGCCCGAAGCGCATCGCCTCGAGCATGTCCGCCTCGCTGACCTCGGCCGCGCCGACCTCGATCATGTTGAGCCCGTCCTTGTGACCGGCGAGCACGAGGTCGAGATCGGAGAACTCCATCTGGGAGATGGTGGGGTTGACGACGAATCGCGGCCCGTCGTCGGTGAGGACCCGGGCGACGCGAACGGTCGCGGTGGGCCCCTCGAACGGGGCGTTGGACAGGGCCAGTGCGGCCGAGGCCGCGGTGCCGGCGAGCACGTCGGTGTCGTTCTCACCGTCGTGGCTCATGACGAAAACCTGGATCTGGATCTCATCGACGAAGCCGTCGGGGAAGAGCGGCCTGATCGGGCGATCGATCATCCGCATGGTGAGGATCTCCTTCTCGCTGGGAGGGCCCTCACGCTTCTTGAACCCGCCCGGAAACTTGCCCGCGGCGGAGGTCTTCTCGCGGTAGTCAACGGTGAGCGGGAAGAACCTGCCAGCCGCCATTCGCGGCCCGTGTGAGCCCAGGCACCGCGTCCGTGCGCCATTCGCCGAGTGGCTCCCAGTAGGCATCGATCGCCCGCCAGCGGCCATCCTCGGTTGCCTCGAAGGCTCGCCATTCGGGCGTCTGGCGCCCTTCCTCTTCGGCGAAGTAGGCATCCTCGGTATTGGTCCAGACGCCCGGTGGCAGTGCGTTCTGTGCGCCAAGTGGAGACGCGGTGACTGCAAGCGCGAAAGCGGGGATCCGGAGAAGGTGCGGGATACGCATCGAGCCTTGCCTAACGAGGATAAGCGTGGTTGGAAAGAGTTGTCCGGACAAATACGGAGGGTGTCAATTGTGAAGCGCATCCCGTCAGCTCTTGTGTTGCTCGCATTTTTCGCCGCGCCGACCGCGGCGCAACACGATACACTTTTGAGCCCGCGCGATCTGGTCGAATCCGCGGTTGCCGCGCATGGGGGGAAGGCCTGGCTCGAACCCGAAACGCTGGTCCTGACCGGCGAAGCGATATTCTACGCACCCGATACGGCTGCGCCGAGGAGCCGCGCGGAGGATTATCGGATGTGGCGCAGGATGGATCCCGATCGCACCGTGGCGCACGGGGCCGATGGCAAGGTCCGGATCGTTGCGCGCGCGGGCGATCGGCTGCTGTTCGAAGTTGGCTACGACGGTGAGACAACCTGGACCGAAAAGGGCATCCTGCCAAAGGTGGAGGCGGATGCATATTGGGCCAGCAACTTCGGCTTCGGGATCATCCGCCATGCGCTGGCCGAAGGGTTCGAACTTCAAGCAGCCCCGTCGCGCGAAATGGACGGGCAGACAATCGACCTGGTCCGCGTGATCGATCCGCACGGGCAGGCAACTCTGTTCGGCATCGACCGCGATAGCCGGTTCATCCGATACATGGGCTTTCGTACTCCACGCGGATGGCATGAACGGACCTACGGCGACTTCATCCGCCTGCCCGACAGCGGCTGGGTCCAGGCGCGGACGGTCACGCTGTATTATGACGGCATCAAGGCCAATTCGGTGTTCTGGCGCACCGTCGAGGTTGGCGTACCGATCGACGGCAGAATGAGAATCATGGGAGATGGCTGCTAATTGATTGGCAAAGTGAGCATAATCCTGTCCAAGCGCCTGACCTGCCAATGCTTTCATCTCTGAGCGATCCAACTCTTTGAGTTCATCCAATTTTAAGTAGTCAACTCCTTTTCGATCTAGCTGCGTTTGAAGAGATTGAACGGCATGAGGACGAGAGGAAAGAATTAGTTTAACTTTGGGATGGTTACTCCGAGTGCGGTTTTGAACTAAATTGCACAAGGTTATTACATCTTGCTCATCGCGTTGGTGAGCATCATCTAGCACAATTACGCACGAGTAGAGCGGCAAACTATCTGCATTTTCAGGAGTAACAGGTTCATCTTTTACAAACCAAAGCAGAAAGTCAGCGTGTTCAAATGTCTCTGCAAATTCATAAAGTAGCTTAGTTTTACCAATACCACCCCGTCCAGGCAAAATTGCAACCTGTTCATTACTTGATGCTACAAACTCATGCAAGCTTTTGAGAGCATCCTCACGCCCTTCCAGTTTCCAAGTATGGTTGAATACCTTATTGGCATTAAGCCACCCATCAAAGAAATTCTCGGAAGAGATAAACGGATTTAACTTGGAAATTCCTAAAAATGCATTTTGCCACTCTGGATGGAAGTGATCCCTCACAAGACGACGGGCAACTTCTAAAGACCTACTTCCCAGATCGCGTACCTTTTGTGAGATATCCCGCACATCCCAAACTTCCCATGCTGGATGGCTAGCAATAACGTTCCGAACTTCGACACTTGCTACACGACTCAGAAGTAAGATGTAGCGATCGGCTTCAAACTCCATAGCCTGTTCAATGACTTTCGCGGCATCACTTCGATTAAATCGTTGCCACTGCTTGCATTGAAACGCCCATTTTTCGCCATCACTCAAATCAGCAACGATATCAATACCGTGCTGATTATCTCCTTGTGTGCCATAGTGATAAATTTCTTGAGGCTTGAGCAATCGGGCAACGAGGTCAAGACAGAAAGCTTCAAACGCATCCCATGCTAGTCCTTCAAGAGGCAAACATTCTTCGTGTGCTTTGGCTGGCAGTTTGAGATCCTCAACGGAATTACGCCCTGCGGGTAACAGGAAGGTTTGGTGTCATCCCGTGGCGCAGCTTGGATTTGACCTGATTGCAACTGGCTCAAATAGCAGCGCAATCCAGCGACAGTTTTAAATAAACGCACCAGGTTCTCCTGCTGACTTACTCAGTTCCTCCGCTTAGTAGTTTACAAAATTCCGGTTGAGGAAGTGGGAAAGGCGGAATAAGGTTTGTGTGAAGCGATACCGTTCTAGAAAAACGCGATAGGGTTAGATTAAGTCGATGCCGAAGGATCAGTTGTCCTATGGTTGCTGCTCAGTCTCTCACTAACTTGCCGGTCTTCTCGTTAGACGACTGGATGCAAAATCCACCAGAGCGCACTGAATGGGTGGATGGCACCCTGGTCGAAAAGCATGGTATGACGCTAAAACACAGTAAAGTTCAAGGTAATTTGTATTTTCAGTGGAGACGCCACAGAGACGCGAGTAGCTTAGGTGGTGAAGTCTACACAGAAGTGCCCTGCCGCACGCACAAACAGGGGCGTTCTCCCGATGTGGCCTATCTCACTCCTGATCTGGTAGCCCAATATGGCGATGCCAAAGTTTTACCCCAAAGTTTTCCCCTAATTGCCGAGGTAATTTCTCCCACCGATTTAGCCGAAGAGATGATCACCAAAGCGCAGGAATATTTGCAGTCGGGAGCTGAGGAAGTGTGGCTAGTGTATCCAGACGTGAAATGGGTAATTGTGATGACTCAAGCCACGCAGCAAATTTTTGTGGCTGGGCAAATCGTGCAGACGCAGCACCTGTTGCCTGGTTTCCAAATCACGGTTGATGAACTGCTGGCCTAATCCAAACTGCTTAGCGTTCTGGTTCACCCCAGTCGCCTGCAGCTTCTGCTGCCCGAGGCATGGGGCGTTGAGCCATCTGATAGGGGGATGGTCCCGGCTCTAAAGGCTGACGTTGGCGGGATTGGGGTTGACGCCGCCGCGAGACGCCCTCTTCAGTGGTTTCTTCCGCCACCACTTCGTATAAAACGGCGAACTTGTCGGCACTACCTTTGCGCAACACACGACCCAACCGCTGAATGTACTCACGAGTTGAACCAGTCCCTGGGTACGAGCAGGCACGCCATCTTCTGTGGCGGGCTGGGTTCGGTGGGACGCCGACGCAGATCCAGACGCTGGTGGGCTGGGGCCCCGAGCGTGCGGTGGACCATCTTCTGGGCGATGCCAGGGCTGGGGCGGACGCGCCGCTCGACGCCGGGCGGTTCAAGACGGACATCATGAAGCCGCCCACCGTGGAGGAGCGGCAGATGATCCAGCGTGCGCGGCGGGGTCAGGACGAGGACGTGCTGGCTCGGCTTCGGCTCGCGCGGATGGATCGCGAGCGGGAGGATCGGCGGCAGATCGCCGACATGCAGCGATGGTGGCTGACGCGGATGATCGAGACGCCCAGGCCGCTGGTCGAGAAGATGACGCTGTTCTGGCACGGTCACTTCGCCACGGGCTATCGCGCGATCGAGAACAGCTGGCACATGATGATGCAGAACCAGCTCTTCCGCCGGCTGGCCCTGGGCAACTTCGGGGAGCTGCTGCGGGGCATCATCCGAGACCCGGCGATGCTGGCGTATCTGAACAACAACCAGAATCGCCGCGAGAGCCCCAACGAGAATCTCGCCCGCGAGCTCATGGAGCTCTTCGGGCTTGGGATCGGCCGGTACAGCGAGCGCGACATCAAGGAGGGCGCCCGCGCCCTGACCGGGTACACCTTCGAGCACAACGAGTTCGTGTTCAATCGCCGGGCGCACGACCCGAATCCCAAGACGATCCTGGGCCAGACCGGGCGATGGGACGGCGACGACTTCGTGCGGATCATCCTGGCCCAGCCGGCGTGCGCGGCGTTCATCGCCCGCAAGCTCTACGGGTTCTACGTCGCCGACCTGCCGCCCCTGGAGGCCGCCGACGGCGATCGGGATCTCGATCCAGCCGCCCGCTCGGCGATTGCGGACCTGGCCCGTGAGCTTCGCAGCGGGGGGTACGAGCTTCGGCCCGTGATGCGCCGGCTGCTGCTGTCGGAGCACTTCTACGACCGCCGGGTCATGGGACAGCAGATCAAGAGCCCCGCGGTGCTCGTGGTGGGCGCGGCTCGATCGCTCGAGGCGCCCACGCGCGACCTGGGCGTGCTGCTGGACGCGATGCTGAGTTTTCAATCGTAGTTCGGATGCGTTCGGCCGCGACAAGTGCCTGTCCGATCTCTGCATCGAGTAGAAAAGCTGCAAATTCCTCACCTCCAAAACGGGCCGCGGCGTCGCCGCTTCGCATAATGCCAGTGATAACCCGCCCTATCTCTTCTAGCGTCTTGCTTCCGGTAAGATGGCCATAGGTGTCGTTGACATTCTTAAAGTGATCGACGTCCATCATCATCACACAAATATGGCGGCCATCAGATTTCGCACGAGCGGTCTCACGTCTTAATTCAGAAAAGAATGATCGGCTTGAGAAAAGCCCTGTAAGGTCATCGTGTGAGATAAGGCGGTGTATCTGCCGCTGATACTCTCTATCGATCTCGTCCAACAGGTCAAAGCGAAGGATATGCTCACCAATAGTGATCTTGTCACCATTCTGAAGGGATTCACTTTCGATCTTTGCACCATTCAGGATAGTTCCATTCCGCGAATTGAGATCGGTCAGGACATATGAAGCAGCGCCAGATCGCTGATCCGTAACCGTTTTGATCATTGCGTGGCGCCGGGAGACCTTCGAATCGTTTACCCGCACATCAGCCTCAAGCGCCCGGCCAATAATAACCTCTTCTCGATCAAGCGGTATGGGAACGGCGATCAGTTCGCCGCTAAGGAACACAAGTGCAGGTCTTAGGTCTCGAGATCTGCGTTCGGCCATCTGCATAGGAAGTTGGGACGAAGGTGGGTACTACGAAGCCCAATGTATAGAATACCGTATGGAATGGGATAATTTCCACATCAAATTTTAACTACAGCCCAATATCTTGTTCAATATGAAGTTTGAGGGCTGGGTGCCAGCAACATAATATTCAAAAGGTGCGAGTTCTTCTAATAAAGCTCGGTGCGATCGGTGACATTGTTCATACGCTGCCCTCGCTTGCCGCCATTAAACGACAAAGGCCCGACGTGCATATCACATGGGCAGTCGAACGGCGCTCGGCTGAGATTATTCGCGGTAACCCTTTGATAGACCGGATCCTTGAACTTGATACACGTGCAATGCGGGAAGGAAGCGTAGTTGAAGACATTTTGCCGGAAGTCTGAGGCACAAGCGAAAACCGGCAGGGTATAGCCAGAACGGGGAAGATTCACGGAGTTAGGAGAATTAGAAATAATTGAAGGCTTACGATTTCTCTTGTTAAACCTCAGGAAGCTGATCCTCGGAAATCCCCAAAGAGCGCAGGTAGGCAGCCAATCGTTCTGCTCGTTGGCGCTCCTGCTCTAGGGCCGATTCAGCACTAGCCGCGCGTTGTTCGGCCTCACGGGCACGTTGCTCTAATTCGATAGAGCTGAGAAACTTGCGTCCATCTGGGTAATAGAGCGTCAGTTCCGGTAAACCGGGATGAAAACGAATTTGCAGGCGAGGGCTGATCCAATCATTGAGGTCGGGAATCGGAACCAGCCTGCCTTGTTGCCGCAGCCAACCGTTGCACTGGTTTGTTTCTGGGTCATACAGGTAATACTCTTCGACGCCATAGGTTTCGTAGAACTCTTGCTTGCGCGTCAGAGCCGTGTCGGTATTGCTGGGGGAACGAATTTCAAACACCACTTGGGGCGGAATATTGTCTTCTTGCCACTGCCGGTATGAACCCCGTCTGCCCTTCGGTCTGCCAAACACCACCATCACATCAGGAGCGGTAGGATCAATCAGGGTGGAACGCACCGGGTACCAGAGTAGATCGCCGGCCACAAAAACTAGCAGATCATCAGCAAACAGGATCTCCAGGTTTTCTTTGATTAACACAATCCAGCGAAACTGTTCGGTATTATCTGCCATTGGCTTGCCGTCGCTATCAGGAAAGAGGCGGTCGTCATCGAGGTCGAGGGGCGAAAAAGTTGTCATGGGCATCACCTCGGCTTGCGCTCAGGATGTTCTCTATTTTAGAAGCATTCCACCTGATAGCTTTGTCGTCTCTGGAGACAATCGCAATAATGCATTTGATAGCCATTTTTGGGGGGTGGTGCCCCGCGATCATGTGCTGAGAAAAGTCGTTTGGTGCTATTGGCTTCCAGAGCGATTTGGAGAAGTGCCGTGGGGCCGGTTGGGCTGGATGGGATTCGATATGATGAATTCAAACCCGCCATCCGCCGCAATTGAATGGTTTGTGAAACGCTCCTGTAAACCCCGACATTGGCTACGAATCTGGCACCCCTGTCAGCCCTGATTACACCGCCCACAGCAGCAAGTTCACTGGCAAAATCTATTGGGTGCAGCTTGATGTCGGCAAGGATGACCACGATCACTTGATTTCGCCGGATGAGCGATTAAGGGTAGCGATGGCGCGGCAGTAGGTCGAATTGTGTTCTCCGCCGCATGTCTAAATTGTTTTAGATTCGTTGATTCCAGTTTATTCAAGCATCCATCATGAACAAAATTAAGTTGATTTCCCAAACGGGCTGGCGTTGGGTGATTTTAGCAATCGCTCTGAGTGTCGGTCTCGCTGCCAAGCCAGTTGCCAGTGCCGATAGCATTGATCCGGATGCGGATCAAATTCTGCGATCAATGTCCTCGTATCTGGCGCAGACGCAAGCGTTGAGTGTCAATGCAGACGTTGACTTTGAAATTCTGACCCGCAATGGGCAGAAATTGCAATTTAGCAGCTATGCCACTCTGCTGCAACGACCCGACCGGCTGCATATTCAGCGAAGGGGTTCCGTTGTCGATGCTGACCTCTTCTTTGATGGAAAAACTCTCACCCTGCTGGGCAGGCGCATCAATGCCTTTGCTCAAAGGGCTATTTCTGGAACCATTGATGACGCTATCCTGGCGTTTGAGCGAGAAACTGGACTTCCCGCACCAGGAGCTGATCTGCTATTTGCTGATCCCTATGCCACTCTCTCGTCTGGAGTGGCAAGTAGCACCTATTTAGGCACTGCCTATGTCAATGGGATTGAAGTTCACCATCTTGCCTTTCGAGAAGCAGATGTAGATTGGCAACTGTGGGTTCAAACCGGTGATCAGCCCTTACCGATGAAGTATGTCATCACCACCAAATGGATGACAGCCGCTCCTCAATACGAAATTCGGCTGCGAGACTGGAATACGAATCCCCAGATTGCTGAGGAGCAATTTGTATTTTCAGCTCCGGTGGGAACCAGGCAACTGGAAACGCTCCCGGCTAACGAATTAGATGAATTTCCATCAATGGAGGAAGAACAGTAATGCAATCGATCAAGCGCAGCATCAAAGTTGCCTCTGGACTGCTGGCGGTGGAACTCCAGACGACGGAGACATAGGGGAATATGGCAATGACAAAAGACTGTCTTAGCCTACCCATCAGCTTCTGGCAATGATCTCAGTGATTTTCAGGAAAAAGGTTTAACTGGGCTAAATGACTTATTTACACAAATGCCGCAACTCCTGAGCAGAGCCGACCTTGGGAGTGGGGCTGAATGTCCGACTATTTTGCAGATAGTCCTGCGCCCAATCGCATCCTTGGGTCCGCAGCACCCTGAGATTATCTCGATTCTTCAAATCCCATAGGATCACTGTACTGTCATAGCTGGCTGAAGCGAGGGTTTGACCATCAGGACTGAAATCCACGCTGTGTACCCGTCCATCATGGCCTCTCAAGGTTATCAGTAGAGTGCCGTCTAGCATCCAAAGCTTAATCGTTTTGTCTTCACTGGAGGAAGCAATCGTCTGACCATCGGGACTCATACTGACGCCTAACACTTTGTCGGTGTGCCCTATAAATGTTCTGAGCAGCTTGCCATCCGAAACCTGCCAGAGTTTGGCTGTTCTATCGTGACTCACCGAAACAATCAGTTGACCATCCGGGCTGAATCGAACCTGATGCACCCAGTTGGTATGACCTCTCAAGGTTCTCAGAACTGTGCCATCCGAGACTCGCCAGAGTTTGATCGTTTTGTCATGACTGGATGAAGCCAGCGTTTTGCCATCGGGGCTGAAGCTGAGATTATGAACCACATCGCTGTGGCCGAACAATGTGTTGACCACACTTCCGTTGAGATCCCAGAGCTTGATCGTACCATCGTTGCTGCTAGAGGCAACCAGCGGTTGGCCTGGGTTGGGGCTGAAGCTAATCCCATAGACTTTGCCGGTATGCCCAGTGAAGGTTTTGAGGAGTTCACCACTAGCAACCCGCCAGAGCTTGATGGTTTTATCCCAACTTGCAGAGGCAATTGTTTGTCCATCCGGGCTGAAGCTCAATCCGTGAATCACATCCGTGTGCCCGTTGAGGGTTTGGCGTAATTGACCATCGCGATTCCAGAGTTTAATGGTTTTATCGGCACTGACCGAAGCCAGGGTTTGACCATCCGGACTGAGTGTTGCTCGAGTAGACGATACCATCTTTACCGTCACCAAGGCGCGGCCCGAGTTCGAGCCCGCGCCGCTGCGCGTACTGAGAGGCACGCCGCGCGATGTCTTCAAGAAATGGCAACATCAAGGCAGATCGATCCAGGCTTGAACGACCTGGGGGTGGCGGGCATTCTGCGGATGTGCGGATCAAGCTGCTGATTGGTGATGCCTCCTTCGACGTGTCCCAAATCGGCGGCGGCCGGTTGACATTCCCGAGCCCAGTGACCCTGCCCGGCGCACGCGGCGACGTTGTGCTCTCTATTGATGGGCAGGAACGCCGGTGGGCGGTGGCGCTGAAACCGATCTCGGGGCCTACGAGCGAGGTTAGGGCGACATTCGGCCCGGCGGGTGAACTGGCGGCGCGAGGGGACATGGAGGGATAGACGGACCACGGGAGAAGAGTAGCCGCGAGTTCGATCAGTCGAACTTCGATATTTGGAGATTGTGAGAGGTAGCGCACGGGTGGCATCTGCGTCCTATACTCGGGAGGAACCCGGAAATGGACGCAACCGTGCTCAGCAACCTTCAACCCGCCCTCCGACAGCTCGTTCGGGAAGAGATTTGGCAAGCCCAATCGCGCCCGGACGTCCTTCAGGATCTCTTCCTCGCCCTGCTTGAGCATGGAGACGGCATCACGCACCCGCTCGCCTGGGCGAAGCGATGGCTTCGGAATCGCCGGATCGACCGCTGGCGGCGTGAATCCAGCAAAGCTGTGCAGTTCCAATCCCTCACGACAGAACACGACGCAGGATCCTCGGACGAATCGCCGCTCGACGCGATGATCGACGCCGAGAGCCAGCAGCAAGCCGCGGATAACCGTCGCCGGCTTCACGATGCGATCCCGCGTCTTCCGCGATGCCAGCGGGAGGCCATGGCACTCGAGATCGACCCCGCCCGCCAGTCCAGCGCGATCGAGGCAAAGCCGCCGGGAAAATCTCACCGCTCCAACGTGTACAAGGCCACGAAGTCCCTGAAGACACTGCTCGCGGGCGACGAGGCGCAGGACGTGCGCGTCGCGGCTCCAGAGCCCGGTTGCGCCACGTCACGGCATCGCCCAGCAAGAATACGGACTGGTTTGTACATAGCTCACGGGATCCACCTCGATCGAGTGAAACATAAGGTCCAACCGAGAGTATTTTCAGGATTCCCCACAATTTAGCTCAATGCTCAATTTGAATAAGTGGTTGGATGCAGGGCCGCTTGATGCTCACATTGATGTTCACACAAACTAATTTTGTAAGGCTGCCCAGTAAGCCGTGACAAGGGCGTCGATGCCCGTAATCGCTGTGCCAACTACAATTGCATAGGCTCCAAGGTCGAGCGCCTGTTGGGCCATTTTGGGTGAAGCAATGCCACCTTCGCAAATTACGGGAACCTCTAGCTGCTCTACCATTTGGCCAAGCAGATCAAAGCCCGGTGGAGTGAGATGTTCGGTCGCTGACGTATACCCATAAAGCGTGGTACCCACCAAATCGGCTCCAGCTGCGGCAGCTTGCAGCGCAGCATCCAGGCTATCCACATCGGCCATCACAGGTTTGCCAAGCTGCTGGTGAATTTGCTGAATCAAGCCAGCAACCGTTTCACCGTTTGGACGGGGGCGCAAGGTAGCATCAATAGCAATAATATCGGCACCGGCAGCAGCAATAATTTTGGCGTGATCAAACTGGGGTGTAATGTAAACCTGATAGCCTGGGATCTGCTGCTTCCAAAGGCCAATAATCGGCACATCGACTCGCTGTCGCACAGCTTGAATATGAGACGGCGTGTCAATCCGGATTCCTACCGCACCCCGATTCACGGCAGCCTCCGCCATTGCAGCAATTACATTCGGGTCATGCAGCGGTGATTCAATAGGCGCTTGGCAAGAAACAATTAAACCCTGGTGCAATTGCTGAATTACCGAAGAAAACTCTGGCATAAACGATGGAGGAATCGGGATGTTGATCAAGCCAAGCTCTGGCCTACCTTCAACCCAGTTAATCATAATTTGCCTCAGATTTGAAATTGCTCAAGGCAGATCCCACAGCATGGCTGAGAAACTAAGCTTGAATAGAGAAGCAAATTATTCCAGTTCACCCAAACGTATACCATGACACAGCTACTGGCCGGAGATACAGGCGGCACAAAGACCATTCTGCGGTTAGCGTTTCCACCTGAGGGGAAGAGGCATCCCCATAATTCCACACACCGCCGTCAATTTTGTTCATGTAGGCAGCCCTACCAGCGATGATGCCAATCGGCATACCGCCACCAACAATCTTACCATAGGTAGCTATATCAGCCTCAACCTCAAACCAAGCTTGGGCACCCCCTGGATGGAGTCGGAAGCCAGTAATCATTTCATCAAAGATTAAGGCTATCCCGCATTCTTTTGTTAGCTGTCTTAATTGCTGTAGAAACTCTTTAGGCTGTAGGTCTGGTCGGTCGCCTTGGACAGGTTCAACGATAACAGCTGCTAATTCTTGCTCATGCGCTTTAATAATTTCGAGTGACTGAGGGTTCACATAATCTAAAACTAAAACATCTTTAGCGATATTTGATGGCACTCCTAGAAAACCTGGTACGGAGCTTAGATTACCATCTGTTTTCTGTGATCTAATTAAAGTGCCATCAAAATGCCCATGATAAGAATCTGAAAATAGGGCAATCTTATAGCGACCTGTTGCTGCTCGTGCCAAGCGTATAGCGGTCATCACGGCTTCTGTGCTTGTATTGCTAAAGGTCATTCGTTCCATCCCTGTTAGCTCACAGAATAACTCAGCAACCTCACCGGCAAGATCTGATTGTGGTCCGATATGGATGCCCTGTGCTAGCCGCTCTTCCAGAGCTTCTTTAATAAAGGGGGGATTGTGACCAAAGAGATTCACGCCAAATCCCATTTGTATGTCTACGACAACTGCCTTATCTTTTAGTAAGCAATCTTTTCCCGGTCTATGTTTACTTCAGTTTCAGAAGCCGGTAAAGCTGCTAACCAATCTTGCCAAAGCTTTGCGGCTTGAATGGATAGTTGTCCAGCATAACGAACGGTATCCTCCCGCAGCTTGGCAACCGTGATGTCAGGCGTTGCTCCAATTTCACAAGCATGACCAATGAACCACCGTTCTAGTCCTTGAGCGGTGACTTCTGGATGAAACTGCAACGCCAATCCTCCTTGCTTCCAGGAAAAAGCTTGGTTATGGTACAGTGCACTAGCCGCTAGATGGGTGGCACCCGCAGGCAGATCGAAGGTGTCATTATTACCGAACCCGTTAACCTAGCTGCTGGCGAGGTGGAAGTTATTATCTTGCAGTCAGTTCCGGTCGCAGAGCCTCTCTCAGAAACTGAAGCACCAACGAAAATAACAGCGCTTCAGGATTGGTTTGAAAACACTGAACCTGCTCCCCCCGATTTTGATCCCGACCAAGCGAGATGGGAGGCATTAAAGGAAAAATACGACCTGTGAAAGTTCTGATAGATACCAACATCATTCTCGATGTTGCCCTGGAGCGTCAGCCTTATTTTGAAGCTAGTGAGCAGATTCTAGCATTTGCTGAACAGGGACGAATTATAGGTCACATTTCAGCCTCTACATTTGGTGATTTGTACTACATCCTTCGCAAGGATAAAGGTCGAGCATCTAGCCTGGAGTTTTTGAGGAACATTGCTGACTTTTGTCAGGTTGCTACTGTCGATCAAACGGTCATTTCGATGGCGTTGACTGCAAATTTCAAGGATTTTGAAGATGCAATTCAGTACAGCACTGCTGCGGTCAATCATCTAGACGCTGTTGTCACCCGCAATCCAAAAGATTTTGTCGGGGCAACCTTGCGAGTTACAACTCCTGAGACCCTAATATCAAGAGCTGACTCAAAATGAATTAAAGTAAACGTCGCCCTCCTTCTACGATGCAGGTATTCATCCCCATCAGGGCACACTGAGTAGCGGGTATTAGGAGGCAACATGAATTATTGGTGGATGGCTGGACTGCTGGCATCTGGGCTTTTGCTGGAATTGGGACTGCGGCTGTTTGGCTTTGGTAATCCGTTAATCTATATTGCCGATCCGCAAATCGGCTACCTGCTTGCCCCAAATCAGCGAACGCGCCGCCTCGGTAAGCACATTGCGATCAACCAGTACTCGATGCGCAGTCCTAACATCACGGCAACCCGTCCTCAAGAAACCCTGCGGGTACTGCTGCTAGGCGACTCGATTGTTAACGGCGGCTGGTGGACCGATCAATCCCAAACCATTTCTGCTCTGCTTCAGCAACAGCTTCAAGCTCAATCGCTTTCCTATCGCCAAGTTGAAGTTTTGAATGCCTCGGCCAATTCCTGGGCACCGATTGTTGGGATTTTGCTGGTGACTCTGGGAGGCACAGCCATCAGCTTAGAACGCATGACGCTACAAAACAGGGCAATGCGGCAAGCCAAACTGCGGGAAGAGGCTAAAGCTCAAGACGAGGGATAGCCAACTCCCAACTCAGGTCAACTAAAGCAACTGAACGTACTAAACCTCGTCAGCAAAATTAGCAAAATCGAGATTCAGCACTAGCCTGGTTGACCGGGATAGTCAGTATGAAGGTTGTGCCTTCTCCCGGCGCTGAAACACACTGAAGCTGGCCGCCATGCTTTTCCACCACAATTTGATAGCTAATTGCCAAGCCCATACCAGTACCTTTACCCACGGGTTTAGTCGTAAAAAATGGGTCAAACACCCGCTGCTGAATTTCCTCGCTCATACCGATGCCGTTATCACTAATTTGGATAGTTGCAGTGTTATCGGTGGCATTGGTTGTGATTGTAATGGTAGGTGTGGTTTGATCAGGTGCTAATTGAGTGGGATGATCGATCTCGTTCAGATGGTAGACCGCTTCTAGTGCATCGATGGCATTATTCAGAATATGCATAAACACCTGATTGAGCTGTCCGGCGTAGCACTCAACTGGAGGCAACTGGCCGTAGCGCTTGACGATTTCGATTGCGGGGCGTTTTGGTTTAGCTTTGAAGCGATTTTGTAGAATCATCAAGGTGCTATCCAGGCCGAGATGCAGATCCACATCCTTGAGTTCCGCTTCATCCAGGCGTGAGAAGGTCCGCAGCGATTGAACAATAGTGCGAATTCGTTCCGTGCCAATCCGCATAGAGGTGAGTAGCTTAGGTAAATCGCTTAGCAAAAAGTCAAGATCGATCGTCTCAATTTGGCGTTGTAGCTCTGGGGCCGGATGGGGGTAATGCTGCTGATAATCCTTGAGCAACTGCATCAAATCCTGCACATACTCACTGGCAGGAACCAAATTGCCGTGAATGAAGTTCACCGGATTGTTGATTTCATGGGCTACGCCCGCTACCAGTTGGCCCAAACTCGACATTTTTTCGCTTTGAATTAGCTGAGCCTGGGTTCGACGCAACTGTTGCAAGGTGTGCTCTAGCCATGGGTGTGAAACCAAACCACTCGTGAGTAAACCCACCAATCGCTGGACCCAACGCTAGCCCAATCGGGTTGACTAGACTCATATAGCCAATCAGCTCACCTCGATGGGGCGGTGGCGATAGATCGACGACAAGGGCACTATAGGCCAAGGCAAAAGCGGCGATGCTAATGCCGTGAAAAGCTCGCAACCCGATCAGTGGCGGAATACTGGTAGTTGCCAAGTAACCCAACGGCGCTAAGGCTACTGCGGTCATGCCAATCAGCAAAACCAGCTTGCGCCCACGCGAGTCAGCTAGCCTTGCTAACCAGGGTCGCGACACCAATAGGCCAACCGCAAACGATCCCATTACGATCCCAACCCAGTGTTGATTGGCTCCCGCCTGCTGGATGTACAGCGGCAATGTTGGTAAATGGGCAGCTAAACCAGACCAAAATAATAGTCCTGCGGCAAACAACACGGTTAAGTTACGCCGCACCTGAGGCTCTAACTTTGCAAAAACGCTCAAAATTGCACCAACTTTTTCTACCGAGTAATGATTCAGTTACTGACAAAATTCCTTATTTAATATGACGAATATTAAAAAGTTTTGCAGCAGTGAACTGCTGCATTAGTAGTGGTACTTGTTACTACTCAATCCTTTGGGCTAAAGCTGCACAAGTAGCTGAGGTTTCTGGCGGTCCGGATTGGCCAGATACCTGGACGTAAACAGAATTACCAAGGCAACAGGATGACCAAGCCAAATTGTCTTCAATTCAGTTTTACGTTGAATCCCAAATGGGTAAAGCCTTTGTTATGAAAACAAGGAAAACCACAGCAGCAATTAGCGGCTGGGTAGACTAAACGATAGTGAATCACTTGTTGGAATATGAAACGTCTGCATCAGCTTGCGTTCTGGGCTAGAGCTAAACAGCCAATCAATTCACAAAATTCAACCTCCCCTGCGCCATCAGCTGGGTCAACGCTTCAGAATACCCCGCCACGGACTATCGAAGAACTCGAGCAGCAAATGGCACGAGAAGTGGCACGAGAATCTGTGCTAGAGGCCGAAGTTTTGCATAGTCGTCCGACACTTTCGGTGAAGTTACGGCGCCGGGCTTCAGGTCAACGCGCGGGTTGTACGGCGCGGGGTTGATGCGCTCGATCGGGATGAGCTGCACCACCGTTCCTTGCGGCAGCTTCGGGGGCAGGTCGGGGTTGTTGAGAAGGATGTTCGGATCCATATGGTGTTTCCTTTCGCCGGCGCCGGATCGATCACGTCGAAGCGGCCGCGCGGCATCTTGTACGGACGGGGATCGCCGACGCGACGCTGGAGCGCCAACACACCGCGAGCATGCGATGAGCCAGCGACGCAGGTCGCGACGGCACGAATGACTCAGTTGTGCTGCTTCGTGTGGATCCCAGTCCAAGCCGTGCCTGGGGTTCGCCCGGAAGCCGTGCCTCCGAGGTCGGGACGCCCGCGAGAACTGCGGGCTGGCGGCTGGCGGAGCATCGTGCCCCTTCGCCGCAACGTCTGGATTCGACTCCGACACGCCGTGCGTGATGGAGAGGAATCCATGTCACGTTACGCAGCTCGTCACGCGGAGTTCAAGCGCGGGAGCGCAGGCCATCGCACTTTCCATGTGGGATGCGCCAGAAGACTACTGCCGCGACGGCAATTCGGCCGGCGACCGCATTCTCGGACGGAGTCCTTGCCGGTTAGCCAGATCTGCGCAGACGCAGACTGTTGAGTACCACGCTGACGCTGCTGAACGCCATCGCGGCGCTGGCGATGATGGGTGAGAGCAGCCAGCCGGTGAGCGGATAGAGCACCCCGGCGGCGACGGGGATGCCCACGATGTTGTAGACGAAGGCCCAGAAGAGGTTCTGCTTGATCGTTCGCATCGTGGCTCGCGACAGCGCGATCGCTTGCGGCACGGCGCGCAGGTCGCCCCGCATGAGCGTGATGTCGGCGGCCTCCATCGCGACGTCCGTCCCCGTGCCGACGGCGAGGCCGACGTCGGCCTGCGCCAGCGCCGGCGCGTCGTTGATGCCGTCGCCCACCATGCCGACCACGTGGCCCTCCGCCTGGAGCGACTTGACCTTGTCGGCCTTGTCCTGGGGCAACACCTCGGCGAAGACGAGGTCCACGCCCACCTGCGAGGCCACGGCCTCGGCGGTGCGCCGATTGTCACCCGTCATTTTAGGAATTTGACCGTGACCGTTCAATTTTTCGAGCTGCTTGAAGCGGACACTCAACATCTCATAGAGTTCTGCTGATGGTTTTTGAGACAGTTCTGTTTGAGGTTCTATCGACCGTTCTGCTGACTGTAAGATCAAATCAATCTGCTTAATCACATACTGATTCTGGCTGGGTAGATCTCTGTCCTTCACCAGAAAGGTTTGAATAAACTCGGATTCTCCCAGTTTTTTGATTACTTCGTATCGCTGTCGAATCACCGGACGTTCCTTCAAGGCCGCTAGCTCATGCTCGACCCATTCCTGATGGAATACACTGGCATAGATGCGGTTAGCCACGTTTAACTCGCCCGCCTGATTTTCCACCAAGCCCAGGTTAATCAGCGTTCGCAGTTCAGCACTATCGTCAGCAATCACCGCTTCTTGACGCAAAATCTTTTGGTAGAGACGCAATAGCTCCAGACATTTTTCATCACTCAACAGCGTATCTCGCAGCAGCCGCAGCGGTTCAGCCGAGACTTGGGTTTCCCAGTATTGAATCAGGCGCGTTTGCACCAAATGTTCGACCCAGCCCGCCTCGCTGCCTGCCGGGATCCGCGCTTCTGACTCTGAGATCAAAAGTTGACAAAGCTGTTCGGTCAACGCCGGTTGGGAGCCGGCCCAGGCTTGAATTTCCTGCATCAACCCCGCCGGATTTTGGGCGATTTGGGTCAGTTCGGGGGCGAAGCGGGTGAGGATTTTGGCGACTTCACTTTTGGCCTGCTGCGACAGTAACTCTGCCGTTTCACGCGTCATGCGTTCGGCCATCATTTGGCTATGGGTGAGAAATCGCTGATCGTGTTCGCCCAATTCCTTATCCTCCGCCCAGGCCAGCGCATCTAGCAGTGCCCTACCCCGCAACAGCCGTGACTCATCTTTGCAGCCAGAGGCATACCAAGCCTGTATGGCTTCGGCATAGGGTCGCAGATCGGCGAGTGCCTCTTGCACCCACTGTTCGTTAAACACAGCGCGGTAGATCGGATTATAAACGGTGAGCTGGCCTGCCTGCTTGACCACCAGTCCAGATAGCCGCAGTTCGCTTTGTTCGCGGCTTTGCCATCGTTCGTGACGCTGGAGGTGCTCTAAACCTAAACAACAGGAGTCAATTTATCTATGTTTAGTTTATTACACCAATGTAAATAAACTGTCGCTCAAAAAATCTGTTTTGTATCAACTAATTTCAACTCTGATCTTGTCAGGACTCCATCTGCAAGGTCAGAGTTTTTCCTTTTGAGTTTCTCCTTTTGAGTTTTTCACTTACCCACAAGTGGTATATCTTTCTAATTTCAAATACATTCTGACTTTTTCTAACTTTCGCTGACTGACATTTTCATCTTAATTTTCTAGATTAAATACATGAGTGAACAATAGCTTATTCCTGATACGGGAACAGGAAGTAGAAATCACCTCGACTTAATGTTCTCAGACGTAAAACAAAGCTATTCACTTGATGTACTTCAACTCACTTATCTAACAAAGGACAAACCAACAATGGCACGATTTGATGGAACCAACAACAACGATCGGCTCTTCGGTACAGGCGATAGCGATCTGCTCAACGGCTTAGGCGGCAACGATGAGCTGTTTGGCGATGCGGGTAATGATACTCTGGACGGCGGATCGGGAGTCGATAGGATGCGCGGCGGCAGTGGTGATGATTTCTATCTGGTCGATAATTCTGCCGATGTCGTGATTGAAAACGCCAATGATGGAGTTGATACCGTTTCATCCAGCGCTAACTTCACATTGGGAGCAAACGTAGAGAACCTGTTTCTGCGAGACAATGCCAGAATTGGCGTCGGAAACGACCTGAATAATATCATTCAACTTCCTGTGGCCACATTGACCTCTGCTCCTTCGGTCAGCCTCTCTGGTCTAGGCGGCAACGATACGCTGATCAGCGGTGTTGGCAATGACGCGCTCGATGGTGGTACGGGGAACGATACAATGAATGGGGGTGGTGGCAACGATACTTACGCAGTTGATAGTGCAGGTGACGTTATTCAAGAAGCTGTAAACGGTGGAGTTGATATGGTAATATCTACCGTTGATCATACACTGGCAGCCAACGTCGAGAACTTGACGCTATTCAATGTGGTTACTCAAAGCACGGCGGTTAACGGCACAGGCAACGAACTCAACAACACAGGAGTCGGTTCGGTATGAGTTGGAAGGGGATGAGGAAGTTTTGCAGGGACGCATTGACACCTTGATTATTCAAGACCAATTCTGGGTGCTGGTGGTAGAAGCGAAACGCACGATTATGGTGTCTCTGGCAGTACCGCAAGCGTTGGCGTATATGATGTGCAACCCCAACCCGATGCGATCGGTATATGGCATGGTCAGCAATGGAGATGAGTTTATTTTCCTCAAGCTGAGCGCCATGCCCAAGCCTGAATATGGATCTTCCAGGCTGTACTCCTTGTTCTTCCCACTGGGCAACCGAGACTTGCAAGAGGTGTTTCGGGTGCTGAGGCAAGTGAAGGGTGCAATCACCACGAAGTAGACAGTACGATGAAGATATGGAGCTAAAATTGACTCAGGCGTACAGGTGAGGACAGCTTTACGATGAACATCTCTCCTGAACTACAATTGGAGATCGTACAAATTGCTGAGAGACAAGGCATCTCGCCAGAAGAGTTCATTATTCAAACTCTGACTGAAAAGATCAAAAGCCTTCACTCATCTGCTTCAGCTCCTTCAATGCCTGAGACTAAACTTGGGTTAAGAGATAAGGAGGGTATTCTAGTGTTTGAAACAGAACCCCTCGACCATATTGACTTCAACGCACTTATTGCTCAAGCTCGTGAAGAGCGTGTTTCGGAGCAAATGGAACAGTGAATATCAAGCGGCGATTGCACAAATGGTCAAGCTCAACTTTCCAGGTGGTGGAATTTTTGATGCGTTGATTGCTCAAGCTGCTTTTAAAGTATCCGCAGATCAACTTTTGACACTCAATTCCAATCACTTCACAAGATTGGATGCCCCGATCGCACAAATAGTAAAGGTTCCAGGGTAGTGATCGCGCTAGAACATTCTGAAAAGCCAGTCTAGAGCAAAAAAAAGCCAGTCTGGGGCAAAACCATCTCTTTATCTGGCAAGGCTTTCATCCTATTCTTATTGAGAATATTCGTAAATCATTGAGCGCTCAAGGCATTACAGTTTACAGTTTGCCGTTGAAGGGAACGGTGCTGTTGCCCTGGCGATATTGGTGTGAGGAACAGGATGAAGATGCGACTGTTCGGCAGGGGTGAGCAGCGGCAGCTCTGATAGGCGTTGATCCGGGTTCGTCACAATTGCTTCTAAAAGCGTGCGGAAATGCTCAACCAAGCGGGCAATCCGAGCCGGATCAAACAAGTCGGTGCTGTATTCTACCTGTCCATTAATGCCTTGTTCACTATCCTGTAAATTCAGGCGCAGATCATATTTCACCGTGCCATTGTCAAACGGCAGTCGCTCGACCTCTAAGCCGGTTAACCTCAGGGGTTTCACCTCGGCTAACTGTAGATCGAGCTTGACCTGAAACAGCGGCATCATCTGGCTCAGGTGGCGTTCAGGATTGAGCAATTCCACCAGCTTTTCAAACGGCAAGTCTTGATGGGATAGGGCGGCTGCCATCACTCGACGAGTGCGCTGCAATAGTTCGCGGAAGCTGGGATTCCCGGACAAATCACCCCGCAGCACGAGGGTATTCACAAACAGTCCAATCAAGCCCCTGGTTTCTGGCCGCTCACGATTCGCTACATCGGTGCCAACGGTAATATCATGCTGCTGGGTATAGCGGTGTAATAGGGTTTGGAACGCGGCAAGTAATAGCATGAATAACGTTACACCAGCTTCAGCGCTCAGTCGTTTGAGGGCAGCAGTGAGGGATGCACTCAACTGAACTGGATGGGTCGCGCCGCGGTAGGAGGGCAGAGCAGGGCGGGGGTAATCGGTGGGCAGTTCCAGCTCGGTTAGATCCTGAAGCTGCTGTCGCCAATAGCGAATCTGGGTCTCTAGGTGTTCGCCCTGTAGGGTTTGGCGTTGCCAGATCGCCCAATCTGCGTACTGAATAGGCAGAGCCGGGAGGGGTGTTTCAACTGAGTTGCCCTTGGGAACAGCGCCATGACTAGCAGCGCCATGACCAGCAGCGCCATGACCAGCAGCGCCATGAAAATAATCGTAAAGCTGGGACAGTTCCCGCAAAAATACCCCAACAGACCAGCGATCGGAGATGATATGGTGTGTGGTCAGGAGCAGCACATGCTCGGTTGGTTGCAGACGCAGCAAGAGGCAGCGTAATAGCGGTTGGCATAGGTCGAAGGGATGCTGGGCGGCGGCTTGGGCGAGCCAGCCAGCCGCTCACCCATGGACAAAGCATCACCGATGGCTGCGTAGACTTTGCGACCACCACTGACATGCTGTATTCCCTCGCCAAAGCACTCAAATCTAATTGTCTGCAACCGTACTGATCCAATTAGCAATTTTATACAGGAAGCAGACTGTATTATTAAAAACTCAGTATACCGATTAATTCAACGGCGGAATCGTTTTGGCGACAGTCACCGCCGTTTTTTGTTGTGTAGCCTCAGCAGTTCCAGGCAAGTTTAGCTTCATTACCGAAACTTATCAAAACCAACAAATCTTGACAAACTTCGGCTTGCCAGTGCGGAGATTGCCCAACTATCTGGGAAGACTGGTACTTAGAAGCGTCAAGGTTACAGCGGCTAGGGTGCTCTCTAGCTTATTCCAATTTGGCTTCTCGCACTTATAGTTCTAACTGTCACTGATCATGGCCGATAACGACAACAACCTGAAAATCCGGTTTCCCCTCTGGAAATTCCTCAACCAGCCTGTTTTCAATCCCCAGAATCCGTTAATTCTTAATCCGAAACGGTTCTGGCGACGCTATCAGCTTGAGCACTTAGAAAGATGCTGGATTAGAACGTACCGTCCCGAAGAACGCTTCCCGAATTAAAACTGTTAATACGCTGATATATCTTAGTGACAATTATTACATAATGGCGCGGAGACTGCTAAGCTTCGCGTTGTTTTATTTTTAAAATGACTCGTTTAAAATGACTCGTTACTCAAGATAAATATTTATTCAAAAACGGTAAAATCCCATCTGCAAGCTGGTCAGCATACTCCTCATGTAAACCCAGCGATCCCGGCAACCGCAGAATTTGAATGCCAACCCCAGAGAAATGGGCCAGAATTTCCATCTCTGCCAAAGACTTTACCGGCGTCTGTTCCCCAATCACCATCATCACCGGAGCCGGTAGGGGCGGCTGAAAATAATCGAAAAACTGGCTGCGGTTGCGCACTGGGTCGAGTCCTCCGGTTACAAACGCGGCTGAGGCAAACCGTGCTCCCCGCTGTTGCGTCGTCCGCCATTTCTCGTGGAGTAAGGCTTTCGTGAGATGGGCCGGATCCGCAAAGACAGTGCCGTTGGAGTCGGTGTCGCGGCTGAGCAGCTCGTTGGCCCGGTTGAAGGACCCGGTGTCGTCGAGCTCCCCGGCGTCGGTGAAGTCCCCGTCCCCGTTGAGGTCCAGCCGACGCCGCAGCCAGTTGCCCCAAAGCAGCAAGCATCAGGGCCGATTGTTATTTGCAGCCATACTACCGATTGCGCCACGGAGACATATTCCAATACATGCAGAAGCGCCGATGCCTGCGACGACAAGCGATAAGCTTATGATGCGCATGCGCGCCTCGCCGGAAAACCCAAAGATACGACCAGATCTTCGTGCTCGATCATAGGCTTCTCCTAACGCAGGCGTCGTCAATGCCAATAGTTCGATATACACTGAAATGACAACAATCAAAACAGACAATATAAATGAAGCGATAATCGTCGCCGTTCCGAGCCAAAATTCATTGTTATTTGACAACCGAACCGCTGCTCTCGGGCAATCGTTTCTCTCACGTCGGAACCTGATCCGATGCACGCGATACGCCAGGAGTACTAGAGCCACATGCGTCATTCCAACCAGAAAGTAGAGTGATGACATCGCGGTGGCGTCTAATTCAAGTAAATACAGAGCAATTTGCTCCATTGGGTTGCTCGCTTAATCAAAGTTTTTGCTCCAAAGCGACATTAATCGACCCGTGCTCGGGATGGACGGTCGCAGTACTCTTGGCATTGTTTGCTGAAATCACTCCACGGAAGAAAGTCCCAAGTCATGAATACCAACTCGCAATGTTTCATGTATGTCCCAAGCAACCCACATTGGTTCCATGTCACAGGGGGCTCTAGCGGCTTAAGTGGATCGAAGCGGGGCCCGATTTCGATCTCGATCGGCCACTTCCTGCCGCCTCGGGTGGGGATGCTGTACGATTCTCGGAAGAACTTCACCTTCCCCAGGCCCTTGTCGATGCCCTTCCTGCCGACCAGGCATGCGGCCATGCACGCGGCCATGTCGACGAAGTCGCTCGCCACCTTGTCCGCCCGGTAGAACCGGCAGGCCATGTCGCGTGCGTGCCGGCTTGGCATCCACGGGCGGATGTACGGGCCCCGATCGAGATAGGGAGCCAAGTGCGCGGTGAGGTGGTTGGGCGCAGCATCCGGTTTACCAAGCGCTATCTCACCAGCTCACCCAATCCAATTGATTATTCCGGCACGATTGCCGAGGATGCCAACTCGATGTCGGGCAACTGGCGCATTGGCTGGCTGTATTCGGGCAAATGGGAAGCGCATCGCTCGAATCAAGATTTGATGGCGGATCTCAAAAATCGCCTAGAGCAGAAGGTTCCCACAACCGCCAATACACCATAAATACACACCACAAATACATCGTGAGAGCAATACCGATGGGAATGCCCTGTCAAGTCAATAGCATTTTGAAGCTGGCTCGTGGTCAAGATTTTCCGGAACCGCTGTTGCTGAATGCATCCCATCAGGCAATTAAGCCAGGTTATCGGATTATTCCGCTGGATGTACCGCTGCCTCTGGTAGATGAAGCATGGCTAGCTTATGCCGATGTGATAATTCATCAACTAGTCTGGCGAGACAACACAACTACGCTCAGCTTTACAATTAAGCGGCTTTACGAGACTCCCTTTTCGGTCAAAATTGAGGAGTAAAGGAATCGGAACGCCGCATTCCAACTCTAATTATTGCAGGGGTATCTAATCGTGCATTTGTTAATTCCAGCCGCCGGATCGGGTCGCCGTATGGGCAGTGAACGCAACAAACTGCTGCTGCCCTTATTGGGTCAACCGGTTCTAGCCTGGACGCTACAAGCCGCGAAACAGGCCGAATCAATCGAGTGGATTGGCATTATTGGGCAACCCTGTGATTGGCAAGACTTCAAGGCGATAGTGGTGCAGCTTGGGCTGGAAGATACGGTGCAGTTCATTCAAGGCGGTGCCACTCGGCAAGAATCGGTTTATTGCGGCCTCAAGGGGTTGCCCGCAACGGCAGAGCGGGTTCTGATTCACGATGGTGCCCGCTGTCTGGCTACACCCAATCTATTCAATCACTGTGCTGCCGCTCTCCAGACCTGCACAGGATTGATTGCCGCCGTTCCGGTTAAAGACACAATCAAAGTAGTGGATGCCCCTACTCAACTGATCACCGCCACCCCTGACCGCAGCAACCTCTGGGCGGCCCAAACACCGCAAGGATTCGTGGTTCTTGCCCTGAGCATCCAGCTCTAGAGGCGGAAGTGAAGGGTTTGACAACCAACTCCCATGCCTGTCAACCCGGAGATGTGTTTATGGGCATGCCGGGCACCCGCGTTGATGGTGGTGAGTTTTGGCCGAGTGCGTTCACAGCTGGAGCAATTGCTGCCGTGGTGTCTCCGGCAGCCGCCGAAAAAACTGCCAGCGTGATGCAGACTCACAATGCCTGTGTAATTCCGTTTGCGGATATGGCTCAAGCCTGTGCTCAACTCGCTGCCGCGTTTTATGACTATCCAGCCCAACAGCTGAAGCTGGTAGGAGTGACGGGCACCAACGGCAAAACGACCACTACCCACCTGATCGAGTTTCTGCTGCTGCAAAGCCAGCAACCTACAGCCCTGTTGGGGACTCTTTATGCCCGCTGGGCTGGTTATCAGCAAACCGCTGTCCACACTACTCCCTTTGCGCTCGAACTTCAGCAGCAGTTGGCAGAAGCCGTCGCCGCAGGGTCCCAATTGGCGGTAATGGAGGTGAGCTCCCATGCGCTGGCTCAAGGACGAGTGTTGGGCTGTCCGTTTGAGGTGGCGGTGTTTACCAACCTGACGCAGGATCACCTGGACTACCACAAGGATCTGGAAGACTACTTTGCCGCGAAAGCGCTGCTGTTTAGTCCGGATTACCTGAAGGGGCGAGCGATTGTCAATCGCGACGATCCTTACGGGCGTCGCCTGATCGAGCAGTTGAACCCAGCCCAGGTCTGGTCCTATAGCGTCGATGATCCAACTGCAGATCTGTGGACTAGCGATTTGGTGTATGAGGCAGAAGGCGTGCGGGGTCGGCTACACACACCGCAAGGCACAATCGAGTTTCAGTCGCCGCTGGTGGGACAGTTTAATTTAGCAAATCTGCTGGCTGCTGTAGGAGCCGCTCTGCATCTAGGGGTGGATCTGGCTACGATTGCCGCTGCTTTACCGCGCTTTTCGGGCGTACCGGGTCGGATGGAACAGGTGCAGATTCGGTCGGATCAGGATATCAGCGTGATTGTGGATTATGCCCACACGCCAGATAGTTTAGAGAATATGCTGCGGGCAGCCCGTCCATTTATCATCGCGATGGGCGCGTTCCGCGGGATGTTCGTGAACTACCTGTGGATCAGGGCCAACCAGCTCAAGGAGGATGGGCGGTTCTACGAGGCGATCGACCTGGCGCGGACGATCACGAAGCTCCAGCCGCGTTTCCCGCACGTGTGGGTCTTCCACGCGTGGAACCTGGCGTACAACATCTCGGTCCAGTCGTTCACGAACGAGGAGCGGTGGCGCTGGGTGTCGGCCGGTATCGACCTGCTCCGGCGCGAGGCGATCCGCGCGAATCCGAACGATCTGCTCATCCACCGCGAGCTGGCGTGGATCTTCCTGCACAAGATCGGCGGCGTCATGGACGACGCCAACATGTATTACAAGCGGCAGCTCGCCGCCGAGTGGACCATGGTCCTGGGCCAGCCGCCCAAGCCCGACGCACGCGACCGGGATCTCGCGGCGGCGATCGCCAAGTGGCAGGACTGGCTCCGCCCCGTGGCCGAGGCCCCCGACACGCTCGAGGCGCTCTACCAGGCCGAGCCGACCACGCGCGACCTGGTGGACCGTCTGCGGTCCGATCTTGGGTTCCTGCCCGATCGCCGCGTCGTGCAGAACTACACCACGCTGACGGCGGTGCTGGGCTCGGGCGAGCGGGCGGTCTTCGAGCGCGAGTTCAACGATCGCCAGCGGGGGTTCGTGCGGCTGATGGAGGATCCCGCGCTGGCACGGGCCTGGCCCGCGCTGGTGGCGCACCTGCGCAAGCGGCTGCTCATCGAGCAGTACAACATGGACCCGTGGCGGATGATCCGCTATACCGAGCGCTTCGGGCCGCTGGACTGGCGTCACTTCGCCTCACACGCGCTGTACTGGTCGGAGCGCGGCGTGGAGGAGGCGATGACGCGGTGGACCGACCGCAACCGCGCGGACTTCGACTTCGTCAACGCGGGGCGGATGGTCGTGCAGTCCCTGCAGGAGCTGTGGCGCTCGGGCGACCTGTTCTTCGACTTCCTGAGCTTCATCCGCTCGCCCGACGACCAGCGCGTGCTCTACCGCGCCTCGCCCAGCATCCACTTCATGGACAAGTACGGCGAGTACCTGAACAACCACATCGCCCGGATCTACGCCGACGGTGGCTTTCTGGGGAGTGATCGGGAGGGGCCAGGCGTGAAGACACTCTGGCGAGGCATGAGCAATGCTAACCAACACAAATAAACTTACAGGCTCAGCTATTGAGCTATGCCCGTATTGCCTTCCTAAACGTCCGCATCGCTTCCAGCCAATCTGTTTCACCGATTAAAACACAGTGGGAAAGTAGCTCAATGTCTAAATTCACTAGTTCAGAAATTTGGCTTCTATAAATTCGCGTGTAGCCGTTTTCTCCCAAACGATGCAGAGTCAGCAGTCCATCCTCCCAAAGCCAAACTTCAGGGACTCCTAACGCCTGATAACGCTTTAACTTCGTGACAGAACCACTTGTAAAAATCACTTCAATGGAAAGATCTGGAATGGGTTTAGCGTCTCCAAAGCAATAGGACTCACCCGCTTGAGCAGAAGCCACTCCTTCCCGCTCCTGAGTCACAGAACCAGTCGGAATGATCCTGATGTTCCATTCAAAAACGAAAGCTTCGAGGAGCGCCGCGATCACTTTTTTGAAAATCTCATGGGGTTGCCCTGGCATGAAGACTTCAACGACTCCTTCATAAAAGCTCAGCCGCACACCTGGATGTCCTTCCAAGCCCTTCTGAATACATTTGAACTGTTTCCAAGTGCGATCGTAGTAGACAGCTACCGTGTCTTCCGACGATCTGGGCTTTTCAAGTGCCTGTGTCATGGTGTTAGTTTCGCTCCATGCGGTACTTGCTTTAAATGCTCTCTGTGATCTATCTGCCTATATTTAGGTTCAGAATCAGTTCTAAGTTTCACAACAGGAAGTAATCATCAACAGAGGTAAAGCTCAACCAGCATTAGGGAGTAGGTGATGGTATAGACCTAAATATCCAAATCCGTTAGGTTGAGCCTTGGTCCATAGGTTTCGATGAATTCACGCCTCGGCGCAACTCGGTCACCCATCAGCACGGTAAAGATTCGGTCCGCTTCAGCCGCATCTTCGATCTCGACTCGTTTGAGCGAACGGGTTTCTGGATTCATCGTCGTATCCCACAACTGCTGCGGCATCATTTCACCCAGACCCTTAAAGCGCTGAATTTCGTACTTGGCGTTTTCAGAACGCCGCTCTACCATGGCACCGGATCGCCAAGAACGCCCTTCACTGTCTACCTGCTCATTGGCTAAAACCGTTTGGTCAACTGGGTCCCAGTTCACAGCCGCCTCTTTCTGATAGGCGAGGCCCGCCTTCAAAAACTCCAAGAAGATCCACTGCGTCCAGCGATAATAGTCAGGTGAGCAGGTGGTGACTTCCCGATTCCAGTCATAGGACAGACCTAAGCGCTGCAACTGGGCACGCATCTGAGCAATATTTTGGTAGGTCCATTTGGCTGGATGCACGCCTCGATCAATCGCAGCATTTTCGGCGGGCAACCCAAAGGCATCCCAACCCATGGGGTGAAGTACCCGATAGCCCTGCATCCGCCGCACCCGCGCGATCACATCGGTGATGGTATAGTTACGGACATGCCCCATGTGCAGGTTGCCGGAGGGATAGGGGAACATCGACAGCGCATAAAATTTGGGCTTATCGGTCGCTTCCGGAGTTTGGTCTACACTCTGCTCGGCCCAATACTGCTGCCATTTGTCCTCAATTGCTGCCGGATTATAACGGGACTCCACGCACTGATCTCCTATGGATGAGTGAGCTGTTTCTACACCATTCTAAAGGAAGGGTGAAAGATGCAGGCGACGGATAGCAAAGAGATTTAGTTCCTCTTCAGGCAACTTGATTTGCGACTTTAGTCACCTCACACCGCATCCTATGACTTCACCGAGATGGAAAAGGCTGAATCTAATCCACTATCTAATCCACTAAAAGTATTCGTCTACGGCACGCTGAAGCCCGGTGAGATTAACTATGAGCGCTACTGCCAAGGCCGAGTTCTGCATGCCCAAGCAGCCATCATGATCGGCCAACTGTACGATTTACCCTTTGGCTACCCAGCTATGACGGCTGGCAGCAGTCCAGTATATGGCGTCCTGCTTTCGTTTGCCGATCCAGCGATACTGACTCACCTCGATCAGCTCGAAGATTATGATCCCAAGCGATCTACGGAGCAGAATGAATATGTTCGCGTGGCGGCAGAGGTATTTGACTTGAATCACCGCTCTCTAGGGAAGGCTTGGGTATACCAGATGGACAAAACGCTGGTAGAGCTATTCAAAGCCTTTCAACGTCTGCATTCCGAGCAGGAATTCCCTGGTACTGGCATTGGTCTTGCGATCGTTCAACGCATCGTTCATCGCCACGGTGGTTCCGTCTGGACCGAGGGAACCCTGAATCAAGGTGCGACATTTTATTTTACTTTAGGATAAGGGTGTGATAAACAAAGCTATTGTTTCGATCCCCTTACTCAGGAATGTTCATGACAACCTCCCCTTTGATCCTGTTAGTCGAGGATAATCCAGATGACCAGGAACTGACGCTTTTGGCCTTTGAACGAGGCGGTTTCCGCAATCCAACGTGGCCCAGGATGGTGTGGAAGCCCTGGAGTATCTGTTCGCAACTAGTGGCGATGTAGGTGATTCTACTCCGACTAGTTCTCTTACAGGTATTTCTCCCCCAGGTATTTCTTCCCTAGAGATGCAACAAGACAGCCCAGCCGAACGCCCCCGTAACCCACTGCCTACCATTATTCTGCTCGATGTCCAGCTACCCCGGATCAATGGCTTAGAGGTGTTGCAGCAGATCCGCAGTCATCCCCGCACCCGCGTTATTCCGGTTATTATCCTGACCACGTCTAACGAACAACAAGACTTGCTAACTAGCTACGAGTTAGGCTGCAATAGCTACATTCGCAAACCGGTAGACTACAGCGAGTTCCTGAACGTTATTCAGCAGTTAGGTCTGTATTGGCTTGTTATAAATACTTCACCTATCCTTCAGTAACCTATTCTTCAGTAACGCCCGATGTCTAAAACCTTAAGAGTTCTCTTAGTGGAAGACAGCCCGGATGATGCAGAACTATTGGTGTCGCAACTCGAACGTGAAGGCTACACTATCATTTCTGAGCGGGTAGAAACGGCAGCCGCCATGAGCGCAGCCCTTGATCGCCAATCCTGGGACGTAATTCTATGCGATTACTCCATGCCCAGCTTTGATGCCCTCGCTGCCCTCAAGATCATGAAAGAAAAGGGACTCGATCTACCCTTCATCATCGTATCGGGTGTGATCGGGGAGGAAATTGCCGTGGCTGCGATGCAAGCTGGAGCACATGATTATCTGCTCAAAAATCGTTTGACTCGACTGGCGCGGCCCTTCTCTAGCTACGAATTTGTAGAAGCGCTGCTGAGCGGCTGAGGAGTCTTCAGAATTTGCTTGCACCCTAACACCGCTTTCCTTTAGATTCGTTGTCGCACCTGCTGCCGAAAAGCGATTTCTGCTGCGACTTCATCGAGCAATGCCGCTTCCAGAAATTGATATAAATCTGTTTTCTCAATCAGCGGAAATGTAGGAGAGCGATCCCGCTCAACATACGCTCCATCTACTAAGCACAGGATCTTCCACTCACGTCCGTTAAATCGCCAAAACTCCGGCACTCCCATACTGGCGTACAATCTATTTTTGTTGATGTCGGTGCTGGTAATGTCTACTTCCACCACTAAGTCGGGAGCTGGATCAACCTCCAAATCGATTTTATGGTCGGCAACCAGGGCACAATTTTGGATGTAATAGCCGTTATCGGGTTCGGCACTTTTGAGCAAGTCTTTGCGATCGAGTGTAGTCGATCCCATCGTTTTGATTTTCATCCCCAGTTCCACCACGAGAATCAAGATAAATCGTTCAATCAACCGTGCGAAACGCTCGTGTTCTTCCAGAGGCATCGTGATTTCCAAGGTTCCATCGTCATAGGTAAAGCGGGCATGAGTACGCTCCGTCAGTAATTGCTGAATCTGCTTAAACGATTGCCAATCTAGCGCCCAAAAGGTCAGGCGCTTTTCGCCAACTGGTTGAGGTGGAGACTCTAGCTGCATGAAACTTACCTTAATAGAACGAAAATTACTTGCAGTTTGCTTCATTCTAGTGAACTTCTAGCAGCCCATGAGGTCATAGTGATATGGCGTGACCCTCGGAAGCGTCGCCGGGGATTGGAGTTCAGGTTGAAACGCACATTTTCGATTGATACATCTTGCCCTTAGAATCGCTCTCCCGAATAGCAAATCGGTCAGATTTTTAATTCACTTAATTTACCACCAATTCATTGGCTACAAGCACCTCTGAGAATAATTTTAATATCACCAAAATTATTCCCAAAATCATTCTATTTTATCAATCAGATTGAAATTTTGTTGCTACAATTTAGCTGCATCTAGTCTTGTTTGAATCCATACTGACGCGATGTGCAACTCAGCGTTTCAATGTGCTGTTCGGCTAACCGCAGCAACACTGCCTGAAAGTCGAGGAGTTGTCGCCGGATCTGGCTAATTTGCGCCCGCAGATACAGCCTAGTATCGGTACCAACCTGATCATTCCGGGAACGAGCCGTGTGCAGCTTTTTGCCAACATCGCCTACCAGTTCGGTTAATCGCCGCTCAACCGCAAAGTGGACATCTTCGGCTTCAATCCCAGGCTGAAATTTGCCTTCTCGATATTCCTGACGAATTTGCTCCAAACCGGCAACAAGCTGCTCTCCTTCTGCTGGCGAAATAATGCCTGTATGGGCCAGCATCATGGCGTGAGCTTGTGACCCGGTCAGGTCAAACTCGATCAGTTCAATATCGAACCCAATGCTAGCATTAAAGGCCGCAATAGCTGGATGCAGAGCCGATTCAAAGCGTTGGCTCCAGGTTTGAGAGGATGCAGATGAATTCACCAAGGCTCGGATTCCTGATAAACGAACGGCAACAAAAAACTTGAAGGGTTGCTGACGATGCTCCAGACAAATTCAAGTTCTGAGTAATTCTGAGTATTGTAACCAGTTCCTGGAAGCAAAACTGTTCCAGATTCATCAGACAAATTCAAGCCTATCGGACCCCCTCTAATGTCCTCTTGGCAGGGAGAAGGAGCCGTAATTTTAAGCAAAGAATCTCAACCTTAGCCCAACTGAGCATTGCTTCAGGTCAACCATAGGAGGTCAAAGCTCTCAGCATATATCCAATCCCAATCCCGATCAGTAAGGTCCAGAGTTTGCCAGATTGAATGAAATCGCCAATGATGGCGCGAGTGCCTTTGAACACATCTGTATCAAATTGTTGCGCTAGCACCCCCCAATCGAACGATGAATGATTCAGCCAAACTCGACCGGCCTCACTCCAAGCTCCTAGATCGACAAAACCGGGAACCAGATCCTGCACCAACTGAACAAGCAGCATGCTAGTTAAACCTCACCCAGAGCTAATTAAAGAATCGAACCTAGTTTGCCACAGTTCAGCCAATTTTTATCTCTGGCTCTTTTGTTTTATTCTTATCTTTTTTACCCTTTTATCCTCGATTCTGATCGGCGTCTGGCATCCTGCTTTCGGGCAGTCTCGCGCAGACCGACCGCCGCGTGGACAATTTCGAATCCATCTGGGAAGTGGTGGAGCGTCCGGAAGGCGACGAAATTCTCGGTGTGCCCGAGCAGGAATACAAGGACTACGACACCCGGCGCGAGCGCCTCGCATTCACTGGCGGGATCGAGGTGAGGCCTGACAATCTGAACCGCTTCTTCGTGCGCGGCACCTGGTCGCGCCGGATCGACGACGAATATCGCAATCTTCTCGCCGTGATATACTCCGATGGCGCGCTGCAACCCGGCGCAAGCGAAGGCGTCGCGACCTGGAACAACACCCGGGTGGAGAAGGAATGGCGCCACCGCATCGTGCGCGACCAATCACTGGCGGTCTCGGCCGGCGGTGAGCACGAACTGAACGCGCTCACGCTTGACTATTCGGCGGCCTACACGAGGGCGAAGCAGGATTATCCGATCCGCGCCCAATTGCGCTTCCGCTCGAGCCTGCGGCCCAACATCTCGCAGGACTTCGCGGCCAACCCCGACCAACCCGCGATTTCGCTGTTCACGACTGGCCAGCACCTCGACGAAACCCGTTATGCCTTTCGCGAGAACACGTTCCGCGAGCAGGATACCGTTCAGGACGAATGGTCGTTCCAGGCCAATGCCAAGCTGCCGCTGTCGTTGCTCGGCAGCCCGGCGACTCTGCAACTGGGAGGACGGGCGCGCCTGCGTGAAATCACCTCCGACAACGAGCAGTGGCGCGATCGCCGTGCGTCGAGCGCGCCGGGTGTGCCGATGGCGGAACTGCTGGGCGACGAGCCGTCCCAGAACTTCGACTACCTGCTCGGACGCAAGTTCGACCCGCAGAGCGTCCGCGACTATTTCGAAGCCATCCGTTCGGTCTCGCAAACCGATGCGACCCGGCGGATCTCCAATTCGATCGTGTCGGACTTTGCCGCGAAGGAGGATGTATATTCGGGCTATGTCATGACCCGGATGGAACTGCCGCAGACCAACGTAATCCTGGGTTTGCGGGTGGAGCAAACCCGGTTTTCAGGAAGCGCGCCGGTTTTCAACGCGGTGACCGAGACTTTCGCCATCCAGGACGTCGGCCGCCAGCGCCGGCCTCCGCCCGATCCGATCAACGCGGTGCTCTCGTTCGGGTACTCCATGCTCGCGAATGAGTGCACGGCCGCGTGCCGGCTCGCGAGTCTTGAGCCCACGCTCGGCGCCTTGCACTCGACGCGGCCCGGACGCCCCGCCCTCTCGCTGGATCTGATGGAGCCGTTCCGACCGCTGATCGCGGACTCGGTGGCGGTCTCGGCGTTCAACCGAGGCGAACTCTGCGACGGACACTTCCTCAACACGGCGTCGGGATGTGCTCTGACGGATTCTGGACGCAAAGGGTTCTTCTCCGCGTACGGGCGGCGGATGGACACGGAGGTCAAGCATCCGGTCTTCGAGTATCGCTTGAACTACCGCCGCATGCTCATGCTTCACGCGCGACTGATCTCTGCGTGGTTGCCGGGCGAGGTACCCACTCTGGCGTTCCTCACGACGAGGTGATCCATGCGTCGGTGCTATCTTGTGTGCTACGACATCCGCAACGATAAACGCCTGCGCCGCGTCCACAAACTGATGAAGGCGTACGGAGAGGGATGGCAGTACTCTGTCTTCTACTGCACGCTCAAGGCCATCGACCGGGCGCGGCTCGAGAACGCCCTGCGCGAGATCATGAACCAGAAGGAAGATCAGGTGCTGATTGTGGACCTGGGTGCCAACGAGGACGCCGCGCGGGAGTCCTCGACGTTCATGGGGCCGGGCATGCCCGAGGCCGAGAGCGGGATGGTGGTGGTGTGAAGAACCGCCGGCACCGTCAGGCGACGGCGGTTCAATGGGGCCGCGGCGGTGAGGCCGCGGAAGTGCAAAGGAGATACTTCGGAGTCACGCTCCACATATCGCTTCAATGGAGCCGCGGCTGGTCATGGTCAGCCACGGATGCGGGGCTGTGACGCTCAATGTCTCCTTCAAAGGCGATGTTGCCCGGACTGGGATCGAGCAGATGGAGGCCGTGCCGGCGAAACTCGGCCATGATGCGTTGGACAGAGTGCCAGCGATTCTCGAAGACATCGGCCCAGTGCGCGTTCCGCTCCTCCATCACCTCGGCGGGAAACTCCGGCGGTGCGTCGAGGAATGCACCCGCAAAGTCTGATGATGTTTGCATTGTGCCCGATCTTTCAACTGGGTTGATCTCTGAGGTTCACGGACCAGTCATCGCCTATCTTCAGTCACCTATATTTGTCAAAAACAACTTTGATTTTCGTGACGAGCGCGTGTCGCTATGGACCGATTCTCCGTTTATGCTAGAGATCTGTCAGCGCACTTATCCGGGCAAAGAGATTCGCATCGTCCCTAACATTATTGACAACAACAAGTTCCCCTTTATCCCACAGTCGGAGCGAGAGCCTGGTTTGATCTTTGCCTTTCCTCGAAAAGGGCCAGACTATATTGACCAGACTGAGCAGATCTATCGAGACATGGGGGGGCGCTACTGGAAGTTTGAGCGAATTCATGGACTATCGATTCACGAGCTAGCAATGGCGTTTCGTCGCCCCCAAGCATTTTTGGCCTCGGCAGAAGTGGAAGGATGTGCATTGCCGCCGCAAGAATCGATGGCAGCGGGGGTGGTGGTGGTAGGCAAGAATGCCAAAGGAGCCAACTTCTGCATGGAGCATCGGGAAACAGCAATGACTGCTAATACTCCAGAAGCAGCAGCCCGTTGTTTGTTTGAAATTGAAAATCCTGAACTGCGCGACTTGCTGACCCAAAATGCTTATCAGGCTATTAAGCGCTATTTCCCAACTGAAGAGCCGGCTGAGTTCTGGCAACAAACCATTTGTCACTATCAAGCGCTGCTCAGTTAAGAGTGAATCAACTGCCCAAACTCGACTCGATCTGCTGCCGCGCTGCCTTCAGGGCGTCGGGTAGTTTGCTGGCATCGCGTCCTCCCGCCTGAGCTAAATTAGGCCGACCGCCGCCGCCGCCGCCACACAGTTTGGCAATGGCCCCGATAAACTTACCTGCTTGCAGTCCTTTATCATTGACAGATTTACTGAAGGCGGCTACCAAACTTACCTTCTCCGGTTCCGGAACCGAACCTAGCACTACAGCTCCTTCACCGAGTTTCTGAAGCAAGCGCTCAGCTGCCGTCTTAAGCGAGTCAGGATCAACGCCCTGCATTTCTGCCACTAGAACCTTGAAGGCACCAATGGTTTCTACCTGAGTCAAGAGCTGATCCGACTTTGCTAAGCGGGCTTACGCGTATGCGGGAACGGGTACGTTCCAGAATTCTGACAGACTCGTTGTTGCGGTCAGCTATCGTGCGACTGGTGACGAGGAATATAAGATTCTTTCCGTCAATGGCGTTATCCAAAATCAGCCAGAGACACGCCGCAGTTACGAAAGTGTTGGTGGTACAAGCTCCACGGGCGAATTTGTAACCGTACTAGCAACCTTGTTCAAGCCGGAGAGTGATGCCCGCTTTGAGGCCGTGGATTCTGATATGGTTCGCGGACGTCGGACTATCTCTTACGACTTCATCATCGAACGCGATCGTGCCCGGCAGGGAATTACCTGTACCGGCATCACGGCGGAATCAATAACTACCGGTGTTCGCGGCCGTGTATGGATCGACCGCGAGAACTTTCGAGTCCTGAGGATCGAAAGCGAGGCTACGGACATCCCGACAAGCTTTCCGTGCCAATCAGCCCGCAGGAACATTGATTACGACTGGACGACTATCAACGAAGAAAGATATCTCCTCCCGTCACTTTCGGAGGTGCGGCTGACATTTCGTGATCGCGGCCGGATGCTTGAATCGCGAAATCTTATCCGTTTTCGTGAGTATCAGAAATATGGTACGGATGTCCGCGTGCTTGAGGAGGACGACGCTCCGATCGAAGAAGAGAAGCCGGTGAACTAGGGTGCCGGTTTTTGAAGCATCGATCTTTAGCAGCTACCAGTCACAATACATATTTATCGAGAACCTTAGAATCTCGAGATAAGAGGGCCATTTGATCGAACTCATCCGTCTTGATCCGACGATAAAACTAGATGTCCGTTATGCTACAGAGAAAAATTTTCTCGGCAGACAGGTCTATACAACAGCCCGTGTTTTCCTTCAGCCAGAGCCCGCCGGTTCAGTTGTTGCCGTCCATCGGCAGCTCGGAGAGCGAGGGCTTGGGCTAGCGATATTCGACGGTTACCGGCCGTGGTCGATAACAAAGCTTTTTTGGGAATCGGTGAAGCCTGAACACAGAATATTTGTAGCGGATCCGGCTACTGGTTCTAATCATAACCGAGGCTGTGCGGTCGACCTTAGCCTTTTTGACCGGAAGACCGGAGAGCTAAGCCTTTTGTTACGGCACCGACTCCAGCTTCAAGGATTACGAGCAAGCTCAAACCTGGCTAGCCAAAGCCTACCGCCACAATCACCAGATCGAGCAGTCGATAGCGCTGTGCCGAACGCTAATCAACAGTGAGAAGCCGTTCATCAAAATTTGGGCAGAGCAGTATTTGCAGGCGATGGCTCCATCTGTACCGGCAGCAGACGCAGCAGCAGACGCGGCAAAAGCGGCAACAGAATCTCAATCCAATCATTTGCCTGGGTCTGGTAAACCTTCCTCGGCTCAGTCCGCCACAGCAGCGCCCAGCACCATTCCCAAAGCCAGACGGTCTAAGCAGCGAGGCGTCAAGCTGGCCATGAAGGGCGTTGCCAGCAATTTAACTTTGGCTTCTGGCGTCACTCTCGTTTTGCTGTGTGGCATGGTGTTGGCGGCGACGCTGAATCTGCTGCTGATTCAAGGGGCGGACGATCCAACCTCGGGGCTAATCAGCGCAGTATTAATCACGATCATTTTCAACTTGGCGATGTTTTTGCTCGGCCCGATCATCATGGATCTGGTGCAAAAGCTGATCTATGATACGCGCTGGGTCAGTTTATCAGAAATTGAACGCCATAGCCCAGAGTCAGCAAAAGTGATTCGCCGCGTTTGTCAGCAGCATCACATTCAAACGCCGCGCCTCGGCATCATTGACGATGAAAATCCGACCGCATTTACCTATGGGTCTTTTCCCAACAGCGCCCGCTTGGTGGTGAGTCAGGGGCTATTTACCTATCTCGATGATGACGAAGCCGCTACAGTTTATGCCCATGAGCTAGGACATATTGTCCACTGGGATTTTGCCGTAATGACGCTGGCTTCAACCCTGGTGCAGGTTTGCTATTTGATCTATACCTACGCTCGTGCAGTTGCGGACAAGCTGGGCGACAGTGACTCAGCCAAGAAGGTAAAAGGCGGCTTTCAGATGGCAGTGATTATGGCCTATGTCTTCTACATCATAGGTGAATATTTACTGCTGTATCTCTCGCGTACTCGCGAATATTACGCCGATCATTTTGCGGCTGAGGTAACGGGTAATCCCAATGGTTTATCGCGAGCATTGGTCCACTCGTGCAATGAAGCTAAAAACAGGTGCTGCCGGTGAATCTGCCCCAACTGAAACTCCTGCTGCGCTACAAACTCCAGCATCTGAATGATATGCTCTGGTCGTAGTAAAGCTCCATCATTGCGACAGCTACCCACATAGCGCACACCCACCCAAGGCAGTATGGCTGAATCTTTCATCGCCTGGGGCATCTGCTCCGGCGCGAGAAGCTCTAATTCAGATAATCGCTCTCGTAGGTTGATTTGCTGCACCTTGCCCGATTTCGTGGTGTGCTCCACTAGGATTTGGGAGCTGGCTAAAATTTGCTCGATCCAGAATTGCCAGGTGGCCGGAGTTGGTTCTGTCTCTGACCTGGTTTCTGAGCTGCCCAGGCACTGTATTGCCAACACATATTCAGCCTGCTCCAACAACTGAGTTGCTGAGGCAGAATTGACTGCAATCGACTCGACTCGATAGAGGGGAATGGACTCAGGCAGTTGGGCAGCCAACTTTTGCTTGAATGCTTCTGGTTCCATCGGCTCGGTCAAGTCAAAATCAACGATTTCACCAGAGCTGGTTGTCCCCAAGGGCAGCGCACTGGCTGGAACGATACGTGGACCCGGATGAAACCCGCCGGTAAATGCGACTGGAATAGCAGCTCGTCGAACGGCACGGTCCAATAGACGCATCAGGTCTAGATGGCTGATCAAGGCCATGTCAGCTTGCTTGCCAAACCAAAGGCGCAATCGTTGGGCGCGGTTTTGATTTGGGACAAAATGGCCGGTGAAGGTCGGAATCGGCTGTGGTGGCACCACAATATTGTGGCCGAAATCGGCCCCACAGACGCCGCAGTGAGAACAGCCATCAAACGAACAGTCTGGTACGGTAGCCGCCTCTAGTGCCCGCTGAAGGTCAGCTTTGAGCCATTGTTTATCGATGCCGGTATCAATATGGTCCCACGGTAAAGGCGTATCGCAACTAGGAGCAGATTTGAGATCTGTCGCTGGCTGCTGGGCTGGGTTTTGAGGAAACAGTCGATCTGATCGGTGTTCATCTGTCAGCGGTTGGGCTTGAAACAGATTCCACCCGCCGGTTTCAATTTGGCGATACTTCCAGGTGAGGACGATGTAGCTTTCGATAGCGTCAAAATCGCGGCCCTCGACCATTCGCTTGATCTCGTCGTCCGATTTTACGCGTTCCTCAAAGCGTTCGAACAAACGGCGGTCGATCTTCATGCCATCAGGTCCAACCGCCATTTCCTCAAGGGTCTTCAGCGGATCGGGGTTGAAGTTCTCGTAGTCTGCGATTGGAACCGCCGGCGGCTGAGGCGGAGCTTCCGGTCGCGGCTCGCCCGGCTTTGGCAGCTTTAGGACCTCGTCGTAATTGAACTTTTCTTCGAAATATTCACAGTTGGCAAAGAAATCGAACAGCTTGAAATGTTCCTTTTGCAGTTCGCCGAGTTCTTCCTTTAGTTCGCGGTCAATTACGTTTGACGTGAAGTTATGCTTGCGTGTGCCGCGTCCTTTTATCTGCACGAAATCCGTTGGCGAAAAGATCGGCCGCATCATGCAGAGGTTAAGGATGTCGGGGCAATCGTAGCCGGTCGTCATCATGCCGACAGTTACGCAAACGCGCGTCTTGCCGGTCTTATAGCGCTCGTCGAAATTGCCTGTGCCGCCGAGGTTGTTGTTTGTGAAATTCGTCGTTGCCTGCTGAGAATTCGCGACGTTTGAAGTTACCTGCATCGCAAAATCCGAGTTGTATTTGCCGGGGAAAAGCTCGTGTGCTAGTTCATTGAGTATCTGCGTGATCTTTGCCGCGTGATGCTGGCTGACGCAAAACGCGATGGTCTTTCCGATCTCGCCGGTGATCGGGTCTTTCAATGCGTGATCGAGAAAGGTCCGGCAGAGTATGCGGTTCGTTTCCTCGGAGAAGAATTTCCGCTCAAAGTCGCGGACTTTGAACGTTTCCTCAATGATTTCTTCGCTCGTCTTTTCGTCTTCCGGTGCCGCGACAGCCGCGATGCTGTAACCTTCGTCAGACAAAAGCTGCGTCGTGATCTCGGTTCTCGCGTCCACGACGACGGGATTGACCAGATAACCGTCCTTTACACCGTCAATAAGAGAATATCGAAAGGTCGGCTCGCCGGTTTCACAGCCGAATGTGCGATAAGTATCCAGCAGCAAGCGTCTTTCAAGTTCGCGAGGGTCATTTTCGGTCGGAGACGCCCACGGGGCAGTCGAACCGTCGCCTCGGGTGGTGGGTGATGTTCTCGATCACGCCGCCGAAGATCTGGTTGTTGGGGAAGATGATCCGGCGGCCGTCGACGCTATCGAGCGAGGTCTGGAAGAGATCGATCTCGTTGACGAACCCAAGATGGCCCGAAAGGTTGACCAGGTCCCCGACCTTGAAAGGCCTGAAGATCAGCAGCATCATGCCGGCAGCGAGATTCGACAGGCTGCCCTGGAACCCCAGACCGATCGCCAGGCCCGCGGCGCCGATCACTGCGGCGAACGTCGTGGTCTGGATCCCGAAGATCCCAAGACAAGACACCAGGGCCAGCGCCAGGATGCCCCACTTGGCAACGTTCCCGAGGAACTTTCCCAGCGTCACGTCGAACTTCGCTCGCTCGAAGGCGCGTCGGATCAGACGCTTGACCCAGGCCCCGACGAAGAACGCGGCGCCGAGCACAACGATCACGGCGATGATCCGCAGCCCGTACTCAATCGCGAAGGTCGCGAGTTGCGAAGCCACGTCGGTCGCGTCGGCGCCGAGCGGGTCGCTCACCAGTGCCGTGAGCCTTTGGGTCACGTCCGCTGCCGGCTGTGAAGGGAGCGGCGTGGCCGACGCGCCGGTCGGCTCGGCTGGTGTGGTCTGAACGAGAGCGATCGTCGTGAGCAAGGCGTCGATGATTCACGTCAGCCGGGCCGGCGATCAGCAGGCTGACCAAGAGGCATGGGGCCGGAGCAGCCATTTTTGGGCGAGTCGGCCATTCTCGCGCGTCCCATCATTCCCCAGTCAGGGTGCGTACCGGACACGCAGGTGGGTTGAACCCGGCTCATGCTGGCAAGCAGGCGTCGGCCTGGGCGAATGAGCGTCGCGATCCCGGGCAGGAGTTCATGCCGGATCAGGGCGATAATCCCGGGCGTACAGCGGTCTGGATCGGACGACGAGTGTACGGTTGGGCCGCCCCTTGCCGATGCTTATCGATATGGACGAGAATACTTCCGCTGGTTCGCCGCTGAGCGCCGACGGCCCGACGCACCGTTGCAGGGATCTGGCAGCCCTGACTCGTCGCCGCGTGCTGGCGACAGGGCTGCTGAATAGTAGCAGGCAATCCTATAAGCAAAACTTACAGCTTTGCAGTTGAAAAATTTATTTATTTGGTGCGGCAAATAGAACTAAATAATTGGTCGGTTGTCATGTATAAAAACTACTATTAAGCCTACATTTTGTAAGAGATTTGTCACTCTATTCAGTTTGTAACGCTATGAGGAGGAGTTCATAAGAAGCGCCAGCCGAACTAGTACGGTAGTCAGCGCAGTTTACTAAGTCAATTGGGGTAGGCAATTGGAGTAAGCAATTGGACTTGCAAACTAGCAGTTGAATTTTTGCAGCATTGGTCAAAGTCTGTCTGTTGAAACAGGGTTTCATTTCTCTGATGTCCTAGGATTGCTGCCATTAGCTGCTTCTGCCAGTCAAGATTCCAACAATAGATCTCAAGATCCCAATCATCAAATTTCCAACAATTCCGGTGAGTGCAATGAATCTGAGCTACAAAGGATACACAACCATTCTCAACCGAGATCCCAATTCCCAGGTTTGGTATGGCCGGGTTTCCAGCATCCAGGACATAGTGACCTTTGAAGCCACAAGCGAGACAGCGGCAGAAGCAGAGTTCCATAAGGCGGTAGATACCTATCTCAGCTTCTGCCAGATTCTTAATCAAGCGCCTAACACACCGTTGGCCGTCCATCGCTGAAGTCATTGCCAGACGAAAAACCGGGCTACCACATAGAAGGCGGCGGCAAGAAGCTGCATCAGAGCCACCGGCGGCCCATAGCGAAGAAATAGCTTAAAGGGAATGGGGCGTCCGTGCATTTCTGAAATTCCAGCCGCCACGATATTAGACGAAGCACCTACTAGAGTGCCATTTCCTCCCAGCGTTGCTCCAAACATCATGGCGTAGAACAAGGGTAAAACGGTTGGCGGCAAATCACCTACAAAACCAGTTTGCAAAATCTCTGAACCCGCTAACCCAGCGTTGACAACGTACTGCTTCAGCAGCGGCACCATTGCCACCACTAGCGGAATATTGGGCACTACGCTGGAAACAATCCCGACAAAGAACAAGAGCACCAGAGCAGCCAGCAAAATGTTTTGACCCAATAAAACTCCGAGGATGGCTGACAAACTGCTGATTAGCCGGCAGCGGTTGGTAAGCGCCATCAACCAAATGGTAAACCTCTAGTTTGCCGGTGTTCACCTCGAAAATGCCGTAAAAGGGAATCCGAATAATTCGTTCATAAACCCAGAACTTCCCAGGTTTGCGACTGGGCTGATCGATCCGCAGCGGCGTGCGGTCCCGTTCTTCTGAACCATCACCACTGGCAAACTACAAAGCAACCAAAGGAGCAATAAATTCTCGCCACAGTACATAAGAACGCCGAAACTGTCCGTCTAGCGTGGCCGGTACATCCGCCACATAAAACCAGTCCGGTGCCAGATCCCCTCTCAGGCGGATCGGTCTGCCGCCAATAGATGCCGTAGTCTTGCCCAATTACATAGGTTCCGTTGGGATGCAGCCGCTCTAAAACCGGGTCAAGCGAATCTGTTAACAGTAAACTCTGAGGATGCTCCTGAAAATTTTGACTGCCTCCGGCACGCTGCGCGAACACAAACGTACCATCCGACTCTGGCAGTTGCGTATGGTCGGGAAAGGGAGTGATAACAAGCGGATCTAGACTTTGGGTCACGGGCCATTCCCCTCAAGCGCTTGCTTTTATTCTGGCAGAATTACCGCTGACAAAATTACTCTAAGCTAAGGAAGTACGTTCGCCCACTGAACCTATGCCCTGGATTCCGTTACAACATCGGCTACAGCAATTACCTTTAATCTTGGCCGGACCGATTCTGCGTCGAACGGAATCTACGAACGTGACGGTTTGGCTGGCTCTGCGAAGGAGTAGTCAGGTAACGCTGCGGGTTTATGCCACCGAATATGGGAATGGACTTGTGATTAGTTCTACCGTAATGACTGGGGAACGGTTCACCATCGCGCTGGGCGAGCATCTGCATGTCGTAGCAGTCACAGCTAAGTCAGACCCGAATCAAGCCTTGCAATCGGGGCAGATTTACGCCTACGATCTGACCTTTCAAACCGATCCAGACCGCGAACCGCTTACCCTCCAGCAAGCCCTCAACACCGAGCATAAACCTGCGGTCCCAATCAGCTATTTCGAGCATCAGTTGCCCACCTTTCTGCTGCCACCGCAAGACATCAACGAACTAAAGCTGATTCACGGCGAGGGCCAGCAGGGTCGGACGGTTTCGCTTGGCGTTTTCGATCGCAACTTTGTAAGCCCCAGAGGTTTCGGTTCCATCTGCCGGACGAATCACCGTCAGTTGCGGAATAGCCCGCAGCGAGGCAATCGTTTCTACCGGCTGGTGGGTCGGGCCATCTTCACCCAGCGCTACCGAGTCATGGGTCATCACCCAGATCACGCCCGCATGGGATAGGGCCGACAAGCGAATTGCATTCCGCATGTAGTCGGTGAAGATCAGGAAGGTAGCACCGTAGGGAATCAGCCCAGAAGCATGTAGGGCAATGCCGTTACAGATGGCTCCCATACCATGTTCGCGTACGCCAAAATGAAGGTTGCGATTTTCGTAGCCGCCTTTTTGGAAGCTGCCAGAGCATTCCAGTTCGGTCAGGTTGGAGTGGGTCAGGTCAGCCGAACCGCCAAGCAGTTCCGGCAATACTTCCGCAATCTTGTTGAGGCAGATTTCCGAATGCTTACGGCTTGCCAGCGCTTTGTCTTCGGGCTTGTAGATAGGCAGCACCTTATCCCAGCCGTCGGGCAGCTTGCCACTAATCATCCGTTCGAACAGAGCAGCCTCTTCGGCATATTTGGTCTTGTACTGCGCCCAGATTTCGTTCCATTCGGCTTCGGCGCTGGCACCCCGCTCGATTGCTTGCCGCATATGGCTAAGGGCATCATCGGGCACCACAAACGGCTCATAATTCCAGCCCAGGTTTTCGCGGGTGAGTTTGACTTCATCGCCACCGAGAGCTGCACCGTGGACACCTGCCGTGTTTTGCTTGTTGGGTGAACCGTAGCCAATCGTGGTTGTCACCTTAATCATGGTCGGCTTGTCGGTGACAGACTTGGCTTCTGCGATTGCCTTGGCAATGGCAGCCAGATCGGTGTTGCCGTTTTCCACATGCAGCACATGCCAGCCGTAAGCCTCGAATCGCTTCGACACATCTTCGGTGAAGGCGATATCGGTGGAACCGTCGATCGAAATATGGTTGTCGTCGTAGAGGGCAATCAGCTTACCCAATCCCAGGTGACCAGCCAGCGAGCAAGCTTCGCCGGAAATGCCTTCCATGTTGCAGCCATCGCCTAGCGCTGTGCCTTGCTGCAAATTGCTGACGATACCTACAACTTTGTCTGGACGCATCACCATCTGCTGCTCGACGGTTGGTGTAACGCGATTCTGCTGCAAGAGGTGTTCGCTTGCTACGAAGCTGCCTGTCAGGGTCGATCGATAGTGCTGCCCCAGCCTCGCCCCTATCGGGATTACATTCTTTGGCTACAGCAGCAGGATATGGCTCTGGTAGAGCAGTTTTGGCGTGGCTTGCTGCAAGGATTCACCACGCCTACATTCCTTCTAGATGCGATCAGTCAATCTACTTCAGCTCATACTTCTACCATATACACCGAACAACAGCTAATTTTCACGCCAGCTATAACCGCTGATTTACAAACCTTTGTGCAGCAACATCACCTGACGCTCAACACGGTGATTCAAGGCGCTTGGGCAATTCTGTTGAGCCGCTATAGTCAGGCTACGGATGTGCTGTTTGGCATGACGGTTTCGGGGCGTCCACCCGATCTAGACGGGATTGAACGGATGATTGGGCTGTTCATCAACACGGTGCCGGTTCGCGTTCAGCTTGATCCAGAAACACCGCTGATGCAATGGCTACAGCAGCTCCAATCCCAGCAGGCGGAACAAATTGCCTATTCCTACAGTCCGCTGGTTAATATTCAAGCCTGGAGTGATCTGCCCCAGGGCATGCCGCTATTTGATAGCCTGCTTGTATTTGAAAACTATCCTACTTCTATCACCGCTGCATTACAAACCTATCAACAGCAGCATACGTCGCTTTTACAAATTAAACCCCTACCAGTCGTCAGTTCAGCTCCCCAAACTAATTATCCACTGACGTTAACAGTGTTACCCGGCACGACATTAACACTACAAGTTAGCTATGACAGTCAGCGTGTTTCCGAGCAATCTATGCAGCGGCTTCTGGGACATCTACACACCCTTCTGGCCGCGTTTATTTGCTCGCCTGAGCAACCGTTGTCGAGGATACCAATGTTGACGCAAGCGGAACAGCAGCAGCTTTGGCAGTGGAATCAAACTTATGGGCAGTATGACCTGCTCAAACCAGACCAACTCACTGCTGTTCACCAGTTGATTGCCACTCAAGCCGAACGCAGAACAGGAACTGCACCGCATCTGGCAGCAGCTTCTAGGACGCGAAACCATCAATCGCCACGACAACTTCTTTGCACTGGGCGGAGATTCGATTTTGGTGATTCAAATGATTGCCAAAGCCAGTCAGATCGGACTGCATTTCTCTCCCAAACAAGTGTTTCAGCATCAAACCATCGCCGCACTTGCCGCCATTGCCACCCCGACAGAGGCCATCACCGCGCCGCAGCAGATTTTGACTGGAACCGTGCCCCTCACCCCCATTCAGCACTGGTTCTTTGAACAAAACTTTGCCGAGATGCACCATTGGAATCAGGCCGTTTTGCTGGAAGTCCGGCAGCCCGTTGGTCGGGAGTGGCTAGAACAGGCCCTCCAGCAGTTACTCAACTATCACGATAGTCTGCGGCTGCGCTTTCAACGCACCGAGACCGGCTGGCATCAGGAGTATGCTGCTGCAAGTATTGCTCCGCTTCACTGGATCGATCTTTCACAATTATCAGAGCCGCAACAAACGCAGATAATTGAAATGACTGCCACCGTTCTACAAGCCAGCCTAGATCTATCAACCTTACCGTTACGAATTGCGTTCTTTGATCGCGGGCAGCGGTCCGGTCGATTGCTGTTGATTTTGCATCATTTAGTCGTCGATGGCATCTCCTGGCGAATTTTGCTCAGCGATTTGCACCATCTTTGTCAGCGGCTCAGCCAGGGCAAACCAGCCGAGCTGCCGCCCAAAACCAGCGCCTTTCGACAGTGGGCAGAAGCATTGCACTCCTACCAGCCTAGTGCCGACGAACTCAACTATTGGCACACTCAACCCGATACCCCGCTGCCAATCGATAATCCATGCCATGATATATCAGCCCACAATCGAGTTGCCGATCTGGAAACCGTATCCGTAGCCCTATCTATTGCTGACACCCAAGCCCTACTGCAAACAGCCCCAGCCGCCTATCAAACTCAAATCAACGATCTATTGCTAACAGCGTTCGTTCAGGCATTCTCAACTTGGACAGGTAGTGCAACGCTGTTGATTGAACTAGAATCGCATGGTCGAGAAGATCTGTTTAGCAATATCGATCTTTCCCGTACCGTCGGTTGGTTCACGAATGCTGAAATAGCCGGATTTGATGAGGCAACTGGGCGGCTGCAAATTCTGCTTTCGGCTCCTGAGGCTTCCTTTGTTTTGCCTATCATCAACGACATTATCGAGGAAGGCGAACAAAGCTTTGATTTCCGGCTGGCGGAAGGCGAAGGTTATACCGTTGATCCCAATCAAAACGCGACCGTGCTGACCATTACGGATGACAATGGCGGCCCTGGCGTTGGCCCGAAAGTCGGACTCTCGGTAGACAAAACTACCTTGGTCGAAGGCGATCAATTGACCGTCACCTTTACCGTTGATGGCGAGATCCCACCCGAGGGTTTGCAGGTGCTGGTGCAAAGTCCCGTGATGGCTGCACTCGGACAGTTTGACTTGGCCGATCTGAGCAAGATCCAAACCACAGGCATTAAAGGAGAGCCGACTGTTGGGGATGGTGCTGGCAGCAGCTTCTTTGTTACGATCACCGAACCAACCGCAACAATTTCTCTATCGGTGTTGGATGACATTGAGGCAGAGGAACCGCTAGAACTTCCCTTCTCGCTAGCAAACGGTGAACTCTATGAGGTCGATCCAGAGGCATCGTCGGTGACGTTAAACGTTGCTGATGAAGGCGAAGTCGGCATTGGCCCCACGGTCAGTCTTGCCGTGGATAAGACTGAGCTAGCGGAAGGCGAGGCATTCACGGTTAGCTTCACCGTAGATGGCGAAATTCCAGAAGGCGGTTTGCCCGTTCTCGTCCAAGGTGCAGAGTTTGCCTCGCTGACAGAGTTTGACATTGCCGGAATTGATCCCACCACCGACATCACAGGCACGAATGGCGAGTTCCCCGTTCCTGGCGACGATCGAGCTAGCTTTGTGATTACGATTACAGAACCGCAGGCGTCGATCACCCTGTCTACCTTTGATGATGGTCCAAACGAGGGAGCAGAAGAACTAACCTTCAGCCTCCCAGATGGCGAGGATTACAACGTCAATCCAGAGGCTAGCGAAGTCACATTGACCATTGATGATGGTGGTACTCCCTCTCCAGAACCATCACCATCACCATCACCATCTCCGGAACCGTCTCCATCTCCATCTCCATCTCCATCTCCGGCACCATCTCCCGCACTGATCGGTTTGCTGCTGTGTGTCTAGCAGCGCAGTTCCCTACAGGTTCGCCAAATTGAACCCAATTGATAGCTGACAAAATCTTTGCTTGAGGCAGGACAGTTGACCTTGCCTCATTTTTAGCGATAGGGTAGGACTACCTGACTTAACAAAACGTCAGATTAAGTCGTTTGCACCGCGAATGCAGGTAGACAAACCAGGTAGTCAAACATGGTATCCAAAGGATTGCTGTTACCGGGCGTTTTGTTGGCATTAGCCTATGGGCTAAAAACAGTTGCTCTTCCAGAAGCCAAGCAGAATACACCCTCATACAGGACTTCTACTGCCGCTGAGCCGCGTTCTGCTAATCAATTGGCATCAGGCGTTGACGGCGATGGGGCTAACGGCTACTCCTCTCGCCTGTCGGACCTGATCCTACCGCTGCCGCCCATGGCATTGCCGGAGTTGCTGCTGCCTCCCTACAGTTTTCCCTCCTTCGACAGCGAGCGACTCGACCAAGAGCTGCGGCTTTATTTACAGTACCTGCGCACCCACGGCAAACCCGATGTTCTGATCATTGGCAGTTCGCGTTCCCTGCAGGGCATTGATCCGGCAGCGTTAGAAGAAGCTTTGGCTGCTCAAGGCCATCCAGGACTAAAGGTGTATAACTTTGGCATTAACGGTGCCACAGCTCAGGTAATGAATCTGTTGATGCAGGACATTCTGGCTCCTGAACAGTTGCCGCGTCTGGTGATCTGGGGCGATGGCTCCCGGGCCTTCAATAGCGGTCGGCCAGACCGGACCTACAGCCAAATTGTGGCGTCTCCTGGCTACCAGCAAGTGCAGCGGGGTGAACATCCGATTCCATCTCGCACCACCGATTGGGAAATTCCTACCTTTGTGACCACGGCAAACAAGTCTTTGGCGGAGTCTGTGGCAGCAGCCAACGAAACGCCAGTTGCTCCCGATCTAACCCTGCAAGGATTCCAAACCGTAACTGAGCAGTATGATCCCAGCAGCTACTATCGACGCTACCCGCGAGTTTCAGGCCGGTACGACAATAACTACTACAACTTCAACCTCCGAGGCGATCAGACTGATGCAACGGTATCCCTGGCCAACACCGCTGTAGCCTGCTACCTTCAGCGACACAAAGAAATATTCTCCAGGAGCAAGCTGCAAAAACTTAGCGCCTTGAGCGGGCACCTCTAGAAGCCGCACAATTGGATTCACAAACACAAAGCAGACAATGATGCCCAAGACAACTGCAATCAGGGCATAAAAGATGCGCAGCCGCAGTTCTTCGAGGTGGTCGAACAGCGACATTTCCACATCGTCTGGCACTGCATCGAGGTAATCCTCTGAATCAGTCGAGTCAGGGGGCACCTGATCGGCATCTACCGGTCCATTGGAGGTAATCGACTGACCATTCTGAGCGGTAGAATTCGCAGTTTCTAGATCATCTAGATCGGGAGGAACGGTCATGGGTTCTTACAGCAAAATAACAGCGACCTTGCCCCATTCTATCTGGAACCGGTAGGGTTCAGGGCCAAGCTCTAGCGCGACCCCACTTCGCTTGGAGGCAGAGTTGGTTTCGGCAACTTCTTCTTGCCTGTTGGCGTAAACCGCTCCGTCCCTTGCTTGATCACAATGTACAAAATCGGCACCACAAACAAGCTCAGGAATGTCGCAATCAAGAAACCACCCACCAGCGCTGTACCTAAGGATTGGCGACTAGCGGCCCCAGCTCCGCTAGCAATCGCCAACGGAAAGAACCCGATCAAGCTGGAGATAGCCGTCATCAGAATGGGGCGCAACCGTTCCTGGGCAGCTTCAATGGCGGCCTGAACAATAGTCAAACCGTCTTGGCGCAGTTGGTTAGCATATTCCACAATCAGAATCGCGTTCTTGCTAGCTAAACCAATCAGCATCACCAGCGCGATCTGGCAGTAGACATCATTGGGAATGCCGCGCACAAACACACCAGTAAGCGCCCCCAAAATTGCCAGCGGTACTGTCAGCATGATGATGGTCGGATCAATAAAGCTTTCGTACTGAGCCGCCAGCGCCAAGAATACCAGCACCAAGCCCAAGCCGAAGATCAGGGGAGCCTGACCGCCCGACTCGATCTCCTCTAAGGCGGTGCCACTCCATTCATAGCCCATACCGGGGGGTAACACTTCAGCCGCTGTTTGCTCCATGGCGGTAATCGCCTGACCCGAACTCTATCCACCACCCGCTGCCGCCGTTCAGTTGATTCAAACCCACATCTCCTATGTGCTGCTGACCGGGGAATTTGCCTATAAGGTGAAGAAACCCCTGAACTTCGGCTTTCTAGATTATTCGACCCTGGAGGCCCGCAAGCATTTTTCTGAAGAGGAGTTGCGATTGAACCAGCGCGGGGCTGCAGAGATTTACCTGGAAGTGGTGCCAATTACCCAGACCGGAGACCGCTATCAGCTCGGTGGAGCGGGAGAAGTAGTCGAGTATGCCGTCAAGATGCGGCAGTTTCCCCAAGATACGCTGCTCACTAACTTGTTCGAGCGGGGAGAGCTAACGCCCGATTTAATTCAGCAACTGGCGCGGGTGATTGCCGAGTTTCACCGCAAAACCACCACCAACGATTACATCCGCAGCTTTGGTGAAGTATCCCAAGTGCGGCAGGCGTTTGACGAAAACTTTGAGCAGACCGCACAGTACATTGGCGGCCCCCAAACCCAGCAGCAGTTTGACGAAACCAAAGCCTACTGCGATCGCTTTTTTGCCGAGCAGGAACCCCTATTCAAGCAACGAATTGCCGCTGACCGAATTCGCGAGTGCCACGGCGACTTGCATCTTCGTAACATCTGCTATTGGAACGGCAAACTGCTTCTATTTGACTGCATCGAGTTCAACGAGCCATTTCGCTTTGTGGACACAATGTATGACATTGCCTACATTGTGATGGACCTAGAGGCCCGAAAGCGACCTGATCTCAGCACGCTGTTCCTCAACACCTATGCAGAAGAAACTGGCGACTGGGAAGGACTTCAGGTATTGCCGATCTACATCAGCCGCCAAACCTATGTACGAGCCAAAGTCACCTCCTTTTTGCTCAATGATCCGGGTGTACCCGACCACGAAAAACAAGTGGCGCATGACACCGCAGCCCTCTACTATCGGTTAGCTTGGCAGTATTCCCAATCCCGGCAAGGTCGCCTGATCCTGATGTGTGGCTTGTCCGGTTCTGGTAAGAGCACAACCGCTCGACAGGTTGCCGATAAGCTGGGCGCGATTCACATCCGTTCCGATGCTGTGCGCAAACATCTGGGCGGTGTTCCCCTCTATGAGAGGGCCGGTTCGCCGCCACGGTCGAACCCAAGCTGGTGCAGCTCAGCCAGAACCGCGTCGATATCGTGTATGAGATCAGCGAAGGGCCCAAGTCCAAGGTCCGCCAGATCAACATCATCGGCAACGAACAGTTCAAGGATGGCGAGCTCAAGGGCGAGATGGTGACGAAGGAGGCGCGCTTCACGCGCTTCTTCAGCTCCAACACCAGCTACGATCCCGACCGGCTGGCGTTCGACCAGCAGAAGCTGCGGCAGTTCTACCTGACCGAAGGCTATGCCGATTTCCGCGTCGTGTCGGCGGTGGCCGAACTGACGCCGGACAAGCGCGATTTCATCATCACCTACGTCGTCGAGGAAGGCGAACGCTACAAGTTCGGCGATGTCGCGGTCGACAGCCAGCTGCGCGATTTCGACAGCGCGGGGATGACCTCCAACCTGCGGATGAAGTCGGGCGATTGGTACAACGCCAAGGCGGTCGAGGACACCGTCGAACAGTTGAACGAGCTGGCCGGCACGTTCGGTTACGCCTTCGCCGATGTCCAGCCGCAGTTCCGTCGCAATCGCGAAGAACTGACGATGGACGTCACCTACCAGATCCGCGAGGCTCCGCGCGTCTATGTCGAGCGGGTCGATATCAACGGCAACACGCTGACCCAGGACAAGGTGGTGCGGCGCGAATTCCGCATCGCGGAAGGCGATGCGTTCAACTCGCTCCAGGTCTCGCGCTCGACCAACCGGATCAAGTCGCTGGGGTACTTCCAGGAGAACTTCGAGATCGAGCAGAAGGAGGGCAGCGCCCCCGACCGCATCGTTCTCGAAGGCAACGTGCAGGAACAGCCGACCGGCGAACTCCAGCTTTCCGCGGGCTTCTCCTCGCTCGAAAGCTTCATCCTCGCCGCGTCGATCCGCCAGCGCAATTTCCGTGGCCGGGGCCAGACGGTCGGCGCGGGCGTGAACTACTCGCGCTATTCCCGCTCGTTCAACCTCAGCTTCGCCGAACCCTATGTGTTCGACCGCAACATATCTGCGGGCGTCGATCTTTACCGGCGCGACTTGCGCAGCTTCAACTTCGCCCAGAGCAGCCGCAACAACACCTTCGAGCAGTAAGCCAGCGCCTAAAGCGGCTAAGCAAACACCAAAGCAAAATGCGAAGCAAACGCCGAAGCAATCTACGCCCAAGAATACCAGCAGTACCAAAAAGAAAGGCTAACGCGGATGGATGACCAGCAGATTCAACGAGGCAAGCATTGGTTAGAAGAAATGCTGCAACTCTCGGGCTTGCCAGCCACGGTTCAGCCCGATCTGGAACGCACCGGTGCCGAAGGAAGCTGCTGGTTGACCATAGATGATGCCACCCTGACCCACGAGCAAACCCAAATTCTGATCGGCGAGGAGGGAAACGTGCTCGATGCTGTGCAGTATCTGGCCAATACGATTCTCAATATTGGGCGAGGGGAAGACCTCCAGACTGCTTATACCATCGAGTTGGCAGGCTATCGGGTGCAGCGGCAGATCGAGTTGCAGCAATTGGCCGAAGCTGCTGTCCAGCATGTGCGAGAAACGGGTGAGGAATACGAAATGGCCGCGCTGTCAGCCGCCGAGAGACGGCAGGTGCATACCTATCTCAAGGCAACCTACGGTGATTTAGAAACCTATAGCCGTGGCAAAGAACCCGATCGACGCTTGGTAGTACGGCTAGCAGAAAGTGAAATAACGTAGCTCAAGTATCAAATTTCATAGGAGGAGCGCTCATCATGGAAGCCATTTACATTCCACAGCTAGTGAGAGCGCCGGAGCAAACCGAACAAATCGAAGTCAACAGCTATTTGCCCGATCTAGACACCTTGACCCCCGTTCAAGGGCAGGTGCGTGTTACCCATCGAGGTAATTATCTAGAAGTTGCCGGCCAGGCCGAAGCTATCGTTACCCTGACTTGCGACCGCTGTTTGCAACAATATAACCACCGGATCAAAGTCAACACATCGGAACTGATCTGGCTGCAAAAGCAAGAGGATGATCCAGATGCCGATCTACTGGAACGGGAAGTGGCGTTTGAAGACTTGGTGGAAACACTAGACCCGGATGGTTATTTTCAGCCCCTAATCTGGCTTTACGAGCAACTTTGTCTAGAGACGCCGCCCCGGCAACTGTGCGATGTCAACTGTGCGGGTATTCAAGTCAACACCGCAACTGAAGCGGAGGCTGAACAGGCTGTGCTACCGGGTGCTGAAGTCCGGGTGGAAGCTGAAGAGCTAACCAATCAGTGCGTGAGCGCGCGGCGCAGGTGGTAGCGATGCCCGTCGAAGCGTTCGAACAGTTCGGTGACGTTAGGGTGCTCCACCTCGCCCGCGTCGGCATCGGGCAGCAGGTTCTGCTGGCTGACATAGGCGACATAGGACGATTCGCCGTTCTCGGCGAACAAGTGGTAGAACGGCTGCTCGCGCGGAGGACGCAGGTGTTCCGGGATCGCCTCGTACCATTCGTCGCTGTTGGCGAAGACCGGGTCGATATCGAACACCACTCCACGGAAATCGAACATGCGGTGGCGCACGACATCGCCGATTCCGAACCGCGCCAGCGCATGACGCGGCGCCTCGATCGTGCGACCGGCCTGGGCGGAAAAGAACTGCGATCGTTCCATCTTGGGTGAGGATATAGGATGCCGCGAGCGGGGAACAAGCGCCGCGACGGGCTCGTCCCCAGCTCAGCCTTGCTCCAGGCAACTGGGGGCTTGGCAAGCGTGCGGCCTTCGGCTAACCGCCGCGCCTGCTTCGACCGGCCCCTCGGGCCCTGACGCACGACCTCGCGCGGAGAGGTGGCAGAGTGGTCGAATGCGCCGCACTCGAAATGCGGTGTACGGGCAACCGTACCGTGGGTTCGAATCCCACCCTCTCCGCCACCTACTTGTTCCTGATAGTAGCAGCCTGATCCAGAAACCCGGGAAAACAGGGATATATAGCTAGCCTAGCGTCGCTTGGCGTATCCTTCAATATCCCTAAATCTCAGCTATGATGGGGGAACGGATGAGGGAGCGACATGATGCCTTTGACTGCGCTACAGGTTAAAAACGCGAAGCCCGGTCGCCATAGCGATGGAGGTGGCCTCTACCTCCTCGTTAAGCCTTCCGGTGCGAAGAGCTGGCTGCTCCGTGTGCAGGTTGACGGTCGGCGAAGGGACTTTGGACTCGGTTCGCTAAAGGACGTTACACTCGCGGAGGCTCGCGAGAAGGCAGCAGCAGCACGAAAGCTCGCAAGGGCGGGCAAAAACCCCTTCGCAGAAGCCAAGCGACTCAGTGTAAGCGTTCCGACCTTCGAAATCAAATTGAATAGCACCAGCGCTACGCCGTCGTTAAATAGGCTCTCTCCTTCTACAATCGTGATTAACCGCGACGGCACAGTAATTTCTTTGAATACCGCGATCACCGAGACTGTATCCGTAATCGCCAAAATCGTACCTAGCAGCAGGGCCGGAGTCCAATCCAGCCCCAGGCCGTATTTAAGGATAGTTGCAGTTACTCCAGAGGCCACAATCACGCCGGGACCTGCCAGCAGCACAATCGGTTTAACCGTACTGCGTAGCCGACTGACATCAGTGTTAATCGCCGCCTCGAATAGCAAGATCGGCAGGAACAGGTTCAAAATCAAGGACGAATCGAGGCCGATACTCTGGGGCAGAAAATCGGTAATTGCTAATCCGGCCAGCACTAGCCCGGTGACGTATGGTACCCCCAGTCGTCGCGACAACAGCGCTACTGCCGTAGCCACTAACAGCAATACAATTCCGCTAGTGACATAGGCGGCAATGCTGCTCTCAGCCTGTAAACCCAATTCAGCTGCATCTACGGTCAGCAATGGGTTTGCCAACAGAGGAGACAAGCTGGTGAAACAAGAGAGGAGAGAACAGATCGGCATGGGGCATCAGGAATGAAAAACGATGGTTCATGTTGATCATGTTTAATCATGGCTGAGTCTGAGCAAAACGGGCGCAGTGAGCTAAAAAACGAGCTGGAATTTCTGGCCGTCCGCCCCAATGTAGATGCACGTAGGAGGCATGAAGCTGATTTTGGCACCATCCTTCCTGTCCCAGCGCACTAGCAGGATCGTATCCCTGGATCTGATACAGCGATTGCTGCGGCAGTAGGGTCAAACTAGAGCGGTGAAACTCATGGCCCCAGACGGTTGTACCCATTGGTATCAGGGGGCTATTCTGTTGAGCCACAGCGCGACGGTAGCCTAGGGTGAGTCGTTTCCCCATTACAGCCGTTGTCGGTAACACGCCAACCATCTGCCAGTTGCGGCCCTCAAAGTCGGTGAGGGATTCGGCTAAATACATCAGCCCACCACACTCGGCATAGGTCGGCATACCCGCTAGGATCGCTGCTTTTACCGCCTGTTGCACCGCCCAATTCTCGGACAACTCAATTTTCTCTTTGGCGGCACAGAAAACGATGTTCTTACCGGAGGAGATGCAGACGATCAGATGTTTGGCGCAGATGGCAACGATCGCATTATCTCGAATCCCGGTGACGACACCGACCTGAATGAAGGCGGCAATAATACGGATATCAGCGAAGTGAACGGCGGCGGCGGTGACGAAGCCTTTATTGTAACTGCCAATGGATCTCGTGTACGTTTCGAGCGCGTCAATCCCGCTCCGTTCACCTTAGACATTGGCACCACCGAAAATTTGATCCTGAATATGAATGGCGGAAATGATACCTTCTCCGCAGCGAACAACCTGGCTTCACCGATTCAATTTAACGTCGATGGCGGTGCTGGAAATGACACAATTCTCGGTGGTAATGGAGTAGATAGGCTGCTGGGTGGCGATGGCAACGATTTCGTGGATGGACAGAGGGGTAACGATGTGGCAGTGCTGGGGGCGGGCAATGATGTCTTCCAGTGGGACACGGGGGATAGTAACGATGTAGTAGAGGGTCAAGCAAACTTCGATACGCTGCAATTCACCGGCACTAACGTCTCAGAACAAATCAATATTGCTGCCAACGGCGGACGGGCCATTTTTAGCCGCGATGTGGACGCGGTCACGATAGACTTGAACGATGTCGAGCAAATCAACTTTGCGGCATTGCTAGGGACAGACATCATCACTGTGAATAATTTGAGTGGCGCAGATGTAACTGAGGTGAATATCGACTTGGCAGGCCCAGACGGAAGAGGCGATAGACAAAGTGACACCGTGATCGCTCAGGGCACTTCAGGCACCGATGTGATTAATCTGGTAAACACGGCTAACAGCATCTTCATCATAGGCTTGCCCTCAGTAATCACCATCACCAATGCCGATACCGATCGGCTCACAATCAACAGCGGAGCAGGCGACGACACGATCGATGCAAACAGTCTGATCAGCACGACGATGACCGTAACTTACAACGGTGGCAGCGGCAACGACACGATTCGGGCAGGCGCAGGCAGTGACATTGTGACGGGGGGCAATGGCAGTGACTCGCTGGCAGGCAATTTGGGAAGTGACACCCTGGCTGGCGGGGCGGGCAGTGACTCGAGTCAGAAGTTGATGGAGGAACAAGCGCGGCAGTTTGAAGTTCAGACGACGATGTTTGAAAAGCTGGGCGTCGAAAATCCAAGAGTGCGATCGCTCTACTTTTCCTCTGTATTGCAGGGCATTATGCTGATGTATTCCACCTATCCCACAACCTATCCGCTGGATGCGGTGAAAGCTCAAGTGATTGCAGAATTTTGTGGTCGTGCTGAAGGGACAAACTGGAGATAGCTCCAGGAGTTCAAACGAGGGGGGCAACACCGAGTAAGCTAACTGGTCAAATTCCAGTAGTTGTCTGGGGCTAGTGGTCGCAGGCTGAACCAGGCGATTTTGCTCGTACTGCTGGAGTAGAGATTGCGGTGTGAGGGATTGCGCTCTAGCTCGGTAAACTTCCAGCAACAGCGATTGTAAGTCCGACGGACTGAGGCGCTGGGCGAGGACTTCTAACAGTTCAGGAACCTGTGCCTGACTAAGGATACGTTTAATGAGTTTTTCATTCATTCGCTCAATCTATTGGTCGATTAACTGAATGTCCATGCGTTTGATTCAGCCATGCTCGATCACATACACTTTTGCAACCACGGCTCCAAACTTGACTGCTCTGTGCGTTTGGGAAAGTGAAAGCCGAATGAAAGCATCGAGGTGATGAGCGTTGTAAAGTTCAATTCGTACTTCCATATCCACTCCAGTTAATGCCGACAATCCAGCACATCGCATTAGCTACCTGGAACGAGTCAATCAATCCTAAATTTAGGGTTGCCGCACTATACTACAAATATAATACAAGATATTTATATCAATAGCATTCCAATGGATGCTTCAGCCTATGAAGATGCATGAGGGAGAAGTCGATATTGATGAGTTCCTTGTCGAACGGTTGATAGCGGCACAGTTCCCCCAGTTAGCCAATTTGCCGATTGATCCAATCCAGTCCACAGGAACGGTAAACGCCATTTACCGACTCGGTGACTACCTCTATGCGCGATTCCCGCTTCTAGAGTCATGGGCGCAAGACATCGAGAAAGAGTGGTACTGGCTGCCGAAGCTTGCTCCGCATCTGTCGTTGCAGATTCCTGAACCCGTTGCAAAGGGGCAGCCGACGAGTGAGTAGCGTGACGATCGTCGTCCGCACGTTCATGAGGAACAGGATGAGCACGATGACCACGAGAATCGCGCCATCGCGGAGCGCCTCAACCACGTTCCCGATCGCCGACTTGATGAAGTGCTCCTGCCGGAACACGTCGGCGTTGATTTCGATCCCCTTGGGGAGCGTGGGCCTGAGCTGCTCCAGCGTCTGGTCGAGCGCCCGCGTGAGCGTGATCGTGTCCGCGCCCGGCTGCTTCTGGATCGCCATGATGACGGCGGGCGAGCCGTTGTCCGAACCGTCGCCGCGTTTGATCGTGGGGCCGGCCTCGATGACCGCCGCGACGTCTCGGACCAGGACGGCCCTCGGGGGGCTGGCGTGATCGCCGGGCTTGGTCGCCACGAGGGAGAGCGCGATGTCGTCCGCGGTCTGGACTCGGCCGATGTTCCGAACGACCAGTTCCTGCGCACCGCTGACGACAAAGCCGCCACCGGTGTTCTGGTTGGCGGCGGCGAGCGCCTTCTCGACGTCCTCGATGGTCAGATCGAAGAGACGGAGCTTGTCGGGATCGACCTGCACGCGGAACTGCTTGAGGTCGCCGCCCATCGCCGTGACTTGGGCGATGCCGGGAATCGACAGGATCGCGGGGCGCAGCGTGAACTCGGCGACGGTGCGCACGTCCATGGGCGTCAGAGACTTGCTCGACACGCTGATCAGGGCGATCTCGCCCATGATGCTCGTCGCGGGCGTCATGACCGGCACGACGCCGGGGGGCAGCTTCTCCGTGATGGTGGCCATCCGCTCGGTGACGACCTGGCGGTTGTACTTGAGGTCCGTGCCCCACTGGAACTCGACGAAGACGATCGAGAGCCCCAGCGACGAGACGCTCCGGACCCGCTCGACGCCGGGCGAGCCGTTGACGGCGGTCTCGATGTTGTAAGTGACCTGGGCTTCGACCTCCTCGGGCGCAAGGCCGGGGGCTTCGGTCATGATGGTCACAACGGGGCGGTTGAGGTCCGGCAGCACGTCCGTCGGCGTACGGAGCGTGACGTAGAGCCCGTAGACGGAGACGAGCAGGGCCGCGATCAGCACCAGCACGCGGTTGTTCAAGGATGATCGGATGATCCAGTTGGTGTCTCATTTGCTGCTCCCTTTCCTCCGTGTTCTCTCTTGTTCTTCATCTCCTCTCCCATCTTATCCTCATACTGTCGGTCTATCATCTTTTGTTGCACAATTTGCTTACTGTCGAGAAAGGTCTGCATCGGTGTCTTGCCATAGCAATACCGTCCTGAATGGGGTCGAGTGCAGTTATACGAATCAAGCCAATCATCCACATCGTGCTGCAACTGCTCAATGCTGCTGTAGACCTTCTTGCGAAAGGCAATCTGGTAAAACTCCTCCAAAATAGTGCGATGAAACCGTTCACAAATCCCATTGGTCTGCGGTGATTTCGTCTTCGTCCGTGTGTGGTCGATGTCCTCAATCGCCAGGTACAACTGGTATTCGTGATGCTCAATGTTGCCGCAATACTCCGAACCTCGATCCGTTAAAATCCTTAACAGAGGAACGTTTTGCGACTCAAAAAACGGCAGCACTCGGTCATTGAGCAAGTCTGCTGCGGTGAGTGCAGTTTTGCTTTCATACAGCTTGACAACGGCAACTCGCGAGTAGGTATCGATGAAGGTTTGCTGGTAAATGCGTCCCACTCCCTTGAGGGTGCCAACGTAGAAGGTGTCTTGTGAACCCAGATAGCCAGGATGTTCTGTTTCGATTTCGCCGTGAGCTTCTTTTTCTTGTTTCGCCTTCTCCAGCGCTTTGAGTTGCGCTTCAGTCAGAATCAAGTTGTCCTGGGCTGACTTTGCCTCCAGGGCTTTAAGGCGTTTGGCAAACGTTTCCAAATCGTGCCGCAGCCAAATGGAACGCACTCCACCGGGGGACACCAAGATGCCCTGTTGCTTCAGTTCGTTTGAGACTCGCACCTGTCCATAAGCGGGTTGTTCAATAGCAAAATCCACCACGGCTTGTTCGATGTGCGCTTCCACCCGATTCTTCAAGCAAGGCTTTTTGCGACTGATTTCTTGCAGGGCCGTTTCTCCGCCGCTCTCATACAGTTGCTTAAAGCGGTAGAAACTGTCTCTGGAGACTCCCATCACCTTGCAGGCTTGGGACACATTTCCTAGCATCTTGGCCAGGTTGAGCACGCCCAGTTTGTTTTGAATGATCTTGTCCTGTGTATTCAAGCAAAGAAAATCGAAGAAGGAAGCAGGCAACAGGTGAAGAATTCATCCAGAAACTTAGCCGCACCACTGGGGGCAGTACTGGCAATTCGATTGAATGGAGATTTCAAAACAGAGATTTCAACAGAAGCAACTAATGGGATTTGTGCAGCATAGACTGCTTTTGTTCTAACTCCCAACGCTCATCGAGTAGGGGCAGTTCTCGCTCCAGAAAGGCGTGGATATCGCGCATTTCTTGCAGGCGCTGTTGCAACGGAGAAGGCATGTCCTTAATCAGGTCTAAGCCTTTTTCAGCCAACTGGCGAAATGCAATAATTTGAGCCATCCGCTGCTTGGTCATCTGCGACCAGGCATTCGGCTTGATTTGAAAATAATCGCGCCGTTCTCCTGGTAGACTGACCCGCTCAATCAGACCAATCTGAATCAGCAAGCGGGTCATGGTGCTAATCGAACCTTTGCTGGCTTGCAGTACTTCTGCTAATTCCCCATGCGACTGCTGGGGTGGGTTAGAAATCAGCAGCCAACCAAAAATGCGCCCTGACATCCGTGGCAGCCCGACAAGCTCAAACATCAGGCCCACTTCTTCCACAAAGTGCATTTGCTCAAACGGCTGCTTCTGGCTCAACGCTTCTGAAGAATCTGTAACATTACTTAACTCTAAGACTAACATATTCTAAATGTTCAGTAAACATTGAACAAACCGAACAAAAAAATAGAGATTTCTAGATAGGGACGGCAAACAGCAACATTTTTAATCTTGAATCTTGAATCTCTTTGGCTCACGAGGCTGCTCTATCTCAGCTCTATCTCAAGAGTAGGCAAAACAAACTGAATCAACCTCGTCCGATTGGTCGATTCAGTCGTGGGAGTTTTCTATGGTTGGTCCTTGCAGCCAAATGGCTAAGCCATTACCATGCCACCATCAATGTTGATCACTTGCCCTGTGATGTAGGCAGCTGCGGCGTCGGCAGCTAGGAACCGAATCAAACCGGCCACCTCCTCAGGTTGGCCATAGCGCCCTAGAGGAATCAGCTTCAAAATCTCCTCGGCAGCTTTGATATCAGCCGTCATGTCGGTAGCAATGAATCCGGGCGCTACGGCGTTAACCGTACGGCGGGCGGCGATCAGCCCATGTGCCGGATGACCTCGCCCGCGAACTCCGAGCACTTGACCTTCCTGACCTGCGTGTCGCCCTCGGCCTTCATGAGGCGCTCGAAGTCGTACGTCACGGTCTTGGCGGAGATCGCGGCGTCCATGCCCTTGATGATGAGGTCGGCGGCCTCGGCCCAGCCCATGTAGCGGAGCATCATCTCGCCCGAGAGGATGACCGAGCCGGGGTTCACCCGGTCGAGGTTGGCGTATTTGGGGGCCGTGCCGTGGGTCGCCTCGAAGATGGCGTGGCCCGTGACGGAGTTGATGTTGGCGCCCGGGGCGATGCCGATGCCGCCGACCTGCGCGGCGAGGGCGTCGGAGAGGTAGTCGCCGTTGAGGTTGAGGGTGGCGATCACATCGAAGTCGCGCGGCCGGGTGAGCACTTGCTGGAGGGTGATGTCGGCGATGGAGTCCTTGATGAGGAGCTTCTGCTTCCACTGGCCCGAGCCGTGCGTGCCGCCGATGGTCGCCAGGACGCCATCGACCTCCTTGACGATCCTGGCCTTCTGGTCCGGCGTCATCATGTCGAAGCCGGGGTCGATCATGCGGGCGTTGGCCTCTGGCGTGAGGGCGGGGTTGGCCTCGAGGTTGCCCAGGATCCAGCTCTCGCGCTCGGTGACGACCTGGGCGCGGAAGAACTGGGTCGCGATCTTGTAGCCCCAGTCCTTGAAGCCACCCTCGGTGAACTTCATGATGTTACCCTTGTGCACGAGGGTGACGGACCGGCGCTTCTCCTTGATCGCGTAGGCGATCGCCGAGTGCACCAGCCGCTCGGTGCCGAGGTAGGACACGGGCTTGATGCCGATGGCGCACTGCACCGACGTGTCGCGCTTGGGCGCGCCGATGGACTCGAGCATCGCCTGCCACTGGCCGGCCTGGTTTGCCGTCCCGAAACGGATCTTGGCAAAGTCCTTGGGGAACTCGCGAGAGAGGAAGTCGAGGACCTTCGCGGCCTCGGGCGAGCCCGCGGCGTACTCGATGCCGGCGTAGATGTCCTCCGTGTTCTCGCGGAAGATCACCATGTCGCAGTCCTGCGGGCGCTTCACCGGGCTGGGCACGCCCTTGACAGCAAACGGCAAACCTAGCTTTTAGCAGACCTATTTTTACATGGACTTGCAGCTCGTGGGATGGAAAGTTCGCCAGCAAAGAAATTTTTTAGATCTTCACATCAACCCCAAACAGTTAGCTTGTATCTTCAGCCATTAGGAACTACAACTAAGGGCAGTGAAGTTACATTTCTAGATGCTAGTAAGCTAAATTTAATTTCCCAGTTGAAGGCAGGCAGTTGAGTGAGTTGAGGCACCCTAGTTGAAGACAATGGCGAGGCGGATTTAGAAAGATTTAGAGCTTGATAGCCGCGAATCGCAATTTTTTAGACGATATAGCGAGTAACGTATGACATTAGCGCTTGTTGAACCTGCGATCGATCTTGGATGGGATACAGCTCACCAGACGGCTTTGTTGCGAGGAGAAATTCTGTTACAAACCCGATCTCACTCAGCTTGGGGCGGAGCTGTTACAGCGCAAATGCATTTGCCACTAGAGCGGTCGCAAGTCTGGCAGCAGTTGATTAATTATCCACGCTGGGTGCAATATTTTCCCAGTTTAACCCACAGCCAAATTATCTCCAGCCATGATGGCTCTCGTAGCTACAAGCGGCTTTACCAGGTTGCGGGCAAAACGTTTCTTTGCTTCACAGCTCAGGTAGAAATTTATCTCAAAGCCTTTGAAACGATCCAGCCCCGCTGGCATCAAATTCAATTCCAGTTAGAAAAAGGTAGCTTTCACGATTTTTCGGCGCTCCTCAAACTGCATGATCATCAAGCCGGGACACTTCTGACTTACTCTGTCCAAGCAACTCCTTCCCTTCCAATTCCTACCCAGATTATTCAAGAAGGCATTCGGCTCGACCTGCCGACCAACATGCGCTCAATGCGGCGAGTGATCTGCCGCCAGTAGTTTCAGTTCCATTTCATTCATAATGATGATGGGCTGGCATTTAGTTCCGTCAGCGTAGCGGCAAACGCAATGCTCAGCTTGTTTGATAATTGGACGATCTCTAGATGACGTTCATCTTGACGAATGACGATGGAATTGATGCGCCTGGGCTACGAGCACTCCAGCAAGCGGTTGGGGGGCAGGGAATTGTTGTTGCGCCGCTCCAGCATCACTCAGCGACGGCGATCATGAACTGGCGCAAGCACATCGCAGGCACCGCCGAAACGCGCCCCCTTTACGACCTGCCTTCCGCGCCCGAGTGGGACGCCCAAGCGGCCGGCACATACAACGTCGTCGCCGAGATGGTTGATGCGTTTCTGCGGGACGGGAAACGCCCGGAGGCGATCCGTAGTGAACCGCGCCGGGTTTGCCGGAGGCTGTTTGGTTTGGGTCAAGCCGCCAGGGGAAGGGTTCCCTTGGCGGCATGGTATTGTGCCTCGGCTTCGGCCGGCGGCACATAGCCGATCGGCTCCAGGAGGCGGCGGTGGTTGAACCAGTCGACCCATTCGAGCGTGGCGAATTCGACGGGCTCGATGCCGCGCCAAGGTCCGCCGCGCCAGATCACTTCGGCCTTGAACAGGCCGATGATCGTCTCCGCCAGGGCGTTGTCGTAACTGTCGCCGACGCTGCCCACGGAAGGCGCGATGCCGGCATCGGCCAGGCGCTCGGTGTAGCGGATGGAGACGTATTGAACGCCGCGGTCGCTGTGATGAACCAGCCCGCCCTCGAGGGGCCTGCGCGCGTGTAGGGCTTGCTCAAGAGCATCGAGCACGAAGCCTGCATGTGCCGTTCGACTGACCCGCCAGCCGACGATCCTGCGCGCGAAGGCGTCGATGACGAAGGCCACATAGACGAAGCCCTGCCAGGTGGCGACGTAGGTGAAGTCCGACACCCACAGCCCATTCGGCCGCGCTGGCTGGAACTGCCGGTTGACCAGGTCGGCCGGGCACGGCGTGGCCCGATCCTGCACCGTGGTCTTCGCCGGCTTGCCGCGCACCACGCCGGCCAAGCCGATCGCCCGCATCAGCCGCTCGACCGTGCAGCGCGCCGCCGAGATGCCCTCGCGTCGTAGTTGGCGCCACACCTTGCGCACGCCGTAGAGCCCGAAGCTCGCCTCATGCACGCGGCGGATCGCCGTGCTCAGCTCCGCGTCCCGCCTGGCCCGCGCCGGCAACAGCGCCGCATCGGCACGCCGCGCGGCATGCAGGTGATACGTCGACGGGGCGATCGGCAGCTGCTTGCAGATCGGCTCGACCCCATGGGCGTCGCGGTGATCGTCGATGAATCACCGTTTCCTCTACCGGAGCATCATCGTGGGACCAGACTCGCTCGATAATTCCCGATCGACTCAGGACTCGTCTACCGTTAGTAACCAGCAATTCTAGCAGCGCGTATTCCTTCGGAGTCAACAGGAGCGGCTGATTGTCATATCGAGCTTCATGGGTTTCCGGGTTGAGGTGAAGCGCGCCCCAGCATAAATCTGCTGTTGTAGTTGAACTACCGCGTCGCAGCGCTGCTCGCACCCGAGCCATTAGCTCTTCTAGATCAAAGGGCTTGGTCACATAGTCATCGGCTCCCGCATCTAGTCCGGTAATCTTGTCGGTGACAGTATCGCGGGCCGTCAGCATCAGCACAGGGCTGGTTTTATTTTGATGAGCGGGTTGATTGGGTGATACTTGGCGGAGCTGTTGGCAAAGGCGAATACCATCCAGCTTGGGCAGCGTCAAATCCAGCACAATCAGACTATATTTGACTAATTCCACCCATTTCCAGGCTGCATTGCCATCCTTAGCAACATCTACTGCATAATGCCGGCGGCTCAAGGCTTCGCTGATCACCTCTGCTAACTGGATATCGTCTTCAACCACTAAAATTCGCATTACCTGAATTTGGCTTGAGTCGTAGAAAGAGAGCTATGCCATTTGACTCTACCATGTTACTAGCGCAGTGGATGGGTAGATGGGTGAGGGTGAAGGTGTAGCTAGGTGGACTCGCTTTAGATGAAGGGATCGCTGGAAAGAAAATGGATCGTTGGGGGATTTAGTCTGGCGCTACTCCTGATGACGGGTGTAAGCTTGGCCTCCTATCGCAATACGATTGCCATCACTGAAAATACAAATCATGTACAGCAGACGTATGAGGTGCTCAATCAACTTGCTACGCTTTACGCAGAGCTATTGATCGCCGAGTCAGGGCGAAGGGGCTATGTTTTTCTCAAAAATCAACAGGAGCTACAGCGGTATCAACTGGCAGTAGCCAAAATCCAGCAGCGATTGCAAGTGGTTCAAGCAGAAATTCATCATACTGGTATTCAACCGGAGCAGTATCAGCACCTGGTTTCATTGATTAACCAAAGGCTGGAGTTGCTTCAGGAATCGATTGATCTACACCAAAAGCAATTGCTGGAAAGGTTAGAACCTGAGCAAGTGATGGGAATAGCGGAGCAACTGCTGAAATTGACTTACGACTACCCAGCCAAAACTCTGTCGGGCATGATTAACGAGAATCTAGCCCGGTTACCTGGTGGCGAGAATTGGTGGCGAGAGCGACAGCAACGCTAGATATCCCACGGCAACGGCTCTCCTGTAAAATAGTTAGTCTTGTTAACTGCATCCGATCTCTGTTGCCAGTTGGAGCCGACTGGAATCGCTTCATGATGTATTGCCATCGGTTCGGAGGCAGCGGAGTGCGTTTTGCCAACTGGCCCAAATCTCTAATTAAACTTTGGGTCGGCAGACATCACAGCAATCGGTTCAGTTTAGTTAGAGATCACAGAGAGGAAGCGCAATGCCAGAGAATCTAAGGAGCCGGACGATCACCCAGGGGGTGCAGCGATCGCCAAATCGGGCCATGCTGCGAGCGGTTGGTTTTAAGGATGAGGACTTTTCTAAGCCAATTGTTGGGGTTGCCAGTGCCCACAGTACGATTACTCCTTGCAACATGGGCATTGCTCCCTTAGCGGCAAAGGCCGAAGCCGGAATTCGGGCCGCAGGCGGAATGCCTCAGGTATTTGGCACAATCACGGTGAGTGACGGCATCTCGATGGGCACCGAAGGCATGAAGTATTCTTTGGTGTCTCGCGATGTGATTGCCGACTCGATTGAAACGGCCTGTAATGCCCAGAGCATGGATGGAGTGCTGGCAATCGGCGGCTGCGACAAAAACATGCCCGGAGCCATGATTGCCATGGCGCGCATGAATATTCCGGCAATTTTTGTCTACGGCGGCACGATCAAACCCGGTCATCTCGAAGGCGAGGACTTGACGGTCGTCAGTTCGTTTGAGGCCGTGGGGCAATACAGCGCCGGGCGGATCGACGAAGTACGGCTGCTGGCAGTTGAGCGTAATGCCTGTCCGGGAGCGGGTTCCTGCGGCGGCATGTACACGGCTAACACCATGTCGTCTGCCTTCGAGGCGATGGGCATGAGTTTGATGTATTCCTCAACCATGTCGGCTGAAGATGCCGAAAAGGCGATTAACACCGAGATTGCTGGCAAAACCCTGAGCTAGGGAAAACGCCATTTCAATCACATTGTCGGACAGGTCAGCCTTTGGATTAGCGTTAGATTCGGAGGTGGCGTCTGGCAGATCCGCCGGAGCGTCAGCCGATGCCTCAGCGGGTGAATTTAAACTCGATAGGTCATGTCCCCAATAGCCCCACAGACCGAAAAAGATCAGTGAGCCTAAAAATGCTAGCCTCAGCCTCATGGGTTTACCTCCTGAACCATTGTTTTTTCAGGTTTAGTCGCGGCAATTAGCTTGATGGGCAAAATCGCAGCTGTCATCAAAGCCAACGGCAAATAAACCAACAGGTTTTCTTCAGCTCGATGCATAAATTCCTGCAGGAAGAAGTACCAGAAAAACAGCATGCCAGTGCCGTGGAGGCTGTTCCAAAGCCAAGGTGAAATCCGGCGACGGATAATTCGGAAAGAGGTCACGGTCATCGCCACCAAGAAACCGTAGCAAATAATCGATAGAATTAGCTCCAACCCCTCAATATGTGGCTCTTGCGTCATGATGATCAAGGTTGTAAAGCCAAGAGCATGGTAGAGATAAACAATGGCAAACGCCAAACCCAGGTATTTTCGATTGGCCAACAGCCAGTAAGCTTTGCGGGACGGAATCAGCTTATACAAACTGCCGCTTAAACTCAGCATGAGAAACAGCGGAAAAGAAACGCGGCCCGTGGCTCGAATGGTTAGCAAAACACCAGTTTCCGTTAAACCATGAGCAAATAGCAGTAATAGCATCATTGTTGCTACGCTAATTGACGTTAGCGTCACAATTTCCCAGGTTCTGAACCGACCCCAACGCATAAGTTGCAGCATAACTTTCACTTGGCACTCATTATTTAGCTCTGGTTTTATCCAGCGTCCGATCTCTCTGCGTGAATAGATGCACTGATGGGACTATCCAGCAAATCACTTTAAATGGTTGAAGCATCAGAAATTAGCGTCAAACCACATAAGCTTGCCTTACATTCCAAACTCTGATTTTTCATCTATAAAGTCTTCAAAGGCAGCTCACGTAGAATATCGCTAGCATATTCCGGAGATCAACTCTTACAATTACGAATTGATGTCTCTATCCACCCTAATAAACATTCAACTTCTACGGCCAGCGACATCTCATCGATCAATTCGATCAGATCCGAATTCTCGCGAAACGGTACCGGCAGATAATGTGCTCCCCACGGATGCCCGACAGGTTGTGCCTCGCCAGATCGTGATGTCCCGCCTGTTTCTTTTTCAAGCTCGAATATCGCCAGATCATTCTGACCACCGCGTTTTAGTTTCCACGCCGCTGACAAACCCGCAACGCCGCCGCCAATGATCGCGATATTCAAGTTCTGCCATTTATCCGCCGCGACCTCAAAACCTCGCCCCTCTCGCAAAATATGCCCCAATTCCCAATTGGCTCCGACGATCTCTCCCTCAGGAAACTTCTGTGCGCGTTGATCCCGACACGCCGCCAACGCGATCGGCGTGCCGAGGAAAGTTGCTAATAGCTCTCGACGAGTCAGATTCATTGGGAACAACTGATAACAGACAACTAATAGATGATAATCACTCGTTTCGTCTTAAGGTCTTTAGGGATGAACGAACAATTTTTTGAGCTCAATGCAATCATCGATCATCGACGCCGCATGCGACTCGGTGAGATATCCCGATTTTTCTAACAATCGCAACACAAAGTGAGTCTTGAAAGCTTCTTTGTTTGCGAGAGAAAGTTTTTGTATAAAATCTTTCCGGTCCTCGCCTTGTTGTGATTCCTCTACAAACAAACCAATATTCGTCCCGGCATCCAGGATCTTTCTTGCTAGTACATATTTTTGTTTTTCTTTATTCGAATATTCGCTGAGTTTCACAACCCGTAAGGCAAAGTTGAATGATTTGTCTAAGAGAATGTTGTTCATGATTATCAGCTTTCAGTTGTTCGTTTTGAGTTGTACCGAACCTTACTCAAACCTCCGCCATTCGCTTTCGTAGTAGCGGACGAGGGCTTGGTTGTCCAGGCGGTTTATCTCGATGTCGTCGGATGGCGGGGTCATATCGGACGGAAAATCGAACATCGCCGCGAGCGTATTTCTATTGAGATATCGGAACTCGATGCCGTCAGATAAATTTGACGGCGTGTCAAAAGGTTCGAGTTTTGCCAAGGCATATCCCCAAACGCCAAAGCTCGGAACCGTCGTCTGAAACGGTTTGACCTTGTAACCCGCGGACAGAAGGGTCAGTCATGTAGGAGCCGAAGCGATGGGAAAGATGGAAAAAACCAGTAACTGAATTAACTCTCCATCTTAATCATTGGGTTGAAGTTGAGCACAAATTCTGTAAAAACTTTCCTACCTTACCCTTAACTCAAGTGCCAGTACCAGGAATAAACCCTATGTAGAGTGATCAGGATCACAAGAAGACCGTGATTTAAATCGCCATCTTCAACCTAGTGACCTAGCATACTTAAGAAGACTCAACTCTAGCCGAGTCATCAACAGGGAACACACGACTTGCCGACAGGGTCCTTTTTGGAAACTGTCGGTTTTTTGTTGCAAGCATCATAAATCACCCACATGGGCGGAACATCCGAGACAACACCGAACCTCGCCTTTTCTATTTATAGCTATAAAGAGATTGAGTGATATTCGGGTTATTCTTAAGGTTCGGTTCTGTTTGGTTCTGTCTTGAAGTAGTTGGCACAAATTTTGTTGAAATAGTCTAATATACATGCCTTAATGGCGATGCCGCGCTGGATCGCGAAGATCTAGATTGTGGTAGCTGTTTATTGCCTTACTCTTAACCTGTAACTGTACATTAACTGCACACTGTAACTGCTTGCCCAGAACGACTCATGGCTACAGAAGACGACCAAATGGAGCTGTTCAGCGCGATTGCGGTCAATCCAAAACCTGCCGCAGCCCTTGATCCAAATTTCGATCCAGAGTTAATTCCCACCAGCGCCAAAGTGCCTGTTCTCCCTGGAACCTATGGATCAATGGAAGAAATGTCGCTGCATTGCAACCGCTGCCACCGCTGCGACCTAGGGGCCACCCGCACTTATGCCGTAGTGGGGCGAGGCAACCCTCAAGCACCGATTTTGATTGTGGGAGAAGGACCAGGCCAGAACGAGGATGAAACTGGATTACCCTTTGTCGGCAAAGCCGGACAATTGCTCGACAAGATTTTAGAGTCGGTAAAGCTGACCGAGGCGGACGTTTTTATCTGCAACATTGTAAAGTGTCGCCCTCCTGGTAACCGTACTCCTACGCAGGATGAGATGGATGCTTGCCGTCCCTATCTGTTGGAGCAGATTCGCATGGTTGATCCGCAGATCATCAGGCTCTGCCCATCTGCTCGTTTAGTTCTTCATCGGTATGACCAGTGTATCTCCGCCGCGTCCGGTGTCTCAATCGTCCCGCTCAACCGATTTGCGGCTGTTCCGAATTCTTTTGCCCTATGCAAAGCGCCATATTCGCTTGCTGTTGATAGCTCTGCTGCTGCTGATCCCTTTAGCGCTAGCCGGAGCAATGCAGCCGATCATTATTGGACAGGCGGTAGCGTTGGCGAAACAAGAGCCAGTGATGGGGTTCTTGCAGGGTCGCTCGCTGGTGGAGGGCGCACAGCTTTTAATTTGGTTACTGGTGTTAACGCTAGTAGTGCAGTTGGCGTTGAGTGGTGTTCAAGGTTATTTAATTCAGAAAGTAGGTCAGCGAATTACCGCCGATATTCGCAATGATTTGTTTTACCATGTCACATCTTTGGCAACGCGCTTCTTTGATCGCACGCCGGTCGGTCGCTTGATCACTCGCCTGACTAGTGATGTCGATGCATTGGGCGATGTCTTTTCTACGGGCGCGATTGGGGTAATTGGCGATCTGCTGACGATGCTGGTGATTATTGTCGTGATGTTTAGCTTGCAATGGCAGTTGGCGCTATTGTTGCTGGTGCTGCTGCTGCCGGTGACGGGGTTGATTATCTATTTTCAGCAACAGTACCGAGCGGCTAACTATCGCTCGCGTGAAGAACTGTCTACGCTGAACTCGACTTTGCAAGAAAATATTGTCGGCATTAATGTGGTGCAGCTATTTCGGCGGGAGCGGTTCAACTCGGAGCTGTTCCGGCAAATCAACTTGCGCTATATCAAAGAAGTCGATCGAACTATTTTCTTTGACTCGGCGGTTTCAGCCACACTGGAGTGGATTGCCTTGGCGGCGATTGCCGGAGTGCTGTGGCTCGGGAGCCTGCTAGTGCAGGGCGAAGCGCTGGAATTTGGTCTGCTGACTTCATTTATTCTGTTTGCTCAGCGTTTGTTTGATCCGCTGCGTCAGTTTGCCGAACGCTTTACGGCGATTCAGGCTGGATTAACGGCCCTAGAGCGGGTGAGTGATATTTTGAGTGAGCCGATTGAGATTCGTGATCCGGAGCGAGTGGGAGAGGGGGGAGCAGAGAGATCCTGGGACTCGAAGACAACATCATCCGTTATCGGGACGGAAGCTTCGGGAAGGCATACAGCTTCGAACCGGCAAATACTTTGTATGACGACGGCCGTATCACCGAACAGCGGATCGAGGATCTGAAAACGATCCTCAAGTTCGAGAAACCGCCAAACACAGTCATCCAGTTTCGTTTTCAAAATGCGGTCGATGACGGCAGGGTGCTAAAGGATCACCTCCGCACAAGAAACAGTGAACGAAGCGACCCCATAGCCTGCGTGCTCCAGGCCACAAATCTATCTCTTTACGAGGAAGCGATCCGCTCCGGACAAGTAATGCGGCAGACCGCGACGGTGTGGATACGCGTGCCTGTAAGAGACAAGGCAGACAACAGTTTATTGAGCGGCGCGTTTCCTTCAATTATTCGCTCGGTTCGCGCAAACGGCCTTCTCCGGTTTTTGCGAGATCCCATAGTGAAGGCTAGGAATTCCTGCGACGAGGGTCTGATATCACGAGAACTCAAAACCGAAAAAGAGTGCCGGGTAAAAGCGTCGCGGGTGTTCCAGTCGTTCGAAGTAAACTTCCCGAAACAGCTGACCCTGCGCGAGATGCAGGCGGACGAGCTGTTTGCGAGCATATTTACGAGCCACCGCAGAGAGTCTTCTTCAGTGCCAATACTTCCTGATCGAGGACGAGTTGATATAAGGAGATACATTGCCAGCACGCGTATCGAAAGCGGCAGCGAGTTGTTTGTACGGCATAACGGAACGCCCACAAGCCTGGTGAGCCTCAAGAGTCTCCCGAACGGTTTCGTAACCGCAGATGTGATGCGGTATCTCACCGCCACACGCAATATTTGTTTTCCGCATGAGATCGTGGTCGATCTGATGACCACGGAGAAGCATGCCGCCAAAAAGGATCTTCAAAAACGTATTGACCGGATCGAAGGCAGCCGCAACACATGGCTTGGATTTCGGAACCTCAAGAAAGATGCCGTTGTCATCAAGGGCGATCTTGAGAACCTTCTCGAACAGGTAGAAGCGGACAACGAAGAGATCTGCCGACTTCGGATGAATGTCATCGTGTTTGCCGACAGGTCGAAAGGAGCAAAGGAAGCCCACCGCCAATAGATCGCTTCTGGCAGACTGAGGTGGGGACGAGCTTGGGCAATCTCTTCTAGTTTGCGCAGATAAGGGGCGTAGGCCGCATCCCAAGTCGTTTGGCGTGATGCTGCTTGGGCAAAGCCGGAACCATCTTGCAGGAAACTTTGCTGAAAGGCCACGAGTTTTTCGGCCAAATCCATCTGATGCAGACGGCCTCCGGCAACAGGTAAATACTGCTGCCAGTCAAAGCAGTTCTGAATCAACTGGGCCGCAATCACTTTGGCTTCCTGTTCGGCTTGCTTCAGGCCAGCGGCAGTGGCTGGTAAGTTGAGGCTGATGCGCTGCTGATGGGGCCGTAGCCGATCACTCCCCGGTCGAGGCGGTAGCGTACCCCGCAGATTTAGCTTTTGCCCGCGTCGTTCGACCTGGAGGCCAAGTTGGGCAACCTTTAAGCGGTGATTCACCTTGGCAATCTGGTCGTCAATGCTGGTTGCGGTAGTTGAGCTGGAAGTAGGTTGGCCAGGGGATTTAGGCATGTCGATTCGCTTAGACGGATCGCTTTTTATTCAGACGCTCGAAAGCCGGTTGGCGGGAAAGAGAAACCTGGTAGCCCAGGAGACGATCATAAAAATTGCTTTTGCAATCAGTTCATCCTAAGAATGGATTCAAGAATTGATATTAAGGCAGAGTAAAAGAATTGCGCCTTTCTAATTTTTGAGCGAAGAAGCACACGCAGCAAAAGCTTCAGAAGAAGGCATGCATTTTAGTGTGAATTTCAGTAAAGTGAAATCTGAGACAAACGCTGAAACAGGCGGAGTTTATTGTTAAAATCGGTAACAAATATTAAGGGCAAGGAACTGGAATTACTATGGGTCGTGTTGGCGTCTTATTACTCAACCTGGGTGGACCAGACCAGCTTGAAGATGTTCGCCCTTTTCTCTTCAATTTATTTTCTGACCCAGAGATCATTCGGCTGCCCTTTGCCTGGCTGCAAAAGCCGCTGGCTTGGCTAATTTCTACCAGTCGTGCCAAGAAATCGCAGGAGAATTATAAGCTGATTGGCGGTGGTTCACCCCTGCGTCGGATTACCGAAGAGCAAGCTCAAGCCCTCCAGGCAGTTCTACGCGAACGGGGCGCTGTTTGGTGCGGGTAATTGCCAAACCGGAACTCGTGCTGGTGGTAACCGCCAAAACGCCGCTTGATTTGCTTAGAGCCGCCTATCATTTAGGAAATCGCCATGTGCCGCTGGAGGTGACCGAAACCTATCTGCGGCTCTCACCCGATCCGGTGCTGCAATCGATGCTAGAACAAATGGGACTCCAGGTCGCGCCCGCAATTCTGCCCTTTGAGCCGGAAAGTGGCGCTTATGGGCAAGGTTCTCAGCATCACCATACCCATTCCTAGCCGAGTTGAGTTTGATTGGAGGACGCGCTATGGCATTCACAATGGCCAAGTGGACGATCGCTGACTACCACCAGATGATCGCTGTCGGACTGTTGCAGGACCGGCGGGTCGAATTGTTAGCAGGAAACATTGTCGAGATGGCACCGGAAGGCGAACCTCATGCCTACTATAGTGACGAAGCGGCAGAGTACTTGATCTACCTGCTGGGCGAGCGGGCGAAAGTTCGGCAAGGTAAACCCATTACCCTCTGGCAAAATCAATCGGAACCACAGCCCGGTATCGCCATCGTCCAACGCTTGGGAGCAGACTATCTAGACCATCATCCCTATCCAGAGAATATTTTTTGGCTGATTGAATACTCCGACTCTAGTTTGAGCAAGGATTTGGAGACCAAAGCCAAAATTTATGCAGCAGCTGGCATCCTGGAATATTGGGTAATCAATTTGCGAGCGATGCAACTCATCGTATTTCGTACTCCAACTCCGGCAGGCTATCTCTCGCAACAGGTTTGGACTCCGGCTCAGATTTGTCCACTCGCGTTTCCAGATATCACCATTTCCGTTAACCGCCTACTGGGATGAAATGAATACGGCTTCTTTACTTTCCCTGCTTCAGCTCGTCAGTCCGGCCTTGCCGGTAGGAGCCTATACCTACTCAGAAGGCATCGAAACGCTGGTGCAGTCCCAAGCGATGCAAACCGCCGCTCAACTCGAACAGTGGCTGATACAGGAATTACGCTATGGGGCGATTCGGGTTGAAGCCGCCGTGCTGGTGCGAGCCTATGATGCAGCGCTGCATTCCGATCTCGACCGTCTCAACGAGTGGAACCAATGGCTGTCTGGCTCGCTTCCGCATTGGCCTTGATGCGCTGGGCTTCGGTTTGAGCCTGGGCCAACTTCCGTTGCTGTTCAGCCAAGGCTGCCGCGGCTTCTTTCACCCGACCTTCGGCTTCCTGAATCGCCTGCTCGATCTGCGAGCGACGGTCCGCCAGAATTTTGCCTAAAATATTGCGTCCAAAGTAAACCAACACGCCAATCACAATCGCTAGGTTGATGATGTTGGTTTCTAAAATATTGAAGTTTAATCCAAAACCCCCTTCATGGGCAGCTTCGGCGGTTAGTAATATCAGCGTCCCCATAGGTATCGTCTACTGTAGATAGTTGTTGAGCAAACCCGTCAGCTCGTTGATGGTGGTTCTGGCAGGGCAAAAGCAGTTGGTTAAATGCAGTTCGTTGAACTCAATCCCTGAACCGCTTAGCCCACAGATGCTCCCAAAACCTTGTCGAGAATTTGCCGACTGAGCGCATCCACCTGCTGTTCCAGCGCCTGCATCGCTTCTGCTTTCTGCTGATCTAGCTCTTGCTGGGCTTGCTCCCGTCGAGCCTGGGCTTCCTGCTGGGCTTCTGCTAACCGTTGGGCCGCAATTTTCTGCGCTTCTTCCTCGGCGCTAGCAACCAATGCCTGGGCTTCCCGGCGCGAGGCTGCGAGTTCTTCTTCGTATTGCTGGATCAAACGCTGGGCTTTTGCCAGCCGCTCTTGGGCATCGACTTGATTCGAGCGAATGTAGCTATCGCGCTCATCCAACGTTTTCATCAACGGCTTGAAGAATAGCCGGTTCAGCAGCACCATTAGGATGAGAAACTGAATCGCCATCAAGGGTAAGGTGGCGTCAAAATCAAACATGTTCGGTCTCCGCAGAAGGAACGTTATGCAGGTTGCTGTAGGGTTACGGCCTGGCCGTAGGACAGTAAGCGCTGTGCGTCACAAATCAGACATGCCGAGCAGTTGCTATCAGCCAGTCTCTAGATGGCTAAACGAAATGACTAGACGAACGAGCCGATTTAACCATCGAGCCGACTGCTGATAGCGAGCTGGACTTGCTTAGGCGAAGGGGTTAGCAAACAGAAGCACCAGCGCGATTACCAGTCCATAGATGGTCAAAGATTCCATGACGCATACCGGGCGGCAAACTACATTTGATTGTGGGTTTAGGAGCAGACCAATATTCCGCTGAAATGAGCGATCAATTAGCCAAGATTTGATCAGATTAGTTTTGTAACCAGTTAATTCAATTTAATTCAATCTCAAATGCTAGAAATTGGTGCAGATCTATGCTGCGCCTTTTTGTTGGGCATGTCAGCTAACGACAATTTGCAATAAATCTGTAATAATCACTTCTATTGATTGCGAGATTCAAAATGCTGTTTTCTAATTATTCAACCGATACCTCTTTTAGCCAATCGTTCAAGCAAGCGGCCAATCGTAGTCTAGCTTGGCAAAATTCCCACTTCAATTCGCACAACCGCTCGGAAGGCGGGTCCGCTTCGCAACTAGGACAGCTGCGCAGCAGCACCAATCGGTCAGATAAAAATCAGTCAGATAATCGGTTTGCCACAGCCCGCAGTTTAGGCATCTATAGGGGTGGCAAACTGGATCTAAAAATTAACGATACGCTGGGCAAAAAAGACCGGGTAGACATCTACGCTCTCACTGTACCGAGTGGAGTGACGCTACCCAGCGGTGGTTATTCATTCAAAGTCGATCGAGGCACGATCCGCTACTCGTTATTTGGTGCGGTACCGGCACTGGGCATCAAACCCCAGTTTGCTGGCAGTCGGGTGTTTAAAGGCAGCGATAGACTGCGGACGGTTGGATTCGAGAATCCCTATGCCGAGAATCTAGTCGTCTACATTCGGTTTGATCGACCCAGCAGAGATACCAAATACAGGTTCCGCTTGTTTTCGTGACCGAATCGCAGCTGCGAGATTTATTGCACTGCTCTGGCCTTATCGCCGACTTGGAATCCAGTGCCGCTGATAATTCGTCCCACACCAGACCGGGCATCCACTTCCGTCAGTTCAATCTGGCCAATCGGCGTGGTGACACGGCGCAGCACTTCGCCGGTTTCTGGATCGGTGACTTCGCGGTCTACCCGCTCGATAGACAGCCTCATGCCCGTGCGGAAGCCATCTTGGGAGCCTTTGTTGATGATCACAGTATTGCCGGAAATATCGGCTACAGTGGCATCGATGACCGGCGTGACTTGGGGCAGAGCCGCTAGTTCGCTGAGCAGCTCATCTATGGTCATGCCGAAGGCGGGGGGGATGATCGGCTGAAACTGCGGTTGCTATGGTCCCAGCTCAAACGCTCCGATAGTGAAGGCGCTTTAAAAGAGCGATGGGCAATCTTACAAGCCAAAACCCTACTGGAATCGAATCGAGTTGCCTATGATGCGCTGGTTACAGCAATGACTCAGCGAGTGCCGGTTGAAGCCTGTAAACAACTGATTGAGCAGCACCGAGCAACTGACACGAACGACGTTAAAAGCTGAAAATGTGAGAGGGTAGGATCGCATTCATCCCCCCTCTCAGACATCAGACTAGATCACTAGATTTTTCACGGTCATTAGCCTATCGGTTTCTGCCTGGGTCGTCAACCTCAGAATTGCCTGGAACGTTAGGGCTACCAGAGGGTGTTTCGCTGGGACCGGGATAGGTTTCGCCAGGTACAACGCTTGGTCCGGTTTGATTCATGTCATCGCTCTGATCCATTTCATTCGTATCGCTGGTGTCATTCAGCGCGTCCCGCTCAGGAGTAGGGGAAAGACGCCGATTGCCTGGATCATCAACATTGGAATTACCCGGAACGCTGGGGCTGCCGGAAGGAGTTTCGCTGGGGCCAGGGTAGGTTTCACCCGGAACGACGCTTGGTCCTTGGGTGGAGCCATCTGTCCGATTCGATTCGTTCAAGGCTTCGCGACGGACCGGATTGCTAGATTCAGAGGCATCGGTTTCAGTGGCTTCGTTGGGGTCGTCATAGGTGGAAGTGCCTGGGACGCTGGGGCTGCCAGAAGGAGTTTCACTCGGACCGGGAACACCCTCACCAACGGTGCTAGGTCCTCTCTCAGAAGATTCAGGGGAATTCATATCAGAACCGCGCTGTATCGGCCTGTTGCTTTGATCCACGCTAGGATTGCCGTAGGCCGGATCGGTGGTGGCAGTACCAGCACTGGGGGCCGGAGATGAAGGAGAGTCAGCCTCAGCACCGGGTCGGACATCATAGCGAATGGTAGATTGAGCTAGAGCAGGCAGACTAACCAATGCCGCAACTGCACTGGCACTAATAAAGCCGATTGCTTTCGTGATCAATGAATTTTGGCGAATGTTCATGATTTTGGCGCTTCAACTGCGCCTCGCTCGCCACGAATCCGCCGCCAGTGGAGTAGTAGGTGCGGACCAGCAGCGGCGCGCCGGAGACATCGCTGGCCGTCAGCTTCATGCCGTTGGGGTGCAGCGCCGGGATGACATGCCCGGCCAGGTCGATGTCGCGTGCGATGTCGAAGGGAATCTCGTGCTGCCCGCCGAGCCGAAGCGTCTTGTCGGCGTCTATATCGGACAGCGCCTTACCAGCGTCGTCAGGATCGGTCGTTTCCGGGTCGTAACCCGCCAGGCCCAGCACGCTCGCATCGACCGTGCCGTGCCCGACGCCAGTCAGCGCGAGCGAGCCTTGCAACTCCACCGCGACCCGCGCCACCCGCTCCAGCACGCCCCGCTTCGCCAGCGCGCGCACGAACATCGCCCCGATCCGCATCGGCCCGACCGTGTGCGAGGACGACGGGCCGATCCCGATCCGGAAGATGTCGAGGACGGAAAGCATGGGCGATGCGATGCGCCGGTACGCGGCCTTGCGTCAAGTGGTTGCAGGTGAAACTTTCCCGCCGTTCGGCAATGGGGAAAACGGGGCCGAAATCTTTGGCTTTGCCCCCGCGCGCGCCTATATAATCGGTATGGACGAGAACACTCCCGACGACCTTGGTGCACAGGGCGCGAAAACCCCCATTTCCGGCGAATATGGCGCCGATTCGATCAAGGTCCTCAAGGGCCTCGACGCGGTGCGCAAGCGCCCCGGCATGTACATCGGCGATACCGACGACGGATCGGGCCTCCACCACATGGTATTCGAGGTCAGCGACAACGCCATCGACGAGGCGCTGGCGGGCCACTGCGACCTGGTCCTGATCGAGCTGAACCCCGATGGCTCGGTTTCGGTCGAGGATAACGGGCGCGGTATTCCGGTCGATATGCACGCCGAGGAAGGCGTTTCGGCGGCCGAGGTCATCATGACCCAGCTCCACGCCGGCGGGAAATTCGAGAACACCAGCGACGACAACGCCTACAAGGTCTCGGGCGGGCTCCACGGCGTCGGCGTCTCGGTGGTCAATGCGCTCAGCGAGTGGCTGGAACTGACTATCTGGCGCGACGGCAAGGAGCACTGGATGCGCTTCGAGGACGCCCACGGCAGATAGGGACCAAACTGTCTCGCGACGTTCTGAACCCAGCTCACGTACCACTTTAATTGGCGAACAGCCAAACCCTTGGGACCTGCTCCAGCCCCAGGATGTGATGAGCCGACATCGAGGTGCCAAACGATTCCGTCGATATGAGCTCTTGGGAATCATCAGCCTGTTATCCCCGGCGTACCTTTTATCCGTTGAGCGATGGCCCTTCCACGAGGGACCACCGGATCACTATGACCGACTTTCGTCTCTGCTCGACCTGTCGGTCTCGCAGTCAGGCAGGCTTATGCCATTGCACTCTAACAGCCGGTTTCCAACCGGCCTGAGCCTACCATCGCGCGCCTCCGTTACTCTTTAGGAGGCGACCGCCCCAGTCAAACTACCCGCCACAGAGGGTCCCTACACCGGCTAACGGTGCGAGGTTAGATATCAGAAAACAGCAGGGTGGTATTTCACCTATGGCTCCACGACAGCTGGCGCCGTCGCTTCAAAGCCTCCCACCTATGCTACACAACTCTTTCCTAATACCACTCTGAAGCTGCAGTAAAGGTGCACGGGGTCTTTCCGTCTAACCGCGGGTACTCCGCATCTTCACGGAGAATTCAATTTCGCTGAGCATATCCTGGAGACAGTGGGGAAGTCGTTACGCCATTCGTGCAGGTCGGAACTTACCCGACAAGGAATTTCGCTACCTTAGGACCGTTATAGTTACGGCCGCCGTTTACTCGGGCTTCAATTCGGAGCTTGCACTCCTCCTCTTAACCTTCGAGCACCGGGCAGGCGTCACACCCTATACGTCGTCTTGAAGCCGACTTAGCAGAGTGCTGTGTTTTTGCTAAACAGTCGCTACCCCCTGGCCTGTGCCCCCCACCAGTGCTTGCGCATAGATGGGGCCTCCTTCTTCCGAAGGTACGGAGGCAATTTGCCGAGTTCCTTCAGGATACTTCTCTCAAGCGCCTTGGTATACTCTACCTGACCACCTGTGTCGGTTTCGGGTACGGTCTATACGGAGAGGCTATTTCCTGGAACCACTTCACCGCCCGACCAATCCAATAAGGTCGAACAATTTACGCGATCCGTCACACATCTCCAGGCCCACGAATAGTCCGGGCGCTTGTGCCAGAGGGGATGGTTGAGGTCGTAGTAGAGGTTGAGGTCTGAGGCGGTGAAGCACTGATTGCGACTGTATTGGCTGAGGTAGAGGGTGCGGCTCAGCAATTGGGGCTGAAGGTCATGAAATTCGTCTGGCAAGCCGGGTTCCTCTGGGTCTTCGCTAGGCAAATCGTACATGCTGGGCAAGGTTTCCCTCGGTGATCGAGGTGGATCGGTTTGGGGAATCCAGGGGCGCGCAGGAGGAAGCATCGTGTTCTTAACGGTTCTGGCTTATTTCTGGCTTATTTCTGGCTTATGGGGCGTAGCTGCTTATGCAGTGTATCTATAAGATAGCCTATAGATAGGCTACAGATAATCTATTCTACTCTAGATTCAGATGCCTGAAACCCAGCTCTTTCATCTCAGAGCATAGATAATTTTCGTATTATCACAACACTTGATGCTCATTTTCTATTACATATAAAATATCCAATTAATCATATATCTATTTGACTTTTAATAACGCACCTACTACTTCCAGCGACTTGTTCATTCCTTAAGATATAGCCTTCTACATACTCTTACTCACCTCCGCCTCCTGCCTCCTGATTCCTTCCACCTCTATCGCTCAGTGCTAAAGCTGATCTTGAAATTGCAGTTGACGATAGGGGTTTGACAATCAAACACACACCAACGGCCCACGCAATCGACAACAGCCAGCCAGCTACGATATCACTGGGATAATGCACACCCAAATACAGCCGTGTCCAGGCAATCGAGACCACAAAGCCACCGCCCAGCAGCCAAACCCAGATTCGCCAGCTTGTGTTCCAGGTTAAAACAATCAGCGCTGCTACAAACCCCATACTCGCCATTGCATGGCCGCTCGGAAACGAAAATTCTGGCACTGGTGGATAGTCCCACAAACTAGGGCGAACTCGATGCAGCCACAGCTTTGCGACCCGGTTAATCAAAACACAGCCTAGTAGAGCGATCAACCAATAGGTGAGGAAGCGCCAGCGACGGGCGTAGAGGAAGCCAATTCCAATCAGCACAGAGGCTGGAAACACACCCCATTTGGTGCCTACATTGGTCCAACCAGCGGCAATCCGGTCGAGGATGGGTACCAGGAGGTCGGAATTCGAGCCTTTGTCGCACCCCTGATTCAGGATGAAGCCTTTACTGCCGGACTGCCAGACCGAGACGAGACGAACCACGAGGACTATTTTCGCAGCACCCAGGCCACGCTTGACCTGGTAGAGGCCAGCGTCGAGCAGTTTCACCGCCCCGATGAGCGAATCAACATCCTGGTGGCTCCGACCGGCATTCAGTTGTGCTCCGATGCCCTGTTTACTGGCTGCATTGAGCTGAGCGACCGCTATAACCTCTGCCGCCACGCCCATCTGCTGGAAACCAAAGCACAGCAATTAGTGGCCCAGGAAAAATACGGCTGCTCTGGAGTCGAGCATCTAAAGCGGCTTGGCTTCCTCGGTCCTCGTACCTCCTTGGCTCATTGCGTTTGGCTAGAGGATGCCGATATCGCAATTCTGGCCGAAACCCAATCGACGGTGGTGCACAATCCCCTCAGCAACTTGCGGCTGGGCAGCGGGATTGCCCCACTTCTGAAGTACCGGCAGGCAGGGGTGAATGTGGCCTTTGGCTGTGATGGTTCGGCTAGTAACGACTCACAGGATCTGCTGGAAGCAATCAAAATTGGCTCAATTCTGCACAACATCACCGATTTTGACTACCGCCACTGGATCACGCCTCGCCAAGCGGTGGAAATGGCCTCGCTGGGCGGAGCCATCGGCCTCAACCGGGCTGATGAATTAGGAACCTTAACGGTAGGGAAAAAGGCCGATCTGGTGCTTTATGACTTGACCAGCCTGTCGCTGTTGCCCCGCACCGATCCGATTGGGCTGTTGATTTTGGGGCGACCGGCCCAAGCAGTAGATAGCGTCTGGGTGGATGGGCAGCAGGTTGTTGCCAATGGGGAGGTGACCACAATCGATGTGGTTCAGTTGAAGCAGGAACTGTTTGAGCGCAGTCAATGGCAAACTTCGCGCCATTCGCAGACCATGCAGGCTGTAGAACCCCGCTATCGAGACGTGATGGGCTTGGCTTGATGTAGGCAGCTGATCAAACAGGGGCGCTGTATATAAAAAAACCCCCGGCTTTGCACCGAGGGCGTCTCTGGAGTAAGGGTTACTGGCTTCATCTTGCCTAAGTCCCCCCCCTGACGCTGCTGCAGTGGAAGTATCTGGTCAGGCCGCTGGAGCTCGAGCCGCTCCTGCTCGCCCAGATGCCGACGGACACGATCAATCCCGACGGGACGCAGACGTGGCGATTCACGCTGAAGCGCGGGGTGCGCTTCCAGGACGACGCGTGCTTCCCTGAGGGCAAGGGCCGGGAGATGACGGCGGAGGACGTGTTCTACTCGTGGCGGCGTCTGGCCGACCCGCGGTACGAGTATGAGAACTGGTGGCTCTTTGCGGGGACGATCAAGGGCTTCGATGCGTACAAGGATGAGCAGGCGGAACTGGTTCGGCAGGGCAAGGCGTTCGATTACGCGGCCCCCGTCGAGGGCCTTCGGCTGATCAACTCCCATGAGTTCGAGGTGGTGCTCAACAAGCCGGTGTATCGGTTTCTCTATGTGCTGACGCAGTTCCAGACCGCGGTGGTGCCGCGTGAGGCGGTGGAACGTTATGGATCGGAGTTCTCGCGGCGTCCCGTGGGGACCGGCCCGTTCATGGTGAGGCCCGGCGACTGGCGTCAGGGCGAGCGGCTGGTGTTCACTCGGAATCCGAACTATCGCGAGGAGCTCTATCCGTCGGAGCTCCCGGCTGATCCGGACCTGGCGGCGCGGGACCGGCAGCTTGGCTTCGATCGCGACGCGGGCAAGCGCTTGCCGCTGCTGGATCGGATCGAGATCAGTTTCTACGTGCCCGACAATGCGATGTGGCTGGATTTCAAGGCCGGGAAGCTCGGGTTCGTGCAGGTGCCCGCCGAGTTTTACGAAGAGGCGTTCGTGCTGCGGACGCGTCGGCTCCGGCAGGAGTGGGCCGATCGTGGGTTCGTGTCGCACGAGGTGCCGCTGCTGGACTTTATCTTCCGCGGGTTCAACATGGAGGACCCGGTGGTGGGCGGGTACACGCCCGAGCGCAGGGCGCTGCGTCAGGCGATGAGCCTGGCGATCGATCTCGACGAGATGAACCGCAAGTTCTACAACGGGCTCAACACGGTCTACGACGGGCCGATCCCGCCGGGCCTCGACGGGCACCCCGAGAACGGCGAGGCGCCCGTGAGCTACCGCGGGCCGGACCTCGATCTGGCCCGCGAACTGCTCGCCAAGGAAACACGCCCTGCATTGAACTGGTTACTGTCCAGGAACCAGGCTTTTGTACTCCGCGCATCACCATACACATATGGGTGGCTTCCACCACCACTGCTACGCCTTGAGGTTTGAGTAAGCCCTGTAGGGCATCCGCAATCTGTTGGGTAAGGCGTTCCTGCACCTGCAAGCGACGGGCATACATCTCACAAATTCGAGCAATTTTGGATAACCCAATCACTTTGCCATTGGGAATATAGGCAACATGGGCACGGCCCAGAATGGGTAGAATGTGATGTTCGCAGGAGCTAAACAGATCGATGTCGCGCACCAACACCATTTCGTTGGCATCTTCGTGAAACACAGCTCCGTTGAGCAATTCATCCAGGGATTGCTGATAACCAGAGGTGAGAAACTTGAGCGCTTTGACGACTCGTTTGGGAGTATCGCGCAACCCTTCGCGATCGGGATCTTCACCCATCCCTAACAGGAGTGTGCGAACGGCTTGCTGCATTTCCGCTTCAGAGACGGGCGCTTTTGATTCTGTGATAACAGATTGCTTGCGGATATCATCCGGTGAAAAAGATAGGGTCATGAGTGAATTGAGGTTAGGTGGGCATCAGTCGTAGAAATAAAGGGGCATATTGCCCCGCTTCCAGCCGACAACTGAACGGCTGAAAAATTGCGATCAGGCAAGGCAATCCGTTAACCGCTGCCGCAGATGATCGGCATTCAGATTGCGCCCGATAAAGACAAGCTGATTTTTAGGAGAAGTCCGCCACGCTTCCCCTTTCAGGTCAAAGCGAGGACCGCTGAGTTGAAAAATATTGCGAAGGTCACTTTCTTTGAACCACAAAATTCCTTTGCCTCGAAACACCTCCTGGGGCAACTGTTCTTGCAGGAAGGTCTCAAACTTTTTCACGTCGAAGGGGCGATCGCTCTCAAAGGCGATCGATACAAACCCGTCACTATCCAGGTGATCGGAGTGGTGATGATGATGTTCATGAGAGTGATGCGTATGATCATCATGATGGTGATGATGATTATGGTGATGATCATGCTCCTGCTGCGATCGCTCGATCTCTTCCTGAACTAAATCAGCATAAGCGTCTGGGTTGTTGTACCCCACATCCAGAACAGAACTGGCCAAAGAACAAGAACGACTGGCTAAAGAACAAGAACGACTGGCTAAAGAACAGGCTCAACGGGCAGAAGAACAAGCCCAGGCTCAACTCCTGCAAGCAGCTCGCAATCTATTAGCAACGGGAATGCCGGCTGAGCAGGTTGTGGCGCTGCTGAGTTTATCAGAGGCCCAGGTGCAAGAGCTGCATTCCTCGGACTAAAGCTGTTTCTGTTCAAGCAAGCTGACCAGTTAGCCCCGGTTGGGCTTGTAGTCTGCGAAGCTAAGAGCTTCTGAATTGAGGGCAGTAGCAATGTCCGGCTCTAATGCGGCTGCGATTGGATAGCCGATCGGTCGTTGGGCCTGTCACTTTCTGATCACTTTTGCTGGATAGGGTGTTTCTCAATCCTGAAATGCACTCACTGTATATTCAGGATTGACGTCGTCCTAGTGGCGTCTCTACTAAATGTAGCGCTAGCCCATCGGGGAGAGGAGAGCCGTACCTCCCGGTTTACTCCTCTACCCCATTCTGGCCTGAGCTTTGGTCTGAATTTGTGGAATCACTATTGCTACATTACCTACCTGCAACGTTCAGAGCCGCATTCTGAAAAGTACCTGGTCAGGAGCGCTCGATGCAATGATCTGAAGCTAAGCCCTTATGATGTCTCTAACGGTTGGCGATCCAGTTCCCTGGTTCATGCTTCCTTCCACATCCAATCCCACCTTTCACTTCGATACGGTTGGTGGATACTATGTTGTTTTGTTTTTCTTCGGCAGTTCTAAATATTATAAGGCAGCGGTTCCCTTAAGAGACTTTTGCCAGCGGCAAACCCAGTTTCTAACTCTCAAAATTCCCTTCTTTGGCATCAGTGTTGATTCAGACGATGCCGCTTTAGCAGAACTTGTAGAGCATCCGAGTTATTTCAAATTGATGTGGGATTTTGAGGCGGAAGTCAGCAGGCAGTATGGAGTGTGTCAGCTTCAGGGTGAAACGATCAGCTACCAGCCGATTACCTTGGTACTAGACCCAACACTGCGCGTTTTGCAGATTTTCCCAATCCAGAACCCGTCGGAGCATGTCAATCAGGTGATGCAGTTTCTGGAAACGTTGCCAGCTCCAGAACCGCACCAAAGCTGGACTTGACCTGAATCGGGCTAATCTGGCCGGTGCCAAGCTGACTGGAGCCAAGTTGACCGGAGCCAAGTTGACCGGAGCCAACCTGGATGGAGCCAGCCTCTTGGGCTGTCAGCTGGTGGGAGCCGACCTGCGGGCCAACCTTCTGGGCGCGAACCTGATGCAGGCCGATTTGACCGAAGCGGATCTGCGGGGTGCCAACCTGCGCGGTGCCAATCTGATGCAGGCGCGGCTGGTGCAAACCGCCTTAGCAGGTGCGTTCCTGAGCGGTGCGAATTTGATGGGCGTCAGTCTACAAGGCTGTGACTTGCGGGGAGCCGATTTGCGGGGCGCGAACCTGAATGGCACCAACCTGCGGGGGGCGAACTTGGCTCAGGCCGATCTGCAAGGAGCCATCTTGACCGAAGCCAACCTGGAGGAATCGGACCTGCGCGACGCCAATCTGGCCGGAGCCAACCTGACCGGAGCCAACCTGCTCTGTGCCGAGCTGACCGGTGCGAATCTGCAAGGCACCAATCTAACGGCCGCCTGCCTCAAAGGAACTGTGCTGGAATCCTAATCTTCTGCTCTCTTGTCCAACGATCCCCAACAGCAGTAAGCTCATCCCAAATGCACAAACCATCACACTGCTGATTGATAAGTTGGATAAAACTGTGGCAATAAAAGAAAATTCGATCACAATCAATGAACTGGAGTGGTTCTATCGGGAAGCGGAGCCGTTGAATCCTTCGGTAAAACCACCAGTGCTGCTGCTGCATGGGCTGCCGTCCCAAAGCTATGGCTGGCGCAACGTGATGCCCGCCCTGGCCGAACAAGGGTTTCGCTCGATTGCCCCGGACTGGATTGGCTTTGGGTTTTCGGGAAAGCCAGATAAGCGTAGCTTTGCCTACACCTCGGATGCCTATGTGCAAGCATTGGCCGATTTTCTGCAGGCTTTAGAGATTCCGCGCCTGTTTCTGGTGGTGCAGGGATTCCTAGGGTCGGTAGGGTTACAGTACGCTCTCCGCTATCCCGACTCGATTGAGCGGTTGGCTATCTTGAATGCGCCGATTACCACCGCGGCCAAACTGCCCTGGAAGATGAAGCAGCTTGGCTTGCCGCTGATAGGAGAAATCAGCGGCAATGGTGACAACGACACCGCTTACCTCACCTACGCCGTCATCTCCGCGACCCTCACCAACGCCTCCACGCACTCGATCCTCGGCTACGGGCGGATCTACACCCCCCTCGTCAACGACGGGCTCGTCAACGCCGACGTCGCGGGCAAGGGCATCTTCATGATCGATCGCCCGAAGTTCAACAGCGGCACCATGACCGCCTCGAGCGGCGGCCTCCTCCAGTTCCGCACCCCGGTCACCCAGACCTCCAGCGGCATCATCATCTCCAGCGACAACAGCCCCGTGCAGTTCAATAACGCCGTGGGCCTGACCTCGGGCGGCACGCTCAACGGCGCGGGCGCGAACTCGGGTATCCAGTATTTCGGCAGCAACCAGCTCGAAAGCGTCACGCTCCTCAACAACCACATGGTCATGGACGGCGCCATCGTCAACATCCGCGACGCCGGCGTCGTCAACAACGGCCTCTGGACCGTCAGCAGCCCCACCGCACCGGGCAACTTCACCCGTATCGCTACCGGCGGCACCGGCAACCCCACCAGCGCCACCATCTCCGGCACGGGCACCATCCGCCTCCAGGGCGTCCAGAGCGGCAACGGCGACAACGACACCGCCTACCTCACCTACGGCACCGTCAACGACGTCCTGACCAACGCCGCGGGACACTCGATCCGCGGTTACGGCCGGATCTACGCCAACCTCGTGAACAACGGCACGATCGTCGCCGACAACACACCCAACGCCAGTGGACCCGCGAGCAAGGGCCTCTTCTTCATCGACCGACCCAAGATCAACAACGGCACGATCACCGCGACCAACGGCGGCTTTGTCCAGTTCCGAGGAATCACCGTCACCGGCAACCCATCGGCACAGATCATCTCCACCGACGCCGCAAGCCCCGTGCAGATGGTCAACGCCACCATGACCGGCGGCGGGTTCACCACCAGCGGCACCGGTGTCTTCCAGTACTTCGGCAGCAACACCCTCAGCAACCTCACCGTCAACGGCACGCACCAGATCACCGATGCCGCGCTCGTCAATCTCGCCACCGACTTCACCAACAACGGCAACTGGCTCATCAGCCAACCCACAGCCCCCGGCAACTTCACCCGCATGGTGTGGCGGGCGCAACGGTGCTGGGTGATGGCCGGATTATGCCGATTGCTGATGTGCTGGAACTCATTGACCTCTGGCAGGGCCGCATCCGCCGCGAAGCTGGCAGCTCGCTTTGGGATCAGGGCGAAGCTCAAGTGCCAGCAGAATCAGCGACTAAGACTGAACCTACCGTGCTGATTGTAGATGACTCGATTACGGTGCGGGAGCTGTTGTCCATGACCTTCAGCAAGGTAGGGTATCGGGTCGAGCAGGCTCGCGATGGTCAAGAAGCCTGGGAAAAACTGCGCTCTGGACTGCCTTGCGATCTGGTGTTCTGTGATATCGAAATGCCGCGAATGGACGGTTTGGAACTGCTGTCGCGGATTCAGAAAGATGCCAACCTTAACCACCTGCCAATTGCCATGCTCACCTCTAGAGGGGCAGATCGCCACCGTCAGATGGCCGTTCAGCTTGGTGCTAAGGGTTACTTCACCAAGCCCTATCTAGAAGAAATGCTGCTGGATGCGGCGCAGCGCATGTTGAAAGGCGAGGTGTTGGTTTCGAGCACCAATATCTAAGTAGTCGGCTAGTCCACAGATTGGCTGTGTTGCTTTGTCTCTTGCCGCTTTTTCTCTAGGTATTGCTGGTGATAGTCCTCGGCTAACCAGTAGTTAGAAGCGGCTTGGATTTGAGTAACAATGGGTTTGTCGTAATGACCAGATTCCTCTAACTGGCGTTTGGAGCGCTCGGCGACTAACCGCTGCTCCGGGGTGTGATAAAAAATCACCGAGCGGTATTGTTCACCCCGGTCTGCGCCCTGTCGGTTCAAGCTGGTGGGATCATGGATGCTCCAAAACACTTGAAGCAGTTCATCGTAGGCGACGAGGATTGGGTCGTATTCGAGTTGGGCAACTTCGGCATGGCCAGTAATCCGCGACAGCACATCAAGATAACTGGGGTGTTCGAAATGCCCACCCATATAGCCAACCGAGGTAGAAATCACGCCCTTGACGCGACGAAATTTGTCTTCTACACCCCAAAAACATCCGGCTCCAAAGGTTGCTTTTTCCATGCGACTTCTCAGTTCAAACTAGAAATTGACGTTAACGTTAAAGTTGTGTTATAAGTAATCACGTGAGTTGCGCTGGAAGCGGTCAAACACGCGATCCTTGAAGTGATCCGGGATGCCGATACCGGTATCGCGCACCATGATCAGCACCTGTTCCTCATCATCCGGCTTGAGCGCGGCTTCGACATGGATGCTGCCGCCCGGATTGGTGTAGTTGAAGGCGTTGTCGATGATGTTGATCATGATCTGATCGAGCTTCAGCCGGTCTGCCTGGATGGTGGGCAGATCGGGCGCGATCTGGGTTGTCACATGGAGCTTCTTGGCGAGCAGATCAGGCTGTTCGCTGATGGTGTGCAGCGCGTCCATGATCACCGCGCGCAGGTTGACCGGTTCGAGTGAAAGCTGCTCGCCGGAGTCGATCCGCGAGATATTCAGCAGATCGTTCACCAGTTCTGCCAGGCGATCCGCGTTGGTCTTGATCGTTTGCAGGAAGCGCTGCTGTGCGTCCGAGACTTCGCCGCCGCCCCCCATCAGCAGCAGGTCGGCATACCCCTTGATGCTCGTCATCGGTGTGCGCAGTTCATGGCTCACGTTCGAAATGAACTCGCTCTTCATGCGATCCACTTCGACATCGCGGGTGATATCGCGGATCACGGCGACTGTGCCGAGCGGCTGGTCGGCAATGGCGACAGGGGAGGCGCGCATGCTGATCACGTGACGCCCAAAGTCGATCCGGTCGATGATCAGCTCGTCATCGGCAGCGCGATCGGGCTGCTGAAGATAATTCTGAAGTGGGCGCACCCAGGGCTGCGCCATGCCGTACACGCTGTTCAGATGCGCCAGCGATTCGCCCATGACGTTGGCGCGCGGCAGATTGAGGATTCGCTCAGCGGCCTGGTTGAACAGGATCACCTTGCCGGCTGCATCCGTCAGGATCACACCGTCGGCGATACCTTCCAGGATGGCGGTGTTCTTTTCGGCTTCTTCCTGTTCAGCGCGCAGCAGGTGAGACATGCGTTCCGCCTGATCGCGGATCAGCGCATAGAGATCGGCATTGCTGATGGCGGCGGCTAGCTGGTTGCCCGCCGCGGCGACCAGGCGCATCTGCGGTTCACCGAAGACGCCCGGCTGCTTCGCCAGCAGCACGACCGCGCCAATGACTTCCTCATTCGTCTCCAGCCGAACGACCAGTTGTCCTGCCACCTCAAGCCTGCTATGAAGCCGCCGCTTCCTTCGATTTCAATACTTTAGCGAGGCGAGATTTTTTGCGGGCACCGTTGTTGGGATGCAGCACGCCGCGCTTCACAGCTTTGTCAATTTTGCTGTAGGCCGCAGACATAGTGCGCTGCACTTCTGCCATTGTTTCGGCAGTAGGGTTTGCCGCATAGGCATCGACCGCCGTTAAGTAGCGCTTCATCAGGGTTCTCACGGCGGACTTATAGGATTTGTTGTGCAGGCGGTTCCGCTCTGCAATCTGGATACGCTTGATTGCCGACTTAATATTTGCCACGGTAACTATCTAGATAGAGGTCAGAAGAGTTTCTTTCAGCGATCCACCATTCTAGCGAATGATTTGACAAAAATGCCAGACAATCTGCCATCGTTTCTACATAAATCCTTGGAAAATCCAGGTTAAGCTAGAAGAGACACAGGTTTGACGCCAGCCGCTAAGATGGCTGAAGTAAACAGACCTGTACTGATGGGTTACTTCCCGACCTTGCGTTTTTAAGTCACTGTGGCAATGCTGCGAATCATCACTCAGCGGGCTGAGGCACTCACCGAACTGCGACGAATCTGCGATCGCACTCATGACGATCAAGTTGTGCATAAAGAGGCAACGGTTCGAGAAGTGCTGCAAGCCGTGAAGCGGCAGGGCGACCGAGCGGTACTGCACTACACCGAAGAATACGACCAAGTTTCTCTGAAACCTGAAGAGTTGCGCGTCTCCGGCTCGGAACTAGACGCCGCTTACCAGCAGGTTTCCCAAGAGCTGCTCAACGCGATCCAGCTTGCCTGCCGTCAGGTCGAGTCGTTTCACCGACAGCGGGTGCCCAAGAGCTGGGTCCAGTTTGGCCAGGATGAGGTGGTGCTGGGTAAGCGCTATACCCCAGTTGACCGGGCGGGCTTATATGTTCCGGGCGGACGCGCCGCCTATGCCAGCACGGTAATCATGAACGCGATTCCGGCAAAAGTGGCTCAGGTACCGCGAATTGTGATTGCCACTCCACCCGGACCGAATAAAGCGGTCAATCCTGCCGTTTTGGTTGCGGCCCAGGAAGCCGGCGTAGACGAAATCTACCGCGTTGCTTCATCGCCAATCGGCGGGGCTTTGCCAATCAGAATCTCAAACCGCAGCCGCTGCTCAAATCGCTGGAGTTCGTCGAGGGCTTCTTCTTCGAGTTCGTAATTCAAAAATGGCGACGTCTGCTCTGACTGCTCTCTGACCCGATCCACAATGGGGCCTACCAGGAAATTTTTTGAAATCTGCTGGGTCAACAGGGGGATGATAATCATCAGCAAGACCAGCCGAATCGAAATGATGGTTTTGGATCGGGAGACCCGAAAATCCTGCAAAACCTCCTGTTCGGCTTGGGGATCGAGGTCGCGCTTAATCCGATCAACGGTTTCTAAAATTGAACGAGGTAACACACCGGTTTTATCTGTAATTGACTTAAGATCGCGTTTAGGTAGGTCATCAGAAGGGTTCAAACCATTCGCTTGGTTGAGAGATGGGCTATTGGCCTTGGCAACATTTGGCTCCGAAACAATGATGACCGAGCTGGGTTCCGGCTGCTCATAGCGAGCAACAACATCATCGATAAACCGCAATTTTTTCAAAATTAAACTGGGCTGATCGATCACGCTGATTGTGCGTAAATCGGTCGCACTTTCATCGAGTTGAATTTCAGTTACCGATTGGTTCGATTGTCGTACAATTGAACGGCTCGCTTTGAACTCAATCAATCTAACTTTAATAATATTGAGGTACTTTTTTAACTCTCCCTGAAAGTAAGCTTGAGCGCTTTTGCTGTAGTTGCCTGAATTCAGCAAGATTCGATTGCCGTTAAAGTGAGCATCCTCTAGTCCTTTGATTCTCAAGGCAGCTTCATAAGCTTCGTTCAGCGCTCGCTCAGGAGTGCGAAGCAACCAGCGATTTGCGGCTTGTAGAGAGCTTCTAACTGGACCCAAAAAAGAATTGCGCATGGTTTTTGTCGCACGACATTACACGACATTAATAGAAAATTAGCAGTGCTTGAGCGCCCAAATAATTTAAGAGTTTCTTTAAAGGTTTGAGTTTAAGACCACAAATTAGCTGACAGTGAAACCGCTTCCAATCTGATTTAATCAATTCAATGAATTAGCGATAGAGCCGTTTGAGCTATCAGCAACTATCAGTCACTACAGCGTTCATAAATAGGTTGTGGCTTTAGTTTTGCTTTCAAAAGGTTATAAAAACGCGTCGTGTAAAGCTTGCCGAGAGCGAAATTGTTTGGATCCGGAAAATCAACTATCGCTACGTCAAAAGATTCAATTGCGGTATTGTCCAGCCAAACGAACGCATCGGCATTGATCACAGAGACACGCGGGTCAGAAAAAGCATTCTTGTTTAATTCAGCTAGAGCCGGAAGTGCGTTTGAAAGCCCTGTCATCAGCGGATCAAGATCGACCAGCGTAACGCTTTCGACGCTTGGATACTTAAGTATCTCCCGTAACGCAAGCCCGTCGCCGCCGCCGAGAACAATCACACGTCTTGGTTCGCCGGTGTGGGCCGCAAATGCCGGATGAACGAGTGCTTCGTGATAACGGTATTCATCAAATGAGTTGAATTGTAGATTGCCGTTAAGGAAAAGCGAATGGCCGAGCTTGCCACGCGTAACCACGATGCGTTGGTAAGGCGAACTTTTCGCATACACGATCTGATCGGGAAACAGTCCGTCCTCTGCAAGCGTTGTCAGGCTTTCGGCCTTTATAAATGCGATGCCGAGCAGAACGATCACAGCAAAGCCCTTAACCCGAAGTATGGTCAATCTTTTCGTTTTGATCAGCGGAGCGAGCAGCCAGGTCGCCCAAAGGCCGACCGCAGCATTCAGCATCCCGAAAAGCAATGACGTGCGGTTCAGACCAAGCTTCGGAACCAAGAAGATCGGGAACATCAATGCAGCAAGCAGCGCTCCAACATAGTCAAGAGCAAGCACCTTTGAAACAAGCTCTTTGAAATCGAGCTCGTCTTTCAATATCCGCATGAGCAGCGGTATTTCCAATCCGACAAGTGTCCCGATGATGAAAACCATCGAATAAAGGATCAGGCCGAAATAGGACACGTAAGCGAAGGTGAGAAAAAGCAGAGGGGCCGAAGCTCCGCCGATGATGGCAACCGCCAGCTCAATATCTATAAACTTTTCAGCGACATTCCTTTCAATGAACCGCGAAAGCCAAGAGCCTACGCCCATCGCGAAAAGATAAACGCCGATTATCGTCGAAAACTGCGTTACCGAATCGCCCAATACGTATGAAGAAACGGTTGCGGCAAGCAGTTCATATTCTACTGTGGCCAAGGTGGCTGCCGGAGCTTTAGAAACTTTTCCAGTCGCAAGGGTTGTCAACTTAGGGCGAGCCTTGGAAGAATTAAAAAGTGCTGGTTTTTGGATCTACGGCACCGTTGCTGAAGCTGATCAACCCGTGGATGCTGTAACGTTCAGCGGAGCGATCGCGCTGGTGATTGGTTCGGAAGGTGAAGGGCTGGGTCTACTCACACAAAAAGCTTGTGATGCTCTGGTTTCAATTCCATTACAAGGTCATGTTCCAAGCTTGAACGCCTCTGTTGCCGCTGGTATGGTGCTCTATGAAGTTTTTCGACAACGGCGATCCCAGCGATTTAATCTCAAAACCGTATCAAAAGAGGCTTTGCAAAAGCATGTGTAACACAGTATAAACAGAGTGTAAAAACGATTGATGGTGCGGGCGGCCCTATCAGGGTGGCGGCAGGTCCTCGGCATGTAGCTCTATGTCATTGCATCCGGCAAACTGGTGAGAGCATATGAATGAACTTTGGTTGAGCACGCTGGAATTTCTTGGTCTGGCTTGGTGGATTGAAATCACCACGGAATCGCCGAATTGTACATATTACTTTGGCCCCTATGTCAGTGCAAGTGAAGCAGAGTCTGACCAATCAGGCTTTGTCGAAGATTTAGAGCAGGAAGGCGCAAAAGCCATCCAAGTGACGATCAAGCGCTGCAAACCCAGCCAGCTCACCATTTTTGACGAAACGCTCGACGCCCAGGCCGCCCGTGGGATTTCACCCGCCTTTAGCGGTCAGATGTAATCACCTCTGGATGCTGAGCTATCCACGCGTCAATATCTTGCAGTACCTGATTCGGAATCTCCCAGGGAAACAGGTGTGCCACTCCTTCGTAGCAGTGCGTTTGACAGTTGGCTAGTGCCTTGGCGGTCTCCAAGCTCGCCGCTGCCGTAATGTGCCGATCCTCAGCGCCAGCCAGCATCAGCACTGGGCAGGTAATTTGGTCAAGATGGACAAGGCGATTGTAGCCATTACGAATGGCTCGATTCAGGGCACGACTAGCGGCAGCAGAGGTTTGCAAATAGGCCGAGGTGCCTTCCTCGGCCAAATACTGATAGGCCAGAGCCGTATGCTGTTGAATCTCATCATCCGTCCGGTCATTTTGGGAAACCAGTGGTATATGGCGGCGTAGATGCCAAACACACTGCCGCCAAACAAGACATAGTGCAGGTGCGCCACGATGAAATAGGTGTCGTGAACGTGAATATCAAACGGTACAGAGGCCACCATGACGCCGCTAATGCCGCCGATCACAAATTCACCGACAAAGCCCATCGCGAATAACATGGCGCTGTTGAGGGCAATTTTGCCGCCCCACATAGTCGCCAACCAGCTAAATACCTTGATGCCCGTCGGTACGGCAATCACCATCGTGGTAATCATAAAGAACATCCGCAGCCAAGCTGGGGTGCCGCTAGTGAACATGTGGTGTGCCCAGACGATTAGACCCCAAAAACGAAATCGCCAGACTGGAGTAGGCAATCGCTAGGTAGCCAAAAATCGGCTTGCGGGCATGCACCGGAATAATTTCGGAAATCGCCCCAAACAGCGGCAGAATCATGATGTACACCGCCGGATGGGAATAAAACCAGAACATATGCTGATACACTACCGGATCGCCGCCGCCCGTAGGGTTGAAAAAGGCCGTTCCCACCAGCAAATCAAAGGCCAGCAGAATTAGAGCACCGGCCAACACCGGCGTCCCAATCAAAATCAGAGCCGAGGTGGCTAGCATCGACCAGCAGAACAACGGCATGCTGTTGAGGTCCATGCTGGGGACGCGCATCTTGATGATGGTGGTAAAGAAATTGATTGCCCCCAGAATCGAGGAAGTTCCGAGCACCAGCAGCGAAAAAATCCAGATGCCTTCACCGACTTTGCCCGTCATCAGGCTAAGGGGTGGATAGGAAGTCCATCCGGCTTGGGGCGCATCTACCAGAATGCTGAGAGCGAGTAACACCCCGGCTGGCGGCAGCATCCAGAAGGCCAAGGCATTCATTTTGGGAAAGGCCATGTCCCGTGCCCCAATCATCAGGGGAATCAGGTAATTGGCCAGCCCTGCACCCGCCGGAATGATCCAGAGAAAGATCATGATCGTGCCGTGCAGGGTGAGCAGTTGGTTATACAGTTCGGGGCTGACCACATCCGAGGCGGGGGTTCGCAGCTCGGTGCGGATCACGTCCGCCATCAGTCCCCCAATGGTATGACGGCAGTGCCTTTGCCCAGCAGGGACTGGTGGTCATTAGCTTCAACTATCGCTTGGGGCGTTTAGGGTTCTTTGCTCATCCGGCCCTCACCGCAGCAAACGAAGGGCCTCTCGGTAACTACGGCTTGCTGGATCAGTTGGCGGCTCTGCGATGGGTGCAGCGCAATGTGGCCGCTTTTGGCGGCGATCCAAGCCAAGTCACGATCATGGGGGAATCGGCAGGCGGGATTTCAGTAATGCACCACCTAACTTCGCCACAGTCGCAGGGGCTATTTCACCGAGCGATTGTGTTGTCGGGCGGCGGGCGTACCTATCTGGTAGGTTTGCGCAAGCTGAGTCAAAGCACTCCAGAATTACCGTCTGCGGAGGAAAGCGGCCTTGAGTTTGCCAGAAGTGTTGGGGTTACTGGCACCGGACCCGAGGCATTGGTAGCATTGCGTGCCCTACCCGCCGAACAGGTGAATGGTGATATGAATATGGGCGCGTTACTGTCGAAACCACCGACCTATGCCGGCGGCCCCATCTTCGACGGCGACCTGATCACAACAACCCCTGGAGAAATTTTACAGCGAGGCGAAGTGGCAGACGTCCCCGTCCTGATTGGCACCACTAGCGCCGATCTGCCCGTCACCTTCCCGCCCCTAGAAAACCCGTTTTCCTACTTTGGGCCAGAGGCAGCACAGGCCATCGCTGCCTACAATCCTGATGGTACCCTGCCGCCAGAGGTGAGCATTCCGACCATTGCCGTTGATATCACCATGCATGAACCGGCCCGCTTCGTGGCCCGACAGGTGACAGCAGCCGGCAACTCGGCTTGGCTCTATCGGTTTGGCTATGTGGCGGAATCCCTGCGTCCGGAGCAGCTCGGTGCCGAACATGCCAGCGAACAGCCCTATTTGTTTAGTACACTGGATGCTCGCTATGGTGAGGCCGTCACCGAGAACGATCGGGAAATGGCGCGGCTGTTTCACACCTACTTCGCCAATTTTGCCAAGTCCGGCAACCCCAATGGCGCAGGCCTACCTCCCTGGCCCCAATACGACTCTACCAAACCCGATCTGATGCTGTTCACCCTCGATGCCAATGCCGAGATCCAACCCGATCCCTGGACCGAACTCCGAGCTACATACTCTTTCGTAGCCGCAGAAGGGGCAATCTGATCGCGCCAATTGTTGCCAAAGTAGTAGTGCAGATCTTGCTCTAGAGTGGCCTTGCGGTGCAGTTCTGGGAAGTAGATTTTGGAAACCACCGGATGCTCGCGATGGCGTTCCATTTCTTCTTCCATGGCAGAGTAGACATAGTAAAAGTTGGCCGCCAGCTTCCGATAGGAAGCCTTTTCCACAACGCCCTTGAGGAAACACTTGATAAAGCCCATGTTCTCAGCAGCGGTATGAGCTTTTTTGGTTCCTTCGCGCAATTTAGTCGCTAGATTACTGGTCATGCTAAAGGTCCTATCCCAACGTTGATTGATGATTTATCGATTCGGCGTCTCAGCACTCAAAGGATTTGGTACTTTGGTTATTGTCCTTGAAGCAGCACTGAATCCCACCCAAAAATTTCCTCAGCTTTGGTCTTTACAAACCGCTGACGAATCTTTTAGATAGGTCTTAACAAACAGCAGATGCACCGGAAAAAGTACACCTAAATTGTTACAGTAGACTGATTTGATGAGCGTTTGTGTTAAAAATTCTTACGCGAAAGTATGATCGGCGACGAAGCACAAGGCTCCCAGAGCTGCTAAGATGCTGGCCAAACCAAGTTTCAGCACGATGATTGGGCTGACAATTGTATTTATCATTTGGGTCAATTGCAATTCATCTATTTAACATTTAGTTACGCTCGCGCTTAACTGGAATCAGAACCCCAAAACCGTAAGCAAACTGCAAAAACACGTGAAACGGGCCTTACTCCTGATTAACCCCCATGCGCGACAAGGTGATCTTGCCCGCCAGCAAGCCCAGCATGAGCTAACCGCCCAAGGCTTTACCCTGCTAGAGGAATCTGCAGAGGTACCTGAACGCTTACCCCAACTCATTTGCCAGTATCAGGAACAGATTGATCTAGTGATTGTGGGAGGCGGTGACGGCACTATCAATGCTGCTATTGAAGGATTGCTAGAAACTCAGTTGCCATTGGGTGTACTGCCATTGGGAACGGCTAACAATTTGGCCCGCTCGCTCAATATCCCCAGTCATTTACCCAGCGCCTGCCGTATCATTGCTGCGGGCAAGCTGCAGCTGCCTCACCTCTAATTGTCGGAGCCGCTGGAGTACCCTTGTCGCCGCTGCAAATTCTCTGGATGAACCTAGTTACCGACGGTTTACCGGCTCTTGCCCTAGCTGTAGAACCGGCTGAACCCAACGTGATGCAGCGCCCGCCTCACGATCCCAGCGAAAGTATCTTTGCTCGCGGTTTGGGCTGGTACATGGTGCGGATTGGGATCATTCTGGCGATTATCACAATTGTGCTGATGGCGTGGGCCTATCCCTATACGCAGGCTACTCCCGGCGATCCGCAACGCTGGAAGACGATGGTGTTTACCACCCTATGTCTGGCGCAAATGGGACACGCGATGGCAATCCGCTCTAACACGCAGCTCACGGTAGAACTGAATCCATTCACCAATCCTTTTTTGCTGATTGCGGTTGGGTTAACCACGATTTTGCAGTTGATGCTAGTTTATGTACCACCCCTGCGCGATTTCTTTGGCACTCACTACCTGAATGCCACCGAACTTGGCATTTGCATTGGCACTAGCCTGTTGATGTTTGTTTGGGTGGAGCTAGAAAAACTGTTCTGCCGCTGGTATTTTAAACGGCGACCTGGCCGCATCAATCCCATCGATTAGCGCCGCCTGATCCAATCATTGGCATGTATCTCAAAACCCTCCATCTGAAGCAGTTTCGCAATTATCACGACCAGCAGGTGGAGTTTGTTGCGCCCAAAACAATTCTGGTGGGAGATAATGCCCAGGGCAAGTCGAATCTGCTAGAGGCCGTCGAACTATTGGCGACGCTGCGCTCCCATCGAGCGTTGCGGGATCGTGATTTGGTACTAGATGGGGAACAGGTTGGGCAGATTCAGGCGACGCTGGAACGACATGAGTCTCCCGTGGACCTGGCTTTAACCCTGCGCAGCAACGGACGCCGCACCGTCAGCCTCAATAGCGAAACCCTGCGCCGCCAGCTTGATTTTCTGGGTGTACTCAATGCCGTGCAGTTTTCCAGCCTCGATCTGGAGCTGGTGCGAGGCAGTCCGGGAGAGCGGCGCAACTGGCTCGATACGCTCCTAACCCAGCTCGAACCGGTATATGCCTACATTTTGCAGCAGTACAACACCGTACTCCGGCAACGCAAAGATTGAATAGTGTTCGTCAAAATTGTTATTAGGGCGCCGCGGCTAGATGCTGCGGCGTTTTTCGTTCACTTACTATTTGATAAACTTACTATAAGTGATAGCTAAGACTTTTTTTCTACCGCTGATCGCCGTCATTCTGAGCTTTGTCGGCGGCTTTTTTATCGCCAACGCATTGAATAAAGGCGAAATGGACAAACTCCGTAAAGAGAATGAGCGGCTCTCGAAAACAGTTGAGGAAAATTCAAAACGTGAAGCCGCAACCACACTTTCCGACGAGGAGATAAGAGCGAAGATACAAAGGGCGGATGATTCTCCCGGCGATCTTGCCTTCAATCGGGATCTTGGGATGGCTCTTTATAGATATGGGGCTATGCGGCAGGACGTAGATCTTATCAAAGAGTCCGCCCGGCTACTTGAAAGGGTCAATGCCGCGGACCCTAAGGATTACGAAGTGCTGGTCTCGCTTGGGAACGCGGAATTCGACATCGCGAATTTCGCAAAGGAAAACGAGCGCTTTGTAAAAGCGCGCTCAATATATTCAAAGGCTATTGCTATAAAGCAGAACGACGCTGTGGTCCGCACCGACATCGCACTTACTTATTTTCTGGAACAACCGCCAAAGATCACCGAAGCGATCAACGAATTTGACAGAGCTCTTTCAATCGATCCGAAAAACGAAAGGGCGCTTCAGTATTTGATTCAATCATACTGGCTGAAGGGTGATATCGGCTCTGCCGGTAAAGCTCTCGAGCGGTTGAAACAGGTAAACACATCAAATCCGGCAATCCCCGAACTGAATTCGCTTCTTACTCGCACCCCGCCACAACAATGAAAGAGGCAATTTTTATCTTTGCGGTGATCGCCGTACTGATCGCACTAACCGCATTCCGTTATCGACGTCAATTGATCGCGGGATTCGAGATCTGGAGGACGCTCAGGCAAATGCAACAACAGATAAGATCCAAACATTCTCCGGATGGATCTCCGGCGATGCCAAATGAGCATTTTCGTAGAAAGGGAAACGATGAAATGCTCGTGAACTGTTCTAAATGCGGAAAATGGATATCTGAGGCGACGGCGATCCGGTTTGATCAGAACGTTTTCTTTTGCTCAGCTAAGTATATAAAAGACTTGTTCATTTTCAGGGTCAATCAAGGCATACACGTAGTACCCTATTCTCTCGATTACGGAAGTGGGAAATTCTCGGATGAGCATGTCAATATTTTTCCGATTGTATCAGGGAGTATACGCGGATACTTCGCCAACAGTTCTTATTTGGTAAGTATGATGCCAACGTATCAGGAATACAAAACCCCTTCGGAAGTCGAGACCTCTGAAGGGGTGATGAAAAAACTACATCCAACTATGACATAAATTTGCGGTGTTTGGAAGCAGGCGGAATAGCTTGCCAAAGTATGTTATGCTGGTTTCAAGGTGAAGGATGGTGTCCTTGTGGCATAAGAAGAAAGACGCTCAAGAAACTGTTCGTCAAAGAGATAGACGATGTTTAATCGCCTCAAGTCGCCACTTCGATGGTAATGCCCATTCTGGGGTTTTCGTGGTGAGCAATTCGCTCCGCCTAAAAAGCGCGAGAAATCAATGAGCTTGCCCCGATTCAGTGGAGGAAAACCTAAGAGACAGGTACACTGAATCGAGGAGCAGAGGCCAATGGCAGTAGAGCGAAAAAAGTACACAGAAGAGTTCAAGCGCGAAGCAGTACGGCTGATGGAGACCAGCAGCAAACGCATCGCCGAGATTGCGCGTGATCTGGGGATCAATGACAACAACCTGTATCGGTGGCGCAGATTGTATGGTAACCAGTCTCAGACCAACACGAATGGGAGCGTGGCCGAGATGGAAGCGGAGTTGAAACGCTTGCGGCGGGAGAATGAGGTGCTGCGGCAAGAGCGTGACATTTTAAAAAAGGCTATGAGCATTGTCAGCCGGAGCCAGCCATGAGCTACCAGATCATCGAGATCCACCGCGAGGTGGGGCGTGTCGAGCGACTGTGTAGGGCATTAGGGGTATCGGTGAGCGGGTACTACGCCTGGCGCACTCGACCCCCGCGCCAGCGCCAGCAGACTGACGCAGTGCTGCTGACGGAAATTCGGGCTGCTTATCAAGCAAGTCGTGGGTTGTACGGCAGTCCGCGCATCCACGCTGCCCTGCGGCAACAAGGAGTGCGTTGCTCCCGTAAGCGGGTTGCTCGCCTGATGCACCAGCACGGTATTCACTCCCGTCCGCTGCCGCGCAAAGTGCTAGAGCGGATGCAGGAAAGCAATCAGCGCCAGTTAGACCTGATCAATTCGCTAATCGACACCCACGCCGCCGAAATCTGGGGGATTACGCTGCATCCCAAACCCCTAACCCTGAGGCCGCTGGTGACTTCGGCAATTGCCGATCTGCTGCCAATGATGGAACGCGAGCACACCCAGCTCGAAAACCGAATTCCTGAAGATCTGCCCTTGGTTGAGGTGGACCCCTTGCAACTGGCGCGAGTTTACCAAAACCTGCTGGCCAATGCCCTCAAACATAATCCACCGGGGCTGAAGATTGTGTTGGATGCCCAACCAGAGGGTGACTGGATTCGCTGCACCGTCGCAGACGATGGGGTCGGGATTGAGCCAGAACAGTGCGAGCGGCTGTTTGACCCTTATTTTCGCGGCAAGTCTAAACCCAAATCGGTGGGGTTGGGGTTGGGACTGTACCTCTGCCAGCAAATTATTGAGGCTCACGGTGGTCAGATCGGTGTCAGGAGTCAACTCAAGCAAGGAACGCTGTTTTGGTTTACGTTGCCGGTCAACTCAAGGCAGATCAGCGGATGAACTCCTCTATGCGTAATGTTTCTGTTAACGTCTTTGTGGCGCAATCAAACCTGTAGCGAACCTTGAATCAGCGATCGCCGGTTTCAGCCGTTTCCCCTACTTGGCAATCTAGGTTCTAGGTCCCGACCAGAGACTCCTGCTCTACACTCAACTGGGCCAGGACAGTAGCAGGATCGCCGTACTTGCAAGGCCCGTGCCAAGTGTCCCGCCCCACCACCTTAAACCCAGATTCAGTGGGCGGGATCGAACGCAGTGAATTACCGCCATCTACTTCATCCACACCCTGCTATAAGCCAACATATAGATCTTCTGGTGCCACTGCCTCCTGGGCTAATAGCGAGTTGCTTAGTAAAGCTAATGTTGCTCCTACAGTATCCACCACACTTGCAAAAGTAGTTGAAAAAGTAATTACAAAAGTTTTGTTTAATTTATGTTTCATCGTAATCCTCCAACTTTTACCAAAAGGGTGAACCATAAAATTATCTATTCAACGCCATGTGCAACTATATTTGCTCTCACCTCCCCAGTCCTCCTCTCCGCTCTAGCCAGTCCACCATTTCTTGCCGTGAGGCGATGAACTGTTGTACGACACTCCGTACTAACAGAGCACCAGTGCAGTTTTCTACTGCAACACAGAGCGAGCCGTCGGACGGGCAGCAACAGGGAATGGTGAGTTCTTGGAGGCGATGATAGATTCGCCAGCGATCGATCCGAGGGACAGATACAACATGCATTGTGGTATTGGCATGCGTTATATGAATTGACTGGGTTGCAGAATGAGTAGGGGAAGAGAGGAACATTAGCATTACCTCAAAAGGGTTGATGGGAAGTGAACGGTGAATTATTTTATTGTTTTGAATCTGAGTTAATGTTGAGCAAATCGATTTTGAGATAAATGTTGAGATAATTAATTACCGGGATAATTGCTGAACTTGTTGTTCTAATTGCTCGATTCGATCTAGCAAAGCCCGTATAGCAATTGCTTCGGCATCGGGAATTTGGTCATGATCGAGCGGGCAGGTTTGGGTTGTTTCGCGGCAAATATTGCGACCGGGTATGCCAACGGCTGTACAGTGAGCAGGAACAGGGCGTAGTACAATCGATCCGGCTCCAATGCGGGCGAAATCGCCAATGTGAATATTGCCTAGAATTTTGGCTCCGGCTCCCACCACCACATGCTGACCGAGGGTGGGATGGCGTTTACCGGTTTCTTTTCCTGTTCCCCCCAGCGTTACACCTTGATAGATCAGGCAATAGTCACCGACAATCGCAGTTTCGCCAATCACAACTCCCATACCGTGATCGATAAACACACCTTTGCCGATCACCGCACCCGGATGGATTTCAATGCCGGTGAAAAATCGGCCCAGATGGGAAATTAACCGAGGCAGAAACACCACATACCGACCATGCAGCCAATGAGCCAGACGATAGCACAACAGCGCATGAAAACCGGGATAGCAGCAAAGCACCTCTAGCCAGTGACGAGCCGCTGGGTCTCGCTCAAAAATAATGCGAAAATCTTCCTGTAGAGTTTGCCAGACTTGCCGCAGTACGGAGTCAACGTTGAATTTGAAACTTGGCTTAGTTTCAGAGCTAGCGAGGCTAGATACCTTGGAAAGCGCAGGGAAGAGGAAGAGGGTGAGGGGGTGCTGCATCTTCGTGGGCTCCCTCATGGCCGGTGCGCTGGTGGCGGCCGCGTGTGGCTACCTGGTGGGCCTGCCCTCGCTCCGGCTCAGGGGCGACTACCTCGCGATCGTCACGCTGGGATTCGGCGAGATCGTCCGCGTGCTCATCCAGTCGCAGACCACCGACGTGCTCTACGACGCCCAGGAGATCGCGCAACTGCCTGTCTACAAGTGGCCGCTGCACACCGGTGGGTCGCTCGGGTTCTCGGGGCTGCCGCCCTACGCGAGCCTCTTCTGGGCGTGGCTCTTCGCGGGCATCACCCTGCTGGTCGCGTTCCGGCTCAAGTACAGCTCGACCGGACGGGCGTTCCTCTCCATCCGCGAGGACGAGGTCGCCGCCGCCGCCATGGGCGTGAACACCACCAAGTACAAGGTGCGGGCCTTCGTGATCGCCGCGGCGCTGGCGGGCATCGCCGGGGGCCTTTTCGCCCACACCACCGGCGTGCAGCTCAACCCCGGCGAGCTGGGCTTCCAGAAGTCCTTCGACATCATCATCATGGTCGTTCTCGGGGGCCTGGGGTCCATCAGCGGCGCCGCGATCGCCGCCACCCTGCTCACCCTGCTGCCCGAGGCGCTGCGCGAGCCGCGCAGCCTCTTCCCCGACGGGCTGTACGTCCTCATCCCGCTGGCCATCCTCATCTCCATCTTCACCCAGCGGCGCTGGCGCGCCCTGGCGGTCCTGGCCGGCGTCGTCGCCGGGTGGGAGCTCATGCGCTGGGGTGCCCGCGAGGCGGGCGTGAAACTCTCCGACTACCGAATGGTGCTCTACGCGCTCATGCTCATCACCGTGATGATCGTCCGCCCGATGGGTCTGCTGGGCGTCGGCGAGATCTGGGACCGCTCGCTCTGGACGCGGCGGCGCCGCGGAAAGGGCAAGCCATGAGCGCGCTCGCCCTCGACGTTCGCGCGATCTCGATCCAGTTCGGCGGGCTCAAGGCCGTCACCGACTTCTCGCTCCAGCTCCCGCCGGGTCGGCTTCATGGGCTCATCGGGCCCAACGGCGCGGGGAAGACCACCTGCTTCAACCTGCTCACGGGCGTCTACCGCCCGACCAACGCCCGCGCTCGCGGCGGCGTGGGAGACATCCTCCTTGCTTTGGCGACTGGCAAGCTCCGCAGGTGCCGCTACCAACGTTGAATTTACCGCTTTTGAGCGCACAGCCCCAACGATTAGTGACCGAGCAAGATACTCAGCAGGCGATCGTGATGTTGGGGTATCTGGCGGCATCGGTGCAGGATGCGGATCACATTGCCCTAAAGCTGCTCAATACCTATTTAGGCAATGGCTTATCGAGCCGGCTGTTTGTGGAACTGCGCGAAAAGCGGGGTCTGGCCTATGATGTGTCGGCATTCTACCCCACTCGGGTGGACACGTCCTACTTTGTCACCTACATCGGCACGGCTCCCGACAACGCAGCAATTGCTCTAGAAGGGCTATACCACGAGGTGGAGCGCCTTCATAAAACACTGCTGACACCGGAAGAACTAGAGGCAGCTCAGAATAAACTGCTGGGTCAGTATGCGCTCGGCAAACAGACAAACGCCCAGATTGCGCAGATTTTCGGCTGGTACGAGATTCTGAATCTCGGCATTGAGTTTGACCAGAAATTTCAGCAAGCAGTGGCAGCGGTCACAGCTGAAGAAATTCAGCAGGCGGTACGGCGTTACTTAAATCAGCCCTATGTGTCAATTGTGGGACCAGCGACGGCGATTGAGCTAGCGACAACGGCTGCGGTCGGTTAGACCCACGGCTGCTTTCATGCATTGCTGCTTGCTGGGCCGAGGTTTGGCTACAGCCGGTGATATAGCCGGAGTGAGTCGCTGAGGTATGAAGTTGTTTGTCAACCCTCAACACTTCCCTCCAGCCAAACCGATACTGACCCGCCTTTGCAATGAAACTGGCCCCAGCCATATTCGTTGGTGTAGACCGGCTCCCTGATATGTTCGGTCAGATCATAAAATTCAGCGTTGGGTTTACCGACTTCCATCCATTTGCTACCTCCCCAGCCATCGCTCATGAGCACAGCCATCACCTGCGGGTGCTCCTGATTGCCCAGCCGGGTCCAGCCGACTACACTGGAGTGATCAAAATAGTCATATTGGTCGCCGTGGGCGTAGTGCTTGCGGGCATAGAGGAATTTGTCAAGCAGCCAGCGATGGGAATCGAGCCAGATTTCATGCTCTTGGCCATCCCGACCTTGGTCGCGGTAGTGAGGCGGGCGGAGATGTCCTCGGCGAAGACCCAGAGGCGGGTCTGTCCGTCGGCGGTGCGGACCGTGGCACCGCTGATGAGCACCGGGGTTGAGGTGTGATCCGGCCTGGCGAGCCGACTCTCCGTTGGCTCGAGGCGACGGTGGAGGAGGCTGTCGCGGGCGAGTTCGATGAAGTCGCGTGCGGTGGCGTCGGTGACGAGTTCGGACAGGGGCGTGCCGGCGAGGCTGTGGCGCGGCCTGGCGACGAGCTGTACGAAGCGCGGATTGGCCTGGAGGAGGGTTCCAGCGACGTCGCAGAGGGCGATGGCGACGGGAGCCGACTCGAACATGGAGCGGAACTTCTCCTCCGACTCGCGGAGGATCTGGTCGGCGAGACGCGCCTCGTGGATGTCGTCGCAGACGCCGATGTAGCCCTGGAAGGTGCCTGCGGCGTCGAATCGCGGCCTGGCGCTGACGCGGACCCATCTTGGTCCCGAGGCGCTGGGGACGAACCTGCACTCGATGGTGAAGGGTCTTTGCTCGATCGAGGCGAGCTGGACGCTGGCTTGGGCGGCCTCGGCGTCGTCGGGATGGACCAGGTCGAGCCAGTGGAGGCTCGAGCCTTCAGCGGCGGGCGGCCCCATGAGTTCACGCATGGGCGGGTTGGCGTAGGTGACGGCGGCGTGCCGGTCGGTGACCCAGACCATGACGGGCGAGGCATCGGCCATCTCTCGGAAGGCACGCTCGGAGCGCTGGAGCTCGATCTGGCCTCGGTGCAGGTCGTCGAGGAGTCGGATGATGGAGCGGGCGAGCCGGCCGATCTCGTCGGTGCTTGCGGCGGCGGCGGCGAGGGTGCTTCGGCGCGTGTCGTGTGATGCTCTGAGGGCCTGGTCGATCAGCTGCACGGGCCTGATGACGATGACGTGGAGGGTGAGCCCGAGCATCAGGGCGACGGCAAGCCCGGCGATGAGCACGGCGTCGGTGAAGACGCGGATGGTGGCGATGCCCTGGTGGTAGACGGGGCGATCGGAGCGGACTTCGAGGATGATGCTTGGCTGGCCCGAGATGTCGTGGAGGGTGGTTCGGGCGCGGATGGAGTTGGGGTCGTCGGCGGGGAAGACAGGAGTGCCCTCGGGCTGGTGGGATCATGTAAGCGCGAAGGCTCAACCGATCAGGCGCGATGTCGATCACCTGGAAAAGGCTGGTATCTTCCGCTGCCATGTCAGGCTGGGTGTCCGCGCGATCGTTGAGGCCGTACATCTTCGCCCCCACCACCGACACCATATAGACCGGCCCCTGTGAACGCCCTTCGTCCCGCGCGCTTTTCCCTGCATCGCGCCCGGCTTCGGAGGTCAGGCGGGCATAGCAATGATCGTGACCCTGCAAGACCAAATCGACGGCATACTTGTCGAACAGCGGTTTCCATGCTGCCTGTAGCGCGGGGGTGTCTCCGGGCCGGGCGCAGGTGAAGATCGGCTGATGGAACAGAACAACCTTCCATCTGTCGCCTGCTTCACGCAAGCGCGCATCCAGCCAGCGGGTCTGGCTTTCCGCCGTTCCGAGATCGAGTGCCGAGGTCCCATCCAGAACCACGATCCGGACGCCTTGGTAATCGATCGCATAGGTCGTTGATTCAACGCCTGGCGCACCATTGCCGGGGAGCGCGAAGGTCAATTGCCAGTGATTGCCCAATACCCGGCTTTCACGGCCGTCAGGCCTGAAATGATCGACATACTCGTGATTGCCAGCAGCAGGCACCTGGGGAATGGCAGCCAGCGCCCATCCGCCCGCGGCTGCCCACTCCCCCCATTCGTCATCGTGGACCATGTTATCGCGGCTTGCGACCAGATCACCGGCATGAAGAATCAGGCGAGGGTCTCCGGCTTGCAGCAATGCGCGCCGCCACCCCAGCGAACCGATATCGAGGATCTGGTTCTGCGTATCGCCAAAATAGAGGATGCGGAACGGTGCGTCGTCAGCACGTGCCGTCCTGAACTGATGCCACTCCGAAAAGCCTGCGGAACCGCGCACTCGGTAGGCGTAAGCTGTATCGGGTCGCAAGCCGGCGAAACGCACCGAATGGTGCCGCGCCGACCCATTTTCGCTAACCGAGGCGCGGTTGCTGCCAATCACTTGGCGGGATCGAAGATGAAAATTGGGTGCAGGAACCAGTTCCGCGATCTCCGCGATGGTATCTTGCGCGGCCATGTCGGTGCGCCATGCCACGGCCATTCCGGTCGAAGGGTCTTCGCCGGGGGTGAGAACGATCTGAGACTGACCGCCAGTCTAGTCAGCCGCTTGTAATTAATTGGACAAGCATCGGTATTTTTGTAGCAGTTCACGCTTTAGCGTTACTAGCGCCTTGGTTTTTCTCCTGGTCGGCGCTGGGAGTAACGATTTTTCTTCACTGGCTGCTGGGTAGTATTGGCATTTGTTTGGGGTATCATCGGCTATTGACGCACCGCAGCCTTCAGGTTCCCAAAGCCTTAGAGTATATCATTGCTTTGATTGGAGCCGCAGCCTTGCAAGGTGGTCCAATCTTTTGGGTTGCAGGACATCGCAGACACCATATATACACCGAAGACTTAGACAAAGATCCCTATTCAGCGAAACGGGGCTTTTGGTGGAGTCACATGGGGTGGTTGCTCCACAAACGCCCGGAGTTTTTTGACTATGAATCGAATCGGCAATTTGCACCAGATCTGGCACGTGATGGTTTTTACCGCTGGCTCGATCGCTATTTTCTGTTGCTGCAAATTCCACTCGCAATTGGACTGTACCTGCTGGGTGGTTGGTCATTTGTGATTTATGGCGTATTTGTTAGAACCGTTCTACTTTGGCACAGCACTTGGTTGATCAACTCGGCATCTCATATTACCGGCTACCGGACCCACGACTCAGACGATAACTCGCGTAACCTCTGGTGGGCAGCAATTTTAACCTACGGAGAAGGATGGCACAACAATCACCATGCTTATCCCAATGTGGCAAAAGCAGGATGGCAGTGGTGGGAAATTGATATGACCTGGTGGGTGATTTTAGTCTTACAGCGAATGGGATTAGCCCAACGCATTGTTCTACCTCCGACAGCTTAATACCTTTTTTGATAGCTCTAGTCCCAGTAGATCGCAAATCATGTTGGGATCCCTCCTAGCCCCCCTTACCAAAGGCTACGGTATACACATAAATCCTAGCTGAGGTATCACAACCCCTGAAGCCTCCTTTTCTGGAATACCCGCAGGTTCAAAGTCCCCCAAAATTGGAGGACTTTGAACCTGCTTGTTTTCTCGTTCCACCAGCATCGCCTGCGGTTTGTAAAACGACTCGCTTATTGCAAGATGTAAGTAGACATCAAGCAATTGATCAAGATGGTCATGCTAATCATCATTTTTAGAGGTCAGACGCTGGCCTTGGTCGGAGGAACCGTAGCGGTCGAGGGTGGCAGGTTAACGGCGGCAGGCGGACGCATCGAGTTGGGTAGTGTCGCAGCGAATGGATTAGTGCGGCTAAATCCAATTGACAGCGGTTGGGATATCGGCTATCGCAACAATCAACAGGCCAACTTTTATCAAGATATTGACCTGACTGATAGGGCACTGCTGAATGCTGCTGGAGCGGAGGGGGGCGTGATTCAAATTCGCGGTAGAAATGTCACTCTTACCGATGCGTCGCGAATCGTGACCAACACCCAAGCCGCCAAGACAAATCGCCAAGACAATGCCATCCGTGTATTTGCAGCGGAAACTCTAAGCCTGCAATCCGGTTCACGCGTGGAAATCTTGACTAACCGCCGAGGTCCAGTCAGAAATATTGATGTGCAGGCGCGAGAATTAGAAATCCGTGGTGCTTCTGAGCAGGACCAAACCAGCGGCATTTTCTCTGGCACCGTAGCTACTCCAGAGGATACAAATAGCAATACCAGCAACGAACCGTCTCCAGAATCTAACAATGAAAATTCAAACGACGGCAATGTAGAGAATCAAGACGATAATAATATTGGTTTGAATGGTAATAATAACGAAAACACCTCGACAAATCCAGGCGATACGGGAAATATTCTGATTCGCGTCGGTCGAACTGTGCGTTTGGAGGACGGTGCTGAGATTGGCATTGTTACTGACAATGATCAAGATTCTGGCAATCTGCAAATTAGTGGATTCAACAAACGTTTTGTCAATCAATTCAGCCTTTCCGATCAAGCGCGTTTGTCTACTCGAGGCGGAAGGCGAGGTGGCGCAATTGCGATCAATGCCAGGACGGTGAATCTAAATCAGCAAAGTCAAATTGAAACGGCTCAGCACTCCGGTCAAACGAACCGCAATGGTGCCATTTTCATTGACGCTCAGCAAATTCGGCTGATGCAGGCCAGCCAGATTCGGGTTGATCAAAGTTCTGGTACCCAGGCCAACATTGCCCTCACTACACCCTTACAGACGGGTCGCATTGTTCTGGATGACAGCGCCATCACCACCCAATCCTCGGCAGGCGGAGCCAATATTCGCCTCAGAACGAACCAGCTTGCTGCATTGGTGACAGGGGGTAGATATCGGCGATTGGGGTTGGGGGCTGGGCGGCTGGCGGCATCATGAATGACCTCCCGGTTCATCTGCAATATTGATGGGTTCAAACGCAACCTGCGACAACACGGCTTCTAGTTGGGATGGATCAAGCTTGACAAGAGCCACATCAGAGGGATTGTAACCCGTCTGAGAGGTTTGATTAGACTCGCTCTGACTAGACTCAATTAAATCCAACAGGTAGTCTCGAAACCGTTGCGTGAGATGCAGCATAGTAGAGCAGTGGTACTGGTCGCGGCTGTAGCTCCAGTCCAAATAAAGCTGCCCAGCATCAATGGCACCATTAATTTCCAAACGATAGTGCTTCGGTTGCAGCAAGCTCTGAGTCGAGCCGAGTGGTTGCTGGATGCGCTCTAGCAGGGGTGCGGTTGCAGCGGGGATAGAGGCGTTAAATTTTTCTGTATCGAATTGTGCTGTATCGGGTTGGGCTGTGTCAAATTGGGCTGTGTCAAATTGTGCTATATCAAATTGTCCCAAGTAATTAAAACTTACTTCAGATCGCGGGTAATCAGGCAATTCGTACTTTGTACTCAGATAGCGTAAAGTTCCATAGGCAAAAGAATAATTTAGAGCAGTGCGAAATTGGGCTTTAATTGATTGTAAATTAGTTTCGATTTGGTTTCCTGCTACTGTGAACAAAATCGGTGAAATTGTCGTAAACCAACCGACTGTGCGAGATAAGTCAATATCTTCCCAAGGATGATCACGACCGTGGCTTTCCACGTCCACCAGGAATGACGATTGCCCGCTCCATTCACTCAGGGTTTGCGCCAATGCCGTCAGTAAAGCCTCTTGAATTCGGGCACTATAGGCTTTTGGAACTGCGGTTAAAAGCATTTGTGTTTGTTCAATCGAGAACATGATACGGATCTGCTCACTGGTGGCAACCGTATTTTCGCCAGCAGGAAAATCAACGGGTAAATGAACCGGATTGGCAGAGAAGGCATTCCAGTAGGCAAATTGCGGCTGGATCGCATCCGAGTTGGCATAGGACTGCAATCGTTCTGCCCATTGCTGTACAGAAGTCGTCTTTGCGGGTAACTGGGGTGCTCTTCCTTGAGCTAGCTACTTCTTCAAAGGCGCGGGATTGGGCATTAGTGCGGTAGAGAATGGCAAAATCGCCCCAGCTCAGATCGGGGTTAGTCAGCTCCATCTGCCGCAGTTGATTCACCACAAAATTCGCTTCTGCGGTTTCGTCTTCGGCCCGATAGCAGTAGATCGATTCTCCCGATCCGCGCGTTGGACGCAGGATCTTATCAATCCGTTCTGTGTTATTTTCGATCAGCTCGTTGGCGGCCTGCAGGATGTTCTCAGTGGAGCGATAGTTCTCTTCTAGCTTCACCATCGTGCGGGTGTCATCATCCGGCAGACCGTCGCCAAAATCCTGCTGAAAGTTCATCAGAATCGTAAAATCTGCCGCCCGGAACGAGTAGATTGACTGATCGGCATCGCCCACCACAAAAATTGAGCGGTAATTCCAATCATTGAACTGGTGCGTATCCACACCATTCGTCACTAATAACCGAATTAAATCATACTGCGTTCGATTCGTGTCCTGATATTCATCTACCAGAATATGGCGAAAGCGTCGATGCCAATAATCTAACACCTGTTGATTTTGGCGAAACAGCTGCACCGGCACCAGAATCAAATCATCAAAATCCAGCGCGTTATTATTGGCCAGTGCCTCCTGGTAGCGAGCATAGATATCGCCAATCACCCGGCCACGATAGTTGGGCTGCTCTTGCTCAAAGGCTTGTGGAGATAGCCCCTGGTTTTTGGCATTGCTGATCGCATAGCGAACCGAGCGCGGTTCAAATTTCTTGTCATCTAAGTTAGCGCTGATCACCAATTCCTTGATCAAACTCTGGGCATCCGACTCATCCAAAATCGAAAAGTTGCGATTCCAGCGTCGCCCGTTGATGCCCTGATACTTCTCGATATCAAACCGCAGAATCCGCGAACAGAGGGCATGGAACGTTCCAATCCAGAGGTTTTTAGTGATCTGCTTATACACCTGCGACTTGAGGCGCGTTTGCTCAGCCGGATACAGCGCTTCCAACGGTTTACCATACTGGGCAATCGCCTCCTGTTCCGCAAACAACCGCTCGATCCGCTCCTTCATTTCCCGCGCTGCCTTATTAGTGAACGTCACCGCCAGAATATTCTCCGGATCGACGCGATGAGTCAGCAAAGGGGAACAGTTGATTTAGGTCTGGGGTGGTTAAGGATGGCAGATTCACAGATTAATACAGCAGCAATGGGACAGGTTTATTCCCAATCATACTGCGGGAAGTCAGAAGCGGGGCGTCAGGGGGCTAAGCCGTTTTTTGTGCTAAACGCATCAAAATTGCCGAAGCTGAAGCTCAACGAGAAACCCTGATTGCTGAAGCAGAGGGCCGCCGTCAGGCCATGATCCAGGAAGCCGAAGGACTGACAGAAGTGTTCCGGCGCATGACCACCGCTCTACCAGAAACCGCTGATCCGCGTGAAATGCTGCGGTTTTGGATTATATATGAATATGCTAAGCAGGGCAAGCCCTTCTTTCCAGGCGATTTGCAGATGCCAGCCACCTCATCTACGACTGTACTGCAGGCCATCAGTCAGCCAGATGTCAACTCTGACGCCTAAATCAGTCTAAGTTGATTTTAGCGGCCCTTCAGATCAGCTACTGTCCGTTTTTGCTCTGAATCTGGAACGAAGGAGGACTGTAATCATCTGGTAGATAGTCACTGGGAATCGTGGAATGATTGCCATCTCGCAGTGATGAGTAGGTGGGAGACAAAATTTCAATCCCAGCTTGATTGCAATAGTCTTGAATATTTTGATGTAATTCAGAATAAATTCTCGGCATAATCTCAGGGTGATTCGTATAGGCATTTAGTTCATAGCTGACGTTAAAATCATTTAACGCTGTCTGCAACACAAAGGGACAAGGCTCAGGAACAATATTCGACGTTGAGAGAGCCGCTTGAATCAACACATCATGAACTTTGCGCCAAGGCAGATCGTACCCCAGCGTAACGGTTGTGTGTAGAAGTAAATATTGTTTGAATTCACGCGCACCAGCATGGAAATTGACCACATTGCTACTGAGCACCGCCGAATTGGGAATGGTAATCACTTCTTTTCTAGGCGTCAGAATCCGGGTGACAAATAGGGTTTTCTCAGTTACTTCTCCTATAATGTCTCCAATCCGAATCACGTCTCCAATCCGAAAGGCACGAGTATAGATTAAAATAATACCTGCAATCACATTAGCGATAGCAGATGACGATCCCAAGGTGAGTAACGCACCTAAAAATAATGAAATTCCTTGACATTCCGGCCCTCACCAATCTGGGAAACATTCAGCTTCGCCTAGAGCAGTTTCCTGAAGCCGCAGCGACCTACCGGCAAATTTTGCAGTTGCAGCCTAATCACCTGCAAGTTCTAGACCAATCGCTCAAGCTGATGCTGGCAACAGGTGACTGGACGAACTTAGCCGATTCGTTCGCCCGATTGCAGCAAGGATTTCAAACTCGATCCCGCCCCGATCTGACAGTTCCCATCTCGCCGCTGAACAGTTTATTTCTACCCTTCTCAGCCAGCGAGCAACAGGCCATCGCTCAGGATTATGCCGCAGCAATTGAACGCCGTATGGCCGGATTGCAGCAACAGTTGGCCGAAGCAAAACACGATACGAATCAACCGGATAAACGCAGCATCAGGCAAAACTCGCGCATTCGGTTAGGCTATGTGTCTGGAGACTTGCGCTACCACGCAGTTGGGCAACTCATTCTGCGCTTATTTGAGCTACATGACCGGCAGCAGTTTGACGTGTTTGCCTATTCTCTAGGACCCGATGACCAGAGCCGCGAGCGGCAAACGCTGATGCAGAGCTGCGACTGCTTTCGAGATGTGCAGGGCCAGACTCCGGTTCAAATCGCTCGCTTGGTGATGCAGGACCAAATTGATATCTTGATCGATCTAGCCGGTTATACCAACTACGCTTGTCCAGAGCTGTTCGCCCTACGCCCCGCTCCACTCCAGGTCAACTATTTGGGTTACCCAGGCACCTCGGGCGCTCAGTATATGGACTACATCATCACCGATGCTGTCATTACTCCACCCGAACTAGCAACCACCCTGACCGAAGCCCGCCTTTACTTACCACACACCTACCAAATCAACTGCTATCCCTATCCCGATAGCGACCCCACTATCCTCAGCAATTTGCCCAAACAGCAGCACGGCCTGCCTGCGGATGCATTTGTGTTCTGCTGCTTCAACAAAAGCCAAAAAATTGAACCAACGATTTTTGCAGTCTGGATGCGAATTCTACAGCAAGTACCCCAGAGCGTGCTGTGGTTGCTCAGCGATCGACCTGCAACCGAACAAAATCTGCGGACACAGGCAGCTGCTCAGGGCATCGACCCAACCCGCCTGATTTTTGCACCTCGTGTAACACAGAGGATTTTTCAAACCAAAGCAATCTCCAGTGAACGAATCAGTGAATGAATCAGTGAACGAACCAATCGAAGCGCTCTGTCCCACAATTCCGGTGACGCCCTGTCCGGTGGTAGCTCAGTCGCTGAACCCCCGCCTGACGACCCTCCGCTCGGTTGTGCCCTTCCTGTTAGGGACGGGAATCAATCTGCCTGATCTGCCGAGCCGAATTGCCAAGTTAACCACCATCTTTTGACGTTTCAACAAGAGGTTTTAGCATCATGTTTAAGCCATTCCGAACTGCTGCTGTGCTGGGGGCAGGCGTGATGGGAACCCAAATCGCGGCCCACCTTGCCAACGCCGGTCTGATGGTCGAACTCCTCGATCTACCGGCTGCTTCTGCCTCCAAAAATGACCTAGTCGAAGCAGCGTTTAAGAAAGCCCTTAAACAATCGCCTCCGATTTTCTTTACCGAGAAAACCGCGCATCGGGTCAGGCTGGGCAATTTCGAGCAGCATTTTGACCGCATCGCCAATGTGGATTGGGTGATCGAAGCGGTGGTGGAAAACCTGGACGTGAAACAGCAGTTGATGCAGCGGCTGGAAGCCACCGTTAGCGAACAGACGATTATTTCCACCAACACCAGCGGTTTACCGATTCAGGCAATTACCCAAGGCCGCTCTGATTCCTTCCGGCGGCGATTCCTCGGCACTCACTTCTTCAATCCGCCTCGCTATCTGAAATTGCTGGAATTGATTCCCACCCCCGATACCGATCCGCAAGTTTTGCAGCGGATGCAGTGGTTCGGGCGGCTCCATCTCGGTAAGGGCATCGTCATCGCCAAAGACAGGCCGAATTTTATTGGCAACCGGATCGGCATGTATGTCACCATGCTTGGTTTACAAGCCTGGATCGAGCAGGGATATACGATCGAAGAAATTGACGCCCTCACAGGCAGCTTGGTCGGACGCCCAAAATCGGCCACCTTCCGCACGGCGGATTTAGTCGGACTCGATACCCTGCTGTATGTCGCTGAAAATCTCTATCCTGCCATTCCAGACGATGAGAGCCGCGAGACCTTTCGGGTGCCTGAGATATTGCGCAAACTGGTGGCCACCGGTACGCTGGGCGCTAAAACCGGCCAGAACACTCAGTAATCTTTTCATGTAGATAGAACCCTGGCTCAGAGAACTCAAACCGCCTGACGGCTTTTTTGATGAACTTTTTGATAAATTTCAACCGTTTGAGCGGCAATGGTGGACCAGTTCAAATCGGTTTGGCAACGGGCTAAGGCGGCGGTTCGCAACTGATTTTGCAGGTCAGGATCTCCCAATAGGCCACTGATGGCATTGGCTAAAGCCGGCCCATCTGCCGCTGGCACGAGTAGACCGTCCTGCTGGTGACGAATCATTTCGGCCAATCCACCCACCTGAGACGCAATCACTGGGGTTCCTGTCCCATAGGCAATGGCTGCAACACCGCTTTGAGAGGATTCGGTATAGGGTAGAACCACGGCAGTACTGCGTTGAAATAACTCTGCTACGGCTGCAAACGGAATAAAATGATTCAAAAGCTCATAGCGTTTGGGATCATAACCATTGGGGAAATACCGCTCGATCGGGTCGCCCCGACCTGCGATCACGAGCTTTACCTGAGGAAACTGCTGAGCTACCAGCGGCATGGCCTCCAAGAGAAACCGCAGCCCTTTGTAGGGCCAAATTCGCCCAAAGAACAGCAACGTATAGGGTTCACGGATGTAATGGTTAATAGTATGGGCTATATTCTCAGAACTAGACTCATACTGACGGGCTGCAAAGGATGTATACAAACTGCCCAATTCACCATGCGGCAAAACGCTGATGCGGTGTTGGGGGATTCTAAACTGATCAATTAGGACATCTTTGATAGATTGCGCATGCACAATTAGATGCTGGGAACGGTAGTAGGCAATGCGGCGGGTGTATTCGGAGCCAAATTTCAGATCCTGATCGCCGGGATGCCGAAACACATCATGAATGGTGGTGACGAGAGGCGGCAGTTGACCAAACAGCAGCGACAGGTCATACCAAGAATTGTTGGTTTCCTGCACATGCAGTACATCAGGCTGGAGGTCTTGCAGCACCTGTCTGATCTGCCGCAGCACCAAGAGGTTGCGTCCGTCTCGAATGCGAGGTTTCCAGAAGCCAACGGTTTTAATCTTGGCATTCAGGTGGCTGCGATGCAGAGCCGAAAGTTGCTCAGGGTGGATGAGAATCACCTCAGCGAATTCAGTATGCTATTCAGACAGCAAATTGGTTGTCCAATCCAGCTCTAATAGCATCAAGAACCGCCCCGAAAACAGTTCTAAAAACAGTTGGGCGGATGCGAGAATGGCTGCAAACAAATTCCGGGAATAATTCTGAGAATAATTCTGAGAATTATGCTGAACTGGGAATTGACCCGGAGGATTGGTGGAACCTGGAAACACTCCTGCCCTATACTATCGAAATTACCTGGTCTGCTCAAACCAACACAGGTGACTATGATGTACTATTCATTCGGCATGGAGTTGAGGCAACGATTGATTTCCCTTTGGCTGAGATACCTGATCAATTCTGTGATGCCTACACAAACTGTCCCCTTCAGTCACAATTGGCGCGCCAACTCGTGCCCGAACTGCGACAATCCCTGAAACAAACCTTGCCGGATTACATGGTACCTGCTGCTTTGATGCCGTTGGCAACGCTGCCTCGCACGACGAATGGTAAAGTGGACCGTGCCAAAATCATTACACTGCATGAAACTGAGGGGACAGCACCTGATGGTATCCAGCCAATCAATTCAGCTGCAATCGCTTCACCTACTTCAGACCATCCAGTATTGTCACGAGCAGAAGCGATGCTAGTAGATATATGGAAAGAACTGCTGCGGCTCAAGCAAGTGAATACCTCTGATAACTTTTTTGAGTTGGGCGGTCATTCCCTGTTGGCAACGCAAATGGCTTCTCGCATCCGGGATCTGTTTGATGTAGAATTACCGTTGCAGAGCGTGTTTGAAACACCGACAATCGCCCAACTCGCTGCTCTGCTGGAATCTCGACGGGCCGCAACCTCACCCTTGCCAATACCTCCCCTGGTACGGTTGGACCGCTCGCTTTATCGTCGTAAGTCCTCAATCTTTGCAACTCCCCAGAATGGGGAAGAAGGGCAGGATGAGCAACTATTGATCTCTGACCAGCTGATCTCTGACCAGCCAGCTTCCAAAACTGCAACAGCTTCGTCTCCCCTAGTTGCCTTAACGCTCGGTGGCAGTCAGTCTTCTTTCTTCTGTATACACCCTATGTTTGGCGTTGTGTTTCCCTATTTGGAACTGGCCCATCATCTCGGACCGCAATGTAGCTTCTACGGCTTGCAATCCGTGGCCCTTCTGTGTCTATGCTCAAATCAGGACTGGTGTTCTACTACAGGTTCTACTACAGTAGTTTCTACTCACAGAGTTGGACGATAAGTGCAAGTTCAGAGAGAAGCGCCTTTCAGAATTTGCCTTCAAAACTTGCCTTAGGTCACTGGCTAGTGCGTCCTCAACAATCTTTAGCCTAATCAACTGTAGCCGACCCAGCTAGCCAAATTAGATTTTTGTCAATCTTACTGCCTTCCTAGAGCTGAGTGTTGGTATTGGCCTCGAACCCAGCTTGCGTGAATAGAACCAGTTGCCATTTCTAACTTGTTGGCCCGATCGGCAACCCTAGGGGACTATCACCGCTACTTGGGTCACAAGCTCAACTGTTCTGTCTTCTTAGGCAGTGCATTTCTAAGATTCCCTAGACTTTTCCGGCAACAACAGGGGTAACGACAGCGAGAAGCAACGACAGAGGCAGTTGCTTGGTCGTGCCAGTGGAGAACGGGCAGAGGTTTAAGTAGGCCAGCCTGATTATTGTTGCAGATCCTACAGCTCCTACGGGGAAAACACCTTGCGTCTACAATTGCCAGTATTCAGAGTTTTGTCCGTAGAAAACAGGAGAGTTATAGTTGTGGGATAGCAAGCAGGTGATCATTCCTCCCTACACAGCTATCCAGACCGGGTCAGGACAAATTTCCACAGATGCTTTTTCTTAACTCTGCCAACACCTGCCGCTGGTTCAAATCACTAGCCCCCTATCTCTAGATACTCTCTAGCAACAAATTTTATCGAACAACGACAGCAAGCCGAATTAACCTAAGCTTGAGCTGTGTTCAGGAGAAATGCAGGCTACATGCAGGGAAAACTCAACGAAATTGATATTCGTAGCATTCTACAGCTGATTGAGCTAGGGCAGCGAACGGGGGAGCTGTTTGTAGAAACCCATAGTTCTGCGAGTTTTAGCCCAAATCGTGAACCAGCCATCGGCTATTCTACGCTCTGGGGCCGGAATTCTCGTGGCTCCATGCAGTCCTGGTTTGTCTTTTTCCTGAATGGACAGATTATTTATGCTGGGGACAGCAGTTCTAGTCTTGCTCGCCTGCGCGATTACCTGCGTCGCTACAAGGTTGACAAAGCGCTAGACCATACAAAATTGCCTATTTGGTAGACTCCTATCGCAATGCTCAACCGTTCGCCTATCGTTTCCTGGATTATTCGCTGTTTGTTTCTTTCTTTCCCCACCTGATCGCCGGTCCCCTGATTCACCATAAGCAGATCATTCATCAGTTTGCTAACCATGCGATTTATCGTTTTAATTCTGCCTCGTTTGCGATGGGAGTCACCCTATTTGGCATGGGGCTATTCAAAAAAGTCATCCTGGCGGATGGGGTAGCGCCCTATTCGACGCAGATTTTTGCTGCTGCCACAGACGGGGTAGCCCTCACAGTTGTGGAAGCCTGGATCGGTGCGCTGGCCTTTACCCTACAGCTCTATTTTGATTTCTCTGGCTATTCGGATATGGCGATTGGTTTAGCCAAAATGATCGGAATTGACTTGCCGATCAACTTCAATTCGCCCTACAAGGCCGTGAACATCATTGATTTTTGGCGACGCTGGCACATGACGCTATCCAATTTTCTGCGTGACTATCTGTATATTCCGCTAGGCGGCAACCGCAAAGGCGAACTCCGTCGCAACCTCAACTTAATGATTACCATGCTGTTGGGTGGCCTGTGGCATGGTGCAGCCTGGACTTTTGTGATTTGGGGCGGCCTACATGGGGTGTATTTGCTGATCAATCATCAATGGCGATCGTTGAGACAGCGGCTAGGGGGGCAAAATCTACAGCAGCATTCCTGGGCCGAGAGAGCAAGCTGGCTGCTAACGTTTGTCGCTGTGGTGGTGGGCTGGGTGTTTTTCAGAGCAGAGAGCCTAGAGGTTGCTGTTTCGATGCTGCGGGGTATGGTTGGCCTAAATGGCATTTCCCTCCCGGCATCGCTAGAGGACTCACTGGAGTTCATGCAGGCGTGGGGGGTGCAGTTTAATGATCTGATGCCGAGCGTTCAGTTGCAGGTCGAGCAATTGGACGACGTGAATGAAATTGACCCAATCGTGCCGATTCTGAAAATTTCAGCATTGCTGCTGCTAGTGTGGCTAGCTCCAAATACGCAGGAGTGGCTGACCAGAGGGGCCGTTGCCGCCGTGCCTGATCAAGGCATCCAACCCAGCGATGCCGATCAATTACGCAGAGACGGTCTGCGCATCGGGCCAGTCAACTATCGGTCTGCAAGACGAGATTGAGCTAGACTACCTGCGCAATGACCTACCGCAAACGATTGCGAGTATCCGGGCAGGGGCGGACCGTTTAAAGAATCTGGTCACTAGCCTACAAAACTTTTGTCATATCGACGATGTTTACCCCAAGCCCGCCAATATTCACGACTGTTTAGACAGTATTTTGCTGCTGCTCAAAAGCCGTCTATCGGGCATTCAGATTGTCAGGAAGTATGGCCACCTCCCACCCGTTTCCTGTTTCGCAGGGCAACTCAATCAAGTGTTTATGAACATTTTGACGAATGCAATCAACGCTCTGTTGAATCAGGCGGTGCAACAAGAGGTGGCCTCCGAATTGCGGAAACGCCAATCTTCAATCGTTGGACCGGAGGAGCGTTTGAAACCGCAAATCACGATTACTACTCAAGTGCGTTCTGCTCCAGCCGACAGCCCCGATCCGATTGCCTCCCGCTGGGTAACAATTCAAATCGCCGATAACGGACCCGGAATTCCAGCAGCAAAATACCAACAGATTCTCGATTCATTCTCAGTGGAAAACCGCGCTGATAAGGAAACCAGCCTTGCGGTTAGCTATCAAATCATCACGGCCAAACATGGCGGCAGATTTTACCTTCGCTCTCAGCCAGAAACCATTATGACCTCATCTGTTGCTCCGGCTTGCTCCATCAACCACGGTACGGAGTTTGAAATTTGGTTGCCGCTGGTTTAGGAAAGTTCTGAATTTTGAGTTTTGAGTTGAAGGCTTGGTTTTACACAAGTCAGCTTCAAATCTCAAAAAAACCTCCGAGCATGGCCCGGAGGTTTAGATACTAGAGGAATCCGTTGAAACAGATAGGAAGACCGGAATTGAGGCTTAGCTTTGCCTAGGCGCTAGGCAGGATGCGGCTCGTATAGGCATCGACTGAGAAACCAGGTACCCGCTCCTCGAAGTCCGTCTCAGTTCCCGTGACAGAAACGGCCAGCTTCTCAAATGATTCAGAACGCCAGTTGCGCTCATGAATGGGCTTGGTTTGTTCACCTCGGAAATAGGCTTGGCTGCCAATCACTGCTGCCGCAACCCAACCTACTACAAACAGAGCAATTACAATTGCCATCGTCGTAACCTCCTACTTTGTGCTGACCGATGAATCGAGCAGATTGCAGCCGGAAAGAATGACGGATCCGAATAAAATAAATATGAATGCAAACGAACTTCTCATCGCTTCTGAACCCGCGGCGAACCGCGCCAACTATTATAACCCAAGCCGTCCAAAATCTTTTGTTCGCGTCCGTTCAGTTTGCTCTTTACTGAAAGTTTGGTGTGTCCGGAGCCTTGAACAGCCTCAACACCGGTTCCGTTCAATTCCTTAACAAGGTCGATCGCTTCGGAGCCGAATACGAATCTTTGGGCGGCATTGCGGAGGATATGTATCGACATGAGAGCTTCATTAGCATCGACGGGCTTATCACGATCCTTAAATTCCCGAAAGATGCTCCGCATTAAACTTGCAGAATCGGAACTCCCGCTGGACGAGCGCATTAGCTCAAGATCCACGAGAAAGGCGATAAGGAGTCCGCGGGCATATGTCTGTGTGTTCGGGGGACCCGCAATTTGTTGAGAGAGTCCGATTAGCGGTGTTCTCGGATTTTGGCGGCTGTCGATCGCGTAAGCGCGAGACAAAGTTTCCAAAAGGTCCTGAAAGCGTATTCGCCTGACCTTTACCGCGAGTTTCAGTGAGCTGTAAAGAGCGAAGCCTTCATAAAACCAGGCATATTCGCCGGTCAGCCTGACGCCATTCGGCAGCCATAAATGAAAAAGCTCGTGCCGGAGCTGCTCGTGCAGGCGTTGCTGGGAACGGTCGCTGAATGCCGTGTCCGATGAGATGATGATGATAGTGTTCCCACGAGTTTCTGCTTCCCAAAAATCCGGCGCGCGCTCGACCGGGGGACGCAAGATCGCCAGTTGAGCCGATCTTGAAGGCATAGTTCCAAAGATCCCCTTGTAAGCAACAAGTATCTCCTCGACCATTCTTGAGGCTTCCGTGTCAGAGAAATGCCAGGAACTGTTGAGTGCGATCTCTACTTCGAAGTCACCAACCTTTACCTGTGTCGAACGAAGATCTTTGGCTACGACAAATACGGCCCTTGAAACATCAGTTACCAGAAATTCCGATCTCCCGCGGCGTTCCGCGCTTGAACGAACTTGCCAACCATCGGGAAGTATTATCTGGATTGAGGATGATGCGGAACCTCCGGCCACCCTTTCCAGGCGCTCTCGCTGCAACCGACCTTGGCAACTGCGGTGGAGTTGTGTCGGTTCGGGCAACTGTTTTGGCAGCAGGATCACATTGAATCGGCTTTGGCCTGCTACCAATGGGCGGTGCAACAAGATCCAACCTGCGCCGATGCCCACGTTCACATTGCTGAGGCCCTGTGTCGGCAGGAGCAGCACGAGGCTGCAATTCCCCACTAACGCCAAGCCGTGCAGTTGCAACCAAGCGGACAGGGCTATCATCAGTTGGGTGATGCTTTGCTGCAATCCCAGCAGTGGGACGCGGCAGTTGAGGCGTATCGGCAGGCCATCGAGCGGGAGCCGGATTTTTCCTGGTCGCATAACAACTTGGGTGATGCTCTGAAGCAATTGGAACAGTGGGAGGCGGCGGCTCAGGCGTATCAACAGGCGATCAAGCTAAATCCAGACTTTCTCTGGTCGCACTACAACCTGGGTGAGGTGTTGGCGAAGTTAGAGCGTTGGGATGAGGCGATCGATTCTTATAATCAGGTGTTGGCGTTGCAACCCCAAGAGGAATGGGTTCAGAGTAAAGTGGGTGCTTCGCATTTCAACGATGGGATACAGCGAATTGTTGAAGGAAAGATCAAAGAGGCAAATGCTTGTTTCAGTAAAGTCGATCAGATTGGTGACAGTAAAGGAGATTTAATCCGCTGGCCTCAACAGCAAGGTAAGCTATGGCCTTTTTGCCCGTTTAGTCACCTTAAATCAATTTTTGAAGCACTGAAACCACAAGGCGTTGCTTGGCCTAAAATCACGATTGTTACCCCTTCTCTCAACCAAGGTGCCTATATTGAGGAGACGATTCTTTCGATTCTGAACCAGAGTTACAGTAATTTAGAATACATTATTGTAGATGGTGGTTCGACCGATAATACAGTCAGTGTTCTGGAACGCTACAAAGATCAAGTAACCCAGATTGTAATTGAACCCGATCACGGTCAAGCAAATGCACTGAATAAAGGGTTTCAGCGAGGAAGCGGCGAGCTGATGACCTGGATCAACAGCGATGATCTACTGGCTCCTGGAGCATTACATATCGCAGCGCTTACCTATCTGCAACGGCCTTGGGATGTCATGGCTGGTATTTGCCTGATGCACCCTCCATTCACCTCAACACCGCTTGGAGCAATAATCGATAAATTACCAGCTTGTCCTCTCCCAATTGATTCTGTAATCACCCCTGCCCCATCTCGCACAATTAATCGGTTCGTTTGTAGCGTCAAATTCCCCGCATCCCCGCTTCTAAATGACGTTGCCGCTAACCCACCCTGACCACCAATTAACTCAGTTGTTCCTCCAACTGCTACAACTATGTTCCCGCCACGGCCTCCCCCACTGTTTGTCGCCGCGGTTGCTTCTCCGTTCTGCATGGTTAACTGTCCAGCTGCGATAGTCAAATCACCCGCATTGCCAGTTCCGGTTGTGCGAGTCCGTAAATCTCCCTCCAAAAGTTGTACAGTTCCAGTGGCATTGATGATCAAATCGCCTGCATCGCCTGCGCCAATGGTTTGGGTCGAGATTGTCGCACCGTCTCGCACCGTCAGTTGTCTAGTTGCCACGCGAATCGTGCCTCCGGGTGCTCGTGATTTCGGATTGAGAATGCCGAACAAGCTGCCCGCTTCACTAACGATGTTGCTAGACAATCCACCCGCCGATTCCCCAGCAATCTCAATAGTGTCAGCATTGATAGTAATAGTTCCTCCTCGACCTGTTCCAGTAGAGGTCCCTTGACCAAGACCAACCGTAGAGGCCGTAATGGCAGCTCCGCCCTGGATCAATAGCTGCGGAGTAGTAAGTATCAAATCCCCAGCATCTGCCAATCCAAACGTACCCGTCAGAATTCCGCTGGGTTCTGCATCTTCACCTATGCTTGAAACTCCGGATAGCTCAACCGAGCTAGCAGCAGTAATTTCTAAATTACCACCTTGCCCCGTATTCAGCGTTCCAGTCCGGATCCGGCCACCGTCTGTAGCTATCAGGCGATTGACATTGATCAATGTGTTACCTGAGTTGCCAGTTGATTCAGCATCAACTTCATTTGAGATTTGTGCTCCATTACCCTGCAACGTTAACTGCCCTGTTGTAATAGTAAGGGTGCCACCATTGCCGCTAGCTCCACTGCCTTCAGGGCCTGTAAAAATGCCAGTGCCATTACCGCTATTTGCTGTAGAGATGATTTCAATCGACTGAGGTGCATGAATCATCAGAGCACCACCTTGCCCTGCACTCCTCTGGATCGCGATAGGTTCGGCTGACTCGCTCCTGGCAAGCTACATAGGAGGGGTAATCGGCCAAAAGCAGATAGGGATCGCTGTAGAGCAGCAGGTTGATGAGCGGCTGAAATAGCTCGGTGTTGCCCTGGGTTAGTTGCTTAGAGGATAGTAAATCGATGGCTTCCCTCAGTTCGGCATTTGCCTGATAGAGCGTCATGGGATTATATTGGCTGCGCCGTTGCTGCACTTCTGCTGCCGTTAATCCGAATTGGAAGAAGTTGTCAGTTCCTACCGCTTCGCGAAGTTCTAGGTTGGTGCCGTCGGGTGTGCCGATAATCAGGGCCGCATTCAGGGCGGCAATCATATTGCCGGTATCAGCCGCTTCGGTACCGACCAGGGAAATATGCTCGGATAGGTCGATGGCCGGATAGATAGGCTGGGCGGTTTTGATATTGAAATCTTTCAGGAACACCACCTTTAAGCGGTCCCGCACAGCGGCATCGCGATTCACCAGATCGGCCACGGCATGGATCAGCTTGATGATTAGCTTGGCAGTGGAGTAGTCGGGGGCAGCTTTGCCTGCAAAGATAAAGGTGCGAGGCGTAATTTCAACCTGGGGATTGGCTTTGATCCGGTTGTACAGCGTGAGGATATGCAATAGGTTCAAATGCTGCCGCTTGTATTCGTGGATCACCATCGCCTGCACATCAAACAGCGAGTTGGGATTCACCTCAAGTCCGGTCTGGTGGCGGATGCGAGTAGCCAGTTCGTGTTTGGCCACCTGCTTGATCCGCAGCCATTCCCTCCGAAAGCCTGGATTGGTGGCGTAAGCTTCCAACTCTCTCAACTGGTCGAGATTGCGAATCCAGCCCTGACCCAGCTTGCTGGTGATCAAATTGGCCAGTTCGGGATTCGTCTGTAGTAAGAAGCGGCGTGGAGAGACTCCATTGGTTTTGCTGCTGAATTTGTCGGGATATAGCTGGTAAAAATCTCGGAAAACCGTCTGCTTCAGCAATTCGGTATGCAATTGCGAAACCCCATTCACCGCGTGGCTGCCTACGGTTGCCAGATAATTCAACCGAATGTAGCGCTCTCCCCGTTCATCAATTAACGACATGCGGCTGAGGCGGGCCGGATCCTGCCCCAATGGGCAATTTCTGGAGGCAACTCTCTCGACCCAGCCCCTAGAAATGATCGCAACACCTCCACTTCAACCCACAGCCAGACCTCTAGGGCTTTGCCCTCGGGTGAATACAAACAGTGCTTTGGGTCCACCCCAATTCCCCGAATACAAAACTCGCGGTTGCCCACTCGTGTCAACCCATCCTCATGATATCCCTGGAGGTGAAAGTGGAACTCCATCTGATCACACAGGGTCTCTGACTGAACACTCGAAGACTCATACCCCAATGGCACATCCAAAATCTCCAGTTTGAGTCCCTCCCGCAAGTGAATTGATCGCATTATTCCTTGCTCGATGTCATTAGGATGGAACCAAGTCAGATCCAAGGAATCGAAGGGATCAGTCTGCACAAATTCCCCTCTTTCTCCTCCGGAATCTTGCCAAGCCTGGTGCGAGATGGAGACCATAGAACTACCTGCTTAGTTCAGTATCAAAATCTATTGCAAGTTATTATCATTTATAACAGATAATTGCTATCCCGTTCGGTATCCCCTATAGCTCCCACGTTTAGTAAAAGAGTGAAACAGTGGTTGATCATGTAGATAATCAACCCTACCCCCTTGTCAAGAGAGATTCAGGGGGAGATCATACCTCGCAATCAAAATCAGCTTATTTGCAAGCTACTGAAAATTGCTGCTGCTAATCGCATTCACCTGCGTCCATTTCAGAATTGCCAGGACATCATCGGTGGCTGTAATTTTGATTGCCACATCGGTGCCGACCTGCTCCAGACTCAGATCGGCAGCAGTGAGTGCTCCGGTGAAATCGCTCTTATACCCGCTCAGGTTGATCTTGTCATTGCTGCCAAATCCGAAAATGGTGGCGACTCCTTCACCAGGGCTAAACGTCCAGGTGTCGATACCACTGCCCGCGTAGATTGTATCGTTTCCAACTGAGGTAATCGAATTATTTCCCTCACCCAGGTAAATTGTATTTGTTCCAGTTCCAGCATGAATCGTATCATCTCCTGCACCGGCATAGATTAAATCATCACCGGCTCCAGTTATGATTGTGTTTGCACCGTCGCCAGCATAGATAGTTGCATTGCCTCGCACAGCGTTCAGCGTGTCGTCACCGACTCCGGCATAGTAGTTGACGAGTATCTGGATCGTTGGCCCAGGGCCGCAAATCAGCCTTTGCATCGGGAAAGTGCGACTTAAACAGGTTGACAACGGCAGCAATTTTGGTAGCCACAGTCACCCCAATCGCCTGTTCTGCTGCATTCACGCCATTCCACTCCTAACGACAATGACTCAATTTACATCTAATCATGAAGTTTAAAGTGAATAGTACAGATTGATACCGTTTGCTCTAGCTGCAGCTGGAGGAGTCAGAAGTCAGAAGCGGGGGTAAAGCTGGCTGAATCATCATGATGGAGCGCTGGATACACAAGGATCTTCCTAAAACGAGTGCAAGCCAAGTCTGTACAATATTTTGTGTCAATCCAAATCATTTGGCTTCGTCATTGCCTGTGTGGATGGATGAACTGGCTTTCCAGAAGCGATTTAGATCATCCAAGTGGGGGAAGAAAAATCCGCTCAACCAATTTAGCTTAATCAATACAGTTACATTTCGTACATCTAGCGATAGATTTTCTCCGCTTTTCTCCACGGTTCTTTAATTGCCAGGATTGAGTTGCACTTGTTAAGCTAACCTTAAATCAGCTGCTAATTTTTACCGCTTCAAATTTCTTCTTACCTTGCCTCGAAGAGATTTAGTTATGCTTAAAATTCAGTCTTACGAGCATTGTTGTTGGTTTTCTTAACATTCCTATTGATATTTAATCTAGCTACCTGATTGCAATCGCTGTGGAACGTTATAACCCTATACGGCCATTTCTCTACTGTTACTTCGACACTAGATCACCACATTTTATTGAAGTTGCGTTGTTGAAAATTGCCTCTACTTTGCTGTAATCGCTTACTCGACAATCAATCAATGTTTGCCGATTTGCACTTCTGATCTTGCCTTAAGCGTCGATTTTTGATCACAATTTAGGAGCCAATCCATGTTCATAGCTCATCCTTCCCAGTCGTCTTCTCCAGTCACTGCTAAAGATCAGGCGTTTATCCTCTGGTTTGATCAGGTCGGCATCGAAGACGTGGGTTTAGTGGGTGGTAAAAATGCTTCGCTGGGAGAAATGATTCAGCAGCTTACGCCCAAGGGAGTGAATGTCCCCACTGGCTTTGCCGTTACGGCCTATGGGTTTCGCTATTTCTGCTGGTCTTGGAGATTGATCAGCCAGCCGAGCCGCAGACCGCTATTCAGGTATTCCTGCATTTTTTCGCGCAATGCTTTTAGAGTGTCAGTCCGTGAGCGTAGCTCAATCACAAAATCCGGACAGATAGGCGGAAATTTCTCTTGTTCTTCTGGAGTGAGTGCATTCCAGCGGTCTAGTTGCACCCAAGCTACATCCGGAGAGCGGTCTCCGCCGCTGGGTAGCCTGAAAATCGTGGAGGAACTGAAAACTTTGCCTAAGTTTGTCTCCTCATTCCATAACCAAACTCGGCTAATCAATCCTGCTTCTCGATTGCCGCTGACTCCTCCTACGGGCGGCATAATTACTAATTCCCCTTTGGCCGTTCGTTCAAATTGCAGGTCGTCATTAGCTTGACAGAGACGGTAGAATTGCTCATCGGTCAGCTCAACGGATTGCAAGTGTAAAATCAGTGGTTCTGTAATCATGGCTGTAACTCTGAAATAGCTCGTTCATTATGGCGCTGGTCCCAGGCTTTCATTTTGCCGGGGTTGAGCAGGCCATAGGGATCGACCATTTGCTTAAACTCTAACTGCACTGGATCAATCGTTTTGCGTCCGCCGTCTTCCAGAATGTAGGTGTGGGGATTGGCAATAAATGCACCGTTGTCTTCGTGGTATTTAATGATTTCCTGTAATCGCTCTGATGTGGTATAGCGAACGATTTGTAGTGCTGCCGGTATTGCAGTGCCGTTCACGCGCAAATATTCTAGGTGCATCATCACTTCATCACCAAAATGATGATACATGTGTTCAACGAGTTTGAGTTCCTTGTCGGGCGGAAACAGGGTCTGCAGATAAGTGAGGGTTGGATCGACGCTACGGGCGTGGAGTGTGGTGTGGTTCCAAGTGTATTCGTAGATGGCGGTGCCTTTGCTGGCTTCCTGGGCTGTTTTCTGGTAAACCACCGTGCCATTAAATTCTTTCACGAGTTCCTGAAATAGCTCCAGGCAGGATTCGGCGATCATCAGCAAGGCACAGTGGCTATCGGACGGGATCACTGTGCGAAAGGCGGCGAAGTAGTTGGAAATCGGTGCAGCGCAAATGCAAATCAATTTTTTGATTAAGCCATCGGCATCGCCAAGCACCTGGTTTCTGGCGGCCCTGGGTGCGGCAGCCCAAACCTTTTTTGGCTATTTGTCACCGCAGGACATTATTGCCAAAGGGCTGGACCCAACGACAGTCACGCGCCTGAGTCCAGAAGAGCTAGTAGCCAAAGGTCTGCCCGAAACCATCAATGTTTTAAAGCCGGTAATGGGAATCAATACCCTGGATACCGGTGTATTTGGTGGGCTGTTGGTGGGCTGCCTAGCCGCTTATTTGTTTAACAAGTATTTCCGGATTCAGTTGCCCCAATACCTGGGTTTCTTTGCCGGTAAACGCTTTGTGCCGATTGTGACAGGACTGAGCGCCATCCTGTTAGCCATCATTATGAGCGTGGTTTGGCCGCCAATTGGCAACGCTATTAATGTAGCGGCGAATGTGACGGCTAGTGGTGCCAACACAGCTATAACTGCTGCTGTCTATGGCGTGGTAGAACGTTTGCTGCTGCCGTTCGGATTGCATCATATTTGGAACGTGCCTTTCTTCTTCGAGATTGGCCGCTTTGTGGATCCAGCGACCAATCAAGTAGTGACAGGCGATATCCGCCGCTTCTTTGCCGGAGATAAAACAGCAGGCATTCTGGGTGGAGCCTACTGGTTCAAAATGTTTGGGCTACCAGGTGCAGCAATTGCGATGTGGCGAGCGGCCTATCCCAAAAATCGGGGCCGAGTCAGCGGCTTGATGTTTTCGGCAGCCTTCACCTCATTTCTGACCGGGATTACTGAGCCGCTAGAATTTTCGTTCATGTTTGTCGCACCGCTGCTCTATGGCGTTCATGCGTTAATCGCTGGTTTTTGTCAGTGGTTGTTTCAAACTATGGGCGGCAAAATGGGATTTACGTTCTCACAAGGAGCAATTGACTTTATCTTGTTTAATAGTTTGGGCACCAGATCCTGGTTAATCTTGGCATTCGGTCCCTTATTCTTTGCGCTCTACTTCGTGATCTTCTACTTTGGTATCAAACACTTCGACTTTAAAACACCTGGCCGAGAAGATGAAGACGTGGAAGACGGGGGTGCAGTGCAGTTGTCTGGTGGGGCAACTGAGATGGCTCGGGAACTGGTGCGGGCCTTTGGCGGACGCAGCAATATTGCCACCCTCGATGCCTGTATCACCCTCGCTAAAAATGGTTTGCACTGGAGCCATCGGGCAGAAGTATTGACACCAGGATTTGCCGCCATAGAAGTAACCGACTGCAATGGCGATGCCAATCGTAAATAGCAGCCACAGACCCAGCACCAGCCGATCGGCATTGAAAAACAGGATGCGCCCGCACAGTCCGACAAACAGCCAGCCAAATTGCACATAGGCGTAATTGCGGCCCAACCAGGAATCGGGCTTCACCTTAGCCAACTCATAGCGCACCTTACCAGTTTGGGCGTTTTCTCGCTTGAATTGACGCTGCCAGCCCAGCGCACGGGGAATTTGGGACAAAAACGACAAAGGACAAATCCGTCGCCACAGTTCATGCCCAAACACCAGCAAAATCAAGATACCCGAGGGCACAATCGCGCCCCAAAATAAGGTGGCTCCGATTGGATAGGGCTGCTCCTCGACACATTGGCCCTGCACCGGCACACATTCGCCAGTCAACCGCAGCGGACTCCAGGGATGATCGGGTGTGGTGAGGGCGGCGGTCCAGGGGTCATAGAACAACGAGGCAATAACCAGCAGCCAACCGACCGTCAGGACCCAGCGAACCCAATGCATTTGGCGTTCTGGCACTTGTGCAAACATAACAGCTCACCACATGCCTCGAACGGTTTGATTCGTAAAGCGCAGCACGCCCGATGTCTGTTCCGTTTGGTAGAAAATCGTCAACTGGCCTTGATCATCGAGTTCATAGCGCTGAGCGCCTTGCAGGGCGGTTAAATAGCGGATTTCCTGGTCCATGATTGTTTGTTCACAGGCTTTAAACGTGGAAGCCAGCGGGCCAACCTGCAACTGGTTCCCTTCCGTGTTGAAGCTGCCTGTAAACCGATTGCAGCCGCCCGATCCGGAAATCCGATCGCCAGCAAACTCGACGGTGAGTTCGCCAGCCGGAACCATCGGGGTGGGAGTCGGATCCTCGGTCATGTTAGCCAGCCGCCAATTTCCGGCGAGGGCAGTGGATTGGGCCATCAGTAGGGGAGGTTGTTCTAATACAGGTAGAGCGCTTGCCGTGTTTGCCAGAGAAATTCCACCCAGTCCGATGAGCAAGGACAGGATTGGATGGGTCAAATACTGACTGAAGTGGCGGTGGAATAAGGGAACATCCGTTATGTCCGTGTCAGCCATCTGCCTTACTGTGTCAACGTTCTTAACGCAGTGCCACGTACGACCGTCTGCGGAACCATTGCTCGTGGTTTCTCGAATTACCTTGTCGTTCATGAATTAGGCCATATATTTGACAACCAGGCTGATCAGGGTGGAAATCAGTCAATTACGGATGCATTAGCAGGCGGGATGTTTACAATTCAGGATCAGGAATTCTACTGGGTCATGGGACACCACACTGTTGTCCCATGTGGCCCTGGTCGTAACGCCGCGCCAGTCGGTTGGTCAAGAGGTGAACGCGGGTGGGGAAGCGGTCCTAGTTCAATCTATGCATCTCAGGGAATTGATGAGCGTTGTCAAAATCCGACTTTGCCAAATTTCACAGATTTCCAGCAGAATCCACCTCCACATCAGGTTGCGTCTGGGTTAACGGTACTAGAAGCGTCATATCAGGAATCCGCTGCAGATATGTTTCTGAATTGGACGTATCGCATCCAGATGCAAGGTGGCTTCAGAAATCGAACGTGGAAACCCAATGAACGGGATGCGGAAGGTTACTGCAATCGCCCTGACGGTTGTGACGATAACCAGACCTTAAACCCACCTTCATCGAATAGGAATTCGGGTGATGCGCGTTTCAACTGGATGAATGATTTCATGCAGTTAACACTCATCAGACTGATACCATCACTTGAATGAGTCGTTATTCCGGAGAAATCGCATGCGCCAAAATCTTATACTTATCATTTCAAGTCTGATTGTTACTTTTTTCGGGTTGGCATTGAGAGCTTCAGGCCAGACACCCGACTACGCGAACTTGGCGCTTGAAGTTAGCCCAGCTGGTCAAAGCATCGCAGTTGGAACGCTTAACGGGGAACTGATGTTATATCACTCTGCCTCAGGAAACTTGCTTCGAGCTTTCCAACATGATGGCGATGTGAGCGATCTTGAATGGTCACCAGATGGACAGCGACTTGCCGTGTTGAGTTTTTTTGGCCGTGTCAGTGTTTGGGACATAGCTCTGCCAAACCCTCTGTGGACAACACAGCTCAATTCCAATGGTCTAGTGAGTATCGATTGGAGTCCTGATGGAAATAGCGTTGCTGTTTCAGGAATAGATATGCAACAGTCCGTTAACGAGGTTGCCAGTCAGCTCCGCACCGAATTGACCAGTCGGATTACGGAACGGCTAGAGACCTACGTTAGCCTTCCCAAGGCCATCAACCGCCTGAATGCCACCGCCTTTGCCCAGGGAGATATTGATGTCAGTAACCCCGGGGGATACTATCACTTTTGGCAACAGTTGCAGCTCTATGAAACCCTAAGTTTTGTGTATTGTGGGGATGAGCAGAGGGGTTTTTTGGGAGCCAGGCGGCTGTCGGAGCAAGACCGCACGGAAATTGTGCTGCAATTCAGCAATGCGGATACAAACTTTATCCGCCAGGGCTTTGTCTTGGATGATCGGGGCAATCGCACTGTGCCTAGGGGCCGTTTTGATAAACCCTTTGATCCACGGGTGCGTCCCTGGTATCAGGCTGCAAAGACAGCGGGTGGAGAAGCTTGGAGTGACATTTACCTTGCCTTTTCCACCTTATTTCCTACAATTACGGCCAGCTTTCCGGTCTATGATCCAGCCAATAATGCGCTGATAGGAGTTTGTGGGACTGACCTTTTCTTGCCCCAGGAATTGAGTCTGTTCTTGCGCAACCTAAAGATTGGTCAGACCGGCACTGCGTTTATTATGGAGCGATCAGGACGACTAGTGGCAACTTCGTCTGAAGAGGCGATGGTGGTTGGGGAAGGCGAAGCGAGCGAACGACTGTTGGCCACCGCCAGCCCGAATGCCACGATTCGAGCAACCGCCGAGCATCTCAATCGTCGTTTTAACCAACTCAACGACATTCAGTCGGTTCACCAACTCGATTTCAACCTGGATCGAGAATGGCAATATGTTCAAGTCTTTCCGTTTCAGGATGGCAATTTAGATTGGTTGGTAGTTCTTACCATTCCCGAATCAGATTTTATGGGGCAAATCCATGCGGGTCGCCGGAATGCTCTGTGGTTGAGCCTAGGAGCTTTAGCGGCGGCGATCGCAATTGGGATCTTCACGTCTCGTTGGGTGGCAAAGCCGATCCAGCGAGTTTCTCAAGCCTCCGACAAGCTGGCTCAAGGGGAACTCAATCAGCAGGTGGAACCCGGTCTGATTACGGAAATTGATACCCTGGCAAGTTCCTTCAACTCGATGGCGAAACAACTTCAGCTAGCTGCTGCTGAAGCGTGGCTGCATTCGCTGAATTAATCTGACCATGGGGTTGAATAACAGTTGTTCCGGAGTGAGCGAAAGAGCTTTCCTGCATCGTTTGATCCTGTCTTCGGAGCGGTAATACTGACTGCGAATCCTGGGAAACCATTTTTCTGGAATGTACAGACAATAGCTTTGACGCCTAGGGAACGTCTATAGATAGAGTACTAGATTCAACCAGATTTGCAGAATCTTCATCTTTCAAAATTCCCTCTTTAAAGTTTTGAGTAAAAAAATACAGCCCTAAGTATAGGACAATACAAAATCTTCATCTGGGCTTTATCTCAGCTGCTCGAAAGTCAGCTGATGCCCGTGATCGTTTCTATGTCGGGTATCAGTACGGCTCTATATACTTCACCTCTAGTTTAAAAAAGTCTTAAAGCCACCATTCGTAGGACTAGCAACGGTAGAATCGCCCTTAATTCAAAAGGAGTTGCTCTAGCGTTTGAGAAGGTCATAGCCTTAACCCTTCAAGCCAAAGCCTCAGATTAAAATCTTCTGCAAATCTTCTGCAAAATCCGGAATTCTGCTCGCTCAAGCTGGAGTAAGGGATTAGATTCGTGAAATAGCACCCTGTGATAGATATCACGCTAGCCAATGATAGTGATCATGGGAGTTAGACAGGGTCTAGCCGAAGATTTAACCTGAAATCGCCCTCACCACTATTTGAAGTAGATGGACCATGAAAACAACCCATGTGATTCGTCAACTTGTTGCCAAAGCTTTGTACATCAAACAGTTGACACCCGATATCGAAAACGAGATCAACTATGAGCTGAGCCGTTTAGGCTATATTTCTGACGCCGATTATGAAGCCCTGGAACTGTTAATGTCAGAAATGGATGCGGGCCGGATTCGTCTGGTGCCTAGCCCTTAATCTCTAAATCTCTAACCGCTAAACAAGAACCACTACCCCACAGATTAAACTTGGGCTTAGCTTGATGGGTGCATTGGCCGAAAGGCGTCAGGTTGAGCTTGGCAAATTTTACGAATAAAAGCTTGCAATTGCTGGTGCGCTACCGGTTCAGGAACTGGGGTTGCGCAGCTAGCCTTGAGATTTTCTAATTGAGCCAGGATTGGCAGTAGAAATTGTCAGCCCAATTGAACCGGGAATTGCTCAGTTTGGTTTCTGGTGTGTGGAGGATCTGCACAAAACCGACCGTGATCAAGAGGTGCTGATTGTGCCAATCGGCATTCGTTACTACTATGTAGCTCCGCCCTGGGACGCAATTGCCCAGCTACTAACTCAGCTTGAAGCCGATTGTGGGTTAACCGTCCCGACTGCTGCCGATCTACCGGAAATCACGGGCGTTCCCTCTACGGTGAGTCCGCAGCAGCTATTGCTTTATCGACGACTTTTGCGCCTGAGCGAACATTTGCTGACCGTGATGGAGGACTTTTACAGCAAGTTCTATCACCAGAATCTCAAAATCCCAGTAACTGAGGCAGAATCGCCCCTAAGCGTTAACGATGTTATCGCTGCCCGACTCCAGCGATTGATGAATGCAGCTCTTAGCGTTGCGGAACAATACTTCGGCCTCCAACCCAAGGGAACCGTTACCGATCGCTGTCGGCGGTTAGAGCAGGCGGGATGGGAGTGGATCTATCGAGAAGACTTGGACAATCTAGCTCAGCTTCCTCCAGCGGCCCGCGGATTAGCCGACCGAATTGCAGAAGAATCGGCTCTGCGGCTCTGGCACATGCGCTTAGTAGAAACCTTTGTTAGCGTTACGGGACGCTACATCTTAGAAAAACCATCGGTGGACCGACTAGCTGAAACTCTACTTTTGGTGTGGGACACAGTGACGCGCTTGAAGGGCAAAGACCCTACCAAACGCCCCCGATTAGGTCCCCAGCGCGTGGAAATCACTATCGCTCAGCCGATTTCGGTCACAGCTCGCCGAGCAGCTCATCAAACTAACCGACGGCAAGCGGTGGCTGAACTAACCCAGGACTTACAAACTGCTTTGGAAAAAATGGTCCTTGATGGCTCGCCCTCAGCCTCAGCTAGATCAGTTCCAAGTGAGTTGTGAAATGTATTAAGGTGAAATGTATTAGGGGCCAGGTTCTGTTTGAGCAGTGGAAATGGCATCAATAATTTGGCGGGCTTCCGCGTTCAGCAACGGCATCAGTTGGGTTCGGGCTTCGGTTGGCTGATTTTGCCAAAGCATTTTGACAAAACTGGTTTTGCCTTGCTGACTCGTATTATTCAGGACAGAGCATAGCTATCTACCCAGCTTTCTGCTCGTGATAGCTGGAAATGTGCTCGTACACCTCATCTGGAAACTGTAGATCCCGGTAGACATTGCAGGCATCTGGATCGTCTGGATTGGGGCAGATCGGGAACTCTTGTTGGCTTTGCCATTCTAGAATCCGGTCGCGCTTGGGTGGGTTGTAGTCCTTTCCCTGCACCTGCTGCACGAGCGCTTTCGCTTCAGTTTCGCTAAAATCGGAATCTTTTTGCAGATACTCAATCAGTTCCGCTTCGCTGATAAAGTGACGGGCAATCATAGCCAAGGTCAGGCGGCCATAGTGACCGATATCCTCACCTGCCTCTAGTGCATCCAGCAGGTGGGCCATCATACTGCTTTTACGTAACGCTTCGATTGACATAACGGTATTGCTATATTGCTGAATTGGTGTTTACTTCAACGGCCTAGTGCAACGGTCCTAGAACTGTTATAAAAACTATGCCTAGCTTCGCCGTCTGTCCAAAGCGTTATTTAGTTCAATTGTACTATCCAGCCAAATGGTGACTTTCTACCTGACTTTCGGGTGACAGGACCTGACTTTCGATTCCGGCAACTCTGATTAGATTGAAGAAGATTGAATGGATGAGAAGCTGCTAGCAGCGCAGGCCCTACCTTTCCCCAGGAAGTACACCAATGACAGCCACGCCCCAATTAAACCAGGATGTACCGCTCGGATTTCAACGGTTTTTGCAGAAAGTTCGTTTGCTTGATCTAAGACCGATTGCGTCTCAGCTCATACAAGCTCAACCCCAACGTGCTCCTCAAAGCATTGTCCGAGCCATTGCCGATTATCTTGAGTTTCTGTACCTTGTTGATCGCCATCCTCACCTCCAGCTAGCTCCTACGGTTGAAGTTGATGAAGTTTGGCATTATCACATTCTTGATACTCGCAAGTATGCAGGAGATTGCCAGCTGCTGTTTGGCAAATTTATTCACCACGCTACCTACGTTGGCACCTACAGCGAGGAAGAACGTCTGGCACAGTTTCAGGCTTTTACTCTAACGCAGACACTATATCGGCATTATTTTGGCCGCACAATTGGGTCAATTCCAGCCGACTGCGAATCGTGGGTAGATGATATTTCCCAAAACTGCCCACCGGCCTAGACAGACTTCCCGAAACTCTTCTGATTTGGGACGCAAGTTTTCTTCGATTAAAATCTGCTCTAGTAACCTCTGGTGCAGCGGCTCGTCATTGATAATCACGCCATTGAAATCAAACAGAACCGCTTTCAAAACCATAGGTTATCTAATCTTCGCGTACCGAAACTTGTAAGGCAAAGCCTGCGAGGATTATATCGTTTTATATCACGCCTTTCTGTTGGTCTGTTGCCCCTCACTGTACTCAACGCGCAATGGAGCTGAATTCAGATTATGGTTGAAAGTATTCTAAATTACCGATAAATCAGGTTATAGACAGAAGGTATAGAAGGCAGTATGACGGTAGCGGACCATTCTCGCGAAGAAGTAATTGGGATTGATTTGGGCGGTAGTGCCATCAAGCTGGGCCGGTTCAATGCAGAGGGGAATTGCTTGCAGTCGCTCAGCGTACCGACTCCCCAACCTGCCTATCCAGAAGCAGTACTGGCGGCAATGGTGACTGCGATCGAGCAGATTGATCCAGCGGGTAAAACCGTGGCAATCGGCGTTGGCACTCCAGGTCCGGCAGATGCGGCTGGCCGAATTGCGCGAGTGGCAATCAATTTAGCGGGTTGGCATAACATCCCACTGGCCGATTGGTTGGAAGCAAAAACCGGCAAACCAACCGTGTTAGCTAACGATGCCAACTGTGCCGGCATGGGGGAATATTGGCTGGGGGCAGGTCGTCACTTGCGACACCTGATTTTGCTGACCTTGGGCACGGGCGTTGGGGGTGCCGTGATTCTAGATGGCAAACTGTTTACCGGACATGACGGATCGGCGGGCGAACTGGGATTGATTACCCTCAACCCAGATGGACCTGAGTGCAACAGCGGCAATAACGGCTCACTAGAGCAATACACCTCCGTTCGAGCGATTCGACGACGCACCGGACTGGAACCCGATGAACTAGGCGCAAGAGCCAGAGCCGGTGATCCAGAAGCCCTCGCGTTTTGGCAAGCCTATGGGCGTGATTTGGGTGCCGGTTTAGCCAGTTTGGTCTATGTCCTGACGCCAGAAGCGATCATTATCGGCGGCGGGGTCAGTGCCAGTGCCGAGTTTTTCTTTCCGACGGTGTGGCAAGAATTAGACAATCGATTCTTCCAGTCCTTGGTTGGTGCGCTTTGGCAGCAGATGACTGGCGGGGTTGGGGTTGGGAAAGGGAATACCATCCGGTCGTCCCAGCAAAATCTTTTCAAACGCCAGCAGAAACTGACCCATCAGCGGATCGGTGCGGTAGAGCGTAGGCAAGTAGTCAAGCAGTTGGTTTGGCAGATTCGGCAGATCAGACGGCATGGCTAACTTTGGGAAAACAATGGTGTGATTGGCGATTGCACAGTAATTGTGTGGAGATCAATGTTGGGGGCATTAATCAATTCTTCGGGAAACAGGGTGACGGCAATGAGCTGGTGGGGAGTGGTAGCAGAATAAACTAGGCGTTCCGCATCTGCGACAACTAGCTCATCCTGATGATTCGTCGGCGTGACATAATCCACACCGGATACTTGATCGAGCAGCGCATAAATCTCGGAGACATAGACACTACGCCCAAACGGCCAGCCGGCTTTCTGGGAGCCGCCGGTGAGGGGGTCGAAGAAGGCTTGCAATGCCCGAACGGCCCGTTGGCGTGTCTCCTCTTCCTGGGCATCTCGTTGCAACACCAGGGTCAGCCGGACTCCGATATCCAGATAGTAGGGATTCACCACATGGATTTGCGTCGTCAGTAAGCGGCGGGAATCTAGCGCCTGCCAGATCGTTTGATTCAGATCGAGATTCGGCTGATAGGGACTGTGATGTGGAACCACCACTACACTGACATGGCCGGGTTGATCAACAGCACGAGTGGCCGGATTAGTCAGCTCTAGATTGCGGCGGGGTAGACAATGGGCGCGGGCAATTGCTTCTGGCGCAGCAGCAACCGCTAAGGCTTCAAAGTCTTGATGCGTCACGGCTCGATAATGTGAACGTAATTGCTGTACCGTTTGTTGCACCGTTTGCTGAAGTATTTCCGGGTGTTTCATCCAGGCATCACCATATTGCAACACCTGTGTTTTTGCCCATTCTGGTCCGTTGATTAGCTTCAGAAATGTACCCATCAGTTCTGGGGTAATTTGATTTTGCCGATACAGCAGCATCTCGGTTAAATAAGCGAACAATTCGATCAGCGTGATACCTGGATCGGAGGGATTGCGGTCGGTCCAGTCTGGGGCATGGGTGGGGATCTTCGTCTGCGATCGAGATTGTTCATTCTAATTGACTCTTTGAGTGACCGATGGCAGTCAAAATTCTCAACTGCTGATAGCAGCCAGCAAGTTATCTATATTCGCTTTCTTCGCGGTCTCTGTTACACAAACCAAGAAATCATTCTCCCGGCCGTTGTAATATTTCGATAGAGCGAGGCCGCCGATAATGCCGTTTTCGGCGCGAAGCGTTTCGAGAAGTTCGATTGCGGGTTTCGGTCCGCGAACAACAAATTCATTAAACGTCGGAGCGGAGAAGGGGATCGAATATCCGTCTAATGCTGCGATAGCATTCTTCGCGTAGGCAGCTTTTTGGGCGTTCTGTTCGGCGACTTCCCGCAAGCCCTGCTTGCCCATTGCTTCCATATAAATGGTCGCGGCAAGTGCGATCAGGCCTTGATTTGTGCAAATATTCGATGTCGCTTTTTCTCGTCGAATATGCTGTTCGCGGGTCGAAAGAGTCAGCGTAAATCCACGATTGCCGTTCTTGTCATACGCTATACCACAAAGCCTTCCCGGCATCTGCCTAACAAACTTTTCCTGCGTCGCAAACAGGCCAACGTGTGGCCCGCCAAAGCTCATTGGAATTCCGAATGACTGCCCCTCACCAACGACGATATCTGCCCCGCACGATCCCGGCGACTTTAGCAGACCGAACGAGATCGCTTCGGTCACCACAACAATCAACAAGGATCCTACCGCATGAGCAGCATCGGCCAAAGAACGAAGGTCCTCGATACAGCCAAAGAAGTTTGGCGATTGCACCACCAACGCAGCCGTTTTGTCATCAAGAGCCGAAGTGTCGGCCAAACGGCCTGTCGCTTCATCAAAGGGAACTTCGACGATGTCAGCATCGCCGTGTTGTGTATAGGTCCTTGCAACTTCGCGATATTCAGGATGAACGCTCGTAGCAACGACGATCTTGTTTCGCCGCGTTACACGCTGTGCCATCAAATACGCTTCGGCCATTGCGGTCGAACCGTCGTACATCGAGGCGTTCGCCACCGCGCAGCCATAGAGGCGCGCGACCTGGGTCTGGAACTCGAACAGCATCTGCAAGGTGCCCTGCGCGATTTCGGGCTGGTAGGGCGTGTAGGCGGTGAGGAACTCGCCGCGCTAATTGGCAAATCTTGGCGCAGCGGTGGCATTGTCGCTGGGGTGAATTGGATCTAGTAGCGTTCACAGAAACGCCCCAGCCCTGGCTTGCCTTTGTTGAGGTCAAGGCGCGCAGTTCCGGCAACTGGGATGCAGATGGCCTCCTAGCCATTACTCCGGCCAAACAAGAGAAACTGCTGCGGGCGGCGCAATTGTTTCTGTCTACCTACCCAGAGCAGGCCGAACTGCCCTGTCGGTTTGATGTTGCGCTTGTGCATTACCAACGGGTCTATGACCAACCGCAATCCTCTCCTATGACTTCACCTCCCACAGTTGAGCTAGGGCAACCTCTGCCAATGGGTCAGTACTGCCTGATGCTCCAGGATTACATTGTGGCGGCCTTTGACTGAGTAACTACTGAGTGACTGGAGAAAAGCGAATCACGATCAGAATGAAAAATCAGCATGAGAAAAGGGCGCGATAATTGCGCCCTCCGTTCACCACCCAAACTTAAAAATCTTCTAGCATCCTAGGCCAGCGTTTCGGGGCAATAGCCCAAGCCTTGGACAAACTGTTTGCGGAATTCCTCGATTTCGGTGCGATCGGGAGTTCCGTGGGAAACGACTGCCACCTGATATCGACGCATCACTTCCACAGGAGACTGTCCGGTTTCCAAGCCCCACAGTGCCATCTGAACTCGAACTTCAGGCTCGTAAGGAATTCCCAGCTCATTCAGGAAGGCTCGAAAATCCCCAGCTTCTTGCGGATCAAGAGCACGGTTAAATTTCACCTTCACAACCCAACCATCGATTTGGTGGATGACTGTAATGAAGCGGACCGGAAGCCAGGGCATTGCATGGAAGTGCTCAACAATCCTCAACGTCAGACTGGCATTCGCGAGGTAATACAAATACTCCATGGGATAAACAATCCTGGCAAATGCTACTCTTTTATCTTCGCGGGATTCCCCAGTTTCTACTAGGGGAAATGCCCCCGACCTGATATGGGGAATATACCCAATTTGGCCCAACTCTTGGATTAGGCCAACCCAGCCGAATCCAGCAGCCTCAGGTCAAGATTAATGCTTTGCAACACCTACCCTAGGTCTAGTAGATTAAAAGCTGGTTCCTCACTCATTTGCATGACTCGACCCGACTCAAAACTCAACATTCAAAACTTATTTATTTTCCTTCTGCCTTCAGTTTTTCACCCTTGGCAATGGCTTCATCGATGTCGCCTACCATATAGAAGGCTTGTTCCGGCAGTTCATCGAGGTCACCCGACAGAATCATCTGGAAGCCTTTGATGGTTTTTTCCAGCGGCACATATTTGCCCGGAGAGCCAGTAAAGACTTCGGCTACAAAGAAGGGTTGAGACAGGAAGCGCTCAATTTTCCGCGCCCGCGCCACGGTGAGACGGTCATCTTCCGACAACTCGTCAAGACCGAGAATAGCAATGATGTCTTGCAGTTCTTTGTAGCGCTGTAGAGTGGCCTGAACGGCACGAGCGGTGCCATAGTGCTCATCGCCTACCACGTTAGGCTGCAACATGGTTGAAGTCGAGTCCAGCGGATCCACCGCCGGATAAATGCCCTTTGAGGCCAGACCACGAGAGAGTACGGTGGTTCCGTCCAGGTGGGCAAAGGTGGTGGCAGGAGCGGGGTCGGTCAAGTCGTCAGCCGGTACATAAACAGCCTGAATCGAGGTAATCGAACCTTCGGTAGTCGAGGTAATCCGCTCTTGCAGATCGCCCACGTCGGTACCGAGGGTAGGCTGGTATCCGACCGCAGACGGCATCCGGCCTAGTAGGGCGGACACTTCAGAACCAGCCTGTACAAACCGGAAGATATTGTCGATGAACAGCAGCACATCTTGCTTGTTGACATCGCGGAAGTATTCAGCCATCGTCAGCGCCGACAGACCCACCCGCATTCTGGCTCCGGGCGGTTCGTTCATCTGACCGTAGACCAGCGCGATCTTGGAATTGGCCGGGTTGTCTTTGTCGATTACGCCCGACTCGATCATTTCATTGTAGAGGTCATTGCCTTCGCGGGTCCGTTCGCCCACACCGCCGAACACCGACACACCGCCGTGCTGGGTTGCGATGTTGTTGATCAGTTCCATCATAATTACGGTCTTGCCGACGCCCGCACCGCCAAACAAACCGATCTTGCCGCCACGACGATAGGGCGTGAGCAGGTCAATCACCTTGATGCCAGTCTCAAACACCGAAGGTTTGGTTTCCAGCTCGGTCAGCTTAGGCGCAGGACGGTGAATCGGCGAGGTCTGGCTGTACGCCTGTTCAACTATGCCGTGTGGGCGGTTGCGCTCTGGGCGTCGGCGCTCAATTTGCTCAACCACCATTCCTATCCCTTGTTCAGTGTGGAAGTTGGCCTGCTGCTGGGCGGGCTTGGCGTGATTGCCGTCCTGATCGGAACGCTGCTCCTTGTTGCCGGTGAACGAATTTCTTTCGCTTTCTCAAGCCTGTTCATCGCCATCGCGATCGACCTCAACATGGCGATCTCGATGCAGCAGTTCTACCTGCTCTGGGCAGCCCTCGCCGCAGGGGCTTACTTCGGCGAAAGAACGCTGTTGAACCTGACTCTGGCAGCGTTCGGGTCGGTGCTCCTGTTTCAGTTCGTTGCATTGACGACCGGACTGGGCGCGGTTTCAGAGCCCGACAACGAGGCGCAGAACCGCCAGGCTGAAGCCGGTCGCTCGACCACGCGCCCTCCGATAGTCCACATCGTGCTCGACTCCTATCTCGGGCTTGACGGAATGGCGGTCGGCCCGGACGAACACCGGGCGCTTCGCGCCGAACAGATGGCATTCTTTGGCGATCGAGGCTTTCAAGTCTATCCACGGGCTTACAGCCGCCACGTCAAGACGATGAATTCGCTGCCACACATGTTCTCCTATGGAACCGCACCGCTGGCGTCCACGACCCGCAACCTGCAATATTTCGCGCCCGACGAATTGCGTTACTTCACCGATCTCGATGCGCTTGGCTATCGCACCGATGCCGTGCTGGCACACTATCTCGACCTGTGTGTGGCACAGAAGATGGTACGTTGCCGCAATTTCGACCGATCCGCGCTCGCTTCCATGCGTGGAACAGAACTTTCAGCGATTGACCGAGCTGCGGTGCTCGCGTTCACCCTGCTGCAACTCGGCAATATTCCGAGCAGGGCGGCGGAGGCGATCCAGCTCGGCGCGAACGATATATTCGGCGTCGAGGGGCGTCGTCCATATAACCGGGGCAAGCTTCTGCCGCTCGCCTCCCTCGACCGGTTTGAAGCGTTTACAGCCGACCTGGCCGACTTGCGCAACGGTGAGGTGCGGTTCGCGCACCTGCTGCTGCCGCACGACCCTTACATGCTGACAGCCGACTGCCGGGTCAAACCCGAGAAATCCTGGCTCGACGAGCCACCTCGGTCAGCTTCTGCGAAATTCCAGGCTGATAGATCTCAAAACCTGCCAGTGATGATTCGGCTACTAGCACTCGCTGTCTACCAAAACTGAGAATTTTCACCGGAGGCAACTGATACACGCCGCCCACCATCCCAGGCCAGCCGCCCGACACAAACAGATAGTAGGTAATCTCGCCGGTGCGCAAATCAAACAAACAGTCGATGATTTTGCCAACGCGGCTACCCTCATCGCTCCAGACCTCATGGTCAAGCAAAGATTCGAGCCGGCTCACCTTCTCCGCATCGGTTTTTTGGGGCGGGGAGTGGGTCAACAGTCCATTCTCACCGAGCGCCTCAATTTGGGCCAACTGAAATGCCAATTTTTGCCTTCCCAGAAAGCCTGTCTTACAGATAAATCCCAGCACGCGATGCACTTGGGGATACATCCACAGCACCTCCACTCGTCCCAATTCTTCCATTGTGTCGCGATTGAGCACAAGCTGGTTCAACAAATCACTTTGCCGGATCACCTGCGATTGAGCTGCCATATTGCTAAAATCTGCGAATCGTTATTTCCAGGATAGCGGCTAGGCAACCCTAAACCTTTGCGACTGGCAGCGTAAACCAAAAAGTGGCTCCTCCTCCGGGAGTGCTACTGACGCCGATTTCACCCCTGTGGGCTGTGATGATTTGCCGACAGAGATAGAGTCCGAGTCCCAATCCAGGCATGTAGCGGGCGCGGCTACCGCGAGCATAGAGTTCAAACAAACGCTCTTGCTGGCCAGGCGGAATGCCAATCCCGTTGTCTTGTACGGCACAGCGGATCCAGCAGGTCAAAGAATCGCCATTGGTGTCGCTTTGAGGCAAGCCCTCCGAGGTTACTGAACCTTTGCGCTTAAACAGGCGACTCATCCTTCGGTTTTGCAAGCGTTTGACGATGGCTGGATCGAGCACTTCGGCGGTCAGCGTTACCTCAATGCCGTGGGGATTGTGGCGAATTGCGTTGGTAATCAGGTTACTGTAGACCCGCCAGAGCTGGGTGGCATCGGCATCGACCGAGGGCAAGTCAGGACTAATCTGCTGGTACAGGATGATCTGGTTTTTGGTCAGCGTTGGTTCGAGGTCGGCTAGAACGCTCTCAACCAAGCGGCTAAACTTGTTTGTCCTACCAGCCTAACGATATTGACGATACACATCGCTGGCAACTCGATGCAAAATCGAATGGCGATACACCAGCGCTTCAAAGTCATCGGCGTAGCCGCCGCCAATCACACAGGCCGTTGGGTAGCCCTGTTTCAAACAGGTGCTCAATACCTGCATTTCGCGGCAAAGCAATCCCCGATCGCTGAGGGCTAATTTGCCCAGCCGGTCGCCCAAATGCACATCGACGCCAGCATCGTAGAAAACCAAGTCGGGTTTGACTTCAGTTAACAAATCGGGCAGATAGCTGCCTAAAACTTGCAGGTAGTCGTCATCCTCCATACCTTCAGTTAGAGCTACGTCGAGATCGCTGTGCTGCTTCGTGCCGGGAAAGTTGACTTCGCAGTGCATTGAAAAGGTAAACACCCGCGGTTCATCTTGAAAGATAAAGGCCGTGCCATCTCCCTGGTGCACATCCAGATCCACGATCAAAATCTTCTCAACCAGTCCTTGCTCTAGCAGCACCCGTGCCGCAATCGCCAGATCGTTGAAGATACAGAAGCCAGAACCATAGCTGGGAAAGGCGTGGTGGGTGCCTCCTGCCGTGTTGCAGGCCAGTCCGTATTCTAACGCCAGATGTGCCGTTAAAATCGTACCGCCTACAGCAATGCAGGTACGATTGACGAGCTGAGGACTCCAAGGTAGGCCAATCCGGCGCTGGGCTTTGGCATCTAATGTGCCTTCACAGTAATCCCGCACATATTCGGGCGTATGCACTAGCTCAATCCAGTTGAGTGGTGGCAGGACCGGCTGATGGAACTGGGCAGGATGGGCTACCCCATCGGCCAACAGCACTTCGTATAAACGGCTGAATTTTGCCATCGGAAAGCGATGACCCGGCGGTAGGGGCACGACATAATTCGGGTGATACACAATCGGCAAATCCATCCGCAGCAGAATTCTCAAGAAATTGTTCAGTCTATCTTTACCTAGGATAAAGTGCGCTAGGCTGGCCTTATCACTTGTGCGATTAACAGTCTCTCGATTGAGAACAGCCTCTCAATTGAGAACAGTCTCTCGATTGAGAACAGTCTCTCGATTGAGAATAGCCCCACACGACAGAAAAGGACATCAGCCCTATGAACGTAGACCGAAGTATGGTGGAGGAAAATGGTCAACCTAAAGTAGGTCGTAGTGCCCGTCTTTTGGGAGTCAGACCTGGCATTGATATTGATGTTGAGCAAATGCCTAGAGATTACCTGGATGACCAAGGCTATTTACGTTCAGAACCAGAACGCAAACCAACAGGTGAGCTTGTCGCTGTAGTGATTAGAAATACAAAAGGGATGTCCACTTCGCTTTCGATTGAAAGTTTGCCAGCTTTCCGTAGACCTGCGACGTTTGGGGGATCAGGCAGAGATCCGCTCTGGCAAATTGAAGACAGCCAGATTACTGGAGATCTTGAAGCGGTTCAAGACAGTGCAACCCACGTCAGCATTATGCCAAGAACTACAATGTTATTAGAGCGGTACGAAGGCGCATTGGCAAAAACTCAGGAGCTTTGGAAGAGGGTTGAATGAATTGAGCCAACCAGATAGGAGAACAACAATGGCTTGGATCTTTGGCTTATCGGCTGAGTGTGGAGCAGAACAAGCGATCGCAGAGCAATTTGCCCATCATTTTGAAAATGTTTCCTGGGTTCTCTCAAATGGTAGCCAGACCCAATGCCATGCAGATATTTTCCAGGATATTGAGGAGAACTGGTGGTGTCGAATCTGTCCGAGTACCATCAGCGAGGTTGGGATTGACACACCGGAGACAGCCTATTTAATGACAGAGTTGGGTATCCTGCTCTATCAACGTCTACGTTCTGCTCCCACCTTTCGTTATGCTTTGGTCGGTGTAGAAGTAGATGAATTTAGAACTTACCGTGAACTACTTGAAGAGTCTCCTGCTCCAGCTTTTCCAGGATTAGTTTTGTCTGAAACGCTTTGGCAAAGAATAGGTGCATCCACAGCATTTCGACCGTTCAGTTCAGGATATGTTTGGAAACCTTACGAGGGGGAAGTTTATAAACCACTGCTGGTGTCATCGGATTTAAAGAAGAAGCTGAACGAATTACTGGTTCTGCAATGAGTACCTGAAAAAGTGGTGTTCCCTTCAGTAAAACGGGTAGTTCCGGCGAGGGCTAACAAATCGTTGGAGCCGACCGCCCAGAGGTTATCTGTGGGAACCAAAGGTTATCTGCGGCGGCTCAACTTGGTCGTTAGACTGCAAGTTCCTTTGCAATAGCGTCAGGAAACTGTCAGATTGCTCCTTCCTGACCCTGCCGTCTGCTTAGCGCATCGAGCTGGCCATTGCTTGTTGAATTCTGCTCTTAGCAGCCTTGAACTCGGACGCCATTTGCTCCTTCTGTTCAGTGCTGCAGTTGCGGTCAATTGAGGCAAACATGGTGCTTTCTTCTTGGCGAACATGGTCTCCCACCACATCCATTAGCTGTTTGATCATCGACTTGAACTGATCCTTAGAAGTGGTAGGATCAACGGCTTTGATTTGATCCAGCATCCGCTTCATTTCTGCTTGCTCATCGTACAGCTCTTGGGTATCTTCGTTGCCGTAGAAGGAGCGCACCTGAGGATAAACGACCTCTTCTTCCGCTTGGGCATGGGCCATCAGGTCTTTGTAGATCTGACCAAAGTATTCCTGCAGCTTCTGCGGATCGTCAGTCGCACCAACCTGGGTGAACAGGGTATTCACCTTGTTGTGATCCAACCGAATCAGGGTCTGAATGTTCATATCCTGCTTATCGGTGTTTTGAGTCACGACGCTGCCCGCCACGCCCGAAAGCGCCGCCACTGCATCCTGAACCCTAGCCCACAGCCCCTGATCAGCATCTTTGCCGGTGAGTTCCCGCACGCCAACCAATTCCAGCATGCCCTTGAGCTGCTCTTGATGCGCCCGGTTCTCGAAGTTGATTGTGTTGAGCGGACCAATTGCCACTTCAATGTCTGCCCCCACTACTTGGGCTGCCTTGTGCACCAAGAGACCACTCATCACCTGACCATGCTTCAACAGCTCATGCTGAACCAGCTTCTGATAGAAACTCAGCTGTTTGCCCGACATCATCTGCTCGATCTGCTGCACCATATTCTGGGTGGTCTGGTTTGGCTCAGACTGAATGCCGTACTGCACGATCACGGTTTCCAAAACGCCCATATTTTTCCGGTCATCTTCCAGCATGTTTTGCAGCCGCTCGCGCACATCCTGATCCGGACACTCTTGCATCAATCTTTGCTCATTAGAAATAATCAAATTTTGAACTGCTTTCATATCGGCCAGTTTCTCACCAATGGCCAGCCGCTTAGCATCATCTAATTGTGTAACCATGAGTTATTCTCCTCAATCAAAAGATTGTGATCAAGCGGTAAAGCCAGGAGTCCGGCGAGCAATTTTCTCCAGATCCACATCCTTGGACAGGGTTTTGCCGCGGGCATGGACATTCAGAATTTCTAGACGACCCGTGTAGTCAGGCCGATCTACCACCACCTGCCGGTCAAATCGACCGGGGCGCAGCAAGGCCGCATCCAGTACATCCGGACGGTTGGTAGCCGCGATGATGATGATGCCCGTGTTGCCCTCGAAGCCGTCCATCTCGGTCAGCAACTGGTTCAGGGTTTGTTCGCGCTCATCGTTGCCACCGCCGAGACCCGCACCCCGCTGACGACCTACGGCGTCAATTTCATCAATGAAGACAATACAGGGCGCATTGGCCTTCGCCTGCTCAAACAAATCGCGCACCCGCGAAGCACCGACGCCCACAAACATCTCTACAAACTCAGAGCCGGAAATGCTAAAGAATGGCACACCCGCCTCGCCAGCAACCGCCCGCGCCAGCAAGGTTTTACCGGTACCGGGAGGTCCGACTAGCAGTACACCTTTAGGAATTTTTGCCCCGACGGCGGTGAAGCGATCGGCATTCTTCAAAAAGTCCACCACCTCAGCCAACTCCAGCTTTGCCTGCTCAATCCCAGCCACATCGCCAAAGGTAACCTGGGTTTGCGGCTCCATCTGCACGCGGGCGCGGGACTTACCAAAGTTCATGGCTTGGCTACCCGGACCGTTCTGGGCACGGCGCAGCACAAAGAACAGCACCACCAGCAGCAGGAATGGAATCAGCAAGGTACTGAGCACCCTGGCCCAGACATTATCCTCTGCTTGAGGTGAAACCGAAATATCGACCCCATTGGTCTGCAAAATGTTGAGTAGTTCTGGATCGGCAGGCAGGTTGACCGCCACGCGCTGACCGTCACTGGTCGTCACCAATGCTCTAGAGCGATCGGCACTGATATTGACCTTCTCGACCTGACCCGTTTCGACCCGATCAATGAATTGACTATAGCGCCAAGAGGCTGTGCTCTGAGGCTGCCGGTCTAGCAGGGCCGTTGCTAAGAAAACGACCACTACCACCAGCAAGGCATACAGTCCTGCATTTCTCCACCGCTTATTCACCGAGGCTTTTCCTCCTAAAACTTTTCGTGCGAGGACAACTCATATTCTTAATCTGCTGAATTCAACGAGTTGAGCAAGCTAGCTGTCAGAGGAAAGAGAATGATTTAATCCAGCTCAAATTCAGGTGCGATCTCATGAATCAAGAACAATCAAGCAATTCAGTTGGAGCAGGCGCTGATAACTCTGATAAAAATTCTGGGATGAAAGCTGCTGCAATCAATCAGAACCCTAAGATTTCTCTAGAAGAGGCACGCAATGCTGCCGAGGGTAAAGCCAACAATGCTGCTGGAGGTCCTGCTTCTAGTACCGCAGAAGAGCATGTGCCCAGCACATCCGATCCCAATGCTTCAGATTTACCCAGCGCCAGGTAAACAGAATACGGCCTATGCGGCAATCTATGCGGCAATCAGTCGCTGTAGATAAATCACTGTAGATAATAAGTCCCAAGTAAGATGGTTATGATTATCGATTGGCTTAGGGTTGTCATTGGTCACGAGTTCTTCATGTAGGCAATCTCCCCCTACTGACCAATAGCAATTTGACTACTAGCCAATGACGATAGGCAATGATAGGCAAACCATGAGTCATTGATCACCTTCCCACAACTCATTTAACAGAATTCCTAAACACCTGATTCAGTTCACCACTTTTCACAATTTAGGCACGAAATAGGCAATAGGCAGTAGGAAGACTGAAATATGAGTAGGATCCCGTTATTACACCAGTATGTAGAAGCCGCCTGCAAACGGTTATTTGACCTATATCAGAGCGCTAGTACTTCATCCACGCTGCTGCCTGATCTGCTGCCAATTGCCATGAAGGAAATTGGCATCGTCTGTGAAGAGCTACAGATTGCCCTGAAGGAACTCAACCAACAAACCCAAAAAATTTCCGATACTCAGACTGAGGTCCAGGCAGAACGTCGGCGCTATCAGCATCTGTTTCAACTTTCGCCTGATGCTTACCTAATTCTAGATCAGGAAGGTAATATTCAAGAAATCAATCGGGCAACGGCAACGCTGCTGAACCTACCCCAATCATTTTTGGTCGGAAAGTCTTTCTTTTGTTTGGTTGCCAATGAAGATAGAGCCTTGCTAAAGGAAAAACTAGCCCAGTTAGCCCACCAACCCTGTGTTGAGCTTTCCCTGTCTGTTTCGCGCTATCCTACGGCCTTCTTTGACGCCGAGGGTGCAACAATAGGCCAATCTGCTGGCTAACTACTTTCAACAGCTCGCGCTCAGCTCGGTTCCAACTGCGGGTCGCCTCATGGCCGATCACCAGCAGTCCCTCAATCGGTTTACCAACCGATGTACTGCACACCAGCAGCGACCGCACCTGTAGGTCCAGAAAAAGCTGCCGCCACGCCATCAGCTTCAGATCCGATTCCAGATTCTCGATGCCAATTGCCTCGGTGCTACGCTCTAGCATTTGCCAATCGACCGGATTGAGGGTATCAAGGCAACCGACAATTGGCCGACGATTGGGAGCTTGCTGCTGGTAGCAAATCTCGAACTTTTTGCGGTCCGGATTGTAGAGCAAGACCAAGAGCCGTTCGGCTTTCAGGCGTTGCAGCAGTTGATCGGCACAGCGGTGCATGGTACTTTGCCAATCAGCTTCGCTGTAGAGGGCATGGGTCACCTCAGTTGTTAAGCTCTGATCTTGTTTGACCTGCTGAATCGTTGCTTCAATGTCTTCTAGTGGGGCAACTAGGGCCACCAGTTGGGCCACCCCACGCACATATTTCTTTTCCTCCTCGTGCCAGATACGGGCTTCTGTGCCTTCAACAGTTAAAAAGCCAAGCAACTCGCCCTGGAGCAGAATCGGAGCGGCAATCAAAGAACGGGCCTGGATTTGCTGCATCAGCCGTCCGGTTGCATCGGCTTTGAGGGAACTGCGGGCTTCTCCGATCGACACCACCTGATCGGCAGTTAAGGCTTGATAGAAACTTCCCAAATCCTGTACAGAAATCGGATTTTCGCCATTGTCGGCTAAGGTTGTAGCTTTGTCGCGATGGCTAGATCGCTGCCAAAAATAACGCTGTTGTGGCTTATACCAATAGATGCGGGTGCGGTCTGGGGCAATAAAACGATGGGTTGCTTCTACAACAGCTTCTAGACGTCTGTCCAGTGTGGGTAGGCTGCGCAACTGGGATAGCAAGTTCAATAACGGTTCATCGGGATGTTTGGTCAGCCGCCGCCGCTGCTCAACTTCTGCCTGGTAAAGCGCTTCGGCTAAACTGCCGAGAATCATAGTCAGACGGGCTTTTTCTTCGGCGTGGGGAGAGGTTCCCCAAAGTTGGGATCCTAGCAGCACCACCCCAAAACAACACAGCTTGTATGGCCACTCAACTTAGCCAATAGTTGAAACGTAGTGGTGTCCCAAATCGAAACCTCACCGTTGCTGTCGGCGCTGGCTAAAAAACGGCCATCTGAGCTAAAGGTAACTGAGAGGATATCGGTAAAGGAACGGGTAAAAACGGTTTTGGCAAAAGTAGCAGCAGCAAAGTTGACCTGATGCAGGTTTACCCCTTGCAAATCGGCATGCCAGATTGTCAAGTTCGAGAAATCATAGCCAGTCAAATCCAAATCGAGGCAACAGCAGAGATTGAGGAGATTACCCGCTCCATAACCCGATGTGTGAAAGTTGAGCTGGCGCAGCGTTTCTATTGATTTCGTTAAATGACAATGTATGGCATCGGTGCCGCCAAAGGCATGGGTTAGCTGTTCAGCAATCGGTTTCACAATTAGCCGCCGTTGACTTTCCCGGATATAGTCTTTCACGGTTGTTTTCATCCAGGCATGGGTCAAGAGCAGCCGAAATTCCTGATTGAACAACTCAGCCGTTACCTTTTCAATCAATCGATCAATAAAATACTCCATCACGACTGGTTGCTGCGTATAAGTACCCGCCTGCTTTTCAATTAATGAACGCCCATTCAGGTGCTCTAGCGCTTCCAGTAATCTTGGTTTAGAGATCACAGGAATAACATCGGTGTGTAATTCGGCTACACTTGTCCATTCTCGGTTAATAGCTAACCAGTACATAATGAAAGTTTCCAGCTCGGAGAGCCGCTCAAACTGCTGATCAAGCACGCGCCGAATACCATTAAAAACCAGCGTATCCTGATGCAGAAATGCGTCAATATCGCCATCAAATAATTCTTGGATCGATGTAGAGACAATTTTGACAGCTAGTGGACTATAGCCATACCGTTCACTCAGCTGTTGTTTTTGTGTAGAAGAACCAATCAATTGCTTCGTCTGCATGATTTCCCTTGCTGCCTCTGGGGAACCAGTGAGCTGCAACGTTCGCACAGCATTGCCTTCATAGGCTGCTACATCGACCGGTTTTTCGCGGCTGGTCAAAATCACACAGCTTTGATGGGCACTTTCGGCTACGGTCCGCAGCAGATCGCTGTACTGCTCATAGCCAGCCCGAAACTGGCCCACGCATTCCTGGTCGGATTGATACCAGGGCCGGATTGAGTACCGTAAGTTCCTTGAAATCCCCAGATGCGATCGCGTGCCACCTGCTCTTTCGTGATAATCAACTCCGCCAACGAGATAATCTGATTCATCTCCGCTTTCTGAGCCGGATCAGCCAAATTGTCGCGCCAGCGCTCTAGCAGACGTACATAGGTTTCAGGGTTGTTTGAGCCTCGCTTATCCCAAACAGCAGTACTCATAACTGCATTGGCCTTGAAGTCCCGCATGCTATTCACAAAGGCAGCAGGAGGCCGAGTCGCTGTCGGAATTTGATTGACCTCAGCAGCCGTAATCAGGCCATCAGCGATATGGTCAATCACCCGGATACGGCCTCTGAGTCCTGCGCTATACCTGGGGTCAGCCAGAAGGGCATTGTTGACCGTCAGTTCGGTCGCAGTTGGATCTGCTGGGTCAATTATTTCGGCGTCCGTAAAGCCTGCTAACTCCCGCAAGGGGCCGGGGCTGGTTTGTGTCCCCCGGGTTGGATCAAGAGCAGGTTTTACATTGTAGACGTTCAGTTTCTCTAGGTAATCCAGGTTGTAGGCCAACATGCCCAGCGTACAGGCTGCTGTGTGCAGCGTAGTTTTGTCAGCCGGACTGAGACGGTCGTAGCTGGTGCCACCATCAAGAATTCGGAACACCTGCCGCAGCATCGAGAAGTCACCCCACATGGCGTAACTGGGATAGGGGTTGACTTGTCTAGCTTGATCCCTGGGCCTAAACGAAGGAGCACCACCGTTCGGATCGCCTGCAAAGTAAGCCAGGTTTCTCAGCGCCTTCATCAACGCACTGTTCGGATTCCTGAAATCATCCAGTTTGGGGGTTTCAAATTCCCAGCCGTTGGTACCGCGCCCACGGAAAAAGTCGCTAATGATCAGCGGGTTAGGTTGATCGGTGTAGCCAGGAATAGCATTAGCCGGTAGCCCAAACGCCAAGTTTTCGAAGGTGGCGCTGCGGTCAAGTGTCGTGGGTGTACCAGGGTGAACGGTGGTCACCAAGCAGGCATCGGGAAAGTCGCGGGCATCAGCGTTGGTGTCGGTGGCATTGTGGTAGACCGCCGTAGCCTGCACTGCCGCTAGGTTATCCCAGAGAGTTTTGCGCTGCCGCTTTTCGTTACAATCTGACGGGGCGAAAAATTGCCATCGGGCAGGTGGAAGTGGGGCGTCCGGCTCAGCTCGGGTTGGACAAGGCGGCCAATACCAACTCGGTAGTGCGGGTGCAGCGCTTGTTTGTCCGTAATAACTCAGCCCAGCCCAATGACTATGTAGACAGTCACGCGGCCCGAGTTGCCAGCATCATGGTTAGCCAAGACAAGCGGCTGCGGGGTGTTGCGCCGGGTGCGATGCTCTACTCTTCGGCGATTGGTAACGATCCAAATGGCGGGCAGCCGCAGGAATGTGTGGCGACGCAAACCGTGGCCAACCAAAACGGTGGCGATGTGCGGGCAATTAACTTCAGCTTTGGTGAATCCCTCAGGCGCGATCCGCGTCCCAAGCCTGTACTCGACGGCAACGCTCTGCTGACCCAATGCGTAGACTGGTCTTCGCGCGTACACAATGCCCTTTACGTGATTTCCGGCAACCAGGGCCGGGGCGGCTTTCCGATTCCCACCGACACCTTCAACGGCATGACGATTGCCAACTCGATGACACTGATTCCGAATACGGGCGTTTTCGATAAAGTCGATTTTTTCAGTCTAGGCAGTGAGCCGACCTTCGTGATTGGCCGCGATCCCGCTACCGAACGGAATGTGGGACCCAGACGCTCGGTTACGCTCGTCGCTCCGGGGCGGGCCATCGCCACCTTCAAGCCCGATGGTTCCGTGGCTCCTCCCGATACAGGCGGCACCAGCTTTGCCTCTCCCCATGTCACGGCTACAGTGGCACTGCTGCAAGAATATGGCGACCGGATGATTCGCCAAGGCATGGCTTCTAACCGTTCTACCCCGCAATGGACCCTGATGGCGCGTCAGCAAGAAGTCATGAAGGCTGTGTTGATGAACTCGGCGGATAAACTGCAAGACACAGGCGATGGGCTACTGCTAGGGATGAGCCGCACCTTACGCAACATTGCCAACCGCACCTGGCTAGAATCGGATGCCTACCGCGACCCCAAACTACCGCTGGATGCCGAAATGGGTACGGGTCATCTGAATGCCTACCGCGCCTTTGAGCAGTTCAAATCAGGACAGTGGAGTCCGACAGCGCTGGTGCCCCCAATTGGCTGGGATTACCAAACGGTGGATGTTTCAGAAGGCAACGACGGCATCTCCATGCTGCAAACCCACCCAGACATCGACATCGTGCTGATGGACGTGATGATGCCTGAGATGGACGGCTACCAGACCATGCAAGCGATTCGCCAGATGGAGCAGTTTGCCTCGCTGCCGATGATTGCCCTCACCGCCAAAGCGATGAAAGGCGATCGAGAAAAATGCATCGAAGCCGGAGCCTCCGACTACATCACCAAACCCGTAGACACCGAGCAACTGCTATCGTTGCTAAGAGTCTGGCTTTATCGGTGAGTCCATGTCTCTTAAGTCGCCTAAAACCTACCCGAACGAACTGGAAGAGGTTGAAATCCAGCTCTTGCTAGAGGGGGTGTATCGCTACTACGGATTTGATTTCCGCGACTATGCGATCGCCTCCCTGCGCCGCCGGATCTGGAACGCGGTGCGGGCTGAAAAACTAGCCACCATCTCGGCCCTGCAAGAAAAGGTGCTGCATGACCCCGAATGCATGGAGCGCTTTTTGATGGGGCTTTCGGTGAATGTCACGGCCATGTTCCGCGACCCTGGCTTTTATGTTGCCTTCAGGGAAAAAGCCGTGCCTCTGCTGCGCACCTACCCATTCATTCGCATCTGGCATGCGGGCTGCTCTACCGGCGAAGAGGTGTACTCGATGGCAATTCTGTTAGCAGAAGAAGGGCTGTATGATCGTTGCCGCATCTACGCCACCGACATGAACGAAGCTGTCGTGCGGCAGGCCAAGGCGGGAATTTTTCCGCTTGATTTGATGCAGGAGTACACCCAACTCTACCTCCAGGCTGGGGGGAAGTCCGCCTTTTCCAACTACTACACGGCCGCCTACAACAATGCGATTTTCCGTTCGTCCCTCAAAGCCAACATTGTTTTCTCCCATCACAATTTGGTCACCGATGCGTCCTTTAATGAGTTCAACGTCATCCTCTGCCGCAATGTCTTAATTTACTTCAACCAAGTTTTGCAAGAGCAGGTGCATAAGCTGCTGTATGAAAGCCTGCGCATGTTTGGGGTGCTGGGTTTGGGGCGACAGGAAACCCTGAAGCTGACTCCGTTTGAGCATTGTTATGAGGAACTGGACGCCCAGGAAAAGCTCTACCGGAGGATTGCCTAATGCGCTCCCAGCCCGACAGGTCTGGCGGATGTTGTCCGGCTCCAGATCAAGCCGCGGCGTCGCCGCGCGCGGCGCCCCCATCGCCTCGCCCGGAGCCTCGAGTTCCGCATACGCCAGTCCGCGCTCGCTCATGCCGCGCTCCCCGTTGCCTCACCCTGGCGACGCACCGTCTCCACCGACGCCAGCAGCACGTGCAGCCCCAGGTACACCAGCTCCACCCCGGCCACCGAGATCGTCACCTCGCCCTTGAGCACCGCGCCCTTGTGCAGCAGCCGATCGAGCGCCTCGCACAGCGTGATCCCCTCCCCGGCCGCGCCGTCGCCCGCCGACACCAGTCCCCCGCGACTCGTCCCGTGCGCACCGGCCATCTTCCCCTCCTCACGCCGCCCGTCCCTGCGCCGCCGATGGTCCGTACAGCCCGCGAGCCAGCGGCGTCAGACCCTCCAGCCCGCGCGGATCGCCCACCCGGTGCACCACCACCCGCGGAATCCCGGGGAACGACGCGTCGTACCTCGCCCGCACCCCGGCCTCGCGCCGACGCAGCGCCCCGGCCAGCCCAGATTCCGAGCCGCCGCTGCTCGGCGCGATCGTCCCATCCTCGGGAGACGTCGCAAGGTTCAGAAAGATCGTGTCCACCCCGACGCCCATCCTCCCAAGCGCCGACACCAGGTCCTCGCACTCCGCGTGCGCCATCGACGTCAGGATCGACACCACACGCACCCCGCACCGCGAGCGATCGGTCAGCATCCCACGCAGCCGCTTCAGACCTCGGGAGATCTCCACCAGCCTCGCCTGAAGCCGAGGCAGACGGAACACCCTGTCATACTTGATGAACACCGCAAAGAGGCCGCTCAGCCACGGCTGGATCACCTCGGGCAGCTCCAGAAGCCGCAGCATGTGCCCCGTCGGCGCGGTGTCCACCACGATCGTGTCGTACCAGGGCGACCCATCCGGCCCACGACGCTCGAGCTGCTCCAAGATCCGCAGCAGCGCCATGCACTCGTCCAGACCGGGCGGCGCCAGGTCGAGCAGCCGCTCCATCGCCTCACGGTCCAGCGACGCATCGACACTCCGGAACATCGAGTCGAGCACGCCCTCGAGCTCCTCGCGGTACGTCTCACGCAGCGCCGCGAACTCTGCCCCGGCGTCCACCTCCATCGCAACGGAGCTACCAGTCTGAAATCAGTACTTCTCAAAACTTCACGCAAGCTGCCAAAGATATCAAAGCCTTACTTGATCAGCTTTCGCAAGAGTACCCTAATACCGCGCTCGTTGGAGCTAAAGCAATTGAGGAAGTTGAACGCAACCCCACGCTCAAGTCTCGAATCATCAATGCCTTAAAAGAAGGTGGAACCACAGCACTTGAAAAGCTCGTTGATCATCCGGCAGCCAATATCATTATTGCAGCACAGAGGATTACTACATCGACAAACTAGAAGAAATCATTGGTATTCTGCTGAGTATGGTCAACGTATAGCCTCTAGCTTTGAGTGTTTAGTGAAAAGAGTGTTTAGTGAAAACGGTAGAATCTCTCGATTGCAAAATTGAGCTATTGAACGGAGGATCAATCATGCGGTTGACCTATTCAATCGTCACTGCCCTGCCAGCTCCATAAACACCTTTTGAGCATTGATCTCCGCAGCAAGTGAGCGTGGGCGACGTTGCACATAGCGTCCGGTAGATTTTAGCTCCCAGGCATAGCGGTTATCGGCTAGTAATGTACCCAGAATTTCCTGCAAATCCTTGGCCAACGAAGGGTCATCAACCGGGGCAATCACCTCAATACGACGGTCAAAGTTGCGCGTCATCCAGTCGGCGCTACCAATGTAGGTTTCGCCTGCGCCTCGGTTGTGGAAATAGAAGATGCGAGAATGTTCCAGATAGCGGCCCACAATACTAATTACGTTGATATTTTCACTCACACCCGCGATACCCGGAGATAAACAGCAAGTTCCCTGGACAATTAAGTCAATTTTCACGCCCGCTTGTGAGGCTTCGTAGAGAGTTTTAATCATCTGCGGATCTACCAAGGCGCAAAGTTTGGCGACAATCCGCGCAGGGTATCCCTGCTGGCAGTGCTCGCTTTCTCGATGAATTAACTGAATCAACTGATCGCGTAAATTTACCGGAGCGACGAGCAGCTTGCGATAGCGTCGTTGACGAGAATAACCGGTCAGATAGTTAAACAGTTCAGACAAATCCGTGCCCAAATCCTCACGGCAGGTGAGTAAACCCACATCCGTATACAGGCGAGCCGTGCGGGGGTTGTAATCACCGGTGCTGATATGGGCATAGCGCTGAAGGAGCCACCAATGGATAGGAAGCTAGAGACGACTCTTGATGCTGAGAGGCCAGTCGTCTTAAAAACGCGCAGCACAGAGGGCCGGTCATCGTCGGGGAGGCCGCAATGAACAGGACAGGAAATCACTGATTAGCCCTGGCGTCCTGAACCGCTGCATAAAACAGAATTCCGGTTAAAGGAATGGCAAGGGCTAAAATCACACTTGTCACCACACTTCCCAACTGCGGCTGCCCCGAGGAAAGCTCAAAAATTGAACCGACTGCTGCGATTGCGGCAATACAGGAGCCAGCTAAAAATACACCACTCTTTGGAGTCACCAGTGATCCTACCCTATAGAAACGAGCTAAAGGTCTTTATAGCTATCGAACCACAAAAGCTCCAGTCCCGCTAGAGCAGTCCTACCCAATCAGACTGGTCATGACAGAAAAGCAGCTACTACGACTATGGCACTAGACTTCTAAACTGGTTTAACCGCAGAAACTGCAAAACCGTGCTTCGTCAACTCCTGATTGCGAGATAAGGTATTCTCAACCCGATCCACAAACATGACACCATTCAAGTGGTCAATTTCATGTTGAATTACCCGAGCCAGTAAGCCCTCCGCTTTAATTTTCTGCGGTCTGCCCTGCTCGTCTTTGAAGGAAACTTCGATTTCCTCAGGACGGGTCACGTCCAAGAACACCTGCGGCACACTCAAGCAGCCTTCCTGGATCACACAAGTTTTCTGACTAGTCTTTGTAATCACCGGATTGATCAGAACCAGGGCTGGTGCCTCCGGCTTGTCCAGTTCACAGTCCACAACAATGATCTGCTTATTAACGCCGACCTGGGGCGCAGCTAGGCCAATGCCATCTTCGCTGTACATGGTTTGCAGCATCTGACGAGCTAAACGTCGGATTTCGTCGTCAATTTTAGTGACTCGCTTAGCGGGCTGCCGCAGCACTCGATCCCCTAAATAGTGCAGTTGTAAAGGGGGGTTGGCCAACTTTTTCTTTTCCACCAGAACTTGAGCAGTCATGACCTTAGTGACTCGCCGATAATTGTAGATTTCTGTTGAATTTTGTATCCTTCTCCATCATAGTGAATCATACCCGTTCCATCCAAAAAACTGCTGAAACACGGGTGAACGAAAAAAAGCGCGGTGGCAAGCGGACAATTTCTTCCACGGTTTGCGCCGCATGGGGAATCTGAAACGCCTGCGCTACCGCCTGCGCTTTGTCCAAATTTCGGTGGTAGACTGCTACAACCTCTGTACGATGGTGAATTTGCAAGCCGGGAATGTGAATTTTCTGCCCAAAGCCGGTACCAACGACAGCAACACCAATTCGAGAATCTGCCATGCCTGATTTAGTCCAATCATCAGAGCGATCGTACAGCAGAACAGGAGTCAGGAGTCAGGAGCCAGAAGTCAAGAGCCAGAAGTCAAGAGCCAGAAGTTAGAAGTCAGTAGGATTTCACTACGCATGACTGTAGATACTCGCTTCGGCAACACAATTATGACAAAACATCATGACATTCAATATTGCTGACACAGTTGATAACATTGCACTGCGTCAACAGCCGAAAGATTGCGATGGCTCAATAATGCTAAGGTGCAGTGTCCCTCCAAAAGCATCAGGTTTCAAACTAAGCGGTCCACCTCTGGGCGTTTTAGGCGCTTCTTTACTAGAGCTTCACAACAATCGGGTTTCGACTTCACAAAAGCCATGTTACCGATCGGTAAAGTTATGTATACCTTTGTTGCTCTTCCTTTGGACATGGCCAAATGCTACTGAGAATTGATGGAGAAAAGGTATTGCTGATGGTGGTGGTAGTCAGCCTGGTGTTTCTGGTGGGGCAGGCTCAGGCACGATTGGATGTGTGCCGCAGTATGGGGCAGAAAACCTTAAGTTGTGTGCTTCAACTAAACTAGGTTTCATTTCAGCTCCTGGCAGTGTTCGAGCTAAAAGCGGTCGAACCCAGAATTTTCTGGACCGACATCCTGTTGGGGGTTGAAGTTCGGGATTCCCTCCAGTCCAGTTTTAGCACTCGATCGACTTGAGTGCTAAAGTCTACAGTGGAGAGATCGGAACCGAAATCTATGCCCAAAATTGTTGTATTTGATGAAGAATCGCGTCAGGCGTTGGAGCGTGGTGTTAATGCCCTAGCCGATGCGGTGCGGATTACTCTGGGACCTAAAGGCCGCAACGTTGTTCTGGAGGCGAAGTATGGTGCCCCTCAAATCGTGAACGACGGCATCACGATTGCCAAAGAAATTGAGCTGGAAGATCCGTTGGAAAATACGTTTTTGCCGGGTCCGGTGTTTGCCAATGTGCTGCTAACCGACGAAATTAACCGGGCAACGCCCCGCACCCAGTCTGCCTTGCTGGAAGTAATGGAAGAACAGCAGGTGACGATTGATGGGGTTTCGCGCCATGTGCCGCGGCCATTTTTTGTAATTGCCACCCAAAACCCGGTGGAATATCAGGGCACGTTCCCCCTCCCCGAAGCCCAAATGGATCGGTTTGCCCTTTCCTTTAGTTTGGGCTATCCCAGTGCCGAAGAGGAATTGCAGATGTTGCAGCGATTGCAGCAGGGCACGACTGTAGAGGAACTGACGCCCTGTATTTCGTTAGCCGATGTGCAAACCCTACGGCAGCTCTGTGCTCAGGTACGGGTGGAAACTCATTTGCAACAGTACATGCTGGAACTGGTGCGGGCAACCCGTCAGGATGAAGAGGTGATTTTAGGCGTCAGCCCGCGCGGTACGGTTGCCTTACAGCGAGCGGTGCAGGCCCAAGCCTTTCTAGACGGACGCGATTTTGCTATTCCCGACGATGTCAAATTCTTAGCGCCTTATGTGTTGGCCCATCGCCTAATTACCACCGGCAACCAGAAAAGCAAACTGGTGATCGAACGCCTGCTGCATTCGGTACCAATTCCGTAGTGAGATTTAGATGAATAGCAGTAGCGGTTGGCTAGAGTTGCCATTGGGATCTGGAAATAGTTCTGTGACGCTTCGTTGCCTGACCCACCCGCAGATGAATCGCTGGCTAATGAAGCAAGTGCACTATACGCTTGCGTTCTCCTGACTCCTCCCCTATCTAACTTCTCCCAGCATCAAAAACTGCCCAGACGCATTAATATAGCGCCACTGGTCACCTGTCTGTACCCAAGCCCAACCCTCCGAGAAGGAACCCACCTTGTCGAATTGAGGCGCAATTTGTAGCTTGCCGGTCGGGTCGATGAAGCCAACCTGATTGTTGACTGTCACAGCGGCTAGCCCTTCCGAAAAATCAGCGGCGAAGTCAAATTGAGGTGGCACAGCTAGCTGGCCAGTTTTGTCGATGTAGCCCCATTTGTTGCCCACTAAGACAGCAGCCAGTCCTTCGGAGAAATCAGAGGCGAAGTCGTAGCGAGGAGGAATCACGGTTTTGCCTTGCCGATAAGCAGGTTGAGCCTGCACAATCGTAGCCACGCGCTCATACTGGCTAGCTTCTCCACCCAGACCGCCCCAAAAATCAGGAGTGAGTACCTCGATCTGCGTGTCTGGGTTAAGTTGGCGAATCGCGGTCATGGTTTGCACAAACCAACCGGCTCCTTGATCGGGCAGATCATCCCGAGCCACCGAGGTGAGCACTACATAGCGCAACCCCAGTAACTCAACGGCCTCGGCGACCTTGCGGGGTTCATCGGGGTCGAGCGGCATGGGAGCATGGCCTTTATCCACCTGACAAAAGGCACAGGCGCGAGTGCAGGTCGGTCCCATCAGCAAAAAGGTGGCCGTGCCCTGGGCGTAACATTCCCCTCGATTGGGACAGCGCCCCTCTTCGCAGATCGTGTGAATCTGGCGCTGCTTGATGATTTGTTGCACCGTGGAGATTTCGCTGGCTTTGCCAATCGAACGTCGCAACCAATCAGGCAATTCTACCAGCGCTCGGCGATTGGTTAATTCAGAAGACGAGGTGTCAAAAGACTGCATTGAACTATCTAGAGTTGCTATTGGTATACGGCTGCAATTTGAGAGATAGGATTCTTAATCTCAGGGGAATAGTAATACTGGCAATAGCTTTATGTCTCAGGCTAAGATGCGAGCTACGCCGGTTCTGCTTCCTATCCACTGAAGAAAATAATTCAATGGAAATTACACTAGGTTAAGGTTAACTGAGAGATACCAGCAATCCAACAGGATGCACTTAACCAAAGCTTGCTAAATTCCAGCCTCAAGTTTTGCAATTACTGCAACCAGTTTCTTTTACTCTCAGAAGTTAATAATATCTAGTGTAAGTGAAGCTGCTTCTTTTCGTTCCCACACCAATCGTTCCTACACCAACCCGAGGAGTCCACCGTGGCAAGTCAAAAAATCCTGGTTATCGATGACAGTCGCGTCATCCGCAATATGGTAAGGGACATGCTGCCGAAAGGAAATTTCCAGGTTCTGGAGGCGAAGGATGGCGTTGAAGGCATCAATTGCATTCGTCAAGAACGTCCCAATTTGATTATGTTAGATTTTCTACTGCCTCGCATGAGCGGCTGGGAAGTCTTTCAGCAAATTCAGTCGCAGGCCGATCTGCAAAAAATCCCTTTGGAGCGCATTTCTCATCCATTATCTCCGTTCTTTGTCTGCCAATTTTCCTGTAGAGTACGCCTTCCCGGTTCGCGCCTGGAAGGTTTATTGCATTTGGACGGGTTCGGGATGCGTTACCAAATCAACCATGCTCAACCGGCAATTTATGATTACCTTGTCAAGCCGACCGCCTATCAGACAAGCAAAGCTGTCTACCCAACTGCTCCGCAGCAGCAGGCTACCACCCATCCACCCATAGATGTCGCGCCTTCCCCCATGGGCACTCTAGCAACAACACCGCAATCTCTAAACCTATGCTGTCGATTCCCACTAAAACTCTACAGGCCGACCCGTTACCCGGTTTGATGCCGTCGTCAGTTGCTCTTGTTGTTGGCGATTTGTCTAAAAGCGGAGCTGGCCGCTGGGGTGGGGCGGTGCGTCCATTTTTGTTAGCTCAGGCGCTTCAGAAATTGGGCTGTCGGGTCAAACTGGTCGGGTTCACCTTTGGCGATCAAGCTGCGATTTCCTCAACGGCTGATCTAGAAGTTATTACAGTACCAGGCAAGCCTTACCCTCAGTTTTGGCAATCGATACGGCAACTCTGGCCCCACTTAGACGGGGATTTGATCTACGCCTACAAACCCAAACCCACTAGCTTTGGCGTAGCACTGTGGCACCATCTCCTCAAACACAAGCGTCCCCTGCTACTGGACATCGATGACTGGGAACTGAGTTGGCACGGTGGAGATGCCTATCGGTATCAACCCTCCCTGAAGCATCTGGTCCGCGATATCGCTAAATCCGATGGGGCCTTACGCCAGCCCGATCATCCCCTCTATTTACGTTGGATGGAAAAGCTGGTCTCTCGCGCCGATGTGATCACAGTTCACACTCAGTTTCTGCAACAGCGGTTTGGTGGCATCTCGATTCCCAATGGCAAGGATACGGCCCTGTTCAATCCGGAGAATTACGATGCAACAGCTCTAAAGCAGCGCTACGGATTAGCTACCTATCGCGTCTTGATGTTTCCCGGTGCCCCTCGTCCCTACAAAGGCGTCGAGGATATCTTGCTGGCATTGGATAGCTTGAACGAATCAGATTTGCGTTTGGTGATTGTGGGAGGCAGTCCCTACGATAATTATGATCAGCAGTTGATGCAGCGCTGTCCTGTACTTAGTATGGTTATAGGTTCGTTCGGATAGCGGTGCTCCTTCCATCACGGCTATCCAGATTTGATTGACCAGAAAAAACTTTTCCCTCGCAATCGAGAATGTTGCTTCTCCGCTCGCATAAACCTGTTTCGCATCGAAGATAGTAGTGAGCAATTGGGTCATGCGGTCGAGATCACGCACGATAAACGTAATGTGGCTCAGCCCTTCAATCATGGCTATTCATCACTTTAATTTATGATTCTGACAAAAAAGAATATTTGCTTGTATGAGTCAACCTCTATAAATTGAGACTGTAGCACATGCAGTTGTGTAAGAGGCAAGTTATCCAGCAGCGACTTGTTCTTGCCTAATCCTACTGATTAAACAAATCAGTGATCCCCAAAATTGATGAGGAATAACAATGAATTGGTTGATTGGCTCATTAGTCACCGGCATTGCCGTCGCTTTTGCCACTACATTCGATGACAATATCTACCTGACCCTGTTCTTCGGTAAAGTCAACCGTTTCTTTCGCCCCCGGCATGTGATTGTGGGTGAGTTTCTCGGCTTCACAGCACTCGTGGCGATCAGCTTAGTGGGCTTTCTAGGTGGCTTAGCAATTTCACCTATTTGGATTGGACTGCTGGGGTTTCTACCAGTGATGATTGGCATTAGTCATTTGTTGAGCCGCGAACCAGAAGAGACAATTCAAACCGTTTCAGTCAATCTCAACACCAAGCCAACCTCCGGCAGACCCAGCCATGCCAAGCAAACCCTCTGGGAAACCATCCGTGATCCACAAACCTACAGGGTTTCTGCTGTAACAATCGCCAATGGTGGCAACAATGTAGGTATCTATATTCCCTTATTTGCTAGCAGTACTCTCCCAAACCTAGCCATTATTCTGCTCGTTTGTTATTTCACGGTTGGAGTCTGGTGTTTTATGTCTTATCACCTGACTCGCCAACCCGCAATTGCGTTTGTAATGGCGCGCTATGCTCGGAAAATCTTTCCGTTTATCCTGATCTGGTTGGGATTTTCGATTGTGGTTGAGAATCAGTCCTATCGTTTGTTGTTACCAATCTAATCGTGACGGCCACTAATTTCGACAGCCACTATAACTGATACTGTTCTCGTTTCACCTTCCAGCCAAATGCGCTTTGATGGCTTTGGCCAAGATGCTCGCGACTGGCGGCCAACCCAAATGGCAAAGTAGGCGTCTAGGTAGAGATCTGTGAGGGCAAGGGTTTGGCGATTAAACTGAACCGCCAGATGACGAGTTGAGCTAGTTTGGTGTTGGAACAACCACCATTTCAAGCTCCCCCCACTGCTTAAAAGCAATAGCATGGTGATTAAAAACCATCGCCTCGATGAGCTAGCTAGCAATCCGGTCTGGACATTGAAGATCTGAGCTTTGAAATTGGGCATGAACCATTCCGCACCAAGCTAAGCGAGCTGAATCCTTCCACTAGAAAAGGTGGGCGTGATTAGAATTCCCGCATCGCTGCACTTGGAAACGAGCCTGAGCTGGGCAGCCGCAAACCTTCAGATTTACTTTGCAATGAGCAGACACTTGGAAACAAAGGCCCTCGGAATCTATGATAGAGATAGAGGCATATACCGCTGCCGCTCGCTCACGGCTTGTAATTTGCTGCTGTTGAGACAACAGAGGACATCCGATTCGGTATGGTCAAAACGATTGACATTCAGGGATTTCCCCACACCTACGAGCTTTCTGCACCCACTGGCTCCCCTGTTGTTTTGGTCTTTATTCACGGTTGGCTTTTGAGCCGTGCCTATTGGCAGCCCGTCATCGAACGCTTATCTCCTCTCTATCAGTGCTTGGCTTATGATTTGCGGGGATTTGGCGAGTCCCAACTCGATGCGATCAAGCAGGCCAACGTTGGAACTAGTCTAGAGACTAGCGTGGCCGCTAATTTGGCAGAACGGGTAACGGTAGGAGCAGCAGCTAAAAGTCCGCCTAGTCTAGCTTGGGAAGTTAAAACCACAATCTCAGCACCAACCACGGCACATTATACGCCTGCGGCCTATGCCCAGGATTTAAACCTACTGCTGCAGCAACTCGATATTCGCAAAGTCTGGTTGATTGGTCACTCGTTGGGTGGAAGCATTGCCCTCTGGGCTGCCGATCAAGCTCCCCAAACCATTGACGGCGTAATCTGCGTCAATTCAGGTGGCGGCATTTATCTAAAAGAAGAATTTGAGCGATTTCGCACCGTGGGCAAAATGCTGGTGAAACTGCGTCCCCGTTGGCTCAGCTATTTCCCCCTGCTGGATTTGGCCCTTCGCAGATTGTAGACCACAGCAGCTTTACCTGGATGGACCAGAAATGGAAAAATATTCCATTAGAGAAAATGGTGATATACGAGCTGCATGTCGGTACATTCACGCCGGAAGGAACGTTTGAGGCGATTATTCCCCGAATTCCAGAGTTATTAGAATTAGGCGTCAACGCGATTGAGCTAATGCCGATTGCCCAGTTTCCGGGCGAGCGCAACTGGGGCTACGACGGTACCTATCTGTATGGCGTGCAGTATTCCTACGGCGGCGTCAATGGTTTGAAACAGCTCGTCAATGCCTGTCACCAGCAGGGAATGGCTGTTTTTCTCGATGCGGTTTACAACCATTTTGGCCCAGAAGGCAACTACATCGGCTGCTACGGCCCCTACTTCACGAACAAGTACAAAACGCCCTGGGGCTGCGCGATCAATTTTGATGATTCCTACAGTCATGCCGTGCGGAATTTCTTTATTCAAAACGCACTTTACTGGTTCCGTGAATATCACATTGACGCCCTTCGCCTAGACGCCACCGATCACATTCTGGATCACGGTGCCAAACACTTTTTGCAGGAGTTGGCGGAAGCGACCGAGGAGTTTTCGCAGCAGCAGGGACGCAAATTCTACCTCACTGCCGAGTGCGATCTGAATGATGTCCGCTGGGTACGTTCACGAGAAAAGGGCGGCTTTGGCCTCGATGCTCAATGGAACGATGAATTTCATCATGCCCTGCATGCTTTGTTAACCGGAGAGCGTAACGGATATTACCTAGACTTTGGCGATTTAGATCACATGGTCAAAGCCTACACGCACAACTTTGTATACACGTGGAATTTCTCTAAAAATCGCCAGAAATATCACGGTTCTGATCCCTGCGACTGTTCACCCAATCAGTTTGTCGTGTTTAGCCAGAATCATGACCAAGTTGGTAATCGCATGTTGGGCGAGCGGCTGTGTCACTTGGTTTCCTTTGAGGCCCAGAAGCTAGCTGCAGCAGTTTACCTAATCTCTCCGTCAATTCCGCTAATTTTTATGGGCGAGGAATACGGCGAAACCGCTCCATTTCAATATTTTGTCAGCCACGGCGATCCCGATTTAGTAGCAGCCGTGCGCAAAGGTCGAAAAGAAGAGTTTGCAGCGTTCGCAGAACTGCGGCAGCGGGTGGCAGCCATGGCAGTGCAAAAGGCAGAGGCTCACCTGAGAGAGCAAATGGGTGAAGACTCGCAACGTCAATTGATCGACCGCAGTATTGCCATGATTGGAGGTTCGTGATGCAATCTACTCTGACCCTTAGCGAAATTGCTGAACCTTACGCCCAAGCGCTGATGTCGGTGGCGCAGTCCAACAACCTGACCGACGCATTTGGCGACGACACCAAGGCTCTGCAAGCCCTGTTGGCGGAATCTGAGGATCTCAAGTTCCTAGTCACCAGTCCGATCATCGATTCCGAGAAGAAAAAGGCGGTGATTCGTCAGATCCTGGGCGAGCAGATTCATCCCTACATGCTGAATTTCCTGCTGCTGCTGGTAGATCGAGGGCGGATCATGTTGTTGCCTCAGGTGTGTGAGCAATACCAGTCCCTGCTGCGGCAGTTGAAACAGACCGTATTGGCAGAAGTGACCTCAGCCGTTGAGCTGACACCTGAGCAGCAAGAGGCGATTAAGCAAAAGGTGATGTCAACCGTGCAAGCTAGTCAGGTGGAGTTAGCAACTCGCGTCGATCCCGATTTGTTGGGCGGCGTCATCATCAAGGTTGGTTCTCAAGTGTTTGACGCCAGCCTGCGCGGTCAGCTCCGGCGCATCGGTATCCGGTTAGGAGCACCAGCCTAGCCAGCATGTTTGAGTTCTAAGTTGGTTCCAGCACTCATTAACCCATTTAGCGAGAGGACTTATGGCAATTAGTATTAGACCCGACGAAGTTAGCAGTATTATCCGGCAGCAAATCGAGCAGTACGACCAGGAAGTCAAGGTTTCCAATGTGGGTACCGTGCTGCAAGTCGGTGACGGGATTGCCCGCATCTATGGCCTAGAGCAAGTGATGGCCGGTGAACTAGTCGAGTTTGAAGATGGCACAGTCGGCATTGCCCAAAACCTGGAAGAGGATAACGTCGGTGCCGTATTGATGGGCGATGGCGTCAATATTCAGGAAGGCAGCTCGGTAACGGCAACGGGCCGGATCGCGGCGATTCCGGTGGGCGATGCGCTGATCGGTCGCGTAGTAGATGCCTTGGCGCGTCCGATCGATGGTAAGGGTGATATCCAAACCAGCGAAACTCGTTTGATTGAGGCAACCCGCTTGGTCGGTTCGGGAGTTTGGGTCGTCGGGGAATTAGTCATGCTTACCTCAGGCACAATAGGCACAATTTTGTTTAGGCACAATTTTGTTTTGGGGATGCTTACTCAACTCGCCGCACCATCAGTCTATCAAGCTGGACTCTGAACCTGATTCGTGAACTCTAGTCGGGTTACTAGTTGACAAGAATTAAGCAAATTTGTCAAGTCCTGTTTATTACAAAATTCGGCTGAATGAAAACTTTCGTGAGGGGGTGTGCTGAAACCGGTTCAAGTTGTTATACAAGAAATAGAGCGAATTCATGAATTTTTAAGAACGATCAGGTGAAGTAGCTCAGGCAGGTAGGTCTGCAACAGCATACTCCTTACCTGTTGTCAGTTTTGATTCTGGGCGAAAAATCGATCGGATGGTGTGTTGGGTGATCGCTGAATCTGGAATTGCAAAATCGGGATTGCTAGGTCTCGTGGCAGCTAGTCATGCAATTGCTACCTGCTACAGCCAATGGTTTTAGCTATATGCCGGTGGCCTTAGTGGTGTAGCCCTATCGGTAGCCGTTAAGTGTTTGCTAGTCCCCGATCAGGCTAAAAATTGTTTTTTCTTCAACTTAATTCTTTAACTGATAAAGTTCTGAGTCCGTCCGGCTGCTGGTTTGCGGTCAGTTTTGTTTACGCTTTTTTACACCTTTTACACCTTTTACGCCTTGCTAGCCCTCTCTCGCCAACCGCCTATGACGTCATCGTCCCATTCCCATCCCTTCGATCCGCTAAATAGCCCCTATCCCGTTCCTTGGAATTGGGTGACAGCAATGATGGCTGAAACGGTGGCTTCCTCCACTCCGGTATTTCGCTATTACCGCAGCCAATCGTTGATTTCTCCCAATGGGGACTATGCCGCCTACAGCCGCATTCAACTTCAACTTTCAAATAGCTTTACTCAGAACCGGATTGCCAGTATTCTCTTCGTTGAAAATTTACAGACGGGAGAACTGCAAACCATTACTCCGGCGGCTCCATTCGCAGATAACCCCTTTGTTGCCGATGCGGTTTTAAATCAACCGGGAACCATTGCCATGCTCATACCTGTGGCTTGGTCAGAGCGGGGCGAACGTCTGCTGGCCCGCGAGTTTGAGTCTATGTTTGGCTATTCGTTTGATTTGCAATCTGGCTTACAAACCCATCATCCGAGTCAGCAAACCTATGCTTATCGAGTGGCCGCAGCCAATTCGGCTGTTCCTCTAGCCCTCTCAGCTTGGTTGCCCGATGTGCAGACCTGCCTCCAGTTAGAGTTGCTTTCGTCTTCCCAGTCTAGGCAGCCCGTTCTTCTCCCAGGCCAGCTCCAACAGCTTGCTCACTTGGCTCAGCAGGTGCAAACCGAGTTGGGCATGCCCTTGGCGTTGGAGTGGATGCTGGAGGCTGATTCTACCCCAGCTCCGTTTCGTCTCGTTCAGGTGATGCCCCAGTTTGGCTCTCTCCGCCGGTCGGGGACCCAGTTTCGACCCAGTAGTGCCTTATCCTCCCAACATCGCCTGATCGGGTTGGCTGCTGCCCCTGGAAAAACCGTTGGAACGGCCTGGTTAATGCAATCAGATACTGAACAGCCTACTGATTTGGAGACCATACCCGCAGGAAGTATTGTGATCACTGCGATGGTTACACCAGAGCAAGTGAGGCGGCTGCAGCAAGTGGCAGGCATTGTCACAGAACAGGGCGGAATGACCAGCCATGCGGCAATTTTGGCGCGGGAGTTGAGCATCCCGGCAGTGGTTGGGGTCGAGCAGGTCACCCACCTGATCCATCCGGGGGAACGAGTTGCCATCGATGGTGATCAGGGCGAGGTCTATTGGGGCGACTTCAATTTACCGTCTGATTGGCAGAAGCCCTCACATAGTGAACCACTGGCTGTTTTTGCAACTCCTCGCGCAAATGCCGATTTTTTAACGACTGGGCAAACAAAACTGGCTCAGCCGCGCACCTTTCGAACTCGTCTATTTGTCACCCTCAGCCAGCCAGAGCATTTGGCAACTGTAGCGACTCTGCCAGTTGACGGTGTGGGATTGTTGCGCTCCGAGCTGATGTTGCTCGATCTGTTCGAGCAAAGGCATCCAGAAGTTTGGTTACGCCAGCAGCCAATCAGCGAAATTATCGAGCAGATCAGCCAACGGATTCAGCCATTTGCTGCCGCGTTTATGCCCCGTCCTGTCTTTTATCGCTCTCTGGATTTGCGCTCGCATGAGTTTTCGGCGACCGCTTCAGAAGCCCCTCCCCATCCCATGCTCGGCCTGCGCCACCCACTAGGGCCGGAGCCGCAAAAATTTCGCCAGCAGGCAGCACCCGAAACACAGTTTCCTTACCAGTTTGAGATACCCGCGTGATTTGCAAAACACCACTGAGCACAACATAGAGCCGAGGTGGCAGTGGATCGCCTGCCTGCATCACCACTTCTCCAGGCTGATAGAAAGACAAAGCCGTTGCAACTCGCAACTGCTCTAAGTCGGTATTCCCTAGATCCCGCAAAACCGAAATCTGCTGGAGTTGGGCAATTGAGGCTTGCATGGTCGGTGGGTGGATGAGTGGATGGGTGGATGGGTGAATGAATGGGTGCTAGCTTCGGGTCACCATCAGCACAGCTCAAACCGTTGCTTAGATATTTTATAAATATTTTAGGTTTACCCAATCAGCAGGATAGAACGATGTTTAAACAAACTGCAGCAATCCTTGATCGGATCTGAACGGGGTGCAGGGGTGGAACCCCTGTTCACAATCAATTTGTGAATGCTGTAGAAATGATTTCAACCAGACACCACAGGAAGTTAAACGGGATAAATTAATCAGTAACTGATGAGTTACTCGGTGTTTTATGAATTCTTCAGCTTGATTGTTCAACTGAATGTAATACCATAATCAGAAGAATATCAACTATAAATCCAACTTGAATTCCTCAGTCGGTTTTGAAATGAATGTGATTTTTGGGCCAGCAGTGGCTTGATTAGAACCTTTTCGATTAAAAAACTCTAGATTAGAGACTTGAATCAACATCAGAAAATGAGTGAAAACAATCAAAGCAATCAACCTAATCAACCCAATCACCTCCCCGATCCGCTGCTACCTGAAGAAAAACCCGAACTCTCGATCGAAATTCCGGCTGATCCAATGCCCGTCTCTATCGATCCAGTACCCAGAGGGTTTGACCCTATGGGTGAAATTCACTTGCGGGGTCGAGCTTATCGCGGTTTGGCAGGCGGACAGGTGCCGTGGTGGGTGCTGCTAACGGGCTGGTTCCTGTTTGGTGGCTTTGCCTTGGTACAGCTCACCATTGCCCTGACCACATCCTCCTTTATAGCTTGGATTCTGTTGGCGTTGGCCGCCGTTTTTCTCCTCATCCTCTGGCGCGGTACAGCGGCTAAAATGTCCACTCGTAGAAGACGCTAGCGCACACGCTGCGCATGGAGCAGGCAGAACAGCTTTTACGGAGCCGAAAAATGCGAGTGTCGGAAGTGGCTCATGCGGTTGGCTATTCCCATTTGGGGCATTTTACGGAGGCGTTTAAGCACACGTTTGGCATCACTCCAAAGCAATGCCAGACCGGAACAGTCAATGCATTAACGTAACGGACGTATTCATCGTGATACCAAAGAGGGTAGAGAGGACCCGATTGAGATCGCTAGGAATTGCATAGGTGTTGATATCTTTCTGAATCTGCTTTTCCTGACGTTGTAACAGCCCAAATTTCCAGGTATCGCCCGTTGTGACGGTGCCATAAAGAACTGGAGTAGGTGAATCCGTCCATTGGTCAAGCGCAATCAGTTCAACGGCAAGCTGAGTGAACCCCCTCGCTAAATCTGCATTTTTGGCTTCGATCACGAGCAGACTTTGCGGCGTAGGGATGAAATAGTCAAAACTGCCTCTGAGCCAGGTATTTACTCGAACTGGATACTCAATTTTGAGCGGTGCCTGAATAAATTTACAAACCGTTTTGAGAATGGGAAAGATCAACGCTTCTCGTCGGGCGATTTCTGAGGAGGGATCGACCAACACCAAGTTTTCTTGTAGCTCAATTCTCAAAGGCTCTGGGTCGATCGGCAATTGTTGGGGCAGTTGCAGCGAGGTGTTGTGCAGAGTTATACCAAATTCTGCCAAAATGTCAGCTGTGTCAAACGGTAGTTCTGCGTATTTGCTAAAGGTGTAGCTTTCAGCCGGATCAAGAATGGTGGCTCTACTCATCGTTCACGTTGTTTGTCTGTGACTTGTCTCTGATCTTAGTTCAGATTGCTTAATTTTGATTCTGACGCTTTAGGGATAAAAATTGGCGCTCTACCGTATGGCGAGACCTAGGCGAGTCCTGTAATCTTATAGCTCAGGTTTATTGATAAAATTCTCTTCTGGTGTGGGGCATGGTTAGGATTCGGCAGAATAGGGCTTTGAGCAGCGTGTTTTTAGGAGTGAAAGGCGTTACGGGACGTTTGAGAACGATCGCGTTTATCTTCCTGCTCCTTTCGTCAGTCGTTTATGCAGAGGCAGAATCAGAAAACGTAGATGTCGGAGAACAATCTACAGAGGCAATCGCACCATCTCAACAGACAACGAAACCTATCACCGCCATGTCCGCACCGCTCTCGATCACAAGCCTAATGTCATCATTGACGATGGGAGCGACGTGGTAGCAACGCTAATTCAAGAGCGGCAAAAACAGCTTCCTGACCTGATTGGTTCAACCGAAGAAACCACGACTGGCATTGTGCGCCTCAAAGCGATGCTGGCGGATGGAGTGCTCACCTTCCCGGCGATGAACGTTAACGATGCAGAAACCAAGCATTTCTTTGATAATCGTTATGGAACTGGCCAATCTACCCTGGATGGCGTCATTCGTGCCACCAACATTCTGTTAGCCGGTAAGACTGTCGTTGTAGCTGGCTATGGCTGGTGTGGTAAAGGTACAGCAATGCGGGCACGCGGTCTAGGTTCCAATGTGATCGTAACGGAGATCGATCCGGTCAAGGCGATTGAAGCAGCAATGGACGGCTTCCGCGTGTTGCCAATGGCGCTGGCAGCTCCGCTGGGCGACCTGTTCATCACCGTGACGGGCAACAAGCATGTGATCCGCAAGGAGCACTTTGAAGTAATGAAGGATGGCGCAATCGTCTGCAACTCTGGCCACTTCGATATCGAGATTGACCTCAAGTCCCTGAAGGAAATGGCGAGTGAAGTTAAGACAGTGCGCAACTTCACCGAAGAATATCGGCTCACCAATGGCAAGTCGGTTGTGGTATTGGGCGAAGGTCGTCTAGTCAACCTAGCGGCAGCAGAAGGTCACCCCAGTGCCGTGATGGATATGAGCTTTGCGAACCAAGCCCTAGCTTGCGAATACTTGGTGAAGAACAAGGGCAAGTTGGAGCCGGGTATCCACTCGATTCCGGAAGAACTCGACCGGGAAATTGCTCGCTTGAAGCTGCAAGCAATGGGTATTGCCATCGACAGCCTCACTGCTGAGCAGATTGAGTACATCAACTCCTGGACCATGGGAACCTGATGGATCTAAGGCAATAACCTTAACGGAGCAGGCATTTGGCCTGCTTCTGTTTTTTAGCCATCGCTTGCATTAATAGCTCGCATTAATAGCCAATTTTGTAACCAGAGCGTTCAGCAACCGTATCCAGCAACAGTTAGGAGTGACCTCATGGCAGAATGGATTACCCAAATCATGACCTCAATGGGCTATTGGGACAGCGCTTCCGCGATTCGGTCGAAACGCCGCGACTATTGGGTTGAGGCCAGTGGGTTGAGGCCAGTCTGAAATCAGTGAAGATTATCGTCTCCACTCCATCACCGGCAGTTCCGTAGACGCGAGCAGTTGCCCTCGCGCGATCACATAGCGCACCATCGCCCGTCGTCGAATCGCATCATAGCGATCGCGGGCATCCAGTACGATTAGATTCGCCGGTTTACCGACTTCAATTCCGTACTGGTTTTGCAGATTCAGGGTGGTCGCCCCATGCCAAGTGGCCATGTTATAGCAGGCGTCGATTTCGGTCATGCCGGTCATTTGCGCCACATGCACGAGCATAAACGCCACATCCAGCATATTGCCCGTGCCCAGCGAGTACCAGCAATCCTGCACACAGTCATGGCCGAGGCTGACATTCATGCCCTGCTGCCACAGCTCCTTGACGCGGGTTAATCCTCGCCGTTTAGGATAGGTATCGGTGCGGCCCTGAAGCGTAATGTTAATCAAAGGATTAACCACAAAGTTAATTTGCGTGCGGCGCAGAAACCCAAGCAGCTTATAGGCATAGGCGTTGTTGTAGGAACCAAAGGCGGTCGTGTGGCTAGCCGTCACCCTAGACCCCATCTCCGAGCGAATTGCACAGGCGGCCACGACTTCCAGAAAGCGAGAGTTGTCGTCATCGATTTCGTCACAGTGGATGTCGATCAGGCGGTCGTACTGTTGGGCCAACTGAAAAATCCGCTCCACCGACTTAACGCCATCTTCCCGCGTCAGCTCGTAGTGGGGAATGCCGCCTACCACATCAGCTCCCAGCTTCAAGCCTTCTTCGATCAGCGCTTCGTTCTGCGGTCCGCCGTAAATCCCATCTTGCGGAAAGGCCACAACTTGCAGCGTCATCCAGTCTTTCACTTCCTCGCGCACTTCTAGCAAAGCTTGCAGCGCCACCAGATTGGCTTCACTCACATCGGCATGGCTGCGGACATAGAGCACTCCCTGCATCGCCTGTTGTTTCAAGGTCTCAATCGCCCGCTGCTTCACGTCATCGAGAGACAGATCCTGCTTGCGCTCTCGCCAAATTTCGATTCCTTCAAATAGGGTGCCGCTCTGGTTCCAGCGAGGCTGACCAGCCGTGAGGGCCGAATCGTGCGGGTTGACATTCGCAACTTAGAGCAAGACACAAGTTTGGATGACTGCGAACGGATGAGCCGTGCCCTAGAAGCCGCTCTGGATGCAGCTGATGTAATTCCAGACGCCTATGTTTTAGAGATTTCCAGCCCTGGAATTTCTCGTTCCCTCACCACCGATCGCGAGTTTATTTCCTTCAAGGGATTTCCTGTGGTTGTGATGACGAGTGCACCCCACGACGGCCAGACGACTTGGACAGGTCAACTCCTACGGCGAGACGAAACGGCGCTTTATCTCAGCCAAAAAGGGCGTTCAATTGCCATCCCTCGCCAGTTAATCACTAAGGTTCAGTTGGTAGAGCGGGCTTAATCAAAAGTTTTGAGTGCTTAGTTTTAAGTTTTGGATTGGGCGGTGATCCTGCTCGTTTGAGACCTTCAAACTTGAAGTAAATCTAAGCAATGCATTGATCAAAACTGATTCTTCAACTCACCTTCAGCATTGAACCCACTGAATTCTGTGCCTCACTCAGCACTCAAAACTAACAACTTAAAACTGAAAACTGAAAATTTGGAGGCTCCTCCGATGTCAATGGTTACTCTCCCTGGGCTGCAAGACATGATCGATAACATCAGCCGCGAACGCAATCTTCCCAAACATGCCGTTCAGGCTGCGCTGCGTGAAGCCCTACTCAAAGGCTACGAACGCTATCGTCGCACCCATCGCCCTGATTCAGCCAGCTTTGATGATGAGTATTTCAACAATTTTGAAGTTGAGCTAGATGTGGAAGACGAAGGCTTTCGCGTATTGGCGACCAAAACAATTGTGGAAACTGTTACCAATCCTGACCATCAAATTGCGCTGACCGAAGTGCAGGAAGTGGCTGCTGAAGCCCAGCTTGGTGACACCGTGGTGCTGGATGTGACGCCTGACCAAGGCGAGTTTGGCCGCATGGCTGCCATTCAAACCAAACAGGTGCTGGCCCAGAAACTGCGTGACCAGCAGCGCAAGCTGATTCAAGAGGAATTTCAGGAACTAGAAGGCACGGTTCTGCAGGCGAGAGTGCTACGGTTTGAGCGCCAGTCGGTGGTGATGGCCGTTAGCAGTGGCTTTGGTCAGCCGGAAGTGGAAGCCGAACTGCCAAAGCGGGACCAGCTTCCCAACGATAATTGCCACAATCGCGTAGGGAATTTTGCGCGTCCGGGCCAAGGCAGGCGCTAGCTCCACACCGCCCACCACCGGCACTCCATGCAGCGAACCGTGCTTCTTGGGATCGTCATCCAGCACCAGCACGGGCTTGAGACCAATTCCGGGACGGCGTTTGAGGGTGCGAATCACCATACTGCCGGTTTTGCCTGCGCCCAACACCATCGTCGGGTAACCCCACCAGCGCTTGCGGGCAAACAGCAGTCGCGCCACCGCTCGACAGACAATCACCAGCAGCAGCGACAGCGCCCAGGCCATCACAAACACGCCCCGCGAGTAGATCTCACCTTCCCGCTGCATAAATACCATCGCCGCCAGCGCCAGGTACATCAGAGTCGTGGCTAGACAAAGCCAGCGCATCTCATCCACCGGGCTAATGGCAACGCCGGGATAGAGGCCCACAATCGCATAGGCGGCAATAAACAAACCCAGGACAGGCCAAAGCTGCCAGTACAGCGAGGGGGCAAACTGTCCTTCTAACGCCAGCCTGGTATAGACGCTGATGATGCTCGCCAACACGATCGCCAATAGGTCGGCCCCGATCATCACGGCGTAGGTCGGCCAGGATCGCGTCGAGATAGTCAACGCCACGAGCGCAGGGGGTAACGTGCGGTTAAGTTGCATTGCAATTTATTACTCCTCACGCTAATACTGTAGGGCATCCTTCCGCTGAAATTCTGTCCATTTTTGATCGATATAGGCAGAAAGTTCTTGGCGGAACCGCTCTGGCCTAAATTTTTCGGCATTTTGGCGCAATTGGTCGGGATCAAATGCGATTTGCCCAGTTTCAAAGGTTTTGACCGCATCGATCAAGCTGGCCACCGTTTGTTCGGGAAATAACAGGCCGGTTTTGCCTGGAATCACCGTCTCGGCGGCTCCACCCTTGCCGTAGGCGATCACGGGCGCTCCGGCGGCTTGGGCTTCGACCAGCGTAATGCCGAAATCTTCAGCGGCGGCATAGACAAATGCCTTACAGCGCTGCATCAAATCGACGATTACAGCCTCGGATTGGTGTCCCAAAATCGTCACGTTGGGTCCAGCCATCGACTGGAGAAACTTGCGCTCGGCTCCATTCCCTACCACGACTAGAGGCAGTTGGAGCTGGTTAACGAACCTATTTGCGCACAGGAGATTTGGGCTTTCTTTACCAGAACGAACTATTTATTACCGGACGCTTGCATGATGTGCTGGTATTCTGGGGATTCAACCATTATCCGCAACTGATTGAACAAACCGTAGAAGCCTGTCATCCCGGCTTTCGTCCAGACAGTAATGCAGCGTTTTCAATCAAGGTAAACAACGAAGAGCGATTGGTGATTGCTCAAGAAGTTGAACGCAGCTATCGGGATCAGTTAACGATTACGGAAGTGGTGGAGTTGATTCGCTGGCGCGTATTTGAAGAACATTTCGTAGATGTTTACAGCATCCTATTGTTGAAACCCGGATCTCTGCCCAAAACTTCCAGCGGGAAAGTGCAACGCTCGCTTTGTCGTACCCAATTACTGAACAATCAACTAGAAATATTAGAGCAGTGGACTCTACCAGTCGATAGCCCCAGTGACCCCACTTCAGTCATGGAGCGCTATTTCAACCTCGTCACCCATGTCAAGCGCTACACTGATCTGACAAAGGGCAAACTCCAGCGCTGGCTGCAACAGATGCATCAAGGAAAAGGTTAACGCATCGGATCAACAGGTATATTCATTGTGATTTCTTTGGGTACCTTCAACCGGATTTGTTCTATCCTTATCCCGAACGCACAGTTTTTTACTGTAGAGTGTTCTGGTGGATGATCTTAGCCTCGGCTTGTTTTCCTATGGTCCATCGTCGCAAGTTGTATAAATTACTGGTTTTGAGTGCTGCTGTTGTGCTGTTGTTGGTGCTTCCAGTACAGGCGGCAGAGCGGATTTATTTCAACTATGGATTGCTGGGGCGTTCTGTGACGGTAGAGCAACTTGCGACTTTTGCCGAGACTGGCGAATTAGAAGGCAGTTTGGCTTTGCTGAAGCGGTTCAGTCCAGAACGACGCGCCCAAATTCGATCCGTGTTACAGCTTCGCTATCCAGTTGATCCGATCATGGTGGATCGGTTTGCCTATACTTCATCGGGAGAGCGGTTGTTTCGGGAACTGGGAGAGTTAATTCAGTCCGAGGCATACCAAAATGGTGCGAGAGGTTTGCGCAGTGCTGCGATTTTGGCAACAGCGAACCCTGACGGCGTCAGCATCATCGGCTTTTTGCAGCAGTTTCCCACCGCACTGTAGAAGAACAAAACTTGATCACTGTTCATTCACAACAACCTCAACTTCAACAAGTAGAACAGCAGGAGCACAATCTATCCGTCGCATCTACCGCAACTCAGGAAGTTCTAACAACACAGGCTAAAGCTGCGCCTACCGAAGTTGAAGAATTGAGTTTGTTTGATCTCAACTCGTTTACTGCTGCGTCGGATTATGAGATAGATACAAGAGGACATGATCCCTCTTGGGATATTTTAGAGAAGTCATTAGAAGCAACTCCCCCGACCGTATCTATTCCACCCTCAGAAGCGTTTGGTTTTGCTACTGGCACTGTTTCTCAATCTCCTCAATCCGTTCAACAATTCAATCTCAAAGAACTGGCAGATCAAGTCCGAGAGTTTGATTTGGAAGTAGTTGCGATGAGTTTGGGATTAGAACAAGACCAGCATGATCATCAAAAGTGGAAAAATGCTGAACGCATTATCAGTATCAGTGGTAGTAAGTTTATGGACTCGATAGCAGATAAAGGAGGTGGAGGGGCAATTGATCTCGTAATGCATGTTCACGGCGTAGAGTTCGTAAAAGCAGTACAGTGGTTATCTGGGCAAACCTTGACACCTCACTCAGCTACACATCGACAGCAATCCCAGATTGAGGATAACGAACCTCGTTTACTGGAGATGCCGGTCCCCAATGAACAACGTTGGTTAGCCGCGCGTGAATATCTGGTTGAAACGCGGAAGCTGCCTGCGGCTCTGGTCGATCGTCTTCATCAACGGGATCTAATTTACGCCGATGATATGCAGAATGTCGTCTTTGTTCGCTATGCCACTCACAATACAAATACTCATTGGTATCGAGGAGAACCAACCGGAGCCAGTTTACGAGGAACTTGGGGAGAGAACAACTCGTTTCACGGTCTTGCTCCCGGTTCATCGCGTGAGCAGGGTTGGTTTTGGATTGGGACGGGCAAGGGGGAAGTCAAACGAGTAATGCTGATTGAATCCCCAATTGACACCCTCTCCTTAGCAACCCTAGATAGTAAGAATCGACAAGCAGTGGAGGGCGTGACGATCTATTTGTCTACAGATGGGGCAGGAACCATTCCAACCGAAGCGTTAAAGCAAATTCTGGAACGAGATGGGCAAGTTGTCATTGCCTTTACGAGATGTGCCCAGCGTGCGGGTGACATCCAGATAGGACTGGTCTACATGGCTGACACCAAATTTGGTGTTGATCAGCGTCGGCCAAATACTGGTAATCGCAATCACAAATAGAGCCGTGCTTTCCGAGTTTTTCAATAGTCCCAATCCTAACGGCAACCAGGCCAGAGGCGACACGGGTTTCAGGATTTGAATAAATGGGTCAACGGCGCGAGAAACAACTTCGGATAAGCCAATCAGAATCCCCAAAGGAATCGCAATCGCAGAACCAATCGCAAAACCCAACAACACTCGTCGCAAACTGGTGAGCAGCAGCCAACCAATGCCCCGGTCATTCGGACCGTAATCAAAAAACGGATTGGAAATCCACCACCAGAAATCCTTTAGCGTGGCGCTGGCCGAAGGCATGAGTTGGGAAAACCAACCCATTCGCGCCCCTACTTCCCACACCAACAGTACCGTACCCAGAATCAACAAAAACAGTAAAAATGCTTTTTGGTTAGTATTGAGGCTAAACTTCTTGGCGGGCATGGCCGCTACCGGAATAGCTGAGTTGTTCATAGCGCCTCCCTACTTGCCAAACTGCTTGACTTGAGCGTTGACATAGGCAGCCGGATCTTTCGGATCGAACGAATCAAACTTGAGGGTTTCCTTACGCTCTAGCTGAGCCGGTGGGGTTTGCCCCAGGTCCTTTTGCAGTTCTGCTGCCAAGTCGGTGAGAAAGATATCCTGAGCAATCTGGTCATACTTAGCCTTGTCAGCCGGCATCAGGTCCCAGCGCACCAATTGGGAGGAAATCCACTTGGCAAAACTCTTCCAGGGGTAGGGATCAAAGCCGATCCGGTCGGGGACATTCTGCGTATTGCCCAAACCATCCTCGAATTCGCCCGTGAGCACCGCTTCTACCACCGGCAGCGGCTGGTTAAGGTATTTCCGCTCGATGAGCGCTCCGGCAATCTGCTTGCGGTTGACCGCATCGTTGGCATAACCCGCCGCGTCGATAATTGCCTTGTTGACAGCGCGGAAGGTGTTGGGATTGACATCAATCCAGCTCTGACTGGCGGCAAACGCGCAGCAGGGATGACCATCCCACAGTTCCTTGGTCAGCATACTGACATCTTTCACCAGTACAAGTGCATCACGTTTTCAAGGTTCACGCCCTTTGTGCGTTGCCAAATCGCTGTAACTGAATGGTCCAGAGCTTGCTGCAGCTGTGGTGTAGATTCCTGTACCGCTTGCTCGCTAGATTGTGCGGCTGTCTTATGGTCAGAAAAATCAGCGAGATGGGCTGGATTGATCCGATAGCCTTGGCCATAGAGGGTTTCAATCAGATCACCCGCACCAACGGCGTCCAGTTTGCGACGAATGCTTTTGATGTGAGATTTTACCGTATCTTCGTTAGGCGGATCTTCGCTGAAGGACCAGATCTGATCAACAATAGCACTGCGACTAAACACCCGATGTTGATGTCGCAAGAATAACTCCAGCAGCAAATACTCTTTGCGGCTGAAGCGGAGTAACTGGCCGTTGTACGTCACCTCACAGGCACTGGGGTCTAAGTGGAGATTGCCGCAGGTTAACACTGACGTTGTGCTAGTGCTGCCTCGCCGTAACAGTGCCCGAATCCGAGCCGCCAATTCTCTCACATCAAAGGGCTTAACAACATAATCGTCAGCACCGGCATCTAGCCCTAGCAGTTTGTCGGTTGTAGTATCTTGGGCCGTCAGCAGCATCACCAAAACTTGCTTTTTTTGGCTGCGTAAACGGCGGCATAACGCAATTCCATCCAGTTTAGGCAGACCAATATCCAAAAGCACTAGATCGTAGGGAAACGCCTCAATCAGTTCCCATCCAGCTTCACCATCTGTTGCTACATCGACGACATACTTCTGCTCATTCAAGATGGCAGTTACCAGCTCCACAATGCTTTCATCGTCTTCGACTAGTAAAATTCTCATATTGGGCGGATATTGGGTTAAAAAAGGTTGTAATCGCTAACGTTTTGGCTAATTCTTGGCCAATTCTTGACCAGCTCCATAACTGAATTTGCGGTAACTGAATTTGCGACTAATTGAGAATTGATCGCTGACCGATGCGTGATACGGCAATGGTATAGGGGCGATATCGCATAATTTATTGAACAGCTTAGTTACAGTAGGGACGACGGTACTCAAATAAAGAATACAAAACAACGAAATGCGCCCCACAGAAGTTTGTCAAAGCGGAGGTTTTGTCGCAGCCCTCTTGTTTGATCAAATTTGTCAAATTCTTGGTTGAACTCAAACTCGTCAAACTTTACCCCTGCCATGTGCGTCAGGCGGTTGATTTACTCCTCCACAAGCGGACTCAAGTCTGTACAGTAATTGGCTTTCCCACCGGAGCCACTACTTCTGCTGTTAAACTCTACGAAGCCCAAGAAGCAGTTGAGAATGGTGCTACCGAACTCGATGTTGTGATCAACTTAGGTTGGTTGAAAACCGGCAAAACCAATGAAGTGCATCGAGAGCTAGCTGAAATTTGCGAAATCACCGGCAAAACCGTCAAAGCGATCTTAGAGACCCATCTTTTGACCGATTCTGAAAAGCAGCTCGCTGCGGAAGTCTGTATGGATGCAGGAGTTGCGTTCCTCAAAACCAACACCGGTTGGTACGGGGCGGCATCGGTTGCCGATGTGCGGCTGCTGAAATCGATCACCAAAGATCGGATTGGCATCAAAGCTGCTGGCGGTATTCGTACAGCGGAGCAAGCCATTGAGTTAATTCTGGCCGGCGCAACTCGATTGGGTACGTCTCGCGGTCCCGATTTAGTCCGCCAACGCGATACCCTGGAAAAGGGGAAAATTTTTGATCTGGATTAATTTCTAGCAGCACCCTCTAGCAGCATCCAGTTAAGTTGGCCCATTTATGAGCGGAACCTACAAGGCCATTGGTATCAACCTCAAGAGCACACCCTTGGGTGAGGCCGATCGCCTATTGACGGTGCTGACCGACGAATGGGGACTGGTGCGGGTAGTTGCCCCTGGCTCACGTAAGCACAAGTCTAGTCTAGGAGGGCGCAGCAGTCTGTTTGTGGTGAATCAGCTTTTGTTAGCAAAAGGCCGCACCCTCGACAAAATTATCCAGGCCGAGAGCATTGAATCCTTTCCAGGACTCAGTCAAGACCTCTGTAAACTAACGGCAGCTCAATATCTGGCCGAATTAACCCTCTACCAAGCCCTGAGTGACCAGCCCCAGACCGAGCTGCTCTGTTTACTGCGAGAACATTTAGGCCGAATTGAGACCCTACCTGCTTCAACCGCCCTAGCGAGCCTCATTCACGCCACTTTTCATCTCTTGGCCCTCGCTGGTTTAACTCCACAGCTACATAGTTGCTGCATTAGCAAGCAGCCCTTAGCTCTAGAGCCGGATCTCGATTGGCAGGTGGGATTTAGCGCAGCAGCCGGGGCTTTTTCGCGGCGCTCCCGTTCATGGCTTGCCGCCGCGCGGGGACCCCGTTATAGGCCGCGCCTCGCAGCTATCTTGCGTCGTGCGGAGACGTGGGTGAGTGGCTGAAACCAACGGTTTGCTAAACCGTCGTACTGGTAAATCCGGTACCGAGGGTTCGAATCCCTCCGTCTCCGCCAATTTTCTAGTAAATTCAATAGCTTAGCCGCTTCGGCGGCAAATTTACCACATGAATTACCACATGCGGCTGGCTATGAATTTCGCCGGTTCAACGTGATTCGCGCTAATCTGTGCGATAACGGTTTCATCCATGATTGAACGATACACCTTGGCCAATTAGCGATATAGCCGATGGCCGGGGGGACACTATGAGCACCGAAACCGACGTTCTGCACACCGCTTTGAAGGACTTCAAGCGAAGCGTGGAAATTACGCGTGATGTTCGATTTCAAGCAAACCTTCGGCTTGCAGCGCGTCAGCGCAATTCGTCCTACTTGATTTCGTTGCTGTCGCTGTTCGTGATTGCGCTTTCCTTGCTGCCGAACATCATCGCCCTGCAATCCTACCAATCGCAAATCCTGCTGGCCTGTTCGGTCGTCCTTTCGGCGTTCATCATCTTCACTAGCCTGATTGATGGTTCGCAGAACTTCTACCATCAAGGCGAACTGCTGCATCAATGCGCGCGGAAGGTGGCGACAGTTCACCATGAACTGAAGAACATCGACCCCGAAAATGATTACGACAACGCAAAAAAGCGCCTGACAGAACTTCAGGAACAATATCGACAGGCTTTGGACGAATGTCCAATCAACCATGAGAATGTCGATTTCATCAAAGAGCAATCATACAAGCCGCACCACTTTCCGAACAATTTCGCTAAGAACCATTGGATAAAGCTTGGTCAAATCCAATTTAAGAAGCTTCAAGCGTTCATCATGGCGCACCTTTGGATGGGTCTTCATTTGATTGCGCTGATTGGCGTTTGCCTTATCGTTTACAGGTTCGTGCTGTTGGGTAGTTCGCCCGTTCCGACATTGCCTTGCCCGCCCGCTCCATAGTTCGACGTAAAATGCCCCGACCAACAGGCACTTCATTGTTGGCCGGGGCGACGGGACGCGAGGGAAGCGCGGGCACGTCCCGTTTAGCAAGAGGATTTGCCGTCTGACCATCAAGTGCCTCTGAGTGAAGCGATGGCCGACCACATCAAGCGCCGCTTGATTCATGCCGGAACCGTTACCCGGATTGACTCTCCCTGGGGCGTGCCATTTTACGCATTAATCCGCACCTCCTATTCGCCGGTTGATGAAAAAGAGCGAGCCTACACCGTTGTGGAAAATACGGCCCGTTACTTCAGCTTGATGAGAGATTGGGCTGAACGCAAACCGAATGCAGTTCGGATTTTAGAAGAATTAAATATTCCAACCGAGCGAATTGACCAAGCTCTCCAGGAGCTAGATGAGTTGATTAAGAATTGGGCTGATCGATATCATCAGGCAGGTGGGGTTCCTATGGTAGTGCAATCCGTGGTTGGCATAAAGCCAAACTAGGCAATACTCACGACTATGCCTGATACGAAGCAGAGGAGGTTGTGGCGTCTGAGCTACTTTGACTTTGACTTGGGCTGTAAGTTTGACTATGGCCAGGTTGAACACGCTGCAGACGATTCAGGATACGGTTGGGTAGCTCAATTGGTTCAATCGGCTTCAAGATCAAATCATCAGCGCCAACCGAAAATACCTGCCTCCGGGTCTGCCGATCGGTTCGGGCCGTGAGGAAAATGATCGGCAACCAATGCCACTCTCCATCGCAGCGAACGGTTTGGCAAAGTTCTAAACCATTAATAGTTGGCATATTCACGTCCAAAATCAGCAGATCGGGATGGACCTGCTTCAGTGTTTCCCAAAACTGAGTGGGGTCTTGTAGGCTCATCAGTTGAATACCCTGCGGCTCCAAACAGCTTGACAAGATTTGGGCTACAAGCGGATCGTCGTCCACCAGCAGAACCTTAGGTCGTTGCACCGGAGGAGTGGATACAAGATCACCAATGGCCTGCAGAATCGTCGCCGGCTGAATGGGTTTCTTGAGAAATAGCTGTCCGCCAACATGTACAGCTTCAACGCGGGCCTTTGAGCTATCTTCTGTAGACAGCAAAACGATGGGAACCGCAGGTGGCTTCTGTAGCTCTGCCAATAAACCTTGCCTCGACTGGTCTGGGGAAGCAGTTCGCAGCAAGGAGAAATCAATCAGCGCAATGGCCGGACGCTCTTGCTGGCATTGGTGCTGTGCCATTGCTTGAATGTACTGTTGGTGATTGGCCTCACGCCTAATTTTCTGCAAGCACTGCTGACGATTGCCCCACTGCTGAAGCAATTTGATTTGCGGATTGCCTACCTGCTCGACGGGTTTAAGCCAACCTGGCTCGATCCTACCATTGCAGCCTGGTTAGATCATCTGTTTGTTATTAGCCAGGAGTTAGCAACTGAGATTTCCAAAATTAACTCTATCAGCACGACATTTTTGCCCCTGGGAGCCAATACCACCAAATCCTACGCTTCGGGCACTCACCGCTGGATTGACATCATCAGTTATGGTCGCGGCAACGAAGCAGTTCACCGCTGTCTACAGGCCCACTTCAACCAAGGCTCAATCGAACGGATGTACTTCCACTCTACCTTTACAACGGGAGAAGTCGAGAACCCACGAGAGCATATCACCCTAATGCGGAAGCTGTTGAGCCGCTCCAAAATCAGCCTTTGCTTTGAAGCTAGCCGTTTATCTCGGTTCAACGGTCACTCGCCGCTGCTATATCGCTGGTTTGAAGCTTGGGCTGCAGGCTGCACCATTGTTGGCAAACGACCATTTGAGCAGGGCGTTCAGGAACTCATGGATTGGGAAAACAGCACCATCGAGATTCCAGATAGTCCAACAGACTGGATTCCCTTCTTTGAGGCCCTACTAGCCGATGAAACCACCCTGGCTCTCAATGCCAGACGCAACCAGCAGGAGTGCATGCTGAGGCATGATTGGTGTTATCGGATCAAAACCATGCTGACCACGGTGGGGCTGCCAGTTCCAGAAGCCCTGCACGAGGCGATTACCCAGCTCCAAGCTGAGGCAATTAATACCTATAACGTGCTCAGGCTTTCTGCTTAGCAATTCAGATGAAGTTGGATCAAATTTAGGTGATCAAATTTAGGTGATCAAATTTAGGTGATCAAATTTAGGTGATCAAATTTAGGTGATCAAATTTAGGTGATCAAATTTCAATCCAAGGTTTTTGAAGGTTAAGGTTCAACCCCAAAGCCGTTCGGCATGGTAGCGGATGTGATTCTCTATAAAGGTAGCAATGAAGTAGTAGCTGTGATCATAACCAGTCTGCATCCGCAAGGTCAGCGCTTGTCCTGCTTGGCGGCAAGCCTGTTCAAATCGCTCTGGCATCAATCCGTCAATAGCCGATCAGTACGAACCGATTCACCAGATTGGGCAAATTCAGCCCCACGGAGTCCTCTTAGTCTTGCAAAGTTCAGGGCTGAGAATCCTTCAAGTTAGCCAGAATACGCAGGACTATTTGGGACTGGCTTCAGAGCAATTACTAGGCCAACCCTTCTCAGCAATTGTGACGGACTCAACGATTGAGCATCTGGCCAACGCCCTAGCCCCAGAGACCGGAGAGACTGGCAATCCCTTTCCCGTTAGCTTGGCTGGCAGACAAGGCTCTGAGCAACCTGGTCCGGCCCCAACGTTTATGGCTTCTGTCCATCGTGTCAACGGGATGCTGATTGTCGAAATGGAGCCAATCGCAACGCCTGAAAACTTCCAGGTTACTCAGTTTTATGGGCACTTAAACCATATCCTTGCCGCAATCAGGCGGGCACCTACACTGGCCGATCTGTTGCAACAAGGCGCAACGGCAGTTCGCAATCTCACCCACTTCGATCGAGTCATGGTTTATCGGTTTGACCATGACTACAGCGGTGTAGTGGTCGCAGAAAGTTTACGTCCCGGACTAGAGAGCTATTTGGGGCTGCATTATCCAGCAGTTGATATTCCACCCAAAGCTAGAGAACTGTTCACTAAGCGTTGGCTGCGCCTGATCCCTGATGTGAACTATCAGCCTGTTGGCCTGGTATCGCTTGATGCTGTTAGCGAATCAACAGCAGGGCAGACAGAGGCTCCGTTGGATTTGAGCCAATCAGAGTTGCGGGGCGTTTCTCCCTGTCATTTGGAGTATCTCCGCAACATGGGTGTTGCCGCATCGATGACGATTCCCCTGATCGATCAAAACCAACTGTGGGGCTTGATGGCTTGCCACCACTACATGCCTAAACTAGCCGAGTATGAGGTCCGAAGGATCTGTGAACTGGTGGGACAGTTGATGTCGGTGGAGCTGCTGTTGCGGCAAGAGCGAGAGTTGCAGAGCTATCGCGAGCAGATCCGGCAGATCGAAGAGGACTTTAGACGGCAGCTAGCACATTCACCCAGCCAGATCAAAACCGTGCTCAAACGCAGTCAAGATATCTTACTGGACCTGATACGGGCACAAGGGGTAGCCATCGTTTTGGATCAGGTGATTGTGCTGGGAGGCCAAACCAGTGACCAGAGGGTGAGGAACTTAAACGTGCGACTCCGACGGCCCACCCCAATCCCGATCAGAGCAGCCGCTAAGGTATAGAGTCCGGTGGTCGCTGTAAAGCGGTGGTGGCCAATCAGCATTGCCAAACCGGCATAAAGTAAGGGAATCCAATGCCAGCTTGGGCGGTAGGTCTGTCGGGAGCGGCTGACCCAGAAATTGCCTGCGAGTTGGCTGACAAATCCCAGGGCCAGCGTCGCCACAGCGAGGGCATCAAACGAGCCGCCTTGCCAACCAATCAGGATGATGACAAAGAGTTCTACAGCCCAAGCCAATCCTAGAAAGCCAAACTCGCTACTGCCCTGCCAGCGGAGCTGATTGGCAATGGCTGCGGCAATCAAGCCACTGGCGATCACTAACTCTGGTGCAAAGTCCCAGCTCTCGATCAGCAAGTAGGCCACCAAACTGTGCAAACTGAGGCTGATCAAACTAAACAAGGCCACGCCAACCGCCCAGAAGTTGGCCGCTGCTCCATACCGCAGCCCGAGTTGGCCCCAGCGTTGCAGCCCCCACTGTCCGATCCAGAGTAACCAGAGGTTGGCCGCCAGCAGCAGGAGCACCGTTTCAAACCGCAGCCAGTCTGGGACAAATCGGTAGAGAGCAACGGCCTCCCAGCCCAGGCCAAACCCGATGGTCAACAGAGCTGCCGCGAACTGGTTTAACGTCAGTGTGTTGACCAGCATCAGAGCTGTTGCCACCCCCAAAGCTAACAGCCAGCTATCGACCGAATTGAGCAAAAACAGCTGTGCCACTAGCGCCCCCGAACTGAGCCAAGCCGCCAAGACAGAGCGCTGGGGTTGCAGACGAGCTAGCCCCGCCAAAAGAGCAGGCGTCACCAGCCAGATCAGATTTGTTAGATTTGGATGATCGTCACCAGATGCATTGACCTGGTTCAACAACAGGGCATAGCTGAGACCGGCCAGCCCCAAACCGAAATGCCAGCAGCTTTGCTTCCAGCGGGTTTCGGTGCCCAGACTCAATCCCCACTCGATCGCCATAGCCAGCAGCACAATTCTGGCCCAAGCCAGCCCACTCAACCCCGGAACCACCACATCAATCCAGGCTGCCAGCGTCGCCAGAATCAGTAAATGGATGAAGTAGAACCAACCGTCAACATCCAGTCCGGCAGTGACCAGGGCAGGTGCTAAGCGCCAGCAGTCGGAAACACCTTGAGCGTGTAACCAATCCATCATTTCATCTTCGCGGTCGCTCTGGGTGAGGGGATCGAGAACCACCGCATGGGTAGCCTGCTGCATCAGGGTTTGGTGCAGTTCAGCCAGCCAAGCTTGCTGAGCACATGATAGGTGGTGGTGCAGTTCTAAGGTGGCGGCTTTGAGGGTTTGGGAGGTTTCACGCAGTTGCTGGGTGGAACGCTGGGCAGCTGAGGCAGGATTGTTTAATTCGTGGGCGAGACCAGCAGCTAGAGTGCCCAAGGCCACCATCTTTTGCCGATGTTGAGACAGAGATTGCACTGCCTGCATGCGTTTTGCCATCGTGCTGAGAATGGTGGTAGTCACACAGGGGCAGGAAGCCAGCAATTCCCAAAAAGCCGTTACGCCCAGTTCGAAAATGTGACAGTGGCTAATGGCACGTCCAGCGGCCCAAAAATGGGTTTCGCCCGTCAGCACCGGCAGTTCACCGAACAGGGTATCGGCACCGTAGGTGGTTAGCAGCACATCCTGGTTGCCTTCATGTTTGGTGATACCAACCTCGCCTTCTAGTAGCACAAACACATGATCGGCTGGATCACCCTGGGCACGGTGCAACTGTCCTGGCTCTAACCAGACTTCGCTGCCCTGTTGCAGCAACCAATTTAGCCGCTCTTCCGGTAATTTGGCAAAGATAGGAACTTGGCGCAGTCGTTCAACGGTTAAGTCGCGAGGAAGAGGCTGGGTGGCAATCTTGATTCCAGCTTTCACATCATTGTGCGTACTAGTATATACGCCAGTATTTGTCCCAGATATTTCTATTTTTGTCCTAGCTTCGTTTGACTGAGTTGGTTCTATGGCCATATCTTACCTCGTTCTCATAGTATCTAATTTCGATAGGCAAAGCGCTATAGATGACTGCTTGAAACTACATACTGAAAAACTGCTGCAATTGAAAAACCAACATTCAGGATCTAAACTCGTAAGTGACTCCCCTAATCAAACTCAGTAGCCCATTCCGGATGTTTCCAATGCTCGTACAATCGCAGAATTTGCGCAGGTAAGACGCGACCGAGAGAAAGTTCAGGCAGAGCATGCATTGGGAAAAAATCCTAACCGCGCTCAAGCAGCGAGTCGATCATTGCAGCCAGACCACTCAATCCTTACCTGCCGACCAGCGACCGACGGTTGCCTGCATTGAATGGGTCAATCCCTTGATGGGAGCCGGAAACTGGATTCCAGAACTCGTAACAATGGCGGGTGGCACTCCTCTATTTGGCAAGGTAGGACAGCATTCGGCTTGGCTGCAATGGTCCGATTTGATCGAGGCAGATCCAGATATTTTGGTGATCATGCCCTTGGGGTTTGGGTTGGAGCGAACCCGCCAGGATGTCACTGAACTGGCGCAGCACCCCGATTGGACCAAGTTAAAGGCGGTTCAAACCGGGCGCGTTTACATTACCGATGGCAATCACTACTTCAATCGTCCTGGTCCCCGTTTGGTCGATTCTTTGGAAATTCTGGCTGAACTGCTGCATCCTAACCTGTTTCAGTTTGGCTATCGAGCTAAAGGCTGGGATGTGGCAGCAGATACTTCAACTAATGCATGACTCGACTCTATGCCTACGATTAGTTTACAAATCGTTGCAAAACTTCAAAAATTTATGTTAAGTTAATAGCAACAAGGTTGATATTAACGAGGTCTAGCAGTCATGGAAAATCAAGCACCCAAATTCGGTTTTACCCAGTTTGCTGAAACATGGAACGGTCGTTTGGCAATGTTGGGTTTTGTAATTGGTTTGGCTACTGAGCTTTTGACTGGTCAAGGCATTCTGTCTCAGCTCGGTCTGATGTAAGCTTCGTTACCTATCAGTAGTCTGTTCATTGTGAGGGGGAGCAGGAATGCTCCCCTTTTTTGTCAGCAATTGTAGACGTAAAGCGGTTTCGTTGGCAGTACTCACAGTTAAAAAACAACTACACTTTGCCGCATTCTGGTTCATCGCCTATTGCATATCAGCTATTAGGTAGGTCAATTCAATGATTTGGTGATCCTGTAGCACGGATGCCTATCAGCAGTTAGAAGCTGTTTGAACAGCCCCTACATCCCCCTACGTATTCTCTACGGTGTCCACACAAATTGAAGATCCCCCCTACCCCCCTTCAATCAAGGGGAAGAGGCGAAGCCTGGGCGCAGCACCCTACCAATCCGGGATTGAAGTCCCCCTTCATCTACGCCGAAGGCGCATCCCCACTGGGGTTTAGTATATTCTGGGCGGCAAAATTGCGCCGATTTTCTTTAACACGGCAGAAGATTCAGGGGCACTGCCAATCGAGTGTGATGTCACCCAGATGGAAACCGGCGATGTAATTACCATCTATCCCTACAAAGGCGAAATTACTAATGCATCTGGTGAGGTGATTTCTCGCTTCAGCCTCAAGCCCGACACAATTTTGGATGAAGTGCGAGCTGGCGGGCGGATTCCGCTGCTGATTGGCCGCACCCTGACCGACAAAACCCGCGGCGCGATGGGTCTAGAGCCGAGTCCGCTGTTTATCCGTCCCAGTCAGCCGACCGACACCGGTAAGGGTTACACCCTGGCCCAAAAAATGGTCGGGAAAGCCTGCGGTCTGCCAGGAGTGCGTCCGGGAACCTCCTGTGAACCAGTCATGACCACGGTTGGATCCCAGGACACGACCGGACCCATGACCCGCGATGAGCTGAAGGAATTGGCCTGTCTCGGTTTTAGTGCCGATCTGGTGATGCAGAGCTTCTGCCACACCGCCGCCTATCCCAAGCCCGTCGATATCAAAACCCACCACGAACTGCCCGACTTTATTACCGCACGGGGCGGGGTGTCGCTGCGTCCGGGCGATGGCATTATTCACTCCTGGCTGAACCGGATGCTGCTGCCCGACACGGTAGGCACCGGTGGCGACTCCCATACCCGCTTTCCCTTGGGCATTTCCTTCCCGGCAGGATCTGGCTTGGTGGCGTTTGCGGCGGCTCTGGGCGTCATGCCTCTGGATATGCCCGAATCGGTGTTGGTGCGGTTTACGGGTCAGTTGCAGCCCGGTGTGACGCTGCGGGATATCGTCAATGCCATTCCCTATGTGGCGATTCAGCAAGGTCTCCTCACCGTCGAGAAGCAAAACAAAAAGAATGTCTTCTCCGGACGGATTATGGAAATGGAAGGCTTACCCGACCTGAAGCTAGAGCAGGCATTTGAGCTAACCGACGCCACGGCAGAACGCTCCTGCGCCGGATGCACAATCAAACTCAGCTCCGATACGGTGGCCGAATACCTGCGCTCGAATGTGGCGCTGCTGAAGAACATGGTGGCTCGCGGCTATGGCGATGCCCGCACGATTTTGCGCCGAGTGGCGAAGATGGAGCAGTGGTTGGCGAATCCATCGGCCGCCTTCGAATCGTTGATATGCACCACGGCCAGATGCTCCAGTCCGCAGATCGTGTCGAAGGATTCCAGTACCGCCTTGGCCGCCGCCCGCGGCCCCATGTCGTACCCCGCGGCGTGCGCGTGGCACGTGTCGAAACAGAAGCCGACGCGGTGGGGCTCGCCCGTGGCCTCCACAATCCTGGCCCGCAGTTCGGCGAGCTCCTCGAACCGACCGCCCAGCGTCGATCCCGCACCCACCGTGTTCTCAAGGCACAAGACCACCGGCGCACCACGGGTTTCCTTGAACAGCCGTCGATAGGCGCGCGCGATTCGGTCCATGCCCTCGGCCGCCGCAGTGCCCGTTGGCGAGCCAGGATGGTGCACGAGCCATGGGATCCCAAGCCCCGCGCAGCGTTCGATCTCCACGCGCATGAGCCGAACCGACTTCTCCCACAGCTCCGAGTTGGGGCTGGCGAGATTGATGAGGTACGACGCGTGTGCAACGACTCGGCCCCAGTCCCGGCCTCGCCACGTGATGCCTGAGGTCCAGCCCAAGGCCCCGAGTTCAGCGAGCCACTCCCGGGCGGCTCCGGGGTCGACCGGCGGCACGGACCATTGCTGCTGGTTCTTCGTGAAGACCTGCACCGTGTCGAGCGCGAGCGCCCGGCCCTGGGCCAGGGCGTTGGTCATCGAGCCAGCGATGGAGAGATGGGATCCCAGCACGCGAGCGGATGGTAGTGTTGCCGGATCACGCAGCCGGGGCCCACTACCCTCGACGCATGATTCAGACGGACCTGACTGGGCGGATCGCGGTGGTGAGCGGGGCGTCGGCCGGCATCGGGCTCTCGATCGCCCGGACGCTGGTCTCGGCCGGCGCGTCGGTGGTGCTCAACGCCCGTCGAGCCGATCGCCTTGAGGCCCTCGTGGCCGAGCTCGGACCGTCGCGCGCCGCCGCGGTCGCAGGGGATTGCGTCGAACCGGCGATCATCACCCGAATGCTCGACACCGCCCGTGAGCGCTTCGGCCGGGGCACCCGTCAGGCCGACCTGGTCGTCGTCAACGCGGGGCGTGGACTGCGCGGAAGCCCCCAGAACTCCGACGACGCCCAGTGGGAAGAGGTGATCCGCACCAATACGCTCGGCGCCGCTCGGCTCATCCGTGCGGCCGACGCTAGTATGATCACTTTGCTGCAAACAGAACCGCTAGCTGAGCAGTTACCGCTGCGGATTCTGGTGGCGGAAGACAATGTGGTGAATCAGAAAGTGATTCTCAAGCTGTTGCAACGGTTGGGCTACCAGGCCGAGGTGGTTCGCAATGGGCTAGAGGTGCTGGATGCCTTGGCCCGACAGGTCTATGATGTGATTTTGATGGATGTGCAAATGCCAGAAATGGATGGGTTAGCAGCAACTCGGCAAATTAATCGGCTGCCTCAACCGCGTCCACACATCATTGCGGTAACGGCCAGCGCCATGCAGGGCGATCGGGAGGAATGTTTACGAGTCGGGATGGATGATTACCTCAGTAAACCGCTGCGGCTGGACAGTTTACATCAAGCGCTGAGCCGCTGTCGAGTCTTGAATTGAGGATGAGTGGGGAGGATGAGATAGGGTTAGACTCAAAGAGGGAATCTACCCTTGCCGAGTTCTAGCCAGCCCCATGCCGAACCGCCTTGCTCAAGCCCAAAGCCTCTACCTGCGCAAGCATGCCGAAAACCCAATCGACTGGTGGCCCTGGTGCGACGCTGCCCTTGAGAAGGCCAAGCAAGAAAACAAGCCCATTTTCTTATCCATCGGCTATTCGAGCTGTCACTGGTGCACGGTAATGGAAGGGGAAGCCTTCTCGGATCCGGAAATTGCCGAGTACATGAACACCCACTTTGTGCCGATTAAGGTAGACCGGGAAGAACGGCCTGACCTTGACAGTATTTATATGCAGGCGTTGCAGTTGATGACCGGACAAGGCGGCTGGCCTCTGAATGTCTTTCTTGCTCCAGAGGATCTGGTTCCCTTCTATGGCGGCACCTATTTTCCACTGCAAGAACGCTACAACCTGCCCGGTTTTTTGCGGCTCCTGCAAGAGATTCACCGCATTTACACCACTGAAGCTGAAAACATTCTGTCGGTGAAGTCGCGGCTATTGAACCGGCTCCAGCAGTCTACTCAATTACCCAAAGGGGAGGACTTAACGGCAGATTTGCTGCGGTTGGGGTTGGAGTATAGCGCTGGCATTCTGGCGGCCAAAGGCATGGGGCCGAGCTTTCCGATGATTCCCTATGCAGGTACGGCCCTGCGCGGCCACCGCTTCGACTTTCCCGATCAAGCTACGCCTTCGGTGGTTGTGCGATAGCGAGGCGTGGTTTCATCGGCAATATAAACCGGCTCAGCCGAAACTTCCTGCACCCGTTCGCCGGTTTCCGTGCGCTGAATCACATCCACAATTTTGTGATAGTCACCCGTGCCGACCACCGCGACCGCTTCCGGGATCGCTTCCAGCAACTCCTGCTGAAAGTGCTGCGCCATGCAGCCAGTAATTACCACTTTTTTATTGGCTTCGGCCAGCTCTACCAAGGTACGAACCGACTCTTCCCGCGCCGCCTGGATAAAGCTACAAGTATTGACAATGACATAGTCAGCCAGCTCTTCATTGGAGTCTACCTGATAGCCCGCCTGTACCAGTAGGCCCAGCATATGTTCGGTATCGATTCGATTCTTTTCGCAGCCTAAATGAGAGATGGCAATCGTTGGTTTGTTGCCCATGCAGTTAATCGTGTGATTGGAACAGAGAAGTCTAAGTTAATGAAACTGTAGCGATCGCGCCATCAACGGACTAGACTTTGTCCCTCGCTCATCCCAACTGGATGAACACCGTTAACTGCAATCGCATCACTTGAGACGATCGTCAATAATCTTAACACAACCGTCAGCCTGAAGATAACATAACTACATAATTTCGGTAAGGTTTGATTTATCTGCTCCAGCGGAGCAGGAGATTCGAGGTAGAAGGGGTGTGGATTGCTGTTAGAGTAAGTCTATAGAGGAGAACGGCAGTCGCTGCTTTTTTCCCATTTTGCTCACGCCATTCCTGAGTCCGAAACTGCAATAAATCCTGTGGACTTAAAACAGATTTTCAAAACCGCGAATCCCATTATTGGTGTTGTTCATTTACTGCCACTGCCCACCTCGCCACGCTGGGGAGGCAATCTCAAAGCTGTCATCGATCGAGCTGAGCAAGAAGCAACGGCTCTGGCATCGGGCGGCGTCGATGGCATCATTGTCGAGAATTTTTTTGATGCCCCCTTTCCCAAGGATGCGGTGGATCCAGCCGTGGTCAGCGCCATGAGTCTAGTAGTGCAGCGGTTAATGCATTTAGTCACCCTGCCAATTGGCATTAATGTCTTGCGCAACGATGCCCATAGTGCAATGGCGATTGCCAGCTGCGTCCAGGCTCAGTTTATCCGCGTTAATGTGGAGAATGGCGTAGTCGCCAAGTTCAGCCTGCAAGAAGAAGAAATGGCCGTGTTTGTACTGCAAGGTATCGAGTCGGGAGCGGGCTGTGGTTTACCGATTGCCCCAACCCAGGCCAAAGCCCTATTCAAGCGGACCGTAGACTACTGGCAGCGCTGGCTGTCTCAGTGTACCTACAAAGGCCGTTGGCGCGAAATTGTCGAGCGTTCTGCCCTGGTACTCAAACTGCTGACCTATGAGCCAACCGGAGCAATTGTGGCGGCTCCCACCTGTAGCTTACCGGAATTGATCGGCGGCGAACGCAACTGGGACTATCGCTATACCTGGATTCGTGATGCCTCCTTTACGGTTTATGGCCTTTTGCGAATTGGCTTTACCGAAGAAGCAGCTCAGTTCATGACTTGGTTAGAGAGCCGCTGTCGCGAGCCAAATCCCGATGGTTCTCTGCAAATCATGTACGGCATTGACGGACGCCACCAGCTCACCGAGGAAATGCTTGATCACCTGGAGGGCTATCAAGGTTCATCACCGGTACGGATCGGCAATGGTGCCTACAACCAATTGCAGCTCGATATCTATGGCGAATTAATGGACTCGGTCTATCTCTACAACAAGTATGGACAGCCAATTTCCTATGATTTGTGGACGCATCTGCAAAAGTTGATTGATTGGGTCTGCGATAACTGGCAGCGGCGAGACGAAGGGGTTTGGGAAGTGCGGGGTGGGCAACAGCATTTTGTCTACTCGAAGTTAATGTGTTGGGTAGCACTGGATCGGGGGATTCGGTTAGCCGACAAACGCTCGTTTCCGGCCGATCGCAATCGCTGGTTAACGGTGCGCAATCAAATCTACGAAGAGATTATGGAAAAAGGCTGGAGCGAAACTCGGCAAGCTTTTGTGCAACACTACGACACCGAATCCCTAGACGCCAGCAGCTTGATTATGTCATTAGTCTTTTTCATGTCGCCCACCGATCCGCGCATGTTAGCGACCCTCGATGCGATTAATCGCTCACCCCAAAAAGGTGGCCTGGTCTCCAACAGTTTGGTCTACCGATACAACACCGAACAATCGCCCGATGGCTTGAAAGGTCATGAAGGAACCTTCAACATGTGTACATTCTGGCTGGTGGAAGCCTTGGCGCGGGCAGGCCGAACATCTGCTCAAAATCAAGTATTGGGAATCGGAACGGGAAAGGTGCTTGCGAACGTGGAAAGTAGAGGTAAGAAACTTTCGCTTGCAAATTGAAGAACAACTGGAAGCTAGTCCAAGTTTGCGATCATTTTTGCAGGAAATTTTTGTCAAACAATACAGAAATGGCAGAAAGCTCTTTCTCACAGCTAGCGATTTGGATGCCAAACTGATTCCTGAAACACCCGATTTTACGCTAGAGCAAGCCCTAGATGAAGACTGGCTTCCCTAGAAATCTGACTTAGTCTAGGAGGACTCAAGATGAATTCTGAGGTGAAGATGAATTTGGCAGCGCTATACGACACAGACTATCAACTTTGGTTGGAGCAGACTGTCGCACAGTTGAAAGCACAGGATTTTAACAATCTGGATTTAGACAACTTAATCGAGGAGATCGAAAGCTTGGGAAAAAGCGATAAACGAGCGATTTCCAGCTATCTAATGCGGCTATGTGAACATTTCCTCAAACTTGGTTATTGGGAATCAGAACGAGAAACCTGCTTCAGAGGTTGGAAATTAGAAGTGGCAAACTTCCGCCTGCAAATTCAGGCCATCCTTCGGGACAGCCCCAGCCTCAAAACCTACCTGCATGATCACTTTTTACGCGAATACCGCAATGGTAGAAAGCTTTTCCTGAATGCGAGTGAACTGGATGCCAAGCTAATTCCAGCAGAACCTTGGTTTACTTTAGAGCAAGCCCTAGATGAAGACTGGCTGCCGTGGCAGCCCGAATCGGTTAAGGAGGACTCAAGGTGAATTCTGAGGTGAAGATGAATTTGGCAGCACTATACGACAGAGACTATCAACTTTGGTTGGAGCAGATTGTCGCACAGTTAAAAGCGCAGGATTTTAACAATCTGGATTTAGACAACTTAATCGAGGAGATCGAAAGCTTGGGGAAAAGTGATAGACGGGCGATTTCCAGCTACCTGTTACGCCTGTGTGAACATCTTCTCAAGATTAAGTATTGGGAATCAGAACGAGAGCGATGTTTTAGAGGCTGGGTGCTGGAAATCAATAACTTTCGGTCAGAAATTGAGTTGATTCTGCAAGATAGTCCTAGCCTAAAACCCTTTCTGGCTGAGAATTTTCCATCTGCTTATCGAAAAGCCACCTGTGTACGGGTTCCCGTACTGCGTGCCCACTCGGAAGCAATTAACCTGGAGTTTGCGACTCCATTCAGCGTGGCCCAAGCGCGGGAAATTCTGTCTCGAGCGCCAGGTGTGAAGCTAGTGGAAAACTGGCAAGCTAACTATTTCCCAATGCCCATTGAGGCGAGCGGTCAAGACGAAGTGCTAGTGGGTCGAATTCGCCAAGACTTGTCTAATCCTAATGCTCTAGAACTGTGGCTAAGTGGCGATCAAATTCGCAAAGGTGCGGCCCTAAATGCTGTACAAATCGCTGAGCTGCTGGATACTAAGGATTTAGTTCGTCCAGCGATAGCAGCCGCAGTGGCCCAGTGAGCTGATTGTTGCTCACAATCAGTAAACCTGGCAATCAAGCCTATAGTGGTTAGTTACATGTATTGGTCAGCTACATGATCGCGGTTTCAAGGAGATGAAGCCTGATCCATCAATGGATCCATTGCCAAGGCGAATTAAGCCAGATTGGATGGCGACTCTTTCTAGTTTCGTCTTAAGCATTTATACTTAACCTAAAGGCTGAATCAGACTCGAAACTTCGTTAGCTTCTAGTCCCCCCTAAATCAGGAGCCAGTAAAGCGTGACAACCTTTGGACGCATTATGACTGCCATGATTACACCATTCCGAGAGGATGGCAGTGTCAACTACGAAGTTGCGGAATCGTTGGCAGTTCATCTTGCCCAGCACGGTACAGACACGTTAGTCGTTTGCGGTACTACTGGCGAGTCTCCCACCCTAAGTTGGGACGAGGAATACCAGCTTTTCCAGGTTGTACAACGGGCCGTAGCCGGTCAAGCCAAAGTGGTAGCAGGCACCGGTTCTAACTCAACAGCTGAGGCAATTTCTGCCACTCAGAAGGCTGATAAGCTAGGATTAGATGGAACTCTACAGGTAGTTCCTTACTACAACAAGCCACCGCAAGAAGGGCTGTATCGCCACTTTCGAGCCATTGCTGAAGCTAGCCCAGACTTGCCGATGATTCTGTACAATGTGCCAGGACGGACGAGTCAGAATTTATTACCAGAGACGGTAAGTCGATTAGCAGAAATTTCAAATATTGTGGCCGTTAAGGAGGCAAGTGGGAATCTTGATCAAGTCAGTCAAATTCGCCGTTCAACACCTTCAATATTTACAATCTGGAGGGCGTGCGGGCCGTTGTATCGGCAGCAGAGGCTGTGCAAAGTCCGGCGATGCTGCAAATCCATCCTAGTTCGTTGAAGTATGGCGGTTCTCCACTCGTGTCGCTCTGCTTAGAGGCCGCTCGATCTGCTACCGTGCCGATATCGGTTCATCTCGATCACAGTACCTCTGCTGAAGCAATTCGGTTTGCACTAGAAGCAGGTATGAACTCGATTATGGCCGATGGTTCCCATTTGCCCTATGCCGAAAATTTAAGCTTCACTCGTGAAATGACCCAGTTAGCTCATCGTTACGGTGCCGTAGTCGAAGCGGAGATTGGCCGCATTAGCGGTACTGAGGATGGCTTATCAGTTGCCGAAAAAGAAGCCAAAATGACCGATCCGGTACAGGCTGGGGAATTTGTCCGCGCAACTCAAGTCGATGCCTTAGCAGTCACAATTGGGAATGTGCATGGAGAATACCGTAGCGAACCCAGATTGGATTTTGATCGCTTAATCCGGATCGGTGAAACCGTTGGTAAGGATATGCTGCTGGTGCTGCACGGTGCGTCTGGTCTACCTGCCGCCATGATTAGCCGCTCGATTCAGCTTGGGGTCTGCAAGTTCAACGTCAATACCGAAGTGCGACAAGCCTATATGCACACCCTGCAATCGGATATCTGTAATGCTCGCAAAGCTGATTTACTGCCTTGCATGGAACAGTCAATTGCTGCCATGCAACAGGTCGTGATCGAAAAAATGCAGTTATTTGGGTCAGGCAATAAAGCGCATTTGCATCAAACTCCCTATGCCCAGATATTGACAAATACTGTCCGGTAAGATTTTGCATCTCCTAGAATTGAGATAGCGCAGCATTGTAGTCAGCAGAGATAACCTGCTTGTGTGAATTTGTGCGAGCGTTCTATGAGCGCATTTAGTTTACCGCTGCTGAAGCAAGCCGGTAGTGTGGAGGATTGGAATTGACCTCATTTGATGCTTTTGATGCTAAACAGGCCGAACAACCAAACGAACGCCCTGATGCCAATCAACCAACCAATCAACCAACCAATCAATCAACCAACCAACCAGCCAACCAACCAGAGCAGCCAACCGCCAACAATCCCTTTCCTGAATTGACTGACGAGGCGGATTTATACGAGCTGCTGGCGCTCTGCTGGCGATCGGGGCACTGCACCCCGATCCACGACCACCGCGGCGTGAGCTGCGCCTTCCGGGTGATCCACGGCACGGGCACCGAGATCCGCTTCCAGATGACGCCCAGCGGCATGGTCTGCCCCGTGCAGACAAACGCCATGGCCCCGGGCTACGTCTGCGCCGCGGAGGACGACGACATCCACCAGGTCGCCAACATGCAGGCCCCGGGCGAGGACCTGGTCACGCTCCACATCTACAGCCCGCCCATCTCGAAGATGCACACGTACACGTTCTGCGTCAGCGACGGCGCCGACACCGGCAAGTACGAGTGCTGAGCCCGCGCCGCCCCCCTCACACGCCGTAGACCGCCCTCGCCCGCGCCTCCAGATGCCTCATGAGCGGGTCGGCCTCCAGCGGGCGGCCGGTGAGCATCTTGCACAGGTCCCCCGCACGGTACCGCCGCCCGTGGGCGTGGATGTTGGTGTTGAGCCACCCCTTGAGCGCCGCGAACGACCCGGCCCGGATCTGCGCCTCAAGGTCGGTGATCTGCCCACGGATCGTCTCCCAGAACTGCGCCGCGTACAGGTTCCCGAGCGTGTACGTCGGGAAGTACCCGATGAGCCCGAAGCTCCAGTGCACGTCCTGCAGGCACCCGCGCTTGTCGTCGGGAACCTCGATCCCCAGGTAGTCCTTGAACCGCCGGTTCCACTCCCCGGGAAGGTCGCGCACCTTCAGCGAGCCCGAGACCAGCGCGCGCTCAAGCTCGAACCGCAGCATCACGTGCAGGTTGTACGTGGCCTCGTCGGCCTCCACACGGATGTGGCTCGGGCTCACGATGTTCACCGCCCGGAAAAGATCCACCGGCGTGTACCGCTCCAGCCCGGAGCCCATCACCCGCTGGGCGTGGGGAAGGGCCCACTCCCAGAACGCCAGGCTCCGCCCCACCAGATTCTCCCACATCCGGCTCTGGCTCTCGTGGATCCCCAGCGAGATGTCGTCGGCCAGCGGCGTGCCGTAGAACTCGCCCATCTTGGGCAGCCCCTGCTCGTACAGGCCGTGCCCGGCCTCGTGCATCGTGCCGTAGAGCGCGTCGGTGAACTTCTCGTCGCGGTACCGCGTCGTCAGGCGCGTGTCACCCGGGGCCATCCCGTTTCCGAGCGGTTGGTCTTCATTTGCTCTTTTGCTTTGGCAGCGCTCTTCTTTAGCGCATCCAGACGAGCTTCGTACTTTCTCCGCTGCTTTTTCTTCGGTGTTTGCTCGATCAGCACCTTCAGGGCACTGCCCAAACTCTTGTAGGCGTTGGGCAAGGTATAACCAAACCGAGTCGCCAGAGCAATCGCCTTTTCATCGGCCTCGATTGCCTCGCGCAGGGTTTTCTCACCGTTGTTGCGCTGATACAGCCGCCAGCCTGACACACCGCAGAGCAGTAGGGCCAACATCAGCAGCAGCCCATCCTGCACCCACAACTCGCCCACAGCGCCACCCAGACCAATGGCTAGCGCCGCCATCTCCCAACCGTCGCGGGGAATCGTATCGAGCTGAATCCGGCCAACCTCATGCCAAAACAGCAGATTCCGCTGGTCGAGAGCCAACTGGTCCCATTTAGCTAGATCCACCTGAACCTCGACCTGATCGCGGCCAATTTCTTCGCAGGTAATCAGGGGTGGGTTCACGGCTGTGGATGCTTCAATCGTGACCCAGCTCTTCAATTCAGGCGGAAGGAGACTTTTCAGTCGCCGCAGTTCGCTTAAGTCGGCGCGGGCAGTAGTAGCGTAGGAGGTCATAGACACTCAGGCAATAGATGAATAAATAAAAAAGATACCGTTACATGAAGTATAGCGATTCTAACGGATCGCCTACCGCAACGGGGGCAAAATTAATCTTCCTGACTAAGCAATGCTGCCCCGCTTGCGAGCCTCTTTATAGGATGTGCCAATATTTCTTAAGCCAGCCCGAATCATCTGCTGCTCTAGCAAAGCAAAAAACCTAGCTCGATCAGCTCCCCGTACCACAGCCTGATTGTGCGCCTCGGCCAGCGCCACCGGATAGCCATACCCTTTCTGCACCTGGGTGAGGGTCAAACTCAAGGCGGTATCGAGCAGTTCGGCATCCTCCGCCACCCAAGCCGGAAATTCAACGCGGGCAATTTCCGCTCCCATATGGACATAGCAGAAATAAACATGGTGGTCGCCATAGCCTTCCAGGATTTTGGCCGAACTGCGCCAAATCGCCCCCCGCTGACCGGGTTCCAGCACCAGCCCCCAGAGGGCCGTATCCCGCAGTGGCGAGAATACCTGACAGCCAGCGAACCGATGGCACTATCCTTGGTCAGCCAAGCCACAACGGTTCACCTCTGCATCGATCCTGCTACCCGCCAGCGCATTCCCCTGCCTGCGCAACTAGAGTACTGGCTAGCAACGATCCCATCGAATCCTGACATTCCGAATTCCTAAGCTTGGGGCTAGGTATGATCCATAGAGATGTAGAGCGAATCATCCTTGATTCAGCAACGCTAATCGGCTCAAACTAGAAAAGATTAATAGACTTTTGGCATTCCCATATAACCTGGTTTATGATCAACATCCTGAGGCAGCGAGTTGTAGATTTCATGAGTGATTTAATGAATGATTTCATCAGTCTAGTTGCCCGGTTTGCTACGAGTGACTGCTGGTTTCGTTGCCGCCGCTTAGTTTTCACCCTATTCCACCCTAAGAAATTGTTAACGCTCGTTTGGCCTGCCCGTTTGTCCTTTAGATCTGTTGCCTTGGAGAAATAGCCTGTGAGTCCAGAAACCCTTGTGCAAACTCCCGTCTCCGTACCTCTCCAATTTACGACAGCGGATTTCGATCGCTATGTCATGTCTACCTATGCCCGCTTCCCGATTACCCTAGAGCGCGGTGAGGGTTGCCGCGTATGGGATAGCGAAGGCCGAGAATACCTCGATTTTGTAGCTGGAATTGCTACCTGCACGCTCGGTCATGCCCATCCGGTGATGGTGGAGGCAGTACATCAGCAGATTCAAACCTTGCACCATGTCTCGAATCTGTACTACAACCAGCCCCAGGGCGAACTGGCCCAATGGCTCGTCGAGCATTCCTGCGCCGATCGGGTGTTTTTCTGCAATTCCGGTGCCGAAGCCAACGAAGGAGCGATCAAGCTGGCTCGCAAGTACGCCCACACGGTGTTGGGAATCAGCGATCCGGTGATTATTACGGCCCACGCCAGTTTTCATGGCCGCACTCTCGCTACAATCACTGCCACGGGTCAACCCAAGTACCAGAAGAACTTTGATCCGCTGATGCCTGGGTTCTACTACGTGCCCTACAACGATATTGCCGCCATTGAGCAAGCGGTGGCCCTGTTAGACAGCAGTGAGCGGCAGGTGTGTGCAATTCTGCTAGAGGCTCTGCAAGGCGAAGGCGGCGTTCGTCCCGGCGATCAAGCCTACTTCCAGAGAGTTTTGTCGCTGGTTGCAGCAACAGCGTCAAGCCCTGATTTTGATGCTCTCCTCTCGCAGCACTGAAGCTGATATTGTTACCGGGTTGCGGGCCGGTGCAGACGACTATCTCACCAAACCTTTTGGGATTCAAGAATTTTTGGCCCGGGTCGAAGCTTTGACGCGGCGTAGCCGCACCTTTGCGGTTCCGGCAGTGTTGGACTACGGCGATCTGAAGATTGACCTAGTGCAGCGACGAGTCCGCTTCAAGAACGAGTTGATAGACCTGACGCCGCAGGAATTTAGTTTGCTCTAGGCTCTAGCTCAAGCGGGCGGAGTACCCCTCAGTCGCTCAGAGTTGCTGCGCAAGGCATGGCCCGACGAGATCGACAACCATCGAACTGTGGACACTCATGTATTATCGCTCCGCAAGAAAATCGAAATGGATCCCCGTCAGCCCAACTTGATCCAAACAGTGCGCAATGTGGGCTACCGCTTCAATGTAGAAATGGTGGATACGACCCATCGGAATGAGCCAGCCAATTCGGCGCGGCTGAATTCTCGAAAACCCCCGATACATCCATTGACCAGAGTGGCAGAAAACTAGCCTAGATCAACTAGATCAAAAAGTTTTTGCCGCTCTGGGAATGGAACACAAATAGCTGATTGGACTTTAACCGGAGCGGCAATTGATCGCCAACTCGGATGATTTGATCAGTGGCAGCCCAAAACTGAAGCGTCGTCGATGCATCGGTCAGCAGGCTAGCTCGCACTAACTTCTCGCGTCCCAAAGGTTCGATCAGTGTGGCTGTCACAATCAGATCTGCACTAGCTGGATCCGTGAGGTGGATATGCTCAGGCCGAATTCCTAGATTGATGGTCCAGTCGCTGGATGGCAGTTCCGGTTCAGTTGCCGAATCTAGTTTAAATTGCAGTTGCTTTTGGAGATCCACAGGGCAGGGTAGGTGGTTAGATCCCACCAGAAAGGCCGTACCGTCGTATCGAGCGGGCAGAATATTCATTGGCGGACTGCCAAAAAACGTGGCTACCATTTGATTCACAGGCTGGGCATAGAGGGTTTGCGGATCGCTGATCTGCTGGATCTTGCCCTGATTGAGCACCACGATTTGGTCCGCCAGCGTCATGGCTTCTACCTGGTCATGGGTGACATTTGGCCGATCATCATCAACACTGGCGTTGGCGTGCAGAATATTCCGCAAGACTACAACAACGTGGCTAAGGTGCTGCAACTCTCTAAACCGAAGTACTTTGTTAAGGTGTTGCTGCCCGCTACCGTGCCCTATATTTTTACCGGTCTGAAGATTGCGATTGGTTTGTCTTGGTTGGCTATTGTTGCGGCTGAAATGTTAACGGGCGGTGTTGGCATTGGATTCTTTATCTGGGATGCCTACAATAGCGGCGCAATTAGCGAAGTGATTCTAGCGATTCTATACGTTGGTTTGGTTGGTCTTTTACTTGATAAGTTGGTCACGTTCATCGGCAAACTCGTACTTCCGGAAGACTAGAAGTTAGAACAGCTTCGATTCACTGCTGCATCGCTCTGCAATTTATACGTACTTCACACCTCATCCCAACCTATGACTGCCTTTGTTGTTATTGATCACGTCGATCAGGTTTTCCCACTGCCCAACGGCCAATCCTATATTGCGCTCAAAAATATCAATCTGGAAATTCAAAAGGGCGAGTTCGTCAGCCTGTTGGGTCATTCGGGCTGCGGTAAATCAACCCTGCTCAATATCATTGCGGGTCTGGCCCAACCTGCCACTGGTGGTGTGCTGCTAGAAGGACGACAGGTAACCAAACCCGGCCCTGATCGCATGGTGGTGTTCCAAAACTATTCACTGCTGCCCTGGCTGACGGTGCGCCAAAATATTGCCTTGGCCGTCGATGAAGTAATGAAACACCTGCCCGCTCAGGAACGGCGCGATATTGTGGAACAGCATATCGACATGGTGAAGCTGCGCCAAGCGGCGGATAAAACCCCTGGCAAGCTGTCGGGCGGGATGAAACAGCGCGTTTCGATTGCCCGGGCGCTGGCGATTCGGCCCAAGCTGCTGTTGCTGGATGAACCGTTTGGGGCGCTGGATGCCCTCACCCGCAGCGGCTTGCAGGATCAGCTGATGCAGATTGCCCAGGAGCACCACCTCACCTGCATTATGGTGACGCACGATGTAGACGAAGCCCTGCTGCTGTCGGATCGGATCGTCATGCTCACCAATGGTCCCGAATCCTATATCGGCCAAATCATTGACGTGCCGTTTGAGCGCCCGCGAGAGCGCATGGCGGTGGTCAACCATCCCAACGCGCGGTGCGCTTCACCAGCCCCGTGCCGGTGCGGGACATCGCCGGGTTCTATTTTGCCAAGGCCGCGCGCGCGGGCCTCGTGCCGCGTCATCGCGCCGCTGGCGACCAGCACCGGATCGAGGGCGGTCGCGGAGCGATCCGGTTCGCGGTCCATCTCCGCCCGCATCCTTCCGGCGCGAGCGAAGTCGACCTGGTCGTGGTCACTGGGTGAAGGTGATCGAGCGAGTCTAGGCGTCGCTCAGCCCGACGCCGATGCTTGCGCGCGGCTGGTCCATCTCGGTGCTGGCGACCGGATAGGCGCAATAGTCCGCCGCGTAGAAGGCCGATGGGCGATGGTTGCCCGACAGGCCGATGCCGCCGAACGGCGCCTTCGACGATGCACCGTTAGTGGGCCGGTTCCAGTTGATCACGCCCGCGCGAACATTGGCCCAAAAGCGGTTGTAATCCTGCGGGCTTCCCCCGATCAGCGAAGCCGATAACCCGAAGCGGGTCCGGTTCGCCTCGGCGATCCCGGCATCGAGGTCCGGCACGCGCACCACCTGGAGCAGCGGCCCGAACAGCTCGACGTCGGGCCGCTCGGCCATCGCGGTGATATCGATGATGGCGGGCGACAGGAACGGCAGGGTGTCGTCGCGCCGGGTCATGTGGCGGATCGCCTTGCCGCCGTGCGACAACAGGTAGAGGAAGCTCTCGACCAGTTGGTCCGCCGCCTCGTTGTCGATCACCGGGCCCATGAAGGGGGCGGGATCGGCGAACGGCTCGCCATAGATCAGCCGTGCCGCCAGCGCCTTCACCTCGGCCATCAGGGGATCGTACATCGTGTCCTTCACGATCAGCCGCCGTGCCGCGGTGCAACGCTGCCCTGCGCTCGTGAAGGCGGACTGGACGATAATGGCGGCGGCATCGGAAACTTTCGGGGTATCAACGACAACGATGGGATTGTTGCCACCCATTTCGAGCGCGACGATCTTGCCCGGATTGGTCGCGAGCTTCTTGTTGATGGCAATCCCGACCCGGGCCGAGCCGGTGAACAGCACCCCGTCGACGCCGGGATGCGCGACCAGGTCCTGCCCTTCCTGCGGGCCGCCGACCAGCAACTGCACCACCGCGGGGGGAACTCCGGCACGGTGGAAACAGGCGACCAGCATCTCGGCCCCACGCAGGGGCACTGCCCCTGCACCCCGTTCAAACTCAAGAAAGGATGGCTGTAGGTGAATCTTGTTCCTGCATTGCGATCGCTCTACGAGAAGCTGCTATGCCTGACGGCAGGCTATCTCAACACCTCTAAAACCGCTAGATCTAAGCATTCTTTTAAGCAAGAAGATTGGCAGGGAAGTTAAACGTTATAAATATAGTGCTTCAGCCGAACTATGATGTCGCCAATTCAACTCACAGATGCTCAGATCGAGCAATTTCGACAGGACGGATTTTTAGTCTTTGAAAAATTGATTGATGCTGCTTTGGTGGCTCGGTTGGTAGACAGGATTGATCCCCTGTTTGCTGGCCAGTTCGAGACGGGCATCTATCCCGATGAATGGTATTGGCGACCGGGTTTGAGCTTGTTGGACGTGACGCGAGAAATGTGCAACGTCTGGAAATGCGACCGCCGGATGGCGAGCGTGGTACTTTCAGCTGAAATTGGCCGGATTAGCGCCTTGTTAGGTGGATGGCGGGGAGCCAGAATTGGCCAGGACAGCCTTTGGTTCAAACCTCCCGGCGGCAAAGAAGTAGCGCTGCATCAAGATGCCACCTACATCAGCTACATCGACCCGCCCGAAATGGTTACCTGTTGGCTTGCCTTAGACGATACGAGCGCCAATGCAGGCACAATCGAGTATGTGCGCGGTTCCCATCGCTGGGGATTGGTGACAGAAATCGGTGAGTTTCATGCACCTGCCCAAGACTACCGCTCTACCATGCAGCGAGCAGCGCAACAGGCAGGCATCGAGACACCAGAAATTGTGCAAGTCGAGATTCCAGCAGGCGGCTGCGTATTTCATCACGGCTGGATGTGGCACGGATCCGGCAAAAATACCTGCTCCGACAAAGTTCGCCGCAGTATTGGCATTCACACCTTGTCTGCCGATGCTCAGTTTTGCTCCACCAATGTGGGATACATCTACGGACGCTACAAGCGCATTGGTGAAACCACAATGGATGAAAGTTTTTTTCCCATTCTCTGGACCCAAGACGGATACCGCACGCCCTTCCTAAATGACTATTGTCGAGATGCTCTAGTTGATGCGAATCGAGAAACAGTGACTGTATAAACAGTAGAACAATACTAGAACAATACTAGAACAATACCCCTATCTCGCGCGAAAGGCAGCGCAATTTCGCTTCTCAGGCTCCTGGTCGGTGCGCCTCGAGAAGGCTGGCTACCACATTGCCCATGTTCACCCCGATGGTTGGATCAGTTCGGCGTTCTATTTTGTCGTGCCAGACTGCGATCCGGGTGCTGCGGACGGAGGATTGCTAGCATTGGGAGGGGCGCCCGAGGAGTTGGGGTTGGATATCAAACCTCGCCGCATCGTTCGGCCAACACCAGGGTGGCTCTGTCTCTTCCCCTCGATGGTTTGGCACGAAACGACACCGGTCCAGGTTGACGCAGAGCGACTGACAACTGCCTTTGACGTTGTTCCCGTAGTTTAAGCATGCGCGGCCTCGGCCGCACGAACATTGATATCTCAATCAACGCGGATCAAAAAAAGCGGCGGGGATTTCTCCCCGCCGCCAATTCAGATGTGTGAACTACTGTTCTTAGAAACGAACCTGCGCTTGTAGCGAATAGCTACGACCCAGGATCAGCGGCGAGAAGAGCGAAACGTTAGCGTTCGCCTGCTCGAAGATCGCGCCACCGACGGTCTGGGTCGGGAACTTGTCAAACAAATTGCTGACAATGCCCGTAAGCGTGAAGTTGTCGTTTACGTCGAAGCGCAGCGAAAGATCGAAGTAGCTCAGATCAGGGATGCGATCGACCGGGACCGAATCTGCAAAGATTTGGCCCTGCTGTTCACCACCGCTCTTATAAACCCAGCGGATTTGGCCAGTGAAGGCGTCCTGTTCGTAACCGACAGTCAGGGTGTTGTTGAACTCGGGAATGACCGAAGCAAGTCCACCCGAACCCGTATCGACGAAGTCCGTTCCACCCAGCTTGTATGCAATGGTGTAGTTGAACAGCTCGGCAATGCGAATTCGTGCGTTCGAGTTTCCGCCGAAAATCTCCGAGACGGGGATCACCCAGTTCAGACCAGCATCGATACCCCGCGTTTCGAACGGACCACCGACGTCGGGGCTGTTCTGACGCCCAGTGTTGACCCGGTCGATCTGACCGGTGCCCGGATTACGGAACACGCGCTGGCAAGCATCGCTGGTCAGGTTGGCCGAGGTATTGCACTGGTTGATGTAGAACTGAGCCGACAGCGCCTGGATACGACCACGGATAGTGATGTCGTAGTAGTTCCATCTTCTTAATCTTCAATGCCCACTTCCTCTGTCCGCCCAAACTGCTGTAGATACAGCGCCTCTAGCTTAAGTGCTACTGCACCCCAAGCTCTGCCCTATCCGGTCCTCCACTCAGCTCTACCTATTTCATTGTCGAATTATCGAGGTATCTTCTCATGGCTCCAGTCATCGGCATCACCGCTGCTCCCACAACGCTGATCGAAGACGAAGGTACGCTGACCACCCTCACCATCCGCGACACTGAAGCCGTGGTGGCAACTCTGCAAGGGGGTGCATTCTACGCGCCGTTCATCGTCGCAGACGGCACGGTAGAAGAAGCCCTCAGTGGCAGCAAGGATGTGTTCTTCGATTTTGCAGCCGCCAATCCGCTGGGGCTAGACCATGTCCAGAAGCAGGGGAACCAATATCGGTTTGAAGACCTGCGCGGCGGCGACCTCGACTTCAACGATGCGGTGTTCACAGTGAGAACGGTGGCGGCGTAGCGAGTAGCGAACGCTGCGGGGAAGGACAGATTGGAGCGATTCATTGGTTCTTCCCCAACGCCTTCTCTACCTTTACCGAAACTCGTTCAACCAACGAATCTGATTGTTTAAGTCATCCGCTGAGACGGAATTGAGTAAATTCAGCAACCGATTCAACAAAATGCCAAACCGTTCTTCTGTAGTAAAAACAATGCCAAAATGCGGTCGCCCTTCAGCCAAATATGCCTCATGCAGGGATACAAAATCCTTGAAGTTAATGGTCACCAACGTTCGCCGTTGGGCAACCGCAAACGCGAACTGTTCTGCATCAGAACGTGCCAGCAAATTGGATTCTCTTACTGCAATCGCATCGAAGCCATATTTCCGCAACTGCTCAGCTAGACGAGGCGACAGGTTTTCATCTAAATATAGCAAAGGCGGGTTAGGCAACGGCATGGGAATCGGTAGGATAAGCGTTTTGGGCGCGAAGCTGATCAATTTCTGGGCGATGGTCGTGATAGTACGCCAAGGCGCTAAAGACCTGTGCTGGGGTCAACTCGTCCCACTCAGCAATGATTTCTTCCACCGACATGCCCACTTTGTAGTAATAGCCGACAATCTGCCAGACCGCCATTCGGGTGCCCGCAATAATGGCGACTCCACCACAAACTCCTGCTTCTTTAACGATGTGGCGGAACTCGCTTTCGTCTAGCGTATCGGTAAGGAGGCTTATCTCATCATACAGCGACTGCATCTCGTCAAACACCTCAGCGGGCACGCCGGAGCGCATCAGCAACCGGCGGTGTTCATCGCGCGCAAGCCGTCCGAAAAGATGGCCGGTCTCCCAATCGTGTACAAAGATCTCCGCATCTTTTGCCGCATCACGAACTTGACGGGCAAGCCCGCAGTGATCCTCATGCGCGTGCGTAAGCACAATGCGGCGAATATCCTGAAGCCTTAATCCGTGACGTGCCAACCCGGCGGTAAGAGCTTCCGCGGCCTCTGCGGTCTTCGGGCCAACGTCGATCAGCGTAACGGGATCTTCACGGATCAGGTAAACATTTACGTCACCGACATAAAATGGCGTCGGGATCGAAAGCGAATGGATCTTTATCATAGGTGCCGATATGAGAACGAATAGCACGTTCAACGTATAAAATACAGCCGCGCCGGGGGAAGCTGTTATCATAACGTAACTGTTATCAAGTCGGAATATGAACCAAACGCAAGAGATCAGAACGGCGGCTATCATCGGAGCAGGTCCGGCGGGTTCATCGCTGGCGATAAGGCTCGCCAATATGGGCGTTGCGGTTACGCTGATCGAACGCGAACGTTTTCCGCGTGATAAGCTCTGCGGCGAATTCATCTCCCCCGAATGCCGAACCCATTTTGCTGAGCTTGGGATTGAGGATCGAATTGCAACATACGGCGGCCGGGAAATAGGCGAAACCCGGTTCACCGCGATCAATGGGCGAACCGTGATGGTTCCGAGCGAATGGTTCGGCAGTAACAATGCATTAAGCCTAAGCCGTGCTGCAATGGATGAGGTCATGTTAAGGCGCGCTTATGAATTGGGAGTTGAGACACTGGAGGGCTGGTCGGCGACGAGAGCTGAGATACTGAACGGTCGTATCGATTCACTTATGATACGAAGCCAGACCGGAGAAACCAGAACCCTCTCTGCCGATATTTTCATAGATGCCGCAGGGCGTTCCGGCATATTGGAGCGTCTTTGCGACAGCGGGCGAACGAAAGGGGCACGCGCGGAAATAGTTGCCTTTAAGGCTCATTTTTCCGGCATCGCTTCGCTCGCCGGGCGTTGTGAGATATTTTCATTCCCCGAAGCGAACCACGCGCGCCATAGTCGTGGGGCAAAGGGCGAACTTCCGGGTGGTGGGGCGTGGGCGCATTACTTCTGCGGCCGGCACACCGGTCCAATACGGCTACGGCATTCTCTACCTTTCGGAATGCACGGATTTCGAACTCACCACACTCACATTCGACGCCAATCGCATGGGCCGCACACCGCGAGAAGCGCCCGCGCATACGGTGACCTTCCAGTCATGCCATCGCTTCAAGGTGTCGGGTGTGCGCAGCGTAAATGCGGTCTGCGACGGTTTCCATCTGTTCTCCGCGCAACCCAGCGTGGTCGAGACACATTGCAGCGATTTCGAGTTCTTGGATTGCAAAGCCGACAATTGCTTCCGCCAGGGGTGCTCGGTGATCCAAGGTCACCGTGGAATTTTCCGCGGTGGATCTTACACGAACACCAATGGCACTGCCCCTGCGGCCGGAATCGACCTCGAAAGCGATACGGATGCACCAATCGGCGCCATTAGTGACATTGCCTTTGAAGGCGTTACCTTCGCCAACAATTTCGGTTTCGGCCTTCTGGTTTCGACTGTCGCCCGTCCCAAGCGCATAGTGACAAGCAATTGTCGCTTCGACCACAATCGCCGCGGAGCCATATCATGGGGCGCCACAAGCGGGAAGATCACCAACCCATCGCTGCGCGGGTTCACGGCTTTGGCCGAGCGCGGAGCGATCGACATTCCTGCGGGCGACGGCTGGCAGGAAGGCGAGGGCACTCTAATCGAGTCACCTCAGTTCACCGAAGTCAGCTCGGTCCGCCCGGAGAACGCGCTCGTCTACGTGCACTCGCAAGCATATGGGCCGGTGGCGATCAGCCGACTATCTGCTCCCGAATGCGGCTCTATCGCAGGCCTGCACCGAAACGGCAGCAGCTTGGCAGGTGCGAAGATACGCGCATCACTGGGCAGGATCGACGGCGCAATCGGCGTTTCCGGAAACGGGTGCGCCGTCCGCGACAATCGAATTGAGGCCTTCTTCGGGTCTGTCATAATCGCGACCGGCGAGAATGTGCAGATCACCGGAAACGTGCTCTTGCAGCCCCGCGTCAATGATGGAAACGGCGCGATCCGCGTCCTGGGGCGTGGCGCGGTGATCGAAGGGAACGTGCTGGAAGCGAGCAACGCCTCGGGAACTTCTGGGGTAATGATAGTTGTGACCTCAGGCAAGGCTGGTGGCTCCAAGGCTGGCGGGCTGGGAATACTCGGGAAAAGTTGCTCGGTTTCAACGGTTGGAACCGTGACTTGCGGGATTTCTTGAGCAATTGCGCTGGTAGAAAACCCAACCGAAATGGCCAGCACTAGAGAGAGGTGGATGCGGCTGATCATGGCTTGCTTGAGGAAAATTCTCTGATAGTAGTAATTATAGATGTCTCAAGCAAAATTGGTTGAGGCAGCACAAACAAACAGTACAAGTAAACACATAAACAAACAGAACCAGTTAAGTTGAATCGCTGCATCGACTCAGCACCATCGACTCAGCAATTTGGCTGGAACGCAATTCAAATAGACCTCAAGAGTGGCAGTTCAAAACTCGATTGAGCTAAAGTGGGTCAAGAATTGTAAAGGAATATTTACAAATGCGGATTCATGACTTTTATGCGTTGGATGAGCTTGCAGCCTAAAAGCTCAATCTACCTTTTTAAGGCTTTCTTCTTCTTCATGTTTCGTGGTATCCCTTAAAGAATTTTAGGAATTTGGCCACAAATAAGTTTACTTAACTTAACAATGGGGTATCTTAGAAACAGGACTGATAAGTACAAATTCTTATTTGCCTGTTTCCCTGCTTGGTTCATTGATTGGTTTGTTTGACCTGATTGTTTGATTGACTAGTCGTCTTGGCGATTGCTTGGTCTGCTGGGAGAAGGTTATGGGAGAGGTACAGGGTCACAGCTTCTTATTCCTAGGGTTAACGGCCTTGATTCGCGTTGCTCGCGCCTTGTCTTCAAGTACGAGAGTACTCAGCATCTAGCTCCCACGGTTTAGATTTGATTGTTCTTTGCAGACTGAGCACAGGTTGCCCCAACGTCGCTTACTCAGCAACCTGAATACCCTCTCTCTCTACATTTATTTGGGTAGGCTCTCATCATGAGTACGCAATTTCCTTGGCTAACTGTTTTGACCCTGCTGCCGCTAGTAGCGGCCCTTCCGATTCCATTCCTGTCTGATAAAACTGGCAAGACGGTTCGCTCTTACACGCTCGGTGTGGGGCTAATCGAATTTATGCTGCTGGTTTACGCTTTTTGGCAGCATTACGACCTCAGTGATTCTCAGTTTCAGCTCGTTGCTTGAAACGGATTGTTGGCACTAGTGATGATTGCAATCTTTTCCCGACTAATCGGAACTTCAACCAGCCCTTGCCTGCGCTCTGCATCAGTCAAAGGACGACCAATCGCGGCTAAATCAATTGTTCTATCCAGAACTGCCTGCAACGCCGCATCGGTTCCTTGAGTAGCTAAATCAACGGCTGTTCCCGCGTATTGAGCTTCAAAGCGCTGTTTAAGAGCTTGATTGATAGCTGCCATGCTTTCAGAACCATCAACCCGGATTGTAGTTCCATCAGGAACTGATGATGGTAATGGAAAGGAGCTTGGAGTTGCGTTTTGAGCATGGGCTGATTCAGCCAGCAAGAAGCCTGCTAGAGGTTTGGGGGCCGCAGCAAGAGCTAACGTTAACACCAGGGAGAGTACAGAAAAGCTTTTTCTTTGCAACATCATCTAAAGAGTGGGTAAATCAACTCCAAGTAAGGTTAATTTTTGCAAAAGACGAGCTAATTATATACCCCTCTCCTAAATAGACTTTGCCACTTGATAGACTTTTCCACTACTTCTCAAGAGATAATTTCCATGCCTTATCGTTCAGTTCTACTCAGTTAAACTGGTTTAATCAATCAAGTCGCCATAAATAAGCCGAGTGACTTTGTAAACTGGTTTACAGAGCTTCCGCAGGCAAGCTATGACAAACTTCAATTTTGAATCGAGCACAACTGACAACTCATTCGATCCGATCCTTCAACAGCAAATATGGCAACTCTATCGACACATACTCCACAGTCGCTGGGTTTTTATTGCCTGTCTGTGGCTCATCATAGCTCCCCTAAGTTTATGGAGCTTAAGACACGAAGTTTCGCTCTGGTTAGACTACTTCACTTGGACTGCAGTTCGCTATAGTCTTATCTACAATCCACTTGCAACCATTGGCCTAACGCTGTGTGTTGCTCTGACCTTAACCACCCTACCTTGGCAAAGCCACAACATCCTATTCGGAATTTCGCCCCACTACCTACGCCGTTTAGAAAGACAGGTTTTAAAGATTCGTCAGCAAGGAAAATCCCATCCACTTTGGAAAAGAGTTTGCGGCAACATCAGCGAGGCAGAGCATTGTTCGATCAACCTACCCGATTGACTGAAGCTAATTAACTCAGCTGTTTGAAATTCTGCCGTTGCTTGTACCGAGGCAGACGCTTGATTGGAGAAAATCGCTTCAATGCAACTTTGAAATTTATAGCCGCAGTCCGAACGGTACTGTCTCTGCGGAGTCAGAAAAATAGGACCTGTCGGTTCTCCCAATCCGTTCGAGGAGTTCAGCTTTACCTCTGCGAGAAATCATATTCATGCAACTTAACAGACAAACACACTCTAGCTGAGCCGACTCGCTTTTCTGCGTTCTGCCGTTTATGTCCTCAATTTAACAAGGCAAATTCTTTAGTTTTGTACTTAAATCTGTTGAGTTTTGTACTTAAATCTGTTGGCTTCTAAACATTTAGACCTAGAATAAGCAGAGATAACCATCAAGAGCAAACGACTTCTGTACTTTAAAGCCAACAGCTACCACAAACCAATGCTCAGCAAAACTTAGCCTTCTGGGTAATTTCTATTTACTCTTTGAGCAAGTGGTTTAGATGGAATGTCAGTCCGTGTTTTAGACACATGGACTGAAGTATTGATGGATCGTTTTACTCAGAGAAAAAGGTATGTGGGAATCTTTGCAGCCGATATTGTCACCCACTCAGTATATTCCGCATGGGCATTGTTATTTATGGCAACCTTCCTTGGTATGGCTGCATCTGCTCAGCGATCTATTAACGGCACTGGCCTATTTCTCTATTCCTATTATTCTTATTTATTTCGTTTACAAACGAAATGATCTTCCGTTTTCTAATGTATTCATTTTGTTTGGCACATTTATTGTTTTGTGTGGTTTGGGGCACTTGCTGGAAATTTGGACACTCTGGCATCCAGTCTATTGGATTACTGGCGTTGAGAAAGCGATCACTGGCCTGGTTTCCTTCTACACTGCTCTGCAATTGGTCGATCTGCTACCTCAGTTTTTAGCGTTACGAACACCGGAAGAATTAGAAGCTGTCAATCGAGAGCTGCAAGCGCAAATAGCAGTTAGCACATCGGCCCATCAAAAACTTCAGCAATCGGAACTAGCTCTTCGCCAATTAAACGAACAGCTTGAAATTAAAGTCGTAGAGCGAACGGCTGAATTGGCGGTTGTTAATCATCGCTTACAGGAAAATTTTCGGCTGTTGGAATCTGTGCTTGAAAGCATTCCCGATCCGGTGTTCTTGAAGGACTGTGATGGGCGCTATCTCAAGTGACCCACTCCTGGACATCGGGTAAACCCATGATCCTGCTGCCCTACATGAACGAGATCACGCTCCAGGTGATTTTGAAAGTAGTATTCGGGATCAACGAAGGCGAACGCTATCAGCGCATTAAAGAAGAAGTGCGGCAGTTTTTAGCCATAGGAGCTGACCCCATCTCTTACTTCGTCAGTGCCTTTCCTGGTTTGATGCAGGACCGGGGCCGCTTCTGGCAGCCCACCAAGCTTTATCTCGCCATGCGGCAGCGGGTAGATGACCTGCTGTATGCCGAAATTCGCGAGCGGCGCGCCAACTTTGATCCCAACCGCACCGATATTTTGACGCTGCTGATGTCGGCTCGTGACGAAAACGGCGAAGCCCTGACTGATGCGGAACTGCGAGACGAGCTGATGACCATGCTGCTAGCGGGGCATGATTCGAGTGCGGCGACGCTTGCCTGGGCACTTTACATGATTCATGCCACCCCAGCAGCGAAAACTAAGCTACTGGCAGAAATTGATGCACTGGGCGATTACCCCGATCCGATGGCTATCGTTCGCCTGCCCTACCTGAATGCAGTGTGTAGCGAAGCGCTGCGGCTGCGGTCTGCGGGTCCAATGGTGGCTCCTCGGGTAACTAAAGTGCCAGTGACGCTGATGGATTATCATCTACCGGCTAATACACTGCTGCTGCTGTGCAACTATCTCACCCATCATCGAGAAGACCTCTATCCCGAACCACGCCAGTTCCGTCCCGAACGGTTCCTGGAGCGGCAATATTCCCCGTCTGAATACTATCCCTTTGGCGGTAGTGAGCGGCGCTGTGTTGGGGCCGCCTTCGCCAATTTTGAAATGAAGTTAGTGTTAGCTACGATTCTGCGTCGCTATCAGCTCAGCTTGGCCGAAAAGCCTCCCATCAGGGCAGTGCGGCGTGGCGTCAACATTAGCCCCAGGGGTGGCGTCAACGTGCGGGTGAAACACCGATTTTCATCCTAGTGAATGGACTGCTACTGGCGTCCTTCTTTACTCTTGCGATTTACTTACTCGTTCTCTTTTCGATTAGTTTCCATGCCTATTCAAAATTCTCCATCCACACCTCGTCTCGATCCACCCGGTACCTTAAGCCAGCCGGTGCTGGTGGTCGAAGATCTATGGAAAGCCTATCGTGCTGCTCCCGCTAGGGCCAGTGCAGCCATCGTTCCGGGTTCTGGCACGGCAGTTGGCGTTGAGCCGATTTTGATCTGGAATCCTAGATTCGAGTTTTGAGGCATAGCATCACCCCAATCTAGCATCGCCTTACCGGTTAAGGTAAACGCCTGGTTGTTCAAACCTTTAACGCGCAAATAGTCCACATCCCTATTTTTCTGGGCTGTCATCTCGCCTCTACTGAAAGCAGACTGAAGCGAAGCTGTATTTGCCCCACCCAAACTCAAATCACTCAGCACCACCTTACTGAAACTTGTGTTTTGGTTGGGGTTATTCGGCTGCTGGGCATTGGTCCGCAGTCCAGCGGCTGTACGAATCATCAAGTCAGTAACTGGACCCTTTGCCGCGTCCACATTGAGTGTAATTTTCTGACTGCCGATTTGGTAGATCAGCTGGGTACCCGTGTATTGCAGCAAAAAGTCTACGAAGGTATTTTTTGTCCAGGTATGACCCCTACCGCTGCCAGCAATAAAGCTATTGGAATAATCAGTTCCTGCTAGGTTGTAATTGCTGCTGAAGGCACCCGATTCCCAAACCCCAGCTTCTGGATTGTTGTTACCAGCACGGCTCTCGATCACGTACTTAGCGGTGAATGTTTTCTGATCACCTTTAGCGTATTTTTGATTGTAATCAGTGTCATCAAAAAATCCATCTCCAGTCAAATCGGCAGGAGATGCAAAACTAAAGGCTTTAACTGGACTGGAAACTGCGAACAGACCCAGAGTACTCAGTGAAAGTGCAAGGAGTGAGCGACGAAAATTCATTTTGATATTGATCCTCCAAAGGGTTCAACCATATCTTGCGTGCGGTCTCGCCAATTGCGAACGCAGCAGATACAACACCTTTAGAGTTCAATTCTTTTTCGCTAAATGCTCAGTTTTCGCTCAAGGTTCATGTTGATTTGATATAACCCTTGCTCGCTTGAAGTTCTAGCCTCTATTAGCGGTAGGACCAGCCTCTGATCCTACCTATTCCGGCCTATATCTCCGTGCTATTACTAATTGCACCAGACCATAGATTTACTCTTTCAATTAGTCATTCGTAATTTTCCCAATCCGGCTCAAGCACGAGTTCTGGAAATTACTGAATCCTCAAATTAAGCAACTCAGCTGTCATCAATTGCAGCGGGGGTGGTTCCCGCTAATGCTCAAAATTCGTGATCAAAAATCATCGCCAAACTGCATAGTGCAATTGGATCCAGAACTACCTCAGGATAGAGCGATGCAGAGCCGGCTGTGAGGTAGTTCATCACCTGAGAGCAACGATAGATAGCGTTGTCCTACCCGCTGGTTACAGTTTCTATGCTGTGTAATTTATTCTGTCAATTCTGAGGAGAGGAAGATGCGAATAACTCTTCGATATCGCGGCGTCAAGTATGAGCGTGATTTCTACAGGCCAGAAACTGGTTCAGAATCAACGCCTACTGTATTACAGCTTGTATCACAGCCAATACAAGCAGATTTGCTAACTCATACCTTTGTGATTCTTCGCTATCGCGGTGTTTTGTACATTCGTGGCATTTTTAATTCAGAGCAGACCTCTGAAATTCGATTTATGCAGATTCCAGCTGTGATTTCGAAATTGACCTGAACTGGGTTTTTCTTCAATGTCACTCTATTCAGCCTTCTCTATTCAGCCTTCTCTATTCAGCCTTCTCTATTCAGCCTTCTATGTCATCCAACTTTCTAGTGATCAACGATGAACCTGTCTCCCTCGAGCAGGCGTTAAGCTATCTGCAAAGCGACGGCACCTTCCAAAATTTTCTCACCTCTATCTTGCGGCAGCATGTGATTGCCCAGACGCTAAAACAAGAGCCTGATTTGCAGCCAACCGTTGCAGCAATTGAACAATATCTAGAACAGTGTTTCGAAAATAATCAGATTTATGAATCACAACCATTTCAGTATCTAGAGCAATTTCTCAAAGACAATCAGATTCACACAGTAGAACAGCTTCAGCAATGGCTAGAGGACAATCATTTGGCCTACGAACAGTTTTTAGAGCGAATTATCCGCAGCCAGACCTGGCAAAACCTGGTTGATCACATCAGCCGACCCAGGCTACACGAATATTTTATTAAGCATAAGCAAAAGCTGGATAAAGTGCTGCTCTCCTGCATTGTGGTGGATCAAGAAACACTAGCAGAAGAATTACGGGATCAGATCAAAGCCGGTGAATCATTCGAGCAACTCGCTCAGGACTATTCGATTGCCGAGAACCGGATTGGCGGCGGCGAAATGGAACCTGTCAGCCTCAGTGACTTACCCGACGAATGTTGCAATGTTGCTTTCCATTCGCGATGCATTTTCCTTCGGCCGAGTCCCACCGGCACCGCCGACGATGTCTATCCCGGAGATCAGAACAAAGATGCCCGAATTGTCTCAAATACTTAAGATAGCAGTGATAGAGGACCAGACACGCATACGCGAATCGCTCGGCGAACTGATCGCGGGATCGGAAAAATATGTTTGCGTCGGATCGTATCCTTCCATGGAACTAGGGCTGGCCGGGATCGAGGAACGATCACCGGACGTGATCCTTTGCGACATCGGGTTGCCGGGAATGAACGGGATCGAAGGAGTAAAGATCATCCGGGAGCGGTTTCCAAATACTTTGGTGATAATGCTGACGGTCTATGATGACAATGAGCGTATCGTTGAGGCGATCTGCGCAGGAGCGAGCGGCTATCTTCTTAAGAACACACCGCCGGATAAGCTGTTTGCTTCGATCGATGAGGTTGCGGCGGGCGGAGCCCCGATGTCGCCTGAGATCGCACGCACGGTGATCGATCTATTTCGGATAAATCCGCCGCCGAAACAGGTGGACCACGGCCTAACGCCCCACGAGACAAGGATCTTGAAAATGTTGGTCGATGGCCACAATTACAAAACTGCCGCTGCCGAATTGGGCGTTAGCATAAACACCGTCTCATTTCATATGAGGCACATTTACGAAAAGCTCCAAGTGCATTCGAAGTCAGAGGCTGTGGCAAAGGCGTTGAAAAGCGGGATAGTTTAGTCGAAAGCATGAAGCGAGGAACGGCGGCAATACCCATTTCGGTCTTGATCGCGAGCGTTATGCTCCACATAGTGATCCCGGGCATAATCGCCCTTATTTTTGCTCTTTTCTTTCTGGTATTGACCGTTGGCGAGATAATTTTCTTTATTGCCGAAATTCTCGCTCTTTTCTTTTTTCTTCAGTTGATCAATACGCTCGCCGGTTCTGGTATCTTCGCTATCGTTTCGTCGCGGCTTATGAACACGATGGAAGGCTGGTGGAAGTATCCTATGGTGTTCATCCTGTCTTTGGTGATGCATTTTGCCGTTTTCGGCGTGGTATTGTTCGTTTATTGGCTCATCTTTCCGGCTGACAATCTGGTATGGATAGTGCGGTACGGTTGGAAAATAACTGCCATTGTCGCTCCATTCGCAAGCCTTCCTGGCTGGAGCAAGCCACGATTACATCTAATCCGGCCATGATTTCTAGACTGGCTTGAGCAACCTCACGGATATCATCTTCGTCATCGATGACTAAAACGCGCTTACCTGTCACTCAGCACCTCCCAACAATGAATTGCCTCTAGTGTTCCCAGCTAGGCTTGAACAGCGACGCGCTGCACGGGCAATGCTAGATAAAAAATACTGCCTTGTCCTATCGTACTCTCAACCCAGAGCGTTCCTTGATGCTGTTGAATAATACTGCGACAGATCGCCAAGCCTAACCCCGCTCCGCCTTGACGTCGAGTATCGGATGCATCTACCTGTTGAAATTGCCCAAAGATAGCTTCTAACTTATCAGCCGGGATTCCCTGTCCTTCGTCTTTTACCTTCACAAGCACATAGGGCTTTTTGATCGCCTTGCGGTGCGCTATCGCTATCGCATCTACTTTACCATCGTCCCGTAGCTCCACCTCTAGCCAAACGCGCCCTCCTGGGTTAGAGAACCGAATTGCGTTCACTAGCAGGTGATGTAAGACCTGACTGATGCGTTCAGCATCTAGCGATACCGATACCGATTGGGTGGTTACCAAAAGCTCAATCCCTTGCTGGCCTGCGGTTGACTGTACCGTCGCGACAGTTTGATTCACTAGCTCACCGATGTCACAGGGCTGCTTCAAAATCGTGATTTTGCCTGAGCTGAGTCCTTCAAAATCTAGGATGTTGCTGGTTAGCTGGACCAGTCGATCAATATTTTTAGCTGCGATATTGAGCATGCGAACTCCCTGGTGCGAGAGATCGCCCAGTTTCCCAGTCAACAGCAGGTCGATTGAGGCTTGCAGAGACGCGAGGGGGGTACGCAACTCGTGATTGATGATCGAAACAAATTCGTCCTTCATTCGTTGAATGAGTTGGCGTTCGCTGTTGTCTCTAGCAACCACTGCGAAACCAACGATTCTGCTGTTGGCCTCTCTGATTAGAGAGATTGTTAGCAAAACTTCAATCAACTCTCCGGTTTTGCGCTGCTGAATCACTTGGCGGCAGTCAATCGCCCTAGTGCCTGAATGCTGGGTCGCTGCAGAAAGTAAATTGCTATCGGGCTGGATCAGATCGAGCAGAGATTTGCCCTTAACTTCTGCTGCTGAGTAATCCCAGTTCCAAGCATAATAAGCCCAGTAAGGTGCTGCCGATCCAGTATAGTGCTGTAAGCTGCCAGTTGCCGATTGCAAGCAGCTTTTCTAAATCCAGAGTATAAGTAGAGAACGTTGTATAGGATCCTAAAAAACCAACTGCTACAATTAAGCGTACATCGGGTGAAATAATACGGCGGTTGACAGCAAAACTGGTGAAAAATCCCATGAGCAATGCTCCGGAAAGATTTATCAAAAACGTAGCAAACGGAAAGACCGTGCCCAGCCATTGGTTCATGGTTGCTGAGAGAAAATAGCGGCTCAAGGCTCCTGCAATCGCACCTAAGCTGATGGCAATTGGAACTCGGAGGTTGGAAGAACGTAAGATCGACTGCAACATCTGTCTGGCCCTGTCAAACCAATGCATCTCAAACCAACGCATCTCACTGTCCTCCAGGCTGGAATAGTTTTGCGATTAAAATCCCGATTTCGAGACAAACGCCGCCTAGGATTGAACTGCCCAACCAGTAAAAGAGCGCTTTGATTCGATCTCGTCCTCGTAGCAGGATAGATGCATCCAGGGCGTAAGTGGAAAAGGTTGTGTAGGAGCCGAGAAAACCTGTTGTAATTAAGAGTTGCCATTCCTGTGAGGAGATTACCTGCTCAACTGCAAGCATGGCAAAAAAGCCCATGAGGAGTGAGCCAGAGAGATTAATGAAAAAGGTGCCATAGGGAAAGCTGGCCCCAAGCCATTGGCTAAACACAACCGTGAGATAGTAGCGACTCAATGCACCGGGAATTGCTCCTAAACTCACTGCCATCGCTCCAGTCAAATTTTGGTCTAGCGGAATCAGCAGCCCTAAGCTTTTGAATGCTAAGAAAAGCGAACTAAAAACCATGTATTGCTCCTGAAGGTTATTGTTAAGGTTATCGTTTTGCTACTTTAGTTTGTCAACAATACCGAGATCCGTCGTGTTTGTTCATCATTCGTTCATCAAGGGCCAAGCTTTATCATTCACAATCATTGGGTCAGCAGTTGGAACCGGGGAAGTGGGTTGTGAGCAGATATTTGTGATTTACAGCCTTTTCCAGGCTAATGAAGTACAAAAATTGGGGTGTGGGGGCACAGCCCCCACACCCCCTATACCTTACGTGGGTGAAAAACGCTGTAGATGAGAATGAAGGCTGTTGCTGTTGGGAATAGGTGAGCATGGCAATATCACCGCCTGTTCGCTCATTTCCAGCAGCAAAGACCGGACGCTTGCCAATGTGTAAATCAATGCCGATCGGTTTGCCTGCCTGATCGTTGATCCGCGCGATTTCGGGTAAGCGCCAGATCACATCCTTACCGTCTACCTCAATGAATTCTTCCTTAACAAAACTGCCAATCACCTGCTCTGGTGGAATGCCGTAAAGCGATTCAGAGACCACCCGCATAAAATCAATGCCGCCACCGGAACAAATCCAGGTTTGAAATTGGTTGGCTCGCAGATACTCCAGTAACTCAACCATGGGTCTGTAGGTGACTTTCGTGTAAGGCAGATTCAGCGTGGGATGGATGGCTGTCGCAAAAAACTGTTGCACCTCCTGCTGAAATTGCTCCTGGGTCATGTTGGTATGGGTGGCGGTCAGCAGTTCCATAATTGCCGCTTCACCCGCTTGCTTGAAGTACTCCACATCTCTCTCTAATGCCGCCTGAAAGGGCTGCCTCTGAGTTAGAGAAGGGTCTGCCGCTGCCATTGCTTGCAGTTTTTCCAGCACAAACATCCCTTGCACAACGGGCTGTTCTGCCCAGAGTGTACCGTCGTTGTCGAAGGTGGCAATCCGATCGGCAATGGGGACAAAATCGGGACTGTTTTCAGTCGTGACGCGAGTAACAAACTCGATAATGGACTGTTTCACTTCGCCGTCATTCCACGATGGCAGCGGGTCGTCTATGCCCTGAGCAGAGGTTGGAGAAATCATTTTAATTAGCAACGTCACTGTAATTACAAAAGCAATCATCAATATGTAGGTTTGTTTATTCACTTACCTGCTTCCTCTACGTAACCTATCTTTGTCCTGAAAATACTCCATAGACATTCAAACACTGGAGTTTGATGAGACGGGTGATAAGGCTCCCATCTTGCCACTTTGGTAATCGACGATCGCCTGAACAATTTCCTGGCGCGTATTCATGACAAACGGCCCCTGTCCTACAATTGGTTCATCGATCGGTTCACCACACAGCAACAGGGCTGTCACCGCTTCAGCAAAATCGATTCGCAAGGTTGTGCCAGATCGATCGAACAATCCCACTTCCGCCTCCGTGATGGCATCCGATCCATTCACATGAAAGCGCATCCTGGTGACGGGCGGAGCGGGCTTCGTCGGCAGCCACATCTGCGATCGTCTGGTCGCGCAGGGCCACGACGTGATCTGTCTGGACAACCTCTTCACGAGCCAGAAGTCCAACATCGAGCACCTGCTGGGCAAGAAGAACTTCGAGTTCATCCGCCATGACGTGGTCCATCCGATCTGGCTCGAGGTCGACGAGATCTACAATGCCGCCTGTCCGGCCGCGCCCGGGCATTACCAGTACAACCCCATCAAGACGATGAAGACATCGGTCATGGGCGCGATCAACGTGCTGGGGATGGCCAAGCGCTGCCGTGCGAAGGTGCTCCAGTTCTCAACCTCCGAGGTCTACGGCGATCCCGAGGTGCATCCGCAGCCCGAGAGCTACAAGGGCTCGGTGAATCCGATCGGCCCGCGGGCGTGCTACGACGAGGGCAAGCGCGCCGCCGAGACGCTCTTCTTCGACTACCACCGCTCCAACAAGGTCAACATCCGTATTGTTCGCATCTTCAACACGTACGGCCCGCGGATGCACCCCTACGACGGCCGGGTCGTGAGCAACTTCATCCGCCAGGCGCTGCGCAACGAGGACATCACGATCTACGGCAGTGGCAGCCAGACGCGCTCGTTCTGCTACGTCGATGACCTGGTCGAGGGCATCATCCGCATGATGAACGGCCCGGACACCTTCATCGGGCCGGTGAATCTCGGCAACCCGGGCGAGTTCACCATCAAGCAGCTCGCGGAGCTCGTCGTCGAGATTTCGGGCAGCAGGAGCAGGCTCGTCTATCGCCCGCCCGTCGCTGACGACCCGATGCAGCGTCAGCCGGTGATCGATCTTGCCAGGAAGCACCTCTCCTGGGAGCCGACGGTCCCCCTGCGCGAGGGCCTGAAGCGGACCATCGATTACTTCCGCTCCATCGACATGGAGAGCTTCCGGGCCCCCACGCCCAACTACTGATCCGCCCGACCAGGGCGGTGAGGCTCACGCATGCGGCTCTTCGTCGCGATTGCTCCGCCAGAGGAAATGGCGCGGAGGCTGCGAGAGCAGATCAATGCCCTGCCGGACCTCCCGCCGCATCGCCTGGCGCCCATCGAGCAGGTCCATATGACCGTGCAGTTCATCGGTGAGGTCACGCCTCGCGAGCTGCCGGCTGCAAAGCCGACTTGGATCTGGCTGTTGTGCGTTCCCCCCAAGATGGACAGGTGCTCAAAATCCATACGCGCCCTGGTGAGTTAGTCGGTGAACAAGGAATTATTAGCCTGGGCCAAACCCAGCAGATGGTGGCCGTAGCTGAAGTCTATGAGGTGGATGTCAGCCGAGTCCGGGTGGGGCAGTCGGCTATTGTAATCAGCAAAAATCATGCCTTTCCCGATCGGTTGCGGGGCAGAGTTGTGGAAGTAGGATTGGAGATCAATAAACAGGATGTGCTCGACACGGATCCAGCCGCTCAGTTTGATGCTCGCGTTGTAGAAGTGAAAGTGCAGCTAGATCCGTCCTCCAGTCGCCGGGTTGCTGGATTAACGAATTTAAGTGTCCAGGTAGAAATTGATGTTCAGTCCTAATGTTCAGCTTTAATGTTCAGTCTTAATATTCATTCTAATCTTCAAAATCTGAAGACTTGATGTTCTGTCACATCGTTCATTATGACCCCTGTTCAATCATCGTTTCATTCATCACTGAGGTCAAAATGGCAAATCCAACAGCCAATCGTGATTCTAAGTTAAATCATGCTCAAAAATCTAAAGGTGCTCCAAACCGCACTAAGCGCAAGCCGCCGCTGTTTCTCTCCTGGCTTCAGTTACGCAAAGAACGAGCTAGATTACTGGTGGCGATTGCCGGGATCAGCTTTGCAGACGTGCTGATGTTTTTGCAAATGGGCTTTCGCGGTGCTTTGTTTAGTAGTGCGGTGGAGTTTCACCACAGTTTGAATGGTGAAATTGTCATGCTGAGTAGCCGCTATCGCTCGTTGATTTCGCTGGATCGCTTTACAGAACGACGCCTGTACCAGGCTGCTGGAGTGGCTGGTGTAGAGTCGGTTAGCCCGATCTATCTCAATTTCATGCAGTGGCGCAATCCAGATAACAAAGAAATCTGGGACATTTTTGTGATTGGCATTCAACCAGACGATCAGGTCATGAACTTAGCAGGCGTGCAGGCGAACCACCAACAGCTACGCGAACCCGATACAGCCTTGTTCAACAGGGGTTCCCGAACCGAATTTGGTCCGATTGCCGATTGGTTTCAAGCCGGAGAAGTGACTTCTACCGAAGTGAATCAACGGCAAATTGAAATTCGCGGTTTGTTTCAACTTAATGGTTACGTTCAACACCTGATAAATTAATGAGATTATTTATACTCTGCACATCGGTAATATTCATAGTTGTTGTTCAAATTAGGCAATTACTTAACCAATTTGATACTCGATATACGTACTTAATTTATAGCGCTGGACAAAATACCTTTACTCGTGATCGGCAATTCGCTAAGATTAGTCCAGCTTCAGACTTTGTCCTCTTGGCGTATCCGTAACCCTTCCAGAAGAGAGATATTTCTTGCCCAGAGGTACTCCATACTTGTTTTTAATGCATTTAAATGCCTTTAAATGCATCTTCACGATGTGTTTAGCTACGCTACTTGAAAATAACTTGTTGATCCAAACTTAGTAAACAACCTATCAGGAGCATCCCCCAGGTTTGGGAGATATGATTATGTATACCGAAGATGATGAAAATCATACGGTTTTTACCCAACACATTCAGGCAGTCCAGAAACGCACCCAAGCGCTGTATCAGAATGCCAGCGAGGTGCCCTGGCGACAGCCTCAATTGGTGATCGATTGCCTGCAAGAGCTTTGGCTGGCGTTAGAAGAGCTACAGGTGGCAGAAGAAGAATTACGGCAGCAGCATGATGCCTTACTAGAAGCTCAGCACGCGATTGAGGCAGAACGGCAGCGGTATCAGGAACTGTTCGAGTTTGCACCCGATGGCTATCTGGTCACGGATCTGCATGGCACGGTGCGAGAAGCCAATCGAGCTGCTGCGTCCCTATTTCACATCAGTTCAAATCGGTTGGTGGGGAAGCCGTTGATTAGTTTTGTCCCAGACGGGCAACGGCGGGCGTTTCGCAGAATGCTGAACGAGCTACCGAGCGTGAATCGGGTGCAGGAATGGGAACTCGTCCTGCGCAGTCGAGATGGGGAGCCGTTTGATGCCGCTTTGACTGTAGAAACGGTGCGGATTCCAGCAGGAGAAGCAACGGCCTTACGCTGGTTGGTGCGAGATATTACCCTGCGCAAGCAGGCTGAGGAACAACTGCGGCAGGTACAGCTCCAGAACCTCCAGCTCCTGGAAGCTGACCGGCTGAGAAGCCAATTTATGGCGACCATTTCCCACGAATTGCGCACACCCATGAATGCAATTTTGGGATTTTCGGAATTGCTGTTGCGGCAGTTTCATCGACGGCACGATGTACAACAACCGCAGGGCACTCCTGTCCCCCACAAACGGTAAGGGAATGGACAATCACTCAGAGACACCAAAAACCCGTAAGTCGCAGACTCAATCGTTGACCGCTCTGTCACTAACGCTGCTGGCCCTGCTGCTGAGTTTGGGAGTCGTAATTCGCATCGCCAATTTAGATCAGAAAATCTTTTGGGTCGATGAGGTTGCTACGGCCATTCGAGCGAGCGGATACACCAAAGCCGAGGTGACGGCCCAACTCACCGATGGTTCACTTCACAGTCCGGCAGATCTGTTAGCCTATCAGCGCCTCTCCCCCGACCGATCGCTTTCCCAGACGCTCAACGCTCTGACACGCAGCCCAGAACATGCCCCCCTCTACTTTCTGCTGACCCGCTTTTGGATGCAGGCATTTGGCAGTACGGTTGGCGCGATTCGCAGTTTTTCAGTGCTGTGCAGTTTACTGGTTCTGCCCTGTCTAGTTTGGCTCTGCCGAGAATTATTTCGTCCATGCAGCCCAACCTCAGCCCTTGCCCCAATCGGCTCAACTGCCGCTGCCTTGATGGCAGTTTCTCCGTTCTTCGTGGCCTACGCCCAAGAGGCACGTCCCTACAGTTTCTGGTTGCTGACGATCGTACTTTGTAGTGGTGCTCTGTTGCGAGCCGTGCGGCGAAATTCTCGGTTGAGCTGGGCTATCTATGCCCTGACACTGCTGGTTAGCCTCTACACATCGCTTTTGACGGTTTTGCTGGCGGCTGGGCAAGCGATGTATGTCTTCGCAATCCAGCCGCACCGTTCCATCCTCCGGCGTTATCAATGGGCCATAAGCGCTACTCTAGTGGGTTTTCTGCCTTGGGTATGGGTAATCTGGCATCAGTCGGATGCCCTCACTACCAACACTACCTGGATGCGCACTCCCATGCAGCCATTCGCCATGATTGCCATTTGGCTCTATAGCTTTGCCGTGTTGTTTTTTGATGTGCCGGTGGTGGCGCAATGGAGTTGGATAGCGCTGCTCCAAGCCACAATCGCCACGATGGTCCTGACAGTCATGGGAACAGCGCTCTACCGGATGGCCCAACTGCCGCATCAAGTCAGACTTTTCTTAGCCGCGCTCTGTGGACCAATTCCGTTCACTCTGATCCTGCTCGATTTAATTTTCCAGGGCCAGGCTATCGCGGGAAATAACGCTGGACCCAAACAACGACCCATGAAACCCATTAATCGGACATGAACTCAAAACTCAAAACTCACTGCTTCCTACCCAATACACCAGCCAAATTGCCATAGGCCGCAGGTAGTGAGAGGCGCGGAAGGTGCCGGCGGCTGTGATCGCTTCGGGGGTGCGAAATTGCAGCCCGTTGTCGTAGATTTGCTGCACCACGGCTTGGGTGAGGCGGAGCGCTTCGGAGCGCATTCCCATTTGCAGCAAGAAAGCCGCTAAGCCAAAGTTGATCCCAGTCCAGACTTCGAGCGGATGGGTATCGTTGGGGTTAACGGGGGAACCGTCGGGGCGCAGGCCATTCGCAGCACCAAACCGACCATCATGAAACTTGAGGAAACAGGCGTCATAGATAGTCCGCAGGGCCGACTCGGCGCATTCTGTTGGCACCACATCCGGCAGACCCAACAGCCGCGCATAAAACTGACCACAGAGTTGATCGGCCATCACTACGTCTGAGCCGCTGTCACTATCGAGGCGGTAATAGGTGCCATTCCACAGCTTGGTTTGATAAACTAGCCGCGCCTGCTGCAGCCAGTGCCGATACTCCGCCAACACTTCAGGGGATACCCGGTCCGCCAGAATCTCTCCGATGGCAAGTGCTGCTTCCAGTGCGGCAATCCACAGCCCGCCGCAGTAGGCACTTACGCCTTGGAGCCGCCAATCGTCGAAGGTTTGATCCGGTGCGCCAGAGTTTTCGGGAATACCGTCTTGGTCAAAGTCAAAGGACTTTAAATAGGCTAAAGCCGCCACAATCGCGTCCCAGCATTCTGCTAGAAAGGCCACGTCTGTACGGCCCGTGAAGACAAAATCGCGGTAGACCTGAAGCACAAAATCACTGCCCAAGTCTTTCCAGAGGTTGCAATCCTGATAGCTGGTATAGTTGGTCTTCTCCCAAACATGCTCGTTGGGTGCACCCAGATCGTGGGGCGTCGCGTTTTTGGCTTTGCGGAAAGCTTGGGGACTGGGCTTGCCAATCGTGTAATAGTAGCCAATTGTGCGGGTGCGGCTGTCTTCGGTGGGGATAGCACGGGCAAAGGCACGCAGCACTGCCTTGTCCAGATCAGGAAACAAAATCAACAGCGCAAACGAGCCATAGAGTCGCACATCCAGTCCCTTTTCGATAAAGAACGCTCCGCAGTTCCGGCGTCTCAAATGGCGAATACGTGATCTCAACACCCGCCTTCGCCAAAAGAGGCTCCCACTGCTCCAACCTAAATCTCTGCCCCGGCGAGGTATCATAAACATGGGGGACAATTGCGAGAACCTTCATAAAACGCTTCTCAAATCAGCTAAACCAACCTTATTCTTTAATTCCAAGGGCCGTCCAATACGGCTCATCGCCGAATCTGATGTCCTTCAATCCACAACTAGTCATCATCCCCTCGATCTCGGCCTTCGTAAAACGATGTTCGAGGCTAGTTCCAAATCTATCAAGCGCATCAGTACGCATGGTGTAAAAACTCTTCTCGCGATATTGCGACAATGGAATGTTAGACACCTTCATCCCAACCTTTTCGGCCAAAAGACTCAGGCGGGCCAAAGGAAAGTAAACCGACGCGGCTATTATTTGGCTGGCGACAAATCGTGCTCCGTGCGGCAGGCGACTGATCGCACGACGGAAAACATCGCTAATGCGCCAAACAGCGCGGAACCATGCCGGCCTATTATCGAAGGCGTAGTAGAGATAAAGCAAAAAAGGAGCTCCCGTTTTTAGCTTTTCCACACACTTACGCAAACCGGCCTCGGTATCCGGGATGTGATGCAGTACCCCAAGACTATAGCCAAAATCGCAGCTCTCATCGGCAAGCGGAATGTCACCAACTCCGGCCCGATGAAACTCGCAATTTGAATGTCCGACAAGGTTCTTCCGAGCCACCTCTATCGCATCACTCGGGTCTATCAAATGAAGTTTCCCAACCCGCGGGGCAACCAGCTTAGCCCATCGTCCACTGCCACAGCCAAGATCAAATCCGACAGCTTTTTCAGGCAGTTTCCCCCAGGGAAACTTGTCGAAGTATACATCGAAGAGCCGCTGGTGCTCCAATTCATCAAGCTCCGACTGGTCAAACCGCGTCCACTCGTCCCCAAACCCTGCCACCACCTTTGTGTCAATGTTCGATTCCATCGCATTATAGCCTGCCACGGCATACCCACACAGCTATTCTGTGCGAGTGTTTACACCTTGCGTGCCCACGTCTCAATATACGTGCCCATTTCCCCATACCTACTTATTCCGGTCACGACCTTCGAAGCAATACTTTCCGCCAAACCGCTTCAAATTGAAGTGGTGTTGAACGCGGCGATTCCAGATGTGGCCTTTGAGCGGGAACGGTCGGTTGTGCTGGAAGAAATTCGTCGGTCAGAAGATAACCCACGGCGGCGCACCTACTATCGCCTCATGGAAGCGGCCTTTGAGCACTTGCCCTACCGTCGTCCAGTTTTGGGACCTTCTGAAGTAATCGAACACTTGAAGCCCCAGCAGATGCGTGATTTTCATGCCACTTGGTATCGGCCTCAGTCGATTACGGCTTCTGTCGTTGGTAATTTACCCGTCGAGCAGTTGATCGAGATTGTCGCTGCTGGATTTGCTCAGGCCGAAGCTCACTGCTCTGAGCCAATCATCTTCTGTCCGCCCGATTTACCGGAACTCAGCCCAGAAGCTGCGTTTACTGGCATTCAGCGCTATGAACACATTGACAATAGCTTGCAGCAGGCTCGCTTGGGAATCCTGTGGCGAGTGCCGGGAATGGCTGATCTGCCCCAGACCTATGCTCTAGATGTCCTGGCCTCGATTTTGGGACAGGGACGCACGGCTCGGTTAGTGCGCGACCTGCGCGAAGAGCGGGGGTTGGGTTCCGGGATTTCCGTTAGCAATATGACCTATATTCGTCAGGGGTTGTTTTATATCTCTGCCCAACTGCCAGTCGAGAACCTGGACACGGTAGAAGCATTGATTCTCGACCATATTCGTAGGCTTCACACTGAACCGATCAGCGAAGCCGAAATCCAGCGCGTCCGGACTCTGGTGGCAAATCGCTATATTTTTGGCAACGAAACTCCCAGCGATCGAGCTAGTCTGTATGGCTATTACCAGTCGATTATTGGTGATCTGGCTCCTGCCCTCAGCTATCCTGACCAAATTCAGACTCTCAACGCTCAAGCCCTGCAAGCCGCTGTACAGCAGTACCTTGCTCCCGACGCCTACCGCGTTGTTGTCCTCAAACCCTAAGCCTAAGTCAATCCTCCGCCTTTTCTACTGCCGCTATTATGATGTCCCACTCTGCTATGTGGAACCAGATCGCTCTGCAGATCAGCCAAGCTACCGGACAACCTTTTCAAATTGGGCATCGGCGTTCAGTAGGGGGCGGCAGTGTCAATCAAGCCTATGTAGTCTCGGAGGAGGAGCGGGCCTATTTTGTAAAGCTGAACCAGGCAAAGACGGCAAAATTGCGATCTAGGTGTTCGGGAAGGAACGAGTGATGTAGCCGATGATGTTGTGGGCCGACTATAATCCGCCCTAGCCAGCCCAGTTCTAATCTTAAATTCATGTGAATGAACTGCAACCACAGGATTTCTACAAATGCCAAAATTCCCAGTTCCAGCCCGTCAAAGCGCAGCAGCAATCCAATCGGTAGGGCGACAAACAGAATTACTAGCGGATCTTCTAACCAATGCACTCGTCTAGTGCTAGTCACATTCAGAGCCGTATCGCTGTGATGAAATTTATGCTGTTCCCAGAGTAAGGGAATTTGATGCTGTGCGCGATGAAACCAGTAATAGAAAAAATCGGTTGCCAGAAAGTAGGCTAGTACCGCCAATCCGTAGCCCCAGATGTTCTTCGGTGCAGGAATATGCCACAGCGGTGCACCCAACCATTGTTGCAATGTGGGTACGACCAAGTTCAATCCCAACTGAATCATTCCCAAGCTAACGACACTGTACAGTACATACCACTGCAAATTAAACAGGATTTTTCTGAATGGTTGATGCGACTCAGCCGGACGAATTCGTTCAACCACGATGAAAATACCGTAGAGCAAAAATGCGGTGAGTAGATACTTTAAGAAGCCCAAACTAGCGTCTAGCATTGGATGTTTGGTAACGAACAACGGTTTGTTTACGGTAGGCTCGAATTTTCAATTAAGGATTCAGCAGGGGTTTCAGCAGGGGTTTCAGCAGGCGTGGTGAGAACAGGCTGTGGCGATAGTTCAACAAATTCTGGAATTTCCATAGGCATTTCTAAACCAGGTTCTGCTTCTAGCAAGGGTTCAGTACCGACCGTAATTTCTGGTGAATTCTCTAAACCTTCCTCAACTACATTCTCTGTACTTTCTACAGAGAATGTAACAGATGGTGCGTCTGTCAATGTTGCGGGTGTACCGTTTACAGGTACGGCTGGTGTGGCTTCGCTGGAGGGTGCCTCAAGCTCAAGCTCTGCTTCTAAACTAGTTTCTGGAACGGAATCAGCTTGAGTAGGGGAAGCGGCAGGTGCAGCAGGTGCGGCAGGTTGGGATGGTTCCGAGGATGGTTCGGATGGGGATTCGGATGCTGAAATCGCAGCAGGCTCTGGTGCAGAAGTAAATCCGGTTGCTGGTACCGATCCGTGGCAGCAGGGCGGCACTGGGTTGGGCTTGGCGCTGATTAAAAAGCTGGTAGAAACCCTGCATGGGTCGATTGAAGCCGAGAGCCGTGACGGTTGGACAATCTTAACTGTGCATTTGCCCATGTTGGAGGCAGACGGGCATTGATTCGCCTGCACCATTGACCGTCTCCATCACCTCAGTTTCAGTTCCAGCTAAACGCTTTAGGGCCGTGGTCAGGTCCGCCGTCAACCGCTGGGCTTCTGACTTGGGCTTGCCTTGGGTATAGTCAGCCACCTGCAACGGTTTGCCAATCCGCACGTTTACCTTGCACCCCCAAGTCGGAAACGCTTGACTGTAATCGAGATAAACCGGGACAACCTGTACTGTCAGGTCGGGCTGGCTAGCCTCGGCTTGCAGCGCTAGGCGGGCTAAACCGGGCTTGAGCGGATGGACCTGTTTGTCGCGGAAGATACCTCCCTCCGGAAAAATCACCAGCATCTCCCGATTTTGCAAAATTTCTAAGCCGTGGCGCAGGCTAGCAATGGCCGGTTGGCGCGGATTGACCGGAAACCCACCCAAGTGTCGAATCAGCCATCCTTGCAGACCCTTTACCTCATCAGCCGTCACCATAAAGCGAATATCGCGGCCTGTGGCAAACCGACCGGCTGCATAGGGAACCACCAGCGCATCCCAGCGGGACCGATGGGTGGGAGCCAAAATCACTGCTCCTTCGCGGGGCACATTCTCCTGCCCAGTAACATGAATGCGAAAGTAGGACGGAAGCACAACCCAGGAGCCTAAAGCGTAGGCCAGCGGCGTCATCCAGGGCGAAGGGCGGGAATCAATTGGGGAGGACTGAGTCTGTGTGAGCAAAGCAGAAGTCAAGGAACGAATCACAAGCATAGCAACGACTAAAGCAGCGATCTCAGCCATAAACTGAGCGTCTTTAAAGTAAAGATAAGCGGCATCTTTACCAATCTCACCTCTCTGGGGACAGTTCTGCTGCTGTCTATATTGAGCCTACTACTTGTGCATGGTTGCTATAAATCGGCGCTAGGCTACTTCGGTTGTATTAAATAGCTCAAACACCTGACGGCAGAACTGTTTCAGCTTTTCTTTGACTTCGCTAGTAGGCTCGGTCTTACCGATGAACTGCCAGTCCTCCACAGTGGACAGTCCTGATTTTCTCAATCTCACTCTTTATCGAAAGTGCATTCTCTTTTACTGTCATATTATTGGTTTTTGAGGTTATGGTGTTTGCCTCGCGGTTGAGCTCCTGTGTCAGAAAATCGAGACGTTTGCCGACCTCTTTATCTTCGTTCATTATGTTGCGGAAATGTTCTATGTGTGTTCGAAGCCGAGCTATCTCTTCGGAAATGTCGGCCCGATCCGCAAGATACGCAGCCTCTTGAGCAAGGCGTCCCTGGTCTATCTCAACCTGTGATTCCGTACGTGAAAGCATTTCGGCGATCCGCCGGGTCAGTCGCTGCAAATATTCATCAGCGATGGTGGCTGATTCATCCTCGATCGGGAGCAATTTTCTTTCGATCATTTCAAGCCGTCCGGATAAGTCATTACGGAGTGCTTCGCCCTCGCTGCCGCGCATTTTTTCAAGGTCATCAAGGGCTAATGAAACCGCTTCGGTTACTCCTTTCACGAAATCGTCTGAAAATTCCGCTCTTCGCGGCTGGAAAATATTCGGAAGCCGAGCTATCACGTTAAGATCCGGTTCGCCTGAAAGGTCGAATTCGGTCTTTAATTCACGAAATGCGTTCAGATAGCCGGATATGACCGGACGATTAAGCTCGTATTCGATCGCGTCAGACCGTTCGAACTGGATGTTGATGTCAACACGGCCGCGAGCTAGCCGCTCACTTACCGTTTTCTTTATGACCGCTTCGATATGCTGAAGTTCACCCGGAAGCTTTAGAGAGAGGTCAAGAAATCTATTATTAACCGCCTTTAGTTCTACGCTTACCGAAAAATTGTCACCCGAGGCCGCTCCGCGTCCAAAACCCGTCATTGATCTCATATTTCTTTTCCTTCGGGGGAGTGATCTTGAAATTGTAGTTCGTAGAGCCGCCGGTATTTTCCATTATGCTCAAGCAACTCTTCGTGTGTACCTGTTTCGATCACGCGTCCTTTGTCCATCACGACGATGGTATCGGCCTTTCGTACCGTTGAGAGTCGATGTGCGATAACAATGGAGGTACGGTTAGCCATAAGATTCTCTAACGCTTGCTGGACCAGCCGTTCGGATTCCGTATCCAGTGCCGAAGTTGCCTCATCCAGTATCAAAACGGGTGCGTCAACGAGAACGGCACGAGCGATCGCGATCCGCCTTTCCGATCGATCTTGGTGCCTATCAGCCGCTCAAGCTCGATCCATCCAATCCCACCCTCAGCGACAAGCAGCGGGCAGCCTTAAAAGCCAATATTCAGCTTTGCCGGGATGCCATTGTGTTCTTTACCGCGACCGGGGCAGCCAGAGGCGTGGGTGGACACACCGGCGGCCCTTACGACACGGTTCCCGAAGTGGTGATCCTGGATGCCTTGTTCCGCAACGCGCCGGATCAGTTTGTGCCGATCTTTTTTGATGAAGCCGGACATCGGGTCGGAACGCAGTACCTGATGGCAGCCCTCGCGGGCGACCTCCCTGCCGAACAGTTAATGCACTACCGCATGGCTGGCTCAAAACTGCCCGGACATCCGGAATTGGGACTCACTCCCGGCGTCAAGTTTAGCTCCGGTCGATTGGGACATATGTGGCCCTATGTCAACGGGGTGGCAATGGCGAATCCTGGCAAAACTGTATTTTGTTTAGGCTCAGATGGCTCGCAGCAAGAAGGCAACGATGCCGAAGCCGCTCGCCTCGCCGTCGCTCAGCACCTGAACGTGAAGCTGATCATCGATGACAACGATGTGACGATTGCTGGTCATCCCTCCAAATACCTGCCCGGTTTTAGCGTCGCCAAGACATTGGAAGGTCACGGCCTCAAGGTGCTAACTGGTGATGGGGAAGATATTGACGGCCTTTATGCCCGCATCTGCGAAGCTGTGACCACACCCGGACCAATTGCGGTGATCAACAAGCGCCCCATGTGCCCCGGCATCGAAGGACTGGAAGGCTCGAACCACGGTCATGATGTAATCTCAGTGAAGCTGGCGCTGCAATACCTGGAGAAACGCGGCCACACGGCAGCCGTCGAGTATCTCAACCAGATCGAAAAGCCCAAGCAGACCTACACCTTTATTGGCTCCGGCGATAAGTGGGATTCCAACCGCAACGTATTCGGGGATGCCGTTGTCGCTATCCTTGGCAGAATGAGCGAGGCGGAGCGCAAAGCCAAAGTGATGGTGATCGACAGTGATTTGGAAGGCTCCTGTGGGCTGAAGAAAATCCATGATGCCCATCCGGAAGTGTTCATCCCCTCTGGGATTATGGAGCGGGGCAATTTGTCCGCCGCCGCCGGCTTTGGCATGGAGCAAGGTAAACAAGGTATTTTGTAACAGAAGAGTGATGAGGTATCGGTATGGAAATTGGTGTGCCCAAAGAAACTAAAGATCAAGAGTTTCGGGTTGGGTTGAGTCCTAGCAGCGTCAGGAGTTTGTCGGATCACGGCCATACGGTTTTTGTTGAAACAAAAGCAGGGCTGGGGGCAGGGTTCACCGATGCCGACTACATTCAAGCGGGTGCCAAAATTGTCACAACGGCTGAAGCGGCCTGGAATCGGGACATAGTGATTAAGGTGAAAGAACCGCTCGCGCCAGAATACGAGTTTCTGCAAAAGGGCAAGCTTTTATTCACCTATTTGCACTTGGCGGCAGATCGACCCTTGACCGAACATTTGATTGATTCTGGCATCACGGCCATTGCCTACGAAACGGTAGAACTGGAAAACCGCAGCTTGCCGCTCTTGACTCCGATGAGCATTATTGCCGGGCGGCTTTCGGTGCAGTTTGGGGCACGGTTTTTGGAACGGCAGCAGGGAGGGCGCGGCGTTTTGCTGGGCGGTGTACCAGGTGTGCGGCCAGGAAAGGTGGTGATTTTGGGCGGCGGCGTAGTTGGCACTGAGGCAGCAAAGATGGCTGTGGGTTTGGGGGCACAGGTGCAGATTTTAGACATTAATCTGGAGCGATTGGCTTACTTGGAAACCCTGTTCGGCTCACGGGTAGAGTTGCTCTACAGCAATGCCTCACAAATAGAAACCGTGGTGCCAGAAGCCGATTTGCTGATTGGAGCGGTGCTGGTTCCGGGACGGCGAGCGCCGATCTTAGTGTCGCGTCAGCTAGTAGAACAGATGCGTCCAGGTTCGGTGATTGTAGATGTGGCAGTGGATCAGGGTGGCTGCATCGAGACGCTGCATCCGACATCCCATACCCATCCCACGTATGTAGAAGCGGGCGTCGTTCATTATGGTGTGCCTAATATGCCCGGTTCTGTTCCCTGGACAGCGACCCAAGCGCTCAACAACAGCACCTTTCCTTACGTTTTGAAACTGGCCAACGAAGGAATTCAGGCATTAGAACGGGATTTGGCCTTAGCCAAAGGCGTAAATGTCCAGGATCACCGGTTGGTTCATCCGGCTGTCAAGGAGGTATTTGCGGACCTGGCTGCCTGAACTTCAGCTAAACTTCAACATGAAAAACTGTATCTTTAACTACATTTAGGCTGGATTGGCGGCAGGAGGTCGAAATCGCCGCGGCCGAATTGTGCTAACGCCTCGCACATCTGATCAAGGCTATGCCTATTGGGAGGCACCAGAGGAAGAGAAAGCGGTACTGCGTCAACAGGGAGGCGAACAGCTCAAGCTGCGAATTGCTGATGTTACCGGGCTGGATTTGGAGCAGCCATTGTCCCAGTTTCAAGAATATACCTGCACTGAAACAGAGCAGGATCGGTTTGTTGCCCTGCCCCAAGTCGATCGAGACTATCTGGCAGAGATTGGCTATGTTACGGCTGATGGACGTTGGCTGATGTTGGCCCGTTCTGCCCCTGTGCGGCTGTCGGCTGCTTTCGCGGAAGCGACTCCGCCTACACCAATTCCTTCAAATGCCTTGGCAGAAGCGACTCCGGCTATACCAGTTCCAGAAGCACCTCCAGCTGCATGGAATGTGGAACCCGACCTATCGTTGACTGCTGAGGAACGAACGAGTGAAGAACCAGCAGAAGATGAAGAACTAACTGCGAGTCAGCCCCTATTCATTGATGCTGATACAACTGCAACAGGTGCTGTAACTGGAGCAATTGCAGCTGGAACTGCCTCGCTGCTGCAAAACGTTGAGAATGTTGAGGGTGAAACGAGTCAAGTCTATGAGCCAGAAGGCTCTGCGCAAATTGATGTCGAAGCCACCAAATTTGATGTGGGGCAAGCTGATCTCTCAAGTGAAGTGTTGGCATCGGTGGATGAGTCCTTACCCGATTTGCCAGATGGTTATGGGGAGAGCTGGATTACGTTGCTGCCTCGCGATCCCCAATGGGCTTATGCATATTGGGATGTGCCTGATCACCATCGGCAAACTTTACGACAGCAGGGCGGTCAGCGGCTAGCCCTCCGCTTCTACGATGTGACGGATGTGGATTTGAGTTATCAAAATCCGCACAGTTTGCAGCAGTATGAGTGTGACGAGCTGGCGCGGGATTGGTATATTCCGGTTCCCATTAGCGATCGGGATTACATCGTTGAGATTGGCTACGTGACGGAAGATGGCCGTTGGCTGATGCTGGCGCGCTCTAATGCAATCCGGATCCCCCCAATTTATCCGGTGGATTGGTATGAAGAGCAGTTCATCACGGTTGATTGGAACGATGAGTTGCAGGGGCAAACGTTCTTACGAAGGCTTCCGTCACGCGCCTCGCCATTTCAACTTGCCCTTCGCGAAACTCATAGTTTTCATGAAAACGCGCGATAAGCCCGCCCGCAGCAAAAATATCCGACTCATTTGCCGTTTTCATTCTGACCATAAAAGTATTGACTAAATTGGCCGGAACTAAGAGAATACTCTGCTAAGTCAGCAGCAGGTTCTTTGTTCAATTTGGCCGTGCTTTCTTTGACCGCGGCCATCGGCAACTGATCAATTCTCCATAAGCCTGCACATTTAGTATTTTATCAGTCCTCCTAGATCCTAGTGGAGTCCTTATGAAATTCACCAGCAAGACAAATCCCCATCGAAATGACCGCAAATCGCTGATGGGAGCATTTTTGACCTTTTCTATCGTAACAGTTTTAACAATTTTACCCGCGATCTTGCCCCACGCTGAGGCACGTTCAAAATCGAACGCCAGCCATCCGAGCGGATCGGAGAAGGTACTCCCGAATTATGACATCCGAACGGACAAGGGCAAATGGACAGAACGGATGAGATTCAGAGAACAGGCCGGACTTACCGCAAGCGATATTGCCGACACACGAGAGGCCTTTGTTAAAGGGGAAAATGAGTTAAAAACTAAGATACCAGCTCTGGCAATCGAATATAGCGAGACGATGCAGTCTCCGGAGGTGTTTTCATCAAGGGTGGGAATGAGCGCGAGCTTTTTGACATCACCTTCCAAAATGCCGCGCTCCGAAGCTCTTAAGGTGTTTTTGAGGGAAAACGAGCAGCTTTTCGGGCTTTCGGGCTCGACCGTTGATTCGCTTTCGGTTACCGCCGACTATCGAAACCCAGAGAATGAACTTGGTTTTGTAACCCTCGAACAATCGATCAACCATATCCCGGTATTTCAGGGAATGCTGAACGCCGGATTTACCGGAAAAGGCGAGATCATCCGTATAGTCAGCAATCTTTTTACTAACTATTCTATTGAAACTGTTTCAAGGGAATTTGGAGATCCCGTGTCCCTCCTGACCACGGCTGCAAGATATGCCGGCCATGAATTGAGACCGGAAGAACAGCAAGAGCCAGTCAGTATTGACGGCTCAGACAAAAAATTGAGATTTGGCTCGGGCGACTGGGCGACCACTGCGGAAAAGGTCTATTTCCCTATCGAACCGGGTGTTGCTTGCTCTCCCTCAGCCATGCACTCAAACCAGAGGTACAGCTACTGCTGCGTCCGACCTGCTCCACCTGCTCCACTCAAACTGTCGATGATCCTGGCACTCTGCTGGCAGAAGTAAACCAGCTTAGTCAAGGCTTAGACAGTGATTTCTTCGGCGATATGTATTTCTTCCATCCCAGAAGCAGCAAACAATGGCGGCAGGCGTTTAAACAGTTTCTAAAGAATAATCCTGATCTTAAATTGGCATCTATACCGCTGAAAGATCAGAAAAACAATGAACTTCTCTGGAGAATTGTTAACAAATAGAACGACAAATTAAGTTATTGTCTTCTTTCAAAAAAGTAAAACTTTTAACTTCAAAAATTTACATAATTTTCCCGGCAATTCAATAAAAAGGCTTGCCTTGTACCTGACAGGAAAAGCTAAGAAAAACGAAAAGTTTCAAATTAGAAACGATCGCTAGAAGCTAGTAATCCTCAAGCTTTTACCGTTTATATCACGAATTAGCAATAAATCTAGAGAGCTATATTAGCCCATAGCGTGCTAATGCTCTCATGGAACAGTTGCAGAACTATATTTTGATATTAGATCAAGGCTCTGATGACCTTCAGTTGATTGAATCTTTGCTGGGTCATCTGCGTTGCCCATTGGTCGTTGCGAGTTCTCCGGAGCAGGCGATGGCGAGAGCCAGTCAGGCTCCTCCCTATCTGTTGATTCTGACGGGGAATCAAAACCAATGGTCCAAATCTTTGGTGCACCAGTTCCGCACCCTGGCGGATACCTCTGGCATTACGATTGTGGCGTTGACCGATGTACATGCACCGAGTTGGCTGCGGCAAGAAGATAATCCTGGCCTAGATGGTTTCTTGGTGAAGCCGTTGAATCGGGATATCCTCTCGTCTCTCATCCAGTCGGCCTGGGTGCGGCAAACCTATTGCTCCAGCCATTAACCATTCATCAACAATCATTGACCAATCATTGACCAGCTATTGACCAGCTATTGACCAGCCATTCATGCCGATTTTTCAGTAGGGTAGGATAGTCCCTGTCGGCGCTTTTGCCTTTAATCGATTCATGCAATTTGCTCCCCTCTATCCACTGATTCACAAATTACTCAAACCGGCGTTTCCCCAATGCCTCTGGGCCGGTGCTGCCGCCACGAAAACGATGATTGCTGTAGTTTTTAACGAGTGTCCATTATTTTTCCTGAACCTCAGCTCTCCTGCACCTCAGCCGATATGTCACCAGCCGATCAGATTATTGTGCCTTTAGATGTTCCTACGGAAGCTGCTGCCCTAGCTCTCCTCGACCAACTGCCTCAGGTGATGTTTTGGAAGGTGGGCCTAGAGCTATTTGTTGGCAGCGGAGCGAGAATTTTAGCGATCCTCAAAGAACGGCAAAAAAAAATCTTCCTCGACCTTAAGTTTCACGATATTCCCAACACCATGGCCGGAGCCTGCCGTTCTGCCGCTCAGTATGGTGTCGAACTACTCACGGTGCATGCTGCCGCGGGCCAAACGGCCCTACAGGCAGCCCAAGCTGCCGCGGTCGCAGGGGCAAGGGCTAGTAACGTAGAGCCGCCCAATCTGATTGCAATTACCGTATTGACCAGCCTAACGGCCCGCGCTTTAGGCTTGGAGCTGAAGATTCCCCTAGAGCTGAACGATTATGCCCTACAAATGGCTCTATTGGCTCAGGCCAGCGGTTTAGCAGGTGCTGTCTGCTCACCTCAAGAAGTGGCACAGCTTCGTAGGATCTGTGGCGAGGAGTTTTTGTTAGTCTGTCCGGGTGTGCGTCCCACTTGGGCTGAGAAAGGCGACCAACAGCGGGCCATGACCCCAGCCGCTGCTCTAAAAGCAGGAGCCAATTACCTGGTGATTGGTCGCCCTATCACGACAGCAGCTGACCCAGCGGCAGCATTCGAGCGCATCTCAGCAGAATTGCTGTGATTACAGTCATTCACCTAGGTGATCTATAGAGAAAGTACGGAGAGCGGTATCAAAAGATTTTCATAAGATCTAGAGATATCAACTATTACTTTTCCGTGCAGCGTCCTTATTTTGGGATTACTTTCGGAAATCACCAGTAGCATGTTGATTCTCTTGTATAGAGCTTTGTATAGAGCTTAAAAGGCGCTACTTGCCGTTTTAATTAACTGACTTAAATTAACTGACTTAATGCTGACTTTTTACTTCCCCGATTCCAGTTGCGGTCAAATTTATAGAGCCGTAATTCAGGGAAGCGTTTATCTATGGTTTAGTCGCCTCAAATACTCTTAGGTTAGGTGCACCGTTCAGCAAGCTCAGGCAGGGTTTAGGAAGAACTCACCTGGGTCTTGGCTTGGATTGAGTTACCATTCAGTTGCTCATCTGCGGCTCCCTACCAAATCCATCCAGTTCTTCTAGATGCAGCCTTACAAACAATTGCAGCAGCCTTACCCACGCCGTCCCAAACCTATTTACCAGTTCGTTTCGACCGCTTGATCCTGCACCGCAGACCGTTAGGTCACCTCTCTAGCCTCTGGAGTGAAGTGACGCTGCGATCTAACCAGAATTCGATTCACCCAGTTGCCGATCTGCGACTGCTCGATGCCAAGGGGCAGGTGATCGTGACAATCGCAGGATTAAGGCTGCATCCGGCGGATCGAGAACCGATTGAGTCGGCAAGCTGGCAGGAGTGGCTATATCAAATCGAGTGGCGTCCTCAGCCGCTGCATCAGGTTAATTTACCAGAGTTGAGCCAGGTAAGCCACCAATTCGCGGCCCTGTCTGATCGGTTGTCCGCTGTTCAGGCGCAGCACTTGAATTCCTATCAGCGGCATTTAACGGAGCTGGAGTCGTTGAGCCTGACCTATATCAGGCGAGCTTTTCTGCAACTGGGCTGGCGGTTTAGCAGCGGCGAACGCTTTACGGTGCAGCAGGTGATGCAGCAGCTTCAGATCACAGCCAATCCTAGATGGATCCGACGCTTGCTGAATATTTTAGTAGAGGCTGATGACCTCGATTGTCAGAATAATCATTATGGTGTGCTTCGATCACTTCAGGATGATAATTCTGCTGAAATGACTCAATCGGTTGCCTCACCTGAACTGGCTCTATTGCATCGCTGTGGTTCCGCTCTGGCTGACGTGTTGCAGGGTAAGTGTGACCCGATTCAGCTTTTATTTCCCGATGGGGATTTCAGCACCCTGAGCCAAATCTATCAAGATTCGCCTGGAGCACAGTTCACCAATCAGCTGCTGCAACAACTCGTGCAATTATTATTGCCCCAAGCCAAGGTACGAATTCTGGAAATTGGCGGCGGTACTGGCGGGACGACTGGCTATCTGCTGCCTGATCTCGATTCACAGATCGCTAGCTACACATTTACCGATATTTCACCTCTATTTGTCCAAACAGCACAGCAGAAATTTGCAGCCTATGATTTTGTTCAGTACCAAACATTGGACATCGAACGTTCACCGAGTGACCAAGGTTTTCGTTTGCATCAGTATGACCTAGTTGACACGAAGACACGAAGGCACGAAGATGTCGCATTCAGCCGATCCGTCCGAAGTAATCGTTGGCCACGCGCTGGAGGCCAGCCTTGAAGGTGGTTTGCCCAAAGTTCATCACGAACCCCAGTGGCAGGTTCATCAACCTGAGATAGGTCAACACCTGTTTGCCGTGTACCGGCGATATCCGTTCGGTCGATTTCAGCTCGATGATGAGCACTTCTTCGACCAGCAGATCGATCTTGAATGCGTTGTCTACGACAACGCCTTTATATCTGATCGGAACGGGCACCTGCCTTCGGCATCGAAACCCCGCATCCCTCAAGCTTTCAGTCAGCAGAACCTCGTACACCGTCTCGAGCATTCCCGGGCCGGTATCGCGGTGCAGATGATAACCGCGATCGACCACGGTCTTGGCAATCGCTTCAAGATCCAAAAGCGCGACCCCTTCGTGCCTTCGTGTCTTCGTGTGAGAAATTCATGCGGCGCAATTGCTTGCACATCATCCGGGCGAAATAAGTATGCCGTCACCGGAATGCACCCAGCGAGTCTACCAGCTAAACCATCCACTGATTTTCTTCTGAGCAATTTTTGATAGACTTCGGCTTATAAATGTATTCATTACTTCAGGGTCAGATAGTGACCTTTGAGCAGGAACAACAGTGTCCCAGCTATCAAAATCGGTTACATCGTTAGCCACTATAACGCCAACGCCATGGCGGCTAGCTAACTCTTCGATTCTTGAACTTTCTGGGTAACTGGTGAAGTCTTTTTCACCGGTATGATACAGCACATATGATCTAGTAGCAGCTTCGCGATGAGCAAGCGCCTCTAATACACCTTTAATAGTGACATCTGTCGATGCCTTCACTTCAAATGTGTGGAGTTCGAATACTCTTGCCGGGTAGTATTCAAATTTCCTCGATCCCACTACGCATAAATCTGGTCGACTCCAGCTTCCTCCAGTATCGCGTTTTCCTTGGTGAGCAATAATCTCACAGTGACATTCATCCAGTTGTTGTGACCGAGACCAATGTTTCATGAGCATTTTGTGAATGGGTTCGTACAGTTCTGACTCAGATGCTCGCTCTATTGGTGCAGCGACTTCTTCAATAAAATCGTCATCAGAAACTACTGTGAGTTCAGCTATTGTTTGAGCCGAAGCACCTTCATTGTCAGAAATACTTGCTCTGACTGATCCAGTTCGCCTTCAACCACTTTACCGACGCAACTCGAGCAAGACCCGGATTGACAGGAGAAAGGCAAGTCTAGCCCCTGTTCTTCAGCTGCTTCTAGAATGGTTGTGGTATCTTCAACTGGAAAGGTAACGTCAAGCGACCGCTTTTTGTTGATGAGATGAACTTGATAGGTTGCCATGATTGTGTTCTCCGCGTGGGCGTAGGGGTGGATGGGTGGATGGGTGAGGGGATGATGTTTACTGTCGGAAGCTTTGGTTAGGATTAACCGAACTCAAAACTTCTTACCCGCACGGTACTCCTGCTGGGGTACAGTCTCCGGCTTGGAAGGATTTGCCGCAGCCGCAGGTGTCGGTTGCATTGGGGTTAGTGAATTTGAAACCGCTTTCCATCAGCCCTTCTAGAAAGTCGATTACCACACCTTCCAGGAGAGGAGCACTTTGGGGATCGATATAAATTCGGACTTTACCCTGCTGATCGATTAGATCATCGGGACGGGGTGCATTGACGATATCAAGGATGTATTCATAGCCATTGCAGCCGCCATCTTTGACACCGACTCGGATCCCTTTTTCAGCCGATGGATCCACGTTGCCTTGCAAAAAGGCCCGCAGGCGGAATTCGGCTTTTTCGGTCAGAATTACGGGCATGGGGTTTCCTCCAGAAATGATAAATCAGCAAATGATGAACTGGGTTAAAGGGGAACATTGCGGCAATTGGAACGGGCAATGCATAATGCTGGACAATGGATCTGGGGCAGACAACGCTTTTGAGCGCAGATCGGAGTTGCGAGAATGGCGATTACAATCAGCAGCTTGATAGACCAGGGAGCATACAACAGACCGAGAAACAGGCTGACTAGCCCCACTAGCTTGATCAGCAAGCGCGTAATTTCATCCGCTGGCTGATTGACATAAACCGCACAGATTCCGATCGCCAGAGCTAAGAGTGGGAGCAGCATGGTTCCTCCTGGATGGTTGTGTTTGTTAACCATTGGTTTTTATGGCCACAAACTGGGCAGTTCGGATCGTGGTAAGGCCGCCGTTTGGCAAACTCAGCTTGGCTTAAGTTCATGGTGAGTAGTTGGGACAGCAATGGTGTACCCAATCCGGTGATCAGTTTGATGGCCTCTAGTGCCGTCAGACAGGTTCGGTGATTTTCGCCTGAACTTTCGAATTCTTTGCCTTTTCTTCTTCAGAAGTATTGCATTCTTCGGTGGTGCACTCTGGATAGACGTCCGAACGGAACAACAGCCATTTGCCATCAGGCGACCATACCGGACCGCTGGCACCGGTGGGATACTTCGTTACCTGACGTTTCCCCGAACCGTCCGCATTCATCACCCAGATCTGACCTCCCGTGTTATAGGCGATATATTTGCCATCCATGGACCAGCGGCCGCTGCTGTTAGATGTGTTGCCCTCGGTCAACTGTTTTATTTCCGATCCATCGACGGCAGAGCGGAAGATCTGTGTCAGAACACGATTTTCCGCTTTGTTTACAACACCGACGTTATAGATAACGTAGCGGCCGTCTGGCGAAAGCTGAGGGTCGCTGACGCGTTTCTGCGACAGCATATCGTCAAATGTGAACTGTGCGGCTGTAGGGAGTGCAGAGGCGATAACGATGAGAGAAACAAACCAAATTGCAAACCTTTTCATTCCTTTTTCCTTTGTTAACTATTCTGAAAGATGTGATAAGCGAAATATTACACGAAAGTTTGGCCATGTGCATTTTTCGGATAAGATGTTCGAATGAAAAGCTTTCTTTCGATCTTTTTTCTATTCGTCATTACTTCGACAGTTATTACACAGCAGCCAACCGCAACGCCGCGTCTTTATTCTTCAGAAACGCTTGAAAATATGAAACGAATTCAGGCGGCAGCTCTTGAATCGGATCAAGCTTATAGTTGGACGGCACACTTGACCAATAATATCGGGCCCCGGCTTTCCGGTTCGAAGCAGATCTTACAGGCGGAGAGATACGTCGCCGATGAAATGCGTAAACTCGGTTTCGAAGTAAAGATGCAACCGGTCAAAGTTCCACATTGGGAACGCGGAACAGAGACCGGTGAGCTAACGGAATTTCCGGGAATGGCAACTGGGACGACACAAAAGATCGTTTTGACGGCATTAGGTGGAAGCGTTGCGACGCCGGAAAACGGGCTAACAGCGGAGATCGTTGTGGTCTCGTCGATCGAAGAATTAAATCGGCTCGGTGCAGACGGCGTTCGAGGAAAGATCGTGCTTTTTAATTCGAAATTCGATCGGCTTTTGGCTGCGTCAGGGTTTGGTTTGCAAGCTTATGGGCAGGCGGTGCGGCAGGATAAACAGGACGGGATTCGACCCCTTGTGATCAGTCATGGTGCCAATTCGCCTCGAACTGACCGTAGTCGCTTTCATCTGGAATTTGACTGGGTAGGAACTGCTGACCCGACTCCCTATCTTTGTGTACCAACCGCGATCCAATGCTTAGGTGCAATGCTTCCCGGCGGCTGGCCTGCTTTGATCAGCCGGAATCGAGCCATGACGCTATCTGTGAGACAATTACTTTGCCAGCAATTACAAGTGGCGCTTCCTTGTCCAGACGCACTGATTGGTTCAATGGCTACCATCCCTCTGCCCGCAGGTCCGGCCACCGCAGCAAGCTGGCAGACCGCTTTATTCGAGCGGTTCAGGATTGAGATTCCGGTGATTCCCTGGCAGAACAAGCGGCTAATTCGAATCTCCGTTCAGCTCTATAACAGTCTGGCTAACTACGAATCTCTGGCTGAGGCTCTCAAAATTCTGCATGCAGAAGAGCAGCAACAGAGTTCGTAATCAGGTTTGTGAGTAGTTTGTAGGATAAAGATCTTGTCGTTGGAAATTCTCTGTCTATGGGGTGACATCTCGCCCCTTTGTCTGGCAGACTGGACTGGATCTATGGCTAACGCTGCAATGGTCCCACCAGAACTATTGAGATGCGCCAAATTAATAGGCCAAATTAATAGGCCAATTGATTAGGTTAGTACCTTGCTCACTTGAGCTTGATAGTCAAACTGCATAGCCGATGATTGGAGTAGGTACACTTGCTAATGCTGAAGTCGAGTATCACTTCCGATGATTGAAGCGAATGTTCAGGGTTTAGCTATCTGGATTCGACTCTGCCCAATCCCAGTAACAGAATTGTTGAGCCAAGGCTTTTGGTACAGCCCCCGATTCTGGCTTCAGCTATGGGGAGGAACTGTGGGGTGAAGACTGCTCCTACCTGGTTGCATATTCTGCTGGTGCTCTTCTGGATGCTTCTTGGCTTAAGCTTGCGCTTTGTCAATCTGACAGACAAGCCTCTGTGGACTGATGAGTTTTCAACAATTGCATTCAGCTTAGGCAATGGGTTTTCCGACATTCCGCTTGATCAGGTGATTACAACGGAAAACCTGTTGCAGCCTTTGAGACCCACTCCCGGCAATGGAGTGAAAGATGTGATCTCACATTTATTTCGTGAGAGCGGCGGCGGCGTGATTGCAGTCCGCTATAAGTTCTTAGAGGTGCCGATCTCAATTCGTGCTCAAGCCTTGATTGGAGAAACCACGGCCTTCGTGCCAACAGTTTCCTACGATGTGCCGCTGAACTGGCATACCGATGCCTATATCGGCATGGGTGCTGCATTTCAAGATAGCAACCAAAGCGCATCTCCTGTCGGGAACCAAACCAGCTTTGTGCTTCAGCCCGGCATCGATCACACCTTCCCGTATAGCAATGTCGTCCTGTTTGGTAACGCGATTATCGCTTTCGATGCTTACAAAAACAGCAACAGTACGGCAGCCTCGATCCAGGGCGGTGTAGGTGTACGCTTCTAACGCCGCTGTCTCCATTACTCTAGCGATAGCAGTCAAGCTAATTAAATAGGAGCTTCGTCTGCGGGCATGACTGTTTTATTGAGTTAGTTTATGAGTTGAAATGTAGATTCGAGTTTATCCGATCTCTCGAATGCTTGAGAATAAAGACTTACAGCGAATCTTACAACAATCTCAACCGTCAAGTTGGTGCTGAAGTTCACAGAAGTCCTATAATAGGGAGTCTGGCTGCAAGTTGCCTACAAGTAAGCCGATATGCCGCGGGGGCGTGGCGGAATGGTAGACGCTGCGGACTTAGAAAACTGAGCCTTGATGGAGAAATCTGTCAAGTGAATGCTCTCAAATTCAGGGAAACCTAACTCAGAGCAATCTGACATGGCAATCCTGAGCCAAGCCGGTTACAAGAGTTCTCAGTTTTGAGTGTCGAATGTCAAGTTATTGCTTAACTCAACATTCAAAACTTAAAACTCAAAACTCTTTTGTTCGGAAGGTGCAGAGGCCCGACGGGAGCTACCCTAACGTAAAGGCGAGGGTAAAGGGAGGGTCCAATCCTCAAGACCTCAGAGGGTTGCAGCGAAAGCTGTGAGAGGATGAAAATCCGTTGACTGTATAAGTCGTGAGGGTTCAAGTCCCTCCGCCCCCATTCAAAATTCAATAATAGAGAGTGATAGTAGAGGGAGCGCAACACGCTGCCTGCCGCGAGCAGGTCGTTTGTGTTGTATGCCCACGCGAAGCCCAGGAACTGAACAAGAATTGGGCTAATCACCTATGCCTGGAAGGGTGACAACAGGGTACAAAGGTAGCTGCTATCGGAAGGACTACGGAGATAACCGGGATTATGCAGCGCAAACAACACAATGCTGAGTTCAAAGCCAAAGTTGCCCTTGAAGCGATCAAAGGACTCAAAACAGTGAACGAATTAGCCAGCGAGTACGGGGTACATCCGACGCAGATTCATCAGTGGAAAAAACAACTGCTCGAAGAGTTACCTGGAATTTTCTCGTCTCGCCGTGCCCAGAACCAGAAGGAACAGGAAGAGTTGACCGCTAGTTTATATCAGCAGATTGGACAGCTCAAAGTGGAGTTGGACTGGTTGAAAAAAAAATCTGGGATTGTCTCTCGCTCATAAACGCCTGCTAGTCGAACCCAATCATCGTCAAATCAGCCTGTCGCGTCAGTGCGAGTTGCTCGATTTAGCCCGCTCCAGTTGGTACTACAAACCGATTGAAGTAGACCCTTATGAGTTGTATCTGATGAACCTGATTGACCAACAGTACACTGCTACTCCGTTCTATGGTATCCGCCGAATGACTGCCTGGTTGCGGACTCAAGGAGAGGTAGTCAATCACAAACGGGTGGCTCGCTTGATGCGGCAAATGGGCATTGAAGCGATCTATCCCCGTCCCAAGACGAGCAAGACTGCTGAGCACCCCAGACGTTATCCCTATTTGCTCAAGGGTTTAGTCATTGATGCGCCGAACGTCGTTTGGAGTACCGATATCACCTACATTCGTCTTCCTGGTGGCTTTGTCTATCTAGTTGCCATCATCGACTGGTTCAGTCGCTATGTGTTGTCCTGGCAGTTGTCCAATACAATGGATGTGCATTTTTGCCTAGTTGCCTTGGAACAAGCTCTGCAACTAGGACAGCCACAAATCTTTAACAGTGATCAAGGCTCTCAATTTACCAGTGAGGCATTTACAAGCTACCTGGAAAATAGAGAGATTGCCATTTCTCAAGATGGTAGAGGACGGGTGTTTGACAACATTTTCATAGAGCGATTGTGGCGCAGTGTCAAATACGAGGAGGTGTATCTCAAAGAGTATCGAACCGTATCAGTTGCAATTCAAAGCTTAGGTCAATACTTTGAGTTCTACAATCATCAGCGTTTGCACCAGGCATTGAATTACCAAGTTCCAGCAGTTGTCCATTTCAGCAGGTGAGGGAATTGAGATGTATTAAAACGGACAAGAGAGGAACAGATGATTAGGTACAGAAGTTAACAGTTTGAATGATTCAGATTAAAAGTTGTTTCACTTTTCATCCGAATCTTGCGGCTCTAATCTAATAAGTAGTTCGATTTTTTAGTTGAATATTCTGGGGAGTTGCCGCTTAAACTGAATAAGCTGTAGGAATCAGCTTGTAGCCCGATCTGATCTAACGTCTCCGATTTATATCTGTCTCTCGTTTACCATGTTAAAAACTCTGCTGGGTGACCCCAACGCACGGAAGCTAAGGAAGTATAAGAACGACATTGTCGAAATTAACTTGCTGGAAGAAGAGATCCAGGCATTGTCGGATGAAGATTTGACCCGAAAAACGGCGGAGTTTAAGCAGCGCCTAGAAAAGGGTGAAACGCTCGATGACCTACTGCCAGAAGCCTTTGCGGTAGTGCGAGAAGCGGGCAAGCGGGTGCTAGGCATGCGCCATTTTGATGTGCAGCTAATTGGTGGCATGGTGCTGCACAATGGGCAAATTGCTGAGATGAAGACGGGTGAAGGCAAAACTCTGGTGGCAACCCTACCCGCCTACCTGAACGCCCTCACCGGCAAAGGTGTGCATATCGTTACGGTAAACGACTATTTGGCGCGCCGCGACGCTGAATGGATGGGGCAAATTCATCGCTTTTTGGGCTTGAGTGTGGGGCTGATCCAGCAGGGCATGAACCCGGTAGAGCGCCGCAAAAACTACGCCTGCGACATCACCTACGGCACCAACAGCGAGCTAGGCTTTGACTACCTGCGCGACAATATGGCCACTTCAATCGAAGAGGTGGTGCAGCGTCCTTTCAACTACTGCATCATTGACGAAGTTGATTCGGTGCTCATTGACGAAGCCCGCACGCCGCTGATCATCTCCGGTCAGGTGGAGCGTCCCAGCGAGAAGTACACCAAAGCGGCAGCTGTAGCAGCGGCCCTGCGACGCAAGCAAGATGAGGACGATCTAGAAGGCCACTACGAGGTAGACGAGAAACAGCGCAACGTGCTGCTGTCGGATGAGGGCTTTATTGAGGCAGAGAAGCTGCTGGAAGTGCAGGATCTGTTTGACCCCAAAGATCCCTGGGCGCACTATGTGTTCAACGCTATCAAGGCCAAGGAACTGTTCATCAAAGATGTGAACTACATCGTTCGCAATGACGAAGTGGTGATCGTGGATCTTTTTCAGCAAGATATGGCGTTTAACACAACAGCGATTATCACTCAAGCTGAGTATGACGCGCTCTGGGAAGAAGCCCGTGAGCGGAATGAAGTCGGCTGGCAAGAGACCGCGTTTGAGCGCCGGCGGCCTATTCCCAAGCGTCTGGGAAAAGGCGAAGAGTGGGTGATCGAGTTGCAACCAGGGCTAACGATTCACATCGAAACCTACAAGTATTGGCGACCGCTCTGCCTTGACTACCACTGCGCCAACGAAGGGGTGCTGCTGTCTAACTTTTATCTGGCGGGCAATCGTCGCATGATCAACCCCGGCATCCAGATTGAAGACGACCGTGAGGAAACCGCAGGCGAAACCTGTCTCTGCTATATCTCGGAAGCGCGTTCGATTGAGTATTTCCCGGCAGAACAGCCCCTCAAACGACTAGGCATTGCCATTGATTTCGATCGGCTGCGCTGCTTTGGTCTGCCTGAGGACAATGCCTCCCCGCTGCTGCAACGCCTGATTCAGGGGAAGGCAATCGAAAACTTCCACCAGTCTTTAGATCGCATTCATCCGGTCATGCAGCAAGCTCTGCGGCAGATTTTGCACTGTCCTTACCAGGGAGCAGTCAGGCGAATGTACCTGGAAAGCAAAGTATTGGAACTGCTGGCGCCGCAATTTGATCACCTGATGGACCTGTCTCCTAGGAATCGGGCAGTTCCTGCTCTGCGACCTGCCGATATCGAGCGGCTGCACTTGGCCCGCGATATCCTTCAGCAACAGTTCAACCATCCCCCCTCGCTGCTGGGGCTGGCTAGGCAGGTGGGACTCAATGACTATAAGCTTAAGCAGGGGTTTCGGCAGCTATTTGGCACTACAGTCTTTGGCTATGTGCAGCGTTGCCGCATCGAGCAGTCCCGACAACTATTGAGCGAATGCGAGTTGAGTGTTGCCGAAGTAGCAGAGCGCGTCGGCTATGCCAGCCCTAGTCGGTTTTGTCATGCCTTTAAGCAGCAGGTGGGACTCTCCCCCAGCGAGTATCGCCGCCGGTTTGGCGCTTGATGGTACACCTGTGGCAATACACCTGCGGCAATATACTTGTGCCAATACGCTTGCAACAATACGCTTGACATCAAAAAAATCCCGATCCGACAGAACAAAATCCGTTTGCGACAACTCTGGAATCGGTGATTGACCTGAGTCCGAATATCGCTATCACCCCGCAGTCGGATATCTCCAGCCGTCACGGTAATATTGCCGCTGGAGGAAGACTCAGAGCGGGTTTCAATGTCGCTGTTGCTAGCATTGATGCGATCACGAGCAGTAATGGTAATGTCTCCGCCTCGGCCTTGGGCTTGGGTGCGGGCACTGATGCGGGCATTGTCGAGGTTGAGACTATTGGTATTGAGATTGATGTTACCGCCTTGCCCAGTAGAGTTAGGGCCTACCGCCGAGGAGATCGTGCTTTGATTGAGAGCGATGGTGTTGGCATTGCGTACCAGGATATTGCCAGCATCACCTTGGCCATTGGTGTTGGCGGTAATACGGGCACCGTTATCTAGCGTCAGGAGGTTGGTATCAATTGTGATGTTGCTTTGATTAGCAGTGGAGCGAGTTGAGGTTTGGGAGGAGTTACGAGGCACGATCGCGTTTTGCTGGACTTGTGTGGAAATGGTGCTGTTGGAGAGAGCAACCGAATCAGCCGCTTGAATTTGAATATTGCCTGCACTGCCATTTCCGTTTGTAGCAGCTGAGATGATCGACTGCCCTTGCAGAGACAAGTTGGGTGTTGTGAAGCTGATTTGCTGAGAATCGCCAGTTGCACCTGGATTAACAGTACTGGTAACGCGGCTTTGGTTTTGCAAGCGAGTAGCTTCCGTGGCGTTGATAGTAATAGTGCCGGTACTACCCTGCCCAGAAGTGCTAGAACTAATGCGCGAGCGATTGAGCGCCAGTTCACCGGTTTGGATTTCTACATTGCCACCGTTGCCTCTAGCTTCTGGCGTTTCAACGGCAGTAGAGATAGCGCTATTGTTCAGAGAGACCGTGTTGGCACGTTGTATAGCAATGTTGCCTGCATTGCCTGTTCCAGCGGTAGATGCTGAGATTCGAGAGTTGCTGAGGGAGAGTGCGGGTGTGGTAAGGCGAATTTGCCGAGAATTGCCGGTTGCACCTGGGTTGACCGTACTGGTGATGCTACTGTTACCACCTAACGTAATCTGCCTGTTTGCATTAACACTAATGCTGCCGGTATCGCCTTCACTAGATGTGCTAGAGGTAATAGTAGAGCGGTTGTTTAATGATAAGTCACTAGTTTCGAGATGAATACTGCCACCCTGACCGATGGCACCGGCATTGACACCCTCTACGGTGGCCTGGGTGCAGACCGACTCAACGGCGCTGAGGACGACGATTTCCTCTATGGTGAAGCGGGTGGCGACATCCTCAGCGGTGGCAGTGAAAATGACTTCCTAGACGGTGGAGCGGCTGCCGACAATCTAAATGGCGGCAACGGTAACGACATTCTGGTGGGTGGTGCAGGCAACGATACCCTAACGGGCGGTGCTGATGCCGATAAGTTTCAGTTCGAGTCCAATACGGTCTTTACGCGAGCCAATTTTGGCATCGACACCATCACTGACTTTGTCAACGATTTCGATCGGGTCACGCTGGATAAAACGACCTTTGGCATCAATGATCTCTCCGAGATTGGTATTGTGGCCACGGATGCTGCCGCTGCAACCAGCAGCAAACTCGTGCTCTATAGCCGCGCCACGGGCAATATCTTCTTCAACCCCAACGGCACGGCGGCTGGCTATGGCACTGGCGGACAATTTGCCAAGCTGCAAGGTGCACCCACAATCACGGTTGATAGTGCATTTGAGTTAATCGGCTAATCGCTGATCCTGATTTGCTCCGAGTGAAATGCTCCTCAATCACTCAGCTCCTTAGAAGGCACCAATGGCGTGCCTTCTTTCTTATTACCCTCCCTTATTACCCTCCGATTCAAGCATCTGATTCTGCAAAATCTATCAGGTTGCATTCGTGCGGTTCTTATTGGGGCGGTTCCCATTTGTGCAGGTCCATAGAGAACTGTAGAAAACTTTTAGAGGAGTAGACTGCTCCTAATCCTCGCTACAATTTACTTCAACGATAAAATAAGCTTAGGCATGGCAAACTCGCTGACTCGAAGACGCTTGTTGGAATGGACTAGCGTGGTCCTAGCAGGATGGCTAGTCGCTTGCGATCAAGGCAGCCGATCAGCAGATAATAGAACTAAGAGATCTCAAACCCTAGACTTATCCAGTCCCGCGTTTGAGCCAGAAGCATTCATTCCAGTTGAATTCACCTGCGATGGCGCCGATCATTCACCTGCTTTAAGCTGGAGCGCTCCACCCGAAGGAACCCAGAGCTTTACGCTGATTTTGGACGATCCAGATGCGCCAAACGGTACTTTTACCCACTGGGTCCTCTATGACCTGCCGCCCGACTCGCAATCCTTACCAACTGCCATCCCAGCTCAGCCTCTCTCACCCTACTCCAGCACACTGTCAAGTTCTTACCACAGAATCTGGAGGAAGGTGGTGAAGAGCGAACTTTCTCTAGAAATCTTTAGAAACGAACATTACCGGGCTGAAAAGTAGGGCTGAAAATCCAATTCAGTTCCATCGCCTTGTTTGGGAAATCGCATTTCTCTGCTAAGCAGACGCATTCCGAACTCGTTCGATCCACTCTTGCCGGGACAACTGGCTCAATTGCAGCAGTAGCACAGTGTACTCCTCGACCGGCAGTTGCAGTAGGGCCGGAATGATAGCCAACAACGATTCATCCAACTCCCCAAACCGTGCTTTCAGCAGATTCTCTACCAGCAACCGCTGTCCTTGCTGTTGTCCTTGTTGCAGTCCTTGTTGCAGTCCTTGTTGCAGTCCTCGCTGCTCAGTGCGTTGCTCCCACTCCAAGAAAGCTTGTGATAATGCCATAATCAGCTCTCTCTCCTCTTGCTCCATCATTTGATTCAATTCTAGGCTAATCTTCCAGTTCGATAGTATCTGCAAGGCAGCCACTCGTCGCGGGTCATCTGGCGAGAATGCTAACACTTCCTCAATCGCTTGCTGCTGGGTTCTGCCTCTGCCCAAGATGCGCAGCCACAACGTCTCCTTAGTCACAGGAAGCTGGTTGATTGCAATCACCGCACTTCTGTAGAGGCTGGGGAAAAAGTAGATGCCCTCCATCCAGTCTGGTCGCACCGCCGCACCACAAGCAGTGATCAGGTTGGCAGAAGCCGAAGTGGTGAGAATCCAGAGTTGGGGCAGTGCTGCTTCGGGGAGGGGACGAGATGCAGCCCGACGTTCAACCTCTGCTTGCAGCCACAGCAGCTTGAGTAGGCAAGAGCGAACCTCAGCTAGGGTTGGCGGGTTGCGATAGGGTTCCAGCAGACAAGGGGTAGCCGCAATTCGTCCTAGCAGTCCGAGGGTAGTCAACTCAGATTGGGAATTGGGGATGAAGTAGAGATCAACCTGCTTGGGTTCGCCTGGTACTTCGTAGCTGCGTTCAACCGTACCGAAGGGAGAGAGGAATTCATCGAGAAATTGTTTGGTGTATTGATCAAACCGAAGCCGAGTCACTGATAGTAAATGAGGATAGTAAACTAGTGCTGTAATTTAGCTGTAATATAATTGTGTATCACCTTGATACATGCCAGTGAAGCAGAGGGTGGTCGTAACCGATAGCCCATGCCATGCACGGTTTCGATTAAATCGGCTACCCCGGCAGCTTTCAGCTTTTGTCGCAAGCATTTGATATGGGTGCTGACCGTCTCTTCGCCCGGTGCTTCGGCTAAATCCCACAGCCGATCTAGAATCGCACTGCGGCTAAAGACTCGTTTGGGGTGGAGCAGCAGCAGTTCTAACAGGCCATATTCCTTAGGCGTTAGGTGAAGGAGTTGCTCGCTGGAAGCATGGATTGCCACAACTTGACTGTTAGCAGCATCAAAGCGAAGATTTTCCCAGGTAATCACCGAGTTATCGATCGCTTTGCCACGTCGCAGCAATGCCCGCACCCGCGCCAAGAGTTCTTCTAAATCAAAGGGTTTGACGACATAGTCATCGGCTCCGGCATCGAGGCCAAGAATCCGATCGCTGGTGCTGTCGCGGGCGGTGAGCAGCAGAACCGGGTTGACATAACCCTGCGAGCGCAATTTCTGACACAACCGCATCCCATCTAGCCTGGGCAGCTCAATGTCGAGCAAAATTAGGTCATACTCATACTGTTGAGCCATCTCTAGGCCAGTTTGTCCATCTGCTGCTGTGTTGACCTGATAGTGATGCGCCGTTAGGCTCTGAGTCAGAATTGAACAAGTAGAGGGATCATCCTCAACCAGCAGAATTTGCATCGGCTTTTTCCCAGACAGGCTCAGAAATTGACTCTGGATAAGCTTATTTCTTATAGTAACGATTTCCTTATATTAATGGCACATTAATGACTGTAGATGTATGGCAACACCCATGATTCTAAGTGTAGATTGAACGATGCTTGTGTAATAAATTACCCGTCTATATTTCTGCGCTATTGTCTATACCCCAAGGCGGAAGACAGATGTTACTGAGCGATGCATCGCGATACATCTAGAAACACAAATTAGAAACACAAATTAGAAACACAAATTAGAAACACAAAACGGCTTTGGGTAGCATAGCTTGTTTGAGAATGGCTGCACCGAACCGAATTTCTACCATCGCTTTTATCGATAAACCTTATCGACCAATAGGTTGATTGCTGGGCCAAAGCTGACTAAGCTGACTAAGGTGAATCAATCAGAAAGGGAGCCAGGAGTCAGAATGATTCTTCGTCCTGTATGGGCAGATTAGTGTCGTCGGCAATCGCCATTGGCGCTATCGCCCAGCTCGGGCTCTCATTGGCAGAAGACCTCGAAGAGACAGAAGTGCAGCCAAAGGTGGCAGTCGCATGACCCAGCGCCACGTTTTGGGCATATCAGGCGGTCGCGACAGCGCAGCCCTCGCTGTCTACATGCGCCAAACAGCGCCGGAGCTTGTGATCGAGTATTTCTTTACCGACACGGGGAAGGAACTTCCGGAAGTCTACGAGTTTTTAGGTCGGCTCGAGGGCTTTCTCGGCAAGTCGATCTTGCGGCTGAATCCAGACAGAGATTTCGATTTTTGGCTTCAGGAGTACAACAACTTCTTGCCCTCACCGCAGACCCGGTGGTGCACAAGGCAGCTGAAAATCAAGCCATTCGAAGCTTGGCTGCGCCCCGCGTTGGCCAAAGGCGAACAGATAAACAGCTACGTCGCTATCCGCTCAGATGAGGATTACCGTGAGGGGTACGTTTCGGGACAAGATAACCTGAAAATTCATCTGCCTTTCCGGCAGGCGGGCATCGACAAAGCGGGGGTAATGGAGATCCTTGAGGCGGCTGGCTTGGGCCTCCCGGATTACTACCGCTGGCGTTCAAGGAGCGGCTGTACGTTCTGCTTTTATCAGCAGAAGATCGAATGGGCTCGGCTCTTGGAGGAACATCCGGACGCATTTGAAGAAGCGAAGCGCTACGAGAAGAACGCACTTGAGCATGGCTCTCCATTTACCTGGAGCCACGGGGAGTCACTTACCGAGTTGGAACAGCCCGCTCGTTTGGCTCGGATCAAGCGCGACCACGAGAAACGGATGGAACGGCTGCGTGCGCGCAGGCTCATGAACGCCCTCGCGAGCGATGAACTCATCGACAACGATGAAGTTTATGGTGCAGGTAAGCTCTGCATAACATGTCATAAATAGTCTGGCGCTACAGCGCCTCGTATTCTAGCACATTGCATCAAATGGTTCAAAAGGGGGGAACAGTGAGCAGGCGGCCCAGCGCACTTCTTCGAGCGAGAGGGCGCTCTCGCTTCGCGCAGCCTCGCCGAACACTCGATGCAGTTTGACGCTTTTCTCACCCGAGCAGACGATGAGGTTCTGCAACAGCTTCTCGGCGCCAAGGCTCTCCGATTGCTTCGCGCTCTCGATCCAAATGGATTTTCGCCGCGACTCAGATCTGCAGTTCCAGCAAGCCCATTTACGAGCGCTAATCCGGGCCGGGGAACTGGTACCACTGCTGCTAGAACGAGACGACAAACTGACCGTGGTGCCCGCAACCGAAGAGTGGCAGGTCGGCGATCGGTTAATTTATCTCCTGCACGATCCACGTCCCAAGCTGCTGCGTCAGTTGGCCGGTGGCAACAACCAATCCACGCTAGTGTTGGAAAAACTGCCGCGAGTCGAGGAGATTCCAATTGCGGCGCTGACGGTGGAAGTAGGGAGCGAAGGGGCGACCGGGTAATCGAGCATTATTTGCCAGATCATGGCGGAGTCACGGCAAAGAACAACCAACTGTTTGGCAACTCAGTGCTCTCGCTATCATGCTAGCTCTCTCTAGCGCGACTTGCTCGAGCCGATACGGTACTGGCCGACAAGACTTAAAATCTCTCTCCCTTACCTGAAACATTTTTTTACAATTGATTAAGGCACATCATTCTGTGAAGCACTCATTGACTTATGGCAACTATGGACGATCGGAAAAAGCGGATTATGGAGCACTTGGCTCGCAGCACTGGAGATTTCATCAAGAAGCCGACTTCTACGATGTCGGACCAACGCAAACAGCAGATCATGGATCACATTCGCCGGACTAGCGGTTGATAGCAGCTCAACGGAAGCATCATCTGCTCGATTGTTTAGTTGAGTTGTCTCCCTGCCTTTAGTTATTGGCGGGGATTTCTTTTAAAAATGGGATTCGATAGTGGGAGCAGCGGACTTGGCCTGGATTTTAAAAATCCTTTTGTTGGAGTTTGAGACGATTCGATATATTGGTCTGTTGAAGAAAGCAGATGCTAAAACAGGGCAGAAACTCTCTAGAATTGAGAAGTTTGTCTGAGTAAGTCAACCGAATCACTGGCCCAGAGTCATGGTACAAGCGTCTCGTTTACGGCGGGCGGCTTGTCTACACTCCATTTCCCCTTTGATTGGGTTGAATCAGTAAACTGGCAATTCAGCATTTGTTAAGTGAGCGTCCTTCTGGGTCGAGCTGCCGTTCAGCATGGAGGTAAAACAGAACCGTGAGTATTTCTGAGCTATTTGCCAGCGGTGGTCCCGCAATGGTGCCTTTGCTGTTTCTCTCGTTTTTGGCGCTGAGCACCATTATTGAAAGAGCATGGTCTGGAATGGTTGGGTCAGCAAGGGCCTTCAAAACCACTTCAGGGCCAATTCCGGCTGGGTCGCCAAGCGCAACTGCCAGACGAGGTTTGCACTGGGATTGTGAGGTAGGAAGGGAGTGGGGAGAAATAACCATGAAATCCAATGGATGGGCCGCAATTTGATTCAGCTTGGCCGCCAAACTGCTTTAAGATCTTCTAAAGATTGTAAATTTTGCTGTCTACATCTAGTTTTTGAGGAGAGTAAAGGCAATGGGTGGCGAGATTTTGAACACGGCCCTTCTATCGTCTGTGCCAATCTTGATCGGGTTGGCGTTGGGCTTTCTGATGTTGCGGATTCAGGGTGGAGAAGAGTAAGCGCTAATCTTCTGGCTCATCGAGATGCTCAGCGACCTCGCGGTAGAGCGTCAACACATGGCTGTCCTTCAAGTAGTAGAAGACATTGCGTCCTTGCTTGCGATAAGTGACTAGCCGCATGGCCCGCAGAGTTCGGAGTTGATGGGAAACGGCTGATTCCGTCATTTTGACAACGGCAGCCAAATCGCAAACACACAACTCCTGCTCTGCCAGCGCCGACAAAATTCGTAGACGATTGGCATCTCCCAACAGGCTAAAAAACTCCGCCATGCGTTGAGCTTTCTCGGTGCTGAGAATTTCTCGGTGCAATTGGCGAACATGTTGCAGATTCACTGGGTGTTGCACTTCGCAGTTGGGAGCGGTTGGGATCGAAGCAGAGTCCATAGGAAAAGCCCATTACAAGTATCATCACAGTAGAAGTGTTGTCGCATTGCAAGCGCAGCCGTAAGTTGCAAGCACCTCAGGGTAACAGCAAACGCAACCTTCTAGAGATTCGCTAAACTCGAACAATGGTTCAGCTAGATTACCCTTAGCGTAACAGTTTTAGCAGGGGTAAAGTTTGGATTGCCTCTGGTTTGAAATTTTTGACAAAGCCGGGCACTGAATCCCTTTCCTCTAGGATCAGTTTTGGTATATCTTAAACTAAGAAAATTAATAAATCGTTACGGAATCCCTCATGAATCTATTAATTGTCGGTGCCACTGGGACTTTGGGAAGGCAAATCACCCGCCGCGCCCTAGATGAGGGATATAAGGTGCGATGCCTGGTGCGCAGTATGAAAAAAGCAGCTTTCTTGAAGGAGTGGGGGGCTGAATTATCGCCGCGATTCTGACCGCACCGCCCGGCCCCAAACCAGAAGATTTGCTGCCCCACATCAGTCAACCACTGCTCGTCCTCTGGGGTGAAGCCGATCCCTGGACGCCGATCACGGGGGCAACCCTGTATCGAGAGTTGGCAGCCCAATCGGAGCAGGTGCAGTTTGTGCCCATTCCGAATGCGGGCCACTGTCCTCATGACGAGTGCCCGGAGCGGGTCAACACTCAGATCATCGACTGGTTGAATTCTCAAGTGCAAGATTCATGAACCTGCCAACTGTGATTCTGCCCGGTTATCTGGCCGGTGCTGCTCCCTATCGAGAGATGGAAAAGGCGCTGCAAGGCTTAGGCTATCCGGCTGTAACGGTGCCTCTGCGTCGCGGTGATTGGTTCCCAACGTTAGGAGGACGATCGGTTTTGCCGATCCTGCAACAGTTGGATCAAACCGTGAAACAGGTGATGCAGACTACTAGCAGCGAGGCGATTAACCTGGTCGGCCATTCTGCCGGCGGTTGGATCTGCCGCATTTATCTAGGCGAAGTTCCCTACAATATTCATCCCAGCGACAGTACGAGAGTTTGTCTGTGGAAGGCCCATCCTGTAGTCAAAACCCTAGTGACGCTAGGAACGCCCCACATCAGCCAGGAACGCTGGACCAAACGCAACCTGGATTTTGTCAAAATCCATTATCCGGGAGCATTTCATTCCACCGTCCGCTATGTTTGCGTCGCCGGAAAGTCTGCCTATGGCAAGCGTAGCTTCGGCAACTGGTTCACCTACAGCAGCTACGAACTTACCTGCGGCCAAGGAGAATGTTGGGGAGACGGTGTTACTCCTATTGCTGCAGCTCATCTAGAAGGTGCCGAAAACCTAATCCTAGAAGACGTATGGCACTCTCCTCGTCCAGGTAGACTGTGGTATGGCTCCGCGACAGTGGTATCTACCTGGGCCAAATATTTGGTTTAAGGATTGGCCCTATTTATCAATGCACACATCCCCCACTTTCCCACCTCCATCACCCCTTGCTTCAAATAACGTTACAATTAGTTAAACGACTCAGCTAAACTACGTTGATTAAATCTACAGAGGGCGGCTCTGCATGGTGATCGAAGTCTTACCATTTCAATTCAAGCTTGATACAACGCTGCTGGCGGGCATTAGCTTGTGGTCGCTAAAGAGAACATCAGTCCGAATGAGCAGCCAGATCAAGAGCTAGCTGATCAAAAATCTGCCTCGATTTCTACATCAACCAATTTACCGTCTGGTTCGACATCGACTATTGCAACTGCCCTAACTCGGTGTTTGTCTCAGGAAATTGTTGATGTTGCCCATGAAGCCCTGATCCGCAACTGGTCGTTGCTGCGAAGTTGGCTAGAAGAGAGCCGAGAAATGCTGCGGCGGCAGCGGCGGGTTGAACAAGCAGCTCAAGAGTGGGACCAAGCCGGACAGCCAGCCATTGGAGAATATCTGTTGCATGGTTTACGGTTGAGAGATGCAGAAGATTTTCTCAAGCTATATCCCCAAGAGCTGTCTGCATTGGCGCAGCAGTACATTCAGGTTAGCTGTACGGAATGTCGTCGGGCTAGAAGGGAGTCGCGGCAGCTCCAAATCGCTATTCCAACCTTATTGGTTATCACATTGACGGTCGTGCTTGGTCAGTACTATGGTGTTATGCGCACTCAAACCGAGAAAGAGGATCAGCTCAAGCAGGCTACAGCTCGTGAACGGGCCGCCATTACTCAAGCCGTCCTGCAAGACTCAAAAGCTGATCCAATGACGGCGCTCTTGATTGGTCGTTTAGCAGCGGAAGGTACAGCGACTGGATACGAAGCTCAATCCAGTTTAAGAGCCGCTTTGCAGAACCTGCGTCTACAGCTGGAATTGCGAGGGCATCAGGGAGCCGTCCAGCAAACAGCCTTTAGTCCCAATCACCAATATTTAGGTACAGCCAGCGCCGATGGAACTATTCGTCTGTGGGCTGTTAATGCCAGAACGATCTACAGTACTAGCCTGAATGCTGCCAAAGTGCTGCCTTGGGCAGAAACCAACGGACAGGTGCAGCCGGTTAACATTCGAGACATTGCATTTAGTCCGGATAGTGAGCAAATCGCAGCAATTGCGCAAGATGCGTCTGTAGTGAAGGTGTGGTCAGTCACATCAGGAACGTTGATGCATCAACTATTTGGATCTGCTGTTGTGAAGCAAGTGAGCTTTAGTCCTGATGGAGATTGGATCGCTACGGCAGGGGACGATCGTCGCATTTCCATCTGGCAGGCCAGTACTGGCGTTTTAAAGCTCCAACTTCAGCAAAACAGCCCCATTCAAAACTTTCAGTTCAGCCCAGATGGATCTCACCGGTGCGAAATTCATCGTAACCCGTGCTCCGTTCCCCGGCGAGGAACGGCATAAACGTTAGGCCGTGAGCGTCCGGCCCGCGTTTTGATATTTCTCGTCCGACTGCCGCGTCTGGCGCATCGATCCGTAGGTTCCGCTTCAACCAATCGTAAAGTCCGCCGCCATCGGAAATTGCCCCTCCAATGATCACACGCTCGCGATCGACGCGATAACACCACAACCCGCTCGGAATCTTTCTCGGCGGATCGCCTTTGCAGATCACCCGCATCGCACCGGAGGTTCCGATCATCAATGCTGCTCGGGTTTCGTCGATACACCCTGAACCGACGCTATTTGCGACACCGTCCGCGATCGGCAGCACCCAATTCGCAGATGCCAAACGCGGCCAACGCTTCCGCCATTTTTCTACAAGTGTGGTCTCGAAGTCGTCGGTCGGTGCGATTTCGGGCAGTTGTCTTGGATCGAGTTTGAGATATTCAAGCAATTCGGTGTCCCACACACACCTTCGAATATTGAAGACCCCGGTGCCCGAAGCGATCGAAACGCTGGTCATAATCTGACCGAACAACTTCAGGGCAACATAATCGCCAAACGATACCCACCTGGCCGTTCGCTCCCAGATATCGGGTTCATTTTTCCTAAGCCATAGCAATTTTGCAGGCCAAAAGCTCGAATGAAAATGCGCGCCCGTCCGCTGTTGCACGGCCGCCTCGTCAAGGGATCTTCGGAGTTTTGCAACACTATCGCGGCTACGGTTATCTGCCCAGCCGAGTACCGGCGTCGTTGGTTTTCCGTTAGCGTCAACGCCCATCAGGCTATGCCAGAATGTACACGCCGCGATGTGCGTTATTTCGCCCGCGGGAGCCCGCTCAAGTACGCCATCGATAACGCCAATGACCTGCCGCAACGCTGTGTTCGCATCGAGCTCCGCCCCGCCATCGCGCGTCGCCGAAAGCCGCCGCTCCTCTTTGACGAACGTCCGCTTCAGTATCCGCCCTCGCCCATCAAAAAGAGCTCCGCGAACGCTCGAAGAGCCGAGGTCTATCCCCAAGATCAGTTCTTTAGCCATTGCCCAGAAAAATAGCTGCCGACATTCAGCCGACAGCCGAACAATATCTGTCAGTTCTAATCTATCAGTTTTACGCTACCCCAAAACCTATTTAGTGCCCCTGCACCCCGTTTTTCGTACTTCACTAGCCTCAAAAAGGCTGTATTTATAAGACTGTTTGTAGAACTGCTTGTAGAACTGTTAGAAAACGTTGGTAAAACGCCGGAAGGTGGGCTTCGGTGTAACTACCCTTTGTAAAGGAGCGTAACAGAGGCTAGGATGCGGGGGCGAACTTCACGAAACCGCCAAGCAAGTTTGGCTGAAGCTGTCCCCCTATGTTGAGAAAATTGGGAAAGCCCTTCTCTCCCCCGCCCTCTGTGAATTCATCCAGTGTTTCGCCTGCACCTGCTTCACCTCAGCCTAATTCTGCTCCAGTCGATTCCTCCAGTTGCTTGATTGGCACGCTCAAGACTATCAGCACTGTGCCTGGCAAATGCTACAGCTATTTTGACAAGTTGACGAAGGAGCGCTCCCACAGTTTCGCCTTCAAGCTCGACCAGATGCGCCAGGTTTCGATTGACATTAGCAATCAGCGCCGACCCAGTTTGTTTGAAGATTTGATTCGCACTCGCAATATCCAGGTGATTCTCTGGAGCGAAGACGGCAGCCAGCAGCTCTTTTCGATTCCCCCTGGAGACCGCAACCGCGAAACGGTGATCCTAAAGTCGGGCCGCTACCTGATAGAACTCAAAACCCGCACCAGCCAGAAAGTAGACTATGTTTTGCAGTTGATGCCAATGAAGTGGGTGGTGCTGGATTATTTTGTGGGTTGAGGGGGCAGGAGTCAGGAGTAGGGGTGAGTTTAAGGAAATGCTAAATTCTGGCTTCTGACTCCTATCTCTCAAAGATTTACTAAAATGGGCTGCTGCAGTCGGCAATTGTGGTCAGGCTCCATCACAATAAGTAATGTTGAAATAGCGAATTTTCGGTCGGAGTAATCGGATATGACTTTGTCGCTGATTAAATTTTCCTCGGAGGACTGTGGGCTGTGCCACAAGATGTCGTTTTATGACCAAAAGGTGGCTGAAGAGTTAGGTTTGCAGTTTGTTGATGTGAAAATGCAGGATACGGCAACCTATCGGAAATATCGCAAGATCCTGCTGACCCAATATCCCGACAAGGCTGAAATGGGTTGGCCGACCTACATTATTTGTGAAGACCCAGAAGGCGACTTTAAAATCGTCGGTGAAGTTAAAGGTGCCCATCCGAAAGGGGAGTTTCGGACGAACTCGGATCAGGCGACTGTGCGTCAGGTGGTTGGCAGCAGCATGAGTTAGGCTGGACCAACTCCGATTGGGGAGAGCAGGGGACAATAGTTGGCTTACAATCAGCTTGACGTGAACATCCATAGCTCGATGTAACAGTGCTTGAACACGCTCAGTCTTCTGCTTCTCATCCATCCTTCTGGTCTGCTTAAGCCCTGTGTCGCTAGTTTGAGCATCTAGTTTTGAGCGTCTAGTTTCGAGCATCTAGTTTCGAGCATCTAGTTTCGAGCATCTAGTTTCGAGCATTATTATTACCTTCATCTCTCTCAGTCATGACTTCAACTCCCTTAGATCTGACCAATCAGCGCATTCTGGTAACGGGTGGAGCCGGATTCTTGGGTCGGCAGGTGGTCGATCAACTCTGTAAAGCTGGAGCCGATCGCCAGAAAATCTCTACGCCCCGCTCCCGTGAGTTGGACTTGCGCCAAATGGCAGCTTGTCAGCGGGCGGTTGATCAGCAGGATATAGTGATCCATCTAGCCGCGCATGTGGGTGGAATTGGTCTGAATCGCGAAAAGCCCGCCGAGTTGTTCTATGACAACCTGATGATGGGTACCCAGTTGATTCACGCTGCCTATACAGCCGGGGTGAAAAAGTTTGTTTGTGTAGGCACGATCTGCGCCTATCCTAAATTCACACCCGTACCGTTCAAAGAAGAGGACCTCTGGAATGGCTATCCAGAAGAGACAAACGCTCCCTACGGCATTGCTAAAAAAGCACTACTAGTCCAGCTTCAAGCCTATCGGCAGCAATATGGCTTTGATGGCATCTACCTGCTGCCCGTGAATCTATACGGCCCTGAAGACAACTTTGATCCACGCAGTTCGCACGTAATTCCCGCCCTGATTCGCAAAGTCCACGAAGCCCAGCAGCGTGGCGACAAACAGATTCCGGTTTGGGGAGATGGCAGCCCTACCCGCGAGTTTCTCTATTCTACGGATGCAGCCAGAGGCATTGTTATGGGCACCCGCCTGTACTCTGAATCAGAGCCGATCAACCTGGGGACGGGTTACGAAATCTCGATCAAGGATTTAATTACGCTCATCTGTGAATTAATGGGCTATGAGGGGGAAATCGTTTGGGAAACCGACAAACCGAACGGCCAACCTCGCCGCTGTCTGGACACGCAACGCGCCGTCACGATCAACAGCAATCAGGTGACGATTCAGGTGGGCGATAGCCGCCAGGGTTGGGTCAAGTCCTACCAAGCGCTGCTGGAGCTTTCTACCGACGAGCGCTTTACCGATTCGGTGCAGGTGGTGATTGACCTCAGTGATGTGCGTCCTGCCGGAGAAAAACTGAAGGGCTTTGGCGGTGTGGCCAACCCGATTCGCCTACCCGGACTCTATGAGCGCTGTGCCCATATTTTGAACAAAGCAGTTGGCCGCCAGTTGACCTCGGTGGAATGCTGCTTGCTGATCGATGAGGCGGCTGCTTGTGTGGTGGCTGGTAACATCCGCCGCTGCTTGCCTGAAGATGCGCTGGTGCACACCTCAAAGGGACTGGTGCCGATCAAGGATGTGCAGGTTGGAGATTTGGTGCAAACGCCGCTCGGTTTCCGCAGAGTGGTCAACAAATTCGATCAGGGCTATCAAGATGTCTACGAAATTGAGACCAACGCCACGGCTCCAAGAGCGACCCTGAATCACCGACAGGCCGTTTGGGCCGATGCCAAAGGTACGATCCGCTGGAAGCCGTTGGCGGAATTGGCTGAAGGCGATCGGCTGATGCACAGCACACAGGTTCTGCCCGGGACCGTGACTCACCTTCCCCAAGACGATACAACCCGACCTGCGCAAAGCCGCAGCGTGAAGCCGATCGTGATTCCCGATCTCACCCCTGAAGTTGCCTGGTTGATTGGATTTACGCAAGGGGATGGCCATGTAGCGCTGGGACGCAACAAATATGGCAAACCCTATGGGCGAGTTGAATGGGCGATGAATGGCCTGGATATGCAGGTATCGGCTGGGGTGCGGGAAAAGCTGGATGCGGCGCTAGCGCTGTTCGGTCTGTCGGTCTCCCACGGTTTTGTTAAAGGAGAAACCGCAATTAAATCGGTGTGCTCCTCGCTTCGATTGGCCGAGTACTTCTACCAACATATCAAGCAGCCTAACCAGCCATTGCAGGTGCCCCGCTTCATTCTCCAAGGTGCGGTGGATATTCGAGCGGCCTATCTAGCAGGGCTGATGGATAGCGATGGTGCGGTCAACAATCGGCCTCCCCATCTAGTTACAACCGTGTATCGCTCGTTTGCTCGACAGGTGGCCGCCGTGCTGTCAAGTTTGGGCCTTGCTGGTCGGCTGATCGTGATTCGGCTCTTTTTGTCCTTTCCGTAGGGCACTTCGGTTCTAATCTGCGTGTAGACACCCAGTTCAGGAAATAGGCGAGCTGCTAGGGCTGCTTTAATGACCTGGTTCGGCATGGCTGTATTTGCTCCCACCCAAGTTGGCAGCGGTGGCACCTGAATCATTTCCCAGGTGTAGGGCAATTTGCGGGTTGGGCTAGCGCTGCGAGAGACCATCACTGGACAGCCAGGGTGGTAAACACCGGTCATTGGTCCCGTATTGGGGCAATGGGCCACGATTGCTTCACCAGAATCGAGCAAAATATCGGCAAAAAACCGTTTGTAGCGTTTGATTAGAGTGCCGGAAAACAAAGGGGGACAAGGGAAGAGCCAGTCGGTCATGGTGGGGGTGGTAGGGGAGCTAGAAGTCAGGAGTCAGAAGACAGGAGATGACAGATGAGAATTAAAAGCGCAAAAGAAACCGTGAAATTATGGAATTGTTGGCGACCCATGACAACGCTAGCAACCGCCTTTATGTTATTGCCCCTAGAAGCTTAAATCGGTTGTGGGCTGGCGAGTTAGGGACAGGCGCAGGATGGAGAGGGTGAGAATGATGAGAAACGTAACTAGGCCGATGGTACAGGCATAGCTGATTTCCAAATCCTGAAAGGCGCGTTCATACACGTAGTAGACCAGCGTTTTAGAACTGCTGCGCGGTCCACCCTGGGTCATGATGTAGACTTCTTCAAAGACTTTGGTAGCTGAAATGGCTGAAATGACGGCTACCAGAAACAGGTACGGACGCATCAGGGGCACAGTGATATCCCAATGCTTGCGCCAACCAACTGAACCATCGATGGCAGCGGCCTCATAGAGATCGGCAGGAATCGACTGCAACCCGGCCAAGTAGATCACCATGTAGTAGCCCAAGCCTTTCCAAATGGTCACCAGCATGACGCTGAACAAAGCGAACTGGGGACTGGTCAACCAGGGAATACCTTCATTGGACAGGTGGAGCGCTCGCAGAATTTGATTGAACAGGCCGTTCTCAGCGTAGAGCCAGCGCCAGGCAATTCCAGCTACTACCATGGAGATGACAACCGGCACATAGTAGGCAGCTCGAAACCAACTGATGCCCCGCAACGTCTGATTCACGAGAATCGCTAATCCTAGCGGTAAAATGACCAAAATTGGCACTGGATCGGCCGAGGCGGCCACGATCAAGGCGAAGTCGAATCGTCGCAACGGGCATTCCGCCAAGACCGTGACCGGCGACCTGGGTGAAGTCACCGTGGCGATTCCGCGGGATCGTGACGGCACCTTTGAACCCCAACTCCTCCCCAAATATCAACGCCGACTCGAAGGCTTTGATGACAAGATTCTGGCTCTCTATGCCAAAGGCATGACGACCCGCGATATCCAAGACATTGTCATGGACCTTTATGGTGTCCATGTATCGCCCACCTTGATTTCCGAGATCACGGCGGACCTGGATGCCGAGGCAACGGCTTGGCGAACTCGACGTCTGGATGCCGTCTATCCCATCGTCTATCTGGACGGGATTGTCGTGCATGTTCGGGGTGACAATGGCAAGGTTTCACCCCACACCATGTATGTGGCGTTGGGCGTGAATCTGCAGGGAAAAAAGGAACTTCTGGGACTCTGGCTGGGTGAAACCGAGGGGGCCAAGTTTTGGCTCAACTGCCTGACCGATCTCAAGAATCGCGATGTCCAGGATATCTTTGTTGTGTGTGTGGATGGCTTGTCCGGCTTCGCGGATGCGATCCGCGTGGCGTTCCCGCAAGCCAAGGTTCAGCGATGCATTGTCCATCTCGTACGCAATGCACTGAAGTATACTAATAAGCAAGATAGTCCTGAAGTTGTCCAGGACCTGAAGACGATCGATCAGTCAGCGACGCAGGCCGAAGCCGAGGCCGCGTTGGACGCCTTCGAGGCGAAGTGGGGTGGGAAGTATCCCACCATTGTCAAGCAGTGGCGACAGAACTGGCTGGACATCGTGGCCATGTTCGAGTTCCCCGAACCGATCCGGAGGGTGATTTACACGACGAACGCGATTGAGAGTGTGAATAGTGTGATTCGGAAGTTCACGCGGAACCGCAAGCAGTACCCGAACGCGGAGAGTGCCTTGAAGTTGGTGTGGTTGGCGATTCGGGAGGCGTCGAAGAGTTGGCGTCACGCGGTGCCGAAGTGGAAAGAGGCGTTGAATTATTTCGCGGTGCTGTTCGAGGACCGCATGCCCGCCAACCTGTTGAAGTGACCTGCAAACCCCGTTCCCAAACACCCTGACACAAAATTCAGTACAAGCCCCCACAGGAACGTGTTGCGGGTGGAAACGACGATCAACAACCCGTGTCTAATCCGGACTGGCGCTTCGTCGCAAAGATATCCTTACCACCTGCACCAAACAGCGTATCGTTACCTTTTTTGCCGCCAAACAGAATGTCTTTACCATCGCCGCCGTCGAGTGAGTCATTACCCTTGCCACCAAACAACACATCGTCTCCACCGCTGCCTTCTAGTCGGTCGTTGCCGTCATCCCCTGCCAAGGTATCTTTTCCGCCTTCGCCCACTAGTCGGTCGTTGCCATTGTTGCCTGTTAGCGTATCATCGCCACTGCCGCCAAACAGCGAGTCGTTGCCATTCCGTCCATCAATCTCATCATCGCCTTGCAGTCCCTTAAGATTGTTGTTCTTATTGTTGCCCTCAATCTGATCGTCGTCTTTGGTTCCCTTTAGCTTATTTTTGTTGCTGCCGCCATCATTATTGTTGTCATCGTCATCATCGTCATCATCGTCATCAAACGCATCGCCAATACTCTCAATATCATCTTCAATGTCTTCGATGCTGTTGTCAATATCATTAGCTACATCAGAAACATCATCCACAATGTCAACAACATCATCGATGAAGCTCCTCGTTTGTGGAATTACGTCAGATACTACAAACATTCCTTTCACGCTTTCTTCTCCCGAAGCAAATTTCTAGATTAGTTGACTTGCAAAATTCAAGATTGCATTCTATTTTCCTCAGCTCCTTCTAGAACAGAAACGTTGTTCTGAGCGTGGCAATAATGGCATCCGGATTATCATTACTTTGATTCGGAGCCGTTAGCCAAATGACTCCAGGCGTAATGAAAATGTTGTCGTTCAAGCGGTGTCGATAAAAGGCTTCAATATGTAGCGGCACATCTACAGCAAAGTCTTGCGGATCGCCGCCCATCTCGGTCAAATAGGGTTCTGCTCCCACTACCAAGCCCAGCAGATTGCCCCGCTGCCCCAAATCAGGAAGCGCGAATGTTAGGGCATAGGTAAGGATATTGCCGTCTCCTTCACCAATCAAACGCGGATAAAAGGTGCTAAACCAACCGCTAATTGAGAATCTTGCGCTGGGTTGCCAGTTGAACTGCACGCCATAGCCATTGGTGATCACTGGAGATTGATCAATCCTGCCAATTTGCTGTCCTAAAATGCGAGTACCGAACAGATCCTGTCCCCCTAATGTATTTGCAACTGCCGTTCCGGTGAGCTTTCGGCGGCGGCAACGATCTGATCGCGACTGGCTTCGGTAACACAAACGGTGGCCTGGTCGGGAATGTCTCCCAAAAAGTTAATGCGGCCAGTCTCAACATCATAGGTGTTGGGAACCCGCATATAATACCGATCGCTGTCATCTTCGTACACTGCCAGTGGGTTTTCAGCCGTGGGCGGACGATTGCCTAAATAGCGGTGATAGAACTCCAGCGCTGGTTTGCCGTCGATTTCGTAGAGGACCGTTTTCTCGGCTCGTGTAATCTGGCTTTTGCGACCAATTGGCTGCCAGCCGCAGGCGACTCCGTAGGAAAACAAAATTGAGCCAGAGAAAATCAATACCGGCAGAGCATTCGTCAATACTTCCGCCCCAAAGAACTGGTAGGTGGTCTGAAAGCGAAACTGATCGCCAGCCGCCCCGCCAACAATTGGTACCTGGTTGCCCAAGGCCAGCTTGAGCGCTTCTAAAATGGCCACGCCGCTGGTAGTGGTGCCGTCGATTAAATAGCTAGCCGGTAAGGCCAGACAAAGTTGAGCCGTTGCGCTACTTTTCTGCGTTGCTTGTACTACGGCCTGTTGCGCCGCTCTGCCCGGATTTTCCTGCAAGCCATAGCCCACCCCGGCCCGAATCTCGACCGTATCGGAGCAGAACAGCATCAGCGTCAGCGAGTCCTGTTGAAAGCCTAATGTGGAGGACATTTCCCCATCGGTGGTGCAGCCAATCAGCTCTAGTTCTGGAAAGCTGACCTGAATCTGGCGCAAAATTAGGGCATGGTCAAAGTCAATTGCTGCAAACAAAATTCCAGCTTGGGGCAGGGTGCCAGCCAGTTTTTGCCGACATTGTAGTAAAACTTCCTCAATTGCTGCCTGGGAATCCGGATCTTCACTGTGGCCCACAACAACCTGAAACATACTGCCTCCATTACAACCTGAGCAGGGCTAGACCTGAATTGCGCTTCTCGGCCTATAAATTGGCTGACTCTACTGGTAGGATTCCCACTTAACCCGGGCTACTTTACGGAGACAGCGCTGAAATGCTGAGTGCCCAATAGTACAAAGCAGCCTGGCGAGTTGATATCAATATCAATGGTTTCTCCACCGTCCAGCCTTCCTGATTCAGCTGATTCGCCAACTTTGCCGCCTCTTGTGTTTTTCCCAGCCTGTGGGTCCCACTGTTTCTATGCCCTCAACGAAATGTGCGTCAAACCGGCTTCAGCCGACCGGATGTTGACCTCATTTCTAGAAATGGAAATTGATGGTGAAGTGATTGACCAGTATCAGGGCGATGGGTTACTGGTGGCAACACCGACTGGCTCCACCTGCTATACCTTAGCCGCAGGGGGGCCAATCATTCACCCCGGTATGGATGCAATTGTGGTGACGCCGATTTGTCCGCTGAGTTTGTCCAGCCGTCCGATTGTGTTGCCCGCAGGTTCTGTCGTTAGCATCTGGCCGCTGGCCGATCGGGAATTAAATACTAAACTCTGGATGGATGGGGTATTGGCAACCGCCATTTGGCCGGGACAGCGAGTTGATATCCGCATGGCTGAGCGTCCGGCAGAGTTTATTTTGCTGCGCGAAAACTATTCCTACTACCAAACGCTGCGCGAGAAGCTGCAATGGGCCGGTGCCTTGGTGCGCTACAACAATAATCACCGCAACTAAGAGCAAGTTGGGCATCTAGGCAGTCAACGACGGGACCAGGATCAAGAAAAAATAGCCCTACTCTTGCCACTTGGCCATGGTCGTATGCTAATGTGGAGTACGGTGTGCGAAACGCACCGGACGGGTCGCTAGCTCAGCGGTAGAGCACTCGGCTTTTAACCGATTGGTCCTGGGTTCGAATCCCAGGCGACCCATAAATATTGACATTTAGCATCAGGAAGCATAGAACAGTTCCTCCAATAATGTCTTTAATTTGGGGTTTTAGTAACCCTATCGCCAACTCCTCGACTCGTAATCATTAAATATTTGCTTACATCTAAAATTAATGGTCTAATAGTACCCCTAGCTTGCAAGCATAGAACCTGCTCATGGAAACTATGCACGCCTGTTTTTGTAGGTTCGTTTGCGGTTTCCTACACTGAAGATAAAAAGAACAACCACCATTTGTGAAAGGATTAAGGGGTACTAAGATGTTGAACTGGATTAAACGAGTTGTTCGGCAACTATTTGGGCGTACTCAAATTGGGCGTACTCAAACAAGCAAGACGAATCAATTGGTCAACCTGAGCAGTAACTTGGCTGGTGCCTTTGGCTTGGGGTTAAAGGTATCGCAGCCTGAGCCGGAAGCTGACACTTGGACTAGCGAGAAGTTGGTGCAGATGAGCGAGAACCTGTCCCACATTTCCAGGATAAATTCTGTTCCCTGTCCTGCTGTCGAAGCACAGTTCAACTTACCGCCATGTTTTTCCACTACAATTTGATGGCTAATCGACAGTCCCAAACCCGTACCTCTCCCAATTCCTTTAGTCGTAAAAAACGGTAAGAAGATCTTGTGGCGAATTTCTTCAGGAATTCCAGGTCCATTGTCTTTGATGGAAATTATTGCCCAATTGTCATTTGCCTGCCACGTGCGAATCTGAATCATTCCAGGATTTTTATCAATATCTACTAGAGAACGTGTTCGGTTCAATTCCTCTAATGCATCAATTGAGTTTGCGATCAAGTTCATGAATACTTGATTAAGTTGACTGGCATAGCATTCGATTTCAGTTAATTCACCGTAGTCCTTAATTACCTGAATCGCGGATCGATTGGCCTTCGAGTTCAGGCGATTCTGCAAAATCAACAATGTGCTGTCCAGCCCTTCGTGAATATCAACGGCTTTCATTTCAGATTCATCGAGTCGAGAGAAGCATCGCAGAGAAGTTACGATTTGGCGAATGCGTTCAACTCCTAACTTCATTGAGTTCAGCAGTTTAGGTAAATCCTGCTTTAAAAACTCCAGGTCGATAACCTCAATCTGTTCTGCAATCTCTGAGGTCGGAGGAGAAGAGAGCTGATAAAGGTTGACCAAATGCAATAAAGCTTGGGTATATTCGGCTGCTGGTGTGAGGTTACCGTAAATAAAATTGATTGGATTATTGATTTCGTGAGCCACTCCCGCCACCAGTTGCCCCAGTGCAGACATTCGTTCACTGTGGATCAACTGAAGCTGGGTTTGCTGCAGTTCCTCTAACGTAGATGAGAGCGTTTTGGTTCGTTCTTCTACTTGCTGTTCCAGCTGCTGATTTAGCTTCAACAGAGCAGATTCTGCCTGTTCTCGCCGCTCAATTTCCTGCTTCAACAATTGGTTTTGAGATTCCAGCCTTTTGGCAAAGTCACGTAGCTGCAGATGCACTCTAATCCGCGCCAGCACTTCTTCTTGGTGAAATGGCTTTGTAATGTAGTCAACGGCTCCAAACGATAATCCCTTCACTTTATTTTCGGTATCGGTCAGGGCAGTCATGAAAATTACTGGAATGTTCCAAGTTAATGGATTTTGTTTCAATCGACGACAAGTTTCATATCCGTCAAGGAACGGCCCGTCGCCGCGCACCATCAGCGGATTGATGCACGCGCGCTTGTTCGCCCAGATCTCGAAATCCTGCGAGAACGCGGCGAGGCTGGCCGCCTGGTAGGCGCGCGCGGTGGGCACGTCGGGGGTCCTGACCAGCAGCGCGTGCCAGACGTGGATCGTGCCGTCGTCGACCGGGGTATGGCAGATCAGGATCAGCGAGGGAAATTCGCCCTCCATCGTCGACTGGAGAATGCCCGGCCCGGTGTACCAGGTATCGTTGGTCATCGCGCCCTCGCCCGAAACCAGCGTCTTGTGCCCGGCGACCAGCAACTGGCGCACCACATGCCCATCGAATTCGTTGACGAAGCTCTCCATGTCGGCCGAGCCGTGGACTGGCACCAGATGCGCCTTGTCCGCCATGTTGTCGATCACTTCCTGCGGATGGCATTTGAGCACACCGAGATCGTCGATCGCCCAGGGCGTCCATTCGGGATTATCGTAGTTCTCGAACGCTGGTACATCGTAATCGGGCGAGCCGCCCTCGGCATCGTGCCACAGCCATACCACCCCGGCGCGTTCCTTGACCGGCCAGCTCTTGACGCAGGCCGCCTTGGGAATCGGCGCGGGGGAATAGGGGATGTCGTCGCACTTGCCGTCCTCGCCGCGGAAGCGCCACGCGTGATAGGGACAGCGGATGCCCTCGCCGTCGATATGCTCGCGGTCCTGAACTACGTAGGAGGTGGAGTTCTTGCCCAGGTGCGTGCCCATGTGCGGGCAATAGGCGGAGACCGCATAGACCTTGCCGCTCTTGCCGCGGTAGATCACCATGTCCTCGCCGAAATAGCGGGTCGAGAACGGCGCGTCCTGGACCTGATCCGATGCCGCGACCATGAACCAGCCGCGCGGGAAGGTATGTTCGCCCAGACCATAATCGGCGGTGGTGGCCATCGTCATGCTGCTCCCGGAAAATGTCGCCCGCCTGATACGATACCACGCGGGCCGTGTCCACTATAATAGCGTGATTCGCGCCATATATGACCCATTCTACGCTATTCGCGTATTTTAACGTACTGATAATTACGCATTCTGGGTTTCCGAAGCACGCCGGAAATTGCTTTCGGCGTCGGGCTTGGGCTTGAGCGGGCAATAAGTCCCGGTCGGCGCGTACATCGTCGAAACGCACAGGTTCGACCGCCATCTTGCCTTTCCTCAAATCTGCGGCAGTTAGAAATTCTTGCGTAGAGGCGTTTCGCAAAACGCCCGTACAGGATTTGATTAGAAATTTAGTCCGCCTTCTCTAGCGGCATCAGCCAAAGCTTTTACCCGACCGTGATACAGATTGCCACCTCGGTCAAACACAACTTGCTGCACCCCCTGAGCAATCGCTCGTTCAGCTATTAGTTTGCCAATCCGGGCCGATGCTTCACAGGTGGAACCTGATTCCAGCTCGGAGCGCAGATCGGCCTCTAGGGTAGACGCTGCTGCCAAAGTACGATGCTGGCTGTCGTCGATCACCTGGGCGTAAATATGCTGGTTGGAACGAAATACTGCCAGACGAGGCCGCTCTGAAGTTCCAACAACCGTGCGCCGAATTCGGCTGTGGCGACGACGAGTTGATTCTTTGCGTGTCCGTTTCATGATTATTTCTTCCCTGCCTTACCAGCCTTACGTCTAACCATTTCGCCCGCGTACCGGACTCCCTTGCCTTTGTAGGGTTCGGGTGGACGAGCCGCGCGAATTTGGGCTGCTACGTTACCGACAATTTCTTTGTTGATGCCGGACACAACTACATTGGTGTTGTTTTCAACGGCAAACTGAATGCCATCCGGCGGTTCAATCTGAACTGGGTGGCTGTAGCCCAAGCTCAATACCAGGTTGCGTCCCTGCACCTGAGCACGATAGCCAACCCCTTGAATCTCTAAACGCTTTTGAAATCCCTGAGACACTCCTTCCACCATGTTGGCAACTAGAGTGCGGGAAAGACCGTGGCGTTGACGGGCAACCCGAGAGTCATTGCGACGGTTGACTAGAATCGTTTCGCCTTCTTGCACCACTTCTACCTCATCCGGCAGTGTGCGAGCGAGTTCACCTTTTGGCCCCTTGACTGCTACATGCTGATTCGCGATGGTTACAGTCACGTTCTTAGGAACTGGAATTGGGCGTTTACCAATACGAGACATGATTACTTTCTCCTAGACACAATCATCAGCAGTAGTAGTCTTGAGGTTCTGTTAATGAATGCAATGCTGACTTCAACGCCAACGACGTTGCGGCGCTACCAGACATAGCAGAGGACTTCGCCTCCTAGCCCCTGCCGTCGAGCATCCCGGTCGGTCATGATGCCGCTAGAAGTGGAAATAATGGCAAGATGCGGCTCGCCTCAGTGGCACTGTGCGCTACTTCGACCCAGCCCTGAAGGGATTCTTCCAGCAGCGGATCGAGCAGATTGTAGCAGGCATCTGCCAGAGTCATGGCGCTAGCTACCAACTCGACTACCAGGAGTTTTATCCACCAGTGATCAACAATCGGGCTATCGTGAACTTGGTCCAATCGGTGGCTGAAACGGTGATTGAAACCCCAGCAGGAATTGTGCCCGACTGCCAAACCATGGGGGGTGAAGATATGTCCTATTTTCTGCAAGCCGTGCCGGGATGCTACTTCTTTTTGGGGTCAGCCAATTTAAACAAAGGCTTGAGCTATCCGCATCACCATCCCCGGTTTGATTTTGACGAAACTGCTTTAGGGATTGGGGTTGAACTGTTTGTACGCTGCGTAGAGAAGTTTTGTGCCCCTCAAACAACTGCCAGTTAGGGTAAAGCGATGGTTGCCAGATCAGAAATTAGCCGTCTCCTTGACTTGATGCCAGCCTCTGGGCGCATGTACTGCAAAATTGTGGAGAATAATCAGCAGCCACAGGTGATTGCGGCCAAATTGCCCCGCCCTGGTCAGGAGACTCGCCCGATCCAAATCAATTTTGACCTGTGGAATCAGCTAACTCAGGCGCAGCAGGATTTGCTTTTGCTTCACACGGTGAGCTGGCTGCTTTCGATTCAGTGGTTTAAGCCCACGCTCTTTCAAGGCTTAGCTGCTGCGGGGGCAGGTTTAACGCTGCTGGAACTGCTACAAATCAATGCGGCTGGCGCGGTAACGTTTGGTACTTTAACAGCCCTGGCGGTGGCGCAAATTTGGCGACAAAACCGTAGCGACGACTTAGAAATTACTGCCGATGAGAAGGCCATACAAATTGCCCAACGACGTGGCTATAGCAAGACTGAAGCGGCTCAAGCCCTCGCTGAAGCCATTACTGCCGTGGCTCGCCTAGAAGGACGACCCAATCCGACTGTGACTGAATTAATTCGTTGCCAGACCCTACAGGCAATTGCGGCTCCTGCACCTGTGGGTGTGACTAATCCAGGTCAGGCTGAATAGAATTGCAGTGCGAATAAATTTGAAGTGCGACTGCCTGGTCTGAAGAATCAGGCTGAAGGCTTCCAGGGGTGACCGCGATACTTACACTCAACGTTAATAGCCTGTTCGGATGGAATCCGGCCATCGAGGAGCCGTCATTGACTTCAACAAAGCAAAATTCTTTTTGTTCGCGTCGGGTGCGGACCCAGCCCTGAATAGTGACGGTTTGGTCAGGCTGTCCGGCTCGGAGGAGGTCAATGATACGGCTGGTCATGAGTATTCAATCAACTGGCTTGATAAAGTCTCTCTTACCAAAATAGCGGCAGAACCGGCACTTGCGGGATACTGGCGGAAAAAGTGCCAAATAAAGTGATGGCAGGGAACAGAAATAGACGTAAGCCTGGTAAAATTACTGCAATTAACTCCAGTGCTTTTCCTTCTAAAACTCCAGTGCTTTTCCTTCTAAATAGAAGATCCGCTTTTCTAGCCGCTGTTAGGATTAATTGGATTTGGCGCAGGCTTCCAGAGCATCTTTGAGTCTGATTGCTGTTTGGTTTGTTCATACTTGAGGATAGGCAACACCGAGTTGATACCCTATCTATCGTTTACAGAGATCGCGATCATCATCATCCAACGTTTGAGTATTCTCTCTAAGATGATTCAGATAGTCGTTCATCAGAGTACATCCTCTAGTGAGTAATTCATCAAACACTTCTAGCCGCCATAACTTCGTTGTACCATCATCTGCTGTCGTTGCCAGCAACTTACCATCGGGGCTAAACCTGACGCTGCGCACACTCGATTTGGGATGGGCGCTCCAGGTGGCAACCTGTTGCTGAATCAGCAAATTCCACAATTGCACATCGCCATTATTGTCACCGCTGATGAGATAGGTGCCATCTGGGCTAAAGGTCACGGAGTTAACCGCCGTATCATAGACCTGGAAGAGTTTCTGTTGGCGGTTAGTTTGCAAATCCCATAATCGGATAGTGCCATCCTGACCTGAACTGACCAAAGACCTGCCATCGAGACTGAAGCCAATGCTGTAAACAGGGCCGAGATGCCCTTCAAAAGATACTAGGAGCTGTCCCTGCAAGTCCCGAACCTGGACTGTTTCATTCTCTCCTGCACTTGCCAGCCGTTGCCCATCGGGACTGAAGGCGACTTGCCAGACTCGCCGTTGATTCACTCTCCAGGCTGCCAACGGTTGTCCCTGCAGATTCCACAGGCGTATTGCATCGTCATCCCCGGCGCTCACCAGTTGCTGCCCATTGGGACTAAATTGGACACTTCTGACCAAACCTTGATGGGATCACAATCTACAGGCCATCCCGCAACAGCAAGCTACAAAACTACATGCTACATACAGGTTACACCAGCAAAACTCAGAAAACTCAAAACTCAGAATTGGTCTAACCTGATTCCGTCCTTGAATCCCTGAATAGTTGGCTCAGTAGGGTTGGTCTGATTTGCGCTAGAAAAGATGGCTCAACACTCACAACATGAAATCGTGAAACTGGCGAAGCAGGGTGATCCGAGAGCAATTGCCTATCTGATTACCCGCACGCTGGGCAAGTATGGCATCACGGCAAGGGCAAGTCGCCAAGGCCACTGTCTCAAACTGCTGCTGGAAGCAGAGCGGGTTCCTCATCAATCCACGATGGTAAAGCTCGTAACCCAGGGCATGCAGAAACTGAATGTGGCCACAATCGAGACTGTCAAACTCTATGGCCGCCAAACCGGACAGACGGCACTAGCTTGGCGACAGGTGATTGAGCTAATTCCCCAGGAGCCAGAACCATACCTGTCACTTGCCAAATATGACGACGAGGATGCGTCAGAAACCCCAATCTTTCGCCTTGATGACCTCGATCCCCATGCCATGATTCTGCTGCCGGTAGAACCAACAGTGCGGCTAGACGACCTCGATCCCGATGCTATGATTCTGCTGCCAGTAGAGCCTACGGCCGACTTACCAACCGATCTACCGACCGATCTACCGACGGATTTACCAACCGATCTACCGACTGCCCTATCAACCCTATCGGCTGATTTGCCTCCCGTCCTCCCGACTGCCGATCCGTTCGCTCTAGCGCCAACTGCCCCTCCCAGCGCCGCTGCCTCAGATTTTCAGCCAGAGCTAGGCCAAACTCAAGTCAACCTGCCTCGTCATCTCACCCAGTTACTGCTAAGCCTGCTATGGGTTCGGTTGATTGTCGATACGCTGCGAGTAGTATATTCGCTGCTGGGAGCTGGCTCAGTTTCGCTCTACACGGGGCTAGATCTAGGCAATACCAATCAGCCCTTCGCCAGCCTACTGTCGGTGGTGGTCAGCATCGCTGATTTTATCTTTACGCCGCTGGATCAGCTGGGGATTTGGATCAACCTATGGGTGGTGGGGTTGTCGCTGCTGTGGCTGTACCGCATTCACGCGAGCCTGCGGGATTTGTTTGGCTCCTACCCGATTTCGCCAATGGCCGCCGTAAACGGGTCGGCTGCAGCGGATGTCGCTGAACGGCTTAGGAGGTCATCACCACCGGTGATGGCAAGGGTAAGTGATGACAGGTGTCTTATTGATCTAAGAACCGTATCTCCCGAAGAGGAAGAGGAATTGATTGAAGTATTGTCCAAAGCGGATCGTGTTCCGGCCTAGCCATTTCTTGCCGCAAACTCTTTCATAAATTCGATAAGTGCATCCACTCCTTCTTCAGGGAAGGCATTGTATATTGACGCACGGATACCGCCAAAGGTACGATGGCCGCGCAATCCGTTAAGTCCCGCCTGTTCGGCCTCATTGCAGAAACGCTCCTCGAGCGCTTCATCATTAAGGTGGAAAGTAACATTCATGCGTGAGCGAGCAGAGGGGGCCGCGTAGCCGCGATAGAAACCGTCACTTGAATCTATTGCAGCATAAAGCTTTTTGGCTTTTCTCTCATTTATCTGCGCTATCGCCTCTACACCGCCCTGTTCTTTCAGCCAGTCGCAAACCAGACCGATCATATATATCGCCCAGGTATTAGGTGTATTTGGCATCGACCCATGCTCTTGGATATTTCGATAGTCAAAAAGAGGCGGTAGGCCATTTGGGATGCGATCGAGCAGGTCGTTGCGAATTACTACAACGGTTACGCCGCTGGGGCCGATATTCTTCTGGGCACCGGCGTATATCAATGCGTATTTCTCAGCATCGAAAGGTCTGGAAAGAATGTTTGAGGATGCATCGCACACCACCGGAATTCCGGCAGCATCAAGATCATAACTGAATTCGACACCATCGATGGTTTCATTCGAGGTGTAGTGGACATAATCTGCCAATGGGTCGAATTCAAGTTCGTCCTGATCAGGAACAGAAGTGTATTTCCCATCTTTTGCGGCATTGATGATTGCAATATCTCCGTAGCACGAGGCTTCCTTTGCCGCCTTTTCACCCCATGAACCCGTTACCAAGTATTCGGCGCGTCGCGTACCGCTCATCAAATTCATCGGAATCAGTGTGAACTGCAACGTCGCTCCTCCGGGAAGGAAAAGTATGCTTCGGTCTTCGGGCAAATGCATCAGCGATCGGATCCCATCCATTGCCTTTTCAAGTATCTCACCGAAACGCTGCGAGCGATGGCTCATCTCCATCACGCTCATGCCGCTGCCGTGCCAATCCAGCATCTGAAATGACAGCCGCAATAAATGCCACTAACGTAATTTTGAATGTAATCAGTAATGACGGAAACAAAACGCTCCATTCTTGAATCAGCGTTTGCCCAACTAAGAGGGGACCGGGCAGCAAATAGGGAGGGGTATTGGTAACCCGTACTCCTACTTCCCATAAAATCAAGACCAAACCACCCACTAGCAGCGGCGCGATCACATCCGGTGACAGCAACCTGGCTAGCCAATGAGAAGCAGCAAAACGCCTGCGATTGTCTAAGGAATGAGTCTGTGGCTTAGAAGCACGATCAACAACACTCACGGTTGGAGTCCTTATAGTGGCTGTAGTTTATAGTGGCTGTAGTTTGTTATTCCCTATCCTAACTTTCCTGATGACTGAAGAATGGCTCATCCTGGCCTGCAATGCATCATCAGTTAATTTTACAGGGTTAATCCTCTAGGGTTGATGCCCATCAGCAACTTCTTGCAGCAGCCGTAACGGACCAATCGCCTTTAAGCGTTCGAGCTGGTCCTGGTCGCGGACAAATAGAGTGCCAGCAAAGCCTAGCGAATTGACCGGAATCGATGCAAATTGCTCTTGCTTGCGAGGCACCATCAGCATCCACTGTCGCGTAATCAGCAAATTGTAAGCACCTTGCAGACTGTGGTCAACCGGAGAATACAAATTTAGGGCTGTGAGCAGTTTGTAATAAGCCTCTAGCGTGGCCTGCGCCGCCTGCTGGGGGGATGAAGCTGCGCCATCTAGCCGGATCACCGCATGGCGAAAGGGAAGATCGGCACTGCTGCCAATCTCGGATGGCCAAGTAGCCGTCATCAAAGCTGGCTCAATCGGAATTCTGTCCCCGTCTGGAATTAATGGTAAGGGCACGAGCTGCAAATGCTTATGGCGCTGGCTAGCTCCTGCTGTTTTGCCAGAGTTGTAAAATCCCATGCCATCGATCTCGGCCAACCCAAGCCACAGGGCTTCAAAATCGGGCTGAGTTAGCAGGGATTCTTGCTCTTCAAACTCGCGGGTGATCAACAGCAAATGATGATCAACAACGTTGTACTTATTCAGCAGACACACATGAGTGCTAGACAAATCGGCCACAAATAAATCTGGATCGTAGGGCAGAAATGGGTTGAAGTCTTTTCCGGCTTTGGCCTGTTGCTCTTGCTGCCGGTCTGCCGCTGCTCCACGATCCCAGCCTTTTCGTTGCAGCTGCGAATCCGTCCCACCAAGCCCAACTCAGCCACGAGCTGCCGAAACGCATGGGGTGAGTACTCGCCAGCAGGCCATTCCGAGGCGGTGAGGGGAGCGCGTTTGTCTAACTCGTTGCCTTTGAAGATCATCGGCAAGCCAGACAGCGCCTCGACAATGCGGCCCACCTTGGGATACACCGAGCTGTAGGAGTTGAACACTTCTTCAGCTAGGGCCTTTTGGCCATGCAGCACGGCTTTGACAATATCCTCTGGCCGGAAAAACGGAAAGGTGCGCTGCTGTTGGGCACGGTGGGCAATTGCATTGCAAAGCACAATCAACTGGCGAGGCCGCATTTGGGTGTGGCGCAGCACATAGGGAAAGCTCAATTCCGGCGTACCTCCATTATTGCGGAGGCTGTTGCCAAAATAGGGCGTCCACATTTTTTCGCGCACGTCGTTGTAGTCGTCCCAATCGATCTGGTGCGACTCGGGAGCCAACTGCCTGGTTGCCTGTAGGTAGTGATACAGCCGCCAGCTAATCAGCCGCATCAGATCTTTGGGCCGCCAGTTGAGGTAAATTTCATTGCGAATAAACTTTAGCGTATTCAGAATCACTTCTTCTTTAATGTAGGGAAACACCTCGGCCATTGTAAAAATCTTCAGGTGAATCCCCTTGCGAGCATAGTCGCGGTTGAATTCGGAGCCATGCTGAATTAAGGCTGCTGTTGCCCGCATCATCACATCATCGTTTATGTTATAGTTCTCCAAAGTGTCAACTGCAACGATAATTGGTTTGTAACGCGCCAATTCTAGAACAGCGGCACGACCGGCTTTGACTCGTTCATCGGCCAGCAATTCCTCTAGCTTGTCGAACAGGTTATCTTCCAATGAGAGGAAGTGATTCAGCAATCCCTTCAGCGTCAGCCGCAGAAAATCCACCACTTTCCCGTTGTGGTCGCCAAAAATGCAGGCGGCGCGAATCCGCACATCGTATGCCTGAAGTTTTTTGAAGATAATCAACCAGATAATGAAATCCCAGATCTTCGTGATTTTGGGAATCGCCACTTCTCGGCTCTGAATGCTCAGAGCTGTTACCTTTTCTAGCAGTTGCTCAAAGGTATCTGACTCATCCACGTCAATCGCGATCGCCTGCCGCAGGTGTTTTTGAAGTCGCACTTTATCCAGCAACAATAAGCCCGCTGCACCGGGCAACGGGCTTGGTGAACGATGCACCTGACAAGCTAAAGCAACCTGATTAATTAGGCAAATCAACCAATTAAACCAGAACGCAAGGCCAGTACCGCCGCTTGAGTGCGGTCATCGGCACAGAGCTTGTTGAGAATGTTGCGAACGTGGGTTTTAACTGTGCCTACAGTGATATAGAGCTTTTCAGCGATGGCGGCATTACTGCATCCAGCCACTATCAGCTCCAATACTTCTAATTCGCGCTCTGTCAGCGGATAGTTTTCTAAAAGCTGCTCGTATTCAGGTTCAACTGCGCCAATCGAAACCTTCTTGGCTGCCTCTACCTCGGCTCCCGATGGAGCTTGCCGCACTTGACGCAGCACAATCGTAGCAATGGCCGGATCAATCCATGAGTTTCCGTCATAAGTTGCATTCAGGGCTTCTACGAGACGATCCGTACTGATATCTTTCATGCAATAAGAGTCAGCACCCGCCGCAAATGCAGCCAGCACCGAGTCCTCGCTGTCATGCATCGTCAAGATCAAGATCTTGGTTCGCTGATCACCGGCTTCGGCATGGGCCTGTTTAAAGCGGCGTGTTAGCTCAATGCCATCCATATCAGGCAAACCGATATCAACAATGGCCACATCGGGCTTGGATGCCTCCAGCAACTGTAGCCCTTGTCCGGCGTTGGCTGCTTCGCCTACCACGCGAATTCCTTCTTGCCGCTGTAAGGCAGCCTTTAGACCGACTCGTGTTAAATCGTGATCTTCAATTAATGCGACGGAAATTTCACCCATTGCTCCTAACCCATTGCTCCTATCCGATGAATACCTCTTCTAGAAGAGACTGATCAGAATTATGGAGGATATTGTCAGCTACTGCCTCCACCAATAGAGGTAAGAATCAGTCTGGTCTAGCAACCATTCTCCTACTCTAGGTATAAAAAGCACCTAAATTTACCATTCAGCCTGACTTTAGCCCATACCTCTAACCCCAGATTGAGGTAAACGCAGGCGACTTTTCGACAAAATTGGACTATCAAGTAACAAAACTTTAAAAATTGGGGGATTGGAAGCTGGCACCTCTAGATTCCTGAATTTCTGAGTCAACTCTGCTGCATTCCAGACCTAGCCTAGATGTTCGCTCGCGTTCGAGCTTTAATTTTTTCGATCATGTTTTCATCTCAGATGAATTCTTTTTCCAATGTATCCTGCTAAATTCGCCGTTTAAGCATGCAGCTGTGAATGACGATTTGCGGTTTGCTGATTGGGAAAATCCTAACCCAACCGTACCAGCTACGTTGCTCACAGCCGATTTCGAGCGGCTACGCAACACACATCATCTGTTTGCCAGGAAATTTGACGCCAAACGCGACTCGGCAATTCTAGATCTAATTGATCAAAAGATTTTGCAGCCGACCAAGGCTCCGCAGGACAATGAGCTTGTCAGTATCATCTAAGCCATAATCTGGGTTATCACCTATAGCTGTTGCCACGACAGTTAGGACAGAGATATTGCGCGAAGCGCGCCCACAACAATATCCTATCTCTTCTAGCAAACACTATTGATAGTCTGGGTTAGCCTAGCCAGATTAGCCGATCTGATTGACCTCAATCTCTGCTCTAGCATACGCTAGGGTGCCTCGCGGCCTACGGCCTTCGCTACAACCGCTACTAGCTCTTGCGGTTCTACAGGCTTGGGCACATGCATTTGAAACCCAGCGGCCAGTGCTCTGGCCTGATCTTCGGCGCGGGCATAGGCGGTGAGGGCAATCGCCGGTATCTGGTTTCCCCGATCCGATTCTCGATCTCGCACTTTGCGAATCAGGTTATATCCGTCTTCGCTGGGCATGCCAATATCACTTACCAAAACATGCGGATTGAATTGCTCTAGATATTCAATCGCTTCTTGAACCGAGGCCACTGCCGTAACTTCTGCTCCAGATTCTTGCAGCACCATGGTGATAAAGTCGCGAGTGTCGTTGTGATCTTCAACCACAAGCACTTGAATGCAGTCGAGCGATGGTAGCTTGCTATAACCATTTTGCAATGGGTTGGATGTAGGCTGGCTCGTTGTCGCATTCGTGACGAGCAGCGGCAAGTTCACTGTAAAAGTTGCGCCTTTTCCCTCACCGGCACTATCTGCCCGAATCGTGCCCCCATGCTGTTCTACTAAATGACGCACAATAGCTAAGCCCAAACCAAGGCCACCGTAGGGGCGCGTAGTGGTGCTATCTGCTTGCCGAAAGCGATCGAACACATAGGGCAGAAAATCAGCGCTGATGCCGATACCCGTGTCAATAATCTGGATTTGGGCACAGGCGGATGGCTCGATCATTTGCCCCGAATTGCTGGTGATCGCTTCTCAACGATCATCTTTAAACTACGCCCTAACCAACTGAACGAAGCAGTCGAACAATCCGCTTGCACACCGACCGTATAAAATTGGCTGGTTGAGTTCGAGAGGCTATTTGCGGCGAGTGAAGCGGATTGTTGTGCCGCGCTTATTGCAACACTTTTCTTAAGAAGAATCGGCTGTGCCCTGCTGGAAAGTCTGATAGCTCTCCAAATACAACGTATCCATGCTTTTGATAAAACTCTGGTGCTTGAAAGCTAAACGTATCTAAATAGGCATATTGGCAACCCCGCTTAACAGCTTCTTGCTCCGCAGCAGCTAGAAGGGAGATACCGTAACCGCCTCCCCGGTATGATTCGTGTATCCAAAAAACATCGACATATAACCACTGCCAATATGTTGATCCAATCAACCCACCGACTAAATTCTCATCTGCATCTCGTAAGAAAACAGCTAATTGCCGAAAATTGCCCTCACCAGCACAGCAACTGTTGAATTGGATCAGTTGTTGAGAAACTGTTTGTAAAAGTCAATTAAGCAGTTTTCTGATCCCAGGTTCGTCTGTTGTTGGTCAGTCTTCGGAGCATCAAGCGAATCATAGGGTACATCCCGATCTTCTCGCCCTTTGGTTTCTACCAGATAGTAGTGACCATCAATCGTGCGAACAAAGAAATCGGGGGTGTAGAAGGCAAGGCGATCGCCATTGGCCAGATAGTCTACTCGCAAACACTGGGAACCCGCATTTTTGGCAAAGGCAGCCACATCGGGGGCGCGATCGCAGAACTTCGCGACTGCCACTTCTAACTCCCGGTTACAGGTAACAAGGTTGAACAAGGTCTTTACCGCTTCCAATGCGGGACGGCGTTCGCTGAGGGTGACTTGAAAGGGCTTCCAGGCATTCAGGGATTTGGGCGGTTCAACCGTCAGTCGTTCTTCGGTAGTGGTGGTGCGGCTGCGAATCAGGGGGACAAACACTGCCCGAAAGTGTTCCCCCACATCGGAGTCGGTTAGCCGAGCCACTAGAGCCGGATCAAACAGGGTGGATTTCTGCTCAAATAGAATTTCTTCCAGAAAAGTCTGGATCAAGGGAGCGAGGATGGGATGCAGTCCCCGCAATTTACAAATTGTTTCCAGTTGTTTGACGTAGTAGGAAACTGCGTTGCACGATAGCAGGCAGTAGCCAAAATTTGAGGTTATATTTAGCTTCGTAAGCATCTCTGAGTTCAGGGTGGGTGGCAAATCGAACTGAGCACTTACTGAGAAACTCCAGCATGAGTGGATCGGGAATACTTTTGACAACAATATTCTGATCGTCCATGATGTAGGTGCCCAGTGGCACATCAAACAGCTCCTTAACTGCAATAGACGAGATCAAATCGTCCGGAGCATAGGGCACGCAAAACGCCCGTGCAACCGTGCAACCGCGCAACGCATTGAGGATATTTTGAAACGCTTGATGACGGGTGCAGTCACGTTGCGACAACTGAATACTGACATCGCCAAACTGGTGGTCTGCGCCATAGTGATTGTGGGAGCGAATTGAAAAAACACGAGGTGTTCCGGCAAAAATGCGGTTCACCAACGCTCCAGTACCATGCTTTTCGGTTACTTCGTTGAGGGTAATAATGACACTAGCATCGGTTAATTTTTGCTTGAATTGGGGCAAACGTTGATTCGCAGCCGGCAGATTTTGATTGCGAGGCTTGAGGTTTTCAAAACGAGTGTTAATCGGTCTACCGTGGGCCAGCGAATTCCAAATCCATTCACCAATGCCATCCGCTGAGAGGGCGCTGGCTAACTCAGTAATCCGACTGCGCATAATCTGCTGTACTTGAGCAGAGCAAAGGTATTCGACTGCGTCCTGAAACTCATTTGCATCGTAGCGGCAGACGACTCCGATCTCAAACTCTTCAACAAATTTGGCCGCTACACTATCGCGCCGACCTACCACAAGGATAGGAGTATTTCCGGCGGCAGTAATAAAACTGATTCGTGACGGTAAGCTAAGCTTAGCAATTTCGGGCCTGTCGTCGTCATCATCACCTGCTCCTGTAGGCACTACCGCGTAAGGAGCTTGACGCAACGGAGTCACCAGTTCGGCTTCGGGCAAATAACCCCGAAAGGTAATTCCGTCTTGCTGAAGCTCATGGTCTTCAAATTTCAGCCAGTTTCGATTGGGCTTGCCATACCAATCTAAGGGAATGCTTGTGGTTCGTGTCAGCCCGCGAAGTCGATTTAGCCAAGCTGGACTCCAAATATTGCCGACAATAATTCCGCGCTGAGTTGCTAAACGGTCTGATGACAACAGTTGGGATTGAGATTGAATAAATTTGCCTGATATCGTAGCCATTGCTTTGCTCGATCACAATCTCGGCGGTCCGAGTTTGTCCACGGTAGCCTCGTACAGGTTGAGGTCCAGACTTCCAGGCAACGCCCAGATCGGTCAAAGCCGCCTGTAACGAGGTGAGGTCTCGAATTTGGGTTTTAATTTGGCTAAAGTGTGACATGGGAGATTTCGTTAAACAAACTGGATGAAACTGGACAGGACACGAGAACCAAGCGGTGATAGTTACCACTCGCTATAGGTCGTTTGAGCTTGAGCCGACACGGACTGCTGCACAGGCTGAGCGAAATATTCAGAGGTTGTTTCCTGGCTTAACACTTGGCCTAGCTGAGCCTCAATCGCCGCTGTAACTTCGGCACAAGAGGCCCCGATGATACCTGTTACCTTCTCCTGAACTCGACCGTCTGGATAAATGATGAACTCCAGCGTTTCCATTCCACTAGTCCTCAGGCGTAAACCACAACTACAACAGCCTTATCGGCAGCAACTTGCCAAGCTATTTACACTAACTGCACAAGTAGGAAAACTACACATAGCCTGCAAGTGTAAATGAGTCTATTGTTAACTAACTCTGACCAAACGAATTAGTCTGCCTTAAAAAGTTAAAAAAGTTAGCAAAACAATGAGGCTATACTTCAGTTCTTAAGTTAGTTTCGCTTAACTCACCGATGCAGTCAAGGATACCTTTAGGTAGAAAAGCGGAGGATTGACGATCAATCTTTTGGGGAGTGGATAGACCAGATTCTATGAATTTCTCGGTGTTCGAGGGTCAGTTTGGCTAATCGAGGGCGTCGTCGGTGTTGATAAACGAGTCGTCCAGCAGTAAATCATCTGTATTGGCTTCTAGGACGTCGTCGAACCACTCCCCTTCATCCAAGGCATAAACCGTCTGCATCACATAGGGTAAGCAGGCACCGCGTAAGCCTCGCCGAATCCGCTCTGGGGTCTCTGGAAAAATCACAAACAGCGGGTGAATATCGTCGGCTCCCTCACTGAGCAGATGCTGATGGCGTTTGGGCATGATCCACTCGTAGCCTTGATTCAGCCAAATCTGGGTTTGTCGCCAGCGGCCCAACAGCGCCGAAAAATCTTCATGAGGCTGATGAATTAACACAAAAATCTCAACCCCGGTTTTAATCTTCCATTCCGGGTCGCACATTAAAATCGCAATAAGTAGGTTGATTCCGAAGTTGGGAGGATAATCTGCCTTGAGGATTGAAAAGGATAGGAGTGCAACATAGTCAAAGGCAACACTCCTACATCCCTCCGTTCTCAAAGAAGATCACGCACGTACTTCCAATCCAGTTTTGCTACTCTGACAGATTCGTTGCCGTTGCCTTCACGGGTGACACCAAAAGGACAAGAACCCGTTGGTTGTGATTCAATCATGGCACAGGTGATGTCACCTGTTGCATTATCGAGCCTGTTGAGACTGATGTATGTTTAAATATTATATGTTTCTCTTAAAAGTTTGTTCTGTTCAATTCTTAAACGTATTAAACTTCTGCCAATTAAAGGTTTCGGCAATCATTTGCCGAAACGGCGACATTTTCGTGATTCGCAAATTCAGTGTCGCTTTTGCGGCTTTTATGATTTTGCAAATTGAATGTCGTTTTTATAGATAAGTGCATCTTTCTCAAACCACTGATCGCGTGGTGGCCCTTGAGCTAAAAGCCTACATCAACGGCGAAGTTCTTGCCATGACTGGAGGGAACCTTCCCCATAACTCTATTGCTGTCAATCTGACTACTGCTCTTAAAAATCACCTACGAGGCAAAGGCTGCAAAGTCTTCATGGCAGATGCCAAAGTTGGCGTTTCACAAAACGCCCCTTTTTACTATCCAGATGTAATGGGTAGTTGCGATCCGCGTGATCAGAGAGCACAACGGGTCATGTATCATCCCTGCCTGATTGTAGAAGTCCTTTCACCCAGTACAGAGGCATTCGATCGCGGCAGAAAATTTAGATATTACCGTCAAATTGAAAGTTTAAGAGAACACGTTTTAATGGATGCCGATCGCATGAATGTAGAATGCTATCGCCTAAATGAGAAAGGCAAATGGGAACTCACGACCTATTCACCAGAAGAAACAACAGAAGACTCAAAAGAATTGGAAGTTCAACTCATTAGCGTTGACTTTTCCTGTCCGATTACAGTGCTCAATGAAGACGTTGTTTTTCCAGAGGAAACCCTGGAAGAAAATGATATCTAGCCTCCCATCCCATCATCCTGAAAATCCTAAAATTCTGAAAATCCTGATACAGACAGAAAAAGTTACCTACACCCCAAAAAAATCCTCATCCAAAATCTGTTCAACTGAAAATGGGCAAGTCACAGGATACTCCTCTTCTCCACCCAGATGGTATGCAGCCGTGACACACTGTTGCCCATCTGTTTCACCCGTTTGAGGACCCGTTTTCCACCTACCCGTTCCCCCACATTCGCAGCAGTCATAAACACTCGTAGCACTAGCCCTAAGGTATCGACACTCAAAAACCGTTTCCGTCCCCTGACTCCTTTTGCTCCATCAAACCCCTGTTAGACGATGGTTATCTTGACCGGGCGACAACCACAACTTTCTCTCAGTTTGCGCCCGATCGCTGAGTCAAATTTGGATGTCATCCATGAGCATCAAAGCCTTGCTAAATGCGGTTTCGACCAAGCATTTGTAATTAACGCAGCCAAGACGACAATTACTCAAGTCCAAAAGTTGTGATTGTTGCCACCGGTCAAAGTAATCGACGCGACATACATCTGCCAGAAATCGACTCAAAGTGGATGCGACAGAACAGCGTTACCGTCCCCACACTGCCATCAGTGTCGTACGCACCGGAGCGATTGCGGCAAAAAAGGCACTCAATGTGTTCAATCCACTCGCAGCATAGGCAAGCAGGAGTAGGACAAAGTCACACACCTCATACTGTCTCATCCGTCCTCGATTCACCTGCACCTGCTGCTGTAAGCGATCTAGTAATCCATGCTGCTGTCAATATTGCCCGATGAGTAGTGCCTCTGCAAACCAGGCGGGGATAACAGGATTGGGCTGTGGACTTGCCGTTACTTCTAACCCTGCTGCGCTTAATGAAATGGTCTGTTCTGATATCATTGCCTGTTTCCCCTGAAACGCTTCTTAATGTCATTGTCCAGGATGTCCAGGAAATTCCTGCAAGCTCTGCTACAGCCTTTTTAGGCTTTGCTCCTGCACTCATTGCGCATCGCGTGGGGATACTAGTGTGAACTAGAATCAGCGAGTAGCCGCAGGAGCAGATACTTCATTCTCCAAGCTCAATACTCTGCTCATCTTGAGACTTTTTTCCTTTAACCTGCGCTCGAGTTGCTGCCAATCTAGCTTGTCTCTGCTGCTGAGTAAACTCCTGGAAATCCTGCTGCATGGCGGTCCTTGCTTGATTCGACAAAGATTCACCTTGAACTACTGCTCTGGACACCTCTGTAATGCGTTGTAAGTACCGTTGAGATTTATCGAGATCCTGCGCTATTTGCCGCCACTTCCAAAGGGTCTTGAGAGTTTACCAGCGATGAGTCGTTCTATTTTTCGCATTAAAAGTTAGTGACGGTTGCAGTCCTCGCGATTGCGATCCAGTTGAACGTCACATTCGGTGCTGGTGTACCGTCGTGCTTCCAACTCCTAACCCTGATTGTGATATCCATTGCTTGCGGCAGAAATGCCTGCCCTTGCGGAGGCTGAAGTACTCTCGTATCAATGGTACAGGTTACAAAGACTGGCTCTTCGGATTCTGGGGTCGCGATGAAAGTTGGAACGCTTCCGATGTAGTTGGAGTAGATAACACTATCAACGACAGCAGGAACGCAATCTAAGAATTTATTCAAGTGAATATCGACTATTCCGTTAGATCCGGTCATGTGACTGCCTGAGAATGACCAAGTGCGCACCCCATCGCAGTGGGATGTGACTTGGGGTGGTGGCGGTGGAATGGGCGAAATCAATGGGTATACTGTTTCGATTCGCACATCAGCCGAACTACTATTTAAAGAGACGAGGGTTTCCTCACGTAAAACCACGTTACGAATTCCCGGCATGGCAGGAATTTTCAGTTCGATTGTGTTGCTCATTTGTAATCTCCTTCATAGGTAATGTGGTTTCTAGGTCAAAGGTTTTGTCGTTATACTCTGCTGGTACATTGCTGGTTGTTGCTCGAAAATGGTGATCACTACTCAGCGGTACTATCTTTCAGCGGTACTATCTTCTAGTAGAGTCAGCGTTCACTATACGTTTCCTCTTCATGAAACTGCTGACCGTTGACACAATGCTAGGTGACCCCCGTGTGAAAGAGCGTGTGAAGCCATCAGGTGCTGACTGTCGATAGGGCGTGGAGAACCGGATTTGCGATTAATTGCATTGCCATGTCACCCTCAAACGCATCGCCCCTTCTGCGTTGGCGGCCACACTGCTGAGGCGAGGCAATTGGGAAAAAATTTTCTGGTACCCGGCTTCCTTTTCGCGGGCAAAATCTACCACAACCGAGGACATCGCCTAACTCCAGTTCTTTTAACCTTAGCCTAATTGGTAGAAGCCTAATCCGTAAACTCGCGTCCGCTTGCTGGTTCAGCTTGCGATTTGCCGAATAGTGCTCTTAGCGCCACAGCCTGAGCAGCGGGCATCTGTCCGTAAGAAAAGGCGTAGGGAATATCGGCGGCCGACTGAAAGCGAGTCAGCATATGGTCCATCTTAATCGCCTTTTCAATATATGCTGCCGTGTTGTAGGCAGTTATGATCACGGAAACTTCAGGTTGCACAAAAGTATTCCTCATCTAATTCTGAAACTATTTGATTAGACTGCACAAACTTCACACCAGATTCCATATGAACCGGCATAGATCCAAAAACTGTACGAATCTGCTTTGGCTCGCAGAACGGAATACGCTGACCGTAACAGAGTCAAACAGAAAATTTGTTGTAAACATCAGCTCCAGCGGAACACTCTCAACCGACTCAGCTCTGAAAGCAGGGACTCAATCACCAAGTTTGCATCAACAGTCCTCAAGTTCTCGTCCATCCAGCTTTAGTCCAATAGCAAATGCTAGAGCCGAAAGCCGGAAACTTGGCCGGAACGTAGAGCAAAACCCCAACCTGCCTCACAGCCGAGTGAAAGTGCAGCGTTGTGTAACACGTAATTTTTTTAACATGTCTCCTGTGACCCAATAGAGGTTCCTGAACGTGCTTCATGATAACTTTACATTAATTGGCTGCAAGTTAGCTAATCTCGGCTGTTATGTGAAGTTCTAATGAAGTAAATGGATACAGGGATCAGATTGACTCCGTAAATCTGCGGGATAAGCAGTTAAAACCGTGAGTAAATTTACGGGCTACCTTAACTGACAATTTTTGTCTCCGATGCCATTTGAGTTGAGGTTTGAGGCAAAGTTCAATTCTGGTGAAGCGAGTTCAGGGAACACAGTTCGAGCAATACAGTTCGAGCAATACAGTTCGATTAACACTAGCTAGCTCAATTCCAGGCAACAGTTCTATCAGCGCTTGAGTCAGATAAAATCAGCCGTTGTGAACTGATTCGGACGAGTATTGAGAATTAGAACAAGGTCCGTTTGGCCAACTTGCAGCAGCGTGTTGCGTCCCTGAGGCCGCACAGTCAAATTACTAAAGCGCAGATCGCCTACGAGATCAATTTTGTCTAAACCATCTCTAAAGCCTTGAATCACATCGCGTCCATCTCTACGCTTCAGGACAAATATGTCACGCCCTGCGCCGCCAATCAATTGGTCTTTGCCGCCATTACCAATCAACCGATCATTGCCGTTTCCACCAGAGAGCCGATCATTGCCGGAGCCACCCTGCAGCAGATCGTTGCCATCTAGTCCGATTAACCGATCATCGCCTTCTAACCCACTGTCAAATCGTAGACGAACAGGATGCCGGGTACCGTCTCGGCAATTTGCTGGTTAAAGTACTGGGTCTGTTGCAACTGACTTTCGGTGTACTTGCGAGCCGTGATATTCTCAAACGACAATCCCAGGCAGCGGTTGGGTAAGGCAAACGCCTTGAGGTTATAAACTCCGGCATGGATGCCATCCTGGGCGTAGGGTACTTCTCCCAGATCGAGCGCCTCTCCGGTACGGACGACCTGCTGATACCGCTCCACCAGCTCGGTTTGCAGCAGCCTGGGAAAGCTCTCGCCCATTGTGGTGCCAATCAATCGCTCAAATTCGATTCCCGTCACGTTTGAAGCTGCCGGATTGGCAATCAGTAACCGAAATGAGGCGGGGTCTTCAAGGTTCTCAAGCTGCCAGACTACAATGCCCATCTGGGTGTTGCGCACCACATCTGCAAACAACTGGAGTCGCTGTTCGGCTTGCTTGCGTTCGGTAATATCGCGCTGGGTGCCCCAAGCCCGGATCAGCAGGCCGTTTTCGATGATCCCGACCAGATTATTCAAAAAAATCTTAGGCTGGCCCTGCCGATCCACCTCATAGGATTCGGCATCCGTTAAGCGGTAGCCCGACCGAATAAATGTCCGCAAATACTCCAGATTGTTGGGGTCTGACTCCACTAAAAACTCCCCTAACCGCGCCCCGATCAAGTCCTGCGGAGACGCCAGCCCATACATCTGGGCCATTACCTGATTGCATTCCGCTAAATAGCCGTATTGATAAAAGGCTGAAATCAGGCGGTCTTCAGGCCAATCGACTGGCAGGGGTTGTTCCAGCTCAAAACACCAGATACCCTCGGAACTTTGCTGAATAAAGGCTCGATAGCGCTCTTTGGCCCGTTGCAGTTCAGCTTCGGCGCGTTTGCGTTCGCTGATATCCTGTACCTCAATGATGGTTCCCACCACGCCATTGCCACCCCGGATTGGGCTGGCGGTGTACGCCACTGGATAAAAATGCCCGTCTCTGTGAATAAAAACCTCTTCGCCTTGCTCTTGGTTGTTCTGGGGAAAGGCGCGGTCAATCGGGCATTCCTCTAAGGGATAGGGCCTGCCATCGGGACGGGTATGGTGAATCACGTCATGTAGCGGTCGTCCCCGCACTTCTGTCAAACTGTAGCCAGTGAGCTTCTCGGCTGCCGGATTTTTGCCTTCTTGTAGAGTTCCGGCTCCTTCCAGCACCACCAAATCGCTGGCGGAGAATTGGCTATAGGATTGCAACTGCTGTTGATAGCTGAGTTGGCCTCCACTGCTGATATAGTCAGCAATGGTAATCTCATCGAGGGGAAGCAGCATCGGCAAGACTCGCTCTTTGGGTAGGTTGAGCGTGTTAGCCATAAACAGCACATCTTCTTCGATCACCTCGGTTTGGGTGCGAGTCAAACAGGTGCCCAGCGGTTTCCCATAGGCAATGTCCAACCCTTTTGCTTGCAACTGCTGCGCGATCCCTAGAACAATGGCTGATTTACCGCTGTATGCTTCAGATGACCCAACGAAGAGAAACTTTGGGGACTTTGGCACATCTCTGCTCCTAACTTAAACTGACTTACTAACGTAACTTGAAAAGGATGATGGAATCGTTTGCTTTTTAACGACTAGCTCAAGAAAACGTTTCGTTTGATAGTATCACTCCTCCAGACCAGTAATAACCAGTATGGCTCGCAAAACAAACCGGGGACAGAACTTCCTACCCCCGGCTGATCTCGGTTGTATCGAGTTTGACTTCTACTCAATCATCTAATCGCAGCAGTTTCCGATAAAAGGCTTGGGAAAAATCAGCCACTCGTGTGCTCTTGAAGATAAACAGCACTTCGATTAGGAAATCAACAAACTCGAAGTTTGCCATTGTAACCTCGTAGCTCAACTCGGCGTTGCCGTCAAACTGCATGCGGCAGCGGGTCAAGTCAGCCGGAATTGAAGAGATATTCCAGGTTGCAATAAAGGGAATACTTTCTCCACCTTCGATTTTGCGAAATCCTTCTAAATTTCCAGTTTGATATAGGCTAATTGCTAGGGGTAAAGCACTCCGTTTCCGGCCTTGGTAGTACGGAGCATAGACGCTAACATCACGAGGATTTGCAGGTTGGAGTTTCTCTAGAGACATGCTCAAATCTTCCTGGATTGCTGCTAGTTTTAGCCTTGCAGTGGGATTGATTGGGCGCTGCCGAACTCACGATTCGGACCTTCAAACAACACCTTAATAGCTAGTATTCCCTACGCCAGTTCGCGCCATACATCTTTACGGCAAATTTAAATAGAATCAAGCAATGGAATCACAACAGATTCCGTTGAATGACTGAACGTATTAGGACTTTTATCGATTGCAGGGATTTGATGGCAACGATTCGATGTATGGCGGATCAGGCAATGACAGCATGAATGGCGGGTTGGGCAGTGACTACATGGTTGGCGGTAGCGGCAATGATGTGATGAATGCTAATGGCGATCCAACGAGTCCATTCGATTTTGCTGCCAACTCGCTCTATGGAGAAGATGGTGACGACGAACTGCTAGGAGCTGATGGCAGTGATTTTCTCTACGGAGGCAGCGGCAACGACAACCTAGAGGGCGATGATGGCAATGACCAGCTCTACGGTCAAGAAAACAACGACACCCTCAATGGCGGCCTTGGCAATGATCGGCTTCAGGGTACTTCCACGGTGGCAACGGGTAAAGGTGAAATCGATGTTATGGTTGGGGCGAGTGGTGGCGATACGTTTGTGCTTGGTATCCCTGGGCGCGTCTTCTACAACGATCGCAATGTCGCAACGCCAGGCCAAGCTGATTACGCTCTAATCAAAGACTTTCACAAAACGACCGATGTAATTCAGTTAGCGGGGTCAGCCGGAGCTTACTCGATTGGGAACTCCCCAATTGCTGGTGTGACCGGTAAAGCTATCTACTTGACTGCTGGGCAAGCTGTGCCTGAATTGGTGGCGATCGTCCAAGGAGACAGCTTCTCGAATTTTAGTACCGGCTTTAGTTTCGTTGGCGGGGCTATTGCTGTTTAGCACCTATTCGAAATCCGTCAGAGGTCCTGAATTTCAAATTCTGTGGGGATTCCAGATAGGCAGTTGATTCGTAATTCATCCAAACTTTATGGGTTGTTAAGAATCAGGATCAAAGTTGTGGTGCATACGGAGGCGAGGATGGCCTCTATGTATCGATTGAGCAGTGCATTGTTCCCCTGTTCTAACATTATGGTTTCCCTGCAACTCCAGCCCCCCACCGATCCAGAAGCAACCAATCACAAAACAACCAATCGCGAATTTCTGGTTCAGCCCCTGATCTCATTTCCGTCTTGTCAATTGGATGCCTCACCACCAATTGCTTCCAGCATGGTGCCTACTAGAACTCAAGGTGCAGCCATGCCGCTCACTCACCTTTTCCACTGTCCGTTCCCTAGCCCACCTCGGCTATCGAGGCGGATCCATCTTGATTTCTCTGAGCTGCGCTCGTTTACTCAGGTGCGCGATCAGTTCCGACCTTGGGGCATTCAGTTTTCTGTGTCGAAAGGCTACATTATTGAACCAGCGCGATTTAATTGGATTTACAAACGGTTGTCCTCTAGCGTTCTTCGCCTGATTCAAGTTAAAGGCAATAAAGGTTGTTCCCGACCATTCACCACCGGTATAAACCGTAAATCGGCCCCGCCTTTCCTCATGTTTCAGCAGCTCAAAATATTCGGGCCGCAGTGGGCGCACATCCCCCATAGCATCTAAATCACCGGAGCGAAAGGCTAAAAGCTGAGTATCGGTAGATTCAGCAATTTGCCAAACGATGCGATCTACATAGGGCAACGGCTGGCCCTGGGTATCTTTTTGCCAAAAGTAGGGATTGCGACGAAAAATCACACGCTCGCCCGGTCGATATTCGGCAATCTGGTAAGGACCATTGACGACAATTTCTTTCGGATCGGTGCCGGTGCCCCAAGTGGAGAGAAACAGGGGATTGCCGTTGGCATCCAAGGTTTGCACCGATTGCTCCAGCTTGTGCTTGGGCAGGATGACGATATCGGTGGGAGGGCCAGCGGTGGCTGCAAGAAAGGGCGCAAACGGTTCTGCTAAGGTGAACTGAATCCGGCGATCGTCCAGCTTTTGCACGTCGGGTAATTGCCGTTCTGGACCAATCCGCAGCGCTTCTTGCGACTCAGCCGGAATTTTGGGATTAAAAATCACATCCCGATAGGTAAACACTACATCATCTGCAGTGAGGGGCACTCCATCAGACCATTGCAGCCCTTCCCGCAGGGTAAACACCACCTGCCGCTGGTCCGGCGAGATCTCCCAGGATTCGGCCAAGTCGGGCTGGAGTTTGCCGGTAGTACCTTCTTCGCGCGTCAAGCCCCGATAGCAAAACAGAAAGATGCTAGGAAACTCCTGATTCAGCGCATAGTTAAAGGTTTTGGGGTCTTGGATCGTGCTAAGCACAAGCTGGGTTCCCATTGCCGCCCTAGTTCTGAGACCAGCACAGCCAGCGAGGCCAGCCGCCACCAAGCAAATTAACAGCAGCCCTAACAACCAGCGACGAACGGTAACGGTGATAGTCATCGGTCAAGCATAAAGGCGGAAATCCCAGCGTTCCAGCCATTGTCTCAGCATAAGGGAAGCTGGCTGATTCGGATCAGTGAATCGGAACACGAGCTGTGCTTTTTGAGTCCGGAACTGAACACAAACCGTTTGTAGAATTTCTGATTAGCGACTGCACCGATTCGCAGCTACTAGAGCAATGGCGAGAAGCAGGGGTATGGGATATTTTGCCGCCCTCTCAGCTAACATCAGAATCACTCAGCCAAACCTTGCGGTGCGTTATGCGGGTGCGGCAGGCGGAGCAGCAGTATCACTTCGCAAGCGAACGACTGCGGCGAAATGACCAGCTTCTCTGGTACCAGCAGCAAAGACTTGAAAAGCAAGACCAGCAGATCCGACAGCTCCAGTCGCAGCTTGTGGAAGCCACCAAAGTGAAAGGCCAGTTTCTAGCAATGGTCTCCCACGAACTGCGGACACCCATGAATGCGATTTTGGGTTTTTCTAAACTATTGTGGCGGACGCAGGCAGCTCTTAACGCCCGTCAGCGCGATATGGTGGAGCGAATTCTGGCGAATGCCGAACAGTTGATGGCTGCGATTGACCAAATCCTCAATTTCTCCAAAATTGAAGCCGGTCAGCTTGAACTGCATCCTGAATCGCTCAATCTAGCGCATTTGATTCGGGCGATGGTAGCAGAATTGGCAGAAACTGCTACCCAGAAGGATTTGGCCCTCAACCTACAGCTCGATTTGGCGGATCCCATTGTTGTCACGGACCCGACTAGTTTGCAGCAGGTGATCTTTAATCTGATTGCCAATGCGCTTAAATTTACCGCGACCGGCTCGATCACAATCGAAGCGGCAGAAGTAAGTGCGGATCGAATCGCAATTGTGATTCGCGATACGGGCATTGGCATCGAATCGGCAGAGCTAGACCACATCTTCGAGCCGTTTCGGCAGGTGGATCAGTCAAATACGCGCCACTATCGCGGTATTGGTTTAGGGCTAGCGGTGACAGCCGCGCTGGTGCAGCAACTGGAGGGTACGATTACTGTCAAAAGTCAAGCTGGTCAAGGCTCGGAGTTTCGGATCGAGTTACCGCGCCGGATTCACCAATCGAATCACCAGCCCAAGCAGTTTAAAAATTCGGTTTCAGCAGCTCGTTTGACAAGTTCTCAGAAAATAGCCTCTCTGAATCAGTAGTTACCTGCAGCGATACTCGCTATGCTCATTCACTAACTATGATTCCGCCTGTAAGTTGCTTAACCTATAAGTTGCTTAAGTTGATATGAAATACCCCATTTGGCTCCTGTTGCTAGGCTGCGTTAGCTGTAGTTCACCTCAGTTTACAAGAAGTGTCAGATTAAGTCTTGACTATTACACTTGAAGCTTCCTGCCAAGCGCAACGTAATTTGCCCATTTATGGCTGCTTCTACCAATTATTGTGATTCCAAAACTTGCTTGTTCGTAAGTTCGCTGATTAATAGCAATGACATGAGACTTCAGAATCAGGTCATCTGAGATTTTCTCCAAGCGATCGTCTTTGTATTTATATTGACCCGCAGGTAGATCAGCGATCTTTCCAGGATGACTTTGCACATAGATATCAACCAATTCGGGTGACAATGACCTGACCTGAGACACTATCTCAAAAGTGCCCAGGTAATAGTCTTCGTCTGAACATACTAGCCTATCCTTAACAGCAGGCATATTATCATCAGCATCAGCAATACTCAGCCGATATGCCGGAAGAATCCAGTCAAATAGGCCCAGCATGTGACCCGTTTCAATTTCAAGTACTTCCTGGATATTGTTTTTATAAACCAGCTCGATCGCTTTTTTCTTTCCAATGAAGTGGATTCTAATTCGTCCCTGTTCTGTACTATCTACTTCATTGATGAGTATTAATTGATGGTGTCCCGGATGGTAATAGTAGTAACCGGGCTTTAAGTCAGCAATGTTGACTAATTCGAGATACATTTGCGTTGCATATAATGCACCCGGTGATGCGTAACCGTACTTGGGCAATAGACGCTCATCGCTGTGAAACGGACCGAAATATCTCAAAATCTGACCTAATTCTGTGAGGTTCAACGTATCCAGATGTCGAGATCCAGACAAACTGGAGGTTTCAGCGCTAGTGGCCGATCTATCCAGCAACTGCACAATATCAGCCTTCCGGACGGCACCCCCCTCGAATAAACGGTAAGATTTCCGAGCAAACACCAATCGTCGCTGTTCCAGGGTTGGTGTTTTACCTGGAAGATTGACCACCATCCTGCTGCTGTTGTCGTCGATTTCCCGATATCCGAGACTCGACAATTGAGCTTTGACCTGAAGTTTATTTTTCTTCGACAGATGATGCTCTGCGTAGATCCCCTGATCCATCAAAGCTGCTTGCTTAGGACTTAATTCAATACAGGCAACCAAATATGGGTGACCGGTACGGGAATGTTTCTTAACGATAACGGCTGCGTTCTTCACCCAGTCATGCTGCTCAATCGCCAGCTTTACTTCGTCGACAGGGTTTATTGAAGCAGTTCCTCAGTGAAACTTCGGTGAACTTACACCAAAATCGCAGCATTTCTACCATCTTCTATCCGAAACTCTAGGGAGAAGTTCACCCCCAGTAAAAGCTCAATTTCATACTAAATGAGCTGTTTTGTTATGGATTGCCGAACTTAGCTGTCTAGCCGCTGAGTTGCTGCAATTCTGTTGCTCATTCGAGTAATGCAATACCCCTAGCAAGCATTTAGCAGTCATTCATGCCGGAGCCAAGTGCTCTAGATTGATCAACTTTGATACTACAACCTGGCTGAGTAGCGCTGGTTCGCCAACGCTATTTTCACCTGCCAAGCTTGTCCACAGATTCGTACATACAGACTATGGCACAAACTGATATTGTGAAATTGACGGATGCTCAGCCTTTCCAGACGGCATACCTTCCGTTTAACACGGTTGTTCCTTCTGCTAACGGACTTTCCATCACCTTTGATTTCTACTCCTACGGTGGCGACGGAGCTGATGGCATCAGTTTTTTCATTGTTGATGGTAGTCAGCCGATTAGAGCAGCAGGTGGGTTTGGTGGGTCTCTGGGTTACGCACCCTACAATGACGGCTTCAGGAGTCAACCGGGCATTGCCGGCGGCTACCTGGGAATTGGCTTCGACGAATTTGGCAGCTTTTCCAACGATCTAGAAGGACGAAATGGTGGTCCTAGCAGTGTGCCGGACGCGGTTGCAGTTAGAGGCAGTGCAGCAACGAACTATGTCTATCTGGACGGCAAGACATTACCCAACGGCTTCAGTTTGGATGTACCGGGAGCCGGAGTAACCCGCGAACAGGCCAAACGCACTGCCAAGGTTGATCTTAGCCCCACTGGAGTTTTGTCGGTCAAACTGGACCTAAACGCAAACGGCAGCTTTACCGATGCTGGCGAGGAGTTAATCAATCTGGATGCGGTGCAGCGGGGCAATGGCCCCCTCCCCTCCACCCTCACTTTTGGTTTTGGGGCTTCGACTGGAGCACTAACCAACATCCACGAAGTTGGTAATTTTAGGATCAAAACGTTTGCTGGCGCAGATATTGCTGGTAATTTTGTCCCCAATCTAGTGTTCGAGGACAATGGCGGCAATAACACGAACCAAAGCGGCGGTGCTGGAGACGATATCATCAGCACGGGCGATGGTAATGACCGGATTACCAGAAGTTGTTGTTAGTCCATCAGCGACTCTGCACAGTCTATGGTTGTCCGATTCCCTACTTCAGCAATCACGATCCGCTGAGTGAGTTAGTCTCAGCTTTGCTGTCCCACCGGACGAAAAATGCCGATTCGCATCGGGCGTTTCAGCAGCTAATCGAGCAATTTCCCACCTGGGAAGCGGTTCGTGACGGCCCTACTGCCGAGATCGAAGCGGCCATTTCAGCTAGCACTTGGCCTGAACAAAAGGCTCCTCGGATTCAGCAGGTGCTGCAGCTTGTCAGCGAACGCTGCCCAGATTGGTCGCTGGATTTTCTGGGTGAGATGCCGGTTCTGGAGGCCAGAGCTTGGTTGGAATCCTTGCCGGGAGTGGGTCCCAAAACCAGTGCTGCCGTACTGTGCTTCAGTCGATTACGGCGTCGGGCGCTTGTCGTGGATAGCCATCACCATCGGGTCGCGGTGCGGTTGGGGCTGATCCCGGCCAAAGTTGATGTGGCAGTCGCCCATGCGGTTCTGGAAGCACAACTGCCCGAAACTTGGACAGCTCAACAGGTTTATGACCACCACGAGGTCTTTATGCTGCATGGTCAAAAGTGCTGCTTCTACCGGCATCCGGCTTGTCAGCGCTGCGCAGTGCTGGATCTTTGCCCAACTGGACAGGCCATTGGAATCAAAACTGAGTCAACCGGTTGAAGTAATGCTGCCTGATTGGACAGGACGCTTTATGATAGAAAGTAAAGAAATGTAAAGATGTAGACGATGCGCTCTGGTGGAATACGGCAAGCAAAAGCTCAGCGGGTAGTAGTGATTGGGGCTGGAATTGGTGGACTGACGGCAGCGGCACTGCTGGCTCATCGCGGTTACTCGGTTCTGGTTTTGGATCAGGCGATTGTGCCTGGGGGTTGTGCGTCTACATTTAGGCGCAAGGGATTCACCTTCGATGTGGGCGCGACTCAGGTGGCTGGACTAGAACCGGGCGGCATTCATCCCCGCATCTTTTCGGAGCTAAGCATCGAGCCACCCGCTGCGACGCCATGCGATCCAGCCTGTGCCGTGTATCTCCCCAACGAAACCGCACCCATTCAGGTTTGGCGTGATCCGCAGCAATGGCAGGCTGAGCGTCAGCGTCAGTTTCCGGATGGCGAGCCGTTTTGGCAGTTGCTGGCCGATCTGTTTCGCTATAGCCAACATGGGGCTGGAGCGGCACATCTTTGCCAATTTGGTTCGAGATGTCGTGGACCAGCAGGGTATGGCCTTTGGGGTCAGTAAAGGTAATTGGCTGCGCATGATCAATTTCAATCGCGCCAGGAAAGCCAACTAACCTCAGTGCCATCCCCCCTTCGCGTCCGTCCGCTTGGATTTGTTTGAAACCGATCACCTGCCAACTGTGGCGGTCTTGGTCACGCAATGTCCGCCGCGACTGCACAATCACAGCACCGGAGGTATCCGCCGTATAGAGAACCGTGGCCGCAGCAGCAGGACTGTAAACCAGCCCCAGGAACAAAACCAACCCCAGAGAAAGCCAGATCTGAGCCAGCCAAAAGCGTTTCGTTTTAATCACAATCAATTGCTAGAAAGACTATAGCTATCCTATGTCAGGAGACGGGGCTGCTCCCAATATCAGATAGGATCAGGATGCTGTCCGCCTACTAACATGTTTGGCAATGAACGCTGTTTTACCTCCTCTGTTGCTGCTCGACCGCCTGTTGCAAGACTGGTTGCTGGAAGATATCGGGCGAGGTGACCGGACCACGCAAAGTTTGTTTACTAGCGAGATCCCGTTGGGTCAGGCCCAATGGATCGTTAAAGAAGCAGGCGTCATTGCTGGTTTGCCGGTAGCTGCGCGAGTATTTCAGTTGCTCAATCCAGAAGCGAAATTTACAGCATTGGTGGCCGAGGGGCAGTGGTGCGAGCGGGGGCAGGTGGTTGCTGAAATAACGGGTCCACTGGATTGCTTATTAACGGGTGAACGAGTGGCTTTAAACCTCGCCATGCGCTTGAGCGGCATTGCTACTCTGACAAACAAATACGTCATGCAAATTGCTGATCTGCCAGCCCAGCTCGTAGACACACGCAAAACCACTCCTGGCCTGAGGATTCTAGAGAAATACGCCACGCAAGTCGGAGGAGCCACCAATCACCGCATGGGATTAGACGATGGAGTGATGATCAAGGATAATCACATTGCTGCTGCAGGCGGTATTGCCGCTGCCATTGCCCAAATTCGCGCTCGGATTCCCTATCCGCTCACGATTGAAGTGGAAACGGAAACCCTAGAGCAGGTGCAAGCAGCTCTACAGCAAGAAGCCGATATCATCATGTTAGATAATATGTCAGTGGATGTAATTCGACAAGCTGTAGAGATAATTGTAGCCTTTCTGAGCCTCCAAGCGTGACAGTTGACCCTGAAGTTTGTGTCTACCTGTCTCGCTGAGAATATACCCACGGTGTCGTTTCAGTGGTCGTGCTTCCATACCTTCATAAAATTTTATGTTTAAAGTTGATTTGATACGAAGAATGAGAGGAAGCTATCAAATAGGAACGTTACATAGAATGATGTGGCAGAGTTTATAACCGCAGCAAAACTGCTGTATTAAAAGAAGACGAACACCACATCCAGAACCAGTCTTCATATAGTATCAGACTCAAGCAAAAAAAGCTTGGCTCTATTGAACCAGCAGCAATTCTCAGTATGGAAAATTAACTGGTGTTGGGCGGGATGTCTAGCTCTAGCCCTTGGAGCATGAAGGTGAGCAGGTGATTCCAACTGTCGAAATACATGTAGCGAGTTAACGCCCGCAAATCATCAAAGAAGGTCTTACGGGTGGGCAAGTGCGCTCGCAACAGCTTGTACTTCTGGTCTAATAACTCCAGCAACGTGTGGAATAACAATGACAAGATGTTCAGGGTTGCAAGCAACGAGGAGAGATGCTGCTTGCCGTGCCCGAAATTGTGTTCCAGGTGGTAGCCCTTCGTCTTGAGTGTGTTGTTATTCTCATTTTCCACCTTCCAACGGGCACGGCCTGCCAGGACAACCGCTGCAACGTTTTCATCGCTTAGAATGTGACTGGTGGCAAACGAATTTTTGCTGATTCATTTGAACAAGGAGGTGCAACGATGGTTTCATTGGTATAATCAGGAGCGTCCACACCAAGCATTGAAGTATCGCACTCCAGAAGTGGTGTATTGGGAAACGCGATTGCTCGCTAAAAAAGCTTGAATATGGACATGGAGATCTCTCATTTCAGAGCTTAGAGATCCCTCAGAATTGTCCAATCGATTGGGTCCACCTCACTCCTCATCTGAAGCATGTCCCACAAATTTGATGTTGAAGTGGGGTGGTAGCTTTTGATTTTTATAGTCAACTCATTGCCAAACTTCCCTTCTTTGCGTTCTTCTTAGTGACTGATGACTTCATTGCCGCTCGTGGTCGCGGGGGCGGATTAGCACTCTGGGTCAAGGTGACTTAAATAGCTTTGCTTGCAGCTTTTGGTTGAATACTCAATTCAACACCGAAAATCAGCAAAGAATTTTATAGGATAAGAGCGCGTGAAATAGCTGCTCAAGCGAACAAAAGACATATTCCCGCCCGTGTTATCTCGAACATCGATAATGATGCCGTTCGTGTTCTTCAATTCTGACATTGCCGCATCCACGAGCGGGGCAACATCATCGTCAAAACGAACCGCCCTGATATACCCAATGCGTTTGCCATCGTCTATCGAAAATGTCCGCCAGCGGATCGACGGGCGCTCGGGCTGCGAATGAGATTCGCGACGTACTTTCAGAGTTCTCGTCTTTCCATCACAACCGCGCAATCGGAGATCTGAATACGATCCGAGTGCTCCAAGCTCCTTATTAGGTTCCAAAAGAATATCGCCGAACCGGATACCCTTTGCTTGAGCATCAGAACCTTCCGGCACGTAAGTCACAACTGTTCGGCCTTCGATCTGTTGCGTAAGAACACCTGTGCCGAACTGTCCTGTCCCGCGCGGCATCGAAATTTGGAGATGCGAAACAGGAAGTTCCTTAAGCATTTTTTCTATTACAGCGTGAAACTCTGAATCCGACCGCGCAAGTTCGGCCTGCGGACGATAACGCTCGCCGACCGCCTTCCAATCAACGCCGGTAAAACTTGGATCGTAAAACCTTTCATTGACCGTCAGCCAAACGGCATTAAAGATCTCAGGGTAGGGAGGGGTTGGCGAAGAAGTCTGAGCCTGCGACGACAAAACTGCCAGGGCGAGTAAGTAAAAAGTACAAAACGAAAGTAATGACGAACGGAGCTTTGACTTCATTTTCCTGTATTCAAAACTGTCTTCACTGCCATTTTGGCGAGTTTCCACGTGCGGTCCCAGTCGATCTTGCCGCCGTCGTCACGGCCCATAAGCTTATCGACGAACATCTTGCGGAAATCTCGGCCTTCGCGTTTGAGCATAAATTCCTTGGCATACGGCTTTGCCGTTTCGAAGAAATTGAATTCCGGATCAGTTATTATGCCAATGCCTTCGAGCGTCATCAAAGCCCGCATTATGTAAGTGAAGTTAGACGGCAAACGGAACGGGTAATCGTACATCACGTCCGCAAGGTCATAAGTCAACTCTTTGAAATTCACGTCCTTGAGTTTTAGGTTCAGGTGGAACTCGAACATCTTTTCGACCACCGGCCGCACAGCCGAAGCATCGACTCCGGGCTTTAGAAAATCAAGGTCTATCAGGTCCTGTGCGATACCCACCCACCCAGTGATCCAAATACCCATTCGCTGCTAAATACCCTGCTCACGCCCATGGGGATCGGGTCGATGCTGCTGCTCGTGTTGGCGAGCGCGACATTGGGCTATGTAATTATGAATCCAGGCAGCTTGGGGCTTTGGACTCCTGATGCCAATCCAGACTCATCTGCCAACAGTTCCTCCACCAGCCCTGCGGCAACCGCTGGAGGGACAGTTCCTTCTCCCGATCTGACTTCGGATGAGTTTGTAGACCTGGATTTGGGAACGCTCAGCACCCTGCCTAAGCAAACCCCTCGTTCTGGTGCTCAAACCGAAAAATCGACTCAATCAACTCAATCAACCCAATCCCAATCAGCCAAATCCAACGCTTCGACAGCCAAGCCGAGCACTCCTGCCGTCAGTAGCCCGACCCAAGCTGCCGCTTCTGCTCCCCCAGAAATTCCTGTGGCTCCAGCTCCTCAACCCAGCCTTTCAACCGTTGTGGTGCCTGCCGCTCCCCCAGTGATGTCGGTGCCAGAGCCTGCTATACCTGCTCCAGTCCCAGAACCCGCTCCCGTTTCACCAGAACCCATCAGTACTGTGCCACCACCGATTGAGCCAGCCCCGGCTGCAGAACCCGCTCCCAGCGTAGCTGCTGCTTCAACTGATCCGATCGCTGCAACTACCCCGCCTGCTCAGAACAACTACTATTACGTTGTGACGGAATACAGCGGAGATGCCAGCTTGCAGCAAGCTCGCAGTGCCGTGCCCGATGCCTATGTCCGCAACCTTCCCGATGAGGGAGCCAAGGTGCAGCTTGGTGCATTTAACGATGAAACCAAAGCGCAAGAACTGCTCCAGCAATTGCAGCAACAGGGCATTGAGGCCCAAGTCTACCAGCCCTGAGGGCCTATCCAAAAAATCCTTCGGGTTTTGAAATTCAAAAACTCTGACGAGTTTACTGACTTGCAGTTAGAGAAATTCGGATAGATAGTTAGTAGGCACTGAACTAGATGCCCTGATTTGACATCAGTGTGGTTTTCTGATTCATTGAAATTTCAAAATTCTTCAAATATCGCTTCAGATCTGGTTTTGTTTGCGATTTGCTTCTATTCGCTGGGCAAGTGTTTTGTTAGTCTAGTTAAGACAGTCTCCGAAGTAAATCTTTACAAATCATAATGAGCACCATCACTCAGGTTAAACACGCAGCGGTGATTTCGAGGTCTGGATGGGCGTCCAAACTCCAGAGGTAAATCACGCCTTTTAGGGTCATGGGTTGTCCGACCTGGACTAGCAATTGCTCGAAGGCGGCGGGATCGGTGGGGTTGATGCAATAGCTGGGTGTGGTTTCAGTTAGAGTCGATGAGGAACCCTGCGGATAGACCAAACAGCATGATTGAGCTTGATTTGCCAAGTGAGCCGCGAGCTGTGCCCCGACGCCTTGCTGATCGGCAAAAATCAGCCATGTGCCGACATCGTTAAATTCTGATTGCGCGAATTGGGGCTGGGATCGCCACTCGACTTGGTAGAGCCAGTGTTGCCAAGCATTTGTTGCAGACGTTAGTGTGGATGCTGATGTAGATATTATCTGAGTGGGTTGAAGAATTTCACGACTTCGTTGCAGGGTAAGGCACTCAACTTGGGCTACTAGCTCCCCAGATGCATTCAGAAGCTGAATATCGACCGTTAGGGTGGCAGGGCTTTCTGAAGTTATTTGAGAATCCCTTCGCCAGGGATGAAGCTTGACATAACTCCAGAGCAGCGATCCGGTCTGCTTAAACCAGGACAAACGAGCCACGCTAACGGGTAGATAGGTAGCACGAGCCGTTACCGGCTGTACTGCCGCAATCACCTGGAAGGCAGCATCGAGCAATACGGGATGCAAATAATAGGGTTCCGGTGCAATTGAGGCCGGCAGGTGGATTCTCCCTAATGCTTCGGCTTCGCTTCGCCAAATCTGCTGCACCGCTTGAAAACTTTCACCATAATTCAATCCCTGCTGTTGACAGTAGCGGTAATGTTCACTTGCCGAATAGGTTTCAGAAAACGAGCATCGCAATGTTTCTAGATCAATTGGCTGCGGGAATTCAGATTTGTCTAAGAGAGTGCCGCATCCGGTACAGTGCAGTTGCCAATTCTCTGAATCGGGCTGCAAGCTATAAATCTTAAAGTCAGTTGTAGGTTCTAGAATCAACTGGAGTGTTTCCGTTCTCGTTTCAGCTAATATCAAAGCTTGTTGTATCGTCAGGTTCTCCAAACAGATCCAAGACGATTTTGGTTGTATCTTTGAATTTGTGCCTACAGCCGCTAACGCCATTTCAATAAACGCAGCGGCGGGGAAAACGATACGTTGATCGACCTGATGATCGCGCAGAAAAGGTGGAGACGCCTGGTAGTCCCAGTCGCATCGACTCTCGGCCTTCTCGCACCACGCCATTCCCTGCCAGCGCCCGGTCGCAGCACCACAGGGCAATCGGTTTGCCCAATGCCTGCCCATATTCCAGGATCCGCCGAATCAGCGCCCAATTTTGCAGCGGTTGTCCATCGGTAAAGCCCACAATATCAGTCGCAGCCAATTCTCCCAGCTCAACCATCTGGTCGCCCTTTGCCCCAAGGGTCAACGCGCCCCAACAGCGTACCTGAGTCACCTTATTACTAAGTTGAGCACCCACCCACTCCACTGCTGCCGGATTGTCGATTGCCGGTTGGGTGTCGGGGAGTAGATTGAGCCGCGTGAAGCCGCCTGCCGTGGCTGCTTGCAGCAGCGAATCCAGGGTTTCTCGATCTTCAAACCCCGGCTCACCGGAATGGCTATAGAGATCGACAAGGCCATGACCCAGTATCAAGCCTGTGCAGTCCTGAATTTTGGTGTCGGTTGAGAGTTGATGAATCGCGGACTCAATGGCGACAATTCCACTAGCCTCAATCAAGACATCAGCAACCCGGTCGGTATGGGTTAGAGGATCGAGCAGTCGAACTTGTCGCAGCAATTCACGAGTCATACAGGCAGCCAATAGAAGGAAATCGAGATTGAATGCGAGATTGAATATCTGGTACAAACCCCGAATGAACTCTGATTCGGACTACGAGATTTGTTCAAGCGTTCAATCCAGACTCCATTGTCCGGCATCCTTGCCAGCTCAGCTTTTATAGTTTGTTACAAGAGTTGATAACAACCCCCACTTCAGCCTCGCCTAACCTAGCTTAGAGCGCTCCTGCCGCCGTTTTATCCAGCACACCACCACCCAGGTGACTAGTAATGTTCATCGCCTGAATCGCAGGTTTGGCGTTGATACCATGGGGATAGTCAATCACCGTGACTGCCCCATTGCCCTGCTTAAAGGTCCAGAAATGCTCCGGTCCCTGACCAACGAGAGCACAGAGGAGAGCTTTGTTAACAGCATCGTGGGCCACCACCAGCGTGGTTACCGGACGATCGCTGGTCTGCTCAGGCGTGGTTGCCACAATTTGCTGCCAAGCTTCGATGGCTCGCTGCCACACCTGCTGTAGATTTTCGCCTTCGGGCATCTGTACCGTTTCGGGTGCCCGCTGCCACTGTTGCAACTCTCCTTCCGCTGCATAACAACACTACCGAATTTCTCTTCAGATCGCCCAAAATCCGCTGTATTTCCATTCAGCGTAACTGTCGAAATTGTTGCATTTGGCGAAATCCGCAAGGTAAGCGAATTTGCCGGCCGACCCGATACGTTTTGCACTTCCAATGTTGCCTTGACCGACATCTCACGGCCAGCTTCGGCTGTTGGAAGTTCGGCAGAGATATCATATTTCACAACCTGCCACGTCGCGGCAAGGCGCGCATCGGCCTGAGCTGATGCTCCGACGGCATACGCGAACAGGAACATAAACAACGCTAGAGGCGAAAAGAAACTAAGCCGCGCCTTTGTGCGTTTCTGCGTTTTGATCTTCATTTATAAGTTCGTGGATCTGTTTTAGTTTGATCAGAAGCTTTTCTAGTCGTGCAAGCGGCAGTTGATTAGGGCCGTCACTTGGAGCCTTTGCAGGATCGTCATGAACTTCCATAAAGACCGCATCAACCCCGCAAGCCACACCCGCACGTGCAAAATGTTCGATGTATTCTGCTTGTCCGTCCGTTGCTTTACCAAGACCGCCAGGAAGCTGAAGGCTGTGCGTTACGTCAAAAACTACCGGCACCCCGAATGATCTCATTATTGGGAACGAGCGAAGATCAACAACCAAATTGTTATAACCGAAACTGGCTCCGCGTTCGGTGAGCAGTATCTTATCGCAGCCCGCAGACCGCAGTTTGTCAACAATATTCTTTGCATCCCATGGTGCGAGGAATTGGCCCTTCTTTACGTTAACCGCTCTACCCGACCTGGCAGCCTCGACTAACAGATCTGTCTGCCGACAAAGAAATGCGGGGATCTGCAGGATATCAGCCACTTCGGCGGTCTTTTCGACCTGCCAAGGTTCGTGTACATCCGTAATAATTGGAACGTTGATCTCTTCCTTGACCTGCCGCAGCACATCGAGCCCGAATTCTATTCCTTGCCCGCGAAAGCTTTCAATGGAACTTCGATTCGCTTTGTCAAAAGAAGACTTATAAACAAAACCAACGCCCACCGAACGGCAAATGTCCCCTATCTCCTGAGCCATGAACATCGCGTGGTCTCGCGACTCAACGACACAAGGACCAAGGATAAACGAGATGTCCGGCGAACCGAAACCTACTTTACTGATCTCAAACGAAGTCACCGACATATCAAAACAATGCACCAGCAACTATATCTTCAGCTACGACAAAATGCTGTCGCTCCAGGGTAATACAGCGCCCTATCTGCTCTATGCCTATGTGCGTATCCAGGGCATTAGCCGCAAAGGCGACATCGATTTTAGCCAGCTGGAAACCGATTGTCCAATCGTGCTGCAAGAAGAGACTGAATTGGCTCTCGCTAAGCATTTGCTCAGTTTCGACGAAGTCCTTAGCTTCATCGAGGAGGATTTGATGCCAAATCGGCTCTGCCAATACCTGTTTGAACTGAGCCAAAAATTCAATCAATTCTACGATCGTTGTCCTGTCTTACAGGCCGAAGAGCCACAGCGCACCTCTCGCTTAGTCCTGTCCAACTTAACGGCGCGCACCCTGAAACAAGGACTGGCGCTCCTCGGTATCGCCGTTCTAGAACGCATGTAGACCGGCTAGATCTTCTTCTAAATCTCCTTTGTGCTGCGGGCAGCCAGCACCCTGAGGGACGTTGGCTTCAGGAACAACCAGCTGACAAAGAAAAATGAGGCAGTAAACAACTGAACAATATCCAGCGCAGACAGGTAACCATCGGCGAATGAGGCAAAACTGCGGTCAATGATGCCAAAAATCCAGGACGAAATTCCTAGGAGCCAAATGCCGCTTCTCAGGCTAGCCAGAAACGAAAGCAATTCAAAGGACGGACCACTGTTCATAGATTTAGCTCCTTGGAATCGAAAAAATTGAAGTATGGTTGGTCTACAAGGCACGAGTCAACTTCAATCAGTCTTAAGCTCGCATAGTCTTCTCAACATCCCAGCGCCCTGCTTTGGCACCCCCTATATTAAAGTTTAAGAAATATAAAACCTAGTTGACTTTGAACCAAAGTAATACATCCCCTCGGCCGCAAGATGTATTCTGACTTACTTTCTCGAAAATAAAAATCGCTGCTCTAGAAATCACTGTCGTTGTACTCTCGATCTTTATGCTCCCGATGCTCCCGGTGTTGGAAAAGAGTGGTCGGATTGGTCTAGTACCAATACCCAATCTTGACCGCGGCCATCCGTAGTTGGAGCAAAGGTTTTATTCGATGCTGACGGCTCCTTCACTCCAAACGTATCGATCGATGTTGCTATTCCTTGGCGAGGATCGTACCAGGATGCATTCACCGAATCGCCTTTTAGTTTGGTCAAATTAACTTGAATCGGCTTGTAGTTGCTGCTCGCACTCGCGGGCGATGTAGCCGCCACGAGAACACCGCTTGCCAGCATTGAGGCTGCGATGCGTGAAAGAGACCGGCGTGAAGTGCGCACTGTGTCGTCCTCCGATGATTTCTATGCGTTGGGTGATGACTCGAACGTCGCGTCGCTTATGCACGCGTAGACTCAGCGTCGCGGACGACGTGCCAACGCCATCGCTCCACAGGCAAGCACACCGAGAGCCGATGGGGTCGGGATAAGGGTGATGCCGTCCAGCCCGATGTAGCTCGACTCAGGCGGGCGTCCCGGGTTGCCCGTCGAAAGCTGGGCGACGAACTCGAAGGTGTAGCTCGATGCGGCCGGGGCGATGAAGCTGAACGATCGAGTCTCCCACGTCAACGACAGTGTGTTCTGGGTGAAGACACCGATCAGGTTGCCGTTCAGGAGCACCTTGACCTCGCCGCGTCCGGTGTACGGTCCGCCGAAGTTGGCCTGACCTCGACCTGTGTCATCGGCGGCGATCGCGGCGGACATGGTGTAAAGCACGCCAGCGGTCAGCGGAGAGGTTGTTTGGGCGAAGGCCTCGCTGATGCCTCCGAACGAGGTTGATGCGGCGAAGCCGATGAACCTGTTCCCATCATGGGCGACCAAGCCCTGGAACATGTTGTCGTAGGTGAAGTGGCCGCCAAGGCCGTAGCCCTGAGCACCGGTGTTGTCGTACAAATCCGGCGTAAAGACGGTCGCAAACCACGGAGCGGGCGTTCCGGGCGTCAGGTACGTGGTGCCACCGGGCGCGCCGCCGTACGGGTTCCCAGTCTCAAAGCTCCCGTTGACGATGTTCGCCGGGGCCGCGGAAGCCCCTATTGCGAGTGCCAAGACTCCGGAGCGCAGAAGCAAAGTGGGTGTCAAAGGCATGTCTCTCTCCTACTCGTGAGTCAGCCTCGAGGCTGCGCCGTCACCTTGACGTTGGCCCGAGGGTTGCTCCCGATCTGTGGGCGGCAGCCCTGCCCGTTCTTGCAGTTGCGGACGAGAGAAATCGAAAACCGGCTAAAATCCGTTATTCCCCGCCTCCGGCGGCGGGATCCGCCTCGGCTGGCCGGGGGTTGGACGCCCATGGACACCCGCACAACCACCCAACTTCTTGATGCGCTCAAAAACCCGTCGAACGCGGCGATGTGGGGTACGTTCGATCAGCGTGCAGGCATCGGCGGACGCGTGGCCGAAGCGGTCGGGATAAAACTAAAGAGCCTTGCCGAAACGCAGCAGGTGCTTTGCGTTACGCATCAGGCACAGATCGCGTCAAAGGCAGACCGGCATTTCGTTGTCGAGAAATCCATCAGTAAAAATAAGACGAAGGTTGGTATTCGCGAGCTTTCTGCTCCCGAACGCATCGAAGAGGTCGCGCGAATGCTTGCGGGCGAAAAGATCACCGATGCCGCACGTGAGAACGCGCGCGAAATGATCGCCGGAGCATCACGAAACTGATGCGTAAAATTTGATTGGGCGCTTTTTGATCGATGCTTAAGTTGTAAGTTTATTCTTTTCAATTATTCCGAAGAGATCGTCGAACGATCCGAAGCAAGGGGTTCTTCATAATTATGCCCGCAAAGATCATCGCAAAAGTCTATCGGGGCGATGTGCTTGAATCGTGCCATCACGGACATGCACTTGTAATTGACGGTAACGGTACCGAAATACTGTCCATAGGGAACCCGAAGACAGTTACCTTCACACGTTCAGCCGCGAAACCGTTTCAGGCGATCCCGTTGATAACGTCCGGTGCGGCAGATGCCTTTGCATTCTCTGATGAAGAGATAGCTCTTGCCTGCGCATCGCATTCCGGCGAAGCACGCCACGTACGCATCGCTCAATTGATGATCGAGCGCATCGGGCTAACGGAAGCGCATCTCCGCTGCGGGGCTCACCTGCCCTTTTATGAGAAAGAAGCGGAACGGATGCAGCGTGCGGGCGAATATCCAACCCAGTTTCATAATAATTGCTCAGGAAAACACGCCGGAATGCTGGCTACGGCTAGACAGATTGGGGCAGACCTTGCAACCTACGATTCGAAAGAGAATCCCGTTCAGCAGCTAATTCTCAAAACTATCTCTGACTTCAGCCAGATACCTTTCTCAAAGATCAAGACAGCCATCGACGGCTGTGCCGCGCCAAATTTTGCGATTCCGCTCACCGCCATGGCGACAGCCGTTATCAGCCTGATCCTTCCCCCGAACCATTTTGACCGAAAAACCCGCGAGGCTTGTGCTCGAATAGTGAACGCTATGAAAAGCTTCCCGGAACTCGTCGGCGGCAGCGAAAGACTAGATACATTACTTATGCAGGCCACCGAAGGGCGGATCATCTCCAAGGTTGGAGCGGAATCTAGCTTCAAAGGAGCCATGCGATCGCGCCTTGAAAGTTTTTTGCGAGGGATTGATGTCAAGTTAGCAGCTAATCCTGCCGTTGAAGCAGAGTGGTCGATTACGAATGAACGACTCAATGGAAGAAATGGGATCAAAGAAGAAGTTGAGCAGGAACTTAAACGGTTATATCCGAAAGATGAGCAAGCCAGTCAGCGGGTAGGCAAGAAAGATGAGCTTTTGACGCAAGCAATCCTTGCAGAAACCGATTTAGTATCGCGGTTATTTGGTTCTCCCTGGCTATCGAGCAAATTTCAGATTCGAGATCTAACCGTTTTACCCGATGCCTGGTTTGGGCAATACCAAGAACGGGATGGGGTTGCTATCGATCGCGATACGGAAACTGCTGCTGATGGCAAGCTCTATGATTTTCAGGTTGTACCTGCTGGCACTCCATTTCAGTTTCATGCCATTGTTGAAAATGCTGAGAACTGGGAGCTGGGCTTGCTCATGATTGGCTTACACCAGTTTGAAACTGAGCAGATTCCTTTAGGAGGAGGACGATCACGGGGTTTAGGAGTTGTGAAACTTGAAAATTTAGAAATGAAGTGGTTTGATGCTCGCTCCACGACCGATCCTAAAAAGACTGCTCTCCAAAAGACTGATCCTGAGAAGCTTATGTCTTACTTAAGTAAACTGGTCAATGATGACTCCTCTGCCTACGAAGATGCTTCTAAGTATAGAAAACAGTGGGTAGAGCAATTTATCAATCACCTCCAAACCTTGATCGAGTCATCGCATCAGGAAGAGAATAGACGTAGTGCAACGCAAAACACTTAGAGGTGAAGTCATCATGTCCTTTAGCGCCTACCGGAGCCTTGGAGAAACCGTTAAAGAATTTCAGACTAAATACACCGAAGCTGATTTTATTACAGAGGTCAAATTCAACATCTCTGACTATTTCCGGCAAGATCTACAGCTCATGATGGAAGACGCCGTTGTGGATAACTCGGAATTTGCTATCTGTGAGAATTTAGTTTATCCGGTGCTGAAAGAAGTCTGGAAACTTTACCGAAAAAAATTTATTCTGTGGAGTCACCAGTTTCTCAACTGTGATGCCAATTTATCTGGTTTTCCTGAGTATATTCTGGCAAGGCGATCGCCACTTGGTAAAGTTGTCTTTGATCAGCCCTATTTTGTGTTATCTGCTCTCAACTTATCCTTCCACCTCCGGTCTTTCCCCTTCCACCTCCGGTCTCCCCCCTTACCAAGGGGGGATTAAGGGGGGTAAATATCAGGGAATCCTAAACCCAAAGAACTCCCTGATCCCACCCATGACCCGTCTTTACAACAAAACAACCCAACTCGAAAAACGCCGCCTGCTCCGCCAACGCTCAACCCCAGCTGAAACTACCCTTTGGGCAAAGCTAAGAGGGGGAAAGCTCGAAAACTGCAAATTTCGTAGACAATACAGCATCGATGTTTTTGTAGTAGATTTCTATGCACCGGACCTTAAACTCGCAATCGAAGTTGACGGTGGCTACCATACTCAGCCTGAAACTATTCCCTATGACCAGGAGCGACAACAATTCCTGGAAGCCCACGGAATATGCATAGTGAGGTTCAGCAATGAACAGATCGAGCAACAGTTGGATGAAGTGCTGGCGGCAATTGCACAAACAGTTCGTCAACTGCGGCAGTCTCCCCCACTCTAGCTCTCTTGGTAAGGGGAGGAAACAAAAGTTAAGCCCTTTTTTCCTCACCGAAAGAGAACTCTGTCTTCCAACCTCCCCCCTTACCAAGGGGGGACTGAGGGGGGTCAATCCAAGCGGCGTCAAGAGGCAATTCTATCGCTTCATTAAACCGTTATCGTGGATGTCTTTGTTCTTATCCTTTCTGTTCATCACAGCTTGTTCCCAATCTGTCATCTACAAACCTGATCTTTCCTTGACGCCTGCTGAGTGCCGAGTTGTTCAGCACGAACTTGGCGAAACTTGTGTTCCACTAAATCTGCAGCGCATTATTGCACTAGATCCCAATGTTACACTCGACCCTCTGATTGCTCTCGGTATCAAGCCAATTGGTTATGGCTCTTATAACTTTGGGGAGAAAGAATCTCCTTTCGGTGTATCGCTTGATGATGTTGCAGGAGCTACGATGGTTGGGTATCCAGATCAAGCTTCATTAGAAAAAATTTTGCTGCTCAAACCAGATTTGATTTTAACGTCACATTACAAGCCTCAACCCAGTCAATATGAGTTGCTATCGGCGATCGCACCGACTGTCCAAGTTCCTTTAGCGCGTTAGAAAATGAAGCGTTCTTTAAGCAAACTCTGCGCTTTCCTAAAGTATTGAAGTCAGTGAGTGTCGCCAAGATTCCAGTAATCGGGATGCACCGAATTTACCAACGGTTCTTTCCTAAACCCAATCATCGATAGAGTGCGGGCATCTGGCCCGCCGCCGCTTCCTGATTTGCCTCTTTCCTGATTTCTGACTTCTGGCTCCTAGCCTTCTGATTACGTAGATCCGTCTTTCTAGGTTCGGTTCTGCCCATCTGTACTCGGTTTTGCCCTTTGTTACATTAAGTTCATAAACCAAAGGCCACAGTCCGAGTGAGGTTCCTACCGTGAACAACGCAACGAATAAAATTTCCGAATACTTTGGTGGTGAGTCAAGCAACTTACTCTGGCAGTATATTCAGTCCATGAGTCCAGAAACCGTAGCTCAACTATCTAAACCTGGCTCGGGCGAAGTGCTGCAAGTGATGGAACGCAATATTATTGGACTTCTGGGTGGACTACCTTCTGAGCATTTTGACATCACGATTACTACGAGCCGTGAGCACATGGGACGACTGCTGGCTTCGGCAATGATGAGCGGATATTTCCTCCGCAACGCAGAGCAACGCATGCAGTTCGAGCATGCCCTCCAAACCACTGAGGCAAGTGCACCAGAAGCTGAATAGAGCCGCTGGCGGATTCCGAAGAACAGGCATTTAAAAATGGATTCACAATAATAGGTTCTGAGTAGCATTTGTATTGCTAGCAACTTGAGGACTTGGCAGATTTTCGCGATAATGGCCAGGTCCTTTTTTAATGACTGCAAATCCAATTCACAGCAACTCCAGAGCATTGAGTCCCAAAAGTCTTAAGAGTCCCAAGAGTCCAAAAGTAAGTACCCAAGCAAAGGACAGTTCTGGCGTTTGGTTGCTTCATCCTGACCAAGCTGGAGTGCAGGCAGCCCGCTACCAGGAGCTGCTGAATTCATCAGTCGTGGTGGAATTGCGCCAGTTGTTGCTATGCTGGTATGCCGTTCATGGCCGCAGCTTGCCCTGGCGTCAAACTAGAGACCCCTACGCCATCTGGGTTTCGGAAATTATGCTCCAGCAGACCCAGGTAAAAACCGTGATTCCCTACTACGAACGCTGGTTGGCTCAGTTCCCCACGATTGCAGCTCTGGCCGCAGCGAACCAGCAGCAGGTCTTGAAGGCATGGCAGGGCTTGGGCTACTATGCTCGTGCTCGCAATTTGCATCAGGCGGCACAGCAGCTAATGCAGCAGGGTGGTCAGTTCCCATGGCATCTAATCCCAGCAAGTGATAGCCTTCGATAATTTCATTGGAACGGTCGCTCAGGGAGCCATCACTCATCGGATAGGCAAAGGGATTCCCCTTATTGGTGGTGCCCAGGATGGTGCCGCCCATTGTGAGTAGCGTATCGACCTCGGTCGGCTCTAGGCAAACAACCTGGGGTGGACGGGCCATCAATCCTTTTGTCGCTTGCTGGATGCCCCAAACATCCCAGTTGTAGGTAGAAGCGCGATGTACTACTGCTCGAATCACAGCATTGAGGCCGGCACAATCCCCACCGCTGGTCAAAATTCCGATCCGCTTGTATGCTCCCATCGCGTTCTCCTGCAGCGTAAAAGATGAGAAATGAAGTTATTTTGTTAAACCCAACACCGAAATTAATTATGCTGCTCCTGATTGCGAGCCTTCTCATCTTTGTACGGAATCTTAAAGGAACGGAGCGATTTTCAGTAAATTGCAATTATTCGCCACCGTTACGGCCTTGAGCAATGGCTTGAATCAGTTGCAACATCAACGCTCGGTCCTGATTAGCTTGTTCTACAAAGCGCTCAAATCGCTGCCTCGATTCTTCGTGCAATTGCCTGGATTCTTCGTGCAATTGCCTGGATTCTTCATGCTGGGCTTCATGAGTTGCCACGATGTCGGCTAGCGTTGCAACAGTTGAGCGCAGGTCAGAAACCAGTTGCTTGAGTTCGATCATGTCAACTTCTAGACGTTCGACGCGGGGTTCTAGGTTTTGAGGATTGGTCATACAGATTGCTCCAATAGCCTGATAAGAGTCAATTTCTATTAAAAAGAGCCTCTATTACTAGCGTCTTGTTTGCAGATAGAACGCTGCCATACTCTATGCGTATGTTTTAGAAGAATCTGAAACGTAGATTTCAAGATTTTAAGAGAAGATGGCTTTGTAGCGCACAGCCACATCCATAATCGACAACACACATCAGCGACACAATGCTGCCCAACTTGTCATACTCAGCCCTTGCCAAGCTGACGTTCATCTCTGTCTCAAGAGTCATTTCTATAGTTGATCTAAAGTTCAGCCCCGTTCTGAGAATGGATCTCTAAGATAGAAGGTGCAGGGCAGCCCGCCACGGCGTGAGGGGTTAAAACCCGCACCGCAGTAATGCCAATTCAACTAACGGCAAGGAAGAGTTATATGACTGAAATCTCACTAGCAGCCGTGCGCATCGTATTGGTGGAACCCGCTGGAGGGCTGAATGTGGGATCAGTGGCTCGAATCATGAAGAACCTGGGACTGCAGCAGTTGGTTTTGGTAAATCCGAAATGCGACCCGCTGGGAAGTGAGGCGCGCCAAATGGCAGTTCATGCCGTAGATGTTCTAGAGGCTGCACGGCGAGTGATGACACTGCCGGAGGCACTGACTGGCTGCCAGCGGGCGATTGCTACCACCGGACTCGATCACACCAGCCTTCCGGTTCAGCTCGAACACCCTAGATCTGCCTTGCCATGGCTGCTAGAGGCAAACTCGATGGGCAAGCCTGTTGCCTCAGCATTGATTTTTGGTCGCGAAGATCATGGCTTAACCAAAACCGAACTCAATCATGCCCAGCGGTTTGTCCGTATTCCTACGAGTCTAGAGTATGGTTCTTTAAATTTGGCGCAAGCAGTTGCCATTTGCTGCTATGAGCTAGCAGTTTGGCAAGCGGGGGAGCAGAGAATCAATGCTTGTGGACGTGGAGAAAGCAAAGGGACTGTAGCAGAGCAGCCCAATGGTTCAGCCAGCGAGGAGTTGGCGAGCTTGGATATGCTGGAGGGCTATTATCAGCAGTTGGAATCCTTACTGTTAAGGATTGGCTATTTGTATCCACATACAGTGGATAGCCGGATGGAGAAGTTTCGCCGCTTGTTTAGCCGTGCCCAGCTTTCCGCCACTGAAGTAGCAATGCTGCGGGGCATTTTGAGTCAAATGGAATGGGCTTTACAAAACGTGCCGTTTTGAGGGCTGCTCGGGACTCTCTAAAGTTTTGTAATAAAATCATTCCACTGCAAATTAATCCGATAGTCTTTACTGCACGAGAAAACATGCGAAAAACTAGATGAGAAAGGTGAATAGAAACAGGTCTTAAAGGCATTTTTAGTCAGCAAGTTTCGGATGAGACGAAAAAATTTGCCAATTTCGCCAGAATGATTAAAATGAGGCAGCTTGCTGACCGCCCCAAACTATTTGGCCTGTAGCAGGAAGCATCGAATTGAAATTTGGTTCCAGTAGTGTGCCGCTTTGTTTTTTCCAAGTAGGTTTGAGGATTGAACTGTGTTGGATTTTCCCAGACGCCCTAAAGGATTACAGCGCCGTTTGGCTCGCAAACGGTCAGATGCTCAAGCTCAGTCAGCTGAAACAAACAGTTGGCAGTCGAATGGTGCGAGCGTCTTGAAGGTATTGCCGCTGATTCAGGGTTTGAGAATTGTCAGATCTGGCTGGTTGCACCAGATGGTTTTGATGATGAGGCGGCCGACTTGCTTGTGGCACGGTCAGCATTCGGTTCCTCCGCGGCACAGGTCCAGCTGCTCGAAGAACTTCTTTCTAATAAACCAGAGAATGCCGTTGTTCCGAAAGCTGAATATGAGATCGTTATACCAATGGGCGAAGAGACCGAGATGATCGCCGCCCACACATTGGAAGAGATCGCAAAACGCTATGGGGTCAAGGCACACGACATAAACCAAATGAAGACGGCGCTTGTCGAAGCGTGTATCAATGCCGCCGAGCACAGTCATAGTCCGGATGCCCGGATACGCCTGCAGTTTTTCGTAACCTCATCAGCGATCGCGGTGCGCGTATCCAATCGCGGCGTTCGGCTCGCCGATGCCCCGACGAGATCATCCGAAACAGGCCGTCGCGGCTGGGGGCTAAAGCTGATGGAAAAGCTGATGGATGAGGTCATGATCGAACATACCGATGACGGAACCGCGATCACAATGAAGAAATTTATCGACCCCGCGGCGAAAAATGCAGCTGCGGGTTAGTCCTTGTCCTGCCTGTTTCTCCTGTTTCAGAGCTGTAGATGTTAATATTCCAGCGTTAACCGTTATGGAGCTTACCATAGGTACCGCCGGGCATATCGATCACGGAAAGACCTCGCTTGTCCGCGCTCTTACTGGCATTGATGCCGACCGCCTTCCTGAAGAAAAACGGCGTGGTATTACCATTGATATTGGCTTCGCTCAGATGCGGATCGGAAATGTTCATTTCGGATTTGTAGATGTTCCGGGCCATGAACGTTTCGTTAAGAACATGCTGGCGGGAGCAAGCGGGATCGACATCGTCCTGCTTGTGATCGCAGCAGATGAGGGCGTTATGCCCCAGACCCGCGAACATTTTGAGATATGCCGCCTGTTGGGACATAAGAGCGGCGTTATCGCCCTAACCAAAAGCGATCTGGTTGACGAAGAGATGCTCCAACTTGCCGCAATTGAAACTGCGGAATTAGTAAATGACTCATTCCTAGCCGATGCGGCCATCGTTCCGGTAAGTTCCGCAACGGGTTACGGTATCGAACGGCTGAAAGACGAGCTGTATAAGATTCAGCGTATGGATGGTTGCTGCTGATGGTTTCCTTGGTGCAAATTCGAACCGCACTGGAGGCGGGTGAGATTCTGGAATATCAATGTCTAGGCAATTTGAACTTCTACGATTCTCCGGCCTTGCAGAGTTTGGCAACTCAAGCGGTGGCAGGACGACAGCTCTGCCTGATGGCAGGAATAGAACTCGACTGTAAAGCTCAGGCCATACCCGTACAGCTTTGCGAAGATGACTATCCGGGTTGGATCGCCACCGAAGATCTGGATTTACTCGAGGTGGCAGAAGCGAGCTATCACCCCCTGGTATTGACAGAAGCAGAAATTCGCGCTCGGTTACCGCAGGTAATTGCCTACACGCACCAAGTGATGATGCAGCCGAATCACTACCTCTGGGGCGGCACGGTGGGACCCAACTACGACTGTTCGGGTCTGATGCAAACGGCCTTTGCTGTAGCTGGAATTTGGCTGCCCAGAGATGCCTATCAGCAAGAAGCTTTCGTCCAGCCCGTTCAATTAGACCAGCTAGAGCCGGGGGATTTGGTGTTCTTCGGTCGGCCCGACCGCGCCACCCATGTTGGCCTTTACCTGGGTGAGGGGTACTACATGCACAGTTCTGGCAAAGATCAGGGACGGAACGGCATCGGCATTGATGTGTTGTCCGACCAAGGGGATGCCGTCAGCCAAGCTTATTATCGTCAGTTGCGGGGGGCAGGCCGAGTCGTAGCCAGCTACATTCCCCAAGCTCATCGAGTAGATTAAATTCGGCTCAAATTCAAATCAGGTTACAAACAGGTTTAAAAATCAGAAAGGGCACCGACGACTGACCGTGTTTCGTCTCGGTACCCTTGCTGGTTCGCTCCTCACACGACAGTAAGCATAACAGACCTTGATTGTCTTTGTCATCCGTTTGACGCCAACGTTACATAGATGTGACAAATATTTTGCATTAGAAATATAACCTTTGTTTATTTGTTCAGAGGTTTACAGATCGCTAGGCGCTTTTAAGCCCAAGCTTTGCGTTAGCAGACAATGCAAAACTTTTTGGGTAATCAACACCAGGCCAAGCCGTACTTGTACCCGCTCTAGTGTCAACTCTGGAGCACGCAGCCTGCCATCTCCCCAAGTTCGACTCTGAGCATGAAACACCTGAAACGCTTGGCTCAAATTAGACAGAATCTTCAAGGTCACCCTGCGCCAGCGAGACGCTTGCACTACGGATCTTCAAATTAGTGATGTTGATTGACTTAGGACTGTAGAACAGAGCTGCATATGTTTTGGCTTGAACCGGCTAGATGTTTATATAACCTTGTGAAATCCACCAAAATTTTGTCCAAAGCTGTTTTTTAGCCTAGGATGCTTCACCTCCATCATGGGATCAGAATGAACGAAAAGCAAAATAGAGATCGGAATAGGGATCAAAATAGATACAAGAAAATCAAACAGGCCGAAGCAGAGTTTGAACGATTAATTCAAAGAAGCCGTTGGGACACACTAAATCCAGTCAGGATTGAACGAAAACGAACCAGCAAGCCTGCGCAGGCAAAAGTTTCAACTATTCCAAACTCCGAGTCTGTTTGGCCTCTGGCGTTTGGAATAGGTTTAGTTATTTTATCAATATGTCTGATTTTGTATGTGCTTTGGCGATTAAATTCACCGATACGAACAGTTCTTGTTGTCTTTTTATGTTTGGTACTACCTGGACTGTGTAAAGTCTACGGTATTATCGTAGGCGGATTCACCATATTCTCTGGCATCAGATTAGGGTTCTCGGCAGGACAATCTTTTTCGGTGTTGCCAATTGCTCCTTTCTATATCTTTGATCCATCCCTGAGCTATTTTTGCTTGAGCTGGGGGCTGCTGGTCGCCAGTCGGCAAACACGCTCAAAACTTGGTTTTGCATTAGGCTTGCTCAATTTGCTGGGCGGCGTCTTTGGTCTGTTTTATTTTAAAAGCAGTACTAAAGTGACTGCTCCTGGTATTTTGGGTGGCATCATTTCTGGTCTGTATATGGTGGGGCTGGGTAGCTCCATCATTAAAACGATCCACGAGTCTTGGACGCAGTCGGATTAGCACTTAGGTTTGGGTTGGTAGACTAAAGGTATCGATTGGACCAATCCGACAATGACTATTGCGCACATACGGACTGATCTCGTCTCCAAAAAGATATCGTTACCCGCATCTCCCTCAATTTCGCCTTTACCATTACTTCCACTCACCCAATTTTTTCAAGCTTTGCAGAAAATTTTTTCATCATTAAAGTCACCCGCGAAGGTATCATCACCATTCGTTAGTTCACGGATTACGACCAGTTACGTTTTACTTGACGTTTATGACTTAGTTCTCAGGTTCAAATCAGATTTGATTTGACTCCGGATTTGATTAAGTACTTGCGTCTCTTTATATGCAAAGGAAACATTGCGGAAGGAGATGGCATATCCCTGCGGCTGTTTCGGTTGCAGAGGTTCTGCTAGTGAAGGTTGGTTAAATACCTGAGTGATACGTTGTGCTGCTGCATTGATTTGATAGAACGCCGTCATGCCATGAAACAGCACATTCATGATTGGACGATTAAATCCAATACCTAACACAACAAATAAAATAAAACTGGAAATGCTGAGAGAATCAGTCAAATACAAGATAATCCCAGCCGGAATAATTGTAATTGCCGCAGAACGCATCAGGGTCAACATCGTGGCATAGGGAAATGCCATCGTGCGGGTGAGGCGAATGTAAACCTGCCGCATTTCTTCCACCACATCCTGCAATTGCGCGAAGGACAAATCGGTGCGCGTAAAGGCTTTAATCACCTTCATACCGTTGATGTATTGAATCACCGCACCATTCATTTTGGCGAGCAGTGTATTGTAGGCACTCATGTCAAACCGCGACATGATGAAACCAAATATCCCCAAGGCCACCACTGCACTAGCCAGGGTTGCCAGCGTCATGCGCCAGTCTACTAGGAATAGCAAAATGCCTGCGACAATCGGCACTGTCAATCCTGCGACCGTATCAGGAATGATATGTGCCAGTCCTTCTTCTAATTGTTCGACATCTTCATGGATAATTTTTTTAATTTCGCCCGTAGTGCGATCGCTAAAATAGCCCAACGGCAGTGTCCCCAGCTTGCGAGCCAACTCGATGCGCGTGTTGTAGAGGATGCTATAGGCAGCAATGTGAGCGATATGGGTCGATGCTCCCATGCAAATGCCTTTAAAAACGACAGCTCCGACTGCCAGCAGTGCCAAGGTCCAAATATACTGCGAATCAACAGCGGCTACAGGTTTGGTGAACAGCTCCAGACTGACAAGATAAATCAGATAATAGGGCACCAACCCCAGTGCTGCACCCAACGCCGCGAACAGTCCAGCCAATAGTAGGGAGACGCGCTGATGCATGACAAGCCATCGTAAGGACGGCGTTTTCCGAGGAGGAACGCTTGCCAAACCTTCGGGCAGGGAAATTCCCAACTGATTCACGGCCCACTGCTCTGCTTCGCCCAACGAACTAAAAATGCGACCAGGGCAGCCGTACATATTTTGCACCACTTTGCCCACATACCCCCAGCCGAACGAGACCGCGTGCAGCAACAGATCGTCGAGCTGAATCGCGCCACACCAGAACACTGCATCTTCACCCAGGAGCATGCCGTTCTAAAAGCAAATGGCACGATCGGCTGGCAGCAGTGGACGAATCGAGCCATTTTTGACAGCGATGGAAAGTTGGTTGAATTTCAGGCCGTGGGACGAGACATTACCGGCTACAAACAGGCATCCGAAGCCTTGCAAGCTTCCGAAGCGAAATTGCGTTCTATTCTGGAAAATACTCCCAGCGTCATCAGCCTTGTGGATCGCCAGGGCACGACACTGTTTATTAACCATTCTCTGTCGGGGCGGGATGCCAGCACCTTGATTGGTCGCAACATTACTGATTATCTCATCCCAGACCAGCCTGATCGGCTAGAAACTGTTTTGACAAGTGTATTTGCTCAGAGAGAAGCTGCTTACTTTGGGGCTGTGGGGATTGGCAAAACCCAGTCAATGGCTCACTACGAAGTGTGTATTGCGCCGATTCAAAAGTTGGAAGGAATCGAGACAGCAATTGTGATGGCAGCAGATATCACCGTGCGAAAGCAAGCAGAAATTGCGCTGCAAAAACGCGAAACCCAATTGCGACTAGCGTTGGAAGCCAGCAAAATCGTCTGTTGGGAACATGATTTTGTCAATCATTACATCACTTGCATTGGACGGCATACAACCGGTAATCAATGGCAGGCCGAAAACTGGCAGATGACTGGACAGGCAGGACTCCTGATGGTTCATCCCGAGGATCAGGAGCGGGTGATACAAAAGATGGAAATGGCTGTGAAGACAACGGGTGAATTTGAAGATGTGCATCGTTTAATTTTCGCAGATCACTCCACGACTTGGGTGTTAGCGAAGGGGAAAGTTTTTGCGGACGCGCAAGGCCAGCTCAACCGCATGGTGGGAGTGTCAATCAATATCAGCGAACGCAAGCAAACAGAAATTGCGCTCCAAACCAGTGAAGCTCGATTTCGGGCTATTTTTGAGCAGGCGGCAGTAGGCATTGCCCAAGCAACGCTGTCGGGCCAATTTTTGCAGGTAAATCAGCGACTGTGCCAGTTGCTAGGCTACACCGAGACCGAACTGCTCTGTGGCACGATTCAAGCTGTCACCTGTCCTGAAGACCAAACTATTTATCAAGAGTCGATTCGAGCAATGCTGTTGTTGTAAATTTCAATAAATTGCTTCAGTTCCGCTTCGGTTCCTATCAACCCTTCAGCTTTTAGAATCTCCTTGTCTGCCTCGTAGCGTAGCCCCTCTAGCTGATACTCCTGAAGCACATCCTTCGCTTTTACTTTAATTGAGGCCATATCTGGTGGCTGCTCTCGTCCGATTAAAATAAAACAGCTTTTGTGTTTGCTATACATTCGCTTCAGCCAGTCGCCGTAGTCTTCATAAGCTGATCGATAGCGTCTAGAAGCAGCATCTGCCACAATGGTTTCCCAGTTGTCAATTACTACGAGACACCGGTACTGGTTGAAATAGCCCATCAAATCGGTCAAGCTGCCCTGCCGTTCCTTCCCTTTCGATAGAGAGCAAATTAGCTGGTTTAGCACATCGTTGAGCAATGGTTCTGAGTCGAGGGAAATCCAGATCAGAAACTCAAACTGACTGGCGATTTGTTTCATCAGCTGATAAGCGAGAGCCGTTTTACCAATACCCGCTCTACCGTTCAGGATAATTAGTCGCTTGCCCGCTACCCACTGCTGAAGTGTTTTCAACCCACTGATACGGCCACAGAATGGTTTGGGAGCCTCAGGCAAATCCCCAATGCAGATAATATCTGGATCGGTATAGTCTGTAACTTCATCTGGATTCACATCGATTGCCTGACAAAGCGCAATAAAGGTATCTTCCTCAATCGCTTTTCTATACCAACGAAATCGCTTGAATGTTGCCTCAGTAATATAAATTCTGCTTGGATGGAATTCCTGCGCTCGTCTGCGCCATTCTTCATCAAATGACTCTTTAATCAGCACAGTATTATCTCGCTCTCCCTGCCACTCCTGCTTTTTTCGGTCTTTAGCTTGTTTGATCAGCTCTTTGCCTTGTTCTGAGAGCCTGCGAGTTCGACGCGCCATAATGACAGCCTGATATTTCTCACTGCTCATTTTACCGGAACCCTGGTTGGAAAACTAGCTGCACCAACCGCAGCAACCTTCTGGCAGCCAGGGGTAATGTTGGTTTCAGCCAGATCCGTAAAGCAACCGAGCAATGATAGGGCAATCTGAATTTTTAGTAAAATGAACCTATTGTTTCTGTTCCTGCTGCTATGTCTGTTGCAGATCAGTCTATTGCTAATCCATCTGCTGCCAATCAGGAAGCCCTGCCGTCAACCTCGATCGATCCAATACCTGAGCGTCATGGTTGATTCTGATTGGCTGGCGCTGGTGATTGGCAACTCAAGGTTGCACTGGGCTTGGTTCAGGGGCACAACGTTGCAGCAAGCCTGGGATACGCCTCATTTTTCATCTGAGCTAATCGCTGATTTAACCCAGCATCAGCTTGATTTTGCCGCCTGTGCGGAAGGACTAACGGCAGAATTGCCGACCGTACCGAACTTCTTGCCCTACATCCCAGCCTCACAACCGCTCTGGCTAGCTTCGGTGATTCCAGCTCAAGTGCCCCTCTGGCAGACGTATCCTCAGACTCAAGTCATCACGCTAGCTACAATTCCAATCACAGGACTATATCCCACATTGGGAATTGACCGTGCTCTAGCGCTACTGGGAGCGGCAACGATTCATGGTCTGCCCAGTTTGGTGATCGATGCGGGGACAGGACTGACGTTTACAGGAGCCAATGCAGAAGCACAGCTAGTCGGCGGCGCGATTTTGCCCGGACTGCGACTACAATTGCGTTCCCTGGCTGAACATACTGCCGCGTTGCCCTACCTCTCGAATCGTCAAGTTTCCCTACCTCAGCGCTGGTCAACTAATACAACTGACGCCATTTGGAGCGGTGTGCTCTACTCGCTACTGGCAGGAATCCGCGATTTTGTCAGCGCATGGCAACAGCAGTTTTCTAGCGGATCAATTCTGCTTACGGGTGGCGATGCTCCATTATTAATCGATTTGCTGCGGCAGCAAGATCCGAAGTTGGCAGCTCAAATCGAGGTCGATCCACATCTTATTTTTTGGGGAATCAGACAAGTGGCAACTCAGCTTTAATCCAAAGCTTCTTGCTAACCAGTATGATCAGCGCAGAGGATCCCTAAGTCAAAGCCATGCTAAACCCATGCCAAACCCATGCCAAATAGGTCAAAGCAATCCACAAGCAGGCGCAAAACAGCAATATCAACAATGTCAACGAAGAATGTTCCACCTGTCTATTTCCTGTCATTGGAAGTCGAAAGAGTGCTTTGCTTCAAAGATCGACAGGTTCTCGATCTCTCGGATGGCAACGGCAATCCAGCTCAGTGGACTGTGATTTTAGGCGATAACGGCGTGGGTAAAACAACCTTGCTGCGCTGCTTAGCTGGGATGGAGCTAGAAATCACTACTATGGATTTCGGCGATGGTGAAGAGCAGGTAACATGGGAACCGGGCACGACTCTGGAAGTGCAGATCAACCTAAACGAATGGAAAAAGCTGCCGCCTGAGTATCAGGCCGCAATTGAAACGGCGGCCCACGAAGCCAATATGATTACCCTGTCGCGCTATGAGTCCCAGAACAACGAAGCGCTCCAGCGTTTAATCCAAGGTGGGGTGCAGTTGCGCCGCTACAGCGATGAGATCATGACTGCTGCTGAACAAGCTTCGTTTGCCCTCTACGATGAATTTGCGGCCAAAGATGCCGATTTCAAATCCGTATTTGACGAGTGGAAACAGTTCCGCAACCGGGTTTACGCCTGGAATAAACTCAACGAAGGCAACTTCGAGCAGTTTACCTATGCCCAGTTGAAGACGTAATTTGTTGATACAGCGTTTTTCACTCATGTCAGGTGTAGGGGGTGGGGGCTTCGCCTCCATGCAGGGACTGTGCCCCTGACCCAATTTTTGTACTTCGATTAGCCTGGAAAAGGCTATAAGCAAACCTAGGCTCGAACCAATCCTCCCCCTTACTAAGGGGGAGCTAGAGGGGGTCAAAATTAGACGTGAATTACGATCAGTATTACTGCCGATCAATCGGTTCAACTAGGTCAATTTGAATACGGGCGCGTTCCTCAATTCGGTAAACAATGCCTTGGGTGGGCTGCACCTCGACCCAATCGGGCACAAAGCCGTTGCATTGGAATCCAATCGAAATTGGATCGAGGGGGCAACGGAGAGCAGCTGGATCGGGATAGGCTACGACAATTTCACCCCGATATCCACTGTAGGTTTCAGTGACGCGGTAGATGCCGGGGCGCAGCAAGGTGGCGGCAAAGCTATCTTCGGCATTGAGTTCGCGACTGTCGAACTCGTGGGTATCGCCATCCTCACTGCGGCGCAGCACCACCGAATAGCCGCCCACACCCCGCGAGACATGAAACACGGCATAGCCCTCTACACTGACGCTAAACTCGCTCACCTCACGAGCATTCAGGGCTGCCAGATCAATGTTCACCTGCGTTGCCGTTGAGCATTCATCGACGGTCAGTACCAACTTGGCCACGGCTTGGCCGTCCCGCAACACAGTGCCTTGATATTCACCCGGTTGATCGAATCGATGCACAACCATTCCCAACATCGACAAAGCACCACTATCAATGCTGGTCTCTGTAAATAATCGCTGATTAATTACCGCAGCAATCAACTCGCGGCAATCAACTCGCAGCAATCAACTCGCGGTCAACGGATGAGTTGGGGCTGGGCTAAGATTTAGAAACACCGTTTCTGTGAACTGCTAATGACAGCCTCTGAACTCTCTCGCTCTCAATCGATTGGGCACAGCCATCCCGGCCAGCTTCATGGGGATGATGTGCTGCCTCATGCTGATGAGCATTCCAACCATCCCCATGTTCACAGCGAGGAATCATTGCGGCGAATTGTGAATCGGCTGTCGCGGATTGAGGGCCATATTCGCGGCATTAAGATGATGGTGCAAGAAAGCCGTTCCTGTCCGGATGTGCTGGTGCAAATTGCGGCAGTTCGGGGCGCTCTCGATCGCGTCTCTCGGATTATTTTGGATGAACACTTAACCGAATGCATTGCCCGTGCCGCCAAGCAAGGTAACATCGAAGCCGAAATTGAAGAACTTAAATCTGCTCTCGATCGCTTTTTACCCTGACGGTTTCACCTCAACGGTTTCCTTTTTACCCTTGGAATAATCAAAGAGCCGACGCAACCCAAATTGCAGTAGGTATGTGAGGTCCAAAAGGTGCAAACGAGGCTAGGCATAGAGCGATGCAACAAACTCACCATAGCCGTTGTATTTCAAGGTTGGCACCTCCTCCCAGTCAAACTCGGAATTGGGACCAATCAGCCGCTCTTTGGCCTGGGACCAGCGAGGGTGGGAAACCTCTGGATCAACGTTTGATTCAAACTTGTACTCACCCGGACTGATGGTATTCCAAAACGTGGCAGGTTGAGTTTCAACAAACTCGATCTTAACGATGGACTTGGCTCCCTTAAAGCCATACTTCCAGGGAATTACGGCTCGAACTGGGGCACCATGCTGTTTGGGCAAGGTATGACCGTAAACCCCAACCGCAAAAAAGGCCAAATCGTTTGCCATTTCTTCAATCCGTAGCCCTTCGGTGTAGGGAAACGGCAGAAACTGGCTGGGGGGAAAAGTTGGGCCTTTCATAATTCTGCGGTCGTAATAGGACGTGAAGCGCACAAACTTAGCGTTAGCTTTAGGGTCAACCGCTTTCAAGATCGCATTCATCGGAAACCCAATCCAGGGAACCACCATAGCCCAGGCTTCTACACAACGGAACCGATAGAGGCGTTCTTCTAGCGGAAATTCGCGCTGTAGCGTCTCCAAATCAGGGCGAATGCTCACTGGCGTCTTCACGAGTCGGGATGCATTATTAGGGCAACGCAAGTGGTTTTAGCCTGTGGTGACTACACAACCTGTTCCCCACCTAATTTTGCGAACTGAGTCAGGTAGTCGTTATCTGTCTCTGATAGGCAGCAACTGTTGGACCTTTGGCCGCGGAGATGACAACAACTTTGTCCTACCCGATCGCTGGATTTCTCGTAACCATGCGATGCTGCAACGAGTAGAAACCGGTGAATTCTACTTAATCGATATGGGTAGCCGCAACGGTTCGTTTGTCAACGGACGACGAGTTAGCGTACCTGTAACCTTGCAAAATGGTGACCGCCTTACTTTTGGTCAAACCGAACTGGAATTCTATGCACCTGAGATTGATCCCCTTTCAGATGCTTCGATGGGTGGTATCGACTCGCAGGAATTTACGGCAACGGCAACCCTGCATGTTCGTCGCTTGATCTCAGTGCTGGTCGTAGATATCCGCAATTTCACGGGGATGACTCGACAAATTGATGAAAATACGCTCTCAGAGGTGATTGGCACGTGGTTTCGCTGTGCCGGCGATATCATTCGGGAGTATGGTAGCTGGGTAGATAAGTACATCGGTGACGCGGTCATGGCCGTCTGGATCCACGGTGCCCAGCGGGTGACGCCAGAGGAAATGATCCGAATTGCCCATGCCCTCAGTGCGCTGCAGAAAATGACAAGTCAACTACACGAGCGCTATCCTCTGCCGTTTCCCCTCAAGGTTGGCGCAGGGTTGAATACCGGCTATGCAATGGTGGGTAATACGGGTACGGGTGACCGTCCTGACTACACGGCTCTCGGTGATACCGTCAATGCAGCCTTTCGGCTTGAATCAGCTACTAAACAAATTGGAGTTGATGTGGCGTTTGGCGAAACCACTTATCAGTATCTCAAGGAGGCTGGACTGCATCCATCCCTGTTTCAGCAGCATGAAGTAGAACTGAAGGGATTTGACGGTCAAACGGTCACCTATGCGGGTTCATTTGACGAGCTGGATGCCTTTCTTAATTCGATCAACACTAGCCCAGTAGAGAAGTTGTTGGGCGGCAAGTGAGCCAGTTTGATAGACGGACGACGTTCTGCTGGCGGCTAATCGCGATTGCAAAACCAAGCTAAGGCGAACAAGGTTAAAAACTGGCGAGATCAACAGCGATTTGCAGTCCTGTGCTCACCAAGCCTGGAATCAGCCCGACGGAGATTTTCACGGCTTGATTGCCCAAGATCCCAAAGTTACTGCTGTGCTATCACCGGCAGAAATCGAAGAATGCTTTGATTCGCAGCAGCACCTGAAGAATTTGAATGTGGTTTATCAGCGGCTGAATATTTAGCGGATGGGAGTAGCTGGCTTCTGCACGTCGTGCAGCGTTGCCGTAGGCAGTAGCAGTAAGGTGGATGGACTTCGCCGTGAGCTTCAGCCGAATGTCTGAACAATGAATGGGTGATGTGCCTGTATTTGATTAATTCTGTGATGCAGGTTAATTCTGTGATGCAGGTAAACGTTCGGCCTGCTGGATGCGGGATGACTGTGCTCTACATAACCATCTCAATCACGTGAATCAGCATTTCGACAAGCCAACCATAGAGTTACGCCAATCGGAAACGTGAAACTATAGACCGGGTAAGGCTTTCTGATTTTTGTAAAAATTTGTTTCTTTTTGATAAGATTTGTTATAGTTTGTAACGAAGAGTTATGACAAGTGCCCGATGGCTCCAGGTTTCTGGCTTGGCCTTCCGGGTTGACTCTTGTTGATTGCCAATTTGTTTACTGAATCTGACGAGGTAGATCAGTCCTATGCCATTCACGATTGAATCAGCTCGTGGTATTTTTCCTGGCACCCTTGCTGCGGATGCCGTTCCTGCTACAGTCGCCAGATTTAACCAGCTCAGTGCTGAGGATCAGCTTGCCTTAATTTGGTTTGCCTACACCGAAATGGGCAAAACTATCACAATTGCCGCTCCCGGAGCCGCCAGCATGGTGCTTGCTGAGGGACTGTTGAACCAAATTCGTCAATTGTCTGCACTGGAGCAGACCCAGGTGATGTGTGACCTTGCAAACCGGGCTGATACGCCAATGTGCCGTACCTACGGTACATTCAGCCCCAACATCAAGCTGGGCTTCTGGTATCAGTTGGGGCAGTGGATGGAGCAGGGCATTGTTGCCCCCATTCCTGAAGGATATAAGCTTTCTGCTAACGCTTCCGCCGTTCTGCAAACCATTCGTGAGTTGGATGCCGGTCAGCAGATCACGGTTTTGCGCAATGCCGTAGTTGATATGGGCTATGACCCCAGCAAGTTGGGAGGCTACACTCCCGTAGCAGAACCCGTTGTGCCGCCTAAGTCAGTTGGGCCAGATTGGATCCCCTAGCCCTGCAAGAAAGCTGGTTCCGCCTACAACATCCTGTAGCTGAACCTCCTGCCGAACGCCTCCAAAGCGTGATTGCTGCCCAACCCGACTCTCCTGCCCGCCTCAGCCGCTTGGCAGCGCTCAAGCAAAATATTGCCAGCTACCGGCAGGCTGTTCCCCCACGTCCAACAAACCACTCTGGCTCCCAGCCACCAGAACCAGCCCAAGCGATTAAAACAGAACGGCTGCGCCACACCGGACTTCCAATTCTGGATCTGCCTCAGGAGGGCGCGTTGCCCGCAGACCTCCAGGTGCTTTACCTATTTCAGGGTGGTTCTGGCAGGCGGGTCATGGATCGGTCTGGTGTGGGTGAACCACTCGACCTCGACCTCATGGAACGCTCTGGCGGCCAGGAACCCCCTTGGCGATGGGAAGGGGACGGCTTGAGGCTGCTACGTTCGAGTATTCTCATCGCCAACCGACCGGCAACCAAACTGATCAATGCCTGTAGGTCTACGCAAGAACTGACCATCGAAGTGTGGCTTGAGCTGGATGCAGATCAAACCATGGCTATCAGGCTAGCGCCGATTGTCACCCTGTCCAATGACCCCAATAATCGCTATTTCACCCTGGCCCAGGGCGGAAGGGACAATCAATCGGGCGGTGATTTATTTAGCGTTCGACTCCGCACCGATAGCACCACCCACTCGGATGGCACCCGTTCTGCCGCTGGCACACCCCTCGACCGCACAGCCCCGATCGCCACGCATCCCGGCTCTGCCAAGGCAGGACTGTCCCATATCGTGTTTACCCGTCAAGCTAATGGGCTGATGAAGGTTTACATTGATGGGCAAGAGCGAGCCAGCAATACGCTTTTGAATAGTCTGTTCCCGGTTTATCGCGGCCAAAATTCCGACCAGACCTTCCGCCTTGGTTTAGGCAATGAAATTTTGGGCAATAGCCCCTGGCTGGGGAAATATTATCGGGTTGCGATCTACAGTCGAGCCTTAACGATCGCTGAAGTGCAGTCACAGTTCTCGCAGGGTTATCTAGTCTGGGCACCTTCGGGGGTGCAAATCGCCACCAGTCAACTTGCCCAGTCTCCCCCAACCCTGAGCCGTTATGCGGCTGCCACGCTGCTGCCTACTGCGTCACCGTCAGCCCACCTTCAGGCTCAAAACCTTGCTATCAGAAGCCACGGTGATCAATGCCCGGTTTGCTAAACCAATTGACACCGAACTGATTGTGCCGATTGCCCGTCAGGTGAAGCGGGTGATCACGCTGGAAGAAGGCTGCCTCATGGGCGGGTTTGGTTCTGCCGTAGCCGAATCCCTGCTTGACCACGAAGTCATGGTTCCGGTAACGCGCTTGGGTGTGCCCGATCGGTTGGTGGATCACGCTAAACCGGAAGAATCCTTCGCCGAGTTGGGTCTGACACCACCCCAAATTGCCGATCGCATCCGTCAACTGATGCAGCCGCAACCTGCTCCGGTCCACTGAAGTGGCAGCAATTGCTGGGGGTTAGCACCTCCCCTTCCGCCTCTACCTCCACCCCCTTGGCTGCGCTATCTTCCCGTACCGAGGGGGAACTGAGGGGAGTCTGAAAGTCAATTTGATAAAACTTGATTCACCAACTTGATGCTGGTTAAATCTAGCTCATCAAAGCTGAAAATAGTCTGATGATTCACAGGACAGTATCCTGTCTGTGGCAAGCGAGGCGTCTGCCCTCCAATGACCCAATTTTTTTTAATTCTATGAGCTGAATTCGTCTGCCATAGCATTCATTTTCAATTAACACATCCTAACTGATTAGATTCATTCGACATTATTTGTTCGCTCTGTTTAGCTAAATTCGCCAAAATATCTTTAACATTTACTTCGCCATACAAATACTCGGTTAAGCTACCTTGGCAGCAGGAAGCTGCACTCGATAGGTCGGACAGATTTAACAGCATCTGCAAAACAACCAATCAAATCACTTAAGAACATTAAATCATTTGAACAGGTCGTAGTTTATACTGCCGAGCTGCTTTGGATTACTTAAGCGACAATTCGATTACTTTTAGCTACAATTTGCCCTTGGAACTTTTGCTTGGAACTTTTGATGGCAAAATCGTCAAAGTTCGAGTATAACGGCAACGAAACAAACTCACGAAACAGGCCCACACAGACTACGCAATCAACCGGCTGAGTCACGCAGCTAATCTCTCGGACTCGGTATAGTCTCTGCCCCCCATCCCCTACCATGATTGAAGTTGAACATCTGAGCAAAGTTTACGGCTCTACACCCGCGATTCAAGATGTCACCTTTTCTGTTGAAAAAGGAGAAATTCTTGGCTTTCTCGGTCCTAACGGTGCTGGGAAAACCACCACAATGCGGATCATGCAGACGCTCTGCACGGGGAATGGCAGGGAATGATGCTTAAATTCTTTACCCTTATCGTTAATTGGAAGTTATGGCTGGCAGGAGTTCGTAGATTTTAATGTCTTATTAAGGTTTTATTATTGCTGCCGTTACATCTTGTTAAGCTATGGTAATTTTCAGTAATGTTGTAAAAGCGTTCTATTTCAATCCAACAACGTTGTTGATTAGACATCTAAAATGTCCCAATAATGTCTAAATCAATGTCTACAGCGTTTTTCACCCACGTAAGGTATAGGGGGTGCAGGGGCTGTGCCCCTGCACCCCAATTTTTGTACTTCACTAGCCTGGAAAAGGCTGTAAATCTGCGACCTCAGTGTCAAATTCAGCCTGTTGATGGAATGGCTCGAGTGTTTGTTTGGTAGTAATCGGTTTCACCGTCTTCATCAGTTAGTGAAAGTCCTAAAGAGATCTCCAATCTGCATAGGTACCCAGCTCGTGGGAGATATCAGATAGTAAACCAATCGAATTAGCAGATCGTATAGAGTGCGGGCATTTCGCCTGCTGCCAATCAGGCACTAGTCCCTAAAGGATCTGAACAAATCATTCGGTTGAGTTACTTAATTGCTTAGCGACAGTCCACTAACCTAATTCACCGCAAACGCCATAGCAAACACTATGTTGATTTTCGAGGAATATTTTCAGGACAATCAGCACAATTGGAGTTCGCGCAGCTCTGACGAATGCAAGCTGGGCGTAGAAACCAATCATTATGTCTTTGAACACAAGCGCAGTGGCAATAGCTGGTGGGTGGCCTGGAATTCAGCCGATTTTTTTTACAACAAACCCGATTTTCGTATTCATGTCGTGCTAGAGAAGGTGACAGGAGCAAACCACGGCTTTGGCTTTGTCTGGGGATTGGTAGACACGCACAATTTCTTTAAGTTCGTGATTGCCGACAACGGCCACTACCGCATTGCTAAGTGCGAAAACGGCATTTTCAAAGACTTGGTGGTCTGGAAACGCAGTCACACCATTCAGTATCCCAACGCGATCAACATTCTAGAACTTCGCCGTAATCAAGATAGCGTCGAGTTTTATATCAACAGCACGCGGGTGGAAACGCTGGAAGCCGAGTTGGTAACGCGGGTCGATGACCGCAAATTTGGGTTTATTGTCTTTGACAAAATCAAAATCAAAGTGCATAGCTTGTCGTCGTCCCGGTGCGTGGGCGGACTCATCCGTCGATGCCTGACGCTGCGCGGATCGGCCCGGCACACGCCCGGGATCGCGCGCACCGGCCGACCGGCCCACGCCACCGAATCGCTCATCGAGTCGACACCAGAACATGCGTGCTCCGCGCCTGGGGCCCAGGCGATGCGCGCCCCTGGCGACGCGCCCGTCCGGTCGTGCGCGACCGAGGACCAGACAACGAACCGGCCTCCGCAAGCGCTGATCGGCCCCGGGAAGAAGCCGATCAGCCGCAAGGAGTACCAGGACCCACGAGAAGCGCTCCGCCGTCCTCCATGACTCGCGGAACATGCCCGTCGGAGCCGGCGCGTCCATCTGCACCGTGCGGCCGCTCCATGGCCCTCCGACCGGGTCTCTCGATCTGCGTCCGTCCTGACGCGGTGGACGTCGTCCTGAGCGTCCAGGTCCACCACAAGAACCCATGTGGAGAACCTGTTGCTACGGGGCATTTCCCCCTTTCAGCATTTCGCAACACCCCGTCAGCATTCAAGATATGTTCCTGTCAATTGCAGATGTCCCACCGCCACCCACCCCTCCACGTAGACCTCCAGGCCCCACGCGCCCACCACGGTGGAAAGCGACCGACCTGTCCCCATATGGTGCGGCTGACTTCTTCCTCAGCACCACGGACCGTCCAAAGACCGGACGGCATGCAAAGGACTCACCATGGCCATTCGTGTCGGGATCAACGGCTTCGGGCGCATCGGTCGGCTCTTCTGCCGCATCGCCATGGAGCACCCGTCGCTGGAGATCGTCGCCGTCAATGACCTGGTCCCCGCCGACAACCTCGCCTATCTCCTCAAGTACGACACGATGCACGGCCGGATCAAGGCAAAGACCGTCTCAGCCACCGAGAACAGCTTCACGATCGACGGCCGGGTCACCAGGACCATGGCCGAGAAGGACCCCGCCAAGCTGCCATGGAAGGATCTGGGCGTCCAGTACGTCCTGGAGTCCACAGGACTCTTTACCGACTTCGAGAAGGCCAATCTTCACATCTCGGGCGGCGGCGCCAGACGCGTCGTCATCTCCGCCCCCACCAAGAGCGAGCCGGCTCAGGTTCCCACGCTCTGCCTGGGCGTCAACCACGAGACGTACGACCCCGCAAAGCACACCGTCGTAAGCAACGCCAGCTGCACCACCAACTGCCTCAGAATGCGGCGGAAACCAAGGCCGAAGACGCCCTCGAAGCCGAACTTCGTAAAATGAAGAGTCTCTTTCGTTAACGAAAAAAGCCGCGGCCAGCATCTCAGCTGACCACGGCCTTCACCTTCCCCGGATCATTCTTTAGAAATTACCTTCGATAGTAGCGACGTTCATACTTTTTCGTCTTTGGATTGAAAACGTAAGTATAAAGTGCTCCGCCCCCCGCGCCGGCTGCCGCGCCGATAGCGGCACCTTTACCACCGCCCGCGATCGCACCGATGATCGCTCCGGCACCGGCTCCGATACCGATGTTTATCAGGTTGCGATGCCTGTCATAAACGTTACCGTCATCCTTGCATATCAGCCGTCCGTTACGGTCGCGATAACAATCACGCTGCGCCTCGGCGGTCGTGGCAAATAGAGGCACCATTACCGCCATCATTGCAACCATCAAAAATGCTGAAAAATATCTCTTGATCATTTCGATTCCCCCTTTTTCTTTTCAATTAGGCTTGTTCCGCCTTCGCTATATTCAGGAGCAATGCTCGTGCCAGAGCAGGGAAATATAATGTATTCAATGATTTACACAGACATGGCGGCTGTCGAGATGGCGTTTTCCCGACTAAATACGCGCCGAAGATACGAAATCGTATGAAACCAGGAATAGGAGAATATGATAAAAGAAGATTGGTTTATGAATCTACTGATTTAGCAACACCAAGAGCCGATCGGCCCAATCGGACCGCGAGTTTCTCAGTATCTCGTACTGCACCTGCGCCATTTCCTTGTTGCCGGAGCGAAGGTAAGCACGTCCCAAATTGAATCTTGCCTGATCTAGGTTAGGATCGTAACCGAGAGCATTGTTGAAGGCAAGGAGCGCATCTTCGGGGCGGTCAAGTTCAAGGTAACATTCGCCGAGCGCATTGTAGGTTTTCGCGTCAGGTCGGTAGGTTCGCAATCCTTCAAACGCGTTGGCGGCCTCTGCCCATCTCTTCTGACGGAAATAGGCCTGGCCAAGTTTTTCGAGAGCATTTGCGTGGTCAGGTTTGAGGCCGATCGCACGCTTGTATGCGAGGATCTCTTCGTCGTGCCGTCCAAGCTTGTTAAGTGTCAAGCCATAGGAATATTGGGTATCCGGAGCGTTTTCATCCAGCCGCAGTGCCTGACGAAATGCTTCGGCGGCTTCATTGAATTGCCCCAAGAGTCGATCAAAGACCGCAACCGCTGCTGCTGGGCTGCAATCAAAGCCGGCGATTTCTCAATCATCCAATATTCCAGAGCCGCAAAGCATTCAAACTGATGGCGATGCAAATAGCGGACGATATCCTGAACCAGCAATCCCTGTCCGGCTCCCATTTCAACCAGGATAAAGGGATTCGGGCAGTCAAGCTGGTGCCACAGGTCAGCAAATTGTTCGGCCAGCAGTTCGCCAAAGTCGGAGCCGAGGTGGGGCGAGGTAAAAAAGTCGCGCTGAATGCCCGCTTGGCCGCGATTGGTGGCGTAATAGCCATACTGCGGCTGGTAGAGCGCTAGCTCCATAAATTCGGCAAAGGTGATGCGCTGCTCAGGACTGGCGGCGATCTGTTGGGCAATGAGCTGGCAGAGTGCGGGGTTGCTGTCGGTTGCGAGGGGTTGGGTGGCCATAGTTATACCAATCGTCTACTTGCTCCGGCAAATATTGCCTCAGAAACTTTTTCAGACTTGGTTGATCTTGCCATGCTGTGGAGCAGACGTAGCGATGGAGCAAGTGGGTCTCCTTGGTTTGTAGCACAAATTGGCAGCAGTGGACTGATCAGAATTGCGCTGGGATGAAGGAAGCACTGTCAGGCAGCAGTGGGATTTTTGTACCGAATCCCTCCAGATGATTACCCAAAATCGAACCACGATTGCAATCGCCCATCGGCTCTCCACGATTCGCCACAGTTGATTGTGTTTATGTGATGGATCAAGGTCAGATTGTTGAGCAGGGCACCCACTCAGAACTAATCGCCCTTGACGGAATCTATGCGAAATATCTATGCGAAATTATGGCGCGGGCAATCGGGTAAACGTAATATGCCCGAAACGTACTACTGAATGAGTGTTACAACGTCTCCCAAACCAGATTGACCGTAATTCAACGCAAGCTTCCCTGTAAATTCTTTAAATTTGACAAATTCGATTTTAATTCCACCGCAGTTTTTGGGATTCCTGAAACTATCGCTGTAGTTCCTCCTAACCCAGCCCCCAGCCCTTGCCCCTGTTGGAGAACGTCATGCCCTCGTTTCAAACTAGTTACGCGGTGGTAATTGGTATTAGCAGCTACCAAAATGGCATCAGCCCGCTGCAAACTGCCGTCAACGATGCCAGAGCCATTGCTCACGCGCTAGAAACCGAGCATCAGTACACGATACCCAATCTTCAACCTGGCTCCAAGCTTGTGTTGATGACCAGTCGCATGGGGTCGATTGGAGACAACACCTCTGGCAGTTCCTATGGCTACCGCATGTCCAAGGTGGCCTTGTCGATGGCAGGAAAATCGTTGGCGCACGACCTGCAACCGCGTGGGATTGCGGTGGCGATTCTGCATCCTGGTTTAGTGCAGACCCGCATGACCAACTTTACAACAGGCGGCATTACACCAGAAGCATCGGTAAAGGGATTATTGGCTCGAATTGATGAATTGTCGCTAGAGAATACAGGCACGTTTTGGCACGCGAATGGTGAGGTGTTGCCGTGGTAACTACCGCCTAATCATCAGCCTAATCATCAGGGCAGAACCTGACAGAACTGACCCACCAGGTTTGAAAAACTGTCTTAAATGTCAGTATTTCAGCACTATTAAAGCAGCCGCATTATTTTTCATCTCGACTGTATATTGAGATATTGCTTAATTTCCACAATCCTGTACTCTTTAAGTAGTTCCTACAGCTTCCTTGGATTCCCTGTAATCCATATTGGATATTACATTCAACTTTCAGGAGGTGCTCTTGGATAGCGTGACTTCTATCTTCTCTAACCTCGATTGGGAAATCCTGCTCGATTTGCTGCTCGGAATCAGCTTAAGCGCGGCTTCTGGCTTCCGGGTCTTTATCCCGCTTCTAGTGATGAGCGTCGCGGCTGTGATTGGCCATATTGATTTGCCTCCAGATTTTGACTGGATTGAGACCAATCAAGCCTTGCTTGTATTTGCGATCGCCAGCGCAGCAGAGATTGCGGGCTACTATATTCCCTTTGTTGACCACTTTTTGGATATTATCCTAACGCCAGCCGCAATCGTAGCGGGTACCTTGATCACAGCTTCGATTCTCCCCGACACAAACCCCTTGTTGCAATGGACAATCGCGGTGATTGCAGGCGGAGGAACCGCAGGATTGACCAAAGGCATGACAAATATTGTTCGTGCCATTTCTCTAGCTATTTCAGCGGGGCTGACCAATCCCGTTGTCGCCACAATTGAGTTAGTGCTGGCGATTACGATTGCTGTATTGGCCATTACAGTACCTTTGCTGGCAGGTATCTTGGTGATTGTGGGATTGCTACTAGCGGCACGGAGAATTCGCAAGTTTCTGGTCCAAAACCCATCTTTGGCTAATGCTCCCGGCCCCTGCCAATGCATGAACCGATGCAATCCACCCGCCTGCTGCACAATGCTTTCTCCTGGCTGCAGATGCAGGTGATAGGTATTTGCCAAAATCATCTGTGCCCCAGTAGCTTGCAACTGATCGGGCGTCAGGGTTTTCACATTGGCTAAGGTGCCCACCGGCATGAAGCGGGGGGTTTCGACCACACCGTGAGGCGTTGAAAATATTCCGGCACGGGCTTGAGTTTGCTGGCAGTTCGCCTGAGATTGAAACGAAAAATTCACGCTGGACTATCGCATCCGAGTACAGTACTGACCTAGCGTAGCAAGCTACGGCCCGTCTTGGACTAGGTTAGGCGATACAGCCTGTAAAGTCTTTAGCGCTCGCTCAAAACGAAAAGCTATCGTCATCATCAATACGGACATCCCAGCTAGCCGATAGCACCTCAGCTACGACAGCTTCTAGGGCAGCCGCGTTGAGGCTGCGGTTTTTCTGTTCTTGCAGTGGGTTAGACAGCGGCATCAACCGCAAGTGCTGATTTTCTTGAATCAGGTCAAACCAGGGCTGCTGGTCAGGCGACCGCTTCAGCTCTAAATAGTCGAAACTGCACACATTGATGTAGAGCGTGTGGTTGGCCACTAGGGTAGAGCGCTGCGGGTCTGAGAACACTTCCAGCACATAGCCCTCGTCTTCGACCAAAAGCTGTCCATCTTGGCTGTAGCAGTAGCGAACCCGATTGAGATCGACTAAAAGCCGCTGCATATCCTGCTTGTTCACAATGATGCCCGTGTCAACAATGCAGGGGGCTGGCAGCTTCGTATTTCCAGAAAGGTGATCGTAGCTCATAGAAAATGCCTTGGTCGAAACGCAGACACTAGGTTGACCTATCAGCCAACGAGATGTTCATAACTTAAACTCACAAGACCAGCTTATCCTAGAAATCCCCTGAACCTCTTGATAGAATTCACGGAACTTTATTTATGCTCTAGTTGGCTATTCTAGGTTGCTTACTGTAAGTAGCCTGCTGTAAGGGGTTGGCCTGAATAGCTATCCCAGCGGTTCTTCAAGGATAGGCAATTCATTGGCTTATTTCCAATTATTGCCGCAACTTGATTCTGTAAATTCAGCCAGAGTGCTGAACCTTTTAGAGCGACCAGGTGGTATGCTTTTCACCCAGTCAGGCCACCTATTTGGGTCTTACGCCTTGCCCTGGATTTGTCCAGCTAGAACAGCCGCACCAAAGCCGTTGTCAATATTCACGACTCCAACGCCAGCCGCACAGGAGTTTAGCATCGTCAGCAGCGGAGCCAAGCCCCCAAAGCTAGCGCCATAGCCAATGCTGGTCGGAACGGCGATCACCGGACAGCCAGCCAAACCCGCCACCACACTGGGTAGCGCTCCCTCCATACCCGCCACCACAATCAGCACATCGGCGTCGGCAATCAACTGACGATTGTTCAGCAGCCGATGAATCCCGGCGACGCCTACATCCCAAAGCCGTTTGGTTGCAAAGCCGGATAGTTCTGCGGTGACGGCGGCCTCTTCGGCCACGGGTAAATCTGCCGTTCCGGCTGAAAGTAAGGTGACGGTACCTGGGTAGCAAGGCTGCCAGTTGGGAGGTACAATCGCGCAAATTCGCGCCAGTTCGTAATACTGCAATTCGGGAATTCGGTAGCGCAACTGGGCATACACCGAAGGATCGATCCGTGTCGCCATCACAACCGGGTTGTGTTGCCGCAGCACCTGGAAAATCTGCACAATCTGTTCGGGGGTTTTGTCCTGCCCCCAAATCACCTCTGGGAATCCAGTCCGCAGGGCACGGTGGTGATCAACCTTGGCAAAATCGGCGACTGGCTCATAGTCAAAATGCTTCAGTTTATCAAAGGCGGTTTCTGGGCTGACTTCGCCTAGGGCAACAGCGTCGAGGAGATGGCGTAGGGCGGCTGACCTAGGGTCAGAGAAATCGGATTGAGACACGGCAAAAAAGAAGAATGAACGGTAAGCAAACTGCCGCCGCAGCGACATAAACGGAAAACTCCTAAACTCTATTGTGTATGCCTGGGGTAGATATGACCAAAAAGCTGGTCAAGTCGCTAGTCAAGTCGCTGGTCAAGTAGTCTGACCAAAAGTACCCAAGCGGGTAATGCTGTTCTTGGGCGGAGATTGCCAAAATCGGTTCTGTCCACCATTACATTTGAAAATCAGAGAAGAACCATATGGCAACTTACGAAAGCGTTTCTTCAGAAGCCTTGTTAGAAGCTGAACAAAAGCTGCATGCTGCTGTATCGAGCGAGGCTGAAACCTTGAATAGCGCTAATGACCGGATTGCAGCAGACTTCAAAGGCGATGCGGTTGAAAAAGGTGAATTTGAGGCAGTTACTGGCTTTGATCCGAGCCATGCCCTCAGCAAGGGCCGCGTCGACGTCGTCGTGGTCTACAAGGTCGACCGCCTCTCGCGATCACTGGCCGACTTCGCCCGGCTCATGCAGACCTTCGACGAGCACAACGTCTCGTTTGTCTCCGTGACCCAGCAGTTCAACACCACGACGTCGATGGGCCGGCTGACGCTGAACATGCTCCTCTCTTTCGCCCAGTTCGAGCGCGAGGTTGCGGGCGAGCGCATCCGCGACAAGATCGCCGCACAGAAACGCCGGGGCAAGTGGGCGGGCGGCGTGCCCATCCTGGGCTACGACGTCGATCGGTCCGGCAGCAGCCCCCGCCTGGTGGTCAACCCGCGCGAGGCGGCCAAGGTCCGCGCGATCTTCCAGATGTACCTCGACAAGGGCTCGCTCCAGCGGACGGTGACCGAGTTGCGGCACCGGGAATGGAAGAACAAGCGCCGGGTGACCAAGAAGGGAGAAAGCGTCGGCGGCCAGCCCTTCAACACGGGCACCCTCCACGTTCTTCTGACCAATCCGCTCCTGACGGGCAAGATCGTCCACCGGGGCAACACCTACGACGGGGAGCACGAGGCGATCGTCGACTCTGCCTTGTTCCAGCGGGTGCGACAGCAGCTCCTAGAGAACGGCCGGACTGGTGGCATCGAGATGCGCAACAAGTACGGGGCCCTCCTGCGCGGGCTGATCCGGTGCAAGAAGTGCGACTGCGCGATGATCCACACGTTCTATGGCAAAGGGAACAAGCAGTACCGCTACTACCGGTGCTTGGAGGCCATCAAGAACGGGGCGCACACCTGCGAGGCGTCGTCGCTGCCGGGGCTGGAGATCGAGAAGCTCGTCGTCGATGAAATCCGCACGCTCGGCAACGACCGAGCGTTGCTGGACCGCATCTTGGCCGAGGCCCAAGTCAACACAGAGAATGAACGCGCAGCGCTCAACACGGAGCGGGCGTCCATCCACGCCTCGCTTGGCCGTATGGAGAAGGAGCTTCGGGAACTCGTCGCGGACAAGAGCGGGAGCGCCGCTTCCACCGCCCGGCTGGCCAGCGCACACGAGCAGGTCAGCGGCGCTCGGAGCCGCCTCGCGGAGATCGAGACCCGGCTCGGCGTACTCGGGGCCAAGGCCATCAACCGTGAGGAGGCCAGGCGAGCACTCAACGAGTTTGACGGCGTCTGGTCCCAACTGTCGCCCCGCGAGCAGGGAGGAGCTGCATGCTCTTCGTGATGTATCGTTTCGGGTCGATAAAGGCGAATATCTTGCAATAATCGGCCCTTCAGGTTCCGGTAAATCAACTTTGATGAATCTGATCGGATGTCTTGATTCGCCGACAAAGGGACAATATTGGATAAATGGCCAATTGGTCTCTGATATGAGCGACGACGAGCTCGCTCGTATTCGAAATAAGGAGGTCGGCTTTGTTTTTCAGACCTTCAACCTCCTTGCCCGGGCCACTGCCTTGCACAATGTAGAACTTCCGCTTATATATGCTGGCATGCGCGCCTCGGAACGGCATGAAAAAGCGCAGGCTGCCCTTGCTTCCGTTGAACTCGGCGATCGCGTTATGCATAAGCCGAACGAGCTTTCCGGCGGACAGCGTCAGCGTGTTGCCATTGCTCGTGCTCTAGTGAATCACCCCTCAATTTTGCTCGCGGATGAGCCGACCGGAGCACTTGATTCCAAAACAAGTTTGGAGATAATGGCTCTGTTCGAAAAGCTGCACGCCGAGGGAAATACGATAATCATTGTTACCCACGAACACGAAGTGGCTGAGCGGGCACATCGCGTTATTACCATCAAAGACGGGCAGATCGAAAAAGACGAGCGGATCAGATGAACGAATTCTCGCCGGTAACGAACATTATTTTTATGCTGACCTCTTTCCTTACGGTCGGCATTTTTCTTTTTGCGGTAAGGCGATGAGCCTCAGATACGCTCGGCGGTAAGCTCCTGATCGCGATCGTTCCGGCGTGGATGCTTTTTCACACTGTTTTGGCAATGGGCGGATTTCATCATCACTTCGCTTCTCTGCCGCCGCGCCTTTTGATCTTTGGCCCGCTTCCGGCATTCCTTTTTGTTATCGCGTTTCTTTCCTTTGATCGTGAGACAGTTGCCCGGCTTCCGCTGACAATACTTACGCTTATTCACGTTATCCGGATACCAGTCGAGTTCGTGCTCCATTCACTTTATTATGAAGGCGGCATCCCTCGTGAGATGACCTTCGAAGGCTGGAATTTTGATATTGCGACCGGGATTACGGCGCCGATAGCATATCTGCTAGCGTTTGGTAAAGAAGGTGTGAATAAGCCGCTGCTTATCGGATGGAATTTGGCCGGACTCTTCCTGCTAGCGGTGATAGTAATAACTGCGGTCTTCGCCTTCCCTTTCCCGTTTCAGAAGCAGCGGCCACTGTGGAGGGTTGACCAAACTTGTCCTGCAACCGGGAGCGCACCTGCTCTACTAACTCTGGGCTGCCGAATTCTTCAAGCGTCCTCACAGCCAAGGTGAGGGCAAAATAAAACTCTTCAACTGGGACAAACTCTAATTGCATAAATACGGCATCAACTCTGTGGCCTGTACCCGACTACAGATTTGGTTGTAATGATTGGTCTAGACGAGTGTATCACTGACCGAGAGCTGAGAGACGAACCGAGAGAGTGGTTCAACCGTTTTGATGTTGTTATTTGCCAGCCGTTCTGGGATTACTGAAAACAGTTGACTGCGCCTGATCTGGGCAGCCCTGCTATGACCTACAGCCTGCGAATTGCCGATCTACCCAGTACTGAACGGCCGCGTGAACGCCTGATGGCGCATGGAGCCAAAAGTTTAGCCACCGCAGAACTGCTGGCGATTCTGTTGGGGACAGGACAGGGCGCGGGCAAACTGTCTGCCGTGGGGCTGGGGCAGTACATTCTGCAAAAGCTGGGTGAACATAAGCGAGACCCATTAACAGCGCTGCGGGAAGTCAGTGTGCATGAGTTGACCCAAATTCCGGGCGTTGGTCCGGCTAAGGCGACGACGATTTTGGCAGCGATTGAGTTGGGCAAGCGGGTGTTGGCCGCAGCTCCGACTGAGAAGACGGTGATTGACGACCCCGCAGTGGCCGCAGCCGTACTGAGTGCCGATCTAATGTGGCAGGCGCAGGAACGATTCGCCATCTTGCTGCTGGATGTAAAGCATCGATTGTTGGGTACTCGGATTATCAGCATTGGCACCGCCACCGAAACATTGGCCCATCCACGCGAGATTTTTCGGGAGATCATTCGCCAAGGCGGAGTGCGGGCGGTGGTAGCTCACAATCATCCCTCTGGCAATGTAGACCCCAGTCCCGAGGATATTGCCCTAACGCGCCAACTCCTTCAGGGCGGACAGCTATTGGGCATTCCGCTGCTGGATCACCTGATTTTGGGCGATGGCAACTATACTAGCCTGCGGCAAACCACAACCCTCTGGCAGGACTACCCGCAAGGAGATTGATTCTCGCTATACTGAATTGAATTATCGACCTTGAGGTAAAGTTGAGGGTTATCTTGCATATGGCAAGATCCTGACTTATACTTAAACCTCGAATTATTTGTTTTCCTGTGACTGCTCACCTGCAAGGGTATAGATGGGATTATATTCACCAAATACACTGATTGCACCCGTACCGCTCTCAAAATCGCTCAGATATGGGTTTAGGGTCGGAGCATAAAGTTGAAATGGAGCCGAGGCATGGGCAAAGACAACATTAACCTGCTGACTAATCGGAAAACTATAGGCCAAGGTCAGGGCTTGCAGCGTGTCTCCGGTTTGGCCCGCAAATTGGGAGGATAGCGTGCCTTCTGCCGTAGAAGCTTTTACTGTTTGCTCTACACCACCCACGGCGGCTTCTACCTCGGTGCCCGGTAGGTCAAACACACCTGTATAGGGCGGATCGGCATTCAAACTGCCGAAGAGGGCATTTCCAGCATAGAGACCGAGCAATAGCATATCTTCGCCTGTCAAACTAGTGACGAGGTTCAGGTTTTCGCGATGTTGAAACACGGTTTGGTTATTATCGCCTTCACCGAATACATCGGCCACGGCAAAAATTGCGTTCCCCCGCAGCACGGTGGTTGTAGAAAACTGATTGGCTTCCAGCTCGGCTACTCGCGCTTCTAGGCCGTCAACCCGGCCCCGTAAAACAGCCAGTTCCGTCTGGAACTCGTCGGCCAGCCGTTGCCGCACTGCTAAATCCTCCTCAGTGACCAGATCAGCAGTACTAGCTTCGATTAGCTCACTGATGCGGTCGAGACAGGCATTGAGACCCGCAGCAAACTCGTAGCGGCTCAAGGCCCGTTGCCCTCTGAAGGTGCCATCAGGATATCCGACAATACAGCCGTAGCGTTCCACCAGCGATTGCAGTGCTTTATAGGCCCAGTCGCTAGGCTGTACATCGGCCAGCTCACTCACCGAAGTTATCTGCGCCATTGAGCTGGTTTTGGCTCCATTGCCAGGAATACTGAGCGCAGCGGCCCCCGGTGTAGTAATAGGTATGGCAGTGGGTGCGGTTGATGGCAAGTCGGGTAGGGGCGTCTCAGGTAAGGTGAGATCTGGAGCGATTGGTAAGGCACTGTCAGCAGCGGTTACAGGTTCCTCGGTTGTTGGCTCCTCTGACTCCTGGGCCTGATCTTGATCGGTCTCATCTTGATCGGTTTCATCCCAACCTGTCTGATCTATGGTTCGGTGCGAATCAATTGGTGTATTCGCAGACGAATGCTCTTGACTTGTATCCTCCAAATCAGACCTTGAACCGGGATTGGCGGCTTCAATTGGATCCAGTCGGAAAATTGACTCCAACTCATCTCGGTTGTTGCTGAGTGGATCGGGCATCGATCGATTTAAATAGATGGCGCAGATATCTTCGGGTAGGGCTAGCTCTAGCTGTTGGTAACTGTCGGCTAGCTCCTGCTGCACCTCCTGGGACGAGATGACTTCTCCCTCGGCTTGTAGATAGGCCGAAATCCGGGGTTCGCTCCAGTGAAATGTTTGCGCCATCAATATAATGAACCGCTGACGGGGAGTGAGACGATCCAGGGCTTGCTCGACAAAACACCAGAAGGGCGGCGAAGCCGCAGGTAGGGAGTAGTTAATCTCTTCTACTGCTGGCAGAGCGACTCGATTGATGCAGAGAGCCGTAATTTGAATTAACCAGCTTTGCAACGAAAAGGTAGGGCTTTGGACGAGCTTGCCGTTTAAATCTAAGCCCCCAAGCTCGTAATATAGGTGCCGCCAAGTCACGGCAAATAAATAGTTTGCTTGAGCCGGGGAGCGCACCGAATGCTGGATCAGCGAATAGACGATTGGGCTGTAGCGACAAAAGATGGCCGTAAAGTATTTACCGCTCTCGGGGTGGCGCTGAAACAGGGTCAACAACTCGCGGTCGCTATGGTGATGCAGCGTTTGCACAAGGGGATGATTACATTCAGGGAAGGAAGGAATCTGCATGGTTCTCGAAACAAATCACCACAGAATAAGACAGTCAGCCGCTAGACGCGACGAATAGCTCCACATCATACTGACAAGTGCAAAAAGTGACACATTTTTGGTAAAACTTGGTTCACCTCGGCAATTACGGATTCGTAATCGTTTTGGCAGGTAAAGAACTCTGCTTGGCAGCCTCTGATTTTTCTAAGTTCTGCTATAGAACTAACTTGATGCTGATGAGCAACCTCGTCAGAGCTTGACGAAATACAGCAGTTCACCCTCGGAGTCTTAAGACGGGCTTATGCTAATTAGCAGATCTTCTTGTCGTCCGGCAGACCATAAGGAAAACCATGCAACGGTATACTAAGGCTGGAGGCTAGCGAAAAAACTTCACAATAACTCAGTACGCCAGCCATACGGTCCACTCAGTTCAGCAAGAAACATGAGTCCAGGAATTGATCTACAAGCCAGCTTTATTGAACTCCTTGAAGGGTTTGGTCTGACGCCCGGTGTGGCCAAAATCGTTTGGATGCCGCTGGTGATTCGGCGTCTCTAGCGTCAGATGCTCCAATGCTAGCTGCTCAGCAGCGGTGGTTTGAATCAGGCTGATGTCGCTGCTCTGCTCAGTTGCTGGCTCCTGATCGAGAAATTCAGAAAACTGATATAACCGGCTAATTCCAGCTCCAAAGGTAGTCAAAGCCTGGAAGCGAGCCACGACTACGTTGAGCGAGAAAAAGACGCGAATGAATGCCCCTTGAGCTTCACTGACTTTCCCAACTTCGATCTCGCCTGCAAAGATAGCCGGAGCCACGACCAATGCTGGCAGAATAAACGGAATAAACTCGTAGGCATTCGTCAATACATTCAGATTTAATTCCCAAATTAGCAAGCGCTTGACGTTCTCAAATACGGCTAGAAAGCGCTGCTTAATCTGCTCTGACTCCTGTTCTTCACCACGATAAAAGGCAATCGCTTCGGCATTCTCCCGTACCCGCACCAAACCAAAACGCAAGTTCGCTTCTTTTTTGAGCTGCTCATAATTAAGCCGCACCAGCGGTTTGCCAAATACCACAGTGGTAGCCAGTGTACCCAACACAGCGTAGAGCAGCAGAAAAAACACCAGTGGTCTAGAAATGCCCCAGAGTACACCGCTAAAGGCAATAATCGACAGCACGGATTCAACGACCACCAGAAAAAGGGTGAGCGACTCTTGGGTGAAGCTACGCACATCTTCTGCAATTCGCTGATCTGGGTTATCAATCTCGGTGGCGAACATGTGCAGTTTGTAATAGGCCCGATCACGGAAATAATGATCTACAAACCGATGTGTCAACCAGCGCCGCCATTGCAAACTCAGCCGGTCCCGCAGATACTGATACCCTGCCAGTAGCGGAGCGTAGATTACCAATACGGCCAAAAAAATTAAAACCGTTTGCCAAAAGCGCGGTTCATCTTGAGCAGAAAGGGCCGAAATCAATACACCTCGCTTGTTGTTTAGCACAACGCTCAATCCGGTGTAAGCTAACAAACACAGCACTACGGCCAGCAATAACCCTCTAGCCTGCCATTTTTCATCGCTCTGCCAATAGGTTTTAGCAATCGTCCAAAACTGCTGGAACACTTTCAGATTCAATCGATCCATGATTCTTCCACCTTTTAGAAATAGGCAAAACTGCCGCAGCCTAACTATACCCTCCTACTCAGGGCACTTTCCCTACTCAGACACTTCCCTGGTGCCGGGCATCGTCCGAGCGTACGGCGGGCCGAACCGGGTCGCGGGGCATGGCCTGACCCGATCGGCGTCCGAGGGCACGGGAATGGGCAGGGATCGGGAGTGGACGCGGGGCGGAGGATTGGGCTAATGTTGGGGCCGTGATTTGGGAGTTGCGCGATGCCGAAGTCCGAAATCCATCCGACCTACTACCCCTCGTGCAAGGTTTACCACAACGGTCAGGTGGTGATGACCGTCGGGGCCACGGTGCCCGAGCTGCACGTTGAAGTGTGGTCCGGCTCGCACCCGTTCTTCACGGGCAAGCAGACGTTCATCGACTCAGCAGGCCGGGTCGAGCGCTTCCAGCGCAAGTACGCGGGCAATTATTTCCAGCCCAAGGAAAGGGCGGGCCCGAAGGCGGCCAAGCCGGTGGACATCGGGACGGACAAGGTCCAGACCCCCGGCAAGGGGGAGAAGAAGCCCTGATGTTGGGATCCTCCTTCGTGAGGGTCAATGTGCGGAAGCGTGGACGCCCAGCCAAGGAGCTGGGCGTCTGTGTTTTTCGGACCTCTCAGCCTCGGCTTGGCTTCGTTGACACCCCGGATGCTTGACCGGAGTCGGGCAGTGGTTAGACTTCATCCATTCATCCGGCAGAACGGATGAACATCAAGCCGTGGAAGTCGGCACCGGGTGGCTGTAGCCAGCTTCCGGGCCGAGGTTGTGGAGGCCCTGAGCGATGGCGCGTGCCCGGTTTCTCGATGAGCTCTCCCGCCGAACCCTGGTGTTCGACGGCGGAATGGGGACGCAGATCTACGCGCGGAACCTCTCCGTCGAGCAGGATTACTGCGGCTGCGAGAACTGCACGGACATCCTGGTCAAGACCCGTCCCGATGTCATCCTGGACATCCACGAGAAGTACCTGGTCGCCGGGGCCGACGTGGTCGAGACGGACTCGTTCGGTGCCAACAAACTGGTGCTGGCCGAGTTCGGCCTGATGCCCGAGACGTACTCGCTGGCGCGCAAGGCGGCTGAGGTCGCGCGGGCGGCGTGCGCGAGGCATTCGACACCGGACAAGCCCCGGTTCGTGGCGGGGTCGATGGGCCCGGGCACCAAGCTCGTGACGCTCGGCAACACCACGTGGGACGAGATGCTCGACAGCTATCGCGAGCAGGCGCGCGGGCTGATCGACGGCGGGGTGGACCTGTTCATCATCGAGACCGTCCGCTTCGGCCTGGACCTCGACCGGAGGCTGTTCCATCGCGCCCACGTCGGCGCCCGAATCGACGACCTTGCCGCCGCGGCCCGAGACCGCCGCGTCGCGGATCGCTTCGCAGTAGAGGCGTACCGCGCGTGCCGCGTCGTCGTTACCGGGCACCGGGAAGGCGATGCCGCTGGGATCGACATTGGTGTCGAGGATCGCGACGACCGGAATGCCGAGCACGTTGGCTTCCTTGATCGCCAGGTCTTCCTTGTTGGCGTCGATCACGAACATCACGTCGGGGATGCCGCCCATGTCGCGGATGCCGCCGAGGCTCATCTCGAGCTTGTCGCGCTCGCGGGTGAGCTGGAGGACTTCCTTCTTGGTCAGGCCCGAAGTGTCGCCCGAGAGCTGCTCTTCAAGCGTCTTGAGGCGCTTGATCGAACCCGAGATGGTCTTCCAGTTGGTCAGCATCCCGCCGAGCCAGCGGTGGTTGACGAAGTGCTGGCCGGCCGCGCGCGCGGCCTGGGCGATCGGTTCCTGCGCCTGGCGCTTGGTGCCGACGAACAGGACCTTGCCGCCCGAGCGGACGGTCGCCTCGACGAAATCGAGCGCGCGCGCGAACAGCGGCACGGTCTGCGACAGGTCGATGATGTGGACGCCGTTGCGCGCGCCGAAGATATACGGCTTCATGCGCGGGTTCCAGCGGTGGGTCTGGTGGCCGAAGTGCGAGCCAGCTTCGATGAGCTGCTGCATAGAGACGGTAGGTGCCGCCATGGTGGTATGTTCCTTTTCCGGTTGAGCCTCTGGGAAGCTGGAACCGCTGCGGAGATCCCGCTGGCGGCACCGGTATGGGCGCTTCCCATGTGGATTTTCGCCGCTTTCCCGGCCCGGTGCGGGCAAGGATTCGCGGCGAAGGCGGCCCCTTAGCGAGGCATGGCGCAAAAAGCCACCCTCAATTCGCCGACAGGATGGGGGCCTTTGCCGCAAAAAGAGCTTGACTGATGAGAACAGATAAAGAACATTGCCTCTGGTGGCGGAACATAAGCTCGTCAGCAGACGTTAACCGCCAGATTTCCACAGGCCATCAACAGGCTTGTCGACATAATCAGGGATCAGTCGTGATGCTCGCATTCGCTCTCATCGCTCTTTTCATCGGGACCGCACTCGCTTCTGCGACGGTGCTGGTCGACAGCGGCCTGCGCGGCATTGCCGCCAGCGACGTTGTCCTCTTCGTTGTGGGCCGGAGCGACGACGGAGAGGTCTAGATCAGGAGTTCGGCGGTCCGAATCGGACATGACGGGAGGGTAGGTCGGAGGTGGACCGTGCATCCCTAGACTGGAGCGGTTCGCAACAGAGGACCGGCGAGCACGCCGGGCCGAGATGGACCGATGGGAGTTCGGCATGCACTTGCGCAGTTCGGGCCATCATCACGGGCCCCCGACGGTGAAGGTGGTCTACCACCTGGAGGATCCCGAGTCGCTCACGGGCGGCAACAAGGAAGTCCACGAGTTGATGGCGGCGAAGGGCGAGCACCTGCTCGAAGTGGCCATGGAGCACGGCATCAACATCGAGCACGCCTGCGGCGGGGTGTGCGCGTGCTCAACGTGCCACGTCTACATCGAGAAGGGCATGGAGGACTTGAGCGAGGCAACCGAGGCGGAGGAGGACCGCGTCGAGGAGGCTCCGGGGCTCCAGCGCAACAGCCGACTCTCGTGCCAGTGCGTGGTCAAGGGGGATGGGCCGATCCACGTGCGCGTGCCGGCATGGAACCGCAACGCGATCAAGGAGATCCCGCACTGAACGGGGTGGCGTTTGCTCAATGGCATGACGTTCGCGCTGGCCGAAGCGTGGCCCGGCGCCGACGAAATGGGGAGCGGAACGTGGCGGCAAAGACTTTCGGGTGGCTTGAGGTGCAGTTGATCGGCGAGATGCTGGCCGAGCGTCACCCGGACCTCGATCCGTACCGGATCGGATTCCCGCAACTCCGAAAGCTCGTGTCGGAACTGCCGGGCTTCAAAGAGGAGCCTGGGCACCCCTCGAATGAGAAGATCCTCGAGGCGATCCAGCGGCATTGGATCGAGGAGCGCGAAGACCGGGGCGGCGACGAGGACGAAGACTGATCATGGCAGCCCGCGTTCTCGGGCGGGCCGGCTGAGGGGTGGAGCATGGCGTCTCGCAGGGTGCTGCACGACCGGTTCTTCAAACAGGCCAAGGAAGAGGGATACCTCGCGCGCTCGGCGTACAAGCTCATGGAGATCGACCGCCGTTTCAGGCTGATGAGAACCGGCGCACGGGTGCTCGACCTTGGGTGCGCTCCGGGGGCATGGATCCAGGTCGCTCTCGAAGCGGTCGGCCCGCGCGGCGTGGTGATCGGCATCGATCTCAAGGAGGTCCGCACGGCGTTCGGTCCCAAGCAGAGCGTTCTCGCATCAACCGCTCGATGTAGGCCGCGACGATGACGGGCTCGGTGCGGCGAACGTCGCTGACACCGTGCACGTCACACCAATCGAAGAACTGCACCACCGCCTGGGCGTATGCCTGTCGCGTGTTCGGATTTCGGATCGTTGCCGTAAAGAACTCGATGAAGCGGCGTGCCGCGTGCTCGCCGGCGGCGGAAACCGCTGCTGGTACTGAAACGGCATGGTGAGCCAGCTCACCGAATCCCGGTGCAATGAGTGTCAAGCCGGTCATGATCGCCTCCGTGCGTCTGGCGCCGGAGACGATCACGCTTCTGAACCGAGTCCGCTCACCGTTGAGTCGGGTGCAGCATAAAGGACGTTATGCGGCACTGTCAACGAAATTGATCGGGCCGCTCGAACACCATGCACACGTCGTGAAGACCAGGGATGAATGACGAGCGGTAGACCTTCCGGCTGCTCGACGCTCCGTGACTGAATCGGATGATGTCCGTGCAGCACTGCTCCAGCCCCGCGTCGAACGCCAGCCGCTTCGTGTGATAGACCAGAGGAACAAAGCCCTCTTGGCGGTCGCTGTAATCGCCCATCAGGATGGCGAGTCGTCCTCTCGGTGCCAGTACGCTCGTGGCAGCTTCGATGAAAGCGGAGTACCGATCAAGAAAGTCCGAGAGGGATTCTGTTCTCGACAGATCCCTCGGATCGCTTGCGTAGAGCTTCTGCCGCCAATAGGGCGGGTGTGCCCAGACAAAGTCAGCACCGGATGGCCCCGCGAGCGCCAGCATCGCTCGGGCATCTGTTGCGTCGAAGCCGGCGTGAATGTCGCCGCTTCGGCAATCAATGCGGAGTTCACTGCACACGTCGCGGCAGGTGCCGCTCCCGCTCATGGGATCGAGGACCGTAGTTGGCCGGAAGTAGACCAGTAGATCGCGGATCAGGTTGCCTCCGCAGTTCCCAGGATAGCTGCGGCGACCATAGGAGCCGGCGTCGGCATTGTGGTACAAACTGGTCAGGTGTGGGACGGGGCTGGCGTTCAGGGGTGCAAGCGGAAGTTTGGCGTATCGCACTGATCTAGAACTGACCACCCCGAAGCATGGTCGAACGCGCTCGGCATAGAACGGATTGACGGGATGAGAAGTGAGTTGCATGGCTACCTCCCGCGACCGCTCAAGAGCGGCCTCCGACGGTTGAGCCGAGTTCTGCCATCTCAGGATGTCCCTGGTCTTCATCGGCTTGCCAGTTGAGGTATCATCAAGCCAGCACCAGGCACCTGACCATGGTGTTTTGGGGGTCATTCGCGCAATTGAAAGCAGACAAAGCGCGAGCTTTTCCTTCGCGCGAGGGGTGCCGAATTCCCTTACGTTCACACCAGCTTCGCGTAAAATCGTGAGTGCTTGCTCTATTCGGATTTGCTTTGGCGACGCGTTCAATAGCTCACTCCTGTTAGTACGCGATTGCGAGTGCCTGTTCTCGATCATTTTCATGGCTTGCCGTGCAACCGCCAGAGACATCAACGGCGGAACGGCATTGCCCACTTGCTCGCACTGATCGTAGGCTCCACCCCTGAACACGTACCAATCAGGAAACGACTGAAGTCGGGCGCCCTCCCGAGGGGTCAAAAATCTTCGGCGGCCATCGGGTAATCTGATGCGAAGCATGTCCGAAGTCGCGCCACCCAAATTTCTACAAGTCACCGTCCGAGAGGGTTTGTCCATGTGAAGGTCGCGCGGACGCACGCACTTCGATGCGGCTTCGTACTTGGCAATATAGCGATCCATGGCGGGAGTGAGGAATCTAGCTCCATCCGGGATCGCGATAGCGGCATCACCCAGCGCTGTTCCGGCTGTGACCGGTCGCTCGAAAACAGCCGCTGGCCATTCCCACCCAATAGTCGAAGCAACAACAAACACGCGCTCCCGCTTTTGTGGCACGCCGTAATGCCAGGCTGTGAGAAGTCGAGCGTCGACCTGATAGCCGAACCGCTCCAATTCGGCGACCACCTGCCGCAGATAGTCTTTATTCCTAAAGAGAAGGCCCCGTACGTTCTCGATAATCGCAATCTTCGGCCGAATACGATTCACCGCGTCCAGGAAAATGGGAAAGCCGTCGCGAGCGTCCCGCTTGCCGCGCTGATAACCAATTTGACTGAAAGGCTGGCACGGCGGCCCCCCAACGATGACATCCGCCACCGCTTTGGGCTGCCCAACCTCGAGCAACGTCGTCGCACATGCACCCAAATTGTCTCGATATGTCGAAGCATTGCTTTCCTTCATTTCAAACCCGAAGGTTCGAAAGCCAGCCGCTTCGAATCCCAACGCAAGTCCACCACAGCCGGCAAAAAGATCCATTACGACTGGCGCGTCGACCCTCGGAACCGGTCGGCGAAGAGACTCGTTTAAGTTTCAGCAGGAAGCGCAGGATGTGGATTCAATTTTTATCGGTACCCTGGCTTACAGTGCCACTGGAGCAGGAAACGCGGTGGTTGTCCCGAAAGACAGTGCTGCAACGAGCCTGTCAGACCTGAAGGGAAAAACGATCTCTGTCCCCTTTGGATCTGCTGCCCACGGCATGCTTCTGAAAGCTTTGAAACAAGCTGGCATCACTCCCGACAAGGATGTTAAACTGATTAGCCAGTCTCCGGAAGTGGGCGGTTCAAGTTTGCGCACAGGACAAATTGATGCCCATGCTGACTTTGTTCCGTTTGGAGAGCTATTTCCGTTCCGGGGATTTGCCAAAAAGATTTTTGATGGTGCTCAAACGGGGATACCTACCCTGCACGGAATTGTGGTGCGCTCCGATTTCGCTCAAGACCATCCTGAGGTTGTCGTGGCCTACTTAAAGGCGGTGCTGGAAGCCAATCAGATGTTCCGCGAAAAGCCGGAGGAACTAGCGGCCCAAATTGAGGAATGGTCTGGTGTGGAAAAAGAAGTGGTCTACATGTTTTTAGGCCCCTCTGGACTGCAATCGCTGGACCCCACAGTGCGAGCCGTTCAAGTGAATGCACTTAAGAATAGTATTGCCACGTTGACGAGCTTGGGTAAGATCGAGAAACCGGTTAATCCGGATGAAGTCGTGAATTGGATCGATGAAAACTACCTTAAGCAAGCGATGAACGAACTGGGGCTGAAATACGAGGAAGTTGTCGCAGCAGGTGAGGATTTTCAGATTAGCGGTAAAGATGCTCTGACTGGTGAACCGATTCAAGATCCAAAGATGGCGGCGCAGTATTGGGTGCAAGGGGAAGATACGGTGACTAACTTTGCCTCTGTTAGCAACATGCTGAAAGCCTTGGCAAAATTGCAGGCGGATGGTAAAACGGCGGATGCGATGTTTGTGCATGACCTTAACAACGGTTGGAAACTATTCGCCGAAAATTCCTACTTTGTGACTCAGGGGGATGAGGTAGCGGCGTTCCTCTTAGAATCAGATGCGCAGGCGTTTGCAGCCAAAACAGGAGGGCAGGTGACGGCATTTAGAGGGTTGCAGCAAACCTATGCTCGTAATCCTGTACTGGTCGGAGCGGTACCTTAGGCTGGTGGCGGCTGAAGACGCGGCTATACAGACAAAACCCGCCTGCGCGGGTTACTTTACTCAATGGTCGATCGCCTGTTGAAAACTGTTGGGATGATAGTCGCAAATGATACCCAAATTGAAGCGTTCTACAAAACGAGCGGCAGCAGACTCCCGACTTCCCAAGACAACGATTGGCGTATTTGATGTTGCCGTAATGAATGGCACCTTCGTTGGTAAACTAAGCTTTGCTACTGCCTGGTTATTTTCAGTTTCTGTACTGTCAAAAACTCCAGAAGGCAGAACGGCAAAGGCATATTCTTTCAGCTTCTCGGCCAGTTCGGGTTCGGGAAGCGGATCGCGAAAGAAAATGCCATCTTGTGCTAGTTCAGCGGGGTCAAACTGCAACCATCGGCTTTTAGATGCTGCATTACAGTACCAGTGAATCGTAATACCAGAGCCTTTGACAGTCTGCCGCAGTAGGTCTAGCCAGCGTTGCCCCCAAATGTTGCCAACAATAATTCCCGTTTTGGGATTGCGCGGTTTTGGGACTGTGCCTATGCCAGTATGAATCAATTCGCCTGTAACTACTGGAGGCAGAAGCCAGAATTTGAGGTTGTATTTGTGTTGATAGGCTTGCTGTAATTCTGGGGAAATGGCCAATCGTAGCGAGGACTTGGTCAGTGCTTCTTGCATCAGGGAATCAGGAATGCCTTTGGCGTAGATATTGTTGTCATCCATGATGTACATGCAGAGGGGCACATCAAACAATTCCTTAATCGCAATTGCAATTAGAATTTCATCTGGATCAAACGGAATGCAAATCACCTGACGAGACGTACACTGAGCAAAAGCTTGTAAAACATTGGAAAATACATTTTTACGGCTGAGTTCCTGTACCGATATAACAGCACTCAGATCACCGAAATCATGCTCCGCGTCATAATGATTGTGAGCACGAATTGAAAAAATATTTGCACAGTTACCAAAGATCTTATTAATTAAAACTCCGGTTCCATGTCGCTGATTAACTTCGTTGGCGGTTACGATTACATCCGCATTCAGTAGTGTTAGTTCCGAAGGGGTTAAGCGATCGAAAATAATTTGCTCGGATTGAATAGCAGCATTAGAGTCGCGTGCTTCTAATAAGGCATTTAACTTTTGGCGTAATTCAATGCTCTTGGTCGCGAGACTTCCTTGCTGTTCAAATGCCATTATTGATGTCACCTTGCCGAACCAGATAATATAACTACTTTAGCTGAATCAGCTGACTTTTCTATGTACTGCCCAGCTCAGCGGTGATGGAAAAAGACTTAGTTAACCCGAAGTAGGCTTGATCTGGAATTGGCAGAATTTGGCGTTGAATCGGAGGGTTCTGAGACATTGTTAATTTCCTGAAAAATTGAGGAATGGCAGCAGCCACCCCGCAGGAACGACGACTGAATGCAAAGGCAATATTAGAACTATTGATTTAGATCTATTCCTCTAAAGCCCAACAGCTCAAAGCTCAATGGAATAGCCAAGCAGAACCGATCACCACAGTAGGATTGGCGGCATTTGGGTATAGCTCAATTAATATAGACATTGCAGTTTTCTTCAATTTTGAGGGAAAGGGGAAACAACATTCTTGTCATTTCACGCCACAGCGAATTTGGCTACAACCGCTTTAAAGAATTGCTGAATTTCTTAACGATTGCCTTTTTGAAAACCTGGGTATCTTGGTCGGACAGCAAACTCAGTTGGCGCAGTTGGGTGAGTTTGGGGCTGTCGTTAGCCAATCCTTGACGCTACATGACTTGCTAGGGAAGTTACACCCATCCACCCATCCACCCATCTACTCATCTACTCATCTACTCATCTACTCATCTACTCATCTACTCATCTACTCATCCACCTATCTCCTAAAGCCAATTGCCCACCAGCACATAGGTAGCCCACACATGGGGAGTTGGATATCCCTGCTGCAACAAATGCAGTTGCGCCCGCCGCAGTGCTTCGGCCCGACTGATCTGCGGATCCAACAGCTCTTGATAGAAGCGGATCATTAGCTCTGTGTTGGGTAGATCCTGCGCTTCCCAGAGGGTAGATACCACGCTGCGTGCACCTGCCTGGACCGCCACTCCTGCCAAACCCAGGACAGCCCGGTTATCTCCCTGGGCAGTTGAGCAGGCACTCAAAGCCAATAGCTCGATTGGACTGGCTTCGCCTAGGCGACCTAGCTGAATCAAGCGGCCCAAATCGCGGCCGGTGATCAGCTCTTGATAGGCGACGATAAAGGTCTCTTCTGGGTCCGAGCTAAAAATACCGTGGGTTTTGAGGTGGATGGCTGAGAACTCACCCGCCTGGAGCTGCTGTTCTAGATTCGTTTCGGTAAAGGCTTCGTTCAGCAAGGGCTGCTTGGCTTGCACCAATTTTTGGATTTGCTCTAGTTCTGGCGTTAGATATTCGATTTTTGGGAAGGCACGCTGTTGCAAAGTCTGAGGGGCTCGCGCGTTCAGGTCGAGAAAACCTGCCTGGATGAAAATGGCATTCTGATCAGCGGCTGGGAGTTTTGGCGTCAGCATCAGGCCGTGCTGCCCGCACCGCATTTGTTGGTGATCACAACGCTGCCGCTACCTTCGTTGGAAGATCCGCTCGTGGCAGGTCGAGTTGCTCACTATAAACGAGCACGACAAGACTGGTTCCGCCTCTACCTGCTGCCCGAAGCCTTAACCGAATTGCAGCGGGCTATTGCACCAGTCCGTGAGTCTCAAGGTGTAGTAGCGCTACTGGACAACCGCGTTAATCACCGCACCTATGGGCAGCAGGTTCTAGCGGCCATGAGTCCCCTGGCTCGGATCAACTATGTGGATGCCAGCCTGTTTACCCAGTTTGAGGGGCTGGGGGCACGCGATTGAGAAGCCTTCTGATCTGCTCCATAAGGCGATTGAGAAGCGCTAATATCAAAATCAGAGCAAGTTTTAGGAAGAAAGGACGATGGGAGACTCGAAACGTCGGAAGGAAACCTTAGGGGAGAAGTACGGGCAGGAAGCCAACATTTTTCCGTGGTTGCCCGTCAAGAAAAGTCAGGCCCAGCAGTTTGTGAGCTGGACAACTCGTGGCGCTTGGATTGGAATTGGCCTGTTGGTACTCTACTGGGTAACTGTCCGGTTTATTGGTCCGGCACTGGGGCTGTGGCAGGTGAACTAAGGCTGACAGCAAATAGTAACCAACCCATGAATGAACTTGCTTACTCTCAGCAATCTAAGTAAACTCACGCAAATATAGATGTTGCAAAGCCTAACGTTTTTGCTTGGTTCCCTCAAAAGGCGTTAGGCTGAAATAACTACGGCTCATTAGTCGATCTGTGTGATCAGCTAATAGTCCAATAACCAGCGTCTGATAATCAGCAGTCTGATAATGCGTTGCTCATTACAAGATAATGCGTTGCTCATTACAATGGGTTATACGAGTCGGCGACTACAGGACTACAGTTGACTGTCATGCCCGATACTTTATTGATAGAAACCATCAGTTAGGCTGTGGTAGTTGATCGGCAACTTCATAAATAGCCGCGATCTATAAAAGCTGCTTAAACAAAGCTACCAAAGCCCTTCTTTGTACGGAATCCCCGCTTTCTGACTTGTATTCTGGGACAAGAAGAACAGTCAACCTCTTGTCGAATGTTTAAGAAAACATAAAAGAATTGCGCTGGTCTCAGTAACTCCAAGGGGCGACGGCATTCGGGTCAAAATTACGGGAACGGAGGCACCGCCTACGGCAGAGGTGAGGGCAGAGGCACAGGGTTTAGTGCTGAGTGTAGTTCCGGGAAATGAAGCTGCCGGAACAGAGGACAATGCGATTCAGGTGGTTGTAACCGGAGAACAGGATGAGGGATACAACCCGTCGAGGGCAACCCCCGCAACCCGAACGGACACCCCCTTACGCGATATCCCGCAATCAATCCAGGTTGTCCCACGGCAGGTGATTGAAGATCAGCAGGCGCAAGATATTGATGAAATTGTGCGAAATGTTAGTGGGGTGAACCTATCCAATTCGGCGGGAGGGATTGCTGAAATCTTTAATATCCGGGGATTTGAAGGCACCGTCCTGCGAGATGGTTTTAGAAGAGGTGTTCCTTTTGAACTGTTGGACACCACCAACATTGAGCGGGTTGAAGTACTCAAAGGTCCCTCATCGGTTTTATTTGGACAACTTGAGCCAGGTGGAGTGATCAACGTCATCACATTAGAACCCTTGGCAGATCCCTTTTATTCGGTTCAGTTCCAAGCTGGCAACTACGAATTTTATCGTCCCTCGCTCGATTTTTCTGGGCCTTTAAATGACGATCGCAGCCTATGCTATCGTTTGAGTGCTTCTTACTTGAGTTCAGGCAGTTTTAGAGACTTTACCAATATTGAACGGTACTTTGTTGCCCCCGTATTGGCTTGGGATATTAGCGACAATACCCGAATCTTGCTCAATGCAGAGTTCTTAGATGATACGAGACCCCGCGATCGAGGGTTAGTTGCCATTGGTACAGAGGTAGCCGATATTCCAATTAGCCGACGGTTGGGAGAACCATTTGATGAAGACAATTTTGAACAGTGGCGAGCCGGATTGCGGTTTGAGCATGACTTCAATGAAGATTGGTCGATTCGGAGTGCTTTTCAACTCACTTCCCGAAATACAGACTCTTTAACGACTGAAACCTATAGCCTGGATGAAGCAACAGGAGAGGGAAGCGATCGGTTTTTTAGACAGCAACTTGGGAGACTTGAAGAGTCCTACGCCTTGCAGACTGATCTAACAGGCCGTTTTACAACTTGGGGAATTGCACACGATGTTCTATTTGGAGTGGAGCTTTCTCGGGTTACCTCCCGCATTCCCGATTTCTTTCAGCGGGATGGCTCCAGAGCAACTCGAATCCCTCGCTACCCGTGAACTGCGGATCGAGAAATATAAGCAGTTGACCTGGGGACCCAAGCTCGAGTCCTACTTCCTCAGCCGCAAAGACAAGCTAGACAAGGTCATCTATTCCTTGATTCGAACGCAAGATACCGGCATTGCTCAAGAGCTTTATTTCCGCATTTTGGAAGGAGAGCAGAGTTTTGCTGAACTAGCCCGCACCTATTCCCAAGGGCCAGAAGCCCAGACCGATGGGTTAATCGGCCCTGTAGAACTGAGCGTTCCCCATCCCACTTTGGCCCAGATTCTTACCCTTAGCCAGCCAGGGCAATTGACACCTCCCACTCGTGTCGGAGAATGGTTAGTTTTAGTTCGGTTAGAAAAATTTATTCCAGCCCAGCTTGACGACTCGATGCGACGCCGCTTATTAAATGAATGCTTCAATAATTGGCTACAAGAGCAACTGAATCAGATCAGTGCATTTACCGTCTCTCAAACCACCAATGGCAGCGAGCCGGCCCCACCTGTTGAATCTACTGCAATTGATTCTGCCGTTACCCCCACAGCACCATGACCTATACCAAATCTAGTGTTCAAGAATTTTTGGCAACCGTCGATCCGTTTGATCAGCTCGCTCCTGACGCCTTAGAACGGGTTACAGAACAATTTCAACTGCTGCGCTACCGCATTGGGCAAGCTGTGTTGGTGCGGGATCGATTGCCGAACCAAGTTTCGATTCTGTATCAAGGGCAAATTCGGTTGTTGGGATATGATCCCCGCACTCAGAAGCCAGTAACGCTTGCTTTGCTGCAACCTGGAGAAATTCTAGGCTGGATCGGCCTGATTCGAGGCATCCCTTGCGAAACGGCGATTGCCTCCCGTGAAAGCATCTGTTTGACAGTCGCGGCAACGGATTTTCTAGAGTTGCTGAAACGGGAACCTCGACTGGACCAGGCGTTTCGGAACCGCTGCTCCCTGATCGAGATCTACGACCTGTTGGGAACCGAACTCCACCGTCAGGCTAACGGTAGCGCCGACCTGAAGGAATTAGCGCTAATAGCCGAATCCCAAGCTGTGGTTTGTAACTTACCCCCTGGCCGAACTCCTACCAACCAGCTAGAACCCGATCGGATCTGGCTCGTCAGCGGTGGCGGCTCGATTAGCAACTTTTCAGCCGGTAGCCGCCTCAATGTCAGGGATGGCGAGGGTACAAATTTCGCCTTGTTCTCAGAACATGCTACTGCCGTAGAACTTTGCTTGTTCGATCAAGCAGGGCAGGAAACGCGGCTCCCTTTAACCGAGGTGAGTAACTTTGTCTGGCACGGCTATGTGCCCTCGATTGGCCCAGGGCAGCGTTACGGATTTCGAGTGCATGGCCCGTTTGAGCCGCATGCTGGCCATCGATTTAATCCCCACAAGCTGCTGCTCGACCCCTATGCCAAAGCGGTAGAAGGCGATATCAAATTTGGGCCAGAAATTTTCAGCTACTGGTGGGACCACCCCGATCAGGATCTGTCGTTTTCGGATCAGGACGATGCCGAGCTGGTGCCCAAAGCAATTGTGGTTGATGACTGGTTTGACTGGGAAGACGACACCCTGCTGCAAACCCCTCGCCATGAAACGGTTATTTACGAGACCCATGTGAAGGGCTTCACCCAGCTCCATCCCGATATTCCGTCTCACCTGCGCGGCACCTACGCCGGACTAGCCCACCCCGCCGCTATTGCTCACCTCCAATCCTTGGGCATCACTGCCGTCGAGCTAATGCCCGTGCACCATTTCCTCGCCTATCCAGGCCATTTAGTGGATCGGGGACTGCGCAACTACTGGGGCTACGATTCCGTTTGCTATCTAGCGCCCTATTCCGGCTACAGCGCCAGCGGCACCCTGGGCGAGCAGGTGATTGAATTCAAGCAAATGGTGAAAGATCTGCACAAAGCCGGCATCGAGGTCATTCTAGACGTGGTTTACAACCATACTGGCGAGGGCAATCACCTAGGGCCAACCCTATCACTGCGCGGCATCGACAACGCCGCCTATTATCGCCTGGTCGAAGACCAGCCACGCTACTACATGGACTTCACCGGCTGCGGCAACTCGCTGAATGTGCGCCATCCGCAGGTGCTGAAGTTAATCATGGACAGCTTGCGCTACTGGGTGCTGGAAATGCATGTAGACGGCTTCCGGTTTGATCTGGCCTCGGCGCTGGCTCGCGAGCTGTATGCGGTAGATCGACTAGCGGCCTTTTTTGACATCATTCATCAAGATCCGGTGCTGGCTGATGTGAAACTGATTGCCGAACCCTGGGATGTGGGCGAAGGCGGCTATCAGGTGGGCGAATTTCCGCTGCTGTGGTCCGAGTGGAACGGCAAATACCGCGATACAGTTCGAGACTCGAAGCTTGCAGGGAGCTCGACTCGATTTCCCAATGAAGCTCGGGAGGTTTTTGAACAGGTTTCCGCTGCGGCCGAGCGGAACGATGCTCGTACTGCCCAAACGCAGATATCTTTTCTAAGGAATGTATTGCTACGTGAGCCGTGGTTTCGCGAAGCGATCGCCGAGTTCAAGCCGTCCGATACAGCAGTTGGGCGTCTTATATACAAGCCGCTGCGTCTTAAGACGCAGGAAACCAAGGCTGCCGAACCTGACCGAGAACTTTCATTCATTACAGAAAAACGCTCAAACGATGAAGTATTTTTTTCATTCCCTCTTTATCTAAATGGCGATGAGCCGCCGATCTTGGCGATCGCCGGGAGGAATGGGTTGAAGATCGGGGAAATACCGTTAGAGGTTGAGCCGGAGTTTCCCAGGCAGATCGCTGTGTTAGATCTTGATTACGATTTCCGCAATGATCTTGCCATTGCGACCAGGAATGGCTTTAGATTATTTACACAAAGCGAGCCGGGGAAATTTGCTGACGCGACGACAGCAACAAAGCTTGATCCGGAGATCTTGCGCGGAAAATACACCGGTGTTTGGACAATAGACATAGAGCATGACGGCGACCTTGATCTCGTATTGGCCCGCGAAGACGGATCATTCATCGGGTTGCAGAACAACTCGGATGGAACGTTTAGGGCGCTCTCACTGTTTTCGGATGCGCGAAAGCCAGCAGATCTGATCTATGCCGACATCGATGAGGATGGCGATGCGGATGCGATCGTTCTTACTACAGACGGAAAAGTTCAGGTTTTTTCAAATGAACGCGGAGGGAAATTCGTTCAGCGAAATATGCCCAATGTCTCCGGCCTAAAGGCATTTGCAGTCGGAGATATAACAGGAGACAGCAAGCTGGATATAGTTGCAGTTGGCGATGCGATCTACCGTATTACCGATGTCGGCGCGGGATTCGATTGGGAGGTCGCTTCATTTGATGAAATGTCAGACGAGGTAAAGTGTACGGCAGAGTCGAGCGGTTCTGATGATTGCTCCATCTTCATTGCGGATATCGATAATAACGGATCGAATGACATTGTGTTCAGCAGCGCGGGAAGAGTTCGGCTCCTTTCGGCGGTAGGCGGGGACAAATATGAGTTTCTCGGAGGGCCGATCAGAGGACGTGTGAACGGAATTGCCGATATGAACGGCGACGGGATGGGGGTGAGGGTCGTGCTCCGATTGGTCGCCCGGGACCAGTTACCCCCTGGGGTAAGCCTGCACTTGGCGCTAAGACTCGCAAGAAGCGGAAGCAAAGCAATGCGTTAATCGTTCGTCGTCGTCGTCGTACCTCGAAGCGGGGCCGGGGCGGAAGAGAGTCGTAGGGCTAGTTAAAAACACGAGTCAGAACACATGAAGGATGCAAGGTTGAACAGAGGTTTGGTACCATGTCGCGCTCACTGAAAAAAGGTCCATTTGTTGCCGATCACCTACTCAGCAAGGTAGAAGCACTCAATGCCAAAGGGGAAAAGCAAGTGATCAAAACTTGGTCACGCGCGTCCACGATTTTGCCTCAGATGATTGGACATACCATCGCCGTACACAATGGACGCCAGCATGTGCCCGTCTACGTGACCGAACAGATGGTGGGCCACAAGCTGGGTGAGTTTGCTCCAACCCGCACCTTTAGAGGTCACGCTAAGAGTGATAAAAAAGCTCGTCGCTAGAAAAGGAAGTAATTGGCGATAGGCGAATCGCTGAAGGAGAAGATTATGGCTGTTGCTGCTGGAGAAGAAGTTAAAGCGGTTGCTCGATATATTCGCATGTCGCCGTTTAAGGTGCGGCGGGTTTTGGATCAAATTCGGGGACGTTCCTACCGGGAAGCTCTAATTATTCTGGAGTTTATGCCCTATCGAGCCTGCGATCCGGTCCTGAAGGTATTGCGTTCGGCGGTGGCCAATGCAGAGCACAATCAGGGATATGAACCCACCGATCTGGTGATCACCCAAGCCTTTGCCGATCAAGGCCCGGTGCTGAAGCGTTTCCGGCCTCGTGCTCAGGGACGGGCTTACCAAATCCGCAAACCGACTTGTCACATCACAATTGCGGTTGCACCGAGTGGGGAAGAAGATTAAAAGTTCTAATTTTTGATAGAGGACGTACCGTGGGACAGAAGATTCATCCAGTTGGTTTTCGACTCGGCATTACCCAAGAGCACAAGTCTCGCTGGTTTGCTGATTCCGATCGCTATCCCAAACTGCTGCAAGAAGACTACACTATCCGCAACTTTCTCGAAACCAATCCCTACAAGCTGAAAAGCCTTGATAGCCCAGGAATCGCCAAGATTCGCATCGAGCGTAAGGCCGATCAGATTGATCTGGAGATCCATACCTCTCGCCCTGGTGTAGTGGTAGGTCGCGATCGCCCAAAAAATCCAGGCTGAGGTTCCGGAGTTGTTCACTGACTTGGGGCGACTGCAAGGCTTGATTCAGGTCGGTTTCCGTCAGCACCAGCCGCACTCCTGCATTCAAGGGCCGTTCCAGTTCCAGTTCACCCTGCCGCAGTCTGCCTGGATCGACCTGGATAGCATCTGTTTCTATCTCCAGCACCGCAATCCGAATTCCTGCCTCTGGATAAACACCCCGCGCTGCCAGCCACACTCGATCCACGGTCCCTTGAGCCAATTGATAGTTGGGCGTATTATCCACGCGAACAGCCAGCGTTTCCACAGCTTCCAACTGATCACGAATCGCATCTTCTGCCACCCGCTCCACCACAAACCCAAGCGGCGAAACAATTCCTAGCAATCCCGACAGGACAATCGTAAAAAATTCCATCAAATTTACGGTTCCGCTGATCAGACATGATTCATTAATAACTAACCACAATCGGGGGAGGGAAGACAAATGGCAGGATTTAGCGAGCTACAGCGCTTGGGAAAAGCCTTGATGCTGCCGATTGCCGTGTTGCCAGCAGCGGGGTTGCTGTTGCGCTTGGGCGCACCCGATGTGTTAGATATTCCGGTCATGACCAAAGCGGGCGGAGCCGTGTTCGACAATTTGGCGGCCATTTTTGCAGCGGGGATTGCGGTTGGCTTTTCCAAGGATGCGGCAGGAGCAGCAGGGCTAGCGGGCTTGGTGGGTTACTATGTGATGACAACGGGGATGAAAGCCATCAACGCCGATATCAACATGGGCGTATTAGCCGGTATTATCACAGGCGTTACGGCTGGTTTACTCTACAACCGCTTTTATAGAATCAAACTGCCCGACTATCTGGGGTTCTTCGGCGGTAAACGGTTTGTGCCAATTATCACGGGCGGTGTTTGCTTTTTGCTAGCGGTACTGTTTGGCTTTATCTGGCCGCCAATCCAGGCGGTGATTGAGGCGATCGGCAACTGGATTGTTACGTCCGGTTCAATTGGCGCATTTGTTTACGGCACACTGAACCGACTGCTGATTCCGCTGGGGCTACACCACATTCTCAACAGTCTGGTCTGGTTTGTATTCGGCTCCTATCCCAAACCGGACGGCACAATTGCCACCGGCGACCTGAACCGTTTCTTTGCCGGCGATCCAACAGCGGGCACCTTCATGGCCGGGTTCTATCCGGTGATGATGTACGGCTAAACTGTGAAATAGTAGACCTACTAGTCCAGCACAGTGGTTCAGTTGAGCAACTTTGTCCCTTCTATATGGGCTGGGCTGGATTGGGTTGGGCGGAGCAAATTGCAGAACGAGAGATCTGGATGCAGGAAGGCTGGGATTGGCTGGACTATCCGAAATCGGGACAGGTGTTGGCAATTGACCCATCCGATGAAGATTATCCCAATTGGGTCGAAGTGCAGATCGAGTTTACCTCACCAGATGGCAGCATCCACGGCACTTACGAAGCCCGAATTGAAGCTAAGGGTACCGTTACAACGATGTGGGCATCCGGCAAGAATCAACCTCTCTGGGAGGTGAAGCAGTACCGACTTACTCACCTGATCAAACGATTTTAAACAATCAAAATTCCGTCTACACGCCAAAAAACTCCCGCTAGGAGCCAAAATCACCTTTTAAGCCGGCAGAATTTAAGCTAAGCTACTGGTGGTCTTATGCTTCTCATTCAATCATGCCAATCATTGATCGAACTAACTCTTCTAAATCATCTGGAACTCGATACAAGGCGATATCTTGAGTGATTCGTTTTTGTGTTCTATCTAAAATACTGAAACGCCATGCATCGCCAATTGTTACAGCACCATACAGAATATCCTGGCCTTTTGCCTCGACTAGGGCAATCATCTCAACCGCCAATTGGATGAATCCTCTCGTTAAGTCATCATTCTTGTAAAATCGAACGCGGTTGAGTCATGACAGTATTACCTGGATGATAGAAGAGAGGATGTGGGATGAACATTCCCTTCAAACGCTACGGGGAACTGCTTGGACACTATCTTAAACCCCAACAAAGTCGTGTCGCTGGGCTGGCGATTGCCCTATTAGGCAGCATCGGTTTACAGATTTTCAACCCACAGCTATTGGGCTATTTTATTGATACCACGATGGCCGGTGGCCCTCCTCAGGCCCTGCTAACCGCAGCTCTGCTGTTTCTGGGAGTCGCCTTACTGAGCCAACTCCTTAGTATCATTGCGACCTATTTCGGTGAAACGGTCGCCTGGACCGCCACAAATGCCCTGCGGGCCGATCTGGTTAGCCATTGTCTTCAGCTTGATTTAACCTTCCACAAAGCCCACACGCCCGGAGAGTTACTGGAACGAATCGATGGCGATGTGAATGTGCTGGCCCGCTTCTTTTCCCAGCTCGTGATTCAGGTTACATGAGTTTGGGCGGCTACGGCTGGATCCGCAGCGTCGGTTGGCATTGGGTGAATATTGATCGCTGGAATCGGCACATGATTTAACCAAGTGGCTCGCGCCATACCTTCGTTACTGTCGGGATGGTCGGGCGGCACATAGCGCTCATCGCCCCAAAACACATGGATTTGGTCCCAGGGTAGATCTTGCTGAGCCATCGCTTCATACAGAGGCTTGGGGGTGCTGCCGCCCGATAGGGCAAGCGTAAATCGACCGCGCTCAGCAATAGCGGCATGCAGCTTCTCCAGAATCAGCTCTAGACAGCGCTGAATTAACGCCGGTTTGTCTGCTAGTACCTCAACTCGCTTAGTCATGCTCTACCTCATGCTATCCGTATCACTCTACTCAACTTCGATAGGTCGTCTCAAAATCGATCAGGATCACTTAAGATTGCAAGATCGCCAAACGTTCGTTGAGTAAAGTTGAGTAAAACTACAAGCTGGTTTCGCACTTTTGAACCGTCCCGTAGCCCAAATTGCTATTAGTTGTCGCCATGTGCTCTCCAGGACGCTGTTGCATTTCGCTGACCAAGGGGCACTCTATAGCTTGAATCTGGTTTGAATCTGTTGACTGTTGGACTCAGGTTTGAATCAATTTGACCAATTTTTTTGGATCGACTTGCATCAACCGATTTGCTCGCAGCGATTCTATGCCGCGCTAGTTTTATACCCATCGGCCCGCATGATCAAGGGACCAGCATCGTGTTTAATAAAGCCTGAGACCTGTTTAACCTGCCCCTGATTCAGGCTGTACGAGCTTGATTCAGGCTCGGCTCAAGCGAATTAATCAGAATAGGCAATTTATTACGCCAGTTTAATCAAGTTCAGAAGTCAAGTTCGGATTTATTCTTGCCATGACCTCCAAGAAAGTATCAAGCAGCCGTTCCGTTCCGTCGCTAGTCGCTCTGATCCTCAAGACTGCTGGCGTGGTGATTACATTGGCTGCCCTGTTGGACATGTTCATCCTGCCGTTACCCTATCAATTTCTGGATCGGTCGTGGCAGATTAGCTTTGTCACGGCATGGGTTGAGCGGGGGATTGTGCCGCTGGTTGGGATTGTGCTGTTCCTGATTGGCTTCGCGGTTGAAGGTGGCTTAGAAAAAGAAAAGAAATCCCTTTGGCAAGATCCTCGCTTTTGGGCCTATGTTCTAGCGAGTTTACTGGGCCCCTGCGTGGGGGCGAAGCCCCCACACCCCCTTGTTCACAACCTATTTATGAACGCTGTATTCACTGTGGGCTGCTAGTCATACCTCAAGTAAGAACCACAAAGGATTCCCCCTCCGCCTCCGGTACCTTCCCTTAGCACGGAGAGGATGGATGGGGGCCGAATCTATAGCCTGACTTTAGAAGAATTGATATTAGTCTTTAACTGGGTTGAATGATGTCTTGATGCTGAAATGCAAAATTGAAATTCAAGCGCGGTTGATGCATTGATTCAATGTTATGTTGATAGGAAAATGATAGTCATAACAACGTGCAGCGATTCACCGTAACTCAATGCATTTCCTGACTGGTGTATTCACTTTAAGCAACTTGATCAATAGCCGGCATTACCCAGATGGGTACTTATCCGTCTCGTTTGCAAGTAAACATAGGGCGACATTAAAAACTTATAAATCCGCTGCCTATTGCTTCGCCAGCCACAGGCGGTTTTCTACTTCGGTTGGGTCTGCCCGATCTTCGTAGGCCACACTCAGCTTGTAGCCGCGCCGTGTCAGGATTTTTTGCAGTTGCTCGGATGGATTGAGCAGATAAACCGGATCGTAACCCGGCGCAATTTTCAGCTTTCTTGGTTCGGTAGCCACTAATTGCAGCTTCACATCCGGCTCTAGCCACGCACTAAAGGCCAGCGTATCCGTCACTGGACCATCGCTAACTACAAGCGGGTTTGCTGCCTGATTGATCAGCTCAGCAACCGGGGGATAGTAGCTGCTGCGGGGTACACTTTTATTCCACCAAACGACGGCTTGGGAACTGGCCATACAGGCCGCTAATCCTCCGGCCACTAACACCACCATAAACACGCGCCAAAGCTGCTGCCGCCAGTTTTTTGCCCACACCGCCTGCGTCGCAAATACATAGGCATAGGCGATCTGAATTCCGAAAAAGCAGGGAAACAGATAGCGAATCCGCAGCGAACGCCGCCCGCCCAAAATCAAATCTGGTACAGCTAACACCGTAAACGTAACGCCAATCAACAGCAGCACAAACAGCCAAGCTCGCTTGGGCGCAGAACGACAAAATACATAAAGCGCGATCAGCGTAATAATAACCAGCAGAATATTAGCTCCACCCAACTCGCGACTGAAAAACGCCAAATTGAGATTGAGAAACCAGCGATCGAAAATATAGCTAGAAGAATAACCATGAAAGTGAAAGGTCGCCGGAAGAAGTCATCGGTGTAGAGTCACAAGTAGAACCACAAACAGCAGGGTAAAATTTGGAGAACTTTCCCAGGTTGACTTGAGATCGATCCAGCCGACAGACCAGCCAAGGCAAGTCAACGTTGCGCTAACCTAAATATTCCGATTCATTCCCACCGGAAGCGGGAGCCAGCCAAATTGCTGAGATTGTAAATCACAATCAGCGAAGCAGGTTGCGCCATCCAAACCGATCCAACCGATCCACATTAATCATTCCACTCTCCCTTGGGAGGAACAGGAGGATTTCGGCGCATCGTGCGCGTCAAATCATCATCTCGGCGACTGCCACCCAGCCATTGCCGCACTGCGACTTCAATTACCTTACTGGGATCGCTTGTTAGATGACTAATTTGCTCTAGCAACTCTGCGTCAATTTGGATCGAGACGCTAACTTTGCCAGACAGGGGTTTAGAGTCAACACTAGGGTCATTCATACAGGATTAGGATGATTCAAAATTGGGGTTTTACCAGCAAATCACTGACAGTAAAGTATGGAGCAAAGTATGGAGCTATTGTAGAGCGGGCGTAGGATCTGTCGTAGGCAACATGACCGGACTATGGCTGAGAGATAAGGTCGTTCTAACTTTCATGCTGTAAATTTACTAGCAATAAGTACTAGACTAGAGCAAACTGTCGATCGAAGCCGTAAGCATAAATGCTGAGCGGGTAAGCTGCGACCAAGCTGCAACCCAATTGCAACCAAGCGCCAGAGCCTAAACAGGCCAGTAGAGCTAACTCAACTAGAGCCAACTCAGGCCACTCAACGCTTCACTCAGCGCCTTCAATTAATCAAGCAGATCCGACGCCTTGAGAACACCGAGACAGACTGAACCTCTGCAATCCATTAAACCCTATTCAACCCCAAATCGCTTTAATTGCTGTCACTTCGGCTAGATGGGTTTGATTGTGTGTAGAGGGCAAAATGCCTCAACCGCTTGCCCAACCGCCCTGAGAGAGTCTTTGTTCCATCCGCAGAGGGAAGGGAAGGATTACAATGTTTTAAGCAAGCATTGATGCTATCTGTTATCCCCAGCGATCCCCGGTATAAGTCAGGTCTGATGCTGTGGGGTTGAATCTACCTACTCTGCTTCCCCTTACGTTGAGGTTTATGACGGACGCACCTGTCTCTCGAATTCGCAACTTTTCGATAGTTGTGGTTCCCACGCTGGAAAATCCAGGAATTAGTCAGGCGATCGCACGCGGTCCAGTGGCTCACTACGAGATTATCAAAGAGCTAGGTGAGAATGGTGGCGGTTTCTTTGGAATTAATTCTGCCCATCCATTGGAAAACCCAAACGGACTAACCAATTTAATCCAGCTCATTGCCATCCTTTCGATTCCCTCATCTCTGATCACCACCTATGGCATCTTTGCCAATAATCTCAAACAATCTATTTTTCACAATTGTCTTCGCAAACTTTGCCGAAGCGGTTGCGGAAGGACGAGGGAAGGCCCAAGCCGATGCGCTCCGCTCAACCCGAACCGACACGATTGCCAAGAAAATTCTGCCCAATGGCTCGATTCAAGAAATCAACTCTACTGAACTGCGTCGCGGCGATCAGGTAAGAGTGGTTGCCGGAGATATGATTCCCGCGGATGGTGAAGTGATTAGCGGACTGGGTTCGGTCGATGAATCGGCCATCACTGGAGAATCGGCTCCGGTTCTGAAACAACCAGGAACGGATATTGCCAGTTCAGTTACGGGTGGAACTCGCTTGCTGTCCGATGAATTAACAATTAGAATTACAGCCGATCCAGGACAGGGGTTTATCGACCGCATGATTGCCTTGGTCGAAGGGGCAGAACGCACCAAAACTCCCAACGAAATTGCCCTAACGGTACTGCTGGCCGGCCGTACTGACGCTGGTGTTTCTAATTGTGGTAGCCAATATTCCACCGCTGGCTAACTACATTGCTGGCTTTTTAACGGAAACCATTGGCGCACAAGCCGGAGCGGATCTGAGAAACGGAGCCAGCGTTGCCATTATGATCTCGCTGCTAGTCGCACTGATTCCCACCACAATTGGAGGATTGCTGAGCGCCATCGGCATCGCTGGAATGGATCGGGTGGCTCAGTTCAATGTAGTTGCCACCTCTGGACGGGCTGTAGAAGCCTGTGGCGACATCAATACACTGGTTCTGGATAAGACCGGCACGATTACGTTGGGCAACCGCTTAGCGGCTGAATTTATCCCGGTCAACGGCCATACCCTGGAAGAAGTAGCTCAGGCGGCGCTGAATGCTAGCGTGTTTGATGAAACGCCGGAAGGTCGCTCGATTGTGACCTTGGCAGAGCGATCGGGTGCGAAGCCGAGTTTCGATCTCAATCTGGCTGAAGGCGTCGAATTTTCTGCAAGTTCTTTCGCCAAGAGCGAAGGCGTTAGATGATGTGATATCAGGGCGAGATCGCCGAGGCGATCGGGAAATGCACATTCGATCAAAAGTGCATCAAGTCGTTCAAGTCCATTTACAATTTCCCAGAAACCGTCCATCTCTGCCGTATCGCCGGAAATGACGGCAACCGACCGCCCATCCGAAAAAGCAAACCCGTTCGACGGAACTTTATGGTTAACAGGTATCGGACGGAAGGTTAAGTGTGCGACATGATGTTCATGACCGTTCCCGAGCGGAACATATTCCATCACCGGCCCACGTTCATTATTTAGCTCTGAAAATCTCGGATAAACAGACCAATTAAAAATGTCACGTTCGAGTATTTCGATAACCTCCGGCATCGCGTGAACCCTGACTGGCGTTTCTAGAATTGAGAACAGATCGTCAATGAACAATGGAAGTCCGGCGATGTGATCAAGATGTGCGTGCGTTAGGACTATGTCTCTAAGACCGGCTCGAATAGCTTCGTCTGCCGCATTAGCAAGGCTGCCCGCATCGATAGCAACGGTCGAATCTACAACAAAACACGTCGAATGCTGCCGTGGGGACGCGGTCCCATCCGCTTCGAACGAACTTGGCAGCAAACGGAGCTTCATCTCGATCTCCTCTGGATATAAGCAATGGACGTATCAACGAGCGCAAGTTTGCGCACGCCCGCCATCAATAGAATAGGTAACGCCGGTGATCCATTCTGCCTTTTCGGAGGCGAGGAAATAGACCAATTCGGCGACTTCTTCCGCCTGCCCCGCCCGGCCAAGCGGATGTGTATCCCGCGCGTGCTCGATGAATGCCGCGTAATCCTCATCGCTCATACCGCCGCGCTTATGCAGGTTTGTAACGACCACGCCCGGATTGACGGCATTTACCCGAATTCCCTTTGAACCCAGTTCGAGCGCCGCACAGCGCGTCAATTGATCAACAGCAGCCTTTGAGACGCAGTACGCGAGAACTCCCGGAAATGAGCGAAGCCCGGTAACACTCGAAACATTAATTATTGAGCCGCCGGTCTGCTCAAGATGGGGCACGCATTTCTGCATCAGACGAAAGACGGATGTCAGATTTATGTCCAACATCTTGTTCCATTCGTCCATCGTGGTCGTTTCAATATTCCCTGACTTGATAACTCCCGCAGAGTTGACAAGAGCGTCAATTCGGCCGAAGGTCCGATAAAACAAGCGTTTTCCAGGCGAAAGACTGAGCAAGGTCTCCACCGTGGTTTGGCAAGATTGCTCAACATTCACCCAAGCATAAGCATACAAACCGACATAAAAATGGCTATGTCGCAAGGAAGCAGCAGCGGCATCTTTTGACCTAGCAATGTACTTGTCAAGCTGGAGTTGACGCAGCTTTTTGCCCTCAAAACTAGCTGCTCCATACGCTAAAGTCATCAGCAACAGTAAGCCCATCAATCGCTCGCCCTTCAAGCCAGTATCCTCCAACTGATAGCCGCCACTTTTGCAATCTCGAAACATCTGTTCAATCCCCATTCTCTGACGATAGGCACTCATGGCTTGCCCAAAACTGTCCAGGTTGGTCAACACAAACCACCCTTCTTTGGCACGGCGCTTTCGGTAGGGTCTGCGCCAATAAGCTGCTAAGTTCCAGTCGCCAAATCCATGCGTTTTCGTAACTTTAATGCCTTCAAAATAAAGCGATAGTCCAGGGGCTAATCCTAAATTATTTAATTGCACCCAAACCCCATCAGTTGTTTGAATGTACTCATTGCAACGCAATCGCAAAGCACAGTAGACTCCTTGCTGCTTCAGCCATCGAGCCAATTTTGCCGAACAAAACTCTCGGTCGCCTAACACCACCACATCGTAAGCTTTCAATTCAATCAAGACCTTCAAAAGCAGCGATTTTTGTTGTTTGAAATTACTGCTGCCTAGATGAGGCAGGAGCACCCAGTATAAGGGGATGGCTCGTCCATCTTTAATCCAGCTTACCGTCAACAAATTGATAGCTTTCCACTGCGTTCGGTCAAGGGCAAGATAAATTCGTTGCCGCTGTGGAGTTGACTCAGCGAGCCACTGTTGCCAAATGGAAAACCACAGGGTTTCCAGTTTTAATTGCGGCAGATCCAAAAAGCGTTGCAGTTTGCGGCGTCGGCTCTCAGCCAGAATCGGCAGGGGCAATTTGGCAGCAAGGGATTCGAGTTTGACCGTTCGCAGACTTTGTAATAGCTGAACAAGCAGGGACAATAATAGGAATTGCGCCAGACTCAATTGCGCTTTGAGATGAATTTGATAGAATTGCGGCATCTTTTTAAGATTAGGGGTCGGCTGCATTAGCCTTGACCCTTTTTTTCTACCTCATCTGCCTGTACTTCCGATAGCAGCTACCTTTGTACCCTGTTGTCACCCTTCCAGGCGGTGTTTGGGCTGGTCAGTCGTGGTAAATCGGCGGTCATCAATGCCTTGTTGGGGCAAAAGATCTTGCAAACTGGGCCGTTGCATGGTGTCACCCAATATCCCCGCTCGGTGTATTGGTCGGCGGCAAAAGGGCAGGTACAGATTGAGCTAATTGACACTCCCGGACTCGATGAAGTGGGTGGCGAGAGTCGGGCGAGCATGGCGCGAGAAGTAGCAGAACAGGCTGATCTAATTCTGTTTGTGGTAGCTGGAGACATCACTCGCACAGAGTATCAGGCATTGAGCCAACTGCAAACCGCTCGTAAACCGCTGATTCTGGTATTTAACAAAATTGACCTCTATCCAGATCAGGACCGCCAGAGCATTTACCGCAAATTAGAAATGCTGTTTGCTGCCGATCGGCTTTCGTCTGAGCGCCCGCTGCTGGCTCCTGAGGATATTGTGTTGGTAGCTGCCGAACCAGCCCCAATGGAAGTGCGAGTTGAATGGGAAGATGGCCGCGTCACGCATGAGTGGGAAGCGCCACCCCCGCAGATTGATGAATTAAAGCAAAAATTATTAGAGATTTTGAATCGAGAAGGCAAATCGCTGTTGGCCCTAAACGCCCTACGGCAAGCGCGTGAAACCGAGGCCAATTTGGCTCGTAAAACCTTGAAGCTCCATCGAGCCGAAGCAGAAAACCTGATCTGGCAATTTGCTAAATGGAAAGCCATTGCAGTCGCCGCCAATCCGATTGCCGGACTTGATCTACTAGGCGGTGCCGTTACCGATTTGGTGCTAATTCGGGAACTGGCGAAACTCTACGGATTACCCATCACCAACCACGAAGCCGGTAAACTGCTGCGGTCAATTTTGTGGAGTTCGGGAAGTTTGCTCGTAGGTGAAGTCGGAAGTGGCTTGCTGTTTGGGGCAGGCAAGAGCGCGGCAGCCGTAGCTACAGCATTTGACAGCTTTTCTGGCATCATGGCCTACAGCAGTGCGGCGGTGGCTCAAGCCAGCTTAGCGGGCTATGGCTCCTATCGAGTGGGTAAGGCCACGCAGGTCTATCTCGAGCAGGGCTGTACCTGGGGACCCCAAGGCGCGGATACCGTGATTCAAGAAATTTTGCAACAGGTCGATGCTAAGACTGTAATCCACCGATTGCGGCGTGAGTTAGAGGGCCAGTAGTTTGGGTGGATGGGTGGATGGGTGGATGGGTGGATGCAATTAATCATGTTAGAACTATCACAAAGCACCTGTCATTCGTTATTCATGGGGAACTACTCTTTGTGATAAATGACAGCTATATGCACTTTAGGTTGCGATTGCCATAAGCTTAAAATTACCCAAGTGTGCCGTTATCACAATCGCAAGTGTGTCGTTATCACAGTCGCTATCTTCCTCTAATTTGCGTCTATGTGTCTGCTTCGGTATATCGACTGAGCAGAAGCGTGGTATGAGATAGGAAGTTGAGCTTTACTTTAACTGGACTCTAGAAATTTCCTACCTCTTCAAAATTTGCAAATCCGATTTGCATACTGCTCCGTACTGAATACAAGTAACTTATTTACTCATAGGCAGCCCTGTGGATTGAAGCAGGCTTAGTTGCAGTTTGTCCATTCTAATCATCAAGTGGAATAGTCAGATGGAAAAGCGTTCCTATGTCTTTATTGATCGCCAAGTCCGTGATTACCAATATCTGTTGCAGCACGTCAAACCGGGCAGCCAAGTGGTGCTATTGGACCCAGACCGGGACGGTGTAATTCAAATTAGCGAAGCGTTGCAGAACCGCCGCGATGTTGCGGAAATTCACTTGGTTAGCCACGGTAGTCCCGACTGTTTGTACTTAGGCAATACTCAGCTGAATTCAACCAACCTGAAGCACTATGCAGCCAACCTCCAACAATGGGGCAAAGCTACTGACCGCCCTGAGATTTTAATCTATGGTTGCCGTGTCGCAGAGCGGGGTCGGACCCGGTTCTTGCAAATGCTGCGTAGTTTAACTGGAGCTAGTATTGCGGCCTCTAGTCGGACGGTGGGACAAGGTTGGTGGAAGCTGGATCAACATTTGGGGAACATAACGGCGGCGTTAGCGTTTACAGCTGAAGCGCAACAGAATTATGCTGGTACCTTTAGCGTTAGTTATGCTCTGCGCAACAATACGCTAGTTGCTTTTGATACCTCTAACCCTGGAGCAGCTCAATCGCCACTGGCTATCACGGGACTAGCAGCAGAACAAACGCTAGTTGGTATCGATTTCCGTCCACAAAATGGCAAACTTTATGGACTTGCCAGAGATACAGCCGGAAATGTCCAATTGTATGCCATTAGTACACAAACTGGAGTCGCAACTGCTGTCGGCACAGCCGGGAGCTTCACGATTAACGGTAGTCCTGCACCCATTACAGGAACTAACTTCGGCTTTGACTTCAATAGACAGCGAGCATCTCGGCGCTGCAATCAGCCGTTAGCTTGATTGAATTTGGTTTGACCTTGAACTTGGCCTAAACGCGACTAGGACTAGGATGCCGTTTTTTCCAGCAGAATGGTTACGGGTCCGTCATTCTCGATCGAGACTTGCATCATGGCACCAAACTGACCAGTCTCGACTTTTAGACCACTCTGACGCAGCCTTGCCACAAATTCTTCGTAACGTTTTTCAGCAATGCGCGGAGCTGCTGCTCGATCAAACGATGGCCGCCGGCCTTTGCGGCAATCTCCATATAAGGTGAACTGGCTGATCACAAGCAGCTCACCCTGGATTTCCTGAACTGAATAATCGAAGCGGTCGCCTTCAGCACTAGGAAACAGCCTCAACTCCAGGCATTTTTTGGCCATCCAGTCTAATTCTGCATCCGTGTCGGTCTCAGCAATTCCGACCAACAAATTCAAGCCTCGTCCAATTTTGCCAATCACTTTGCCGCCAACCGTAACTTGAGAAGCAGTGACTCGCTGGATCACGACACGCATAGCCAAGATTCGCCTTAAAATTTCAACTCTTCATTATCAGCAGATCAGGGGTTTAATCAAGAACCCGATGACCCACTGAGATGGGCGAGCTGGCATTTGGTGCAAAGGCCAAAGAATTCTAATGTGTGGTAAAAAATTTTGAACTGATAGGACTGGTGCAACTGCGCTTCTAAGTCATGCACTGGGCATTTATCGATGGGGATCGAAGTGCCGCACTGAAGGCAGGTGAGGTGATGACGATCTTCCTGCATAGTGCTGTAGAGAGACTCACCATTAGCAAGGGTCCGCACCTGCACTGCCCCTTCTAGCTTCAGCGCCTCAAGCGAGCGATAAACCGTAGCCAACCCCATACTTTCATTGCGGTTGCGCAGTTCCATATAAATATCTTGGGCCGAAATAGCACGGTCCAATCGTTTGAGTAAGTTGAGGATTCGATCCTGACTACGAGTCCGTTGGGATTTCATACAGTAACCTGCTGGCTGCTGGGCATGGGGATCGTTGGCAAGCCGGTGATCAGAAGTTATCTCAGCCTGATGCCGTGGGATGGTGCCACGTGGCTCACGATTCGCTTGCTTCCATCATAGAATGAGGTCTATAACGTTCAGCCTAGTCAGCCTAAATTACCGTGACCCAAACCTATCAAGCTCGGATTTATGTCACCCTGCGCAATTGGCTGATTGCGAAACTCACCAATTGAGCTAAACTGCCCCGACTTCAGATTAATCCATGTATTTTGCTGCTGGTTGCGAGCATTCACGGTATCTATGCCGCTCGTGTCGTAAATGGTTTCAATAAATGGTTTATCAGATCTCCATTGGTAAACGGGGTCGCCCTGGCCCGTTTCGTTGTTCTTTCCATAAAGCTGCTGAATCGCTGGGATATCATACAGCATCGGAGTATGAGGTTGGTAATCCGCTGGTAAAGTCGGGTGATTGTTGTAGGCCATCACCGTATATTGCACTGTTTGTTTGGCTAGCGGTAGCGTGGCTTCCAGATCAAAGGGATGGCTGAGTCCGAGCGCGTGACCGATTTCGTGCAAAATTGTAGAAAATCCATAGGATCCCGGCAGAGGTTTGCGGTTGGAAGCATTTACATGGTTCAACCATGTATCTCCTCTCCTCAGAGGGCCTGCGTCTGGGAAGTAGGCCCAACCGAGTATACCTGGTTCTTTGGCCGTACCAAAGCGAAGCTGAACCGAGTTGTCATCGGGAACGGCCTTAAATGTGATGCCTGAGACTTTTTCCCATGCTCGCAGCGCCAATCGTACCCCTTGTCTTTGCACCTGGGTCATTGGCCTAAAGTTACTGGTTGTATCGTCCCACAGTCCTTTGCGATTTGGTTTGTAGTAGGACGGTAATTTCTCCATAAAGCTATAGGTTAAGGTGATCGGCTGGCCTAAGCGATGGGGCTGCCACCTGTACCGTCCTTGCTGAGCTAATGATTCTGCTTGATATTGCGGAACAGGATCAAGAATACCAGCGGTAGTTTTTAATGTATATGCTCCTATTGCTTGTGGGTTCTCGCTGGTAACGCGTAGAAGATAATCTACTCCTGGTTTCACAGTGAACGTAAGTTGGGCTGCTTCCGGGCCTGTTTGAAACTGAAGCAAGCGACTCAGATTGTCAGCTCTGCGTAGTTCTAGTTCGGGACTAAACTGCTGTGACTCCAGCGTGATGGTAACTTTCTGTCCAGCTTTCGCGCCCGTTAGCAGAATATCGTCGTAGTAGTAGCTATTTTCTGGCTCTAACGGATCAGTATAGGGGTAAAGCAAGTCATCAGACTGTAAAGCACCCTGAACAGAATTCGTACTCATATAGTTTTTTTAAGGTTCGAGCAATTCGGACTACGGATTGGGGAAATAAACTCAGCATAAAAATCTCAGCGTTAATCCACATCATGGGCAAAGCGGTTATAGAGGAAGTCGAGTGCGTGGTTGCGCAGCTTGTAGTATTCTGGCGTGTCCATAATCCGGGTGCGATCGCGGGGGCGGCTGAACGGAATTTCCATAATTTCGCCAATGTTGGCAGCGGGTCCGTTAGTCATCATCACTAACCGATCGGCCAGGAATAGGGCTTCGTCGATGTCGTGGGTGATCATCAGCACCGTACAGCGATTATGGTTCCAGATCTTCAGCAGTTCTTCTTGTAGTTCCTCTTTGGTGATGGCGTCCAAGGCACCGAAGGGTTCATCCAGAATCAATACTTCAGGTCGAATTGCGAGGGCACGGGCAATGGCAACCCGCTGTTTCATCCCGCCCGAGATCTCCGGTGGTTTTTTCTCGACAGCATCGGCCAAACCCACCATTGCCAGGTGTTCTTTTACAATCTGGCTTTTCTCGGCTTTGGATTTTTCTGGGTACACGGCGTTGACACCCAAGTATACATTGTCAAATACGGTCATCCAAGGCAGCAACGCATAGCCTTGAAACACCACCATCCGGTCGGGACCAGGGCTTTGGATCGGTTGACCCTGTAAACGCACCTCGCCAATTGTCGGTCTAGAAAAACCGCTGACCATATTCAGTAATGTGGTTTTACCGCAACCAGAGTGACCGATGACGCAGATGAACTCGCCTTTCTGAACGGTCAAGTTGACGTTTTGCAGAACGGTATATTGATCACCTTTCGGTAAGTCATAGATCTTGGAAACGTTGTCAACGACTAAAAAAGGTTGCTGACTAGTAGACTGTGGGTACGTTTGAGTTTGAGTTGCAGTAGTCATTAAGGATTGCATGGTTAGAAGAGAATGAGGAATGGAAGCCAAGTTTTAAGTTTTGAGTTAGGAATAGTGACTGTAGAAGGGACAGGGGCGAAGTTTAGTTAAAAGCAGGTAAGATGCTCGCACTCGATCGACCCTTGAATAACTGAGAAACTCAAAACTCAGCACTCAAAATTTTTCACTTTAAGCAGAACGGGCAATGGGGGTACTTAGAGGCACTTCGGCCATGTAAATGTCGTGCTTGATCGCCAGACTATTGAGGTAGGCAATCGGATCATCGGCTGTGAAGGTGACTCCATCGAACAAATGGATCGGACCGCGACTGTAGGACAGTTCAGCCAATCCCAATTCACGAGCCGCGATTCGCACCTCTGACCCTAACAGCGCCACCAGTCAGTTCTTTATCACCCTCGATGCCACCCCATTTCTGGACGGCCAGTACGCCGCCTTTGGCAAAACAGAAGATATTACCGTGGTTCAAGCCATCCGGATTGGCGACAAAATTCTATCGGTAACCATCGAAGAATAAAGGCCGCATTTTTAAAAATCCAAACAGGACAAAAACAACGCGGATTGGGTGAATCAAGCTATCGCAAAAGAGGTGAAAGAATGGCAGATTGGCAGGAGATTACGGGCGGGGTCACGGCCCCCAAAGGCTATCGGGCAGCGGGGATTGCGGCTGGTCTTAAACCATCGGGTGCACCCGATCTAGCGCTGATTGTGTCGGATGTGGATGCGATTGCAGCGGGTGTATTCACCACCAGTCAAGTGAAGGCAGCCTGTGTAGATTACTGTCGCCAACGCTTACAAGCCAAATCAGTTGCGCGTGCCATTCTCTGTAATGCTGGACAGGCAAATGCGGCAACCGGAGCACAGGGTTGGGCCGATGCCAACGAAAGCGCCGAACTGCTGGCCCGCGAGTTGGGCATTTCTCCAGAGCTGGTGTTGGTGGCTTCAACGGGTGTCATCGGGCAGCGCATCAAGATGGACCAACTGCGGACGGGCATTCCCCAGCTGGTAGCCGCTGCTTCTCCAACCGGATCCGATGCTGCCGCCAAGGCGATCATTACTACCGATCTCGTCACCAAGTCCTTTGCGCTAGAAACCACAATGGATGGTCGCCCGGTGCGGATTGGTGGAATTTGTAAAGGGTCCGGCATGATCCATCCCAACATGGCGACGATGCTGGCCTTTGTCACCTGCGATGCGGCCATTTCCCCCCACCTCTGGCAGCAAATGGTGAGTCGCGCCGCCGATAAAAGCTTTAACCAAATCACCGTTGATGGCGATACCAGCACCAACGATTCGCTGATTGCGCTTGCTAATGGGGAATCCCGCACGCCGGCCATTACCGAACCCGGTCCAGAGGCCGATAAACTGGAAGCAATGCTGACCGAGGTTTGTATGGGGATGGCAAAGGCAATTGCCCGCGACGGCGAGGGAGCCACCTGCCTGCTAGAAATCCGCGTTTCTGGCACGAGCGATGATGCCGCGGCACGTCAAATTGCCCGCACAATTGCGGGTTCGGCCCTGTTTAAGGCTGCCGTGTTTGGACGAGATCCAAACTGGGTAAAACCATCCCTGATAAGGTTCAGGTTGAGGTCTACGAGATAAATTAGGAGTATCTCTCAATGCCCATAAGTGATCGGCAGGAATATAACGAACAGCCGCATTTATGTGGCGCGAAATTTGTTCCACGTAGTACTTCTCATTTAAAGAATTAGAAAAGTCAAAAACATTTGAGTAACAATAAAATGAGTTTTGCAATATCTTTCCAAGAATGCAAGCAATAGATCCTGAATCTAAACCTCCGCTTAAACGAACTCCTATAGAAAAAGGAGTAGATATACGCACTGAAACCGCTTGAAATAAAAGTTGGCGAAGTTTTTCTTCAATATTACTTCTATCTAAGGAATTGCTTTTCCAGTAGGTCCAGTACCTTTTTATTCTCTTTGTTCCCTCACTCAAATAGACAATGTGTGCTGGTGGAACAATATAAACTTGGTCATAAATAGTAATTGTTGGATCAACAGCAAATTCTTCATCACATATTCCAACTAAAAAGGTGCCTACATATTTTTTGTTTAAGCTCAAGCTTCCATTGCAAGCGGAAACTATTCTGAGAAGAAGATCTAATTCTTCTGTTATCAAAAACAATTCCTTTCCAAGATAATAGTAAAGTGGAGGTAATCCTGATCTACTACCCAAAAGTCTTATCTCTTTAGAAAATTTATCAATAATTAGTCCATTAAAATCCCCATAAGTGCAATTCAAAGCTTCAATAATAGCGTTATCTTCTGCACATGCTATTCTTTGCAGTATGGCAGTATTAAGTATTTTTTCATCTTGAGATTCTACATCATAAATATTTCCAGAGAAAGCCACTAACAAATTGTTTATCTCTCCACACTGACTAGGCTTAGAATAGAACAAACATTGCCAACTTCCATCTATATAGAAATCAGCTTTGTATTTGAATAAGTGTGAACATATATTATCTTGATCTAATATTCTTTCGGTTTGTTCAAGTTTTTCTAAAATTGAAGTTGCTACTAAAAACATAATTCCACCTTGTTAAGAAGGAGTTAAAATGAATTCGCACAATGCTATTCCTACAGCAATCTAAGCTCTCTCAAGGGAAGACATTTTAATAGACTGACAGAAAAGGTTAATATCTCCATAAGGATCAGGGTGATTTAAAAAGTGGGTCGCACAAGGATAAGTACTTAAAAATCGAAGGGTTTCTGCGACAATCACTTCCTGCATAGGTAGGATTTCAGCAAAATCGCTGAGGCTAAGTTTCTTCTGCTTATGGGAAACTACAAAACTGGCGGACCGAATATCGTCCTTGCCTGCCCCTTGAGAGCCGATTTCAATCCCTACATCGAAGCCGCCCGTCCCCGAAGTAAAGCTAGTCGATTGACCATCTAAATCTAAATTGGTTTTGGGCTTACCACCGCCTTTACTGCCACCACTGCCACCACCGTTCAGGTTGCCACCGCCGCCTAAGTCCAGAACTGAGTTCGCGTTCTTGACCACCTGCGTAATGTAGGATGGCCCTGTAATGTTCAGATCCGCTAGCAAAGATTCGTCTTTAATGTGAAAAAAGATGCCTCGCAAATCTGCAAAAAAGCCTTGCGAAATATCGACCTTAAATTGAACCGCTCCTTCTCCGGCGACTGTATCGTCTAGAGTGACGTTGAAATTGACCGGAGTTGAATCGTTAAAGCGTTCTAATTTTGATTGATCAAAGCTCAGGGAGGCTGCTTGTGCAGGTGAGATTGAACCTAGAACAGTGCTTCCAATCACCGAAAGGGAAAGGGATAGCAGTCCCGTTAACAAAGAAGTTTTCATCCTGATTGCCTCGGTTAAGAAACATACGTCATCCAACTAACATTCCCATCACGATGGTTCCTTTTCAGCCAAGATGTCAAATGTTTTACAGAGTTTTAGCTTTGAAATACTTTCTACGCGCAAATACTTACTAAATAAATTAGTAAGTAATTATTTATACTTAAACTTTTAGATTTAACTTCTTAAGCTGTTTAAGGAAAACTACTGGCGCTTGGCCGTCGCAAAAAGCTACATTCGTTCGGTTTAAACAGTTTTATAGTGAGGAAAGAATAGTACTCAACCAGGTAGGGAAGCCGCCATGTCAGACCTTAACGGCACCATCATGCAGGATTTTCATTGGTACAGTTCCAACGACGGCACCCACTGGCAAACCGTCAAGGACCGAGCCAAAGCGCTGGCCGAGGTGGGAATCACTGCGGTGTGGCTGCCGCCGGCCTGCAAAGGAAGTGCAGGAAGTTTCGATGTGGGCTATGGTCTCTACGATTTGTTTGATTTAGGAGAATTTGACCAGAAAGGCTCGGTGCGGACCAAGTACGGTACGCGAGAGCAATATTTAAGCGCCATTAAAGCCTTGCAGGCCGTTGGAATTGAAGTGTATGCTGATGTGGTGCTGAACCACAAAGATGGCGGCGGGACGGGGACGTACTCGATCTGAGCTCCCGGCGTCGCAGGAAAGCGAGTACCACAGCAAGACCGCTTCAGGAGAGTGATTGGATGCGCAGCCTTGCCATCACCGAGTTGGACGCCTTTGCGGCACTTCACTCCCGACTGTCGTGCTGTCCTTGCCGGCGGGGAGCGTTTGCCACGGCATGCTCCGGTCCGCGGAAGTCTCGACAGCCCTTCTCGGGTTTCCCTACACTCCATGTCCAAATCCGGAGCACTCTGACCGTGGGATCGCCGCAAGAGCTTAGCACCAAGTCACCATACGTCATGACGATCTCGCGTCTGACCGTGGACAAGCTCGGCGTCAAGCTGTATGACCGGGTTTCCGCCGTACTCGCCGAGTTGATCGCCAACTGCTACGACGCCGATGCTGAGTCGGTGATCGTCACCGCCCCGATGGACACTCTCCTCGCAGAGAAGAAGGGCGGGACGATCAAGGATAAGGGGCTGGAGATAGTGGTTGAAGACGATGGCTGCGGAATGTCCCCCGAGGAGGTCAACCCGTTCTACCTGCGCGTAGGAGCCGAGAGGCGCGCAGATCCCAAGCGCGGGGACGTGTCCAGGAAGTTCAAGCGGAAAGTCATGGGCCGGAAGGGTGTGGGCAAGCTCGCCCCGTTCGGCGTCTGCAAAATCGTCGAGATCATCAGCGCAGGGGGGCCTGTCGTTGACGGCGTCGATGCGAAAGGCCGGTCGGCGAAGGGCCACAGGGTTGCTCACTTCACCCTGGAGATGGAGAAGATCCAGCAGGACACCGATTCGGACTACCAACCCCCGCCCGGCCCCCTTGACGGAACGGTTCAGAAGAGATCGGGTACAAAGGTCATTCTGCGCGATTTTAACCATCGCCGCGTTCCCGACATGCCCGAACTCTCCCGGCAGCTCGCAGCTCGCTTCGGGGTTCAGTCCTCCAACTGGCAGATCACACTTCGGGACAGCAACAAGAAGCCCTCTCAGAAGGGCTACATGACAGTTGTGGGGGACTTGGATGTGGACACGATGCCGGCGAGTTTGCTGAGACTGGAGGACCCCAAGCCCAAGAAGGGGATCGTCCTCGGTCCGATCAACCTTCCAGATGGAAAGCCGCACGACAAACTGCGCGCTGGCTTCGAGCACGAGGGCAAGGCCTATCCCGTGACTGGCTGGATCGGCTATGCGAAGGTGCCGTACAAGGACGAGGAAAAAACTTCTCAACTTCACTTCACTGGCTTGATGGAACGCTTGTTGGAAGTTGGAACCATTTTGCTGGTCGGAGCCATGCTGCGGATTGAGCCAGTCTTTACCTACGGCGGACAAACCTTGCTGATCGCCGGAGCGCTGATTTTTCTGATTCGCCCGATTGCCACCTGGATTAGTACGATTGGCGACAACCTGCGCCCTACGACTAGGCTACTGTTTGGCTGGTTTGGGATTCGCGGCGTCGGTTCGCTCTACTACCTCACCTACGCTCTAAGCGAAGGTATTCCTGACGAAATTGCCTCACCCCTGAGCTGGATCACGTTCTTCACAGTCACTTTGTCGGTGATCATTCACGGCATTAGCGCCACGCCCCTGATGAACTGGTACGAGAAACGCTTTGGTCAGGAGAATCGGCTAGAACCGGAGACGTTAGAGGAAGAAGTAGATCGAGAAGCCGATATGGATCGATAAGAATTTCCATCAGCAGATCGCACTAGCTGTATAGTTATCCTGCATCTCACTCATAGGCAAAATGCGCTAAAATTTTAGAGGTAAAGCGCGATATTTGGCAACTACCAGGAGTCAGAATAGCAAAGATTGCTTGATTTTTTGAATTCACTGCTGGAATCGCACAGATTTGGAGTTTTTTGCAGGATATGACCTTTTCCCAGGAGCCAATACAGGAACGGATTGTCCCCACTGATCTACGCAACGAGATGTCCCGCTCCTACCTGGAATACGCCATGAGCGTGATTGTGGGTCGGGCATTGCCAGATGCTCGTGATGGTCTTAAGCCAGTTCACCGGCGTATTCTCTATGCTATGCATGAATTGGGCTTGATGCATGACCGTCCTTTCCGGAAATGCGCCCGTGTGGTCGGGGAAGTGCTGGGTAAATATCATCCCCACGGAGATACCGCCGTTTATGACGCGCTGGTCCGCATGGCCCAAGACTTCTCGATGCGCCATCCCTTAATCAATGGTCATGGTAACTTTGGCTCGATCGATAACGATCCACCTGCTGCAATGCGGTATACTGAGTGTCGTTTGCAGGCTCTCACCAACAACGCCCTTCTGCAAGATATCGAGTCCGACACAGTCGATTTCACCGACAACTTTGATGGCTCGCAGCAAGAGCCTCTGGTTCTACCCGCCCGTGTCCCGCAGCTTCTGCTAAACGGCTCTTCTGGAATTGCCGTCGGCATGGCTACATGCGGCTCTCGACGCCAAATACTTCTTGAACCATTGTTTCAGTCATGATGTTTGTTGGAATACCCTGAGCATATACACCACCGTTCTTCACAGCAATTAAGTGATCGGCATAGCGGCAAGCTTGATTCAAATCATGCAGCACCATGACAATCGTGCGGCCTTCGGTTTGATTTAATTCGTAGAGCAAATCTAGAATCTCAATTTGATGCGCCAGATCCAAAAACGTGGTTGGTTCATCCAGCAGCAGAATTGGCGTATTTTGGGCCAAGGTCATGGCAATCCAGGCTCGCTGTCGCTGTCCGCCAGAGAGGGTATCGAGGGGGCGATTGGCTAACTCAACCATGCTGGTGATGGCGAGGGCTTGCTCCAAAAACCGATCGTCTTCGGCAGACCACTGTTGCAGCCAGCTTTGGTGAGGATAGCGGCCTTGGGCCACCAGTTCGCGGACTGTCAACCCTTCGGGTGCAGTGGGGCTTTGGGGCAAAATTCCGAGTTGCTTGGCGACTTCCTTCGTAGAGAGCCGGAAGATGGAGGCGCTATCGAGATAGACCGTTCCCTTCAGCGGCTTCAGTAAGCGAGCTAGTCCCCGCAACAGGGTGGATTTGCCGCAGCCATTCGGGCCAACCAGTGCCGTAATCTGTCCGGCTGGAATCATTAAATCCAAATCGCGGATCACAATCGCCTTATCATAGGCCAGGGTGAGTTGACGAGTGGTTAGGGCGGGTTCAGTGGAAGATATCGTTACACTCATAGGATTAAGCATTGCGATTGGAATAGAGCAAATAGAGGAAATAGGGGGCACCAACGGCAGCCGTAATCACGCCGCAGGGCAGTTCGATCGGGGCAAACAGCGATCGGCCTAACAAACCGGCCAGGACAACAATCAATCCCCCCACCAAGGCCGCGACCGGCAGCAATCCTTCATGAGAAGCACCCACCAACTGCCGCGAAAGATGGGGAGCCATCAGGCCCACAAAACCGATCGTGCCCGCAGTGGCTACTGTTGCTCCAGCTAAGGCGACGCTGGTAATCAGCAACCATCCCCGCTGCCACTCCACTTTGCTGCCTAAGCCTTTGGCAATATCGTCTCCCAACGCTAACGTGTTCAAATCCCGCGACAGCAGAAAACTCAGCGGCAAAAACACCAGCAGCCACGGGAGTAACGCCTGAATATGCTCCCAGTTGCGTCCATATACGCTACCCGTTAGCCATTGATGCACATTGGCCAACACAGATCGTAGTTACATCGTTTTTGATGAACTGCATCGTGTCATAGATGGCCATACCGGCAGTGATCGATCCGCCGGGAGAGTTTATGTAAAGATTGATGTCCCGCTCTGGGTCTTCCGCTTCCAGGAAAAGCAATTGGGCAACGATCAAATTCGCTATCTGATCATCTATCGGAGTTCCGATAAATATAATGCTGTCTTTCAACAGCCGCGAATAAATATCAAACGCCCGCTCCCCACGAGACGTTTGCTCAACAACCATAGGAACAAGTGCCATAAATTCCTCAAGAAAATAAATATAGCTTAAGTAAAACTTGAACAGGGTACTGTTAAACCATTGAAAAATGGCCGATTGCAGATTCTACCCTGTTTTCAAAAAAATGCAAGCAAAAATGTTTGTCCATTTCAATACGAATCTAGCTGCCAGCCTCGGTCCCTGATGAGGTTTTGGCTGAAGCCTTTTTCGCAGTTGTTTTCCGGGTCCTCTTCGGCTTTTCTGTCTTTTCAACGGAGCCTGAGGCCGCTGACGGATCCTGAGCTGATTCGTCCACCCAAGGGCCGTCCGTTATCTTTGCCTTTTGAATGATCGATTCGATGGCCTTTCGTGTACGGAGATTGTTAGCGATAGCGCCATTGCCGCCCTGCCTTTCGAGCGACGCCTTTATTTCATCAGACGTCGTTCTATAAAGCTCCGCCATTTTGGTGATCTCTTCTTCAACCTCTGCGTCGGACACCTCGATCTTTTCAGCTTCAGCGATCTTATCTAATAGCATCGCTCCGCGAACATCGCGCTCTGCCTGAGTCCGCATCTGATGAAATGCGACCTGGACAAAATCATTCTCGACCTTCGAAAGATCTACGCCCCGTTGCTGAAGATCACGGGCGAAATCGTTCAGTAGATTTCGCGCCTGATTATTTATCAAGACCTCAGGCACCTCAAATTCGTTCTGTTCAAGCAATTTTGCGATCGCGTTATTTCTCAGCCGTGCATCGGCATCTGATTCGGCATAAGTTTCAAGATCCGCTCTCAATTTCTTCCGAAGGTCTGCAAGGGATTCATATCCCTCGTCAAGACTTCTGGCCCAGTCGTCATTCAATTCCGGCGTCTCAGATCGACCAACCGATTTGATCTTTGCCTTATAGTGCACAGTCTTTCCCGCAAGAGCCGACGAACTGAAATCCTCAGGATACAAACGCTGATCGTTGCGCCCAAACAGTTTGAGGCCACCACGATGTTTCTGGACGCGCAGATTGCCAGCACCGAGGTGATTGAACAACAAGATCGCAGAATTGGCTATATGCACCTCTGGTCCTATGCGGGCGATCAGTATCAGCAACAGCTAGAGGACGAGTTACTTTATGGGCGATTGAAGGATGTGGATGCTTTTGTTTTGGATTTACGCGGCGGCTGGGGAGGAGCCTCACCCACAGTGCTGAATTTCTTTACAGGCCGGGGACCGAGCGTTACCAATATTGTCCCCCGGCAAAACCTGCGGGCCACAACGCCATCGCACTGGAATAAGCCGGTTGTGATGCTGGTGAATGAAGAGAGCCGCAGTGCCAAGGAAATTCTCGCCTATGCGTTTCAGCAGTACAACATTGGCCCAGTTGTGGGTTCTAGAACCGCCGGTGCTGTAGTGGCCGGTCGTCCGTTTCTGATGCCGGATGGAAGCGCTCTGTATGTGGCAGTAGCAGATGTTTTATTGGATGGAACGCAACGGTTGGAAGGACGAGGCGTTAACCCTGATATCTCAGTTTCAGCTGTTCTCCCTTACGCGGCGGGAGCCGATCCCCAGAAAGAACAGGCACTTAAGACGGCGCTGCAAGCCAGTCAGTAGAAGCCTACGGGTTTTCTGCCAGACATTGCCCCAGTTTTTCCGCCAGCACTTGCACATGGGGGGATTGCAGCAAGGACAGATGATTTCCTGGCACCGAATGCAGTTGCACATCGTTCGCTAGGGACTGCCAACCAAGCATCGGATCGGACTGCAGTTTATCTACGGATTCAGCAGCTTTGAAGACAGTAATCCGGTGAGGGTAATACTGCGGCACATAGCGGTAGGCAGCTTGGGCATTGGCATAGAAAATTCGCAGCATTGGTACAATGGCAGACTCATCCAACAATCGGAGCCGAGATTGGGGAAGTAAACGAGTGATCGCCGCCCACTGCCAGCGAGACAGCCAGGCTTGGGGCTGCCAGCGTTGGGTGACAATGGCCCCGTAGTTCAGCAAAAACGGCAGACCTGACCAGAGGGCTGTGCCCAGCAGAAACTTCAGGCTTTGAGAAAACGAGGGTTGATAACAGGGGGCTGGAGTATCGAGGATAGCAAGCAAACCCACTGACTGACCGGCTTGGGTTAGCTGTTGCGCCATCTCAAAGGCAACCAGCCCTCCAAACGTTTACCCGATGGCACACTACCCGATCCACAGGTCATGACGCAGCGTACGGCCACCGGAAGTTGGCGAGTGGCAGCAGTGGATTTTCCTCCAGCCCAGGCGGTGCTTGCCATTAACCTTCAAGCCATTGATCAGGAAATGGCGGCGATTCGGAGTATTTTTGTGCTGGTGATTTCCGGTATTCTGTTACTGATTGCAGGCGGGGCTTGGGGATTATCTGGTAATGCACTGCATCCAATTCGCAAACTCACCAGCGCCATTCAACAGGTGACAGTCACTGGCCTCGATCAACGGGTGCCGATTGGTACTGGCGATCTCGAATTTGTTGAATTGATTCAAGTATTTAACCAAATGCTAGAGCGCCTAAGCCGCAGTTTTAAGCAAGCGTCTCGCTTTAGCGCCGATGCCGCCCATGAACTGAAAACGCCGTTGGCAATTTTGCAAGGAGAATTAGAGCATACGCTGCAACATACCGAACCCGGATCACCCATGCAGCAAAGCCTTAGTACCCTGCTGGATGAAGTCAGCCGTTTGAATAGCATTGTGCGCAAACTGCTGTTGCTATCGCTAGCCGATGCGGGCCAAATCAGCCTACACAAAGTTGAAGTCAATTTATCTACTCTACTGACAGTGATCGTGGAAGACATCGAACTGTCAGCGCCCCATCTCGAAGTTCAAACCCACCTGCCCGCCGACCTAGCTGTTTGGGGCGATCTGGATTTATTGACGCAACTGCTGCAAAACCTGATAAGCAACGCGATTAAATACAATCTCGCCAACGGCTGGATTCGGATTGCAGGCCACCAGCAGGGAACTAATGTTCAGATTACGATCACGAATGCTTCAAGGCCGATTCCCCTACCCGATCGCGAGCGCATTTTTGATCGCTTCTATCGCGGCGATCCGGCCCGTACTCGCAAGGTGGAAGGCATTGGCCTAGGTCTCAGCCTATCGCGGGAAATCGCCCGTGCCCACAGCGGCGATCTCACTCTAGATCCAACCCCTCCCGGCCAAACGAGGTTTACGCTTGTGTTGCCTGGACGGGTGGAAGCTTCAGACACAATCACCCCAAGCAAAAATCTTTGAATTTACAACTGAGCATCTACAACTGAGCATCTAAGTAGGTGAGCATAATTAAACATAAAACCCAAAACCCTGCGCGGGCGGCGCAGGGTTTAAATCTGGTTTTTAATTATGCCGAGGTACTTACACAACATTTCGACAAAATATGCCGCCAGGGATGAATTCGGGCTTGGTCCGGCGTCAAATCTCCTGACTTCATGGCGCGAGCCACCCAGGTATGGTCTTCGGTAATTTGATGCAGTTTGGCTCCCCGCAATCGATAGAGCCGCGAATCGCCAATGTGGGCGCACCAGGGCTGATCATCTCGAAACATCACAGCTACAGCCGTCGTGCCCATATCGGCCCGCTCTGGGTGTTTGCTTTGGTCTTGCAAAATCTCGACGTTGGCCTTCAAAAAGGCGTTCTCTAGCAGCAACTGGGACGGTTCGTCTGAGTCCCAATGTTCGTTGAGATAGGTTTGAATGGCCTGCGTTGCGATGCGGCTAGCTTCCTGACCCCCTGCATGTCCGCCCATGCCGTCCGCCACGATAAAGAATCGACCCTTGGGATCGATAAAATAGTCATCTTGATTTACTGCGCGGAGAAGTCCCGGATCGGTCAGACCCGTGAATAAACGTTTCATAGCATGACCCTGGCATCGCAGATGGGGGTGATGTTAAAACATCCGATCCGCTCGATCAAGGCGAATCAGCAGCCGAATAAAAGCAATCGCTGAGATTAAAGCAGCTATAGCCGCCAGTATAGCTAACCAGATGTATTGATTCACCAATAAGATTGTGGCAGATAAGGTGAATGTCCCGATCAACAGGGTGTAGTTTGTCCCCATGTTGACCCCACTGATTCGGCGCAGAACGCGATCGGTTTCGGTGGACCGCACCCGGACTCGAATATCGCCTCGCTCCAGCTTATCTAGCGTATCTTCAATTCGACGAGGCAGTCCTAGGGCAGTAGTGCTGACCTGCGCCGCCTGCCGGCCAATTTCACCTAGCAATCCTTCCGAAATACTATTGCGTGAGCCATTGCCATTGGTCATAAGCTGCATTGCAAACGGTCTTGCAACCTCCATAAAGTTAAATTCTGGATCTAAGCCTTTGCCGACCCCTTCTAGGGTAGAGAAGGCCCGCATCACAAAGGTAAATGTAGCCGGGAAACGAAACGGCTGATCAAACGCAATTTCGTAGAGATCATCGCTAATCGCCGCGACGGATTGCTCCTCAAACGGCTTATCCATAAAGTGATCGAGCATGTACTGCACTGAGCGCCGTACCGGCCCCATATCGTTGGCAGGAGCTAAAGCACCCAGGTCAACCAGCGAAGCTACCACCTGTTCGGAATCCTTCCAGCGTTATGAGTTAGAACAAAGGTTATATCTGATTTAGAATCCTCCTAAATTGGAGGATTTTTTTGTCTACTTTTTTATCTATAAGTACCTCGGCATAATTAAAAACCAGATTCAAAACCCTGCGCGGGCGGCGCAGCGGGCGGCACAGGGTTTTGGGTTTTATGTTTAATTATGCTCACCTACTTAGCCGTCGCCACGACAGTTAGGACAGAGATTAGGACAGAGATATTATTGTGGCAAACACTGTGTACAGTGTTAACATCTTGACATTAGCAGATCAAGATGTTGCTAAGGATTCGACAGCAGTGACTTGTTATCAGCGGCAGTAGCTAGATGAGTTGAAAGCCGCGCCACTATTTCCGCCCGGGATGAGACCTCCAGTTTGCGAAACATGCGTTTCAAGGCTTGCTTGACGGAACGTTCTGTAATGCAAAGGGTTGCACCAATTTCGGCATTAGTCAACCCCTGGGCAACTAGTTCAGTAATTTCAGCCTGACGCGCTGTCAAACAGGCCGTATTCAAACGGGGCGTCAATTGCGGCTGGGCAGTGAGGGTGACTAACCGAGTGGATAGATGCAGACACAGAGCGCTCAAGTCAGCTAGGCTTAGTTTGCCAATACTACTAATTCTGCAATTTCTGACGATTCACCTAAAGTCACCGTTGCCTCTCGGAGTTGTACATCCACTCACAGGATTTCTGTTGTTTTCAACTTCTACAATTCTAGTTCACCGAGCCTTTCAGGTGGCATTTCCACAATCCGATACAGCGTTGGCTGCTAAGTCCTAGTCGGACTTGGCCTAACATATGTACGAATATTAAAAGGAAGACAAACATGTTTACTCAAGACTCACCTAAGTTGCAAATTGGGATTTTTATCAGCCCGAACTGCTATATTCCAGACATCATCGGAATTTAATACCGTGTTCAGTGTTGTTCCCAATTGTGATATTTACTTTATCTGGGAAAATAAAGACCTCATCATTGGTTATCCTACTTTTCCAATGCATGCTACGACAACATTCACGGAATGCCCAGAGAATTTGGATGTTTTGTGTATTGGTGCGTCCACAACCATGTTGTCTAATCAGGCTCTCTTGTTTCTGGCCGACCGAGGTGCCAAGGCAAGATACCTGATTGGAATTTGTGGCGGTAGCCTCCTGTTAGGGGCGGCGGGTTTACTTAGGGGCTATCGAGCAACGGCAAGTTTCCTGCTGGAATCGGCCACGACAATTTTTTCTAAGCTGGTTTCACCATGCACTTCAACCACACTGCAACAGGGGCGCACGGTAATGTTAGGCGTGGATTCGATTTGATCAATCAGGTATTGCGACATACTCTTGGTGAGGGATTCGCCTCGCACTAGCATGGTGACGTGCTCTGCATATTTAGAAAAGTGCATGGCGGCCTGCCCGGCTGAGTTGGCTCCTCCTACGACGTAGACTTCTTCACCTTTGCAGGCAATCGCTTCAGTCATGGCTGCACCATAGTAGACACCCGCACCATACAGCCGATCCATGCCGGGCACATCCAGTTTGCGGTAAGAGACGCCCGTAGCAATCAGCAGCGCATGACAGCTAATTTCGCTGCCGTCGGCCAAGCTGACAATCCGATAAGGATCCTCGATCCGAACGCCTTTGGCTTCCTGAGGAGTCAGGATTTCGACCCCAAACCGCCGCGCTTGGGCTACGGCCCGACGAGCCAAGTCACCACCGCTTAAGCCACTGGGAAAGCCGAGGTAGTTTTCAATCCGGGAACTGGAGCCGGCCTGACCGCCAGGCGCTTCCCGCTCGATCATCACCGTACTCAACCCCTCGGACGCACCATATACGGCTGCTGCTAGCCCTGCTGGACCGCCGCCCACAATCAGCAAATCATAGAAAGGACGTTCGGCCTGGGTGCGCAGACCAATTTTTTCAGCAATCTGAACGTTACTGGGTTTAACTAATCGCTCACCGTCTGGAAACAGCACCAGCGGGAGTTGGGCTTTGCAATCGGATTCGGCGTAGGTGACGAGTTGTTTGGCTTCCTGAAGTTCAATATCGAGCCACTGATAGGGAATTTGGTTGCGAGCCAGAAAATCTTTAACTTGGTGCGACTGAGGCGACCAACGGTTGCCAACCACGCGGATACCTTCGAAGGGCGGCCGAAATGAGGCCAACCAATCGTCGAGCAAATCGTTGAGCACCGGATAGAGTTTTTCTTCCGGCGGATCCCACGGCTTCAGCAAATAATACTGCAAGCGAGCAGAGTTGATGGCTCGAATGGCGGCATCGGTGTCAGCGTAGGCGGTAAGAAGTACCCGTTGGGCATTGGGGAACATGGGCATCGCCTGTTCCAATAGCTCGATTCCGCTCATCTGCGGCATGCGCTGGTCTACCAGAAACAGGGCAACCGATTCGTTCCGCAACTTTAGCTGCTGCAGGCGGCAATGGCCTCGATGAGTACGCTGGTAGGGGCAACTATTTCTACCTCGCTGGTGCTAATTGCCATTTTTATTCCAGTTGCCATGTTTCCGGGCGCAACCGGGATTATGTATAAGCAGTTCGCCCTGATCATGGCTTTCTCGATCGTGGTGTCCACGTTTAATGCCCTGACCTTTACCCCAAGTATGTCGGCGCTGCTCCTGCGTCCCAAACAGGGGGAAGGGCAAGGACCGCTGGCCTGGTTTTTCCGGCAGTTTAATCGGGGCTTTGGCTGGCTGGTTGAGCGCTACCGCCGCCTGCTCGAGTTTCTGATCCGGTTTCGATACATCGTGATGGCGGTGTTTGTGATGGGCTTGGCGGCCACGGTGTTTATGTTCCGCACGGTGCCGACCGGCTTTATTCCCGAAGAAGATCAGGGTGTATTCCTGGGGATTATCCAGGCTCCCGAAGGGGTGGCGCGCAACTATACCGATCAGATCGCGCAGCAGGTCTATCAAACCTTTGCAGAAACGCCAGAAATTGAGTCATCCCTGATTGTACCGGGATTTGGCTTGGAAGGCAGCGGGCCAAATCAAGGCACTTTCTTTGCCAAGCTCAAGAACTGGTCGGAACGCCAAGAGCCGGAACAGAGTGTTCAGGGCATTATTGGTCGCTTGAATCGCCAATTTGCCGCTATCCAAGACGCGGTAGTGGTGGTCTTCAACACCCCAGCCGTTCCCGGCTTTAGTGCCACGGGTGGCTTTGAGTTCATTCTGCAAGATAGCTCGGGTGGGCGGTTGAGCTTCGAGGACTTTTTAGGAGCGGCTCAAGAAATTATTGCGAAAGCCAACCAGAATCCAGTTTTGAATGGTGTGTTTACTCAGTTCACGATCAATACACCGCAGCTAGAGGTGGAATTGAATCGAGAACAGTTGAATGCCCAGAACGTGGATATTGGTGAAGCGCTGTCCACCGTCAGTACCTACATGGGCAGCCGCTATGTGAATGATTTTACCTTTGGACAACGCAGCTATCGAGTGTTTGTGCAGGCGGATGCAGATTACCGCAGCAAACCCGAAGACTTGCAGCAAATCCAGGTTCGTTCTCGCGATGGCAACTTGGTGCGCCTGAGTAATGTCGCCACGGTCACTCCGATTACTGGACCAGCTTCGATTAACCGCTTCAACCTGTTCCGCTCGATCAAAATTCAGGGACAGCCCGCCCCCGGCTACCTGTCCGCGGCTGAGGGCGATACGAATTGCCTCCGCAATACGCGCCTCGTTGTCACCCACAGAAGTCATGTAATACAGATTGATCCCCAGGTCTCGCAAAAGCCGCGCGATATAGACGGAATTGGTATCTGTGATCTCTCCCAGCAGGATCTCCGTGCCGATAGCAATGATTTCCGCGTTGACCTCGCGTGACATACGATCCTCGATTTTTTGCAATATTTGCTCAGGCGTCTATAATCATGTCGCAGAAAACACATGCCCAGAAAAGCGCAACAAGTTTGTGCACTTTGAACAACATGGTGTTTTCTGATAAACCATTGTCATAATTCTCTTACGGAGGAAAGCTCGTGGCAAGTGTAACTTTCAGGCATGTCTGGAAACGTTATGCCGGCGGCGTGGCGGCGGTAAAGGATCTGAATATTGAAGTTGCTGATAAAGAATTCTTGGTATTGGTAGGTCCTTCAGGTTGCGGTAAATCAACCAGCCTGCGTATGCTCGCAGGGCTGGAAGAAATCTCTGATGGAGAAATTCTCATCGGGGATCGCGTGGTCAATAATGTGGCCCCCAAAGATCGCGACATTGCGATGGTGTTCCAGAGCTACGCGCTGTATCCGCACATGACCGTTTATGAAAATATGGCATTTGGTCTCCGCCTGCGCAAAACACCCAAGCAGATCATCGATCAGCGCGTCAAGGAAGCTGCCAAGAACCTCGGCATCGAGCATCTGCTCGATCGTCGCCCCCGCCAGCTTTCGGGCGGTCAGCGTCAGCGTGTCGCTGTGGGGCGTGCCATCGTCCGTGAGCCAGCCGTTTTCCTGATGGACGAGCCGCTTTCCAATCTCGACGCGAAACTGCGCGTGGAAGCGCGCTCATTCATCAGCAAGCTGCACCAGCGCCTGGCGACGACGTTCATTTACGTCACTCACGACCAGGTAGAAGCGATGACGATGGGAACGCGCATCTGCGTGCTCAGCGCAGGCGAGCTTCAGCAGATCGATACCCCGTTCAATCTGTATCATAATCCGCGCAATCTGTTTGTCGCCGGTTTCATCGGCAGCCCGTCGATGAACTTCTTCGATGCCACGCTGAAGTCGGTGGATGGCAGGATTGTCATCGAGACGCAGAGCTTCCAGGTTCCGGTTCCTGCTTCGAAGGCGGAACCCCTGCGCTCACACGTGGGCAAGCGTGTCACTTTCGGCATTCGTCCGGAAGCCGTTGCATTTCCATTTCTTGTTCAAAGAAGCGTCCAGAAGTGCTGTATTGTCCCTGATTTTTGTAAAGCTCTTTCAAATGGCGATAAACATATTCGGCTTTTGTCCAATCTTGTTCTTTTTCGTAGACACATTCAGTTCCCAGATGAGAGATATGTGGAAGCAAAACATCCAGAGTAATGACATAAAACAGCCGAATGTCTCTCATGCTCTTGACATGGCGAAAATCCACCTGCTCTAGAATTGCTTCTTCTAAATTCACTCCATCCAGAGTGCATGATTCCAACCGCACCCGATTGAGGTAAGCCCGTTGCAAATTCGCATCGGTGAAGTCGGTATGTTGAAAGGTTTTTAAGCGAAAATCACTGTCCCCAAGATCGGCTCCCTGCAAGTAAAGCCCTGCAAATATACTGATCCCTTGCTCGTTACAATGGCTAAGGCATTGCTTGAGCAATTGATTGGTTTTACCATGCTGCTGGAGTATTAGATAGCAGATCGAACTGCCATCTGCCATGTAGGATGGACAGGTCTTACAGGAGAATTCCATACTTTTCTTTGATAGAAATATGTCTGTTAAACCTTCTCCTTCAACTCCTCAGAGAACGCCCTCCCCGCTCGCTGTAGTGCCGTTCAAGATACACACTGAATCGAGTGTCGAGCATCAAGGTAAGAAAATTCTCCTGATTATGATATCCTTCTCTAATCCTTAGAGTATTCATTTCCAACGAACCATCACACCATAGGTGATCACGTTCATCACCAGCATTAACCCACCTGCCAACCCATAGGTTGTGCCCAATCCTACCCACTGGCTGAGCGGCTGACTGACTAATGGAGAGACAAACTGCCCCAGGAAAAAACTGGTGGTCAACCCGCCCAAAATTCGCCCTCGCAATGCTGTTGGTGTGGATGAGGTCAGACACACATTCATGTTCGGCATCAGTAGCCCTACGCCCAATCCAGCGATCGCCAGACCGATTAAAACCAGTTCATAGCTGCGGACAACACTAATCACCAAGTAGCCAATCCCCATCAGCCCAAAGGCGATCGCATAAATGTTCGTAAAGGTGAACCGGGCTTTCAGGCGTTGATAGCTGAGGGCACTGATGGACGTGGCAAGGGTAGCAAGGGCGATCGCCAGCCCACTTTGGGAAGCATTGGCGTTGATCAATTGTTGAAGATAAAACGGAATCTGCACTGGAATCGTGTAGAAACTTCGTATTCATAAATCTTGGCCAGCGAGATTGGCATCACCTGGATGCCTTCAGCAGTTTGGGGATCCCGTGTTCTCAAGTTGTTGAGCGAAGTTTGGGCATCCTGTTGATTCATAAACACAAAGATATTGGGGGTCTGGCTTGGATCAGCACCTTCTGTGGGCACTGCAACCAACGGCTTGCCTTCGTTATTAGCCAGCGCAAATACCGGCACCGAACGTAGACGCTCTACCACTTGTTCAGTGGTCAATGCCAACACCTGTAGGCTGTTGGCAAGCAGCGAGCCTAAGACAATGCCGCTCACCAAACCAAGCTTTTTACTCCAACGAACGAATGATTTCATAACTGCTCCTAGTCGCGTCACTAGCATGTTTAACAAAAAGGCATATTATCGCCTGATCATCGCTGATTTGAACGTATTTGAGCGGTAGCCAATCATCAAATCTCTGAACTCAGACTATCGAAATTTCTCAGAGCATCATGACCCACCTTGATTTGCCACCATAGCTGCAATTACGTAGCTGCATTTACGTTTCCTCTCAGTTTTCGGATCAGTCTGCGGTTGATTTCCCTACGACCAAAAGTTAGTGCAGACTAGTCGGAGAACGGCAAGAACTCGCTGAATAGAGTTACATACTTTCACGCCATCGGCAACCGTTGGGACAGAGTTGTCCATGACACATCCTCAGCGCCATCAACCTGACTGAAGCAAATACTGAAGCAAACTTTTAGTAAATTCTGGTCAATTCAACCAACTCTAACCCAAAGATAGCTTGAAGCTATTCTAAAGAGGTGTTTCAGCCGTCTTGACAGCCTCAGCCCTACAGTAGTTGAATCAGCCTGTCCTGTTTTATACGTCCTATCTTGTGGGCAGAATCTGATGGCGCACCGGATAAAACCAAAGTTTGTAGCTTGAGCTGGGAGACTGAGCGATGAAACTGGCTGAATAGCAAGGAACATACGGAGATTGCTTTCTACCTGAAGTAGTTGTGCATGACAGCCAATCCGGGTTGGGGGTTCCCCTGGCTGTAAGAACAGGTTGTAGACCATGTCCGATTAAGCAAAGCAAAACAAGCCAAAACAAATCTGCCAAAGGACAAGCTTATACCAATTTTTTGTGAAGCGGCTTATTATCAGACCCCTCCCAACCTCCCCTTACCAAGGGGAGGTGCCGTAGGCGGTGGGGTAAATTCTATGCAGCTTCACATGTAATTTTTACATGCGCATCTTTACCGTCATTTGGTTCGGTCAACTGGTTTCGACAATCGGCAGTTACATGACCGAATTCGCGCTGATTTTATGGGTCTGGGAGGTCACAGGTTCTGCTACTGCACTGACGTTAGTTGGATTTTTTTCTCAGTTGCCGCGAGCAGTAATTACCTTATTTGCCGGCGCGATTGTTGATCGCTGCAATCGTAAGCACCTGATGATTTTAGGAGATGCGATCGCTGTTCTCTCTACAGTTGCATTGCTTCTATTATATGCAACCGAAAACCTCCAGATCTGGCATCTCTACCTTACGAGTGCGGTCAACAGCAGCTTTGGCCAAATCCAGCAGTTAGCCTATTCCACTTCCGTCAGCTTGATGGTGCCATCGTCGCACTACACACGGGCAAACAGCATGGAATCAACAGTCCATTATGGCTCTGCTATTTTTGCACCTGCGTTGGCAGGCAGCCTCTATCTTTTCATAGGTTTGGTTGGAATATTCCTGATTGATATTGTCACCTTCGGAGTCGCGATCGCCACCTTGCTAGCGGTCACCATTCCACAGCCGTCGCGTATAACTGAATCATCCCAACTCAACACCATTTGGCATGATCTAACCTTTGGCTTTAAGTATTTCTTCAAAAATTCCAGTTTACGTCTCCTGGTTTTGATCACTGCCCTGTTTTGGTTTGTGCATGACTTGGGTGGCGCAATTTACGATCCAATGATTCTGGCTCGCAGCAATGGCAGTGCTCAGGTGTTGGCCAGTACAAACGTTGCTGCTGGCATTGGCGGCGTGGTCGGAGCGATTGGGGTGAGCATTTGGGGCGGGTTTAGGCGTCGCCTGCGGGGATTACTAGTCGGCATGGTTGGAGCCGGTATCAGCAAAACGGTGTTTGGACTGGGGCGAACAGTCTCGATTTGGATTCCAGCTCAGTTCTGTTCATCGTTGAACTTTCCGCTGTTGGGTAGTTCCGAAACAGCCATTTGGATGGCAAATGTTGCTCCCAAGCTTCAAGGACGAGTATTTGCGACCAGCTCACTGATTGTGCAGATCGTTTCAGCCTTTGCTACTTTCTTGGCTGGACCACTAGCCGATCGGGTATTGGAGCCTGCAATGATGTCCAACCATGCTGTTACCATTGCATTGACTCAAATTTTTGGTACAGGGCCAGGAGTAGGGATGGCCGTGCTCTATGTTCTTTGTTCTTTAGGCATTTTCCTGACGATATTGCTATCCCTTGTCTCCCTGATAAAAATATTATTCCTAATTTCTTAGAGCAAAAATTTGTAAATGATATTGATCTATATGACCTTATTGAATATCCATTTCTACAATTATTAGAGCTTAATCTAGATTTTTTAACCTATTATCGATTACTCTCTTTTCGATTCAACAATAATTATGTTAAAGATTGTATCTGGCTCCAGCGTGAAATTCTAACACCAGCTGGCATTCAAAGTTTCCATCCTTTTCTTGATCAATATTTGATAGAATTTATATTCCAATTACCGATTTCAAAATTAATAGTACCTTTAGTTAATAAATCTCTTCTTCGTAGAGCTGTCAGAAACGACATTCCTAGTTCCTTATATCGACGCAAACTTAAAACTGAATTTAGTCCTTCGATAACTAAAGGACTTATTAAAGAGAAATCTCGTCTTACATCAATAATAAACAAATGTTTGCTTGGCGAACTAGGAATAGTAAAAAAGACTGAATTCATAGCCGAATTCGATTCTTTACTGAACCATAGTGATCTTTACTCAACCGATAATCCTCATTATTCAACTTGGATGTGGCAGGCTTTAACCTTAGAAATATGGATACAAGATCAACTTTTGAGAGGAACCTTAAGTGTATAGAATTTATCTCTCATTTCTATTTCAGAGTTCCAATTCTCATCATGAAAACTGTTCTCAAGAAAGCTAACGAAATTTTCCAAAATAGCAAAATGCTTTTAAGCAGTTTGGCAAAATTACTTCTATTAATCCGAGGATTAGGTTATGAAGACGTTTGGATGTTATTGATAGCATATAAGAAGCTTGTATTTGTAATCATAAGGCTTCATCTTACAGAAAATGGATTCAATAGCTTGATTTGTACATGTAAATCTACTACACCCTACCTATACTTACCAGCTTTGCAGGAAGAGTTGATCGATCAAGTTACTTGGGCTGTAAAAGCTGCAAGCCTTTGTTTCCCAAAAGATCGATCAAAATGCCTAGAGGAAGCTATTGCAATGTTCCTGCTGATGAAGACAAGAGGCGTTACAGTAATTTTAGTTGTTGGAGTTAAAAGTACCATTAGTGGCATTGATGACAGGTTCGATGCCCATGCATGGTTAGAACTAAACTCTGAAATAATTAGCGGATTAGACTTTCAACAGAATGTTTACATACCAATTCTAAGTATTGGCTGACTAGTATTCCACAACCCGAAAATGCCAAAAAAGGAGATGAGATTGAGAAAACTCATAAAAGCCACCTAAGCTGATGCAGAGTAGTCGAAGCCAACCGCGAAGCTTGTCGATGAAGCTTGTCGATGAAGCTAGGGCGCTAAACCGAATAGAGCCATCAAATAAATTTACCTACAGAGAATAGCTAAAAATGTGGCCTTTTTATCGGCGAGTCGCAATCTAAAGTTGGAGGCTGAGTTTAAGGCTGTGGCTGAGGCGACCTCCTTGACCGGAAACTATGTGTAGGATAGTGAATGAACCCACCTTCCCCTAAACAGCCTGCATGGACGCCTTTGCTCGCATTCCGCCCGACTGGACCGAAAAAGCAGTACACGCGCAAGAATTCTGCTGTCCCACCTGTCGTGCCTCGACCGCTGCAGCGGAACAGGTTTGGATTAATCGGCGATCACCGGTGTTTACCGAAGACCATCGGCGCAAATGGCAGGAATTTTACCAGTGCCAGTGTGGAACCGTTTGGTGGGCCTGGAGTAGCGATCGTCCGCCGACTACGCTAAAAAAGCCAGATACACCTGACCCGTTCGAACCGTTTCCGGGAGATTGGATGTTTTAGGGAAATCGCTTCGCGTCTGTATTTCCTTTATTTCCCTTAAGCAAAGTTTTGCCAGATCAATATGGTGACCTGAGTAGGTCAACCTGATGATTCGGTAAACCCATAGCACAACCCTCCTGCCAGCAGGCCGGATGTCTGCTGTGTGTTTGATGCTCAATTTTGACCATCTGCTAAATTCTGCTGAGAATTCTCATTCACTCATCATGACTTTAGATGAGTTAGCCGGAATATCACGCAGCTCGCTCCAATAAAAGTATTAATTGAAACGAAAATTAGATTGTTTCGGGGTTTTCACTGATCCATCTAAATTCGATATTTTAAGCATCACTTCAGCAGCTATATCACCGTATAGAAGAAATTAACTCAAGTAATTTTTCATACTTTCCTGTTGGGCGTCCGTTGGTGCGAATAGGAAAATATATCCCCCATTTTTGCTGAATTCAATTGCCTGCCTGCGAGCTGCATCAGTGCTCCTTGCAAGACAGTGCTTCGCACCTTGCATAGCAATAACGGCATCCTGTTTGCTCCTGATCTGGAACAGACGGATTGCCCGCTTTCGCATGGCCAAAAACGCTGCTGTTCACGATATTGCCGTCTATTTCGTATCAAGGATTAGCACCGTCCCTGTCCGATCTGTCCCTAGCCCAGCGGATTGGCGTTTCTCTGCCCACAATTTTGCTGGTGCTGATCGATATGAAATGTCAACAGTTTATTGTGCAAGCCAAAGATGTCCGCGCAGCCTATTGGGGCTGTATTCTGGCAGCTCTGATGCTGTTGCTGCTCGCCTTTTTGCCGACAGCGGTGGTAATGGCAGCACAAGCAGCGCAAATTTTGCCGACCGATCTAACCGGGAAGGAAGTGATTCCCTATATTCTGACTTGGATCGGGGGCGGAGCTAACCGGTTAGAGGGGCGAGTGCTGGTGACAGCACTGGCGGTTCCGGCCCTGGGATTGGGAAGCAATGTACTGCGGATTCAAGCCAAAACGATCTTAGATCTAGAGGTGATTCCCACAACAGGGATGAATCGGATCGGTATTGTAATCATCAACGCTCTGTTAGCGCTGGCGGTTGCCTTCAAAGGTGGTGAAATCATTCAGTTGATTCTTTGTTTTTATGCAGCCTATCTCTCGACCGTATGGATTCCATTCATTGCCTTTTTACTAGCTGAATTCAAGATCTATTACTTCTCTTCTACTAGCGTGCGAACCGCTTTGACAGCAGGCAGTGTCTCAGCCTTAATTACGCTAGGAATCACGATTCTGATGCCAAAGACAATCTCTTTTTTAAGCCCGGAACTAATCATTTTGCTGATTGGGTTGGGGTTTGGCAGCTTCGGGTTATGGAGTGTGCATTTGATTGAGAAGTTTACAGCCTACCTACCTACTCAGGACAAAACCCAGGCTTAGCAAGCACAAACCTGTCAAGGCTGCCACAAGGAAGCCAGTCCTCATCCAAGACTTGTTCCAGAGTGATCTTGCCCCGAAAAAGTGGACAGTGTGATTAAGCGGCTTTGGGTTGTTGCAAGGATAACCAATACTGTTGCTCAAACTGAACAGGGGAAAGATCACTTAATCTGGAATCAATACGTTGACGATTGTAGAACACCTCAATCCAGTCCACGATCGCAGTTTTTGCAACCTCTCTGACAAAGCTCTGACCATGAATAAACTCCGTTTTGAGCGTTCCGAAACAGCTTTCAACCACTGCATTATCCCAACCATTTCCTTTTCAACTCATACGACAAGAAATCCCTGCTGCTTGCAGTGCCCCTCGATATGCACCACTGGCCTATTGACTGCCCCGGTCCGAATGAAATAACAGTCCAGATTCACTGGAGGAGTCTGGTAGCTTCATACTGAACAGTCCATACTAGGCGTTTTAACATTACTTAACTTTATTAACGATATCCTGATTCTGCTGTTTGGGTTCTGCTCGCCAGGAATAGCCACGACCTGACTGTAACGAATTTATTTGATTGACCGCATTTGGCCAGATTTGACCAAACTTAACAAACTGGCCGGTGCACTGGTTTGGCTCCTCAAGTATTCTGGATGTTTAATTAAATTTCTAGGAAGAAAATTAAGAGTGGATAGTTCAGCTTTGCTAGATAGCTCGTGCTTTCCTGCCCGGTAGCTTGCTAAGATGTTTGGTTTGCCTTCATCTGTACTGAACTTGAGAAAACGGTTGACTGAATGAGCAAACAAAGAAATATAGACGAAGGTCGCCTATTCCCGCGAACGCTTGCCAATTGGAATTCAATCTAATTGAAATTCAACCTAATCAGCAGACCTAAAAGTCAGTCAGTGAAGTTCATCTCCTAAGGCTTTTAATGGAACGGTATGATGCGAAAAGACGGTATGAGACGTTTCGGTAAGGTGGCGCTCTGGGCAGCAATTGGCCTCTGTTGTATCGCTGCTATTGAAACCGGCCAGGAAATGGTGAAGGCAACCGATACAAACCCTGCTCCTCAAGTGGCTGTCAGTTCCTCTTCTACACCCGCTGTCCCCAATTTGCCTGCCCCAACGGCATCCCAGCCCAACTCAGTCAAGCCCAGTATGGGGCTAGATCGATCTGCCTCTAACGGTGCGACTCAAACGAACCCAGCGGTTACGCATCGATCGGCTCAGACTCAACGGCCTGCCCAAGCTCAGAAGTTAGCCATTAGCACCGGAACGGCTGACGATCCGGCGCAGCGAATTGCTCAAATCAATCCGACCCAAGTGGCAGCTCGGACATGGGAAGGAGCCTCGTTTCCGGTAGAAGGGTTTCAAGCCTATACCTCTCCCTTTGGCTACCGTGCTTCCCCCTATGGCGGCTACACGCAAGAGTTCCACTATGGTCTCGACATGGCGGCTCCCGAAGGCAGTTATATCCGCAACTGGTGGAGTGGCAAGGTGGTAGAAGTCTCAGACGACAGCAATTGCGGTACTTCAGTTGTCGTGGAATCTGGCCCCTGGATGCATATCTACTGCCATATGCAGGGCCATGTGGAAAAAGAAGACGGCAAGCTCTACATGATTGACCGGGAAGGCGGCATTCAAATCTGGGATCGGGCGAGTGATTGAAGATGTGCTTGTACTTGTAGAGTGCAGCCAGGACGGAGAGTTGGAAGGTCAAGTTCAGTATCTTCCGTGGTGAAACGGTCTAACGGTGCCCATAACCCGCCGCTAATAGACTCTCGAACTCAACCAGCAACCTCTCAACGGTCGGGTTCATGGGCGTTGTTAGGTGGCTTAGTTTCTCGGTGAGATAGTACCAATGAGTTATCTGCCGGAGTTCCGCGCTGGCTAAGCGAAAGATTACATGTTAGCTGCGGTATATGGCGCTCTTAGCTATGGGGTTGTTACGATATCCCCAGAGTAATAACGAGAAAAAGTAAAAACCTCAATGCGCTACGCACTTATTGATAATTCCACCCTCACCGCTGTTCAAAGGGTTTTAGGACATATTCCAGTTAAAAATAAGTACCTTATTGATGCTGACATACCAGCTTTAGAAAGCTTAATACAAGCAATATTATTTTATGATCAGATTTTATTTCTAGATGACTACAAGGAAGTACACCGCGAGGAGCGAAAGGACTTCTTCAATAAGCTACTTGGCTATCAATTTCGTGACCAGACTTACAAACTTCTAATCAATAAGGCAAAAGAAATAACAGAAGATATCGTCTTAAATGTTTCCGGCGGCAAGATTGTTGATGGAGACTTTGCTCCTTTTCTTGAGATGCTCAAGATGAATTTGGTATTTACTTGGGATATGACCAGCAGTGTTTTCTATCTGACGGTTAAAGCTTTAGAAGGCGATAGCAGCATAGATAGATCTAAATACGGTCAGTTATCATCAATGATCTACAGTGAACTAATGGAAAAAAAGATTTCCGTGAGTTCTATGGAAGACAAAGAGCCAATACTTTACGATTCTCGTGGTAACAGGATTGGTGGAAATTATAGCGTAAGTAGCAAAGAAGCTGAGATAGCAAGGCAAACATCAGCTTTTCTTGCTGGACTGAATTGGTTAGCTTTTAGAACTACTTTCTATACTCTTGCCGCGCGGCAGTTTGATGTAGATCTTTTTTTACATCCCATTCGGAATGCATTTCAAGTCAACCTTTTTTCAAAGCTTAATGGAAATCATTCTAAATTTAAACCAATTATTAACGCCATGAATAATTCTGCACATGAAACTCTTAATAAAGTCTTTCAAGTTATAATGTACCCCGAAAACTAGACAAAGGAATAAGATAGAGTCGCTGCCCACAGACCTAGTAACAGCAACGCTAAAGGTTTGAAGCCACCGCTGGCATCGCCGTTGCTATCGATGCGGACAACGGTACCCCGATTTGCTTGAACTAGCCGCACATAGGACTCAAATGGATTGGGGCGGCTGTAGTCGGCTCGCTTGAAAATACTGCTCAGATCAATCCGGTCTCTGCCAAGCTGAAAGTCGGTAATTGTGTCGCGCCCGTGGTTGGGGTTGCTATAGATAAATTGATCTCTGCCGGGGCCACCTTGCAGCACATCTGGCCCACCGCCACCAGTTAGAGCATCGCGGTTGCCGCCGCCAGTTAAAGTATCCGCCTGAGCACCGCCAACTAGAGTGTCATTGCCGGGACTGCCCTCGAGCTGATCGGCACCCCCCAACCCCCTGAGGACATCATCGCCGCTGAAGCCGACCAGTTTATCGGGGCCGGCTGTACCGCTGCGAGTAATGTCGTCCGTAATGCCAGAAATAACGCTGTTGCGAAACACATCCGCAAAAAAACTGTGGGCACGGGTGGTGGGATGAAACTGATCCCAAAAGAAAAATTGATTCGGGTCGGCGGCTGGATCTCCAGGTCGCAGGCCATTCAAATAAGGATCAGTGATGTTGGTAAAGCCAAAGGCTGCCGGATTTTGGGCGGCTTGCTCGGATAAGGGAAACAGATTAGACAGGATGATATTGGAACCTGCTAACGAGTTCTCTAAGGCCGTCAGCGATGATTCCAGGGCAGCATTAAACCCGTTGCTCAAGTTTGTTAGATCCTGCAACCGTCCCGATTGGAGGCTGGCAGGAACTCGGCCCAGGTTGGGGGTTTGTACCACCACGATGTTTTTCGCACCCGATTGCACTAGGCTAGTCACAGCAGCTGCAATGTTGCTGACGGCGGTATTGACCGTAGCGACCGGATCGCTCGTCCCAATTTGATTCAAATCATTAGCACCGGCCCAGATGAAATACAGATCTTCTGCTCCCGCTCCTAAACTGCTGGCCTGGCTCTTGAAGCGATCGATCTGATCGAGCAAGCCGTCTAATCTCAAACCGGGAACCAGATTGTTATTGCCGTTTTCGCGTCCGGTGCGGGCACCCCCAACCGCAAAGTTAGTGGCAAGCGATGAGGGCAGACCAAGCTGGGCCGCCAGTGTTTCAACCGCAACTGGCCCGTTTGAAAAACGCCCATCAAAGTAAGGCGGGCTAGGAGGAAGCAAACCCGATGTTGCTTTAGACGCCAATCGCCTCGCCTTGGAGAATTTTTTCGATGTTTTGCGGTGAACGGCCTTCGGTAATCACGGTTCGGACTCCGGCTGTGGTGGCAATGCGGGCAGCTGAAATTTTCGTCACCATACCGCCCGTACCCCAACTGGTACCTCGGTCTCCCACCTCTACATGCAGCGCTTCCAGTTCATCAATTTGATTGACAAGGGCGATTGGGCGGGCGTTGGGATCGTAGCGCGGATCTGCCGAGTAAAGCCGATCGACATCAGTGAGCAGAAACAGCCAATCGGCTCCAATCAGGCTAGCTACCAACGCCGACAGGGTATCGTTATCGCCAAACTTCAATTCCTCAACGGCTAACGTATCATTTTCATTGACGATAGGAATTACGCCAAGTTTGAGGAGTTGGCGAAAGGTGCGATAGGCATTGACATAGCGGCTGCGCTGCGCCAGATCGCTGCGAGTTAAAAGAACTTGAGCAATGGGCTGCTGGAGGGCGGTAAACAAATCATCATAGGTGCGGATCAACCGTCCCTGCCCCACAGCGGCAACGGCTTGCTTCATCGAGATGGTGCGCGGACGTTCCGTCAATCCCAACCGCATACAGCCCACACCCACGGCTCCTGAAGATACCAAAATCACCTGATGGCCCTGCTTGCGTAGGCGGCTGAGGCTGTCCACCACTTGGGCAATAGTCGCTAAAGCCAGATAGCCAGTATCGGGTTGCGTCAGGCTAGAAGTACCGATTTTAACGACGATCGTCTGCGACATAGGTGAAAGAATCGAAGGCAACGTTCCTCATCATAAATCCAAATCATAAAGCGCCCGCCCTCTATACAGTGAGAACCGACGCTTTACGAAGTATCTACGGAGATTTATGCTCAAGGTCTTTATATTGGATGACCTCGTTTTATCTAACTAAAACGTTAGCAGGGCTACATCCCGTATCAGCATTCCTTAACGTTTTCTTCAGAATCATTACCTTTTACTAGAAAATATTAAGATCTGTCAGGATCTGTAATGTTCTGTTGAATTTGCTGCCAGGGGATCAGAGAGACGCCCAGGATTTGAGAGAACCAGACTTCGATATCGCGTAATAGATAGCGGTTTTGAATTTTGGCTGGATTGACCATCGGTTCGACCAGGATGGTAAACATCCCCAAACGGTTGCCGGCCAGCACATCAGTAAATAGGCGATCGCCCACCATTGCCACCTGTTCAAACGGTAGCCCCTACCTGCCTACTGGCAACCTGAAGCCTGGAAGCTGTTTATTCAGACGGAGTCGGTTAATGGAGTATGCTCGGCTCTGGCTCCGGTGCAGGTTCTGCTCAAGTTCAAGTCTCAAGCCAGTGGTGAAAAGGTTGAAGAACGGCAACCTGCCGAACTGGAGTGGCTACCCAAACCGCTTTTCCTGCCGCTACTACCTCCTGAAGATCAGCGAGCGATTGTTGCTAACGCTCATGTCCCTATGCCAATCCAGGGCAACTACCAATTCACCAAGGACACTGATTCTCTCCGCTATCAGCCCCATCCAGCAGAAATACGCTGCATTCGCTTCCGCTGGAATCAGGGGCCAAGTCGGGTTAAGAGTTATCCCTTGGCGCTCACAGCCAGCTACGATTTGCTAGAACTGGATATCGACGCCCACACTACCGCTACGTTTGCCGATCCGGAGCGCTTAGCTGATGTCTTACGCCTGCGGCAAACTTTGCAGATGCTTTCTCCTGCTGATCTGCCGCTCACTCCTGGTGATACCCTCTCCACCAATCAATGGGAAGCCTGGTATCCCAGTCAGGTAGAAAGGCGAGAGCTATACCAGCCAATTCCGGGTGCTCAAATTAAAGAGAGTTCCTGGTATTCCTGGCGCGAGTCGATTCTGGTATGGCCTGAGTGGCCGGGACTAACCAACGGCAATGGCAACCGAGACACGGCTCTGCATCCCTTCCTGGAAGAGCTAATTCAGGTACTGCAAGCGCAAACGGTAGACAACAGCACGACTGCATTGCCCCAATATCGGGTATCTCTACAAACCAGCCCTCCGATTCAGCCCCAGACACTGACTACCTTCTTAAACTCCACCGCTGAGACAGCTGATCCCTATGGTTGGGGGATTTTACAGCGATTCGGCTTGACTACTGCCTTCACATTGCAAGATTCTAGTACTGGTGATTATGTTACGGGAAGTGATCTGCTGAACGCGGTCCAGAACACACTTGCTGATCTCAAGCAGAAATACAATGATATATATCCCCATCTCCATGTAGAGCTACTGTTCCAAGCTGCAAACAGCATCGGTCTAGAACCTGGAACGGTAGCACCTGAAGGAATGCTGGCCCTGATTCAGATCAGCCTGCGACCGACCATTCTCCAGATACAACGACATTATCGGCTGGAAATTCAGGGCGATAGTAACAGCCAGATTACGCTGCGGTTTGAGTTGAATGCTCCACTGGCTCCGTTTGCCACGATTAGTTTAGGAACGGCGCTATTGGTTTTGGCGGGATTCAGCCTCGTTGCTTTGCTGAGTATTCGACCATTGCTGCGGCGGTCGTTTGCCTGATTCTGGCTGGAGGCAACGGGTTGCAGGAATTCGGTTTGCTCAAAGAAAAACCGAACAGGCTGCGTTCAAAAATCGAATTTGTCGTTAAACTTTGAGAGAAATTGGGAGCAATTTCCGCTTGAGTTGCGTCCTAGCTGAACAGCATTGAGTTGTTGAAAATCGCTCTGTGAGGAGTTTCAGGCTAATGAGCAAGAATTTTCTACTTAAACAAGTTTCTCAATTCACAATCGGACTGGCCGCAGTGGGAGCCTGTTTGAGCGCCGGGACTGGCATTGTCTCAGCCCAGGGTGTGGATCCGCTCGATGCCAATCAAGCCCGAGATTCTGACCCCTTCTCGAACCGGGACAATGGCTATTCCCCCTTCTTCAACATGATGCACCGCATCCAGCTTGGCAATGTCCGCAGCATTTCCGAGTTTAGTGAAGACCAGCAGGAAAATCTTGGTACTGAGGCGGATGATTTTCGCACTCGGCAGCGCGAGTTGATGCAGCAGAACCAGCAATCACCGACCACTGTAGAACCCAATACTGTACCCACCGAACCGCCCGTCGTGAACCCCTAGCTAATCTGATTCGGGCTGCTCTATGGACAACAACTTGCAAATTCAAGCAATCTTGAGCTTCTGGTTTGGAAACCCACCTGAAGCCGCTTCCTACGAGCAGCGCCGTAAGGTTTGGTTTGGTAAACAGCCAGAATTTGATGCCGAGATTCGGCAAAAGTTTGTGACCATTTATAAGCAAGCAGCCGCTGGTGAACTGGACGCTTGGCAACAGTCTCCGGCTGGCTGTTTGGCTTTGGTAGTTGTGCTGGATCAGTTCTCCCGCAATATGTTCCGCGACACCCCCCAAGCCTTTGCTACTGATGCCAAGGCGCTGCAAATTGCCCAGCAGGCGGTTGCCCAGGGGTTTGATCAGCAGCTTGCTCCAATTCAGCGAATTTTTCTGTATTTGCCGTTTGAGCACAGCGAAAATTTAGCTGATCAGCATCAGTCGGTTGAGCTGACCCGCCAACTCAGCGCCGAGGCTCCGGAACTGGCCGATGTGTTTGATTACGCCGTGCGGCATCAGGATGTGATTGAACGGTTCGGGCGGTTTCCCCATCGCAATCGGATTCAAATGCCTGAATCCGCTGTCCGGCTCCCGGATTTTCACCGTCAAATCCCAGGATGAAGCCAGACATGATTTGTAGTCCGGCTCGCGTGATTTTGTGACACGATTCCATCAGCGAACTGCGGGTATTCTGCTCTTTGTGGATGCCCTTGAGGCTATCGACATCGGGGGTTTCGATGCCCATAAACACCATCGTGAATCCGGCCTGCACCAGCAAATCGATCATTTCATCGTCTTCGGCCAAGTTCAGCGAAGCTTCGGTCACTAACATAAACGGATAATTGTGCGCCTGCATCCAGGGAATCAGCTCGCGCAGGAACACCTTAGCGTTGCGCTTGTTGCCAATGAAGTTATCGTCTACTACAAATACAATGCGCCGCCAGCCCATGTTGTAGAGCACATCAAACTCCCTCAGCATTTGCTCTGGTGTTTTGGTGCGGGGCTTACGGCCATAGAGAGTGATGATGTCGCAGAACTCACATTGAAACGGACAGCCGCGCGAGAACTGAAGCGTAATCGCTAGATAGGCGTCGAGGTTGAGTAAATCAAAGCGGGGAATCGGGGTTTGGGTGACATCGGGTTTTTCCAATGTCCGGAATACGCCTCGTTCTTCGCCGTTTGCCAATGCTTCGACAAACATGGGAATCGTGATTTCCCCCTCGTCTAGAATCAGGTAGTGCGCTCCGGCTTCTAGCGCCACGTCTGGTACCGAGGTCGGAAACGGGCCGCCTACCGCGACTTTCTTACCCAGCGCTACACCTTTGCGAATCAGGTCTTGAAAATCTTGCTTTTGGATCACCATTGCCGAGATGATCACCAGATCGCACCATTCCCAATCCGCGTCTGTTTCAAGCTGAACGTTGCGATCAATCAGGCGAAACTCCCAGTCTTGGGGCAGTAGGGCCGCAACCGTGAGCAATCCCAGCGGTGGATTGGTAGCCCGCAGCCCAGCCAAGTCGAGCGTGGCTTGATAGGACCAGAAGGAATTCGGCAGAATAGGCCAGATTAGTAGCGTTCTCATAGGCACTCCAGGGGGCAGAAGAATGCATGAATTCTTCAAATTTACTGCTAAGTTTTAACCAGACCGGAAAAACCTCCAATTATCTTCAAGTTTTGTGATTTTTCGTTGTTTATCGTAATCTCCTCTTGCAAAGAATGAATAATCTCATTGAGCTGGATCTGGTGAGTATGGGGTTTGCCTTGGGGCTAATGGTCCTGGCAATGCAAAGCAGGAAGAGAGCAGGAATTTCCGTGATTATTCTGAAGAGGTAAGGGATGTAGGTGTTACACTGATCTTGTCCATCACTTCCATTAAGGTTTTACGGCGTTGAAACACTTTTCATTGACTGGACACCCCTGGCTTTCCATGTGGTATCTGGAGATGAAACTACAGCGTAGGCGCTTCGCCGATCCTGCGCTCTCCTGGGCAGATCGTTGTGAAGGACCCAGTATGCGCTGATCGATCTGTAACTGTAGGTTTGCAGGTGGTTTAAGTTTTCTGAGCAACCGGCCTCTCTAAGCAGGCAACCTCGCAAACTCGGTCGATCAGGTGCTCTGTGTACCAGAGTTTTTTCCAACTGAATTGGGATGGGGATAGGTTGCCTGCAGGCAATTGGCCCCAAACTTTGCTGGCTGTACGAGCAGAAAGTGATTGATTTCAGCCTTGATTCAGTGCTGTGGTTGCTTGAAACCCTACAGCTTGAAATCGTGCGGTTTGAGATCGTGCAGCTTTGGGCTGGCATCAGGATGGCCGTTCTCATGCCCATTCATCATCACTCATGGCTTACTGGTTCGTTCCGTATGTTTTTCAACCATTTAGGAGAGCAATCATGTCTTTACTTAGTCGCCAAATTTCACCCTCCCCCATGCCGGCCAACATCAGCGTGGTGGATTTGATTGATGGGTATTTCACTGCCTACAATTCGGCCCGGTTGCGGGAAATTTGCCATTTGCTGACTCGCGAAGTTATGCAGCCCGGAGTTACGGTTGGCCTCAGCCTATCGGGTGCCTTGACTCCAGCTGGTTTTGGTGTCTCAGCCCTGTCACCTCTAATCCGCCACGGTTTCATCGACTGGATTATCAGCACCGGGGCTAACTTGTACCATGACATGCACTATGGCCTGGGTCTGGAGCTATACGCCAGTAATCCCTTTGTTGACGATACAAAACTGCGCCAAGAAGGGCGGATTCGCATCTACGACATTGTGTTTGGCTACGATGTGCTGCTGGAAACCGATGCTTTTATTCGAGAGCTACTCAAGGCGGAACCGTTTCAGAAGCGCATGGGTACAGCAGAGTTTCATCATCTGCTGGGCAAGTATGTGCATGAGGTCGAAAAACAGCTCGGCGTCAAAAATCCCTGTCTCCTTTCGACGGCCTATGAATGTGGCGTTCCGATCTACACCTCATCTCCAGGAGACAGCTCGATTGGCATGAACGTGGCAGGGTCGCAGTCCACTTGAGTTCGCCGGTTTTGCGACTGCTTCCTTCGAACTCATACTCATCTTCCGAGGTTGCCTTCCAGGTCGTACCCAGGTCAAGCAGGTTGACGAAGAAGTCATTGGTCAAGGTTTCGGGCCGATGAGTGAAGACGCCATGCTTAGATCCGCCATAGTTGGCACCTAGAACGCGCAAGCCGCCTAGCAGAACCGTCATCTGAGGGGCTGATAGGGACAGCAATTGCGCCCGATCGACCAGCAGTTCCTCAAGCGATTCGCTGTGTCTGCCGCTGGTGTAGTTACGGAACCCGTCTGCGGTTGGCTCCAACACGGCAAAGGACTCGACATCCGTTTTCTCCTGCAACGCATCGGTGCGTCCCGGCTTGAAGGGAACTGTCACCTCGTGACCGGCCTTCCTGGCCGCCTCTTCAATGCCTGCGCATCCACCCAGAACGATCAGGTCAGCGATCGAAACCCGCTTGCCGCCAGACTGCGAGCTGTTGAACTCCTGTTGGATTCTCTCCAGGGCTTGCAGCACGGTGGCCAACTGCTGCGGCTGGTTGACTTCCCAATCCTTCTGCGGTGCCAGCCGAATCCGCGCTCCGTTGGCTCCACCGCGCATATCAGAGCAGCGGAACGTGGACGCCGACGCCCAAGCGGTCGAAACCAGTTGGGAGACAGACAATCCCGAAGCCAGAATCTTGGCTTTGAGCGCGGCAATGTCCTGCTCATCAATCAGTTCATGATCGACAGCGGGAATAGGATCTTGCCACAGGAATTCTTCCTCAGGAACCTCCGGGCCAAGATAGCGCGATCGCGGTCCCATGTCGCGGTGGGTTAGCTTGAACCACGCCTTAGCAAACGCTTCGGCAAATTCATCTGGGTGCTCAAGATAATGCCGTGCAATCTGGTTGTAGATGGGATCCATCTTCATCGCCATATCCGCTGTGGTCATCATCGGGGCATGCCGTTTCGACGGATCGTGGGCATCGGGTACTGTACCTGCGCCAGCGCCGTCCTTGGGCCTCCACTGCCATGCGCCAGCCGGACTCTTGGTTAGCTCCCAGTCATATTTGAACAGGGTTTCGAGATAGCTGTTGTCCCACTGGGTTGGCGTGGGAGTCCATGCGCCTTCGATGCCGCTGGTGATCGCATCAGCGCCAACTCCCGTGTTGTAGGTGTTCTTCCAGCCAAGACCCTGATCGACAATGGTGGCACCTCCAGGCTCAGATCTGGCATTGGATACTCAGGATACTGAGTCGTTTTTTTAGAAGAAATAATATGGACAGTCTCATAAACGCCGTGAAGCCAATTGCCGCCAATTTGTTCATCGGCTTCAAACCCATCAAATAGAATGCCGTGCCGTTGAAAGGCTGCCATGACTGCAAGCCCCGAAAAACCCGCTCCGACTACAGCAATCTTTTCTTTGTACATTTGCAGCTTGGTTAATCTTAATTTGGTTAATCTTAATTAATTCAGAGTGAGTACTACAGCCATCCTTTCTTGAGTTTGAACGGGGTGCAGGGGTGGAACCCCTGCGTGGGGGCTTTGCCCCCACACCCCCTTGTCCACAACCTATTTATGAACGCTGTATTTCAACTCCAAAACTTCCATAGCTCTTGGAGATAGCAGTAGCTTTCAGATTTCTATCCAGTTCCATCAAACTAGATTGCAAATAGAGTAAGGGTATCTAGATTGACCCATCTGCAACTACTTGATGCTAATGGAGTGTCTCATCCTGCTTCTAGCCCGTCAAGTTGAACACGCGCAAATTCACAGCTTCTTGAAATTGATGAAACCTCGCTAGGAAATTCCTAAGAAACCTTGTAGCGATAGAGCCAATTGACTGGGCTTTCGTCGATAATTTATCGCTAAGTAATATTGATTTGACCTCGCATTTTTATTCGGCTAAAGTAAAAATTATCTTAATATAATGCAAAGTTAGCTTATTTAAGAGCCATTTAAGGCTGTCTCCTGCCCGAGTGAATCGTTAAGTGTATCGGATACTAATCGTCAGTGTGAGGAGTTTGCCAACGATGACAGGTTATTTCTGCGCGGCTGGAGATCCCAAACCATCTCTGGCGGTCCAGCTTCAGCAGGTAATTCAGCTTGTCCTGCGCTACGGTAAAAAGTCCTGGTGGATGACGCTGCTGTTTTGGTTGGTTGCAATCGCGCCAGCGCGGGCCGAACTAGAGTTGCGAGTGGCGATTGAGCAGGATGTGGGGCAGGTGAAGGTAGGGGGGTCAACCGAGGCAGTCCTCCGGGATGGGGCCGGTCAGGTGTTAGCCCAAATTCCGGCTATGAATGCGGTGGTGGCCCAATCTCAAGATGGTAAAGTCACGGTCAATCAACTTCAGACCAGTCAGCTTTGGATTGAGCCGGCGAGTGAAGATGGCTATGTCTTCATTGGTGAGCGCTGGTACCGCGGGCGAACGTTGGTTGTTCCAACCAGTTTGGATTTGCTGTTGGGACTGAGCCACCACATCCTTCACGGCTGCTTCTAACGAAGCACGGGTCGAGAGGGCACTAACCCACCGCATGGATTGCAACATCGGTTCTGCCATTTGTTCTCCCTCCGTAGATTTTTAGGCAAGGGCTAGGTTCTACCGGATCCCTACGCCGATCATCGCATCAATTACTCGAGGTCTAAATACTCGAGGTCCAAAAATCCGAGTGTAAAAATCAAAACTAATGCGGCTTAACAGCAACAATAGCTACTTTAAAATTTATTATGAATCCTTACATTCACTTTGTTGCCGTAGATCACTAATTATCCCTAAAGGAATAGGCTAGGACTACCCGCTCTAGCCTTGGGTGTTCGCTATAGTTCGACTGGCTAGATCTATGCGCTTCAGGCAATCCATTTAGACAAAGCTGCTCTACTATGGGCGTTTCCAGGTTTCAGTATCCTAGCTCACAAGTCTTCGCCAAATTAAAGGCTAGGATTAGTTTAAAGAGTGGTGTAAACTGCGATTTTCCGGTAGGATGAGCCAATTCTTAAGAAAGCCACTTTATTTTGGCTGATTGAACCTAACCTTAGGCATTACTAAAGTATGGGTGATGTCTAGGAAGACACCCATAAGGGTGATTTGGTTTGAAAGCAGTTTAAGCTACCTTAGAAGCAGACCACCCGGTAAACTTTAAGAATCATTAACAATTGCTAACTCATGAGCAACAATATCCAAGAGCAAATTGAAAAAGAACGGCAAGAGGCCCGTGAAGCCTGCGAAGTCAACGGTACTAACTCTCCTGAGTGTGCTGCTGCCTGGGATGCCGTAGAAGAGCTTCAGGCTGAAGCATCTCATCAGCGGGAAAAAGAACCCCCAAAAAATGCTTTTCAACAGTACTGTGATGCTAATCCAGAAGCTGACGAGTGCCGCGTTTACGATAACTAGACGTTTCACTTGAAGGCTTGAAGTTAGTATTCGTTTGACTGGCTACGGGCTTTTTACAATGAAATTACCGATTGGGGCACCTCCGCAGGTGCCTCTTTAGTTTTGTGGTGTCTGGCCGAAAGCGTTTTTCGCTGCTTCAGCGAGGGAAGTGTGATTTGCGAGTTATCCTAACAACCATCAAACTAAGTAGGTGAGCATAATTAAACATAAAACCCAAAACCCTGCGCCGCCCTCTGCGCGGGCGGCGCAGGGTTTTGAATCTGGTTTTTAATTATGCCGATGGACCATTGATTTACGGTGCGCTGTCCAAGCTTTGGGCGAAATCACGGGCGAAGAAATCACCGAGTCGGTCCTAGACCAAATCTTCAGCCGTTTTTGCATCGGTAAATAATAGGCATGTGTAGAGGCAGAACCGTGTCTGTGCGGTAGAGAGAGCATGGTAGGGTGAGGAGTGAAAAACCGAGCACCAAACTGACAAAATTCTAAAATCAGGTCAATTTTACGAATTGCAGGTTGCTCTTGCCATCAAGGTCACTCTATCTATGTCCTATAAAAAACTGTTTAACCAAGTTTCGCAGATGCTATCGCGTCGCTTTTGGGCTGTTGTAGCATTGGGGTTGGTGCTGGGGTTGGGACTGTCGGTGGCGGCAGTGTCAGCTCCGGTTAAGGGCGTTCAAGTTGTAGCTGCTCAGCTCGTTGCTGCTCAACCCGTTGCCCAATCTATTGCTCCTATTGCTCAAGGTGTACCTATGGCTACCTCACCCCTCTCAACCGATGCGCTCAATGCCGCCCTCAGCGAACTTCCTGGCTGGAGTCTCGAGGCAGGCAAACTGCATTGCCAATTCCGTTTCAATTCGTTTGTGGAAGCCTTTGGGTTTATGTCGAGTGTGGCACTCGTGGCCGAATCGATGGGACACCATCCTGAATGGTTCAATGTGTATAACCGCGTCACGGTTGATCTGACCACCCACGATGCCGGCGGCATTACCGACAAGGATGTGGCTCTAGCCAAAAAAATGAACGAATTAGCGCAGTAGTAGTTCTGGTTCTGTATCCTGCTTAAATGCAGCTTTACCTCTAAACTCGCTAAACTGCGATAGCGGTTTTGAGTCAATCGATTGTCGTGAAGAAAATTTTGGTGATTACGCATCAAGCCAGCTCCGAAACCGGCTTAGTCGGGCAAATTCTGCAGGCCGAAGGATGCTGGCTAGATATTCGCTGTCCGGCCACAGGAGTATCCCTGCCAGACCACCTTGATGCCCATGATGGCGTGGTGATTTTTGGTGGTCCTATGAGTGCCAATGACGATACAACGCTACCCTTCATTCGGGATGAGCTAAACTGGATTCCACTGGTTTTGGAAGCCCAAAAACCCTTTCTGGGAATTTGTCTGGGAGCACAAATGCTGGCACGAGTGTTAGGCGCAAAGGTGGCTCCCCATCCAGATGACTGGCGGGAAATCGGGTACGCTACAATCCAACCCACGCCGCATCAAGCGAATCCGAATCAGGTCAACATCTAGCTTGAGCCGCGCTGCGATTTGCTCCACGCTCAGCCCCAACTCCAGTAATAACGGCACCGTTTCCAGTAGGGCTTCTTGGCGTCCTTCTGCTCGTCCTTCTGCTTTGACTTCTCGGAACAGAGGAATTTCTTCCAAGCTAACTCCAATCATGGCTTGAATCTCCTCCCGGCTGAGGTTGGCAAACTTATAGGCTGCTATGGTGACTACTATATCAATTATCTCGCTGGCGGATAGGGTAGCACTATCCCCGGTCTGTGCTCGTTCAACTAGGCGTCTGGCTTGCTCTGCCACTTGCGCTTCGGGAGCAATCGTTAACTGCATCAGACTCAAACCAATAGATGACTCGTCAGTAATAGTGAGTTCATCCAGGTAAAGGTGTTGCACCTGGCTACTATTGAGCAGCGAGCGGTAAAAGGCTGTTTTGTCTGGTTCTAAACCTCGACTAGGGAAAATCAGCACTCCTTGCCAATCGTCAAACTGTTCAGGATTGCGCCGCAGGTAAAGAAATAGCTCGGAAAAGAAACGGTGGTAAAGAGACTGATCTTTCTGAAACTGGACTTCCGCAAAGAAGACGACTTTATCAGGTGCATCGGGAGGAGGCAGGAAAACTCCATCAATGCGAAAGCTAGGTTCCTTCACTTCAACCGACTCGAAGCGATAGCCTCGTGCTTGTTCTGGAGGAATGGCGATCAACTCAAAAAATAATGTAGGAAAACGTTTGAACAGTTGGTAGAAGATAGCATCCTGACGCATCAGGTCATAGTCATAGAGAAATTAAACTTGATTATAAATCGAGAAGTTTTGATTAGAGTAAATTCCACAGAAGCAGCAGACAGATGCTCTCACACTACTCTTTAGGTTTACAAACCACGGTTACAAACCACTAACCTCAAGTCGTCTTGGGTCTAGCCATTACTTTAAGGAATACCAGCACTGCCAAGGCAAAGGATAGGGCAATGGCTGTAATCACAATGAACGGTATCGTGGTCTGCCGGACTGCAATTGCCACCAATGCCCAAATGATTACTAGCGGAAAAGCAATTTCTCGATGCCGTCTCGTTAAACTAGTCGCGACTAGAGTTGCCACCGCCATCATCAGTACTGTCCAAACTGTGGGCGAAATACCCGAACCGTTCCAGCCCTGACTGTAGAGCGCAATCGCGACATTCACAATCGTCGCCACACTGATCCAACCCAAGTAGATGCCTCCTCCGGGGTGGGCTCGCGGCCCATCTCCTGGAGCATCTGCCGGCTGATCCGGTTCAGCTTGTTGATGGTCTCGATCATGTGCACCGGGATGCGGATGGTGCGCGCCTGGTCGGCGATCGAGCGGGTGATCGCCTGGCGGATCCACCACGTGGCGTAGGTCGAGAACTTGTAGCCGCGGCGGTACTCGAACTTGTCGACCGCCTTCATCAGGCCGATGTTGCCTTCCTGAATGAGATCAAGGAATTGCAGCCCGCGGTTGGTGTATTTCTTGGCGATCGAGATAACCAGCCGCAGGTTCGCCTCGACCATTTCCTTCTTGGCGATGCGCGCCTCGCGCTCGCCCTTCTGGACCATGTTCACGATCCGGCGGAACTCTTCCAGGCTCATGCCCGTCTGGCTGGCGATGTCGGCGATTTCCGCGCGGATACGCTCGATCGCGTCGGCTTCGCGTTCGGCGAAGGCGGCCCATTTCTTGTCCTTGCCCGCCCAGGCGCCGAGCCAGCCCTCGTCAAGCTCGTTGCCGACATAGGCCGACAGGAATTCAGACCGCTTGATCTTGTGCCGTTCGGCCAGGCGCAGCATCTGTCCGCCCAGCGCGGTCAGGCGGCGGTTGAAGGCGTAGAGGTTGTCGACCAGGTATTCGATCTTGGTCGCGTGGAACTGCACGCTCTCGACCTCGGCGGTCAGGTCCTCGCGCAGCTTTTCGTACCTGGTTTCCTTGGCCTTGGGGAAGTCGTTGCCCCCGGCCAGGATCTCGACCCGTTCGGCCTGCAATTTCTCGAAGTTCTTGAACAGCGTGGCGATGCGCTGGAACCGCTCGAGCGCTTCGGGCTTGAGCGCGGCCTCCATCTGCGCGAGCGACATGGTGTTGTCTTCTTCGTCGTCTTCCTCGCGGCGGCGCTGGCTGCCTTCCTCGCCGTCCTCGTCGTCGTCGTCGGACTGTTCCTCTTCCTCCTCGACCTCGTCGTCGTCGCGGATGGTCGGCCCGGCGGTGGCTTCGGAGATTTCGCCGTCGTCGTCATCGTCCTCGGCGCCTTCCTCCATCTTGTCGACGGGCGGCTCCTTCGACAGCATGGCGTCGAGATCGAGGATCTCGCGCAGCTGCATTTCCTCGTTATTGAGGGCTTCGGACCACTTGATGATCTCGTGGAAGGTGATCGGGCTTTCGCACAGGCCCATGATCATCATGTCGCGCCCGGCCTCGATCCGCTTGGCGATGGCGCAGCTACTTTTCGCTTCGAAACAAAAGCCACACCAGGCGGCTTAAGATTGATCAAATCTCCGCCACGGCTCGTTCGATCAGGCGGCGGGCCAGAGTTTGGATGCCGGTATGGCGGTAGTACTTCACAGTGACATCCAGAAACGCCCCCAGGTAATCCAGCTTATCGCTGGAGATCTCGACAAACTTAGAAAGATTATTCACCAAATCACCCTGAGTCAGATTGCGGGCAGAGACAAAGTCGTCCATCCAGCCTTTGGTGGACTCAAAGCTTTGGGTAATAAAGGAGAGCTTGCTCGCGTTGTCATTACCCGGAATTAGCTCATCGACGCCTTTGAAGGTTTGGTTGTGGCTCAGCTCAGAGGGACTGGTGCCCTTAAGAACAGAAAGCGCCTTTTCGGTAAAGCCCGCTCCTAGCGGAATCAAGCCATCGAAGGAAACTAGAGCCGCCATCCGCATCAGCGACTCGCCGCTGTAATCCTTCAAGGCAGCCAGGAAATCCCCAATACTGTCACCCGGAATGCCGTTGATCTGACAGAAGGCTACTAGTTCGGTCACCAGCTTGATGCAGAGGTCAATACTTTGGGCGCGTTCAGGCTTGGGCGTCAGGTGCTTCAGAAATCCCAAGAACGTATCTTGCCCAATCCGGTTGGCAATCGCGGCGGCTCCCAGCAATCCCGCTGCTGAATCGACCGATTCATAGAGCCAGAGTGCTCGCTGATAGCCTTGAGATTTATCGTTGTAGAGCGTAACGGCGCGTTCACCAATTTGCTGAATCAGAGCTTCGTCGGTTTCGCCGGTGACGGTTCGAATTGTATTGTCGAATCCAACCAGATTGTTCCACTGGCCTGGAATCACAAAATCCAGAGATCTTAATGCGGTTACGGTGAGGCCACCTTTAGGCAACTCATCCACCAACTGATATATGGGTTTACTCACAATCGACTCCTTAAGCGTAAAAGTGCGAAAGCGGCTTAAACATGCTGAACTTAAATGCGCTGAACGAGCAATTCAGTTAATGTTCAGCTTGGTTATTCAGCTTAATTAGGATGCAGGTTGCGGGGCCAACAGGGGCTTCAGCATCGGTGGATACTCATCTCCGGGTTGGGCTTTTTTGGCTTGGGCTGAATCAGCAGCGGCTTTTTCCATAGCAGCGGCAGCTTTGGCCCTAACTTCGTCGGCCTTGGCCTTGATGGCAGCGGCACGGGATTTAGCATCGGTCAGGACCCCCGCCTCGATGACCGCTTCGCGGATCTCTCGCTTCGATGTGAACGTCCGATCCTTGAAGACACCTTCGAGATAGGTCGAGATGACCACGCCGTCGTCGTCCACGACGCCGAACAGGACGAGGAACCCAACCCACACCGCCACCGAAAGGTTCACGCCCCACAAGGCGAGCATGATGAACCCGCCCGACGCCGAGACCAGCACGCCGAAGAAGATGAGCGGGGCGATCCACCAGCGCGAGAAGCCGAGGTAGAGCATCACGAACATGATGCCCAACGTGATGGGAACGAGGATCTGCATCCGCTTGGTGGCGCGGACCTGGTTCTCGAACTGGCCGGACCACTCCCAGTAGTAGCCGGGGGGGAGCGTCAGCCGTCCGTCCTTGAGGGCCTGCTGGAGCACGCGCTCCGCGTCCTGCACGACCGAGACCTCGTCGCGGTCGCGCGTGTTCATCGTCACGTAGCCGACGAGCAGGCCCCGCTCGCCCTTGATCTCCTGAGCCCCCAGGACCGTGGAGATCGAGGCCAGTTGCGCCAGGGGCACCTGCGCGCCAGTCGAAGAGGGGACGTTGATCCGCTGGATCGCCTCCAGGTCTTCGCGGAAATCACGGGCCAGCCGGATGCGGATCGGATAGCGCTCGCGGCCCTCGACCGACTCCATGAGGTTCATCCCGCCCAGCGCTATCTCGATGACATCCTGCACATCACGGACGTTGACGCCATAACGGGCGATCCGCTCCCGGTCGATCTCGATCTGGATGTAGGGCTTGCCGACGATGCGGTCGGCGACTATGTCGGTGGCGCCGGGCACTTCCCGCAGGAGCTGCTCGATCTGCAGGCCAACCTTCTCGATCTCGCGGAGGTCGCTGCCGTAGATCTTGACACCCATCATGGCCCGGAAGCCGGTCTGCAGCATGACCAGTCGCGTCTGGATCGGCTGAAGCCAGGTGGGTAGCACGCCCGGGATCGCGGTCTTCTCCTGCAACTCGGCGAGGATCTCCTGCTTGGTAATCCGACGCTCCTCCGGCCAGACCCACGAGAGGGGCGTGCGGAACACTGCGGGCCAGTCGGAGAAGACGCGTTCCACAGGGCGCGTCCGCCACTGGCTCTCAGGCTTGAAGATCACGATCGATTCCATCATCCCGATGGGCGCGGGGTCGAGCGCGGACTCGGCCCGCCCGATCTTGCCGACCACACTCTCGACCTCCGGCACGCTGGCGATGGCGAGCCGGCACCAGTTCGGTGTAGGGGCGGGATTCAAACAGCCGGCGCAGATAGCCCATTTGGGTCGCACCCGGATGGTTCAGTGCCTCTTGCCAGGGAGTTCTCGCCGCCGAGATGGGTCCGCGTCCTGGTTGCCACATTTGCCAGATATTGTGATTGCCGTAGGTATGTCCACAGGCTCCCGCTAGCATCGACCAATAGGCTGCTCGCCGCACATCAAATTGATCAAACCAGCCATTGTCAGGATTCCAACCAATCGGATGATCTTCGTAGCAAGGCTCGCCGTCCAGGGTCGGTTTGACTGGCTGCAACCCATAGTTGGCTTCGGTCATCTCATAGTTGGGGGTGTCGGCTTCGCTATGGCCCGACTGAACCATGTTAAAAGCGAGCCAATCGTCTTGGTGGAACCAGAAAGCAGAATTACTGCCGCCAACCGGATGGTAAGTGATCAGATGACGACCCTGATCGCCTCGCTGCAACCCTTTAGCCATGGCGCGAATGATCGCGAAGTGCAGCTCGGTTTCTGGATTGCGGTCGCCGCCTAAAATCCAAATAATCGGCTTGTCGCGATACCGCTTGCCTAGATACGCTCCGAAGATTTCAGCATTATCCGGGGTGAAAACCTCCGGACCGTTGCCCCACTTTTGGTTCCACTTATCGCCCCAGGTGGGCAGCATGCCAATATACAGCCCCAGAGCTTCCGCCTGATCGACAATGTAATCCACATGCCGAAAGTAGGCTTCGTTGGGTTGGGCCGGATCGTTATTGTACAGGGGCTGGTGTCCTTCCGGGTTAGGTTGCCGTAACCCATCCAGTTCGGCTAATACCACAGCCTGGATCACTGTAAAACCCTTGCTGGCCCGATCCTGGAGATACAGAGTTGCCTCGTCCCGATTCAGGCGGTGAAACAACTCCCAGGCCGTATCGCCCAAGTAGAAAAAGGGTTGCCCGTCGGCAGTCATCAAAAAGCGCTGGTTGGAATGAACTCGCAAGCTGGGGGTTGAATTAGAGGCGGCTGGAGTGCAGGCTTTGGCAAAAGAAGCCAGAAACGCCGTAGCTGAAAGGCCAAGAAATTTCCGTCTGGACCAATGAAGGCTGGGTCTATTCATCTTGAATTCTGAAAAGTGGTGGTCAAAATTCTGATGCAGCCCTGTCTAAGCCCCTGTTTGAGCCAAGCAACTTAGGCCAGTGTAGCCTGCTTGCCTGAGCCGCCGCCACCTATCCGCCGCCCTGACAGTCTTCCCATCAAACCCCCAAAATCAGCGGGTAGTCAAATGAATCCTCGATATTGGAGAGCCTGACTGTGCTCTGACGTTCGATTTGAGCTTCAATCAGCTTTCTTGCGACATCACGAGCAATTTCAATCGTTTCAGCAACAGTACGCCCCTGGGCAACTAAGCCCGGAATATCGTCAAGAGGCAAAAAATCAATCTGTGTATACGCAATCGTGACGCAGAATGGTACAGATAGGTTATGACTCTGCCTCGACTTGACGAACGACTGTGAGAGCCGAATAGCTAACACCAGCCGTTCCTTCTCCTGGATGGGTCGAATCGCCTACGAGCCACAGGTGGTTAATCGGGGTGCGATTGGCAAACCCAAACGGACCGAAGGTGGAAATGCGCTGACCGATACCGCCAACAATGCCCTGATCGCGTCCGGTATAGTGGGCAAATGTGCGCGGAGTCGCCGCTTCTACATGCACAATTGTGTCAGGGGTGAGGTGGAAAAATTGGCCTAGACGCTGAATCGCTGTGTCGGTGTAGTGCTGCTTTAGCGATTGGTAGGAGTCCGATTCTGCTTCACCGTTCCACCAAATGGTTGGATTGGTAAACGAAGAGGCAATCACCGTGGCATATCCCTCTGGTGCCCGTCCATCGCCGGGATGACTGACCGAAACAAATAGGGAATTATTTTCGCCAATCGGGCCATCATAGTCGTAGAGGAACTGCAAATGCGGCGGACAGTTGGCTGGAATTGCCTCCTGCTTGACACCAAGGTAGATCACAAACGCGCCGGAAGCTGTAGGCAGCTTGTCTACCCGCCGCCGATATCCTGACGGTGCAGCGTCACCCAGCAACTGCACCAGGTTTTGCACCGTAACGTTCGCGATGATGTAATCTGCTGGTTCGACCCAAACTTCACCTGTTTTTTGATTGCGAATTTCGATAGCTTTGGCTTGGTTATTCTCAGTCAGAATTCGCTGCACCGTATGCCGCATTAATAGCTTGCCGCCATCGCGTTCTAGTGCTTGCACCAAACAATCACTCAACGCCTGCATACTGCCCTGCAAATGATACAGTCCCTGTGGCTCCTGGGAAACGCCTAGTGCCGTTGCAGCATAGAGCAGCGCGGTTTCATCGGCATCGACTTGAGAATAAAGCTTGAGCTGGAGGTCCAAAAAGGTCTTGAGGCGGCGGTCAGTGAGTCCATAGGCTCGCAGCATTTGCCCCACGAACCATATAGCCTTCAAAATTCCTGAATCGGAGCTTAAACAGTATGCGGCTCGGATTCAATTCTTGGGAATTAAACCAGAATGGGGACGCAGCCGGATACCCGGTGAAGGGCAGTCACTCTACTTCTACGACGATGATAATCACCTGTTTGAGCTGCATACTGGTACATTAGAGCAACGCTTAGCCAGCTACCAAACCTCATCTATTTCATAATTATCCCCCACGTAAGATTTGAGCGCATTAGATATACATACCGAAAAACACAGAAATATCAGGCGTTGGTGCATCAGCATCAATAGAGGTTGGTTGCACCGGTTTACCACAGCGTTCATTAGCGGGCACTGCTATCTTCATCTTTTTCGGCAGCGGTAAGTTCAAACTACCCATGAGTTGAATAAACTGAGAGCGGTTACGTCCAGCAAAGCGAGGATTCCAGCGTTTTTCTTCGCCAATCGTCGAACAGGTTCTGCCCTGATAATCATGGCCTGGATAAACCAGCGTCGAATCTGGCAACGTAAACAATTTTTGAGTGACGGCATCAAACAGCGAGCCAGCATCACCACCTTGAAAATCGGTACGGCCACAGCCGCGAATAAACAGGGCATCACCCGTCAACAAATGCGTTCCGTTGATTAAATAAGCCATGTGGCTATTGGTATGCCCTGGGGTAGCAATTGCCAGAATTCTAATCGCTCCCAATTGCAGAATTTCGCCATCTTGAATCAACCGATCTGCTCCGTTCACGGTGGCATCATTGGGCACAATCACCTGACATCCGGTTAATGACCGCAATTGGTGTGCGCCAGTAATATGATCAGCATGAATATGGGTTTCCAAGCAGGCATATAGGGACAGTCCTAATTCCCGCAGTACTTGCAGGTCGCGTTCCGTCTGTTCCAGCACTGGATCAATCACGATGGCGCTGTGGGAGTCAGCAATCAGGTAGGTGTAGGTGCAGGATTCTCGGTCAAAAAGCTGCCGGAATGTCCACTCAGCAAGCTGAGGAGGCTGAAGCGACTGGTTGAATTGAGAAGCTACAGCATCAGGCGATGTAACGGGTTGAGCGAGCGATTGCAGGATCTGCTTTGCCAAATTCTGAGCCTGTAGCCGCAGTTCGGGTACGGCAGTTGTTTCCCACAGGCTAGCCTTACGGGCAGTTCCAATTGTGTACAGATAGTTAGAAGCATCACCATCAGCATCGATAACAGCTCCGACCCTATCAGTGTCCCCGTTCAAACTCAAGAAAGGATGGCTGTAGAATCAGTCGATCGAAGATGAATTCGTTTTGAGGCTAGTCTTAGGTTCGTTCGCGCAGTGTGTGCATCGCACAATCCCCCCAAACCGCTACGGGGATGCGCCTTCGTGAGAATGATTGAAGAGATAGGAGGAGATGGGAGATAGCAGCCTGCCGTAAACAAACTACTACCGAACTCCTCTCCTCCTCACTGCTTGCCCAACCTAGCGCATGGCTAACGGCGCACTTAGAGTCAGGTTCAAGTCGGTATTGGGATTGATCGAAATCAGCGTCACTGAATCGCGGCCCAGGAAGTAACCGGCTAGGGCACCCGCGGCACCTCCGCCCAATACGGTGATAAGTTCGACTTCCCGATCGCCTGTCAGGCCCGTAATGGCAGCAGCGGCTCCAGCACCCAAGGCAGCTCCTCCGATAATTTCGAGGGCATTGGCTCCTCGTGACCCCCGTTGCGTTTTGGTGACAACCGCTGAGGTGGCGCTCAACGGCAGGCGAGAGCCATTGACCAACAGTTCATTGGCATAGAATCGTGCCCCTTCTCCCTCCAGGCGAATCTCACCGACCACCTGGCTATTGGCTGGAATCAGCACTTTCCCATCCATCATCACGTCGCGGTTCAGCGTCAACGTCAGGGGTACGGGTTTGGGTTCCTCAAGCGAAACCAAAATTTTCTCAGCTTGGTGGCCGACTGTTAGCGTGGTGCCCGCTGGCAATTGGGAAACCACCGGGCTAGTGGCTTGACCGACAATATAGGGAGACGAGATAGCAGCAGTTTGTCCCATGCTCACCATCGCCTGATAGATAAAGGCAGCTACTTCTGCTCGCGTTGCAGCCCGATTCGGGTTGAGGGTTTGCACGTTCGGGTAGTTAACCACTATTTTCTTTTCGGTCGCGGCAGCAATGCTGTTCGTCGCCCAGTTTGGTATGGCACTAGCGTCGTTATAAATCTGCAGCACGTTACCTGCTGAATTGCTAGCCGTGTATCCCAATCCATTCGCCAAAGATACCAGAACCTGAGCACGAGGAATATTTTCTTCAGGGCGGAATACATTGCCGGGATAGCCACTTAAAAACCCAGTTTTATAGGCATCTTGGATAGCCGCCGCCCCCCAGTAGTTGTTCGGCACATCCACAAAGCGAGCTTCTTGACGCATGGGCGCACGGGAAAACGCCTGACGTACCATGGCGGCAAACTGCGCCCACAAAGGAAAAAGCTTGGCCTGCCTCAAAATCAGCAATCTGTCTAGCAATGTATCGCTTTGCCTCACCAACAGGATAGGGATGAGGAATCGAGATCATGGCGTCCGCAACTGCCCGAATGCTCGCAGCGGCTTGAATGGATGCTGCGTCAGCAAAAGAGACCGGACGCAGAATCAACCGGTTTGTCTCTAGACAGAATTGTTGTTGAACTACTGAATGTTGCTGCATGATTTCTTTCCGATAGTCGAGCAACTGGGTGACAGAATTCGACGTTTCTTGAGTCAATCATTTTCTCAATGACTGGCTATTACCCCTTCATCTCTATCGTAGAAATGCTACGGTCAAGATTCATCAGCAAAACGTCTCTACTTGATCTCGACGAATAGATTAGTCATCTCATACTTTCGTTGATGCATCAGTTGCACAATCTGTGCGTTGCCCTACCTGTCACCAGACCTTCACCGAAACCGTTGATACGCTCTATTGTCGCCGTCAACTTACGCCTGAGGAAATTTACCCTATCCTGCAATCTCACAGTCAGGGCAGGAGTCTCAGAGGCATTACTTACATCGCTCGACGATCATTCAATCCGTCTCCACGCTGGTGCAAAAGCTGCACTCAAAAGATGAAACGATCAAGCTGTAGAATAGAAAAATAGGAACATGTTTAGGGACATTGAAAATCAATCGTCCCTACGAAGGTATGAACATCGCCGAAATAACAGGATTAACTGAGGCACAAAAAACAATATTGTCGGCATTAGGAGCGATCGAAACCGATCTTTAAGAAGATTGGCATACCGCCTGCTAGCTCATTCAGTCATTCCGATTCTCCTGCTTGTTTGGTTGACCGTTGGACGGAAACTGGTTAGAGAGGCGAATTAGCGCTGATTCGAGTTGGGGCGAGAGACCGAAGCTGCCAGAGCGCAAATGCAAATCGTGCTGTGGAAAGGGAATTTCGATTTGTGCCTGTTTCAGTGCAGCATAGATGCGGTAGTTCAGTTCGCTTCTAAGGATGTACTGGCGACTCGGATCCCGTGTCCAGACCAAGAGTTCAAATTGGAGTGCGCTGTCTCCGAAGCCGGTAAACCAGACCTGCGGTAAGGGCATGGACAGCACATCGGGATGATTTTGAGCCACCTCCGTCAGGGTCGTTTGTACCGCTTGTGGATCTGTACTGTAGGCAACGCTAACCGGAATATGCAGCCGTGATAGGGGATTGCTGTGGTAACACCAATGTCCTAATTGTTCACAAGATGCCTACATCCGGAAGATTATCGATTCAACCGCTGTTCACGAGCTTCTCGAAACCGTTCGTTCAGGATCCTAACCATCTCATCGTGCATTCGATCCATGCGCTCGTTAATTTCCGCCATCATTGCTTGGCGCTCTTGTTCGAACATCTGAGTGAGTTCATTGAGTAGTTGCTGATAGCCCTGCTCATCGGTTGGGTCAACCTGTTTGTTGATTATGGCTTGGGCTTTTTGCTCCAGAGATTGTGCCAAGGGTTGCTCAATCGCGGCAGATGGTAGGGCAAAGGCCGAAGATAGAGCGAGAACCGATAAGCCAGCAAGCATAGCCTGTTTCACTGTACGTTTCACGATTGTGACTCCTTATTGAGGCAAATTGAGATGAACTGAGAGCATGAGTGATTGTCTTCACTTGAACTCTTCACTTGGACTAATGTTCATCATCTGCTTCAATACTGAGTTGCCGCTAATTGCTATATAAAAATTCTCTGGAGATTTAATGAGAGGACGATTAATCTATTCGAGTGAATCAGGTTAGATCAGCTCATTTTGAGCAGGGTTTTGAGAGTAGACAGCAAATCTTGCTCTAAGTAAGGTTTGGTGAAGTAGGCCGTAGCACCCAGCTGCATGGCTAGCCAGCGGTGCTTCTCGTTGCTGCGGGACGTCAGGATTACAGTGGGGATATCTGTTAAATCAGGGGATTGACGGCGATGGTTGAGGAATTCAAAGCCGTTCATATTTGGCATTTCAATATCACAGAGAATTAACTGTACAGATGGGTTTTGCTGCAGCTGACTCAGGGCTTCTTGTCCATCTTGGGCCTGCACCACTCGGAATCCTTCTCGTTCTAGGAATAGGGCTAGCGTTCGTCGCAGGGTCACCGCATCATCGACTACCAGAATCGTAGGTGCTTGTATGGTTGGCAGCAGGCTAGGAGGTTGATCATACGAGGCTTGACGAACTTCCAGTAAGGCATGCGTCGCGGAGGTGGGCAGGGAATCTGACGTTTGGAACGTGACTAGAGTTGCTACATCGATTACAGGAATGGGGCTACCGTCACCCAGGATTGTGCAGCCATAGACATAATTGGGAGGCGCGATCGCAGAACCAAACGGTTTGATGATTAGCTCCTGTTCGGTGAGAATCCGGTCAACGGCTAGGGCAACGACCTGCGGTCCTTGGCGGAGAACAATGATAGGTGAAGTCAAAGAAACGGTCGGAGTTTGTTGATCCAGAAAATAATTGATCACCTTTTTTATGGATCACCCCAACCCAATCCTCACTCCGACTAAGCAACCACAAATTCGTGTGATTACGCTGGGTTTAATCAAAACCTCCACCCATCTACTGGTCTCCAGCGGTTACGATTCGGTGAAACAGCAAGCCTTTTACCGCGCCCTCGGCGGTGGCGTGGAGTTCGGTGAAGCAGGCCGCGATGCCTTGCGGCGAGAATTCCAGGAAGAAATTCAGGCGGAGCTAACCAATATTCAGTACCTCGGCTGCATCGAAAATCGCTTTGTCTATGAAGACAAATCAGGACATGAGCTAGTCTTGCTCTATCAGTGCGATTTGGCTGACCCCCAGTTCTACCAGCAAGAAGTCATCTCTGGTTATGAGGGCGATCAAATGTTGACAGCTCACTGGGTCGAGATCGAGCGGTTCAAGTCCGGTGAGCTGCTGCTGGTGCCAGAGGAATGCCTGCAATATCTCTGAGTTAGGAATGAGCGAGCTGAAAGTCAGTGCTTCGAGTTTTCTTAGAACTCGTCAGCTCCATAGCCGGAGTCCGTTCCAGCTTCATTATCCTTGCGGGAACCCAGCAACTCCAACCGATCCACGCGAATAATCGGCTTCATGCGGTTTGCGCCGGTAGTGCGGTCTTGCCAATGGTCAAACTTAAGTGGACCGCTGACGCCAATCAAACTGCCTTTGCGCACGTAGTTGGCAGCCGTCTCAGCCGGCTTGCCCCACAGCTCCAGATTGAACCAATCCGGCTCATCGCTATTGCGGCTCAGCTTTCTGACTGCCAGAGTCAGGCTACACTTCACAGCTCCAGACTCAAAATATTTGACATCTGGATCCCCACCGACACGACCAACCAATGTGACAATATTTAAACTCATAGGACGTCTGCACTATCTGGACTAGATGAACTGAAAATAAACTGGACTGGATGAGCTGAAGAAAAGGAATGGACGGCTTGATTTTGGACTTGATGTTTTAGCTTAACCACTTAAGCTTAACCACAAGCCCAACTACCGCAATTGTTGAGCAGGATTTGGTACAGGGGTACTATTCCGTCTTTCTGCTATTTTATATCGACTTTCAAGGAAACGCACCGAATTTGATAGACTGCCCTGAAGGCGTCAAAGTCTAGAGGCGAGCGTTAAAGCATTTAACGCGATGTGCAACTATATTTGCCCTCACCTCCCCAGCCTTCTTGAAGTTGAGCTAAGGCGCGAGAGAGGCTTTCGGGAGTTAGATCTAGATTGTAGGCAATTTCCTTTAAAGGACGATCGAGGACGATCACATTCGTGCCTGCTGGAACAGTAACCCGCAAGTAATTCAATACTCGTTCTGAGGCAGAACGAATGCTGCGAATTTGCATCATCACTTTGGTCATGTGTAACCGATAGGCCACCTCGCCTAAAAAAGCCATCATCAACGAAGAGTCTTGGGAAAGGGCGTTAATAAATGCCTGTTTGGGAATAGCCAAGACCTCAGCAGGCTCTTCCACGATAGCTGTACAGAGGTATTTCTCGGCAACAATCAAAACCTCGGCTAAAAAATTGCCGGACATGAGTGTATAGTGATTTACCGTTTGCCCTAATTCGGTGTAGTGCAGCAGACGAATCACGCCAGATTCCACGTAATAGATATAGTTGGCAGGATCTCCATCCAGAAATAAGCACTCTTTCCCAGTCAGTGAGCGTCGAGTAATCTGGCTTTTCAGGTCTGCGGGTAAGTCGTCAAGATTGAACCGTGGCAACATAGATGACTTTTAGAATCAGATAGAACAGAGTTTTAAGCAGGTCGTGCTCATCGACCTTGAAACTTACCACAATCAAAGCAATTTGAAAATGATTTCTACGTAGAAAAACTCTTTGGCCTGATTGACTGACAAAACGTTTGCTCATAGCGGTTCTAGACGTGGAGCGGCTTCTCGTAGAGTAACTGCCGCTATCCAAAACCTAGTCAGATCAGGCCGACTAGTCTTGTGGATGAATAACCCGCGAAGGCGGGTTTTGTCTGTGTAGGTGCGGCTTCGAACTGCCAGTGCTTGAACTATGTTGTTTACTGTCTTTTCCAGGCTAATGAAGTACAAAAAATGGGGTGCAGGGGCCGTGCCCCTGCGTGGGGGCTTCGCCCCCACACCCCTCGCACCTCACCAGAGTGGAAAAAGCTATAGTCAGATGGATGCACAGAAGACAGCTACTGGCAGTAAATTGATCCTGATCGTAAGTGTAGGATTTTCCCTATCCCAAAGGAATAGCTGAGTTTTAAGCTTTGGGTCAGGTCGAAGACTATTTTGGTAGTCAGTGGCTTTTAGAAAGTAACTCTCTAAACTGAAATCAACTTAAGCTTTTTTTAATACTCTTTTCAGCTGCGCTACAAGTTTCGTTGATCCAGACTGAATCCACCCAAACAATTCAAATGGAGATTTGCTGATTGACTGACAAAACGAGATGAGGCTGAAGCGAAAGCTGGGAGGGAAGTGGAGCATGATCTAGGCTGAGAAGTAACCACACAAATCAGTCAAATCATATGTCTCCTACTTCCCGTCTTTATGATGCGCTGTCTGAATTTCTGAGTCAATGCGAAATTCAATGGCGAGATGCTCGTCATCTGCAAACCCTGTGCTGGATGATGGTGGGGATGATCCAGAGCCAAAACGTTCATCTCAATGGATTTGGGGTATACGTGCTCACTCGAGCAAAAATTGCCCAATCGCACCAGCGACGGTTTCGCCGATGGTTGTCCAATCGCCGGATTGATGTCGTTTCTGCCCATCAGGCTCTGGTTGACCAAGCTTTGTCAGGATGGAAGCAGCAACGATTGTATTTGAGCTTGGACACGACAGTAGTGTGGAATTGCTTTTGCATCGTCTGGGTAGGAGTGGTGTATCGAGGACGAACGATACCTGTGGCTTGGCGAATTGTCGCGCACTCGAGCAGCAGTGTCCGATTGTGGACGATTCAACGGGTACTGCGGCAAGCGGCACGAGTGATGCCCGATGGCGTGGCAATTGTCTTATTGGCAGACCGAGGCTTTGCTGATGGCAAGTTGATGAAGTACCTCAGAGAGAACTTGGGTTGGCATTTCCGGATCCGCATCAAGCGCTCATTCCAGTTTCAGATAGAGGGGCAGTGGCGCAAGGTCTCATCGGTGCAGTTGCAACCGGGGCAAGCTTACTTCACCCCGGTGGTATCGGTGGGTAAAACCAAGCCCTACCCCAACGTTTATCTTGCCTTTGCCCATGACAAGCAAAGTGGTGAGCAGTGGGTGATTGTGAGTGATGAACCCACAACCCTACAAACCTTTGCCCAATATCGACTAAGGTTTCAGGTGGAGGAATCGTTTTTAGATTTGAAATCAAATGGATTCAATCTGGAAGCCTCCAGGCTGCGGGACAAATTTGCCCTGTCACAATTGTGTGGTGTGATTGCCTTAACAATGCTGTTTCTGGTGCTGCAAGGGATGAATGTAGTTACATCGGGTAATCGTCGGCAAGTCGATGCCCATTGGAATCGCGGCATGAGTTATCTCAAAATCGGGTGGAATTGGATTCGCCTTGCCATCACCCAGCAATGGAAGATACAGGTTTATCCGTTTCTCTCAAGTCTGCCCGACCCTCAACCTGCTATTGCTTCCAAGCGGCAACACAATGATGCCTTGAATATAGAAGGCTAGAATCTGGGAGGTAAGATTGTCTTGATCCCCTGCTATGATTCGCTCATCCCAGAAATTTACAGAACAAGAATTACTAACAGAAATTTACAGTGCTTTTGAGCCATTTCAACCTCCTACGCCAGAAACCTATGTGGACTGTCAGGAAGTGCGTGGTCGTTGGGATGTCATGCGAGAACTGGGCAACAAAATTACCCGCTCCAAAAAGCCAACTTGCCAGATCTATACTGGGCATCGAGGAGTGGGCAAGTCCACAGAACTGCTGCGGTTGAAGCAAGCGCTGGAACGGCAAAAGTATTTTGTGGTGTACTTTGCAGCGGATGATGAAGACATCGAGCCAAACGATACTGAATACGCCGATATTTTGTTCGCTTGCACAAGGCATCTGGTTCAGGAAATCAAGTTAGAAAAAGAGAGAAATCCGCTGTTGCAATGGATGGAGAGCCGCTGGCAATCGCTGAAGGATTTGGCCTTAACGGAAGTTGCATTCGATGGCTTGAGTTTAGAAGGACAGATTTCTCAGTTTGCCAAAATTACCACCAATCTGCGAGCGGTGCCTGATAAACGGAGAGAAATGCGGCAGAAGATCAACACCTTTACCTGATCGATGCGTAAAGTCCTTTTCCTTCAGTTAAGAGGCTTGCCCTAAATTTCGTCTTTTATTAATCTCCTTGAGAAGTTCTGCGAAGTTTTCTTGCTCAGCTTCTTCACTCGAAAACACAGGAGGCAATGTTGCCAAAACGGGTTCAGTTGCCAGTTTATCCATCAGGGCATAAAAAGCTTGCTGATCTTCTCGATGCTCTAGCAGGTAGGCAATTAAGGCTTTGCGGTTCATGCTGTGGAAATCAGGCTGGCTCATAGAAATCTCCGCTCACCGTTGGGGCTGATTAGAACAATCGTTTCTTCACCCGCCAAAATGAACACATCGCCTGTCCGCTCATCTTGACGAATGATAAAAATGGGCAAATACAGCTTGGTTAAGTTATAGCAAACGATGAAGCTGTTCAGCGCTTGAACCTGGGTAGGAAGTGCAGGAATAGGTTTGCCCCCAAGAAACGCGGCAGACATCGGTTTGCCCATTCCTGCTGTAAGCTTCAACTGTAAGCCTCAACCCCATCTATCGTGATCCTCGCCCAAATGGAAGCCGACTTTAACCGGGTGCGGAGCGACGCGCGGTTTCAGGCGATAGGAGAATAGACTGAAATTAATAGCACTCGGTCGTCTTCGGTTGTCACAACAATTTGGGAAAACTTGCGGCAATAACGTTTTTCGTAGCGCTTCAGCAGCGGCAGATACAGCCGATCTCGTCCAGGATGGGCAGAGGCACCCATTTCCAGATGATTGCGCGTCCAGGCATAGACCGAGCTGTGAACATCCACCACGGTTTTGATCGACTGCCGGAACTCTGGCTGGATATAGATTTCGTTGACGCTGTGCTCGCAGGTGACGACATCGTAATAGCCCGATTGCACCGCTGCCCTAATCCAGTCCTGCATCTGGGGCGAATAGCGATAAAGGACATTGGGAGGGGTGTTGCTCCAGAGGGATTGGGCCAAACGCTGAAGCTGGCCGCTGAACCGCCTGAGCCGATTTGCCGCCAGAGATGTTTCTGAGAGGGCAAAAATTTGGAGCTGATCCACCCAGGTCCGCAGTTCCTCCACTTCCTGATCGCTGACTCCCTTGTGGCGTTGGGTGACAAGCGTGACTGAATGGTGCTGCGACAGGTATTTCAGTAAATTAAACGTGCGAATTTCCGTTCCTCCCCGACTGGGTGGATAGGGAAACGTAGACGACAGCATCAAAATCTTCATCAGGCCGCTCTCCAGAATCATCGGTTTTAGAGTGCCTAGTCAGAAGGGGAAACTATCGAGTGGGTCGGTTCACGTAGGGGTAGAGTGCTTCCTACCGCCTCCGAGATTACAAAATTTTAGTTGCGTTATGACGCACTTCTGCATTTTTTGAGTAAAGTTAGGAGCGTCTTTGTGTTTGCACCAAGTTTGCACTGACCTTGCCCCAACAGGTCTTGCATTTTCTATTTAAGATAGTATATTTGTACTAAGCTCTCATGGACGACCTGTGTATATCAAACGCGTTGAACTGACGAATTTCAAGTCCTTTGGTGGCACCACAGAAGTTCCGCTGTTGCCAGGGTTCACCGTGATTTCTGGGCCAAACGGCTCTGGTAAATCCAACATTTTGGATGCGTTGCTGTTTGCCCTGGGCCTATCTAGCTCCAAGGGAATGCGAGCCGAGCGTTTGCCCGATTTGGTCAACCAGACCCAAGCCAGCCGGGGCCGTTCGATGGTGGAAGCCAGCGTCACCGTCACCTTTGCCCTAGACGCCGAAGATGTCCAGCGAGTCCTGGAGTCCGAGGAGGAAGAGGACAAACGGCTGCAATCCGTAGGGACCGAATCCAACGGCCACGAGTCGAATGGTCACGAGCAGTTGAAACGTATTTCCACCGTCCATTGTCGTCCTCAAAAAATTATCTATGGGAATCAATTGGCATGGGAAGTTGCTGAGCGCAGCCCAATTGCAGGACTGGATCTGGCTCAGAAACTTCTCACCTCATCAAGATTACCCAGATGAAAACAAATCTTCAGGAGGATTTGCCTAAAATTCTTTCAAGCTCAAGCGCATATGAAATTAGGATCAATCACAGGACAAAATCTTCGACCGGCCAGAGAGTTGCTCATCGGTGAGAAATTATTGAGTCTTGCAGAGAGGTGCACCAAATTATTGAAATGGAATTGAAATGGCGCTGAACATCTTTTAGGTGATACCGACGCTCAGCCACCACTCATCAGGCATAGCTCATGACGCGAATCTGGGTGCTGCCTGGTAAATCGCCCGGAGCAACGCTAATCGAATTGCCTACTTGCTGCACTGGAGTACCGCCCATCAAGGCCAAAAAGTTATCGATGGGCAGAATATCGCAAGTTGCAGCATCGGCAGCGGCTGTGCGGAAGTGGGTCGGAATCACCAGTTTAGGATTGAGTAATTGTATTGCAGCCTGAGCTTCTTCGGGGGTAAAGGCTTTGGGACCATTGCCTACTGGAACCAACAGTACATCCGGACGCCCCATTAAAATCTGCTGCTCAGTCGTGATCGGAGCCGCCGCGCCGCCCAAATGCAGGATATTCACTCCACTCTGCACCCATCTCCAGGCCACGTTGGTGCCAAACCGCCGTCCACCTACATCATCGTGAGCAGTGGCGATGCCGTTCACCTGTAGCCCATTCACGTCATACACGCCCGGTTCAAACAAAATTCGCGGATTTCCCGGCAACCCTTCGACGGATCCTTCGTCCAGCAAGCGGCTGCTAATCATCACTAAATCGGCTCCAACCTGAGGCGCAGAATAGCCCGCAGTACAGCCAACCGGACGAAAGGGATTGACCAGAATCCGCCGTCCATCGCCCGTGAACAAAAAGCAGGTATGGCCTAGATATTGAATGCTGACCGCTCCCGATTGAGCCTGAGCTGGCAGCCGATCCACCAAGCTCAACCCTAAACCAGCCAATAAGCCTGCCCCTGTGTATTGTACAAACTGCCGTCGTTTCATCGTCTCCTCACATCCTTGATTGATTGATTTCACACCTCGGCTTCAGCCAAGACAATCTGAAAGGTGTAAACCCTTCTGATAGTTGTCGCTTTCCGGCCCGCGAAAGTGCCTGAGCACGCTAAAGAGTCCTGCTGCGATGACCAGCCCGGTTGCGAATAGTTGTACAGAAATCTTCAGGCGGCCTAAAAACTCGCCTGCTTTAAAGGATTGCAGATAGGTTGAAATAGCCAAGGCCGGGACCAGAAATAAATAAGGGAGAACAAATCGATTAAATGGAGCTGTGAATAGAAAAAAGGTGATTCCTGTTACGGCTAGAGCGATTAACCAACGTGACACAACGCGATGCCGATTCTTGCCCACAAGCAGATAGATGGCCGCAGCAATGGTGCTCACAATTAGCGACACCATCACTTTATTGCCAAACTCTTTGAACCAATGCCCCAGCGCCCAGACTAAAGGACTCACACCTTCCGGCGGCGTACCATACCAGCTAATCCAGCCGTGAGTAGATTTGGCGATGGATTCAGAAGTTTCCCGATCAGGAGACCAAGGCAAATCGAGACAAAACGCTCCAGAGGGATACAGCGGACAACCAGAGGTAATAATACCGGACAGGAAAAAGGGAACTAGCAATAGACCAAACAAAGCAGCTATGGCAATTTGGTGCAACAACCACCGAGGATTAAATGGGTTTAGGCTGTATCTGAAGATGAACCATAATCCAGTCACAAACAAAAGCGGTAAAGCCGTTAGTTTGATACTGAAGGCTCCTATCGCTAGAAATAAGGGAACAGTTTGACTATTTTTCGTGGATTCTTGGGTTTCGTTAGCAGCAGTTTCAGTCAGTAATAGAGTCCATGCAGTCGCAATGACCAGAAACAGCGCAGGAATATCTGGAGAAGCAGAAATCAAAATAATTGACATGAAGTCAGTTGCCAGAATAATTGGCAAAAGGCAGCTGTAGCAAATTACAATCCAACCATCGGTCAATTGGGCCTGCTTATGCCAAATTCGAGATAAACTGAGACCAAACTGCAAAACCGCCAGCAGAAAGATGAAACCATTGGCAACCGTACTGGCGCGAGCCGCGAGAACATCTGGGTTCAAAGGTGCGGCAAAGGCAAACCAAGCAGAGGTGAAACCAAAGTTAGCAAATAACAGGGCAATTCCTGGCACGGTGCCAAACTCTGCTAGCCAGCGAATCACGCTGTAGTGATAAAGTCCTGTATCTTCCCAAATAACGGGCTGGGATACAAAGGCAGCAATCGCTATTGCGACACCAAAGTAAAGGACAAGTTGCCAGGTAGAGATCTGACGATAGAAGATTGCTACTTCCGAACGTTTTGCCACAGCCAGAAGGCCCCAAAATAACGACTAGCTTGCCAGAGGCAATTTCACAGCTACAGCGATCAACTGCCGGACGAGCAGCACCGGGAAACTGAAGCGAAACTTGGTCAAACCGAATTGTGCTCACAAGTTCTCTCTCTACGACCTATCCCTCTATGACCTATCCCTCGGCAACTTCTTTGGGTCTATATCAGCCCCTCTTGAGTCAGAAATTCCTTGGCAACCTCAGCTGGCTCTCGCTTGTTGCCGCTCACCTCGTAGTTGAGTTTTTGCATCGTGGCATCGGTTAATTTGGGGGCAATTGCATTTAAGGCATCGGCAATTTTGGGATTGGCCTCTAGGGTTTGCTGCCGCACGACCGGAGCAACTTGATAGGGCGGGAAGAGCTGCTTATCGTCTTCCAGTACCACGAGCTTGAAGGCGGCGATCTCACCATCGGTGCCAAAGGCAACGGTTACATCGGCTTCGCCATCGGTCAGAGCCTTATAGCGCAAGCCTGGATCGACGGCCTTGTACTCCTTCAGCTCAAAATTGCCGTACTTAGCTTTAATGCCGGGCAATCCGTCTTCTCGAACTTCAAATTCTGGTGGCCCTACCATGACTAGCTCTCCTGCCTTGGCGGCCATATCGGAAATTGTTTTGATACCGAACTGGTTGGCCTTTTCTTGGGTCATGGCTAGAGCCTGGGTATTGTTCATCGGAGCCGGTTCAAGCCAAATCAAGCTGTATTTTTCTTTGTAGCCAGCCGAAACCTTGTCGAATACCTGCTGCCGGTCGCTAATGGCAGGTTCTTTCAAAATTGTCAGCAGCCCGGTGCCAGTATACTCCGGGTATAAATCAATTTCGCCGCTTTGCAACGCTGCTTGTGCTACGGGAGTTCCGCCCAAGTTGAGTTTGCGCTCTACCTGGAATCCAGCTTTTTCTAATGCCAAGGCATACATCTCACCGATAATGAACGCCTCTGTAAAGTCTTTGGAGCCAACTTTAATCGGAGCACTGGCACTACCCGTCCCTCCACCGCTAGCGCAGGCAATCAAAATTCCAGCAGTCAACAGAGCCAGCAGGGGCAAAACTAATATGCGATGCAATTTTTTCATGGCTAGATTCATATCCCAGAGATTCTATGAGAGTTGGCGTTTGGGCCGATTCGAGCTACGGCCAACCCAATCATTTTGTGGCATCAATCCAACAAAACAACAGCTTGAATAAAACCCCATCTGGCAGAGTATACGAATAACGACCTTGACCCGTCCACGGCGACGACGTTGTTCGTCATCGACTCTAATTTGGACCAAGTGGCGATCCAGTCCCCTGCAAACAACGGGATTCTGGTTGCGACGGGACGCCTGGGAGTTGACGCGATCGGCGTTACGGGTTTTGATATTTACAGTTCGCGAAAAAGTTCCGCAACTGTTGATAATAAGGCATTTGCAGTGATCTCTACCGACGCCGGTTACAGGCAGCTCTACTACGTTTCGCTGCTGACCGGAAAAGCGACCTGGATCGGGAATTTCGGCGCCGATAACGAGGTTTTCAAGATCGCAATCCCGCTTGATCAAACAGGCGGACGATAAAACATAATTGTTTGGCTTGCCGGCGCACGCACTGCTACCGTGCGTCGGCTTTTTTTGGCTTTAGCCCGGACATCAAAAAGTAGTAAAGGGTAAACGCGATTACAAACGTAACGAACCACGCATATGTATAAACGGTATCGAACGGATTGGGATCAGCAAGTTGTCCTCCCGGTGTGGTTGCCGCACGCAGGAAACCGGGAACGACCGGAGCGATAGCGAGAGCCAGAGCGGCAATCGCACGCAAATTAAATCCGCTGCCGTAGCTGTAAATTCCGTCCGCCTTGTAGAGCTCCGCTATTTCAATGCGGCGGCGGCGGATAACCCAGTAATCACAGATCAAAATTCCGCCGATCGCACCCATAAGACCCGAATAACCGATCAGCCACGTGAAGATATACGCACCCATCGACGACATCAGTTGCCACGGCATCATCAATATACCGATCACGGCCGTTATCAAGCCGCCCGTGACATACGAGATGCGTTTCGGGTTGAGGTTCGAAAAATCGTTCGATGGCGATACGACGTTTGCCGCCATATTTGTTGATATTTGCGCGACAAAAATAACGATCATCGCAAACAAGATCACAAGTCGGCTGTCAAAACGCTGTATCAACTGAACCGGATCGGCGATGGCTTCGCCGTAGATAATAACGGTCGCACTCGTCACGGCAACGCCGATAAAGGCGAACGCTGTCATCGTCAGCGGCAGTCCCAATGCTTGCCCGAGCATCTGCGAACGCTGTGACCGTGCATATCGTGTAAAGTCAGGGATGTTTAGACTTAGCGTTGCCCAATAGCCGACCGACGCGGTTAACGCCGCGGGAAATAAAGTCCAAAAACTCGCCTGACCTTTCTGTAACGATGACGTTCCGGCAAGCACAGCCGAGTGGGATTTCTGGTACGAAGGCAAACCTGCCGCCGAAGACATGGTCGATCCGTTTGGCAAAACTCTAGAGAAAAAGGGCGCTGTGCGCGATGGCGGCTCCTTCAAAGAGCGGATGGGTAACGTCGTTGTCTGGAACTCCACAATGGATGAGCAGGTGCACTTGGTCAAGAAGTGGAACGAGTTTATTGCCTCGTAGCTACGTCTTATCTACGTCTTAGCTAAGAGCGCCTGGGGGAGACTTCTGTATGTATAAAACTTGGAAAGGGGTTCAGCCCTATTTGCTGGCCATACCGCAGACGTTGGTATTTCTGCTGTTCCTGATCTTTCCGATTTTGATGATCGGGTTAGTCAGTTTCTGGGAGTTTAACGGCTACACGATGGTACCCGGTTTTACGCTGAGCAACTATGCTGACGTGTTTACAGAAGTCTCCTTAAGAACCTACCTAAATACGTTTAAATATGTTGTTTTAGTTTGGTTTTTCTGTTTAGCGATTGCCTTTCCAGTTTCTTACTTTCTCGCCTTTCATATTCAAAACCAGAAGCTGCAAATTATTTTATTCCTAATTTGCACGGTGCCGTTCTGGACCTCTAACATTATCCGGATGATTTCCTGGATTCCTGTCCTGGGCAAGGAAGGCTTAATCAACAGTTTGCTGTTAAATCTAAACTTAGTCGAACAGCCGGTGGAGTGGTTGCTGTATTCCGACTTTGCCGTCGTGCTGGGGATGGTGCATCTGTATAACTTTTTTATGATCGCGCCCATTTTCAACAGCATGATGCGGATCGATCGCAACCTGATTACCGCCGCTGAAGACATGGGAGCATCAGGATTTCAGATTCTCAAGGAAGTGATTCTGCCGCTGACGGCTCCCGGTATTGCCATCGGCTCGATTTTTGTTGTGACGCTGGTGATGGGCGAATTCATCACGGTCCGCCTGATGGGGGGCGGCCAGTCGGCCTCGGTCGGCAAATTGATCCAAACCCAAATTGGTAGTTTGCAATATCCCCTCGCTGCCGCCAATGCTGTGGTGCTGCTGATCGTCACGCTCTTCCTGGTAGCCGGTATTCTGCGAGTGGTGGATATTCGCAAGGAACTCTAACCATCTCTAACCATTATGAACAAACGTCCCCTCTCCTTCTATTTTCTGGCTGCCTTCTTTAGTTTGTTCGTACTGTTTCTCTACGGTCCGATGATTGCCATCTTCATGCTGTCGTTGCAGGGGCCAGTCGAGTGGGACGAACAAAAAGCGCGAGTCAATCAGCAAAAGCACGGCGTATCGTTTGATGAAGCAGAATCAGTTTTCTATGACGAGAATGCTCGTTTCCTCTATGATGCCAACCATTCATCTGAGGAGGAACGCTACATCCTGCTAGGCATGATTGATTCGCTGAGGTTACTGGTAGTTTGTCATACATATCGAGAGGAGGAAGAAATTATTCGGATTTTCTCAGCTCGTAAAGCCAATAAACGAGAGTGTCAACAATACCGGAGTTTCTTGGAATGAAAAACAATTACGATTTTTCCCAATCTGTTAAAAACCCCTACACCAGAAAACTAAAACAACAAGTAACGATTCGATTAGAAGCAGAAGTGATTGAATACTTCAAGAACCTGGCAGCCGAAACAGGCATTTCTTATCAAAGCCTGATCAATCTTTATCTGCAAGACTGCGTCAAAGCACAGCGCAAACCATCTCTGGAATGGATACGCAAATCTTAGAGGTGCCCAAACGTTATTCTGCGGCGAGATGAGCCATTTGCTCAAGTCGTTGTTCCAGATCATCAAGAATTAGCAAGACTATAAATGCGAGAGCTTGATAATTACAGCTAACCGTTTGGAGACCAGAATAACACTGCGACATAATTGGCCAGCGAGCCAAGATACAGCTCAATCCAGCTAGAACACCTGTGCTATCCTCAACATCATCGGCTTCATCACCGGACCCCCTACACCGGAAATCAATGCCATGACTGCAATTACCCCCTCGGATACGCTAGTTTATCCCAGTGCTGATGGAAAACCCGTGGCCGAAACCTTCGATCATCTCTATGCAATTCTGACGATTCTGGAAGTGCTGCGGCAGTATTCGCAAGGCCAACGGGCCACTGTATTAGCAAATCAGTTTCTTTACTATGCCCAAGGCTTCCCTAAGCTGCGGGTTGCGCCCGATGTGATGGTGATTTTTGACGTAGAACCGGGCGGGCGCGACAACTACAAAATTTGGCAAGAAGGACAGGTTCCTAAAGTGATTTTTGAAATTACCTCGGCCAGCACTCGGCAGGAAGACACCGGCCACAAACAGGTGCTCTATGAACAGCTCGAAGTCGAAGAATATTGGCTGTTTGATCCCAAAGGCGACTGGATTGACGGACAGTTGCTGGGGTATCGTTTGCAAGAAGGACGCTACCTACGGATTGCAGACCAGTGCAGCCAAGCTCTAAACCTGCGGCTCCAGGTCGAAGAGGTAGAGGGATTGGGAATTGCTCAAAAAAAGGAACTGATTAGTCGTTTAATTGTTTTACTAGAGCATTTATTGAAACGACTGTATGTGAAATCACCAGATGATTACAACGGGTGGGAACGAACCATTCGGACTCAGCGCGGTGAACTCGAAATTTTATTAGATGCAGTTCCTAGTCTGAAAACGAGATGGGACGCTAGCTTTGATAAGGCTTGGCAGATTGCGCTCAAAAATACATGCAAGGAATATCCTCAGACGAACTTTCCTCCCGAATGGCCCTACTCGCGCTCGCTTGAAGCAATGCTCGATCGAGACTTTTGGCTCGAACTTTAGACAGGACGCTAGACAGGACGCTCCAATTCCTATCGCCCTTTCTCCCTTATTGTTATGCCCTTTATTGTTATGCCCTTGCCATTTGGAAGCAACGACGAACCTTTTGACACCTATTTCTATCCCATGTTCTATCCCATGTTCTATCCCATTGCCTTGTTATTGGATGGTCTGCTAACTTGCCCCTGAGTCTCGATGGTATAGTGTAGGCCAAACCTCAGAAGAACAGGGTAGAAATGGTGCAGAGCTTGCGTGTCTTATGTTTGGGGGAAATTCTCTGGGATTGTTTGGCCGATCAAGTCACTGAATCAATCGCTCAAGTGCATGCATGGACACGCTATCCAGGTGGAGCACCCGCTAATGTTGCCTCGGCTTTGGTAAAGTTGGGCACTACTGCCGGATTTATTGGCTGTGTTGGCACTGATGAACTGGGCCAAAAGCTGGTGGATGTTCTCCAAATGCTAGGGGTTAATACCATCGGCATCCAGCATCATCCCACCGCCCCAACCCGACAAGTAGAAGTGCTGCGCTTACCAGGAGGTGAACGGCAGTTTGCCGGATTTCGCGGACGAGCCACCACTGAGTTTGCTGATACCCAATTGCAAGCCGACTTGCTGCCTGTGGAGTTGTTTGAAGCTGCTGAGTTTTTGATTTTGGGAACGCTGGAGTTGTCCTATCCTGATACTCGTGCCGCGATTGAACGGGCGCTGGACTTGGCCGAGCAACACTATCTCAAGATTTTGGTAGATGTAAACTGGCGGCCCATGTTTTGGACCGAACCAAGTTTGGCCAAGCCCTGGATTCATCAGCTAGTTAGCCAAATTGATTTCCTGAAGCTGACGGTAGAAGAAGCCGAGTGGCTGTTTGGTACCGCTGACCCCGGTGAAATTAGTGAGCAGACAGGTGGGCATGTCGGATTCCGTTGGGTGCAGCGTCGAGTCGGCGTCAGCCGAAGGATCGCCCGGTCTCGACGTCGGTCATGGCCCAGCCAAGGGCCTTGCAGGCGCGCATGAGTACGGGCAACGCGATGTCGTCGTCGGTGATGGTCGCCAGCACCTGGGAGACCTCGTCCACTCCCGCGGGGATCTCCAGCACCATGCCCGGCCCCCAGAGCACTTCCATCCCGGTGTTGCGGCGCGAGCCGTCGGGCGCGGTGTTGTAGAGCGCCAGCGACGAGAGCACATTGGCCATGGGCCCCATGCTGGCGAGCTCACCGGGCGAGCCGCCGGTGGCTCGACTGCTGCGGGTGATGACCAGTTGACGCTTCTTGGGCATGATCACTCACGCGGCGCGGGGCCGGCGTCGTTGTCCGCCTTCCCGTTCTTGGCCTCGTCGTGCTCCTCCGCGTCGGCCTGGTCGAGCAGCCGAACCGCGGTGTCAAGCAGCCGCGAGAGCGGCACGGGCTTGAGAAGGTACGCGTCCACGCCCAGGCTCTCGGCGTAGGCCTGGTGCCGCTTGCCCTCGTTGGCGGTCACCATGATCACCAGCGGCGAGTCCTCGTGGCCCTTGATCTTCTCCAGCACCAGGAACCCGCTCCGCCTGGGCAGCATCATGTCGAGCACCACCAGGTCGGGCGGCTCCTCCTGGCAGATCCGCACCGCCTCCTGCCCGTCCATCGCCAGCTGCGTCGCGGCGCCCTCGGACTGGAACGCCGCCTCGATGGACTCAAGCACGTCCCGATCGTCGTCGACGATCAGCACCTTCACGTCCTCGAGTCGAAGCTCAGCCATCACGCCTTCCATGCCGCACCTCCGCCGAAGAGGGCTTGATCCAGTTTAGGGGCCACATCGCTCCACGGCCGACTCGCGTCGGCACACGCTCCCGGGGGCACGCCGCCCAGCGGGCCCGTGCTCCTCCCGCTACGACAGCTTGTCCTGGCCGGTTTCCGCCAGCAGGCGAGCATCTCGGGCGGAGCGGTCGACCAGGCGGTCCAGGCCGTCCGCGGTCATCCATGGCAGGGCCCGGAGCTTGTCGAGCAGGGCGGGCGGGAACGGCCGGCCCAGCCGCTCGTGCCTTGGTCGGCTGCGCCAGACCCTGTGCATCCAGAGGTACTGCTCCGGGGCTCGCCGGACCATCGTCTCGACCGCCCGGCGCCAGCGCGCGGTCAGGTAGAAGAGCGGGTCGGGGTGCGTGGATCAATTCACGGTCAAAGATGGCGAGACCGGCTATCTGGTGCCGCCGAATGCGCCCGAACTGTTAGCCGAAAGGCTGCTGCATCTAGCCGAAAATTCACCGCTCCGGAGTTTGTTGGGACAACAGGCGATCCGGCGCTGTCAAGAGCATTTTACCTGGCCAAAGGTGACGAGTGCGGTGGCGGCACTGTATGAAGAGGTGTTGAGCGGCGCTAGCCCAGTCACAGATGGAGAAGCCAGCCAGTTAGCGATTCTGGATCGGGGCTTCGAGGCGGTGATCAGCGCGGTACAGCGCTCGCAACGGCTGCTGCGTCCGGCAATTCAGGCGGCATCCCAAGCTATGAGTGCTTGCTTTGCGCGCGGCGGCAAGGTGCTGCTCTGCGGCAATGGGGGTAGTGCGGCGGATGCCCAGCATTTTGCGGCGGAATTGGTAGGGCGGTTTTGCTGTCCGCATCGAGCTGGACTACCGGCGATGGCGCTCTCGGCCGATTCAGCCTTTCTCACCGCCTGGGCGAACGATGTCAGCTATGACGATATCTTTGCGCGCCAGGTGGAAACCTTTGCCCAAGCCCATGATTTACTGTTGGGAATCAGCACCAGCGGACGTTCCAAAAACGTAATTGCGGCCTTTCAGGCGGCCCGACGACTCAACGTGAAAACCATTGCGCTGTTGGGTGGCGATGGCGGTGAGTTGCGTAACTTGGCCGATATTGCGATTGTGATTCCAGCGCTAGAAACTCAGCGAATTCAAGAGGTGCAGATTTTGGTGATTCATTTACTCTGTGAATTGATCGAAGAACATCTCCTAGCCACCGATCCAGGCAACGTCGAACGTTTGAGTCAATGGAGTGAAACAAATTATCTTGCCGTAGGAACAGAAAGGTTAGAACCCTATCGAGTGATGCAGGAGAAACCGCTCCATGCAGGGAAACGGAAACGGTCACAGAAGGTTTCTTTGGCACGGACGGAGAAGCGGGGAGGGGGGTAAGGGAGATGGGGAAGATGCGGAAGATGGAGAATGGTTTACGCAATGGATTGATTTAAGCCCTTCAGAATATAGTGCTGATTGAAATATGTGAAAAGAGATCAGGAGTCTTCTAGAACAGATGAGTTTAGTGGAAGATGAATTAGGTACGTGATTTTTTGAACATGAATTTGTTGAACGTAAAACGGTGTTCTATATGGAAAATCTGGGTGGAAACATTGCCTTAGTTACGGGTGGTGGACGTGGCTTGGGGATCGACGATCAGCAAGTCACCCAAATCAGCGATGCCCTCCGCAATGTCAGCGGACTTTCGAGCCAAGAATCTTCACTCAGCCCATCGGGTGATACTGCCATCATTCGCGGTTTTCAAAGCTTTAATTACTTTTTTACCAATGGCATTCGCAACCTTGGCGCTGGCGGCGCTTTTCAGCAGGAACTAGCCAACGTGGAGCGGATTGAAGTGCTCAGAGGCCCAGCATCGGTGCTCTATGGACAGGGAGAACCGGGCGGACTAATTAATTTAGTGACAGAACTGCCCACGGATGAGCCTTTCTATGAAGTAGAGGGGACGATCGGCAACTATGACTTTTATCGCCCTAGCATCGATCTTTCAGGGCCACTGAATGCTGACGGCACAATCGGGTATCGCTTGAATGCCCAGTATCAAAATTCGGGCACCTTCGTGGATTTTGTCGATGTTGAACGGATCTTTGTTGCGCCTGTGCTGAGCTTTCGGTTGGGCAGAGACACCTCTTTAATCCTCGAAGGCAGCTATTTACGAGATTCTCGCCTGAACTATCCGGGCTTACCTGCCGTAGGAACAGTGTTGGAGAACCCGTTAGGAGAGGTGCCGCGATCGCGCTACTTAGGCGAACCCGATTTTGGTGACATTGTCTATGAGAGCTTCAACCTGGGCTACCGTCTAGAGCATCAATTGAGCGAGACTTGGAAAGTCCGTAATGCGTTTCGGGTTGAAATTGCCGATGTGCTGGAACGGGAGTTATTGGGACTGGGTCTGCTCCAACCCGACAACCGCACAGTGAATCGTGATGCCTCCACCACCACGGGCGGAACGACAACCTATTCACTAGTAACCGATGTTGTGGGTACTGTGAACACCGGATCAGTCGAGCACGAATTGCTGTTTGGTGTTGATTTGCGTCGCCAGGATGAGAGCTTTGAACTGTTTTTCGGTGGCGATACGATTGACCTGTTTGACCCAGACTATGGCAACCGCGATTTTGGTCTGGAACGGGGATACGATGCCACTCAGCGTCGCAGCTATGTCGGAGTTTATGCCCAAGATTTGATCTCAATTTTTGACAATCTGAAGCTATTGCTGGGGGCGCGATATGATTTGGCTAATCAAGAGTATATTGGCAGATTAGAAGGAGAAAGCACCCTGTTCCAGCAGGATACGCAACTTAGCCCGCGCGTTGGGATTGTCTATCAGCCGATTCCGCCCGTTTCGCTCTATGCAAGCTGGACCTGCCATATACCAAGAGCAGCAGCTCCAGATCTCTCCTCAGCTCACAGCTCGCTTGCGGTCCTTCACCCAACAGCAGCAGCTAACGCTAAACACCCTAGTGCAAGCCGCCTATGCTCTGCTGCTCAGTCGCTACAGTAGCGCAACAGATGTCGTGTTTGGGGTGACTTGTGCCGGTCGTCCGATGGATTTACCCCAGGCTGAGGCGATGATTGGCCTATTCATCAACACGTTACCAATGCGGATCAAACTTGCTCCCCAGCAGCCAATCCTGCCCTGGTTACAGCAAATTCAGCTTCAGCAGTTAGACCTGCGGCAATACGAATATAGTTCACTGATTGATATTCACCGCTGGAGCGACATACCTCGTTCGCTGCCTTTGTTTGAAAGTCTGCTGATTTTTGAAAACTATCCAATTAACCCCGGTTTAAAATCAGCAATTGCCAGCCTGAAATCGATTCAAACCAGCGAGCAAACCAATTATCCGCTTAGCCTCTATGTGACTGCTGATGCGGCGATCACGCTCAGAATCCTCTACGACTCGGAACGCTTTTCAGCCGAAAGCATCACGCGAATGCTGAATCACCTGGAGATTTTACTGGATCAGTTAACGATAAACCCAACTCAACGCCTCGGTGAGCTAAATATTCTGACGACAGCAGAACAGCAGCAGATAGCTCAATGGAATGCTGCTAATCAGGTTTTGATAGAGCCAAACTTGATTCACGAGTTATTTGAAACTCAGGTCGAGCAGACACCCGATGCAATTGCCCTGGTGTTTGAGGATCAACAGTTTTCCTATGAAACGCTGAATCAGGTAGTGAATCAGCTAGCGCATTATTTACTGACGCTGAACGTAACGCCAGATGCTCCGATTGGCCTGTACCTGAATCGCTCGCCCACCATGCTAATCGCGCTACTAGCCGTGCTCAAGGCCGGAGCCGCTTACCTTCCCCTCGATCCTGCTTTCCCAGCCGAGCGGCTGCAGTGGATGCTGCAAAATGCCCAAGCAACGGTGCTGCTGACCGATTCCTCGCTGCCCCCCCTCGCTGCCGATTTAACCATCTGCTATCTCGATCAATTCCAGCCTGCCGCTTACCCAACCGCGAACCCGCCGAGGGTGATTGACCCTGATCAGCTTGCCTATCTGCTCTACACTTCCGGCTCGACTGGACAACCAAAAGCCGTGCAAATTTTGCACAAAGCCGTAGTCAACTTTTTGCGATCGATGCAGGTTGGCGATGCCTTTCGACTGGTGCAGCGGGGCTATGCTCAGGCCATGATTTGCGGCGGAACCGAGGCGGCGGTGACACCCTTGTCGCTGGCTGGCTTTGCGGCCTGTAAAGCCCTCTCGACTCGCAATGATGACCCGGCCCATGCCTGCCGTCCCTTTGACATCAACCGCGATGGATTTGTCATGGGAGAAGGCGCTGGCATTCTGATCCTAGAAGAACTGGAGCATGCCCTGAGCCGGGGTGCCAAAATCTACGCTGAAATTGTCGGCTACGGCATGACTTGCGATGCCTATCATATGACCTCTCCAGTTCCGGGCGGAGAAGGGGCCGCTAGAGCGATTCAGTTGGCCTTAAAGGATGCGGGTGTTAGCCCTGAACAAGTCAGCTACATCAACGCCCACGGCACCAGTACCCCGGCCAACGACTCGACTGAAACCACGGCGATCAAAACGGCTTTAGGCGACCATGCCTACGACGTGGCGATCAGTTCTACTAAATCGATGACCGGCCATTTGCTGGGAGGATCGGGCGGCATCGAAGCTGTGGCGACGGCAATGGCAGTGGCTAATGATCAAATCCCACCCACGATTAACCTGGAAAATCCTGATCCAGCCTGTGATTTGGACTATGTCCCCAACCAGAGTCGCAAGCAGCCGGTCGAAGTGGCGCTGTCTAACTCGTTTGGGTTTGGCGGTCATAACGTGACGTTGGTGTTCAAAAAGTACCGCTAATCCTGGCTCTCCTATGGTCACTGTTTCTCAATCAGCTGTCGAAATTCGCACTGTTGATACACCCCAGGATGCCGATCGATTTCTAGATTTGCCGCAGCGGGTTTATGCCAATGACCCCAACTGGGTGCCGCCATTGCGCAGCAGCGTCGCTAAAACGTTCGCTACCGATAACCCATTTTTTGACTATGGCCGATTGCAGCGCTTCCTGGCTCTGCGGGACCAAGAGGTAGTTGGGCGAATTGTGGCTGCCGTGAACGATCGACTGATCGAACGGGAAGGCCAAAAGGTCGGCTTATTCGGCTACTTTGAGTGCATTGATGATTTTAGTGTGGCGCAAGCATTGCTAGAAGCCGCCTGTAACTGGCTGCGAGCACAGGGCATGACGTTAGTGCGTGGCCCGATCAATCTCTCGACCCATAACGGCTGTTTGTTTCTGGTGGATGGCTTCGATACGCCGCCGATGGTGCTGATGCCCTACAATCCGCCCTACTATCCCCAATTCGTTGCCTACTTGCGTTCGCGCCTGTGTGCACTACTTCACCACCGAGGCCGAAATTGAACAGTTGATACAGACGATGCAAAAGTTTGGTGAGGATCTCTGATCCCCGTAGCACTAGCTACCTGGAATTTGGGGAACCTAAGTTAAGCTACAAGGGAGCACCGTCTCTGTGATTGCTTTTCTGTAACTGCTTTTCTGTGACTGCTTTTCTGTAACTGCCTTTCTGTGACTGCCTTCTAAGGAGCGTTCGAGCATGGCGAATCAGACTCAACCCGCACACCGCGTAGTGATTGTAGGCGGCGGCTTTGGGGGACTTTATGCCGCCAAGGAACTGGGAAAATCCGAAGCGCACGTCACCCTGATCGACAAGCGCAATTTTCACCTGTTCCAACCCCTGCTGTATCAGGTAGCAACGGGGACCCTCTCGCCAGCCGACATTTCTTCTCCCTTACGCGGCATCCTCAGCAGGTACCGCAACGTCAAGGTGCTGATGGACGAAGTCAGCGATATTGACCCAGCCCAGCAAAGAGTAATGCTGCGCAATCGCCAAATTGACTATGACACGCTGATCGTGGCTACCGGCGTCAGCCATCACTACTTCGGCAATGACCACTGGAAGCCCACCGCGCCTGGACTGAAAACTGTCGAAGATGCCTTAGAGATGCGACGGCGGATTTTTGTCGCCTTTGAAGCGGCGGAGAAAGAAACCGATCCTGCCAAGCGCCAAGCCTGGTTGACCTTTGTGATTGTCGGCGGCGGTCCGACTGGGGTGGAACTGGCCGGCGCGATTGCCGAACTCGCCTTTAACACGCTGAAATCCGACTTCCGCAACATCGACACCACCGAAACCAAAATTCTGCTGATCGAAGGCTTAGACCGGGTGCTGCCCCCCTACCCGCCAGAACTCTCGGAGAAGGCAGCTCAGGCGCTGGCCCGGTTAGGAGTGACCGTACAAACCCAATCGCTGGTGACGAATATCGACAATCACATTGTCACCGTGAAGCGGGGTAACGAGATGCAGCAAATTCCGGCTCGTACAATTCTCTGGGCCGCAGGTGTGAAGGCATCGACTATGGGCAAGGTGCTGGAGCAACGCACCGGAGCCGAACTAGACCGGGTGGGGCGGGTGATGGTGGAGCCGGATCTGAGCATTCCGGGCCACCCGAATATTTTTGTGGTCGGGGATTTGGCCCACTTTGCCCACCAGGGAGGCCAGCCCCTACCTGGCGTGGCTCCGGTGGCCCCAACCTCGTTCTGCGGCTCGCCAAGCCAAACGTGCAATTGGTTCACCCGCTGCTGCGATCACTTGACCATTGACCTCATCAAAATAGCCGTAGCGTAGTCGCCGTGTGCCAATTACCAGTCCGGGCAGCCCCTGATCGCTGATTAACAAATTGCTGCCTGCTCCCAGCAAGGTAATCGGCAAACCACGTGAGTTAGCCCAGTCCAAACTGGCTTGCAAGTCCTCAATACAGCGGGGCGCAACATACAACTCAGCCGGACCACCAACCTTGAACGAAGTGAGTGTAGAAAGCGGTACCTGGGGCTTAATCAGGCAATCTGTACCAGGAAGGCGTATTGCCTGAGGCTGCCGCCCCAGCGGTGCAAACCACGAGTGACCCGCATCTACCATGAGCGATTTAGTTACCTTTGCAGCAGAGGAATGAATGCTCGGTGAGTCTTGGGAAAGAGCCATGATCGTATCGAATTAAATGATGTAACAAGTAAATTTAGGTCAATGAAGTTCAGATCACCGCTTTATCGGCTAACTATAACTCGACACTAGGCCGAGCCACAGTAAACCTGTGAGCGACTTTGTTCCACCTGCTGATAAAACGTCACCAGTTCTGGAATCACCCGATTCAGGTTGCCTGCACCCAGGAATAGAACTAAATCTCCCGGCTCAAGCGTTTCCATCAAATAGGCCGAAACTTCCGGCAAGGTTGGCTGATAGATCACCGAGGATTGATGAGCCGCAATTGCATCGGCAAGCTGCTGCCCGGTCACTTGTCCCAAATTGGCTTCTCCAGCGCTGTAAATATCGGTCGTAATGACTAAATCGGCATCGGCAAATGCTTGGGCAAATTCGTCGAGAAACGCAATGGTGCGGCTGTAGCGGTGGGGCTGAAACACAGCAACGACTCGCCTGTAACCGGTGCTATCTTGAACTCGCAGCCGAGCTGCTGCTAGCGTGGCCCGAATTTCGCTGGGATGATGGGCATAGTCATCAATAAACAGAATTTGATTCGCTTCACCTCGCCGCTCGAACCGCCGCCGTGCTCCCTCGAAGGTTGCCAAACCAGCTACAATTTCAGCAAAATCCAATCCCAGTAGTCGCCCTACCGCAACGGCTGCTAGCGCATTACTGAGGTTGTGTTGCCCCAGCAGTTTCAGATTCAACTCTCCTAAAATGACACCCCGCTCCCAAACCCTGGCCGTTGTACCATCAGCGCCATAACTGACCTGATCGACACTGTAGTGGCTGGTGCGGCTGGGGATTTAGCCAAAGCCCAGAAAGCCGCCGACCAAGCCGAGCAAGCTGCGGACGTCTTGGAACAGATGGCACCGGGGTCTCCTGAGGCACTCTTGGCCCGCCAGAACGCCGATGAAGCAATCGAAGCAGTCCAAGAAAAAGCATCACCTGGAACACTGATCGGTAATCTTAACGATATCAATCCAGTAGAGAGAAGCATGGTAGAAGAATTACTGGGACAAGGTAAAACTGTTGAAATCGTCCCAAGAGTCCCTAGTAAAACTCCTGACTTCCGAATTAATGGTGTTTCTACAGAACTTAAAACTTTAACCAGTGCTGGACCCAACACTCTCAAGAATGCTATACAAAAAGCTGCACAACAAGGTGAGCAGATTCTTATAGATGCTAGAAATGTCCCAATAACAGCAGAAAATGCACGCCTCCAAATCCTACGTGCTCAAGGCAATATTGGAAGCTTAGAAGGACGTGTTACAGTTTTAACCACAGAAGGAATTGTAACTTTTTAAGGGGATAGACATGGGCTTAGATGCTGTCGTTTACACTCATAAAAACAACTTGAAAATCGATATTAACTCAAATATCCTTCAAGTTGATGAAGAAACGGGCGAAGTCTTTATTGAGGATGACAATCTTGCGTCTAATTATCCGAGCAGTAGATTTATAGCCGTTCAATGTAGACTTGGAAATTCCAGCGATATCGGTTATCTCAATCAAGAAATCGCAAACCTATTGCTGAATGAAACGTCTCTACTGCTAGAAAAAGTAGTCTACAGCGGGTCTCACAGTGGAGACACCATCGATTTAGTTGAATTAGATCAACTAGAAACTGAAATTAATCGACTCAAACAACAATTACCCGGACATAAAACGGTCCTTTTAGAGCAATTCATTCAGAGTATGACTGAATTGATCCAAGCGGCCCGCAGGGAAGGAAATCCAATTGTGTTTGTGTAAACATACGAACGAGCAACAAGCTCCTCTCATTAGAGTGCAGCAACAGGTGGATTTACGAACGTTGGTAGTCGAAGGAATCCCATCATTCAAGCAGTTAACATAGGAGACACAACCAAGGTCAAAATCAGTCTTCATGCTGACCCAGCCGCACCTGATGGATTCCGGATTGAAAGTGCCTTTCCTATCTACCCATAAGGAGGTAATCATATGAATGACTATGAGCTGATCTCAAATTTTCTGGGAGAATTCTTCAATTATGAACATTAATGTCAACAAAATGCTTTAGCTTCTCTAGTGTCTTTGCGTAATGTGGGCGTAGCACCAATATCCTGTGCTGCTGGGTCTGGTGACAGATCTAGTACCGGATTAGGTGCCTGCATGCCCTATCGCCGTTTAATTTGGTTGAATCACTTAGAACACTTCGTGAGTGAAGTTAAATTTTCACCGTTTAAACTGGAGCTAGAGCTGTCTAGGTTGTCTTAATTGCCTCTGGGTCATTTGGTTACCCGATTGATTACGGTATTGATTACCTGCCAGTATTAATTACCACCAGAGATACGGCTCCTTCCGGCACTCGTGACGCTGGATCCCTCAGCCCACGCTTCTTCCCTAGCCTTTATTTGCCTCGACCATGCGCGATTTCCTCAAGCAGACCTTCGCTACGCTTACGGGTATCTTTCTGTTTTTGACGCTCAGCGTTACTGGACTCACCGTGCTCCTGATTGCCATTACTGCTGCTTCTCGAGAAGCTAGTTCCCGCGTTGAAAAAGACTCGATTCTCACAATTGACTTGGCTCAGGAAATTACCGACTCTAGTCTGACCAACAGTCCGGGAGAAGTGATTGGGCAGGCGCTTTCGGGTAGCAGCCCCCGCAACACCATTCCGCTTCGCACGGTGCTAGAAACGCTGGAACGTGCAGCTAAGGATGATCGGATTGCCGGAATCTACCTATCGGGCAGTATTAATCCGGCGGGCTTGGGGTCGGGGTTAGCCACTCTGCAAGAAGTGCGGCAAGCACTGCAGAAGTTCCGTGAGTCTGGCAAGCCAATTTTGGCCTACGATACCACGGGCTGGACCGAGCGAGAATACTACCTCACCTCAGTGGCCGATCAGGTGCTGCTCAATCCTACTGCTGTTCTGGAATTCAATGGTTTCAGTGTAGAGACTGCCTTCTTTGCAGGAGCACTGCAGAAATATGGTGTGGGGGTGCAGCCGATTCGGGCCGGTAAGTATAAGTCGGCTGTGGAACCGTTTGTCCGTACTGCAAATAGCCCCGAAGCTGAAGAAGAAACTCAAAAACTGCTGGGTGATCTGTGGACAGGTTTTCTCTCCACGGTTGCTAAAAGCCGAAACTTAAAACCAGAGCAGTTACAAACCCTCGCCGATCAGCAGGGGCTACTCATGTCTGATCAAGCCCAAACTGCCAAGCTGATCGATCAAGTGGTTCACGAAGACGAAGTATTAGCGGAACTGCAGGACCTGACTGGCGAATCGAAGGATAAAGATCAGCCAACCGACCGCAATCGCCAGAGCTACAACGCCAAAGTTGATCGACAGAGGATCCATCAGCAAATTTTGCAACAAGCGCTGGCGCTGCCGGCTGACCTCCAGCGGCTCCTCGAGATGCAACGACGGAATGTCCTTTGGCTCGGCTACATCTGGGTTAGCGTTTGCCACATATCCCTGGCGTCGTCCCCAGTTCGCCAGGGCGGTACCCAGCACGATGCTCGTTACCAAGCTTATGGTAGCCAGCCCCAGCGACAGATCGCCGCCATCGGGAAAGTCCAATTGATTAAACACCCCAATCATTCCACCTGCCGTGCCATGCCCGCCGGCAAAGCTGACTTCAATTAAACTGGCGGCAATTGGGCTAATCCCAAAGACTGGTATCAGAATCAGTAGCGTAACTAAGGCCCCAACCACATACTGCCCAAACCCCAGCGTCATTCCAAATACCACCTGAGGAGCCGCCTTGCGCCATACCTGACCGAGTGAGGGAATCGCTTCTCCCAGCAGCAGCGACGCAAACACCACATTGATAAAAACCTTCGGAGATTGGGACCAGACTGCCAGGATGCTCTCAGGAAACACACCACCTGCTAAAGGGGCATCAGGTCCAGCTATAGCCGAGGCCATGACTCCCAATACCTGCGGTCCCAGCAGCAGCCCTAACACTCCAGCGATCACGGACTCCGGTAGATACAACCGTTGAAACAGGCGAGTTTTGCGCTTCAAGTAGCGTCCGACTAGCAGTAGAATCGCCAGCAGGACGAAGGCAAACATAACAGTCTCTAAGTCAAACATTGTTTTCTCTAGCCGAAACGCTCAACTAACAGAGAATAAAGCAGAGTTTAAAGCGCTTATGTTAGTTTAGTCACTGTGGTGATGGCCTACTGCTTAAATGCACCCTGATCCTTCTACTCGAGTAATTTGGCTTTGGCTCGCTGAAACTCGTCCTCTGTCAAAGCACCCGCTTCTTTTAGCTGGGCTAGCTGCGTCAGTTGGGCCAACAGATCAGGCTGGGTCGCTAGTGAGGGTGCGGCGGGGACTGGAGCGGATGTTGCAGTCTCAACCTGCATAGCCTGCACGGCGGCTAGTTGGGCTTTCATTTGCTCCATTTCCTGCTGTGCCCGAATCGCAGCAGCTTGCTCTTGCTGAGCCTGCACTGCTTTTCGATCCATTGTGTTGTTGACTGCTCTGCTGGTGGCGGTTGCCGTACCGCTAATGGCGGCGGTTCTAGCCACCGATGGCAGGTTCCGCTGCGCTATGGATTTCGCCAGTCTTGGCCTCATCCGTCAACGAGGTTTCGCTGGTCACATCGTTGGTTAAATCGGTCAAGTTGCGGAAGATCGAGTCGACGAGCTGTTCTGACGCCTGTTCAATTTGCTGTAGCGCTTGCGATAGGTCGGCAGCAGGCAAGGCTGGCTGATCGAGGCTGGATTCTGGATCGACGATCTCACTGACGGTTTCACTAACAGGGGTTGGATTAACCTGTTCCTCTGGTGGACTAACAACTGGTTGGTCAATTGACGGTACTGCTTCGGTTGCTGCCGCCAAGGGAGTCACCTCTGGAACGGGGGACGATTTGACCTCAGGCGTCGGATTGGCTTCAGCGACTGCCTGCACCGTTCCAGCAACGGCCTCATCGGTAGGTTTCTTCGTCGTTTCCGTAGCAGTGCCTTGCCAGTCAGGATTCCACTCATCGGCGGGCTGTTCTTGCGGCACCACATCCAACTGGACGGCATACTGCCAGTTTTCACCCATCATTTCGGCCATCACATCGCCAGTGCAGCGCAACTCCCACAGTCCCGGTTGCAAGCGAGTAAAGGGCAAAATCACAATCAGGCCATCGGGATTGGTTTGGCTAGAGCGTTTGCGGACTCGGCGCACAGGGGGAGTTTCGGTCGTTGCATAATGAATGACGCGAATCTCCGTCGCAGTATTGGCTCGGTGCGAGCGAGCCACGACACGATATCGTCCTTCCAAAATTTCGACGCTGGGAGATTCCAAAGGTAACCAGGAGCGATCGCCTTCCTTCTGGATCAGAAATTCCCAAAACTCCATCTGAACCTCCGGTGAGTGGGGAGCTAAGCAGTGAATAGATAGCGATATAGCAAATCAAGCCAAACTAAATCAAGCCAAACTAAATCAAGCCAAACCAGAACTACGACGCACACTTTATCACGAGACTTTGAAACACAGCCGTTAAATTTTTGCCTAAAACTTTGCCTAAAACTTTGCCTGAAAGTTTGCTTGAAAACCATCCGGCCCATTTCTGGCAATCTTGCATCCCTGACTTTCTTGCATCCCTGACTTTGGGTTACAAGTCTACTGCATCTGCGACATCCCGCATACGGTAATCCATAAGCGGTCAGAAAACGAGCAGAAAACGAGCAGAAAACGGCCAAAAGTTCTCACCCGATAGTCCTCACTACTCGACCCTGAATCGTTTGGCCCAGCCAGGGAGTGTTGCTAGAACGCGGATGATCGTTGCTCGGGTTAGCGAACCAGTTCAGATCGACAGTGCCCGCGTTGCAAGAATCGGTACCAACTGCGAGCCCGACCTGTGTACCACTCGCACTTCCAAACTGAGCAAGTCCAACAATGTCACCAACGATAACGTCCGGTCCGGGAACGGTACCGGTTTCAGGATCGTTCATTGCCGGAAGTTTGTTTGACGTCATCGAACCGTTTGTGATCTGGGTTATCTCAACCGAACGCATGACTGCTTCGATAGTTATCCCCCCAAGTATCTTGCCCGGTTCCGGCCTGAGTCCGAGGTCTTCTGCGAATTGATCGGCAAGAAGTACGCGACCTCCTTTTACCACCAAGCGTTGGCTGGCGGGGTCGTAATCAAACTCATGGCCTTCGATATTGAAGAAGGTATAGCCGTCCTCTGCGTCGCGGACCACTAATTCGTAGTCGCTGCCCGTCCCGGTACGTTCGATCATTAGCTTCTCAAATGAACCTCGCAAACGACCGGGAACGTCAAAAGTTTCCTGAGGTACCATTTCCAAGGTTCCGGGAAGCGAACTTCGGAACTCATTGTTGAAAACAGCTATGGAGAAGAATGAATCGGGTACCGAATCAAACACCATTGGCCCAGAACCACGTTTTCCGCTGCCGCGGGTCAGCGAGCTTAGATCTACGTCTAGCGTAACGCGGCCTTTGGCAACGATCATACGCTCAAGAACTCCTGTTTCTCCCTCAGGCCCTGCAACGATGCCGTTGTCAGAGAAAGCGAGAAAACCTGCTAACAAAGCGCTGAGCGCGATAGTTACCGCGACAAAGCGGAAATAACCGCTCCTAAATCTCTTCTTCATTTATTATCTCCTCGAGGCTAGAATCACAATCTACCGGTAAATCTCAATGAATTTTCACGAATGATCTCAGGTAGGCACTGGATTCAATAAAAGTAGCGCAATCCGTTCTGATTAGTCAACGCACTTGCTGGTCTCGGAATCTGTAGAAAGCTTGGTCTTTCAGGCTGTTACGCATCAGTTTGGAGCCTTTTACGCGGGAGAGACCCTTCGTTTCATAACTTACGTGTGATTAAATCAATGATTGACGGCTAACTGATCTTGAACGAAGTGCTGTGATCGTCTGACGTACATAACTTGGACCAAGTTGAAATGAAAGAAGGATGTGACGGTAAAAGCCGGGGAACAAAGATAAGGAAAGAGCTGCCGGTGATCGGCACGAGTAGCGATACCCAACAGTGCGCTGACCGCGGCGATCGACGCGAAGGACCGCTACACGTGCGGCCACAGTGAGCGCGTCGCCTACCTTGCCCGCGAGCTCGCGCTGGCCTCGGGCATGACCGATGCCCAGGCCCAGCGCGTCCACCTCTCGGGCTTGCTCCATGACGTGGGCAAGATCGGCGTTCCCGAGGCGGTGCTCTGCAAGAGCGGACGGCTCACCGAGCAGGAGTTCGACCTCGTCAAGAAGCACCCGCGGATCGGGCACGACATCCTCAAGGGCATCCCCATGCTCGAGGACATCCTTCCCGGCGTGCTGCACCACCACGAGCGCTTCGACGGCAAGGGATACCCCGTCGGCCTGGTCGGCACCTCCATCCCCGTCGTCGCGCGCATGCTCGCCCTGGCCGACACGTTCGACGCGATGAGCTCGACCCGTTCGTACCGCGGAGCCCTGCCGCGCGACAAGGTCCTGGATGAGATCCGCAGCAAGGCCGGAGAGCAGTTCGACCCGGAGTTGACCCGAGTCTTCCTGTCGCTCGACTTGGCGGCCTACGACGAGATGGTCGCCCGGCACACGATCGAGTTCAGCCCGACGCCGCTGCCGCAGACCGACGAGCCGCGGGCCGCCGCCTGATCGGACCATGCTCCGGTCACGGCAGAAGGACGCGTCGCCACGTCCCGGCGACCGGCACCATTCTCACGCTCGCGGCATAGCCCATGAGCGGCTGGTTCACCATCGACGGCGACCACTCCACGGCGATGGAGCCCTTGAGATCAAGATTGCCGCTCGGACCGTCGACCAGAAGCCCTCCGCTGATGAAGAGAGATCCCGTGACCGCAACGTCCCCGCGGACGTGCACGAGCCCGGTGATCTCGCTGGGGTATGCGTCATCCAGCAGCGCGTCGGTCTGGCCCATGTACGGCGCGCCCGGCGGGTTGAGGTTGCGGAGCACCCCCACCTCGAGCAGCGGCGACGACGACGTGTCGATCGTCACGTTCCCCTCGACGATCAGCGCGGGATAGTCAGCCCGCGCCGGCGCCAGGTTCACGCTCCCCGCGAGAGTCACCATCCGGCCCGGCGCTCGCACGACCAGCGTCCCATGGATGCGCGCGTCGCGGATCGTGACGTCGCCGGTTGAGTTCAGCACATACACCCCGTCCGGATTGGTGGACCCGAATGGATTCACGCCGGGCCCAAGAACGCGGCCCTGGATGGTGCCGCCCGGCACGCTGATCACGGTTCCGAGGCTGGCATACACGAGTCGCTCCAACTGCGATGGGCTGCAATCGCCGCTGCGACTCGCTTCCTTCAAGGCGTCGAAAAGCAGTCTGCATGGCGCCCCTCGGTCGGTGATAGCGCCCTCAACTTCGCTCACGATCAAGAGCAACCCGAGCGGTCCGATCATCATCGTGCCAGGTAGTCCTCGTATCCGACGGAGCTTCTCAAGGACCTGGTCACGCGTTCTCTGGGATACTCGCTTGGGGTACTCCCGGATGTACTCCTCGGCAGCCTCAAGCAGTTGCTGGCGAGACATGACTCCACCGGGTGGAAAGTTCTGTGAAGGTTTCCAGCACGTCTCGATATAGTCTCCAAAACGTCTGTCTTTCTTCAGCTCGGGTGGTATGTCTTTCCAGTCGTCCTTGCCGCCCTTTCGCTCCAATCCAAGCGGATCAGCATAGAGTAGTGGATTGGACATGACGTACTCGTACAAGCTCATCCCGTCCACATACCCGAGCGGGTCCCGCCTCGTCCACCTCCCCACGTCTGCGTCGTACACGCGATGCCTCACGTGGTACAAGTTCCGCCCCGCCCCCTCGAACGTCGGGTCGTGCTCGTAGCCCGCGTAGCCCTTGCGGCTGATCGCTCCCGTGCGGGTGTTTGGACCGATGGCCATGCAAGTAATGGTAGAGCGGCTGTCCTCAACACCGCCATGCGCTCGAAAGGTGCATCTCTGCCACACGCGCCCGAGGCGAGGGTCGATTCGGGTTGATGGGGCGTCACTCAGCCCGTGAGGGAGTAGCTGACGGCGATGCAGATCGGAATGGGCGGGAAGCGCATGCGCACGCGCCAGAGTTCGAGTCCACCGGGCACCGGGCCGATCTGATCGAGCATCCAGCGGAGCATCTGCGCGTGACGCGGGATATACGGGGCTGATGGTGCGGACTGCGCGTCTCCTAAGTTCTCAAGCGTCTCGGGAACAGGAATGGCGGCGAAGTCCGGGCCGCGAACATAGGGCATCTCGGTCTGGATAGTGCTGTGGACGCGCAGCCGAGGCTTGCGCTCCAGCAGCGCGCGTGGCATGAGCACCTCATAGCAGAGCCGTTCGCAGGGCACCGACACAGGCATGACCACCGCGTCCTCCTTGAAGTCGCGTCGCGGCATCTGCCCGAATCGCTCGCCGGTGACCACGTCGACAGCGCCAATCTGGCCGACCATGCCGGGCTGGAGCACGTCCTCGACGGTGACGCCGCCGATGACTCGACGCTCGACCACGGGCGACGATGCCACCTTTTTGCATGGCGTAGTAGCGATCGGCTTGGCGAACAAAGTGCAGGTGTTGTTCCACCAAAAGCACCGAAATGCCGGTGGTGGCCACGATGCGTCGTACCGCCGATTCAATATCGAGAATAATCGAGGGCTGAATGCCTTCGGTGGGTTCGTCGAGGACCAGAAGCTGCGGTTGGCCCATGATGGCACGAGCAATCGCGAGCTGCTGCTGTTGTCCACCGCTGAGGTCGCCGCCCATCCGCCACAGCATATCCTTCAGTACCGGGAATAGCTCAAAAATCTCTTCAGGAATCGCCTGGGTATTGCGAGGTCGTTCGGCTCTGGCTTCGTAGCCCAGCAGTAGGTTTTCTTTCACAGTCAGACGGGGAATCACTTCCCGCCCCTGAGGCACGTAGCCAATGCCCAAGCGCGCCCGCTGATCGGGAGTTCTGCCAAGAATTGACCGCCCAGAGAAAACGATATCGCCGCTGCGGGGCTTCAGCAGGCCCATGATCGTTTTTAGCAGCGTGGTTTTGCCGACGCCGTTCCGTCCGATCAAACAAACCATCTCGCCTTTGGGAACGCTCAAGTCTACATTACGGAGAATATGGCTCTCACCGTAATAGACATTCAGATCAGAAACTTGCAGCATCAAAGGCGTGGCAGCGGCAGCAGAATCGAGCGTGGTAGCAGTTTGAACCATGAGTAGGGCAATAGAGGGCAATAGAGAAATGGCAAAAGAGATGATAAACAGAATAGTAACTAATACACCTGATCCGGTTCCCCAATTTCTTGGAGGGCGGCGGATGACAGATCTGTATGGATCTCTGTATGGATCTGATCCGGCTCCCCAATTTCTTGCAGAGCGGCAGATGTTAAATCAGCGGGAATACTTTCAGGCGCGTCGTGATCGATCTCCTGACCGAGGTATACCTCAATCACGCGCGGATTCGTTTGGACGACATCAAAGGGGCCTTCGCAGAGCACCGAACCCTGGTGCAGCACCGTTACCGTTCCCTGGGCAATCTGACGCACAAACTCCATATCATGTTCGATCACAATAATCGAATGGCTCTCAGCTAGCGAAACCAACAGTTCACCCGTCCGTTCGGTTTCTTCGTCGGTGAGACCCGCGACGGGTTCATCCACCAGCAGCAGGTCGGGGGATTGCGCCACCAGCATGCCGATCTCTAACCACTGTTTTTCGCCATGTGAGAGCAGATTGGCTTTCATATCAGCTTTGTGGGACTTAACCGATTCGCTAACCCAACCCGTGTGAGTGCCTCAGCCGCCCGTTCCCTCCGTTCCTGGGTGGGAATTCCAGCATAGACCATTGGCAGCATCACGTTTTCCATTGCCGAGAGTTGCGGCAGCAAATGGAACTGTTGGAAGACAAATCCCAGCTTGCGATTGCGGGTATGGGCCAATTCTGGATCGGATAAACCAGCGACATCAACCCCGTCTAGGTAATAGCTGCCAGATGTCGGTCGATCCAGGCAGCCAATTACGTTCATGGCCGTGGATTTACCCGAACCAGAAGGTCCCATAATGGCGCAATAGTCACCCTTCTCAACGGTCAGATTGACATCATTGAGGGCATGAACTTCGGTATCGCCAGTTCCATAGGTTTTATGAATATGTTCGAGCCGAATAACAGGTTGCATGGGAAAGGTTTGAGTTTTAGGTTTTAAGTGTTGAGTGTTGCGTTCTTACAGCGTTTTTCACCTACGTAAGGTATAGGGGGTGTGGGGGCTTCGCCCCCACGCAGGGGCAGTGCCCCTGCACCCCAATTTTTGTACTTCATTAGCCTGGAAAAGGCTGTAGTTCTAAAAATAGATTCAACTTACCTTCAATGATTTACTGAGAAGCTGAACCTAACCTGAGCGCAGAATAGTTTTTTTCTCAGCGAAGCCCGATCAGCGTAAATGCCTCTGGAGAAATTGCTTAAACAACCATGAGTGATCCATTTAAGCTGCCAAACTTTCAGAATCCGGATCTGTTTCAGCAGGCCATGACTCACCGTTCCTACATCAATGAATTTTCCGATGCTCAACTGCACAATGAGCGGTTGGAATTTTTAGGCGATGCCGTCTTGAACTTCCTCAGCGGTGAGTACCTCTACAAACATTTTGCAACCAAACCCGAAGGAGAACTGACTCCCTTGCGCTCGGCTCTAGTCGATGAGCAGCAGTTGGCCCAATTTGCGCTTTTTCTCGGACTCAATCAGCATCTGAAACTGGGCCGGGGAGCTGAAAAAGATGGTGGGCGTCGGAATGCCAACTTGCTCAGCAGCGCCTTTGAAGCAATGATTGGCGCTTACTTCCTCGATACAGGGTCTGATATCAATTTGGTGCGCGTCTATGTTGAACCGCTGTTTGCTGCGGTTGTCGATACGTTAGTGCTGACAGCATCAACGGTTAATTTCAAAAGTCGCTTCCAGCAGTGGGCGTTGGCCCATCAACGCGAGAATCCCCAGTACCTGATCACAATTGCCCCATCACGTCAGCTTTTATCTCCGCTGTGCAGACGGAGACCAACTGACTGGCAAAACCTTTGTGCGGCAAATGAACCTAGCCGGCATCGCCATCAGTTCCGGCTCAGCGTGCAGTAGCGGCAAACTGGTTCCCAGCCCAACGCTGTTAGCCATGGGTTACAGTGAACGGGCCGCTAAATCAGGAATTCGCCTGACGCTGGGACGCTATACCACCGAGGCTGACATTGACTGGACGGCCCTTGTGCTGAAGCAAATTATCGAACGATTGGCACCGCAGTCCTCACTCTGTTTGGGCTAGGCTGTCGTTTGTCTCCTAAACCTAGGCATAATTGCAGATTTACGGAGATTTCTGGGTAACATAGGTCTAAGTGGTTATTCCCTGCTCTTCAATCCTGCTAGCAGATGATGAGGTTTGCCTTCCCGAGGAATCTGCATCTTTAAGTTTTTCGAAACCGTTTGATGACGGACAAGTATTAGTTTTTGTATCCAAGCGCTTTTCATGCAAACTGCTGCTTTTAGTGAATTATTTCCTTTGTTCAATGCGGCCAGCCCAGAGACAGTCGAGTGGTTGCTCTCGATTGCGGTTGAACACGAGTACCCGGCGGACCGCGCCGTTTTGATGGAAGATGCTTGGGGCAATGCTGTTTATTTTGTGGAATCGGGCTGGGTGAAGGTACGGCGCCATGTGGGAGACGGAGTGATTACGCTGGCCATTTTGGGTCGGGGTGATTTCTTTGGTGAAATGGCGATTCTGGATGAGTCACCGCGTTCTACCGATGTGGTTGCCCTTTCCTCAGTACGGCTCTTGAGCATTGCAGCCCAACGCTTTATCCAAACCCTCTTCAAAGATTCGCAATTGCATCATCGGATGCTGCAACTGATGGTGAGGCGGTTACGCCAAACCAATTATCGCTCTCAGTTGCGCCACCAGCCTCCGGCCATTAAGCTTGCCAATACCCTGGTGGGCTTAGGCGAAAGCTACGGCACGCCCACTCCCTACGGAACCGAGATTTTTTACATCCCTAGCCAAGATCTGGCTGATGTCAGTGAGATTACGGTCGATGAAACCAACAAAATTCTGGAAAAGCTAGACAGTAAAGGCTGGATTCGGATAGCACCAGGACGGCAGGCGATCTACCTAGTTCATATGAAGCAGCTCGCTCATTTAGCCGGCAGAATCTAGCCTAAATTCACTGGTTGTCGGTTTTTGCAATTAGTTGATAGGGTTGAGAGACGCGGGCGGATCCTTGGTCGCGTTCAAGACCGGTGAGAACAACAACACGACTCTTGCTTATATAAGACTCAGATAGTGAGGAAAACGATGATCAAACAAATGCTTATACTCTTTTCTTTATTGATGCTCACATTCGGCTGCGGCGGTGGCGGTTCAAAACTTGATATCAAGATCGCCGATAAGAACACAACGCTTAATATAACTTCGTCCGGTTCATTAACCTCGACGAAAACGTTCTCATTCACAAAAGACGGTCAGACGACATCTTCAAAGGCCGCGTCGCATTATTTTGCGATGGCGAATTACGATCTGGATACGACGTCAGGAATGATCTCGATGGGCAAGCCTTTAACGGCAGACGGTCAAGCACGCGTTGCGATCCAGCTGGTCGGCGAAGAAGGTACTGATGACAAGGTGACCCTTAAAACCGGCACCTACACGACCAAGGCGGAAAAGTATAACAAGATCGATTATCTGAATGTGTCTGTCTATTCCGAAGGGAAAGAGAACAAGGTCTCTTTCAATATCGACAAGGCCGATGGCGAGGTGAAGATCACGTCCGTTAGCGATGAATCGGTTAGCGGCGAGATCAATGTTACTGAAGCCGACAAGTCGGTAAAAGGATCATTTACTGCAAAGATAACAAAGCGGAAATAGGTCCGAAGAGGTCGAAAAAGCGCGAAATTTAGCCCGGGACGGGGATCATGATCGCGTTCGGAAATTTGATGCCAAAATGAACCCTATGAAAGTGAATTTGTCCCAAGCAGTTGCGGCGGCGGGATCTTGACCGCCTCCGTAATTTTCGTTTCGGCACAGAACGTAGATCGGCAGATCGAGGCGATCAGGAAAGCCTACACCGAAGCAAACGCAAAAATCGCTGCTGCTGAGGCAGATCCGACATCGGCCGATTTATATATGAACGAGCTGCGCGTTAACAGCGGACGTGCTGCTTGGCCTGCGGTCGGGATCTACAATTCGACAGTCCGTTTCTTTTATGAGATCCGAGGCGAAGGGCCTTATCCTAACAGCTTGTTCAAGATAAATGTGCGAACGGAACGCTCGGCACGTATCGAGACCGAAGAACTACTGTTTGATGCCGGTGAGAAATTGGTCTTTTATTTCAGCGATGACGGCGAGCTCCGGACACGCGCCTATTTTGCGGATGGCAGGGCGATAAGGTTTCTGAAGGGCACGACAAATTCTGCATTGACTTCGCAGGCCGCAAAAAGCGAGCTGTCGTCCTAAACGAAACAATCTCATAGACTATCTCCAAGTTGAGAAATGATTAATTTGCGGTATATTGGCCGTTGGTTATTGGCGTTTATCAATAATTGATAACAGGTAAGTAATGGCTAATGGCTAATAGCTAATGGCTAATGGCTAATGGCTAATGGCTATCAGTCAACACGGCATTTGCTAGCTGCTTTCCATCCGAACTCACAGCAGTTGGATCAACAACTGCCTGCCCTTTGGGAACCAGAAATTGACCAAACCGAGCATAGAGAGCAGGCAGAACCAGCAGCGTCAGGGCTGTTGAGGTAAATAAGCCTCCTAACACCACCACCGCTAACGGCTGGAGAATTTCTTGGCCTGCACCACCCCCCAGCACCAGCGGCACCATCCCCAGAGCCGAAGTCAACGCAGTCATGAGAATCGCAACTAAGCGCTCCATAGAACCATCGACAATGACTTGCTGTAAGGGCAATCCTTCAGCCAATTTGCGGTTGTAATTATCAACCAGGAGGAGGCCATTGCGAGTTGCCACCCCAAACAGCGTAATAAAACCGACCAACGACGCAACCGAGACAACACCGCCACCAACGGCGATCGAAACGATGCCTCCCACTAGAGCCAGCGGTAGGTTAATCATAATCATCACCATTCCAGCCACCGATTTAACGGCAAAGTACATTAAAATTGAAATCACCATGATCGCCAATCCGCCGAAGATCAAGAGATTGCGGCTGGCCTGCTGTTCGGATTCAAACTGTCCGCCGTATTGAATAAAGTAGCCGGCTGGCAGTTCTACCGCCGACTTAACGTGAGCTTGAACATCCTGCACTACAGAACCCAGATCGCGTCCGGCTACGTTTGCGGATACAACAATCAAACGCGACACGTTTTCTCGGTTAATTGTGTTTGGTCCAGTGTCATAGTTAATCTGGGCCACCTGGGCTAGGGGGATTTTTTGGCCGGTAGGTGTATCCACCAGCAGGTTGCGAATCGTCTCGATGTTGTTGCGCGCGTCATGCTTGAGCCAGACCACCAGATCAAATAATTGCTGTTCTTCTAGCACCTGAGAAACCACCCGTCCGTTCAGAGCAACTTCCACCATCTCCGAAAGTTGCCCGACCGTTAAACCATAGCGAGCGGCAGCAGCCCGATCAAACTGGATTTGCACCTGACGGATCGGCACTTGCGGTTCTAACTGCAGATCGACCAGACCATCCACATCTCGGACTGCCGCTTCAACTTGGCTGCCGCTTCCACACCGGGCGTTTCAAAGTTTTCCGGGTGTCCGGGTGTTTTCGACCCCCACTGGCGGAAGTTTTTGATTTCGTCGATCGTCACACTGTCGTAACCCGTCAAATACATCAGGGCATACTGCAACATGCAGCCATGACCTGCCGACAGCACAAACCGATCGCGGTTGAACCAATAGGGATTTTTGGGATTGAACCGCATGAATTGATCCCAGAGCACGAACGCCATTGGAGCGGCACCCATCGGCAGTCCTGGATGTCCGGACTTGGCTTTCTCAACGGCATCGATCGCCAGGAATCGGATGGAATTAATACAAAGTTCTTCGAGGGATTGGGTTGTCGCAACAGCCATGACTTTCTCTACTCAACAACGGCTAACGCTTGGATGGACAGAAGATCGAGCGTCGTACAATAACTTACCGACCAAAAAAGTAAGTAACTATACCTATTGCCCTTTTTTTAGTTTATAACCTCAGGCAACAATGATCTATAGTCCCATTAATAGTCTCACTAATAGCGGGGCTTTAGATGAGAATCTCGGTTGCAATGCAGCCGTTCATCTCGTTCATCTATTGAAGTAATCCAGCTAAATTAATAAGGTCAATAGAGTGCGGCTAAGATGCTTGCCGCCTGCGAGACATTGGTAGACACTAGAGGACCTGACAACCGATAGAAGTAATTTGCTCAGCTACCCCTTGACCGTGCTCAATCTCAAGTCTATCCAAGTTGGTCTATGCAAGAAGTTATTATCAACAGGACTGCCGAATTCATCACCACAATTGGAGCAATCAACCAAGGGAAACGCGCCCTCTATCGCGGCCAGAGAAGAGATTTGCCACTGCTGCCCAAAATTGCGCGGCTGTTGACCTACCTGCCGATTCTGGAAGCCGAGCAGGCCATGCTAGAAGACTTCAAACTGCGGAGCATTCCCTGTCTAGAACAACTGCCCGAAAACGACTGGGAATGGCTGGCGGTGATGCAGCATCATGGCTTAGCAACTCGTTTGCTTGACTGGAGCGTCAACCCACTGGCGGCTCTGTGGTTTGCCGTGAACAGACCTGCCTCAGATCAGCCCGGTGTGATTTGGCTTTACCAACCCGATCGCGAGGACTATGCCACGGTTTCCCAGCAAACTAGTCCATTTCAGGTTGATCGAATTTTGTTGATCAAGCCGAAGATCGTCAGTGCTCGAATTGGAGCACAGCTCGGTTGGTTCACAATTCATCCATTTGATCCGGCCCTTCGGCAGCAAACCCTTTTGCATCAACGGTTAAGCCCTGCTCCTCGGCAATCTCCTGGGTCAGCTCCAGCGGAAAGCCATAGGTATCATAAAGGACAAAGGCATCATGGCCTGAAATCAGGTTTGTCTTCTCCTGCTGTGCCCGTTCGATCACCTTCTCCAATAGCTTGACGCCACGCTCTAGAGTTTTTTGGAAGCGGTATTCCTCCCGTTCTAGTTCTGCTTTAATCTGGTCGGCTCGTTGCCGCACATGGGGATAGACTGGCTCAGCTAAGGCAATTGCCGTTTCTGCGACTTGAGCAATGAATTCCCCTTCGATACCAATCAAGCGGCCATGGCGCACTACCCGACGAATTAGGCGGCGCAAAATATAGCCTCGCCCCACATTTGAGGCGTGAATTTCATCGGCAATCATATGGACCACGGCTCGCACATGGTCTCCAATCACTTTGAGCGAGACTTTGGTTTTTTCATCGGCCTCAGCATAGGTGATACCAGCGAGCTGAGCGGCGGTTTTGATGATGGGAAAGATCAGATCGGTTTCGTAATTGTTGGGTACTTGCTGCAGGATCTGAGCCATGCGCTCTAGCCCCATGCCCGTGTCGATATTCTTGGCCTTTAGAGGGGTGAGCTTGCCTTCTGCATCCTGATTATATTGCATGAAGACAAGATTGTAGAACTCGATAAAACGAGAATCATCCTCTAGATCGATGTGGTCGTCGCCTTGTTCGGGATGAAAGTCGTAGTAAATTTCTGAGCAGGGGCCGCAGGGGCCGGTTGGGCCAGACTCCCAGAAATTATCCTTGGCACCCATACGGATAATCCGCCGGGGCGGAATGCCAATTTGATCACGCCAGATTGCAAAGGCTTCGTCATCTTCTTCAAACACGCTGACAACTAAGCGCTCAGGCGGCAATTGGTACACTTCGGTAGACAGTTCCCAGGCCCAAGCAATCGCTTTTTCCTTGAAATAATCACCAAAGCTGAAATTGCCCAGCATCTCAAAGAAAGTGTGGTGGCGAGCCGTGCGACCTACATTCTCAATATCGTTGGTACGGATGCATTTCTGTGAAGTTGTAGCTCGCGGAAACTCAGCCTGCCGCTGTCCCAGAAAAATAGGCTTAAACGGAAGCATCCCAGCAATCGTTAGTAGGACAGTGGGATCTTCTGGCACAAGGGAAGCGCTAGGCAGCACCTGATGGCCTCTAGCCGCATAGAAATCCAAAAATATTTGTCGAATTTCCCGCTGGATTTTGGGATTGTGAAGCGAGGTCATGCATTAAGTCGGTGGGATATGCACCACAATCAGCGACAGGTTTGGGTTTTGGTGGGCGATCGTTTCCGAACCAATACCTAAAGAGGGCAGACTGAGGAAATCAGCATGGTTTTTAGCCATCAGCACCAATAGATCATCAGCGGTGAGGGTGCGAGCCACGTAGCCAGGAAAATGACCGCGCACGAGTTGAGCTGGAATCCCTTCTGGTAAGATGGTTCGTTTGGCAGCACGACGCGACCCAGCAATGTCGTGCAGCAGGCAGAAAGAGGCTTTCAGTTCAACAGCAAGGCTTTTAGCTAGGTTTAGCACCTGAGGAAAGCTAGCGGCCATGAGATTCGCTTCATCAACGGCTAGAAAAACTCGTTGGGTGGTTTTAATCGGATGGGTAAAACGAGTCACCAGCACGGGAACAACAGCCCGACGCAGCACATTATCAATAGCGCTGCCAAAGAAGTTATCGCGATAGGTAGAGTAACCCTTCCAGCCGCAGATAATTAGATTGGCGTTGCGCTCTTGCGCAGTTCGCAAAATGCCTTTATCAATTGACTCGTCAATTCGGCCAATGGGTTCAACATCGGTGACAGCCGCATGGGCAACGGTTTCTGCCGCGGCCAATAGCTGCTCTTGTCGAGTCTTAGCCTCTGCCGAGATGGATCCCGCATGGTCCAACAAAATGTGCAGCGGCAGCAGAGTGCCTTCGGTGGTCTTAGCCAGCAGCAGCGCCAGTTGCAGCAGGTTGTCTTCGGTGTTGGGGTTAGCAACAGGCACCAAAATCCGATAGCGGGGCGGGGTTGAACTGGTTGAATTGGCCAAAGCTGGTTTTGCATCGACTGGTTTGGGTTGCAGCGTTTGCCCCCAGCGTTGAGTGATCCAGGGAGAGGCGATGCAGGTGACTAGGATCATAGCAATCGTGCCGTTCACCGTGAGCTGATCCACCAGTTCAATTTTGTAGGCTACGGTAATGGCGGCCAGAGTTGAGGCAGCTTGAGCCACCGATAGGCCAAACACGACCATGTTGCTGGAGTGGTCAAACCGAAACAGTTTGCCTGTGCCCACCGCAGGTAGCCATTTGGCCACAATCGCGACCACCACCATCACGCCCGACACCAGCAGTGAGCGCGGTTCCTGTAGCAATACGGCTGGATTCACCAACATCCCAACTGAGATTAAGAAAAAGGGAATGAATAGAGTATTGCCAATGAACTGACCGCATACATTCAATTTTTCCGGGATCATCAGTACCTTTCTTGCGAATAATGCCCTGATACAGTTGCCAGAACTTCGCGGATCGGCAGTAGCCGACGAACTATTCGTTCAACTGGCAGATCTGATCGAAGAGGAAAGCAAACGCAAGCAATTGGGCGAGAACGCCCTATCGGTCATGGAAGCAAACCGCGGGGCATCCCAAAAGACCATCCATGAGCTCCGGAAGGTCATTTCCGAGATAACTGAGTCCTAAAAGCCGCAAATTCCGGATGTCCACCTAATGATCTACTTGTTCTACATATTCGCGGGACTGCTGGTTTGGTTCAGCTACAGATCGTTTCGCGGCGGAATGGATTATCTGAGTTACTTTAAGAAAGAGTCAGGAAACACTCCGACAATATATTTGCCGTTCGTTTCGGTGATAGCTCCGATAAAGGGTGTTGACGATGGGCTTCGAGAGAATCTTTCCGCACTCGCGACGCAAAACTATCCATCCTTCGAGGTCATATTCGTCGTAGATGACGCTCAGGATCCGGCAGTTTCTATTGTCAAAGGGCTTTCAGAAACGATTCCTAAGAGTTTGAGCACAAAGTTGATAGTTGCCAGAAAGGCAACTGCTTCGGCACAGAAAGCAGAGAATTTGCGTGAAGGAGTGCTGCATACAGATTCACGAAGCGACGCATTCGTCTTCGTTGATTCCGACGCCCGACCTTCGAGCGAATGGCTTCGGTCATTGATCCGCCCACTCAATGACACAACCATCGGTGCCACCACGGGATACCGTTGGTACATCTCGGAGACCGCGACATTTGCTAGTGAGCTTCGCGGAATGTGGAATGCATCCATAGCATCTGCTCTTGGCCCGAATCAAGATGGCAACTTCTGCTGGGGCGGTTCGATGGCAATGCGACGCGACACGTTTGAGAAGCTGAAGATAAGCGAACGCTGGCGGAATATTGTTTCGGACGATTTTGCAGTTACGACCGTTTTGAGGGAAGCCGGTCTAAGGATAAAGTTCGTTCCACAGGCTCTTACAGCTTCGATCGGCAACTGCTCAGTAGCCGAACTCTTTGAGTTCACAAACCGCCAGATGAAGATCACGCGCGTTTATGCTCAAAACCTTTGGCTTTTGTCGTTCTTTGGTTCGGGGCTTTTCACGGTCGTTGTGATCGCCGCGACTTATATCGCCTTGACAGCGAAAGATGCCTTGCCATTCTGGTTCTCTGTCGCCGTCTTGTCTCTGAAGATCATCAATCTCGTTCAATAATTGCTGCCTGTAATGCCGAAGTGCGCTTATCGATTTGACGCTGGCCGCCAATGGTTGCCATATTGCGCCGGGAGGTTGGGAGGATCAATGATGAGACATTCAGGCACATTAGCGGTGGTTTCGGTGTTTGCCGCGCTATGCTGCGGCCCTGCTGCGTGGGCGCAAGATGGTGGAGAACAGGCAACTCCTCCCATCTTGCAGGACCTGTTCGATTGTCGCGCGATCGAAGACACAACGCACCGCCTTGCGTGCTACGACGGACGTACCGATGCGCTGGTCCAGGCTCGGGATACAGGTCAATTGATGATTGCCGATCGCGAGCAGATCCGTGAGGCGCGGCGCGGATTGTTCGGGCTAGCACTGCCGCGCCTTCGCATTTTCGGGCGAGACGATGAAACCGGAAATCACGAGGAGCAGGTGCGTAATTTGGAAGGTGTGATCCGTTCCGTCAGCGAGACTTACAACGGTTACATTTTCGTGCTGGAGGAAGGAGGCACCTGGATGCAGTCGGAACGTCAGTATCCGGGAATTGAGCCTAAGCCCGGGCACAAGATACATATTCGCCGCGCCGCGCTGGGAAGCTTTATGGCCAGTATCGAGGGACGTAACGGCTTTCGGATAAAGAGGCTGCGCTGATCATTGCGTACGCGAGTTCCTGCATGAAGCGGATCCGATTCTGTTTCGCTCTGCCAAGGTTTGGTGGACATCGTCTTGTAACGGCACAATGGCCGAGCGACTAAGCGTACGACGAAAGTAAGCAGCAGTGCCATGCCAGTAGGCGAACCGGAACATCCTGACGCCCTTGTTGCGGCTGCGCTAACAGCGCGCCAAAGCGGCGATCTGCCGCTGGCGAAGCACTATCTCGTTCTCGCGACCTCGTCTTCCGAAAATTCCCAACATTTCAACATGCTTGGCAATGTGCTGGCCGACCTGGGCGATGTTTCCGGGGCTGACCGCGCTTATGAAAATGCAATAGCTCTGGCTCCCAACCAGCCGGACGCTTGGACAAACCGTGGCAACCTGCTGATCGGGACTGATGATCCAACCGCTCTATCGTCACTCGAAACAGCATGTAGGTTAGCACCGCACTCTGTCTTGGCATGGATGGGGCTGGGTAAAGTATTGCGTTCGCTGAGGCGGTTCGATGATGCGATCATGGCCTTTGAACGAGCGCGAGAAATTGATCCCGAGCGTGCAACTATTCCCATACAGATCGGTCGGTTTGGGCAGGATTTTTGCCTGGTCGAACCTGGACCGATTCCACCTCCTTCGCTGATCATCAAAACCTCGGCGATGGATCAGCAGGGACTCCAGCAGCAGATCGATAAAGATGTTTACCTGGCAGGGGGCTATCACATTGCGGCGAATTGGTTCAACATTCTAGAGCATTTTTCGATCAACTCCCGCACCATCGGCAGCATTCTCGAACTAGGCTGTGGTACAGCCCGCAACCTGCGTCACTTTCGCTGCATCGAGGGGCTGCGGCTGGTCGGATCGGATGTGAATCTAGAGATGATTGACTGGTGTCAGCAGCATATTCCTGGCATTGAGTTTTATGCCAACGATCTACAGCCGCCTTTGGCCTTTGCCCAACCCGATTCATTTGATCTGGTGTTTGCTCTTTCTGTGTTCACCCATATTCCCTTGGAGTGGCAGCAAAGCTGGCTAGAGGAGATTCGGCGTGTGCTGCGTCCGGGTGGCATTTTTCTCTGTACGGTGGTGGGCAAACGCCATCCCCACTGGAACTATCTCACTAGTGAAGAACGAACGGAATATGAGCGCACGGGTCGCTTGACCTTGACTAGCTCTAGCCCCAGCGCTTCGCTTTCAACTCAGGTGGGTGGCTCTGGCTGGGACGTGTTTCAGAAGCGTTCGGAAGTAATCAGCGTATTTGGCTCGGTATTTGATCTGATTGATTACATCCCTGGTGCTCAAGATGTGTTGGTGTTGGCAAAACCCGGTGGTGGTTGGCTGACTCACACTCCCTATCCTGGGCTGGCAATCGGTTAATCCTGCCTTTCTTCATCTAACAAGCTATGTCTGCAACCTGCTTTTCCTGTGGTCACACCCATCTCGAACCGATTATTTCCTTCGGTAAAACACCGTTAGCAGATGCCCTATTGACCGAAGCGCAACTGCAAGCACCAGAAATTTTTGCCCCGCTCGATCTGGTATTTTGCCCAAACTGCACCCTGGTTCAGATCACCGAATCTGTACCGCCGGAAATTTTGTTTTGTCGCGATTATCCCTACTTTTCCTCGGTCTCGAAAGCACTGCTCAACCACTTTGCCGCCAGCGCTGAATTTTTGATCGATTCGCGCTCGCTGAACAGCAACAGTTTAGTAATCGAGGCGGCCAGCAACGATGGCTACCTGCTGAAAAACTTTATGGTGAAGGGCATTCCGGTATTGGGCATCGACCCGGCAGAGGGACCGGCACAGGTTGCCCAAGCTGCTGGCAGTGCAGTCCATTGCGCATGGAGGCGAAAGTTTACTGGCGATTATCAACGACATTCTGGATTTATCCAAATTAGAGGCAGGGGAACTCAAACTAGACACCGTCGAATTTTCGCTGCGAGGCATGATCACCGATCTAATCTCCCTGTTTCAGCCGCAGGCCCAGTCAAAAGGGCTATTGCTGGAAGCATCGATCACACCAGATGTGCCCAATCGGTTGTTGGGTCCAGTCGATCGATTGCGGCAGGTTCTCACAAATCTGATCAGCAATGCGATTAAATTCACGGCTACTGGAACCGTGCGGCTCACCATTAAACGCTGGGAGGAGTCCGATGACGATTCAACCATCAAACTGCATTTTCAGGTTCAAGATACAGGCATTGGTCTGGCTCCAGCGGACCAGGTCAGAATTTTTGAACCATTCACTCAGGTAGAAACTTCTGCGACCCGCCAGTACGAAGGCACCGGGTTGGGGTTAACCATTTGCCGTAAAATTGTCCGACTCATGGGGGGAGACATTGGCGTTGAGAGTGCCCTGGGGAAAGGAGCTACCTTCTGGTTTACAGCATCGTTGGAATCGCTGCAATCTCAGCTAACCCCAGCTTTGCACTCGACTGCATCAGATTGCACAGTCGTACCGTCAACGGCTCGCATTTTGCTAGTAGAAGACACGCCACTGAATCAAAAACTGATGCTGCAAATGTTGAAACGATTGGGATATGAGGCCGATGCGGTGAGTGATGGGCAGCAGGCGCTCGATCAACTGGCTATCCACACCTACAATATTGTGCTGATGGACTGTCAAATGCCCGTTCTGGATGGCTACGAGGCAACGCGGCAGCTACGAATCCAAGAAAGTCAACGCTCACAGCAAGGCCAGCCTCATCGAACTACCGTGATCGGGGTAACGGCCTACGCTATGGTGGGGGACCAGGAAAAGTGCTTGGCAGCGGGCATGGATGACTATCTGAGCAAACCCATCAAGCTAAACGATCTCAAGAGCCTTTTAGAACGCTGGCTTTAGAAAATTAACCCAGGCAAACCGGGGGCGGTGATGGAGTGAATAGAAAATTGCGGAATCGACGATGCTCACTGCGACCCAAGGTTTCCAATTCCTCGATTAAAGGATCCACATCCAACTCCGTCCAGCGCTCGCTTTTGAGCAAGTCTACCTGCTGCTGAGTCCACAGCCAAAAATCCTGATCGTAGGTTGTTGCATCTGCCGAGTTGAATGACCCCATGCAGCGCTTCTGGGTTTTGTTGCTGGACCACCAGTGCCGCACGGTTTCCAATGCTAGGTAAGGGCAAACTGCGCTGGCTCCATAGCCGATTAGGCAAGCAAAATGATGGGTGCTCCAGCATTGGGCCGTATCTACCACCAGCGAAGCTTTCATCCGCAGACCTTGCCGAATCAGGTGATGGTGAACAGCTCCAACGGCGAGTAGGGGTGGGATGTAGCTATAGTCTGGGCTGAGGCTTGCTACTCCGGCTGGCGACTGGCGATCGCTGAGAATCAAGATTTTCTTGCCGTCTCGCACGGCTGCGGTTGCCTGCTGGCAAAGTTGGTGCACGGCATATTGCAGTCCATCCGGGCCATCAGCAATCTTGAACTGGGTTGCAAGATCGGCAGTGGCAAACTCGGACTGGCGAATTTGCTCCAACTCGGCGTCGTTAAGGACTGGAGAGTTTAACTTCAGTAAATGGGCATATTCCGGCTTTACGTCCAGGAAGTTACCTCTTTCCCCCAGCTGCATCGACAGCGACATCACCAAGCTTTCCCGCAGGGGGTCAATGGCCGGGTTGGTGACCTGGGCAAACCGTTGTTTGAAGTAGTCGTAGAGCAGACGCGGCCTACTCGACAGCACGGCTAGCGGCACGTCATCGCCCATACAGAAGGTTGGCTCCTTGCCTTGGGATGCCATCTCCTCGATCACCATTTCCACATCTTCGCTGGTGTAGCCAAAGGCAATTTGTTGGCGCAGTAGAGTTTCGGCATCGAGCTGGGTGGTGTCCTGGAACGCCTGTGGTTGGAGTTCGCGACGATGGGCGGCAAGCCATTTCCCATAGGGATGTCGGCTGGCAATCCGTTGTTTGATGTCCCAGTTCTTCAGGATCTCATGCTGTTCCAGATCGACTGCGATTGCCTGACCGGGGCCGAGGCGTCCCTTCTCCACAATCTCGGCTTCTGGCAGCTCTATCACTCCTGCCTCCGAGGCCACCACAATCAAGCCATCGCGAGTGATGCTGTAGCGAGCCGGACGCAGGCCATTGCGATCCAGCGTGGCACCCACAACTTTGCCATCACTGAAAGCCAGCAGCGCTGGCCCGTCCCAGGGTTCCTGAATGCCGCTGTAGTACTCATAGAAATCGACAATTTCGGGATGCTCGTCTAGATCCGGCTGATTCTGGTAGGCTTCCGGTACCATAATCATGATCGCTTCTAGCGGGCTGCGACCCGACTGCACCAGCAGCTCCATCACGTTGTCCAGGAGCAATCTGAGTTGGCAGCGGTCATTAGCCAGATGATGCCTGGAGTCCTGCAAATGATTTCTGGATTACAATGGGCAGCGATGTGTCCTAGCACCGACAAATCAACGATCGCGTTACTGGCTCGATGGAACAGCCGCGAAGATTTTGAGTCACTGGGACAGCAACCCGGTTTTGACAAAGAAACAAACTATTGGCAAGACTACGCAGTGAACGAACATGGTCTCTATGAAGTAGAGCAGATCATCCGCTAGCTTTTGAGTTTTAGCACTTCGTTGGTATTGTACTCAAGTAAACAAGGAGGAACCCATGAGTCAGTCTCCGCAACCACTCAATGGAACCCTAAGCAAAACTGACACCATGAAAGCGATCCGCATTCATGCTTACGGAGGAGTTGAAAATCTCCAGTACGATGAAGTACTGCGCCCCGAACCGCAAGCTGGTGAAGTCCTCGTGCAAGTATATGCGGCAGGAATCAACCCGATCGATTGGAAAATTCGCGAGGGCTACTTGAAGCAAGCGTTCAATTATGCGCTGCCCGTGATTGTGGGCACGGATCTGGCTGGCATCGTGGCTGAGGTTGGCGAAGGGGTCACAACCCTGCAACCCGGACAGGCAGTGTATGGCGTAGCAGACATGACGCGCTCTGGCTCCTATGCTGAATATGCCGTGGGATATGCTGAGGCGACCGCCCCCAAACCTGAAATGCTCGACTTCATCCACGCAGCTTCTGTACCGATTGCAGCCATGACCGCATGGCAGGCACTATTTGATGGAGCGAATCTTCAGACAGGGCAAACGGTACTGATTCACGGGGCAGCAGGCGGCGTGGGAAGTTACGCCATTCAGTTTGCCAAGTGGAAGGGCGCAACGGTGATTGCCACGGCATCGGCTGTCAACGCAGACTATGTGAAAGGTCTGGGTGCGGATCAAGTGATTGATTATGCCGCTCAACCATTTGAGCAACAGGTCAAACCGGTCGATGTAGTGCTGGATCTGGTGGGTGGAGACACGCAGGTGCGATCGTGGCAAATCCTGCGCTCTGGTGGAGTGTTGGCATCTACACTGGGCGTACCCCAAACCGGAATTCCAGCAGGCATCAGAGCAGTGCCTGTGTTTGTCAATCCCAGAAATCCTGCACAATTGCAACACATTGCTCAACTGATTGATCAAGGACAGGTCAAAGTCACCGTTGAGCAGGTTTTTCCGTTAGCTGAAGCGGCTAGAGCACAGACAGAGAGCCAACCATGAAAGCCTTCTTCTCCGTGGCGGGCAGCACAAACCTGGTATCCAGCCCGCTGCAAGACGCTGGCAACGTAGCTACGCATGTCGGCATTGTCATCCACTACCAGAATTCTGGCGGATGAATCGACTGTCTGAGAAGTGGTCTGAGAGATTGGGGCGGTTTCTGCTCCGGAAATCACTGTAGGAATTTCTAGTGAGACGGCTGATGGAGCTGCTTTGTTCAGTCCCTCGATTTGCCCTTGAACATAATCTTCCTGACCTTGCAGTTCGGTTTCAATGTCAGCTAATTCAACTGTGGCGCGGCTCTGTTCCAATTCTGCCGGTCGCTCGCTCACTTGAGCAATTGGCAAATGGGTTTTACCCAGCGGCAGCAATACTGAGAAGATCGTGCCTTCACCGTAACTAGATTCCACCGTAACTTTGCCACCATGCAGGTCAACCAGTTCCTTCACCAGCGCCAATCCTAAACCGCTGCCTTCATAGCTGCGACTAGCCGAACCATCAGCCTGTCGAAACCGATCAAACAGATAGGGAATCTGGTCGGCCCGAATGCCAATGCCTGTATCCCTTACTTGTACCAAGCAGTGATGCTCTGCCGTTTGTAGCCAGACCTCGATTTTGCCGCCCGCTTCGGTGAATTTGATCGCATTCGACAGCAGGTTATAGAGCACCTTGTCGAACTTTTCCAGATCGAGATAAACCGAGGGGCAAGCTTCTAAACAGGTCCGCAGCTCAATTTGCTTTTTAGCGCAGTAGGGCCGGAAGGAGTCCACCACTTGCTCGATGAAGGCCAACAGGTCGCAGGGATGGAAATGGGGCTGCATGCGTCCAGCATCGAGGCGCTGAAGATCGAGGAGCTGGTTGACCAAACGCAGGAGGCGGCGTGAGTTGCGCAGCGCAATCACCGATTGCTCATAGGACAGTCCCTGCTGTTGTTCGACTGCAGATTCCAGCGGGCCAAGCGTCAGCGTCAGCGGCGTGCGAAATTCATGGGGTACATTTTGGAAAAATTCGGTCTTTTGCCGATCCAGTTCAAGCAGCTTTTCGGCCTGCTGGCGAGTAGTTTGGTAGAGCCGAGACTGCTGCACGGCAATTGCGGCTTGGGCCGCCACGGCCTGGGCTAGCTCCACTTCAGCGGGTTCCCACTGGCGCGACTGGTGAATCTGCCGGAGGGAAATGCTGCCGATAATTTTGCCGTCATAGAGCAGGGGGACCACTAACAGCGCTCTGGCCGGAGCACGTAGCATTATCGCTGATAGTAGGATTGGCAGTTCTGGCATTTACCCCAACAGCCACCGCCCAACCGCTGACCTCAGCCGAATTGCCAGCCGTAGAATGGTTGAAATTTCAAGTTCCAGCTGCTGCGCAGCCGGACTTCATCGCACAAGACGCGGCGATTTGGACGCCGGTTTTGTCCAGCTATCCAGGGTTTCAAACCAAAGAAATCTGGACGAATCCAGACCGCCCCGATGAGTTAGTAATAGTGATTCACTGGAATAGTTTTGCTGATTGGCAAGCCATTCCCAAAAACGTTCTTGATCGCACCACTGAAAAATTTCACGCGGCAATGAACGCCGAATACACACCAGAGGCAACAGGATTTCGCCTAGCATGGCGTTCTGATTCAGAATAAATCATCTGGGTTATGACACTGCTCCACAGATCACAAAGGTTGAAGGTCAAATGACAAAAGCGCTTGATTTCCCTGTTGGCTATCCGGCTGCCAATTCTACCCGCAAACTGCCGCTGCGTTGAGTGCTAGTTGTGCCTTCACCTAGAGGAAGTGCTGGTGCGGGTCGAAAATCAGCTAAATCTGCTTAACATGCAGCGTCAGTTAGAACAGCAAAATGCCCAGCTTCAGCAGGAAATCCAAGAGCGTAAGCGGGCGGAGGCTACCTTGAAGGAAATGCTAGAACTGCGCGAAGACCTATCGCGGATGATCGTGCATGATTTGCGCAATCCCCTCACCACAATTCTGCTCTACAGCGATTTTCTCCTGCGTCAAGGGGAACTGCAAGATCGAGCTAGACAGAGTGCTGAGGTGATTCAATCAACCGCTCAGCAGCTAGAGGCCATGATCAATGATTTGCTGATCATGGCCAAGATGGAATCGGGAAAGTTGATCCTCAGCTGCACTGAGGTTGATTTGAATTATCTGGTGATGGAAGTGGTCGAACATTTACGAGCAATTGCCGACCAAAAGCAGATTCAGCTAGTTGCTCAACTTCCCGACCAGGAACAAAGGGTTTCTATCGATGCTAATTTGTTCCGTCGCGTTTTGGACAATTTGATCTCGAATGCAATTAAATTTTCTCCTGCCAATCGTTCAGTGATTGTAAAAGTCGCCTATCCAACAATTGCCACCACGAACTCACGCTGCAAACAAGCCAAAATTTCGGTGATTGACCAAGGTTTGGGAATCACCGAAGACCTCCAGCAACAGATTTTTGAAAAGTTCACCATCGGCGACTTAGTCAAAGGTGTACCCCATTAGTGGCGCGGCTGAAGCAGGTGGGTGCCACTACGATCATGACCACGGAGCGCTTGGAAGAGTATGGGCCAGTGGCACGGTTTGGGGTGGAAGAATTTGTCTCTGATAACGTGATCATCGTCCGCAATGTTCTGGAAGGGGAACGGCGGCGGCGCACGATGGAGATCCTGAAGCTGCGCGGCACCACTCATATGAAGGGAGAGTATCCGTTTACGATCACCAACCAGGGCATCAACATCTTCCCACTCGGCGCAATGCGACTGACCCAACGATCCTCGAATGTGCGCGTCTCTTCCGGCGTTAAAACGCTGGATCAAATGTGCGGCGGCGGCTTTTTCAAGGATTCGATCATTTTGGCAACGGGCGCGACCGGCACGGGCAAAACTCTGTTGGTGAGCAAATTCTTGCAGGATGGCTGCCGGGTCAACGAACGGGCACTGCTGTTTGCCTATGAGGAATCGCGAGCGCAGTTGTCGCGGAACGCCTACTCCTGGGGCATTGATTTTGAAGACCTGGAACATCAGGGACTGCTGAAAATCATCTGCGCCTATCCTGAATCGGCAGGCTTAGAGGATCACCTACAAATCATTAAGTCAGAGATTTCGGAGTTCAAACCCTCCCGGATTGCGATTGATTCCCTCTCAGCTTTAGCGCGGGGCGTCAGCAACAATGCCTTTCGGCAGTTTGTGATCGGCGTGACGGGGTTTGCCAAGCAGGAGGAAATTACCGGCTTCTTCACCAACACCACCGATCAGTTCATGGGGTCCCACTCGATCACCGATTCCCATATTTCCACCATCACCGACACAATTTTGCTGTTGCAGTATGTGGAGATTCGCGGCGAAATGGCGCGGGCGATCAACGTGTTCAAGATGCGTGGCTCTTGGCATGACAAGGCAATTCGAGAATATATCATCAGCGGCGATGGACCCGAAATCAAAGATTCGTTCCGCAACTTCGAGGGTATCATCAGCGGCTCTCCGTCGCGGGTGGCGGTTGATGAAAAGAATGAACTGTCTCGAATTGTGCGCGGGTTTCAGGAGAAATCGCAGGATAGCCCAGACAGTAAACCGGAGTAGCGTGGCCCACGCTGGCTGCATGGGTTGATCATGGGCGTGCTTCACAACTCAGAGAATTCAGCCAAAATAAACCATAAGCCTGAGCTAAATTCTGCCTATGGAGCCACGCTTTTATCCGATTCCCCAAACCGACCCTCCTCGCTCACCCAGGGAAACCCTTCCCACATAGTATGGGGGCATTTCTACTGGGTGCAGGTACTAAAGGTAAACGCAGCAGTTTGCCCAGTTCGCGGATTATGATTCACCAACCCTCCGGCGGGGCAGAAGGGCAGGCGGTGGATATCGAGATCCAAGCCAGGGAAATCCTTTATCTCAAACGTCAGATTAACCAACGGATGGCGAACTATACAGGGAAATCCCTAGAGCAAATTGAGCAGGATACGGAGCGCGATTTCTTTATGTCAGCACAAGAAGCAGTGGACTATGGCCTGATTGATCAGGTAATCGACCGCCCCCCAGTTTCGATGCAGCCTGACTTAGCAGCAGTTAGATAGCCCATCTATCGCCAAGCCTTTGTTCGCCTTCGATCCAATCGGCCCTCGATCAAAGATTTAGCCATGCGTGCCATGATTCTCAAGGCTCCTGGTTCTCCGCTTCAGGAAGCCGAGCTACCCATTCCCACGCCACAGCCGGGACAGGTGCTGATTCAAGTCCATACCTGTGGCGTCTGCCGCACCGATTTGCATGTAGTAGATGGTGAGTTAACGCAACCGAAACTACCGCTGGTGCCGGGACACCAAATTGTCGGAACCGTGGTCGGTCAAGGAGGAGACGGACAGGGACCATTTCCACCCGGAACTCGCGTCGGTGTACCCTGGCTCGGACATACCTGTAACCACTGCCGCTATTGCCTTACCGGACGAGAGAACCTGTGTGACAACGCCCAGTTTACCGGCTATCAACTGGATGGCGGCTACGCCGAATACACCGTTGCCGATGAGCGCTTTTGTTTTGCGATTCCGGCTGGCTATCCCGATCTGCAAGCCGCTCCTTTACTCTGTGCTGGCCTGATTGGCTATCGCGCGCTGATCATGACCGGAGAGGCCGAGCGGATTGGGCTATACGGTTTTGGGGCCGCTGCTCATATCGTGATTCAAACCGCACGCTATCAGAGCAGACAGGTGTTTGCCTTCACGCGGTCGGGCGATACCCAGGGCCAGCAGTTTGCTCGCGATCTGGGAGCCGTGTGGGCCGGCAGTTCAACCGAAGCTCCGCCTGAACCGTTGGATGCAGCAATTATTTTTGCTCCGGTGGGTGCTCTGGTGCCAGCCGCGCTCAAGGCGGTTGTCAAAGGTGGCGTGGTGGTTTGTGCGGGAATTCACATGAGTGACATTCCCTCCTTCCCCTACGAATTGCTGTGGGGAGAGCGGGTCTTACGGTCGGTGGCAAACCTCACCCGTCAAGATGGCGAAACTCGCGCTAGCCGTGGTCTCTGGTTTAGAGAGCGACCTTTAAACTGCGGACGACTTTGTCCTACCCTGAGAGGCTTGGACAAAGACCAGCTTGGCTGGGACTTTAAGTAATTTATTATACTAATTTTATACTGAGCAACCATTGATAAAACTTCAGTGAAATCAGAGCTAAAACCCACTCAATCTACCAGCAAATCTCTGAAATTAAGTTATTTTCTATACATTAGTTAGCGCCACGATCACGTAGATGAGTCTTTTTCGAGCGGATGCTGACTCTGTTTAATCTATTTCAACTCAGGTCATAAAACTTAGGTTATAAAACATGGTAAAAATTCAGTCATTGCTTACTTCATTGCTAGTTGTGGGTGCGGCTTGCCTATCGGCAATCGAGGTTAGTGCCAAGCCCGACAATAAAGCTCCTAAGCAGCCTGCTGGCAATCCTTCTAGCCAGCCAGCGAACTGTACTGCTGGCAGCGTCACGGCTGGTTTACTGGCCTACACAAGCTGTATTGGTTCTTTCACAGGTAATGATGTCACCGATGGCGCTGCAGGTGGTGGCGATGATCCCTTGCTCGATCAACTGACTGCTGGGATTTTTGGTGGTTTGACCAATTGGTCCTTGCTAGAAAAGGTCGATGAACCTGGTAATGGGTCTGTTTTGAGCTGGACGGAAACCAGTGAGGGCATTGGCAAGTGGAGTGTTTCTACCCCCATCACCAGTCCGTTTGTGTTGAGCTTAAAAGCTGGTAACTCCTGGAGCGCCTACTATTTTGCCAATCCTTCCAGTCTTTCCATCACTGGAGGATTGTGGAACACATTGGGAGTTTCCTTAGCGGGAAATGGCAATAACGGCAAAGCGCTATCCCATGCCTCAATTTTTGTGGTTCCGGGCGGTGGAGATAATCCAGTCGAAGTGCCCGAACCCACCGTTTTAGCTGGGATCGGTTTAGTTGCTGCCAGCAGCCTGAGCCGCTTGAGAAAGAAACCTGCATAGTTCTGCGACGCTCACCTATCCCAAGCCATCTGATGCAGCCTGCTCCTCTTAAGCTCCCCTTAATGCGTTTAGGAGGAGCATTTTTTTCGACAGACATAGGCAGTCGTTACAGGTGATGAGCGCTCTACAGTCTCTACCACGAATCCAGCCTCTTCCAGCATGCGTTCTATAATCCAACCAAACGTAGTGTATTCATCCCGAACGTGAGTTTCAAAATCGGTAACTGTCCAGCCTTCACCCATCGGTTTAGCTAGATCGTCGCGCTGCCGGACCCGACCAAGCCCGCCAGCCAACTGCAGATCCACCACGAGGAGATCCCGAACTTCGTCGGAGCTCAGGGCACTGTTGTCGGCATGAAGGAGATGACCATGCCCTTCCCGCTGGCGCCAGGCGTCTCATTGGAGGGATTGGCCGTCGGCGACAAGGTCGAGTTCACCTTCGATGTCTGGCTCAAACCGCGAATGACGTATCACCTGAGCAAAATCGGCAAGCTCCCGCCCGACACCGCGTTGAACTTCAAGGCCGGGCCAAGCCCGAAGAACTCGCCGTAACGACGCGCATCCGCTGCCTGCGAATGCCGTGTGTTTCCGTGCGCGATCGAGGAAAGCGAGCAGGTCCAAAAACAAACCGAGCACTCGGCATGAAGCCGAGCGCCGGGTCTCGTGGGGGTCTTGTTCAGGTCAGGCTCAACTCGCCTGATGAACGTAGTTTAGCCAATTTCTCAGGGCCCACAAGCCGGAATGAGGCTGATCTCTGAAGAATCCGCACTCTAGAGCGCGAAGACCCGGTCAAGATCCAAAAAAACAGCATTCGCAGTGCAACACGTGCACTCTGGCAGGAAACTACGCTTCCCCTTCACCGACTTTAGGGCGAACACCTTGGTCAAGACCAAGCTCGGCCATGACTTGCTGAAGGTCCGACCAGACCAACCGGCGATTCTCCGGCGTGTAGGACCGCAGGAGGAAAGCCGGGTGGTACGTGGGCATAACCTTGACAGGCGTGGATTCGGGTCCTGGAGGGGTAAAGGTTGCCCACCGGCCCCGAAGGCGAGACATTGATTCCATAGTTCCCAGCAGCGCTCTCGTCGCGGGCAGGCCCAGGGTGACCACCACCTGGGGGGACACAATCCGGATCTGCTCATACAGGTAGGGTGCGCACAGGCGGATCTCTTCGCTCGTGGGCGTGGCATTGTCGGGAGGCCTGGTCTTGAGCACGTTGGCGATGTAGACCTGCTCCCTCGACAGGCCCATTGCCGCGATCATCTTGTTCAGCAGTTGTCCCGCACGGCCGACGAACGGCACCCCCTGGCGATCCTCGTCGGCCCCCGGAGCCTCGCCCACGAACATGAGTCGGGCGCAGGGGTCTCCGTCTCCCCACACGATGCTGTGGTGGTCCGTCACGAAGTGCTGGTGCGGAGCGTCGGCCTCGTAGCGAGCCCGCAACTCCTCCATCGCCCGTTCAATCGCCGCCTTCGTGCGCACGAGGGGCTTCAGTTCGAGAGACGCATTCGTTCTACAACGAGTTCTTCGAGATATTCGGCATCCGCCGCCGCCAGGTCGCGATCTACGAAAAGCGGGTCGCGCTGCTGCGCCAGAAGCACGGCTTCATCGACCTGTTCTGGCCCGGCGTCTTGCTGATCGAACAGAAGAGCGGGCGGCTCGATCTCGACCGGGCCCAGGGGCAGGCGCTGGACTATCTCGACGGCCTGCACGCCACCGAACAGCCGCGCTTCGTCCTGACCTGCGATTTCCAGACCTGGCGCCTGCTCGACCTCGACACGGGCCGGGAGCTCAAGTTCCGGCTCGCCGACCTGCACAAGCACGTGCAGGCGTTCGATTTCATGCTTGGCCGCCGGGTCAGCTTCGAACGGCAGGAAAGCGTCACCATCAAGGCGGCCGAGCTGATGGGCCGCATCCACGATGCACTGGAGGCGAACGGCTACACCGGCCACGACCTGGAACGCTTCCTCGTGCGCCTGCTGTTCTGCATGTTCGCCGACGACACCGGCATCTTCCAGCCGAAGGACATCTTCCTCCAGTTGATCGAGCACGACACCAAGCCCGACGGCAGCAACGTGGGCCGGGTGATCAACGAGCTGTTCGAGGTGCTCGACACGCCGGAGGACGAGCGCCAATCCAACCTGCCGGGCGAGCTGAGCCAGTTTCCCTACATCAACGGCGCGCTGTTCCACGAAAACCTGCGGACGCCGGCGTTCGATGCCAGGATGCGCGAACAATTGCTCGATGCCGCGCGGCACGATTGGGCGGCGGTCAGCCCGGCGATCTTCGGCAGCCTGTTCCAGAGCGTGATGGACGCGAAGGAGCGGCGGGCGAAGGGGGCGCACTACACCAGCGAGGACAATATCCTGAAGGTGATCGGACCGCTGTTCCTCGACGACCTGCGGGCGGAACTGGACGGACTGAAGGCGCGCAAGGCGGCGAAGGACAAGGCGCTGCTCGAATTCCAGGCGCGGCTGGCGCGGATGACCTTCCTCGATCCGGCCTGCGGCTGCGGCAATTTCCTCGTCATCGCCTATCGCGAAATCCGGCGGCTGGAACTGGAGTGCCTGAAGGAACTCTACCGCGACCAGGTGATCGACGCCGCGCTGCTCAGCCGGGTCACGGTCGAACAGTTCCACGGCATCGAGTACGAGGAATTCCCGGCGATGATCGCCGAGGTGGCGATGTGGATGACCGACCATATCGCCAACAACGCCATCAACGAGGCATTCCGATTGAACTACGCCATTCAAGCAGTTGGATTGCCGCAGGAGTTGGCAGGCAGCATCTACGGTAAGGGGGATTTTGTCAGAACTGGTCATGAACTGAAAGGAAGTTGACAAAACAATCACTTATTGATTTTGCACTAAATCTTTTAACAAATCATTAATTCAATTCCTAGTTAATAAGGCCCAGATCACAACCCGCATACTTTTAATTCGTAACTTTGGTTTCCTTAACTTAGTTTTTAATAAATTGCCATGTTTATTACAGAACGTAATTTTCTGCTGTCCTTTAATCTTGCGTGATCCCCGCGTTAGTCTGCGACAATTCGCTTTATTCATTAGGACAGATGCCGAGTAATCGAGCGAACGATATATCTATTTTTAGGTGTTTCTTTTGTTTTTAAAGAAATGCTTAATATTTGAGGCTTAGTGGTTTTTCCGTGATCCCTAGTTAGTTTACAGAAATATCCGTAGAGTTACCCAGAAGCCCTGTGAAAATACTCAGGTGCTGGAAATGTATCCGTAACTTAACAGGAGTCTAAAGAGAATCTAAATTGTTATCTTCTCTTTGGGATCGTTGAAAACTTTACTACACGAGCTTTACATGCCCGTTATTCGTTCAAAACCTATAAATAGCTGAGATGAGAATGAAGTGGAAGATTCGCTCTGGGAATGCCTCGTCTATGAAACCCGTGAATGACAGAATTTCTGCTTGCCGCCACTGCCGCTCCTACAGGGCAGAAGGGCGTCGAGGTGGATATTGTCAGCAGCTTGGGGTACCGGTGCAAGGAAGCTGGAAAACTTGCTCTCTCGCAATGGCTCCCTTTACTGCGAATTGGCAGCAGCTAGCGGGGATCGGTTCGTGGCTATCGCCTTCTAGCGATCCCGAAACTCAGATTACCTCTGAATTGGCTTTACCCACTCTTACTTTACCGGAAACAGAGGCCATTCCGGTGGCTCCAGTTACTCCAATCATGACCGAAGAAATGCTGATGGGCTTGGAGTAGCCTAGTCTGGAGTAAGCTTTAACCTGGAATACCCTTTAATTTGCTTTAGCTTCGAGGGCAGACTGAATCGGTTCTGGAACAGTCGTGAGGAAGTCATAGCCCGTGAGCTGTTCAATGGCATCAATGGAAGTACGATAGCTCTTCCAGGCCATTTCTTTGATCCCCTGTTGATTGGGCATAATCACAGCAATCACTGGTGTTTCTGTTTTCAGGCTTTCTATTCCCAAGCCGGGACGATCCATGACGACAATGATCTTCCAGCTGACCAAAGCAGCTTTGCCTCACCTGAAGGAAGGTAGTGCCATCATCAACTCGACATCGGTGACAGCTTATAAAGGTAATCCGCAGCTCTTAGATTACTCCACGACCAAAGGCGCGATTGTAGCCTTTACTCGTTCGCTGTCGCAGGCACTCGTTAGCAAAGGAATTCGGGTGAATGGAGTCGCACCCGGCCCAATCTGGACGCCGCTGATTCCATCGACCTTTCCTGAAGAGAAAGTCGAAAGCTTTGGTGCACAGGTGCCGATGCAGCGAGCCGGTCAGCCGGAGGAAATTGCACCCAGCTATGTGTTTTTAGCCTCTGACGATTCTTCCTACATGTCGGGTCAGATTCTGCATACCAATGGTGGTGAAGTGGTCAATGGGTAAGTAGGTTGTCTAGATTGTCTTTAAACTGAAAGAATCCTACTGCTGAGGGAAGCAAGATGAAATATCGACAGTTGGGCAATAGTGAATTAACCGTCTCCGAAATTAGCCTCGGCTCGTGGCTGACCTATTCGGGTGGGGTGGAGCGGCAGAAGGCCGAAGCTTGCATCCACAAAGCTTTTGAAGTAGGGATTAATTTCATCGATACGGCCAATGTCTATGGGCGGGGTGCGGCTGAGACACTCCTAGGTGGAGTGTTGCGAGGGGTTGATCGCTCCTCTTATATTCTGGCTACGAAGGTGTTCTTTCCCATGTCGGATACCGATCGAGGACTGTCGGCGGCTCAAATCCGTAAACAAATTGACGCCTCGCTGCAACGGCTGCAAACCGACTATGTCGATCTCTACCAGTGCCATCGCTATGACGTGAACACGCCCCTCGAAGAAACCATGACTGCCCTGACCGAAGTGGTGCGGCAAGGAAAGGCGCGTTATATTGGCTTCAGCGAATGGAATCCGGACCAGATCAAAGCTGCGCTATCGATGACAGACGTAGAGCGGTTTGTCTCTAGCCAACCCCAATACTCGATGCTGTGGCGCAAACCCGAAGCGGAGGGGTTTCCCCTCTGTGCTGCCAATGGCATCGGCCAAATCGTCTGGTCGCCTCTGGCGCAGGGCATTCTCACCGGCAAGTATCAGCCCGGTCAACCGCCTCCGTCCGACTCGCGGGCCGCTAACGACAAGATGAACGCCTTCCTAAAGGACGAAATCGCCAATGATCGGGTGCTCTCTGCCGTCCAAAAGGTGAAACCAATTGCAGCCGATTTGGGTTTAACCATGTCCCAGTTGGCGCTAGCTTGGGTGGGATCAGGCGCTGATTGTCTGGATCGGTTAAACCGCCAGTGAGTTGTGCCAGAAGAGATGTATCCATGCTGTGAGCAGATGACTTTAATACGAGAGCAGAGAACTCAAGACTCAGGACTCAGTCGCCCCACTTCTGTTCCACATTCAAAAATTCTACGCGCCCTTTGCAAAGGAGAATACCTATTTTCTGTCTCATTCTGCGCACCCCAACCACCATAAACAACCACTGTTTTATCTGGTTGCGGTAAAATACAGCAGAATCTAGATTTGACCGCTTGTGAACCTACCATTTTGCTAAAACAATTGTGCCTTCACCGCCTGAAACACAGCACTTTGGATCATGGAGACAATCCACCTACAGATTTCAGATGAAACACTGCGCGATGGGGAACAGCAGGTCGGCATTTTTTTTGAGAGCGAAACCAAGCGAACCCTAGCCCATCGGATCGCTGCAACGGGTGTGCATCAAATTGCCCTAATGCCAGCCATTCACGCTACGGAGGAACATCTGGTGAAAACGCTGCTTCAGGAAGGATTGAGCCAGCAACTCGTGGCGTCAACCATGATGGTGCGGCCATTGATTGATCAGGCAAAAGCCTGTGGCGTAGGACAAATTATTCTGTTCAATGCCGTCTCCGATCGGCTGCTATTTTTGCGAGATGTGGCTATCCGTTGCCATCCAATCTACGCAACTAAAACAATTGACGATACAATTCCTCAGCCTGTGATCAATCGGATTCGGCAAAGCATGATTGAAACTGTGCTCAAGCACCTCCGCTATGCAGCCAGCTTAGGCTTAAAGATTTGTTTTGCAGCAGAAGATGCTAGCCGTGCTGATTTTGATTTCCTGGTCGAGTGCATTCACAGCTTTAAACCTTACCTACAGCAGTTCCTCCTCTGTGACACGGTTGGTATCCTCACACCTGAAAAAACCTATATCTGGATGCATGACTTGCTGGAATACACTCAACATGCACCGCTATCGGTTCATTTTCACAACGACATGGGGTTAGCCTTAGAAAATACGATCCAGGCTGTTCAGGCCGGAGCTACGGGCATTTCTGGCACCTTTGGCGGCATTGGTGAGCGAGCTGGGAATGTGGCTCTAGAGCAGGTATTAAACGGTCTGCGGCTCCGCTTTGGTTGGGAGGTAGATGGCATCGACTACGATGCGCTCGTCCATGTGACGGATTTGCTCGATCAGCTCAACCTGCATGCCCATCCGCCCTACTCGCGCCCAGCTCAACGAGCACAAACCAAGCATGAACCCCATGAACTCATCTGCCGTTACCTTGCAAGATTATTTTGATGTGATTGTCGTCGGGGCTGGGCATTCCGGCTGTGAAGCGGCATTGGCGGCGGCTCGCTTAGGTTGTCGGACATTGCTGCTGACGCTGAATCTCGACAAAATTGCTTGGCAGCCTTGTAATCCGGCGGTGGGTGGTCCGGCAAAATCGCAGTTGACCCACGAGGTAGATGCGCTAGGCGGCGAAATTGGCAAAATGGCGGATCGCACCTATCTGCAAAAGCGGGTGCTGAACATCTCACGCGGACCGGCTGTGTGGGCGCTGCGGGCACAGACCGATAAGCGGGAATACGCCGCTGTGATGAAAACGCTTGTGGAGAATCAGCCCAACCTCTCGGTGCGCGAAGGGATGGTAACGGATTTGGTGCTGGGGAGCAATGACGAAGTGATTGGCGTGGAAACCTACTTTGGCGTAGCGTTTGAGTGCAAAGCGGTGGTGTTGACCACAGGCACCTTTTTGGGCGGGTGCATCTGGGTTGGGAACAAATCAATGGCAGCCGGACGAGCTGGTGAGTTTGCCGCCGAAGGCTTGACCGATACGCTGAATCGGCTTGGCTTTGAAACCGGACGTTTGAAAACCGGCACTCCAGCACGGGTAGACCGCCGTTCGGTAGACTACAGCAAAATGGAACCCCAACCCGGCGATCCCGAAACCCGTTGGTTTAGCTTTGATCCAGAAGTTTGGGTCGAGCGGGAGCAGATGTGTTGTTACCTGACTCGCACCACGGCTGAAACCCACCGCCTGATTCGGGAAAACCTGCATCTGTCGCCGGTCTACGGTGGTTGGGTAGATGCCAAAGGACCGCGCTATTGCCCCAGCATCGAGGATAAAATTGTCCGCTTTGCCGACAAAGAATCGCACCAAATCTTCATTGAACCCGAAGGCCGCGACATTCCGGAACTCTATATCCAGGGCTTCTCGACCGGCTTGCCGGAAAATCTCCAGCTACAAATGCTGCGCTCGCTGCCCGGTCTAGAAAACTGCGTCATGTTGCGTCCAGCCTATGCGGTGGAGTACGACTACCTGCCTGCCACCCAGTGCTACCCGACGCTGATGACCAAAAAGATTGCTGGGCTGTTCTGTGCAGGGCAAATTAACGGCACCACGGGTTACGAAGAAGCTGCCGCCCAGGGACTCGTGGCCGGAATCAACGCGGCTCGTTTGGTACGCGGACAGGAGCTGATCGTCTGCATACAGAAGAAGTGCTGATGGTTGAGGGCATTCAACTCCGGAGCGACGACGGTACCGTATTTGGGATAATCGACCAAGGCAGCGCAGAGGAGAATGCCGGTCAGTTTCACCTCGTATTGGATTGTGCCGTCCTGATAGAAATACCAGAAGAAGCCATATTCGTAGTTGTCCACCGTGGCAATAAACGACACCACCAACCGCCGCGAGCGTCGCACTTCTACCTCATCTAGCCGCCAGTCGGTGTGCTTCCAGAGAATGCCATAGTCTTCTTCATGCATACAGACGGCATTTTCGGTGATAGCAACCTCGCCCCGGCTGTTAGTCAGCACCGCATCAAAGTAGCGAATTTCGCCCAAGCAGTCGCAGCCCAGCTTCAGAGAGTTGGCCAGCATGCCGACGCCATGCTCTCCCAAATCAAAGGCATTTTTGCGGAAGTGCTGCGGGCGTGGATCGCCATAGGGCACCACCATTTCTGCCATCGAAGCTCGGTAGAGAATGGGCCGAACCCGACCCTGATCTTCGTAGCCTACGGTGTAGAGGACCAAGCCTTCGCGGGGCGTAAACCCAATCCGAAACTGCCACTTCTGCCAGCGGACAAAGTGCCCTTCCACTTCAAAACTGGGGCCTTGGGGCTGGGTAATCTGCAGCGGCTTAATATCTGGGCGCAGGGAGGGCATAAAGCGGGCCGCATATTCGCTCGGTTCGGGCGGTACTGGCACCACTCCCATATCCTCGATCCGCACTACCTGCATTTGATTGAGGTCAACCACGGGCACTACCCCATCAATCGGGCGAGCGTAGAAGTTACCGTCGGGGCGGCTACGCAAATAACACAAACAGCGCGATAGCCTCATCCCCACTTCGTCGGCAAAGCCAAAGTTGCCAATTGCCCAGGGGTCTACCACGACTAGATCCAGATCGGTAATACCGCGCTTTGCTAAAACCGCCTGAAACTCTGGATGAGCCTTGACCGCCGCCTCGCACTCGGCCAGTTCATCAGCCATGATGTTGGGCTGTACGCCCGGAATGTGTTGCCAAGACAAAACTTTGGTTTGGGTCAAGGAGACAATCGCCTCGTAGGTCGCCCCTGTCGAGTTGTCCAGCAGAATCAAAAAGGCTTCCCGCTCGAAGGCATCACCGGGCTGAAAATTCAGCACCATTGCCTTGGGTGGCTCATGCAACGTGACACAGGGAAACCGAAACTGCTCGCCTACCGAGTATTCACTTCGCACAATTGCAACCGCAGAGTCCCGGAATGGCAATTTGTCCGGCAAAGAAGAACCCGACGATCAGCACCCAGGCAATCGTTTCCCAATCCCAGGGCACTTGCCATGCCAAACTGCCGGTGGTTTCGCGGGGTTGCCCGGCTCCTAACAGCCAGCGGATACTCAGCCAAACAATCAAGGCCACGCCAATAATCGCTCCCAAAGCCGGTACCGTGCTCACCAAGGCGAGTTTTACCAGGGTTCGTTGGGCGACCTGCTGCTCCTGATCCTCCAGCGTATTCAGGGCTTCGGTACGCTGCTGGAGTTGATACAGTCTGGATAGGGCTTTGTAGCGAAACCATCCTTCTAGCTGTTTTTGCAATAACTCTTCGGCGTTTGGGAAAATTTGGGGCGGTTCGCTCCAGAGACCGGTCAGCACATTCGCCAGTTGAGCAGATTGACTAGGGGGATTGCCGGATTGAGTCAACTTAGCCCAAGTGGCGAGGGCTGACTGAATATTGTCCTGGTCTGCCTGTAGCAGTCCAATCCGCAGGTCCAATTGCTGGAGCAGGTCGGACTGTTTTTGAATGTTGGTCAGGGTTTGGCTGTTCTGGAGTTTATCCTGAGTGGAGGGAATGGGAGCCGTGGGTGCGGCAATTGGGTTGTCGGAAGCCGCAGGTGCAGGAAGCTGCTGTTGAAACTTTTGCAAATTGGTAGCAGCCGATTGGCGCACGTCTTGGTATTGCTCTAGCGCAGTTTTGAGCGGATCATTACCCAGAACGGCCTTGCGAGCGGCCAGCAGGTTTGCATCCTGAGGGTCATCAACCTGCAACTCATTAACATGCAGCAATAAGTCAGTTTGGTAAAGCTGGAGCCGGTCAGTGATTTGCGGTTCGGTTAAGCTGCTCCAAAGCGATAACCCCAGCAGGGGAATGACTAACAGCGTAATGGCGACCAAGAATAGGCGTTTCAGTGATACGGTCATCCCATTTCCCTAGATGTTATGGACTGCGCTCCTTGTATAGTTTCGCATCAATCGTTTCGCATCTGCCGGACAGAAGCATGAAGCTGTCTTGAGGCTTCTCTCCTATCTCCCCCGTTCCTATCCCAAAAGAGGTAAAATCTTGTTGATTTTTTAGCTCTAATGTTTAGCTTCAACGGAGGACGGAACCCTGGTTACTCGCGTCATTCTGGTTCGACATGGAGAAAGTACGTTCAACGTAGAACGGAGAGTCCAAGGTCATTGTGATTTGTCTACCTTGACCGAAGCGGGTCGCATGGGTGCCCAGAACCCCCGCTTGGTCAATGCCTCGGCTGTTTGATTGACGGCATCTAACTTATCAAGGAAATTCAGCGTCAAGTGTTGCCAATCGCCAGCGGCAATAATCTCTGATTTATCACGAAAATAATCGAGAATATCAGAAGGATGTTCGCGAATTTGTTCAATTGCTGGATCGCCGCCCTCATGCTTGGCCGAAATGTTGGGAATGTGATCCGCGAGGGACAACAGCTCAGCCCGCCGATTGTAGGGCTGCCGCACGATGCTCTTCCAGGTTTCGGTAATGTGATGCTCAAACCGCACCTGTTGTTCCAAACCCAGCGCCTGCCGTACCTGAGCAGTGCGTTCAATTGTGTCGTTGTCTACCGAATTGCTCCAGTTGAAGCCAACTAGTGGCGTAGAGCCATCATCTCTGGCAAACAGTTTGGCGGTCAGCAGGGTCCACAGCGCTGAGTAGGGGTTGTCGTTGCCCATGAATACAGAAATTTTGAACTCGATATTTACACCAAGGCGATGCAGCAGATAGCCGAGCAACACGGTACCGGGATTGAGATTCAACACCTGCCGTACTCCATAGCGGGTGTAGTAATAAAGATATTCATCCAACCATTGCAGTGCATGGGCATTGGGTTGACCGACTCCGCCGAAGTAGCCGGTAATGGTGCTGGGTCCGTTTAGATGAATGTTAGAACCGTCGGTGCCTTTGGTATCGAGTGTGGCGACAAAACTAGCGCCGATCAGTTGCATTGCGGCGAGAATGCCGACCAGATCCCCATCGGCCTCCTGCTCTTTCATATTGCGCACCTGAATGAAGCGAGCGGGCAGCAACTCTTGGCGAGCTATCACCTGCTCAGCGGCGGCAATGATCCAGGGAAAATATTGGCAAGCGCTAATTTCTAGCGTCACGCCAAATGCATCGGCAAAGTTCATATTGGCGTCAGCGTCAGCCAATATTTGGCGGCGGTAGTCGGCAATGCTGATAAAAGCCTGGTTCTCGGCCTGTTCCTTCAACCAATGCAGTTGCGGAATATAATCGGGCCGGATCTGTTCCACCTGTCGTAGCAAGGTAGAGAGCTGCATAGCCTGCTCAGCTTTAGCGTTGATTTCTGCTGGCGTGCCGTATTTAGCAACAATCGCCAGAACGTCATTGATCACCTGCATCTCTGCATCAACCAAAACTGCATTCAGGACATCCAGGCGATCAGGTGAAATATGGATCTGCCCTCGTAATTCCTCTCGTAATTCCTCTCGTAATTCCACGGGATCGCTTGGAAGCCTATCTGGTGCAGGTGCAGGGGTCAGCTCGCCTCCAGCTCACAGACGGGTCGGTGATGTCGATTGGGTACGCTGGACGTACCGACTATCCCTATGTCAGTATCGGGCGGGAACTGGTGAATGCCGGGAAGATTGCCGAATCCGACCTGACGTTAGCTGCCGTCAGAACCTACTTTCGCCAATACCCAGCCGAGCTAGATCGATACCTGCCGCGCAATAACCGCTTCGTCTTCTTTAAGGAAACGACTGGTTCACCAGCCACTGGCAGTCTGCGGGTTCCGGTCACGGCTGGACGCTCGATCGCGACCGATAAATCGTTAATGCCTCCAGGCGCTTTAGCCCTGATTCATACTCAGCTTCTTGAAAGCCAGGGAGAGGATTCTCCGCTGCCCGTTAGCCGCTATGTGCTGGACCAGGATACGGGCGGAGCCATTCGCGGCGCTGGACGGGTCGATTTGTTTATCGGGACTGGCACTGCCGCAGGCGAGCAAGCAGGCCAAATCAACCACACTGGGCAGCTATACTATCTGCTGTTGAAGTCCCCTAGTTCCTAGCTTGAGGCAAGCCGGCTTGAGCGTAATCTGAGAGATACAGGTATCCCTCCTGGCCAGTGCTATGCTAAGTAGACTACGGTAACTGATGTGTTACTTAAATTGTTCTTATAAAATAGAAGCACAACATAAATCGCGCTCATAGGTCCGACGACGGAAACCGTTGATACTAGAATCGAGCAGTTGGGAGTAGGAACTGAAGCTAGGCATTCTCAAGACAGATTCTCAAGACCACGTCTGCTATTTCTTATGATTGCTGTGAAGTTGGATCAACCTTCGCTAGTGGTGAATGGACCAAACAGTGAGCCAAGACCATCCATCATTGCAGCTCGGAATCAGAAATAGCGGGTAGTTCACCTGAGTCAGATTTTATGAATGCTGCTGCTCTTGAAATTACCCTCCAAATGGTCCTGGCCGTTATTGCGGGAATCGGTGCCCAAGTGTTGGCCGATTACCTCAAAGTGCCTAGCATCGTGTTTTTGCTGCTGTTTGGCATCCTGCTAGGGGCTGACGGTATGGGTTGGCTACACCCTAATCTGCTGGGTGTTGGGCTAGAGGTGATTGTCTCCCTCTCGGTAGCGCTGATTTTGTTTGAGGGTGGTCTAAATCTGCAACTGCGCGATTTGAGTCGGGTTTCTGTTAGCCTACGCAACCTCGTCAGCTTTGGCGTTTTGATCACCTTCCCGCCATCAGCTCCCGCCAAACTGAGAGAAACTCATCGGTTAGGTCATAGCGAGCATCGTGATCTAAATGCAGTCCGTCACCGGCTAACTCAACTGGATCGCCCCCCGTGACCACATTAATCAACAGCCGACCTTGGGAGAGGCGATCAAAGGTGGCAGCCATGCGAGCAGCCATACCCGGCGAAGATAATCCTGGACGAATGGCGACCAAGAACTTCATCCGTTTGGTCACGTGAATCAGGGATGCAGCCGTGATCCAGGCATCTTCGCAAGAACGTCCGGTGGGCAACAGCGCTCCTGTAAACCCAAGCGCATCGATGGCTCCTGCTAACTGCTTCAGATAGTCGGATGTTACGGCCCGTCCACCTAGCGCAGTTCCGAGATAGCGGCCATCGCCGTGGGTTGGAAAAAACCAAAGAACATCCATCGCCAAAACTCCTGCTGAGAAACCGTACATGCCAAGAATAGGAAGGGCTGCCCCTTCACAACCCCCGAGTATGATGCGCTTGCTTGCAAATTCTAAAATACGGTAACTTTATCGATTTACCGTATGAAGCACGTTAGCACAGGCAGTCGCAGAAGATCAAGTCATTCGTAGATTTATCAGTGGATGTTATATATTTAGCTTCTTGAACTGAAATGAGTATTTTGTGATTCAAAATACATATGTGCTTCTGTACACAAATGGCAGCAAGAAGTAAAATTTGTAGCTATTGAGGTAGATAGGCAAAATTAACTATCAAACGTAGAGAACGTCTCCTGTCTGCTAGGGGGTTCGCACTACTTGATCGAAACATTAGGTTAATCCACTTAGCTTGGAACGGTTTGCTGCAAATAGCAATACAGCAGACTAACCCATATATACAGCATCGCCCCGAGTTAGGAGGCGATTGCCTGCTTTAACAATCAATGCAATTTATCAATGCAGGCTGTTAGACTATTTGCTGTTATCTATACTTCCATTTCTCACGTCAATAAATTAGCTATCAATCCGATTATTCCTCCTGCCAACACCAACCAAGCCGAATTGACTTTGAAGCGAAACACGGCAAGCACGCTCAAAACCGCAACCATGACCGTTAATCCATCCACTACTGCGGTCCTCAGCAGCGTATAGGAGACGCCTGCCATCAGCCCCAGCGAAGCTGCATTGACGCCATCTAGAAAGCCGCTAGCCCAAGCCGATTGACGCAGTTTCGTTACCCAGGGATTCACCAGCCAAACAAGTACGAACGCCAGCAGAAAAATGCGTGAAACCGCCAGCATTGTCCGGAGCATTGAAACAATGAGATCTTAGGAATAGCTTTTTCAGGCGAGACCAGAATCTATTAGCCATAGTGGTTCAGCTCTATAATCCAAACGATAGATGCAGATGCAGATGCAGCAATAACAAAGCAGAAATAAACCCGTAGTAAACAGCTAGAACGCCTACTTTAGCTACTGCGGACACGAAGCAATGTTTCCGCTCACCGATTCACAAACCACATCCGCCTGCTCACCCCAAATCATTTGCTTATATACCGCCACCATCGGATTCTCTGACTGTTTTCTACTTTGGCGGTCAGATATTAACAGGGGAGCTGGTTCAGGTTGGGGATTCAACGCACCGAGGTTGGGTTGGGCCAACGGATAGGAATAGACCCGAATACCAACTTCAAACCTAGCGGAACGCTGCTCGTTAGGCGGTTTATTCTGTTCAGCCTGGAGTAACGTTCCCCTCGTCCGAAAAATCTGCATGAAGAACTCTGGTCTACAATCTCCATCCACATCGATCGGTACGGCCTGATTGGCCGGAATTTGCTGATTGGTATAACGAGAAGCACCGTTGAATGGCGACCCAGGGGGACAAGCCGCTCCATCTCGACGGGTGGTTTTGAGCTGATTGGTCAGTCCAGTCGGAGGACCAACAGCCTTGAGATTGGCAGCGTTTACCACAGCTGGAAGCCGCTGGCTTTGATGGTTGCCTTGCTGGACTAGGGTATTGATGCGGTCGATCTCATCTTGAGCAAGCTGGATGGCCTGCTCGGCCCGGCGATTTTGCACCCGTGTGGCCGTAGCAATCAGCAAGGGCGGTGTCACCATCGCCACGGTTAGCCCAATCAACAGGATGGCTACCAGGCATTCCATGATGGTCAACCCCTGTTCTGTAGGCCGCTGCCTGCCAGGACTGGAAACCTTTAAGGAACGCCGTAGCAGTAACAGCAGAGAATTTTGAGATGCATGGTTGGACGCTGACATGATTCGCATTCTCCGCAGAAATTACTCAGGACAGTTTAGATCAGGCTTTTCGGACTTCAGGCTATTACAGAGGTTGCTCACATAAGGATCATTCGCTGGCGGTTCGCTATAGAACTCACTGCGCACATCCTCTGCAAACTGGAACCGTTGGGCCACAGGGCCAGCCGGAGCATATTGCAACCCGACATCGTAACCCCAGCGCCGGTTGGGCGGATCGTAGTAGGTGATCCATTCGTTGTTGGCGTTATTGCCGGTAGTTGCAGGGCAATGACATTCTGCTGGGCGAATCTACCAACGATCTGCTGCGGGGTGGCGATGGCAACGACTTCCTGCGCGGCAACGAGGGGGCTGATATTCTCGTCGGTGGAGCGGGCAACGATGTCTTCTTCATCGAGGCAGGTAAAGGCACCGACATCATCCGCGATTTCCAGAAAGGCGAGGATCTAATCGGCCATCCCAGCAGTGTCACACCGGCAGACTTGAATATCACCCAAGGTGGCGGCGACCGCAGTGCTGATACGCTGATCAGCCTCAAGGCAACCGGCGAAGTGCTAGCCATTTTAACGGGCATCCAGGCCAACACTCTAGCAGTCTCCGATTTTGTGGCGATTGGTTAGATTGCGGTTACTGGACTGGATTAATTTGCGTGTGAACCATACTCGATTGCTCATGCGGGATAATGCCCGGAGGGCAATCTTTTTTTATCGCTCTAGTTTTATCGCTCTAGATTCTGCGCGATCTGCCGCTGAAATTGCCACAGCACTAACGCACTCACCGCCGCTCCCAGCAGCCCCACTCCCACCTGATGCCAGCCCGACACCCAGCACAGCACGCCAAAAATGCCAAACAACCCGCCAAAGCTGCCCGCCGCGATCAGCATATGCCCAATCGTTTGATTCGCATTGGTTAACCGTTGCGTCAGTTCCCCATCTTTGCCGACGCAGGCCGGATCATGCAGCAAATGTTGCAACGACTGGTATTTGTGTCGATCTAGCTGATAGTAGGTGCCCAACTCTGGATCGCGCAGACTTGCCACCGAACCTAAGCCAAACCGTTTAGCATGGGCAATCGCTTCTCGGATTTGTTTTTTCGTCGCCACTGGCTGCAATGCTTCAAAGATCGATTCGCGATACACGCCCGTCGAAGCCATGTCCAGAATTTTTTGACTCAATTCCGGAACCGAAAATTTACGAGTAATCAGAGAGTCGGGCATAGGGAAGTTTTGAGTTTTGAGCTTTGGTGGCGTAGCTTGCCGTTAGGCATAGCACGTAGTTTTGTAGATGCTTACTTCTGCGGGTCGCGCAGCGTTGCCGGAGGCAGTAGCAGTATTTTGAGTTTGGGGACTGGTTGGAGCCTTACCTCCATCTAAATTCTGTATTCTCAATTCTGTATTCTCAGTGTTCGAGCATCGATTTCCATCACTAAAGAGGATGAATCTGATTGCGTACCAAACGAGATCGACAACACTAGCTAAACAATTAGTCGCTGCAACGAATATTTTTATCATTCAATCCCACTGCCCGAAAAATAGCTGCATCTTCCGCCCAGATTCGGATAGACCTCGTCAAAGTAGAGAAGGCCGGATAGAAAAACGCCAATTTGGATGGAATGGTCATGGATCGGTGTCTTCAATATCCAGTCTTGATGAAATTCCCGATCCAGAAAGCTCAACCATAGTCCGGGCGACAACTCCATACCGCGACTGTAGCCATGACCTATTGGTTCTGGTACGCCCATAAATTCCTCAAAATCATCAAGCACCAAGTTGTCAGGCAGGATGGAAGTCTGCTGGCACAGTTCTTCCCAATCGGATTGGGTGAGGATGAGTGTCATGGTAGAGCGGAATCAGGTAGGGCTAATAAATGCAATTGATTCCTAATAACCCTATACTGTTACGGCTGATGCTGGTTCGCTGTCAAAACTCTGGGTGTAGCACAGTAGCCGACAATACAGCCTGCTATTCCCACGCTCAGACAGGGCAAATCCAATTGACGGTAAACTCCAGCGTTGAGTCGGAAACAGCTACCAAGTCAATTAGGACTGACTTTATAGCGATGCTGTGTTCCTTCACCTGGCGTAATCAATAACAGAGAACTGGGTGAATAAACTTTGGCGGTATGCCAGGTTCCACGCGGCACTAGCAGATAATCACCTGGAGCATTTAATAATACAGAGATTTCAGTCCCATTTTGCTCCAGGATGAAATCGACCTGACCTGACAGGAGACAGACAAACTCTTCTCCAGCAGGATGCCTTTCCCAGCTATCCCAGCTTTTCTCAAAGGTATAGTGTGAAATCAACCGCTTGCCTTTGAAGTCGCCAAATTGATGCTCAAGATCTGCATAAAAGCGATTGCTTACGGCCATGGGTATGGCATCGCCGTTGTCTCCAAGCACAACATAGACGGAGGTGATGTTAAAGATGTTAGACAGACTTTGTTGGCTAGTCATTCGCTCAACTTTCAATGATTGTGCTGAAGGTCAGGTGATATAGCCTAGATAGGCTCTGTAACTCAGGTCAGGTATGCCATCATTACTTACGTCGATAATGCACAGTCATAAACTGATGCCACTGTCCATCGTCACCTAGCATATGCGAGGTCATGACCCGGTGATTGTCGTTCTTCAGCTCAATCATGTCTTTGTACTTTGCCGTTCCGTTTCCGGTCATGGAAGGGCCTTCGTTATTCAGGGTCAGTGTGGTTTCAGAGGCATCTAGTTCACCATCATATATCCAGAGGTGAGACATCATTGACCCAATGAGGGCTCGGCACCGGAGGTGGAGGGGGGGGTCGACATGGAGCAATCCTTGGTCATCACGCCGCGCCGCATGGCGGGCGTTCGGTTTCAACTGAAGGGAAAACACAGCAGCATCAAGGCCCAAGAGCCCGGTCGGCCTACATCAGGCCCGGGCAAGACCATCGTGCCCCGCGGAGGGCGGCAGAGCGGTTCGCCCGCACCTCAAGGGTGCGCCACGACCCGTCGGCCCTCAGCGGGGCCGACGAATTCGAATCAAGACTCGCGCCGCAACTGCCATAATGCAGAGCATATCGGCATGTTCACCTGCTGACAACAGCCTGCGGCACTCGCAGCCGACTCGAGTATCCGAAGTCAGGGGGAGCACCACCGCCCGTAGCGGGGTTACTCGTGCTCGAAGACCGTCTGCGTCCGGATGACCAGGCCACCACTGGAGAACATGTGGTATGCCTCGACGTGCGCTTCGTCGTTGAAGGGCTGGATATCAAGCATGGACAGGCATGGCCCGACCTCGTCCATCCACCGGTGGATCAGCGCGCGACTGGAACGGCCATGCTCGAGCAGCTCGTGGTACGTCGAATCGAAGACATGCTCGGGCAGGTTCTCGCTCTGGATCGTTGCCATGTACACCATGCCGTGCCGGTCGAACTGGTACTCAAAGTCGTGCTCGCCGAGGGCGGGCGAGCTCGCCACCGGCTGCGCATTGGGCACGCGGAGGCCGCCGTCGGCCATCAACTCCAGTGCGCACGCCCCACGAAACTGGAACCGTAGCACGTGAGAGCCCGGCATCACCCACGTTTCGAGCTCGTACTTCTGGCCCGACACCACCCGCCGGCCTTTCAGCGGGAACAACTCAGGATGCAAAGCCCGGTTGAAAAGGTGCACCTGGTGGCCGTTCAAGGCCGTGGGCTTGGTTGGCATGCTCATGAAGCCGCGCTCCGACCCGAACCAATCGCCCATGACAAGGCGCATGGTCCGATTCGCATCCGGTGAATCGTGGTGCTCTCGATCCGGAACTCACCAGATCCATCCTGAGAAACTCCTTCTCAGTTTGGATCTCGGAGCGAACGAACCAAGATTCCCCTGACCACCCACGATTCATTGGGGCCCTTGTCGTGTCGCACACGACATGCAGTGCCCCGGCATGGAGAGCCTACCATCTCGCCCCAAGACTTCAAGTACAATTTTTGAAGATCGGGTATCGACTTGAAGCAGGGACCGGTAAGACGAGCACCGGGCAGGCGGCTCGCAGTGGAGACGTTTCAGGCTCATACGTAACGCCTGATCAAGCATTTGTAACGAGACTGAAACAGTCGCCAACCGTCTACAAACTCTGGTGTCTATACTGAAGGCACCGAGCGGTTGCAGGTGTGTTGTAGCGGTAGATAAAGGCATGGACAATTTATTTCGCGAATTTGAAGAACTGATGGACCAAGGCTTAGAAAGCCTCCTGGACGTGGTACGGGTGATCGAAGGCCGAGCCGAGTCCGAATTTAGAACCGAGCGCACCGACATCCGCTATAGCTCACCCAACCGAACAGCTCAAGCCCATCAAGAGCAACCTCTAGAAACCGACCTAGACAGCGACAATCCACCTGAGACGGTTCCTTTAAGCGGCATTGGTGGCCTATCTGAAGTCGTGCGAGAGCTGCGGGAACTGGTGGAACTGCCGTTGAAACGACCCGATTTGCTGAGTCTATTGGGGTTAGAACCAACAACGGGCGTACTGCTAGTGGGTCCGCCCGGTACAGGCAAAACCCTGACGGCTCGTGCTTTAGCCGCCGATTTAGGCGTAAACTATATTGCGATTGTCGGGCCAGAGGTGATGGGGCGCTACTACGGAGAAGCGGAAGGCCGCTTGCGCAGTCTGTTTCAGAAAGCGGCTCGTTCAGCTCCTTGCATCGTCTTCATCGACGAAATTGACAGCTTAGCCCCAGATCGCAGCAAAGTGGAGGGCGAGGTAGAAAAGCGGGTTGTGGCCCAACTTCTGAGCCTGATGGATGGATTTGCCAAGACCAAAGGCGTGATTGTCCTAGCCGCCACCAATCGGTCCGAGCATCTCGATCCGGCCCTACGCCGCCCCGGACGATTTGATCGCGAGGTGCAGTTTCGTGTACCCGACCGGGCTGGACGCCTAGAAATTCTGCGGCTCATGACAGCTCCTATGCCGCTCGATGCCTCGGTAGACCTGGACGTAATTGCCGATCTGTCAGTGGGAATGGTTGGAGCCGATCTGAAAGCTCTCTGCCAAAAAGCTGCCTACACCTCGCTGCGTCGCCTGCTGCCATCACTGGATAGTCCCATGCCAACCCGGTTGAGTGTGTCCCAGGTTGATTTTCTCCACGCTCTAAAGCAGATCAAACCCGCTGTCCTGCGAGCAATTGAAGTCGAAGTACCTAAATTATCATGGGACGACATTGGCGGGTTAGATACTGTGAAGCAAACCCTGCAAGAGTCAGTAGAAGGAGCCTTGCTCTATCCGGACCTCTATCACCGTACCAAGGCCAAATATTGCCACCGCTGGCGTCTGCTTCTGCGCGGGCTGTAATCTGGCTGCGATTCTGCATCCGCAGTGAGTCAGTGCCCGATAGCCGGATGATGCCGCCTCGGCCAGAGACGGTAGTGGCCTTGATCTCGCCTCGGTCTAAAATCAGATTTGCTACGTTGAGCTGAGCCACGCCACCTCGATTGCCTGAGCCAAAGTTGTCTGCGGATATTCTGGCCCCGTCTTCAATGGTCAACTGGGGGGTGGTTAGGGTCAGTCTTCTGGCATTTCCGGTTGCCCCCGGTTCAGCCGAGACTAAAATACCGCTGATGTTGTCGTCCCGTTCGACTGGAGCCGTGCCGCTGAGCAGTACCGAATCAGCCGCATTAACAGTGACAGTGCCGGCTCGTCCGGCCCCAAATGTATTGCTGGAGATTTGCGCTCCGCCCCGCACGATCAGCCGTTCAGTTTGTAGCGTTAAATTGCCGCCGTTGCCGGTAGCATTCGGTCTAACTTGCCCAAATAGGCCGCTGGCTCCCTGCTTAGAGTTGAGATTATCGGGGTCTCGGCCTGCTGCCTCAATCGATTCCAGTGCATTCACCGTCACATTACCAGCATCACCTGCTCCTAGGGTGTCAGTAGAAATTTGCGCGCCTGCTTGCAGCGTTAACCGCCTAGTGTCGATGGTTAGATTGCCGCTATTCCCGCTGGCTCGCCGCCTGGTTCGAGCGAACAAACCGCTGGGATACTGGTTATTGGGGGCTGCGCCAATCAAATCAACTGACTCTGACGCCCTAATGGTCAGATCCACGCCTCGTCCGGCTCCATAGGTGCCAGTTGAAATCTGTGCTCCATCCCGCAGGACCAGCCGTCTTGTTTCGATAATTAAACGCCCCTCCTCACCCGTCGCTTGCCGATAAACTTCATTGCGTAGCTCAGTGGGTCGATTTCCATCCTCCGGCGAAACACCCGACAGTTCAACTAGCTGCGAACTCACAACCCGCAATTTGCCTGCCTGCCCTCCAGTTGAGGTACCAGTTGAGGCATCAGCGGCTACCACGCTGCCTTGGGTGAACGTGATACGCCTGCCTTGAATCTGAATCTCTCCGCCTTGATTGCCCGTATTGACAGCCGCCTGATTGGATAAATGAATGTCCGCAAGATTTCGGCGGCTTGCCAATCCCAATCCCCAGCCTTGATCGAGGGGCCGCAGGTTAACAGCGCCCGTTCCGCCTACCGCAGCGAGTTCAACCCGTCCTGCCGTTGCTGCTAAACCAAAAAAGATTCTATCTTAAAGTTTGACTAAAACTGTCTAGACAATGGGGTACACCTCAGTTGGCTATTTCATGATTGCAGCATTGTTGCTGATGCTGTTTTGGTGTAGGCAACCTAAGCAGATCTTTTTGCTAGTAACCAGTTTGATTGTCTTCAGTGGTGCTTTAGCCCATGGTGAGTATGGCTTGCTGCTAGTACAGAACTATCTGGTTCCGGAACTGCTGCTGCGGTTGATTTTGGGTTTAGATTTGAGCACAGCAGTGCTGGCTGCTATCACTATAGTGTGGTGGTACTGCTATAGTCTAGAAACAATTCCCTTGCTGCTCACCCAGCCTCAAATCCAGCTCACGGCAGCCGATCAAGAATTGGCCAGCGTCAAAGCTAAGTTGGCATCGCTGTTAGCCCACACCGCAGAGCTATCGGCAGCCAATCAACAGCTAATTACGAAGGTAGAGCAACACCAGCAAGCTGAGGCAAAACTGGCTCAACTGAATCAAGAGCTAGAACAATCCGCCCATCAGCGCCTCACCGACCTGCGCCAAGCGAATTTGTTTTTGCAGAGCCAAGTCACAGAACGCCAACAGGCAGAACTTAAGCTACGGCAATCCCAACAGCTTTTGCAGCTCGTGATGGACAACATTCCGCAATTGATTTTCTGGAAAGACCGCAATTCGGTTTACTTGGGCTGTAATCAAAGTTTTGCGGTTGCTGCTGGTGTGAATTCACCTCAAGATGTTGTAGGCAAAACCGATTATGATTTGCCTTGGAAACCGCAAGAAACCGAATGGTTTCGTCAGTGCGATCGGCGGGTAATGGAATCGGATACGGCTGAGTTGGGCATTGTTGAACCAATTCTGCAAGCAGACGGACAGCAAGCTTGGGTGGAAACCAATAAAATTCCGCTGCATGATAGTGCTGGTGATGTGGTTGGTGTGCTGGGCACGGCTGAAGATATTACACACCGAGTCCAAGCGGAAGTCACCCTCAGGCAACTCAACGAAGAACTGGAACGCCGCGTTGAGGAACGCACCACGGAACTACGCCAAGCAATTGCCCAGCTGGAGCATGAAATCAAAGAACGCCGAGAAGCCGAAGCTGCGCTCAGCCAAAGTGAAAAGCGCTTTCAAAAGCTGACGGCCAGTGCTCCGGGATTGATCTATCAGTTTCAGCTTGATCCGGATGGTTCCTATACCTTTCCCTATCTTTCTTCTGGTTGTTACGACATCTACGAAATTGAACCAGCCGCAGAGAATACTCGGCGTAGGCAACCGTAACGAATGGCCGAGTGTCAATATCCTGTAATGTTTCGGCCCAAACAGTTTGGGGAGCAGTAAGCATGATTGGCAACGCGGCTAGCAGTCCAGAAGTTGTGAGGAGTTTCATAGCAAGTTCCAGCTTACAATCAGTGATTTCTGTCAGTAGCTACAGATTGCAGGTGCCCAATTACGCAAAGGCCAGATTAACTTTGTTGAGCTTTCATTCGCAATCGCACTAAATACTCCTCGTTTCTGCGTCCTTCGACTGAATTGGTAGCTCGCTCTAGCAAAACTACTTCAAATTCAGGCTGAAACTGCTGATATAGCTCTGTTACAGATACTCCAAACGGAGGTCCCCCTACCCGGTCATGGGTCCAAAACAAGCCAATCAATTCACCTACGGGGCGCAACAGATTCTGCACTAACCGCACGTAGTTACCTCGCTGCTCTGGAAGAATGGCGCAGAAGCAGGTGTGTTCCAGCACATAGTCAAACTGATTGGCAAATTCAGCGTCTAGTTCAAAAATATCGCGCTGTAGAAACTGAGCTGATAACCCTCGTTCCTGGGCTGCTGCCCTAGCCGCTACAATCGCAGATGGCGCAAAATCAAATCCCACGACTTCAAATCCATGTTGGGCAAACAGGAGAGCATCATGCCCACGTCCCGATCCTAAGACCGCAATTCGTCCGGGTGCGGGTGCTTGGAGCGATTGCAGCAAACTGACAAACGGCGGTGCGGGCTGACCCAAATCCCATCGATCGGTACCGTCTTGATAGCGTCCTTCCCAAAACTCGGCGGTGAGTGCAGGCGTCGGTTGCGGATCAGACATAGGTAGAATAGATGAGAAAGCTTCATAAACCTTAGCATAACTGCCTTCATCGCCCCGTTTCCTGTCTCTACGGTTGGACGACTCGACTAAGCTCCAATTTATTTCCTCAGTTCCTATGCTTGATGCCTTACAAACCGCACTTTATCAACTTGAGCACTTTGCAGATGGATTAGTGTCTACGCAGCTTACCCACCTGACACCACTCAGCGTTGGGATTATTTTTGGAGCAGGGCTGCTGACCAGTTTGACTCCCTGTATGATCTCGATGCTGCCCATCACAATTGGTTACATTGGCGGCTACGAGGCAAAAACTCGCTGGCAGGCGGCCATTCAATCGACTTGGTTTGCCCTAGGGCTAGCAACTACATTGGCTGGCTTGGGTATCATCGCTGCAATTGTTGGCAAGGTGTATGTTGGAAAGGATATTAACAATCGCCAGTCGAAAAAACCGTTGAGATAGGGATTGGTCTAGATCTGTCACCAGCAGGGGAGGAGAGTGGCTGGCCTGAGAAGAGTGGGCTGGTGGCATGAAGCTGGGCGGCAAATGAATACTCCAACTAATAGCTGCGGGACGATCGAGGTTTAGACAGCATCCAGGCAGCAATGATGCCACCGATGAATCCAAATAGGTGACCTTGCCAGGAAATGCCGATTCGGGTGGGCAGAACGCCCCAAATCATTCCGCCGTACAGGATACCAACTATGAGCGACATCAGAATTGAACCAAAACTGCGCTCAAAGTAACCCCGCGATAGCAGAAAGCCCAAGTAACCAAATACAAGGCCGCTAGCACCGATATGGATGGTAAAGGGAGAGGCAAATAGCCAGGTGCCCAAACCAGACACCAGCATCACAATGATTGTGACTGGCCAAAAATCGCTCGTGCGCCGCAGCATCACCAACCAACCCAAGATCAAAAATGGCACCGTGTTGGCAATGAGATGCAGCAGGTTGCCGTGCAGAAACGGCGCAAACAAGACCCCACGTAGGCCAATCAGCGAACGAGGCCAAATCCCAAACTGGTCTAGCGCCCCGCCTAGAAACAAATCGAGGATTTCCAACGCCCACATCAAACCTACAAAGCCGCCCAGAATGCCAATTTGGGCTTTAACTTCGCCTACTAAACCTCTCACTTCATCGCTACGACTCATGACTCATCCTCGGCTGATTTTTCTGAGCAAAGGTCAGTACCAGACTCATTCTAGCCAGACCTAATTCAGATCAACCTGTATTCCGCATACCGGCAGCAATGCCGTTGATCGTCAAGAGGGCACCCCGCAGCAGTTCGCCCCGACTGTAGCGGGAGCGAATCACTCCCGATGCGGCACTCGATTTATGTTGACGCAGCCGCTTCAATAGCGACACTTGTAAAAAGCCCAGCGGTACGATTGTGTTGTTACGCAACTGCACCGAGCGCTGTAAGTCTGGATCTCCATCGAGCAGGCGGGGATGGCCCGTAATTTTCAGCACCAGATCCCGAGTTAAGTAGTATTCGTTGGCAATTTGCTCGAACACCCCTTCTAGGCGCTCCCGGTCTTCAGGATGGCTGAGTTCCTGCACATAGTGGTGGGCGATCTGCAAATCCACCTTCGAGAGGGTCATCTCACACTTGGAAATCGCCATTTTGAAGAAGGGCCACTTGTAGTAGAAGTAGCGCAGCAGCTTTCGAAAACTATGGCTGTTTGGTGGGCTATCCTGACCAGTTGTTTCGGGGCAACCGTGCTCTAACGCGCTATGAATTTGCGGCTGGTCTCAATGCCTGCCTCAACCGGATGCAGCAATTACTAGCAACCGAACTGGAGCGCTATGCGACCCGAGCCGAACTAGCGGTTGTGGAACGGTTGATGTCGGAATTTGCGGCTGAGTTAGCGGCCCTTCAATCCGATATCACGAACCTGGAACAGCGATTTGCCAATCTGCAATCAGCTTCAACCTTGCGACTTCAAGGAGAGACGATTTTTTCGATTAGTGAGGTTTTGGCTGGGGATGAAGAGGGGCTGAATAATCCGGTGTTGCAAAGTCGCACCAATCTCACCTTTGATGCCAGCTTTAGCGGAGAAGATCGGCTGCGGGCCACTTTAGAGTTCGGCAACTTTGAGCGCTTTACGCTTCCGGAGTCTACCAACGAAGGGCGTTTCAGCTTTGCGACCGGCACCGACGAGGGCGAGATCGGCTTAGATACGCTGTCCTATGAATTTCCGGCAGGGGACGATGTTACGGTGCTCGCAATTGCCAAGGGCGGCAATTTGAATGATTTCATTACCAACATCAATCCCTTGTCTAGCAGCGGTACGGCCACAATTTCCCGATTTGGGCAGCGCAATCCGATCTACCGCGGCTCTGGTTTCGATGTGGGCACGGGCATCGGAGCCAATATTTTCCTACTGGATGACCTGGCGATAGAGGTTGGCTACATTGCCGCCAACAGTTCCAATCCCAGCCTGGGCAATGGCCTGTTCAATGGTGGCTATGGGATGATTGGTCAGATTACAGCCACACCTGAACCCCTGGAGCTATCTCTTACCTACGCCCACTCCTATGTTCCGGACGGCGGCAACAGCACCGGCACCGGCAGCATTCCAGCAGCTCTTGAGGTTGAGTATACCAATGCAGAAAACACTCGTCCGGTAGTCGTCAACTCCTATGGCCTTGGCATCAATTACGCCATCAGCGATGGCTTTCAACTGGGAGGCTGGGTCGGGCATTCTGCCGTGCGAGCGATTGGCCTAGGGGATGCCGATGTTTGGAACTATGCGGTGCATCTCAGTTTCCCTGATTTGGGCGGTGAGGGCAATTTGGGCGGCATCATTGTTGGCATGGAACCCCGCTTGAGCGGGACCACACCTGGGTTGGGAGCAGCATTGGGCAGACGTCGGGATCTAGATGTTGGTTTGCATGTAGAAGGCTTCTACCGGATGATATTTGCCTCTCATCAATTGAGCTTATTGTGGCCTTGAGGAGGCTAAATCCCGCTCTTGGATGAAAGGAGCCAGGTTTCTTCTCACTTCTGGCTCCTAAATTCTTCCTACTTCCACCCAGCCCGGTCCATGATCCGCAGTGCTTCAGCACTATTCCGACCAATCTCAGCCGCGTTAATTGGGTCTTCCTTAAAGCTGCCGTAGCTAGCCAAGATTGGATCAAGCGTTACGCCTTCAACCACTGGGTATTCGTTATTACCCTGAGCAAAAATAGCTTGGGATTCCGGTGTAGCCAGATGTTCTAGGAACCGAATGGCGGCTTCTTTATTAGGAGCAGTTTTCAAAACACCCGCGCCGCTGATATTGACATGAGTGCCGCGATCCCGCTGATTAGGAAAGAAAATATTCACCTGTTCAGCGACCGCTTTATCCTCTGGTGTATCAGACTTGGCCAAGCGAATCAGGTAGTAAGTGTTTGCCAGAGCCAAGGACCCCACCCCAGCCGCACAAGCTTGAATTTGGGCTGTGTCATTGCCTTCGGGCGGGCGGGCAAAGTTGGCAACCAAACCGCGCACCCAGGCTTCGGTTTCCTGAGGACCATGGGCCGCCAGCATCGAAGCAACCAGCGAAATGCTATAGATGTTGGTCGAAGAACGGGTCAGAACTTGGCCTTGCCATTGGGGTTCAACCAGCGCCTCATAGGTAGACAGCTGGGCTGGATTCACCTTCGACTTGTTGTACATGATTACCCGTGCCCGCTTAGAGAAGCCATACCACAAGCCTTCTGGATGGCGCAAATTAGTAGGAATAGCTTGATTGAGGGCATTGGAGCTGATGGGTTGAAACAGTCCTTCGGCTTCCGCTCGCCAGAGACGGCCAATATCAACCGTCATCAGGATATCAGCAGGGCTGTTTGCTCCTTCGCTCTTAATCCGCTCGATCAGTGGATCGGCTTCTGCCTCAATCAGGTTCACTTTAATGCCGGTTGCCGCCGTAAAGCTGTCGTAGAGCGTCTGATCGGTATCGTAGTGACGCGACGAGTAAAGATTGACCACATTATCGGTTTGAGCGACTCGAATTGCCGGACCTTGCTGGGCTATAGCCTTTGATTTGCCCATCTGACCTACTGTCACTGCCGCTGCTGCTGCACTCACACCAATAAAGGCACGCCGAGAAATTTTGCTCATTTTTCGTTTCCTAATTGCCCATTTATCTATCGTGAAAACACTGTGACTACTCAAACCAAAGAGTTTCGTATCAGCAACGAATTGCCCAAGACCAAAGCCGCAAGAGTATCGCCCGTGAGCTAGCGGCCCAGTCAGAGGCAATCCGCGAAAGCAACGAGCCATTGACCACAAGTGTACTGGTTGCTATGGAATCTCTCCACTCTGCCATTTTGACCGAAGGAACAACTGCCCTACTGAATAGCTTGAGTTCGCTAGCGTATCGAGAACCCAATTCGTTGGATCTGGGGAACGTTGAGCGAGCGCTTTTGAGTGCAAATGGTAGATACGTAGCGATATCAGTAAAGAGCAGCAAGCAGCAAATTCAAATCAAAGAAATTAGTAACGGGCGAGAAATTGCCAAACTGAATACTGAAGGAGATATAACTGCTGTTGCCTCCAGCCCAAATCAACGATTAATCGTTGCAGGTAGTGGCATCGTGCAGGTTTGGGATTTGAATACGCAGCAAGTGATTGCTCGCATCAAGGTAGAAAAGCCAGTGAACCTCTTGGCCCTGAGTCCAGACGGCAAGTGGTTAGCTACAGCCGACAAAGAGGCTAAAACAGCGCAGCTTTGGCAGGTGAACAGTAAAACAGCGGTGGCCCAGATCGAGCACGGCGCGAATCTCAATAGCATCGTCTTCAGCCCAGATAGTCAATCCTTAGCAACAGCAGGTGGCTCTACAGCTAGGCTATGGTCAATTAGCCGTAACAAGAACGCCACTGAAGGGGTAGCCGTGACTCCAAGTGCCATGTTCAACTATGAAGTGGTGGATACAGTCCTAGACGTAACCTACAGCCCCGATGGCAGTAAGCTTGCCACGGCTAGTCGGGAAGGGGTGCAGGTGTGGGAGATCGAGAGCAAACGCCGGATTGCTCACTTAAATCAGGATCAGGCGGTGAGTCGGGTTGTGTTTAGCCCAAATGGAGAGTTTGTGGCAACGGCTGGGTTTGGCGACGAGAATGATATGGTGCAAATCTGGGAGATTGCCAACAGCAAAGAACTTTCCCGTCTTAGCCACGGTGCAGGAGTATGGGATTTGGCCTACAGTGCGGGTGGAGATGCACTGACGACTACCAGTCGGGACGGCAAAACCCAAACCTGGAGGTTGGGCAGCCAGCTAGAGGTGACGCGCCTAGAGCACCAGTCCGGCGTTACCGATTTGGCCTACAGTCGAGATGGCAAGTTTATCGTCACGGCAGGAGGCGAAACGGCCCGCGTCTGGGAGGTCAGCAGCGCTCATTCGGTAGTGGAGATCAACAGTAAAGCACCTGTGCTGCAGCTCTGTTTTCCTGCTTCAAGAAGTTGAGAATTTCGATCATTTCAGGCTGAACATCAACTGCAAACACCTTGCCCTGCGGCAGATAGGAACTGAGCCGAAAACTAAAGTAGCCGCTGCCCGCACCAATGTCTGCCACCACATCGGTGGGTTGAAGGTTGAGGTCCTTGACCACTTGATCGGGCTGTTCCTCCACCCTTCGACTTGGACGCTCCAACCAAGCTGCTCCCTGATGTCCCATGACTTGAGCGATTTCTCTACCTAGATAGAACTTGCCAATGCCATCCGGATTGTGAACCAATCGCTGTGCATAGGGTGTTGCTTCCGATGACAATAGCCGATTTGCCAGTCCTGGATGGCACCCTGCCAATAGCAAGCTGATTATCGCCAGTCCAACAACTCCAATTTTGACTAACAGATGATTCATTGAAAACACATGCATGAGACATACTCTATATACTACGCTCGCAACATCAAATAGTTTGCTTTGCTAATGCAAAAAGGTCGGTAGATTCAGAAGTTTTTGCATCATAGGATTGAACCAGAGATGACGTGATGAGATAGAAAGAAGCACAAAAAATAAATTGTAATGAAAAACACAATAAATCTTTCTCGACTAAATCTGTAGGCCAGAACTTGTCAAACTGAGCAATAATCGAGTTATGTCTGGCTGTAAATATTAAGCCATACATGTAAGCCATACATGGTCTCCTGCTGGTATCTGCTGCTCTGCTGCTATACTCTAGAGCCTGGGCTTTAAATCCTTCAATCGATGATCCCTCAACGATTGCTCTGATTTCTTCGCGAGGACAGGCAATGGCACAAATTGAACTCTACATGATTCGTCATGGGTTAGCAGGGGAACGAGGTACCTACGCCAACGATGACGAACGTCCCCTCACCGAAGAAGGAATTCGGCGCACTCGGCGAGTTGCTAAACGGCTCCATGCCTTAAATATTCGCTTTGATCGAATCTTGACTAGTCCCTTAGCTCGCGCTCGCCAAACTGCTGAGATTCTGCAAACCTACAAACTAGGCCAACTAGAAGAGTCTCCCCACTTAGCGCCCGGAGGGGATTTGAGCGTTTGGTTGAGCTGGCTTCAGCAATGGCGGCAGTCGGGTGGTGACTGTATAGCGATTGTGGGGCATGAACCCGATCTGGGTGAATGGGCAGAAATTCTCGTGTGGGGCAAACCGCAGCAGCACCTGATTCTGAAAAAAGCTGGCATCATCGGCCTGATTTTACCCGAAGCGCAGAGCACGAAGCCCATCCCGACCATCGCATTTTCGGTGTGATTGTGTTCCTGGCCGCAGAGAGCATGATCTTCCTGGGGCTGTTTATGGCCTACCTGACGTTTCGCGCCGTTTACCCGACTTGGCCGCCCGAAGGCACCCCCGAACGCGAGCTGCTGCTGCCCGGAATTAACACTCTGATTCTGATCGGCAGTAGTTTTGTCATCCACCAGGCCGATACGGCAATTAAGCAGAACGATGTGGGTGGCCTGCGCAAATGGTTTGGGATCACCGCCGCCATGGGAGCCATCTTCCTGGTTGGTCAGATCTATGAGTATCACAATCTAGAATTTGGCCTCACCACCAATCTCTATGCCAGCACTTTCTATGTCCTGACGGGCTTCCACGGCCTGCACGTGTTTTTGGGACTATGCCTGATTTTGGCGGTGCTGTGGCGAGCGCGTCGCAAAGATCACTACTCCAGCGAGCACCATTTTGGCGTCGAAGCGGCCGAACTCTACTGGCACTTTGTCGATGTGGTGTGGATCATCCTGTTTATTCTGCTGTATCTGCTCTGATGGATCTGTACCCGAAGCGGCTGGGGTAAAGGCTCTGGCCGTTTGCAGTTGGATCACAGCAATTCGATTCGCCTTTAATTCAGTCTTTAATCATTAACTCTTAAAGCAATTAGCAGCCTAGTGGGAGCCGCTCAAATGGGAACTTCAGTCGATGTCAACAGTGAAAACTTTATGGCCGAGGTGGCAGAAAAATCGTTTGAGAAGCCGGTTTTGGTGGATTTCTTTGCCCAGTGGTGCGGTCCCTGTCAGCTCTTGAAGCCAATGTTGGAAAAGTTGGTGCAGGAACATGATGTCGTGCTGGCTAAAGTAGATATTGATCGCAGCCCCGATCTAGCCAACACCTACCGGGTAGAAGGCGTGCCGGATGTGCGGGTGGTGATGCAGGGCAAGATGTACAGCGGCTTCGTCGGCGTTTTACCCGAACCCCAACTGAAGGATTTTGTCACCCAGCTCAGCGCTTTCTATGCTCAGTTGGGCAGCAAGTCGGAACTCGAACTTAGCCTCGAACCCGTACAGCAGCAGATTGCCGAGGGCAATATTCCCGCCGCCAAGGAGCAACTGGCCCAACTGCGCCAGCAGTATCCTGACAATGCGGCTATCGCCGTTTTTAGCGCCAGTTTTTTGATCAGTCTGGATGAACTAGGTGAGGCCGAACGGGTGTTGGCACCCATCTCCGAGGGGATGGAGGGATTTCCGCTCAAACAATCAACCAATACCTGTTTGTAGACCTCAAGTTTCGCGGCAATACGGATCAATACTATGACCCACGCAATAGCTATCTGAATCAAGTGATTGACCGGCGGACTGGCATCCCAATTACGCTATCGTTGCTCTATCTGGAGATTGCCGCCCGCATCGACTTCCCAATGGTAGGGATCAATATGCCTGGTCATTTTTTGATTCGCCCAGTGGGGGAAGGGATGCAGATTTTTGTCGATCCGTTCCATCAGGGTGAGGTGTTATTTGCTGAAGATTGCCAAGACCGATTAAGCCAGATTTTTAGCCGTCCGATGCAGATGCAACCAGAACAGTTGCCCGCGATTAACCCCCAGCAGTTTTTGGCGCGGATGTTGGGCAACCTGAAGGCAATTTACCTATCTAAGGGCAAGCTTCAAAAGGCGCTGGCAGCGATTGACCGAATCCTGTTGCTGTTTCCAGATTCGATCACCGACCGCCGAGATCGGGGCTTGCTCTACTACCAATTGGGCCGGTGGCCGGAAGCCTGTCGCGAACTAGAGACCTACTTAGCTGAAGAGCCACTCGCACCCGACGCTGGCTTGATCCGAAGTCTATTGCAACGCATGCAGGACAACGAAAGCGCTGAGTAGCATTATCCATTAGAGCAACTAGAGCAGCTGAGCAGCGAAGTTTTAATACATCTAGGGACAAAACAGCAAAACTGAGCTATAAAGACACTACATCTTGCCTCAGCTCTGTATCCCTAAAACGGTGATGGTCAATTTGCTTCCCCTCTCTGCGACTGATGGCTCGCTGCTCGATTCGGCTGAAGCAGGACGCGCAGTGGTATCTTCGGGTTCAACTCCAGATTCAACCTGGTCGCCTCGTCTTGATCAAATCATGCTGAAGTGGTCTGATACCCTGTCAGAACTGGCATCTCCGATGGTTCCTGCCCAATTGGCCGCCATGCAGCGGCTCGTGAAACGAATTGCCCAGTTGCGTTCAACCAACAATCAGGCCACGGATACTCCAGAAACGCTGCTGCCCTATGTGTCCTCCGAAGCTCAAGAGGTTTTGCTTCAGTTCAGCCAAACTCCGTGGAACTCAGCAGCACCTGCTGACGCACCATCGGACCAGACGGCAGGCTTGCAGCCTGAAAAGGTGCAGCTGCTTAAAAAGCTGATTCCTTATTGGCTCTGGAGCATTGCCAGGAGCACCCATGAGGCCGTGCAGTTGATCGAGGGCGTGACTGCTGATGTGGAGCAAGCCGATCGGCTTGAGAGTGTCACTGAACCAGCCTTTGATCAGGAAAGTACGATTCCAGTCGATGCCGAGCCGAGCCAATCTTTCTTTTGTGACTTCAATGTGGCACTTAAATCCGCCGGCATCCCAGACCCCAATATCTTCTTCGGCATCTGTTTCCGGTAGTCCTTCAAACGAATCAAAACCAAACAGCCGAACTTGGTTTAAGCCAAACTCCTGCAATACCTGGAACATACAGCCCAAAGACGTTCCATTGAATACACCAAACTCTAGATAATCTCCAATTGTTTCCAAACCTACCGTGGTTCTTAAATACAGCAACGCTTCCCGCTGTTTTTGCTTTAAGGCTTTAACAGGCACCAAGAGGGCCATGCTGTCCCATTCTTCATCGAGGTAGTAGCGAGCTAAAAACCGCCTCACAGCGCTTTGCATTGCTTGTGGCATCAGGCTTATAGAAAAATTGGCGATTGGCTTCAAGCCCAACAACTTTGCTATCCGAACTAGAGAATAGCTATAGTTTGACTGATTTTTGTTATTAGTACTGACTGTCATAAATTACGTCTCCAACTATGTCTCTTGAGAATTAATCTCGACATGTGTAGCTACAAACAGAAGGGAGACTGAAAATTAAAACAAAGCGAGCTGAAAGCGGTATACCTTCAGCCCATTATCTAGTTACCAACTAGTTACCGAATTAGCAACTCAAAATTGGCGCATTGATCCTATGTGCAGAATCTGTCTGCGGAATTTCATAGGCAGTAACAACCTACCGTGCCATCATTGGTTTCTTTGTAACGACTTGCTGCGCAATCAATGGCTCTCCTGCCAATTTTCGAATATGTGTCGGGAAATCTGCAGATACAGTTATATTTCATTACTAATTTATAGTTCGGCAGCAGCATCAAAAACAATTCTTAGGACTACCGATTATTAAATCAGCTTTTCAGTGCTTGTAGTGAATGGTAGACCGGCAGGGTGAAGTGGAAGCAACTGCCGTGATTCGGTTCAGAATCCACCCAGATCTGGCCGTAGTGGGCTTGGACGATGCGTTTACAGAGCGCTAAGCCAATGCCATAGCCTTCCATAGCCTGATCCCGCTGGAGCCGGAAGCGATCCCCAAAAATATGCTGCTGATTATCGCTAGGAATTCCTGGTCCCGTATCGCAAATGCTGACCTGTACTTTCTGGGTGGTGCGGTGCAGAATAGCTACATTGATTTTTCCATTGGCCGGTGTGTATTTGATGGCATTGTCCAGTAAATTGACAAAGCAGCTTCTCTATCAGCAACCGCTGCTACAGCGTTCATAAATAGGTTGTGAACAAGGGGGTTGGGGGCTTCGCCCCCACACAGGGGTGGAACCCCTGCACCCCGTTCAAACTCAATCAATTGCTATTTAATTTAGGTCGGCGTGCTTGGATCGAACAAGGCAGAACATCTGCCGAAAGTAGACATCTGAAAAACATCTAAGTTAAAGTTGTAGTGAGTTTGTTTTAGGCTGGGTTTAGAATATGTAGTGCCTGAATAGCGCTGAATTTTGCAGCAAAGCCACCTACCAAGCCCTAAATATGGAAACTCAGTGGCGAGTGGTCCCCGGCTCTAGAGCATTGGCTTTAACAAACCATGTGATTAGCAAAACACTTTATTCGATGTCCTTACTAAAATAGGAAGTAGGTTAAATCTGTGACTACGTTTGAATCCATGAGGACAGCAGCAATGCAAACCGAAGCTGCTACAAGAAAACCAATTCGCTCGCTAGAGGACGCGCTGGAGTACTGTCAGTCGCTGGGGATGCGTCTGAGTAAGCAACGTCGCTTCATCCTGGAATTGCTTTGGCAAGAAAAAGAGCATCTCTCGGCACGTGAGATCTATGACCGGCTCAACCAGCAGGGCAAGGAGATTGGCCATACCTCGGTTTATCAGAATTTGGAAGCCCTCTCGGCCCAAGGTGTGATCGAATGTATTGAGCGGGCTGACGGTCGGCTTTACGGCAACATCAGTGATCCCCACAGCCACGTCAACTGTTTGGACACTAATCAGATCATGGATATCCATGTGGAGTTGCCAACCGATTTGCTGCAGCAGATTGAGCAACAGACGGGTGTGAAAATCACCAGCTACTCGATTAACTTCTACGGTCATCGGCTATCTGAAGCGGCCTCTTAGGCTTTGAGCCATTAAGTCGTTAGCTTAGTTAAACGCTGTGCTTTTTTAGTTTAAATATTAAGCTTTATGTTGAGCTGTGAGTAGAGACGCGCCACGAGTGCGTCTTTGCGTTTTTTGGGCGACGTTTTGGTAAAAAGGACTACTTTAAACCTATTTTTCTGGCAACGAATTTTTTGATGCAGATTTGGGATTTGCGAGTAAGCTTGACTATCCAGACGGTCAGAAAGCAAATGGTCAGAAGGTGTTTCCTGATTTCTTTCGGCCAATGTGTATAGCCAAGCGGAGTCTATGGTGAGAGGACAAATCAATCCTTCTAATGCGTTCGACACTCCTGACGAGCAGTCCCTGTATCGATTTCAACCACTGAAATGATGACAACCTGCATCGCGGCTACCAATCGTCCCCGAGAGGTGTTGCCTAACTTCATTCCTAGCGGTCAACCGATCCCGCTACAGCCACTTCCTGGTGCAAACCTCGACACAACACCTGTCACACCAGCCCCTAGTCAAACCACGACGCCTCCTAGTCCCGTCGCGCCCCCCGCAACCCCACCTCGCAGTGTCCCTGCACTTTGGTGAGTTCTGAACGTCAAATTTGAGTTGAGGGCGATCCAAACGATCGCCCTCATTTTTTGTCCTCTTTTGATTCAGCAGGTCAACTTAAGCGGATTAAGAAAACCCAATGGTCTTAATGGCCTTAGCAGATTACTGATAGTGGCCAGGATAGTTGCACTTCTCGTGGCTTAATTGGTTAGATTGCCGATGGCCTCCCGGTTACTCCTCGCCTTGGCTGTTGGGTTGTTCGACTCGTCGTTGAGCTACTTCGGAGCAGTCGCGCTCTCGATTGCGCACCTGGTTAATAGTTCGGCATTGTTCCCAGGCAATTTGGTAAGCCAGGTTCTGAGGAAGCTGAGACTGCTTGGCTAGGGCTTGACGGAAGAAGCGCAGGCTTTCCTGAGTGTTGCCTTGTTTTCTGAGAATTTGAGCTTTGAGGTAAAGCAGTTCCGGGTTATTGGGGGTTTGCTGCAACGCGCTATTGACTGCGGCTAGGGCCTGATCGGGTTTGTCCAGATCCCGATAGGCAATTGCAATGCCGCGTTGGGCTAGGTAGGGAGGAGCCGCATAGTTTTGCAGTCGTTCAATCGCCTGCTCTGGGTTAGAGAATGGCAAATTAACGGCCAGCATCAAATCCATATAGCCTTTCAGCAGGTTTAGCTCCGGATCCTGGGGGTCAATTTTTTCCGCTTCTTTCAAACTGTCGAAAATTTGCTGCAATTTGCTCAGGATGGCTGGAGTAGCTCGTACTGCTCCTTGAGTGGACAACGTGTGAGCACCCTCTAGAAACTGACCTGCTGCTACATACAGATGGCCGCGCAGCGGATCGGTCGCCATGAGTTGCTCGGCAGACTCCCGCGTCAGGCGGGCATTTTGTCCCATTGTGTCCCAATCTTCGTCGATATAGGCTAAAGCTGCCTTCATAGCGTAGGCCAACGGTTCATTCGGTTCGGCTGTGCGCAGTAACTCTGCTGCCTGTTGATAATTTCCTTGCTCAAACAGCGCCCGGAAGGCTTGTTCGGTTTGATCGCCGATTTGGTGGGGATTATTAGTCCGATCCTGACCAGTCGTACCCGCTTGGGATTAGGGACTGCAATTGAGCTGAGCTATTTATCACTAGAAGATAGCCTCGCCTTGATGCAGCACTATGCCCAAGAGAAAGGCGTAGACCTCACCCCCAGCCAAGCCCAAATCATTCATCAAAAAGCTGGTGGTCTGCCGCTGGCAATGGTCTATATCATTAGTCAAATTGCAGTTTATGATTTAACGGTAAAGCCATTCTCTACGAAGCTAACTACACCAGAACATGACCTGATTCAGTATTGTTTTGCCGAGATCGTCCAATCTCTGAAGTCTAAACCAGCCTATGCCGTGCTGATGGTTTTAGCCCTATTCCCAGAATCAGCTTCTCTGGAGGCACTCCATCAGATTGCGTTTGGAGCAGCAGATATGAACATTACGCACCAAAATTTAGAAACATTGGATCGACTCTCGCTGACAGAATCTCACCAAGGCCGATATGATTTGCATCCACTGACAAAAACCTACATGAGAGCTGAACTAGAAATGAATCCCGAATTTGAACAAACAGCCCGGGAACGGTGGATCGCTTGGTACCTCAACTTCTTGCAGCCCTACAGTCAACAGAACTGGCGCGACTGGCAGGGATATGCTTCTCTGGAACCAGAATGGGACACGATTCGCGAAGTGATGGAATGGTGTAAAGACCACAATCGCTATCCAGAGTTTAAGCAGCTCTGGCAATGCCTGAAGGGCTACACCCAAAATTACGGTCATTGGCATGAACGCACTGCCTGGATGGATTGGCTGATGGAAACCGCGACACAACACACCGATTGGCCTACAATGGCCGACGCCCTCTACCACGCCAGCCGCACCCTCTATCTGTTCAACCAGCCAGAGCAGACGCAACAAGCGATTGCCTTTGCTCAGCGCGCCTGGGAGCTATCCCAATCCCACTGCAACTGGGACTTCCAGACCGATCTATGCATTCATCTAGCAGCTCTATATATTCAAAATCAACAGTTTGAGCAAGCTTGGGACTGGCTTAACCAAGGCGAACACTTACTACACCAGTTTGACCAGCCCACTACCCACTTGGATCAATGGCTCAACATCGATTACTACAAAGCCCAACTCTGTTTACATGATCAAGACTACGAGCAAGCCAAACAATTTTATCAACAAGCCTTACAGAATGCCGAAACCATTGAATGGCAGCGAGCAATTGTTTATATCAAAGGCGGACTAGCATTGATCGCCATTACTCAACACAACCTAGACGAAGCCGGCTCAATGGTTTCACCCACCGCTGGAGAGACAGTTAGTCCAGTATCCAACGCAGGGGCAGCTGCCATCTGGGAGACTGAGGAAGGAGTCGCCTCTGGAATCTTGGACTCGGCTGCCTGTGCATTATCCCCTTGGCGAGGAACCAGCAGACTGGTTGCACCCATCGACAATGCCAGACCAACCATGGCAGCAGAGGTACGTGCTCGACGTTTCACCCCTGATGGAGCCTCCTCAGAATCTCCTGCTTGAACGTGGCTTGCACCGGCATGATTGACATCAGCGTGAGTGACACAGAGTGAGCAGGAAACGGGCTTAACCTTCCGCAGAAATGCTCGCTTCAAAAGAATAACCTCCTAAAGAGCAGCGCTTAACTATCCTGGAACCAAATCGAACTTTGAGTTTACTTGAGCCCAGTCAGTGACTCTAGTCACTAGGAACAGAGATCAAGATCACAATCATTAAGGTCGGACTAGGTAAGATTACCCTGCTTTTTTGACTTAAACAAGCTTACACCAGTTGTCAGAAAATTCAAGACTTGACCTTTAAAGAATCGAAAAAGATTGCACCCACTTGATCCCAGCCTTGGGATTAGCGGTTTTTCTAACCCCATAGAAATCTAGCAAATCAACCTGTAGCAGGATGATAGCTGCAACAAAAACAATCGAGATTAATGTTTAACTGATCCTTGGATTGTCGTCAAGTCAGTTAGCTTGAAAGGCAATTGATTAGAGAAGGCTCAAGAGCTGCTGCAATCCTTGATTTACAAGGCTTTGACGCCGTTCAATTTACTAAAAACTTGCTCAGAATTTTTTGCCAAGATTGCTTTGATAATTTGTATAGCTTTCCTAGAAAACGAACCTAGTTATCACAGATCTTGCGGTTGACAGACCTGACAATCTAGTGGCTTGAAGTAGCCTAGTTCCGATATCTTTCAAATTTGCTAGCGGTTTAACAAAAGATGGCTTGAAGTTATTGATTTCTATTTTTGCGTTATACAAATTTTTTATAAGAGATTGCGAGAATTAGTAATCTAGAAGACGGAATTGAGATAAGGCTTGCCTAAACCAGTTTAACGGGTTGATTTGATTAATTAACGCGAACAATTTGTTATTCTAATCAGTTGCTTCTTATAGTTGGTCGCCTTTGCAATTATTCAACTCAATCAGCAAATTTGCATATACGAATATAGTGAAAATAACCAGCGAAACTAAACACGGAGACTGGGGTAGAGATAGAGCAATTAGATGCGCAGATTTAGGACAGGGAAATCAGCCAGCTTGACCACAAAGACCAAGAGCGAACAAAAATGGACACAGAATGTAGTCGCGCTTTGGGAAGGTCGCGACCCCGTGCTCAAGAAAGAGATGGTGGCGGTCGGAGCTCATTATGACCATGTCGGCGTCAATCCAAACACTCCTGGTGACGATAAGATCTATAACGGAGCGGACGATGATGGGTCCGGAACGGTCGCAGTTCTGGCGATCGCTGAGGCACTTGCTAAGTCCAAAATTCGGCCGAAGCGCTCAGTATTGCTCGTGTGGCATGCGGCAGAAGAAAAAGGACTTCTCGGGGCTGAATATTTCAACAAATTCCCTACGGTCGATATCAAGAACGTGGTGGCTCAATTGAACATTGATATGATCGGGCGAAGCAAGGATCCTAACAATCATATACCGTGCGATCGTCCGGGCCGTCCGTGTAATGATGAACTTAGCGGGCCGAATGAGGTCTATATGATCGGCTCGGAGATGATGAGTTCTGGTTTGGCTGCAATTGCCAAGGGTACTAATAGTGCCTATCTGAAAATGGATTACAACTATAAGTACGACGATCCGAAGGATCCAAATCGCTTCTTCTTCCGCTCCGACCATTTCCATTACGCACAGAATGGCATCCCGATCGTTTTCTGGTTCACGGGTGTCCATGAAGATTATCATCAGCCGGGCGACCATGCAGATAAGATCGATTATGCAAAGATGGAAAAGATAACTAGGACGATCTTTATGACAATGTGGAAGCTGGCAGAGGCGAACGAGCGTCCAAAGGTTGATAAAGAGCTGCCTGCTGAATTAAGACAGCGCTGATCTTCCAACCTATAATGATTTGGCCCTTTAACGGACCGTCGGACTGGTAGGTTTATATAAACCCTCTCGTTCGACCGCCGTTTTCCTTTGCTCTCAAGTGATCTCTGGGATTCTCTGGCTTTTTTCTGCTATTTTTGCATCAAATAGGTAAAATGCAAGGCTTCAATGCGTTAAGGCGGCAGGTTGTGTTAGGGCGTGTTTCCGGTGTCCCGGTACGGGCAGATTATCGATGGTTCTTTGTTATCGGCATAATGACGCTACTCATCGCAGCAAGCACAATGCAAATTTCGGGCGAGATCGGTTTTCCGGGAGCACTCGCCGTGGGACTTTCCGTAACCCTAATTTTCTTCATCTCGATCTTCATTCACGAATTTGCACACGCCGCCATAGCGCGGACGGAAAACCTTGAGGTCGTTGAGATCGTCCTGCATTTTGCCTTGGAGTTCCATAGGTTTTTGAAATCAAGGGTTTTGCAGTCAAGATTTTGCAGTCAAGATTTTGAAATTATTATTTAGAAACCGAATGCGCAAAATTCCTCAGCTTGTTGCTCCAGGTAGAAGTAAAGATATTTTCGGTTTGTAACCACTCTGCTGTGCGCTGCATACCCTCATCGAGACTAATCTTAGGCTGATAGCCGAGCTGGGTGCGGGCTTTCTCGATTGAATAGGCATGAGGTCGAGTCATGGTATTGATCAGGGCTGGCGTGATGCTGTCGTCAGCTAGCTTCAACTTGACCAGAGATTTGATCAGAAAACTGGGCAGGGAAGGCAGCGAATGGGGCAGTCCGCCAATTTGCGCTAATTGAGTGGCATATTCGCGCCACGTGGTTTCGCAACCATCGGTGATATTGAAGGTTTCGCCATAGGCTTCCTGTTCGATGGCCAAAAAAATTGCGTCGATCAAATTATCGACATAGAGATGGTTCATCACATTGCGTCCGCCATCGATCAAAAAAAACTTGCGCTGCTTCATCGTGTGCAGTGGGCGCACCACCCAAACCAGCGAGCGGGGGCCATACACATCACTTGGACGGATATTAATTACACCAAACCGAGGCGGCGAATTCAGCGCCATTACCTGCTTTTCGGCCTCTAATTTAGTTTTGCAGTAGGGATTATTGCCTTGATAGAAGGGACCAGCTTCGGTGACATGATCTGGATAGGTGTAGCCATACACCATAACGCTAGATAAATTGACAAAGCACCTCACTCCCATATCTTTAGCGGTTTTTGCCATGTTGATTGTTCCCCCGACGTTCACATGCAAAAACTCGTTCATGTCCCCTTCCTCCCAGACAATCGCCGCTGTATGCAGCACAATATCCGCACCGCGACAGGCTTTTTCCGCAGCAATGGGGTCAGTGACGCTACCCGTGATCACCTCGGCATCTAACTGGACGGGTATAATGTCTAGTCCTCGCACATACATACCGCGCTGCATCGCTAATTCAGCAGCTCGGCGACCAATCAGGCCATTGATGCCAGTAATCAGAATGGTTTTACCAGTAAGTTCCATAGGTGATCGAACTTGGTAGCACAGGGAATAAATGGGATTAAGCAAAGCGATCAGCAATTGTCAGCGGAATTGCTAGCGGGGTCAGCAGAGTTGCGACCTGGACAGTCGAGGAAACAATCAACGAGGGCATGGGCAGTGCTTCTGAAACCTGGAGAAAAACTAAAGGGACGCTCTGAAGAACTGGGATGGTGCATACCCTGGAGGGCGACGAGTTGATTTGGTTCCCAGGGTTCGGCCTGTGCTTCCGCGATCCAAGCTGCTTTGCCCCGCGCAACAATCTGGGACTGCCAAGTTTGCAGGGTTTGCCAAAAGGGCGGCTGGGGTTCCAAGTAATACTGGCTTTGTCCGATTGGCACTTTGCTGTAGACATTGATTCCAACTGCATTGGCCAGACTGAGGCAATCCTGAAACGCTACTTCGTCTTCAACCGCATTGGCTAAGGGCAGCGAGATCGAACCCGTAAGCAGAATTTTGTGCTGGGGCAGGGCCAACGATCGAACCAGCTCCACTTCTTGCCTGACGAATTCGGAACTGAGAAACCGTCCTCCGGTAATCTCTAAGCGGGTAAACGGCTCGTTCTCGATCTGCCAATATCGAATCGCACTAGCATGACGTATGTGATTCACCACCGCATCCACAAAGCGGATCGTATGTTCGGCTATGACTGGGCTGCGTTGGTCAAGCGCAATTTCACCTGGGCCTGTATCAAAGCGTTCATTCAACCATGCTGGAAAGTGAAATTCTGGCCAGCGTGGAACTTTCATCCCGACGGCTAAAATCACCTCAATCCCGCGTTTTTCACTTTCTTCCAGCAGCCAATCGAGGGTTGTAAAGTCATACTGATTTTGCTGGGGTTCAATTTCGTTCCAGTAGCTGCATAAGCGAATTTGCTTAAAGCCTAAGTCGCAAATTTGCCGGAAGGCATCTCGATAATCGATGCCCAAATAGCGGCACTGCAATTGGCTAAACGTGGTGCCCCAGGTCAACGTTTGACCAGCCGGAAGTTTAATACGGGAAGGGAGTGGACCAGACTGCAACAGTAGTGGTATGGCCAACTGACGCAGCAAATGTCTGGGGTTGAGGACCTGGAAAAACGAAGCCATAGAAGGACTGCTATAGTCATGAATCAAATCATGAGACGAGTAAATGAAACCGGAGTTTTCCCAATCTACGCCAATAATGCTGCGGGTAGCCAGTTTAGCGGATGCTGAATCTTTGTCGCAGCTCTGCATCCAACTCGGTTACACCGTCACAGTTCAGCAGATGCAGCAGCATTTAGTCACTGCTTTGTCCCATCCCGACCATCAGGTTTACGTAGCTGAGCAGAATCACCGTGTGGTGGGTTGGATTCACGGGCAGCGATGCCCCCTGTTGATTGGACCAACTCAGGTAGTGATCTTAGGACTCGTGGTCGATGAATCCGCTCGCGGGCAATAATTTTGTTTCCACGTACGACCTGACACGCATGGTGGCCATGTTGGGATGGCATCTGCATTTGCCGGCTGCTACGCGAATTCCCAGCGCCCAGTGGAACAGTTTGGAAACGATTGTGCGGGCAATGGGCACCGATCCGGCACGTTATATTGACGTGGCGATTGAAACCTTGGGACTGGCATCTGCTATCGAAGCGCCCGTGATTATCTCGAAGCTGGGGTTTGGTCGCAGTGAGTCGCGCAATCGCACTGAACTCAGCTATGTGGCTTTCTTTCAGTTCATCGACAAACGCCCCCGCCGCAAAGATAAGCCGGGCATTCTGCGGACCATCAGCATGGCATTATTAGGAGCACAAGCAGCAGGTGATGCCAATGCCGAAGCTCGCCAAATCGACGCTCGCATGGCTGCTGAAGTAACCGAAATTATTCGTCGCGTCGTCACCCAAGAATTAGTTTGAACGTTGGTTGATGTGATTCAGTGGGGGTGGTCGCGTAGCGGTACTTTGCGCCCAGCATTTGCTGATCAATCTGTCTACTTGTGTTCTAGGCTATTGGGTAAATGCTTTGCTCTTATAAGATGGTTTGAAATTTAATCTCAATTCAATCTCAATTGTTTCAGTGAGATATCCGGACTGTCCACGATATGTTTTTGTGGAAGTCAGCCGTCGCTGTTGAAAAGTCTTTCGTCAGGAGATGAGGAAGCAATTCAACTATCTAACTGGCACCCAAAGAGCCGGGAACTTCCCAAGATACCGGGGTAGATGGACTTCTATCCATGAGGTGGGAAGCCTGCACTGTATGGCTTGCATAGGACTTCGCCCCGCCGTAGGCGTACAGCGCTGGGAGGATGTCACTATGTGAAGCCAGATTTCTGGCTGAAAGTGTTATCCCGCTGATTCAAAAAGTAAGGTATATTGCTGAAGATAGGCAAAAATTGATCCAATTTTTGTGACTTCAACCTGTCCTGCAATGAATCTTGCCGAGCACATAAAGGTTAAGGTTGAAGCCTATCAAATCAAGCCAATTGACCTTGACCAATTCGTTGTTAAAGTCGGGAACCTTCTGTCAAAAACTACACAACCACTTACTATTCCTGATTGGCTGGCAAGACTGGATATGGGTAAAACACCCCTGTTGCTGTGAGGGAGTAGGATAAAGGCGATCGCTGGAAACACGATGAAACTAGGTTAGGGCTGACATTAGTGAAAAAGCTGACAGAGTATTTAGTTATCCCTGAAAAACTATCCAAAGCTAGAAGTGCGGCATACCTTCCGCAAGCGTGCCCTGATCACTGCTGCCATCCGTCGCTTTTTTGACGAGCGGGGCTTTTTGGAAATCGAAACGCCTGTCCTGCAAACCGAAGCCGGTGGAGCCGATGCCCGTCCGTTTATTACCCATCACAACACGCTGGAGATGGACCTGTATCTGAGGATTGCCACCGAGCTGCATCTAAAGCGCTTGGTCGTGGGCGGCTTTGAGCGGGTGTATGAAATGGGGCGGATTTTCCGCAACGAGGGGATTTCGACGCGCCATAATCCGGAATTCACCTCGATTGAGGTCTATCAAGCCTACGGTGACTACCACGACATGATGACGACCGTGGAGGAGTTGATCACCACCGTGGCCCAAACCGTGCTGGGAACGCTTCAGGTGAACTATCAGGACCAAACGATCGATCTGTCTCCACCGTGGCGCAGAATCACGATGCATGAGGCGGTCCAGGAACAAACAGGTTTGGATTTTAGTCAGTTCAAATCGCTGGCGGAGGCAAAACAGGCTGCCAAAGCGGCTGGTCTCAAAGAGATTGAGGACTGCGACTCGATCGGTCGATTGCTGAACGAAGCGTTTGAACAAACGGTGGAAGCGACCTTGATTCAACCCACGTTTATTACTGACTATCCGGTGGAAATTTCGCCACTCGCCAAGCCGCACCGCAGTAAGCCTGGTTTGGTAGAGCGGTTTGAGCTGTTCATTGTCGGACGCGAAACGGCCAACGGCTTCTCGGAGCTGACCGATCCAATCGACCAACGTGAGCGGTTCGAGGCCCAGGCCGCTCGTAAGGCTGCCGGAGATTTAGAAGCGCATGATATTGATGAAGATTTTGTTACCGCTCTGGAATATGGCCTGCCCCCTACGGTAGGAATGGGTATGGGAATCGATCGGTTAGTGATGCTGCTATGCGATTGTGCCAGCATTCGCGATGTGATCGCCTTCCCGCTCTTAAAGCCAGAAGTCTCATTGGGAGAGTAGCACGTTGAAGCCTCTGAGAACCACGAACCAATCCAGGCGAAGATTGCTGTCGCTAGCCGGAGCGGTGCTGCTGCTGATTGGCTGCACCCAAAAACCAGAACCCACTGCCGAGGTTGCGCCATCCCCCACGGTGGTTCTGCCTGCTCCTTCGCCCACGGTCTCACCCACTCCCTCTGCCAGCCCCACGCCCCAGCAGCAAACCTACCGCGAAAAGAGCGGTCTGTTTCAAATCTCGTTCCCCAAGGGCTACTCCCACAAAACTCGCCGATGGGCGGCAGGGTGATTCCGCCCTGGCGCTGTAGGGAGTTGGGTGCTACTACCAGTACCCGCAACGGCTGATTCAGCTCATAGCCGCGTCGCACAGTTTGGGCGGTTTTCCAGTCGCGGTCGTGGGGGTAAACGGCATAGGTGAACTGGTGCTGACCCAGATCGGAGTTGGGGTCGGGCCACTGGGAGCCGCGCAGGAGGGATAGCCTGAGCTGGTTGGGGGTGGCGTCGTAGCCGTGTTTGCAGTCGCTTAAAATGCTGACGCCGTAGGAGTCGCTGCTGGCGGTATCGCTAAGGTCAGCCCAGCGCAGGGCAGGCACTTCCCATTTGGCTCGTTCTGCTGGGGTTTGGGGTCGGGTGGTCCGCTGGATTACCCCGCAGGGAATTTCGTAGGTGGCACGAGCCGCATTCATGTTGAAGGGAAACGCTGCTTTGACTAGGACATGGCGTTCCTGCCAATCGACCTGGGTGTTGATCTTGAGTACAGACGAGCCTTTGTCCAGGATATAAATCTGATTGAAGGTGGAGCGACCGATGCGACGAACCACCCGGATTCGGGTGGTGAGACTGCCCTGATCTACGTAGACAATTTGCTGCAATTGGGCTGGCGGCAGCGGATATTGGGCGTAGTTGGGAGCAATATCCCAGGCATCCCAGTATTGACCCTGATCGCGGAAGGCTTGCAGCTCGTTGCCGCCTCGGCTGAGCAAATCGCGCCGATAGGTCTTATCGAAAAGCTGGGACAGGTTCCCCGTAGCCCGGTCTACCGTGACGCGCAACCGATCGTTTTCCAGGACGAAGTTGGTATCGTTTACCGGCGGCACGGGATTGCCCGTACTGCGGGGCAGCACCCAGAAGCAGCGGTAGCCGATCGCTGGCACAGCTTCTGCCTGAAAGAAAATTTGACAGTAGGTTTGGCCGCCTTCTCGCCAACAGTGGGGTTGGGAGGGGATTTCCCGTCCGTTCAGGTCCCAAATTTGCCAGAAACAGGCACGCTCATCCTGGGTTTGCTGCATTGAAACCGTTACGAGTTCGGAGCGAGTCCAGCTCAGGGGGTTAAACACCACAACTAAGCGGGCCTGCGGATGGGGTGGAGCCGGTAGGTTGATTTGGGCTGCAATTGCCTGCATCGCCTGTTGCCGCACATTCCAACTGGTATCTAGAGCCGCCTGCCAGTCTCGATTGGCATCGACAAACACTTGCGGAATTGATGTACCGGGCAGAATATCGTGAAAGTGGTTAAACAAAACTGATAAAAGAGTGGCTGTCATAATAAACGTTTCCTCCTGCACAGGCGGGGTGAATGAAGAGAGCGCCTGGCATATTACTTTACTTCTATTAAACTGTATCAAAAAATACAAAATTGAGAGTTTGACATTAAAGATTAGGTTTCCTTACGAAAGTTAATTTAATCGGGAGCCAGGAGTCAGATGGGCAACAGTCTAGTTTTTGAATACTAGTTTTTGAATACTAGGATTGCGTTTCTAAATCAAGATTTCGCTCCTTTGCCGGATGCTCGCGAGGCTATCATCCTGCTACTTCACAAAAGAAAGTCGCTTCCTGCATCAAACAAAAGCTTGAACTGTTTGGTAGCTGCTTGAGCCGCGTTTCAAGACTTCAAAATTGTTTACAAACACCTCCTTAGGAAGAATTCTGGCTGTTCAAAAACCTAACTCCTGACTTCTGACTCCCAACCGTTATAGGATCGCTATAGTCCCCAGCTTCAGTCCCTAGCTTCACGGCTCTGGTTATAGTTTGATTACGATTAAGTTACTGTTTGCGTAACTCCTCATGTCAGAAGTACCAACGCCCTGACTGCTTAAGGTTAGGATGGAGTTTTGTGATCAATTTCTGATTATTCTTTGACTATTCTGATTGTCGCCGCGTTGAATCCATGACCACCGAAATAAAAGCGAGCCAGCGAATGCTCTGGCACACCTCCGATGCAGATCGAGCGCTGGAACTGTTGCAGAGTAACCGTCAAACTGGCTTGACTGCTCAACAGGTGGCAGAACGGCAGCAGCAATATGGCCTGAACGAGCTGGAAGACACGGGCGGACGTAGCGCTTGGGTGATCTTGCTCGATCAGTTCAAAAACATCATGCTGATCATGCTGATTGCAGTGGCGATCATCTCAGGTTTATTGGATTTTGCTGACTGGCGAGCCGGAGAACTGCCCGCAGGCGACATTCCCTTCAAAGATACGGTCGCGATTCTGGCGATTGTGATCCTCAACGGTATTTTGGGCTACATGCAGGAGAGCCGTGCCGAGAAAGCCCTGGCTGCCTTGAAAAATCTGGCCTCGCCACGGGTTCGCGTGGTGCGGGAAGGCCGAATTAGCGAGATTGACGCCAAGGATCTGGTACCGGGGGATGTGATGTTGATGGAGGCCGGTATGCAGGTCGCAGCGGATGGTCGCTTGCTGGAAGCGATCAACTTGCAGGTGCGAGAAGCGGCCCTCACGGGGGAAGCCCATGCCGTTAGCAAACAGGTCCACACCCAACTGCCCCAAATCGCTGGATTAAAGACCAACTCGCTTTTCTCCTACCTCCCCAATATCGTCAACTTAGCCGAAGCACGTCAGTTCGCTGACTCGGTTGAGCAGGTCTATAGCACTATGCTGGAGGTGTATCTGCAACAACCGCCTCCTAGCCAATATCTCCGCTTCATGACTGTCTCTAGCGATGTGTTCAGTAGGCTGGCTCTCTCGGCGCTGATGTTGCCCACCGTAATTCAACTCGCCGAGGCTGTAGAACCCGCCATACTTCAGCTTCAAGCCCAGCATCTGTGTTCGTCCAATCGCCGATCGATTGGATTTATGACGACACAGTTTCACTTCAGTACGCGAGAACTGCTGAAGCACCTATCTCCTTACGAACAGGTGTTGCTTTCACCCTATCTCAAGTTTGTAGAAGAGCAGGTCTGTATTCCTTGGCAGCGGATTTGTCAGGCTGCAGAACACTACTCAACAGCTTCGCCAACTTTCGTTTTGGTTGAGCAGATGTTACCGAATAGCCAGACGATTGCAGAGGAGGTGTACCAGCAGGCTAGTAGTCTTCACGGTAAGTCGTGCAGTCGGCGCGGGGCATTTAGCAACCCAGAGATTGCTGCGTCCACGATTCGAGACCTCAATATGATTCAAGCCTACCTGTGGCTCTGCGTGCTAGAGAATGACCTGACCGCAATTGAGCAGGAGCTGTTGCCGCTCTGTCAAATGGTGTTTCCAACGGTGGGAGTAAGCTGGACCTTGGTTGAATCGGTACTCCAGCTTCTAGTCCAGGAGATTCAGGCGCGAGTTAAGCCCGATCAGCTGAGTTTGCTGCTCCCCTACACGCGAGCACTGCAAGCCCGGTTTGCAGCTGGTGTACCAGAATTGCCTGAGAAGAAATTACTTTATCTATAGAAAAACAATGTGACAGGATTGACAAACAATCGACCTACGGATGTCATACGGTAGCCCTATTCTAAATCTCATAGGTTTCTAGCACCATCCTCAGACCAATTCATTTCCCCGGTTTCCGACGCCGGGGTTTTGCTTTTGTTCAGCGATCTGGGTTGTGCGTTGGGTCAGCGGCATTGTCTGGTGCTTATGAGTTGGTACCCAGCGGCTAGCAATCGGCATTCGCCACCCTGTACCAAAGGCACGATCGGTGATTTTGAGGCCGGGTGGAGCCTGTTTGCGTTTGAACTCGGCTCGTGTCACTAGCTTGATCACCTGATTGACGGTAGCTGCATCCTGTCCAGACGCAACAATCTCGGCAGGAGACTTGCTGTGAATTGTCAGGTTTTCGGGTTGGGTTGGGCAAGCCGGAATCTTAAACTCGAAGGTCGCTCCCTGACCCTGGGTGCTTCTAACGTTGATTTTGCCACCCATTAGCTCCACAAATCGCCGACTGATGGCCAAACCTAATCCTGTTCCTTCTTGAGATTGGCGTCCTGCTTCGGTCTGAACAAACGGATCAAATAAACTATCCAGTTCTGCAATTGCGATCCCAGGCCCGGTGTCCTCTACAGCAAAGTAAAGCAGCATCACATCTGGAGCCGACAGCAGGAACTGAAGTGGATCAGAGAGACGATGGGGCAGTCCGCCTGCGCCATCCTCTCCTCCAGTCGATATGGACGGGAAAGATCTGCGAGTGGCTTCTAGGCGAACCCGGAGCGTTACACCGCCAGCTGGCGTAAATTTAATCGCGTTGCCGAGCAAGTTGAAGAGTACTTGCCGCAGTTTATTTTCGTCAGTTTGAATATAGCGAGGAACATTTAGGGCACAATCAAAAACGAGTGATAATCCTTTAACAGTTGCTTTTAACTGTAGCGCTTCCTGCAGGTTGTTGAGCAATTCATATAAGTCAAAGCTAGAGACATTAAAAGTAATTCTGCCAGCATCAATTTTAGACATCTCCAAAACATCGTTGATTAGCTCCAGTAGATGTTCACCGCTACGTAGAATAATTTCCAGCTGTTCCTGCTGTTCTTGGACTAAACTGATGTCGTGGCTGAGCAATTGGGCAAAGCCAAGGATGGAATTAAGGGGGGTACGCAGTTCGTGGCTCATGTTCGCTAAAAACTGACTTTTGGCTAAATTGGCGGCTTCTGCTGCTTCCTTAGCCTCGCGCAATGCCTCCTCTGCGTTTTTGAGATCGGTGATATCAGAGCAGACACCAATTACGCCTTTGATCTGACCTTCTGCATTCACAAACGGGCTGATGGTCGTGCGGTACCAGCGATTTTCACCAAGCGCATTGCGGATAGCTTGACTGGAAAACACTTGCTTTCGCTGAGTTGCCATCACCTCTCGATTCGTAGCCCAAAATTCTTCCACTTGAACAACATTCGGATTGAAATCCAAATCAGTTTTGCCCAGCAACTCGTCTACAGAAACGCCGTAGATCTCAGCCGTTGCTTGATTTGCCGTCAAGAAACGCCCCGCTGCATCCTTGACAAAAATTGCGCTATCTACCGCGTTAATGATGGTTCGCAAAAAGGCTTGCTGGGCCTCTAGATCGGCTTCGACCTGCTTCCGCTAAGCGGTTGGAAGAACTTACTCAACAATTTGCGCTTAATCATCCAACCGTTGATTTGCTTCAACTGGCTTCAGCGTTGGTTAGAGGTCTTTCCGATTGTTTCACTGCAAATCGGGTTTCAGCAGTTGATGCATAAAATGAATGAATTTATCTATCCGTTAGTGCATCGGTTGAACTTCCAGATCATCTTTTCATCTGCTTAGAGTGACCGAAAAGGGTTAAACAGAAAACTCCCTACCTGCAAGACCAAAAGCCAATACTTTCTCAAACCATCGGGACTCTATTTTCCTTGTATGCTTGGTTAGATCTATCTAAATAGGATCTAACTAGGAAAGCCAGCTAGTTAAGCAGCACAGTCTGAACAGGTCTCTGTAGGGTGCATGTAGGGTGCAGAGCAGTAGGCTGCAAAAAACGTCACGCCATCACTGGTGTTGCATAAGTTAGTGGGTAATTTACAGGGTGATAGGAGCTTTGGGGCTAGTTCTCTTTCGCCTCTGCATTATGAATAACTTTTGATTCTCAAAAACGCTTTTAGAACGCTACTTGTGCAGCTTAGACACATACAGCTTGAGATAAAGGAAATGTAAGGGCAATGCTATCGTTAAAACCGTAGATCTTGTTAAATTTATTACACAATTTTCTTGTCTTGATTGTCTAAATCAAGCAGATTAAGCAAACTAAGGCTGAGAAAGGCGTGACTGAAGCAATCAGGCTTCTGCATAGATTCAGCTCGCGCCACATTTTTAGAGAAAACTCATACATTCAGTCCAGATGCTAAACGGCCACTGCTGCGGCCTGCTTTGCTATGGACTGTTCCTGCGCCTGATATGTAACCCCAATATCCGACGTTTGCTTTTTGCAGCTTTGCAAACTAGTCATCCGTGTTCTGTATCGTTTCTATAGAGGTTCCCATGGCTCATACTTCAACCTCCGGTAGTTTATCCAGCCTGAGTTCGTCGTCACTGGCGTTTGTGGATGCCAGTGTGGCTAATCCAGAGTTCTTGATCTCCCAGTTCCAGCCCGGTACCGAAATTCATCTGCTCAGTCCAGACCAGAACGCAATTGAGCAAATCACCCAGATTCTGTCTAGTCGTTCCCACGTCAGCGCCGTTCACATTGTGTCGCATGGTAGCAATGGCGCGTTGCAGTTGGGTAACGAAACGGTCGTTAATCTGAGTGAATATGATGCTGAATTACAACTGTGGTCAAGTTCACTCACCACCAATGCCGACATTCTGCTCTACGGTTGCAATGTGGTAGCAGCATCCCAATCATGAAGTAGGGATAGGTATCCACCACCTGTCCACCTGCACCGACGCCAATCCCCAACGTGGCTAAATGGGGTAGCAGAATCAGTCCTTGATCGTACATGGGTAGGGCCGGCTTGAAACGAGAGAGTTCAAACAATGTCATGGCTCCGGCCCATAGCACAATTAGCCCAGCATGGGCCACATGCGCTCCTAACAGCTTGCCAGAGAGGTCAGCAAACCGTAAGTTTCCAGCCCACCAGGACGTGGGATTCATGGAATCGGTAACGTAGGTAGTCGTGATCAACGAATCTCCGATTGATGAATCAGGAGAATCAATTGGTGTAGAGTTGACTTCGGCACTAGTTGCAGTCATAGGAATAAAATCTTGAATGCTTAGGGGGTTGGAAACGTAAACTAGAGACTAACTCGCCTGTCCACGCGGAAATGCCACCATTTTGCCCTGCCTGAAGCTATAGCCAGCGGCTCGCAGGGCGTGAAAGAGATGCCCCTGCAAAAAGAAGAAGCCGAGCCAGAAGTGGGCATTAGCGAGCCAGACGCGAGAGGTCAACACGCCATCTGGACTAACAAATACCGGAAAGCGATCAAACTTGAGTGCTAAGGTAGGTCCAAAGAATTCGGGCGGGAAGGCAATGGTATTGACTGAAACAAACAACGTGGCAATAAATGCCATCAAACTTACTGCACCAATGCTATAGGATAAATAAGCCTCACCCGACCAGACAAATAAATTTTTAGCCCAGGTGAACGGTTTAGTGCGAATATGCCAAACGCCACCTAGAATACACATTAAACCGACATAAATATGCCCACCCACGACATCTTCTAGATTATCCACACTAGCCAACCAGAACCTGCCGCCTGCACCAAACAAATAGCCAAAAATGGCAGCAGCATTGAGGTTAGGATTCGTGATCAGCCGCACGTTGTGAATTGTGGGGTCGTATAGGCCACCAAATGCCATTGCTTTAGCCACCAACATCAGGCCACCAATTCCCAACAGCACCAGATGAATGCCCAAAATCGTCGTCATTTTATCGGCATCATCCCAGCGGTAGCCAAAGAAGCTGGACTGGTTTTCCAATTTGGTGGGTCCCTTAAATACATGAAACAGGCCACCCGCGCCCAAAACGGCTGAGCTGATCAAATGCACCACACCAACCGCGAAGTAGGGATAGGTATCGACAATCGCGCCACCCTCACCTACGCCCAGTCCCAGCCTTGCCAGGTTCGGTAAAACGATCAATCCCTGATTCCGTCGAACTGATCGCCCCTTGATCACGACCAGACCAAAATACTGGGACGATCCGTTCGCTTATTCACTGAAGACCCTTCTTCTGCCTGATCGCAGCTAACACTTTTTTGCCTCGCGGTGAAAGTCGATAACCTGGTCTCAAAGATTCGGTCAGGCCGAGCGCTTTTAGTTTACGGACCCAGGGTTTGAAAGTTGGAATAGTTTGGCCGACCTGTTCTGCAAGGATCGCGGCGTGTGTGTTCGGTTGATCATGGATCATCTGCAGATACTGTCGCGTCCACGGGCCGCGTTTGCTACCCCCGTCAAGCTTCTTTAGCTTCTCAATGACCTCCGCAAGTTCAGCCTCGGACATTTTATCGTTAGAACGCAGAGCTTTCCGCGGATCCTCACCGACCCAATGAACGCCGATGCGATAGATCTCCGTCGCGTCATCAGCAGGTGGTATCGAATCCAGCAATCCCTGTTTTGATGCAAATCCAGCGGCCTTCGCATCTTTCGCTGTGATCTTTGCTTCCGAAACAACCGTCACTGAATCAATGCCTAAAACGCCAAGCTGCGTCATATGTGTACCGCCGGCCTTTACGCCGCACTTTTTCCAGCGCCTAAATAGTATAGATATCTCTCCGGCCTTAATGCGTTCCAAGATCGTGTTCTTTATAAGCATAAAAAGGTCGGCAGCGACGCCGACCCAGGAATAATACCCAAAATAACACGATGCTGCCAACGCCTAACCGCAGCCTCCAATCTTAAAGATGCCACCGCCCTTCATCAAGGTTACTTTTTGCTCTTCGCCGTCGGCTTTGATCTCCACGAATTTTTCGATCCGGTTAGCGTGTCCGACGGTGTAATCGTAATCTTCATAATAGTTCGTCGTGGTCAGCACTCCATTGATCATTTCGGTCGAAGAGCCGCGATCTGCACGTCCAGAATGCCGTGAAGTAAAATTATGAAACACCTGTATAAAATATCGCCCAGGCTTTAGATCGAGAAAATAGAATCGACCCTCATCATTGGCTATAACGTCGATCCGGTAGCTAACGGCCTCGTTCGACATAAAGATCGCCTTGTTTTTGCCCTCTTCCTTTTCACGCAATTTGTACCAATCATTAAGATATGGCGTTACCGGAAACAGGCTGACCCTTGCCCCGCGTGCTCTATAAATAGAACCGCTGTATTTAGTGCAGACTATCCCTTCGATCTTTGAATTTCCGCGCTGAAACGCAGCCAAAGCGGCTTCCGGGCTAAACACTGCCGTTGAATCAAAATTCGGCAGTTGGTCTGGTCCGATACCGCCTTAAAGCGGGGTGCTCCCTTACTGGCCTCCTCCAGTTCTGAAAGCATCGTCGTTTGGGAAAAGCATCCCGATGAGCGAGTGGGTTGGGAAGGGCAGGTCTTGGGACAGCATGATGCCCGCATCGAGGCGATGCAATTTCAGCCAGGAACATCGACTTTAGCAACGGCTGGAGCTGATGGCTGGGTGGTGTTATGGCAAAAGCGGCGGCTGGGGCAGATGCTTGACGGAGCACCCAACGGGTTCTCTAGCCTCTGCTGGCATGCCAAAGGACACCAATTAGCGGCTGGCGGTGCCGCAGGCGAACTCGTGGTATGGTCAAAAGGGACACGAGGACAGGGCTTCGGGCAAAAGTAATGCTGTTGAAGTGCCCTTAGAAGCGCCATCGAACTGAATCGCGATGCCATTCTCCCTGTTGTTTCTGGTTTTTTATTCTGGTTTTGCCTATGGAAAGTACGGCTTGGATGGATTGGTTGGCAGGCGGCCTAGCAGCAGCCATCTTACTGGGTGGATTAGTCATGCTGTTTAGCGGCGTTTCGGCCATGAACCAGCGCAAGTAATACGCCAACAAATTAATCGCAGTCCTGTGGCTCAAAGCCGCGCCGCAGCAGGTGTTTCTCCCAGTCCCAGGCATAGAGCAAGAAGTTTTTGGCGTGTAGATAGCCCAGCCGGTAGAGGATGCGCTTTTTCTCATCGGTCAGGTTAAATTCCGTGGCCGTGACGTTGGCCTCAGTGACATCAATTTCAATTACCCGGTCGCGGCTGGCTTGATTGAGGTGATACTGGTCCCGCGCCACCATCATGGTTCTGAACATCGCGCCCAGCATGTCAAACGGACCCGTGATTGGTTTGTCACTGCGATTATCCTGCTCGACCAAGCGCAAGCCAAAGGTAGGCCAACGTGGGCATCGTTTGGTCGGTTCGGTTGGACTGGGTTTGAAATCGTAGATCCAGAGAGGGAAGTTACTGAGAATGCCTCCGTCCACAATCCGGCGAGCGTTTGGATCTTTGGGGCTTCCTAGAATGCCCGGCTCAAAGAAAAAGGGAATACTCATCGACAGACGCACTGCTTCTGCCACTTCAAACTGGTTGCAATCGGTCAAGGGAGTAGCAAGCAGCTGTTTGAGTGCCCGGTATTGGGGATCGGCTACATCTGTGCGATCCAAGTCGTCAGGCAATACCAGCATTTCACCGCGACTGATATCCGAAGCTACCACTTTCAGATCGCGCTGACAGTGCCGCTATTGACGTTGAAGACGCGACTGGCACTGTTGCCGCTGACTGTGGTGAAGCTAGCGCCATTGCCGAAGATGTTGAGATTGCTGCTGATCGTCAGCTCTGAACCGCTCAGGGTGATGGTGCCGTTGACGCCGAAGAAGATGTTGTCGGTACCGTCAAGCGCGTTAGCGGCGTTGATCGCTTCCCTGAGGCTAATCGCACCATCGTTGGGGTTGATGACATCGCTGAGCGTGGTGACCGTGAAGTTGGCCAGCGTAGAACTGTAGCCCAAGGCAGCAATCGCAGTGGTTTCAATTGCCCCAGTGCTGTATTCCAGCTCCCAATCGCCGCCCATGCCGGTCAAATTATCCGAAGCCGCCACATCTGCATCTGTAAGTTGAGCCAGACTGTTAACAAATGATTTACCGCTTGTATCTGCTGCCACGTTGCAGCCATAGAGCAGAATGTCAGCATCTGCTGTTAACGAGTTTGCCCACTGCTTCAGCTCAGCATCGTAGGTGCTCAAGTCATCGAGAGTTGTCTCACCCAACTGCAACGCGCCACTGCTGCCATGCGAAACGATGTGAACGGCACTGAGGTTAGAACGAGTCGCTAGCACCTGGGTGATTTGTGCTATCGCATCTTGAGACGAATCGAGCAGATGTACCTCAGTGCCGGGTTGAAATTGGGCAATCAGCGAATTGGAATCAGCAACACCCGCATCGACGAAGGCAATCTCAGTCGCAGGAGAAACAGACGAAACGAAACGAGAACTTTGGAGATGAGACATAGTAACCTCTAGAGAAATACAACAAAACAACAATCAATTGCCACTTCGGCAGCGACTATACTGAGAGACAAACAGGACAGGAAGATACACCTTGGCGAAAAAAGCAGATATTGGCGGCAAGCGATTGATCAGCCTCGCTCCTACCGCCTTGGTGCAGTGGGTGACAGAGCAGCCCGACGTGGTGGCCCAGGAGATCCTCGGCTCCGAGTTCCAGTGGCTCAGTCGCGATAACGATGTGTTGGTGAAAGTCAGCAGTCCTGAACATGGCGAGTTCCTGGGGTTGAATGAGTTGCAGTTGCGCTATCAGGCCAACCTGCCTGCTCGGATGCGCGCCTATGCCGCTTTAGCCGAGGAGCGGTATAACTTGCCGGTCTACCCGGTGCTGGTCAACATCCTGCCGCCTGCTGCTTCGGTGATGATTGCCGACCGCTTTGAATCGCGAGTGCTGGGCTTGCGGACTCTCCAGGAGTATCGAGTGATCAACCTGGCTGTGAGACCGCGCACCGCCGGATTGGTGAGGGCAAACAGCAGACAGACATAGTGACGACTAACGCTTTCCGAAATTTCCATTGCCGCAAAGGGTTGGGCGAACCCTTGCTCTAGTAAAGCCCGATTCATCCGAAAGTTGCCTGCCGTCACCGGACCATATTCAATTCCCGCCTCGGTCCGCCCCTGCAACCGTACCGAATTGGCCGAAACCACGCGGCCAAACTCCAGCTTGCGCTCCCGACCAACCGAGTGTTTAGACAATGCTTCTAGCAAAAATCCCAGAGCTGCTGCATTGGCCTTACCCAACGACGACGCGAAGCGATGGGTCACAGGCACCATTTTTTGCTTGCCGGTGGTGCCGCTGGTCAGGTTGATGTAAAGTACCGGGTCGGCGTTGAGCACGTTTGGCTCGCCGCGGGCCACGCGATCGGTATACGGCTCGTAGCTGGAATAGGGCAGAATTGGCACCCGGTCACGAAACTGATCGATCGTTTTAATCTCACCTAACCCAAATTCTTGTCCCAGTTCGGTTCCCTGCTGCACCTGCAAGAGTTGCCGCAAGAACTGCTCTTGAGTTTGCAGAGGTTGCCGAGTTTTACGCACAAAGTTTGCCTTGGCATAGGTTGCATACGCTTTCACCAATGGCAGCACAAGATTGGCCATAGAAGTTCTACAGAATTTTCAACGTTTCGACAGATTTCGACCGATAACGAATCGCAACTGCTCCTTACTCTAGTAGGAATAGTTGCTTAAAGACCAGAAAAACGATAATAATTTCCTAGTCCAATTGTCTAAACCAATCGGTTTAAACCTGCTTTATCCTGGCTCAGCTCAGTGCAGGCCAACTTCCTACAATGGAGGCAAACTGGCTCATACACTGGTTGATCCAGTCAGCTCATACAATCGGTCGATAGCGGGTAGACAAAGGAGTGATAGTAGAATTACTCAGTGAGATTATTTACAGTACAACCACCTTAGTGCAACGATTCATAAGTACCACCCATTCATACGCTGGATTTGCTCAGTACTACCCGCAACAATTTGCAAAGGATGTTTAGGAATGACCACTGAAAAGGAACAAAAGTGCCTGAAATGCTTCAAATGGTACAAATGCTCGTTAATTGAGCCGCCGATTCAGTAGCGCTAATTTTGTTGTAGAGGTCACTTCAAGTCATCTGGATCTACGGCTGAAAATTCCGACATTTAGCCTTTTCTCTAACCTGTTGAACATGCACTTTATTCAGGGTCAAGCCACCCTTAAAATAGGTTGCTACCGCGCCTTGTGCCTTCCGTAATCACAGTGCGGTTACCAGAGCGAGTGACTCTAGAAGGCTGGGATAGGGTCGAGTCTGGAACAATCTCCGCGACCGTCGGACTCACCCACCCAGCCCCAATCATGACACTTCCGACCAAGCCACCCAACAGGGAAAATTGTTTCATGGCGTTACGAGAACGAGCAATCTAGCTCAATTCTCTGATCAGAAGGTCGCATCCAAACAACTTAGCGAAGTTGCTTAGCCTTTACTGCCAGGACTAGCTCCCGGTGGCTTGGGCCTAGGTGGTCTCGGTCTGCGCCGTTTTTCGGATACCATTTCCACCGCTTTGAACTCTTCATCTGAGGAAAGAGTACCAGTAGGTGACGGAAGGGTATCAGGAACTGTTTCTGCGCTAGTTGGACTAATCCAGCTAGAACTGAATAGGACACTTCCACAAACCAAAGGCAAGAGAAGTTTGACGTTGACGAGTTTCCTTTCCGCTCCAGAACAGTGAGAGCTAAATCGCAAACTAGTTTTCTTCAGCATTGAGACGTTGGCTCCTTTTTCAAGACACCACTTTACGTCTACATAAGCTGCCAAAAATAGTCCTGTCAATCCCGGTGTAGGGCATTAGTTCGATACTTCCGCCTGACCCTATGAGCAGTATTCAATAGAAACAAGCGGAAGGAGCAGAACTTTAACAAGATTAATAAAGTTGCTTAGCCTTTATTCGCAGGACCGCTTCCTGGCGGTTTTGGCTTGGGTGGCTTTGGTCCAGATTGCGGTCTACCCGTACCCGGCTTGGGTTTCTTTGGTCTGTTATTTCCAGCAGATGACATACCCGATCCCTTTGATGGTAAGGTTAACTATCTCTAGTAAGGCTGATGCAGTGGGGCTGTGTCAGTACCCGCGTGGGTTATTTGTTTGCGGCAAGGGAAACAAATGAACGTTGCAACCTGGAATGTCAATTCAATTCGGACGCGCTTAGACCATTTGATTCGTTGGTTGGAAAATAATCGGTTGGAAAATAATCCGGTCGATGTGCTGTGTTTGCAGGAAACTAAAGTCACCGATGCAGAATTTCCTACAGCGGCAATCGAAGCCCTTGGCTATCAAGTGTACATCTCTGGGCAAAAATCCTACAACGGGGTGGCCCTGCTCAGCCGTGCTCCAATCGAAACCGTGACTGTCGGATTTGCGCCCTTGTTAGGCGACACAGTAGCCGACCTGGATGAGCAAAAGCGGGTGATTAGCGGTGTGGTGTCGTGCTTACGAATCTATCGACGGTTTCCCTATAAACGTCTGCGGCAGGTGGTAATCTATCTCGCAGAAACCAGCTCAGAGCTAGTGTATCAACAGGAATTTATAGCAGGTGGAATGCGCCATCACTATGAAGTGATTCGCCTATGGGAACAACCGAGCCAAGTGTTTTTTGAGTATCCAGGGTTATTACCATTTGCGGTGCTTGGACAAACTCAAAATCGGATCGAAACCCTGCAACAAGTGGCACTAGCAGTCGATGGGATAGCTGATCGACAGATGCAGAGGGATGTGGCCGCATCAACAGCGGTGTTAGCTGGATTAGTATTAGAAAAAAGCGTAATTCAACGAATACTCCGGAGAGAAATCATGCGCGAATCGGTAATTTATCAAGAATGGCGGGCAGAGGCATTAGCAGAAGGTCGGGCAGAAGGTCGGGCAGAAGGTCGGGCAGAAGGTCGGCGGGAAGGAGAGGCCGCTTTAGTCCTGCGGCTGTTAGCACGACGAGTAGGGCCAGTGCCAGAGGAGTTGCGGAATCGAGTTTTGAGCTTGAGTGTAGAGCAATTAGAAGCGCTGGGGGAAGCGCTGTTGGAGTTTTCAGCCTTAGCAGAGTTAGAGGCTTGGCTGGAGGCGAATCAGTTGAGTGAATCAAGTGATTCATAAAGCACCACCATTGTGCAGTAACACCGTTAGTTAAAGCATTCTGTTACCTGCTTCCCCGATGCGTCGAGATTCTATCTTCTACCAAATTTTTCAACAAATTCCCTCGGTACTGTTTGAACTCCTACCAAACGCGCCAATCAATGCTCAAGCTTACCGCTTTGACTCAGTTGCAGTAAAAGAACCAAAGTTTGAAATTGATGGTGTATTTTTACCTCCAAATACAGGAACTCCTGGCGTTGTTTATTTTTGTGAGGTGCAATTTCAGAAGGATGAGCAACTTTATGAGCGATTGTTTAGTGAGTCATTTTTATATTTCTATCGCAATCGGGTACGGTACAGTGATTGGCAAAGTATTGTGATTTACCCGTCACGAGCTATAGAGCAAAGCCAGTGCCATCCTTACCGAGCGCTATTGAACAGTGAACAGGTGCATCGCATCTTTCTAAATGAATTGGGCGAAATGCGGCAATTGTCGGTAGGGGTAGCCCTGATGGTTTTGACAACAATTGAAGCAGAGCAAGCTCCAGCAGAAGCTCGTGATTTAATCAACCGCACTCAGCAGGAGACGAGCAATGATGATCTGAAGCAAGCGATAATAGAGGTCATTTGAATTGAATTGGTGTGTTGGCAGGTGAATATTTGGCCGCATTCGAGAGCAGATTGGTCAGGAGCGATTGCAGCAGTTTTTTGTCTAGAAATGCTTTGGTGGTTTGAACGGTGCTGATAAATTGGATCGGTTGATTTAAACTGGGCTGCATCTCATCTACAATCTGTTGACAAAATCGTTCTAGATCTAATAGCTCTGGATGGAACTCTAACTTTCCTACCTCGGCCCGCGTCAGCATTAATAAATCTGTAATTTGCTGACTCATCTGCTTTGAAATTGCATGAATGCGCTGGATATTGCTTTGTTTTTGTATGTCGGACAGAGCAGCATAATTAGCCTGCAAGAATTCGCTTGAGAGCAGAATCGTGCTGAGGGGCGTTCGCAGTTCATGGGAGGCCATCGAGAAAAAGCGAAACTTCAAATCGTTCAGGGTGCGAGTCTGTTCTAGTTCGCGCTTTAAGCGATACAGGAATAATCCTAAGCCGCTGGTGAGTAACAAGCCGCCCAAGAGAGTGGCGATTGCACCGTAGTGCATCTCGATGGGATAGCTAGCGGCTGGTGAAAACACAACTGCCCACTGCCGGTTGCCGATGGTGAGAGCCTGGGTACAGTCGGCTGGAACAGCGCAGAGAGCATATCTAGTTAGATCAAATTCGGAATTTTCTAGAGTAGTGACCTGTTTACGAGCGGCTTCATATCGTCCTAAAAATTGTTCTGTCGGGTTGGCGCTCTGGTCGTAGACTATAAAGTCAATCTCATATTGCAGATTTTTTAACGCTTCTTCAACGACATCCGAAACGCGAAATACACCTAGCACGAATCCCGTTGCGTGTTGATATTGCAGCTGTGGTGAATCTGAAAGTTGATGATTCTGGTAAAGTGGCAGAAACACCAGAAACCCAAACTGATCCCGCTGTTCCTGCACCAAGCGAATCCGTCCGGTTGCCGTAATTTCACCTGTCTTTCTCGCCTGAGCAATAGCACTAGCGCGAGTTGGATCAGAATTGAGGTCATAGCCAAAGGCAGACCGATTTTCTGCCAATGGTTCCACATAGGTGACCGGCACATAATAGGGGCGTTGACCCGCTCTGACCAGCTTTCCCGTTTTGGCCAATTCGGTGATTTGAAACGAAGGGTAGCCCTCTGCTCGAACGGCTGCTTCATAGGCAGGGCGATCGGTTTGTTGCACGATCGGTGCCCACTCTAAGGCTTGAATACCGGGATAGGTCTGAAGCGGACGCTCTACGAACTCGGCAAATGCCTGCCGGCGATCGTCGCTGAGGGTGCGCCAGTGGGCATCAAACACCTCATCCCCGCAAACATGGGCACCAAACAGTTTGTCAGTAAACAAAATGCCGCTGGCCGGGTCATAGGTGCAGATTTCGTCGGGATGGCGCGGTGTTGGCACAAAGCGAAACTGAAGCTGATGCCCATTGCCTAAATTCAGCACTTCCTCGTCCCGCACAATATGGAGATTAAACATGCGGTTAGCATCGTACTGAATGCCAAACTCTAAAGCCCCATCTTCTTGAACAACCCGATTATCCAGCGGCTCATCAGCAAACGCCGCCCGCAACACATTGGCAGCTGGCTTAGAGCAAATCACCGTCGCATAGGATGCCAGCATTAATAGCTGCTTCAATGTGGCAATTCGATTCGGGTTGACATGACTGAGAATGATGTAGTTAATCCGCTGGTAATACTGATGTTGCTGTAATTCTTCCAGAAAAATATCTGTGAAAGACTCACCGGGCGGGTCAATCAACGCTGTTTGTGTAGCCTGAATCAAATAGGAATTGGCAGTAGTACCACGCTGACGAGCATACTCCCGCTCAAACCGCAGGCGCGTCCAGCTCCGCGACCGGAACACTAGCGTCTCTGTCCCAATTTCCGCAACTTGCACATCTCGCTGCTTCGGTACTGACCGTTGGTCGGAGAAATCAGACATACCCGTCTCCTTTTGCGTCTCTCAGTACTAAAATAACCCTCTCTGTTGCGCAATGACTGGAAACGGCAATTTAATTCTGCTATGGCTGCAATTAGCAAAGAGTTTCGAGTAGATTTATTCTGCTGAGCCGCTGCTGAGCTAGGGATTGTAGGTGAAACGGCTACGCAATACTACTCCGGCCCAAGTAGCTGTTTTGGGTGAGGGTTTAGATGGATCATGCTCTGATGAGGGCTGCAGAGGCACAGTCCCAGATGAGTCAATGGTGGGTTGACCAAACATGTAAAAATGCTCGCTGTTCCAGAAGCTGAAGCGATACACTCGCTGCTCTGATAGAGCGTGGAGAAACTGAGTTAACTGCTCAAAGCAAGGATCCGGCGAATCGTGGACGGTTGGCTGCAAAGCGGTCAGTGAGCCAATTTGCAGTAGCCCAGTTTTCAGCATCACTTGTTCGATCACCTGATCCAGCGTTGGTCCCGTTACCAGTTGCAATCGATGATTGTGGATTTGGTTGTAACCGCCGCCATAATAGCCATACAGCTGAATCGGAGCCAGATGATCGAGAGTGGCTTGAATTGGTGATTCCAAGCATTGAAAACCTGGCAGGGACATATTAATCGCGTCTGGTCTGTGGCTTTTAGCCCCGACGGTCAGCACATTGTCAGCGGCAGCGCCACAGATTTGCTGGTCAGACTCTGGAACGCTTTGGATGGAACCTGTCTGAAAACCTTTAACGAACATACCCATTGGGTTTGGGATGTCACCTTTAACCGCGATGGCAGAACCTTTGTCAGCAGCAGTTCCGATGGCACGATTAAACTCTGGGATGTGCAAACCCAACAATGTATCAATGCGCTGCCCTGTCACGCCAACTGTATCTTTGGGACAGCAATCAGCCCAGACGGACGCATCCTGGCGAGTGCCAGTAACGATACTACGGTAAAACTCTGGGATCTGCATAGCGGAACGCATCTGCACACGCTGATTGGACACGCTTTTCCAGTGTGGCATGTCACCTTTAGCCCCGACGGGCAATGGCTCGCCAGTATTGCCAAGAATGGCATCGTGCGACTGTGGCAGGTGGAAACAGGCACCTGTAAGCAGGTTTTCGATCAGCAGGATTTATTAGGGTTTGAAGTCGAGTTTTCTGCCGATGGACAAACGCTGCTCGGTATTGGCAGTGACAACAGTATCAAGCAGTGGGACATTGCCACAGGTGAATGTCTGCAACGCCTGAACGGGCATACGGCACTGGTGCGATCGCTCACCCTCCGTCCCCCTGCACCTAACAGCCCGCAGATCCTTGCCAGTGGTAGCGCCGATCATACGATTCGCCTCTGGGATGTGGATGCTGGACAATGCTTAAACGTCTTACACGGTCATACAGGCACTATTTTTTCGGTTGCGTTTGGGCGGGATGCCACCGGACGATCGCTGCTTGCCAGTGGTAGTTTTGATGAAACCATTCGCCTCTGGGATGTCGAAACGGGGGAATGCCTGCGAGTCTTGAAAAGCGATCGCCTTTACGAAGGGATGAATATTTTTGGAGCAACTGGGTTAACAGAAGCACAGCACGCGACGCTAAGGGTGTTAGGGGCTATTGAGATGAACTAATATTAAGTTGCGGAGAAAGAGCTATGGATAAGTCTGTCTGGTGGCAAAGACTGTTGAAGTGCTGGGCGATCACTGAGATCCTTTAGTATGAGAGAGACGCTGTATGGTGATCGCATGATCTCAATATCTTCACCTAGATCTGGATGGGATGTACCCCTAAATCCTGCTCTTAAGTGTAATAGTCAAGACTTAATCTGACACTTCTTGTAAACTGAGACTAAATCAGGAGTGTCAAAACTGTATGGGGCAGCACTGACGCCGGGTGAAAGAAAACTAACGTGAAAATGATTGTCATGACCGGCGCAATATTCCACGCCATGCACATCTGGATCGTTAAAGAAAATAACTCGAATGCCCAGAATCGGGTTATTTTGAAATAGATCAATCAACTGCTGAGTACGCTGACGCGAATATTTCGCATCGTAGTAGGTAAGGGGAATTTCTTCGTGGTTGCTCGCTACTAGCGCCACATCCACATCCAAACCATGCTGATGCGACTGATGGGGCGGCATATAGCCACCTCCTTGGTAGCTGATATCACCAATGCCAACGCGAGGTCCGTTCGGGTAGAGCTTGTGCCATTCGGTGCAAACATACTGGATTGCCTGAATTACTTCTGGTAGACCGTAGCAGTTTTTGGCAGGCTCATAGCACTCATAGCCTGGACCAGCAGGAGGTAGCTGCTGATATAGGCCGCGCATGCCCCAGGTAAACTGTTCAATTTCCTCGGCAGTAAAGCCAATATCCGCCATACAGGAGCATTTGTGGCTATGGCTGCGATGGGATTGGAAATGGCCAGTTTGTTGAAATGCTGTCATAATTCACTCCTAGAGAATTGAAGGAACTGAAGCAAGTAATATCAATATCAGGTTTTAGTTTTGTAGCTTGCTTCTGCGGGTCGCGTGCTGTTAGACATAGCGCGTAGTTTTAAGTTTTGAGTTGCGGAACCTGTACAACGTGGCCTCAGTCGATCGAAAATGAATTCGTTTTGATGACTAGACTTGGGGTTAATCCCCCTACATCCCCCTTATCAAGGGGGAACTTCAATCCCTGATTGGTAGGTGCTGCGCACAGGCTTCGCCTCTTCCCCCTTGATTGAAGGGGGGTTAGGGGGGATCTTCGACTTGTGTGGACACCGTAGCCTTCGTAAGGGAGATAGGGGGATCCCAACAGGATTTGCGATCTATTCAGCCTGTTGAATCTTCTGATCTGTAGCCCTATCAAAGGAAAATAGTACAAGTTCGAGTTTCGTAAATGACCTTTAACGATCATCAATTGTTTGTCGTTCCATTCCTGATAAATGCCCAAATTAATTGAGTAGGGGCGAAGCACTTGCTAAAAGTTTGAAACAGTAAATACGTTATCCTCTTCTAGATAATCATTTAGATAACTGGATATAAATTTTCAGATTACTGTATCATCTTTAATTTCCTCATCTCTTATGAACTCATTTTCCTTCAGGGTTCTATTAGCTTTGATATTATCGAAAATGCAACTTCAGTTGACGTCCGCATGGGAGTGAAAATGCTACTTGATAAAGTCCTGTTTTCGAGCTGATAGAACGCAGTAAAAAGAGTGCTCGGCCAGAGACGCCTTCGATCGATGGTTCTGGTTTTATTTCGAGATCGAACGGACTGCTTGATACTGCTTTGATCGAGGCAACTTGCTGCTCTGCACCAGTTCCCACCAACAAAAGAATGCTTCCGCCGTTAGCGGCAAGCACTACATTGTTCTGGCTTACGTTGATGGAGCATAGCGTCGTGTCTTCTTCTACTGGCTGTCCTGGTACCAATCTATTCCGGACGGCACCTGCCGCAGGTTCTTCCTGAGATGCAGGTGGCTTTTCATTATCCGAAGATACTTCGCCGTTAGTTCGTTTTACAATGCGTTCTGGCTCCAATGTTTTTTTTCCATTTTCTCCGATGGCCGCAGCGCTTTTAGATGGGACAGTTATTACAACCGGATCAAATAATGTCTTAGTATTTGATGCGGAGGCATTGCTTTCATTTATTCTCCCCCCCGTCGTTGGGTTCTGTTGTGTAATCGTTTCGGGTGGCTTAGCATCTTCGGGATTCTCAGTTGCTTGCTTATCGTTCTCACTTTCGGTATTTGATGATTCTTTGGTCGTAGTTGTTTCTGCTTTCGCTTCAGAAGTATTGTTGCTGTCTCTGTTTAACTTGGGGACTTCAGTCGCGTTTCTCGAAGGCTTCAAATCTTCTTTCCCGTTCTCCACCTGAGTATCTTCGCTATTCTTAGATACAGATCGTTTAATGGCTTCAGGGTCTGGATCCTCGATCGACAAACTTCCTTGCTTATTTTCATCGCCACCAATGCTTTTAACATTCGCGCTATTCTCTTTCTCCCCAGCTTCATCTGGTTTGCTCTCTATCTTGTCAGCGATCTTGGTCGTTGCTGAGGTCTCGATCGTCAATGGACTTGGGCCGACTAGATTTTCGAGTCCATCCAAACTCCCGTGAACTTTTTGATAAAGCGAACGGATCACAAGATACCGTGAGCCGGAACCCGGCTCGGAACGATAGCTGGCAACGTATGAATCAAGTGCTTCTTTTTCTTTTCCTGCAGCTTCTTGTGCTGTCCCTAGCCACCACATAGAATTCCGCCACCAGACACTATTTGCCGGAAGTACAGTTAGGGCGCGCCGGAACCTTACAGCCGAATCTTCAAATCGCTCTTGGGCAAATAGAGCCCGTCCTGCTATATCTTCGATCCGCCCCCTTATTATTGAAGAAAGAGTAGGTTTTGGCACTTTTAGAGCGCTTAGAGCAAATTGTGCTGGAGCTGCGCCAGATTCCGGCCCAGGTGGAGTCGATTCTGGAGGTGCAGGAGCGCTATGTCGAGCAGTTGGCCCACGAGTTTGAGGAGACGCAAGACTTTATCTTTATCGGTCGCGGCATCAACTTCCCAATTGCGTTGGAAGGAGCACTCAAGCTCAAAGAAATTAGCTACATCCACGCCGAAGGCTACCCAGCCGGCGAAATGAAGCATGGCCCGATTGCGCTGTTGGATGCCAAAGTTCCAGTTGTGGCGATTGCCATGCCTGGCCTAGTGTTTGAGAAGGTACTCTCCAATGCCCAAGAGGCCAAAGCCCGTGATGCTAGATTAATTGGCGTGACGCCTATGGACGACCACGAAGCGCAGGAAGTGTTTGACGACCTGCTGCCGGTTCCAGAAGTAGAAGAGCTGCTCTCGCCATTGCTGACCGTAATTCCGCTGCAATTTTTGGCCTATCATATTGCAGCTCGCCGAGGTTTAGACGTGGATCAGCCACGCAACCTGGCGAAGTCGGTAACGGTTGAGTAGTTGCATCAGGAGGACTCGGATGGTTTGCTCAACGAAAACAATGCTTAGGTATATCTCTGGCTCGTGCCCTTAAATCCTGTAATACTTTTTCGCCCCGCTCATCATGGGTCATGCCAAAACTCCTGATGTTAGAAAGGGCTGATAACCTGACCGCACATTATATAGTTGGGTTGAAAGCAACCCCTGCCAGACTCGAACATTCTCAAGCACCTGTACTGGCGCTAACCTCACCTTTTGGCACTCCCTTGCCCACTGCTTCACCAGATGTCGGTATGGGCACACCACCAGCAACGCCTGAAGCTGAATTTTCTGGTAAAGCTCTATTGCAATCGCCATGAGCGAAACACATCAATACATTCGAAGTTGGCGATCAGCCCACTGGCACTCTGATTGGCTGAACCTGTAAAGACAACCACCTGGTCATCTTGATTCCTTAAAATTCTCAGCTTCTCATGGTAAATGCCTTGTTGGTAAGGGTTCTGATGAACTGCCAGCTTCAGCTTCAGCAGTTCCCTGCTCAAGAGCCACGCCAGATAGCCCAGTCTGTCGTTTGCGAGTATGCTCAACTCCTGACTCCTGACTCCCAACTCCTCATATTGCCAAATTGCGCTCAGCAATATAGAAATAAAGCTTGAGCGAGTCCAGCCTTCAAGCGGGAGCATATGATGCGGAAACTGTATTTTTTGGTGCCTGGAACGAGCGGCAAGTTTGCCTGCGCTAAAGCCCAAGCTGTTTTACTTTTTGATGCTGGCGATGTACGGCGGCCAGTTGGGTGTGTTTGCCGTGCAGGACATGCTTTTGTTCTTCCTGATGTGGGAACTGGAGCTGATTCCGGTCTACCTGCTGCTCTCGATCTGGGGCGGCAAGAAGCGCCTCTACGCCGCAACCAAGTTCATTCTCTATACGGCAGGCGGTTCGCTATTTATTCTGGTGGCAGCCTTGGCGATGGCCTTTTATGGCGACACCACCACGTTTGATATGCGTGCCCTGATGGCAAAGGACTATCCGCTCAACTTCCAGCTTTGGGTCTATGCTGGGTTTCTGATTGCCTATGCCGTGAAGTTGCCGATTTTTCCGCTGCATACCTGGCTGCCCGATGCCCACGGTGAGGCGACGGCTCCGGTCCACATGCTGCTGGCGGGAATTCTGCTGAAGATGGGCGGCTATGCCCTGATCCGGATGAATGTGGAAATGCTGCCCCAGGCTCACGTTTACTTTGCGCCGATTCTGGTGATTTTGGGGGTGGTGAATATCATCTATGCTGCCCTCACCTCCTTTGCCCAGCGCAACCTGAAGCGTAAGATCGCCTATTCTTCGATTTCCCACATGGGCTTTGTGCTAATTGGGATCTCGTCCTTTACCGACCTGGGCCTCAGCGGAGCGATGCTGCAAATGGTGTCGCATGGGTTGATTGGAGCCAGCCTGTTCTTCCTGGTGGGAGCCACCTACGACCGCACCCATACCCTGATTTTGGATGAGATGGGTGGTGTCGGTAAGAAGATGCCGAAGATCTTTGCCATGTTCACGGCTTGCTCACTCGCATCTCTGGCCTTACCAGGCATGAGTGGCTTCGTGGCCGAACTGATGGTGTTTGTCGGCTTTGCCACCAGCGATGCCTACAGTCTGCCATTTAAGGTGATTGTGGTCATTCTGGCCGCGGTGGGCGTGATTCTGACGCCGATCTACCTGCTCTCGATGCTGCGAGAAATCTTCTATGGCCCCGAAAACAAGGAATTGGTTGAGCATGAGGTTTTAGTTGATTCTGAGCCGCGAGAAGTGTTTATCATCGCCTGTCTGCTGATCCCGATTATCGGCATTGGTTTCTATCCCAAGCTGCTGACCCAGATCTACGACGCGAAAACGCTGGCTATTACTGCCGAGCTGCAGGAGGCTCGTGCGTCTCTGGGCGATCAGCCCATCAAACCGCTGGCTTTACAAGCGACTGAGGCACCGGCTCTCAATTAATCAATAATTAATCAACTAGTAGATTGTCTAATCTAAAGTTCTCAGTTTCACTCTGCTGAGTCCTGCTCAATCAAAAGCCGTTAGGGGAAGGTGAGAAAACTCAGCCTTCCCCTTCACAGTATTCAGTAGGACTAATGCACTAATGACTGATGATCTTCTACACTCGCCCACGCAAGATTTGCGCCATTTCATTGGGTTTGGGTGAATGCTCTAGGGCTGTCTCTTCAGTGATGCGGCCAGCTTCGTAGAGTTTGTAGAGGGATTGGTTCATTGTACACATACCGTCAAAGGTACAGCGGGGAATAATCGCCTCGATCTCGTCGATCTCGCCGCGCCGAATATAGTCCCGAATCGCGTCGGTATTAATCATGATGTCGTGATAGGCAGCCCGCTTGCCGTCGGTGGTCCGACACAGTCCTTGGGCAATCACCGCAACCAGCGATTCGGCAATCGAGACGCGCATCGGAGCCTGCTGATCCGGTTCATAGAGCTGCAAAATCCGCTCAATGGTTTTAACGGCACTGTTGGTGTGCAGGGTTCCCATCACCAAGTGGCCGGTTTGGGCGGCTTTGAGGGCAGTGTTGACCGTTTCCCGGTCTCGCATTTCACCCACCAGAATAATATCCGGGTCTTCCCGCAGCGAGGCTTTCAGGGCACTGTCGAACTTGAGAGTATGGATGCCAACTTCCCGCTGCTTGATCAAGGATTTCTTACTGGTATGCACAAATTCGATCGGGTCTTCGATTGTAATAATGTTCTTGGGCATTTCGTTGTTGATGTAGTCGATCATCGCCGCCAGGGTGGTTGATTTACCGGAGCCAGTTGGGCCGGTAATCAGAATCAACCCCTTGTGGTAGTGACACACATCTTTGAAGACAGGCGGTAGGTTGAGCTGGTCAATTGTGAGAATTTTCAGCGGAATCAGACGCATCACCATCGCCGGCCCCCGCAACGAATCAAAAATATTGATCCGGACACGGGCAAACTCGTACTGAGTCGCACCGTCAAAATCTAACGTGTCCTGGAAGCGTTTGACCTCTTCATCGCTGAGAATTTCCTTCAACCAGCTAAAGAAAGTTTCTCGATCGGTCGTTGGGTAGTCTGTGACTTCGATCTCGCCTCGGTTGCGGAATCGGGGCACTTCACCTACGCCGACATGCACATCTGAAAATCCCTTCTCAAACGCTTCTCGCACCAACTGCTCCATCGTAGGCTGTCCAGGGGCAGGCTTGCTGCGTCCGGTTCGCATAGGTGGCGGAGCGGGGCGATGGCCTGGAACGGCGGGCCGTTGCAGGTTAAAAAAACATCCACATGGCGAGATTCCTGCCCGCTCCTCTGCTGCACAATTTGAGCGATCTGCTTGCGGATTTCGGCGAGCTGACTGCTGTTGAGCCAGCGGTGAAATTCTGCTAATAGCTGCGCCTCTGCCTGCACCAGGTTAGAACGCCAATCTTCGGTCGCAGCAAAACTGCCAATTGCATCGACTCGTCCGCGTAACTCCAGCTCTGACTCTGCAACTGGTTTAATAACAGGCAGTGCAGGCGGTATGGAAAGGTGGCGATAGAAATTGAGATAGCTCGTTTGCCAAGTGCTGTACTGCTGCATCAGCAGCTCTGGATAGGGCAATTCTGCCGAACACCACTGTCCCTTTCCCCAGGAGAGGTGAAATACCACACAAAGCTGTTGATGTTGGCGGATATCTAAGCGGAGTGTCATGGTTATTTCCCGGCGGATTCACTTAAATGAAACCTAAACGGCGGTAGGGTCAACATGGCATTCTCTAAAGCCAAGATCACCTGAAACTGTTCGTCTTTTTCGCCAACTACCCGAGTATAGAGTGAATTATTGCCTGACTTGGGATCGAGTGTAGCCTCTACCAATACTTCATTTTGGTCATTCACGCAAAGTTTGATCGCACGTTCGGGCTGATGGGCTGATTGTAATTTGAGAATCAATAGCAAGGTCCATTCCTCAGACTCGGACCAGGTCACCGCATAGAGCCGCAGCGGAATCTCTGCCAGATTGAAATTATTATAAGCGCAACGCGCACCCGCAGGAATCTTGACGCCATCTCTGGCTAACTGCTTGCAAATCAGATCAATTTCCTGCATGGTTGAGGCATCCACCATTGGAAACAAAACAGCCGCATATTCGTTGGAACGCACGGCTGCAAACGGCGGTAGCAGCACCCAATGTAGCTGTTGAGCTATGTCGTCTAGCTCGTTTTGCAACCAGAAGCCAACGTTCACTGCTGTATTTACAGCCACATCCACCGTGGATTGAATTAGCGATTGCGGCAAGTTGGGCTGCGAGGCAGGCGAATGGACCAGTGTATCAGCAGATGAAGGGAGTGAATTAGTTTGCAGCTGATAATACCATTCCAGCAGGGCAGGATTCGTCAACACCACCACCCCTTGCTCCCAGGTTAGCCACTGCCACAGGGCATCTGTGGGATGCTGAGCTAATTGGCGCATAATTGTATCTTTTTCATCAGTGATCTGCTCCAGACGAGGTGGGGGATCTGACAGTGGCACGGCGGTTGGTTCCAGGCAGCGCAGGACGATTTCGCCAGCCGCCCAAGGACGGCCCAGCTCGGTAGACGCTACTGAAGGACCTTGCACCTGATCGGTTCTCTGCGTGGGAAGATGTTTCTCCCCATATTCCACTGATACTGCTCATGGCCGACTCCTTGCTGTTGATCCACGGCGCTCGGCCTGCGTGATGCAGGCTCTCGTCGCTCACTCAGATCAATCTACGAGGCGGAGTCGGAAGTTGTCGGAAGTGCTCGGAATCAGGCGGAAGTCTGTGGGTTTTTTTCCGCGGCCGATCTCTTTCTTGCATCCGCCTTTGCCCACTCGACCAATTCGTGCGCCTTCGCAGTCAACTGAATGAAGCTCCGGTCACCGGAACGTGCGAGCAGCCCCTTGTCGAAAAGGGCCTTCGCACACTTTTGAATGGACTTGTCAGACAGGTATCGCGGCCCAGTCCCCGCGCGAGTGAAACCTGACCCGGTGGCAATCGAGGAATAGGTCAGCCCGGTGGACTCATACTTCCACGCAAACCCCAGTAGAGCACGCTGATCGGGCGTCAGTTCCGTCCAGAGCCGCTTAAGCGCAGTGTCGCTCGGCCGCTCGGTCTCATTCAAGCGTTTCAGCACGCTCTCGAGCATCATGAACATCTTGTCAAGGATGACCGGATGGGTCCGAGCGGAGGGGTCGACCTCGCCAGGGCGTATATCCCAAGTCCCACCGCCTCCTTCGTAGTCGTACATGTAGAGGGCCCGAGACGGACGCCCTCCGATTTTCGGCGCACGCTTCTTCCCGCGACGAACTGCCTTGGGCACCTTCTTGGTCTTCTTCTTGGCCATGTGCTGCCATCTCCTTCCCGAGGATGGTATCAGCAAAGTACATGGCTCGATTCGGGGGGAACTGCTACGAGTCCCACTCAATGCTGTCGATGACCACTGCGTCGGCTCGTGCTTTCAGAGATTCCGACCGGTCTGCCTCACGAACCCAGGGCACGCGATGACGGATGATGCCGTCGAAGAGACGGACGGTGGGGCGAGCATCCGCATTCAGCCCTGACCCCGTGATCCGAATCTTACGGCCTGGAAGATAGAGAGTAATCCCCTCCGAAGGCTCGAACTCCACCCGCTCTAGCCAGGAGTAGCCGATGGCGAGAGTGTGGCCGTCTTTTTTCCGAAGCTCCAGCATGATGGAGCGGTCGCGAACGCCTCGCAGCCATCCGAAGCAGCCGAAGTCTTCAGCTTCGTCCGCCTCCGACTCAGGCTTGTGTGAATCTGTCGCTGGCGAACGCTTCATGTACTTGTTGCCGGTGTAGGCAAGCCATTTTCCATCGGACGACCAGCGGACCGAATCGCTCGATCCCGGCGTTTCCTCGACCTTGCGTTTTTCTTTGGTCGCGATGTTCAGTATCCACGCTTCGGCCAATCCGCCGTCGTCAGCTTTCGGCGTCGGACGTGCCGTGAATGATGCCTGTGTTCCGTCGGGTGACCACTGCGGATCGCTCACGGTAAACGAGCCTTCGGTGAGTCGTTTTGCCTCTTTCTTTTCAATGTCGAAATACCAAAGGTGCGTCATCTTTAGATCCTGATCGATAAGAATTGTGTCGTCTTTTACCCGTTTTCGGTCTTCCTCTTCCTTTGTTGGCTGATCCGTAGCGGTGAATATCAGACTATTTCCGTCGGGCGAAATGCGAAAGCTGCTGATGCCGCCTTTCTGCGATGTCAGCTGCCACGCCTCGCCGCCGTCTGCGTGCATCATCCATACCTGACGCTCGCCCGCCTTTTCGCGGTCGGTGAGGAACGCGATCATCTTGCCGTCGGGAGTCCATTCAGGCGACGTACAATTGTTTTCACCGCGCGTGAACTGCCGCGGCGTGCCGCCCGCCGTCGGCACGACCCAAACGTGCGTCGTCGCCTTCCACTCCTTATCTTTTTCGGTCTTTGTTTCAGAGAGTGTGTAAACGACCCGCGTCCCGTCCGGCGAGATCCGCGGGCTGCCGACGCCTTTTATGCTCAGCAGATCCATCGCCGTCAGCAGCTTACGTCCGTCTTTCGCCCGCGGCGGAGTTGCTTCGGGGGTCGGACTCGGCTTTTGCTCGGCCTGCGCCGGCACGAAAGGAACAGCGATAAATGCAAATGTAATGCAGATAACGATCGATGAATAACGCAGTCTGTTGAACATAGATTCTCCGGATGAATGGTTGTGAAAGTTTAAGCGGACTAATGGCAATTATCAAATCCGCAGTTTGTTTCTGGCTTTCGAGAATGTTCTGTGGATTTGCTATCATCATTGTGAATCAAATAACTAAACTTGCCTCACAAACCGGCAGGAAAACGAATGAGATATATACCTAATTCACCTGAAGAAAGACAGGAAATGCTGGCCGAGATCGGTCTTTCGAGCGCGGACGAGCTTTTTCGCTCGATACCGGCAGATGTGCAGCTTGGGAGGCCTCTGAAGATCACCGATCCGCTTGCGGAGCCTGAAGTGATCTCTGCGATGGAAGAAATGGCCAAGCGTAATACTGCCGCTACAAAACCGTCCTTTCTCGGAGCTGGTGTTTATTCGCACTTTTCTCCTTTCAAAGATAGTGGAGTTTCTAACATTAATTAATACGTTTCCTGCATCACCAATTCCTGAGGTAGAAGTATTTAGAGATGATTGGGTTCGAAATGTAGGCAAATTATTAATAAAAAATAGATTGCTTGCATTGATTTCAATGTCACCTCCATTTCCTTTGCTAGTGTCTGTAACCGTGCTTAAAACTGCGCTCTCTCTAAAAGAGACATTATCACGAGCATTGATAACTAACCTCCCTGCATTTCCTTCGCCTTGGGTCTGTAGTTGCAGTTGTGATTGGTATAGATCAAGCGAACCTGTTCTAATTTCAATATCTCCTCCATTGCCAGTTGCCGTAGACCCTACTACGCTAGAAATACTAGCATTACGCATAAGAACTGAATCACGAGTATTAATTCGAATATCCTCAGCGTTCCTTCGCTCATTCGCATCGGCGCTCAATCTTGAGTTGTTTAAAATCAGGGAACTTGCGTTAATTCCGATATCTGCGGAAGAATTTTCAGACAATGAAATAATTGCACTATTATTGTTAAGTATAACGGTATCATTGGCGTTGATATTAACATTATCAATTATTATTGATGAATTATCAATCTCAAGAGAACCTGTATTAACCCGAAGATTACCGCCAATTAGGGAATTACCTCCATCTACAATGACAATGTTCGCTCGGCCACCTACTTCAGGAAAGATGAAATTTGGTTGATTTCCAGTAAAGCTTAACCTTACGGTTCCTGCTTTTATTGCCCCTAGCTCGATAGTATTCAAAAATAAGAAGGTCGCTTTATCTAACCGCACGTCACCTCCTAGCAGAGCCAGGGTGTCTCCAACGCCTATTCCTAGATCAGGGAACAGATTGAAATCAACTATGTACTCTAAGGTCGTTCCCTCTACTGTAATGGATCCCGGAGCACTACCATACTGTAGCCCAAGCGGTACGCTCACTATCAATTGGGGCACTGCCTGCGGATTAACTGCACTAAACTCATTTCCATCTGCAAAGACTAATCGATCGGCTGTACTGGCTACAAACGAACCCTCGATATTTAAACTGGCGTCCCTGCCAAACAGAATTCCATTTGGATTGATCAGAAATAGATTCGCATTTCCTAACACCCCTAGCCTGCCAAGAATATCCAAGCGGTCTCTGCCCGTCACACGACTAAAAATGTTGGCAATTCCTGCTGGATTATCAAAATACGCTCCACGTCCTGCTTCCACATCAAATCGTTCAAAGCTGTGAAATAGATTGCTGCCCTGATTGACTCCAGGAAGGATTAGTCCCATGCACAAGTCATTTTCGGCTCAGGATTCGTCATTAAAATTGCTGCGGCTTGGTGAACGAGGCATGATCACAAGCATCCATACGCTTAGAGATGCTACCGCTCAAGCCCTGCGAAGCATGGGACTAACCCCCGGACGGACAATTACGTTAGAGCAGCGCTTTCCTCGGTTTATTGTCCGAATCGGCAATACCTGCCATGCTCTAGATGAAACCACAATTAATGCCATCTATGTGCGAGTAATTCAACATTCAACGCTGAGTCATTGACGGTTCATCATAGTGATTGAGTTATTCATTATCTGCCACACGTAATCTGCCACACGTAGTCGAACAACTCCTTTCTCCTACCTCCTACCTCCTACCTCCTGTCTCCTGTCTCAACCCATTTCACCATTCACCAAGAAGATCCAAAAATGGCTGAACAACCGATTTCCAACGCAGTGGCCCTGAGAATTGCCCTCGCCTCCAGACTGTTTCCAGAATTGTCGATTACAGATTTCATCGAAGCCTTGCAGGATTACCTGGGCGGTGTTCTGGATGAAGCCAGCCTGAGTCGGATTACGGTCACGAATCTGAAAACCGCATTGGGACAAACCTACGAACTCGATGGGGAAGAAGACGGAGAAGATGCTAACACAACTGACATTGCAGCTCTCAAAAGAGCCGTCCGCATCCTTTGGGGTGAACTAGACGCAATTGACCAACTCCCTGTCATTGAACCCTACCGAGCTGAGGACATACCCAACTCGATTCGAGTCGCGGTAGCCTCCAATCATCAAGAATCATTAGATGGGCATTTTGGTTCCTGTTTGCGTTATCTGATCTATCAACTCTCGACTGAAGAAATTCGGCTGGTTGACATTCGCTCGGCCTTAGCAGCCGACTTCTCAGACGACAAAAACGCCTTTCGCGTCAGTTTAATTCGAGACTGCTCGGTGCTGTATATTGTCGCTATTGGTGGGCCGGCTGCGGCCAAAGTGGTGCAGGCTGGAATTTATCCAATCAAAAAAGAGCAAGGCGGTTCTGCTAGGACCTTACTCGCCGAACTGCAACAGGCGATTGCTACCTCACCGCCACCTTGGTTGGCCAAAATTTTGGGAGTTGCTGCCAGCGAGCGAGTCAAAAATTACAAAGCGCTGGTGTAGGCTTTTATTTCTTACTAAAACCCGATTGAGAGGAACACAACCAATGACGACATTTACAGGATTAACCTTCGGAGGCCAAATTTGGACACCTAAATTTCTGCAAGCAATTGACAAAATGCAGCAGGAAGCAGAACAGGCAAACCGAAATGCCATTAGCCGTTTACTTGCAATGGGCTTGAGTGTAGAGCAGGTGGCTGATGTTTTGGGTATATCCATAGAAGAAATCGAACCCTAATAGAAAACATATGTTCCACCTCGAACTAGAAGGGCTGTATTTCTAGCATCGCCTGTGGGACTTTCTTTTCAAAAATTAGTTGCATATCACGTTAAATAAGTCAAAAAGTATCGTACTGATACAGATATTTAGCACAAATAATTCTAAAATTGAATTCAGCGATTCACCCCAAGACTGAATCAGTTATTATGATCGGTCATCCCGATTACGTCGTGGGAGAACGGTCTTGGACTATCGCTTCAAATCTAAAAAACTAGAAGCACTGTTCACCTCTAAAAAGGGCGCAAAGCGTTATCCCGAAGGAGTCGTGAGCAGCTTCTTTCGGGTCATGACAATCATCGCGTCTGCTACCGATGTGCAAGACTTCATTGCACTCAAGAGCCGAAGGTTTGAAAAGCTTTGTGGTGATCGAGAGGGGCAATATTCTATGCGATTAAATGACCAATATCGTCTGATTCTAGAAATCAGAGAGGAGGCACAAAGGAAGTATCTGCTGATTGTAGAGATCGTAGACTATCACTAGCCCAATGCAGCGACCGAGTTAACCGCTAAATTGGCAAGGGGAATTCAACAATTGCCATTAGTATTGGGTGATTGTGGGCTTATGAGTCTAATGTCTCAGACGAAAGACAGAGCCTTGAAGGTTCGTCGCCATCATTGGGCGAAAAGGGAGGAAAGCGTGAGTCAGCAGCTTGTACCAGCAGAAGTTTGTCCACCTGGAGACATTTTGATTGAAGAACTTGAAGCCCGTGGCTGGACGCAAAAAGATCTAGCAGAAATCATGCAGCGTCCAGTGCAAACGATTAATGAGATCATTAAAGGAGCTAAACAAATCACTCCAGAAACTGCTATTCAGCTAGCCGAGGTTTTTGAGACTTCTCCGCAATTTTGGCTGAACCTCGAAAACAATTATCGGTTGCATCTAGCTCACAAGGACCGATTTAACCAGCAGATTGGTCGCCGCAGTCAGATTTATCAGTTACTGCCAATTCCAGAGTTGATCAAACGAAACTGGATGGCGGCCACAAAATCAACTGAGGAGTTAGAGCAGGAGGTCTGTCGTTTTCTGGGTATTCTATCGCTAGACCAGCATCCCAAGCAGATTGGGATCAATTTTCGCTACACTTCTAGCCGCCAACCTGAAGCCAATGCTCACGGAAACTACCACTACTGTTAGCATTCTGCTCTAAGGGGCTTGCAAATAATTAGAATCCCAGTCAATTTAGTAGGCATGGAGCAGGGAGTCTGTTTCTTTGCTCAAAAACGTTAGAGCAGGAGATTCTCCAATTATGCTGAGTGACATGATTAAAGCAACCTTTAAGGATGCGGCTCAAAAACTGACTGGGCATCAGAAGCGAGACTTTATGGCAAAAGTAGCTGAGGACTATTTTGGTGGGTCAGCCCGGAAAACGGAAACGGTATTAGGCTGGAATCGAGATAGCGTACAACTGGGATTGCATGAGCGGCGCAGTGGGATTGTCTGTGTGGATAACTATCAGGCGAGAGGACGGCATAAAAGCGAAGAGATTCTAGCACCTTTAGAGATGGATATTCGAAGTTTAGTCGATGTGCAAGCGCAAGCCGACCCGAAATTTCAATCAACCTTTCTCTATGCCCGCATTAGCGCCAGAGCCGTCCGGGAAGCCTTGATCTGTGAGAAGGGCTACGATGAGTCGCAATTGCCCTCTCGTCAGACCATCGGTGCGATTCTCAACCGCTTGGGGTATCGCCTAAAAAAACACAAAAAGTCAAACCCTTGAAAAAGATTGTTCAAACCGATGCCATCTTTGACAACGTTGCTCAGGTCAATCAACTCTCTGATGCCAATTCCAAGTCCTTGAGGCTGTCGATTGACACCAAAGCCAAAGTCAAGATCGGGAATCTCTCGCGCAATGGCAAAGCCCGGACATTAGAGGCAAAAAAGGCAGATGACCACGATAACGAATGGGGATTTATTGTGGGTGCCAACCCTGTCTCATCAAACTTTAATCCATAAGCTAATTGAGGAGAAGCAGTGATGTCTAGAAAACTTAGCATTCGCACTGAATATGGTGCATGGCCAATATGGGATATTGACGACTTTGGATATGTTGATCCTACTAAACTTCCCCTAAAACCAGAAACGATCGATCGACTGCTAGCATGGCAAGCTACGCTTGACGCAACTCTCGATCAAGATTATCCTCCCAATTCTCGCTTTCCAAGTGAGGAAGCAAAAACAGCTTGGAGACTAGAAGGAATCAATTTATGGCAACAAGTGCAGGAGGAATTAGAACCGGACTATGAGGTGTATTACTACCTGTACTACAACAATAAGAAACACTTTTTGAGGCATCCAGATGAGCTAAAGCAATTTCCCCTTTAGTAGGTCATCAGTAGGGTGGGCAGTGCCCATCCTACTAGCTCTTCAGAATACCGCGATTGATCTCGGACTGTAGCCTCTACTTGAGATGCTTCTGCCCCATCTGGAGCTTGTCGCTTCGCGAGACGGGCTTTGAGAAATAGGCCACCTGCTCCCAAGCCCAGCAGCGCTGCTAGACTAATAGCTGCAATTCCTAACTGGTTGGTATCGAACTGGTTGAAATTGAGCGAGTTGTTGGTCAAATCCGAAGGGCTGCTAGAAGTCACCGAATCCGTTGAGTTCAGCCCCTTCTTAAACGGGCAGGCGGAACCGGGAGCAATGGATGTGATCAGCACTGCACCCGTCAAGATAGCAGTAGACCAAATCACAGAACGGGAAAACTTTGAAGGCATAACTATCTCCAATTGAGGAACGACTTGAGACAATCAACACCCTACTGAGCGTAAGGGCAAGGAGACAGGTGAATGTGAACTTGAAGTTACAAAAGCTGATCGAAAAGCTTACAGATCAGTTTACGAATCTATGAGATTTTCGCAAGTGGTCGTTCATCACGAATTTGAACTAAAGCTGGGTCATTCCAGACTTTCTCGCCAAATATTTGCCAAATCTCTATGCTTTTGAGAGATCGGCTGCAATGGTTGAGTCGAGTTGGGTTAGAAAGGCGCAGGACTAGGAGGGCATAAAAGTCAGGCAACGCTGGCCCGATCTAGCGTGTATCTTTAACAAGAAACCCGTAGAAATGGTAGCCGATGACGAAACAGCCTCGTGGTTCATCTCGCTCCGGGCCTTCGGTGGCACAGCAACTCCAGCAGATTGCGCAGCTTGGGCAAACTGGCAATCTCACTAAGGCCGCAACCCAATGTCAAAAATTCTTGCAGCGCTATCCCGATCAGGCTGAGGCATGGCATCTCCTGAGTCTGATTTGCTTGCAGCAGGGACAAGCAGAGTTAGCCCTGGCTCACATTCAGCGAGCCATTGACCTCGATCCGAACGGGGCCGAATTTCATAGCCACGCAGGGGTTGTTCAGTGTAGTTTGGGAAATTTAGCGGCGGGAATTGCGTGCTACCAACGGGCCTTATCCCTACAGCCAAGCAGCCATACCCGCTTCAATTTAGGGCTAGCATTTCAGAAGTTAGGACAGCTAGAAGCGGCGGAACAGACCTACCGGATGCTGGTGGCCGATCAACCCAACTACAGTGCTGCTTATCAACAGCTCGGCAACATTCAGCAGCAGCGACAGCAATTTCTCAGTGCCATTCACTCCTATCAGCAAGCGCTCCAACACCAGCCGCAGGTAGCCGCGACTTGGTGTAATTTAGCAGTTGCATTTCAGACCATTGGGGATAGCGAGGCGTACTTCACCATGATCAGACGATCGCTTTCGTGGTAGAGCTTGCGCAGCGCGTAGCCACCAACATGACGAGTACGGGCAATATCAAACTCTGCCGCTTCTTCCGCTTCGGTTTTGTGGGGAGTTGGTTCAGCCGCTGGTTTTTCAGAGTTGGTTTGATGAAACTCTTGCGCGAGTTCGTTGATCGCCAACCACCGCTCAGCCAGCATTGCCGCCATACAGCCCGATCCGGCTGCCGTGATACCCTGGCGGAACTCGTGATCCTGCACATCCCCGGCGGCATAAACTCCTTCGATATTAGTTTCTACACCGTTGCGGGTAACGATATAGCCCACATCATCCAGCTCGATTTGGCCCTTAAATAGGCTTGTATTTGGCGTATGGCCAATTGCATAGAACAAGCCCTTTGCCGGAATTTGGCTTTCTTCCTGAGTTTTGTTGTTGCGGACCTTGACGCCCTGCATCCAGCCCTCTTCGCCGTATACATCCAGCGCTTCCGTGTCCCAGTGCACGGTGATTCTAGGATTCTTCAACACCCGGTCCTGCATGGCTTTACTGGCTCGCATTCTGTCACCCCGCACCAGCAGGTGGACATGATCGCCGTATTTAGTTAGGTACATTGCTTCTTCAGCCGCCGAGTCACCGCCGCCAATCACCACAATCTCCGCACCGCGGAAAATGGGCGTAGCGCCATCACAAATCGCACAGGCCGAAATACCCCGACTCCAGAATTGTTGCTCGCAGGGCAACCCAAGCCGCTTTGCCGTTGCACCAGTGGCGATAATTACGCTGTGCGCCCGCACTTCTCGTTCTTCAGAACGAATCACAAATGGACGCTGGCTGAAATCTACCGAAGTCACGTCTTCAGTCACCAATTCAGCCCCCCAGCGCAATGCTTGAGCCTTCATCCGATCCATTAACTCAGGTCCCATAATTCCATCTGGAAAACCGGGGAAATTTTCCACCTCAGTTGTGGTCATCAACTGCCCACCCGGTAGGCCACCTGCTTGGAACCCCTCAAACACAAAAGGCTTCAAATTTGCTCTGGCCGCATAGATTGCAGCTGTGTAACCCGCCGGACCGGAACCAATGATGACCAGATTTTCTACCGCTGGGTTTGCCATAGGTCTAAGTAAACTCATAACGACTACGCTTATTGCAGTCAATTGTATCTAAAATTGTTGAGATTTGCAAAGAGAATTAAATTCCCAAACAAAAACTCCCTCGCCTGACCTAGACAAGGGAATAGAACACTCGCAATGACATGATGAGGACGACTGGCCCGCCTTGGACGCAATGCCAGCCGCTTTCAAGCCAGTGGCGGTGTCCGGGGAGCCGTCCTCAGTCTGGAAGATTGGCTGGTGGAACTGCAAGCTTCGGCTGCTGAAAATCTCTGTACCTGCGATCCAGATAGCGCTACGGAGGTAGTCCTGCCGCCTGCTCCCACGATTTCACCCGACCAGATTGCCCAATTTCTCCCTCCTAACTGGCGGCCGGTTGCACCCCATCGCCAAGACTACGGCGTGATCAAAGTCGTGTGGTTGCAGGGTAGCCCCTATGAGATGGGCTATCAGCATGGACAGTACCTGCATGACGAGATCGCCTCTCTGGGCAGCGACATTATTAGCACACTTCGCTTTGCCGGCAGGGGACTGGCCCTCGGTCGGTTGTCTGCCCTGCGCTCCTATCCAGAAAAAGTAGAAGAATGCCGGGGCTTGGCCGATGCGACACAGGACATTGGCATGACGATGGATGCCTGCCTCGTATTGGCCTATGGCGATGTCTATCAGGAAATTTTTGCCAGCACTCTGCCCGATATTCTGTTTTGGGATGGCTGTAGCCAGTGGGTTGCCACCGGAGAGGCTACCGTAGATGGCCGTCTCTATCATGGCAGTACGCTGGATAACGACCAAAAACCGATCAACTACATCATTTACAATCCGGTTGTGTTTATCCGCCAGCCCAACGACGGTTTGCCCCACGTGTTTATCACCTATCCCGGCGTGGTTTGGCCCAACTGGGGCTTGAACATCGCTGGCATCACTCTGGGACTCGATACGGTCCATCCTGGTCCTGGTGAACTGTCAATGCATGGCCGCAGCAATGTGCAAATCCTGGGACAAGTGCTCAAAACGGCCACGAGCTTTGCCGAAGCCCGCCAGATCATGGAAACCCAGCCCCGTGTTCATGCCGATTTAGTCATGATCACCGACGGCAAATCGAAGCAAGCAGGCGTGTTTGAGTTTACTGGCAGAAACCTGGGCGTGCGAGAACTCCAGGAGAACGATGTCCTCTATGTCACCAATCACATCGTGCTAGAAGAAATGTTCGACCGGCAGCGGTTCCCGATCAGCGAATCGAGCCTCACCCGCTTCAGGCGGTTTTCCCAGCTAATGGAACCCGATGGCATTAGCTCACTCTATGGAACCCTCGATGCAGCGGGGATGGTCCGCATCGGACGGGACCGGGTCAATCCCGATACCTTAGAAGCCTCGCCGCTCGATCTATTCGACGACGATGCCAGTCCGGGTGGCAACGGTTCCCTGCGACAGTAATCCAACTCCCGCCGCCCTTCTAAGGCCCTAGCTAGCGTCACTTCATCGGCATATTCCAGGTCACCGCCCATTGGTAGACCAAAGGCAATTCGGGTTACTTTCGTAAATGGTTTGAGCAATTGACCAATATACAGAGTCGTGGTTTCACCTTCAACGCTAGGGTTAATTGCTAAAATTACTTCTTTGATATCTTGCTTACTAACGCGGCGAACAAGCTGGGTGATATAAAGCTGATCGGGACCAATACCTTCCATTGGTGAAATCAATCCGCCCAAGACGTGGTATTTGCCTTTATACTCGCGAGTTCGTTCCAGGGCAATCACATCTCTAGAATCAGATACAACGCAAATTGTCTGCTGCTCCCGGTTGGGGTCGCGGCAAATTTCGCAGACGGGTTCAGCCGACAGGTGAAAGCACACCGAACAGAGACCAACTTGCTGTTTCGCTTCTAGGAGCGCTTGGGCCAGGGCTTGGACATCGGCTTCTGGACGTTTGAGGATATGGAGCGCTAGACGTTGAGCCGTTTTGGGTCCAACTCCGGGCAGGCGCTGCAATTGCTCGATTAAGCGAGCTAGGGGACGTGTGTAAACCGTTGGAGTGCCTCCGAATTAATGCAAGTCAAATGCAAATTAAGAGCAAATCAATCACTTCTCCTTGATCATAGCGATTTTACCCAATCTCCGGCGGCTTGCCACTAGATTTTGCTATGGCAGGGAAAAAGCGAATGACTGATTGGCCTTCTGCCCCTTTTCTCAGGGTTTTCTCAGCCGCATCTCATCCCGATGTTGGTTAATCGGGACAGCCAATCGATTGCCTAGGCAAGCTGAGGGATTGCGGGTTAATCTAAGGCGTTCACCTGGGGTTGAAGTATGATTAGCTGCCAAATCTTGCCTGTGCTCGTGTTGATTCCTGTTCGCAATGAAGCCGAGACAATTACTGCTGTAATTCAAACCCTACAGTCCTATGGACTAACTCAGATTCGCGTCGTGGACAATGGCAGCACCGATGGCAGTGGAGCCATTGCTGAGCAGGCCGGTGCAGAAGTGGTCACTGAACCCATACCGGGCTATGGCCAATCCTGCTGGCGCGGACTCCAGCACCTTCCGGCCCAGGTTGAATGGATTTTGTTTTGCGATGGAGATGGCAGCGATGACCTATCCCAGTTGCCCTCGCTTCTAGCTACCACCGCCGAGTATGACCTGATTTTAGGCAACCGGCGAGCGACTGCGGCAGGGCGAGCTGTTCTAACTCCGGCCCAAAACTTTGGTAGCCAATTACCTTTTGTTGCGTAGCATCCTGTCCGGTCAACAAAATCCTGCCGCTGTCTGGGGTTTCTAACCCGGCAATGATCCGCAGCAACGTCGATTTTCCCGATCCCGATGGTCCTAACAACGCTACAAGCGAGCCAGTCTCGATTTCCAGATCGACCTGGTCTACCGCTTTGAAGTCGCCAAACTGTTTCGATACCCGTTCCACGACAATGCCCACTGCAATGGCCCTCCTACTCTATGACTTGCATATGACCTGAATACGACTCGATTGTGATCGACGGGAAACTAAACCCTAGTTTCCCGATGCGATTACTGTAGAATATCATGACTCGTTCGATCTCGATCCCTTGATCTAAGGCTGCAAAACTTTTCTACCTCCCAAACCCGCCACAGTTGGTATGATGCTTTTCATCTTCCGCAACATCAACCTCATCGGCCCTCCATGTCAGATATGTCAGACCTCCATGTTTCCTGGACGGAATACCACCAAAAAATTGAGCAGCTTGCCGCAAGGATTTATCAGTCGGGCTGGGAGTTCAACCAAATTATCTGTCTGGCTCGCGGAGGGCTGCGAGTCGGCGATATCCTATCCCGGATTTTTGATTTGCCGTTGGCAATTCTGGCAACGTCGTCCTACCGAGGGCCAGGCAAGCAAAGCCGCAGTTCGCTGACGTTTTCCCGCGATCTAACCATGACCACCCCCAACTTGGGTAGCCATGTGCTGTTAGTAGATGACCTGGTGGATTCGGGCGAAAGCCTTAAGCGCACCTTAACTTGGCTAGATCGGCACTATGGCTTTTATGTTGATGAGGTTCGCACAGCAGTCCTGTGGTACAAAGCTTGCTCTATAATTGCGCCGGATTATTACGTGGACTATCTCAGCGACAACCCTTGGATTCATCAACCCTTTGAAGCTTATGAACACATGAACCTGGCCGATTTAGCCACTACTACTTCCGGGGAAATGACAGCGACATCGGTTGCCGATGAACCAATTGATTTAATTTCTTAAGATTAATTTTGATGTTGATTGGATCTACCCAATTGGGTTAGCGAGTTGTGTGTATAAATTCTGCTTCAAGTATTGCCATTCATGACGTTACTGCAACAACTCACCCACTCGAATCGATTGGCAATACAATAGCAATACATGTTGTTTCTAGGACGTTTTGAAGAAATCTCCGAGGATATTTGCTTGGACTGAGACCTGGAGTTATTAACCCATAATCTGTAACGTTTTTTGTGCTTTTTTTTGCGGCATGACTCTACCCGCACGCTCTAAGCTTGTAATCACTGTCAGCTCAGGCGGACAGAACAAGCGACCAGGCAAATAGGTTCCTAAACCACGATTGACATAGAGCCAATTTTCGCCCACCCGATGTAGTCCTTGTGCCCACTGCCAATGGCGCACGACTTTATAACAGTCTTCCCGCATATAGGGAATCCAAGGCCGCCAAGATTTGGGAACGTATCGTCGAAAGGCTTGGTACCAAGTTGGCAATGGCCCTAGCCCCGGGATTACCACCTGGCCGCCGTGCGTATGGCCTGAGAGCTGTAGATCCACTCGCCATCGCTGCAAAGGTGCGGCTGTATCTGGGTTGTGGGAGAGCACTAGGCGTGGAATGTCCGGATTGAGTTGGTTCAGCACCGTTGGATCAAACTCTTTCGACCAAAAGTCTGCTAAACCGACCACGGGTAACCCGGTGCCAAATGGATAGGCAATTTGATTCCACAGGACTTGGATCCCCACTGCTTCAAAGGCTGCTGTTACCTGGACACGCGCGCCCGCAGGGCATATGTCATGATTCCCTAAAACTGCATAGGTACCCAAGCGACTCTGCAACGTTTGCAGCCGTTGAGCTAGCTCAGGGGCAGGCGTTGGATCGTCAGTGACATAATCTCCAGTCAAAGCGACTAAATCGGGTTGGATTGCGTTACTCACCTCAATGGCTTGGGTTAGCATTGCCTCAGACAGACGCAAACCGTCGAAGTGTAAATCAGAGAGCTGAACCAGTTTAGTTCCTTCCAAAGAGGATGGCAGATCAGCAATGGCAACCGTGATCTGCTCGACGCTCAATCCACCCGACAGTAGCTTGTGCATAGCATCAATCTTTCCTGAGAAACCACCCCAGCCTACCAAAAGGCAATCTCACATAGGGTGTTATCGTCGCAACATTCGGCTGTTAAATTCTGAGTCGTAAATTCCGGTGAAGCTACCCAAACCAACAGCTCAGGCGAACTTGAACTTATTTTGTCTTCAAGGAATTTATTAAACGCTATAGTTATCTGGATTTTGCAATTGCGCTGGTGTAATTAGATATGGGAACTCTAGAAACAGGTCAAATCCTACCTTCCATGTCTACAGGCAAAAATCCTGATGGTTTGAAGATTAGCTAAATAAATTATAATAATCCGCCCATCTCAAGCGAATTAAGGCAAAGTATGTTTTAGGGTTCAATTCAGATATTAATTTGGGTTTGATCCGTCAATCAAATCAGGACCACTCAAGAGAAACTGCTCAAGGAACCGGCTTCCATGACCGTAGTGCTGCAAATTGGGAATCGCTCTGGTTGCGCCGCTCTAGACAGCGGGATGCAGTTGTCCTAGAGCAGCGTTGGGCTGTCCGTCCCAGAGATATTCTTCAGGCAATGTTAGACATCGATCCTCAGATCGTTCACTTTTCGGGTCACGGTATAGGACATGATAGAAACAAAACGGCTGCTGAGTATGGAACTAAACAAAACACTAGCGCTGCAACCCATGCTGCAACTCAGCAAGATAGAAGCCTCAGCCCAGTCCTAGAATTAACCCAGACCGGATTGTTTTTCGAAGATGACTCAGGGCAAGCCATTTTAGTGGACGGTGCGGCCTTGAGCGGATTGTTTGAGCTGTTTGCGGCTCAAGTAAAATGTGTGGTGCTGAACGGCTGCTATTCCGAAGCACAGGCAAAGGCAATTGCTCAGCACATTCCCTATGTAATTGGCATGAGCAGTGCGATTAGCGATCAGGCGGCGATTGAGTTTGCAGTGGGTTTTTATAAAGCGCTGGGAGCAGGCCGCACAATCGAGTTTGCCTATAAAGTTGGCTGCAATGCGATTCAAATGATTGGTGTGCCTGAATGCCTGACGCCTGTACTGATGCAAAAAATCAAGTCGGCTAAAGCTAAAAAACAATCTCGCCCAACCAATTCTTCTCCCCAAGCCTCGCTAGCCGAGTATCCGTCCGGTTCGGTACCGCTGCAATCGTCACTCTATATCGAACGCTTTTCCAACGAATCCCATCGTTATCAGTCAATCGAGGCACCAGGACAATTACTCCGGATCATGGCTCCGCATCTCATGGGCAAAACTTCACTGATGTCCAGGATCCTCAACTACGCGACGCAGCAGAAGTATAAGAAGGTCTATCTCAGTTTGGGAGATGTGGAGCAAAAGGTACTGACGGATTTGGATAGTTTTCTGCCCTGGTTCTGTGAGCGAATTGGCGGCGAATTGGGATTAGAGCAACCCAGCCCAACTGGTCATTCCAAAATTCTGGGATCGATTGCGACCTGTACCGAGTATTTTGAAAAATATGTCCTGGCGCAGCTCAATAAGCCGCTAGTGCTTGGTGTCGATGAAGTGGATCGTATCTTTTCTCGGCCAGAGATTGCTTCGGATTTTTTTGGCATGTTGCGCAATTGGTTTGAGAAAGGCAGAGATGATGCAATCTGGAAACAGTTGCGCATGGTTTTAGCCTACTCAACTGAAGATTATAGTCAATTTAGAATCAACCAATCGCCGTTCAACGTGGGTGAACCCCTGAAACTCAAGGAATTTACCCAGCAGCAAACGCAAGAACTGGCAAACCGTACTGATATCCGCAGTGAACAGATCATTCATGCCGCAAAATTAGCAGAAGCCCATGAGTTTATTGAGCAGCTTCCGCAAAAGCTACCTCCGTTTGTAAGGTGCCGACATTGAGATCGAACACCCAAGAGGTAGCCATGCAGAATATTCTACAAGCCCTGTTTGCCAAAATGGGGCATTTAGTAAACCGCAACAAAAGTTTCTCATGACGCTGTTTTCCACAATTGTTCTGGTGTTTGGCAAAGTCAACTTCACCAACTTGAGTCGTTATAGTGAGCTGCCAGAGAAGACCTACCGCAAACACTACAGTCAACCCTTCCCCTTTATCGGGTGGAATACTGGGTTGATTGGAGTGGCAAGGTAGCGCATCTGGGGTGCAAAAGCCACGGGGTGCCAAGTGCAAATATGACGGCAAAAGCTGGACTTTCACTTCAATGCTGCTCTAAGCGCTTTGAATCTGGCAAAGTATCACGAGCAGTTGCGCCAAGCTCAATTAGATCCAGCCCCCCTTCATTTCCCTTCTCAATGGCGAGCTACAAACGCTTTGCCTTCAATGATCATCTGCTGGAATGATTTATTTGCCAGTTAGAGTTAGACCCAACTTTGATTAAATCCCATCCTAACTATGCAAACCTTCGCTATGATCGCTAGCGCTGGAATAAACACTAAAGTGAGAATAGACGCAATCAAATTTTAAGCAGAACGGATGTCAGCCCAACCCTTAAGCCAAGATACGATTGCCGCGATTGCTACCGCGATTGTGCCACAGCAGGGCAGCGTGGGGATTGTGCGTCTGTCGGGGCCAGACTCCATATCGATTGCTCGCATTCTGTTTTATGCACCCGGACGGCAAACCTGGGAAAGCCATCGCATTCTCTACGGCTATGTGCGTCATCCCCAAACCGAGCAGATCATCGACGAAGCCTTGCTGCTGCTCATGCTGGCTCCCCGCTCCTATACTCGCGAAGATGTGGTGGAGTTTCACTGCCACGGTGGGATTATGGCGGTGCAGCAGGTGCTGTCGCTGTGCTTAGAGCAAGGGGCAAGGCTGGCTCAACCGGGGGAATTCACGCTGCGGGCCTTTTTGAACGGACGCCTAGACCTGACTCAAGCCGAAAGCATTGCCGATCTAGTTGGAGCGGAGTCGCCTCAGGCAGCCCAAACCGCCCTAGCCGGACTGCAAGGCAAACTCGCCCATCCGATTCGCCAGTTGCGAGCTACCTGTTTGGATATTCTGGCCGAAGTAGAAGCTCGAATTGACTTTGAAGATGATTTGCCGCCCCTAGATGACCACAATGCTGTGATTGCTGACCGAGTTGATGTCTGCATTCCGTCTCGTCCTTTATTGGCAGCAACGCTACGCAGCTACTTCAGCGTTCTGAGCCTTGAAGTTTCCACCAGTTTGTCCTATATCGCATCAGAAACAATACACCAATTTATTTCTTCATTGAGTCAAATTGAGCAGCGTCTCAATCAACTGCTGTTGGAGTTGAAACAGACAGATGGATTGACCCACTCTAATGGAGCTGTGAGTGCTCCCGGTGCAAATGTTGCTTTACGCTCTGCTACTCTCAAGCCGGTAACAGATGAAGATGAAAAACTCTCTCCACCCCACTCATCGGTCTACACAAAATTGGGAGATGCCTACGCAGCCGCTCAAAACCTAGAAGCAGCGATTGCTGCCTACAATACTGCCCTTAAATTTGCTCCTCATACGGTTGACATTCGAGCTAAGTTGAACCAAACAGCCGTTGTCTATGAAATGTCAACTCAGGCAAAGGAGAACCAGTCTGTTAAACCCTGGCCTTACGGAGCAGATCCCCGTCCCATACCACCCACTCTACCCAATGGCCAACCCTGGCCGAAAATTTCAATCATCACGCCTTCCTTCAACCAGGGAGAATACATTGAAGAAACCATCCTTTCGGTAATTCACCAAAATTATCCCAACGTGGAACATATCTTGATAGATGGTGGTTCTACTGACAACACGATGCAAGTTGTGAATCAGTACCGAGACCATTTTTCCTATGTGATCAGTGAACCGGATCAAGGACAGAGCAATGCGCTTAATAAGGGTTTTCAACAGGCAACAGGAGAAATTCTGACTTGGCTCAATAGCGATGATCGCTTGGCTCCAAATGCGCTGTATGCGATGGCCCTGGCGTTTTATACGAGTGGTGCAGATGTAGTCGCGGGAGTTTGTCAATTATTTCGGGATGGAATTGAAATTGAACAGCATCTTACATCCTGTGTAGATGGTCTGCTGCCTCTCGGTGATTTGCTGGATCTGGATCGCTGTTGGCTGAAAGGAAAATTCTTCTATCAGCCTGAGGTGATGTTTACCCGCTCGATTTGGGAGCGGAGTGGTGGATATGTAGATGAATCATTGTTCTACAGTATGGACTATGAGTTGTGGACACGATTCGCTGCCCAAGGGGCAAGGCTATACGTGATTGGACATCCGATTGCTCAGTACCGGATGCATGCAGCGCAAAAAACTAGCGAAGTGGATAAATATGAGCCGGAGTTGCGGCAGACCTGTGAGGCACTGCGGCATCGCTTTGACTGTGCTCCAACTCTACAGGCGTGGAGTCAGATAATGTCTTGCTGCAACTCACGGATTGTTCCCTTGGGCGAGGCTTGCGATACTCAGTCTCGGCCCGACTTCCTCCAGAGCATGAGCGAAGATGGGGAGTATGGCTCGACGTCAATAACACAGTCCGTCTCAATAGTGCATAGTTCATCACTTTTAATTAAATATATCCTTCCTACAATAAGAGCACTTGCGTTACCGAGACCTCGCACCGATATATCCGTAAACAGCTGACCTTTGCCGGGCTGGACAGCATACTCTCTTATCTCGCCTTGCTGAGTGACTCGCACGATGCACGGGCCCGGGGGCGACTCGCGCAGAAAGGCGCTCAGACGATCCCCGCCACGCGGAGAAGTGTCGTCTCGGTCATATTTGCTTGTCATATTGCGGATGAGAAGCCTTACGACATACCACCCCGTTTCGGGCGGCGCAAAGGACAAGCGGGTGGTGGGCGTTCGGTCGGCGGGATAGATGTAGAGATCCTGCCCCCAAATAGTTATGGGGGAATGATAGCGAATGATGCAGTTCCCTGATCGTGTCGCGTGTCCGCAACCCGGAATGGCCAAGGACAGCAAAGCGATGAAGATGATGGCAATCGGACTTGTGCGCATTGCAAAGCTCTCTTTATTACGTGTGCTACATTAACTGCTCGGCAAGATGCAGCATGGTCCCTTCTCGACATTCGAAGCACTCGGGCTAAATGTGCGTCGCGGGCCATACAGGCCAGCTGGCGTTGAGTTGAAGTGGTCGCATACGAATGTGCGCCCCGGAAAGTGCGGCACGCCTACAGGCATGCTCCACTCGCCACCCAGCACATTTCGGGTGCAGCAGTTCCAATATGGTACATTGGGTCCGGGATTGATGGAATTGACCACGCAGACGCAACTGTGCATGGACCTTGCGTCCCGGCTCATGTCGTCTCCAGTCAGGTGATCACTGTGGTTCAGGCGGTCTGGCATGGTTGTTGGTCCTGCGTGCGACGGCTGTCGGCCTCAGTGTAGCCACTCTTGCCCAAGCAACGTGGCCGGACAGCGCTCAGGGCTCTGATGGCTTCGCAGTGGTTGCGTCACGCAGGCGGCGTATGGCACGAACGTAGCGATCGCTCTCGCCGAAGCGAGATTCGGCCTCGGTGAGAAGGCGATCGAGCCGGGCTCGCCACTCTTGTGATGGAGGATCGTCAGCAGCAGGATCGGCGCCTGCTGTTCCGCGTCGCTGGTACTCGATGAGCATGGCTCGGGCGTACCAGGTATTCGGGTCGTGAAGCCTCGGTGACGCTGCAAATTCGGTACTAGGATGCTCTCAATTGGAGTTCAGGCTAGCAGAAATCAGCTCAGCCTGGATTTCAATGCTGAGCAAGGATTGAACTGAGCAAGGATTGAACAATAACGTGTTGAACGCTCAAGCAAATGGCAAAACTCACCTAACAGGTCAGTGCACCCACCTGTGTTAGAGCGACCTTTCTTCGTGAGCATCCACTAAAATAGGGAAAATGCGACGGTGATTCTGGCACCATGCTAGTCGAATAGGGCTGCAAAGTCTTGGGATTAGAGTGATTTGTCTATGGGGGCCATAGTTTGACTGTGGTTATTCTCATGCCCCCCTTTTCTGTTCTCTTACAAGTTTTGTCTTGTACTCAGAGCGATGGATATTATTTCTATGCTGACAACATCCACTTCAGCTACAAGGCTTTCGGAACTCCAAACCATGATCAAAACCGTTGCGCATCAGTGCTACACCTTTGAGTTTGAACCAACGGTGTACCATCAGCTTGTACAGAACTATCCCAGCTTTGCGCACTTCTTTGACAGGTTTCAGCAGTTGCACCAATCGATTTGGCTCCACAAGGAAAATTACGACATCAATCCCTATCAGGACACGGCCCACAAAGGCGTCTACCTACTCAGCGTTCAGGATACTGATTTGGGCATTTTCCCCTATGGTGACCTGGTTTGGAAATGCTCCCAGGGCAAACTTCAGGGCGGCAACCTGCGGCACCAGTTTTACCGCAGCCAAGTGCTGATCAGCGAGTTTGCGACTAAACTGTCGGCCAGAGAACAGGAGATGCTTCAGGTTTGTCCGGTTTATCTTTATATGCAGTCTCAGCGTGAGCAAGATTTCTGCAAGCAAATCCTGGTGATGCCGCGCGTCAAGGGCAAAACGTTAGGTGAAATTCCCACCGGCTTTACAGCCGAATTTTGCCAGGTGTTTCAAATTCCCAGCCTAGAGGAGATTCAGCAGCGATCTCGGTTTCGACTGCACCGCTGGCTCGATCCGCACAAACAGCGCCAATTACTGAAAATTCAAACGGCTTATTTATTTCGGCATCTTTGGCAGAAAGGAATTAAAATTCTCAGCTTGAATCAGAAAAATATTCTACTCAATTCAGCCTCGTCAAGTGATGATGTGCGCTATACGATCATCGATCCTGTTGCCGATTACTTTGCGCCAATTACTCCGTTGTACAATCTTAGTACTACAGCCCTAAGTACAGGACAAAAAATGAAGGGTGTGGAAAAACTCATTTGTGAGTAAGTCAATGTTGATCCTCGGATCGAGGCACGGTGATCATCGACAACGACCGCTATGAGCAAATTTGGCAGGATTCCAGCATTGCCTCGCTCGGTCTCTTCGTTCAGCCTGGTGCTGACGTAGAAGCGATCGTGGCCGAGATTCAGAACCAGTTTCGCGGGCGGCAAGATCTGTCAGTGCAATCCAACCGCACCCTGCGGCAAGAATCCTTGATTATCTTTGACCGCACCTTTGCCATCACCAATGCCCTGCGGTTGCTCGCCGTGGTGGTGGCCTTTATCGGCGTCCTCAGCACCCTGATGAGCCTCCAGCTCGAACGCACCCGCGAACTCGGTATTTTGCGGGCCACGGGCATGACTCCCCGCCAGATCGGTAGCATGACCCTGCTGGAAACTGGCCTAATGGGTACCATGGCTGGTCTGTTTGCCATGCCCCTGGGGTACGCCCTCGCCTGGATTTTGATCTACGTAATCAACGTTCGTTCCTTTGGGTGGACGCTGCAAATGGCACTCGAACCGAAATACTTCTGGCAAGCCTTGCTCGTGGCCATTATCGCTGCCCTGCTGGCTGGCATCTATCCAGCGTTACGTTTGGGTCAGATGAACATCTCTACTGCGATTCGGCAAGAGTAAGGTAGTCACTACAAATCAAGGTAACGTTCTACACAAGAGAAGCATATTAAAATCTGAATTACCGCATTAGAGATTTTGAGCTATGCTTGCTAGCTATCTCGACCAGGCAATGGAAATAGCAGTCTATGAAATCATTGAAGATAAAAGTACTTATTGGGGCGAGATTCCAGGTCTTCAAGGTGTGTGGGCAAGGCACCAAACTTTGGAAGGGTGTCGACGGGAATTGCGAGAGGCAGTAAGTGATTGGGTCGCGCTGCGATTGCGATTAGGGCTGCCAATTCCTGAAATTGCTGGAATTGATCTAAATCAGATTACTCAACCTGTTTGAACTTATGCCTCGCTTAACTATCCCCAATCCTTATGATGGCGATATTGGAGGGGTCCTTCTATCATGATTGTTGCGGTAGGCCGGTGTCTCTCGTGAAGAGTGGTCGGGAGAGGTCTGAAATCACGCAGTCTGTGAGCATGAATTATTATCTCTTTGCCGAATCTTCGCTTTACGGCTAATCGCCACACTCAAAATCACCAGACTAGCGGCTGCCAACGTACCGAATGTAATCGTTTCCTTCAGTAAGAGCGCCGAAAACCCAATCGTCAAAAACGGCTGCAATAGCTGCATTTGGCTCACCCGCGCCACACCTCCCATTGCTAAACCGTGATACCAGGATTGCTTCCACAACTTGCTCATGCATTTTCCATTCCCCCCACCTACAGTGGACAGGAATGTCATTGTTTCCACAGAAAATTCTCGCTGGTTCATTTTCCTGAGCAATTGTTTTCGCTAACTCAACTAATCGTGGCAACTCAAACAGGGGATGCCCTGCCAAGTTATGAGAAAAATCAAAGGAGCAGCGATTAAATTGTTCGCAGAAATCTCCTGTCTCAGCATTAAAAATGCGATTCGGTAATGCTACTTCTGATTTAGATGCGATCGATGTTGTAGTCATGTAGCCCCTCCAATTTGTAAGTATTTGTTAGACTGATGGAGGTCAGAGATATGCCAGGTAGGATTGCCCTCCGGGTCATGATCTAAACGAGCACCAGATTGCGGTAGATAATGGCGAGTGATTGTCCTAGTAGATGTTTGATTTCTTTTCTCTCTCTTGTGAACGTCCTTAATCAAGATCGGCAGGTCGGTTTCGTCATAGGTAACAATTTCTAAAAAAATTGGATCAATTCTTTCAGAGCCACTGCAACTATTTTTTATTTTCCCTTGAACCACGCAAATTGCTTTTTCAGGAGTTTGACTGGCAATAAAATCGGCTAACTTCACTAAACGTGAAACCGGAAATAGAGAATGCTTCGATAAATTGCATGAAAATTCAAAAGGGAAATCAATGGATTCCTGCTGGCTTCTAGATATCTTTGCTGTAATGATTGTTCGTGAAGATTCAATATCGACATGAGAGGTCATAAGGGTCATCTTTATAAGACTCCTCCAACCTGTAGGTACTTGCCAGATCGATCTGGGTCAGGAATAAACCAAGCGGGATTTCCTTCAGGGTCTTTGCCCAAACGAGCACCCGGTTGTGGTGGGCTGTTCTGATTACTTTTGCTATGGCCATTAGTCACTGGATTGACTGGCGTAGTACTGGGAAGGAATCCGATGACCTGCAATTCGGCCACACTATCTTTGAAGACACGGATGATGAACTCAATATCAGCATCGGTGTGAGACAGAGTAAAGAAGCAGGGGCGATGATCCCAGATGTGAACGCCTTTTTCTCGCAGTAGGTAGAACAAGATTTGAGCGTAAGGCAGTTCTGCAGGGTAGGAAACGTAGAAGTAAGATGTGAAATGGTCAATTCTGATCGGTGCCCCCACCCGTTCAAAATGTTGGTTTAGGTGAGTCGCGAACTGGTTGACTTTTTCTGCCAGCGATTGTTGTAGGTCTTCGCCGCCTTCTCTTAACTTTAAAAGCACCGCTTCTGCTGCGGCTAGCGCCATCGGAGTGTTATTTCCCAAGATCTCACCCGAACGCCCGACTTCTGTAAAAACACCACCCTTGATAGCTACCGCCGCATTCTCGATAATGCTGACCCCATTCATCTCAGGACCGCGTTTCGGACGGTTTCCAGAAGTGCAAGTTACAAGTTGTCCAATATTGTGAACGATGAGATCGACTTTCATTAAAGTCCTTCACGACCCACACCAAGGGCGTCCGCCACGCGATTTATGTAATTGAACCACGATGCGATCAAGGTGATCTGTAATATTCCTGTATCGTCAAAACCGACCGCTCGTAAACCATCAATGTTTTTTGGAGTGATCCTTGTAGCGTCCTTGGTCAACTGCACGACGTAGTCCAACATCACACGCTCCGCCGTTGTTATCGGAGCCGATGTATAGTCAGTTCTAAGTGCCTCGATCAACTCCCCATCAAGCGTTACCCTACGCAGAAACTCTGCGTGCGATTCCACTCAATAAAAACAGTCATTGGTATGCGAAACCATTGTCGCGATCATCTCATGCTGCCGTCTCTTGAGCGGCAAGTCCGGAGACATCATCGACGAAAACGCCATGAAAGAATGATAAAGCGCGTCCGGGATAAGGGTGTGCGAATCAATTATCGATTCGTTCAAAGCACTCGCCGACTCCGCCGGTGTTGCATATTCCGGCGGATAGCTCATCCGCGTCTTCATCAATATTTCCTGAAGCTTCGGGTCTGCATCCTCAAATCTGATCGTTTTTATCCACGCCATAACGGTGTTTGAAAAGTAGATGATAAACGGGAATACCGGCTGACACAACAACAAGTCCCACAACAGTTTGCAAGGGATTCCGCATCCCTACGAAGAAGAGCACGATAACCGTAAGGACAAGATATATCAAAAGCGGTATTGGATATAGCGGAGTCTGATATCCCGAGGCTCCTAAGCTACGTAAGCGATGAAGCCCAGCAACCGCGAAGCCGATAGCGAGTATTACCACAAAAAAGAAGTAACCCAGTATCTCATTGAAACCGCCTGTGAAGATCAGGACAGAAGCGAGAACCATCTGAATAGCTATAGCAAGGTACGGCGTACCAAACCGCGGATGCAGCTCACCGACCTTGCGAAAAAAGAGCCCGTCCTTTGCCATCGCATAATAGACACGAGGCGAAACTAGCAGATATGCGAAAAGTGTCCCGATCACTGAAACACAAACCACCGCTGCGAATATCTTTCCGCCTATCGGACCGAACATTGCCTGCCCCGCAAGTGCGGCAAAGGCCTCATCATTTTCGACGCTTGCCGTCGGTCATTAATGGCTTCGCATAGCGACTGAGGCTGACCAGCGAATAGGCGCTCACTTCGATTGCTAGAGAGAAATCTTGACGCGATACACTGCTGAAGTCACCGCTTAAGGCATCTTTGCTAGCAAACGCAAGGCAGTGAATCAAAATATCTAAGCGGCCCCATTTATCCTGAATTACCTCGAATGTTTCCTGCATCTGCGCTTCATTCTGCACATCACAGGGGAGGTACAAACTGGGTTGGAGCGGTTCTACCAAATCTGCCACTTTCTTTTCGTTGCGGCCCTTTTCATCAGGCAGATAGGTAATACCCAGATTGGCTCCTGCGGCGTGAAGCTGTTGGGCAATTCCCCAAGCGATTGAGCGGTTGTTAGCAATTCCTGTCACCAGGGCATTTTTTCCAGACAAATTCAACATGACCCTTCACCCAATGTCGTTTGGCGTCTCAAGAATACTGAAAAACGGGGACGGAAAGAAACTGGTAAGGGAGTTTTGCGTTTTAAGTTTTGGCGACATGGCCTGTACGCTGGGCGTTAGTCTTTGATTAGGCATGGTGTGTAGTTTTGTAGCTTGCTGCTGTGGGAGTTTTGTGGACCGCTGTTGCCCAGATGTAGCGTTGCCAGAGGCAGTAGCAGAGGTTTAAGTTCTACTGCCTTGCAACTTTTGGGTTGAACGGCTATGCTCTATTTTCATTACTCAGAAAAAATTCTGAAAATATCTCAAGAAATAACCTTCTGGTCTGAGATTTCAGCATTGTGTAATTCTTGCTACAAAAAACTATCGCATTCTTAAGTTTAGTGTTTTAAAGTCAGAGTTCTATCACAGTATGATTGTGTTATGCAGCACAATTTATCCTAAGAGTTCTGGTTAAAAACTTGGTAGTAAGCGTAAATAAGTACAAAGAGCGCTTCGGGGGTTATTAGAACTACAGGCTCATACAGGCTCACGATAATAGGCTCGATAATAGGCTAGGGATAAAGGCATGGTAGCGTTGCAAGATAGACCGTTAGCAAATGTATTCCGTCAGTTGAGCGGTGGTGCCTTCCCGCCTGTCGTAGAGACTTACGAGCGCGGCAAAACCATCTTCTTTCCAGGTGATCCAGCGGAACGGGTTTACTTCCTGGTGCGAGGAGCGGTCAAACTCTCTAGGGTTTACGAAGCTGGGGAAGAGATCACCGTAGCCCTGCTGCGCGAGAATAGCGTCTTTGGCGTACTCTCTCTAATTACCGGGCACCGCGCCGATCGATTCTACCACGCTGTTGCCTTTACGCCCGTGGAGTTGCTGTCAACTGCCTATGGTCGAGCGGCGCGTCCGTGGCAATGACGATGATTATCGACCCGTCCGCCAGATCAGAACCGGGAACGATAGCGACGGGGTTCTTTGAGCCCTTTCTCACGGTCGGGATGCTGACACTTGCTGCATTCTTTAAGTAATATTGCCCGAGTTCCTCGCCGACCGGGACACCGTCGATCATAAGCACGCCGCCGAAGTTTGATTGGACGAGAACGCCGAGCGTGTATCCGCCTAAGCCTGCGGGAAGCTTGCGCGACGCTGTCCCAATGCCTCCTTTCCAACCAAATGCGACCGTTCCGGTTCCGGCTCCGACGCTGCCTTCATCGGGCAAACCGCGAACAGCTTTATTTATTGCGTTAAAGACGTCGTCGCGTGTGATATGCCTGCCACGGATATCGTTCAGCCCGCCGTCGTTGGTCTCGGCTACGAGCGGATTTATCGACCGCACCTGTTCGTTGCCCGGCAGCCCGAGCATGTAGTCCATCAGAAGATCGGCAGTTTTCGGGACGGAGAGAGTCGAAGTCAAAAGTATAGGCGTTTCGATCTCGCCGAGTTCATTGACCTGTGTGGAACCGACGAGTTTACCAAACCCGTTGCCAACAAATACGGCTCCCGGCACCTTTTCACGGAAGAGATTTCCGCCGTGCGGAAGGATCGCGGTAACCCCAGTGCGGATGTTCTCGCCTTTGATGATCGTTGTCTGCCCGACACCGACACCGGCCACATCCGTGATCGAATTAAGTGGTCCGGTCGGTAAAATTCCGATTGTTATGCCGAGATCGCGCGCCCGCGGACGAGATTCCGGCTTCTCCGCCTGACCGAAAGCGGTCAAAGCGAGAAAACCCAAACAAACGAGAATTGCGAAGTCTCGGATCATACCTTTGCGTAAGTCAGCCCGGTCTGACCCTGATATTTCCCGCCGCGGTCGGAGTAGCTGACGGCGCAGTCTTCGTCGGATTCGAAAAAAAGTATTTGGCCGATGCCTTCATTGACATAAACGCGAAGCGGCAGATTCGCGAGATTCGCTATCTCAACAACAAGTCGCCCGGTCCAGCCCGCTTCAAGCGGCGTCGTATTCACCAGCAGCCCGGCACGAGCGTAGGTCGATTTGCCGAGCGCGACGCCTGTTACATTTCGGGGCATTTTGAACGTCTCGACCGTCACACCGAGCCCGTAGTGGTGCGGCGGGAGTAGATAGTATCTCGCTCCGTCCTCGGCCGTCTGTATCTCCGGCTCCACTAGCGAATACTGCTCGCTGAACCTCTTCGGGTCTATTTCAGCAGCATCATTGCCGATGATGGTGTTGTCTAGCGTATTGCCAAAGCCATTAATTGGATCGGTGCCGGTCAGGGTGAGGTTTTCTAGGTTGGCTCCCAGTGTGTAGCTAATCGATGACAGAACCGTATCTTCGGTGCCGCCAAAGACGGATGCTTCGGTTACTACATCTCCCGCTTCGTTGACTACATAGGTATCATTGCCGCTGCCGCCAATCATCGTGTCGGCTCCCAAGCCACCGTCTAGGGTATCGTTGCCCGCGTTGCCGGTGAGGACGTTGTTGGCGCTGTTGCCAATGATCACGTTATCGAGCTCGTTGCCGGTGCCGTCGATGGCGCTGTTTCCAGTCAAAGTGAGGTTTTCCAGCTCTGCGCCCAGAGTATAGGTAACGCCAGCCTGAACCGTATCGATGCCGGCTGCGGCTGCTTCGGTGATTGTATCTCCGGCGCTATCTACGATGTAGGTATCATTGCCCGCACCGCCTGCCATCGCATCATCGCCAATACCACCATCGAGGGTATCATTGCCTGCACCACCCGTCAGGGAATCATTTCCAGCAGCGCCACTCAGAGTATTGTCAGAATCGTTTCCAGTAATGATGTTATTCAAGCCGTTGCCCGTACCATTAATGGCAGCGGAGCCGGTTAGAGTCAGATTCTCTACATGGTTAGACAGGGTGTAGCTCACCGAAGCCTGGATGATATCTGTTCCGGCACCAGCAGCTTCCACTATTACATCATCACTACTGTCTACGATATAGGTGTCATTGCCACCACCGCCTATCAGCGTATCATTGCCTACACCGCCATTTAAAACGTTATCTGCATCGTTACCAGTAATGGTATTGTTGAGACCGTTGCCTGTCCCGTTGATGGCAGCAAATCCAGTCAGAGTCAGGTTTTCTACATGGGCTGTGAGCGCATAGCTAATCGAGGCTCTCACTGTATCATTTCCGGCCCCAGCAGCTTCAGTCACCTGATCGGCTGCGCTATCTACGATGTAAGTATCATCACCGCTACCGCCTGCCATCTGGTCATCGCCAGAGCCGCCATCCAGAACATCATTGCCCGATCCACCATCGAGGATGTCATCGTCTGCCCCACCGCTGAGGAGATCATCGCCACCGCCGCCTTTCAGCTCATCTTCGCCTGCGCCACCTTTGAGCGTATCGTTGCCACCACCGCCCAACAGTTCATCGTCACCGCCTCCACCTTGCAGGATGTCATTCCCACCACCGCCCACGAGTTTGTCGTCGCCTGCGCCGCCCACGAGCTTGTCGTTGCCCTGCTTCAGGCGCTCACCTTTATGGCTCCGAATCAACCCTGAATATTGGTCGAGGCGGCGATCTCCCCGAAGCGCAGATGACCCTTTACGAGCCGGGGAATCCGGTGTCGATTGGCAAGTTTACCGTGACTGTTCTGCCTTCCAAGCACTCGCCCCCAGTGCGCGGGGTCAATGATAACCTGGGCATGGTGATTGACCACCCACTCCGTCAACCTGCCGATTTCTTCGACTATGTGGAGGGTGGCTCCTTCGACTTTCTGATTCAACACGGCGATCACGCTATTTTCGTCAAACCTGCCGCCAACTATCTTGAAGGGGCGCTGGATCAGGTGCGAGCCGATGTTCTCTTCCTGTCAACAGGAACCCTTGGCAACCAGGACTCGGAATTTCGGGACGCCTTCTACGAGCAGACGGTGGCGAAGCTACAGCCAACGCTGGTGATTCCGGTTCATTGGGACAACTTTAACAAGCCGTTGAGCGATTCCCTGACGGCCCTCACTCCCTGGGATCTAAAAATCAGCTTCGATTTTCTGATTCCCCGTCTAATGGCCGATCAGATTCAGTTTGGAATTATGCAGGGATTCCAGAGCATACTTCTGTTTGATGACGCAAGGAATGGCGGCTGATTCTTTGTCTATTCTGTTATCCATCAGGATTTTCGTTGGAGCTTTGTTACAAGAGCAAGTCTTATTCACAAGAAAAATGCTGTTCAACCTGGTTGCCAATTATTGCAGTGAATCTGAAAAAATGATGCATGGGAAACCGTATTTATTTCCTCTGATATTTGCTCTGAGTATATCTGGAAGCTTTTGCCATGAAGCGAGCGCTACAGAACCCTTGCAAACGCCGTTGCAAACACCTTTGCAAACAATGGCTGCTCCATTTGCCCTAGACGAACTAGACATTGATCAATCAACCGATCAATCAACCGATTTATTTACCGAGTCATCTACCAATTTATCAACGGCAGCAGCAGACGCAGAAAATATTAGCGAGTCAGTCATTGACACATTAGCAGTAGAAATAAACACAGCAAACGACACTGATTTATCTGTTGATAGAGCAACAGTAAACTCAACGGACGTTCTCAATTCAGTCAATTCAAGCGTCGATTCATCAACCGCACAAGTCAGCCCAACCGGACAGGTCAATCCAACAGGCACCCTTGATCCGGTTGAACCGATGAATCAAGTCACCGACGTGACCCAGCTTTCGGATGTAAACCCAACCGACTGGGCATTTCAAGCCTTGCAATCACTGGTCGAACGGTACGGTTGCATTGTAGGTTATCCTCAGTGGCTCCAACTCCAAAAGGACGGACTGTTCGTTGTAATGAAAGTTGCCTGCCCAGTCGCGCTGGGGAGTGTGGGAGCGCAAGTACGGCAGCTGGGTCGGCTGATTTGTGGGGAGAATCTGCTGAATTAAAGCAATTGAGTCGGGTTCAAGCAGATTGCTTAAGGATTGACCCAACACATCCTCAGGTAAAAGATTAAAATGATCCGAGAGATTAGCGCTTACCTGCTGAATTATTAAGTCAGGGTAGCTCAAGATGAATAAAACGCCATGAGACTGGACCAAATCTGAACCAATTTCAGATTGATAAAGGTCACATTCATGGTCGGTCACAGAATCCGTCTTGGGATATACAGCCTCAGACCCAGTCATACCCTAGAATCAGCACGATTAATTTTTACAGCTTTCCCTAGCCCTAACGAATATTACGCTTAGTTAAGGGATATTGCTAAAGATTAAAACTAGTAGCGTTTCCTATTTATCATCTTCCATTAAATCTAAAGAAAATGTTAAATTTTTCTGAGCCATCGCATAGAGGTGTAGTTGCATGGATTCCTCCATCCTACGGTTGGTTTGGGACGTGATCGAAGAAACCCAGAGTAGCGAGCTTTTGAGCCTACCAGATACCGCTTTAGTCAAACTGCTGTTGCAACGAATTTCACGCAAGGTGCTCCTCACGGGTGAGGAGGTCTGCCATCTCTACGATTACATCAGCTCTAGGATTCGTCTGATTCGAGATATTGCTGAATCCCGGGGTGCTGCTTAATTAATCAAGCTGCCTGATAATCCTTGACCAGTAAATAATCAAAATCTGCCAGCCATAAAAGACGAGTGAACTATGATTCAACTAATCCCCCCAAGACCTTTTCAACCCAGTAGTAACGGTCATGCCTACGCTGCTAAACCATCATCTGCTTCTTCTGGTGAATTTCAAGGAGTTGAACGCACAGATCGCGGTCGAGTTGTCGTGTTCATCGATGGAGCCAGTCTGTTCTATGCGGCGATGCAGATGGAAATCGAGATTGACTATACGCGGCTGCTGAGTTGCTTAGTCTCTGGTGGACGGTTGATTCATGCCCATTTCTATACGGGGGTTGACCCCAGCAACGAAAAACAAAAGGGATTTTTGTATTGGATGCAGTGCAATGGCTATCGTGTTGTGGCAAAGGAGTTGGTTCAGTCCACTACGGGAGCCAAAAAGGTCAACTTAAATGTCGAAATTGCGGTCGATTTGGTCAGATTGGCTCCCTACTGCGACACCATGATTTTGGTTAGCGGTGACGGCGAAGCCAAACCAGCATTTGCGAGAACAATTTCAACATACTATAAATAGAAAAAGTAAAAGCAGTAAAAGTAAAATTGCAGCAAAAGATACTGTGGAGTTTATCGAACCAGAGGTTGCTGTATCCTGTCATCCTTCATGAGTCGTAATTTTACCCATTCCAAGCACCCAGAAGCTTCTGTTAGCGTCAAAACGACGCTCCGCCATGCCTTAGCGCTAAATGCCCACTTTTATGATGATGCTCACTGCATTCCCCACAGTCGTCGCCTTGCCCGCCGAATTGTAGTTTTGGCTGCTATCTCCCATGCTGTCGGCAGCTTGGTGATTTTGCTGTTGACTCGAGCTAGTCCGCCGCTGCTGTTGTTTGGTACTTTATTAAACGGTTTCAGCGTGGCTGCTGGTTACTACCTGTGGACTTTTGCCATCTGGAAGATTGGACAATGGCTGAAACCAATCGATCCTACCTATAATGATTTGCTCAGCCCGATTGGGTTTGCCTATGCGCCCCAGATTTTCAATTTTCTCACTCTGATTCCCTTACTTGGCCGACCGATTGGGCTGGTTCTGGCGGTCTGGAGTTTGCTAGCGGTGGTAGTCGCTATTCGGGAAGGATTGGATATCAACACTCGCAGCGCTGTCGTGATCAGCCTTTTGTCCTGGGTGCCTTTACAAGTTGGAATTGGTGCAATCCAACTGTTAGTCCAGTAGCTTTGCTTGAGATCGGAACAATTCGCCACCTTAGATAGACGACAGATTGTAGCATCCCAGCGAAATTTCAAATAGGAGAAGGGCCAGAGGACCCCTAGACCCCAATGGATAAACCAACCGCAGATCAATCTTGGAATCACTTGTGGGATCAACTCAGTAATGCCAAGCTTGTTCGCTATCTGTTGCTGTTTGCTTTAGCTTGGGCCACTGTCCAGGTGCTGGCCTATTTTGAAACGGTTCTGATTATCTTTATTTTTGCTGCCATCCTGGCCTTTTTGCTCAGCTATCCAGTGCAGTGGGTGTCGCGCCATATGCCCCACTGGCTGGCGGTAATGATTGTGTTTCTGCTCAGCTTGTTGGTTTTGGGTGGTTTGATTGCGACCCTAGGCTTGACGATTCTCTCGCAGGCGCAGCAGCTTCTAGAGCAGGTGCCCCAACTATTTAACTTTGCCATCGAACGGTTGGACGACCTCCAGTCGCTGCTAAAACGCTGGAACTTTAATGTTGATTTCAGCACCGTTGAGGCCCAACTGCGAGAGCAGGCGCTTTCGACGCTTGGCGTTGGCTTTGCGACGCTGCAGAACTGAAATCTGAGCTGGCTCCTAGCTTCATGCTCAACACGCTTCGCAGCAAACTGGGATCAAGCCCCGCCAGCCCCAGGTAAAACCGTAGGGAACCGGGAACTTCATCGGTGGTGACCAGCGTTTCTAAATCTTGCACTGAAACCCCAGCCCGCAAGGGGCCATAGGTGATGACCAGCCGTTCCGCCGCCAAGACTTGAGAAGGCATCAGTAGACCGCAACAGGCACTCAGCAGTAGGGTGTAACCAACTCGGCGGACCCTTCGCCCTAGCTGAGGTATCCCTGATTTTGGCAGTCCTGATTTGACTCGGCGCATCAGCATGGCAGCATTTTCTCTATAGTCCTATCTACGCCCTAAAAGCATATCGCAAGCCAAGTCAGATTGGGGAAACCCTCTGAACATGGCTCAAATCGTCGCAAGCATTCTTAAATATCAATTTTTGTGAAGGTCAGCTTTGGGACTAGCGGCTGACTAATCCCTGACTAATCCCCTGCGCAATAGACCGTGCGCAATCTTCCTGAAATTCTAGCGATGCGGCGACTCCCCTAGCTGGAGGAACTTTCGCTCATCCAATTGGCGTCTCCAAAAGCGGGAATCGTGCATCTACAAGCTATTGCAAACTGAATATTGCAAATATTGCAAATTATGAAAGCAGGGCAATGATTGCTCACAGCAATTGTAGAAATCAGCTTTTATTTCTTAAAGGGTAAAAAACATAGAGCTATAATCACAAAGATTGATTATCCTAATTTCTTCCGATTAAAAAATTATGGCCCCCCTGCCCGATCTCTAACCCTGGTGCCCGTAATGCCCCAACCGCTTGAATATTTAACGGCACCCGTCTCAGTACTTGTACGTCGCTTCGATTGACCGTTCGCTCTTGTCTTGCTCCGTGCTTGCTTTGCTCCGTGCTTGCTTTGTAATCATCTGCACAAATCCGCTCCTCACATAGTTCGAGAATCTGGCCGCTGTTGCTGGATTGAGTGGTAGCAGAACAGTTTGGGGGATATATGAGACTGTTCAGCAAAGAAATTCCTAAAGTTGTCGTGCCTAAAGAAACGGCAAAACCCCGCCTTCAGCGGCTGCCGCTGCCCATCCTGCCACCCCTCCTGCAGCCCAAATGGGTGGAACCTGGCAAACGGCTCCAGCCTGCGCTATTGCGAGTCAGTCTGTTTTTTGGTGGAGTGCTGGTGGTCGGCGGCATTTCGGGTGCCAACTGGAGTTTGTCCTACGTACAGGCCGAACTGGTGCCCAATCTTTCCCGTGAGCTGAGCCGCATGATTGATCGCCCTACAGCATCTTCGCATCCGCTTTGCAACCGGGCCGATCGTCCGATAGGGCGGCCCGCAACGCACCGACGACTCCCAGCTCGGGTTCACCCCGGCCGGCGATCGAAAACCCCTACACTTCCCGCGGCTTCAACCGACCACACGGAGCGCCACGATGTCGACCGCGTCGCGACCGAGCACCAGCCCTGCCATCCACCAGGCCCCCCAGGGCCGAGTCGATCCCCAGGCCGTCACCATCTCCGGCATCGTGCTCCATCCCTCCTACGGGCCCGGGCAGCCGCCCGAGTCGCTTCGGCATGTCGATCGCGAGATCCCCACACCCGGGACGTTCCCCTACACGCGGGGGCTGTTCCCCGAGGGCTACCGCACGCGGCTGTGGACGATGCGGCAGTTCGCGGGGTTCGGGTCGGCCGACGACACGAACAAGCGGTTCAAGTACCTGCTGAGCCAGGCCAAGGGCACGAAGGCCAACACCGGGCTCTCGACGGCGTTCGACCTGCCGACGCTGATGGGGCGGGACTCCGACGACGAGCTCTCGACGGGCGAGGTGGGCAAGTGCGGCGTGGCGATCTCGACGATCGAGGACATGCACCGGCTGTACGCGGACATCCCGGTGGACCAGGTGACCGTGAGCCAGACGATCAACGGGCCCGCGGCGGTGATCTGGGCGATGTACCTGGCGATGGCGCGGCAGCGCGGGATCGCGTGGGACACGCTGGGCGGGACGCTCCAGAACGACATCCTGAAGGAGTTCCACAGCCAGAACGAGTTCATCTACCCGCCCGAGCCCTCGGTGAAGCTGGTGGTCGACACGATCGAGTTCCAGTCCCGGTTCGTTCCCCGGTGGAACAGCGTCTCGATCTCGGGCTACCACATCCGCGAGGCAGGGTCCACGGCGATCCAGGAGCTGGCCTTCACCCTCCGCGACGGGATGGAGTACGTCGAGGCGTGCCTCGAGCGGGGGATGGACATCGACTCGTTCGCGCCGCGGCTGTCGTTCTTCTTCAACAGCCACAACGAGTTCTTCGAGGAGATCTGCAAGCTCCGCGCGGCGCGGCGGATCTGGGCGCGGATGATGAAGGACCGCTACGGGGCCAGGAACGAGCGGTCGTGGTTCATGAAGACGCACGTGCAGACCGCGGGCTGCTCCCTCACCGAGCAGCAGCCGCTCAACAACATCGTGCGGGTGGCATACCAGGCGATGGCGGCGGTGCTGGGCGGGTGCCAGAGCCTGCACACCGACTCGATGGACGAGACGCTCGGGCTGCCCACGGAGCAGGCGGTCACCGAGCAGCCATTTTGATTGAACGCTTGGTTTTAAGCTTGAACTAACGGTTGACTGGCCCGACTTCTGCATGAATTGACTCTGTGTTTACATTACTTTACCTAGTATCTCTCAGATGGTCGCTGAACTCTACCACTGGTTTTCTACAAATACCAGTTGGTTTGGCTAAATGAATCTGACTGAACTCCATGTAATTGCTTGAAATGACTACTGAGCTACTTTCGCTTGATGCAGAATTAATCGGTTCCCGGCGGGATCGTAGGCATAAATTTCACGACCGTGGCTGGCGTTGACGATTGCTCCTGGTGGAGGCTGGCCCAATGCGGTCAGCCGCTCGATTGCCGCTTCTAGCTCCTGCACCTCTAGGCACAGGCTCATACTGCCGGCTGGCCCGTAAAACTCGTCCCGGCGCTCAGCTTTCGGTTGAAAAATGCCTAGCCGTAGTCCTGGCAACTCAAACTCGGCATACTGCGGCAGCCAAACCGCCGGCTCTTGTTCAAACAGTTGCTGGTAGAACTCGACTAAAACACCTGCCTCTAGATCTGCCAAGGTAACGAAAACGGTAGCAATCATGCAGTAACCCAACCACAATGTGAGGATTATCTAACATTCCGCCACACCCCTGACAGCAATGCGGTAACTTAGTTGAACAAACCTGGATACCTACTGAACTTGGTGAGCAGCATGAAACTGGCAGCCCGCGTGACACAAGTGACTCCCTCTATGACCTTAGCCATCGATACAAAGGCGAAAGCGATGAAGCGGGAGGGCATTGATGTGATTAGTTTTAGCGTCGGAGAGCCAGATTTTGATACGCCAGCTCATATTCGGGCAGCGGCGGAAGCAGCTCTAGAGCAAGGTAAAACCCGTTATGGAGCCGCTGCTGGAGAGCCGCGCCTACGGGAAGTGATTGCCCAAAAGCTACAGCGGGATAACCAACTCTGCTACGGTGCAGAGAATATTCTGGTAACCAACGGTGGCAAGCATTCGTTGTTTAATTTGATGCTGGCCTTAATTGAACCAGGTGATGAAGTAATCATTCCTGCACCCTATTGGGTCAGCTATCCAGAAATGGTAAAGCTGGCTGGCGGCACACCCGTGATTGTTTCCACCACTCTAGAAAACGGTTACAAGATTACGCCTGACCAACTGCGACAAGCCGTTACACCCCGCACCAAACTGTTCGTATTTAACTCCCCTTCAAACCCGACGGGCATGGTCTATACGCCCGATGAAGTGCGGGCGATTGCCGATGTGGTAGTAGAGCAAGATTTGCTGGTAGTCTCTGACGAACTGCTTGATCTAGGCCATCCAGAATCCTGCTCAGTTCAAATGAGTTGGCAATAATTTCGATCTTTTTGACAAGATGCATGAGTTCAGCTCCGCTTAATTTTAGGTCCACGTTAGATTAATTGCGTACAGGTATAGCGGAATTCCCACAATGATATTGAATGGAAACGTCACCGCTAAGGCTGTTGATACATAGAGACTGGGGTTGGCTTCTGGCACGGTCAGCCGCATCGCTGCTGGAACCGCAATGTAGGAAGCACTAGCGCAGAGCACCGCAAACAGAAGCGCATCTCCTCTAGGCATGCCAATAAATTTAGCAATCAGTAACCCAATCCCCGCATTCACTATTGGGATCAGTATGGCAAATAAGATCAGAAAAACGCCGGTTTTTTGTAAGTCTTTAATTCTACGGGCCGCCACTAACCCCATATCGAGCAGAAAGAAAGTGAGAATGCCGTAGAACAAGCCCTGTGTGAAGGGTTCCAACCCCTGCCAACCATGCTCTCCGGTTAATACGCCAATCAGCAAACTGCCGACCAAGAGAAACACCGAGCTGTTGAGAAACGCTTCTTGCAGCACCTCTGGCCAGGAAAAATCCCGCTTGCCGTCTACAGTAAACAGATTCACTAGGATCAGCCCTACAATAATGGCTGGCGATTCCATCAGGGCCAAGGCAGCCACCATGTAGCCATCAAAATCGATGCTTAGCTCGGTGAGAAAAGCGCTAGCCGTAATGAACGTGACCGCACTAATTGAACCATAGGTCGCCGCAATTGCTGCCGCGTCGTAGGTATCCAGCTTCAGCCGCAGAATAAAGAAGGTATAAATTGGCACAAAGCAGGCCATGATCATGGCTGCCAGCAGGGTCAGGATGACTTCCTGCGTAATGCCGCTTTTGATCAGCTCGACACCGCCCTTAAACCCAATCGAAAATAGCAAGTACAGCGAGAGCAGCTTAGGAAAAGGAGCGGGCACCTCTAGATCGGACTTGACGAACACAGCCGTCATGCCCAAAAAGAAGAACAAAATAGGTGGGTTCAGGATGTTGGATAGAATCAGGTTGGTATCCATGTCTATCCCTCCTCATACCGAGAAAACCGAAGCTTAAGAAAACTTTGCATTGTAAAAAACATACCGAGTTGTTGACTCATGATGTATCGCGTACAGTTACCTTATGTCAATCAGGTATGCAGTATTTTCGAGCTGTTTAATAGAACTAGACCAATAGGAACTAAGAAGATGCAACAGATGGGGTGAGGCTAGGAACTAGTTTTTAACTGGATCCTGGGCTAAGAATTACCCTCGCGCGTACCAGCACCTAAGCCTGCACCTGCGGCAACCAAGGAAACTGGCAATGTCATCTTCATTCACCCCGATGGTGCTAGTCCCTCCCACTACATGGCCTTGCGCAATGTGGATCAGGGGCCGGATGGTCGGCTCAACTGGGACAACATGTCAAATACAGGTGTCTATTTGGGCCACATGGAGGATCAGCTCACTGGCACCTCAAATGCCGGAGCTGTTACCCACGCGAATGGCGTCAAAGTATTTGCCGAGTCCTTTGGCTTAGAGGAAGACAATTCCATCGTCACGCCTCTATCGGGTAACACAGGTAAAACGATTCTAGAGGAAGCGATTGATGCTGGTAAAGCAACGGTATTGATCCAGTCCGGACATTTGGCTGAACCTGGCTCAGCTGCCTTCGCGGCGGCTACCACGAATCGGGATGGCGATAATACTCGTGCACGCGACAAGTACGCTGAGATTATCGAGCAGGTGATTCGGTCGGGAACGAATATAATCATGGGTGGTGGTGAGCTGTATATGCTGCCGATTGGCACCACCGGATTTCACGTTACGGCTGAAATCGACCAATCCGAAACTCGCCCGGAACGGCGTCCGACTCAAAACCTGATCGAGTTAGCGAAATCTTTGGGATATACGGTTGTATACACCGAAGAGCAAATGAATCAGGTGGTAAACAGCGCCAATCCACCCGAAAAACTGCTGGGTGTGTTTGCAGCTAAAGCCACATTTGATGATCAGAATGAGGAAGAACTAGAGTTAAACAGCACTAATCCCAAGCCCCTCTATGTGGAAACTGCACCGACAGTAGCCGAAATGCTGGAAGCCTCGCTGAAGATTGCTCAGCGTGATCAAGATGGCTTCTTTGTGGTGCTGGAAGAAGAAGGCACTGATAACTTCGGAAATCCCAACAACGCGGTGGGTACCATCGAAGCGACGCGGCGAGCTGATGCGGCGATTGGAGTTGCCATGAACTATGTGGATCAGGTCGATCCCAATACGATGGTGATTACGGCAGCCGACAGCGATGCGGGCGGTTTGCAGGTATTCCAATACTTGCCCTACACCCGCCCCTCCGGTAACTTCACCAACAATTCCTATCTGCTCGACAGTGAACCGCAGGTGCCGTTCGTCAACGTCAATCCCACCACCAGCAATACCAAGAACTTCCTGGATGGAGCCAACGGCAGCACGGCCAGCGAAGAATTTCCCTGGAAACCCTTTGCCGCCAAAGATAGCCTGGATGGCCCGATGAGCAACTTTGCGGTTGGCTGGGAGCGCCCGGACCTGGTAGAGAAATATATGCGTTCAGGGTATCTTGGGGAAACAGGATACTATGCCAACAACTGGCCACAGTGGCGTGAACGGGCAGCAGAGCGCGTGCGTCAGATGCTCAGGGGTGAGCTGGAGCCTGAGCTGAAACGGGGGGTTGAATACGCCTCACAAATCATGGAAGCCATTGAATCGGATACACCAGCTGTGGTGTATGGAAATGTGAAAAATACCGGGCTGATCACCAATTTGCCCGATGGCGGTGTGGTGGAGGTTGCCTGTCTGGTCGATCGGAACGGCATTCAGCCTACGTACTTCGGTTCGCTGCCAGCGCAGCTTGCCGCGCTTGATCAGCAGCATATGGCTGTTCACGATCTGGTCGTCACTGCCCTGCTTGAGAAAAATCGCGAGGCTGCATTTCATGCCCTGCTGCTCGATCCTCTGACAGCGGCCGTGTGTTCCCCTGCCGAAATCCGCCAGATGTTCGATGAAATGACAGCAGTTGAGGCGGCTGACCTGCCGGAATGGATGAACTGAATGAATTGGCATCACACACCCTACAGCAGGTAAAAATGCGTCGCATCCTGGTTGCAGGAGAATTGAACGCAGACCTGATTCTGTCCGGTCTGCCTTCTCTGCCGATTCTGGGCCGTGAGCTGATCGGCACTGGCTTTACCATGGCGCTCGGCAGTTCCTCAGCCATCACTGCTGCGCGCCTGGCAGCGCTCGGCGCAGAAGAGCCCGACTTCGCTGTCGATTTTGTGGGCGTGGCAGGTCGTGATGACATCGGTCGATTTGTGCTCGCTCAACTGAAGCACTTTGGGGTGCATACAGACGCTGTTGAGATCATCGATTCGCCTACCGGGGTCACGATCGCGCTGACCTATGCACAAGATCGCGCCCTGCTGACCTATCCCGGAACCATCGCTATGTTCGATGGCTCGAAGATCACAACGGCTATGCTGGCAAAGTATACGCATCTCCACGTCGGATCGTTCTTTCTGCAAACCGGGCTTCAGCCCCAATTGGCATCTATCTTCCAGCAGGCACGCAGGCAGGGGCTTACCACATCGCTGGATACAGGCTGGGATCCCATGGAAGCATGGATGAACAATCCCTGGCTGGTGGGTGTGCTTGCAGAAACGGATGTCTTTTTCCCCAATGAGAACGAATCTGCGGCACTTGCTCCAGATATTCCGACGCTGATGCGTTCATTGGCTGGCACATTGATCGTCAAACGCGGAAAACACGGCGCATCCGCTTATATGCAGGATGGAAGCCATATCGACATCCGAGATCTAATTAATTTACTCTCCACTTTTTAACGCAGGGAAATTTCTACCAGGAGGTTGATCGTATGGATATTGATTTTGCTGAATTGGAACTACTCGCCCAACAGCCGCTTGACGTTGTAGAAGCCGAAGAATGGCTGGCTTCGGCAGCCCAACTCTACGAAAATTCACCCACCCACGAGCTGTTTGATCGGCTGGAAAGCGCGGTCGAGTCCTACACCTTGGTGCGCGATCACCTGGCTACCTCCTTGCGAGAAAGTGCGGAAGCGGAAATTGCTTTCTTTTTATCGTTGCTTCAAGAACGCCTGAATTTGCTGTTGGAGCACCCCAAACCTCTGCTACTAGAGCAATCTAAGCCTAATGACTTGCCCCATAATTTGCAACTCCAGATGCAGCTACAGATACAGCCTGCTTGATGAAATTTGCCGCAAGATAGGGAATCCTTCATGAAGTGATTACACCTGCACCGATTTTGAGGGTAAATACCATGAATTCCCTATACCGGGTCGTCACCTCGTTGGGCATTGTCTTGACCGGAATTTCAACACCACTGTTGACTCTGCCAAGTTTGGCTCAATCCGCACCCCCTTCAACCCCTGCGGCATCGACCCGCTCCACAGCGCCATTGGATCCAGCCACAGCCGAAAAGGCATATAAAACGGGCCTAACTCAGCTGAGACGACAAGAATATCGCGACGCGCTAGCTAGTTTTGACCTGGCAATTCGGGCCAACCCCAACGATGCGCGACCCTATCTACAGCGGGGGATTACCCATGCGGCTCTAGGAGACTACAGCGCGGCTTTGCAGGACTACAATCGGGCTATCGAACTAGCCCCTGGGCTGGTAGATGCCTATCTGTATCGGGGCATTGTGCGTTACAAACTGGGGGACTACGCTGAAGCAATGGCCGACCTGGATCAGGTGCTGGTCCTCAATCCAGAATCCGCTCCCGCCTACTTCTACCGCGGCTTGGTGCAGAAGGCCACAAACCATCCGGCTCGGGCAATTGCGGAATTTACCCAGGCGATCGAGGAAGACAGCAAATACGGTGATGCCTATCTGAATCGGGGCAGCCTTTATTACGAAATCAACGATTTGGAAGCGGCATTGGCTGATCTGGATCAGGCCGTAGAGCTAATGCCGGACTCTGCGATCGCCTACTACAACCGGGGCTTTGTCTACTCCAGCTTGGGAGCCGCAGAACTTGCTCTAGCTGACTTTGATCAAGCGATTCAGCTCAAGCCAGACTACGCAGAAGCCTACTTAGGACGGGCACTAGCTCTTGTCAGAAAGCGGCTTGATACAAAAACGGAGGTTAAAAATTAAATATGTGCACAAGAACAATTATCATCCTCGTAATCTTATCCCTAGGATCGATCTACGGTTTTTCACAGAACATTTCACCCGAGGTCAAGGATGCTTACCTCATAAGTTCACCGACCTCGGCACACGAAAAGAAAGCGGGTGTGATCAGGATAGGTGTATCTTCGCCTGTCGCCGAAATGGGCAAAGATTTCAGCTTTGCTGATACTCCAATGGCGGTTCGCAATACGCTGCAAGTTGCGCTTACTGAGGAAAATGTGGAGGTGGTCTTTCTAGAATCAGCTTTGCCGGAAAAGGAAGCAAAGCTAAAGAAATGCGACTTCATATTCATCAGCAAGGTCACCCGCAAGAAGGGCGGAGGCGGTATGGGAGGCCTCGGAATGCTCGGCGGCATGGCCGGAATGATCCCGGGAGTCGGCGGCATCGCGGGTGCAGTTGCCGCAACAGCCGCATCGACCGCGATCAGCGTTGCGTCGATGTCTGGCGGTTTCAAATCAAAAGATGAAGTCACCTTTGAATATCGACTTACTGCCGCAGACGGTTCGCCGATAATACCTGCGACCATGAGCAAGCAAAAGGCAAAAAAGGACGGTGAGGACGTTCTTACGCCGCAAATAGCTGCAGCTGCTGAAGCAACTCTCAAAAAGATCAACGGCACTCAGTCCATTACGAACTGAACGCTGCGGCGGTGCGCGGGTCGCTCTGCCGTTATCACCTGACATGATTATTACGGCCACTTGCATCGGACGCCGCTCGTCGATTCCATGTTCGCGCCGCCCAACGGTTACAGTTTTGCGTGCTGATGAAGCCGCCGAAAAAGGAGTCATATGCGAAACAAAGCCCTTATCTTTACATTTCTTCTCCCGCTTCTTGCTTCGGTTTCCTTCGCACAGATCGCCGTCGTCACCTACCAGGGCAAGCTCACAAGCGGCGGGAGCTCCGCGAACGGTGCCTACGACATGCAGTTCCAATTCTTTGACGCCCCGATAAACGGGACGCCCGCTGGGCCCGTGATTACGCAAAACGGCGTTCAGGCGGTCAACGGCATATTCACCGTTGAGATTGACGTGCTGAGCACGTCATTCCCCAGTTTGGCTGAGCGCTGGCTTGAGATCTCCGTCAAGCCGGCGGGCTCCGCCGAGCCTTTCGTAACGCTGACGCCCCGGCAGTTTGTCTCGTCGGCTCCATATGCTATCCGCTCAGGCGATGCGGGATTCGCGGATATCGCCGGCACGGCGAATTTCTCCAGCGACACGACATCGACCGATTTCAACATCAGCGGCAACGGCACCGCGAATATTCTCAATGCGGTGAGCCAGTTCAACCTGGGAGGAAACCGGGTATTGAGCGCTCCCGGGTCGTTTAACTTCTTCGCCGGGATCAACGCCGGTCAGTCTAACTCTAGCGGGCAAATGAACGCGTTCTTCGGAAGTTCCGCGGGCTTCAACAATTCCAGCGGGTCGAACAACACTTTCATCGGCGCCGGAACAGGCGATGCAAATCTAACGGGATCGAACAACACCATCATCGGGGCGGGGGCGAATGTCCTTAGCAACAACCTCAGCTTCGCCACCGCAATCGGAGCCCTCTCCTCTGTCTCATCGAGCAACACCATAGCCCTCGGCCGAAGCACCGGCGAGGACGCGGTAGTGATTCCGGGGCCGCTCGCCGCCAACGGCTCGGGCCTGACGAACCTCAACGCCGCGAACATTACGAGCGGAACGCTAGCGATCTCTAATGGCGGCACGGGCAGCTCGACAAAAAATTTTGTCGATCTTTCGACCGATCAAACCGTCGGCGGCAACAAGGATTTTGCCGGAAGAACTCAGCATTACGGTGATTTTTTTGCTTATGGTTTAAACAACAGAATTGTCGGACTGCTCGTTCGTCCGTTTCTTGGTAATGCAGTCGTTAACTTTCAAGCACAGGACGGTTACTATTCGCAAACAACATATTCGGACCATACGAATACCTATCGCGGCTACATCGGTTATATCGGTGCAAACGCCGGACTCGGCGCGAGAAACGACACCGTTGAGCTGGGCACGAACGGCAAAGACCTGACGCTTCGGCCGAACAATATCGAGGTCATGCGGTTCAGCACGTCCGGGAATATCGGGATCGGCACGACCACGCCCGGATCGAGACTGCATGTGACCGGAGCGAGTGCGGGAAGCACGATCCTAAACGTCGAAAACACCTTCACGGGCCCCAATGAAGGTTTTGCGGTGCAAGGACGCTCAGTAAATGGTCCTGGTGCGGGCACGGGTGGCTTTTTCACAGGCGGCCGATACGGCGTTTTCGCACGGGCAGACTCCGGCCCGGGCACCGGTGCGACCGTTGGGGTTTACGGTAATGCAATCGGTACCGCAGGGCATCGTTATGGTGTCTTGGGCGAGGCCAGTACCAGCTCCGGGGCCGTCGGCGGAACGGGCGTCTTAGGGCGTGCGATCGGCCCCTCGTCCAGTACGAACATCGGCGTGGAAGGATTTGCCTCCGGAGCGCCGACGAACTGGGCCGGGTATTTCTGGGGCGGCAACACGTACTGGGACAAAGCCCGCGTCGCGATACGTCGTCATCGAAACGACCTCGCCGTGTTTGCGTTTCGACAGCTTGCCCTTGTTCGGCGCCATTATGAGCGGCAGATGCGCGAATGTCGGAGGCGTGACGCCGAGCGCTTCGTAAATGAGGATCTGTTTGTGCGTGTTCGTCAGATGGTCCTGGCCGCGAATGACGTGCGTGATCTGCATCTCGATGTCGTCGCAGACGACCGCGAGGTTATAGAGAGGATGTCCGTCCGAACGCAGCAGAACGAGGTCCTCGATCTCGGCATAATCACGCTCCTGCAGTCCGTAAACCTGATCCTCAAACGACGTCTTGCCGGTTTCGGGGACTTTCAGCCGTATCGCGAAAGGCTCGCCCGCGGCGGCTCGTGCGTCGGATTCGTCACGCGGCAAATCGCGATAGGGATTGTCGCGCATATTCTTGTCGGCGCCTTGAGCACGGGCGCGTTCCTTGATCGCGTCCTTTACGTTAGCGTCCGAAGGAGCTTCTTTCGGCGTGAAATCGCGATACGCCTTTCCTTCTGCGAGCAGTTTTCGGGCGGTCTCACGGTGTTTTTCGGCATTGTCAGACTGAAACACGATCTCTTCATCAGGAGCGAAACCGAGCCACTCAAGCCCTTCGAGTATCGAGCGCGTCGATTCTTCGGTTGAGCGTGCAAGGTCCGTATCCTCGATACGAAGCAGGAACTTACCGCCGGTGTGGCGTGCGTAAAGATAGTTGAAAAGAGCGGTGCGCGCCGAGCCGATATGCAGATAGCCGGTCGGCGAAGGTGCGAATCTGACGCGAGTAATCATAAACGATGATTTTCACGGAAAGCCGCAAAGAACGCAAAGGCCGCCCACTGGTGCAGGCGGCCGCTGAATTTGATGGCGGAGACGACAGGATTCGAACCTGTGGTACCCTTTTGGAGTACAACGGTTTAGCAAACCGCCGCTTTCAGCCACTCAGCCACGTCTCCGGTAGAACGCTGGAAAGCAATGTTTAATTCTAGCCTGAGGGCAAACTTTGTCAAGTTTATCGCATCTCAGGCACATACGATCCGGACCATTTATGCTTGACAGTGTTGATTTTTGGGACGAAAATAACCTAGTCGCTCGGAACAGCGAAGTAAAAGCTGTTCATTGACCAGGGGAACGCAGGATCTTATCCAGCGGGCCGGGGTTTTGTGTTTCAAATGACAGGCAACCCACAAAACAATAGACATCAAAAGATCGGCATATTCTTAGTTGCCATCCTTTGTGTTATTTCAGCGGCTCCTCAGACGGCTCTTAATATTTGTTCGTTATCATGCAACTGCTGTTGTTGTTCTCGCAATAATTGCATCACTTCACCCATCTCTTTTTTTCGCAGCTTGCTGATTTTATCGTGCAGTAGCTCAATTTCCTCTGTTTCTATCTTTGTTTGTGCCTCTGTAACTTTATGTCCCTGTGGTTCCCCAACATGCTCCTCGCGGCTAAAGAACCGCTACGAACTAGTAGAACAATCAACTCAATCAAGCCTTACAAACCTAGCAGTAAACTTATCAATGATTCGGCAAGACTGCTGCCTATGCTTCGGTCGATTAGCGATCAATTCAGATTCAACTAAATGCGATCAGAGAATTTATAGCGGCGAAACATAGCAAATTTTGGACCAAAACATCAATTGTAAAGAAATACAAATTCAGGCGATTGATCGCCCTATTTTCAGTTGGAATGGGCAACCTTTCTCGATATGATGAGTAACCGCAGGGTACATTCACATAGCCACATTAATGATGACAAGTGCATAGCGAATGTGAACTGCAAATGGGTATAGAGCCAACAAAAATCAATCCGTCAATAATTCAGTCAACAGCAAACCGCGTTTTAAGAAAATGGTACAGAATCAGGAACAGAATCAGAAAACCGTCGTTATTACGGGTGCTTCATCGGGAGTAGGTTTATACGCCGCGAAAGCGCTCACGAAGCGGGGCTGGCATGTGGTCATGGCCTGCCGAAATTTGGAAAAGGCAGAAAAGGCCGCTCAGTCAGTGGGAATGCCGGCCGGCAGCTATACGATCATGCACATCGATTTAGGTTCCCTGGCTAGTGTGCGGCAGTTTGTCAATTCCTTTCGGGCTAGCGGTAAATCGCTCGATGCATTAGTTTGCAATGCCGCCGTGTATATGCCGTTACTGAAAGAGCCGTTGCGCAGTCCAGAAGGTTATGAGCTGAGCGTGGCTACCAATCACTTCGGCCATTTTCTGCTGTGCAATCTGCTGCTGGAAGATTTGCAAAAATCACCCGCACCGGACAAACGACTGGTAATTTTAGGCACGGTAACAGCCAATTCTAAAGAACTGGGCGGCAAGATTCCAATTCCGGCTCCTGCCGATCTGGGTGATTTGAAGGGGCTAGAGGCTGGATTCAAAGCGCCAATTTCGATGATTGATGGTAAAAAGTTTAAGCCCGGTAAAGCCTATAAAGACAGCAAGCTCTGCAATATGATTACGGTGCGGGAACTGCATCGCCGCTATCACGATTCCACCGGGATTGTGTTTAGCTCGATCTATCCGGGCTGTGTGGCCGATACGCCTCTATCAATCTCAGCGAAGCCAAGCGCCTCCGACAAGGACTAACAGAGATGGGATTTCAAGTTTAAGCCAAAGATAAGCCAAAGAACTTAATATGGCGGAATCGATTTTCGTGAGTTCTCACTAGAGTTGCAAGAGGCTTTCAAAAAATTACAGCAAAAGGGTAAGCTCAAAATTCAGAATTAGTGTTCTGTCAGCGGCTGAATGGAGTCTCAATCCTTTAAGTAGATGAGCATAATTAAACATAAAACCCAAAACCCTGCGCAGCGGGCGCTGCAGGGTTTTGAATCTGGTTTTTAATTATGCCGAGACTTAGTTATACTGAACCCTAGTGCTGGTCATCCAACCGTTTCTCTTATGCAAACTACTCTCAATCTCGATGACTCACTTCTCAACGAAGCTTTGCAACTCACCAACCTCACTGACCAGGAGGAATTAGTTAATTTAGCTCTTCGAGAACTTGTACGATCGCGCCGTAAGAAAAACCTTCTCGACCTCGCGGGGCAAATTCAATTTACCGAGGATTTTGACCACAAGGCATTGCGCGAGACTCGCCATGCTGCTGATTGATACGTCTGTTTGGGTTAGTGTCTTTCGCGATCGCACGAGTCAAATCCGCCAAAAACTCGAAGTCTTGATCAATGACCGTGCAGTTCTGCTTACTCGCTTCATGCAGCTTGAACTGCTTCAGGGGAGCCTGAATGAAAAAGAGTAGACGCTTCTCCCAACCTACCTTAAAACTCAGGATTACATTGAACTCGCAGGTGATTCTTGGCAAGCGGCTGCGCGGATTTACTGCGATTTGCGTTGCCAAGGGTTGATGGTTCGCAGTCCAATTGATTGCTGCATCGCTCAAGCTGCTTTAGAGCATGACTTGCTTCTGATTCATAACGATCGCGATTTTGAAACCATTGCTCAAGTGCGATCGCTCCAGCACTTTCGTTTTCAACCTTGAGTTTCTTTAGCACGTTGAGAAGATATCGGTCATTGCAAGGTGTGCGATCGTACCTTGGAAGGCGCAATCTAACAATTACACTTGCAGAACATAGACAAATTTTGCTACCCTTCTACGCTCTCCACAAGCGGTTTCTCTCCCGCAAACACCTGTCGCACTCGCTCAAACTCCAAATCTGACAGGTAATCCACGGCCCAGTTCGCTTGTCGCTGCATCATATGAAATGGGTAAGAATTGGCAACCCCAACCACCTGCATTCCGGCAGCTTTTGCCGCTTGAATTCCGGCTGGCGTGTCTTCGATCGCCAAACATTCGGCTGGCTTGAGGTTGAGACTCGGATATCCCAGCCGCATCAAACGCGAGTTTCGTGAAAGTTTGTCAGTCTTCACCGTGATTCGCCGCTCCTTTGCCGGTATCTTCAACAAGGAAGCTTCGATGCAGTCCTGGATCAACGACTTCCAAGAACGCTGCCAGCGTGACCTGAAGGATTCCCTAGAAGAAGTCGCCAATGAAGGCGCACAGCACTTTGTAGATGGCATCCGTCAGCTCCTAGAGGGACTGACCCAAGACCTCAACCAGATCCAAACTAGTCAAATTCCCAACAGCAGCATTTCGATTAAAGTCCTGGAACGCCGCCAAGAAGTAATTGAGAGCGTGCGCTGCAAAGTTGAGCGGCTGTTTAGCGATGCTGGATTAGTGGACTCCCTTTCCACTAACGCCGATAACATGGCCGCCGAAATTGTAGGTGGAGCCTTCGCAGCAGTTGCAGGAATGATTCTGCACATTGTTCAGTTTACGGTGGCGGAAGCAATTCTCGATGCAATTGGGATTGCCTTTGCTGGAGTTGGCCTGGTGCTATTTGCCGTTGGGATTGCATGGCAGCGCAATCAGATCATTCAACGATTTGAGCAAGCTTTAGATAACGAAAAAGACAAATTCAAAATCGAAGTCACAGAACGCTTGAGTCAAAAGCTGAGTTTAATCTACGAAGAAGTCGAGCGGATTTTCGTTCAGTTCTATGACTATGTGGAGCGGGAGAATCAGGAGATCGCGCCGATTCTGGAGCAATACCAAATCATTCAGACCGAGTCCCAGAAACTTTTTAGCCGCATGGCCACCGACCTGAACTGATTGAAATTGATGTTTGAGCAATCAGGACAAACTTACTTTTAAGTAACTACTTTCCAAAATTAGCGCCTATCCTTAGCATGAGGAAAGACGCTACAGCCATTGGCTGTAGACGACATCACCCAAACCCTATCTGAATGGAGCTTAGCTATGGCGCATATTTTGCATGTGGATTCCAGCCCACGGGGAGAGCGGTCGATTTCTCGCACCCTGACCCATGAGTTTATCAATGGTTGGAAAGCTACCTACCCAGACGACACAGTTACCTACCGCGATCTGGGCCATGATCCGGTACCGCTGGTAACAGAAACCTGGATTGCCGCCGCTTTTAGCGATCCAGCTAGCTACACCCCCGAACTAGCAGAGGCAATTCGCCCATCCGATGAGTTAATCGATGAATTACTAGTCGCAGATCGGTATGTGTTCGGTGTCCCCATGTATAACTTCACCATTCCTGCCAACTTCAAAGCGTACATTGACCAGATTGTTCGCGCTGGACGTACCTTCTGAGTAAACAATTATGGTTTATTTTCGTCCAGTATGAAGATTCGCCAATTCGATTAATGGTTGCGCTTTGATCAAAGTTTTGATACCTTCATCTAAGCTCATCCGAGGCTCCCAGTTAATCCTTGAGGTTAGCTTAGAAATATCTGCCAGTAGATGCATTCGCTCGACTTTTCTAACCCTGGCTGGATCTACTTCGATTGTAATTGGTTCTCCTAATTGCCGTTCAAATGCTTTCACGACATCAAGCACCGAATACTCTTTACCACTACCTAGATTGAATGTATCAATTCCTATGTCAAATTTTTCTAACAATAATCTAGTTGCCCACACCATATCAGAGGTATGGATAAAATCCCGCTTCGGCTCCAGATTACCTAAGCGAATCGTTCTTAACCCAGTATTAATCTGCCGCTGAATCTCAGGAATTAAGTGAGGATTAGTTTCGTTAGGACCGAACGCATTAAAAAATCGGCAAATGATTGTGGGAATAGAGGTCTGCAAGTGAAATTGATGAACCAGATGTTCACCAGTTAGTTTAGTCAAGCCATAAATATCCATTGGCTCTGGCTGTTGCTCTTCTGGAATAGCGTAGTCACAAATGGGATAGACCGCAGCGGTCGAAGCAAAGAACATTTTGCTTAACTGCTTTAATTGCCTAGCAGCCTGGAGGACATTTATCACGCCTTTGATATTGATATTGCTGGATGCAAAGGGATTTTGATTACAATAGGGGATAAAATGAATCGCGGCCAGATGAATAATCCAGGTGGGATTGATTCTTGTAATTGCTAGCTCAAGATCATGCTGATTTAAAATATCAACCTTGAAGAAGTGGCTGTCAGGAATGTGAATAAACTCTCGATTGCCAAAGGAAAGATTATCAATTACGAAAATTTCGTAGTTATAACTTTGTAACTCAGCAATTAATGCAGACCCAATAAAGCCTGCTCCACCAATCACCAGCACTCTATTCATCGCCTGACCTCTAGCCGCACAACAGTAAAACTATATTCTCCCCATACACTCACAGTAGCAGCTCCGATTATTTACTAAGTGATGTAATCAAAACCTTTACAGAATATTTAAAGGTCAATGTTCGTTTTTGAAATGCAACGACTGAATCGTTAGCTTTTCCTGTCAAGATTGGGGATAGTGATGAAGCAATAAATTCAGCGCTGATGGTGTCTAGTCCCTGGTAAGGTACATGATATTTTTCTGCCAGAGATTTCACTTTTCCCTGTCCTAACGTGTAATCAATGGCAACTGCTGGTACTCCGTTTGATAAGGCAACAATTTAGCGAAAATTGGTCTTTGCGAAATGACTTTCGGGTTGCGTTTGAGCGTGGTTCGGATAACGACCAGTCATTTTTTGTGGGTCTTGATGAAGATGGTCGAACGGCAAATCGAGTTACCTACAGTTCAGAGAGCGCTGCTAATATCTACAACCTTACCGCCGACGTTTTGGGACGTTTTTCAACTGGCTCTGTGCAACATCAATTACTGTTTGGTATGAACTGGAGCCTGTTGGATAATTTCAATAATTTTGGTATTGACCTGGCAGAATTGGCTCCCCTGGATATTTATGACCCGGTTTATCGTCAGCCGCCCATCGGTCGCATTGATACAGTATTCGAAGATAACTCTCGTCAGACTAATTCATTCGGTATCTATCTGCAAGACCAGATTGCGATCGCTGACAATCTAAAACTCCTGTTGGGAGGGCGATTTGACCTATTTGAACAAAGGATTGACGATTTTCTGTCAGATACAGAAGACACGCAATCTGGGAATGCATTTACGCCTCGTGTTGGCATCGTTTATCAGCCGATCCCTGCCATTTCCCTTTACGCCAGTTATAGTCAATCCTTCAACCCAACCGAGGGACGCTCGGCGACTGGAGAAGTTTTTGAACCAGAACGGGGCACACAATACGAAATTGGTGTCAAAGCAGATTTGAATGACCAACTAGCAGCGACCCTCGCCCTATACAACTTAACCCGCTCCAACTTATTGACGGTTGATCCTGATGATTCTCGCTTCTCGATTCAAACGGGTGAACAACGCAGCCAGGGAATCGAGTTGGATCTTTCAGGTGAAATCTTGCCAGGATGGAATCTTATTGCCGGCTATGCTTACACCGATGCCCGGATTACAGAAGATAATACATTTGAATCAGGAAATCGTTTGGCCAATGCTCCCGAACATCTCTTCAATCTCTGGACAACCTATGAAATTCAATCAGGAGATTTGAGAGGGCTGGGATTTGGTTTGGGACTGTTTTATGTAGGTGAGCGTACAGGAGATTTAGACAACTCATTTGAGGTACCGGGTTATCTTCGTACTGACGTTGCCCTGTTTTATCGACGCGATCGCCTGCGAGTTGCGTTAAACATCAGAAACCTATTTGACGAAAACTATTTTGTCTCGGTGAGTGGTAGAGACTCCGTGCTACGAGGTGATCCATTTACAATATCGGGTACAGTGTCCTGGGAGTTTTAAAGCCGTCAACTTTGGCTTGTAAATCAATACTCATGAATCTGCCCATCATTTCTCAAGTACGGTTCGCAATTCCATGTTCAAGAGCAGTTAGTTCTGCCTGTAGCTCAGGAGTAATCACACCTTTGGGCGAGCGAATGCTGAGTTTGTCATTATCAACCCAAATTTGCACCCCGCGCTCACTCAGGCTTGCCAGTAGCTCTGTTGCGTTCATTACCTATCTCCACCGTTTATTATGTACTGGTTATCAGCAATTCGTGATTGGCTATTCATCTCCGCTGATGCTGCATCTGCAAACGATAAATAACCAGACTGGTCACAATTAGATCTCGAATAGTTCTGTTTCCTCGGTTTCGGCTTCTTCGGCCAACCGCTGGGATAACGCCTGAATCGTGGGATAACGCCACAAAAGATTCGGTGATAATTTAAAGCCGAATTGCTTTTCAGTACGACTAGCAATCAGCATCGCTTGAGCCGAATCTAGGCCAAACACATCAAACGTCGCAGTCACATCAATCTCTTCAGAATCGCTACCCATCTGCTCGGTAATTTGGGCCACTAACCAAGCTTGAATCGTCTCAGCAGTCGGAGGTTGAACAGTGTGATTAAAGGTGGATTGACTCATAGTGAGATACATCTCCTAAAAATTATCTACAACAGCAATGCTGAACTTAAACAAACTAGAAGCAACTCAAACAGAAAATTACCTGCTGGCCTCGCTACTACATCAGAGGCATTGGCTGGTAGTGGCTGAAGTCGGCAGGCAGGTAGATGCCCTGCATCTTCAGTGCCTGAATCCGATATAGGTAGGCGGCTCCAGTGAGAATGTGATGGGCCACATCCACCACGCGGCGATTGGCTGGATCGGCTAAGTAGGACCCTTTGACCCATTCGTTAAAGGCTCCCATTGCTGGACCGCACCAGATCTGATAGTCTGATTCCCGTCCCGCTTCGCCCGAATTAGACCAGCGCGAAGACAAGCCCAGATACCAGCGGAAGATCAGCGCCATTTTGCGTTTGGGATTCTGGCTGGCGCGTTCGATCTGGCTGGGGTCGCGCTGTTGGAAGAAAGCAACGGTGCCTTCCCAGACTTCATCCAGGCTTTGCTTGAAGATTTGCTTTTCTAGACGCTCGCGTTCGTCTTTCGGAATCGCGTCGATCGAGTCGTAGGTGCGGTAGATTTCGTAGAGCTTTTGTGCCCGGACTGGGAACAGTGTGCCGCGCTTCAGCACTTGCAGCTTGACGCCCATCTCGAACATGTCGGCAGCCGGAGCCATCATCACGTCATGCATTTCGGCTTCGGCCAGCAGGCGCTTGGTATAGTTAGAGGTGCCCGCTTCTACACAAGCCTGGTTCACCGAACCCGTCACCACATAGGCACAATATCTTGTTTCAGTATACCCCGTTCAACCCTTTTCAAGGTACACAAACAATTCCCAACCCAGTCATTTGCCGAATATGCTGGTCAAATGAAACGACTTCAAACACTCCTAAATGTTGAGCCATCACTAATAATGAACAATCTGTATAGCTCCACAACTTATCGTCATAACGACAAAAAGTTTCCCATACGGCGTGGTCATCCACTGAACGGTTGGATGCTCTAAATGCAAAGCCCCGGTCAGCCAATAGCACGACCTCAACTCCAGTCGGAAGCACCCGTTGAGTTTGCCTGAGAACTCGTTGCACCGTCCACAGGCGCACCGTGCTGCTGGACTGGTTCACAACTTGCCAAGCGACAGGAATCGTTCTGCCGCGAAGCACCACGCTAACCCAGACGATGCAGAAACAGTTCCAGCCCATTGTGGTGTCTAAACTCAGGTAGAGTCGTTCTTTGACCCACTCGGATAAAGCTTGCCTCATGACAACATGTGAGTTGCCATTGCGTCTACTCTGCGGTTGGATAGCCAGCGACGAAACCGTCGTTGATGGGACTGAGCAAATTGAGCACGGCTGAGAACGTAGACTCCGAAGCCATTGAGGTGAACATTCTGAGAGCGTTTGCAAATGACGGTTGTCGACCCAACTCAGCTCAGGTTGACTGAGAAATTTATAGAGGGCATGATCAAGGCGGGAGGTGGGTTGCATGGCTAAGATGGGTTTGTGGTTATTCTCACCTTAGTTCAAACTTAACCTCCCATTCCATCTGCCTTTCAGATAATTCTACTTTTGTCAGTCAAGCAGCCTCTTATCTTCAAAACCCTTTAATGTCTTCACTTAAAGCAGCCAAAAATAAGCAAGTCTATTTAGTTGATCCAACTATATGGGGTGCAAATGGTCCTTTAGGCGTGAATAAAATATTAGATGATCTTTTTAAGTATTTACCAAAAGGTACATGAAGCCTCTACTCCTCCAAAGACGACTCGAAAATTATCTAGGTGCAAACACAATGTTCTACCCTATCAAACCGAACTATTCCCCTAAAAACTGATCGTGCTATGCACAGGCTGCGCGATCGAATAGTTCAAGCGGAGGAGGAGGGCGATTCTCTACGAGACGGCAAAGCCGAACGAATTCTGGGGTGAGGGGCGATCGGGCTTGGCTGAGTGATGGAGGGGCGATTCTCTGCGAGACAGCTATACATTGCCTAGTCTGCGGAACATTGAGTATCACCTGCCCGATCACGATATGGTTTAAGCAGTGATCATCTCACCCAGATCTAGCCAAATCAGCTCCTCTGATTCAAGCTTCCACGATCGCTTGAATTCGGTTTTTCAGGGACGACTAGATAAATTTTTCGGAGGCCACAATTGTCCCTCGCCGCAACAAGTCGAGTGCCCCAACGGTAGAAACTAGCGAAGAATCCTTCAGGAGGGCAATACTTTCGTTGACCAGAGCCGGTAGGATATTTTTGAACGCTTGCGGCAGAATGATGTCCCACATCATCAAGGGATAGGTGACACCAAGCGTCATAGCGGCTTCACGCTGACCCTTATCGACTGCTAAGATACCACCGCGAATGGTTTCTGAACTGTAGGCAGCAGAGTTGAGCGCAAAGGTGATTACGCCTGCTTGAAACGCAGGAATGGCGTAGCCAGTTAACTGGGGAGTTGCAAAATAAATCAGGGACAGTTGCACAAGCAGGGGCGTTCCCCGAAAGATCGAGGTATAGAAATCAGCGAACCACTTTAGCGGTTTGATATTAGAAATCTTAAAAATCGAAAGAACCGTTCCCCAAGCAAAGCCGATCAGGGCCGAGACGATGGTAAACGATAGCGTGACCGCAACCCCTTGCAGGATGAAGGGAATGCTGGGCACAATTTTAGAAAAGTCCAAATTTAGCCCGGTTTGGCCCAGCAGATAGAGTTGATTAAGGTTAAACGAATCCAACCAATGAAACATCATGCGTCAGTTTTTCCTCACCCGTTCTGCGCTGTATAGATGCTGTATCAATAATTTAGACATAATTTACACATACTTTAGATGTGATTTAGACATGCTCTACAGATGAATCGCACCTAGGAAATAGCATCATTAAAAATGCTTAGAATACTTCGGTTTCTCCAGTCTGGTCTAGCTAGAGGTGACAAAAGTTTACTACGGGCAAACTGCTAGAACGGTAGCAAAAACAGCAGGGCCTTGCTTCTAGGCTCGAGGCTACTGGATACTCGTATAGAGCCGAACTCCTCTAGATGCTTGAGTAGGTAGGCAGAATTGACGTAGAGCAGACATCCTACCTGCTAGCAGACAAGCTGTCCGCTCTACGGGTTTGCAAATAATCTGGTTGATAGGTCGTCAAGCACGCCTGCGACTCAAGTGTGAGCTAATGGAAAAAGGACATTACAGGTGCGGTCTTCCGGCAGTGTAAGTTTCTGGAAGCTAACCCAAGACTCTCTACAGACTCTTGGGATAGCTAGTCAATGCTCTGCGGCACCTAGCTGCTAGTTGGTTATTCGGCTAGCTGGACAATTCCGGTAACAGAACTGCCCAGTATGCCACAACAAGCTTATGCCCCAACAGTTGGTTTATGCTTAAATCCATGCGGCCCACCACGCAGCTTTTTCTGTTTGCCCTCGGCTTGACGGCTGCCGTATGGCTCCTACGCGGAATTGGAATTTTGACCTTCTTGCCAGGGGGCATCATCTGGCTGCTGATCTTGCTGTGCATTGGCACGGGGGTTGTGAATGGCTTGATGGGAACCCGGCGATAAGGCAAACTGAGCTAAAGATTGGCAAATGCGAGCACTATGATCACCCTCTCTTCCGAAGAAATTGACCAATATCGTTCCCAACTAGCCGATAACGAAGTGGCGCTGCGGGCGCTCAATATGATCGAAGACTGCGAGGGAGATCTGGAAGATGCCGCCATTGCCTTAGCCCTCCAGGTGGGGCAGGAACCCGATCGCACCGAACAGTGGCTAGACGGAGTGGCAAAACGATGGCGGGTTTTTCTCTGCCAGACAGGGATCAAGGAAGCGATTCAGGCTGGAACTGTTAGCAGTGCGATTAATCTTCTGGCTCAGGAAACCAACATTCCAACGGTTCTGGCCACTCCGGTGGTACTCTATGTCGCCAAAACCGGCATCGACGATTTTTGTAAGCCGCTACAAGAAAAACTCTAGGTTGACTGGAAAGTTCCTATGAATCAACCGTCTTCTGATCGGATCCGCGCCCATGCGATCATCTCAGGTCGGGTGCAGGGTGTGGGCTACCGGGCCTCTACCTGGGATATGGCCCAATTGCTGAAACTCAGCGGCTGGGTGCGCAACCTGCGAGACGGACGAGTGGAAGCCGTGTTTGAAGGGACACAGGCCCAGATAGACGAAATGCTCCGCTGGTGCCATCAAGGCCCACCCGCTGCCCAAGTCACTGCTGTAGATGTGAACTACGAAACTCCTGAAGGGCTGCAAGGGTTTGAGGTGATTAGCTCAGTCAGGTGGTAGTGTCTCCGTTGTAGTTTAATCCGGTTATTGAGTAGGCTATCCAATCTAGTCAAGTCCACCTCCAGTTGAGAGAAAATATGGGCAGAATAGAGGAGATCTAGAATCTGAGGCTAGTTGTTTCTCGCTTCACATCTGCCCCTCTTGCCTCTCTATATCCACTCAATCTAAATTGCCATGCAGTCCTCCCAAGACACGTCATCCGCTCAAGCTCGCCAAACCCGCCAACAGTTTGTTAGCCCAGAAGATTATCTATCCTATGAACTGGGCAAGGCGGTGCGTGAACTGCCGCCCCTCTACACCCGGCTGCTAGCTGGAACCCTGTCAGTGCTCGTGTTTGGGGCAATTGGCTGGGCGCATTTCAGCAAAGTGGATGCTGTACACGCATCACCGCCACTTCATTGGGCTACTTCGATACGGGCAGAAGAGCTGTAAACTTGGTGCAAACCTGCCTCAAAACCTACCAACGACCTGGACCATTGCAGACCTAAAACAGCGTCGACAACGGCTCTTACAAGAGTTCGCCACTTGGGAGGCAGATCCAATCCTAACGGCAGTTGTCAAAGCATTGCTTGTGGCAGGTGACACCAGCGGTTCAGCCTTGCCAGCCAATGGCTTAGCCATCAAACCCTGGATTCAAACCCAAATTCGCTACACGCTAACCGAACTAGAGCTACAGCATGTGGTGGATGAACGGTTGAAAGGCGATACGTTGCGTCCCTTTCAAGTGCAACTCGGTGATGCGACCTCGCGGGTAACGCTGGCACGAGCAGGTTGTGGCACGGGCAAAACGCTAGGAGCCTACAACTGGGCGAAACACCACGCGGTAGAACGCAAGCTATTCTTCTGCTATCCCACCACAGGTACGAGCACCGAAGGCTTTCTCGACTATGTTCACGATAAGGTCGATTCAACGTTGCTGCATACTCGCGCCGCCGTTGACTTGGAGCATCTAGACCTGCAATCAACCGGCGATGATGATGACCTGGAAACGAAATTGGAATCGTTCAAGGCGTGGAGTACTAAGGTCAGCGTTTGCACTGTAGACACGGTACTGGGACTGCTGCAATGCAATCGCCGCCCGATGTATTGTTTTCCGGCCATTGCTCAGGCTGCCTTTGTGTTCGATGAGGTGCATTGCTACGATGACAAGCTATTTGGCGCTTTGCTGCGATTTTTGCAAGTCGTGAAAGCACCAATTTTGCTAATGTCAGCTTCGTTTCTACCCTGGCAGGTGAAGGCGGTTGAAGCGGCGGTGGGTGAGGCTATCCAAATTATTCAAGGACCAAAGGAACTGGAGATCCAACCCCGTTACCGATTCCACTATGCGGATGCCCCAGACTGGGATCGCGTCAAGGCTGAGTTTCAGCAGGGCGGCAAAATTCTCTGGGTGTGTAATCAGGTGAATACGGCAATCGCAGTCTATCAGGACGCTCAACAGCGCGGCTTGAAACCCTTGCTCTATCACAGCCGCTATAAATACGGCGATCGCGTCAATCATCATCGGGAAGTGGTGGATCGGTTTAAGCAAGAAGGTGCGGTGATGGCGATTGCCACTCAAGTTGCTGAGATGTCGTTGGATTTGTCTGCCACCTTGCTAGTGTCTCAAATTGCTGATTCAGCAGGATTGATCCAGCGGCTAGGACGGCTGAATCGTCGTTATTGTGGTTCTGCTCGATGTCCTGCGCGCTCGAGCGGACCTGCTCCATCGCGGCGGCGAACCCGGTCACGTGCTGGGTCAGCGTGTCCACCAGTTCGAGCAAGGCGGTGATCTGGCCGAGCGAGGACTGGATGAGGCTGGTGCCCTGCCCCAGCCGCTCGATCGCCCGTTCGGAAAGCTGGCGCGCCTCGTCGCTGGCATCGGAAACCTTGCGCTGGTCGAGTTCGAGCGCCTCGACCGTGCCGCGCAGGGCGATGTGCTCCGCCCGCAGGCGCTCCGACGAACGGATGACCTCCTGCACGATCCCCGCGACATCGGTGCAACCGACCGTGACTTCACCACAGCGCGCGGGAATCCGGCTGATCGCGCCGCTTCCCGCGGGCCCGATATGCTCGTGCTTCATGACCAATGCGCCCCCTGAATTTTCTGTGCGGGTGATAGCGGCGCATGGTTAGCGAAGGTTTAAGTCTTGCCTCGCAATATACGTAGCAATCGGCCACTGGTGTTTCGCGACGGGCGCGGATAGACAGCGGCATGTTCTTCAACTTCGTCGACGAGCTGCGCGCGGCGGGCATCCCCGCGACGTTCAAGGAACACCTCACGCTGATCGAGGCGCTCGACAAGGACGTGATCGAGCAGACGCCCGAGGCGTTCTACTACCTCAGCCGCGCGACCTTCGTGAAGGACGAAGGCCTGCTCGACCGGTTCGACCAGGTGTTCCAGAAGGTATTCAAGGGCCTGCTGACGGATTACGGGCAAAACCCGGTCGACATTCCCGAAGACTGGCTCAAGGCCGTCGCCGAGAAGTTCCTCACGCCCGAGGAGATGGAGAAGATCAAGTCGCTCGGCGACTGGGACGAGATCATGGAGACGCTCAAGAAGCGGCTCGAGGAGCAGGAAAAGCGCCACCAGGGCGGCAACAAGTGGATCGGCACCGGCGGCACCAGCCCCTTCGGCAATTCCGGCTACAACCCGGAAGGCGTGCGGATCGGCGGCGAGAGCAAGCACAAGCGCGCCCTGAAGGTGTGGGAAAAGCGCGAGTTCCAGAACCTCGACAACACCAAGAAACTGGGCACCCGCAACATCAAGATGGCGCTGCGCCGCCTGCGCCGTTTCGCGCGCGAGGGCGCGGCGGACGAACTCGACCTCGACGCGACGATCGACGGCACCGCGCGCCAGGGCTGGCTCGACATCCACATGCGGCCGGAACGGCACAACGCGGTCAAGCTGCTGCTGTTCCTCGACGTGGGCGGGTCGATGGACCCGTTCATCAAGCTGGTGGAGGAGCTGTTCAGCGCCGCCTTAGTGACAAGCTTACTGGCCCATCCGGTGAGTGGATTGCGGCTGCTTCATGGTTCCCTGCAAGGATTAAAGTATTTGCAGCAGTTGACAACGATGCTATTTACCAGTAGGTGAGCATAATCAAACATAAAACCCAAAACCCTGCGCAGCGGGCGGCACAGGCAAGAAACTGATTAGCTTAGATGGCTTAGAGGGAAAGGTAGCGCTTCAGGAATCAGTGGACCAGATCAAGATAGATCGACTGGAAGCCTTGAAAAAGCAAAGTCCGATCTACATAGAGCCTAGATCGACTGGCAAAAGATTTGAAGAGATTAAATCTGAGCTTGCAGAATTGCAAAAAGAACTGAAAGCAGCGATACAACGCGAGCGAGAAATCCAAGAAGCCGAGCATAATCAACACACTGCATCCGATCAGGATTTGTTCCAAAAACTGGAGGCGGCAAACCGCGCAAAACAAAACCTGAGCCGTCAAGATTTAGCAAAAGCTAGCCTAAAAGGTATTGATTTACAAGCAGCTGAGCTAAGAAACTCGAATTTTCGTGAAACCAATCTGAGTCAGGCTAATTTGAACATGCCAGCAGGCGCTAGTCATCTGGAAATTGCCAGCAGGCGCTAGTCATCTGGAAATTGCCAGCAGGCGCTAGTCATCTGGAAATTGCCAGCAGGCAATATACTCCACCCGTTTACTGCCGCACTCACAGGGCACTTCTGAAGAGGCGACCCATTCCCGATCGCAGTCCCGACAGTGGCACCAGATATTGTGGCGATTGGCTTCTGCAATACAGCGCTGCCATTCCTGGAGTTCTTCGGGGGTGAGTTGGGGTTGGGGGTCCATTGCCGAAACGATCCGTTTAGTTTTTCATTTTAGGCAACTCCAATGCTAGATTTTCCCAAAAACTAACGATTTTCCTGATCCCCACATTCTCCTTCTCGATCCCAATTCCAAATCTTCTGCCTTTAGACCCTTGCCAACTGCTACCGACCATCAGACACTGTAGGTGGAAGTTGAATGGTTGTTAAGCGGCAGTTAAGAGGTCATTGTGAAAAAGGTACTAGCAATTATTCTGGGCGGAGGTGCTGGCACCCGGCTGTATCCATTAACCAAATTGCGGGCAAAACCTGCGGTGCCGATTGCCGGTAAATATCGGTTGATTGACATTCCGGTCAGCAACTGCATCAATTCCGAGATCTACAAGATCTATGTGTTGACCCAGTTCAATTCGGCCTCGCTGAACCGTCACATTTCTCGCACCTACAGTTTTTCTGGGTTCAACGAAGGATTTGTGGAAATTCAATAAATAGTTCATCCAAAGACGAAACGAAACATAGAGTTATATCAATAAGAAAGGGAGGCCGTGCCTATGGTGTAGCCCCCCTCAAGGGGAGTAGATGTTAGCTTATTCGAGCACTCTGAGCATGATGAGAGTTATTAGATGCTACTGAGACTTGTTCGCCCCTTAGCTTAGAGCAACAAAATATGAAACTCATATGAACCTGCTTAAACAGCTTGTCTGTACGCATGCTCATACTTGAATCAGATGCATCAACTCTTCTATACCTCTGCTCCAAAATCTTCCCGCAGCTTGGCTTCCTGTTCGGTAGACAGGTTGGATTGGATCAGTTGACCGCGTTCCTCAGGAGCGAATGCGGCTTCTACTTTGTCGAGCGTTACCTGGCCAGTGAGCAGAAATAGGGCAGATGTACCCTCAGTGACCTTGCTTTGCAGCTCCTTGATGAAATCATCGTTGATGCCATAGTCGGTAAATCGACCGGCCACAGCTCCGGCTGTAGCTCCCACGATTGCTCCCAGCAATGGCACGAAAAAGATTAGACCAAATAACATGCCCCAGAAGGCACCACCCAGTGCTCCTGCTCCTGCGGTGCTCATGGCCTGATAGGTTTTAGGCCGTTTGCGTCCTTGGGGCCAGCTGACGATTGCCGCATCGAGCACCTGAATTAGCTGCTGTTTTTGCAAGCTTTCTAGTTTTGTCAAAGCTTTGTCTGCACCATCAACTGTGTTGAATTTCCAGACTGTTAAGGTTGACATGATTTTCTCCTTAATCTTGTCTTAAGCGAAATAGAGAATGTTACAGCTTCGCACATTCTATACGAGAAACGCGCTTTTGGTAGTGCTGGGACAAACACTTGTGATGAGCTGTTGAAATCCTCGGTCGAGGCCTTAAGAATATCTCATTAATTGCAAAATGACAAGTCTGTATGGCAACTATATAACGGTGCTGCTCACCTCAACAGAGCTGGAGATAAAACATCGGCGAAAGAGAAATGAAATAGTTTATACACAGGTAATATACAAAATATTACGTCAATTCAAGACGAACTCAGAATCTGATTCGAAATTCTACTTTGAACCTTGAACTGGTCATCTACAAAGGCGTTTGCTTTCACTCATTGGCGGGTTCTGCCATCTCTCGCAGGGTAGTATCGATACCATAAGAACGGTTGATTACCTCAGTTGAGGTCAGAAATGGAATTATAATGCGGTTTTCAGCAATGGCAATGGGGGCATTGAGTACAATGCGCTCGCCGAGTCGAATTGGGGTTAGGGCTTGGGCGGCTCCATCAACATAGAACAGTTTGAATTGAGTAAACCTAGGCGCTGAGTTCTGGGTTGGGGATTAACTCCAAAATTGAGGGAGCGTTGAGGGGACCACAGAGGCACAGAGGTTGCTAAGCTCGATTTTTCCCTGCGGCTGGGGTTTTTGGCAGTTTTCCTGACGACATAGGCAGACTTCGTAGAAAGAGAATATGCCCCCGGAATGGACCCAACCTTGCCTGAATTAAAACGTATATCACAAGCTGTTGTCTCAACATGAAGAAGTACTCGTGGCTCAATGCCCTGGAGAACGTGTCGCTTGTTGGCCTAGGGGCTGGCTCAGTGGCATCTCTCCTGCTTAATCAGGTGTTCTACACAACGACGCCCCTATCTTTGCTGGTGGTGTTGGGATTATTGAATCGTCGTCGCTTGGCCCAAATGAGTGAGCAGCGCGACACCACTCTGACTGAAACCGATCAGTATCTAGCGCTGCAAATCGATCGAGTACATCAACAGGTGGCCTCGCTGCCCAAACCAGAAACGATCAATCGCCTCAATCGGTCGCTGCTGTTCAAAAATCAGGAAGTTTCCGAAAAGCTGCACAATGAAATCTCAACATTGAGACAAAGCATGCACCAGCGATTGGCTACCATCGAGCAACAGGGGTTGGGGACTGTGCGCCAGGAAGTTCGTCAGGTGGTCGAACGCTGCGACTATCTGATGGAAACCGTCAACCAGATGGAAGCTGATTTGGGAGGGTTATCGAGTCAGGTGCAAGCTGACGGAATTCAAAAAACAGTCGATCAGTTAAAACAGGATGTCGCCACGCTTCAGGTTAATCTAGACAGCTTTAGCTACCAAACCAAGCCAAACCTGACGATTTTGCAAGAGCACATCACGCGGCTAGATCGTCAGTTCAGCAAACTACCGCCGCCGGGTGATGTCAGCTCATTAAAGCAAGAAGTAGCCGAACTGATCAAAATCGTGGCCGATCTGGTTCCCCGGCGCGACTTGAGCAGCTTAGTCAGCGAAGTAGAAGCGCTCCACGCTCAGCAGGAAGCCCTAAAACAATCGGTCTTAGCTATTGAGACCGCAGCCTTGAGCTTTAGACGCACGTTTCATGACTTGCCAAAAACCGAAGATGGCGCAGTTGAGAGCAATGGTCGCATCCACAACCAACCCGGAGAAACCGAACTAGCTGCACACCATACGGCTCTAACAACATTGGGATCGGCCTCCTCCGGCATTTACCCCGAATTACAAGAGCTAGCTGCTAATTACCTAGGCAACCTGCGAGACCAGCTCAACACAATTCATGACTTTACCAACGTGAAGTTGAAAACGGTTGTTGGTGATGATCCCGCGCGTCTTGAAGAAGCCATCCGCGATGCTCTCAAGCGGTCAGACCTGGTCATTACAACCGGCGGTCTCGGCCCCACCGAGGATGACATTACTCGTCCTGTGTCAGCAAAGGCTATTGGAAGGGAACTTGTTTATCAGGATGAGATCGAAGACCGGCTACGTGAACGGTTTCGCTCGTGGGGACGGGAAATGCCTGAGATCAACAAGCGACAGGCGTTTGTTATTGAAGGTGCACAAATACTACCTAATCCGACTGGCTCGGCAGTCGGAATGTTTATCCCGATAGGCCAAAAGGCATTGATCTTGATGCCCGGCCCTCCCCGCGAGATGCAGCCGATGTTCGTAAACTTTGTATTTCCAAGGCTGAGCGAAAAGGCCGACGGAATTCGCGTAAAGAGGCGGGTCATAAAGATCTCCGGTATGGGGGAATCGGCCGTAGATGAGGCGGTCTCTGATATATACCGATCATATCAAGACTTACAGACCTCGATATTGTTCAATAAGAGTGAGGTGGAGCTTCATTTAACCGTTCACTCTGAGGACGTAAACTACGCTGCAGAGCTTCTTGATGATGTTGCAGCACGCATAAGTGAGAAGCTTGGCCTGTCGGTCTTTTCCTTGAACGGCGAAAGTATGGAAGAGGTAGTCGGACGCCTTTTGACTCAGAGAGGGGAGACTGTGGCGGTCGCCGAAAGCTGCACGGGTGGGTTGATAGCAATGCGTTTGACCGATGTGCCCGGTTCGTCTGCTTACTTTATGCAAGGTGCAATCACTTATTCCAATGTCGCAAAAATGTCGGTCCTTGGGGTGTCGGCTTTGACCTTGGAAAAATTAGGAGCGGTCAGCGAAGAGACCGCACGTGAAATGGCCGAGGGGATGCGGACCAAGGCGAGAACGGACCACGCCATCTCCGTTACTGGTATAGCGGGGCCAGATGGCGGCTCAGAAGAAAAGCCGGTCGGGACCGTTTATGTCGGTTATTCTGGCAAAATGGGAACAAAAGCGATACGATTGTCTTTACCCGGGGACCGTTTTCTTGTTAGGTGGAGATCAAGCCAGGCAGCTCTAGACTATCTGAGACGACAGCTGATCCGAGGCGAGAAGGAGCACACCATTTGATCAAGCGATTAAAGACAATCATTACCGAGTTGGGGCGGCTTACACCGATGGCCTTGGTTATGATCTTTCTTCCGATGTTCGGTAGCCTGACTTTGATCGCATTCCTGAATCCGGTTGGAGATTGGCTTCGCGAGAACTGGTGAAGAGGATTTGAATTCGGCCATTTTGCTCTGTACCACGGGGAATAATCGGTTGATAATTGGCTTCTTCCGGTGCGAGGCAGTGGGAATTGGTCAAAACTACATCTGGGCTAATTAGCGTTCCTGTACAGTGGCCCAACTCTTTTCCATCCACGCTCCAATCAATTCGGCCAATCGCTGACCAGGGAAAGCTACGGTTGAGTACGGGCACACGCTGATCTCTGCCAATAATGGCACGAGAATCGTCACTAAAGGGCAGATCAGACTGCTCTCGATCGGGTGGGCGATAGGTTTCACCGTCAGTAGCAGGGTTAAAGGCAATGGCAATTGGGGTGGGTGTGAAGCGTTCTGCGGCTGGGCTGGGAGATTGTGCTCGAACCGATAACCCATATCCAGCGGTAATCACAACCAAGAAGCTAGACAGCAACAGGGCTAGAAACCGTTTCATTGACTCTCCTCACGGATGGACATTTAAATATATAGACATGTGGTTAACGAAGATATGCTTACTTTATAGTGAAGCCAAAGCAACTCAAGATTAAACAGGTATCAATTTTGGATACGCCATTCACCCTGAATTGTAAAAGCGGCCCAGAGGTCGGGTTTCTTGTAGGTCTCCCACATCTGAATCTGGGCTTTTTGCAGAGCAGCGGTCGGTGATAGGTTCTCTTCTAAAATGCCCCGATAGAACCGTACCATCAGTTCCGCAGTTTTAGCATCATCTACATACCACAGTGAATTGACGACTCGCTTTGCGCCTGCATACATAAAGCCCCGCGTTATGCCAATCAGCCCTTCGCCGCGCACCGTTTCCCCTTGTCCGGTTTGGCAAGCACTCAGCACCACCATGTCGGCATTCAGCTTCAGATTGAAAATATCGCGGAGCCGCAGCATACCGTTTTGAGTATTGCCCTGGGGATCAACCAATGACAGAACCAGCATCGACAGTTCAGGTTTTTCCTCATTGGCAAAGCCATGCGTGGCAAGGTGGATGATTCGATATTGATCGAGTTGGGAGTTAGCCTGAGTCATCCAATCGTAGTTGGCGTTGAAGTCAAATACGGCTGCTTTTTGGTTTGGGTCAGGCACGAGCGGCAGAATACTATCTGCTTCTAGACGGGTGCAGGGCAAACGACGAAGGTGTGACAGATTAAAAGATCGCAAAGTGCTAGCAACCTCGATAGGCAGATTGGAATTGGCTGAACTTTCTGGTGTGTTGATTAAGAAATTGGCGATAGAAGCACGGTCAGCCGCAGTTCCGCAAAGGTCTTCTTCCGTAGCAGACTGTTGGGTGAACCGCGCGCTGCATCGACCAGGATGATCGCATCGTCGGTTCGGAAAGGCTGCCTTCACCTTTGGACATCGATTCCGCCACCGCTACTTTCGTGATGAAGATGGCAGGCGAAAGGTTGGGCTTCCATCGCACCGCGATATTGCGCCAACACCCGTTTCGCGAGGATTTGCCGACCCGCTTCATTCCGGAAGGGCGCGTTTGGCTGGACATTGCGCGTAACTACAAGACGCGATTCATAGAAGATCCGGCGCGGATATTCCACGATCATCGCGAGGCGCGCCTCAGTGGGCTCGACCGAATGCAAAGGGCCTGGGGGGATTCTGAATATTACCGCTTCGCCCTCCGACACTATGCGGGATGGTGGCGCACGACGCCGGTCGAAGTAGCCAAGCTGGCGATCGGGCTACGGCGTGCCGAGTTTCATCTTGGGTGCCGGGAGGATAGAGAGGAGTTAACTGGGCTGGCCCGGCTCTGGGCTGTGTTGGCTACGCCCGCCGCGATGGTTGCCTATGCGCGAGATATGCGCGTCAAGTACGGTTCGCTGGGAACGCGGCTTTTGATTGCCCGCCAGTTGTGTCGCGGGAAGGGCGGAAGACGTTTGTCGAAGCTCCTTTTCAGAAAATCGATCGAGGAGGAAAATCTGCCGGTCGTGGTTCACGCTGGCGGCGTTACATTGGCCGTCGATGCGACCGATCCGACCAATTGCGAAGTTCTGTTTTCGCCAAGGACAGCGAATGCCAGCGTGCTTTCCTATCTCACTCCACAAGCTCGAGCTTTCAGGCGAATCGCCCTGCTGGGCAGCAATGTTTCTTATGCCGCCTGCCGCCTCGCCCGAATTGCAGGAAGCGGCTCCACTATATTGGCCATTGAGCCAACTTCGGCGCAAACTGAACGAACGCGCCTGTCGGCGCGCGCGAGCTATCTCGATCAATTGGAGGCGGTTACCGTAATCGATCCGGATCCGCAGCGAGCCAGAGGATGCCAGATAGTCCACTTCGGAGATGAGGTGACGGCATTGAACTGGTACGAAGCGATCGCGGCCTTGCCGGAAATCACTATAGTCACAATCGAAGCCGCTGCGCCATCAACGGACTGGAGCGAAAAATTAGCGAGCGCTGGTTTCAACCTGAAGCGTGTGGTTGCTGGTGAGTTCAGCGCTTGGGAGCGTGCGGCTCCAGACCCAAGGCGGCAAGATAGCGAGTAACCGCTGCGTCCCGCGCGAAAGCCTCGGCTCGCACCAAGGCGGTTTCGGGCGCATCGAGTGTCTCCAGTATCGCTTGAGCCATCGCGCGCGCATCAGTGATTTGACCTCTCCAGTTGGTGATGGTGTAGTAGAGGGTGACGGCGTAGGAGCGGATAAAGGAGTCGTTGTGGCAATTTGGAGCTGAAAGCTGGTTTTCGTCTTGCTGCGCTTATTCTGGACTCGAATCAAATATTCGCCAGGCTTCAGGGCAGTGCTAATAGATTCAGCAGCATTTCCAGGTTTAGTGGATTTGCGCAGAACGCGGTTTTTTCGATTTAGTAGGAACAGATCGACATTCGCCTTAGCTGCAAAGCCATCTAAAGTCAAGGAAATATCGCTACTGCGAGCCAGTCTAAATCGGTAGAAAACGTCCTTCTTTTTACCAAGTCTGCCTGTAATATCAGTAGGATCACCGGTAAACTGAATCTGTCTAGCGTTGCGTTTCAAGCTAGTCATGAAGAAAAGGTTGCCCCACTATGAAATTTCACTCTCAAGATAGTAGTCCTACCTAAGGTAATCCCACATCACAAAAATTGCGGAACTTTAATCCTCCGCTCACACAATCTTCAACTTGGCCTACAAATCGTAAGTAACGTCTATGGAAATTTACTTCCTTAACAATTTTTCTTGAGGAGACACACAGATTGCCAGCAGCTCTTCCACGCTGTGTACCAGCCAAATCCGGGTTTTCAGCCGTTCCTGCACCTGCTCCACCGTCATGTCATCTAGGAAACAAGCTTGGTCATGCTTCAACATCAAGCTAGGAAGCAGGATCCCATCCCCTAGAGGTAGGGGTTGTAGCCCCTGTAACAAATCTTCACCTGTCAACAGTCCTGTTACGGTGATCTGTTGTCCCCAGTACAGACTGCGCAGTGCTGCCATTTGCACCGTCAAGCCCTCTACTTGGTTTAATCGCTCTACTAAAGGCTGAAATGCATACTCCACCGCATTTCCCACTACCCATGTCAGTCGGCGAGGCTGATCAACGTGGGCCGGAAGTTGGGCAGCAGCAGCATGAAACTGGCTGAGAAACTGATGGATCGAGCCAACTCCATTACCGATCTGGGGATAGTCCTCGTAGTGGGCAGCGGGCGGTAGCGGTTGCTGAGCAATCAAAAACCACTCATCCGCTAACCAGGCAAAGGTTGTACCAAACTGGCGATGAAACTTAGCTTGTAGCGCCTGCACCTGCGCGATCACCTCGCGGGCTTTTTCTGGTGTTACGGGCACCAGCTCATCCTCCGGCGGACGAAACCGCGTCAGCCCTACCGGCACCACCGCCACCGAAGCCACCGTCGGTACATCCCCCGAATGGAAGCGGGCCAAGTCCAGCAGGGTTTGCTCCAGATCAGGATCAATTCCCAGTTCTCGTAACCGGGATGCTAGCCGTTCTGCTTTCGCTTCTGCGGCCTGTCGGGCGGTTTCTGCGGCCTGTCGAGCGGTTTCTGCGGTCTGTCGGGCGGCTTCTGCTTCCGCATGGGTCAGAAGTTTCTCACCCGTCACCGGATTGTAGAAACGCAGTTCTCCCTGCTCTAGATGCAGTTCTAAACCCAAAACAGCACTGGTAATGGATAGGTTGCCATTAGGCAACGTCGTTGCGGGCAGCGGGAAGTAATTTCCATTCATCAATTGATAGCCCTGGAGTGGTGGCTCTAGATAGTCAGCACTGGGGTCATATTGAAAATATTCCGATACGCCCCAGAAGGCATATAAACCCCGTTTGATGCCTTGATCTTCACTCACAGTAGATTTGGACGTAATTTCTAAAACAAAATCAGGATACTGATTGTTTTCTTGCCAAACTTTGTAAGATCTACGTTTACCCTTGGGACGATTCAAGACAACAAATACATCGGGAGCTACACTTGCCTTGGGGTTGCCTTCTTCGTAGTAAATCAGGATGTTGCCAGAGACATAAACATTAGGCCGATCGGCAAAGTAAATATTTAGAATCTCAGTGCCATAGGCTATGTAAGGACGTTGGTAATCGCTTTCAGCCATTGGCTTACCATCAGATTCAGGATAGTCAATATCTGTGTTTAGGTAGGCAGCACTCGTCATGACAGCCTTTCTCCAGCATGCGCCAAATTCAATCTAGCATGGGAACTGCAATTCCGTTTGCCGAAATGCGGACTCACAGCTCCGAGTGAAAGGCAAAGTCATGCCAGTCGCAGATAGGATGATAGCCAATTTGTTGATAGATATGGTTCGAGGTGGGATTTGCCAAGTCTGTAAACAGAAAACAGCGCTGGCATCCCTGATCGAGAAGTTTTTGGCTCAGCGCTGCAACACAGGCTGTGGCATAGCCTGTGCGCCGATGCTGCGGTGGCGTATAAACCGGACCAATCCGAGCGGCGGTCGGTAAAGATTGGCTGCCGCTAGCCCATGAGACAGGCGTACCATCCTCCCAGAGGTAAATACTCTGCCGTTTCAACCCGGCATCCACCACTTTTTCAGGCACGTCAATCACGACCTCCCCGATCTCAGAGGCAAAGGCAGTACACCACTCTAGCAGCAAGGAACGATCGGCTTCTGTGGCGAACCGCAAATAACCGTCAGCCGTCGCAACCGATTCGACCTGAGTTAACTGATGAATTCGCATTTCCATCACTTGCCGATAGGATTGCCCAGTCAGCGCCTGCCCATGCTCTTTCTCGGAGCGATGGGGCTGCTGTTCGTTATCGCGCTGGTCTCGGGCGTGGTCCTCTACGCGCCGTTCATGCGCAAGCTCGCGTTCGGCAGCATTCGCGCCTCGCGCAGCAAGAGGACGAAGTGGCTCGACTACCATAACCTGCTCGGCATCGTCGCGCTGGCATGGATGGCGGTGGTCGGTGTGACGGGCGTAATCAATGCCCTCGCCACGCCGATCGAGGACCTGTGGCAGGCCAACGAGTTGGCCGACATGACTCGGGCCTACGACGGCCGCGAGCCCCTCGATCCGGCCCGGTATGGCTCGCTCGACGTCGCGATGGCGAGTGCGCGCGCGGTGTTGCCGGGTAACAACCCGCAGTTCATCGCCTTTCCGGGGGGCACCTTCAGTTCGAAGCACCACTACGCGGTGTTCTTTCAGGGCGACACGCCGCTGACCGAGCGCCTGCTTACGCCGGCCCTGATCGACGCAGAAACTGGCGTCTTCACCGATGCCCGCCCGATGCCTTGGTATTATCAGGCACTGTCGCTCTCCCGGCCGCTTCACTTCGGCGATTACGGCGGCCTGCCGCTCAAGATCCTGTGGGCTGTCCTGACCCTGTTTACTATCGTCGTTCTGGCCTCCGGCCTTTACCTTTGGTGGGCCAAAGGCGCCTCCGCCTCCGCTCGACTTGGCGCGATCGATGTCGTGCCGGTTCCAGCCGAATGATTCGGGCCGCTAAGTCCGGGCGGTCCACCGCTGCAATATTTGCCTGGCCGATCGCGATCTTCCTGCTCGGCCTGGTCGGCCTCGTCGTGGCGCTCACCGGCGACGGATGGCGCGATGCCGCCGCTTGGCTGGCGCTCGCCGCCCCTGTGCTGGCGGTCATCTGGGCCCTGCGCGCGCGCCGAACCTGAATATCCGGCATTCCATCCTGAAGGAAAACGTCATGAACAGGCCAACCTTGCGCCAAGCGCTATTCCTCGCCACCGCGCTGGCGCTCCCTGCCTGGGCCACTCCTCTTGCCGCCCAGGATGCCGAGGACGACGACATTGTCGTCACCGCCCAGCGTGCCAACCAGTCCGGCGTCGAGCAATCCGGCAGGGCGGGTGTGCTTGGAGACAAGGCGGCGGAAGATGTTCCGTTCAGTTTGCGCAGCTACAATGCGGCGTTGATTCTCAATCAGCAGCCGCAGACGCTGGGTCAGGTGCTGGAGAACGACCCCACGATCCGCACCACGACGGGGTTCGGCATCGCTGGCGAACTCTTCGTCATCCGCGGCTTCGCGCTCGCCGGCGACGACATTGGTTGGGCTGACCTAGCCCAGGAGGTGTGGATTCGCGTCTACCGCAACATCAAACGGCTACAGGAACCAGTGAAGTTTCGCGGCTGGCTGAGCCGCATTACCACTAACCTGTTCTATGACGAGTTACGCAAACGCAAGCGCAACAGTGTACCCCTCTCGTTAGATGCACCCTTGGCGGTAGAGGACGGAGAGCTGGACTGGGAACTGGCTTCCGATACCCCAGGACCGGCTGAAGAGTTGGCCACTCAGGAATTTTACGAGCAGCTTCGCCACGCGATTGCCGATCTGCCAGAAGTTTTCCGGACTACGATCGTGCTACGCGAAATTGAGGGTATGGCCTATGAGGAGATTGCTGAGATTACCGGAGTCTCGTTGGGAACGGTCAAATCTAGAATTGCCAGGGCGCGTCAGCGGCTTCAGGAACAATTGCAGCAATATCTTGATGCGTAGCAAATTTATCACAAGCTGTCTAAAGTATGAAGTGGATTTGACCCTACACCCCCATCCTTGTTTACGGGTGTTATAGTTGCGACGGATGGATGATTCCAAGTTCAGTAGCCTTATCTAAGGAGTGATCAGTCATAGACCGTGATTCTGCCTAGTGCAAGATACCCAGAGTTTGGCCGGCTCATTACACTATTTAGAGACTCTAATCGGAGACTTGAGGTAATTCATTAATATCGGCTTCTAATTCCAGAGACTCTCAACATGATCAACCATCTTGATGAATTTGACGAACGCAACAACCCCAAAGAGTCGATCAATACTGAGCAGAGCAACGAATGCCTTATTGCCGAATCCAGTGCTGAAGCTCATCCAGAGCTATCTTCTATAATGCAGCGCGACCGGTTTGAGCTACTTAGCGCTTACCTGGATGGCGAGGTTTCGGCTAACGAGCGGCGGCAAGTTGAACAGTGGCTGGCTACGGATGCCAAAACGCAGCAACTCTACACGCGGTTGCTCACCCTGCGACAGCGGCTGCATACGCTACCCATCGCCCAGTCTGAACAAAGCGTTGATCAGCTAGTTGATCGGGTAACAGCGCGGATTGAGTGTCAGCCGAAGCGGTTAATCTGGGGTGGTTTGGCGGCAGCGGCTGTCCTAATTGGTGCCCTGTTTAGCGCCCTACCGCAAAACAGTTACGCTCCGTCGATAGCCGACTCGCTAACACCCAATGAGGATGTCCCCAGCGATGGCTTAATGATTGCGATCAACCACCCACCAATTGAAATCCCTAAGGCTGCCGTTGCTCCTGGTGTTCTTCAGGACTCTCCCCAAACGATTCGGTAGTTACAACCTTGCCTCGACAGCGGCGTCGCTGAGCGATTCTGGACCCTCACCCGCCGCTACGGCTGGTGGGGATTGCCGTACCTCGAGGCTCTGCTCCGACTCGCCGACTGGGCCTGCGGCGAGCCGCCCGAGCACACCACCACCACGCCTCCGACCGCCCTGCCCGCTGGCCGTGATCCGGTCGCCGCAGCGAAACAGGAGGACGCGTCGTGAACCGCTCCACAGACAACGACCACGGTATTGTGCTCTCGGGCCTCGACGGCAGCAACCCATTGGCCTTCCTCGCGGCCCTCGGCACACTGCGTGTACTCTCACGAGGGTCTCCGGATCATGCTTTCAAGACGTCGTGGGCCATCCACGCCGGCAGGTGGGTCCCGACGCTGCACGCGAATCGCTCGCTCGTTCAGGACGATGTGCTCACCTCCCTCGCCAGTGTTTTGGGAACTGATGCCACAAGGCACTCCATTGCGTTCATGAACAAGGACGATGTGGTGAGCGCAAGATACAGCCCGCCACAGCTGTTACGCGCCCGTGCCCACGGCGCTGAAGGCCCTGCAGACCGCGATGTTTCCGCGGGCGCTCTCGATTGGCTCTCAGCGATGACCTCCGACCTTGCCCCCGACGCAACCAGCCAGTTGCAGACCGCTCGCCGCGACTACTTCTGGGGCAACCTGAAGAGCGTGATGCTTCTCTGCAAACCCGAACACCTTCGACGAACCCTCTTCCAGCCTTGGGACTACGCCGATCCGCTCGACAACCAGTCGCTCCACCACATCGAGCCCAGCGAAGACCGTCGCCACGCTCATCAATGGAGCACACCCAGCGGCGATCCCGATCGCAAGAAGCGCGGCGGCATGCTCGGCGCCAATCGCCTCGCCATCGAAGCGTTCCCCTTCTTCCAATCTGTTGCAGCAGGCAACAAGCTCGCCACCCGTGGCTTCTCCGGCACCCGCGCCGATGACACCCGCTGGACGTGGCCGCTCTGGGGCATCCCCCTCGACCATGACGTGATCGCTTCGCTGCTGGCGATGCGCGAGCTTCAATCCGAATCCATCGACCACCGAGCACTGTCGGCCCGGGGCATCAACGCCGTCTTTCGCTGTCGCCGTATTCTCGTCGGCAAGACTCCCAATTTCACACCAGCGATGGCCGTCTGACACTCATCCCTCGAACGGTCTTTGACAAGTCCAGAGTCGTCACAGCCGAAGCACCCGTGCCTTGCGGGCGGAGCGCGGCCAGGGTAGACTACTTTGGCCTGCACAAGGGTCATCGCCGTTGTACGTCATCGCCACGCCGACGCGAGTGCCACAACATCCGCCCATTGCCGCTGTGGACGAATATAGGCTTCCGAGTCGGGTTCCCGTTTGCGGATTTGCTCGATCACTTCGGCTTCGGTGTAGCCACGTTTGCGGGTGTCGCGTTTGATTTTCCAGGTAGCACGCAGATCTTCTGGAGGTGCCAAATAAACTTTGATATCGTAACTGTCCCGCATGCCGCGAGTTGAATAGCCGAGTAGCCCCTCAACGATCACAAACCGATTTGGTTTGACATACTCTGGCGGATCAAAGCTACCGGTACTGTGGTTGTAAATCGGCTTCAGGATAGGTTGGCCGGTGCGTAACAAACCCAGATGCTGCTGGATGATGTCGAGGTAGTTGCAGTCTGGATGCAGGGCTGAAATTCCCATCTCTGCCCGTTGCTTGCGATCGTAGCGATGATAGTCGTCAGTACAGATCACCGTTACATCGTCTTCGCCCAATACCTGAGCAATGCCCCTGGTCAAGGTGGTTTTACCAGCCGCGCTATCGCCAACGATGCCGAGGATAATTGGGCGCTGAGTCATAATTCCTCCGGGGCAGATGGTGGGGAGCAGTGAAAATTGGTTTCATTATTTTAAGGGGAATTGGGATCGCACAAGGTCAAGTTTTTTGAGGATTTGCTGAGAATGGGGATCGGCTAAGGTTTAGCAGCACGTAATCTTACTTAACCCATTCGTAAAGTTTGGATAAAGCCTCGGTAAGTTTGGGCATAATGAGGTTGCTGAACTCGATGCATAGTCCATCAATCCTATTGAACTCGTGACCTCTGAACCCTTTCTGTTTATTGATGATCAGCCCATTTCCACCGGGCAAATTCTCAACTACCTTCAGGCGACCCGCAAGCTCGATGCCTTCATCGGTGATATTGTGCGACAGTTTGTGATTGAGCGAGAGTTGCAAGCCCAGGAAAATGCTGGTGTGAATCCGGCAGTTGTGGAACAGGCCGTGGTTGATTTTCGCCTGAATAACCAGCTCACTGATCCGAATCAGTTTCAGCAATGGCTGGCCGAAAACGGACTCACCTACGAGGCGTTCCACAATCAAATTGCCGGCAGCTTTCGGCTGAAAAAGCTCAAAGAAGACGTGACGGCGGCCAAGTTACCGGAATACTTTATCGAGCGCAAGGTGTTTCTCGACCGGGTCGTGCTGTCGCGGATCATTGTGGACGACAAAGAGTTAGCCGAAGAGCTAAAAACCCAGCTTCAAGAAGGCGCAGCGTTTGAGCAGCTTGCCAGAGAGTACTCCTTAACCGACGATCGGATCATGAATGGCATGGTGGGTCCCGGGTGGGTATCGTTAAGCTGAATTGCCACCTTATCCGGGAAGGCATTGAAGTTGTCATGCTTGCGCAAGTACAGCCGGATGATATCCTGCAACGAACAAGACACAAAGAAATACTGCTGCTGCAGGCGCAGCTCTTTGCCCTGAGGCGTGTGGTCGTTGGGGTAGAGCACCTTCGAGATGTTCTCTGAGAAGGTTTTGGCTGCTACCGCCTGGGTATAATCGCCCGCATTGAACACGTGAAAGTCGAAATCTTCGCCCGCTCTGGCCGACCAGAGGCGCAGGGTGTTGACCGTATTGTTGCCATAGCCAGGGACAGGCGTATCGTAGGGGGTGCCGAGTACGGTGATGCGAGGCGACCAACGGCTGCGGGTCTTGCCTTCTTGATCGATATAAACTTCGGTATGGCCGCCAAATTTGACCTCGACCATATAGTCGGGACGGGCAATTTCCCAGGGATTGCCGAAGCGCAGCCAGTTGTCAGGATGTTCGACCTGCCAACCATCGCAGATCAACTGGTCAAAGATGCCGAATTCGTAGCGGATACCGTAGCCAATAGCAGGAATTTCCAGCGTGGCCAATGAATCGAGGAAGCAGGCGGCGAGCCGACCCAAGCCTCCGTTGCCGAGACCCGGTTCTTCTTCGCGGTCAATCAAATCATCGAGGTTAAGGCCCGATTCTTTCAAGGCTTGCTGAATTTGATCGTACAGCCCTAGGTTGATCAGGTTATTAAGCAGTAGGCGACCGATGAGAAACTCAGCCGAGAGGTAATAGACGATTTTGGCATCTTTCTCGTAGTACGTCTGGGCTGTTTTAATCCGACGATGCACTAGACGATCCCGCACTGTGTACGCCAGTGCCATGTAGTAGTCGTACAGGGTGGCAAAGGTTTCGTCTTTACCTTGGATGTAGTATAAATTGTCGGCAAGTGCCCGCTTGAGTGTAGAGACCGTCGTACCTGTGCGGTCGTCTTCTACATGCACATGAGCACAAATATCTGTTGGGTGACTGGTCATAAGCTGAAGTTGAGCGATGGTTCACCTAAACTAATGCACACTACAACCTTGAATGACAAGGATTCGTGTTTAAGATTACATCAAGCAAAGGCTTAAGCAATTCTTAGTAATTGTTTAGTAATGGTTTGGTGGTTGTTTGATAGCTGTTCGGCAATTGTCTCGTCATTGTTCCCAAGATTGAACTCACGATGCCTTATAATTGCTGGCTACAGCATAAAGACAACATTAAGAGCCTATCCAAAAACCCCTGCGGGGCTTTGAAATTCAGAAACTCTGACGAGTTGCGGATCATCGGGATCATCCGCGCCAAGGCTCGGCGGATCGACGAGGTGACCACCGGCGGGCGGTACATCGAGCCGGTCTACGGTCGGCCCCGCCGCGTGCAGGGCACGGTCGTCGCCATCGAGCCCGACGCGGTGGTGGTGAACGCCGGGATGCCCATCCACTGCACCCCCACCGACCCGCGCCAGAGGCCGGGTGATTTCAAGCCCGGCCAGTTCGTGAGTTTCGACGTGCTCGAGGGCGCGACGTTCGAACAACGATCGATCTAAACGAATTCTGTGTCGACAATTCGCGCTCAAGATCCGAAGCCAAAGCAACGCTGAGTGGCTGTATCGTCCAACCTCACACCAGCGGCATTGTCGGTCCATCCGGGACGAGGCTATCTAGGGCCTTGACCGGCCATCTTCATCTCCTTGTCGATCGCCTTGATTGAAGCTTGGTATTCCTCTTCCGTGATTTGGTTCGTTGCACGCAATCGGTCCATCATCGCGCGCCGCTCTTCAAGTGTGAGCGGCTGCGTAGAGGTTTGGCGTGGAGCCTCTCCTGGCTTCAGGGGTGTTAGTGTCACGGTAATCGACTCGGGCACCAGTCGCCACATGGCTCCTGTACCGGCATCGACAGCGCCGCCGATGATTCCACCAAACAGTATGTTGCCCCAGAACATCCCTCGAAGCACACGGGTGATCTGCACCTGTTCGATCTGGTATCCATCAGCAGAGAAGGTGAGCGCGTAGTCGTACGAGTTGTCGAGCGTGATGGTCGTCGGCGCGGTGACGTTCATGACACCCATCTTGCCGCCAGTCACCTGGACGCGAGCTCCGGGCGGATCGGAACTCACGGGGATCTTCGTTGTGGAGCCGTGGACGATGGAAGCGCAGCCCACACCACTGGATGCCATGAGCACGCACAAGCAAACCATTAGCCATAGACGCATCATTTCCTCCTTTGGCCGATAAGCGTACCGATGCAACGAGATCCTCGCAAGTGCCGCATCGAAGTGGCTCGGCTCAAAGGCGAAACAGAAAGAGATTTCCGCAGATCAATCGGCCGATCTCACTCGCGCAAAGGCTTGTCCACCGAGCATTTAGTCTTTACAGCTGAGATCGTTACAAAAATGACGGACCGCGTCACTCGATCCGCGGGTCCACCCAGCGGTAGAGCACGTCCACCGCGAGGTTGAACAGGATCAGCATCGTCGAGAAGATCAGCACCACGCCGATGATCAGGAACAGGTCCTTGTTCTGCACGGCGTTGACGAAGTGCTGCCCCATGCCGGGCACCGTGAAGACGCGCTCGACTTGCGGAACAGGAGGCGATTCCCCTGCGGCAGGTCGAAGGCAAACTGACCATTGACGCTAGACCGCTCCATCTGAGCCAGCAAAATTTGTTCAGCACGTTTACATTGCAGCGCATAGCCCACTTCCACACAAACTTTGGGGCTAGGAATGGGTTGGGGTGGTTCGCTGTCCAATTGCAGAATTGGCGTCCCGTCGGCAATAAACAGCAGGCTTTTGCGGATTTTCTGCATCAAGGTACTTTTGAGGCGAACCGCTCCTTCCGTGGGACGATGGGATTCTTCTAACGTTAACAACAGCCGCGATCGCTTGTTGAGTTTTTCAATTATCGTCTGCAATTCTTCGCGCAGTAATTCACTCGATTCTGCGTATTCAGTTTGATAACAAAGAAAGATCGTTGGCTCTAAATGGGCCATCACATCTTGTTTGGTAAAGTAGATTTCATGACTGATTAAATCGATATTAGAAATAGCGTAACCGCCGCTGCCTTCGATGTAGAACTCAACGGTTTCTCCTTCTAAATAGCGTTGAAACCAAACCGATTGTTTGACATCTTCACTGTCTTCTAAAAAATCGGCTCGCAAAGCCGACTTCAACAGACTATTTTTACTGAGGCGCAAATCGTGGGGGCGCTTTTCTAATTCTCGAATTGGTTCATATTCCTGGAGATACCAGGCTTTCAAAGCAATAATTGCCATGATGCACTTTTACCTGTCTCTTTACCTTACCATAGGCTTTAAAGCAGTAACAGCACCCCTTGCGTGAAACGCTGAGTGATTTCCTCATCTCTCCTGATTCTATCTAGAGTTGGGCTAATTCAATCATGAAAAAATAATATTGATTTAGCGCTCAAACTCTCTGTTAACTACTAAGAGGAAATATCAATGTTTCGCAGAAGTGCTGTTACGGTTAGACGAGACAGATGCAAATTAAACAGCTTTTTAACCTCTACTTTGTTGAACGTGATCTTGGCTGTCAAATTTGCCAACGAAGCTTTATTGCTTCACTTTTTACTATATCGTCTTTCTGCCCAGAATCAGTTTGACGATACCAAAGTTTACTTTAAGATCAATTCCGCAATCTTTGATACAAGTAGGTTGATTATTTAGTTGGATCAGCTTTCATTACTTAAAACTCAAAACACTGCTATGCAGAAGCAAGCTACAAAACTGAGAACTGGTACTACTCTGAGTTGGCTCCGAGTTTGGTAAAGTTGAGGGTGCCAGCTACCGTAATGATTCGCAACCTGTGCCAAGGGTTTATCTAGAGCAAATTTGTCGGCGCTTCAATGCCACCACCGGTACATAATCGTTTTCTCCAGCTCAGACAGGCGCTCAAATTGCTGATCCAGCAAACGCCGGATACCACTAAATACAATGGCCTCTGCCTGAAGAAAGGCATGGATTTTGCTGCCAAATAAATTCTGAATGGAAGCTGCCACAATCTTCAATGCCAACGGATTGTGATTGTACACGGTACAGAGCTGGCGTTTTTCTGCCTCGGTTCCGGACAGTCCTTTCGACTCAATCAATGCCAAAGCAGTGTCCTGAGAACCGTTCAAGGATAATGACCGAACCTGGGTGCTCTCCATCATTGCGACTTCAGCAGGCTTCTCCCGACTAGTGAGAATCACGCAGCTCTGATGCACTGACTCGCCAATCAGACGAAATAAATCGCCATAAGCCTCATAGTTTGGCTGGTACTGTCCTGCCCTGCCTGCTTGCAGAATCGTTTCTACATTATCCAAAATCACCAAACAGCGATGTGTCCGCAACCAGTGCAGCAGTCGATGAGGCTCGGCTCTGGAGTCCTGCTGCTGGGATAGAAAGGGGAGTACATCGCTCAACAGGTTTTCCAGCGGTGGGGCATTTCGCAGGCTTCGCCAGATTACCAATTCAAATGCATCTTGTACTTGGTTCGCAACTTTAGCAGCCAGAGAACTTTTGCCGATTCCACCCATTCCCAGCAGCGTGATTAACCGGCATTGGTCCTGGACAACCCATTCTGTCAGGATTTCTAATTCTGAAGTGCATCCATAAAAAACGGAGACATCGATTGCTTCACCCCAATCGGGTGGGGAAAATACCTGCTGCTGGTTTTCTTCTACGCGATTGGGCACGGCTTGATTGCGTCGCCACTGCCGTTCCAAAACGGCTTGAAGGGTTGTTTTGCTCACTGTTTCACCCAAAGCCTGAGACAGGAGCTTCCAGAGTTTGGGACCAATATCTAACTTGAGATAGTTAACCGAATAGTAAGTTGCATCAGCAATTTGTTCATAGGTTTGTCGTTGCCAGGAACCCTGTAACACAGCAACCTCAACCGGTGTCAGTCGTCTTCCTGTTTCCAGAAAGATGGCCTCATCTGCAATATGAAGCGCACTCTCAAATTTCATCAACCTGGACTCCCTGACGAACTCAAAAACCCTACCTGTATTTTGCCTGTATTTTGCCTGTATTTTGCCTGAACTTTCCTTATCGACATAGATGAGTTCAGCCGCACATACTGAAACTACATGAAACAACTGCCTGTTGAGGTCAGTTGACGATGCATCCTCAGCGCACAGTTTCATTGAAGTTGGAAAACGCAAAATGAGCCATCTGCCCATCGGATTAAACGCCCCACAGGTGAAGAACTGGCGGGGATGCTAGATGTCTACGATCAGCTAGGGCCAAAACTAACGGCGATTCAGGCCAATTACCCAGCGGTTGTGATGGGCATTCCCTATGATGGACGCTCACGGACCGCGCCCCTATCTCCTCTAACGGCTTTGATCCTAACGGCAGTGGGCTGTCCGGTGGTGATGCATGGCGGGCGACGCATGCCCACCAAAGAAGGTGTGCCGCTGGTAGAGATCTGGCAGGAGTTGGGCGTAGACTGGACGGTGCTGTCGCTCGATCAGGTACAGCAGGTATTTGCCCAGACGCTGCTGGGCCTCGTTTATCTGCCCACTCACTTTCCCCTAGCCGAAGCGCTCGTCCCCTATCGGGAACAAATTGGTAAGCGCCCACCCTTTGCAACTGTGGAGCTGTTCTGGTGCCCCTATGCTGGAGAAGCCCTGCTTGTGTCTGGCTTCGTCCACCCGCCCACCGAAGAAATGGCGCGAGCTGCCTTTGCCCTGCGAGGTACCCAGCGATTTATGACAGTGAAAGGACTGGAAGGAAGCTGTGACCTACCCCGCGACCGTACCTGCATTGTCGGCCTCAGTCAACCCGACGCAGAACCAAACTTTGAGCGGTTGTTGCTCCATCCCCGCGATTATGGTTTTGCCGGGTTAGAAGTGCCGCTGTTGCCTACTCCGGAACTAGTGGCCGCGATGCAAACCGTCCTACAAGGCCAGCCCGGTGACTTGACGGATGCCGCGATCTGGAACGGTGGCTTTTACCTCTGGCAGTGTGGTTATTGCGCCGATTTAGAATCTGGGTTTGGGGCAGCCAAAGCAATTCTTAGCAGTGGTAAAGCGGCTGAAAAGCTAGCTGAGATCGTGGATACTGTGCGGAACGCCAGCCGGGAACCGGTGGAACTATAAAACCCAAAACCCTGCGCCGCCCACGCAGGGTTTTGAATCTGGTTTTTAATTATGCCGAGGTACTTAAAACATTTCTGGTTGATAATGTACCAGCAACAGCCCGGAAATTGGTTGAAGTCACTCATCAACCAATGATGTGGGGAATCTCTGAAGTTAAACCGATGCAAGAATTGGTGATATTGGCGCTGCAATCCAGGAATATTCTAATGCGAATGGGTTTTCAGTTGTTCGAGATATAGTTGAGCATGGTGTTGGCAGGCAGTTTCATACCGAGCCTCAAGTTCCTCACTATGGTAAACGGGGCAGCGGATTAAAGTTGCGCCCAGGAATGGTTTTTACACTTCCCTAAGTTTGAAGACGCAATGCCTTTTGTGTAGATCAGGCACTCACTGGTTGATGAAGCTGAGTTATGAGCTTGAGTGGGAGCTAAGAAGCTGATTGGAGATTAGCGAGCGCATCTCACTTCGCAGGGACAGGAGATGCCACATACAGCAGAATCACATAACCTAATCACCAAACTCACTGTTTGCTTCCATAACTTCATGAACAGATGTTAAAGCGAATAGGATTGGCTTCCATAGGACTATAGAGGTGAATTCACGCAAATTGGTCTTTTCCTCAAAAAGTTTTAATTTTTAGAGATGAATTCTACTGACCCCTGCCATCTCCTCCTAACCGGAGGTTAATCTAGGTTAGGGTCAACCAAAGCAACGGGGCATGCTATGAGAGAAAGGCTGTATGAAGTTTTCCTCGCGTTTTCAAATGTTTATAGCGGCTGGATTCTCTGGAATCTGTTTCTTGCGGTTATCCCATTGACGCTGAGCTTCTGGCTGTTCCGCCGATCAAAAATTTCTCGCACCTTTATTTGGTGGCTTGTCTGGGTCGTCTTTTTAGCGTTTTTGCCCAACGCTCCCTATCTCCTGACCGATATTATTCACCTGATTCGCGGTACACGGGCTGGAATCTCGATGTGGGTGGTCGGCTTAATCCTGATTCCCATGCATATCACGGCAATTTTAGGCGGCTTTGAAGCCTATGTCGTGTCTTTGATTAACCAGGGCTATTATCTCCGCAAGCAGGGGGCCAGCCGAACGGTCGTGTGGGCGGTAGAAATCCTCATGCATCTGCTCTGTGCGATTGGTGTTTATATCGGACGCTTCCGTCGCTTCAATAGCTGGGATCTCGTCACCGAACCAGGCAACGTTTTGATTACAACCCTGGATGATCTGACCAGCAAGCAGCCAGTGGCGGTGATGGCAATTACCTTTGTGATTCTGACCGTGTTTTATTGGATCATGAAGCAAGTGACGCTGGGGTTGTACCTCCGCTATCGATATTTACGCATGGGCAAAGAAGTGTTGGAGTAATGCAGATTTGGCTAAGGACAGGGCAAATTTGCGCCAATCCTTGCGCCGAGGTCAGCTGATCGAGTGGCAAGACAAGCGCGGTTTTGGCTTTATCAGACCGGATGACGGCAGCCGCCGAGTGTTTCTGCATATTTGTGATTTGAAAGAGTCCACCCGTCGGCCTCAGGTTGGGGATGTGATTTACTACCAGCTCGGACAGGATCGGGATGGCAAACAGCGGGCCTGTCATGCCTTTATTGAAGGAGCCAGGGTCAAGCCTTGGTTGCGAGTTTCGGAGTTGGAAAGCCGTTTATCGCAATCGCGCTTGGGAAGTGCGATAGCGCAGCACGAAATTCAGTATCTGTAACCGCCATAATCTTTAAGTGAATATTACCGACCAATGTTTACATAGCAAAACCCGACTGATTGATATTCCCGCACCGATGCCCGATAATTCGACTTTTGATGAACACCTTCGAACCATTTCTGGAAGGATCTGCAGAGCTGATCAACCGTGAGCTGGAATGGTTGATCCCCGAATCCGGTCGCGGCCCTAAAGAACTTAGGCAGGCAATCCGTTGGAGTCTTTTTGCCGGCGGTAAACGTTTTCGTCCGGCCATTCTGTTTGCGGTCGGGAAACATTTTGATATAGCGGCCGAACGTCTCGTGCGAACGGCCTCGGCCATCGAGATGCTCCATACCTACTCGTTGATACACGACGACCTCCCCTCGATGGATAACGATGATCTGCGTCGCGGCAGAGAAACCTGCCATAAAAGATTTGGAGAAGCCACGGCGATCCTTGCCGGCGACGCACTTCAGGCATTGGCATTCCAGACGATCGCGGAGGATGATTCTCTTGATGACGCCACGCGCTCAAAACTGGTCTCGGGTTTGGGTAAGGCCGCGGCTTCGATGGTTGTAGGGCAGAAGTTAGATCTATTGTTTGAAGGACAAAAGATCAGCGTTGAACAGCTCGAGGAAGTACACAGCAACAAGACCGGAGCACTTATCGAGTTTAGTGCTGCCGCCGCAGCGGTGATCGGAGAGGTTCGTGATAGTTCTTTTTCGATCATCTCCGAATATGGAAAAAGGATCGGGCTTCTGTATCAAATAATCGACGACCTTCTCGACGTAACCGGTTCGACCGAAATTCTTGGCAAGACTGCCGGAAAGGATGTCGCTGCTGAAAAGGCGACATATCCGGCCGCGATCGGCATTGAAGAAACACGCAACCTCGCAGAAAAAGTAAAGCATGAAGCGATCGACATTATTGATGCTCTCGGCGACAACACTGAGCTTTTGATTGATCTAGTTGAATACCTGACTCTTAGGTCAAACTGATCTCGGATTTTCTTCAATCTCCTCATATCTGCCCTGCGATACCGATTTTTTTCTTGACGTCATAGAAAAATGCGTATAAGATTCGCCTAGTTTCGTCCACGCAATAACCTAAATGTTTATAGCGACACCTCTGCCTGAGGTGCCCTCGCGGGTGTGGATATTATGAAACGCAAAGCATTCGGCTCACTTCTGTTTCTTTCATTCCTAATTTCAGCAGTTCACGGTCAATCAGGTGGACAGTTCGCAATAACCAAGTCTGTGATCGCTGGCGGCGGCTAACTTTCATGCCCTAAGCTTAGAAAAAGGGCAGGGACTTGTCAACACAACACTTGTAGCTTGTGATTCGCAGTGCATCACTGACTATCACTCTCATCTTTTTGCTTGAGTCGATCGATTACTGCAATACACTTACAGGTAACCCAGCAGCCTAACGACCCGCTTCACCCGCCGCTAATAACCTTTCGTTCTCAACCAACCATCTTTCAACGGTCGGGTTGACGTGCAAGCTGCAATTCTTCTTCTGAAGGTAGTTCGTCGTAATAAATGCTCATATCACAATCCGAATATTCATCGCACAGCCCCTCAGCGACTGAGCCTGCAACCATTGCAGCCTTGGTTTTCGGATTGGCAATATAGGCTTTGACATTGCGTTTTGCCAATTCCAACAGGTATTGATTTCTATTTCTATCTGTCATAGATTTTTGCGTCTTGGATAGAGGGATACATCCATGATGCAGCACTGAGTTTTTCCAGCTAACAATTTATTGTACAGAGTAATTCTGTAGATCTGCCTATCTATACAGAATAGACACATTCCTTGCTGTAGATTCACCCCAAAGAGCGGGATCGACAGCAAGGCGGCTGTGTATTCACCTCAATCAGGGTGGATCTACAGCAAAGATCCGTATATCTGCCCTGGCAACCTCAGTAGAACACTCATAATATTGAGTATATTTTTATACAGAATTACTCTACATTCGATGTTAGAATCTCGCCCTCGAAAGCTTCTCGACCAAGTGCGTGATGCGATTCGAGTCAAGCATTACTCTTACCGTACGGAGAAGACTTACCTTTACTGGATTCGCCGCTTTATCCTGTTTCACAATAAACGGCATCCTAGTGAGATGGGAACACCGGAAGTGACACAGTTTCTCACCCATCTCGCTGTAACCGAACACGTTGCATCCACCACTCAGAACCAGGCGCTCAACGCGATCGTCTTTCTTTACCGGTTTGTCTTGCAGCAGGAATTAGTTGGAGTTGATGCAGTGCGGGCAAAGCCGTCACGCTCCTTGCCCACCGTTTTGACCCCAGAGGAAGTGCAGCGTATCATTGCTCATCTGTATGGTGTCTATAAACTGGTGGTGCAATTGCTCTACGGCAGTGGGTTGCGCCTGAGTGAAGGGTTGCAGTTACGGGTGAAGGATATTGATTTTGCTCAGCACCAGTTGGTCATTCGCGATACCAAAGGCAAGGAAAGTCGGGTGACGATGTTACCCAATCGGTTAATCGAACCTTTGCAGGGGCACTTGCAGTTTGTAAGAAGACTGCATCAGCAAGACCTTGATCGGGGTCCGCTAGTTATCCCTCTTTTGTAACGCTATTCATTCGCACTATTCATTCGCAATTGTAATCTGCTATATCTCGATTGCATATACCGTCTCAGGAGTGATTTAGGACATGGATTATCGTTTGAAACGCCGGACTTTTTTAGGCGCAAGCTTTGGCGCAGGACTGACAATCGCGGGATTGAACTCTTGCGCTAATCAATCGACTGAAGGCGGATCAGCCCAATCTGGAGCGGACGGCAAGCTAGTTGCAGCAACCTACCAAGGCACATGGGAAGATGCCCATCGCAAAATCTTGGTGCCTGCTTTCAAGAAAGCAACGGGGTCGGATGTAACCCTAGTGCCCATGTTTGCCGTTGACCAAGTCGCCCGGTTGCAGGCCGCAGGTGCCACGAATCCACCCTTCGATGTGGCAATTCTCGATCCGGGACCCTTAATCACGGCGCCCAAGGATGAGATTTTACAACCCTTCCCAACCCAAGCAAGTAAGCACTACAACGATGTGCTGCCGCGCTACCAAAAGTCAGGAGGCGGGGATTGGGGACCGATTATTGGCCTCCAGTTTGTTGGCATCGCCTATAATCCCAAAAAGATTACCACCCCTCCTACCTCTTGGGCCGACCTCTGGAAGCCAGAATACAAAGGGCGCGTCGGCATTACCAACATGAGCAGCACGCTAGGCACCGGCTGGATGGTGGAAATTGCCAAAATGCATGGTGGCAGTGAGACGGATCTAGAGCCAGCCTTCAAGGCTGTGAAAGAACTGTTGCCCAACGTGGCGGCAATTGCACCCAACCTCGGTGCGCTTGGCACTCTATTCCAGCAGGGCGAGATCGATATTGCCCCGCATAACCTCAGCAGCATTGCGCTGCTGCAAAGCAAAGGTGTGGATGTGGATTGGGTGATCCCCAAGGAAGGCAGTTATGCGTTCGGTGCCTCGATGCATGTGGTGAAGAATCCGGTTTCCAGCGCTGAGCTGGCAACGGCCTATATCGATGCAGCCCTCAGTACGGAGGTGCAAACGGCAATGGCATCTGAGCCCTACTTCATTGCACCCGTGAATAAAAATGCGCCCTTAACGGGAATTCTGGCCGAAAAAATTGCGAAAACCTTTGATGACTATGAGAAATACATCTACCAGGATTGGGAAACAATCAGTAAGCAGCGTTCGGAGTGGATTGAGCGATTCAATAAAGAGGTAACGGTTTAGTAACTTGTGTAATTACTATCGACTGAATAGGCAACTTCTATGTCTGATCGTGAAAACATCCGCTTCACCCGTCGATCGCTGCTGGGAGCAAGTTCTCAAGCCAAAACTCATTGTGTTAGATGAACCCGTCTCCAATCTTGACATGACCATTCAAGCTCAAATTCTGGATTTGCTGCTCGATCTAAAGCAACAATTTCACCTGTCTTACCTGTTTATCACCCATGATCTGGCTGCCGTTGCATATCTTGCCGATCGCTTTGTCATCATGCACAACGGAGCAATCGTTGAATCGATCGATTCCCTGGATTTAAGCAAACTCCAGCATCCTTATTCACGACAGTTAATCGCTGCTCAGTTACCGGCCCATCCCCGCGATCGCTCTCCGAGCGGCGTGTAGCGCCATCGCTCTCCGAGCGGCGTGTAGCGCCATCGCAAATCGTTCATTTACTCGGCAAAACCATGACAAACAATCTGCTCAAAATCAACTGGCATCACTGGCTGGAGCGTTGGGACGCGCAGCAAAGCGGATATCTCCCCTATCGAGAAGAACGGTTTCAAGTCATGCTCGATACGATCGCTTACCTGTTACCTGCATCGTTCACTGCCATTGATCTGGCTTGTGGCCCCGGTGCAATCAGTCAACGTTTACTCAATCGATTCCCGCAAGCCACCTGTATTGCCATTGATTACGATCCCGTTTTGCTGGCGATCGGTCAGGGCGTGTTAGGGTCAATGGGCGATCGACTGCGTTGGATCGAAGCAGATTTAACGCAGGATGCATGGTTAGAACCAATGGGTGAAACTCAGGTTGATGCCATTTTAACGACCACTGCACTGCACTGGCTGCGAATTGATCAATTAGTGCATCTTTATCAGAAACTCGGTCAAATTCTGCGTCCGGGTGGCGTGTTTCTCAACGGCGATCATCTTTACTTTCCGCCGCATCTAACTACGTTTCAACGGATAGCCAAAGCAGTGCAGACGCAGCAGGAAGAGCAGGCATTTGTCGCGAGAAATCAGGAAGATTGGCAGCAGTGGTGGCAGGCGATCGAGCAAGAAGTAGAACTCCAAGATTTGCTCACCGAACGACATCGGCGCTTTCAACCTCGATTTACCGAGCATGAACCAACGCTGGTGATTCATGAGGCAGCCCTACAAGAGGCAGGCTTTCGAGAAGTCAGTACAATCTGGCAGCGATTTGACGATCGGATTTTATTAGCAGTGCGTTAGTTAACTCACCGCTAATAGACATTGCAGCACCTCTTTGCACATTCAAGGGGCTGCGAGCGAATCAGTGCTGTAGCTGCCAGTAGCCGTTCGAGCAGTGGATTTGGCTCGAACTAAAGTATTCAGTTCCATCGATGGCAATCAACAGGGTGCCCGCAACCGAGCGCCGGTCCTCGACTAACTTGAACATAGCATCTTGCCGTTCCTGAGTGGCGTCGCAGATGGTGTTGAAGCTCTGAAAATGCTGGTTCAGCCGGTCTGGGCCGTATTTTTTCATCAGCGTATGCTCAAACAGCTTGCCGATTTGCTCGGTTTCGCCCTTCAGCATTGTGGTTTGGTTCGCGATGCCAACATGTTCCAAGTCGCGGTCCGGATCGAAGCCAGCCGAGCAAGCGTTGCTGAACTTGGCCATAAACTCATTGCGGTCGCCGCCATTCAGAATGTAGTCGCACACATATTGGGCCTGCTCCAGGTTCAGCACAATCAGATAGGTGCCGGCAAATGAGCTAGTGGCAATGGTTTCCTCGTGGTTGTATTTGCCGTGGATGATGGAGGTAAAGCTGACTTTCTTGTGCTTTTCCACCGTGTTCCACACCTTCGAGACCCAGGGGCAGGTGGTATCCACGATTGTGCAGTTTTTGTCATTCAGGAGCTGCATTTCTTGGACGCTGGCTCCAAAGGCGGGCAGAATCACCACATCGCCCCGTTCAACGCCAGAAAAATCCTTTTGGTTGCCCTGCACCGGAATAAACTCCACCTGCATTTCTCGCAGGCGCTGGTTTACCGACGGATTGTGAATAATTTCGTTCGTGATCCAGATCCGCTCGGTCGGAAAATGCTGCCGCGTTTCGTAGGCCATCGCCACTGCTCGCTCCACGCCCCAGCAAAATCCAAAGGCTTCCGCTAACCGAATCGTGACATCGCCGCGCCGCAGTCGGTATTGATTGTCGCGAATTTCCTGGATCAGAGAACTCTGATACTCGGACTGCATCAGGTTAGACACTTCGGCCTCATGGCCAAATCCCTTGCGGTGATAGTTGTCCGAGTTGTTGAGCGAGCGCTTAAAAGCTTTAGTATCCATGCGTTGATCGGGAGATTGATCGTGGAATTGATCGGGAGAGTAATCTGGCGTTTCACCTGTTTTCAGGGTATCAGAAGACGGCAAAGGGATTGACGCAACTTGCTCCTTGCAGCTCACGGCTTTACTATCCCTACGCCAGAGGAAACTCAATAGCAGTCGGATTGCCCACTGGATAAATTTTGATTGGGATTACCAGCCGTCCGATTCTAGCTGCAACAACTCTGGAACCGTAACAAAGCGATAGCCCTGGGCTTTGAGGCTGCGAATAATTGTGGGTAGCGCTGCCACGGTTTTAGAACGGTCGCCGCCGCCGTCGTGGAGCAGGACAATGCCTCCCGGCTGCACATCTGCCAGCACATTTTCGATATAGTCCTGGGCACTGTTTCATTCTAGCCCTCAATTGGTCCCAAGCGACAAACTCGGTGCCACCTCTACCCTCCTAGCTGGCTTCGATACCTTAGAAATGGACCGCTACAGCACGCTGCATTTTCAACTTCAGGAAATTTGGGAGCAAGTGATCCAGCTCGAAGAGAGGCTAGAAGATGTCGGTCTGTTTGCTGGTCAATCCAACCAAACTCTCACCGAACAACGGCAAAAGCTGACCCAACTGCAAAACGAACTGATGTGGGCACGCATGCTGCCCTTGGGTAATGTGTTGAGCCGCTTTCCGCGAGTTTTGCGTGACCTCTCTGCCAAATACAACAAATCCGTTAGCCTCAAACTCAGCGGTACCAGCGTGTTGGTAGACAAAATGGTGCTAGAAAAACTCTATGCCCCATTGTTGCACTTACTGCGGAACGCCTTTGATCACGGAATTGAAACGCCGGAGATACGGCAGCAGCGAGGTAAACCGGAACAGGGCAGCATTGAAATTCGTGCCTATCATCGTGGGAACCAAACGCTAATTGAGATCGTGGATGATGGTCAAGGCATTGATCTACAGCGGATTGGTAAACGAGCGGTTGAACTAAGCTGGTTATCTGGCGAAGCGTTGGAAACCACAAAGCCGACTCAATTGCTTGACTTCATTTTTGAACCGGGCTTTTCTACCGCAAGTCAGGTGAGTGAATTATCAGGGCGGGGAGTTGGTTTGGATGTGGTGCGCTCCCAGGTGCGGGCATTGAAAGGTAGCCTGTCGGTCAATTCCAGACCCGGTCAAGGGACTACCTTCACACTGCGCATTCCTCTCACCCTAACAATCGCCAAGCTATTAACCTGTCTGGTGAATGCCACACCAATTGCCGTTCCTGCTGACAGCATCGAAGAAATTTTAGTGCCTAAAGCAGAACAGCTCAAACAAACGGGGGCACAGCGGTTTCTACACTGGCGGAACCAATTGGTGCCGATGTATCGATTGGCTGATTTGCTCCACTATGCCTGCCCACTGCCGGAAAATTCTATCCGGGCCGCGCTGTCTGGCTCACCCGCTCCAAAGGAATGGGCGATGCCTATCTTGGTCATTCAGCGAGCACAACATAGCTTTGCACTAGAGGTGGATCGACTGATTACCGAACAGGAGTTGGTGATTAAACCGTTCGGAGCCGCCATTGCTCCTCCAGCCTACACCTATGGTTGCACCATCTTGAGCGATGGTAGTCTAGTTCCCGTGATCGATGCCGCGACCTTAGTGGATCGGATGCTAGATCCCAATTCAGAGACCTCAGCCACTTACGCTGCTCTCACATAGGCTTGAGCCGCCTCGTTGAGATGTTCACAAGCATGATAGAAATCTAAGATGCCCAGGGCAATGGGGGCAAAGCAGCGTTCAAACAAGCCCCACAATCCGCTGGCGCCATCACTGATCCAGGCCACTTGGGGTGCCGTTTCAATCCCTTGTTGGTGTGCCTCAATTTGTAAGCGGTCTTGCAGATCGTAAATCGCGCCTCGCACGGCAACCAGGCGGCGCTGCATCAGTTGTGTCACAGATTCGCCTGAGCGTTTCAGCCGACTGCCTAAGCGGGCGAGGAGGGCAACTTTAACTTCCTGGTAACCAATCTTGCCTTTGGCACGGTTGGGGGGTGGCACGGTGACCCCATCAGCTCCGATGAGCAAGGCAAGCGCTGCGATTTGGACATTCATCGGCTCTAACAGCGGTTTATTGCCTTGATTCCACTGTTGCAATTGGCGTTGCTCCTGCGTCATTGCCTCGTGCCCATAACGCTGCACCCACTGCCATAAGATGGCATCGCTAATCTTGACCCCACTTAGTTGCTTCAGCAAGCTCACTGCTAGTTCAAACGGTACGAATACCACTAGCAGACAGCCCAGTCGCATCAGTCCCACCGATGTTTGCTGATAGGGGCCGATCCCCAGGGTTTCGTCGAACGGCACTACCTGGCTGCCGCTACATCGGTTGGGGCACCGCCCGACTCGCCGTCGCCACTCCACCCAGCCCACTAACGTCAACATCCGACGACTGACATAGCCTTTACTGTGCAACGTCGCACCACACTTTGGGCAATGCCCCCATGCCCTGACTTGCTGTGCCCGTTGGTCCAGTTCCGCTTCGACTAACCCATGCGCCAGCCATAATCCGATTTGCCATGCCGCTAACACCAATCCAGCCAAGGTGCGATTGTGATGCAGATTTTCTTGCATTTGCTGCCATTCCAAATTCGTTGGACTGACGATCTCTTGCAGCGTTACCATAGAAGTACATTTTGTTTGATTGGGGCATCTCCACTGGGGTTTGCCCTTTTTTATCTGTTGCTTCTATTCTCGCTCTTTTCTCCCTAAGTCCTCCCCCAACCAATAGATGCGCCCGTCACTCAAGGAGCAAGCAAGGCCTGAGCCACGAGGTACGGCTAAAAAGTACCCCATTACTGAAATATTTTTTGCACCATTCAAATCAGCGTCACCGTGCCATCCACAATGCCCACAACTGAACGTCTTGCCACTCCGGTAAGATTCACCTCGAACAGAGTGAATATGCAGGCACTTATGACAAGTCTGAGAAGTATAGGCTGGACCTACCAGAATCAGCCTTGTATCGGGCGAAGCAAGCGCGGCTCGTAGGCGATTGATGTTGGCGACCTCATTTTCGCCCTGAAACATGTCGCCCACTGCTGTGTCTTCTGTGTCATGCCATTCTTCAAGGAAGCCAGCTATGCGTTGGTGACGTTGCGGCCTGTCGAGAAGTGCTACTGCCTGCCAACTATCGCCGGGGGCTCGTGCAATACGCAGCCATCCGAGGAACCTTCCCAGTTCGATCTCCGGGTCCGCGTCGGCGAACTCGGGGCGACGCTTGCCAAGTTCGAGGAATATCTCCTCGACCTCCTGAAAGGCCGGGATAAGCTGTTCATCATACTTGCGGCGTAGCCCCTGAATGAACGAGCGACGAGCAGATATTCTGTCGCTCCCAACCTTGGCGCTCGGCGGGGTGGCGGCTCCGACGAACTTTTCGAGGTGGGCCTGAAATGCTGCCTCCTCTTTCGCGTTTCCGATTGCTTTGAAGGCTTGCTCGTATTGCGAGCATATCTCTGGCGTCATCGTGTCAGCATAGTCCCAAAATAAGTTGAACATGGCTGGCAAGTCGTCGAAGGCCGGATCGCGCTCCTTTCGCAGGACAACGGAGACTTCGCGGTTCGTCATCAATCCGCTGTCTGTCAGGTTCGCGGACCCCACCAACGCGATGTCGTCGATGATGTAGAGCTTCGCGTGGAAGCTCCGGCTCGTGTAGTAGCGAAGAGTCACATTGGGATCGGCAAGGGCTTGGCGGATGACTTGTGGCGGAGTGATCGAGCACAGCCGCACAAGAAGCCGGACATTGCAGCCCCTTTCAGTCAGGAGGCTGACCGGCTTGAACGTCGAAACAAATGGACTGGCGAGATAGGCTTGATTTGCGCCCGGCGCATTGAGCGCAAAGAAGTCCATCGTGAAGCCCGATGCTGGCGAGTTTCCATACGCATCCCGGATTTTCGCCACAGCAGGCTCCCTTTCAATATACGGAAGTAAAGCGGACCAGCCTCCCGCGCATAACCATTGCCATTCAGAGGGCTGGCCGCCAAGTTCGGTCATGGAGCGAACCTCAATGACTTCCGCATCTCCGATACCATTGGACGATCTTTCGGCCTTGCTCGAACGGGCAAGAGAGATCGCAACAGCTTACTATCGGCTGACTGGCAAACCGCTTGGGATTACCGGTGAGATTGGCGAGTATGAGGCTGCGCGGATTATGGGGCTCACCCTCGTGGATGCGCGGATGCCCGGCTATGACGCACTCGGCGCAGATGGGCGGCGTATCCAGATCAAGGCGAGGATGTTCGCACCAGATCGCACCCTTGGCACAGTTGCCGCAGAAGATGCAAACGCCAAAATCGATGCTGTAGTGGTTCAGCTTTTTCTTCTTGGTTTCTTTGTTGAATTCCCAATCCACAACGGGCAGGTTAATTGGACAAACCCGCACGCAGACTTCACAGGAAATGCACTTGTCAAATTCAAAGTGAATCCGGCCCCGAAACCGCTCGGAGGGAATCAACTTTTCATAGGGATACTGAACGGTAACCGGGCGACGGTGCATGTGGTCGAAGGTAACGGACAACCCTTGACCGATGTATTTCGCAGCTTGAACCGCCTCTTTGGTATAGTCACCAACTTGCTTCAGGAATTTGAGCATAAGGTTCTCTCAGGTCGATCGGCTCTAGGACAAGAAAATTAAGACTTATGAGACTAGCCGCCAAAGGCAACGGGAAATGCCAGCTTTAGCCCAGCGGTCAGCAGTAGATTTACCAGCGACACCGGCAGCAAGAACTTCCACCCTAAATCTAACAATTGATCAATCCGAACGCGGGGCACCGTCCAGCGCAGCAGAATGGCCAGGAACAGCAGCAGGTAAGCCTTGAACAGCGTCATCACAATGCCCAATGTGCCCGTAATTACCTGAAGCCAGGGGGTAGATTCACTCACTCCAATCCAGTTAGCGATCATACTCACCGGAATTGGAAACTCCCAGCCGCCCAGATACAGCACCGCTACTAACAGCGCCGAGAGCACCAAGTTGGCATAGGAACCGGCATAGAACAGCATGAACTTGACCGCGCTGTATTCGGTCTGGTAGCCCGCTACTAGCTCTTCTTCCGCTTCAGGTAAATCGAAGGGCAACCGTTCACACTCGGCCAAGGCCGCGATCCAGAAAATCACAAACCCAACGGGCTGCCGCCAGACGTTCCAGCTCAAAATGCCATAGTCTGCCTGCTGATTGACAATATCAATCGTGCTGAGGGAATTGGACATCATCACGACGGCCAAAATCGACAGCGCCAACGGAATCTCGTAGCTAATCGACTGAGCCGCTGCCCGCAAACCGCCCAAGAGTGAATATTTATTATTCGAGGAGTAGCCCGCCATCAACAAACCGATCGGCGCAATGCTAGAGAGGGAGACCCAGAGAAAAATCCCGATGTTGAGATTGGTGATCACCAGGTTTTGCCCAAACGGCACGATCAAAAACGACAAAAAGACGGGGATGAACACCAACAGTGGCGCGACGGCAAACAGCAACGGGTCAGTCTTTGCCGGGTACATATTTTCCTTGAATAGGAGCTTAAGCACGTCCGCCACCGGAACCAACATGCCAAATGGCCCCATTAAGCTGCAAGGCATTGATCCGGCGTTGGCCAAGGGCGGCGCTAGCTTTCTCTGGCAGGCGCATGAAGCGACCGCGACGGTCAATCCTGAGCAGGCGGCGGTGTTGGTGGATGTGCCGGATGACGCTACCGGGCGAGCGGGCAAACTGTTGCGCAATCAAGGCTATGTCGAAAAGATTCCGGTGGTCAGCCGTTATTGGTTTGGCCCGGATGGGATTTTGACGATTGAGACCGAGTATGAGCAGCATCAAGGGCAGGAACGCTGCTGGTTTATGACCGACGATTTTCGGGTGCGGGTCAGCACGGTGCGCATGTTGAACGGCATCTATTTGATGACCTACTGTTCGGAACAACGCTATGTTTCAGACGCTGACTTAGCGGCGATGATTGAGCATAATCGGGCCCGGGCGGCAAACTGGATCAACGACCGCCAAGAATCATGAAACAATAGAACCTGGAGCATCGAGTGAACTCAGCCCGTCAGCTGAGGGGGCTGCCCCCAGGCTGGCTACTGCTCTGGTTGAATTTGATTGAACCACGATAGATACACGATCGATGAGTAACTCGCACCTGGTGGAATCGTCTGGGTTGGATCCGGCGGCCAATGATGCCTTGATCGAGGCCGTGAATCACCAAATTACCGTGGGCACCCTGGACCCGAGTGAGCCGTTGCTGCGGCGATTGGTCGAGGGGTTGGGAGATCCGCGCGGCCTGATGCGCTTACGGTTTGCCGAAACCCTCGGCGAGATTGGCGAAGTGGCGACGCCGGTGCTGGTGGCAGCCTTAGCAGACCATCCGAATGTAGTGGTGCGGCGGGCGGCGGCCAAAACGCTGACCTTGATTGCCGATCCTACAGCGGTGCCGGCTTTGCTGCAGGCGTTTCTGCACGATGAGGATACGGTGGTACGCAGTTCCTCGGCTGGGGCACTGGCCCGCACCGGAGAAGCGGCGGTTCCCGCGCTGTTGACCATTTTGGCTGATCCGGATCAGCCGGAAGATATTAAGGGGCATGCAGCTTGGGCCTTGGCCTTTATTGGCTCAGAAGCCTCAGACTATCTCTATCGCGCCCTCGATGATGCCTCGCTGGATGTGCGCTGTGCCGTGATTGGGGCACTCGGCCATGTGGCGCAGGAACAGCCCGAGGCCCAGGCGTGTCAACTGCTGGTGGCGGCCCTCAGCGATCCAGAACCGCTGATTCGCACCGAAGCCGCAGCCGCCCTGGGGCAAGTCCATTATCCGGCCGCGGTGCCGCCGTTGCTAGCGGCGATTCACGATCCAGCGTTAGATGTGCGCAAAGCGGCAATATCGTCAGCGTCTCTACGTTCTCGCTCGCCTCGGCCGCGATGCCGTCGCGCGCGAAGGGGAAATCGCACGGCGTCAGGATGCAGCTCTGCGCGTACTGGATATCCATGTTGCCGACGTTGGGCAGGTTGCCGACATTGCCGCTGAGGACGACGAAGCACTGGTTCTCGATCGCGCGCGCCTGGCTGCAATAGCGCACGCGCAGGTAGCCCTGCCGGCTGTCGGTGCAGAATGGCACGAAGATTATCCGCGCGCCCTCGTCGGCGAGACGCCGCGCGAGTTCGGGGAATTCGCTGTCATAGCAGATCAGCACCCCGATCGGGCCGCAGTCGGTCTGGATCACGTCGATGCTGTCGCCGCCGCGGATGTTCCACCAGTACCGTTCGTTCGGGGTCGGGTGGATCTTCTCCTGCCCGTGGACCGAACCATCGCGCAAGCAGACGTAGGCGACGTTATGGATGTCGCCATCCTCGAGCCGGGTCGGGTGTGATCCCGCAACGATGTTGATGTTGAACCGCATCGCCATGTCGGAAATGTCGGCCTTGATGCGCGGGGTGTATTCGGACAGCCGCTCGATCGCCTCGACCGGCGAGAGTTCCTTCTCCTCGAAGCTCAGCAGCATCAGCGTGAACAGTTCGGGAAAGACGATGAAGTCCGCCTCGTAATCGCTTGCGACATCGACGAAATATTCGATCGCGCGGAGGAACTCCGCATAGTCAGCGACTGCGCGCGCCTGCAATTGGCAGGTGGCAACGCGGACCGATTCCACTCCGCGCGGCAGGCGCTTCTTCACCGGCTGGTCGCGCTCGACATAAGGATTGCGCCAGACCATCAGCACGGCGTTGGCCTCGGACTTCTTGTCCTCGGGCAGATAGCCCCGCATCACCCGGTCGGGCTCGAACCCGTTGGCGAGCTGGAACCGCAGTACGGGATCGTGGATCTTGCCCGCGATCACCTGCTCGAGATAATCCTCCGGCCCGCCGACCTTGCGCTTGTGGCGCTTGAAGTTCGGCATCCGTCCGGCGAACACGATCCCGGTCAGGTCGCGTTCCTCGGCCAGCGCGCGGCGTTCCTCGTAGAGCCTGCGCCCGATGCGCACGCCGCGCACCTTGGGATCGACGCACATCTCGTAGCCATAGAGCCAGTCGCCGGTCGGATCGTGGCGGCTGCCGAAGCCGTTGCCGGTGATCTCGTCCCAAGTGTGATCCTCGAACGCCAGGGTCTGGCCGATCTGCATCGTGGCGCAGTAGCCGACGACCTTCTCGTCGAGCAGCGCCACGAAGCAACCGGCGGGGAAGTTGTTGAGTAGAGGCTGAAGCTACCTAAACCAACCACAATCGCTAAAAGATAGGTAAGCATGATCGTCCTGGACTAAGGGGCACTATTTCTTATTTTGCTTAAGTTTCTACCAGACAAGGATTTTTAACTTTATGAAATCTCCTCGGGCGGACTTAAAGATTCTACAAGGTTGTTTGAGTTTGTGATATGTTGTGATTCACAACACCTGAAGTGGCGATTGACGAGATTCGTTAACAATTAGTCCGGAGAGGAGGTTACCTCAGATGGATCCAAAGTTATGCCAACCCTTCAGCCAAATGATGAAGTAGGTTCTAACGTTCAACCTAACAGTTCGACCTAACAGTTCAACCTAACAGTTCAACAGTGAGTTCTCAACAGACATCCTGGCGCTTTAGAGGCGCTACGCGATGAAGGAGAGATGGTGAAATGGGATTTATTACGGCTTTGATGATTATGCTAGGGTCTGCCTTTCTCTATGAGAAGGTGCAAACGAGGTCTGTGGAGGTGGCAGTTGGCTGCATGGCAGTTGCCTTAGTGAGTTTGGTCGTTGCGATCGTGGTAGCACCCTGGCAGATTCAACTCCTGATGTTGCTTGGTATTTTGCTCTCTTCGGCCTGGATTAGAGTTGACCTGTTTTCTTAAATGGTTTTCTGAGGCTACTGTTTTACTGGGCTGTTTTACTGGGCTGTTTTACTGGGCTGGCTTCGCGCTATCTACGACTGCCGATCGCCGAACCGCGCCTTAAGTAATTATACTCAGGCTAAAGCAGATTGTGAAGATAAGCAGGATAACCCCATGATTCGGTAAACCTGTAGGGTAGATCTCTGAGTTGCCAATAGCAAGTGAATCATTGTCGCGGTTTGGGCTTCGAGCGGCGACCGCTTTAGTCAAATTTCACACAAGTGACATATTTCTCAGAAAACCGGTAAATTTACTGTCAAGCTTCCTGATGCCGTGCTAAGCCTCTGTGAATATACACATATCGTATCGACAAGAAGCGTCTAGCGATGAGTGATTTGTGTGTTCTCACGGCAAGCCTGTTGATGCAAGGCAAAGTCCCCGGCTGGAAACCAGCAACACCGCCCCAGCAGTTCTGGGATGCCTTGTTGAATCGCCGATCAACCGTAGATCAGCTTTGTAGTTCTAACACTGCTTCAACCACCGTTACACCAGTTGCCGCCGCCCATCGACCCGAGTTTAGCCAAGGAGCGAAATCAGTTGCCATCCAGACGCCCAGTCAACCCGCCTCGGGCAGCCAGCTTTATGCCCAGCGACTGGCCGCACTACGGTCTGGACAATTGTACACTCGTTGAGTTCGGCATACTTACGGCCTAAAAACCGCTTGATGCCATAGAAAGTATTTTGCGGATTTAGAACCGATTGCCGCCGCGCCATCTGTCCTACCAATCGCTCACCGTCCTTGGTAAAGGCTACGACAGAGGGGGTTGTCCGCATTCCCTCAGCGTTAGCAATGACAATGGGTTTGCCGCCTTCCATCACAGCAACGACCGAATTGGTTGTTCCTAAGTCAATGCCAACTACTTTTCCCATTCGCTGCGGCTCTCCTCGCTGATTGCTGACTAACTGCTACCTAATTGCTACCTAACTACTGCCTAATGCGATCTAAACTGGCTGCCTAAACTGTAATACGGCAAAGTGGCTGCCTTCATTGTATCTTGCTACCCATAATGGATAGGGTGGGGTTTTCCGTCAAGCCAGAGAACCGTCAAGTGCAGGGGTGATGTCTTAACTTTGGGATTGATTTCTTTCCAACTCAAGGATTTCGGAGATTCCTCACTTTTGGGGTTTTAGCAGCGGCAGCAGCGACAGTAAAGCCAAGCAGACCAGTGCGGCCATTAATTGGGTCAATCCCTCGCCACGAAAGGCTTTTAGGCCAGACTCACCCAACCAGGTATAGGCCGCCGTACCGGGAATAATGCCCAAAAATGTACCCAGCGCGTAGGGCCGCAGGTGAATCGGGGTTAACCCAAACAAGAAGTTGACCAGGTTAAAAGGCGAGATCGGAGCCACGCGAATCGCTAAAACACAGTGGAACTGATGGCAGCTTACCATCTGATTCAGCTTTTGCATGATTTTGTGTTGACTGAATCGCCGCTCGATCCGGTTTCGCAGCAGCAAGCGAGCCAGATAAAACGCTGCAATCGCCCCCAGGGTTGCGCCAATGGTTGACAGAATTGTGCCCCAAACTAACCCAAACACGGCTCCGCCACTCACAACCAGCCAGGTTCCCGGTAAGCCAACGGCAGTTGCCACCACATGGGCAATCAGAAACAGCACCATCGCTTTTCGACCTGCCATGTGGAGATAGTTGATTAAAGCAGGTTGATCAACCAACAACTGACAGGGCAAATAATGGCACAGAACGGCTGCCGCCAAGCCAACCAGCAGCAAGAGGAGATGAGTGGGCATTCGTTGCCAGCGGCCTATCATCAGCGATTGTCCTTCGATGGTCGCTTTGATTGAACTCTGCCTGGCTGAAATTTTGCTGAATCTGACCTGAGAAGCGATTAAAGAATTCTGAGCGTGACCGGGTGTGACTGAGTGTGACTGAGGTTGATGATCCTACTGGTTCTGACAAAGCGAGGGGTTTCTGAAATACGTAGGCACCACGATGTGTTCGCCGGTAATATCGGGGGCGTCTACCGCAACCTGTTGCGCTTTTTCTTGCAGCGATTTTGATTCATCAATTCGATCACCAGGGTTGATCGTGAGCTGATTTCCTTTCTTTTCTAGCTCTTTCTTTTGCTCTGCTTTTTGGCGAGGATCAACTTCCTCAGGCGACATCGGCTGTTTAGTAACTCGCTGGTCTTGATCCATTGAATTCGTGGTCATAACACACCTTCAAAATCGTTTGTTTTATGTGCTCTATTGAAATCTTAGGAAATCAAGTTTTTATCAACCTCTGTCAACTGAGGGAATTGATGAGTTTCAGTTAGTAACTAAAGGATTAGATGAGTTTAGATAACCATAGGAACACATGATTAATAATTGACTGAAGAGATTGATCCATGTTGATTTTCATTAAACTGTGATTACCTTGTTATTCGTCAACTGCTGTTCAATAGCAGGCGTTCTGCGCCAACTGTTGTTCACTATAAAGCAGGCGTTCTGCCTGCTATGGATAAGAATGATAGGGAAAAGAACAAAGGCAGTTCAGCAACTCTTTTTGCCCATAGCAGGCAACCAACTATACCTTTAGGTAGAAAAACGTTGCTGCAGCGAAACTTCTTTTGTAAATGGTGATATATAGATAATTACTGATGCAATCGGGAAGCACAGCGATAAATCATTTTGCTAAATTAACCTCTATCAAAAGGAGTAGATGCAAACAGCAACTCTCCCAAACGATAGGGAAGAATGGCTTCAATCACATCGTGATTCTATGAGGAAACACTATGACGCAAACACCAAACATTCCACCCTTTATTGAAAGTGATGAGCAGGAATACCGGGATAGCGGTGTACCTAGCACCGTGGCTATTATTGGGCATCCACTTCATCCGCTGTTGGTCACGTTTCCAATTGCATTTTTGACAGCTCCTCTACTCACTGACTTGGTCTATTGGCTAACTGGTGATTTGTTTTGGGCCAGGGCTTCCTTCTGGCTAATTGGTGCTGGTTTTGTAACGGGGATTATTGCCGCCATTACCGGCATGATGGATTTCCTCAGAATTGACCGTGTGCGTCAGCATAGTGCTGGTTGGATTCATATGGTCGGCAATGTTGCCGCGCTGGGCCTGTCGGTGATTAATCTGGCATTGCGATGGGGCGATCAAGCTGGACCTATTTTGCCATTCGGGATTATCCTTTCCTTAATCGTGGCTGGGGCACTGGGTGTAACAGGGTGGTATGGTGCAGAGTTAATTTACCGTCATAAAGTAGCCGTAATTGGCTATGCTTGTTCTGCTGTGGCTGCTGTCGTGCGGGCCTGTTCCACCGCCTGTTCAGAAACGGCTCCAGAGCGAAACAACTCTTCTAGACGAGTAGCGTCTGATTGGGCCTGTTGCAGTTCTAGCTGGGCTTGCTCGACCTGGGTTTGAGCATCGTTCACCTCGGCTTGCAAACTAGCGACTTCTGACTGTCGGGCTGCTACTTCCGCATCAGCTTCTACCACGGCTGCCGTCAGAATGGCATCATCCAGCTGGGCCACGATCTGCCCTTGCCGCACCGGGTTGCCTACATCCACAGCCACATCCAGCACCTGCCCCTCCACCTGCGAACGCACCGAAATTTCCCGGTAGGGCAAAGTTGTACCGGTGTAGGCTAGTTCAGCTTCAATCTGCCCAGTTTGAGCTACGGCCACATCTACCGCTACAGGCCCTGATTGGCGCTGTTCGGAGGATTGGGTCTGGGCTTCTCCCGGTGGAATCAGGCTGCATCCGCTAGGAAAGAGCAACAGCCCAGCTAGGCCCAGCGACCCCAAGACTAGGCGTAGCCTCGCAACATTACTACACATAAAACCATAGAAATTGAGTTTCATGCTCTGGTTTACCCCTGAAGTTCGGAACAGTTAGCGTTACAAGTGATGGTTAGCTGCGATTATAAATGGCTGTAGATACGGTTACAAACAAGGCGACAACAGCTGGGAACCGTGCGAATTGTTACCGACTCGCTTTAACTGACTCGCTTTAGACTCGCTTTAATAGTTTGGCAACTGCAATCAATTGGGTAAATGCCTAGAAAGATAGATAAATTGCCGCTTTTACTTTGCTTTTACTTCTGCTTTTACTTCATTGTTGGACTTTATTGTTAAATTCGTTGCTGTTGCTCTGCCAACATCGCTCGACTGATTTGGTGTTACATAGAATACCAGGTAATTTCTAGAAGCCCCTGCTGTTGATTGAAGCAGCCTAGAATGATCGGGGGCCTGTTGGTCGGATTACAATTTTGTAATCTTTCTCAATGAACCGTAAGAAAATCGCTAGAGTGGCGGTGGAGCTATCCTGGAGAAGACGCAAGAATACTCCTAGCCAGAGTCAGGGATGGGATCAAGCCGTTATGCACATCCTGTTTGTAGAAGATGAGGCAAAAATTGCTAATTTTGTTCAGGCTGGGTTAAAAGAGCAAGGCTTTGTCGTAGACTATTGCGATCACGGAGACGAGGGCTATGGGCGAGCTATGAACAATGCCTACGATGTGATCGTGCTGGATATCATGGTACCGGGAAAGGACGGCCTTTCGATTCTGAAACACCTGCGTCGGTCAAGAAAGGATGGCTATAGCAAACCGTGATTAAGCGGACCAAGTGGCAGATCTGGCTAATTCAGCTAACCCATTCATCTGACCCATTTCAATGCAATTTCAATTGATCAAATGCTCAGACTATGCCTGAGCCGGGGTCGGATCTGGCTGTGGTTTATCCACCGCAACGTCACTCAGCTTTCAACAATACAAACAGTGAGGTAACACCTTGACAGGAACATTGATAAACTCTGGACAAACCGCATCTCAGGTTGATCACTCTGAGTATTCATCGAGTCATTCACCCAATGAGGTGTTCTTCTGCCCCGAAGAGTCTCACTTTTACTCTCAGTGCTTGGAGAAAATGGTTTTTAGCCGCTGCACCCAGGCCGATCGGGTGATTGAATTTGGCTCCGGAGACGGCAGCCCTGTGATCCATAGCTTGCTCAGAACTCAGTTCAAAGGTACAGTTTATGGCTATGAGTTAAACTCCACGGCCTGTCAGGTAGCTCAATCGCGAATTCGTCAGTATCAGTTGGGGCGTCACTACATTGTCCGCAACCAGTGCTTCTTTGAAGGTTGGCAGCAGACCGATGCCAAGTGTTTAATTTCTAACCCTCCCTATCTGCCAGCTCCTGACAATGACCTGTACATGCCATCCCTGCATGGCGGTTCGGACGGGGCCGTATTGACTCGCAAGCTGCTGTCGCTGGGCTGTGATCAGGTGTTGTCGTTGATTTCGGCCTATTCAAATCCGGTTGAAACGATTGAACATGCTCTAGCTCAAGGCTACCAGATCGTAGACTTTATGATTGCTCCGCTGCAATTCGGCTATTACAGTTCAGAAGTCAAGGTAAAGCAAACCATCCAAGCGTTGCGGGCAGCTCGTAAAGCATTCTATTCCTCTAATATCTACCTATTAGCAGGGGTGTTATTCAAGCAAAAGAGCTACGGTGATACTGATATCTCGAAAGAGTTAGTGCAGGTGATGACTGCATTTTGAGCAGAACACGTTGGAGCTGCTAGGCAAACCAATGGTAAGCAAGCTGATTTTGGGAACAATTTGGATCGGATTCACGGCCTACACGCTGTGGATTGCCCCGCTGGATCGTCCCTATACCTGGTTTGTGGGTAAGCAGCTCCTCAGCTTCAACTGGACTACCCTGAATGCCTTTATTCCAGCAATTTTCTGGCTGATGGGCATCTGGTCGATGATTTATGGCTGCCTCATGTTCGCCGATGGACGGATGCAGCGGTTTCGCGCTTGGCCCTACTTCTTGGGGTCTAACTTCACTGGCGTCATGTGTCTGTTGCCCTACTTGATTCTAAAGTACGTCGCTTCGAACACCCGCACGTCGAGCGACTGGCAGCCGACGGTTTTTCTTGGAGGCGATCTGGCGGAGAAAGTCAGGGAACTTAAACAAACCGACGGACCTGATCTGCACATCTTCGGCAGTGCAAATATGCTGCAGACGCTTTTCAAAGCAGACCTCGTCGATCGGCTCGAGCTGATGATCTTCCCTGTCACGCTCGGCACCGGAAAACGCCTCTTTCAGGACGGCACCATCCCCGCGGCCTTTAAGGTGACCGAGGGCCAAGTCACGCCAAACGGCATAATCGTCGCCACTTACCAACGCGACGGCGACGTAAAAACCGGCACACCCCAGATCGAAACGGATAACTAATAAGAATGTGCAGTCGGGGCTGGCCATTATCGAGAATCAGGCGCAAACTGCGATAATGCCCTATGGTTGATTGGAGAGTAGTTGCCTATTGGGTTGCAACGCTTTGGCTTTGCGTCGGGATGCTGGGTAGTGCGGTGTTGCAGTTGGTCAAGATGCCGGAGGTCTTGCATAACTTTGGCCGGCTGGGGTATCCGCGGTATTTGCTGGTGCTGCTCGGCGTTTGGAAGATCCTCGGGGTCGTCGTGCTTGTCGCACCGCGAATGCCGCTCCTGAAAGAATGGGCGTATGCGGGGTTTTTCTTCGTCGCGTCCGGTGCGCTTTTCTCTCACATTGCGATCGGCGATGGTTTTATGACATTGCTCCCGACCGCTTTGCTGCTCGCCCTAACTGTCGTCTCTTGGTACCTAAGGCCCGAAAGCCGACGGCTCGCCGGAGCGAGCCGCAGCAGCAACTGATAGAGATGGTCTTCGGCCCGAGCTATTTCTTTGGGGCGATGCGAAGAAGTTCGCCGTTCGATTCGTCGGTGACGACGTATAGAAGGCCATCGGGTCCTTGGCGGACATCGCGGATGCGGCTCCCACGGTCGGTCAGTAGGTGTTCCTCGCCGGCGACTCGCCCGTCCTTCATAACAAGCCGCACGAGGCGCTGCGAAGCAAGCCCGCCGACGAAGATGTTACCTTTCCACTCTGGAAAAGCGGCTCCGGTGTAGAATTCCATTCCTGAAGGAGCGATCACAGGATCCCAATAATAAACCGGCTGTTCCATTCCGTCCTTGGCAGTAATGTCAGAGATGGCTTGGCCAGAATACTCTTCCCCATAAGTAATGATCGGCCAGCCGTAGTTCTTACCCTTTTCTGGCATATTTAGTTCGTCGCCGCCGCGGGCTCCGTGCTCGACCGTCCAGAGCCTCCCCTGATCATCAAAAACCGCCGACTGTATATTTCGATGGGATTGTAAAGCTCATCCCTCACGCGGGTACTACTCAGCGGCTTGGCAATCTTGTAAAGTAGTATTGTCGGGCTGTATTATTTGAATAGAGAAAGCCTAAACTGAAATATTTCTTATTGAATTCCCTGTAATACTTTACTAAACATTGCAGATACGACTTTCGGTTCATAGATTGCCACACCTAATAATCCACTACAAAAAGTGTAGCCTCAACGGTTTTTCGATGTTTCATAAAATCACTTGCATATTATTTAAGTACTTTTGTTCTATGTTGATCTATGAAAATACTCACCTTCGTGATACTCCTCTTATTTCTTGAGAGTGTTTCGCCTCTATATTCTCAAGAACTAGTAGTAGGCAGTAAGCAGGGGCAAAATCCTGTAGGTCAGAGAAACCCTCAAAATCCTAGGAGATCTCAAGATTCTGGAAGGCCCCCTCAAAATCGTGAACGACCTTGTTACAAGGATGGGAAATCGCATCCGCATAATACAAGGCTGGGTGATCAACTCTGTAGCAATGGTGAGTGGATCCCAGTTCCACCTTGATAATGGCTTGATAATGACTCGATAGGATACAGGTAGACAATCAAAGTGCAAATTATTCAAATTATGATTGAGGCTGGAGCAATGACAAAATTTTTAAATCTTCGACTCATCTTCCTTTTACTATTGACCCTTACTACAAATACTTCAGTAGTTTATGCATCTGGCAATGGCAGTCCGTGTTACCTCAATGGCGAATCCTATCCTCACGGCAGCCGAGTTGGTGACTATATCTGTATAAATGGGGAATGGCTTCCCTACCAATAGTGTTTTTACTTTTTTGTCTTTGGCTTTTGGATAGCAATTTTTAGATCATTTCAGATCAGCACATCTCACAGGCAAAGTTTTGCAGCTTGGTCGTGAACACGATGGTTAGCATCGGGATTGATGGCAAAATAACTGTTCAGCCAATCGCAACTCTTTTTCTTGAGAGCATCTGGATTGAATTCCCATAGCCTGATTGTATTGTCAGCGCTTGCTGAGATTAAGGTTTCTGGGCTGAGATATTTCACAGACCAAACGGGTCCCTCGTGGCCCTGGAGAGTACCAATCAGCTCCCCGTCGCGTCTCCACAACTTGACGGTCCCGTCCTTACTATTTGAAACCAAGAACTGTCCGTCTGGGCTGAACTGCACATCCAGTACCGACCCTTGATGGCCTTGGAGAGTGGTAATTAACTCACTATTGCGGGTCCACAACTTCACCGTCCGGTCGAGGCTGGTTGAGGCTAAGGTCTGACCATCCTGACTAAATTGCACAGCACTAACCAGAATTATAAACTTCTCGGTAATCCCCATCTGATGCACTGACTGCTTGATCACCACCGGCTGACCATCCGGCAACTGCAAGCGCCAGCGTTCAACTTTGAATTCCAGCTTTGATTGGTCTGGGTTTGCACCAGATTTATAACGAATTAAATCGGTGAACCTGCCCCAATATTCGTTACTGTTTATTTTTTCGTCTTTTGTAAACAGGCGTTTGGGTCCCAGCTTGATTTGATTGATGCATTTGAAGAATCGGTTTAAGAATCTGTTGACCGGAACTTTGAATTTACCGTTGTAGCCGGATGAGTAATTAACAATAAAACCTTCATCAGGTTCTTGTTTGCTGTTGGGCTGCTTTGGCGGCACGCAAACCGGGTGAGCCGATCCGGAATAGGGCTGAAAGATATTGGAAATGGGCAACAGTCCGCCAAGAATTATGATCCAGTCTTTGGTGGCTCCGATTGGTTCTACAACCTCTAGGGTTTGGGGATCAAGCGTATAGGGACGACCAGCATCGTAGGTGATCAGCAGCCGTCGGTTTGTTTTTAGAAAGGCCGTATTGAGCTGATTGCGCGAACCCAGGGCCAGACTCATCCGCACCACGCCGCCATCCCGAAAGGCTAGAGATTTGTAGCGCTTGTCATACTGCGCTGCCAGATCGGCATAGTAGCAAGGCGTTTTGGCAATCGCGGTAGTGAGTTTAGCGGTTTCGTTCTCAAAGCTGAGGCGGTAGATCATGCCATCCCCGTTGGGAAAAGCGCGTTCTCCGCGTTGGGGCTGGTCCTCTGGCGGAGGCAAGGGAGCAACAATCAACCCATGGCCATCCAGTCCTGCCGGTAGGGTTTGGTTCGCTTGGGGCACTAATGTCCAGGTTCCTTCTGTTCGGGATGCCTTGCTGACCGATGAGGGAACAAATGCTTTCATAGTGAATCGTCCTTACACAGGTGAATAGGGTAGAAGTTAAGAGCGACTAGGCGCTAATGGCTGTTCGATTGGGTGGGCTGGCAGCGGGTGTTGGCCGGGTAGATCTACTGCACCCAAAATTTTTAGCGCCACCTGCTGAGCTAGCGTGAGGCCGGTGGCTCCGGTCAGGTTCATGCCTTCATAGAGCTGCTTCGACCGCAGGCTGGTGAGGCAATGGTCCAGTTGCCAATCCCAGAGGTGAATTGTGCTGTCCTCGCCTGCACTGGCTAAGAGACTGCCATCGGGGCTAAAGGCAACCGACCAGACCCAATTGCTATGGCCCTTCAGGGTTCTGACATATTCCCCGCGCTGCACATCCCAAATCTTCACCGTATGGTCACAGCTAGCAGAGAGAGAGGTCACTGGTGATGGGGGCCAGCAAAATAATCCCAAGCGCAGCTAAACCGACCCAGAGCGCATCCATCCAGCGCCGCGAGTTGCAGACGGCTACACCCAACGGACCAATAAATTCCAGCGCCACGGCAATCCCAATCGGTACCCGCTCAATTGCCAGATAGAAAGAGAGATTCATCAGCGCCAAAGCCAGCCCAAACAGCAGCAGCACCGGATAAGCTGACCGATGTACGGCGCGCCAGTTGGGTCGCCAGAGGATTAACAGCACCAAGGCCGCAAACCCGACCCGCAGAAACACCACGGCAAAGGGATTAAGCTGCTCGAATAAGCTTTTGGCGATGGCCGACCCAAACTGGGTGGAAACAATCGACAGCAGCACTAGAACATTGGGAGATAATTTGGGAGCAGAAATATCTTTGATCACTTTTGTCATGGTGGCCTTCTTTAGACCCAGTGCGAACGACATAACATCACACCCTACATGAAGCAAGTGATCGGATCAAATCATGGGATGAATGGTTTCAATTTATGGCAACGATACATGACAGCGATAGCTCAAAAGTCAAGCTATTTCAGCTGCGGGCATTTGTGGCGGTAGCAGACTGCAAACAGTTTGGCGAAGCCGCCCTGCATCTGGGGTTGACCCAATCCTCGGTGAGCCATGCGATTGCTTCACTAGAAGCGGAATTAGGCGTGCAGTTACTCCATCGCGGGCGACGGGGTGCCATGCTGACCCCAACCGGCGAACAATTGCTGCCAGAGGCTCGCCAGATTTTGCAACTTTTAGACACCCTGCTGCACAAGGCTCAACTAGCGCGAGGCTTATCCACCGGACAGGTGCGACTTGCCTCGTTGCGCAGTATTGCTACCTATTTACTGCCCCACGTGATCGCCAGTTTTCGGCAGCAGTTTCCTGAGATCAAGGTGACCTTGACCCAATATTTCTACAACGCAGAAATTCAGGCTGCGCTGCGTCAGGGTAGTGCTGATATCGGGTTTATGGAACTACCAGTGTCGGAAGAATTTGCCACCTATGACCTGGTAGCCGATGAATATGTGGTGCTGTTACCGCCTGCTGAGCTGCCCCAGATGCCATCTGGCAAGCCATCTAGCAGACTACCTAAACAGCCGCTGCTGACTTGGCAGCAACTCAGCTCCTATCCGCTGATCATGCCTGCGCCCAACTACGAGGGATCAATCGCGCTCCAGCAGCACCTGCAAACCCATGCGCCCTTTCTCCACATCGGTTACGAAATCAACGAAGATTCGATTCAGGTAGCAATGGTCCAGCAGGGACTGGGAGCCATTAAAGTCTCAACCACATCCCCATCAACTGGGCTATCAAAATCATTTTGCAAAGCGATTGCTAATCCATAGCGATCGGCATTCGGATCGTTTGGCCCCCTTCCATCTAAAACATACAGAGCCTGAAGTGCTGCTGAAGATGGCTGTTTTAGTGCTTTACTCTTTGCTGCTTTATCCTTTGCCGTCTTGGTTTTGGTGGTTTTAGCGGTTTTGGTGGTTTTGCGGGCAGGAAGATTCTGGGCTGATGGTTGAGCTGATGCTGCTTCCATCAGGGTTAGAATTGCCTCACTGTCCTCCTGATGTCCTGGAATATAGGGAATCAGCCCTTGACGAAAGGCTTCTACCTGTGCGCCGAAAGGAGCCTGACGGATGTCCATCAGCAGTCCATTTACCGACAGCATCCAAACCAGGGGATTACGATCGACCAGGTTCGGCAAACACCAGTCGGGATCAAATTGATGCATCTTCAGCGTATCCCGCACGAGTTTTGATAAGGATTGCCTATTGGTCAAGACTAACGCACGACCAGCACAGAGCAAGGTGCATGACGCACGATATATTCGGTGATGGAGCCAAACAGAAAGCTCAATCCCCGCTCCTCGTGGGCTGGCATCACAATCAAATCGACATCGTTTGCTTTAGCATAGTTGATAATTTCATGATCTGGACTGCCAATCACAACATTGATTTGGGCACCGCTGTATCCTGCCTTGGCCAATTTCTCTTGTAGGACTGTTTCTACCTTTTGTTCCCGGCTTTCGTCTGTTACTGTATTCCAAATCACGGCTGGATCAGTAGGATGCAGCATCGGCAAAACATGGAAAACATGTAATTGGTTGGCCGCCTCAACCATCTCACGCGCCACAGCCAACGCCGCAAACGATTGCTCTGAGAAATCAATCGGGACCATTACTTTATTTTTTTTTAACCAGCTCATTGCTTGCCTCCAGAATAAAACGTATTTGGTATCGCAAAGGAACGGAGGTTACAAGGGAATCTGACTGAACCAAGCTAACTGAACCAAGCTAACTGAACCAATCTGTACACTGAACCAATCTGTACTGAATCAAATTATGGCCAACTGCATCTACTCGAATTCGCTGTCTCAGCGCACGATAGAAGTAGAGCCAAGCGAAACCATTCGAAACTGCCATGCTTCCAAGCGGTATGACCCAAGGGATGCTCCTAGCAATTTTGCTCATACATTCTATGAACACCATGCTTTGATCACCCCTGGGAAACTTCTTAGATTGGAAAGTAGCAGGCCATCAATTATCCCACCCTTACGAGGTTACTATGACACGTCTTCCGGTGCAGGGCTAATGGTGTTCGCTGCCCGGGCGTGCTGAACCGGGCGGCTTGGCCGGGCGATCGTCCCGGGTCTGGAGAGTTCTGGAACATGCCTCGCGTCGCCGGTATCGACATCCCCGATAAGAAGAAGATCCTGTTTGCGCTGCAGTACATCCACGGGATCGGGCCCAAGTTCGCGGCCGAGATCCTCGCCGAGGCGAAGGTGAACCCGGATCTGCGGGCCAACCAGGTGGACGAGAACGCGCTGGCGGCGATCAACGCGATCATCGACGCCAACTACATCGTCGAGGGCGCGCTGCGTCGCCAGGTGGGCCAGAACATCCAGCGGCTGAAGGACATCCGGTCCTACCGCGGCGAGCGTCACCGCAAGGGTCTTCCCGTCCGGGGGCAGCGTACCCGGTCCAATGCGCGCACACGCAAAGGCAAGAAGAAGACGGTCGCCGGCAAGAAGGGCGTCAAGGCGAAGTGATCGGTTCATCGCGGCCCGAGGCGGCATGTCGCCGCGGGTCGCCCAAGGCACTCATGGGCGCTGGGGCGTGATCCGCCCGGCGCCCCGCGGGGATGACCCGTAGGGTCAGACGATCCGCAAGGTGGAGCGATGGCGAAGAAGGTCAAGAAGGTCCGCAAGAACGTCGTGCGTGGCATCGTCCACGTTAAGGCCACCAGCAACAACACGCTGGTGACCATCACCGACATGAACGGGGAGACGCTCTGCTGGGACTCGGCGGGCACGATCGGGTTCAAGGGCGCGCGCAAGAGCACGCCCTTCGCCGCGACCCGCGCGGGCGAGAGCGCGGCCCAGAAGGCCCGCAAGCTCGGGATGACCGAGTGCGAGGTCCGCATCAAGGGCGCCGGCTCGGGCCGCGAGTCGGCGGTCAACGGCGTGGTGTCCACCGGGCTTCGGGTCACGGCGATCGAGGACCACACGCCCGTTCCGCACAACGGCTGCCGCCCCGCCAAGCGCCGCCGCGTCTGAACGGGCACGAATCGAGATGAGTCCCCGGCGGACAGCAGGGCCCCTCCGAGCCGATCAGCAGGGCTCACCGGGCTGCCCGATACCCGCGCGGGGTGGATGGAACCTGAACTGCTGAATCCGGAAGGGTGCGCATGCGAGTTCGCTGGCGTGGAATGGAGCTGCCGTCCAAGGTCGTCAAGGACCCCAAGTTCGCCTCGGACGTGTACGGTCGGTTCTCGGTCGAGCCCTTCGAGCGCGGGTTCGGCACGACGATCGGCAACGGGCTGCGCCGTGTCCTGCTCTCCTCCCTCGAGGGCGCCGCGGTCACCGCGGTCAAGATCACCGGCGCGCCGCAGGGCATCTTCCTCCCCGAGACCAGCAAGGACAAGCCCAAGACCGGCATCATCGAGGCCGTCGGCGACGGCGCCCTCAACACCGAGACCGGCGAGCGCATCCCCCTCACCGTCAAGAAGGGCGACCGCGTCATCTTCTCCTCCTACGCCGGCACCGAGGTCAAGCTCGAGGGCACCGAGCTGCTCATCATGTCCGAGGACGACATCCTCGCCGTCATCGACTGAGCAACAGCCCGAACACCTCGACACCGCGGCCCACACCACATGACCCCAGACCAGCTCCGCCAGGCCCTGCACGAGCTCAACGGCGAACGCGACCTCATCATCGCCTTCGCCGGTGTCACCTCCCCGGCCATCGGCGGCGCGGCCCACCTCGAGGTCAGGCACGCCATGCTCATCCCCGATGAGGCGGACCACCTCGTCAAGGTCACCGACGGCAAGAGCGTGTTCATCATCGACGCCGACCGCGTCGCATGGATCAGGATCGGACTCAAGTAAGCACCCAGCACACACTGGTATTCACCCATAGGAACCCCAAGCCATGCCCGCAAAGTCCATCGCCTTCAACGTTGACGCCAGGGAGCGCATCCTCAAGGGCGTCCAGAAGCTCGCCCACGCCGTCAAGGTCACCCTCGGCCCATCGGGACGCGTCGTCGTCCTTGAAAAATCCTTCGGCACCCCCACCGTCACCAAGGACGGCGTCACCGTCGCCAAGGAGATCGAGCTCGACGATCCCTACGAGAACATGGGCGCACAGATGGTCAAGGAGGTCGCCTCAAAGGCCTCCAAGGACGCGGGCGACGGCACCACCACCGCCACCATCTACGCCGAGGCCATCTACGCCGAGGGCCTGAAGAACATCACCGCCGGCGCCAACCCCAACGAGGTTAAGCGCGGCATCGACAAGGCCGTCAACGCCCTCGTCGAAGAGCTCAAGCGCATGTCCAAGAAGGTCGACTCCTCCAAGGAGATCGCCCAGGTCGGCACCTGCTCCGCCAACCAGGACGCCGAGATCGGCGAGCAGATCGCCAAGGCTATGGACAAGGTCGGGAAGGACGGCGTGATCACCGTCGAGGAGGGCAAGAGCCTCGTCACCGAGATCGAGCTCGTCGAGGGCATGCAGTTCGACAAGGGCTACCTCAGCCCCTACTTCATGACCGACCCCAAGACCGGCGAGTGCGTCCTCGAGGACTGCTACATCCTCATCTACGAGAAGAAGATCTCCAATCTTCCCGACCTGCTCCCCCTGCTCAACAAGGTCGTCATGACCGGCAAGCCCCTGCTCATCATCGCCGAGGAGGTCGAGAACGAGGAACGGCTCGTTGAATATCTTTTCCGGATACTCTTTCCAGCCGCTAAATACGTTCATTATCGCCTTGTAAAGAAACCCGATGGCAAATCCTGCTGCAATGATGATCCCACCTTTTGCTGCGGACGCTTCGCCTTTCTGGGCGATCTCCGAGTGCTGTTTTGATTCTTCGCTGGCCGCCGCGATCAATACTTGGGCACACGCCGTGCCCTCCGGATACTTTAGGAATCCATGCTGGTCGCGTATCATTGCTCGCCGTAGGGGTATCATCATCAGAATCCCAAGCAATCCGCCCAGCACGGCAACCATCGTTACACGCCATACCTCAAGCTCGAACCCGAGGATCAGTATCGCGGGCATCGTTACACCAACGCCGAAAGCGATAGATTCTCCGGCGGAGCCGGTGGTTTGGACAATGTTGTGTTCTAGTATGGTCGCGTCGCGTGCTCCCATCTTTGATAGGAGCCGGAACAGCGTGATCGAAATGACGGCTACCGGTATCGAGGCCGACACGGTAAGCCCTACCTTCAGAACAAGATAAAGCGATGAAGCCCCAAAGATGATACCGAGCAATGCCCCTACGATCAGTGGCACGGGTGTCAATTCACGGAGAGTGGTGACCGAATCGGAGATATACGGCCGAAATTTTTTAAGAAATGGGTTGTCCATATAGATCTAGGCTCTGATCCCTTTGTCCTCGCAAATATACGCCCGATTCGCAAATAACTCAAAATCAGCTAAGATTGCTGAAAACCTATCCAGGAGTAATATCCCAAATGAAAGTTCTCGTTGCGCCTTTGCGTGCCTGCTTTTTGATTCTGGTTTACGTCTTTTGTGCCGCTGCTCAGATTCCTTCCCCAAAAGATGTTTTAGGCTTCATGCCCGGTGACGACCGAAAACTCGCCAGTTGGGCACAGGTTGTCGATTATTTCAAAAAGCTCGATGCCGCGAGCGACCGGATCAGATTCGAAGAGATCGGCAAGAGCACCATGGGCGCACCGTTCGTTTTCGCGACGATCAGTTCGCCGGAGAATCTGAAGAACCTGGCGAAATACAGCGAGATCAACAAAAAGCTCGCCGACCCGCGAAAGCTGAGATCACGGGACATGCAGCCTGCCCCTGAAGTGAGCGCGGCCGCTGTGCAGCGGCTTATCAAAGACGGGAAAACGATCGTTCTCATCACCTTCGGCATACACTCGACCGAGGTCGGCAGCTATCTATCGTCTATGCTTGTCGCACACGAGCTTGCGAGCAGCAATGCGCCGCGGATAAAGAAGATCCTCGACGAAACGATCATTTTGCTTGTTCCGTCATTACGGTCATACATAGTAAAAGTGACGCTAAAATTCTCAACTGATAGCATTGACAATTCTGAGTTTTGAACTTTAAGTGACAGAGTCTACATTCTCACAACTGACTCGTCTTGGGATCAATTAACACCCGTAAATTCTCACCTAAGCTATCAAACGCTTTCACCGCCAACAGCAGCAGCAAACCGGGCAGTACTCCCAGCCACCAGTAACCCGTAGAAAGATGGCGCATTGCTTCAGCCAGAATGATACCAATTGCGGGTGTGTGAGGAGAGAGGCCAATCCCAATAAACGATAATGCCGCCTCGTGCAGGATTGCGTGGGGAAACAGCAAAATTAAGCCGACGAGCACCTGTGGGAGCACATGGGGCAGCATGTGGTGACAGGCAATCCAGAAGGGGGAGTGCCCCAAGCGATGGGAAAGCTGCACATAGTTGGAACTGTTGATTTGCAGCACCTCGGCTCGCACGATCCGAGCGAGATTCGTCCAGTGAGTGAGGGCCACGGCCACAATCACGCCCCTAGTGCCGCCTCCAAGGGCAAAGGCAATCATGATCAGCAGTACTAGATGGGGCAAACTGAAAAACACATCCACAATCCAGGTGATCACCGCATCAATTTTGCCGCCAAAGCCACCGGCGATCATGCCCAAGCTAGTGCCAATCACCGCACTAAAGCTAGCAGCCAATAATCCTACCTGAATACTTAGCGACATACCATGTAGTGACCGCGACAGCATATCCCGCCCCAGCCAGTCGGTGCCAAAGGGATGGGCCAAGGAGGGCGGTTGGTTGCGCTGCGTCAAAACTGGGTTTAGGCCCGCGTCACCGATTAGCCAGCTGCTAAAAATTAGGGTGATCAGCAACAGGGCGCACGCCCCAATAGCAGCTAAGGTACGCTGTCGCCGATTCCACAGGCGCGCTCGTTTGGATACAGCAGTTGGAGTTACAGCTCGAACAGTCATAGGCCACCAATCCGAATGCGTGGATCAATAATTTGGTAGGTCAGGTCAGCAATTGTGTTGCCAATATAGACGAATAGGGCGCTAAAAAACACAATCCCAACCAGCAGGGGCACATCGCTACGCAGCGCTGCCTGCACCGTTGCTTCGCCCAAGCCCGGATAGGCAAATACCTGTTCTGCCAGCACGGCACCGCCAAACAGTTCGCTGAGGGACGCAAACTGCAGCGTGATTGCCGGTAGCAGAATATTGCGCAATCCATGATGCCGAATGATGCCCCACAGCGTTTCTCCCTGAGCACGAGCAAACAGCACATAGTCACTGTTCAGGACTTCGATCAGCTTTTGCCGAGTATGGACATTTAAGCTATCTTGCGGCGTTGCACAAGTTTGGGTGAAATCCGGTGACTATGAAGGTTGGGCACCTGGGGGTGATGTGGAATGCAGAAAAGCGCTTTGGCTTTGGGCATTCAGCACAATCCCTCAGCAGCGAGTAAGCTCAGCGGAATTAGCAGCGCTGAGAGATTACTACTACAACGGATCAGAGCAACTGGTCAGAGATGAGAAGACCGGCGCTCAAGAAATGAAGCACTTTGAACCGGGCAAAGGGAATCAGCGACTCATGCGAACGGTAAGGCGCGCGCTAACCATGCTTTACCGCAAATTGAAAGCGATCTTTTAGGCAATTCAAGGGCACTGGTTCACCCAGTGCTTTTTTCTACTTGTGCAGGAACTTTAAATCACTAAAATAATTCAAAAGAGTTAGATATGTAAATATTTCAGGCGACGATATAAACGGTTATGATTACTGTGCTTCGTCCGCTGCCTCGGTGCAGCATTCGACTATTGCTGCAAGTTTTGGTGGTGGGTATTCTTTCCTCTGTTGGTGTTTTACTAGAAGTTACCCCAAGTTTATCCCCAACTTCGTCTAGCCTCACCTTGTTCAGTTTTACGGTGGGCAAAGTGGCTCTTGCCCAAGCGGTGTCCGATCAGGAGGTGCAAAGCTACGCCCGATCTGTGTTGGCAATTGAGCCAATCCGGCAGGCGGCCTACAACAAAATCAAGCAGATGTCTGGTTCTAGCGATGTTCCCGTGGTGGCTTGCCATCGGCCTAGTAGCTTGAGCGAGCTACCCGACACTATCCGCGACATTGCGGTCGATTACTGCAATCAGGCGATTGCCATTGTAGAGCGCAACAATCTCACCATCACTCGCTTTAATCAAATCACGGTTGCCCACCAGGCTAATCCTGACCTGTCGAATCGGATCCAGCAGGTGATTAATCAGTTGCAGAGCAATGGTCAGTAGGGCTAGCTTGGCGGTTGGGATGAGCCGATGATGAGCCGATTCAGCTTAGGTGATTCAGGCCAAGCAGTTCAGCTTTGGTTGCCGGACAGTTGATCTTAAGTAGGATAGGGACAGCACTGTATTTGAGGCAAATTTTATGCCGAGACTGAATCCGTTCTCGCTGCAAATGCAAATTACCCGCATGTTTGACCAAGGCCAATCCTTTTTTGCTACCACCCGCGTTCAGGACTGGCTCCGCGAGCATAATCAAGACCCCAATGCCTACGACATTAGCTTTGTGCAAAAGCCAGCTCCTCCTGGCTCCGGTCAGGTGATGGTAGTGGAGATTGGCCTCCAGCGACGCGACGGTCAACCCGTTGATCCCTCGCTTACCTGATCACGATGCGGCTGTGTAGTTGGAGATGGACGAATATTGTCGTTAGTCTTTCACTTTCTGAGTCAATTAATCGTTAACGATTTTGTCTGCGATCGAAACTGCGAAGCTGCAATTCCTGCCACCAAGTTGTATTATGTTCTGTCAATTCTTCCAATCGGTAAAGCCATTGATAGGTTTGCCTTTCCGTCTAAACACCACACACCGACAATCATCGCACCTTCCTTGGTTGTCTTTACTTTCACAACCTGGAAGAATGAAAGCTCTGGCATTGGCACCGTCGGGTGCAAAACAGGAATGATACGTTCAGGATTACCCCTGATTCATCACATTGTCACGAACTGTGGCCTAGCTAGAGCCTCAGCACCAAAGTATGAGCACTGCAAACCGTAAAGAGAAATTCATGTCTTTGTTAAATAACGGCAAAACATAGAGCTAAAATATGACATTCTGCCGATACTTATTAATAATCGAAGACTGGCACACCTTGATTGACCATTACTGAATTGACCATTATCTTGAGAAGCATCCTATGAGCCTGAGCGATAAAATTAGCGATCAAGCAACCCAAGAGAGTTTAGTGGCAGACTGTGCCAAACTGATTGACGAGCAGGTTGCTGCGAAAAGCGGCATTTCTGGACTGGCTCTCAAAGCAGCTTACGGTGTAGTCAAAGGCATTGAACCGGGCTATGTCCCAGCCGCAATTCAACGACTGTTGCCAGAAGTGGTTGCGGTGCTAGATCCGATGTGGGAAGAAGGCGAACAGTCGGGCGATCCAGTGACCTATTTAACCCAAAACCGTGCCCAAACAGCGGATGCCCTGCTCAGTATTACTGATGCCAAGATTGAGAAATCCAAGAATGGAGTCGTGCGGGCCTCCTATAATAAGCTCCGCAAGTCAGTCAGAAGTGATGTTGAAGAAGCGGTTCCAGGTTTGGCTCAAATTCTGGGTGCCCATGTGTAGGCTGAATCGTATGTAGTCTGCTCTTGTGTAGGCTGATCTTGGCCTAATTTATGGCCTAATTTTATCGGCCAAGCCACCGAGGTGGTTAGCCAAAGCGCTACACTGAAGGGGGTTTAAGTTTCTTAAAGCTAGCTACTTCAAGTCCCTATGGCATTACCTTACAAGCTGCTGTTTGTCTGTTTAGGCAATATCTGCCGTTCGCCTTCGGCTGAAGGGATCATGAATCATTTGATCCGGCAGCGGGGCTTGGAGGGGCAAATCATCTGTGATTCTGCCGGTACGTCTAGCTATCATGTTGGCAGTCCACCGGATCGCCGGATGACCGCCGCCGCCGCTCGCCGGCCCGATGAAATGCTCGAGCCCTTTGCCAAAGGCGGATTGTTTCGTAGGGGCTCGGTGCTGGGTCGCGTCAGGAACAGGATCAGGAACCGTAATCGATGAGCAGCACAGGGGCGGATGACGATCGACAGGGCGGCAAACCGGCGGTGCCCGACCATGTGCAGGAGGCGATCCGCACGCTGATCGAGTGGGCGGGCGACGATCCTGCGCGCGAAGGGCTGCTCGACACGCCCAAGCGAGTGGCGCGGGCGTGGAAGGAATATTGCACGGGGTATCTGGAAGACCCGGCGATCCACCTCAGCCGCGTGTTCGAGGAAGTCGGCGGCTACGATGAGGTCGTGCTGCTCAGGGACATCCCGTTCCAGAGCCACTGCGAACACCACATGGCCCCGATCACCGGCAAGGCGGCGATCGCCTACCTGCCGCGCAACCGGGTGGTGGGCATCTCGAAGCTCGCCCGCGTGCTCCACGGCTTCGCGCGGCGCTTGCAGATCCAGGAACGGCTGACGGCGCAGGTCGCGCAGTGCATCTGGGACCACCTCGAACCGCACGGCGTGGCGGTGGTGATTGAGGCGGAACACGGCTGCATGACCGGCAGGGGGGTAAGGACGCCCGGCGTGGGCATGGTGACAAGCCGCCTGCTGGGCTGCTTCCTTGAAGACCAGCGCAGCCGTAAGGAAGTGCTCAGCTTGATGGGGTATTAGGTGGGTCCAGGCCGATCACGGTTCATCTCGTATACTCCGTACTAAAACTTCCCACAGATAGATGGGCGGCTAAGTTTTCATCGGTCATATCTTCGACGGTGGTGGACGTGCCGTCCAGATGTCGCCCCAAGTAATTCGACCACCACGGCAAGCGCCGCTCCACTCCCGTTGTCACCTCATCATCCGTGATCCGGACGGTGATGCGGCGCAGTGTGTAGCCCTGACCAAATGTTGTGCGGAGCGCGGCCGGATCCACGGACTGGACCGAAGCGGGATCGGCCAGGTCGCTAAATGTGACCAGCATCGGGTAGTCCTCAGGTGCAACCTCGGCCTGCTGCCTCACCCCCGTGCCCGATGCGATCCGCTCCGCGCTCTCGACGATATCGTTGCGGAAGGAGGGGTCGAGCGTGGTCATCGACAGGCCGACCATGTCCCCGTGGATGGCGTTCGTCTTGAGCAGAGCGAACAGGGTGCGGCCATTGGGCAGGTCCACCGCCACGGCCTCGCCCCGCACGCCCCAGGTGCGCTTCGCCGCCTCGGGAAGAAAGGAGGTCATGTTGCTGGCCCGGACCTCATAGACACCGGACCCGCTGCGCAGCCCTTGCGGCGTACAGTCCAAATCAGAGTTTTATGTCCTGGAAGCGTAGCAATCGGTTGACCATCCCGAGTCCACAACTTCGTGATTCCATCAAAGCCAGCTGTGGCCAAAATTTGGCTATCGGGGCTGAACTGAATGGTTCGAACCTGTCCCTCATGCTGAGGCGTAGCAATCAATTTGCCATCGCGGGTCCACAGCTTAATGGTTTTCCCATTGCTCACTGAAGCTAGAGTCTGGCCATCGGGGCTGAACTGCATTTTTGAAACTTCTTCTTGCTGTCCTTGAACTTCGCTTTGATTACCCTGAAGCACTACTATCTTCTGAGTATTGTTGTGTACCCCCCACAGTTTCACTGTTCTATCAAGGCCAACTGAAGCCAGGGTTTGTCCATCCGGGCTATACTGCACGTCCAGGACTGGCTCTTGATGGCCCTGGAACGTGGCCACTAATTCACCCGTACGGTTCCACAACTTCACGGTTTTATCGAAGCTCGCTGAAGCCAGCATCTGCCCATCGGGGCTGAATTGGAGTGCCGAGACTCTCTCTTGATGGCCTGAAAGCGTAGCAATCAGTTCACCCCTGCGGCTCCACAACTTTATGGTGTTATCGAGGCTGGCTGAAGCCAGGGTTTGTCCATCCGGGCTGAATAGGACTGCCGAGACTCCCTCTTGATGGCCTGAAAGCGTAGCAGTCAGTTCGCCATTTCGGTTCCATAACTTCACTGTTTTATCGTTGCTAGCTGACGCCAGGATTTCTCCATCCGGACTGAACTGCACGGCTCGCACTGCATCTTGATGCCCTAGAAGTGTAGCAATTGGTTCTCCACTGCGGGTCCATAACCTCACGGTTTTGTCATCACCAGCCGAAGCGAGCATCTGGCCATCGGGGCTAAACTGCACAGCTCTAACACTTCCCTGATGGCCTGCCAGTGTTTTAATCAGTTTGCCATCACCTGTCCAGAGTTTCACCGTCTGATCATCGCTGGCAGAGGCTAAGCGTTGCCCATCGGGGCTGAACTGGACGGCCCAAACTTTCCCTTGATGGCCCTGGAGGGTCGCAATCGGTCCACCGTTACGTTTCCATAGCTTCACGGTTTGATCAGAGCTGGCGGAAGCAAGCGTTTGCCCATCCGGACTAAACTGAACTGCTGTAATGATGTCCTGATGAGCCTGAAGCGTAGTAATCGGTTTACCATCCCGTCCCCACAATTTTACAGTTCCGTCATCACTAGCCAGTGCTAAAGTTCCACCATCGGGACTAAACTCTACTGCCCGAACAACATCTTGTTGTCCTTCAAGGCGATTATGCTCACGAATTTGATCAATGAAATCTACTGCCCGCCAACGCGGTGTTGACTCCCTGTAACTATTTCAACAGTCCGGTGGTGCGGGTGGAAGGGTTTGCCAGTGCTGACATCGCTACGGCTTGGGCACAATACTTGGCTGATATGGCACAGCTACAAGCTTATGTCGCTCGTCCTGCTGCTGGCTCCATGGCGGCCACTCCCCCCACGCCTAATGCCGGCGGCACCAGCTCCCCCGTTTCTCCTGCCGCTGCTGCTCCAGCAGTCCCTGCATACAATCCACAGCCGTTGGGAACTGGTTTTGCTGTTGTGGTCAACTACTTCAACAAGCCGGAAATTGCCGCTACGGTCCGGCAGGTAACGGCACGTGACGTCGGCTTGGTCGCCTTTGAGCAGCAACCCTATCTGCTAGCTAGCCACACAACTGATGCCGCCGCCGCTTCTACTCTGTTGCGTACTCTGAGTGAACGCGGTTTAACGGCGGCAATTGTCGATAGCCGGCGGGCTGTTTTGTTAACACCAGCGGTGAAGTAGGTTCCATTGGATCCAGAAGTTAGGCAGGGGGCAGGAGTTTATCAGTAGGCGGGAGCGGCGATCCAGGAAACTAAGACTCCCAGGGCCGAGCCGGCGAATACCTGAACTGGAGTATGGCCTAGTAGCTCTTTCAAGCGATCTTCATTAAAGGTCGAGTTTTCGCGGAAAAATTCATCGACAATTTGATTCAGAATTCGAGCTTGCTTACCGGCTGCCTGCCGCACGCCAGCCGCATCGTACATGACAATAATCGCAAACACAAAGGCAATGGCAAACTCCGCGCTGGCCCATCCCATTGTTTGTCCAACTCCGGTTGCCAACGCTGTAACCAAGGCTGAATGAGCGCTTGGCATGCCGCCCGTTTCTACCAGCGTCCGAAAGGTGACCTTGCCATGCCGCACGAGTTCAATCAAGAGTTTCAGGACTTGGGCAAGCAAACAAGCAATCAGAGCAATCGTCAAAATGTGGTTATCAAAAATGGTGCTTATGTCCTGCATAGTTTAGGGTTAGATAGACTGCGGGCTGTTGTGGATGGCAAACGGATGGTGGTTCGACGAACTGTTCACTCGACTCTTGGCTCGATAATCCGGTAATCAAATTGCAGATCGCCGCAACCTACAAGGGCAGCTTGGGTTAGTGCTTACGCGCTGTGATGTAGTCGGCCAGCGCCATCAACGGATAGGCTAGCTCTCCAAAGGAGGCCAGTTCAGCCTTGGCTTCGGCAATCAGCTGAGCCGCCTGTCGGCGGGATTCTTCAATCCCCCAAAGGCTCGGATAGGTAACTTTTTGTGCTTGCAGATCCGGTTTATTGCGCCGACAAAATAGCCGTTCGCGACAGCATGCGCGGGCTGTTCAAGTTTCCATAGATATTCGCTCAGCCCGGCGACCGTGGCCGAAGGATTGAAGACGATCTCGGCACCGTTCAGGCCCAGACACCGCGCACCCTCGGGAAAATGGCGGTCGTAGCAAATGTAAACGCCGATCTTGCCGACAGCAGTTTCAAAGACCGGATAACCGAGATTGCCCGGGCGGAAATAGAATTTCTCCCAAAAGCCGGGAGCGACGTGCGGTATATGCGTCTTGCGGTACTTGCCGAGATACTTGCCGTCGGCATCGATAACGGCTGCAGTGTTGTAATAGACGCCAGTCTGTTCTTCTTCGTAAACGGGAACGATCAGCACCATTCCATGTTGCTTTGCGACGTCTTGCATCAGTTTGACGGTCGGTCCGTCGGGGACGCGTTCAACCGCCTCGTACCAACGCGTCTGCTGTTCCGCACAGAAATACGGCGTCGTGAATATCTCCTGAAAGCAAAGAATCTGAACGCCCTGTTCGGCTGCTTGTTCTACAAGCGTCATTTGATTGTCGATGTTAGTTTTTTTGATCTCCAAAATCGACGCACCCACAGGCGCCGCATTATGTGCCTGAATTAGACCGGATCTGACTATATGTGGCATAAGCAAAAGCTCGCTTGGAAGTATCGGGTTGAGTTTAACTTAGTTCAAACAATTACCTGCGTCAAGATGCGCACGTCATTAAAAAATTGAATCCGTATGGAAGAATACGGCGAAATAAAATGGTGTCGCGTATAAGTTATTGTTCCGCACAGCGATGAGCATTCGAATCGGCGGAGTTTCTTTTTGCATCGGCTTTTCCGGCCCGCCGCTAACGGCGGCTGTGTATCTGGAGGATAAATGTTTAGAAAGTTTTTTATATTAGTCGCATCTGTGACACTCACCGTTGCCCTCGGCAGCGTCAATACAAACGCTCAGGGCGCAAACCGCTGTGGGAGCGGGAATTTTAATCAGGGCCAACTTCTTATAGTAGGCCTCACAACGGATCAACGCCTTGTGTGTTTTTCTGAGAATTTAAGAGGCAGGGTCGTCAATATTGGAACCGTTTCCGGGCTTGTCGGCGATACGGCGTTAATCGGTATCGATTATCGTGTACAGGATGGCGAACTTTACGGAGTAGGAAACATGGGCGGCGTCTATATGCTCAGTACTGCGACCGCGGCCGCAACCCTTGTAAATAATCTTACCGTAGCGTTAAGCGGGACTGCATTCGGGGTCGATTTCAACCCGGCTGCCGATCGCCTGCGAATTATCAGCAATACATGTAACTGTGGCAATTCAAAAAAACTTTCTCGGCTTTTTCTGGGGACGCTTGTTGCTGTCGATCTTCTTTGGGATCTCGGCGTTTCTAGTATTTGTACTGTTGAATATTCCCTATGCCGTAGTTATGGCTGCCATTGTAGGTGTATTTGATCTGATTCCAGGAATTGGCGCAACGCTAGGCATTAGTTTGGTCTGTCTGATTATTTTACCTCAAGGCATCTGGCTCAGTTTGAAGGTACTAGTGGGTTGTATTTTGTTGCAGCAGGTTGAAGAAAATCTACTGATGCCCCGAATTATGCAGGGGTCGATCAATATGAATCCGGTTGTGATGTTTTTTGCCCTTTTAGTGGGTGCTAGGATCGCGGGACTCGTGGGCGTGTTTTTGTCGATTCCTATCGCTGGCGTATTGATTAGCCTGTTTGATATTGATGCTATGCGGGGCGAAGCCGAATTAGAGGAGTCCGCATGTCAAGACAAGACCTAGCTAGACATAAGCCTAAGCAGACTCCTGCTGCCATTTGTCGAGGATATCTTTGAACAAGGCTTCTTCAATCCAAATTTTGGCAACTACCGCTAATGGTAGAGCCATAACCAGCCCCAGTGCTCCGAAGAAAGTAGTAAAGAAGAGTTGGGACGTTAATGTAATAGCTGGCAACAGAGATACCTGATTAGCCATCACAGTCGGGGTAAGCCAATAGCTCTCGATATTTTGAATCACAATGTAAAGAATTAGCACGGCAAGGGCCTTCCACGGGGCATCCAGAAATCCAATCGTCATCGGCAGCACTACACTCAATGTGGGGCCAATATTGGGGATGAAATTCAGCAATCCTGCTAAAACCGCATGGGCTAGGGCTAATGGCACCCGTAGCAGCCATAATCCTAAGCCACTTAAGGTCGCAATAAAAATCATTTCAATGAGTGCACCCGTGGTCCATGCGCCTAGTCCATCAGCACAACGAGTCAGAATCTCATCGACACGATGGCGGTAAAACGATGGAAAAAACCGGATGAATACCTGTCGGTAGGGCTGCGGATTAACCAACAACATCAACGTCAATACGAGTACCAACAGCAACTGGGCCAGGAATGTAATTGAAGTAGAAAAGAAATCAAGCATGCGTTGTAGTAGATTGGCTCCCAACGGTTGAATTTGGCGAATCAACCCGGTGGCATCGGGAATTTCTGGCAATCTAGGACCGAAGCGTTCTTCTAACCAATTAATGCCTAATTGAATTTGTTCTAACCCAAGCGGCAACAGGGCGATCAGGTCCTGAAACTGCTCGATGAAAGGTGGCACGATCAGCAGAAAAATCGACTCGCCCTGGGAGACCGATCTGCTTCGTCTGGCTCCGCCTGGGGCCGCGTGGGATGGGCTGGGCATCCTTTACGGAGCGGAGTATCTGCCCGCGCCGAAGCTGTTCTATTGCCCGTCGCACAAGGGTGCGGCACGCTACGCGGCGTATGAGGACCAGTGGGGCGGCAAGCCCGGCGAGATCCGTGGTAACTTCCAGTATCGCGGCCGAGCCCCCGCGGAGCGATTGGATCGGCCCGCGCCGATGATGGCCAACGCTGGTGGTCGGTCCGCGCCGCAGCCAACCGTGCCCCTGACGCTGTTCCTCAGCGCGATGAGGCCCGGGTCGGCACTGGCGGTGGATGGGATTCGCAATGCCGACGCGGTGAACCATCGCCACGGGGCCAACGTGCTCCGCGCTGGGCTGAGCGTCACGTGGTTCGACGATGCGCAGAAGAATGTCCTGGGCATCCTGCCCAAGGGCAGTCCGGCCACGTCATCGCAGCTCGACCTGATCTGGACCGAGCTCGACCGCGGCGCTCCCGAGGATTGATCTGGCGTCGCCTGTGCGACCTTCCCGCCTCCAGGTGAGCTCGTTCCGATCCGCGGGCGGGGCGATCAGAACCGAAGCGTCGCGCCCAGGCCGAAGAATGGCGTCGGATCGGCACGGCGAGTGGTGATCTCGTTGCCCTCGCTGTCGGAGAGCCAGTAGCGAACGCCCAGGTCCACGCCGGCGCGAGCGGCGATCTCGAGCCAACGCTCGGGGCGGTACGCGACCTCAACCAGGACGGGGAATCGACGATCCCGGCCCACGCCATCGGGCACGGGACCGTTCTCGTCGAGGCGGAAGTCCCGCGTGGTGTACTCGGCGCCGAGCGTGATCGTCCACGCCTCGGCGGGCGTGTAGATGAGAAAGAGGCCGGGTCGGCTGTTGTTGGTGAGCCTGAACTGCTGGTCGATCCTCCAATCCACGGTGGGGATCGGGATGACGAGCGGGTCGTCCTCGATCTGCGTGAGCACGCCGACGCCCAGACCCAAGGAGAGCTCCGGGCTGAGCGCATAACTGAACCCCAGCAGCACGCCGAACTCGAGCGCGTCGCCGGGGCTGGCGCCGTCCTCGTACGCCGCGCCGAATAGTCCGCCGACGAAGTACGACCACTTCTCGTCGACCTGCTGCGACCAGATCGCCGAGACGCTGTGGCGGTAGATGTCGGACCACGGATCGGGTCGGCCGGCGACAAAGCCCGTGTTGCCCGACCAGTCGTAGTTCGAGTATTCAAACGAGTAGGTGACGCTCAGGCGAGCCTGCGCGCCCGGGAAGATCCACGCGGCGCCGAGCCACGATTCGGTTTATGGAAGGCTTACTGTATCGCAGCCCTTACTACAAGCCCACCAACCAGTCGATCGCTCTCTACCTTGGCAACGAAGATTGTCGTTCGTTTGTTTTGAGCACTCCTCGCTTACCGGATCAGAATTCTCTGCATCTGCCCATTCCCTTTGCCGACCACTGCTGGGATGAGCTGTTTCAAATGCGCGAACGTCCTGGCTCCTATGGGGAAATTTGCCAGCGGTTGGCAATTCCTGCCACCGATCAGCCTCTATTCTCTCGTTTATTCACAGAAGATTCCCCATATTTAACTTCCAAATACACCGGCGAGGATGTGAGAATTCGCTATTTTGGTCATGCTTGCGTTCTGATTCAAACTCAAGATATCAGCATTTTATGCGATCCGTTGATTAGCTATCAGCAGCAAGGCGGTATGGCGCGATACACCTATTCAGATTTACCAAATGTGATCGACTATGTGCTGATTACGCACAATCATCAGGATCACATTATGTTTGAAACGCTATTACAGTTACGCTATAAAATCAAAACCATTATCGTTCCCAAAAGCAACAAAGGTGCGTTAATTGATCCATCTCTAAAGTTAATTCTTCAGGCCATTGGCTTTAGCAATGTCCGAGAAATCGATGAACTGGAACAAGTTGATTTACCAGACGGTACAATCACCAGTCTGCCGGTATTGGGCGAACATGGAGATTTGAACATTGGAGCCAAAACCGCCTATCTAATTCACCTAAAAGGACAGTCGATTTTATGCGCTGCCGATTCCAATAACATCGAGCCTCAGCTTTATGCCCATCTGCGAAACTGTCTTGGCGATATTGATGTCATGTTTATCGGCATGGAATGTGAAGGTGCGCCCTATACCTGGGCCTACAGCGCCCTGCTCAGCCAACCCGTACCGCGCCAGATGGCTCAATCCAGACGGCTCGATGGCTCCGATGCGGACAAGGCGATCCAGCTAGTGCAGCAATTTTCCCCCCAGCAGGTATATGTCTATGCGATGGGGCAAGAACCCTGGCTGACCCATATCACCTCGATTCAATACACCCCCACCTCCCGCCCGATTCTGGAATCCGATCGCCTGATCGCCTATTGTCGCCAGCAGGGAATTCACAGCGAACGGTTGCTGGGCTGCCGCGAAATCCTGTTAGCCCCCCACTCCCCCCGTGCTGGAGGACTGCCACACCGCTCGACATCATCGGTTGCCTCAACTCAGCAGAAAGTCGAATCGGTATCCCACTCGATATCCCATCCGGTATTCCACTCGATATCCCCCCCGGTATTCCACAACGAAACGGCTCCTTCCGGCTGAGGACCGCCTGTTTAGCATGATGCGAAACGATGGCAAGGAAGTGGTGGCTCTGTCAGTTGATCCCTACACCTTTGATGGCGAAGAGCGGGTAGATATCAATGGAGATGGTGAGACTGATAATGCTTGGCGTTACCGAGTCGATCTGGATGGCGATGGAAACGTCAACTCTCCTGGCGGTAGAGATGGTTGGGCTGTTTACTCGATTCTGTTTTCTACGCCGAATGATGGTGGTGTTAGCCTCCGCGATGCCCGTCAAGAGGCTTGGCGGCAGCGAGCCAGGAACTTAGAAGTGCGGAATGCGCCGCTGAGCAATGCCAGCCCCAATCAGGTCTGTGCCCGTGCTAGTGCCAATGGAGGAGGGACTCCTGATCCGGTGAATGGTGAAGGATGGTTTCCTGATCCGGGCGGCAGTAGCAAAATTCGTAAAAACTTTCAGGTAACGGCCTATGTGGTGCCTGATAACCCCAGTGGAACGGTTGCTACGCTGGAGTTTCAGCAGGACCGAGAGGCGAATCAGGGCTTTAAGTGGGCAGCTTGGTTTCGCAATGATCTAGAGATTTTTCCCGGTGTTAGCTTCAACTGGAATGGAGCGATGCACACTGAAGGAAGTTTGATTGTGGGGACCAACGATCTGTTCCGCAGCTTCCTGGTCAGCTCTCCCCAATCCTGTATCAACAGCCCGGAAGCTTCCGAGATTACCGTTAAGAAGAACGAAGAGAATGAGCCGATTCAAGGCACTCCCAAGTTCACAGGCCGGTTCTTGGCTGGGTCAATTCGGGACAATGAGTTTCGCGGTGCTCCCAAGTTTGATGTGGAGCCAAACCGAACCGTTGGCATGCCTCCCAACAGCGACTCGGTGGCCGAAGGTAGCTTCAGACCAATTGACTTTGCCTTGGAGCCGGTCACGCTTCAAACCAAAGGCTTGTCTGTACCGCGTAATCCCCGCACAGTGGCTCTAGACGATGATCCCAACTGGAAGGCTACGGATCTGAATAAAGAAGATCAGGGGCGGCTGCGCACGCTTAAGGAGGTCAGCACGCCCTATGTAGACGACACCTTCCGAGCCGATAACCGTTGGGGTCCTAAGCCTACCTGGGGCCGAGAAGGGTTACCAATTGGCATCACCTCAAAAGAAAATGCGGGTGCGGGCAGTACGGCCAAAATTGGTGACCCGATCACGGGCGTGCCCGAATTGACTGGCAGCGATCCGAAGCCAGGAGAAGATACGGCTAGCGTTGGATTGGATGGCTACTGGGAACGACGGGCTAGAGTAGAAGGTCTGCGGCTGATTGTTGGCCAACGCCTCGAATTCACGTCCTGAATCACCACAATATAGCCCTGGGCCGCATACCAACTGGGGTGGGCATACACCACCGTAGAAGCAATGGCTCGGCCATAGGGCTGGCGCATCAGCAGGACAGGAAAGCTCTCTGCACTGTCAGGGCGATATACATCTGCATCTAGCCTGATGCCGTCGCGGGTTAGCATCGAAAGCGTTTGTTTAGAACCAACCGGGTAGACCATGAGCGCTTACAACTATAAAGATGGAGATTCGAGAAAGGACGCTATGCAGATTCGTGATGCCGTTGAAGCTGACCTACCCGCGATTGTGACGATTTACAATGCCGCCATTCCCAGCCGCAACTCCACCGCCGATTTGTTTCCGATCACAGTAGAAAGCCGCCGCGATTGGTTTTTCAACCACAATCCAGAACGCCGTCCCCTCTGGGTTCTGACGCTTGCAGAAGAGATAGTCGCCTGGATTGGTCTCTCCTCGTTCTATGGGGGGCGCCCTGCCTACGATGCCACCGCTGAGATTAGCATTTACATTGCTCCAAAGCACCAGGGCAAAGGGTACGGTTCGCTATTGGTGAGCCAAATGCTAGACGCGGCTCCTCGCTTAGGCGTGACCACCTTCCTGGCCATTTACTTTGATCACAACGAGGCCAGCCGCAAACTATTTCATCGCTTTGGCTTTAAACCGATGGGACACCTACCCGCCATCGCCGAACTGGACGGCATCAGACGCGGCGTGATCATTGCCGGATGGCAAAATCCTGCCTGAGTTCTAGATCCCTTATCCGACGGCTGCGGTTGCCCGCTTGTAGGCTGCCCAACCGCCATAGCTGGAAATATCTGGCCAGTTGTACTTTTCGATTAGTTCCTGCGGATAGAAAAAAGCTGTAGCGGTGTCGCCATCTTCGAGCAGAACTTCGGTGGGATACATGTGGGGAGGTTCGTTGGCGGCTAGATACTCGAACTGATCAACCGTCATTTCATAAATTTCTCCCGGAATGGAAATGCCGCCTTCTCCAACCTGATAGATGGCCGGATGCCAACCGTTTTCAGCCGCATGTAGCCGATAGAGGGGTTGGGTTTTGGTTTCTTTAATGAACTTGGCCGATTGCAAATTCTGGTGATCCGGCTGGCCGCGCAGGGCTGAACCACAAATAAATCCCTGCCTGGTTCCACTGGTTTGCGTCATAAGCATCACGAAGTATCTGGATTGAGCTGAGTAACTGGATTGAATTAACGGTATGCAGCATACCGGCACAGAGTAGCACAGGGCAATCCACTCCCACAATCAGCCACCCCCAGAGGAATACGAAAGGGTAAAGTGACTCAGATTCAAGGATTGCTGTACTCGAATTACTGTGAACCAATTACTGTGAACCAATTACTGCGAACCAATTACTGCGAACAAAATATCAACAGGCCGATGCACCAAGCGTTGATCCAACGTGATCTGTAGCCGTGATCTGAAGCAATCTGCTCAACAGGTAGACAGCGAAGAATGGGCAAACCACAACCTTGAATGGTAGGAGGTTTGTCTGCACAGTACAGTAGATCGAAATCAGTAGATCGAAATCAGTAGATCGAAAAAGATCGAAAATGAATTCGTTTGGGTCACTAGACGTGGGTTGGATCCCCCTTTTCTGAGATGCCCGCAGGGCTATAATCCCCCTATGCCCGAAGGCAGGCTTCGCCAATATAAGGGGGACTTCAAACCACGGTTGGTAGGTGCTAGGCACAGGCTTCGCCTCCGGCTCCCTCCTTTTGTAAGGGGGGCTAGGGGGATCTCAACATGATCCGCGATCTACTGAGTATGTCTGTCTGCGCAATATATCTGCCCAATATGTTTGTCTGTCAATACACTAGGACATAAATAAGCCATAAACTATGCTTAGTATATAGCTTGGATTTTGGTAGTAGACACTATCTTATAAACTTCGTAAAGATTCCGGTAGTACCCGGATGAGTACTGTAGTTTAACAGAAGAATTGCTAAAGTTCCCTTACTAGTGCTTTTTATTCGGTGTTTCCTTGTGCGAGCAAAATAATTTATTTTTGTCCTTCTCAGAGGAAATAATTCAAAATGTCTAATAAACCGTCCAATAAACCCTGGCATCGCCTACCTACTCCGTTGGCGCTCCTAAAACTGATCCGGTTTCGTGAAACGTTGCGACAAAAAAATCTCCACGATACTTCACAAATTCCAGACGCAGAGAAACTGCCCCATCCAACGCCAGACCCAGAAGGGCGGCACCTGACGACTCGCACCTTTGACGGCAGCTTTAATGACCTTGAGCATCCAGAAATGGGCATGCTGGGCACCCGTTTTGGCCGCAATGTGCCCCTTAAAGATACCTATCCTGACCTCAAGAATATTATGACGCCCAACCCACGGGTGATCAGCCGAGCGCTGATGACTCGCGATCAGTTTATTCCGGCGACGAGCCTCAATCTCTTAGCGGCCTCCTGGATTCAGTTTCAAAACCATGACTGGTTTGCCCATCACAACCATCCCAGCAAAAAATTCGAGATTCCCCTAGAACAGGATGATCCCTGGCCTGAAGAACATCGCCCGATGATGGTGGCCCATACCGCCGAAGATGAAACCCGCTTGCCAGGTGATACCTCTGCTCCTCCCACCTACATCAGCCGCTCCAGGGCTAGCCAGCGCCACCACTAGATCGGGGATCCCATCGCGGTTAAAATCTGCCGTCGCGGTCGCCGCTGAGTTTCCACCAACGGGCAAATTGGCCGCTTCAACTCTGAAAGCTGCCGGATTCAAAACCGATTGCTTCGATTGACCAGACGAGGCGCGATCACGTGCAAAGACCATAGCAGGAAAAAGGATTAGGAGAATGGGTTGACATAGCCACTACTGGCAGTATCAACCAAGCAATTTTAGCGGCTTTGCCTCTACCTGTAGCGTGATCGATATAGTCTAGTCCAACTTTTTCCTGCCTTGACCAAGCTTAAGCAAATCTAATCACTCAACATTAAACAGTCTCCCCAAACAGCGGTTCCATTGGATCCAGCGTCAGCAGTCTGGCAATCTCGTCGGTTTGGAAGCCCAGCGCCATCGGTCGCTGTACCTTTGGCAAAATTTGCACATCATAGAGTTCTGTCACAACCCCTTCTAGGCGCAACCAGTGCACCACCGTTCCCGATTGGAGATCGATTACCATCACGCCACAAAAAGGATCGGCCTGCTTGGCCATCAGCATTTCATCGAGGGCTAATCCGGCAAAAGTCTTATCGTCACCGCGTGGCTTCGAGAGGCCAACAATTGCGTACTGCTGCCAGAAGGCCAACCCCCGCAGATAGCCGGGGCAAAAGGTCACGGCTTCAAACCGTCCGCTGGCCCGATCCAGATAGCCAAACTCGCCTTGGCCGGAATTTAACAGCCAGAGCTGATCTTGATAGCAGCGGGGGGAATGGGGCATTGACAGGCCCTCAGCCATAATTTCCTCGGAGTGCAGATCAATCACACAGCCGCCCTCTCGTCGCCGATCACGCCAGCCGTCAATCACATCCGAGCGACTACATGCCGTCACATATCTAGGCTGACCAGCCTCTAATGCCAATCCATTCAGATGACAGCGATCCTCATTGACGAGTTTGGAAATAAACGGCGGCTTCCACAGAGGGGTGCAGCTATGCCGCGGACTGACCGTTGCCAAACAGTTCAACAAACTGCTGACAAACACCAGCCGCCCCTGCTGGTCAATCACTAGATCATGAATATCCAGATCGCCCGTGGTATAGCCCACCCGTGGAACATAGAGCTTATCGTAGCCGTTGTAGTCCTGACCAGGCTGCAACACATTATCAAGCTGCCAGATCTGATACTTTGAGCTGAGGTAGAGCCGTTCGGTTGTGGTAAATAGCCCCATTGCTCGCTCAAACATGCGTTCAAATCCAGAAATCTTTCCCGTCGGGCTAGCGCCAAGCAACAGCAACCGCGAACTTTGATAGGTGGGTACGGCTCCCCTCTCGGCAACGATCCAGCGGCTGGAGGGCATCGCCGCCATCAATGCTGGCTTCTTTAACCGCAACAATCAACTGCCCCTGGGTGCGATTCGCAGTGAGAGCCGCTGGATTTCTGGGCCAATTTTGAACCGGGGCGCGATTGGCTGGAATGACACCGGCGAAGCGACGGTGGGCCACCTGAGCCTGCAGGAAACTTTGATGACTTCTGGCGGCCAGCGACTGGTGATGCAGTCTACCAACAGCGGCTATGTGGGAGCAGGCGTAGCTCGCTACACTTCCGACTGGGGCCGCAGCTACAAAACGATTTTGGATGACGAAGTGGTGATTACGGTACGCCAAGACCGCGTTGTCGATCAAAAGCGCATCCCCAAAGCTGGCCAAACCACCGTGCCAATTCCGTCGGATGGCTATCTTTTGGTGGTGCGAGCCGATAACAGTGTGCTGAATACGCTGGCTGTAGGTACGACTCTTCAGCTCACAGGTCTGACCCAACCCGACGAATTTAGCCGCTATGCCCAGGTTTTAGGAGCAGGTCCCCTGTTGCTGCAAAACCGCCGCGTTGTTTTGAATCCCCAATCCGAACGCTTCTCAACTGCTTTTATCCAGGAAGCTGCGCCCCGCAGCATGATTGCCATGACGGCTGGAGGCACCCTAGCGCTATTAACGGTCCATAACCGCGTGAGTGGTGCCGGTCCTACCCTCGCTGAGATCGCTCAGATCGCCCAGCGCATGGGTTTTGTCAATGCCCTCAACCTAGATGGCGGCAGCTCAACCACACTGTATCTGGGTGGTCAACTCCTCAACCGCTCGGCCGCTACGGCAGCACCCGTCCACAACGGCATCGGCGTATTCATTCAGCCCAATTCCTAAAGTTAGTTGATGATTTTCTAGGTTGAGCCGTTTGAGTCAGGTGATTGCTTGAGAAGTGCAGCAAAATAAAGCTAGGTTGAACAGCGCCTTACCTGAATGAAGAATGCATGTAAATCCGGTAAAGCACTGACGGAAACGGTGCGGAAACCGGGAACATTTTGATATGGTTATCTTCGGTTTTCGTGTCCCTGTAATTGCGAAGATTTTAACCGCATCATTGCCCAACCAAGCATCTCACCATTGGTTTACACATCGGTCTTGCAATTGTCCAAGGAGAAATAAACGTGGCTCAACCTAAAGAAAAAGCTCAACCCGCTGCCGCTCTCACGCTGAGCAATTCCATTGTGCCGAAAGGGATCGCGGCAACCGAATTACGCCCTTGGGGGTCTTTCACGATTCTGGAAGAAGGGCAGGGCTACAAGATCAAGCGGATTGAGAATCATGATTCAGCATGATGTTGTAATTGTGGGCGGTGGCTTGGCCGGTACGCGAGCAGCGGTGGAGATTGCCCGTATGGATCCGCGCCTGAGTGTGGCAGTTGTTGCCAAAACCCACCCAATTCGGTCCCACTCGGTAGCAGCCCAGGGCGGCATGGCGGCAACGCTGAAAAACGTGGATGCGGAAGATTCCTGGGAGGCACATGCATTTGATACGGTGAAAGGCTCAGATTATCTGGCCGATCAGGACGCGGTAGAAATTCTCACCAAAGAAGCTCCGGATGTGGTGATCGACCTAGAGCATATGGGCGTGCTGTTTTCCCGCTTACCCGATGGCCGGATTGCTCAACGTGCCTTTGGCGGCCATTCCCACAAGCGCACCTGCTACGCGGCCGACAAAACCGGACACGCGATTCTGCACGAACTGGTGAATAACCTGCGGCGCTACGGCGTGCAGATCTACGACGAATGGTATGTGATGCGGCTGATTCTGGAAGACGGCCAAGCCAGAGGACTGGTGATGTTCCGTATTCGGGATGGCGAAATGCAGGTAGTGCGAGCCAAGGCGATCATGTTTGCCACCGGCGGCTATGGGCGAGTCTACAATACCCCCTCCAACGACTTTGCCTCGACCGGCGATGGACTGGCAATGACGGCAGCAGCGGGCCTGCCTCTAGAAGACATGGAATTTGTGCAGTTTCACCCCACAGGGTTGTATCCGGCCGGGGTGCTGATCTCAGAAGCGGTGCGGGGCGAAGGGGCCTATCTAATCAACAGCGAAGGCGAGCGGTTTATGGAACGCTATGCCCCAAGCCGGATGGAGTTGGCACCACGGGACATCACCTCTAGAGCAATTGCGCGAGAAATCCGAGCTGGACGCGGCATTCACCCAGATGGCAGTGCGGGCGGACCGTTTGTCTATCTGGATGTGCGCCATCTGGGACAAGAGAAAATTATGAGCCGGATTCCCTTCGCCTGGGAGGAATCCCATCGCTTGGCGGGGGTGGATGCGGTGCATGAGCCGATTCCGGTTCGTCCCACCGTGCATTATTCAATGGGTGGCATTCCGGTGAATACCGACGGGCAGGTGCGCAGCAGTCCAGAGGGTCTGGTGGAAGGCTTTTTTGCCGCTGGGGAAACGGCCTGTGTTTCGGTGCATGGAGCCAATCGCCTCGGCAGTAATTCGCTGCTGGAATGCGTGGTATACGGACGCCGCACCGGAGCCACAATTGCCCGCTATGTGCAGAATCGCAAGTTTCCGGAAATCAACGAGCAGCAGTATCTCAATCAGGCGAAACAGCAGGTGCAAGCCCTGATCGCCGCCTTCTCGATTGTGGGTAATCAACTCCGCATCAATGCATCTCCCGATTACGAAGCCAAATCTTCCTACAATATTCGGGTCCGCACCACCGACCAAAACGGGCTTTCCTTCGAGAAACCGCTCACCGTCACGGTACAAGATGTCTCGGAATCGTTTGTTCAGTATGTTGCCTCTGCCGCAGCGGATGGTTTGCAAAATACACTCAACAAACTGCAAGAGGTATTCAACAATCAGTTGCTGCAAGCCAATCTGCCGATTGTGGGCAGACTCACTGGCGCGATTCCTAGCTTCCTCCACAGCATTCGCGATAGCCTGATACCCGCGATTCGCAGTGCGAACAACCTGACCTATGAGGGCATGCAGTCCCTGCTGAATACACGGCTGAAGTCGCTGTTTCCGGATGTACAAATTGTCGGCAATGCCAACTCCAACGAGAGCACCTTTGAAGTTACGCTGACGCAGCAGCAGCAGGTGAATCGGCTCGCGAGCGATCTGGCTATGCCGGGATTGGGATTGAGCCGAGTCGCGGTTACGGGTGGCAGCCCTCAGGGCAGCTTGAATACCAATTTGAAATTAGTGTTTGGCTCCCACAAGGATCACGGCTTCTTTATCGACACTAATCGCACCAGCCTCAACTCCAAATTAGATGTTGGCTTAGGTAATGGGTTCACGGCATCTGGCCGCATGGGGTTGTACAAGGTTCGGCTCAACGACGACGCCAATAACCGCACCAAAGCCGAAGCGACCTTCTCGACTCGCCTGAGAGACATTGACAGCCCTGGAACTAACGATGGTGAGCGTCTGACTACGACTGAGCTACAGCGCAATTTCAACAACACTCAGCTCACCAATGTGTCGCTCACCAGCGATCCCAATCTGGGTCTGAGAATCAATACCGATATGGGCAGTGCTGCTATTCCGGGCATCAACACTACCCTGCGCGGCGACATTCCCAATCTCACGTTCACCAATGCTCAGTTGGCTAGTACTCCCACCACAACCTTTGCCTTCACCAACACCGAACTGTCCCTTGGTTCAGTCGCTAACAACGTCGTCCTGCCGACGCTACGAGCAATTGACCGCGTCATCTCGCCAATGCGTCCGGTGATCAACCTGCTGTCCTATGACCTCAAATCGATTGGGGTTGGCTATCTATTCCCCGATGTTGACGGAGATGGCAAATCCACCATCATGGATATGGCCGGAGCGGCGGGTGGCAGAATTGGTAGCTTCTTGAACGCGATCAAAACCATCTCGGACTTGAGCCAGCGGGCAGCAAGTAGCACTGATACCGGGTTATTACTAGGTTCGTTCCGCACTGTGGTTTACTTACAAGATGGGGAGATCCGTAAGAAGCTGTTTGAAAAGGATCTTGTCGTCTGGATCCGCCTCCTTTTCTAGACTGCCTGCAGGGCTATAATCCCCCACCGTGGAGGACTTTGAACAGCGGCGCTTCGGGAAAGTTCCCCAGAATACATCAGAATATATCCTGCAGGCACGCTGCGCGAAGCGGGATGTTGGGGGCTTTTCAAATGGATTCTAACCATTCTGCTTGTAAGGGCGAGCTTAGCAGACTCGTGAGTCGCTTTGCCCCAAATGCAAGGCAAACCCCGCCCCTACCGATAACTGGCAACATTACAACTCTTCCCTAAACCTGTCAATTAGGAACTGGCAAACAGAACTAACAATCAAACACTAGGCTTTATCAGTCGGATAGGTTCGCGCACCATAGGCAATAAAGGCAATACAGGCCACTGTAAATGCTAGCAAACCGAGAAATACCCCAATGGCAGTCGAAACATAGTTCTGATTGGCCGGGGGTGGAGGTTCAACTGGTACGGTCGCTAGAGCAGCCCAGTCGGGTTTAACAGCATCTAGTAGAATTGTTTCGTTGAAGATTTGTAGAATCAGTAAAAGAAAGAAAAAGAACAGCAGAATCAACGCAGCCATTAACGGTGCGGTTCCCCAACCAGGAACAACTAAACCGGCATCTGAATTTAATTGACGAAGTAGATACTGGATGGGGGCAATACGTTTGGGTTGAAATTTGCTGATTGGCATAGGAGTGAATGAGTGAAGATAGTGAACAGTGTTAGTGTTAGTGTTAGGGGTAGATGGGTAGATGGGTAGATGTGATGGTTAGAGATTGATAGATCAACAGGTTAAGATGGGAGAACTCCTGAGAGAAAGGCGAGGAGTAGAAAAGCAAGAAGTAGAGAACAGGAAACAATCCCATTCTCTACCTGCCTCATTCTTCACTGGGTTATTTGAACCGATGGTTGCAATGCGGGTTGCTTGCGGGTTGTGGCATCGCCTACTTTCTGGAAGACACCAAATTCCACTTGTTCATCATCAAGGTCTGGATCAACTCCGGCAAATACATCGCGGAAGAGGGTGCGACAGCCGTGCCAGAGATGCCCAAAGAACCAAACAATCGCAAAGCAAACATGGAAGAAGGCAAACCAACCGCGATTGCTGGTGCGGAACACACCATCCGAGTTATAAACGGTTTGGTCAAACTGGAAGGGTTCGCCCAGTTGCGCTGCGCGAGCGTATTTTTTGACTACCGTTGGATCAGTAAAGGTTTGTCCATCCAGAGCACCGCCAAAGAAGCTAACAGTGACTCCAGTTTGCTCGTTTGACTTGGTCGAATTCGTCACGCAGACGGTCGAAGAACTCCGGCCATTGGCGAGTCAAAAAGCACTCAGTTTGACAGTAAAATCCACTGAGTCCCATTTGTCCATCACCAATGATCCCACCCGGCTGCGGCAGGTGATGATCAATTTGCTCTCCAACGCCATCAAATTTACCGATACTGGCGGCATCACGGTCGAGGTAAGCGAATTGCCGCTAGAACGGGTCAGAGTGACGGTACAGGATACGGGCATCGGCATCGCCCCTGAGGATCAGACCCATATCTTCCGCGAGTTTTGGCAGGTCAACCAAACCACCACTCGCAAGCAGGGCGGCACCGGCTTAGGACTGGCTATTGTCTATGCGCTGGTGAAGCTGATGCAGGGCGACATTGCCGTCGAAAGTGAACTCGGTCAGGGCACCACGTTCCGCATCGACCTGCCGCGCTGGGTTGTCTCAGCTTCGGTTCATGAGTAAAACCTCCTCCATACCGCTATCTACACCAAACGGCGAGCGATTGGTAGCCGATGGGTTGGAGTATCCCCTGATTGTGATCGGCGCATCTGCGGGAGGAGTCGAAGCATTGTCCCAACTGGTGCGGCACCTACCTGCTGATTTGGCAGCCGCTCTGTTCATTGTGGTTCACTTTCCGCCCCACAGCATCAGCTTGTTGCCCAAAATTCTTAGCCGGGCAGGGCCGTTGCCTGCCCAGCACGCCCAAGATCAAGAAGCAATTCAGCGCGGAACAATCTATGTAGCTCGACCGAATCACCATCTGCTTGTACGGCGTGGCTACATGCGGTTAAGCCGTGGCCCTCGCGAAAACGGCCATCGCCCTGCGATCGATACACTGTTCCGTTCTGCTGCTCGCGCCTATGGGTCGCAAACCGTGGGCGTGATTCTATCGGGTGCACTCGACGATGGCACCGCTGGACTGCGGATTATTCATGCAGCAGGCGGAATCACGATTGTGCAAGACCCAGAAGAAGCTTTATTTGACAGCATGCCCCGCACCGCGATTGAGTCTGTTCCAATCGACTATGTGCTCAAAATCGAGGCGATTGCGCAGCTTTTGGGGCAGCTTGCCGTTAGTTGGACACCGAGTCAGCCATTTCAGAATCATGGAAACCAGCATACGGCTCAAAACCGGACCGAGGAGGAACCAGCAGTGACAAACGGCATGGAACGAGAAGATGAAATGGTCGCCCAAGATAAGGCGATTCTGGAGCAGGGGAAACGTCCGGGTACGGCCTCTACCTTCACTTGCCCCGACTGCGGAGGTGTACTTTGGGAACTGCGGGAGAATAATATCATCCGCTACCACGATCGGCGATTATTACTGCTTTTCCACGCAGTTTCTTGGCTAGTTCAACCGGTTCATCGCCGCCTGTCTTCGCATCGACAAGAATATTTTCACCATTTGAGACGAGAATACGTTTCTCCGGCTCATTCCTGCCGTAGCCGCGTGTCAAAATGCATATCTTCTCGCCGCGGTTCATAAGCTCACTTGCAATGAGTCCAACAAGTGGTGTTTTCCCTGTCCCGCCGGTCGTTATGTTTCCGACACTTATCGTGTATGCACCAAGGTGATGTGAACTTAATATTCCTCGATCGTAAAGCTGGTTGCGCACCTCCATGACAAGGCCATAGACCATACTAAAAGGCAGCAAGACTTTGCGGAGTAGCGTCAATGCAATGAAAGAAAATTAGCAAGCAATTTATGGCCGTGTTCCGTTAGGATCGATTCCGGATGGAACTGAACGCCCTCGATAGTGAAATTCCTGTGGCGCAAACCCATAATAAGTCCGTCCGGGGATTCAGCAGAGATCTCAAGGCACTCCGGCAGCGTTTCACGATCGACCACTAACGAATGATAACGTCCCGCGGCGAAATTGTTCGGAATATCACCAAAGATCGCTTTGGAATCGTGTAAGATCTGAACTGGCTTTCCGTGAACAGGTTCCGGGCCGCGAACTACCTTTCCGCCAAAAAATTGTCCTATCGCCTGATGTCCGAGGCAAACGCCGAGAATTGGCACGCGTCCTGCGAATCGCTCAATAACTCCAAGAGAGATGCCCGCATCATTTGGGGTTCCCGGTCCGGGAGAGATCAAAATCCTCTCGGGCCTGATCTGAGTTTCGACCTCCTCGATCGTCACCTCGTCATTTCGGATAACCTTCATCTCTGCCCCGAGTTCACCTAGATACTGAACTAGGTTGTAGGTGAAGGAATCGTAATTATCGACCACCAAAAGCATAATCTGCATTATACGGGCATTTTGTAAGATCGGGAGTATAAGTATGAGAACACATCAAAAACGAAGTCATTGTATTTACAGATCATAATACTCGCAGGAGAGCCTGCCGGCAGCAAGTTGATATTTCAATCCTTGATCGCCGCGATCATCTCGCGGACGGCTTGGGCGAGGCCGACGAAGACGGAGCGGCTGATGATATTGTGGCCAATGTTGAATTCGGTTATCTCTGGAATGGCGGCGAGTGCGGCGACGTTGCGGTAGGTGAGGCCGTGGCCCGCGGCGACAATTAGACCGAGCGACTTGGCATGAACTGCGGCGGTGGCGATGCGTGAAACTTCAGCAGCAGCTTTCTGGGCGCCTTCGCCGTGTGCGGCGCGGGAAGAGACAACAACCGCATCCGCAGGAGTAGTAGTCTCCTGTACAGGCGTGTCTGCTTCGGTGCTAATGGCTGCTTCCATATCCACGGCCTGATTGTCTCTGTCTCCAGCCGCTACAGCGGTATCCGCAGTCTCGCCAGACTCAATCGACTCGGCAGGTGGTGCTTCTACAGGAGGCTCTTCGACCGACAGTTTAACTTGAGACGGCTTAGGGCCACGCATTAGCGCTAAATTAACAGGTGGCTTTTCGGCTTCAAACCGTTCTCCTTTGCCCTTACCTTTGCCCTTGCCTCGTTTGCCGTCCCGATCGCGATTGCGACCTCCTTCTCGATTGTCTCGACCACCGTCTCTGCTCCCGTCCCTGTCGCGATTCCGAGGCCCGCGTTGGCTATCAGATGATTGAGATTCAGGCTTGCCCTCTGCCGCGTTGGTTTCAGCTTTCTGCTGTCGTTCGGATTTCTTGATTGGACGCTCTACCATGACTTTCCCCTCCTTACTTGGTTCAATCGTAACAATCCAGCGATAATCAGACGCTTGCTTCAGTGCGATTTTGAGAGAACGCGGCGCTCTCCTGATTGATGATCTCACAAAACTGTAAAGATTTTTGAATGAGAAGATTTGGACTGAGTTTCTCTAGAGAATCGCTCAATTAAGATCAGCGATTTGAGTTTCTCAAGTACCATAGATTATTAATTATTTGATTAAACAAAAGGCCGAAAATCGCACCACTCGTTCATAGCAGCTTTCGATTTGCGATTCCGTGAAGCAGATGCAGCGAATTAATCAACGCCCTGAGTCTGCTGGTACCTACCTGAGCGAGGAAGAGCTACAGGAAACTCTCCAGGATGCCTAATTTGGCTCTAGAACGAGTAGGATTAGAAGCCTTTGAGGGCCGCTACGAGTCTGAAGAATTAGCGGCAATGGTGGATCAAGCAAGTATCATCGAGCTGTGACTCCTGACTCCTGACTCCCCCCTTCACCTATGCCAGATTTTTCCCTCAAACCTGGAACCTTCCTGAAACCCTTCCTGAATCGGTTGGGTACCTACTTGCTCCTAAGCGCAATTGCCTTTGTGATGCTGCTGCCGCTGCTGTGGTTGGTGAGTACTGCTTTTAAGGCCCCAACGGAGGATATTTTTCAGTTCCCGCCCCAGTTCATTCCGGCTCAGCCGACCCTGGAAAATTTTGTCAAAGTTTGGCAGACCAATCCGTTTGGGCGCTATTTGTTCAACAGTACGCTAGTTGCCCTTCTGACCGTGGGGTTGAATCTGCTGTTTTGTTCGCTGGCGGCCTACCCGTTAGCACGACTCGACTTTCGCGGCAAAAGCGCCCGCCTGACCACCGAGCCAGCAGGTGATCGGCTAATTGCAACAGGTCAGCTTTTGCAACGCTGTTTCCAGTTGCCAGCAATTCACCCCGCTCGACCAGCGGTAGCCCACTCAGCCCGTTATACAGTCCGGAGAGCGCTCCAGCCAGAGTGCAGGAGCCAACTTTCGCCGATGGGGTTGGGTAGGACAACTGAACCAGACGGGCCAAAGACAGCCGCCAGCTATCAGGAGTGCTCAAGATGCTGTAAAGTGCCAAGACAATCGGCAAAACATCACGCAGGTTTGACTCAGCAGCGACGGACCTGATCCAGTCGGAAACCGTTGCCAGGGATGTTGGTCGGTCCAGCCAAGCTTGAACCTGCATCAACGCTTGCCCTAACTGCTGGCTCAGCGCTGCATCAGACGGTAACTCTAAATCTTGCATCACCTGCAAAATCAACTCCTGAGGCACAAATCGCTCCCGCAATAGCAGCGAAATGGTCTGTCCTGTAATGGCCATAGCTATTGCCGCCTGATTAAGCGGTTCAGCCGTTCCATCTAGTGGAGCTTCGAGCTGTTGTGAAGCGGTTTCTGGAGTTATGCGGAGAGCGGTTTGGAGAGTGGTCTGCAGAACAGCAGGCTGGTCGTGGTAGAGCAACGCCAGTGGCAAGGTCGCCATCACCCACTCAATGGGAGTCCTCGGCTGTGCATCAAGCCATGCTAGGTCTAGCTCTGCTGGTAGATGGGGCTCGGCTAGCAATCGTTTGGTTTGAGCAATCAGTAGCCCTGTTCCAGTCAACTTTCTATCCTGATTGCTCGTAGTGGGTGGCTGGTTCGTTTCTGCCTGGGTGAAAGCCTCACCCCAAATTGGCTGTAGAACTGGCTGCTTCCACCTCTGCGCCCCGATGGTTTCACCGAGCCAAGCTCCCCAAAACGCAGCTCGAAATCGACTTAAAAGAGAATCGCGCATAGAAGATGAAGATGCTTAGGTTTGAACCCGTCTTGTAGTAAAGTCTCTGGAGAGTTGTTGGAAAAGCTGGCGGTTAAAATCGCGACTACTGGGGCCAAATCCAACTACGCAAACTCCTTAAAGTTGGGGAAAAGTTGAGGATTTGTCACCTGCCTCGTCAAGTTTTGTCCGTGTAGCGTGCCTTTAGAGTCTATCCGAAAATCTTGAAGGGGTTTTGAAATTCAAAAACTCTGACGAGTTTTCAGATAGGTATTAGCTACCGGCACAGCCAATGACCGTTTTAGCAGCTATCTTTGGCTATTATCGCTATCGTCCATATCGTCCATGTCATGTTGAAAGGATTTAGGGCCGTGAACCGCTATCTGACTCGTTGCCGCAATTGGGTTTGAGCTAGCTGAGGCCAGCAACGGTCAGGAAGGGTTGGAAATTGCGACTAGCTGGCAGCCTCATCTGATCATTACTGACTTGTTAATGCCCGGACTGGACGGGTTTGGCATGATTCAACAGTTGCGCCAGCAGCCCGCAACCAAAGATATGATCATCATCGCCTCTTCGGCCAGCGTGTTTGAAGCCGATCAGCACCAGAGTCTCGATGCCGGTGCCAACGAGTTTTTAGCCAAACCAGTTCAGGCGGATTGTCTCCTATCCCTACTACAGCGCTGCCTCAACCTCCAATGGCGCTATAATCAGCCGGCTGCTGGGCTAGCCCAACCGACATCCCGCCCATTTCCGCCAACTGACATTACTAACATTGCTGACATTACTAACATTGCTGACATTACTAACATTGCTGACATTACTAACATTGTTGCTCCGCCGCCGGACGTGGTTGCCCAACTCATCGACTGTCTCAAGAAAGGTGATTTGGATGGTGTAATCGAGATCGCCACTGCCCTGCAACAGTCCCACCCCAACTGTGCTGCCTTTGCTCAAACGTTAATCAGCTACGCCGAAGCCTTTGAACTCAAACAGTTGGAGGCATTTATTCAGCAATTCAGCCTTCAGCCATAAACCTGCCCCAAGCGCAGCCCCGTTGCAGGAACCTGATTATTTCATCCCATTGTTTAGCCAGCATTGTTTAGCCAGCATTGTTTAGCCAACTATGTCCATTTCCCCGTCCAGCCTGATTCTAGCCGTAGACGATAACCCAACCAACCTTGCGACTCTGAGCCAGACCTTGAAACATGCTGGCTGGCAGGTGCGAGTGGCCATTGATGGTGAAAGCGCCATCGCCAAAGCGCACTATGAGCCGCCGGATTTGATTCTGCTTGATGTAGAAATGCCCGGAATGAACGGGTTTGAGGTTTGCCAACAGCTCAAGGCCAATGCTGCCACTCAATCTATTCCGGTAATTTTTACCACCGCCCTAGCCGACCTTGACAGTAAGGTGAAAGGGTTGTCGTTAGGAGCCGTAGATTACATCATCAAGCCCTTCGAGGCACAAGAAGTGGTGGCACGGGTGCAGGTACATTTACAGTTGCGTCACCTCACCAAAATGCTGGAAGAAAAAAGTGCGCTACTAGAAGCCAGCAACACCGCCCTACAGCAATTGACTCAAGCCCTAGAAGAGCGAGTGCAAGAACGCACGGCAGCCCTAGAGATGGCGCAAGTGCGGCTAGTACAGCAGGAAAAGCTATCGGTCTTAGGCGAATTAGTCACTGGCGTTGCTCACGAAATTAACAATCCGGTTAACTTCATTGGGCCACCTCTCGCGGCTTTTCGCGGCTGGTCAAAATCAGACAGCTTGCATGTTCGGCTTCACCAATCTTTTGAATCAGCAGGCCATAGTCTTCATAGCCCGGACGATAGGCTCCGGCAGAACTACCGCTCTGCAACACCGATTCCAGGTTGTCCAGCACCAGCAGACAGCGATTTTGCCGCAGGTAGTGCAATATTTGAGCCAGCTTTCCTTCTAACGTAGTCGAGATATTGATCTCCTGCTGGTTAGAAATACACTGGATCATATCTTTCAAGATTTCCTCTAGCGGTGGAGCATTGATCAACGAGCGCCAGAAGAACGTCGAAAAACGAGCTGGGGAATGGCCAGAAGCTTCTCCGCTAGAGGATTCCAGCACGGTTTCCGCCAATCGAACTGCCAAGGAGGTTTTACCCATTCCGCCCATCCCCAGAATGCTAATCACACGGCAGTGGTCCAACCATTGTCGCAGGGTTGCTAATTCCTCGATTCGACCGTAAAAGCTAGTCGGAGCAACAGCTTCACCCCAATCCTGCTGAGTAGTATTGTGATGCTGCTGTTGATAACGAGTCAGCGCCTCTCTTAAATTGGTTTTCGTGACTCGTTCACCCAACGCTTCCGATAGCGCCTGCCATAGCTCAGAGCCAGTATTCTTCAAATGGCCCAAGCTATAGTAGTAACCGTGTTCGGCTGCCGCATCGATGATTTCCTGATACGAAGCATGATTCCACACGCCGCGAAAAACGGCTTCTTGCACATCGCTGAGGCGACTCTGTCCCCGAATCTCTCGGACTAGCGCCAGGGCGGTTTCGATATTTATTTCTTTCATTAAGTGACGGACTCCAGCCGTATGGAGGTAAATGTGCTGCGGAAAGGGGGATTTCCTACAAACCTAAACACTAAAATCAGGACCTATAGACGTAGACACACAGAAAATTTACATATTCCGGAATCAGTAACACTCCTCTATTTCATCTCTTCAGCCGAAATTGAGAGCTTCCCGCCAAACCTGACTTTTTAACTGACTTTAAGCTGACTTTATATTGGGAGGAATATTAAGCGGAGCCAGAAATCAGAGGACAGGAGGCAAGAGGTAGATCAAAGCTAGTTAGTTAGCCGATAGTTCAGTAGGGGCAGCCGATAGCATGTGCTGTGAGCGTTTGCTGACCAATCTGTAGGACTGCGTTCTGGATTATCTAGCCAATGATTCGTCCTCACTGACATCACGAGAAGGCAAAAGCCAGTTGCAAACTGCTGTAAGAAAGTCAGGGAAAGGTCAGAAGCCGCTAACGATACACGGAATTAGCAGTGAAGGAAACGTATCACTGGACGCCCATCGATCCCCATGTCCCCCACCTGCACCTTGTTGGGCACCCCACCCAGCGCGATCACCGCCCAGTTCTCGAACTCGAACGGCGGGATCTCCTTGAGCTTCGCGATCGTCCAAGGCAGGTCGCGCACCACGAACGACCCCGCGTCCCCCTTGCGATGCCCCGGCTCGCTCTCCCGCATCCCGCACACGTCCTTGAGCCGCTTGGCCATCACCCGGCACGCCGTGGGAGAGATGTCGATCCCGATCCACTGCCGCCCCAGGTTCTGAGCCGCCACCAGCGCCGTCCCACACCCGCAGAAGGCGTCGAGGACGATGTCGTTGGGGTTGCTGCTGGTCTTGATGATGCGCTCGAGCAGAGCAAGAGGCTTTTGGGTGGGGTAACCAAGGCGCTCCTTTGAGAGATTGTGAATCGGACGAATGTCTGTCCAGATGGTCTGAAGAGGCACACCGGGCGCGCGGTCCGCGTACCGCTTGTACCGCGGAACGCCGCCCTCTTTCTCAGGCCAATGAATCGCTCCCCACCGGTCGAGCTCGTCCAGCTTCTCCTGCACCGTGCGGCCGATCAGGTTGTACATCTCAGCGGCCTCGCCGGGGATCGCCCAGTGTCGGCCCTTGGCGGTGACGTCGATCCCTCGCCAAGGCTTTCCGCTCTCGCCGCGGCGAACGCCGTCTCCCGTCAAGTCCATGCGCATCCAGCGCCGACCGTTCTCGTCCTTCTGGTCGAAGAACACGTCAAGGTACTCGGCATCATAGGGCTGCATGACCTTGTTCCAGATGTAGGACGGGCTCGCGACGTAGTAGAAGATGCTGTCGTGGACTGGGCCGTAGCGCTTCGCGCTGCTGTGCGCGAACGTGCGCTTCCAGATGATCTCGTTCTGGAAGTTATTCTCCCCAAAGATCTGATCCAGCATCACCTTCACGTAGTGGCTCGCGTGCCAATCGCAGTGGTAGTAGAAGCTCCCCGTCTTCTTGAGCACCCGCGCCAGCTCCACGCACCGAGGCCGCATGTAGTCGATGTACGCCTGCGTGCTGGCGTGCCGGTCCTCGAACGACCGCTTCTCCTTGGTCTCGCCCCAGAACACCTCGTAGTTGCGGTTGGAGTTGAACGGCGGATCGATGTAGATCAGGTCCACGCACCCGTCGGGCAACTTCTTGAGTTGTTCCAGGTTGTCGCCGCAGTAGATCACCCGCGTGTCGACCAGCGCCGAGGGTCGACCCGGCTTGGGCGGCGTCGGCGGCGCAGCCTCGCCCCCACCCGCCGCAGCGCGGGCCGATCGCTTCGAACCGGACGCGGAACCCTTCTTTGCCACGGGGCCAAAGGTACTTCACTAGCCTGAAAAAGGCTGTAATTGGCCGGTTAGCTGCTAACTTGCTGCGGCACCTGCAAAAACTGTCGCACCAGACTCAGATAGGTTTCGGCATCTTCCAGCATCGGGAAGTGAGCTGTTTTAGGAATGACCACATGCTCGACTCGGGGACTGAGGGCCGCCGCTTTGCGACCTAACTTAACCGGAATAATCTTGTCATATTGGCCTGAGATCAGCAGCGTTGGTACAGTCAGACGCTCGTACTCCAGCGGCATTTCAAGCGCAGCCTTTTCGCTGACTGCGGTGTAGATCGTACCCAAAGCTGCCTCGTAATCGGCGTTGAGAAAGTCTTCTAGAAATGCTTGTCGAGCTTCAGCTGGAATTGGGCGGTGCAAAAACCGCGACATAAACATCCGATCAATCCCTGGAATCTGCTTTAACCACAAGGGCCGAAACGCTACGACATAGCTACCTGCTCGGTGAAACGCTTTGAAGGTGATGGGATTGTAATCAAACACGCCATGACAGGTAAGAATAGCCCGCTGGACGCGCTCTGAATAACGATTGAGAAACAAAGCGGCAATCGAGGAGCCAGTTGAATGAGCGTTAAGATAAACCCGATCGAGACCAAGCTGGTCAAGCAGCAAAGCTAAATCATCAGCATAGGTTTCCAATTCGTAGCCCAGCTCCAGTAGATCGGCTGGAATCGGTCGCGGTAAACGAGATTGCCCAAAGCCACGCAAATCGTAAAGTAAACAATCAAACTGGTCAGATAGTGCCTGAGCCGTACTCTGCCAATAACGGGTTGATCCAGCCCAACCATGCACAAACACCATCACTGGTTTGCCCCTATTAGGCGCTGCGGTGGAGGCATTTGGGGCAGTACTGATCCACTCGTAATAGTGGTCAACACCACGAATCGAAACGAAAGGCATTGGAGTGGGTTAGGTTTAAGCGGACTCAGGCTTAGGTAGAGAAGAAGGGTGAACTAATAGCTCTGCAGTGGAACGCTTCTCAACCATTTCTCGCGTAATGGCACAGCGAGTCACATCTTTGCGGGAGGGCAGCTCGTACATTACATCAAGCATTAGCTCCTCAACAATACTGCGCAAGGCTCTGGCTCCAGTTTTGCGACGGTAAGCTTCCTTGGCAATGGCCCGCACTGCATCTTGTTTAAACTCGAGCTGGACATTGTCCATCCGCATTAGCTTTTGGTATTGCTTCACCAGCGCATTCTTCGGCTCGGTCAAGATCGCAGTGAGTGCATCTTCGTCCAGCGGATCAACTACGGCAATCACGGGTACCCGACCAATAAACTCTGGAATCATGCAAAATTTCACGGTCTTCACCATTAGCTCGCTGATTCTAGAGTTGATTCTGGGCATGGCAATTGCGCTAGTGCTAAATCAGGCGTTTCGGGGGCGCAGCACGGTACGGACGATTGCGATTATTCCCTGGGCGTTACCCACGGCGTTGATTGCTACTACCTGGGCCTGGATTTTCAACGCGGAGTTTGGTGTGTGGAATGATATTTTGATGCGGTTGAACATTATTCCCGAAGGTCAGGGCATTAACTGGTTGGGCGAACCGACTTTAGCGATGATGTCGGTGATTGCCGCTGATGTCTGGAAAACCACGCCGTTTATCAGCATTTTGCTGCTGGCTGGGTTGCAGTCGATTCCCGAAGATCTGTACGAGGCTCATGCCATTGATGGCGCATCGGCCTGGCAGAGTTTCCGGCAAATTACCCTGCCGCTGCTAATGCCACAGATCCTGATTGCTTCGCTATTCCGGTTTGCTCAAGCCTTCGGGATTTTCGATTTGATTGCGGTAATGACAGGCGGTGGTCCAGCAGGTGCAACGGAAACCGTCTCTATTTATGTCTATGCCACAATCATGCGCTATCTGGATTTCGGCTATGGCGCAGCGCTGGTAGTGATTACCTTCCTGGTGCTGATTTTGGTGGTTGCTTTGGCTGCCGTTTTGCTGTCGAAAACTCGTACTGCCCTGAGAGGATAACCCATGACCACGACCCATCCGTCTGCCTATCCTGCGGCCAAAACCGATCGCGCCTTCTCGCTGCGCAAAGTATTGCTGACGATTGGTGTGATATTCGTTGTGGTGTTCAGCCTAGCGCCAATTCTGTGGCAGGTATTAACGTCAATTAAAGTAAACGCTGATATTGCCGCAATTCCTAACGTTTACTTTCCCCGCCAGTTTACACTGCAACACTATATCGAAATCTTCAACCGGCGTCCGTTTCTCAACTACATGCTAAACAGCTTTTTTGTGGCAGCCACGTCTACGCTGCTTTGTTTAGCCTTGGGCACTCCGGCGGCCTATGCTTTAGCACGACTGCGAGTGCCGGGTGAACGGTTTGTTCTAGCGCTGGTGCTGATCGTAACGCTGTTCCCCTACATTCTGCTGTTCATTGGTCTACTGGAAATTGTCCGAGCCACTGGGCTGGCAAATAACTATCTGGCGCTGATCATCCCCTACACGGCAATTAATATTCCGTTGACGATTCTGGTGATGCGCAGTTTCTTTCAGCAGTTGCCCCGCGACCTGGAAGATTCGGCCAAAGTAGATGGCTACAATACCTGCCAGATGCTGGTGCGGATCTTGCTGCCCCTCACCACTCCGGCCCTCGTCACGACCGGCATTAGTATTACGAAAAATTTTGCTTAAAGAAAACAAGTAGTCGCTGAATTCACTGCTAACTACTCTCCTGATTAAGTTAATCAAATCATTGTATTTCTGTTTAAGTTTCATGGAAAAACCAAGATTAATTGGAATTGATTTAATTAGTGGAATTGCTGCTTTTGCTGTTGCCATTCTGCATTCTGGAGATGTCACAACTGCAACAACAGTTGGTTTCTGGGCTACTCAGGTACAGCGTTTCTGTGGATTTGCGGTTCCGTTCTTTTTGATCTCCTCATTCTACTTATCAATAGATAGGATTTATAAAACCGGCAAGTCCCCGTTATTAAAAAGTAAATTTCAACGGTTAATCATTCCCTACGTTTTTTGGAGTTTATTCTATATTATTGCGAGGTTAATAAAGTTGCTTCTATTGCAGGAGCCTGTCAACATTGCAAGACTCAGCGATCCTATCTCAATCATATTTTTGGGAAATGCAGGTATTCATTTGTACTTTATCCCCATGCTATTCACAGGTGTTTTATTCTTAACAGTAATCGAGAAGTTAATTATAAAGAAAGTGAATTTTTTTCAAATAGTTCTACTGTTTTTGATTAGTTTACTTGTCGATAATATTGTTTTTTTAACTGATAACTCATTTCTTCTTGGTCCATATATTGCCTTTGATTCTCTCTTGGATACGGTTTTTCCAAATGGTAATGAAAATCCTTTTATTCGTGTATCACTAGTACTGTTAGCTTGGTTGATTAAATGCTTACCTTATATTTTTGCAGCCATGATTCTCAATCATCTCTTAGCAAAAAATCACTTAAGGTCGGATACAGGATCACTTCTTATTTCTTTAGCTGTCTTTTTAGGTATCAGTTACTTTGGCTTTCTGGGAATTGATTTAAATTCAGCAATCTATACTGATCATAGACCACCATTTTACGATATTGCTAAGTCTATTCCATTACTTTTATTCTCTATTCATCTATCTTTTTGCCTCCATTGTTCTACTGCCGTCACTTCTATTGTGAAGAGTTTAGGAATTTGCTCTTTCGGTATTTATTTAATGCATCAGTTTCTAATTCAAGTGATTAGACTGCCGGCGAGTGAGATGTTCCCTGATCTCGTCTATAACGTTTCCGTGTCCACTCAATTGTTTTTTGCCTTTTTCAGTGTTGGTGTCAGTTGGTTGGCAACAATCCTGCTAATGAAGAGAAGAAAACTCTCAAGACTGCTATTTGGCCTTTGAACTAGCGTTAACTCCTGGATGTTTTACAATAAATATTCCTCAGTACAGGACAAAAGCTTGCAAGGGGGTACTAGGAAAGGGTTTCATGAGAATCTGACCGTTGGGCTTAAACAGCACCAGTGCCCCTCCATCTGCATCGGTCACCCGACTAGCAATCAACGGCGTTAATTCTAGAAACTGGTTAAGATTTTTGAAGCTTCGCAGTGCAAATCCCAACGAGCTGAGCAAGTCTTGAATTTTGTTTTGCTCCCGATGCAGCCGAGACACCAACTCCTTAAGTGCAAACACAGGTGTGATGTCTGGCGGATTCTGGGGTCCACCAGTGAAGTCAGGAGGTTGTGGCTGTCGAGGGGCGGGCACAGCAGTCATTCGATAAGCCTTACGTCAAACACAAGTCGAAACGAGACAAATGAGGCAAAACCTGACCAGATTCTAAGCTAACCGGACAAATAGATTTGCTAAATGGCACTACACCCGTTTATGGGTCAATTACAAACGAACTAGTGTTTCTAGAACAATGGGTCATAACCTTCGGACGGACCTTGGGGTTGACTGCATTGGGATAAATTCTAACGAATGCTTGGATACTTGCCATATCAATTTCTAATCGATTTTTTGAATCTGTGTAACCGAGCGATCGGTGGATATTGGAGCATCAAAGGCTCACTTCTGAGCACACAGCCCACTCCCTGGTTTATATCTTCTAGTCCTAAAGTTTGGACCTAAAGTTTGGACTTAATATTTACAGCCTTTTTCAGGCTCGTGAAGTACGAAAAACGGAGTGCAGGGGCACTGCCCCGGTGTAGGGACAAAGCCCCCCACCCCCCATACCTCACATGAGTGAAAAACGCTGTATAAGCACAGAATAGGTACAGATCTACGAGCACATACTCCTTAGGCACAATTCTCAGGCATCATTGACCTCAGCCAGTTTCTTCACAGTATGTGACTGCTATTGATAGCGTGAATTGGCCTTTCTGCCAAGGGGGACTAGTCAAAAGTTGACGAATTTCCGATTTCAGTACTATCGAACAAAGATTTGAAAAAAAGCGTAAACGTTTGCTGAGAAGATTGTGAAGTTCTGCCATGATGCCATCTGCTTCTGATTTTGAGCCTTTTTCAGCGGCTTCCCCCGGCATGGAGGATAGCTATACGACGGATAGTCAAATGATGCGGCGCTGCTTAGAGCTGGCCCAACAGGCCAGCGGCCAAACGGCCCCCAATCCTCTGGTGGGAGCAGTGATTGTAAAAAACGGCCAGATCGTCGGAGAGGGATTTCACCCCAAGGCGGGTCAGCCCCATGCGGAAGTATTTGCGTTGAGAGCCGCCGGTGAACAGGCTCAAGGGGCAACCGTTTATGTCAATCTAGAGCCTTGCAGCCACTATGGCCGAACGCCTCCCTGTGCCGATGCGCTGATCTGGCTGCATCAGCCCAACTCTGCACCATCGGCATCTCAACATCGAACCAAAAGGTACTGCCCTGATTGGGTTGACTCTGCACTTCTAGCGTACTGTTCATCAAGGCAACGATATTCTGGCTGATCGCTAACCCCAGTCCGGTCCCTTCGGTTTGGCGTTGGGCAGCTCCAACCTGCTCAAATGGTAAAAAGATCTTCCCCAACTGGTCTGGTGTCATGCCAACCCCTGTATCTTCGATTTGAAACCGCAATCGGTACATGGGTTGTGCGGTCGCAGTAGAGGTTTCGATGGGCTGAGCCTTGACCACAAACCGGACGCTGCCTTGATCGGTGAACTTAATCGCATTGCCGATCAAATTTAGCAAGACCTGACGCAAGCGCTTCTCATCGGCCCGAATCCCAATTGGAAGCTGAGAATCAAACTGGTAATCAAAGCAAAGCCGCTTTTGCTCGGCTCGGATGCGGCAGATCTCAACGACGCCGTTTAGGAAAGCGGGCAAATGAAACTCGGTGGGATTCAGCTCCATTTTTCGAGCTTCGATTTTGGCCAGATCCAGAACGTCGTTAATTAGCATCAGCAGGTGAGCGCCACACTGGTGCATCACGTTGGCTCCCTTGCGAGCCACTTCTGGTAGGTTCTTTGTGCGCTGCAGAATTTGCGCATAGCCCAAAATTCCGTTTAAGGGCGTGCGTAGCTCATGGCTCATATTAGCCAGAAACTCACTTTTGGCTTTGTTGGCCCTATCGGCGGCCTCTTTGGCTTGTTTCAACTCAGCCGTGCGTTCTTCAACTCGCGATTCCAAGACTTCGTTGGATTGTTGCAGGGCTGTAAACGAATCCCGCAACTGTTGCGCCATCCGGTTAAAGGCATGAGCTAATCCATCCAGTTCGTTGATCCGAAACCCTTCCACCTGCTGATCCAAATTACCAGCCGCAATTGACTCGGTGGCCTGACTCAAGCGGCGAATCGGACGAGTAATCCAACGCGAGGTGTAAATTCCAACGATCGTGGCAACAGCCAGCGCACCCAAACAGAGCAAAATCGTAGTCTGGGTGTTAGCGTTGATCTGCCCCATGAAATCAGATTCGGGCACGACAATCATGATCAACCAATCAATGCCGCGACCATCTGAAAAAGGCGTCACTTGAACGAGCTGCTGCTGACCATTGAGCTGAAAGTCAAGCTGAGTCGGGGCTTTGATCTGCTTGAAGTTGCCAAACTGCTGAATCATATGGTTAGCGGTTGCCCGCACGAGCACACTCTTACTTTCCGTCGCCAGCAGGCGCTCAGGCTGCTCTGCATCTTGAGACTTGAAGGGCAGCTCATCTGCATGTCGGCGAAAGCGAGAATGACAAGCGTGAGCTGGCCGAATTTGAACGCCATATCAACCATTGGGTCAATTGGCGTGACGCTCGCGGGCGACGTGCGTTCATTGTGCCATCGGCGCTTGGGTCTGATGATGCTGAGGTCACCGCTCTCGACAAGATATCCTTTGGCGATTGGCTGCGGGAAAAAGGCTTTACGTCGGAAAGGCTGTTCTGGTATTGCGATTATGCCTGCCGCGATGATTACGGATTGAAACTCGATCAGACATCAGCGTGGGCCGGGCTGTTCTATTTTTGTTCGCGCGTACGCAAAAGCGGCGACGAATCGCAGCCATTCATCACTTTCTCCGAAGGCAATGGCCGTTTTGTACGGCACATGGCAGAAGCGGTGCGCGAACACATTAAAACTTCCCACGCCGTGGTTTCGATAGTTCCCACCGATGCCGGTGCTGACTTGATCTGTCTGGTAGAAGGCAAGTTTCTAGGATTTAAAACAAAGAAAGTGATATACGCGTCGCCGATTTTTACGGCTCCGTTTGTCATACGCGGGTTTTCCGAGCGGCCGCCATTCAACGCACCGGCATTTCACAGCAACTCGTGGTTTGTTGCAAACCTCCATATGAAGGACAGGCCGAAACCGCGATTTTCTCGCGATTTTCCGCTCGCCTGGGACAATGTCATTTATGAAAGCCCTAGCCTCGGTTATGTGAATGCAACACACCAAAAAGGCATCGATCACGGTGCAACAGTTTGGACTTATTATTATCCGATGTGCCACGAAACCGATGGACGCACCAAACTGCTGAACTACGATTGGCGCGAGCTTGCCGACGTTTGCCTGACCGATATCGCACGAGCTCATCCGGAAATTTACGAACTTACGGAACGCATCGACATAATGCGTTGGGGCCACGCGATGATCTCACCGACTCCGGGTTTCATTTGGGGCGATGATCGCCGCAAGGCACTAGAACCGTATAGAAATATCCATTTCGCCCACACAGACCTCAGCGGTATCGCACTTTTCGAAGAGGCGTTCTACCATGGACTGCGCGCCGCGGAAGCGGTTTGACCGAAGACACCCAAATATCCCGAGAAAACAATGCGGGCAGCAGAGAATATTTCCAATACTGGCAAACACGAAGTATCAGATAGCTCTGCGTCTCAGCGTCTCGAAGGTTCATTTACATGGCTGTTTTCCCGAAACATCGATCTATCGGTATTTCTAGGAAGCGCGGTCGTGTCGTTGCTCCTGCTCGCGGTCGGTTGGCAGCTTGGAATTCTTGATGAGGCATCGCCGGAATGGACTTGGGTAACGGCCGTTCTTAGAGTAGTCTCTTGTTCCATATTGCCTTCCATATTACCTCACCTCTTTGAGCGAGCTGGCTCAGCAATGTTTTGCTTTTGGATATAATTCCGAAGATTAATTTTGGAGAAGGCTCCCCATTGCGGAAGAGCCTTTACCGATCAATGAACTAGCGATACAGCGTTGTTCACCCACGTAAGGTATAGGGGGTGTGGGGGCTGTGCCCCTGCGTAGGGGCTGTGCCCCCACACCCCAATTTTTGTACTTCACTAGCCTGGAAAAGGCTGTAAATGAACTAGAAATTAGCTGAATTGAACTAGCTGCCGTGATTGCCGCCGTTTGGCACAGGTTCACTAGCTGCTTCTAAAGTGGCAGTGGAAGCCGAATTCGCGAACTCACCCAGATTTACCTTCACGACGCGACGCCGTTCTTGCTCAGTCTTCGGCAAAGTGAGGCTGAGAATTCCATCATGAAAGTCGGCATGAACGCGATCGTTTTCAATTGTGGCTGGTAGCGAGATCAAACGGCGGAATTTACCGTAGGCAAACTCAGAACGGAGCCACTGCTGCGATTCGGATTGCTGAGGTTGAGGATATTCACCCTCGATTAGAACCGCATCCCGCGTCACTTGAATATTTAGATGGTTACGATCAATGCCCGGTAGCTGTGCCCGCAGCACTATGTTTTCAGGCGTATCCATTAGTTCAATGGCAGGATACCAAACCGCTTCTCGCTCACTGGATGACCCGGTAAACTCGTCAAACACCTGATCTAGCTGACGCCGCAGGGCTTCCATCCGTTCAAAGGGTTGCCAGGTTAGGTCAAAAGGTTGCCAACGCATGATTCTCATAGGGTTAGCCTCCTTTTCTAAAATTACTGAAATTGATTCTCCAATAGTTACCGAATTTGTGGACCATTTCGATACAATCATCGAGCTTGTGCATTGAGCAACGTGATCAAGAGTTCAGATGCAGTCTTGCCGACTGTTCTGGTTGGCTGCTCAACTTTCTATCCAACCAATAGCTTTCTATCCAACAAATAGCAAACGATTCTGTAGTTCTGGGTTGGCTAGAAGTAGGGGTTTCCGAACGTGCAATTTGGCGGTTCTCCCAACCGCTCACTAACAGAAGTAGCTAATACTAATAATTAAACAAATATAAAATTAAATCATCAATAGTAATCAACTCAACCCTTCTGAAGCGCAGGGATCTTATCGCGGACGAGATGTTTGCCTTCTATTCGCCAATTGCTTGCTTTCTCATCTAACTTGCTTAACTGAATTCGGAGATTCAATTCAAAACGAGAGGTTTTTAGCTTCATTCTTTACGACAATTGTACGCTTAGCTTGCCTGATTATTGAACCGACGGGCACCAATGTGATTGAACCCGGATGGAGTGCCGAACTCACCGATCGCAATTACCTGATTTTGCGGCAGGAGAGCAAGGTAGAGGCAGCGAGCCAGCAGACTTCTACCCATTCACTCCACGCTGTCGCAAAACCCGACCCTGTATTTCTAGAAATCTTCAATAATTTAGTGCGGGCCATTGCCGAAGAGATGGGAGTTACGCTGCAAAATACCAGCTACTCTGTCAACATCAAAGAACGCTTGGATTTCTCCTGCGCCATCTTTGACCAACAGGGGCAGCTTGTTGCTAACGCGCCCCATATCCCAGTTCATCTCGGCTCTATGAGTGAAAGTGTTCATAGTTTGATTACAGCCAAAGGAGCCGCACTCAAACCAGGAGATGTCTATGTTTCTAACAACCCCTACAATGGCGGCACTCATCTACCGGATATCACTGTAATCACTCCTGTATTTATCAATCTAGGAGACACACCTTCCTCGCCCCTCTTCTACGTTGCCTCTCGTGGCCACCACGCCGATATTGGGGGCATCACGCCTGGCTCTATGCCACCTTACAGCACTTCGGTGGAACAAGAGGGGGTGTTGCTCGATAATTTCCAATTGGTTGATCAGGGCCACTTCCGGGAAGCAGAACTGATACAGCAGTTAACCTCTGGACCTTATCCAGTTCGCAATCTGGCTCAGAATATTGCCGATCTGCAAGCCCAAATTGCAGCCAATAAACGCGGTGTGCATGAGCTAGTGCGCATGGTCGAACATTACGGATTGAAGATGGTGCAGGCTTATATGCAGTATGTTCAAGACAATGCAGAAGAATCGGTGCGGCGCGTGATTGATGTTTTGCAAGATGGCGAGTTTGTCTACGCGATGGATGACGGCTGCCAGATCTGTGTCAAGATTACCATTGATCGCCGCGACCGCTCAGCTGCAATCGATTTCACTGGCACCTCCCCCCAACAATCGACCAATCTGAACGCGCCATTCGCGATCTGTAAAGCCGTTGTGCTCTATGTGTTTCGTACTCTGGTAGACGATGACATTCCGCTCAATGCAGGTTGCCTCAAACCCTTGCAGATTCATGTTCCAGACGGGTGCATGTTAAATCCGCGCTATCCAGCAGCGGTGGTAGCAGGCAATGTGGAAACCTCGCAGGCAATCGCAAATGCTTTGTATGGAGCATTAGGGGTGATGGCGGCTGCTCAGGGCACGATGAATAACTTCACGTTTGGCAATCAGCGCCACCAATATTACGAAACGATTTGCGGCGGATCGGGGGCTGGAAAAGACTTCAATGGCACCGATGCCGTACAAATGTAGGCAATTTACCTCTATCCCTACACCCCAATGGTTGACACCTTTCACCAACAGCAAAACGTAACTCCTCCGCCCCGAATACCGCCCTTACGGGTACCACCTTTAGAGAGCGGCGATCGGCTGACGCGCCATGAGTTTGAGCGGCGCTACGAGGCAATGCCGAACCTTAAGAAAGCCGAACTGATCGAAGGAGTCGTTTACGTGCCCGCTGCCCTACGTTTTCGCAGTCATGGTCAACCGCATGGAGATTTGATCACCTGGTTGGGAGTTTATCGAACTTTTACACCAAAGGTGGCATTAGGAGATAATCCAACCGTTCGTCTTGATCGGGATAACGAACCCCAGCCTGATGCCGTCCTGTTGATTGAGGAAAGTGCAGGCGGCCAAGCTCGGCTTAGCCAAGATGATTACGTCGAGGGTGCACCAGAACTGATCGCTGAGGTGGCTGCTAGCAGTGCCTCGATTGACCTGGGAGACAAGAAGCGAGTCTATCGTCGCAATGGGGTGCAAGAATATATTGTCTGGCAGGTGTTCGAGCACAAAATTGATTGGTTTCGTTTGAAAGATGACGAGTATGTGCTATTGCCAATTGAAGAGGGGATTGTTCGCAGTGAAGTATTCCCTGGCTTGTGGCTTGATGCTTCTGCGTTGCTAAATAGCGACATGCCGCAAGTTTTAGCCGTTTTACAGCAGGGCATTGATTCAGAGGAACATCAGCAGTTTGTGCAGAAGCTAGCTCAGAAGCATTGATATGAGTGAAGCAATCGAACATGGCTTTCAGGACAATCAAACTCCTCCCACGATTAGCGTCCTGATGTCGGTTTACAATAGCGAGCGCTATCTGGCTCAGGCGATTGAAAGCATCTTGGCTCAAACCTTCAGCGACTTTGAGTTCTTGATGATCGATGATGGTTCCAGCGACCGCTCGGCTGAAATTCTGCAAACCTATGCGGCCCAAGATGCTCGGATTTGCTTCACGAGTCGGGAAAATCGCGGCATTCCCCGCACCCGCAATCAGCTCTTGACTCAGGCTAGGGGAGAACTGGTTGCCATCATGGACGCGGATGACATTGCTCTTCCTGACCGCTTTCGGCTACAGGTGGAGTTTCTGCGCCAGCATCCGGATGTAGTTTGTGTCGGCGGTGCCTTGGACTGGATCGACCAAAAAGGCAGACTACTAGGCCATTGTCCGATGCCACAGGACGACGCAGAACTGCAAACCCTGATGCTGGGCGGCATTTCGCTGCTGCATCACCCTACCGCCATGGTGCGACGCTCGGCTCTGCTGCAAGTTGGCGGTTACGACGAAACCATGATTGCCTCGTGAACCCACGGTACCGCAAACTCCCGGATTCAAAGGCAAATGGCAAATCCACGAAAAAACCTATCACCAAAACCGCAAGGTGGCGGAGGTGCGCGATCAGCTCAAACGCCAGCCCACCGGATTCGTCGAGTTTCACGCCATGCTGGTGCGTACCGAAATTTTCGAGCAAATTGGCTGGTTGGATGAAGGCTTCTCCTGCACCAAAGAATACCTCGATTTCTGTATGCTCGTAGCGCGGGCCGGCGGCAGTGTTTATTTTGAACCCGATTCGGTTGTCACCTTTTTGACCCATCCTCCGGCTCCGGCTCTGCATTGGTCCGATCTGCCCTACTTTATGGTGCGCTGGAGCGATGCCTGGGAACGCGAAAGCCTGCTTCACTTCCAGCAAAAATGGGATTTGGCAGAAGGCAAATATTTCAGCAAGCGGTTGAAGAAACTGGGTTGGCGCAGACGCGAGGAAATGATTCGCCCCCTTGTTGAGCCGTTTAGTTTTCTGGGAGCCAACAGCCGCAAATGGCTAGAAAAACGCCTCGTGGCGCTAGAAAAATGGTTGAATCGCCATGTGGCAGCTACGCTGGTGCAGTAATCTCTCAGGATATCTTTGAGTCAATAATCAGGAGAACATCATGCTGTATCGTCCATTTGGCAACGCGGGATTTAATGTTTCCACCATTGGGATGGGAACCTGGAATATTGGCAACCAGTGGGGTGAAGTCGATCAGGAAACGGCTTTAGCTACCGTTCGCAGTGCAGTAGAGCACGGCATTAATCTATTTGATACGGCAGAGTCCTATGGTATCCCGACCGGATTATCAGAAGAACGACTGGGCAAAGCGCTGATGGGGCTGCGCGACCGGGTACATCTGGTATCTAAGATTGGTCGCTGGGGCAGACGTACTGGGCAGATGGTGCCGATGACTACCGTGGATATGGTGCGACTCTGTGTCCATGCTTCGCTCTACCGGCTACGAACCGATTACATTGACGTGATGCTGTGTCACGATGGCAAAATCGAAGATCCGAGTGTATATCTAGAAGGATTTGAGCGACTGAAGGAACAGGGCTTGATTCGCGCCTACGGCATTTCCACCGACAAACTTAAGGTGCTGAAGCGGTTCAATGTTCACAATACTTGCAGCGTTGTGGAAGTGGAATACTCGTTGCTCAATCGCAAAGCCGAAGCAGAATTTCTGCCCTACTGCCAAGAACATGGCATTGCCGTGCTGGTGCGCGGTCCGCTTTACAAGGGGCTACTGTCGGGCAAGTATTCGCCAGATACGGTCTTTACCGACACGGTGCGATCCGAATGGTATGGTGACGAAAATCGCGCGATCTGATGCAGCAATTGCTCACCGAGTCGGCTGCTGAGATCCAAACCTGGAAGACACAGATTTTGGCGGCGCTGGGTGAAAACGGCCAGGTGTTAATCGATGTGATTCCAGAATTAGAGCTGGTAATCGGCCCCCAACCTGCAGCTCCCGAACTCTCTGGCAGTGCAGCCCAGAATCGTTTTAACCGGCTGTTCCAAAAATTCATTCAGGTATTTACAACCCAGTCCCATCCACTGGTGATTTTTCTCGATGACCTGCAATGGGCCGATCTAGCATCGCTGAAGCTAATCCAGCTCCTGACCAGCGAGGTGGAAACCTCCCATCTGCTGCTGATCGGAGCCTACCGTGACAACGAAGTCACACCTGCCCATCCCCTGATGCTGACTTTAGCCGAGGTTCAGCAGGCCGGAGCTACAGTGAACCAAATCACGCTGACGCCCCTCAGTCTGGCGGCTCTGAATCAACTCGTGGCCGATACTCTGAGCTGCTCGCTGACCCAGGCTCAGCCCTTGACCGAGCTAGTGTTCCAAAAAACCAACGCCAATCCCTTTTTTACTACTCAGTTCCTCAAGTCGCTGCATCAGGAAGGTTGCATTTCCTTCGATTTTGAGCACAATGGCTGGCAGTGTAATCTGGCCCAAATCCGGGCGCTGGCCGTCAGCAATGATGTCGTGGCGTTTATGGCCGTGCAACTGCAAAACCTGCCCGCCGCGACCCAAACTATTCTTAAACTAGCCGCTTGCATTGGCAACCAATTCGATCTATCAACTCTGGCAGTCGTTTGCGAACAGACCCAAACGGAAACTGCTGCCGCCCTGTGGCCAGCTCTCCAGGCTGGACTGCTGCAACCGCTTACAGAGGTGTATCGGTTTTTTCAGGAGTCAGGAGTCAGGAGTCAGGAGCCAGCACTTGAGACTGAAAACTCAGAACTGAAAACTCCAAACTTCTCGTCCTGTTACTATCGGTTTCTGCATGACCGAGTGCAGCAGGCGGCGTATTCGTTGATTCAGGAGCAAGAGAAACAGGCGACTCATTTGGCGATTGGCAGGCTGTTGCTGCAAAATACGATTGAGGTTGATCTAGATGGCAAAATTTTCGCGATTGTGAATCAGCTGAATATGGGCGCGGAGCTGATCCGAGAACCAGCAGAACGGGAACAGCTGGCTCGCTTGAACTTGATCGCGGGACGCAAAGCCAAATTGGCAACGGCCTATAGTGCGGCAGTAAATTATCTGAAGCTCGGTATCGCCATGTTGTCAGTAGAGCGCTGGCAACGGCAGTATGCCCTGACGCTCGCCCTCCACGAAGAGGCCGCAGAGGCTGCTTTTTGTTTCGATAAATTTCCTGTAAAAGCGGGGTTGACAGCAGCAAGTTTTGCGCTACACTTCCGAATACGCTGTTTTCTTAAAAAACATTTACAGGGTTCTCATTTTTGCCAGACGCTTTTTCAGACTCATGTTCTTGTTCTACTTCTATAGTTAGCAATGCATTATCCCATCCCGGTCAGTCCCCAAGAAATAGTTGACTTACGGCAAAAGCCAGTGAATGAAGAGTTGATCGCGGCAGCCATTGCGGGTGTCGTTCAAGTTGCTCGCTCCAAGGGGCAAACCTTAGACGACCTGACTGCGGAAGTGCTGGCGGATGACCGCTTGCTGGATCGAGATTCCCGCCGCTGGCTGAGTGATATTGTGGCCCAAGCTTGGCAGACCCTGCCCTAATTCAATTTGAACCTGGTTAGTAACTAGGTTGGTGACTGTGTATCGTTCGATAAGGATTCGGTAAGGGTTCGTATTAGTCATTAACGCGATCTGCAACGTTTTCCTAGCAAAATGGCATTTGCCCCGTCAAGATTAGAACAGCCCCGGGCAGGCAACATGCCTGTAGTGGTCTATCGAATTTATTACGGGATTCTTACAAAATTAAATTAAACTGCTCCATGCTCGCCATTTTCGACTATGGTGGGGACTAATTGATGTTGTGATTGGATTCCCCTAGGAAGGTGGTATATGGGTAGCAATGGTCGCAGTCAACTTCTGAGCGATACCCGCATAGATATGCCTGCCAACGTTCGCTCGCAGGTCGTTGCGATATTAAACCAAACGCTGGCTTCCACATTAGATCTGAAAACTCAGGTGAAGCAAGCCCATTGGAATGTCAAAGGCATGGATTTCTACCAGCTCCATGAGCTATTCGATGAGCTAGCAACCGAGTTGGAAGAGTACATCGATATGCTGGCTGAACGGGTAACAGCCTTGGGCGGCGTGGCAATGGGAACCGCTCGCGTTGCAGCCAGCCAGTCTGAATTGCCGGAATATCCGCTTGATATCTTGGACGGCAAAGACCATGTCACTGCCCTGGCAGACCGCTATGCTGCCTACGCCAAATCCCTGCGGGACAATATCGATGCTACCGATGATTTGGGCGATGCCGACACCGCCGACCTCTACACCGAAATTTCGCGCGGCATTGACAAACGACTCTGGTTCCTGGAAGCCCATCTGCACACCTCGATCGAACCCGTGTCGATCAATGGCAGTAGCAAAGGGGCTGCTAAAGCAACCTCTAAGAGTGCTGCCAAAGCGGCAGCCACCGGCAAAACGAGCGCGGTAAAAACGAAGAAAACCAAAGCCAAGTAAGGCGCATCGGTTGAGTAGCACGAAGATTTGATGGTGTTTCCTTTATTTGTGTGGCGCGTGCCGAATGCAGCGACTGAGTTACTGACAGAACAGGAGTTGGAGTTGGGCATTCACGCTGGCGATGCAGAAACCAGCCTGTTGCTGTCGATTTTGCCAGAGCAGGTCAACATGGCGGCAGCTGTGCGCGAATATCCGCAGGGTTTACCCTCCCAGAGTTTACTCAGCATGGAAGGCCAGTTACCCTTTGCTTGGACTACCCGCGATCTGAGCCGCAGCGGGGTACTGGGCGATCCAACCGTAGCCACCAAAGCCAAAGGCGATCAGATTCTGGCTTCTTTAGGAGCGAGTTGGGCACAGGTGATCCGCGATATTTATCAGTTTCAGCAACCCAAGACGTGGAAGTCTGCTCAGGTGTTGCAATGAAAAGTTGTAGTGCAGCTATCCAGTTTGTGAATCCAGTGGAACCTGTTTTGCGTATATCAAAGAGTTAAGCGAGATCGGGTAGCCCGCAGATGATCATGCAAATCCTTTTTAAAATCATGGCAGATGATCATGGATTATCTGTTCCCCGCCCAATCTCGGAGCTGTTCTAGGAAAGCACATGAATCCAGATTCCTCTGCGCTTAGATCCACAGCCGCTTCAATCTCATCCGAATCATCTGACTTGGAATTGCTGACTGCTTTGGCAACAGGGCAAGTGCATGCCCTCGGCATCCTCTATGACCGCTATGCCAAATTGGTCTACAGCCTTGCGTTCAAGATTCTGGAAAACTCTGAAGAGGCGGAGGACGTTACTCAGGACGTGTTTCTGACGCTTTGGCGGCGCAACACCTACAATCCCAGCCGTGGATCGTTAAGTAGCTTCCTCACCATGACCCGCTCTCGCGCCATTGACAAACTGCGGTCTAAAGGTGCTCGACTGCGGGTAATTCAGCGGCTGCAAGGCATTGTCCGCACCGAACCTAGCTCCACTACGCCCCTAGAGCAGGCATCGGTGGGAGAGCGCGCCCAGTTGATTCGTGATGCCCTAGCCCAACTTTCAGAAACCGAACGTCAAGTGCTGGAAATTGCCTACTACGAAGGGCTGAGCCAGTCGGAAATCGCCAAGCGGCTGAACATTCCCCTGGGAACTGTCAAAACCCGCTCTCGGCAAGGATTACTCAAACTTCGACAAACTTTACAAGACTATATCTAACGTCTGTGCTATGACCCGTTCTGCGCGACCCGATAATTGGCAAGACTTAATTGCAGGCTACGCGCTTGGCAACCTCAGTCCAGAGGAAGCTGAGGCGTTGCAGCAGTTGTTGTCCGAGCATCCCGAATTGGCCGAGGAGGTCAATCGCCTTCGTTCGCCATATTTTAGTTTTGAGGTTGGTCCTGAGGTTAGTCCTGAGGTTGGTTCTGAAGCTGATCCTGAGATTGGCAGTTCGCTGGTCGGCACACTAGTCGGTCCATTGGCCGGTACAGAAGTGGATTGAGAATTCATCGGTTATGGATTGAGTCACTATCTAGGGCTAATCATAACCAATTCCGCAGGTCCAAGCTTGGCTACGGAACGAACAACGAACTAAAAAAATCCCCTCTCAGATGTCTGAAAAGGGATGGTAGGACTGACTGAGCTGTCGCTTTAGCGGTCCAATCAGCGTCTAGGTGGTTTCCGGAATGCTGGTTACCTTCAGTCCGGCTTCCTCTTGGGAATAGGTGCCCAGATCAATCGGCATCGGCTCCACATCCCAAATGTCGCGGCAGTATTCGGCAATCGTGCGGTCAGAGGAGAATTTGCCCATCCGAGCCACGTTGAGGATCGACATGCGTGTCCAGTTGTCCTGATCGCGGAAGGCTTCGCTTACCCGTTCCTGGCAGTCTACGTAGGATTGGTAGTCAGCCAGCAGCATGTACTCGTCGCTATGCAGCAGCGAATCCACGATCGACATAAACAGTCCCGGCTCTTTGGGCGAGAAAAACCCAGAGGCCATTTGGTCGATCACCAGCTTCAGCTCTGGATTGGACTGATAGTATTCGGTAGGTTTATAGCCCCGCGCTTTGAGATCCATCACTTCCTGAGCAGTGAGGCCAAACAGGAAGAAGTTCTCAGGTCCCACCTCTTCGCGGATTTCTACATTCGCACCATCCAGCGTGCCAATCGTTAATGCACCGTTGAGCGAGAACTTCATGTTGCCCGTGCCAGAGGCTTCCTTACCCGCCGTAGAAATTTGCTCAGACAGGTCGGCGGCCGGATAGGCAAACTGGCCCAGCGATACCGAATAGTTAGCCAAGAACACCACCTTCAGGCGTCCGGCAACATCTGGATCGTGGTCAACCACCTCGGCCACGGAGTTGATCAGCTTCACCACCATCTTCGCCATGAAGTAGCCTGGAGCCGCCTTGCCGCCGAAAATAAACGTGCGGGGCAGCATGTCCATACTGGGGTTAGCTTTCAGGCGATTGTAGAGGGTGATGACATGCATGGCGCAGAGGAGCTGCCGCTTGTACTCGTGAATCCGCTTGATCTGCACATCAAACAGGGAGTTCACATCCACTTCCAGGTTATTATTGCGCTGGATGTAGGTCGCCAACGTCGTCTTGTTTTCCTGCTTGATCTGCCGCCAGCGGGCACGGAACTGGGGATCATCAACGAACGCCTCGAGTTTGCGCAGCTCGTCCAGGTCTTTGATCATTTGTTGCGTTTCAATAGTGCGGCTCCTGGTACGGTTGCCACGGTTGCAGTCTCGGGTCTGCCGGCTGGTGCAACGCTGGTAGGCATCGATTTCCGTCCGGCAACGGGTCAACTTTATGGTCTGGCTGTTAACGCCCAGACCAATACAGGAACGGTTGTCATTCTGGATCCGCAGTCGGGTGCGGCAACTCCGGTTGGTAGTCCTGGGTCGGTGGCTTTTGTGGATGCGGCGGGCAGTCCAGTGGATCTGCCAGAGACGGGCTATGGTTTCGATTTCAATCCAACCGTCGATCGAATTCGGGTCGTAACGAGTACCGGGTTAAACTTCCGCCTCAATCCGATTACGGGTGCACCGGTGGATGGAGATACGGGATTGGCGGCAGGTAGCGTACCTGGAGTCAATCCAGATGGAGCGGTTCAAGGCGGCACAACCAGCGTTGATGCCACGGCCTACACCAACAGCTTTGCCCAGGCGACTGGAGCCACGGCAACCACTCAATACACCCTAGATGCGGTTAGCGATCGATTGTTTATTCAAAATCCACCCAATAGTGGCACGCAGATTTCACCCCTAGCCGTAACGCTCAATGGTAATCCGCTGGATTTCACGGCGGTGAATGGATTTGATATTCCGGCTGGTGTGCAGGTGTCCGCTTCTAATACACCCGCTTCTGGGCAGGGATTGGCAGGGTTGACCGTGGGCGGCACAACCGGACTCTACAAAATTGATCTGAGTACAGGAGCTGCTACATTGGTGGGAGCAATTGGTGCAGGCACAACCCAGCTGAGTGGTCTAACTGTGGCAGATGCGCCCACTGGCTCGATTGGTTTCAGTGCGCCGACCTATACGGTGTCGGAAGATGGCAAGACGATTGCGATTGAGCTTGTGCGGTCTGGTGGTTCATCCGGTGCCCTCACCGTTGATGTAACTGCAACGGGTGGAACGGCTGACAGCAGCGATTTTAGCGGCCTACCGGCAACGGTTGCCTTTGCTGACGGTCAAACTCGTGCTACTGCTACGCTGAACATTACCGATGATACGTTGGTAGAGAATAATGAAACGGTTCTGCTACAGTTGAGTAATCCGACAGGTCGAGCTGTTTTAGCAGGTCAGAATACGGCTACGCTAACCATTACCGATAATGATGCTGTTCGCACGATTCGAGGCACTTCAGCCGGAGAAAGGCTGCGGGGAACCAATGGCAATGATCTAATTCTAGGATTGGGTGGCGATGATCGGCTGCTGGGCCTCGCGGGTAATGATGGGTTAAATGGTGGACGCGGTAAAGATACGCTGACTGGAGGACTGGGTGCTGATCGCTTTATCTATGAACATTCTGAGGCGATTCACCGCAAATGAGGGTAACAGCATGTTTGTAATTTATGAGCCGGGTGTCGTTACACCCTGGGATTATCTACAAACCGTGCGATTCTATGGCTTCATTACCGATCTTCGGCTCAAGGTTGATATCGAATCGATTGCCGAGAAAGAGCTACCTGATCTGAGCGTGACCCAAAGCCGAACTGAGCGCCTATCGGCTCTGCGAGATATGGAGTGGTCCGGTCCGCGAAAGCAGATAGGGCTGTATTTAGAGACTTCCGGCCATCCTATCACCCATATCGCCTCGATCGCTCTGCTGAATAGATTGCCTTACTATCACGTGAATTTGATGTCTTACTTCACTGACAATGCAGTGGTTCAAATTGCGAATGATGCTAGAATTCTGGCGATGATTGAAGATGTAGGCTTCGGCCTCTTGCAAGGCTCTGATGAGGTAGTCATCTTTGGCTCGGTAAAAGAAGAGGTGACTACCCTTCCTGAGGATGAGCGGCGGATCGAATTTTGTCAGTCCTATAACTTCACAGTAGGCACTCAGTCGCTGCAACTGCTGTCAGCCAATTCCCAGCGGCTACAGGCGACGTTTGTGAACCGCCATTCCTCGGCTCAAGTGTTCCTCAACTATGGCAACACGGCTACGAGTGGCGCTGGGATTTGCCTGTTGCCTAACGGCGGCAGCTATGAGATCAATCGTACTAACCCTTATCAGGGCGTGATTTCTGCCATCAGCTCAGCGGCAGGAGCCACCCTTAGCGTGATGGAGTGTGTCTGATGTTCAGGCTCAACACTTGGTTACAGTCTCCAGCGCCGCTGAGAGCTGATGGTCTTTATCAGTCTGTTTTAGAGCCTGACCTATGGCGCATGAGCGAGTTAGAGCGGCGCTATCTGCGAGAGGCTAGAGCGGTTCAACGACTGCGAACGATCAATCTGTTTCAGCCTAATCTACCTAACTTGCTAGACGCCTAATGACCCTTCGACCAACCAACAATGGCACCGCAATCGAGCAAGTATTGGATCGCTGGCGACCTCGAACCCCTCGCATGCGATTCAACCCGCAAGAGCTGATAGAGGAAGATTTGCCCGATCCAAAAGGGCTGATTCCTGATTACTTGGTTCCGGTCGGGGACACTGGCTTTTACGTCACTCCGATGGAACCCGCCGATCCTACTGATTGCGAGCGCTATCCCGCCTCTCCCTGGTGTGGTGGGCCGGGAATCAGAGCTGATGATGTTGTCGAAAAGCTTCCTTTCGCCTACAATCCTGAATTTCAACGCAATTCTTGCGAGGCGTGTATCATCCTCAATCCCTCGCTGTTTTGGATAATTCTCCAATATTGTTCCGGTTGTAAATCGGGTCGGTCCCAAGTTAATCAACCTAATTTTCAGGCGCACATCTAGATTCCCAACTAAGCTAGATCTGGAAAATTTAAGTCAATTTCAACAAAACGGAACCGCTGAACCGGCACCTAAGCATCCGTTGCAAATTTTTCTAGTGCCAAATCCACAGGTGCAATTTCCAGAAAGCCCGCCTCGTGACTTCAGACAGGATCTTGCCACGATTCCGGCTGGAACAACGCTGTTTTCCGTTTACGGAATTGCCGCTGAGAAGCTGGATCAAGACAGTAGTAATCTCCAACACCGGCAGCAAGCTCAGCTGATCGGACAGATTACAACCACTTCAGAATTTGTCGCTTCAGCCTACGGCGATAGCCGTCTTTTTTTCAGACATCAACGCTTCAAGAATCAGTAATCAATTCAGCCATTCAATTCAGCCATTCAATTCAGTCATTCAATTCAGTCATTCAATTCAGTCATTCAATTCAGTCATTCAATTCAGTCATTGATACAGCAATTAATACAGCGATATTTCATTTCAGACTACTAATCAACCCACCCACCTGACGCAATTGAGGTTTATGCCATGACCCTAACCGTTGATGATCTGACCAAAATGTCCCAGGCTGAGCTGGATGATCTCTACTGCCAGAGTCCAGTCGGCACGATACCCGATGGCAACAGTCAGGGAACGGCCTTGATTTGGCCTGGTTCTTGGCTGAGCCGAATTTTGGTTCCCCTGATCAAATTACTAGCATGGCAGGGGAAGGTGTTTCATCGCGAGCAGCGGTTTTTGCTGAATAAAGTTTCCCCGCTGCGGCTGCGCCTAGTGAAAGCAGAAATCTATCCAGGTAAAAGCTGGATTGATGACGGAGAAACTACCGTTTTGGATTACTCAAAAACCTCGTTTGTGGCGCAAAAAATTCGTGATGAAATCCGAGAAGTAGCCCCCAACCTCTATCTGGGTCAAGCTTACTGGGGCAAAACACGAGTGCTCAATTTCATTCTCAAGTTCTAGTCCTACTTCCCCATCGGTACAGGTGTATGACTCACCAAGAAACCTTCACCGTGATTGCCCCCATCAAGCCCGATCAGTTAGATGACCTGAGAGCCGTGCTTGAGACGATCCAGCGCAACGTCAGGCACAACGATCTGATTCCCTTTGCCCGATTCCCCCAGGTACATTTTGCCCGGTTTATCATCCTGGAAGCGGTGATTGATCCACTGCGTAACACGACAATTCCTGCCAGTTTGGCCTTTTCAAGCTGCATTGATGCGCCGCTAAAGGACTATCTGCAATCGCTGGTGAAGATGGCCGCAGCTCTTTCTTCGGCGAGGGACGCTTGAAGTTTGGATATTTCTGCTGCATTTCTGTCGATGTTTGCGGTGTTTCTGTCGATGTTTGCAGTGTTTCTATCAATGTTTGCAGTGTTCTCTGCAATCGCAGCAGCAGTGGCTGCAACGAGGGTTTCAATCCGATCGAGTCGTTCAGTCATAGTTGGTGAGTGCAAAGGAATCAGCAGGTATTTAGATTATGCCCTCAGCAGAATAGAATGCTGGCTTTCTGTAAGGTATGTCTACCAACTTGAAACTCAGATCAGTTAAGCAATTGCCGCTTCTGGCAGTCCGCCTTTCATGCGGTTGAGGTAGTCGAGCAAATTCTCTAGCTGAAGGTCGGCTTTGAGCACGCCCAATCCGCGCACCGTTACCTTACCGGGTGTATAGATAAAGCGGGTTTGCAGATGCCCTGGCAGGTTTTCTTTTAGTAAATTCCAGGCTGGTTCCTCCATTGGTGTTTCCAGGACAATATGCTGTTTGCCTTCGGGCTTGATGCGGCTGAATCCCAGCGATTTGGCGAGCTGCTTTAGTTCCATTACCCGCAAAAGTTGGCTCGCAGCAGGCGGCATTGCTCCGTAGCGGTCGTTCCAGTCGGCAGCAATTTCCGCCAGTTCCCGTTTGGTTTGGGCCGAAGCCACGGCTCGATAGGCGCTCATCTTTTGGTCTAGATCCGGGATGTAGTCGGCGGGGATAAAGGCTGTCAGGTTGAGATCGATTTGAGTGTCATCGACTTGCGGAATCTCCTGACCGCGAATCTCCTTGATTGCCTCCTCCAGCATTTCCATATACAGATCAAAGCCAATTGCGTCCATCTGGCCTGATTGTTCTGCACCCAGCAAATTGCCGACGCCGCGGATTTCCATATCGCGCACGGCCAACTGATAGCCAGAGCCGAGCTGGGTAAACTCCTGAATCGCCCGCAGCCGCTGACGGGCATTATCGGTGAGTTGGCTTTGCTTCGGGTAAAACAGCCAGGCATGAGCTTGAATTCCGGCTCGCCCGACTCGACCGCGCAACTGATAAAGCTGAGCCAAGCCGAACTTCTGAGCATCCTCGATCAGGATAGTGTTAACTCGCGGAATGTCCAACCCTGACTCGATGATCGTGGTACAGACCAGAATATCTGCCTCGCCGTTGCTGAAGGTGAGCATTGTCGCTTCGAGTTCGCCTTCCATCATTTGGCCGTGGGCAATCGCAATCCTGGCTCCCGGAATCATTTCCCGTAGGCGAGCCGAAACTTCCTCGATGCCTTCGACTCTAGGCACCACATAAAACACCTGCCCGCCCCGATCCAGCTCTTGCCGAATTGCCGTATTCCAATCTCCTTTCTGTTTCTTTAGGCCGGCAAAAAGTATGTCATGAACAAGCGTTGATTTTCCCGATCCGGAAACGCCGGTGATGCATACCATCATCTCAAGTGGTATCTCGACGGAAATATTCTTCAGGTTATGTTCTCGAGCGCCAACGATCTTTATCTTTTCTTTTCCTGGCTTCCGGCGTTTCTGCGGAACTTTGATCTCCGCTTCATCGCGAAGGTACCGTGCAGTAAGCGACGTTTTGTCTTTTAGCAGCCCATCATAAGTTCCTTCAAAGATGACCTCACCTCCGAGTTCCCCAGCAAATGGCCCGATGTCGATAATGTGGTCTGCAGATCGAATGGTCTCTTCATCGTGTTCAACGACTATCAGTGTGTTGCCGATATCGCGCAGATCTTCGAGAATTTTTATCAGACGGGCATTGTCGCGCGGATGGAGGCCGATACTCGGTTCATCCAAAACATAGAGTGTGCCAACCAGCAGGGAACCGAGGTTGGTCGCAAGCTGTATGCGCTGTGCCTCACCGCCGGAAAGCGTTGATGCCAGTCGGTTTAATGTTAGGTATTCGAGCCCTACTTCTACTAGAAATTTTAGGCGCCGGCGGATCTCAAGAAGCAGTTTTTCCGCTATCTTTGCTCGCTCCTGCGAAAATTCCAGTTCATCGAAGAAACGTGCGGCATCGCTGATCGAAAGCTCAAGCAGCTCAGGAAGTGATCTGCCTCCGATCTTCACGTCGCGGGCTTCCTGTCTTAGGCGTCCGCCGCCGCAATCAGGGCAGCGCGTGTATCCTCGGTATTTTGCGAGGAATACGCGAACATGGAGTTTATATTTCTTTGTTTCAAGCCACTCGAAAAATCCTTTTATGCCGCGCCAGCCCTCATCTCCGTAGATGATGCAATTCTGCTGATGATCATCCAGATCAGCGAACGGTTTCTTGATGTCAATGCCCGCAGATGCCGCATACTTCAATAATTCTTTCTGGGCCCAGGCGTGCTGCGGTCTGGTGAAAGGATCAACGGCGCCGTCTTTCAAAGAGAGCAAAGGGTTGGGGACGACGAGCCCGTAATCTACGCCGATAGTATTACCAAAACCTTGACAGGTTGGACACGCACCGAAAGGAGAATTGAAGCTGAAAAGATTTGGTTCCGGCGTTTCATAGCGAGTATTGTCATATTTACAAACGTAACGATCAGAAAATTTCAACCTCGCATCATTGTCTGCAGTAATTATCTCCGCAGAGTGAGACTCGCGGAAACATAGTTCAAGGGAATCCACCAGTCGTTGGCTTATGTTTGCCGATGCTTTTAGTCGATCGACCAGGACAAAGGTTTCATCCAGCAAGTGGTTACGGCGGGCTGCTTCGTCCCGAGTTGGGGGTGCTCCGTTTTTCCAGCGGTATTTGAAATCCATAATGACCAATTCGATCGCTGCGATCGCCCATAAGTTTAATGCGCCCATCCTAGATCGGAATGGCTGGCCTTTCCTCTGCCTCACGGATTACATTGGTTTTAGGGAAACGGGTGAATGACTGCCGAATGTGCTACTCAAAATCGACAGCTGATCAGCCCCAATGTTTGTGAAGCAAAAACTGTCAAAAGGCGTTGCTGTCACCCGATTGGGCCGGAGATTGGCCTAACACATACTGTTCTATGTCATCCAAAACTGCATGAGCTGCCAAAACTCCAGGGGTATACCAGTGAATATTACTGACTCTATAAATTTGCTGATTTTTTACAGCCTTGAGCTGGCTCCAGAGCGGACTGGCAAGCAGTTGGTCAACTTGTTCGGGTTCGTTGTAATCGAGTAGAAACATAATGTCGCCATCGGCATGAGCCGCTAATTCTATGCTCACGTTTTGAGACAGGTCGTCGAACTGTTGAGTTACAGGGCGCTGTAAGCCCAATTCCTCTAAAAGGCTGCCGCCAAAGGATCGTTTGCCAAAAATGGTGTAGATACTACGGTCTTCTGTCCAGTAGAAAATAACGGATATTTCTGGTTGCTTATGATTTTCGCTTAAAGATTTGCGCAAGTGACCCAGTCGCTGCTCTAAGTCGTCTAGAACCTGTTCGCCCTTGTCTGATTGACCCATTGCTACTGCAATCTCCCGAAAAGTGGCTCGCCAGTTTGGTTTGCCAATAGGATTCTCGTAGACAAATGTGGGTGCGATCTGCGATAGCTGATCGTAGATTGGCTCGACATAATTACGTTGACCTAAAATTAGATCAGGATTTAACTGTAAAATTTGTTCCAAATTAGACTGCGGCCAAGCTGGAATTGCTTGAATCCCATCTGCTTTGTCTTTGAAATGGGAAAAAAATCCATGAACAGCGTGATAACTGGGATCAACGCCTGCAGCCATTGGTCTAATTCCCAAAGCAAGCAGCGTGTCTAAATCGGTCGTTCCAGACAGAGCCAGAATTCGCTGCGGATGAATCGGAATTGCCGTTTCTCCTAAAACATGCTGAACGACGCGAAATTCAGCCGAGGGTGCTGCATCGATAGATTTTTGGGATGATATTGGTGAAGAACCAAGACTACATGCTGAAACTAGGACTATCGTCAAAATGAACAATAAACATTGCTTGACCCAACTCTGGCGACTGTGAGACCAGCAATTGGGCCATGTCCTAATTTCAGTTTTGAAACAAGCCAAACAGCGTTTCATCTGGCGCAGGATTCGGTAGAGTTGGAGCGGGGGCTGGGCCACCCATACCCAAATTGCGACGCGAGCTAGCAATCAGCGTTTCGATCGGCTGGTCGTAGGTGAGGTAAATATGGCCCACAGGCCGACCGTTAAAGGCGCGACGGGTCAGCCGCCAGCCGGGATTCAGGACAATTCGGCTAAAGCCATTTGGCATCCCGTAGGTGCGGCCAATCTCAATCAACGTATCCCGATCGGCATTGGCATCGGCCACCAGCACCAGGTCATTACCGTCTGGAACGATGCGCAGGCTATAGTGCAACGCCTGATCCTGCCCAGCGGTGCGGACCGAGAAGCCATTGCTGTCCACAATCCGATTGCAAATCCCGGTAAAGTCAAAGCTGAGCAGCAGCGGTTCGACCTGAGACGGGTTACTGCCCGTTTCGCTCCAGCAGGGATGTTTATCGTTCAGTTGCTCCAAAATCAGCAGCTTGTAGCCAATTTCTCCGCCCGGCGCAGCCACCACGATGAAGCGATCTTGATCCACTTCTTGCTGCTCAAATTGGGCTGCCATTGCCGCCGGACTGACACTGCCAAGCCCCAAAATTGCCAGAACTGCCAAACGCTGCCAAAACGCCATGCTCATGGTTGTACCTAGTGGAAAATGTGAGTCAACAAGCAAAGAACATCAAACCGGAAACCTAGCCAAGGTTTTTTACAGAAACTCTTGCCCAAAATTGAAGTCATTGCAACGGTGAAGGACTAGGCTAGGATACCCTGAAAAGTCCGTATTGCCTTAACTGTTACGCCCCTACTCGCTAGTCAGCTTTTCTCTAAAGACGGCTGAGTCGAACTGAAGAGTTCCAATTGTCTGTAGGTTTTCTTCAGCTATGTAGTTAAGCACAGGCGTTTCCATCGGACAAGGGTCCTGAGGAGGATTCCCTTCTGGAAATTAACCTATTTCAGCGAAAAACTCCTTGTTTTGTATCCATTGCTGCCTTGCTGATTTTTGCCAAACCTTTACTTTTCTAAAATCAGAACTGTAGTCCCAAACTGTAGTCCCAAACTGTAGCCCAATCCAGCCTAGTGTCTGCTGGAAAGCCATCTAAAATAAATCAAATTCCCCAAAACAGAGGCGAAATGCAACCTAAATTTACGCTGCCCTTCGTGTTGTTGAGCGTACTGGCCGCAATTGGATTCACCGTGCAGTGGGTTCACGGCCAAAATCGAGTCCATCAGCTCGTGATTGCCACGGGCAGCAAGGAGGGAGAGTACTATGCGTTTGCCGAAGCCTTGGCCACGGTAGTCAGCCGCCACCATCCCAAAATCAAGATTACGGTCAAGGAAACCGCTGGAGCAAGCTAACGCCCGAAGCAGATCACTATCGTGTCAATGGCATCAAGTCCTTTGGCACAGGCGTGATAGAAGCAGACTACCGCGTCTTTTCTGCCGTGCAGGAAGGCATCGAACTACCGCCAATTTTTGTGATTCCCAGCGATCGAGAAGGCTTGGTTTACAACGATGATTGGGATAACATTGGGCAACGACGTACCGCTAGCGGCAGTTTTACGTTTAGCAACGTCTATGTGGCAGCAGATGAAGTTCTGGGACCACCTCCTGATCCAGACGGTGCTTTTGCCACATTTCTGGGCATCGTAGCTCAGTTGACCAAAACCTACGTCTATTTAGGCATTGCTGAAGGGGCGCTAGAAGCGGCTAAGCATTACACCACAACCCAAACTCGGCCCTGGATTACATCTGGCGTCGATAGTGCGACCAAGGATCCTTACATTCTTCACCACTACGGTGAATTTTGGATCGAGCTGCAAGCTGCGATTTCACTGGCGGACCAAACGGCTGAGAAAGTGACGGTAGCGTGGGAAAAGAAGGAGTCGCTGACGCATCAAGAGCGGGGTGAAGTAGCAGTTTCCGTTTCTGCGGCTAAGGCACTTGCCACCAAAGCAGGGTTAAACATCGCTAACCGAATTTTTGAAGTCACCGGAACTCGCTCAACCGCAACTCGCTATGGCCTTGATCGCTACTGGCGCGATTTGCGCACCTTTACTCTGCATGATCCGGTAGATTACAAACTGCGCGATATTGGTAATTGGTTGCTGAATCATGAGTTGCCAACAATAACTCAGTATTCATAACTAACTCTGGAATATTGCTGAGTAATTCAACTGGACTCAGTACTACATGAACAAGAGTACCTTATCTGGATTGTCTGTCTCAAGGAGAAGCCACCATGACTGCCCAACCAACTCAAGTTTTAGAGCATACCGGTTCCTGGTTAGAAGTGCCTGATGAAGCCAGTCTGCCTGCTGACGTAAGAGCAATTTTTCAGGCTCAGCGAGAGCGCTACGGCTTTGTTCATCCTTATTTTGTTGGCTATTCGCTCAATTCGGATCACCTACTGCGCTGGTTCAATTACTATGATGCGTTGCAGCATGGGCAAGGCGAACTGTCGCATCGAGAGCGAGAAATCATTGCCGTAGTGGTGTCAGCCGCTAATCGGTGTGAATCCTGCGTGATTACCCATCAGGCTCAGTTGCGTGAGGTCACTGCCGATCCTGAGTTTGCAGCAGCGGTAGCAGGGAATTACTGGACAGCTCCTCTAAACGACCGGGAACGAGCTTTGGCTGATTTTGCGGTCAAAATTACTCGCCTAGATCAAGAGCTTTCCCCATCGCAAGGAACCAACCGGACTTTCCAAACCTGTGAACGCAAACTTGCTGAGAGCCATCTTGTCTGTGCCAGTCACAAAGTCGGTAATAGTATCGAAATTTGCGCTGCCCCAGGGAGTAGACTCTCCACCTTCGAACTTAAATTGATCGCTTCCACCCCCCCCCGTTAGAGTATCGTTTCCCAAATCGCCGCCCGCTAGCGAATCGTTGCCATTGCCGCCGTTCAGGATATCATTGCCGTTGCCGCCACCACCATCAAGGATGGTGTCATCTCCCTCACCGCCATCCATTGTGTCATTGCCTTCGGCTCCTACCATGAAGTCATTGCCGCCGCCGCCTTTCAGCTTGTCATCACCCTGATTGCCGATCATGATGTCGCGGCTATCGCCTCCGTCCATGAAATCATTGCCCTCACCGCCACCGAGTAAGTCACGCTGTGCTCCTCCCAGCAAGGTATCATTACCCCCTTGTCCAGAGAGACGATTCGTAATGGTTTTCATTCCTCTGATGCTATTATTGAGTTCATTGCCAATTCCCTCAATCGAGTCACCCACTCCACCTTCCAGAATTAGGTTTTCAACATTGTCACCCAATGTCCAATCTAAAGAACTTTTGACAGTATCAACACCTGCATTTGCCATTTCATAAACGGTATCATTTGCGCTATCTACAACGTAGGTATCATCTCCTGTTCTACCTACCAGCGTGTCATCGCCACGTCCGCCGTTGAGTAAGTCATTGCCATCATCGCCATAGAGGGTGTCAATCCCATCGCCTCCTTCCAGACGGTCGTTGCCTGTTCCACCTTCCAAAACGTCATTGCCTGCACCCGCAAAGATGCTGTCATTACCGTCTTCGCCCATAAAGCTATCGTCACCATCGCCATCGTTGTCGTTCAATACATCATCACCATTGCCACCATTTAATACGTCATTGCCACTTCTGCCCAGCAGCACATCTTTACCGTCGCCGCCCAGCAGATAATCGTTTCCGGCTCCCCCATCTAGCCGATCATCGCCAATGTTGCCCAGCAGTTTGTCATTACCTTCTAGACCTTGAACCTGATCGTTGCCAGCTAGGGCATCGATGATGTCATCTCCGACTGTACCCAAAATTATGTCGTCTCCGAGGGTTGGTGTAGTTGCCATGTTGGTCTCTCCTTGAAAAGATTGTTAGATTTACGTGAGCTAGAAGTGAACTAAATTGGGGCGTGAACTATTTTTGGGAATAGTGAGATGCCCCGATAAGACAGGGATGTTCCTGTGATGCGCCCTTCAGAATGAATAGTTAAGTAACCTAACGGGTACAGCGCGTTCTATTCGTATTGCATTTCACGATTTAAAAAAAGTCAGACCAGGAATACACCATGAACAACGATAACCTGATTGAATTCAAAACACCAGAAACAGCAGAAACGTTTACAGATGCGCTGACAACGTTAGTGCGACAAGGGGCACGACAAATCATTGCCCAAGCGGTAGAGGCAGAGTTAGTGGAGTTTCTAGGGCAATACCAGGATCTCAAAGATGATCAGGGGCGACAGGCAGTGGTACGCAACGGCTATCTGCCAGAACGGACTATCACCACCGGGGTGGGCGAAGTAGAAATCCAATTGCCCAAAGTGCGAGACCGCACCCAGCAAGGCATCAAGTTCAACTCATCCCTCCTGCCACCCTACCTCAAACGTGCTCGCAGTGTTGAAGAGATGCTGCCGTGGCTGTATCTCAAGGGCATTTCGACTGGCGATTTTGCCGAAGCCCTCAGCGCCCTGCTAGGGGAGCAAGCCGTTGGTCTGTCTTCGAGTACGATTAGTCGTCTCAAAGCCAAGTGGCAGCAGGAACATCAAGACTGGCAGCAGCGCTCGCTGCAATCAAAGCGCTATGTCTATGTTTGGGCAGATGGAGTCTACTTCAACCTGCGGAACGGTGAAGATGACCGTCAATGCATCTTGGTTTTGATTGGTGTGACTGATAGCGGAGACAAAGAACTGCTGGGCATGGAAGCTGGATTTCGTGAATCGGAGTTGACCTGGAAAACGCTGTTGCTGCGGTTGGTAGACCAGGGGTTAAACACAGCACCAGAACTCGCCATTGGGGATGGTGCATTGGGATTCTGGAAAGCCTTGCCACAAGTATTTCCCTCCACTCGCATTCAACGCTGTTGGGTACATAAAACGGCAAACGTCCTCAACACCCTACCCAAAAGCCAGCAACCACAAGCCAAGTTTGCCCTCCAGGAAATCTACACCGCAGCGACTAAAGCCGAAGCGAACAAAGCATTTGAGCGGTTTGTCAAAACCTATGAACTCAAGTATCCTAAAGCCGTGGAATGCCTCACCAAAGACCGTGCTGCTTTACTCGCGTTCTATGAATTTCCGGCTGAACACTGGGCGCATATTCGCACTACCAACCCCATTGAATCCACTTTTGCCACCGTGCGCTTGAGAACCGATAAAACCAGAGGTTGCGTGTCTGCCACCAGCATTCTTTCCTTAGTGTTCAAACTCGTGCAGAGTGCTCAAAAACGCTGGTTGAAGATACGTGGATTTAAGCGATTAGCTCAGGTGATTGAAGGGGTCAAATTTCAAGATGGCATCGCTGTTGTGAAGCCAGACCTATCAACGAGCAAGAACGCTGCTTAATTCTCTGCCATACACCACATTTGACAATAACCCTCACTCGGGCTGCTTTGTGCGGTGATCGCTTCATTGGGATTGCTCGGATCAGAGCTTTGGGTCGAAGTTGCATTTGTACAAGCCGTGAAGCCAAGGGATGCCAAAGGAATAATTCCCAGCGCAACGAATGAAGCAATTTTCTATCTCATGAAAACGAAACCACCTAGAGTTAATGATTCGCAGCTCCAATTCTTAAGCTTCTGCAACAAACCAGTAATAACACGTGCTTATGAAATTAGGATGAAACTACATTCTCTTGAGATTAGCTTAAGCAGTATAGCCACTGCATTTGTAGTTCTCGTCACAGGGCTACTTTCTACGCACACAAAGATGAAATTAGGATGAAATATCGGCCTATCGATAGACGTAATTTCCTAAAACATCTTTCTACTTCAATAGTGAGACGCAATTGTCTCCAAAGTTGCCTATACCTAAGGTGAAGTCAAACCCAAGAGTTTGAACTCCAATTTTTGAAGTAATGGAGACGAAAACAATGGCTATTCAACAATTGACGTTGAACCAGGTGAATCAAGAGATGCAGCAATGCATTGAAAATTGCCTGGACTGTCACAGCATTTGCTTGAATACAGTGACCTATTGTTTGCAAAAGGGCGGACAGCACGCTGAAGCCAATCACGTTCGTCTATTGATGGATTGTGCCCAAAGCTGTCAAACCAGCGCAGATTTTATGCTGCGTAGCTCGAACTTCCATGCTCAGTTCTGTGGTGCTTGTGCCCAAGTGTGTGAGCAATGTGCTCAAGGCTGCGATCGGATGGGCGATGATGCTCAGATGAAGGCTTGTGCCGATATGTGTCGTCGTTGCGCCGAGTCCTGTCGCCAAATGTCGATGGCAATGCGGTAGAAGCGCACAACCTCATGAATTGCCATATGGGTGCTACTTCGCGCCTGTATGGCGATCGGTTTCTTAAGGATCATCGTCTTTATTCACAGCCGAATTAAGCCGCGTTTGAGGGCTAGCATCACGGCATGGGTACGATCGCTGGCTCCGAGCTTGTCCAAAATGTTATTAATATGAAATTTGACGGTGCTTTCGGCAATGCCTAATGCTTCTGCCACAGCTTTATTGTTCTTGCCACTGGAGACCAATTTTAGTACCTGACATTCGCGCTCACTCAGTGCAGGTAGTTCTATGCGTGCTGCTAGTCGTTTGCCAATTTCGCTGGGGATATACCGATCGCCTCTGCAAACCTCTCGAATCACATCGGCAATTTCTTCGCAGGGCGTGTCTTTGAGCAGATAGGCTTTAGCTCCAGCCCGAAACCCTTGATAAATATCTTCGTCACCATCGTAGACCGTGAGCATGATGAAGCAAGCTCTTGAGCACCGCCCAAATTTTCACAAACCCAGATTTGGTATTGAGTTGGATGATCGAGCTTCACAATCAAGTGGGCAATCTCGGCTGGAGTATTGGTGCCATCGGTTAGCACGGCAATTTTTTCAGCTCCCTGCTGTAGGGCTTTGGTCAACTCATCCAGTGAGCGTCCGTGGGCGCTAATTAACTGGGCATCTTGCCAAGGTTGCTTAATGCGGCTAAAAGCAAGCTGTACTGCACTGAGGTGGGGATGGAACGTCAACCAATCCGCTGGCAACTCAGTGAGCAGCAGCCGCCCAAAACCAAAAAACAGCGGATCACCAGATACCAACACTACGATTAGGGGATTGGCAGACTTGGCGAGATCGGCCTGATCTGAGGCGACCACGCGGGAGCGGATCTGGTCAATGACTAGGCGAAAATTAGTCAGGGGCAATTTCTCTGCCGCATGATTTGGAAAATAGCTGAGGTGACGTTCACTGCCAACTAGCAGTGTGGCTTGCTCGATCAAGAGACGCAATGACTCGGTTAGACCATCTGCTCCATCTAAGCCAATCCCGACTACCTGCACTGGAGTAAGGGCTTGATTAGCCATTCATCTCAATTCCTCGCAACTCCCTTCATAGTTAAACCTTATAGTTAAAAAGGAATCACGTTCTAGACCACCGCGAGGAGACTGTCATGCTACATCTTGGTTGGGCAGAAGTGGGTTTAATTGCCCTGGCTGCACTACTCTTTTTTGGTCCTAAAAAAATCCCTGAATTGGGCAATGCCCTAGGGAAAACTCTGCGTGGCTTTAAGGAAGAAGTCGGTAAATCAGACGAAGCCGACGCAGAAGAATAGGCCAACCGAAGGCGGCAGGCCCTTGGGGGTTAGGAAGAAAGAGCCTCAGCCCCCCGACTGGACGTATTCTTGCGATTCGGCAGCCACAGCGCTATCCCGCACCGTTGATGAGGCAGCTTCTCCATTCATAGCGCCGATCGACGCGTGGGGTGGTAAGGCGAGTTCGCTCCGCGGATTGCGCGCTTCAATCAGCTTGATCGCCCGACTGACGCTTTCGGGGAAAATTACCACTAAACTGCCGGCTGGAGCCTTATCGAGAGCGGTATTGACGGCTGTGGTCTCATCCAGAATCACCTCGTAGGTGACCTGCGTCTGAGCGGCAGTAATTCCCTCTACGATTAAACGAGCGGCATCACCACGGGGACGCCCTCGGTTGTCGTCATCCTCTTTTACCAGAATCCGATCGAATATCTGGGCTGCCAGGGTACCCAAGACCACGAAATCTTCGTCACGCCGATCGCCAGGGCCGCCAACTACACCGATCTTCTCACCCGGAGCTTGGTCTCGGTAAGCCCGATCTATGAACCAACCGCCTCCCAGAAATCTGACCAACGAGCTAGCCAAGGAGCGCAACCGCGCCGCCGCAGAACGCACCCTCATGGCTTGGATTCGCACCTCGCTCTCGCTGATTAGCTTTGGGTTTGGGATTAATCAGATTGTGGCGGCAATTAACCGAGCCACAACGGATCCAGACGTGGTCCGGCTTTCGCGATTGGTAGGGTTAATGTTTATCGCAGTTGGCATCTATGCCATTACTGTAGCTATCCTGGAGCACCGACAGGATCTGAGGCGCATCCAGCGCGATGACTATCTCTATATCTCACGGCGCTCCCACGCGGTAGTGGTGGCTACCTCTCTGCTGCTGATTGGCATCTTTGCCTTTGCCGCGATTCTGATCAAGACCTAAGCTCATTTAGCGCCTAGTCTTGGTCCTAGTTCTACTCCTAAGCTCTTACTCCAGCAGCGCCTCGATCTTTTGGCGATACACGACAATCGCAAACTCCCGCTGCTGTTCCTTCAGGGCATAAAGAACTACATTCGATAGCTCGGCTGAGACCACTGCCCGAATCTCGATGCTGACAGTAGTATAGTTTTCAATTTCGGTCGGAGCTGCTTCGGAGGGAACTGTACCAAACCGCTGTACTCGCTTCGCTACCCCGTCTACCTCGCTGACAGAATAGCCGTAGACCTTCAGGTTCTTCAACAGCTTTTCGATGCTGCTGCGCAAAATCGCCTCCGCCAAGATCGTCACCAGGACAGCGGGCTGGGTTAGGGAATAATCCTCAAAATCAAGCATCAGGGTCGAACAATGTAGTTAGACTGGATCGGCGGCAGTTGGCCGGTGGTGGTCAACGCCTGATACAGCATAGCAGCTACCTCGGCTCGTGTTGCAGGTTGGTTAGGGTTAAACTGATTGACGTTGGGATGGCTGACGACCACATTGGCCTGAGTGGCGGCGGCTACAGCGGGTCTGGCCCATTCTGGAATCTGATCGCGATCTTGAAAAACTTGCAGCGGTGCAGCTGGATCAGCAGGTTTGGGCAACTGAAAGCCGTTCACGAGCGACAGCAACACTTCCATCCGAGAAATCGGCTGATTTGGCTGAAAGCTGGTGTCAGGATAGCCCCTAAGAAATCCAGACTTCACAGCTTCGTCAATCGCCGGCTTGCCCCAAAAGTTAACCGGCACATCGGGAAAAGCCTGGGACTCCTGCTGGACATCAGTCAACACCTCGCCAACCAGAGTGGCGTACTGAGTGCGAGTGACCGGCTGGTCCGGACGAAAACTGCCGTCTTCAAATCCAGAGATCATGCCGCGTCTGGCTAGCTCTGCAATTTCCCGCTGCCGATTCTGGGTTCCCTGTTCCGAGGTCCGGTCAGTGCTTGGTGGCGCATCAACCCGATTGGTCATCCTCCCAGTGATGCCCTCGGCCATCAACTCGCCCATACCCTGCAAATTCCAGGTAGCATTCGCGACCACCTCACGACCCATATCTACCTACCCAACCATCCAGACGAAGCTCTAGGACGACTAGAACAAGCCTTTCGCCTCAGCGTGGCCGCAGAAGATATTTTGAAAGCGATCAAAACCGCCAGTCGGGCCGGCCACTTGCCCCAAGCCAAACCGGAAACGCTACTCGATGCCGCTGTGGCTGCCAGTGTGATCACCCCAGATGACGCCAAGCTTGTGCGCGAAGCCGAACTTGTGCGCAATGACGCAATTCAGGTAGACACCTTTACCCTGGAGGAGTACCAGCAAAATCAGCCATTGCCGGAATTCCATTCGGTTGAATATCGCTAGTTAACCCTTCTCGCGAAAGCTCAGGCAGGAAGGGATATTATAAAATCTATCACCGTCGATTCCAGCTTTCTCCACGGTGAGGTGAACTCTAGATGTGGCCATAAGTGTGGCCGTGCAGCCAATGGTAGCGATTCAGCTCCGACAATTCGAGATCCGACCAGGACAGTCATTGCTGCTCCATGACGTGAGCTGGTCTGAGTTTGAAGCAATTCTGGCTGAACTGGGGGAGCACCGCAGCATTCGAATTGCCTATGACAATGGTTGGTTAGAGCTAATGACCCCACTGCCCGAACACGAGTATTTCAAACAGTCTATTAGCATTGCAATCGAAGATATTGCGGAAGAACTGAATCTTGACTACGAAAGCTATGGTTCTACCACTTGGCGGCAGCGAGCCAAGCAAGCTGGACTAGAGGCAGACAACTGTTTCTACTTCCAAAATGAAGCTCGCATCCGCGGTAAACTTGACATTGACCTAGAGCGTGATCCACCTCCCGATCTAGCGCTCGAAATCGACATGACCAGCAAATCGCTAGAGCGCTTTCCCATCTATGCTCGGCTGGGCGTGCCCGAAATCTGGTGCTACGACAGCGGAGCGCTGAGAGTTTATTTACTTCAGCAAGCGCAGTATGTCGAGGCGACCCAAAGTCAGGTATTTCCTTCACTGGCAATTCAGGAGTTGCCCCATCTGATTGAGTCTTACCGCAGTCAGGGCCGGTTAGCATTGCGGCGTGCCGTGCGAGCTTGGGTCAAAACTCAGAAGTAATGCTTTTAGGCAGACTCTTTTGTCAGATTTTTTGGTCAGATTCTTTTGTCAAACTATGATGAAATGACAAGTTTTAGAATCAGGAGGAAATATGACTGCACTATTGCCTCTTAGGTCTATGATGATCGATCTAGCCCCGACGGACTTTAGTTCTGCTAGAGAAAGAGCGAATTCTGCTGCAGTGGAGAAACTAAATCCTTCCGTCAATGCGATGTAGCCGACATCCGAAGAAAGTTTGAATGATAAGGATATAGCTTTGCTGTTGATCCTTTTGCGTATAAGCTCGAAGGTCTCGTCAGTTCCGTTTCGTTCGACCGTGATCCGGATCTTTGTTGCTTCCGGCCCGCGTACAATATCTCTTACATCTGCCAGACCGAGGCCCTTAACCGATCTTCCGTTCACCGCCATTATGCGATCGCCGAACTGTAAACCGGCGTCTGCGGCAGATGAATTTGCGACTACGGCGATCACATATATCGATTCGTCATCGCCGCTGCCGATGCTCGACAGTGTGATGCCCGTGCCGGAGTACTCATTCCTGTGCTCGCCGTTCAGGGCAGAGAATTCCCTCGCATCGTAATATCTTGAATGCGGGTCAAGAATTCGGAGCATTTCATCGATCGCGGGAGTAATATCCGGGGCCTTGCCGGTTGAAGCATGGTTATCGCGAATAACCCTAATAGCCTCAGAAAGGTCAGTGATAATGCCGGATGCCAGAGGTCTCGGCTCTTTCCGTGTAGGTTGTTCCTCGCGATTTTTGCCGGTCGATGCCTGAAACTGCCTTCCCGGTGAAATATCAAAGGCTGCGTTTTTTTGTGTTTCGCGAAGTTTGTTCTCGGTTGTTGACTGGCCAAGCGAAGCAATGGAGAGTACACATATAAAAACGGCAACTAAAGTATTTTGCATATAGGCCCGCCGTGCGATGCTGCTCCCGAGCGAAAGAACAGAATCTGCAAAAGTATGTAAAAACGATGCAACCGTCATAAATTAGCAATGTTTCCAGATTTCCAGTATTTATGACGAAATGTTCGTATTGCCTAAAAAACGGAATCAGGTAAAATCTTGATATGTCCGAGACACCCTCGAACGGTTTGAATGAAAAGCTGAAAAGGCTGATAGAGACCGTCGATATCGCGAATCTTCTTACCGAACCATTAACGAGGTCGATCCATGATCTTCTTCAGGTCTCAGCGTCTCAGATGGGGTCGGCAGAGGCCTCCGTCCTTGTTCGTGATGGCGATCAGGGCGACCTGCGTTTTCTCGCGGCAATTGGCCGTGTGGCAGAACAGCTTTTGGATATGAAAGTCCCCGCCGGGAAGGGAATTGCGGGGTTTGTTCTTTCGTCGGGGCAGCCGATGGCAGTTTCTGATGTCGGTGGCGAAGCCACGTTCTACGCAGAGGTTGACAAAACCACGGGCTATTCGACCCAATCGATACTTCTGCCCACAGGCCTAGTTGAACAGACGCTTACCTTCAGACACTTGGGCCAAGCTAAGCGTAACCGTTTCTCCTTGTTCATTCAGCGGCACAGTCCGGGTGGCTTCATCCAGTTCAGCAGCAACCGCTCCTCCAGCAAACATTTGAAACGCCAGAAATACGGTAAGCGCAACAAGCCAGATGCATTTCTTAAACATGGTTCTCCTTGAAAGCGTCCTCAGTTATCGGAAGTTTTACATGAGTTCAACACAGCGATACCCAATCCGGCTGGCAGCAGGATGAAAGGGGAAAGATGAAGGATGAATAGGCTGATCGTAAATTGTAGCCTTCGAGCAAACCTGAGGATGCTAAATGGTGCAGACTGGTTAAAACCGTTCCGGCACATCCTTCATGCTTACCTCGTCAACCTCTTGCCTGAGTGAGATTGAGCTTACTCATTCAATATCATGCCACTGAATGGACCCTTTCCCAAGTCAGGGTTTGAGTGATCCAGAAACTTCTTGGTTAACGATAGTTCGTGAACTGCAAATCGACCGGATAGTCTTCCTGCTTCAACCGCTGAATTACGGCCTGTAGCTCGTCTTTAGACTTGGCAGAAACTCGCACCGCATCGCCTTGAATCGACGCCTGCACTTTCTTAAACTCATCCCGGATCATTTTAGAGATTTGCTTGGCAATGTCAGCGCTGATGCCCTTGCGCAGCTTAATTTCTTGCCGCACCCGATTGCCGCTGGCTGGTTCTACCTTACCGTAGTCAAAAATCTTGAGAGACAGGTTACGTTTAGCTGCTTTTGTCTGCAGAATGGTGTGGATGGCTTGCAGGGTAAAGTCACTGTCGGTGTTAACAGTGATGACATCGTCTCCCAGTTCTAGAGTCGTTTTAGTGTCTTTCAGATCATAACGAGTGCCAATTTCCCGCGTGGTTTGATCGATAGTATTCACCAACTCCTGCCGATCGAAGTCACTAACCACGTCAAATGAGTATGTAGAAGCCATGTGTAAATCGGATGCAGTTAGATATCTTACAAAAAACTCGAACGAGTAAAATTTGAATTCGGGTCACTATTTCAGCGGTTTCCAGTTTAGAAGCGGAAAACCCCAGCGTTCATAATATATCGATAGTCTACCGAAAGTTTATCTAACTTTCAGCCGCTCTGGTCCACCAGCAAAGATCCCAAACTAAGATCCCAAACTAAGATGCCAAACTAAGACAACAGCATTAGGCTCGAAATCATTAGCACCGCAATGCTGGCCGACCCAACTCCAAACATCAACGATCGCAAAATGGGTAGATTCAGGATGTAGAAGCTGGAGTAGAGCAATCGTGCACTCAAGTAGGCGCAGCCAATGCACCAGAGCAAACAGCCCTGCTGCTGATTCGCCCACTGCGATTCTGCTCTTATCTGTTCTACCCACTGCTGTTGGTATTGAATAGCAATGTGCGGCTGCTAACCGGCTGGCTGATTAAATCACAATCCCTGGTCGAACTTACCAGTTTTGCACCCCTAACCATACCCTCACCAGCTCAACCAATTCTGGTTCCGGGCAACATGGAGCTAACGGCTGCAAACCAAGCCTTAGAACTCAACTTACCAGCCCATTCCCCGTCCCAAACCGTGGCCGAATTTATGATTGACAAGCTGGGGCATGTGCCGGTTCCAGGCGAACGAATTGTGCATGGCGAGCTAGAGCTAGAGGCTGCCGGCATTGAAGAAAATTCGCTAAAAACCGTACTGCTCCGGCGGCGGCCCCTAGCGGCTCACCATTAGATCATCAAAGCAAGCTCCTCAATTGGCCAACAGCGCTACCGGAAAATGCTGTAGGGCTTGAGCGATCAAAATTTTGCCCTCAGCAGCCAACGATTCAGCCGTAATCAAATTCTGCTGCACTGCTAATCCATCCGGCAATTGCAGGTAAGTATCACCCCAAACAGAACCCAAAGGATATTCTCCCGGCTCTACTATGGACGTTAGATAACGGGGAGCAATGGTAATCACCGTAGAATTCGCGTGGCGGCGAGCGAAGGCAATGATATGGTTTTTGTGCGATCCCTCTACTTCAAGCGGCTGATAATCACCTATTTGGAATACGGTCCGATGCTCGTTTCGCGCCTTGAGGGCTTGGACGATCAAAAATAGCTTGATTTTACCGTTGGCTGGATTGGCTAATAGGCTAGAGATTAGCTTAAGAACATCGGCTTGAATACCAGCTTTAATTTGAGCAAGATAGGTTTGTCGCTGCGCGAAATCAATCGGACGTCGATTATCGGGATCAACCAAACTCAAATCCCAGAGTTCGCTGCCCTGATAAAAATCGGGAACTCCGGGAGAGGTGAGCTTCAGCAGAGTCTGGGACAGAGAATTGAGCACACCGTAATGGGCAATTCCGTGCTGGAAGGGCAGAAACACCTGGAGAAACGGATTATCTTCGGTAGCGAGAATAGCATCCACAAACTTGAGACAAGCTTCTTCATAGGTGGGGTTGTTGCGCAACCAAGTTGTATAGAGCTTAGCTTCTCGAATTGATTTCAACATATAGTCTTTGACTCTTCCAACAAAACCGGCTTGTTCCGATTCGATAAAGGGGTAAGCCCCAACCAGCGTTTGGTAGAGCGCGTACTCATCATTACTGTCGGGAAAGGTAGCTTGCTTGACCTGAGTTTTATGAATCTGATTCAGGAGTAGCAAGTATGGGGAAATAGCACTCAACCACTCTAGGCTCCAAACTTCAGGTTTATACCATCCAGCTAGTTAAGCTGTCGGACCAAGAATTCGCCGGTTCGATTCCAGCAGAGGACAAACCAAGTTAGCCTGTGGCGGAGTGAGATGTTGTTTGATCACGTCTTGAAGTGCGCTGTACATGATGTCACAGACATGGGACTTACCCAAGGAGCGCATAATCGTTTGTAGCCAAAGCAATAGTTCCTCTTGCAGCGCGTCTGGATCATTCAGTAAGACGGCAAGGGCCGTAGCGCGCAATCCATAAACCAGGTCTCGAACACATTTGCGAGTTAGATCCTCCTGGTTTTTACCCACAAATACACCAGGGTCAATGGCCCGCATCTTGACACAGGCTTGTTGCACAATTGTAGATTCCAGTTCCTGAAGCTTCTGATAGGTTTGGACACGCAGATTGAAGGAGCGGACATAGTCAATTACAAATGCTAGCTCTGCGTCACTAGCGTATCGACCATCAAGCTCACGACTCAGGCGTTCAAGCTGGCTTAACATGGAAAGAATTTCTCAAGGTCAGAATCATTTAGGGGTTTAGTTCCACATCATAAAAGCAGAAACTGCACTCAGTATTCCCTCCGTTATCATTCTCAACGCAGCCGCAGTATTAAGTTTTAGCAGACTGCATTGAGTAGAATTAAGCATCGCTGCTATTGGAGAAGAAATCTCGGAAGTTAAAGCTAGTGCTTTTTTCGATCTGCTTCAGCATCGAGCGGGTGATCAATTTACCTTCTTCCACCAGCACTTCCCCGGTAACAGGGTGGAGGAGATTTTGCTCAGCTCGTCGTCCGATCAACGCTTCAATATCCTGAATCGAATTGACATACATCCCAGGCGGCAATTCGACCACAACTCCGTTCGATAGAACCCTTGCTTGACAGGCTAAACGGGAATTAGGCTGACAGGAGGTAATAATTTCTAGCGTCCGTTGCTCGCGGCGGTTGATCGGCGTCAGGGCTTCCATTCCTTGCCTAACGTAGACATGACAGGTGGCACACATGCCACGTCCGCCACATTCGCGCAATACATCTAGGTCTTTGGAGATTAGAACCGATAGTAAATTGCCGTTGGTTTCCACCACGGTTTCTTGGGCAATCGGCTCTAGCCGGACAGTCTTTACCATGTAATGATGCTCCAGAGATCGAGGGAGATTGGGTCAACGAGGAGAGTCAAAGGGGACGAATAATAGGGTGTTTTGCTGCTCGTCTAGGGATTGCCGCACAATTCTGGCAAAATCGCGGATTACTTTGGAACAGCGCTCAATAAAGGCCGCGACCCAGGCTTCATCAATATCCGTTGCAGTGCCAAACCAATACAGAATTTGCCCTTGCTCATCTTTCAGGGGCACTACCCGGGCCAGATGCCAGCGATAGACTTGGTCTACCCGTTTGAGGCGGCATTCGACTTCGTAAGCTTCGCCAGTTTGAATGGCTTTTGTTCTCACTTCTCGGGTGGCTTCAAAATCGTCTGGATGAATGATTTCTGCCCATAACCCGACTCCTAACTCCAGATCGGTTACTCCTGTATATTCTTGCCATCGCTGGTTGTAGAACTCAACGTTACCTGTGGCATCGTTGACCCACATGAGTTGGGCAACAGCATGGGCCAGGGTGCGATAGCGCTGTTCACTCAGACGAATGGCCTCTTCAGCTTGTTTACGCTCAGTAATGTCAAACAAAACACCAATCGAGCGAATTGCCTCACCGCTCGAACTGTAAACAAAGCTTCCCAAGCCTGTCAACCAGGCGATTTGCTGATCATCTGCCCGAATCACCCGGTATTCTGCTCGATAAAGCCTATGCTCTTGGCGAGACTGCTGCCATTCCCAGCTCACCCGCTCTACATCATCAGGATGAAGTCGCTCGCTCCACATGGCTTCGGTCGCTTCACCCGTGGGCGTGGGTTCGTAGCCCAACATTGTGAAGTGTGGCTCTGACCAGATTGCTTTGCCAGTCGTGAGATCTACATCCCAAGTGCCCATTTGAGCACCTTGCATCGCCAATCGCAATCGTTCTTCTGCCTGACGTAAGGCAGCTTCTGCTTGTTTACGCTCGCTGATATCCAGCAGGGAAACCAGCACATGGTCGTAAGGATCTGAAGCGGGTGGAAAGGTAATAGCAAACCAGACATGCAAGCGCTCACCTTGTAGAGTTTGCAGTATGGTTTCTGTGGCGTAGTGAGTTTCGGCAGCAGCAATGGTCAGCAGTTCTTCGACAAACGCATTTTGGGTTTCGGGAGTAAATATTTGGTGTAAGGAGTTCAATAGTTCTGCTTTAGTTTGGGCACCAAATAGTTGCAGGGATATCTGATTCACATCTCGCAGACGCACCATACCAACAGCCCACTGCACAAATTCGGGATGATCGGTGAAGTACTGCCGAAAATCGTTCACCCCTGCCGCTTTGAGTTGGTCAATTGCCGCTTTGACTGCCGAGAAATCTTCTTCCCAAATCGAAACCCCTGCCGCCTCAAAAATGTAGCGGTATCGCTGCTCCTGGGCCGCTAGAGCCACTTCTGCCTGCTTGCGTTCAGTCACGTCGGCAATAAAAACCGTCACTCCATCCGGCGATGGATAAACCCAGTGCTCATACCAACACTGCCAGGGAATATAAAGATATTCAAAGTTCGTTTCCCGCCGCGATGGCTAGATCATATCTGGCATCGCCCTCGATAGAGCCGATTGCAAGTGAGGTGATCTCGCCGCTGAGATCAAATAACTCCAGTTCTGACTTGAGAACCCCGTAGGGGCTTTCGAAGACCAATAGCTGCGAGCCTCGCATTGTTCTTATTCCCACAATGAGATCATCTGTTCCGTCATTGCGGTTGAAGTCCTGCGAAAGAAAGGCAGTTATCACGCCACTGAGTTCAATGCTTCTGGTTTTTGCAAATCCTCCTTTTCCATTACCTAGGAAAAAGGCGATAGAGCTTTGGCCCTGCTCCGCGACCGCTAGGTCAAAATTTCCATCAGCATCAAAGTCTCCAGCAGCAAAATAGTCCGGCACGAGGCCATCTAATTTGATGACCCGTGCCGGGCCGATAAAAGGCGCACTGGTGAAAACGCCTTTCGCAAGCCTTTCTTTCGCTTCGGGTGTATTCGGAAAGACCGAATCCACATTTCCGCGAACGAACGAAAAGTATCCCTCTTTACCCACCTTATGGCCGATCACCAGATCCGGCATACCATCGTTGTCAAAATCCGCAGTGGCTCCGGAAATGGAGTCGAATGACTCATCTTCCAAGTTAAAAAGGTTCTTTGATTGACCGGCGAAATCGTAATCCAGCAGCTTACCGTCGGTTAGGTTGATCCACGGGTTCCCGCGGGCAGCAGAAAAGACGGAGATGGTCTCGCCCCAACGGGCCCCAGGGCTCAGCTCTGCTCCGGAAGCGTTAGTTTCAGTATTTTGGAAATCGAATGAAGCGATCAGGGCAATCACCAGAAGTAAGTACACTACTTTGAGCTTGTAGTTTCTCAACATTACTTTGCACCTCAGTTTTGAATTCAAGTTTGGAAGCTTGTGAGGTGAAAATAACTTGACCTCTCGTTAAAAATCCTCAAAACTGTAATCAAATCTTTTCAAAATTTCTCAAAAGCTATGTTAGAGCTTTTTGAATCAATGGTTTACGAATTTGAGGATTTTCGCCTTGATGCAAAAAGCCACAAACTCTATCGCCGAAATACTGGTGAGATAGTGCCGCTTACGCCAAAGGCGGTCGAAGTCTTGCTGTATTTTGTGCGCAATGCCGGGCGTACGGTCGTAAAAGATGAGTTACTGGATGCCGTTTGGGGAGATGCAGTAGTCGAGGAATCAAACCTATCGCAGACGATCTTTGTTTTGAGGAAAGCTCTCGGCGAGAATACAAAAGACCCGCGATTTATCCTCACCGCACCGGGTCGCGGATACCAGTTCATTGCCAATGTAAAAGCCATTCATCCCGAGGACAACATCCTCGGCGAAAGCGTTGGTCGCTTGAGATGCTGATGCGTCAAGCGTACTGGGCTGTCCCTGCCGGTAAATTAGAGGATCAGAAACCAGTGTTTCTATACATCTTCTCAGCCTATGTTTATTCTCCCCAAATGGCGATTGCCGTTCGGCGATTAGTACAGGAATTTAAACGGGTTAGCCTCTGGGAAGTGCGAAAGCAGTGGCTAGAAGCAGGACTGGATTTGAAGGGCTTACAACACCTTCCTTGGCGTGATGCCGAAGAGGAAGCTAAAGCAGGACGATTCAGAGATGAATATTCCACAAAAGATTTGCCGTTTATGGCTATGACTTACACCACAACACGCGGCAAAACAATCACCGATGCCTGGGTCGAACCGGCATTTCTGACCCTGGCGCTACCGCTGCTTCTGGGTGTGAAGGTTGTCGCGACATCCAGCCCTGATCCGCTCTATGTCAGCGACCAGGAATTTCGAGAAACGGCCAAATTGGATGGCCCAGCAAGCTTCTGGAATTTGCTGGGGCTAGAGGAATCCTTAAGACTTCAGGCACTAGAACTGACGCTGAATCGATTACTCACTGCTTACAGTCTGCATTTAGAGAACCGTAGTTCACCTCCAGATGCGCGGTGGCAGGCACTGAGCGGCACAGTCAGGGATTTAGCAACTGATGTGTTGAATGTGTTTGCAATTGCCCAGGAAGGGTTACGTCGAGATAAGCGCGATCCTTCAAGGGAGGATGTTCATCGGATTTGGAGTTATGCCCATATATGGTCGAAAGGAGATAATAGAATGCAAGAAAAGCTGAAAATTACTCAACAATTGGTTGAAGAGTACCGCAAGTTTTATCAGGTCAGTCCAACTGAATCCAGTCACGCCATTTTGCTACCGCTTTCAAAAGCGCTGGAAGTGATCTTGACGGTGCCTGAACATATTGATTCGGAAGAATTGATTTTACAGGGATCTGGACAACTGAAGGATGCGTTAGATCGGAGAAAAGCATACAACCGTCCCCTGCTGTTGAATAAGTCAATTGATTACACCACTCAGGAGCTATCTGCGATTCATACGTTCATGACTACCTGTGTCAAAGAATTATTTGAGAAGCAGTACAAAGGCGATCGCGCTCTGCTTCAGGAAAATCGCAACCGGATTAAATCGGGCGCCGAATTTGCCTATCGTTGGTTAGCGTTACAGGAAAAACAGGCGCAGCAAGCCGCGCCTGAAAAAGCGGCTGATGGAGAAGCTGCTTAACTCGACTTCTTTGCATTTCATTCTTAAGGAGAACTTATGGCTATTCTAGAAACCCTCAAATCTGAATTTCACGCTGCTTTTCCTCGTTTGGCTTCGGGCCACTATGTTCGGGATCAGTTTCGCCATCCGGTCCGATTCGGCATAGGGAATATCTAGCACCCGCGCTACGTCTTTCAGCACTGCCTTTGAGGTCATACGGTTGTAAGTGATGATCTGCGCCACCCGGTCATTGCCGTACTTTTCGGTGACATACTGAATTACTTCCTCTCGCCGCTCGATGCAGAAGTCGGTGTCAATATCCGGCATCGACTTGCGCTCTGGATTCAAGAACCGCTCGAACAGCAACCCATGATGCACCGGGTCGATATTGGTGATGCGTAGGGCATAGGCTACCAGCGAACCCGCTGCCGAACCGCGCCCCGGACCGACCGGAATGCCGTTGTCTCTGGCGAACTTAATGTAGTCCCACACCACCAAAAAGTAGGCATCAAAGCCCATCTGATGCATCATTTCCAGCTCGTACTCCAGCCGTTCCCGGTAGCGGGGTTCTACGTCCTCGTAGGACTGAAGATTAAAGCGCTCGATTAAGCCCTGCCGCGTTACGGCCTCCAGATAGCTGGACAGAGTGTATCCCTCCGGCACCGGATAATCGGGAATGCGCGGTTCACCCAGAATCTGGTACGGCTCCACCTTTTCAGCCACGGCCAGCGTGTTGGCAATTGCTTCCTGGATCACGTCGTCGCTCAGGTGGTCGCGGAACAACCAGCCCATTTCTTCGGCAGACTTGAGGTATTCGGTGCCGCTATAGCGCAGGCGTTTGTCTTCGGTAATCAGCTTGCCGGTCTGGATGCAGAGCAAGGCATCGTGGGCTTCTACGTCGTAACAGGAAATGTAGTGGGAATCGTTGGTGCAAATAATCTGGATGTCTAGCTCTCTGGCGATCCGCACTAGCTCCACGTTGACGATGCGGTCTTCTTGGGAGCCGTGGTCTTGCAGTTCGATGTAGTAGTCTTTGCCGAACAAATCCTTATACCACTGGGCCACCCGGCGGGCGATTTCCGGCTTACCCTGCATGATCGCCTGCGGTACTTCTCCGGCCAGGCAACCGCTGGTGACAATCAAGCCGTCATGGTACTGCTCGAGCAGCTCTTTGTTGATGCAGGGCCGCGAAAAAATCCCTTTGCCCTGGACGCCTTGCAGATGGGAAATCGTGGTCAGCTTCACCAGGTTCTTGTAGCCCTGGGTATTCTTAGCCAGCACGATCTGATGGTAGCGGGGTCGGCGCTCTTGCTTGGTGATGTCGCCATTGATGATGTACATTTCGTTGCCGATGATCGGCTTGACGCCTTTGGCCTCACATACCTTTAGCAGCTCGATTGCCCCATACATGACGCCATGATCCGTCAGGGCAATGGCCGGCATCCCCAGTTCCACAGCCCGATCGATAAATAGACAGGTTACAGGGATGGCAATAATGACGGTTCCCCGGACGCGGATGGGAAGAGTTTGCCAGTATTTGTGCAGTTGCCGTAGGTCAGGCATGGTGATCAATCAAGCATTGTTAGGGAGCAGGAGGTTCTAAGCGATAGCCTATGCCATAAACGGTCTCAATCCAAGTATCAATTCCGATTTCACGCAGGCGTTGCCGCAATCGCTTGATGCGGCTGGCGACGGCGTTACTTTCCGGTTCTGCTTCCCATTCCCATAGGGCCTGCTCAATCTGGTCATGAGTCAAGATTTGGCACGGATGCCGCATCATATATTCCAGGAGCTGGAAATCGCGGCTCGCTAGCTTTAGACTGTCGCTGCCTCGGGTCAGACGCATCGTATCGAGCTGCAGCGATAGATCTGCAACTTGCAGGGTATCACCACACCAATGGGGCGAACGCCGCCGCAAAGCCCGAACCCGCGCCAGTAATTCCACAATATCTACGGGTTTGACTAAGTAATCATCGGCTCCGGCATCTAATCCCATTACTTTGTCGGCAGTTGTATCTTTTGCAGTCAGCATGAGAATCGGTGCTGTTTTACCAGCCTGGCGATAGTGTTGACAAAGGACAATGCCATCTTCACCCGGCAACATCCAATCTAGAATCAGCAGATCATAGTCCTTTTCGCTAATCAACCACTGAGCGGTTGTCCCATCTTCAACGGCATCCACAATATGACCAGAGCGGGTGAGGGCTGCATAAAGGGGTTCTGATTGCTCAGGATCATCTTCCACCAGTAGAATCCGCATACAAAACCTGTATCGCTTGCTAGTCTGTCATTTTAATTTTGAACGAATCTACAGCCTTTTTCAGGCTAGTGAAGTATGAAAACGGGGTGCAGGGGCACTGTCCCTGCGTGGGAGCGAAGCCCCCAACCCCCATACCTCACATGAGTAAAAAACGCTGTATGTCTTAAAGCTAGGGCAATAAAACGTACGGAAAGAGGACAGAGCAACGCTCTACCCTCTCAAGATCTGGTATGTTGTTAACCACTAAATAGAATAGAAATAAATTCATCTTAAGGGAACACAAGAACGAAACGTTAGAGGATGGATGAATCGCCATCAAGGGGCTGTGCCCAGGACTGGTCGGTCGATTGGAGAAAACTGCGAGGACCACCCGGTTGCCCAGCCCAAGGCGGCGGACCAGCAAATTCATCCCCTTGCCAGCCTCTTGGACCACCCGGTCTTCCTGCCCAAGGCGGCGGGCCGCTGAAATCACCGTTCTCTGTGCCGTCTCTGAAGTTGCCGTCTCTGAAGTTGCCATCTCTCCGTCGATTTCGGGGTTGGGCTGGCTGAGCTATACGATCCGCTGCTGCACCTGCTGCGCAATGCATTTGACCACGGCATTGAGTCTCCTGAGATTCGGTGTGCCCAAGGCAAACCAGCGGTGGGACGGATTGAAATCCAGGCCAACCAACATGGAAATCAAACCGTGATCGAAGTGAAGGATGATGGGCAGGGTATCGATCTACAGCGCGTAGTTCAGCGCGCAATTGAGTTGCAGTTGATTACGGCTGAGCAAGCTAGCACGATTCCTGAGTCTCAGTTGTTAGACTTACTATTCCAGCCCGGATTCTCAACTGCGTCTCAGGTGAGTGATCTTTCTGGTCGTGGCATTGGTTTAAATGTCGTTAAAAATCAGTTGCAGACAATCAACGGTTCAGTCACGATTAGTACATCTCGGCAACAGGGAACCACCTTTACACTCAAAATTCCGCTTTCATTAACCACAACTAAGCTACTAGTGTGCCAAGCTCAGGGACTTGCCTATGCGCTGCCAGTTGAGCGAGTCGAACAAATCATTGTTCCCAATCCGAGTCAAATTAGCGTGATTGGAGGTGAGCAGTTGGTGATGCACTGGCAACGGGAAGCGGAGCTGATGGTACCGCTATATTCCCTATCTGAATTAGTTCATTATTCTGAAAATAGTTTTCAACTTTATACTCAAACCCATTCCAAATTCTTATCTGCGACCTCTGTGCAGCCGAAAAAAACCGATCGATTCGAAATGTCTCCTGTTCTGTTGCTGCAAACCATCTATGGCTACAGGGGCTTGATGGTAGACCGGGTGCTGGGAGAGCAAGAGTTGGTCATCCGCTCATTCGGATCGGCCATTGCACCTCCTCCCTATGTGTATGGCTGCTGCATTTTGAGCAACAGCCGCTCGGCTCTAGCCATCGATGTTGAAGTCTTGATGCAGCTCACTACCGAGGTAGAATCTCTACCAGAATATGCGCTGCCTGCTGGAGTCTCAGCCGTTTCCCGATATTCGCTGGCCTTAACCTCAGGAAGGCGGGTGTTTGCTGAGGTGAACCAAGCGCCATCCCTGCAGCCAGCTCGTTCGGCAACGATTTTGATTGTGGATGATTCGCTCACTCTCCGACATGACTTGATTCGGCTGTTTCAACAGGTCGGGTACACCATTCATCAAGCTGAGAATGGGCTAGAGGCACTAGCGCTGCTGCGGCAACAGCCTGGCATTAATCTGGTAATTTGTGATCTGGAAATGCCACGCCTCAACGGATTTGAATTCCTCAGCCAGGTTCAACAAGATCCAGCATTGGCACCCATTCCTGTCGTGGTTCTGACCTCCCGCAATAGTGCCAAGCACCGTCAGCTTGCGCTCACCCTAGGTGCAAACCGAACTAGGACTCGCATCGTGCGGGGAGACATTTCGCAGTCAATCCGCAGAGAATCTGGTGAGTCAAGGAAAGGCTGCACTAGGAAGCGAACCAATCCTTCGTAGTCTGGGGCCGTTGTAGATGGTTGGGAGGACAAGGAGACGTTCAAATCAGGCACTGTTTGTAGTGGAGTGATCTAACCAACCCTGTGGGCGGATGATGGATGGGCGATTGGGGCTACTAGGCGCGAGCTTTTGGCTTGAGAATATCTGCCTTTTCCAGCAGACGACGTACTGTATCGGTGGGCTGGGCACCTTGCTCTAGCCGCTTAACGATGGCTTCCGTATTCAGTTTCACTTCATCTGTTCTGGGATTATAGAACCCCAACTCTTCTAGCGGGCGACCATCTCGACGAGAATCGTTATTCATCGCCACAATCCGATAGCTGGCCTCAAATTTTTTGCCGAACCGCTTCAATCGCAGTTTGATCATGCCTGAAAATGGTGCTCCTGTGAAAACTACAAAAAAACTAAAAATGTCGTGGGCTAGTCAAGTGAAGATGGCTATCGAAATCGCCAAACCGACCCACAGTCTTCCAATTTTAAGACCTAAAGGCTAACAATAGCCACTCCGTCAAAACCCAGAGATTTTGACCTTTCAAATCATAGCGCAGAAAAAACCTGGATTGGCAGCGGTTTTGCTGCTGTTTTTATTTATGGAACGCAACAATGCATCTAAATGCACAGTGAATTTTGCAATTCTACCGATAGGATCAAAGCGGAGTCTGTACGTTACTTGTGGGCCTATGGTTTTAGATCAGCCGCTGAACCCCAATCCGGTAAATGCTAGAAGAACGGATGTCTTTGATCTTTACAATTTCAAATTCTATGCCGGACCCAACCCCTATCTAGAGTATGGTGCCTTAGTTTTTGATTTTGCCCTGACGGGTTATGAAGCTCCCCTCCCCATCGAGGATTACCTGATCGCGATTGGAAAACGCTATCCCCAACTCGCATCGGTGACGTGCGACTCTTACGCTGACCTGTTTGGCCGCACGCTAATCGAGGTCGGCAAGCTGGATATGGATTTGCATTTCGAACACTACAGCCTCACCCCAGGAAATAAATCCACCCGCATCGCCATTGAAGCGATTCACGAGTCTACCAGCTACAGCGTCGCCTATGCGGTTTGGGACTGGCTAGAGTCGATCACGCAAGACCTGCCCTATAGGTTGGATGATCAGATCGAACGGCTGCAGCGCCGGTTTCGGCGATCGGTGTATGGTGGACCAACCATTTATGCCTTGCTCCGGTCTGCCCATCGGCTTGGGATTCCGGCCTTTTACCTGGCGGATGAGGGCTATAGCAACGGTCAACCTCTGGATAACCAGAAAGAATATGAAGATGAATTAGACCCGATTGTGATAGAACATTTAGCATTAGCCGGTGCCAGATTTGATTGGCTGCTGCAAAATGTCAATCACGCCGACCAGTTTTGAAACGGCAACTGACTGCACTGGCTGCCGTTTACCTTTTACTGAGGTCATGAGTATGAATTTTATCCTGAACGTTTACGCTTAACATTATTTGAACTTGGAGCGATAAGATGCAAGGACAACAACGTCGCACGTTTCGGCAAAAATCATTAGAGCGACTCTCCTCCCCGGAGCAACTCGATCAACTCATGCAGGTGACTAGTCCCAAGAGTTGGTTGATTCTATCCTGTATGGGATGCCTAGTCGGTGCAGCGCTGCTGTGGAGCATTGTTGGTCGTCTGCCGGTAACGGTGACAGGACGAGGAGTGCTGATCCGCCCTGGGCGGGTCGTCAACTTGCAAGCCCCTGGAACAGGTGAGTTGATCAGCTTGGATGTGCAGGTGGGGGACTATGTGCGTAAGGGACAGATGTTAGGCACGATTGCTCAACCTGAGTTGGAGAAGCAGTTGCAACAGCAGCGCACCAAGTTAGCAGAGTTGCAAAACCAAACGGAAAATGCCAAATTGCTGCAATCGCAGCGTACCCGTTCAGAGCTTGAGGCGATCACCCAACAGCGACAGAATTTGCAGCAGCGGATTGAGGCAGCGACAACATTCACTACGGTTCTCCAATCGAGGGGCATCGAGTCATTGCAACAGCGACGGCAAAACCTGGAACAGCAGTTAAAACAAGCGCAAACCCTGGTACCAGTTCTGCAAAATCGGCTGAAGCGGCGACAGGAACTACTGGAGGCTGGGGCGCTTTCGGGGGATGCCCTCTTAGATGCCCAGCAGGTTTATCTGGACAGTGTGCGACAGGTGGCGGATCTGGCAGACCAATTGAAAGAACTAGATGTGAGAGAGGTGGAAACAAAAAAAAATTATCAGGAGAATTTAACTAATATCGCCGATCTAAAAACTCAATTACAGGCGCTAGATAGTCAGGAACGTAAATTAGCAGAACAGAATTTAGAAGCTTTGACTAATCGCGGTAATCAAATTCAGGAAGTGAAACGGACTATCGCACAACTGGAAGTTCAGCTTGCTAACAATGGCCAGATCACTAGCCCCTATAGCGGTCGGATTATCGAATTGACTGCAACAGTAGGGCAACTTTTCAGTTCATCCGCCATTAGACTAGGCTCGATCGAGGTAGAAGATCAAACTAGCCAGTTGGTAGCACTGACCTACTTTCCAGTGCGGGATGGCAAACAAGTGCAACCCAAGTGTTATCGCTGCTGGCAATCGCTGAGCAACGACTAGCTGCATCTAATACAACAGATCAAGTCTCCGCCAGTCAGGATGGTGAGCGATTAATTCAGTCCCTTGCTGGAGCTAAACGGCACCTGGCAGAATGGCTACAGGCGGATGCCAAACTGCAAGAACAGAGGGTGCAGGTATGGTTTGATCAATTGGAGAGGAATCTCCAACGTATTCTTGAGCATCATTTAACAGGGACAAGCATGAATGCAGCCTCCCTCACCACTGAATTGCGTCAGGCGATTGAGGCTTGGAAACAGCAGGCGTTAATGCCCCTCAGACAATGGCCCAGCCAACGGCAAGAACAGGCTCTGCAATCCCTCGAAGGAATGAACTGGCAACGGATTCATGAATTAGTTGGTGAAGCCTTTTATCCTGACCAGTTGATTGCCATTTTTAAGCGAGAAAATCCATTGATTGTGGATTACTTGCATTTAGATCACCTGCCGAAGCAAAATCCCATGCTTCTAGATTCCATTCTTCTAGCCGAGCCCCTTTTGTTGGGTCTTGGTACTGCTGTGACGACGGCTATCGTGACTAGCTTAGCTGGAGTGCCGCCCCTTGCCGTAGCCCTTGCCGGTCTCGCTGCTGGAGCCGGGATGTCGGTGTATCGGGATCAACAGCGACGCAGCCAAATCATGCGAGAACTAAACTCAAAAATGCATCAAGCGATCCACGACGAGCATCGAAAATTTTCGAGAGTAATACAGAACTATGCTGCAAAAACAGAGAGTGGCCTGAGGGAAACACTGGACCAACTTACAGCAAAACTGTTGAAAGTGGCTAGTTCTCCCAGTTCCTATCCCGCTTGCAATGAGCATCAACGAGTGACAGAACTACAGCAGATGGTCATGAACCAAATCCAATTACTCTCGCAATAAATCCTATCCAGACTACCCTGAATTCACTGAAAGGAGATAACTCATGGAATGGAGTGAAGAATTTAAGCAAGCGTTTGATAATTTTAAAACTGAAGCAAGAACTGCCCTTGAGCAATTGATAGCAATTTCGGAACAACTGAAATTGGAGACGGTTGCTGCTGATCTAAACACGGCTAAACTGCGTCTATCTGAAGATGCCTTCGTCCTGATGCTGATGGGGATTTTTAACAGCGGCAAATCCACCATACTGAATGCCCTCCTAGGTAAGCCATTGGTAGAGATTCCGGACTTGATGGATGGAAAAGCGCCGATGCCAATGGGAAAACTTCCGACAACAGCAGTGTTGACCAGTATCAAGTATGGGACAGACCCTAGCGTATATGCCTGGAACTTCGAAGGCAAGTGCATTGATGACTGGAACTTCCAAAATTTCTAGATACAGATCCCGATCCTTCAGCTCTAGGCGAATCAGCACTGGTAAGTTGGGCTGATCCTTATGAGCATGCCGCACCACATTGGAGTAAGCCTCGACCAGCGCTAAGCGTAACCGATTAGCCTGACGCGACCAGTCAACCTGGTCAGGCAGCGCCACCTGAAGAGAACCCAGCAGCCAGTTTTCGACCACCGTCAGAAATTGCAAATCGCTCGGAACATGTAGCTCAGTTCGCATCAATTTACAAAACCTCCAATGAAAGAATGGTTTGGTCGTCTTCCTGCACCTGGGTTTTCATTTGAATCACTGAGAGTAAATCCTTAAGGTTTAACCCGCCGCGTTGCTGAGAAATCAATTGCCAAAGCCCAGCTTGCTGTAGCATTGTGCGGGCTTGCGTGGAGGACTCTAAAGCTGCCTCGGTGATGCCATCGCTGGTCAGCAATAGCACATCGCCTGACTGAAGCGTGAGTTGACCCGCTGCCGCTTTCCAAACGGGTAAGATTCCCAACGGTACGCCTCGCGTCTTCAGGTAGGTTGGTTCAACGCTGACTACCCCAACTGTTTGCCGTTCCTTTTCTAGCTGACGCTGTGACCATACCAACGGATAGATATGGCCAGCATTGGCGTAAATCAATTCTCTAGTAGTGGGTGTGTAGCGAGCCAATATCAGAGTAATAAAGCAATTGCTGTTGACCAAATTATCTGAGAGACTGTGATTCAAGTTTTGCATCACGATGTTGGGAGCCGGAGAGGTTTCCTGGGCCAATTCCCGCCGCAGCAGCGAAATTGCACTGGCCATAAACAAAGCGGCTGGGACCCCCTTGCCGGAGACATCCCCCACTGCTAGCCAAATATCTCCCTGAGGATGCACATAGATTTCAAAAAAATCCCCGCCGATTTCACGAGCCGGAAAACAATACGCCTGAATTTTTACTGTTTCTAGATCGGGAAAGGTCTGCCGCAGCAAGTTGGTTTGGATCTGACGGGCAACCGCCAATTCGGCCCGCATTTGTTCGGTTTGGGCTTGGATGCGCTGATACAGTTTGGCCTGGGAAATGGCTAAAGCCGCCTGCTCGGCCACGCTCTCGATCAACCGGATTTCTTCCTCGGCCCAAACGGTTGAACCTTGCTTGTGCAGTACCAAAACAGCCACAGGCTCCTGCTGACAGATTAAGGGCACAATTAACTGAGTGTAGGGAGATGGCTCCACAATCGACAGCAGTTGAGACTGGCAAGTTTGAGTCAGCGTCATTAAGAGCGCCGAATCGGGTTCAGGAACGCCGAGAGCCGCCGCAGATGAGCCTATCTGATCGAGTGGCTTAGAGTCATCTAGAATCTCAAGCAGGCCATTCAGGGTTTCGAGGCGATTGGGCTGCAGGGCTTCAGCGTCACGATTCCCCACAAACAGGCGATTATGCCCCTTTTAAGCGAAGTGTCGCCCGTGGCCCAGGCCATCGGAGCTGTGAATACCGTTTGGCGAACTGAACAAGGCTGGTCTGGTACCAATACGGACGTAGAAGGATTTTTGGCTCCCCTACGGCGAATGCAGCGCGACTGGAGTCAATCCACGGCAGTGATTCTGGGCAATGGCGGCGCAGCGCGGGCAGTAGTTGCGGGTTGTGCGGATTTGGGCTGTCGGCAGATCCAGGTCGTGGGACGCAATTCTGAGAAGTTACAGGGATTTCTGCAAAGCTGGCAACGCTCTCCGATAGCGGATCTCCTTTCAGTTCACGCTTGGGAAAGCTTACCCAAACTGCTGCCAGCAGCGGCGCTGCTGGTGAATACCACCCCTATCGGCATGCATCCTCAGGAGCAGGCAACTCCCCTAACAGCGTCAGAAATCCAGACTCTAGCAGCCGGAACGATTGCCTACGATTTGATCTACACACCGCGCCCAACCCTTTTTCTCCAGCAGGCTCAGCAGCAGGGAGCGATAGCACTGGATGGCCTAGAAATGCTAGTGCAGCAGGGAGCCACCGCTCTCCAACTTTGGCTACAGCAGCCAGCTCCAGTGGATGTGATGCGTCAGTCTTTATTGGATTATTTGGATCGCAAATTTTAAGCAATATAACTTAATATTTATTTAAGACTTGTAGTCAGCCCAACTGAACTGGGCAAATGGCTATGTTAATTTTTTGAAGATTTGAAGATCCTCACCCTAGAGACGCAGAACACCATGAACCCTGAGATTCTAGAGACCATTAAGGTTTGGAGCCAATTTGCTCACCCAATTTTGATGTGGGTCCTGTTGATTATGACCCTCTACGCTGGCTATTTAGGTTTTCAAATTCGCCGCACCCGCGATGCCCAAGGAGAGCAAAAGAAAGCGTTGATCAAAGGTCGGTTTAATATCCGCCATTATCAGCTCGGCTCGATTCTGCTAGCCCTGATGGTCGTGGGGTCGATCGGCGCAATGGGAGCAACCTACATCAACAGCGGCAAGCTGTTTGTTAATCCGCATCTAATTATCGGGTTGAGTATGACTGGGTTGATTGCCACGTCGGCGGCCTTGTCGCCCTACATGCAAAAGGGGCACGAGTGGGCACGCTACAGCCACATTACGCTCAATCTCGTGTTGGTCATGCTGTTCGCTTGGCAGGCGGTCACCGGAATGCAGATTGTGCAAAACATCATCAACCGGATGGGAGCTTAGGTTTCGTTGCGGTGCTTGTTTCATGCCGCTCAATTGCTGCTCTTGGTCTCGAATTCGCCGGACCGCATCACAGCCATTCAGCACCGGCATCCGCATGTCCATAAAGACGAGATGGGGCTGCCAAGCTTGCCACTGCGTCAGAGCCTCTTGTCCATTTTCGGCGGACCGCAGTTCCAGACCCGGCAGGTTGAGCAGCTTCAGCAGCAGTAAGCGACTGGCCGGATGATCTTCTACAATCAAAATTCGACGGGTGGGCTGATGGGAAGCAAGACCAACGATCGTTCCTTTGTGATCCACCGGCTGAGCTGCCAGCGAACATTGAATTAACTGGCTTTCTGTCAAATCCGCCTGAATACAGAACGAGAACTGGCTGCCTTGGTTGAGCTGACTTTGAACCGAGATTTCTCCCCCTAATGCCTGAATATACTTTTGACTAATCGCCAATCCCAGACCCGTGCCTTCCAGCGATTGCAGCCCGGTTTGGGTTTGGTGAAAGGGTTGAAACAACCGTGCCAAGTCCTCGAGGGCCATACCCGGTCCCGTATCTACAACATCAAACTGGATCTGGCAAACCGTTTTGGTAGGTAACTGATCTGAGATTGCCTGCACTCGTAGCGTCACCCTGCCCTGCTGCGTGAACTTAATGGCGTTGTTTAGAAGATTGATCAAAACCTGCCGCAGTTTACCTTGATCGGTTCTGATAATTTGCGGCAAGTCTGGATCGTATTCAAACACAAGCTGAAGTCCTTTCGCTCCAGCTTTGAAGCGAAACATGTCCTCCAAACCATCCAGCAGGTGATGGAGATTGAAAATCTCGGTATGGCAACTGAGCCGTCCGGCCTCAATCTTAGACATTTCTAGAACATCGTTGATCAGGGTCAATAAGTGCTCTCCGCTGCTGCTGATAGTTTGCAAATCGCGCTGATGTTCGACGGTCAGGGTTTTATCGCGGCTGAGGAGCTGGGTCAATCCTAAAATCACATTCAGAGGGGTGCGCAGTTCATGACTCATATTGGCTAGAAATTCGCTTTTAGCTTGGTTCGCAGCATCCGCCGCTTTTTTGGCTGCTTCCAATGCGGCATTGGCCTGCATCAGCTCAGCTGTGCGTTCCTCTACTCGAATTTCCAGCATGGCTTCGGCCTGTTTACGTTGGGCAATCTGCTGCTGCAATTCCCGGTTCACAAGCTCCAACTGCATCGGACTTTTGAGCGACAGAAATTGGGGCAAGAGTTCCACCAACCGCAAAGCAGTGTAGCAGGAGACTAAAGCCGTCATCGCTCGTTCTGCGCCAGAAACCCAATAGGCCGGATACCAAAGCGTCCAAATATCGAGCAAATGCCCGGTGCCGCAGAGCACAATGAACGCTGTTGGCCACAACCCGATCCCCAACCCGCCACTCGGTCACTCCCTCTCCAACGGCGACGATCTGTCCGGCAGCTTCATGCCCAAACAGAGTAGGTGGCTTCAACATACGGGCATGGCCTCCCCGTCGCCATACTTTCAAATCCGTACCGCAAGTCGTGGCAATATTGACTCGGATCACAACCTCTCCTGCGGCTGGTGTAGGCGCTTCTACCTCCTCTAAACGCAAATCTTCCTGACCGTACAATAACGCTGCTAGCACACTGACCGTTCCTTTGATTTCAGACCTCCCTGATTTTATCGCTGTGTGGGGATCAATCGTTGGGTGTGGTTTCAACCTGATGGTTCTAAGTACCTCGGCATAATTAAAAACCAGATTCAAAACCCTGCACGGGCGGCGCAGCGGGCGGCGCAGGGTTTTGGGTTTTATGTTTAATTATGCTCACTTACTTAAACCAATCGCCAATAAACCGCCAATAAAAAACAGGGCGATCCACCCTGTTCAATTTAGATTCCAATTCTAATCAGCAGTGAGCCTACAGACCTGTGCCGATGCCGTAGGTTTCCTTCATGCTTTCGTACCAGGCTGCCGAGTCGGGGCTGGTGCCGGTAGCACCAAACTCATCCGTAACCGGCGTTCCAGCTTCTACGCCTTCGCCAGGAATTCCGTACTCACCCCGGATGGCTTCAGCCCAGACCGCAACTTCGGTGCCGGTAGTAATGCCTTGAGCATCGGTGATGGGGGTTTCGGTGGGTAGGCCATACTGCTCGTTGATCGCCTCCAACCATGCTGCCGCATTCGGTGAGGTTCCCGTAGCCCCAAACTCATCGGTGATGGGTGTATTCTGAGCCATTGCTGGCAGACCAGCCGCTGCCACCACTGCACCAGCTCCCAACATCACAAAAGCCAATTGAATTCTAGAGCGCATTAGTTATGTTCCTCCAAAAAGTTGTCGTCCAGACTGAGCAATCTAGTCATGGATTAAATGCTGCTGAGGAGTGACCGCTCAGATCAGCGCTAGCCTATTTAGTAAACTAGCCAATTAGTCAGCAAACTACGGTAGATTTACTAAATTTGCTTCCTACAGTGTATAAATCGTTATCGCAATCCCATCCTGCGGTTAATCCGTATTCGGGTCAAGCAAGATTATAGTGACTAAAAAAGGAAAAATCAAAACCTGAGGCTGAATTGCGTAATGGTAGAGAAAAGCACAGTTGGCTAGCTGCGGCGACTATAGAGCAGGTAGGGCGTTCGCGGTTAGATTTTCTCTTTAAGCCGACGGCTTGGGCTACATCAACAAGCCTCCACAGCCAGCATCCCGATCAAATCGAGTTGTCTGCCCTCAGGTCCTGTTTGATGTTATGGATCGCAAGCGTACTCGTAATACTAAAGGCCATGATACCGTCTCAAAGACGAATGCCGAATTCAAATGGGGCATTGATGACTCCCACGAACTCGAAACCTGGGGACCAGGAATTCAGTTGAGGCAGGAGGAGTTTTATTTAACTCAGTTTCTTGACTATCCGCAGCGGTTACCGCTTGTTTGGCGGGTTATATCGCAACTGGTTCCGTTAGTTCCGTTAGCACTGTTCAAAAATTCAGGTCGAATTGTGCGGTTGCAAATGGGAAGCTACAAATCATGACGCAACCAAAATTATCACGTTGACTCATGGGTCCAGATGGATTTTGCGGATGAGCGTTACTATCCACCCGGAACGCAGTTCAAAGACTAATCCGGGTGATGGTGAGCAGTCGTGGGATGTAACAGCATTGTTGCCTTTAAATAAACACGAGAACGATACAATAAGTCAACAATTGCTCAGTCAGAACATCGATTGCTATGCAAGTAAGTTTTTCAGCTAACGATATTCATGAACTATTTGCAGAATGGAATGCTTCAACCGATCAGGCTTCCTCTCAGAATTTAAATGAACAGGTAATTCAATTTCCTGACCGCATTTGTGATGGTTGGATGCAGCGGTTGAGGTTATGCCCTGGCTTGGAAATGGTAATTCAAAACTGCCAGTTTCACGATCCACTTGCATTAGAAATTCAGGAAACAGGAAATATCTCGCTGCTGCGGCTTGGGTTCGGCATTAGAGGACAAACGCATGGTGTGGTAGCAGAGCAGGGCCAGGAAATTCAATTTCGCACGGGACATTTTTGTGTCGGCTTTGCTTCCCATGCCGATCGAGGCACGATCGAGTACGCACGGGGGCAACAAACGCTACTAGCGACCTACATTGACCTAGAGATGTTGAATACCTTGATTGGATCGCAGCTCGAACACCTGCCCAGAGAACTTTGGCAGATCCTAGACGGCCAGTTCCTCCCGCTCTATCTGCAAACCGGAGCTATGCCGGCGGCAATGAAACTGGCGGCTCAGCAGGTTTTACATTGCCCGTATCAGGGTTGGACCAAACAGCTCTATCTAGAAAGCAAAGCGATTGAGCTATTGGCGCTATCGTTTGATCAACTCACGGATACTAGCTCGCCGGCATCTGCAAAGAACATGCTCAAGCCTACAGAACTGGAGCGCATTCACCAGGCGAGTCAGATCTTGCTCAGCAATCTGGAACAGCCTCCGTCGCTGCTTCAGTTGGCTCGGTTAGTAGGACTGAATGATTACAAGCTCAAGGTAGGCTTCCGACAAGTCTTTGGCACAACAGTATTTGGCTATCTCTATCAATGAGAGTTCGCGAGTGCGACGGGCGGTGGTACGGGGACGTGCAGCAGATTTAATTGAGGGCGGCGCAGCGAGAGGGCAAAACTTGTTCCATAGCTTTCAGGAGTTTAGCATCCAAGAAGGCGATGCGGCGTATTTTGCGAATCCTACCAACATTTTGCGAATCCTACCAACATTGAGAATATCTTTGGCCGTATTACAGGGGATAGCCCATCGAATATTTTAGGAATATTAGGCGTTGATGGCACGGCAAATCTATTCTTAATGAACCCAAACGGAATTCTGTTTGGCCCAAATGCCCGATTAGATGTGCAGGGTTCGTTTGTGGGAACAACAGCGAATGCGATCCAGTTTGGTGAGTTGGGATACTTTAGTGCCATGCCCTGAACCAACGTAATTTCACTAGTGGCATCAATACAGAAGTTAGCAGTCGAAATGCTACAGGAGATGCAGGGAATATTCAGATTACGGGCGGGCGTTTACGGGTGAGTAATCGAGGTACTATCACTAGCGGCACATCTGGACAAGGCGATGCTGGAGAAATTTCGATTCGGATGCGAGATCGCATTACTTTATCACGAGGAACTATTAGTAGTCAGGTTTCTGCGGGCGGAACAGGTGACAGTAATGATATTCGGATTTAAACAGGAGATTTATACATCACAGAAGGTGGAGCAATTGTTGCAGCCGTATTTCGTCCATCTAGAGATCTGCAAGGGAACTTACTGCCAGCCGGACGGGGACGAGGTGGCAACATCACGGTCAGAGCCTCAGACTCAATCCAGATTGCTGGAATCAGTCCAGAAGGCTTTTCTAGCGGCATTTATACCACAACTGGGCGAGAAGCCCAAGGACGAGCCGGAAATATTGTCCTCAGTGCAGACGACTTTCAAATCTCCGATGCTGGCTTAGTCATCGCTGGTTCTTTCAACGATAGCCCTGCTGGAAACATCACGATTAATGCCAGTACCCTCAGAGCAGTTGATGGAGGGCAAATTGTGACAAATGCTCGTCGAGGTGGCAATGCTGGGAGCATTAGGCTCACTGTTGCTGATAATATTCGTATTTCTGGTAACTACCCGACTTTTGATGCTCGGCTTGAGCGAATCAATCGATATATTCGCAGTAATCCCTTTGAACAACAATCAGATGCGTTGTGGAGTAGGGAAACTGCCAGTGGTTTGTTTGCCAGCACTACGTCTCAATCACAAGCTAGAGGTGGCAACATCGAAGTCAACACCGCCAACTTAGACTTAAGCAATGGATCTCGCATCTCGGCTCAGAGTCAAGGGAGTGGACAGGCCGGAGACATCCGTCTTAACGTCACCGATCAACTCACCGCCATCGCTTTGAGTTTGAAACGGCCAAGATCGAACCACGTTCTGAGCCGCCCTCTCAGTCCCGATCTAAAGCCCGACCTCAAAAACGTCCCCAAAGCAGTGCTGCGTCAGAGTGGGTGATTACCAAATCTCCTGGCTATGGCTGGCAGCGCGTTGAAGACTTGGGCAGTGGGGTGCAACTGGAGCTGGTGGAAATCTTGGGCGGGAGCTTCCAGATGGGATCGCCAAAGGATGAGCCAGAGCGAGATGAAGATGAAGATCCACAACATCAGGTGACGCTGACAGACTTTTTGATTGGCAAGTATCCCGTGACGCAGGCACAGTGGCGAGCAGTGGCTGCTCTGCCGCCAGTGAATCAGGAACTTGATCCCGATCCCTCGAGGTTCAAAGGAGAGCATCGCCCAGTTGAGCAAGTCAGTTGGCATGATGCAGTAGAGTTTTGTGCCCGATTGTCGGTGAAGACGGGGCGGCAGTATGATTTACCCACCGAAGCAGAGTGGGAATATGCTTGTCGGGCTGGCACCACAACCCCGTTCTATTTTGGTGAAATGATCACCACTGACCTAGCGAACTACGACGGAAACTACACCTACAACAAGGGTCCAGAAGGAATCTATAGAAATGAAACCACTCCGATCGCCAGTTTTCCTGCTAATGCCTGGGGATTGTATGACATGCACGGCAACGTGTGGGAATGGTGTGCTGATCACTGGCATAACAGCTATGCTGACAAACCAGCAGAATTGAAACAAAATGGCAACCTTCCGTGGCGATCGGATGATGACGATGTAAGCCGGTCGTTGCGGGGTGGTTCCTGGATCAACGATCCGAGGAATTGCCGTTCTGCGTTTCGCGGCCACGGTCGTCCGGGCGGGCGCAACTACAGCTCTGGTTTTCGGGTTGTCTGTCGTGCTGCGAGGACTCCGGGGTAGCCCTTTGTACTATAGTACTTTTGCACTATGCACTTTCTGCTTTTCTCTTCCCTCTGGCGCGAAGCGCCTCGAAATTTTTTCACGGTTTTAGGCACGATTGCCAGTTCAATCTCTCAAAGCTTAATCCCCATTCCTAATCCTCATCGATTTCATCTAACCGATGGCGCTCGATCGTTTCCTGTTGATCCTCGGCGGCCAACCAATCCTCTACCGCTTCATTCATCAGCTTATTTAAGCTTGTCTCTCTGACACCTGCAATCCGCCTCAAGAGGCTGTAAACCTCCTGAGGCAATATCACTCTGACTTCCTTCTGATCCGGTCTTTTCGGTGCCATCACTCACTTGTCTTGAGGGACAAATTATTTTCTCATGGGCGAAGTCGATAGTTAGGCATTGTCTAACTTGCCTAATTGCCTAACTTACTTAAGTTTTGAGTTAGGTCCTGAATTGTGAGTGCAAAACGCTGGTCAGCTACCAAACTGAACACCTGTATAGAGATGGGCTAGCGAAGTCAGTCCAGGAGTCAGTCCAAAGGTTCTACAAAACTCAAAAGTTTCTGTATAGAGATGGACTAATTGCGTCAGTCTAAAGGACTTGCAAAATCCAAGAATTAAACTTTTACTGTTATGACAATGGTTCCTGAACTGCAATCAAGTTCGCTGACTGAAGCCATTTTTGTGGGAGATGGCGAGATGGCAACTTTGATGCGATCGTATAATTGGGCAAACACTTCCCTGGGTTTGGTCGAAAACTGGCCGCAGAGCCTGAAGACTCTCGTAAGCACAATCCTTGTATCTCGCTTTCCCCAAGCCATTTACTGGGGAGAGGACTACATCCAGTTTTACAACGATGCCCTAATTCCCATATATGGAGCTTATCACCCCCATGCCGTGGGACAACCCCTCCCCGAGACGTGGCCAGAAGTGTGGGATGACCAGTTTTCGTCGATGTGTGAGGGTGTCAGAAACACGGGTGAAGCCTTTTTTGTGAAAGATCAACCTCAGCTCGTCTTGCGCTTTGGCTACCTGGAGGAAGCCTATTTCACCTACTGCTATAGCCCTGCTTGCGATGAGACGGGTAAGAGCAGGGGGATATTCGCTACCATCACTGAAACCACCCAGCAAGTGATTAGTCAACGTCGCTTGACGATGCTGCGAGAGTTGGCGACGGCGGTAAGTGGGGCAAAAACGCTACAGTCCGCCTGTCTCGCCGCTGCTGATACACTTAACCCCTATGATATTCCCTTTGCCTTGTTCTATCGGGTCAATTCCCAAGGCAACCTGGCAGAGCTGGTGGCTGACCGTGGACTGACCTCAGACAGTGCCGCTACACCTTCAACGATAGCGCTGATTCCGGAGTCTGACACGAACGATTCAACGGAGCAGTCGCGGGGCTGGTTACTGGCTAAAGTGCTGCAAAGCCGTGAACCGCAACTGATAACCGATGTGGTCGATCGCTTCGGCGCGTTGCCGGGAGGACCATGGCCTGAAAGCTCCCACTCTGCCTTAATTCTCCCAATCCTATCGGGCAACAAGGAACAGGTGGAATGTTTGCTGATTGTCGGAATCAGTCCCAGACTTGAGTTCAATCCCGAATACCGCTCATTTCTAGAACTGGTGGCGCAGCAGGTTGAAAGTTCCATTGCAACGGCTCGCAGCTATGAGGAGGAGCGTAAACGGACTGAGGCACTGGCAGAACTCGACCACGCCAAAACCCTCTTCTTTAGCAACGTATCTCACGAATTCCGCACGCCGCTGACTCTGATAAACGGTCTTGCTGCTCAGCTTGGGAAATAGTTGCGACGGGTACGGTTTGATATAGCTGCGGACGCGCGACAGAGCTTCCACCACTCGCTTTAAGACTCATTGGATTTCAAAAGCTCCTTAAATAGTGATTGCATTTAGACCTGCCCAAGGAGCCGCCTCATCAGATCGCTCCGCTGCGCACAAACTGAGAGCTAGAGAGTAATTCTCCAAGTGATTCTCAGCTTGATTCTCAGCGAGCACTCTTTGGTGAAGGCTCCACCAGAACGACTGCCCAGGGTCAACCGGCTAGTTTCTAACTTAGAATGTTTCGGGATCCTACACGGCGTTTGTTAAAAAATGTGTAGCCTTCCCACCAGCCTTACAGAGCAGATCATAGAAGATTACGGGGCAGAAGCTGAGAGTCGGTATAAGTTTTGTTACTTTCTCAAGGGATCTTGACATAGAGGGAGAGTTGATCAGGGGGAGCCAGGAGTCGAGAGCCAGGAGTCAGGAGTCAACGTTTCTTTGGTTTGTCTTGGGGTTAGGGCTGTTGTCCAGTCTGGTGAGCGGTTTGGGCCAATTTCAGTAGATCGCAAATTGGTTTTGCTGCATTTCTGGCGCACCTACGGACAGCAAGCTAATTGAGCAAATCATCATAATGCAGTTGAGTAACCCGCGTAGGCGGGTTTAGTCTGTGTAGGCGCGGCTTTAGCCGCCAGCATCCAGAATTTTGTCAGTCAATCAGCTAACAACCCAACTCCAATAACCTAACTACTTTACTGAAGTCTTATGAGCAGACTAGAGATCAGGTGCAGTGCAATTAGAATATGCTTGCTCTGCCAACCTGCAATTGATTCACTGACTTCCAAACCTCCTGATTCCTGACTTCTGACTTCTGACTCCTAAATTCAAGTCAACAAACTCAACTGAACAAACCCATCCGCCTGCTTTTTACGCTTGCGCTTTGATTGCCGCCTTGGCGTTGGCTGAGGTTTGATTTCCACGTGAGCCACAAACCAGGTGCGCAACATTTTCGCAGCCTGCAGGTCTAGCTGGTCTAGATCAATCGCTGTCGGAAACAGGTCTAGATGGGGTGAGAGCGCCCAGCCAATTTCGCTGGAAAACCGCTCGCTGCCAAAGGGCACTAGGGAGTCTGGTAAGCGGGCAATGTAGGGCAGGATGTTCTGCTGCTGGCGGAAGCTCTGCCGCTGTTGCTCTAGCTGCTTAACGCGACGCTGTCGGGCTTGCCGGTAGTTCAAGATCGGGGCTGGATAATTCGATACGCGGGGCGGGGTGCCAAGTAGTTCTGGTGGTAAATCGGCGACTTCGGGCACCCAGCGTTTAATAAATTGGCCCTCTGGATCGCAGCAAGAAATTATTCCCGGAACCCATACCGAAGCCTACAAACCCAAAATCTACTTCCGTACTGGCCATATCTACGAAAAACTCGGCAAGCTTGCTTCAGCGATTCGGTTCTATCGGATGACTATTAAAATCTCGCCGTCTGATTCAGAACTACAGCTCGCTTGCTACCGACGCCTGACGGTTTGTTTGCAAGCAGAATTAGACCAGGAACGAGAACGAGCCGCTCAACTAGAAGCCACCAATCGCTGGATGCAGACCAGCAAATTCTGGAAGCTGCGCTCAGTGGTGGTGGGGGTAAAAGCAAAGTTGCAGGGCCGCGATCCATCTCCCTCCCTTTAGGCAGTCGCAATTCTAGAAGTGCCTGTTAGGATGCTTGTTAGGATGACCAAATATTGGACCAAATATTAACGGTAACAGGAGTACCTGCAATGGGATTGTTTGAAGACCTCAGCTCTTTTCTAGAGATGCGTTTGGAAGAATTTCTCAGAAACAACCCGCATCTGGAATTGCAGGCACTCGAAGAGAACTTGCGCGAGCAAGAAGAGGAAACAATTAAGCTCCTGGGCGATCTGCGGCTGCGGGAAAAGCGGCTGCAAGATGAGATCTTGGCGACAGCGCAAGAAATTCAACGCTGGCATGTCCGGATCGAAAAGGCTAAGAACGCCCAGCGCTTTGATTTGGTCAAACCCGCCGAAGAGCGGGAAGCAGCTCTGTTGCGGCAGGGCAATCAGCTTTGGGGCCAAATGGAAGTCCTGAAGCAGCGGATTCAGCAAACTATCGAATTGCAGAAACAAATTCAGACCCGCCGCCAGGAGGTGCGAACCAAAGTGGCCGAGGCGCAGGCCAATCGCTTTAACTATCAGGCAGCTGCCAATCCGGTAGAGCAACAGTGGCAAACCAGCGGCTGGAACCAGACCTTTAGAGCCTCTAGTGCGGCAGACCCGCTAGAGCAAGCCTTTAGAAAGTGGGAAACCGATGAAGAGCTGGAAGAACTAAAGCGGCAAATGAACCGCTAACTTGAACTAAGCTTAATGCTGCGGCTACTCCCCAAACATACCAGGACAGTAACTTGAGCTTGAATAATTCCTTGGTTCGAGCTACGATGACGGCACAATTCCAATCTGGGGGAGAAAAAGCCAATCAGTTTCACTTGATTAGGTCACTCCACATAAACGCCATCAGAGATTAACAGAGTTCTCCACAGAATTACCCTAGTTTTCCACAGGGTAAGAGGAGTTTTCCACAGACTTTCGGCTAGTTTTCCACAGGTAGAGGTGAGTTGGGGAAAGTTGAGGAAAACTGTGCAGAATTCACTGAGTCACAACAACGGGTACCGTATAGGGTCGCCTGGAAAGATCCCCATCAAGCCCCTGAACAGACCCATTCGCGGTAGCGCGGCGTCACAACTGCGATGGTGGGAGAGGATCGAGATCAAGCCAGAGCTCACATTTGATCCGCTCAATCCATTTAGGCGGGCTATCAATATTCAACCGCTCACTACTTGTGGATGGATTCCGAATCCAAAAGCTAGACTTATCTGCGAACTCGGCAAAGCTGCGTGGGACTTTTCGCCATTGAGTGAGTTCAATCAAGAGTGCGTGGATCACTGTCACTCAAGTTTAGCACAAGATCACTAGTGTAATCGTTCCGATGGCTGAGCCTTGACTCATGACGCAGGTAGCTATCGACATACTGCGAGTATCCAAGGACGGCATGTATGTTGTGTACTGCATCGTAACGCTCATCACAGTCGCTGTGGTGCTGTTTGGCTACTGGGCACGCGACGTGTCGAAGGGCCAGCACCTGCCGTTTACAAGACATGGAGCTAGCGCGAAGGATATTGCAGCGACTCGCTTGTACTCGCAGACACTCATCTTTACTGGCATTATTCTATGTATAGTGTGGATGCTGTTCACTGGTCTGTCCATATATATAGAGTATCTTGCGTGGACATCGCACGATGTACGCCTTGCGTATCAGCAAGCGCGTGCTGAAGGAAGACTCCGAAGCGGTGGCAGCCATGTCGATGGGGGGCGTATTCGGATCGTTTCTGGCCCGCTTTCAGTTGCCGGACTTGTCGGTCCGATCTGGTCGGTACGGTGGGCGTGGAAGGCTTACTTGCATGTCCGTGCGCTCTCGTGCCGATGAGCCGGTCACTCCGGAGGGCGCGACCATCGCTACGACGAGTCCTGGCGGGTGGTGGCGACCTTCCGGGGATCGGACACCCACCCCAAGGAAGTCTTCCTGTACCACATGGCCGGGGCGGATGGCCAGGGCGGCAGCAGCTATATTGACCACGTGATCCTCCGCGATCGCGACGCCAGCACGGGGTGGACCGCGGCGGCCGGCTCGGTCCGAGCCGAGCGGCGGTACGTCTGCCAGAACTGGCGGGCCGACGTGTCGGTGATCCTGACGGACACGGGGAGTCTGGTCGAGTGGGCCAAATATTCCTCCTACGGCGTGCCCTTCGGCCTGCCGGCGGGGGACACCGACGCCGACGGCGACTGGGACGCGGCCGACTCGACGGCGATCAGCAGCAGCCTTGGATACGACGTGCGTCACGACACGACCCTCGACGGGGTGGTCTCCGCGGCCGACGTGGCCCACGCCAATGCCATCACAGGGGGATACCAGACGCTGGGCCGGGGCCGCCTCTCGAGCACGGGCGTGGCCAGCCGCAAGGGCTACGCGGGGTACTTTTCGCCGCAATCTAGGGATTTCAGGCCAGAAAAGCGCTATGAAGGCGGACAGGCGAACAGGCTTTACATCTTCGACACCGCAACGAACGACGCAAAGCTGATCTCCGACAATCCCCGAGCGAACCGCGATGCTATGTGGATCGGGAACGCGATCTATTACATCTCTGATAAGGATGGAAAGTTCAATCTTTATTCATATGACACTACAAACGGGCGGACCACACAGATAACACGAAACCGTGATTGGGATATCCGTTGGCCAAGTTCAGATAATCAAGGGAAAATTGTCTGGGAGCGCGATGGCGAGCTTGAAGTTTTCGAGATAGCTTCGCGGCGAGCGAATAGGTTGAACATAAATGTTCCTAATGACGGGGTGAACCGCAGAAAGCGGCAAGTGTCCGTGGCAAATTTGATCAGCTCATTTGGACTTTCTCCAAAAGGCGAACGTGCGGTATTCGCGGCACGCGGCGACATCTTCACTGCCCCGATCGAGCGCGGAGGCACCCGCAATCTTACTAATTCTTCGGATGCACACGACAAGCTTCCCGCCTGGTCGCCAGACGGACGAACTATCGCTTTTGTGTCGGACAAGACAGGCGAAGAGGAGATTTGGACCGTTCCACATGATGGCTCTTCATCGGCGATTCAGATAACCACCGGCTCTAAGGCGCAGAAATACGCTCCGTTCTGGTCGGCTGACGGCAAAAAGCTAGTTTATAGCGATAAAGATGCAAAGCTCTATGTTGTTAACGTAGAAACGAAGCAAACACAGGAAATAGCGAATGCGCGAAACGGGCTGATATTCAACTATGCCTGGTCGCCGAAGGGAAATTATGTTGCATACACACGCCAGACGGAGAACGGGCTTTCGTCTGTGTTCATCTGGAGTTCCACAGAGAATAAGTCTTATCGGGTAACGCCGGAAATGTTTGGCGCAGGGAACGCGGCGTGGGACCCGAGCGGTGATTATCTATATTTCATCTCGCAGAGAGAATTTGCACCACAGATATCTCAGTCGGAGTTCAACTATGCGACGAACCGTATGTCGCAGATATATTCGCTGGCTCTGAGAAAGGACGTTAAACACCCCTTTCCGTTTCAGGATGACGAAGTAACGATCACACCTGAACGGACGGCCGGTGTCGCAACTGTCTCACCGCCACCTGCTCCTTCACCTTCACCCACAGATAAGCCTGAAGCAATAGATTTCGACGGCATCGAACGCCGAGCGGTAAAGGTTCCTCTGCAAGCTGACAACTATGCAGGGCTTTCAGCTAACAGGGGACATTTGATCTATGCCGTAACCCCGCCGTTCTATTATGGACGCCAGGCACCGGATCAGGCCTCTTTGCAAAAAGTCCAGGGCTGACGTTTCGTCGCGACCCCGCTCGATGGCCCGATAGCCAATCCCCTTTTCAACTCGGCACTCGATCTCTAACGTATGCCCTGCCGCCAGCGTGGCAATATATTGTTCCGGATCGATCACCTGAACTTCGGCTGGAAAGTCGAAGTAACCTGCGGTGATTGTCGCTGGCCCTTCCACTCGCAGCCGCCCAATCTGTGGCTGGGATGAATAGCTTTTGAGAACAACCTCCTTCATGTTCAGCAAGATGTCTAGCACATCTTCCCGCACGCCAGGGACAGTCATAAACTCATGAGACACTCCCGCAATCCGTACAGCCGTCACCGCAGCCCCTTCTAGGTTAGACAGCAGAACCCGTCTCAGCGCATTGCCAACCGTGATTCCCTGCCCTCGATCGAGCGGTTCCAGCACAAACTTGCTGTAGGAGCTGCGGTCATCCCCGGTATCCGATTCCACACACTCAACTTGAAACTGTGCCACAGTCAAACCTCCCTTCTCCTTAGCCCTAGAAAGCAAACCTAATTCCGCCAATCCGTTCCCAACCTGAGATAACGGTTAACATCAACCTGTCCTCAATTCCTCAAATCTCTATTGCTTCTGCTGCGGGAGCTAGCACTTACACCCGACGCCGCTTGGGAGGCCGACAACCATTGTGGGGAATGGGCGTTACATCTCGAATCAACGTAATTTCCAAACCAGCCGCTTGCAGCGCCCGGATCGCCGTTTCCCGGCCAGAGCCAGGACCGCTCACCATCACCTCGATTTGCCGCATACCTTGCTCAGTTGCCCGTTGGGCTGCCCGCTCAGCCGCTGTTTGCGCCGCATAGGGAGTTCCTTTCTTCGCGCCTTTGAAGCCGCTAGCGCCAGAGGACGACCAAGAAATAGTCTCGCCATTTACATCAGTAATGGTTACGATCGTGTTGTTGAAGGTCGATTGGATATGAGCCACTCCATTGGGCACATTCCGCTTCTGTTTTTTAGCTCCCGTCTTTCTGGTGGGTTGTCGTGCCATACGCCGTTATCTCTCGTTGATTAGGTTCAGTGATTCTCGTTGATTAGACTCGTTCATAGAGCGGACTAGCTGATGCTGAGTCCAGGAAATTGGCTGTAGATGGTAAGTGGATTGCGAAAAAGCTGAGACGTAGTTCCCCGACCAGCTTTTCTCAGACAGACAAAAACAGCGACTAGGGGGACCCATCTCGCTGCTAGATCCAACTTCCCAGATACGGCCCTATTTCTTGCTGGGCGCTTTCTTCTTACCTGCTACAGTGCGGCGACCACCTCGGCGGGTCCGAGCATTGGTTCGCGTTCTTTGACCCCGAACGGGTAGACCCCAATCCGGTAGGGGCGTTTTTGGCTAGCGGTCATGCCAAGATGGAGCAGGAGTGGAAAGCTGGATTGCAAAAGAACCACGGCATCCAGTTTGATCGGTTGATTACCCTCAACAACATGCCAATTTCGCGGTACTTGGAATGGCTAGAGCAGTCGGGCAATTTACAGCGCTATATGGAATTACTGGTCAGTCGCTTTAATCCAGCAACGATTAATGGGTTAATGTGTCGCAACACACTATCGGTTTCCTGGGACGGACGCCTATTTGACTGTGACTTCAACCAAATGCTGGATCTAGAAATTCGAGACCCTGCCGGCAAACCGACCCATATCCGTGACTTTGACCCCGTCCAACTCGCCCAACGGCAGATCATCACAGGGCGTCACTGCTTTGGCTGCACAGCAGGAGCAGGCAGCTCTTGTGGAGGTGCGATTGAAGCATGATGCCTGCGCTACAAAATCACTGAAACTACTCCAAAACTACTGAATTCACTGTTTAACACCAAAGTAAAAACACCAATCTGGAGTCACAGAATGTAATCATCCTGCAGACTCCAGATCGGTGTATTTAGCTGCGCCAGAACCAATTAGCCGTATGCTTAATCGATTCAACCTGCTTGCTGCATCTCATTCTGCAGCAGGTTCAGCAGTTTGTAGTCGCCTCTAGCTTTAGCGGCTTCAATTCGTTGCTGCAATCGACGACGGATATGCATCTGATGGGTCTGCTCGTATTCTGCAAACTGGGCTTTGCTGGTTTGCCATCTAGGGTTGCTAGAAACCATAGCCCGCTTAGCCGAAGCCTGAGACAGGGATGTCACTGGAGATGTCACTGGGCGAGCGACCGGACGAGGTGCAGGCATGGTTTGACCTGTTTCAGTCGTGCGATAGGTCGCGCCTCGATAAGTGAGGGTATGAACCGGTTGAGGTACCGGAATATGGCGAGGATAACTAAACGAAAAAGCTTGCCCCCGATAGGTACCTTGAATTGGACTATCCACCATATCCACAGGTTGGGGTTCGCGATTATAATGTGCTCCACGATAGGTAAGCTGCATATTAACTCCCGGAATGCGTCATTCAATCAGGTGTAGAGAGGCGCGTTCCTTCAGGAATAACTCCTTACTTCCGTCTCCACTCCAAACATGGTGGGCAGAGATGAACGAAACATCTTTTATTTCTGTATCTTATTTTACTATTTTGCCAACGAAAAGACAATTTCACTAAATGTAACCCAAGGCCAATCTTCATGGAAATCTGGGTCTGCCTAAAGAATGATTAAGGATTTGGAGTGTTAAGGGTTTGGCGGCAATGCTGAACACAAATTTCCCTAACCTCAGAGCGCTGAAAACTAATACACCACCTGGCGCTGCCGCTCAGCACAGGACCGTACAATCACATTCAGGATTTCGTCACTGCCGTTGCCGGCCATAATCCAATCCATTGGCACCTGCAACACCTCGCTAATCGCCTGCCGAAACTCGTTGGCAAAGGGATTGGGATAGCGCCGCAGCCATTCGCCATCAATATTACGCAGCACGTCCATTGCAGCCGGCGAAGGCGGATAGGGATTTTCATTGGTGTTGAGTTTAATAATGCGAGTGCCGGGCTTGGGTTGCTCACCGGGCACGTAACCGGCCATCGCGTCGATGTTGGGACGAAAGAAGCTGCTCATGGCATTGGACTAAAACAATGAACTTTCCTATCTTAAAGCAGCGGCGAGCGGGACTTGAGGTGGGTTCACTGACTAGATGGCGCTTCTCGATTGACTAAGTACCTCGGCATAATTAAAAACCAGATTCAAAACCCTGCGCCGCCCGCACAGGGTTTTGGGTTTTATGTTTAATTATGCTCACCTACTTAGAGCACCGACTAGAACATCGAAAAGTCGAGGAACCCGCGCAGGCAGATTTTGACAGTGTAGGCACGGTTTGAGCTGTTAGCTTATATTGCAAACTATCACGAAAAATCACGAAATTTTGCTTCTTTTTTTCTCTATTCATTGCTGAATGGCTGAGACACAAGTTAGAGCGCTGCTCTCTGAATTTAGAATCTATGAAGCGGCAGTTTAGCTGATATAAATTTTCATAAAACAGCGCGTTGATTCAGATTATCAACAGGTTAATCTTAATTTATTGCGGCAAGACTCGTTGAATTAATTGATCTTGAATTGTATTGATCAACGACATTCTAATCCAGTTAGCCATTGGCATTCTTCCGACAATTGGCAACTGTCCACCTCTACAAAATTCATTGTTTCAATCATTTATTTGGCGTTGAATCGATCGGCGCTGCCCTTGCTAGTTGTCCCTTTCTGAATGCCGAATGCTTCGCCTCGTCTGCTGAGGATTTGCAGTCAATCAACTAGTTGAACCTCTTAGAAACTACAGGAACTAACGGGTTCATTAGTTAGTGAACTGCAGGATTTTGCTGCAAGCTTTTGTTAACAAACATCAGCAAGACAAGTGAGTTGTCCTATGAGTGAAAAAGTTTTATCTGGCTCACGAAATGTGGCGATTGTGGGTCCCTATCTGAGCGGCAAAACGACGGTACTGGAAAGCATTTTATCGGTCACAGGAGCAATTACCCGCAAGGGCAAAGTGACGGATAAGAATACGGTCGGAGATGCCTCGCCAGAAGCCCGCGATCGCCAAATGAGTGTTGAAGTCAATGCCGCTAGTACCGAGTATGGCGGCATTTGTTTTTTTATCTGCCATTATTTGACTCCCGTTGAAACTACGTGAAAAGAATAGCTTTCCGAAAATCTGAAGGCAAACTTAAACTTGATCCGCATCAGGGCAACAGCATTATCTTTGATTCGCCAATAACGACAGTCTCACCGCGTTGATTGGTACAAACTGTATCGAGCGTTACGATTCCGCGATCTTCGCGTATGTGTTTGACGGTCGATGTAACGGTAACGCTGTCGCCGATAAAAACCGGTGCGGTGAAGCGCATGGTCTGTGAGAGATAAACTATCTTCTTCGCCGCAAATTCATCGCCAAGCACCGCAGAGATGAACGCACCGGTCAACATCCCGTGTGCAATCCTGCGGCCAAAGCGCGTGTTTTTCGCAAACTCTTCGTCAAGATGTATTGGATTAAAGTCGCCCGAAACATCAGCAAAGGCCCGAACAAGTGCGTCCGTAACCTCGCGTGTGCGTGAAAACGAATCTCCGATGTTTAGCTGCATAGATTGATCAGCTCCTGTAAATAAGAGGATCGATCTCAGGAAAGATATTATCCCTTAATTCTATTTCGGTTAAGAGTTCTTCATCGGTCTCACCCGTTTCCAGCATTGCGGCCAGCAGGTCAAAGCGATGTATGTGGGACTGGAATCGGCGCGATGAATATTCCACCGTGGTCCCCTGATATATCTGGAAGGCCCAATCGGATGATTGAGCGAGCAGTAATTCACGGGCAAGCTGCTTCAGAATGCGAAGATCCAGGTCTGGCCCGTTTTGGAAAGAAGTGTCCGTTTTCAAGCGGTCTGCAATTTCGGTCATTCTTCGTTCAGCATCATGCTGGTATGGATACATCCATGAATTACCTTCATTAAGCCAAACTTTGTAGTAACCGGCCTCACCCCACGATGACGCGCTTGGTTGCTGGCGTTGAATATTGATACCGCTGTCCAGAAAATCGCCCGGCGTTACGGCCGCGATCTCACTTTGGTCCCAATGAAGCTTACGGAAAAAGAAATCAATGAACTGGGGCCCTTCGAACCACCAATGCCCAAAAAGCTCGGCATCGTATGGAGAAACGACAAGCGGCGGATGGCCTTCGAAAGTTTCGCGAAGAACGTAAGCCTGCTTGATGCGTTCCCCGATGAAGTGCGAAGCATTCTCGGCAGCCTTTTCGCGTGCGAGCGACGGAATATAAGCACTTTTCTTGTTTTGCGGAACAGTCTTGCCGGTAATGCGGTGATACTTTAGCCCGAGGTGACGGCGGTTTCCGTCGGCGTGCAGATGCGGCTTCAGATATTCATACGGTGCGTCGAAGCCGATATCACGGTAAAATTCGCGGTAAACGTCGTTGCCCGGATATCCGATCTCCGGGCTTTCTGCGCGGCGATCGGCGTGTGTTCGGAGCCGTCATCAGGGGATCGCTCTCGGAAGGGCCAGCGCTGGGGTGCGCCAGCCTTCACAAAGAGAGAAGGAAGGAGGTCGGGAGTCGCTCTCTGGGGTTCAGAGCCGAGAAGCGTCGGGGCACTTCATGATGTCTTCACGATCACTTCACTGCTGTTGGATGGAAGGTGCAGACGTGTTCGGCATGATTCATCGCTCTCGTGGGCAGTGTGCGCGCCCCGGAGGTTGAGCACCCGCCCTTGGAGAATGAAACGATGCCCAGCACGACGCGCCGAGCGTTCACCCTGATCGAACTTCTCGTGGTCATCGCGATCATCGCGATCCTCATCAGCATCCTGCTTCCCTCGCTGGCCGGCGCCCGCGCCTCGGCACGGGCCCTCAAGTCTTCGTCGAACGTTCGGTCGGTGGTCCAAGGCGTCATCCAGTACACCACCACCGACCGCTTCTTCCCGGCGTCGTACCTCTACGCCGATCGTCCGGACGGCATGACCTGGCGCCTCCAGGACCAGCAGGAGACCCATCCGCAGCCCGCCAACGGGTACATCCACTGGACCTACCAGCTCTTCGACAACGGCGGGGTCCCCGAAGAGGCGTTCAAGAACCCCGCGGCCGTGCGCGGCGGCGCCCCGGCGACGAATCCGGGCGGCCGGATCGAGGACTGGGAGCCCTCGTGGCAGCTCAACGGCCAAGGTCAGGCTCCTCCATCCGCACCGCCGACCGATCGCCAGGTCAAGCGAATTGGGTACGTCGGCAATGCCGCCATCTTCCCTCGGAACAAGTTCGCTCCCAGCGGCGAGGTCCGCCGGAATCAGTTCGTGAATCCGTCGTGGGTTGAGCAGGAGCCAGGCGGCGGCGCCAAAACGATCCTGGTCAGCGAGTTGCTGTTCACGGCCGACTGGCGCTCGGTCCGTGACCCGTCCAACAACGAGAGCAAGAGCCACCGCTCGATCACGCCATTCCTGGGCCGCTCGGTCGGCATCGATGTCTACAACGAGCCGCTGGGCACGGGCACGACGGCGCGGTTCCGCTATCCCACCGAGGCCGAGCTCCTCCCGCTGGCGAGCCTGCCGCTCGACGGCGTGATGACCAGCACCGCGACGCCGACGCTGATGAACGCGGTCGGCCGATTCCACCCGGGCGGCGACCGTCGCTTCGGCGGGACCACGGTCTTCGGATTTGTCGACGGCCACGTCGAGCAGCTCTCGCTGACGCAGACGATCCCGAACATCGCCGACCCGGCGACCCAGGGTCGAGCCCTTTGGGGCACCCGGTTCTTCAGCCTCACGGGCAACAACCGCGTGCTGACCAGGCAGGACTGACTCGCAACCTCGCGGTCAAGCTCCGTGTCGTGGGCAGAATAGACCTCGCCCATACCCCCTTCGCCGATCTTTGAACGGATCTCGTATCGTCCAAATTGTGTACCCGCAAACATCTTGACTTATCCGACACCATTCCTTGTAAGAAGAACACCAAAAGGCAGGATCTTGTGACAGACCAGCCGGCCGATATTGTTCGAAGATCCTGCTCTTATAAACGCTTGGCGCGGGGAAAAAGTTGCCTGCGTCGGGAAAAATGATCAGCCCCTGCGGATACGTTTGTAAACTATGCCGGCCGGAACGAAGCCCGAGGGGTTTGAGGAGGTTACTTTCAGGTTGTTTCCCGAGCGGAACCATCCGCCGCCGGAACGGGTAAATTCCAAAACCAATGGAGTGCCGCCGACATCTATCGGAGCGAAGGTTACAATCACTCGATTCCGAGCAAAGGTCCAATTTCCCGTGCGCACCACGTTGCCGCGATTCTCGTAGTCGCCCGTCATCGTTGCAGAAAGGTCGGCTTTTAGGTCAAGCAATTCTACGACGCGTCCGCTCGCACCGATAAATTCACGTCGATATGTACCAATAAAGCGGTCTGTATCCCGATATAGCATCACCGAATAACTCGGCGAAGCAGTTGCGGAAAATACATACAGAGGTGCGAAAACCGCAAAGCAAAGCAATGCCAAAAAAACCACTGATGTTTTTCTCATATTCTTACTCCAATTATTCCCTATCTATCTGCTTTGATGGGTTTTGCATTGTAAACGTTGGAATAAAATGGTTTATGAACTCAGCTTTTCAATAGCTGTATATGCCGCCTCAAGCGCATCGCCCAATCTTTCGGCGTCCGGTCCGCCTCCTTCGGCCATATCGGGGCGGCCACCGCCCTTACCGCCAATTATAGGAACGATCTCTTTGATAACATTCCCGGCGCGGATCTTGTCTTTCAGATCATCGGAAACGCGGACAATTATGCTTGCCTTTCCTTCGTCTTTTCGTCCTAAAACGATTACGCCGGACCTAAGCCGCGTAAGTAAGGTATCAGAGAGCTGTCGCTGGCCGTTCGCATCAAGACCGTCAACTATCTTTGCAACGACCTTAACTCCGCCGATCTCACGTGTCTCATCTCCGTTGGACGACGCTCCGCCAATAGCACCGGTCGCGATCTTGAGTTTTAGGTCTTCTATTTCGCGGCGGGTGCGTTTTACTTCTTCCTGCAATCTTTCTATTGCGTTGGGCAGGTTGTCGCGTTGTGTTTTCAGGAGATCGAGCGAGCGGTCGATCAATACTTCGTCCTCGCGGAAACGCTCAAAAGCGTCAAAGCCCGTTATAGCCCGAATGCGGCGAACTCCGGAGGTAGTCAAATAACGTCATTTTGAGAAACAAAAATATGAGGAGGAAAGGTATTAACTAGAGAGAAAATCGTCTTAAAATGGGAATGCTAACGATAAATGGGAACTAATATAGGGAAACTAATATAGGATTCTTTGATTTATTTTTTCTACCTCAATTTATCTTAAGGAAAATTTATGAGTATGGGCTGGCAATTCCATGGCATCAGCAGATAGGATTTGGCGAGATAGCTCAGCCGCATCTGACCCGATGCTCCAGCAGGTGATGCTTGTCGATCCGCCTACGGTGGCTGTCCATACCCCAGCTGCTACAGCTGTTACTCAGATGGCCCAGGCTCAAGTTGGTTGTATCTTGATCCTAGACCAGCAGAGGCCGGTTGGCATTTTCACAGAGCGGGATCTTGTCCATCTGGTTGCGGCTCAAATTTCTTGGGAGCAGCCAATCTCTGCTTTGATGGTACAGCCATTGATTTGCTGTGCTACTACCGAAATCTTAAATTTGTTGATGATTGTGGAGCGAATGCAGCAGTACTCGGTGCAGTATTTGCCGGTGGTGGATGCCGAGGAACGCTTGGTTGGGCTAATTACCCAAACGCTGGTTTTGCAAGCCCTGGCTGAAGATAACAACCGGTGTCGCCAAGCCGAGGCCAAGTTGCGGCAGCAGCAGGAACGCCTGAGGCTATTGACCGACGCGCTGCCAGTTTACCTTTCCTATCTGGATACCGAGCAGCGCTATCAGTTTGTCAACCGCACCTACGAGCAACGCTTTGGCATGAGCCGAGACGAAATCTGCGGTCGGCCCATTTGGGAAGTGTTGGGTGAAGCGGCCTATCAGGTGGTACGGCCCCAAATCGAACAGGCTCTGGCCGGCACTCCGGTGGTCTATGAGGCTGCTCAGCCCGATCCTCAAATTGGTACGCGCTACACGGCAGTCACCTTGATTCCCGATCGAGCCGCCGATGGGCGGGTGTGGGGGTGCTGTGCCCTTGTCACCGACATTACCGACCGCAAGCAGGCAGAGCTAGCTCTCCAAGAACGAGAATACCTGCTGAGAACGCTGGGAGATAATTTGCCGAAGGGATTAATTTACCAGTTTGTGCATGAACCGCCTAAGCGCTATTATTTCACCTACATTTCGGCTGGGATTGAACGATTGGTGGGGGTCAAACCGGAAGCCGTGCTACAAGACCCCAGTGTGCTGCATGATTTAATTGTCGAGGCCGATCGACAGCAGATGGCAGAGTTAACCGAATTTTCGCGCCAAAATCTGACCTTGTTTGAAATGCAGATGCGGAAACGCACACCTGCTGGCGGCATCCAATGGTCGCAGTTGCGGTCGGCTCCCCGTCGGTTAGCCGCCTAGCGGCTGAACCGATTCCGGCAGCAGTGCAGATTTACAGTTTGCCGGTACCCCTTTGGCGAGTGATTGGGGTAGCCGTCCTTGCAGAGGCTCTGCACCCGCCTGCGGTCTATGCGTTTCTCGACATCCTTAAAAAGCGGAAAGCAGCTTGAGTTGCTTGAAAACGCCTACAGGTCTGATAATGCCGATCCTCTAGCCAAACGCGCATTTCATCCATCGATGCTTGCTGAACCGACTGGTTCGTCACCGGATCATAGGCATGCCAAACCACTTGGCCATTGCTGTCTTCACTGCGCCACACATGCGGTTCAGTCGAGGTGCTGAAATAGGCCACCAGACTTTGCCAGATGTGGTTTAACCGAGTTTTCAACCTCAGAGATAAAGCTTTAGAGACAGTGTTAGCCGTTGGCTCAGTCAGAAATTCGAGTGCTTGGTATTCTTTCCAGCTCAGTTGCGATTTCATAGTCTAATCTCTTTAATTCATGATTTGCTCTTGATGCATTTAGTTTAAAAAACTGTAGCTAAAGATACAAAAACCAGCCTTTATTGCTTACATGAGCAGGTTCGATGCTTGCTGAACCGATTATTTTGTTGAGCTGAGCACTAGCCACCATGAGCGAATCATCCTATGCTGAGCTAGAAAATTGTCATATCGTCACTAACGACGGAATGTTTCTGCCGCCACCTACAGGTGTACAACTGGCTGAAGTCGTGCAATTAGAGATTGATCAGGTTGGAAATCAGGTTGGGCAACCGCTGAATTAGGAACGAAGCTTTATGTTCTTGCATCTACACCGCTTGATTGCCCTGCTGATTGGTCCAATCGCGCCCGCCTTCTCGCTTTTGATTGCTGGTGCTACCATCCCAGGACCAGAGTCAACAGCAGTCCATATTACAACTCCAACCGGCATGATTCACGGCACACAGCTCGTTCCAAAGTCTGACCAGCCCCCTGTGGCCTTGATCATTGCGGGTTCAGGGCCAACCGACCGTGACGGGAATAGCGCTGTCCTGCCCAAACCAAACAATAGCCTCAAACTCCTTGCAGAGGGATTAGCGGAGTACGGGATTGCCTCGGTTCGGTATGACAAGCGTGGTGTGGCAGAGAGTGCCTCCGCAGTGCGGGAGGAAGCTGATGTTACCTTTGATACGCTTGTAGAGGATGCGGCTCTTTGGGTTCAACCGCTACAGTCCGATTCTCGCTTCTCCAGCGTTACGGTGATTGGTCACAGTGAAGGCTCTCTCATCGGAATGATAGCGGCGCACACAACGGGAGCAGATGCATTTGTATCCATTGCAGGACCGGCACGCAAGGCGTCTGAGGTCTTACGAGACCAACTGCGGCCTCGCACACCCCCTGTTCACAATCAATTTGTGAATGCTGTAACTAAGCTTTAGTCATGCCGTAAAAATAAAATGATTAATGGTTTTTCAAGCTACATGATTAATCTTATTGAGTTAATTGGTCACTGCGTTCCATCTTTGGAGGCAGATTCCCAAAACCTTGAGAATGAGAAAAGGCAACAGGCGTCTTTGTATAGACAACCCATTGCCTAGATGCTGTGTTTGACTGAGAGGAAACTGAAAACGCAATGTTAGAGAATTTGAGCGTTGCTTGCAGATCAAGTCGATAGACCACAACCTTGATTCAAGTTGCCAGCTTTAACAAACCCATAGTAATAAGCAATGCCAGCCGTAAGGGCGCTGATCAAAATATTGCTACCGTAGATTGGCATAGTGCCAAATATTGTATTGGTGACAGGCAAGAGACCAAAAACAGCAATTGCTGTATACATTACAGCAAACATCTGATTGTAGATAATTGAACCACTCAGGCTAGTAAAGGTCGCAATGCCCCAAACGCCAACCAAAATCCGAACTGCATTATGCAGATAATTGGTGGGAACAACTCCTAATGCCTTGCCGTAACCAGGAGCTAGAACCAGATTGGCAGGATCAGAACCAGAACTGAACAGAAATCCTGCTAAACCGAGTAATAGGAACGAGCTGCCCAACAGTAAGGCACAGTAGCGAATCTGCATTTGTTCAGAAAGTTGGTCGCTTGGTAGCGGAGTATTGGTTTGCATAAGTTATATCAAGTTTGGTTGATTAGCCATAGTAAGGGCGAAGCATTTGCGTCAGAAGATCGGTAGCTATGCCTTGGATTCATTTCGCAAATGCTTCGCCCTTACGATAGTGCGGTTGTTCTATCCGACTTGATGCAAATGAACCGTTCCTTTTTCAGTTGCCTCTTCGGCTGAAGCTGCTTCTGCAGTCGTTGTCACATCAGCCGTTTTCGCATCAACTTTCCCGGTGCTTGATGAAAAATTGGTAGCAATTGGCTCCTCTGCTCCTTCGACCTTCGGGGCTGTAGTTTCGCCAGCCGCAATATTTGCATCCAGCATGGCGCTGCCGCCTGAATTGGGAGGGGCAAAGGCTTGAGTTTGTTGAGATGCAGCGATCTCTTGATTGGGTTCTGTCGCTTGGTTATGCATTTCAGCATCAGGCATTCTGGTTTCCTCCCCACTTGGTAGTCAGAGTGGTGAACTTGTCTATTTTCCAAGTTAATCAGAATGCCAGCCGTCGATGTCCGTCCAGAGGCAGGACTCGAATGTAGTTCCATTGTGAAACTGAACACAATCGCTATTAAACCAATAGGTAGCACCAAATTAGGCCAATTGAGCAAACAGCGCTTCCCAACCATTGGTGCGTTCTCGTAGAATTACGCGCGGATCCTGCCGTAGCTTCCAGGCAACTTGGCCGTAGCCTACATCAATGCCGTAAACCAGTTTGGCTCCAGCTTGCAGCAAACAGTCGGTAAACCCTCCAGTTGAGATCCCGCCATCCAAGCCTACGCGTCCATCGACTGTAATGGAAAACTCCTGCAGCGCCCTGGCTAGCTTTTCCCCACCCCGCGACACATAGGGCGACCGCGCCTTCACTTCGATTGCCAATGTCGGGTCCACTTCGGTGCCCGGTTTGTCAATCACTTGTCGATTCACCATCACTTCTCCAGCCCGAATCAGCCGCTGGGCCTGCTGGCGAGATTCACAGAGGTTGCGTTCAACCAAGAGAGCGTCTAGACGTTGTTTCAAAGTCAGCTTCAACCCAAACTTCAAACAGGCGGAAATTAGAGCAATCAACCGTTTCTCAGCGGCGCTCTTACTATGGTAAAGGTAAGCGAGGACAGGGAACATGGGTCAGTCCACCGAAGATAAAACGCTAGAAGATAAAACGCTAGAAGATAAAACGCTAGAACCAGATGGAGTCTGGCAGCAGGGGCATCTCCTAGAGGTGACGATTGTTGATTTGAACCACAATGGGGAAGGCGTTGGGCGCTGGCAGGGACGAGTCGTATTTGTACCAGGCACAGTTCCGGGTGAGCGGGTTTTGGTGCGGCTGGTGCGAGTCAAACCCCAATATGCCCAGGGCAAGCTGCATGAGCTAGTAGAACCCTCTCCGCATCGAGTGCGACCCAGCTGCATCGTGGCAGACAAGTGTGGCGGCTGTCAGTGGCAACATGTGGACTATGGGCAGCAGCTCGCCGCTAAACGGAATTTGGTGATTCAAGACCTGGAACGAATTGGTGGCTTCAGTCAGCCGGTTGTGGAACCCGTTTTAGCCGTGGCGGATCCGTTGGGGTATCGCAACAAGGCAACCTATCCGATCAAGGTCGCTCGTCCAATCAAAGCGGTAAAACCTGAACCTGTCAGGGCAGCAACTTCATCGCAATCCGGGAAGCAGCGACCGCGTCCGATTCTAAAAGCTCAGGTGCCTTCACCCAATCCTACCGTTCAAGTTCAAGCGGGTTACTACCAAAAAGGCAGCCATCAGTTAATCAATCTGAATCAGTGCCCGATTCAAGATCCGCGACTGAATCCGTTTTTGGCTGAAATTAAACAGGACATTCAGCAGCAGGGATGGTCCATCTACAATGAAACGACCCACCAAGGCGAGGTGCGCCATTTAGGACTGCGAATTGGCCGACGCACAGGCGAGGTCTTATTGACGCTGGTTGTCCGCAGCGGTGATTTACCCAATATTGAACAACAGGCTAGTGATCAATATCGTCACCAAGCAACCCCTGGCCGAACCCTTCTATGAGTTCTCCACCAGCTATGGTCGGTTCAATACTGTAGAAGGGCGCATCGATCTATCAGGGCCGCTCAATGACGAGAATACCTTGCGGTATCGCCTTAATGGGTCGTATCAGTACTCCGATACCTTCATTGATGCTCAGGGGGTAGATTTGCAGCAAATTGCGCTCACCCCTGTCCTCAGTTGGGATATCAGCGATCGCACTCGCCTCACCGTTGAAGGTCTCTATCTCGATGTTGAAACCCCGCAACGGGTCGGCTTACCCGCCGCCGGCACGCTCCTGGATAACCCGAACGGCTCAATTCCCCGCGATCAGTTTGTCGGAGAACCCAACTTTGATGGCAACGATCGCCAGATTTTGCAAATTGGTTACGACCTCAATCATCGCTTGAATGAAGATTGGTCACTGCGCCACAGTCTACGTTACACCAATTTTCAAACCGAGCAGCGAGAAGCCTTTGTCAATGCTCTCTTAGATGATTTCCGCACCCTGGAGCGCTCCGGCGATCTGCTTCAAGACAACATCAACAACCTTCAAGTCACTGCCTATGTCACGGGTGAGTTTGAAACTGGGGCGATCGCCCATACCCTATCCGCTGGCTTTGACTACGTATTTGAAGAAGACTTCTTCGATTCCCGGTTCTTTGAAGCCCGGCCCATCGATCTCTTTAACCCAGCCTACGCTGGGGGCATTGGTGACCGAATTCCCGGGACTGGTAGTTCGATTCGGGATACCAACCAAGGTTTCGGACTGTACCTGCAAGATCAGCTCCGGTTCTGGGGCGATCGCCTGATTCTCTCCCTGGGCGGGCGACTCGATTTTGTCAACTCGGCCAGTGAAGACCGGCAGATCCCAGGCTCACGCCAGTCCCAAGGCGATACAGCCTTCAGCCCTCGGGTTGGTATTTTATTTAAACTGGCAGACAATGTTTCACTCTATGGCAGCTACAGCCGTTCATTTGAGCAGTTGACTGGACGCAGCGCTACCAATGATCTGTTTCGTCCCTCTCGGGGTACCCAGTGGGAAGTCGGTGCTAAAGCTGACTGGCTAGACGGGCGACTTTTCACAACCCTGGCCTTTTACGACCTCACCCTATCCAATGTTCTCACCACCGATTTAGATAATCCCGCCTTCAGTACCCAAACCGGAGAACAACGCAGCCGTGGCATCGAACTCCTCACCCAGGGAGAGATTTTACCCAACTGGAATATCGTCGCCAGCTATGCCTATACGGATGCTAAAGTAAGCGCCGATAACGACATTCCCGTTGGCAATCGCTTAGCTAACGTGCCACGCCATGCCGCCAGCCTGTATGACTTCATCATGCAGCTTCCTAGAGGGTTTGAAACCCAGATCGGGGATCGGGGGGTGATGCTTTCGGGTGGCCAGCGGCAGCGCTTAGCCATTGCCAGGGCCTTGGTGCAAAACCCAGAAATTCTAATCCTAGATGAGGCCACCAGCGCTCTGGATACCGTATCGGAAAAACTGGTGCAGGAAGCAATCGAGAACCTGAGCCGGAATCGCACTACGCTCGTAATTGCCCACCGTTTGTCTACCGTCAAGCAGGCGGACCAAATTGCGGTGCTCGATCAGGGCCGGGTTGTGGAACTGGGCACCCATGACGAGTTACTCGCCAAGAAGGGGTACTACGCTCGCCTCTGCGCCATGCAGTTTAGTGAACCGCAGGTCAAAGCTAATGTACAGCGGCAGCAATTGGCTAAAACGTCCCACGAAATTCGTTCGCTACTTAACAGCCTGGTTGGTTCACTCAGCCTAATCATGAACGGCGTATTAGACGATCCAAAAGAACAGCAAGAATTTACCCAAGAAGCCTATATTTCGGCGCTGAATCTACTCAGGAGTATCGAAAGCTTAGAACAGGATTCTAGTCAAATGTCAGGAAAAACACTAGCACTGAAAGCATGAGGGGGAGGAGCCAGGATCCAGAATTTCCTGGATCGGTTGGCAATTTGTATCAATTCAGCTCTCCAGTACAACCTTACCCGCGAGTAAGCTGCAGGCTAGTAGATTAAAGTCTGCTGAAGCAGACTATACAAATTTCACAACTATCCAAGCAAGCCATGATCAAACACTACATTTTTTTCACTCGTAATACTCTGCCTCAACCTAGAGCCGATCTGGTTCAAGTTGCTAACTGTGCCAATGCTGCTGCTAATTTGGGCTACTCTACGGTGCTCACTTATTTGGGGCAAGACGCTCGCTTGCGTCCTACGGATTGGATGAAGCCATTTAGTCCCCAATTGCCCGATCGTGCCCTCAAGCAGTTTTATAATCTGCACGACCAGCTCAAGGTTGCTGCGTTGCCTATTCCTAAATTATGTTCGCGCCTCAAGACTAAGCTCACCCACCCCAGTACAATTGTTTCAAAATACTATATTCCGCTGCATCTGCGGCCCGTAACCCAAATTGTCCATACTCGCGATTGGAATTTCGTCAAAGCTGCAATTCGCTGCGGCATTCTTGCGATTTATGAACACCATCACCACGAGGACAAGCAGTTCGAGCCAGAAATCGTGCATCACCCTTTGTTTCAAATTGCCGTAACGGTTGCTGATCCAGTACGAGAGAGCATGATCCAGCATGGAATGCCGTCTGAGAAGATCATCAAATTGCACAATGGATTTAACCGATCCTTCTTGGTACGCCGCCCAGACTGCTGGATACAGTCGAGGGGGTCAGTCGCCTGTTCGCTGGGGCAAACAGCAATGGGCGACGCTAGATTTTTGGGAAACCAGGCTGCCAGGCAAAATTTGCAACCTTAGTCAATCACAATACCCAAAGCAGGCAAGCTGAGTCAAGCGGTTGTTACATAGCGAGGATTTCTGCTGGTTCAGCCATTGGATTGCATCCTTGGGAAGATCGTAATTAATCCAAAGTACTTCCGTTCGAGGTTGCTTCACCGAAAGACACTGCTTGGCAGGCGACTCTATGTAGTCCCAATCCTGATAGAGCTGATTTAAATCAAAGACGAAACTGTCATCAGAACATCAGATTAAAATGAGCTATTAAACTCGATGAGCCATGTACAAATTTTCTCCAGCTTCCGAGAACGAACCGATTGTGTTTGGCGCAGCTCGACCGGGATATCGCAACGAGCAAGTTAACGAGTGGATTGCATTTATGCAGAATCAAGGCATCAAGCGAATTTGCTGTTTACTGCCTGAATCTCAACTAGTTCCCTACGCCAATCTGCTTGACGTTTACCAACAAACTTTTGGACTCGCTCAAGTCTGTTGGTCTCCAATCGAGGATTTTCAGATTGCTAATCCTAAAATTCTGACTCAGCAAATTTTACCGTTTCTATTCACTGCCAATCAGAAGCAGGAAAAGGTTGTGGTGCATTGCTCTGGTGGAATTGGGCGCACTGGGCATGTTTTAGCCGCTTGGTTAGTGGCTGGACGGGGCTTCTCCAAACAAGATGCAATTGCTGCCGTCAAACAAACGGGCAGAAATCCCTATGAAGCTGTGATCGCTGCCGCGTTTAAAGGCCGCAATCCTTGGACAGTTGCAGCGGAACTGAATCGGCTGCTGGATGAGTGTGGTCGGTTTGGAAGCGAGTTCAGTTGATCATAAATTGAATTTGAGGCTGCGTTGTTATGCCGCCCTTAGCTGAAGCAAGGGCTAATAGTAGAAAGTCCGCCAAACCGGACTAGATAAGTGTTTTAGTCCACTTTACTGGAGTTTTGCTATTAGCTTGCCGTTTACGCGCGGGTGGGTCTGTGATGCAACAAACAATCTTGATTTGCGGTCAATTGAAACCAACTGAAAACTAATAAACTGCACATTTCTGCTTCACGTTTCAATATCTCTGCCATTTACTTTGCCACCCACCAACCCAATCGCAATTGCATCCATTACCCGTGCCACTGGAATAATCTCCAGCTCAGAACTGCTGATCGCCTGACTCGCAGGTACCATTGCTCGTTTGAAACCGAGTTTTGCCGCTTCCTTCAGCCGCAACTCCATTTGCGAGACCGGACGCACCTGTCCTCCTAACCCTTCCTCCAACTCGATGGCAAACCCCTCGCGGTTGGGCAAAGCTTCAATCAGGCCGATCTCGATCAGGGACGTGTCACCTATCGCAGTGCTAGAGCAGGCGTGACCGTAATCGGCAATGGCACTAAACCCCTAGTCTCTGGCTCCAACATGGTTTGGCAAGGACCAGGCGGCAGTGATGGCGGTGCCGATAACGAAATTTTCTTTTCTGACGGTATAACTACCAAGCAGTTAACCCAAAATGCGGTCGATGACAAAGTGTTGGGCATTAGCGGCAACCGTGTGATTTGGGCCAGCCAAGTTGGAGCGTCCGACTCAAAAGGAGCTACCTACGAGCTGTTTGAGTCCAATGGCACTACAACCAACCGCCTCACCAATAACGCTGTCAACGAAGAATTTGTCGGGGTTGATGGTGAGCATCTGTTCTGGATCAGTCCGATTGGTCCTCTAAATCAGTATGGCTATCCAACCTATGAGGTGTTCTACGCCAAGAATGGGGCAGTCCGCCAGCTAACCAACAACAATGTCGATGAGGCAGTCAGTGATTTTGAAGGTGGTACAGCCGTATGGGAGGCCGCACTAGGTCCGGTGAATGCTGGTCGAGCCACGAGTGAAGTCTTCTACTTCAATGGCAATGATGTGCAGCAAATCACCAATAACAATGTAGATGACCTCGCTCCACGCCTAGACAATGGCAGAATTGCTTGGTCCTCCAGAGTTGGTGTTTCGGAAGTGGGGGCACCCAGCACTGAGGTGATGTTGTTTGACGGCGCATCAACCCAGCGGATTACCTTCAACAACACCGATGACTTTGTCAGCGATATTAAGGGGAATCAGCTCGTTTGGCTGAGCCGCAGTGGTCCGTTCAACGGTATGGGTTTAAGAACCTTTGAACTTTTCCGATTTGATGGAGCGACTACCCAACGGTTGACTACCAATGCCACCGATGAATCGCTGGTCGATATCAGTGGTCCAAATCTGCTGTGGATGGGGGGTGGCCCTGCCGACGCCATGGGTCGTGGTACGACGGAGCTGTTTTTGTTTAATGGTAGCCAAACGCTCCAAATCACCCGCAACCAAGTGGACGATGTGCCAGTCAGTTTGTTTGGTTCTAAGGTCGTTTGGAGTAGCAGAACTGGACCGAGCGGTCCACAAGGCGCTCCGGCTCGCAAACTCTTCTACTTTGATGGCACTAGCGCCAAGCCGCTTACCAGCGATGCTCGCAATGATGACGACCCCAGTTTCTCAGAAACCACAATTGCCTGGGCGTCTAACGATGGGGCGACCTCGCAAATTGTCCGCTATGACTTGGGCGATGAGTTTAGCTTCAAAGCAACCGATCGCCGCAACCAAGCCGGGGAACTCCTAACTCCCCCAACTTTCCCAACTCCTTGCCCTCCCAGTACCCCGTCTCCCAAAATCAGCCTAAGATCAGAGAAGAGTAACGTTTTGTGACTTGAAGCATGAAGCGCATTGTCTTGATCGCAGGATTTGAGTCTTTTAATGCCGACCTCTATCGGGATGCGGCCAAACTGGCGCAGCAGCGGTGTCCAGAGTTGGAGATTTGCGTCTTCAGCGACCGCGATCTGGCTGCCCAGCCTGAAGCAGTCGAGGCTGCCTTGCAGGGCGCTCATGTGTTCTTTGCCAGCTTGATTTTCGATTACGACCAAGTGCAGTGGTTACGGCAGCGGGCACAGCAGATTCCGATTCGGCTGGCGTTTGAGTCGGCGCTGGAGTTAATTAGTCTGACGCAAATCGGTAAGTTTGCGATTGGGGATAAGCCGCAGGGTATGCCTAAACCCGTCAAGTTTATTTTGGACAAATTTGGCAGCGGACGCGAAGAAGACAAGCTCGCTGGCTATCTCAGTTTTTTGAAAACCGGCCCCAAGCTGCTGAAATTTGTCCCGATTGGCAAAGTGCAAGATCTGCGCAACTGGTTGATCATCTACGGCTACTGGAATGCGGGTGGCAGTGAAAACGTGGCGGCCATGTTCTGGTTCTTGGCTGAGAAGTATCTGGAGCTGACCGTGGGCGAAATTCCCGCCGCGATTGAAACTCCCAATATGGGTCTGCTGCATCCCGACTATGCTGGATATTTTGAGTCACCCAAAGCTTACTTAGCCTGGTACAGCCAAAGAAAGCGGATCAACTCCAATGGACAAAGGCTATCAGAGGATACCACTTCGTTACCAGTGGTAGGTATCTTACTGTATCGCAAGCATGTGATTACCAAGCAACGCTATATTCCTCAGTTGATTCGTGCATTTGAACAGGCTGGTTTAGTACCCTTACCCATTTTTATCAACGGTGTGGAAGGGCATGTGGCCGTGCGCGATTGGCTGACTACAGCCCATGAACAGCAACAGCGACGCCAGGGTAAGGTAGAAATTTTGTCTCTGTCGAGTGATGCCGTAAAAGTCGATGCGATTGTCTCTACGATTGGGTTTCCGCTTGTGGGCGGTCCGGCAGGATCAATGGAAGCTGGGCGACAGGTGGATGTGGCGAAGCGAATTTTGACGGCTAAAAATGTTCCTTACTTTGTAGCGGCTCCTCTGTTAATTCAGGATATTTACTCTTGGACCCGACAGGGCGTTGGTGGCCTCCAGAGTGTGGTGCTGTATGCGCTGCCCGAACTCGATGGCGCGATCGATACAGTGCCCCTAGGCGGGTTGGTGGGCGACCAAATTTACCTGGTTCCCGAACGGATGAAGCGCTTGTCAAGAAGGTGAACCAGAGCCTATCCAAGAAGGAGTTGCTCAGCCAGCCCCGGAAGTCGCCGAATCAGTGCAGGAATCCAATTAGCGTGCTCTTGATCAGCTGAATGCCTGTGCTAAACTCTTCCGTCAACAGCGCCTCTAGCAGTTTGTTAACCCTATCGCTTTTGCCTGGGCTGTAGCTTGGACTAACATGCAAAAATGGAGCTCAGCCTTTGACCATTGCTGATTTGTCTGGTTGCCCCCATCCTGCTTTGGCAGGAAATTACAGCAACAAAATGCTACAAAGGCAACTAGCAAGAATTGCAATTAGGCAGTACGATAAGCAAACTTTTATCGGTTGAGGAGTATAACGATGATTGTCTGGATCAACTGCGCCCTACGCTGCGAATTCTTAGGTATCGCAGTCAGCCCGTTTAATCAGCGGATGTCCCTCTGTTGAATGGGCTTAAGTGAGCTGCAATCGCAACACTACCGATGACACGATGCTGTCTTTATCATCATCGTATTGATCATTGGCTGGGGTTGGTTGCTGAGGTTAAAGGTGCTCAGCAACATTAGCAGTCCATTTCGAAATCCTTTGATACCGATGTGATGCCCCGTTTTCCCGCTGTCCTGTATTTTCTTCGGTAGAGGGGCCGGGTGCTGTTATTGATATCCAGGCAATTTGCTTCGAATCTTATGAATCCATCTCTTTCTGATCAATCCTTCCAATTCACAGCTTCGGCTGCCCGTGATCTCCAACGAGCTAAGATTGGCATCTTCGACAGTGGAGCAGGCGGTCTGACAGTTTTACGAGAACTGTATCGCCAATTGCCTAACGAATCGATCCTTTACTTTGGAGACACAGCCCGCCTACCCTACGGAATCCGTTCTCAAGCAGAGATTCTACAGTACGTGCGAGAAATCCTGATTTGGATGCTGCAACAGAACGTCAAGATGGTGGTGATGGCGTGTAACACAAGTTCTGCTTTGGCCTTAGAGATAGTGCGTTCAGAATTTGGTATTCCGATTTTGGGCATTATCTTGCCAGGAGCGCGAGCTGCTGTTCAGATGGGCAAACGAATTGGTGTAATTGCTACTCCTGCAACGGCTGACAGCAATGCCTACCGACAGGCGATTCAAGAAATTGATGCGACGGCCCAAGTATGGCAAGTCGGCTGTCCAGAATTTGTGCCCCTTGTAGAAAACAATCGTATTCACGACCCCTACACCCGCCAAATTGCGCAGGAATATCTTGCTCCTTTACTGGAGCAACGAATTGATACGCTGATCTATGGTTGCACCCACTACCCCCACTTGGCTCCAGTGATTAAATCGATCGTGCCGCGCTCGGTGAAGTTGATCGATCCAGCGGTGCCTTGGTTTTTTGGTTTCTCTGCGCTTCAGTTTCCTTTGGTTGGTGCTGCTGGGTTGGTTTGGCATTCGGCGGGCCAGTGCTTATCAGCGGGTGATTGCTCTACAGGAAGTGATGCTACAAATTCCGGCCTCTGAAGCTATGACTCGCGACTTCAAACAGGTGGATGCCAATTTGCCCCTGAGTGAATTTACTGCTACCTATCTGACAGATGACCCCGACTCAGTAATCTACTATGCCGAAACCAGCGGGCGCTATGTCGGCTTGGTCCAAGTAGAGGCGCTTCGCTCGATCGAACGCAGTCTCTGGGATTTCCAAACGGTGCAGGCTATCGTTCAACCCCTAGAGGAATTGCCGACGGTCAACGAATCTACGTCCCTAGCGCAGGTGATCGATCAGCTCGAAACAGAGCAGGTGCCTCGATTGTCAGTATTGTCCTCTGCAGGGGCAGTGGTGGGTGTCATTGACCGGGCTGATGTAGTGCGGGCATTAGCCACCAAACTGCGCCTTCTAGTGCCCGAAACCGTAATTCAGCAAATTAAAACCGAGTCCCAGTTCCCGGATAATCTTCAGTTGCAGGGTGTGGCGAGGGATGCGTTGCGGTAGGAAGCGATGGGGAGGTGGAGCTGGAATCATGAAATTGCGTCAAGATAGAATGCAGCGTACAAGTGTTTAGGTTTTTGTTCCTCTGTATCTGTAAATGAACAATATCTACAACACCCCAACTCGCTCCTCCCATTCCAAATTGCGAATTTTAAATTTGAATCAATATGACCGATGTTGACCTGTCCCAACAGCCTGAATTGCTGAACGATCTGCCGAATCGTTTGGTGAAGCATGCGGTGCGCTATGCCGATCACCGGTCGGTAAACTGGGACGATCTGACGCCGATGATGCGGCACTATGTGGAGCTAAAGGATCAGTATCCTCATGCGCTGTTGCTGTACCGGGTGGGGGATTTTTTTGAAACCTTCTTCCAGGATGCAATTACGGTGGCGCGGGAGCTGGAGCTGGTGCTGACGGCAAAAGATGGCGGTCAAAAAGTCGGTAAAGTGCCGCTATCGGGCATTCCTCACCATGCGTTGGATCGCTACTGTGCGCTGTTGGTGGAGCGGGGCTATGCGGTGGCGATCTGCGACCAAACCGAAGACGCAGCCGATGTGCAAGGGCGGCTGGTCCAGCGAGAAGTCACACGAGTGATTACGCCGGGAACCGTTCTGGAAGAGGGAATGCTGAATGCCAGACGGAATAACTTTTTGGCGGCAGTGGTGATTGCTGGGACCCATTGGGGATTGGCCTACGCGGATGTTTCAACGGGCGAATTTTTGACTACTCAATCGACGCAGCTAGAGCAGTTGAGTTTCATTTAGAAAGCTGTCAGATGGCGTGCGCCTCTTGGGCCTGCCAGTCTGCTCGTCATTTTTACCCATAATCGCCGATATTTATCAGAATTGTTCTATTCATACCGAGAGAACATGAGCAAGCTGTGAGCCTGAGCGAACACAGCAGCAATAGATTTGATACGTAGAGCCAAATGTTGCGGAAATGTCGTCTGTTCGTTGACAGCGATTTGTTGGCTAATCGGAACCGTGTAGTAAAACATCAATAGTTCTACTGGTTACTAGGTTCGGCTGAAGTTACTGGACTTTAGTGCTATCGCCTTGGCACGCAATGTTGCATTTAGCTAGGGTCTGTTCAGAGTTCTGTGTCAGCCCAGCTTTTGACTTCGCACTTCTCCCAGCCGCGAATCAATTGCGGGCTAATAGGGGAAGTCTGCTCTAGGCGAAGCTTTCCCGCAGGATGGCAAACAAGAGGTTTCAGTGCACTAAAGTGTATTGCCATTGTGCTTTAGTGTGCTTGCTAATGTACTTACTAATGTACTTGCTTTCCCGGCCAGTGATTCATCTACAGACAGCTAAGCAATGCAGAAAATCTACATCACCATTTATTGTTAGCCTCACTTAAATCAATCTGATCTTTACTCATAAACCAATGCTATTCAATTCCTATATCTTCATTTTGGGATTTCTGCCAATCACAACGGTTGTATTCTTTTACCTCACTCGCCGCTACTCGCCCCAAATTGCCAAAATCTGGTTGACGCTAGCTTCTTTGTTCTTTTATGGCTATTGGAATATTGCCTATCTGCCCCTGCTCGTCTTATCAATATTGTTCAATTATTATCTGGGGAAATACATTGGCCATGCAAAACCACAAAGTCGTCATGCAAAAGCGCTGCTCTGGTTAGGAATTGGCTGTAATTTAGGATTGATTGCCTACTATAAATATGCTGGTTTTTTTGCCGCGTCGGTTAGTGGCTTATTTAACCTCAATTTAGTGATCCCAATCATTATTTTGCCGTTGGGTATTTCGTTTTATACTTTTACCCAAATTGCCTATTTAGTAGATTGCTACCGGCAAGAAACCAAAGATTATGATTTTCTCACCTATATCCTATTTATCTCCTTCTTTCCCCAGCTCATTGCAGGTCCATTGCTGCTCCACAGCGAGCTGATTCCCCAGCTAGAAGATGCTAAAACCTATACGCTCTCATTCAAAAATCTATCGATGGGATTGACCTGGTTTTTCCTGGGTCTGGCTAAGAAACTACTCATTGCAGACGCTGTTGCACCTTGGGCCAATGCCGCATTTGAAAATGCCGCCAATGCTGGTTTTTTTCAGGCTTGGGTTAGTGCCTTGAGTTACACGCTCCAGCTCTTGCAGCCGGTCCAGCGCTTCTCGCCAGAGGCCGCGATAGACCAAATCATTCCATTCTGGAATCAGGTTGTTGATCGGGCAACCGCTGGCCATGCCGCTGATTAAGGTACCCGTGTGGCAGAAGGGAGTGCCGCAGTCCATGCAGCGAGCGCCTTGGGTGCGCAGTCGGTCTTCGGGCATTGGCAGATGAAATTCATCCCAGTTGCGAATCCGGTCTAGGGGAGCGATTTCCGAGGGCAGTTCGCGCAGAAATTCGATGAAGCCAGTTGGTTTTCCCATGGGTGTGTTCTCTTGTTGGAATGTATATCAGGATTTATGTCAGCAGTGAATCAGCAGAATTAGATGAATTTGGTTAGGCGGCATTCTCAATTAATCTGACCGTTGGACGGTCTGCACGGGTAGGCGCGCGCAGAAAACTTTCAGGTAGCGTAACTACAGCTACGGTATTGCCCACCATGTCAAAGAATTCTACGCTGTAACCAGGTTCTGTTCCTTCAACTTGGTGCCGTTCGACAACTGTTCCAACATCACCTGCACAAAGCCCTTCCTCGGGTAAGTCACGTAGCAAAATAACATCTGAGAAAAGTTCGTAGCCCATAGTAGCTCTGCTAACTGGTTAATCAGGGATTAATGTGATTAGCCGTGGAACGTCGGCTCCTTGATCAATTTGCCAAACTGTTCTCACAGCCAGAAACCTTCCTGTGGGTGTCAGAATCGGAGCGCTGATTTCATAGCGAGTTCCATAGTCAGTCTCCCTGAGCGTATCGACCTCTTTTGACAAATGAGCAGTCCGGATATCTTGTTCTAATTGTTGCCAGTTTGCTTGTGAATATCCAGATTGAATCAATAGCTTGGCCTTGGTTCCTCCTCGTTTGTGGTTTGGATTTAGCAGGTAATGAATGAGTTTACTTGACTCAATCACAGCACGCTCGTGGTTGGGAAGCTGCATCTAGGGCGTTCATTCTAAATTTGCCGAGATTGTCAGCAGGGCAGGCATCCCCACCCTACCGGAACCGTTTAACCTAGCTTCCCCCAATCCGAGCCACATCGCGGGCGTTGGCTTCAAAGGCAGCGGTCAGGGCTTCGTCGCCGCTCAAGCCAGAGGCGAGGGCATCTTGGAGTGCCTGTAAAACTCGCTTGTAGTCTCTGGGCATTACCTTGACGAACTTTGGCACCATTTCTGACCAGTTGGCAATCACTTGAGCCGCTTTTTGGCTTTGCGTGTAAGTGGCGTGGCGTTGAATCATTTGGTAGAGGTCGGCAATTTCTTCCGGTTCCTCCAGGGTTTCCAGCCCCACCATTTGGGTGTTGCAGCGGAGCGGGAAGTCGCCGGTTTCGTCCAGGACATAGGCAACACCGATCACGGCATTAACACTAAGCACGAAGGCAGGTGACATGCGATTGATCCAGGGTCGGGCACCGTAGGCAAAGAATGTCCAAAATGAGGCAATGGTAAATAGAGTAAAGATCACATGCTGCGTCTGCTGCCCTGAAGTCACATACCCCTGCCAGATTCTGTAACGACGATAGAGCTTCTCCAGGGTTATTCCCAAGGTGAAAGTAATAGTAACTAGAACAGCAAAGGTGATGAATACAGCAATCACCTTGGGAATAGGGATGGCATGGCCGTAGATGAAGAAGCCGATGTCGAGAATGTTGGCTACTTGCTCAGCTTCGTGCGTCCATAGTCCTGTAAAGTAGTAATCCCAATTGCCGGCATAAAGAAAGTAGTAGAGGTAGAACGCGATCACCATGCCAATATAACCGTATTGTACGAGTCTGCGCCCCGGTTTATTGAATTCTGTCCAGTAGGTTTTCTCGGCATCAATGTCGATACAAGGCATTTTGCAACTGACACAGGCGCTTTGCTCTAAACCGGTAGCCGAATCCACGGTACGGCACATCGACTGGGTAATGGCTGGTTTTGGTGCTAGATGGGCTTGGCTCCCGAATAGTGCCCTCGGTCCCGTATAAACGGTCTGAACAGGAGCCATCGGACAAAAGTAATTGCACCAGCTTTTGCCAGCATAGAGATAGCCAACTAGCACAGCGCAAAAAATGCTGAAGACTAGAAAAATAAATAGGGCCACGCGATCCGAATTGACCAATAAAATGCGCACCCCCAGACCAATGATGAACAGAACCGACTGAACATAGAGGTGATTCCTTCCCAACCAGGATCGTTCGCCAATCGTAACGAGTTCAGAACGCACTTCCCCTGTCACAGGATCACTCACATAACGGCGTCGCTGAATACCAAGAGCACGAGGAATTTGAGATAAAAAAGATAGTGGGCAAATTCGCCGCCAAAATTCATGGCCGAACACTAATAGGATAAAGATTCCGGCTGGAACGATCATCGCCCACCAAATCAGGGCACCCATTGCATAAGGGTCCTGTATAATACAGGCTTCCCGGATCTTGACACACTGTTCTGGATCGAAATTAAGTTCTGGCTTCAGCCGAAATGGACTAGCTAGATTGCTGGGATCGGTGAAGTAGGGAGTAATCGGGTCGTAAAGCAAAGAGAAAATTAGCAGAAACCATCCGAGTACTAAGACCCACCGAACCCAATGCATTGTTCGTTCTGAGACTTTGTGTAACATAGGGATACTCATTCTAGTTGGGTTAATTTTGTCTGATCGCTTGCGTTTTAGCAGCGTTATTACTTGGTTTGTTCCTTTACACCACAAAAATATGCTGACTGCGCTATCGCTAGTGGGTACCGAAGGCAAGTTGGGCGTGCAGGCTCAGGTTCCTGGCGTGGGGGGTACCTGGAAGGACTTGACCGATTCGGTGAACCTGATGGCGGGCAACCTGACGGCGCAGGTACGCAACATCGCGGAAGTGACAACCGCAGTAGCGAATGGAGATCTGTCCAAGAAAATCACCGTGGACGTGAAGGGCGAAATCCTGGAGCTGAAAGACACAATCAACGTGATGGTAGACCAGCTCAACTCCTTCGCTTCAGAAGTGACGCGGGTCGCCCGTGAGGTGGGAACGGAAGGCAAGCTGGGCGTGCAGGCTCAGGTCTCTGGGGTGGCCGGCACCTGGAAGGACCTCACCGACTCGGTCAACTCGATGGCCGGCAACCTCACCGCGCAGGTACGCAACATCGCGGAAGTGACAACCGCAGTAGCGAATGGAGATCTGTCCAAGAAAATCACCGTGGACGTGAAGGGCGAGATTCTGGAGCTGAAAAACACCGTCAACACCATGGTGGACCAGCTCAACTCCTTTGCTTCGGAAGTGACACGGGTGGCGCGGGAAGTGGGTGCGGAAGGTAAGTTGGGTGGACAGGCGGAAGTGCGGGGTGTGGCCGGCACCTGGAAAGACCTGACCGACTCGGTGAACTTCATGGCTGGCTCGCTCACGGCGCAGGTACGGAATATTGCCGAAGTCACAACCGCGGTGGCGAACGGCGACCTCTCGAAGAAAATTACCGTGGACGTGAAGGGCGAAATCCTGGAGCTGAAGAACACAATCAGCATCATGGTGGACCAGCTCAACTCGTTTGCGTCCGAAGTAACGCGGGTCGCCCGTGAGGTGGGCACCGAAGGCAAGCTGGGGGTGCAGGCGGAAGTCCGCGGCGTGGCGGGTACCTGGAAAGGCCTGACTGATTCAGTCAACTCGATGGCGGGCAACCTGACGGCGCAGGTGCGCAACATTGCCGAAGTCACAACCGCGGTGGCAAACGGCGACCTCTCGAAGAAAATTACCGTCGATGTGAAGGGTGAAATTCTAGAGCTGAAGAACACGATTAACACCATGGTGGACCAGCTCAGCTCCTTTGCCTCAGAGGTGACGCGGGTAGCCCGTGAGGTGGGCACCGAAGGCAAGTTGGGCGTGCAGGCAGAAGTCCGGGGTGTGGCCGGCACCTGGAAAGACCTCACCGACAATGTCAACTCGATGGCCAGTAACCTGACCGGACAGGTGCGAAATATTGCTGAGGTGGCAACGGCAATCGCGAACGGCGACCTCTCGAAGAAAATTACTGTGCAGGTGAAAGGCGAAATCCTGGAGCTGAAGAACACGATCAACATCATGGTGGACCAGCTCAGTGCCTTTGCTTCGGAAGCGGCGATTGCTCAGCTCTTTGAAGACCAGTGGGTGGACTGGGTCCAAGATTAGGTTTCAGTTAGGTTTCAGTTAGGTTTCAGTACCGGTATGACGGTATCGCTCCGGATCACCATGATTGCTGTTCACGCGATGGCCGTAACCAGATGACCGTAATCAGTAGCTGGGCACTTTCCCAGATTCGTGCTTAGATTGACGTATTCCTAAACCGCAGGCTGCATGGATCCTATTCCTCTTCCATCCCACATCCATTACGAACTCTTGCTGCAACTTTTGGAACGCCAGACCATGCATGCCATTGGTCGCAAATCACCCCAGCAAGAACAGTTGCATGAGCTAATCGTCACGTTGCGCAAAGCATTTACTCAGCAAAAGCAGCTAGAAGAGAGCTGTGAGCGGGCTAGTCTACCGGTCGATTACCGCTGGTCACTGAATCAAGCCATAGCTGATCAAGCGCCTTCTGCACCCGCTGCACCCAACAGTACTCCGTCTCAGCCCAGCCTCTAGCACTGCTCATTAAATCTTCACAACAAATTAATGGCACGGCTGATGAAAACCAGGCGGATGCTATAGACTGTTCATGCAATGAGCTGTCTGTTAGATTCGTTGAGCACTATTCGGAGGTTTGCACTCATTGGACCTGGCATCCGATCGTGAATTGGCTGGTGAATCGTTCCAGGGAGCGCCGCTGGCTCCTGTTGATTTGACTGGCGATGGTGAAACCGAGCTGAGCCAAGCGAGCCAAACTGCTTCCAAGTCGGTGGACCTGACCGTGGCCGACTACCAAGCGCTGCTAGATGAACTAGCTCAGGCGCAAGCCCTTGACCGAGAACGCTGCACTCGGATTCGGCATCTGGAACAAGCACTGGACCAGGCCTTGCTCTATTTAGAAGAATTGCGCTCCCAGGTGCAACATCAGCAGCTTCTAGAAACCCAACTCGCTAATACCGAAGATTACGCCTCGGTGCAGCAACAGGCGATTGTGCGGCTAAAGCTTCAGATCGTTGAACAGCAGCAGGCCCTTGATGCCCAAATTCTGGAAACCCAACAGCGCGATCAGGCGATTCAGGAGCTGCTCGCCACAATTGAAAATATGACCCAAGCGCAGCAGCGAGAGGTGGAACGGTTGCGGTCCCGCTTGGCCCAAGATCAGCTAGAGGTACAGACGCATCGCAGTCGCTTGGGCAAACATCTGCAAGATTTGCAATCGGCCCTGAAGTCGCGGCAGCAGCGCGTTTCTGAACTAGAGGCCGAAACCCTGGCGGCCCGAACGCTTAGCAGCCGTCTGCAAGGCCAGCTCGAAATGGCACATCAGCAGATCAAAGAATTATCGACTCGCCTGTCGCAAAACCGCTCGCCGGGAATATTCGCGGTTGAATCGCTCGATGAAGACTTTGGCATCGGCGGTTTTGAACCCAGACTCGCGGGCAAAGCGCTGCGCTCCCATACCGTGGATGACACCAAAGTTGATCACCTTTGCTAACCGGCGTTCTTCGGGACTAATCTCGTCTTTCTGAAACAGCAAGCGAGCCGTCAGGGTGTGAATATCTTGGTTATTTTGGTAGGTTTCCAGCAGGACCGGCTCCTGACTCAGATGCGCCAGAATCCGCAGTTCAATTTGGGAATAATCGGCGGCCACCATCAGCCAACCGGGTTCGGGGATAAAGGCAGCGCGGATTTGACGACTAAAAGCAGTCCGAATTGGAATATTTTGTAAATTGGGATTCGAGGACGATAAACGCCCGGTTGAGGTAATTGCTTGGTTAAAGTCAGTGTGAACTCGCTCAGTATCTGAACGAACAAGCGCTGGTAACGCATCGACATAAGTTGACTTTAATTTTGACAGGGTGCGATACTCGACGATTGCGTCTACAACAGGATGATCGCCTTGCAGTTTTTCCAGCGTGGCGGCATCGGTAGAATAACCGGTTTTGGTTTTGCGTGATTTTTTGCGGTCCAGGCCCAGCTTGTTAAACAGTAATTCGCTGAGCTGTTTGGGAGAACCGAGGCTAAAGGTTTCACCTGCGGCTGCATAAGCCTGCTGCTCGATGTTAACCAAATCTTGCTCTAGCTTCTGCGAGAACTGGCGTAGATACTCCTGGTCAATGCGAATACCGTGGTACTCCATTTCGGCGAGCACGGGTTCCAGCGGCTGCTCTACCTCTAGCAGCAATTGATGCAGATCAGGAAATTGCTCCAACTCGGCTCGCAGTTTGGGCACGAGCTGAAACACTAGATAGGCGTCCATACCGCAGTATGTCGCTACGGGCGGTATATCTAAATCAGCGATACTTTTGCCCTTTGCCACTAAATCGGTGTAGCTCTGAGAGAGCAAATCTAGATAGCGCAAGCCCAAATCACTCAGGTTATGGCTGGTTTCAGGATTGAGCACATAGCTGGCTAGCATCGTATCAAACACGACGCCCTTCAGCTCAATGCCTTGCCGCCGCAGCACTAGCCGGTCATATTTGGCGTTTTGCAGCGCTTTGGGATACTGGTCGCTTTCCCAAATGGGCCGCAGCGAGTCCAGCACTAGGGATTTATCCAGATTGCCACCAGCTTGGTGCCCAACTGGAATATAGGCCATATCGGTTAAGCCAACTCCCCAGCAGCAGCCAATCCCAACCAGCTCAGCGTCGAGCGGATCCAGCGAAGTGGTCTCGGTGTCCCAGGCGACGGGAGTGGCAGCATCGGTATGGGTGAGGAGCCGATCCACCAGTTGGTGCAGCAGGTTCATCACCGCTTGCGTGATTGACAGGTTACCGGAGGTGCAGAGCACGATCACCCGATGACCTGGAGCGGAAAAGTCGAACAGCTTTTGGTAGGTTGAAATGTAGTCCACACCGGCATTGGTGCGCGAATCTGCCGCCATTACGAGGCCGTAGCGGGTGACAATTCCGAGACAGTAGGTCATGGAAGAAAAATTAACGATTAGCAACGCTCCTTCCAATCTTACGACTAGCGATTGGTTTTGCTTTTGGCGCTACGCTAAATCTAGACTTGCATCTCAATCTGCATCTCAACCTGCACCTAAATCTGTTTTATAGAATCGTGTTGTGGAGTCGCTCAAATGACGGCCAATCCAAATAGCATCAAACTCGATCAGTTCCTGAAATGGGTAGGAGTGGTTCAGACCGGCGGCGAGGCAAAGCTGCTGATTCAGCAGGGGCAGGTGAGCGTGAATGGCGCGGTAGAAACCCGACGCGGACGGAAGCTAGTGGAAGGGGACCGGGTTGCCGTTTTTGGCGAACGCTTTGTTGTGGGTGGACTCGACTGATTTCTCTCAGGGTTCTCTCTCTAAAGTGGGGATGAATAATGATAGTCTCTAAGTAAATGCTGTGTGTACAAAAAAGTTTAGTATGAAATTTGATCGACTAAGATTGGGAGGGATCAAACTGATGAAACGACTGCTTGGCGTGTTGGCGGCGCTCGGAGTCCTGTTGGCGGGCTTGGGATGGTTGGGACAGCCACAATCAGCGATGGCACTTGAGTGGAATAGCTTATCGTCCCCCATGCTGCTAGCCGTAGAACCCCGCAACCGCGCGGATGACAAATTGGCAACCGAATTTGGTAAAAAAATCGACTTGAACAATACCAACATTCGGGCGTTTATGGAGTACCCAGGGCTGTATCCGACCCTGGCCCGGAAAATTCTTCAAAATGCTCCCTTCGAGAAAGTGGATGATGTGCTGGATATGCCGGGATTGAGCCAGCGGCAGTTGGAAACTCTGCGGGCAAACATGGATAACTTCACGGTTTCTGCTCCAGAAGATGTATTCGTAGAAGGCGGCGACCGCTTCAACAACGGCATCTATCGTTAGGGCCGCAAAGTGGGATCGGGTTTACCTGACTCGCCATCTAACTCCTAGCGGGCATGTAGATATCGCTCTTGGGTATGGGGAGGTGCAGCCGGTGCTGTAACCTGTTCCACAATCTCCGAGGGCGATTTTTTGTACTCTATGAAATTGCGTAATCTGTAATAGCCTGTGTCCTATTCTGCATGGCCCGATTCTGGACAAACCACAGTTCGATTTGATGTGCTAGTGGTGGGTGGGGGAGCCGCTGGACTCTACACGGCGCGCTTCGATGCTCAATTCTTCCCAGTTGAGCTGGTCCGACAGAATCTGATCCACCTGTCGCGCCACCGTATCTGAAGGTGTCACGAGCTGATCCACATAAATCCGATAGCCCGAATCCGAAGGCACCCGTCCCGCTGACGTGTGGGGTTGATACAGCAGGCCAGATTTTTCCAGATAGCCCATCGCGTTGCGAATCGTAGCCGGACTGACTCGCGGATTAAACTCGTCTACCAACGCTTCGGACCCTACCGGGCGAGCAGTGGCAATATAGTGACGAACTGTGGCTCCAAGCACCTGTTGTTGACGAGCGCTGAGCTTGAATGGCATGGACATAGTAGAAACAATAAACAGATTTATTTATCGAGCAGATTCTAAATTCAAATCCAGCCAGATTTAGATTGATCTATCCAAACCCACTGAACCAGTGATGCTAGCACCTATGACACTACTGTAATCGGGTTGAGCTGGTTTTGGGGTGCCGTTTGTTCAGTTTCGGCAAAGCATGCGCCTTGTTTCGAGCTTCAATTCAGCCTTGGGTCAGCCTCAGTAGCGAGCAAGGGTGGAATCAACAACTGCCGCATATTCCTCAATTCCACCAGTCACGTTTTTGACACAGGTAAAGCCTTGATGCTGTAACCACTGACACATCTGAGCAGAACGGACTCCGTGATGACACAGCACAATAGTTTCGGCATGGGGGTCAAACTGGGTCTGAATCTGTCCCGACCAATTCGCGAATTGACTCAAGGGCAAGTTAACAAATCCGTCAATTTTGACAATCGCCACTTCATCTGGCTCACGTACATCAATCAATTGGAGACCGGGCTGGGTTGTCATCCGCTCTGCTAATTCGGTCACGCTAATGGCAGCAATGGGTGGGTTGAAGGACGCTGAAAACATGCAGGCTTCTAAGAGGTTTCAAAGTTTTAATGTGTGTCTTACTTATTCAACTTATCGGGTGAATTCCCCCGCTGCAAGTCTGAACTAAACTGAACTCTCGGTTTTGAATGATTCTAAAATTGGATTCAGTCCTTCGATTGACCATCCGATTAGCGATTGGCCTAATCATCAAAATGTCAATCCCCCGTTGTATCCGCTATGATCGCAGACTTAAGAGACAGAGGACTCGTGTATTTTCTGAGTTGCTATCCGCAAGCAGTTAAGCATCGCTAACTTTAAAAATGGGTTGAAGTGCGGATGCCCGTACTTGTTTTAGAGCGCATTATATGGGCTGTGGTAGAGGAGAGTTTGTCATGCTGAATAATATGCTGAATAAACTGGTTCAAGCGATTGTAATCACCTCCGCTGTCTACTTGACCATGCTCGTTAGTCAGCCTCAGCGGCCTGAGCTGTTCATCGAAATCAATCTGAGCGACGGTTTCCTCAGTTCCCAAGCTAGACATGGCATAGGGATGCTGACCGTAGAGGGCTTGCCGCAATTGACTATTAGCAACAGCAAAGGGCTGTTCCTGCATCGAGCGAATTCCTTGCAGCGTCAGCTTGCGCTCTAATTCCACCTCGTCTTCTGGAAACGAAGGAGACCGCACCAGTTCGGCCAACAGCTCCAACATTTCCGCAAAATCGCTAGAAACTGTCTTTAGGCTCATCAGGCAATAATCTGCCGCAGCATCGGCTCCTAGACTTGCACCCACCGACTCCACATGTTCGGCAATTTGCTGAGACGAGAGCCGCTCGGTACCTTTGGTAATCACCGACGACAGCAGATGGGACAATCCGGCTTGATGTAGGGGTTCGTAGCGGCCACCTGCTCGCACATATAACCGCGCTGCTACAATGTCTGCCGCTGGATTTGCCGCCGCTAAAACCACCATGCCGTTATGCAATACTGCACGGTGAATCGTTCTATCTTGTAACGAATGCTCAATTGTTTGTTGAATGGTCATTGGCTAAAGGGATGAGTTTTGAGGTTTGAATAAAATTGGTTGGTGGAGTTTAGACGCAGCAAGCGCGTAATTTCAAGGGCCAAATCAATATTTGAACATAGTATTTGAGCATAATTGCCGGATGCCCAATGAGATGCACGGTTGGACGCCTACGAGATGGTGCAAGGATGATAGATACGGGGGTTGAGCCAGGGATCAATTCAGGGACTGATGTATGTTTTGATTTACTCAACAGATTCAATTCAGCTAAATCGCACCCTCTAAAATTAGCTGCCGGAGTTGATCAGGATGTGTGAAAAGACGCAAATGATCGCCCAAACCGCTCCCCAGGAAGGTTGGAAATTGCAGCTTCCTTTTTGAAATCCACCAGGACCATCAGATAGGCAATTGTAGCCCTGCGGGCATCTCGGAAAAGGAGGCCAATAGAGCATCTTCAAGACTTCTCAGACATTTTCTAGCTGGGGTTGAGAAACTCAATCCCCAATTTATGAACTAATCTTAACAATCATTGGCAACTTACAGCATGCCAATATGGCAAGACCCTCAGGCTGGCTGCAAGACAACGGCAGCATAGCGCAACGGCGAGAGATACTGATCGGCAAGCTGCTGCAATTCTTCGGGTTGGAAAGACGAGATCACCTGAGGATAGGCCACCGCCAGTTCAGGTTGAGCAATTACACTGTAGTAGCCATAAAGACCGGCCAGTTGGCTCGCCGTTTCTGTCGAAAAGGCATAATCATTACACAGCAGCCGCTGACAGCGTTTCAATTCCACCTCACCCACTGGGGTCGTTGCCAATTCAGACAACCGATCGCCAATAACGACGAGACGCCGGGGATCAAGACCTTCAGGCTCGTCAACCCGACGGGCGGGCCAGTGCCCTTCGAGTTCCTCCCAGGGCAGTTCTTGACGCTCGCTGTGGCCCAGGCGGGCAGCACCACCAAGCGTTCGTACACGATCGCGTCTTCCGCCGAGCAGCGAGGATACGTGGAGATCACGGTCAAACGCGAGGAGAAGGGTGTGGTGTCGCGGTACCTGCACGACCGCGTCGCGCCGGGCGACCTGCAGCAGGTCGCCGCGCCGCAGGGACGCTTCACGTTCACGGGAGCCGAGGCGGACGGGATCGTGCTGATCGGCGGCGGCGTGGGCATCACTCCCCTGATGAGCGTGGTGCGATCGCTCACGGACAGGGGTTGGGACAAGGACATCTTCCTGCTGTTCGCCTGCCGCACCTCGGCGGACTTCGTGTTCCGGGAAGAACTCGAACACCTGCAGAAGCGGCACCCGAATCTGCACGTCGTCGCGACCATGTCCCGCGCCGACGGCACCGCATGGATGGGCCCGAAGGGCCGCATGACCAAGGAGCTCATCACTCAGTGGGTGCCGGACATCGCGCGTCGAAGGGTCCACCTCTGTGGCCCGGCGACCATGATGGACGCCACGCGCGCGATGCTGCTGGAGCTCGGCGTCCCCGGCGAGCAGATCCGCACCGAGGCCTTCGGCCCGGCGGGCAGCAAGGGCGACCGGCAGGCGACGGTCCAGGCCGCGATGGTCGAACCTTCGCCAGCGACGCCCGTGGTGGCATTCACCATCTCCAGCCGATCGGCGCCGTTGCCGGCGGGCACGAGCGTGCTCGAGGCCGCCGAGCACGTGGGTGTGGCGATCGACAACTCGTGCCGAGCGGGAACCTGCGGTCAATGCAAGGTCAGGCTCAGGAAGGGATCGGTGACAATGGCCGTCCAAGACGCGCTGTCGCCCGAGGAGAAGGCGAGCGGCATCGTCCTCGCGTGCCAGGCCCAGGCGACGACCAACCTCGAGGTGGAGGCCTGAGCGATGCAGGAACGCGAACGGGCCATCGCGACTGGATTGCTGCTGCTCCTTCTGGTGCTGGCGCTCGGGTTCTCCGTCCACCGCGACCCGCGTTTCCCGGGCAGCCTCGCGGGCGGCGTGCTGGGGATCTCCGCGGCCGCGCTGATGCTCGTGCCGCTGGCGTACCTCGTGGTCAAGCGCCTCCCGTTCCTCAAAGGACCGGTGACGCGTGTGGTGTCGATGCGCACCCTGCTGGCCGTCCACATCTACGCGGGCGTGCTCGGGCCGATCCTCGGCGTGTTGCACAGCGGGCACCGCTTCGAGAGCCCGCTGGGGATCGCGCTGACCGCGATGATGCTCATCGTCGCCGTGAGCACCTTCTAATGTGGCAATGCAGGAGGCAGACCTGCAATCACTGACTTGCCATAGCCTGATGGTGCCGTCTTCGCTACCGCTGGCCAAAAGCTGCCCATCGGGACTGAAGGCAACCATATGCACGCTGCTGGCATGTCCTGACAATACTTGCAGGCATTCACCGGTTTGAACATCCCATAGTTTGATGTAGGTATCATCACTGCAGCTGGCTAGTAGATTAGGCTGGGTAGGATTAAAGGTAACCGACCAGACCCAAGGGGCACGCCCTTCTGCCAGCGCTAGGAGCTGTTGCCCAGTGCTGACCTGCCAAACTTGGATGCCGCCATTACTGTCTGAGGTGGCTAGCAGGGTGCCATCTGGACTAAAAGCCGTGGCTAAAATGCCGCCAAAGGTTTCGGCAAAGATCGATTTGGTCAGATCTGCCTGGGCAAAATTAACGCGATGCAGATTGAGATTGGAAAGGTCGGCCTGCCAGATTTTGAGCCGGGAGAAGTCAGTTCCGGTTAGGTCAATGCGCAGATGACCCAGCAGATTGATTAAATTACCAGCGGCGTAATTAGATGCGCTGGTGTGACGGAGATGAGCGAGTAAAGCGTTGGCTCGTCCCAGCAGTTCTTGGGGGCTGAAGTGAATGCTAATCTGCTGGGCAACAAGTTCCAGAATTAGGCGGGTTTGGCTTTCCCGAATGTAGTCTCTAGCGGTAGCCTTGAGCAGGGCGTAGTTTTTCAGAAAGGTTAGCGGATGACGTAATTCTGTTTCTGACCAGAAGCCAGTATCGCTATTAACTGAGATAGCTAAGATATCCTGACAAATTCCTTCAATCAACTGCTCGGTCATATACTCCATGATGATTGGCTGCTGCGTAAAGCCATCCTCGTTTTTTTCAATCAAAGAGCGCCAGTATAGAGATTCTAACGCCTCCAGCAAGCGGCTCATGGGCACAAAGGGCACCAAATCAGCTTGCAGTTCCTGTACTGGTACAGGTTCCCGATTGATTGCCAACCAGTACATGATTTTGGTTTCCAGCTCCGAGAGGCGATGAATTTGCTGTTGCAGCAGGTTGCGCACACCGTTAAACACAATGGTTTGCTGTTGCAGAAAAGCATCAATTTTGCCACCACAGAGGTCCTGAATCGATGTGGCCGTAATCATCAAAGCCAGCGGATTGCCCTGATAGGACTGCACCAGACTAAATACTTGCTGGACGGGACCTACTAGCCCTTTGGCCTGCAATAATCGTGCTCCATCAGCTTGCGGTAAACCCGCTAGATTGAGAACGCGCACGGGCATCGTTTCGCCTTGCAGCATTGCCACCACGGCCGGCTTTTCTCGACTGGTGAGTACCACACTGCTCTGATGTTGCCCTGGCCGCCCTACAATGCAGAGCAGAGTTCGACTGGTGGAGTGAAAGCATGCAAACCTTTCGAGTGGGAATTGCTGGTCCGGTTGGGTCGGGAAAAACCGCGTTGGTGAATGTTTTGTGTCAGGCGCTGCGGGATGAATTTGAGATTGCCGTCGTCACCAACGACATCTATACCCAAGAAGATGCTCAGTTTTTGGTGCGGAGTCAGGCGCTAGAACGCGAGCGGATTGTGGGCGTAGAAACCGGAGGCTGCCCCCATACGGCAATTCGAGAAGATGCCTCGATCAACCTAGTGGCGATTGAACAGTTGGAACGCCAGTTTAATCATCTAGACCTGATCTTTGTGGAAAGCGGGGGTGACAATCTGGCTTCTACTTTCAGTCCAGAACTGGTGGATTTGACCATTTATGTGATTGATGTGGCAGCAGGTGACAAAATTCCTCGCAAAGGCGGACCGGGGATCACCAAATCCGATCTACTAGTAATCAACAAAATCGACTTAGCGCCCCTAGTGGGGGCTGATTTAGGGGTGATGGACCGAGATGCTCGCTGGATGCGAGGCGACAAACCATTTGTTTTCACAAATCTTAAAACGAAGCAGGGATTGGAGACAGTGATTGACCTAATCCGCTTACATATGGGAAACCATGCAGTTCCTGCATCAATATCCTCCTCTAGGGGATTGTCAGAGCAATAAAACTCACTGGAAAAAGTATGCTCCCCATCGAGAATTGTGTACTAGAATACAAATTTTCGATAAACCCGGACATACCATCGCTTAGTGCGGGTTTTCTCTATGCGTAACCCCCCAACAGGAGTAATAGATTCGATGACTAGGCAATTTGGTCGGCGTAAGTTTTTACTACATGGTTCTGCAACCTTAGGAACGAGCATCCTGCTCAAGGCTTGTGCTGGTGGCACCACAACGGGTACAGGTTCCGAATCTCCCGCAGCAGATGCTTCTCCAGCGGATTCGCCAGCCGCAGCGTCTGGAGGGGATACCATCAAAGTGGGTATCCTTCACTCGCTCAGCGGTACGATGGCGATCTCGGAAAAGAGCGTGGTGGATTCTACCGAACTGGCAATCGAAGAAATCAACAAGGCAGGCGGTTTGCTCGGTAAGCAAATCGAGGCGGTCAAGGAAGATGGAGCTTCGGATTGGCCTACCTTTGCAGAGAAAGCCAGAAAGCTGATCGATGAAGATCAGGTCGTGGTGATCTTTGGCTGCTGGACCTCAGCTAGCCGGAAAGCAGTTTTGCCTGTGTTTGAAGAAAAGAACCACATGCTGTTCTACCCGGTGCAGTATGAAGGGCAGGAATGCTCCAAAAACATCTTTTACACCGGTGCCGCACCCAACCAGCAGAGTCGGTACGTTTGCAGTATTCGTCGCATTGAAAGAATACCGGATGTTCACTCGCTATCTGTGGAGCAGTGAATTTCGAGACATTGCAGGAGTCGGAGAGCGCCCAGCCTGGACTCCTGCCAACATGATCGCCACCCTACTGATCTTGATTGGCACTGTCACGCTAGTATCGCTGATCATCCGATTACTATAAACCACAAAAGAGACAAACCGTTGCACAAACGGAATACAGAATCAGCGATGGAATTCATCGCACCGATAGAACACTCTTTGTATGTATTTATTAACGTTCTGAAACTGCTGATGGAGACGATCGCAGCTATCTGCGCGTTGGTGGGTTTAATATCAACCAGTTGTTGCAATTGCTGCTCCCATCCTGAATCTCCTGAAGGCAGCTCGCCTGATCCAACGCTTGAATGCCCTCAACCACCTTGTCTTGAGCCATAGTTCCAGCATGACGAATCGAATGAACGCTGTTGGCGGCTACGTCATGATCGCGGTTAGCGCATTTTCAATCAGCAAAGTATTCTTATGCCAATTCACTGTTACGACTTTATCCCTGAAGAGTTAGCTGCTCAGACACAAAAGGCAGCATTACAGTCACGGTAGTTCCACCAATGGATTCCGAGGAATCAATCATCAATTCTCCGTTATGGGCTTCCACAATTTGTTTGACAATTGCTAACCCCAAGCCGTTGCCGGATGATTTGGTCGTAAAAAAGGGTTTGGTTAAGCGAGGCAACAAATCGCCTGGAATCGGCTCACCACCGTTATGAATCTGCACACAAACCGTGCGCTGCAGTTGGCAAGCATCGATTTTCCAGGTAATCGACTCACCCAGGGCCACCGCTTCGCAGGCATTGCTAATCAGGTTAATGAACACCTGCTTCAGCTTGTCTCGATCACCCAGAACGCGAATCGGATCAACGGGCGTGAACTTGATCAATCGCCCTTGGGCTGCGGGCATGGTGCGTATCGTTTCCAGCATTTCCTGAATTAGCGTATTTAGTTCCAACTCGGCTAAATCTAGCTTTTGACAGCGCGCATATTGCAGAATTTCGTTCAGCAACCGCTGCAACCGCTCGGCCTCTTCCAGGGCCAGTTCTAGCCGCAGGCGGGCACGATCCGATAGCTCAAGCGTCTGAAAGGATTGTAGCCCCATGATTACCGTAGTGAGTGGATTGCGCACCTCATGCACGATCATGGCCGCCAGTTCGCCAATTTCTGCCAGCCGCTCTAGGGCTTTTTCGGTTTGGCGGCGTTCGGTGATGTCGTTGGCAACCGAGAGCAGGCATTCTTCACCGTTCAGGTTGATTAGCTCCGCTGAAAACAGAATGGCTCGCGGTTCTCCTTGCTTGTTGCGGAATAGATGCAGCACAATCTGTCGGGAATACAGTGGTGGATACGGTGCAAGCAACGGGAGGTGCCGTTGTTGATACGGCTCAGGCGGCAGGGAATGCCGTGGTTGATACGGTGCAGGCCGTTGATAATACAATTGTGGATGCTGTTCAGACAGCCGGAAATGCTGCTGTTGATACCGTGCAGACGGTTGGTAACGCGATTGATGACGCTGTTGGTTGGGTCAGCGACAAGACGCAAGATGTCGCAAGTTGGACATCAGATCAGATTGGGGATGCTGCCAACTGGACGGCTGATCAACTCGGAGATGCCACCGATTGGGTGTTTGATCAAGCCGGGAATGTCGTCAACTGGGGGTTTGACAAAATTGGCGATGGAGCTAAGTGGGTGCTGGAGCAAGTTGGTCTTGATTCAGCCGGTAAGTTTGTAGATGATGCCTTTAATAAGGCTGGTGCTGTTGGCAATACTATCTTTGACAAAGCAGGAAATATTGCAGATGCTGCAATCGATGAGGCTGGAATCATCTCCAACACAGTAATCGACACAATTGGAAATGGGCCAGATGCGGTAATCGCGAAAGTTGGAGATAAATTATTGGGAGCGCTACAGCGTGGTGAATCTTGGCTGACCGATCTACCAGATCGTTTTAAGCGGCTGGGACAAGATTATTGGGATATGGTGCAGTCAATTGGACAAGGACATTTAGGCGATGCAGCAAAAGCTTGGGCGCGAACACAGTTAGACTGGGTTGAAATTGCTGGCATTCCCGAACTGGCCGAAACTGCCGCAGATTTGCTCAAACTCAATACTCGCTCCCTCACCAGCGAAGAAAAGGCAATTGCTAAAAGCGTATTCGGAGATTCGATCAATTTAGATTTGGTGCGTATCGATGAGCAAGCCCGCTCGGTACATGCTGCTAAAGAAGTGGATAATGGCAAAACCGATCGACCGTTCACCACCTTCCACACGATCAACTCCTGGGGGCCACTGGATGAAGGTGCTCTAAAACCCACCCTCATCCACGAACTCACGCATGTCTGGCAGTACGAGCAAGATGGCGCCATTTACATTCCCCAAGCGCTACAAGGGCAACATTCCGATACGGGCTATAGCTACACCATTCAGGACTTGGAAAATCATCGAGCCGCCAATCAGGGGTTGACCATTGACTTCAACCGCGAACAGCAGGCCCACATTATCGAAGACTATTATGCCAAACGCGAAAGCGGCGACCTTCAGAAAGAATCCGAACTGGCCTCCTACACCTTTTTCGTTCGAGAAGTGTCTAGCTTGTACCAGTCTGCTTCTGAGAGTCGAGTGCTAGAGTCCGGAGATACTCATTTGGTACTGCTGGAAAATGCAGCGATTGATGATTGATATAAGTTTACCTGCTAAAAGGTCACTTTAGCAACCTGGAAGAGAGAGCCTAGAGCCGAGTGGAGGATAACCCTAGCGTCAAGAGGAGACTAGCACTTCGTTCGAGACGAAGGGGCCGCATGTGATCTACTCATCTCCCTGTTTCGCTTTTTAAGCGATTTCTAGCCCCTCCATAGCCTGGGATCCTAGCAGCTAGGAGCCTCACTAAAACCGCGACAGCGATCATTCGAGCATCGCTAGGAAAGGGGAGCTGATTACTCTGAGCATAAATACTTGATTTGCAAACATTCCCTCGTGATATGGCTTTTTCAGGCTGGTGAAGTACGAAAAACGGGGTGCAGGGGCACTCCTCTGGTGGGGGCAAAGCCTCCACTTCCCCACCTCACATGAGTGAACAACGCTGTAGTAACAAGAAAAATTTACAATACTGTCATCAAAATGCTATAGCCTGTACCGAGTAGTTAGAGTTAGCCTTGATGTTGAGCCAGCTAAGGGAACTTATCATGGATAGCGATTATGAGGACTTACTCGCTAAACGGGCTGAAACACTGGCAACGATCCGCCATTTAATCAGCTACATCCGCTCATTAATTACATCACTTCAAACTGAATTAGAACCTTCTCTTCATGGCTTTAGCCATGAAGGGAAACAACATGAGCCTGCAAACGAGATTCAACAAATGTGTAACTGTTGCGGTTCGGATCGATATAAGTTCAGAGAGTAATAGATCGGTATTTACTCACTCTTCCTCTCTAGCCAGGTCATCCCGCTCTACCACGGCCTGAAATCGTCTGTTGAGAGAAAATCAGTTATTGCTAGCTACCGTAGACAACCGGAATCATAATGCCATAGGCTGTACTTGCCTACTGCAAATGACAGTCAAGCAGTACAACACTCCATCGCATATGCCTACGGCAGGGCAAAGCCCTACAGCAACAAGTAGGGCTGAAAGTCGTTGAGTATTGGCATGGCAGGTTTCTAAATCGCAGCCTCCCGCCCAAGCACTTCCGCAAAACCGATAGAATTGAGCATGTCCCTTTTGCTCACGACCCATGTCTCAATCCCTCTCTGATGTTGGCATTCTTGCCTCCGCTCCCTTTTCTGCTGCTGAAATTGCTTCCGAAGGCATCAAGCCCGACGAATACGGGGAAATTGTGCGGCGATTGGGCCGTCATCCTAATAAAGCGGAGCTAGGCATGTTTGGGGTAATGTGGTCGGAACATTGCTGCTACAAAAACTCGCGGCCTTTGCTGAAGCAATTTCCTACCAGCGGCGAGCGAATTTTAGTTGGTCCGGGCGAGAATGCTGGTGTGGTGGATATGGGCAATGGATTGCAGCTTGCGTTTAAGATCGAGTCGCAGCGCCTTCGGGTAAGCGGAATAGGGGATTAGCTGAATTTTGCAGAATTACACCGAGATAGGTTTCCTTATCCATTCCCAGTAGAGCTTGGCTAGCATAGGAGCCGGTAGTGGGATCGGAATTGGTGGCGTGAACGTTATTGTTGAGCGTACTCAAGCCGTGAAACCAGCCCACCGCAGAAAAACCGCTCCAGCCGTAAGGATAGGATTGGAACGTATAAGAAGACGGATTTTGGGATGGATTGTTGACGTTATCAGGAGTCGAATCGAAATTGCCAGGAGGCCAAGATAGGAACTGGGCATCTACTGCCGCTTCTAATACTTCAGGATCGGGCAGATGATCCACTTCTCCCGCCGCGTTGATGTAGGCGCGATTGCCAACAGGAATCGTGAGTGGATTTACACCAGTCTGACGAAACATGGCCGCAGAGTTTGTGCCAAACGCTTGCAGTAAGCCCGTATTCAAATCAGCATTGGGTGCGCCTTCCACAACCTGTCCGCTCGCCATATCTACCGAGGCATGGCAAAGCGCACAAGTCAAACCGACGCGAATTTTAGCGCCCTGTTTGTGGATCTGCATTCCCAACGGAATCAGCGATCCAGCCGCAACATCTAACCCGGTATTCAGCACGGTTCCCGCTGGAAACTTTCGCCCACCGACGGTCACATCCCGATCTAACACAATTTGCAAATTGGTTGTGGGCTGACCTTTTAGAGCTAGAATGGCTTTGCTGACGCTAATTAGGTTAATGGGGCCATCGATGGCACCCAGCACATCGGTGAAGAAATACTCGTTGCCAAAGGTTTCCCGGTAGAAGGCATCCCGGCCTAGATTGATCAAATCCTCGGTGATGGCCACCGCTCCGTTCTCGGGAGCCAACTCAATCCGACCCGCTTCGGTTTGCAGCAATTGCTCTGCGGTTGCCCGGTCCACACTGATACCCATCACATCATAAGAGCCAACCTCCTGAGCCGTGGGTAGGGCGCTAGGCGTTAATGTACTGCTTAAGAGCGGAGCACGAGTTGGTAAAGACAGTTCGAGAGCATAGCCCAAGCTAGCAGCCGCAAGGATCACAATCAGCAGGATCAGAATTGAACGCCGTGGTTTAAACTTCATGCTTCCCCCAGTATGCTTTCTTAACTAGTTACGTTAAAGGAATCATTACTCTATATCCCACCGGCTCACCTAGATCGACTGAAACTCAACGTTCTGAACGTTTTAGGAGGGAACAACCGGATATGACTCACTCAACTAAGTACCTCGGCATAATTAAAAACCAGATTCAAAACCCTGCGCCGCCCGCGCAGGGTTTTGGGTTTTATGTTTAATTATGCTCATACCAATTACATGTGAAGCTGCATAGAATTTACACCGAGCAACTGTCCAGATAGATTGACTAGACGTGCATTGCCCGCTCGCCAGGGAATTTGTTCGGTCGATTCAGCCGCAATGGTCATGAATAGGGTCTCCTATAACAAAGCGTAAGATTTGAGATTATTACAGAGCAGGTAATTCACATAGAGATACGTTGATTAGGAATTAGCGACTCTGCTAGCAAATGCCTCTTCTAACGTAGGCGTTGGTTCTGTGGATACATTAGCAGCAATGAAATCAAAGAAAGTACCGTAATCATTGCCACGCGCCGCAGAACGTGCTCGATAAGCGTGCCAGAGATGACCCATTAAGGCAAGAAAACCGAGCGCAGCATGAACACTGGCTAACGCCGGTCGAACGGATGCGCCCTCAATGGGACCATAAAACACACTTGGATAGGCAATTTGATTCACTGAGACAAAGCAAGCCACGCTGAACCCAGCTAACGCCAACGCTGCCAAACTGTAAGACAAATAGGCTTCACCAGACCAGATCAAGACCCGCTTGGCCCAGTCTAACGGTTGAGAGATAATGTGAAAAATGCCGCCAGCAATGCAAAGTAAACCAACCCAGATATGCCCACCGACGAGATCTTCCAGGTTATCCACACTAGCCATGCCGGTGATTGTCCAACCCTGCGGGCTAAATCCAAACAGATAGCCAAAGATCCGGGCCGGATTCAGATTTGGAGTCACCAATCTCACCTGATCGACTAGTGGATCATACAGCCCACCAAACCGGGTAGCTTTCAACACCAACAGCAGGGCACCCATGCCTAAAATCACTAAATGAATGCCTAAAATGCTGGTCATCTTGTTGCCATCTTGCCAGCGGTAGCCAAACGAGCGTTCGTCGAGTTGCTCTGGCCCTAGTACGGCGTGGTAGAGGCCACCTGCGCCCAACACGGCAGCACTGATCAGATGAATCATGCCAATCGCGAAGTAGGGATAGGTATCCAGAACTTGCCCACCTGCTCCTACGCCAATTCCCAGTGCCGCTAGATGGGGCAGCAGAATCAGCCCTTGCTCGTACATGGGTTGGGCTGGGTCAAAGCGGGAGAGTTCAAACAATGTCATGGCTCCGGCCCACAGCACAATCAACCCAGCATGAGCCACATGCGCTCCCAGCAGTTTGCCAGAGAGATTGGCAAATCGGGCATTTCCGGCCAGCAGCGGTGCACCCGAATCCTGCAACTGGAGGCTAGTCCAGCCCAAGGCTCGAAACAGGGGAGTCCAAAAAATTGAGGTGGTCATTCGCGATCCGTCTCCTTTGTTGTAGATAGAAGAGCCTAGATGGCAAGAGCCGGGAATTTTGATAGTCTTTAGCAACTAACGCGATGTGCAACTTACTTAAAACCCCGATCGGTATTACTTCCTTACAACGCTTCATCAAGTTCAGCCAGTCCGACTGGTTGCTCAGCATGTTAACCGACCAGCGTTTCACCAGTCATTTTCAACCAATTGTGCGAGTTGACGACACATCTCAGATTTTTGGCTACGAGGCTCTGCTGCGGGGGCTAGACGAACAAGGCAACTTGATCATGCCTGGGGCCATGCTGGAGTTGGCAATTGAGGCCGGACTGTTGCCCCAACTGGACCGAAGCGCTCGTCTCAGCGCCATTGCTCAAGCCAGGCATCATCAGATCAGCAATCACCTGTTCATCAATTTCTCGCCCACAGCCCTCTATGATCCTGTTTCATGTTTACGCAGCACCGTCGAAGCAATTGATCAAGTGGGAATTCCCCATGACCGTATTGTGTTTGAGGTGATCGAGTCGGACAAACCACAAACGCTGGAGCATCTGCAATCTATCCTGAACTACTACCGACAGGCAGGATTTTTAATTGCCCTCGACGATCTTGGCTCTGGCTACTCTAGCCTCAACCTGCTGCATCAACTGCGACCAGATTTTCTCAAGCTCGACATGGAGCTGATCCGCAATGTCCATCAAGACAGTTACAAAGCTTACATCACGCAGAAAATTCTAGAAATTACTCAGAAACTAGATATCAAAACTGTTGCAGAAGGCGTGGAATCCATTGAAGAACTGCACTGGCTGCAAGCGCACGGAGCCAACTTTGTCCAAGGCTATTTGATCGCCAAACCCGCTGCTGTTCCTGTGACGGCAACACCTCGTTTTATAATTGGAATCCCACACTATAACCAGAGTGAGCAGACCGGATGGCAACCCAGCGACTCGGATCGGATTGTGGCTGCTGTAACGCAACGAATTCACCAATCGCTCAACCTGACGGAAATTCTACAAACCACAGCAACCGAAATCCGGCAGCTTTTTGATGTGGATCGAGTAGTTCTGTACCGCTTTGAACCCGATTGGAGCGGCAAAGTAGCCGTGGAATCAGTCGCCGAGGGCTGGATGCCCATTCTTGGCTTACATGTAATGGATACCTGCTTTCAAACAACCTACGCTCATGAGTATCAACAAGGGCAGATCAAAGCGATTGAGGACATTTACAGCGCTGAGCTAACCCAATGCCATGTGGAGCTACTGCAACAATTTCAGATCCGAGCCAATCTCGTAGTGCCAATTTTGCAGCAAGAGCGCTTGTGGGGACTACTGATTGCGCACCAGTGTCGCGGCCCCAGACGTTGGCAGCAGCCGGAAATCGACTTATTCAAGCAACTAGCCATTCAGGCCGGGATTGCCATTCAGCAATCTGAACTATATCAACAGCTTCAGCAGGCCAATCAAGAATTGCAGCGTTTAGCTTGTTCTGAAACGCCAGCATGCGCTTTGTATCTTTCTCAAATACGGCATAGCCCACTCCCAGCAGCGCCGTTCCAACGCCAAACAGCCGTACAATCGGGTCGAATTCTTCCAATACCAAAGCACAGCGCAGCAGCGGGTATACGCCTGCCTTCACCACCACCCCCGACAGCAAAGCCGATACCGGCGTTTCCGATTCGGAGTGGGTCAAGGGCAGCCACAAACCCGATACAAAAATTCCACCTTTCACCAACAGCCCCAGAAACAGCAGCGCCACTGCCTCAATTGGAGCATCCTGCAATCCGGCAAAACTAAACGAATGATGGGTTTGGTACACCAGCACTGCGCCCACCAGATAGAACAGCATCGCCGTATTGCTGACAAACAAATAGCGCAGCGCTACCCAAATCGAGCGATCGGTGCGGGGATAGGCAATTAGTAGAAATGCTGCAATGCTCAGAACTTCCAGCGCCACATACAAGCTAATAAAGTCGGAACAAACAAAAGCAGCATTGACACTACCATGCAAAATAGTCGCCTGAGCGTAAAAAAAGGCACTTTTACCGCTTTGCCAGCAGTAGAACAGCACCGCCATCGTCACCAGCGCGTTCGTCAAGATGAAGAAGCCACTGAGCGAATCGGCTATCAGGGTGACGCCAAAATGATCGAGCAACTGCAATGCGACCGGTATGGGCTGAGTGAACAACAGCACCGCATAGGCCGCCGATGCTAGAGAGGTTACTAGAGCCAGAGACCGATCAAATCGCGGACAGAGGTAAATTACAAACCCCAGAAAAAAGGGCAGGGCAATCCAGGCAATCGTGATTATATTCATGGCATGTTACCCTTCTCGATCTCACTGCTTTCCAGCGTCGGGTTATCTCGTGCCAGCTTCATCACCCCAACCAGCATCAAGGCTTGGATCGAAAAGCCAATCACGATCGCGGTCAAAATCACCGCCTGAGGGACCGGATCCGCATAAGCGCCACGGTTGGCGTCCGAAAGAATCGGTGTGAACAAGCCATTGCGGGATGCAATCAACACGTAATAGGCGACGACCCCAGTGCTCATCACATCCATCGAAATAATCTTCATCACCAGATTCTGTTTCAGGACGATGCCAAAGAATCCGCACAATATCGTTGCAAATACACAGGCTTCTAACACAGTTCCCCTTCCCTAACCGCGTCTCATTATTATCTCAACCGAAAAACCAACCGAAAACCGCAGCTCACAATACGCTGATTCCAACCATCAGCTTCAGCCGTTGACTCAATAGCTTGACTCAACTCTGGCCGCAACTCTGAACCCGGCAATCTAATTGCCAGCCCAAATTGCAACCGCCGCTAGCCGAAATTGCCGACCGTGGCGCTTTACACTTGATGGACGTGCAAAAGTACCTGGCAATGAGCGGCAATGGCAAGTGGTCGGCTATCCCACTTATCCCCATGCCAAGCAATTGCTGATTGGTGCCAGCTGCTTAGCAGCAGCAAAGTTGAGTTTGTGATTGACGAAGACGGTCAAGTAAAAATCCTTCTCCTCAAAGTTGCAAATGAGAACGACGAGAAACGAGGGATACGTGACACAAGCTATTCAGGACAATCCACTCAACTAGGGTCGGAAACAGGAACCTTTCTGACCTGGAAAACCGATCCCCTTGTCTTTGGATTGTATTCTACAATTTTGTCCAAAGGTAAAGATCTGCTTTTAAACCATTGGGGACAGATCTGTAATCGACTGAATTGGTCTGGTTTGACTCAAAATATCAACTGGATGAATCTTGGTTTATGTATGATTTCAATGGATTGTTTCACGGTAAGGAACAATGTCTTGGAATTCATTTTTCAACCTAATAGAGAACTAATTAAAGACGCGATTGGAAACATTTATGGTGCAGGTCTAAACCTGTATCAACTAAAGTTTTGATTGCAATAGCCTCAATTCCTGAGAATTCTAAATTGACGCGAAAAGCGAGTTAACTAGACTAGGAGGTTGATGATGAAATACAGTTCCCACATCTGGAAAACCCTCAAAGCCTTGTTACTCGGTGTTCTTAGCGCTTGTCTGTTTTTCATCACTTCTGGTCAACTGTCTACGTTCGCTGCGTCCTCCCCTGAATCCACCCAACTGACTGAGACTTTGCAGCAGTTGAAGTTGCCAGTGCAAGAATCCTCCTTGCCAGAAGATGTTGAGAAGGAGAAACAGGTTGCCACCGGTGAAGCAGAGCGGAGTTTAGATCAGGATGCCATTGCCGCCATTGAAGAAACCCGTAAAGCGATCGAGGCGATCGATCAGGGCAAAACGTCAGATGCACTCCAAGCCTTGGAACGCGCTACTGGAAAACTCGATATTCTTCTAGCCCGTTATCCTGAACTGGGTTTAGTGCCGGTATCCACTCAGGTGGCAGTGATTGATGTTGCTCCATTAGATAAGAATGTCATTGAGCGAATTCGCAATCAAATTAAAAGTGCGATCAATGCCGAAGATTACCCGGCAGCCCGCGAACTGCTCAACAACTTAATGAGCGAAATTCGGACAACAACCTTAAATCTTCCCCTGGCATCCTACCCTGATGCAATGAAACAAGCCGCCCGCTTGCTCAACGATGGGCAAATGGAAGAAGCGAAAGCCGTCTTACAAACGGCGCTTTCAACACTGGTGATGACGGAACAAGCCCGACCCTTGCCGCTGATTGAGGTTCATACGAAACTGGTTGGTGCGGTTGCCGTGGCAGATATGGATCTTAGCGACTCTGATGGCACGAAAGAGCGTGACGCTCGGAAGGGTCAGACCAATCTCCTTGTGTGGTCCATCAGGCGGGATCGGACTGCGCCACCCTGTACCGGACGGATCACGCGTGATCCGCACGCTCCGCTCGATATGCCTGGCAAAGAACTGAGGATCTGGCATCGGCGGCAGGCCCACTAGGGAGCGATAGCGATCGAGGATCTGGTTCACCACCGGCGCCGGCTCCGCCGCATGCGGGTTTGCGTCGTATGCGAAGTGAACTATGAAGATCGCGACCCGGGGCATCCAGAATTCGCCAACGCGCTGCACGGACGAGACAATCATCTCGATCTTTACCCCGGGCGTCCGTCGGTAATCGATCTTCCAGTGACGCGGCACGAAGCCGTGCTGTGGATCGATACGGACCTCGAGATCGAAGGTCTCCCAGATCACCACGCGACCGAGCACGCCTGGCCAAGGCAACTCTTCGGTTGGAGGGAGGTACTCCAGTTCCCGGGCGCTCCTGAGGATCTCGTGGAGCAGCGGCGACTCGGCTGGGAAGCGCGGATCGACATGCCGCCCGAGGACTCGCCAGAGGTGCGGCTGGGGTGTGCTGAGCGTCGCGTCGCTGCCCGCGACCATGCCCAGTTCCTGTCCTGCCATCCATCCGACTCGCGCCACTCCATCACCGGCCAAGATGCTGACTTCATAGTGCAACGCCAGCTGTCCGCTGGAATCGCGTTCATTGCCGTCGAACGTCCAGTCTCTCGTCCACTTCAGTGATCGATCGTTATATCTTGATCCGGTCGTGAGGCGGCTCCACTGCAGATCGTCGACGACGCCGTTCCATCTCCCAAAGATGAACTCCTCGCTGACCGCCGATACCGATTCAATGGACGTCTCGTGCGACTCTAGCCCAGCGAGCAGGGCAGCAATCGATCCGGCGTTTGGCTGATCGCGACTCTCGGCGGCTGGCGGATCGAGCTGATGTTCAACCATCGCAGTGGTAACACACATGCTTATCACTACAGAAGCAGCCACGTTAAACATTATCGACAATCTCCTTCAGTTGGTCTTGCTGTTACACGATGGCTTTATGAAGTGCATTTGGTAGAGTTGCATACTTCATCACCATAACTAAGAGCAGCATTGCAGCCGCAGCCTCTCAAATCAGGAACGCCAACCGGATTCGGCGACGCCGCGAAGACGAAGCACGGAGCGAAGCCCTTTCGTCCACAGAGTTGCCGACTGCCCATTGCCACCCGGATGTCGCAGCAATCGGTCGGTGCACCCGGCTCGCAGACCGACACAGCAGTTGGTGCGCCAGAGCATCTGACGCACTCTCCGCCGCACGTCGAGGTGCATCCCTTATAGAACCCCTGTTGCGTGAGCAAGGACTGACGGAAGCGAGGATGTGGCTATCGGGACTGAATGCAACAGCTCGAACAGGGCCTGCATGGCTATCGAGCGTGGTTAGCTCTTCACCATCTTGGTTCCAAAGTTTGACCGTGTTGTCTTCGCTGGCGGAGGCAAACAATTGCCCATCAGGGCTAAACGCGACACGATTGACCTTAGCTTGATGGCCGCGTAGGGTTTTGAGTAAGGTACCATCGGTGCTCCAGATCTTGACGGTTTTGTTCCAGGTTGTGGCCAACTCGGAGCGCATAGGATTAAAAGCAACCGCTCTGATCTCCACATCGTAGTCGCCAAAACTAGTCAGCAACTCGCCCTCGCCACGCCATTCTGTGCGCCTAATTGAGTCTGGCGGGCTGGGGTTACTCCTCCATAGCCGAATCGCCCCATCGCGGCTCACTGAGGCTAGTAAGGGATCGATTGGGCTAAAGGCCAAATCATTAACCGATCCCACATGGCCAACCAAGGTACGCACCAAACGACTGTCTTGTTGCCAGAGCTTGATCAGGGAGTTTTCACTGCTAGAGGCGATCGCCTGACTAGTGGGGTTGAAGTCGATAGACAAGATTGGCGACTGGTGTTCGCTAAAGGTTCGCAGCAACCGACCCTCTGTGTTCCACAGCTTGATGGTTTTGTCGCGGCTAGCTGAAACCAAAATGCGCCCATCGGGGTTAATCGCTAGGTCAGCGATGCCGGCCTCGTGCCCGTTGATCAGACGCAATTGTGCGCCTTTGTGATTCCAGATTCGTAGAGTGCGATCTTCGCTAGCAGTGACTACAGTTCGATTGGTTGGATTAAAAGCAACAGCAGTCACGGCGGCTTCGTGTCCCACTAAGGGAGTCCGAAACGGGTTGTTTACCTTCCAGAAGCGGATCGTTTCATCATCACTAACTGAGGCAAGAGTGCGTCCATCGCGGCTAAACGTCAAGCCCCACACGGGTTTGATGTGGCCCCTTAGAGTTGCAAGCAGCACACCCTCGCGATTCCACAGCTTGATCGTATTATCGCGGCTGGCGGAGGCGACGATCTGTCCATAGGAACTGAAGGCCAGATCGTACACGCTAGCTCGATGATCTGTGAGGGTGCGCAACAGCTTGCCGTTGAAATCCCAAATTTTGAGCGTATTGTCCTCGCTGCCAGAAATGAGCACCGGACTGTTGGGGCTAAAGGCAACGGTGTTGACTCGATCTCGATGGCCGCGCAGAATGGCTACCAATTTACCGCTAGGTTCCCATAACTTCACGGTTTGATCTTCACTGGCCGTTGCGAGCAATTTACCGTCTCGGCTGAAGGCCACGTCCTGCACCGCTTCTTGATGTCCTATAAAGCTGGTGAGCAAGGTGCCGTCGGTTGTCCACGCTCATCGAGCTCCTGATCGTCATCGCCATCATCGCCCTGCTCATCGGCCTGCTCCTGCCGGCCTTAGGCGGCGCCAGAGCGTCCGCCCGGCAGAGCAAGTGCCTCTCGAATCTTCGCCAGCTCTCCATCGCCGCGCTGGTCTATGCCTCCGAGTTCAACGACTACGTGCCGCGTGAGGGCTGGAAGCCCTTGAGCCCCACCGCTCCCGTCACCAGGCCGCCCTGGGCATGGGCCCTGCGCCCGTACATCGACGAACGCATCAGCCGCGGCGAGACCCCCAACGACAAGTTCGAGCGCGCCCCCTACTACCGCTGCGCCAGCCGATTCAACGACGGGCACCAGATCCACTACGTGGTCAACGGCGTCCGAATGATCTCGCCCGGCGTCATCGACCCTCGCGCCAACAGCGAGGTCTACCGCCGAGGTCCCACGAAGCTCATTCACATCGCGCGACCCGCGACCACCATCTACATCACCGAGATGGCCGAGGACCGCTCCCGCGTCCTCTACAACTCCTGGTACTCCTGGCCCGACGACCTGGGCGTCGCCCAGTTCTACGACATCTGGGTCCAGCCCCATTTCGCCGGGCCGGATTCGGCCCTGCGGGTCTCCCCAGAGCGCCACGGCAAGGGCGCAAACGTCGCCTTCTTCGATGGCCATGCCGCCCTCACCCCGGGCCAGCGCATCCGCTCCGTCGCCGCGTGGGACGATGGGATCTACGGCGAGAACAGCCCCTGATCGGCCGCTCGCCTCGCCTCGAGATGTCGAGGTCGAACATCGTGTCGTCGGCCGGCCGGATCTCGCAAGCTCTACGTAGAATCCGAATGGCTTAGCGCCACATCCGAAAAGCCCCGCATTGACGTCGGCCCATGACCAGCCCGAACGCTGTCGCCCATGTCGCGCTGCTGGACGAAGTGCTGGCTCGATCCGCGCCGGCGTGCGGGCTTGCGCGTGGGCGGAAACTAGCCGCCTCCCTCCGAGAGTCGTGCGCCGCCGCGGGAGACGCGCTGGAGCATGAGGGCTGGGCGCGAGCCACGCGGCTGATCTCGGATCTGTCGCTCGACGACCTGGGCCAGGTGCTCCGCTACACCACAGCACGCTTCCACCTGCTCAACCAGGCCGAGCAGGTGCAGATCTCCCGCATCAACCGCGAGCGCGCCCGGGCGGCGACACCGGAGCACCCCCGGGCCGAGTCGCTGCTGGAGTGCATGCGTCGGCTCAAGGAGCGGGGGCTCGACGCCGCCGGGCTGAGGGCGCTGATCGATCGACTTGACGTTCAGCCGACCCTCACGGCGCACCCGACCGAGGCCAAACGCCGCAGCGTGCTCGACAACCTGGTGCGGATCGCCGAGCTGCTTCAGCGGATGGCGGGAGGTGTATTCTGGTCAGCGGCAGACGGTGGCCGAAATCAAGCTGGAGAACGGCGAAATCACCGTGCGCGAGTTTGTGCGGGCGCTAGCCAAGTCGGATGTGTTCCGTAAGATGTACTGGACGCCGCTCTATGTGGTGAAAGCGATTGAGTACATCCACCGGCGGCTGCTCGGTCGTCCCACCTACGGTCGGCAAGAGATCAATGCCTACTTCGATCTGGCGGCCAAGAAAGGCTTCTATGCCGTGGTGGATGCGATTATCGACAGCATGGAGTACAGCCAAACCTTTGGCGAAGATACGGTGCCCTATGAGCGCTATCTGACTCCGGGCGGTGTGGCGCTGCGCACGAACCGGATTGGCAGCATTGTTGACAAGAGCAGCAAGGTTGAAGTTGCAGAAACCCCGCGCTTTATGGAGCTGGGGATGGTGACGGAAAGCCGCACAACGCCAGATGTGGAATTCCGCGTCAACCAAGGTGTCAACCGCAAGCGCGAGCAGACCAAGATCTTCAAGCTGACAACGTTGGCACCCACCGACGTGAAGAACGTTACCCGCGCTGCCTACCGGCAGATCTTCGAGCGTGACATTGAACCCTACATCATTACAAACGAGTTCAGCGCCCTCGAAAGTAAGCTGGCGAATGGCGAGATCACGGTGAAGGAGTTCATTGAAGGACTGGGCACCTCTAGCCTCTATATCAAAGAGTTCTACACGCCCTATCCGAACACCAAGGTGATTGAACTGGGAACCAAGCACTTCCTGGGACGGGCACCGCAGGATCAGGCGGAGATCCGCAAGTACAATCAGATTCTGGCATCTCAAGGCTTGGAGGCGTTTATTCGCGCCATGACCGGTACGCCAGAATATGCCCAGTACTTCGGTGAGGATACGGTTCCCTACCGACGCTTCCCCACCCTGCCAGCGGCCAACTTCCCGAACACCAATCGGCTGTACAACCAGTTGACGAAGCAGAACAAAGATGTAGTTGTTCCCAGCTTTGAACCGGTGAAGTCACGCATGGACATCAGCAAAATGCCGTTGATGAGCCAAGCTCTGGCAGACGCAAAAAAGCCGAATGAGCTGGTTGAATTGGGTCGTTCTTCCAGCTCGCCCCTTGCCCTTGACCTACGCCGTAAGCCTTGCCGCATCTATCGCCTGCTGCCCTACAGCAGTCAGTCGGAAAAGCAACAGGTGCTTCATGCCCTCTATGCTCAGGTGATGGATGAGGCGGGTGATGTCATTCCCGATGAGGTGCGTTGCCTTGATGTAGAAGCCAAATTCTACGGCGGCGACCTCTCGGTACGGGACTGTGTGAAAGCGTTGGCGACTTCGGCGGTCTATGCCCGACGCTACTACACCCCCTACCCCAGGTCCCGCCTGCAAATATTGGGTCAAGATTGTCGAGGTAGCGCGGACCTGAGGGCGTAGATCGATGAATTTTGCATTCAGCTCTCCCTGAGCTGTGTGGTGATCGATCACGACCACGATGGGAATGCCTGCTTGCTGCACCAACGGTAAGAGTTGGGTTGTTGTGCCTTGGTTATCAATAAAGACACAGCCTTGGTAGGGCGACAGGTCTTTTTCTTTCGAGTTTTGTGGCGTCCAGCGCTGAGCGGGTAGCCCGGTTAAACGGACAAGCGCAATGTTTTCCTGGTGGCTCAGTGCCCCGGCATAGACAATGTCACTGCGGATGTCATACTGCTGGGCAATCAGCTTGTAAGCCCAGGCACAAGAGAGGGCATCCGGATCGGGAAAATCTTGCAGGGCTACCAAATGGCGCTCTCCCCGATGCTGATCCAGCACTCGCCGAATTTCTTCTACCTTCTGCTCGGTGATTGTTTGGGATTGGGATGTCATCCAACCCTGCATACTGGCTTTGGGTACAGCAGGCTCTCGGTCCATGCTGATCGATCGATTAGGAGACTCAATGTGTACGTCAAGATCGGAAGTGACAGCAGACTCCATGATTAATGCCAAATTATTAAATGATTGTGGAGAATCCAATTGCATATGCTCGATTGTACGAACTGTGTGAGATGCAAGCAGCAGGAATTTGCAACAACGGTTCCACCTGATTCAGAAGTGAAGTATTGCCCCAGTCCGTCGTGATCGATGCTGATTTGATCGATCCGTATTCTGTCTTGCTCTATGCCTACCCTTACGATCTTTGCAAAAAATTGCAGCAGTCGTCCGGACTGAGTTGAGATTCCCGTCTTTAGATAGATCTGGAGATCGATCTGGAGATAAATCTGGCGAGCAAGAGGCATGATTGAGCCAGAACTGCCACGGGCTTGAAATGAATCAGGAATAGACCAGTAATAAACCAGGACTGTCAAGCTACCTAATCAACTTTCGTAGGATAAACTTTTGCAGAAAACACTCAGACAGGCTCAGTCAAACAATCAAAAACCCCCGACTGTCAATCCAATCTGGGGGTTTAGGAACCAATAACATATTTCTGCCACTCTTGATGTACGCCGCTTTTGACGTGTTTCGTCACCTCAAAGTAAAGACCACTGTAAGGTTTATGGGGCGGTTGCCGCAGGATCATGTTGGCTTCCTTGGGGGTGCGGTTGCCCTTCTTAACGTTGCAGCGCACACAGGCCGTCACCATGTTCTCCCAGGTATCTTCGCCGCCGCGCGACCGGGGCACTACGTGATCGAGCGTCAGATCATCGCCAGTGTAGCCGCAATATTGGCAGGAGTGGCTATCTCGGTGCAGGATGTTGCGGCGCGTTAGGGGCAGCAATTCCCGGCGAGCAAAGCGGTAATGTCTGGGATTTAGCAGTGGATTCAGCATCGCGTCACATCCTACCATTCGGCTTAGCGCTTGCAGGTTTGCGAATAGGTTTTAGAACAGGGTAAAGGCGGCATCGAACTCGGTACAAAATCCCGACAGTCAATTGCCGCTTCGGTCAGAGCTATACAGGGGTTGACAGCACATTTGAGGCGATAGTCTCCGGTGAAGTAGCAACAGCGAGAGCAGGGAACTTGGTGCAGCCGCTTCAGACGCACTACTCCATCTCGAACGGCGAGGCCAATACTCCAGAGAAAAACTGTCAGCGAACTCCAAACACAAATTCCTAGAATGGGAGCTGGAATCGGTTGTGACACCTGATTAACAACGAGATAACTCAGCATAAGAATGTAATTTCAAATTGCAGCAGCACGTCAGATCTGTGGTAAAAGCAGCTCAGAAGTTAATCAGAGAGAAATGATTGGAAAGTACCGAAGTCCAGAATTCGATCAGCTTTGCCGCAACTAGCTCTGGATAGGAAAAATCAAAGAAATGGCAGCCATCCGGACAAATCCACAGCCGGTCCTCGGTTTTCAGATAGTCTTGCCAGCCGTACAATTGATTCGGATCAACCACAATATCCACTTCACCGCCGCATACCATCAACGGCACCGCAACATTACCAGCCGCTATACTCACTCGCCGAAACAAGCTATGGGGCGATAGCGAGTTTTCCAGATCCCGCTTCAGCATCCGCACTAGCCGACGAGTTGAAAGCTGCGTCTGCTCCCCAAACAAATAGGGAGTCATCTGCGCCAGAATTGCCTCCTGCTTGCAAGACAGTAGCTGGCGATGCACATAGTAATGGGCTTGCCAATCCACCGCAGGATGCACGCCGACCGACAGGAGCGATAGGGTTTTGACATAGTCAGGATATCGACGGCTATACAGCAGCGCTAACAAGCCACCAGTGCCGTGACCAATTAGATGCAGCGGTTGGTCACAGATTTTGAGATAGTCGTGCAGCAGGGTTATGGCCGTTTCCAGGGAACAGGCTTCGTCTGGGGTTTGACAATAGTCCCAACAAGCCACCGTAAACTGGCTAGATAGATGACGCAATAGGGGTTGATGAAATCGCTGTAAACTCGGACTCACATTCAACCAAAGTACTTGCGGAAAATTGCTCATGGTTTGAACCTGGTGAAGAGAAAAGCAACCACCAGAAATCAAAACTAATAGTTCAGTCAGCTCTAATGATTAAGCTAGTCATCACGCCTTGATTCCTGATGGTATGGTGCTGTTTAGATCATGTTGCTTGTGGAAATTTAGATGGTGAGTCAGGGAACTAGACGCCAAACTCTTGCCGCAGTTGAGCGACCGCCCTTTGCCGTTGCACCTTGGGCCACCTATCGCCAGATCAGCGCTGAGTTTTTGGCTTTTTGGGTGAGTATCTAGCAGGGCGAGAAGATATTCGCGCCAATGGTGCGGTCAGTTATGTGATGCGGCAGTTTCATCGCCTGTTGCAGCAATGGTTGCCGATCTATCAAAAAGCGCGATTTGCCAGCACGGTGCTGTGGGCCACGTCAGTGGGGCTGTTCACAACCGGAAATGCGATTGCGCTGGCTGTCAGTGCCTATCTCTGGCAACAGCAGGCGATCACGATTGGTACGGCCTATGTCATCTTTCACTACACCAACTTATTAGCCCAACCAATCGAACGAATTCGCGAAGAGCTAGAAGAACTCCAGCAGGTAGAGGCCAGCCTACAGCGGATTCAGGCGCTATTGCGGGTGGAGGCTCGGCTGCCGGCAGGCGGAGACGCGGTTTTGCCAGCGGGGGCATTGGCGGTGACATTTGAGCAGGTTTGGTTTAGTTATGAGGAGTCAGGAGTCGGGAGTCGGGAGTTGGGAGTCAGGAGTCAGCAATCAGGAGTAAATCGCGCAATCCAACAATCGAATGACCAGAAGTCATGGGCATTACAAAACCTTTCCTTTCACCTTCCTGCTGGTCAAGCCTTGGGCATATTAGGACGAACTGGCAGCGGTAAATCAACGCTGGCTCGGCTGCTGCTACGGCTATACGACCCTCAGATTGGGACCATTCGTTTTGGGGATGTGGCGGTTAGGCAAGTACCACTGAAGCATCTGCGGCAGCAGGTTGGCTTTGTCACCCAGGATGTGCAGTTGTTTCAAGCTAGCGTTCGCGATAATCTCACATTTTTTGATCCTGGCATTCCAGACAGCACGATTTTGGAGGCTTTAGGGTGGTTGGGGTTAGACGAATGGCTGCAATCGCTTCCGGCTGGATTGGATACGCTGTTAGGGGCAGAGAACAGTGGACTTTCGGCAGGTCAGGCCCAGCTCTTGGCATTTGCGCGGGTGTTTCTGAAAAAGCCAGGATTAGTAATTCTAGATGAAGCCTCCTCTCGCCTCGATCCAACAACGGAACGGTTAATTGAACATGCGGTTGATCAACTACTGCTCAAATGCACCGGGATTATAATTGCCCACCGCCTAGCCACTGTTCAGCGAGTTGATCGGATTCTGATTTTAGAAAACGGTCAGATGGTTGAATACGGCGATCGCCTAACCCTACAGCAAGACCCACACTCACGATTCTCCCAGCTATTGCAAGCAGGCTCTACGAGTATGCTGCGTTAAGCAAAAGTAGCGATATCCAAACCCGCAGACAGCCTACCCTCCAATCTGGCTCTCAAATCTGATCCGGGTCAAAGCCCAACTACCGGATGCAAGGTAGTGCCCCTTTTTCTTATGCTTCTTGCTCGCAGTCGTTTGAATCACCCTACGAGTGCAGGGTTTATGGCTTAGCAAATTTCTTTTTTGTCTCCAGGAGGTAGTTCACTTTTAGTTGCTCCTCTAATTCCATGCTTAGTTAACTAGACAATATTCAAATCAGTATCTAATTAACGACAGATGAAAACTTTTCTGCTCACTCCTTGGTCCCCCAATTCAATACTCAACACCCTAAAAGCCACCCAACACCCTAAAATAAGAAGAAGTCTAAAGTTGACCGTTAAACAATCCTATGTTTGAAGCCCTTGCCGACCGCCTAGAAGGAGCCTGGAAAAAACTCCGGGGCCAGGACAAAATCAGCGAAGCGAATATCCAGGAAGCGCTGCGAGAGGTGCGGCGGGCGCTGCTAGAGGCAGATGCCAACCTACAGGTGGTAAAGGATTTTGTTGCCGATGTGCAAACAAGGGCACTAGGAGCAGAAGTCATCGCAGGAGTGAACCCAGGGCAGCAGTTCATTAAAATTGTCTACGATGAGCTGGTTGCCGTCATGGGGGATACCAATGTTCCCCTCGCGCAGGCTGACACTCCGCCCACCATTGTCTTGATGGCCGGTTTGCAAGGAACGGGTAAAACAACCGCAACGGCAAAACTAGCTCTGCACCTACGTAAACTTGACCGCAGCACGCTGTTGGTCGCAACTGATGTGTATCGTCCGGCAGCGATTGATCAGCTTGTGACCTTGGGCAAGCAGATCGGCGTGCCGGTGTTTGAGCTGGGCAAAGATGCTAATCCGGTGGAAATTGCTCGTCAGGGGGTTGAAAAAGCTAAGGCCGACGGCATTGATACAGTGATCATCGACACGGCAGGCCGTTTGCAGATCGATGAATCAATGATGGCTGAGCTGGCGCAGATCAAAGAGGCAGTGCAGCCCCACGAAGTGCTACTGGTGGTCGATGCCATGACTGGCCAAGAGGCTGCTAACCTGACTCGCACCTTTCATGAACAAATTGGAATTACAGGCGCGATTCTCACCAAAATGGACGGGGATACCCGTGGTGGTGCGGCCCTGTCAGTGCGCCGTATTTCTGGGCAGCCGATCAAATTTATTGGTGTGGGCGAAAAGGTTGAGGCGTTACAGCCGTTTTATCCCGACCGAATGGCCTCCCGAATTTTGGGTATGGGCGATGTGCTGACATTGGTTGAAAAAGCCCAGGAAGAAGTTGACATTGCCGAAGCAGAAAAACTGCAAGAGAAAATTCTCACCGCCAAGTTTGATTTCACAGATTTTGTCAAGCAATTGCGCTTGATGAAAAACATGGGGTCCCTAGCTGGAATCATGAAGCTGATCCCCGGCATGGGCAACAAAATTTCCGATTAGACCAGGCAATTATTGAGCAGTTGTTTATTGATTATTGATTGGTATTCGTTGATATAGCTGCGATGAACTATTAACGGTCGATCTCAGCCCTCTATTGAGACTGTAAGCTTCTTCGTGTTGCTCATACCAGATTCTGAAAATTGTCGTGACAAAGCAGAGCCTCATCGTTTGCGGCTCCTCTTACCGAGGGGCGGCTGAGAGAGGGTAGTTCTGACCTTCCCTAGATTGTGAGGTAAAATTTGAATTCAATTCCCTGATTGGCGTTGTATTGCTGTTATATACAGCGTTTTTCACCCACGTAAGGTATAGGGGGGCGAAGCCCCCACGCAGGGGCACAGCCCCTGCACCCCAATTTTTGTACTTCATTAGCCTGGAAAAGGCTGTAAGGATATGCATCATGACCTGGAACCATCAGATTGTGCTTCAAGCTGTTACCTTTGCACCGACCTGCTCAATGCTGATGGCTCTACCAATAGCTCTACCAATAGCTCTACCAATGGCTTTACCGTTGACGTTACTGGGGGGAATGCCCGCTGAGGCCCGCTTGTCGCCAACCCATGCTGCCGTCCCAACCAGACCGCAAGCTGCCAACTCAGCCGCCGATTGGGTTAATCAGGGATTAGCACAGGTAGAACAGGGCAACCATCAGGCGGCCATCATCAGCTACACGCGAGCCATCCAGGTCGATCCCAACTATGCCGAAGCCTACATGCAGCGGGGCATTGCCTATCACATCATTGGAGACTACGATCAGGCGATCACTAATTTCCAGACCGCCGTACAAAAAGACCCGGACAGTGCAGAGGCGTACTACAATTTGGGCGAAGCCCGCACTTACTCCAATGACCTGACCGGAGCAATGCAGGCGTTTGATCAAGCCATTGAAATTAACCCGAACTATCCAGAAGCTTACAACAGCCGAGGCGTGCTCTATGCCCTGGCAGGAAAGTTTGATCAAGCGCTGGCCGACTTTAACCAGGTGATTACCATCGATCCCAACTATGCTGATGCCTACTACAATCGCGGCAAACCCCGCACCGAACTAGGAGATGCCGCTGCCGCCATTGATGACTACACAAGGGCCATTAGCCTCGATCCATCGCTGGCTGGCGCTTACGGCAATCGGGGCGTGCTGTATTTCCAAACGGGCAACCGGGCCTCTGCCTTGGCCGATTTGCAGCGAGCTGCCGAATTGTTTGAGCAACAGGGAGATCAGGCCGGCTATCAGCAAACGCAATTCTATCTCCAGCAGGTGCGGCAGTCTTGGTAAGTCATTTTTCTTGTTGCGTTTAGCGGTGATTTTATGGTTTACCCATTTCCTAACGCTGCAGTCACGATTGGCCTCTTGCTGCTCGCCGCGGGTAGTCTGGGGCGATGCCTCTAACCAAGCAGATGTCAATCAGCCTTAGGTGCACAGCTCTATCTTCTGGTAAGGGCAAAGCATTTGCATCAAAAGCTCTGTAGCCACGCCTAGGATTCATTTCGCAAATGCTTTGCCCTTACGGTATTGGCTCCACAGGCGACAGTAGTTTCCTCACTCCAATCTTGATTGTATTCTTTGGGTCGCTCATTGCTTTTCTCCTCTGGTGCTGATTCCGGTAACTCAGCCATTAGTGCTCCCACCCACACCCAGCAATTAGCCGCAGCATAAACTGGCTGAACGCTGCTCCCTTCAACAATGGGCGATACATCTATTGTGCTGATAGCTATTACTCCACCTACAGCCAACAGAGCATCAATTAGATGAACAAAGAATATGCGGCACATAGGGCTATTCCTGGGTTGAATGAATTGAGCTTGATATCAGAGTAAAGAAACCTACTGCCGAACTCATGCAGGCTTTCTGTCAATCTGCTTGCCGATTTGCGTCCAGTTGCTTTGCCAAGCTGGAAGTATCGCTTGCCGAAACCTGCAAATAAGACTTGCAAATGGAAACTGTAAATAAATTCGGTGAGTATGGGACTGACACCTGGATCGGTCTGGTACGCTATTGGAAAAAATCAGTGAACGCGGCCCAGACTCAGACTTCAGGGCTGGCGTCTATTAGCTAGAGACACTGGAGCGATCATGGGGAATCGATGCCGTCCTATCTTCAAATCACTGCGCTTTGCGGTTTTGGTTTTGTCTGGCTTTCTGCTGTTCAGCCTGACCCCTGCCCCTCAGCCAGTCCAATGGCTCAGTGAATCACCAGCCCAGGTAGGACGAGCAGGATTGGCCCAGACAGCTCCCAATCCAGCACTTCAGCAATCAACCCAGAAATCAACCCAGAAATCAACTCAGAAATCAGCACAGCAGCTAGTGCAGCAAGGCGTCGAGCACTATCAGGCAGGAGATATGGCCGGTGCGCTCCCGTTCTGGCAGGCGGCTCTGTCAATCTATCAAGACAGCCAACAGCTTGAGCAGGCAGCCATTGTGCTGGAAAATTTGGCTCGCGCCCATCAGCAAATCGGCCAGGTTTCTGAGGCGGTCACCTATTGGCAGCAGGCGGTAGATACCTATCGGCAGCTCGGCCATCTCCAGCAGTTGGGACGAATGCTGACTGAGCAAGCCCAGGCTCTGAGTCGGCTAGGGCAACATCGACAGGCAATCACCCTGCTGTGCGGCGATGAGGAACCGTGCAGTGTCAACAGTGCTGTAGCGCTGGCCCAACAAAACAACGACGACATCGGAACGGCGGCGGCCCTGGGCAGTTTGGGCGAAGCCTATCGACTGATTGGAGATTACAATCGAGCGATTCAGGTTTTGCGGAAGTGGAAGCAATCAGCCCTGAGGAAGCGCCGATATCAACTGTGCTCGTAGCCGAAGCAATGCAGACCGTACCTCTGACGTTAGTAGGCAACTTGGCGCTGCTGACCGCAAGTCAATACCTGATGGCACATCGCGTCCACGGAGCTTTAGTACTCGATGAGACTGGCCAGTTGATCGGGATTCTGACCCTGCAAGATGTAAACCGAACCCTCCGGCGAGTGAAGTCTGACTCGGAAGCGCAAGTGCTGCTTCAGCAGCCAATTAAGACTTTATGCACCACCAAGCTAATTCATGCTTATCCGGATGAGCTATTGAGTGAAGCCGTCAACCGCATGACGACTCGGGGCTTGCAACAGGTGCCGGTTGTGCGACGCGATCAGCCCCAGCAGGTGATTGGCCTCTTGACCCAAGAAGGCATTGCCTTGGCGGAGAGCATTGCCCGAACCCGTGACTTGGTGCAGCGTCATCTCACAGAGACTCAATTGGCAACAGTAGAGACTTTACCGTATCCGGATGGGATACCGTCTGTGAAAATTCAACTGTCTGAATTTGGCATGTCGTCTCGTTCCGATCAGTTTTTAACCGACACTCTGCCCGATCCCTTACTGCCCAATCCCTTAGAGTCGGCCAAACCAGAATTGGAGTCGGCTAAGGCAGAAATGGCAGAATAGTCCGCAGCACTTTGCGAATCCGCAATAGGGTAACGATTTCCCGAAACCGGGGCGGCACTACACCTACTTGGCGGGCTTCGGCTTCGAGCTGGGCCTGTAGCTCAGCATATTCGGCAGCCGTCATCGGTTCCCCATCGATCGGCGAGCGAGCTTCTAGAATAATTTCGGTCCGCAACACCTCTTCAGGCTGATCCTGCGGCGGCGGCAAAGCCAAAACCGGAGCCATGCTGCTGAGAACACTGCTGCTGAGTAACGTGGCAACCAAGCTGAGCTGTAATTGTTGCTGCTTCATCGTGTGTTGTGCTGCATTTGCTGAGTTGACGCCTCAGCCGATCAACCATCTAGACCTAACCATAAGCGTACTGCTGCTTCAAAAAACCAGTATCTGCTGCGAGCTGCTGTTTTAGGTCTGTTCTCCTAGATAGCGTTGCCTCAACTATATGAAATCAACTTAATTACAATTTTCATACTTGCAAATGAAAAAGTGGCTTTAGCTCACCCTGCAGTCAGATATATCATGACCCATCCCAATTATCAGAATTCACAAAGACGGTTGCCCTTACAAGATGTGTCAAGAGGATCTGCAATCAAGTTTGTCCCAAACCTTGTTAACTCTTGCGTTTGCTCAACTGAGAGGTTGGTTCAAGTGTGCCCAGCCACAAAACCATCGCTGCACCTGAGATACCGGAAGACCGAATCAACGTTCTGCCATATCTTGAAGCGCTTCTACGGCTTGATTGATCAAATCCGCTGCGTTGCAGATTTGTTTTGTCATCACAATTTTGCCGGATTCGATGCGTTCAATGTCTAAAATATCGTTGATTAGGCGCACCAGTCGGTCGGTATTGTTGGCAGCAATTCTTAGCATTTGCTGGGCTTCTTCGGGCTGGTTTTGCAAAACTCCTTCGGCTAGCAGGTCTAAAGCGGCAGAAATCGACGTAAGTGGGGTTCTCAGTTCATGGCTGACGATGGAGATAAATTCATCCTTCATGCGCTCAATTTCGCGCCGCTCGCTAATATCTTTGACAAAACAGTAATGCCCACTAAACCGCTGTTGCTGGTCGTAGGCTTTAACTAACACAATTTGCTTATCAAAAACCGTGCCATCTTTGCGGATCGCTCTAGCGTCTATTTCTACCTTGCCAACCTGGAGCATTTGCTGATAGGCAGCCTCGATTGCAGGGATCTCCTCTGGGCAAACCGTCTGCTGCCATTTCATCTTTAACAGTTCTTCGGGTTGGTAACCCAACATAGCAGCATAGGCCGGATTGACTTGCATATAGCATTCTTCTGCATCTAATCGCGAGATGCCTTCAACCGCACTTTCTAATGCCTTACTCAGATTCTGGAGTTGTTCTTCAGCCGCTTTGCGAGCGGTAATATCTTCAAGTTGGGAGACAATATATAATGGCTGGCCCTGCCCATCCCGCACGATTGAACTGCTTAAGGCCACCCAAACCACCTGTCCTAATTTATGCAAATACCGCTTTTCCATCTGGAAGGTGTTAATCTGGCCCGACAATAACTGCTGAAAATAGTTGAGTCCTGTCTCTAAGTCATCCTGGTGAGTAATTGCCTGAAAGGTGGTTGCCAGCAATTCCTGTTCCGAATAACCCAGCATCTCACACAGGGAGCGATTCACCTGGAGCCAATGGCCATCTAGCGATACTAACGCCATACCAATCGCAGCATTTTCAAAGGCGAGATAAAATCGCTCTTCACTTTCGCGTAAGGCTTCCTGCGCCTGTTTTTGTGCAGTCACGTCGCGACTGATGGCGTAGATCAATCCTTCCTCCGCAATGGGAAAGGCTCTCCAGGCGATCCAACGATATGAACCATCTTTATGACGGTAGCGATTTTCAAAATCCAGGATAATTTTGCCTTCAGCTAAATTTTTGACTGCCGTAAGGGTTGCCGCCTGGTCCTCAGGATGGACAAAGTCAAGAAAGGGATGGGCCATCAGTTCCGCGTTGCTGTAGCCCAGCACTTGCTCAAAGGCAGGATTCAACCGCCTGAAATAACCGTCAACACCTGCAACACACTGCATATCCAGTGAAGAATTAAAGATGCGATCACGGTCGGAGGATATCCGGGCACAGGCATCGTTCACGATCGTGGGCGAAGTCACACCTGTCGAGCAGGTCTTCACGACCCGCGTGAGCATCGAATAAGCCGCACGGACGACGGCGGCATCGCACCACATACATCATTGAGTGAGACGGACAAGAGGACATGTTCCTGAGACTTTGTGCTGCCTTATTTCTGGTACTGGTTCCGTATATGAACAGCATGGCTCAATCTCAGCCGCCGCAGGGCGCATTCTTCACCGGCAGCTATCCTAACCTGCTCAGCGAGTGGGGGCTGAGCGATGAAGAGATTCACACGCGGATCGATCAGGCGTGGCACATGCTGTTCTACGGCAGCGATCACACCCAGCGCGTTTATTATCCCGTCGGCGATGATATGGCGTATATCCTCGATGTGAATAACGGCGATGTCCGCAGCGAGGGGATGTCTTATGGGATGATGATCGCCGTCCAGATGGACAGGCAGGAAGAATTTAACCGCCTGTGGAACTGGGCAAAAACGTATATGTACCGTGCCGATGGTCCTTACGCCGGCTATTTCTCGTGGCAGAACGCGCCCGACGGCAGCATCATGGATTCCAACTCTGCGCCTGATGGCGAGACGTGGATGGTGACGGCGCTGTTCTTCGCCGCTGCGCGCTGGGGGAATGGCGAAGGTATCTACGACTACGAAGCAGAAGCCAACGCAATCCTGCACGCCATGCTGCACAAGAACGAGCAGAATACCAACGTCGTCAATATGTTCCACCCGGAACACCGGATGGTCGTGTTCGTCCCCGCGATCGGCGCGATCAGCCAGTTCACCGATCCGTCATATCACACGCCGCATTTCTATGAGCTGTGGGCGCGCTGGGCGGCGCAGGATAACGCATTCTGGGCAGAGGCGGCACAGGTCAGCCGTGAGTTCTGGCGGCTGACGGCACACCCGGAGACCGGTCTGATGCCCAACTATGCGCACTTCACCGGGGAACCTCGCCCGTGGGGCGATTATGGCGAATTCTTCTATGCCGACGCCTGGCGCTGCGCCATGAATGTCGCGCTCGATTACACGTGGTTTGCAGCGGATCCGTGGCAGGTTGAGCAGACGGATCGCCTGCTGACCTTCTTTCATAACCTCGGCATCGGTCAGTATAACAGCCGCTTCCGGATCGATGGCGAACCGGTCAATCCACAGCACCGCGCTACCGGGCTGATCGCGATGAACGCAGCGGCTGCTCTGGCTTCGTCAAGCGATATCCGCTGGGATTTCATCGAGGAATTCTGGAATACCCCGATCCCGACCGGGCAGTATCGCTATTACGATGGTCTGCTGTATTTCATGGCGCTGCTTCAGCTCAGCGTCAATTTCCGGATTTACTCGCCCGCTCTGTCGTGGCTGATGTTTTCGGTCCTGAAATAATTCTCAAAGCATTCTCATTCATCTCATCTGCTTCCGGGATCCCCTCCTTCATCTCCGCGTAGCCTTAAAATAGGGGTAAGCCAAATCTCAACTTTTATTAAGAAAACTTGCAAGTGACAACCACATCAGATGCTTCTAATCTGCCTGCTGCAACCGAAACGGTGGAGTTGGCTCCCAGCTACGCCCTGCCGATTGGGCTGGTGCTATTGGCATTACTCTTGTTTTGGGTTCAGCCCTGGTTTAGTGGTGTAATTGCCCTGTTAGCAGTATTTCTGCTGTTTCAAACGGCTACTATTCGCCTGCGCTTCACAGAAACAGCCCTCGATGTTTGTCGGGGCGAAAAGTGCCTGCGTCACTTTCCCTACCAAGATTGGCAAAATTGGCGAATTTTCTGGCCCCGTCTGCCGATTTTGTTTTACTTCCGAGAGGTAAAGAGTATTCACTTTTTGCCGGTTTTGTTTGATCCAAAAGGATTGAAAATTTGCCTGGAGCAGCATTGTCCTACAATTTCCTAATTAGCAATTTCTAAATTGGCTGTATTAGCTGTATTGCCTGTCAATAGACTGCTCCCTAGCTATCCCTGAATTAAATTCAGACCTTCCTGGCATCATGCCACCGTTGTTATTCACCGATTTCCGCTATGAATCCAGACGAGTCCCCAACACCAGAGTCACTCAACTTATCCCGTCCTGATGGGACTGAGTCGTCTGCTGAGTCAGGCACGCCCAGTTCTCAACCGTTGCGTGAGCCATTAAATTTGTCCTCCCTGGGAAATCCCACTCGTACTGAAGCGGACGATTTGGCCCGTCGAGTAGCCGAATTGCAACAGCAGGAAAAGGCCCTGCGCCAAGAAATTGCGTCGCTGCAAACTTCCTACAATGCCATGCTGCAAAAGCAGATCACTGACGCCCAAATGGCCCTGGGTCGAGTGGTCAAGGAAAGCGTCACCGAGCTAGAACAGCGCCGCCAAACCCTCCAACTTGCGGTTGAGCAGCTAGAACGCCGCCAAGAGCGGATCAAAAACGAAATGCGAACCACCTTTGCCGGAGCCTCTCAGGATCTAGCCATTCGGGTTCAGGGCTTTAAGGATTATTTGGTCGGCAGTTTGCAGGATCTGGCCACGGCAGCCGAACAGTTGCAACTCGTTCCAGCTCCCGAAGAAGCCAGACGGCCATCGGTGATCAAACCAGAAGCTGTCATGGAGGTGAGAGACGCCAGAGAGACTAGACCTAGAGAATCTAGAGACTCTAGGGACTCTAGAGAAGCAAAAGAGCCACGCGAAGCTACTAGACGCGACGCCGCAGACGCAGAAGTGATCACCACGCCTAAGTTTGCCGAACAGGGCCGTTGTTCCACACACGCTGGGAACAGTCTCATTGACCCTGTCCGCCTCCTATGAGCAGACGAATGTAGGGGTGTCTAATCCATTGCAGGTCTCAATCAGTTCTTCTGTTGTTCTTACCCTGCCAATGATGGGGCAATTTATCGGGTTCAGCCCTGATGGTTCGCAGATCATCATTTCCTCATGGGAGATCGACCTGATCTCGACAGCAACATATCAGGTTGTGAAAACGATTAATCCTTTTGGCGATAGTTTTGGTGGCGTTATCGCAACATTCGATAGTACTGGCACCCAGATTTACAGTGTTGTTATAAACCCATACCCCACCAGTGGCTATGTTGATTCCTACGATGTCTCATCGGGGAAGCGGCTGCTCCAGTCATCCTTCACCAATGCCGTAAACCTCATGAAAGGCTCAGCCCCGGGCAGCCCGCTCGTTGTTGCAACTGGAGACCCTGTTGGCAGACAGATTTCCGCTATCGGTGTTCTCGACCCGTCAACTATGAATTGGGTTCACTCAGCGCAATTCCCAAACCCCAAATCTTTCCTTTTCTCGTTCGCTGCGAATCCGCAAGGCGACCTGATTATCCTGTGGGCGGGTGGACGAACTTACAGCTATCAACCCCAAACTAACACGCTGCTTCAGTTGTCGATCTCAGCAGCCGTCTTGAGCATTGCTTTTCACTCGGATGGAAAACATTGGCTTTTTCCAGATGAGTCTGAGCCGACAATTCATGTTGTGGATTCAGCATCAAATCAACTGATTGGCGAAATTACACTTCCTACTGTTGTGAATTTTAGTCGGCATGGAGTTAATGCTTATGCTTCATACCTATCTTCTGTCCTGGTAGTTGCGCCCGATGGCGTGAATTGTTTTGCCGTCCTCTCAGACAATACGATCGCCTGGTTCAGGTTCGATCAGATGAAATTCATTTCCATCATTCCAGGTCCTGCCACCCCTATTGCGATCGCTGTCGATCCGGCAAGTCAATATTTATATGTAATCGATACGACATCAGAAAGTTCTAATTCTAATTTCGTCCTGTGGAAAATTCCAGTTCCTACCCTGTGAAGAGGCGCAAAAAAGCCAAGCCCTGTCTTATAACTGATTTGACAGAGACTCATTATGCTTCCAGTCCCTCCTCCTGTATTTACGTTCTTGATCCAGCAAATAATTGGAGTCTGATTCAATGGCAGGGATAGTGAATTCTCCCTCATCCCTAACCCTTCTCCCTCAGGGAGAGGGCAATAAAAATCCACTTCCCATCTCCTTATTCGTTCCCAGAGGCTTCACGATGACCATTCAACTCAATGGCATTGACATTCCATCCACTGACGGTCTGACGCTGACCTATGCGGTGACAACCACTCCCAACCCACTGCTGCGTCATCAGCTTCGAGTGCCAGTACGTGGCCCAGCCCTCGTTCATCACCTTCGTCATCGCCTGCGGCGCAAAGTAGTACGCCTCGTCGCGGATGATGCTCAAGACATCGGCCTGCCAGTCCTCCAGCGGCGCGTGACGCAGCAGGAAAAGCAGCACGTCCCGCGTCGGCCGCGCCGGGAACGCCGACCGTGCCGCACGCGCCCGCTCCGCGTGCTCGCGACGCTGCCGCTCCAGCTCGCGCCGGGGGTTGATGAACGGGTCCATGTAGTCCTTGGCGGGTAGCTTGTCGGGCACGAACCCGCCCCGGGACGCCGCCTCATCGTCCGGGTCGCCCAGCCGCGGCCTTGGGGCCTCGGCCGCGGGCTCGCGCGTCACGAACAGCGAGTGGGGGTCGATCAGGTCCTCGATCGCCAGGCAGTCATCGATGAACCGCTCCACCGCCGCCTGGCCCTGCCGCTCGATGTGCCGACGAACGCGCGTGGCGTGGTTGGCCATCTGGTCCATCATCTTGCGGTCGGTCTTGCTGAACCAGAAGTTGTTCTTGAAGAAGTCCGCATGCCCGTACACGTGCGCCATCACCAGCTTCTGGTCCGTGACGGCGTTGGACTCCTGCAGGTAGGCGTAGCACGGGTCGGTGTTCACCACCATCTCGTAGATCCGCCCCAACCCGTACGCGTCGCGCTTGCTGAGCCGCTCGAACTCCATCCCCCAGCGCCAGTGCGGGTAACGCACCGGGAATCCGCCGTACGACGCGATCTGGTTCATCACGTCGAAGGGCAGGACCTCGAACACCACCTCGAAGAAGTCAAGGCCGTACTCCATCGCCTTGGCCTTGATGGCCCGCATGTGCGCCTTGAGCTCGGGCGAGAGATCGGTCTGGTGCGTCGAGGGCATGGCGCCTCCGGTGGCCGGGTCCGACTGGTCTATCGGCGTTCTCGGACCACCGCTTCTCTCTACGTCTGCCGATCGCCGTCGGATCGCACGCAGACACCCTGGAGCTCGCTGAACAGATCAGCAGGGAAACGCTCCGGGTCGGCCTGGCCGCGGTCGCTCGCGCCACACGGGCGGTGAGGATCATCGAGCGCGGACGGCGGGAGCGGTCTGGGTGCTTCGGGGTCGATGTCGGCGGACGCGCGATCACAGGCCCTTGGCGCACTTCCGGCGCACACCAACGCGCAAGCGGCGTCCCCGACCGCGCACAAGCCGCGCCTGTGGCCCGCGGGTGCTGGCGCTCGTCCCCCAGACGCGTGATGAAGTTGTTCCGAGGCCCTCAATCTGCGGACCAACCCGGCCGATATCACCGATGGTCCAATTTACAGGAGTCAGATCAGCATGCGCACCACGCCTCTCGCCGTCGTCCTCGCCGCTGGCCTCCAAGAGCGGGTTTCCATCGATCAGTTGAGATCTTACCTGAAGCAGGAGTATCTTCCTAATGGCGGAGATAACGTGGGGCGAAACCGCTAACACGCAACTTTGGGTTTAACGAGCAACGCGATAAGAAAGTCGCTGTTTCGCCCTCACGTCCATTGATTTGTTCGATGGTGCGTTCATAGAAAGTGCTGCTTTCTGCCTCAGCCTATTGTTTTCGTGAGTTAAGGTAAGGCGCAAAATCGGCGGCTATTTGTGCGACAGCCTTTTCACTAAGTTCTTTCCTTTGAGCTTTATTCGGCTCTTTCTCGGAATACAATTCCAACGTGACTTTTCCACACGAGGGAGAAACGGCATCAGCCGGATAAGAATACATACCCTCAAATGTTGCGTCTTTGACTGAAACAAAATAATTGCTTTCGTTTAAGATGTGGGCGATTTTTGCAGGGTGAATCGGCTCAACCTCTTTGTCGCCGCACATTAAACGCATACGGTAAAAATCCGTCTTGAAACGAAGCCTGGCTTGTGTTCGGATTCCGTAGTTGGCGGCAATTCCGCGTCCGACAGCCCCCCAAAAAGATTCGCCAAGTTCCGGCGTCGCCCGAATAATCAAAATCGGCTTGTAGTCACCAACATATTCCCGCCACGCGAAAAAGTTGTCAAACGGGCGAAAAGTTCCGTGCACTGCGCCCTCTTTTTTATTGCGTTTCTCTCGCGTTTTTGCGGCTTCCCTCTCGGCTTCGGTTTGGATTCGGTATTTCAACCTCGGAGTCATTAAAAGAATATTAAAGCTACCGACGCTTGTCGTATAGCGGTCAGTTTCAAATTTTTTAGCAGTTGCAACTTCTTTAACGGCTTCAAGCGGAAAATTGTCGGTCGGGTCAACCGGCAAAAGCCTTGCTTGCGGTTTTGAGATTTCCGTCATCTTCTTTTTCGCTTCGTCAATCAAAGATAACGCTTGTTCGATTCTGATAATTCCCGAAACTCCGGCACTGCTTCGACTGATGTCGGCAAAAGTGGTAATGCCGACAACTTCGCCAATCGAATTAAACAACGCTCCGCCGGAATTTCCGGGATTGATGTTGATGTCGGAAAGAATCGCTCTTTCTTCAATTTTGCTGGCAATTCCGGTAGTGATAATTTTCCGTTGATTGAGCGGGCTGCCGATTGTAAAAACTCTTTCGCCTTCGACAATAGCAGGTTCAGTAGAATCCAATTTAGCAATCGGCGCGACAGTCGCTTCGGGTAAAGCTTCTAAATTTGCCCACAGAATCGCCACATCTTTTTCCGGGCTTGCTGCGAGTAGCACCGCCGGAATTTTTCGGTTGGCATCGAATTGGATGGAAATAAACTGCGACGGACCAACAACGTGCTGGTTGGTCATGCATTCTTTCTCGGCCAGGGAGGCCCCACAACGTTGACAGAACTTGTGAGCATCTGGATTTTCAAACTGACAATGGGGACAAACAAGCATCTGGGAACTCCCTCAACTCCTGCCGGAGGCGCCAAATCTTAGGGTCTGAACTGTTGCGTACAGGTATACAGCTACGAAGATCCTATTTTTGTACAGAGTACACGATTGTTTTGCGAAACTACCGTTGGTGTAACCCCTCCCAGGGTACCCAAAACTTTAAGACGATTCGCAGCTTGTCAGCAGAGGTTATACGGAATCTTTAGAAATTCAGCCGGACTTCCTAGATTTCGATTAGTTTACGTCCAAGCAACTTGCTCCTGATTAGCCCGCTCTTGGATCCAGGCTATCCCGCAGGCCATCGCCTAGCAGGTTGAAAGCCAAAACAATCAGTGTGATCATCAGACCGGGCAGCAGAATGGTCCAGGGAGCGGAAAGGGCATAGCCGTTGGTGAATGAGTCAGATAGCATCGTACCCAGTTCTGGGGTTGGTGGTTTGGCTCCCAGCCCCAAAAATCCTAGACCGGCTGCCTCCAAAGTAGCTGTACCAATAGACAAGGTTGCCTGCCCAACTAGGGGGGCAAGACTAGCAGGCAAAATATGCAAAAAAATAATCCGCCACGGCTTGGCACCGAAGGCCCGCACGGTTTGAACGAATCCTTGTTCGCGTAGAGACAGCACCATACTGCGAGTTAGGCGAATAAAAATCGGAATCTGCACCACACCTACGGCAATCATAACGCTCTGCAAACTGGGTCCCATCACTGTCGCCACGGCAATTGCCAGCAAAATCGAGGGAAAGGCCAGCAAAATGTCGGTGAACCAGCTAATCGTAGTTTCTAGCCAACCGCGAAAATAACCCGCTACCAGCCCCAGTAAAGTTCCTACTATCAGCCCCAATCCCACCGACACGACACTGATCAGCAACGAAATCCGAATTCCATACCAGACCAAACTCAGCATGTCTCGCCCCAAGCCATCGGTGCCAAACCAGTGAACGGCGCTGGGAGGACTGAGCCGTGCCGCAAAATCCCGTGCTGTGGCTGGATCGAAGGGACGTAACACCGGGGCCAGTAATGCTAGCAGCACCAGCGCAATAGTCAAAATCAGGCCAATCCGAGCCGAAATCGACCGCAGGAACCGCCGTCTGGCTTTTTGCAGCGACGATTCGCGCACAAAGGGAGGAGTAGAAAGGGTATCCATTGGAAGGATTATTTTACTTGTACTGAATTCGCGGATCGAGAAAGGCGTAGGAAATATCTACCAGTAAGTTAATTAGGACAAATACCAGCGCCACAAACACCACGCCCCCCTGCACCACCGGGTAATCGCGGGCTAAGATACCTTCGTAGGCACTACGGTCATTAAAATCTGCTCTACGACCTGCTCACCAAATTGGAGCGCTAAGGTTTTCAAACTCAAGCCTTCTGCTAAGCGCAACCCCAACATCAGCGTATCAAGGAGGGCTTCCTGAGGCGGAGTCACTGGGGCGTCAATCCTGCCCTGAGTCTTGTAGCCCTGCACCCATTGGTAGTACTCGCGGCGTTTGCGGGGACGGGTAAAGCGCTGACCTTGGGTATAGCTAGCTGCTCCCATCCCAAAGCCGTAGTAGGGCCGGTTCTCCCAATAAACGCGATTGTGGCGGCACTGAAAGCCTGGTTTGGCATAGTTCGATATTTCGTAGTGCTGATAGCCGGCTTTGGTCAGCGTCTGCTGCGCTATGCGATACATCTGAGCAGTCATTTTCTCGGTTGGTAGGGGCTGGACTCCCGGTTGATACCAGCGATCAAAGGCCGTACCTGCTTCAACGGTTAAGTCATAAACCGAGATGTGCTGGGGCTGTAGGGCAATGGCGGCCTCTAGGGACTGCTGCCAATGCTCCAGGGTTTGGTGCGGTAATCCAGAGATCAGATCGAAGCTGAAATTGATCAGACCTATCTGATCAATTAGCTCAACAGCTGCCTCAATATCAGCCGGGGTATGGGTCCGCCCGCAAGCCGCCAACAACTCTGACTGAAACGCCTGCACCCCTAGGCTGATCCGATTGATCCCTGCCGCTTGATATCCCTGCAATCGAGGTTGATCCACGGTGTCTGGATCGATTTCCATCGAGATTTCGGCATGCGTGGCAATGCCAAACTGCTGCTGTAAGGTATCTAGCACCTGCTCTAGCTGAGGTACGGTGAGCAGAGACGGGGTGCCGCCTCCCAAAAATATTGTTTGCAGCGGTGGTCCCAAAGCAGCCGTGGCGCGAATTTCCTGACAAAGAATCTCTACATATTCGGCGATTGTGCCAAAGCCATCGGCTGAGCTTGATTGCTTTGCCAAGGGCGGACGATCACCTACCACCGAAATTGGAAAGTCACAGTAGTAGCAGCGCCGCCGACAAAAAGGAATATGAAGGTAGGCTGCCGTAGGCATGGGGCTGGAAACCGCCGTTGAATTAATCTGTGTAGAAACCATAGGAAAGGTTGCCCTATCTACCGCCCGGTTTGCCGAACCAAATCAGACAAACCGCATCCGGTAAGGGAGCGATATAATGAGGCTGAGCTGATCAAGCTGCTGAGTTAGGCTTTATGCCTCGGTTATACCGTTTTCATCCTTATCTATAAGCTTTGATCTATAGGCTACTTATTGCCTTATTCCCACGGGGTAGAGTCTGGCTCGGCACTCAATTGAATGTCTCACCTCGATTAGCTGGTTTAACTCTCACTAGAGAACTTGAGCCAGAGAGGCGGTTCCGTTCCCAATGCATTAGACAAAGCTTACGAACGAGTATCTCGCTTGGGTGGCACACCGCTTGCCATCTGTCAGAACGATGACATCTATGGCGTGATTTATCTCAAAGATACAGTTAAACCCGGGCTACGCGAACGGTTTGACCAACTACGGCGCATGGGTGTTCGCACCATTATGCTGACTGGCGACAACCGCATCACGGCTGCGGTCTTTGCTACAACAGGTGGAGACTTGTCGCGAACTCAATCCTACTGGTTGGCCGCATTGATTCTGCTGACTGTGGCACTTGCTATCTATCTCCTTTTTGTCATGTTTGTACCGGAGCGATTCTAATGAGTTTTGCACGCGAAGCTAGCAGAGCCGTTCGTTCCACCCTGATCCTTTGGGTCCTAACGGCAATGATTTATCCATTCGTGATGATCGCAGTGGGGCAACTGGTTTTTCCCTTCCAGGCCAATGGCAGCATCATTACCGATGCTCAAGGTCAACCGATTGGCTCAGTCTTGATTGGGCAACCCTTTACCAGCGATCGTTACTTCAACAGTCGCCCCAGTACCACGGGCTACAGCACCGCTGATCCGACTGCCGATACATCCAATACTTTGCAAACTGGCGTTTCCGGCGCGAGCAATCTGGCTCCCAGCAATCCCGCACTCATCGATCGCATCAAGGGTAAACCCGATCCGAATCCAGAGCAGGCGATTGAAGGAGAAATTCCTCGATTGCAAGCCGTAGGTATTACTCCAACGGCCGATCTGGTTTACACTTCTGGTTCCAGCCTTGATCCCCACATCACGCCGGAAGCCGCCAGAGCGCAAATCACACGAGTGGCAAGCGCACGAGAACTTCAACCGAATCAGCTAGAGGATTTGATCAATCAAAATACCGATGGCCGGTTTCTAGGCATCTTTGGTGAACCGGGAGTGAATGTATTAAAGCTCAACCTAGCTCTAGACGCACTCAGCAGCTAGATGCCTTACACAAGCATCTAATTCAACCATGTACCATTCATCCAAGCCTTCCCCTGACAACTCCTACATTCGTCCTGCCCATCGCGGTAAGCACAAAATCTTTATTGGCATGGCACCCGGCGTGGGTAAAACCTACCGCATGCTGGAGGAAGGGCATCGGCTGCGGCAGGAAGGCATGGATGTGGTGATCGGCTTGCTCGAAACCCACAATCGCCAGGAGACTGCCCAACGGGCAGCAGGGCTGGAAATAGTGCCTCGACGGCAAATTAATTGTTCTGGTGTGATTTTGTCCGAGATGGATACCGAGGCCATTCTGGCTCGCCAACCGCAGCTGGTTCTAATTGATGAACTGGCCCACACGAACGTACCTGGATCTCAGTGCGAAAAACGCTATCAGGATTCCCGGACTCGCTTAAAGGCACGGCACTCCAAGCCAAAGGCGTTGGCATAGTTGGGGTCGTAGTAGCGCGACGCCCCACGCCAGCCCAGCATCGGGTTTTCTTCTTCTGGCTCAAACTCGCGTCCGCCGATCAGGTTGGCATATTCGTTGCTCTTTAGGTCCGACATCCGCACCACGACCGGATTGGGATGGAACGCAGCGGCCAACATACCAATCCCTGACGCTAGCTTATCGACAAAGTAATCGGCGTAGTTGGAATAGAGCCACGCTAACTGGCTAATTTCCCACTTGGCTCCCTTGTCCTTGAGCTGGTCGAAATGAAGCAGTGCCAGCGGATGCACCTTGATGTGGTTGGCAATAATAAACTCGGTGCGGGCCAGACCCACGCCGCTATTGGGAATCATCGACAGGCGAAAGGCTTCCTGCGGATTGCCCACATTCATCATCACCTTCGTGCGGGTTTGGGGCAGCTCATTCAGCTGAATTTCCTGAACTTCAAACGGCAGTAGTCCCTGATAGACACGGCCTTCTTCACCCTCCGCACAGGATACGGTGACTTCTTGCTCATCATCGAGCAGTTCCGTAGCGTGATCGCAACCCACAATCGCCGGAATGCCCAACTCTCTGGCAATAATCGCCGCGTGGCAGGTACGTCCGCCTTGGTTGGTGATCACGGCACTGGCTTTTTTCATGATTGGCTCCCAGTCTGGGTCGGTGCGTCCGGTCACCAGTACCTCACCCTCGCGAAACTCATCCAGCCTGCGCACATCTAAAATCACCCGCACCTTGCCCTGACCGATCATCTCGCCAACAGCCCGCCCCGTCAGAATCGGTTTGGCCTCTGGTCGAGCGCTGAGCTGATAGGTTCTGAGCACATTGTTTGATTTCTGAGAATGGACCGTTTCCGGACGTGCCTGCACCACAAACAGTTCACCCGTCTGACCGTCCTTGGCCCACTCGATATCCATCGGCGTATAGACGCCCCGCACCGTAGAATAGTGCTCCTCAATTGTGCAAACCCACTCGGCCAACTGAAGAATCTCAGCGTTGTTGAGCGCATACTGGCCCTGCTCGGACTTGGGCACCGGCACGTTGATCGTCGGACGGCTGCCGCCAATGTTGTAGACCATTTTGATCTCTTTGCTGCCCAACCGTTTGTCGAGAATCGGGCGAAATCCTTGCTTCAGTGTGGGTTTGAAGACAATATACTCATCGGGATTCACCACGCCCTGCACTACGTTTTCTCCTAAACCATAGGCGGCTGTAATCAAGGCAGCATTGCGGAAGCCAGTTTCCGTATCAATGGAAAACATGACACCAGAGGTGGCTAAATCCGAGCGCACCATCTTTTGTACCGCTACCGATAGCGCTACGTCAAAGAATTTTTCCTAACCAGTTTTGCTAATCAGCCCCTTGGGCAAGCTGTTCGCGGGCCACCTGCTGCACCACCGAGAGCAAGTTATGCAGTATGGCAGAGGTATGGTCGCGTCGCCAAACCAGCGCCAGTTGAAACAGGGGCATTTGCCCAGCAATGGGGCGATAGACAACCCCAGATCGCTGTAGGTTCATGGCATTGGTCGGCAGTAGCGTCACGCCCACGGCTCCCGCCACCCAATCTAAGCACGGTTGACATCCAGGTTCCTTCTTGCACTACGTTGAGCTGCACGCCTGTTGATTCGCGGGCAGTCCGGATCAAATGGTGCAAGCGGGAACAGAAGGGGGCGTTGGTAAAACAAAGAGCTGTCTGGTTGCACCATTGAAGTAGGGGCTGTGGCTCAGGGTGTGCCAGATGCAGGTCTATGTGTAAGTAAATCAATCCGGTTGGATCTTGCAGCTTCAAGTCAGAGCCAAAGCGAGAACCTACAGCCTTGATTTAACCTTATTACTCCCTGCCCTGCCTTGCTTCCCCTTTTTAGGAACGACTATTTTAAGGATCTATTGGAGAGATCTAAATCTAAGTGCAGCTCAACTAAAGCTGTCTATAACTGTGAGAAAGTTCTTCAAAGTCATAGATTGATTATTTCGATGCCATACTGCTCCAATTTCCAGTTCTGGAGATTCTCCCTGTATCGCTCGATAGACGACACCGTTTCGCTGAAGATTTTCTACATTGGCTGGAAGAATGAAATTCCCATGCCACCAGCTACTAAACTCAGCACAGTTGAGATCCAAGCTGCTTCCTGTCTGACTTTGGGCTTAAATCCTGCGGCTACACAAAGTTGATCAATTTGTTCTCGCAGACCATGCAGCAAGTTGGCGGGCGGCAAAATAAATGGTTCATTAGACAGAATGGCAAGTGGCAGGTTGACAGATCGCTTAGCAAAACGATGTTTTTCAGGCAATACCAAAATTAAGGACTCTTTTATGACTGTTTTACTGGTTAATGCCACATCGTTGTGGGTGTTATTCATCTGCAAATTGTGCAAATGGAAGAAACCTACATCTAGTTGTTGTTGTCTCAGTTTTTCAATCTGATCGTATGAGGCGAGTTCCTCAAGCATCAGCGTCACATCTGGATATCGCTCATGGAACACTCTTAGGATGTCAGGGAGTCTGCTATTGGAGATCGAGGTATTGATGCCGATTGTCAGACGGCCTTTTTTGCCTCGATTGATTTGTTGGGCTGATTCAATTGCATGTTGAGTGTGAGCAAGAATGAAACAGGCTTCTTTAATAAAGACTTTTCCAGCCTCCGTTAGGGTGAGTGGACTCCGTCGTCTGCGATCAAACAACTCAAATCCCAATCTTTTTTCTAGCAGTCAGGCACGCTCACTATCACGGTAACTGAACAAAACCAGCATGTAGTGGTGCAGATTACCGATTCGGGTAGCGGCATTCCTCCTGAAATTCGCGATCGCATCTTCGAACCGTTTTTCACCACTAAACCTGTTGGTGAAGGCAGCGGTTTGGGGCTAGATATTGTGCGGCGAATTGTTGCCAAGCATCACGGCAACGTTGAGTTAGAAAGTGAACCTGGGCATACTACCTTTAGCGTGTGGTTGCCGATGTGGCAGGCTGAGTGAAATGTCCGACCAAGCTATTTTATGTGTAGATGATGAGCGAATTGTCCTGTTAAGTTTGCGGGATCAAATACTGAAACATTTTGGTGATCGATATCGGTATGAATTTGCCGAAACAGTTGATGAAGCTTGGGAAGTCATTGAAGAGTTGAGCCTAGAGCAAATCAGAATTTTGATTATTGTTTCTGACTGGCTCATGCCCGGTATGCGCGGAGATGAATTCTTGATTAAAGTACACCAGCGGTTTCCTAAGATTGTCACGGTTTTGTTGTCAGGACAGGTCGATGAAGCAGCAATCGAAAATGCCCGTCAATTTGCCAACCTTCACGCCTACATTCCCAAACCGTGGGATGAAGCCACACTAATTGGTGTCATCCGATCGGGTTTGGAGCAAGTCGATGAGTAAAGGCACCATCGTTTGCGTAGATGATGAGCGACTGGTCTTGCTCAGCTTGCGTGACCAACTCACTCGTCTGATTGGAGCCGACTACGAAATCGAGCTAGCCGAAAGTGGTGAAGAAGCGCTGGAGCTGTTTAGTGAACTGACTGCTGCCGCAATTGAAATTCCGCTGATTCTCTGCGATCAAATTATGCCGGGCATGGCAGGCGATGAGTTGCTAATTCGACTGCACGCCCAGTATCCCAAAACGCTGAAAATTTTGCTGACCGGCCAAACCCACCTCGAAGCCATAGTCAAAGTGATCAATTCGGCCAGCCTATACCGCTATGTCTGCAAACCCTGGGACGAAACTGACCTGTGCCTGACGGTACGCGAGGCTCTACGCCGCTACACTCAAGACAAACAATTGCTGGAACAGCATGCGGCTCTACTGCAAAGCGAACGACGGCTGCGGCAATTCCTGGAAGCGATTCCGGTGGCGGTAGGGGTACATGACCGCTGGGGGCAAACCTACTACACGAACCAACGGGCACGCGACCTGTTGGGCAACGATCTGCTGCCGGGAGCCTCCCCGGACTTGCCCTACTCCACCTACATCGCTGGCTCTCAGCAACCCTATCCGCTAGAGCAGCTACCGGGCATACGGGCCTTGCAAGGTCAAAACTCCACCGTTGACAATATTGAAATTGAACGAGACGCGCAGCGAATTCCGCTGGAGGTATCTGCTGATGCAAAGCTGGCTAGGTAGCGAATGGAACTATCAAGCACAGCAGGGCGAGGACTTGGGTGCACGATTAATTTATGCAATTCAAGCGGCTTTTGCGGCTGGGATGGAGCGGGTGGTGGCGATTGGTACGGACTGTCCGCAACTCGATGCGGCTAAACTCGAACAGGCATTTCGTGCCTTGTATCAGCGAGATCTGGTGCTGGGACCAGCTACCGACGGCGGCTATTATCTGATTGGGCTGAGCCAATTTGTGCCCCAATTGTTCAAAACGATTGCCTGGAGTAGCGAACTGGTTTTGCAGCAGACAGTGCAGATCGCGAAGTCACTGAATCTAACCGTGGCTGATCTAGATATGTTGTCGGACGTGGACCGGCCTGAAGACTTAGCAATTTGGTGGGCAGTTCAGCAGGCCAGTCAGTCACAACCAGAAGCAGAGTTGAAGCCGATCCTGCCAGACCAGCGGCCATTTCTTTCGGTGATTATTCCGGTGCTGAATGAGGCCAATCGCATCCAAACTGCGCTGCGTTCCCTTCAGGAGGAGGACGTAGAAGTGATTGTGGTCGATGGAGGCAGCCAAGACGACTCGGTTGCACGAGCCAAGGCCCTGGGCGTCAAAGTCGTTAGTTCGGCTCAGGGGCGGGCGGTACAAATGAATGCAGGTGCAAAGGCGGCCAGAGGTGAGGTGTTGCTGTTTCTGCATGCCGATACTTCTCTGCCTGCGGGATTTGTTTCCCTGGTGCGCCAGACCTTAGCACAGCCTGAAATTATTGCTGGTGCATTTGAGCTGCAGATTGCCGGATCGGAACCGGGATTGCGCTGGATTGAATGGGCCGTGAAGTGGCGTTCTCGACTGTTGCAGTTACCCTATGGCGATCAGGCGCTTTTCCTGATGGCAGAAACCTTTCGGCAGCTAGGCGGATTTATAGAACTGCCGATTATGGAAGATTTTGAGCTAGTGCGACGGTTGCAGCGCTACGGCAAAATTGCGATTGCTCCCGCAGCCGTGATGACCTCAGGACGCAGATGGCAAACTCTAGGCGTTTGGCGCACGACGCTGATTAATCAACTGATTATCGCAGCCTATTTTCTAGGCGTTTCTCCGGCGCGGCTGGCCCATTGGTACCGGGGCGTTGGCAAGGCTAGCCCAAACATAGAAAAAATCGGGGTTGAACCAGTCAACTCCGATCTAGAAATTTGATTCAGATTTAGATTAATCGGTCTAACAGCCTCCTACACCAGGGCCAGATCTGGGTACTGGGCAATCACCTCGTCTGACGACAGCGTGTCACCTTCCTGTTGCGGTGTCCAGAGCACTTCTAGGGCCAGCAGCTTGTCGCTAGGCACAGAACCGAGTTGAGAGAGGGCTTGGCGTAGCTCTTGCGCGAATGGTGATGGCCAAGCACTGACCGTTTATCTGGCCAGACGCAGTGCGGGTATCTTGCCCGCGCCAGCGAGCCGCTTGCACTACAGATCCGCCGCAGATTCAAGCAAAGGCTCTGGTCAGGTTTCTAGGGTGTGTTTTAAGAGTCTTTAGTGCTGTTGCTTCAGCCTTGCGATCCGCCTAGATCCCCCTATGCCCGAAGGGCGGGCTTCGCCAACAAAAGGGAGACTTCAAGCCGCATTTGGTATGTGCTAGGCACAGGCTTTGCCTACGGTTCCCCCTTTTTCTAGGCCAAAGGCCCATCCCCGGAAGGGTATCTACGGTGTACACCGTAGGCAGGAGCCAAGGGGGATCAGATCGGGGTTTTAAAACACGCTCTAGAACTGCACTCGACGATTGATGAAAAATAGCTTAATCAAGTAATTTCACCAAGCAGTTTTGCCAGTGGTCAGGAGTTAGCTGGCAGATTCGTGTTTTGACCGAACCGATCGGGTTTGAACAGGTCGAGAGGATGGTGAGTGTGGCCGTTGATTGCTAAGTCGGCCAGAATCTCTCCCACAACGCTGGCGAACTTAAAGCCATGCCCGGAGCAAGGAGAAGCCACTGTCACATTCGGATAGGCTGGATGTAAACCAATGACAAAATGTTCATCTGGTACATTCGTATACATACAGGTTGCTGTACTTAGAAGCTGCCCGTTTAAATCGGGAATATGCTGGACTAGATATCTCCGCATTGTTTCTACTTCATGGGGATAAACCGTTCGATCAATCGTCTCTGGAGTACAAACTTCACCTGCGCGGAAGAAGGCAATTTTGACTCCTTCTGAGCCTGCGTCAGCCGGAAATCCATAGAACTGAACACCATCCCCGGTTTCCCAGATGTAGATCGGTAGATGGGCGCAGTCAAACAGTTCTCTATGGCGCAGTGGCTCAAACCAGTAAAGTACCTGCCGTTCTACGACAAACGGAATATCTAGTTTCAGCAGCTGAGTAGCCCAAGCTCCCGGTGCAATTACCAGTCTGGCAGCCTCGTAGGTAGTTTTAGCGGTAGTTACCTGCACACCTTGGTCGGTGGCACACCAACTCAGGACGGGTTCTTCAAAATGTAGAGCTGCTCCAAGCTGGGCTGCACGTTGCAAATGGGCGCGAATTGCTGCTTCTGGCCGCACAAAGCCCGCTTTGGCTTCGAATAAAGCAATGGCACTGGGGTCGGGATGCAACAGGGGAAACCGGGCGTGAATTTGCTGGGCGTCCAGAATTTCGTAATCCAATCCATGTTTTTGAGCGCTGCGCCGACTGCCGCTGACGGTAGTGCTTTTCGGTGGGCCGATCATCAATCCGCCGGTGAGAAAGAGAATCTTCTGATTGGTTTCTTGCTCGATCCCGGCGGCACGCTCGCCGCTCGTCGCTCCATCCCCCATCCCAGCATTTGCGCTCCCCCAGACTTCGCTCCAGCTCTGAGTCCTTGACTTCAGATGGGCAGGGACCGAATCCAGACTTCCTGTACAAAGGTTCGCGTTCCCAACGGCGGTTGCGCCTAGAAACCGCTATAGCGCCCAAACCTCGGTTGCTCCTGGTGTGGGTAATTTTAATGATTGGCATGGTGGGGCTGTCGCTGAACCTATTCCGCCTCCAGGTGCTGCAAGGAGACATTTTGCAAGAGCGGGCGAAGGCCCAGCAAACCATTGCCCTGAGTGCGGCCCTGCCACGTCGGCCGATTGTGGATCGCGAAGGCAATGTGCTGGCAATCGACAAGCCGATCTATACCCTCTATGCCCACCCGATTCTGTTCGAGCAACAGCGCGAAACGATTGCGGTAGCCTTAGCACCAATTTTGAACAAGCCGATGGAGCAACTGCTGGCCCAGATCAGCGAAACCGAAAGCGGTATCCGGTTGGCGGAGGCATTACCTGAAGATAAGGCCAAGCAAATTCGTCAGCTCCACCTGGATGGATTGGAACTGCTCCAGCAGCAAGAGCGCCTTTATCCCCAGCAGGAGTTGTTCGCCAATATTGTGGGTTACGTCAATGCTGACCGCCAAGCCCAGGCCGGCGTCGAGTACAGCCAGGATGAACAGTTGATCCGCTCGGCACCAGAAATGCGAATTCGCCGCTCTGGAGATGGCTCGGTGATTCCGCTGGGGCTGCCCAAGAATTTGGTGCAATACGACGAATTACAGCTTCAGTTAACTCTAGACAGCCGCTTGCAGCGTGCCACCCGCTATGCCCTGAAACAGCAAATGCAGAAATACAGCGCCAAGCGGGGCGTGGTGATTGTAATGGATGTGCAGGACGGCTCGATTTTGGCCCTGGCCTCAGAGCCAACGTTTGATGCCAACCAGTACTACAACACCGATCAGGAGACCCTGCGGGACTGGGTCGTCACCGATGTTTATGAACCGGGTTCAACCTTCAAACCGATTAACCTAGCCATTGCTTTAGAATCGGGTGCAGTGAAACCTAACGATGTTTTTATCGATGAAGGGGCCATCCGCATCGGAGAGTGGCCAATCCAAAATAGCGACTACGACTCGGTGGGGGCACGCGGCCCAGTCACCGTCACCGAAATTCTGCAAAACCCTAGGAACGTGGGCATGGTGCATGTGATGCAACGCCTGAAGCCAGGGGTGTTTTATGGCTGGCTAGAGCGCCTGAAGCTGGGAGAACCCACCGGGATCGATTTACCCTTTGAGTCGTCTGGCCAGGTCAAACCCTATTCTCAGTTCACAACTGTGCGGGTGGAACCTGCCACCACTGCCTTTGGCCAAGTTTACCAGCCGCAATTCGCTCTTCGGGGGTTTCAATGCCGTGGGCAATCGCGTTATTTACCAGATGGGTCATCGGATCATAAAGCTGCTCCACAATCATCTTGTCGATTAGAGTATCTCGACCTTCGATTAGCAGTTCAGCCTGCTTTCCGTATCGGAGGGAATTGTCACGCACGCCTCGTGGCAGCCGATCAGCGGTTTGAGCAAACGGCACCATGCGAGAACGGGTCAACCCTTCCTGGAGTTGGGTGGTAATTTGCCGGAAATTGCGCGTCACCTGATCGGTTTCTTCCACCACAAAGTCAATGTCGGAGGCCGACTCCCGCACCCGCACAATCAGTTCGATCATCTCCTGCGATAGCGTATGGAAGCCAGTGAATCGATCCATTTCCAGCGCATCGAAACTCAGCCCCGTCGCGTGATTCGTCTGTCCTAAGCCAAATCCGCTGATCGGCGTGGTCCCCGACTGTCCTCGCCGACTAGAGAGTAGCGAGCTTTCCAAGAGGGAGCGTTCGTATAGGTCTCGCATCCGCTGACCCACATCGCTTAACTGCTGCACCTGATAGAGCAGATTATCCAAAAACTGGCGCAACCGTTCTTCCGCCTGCTCTAGACTATTGCGGTTCACCACCATTTCTCCAACCAGGTTATTGAGGTTGTCGAGGTGTTTGACCGAAACCCGCATGGTCTGCTCATTCAAACCACTGCGGCGATTGGGACGACGATTGCTGACAGCACTAGATTTCCGAGCGGGAGAGGACCCGACCCCCAAGGTTTGGTCTGCATCCTGAAGCAACGCCTCTAGATCACCAAACTCATCGTCCACTGATTTTTCTAGCCCAATCGCTGGAGTCAGCGGTATTTCTGTCGCTGTTAGCTCTGGTGCAAGCTCTGGTCTATCATCTAGCAGCGCTTCCAGATCAGCAAAATCAGCCGTAGTTTCATCATTGTCATAATCAAAGGCATCGGTTGCATCTGACTGATCATGAATGGCAGTAACAGAGGCGCTATCTTCAGCCAGAATGGCCTCCAAATCGTCAAATTCAGCGGGTTCTGCTGAAATATCGCCAAACTCAACCACATCCTCCTCTGCTAACAGGGAATTCAGTGGATCATCTGCTTCAGCAGAGGCCAGCAGATCGAATGGGGCAGGCTGATTGTCCTCTGGACCGTGCATACCAGCGAAGGCAGCTGCATCTTCAAAGGCGAACTCGCTGGCATCAGGGGGTGCATCGAAGCTCAATTCGGGATCAGGCATTGCGGCTTCTAGCTCAGCTCCGCTGATCGGTAGATCTGGACTAGCGAAATTCTCATCGGCGGCCATCAGGTCAGGTAAGTCAAACTCGATAGTTGGGTCGAAATCCTGATTAAACTCGTAAATTTCCTGAGCAGCTTGGGCAGTTGTTCTGGAAGCAGATGCAGGTATTCGATGTGGGGTATATCAACTATGCCAATCAAGCTGGTGAATTTATTGGCGTTGAGCGTCTAGAGAACAACCAGTTTCTGATCAACGAGACCCGCAAGTCGTCTCTAAACACGATGACGATTTACCAGACCGACCATGAAGGCAATCGGGTTGGGGGCAAGGTGATAGATGCGCCAGACCCAGTTCAATCAGAAGGGTGGTATGCTGCTGCGGCATCGGCTGGGCGTCCGGTTTGGAGCCAAATTTACCAATGGAACGATAAGCCAGAAGTGCTGTCAATTTCCTCTAGCTACCCGGTCTATGGCCGTAACCAGGTTCTGATCGGCGTGATTGGCGTTGATTTGCTGTTATCGGGCATCAGCGAATTTTTGCGCACCCTGCGAGTTAGTCCGTCGGCTCGAATTTTTGTGATCGAGCGGGATGGTTCCCTTGTGGCAACCAGCAGCAAGCAACCCGCCTATCGAGTGGCAGATGGCGAAGCTAAACGCCTCAGTGCCTTAGACAGTTCGGATCCGCTAATTCAGGGGGTTGCCCAGCATTTACACCAAAAGTTTGGACAGTTTGCGGCAATTCACCGATCCCAGCAGCTAGAGTTTCAGGTTAATCAAGAGCGACAGTTTATTCAGGTGACGCCGTGGCGCGATTCGCTTGGATTGGATTGGCTGGTAGTGATCGCTGTGCCGGAAGAGGATTTTATGACGCAGATCGAGCAAAATACCCGCCTGACGATTGCCCTCTGGGGGGTCGCCTTTGTCCTATCGGTTGCCATTGGTATGTTTACCGCCCGCTGGGTCACAGGTCCAATTCTGCGACTTAATCAGGCCGCTAAAGCCATCGCCGCAGGCGATCTCGATCAAACCATTCAGGTGAGACATACCGAAGAGCTGCAGGAACTTTCATCCTCATTTAACCAAATGGCTGGCCAACTGCGCGCTTCCTTTGCTGCCCTCGAATCTACCAATCGTGATCTGGAACAGCGAGTCCAAGAGCGTACCGCCTCATTAGCAGCGGCGGAAGCAGAACTGCGTGGCCTGTTTGAAGCCATGACCGAACTGATTTTTGTCCTGGATCGTCAGGGCCGCTACCTCAAAATTACTGTTCCCTACCCAGAGTCGGTTTATCCGTCTAGGGAGGCACTGCTCGGCAAAACGGTCCACGAGGTATTTGCCGCTGACTTTGCAGATCAAGTGATGCGCCATGTGCAAACCGTATTGGATGAACAGCGACCCCAACAGGTGGAATATAGCCTCCCCATCGCCGAGCAGGAAGCCTGGTTTGCTGCGAACATTTCGCCAATTTCCAGGGAAACTGTGATTTGGGTGGCGCGGGATATCAGTGAACAAAAGCACGGAACAAGATTTCCATAGGCCGGATATTTTTCCTCGAGGAAATACCAACGTTCATTTTCCGGAATGTCTTTCGGGTCGCGCTTATCACCATCATTGCGCGGGACCCAAACGCGTCCGCCTTCGCCGCGTGCGGATTCGCTCATCAGCCGAAGCTTGTCCTCGCCGGGGATAGACGTCGGATGAACCTGGATAAATTCGCCGTTCGCATAACGTGCTCCTTGCTGATAAGCGGCAGAGACCGCCGAACCGGTACACGTCATCGAATTGGTGGACTTGCCAAAGATCAGGCCCGGGCCGCCGGACGCCATGATCACTGCATCGGCTTTGAACGCCTTTAACTCAAGCGACTGAAGGTCCATCGCGATAAGGCCGCGGCAGACCTGATGATCGTCCAGGACGAGCGAAAGCATTTCCCAGCCTTCGTATTTCTTTACTTTCCCGGCCACTTCAAATTTTCTGACCTGTTCATCAAGCGCGTATAAAAGCTGCTGACCGGTCGAGGCTCCGGCGAATGCCGTTCTGTGATGAAGCGTGCCGCCAAACCGCCTGAAATCGAGCAGGCCTTCTTTGGTACGCGAAAATGGCACACCCATCCGATCAAAAAGATAGATTATCTCCGGGGCCATGTCGCACATCCGCTTTACAGGCGGCTGATTTGCCAGAAAATCACCGCCATAGACCGTATCGTCCAAGTGCTTTGCCGGCGAATCGCCTTCACCTTTCGTATTGACGGCTCCATTGATGCCGCCTTGAGCACAGACGGAATGCGAACGTTTGACCGGAACGACTGAGATCAGATCGACCTCATGCCCGGCCTCTGCGATCTTCATCGCGGCGGCAAGACCTGCAAGCCCGCCGCCGACGATCGCGATCTTTAAACCATTTGATGCCATATCGATATTGTTCGGGTAACGGCGAAGGCCGCCCGCTGAACAGTTCTAAACTTTCTTTGGAACCGAAGTCTTAGTGTGTTTCGGCTGCTCGCACAAAGCCGCGGGCAAAAGGCCACAGTGCCGTACAAAGGCGAAGGCCGCGTTGGCCCCGACGGCAAAAAGCCCAAATGCAAGTGCTGCACACGCATAAATAGCGTATTTCTGTGCCTTTTCGCCGATAACAATGCCCCAATCAACCGCAAATAACCAAAATCCGTAAGCGAGATGCCACGCCGTCGCAGCGATCCCGAGAATGTAGATGGCCATCACCCAAGGGATCGAGAACTCAGCTGAGATGATGTCAAAGGCCAGGTCCGCATTGCCCGCAACGGGCGTCATATTCAATCCCGGCATCAGCCCGAACCGTAGGTTCAGCACGTGGAAAAGTATGAACACGAAAAGAAAAATGCCGGTAGCCCGCTGCAGAAAGTAAAACCAGTTCCGCGAATAATTGGTTGATTTTTCTGCTGGTGTTTCCGCCTACGATTCAGCTTTTGGTGTTTGGCTTTGCTCTTAGTCCCGATGTGCAGTTTCTCAAGCTGGGAATCGTGGATTACGCCAATAGCCAGATGAGCCGCGAACTGGTGGCTGCCATGACCGAGAATCAGATTTTTGTAGCCCAAAATTATTTGTTTAGCGAAACTGAGCTAGCCGAGCAGGTGCGATTGGGACAGGTGACGGCGGGCCTTGTGATTCCGCCCGATTTTGATCGTCAGTTTCAGCAAGGTGCATCACCCGAAATTCAGGTGCTAATCGATGGCACCGACGCTAATACGGCTGGTATCGCCAATGGTTATATGAGCCAAATCGTCAATCGGTTTAGTCGCCGCCAAGTCAACGCTAGTCCACCCTTAATTGAACCGGAAGTTGTTTTTCTCTACAATGCCGGACTCAATAGCACCTGGTTTTTTGTTCCTGGCGTTTTGGGCTTGGTGCTGACCCTGACTAGCTCGCTAGTTTCTTCCTCGGCGGTGGTGCGTGAAAAGGATACCGGCACCTTAGAACAGCTTTTGATGACGCCAGCAGCCGCCTGGGAAATTCTGCTGGCAAAAATTGTGCCTTTGTTTATGCTGCTGATTGGCGATGTATTTCTAGCGCTAGCTGTAGCCAAAATTGTGTTCCAGCTGCCGTTCCGAGGCAATATGCTAATTTTTCTACTTGTATCTGCCGTTTATTTATTCGTTGGTATCAGCATTGGCATTCTGCTGGCTACTATTGCCAAAAATCAACAACAGGTCGTGCTAACCTCGTTCTTTGTCAATTTGCCACTCATCCAAACTTCTGGAGCGATTGCGCCAATCGAAAGTATGCCTGCATTCTTTCGCTATCTGTCGCTGTTGAATCCGCTGCGGCATTATGTGGCGATTGCTCGCGGGTTTCTGCTCAAGGGCGTGGGGGTAGTTGAGCTGTGGCCACATGTGTTGGCGTTAATCGGGTTTGCTATTCTGTTGCTGACAATCAGCGTCAAGAAGTTTCGCAGTCAGTTGAGCTAAGCAGTCAATGAAGTTAGACCAGTTCGGTTAAACAGTGAGTTGAACCAGATAGGGTGATAATAAAAGCAGCTTCGGCTATTTCCCCTCGCGTTTCTGCTATGCTGCCGTTTTCTTATCCTTTGCTTCAGCGCAAGCAATCTGTCAACTGGGTCAGCGATTCGGTCCTGAGGCTAGGCGACTTTAGTACCGTCAAAGTGGTGGTGCAGGTGTCGGAGCTAGAGCTGGGCAACTTGCGGGTCGGACAATCGGCCCAAGTCCGGCTCGATGCTTTTGCCAACAGCGCTTCGCATCGTGCAGAGAACACAGGCAGCTTCCGAGGGACCATTGCCCGGATTTCCCCGGCGGCTGATTCAGTGGTACCACCACCGCCAATGTTGAGGCTGCTAAAGGTAGCGATCAGACCCGTCACCGTTCCCAGTAGACCCAGCAAGGGAGAAATGGCCACTACTGTTTCCAGCAGCTTATCGCCCCGGCGCATCTGGACAAATTCCTTATCCCCCGCTGCTTCCATTGCCAAGCGAAAGGTTTCAGGAGAAGGCTGCCGCAACTTCAGAGGTGCAAGCAGAAATCGCCCAATTGGTAGGTGCTGAGCGCTCTCGGCAATCCCCCTAGCATCCTCCAGATTGTAGCGAGCTGCCGCCAAGACATCATGCACAATCCGGTCTTCCTGGCTAACCAACTGATACCAGAACCAAGCTCGTTCCAAGGCGCAGGCAATTGTTGCCACTGACAAGCCGACGATCGGAATCATCACCGGCCCACCTGCTTTGACTAACTCAAACAGATTCGACATAAACTCGCTGAACCCAATTACTCTGTCCTGTAGCTACCTGTCCTGTAGCCACCATCACCAGTGTCTTACAGAATGCTTGGCTTGGCTAGCAGTGTAGAACACTTTTGCGTCATGTAATTGCAAAATCGATGATTAATGTAAGAGTCAGCTCCAAAATTCATCTAGATTAACTTCTGCTATCTCTTGCTGCACCTCCTGAAAATAGCTACTTCCTGTCAGTGTAGCTACTTCTTTTTCTCGTTTTTTCTGATCAATCTCAATCTTTAATTCTTCCAGTTGGCGTCTTAATTCATCTTCACGACGTTTGCGTTCTGTAATATCTTGCACAATGCCTTCGTAATATAAAACCTTGTCATCGCTGTCTTTTACCGCACGAGCATCGATTTGTATCCAGATAATACTGCCATCTTTACAGTAGCAGCGATATTGAAAATCTTTGACGGCATCCTGTTTTTCTAATAGCTCTCTAAATTCAGCTCGTTTTTCCGGATCCACATAAAGCTGTTCACCGATATTGGTGATACTGGCCATCATTTCAGCCGGTGAATTATAGCCATAAATCTTGGCTAAGGCTGGATTCGCATTGATAAACTGTCCTCCTGGAGAGGATTGAAAAATTCCTTCTAAGGCGTTTTCAAAGATGCTGCGGTAGTTTTCTTCGGCAATTCGCAGGGCCTCTTCTGCCCGTTTGCGATCGGTGATATCGCGGACCATGATTAGCACCTCATCGTCTCCCATGACCAAAATGCGGACTTCTTCTTCTTGGGGCTGGCCATCAATGGTGATGCGTTGCTCGTAGACCTGCAGTTCACCTGTGGTTAAGGCTTGCTGGATGTGGTGCATTCGCAGTTCGGCCAAATCGGGCGGAAGCGATTCCCGAACCGTTCGTCCCCGACTAAATTGTTTGACACCGTGGACCCCTCTCAGCCGATCGCTGCCAACAATAAATCCTGGTAGGATGGGTTCGCCAGATAGCGTCTCGGGAGCTTGCAAGATTTCTACAGCCTGTTCCGGACGGTAAATCTCAACCTGTTGATCCTGCGGATTCAGGAGCCAACCTAGGCGGAGACCATTGTTTAGGTATTCTTGCATTTTGGCTTGGATGGTACTGAGGTTGTCGCTGGGTGAGAGCAGTTCCAAGACAAAATCGGGGCAGAGGGGTGGAAATCGGCGTTGTTGTTCTAGCGTGAGCGCATCCCAGCGAGATTGTTCAACCCAGGCGACATCAGGAGACCGGTCGCCTCCCTGCGGGAGTCTAAAGCAAGTCGATGAATCGAAGACAACTCCCAACTTGGTGCGTCGATTCCAGATCACAAAATCAGCGGCAATTTCAACGTTATTTTTCCCAGTTTCACCACCTGTGGGAGACATAATTACTAGTTCTCCAGTTGGAGTCCGTTCAAATTTGATTTCAGGATTAGCGGCACAGAGTTGCTCAAACTGAGCATCGGTAAGAACAGGGTGGGCAACACCACTTTGCTGGAGAATTGGGCTGAGGTCAATCGTGAAGGTGGTCATGTTATTTACCCTCTGTGTCTCTAGGCTATTGAATCAGCCAAACTTATTGTATTAAAGATTAGAGATGCTGTTTGTTAGTCTAAAGCCCCATTTGTTGTATTCATCGCCAATCGAGATAAGCTAAGAGTAGTTTCGATTTGGGTTGAGAACCATGACTGGTGCAGCCTTACTATCTGAACAACGGATTATTTTACAGAACATCACTTGGGATCTGTTCGAAAGTTTGCTGGTTGCTAAAGCAGAAGATACTAGCACCCGATATGCCTACGACCGAGGCTTCCTAGAGATTATGTCCCCTCCAATGCCCCACGAAACCACGAAACGACTGATTGAAAAAATGATAGATTATCCTGGTTGATGAACTTTAATTATGCTCACCTACTTATCTTTGATCAATATACTGATCAATTCCTGCCAGTCAGAAGATTGCGTCAACTGCTGCACATCAAATGTCTTGCCATATTCGGCTTCGTACCGCTGAAACAGTTCGATCCACTGCATGAGAGCTTCGGTGCGCGTATTCGGACGGTAGGAGAGGGCTTTTTCCAAGTAGCTGCTCATTTCTGCTAGGCGTCCGGTGTGGTAGAGCCGCCAGGCAATCCAGACTAGTGTGTAGTAGCGGCACTCGCGTTCAATTTGACGGATGGCTGGGGGAATATCAGGGCGAGCGAAAAACTGCTCTTGGACAGCCCAAACCTCTTCGGCCTGCACCAGCGTATTCAGGGAATCATTTTGATCATGCTGGCGGTATAGAACCGTGACTTGCGGCACCCAAGCGGTTTGACAACCCAGCATAATCAGACGCTGCACAAATTCTCAAAGTCGGACTTGGCCGCTAGAAAATCTTTCCGCTGCGGGGGACAGCCGTAGTGTCCCAAATGGATATGTTCACCCCAATAAAACTCTAAAATTCCATCTTCGGTCCATTGATCGTAGGACTGGGCCACCGAATCGGCTGATTGATAGCGGCGAGCCGTCAGTAGATAAAGGACAATGCCCGCTGTCAGCAGCGCGAGCAGAATTGTAAATCCGAACAATAGACTCATAAAAATGATGCTTAATTTCCTGGTTTACATTTTAGGCTGTGCCGCCTCATTTAGCTGTTGAACCTAACGGTTGAGCCGAGGTGGATTAGACAGAAAGACCGGGACTGTAGCTATTACCTGCAATTTCCTCAGGGAACTCCTCAGATTGTCATCAGTCAATAGAAAAGTGTTTATACCGCCTGTTTTCATGAGTAAGGCCATCACTACATTTTTGACAGATAGTTTGATCTACGGTCTCAGTTTTGGGCTGAACTTTAGCTTGACTGTGCTGCTGATCAGTGCCTGTCAGTCCTTCTATGGCTTTCTCACGGCACCAGCCTCTATTGGCGACTCTGAATCATTTGATTCAACCTCAAATAGTGATTCAGCTCCAAATTATGTCGATTCCAGTTACTTTGAGCCAATGGATCGGCTGGGTGCCAAAATTACTGCTGCGATTCCATCAGCTCAATCACCCCAAACCGGCACTCAAAATCCGCAGCAAATGGGGCATAATTCTAGTGAATTGGAGCAGCACAGGCCCGATCAAACCGAGTATCACCAAGAACAGAACAGGTTTAGCTTTGCCTATCCCGATGATTTTGTAGTTGACGCCAGGCAACCAGGTCTAACTTCATCTGCAGATACGCCTGAGATGACGCTAGAACTGTGGCAGCGGTCCAAATACGATGCAATTCAGGCCGGAGCCTATGCCGATGGAGCAGAACCGCCGCCCAATGTGCAAATTGCAGTCTACCGCAATCCCCAACGCCTCGCCTTGATGGATTGGATTGGGCGCAGCAATCGGTTTGTCCAGTCAGGTGACTTTCAGTCGCAAATGGTTGCTGGCCAGGAGGCGATAGCGTTTCGTTCCAGTGGCCTCTATGAACATGAGAACGTCGTGTTCTCCAACACAGATGGCACTGAGGTGATGGTGATTAGCCTTGCCAAAGTAGGTATTGACTCGATCGACGCCCCGAATCAACGGGCCTTTGAGCAAGTTCTAGCCACATTCACACCCTGGTGAAGAGCTTGGTAAAGAGGCAGCCAGCCGATAATCACCTAAAGTGACATTTTGGCAATATAGTCTGGATAGCCAGAGGCAGTAGGCTTCTGAATGTTCTGCTTAATTGTATCGAGATCAATGTAGTGATCAGCTACGTTAATCAGGTGGTCGCTGGTGTTACGGTATTGCGGATCACCGGAAGGAGAGCATATAAAGCAAGTGCGATCACGGCAGTTCGTGCTCCGATACCACCGATGAACGGGATCGGTATCAATAAGCCGAACAATGCCAGGCTTGGGACAGTTTGCATTACATTCGCAAAGCCAAGAACCGGAGCCTGCAAAGCTTTGAAGCGTGTGATAAATATTCCCAGCGGCAATCCGATCGATACCGCCAAGCCCGTCGCCAAAAGCGTAATAAAGAGATGTTCCTGCGTTAGCACGAGTATTTCGTGCCAATTATTCTTTAAAAACTCAGTAAAATTCACACCGATATCGTCTCCAGATACGCCCTCGCCAAGGGAAGCTCAGCCGCTGCAAACTCATCCGGCGTTCCCAGAAAAAGAAGCCTTCCGCTATCGATCAGGGCGATTCGCGTCCCGAGGAGCATCGCCTCGCGCAGGTCGTGGGTAACAAAAATGGCCGTTTTGCTCATTTCCTTCACCAGATCGGAAAATTCTTTCTGAAGCGATGCTCTTGTAATTACATCGAGCGCACCAAACGGTTCATCTAAAAGGATGATCTCCGGATCATTTATAAGAGCCCTGGCCACACCAACGCGCTGCCGCTGTCCGCCCGAAAGCTCGTGCGGGAATCGGTCAGCAAACTTTGCCGGTTCAAGCCCGACCAAAGAGAGCATTTCATTGATGCGCGGCGAGGGATCGCCGCTCTTGCCTGCGATCTTTTGGGGAAGGCCAACATTCCGGGCCGCCGTCATATGCGGGAAAAGCCCGCCTTCCTGCAGAACGTAACCGATCCGCCTGCGTAGCTCAATAACATCCCATTCTGTGGTTGGACGGCCTTCGACGAATACTTCTCCGCTGGTCGGCTCGATCAAGCGATTTATCAGCTTCAAAAGCGTAGTTTTTCCGCTGCCCGATTCGCCCAGCAGAACAAGCACCTCACCTCGCTCTATTGATAGGCAAACGTTGTCCAAGATCCGCAATGAACCGACCGCGTATGAAACTGAGCGCATTTCGACGATCGCTGGCATCGTTGGACGATGTTAGCACACATACAGGGTTGTCTGTTTTCTTTATCTACGGGAACAAGCTGTTGTCGCACGCGTATAATTCGCCGCGTCTTCCAATAGGAGCGTAACAAAAGACGATATGCGAACGAGAATATTAATTACACTAGCTCTGATCCTTTGCGCGACGCTGCTTACCGCCGCCCAGTCGCGAGACGCTGCCCGGATCGAAGCCTTGTTAAAGAGAATGGTAAATGCGCAAGTGTCGTATGATCGGGACACGCTCCATCTGCTGATAATAAAAGGCCAACCGAGACTTCATCAAACGGTAAGCATGTCCGAGCGGCAGGCTTTGTTGCCGACCGTTGCTGATTCACGTTTGCCTTCACAGTTAATCAAATTGTTTTTTGCAGAAAACCATTCCAGGGGCAGAGTTTCTCTAGCGTTTGACACCTAAAAACTCCAACTGTTTATTGAGCGGGAATCTCTCTTGAGGTCGATAGAAGAAGCGGAACAGGCCGCATAAGATTGTGTCGATTACAACTTATTGATGTAGCCGACAGGCGATAGGAGGCCATGATGTCAGACGTAAATACCACCGGCGATGTAACCACCGCTAACTACGATGCTCAACAGCTTGTTGAAGAGATTAAGGAAGGGGAAGAACAGGCACCCAATGTGGATGTTTCTGCTGACTATGAGCGCTCAAAGCAGTTTGATGTAGCTGAAGTTGACCGCACCGAAGCAGGAAGCCAAGCTGCCGCAGAAGTTTCGTCGGAATCTAGCACCTCAGCTGGCGATCCAAACGCCTTCCGGGAAATGGCAAAAGAGGTGAATAAGCCCGATGAAGAGTAATCTACAGCCATCCTTTCTTGAGTTTGAACGGGGTGCAGGGGTTCCACCCCTGCATGGGGGCGAAGCCCCCACACCCCCTTGTTCACAACCTATTTATGAACGCTGTAGCTTCACAACTATGCTGAGCCTTATAGTTTCAGTAGATACAACAGGGAAAGCGAGAACAGTATTTAGTATACAGAAATCTATCTCAAAGTAAAGCTTAGATTGAACTTATTGAAAAATATGATGGTTACTGTTTATGTAGATCTCAATTTATGTAGATCTACATAAATTAGTTGGACGCAATTACAATCGCCACTAGAATTCAGACCTAGGCAGATTTCAGAAAAATTCTGGACGAATTTTGGGCAAGCTTTAGAACAAATTTTAGAAGCGCCCAGGGATTCCCAGCAACAGAGTAAGGGGATTTAGTAGACGAGTAGCGAAATCGAGGACTGAAGCAATATCTTTTTTAGGTACAATCACCACATCTCCCGCTTGAATTTGATAAGTATCGGTTAAATTTCTTAAATCTACCACTTGACGGTCTACTTCTCCTGATTCATTCATCCGTACATGTACAACTTGACTCAATCGGGCATCTACGGTAGGACCACCAGCAATTGCAACTGCGCTGGATATCGAACTATCGGGTGGCACCTCTACTTCTCCGGGTTGCTTAACTTCGCCCACCACCCGCACCCGCACGGTCTCTGGAGCAAATTGGGAACGGGCCAGCAAGCGACGGTCAATTGTATCGGCGTTGGCCAATCGGGGTACAAAGATCGAATCACCATCCTGCAAAGCAAAGTTTTCCAAAACACTGCCGTTGGCGATGGCATCCCAAAGATTAACTGTCGTTTCGTATACTTCACCGTTTGTTAACGTGCGTCGCAGTGTAATCTGCCGCATATCAGCATCCTGACTCACACGACACACCCAGCTCTAGCCAGAATTGAATGATCTTGCGAATTTCATCGCGCACTACCGGATTCGAAAGATTGAGGTCAGGCTGTTCCTTATAAAAGTGATGCAGATAATACATTCTAGCTGTTTCATCATATTCCCAAATACTGTCTTCTACATCGGGAAACACCAATTCTGCTGGATCGGTGGGAGGTGGATCGGCTGACCAGACATAGTAATCCCGATAGGGAGAATTTTCATCTGCCCGTGCTGCCTGAAACCACGGATGCTGAACCGAGGTGTGATTTACTACTAGATCAATCAAAACTCGGATGCCGCGTTCCCTTGCTTCATGCATGAAGTCTACAAAATCTCCCAGGCTGCCTAGACGGGGATCAACATTGTAGTAATCCATCACGTCATAGCCGTCATCTCGGTTAGGAGACGGATAAAAGGGATGTAGCCATAGACAAGTCACCCCCAAGCCAGATAGATAGTCGAGTCGTTGGGTCAAGCCTGGAAAATCACCGATACCATCACCGTTGGCATCCATAAATGTTTCCACATCCAGGGAATAAACAATTGCGTTTTTGTACCAGAGATTCTGCATACTACCTTACACTATTGTCTACTGTGCAGTTAGCTAATTGGCTTATCATCGAGCAGCTTATCATATGACTTATCATGTGACTTATCGCGTTTCGTCCGGAAAATAGGAGGCGCGGCGGCGGGCAGTGCGAGAGGATTGACGTCCTGCAATTCGATCAATCAATTGAAATGTTCTGCTCACGACTTGATCAGCCACCGTTGGTTGTCGCAGCCCCTGGAGATTTCGTAAACCATGTAGGTCTAGAAAGCTGAAGCCAACTTTGGAGAAAAACGGCAGCAGACAAAACAGAAACGTATCGAGGGTTTGATCAATCCAGCCAAAGCCGGAAGGACCAATCAGCCAAACAATCGGATAACCAATCCACAATACGGTGAAATAAATCGTTAATCGGTCGTGCAGTTCTGCTAATTCTGGACCTTGGCTTTTACTTTTCTGGCGTAGCGGACCCCAGACACCCCACAGCACGATTAAAAAGGCAACCACGCCGCAAATGTACCAGAGGTATCTCACCCAATCGCGTTCTGACAAATCGGCAATCAATCCAGTCGTAATTACCACCACCTGAGTACTCATGAGGAAACCGATCAGCGTCCAGTCTTTTTTGATAAACTGCATCGCCGTCCAAGATAGGGCTAGCAGCAACAGGGGTGTGGTTACAATCCAATCGATGTAACGAGCGTAATGAGCAATTTGACCAGCAGCCTCTACCTTACCTTGATCGATCGCCATGGCCATATAAGCTAAACCAGACCAAATCGGAATACTCACATCTTTCACTAGTACAGATGCGCTATTTGCCTTGAGGGACCTCTGATTTAGTAGCAATATCAACGGAGATAGTTTGTTGTAATTCGATGATTCTCTCCAGCGCTGCACTTAAAGCAACAGCGAATTTACTGCGATTGAGAATCTGATTGCCTCTGAAGGTTCCATCGGGATACACCAGAGCATCTCCAATGCCGTAGCGCTCAACTAGCGATTGAATTGCTTGATAGGCCCAATCCGTTGGCAATACATCTGGAATCTGGGTTATGGTGCTGATGCCAGCGGGAGATGGCGGTGTGGTGGTATCGGTTGATGCAATTTGAATATTGGATTGAATCGAAGCATTGCTGCTCAAAACCTGGCCTCTGGGCAAGGCCGGATTAGGCTTAAATGCGATGAGATGGGATGTACTAGTTGCGGAACAAGTATTTATCGTTGGATTAGACAATCTTCCAGACAATCTTCGAGATGCGCGCTCGGCTTCTAAAATATCTAGCTGCTTTGTAAAAACCGCTATTTCGGCAGCCACCTCTTCTGAAACTCTTTTGATAATCAGAAGTTGTTCCTGTGTGGCGTAGGGTGCAAAGGCAAGGTTGGCAATTGCTGTGGATTGATCAGCCGTGCTGCCCAACGTCATGGCTAATTCGTATCGCGTCAGCCCTTTGTCTGCTTTAAAGGTTGTATCGCCATAGGCCACGGCAATTCCATAGCGATCGATTAGATTTTCTAGAGCTTGATAAACTTGATCGGTCGAGGCAACATCCGTGAGCTGAGTCACCGACTTAAATACGACAACAGGTTCCTCTAAACCGGCGGCATTGGTCGGGGGTTGGCTGGAGGATGATAAGGGTGTCTGGCTGTCGCTCTGGCTGTCGCTCTGATTGCTGTTAGGCTGCCAACAGGACGATAGGATTAAGCCGATGGAAATGCAGAGGAGTAAGTTGAGTTTGCTTTGTTTTGAGCGGATAGTCACAATGTTAGGGGCCGCGATTCTACTTATCATAGGCTGTTCCATCAGGCAGGATGGCTCCAGCAAGGTTTGCTCCTTCTAGATTGGCACAGCCGCCGAAGTTAAAGCTCATGGTCGCGCCCTGTCCATCTGCGTCGAAGTTGAAATCTAGAATATGGTCTCGCTGGGTGATGGCTGCTTGACTAGCGGGATCGACCGTCAAATTCACCTTAGCCGTTTCCTGATCGGCTTTTAGATTGAAGTTGACTGTGGCACAGCCCAGGTCCGCATCTCGCAGATCCGCCTGTGCCAGGTTAGCGTCGGTGAGAATCGTGTTGTTCAGTTTTGCGCCTCGCAGGTTGGCTCCTGCCAGATTTGCAGCGGTCAAATTGATGCCGCTCAGGTCTAACCCTGCTAGATCGGCTCCCTTGAGGTCACAACCTGTACAATTCTTGCTGCTAAGCAAATGATTAACTAGAAACTAAACAACCTGCTGGGCTTGATGCATCATGCGAGCCACGGGCAGCGGTTGCTGCGTCTGGACTGCCATGATGATCTCAAGTACTGTGCCCAAACCGATAGTTTGAATGTGCTGCCAATTCAGAAAGAGCCTGGTGTACTCGTCAAGGCAGAATGAGCAGGCTCTTTAAGAGCGCTAAGAATTGTAGAATCCGGTCAGTTCAACGGCTTCTGGATGGGTTCCTGTCCAGCAAACGCGAGTCAGATTGGCATCGTCAAAGTTGGTGTGGTCGAGCTGAGCATGGGAAAAGTCAGCTTTGGTGAGGTCTGCCTGACGAAAGCTGGTGCCCCAACGTGCGGTCAGGGCTGTTGCCAACCGCCGAATCACTACTTGTTTGGGATCGCCTTGCAGAGCACGCCAGCCCAGATAGATGCTCAATGCCATCACGGCTGGCACCACTGGAACAATCGATGTCACAATGTCGGTCGCAGCCACGATATAGCTAAACGTCAAGAGATAAGCACCTGCGACCCCAAGCCCAGCTTGCAGATTGAAGGTCCGCAAGGCAGCGAGTGCTGTGATGGTTGCCATTACAGTAGCTCCCGATACGGCACAAACAATCGTCAGCGCCTGGGCAATGGCGGAAGAAACGGCAATCTAAATGGGGTTAATCAGCGTGGATAAAATCGGCCCAATGGCGGCAATCCCGACTGTCACCATGAAGGCCAGCGCAAAAACGCTAAACCCAGTTGTGATTCCTTCTAAAACAGAAATGAAGGCAAAAGCTAGCAACAGCATCACCATGGCCCAACCTGCGGTTACCTCTTGAAATGAATTGGTAAAGGCTCGCAGTTCTAGGTTAAGCAGAGTTCCAACAAAGCCTGCCACTGCACCCAACAGCACAGCAACTAGCACCAAAAACAAGAGCAGTAAAATTGCTTCGCTTCGTTGCAAACCGGCTTGTACACTCGTAAAGTTTGCTCCCCGCAGAATGGCCTGACTGAAGTCTGCCCCACGGATATCAGAACCGCTGAAATCAGCTCCGGAGAGGTCTTGACCAATGAAAGATTGTCCTTTGAGGTCTTGTTTTCGGAAGTTTCTTTCACCCTGGCGATACAGATCCAACAGCTCTTGCTTATTCACACTACCTACCTACTCAGCTCTATTTAAAGACTTAAAGACGACTACAAATGTTTTCAGGATGTTTACAGAACGCAAAGCAATTTGGTAGGCACCTTGGGAAGATTGATTCAAGCAGCGACAATGGCTAGAAACACTTGTTATGTCAAGCTTAGGCAGTCATTTGACCGAATCTTCATTTCTCAATCTTTCTTATCGATCTATACTTCATCCCTGCTTCACATTCAACTGCTGCATTAAGCAATCTGCAATCCGGTCAGCCGCACCAGAGACGCTACTACCAGATAATCGATCTGATCTTGCCGCTCTAGGACTCGATAGACCGCCTCGACTAGATCGTTGTTGATTGTGCAGCAGATGCAGCCGTTGCTCAGTTCAACCATATTGTCATCGGCTCCATCCAGCGAGACCAATAGCTCGTTATCGATGCCGATCTCGCCGAATTCATTCACCAAAACTGCCGTCCTTAGACCTTCCTGGTTGGTGAGAATATGGTTGAGCAGAGTAGTTTTACCGCTGCCCAAAAATCCAGTAATAATCGTCACCGGAAGCCCGTGCTTGGCATCGTCCATCTTAGACGCTGGAGTAGTAACTGTAGTAGAAGAGGGTGCTGATGTCATGGCCGCCTCAAAGAATGATTGAATAAGGGGGAAACAATCAAAGGAAATGGCTGAATGATCCGGATAAACGTTTCCGAAGATACGATTTCTTTTCTGTAGTTCTCTATTATCACCTATTCGCCTGCTTTCGGTTTACGAGAATGAGAATCATTCTACCTAACTTGAGTTGGATCAAGTAAGCTGGAAATAGAGCTGCTTTAGGTCCCGCGAATCAATTGCAGGCTACTGGCTTGAGTACACTAGAAGTGGACGTAGTCATCTCGCCTCGTCTCGTCTCGTCTACAGGGCAGCTTTCTCAACTAGTCTGCCGCCAACTCGCGGGCAGGACTTCACAAAGCTAGGCTGACACCCGAAGACCCCAGATTGCTAATCATCAAATCTTGTACTGCCCTTGAGGGTATTGGCAGAACATCATGCTAATTTACTACAGAATCAACTGGCAACACCGATGTAGATAGGAGGCTTTGGCCCTGGCTCGAAGCGATTTCTCCGATGCCGATTTCTGTAGTTTGTAGCTGAATTGCCCTGACATTACCCGAAGATTATGGCCCTAGAGTTCTATAACACCTTAACGCGCCGTCGCGAACCGTTTACTCCACTTCAGCCAGGTCAAGTCAAAATGTACTGCTGCGGCGTCACGGTTTATGACTATTGCCATCTGGGCCATGCCCGCTCCTCCATTGTTTGGGACACGGTCCGGCGCTACCTGATGTGGCGAGGCTACGACGTGCACTATGTGCAAAACTTTACCGATATTGACGACAAAATCCTCAACCGCGCCAAGCAGGAAAACAGCACAATGGTGGAGGTGTCTAACCGCTTTATTGACGCCTATTTTGCAGATTTGCGCCGCCTGAATGTGCTAGATGCGGTTGAGTATCCCCGCGCCACCGAGCATATTGACGCCATCCTGAAGCTGATCAACACCCTGATCGAGGCGGACTATGCCTATCCAGCCGGCGGCGATGTCTACTACCGGGTGCAGCGCTTTCCCTCCTACGGTAAACTCTCCGGGCGACAGCTCGACCAAATGCAGGCCGGAGCCACGAGATCATTGCAGGCATTTAAGCTTCGACAACGCTTCGGTAATAGTAGGGTTTGGTGAACCCATTCACGAGTTTTAGATTGACGGACAAACACATTAGCGCAGTATCTTGGGCCGAACATGCTTTTGCTACCGACAACAACCGTATCGCCGCTGATTGCAACCGATGTCCCCAAATAGCAAACTTTATCGGTTGCCTTGGGGCTTTCGTTGTCTGGCAGAGTCAGTTGTGCTTCGTAAGTCCAAGTACTAGGAGCCGTGCGGATGAAGACATAGGCTGCTCCTCTCGCTCCAACAACTAAGGTGTCACCATCAATCGCAACATCCTCAGCAAAACTATTTTTTACAATCTGCCGGTTTCGCAGTGTATTAGACGGGTCTAACACAATCGGTTTAACTTGAGACCAAGTTGTACCTTGACGTTCAAATGTGTAGAAGCTTCTTAGTCCAGACTACTGATCTAGCGTGATGATTGTATTTCCATCAGCACTAATTCTGTTGGAAAACCCATCATAGGTGCCTTGTGAAAATCCCCTGCCATGAAGAGTTGCTTCTAAGCGCCAGCTTGAGTTAGAAGGAACATAGACATAGGCAGAGCCTGGTGTACCTGCGGACTGATCACCCGAAGCACCCACCACTATCGTTTCTCGATCAACTGCAATAGCAGCTCCGAAATTGTCCCGATATTGTTTGTTTGGTGAGAAAACAATTGCATCTGGATACCATACAGTTACGCGAGAATTCCAAAACCATGTCCCAACACCTGCAACGAGAGTTAAACCAATAATCAAACGAATCCTAAATGGAACTAATCTCATCATTTCTTGTTCAATTCCATTTCTATATTCAAAACAAAAGTGCCCCAAAATCCACCGAGAACTACATCCTTATTGGCAACACTGACATTCCAAATTGCATCACCCGCAACTTTCTCGTTGTCAGCAAAAAGCTTAGCTCGTTGGAACCATTGACCCGTTCGATTGCGTTGAAAGAGATAAGCCGCGCTCTCTTGACTTGGCGTCAGGGAACTTTGGTTTTGGGCACCTACCACAATTACATCTCCATCGATGGCAATGCTGCTTCCAAATCCATAGGGGCTAAGGAATCGGGTTAAATCGATAGCTTCACCCCGTCGCACTCCACGAGGTGTGAGTCGAGTTCGGTAAGTCCACTCTCCTGTACTCACCTGCCGTTCAAACACATGAACAGCCCCAATCGGTGCGATATCAAAACCAACATGCTCACTGCAAGCACCAACGATAATCGTGTTTGCTGAAATATCAACGGTACAAACTCCAGTCTTTTGACCCGCGGGCATGACTAATTGGGCTTGTTGTTGCCAAGTGCTGCCATCGGAGGCACGAGCAAACACCAGTGCTCTACCGCTGCCCTTCATTCATTAAAACAAATTGCCCGACCAAGGGTTTAGCTCTATCACCAAAGGCTGTAGCAAAACTCCACTAATTGATCAAGGCCCACTTGTAGATTCCGCATTGCTAAAATGCAATATTACCCTAACTCTATTTAGGCGGATTAAACCCACCCTTGCCGCATTTCTTTTACAGTTTGTGTCAGTTCTTTACAGTCAGTTAAAACTCGCCAGATTCCGTAGCAGGATGTTGATTTTTCTTTGTCGATACAGCCTTTTTCAGGCTAATGAAGTACAAAAATTGGGGTGCAGGGGCACAGCCCCTGCGTGGGGGCTTCGCCCCCACACCCCCTGTACCTTACGTGGGTAAAAAACGCTGTAATTGTGAAGAATTGTATTATGGACTTCGCTTCAGACCAACACTGGCCATGGCTGGACAAAAAACGCTGTAGGGATTGAATTACGGACAAGCGTTTTACTTTTGAGCAACTAATTTTCTAGCTTTGCTAAAACAAGTAAAGACAAGATAAGCAATCTAAAATGCTAGGAAAACCTGACATTTAACGCATTACTTCTATCAATTTCCTTAAGATCTGACATGAGCCGCGTTCGCTGTTAGAGAATTCGATTTATCTAGAGTTAGATTTTTCTTCAAACTGGATCGGATTAAGCAACCCGATCGAGTTTTTATCTGGATGATTTTAGTTTGCCGATTCAATCTTGCTGATCAATACTTCTAGGGCCTTCATAAATGAACATCAACGCATTGCCACCCAAGCAAGGACTCTACGATCCCCAGTTCGAGCACGATGCCTGTGGAGTTGGGTTTATCGTCCATATGAAAGGGCAAAAGTCCCACAGTATTGTCGAGCAGGCGTTGACCATTCTTGCCAATCTGGAGCATCGCGGCGCTTGCGGGGCCGAAGCTAACACCGGCGATGGGGCTGGCATTTTGATGCAGTTGCCCCACCCATTCCTCCAGAAAGTTGCCTCGGCTCAAGGCATGACTCTACCCGCTCCCGGTCAGTACGGGGTTGGCATGATCTACGCGTCTCGCGATCCGAATCAACGTCAGCAGAGCCGCCAGCAGTTCGAGCAGATTGTGGCCACAGAAGGGCAGCAGGTTATTGGGTGGCGCGATGTGCCAACAGACAACTCCTCGCTGGGGAACACCGCCAAAGCCAGCGAACCGTTTATGGAGCAGGTGTTCATCCAACGCAATCCCAACCTGACCGACGATCTGGCCTTTGAGCGGAAGCTGTATGTGATTCGCAAACGGGCGCATAACGAGATCCGCACCGCTCGGCTTGATCCCTGCTGGTATCCGGCTAGCCTCTCCTGCCGCACGCTGGTTTACAAAGGCATGCTGACGCCGCTTCAGGTGGGTCAATATTATCCAGAATTGCATGACCCCGACGTAGTAGAACAGTCGCGGGCAATAGGCGTGTTCGGCAACTCCTCGGGCAGGCCACATGCGCGAACCTCCTCAAGATCATCGGTTGTTATCAGGATCGAAATGACCCGGATGTCCGATCACGAGCTCGCCTTGGCACCTCTCACATAGACATCAACCCGGCGGCCCGGGGGAATCGCGACATAGCACCATGCGGTAAGCTGCTACTGTTGCTTGCCAGCAACGAACAGTCCCTTGTCATGCCTCTGGAACCGAGCATCGACGCCCTTGGCCGCGATCTCGCGGATGATGGCGGCGTAGAGCGTTGCCTCGGGCGTCTTGCCGCCGGGACTCTTCCAGAGACCCTTGGCCTCCATCAGCTCGATCATCTCCCTCGACCGCATGGGCTTGGTGGCGCAGGCGATGATCTGTGCCGCGGCGTCAAGGGCGCTGACTCGCTTGGGTTTGACGGCCTTCGGGGCCATGGGTCCCTTTCCGGTCTTCCTCTTCGCGTTGCTAGTGATCGACTTGCCTTCGAGTCGCTGGATGTCGGTGATCGCGGCGTTCCGCGCATTCTCGGCACCCGCCGAAGATGCCGCCTTGGGTGCAGCACCGCTCTTCTTGCTCTTCCCGCTCACTGATCTCTTCGTGCCCATCGGATGCTCCTTCGCCTGGAATTGACCGCGGCACAGCGCCGAGACGACGCGTCGTCGACGACATCGCCGACACGCGACCGGTAGGGCCATCAACATGCGAAGATGGCAAGGTCCATCTGGAGCTCCTCCAGCACGTCCGCGCAGTCGTACCCGGCGTCGCTGGGTCGCAACACTCCGACGCAGTTGACGCGGTGCGCCACACTTCGGACCATGTCGATCGAGGGATGCCCAGATTCTGCGCGAGAGCCCGCCGAATCGACTTGCTCTCTCGGCGAACTCATGGCTCAGTGTGTGCGCCGAGCGGGATCCGCGGCACGGACGCGAGGTCCCACATGACGGCGGGAGTTGACCGCGATGCGCGAACCCACGATCCCACACTCCGGACCTGCGCGGCTTGATGACAAACAACACGAGACGCGGACCGATGACCTTGATGTCGAGCGCCTCGCTGACCTGCCCATCGCGGACCTGCGCGGACTCTGGTCCAAGCACATGTGCAGAGCCGCGCCGCCGGCGCAGAAGCGGCTGCTGATCCGCGAACTGGCCTGGCGGGCGCAAGAGGGTGTCCACGGCGGGCTCGACGCCGAGACGCGGCGACTGCTCCACCGCGCGGTCCGTGAGGCGTCCAAAGGTGGCGCGCCCAGCGAAGGCGAGGATGAACGCGCTCTTGATGCACCGGTGGAGAAGCGCCGGTCGCACGGCGCAGTCTCCACCGTGCGGATCTCGTGCGATGACCTCCCCGCAGACACGAAGCTCTCCCGTACCCGCTCCGTTCTGCCCCAACAGCCCAAACGTCTCGCCTTGGTAAACCTCTAGACTACAGTTTTGCAGCGACACCACTTTTTGGTTCAACCAAAAGCCAGTTCGGTAAACCTTACGTAGCTCATAGGTTTGGACAACGGCTAGACGTTCAGTTTTAGCGGGTTCTAGAGGCTGAGACAGCGTATCCATCATAGAATCGCCTGACTGCGAAGATGAACCCCTATATTTTGCCCGTTTTTTGCCCGTCTGATTAATCGATTCTGGCTGGCTTCTGAGATTCGATCAGCTTCACAGATCCCGATGGGCAAAGGATTTAGCAGCGGCTCCGCTGTAGGTGGCGACAACATGCCCATCGCCCACCAGCATATATTTGTAGGTGACTAACCCTTCCAAACCTACTGGACCGCGAGGCGGCATTTTTTGTGTACTGATGCCTACTTCTGCCCCGAACCCGTAGCGGAACCCGTCTGCAAACCGAGTCGAGCAGTTGTGGAATACGCCCGCCGCATCCACTTGGGCCATGAATTCTGCCGCTGCTTGGAGGTCTTCTGTGACAATCGCCTCAGTATGGCGAGAACCGTAGGTATTGATGTGCTCAACGGCCTCGGTCAGCGACTCCACAATCTTGATCGACAGAATCAAATCGCTATATTCGGTGGACCAGTCGGCTGCGGTTGCTGCAATCGCATCGATGAGTTCGCAGGTTGATTGGTCGCCGCGTAGCTCGACTTCCTTTGCTTGCAGAGCCGCCGCCACCTGAGGCAAGAAGGCAGCCGCGACAGCCCGATGCACCAGCAGCGTTTCAATCGTATTGCAGGCAGAGGGATACTGGGTTTTGGCATCTACCGCAATCGTGACGGCTTTTTCCAAATCGGCACCCTGATCAACATAAAGGTGGCAGATTCCATCTGCATGGCCCAACACCGGGATGCGTGTATTCTCCTGCACAAATCTCACAAAGGAGTTAGAACCTCGCGGAATAATCAAATCTACATACTGGTCTAGGCGCAATAGCTCTAGGGTTTCTTCACGAGTGGTTAGCAGCCGCACGACTGCCGGATTGATGCCCACTTGCGCCAACCCTTGATGAATTGCCTTGACCAGAGCCTCACAGGAGCGGACCGCTTCTTTGCCGCCCTTGAGAATCACGCCGTTTCCTGATTTGATGGCCAACGACGCGATCTGCACCACCACATCCGGACGCGCTTCAAAAATTACGCCCAGCACACCCAATGGACAGGAAACCCGCTGCAGAACCAGGCCATCATCCAGTTCTCGATGAATTTGCATCGCTCCGATTGGATCGGGCAGGCGACCCACATCGCGCACGCCAGCAATCGCGCCCTTGAGTTTATCAGCATCCAGCTTCAGCCGCCCGTAAAGCGAGCGAGAACCCAAAACCCTGCGCCGCCCGCTGCGCGGGCGGCGCAGGGTTTTGAATCTGGTTTTTAATTATGCCGAGGTACTTAGCTCACAAATAAGAGTAATCCTGACGGGTTGGGAACGGGTTCACTGTTTTGACAATAGGTCGTTAACACGGATCTTGCTCTCCAATTAATTCAATCCACAACTTATTGACTAAAGCCATTAAGGCTATGTATGTTTTCCCCTATTCCTTTCGACAATAAATGATATTCACCTTCGGTCGAACGGTTGCGAAACCAGCATTCTTGATACCTGTAGTTGCAGTTCTGAAACCTGGCAAAGCTGGCGAAATGATTCTCGTCGCGACTTCAAAAATGCCAAATGCACCTGATTTAAGTGAGACAAATTGGCGCTGAGTTTTTGCTGTTGCAGGTGATGCAGTTTGTGAAGCTGCGCAACCTGATCTGAATGAACAACGCTTGCTCTGGAGTTGGCATGAGGGACAGAAGCTGACATAGGGACACCTTTAGAATAAGCGGAGTGGAGAGACTGCTGCGGCAGTTGGGCAGATTGGGGATGTTTCGGTATCAATATTTGTGTATTTACCTTTGTACTCACCTCACTGGCTTGGATGACTAGATTGGTTGAATTTAGCTGGGTTGCTACTGGGTGATACAGACAGGAGAGATCTAGCGGGACTTGGTGACTGACTAATTGGGCCAATGCTTTTACAATCGAGATCTGATCATCCACACCTCGTTTATTCAGCGGAACCACCAGATGGGGTTGCGGTTGGAGAATATCCTGCAACCAGCGAGAGCAACTGCTGCCCGCTCCAACTTCTAGGAAAATTCTGGCTCCATCGTCATAAACACGATTCACCAAGCGAGGAAAATCGAGCTGCTGACACAATCCTTTAGCAATGTTGTGAGCAATGGTCAGGCTGTCAAGTGGAATGGGTTGGTAATTGGCGGCTGAATAAAAGGTGATGTCAGAAACTGATTGAACCGGCAGCAGATTTAGTTTGACTAGCTCATCGTACTCGGACCGTACCGCATCACAGTGTAAGACTCCGGTGGCTGGAGCACGGAACGTATCGCATTTCAGGTCTCGCTTCATTTGTTTGGTCAATCTCAAACAGGCTTGCGTATCGCCTGCAATCACGATCTCGTTAGCTGTATTAATATGAGTAACGTACACTCTATCGCATTGATTAACATAGTCAGCGACTTGAGACAAGCTTGCTCGAATCACATAGCTACTCCAGAGTGGGCGATTGGCTGCATCATCTAGGTTGTTGTCGGTTGACTCGATACCCCAGTATTCTCGAATTGCCTGCATTGGCCCTGCCAAACGCGACTGAAACAGCGGTGAGGTGTTGAGGGTTGCCACGCCTTGGTCATAATTGGACCAAACCGAGTGCCAGCAAATCCCAGGTTTTTTCCACCGCTACCGACGGCCAAACATCTGTTGAAATCCATGTGCTGCAGGGCGAACGGGCAATGGTGCGGGACAATAAGAGCTTGGGTAAATTTCAGCTTACCGGCATTCCTCCTGCGCCCAGAGGTGTACCCCAAATCGAAGTCTCGTTTGAGATCGACGCTAATGGTATTCTGCGCGTTTCAGCCCGTGACAAAGGCACTGGACGAGAGCAAAGCATCCAAATCAGCAACACGGGTGGCTTGAGTGAGGCCGAAGTCGAGCGGATGCGGAAAGAAGCCGAGGTGTACGCCGAAGACGATGAGCGGCGTAGACAAATGGTGGCTCTCCGCAACCAGGCAGATACCTTGCTCTACAGCTATGAAACAACCCTGCGCGACAATGCCGATTTCATCACCGATGACCTGAGAGCCTTGGCAACCGAGAAAGTTGCTGAACTGCGAGCTGCGATTGCCGACCGCAATACGGCCCTGGAAGAGATGCGGGCTTGCATCGACGCTCTGCAGCAAACCTTGCTCACGATCGGTGAGGCAGTGTATCAGCAGGCTCAGGCCGAGGCATCCGAAGAACTTTATGATTACGATGCCACGACCCAAACCGCGCCTTGGGCTAACGGTCATACGCCACCCGAACCACCGGCTGAGGATTACGAAGAGTTTGTTGATGATGCCACGATTACCGCAGACTACGAGGCAGTCGATTGAATCTTGGATGATTGGTTTAGGATGGAGTAGTGAGTCGAGCAGTTTGGCAATCAGGTATGATAACCCTGAGCCAATTCTTACCTCGCCTACTCCGCTTTTGCGTTTCTCCCATAACTCCCCCTATCTGAAATAGCACTCTATGGCAGGTGATTACTACGAAATCCTCGGTGTTTCGCGCAATGCCGACAAGGAGGAAATTAAGCGTGCGTATCGGCGGCTAGCCCGCAAATATCATCCTGACGTCAATAAAGAAGCAGGCGCTGAGGAACGATTCAAGGAAATCAATCGAGCGTATGAGGTGCTCTCCGATCCGGAGATGAAGGCGCGCTACGACCGGTTTGGAGAAGCAGGGGTTGGGTCAGCGGCTGGAGCTGGTTTCCAAGACTTTAGCGATTTGGGCGGCTTTGCTGATATTTTTGAAAGCTTTTTCAGCGGGTTCTCAACCGGCATGGGTCAGCAAGCCCGACGCCGGGCCGGTCCAATGCGGGGCGATGACCTGCGCCTTGACCTGAAGCTGGACTTCCGAGAAGCCGTTTTTGGCGGCGAAAAGGAAATTCGGATCAGCCATTTAGAGACCTGTACGGTCTGTAAGGGTTCGGGAGCCAAGCCGGGAACGCAACCGCGCGTTTGTCCCACCTGTAGTGGAGCAGGACAGGTGCGTCGAGCCACTCGTCTACTCAATCCTGACAAAATTGACTTTGTTTATCCCACCATAGCGGGTGCCCGCAGCCCTTATGCTTGGGGTGGTTGGATTCCTGACTTTCAGCATCACCACTTGCCAGAAATGTTTTCTCCAGAAGAGATAGCAGAACGCAATACTTGGCATCGAACCGTTGCCCGCAATGCTCCAATCATCGTACTGAGCAGCAACATGGCAAAGCAAGATTTTGATCGCCTTTATCCTGATGCTGCATCACGCAGTGTCGTTATGCACTTTGCAACTGCCTTAGTTCCAGAGTGGTTTCAGCTCAATCCCCTACTAACCCAGGCAAAATACGGACTGCCCGATCGATTTTTCCTGGTGAGCAACCAATTCTGGAAGCATAAAGACCATAATGTCATAATAAAAGCTTTAGATTTATTGAAGCAACAAAGGATTACCCCCCTAGTTGTTTGCACTGGTAAAACCTTCGATCCACGCCATCCTGAATATTGCGACCAGTTGCTCCGCAGTATTGAAGAACTAGGACTTAGTGAACAAATCCGGATCCTGGGTCTAATTCCACGCAGTGACCAAATTCAACTGATGCGGCGCTGTCTGGCGGTCATTCAACCATCTCGATTTGAGGGATGGAGTACCGTTGTAGAAGATACCCGAACATTGGGGAAACCAATTCTACTCTCCGATTTTCCAGTGCATCTAGAACAAAATCCACCCTATGCTGAGTTTTTTGAGCAAGGCAATGTGGAGCAGTTAACCAAGCTAATTGCCAATGCCTATGCTCAACTTAAACCAGGTCCGGATTTTGATAAGGAGGATTTAGCAAAACAAGATAACTTAAAGCGGGTACAAGCATTTGGCTACAAGTTTTTAGAAATTGTTCGAAAGACTATTTAGTTGCTATACATTTAATTGCTATGCATTTAGCGACTAAATGTCTTATGCTAGCAGGAAATGACCTTAGGACTTTACATTTTAATCTATTCTGCTTAATCTATCTTGCTCTGCTTAATCTATCCTGCTCTGCTTACCTTGCAGCCGCGCCAATTCAAAGCTTAAAATACTTCGATCCCGGCATATTGATTGTAATAATATACATGCTTACTGTAATAAAATACACAAGGTAAACGCGATGATGAAGGTTTTTCAAAACGATCAACTGTTATCACAATGTAAAAAGAGTATTTAAATCTATGCCAAAAGTTAGTATTGTACTTCCAAACTATAATTATGCTCACTATCTAGATGAGCGTATTCAAAGTCTGTTAAATCAAACCTATAAAGACTTTGAGCTAATTATTTTGGATTGCGCTTCCGCCGACAACAGTATCGAAGTGATTTCAAAGTACACGCATGATCCGCGGGTCAAAACAGTATTTTACTCCCATGATAACGGATTGCCTTACGCGTGTCCATCACCACTGAATCGGGAGCATAGTTGCCCGTAGCAAAGGCCGCATAGTAGACAAATGGCTTGAAGGCAGAACCGGGTTGCCGCAGTGCTTGTACCGCCCGGTTATATTGGCTCTTGCTATAATCCACCCCGCCCACCATGGCCTTAACAAAATGGGTTCTGGGGTCTACTGCTACTAGTGCCATTTGGTCAGCATAAATGCCTTGCCGCTGAATCGAGGCCAGCCCATCTCGCACAGTGTCCTCTGCTTTGCGTTGCAGATTCAGGTCAATTGTAGTTTGAACCCGCATACCGCCTTGCAGTACGGCCTCTCGCCCAAACCGGCTAGTTAGTTCAGCCACTACGGCATCCGTAATGTAGGGAGCCTGACTGGCACGAAAGGAGGTAATCTCGCCCAGTTTGAGGGGGGTAGCCTTGGCTTGAGCCACTTCCGCATCGGTAGCCCAACCAATTTGCCGCATTCGTTGCAGCACAATCGCCTGTCGTTCTTTTGCCTTTTGGTAGTCCACAAAAGGGCTAAACACCTCTGGAGCCTGGATTAAACCAGCCATCATGCTAGCTTCGGCCAAACTCAGCTCCGAGGCCGGTTTATTGAAATAACTTTTGGCTGCTGTTTCCACTCCGTAGGTATTGTGGCCCCAATACACCTGATTCAGATACATCTCCAGAATCTGGTCTTTCGTGAATACCTGCTCTAGGCGGAGGGAGAGCACGGCTTCCGCTACTTTGCGGCTCATCGTCCGCTCAGGGGTCAAAAACAGGTTTTTCACCAACTGCATTGTAATGGTGGAGCCACCTTCGACAGTCTGCCCTTCTTCCATGTTGGCGAGAAAGGCCCGGGCAATCCCGGATGGATTAATTCCATGGTGCGAGAAAAAGTAGCTGTCTTCGATTGCCAGTACTGCCCGCTTCAGATCGGGGGAAATTTGATTCAGGTTCACCACTTCTCGATTGGCCTCATCGTGAATGCTGTCGAGCAGGGTGCCGTTGATGTCGTAGACGTAGCTAGTTTCGGATGGAATGTAATTTCGCAGTACCCGCACATCAGGTAGGTTGCGAAAACTCAGCGCCAAGCCGACCAAGCCACCTGCCACAATCGAACTTGCCAGCATTGTGATGCCCAAGATGGTTCCGGCTGACACCTGCGCCACGGATTGGGCATACTCCAGAGCCGGATGCAGGTTACCCGTAGATTTAGGCTTTTTCACTGGGGGCTTTTTCGGTTTCACCGGGTTCGGTTTCGCTGAATTGGTTCTGGCAGTATTAGAAGACACAGCCGTGATAATTCCCTAAAGTTTTGCAATTATAGTAGTCTGGTTGCCCGGAATTTGCCTAGAACTTCTCCAGGTTTACCTGGCTGAGACTGGATTGGTTCCGGTACGTTCAGAATGAGAAACGGTTCGCTCGCAAATGCTGTAGGCATTTTTAAGTTTGGTTCCTCTGAGATGCCTACCTTTTTTAGTTGCCTAAGCCATGCTTCCTTTTCTAGTCCTAGTTGAAATGAACCTGTTTTCGTATCTAAGATAAAGTACCCTGGAGGAGCTTCAAATTTGCTAGTTCGAGTTCTTTGTTCTTCTGATGGTAGCTCATCAACCCTACCAATAACTATATTGCCTCTAATATTCATTCGGTTAATGTCTCCCCTAAAGACTGTCAAACCACGAGCTATTGCAATATTTGTACTGCTAGTCTTATTCATCTCATAACCATTTGGCAACTTTCCTTCATAGTCAAAAGGAGTACATTTGACAAGAAGCATGAGTATGATAAATAGTCCCAATAAACGTCTCGTTTTTCTCATCAAAGTACTCCTGAAGTCTCTCTGCCAATAACTAGTTCACTGCCTCTAATATGGAGCTGTCCAGAAGTTGCTTTCTATTGTCCATGAAGCTCTCAGATCATAGGCCGTGCCACCTGGAAACTCAATCTTGCCATACTTCTGATCATCGATGAGATTGGCGGTGTCTGGGACATCATCAAACCTATCTGAAACTGAATATTCCAATCTTAGCTTGTAAGAATAAGACACAAAATCGGGATCTCCAGAAAATAATCCAACTTGTGGTTCAATTGTTGGATCAAGGGTGGCAGTAAACTTGAGGACTAAATTACTTTTTCCCATAACAAAAAAGGTGAGCGTAGTATTAACCTGAACTTCAATTTCGCCACTCACAACAGGGTTTGCTGATGTTAGATGACGGTTAACATAGTTTGTTGCATCAAAGCTCAGTTTACTAGTTCCTTGTGCAACCTCTGGCGTATTCCTATATTCGTCTAACAAGCCCCAAACTCCTAAATCAACAGGCTCTCCATTACCATCAAAGTAATGTTGCATAAACCAAGAAACAGCGGGACCTGGAAAAATATCAAATACCCGGTATACGGGATTAATATTTGAAGGTGGTGGAACAGGTTCTTGCTGCGAATGAGCAAGTACAACATCTGGGAATTGTTGAGCAAGTTTAAGTGCACGTTTTCCAAATATCAGGAGATTTAACTTGTCAGAGTTGTTCAAGCTTTGAAAGGATGCTCCTAGCGTATTAGCACCATTTATTATTTCTTGCTCATCTTGCGCTTGCCAAAGTGTATTGAGAGAAGAAAAGAAGAGGTTATTTTCCCATGCTGAGTTTGTACTGGAGTTTAATGCTGTATAATCGCCTCCTAATTGTATTAAAGCATGAAGGAATTTAGAATCACGCTTTTGTTCGTGTAGTTCTTCGGATGCAAGTTTAACTGCCTTCAACAGGTTGGTCGCAAACTGCAACAGGTGCAGACTCGATGAGTCTCGATGCGTTGCCGGAAGCGGCGCGCAAAGCGGCTGACGAGTCACTCCTGATGTTTGAGTTCCTGAGCAAGCGGAAGGGCGTGAACCTCGCGCCTGCGTTCACGGCGTTGCTGGGCGCTCAGGATAATGCCGCCAAGGCGATGATCGAGAAGAAGCTCGGACCGCTTGTGCCCGGCCTGCCTGCGGACCAGCGTACGTGGTTCGAACCGTACATCCAGGGCACGCAGGCCCGGCCCGCCGATTGGTACAAGCGGGTTGCGCAGAACCTGCGGAAGACGTTGCTGTTCCAGAGCGGGTTGATGCCGATGGGCCTGCTACGGGACTGCCTCGACTACGCCCTCAACGACAAGGCGAAGATCGGCGGCGTCTTTGATTCGGTGAAGCAGGCGTTCCTCTACACGGGCAGCCGTAAGGTGCTGGAGGAGTTGTCCGCCGTGTATGACTACCGAAACAGGCACGTTGCCCATCAGGAGAACCCGATTACCGATCCCAAACCCGCAGGCTTGGCGATGGGGCGATGGATCAGGACCCTGGGGCTGCTTGCGACTACGAGCGCGGCTCAACCGAGCGCGGGGGCCTGAAGGGGGCGAAGCGCAGGGCGCCCTCAAGGGAGAGCCCAACCCGTAAAGCGGGGCCTGATCGCTGGCGATCCATGGTGCGGAAGGCACGCATGACGTACCGGGTGAGCGAGCGACGGGCGTAGCGTGCCTGCGGCACGCTCGGTTCGTTCAGCGGTACGAGTCGCCGCGCTCGCGTAGGGGCTGAACAAACAGGTCGCGTTCCGATGTCTTCTTGGCCATGGCATGGTGTACAGCCCTAGACACCAAGGGATTGTGCTATGACTTGGATAAGACATATTCCGCTCACAAGCCGAGGACTTGCGAGGGCATTGCGTTCTGGGTAGATTTCCCCATCTGTTCGGATCGCTCACCCGCTGCTCCAACCGCTAGCCGCTTGTGAGAGGAACCAGACGCGCACGCAAAGACATCGCTCGTGCCCCGTCTCTCTCGGATCGCTCGGCTCGCGGGGCTCGTCGGCGGTCCCCACGTCGCGGCCGTTCGCTCCGCAACGCCCCCAGCCCTGATGGAGGCCCTGGAATTAAGACAACTGCTCGCGACGATAAGATGTGAAGGCGGGCCGACGGGCAACGGGACGAACCTGCTGGACGAGATGAACTGGGCCGGCGACGTGCTACCGGGCTCGGTGACGACGCGGTGATCGGGGCTACGGGCACGAGTCCCCTGAGCACCATCGCCGGAACGCGCACGTTCAATGCCTGACGAGCAGCTGCGCTTTGCGCGTTGACAGCGGCGCCAACCTCACCACCATCGCCGTCAACACGCTGACCGCGCTGGTCACGATGAACGGGGGCACCCTCACCGGCGGCACCTGGAACGTCCGGCGAACTTTATCAGGGCCAACCGATACATGACAGGCAGCACCCGCACGATCTGTTCACGGAGCTTTCGGCATCGTATTCCATGAAGACCTTTAACAACCAGTCGTTTTTTGTTTACGGCGGCATTGTCGGCGAACCGGCTCTCGGCCCACCGATGTTCTGGCACAGACCGTCTGGAATGAATAATCCGGACGCACCGATCGGCCATCATTGGCAGGACGCGTCGCACATTACATGGGGCGTGCTGACCGCAGGCTATAATTTCGGCAAGTTCAAGATAGAAGGAAGTGCGTTCAATGGCACCGAACCCGACGAGAACCGATGGGCTTTTGACACGATCCGGCTGAATTCATTCAGCGGAAGATTCTCGGTTAATCCCACAAAAGACCTTTCATTTCAGATCTCGCACGCATTTCTGAAGAAACCTGAGAGGGCAGAACCTGACCTCGATCATATGCATCGCACGACAGCTTCCGCGATGTATAACAAGGCGTTCAGCGATGACCGCAATTGGGCGACGACATTCGTCTGGGGCCAAAATTATAAAGAAGGCCATGCGACAAATTCATTCCTGTTCGAAAGCGATTATACGTTTGGAAAAAATGCCTTTTTCGGACGCGTCGAGCGAGTTAAGAAAGACGGTCACGAACTGGTGATCCCACACGAAGATCCGCTTCACGAGGAGGATTTCTGGCTCGGTGCTTACTCGATCGGATATGTCCGCGATCTGGTCAAGAACAAAGGGATAGATGTTGGTTTGGGAGGAATGGCGACTTTCAATTCCAATCCCGCAACTTTGGTACCGTATTATGGAGGCACCAAACACGCCGGATGGCAATTATTCCTGCGTTTCCGCCCATCAAGGATGAAACATTAAGGTCTGGGTATTCCTTCTTGGAACCCCGAACCTACAAAATGCCGAGGCGGTCGCGGCCGATGCTGCTCTCATCGATCGGCCCGATCGCCGCAAAGGCAACAGCGTCCGTTCTAAAGAATTCCTTAGCTACGTCGTGGACATCCGCGGGTGTTACAGCTTCTAGATTGGAAAGTGTCTCTTCGACCGGGATCTGATGTCCGTGAACCATCTCACATTGCGCGAGCGATGAGGCACGACCGGCGGAATCTTCCAGGCCCAGCAATATAGAAGCCCTTGCCTGATCCTTCATAAGCCGTAATTCGGTTTCGGTTACGCCATTCCTGACGATCCATCGCATCTCGTCCATAACGATATCGATAACCTCCCCAACCTGCTCAGGCGACGTCCCGGCGAAGACCGTGAACAAGCCGCAGTCATTGAACATCGCTGGGCTGGCTCCGACGCTGTAAGCCAAACCGCGCTGCTCACGCACCTTTTGCCAAAGCCGGCTTGAGGTGCCGCCGCCGATCACGCTTGCTTGAGATTCACACGTTGGTCGATGATGAACGATATCGAGTGGGTGCAATCGCCCTATTCCGGCAAGTCCTGGCTGGGCAAAAGGCTTACATCGAGCAGCTTCCACGACCAGAAATGCTACGGTCCCAACTGCAAAGGCTGCAACTTGAGCTGATCAGGATAGACACACGAATCAGAGGCATAAACTTTGGCTTAAGTAATCCTCAATTATCACCGCCTGATAGAGAACGATTACAGACTGAACGATCTCAACTAGAGGCTGAAGGAAACCGGGTTAGAGCTGAGATAGACGCAAAGGAGCAAGAGTTACAGAATGATATTGACACTCGAAATCGGCTCAACGCTGCACTCTCCCAATTTGAGTCGTTGCCGGCAGCCGGACCGGCCAGTGATATTCCCGCCCAACCGGTTGCCAACTTCCCTGCCGCGCAATATCGCAAGACGATTGTTTGGCAAGTGACTGTACCGTTGCTCCAAAACCGCCTGCGTAGTGCAAATCAACCTACAGCAGCAGACTGGCTGAATCGCCTGACCATTCCCACCAATGCTGGCAACCTGAATTGGCAAAATCTAGACAGTTTAGATGCCCGTGACCTGCAAACGCAGGTGCAGCAAGTGCTCGACGCAGATCGCGACTCACAGGCAGTGCAAACCTTTCTGGACGCTTTCAATGGATTAATCGACGCGATCGATCGAACGTCATTCAGATTCGACTATCGCCCCCTACAGGCCGATGTGCCAGAAGGGTTGCGGAATCATCTGATTATTCGAGGAAAGTTGCTGCACACCTCCCGATCACTCAACCAAGAAGAGCAAACTCAACTGCTCAATCTCTTTACTGACCGGGCGAGCAAAAACTCATTGCAGCGATTCTTTACCGACTTGCAGGATAAAGCTGCAATTGATCGCCTCTACGAACGCTGGCTAGCCCAGGTTTATGTCCCAACAGAACTAGACCTGATAGGGATATCCGAACCACTGCAAGCCAAGCTAAAAACCGTGCCACTGCCCTCTGTAGATGACTATGCTCTGATTTGGCAAGGCAGGATGAGTGACAGCGATCGCACTACTATCCGGGAGTGGCGATCGGGCCTGACTGACCCTGCCCAAATTGACGCTGTGGGCGAACTGTTACGACAGGTGCCGCGCGGAGACGGCCCAAACGATCAATCAGAAACGGTGATTTTGGCACGGGGAAGTGCTCCAGACCTCAGTTCCTCAACGTTAGAACCTGTGCGAGCACGGCTCAGACTTGGAAGCGGCACAATTCTGCGCTATCACGGTTTGATGACTCTGGCTGAAGCAGACGAACTCGCTCCACGACTTAATCACAATGCCGTTCTGCAACAGCTATTCAATGCCAGCCTTACTCGAAGTTTGCAGGGCGGTGAGCTTCGCATCTTTTTGCAGTTGGTGTTCCGTTCTCGGAGAACGAGTTCCGCGATGATGATGACGATCGCGATGTTGTCGAGAATGACCAGGTAATCGCTGGTTATCGGGTTCGTCTAAACTTTGATACTAGCTTCACCGGCGAGGACTTGTTGAGAGCACGTCTGCAAGCACGTGATTTCGGCGACTTTGACTCGTTTGGTGACAATACTAGCTGGCAGTGGAGCAGCTCGGCTGGTGATGACACTGTCAAGCTAGACGATTTGTTGTACACCTTCCCACTGGGTGATACTGCTCAAATCATCATCGGAGCAAACAGTATTGGGGATTCTGACTTTGTGGCTACCACGGTTAGCCCCTTTGACAGCGGCGGCCAAGGCTCGCTCACGAACGGTCTGGGTACACCTCCGCAGTACAACTTCATCCCTGGCGGTACGGGTATTGGTGCCATCTTTGGTTTAGGCGATAACTTCAGCATCGATATTGGTTATGCTGCTGGTAACGCTGGCGATCCTAGCCCTGGTAATGGCTTGTTCAACGGTGACTATGGCCTGATTGCTCAATTGAGCTTCTTAAGCGACTTCTTGGATGCAGCCTTCACCTACTCCAACAGCTACTCTCGAGATGGCTTTGGGGATGACGGTGGTTTCAACCTAGGTACCTATGATGGTGTTTCTGACGGTGATGACACTCGTCCCGAAGTTGCTAACATCTATGCCGGTCAGCTCAACTTCAAGTTCGGCGGCGTGGAAGTTGGTGGTGGCGTCATGTACATGCCGGTGCGTGTGTTAGGTCGTGGTGACTACGATGTTTGGAGCTACCACGGTACTCTTGCCTTCCCTGACCTGGGTGGCGATGGCAACATGCTAGGATTCGTGTTTGGTGTACCTCCTCGGATTGCCGGTATCGGTAGCGGCGGTGGTCTCTTCGGTCAGTTGGGTGGCGTACCGGGTAATACCCGTCAGGATGCCTCTTTCTTGGCAGAAGCCTTCTATCGCTTCCGAGTGAATGACAACATCTCAATTACCCCTGGTGTAATCTTCCTCAACGACCCAGGCAACGACAACGGTCGTCAAGATACCTTTGTGGGCGCAATTCGTACCACCTTCACCTTCTAATTCAGTTCGTTAAGCTCATTCAGTTGAGCTGTAAGGCCCCAACTTTTGTGAGTTGGGGCCTTTTTGTTTTGATCTAAACTTTCTTGCTTAAACCAGCAAACTCCGGTGGAGAACCGGGATATACTAGAGAAGCAGTCCATCTTTTCTGACCCGTGGAACTTTCCTGTAAAAGCGAATATGCCCTACTCGCTCTGTTAGAACTAGCTGACCACTACAGCGAGCATGAACCTCTTCAAATTCGTCAAATTGCTGCTGAACAAAACATTCCCGATCGCTATCTTGAACAACTGTTGAGTCCGTCCTGTCTCTAACTGAAACCGCATCAACGTGTAGTTTCCTAGGCGCTCTGCCACTTCCCAGTGGGTCACAGCCCGTCTGCCGCCCCTATCTTCTGACACAACAGCCATTTTTTTGCGCTCCACTGGGTGACGGCCAATTGGTGCATCAATAGTGCCCCTGGATTGGGTCGGAGCGCCATAGACGACTGCTAGATACTCGCGCCTTGCCGTTTTGGTTTTGAATTGAGACTGCAAATGCTGATGGGCTAAATCGGTTTTAGCAATGGCTAGGGCACCGCTGGTGTCTTTGTCGAGCCGATGCACAATGCCGGGCCGCTGGACGCCGCCAATGCCTGCCAAGTTGGTGCAGTAGGCCAATAGGGCATTCACCAAAGTGCCGCCCTCGTGACCCGGTGCTGGATGCACCACCAAGCCAACGGGCTTATTGATGATCAGCAGGTGCTCATCTTCATAGAGGATGTCTAGCGGCCTCTCCTCTGGCACCAAATCGAGCGGCCTAGCCGCCGGAATTGTTACCTGAATGCAGTCCCCCGGTTGCACAACTAGCTTCTGCGAGTTGCAGACCTGCCCATTGAGCTGAACTTGCCCCTGCTCGATCAACTTTTGGATGCGGGAGCGCGATAAATCAGGAACTTGCTCAGCCAGCCAGCGATCGAGGCGACCTCCAACCTTGTCGGCTACCAGCTGCAGGTGAGAGGCTGAATTGTCTGAATTCACGGGCTGATCTAGCGATTGTTGATCGAGCAAGGGATTGATCAAAACGACTTGGCTAAAAAGAACAAATATTGATCCTAAACCTGAGCCGTCGGGAAACGGCCCACACCTAACCGAAAACCTCTGCAAAGTTTTGGAACGCAAAACCTCTGATGAGTGTTCGAATAGGCACTAGAAGTCACAGTTGCAATAGGCTGCCTATGCTTGGGTATTCTACGGTAGTAGATTGAAATTGCCCACAAAGGCGATACTGCAAATGTGGTCTCACTGCAACTCCTACCTCTTACTCTAACTTCTACTGATGGCTGATACTCGCAAACTTGTTCTGATGATTCAGCCGATGAGCCGCCAAGGAGCACTTTGGCAGGCAATTTTGCGGTCCCAGGGTATTGCAGTAATTTGGGAGCATCCAGACGTCAATTTGCCCGACAGCTTCAAGCATTTGAAATCAGCCAAGGTAGCGCTACCCGATTTGCTGTTGATCGATACTCGCATTCAAACCCTCAATGCCTATTCGGTCTGTCGCTGGTGTCGGGACCACTATCCAGAGGTGCAGGTTGTATTAGTCAATGGGGCACAAAAAGAAATTACGCCGTCGGAACGAGAATGGGCCATTTTTCAAGGCGCTTCCGATCTGTTGCCTCGATTTCAGCGAGATCGGCTAGTTAGCGGCGCAGTAACACCACTGCGGCCCCTAACCAACCTCTCACTCTTGGGTTTGGCCGATAACCAAATTACCGATTTAACGCCACTGCAATCGTTGACTAATCTGGCGGCTCTTAGTCTCAACAACAATCAAATTACTGACCTCACGCCATTGCAATCCCTGACGCGCTTGACCATTTTGGGTCTGGACGGGAATCAAATCACCAATCTCAACGGGCTTCAGGCACTGACCAATATCGACACCCTGGGTCTCAGCAACAACCAAATTACCGACTTGACGCCACTGCAACCGCTCACCAACCTGACCGCCCTCGACCTGAGCAACAACAAGATTACTGACCTCGCGCCCCTCCAAGGGTTGACTAACCTGCAACTGCTGAATCTGCAAAATAACGACATCGATAACAAGACCTGTCCAGTTAGTTCAGAGATCTGTGAGTTTTGAGCAGGGCCGTTAGGGCTACTCCAGATCAGGCCATCGATTAATAAATCCTAATAAATGCCGCGATCCAGCTTGGTTTGGGTTACGATTTGTGATCAATTCAGACAGCGTACAGATTAGCTCTGGATTTGGCTGAATAGGGGTTTAGGTGCATCCTCTGGTCCAGTCTCAGCCTGGGTTCAAACTGATAGTAACGTTAAGTTCAAAATGATTTTTAGCTGGATATTCTCTGGATTAGAAAATTCTGTTTGCTTATAACATACTCAATCTAATTAAACTCTTAATAAAACTATGGCTCTACCCTTTGCATCCTCATTTAGAGATCTGGATTTAGCTCGTAAATTTAGCCTGCTGCTGTTCTTAGTGTTTCTGGGCGGCATTATTGTTAGCGGTGTTGCTCTGTCCACTATCCTCAATCGCAATGCTCAAGACGTGATCTCGTCAAAAGCGCTGATGATGATGGAAACCATGAACTCGGTGCGGCACTACACCAATACCCAAGTCAGGCCCGAACTGGAAGGCCGCTTGGTGAGCGAATTTCTGCCTGAAACGGTTCCAGCCTACTCGGCTCGCGAAGTGTTTGAAAAACTGCGAGAAGGCCGCACCTATAGCGATTTCTTCTACAAAGAAGCGACGCTGAATCCAACGAATTTGCGTGACAAAGCCGATGGATTTGAATCCCAGATCGTGGAACGGTTTCGCCAAGATGCAAACCTGCCGGAGGTGCGGGGCTTTCGGGATACTCCCAGCGGTGAGTTGTTCTATATTGCTCGCCCAATTGCGATTAGGGAGGCGAGTTGCTTGCAATGCCACAGTACTCCTGATGTGGCCCCGGCCAGTATGATCGAGCGCTATGGTACGGCAAACGGGTTTGGTTGGAAACTGAACGAAATTGTGGGCGCGCAGATCATTTCGGTTCCGGCGCAGCAGGTGCTGAAAAACAGTCGGCAGGCATTTTTGCTGATCATGGGGTCCCTGGAGTTCTACCAGCCACCTCAACCAAATCTGAAGCACGAAGGGTAACATTGCCTGCATTGCCTGCTCCAGACGTAGAAGCTCTAATTTGCGCCCCATTCAAAAGTCTGACTTGTTCAGCAGTAATAGTGATATCGCCAGCATCTGCGTTGCTGGTTACATCAGACGTGATATCTCCGCCGGTTAAAAAACCAATTGGTGAGCTAGAAGCTGGAATGACAAATCCAGTCAGTTCTAACTTGCCTGTTTCAATCCTGATATCTCCAGTATCTCCAAATTCAGGTAATGGATCAGTAGAAGACAGAGGAAAGGCAACCAAAGTGCCAACGTTGCCACCATCTACACGAATAAAATCAGATGCACGAAGCGTGATATTACCTCCATCTCGAATGTTATTAACTGGCGCGCTGATCTGAGAAAGCGGCTCCATCGTTAATTGAGCAGATTGAATCTGAATATTGCCTCCGCCACTGGTCAAGATGGAAGTGCCGATACCGAGCGAAACTTCTCCGTTGGTTGATAGGTTAATATCACCGCCCCTATTCTCAGAATAGGCATTAATCGAAGCTAAATTACCTAGCGCAATTCCTTCAGCTGCAATCAGTCGGATATTTCCAGACTGACCTAGCTCAGCAGATGAATCAATCGAACGTTCTCTAAACAGCAAAATCCGACCGCGCGCATCTAATGTGACTAAACTGCCATTGCCTGCAAAGCCGCGTGCATCAATTCCCAACACAGGACTCGCTGCACCCAATCGGCTAATCCCTCTTCCAGTAATGAGAATGTCTGGTGTAGGTAAAGCAGGATTGGGTAAGTATTGGTTAGTGATTAATACCTGACCATCTGGCGGCACAATGATCACACTGCCAATCACAACACCAGCAGATGTAGGTGTTCTGAAGAAAGTACCACCTCCTGGAAAGTTCCCCGAGCCAATCTGTTCAAAACCATTAGAGACAGCAACAGCAGATGGATTGACGCCTGCACGAATATCTAAAGTAGGCTGAGTGCTTCCGTTGATCTCAATTTCTGTACCATCTGACAGTGGAATCGTTTCTGAGAGTGTTGTTGCTGGAGCGTCTGCACCCAGGATGACAATTGTTCCCGGCACTACGACTGAGCCACCTGCCAGAATATGCAATGAGTTTCCGACGTAGTTATTAAACGTTAAATCACCTGTCACCCGAATGATTGGATCGTGAGGACTGTACAGATCGCCTAAGCTGCCATTCAATCGCTCAACCCGAAAATTGCCACCACTCCAGAAATGCGCGTCTCCCCCGACTTGATTCGCCGAGCGCAACACCATATCTCCGCCCGATACCAAGCCGCTGTTGGGATGATTGAGGGCAAAAATATCCACCACCCGATTCCCCTGCAATTCCATCTGCCCCGCGCCTTGGGTTCGGGAGTCCCACGGAGCCGGGGCGGTCCGGTCGATGAAACCGAGCCGGTGGTGGTCCCCATATACTCGCCGGCCGCCGCGTGGCGGCGCGAGATGGACGATTCTGGGCTGGGCCCTCGTGGAGACTGGGTCGGCCGGCCGTTTACACCTGGAAAGGGATGTTCATGCTGTCACGCCGTTGGACGACTCGTGTGGCCGGTCTGGCCGCGTCCGTGCTCATGCCGATTGTGGCGCTCGCCGAGGTGCCACCGGCCCTCGATCGCGTCCCGGTGGACGCTCCGATCATGGTGTCGATGCGGAGCGTCTCGCAGTTCGTGAACAACATGGAGGCGTTCACCAAGGTCCTCCCCCAAGGCGCGGGGGCGCAGTTCGGCCAGATCAAGGACCTGCTCAAGACCCCGGGCGTGAACGCCCAGGGTTCGGCGGCGATCGCGGTCATGTCCGTCGAGCAGGATATGAACGACGAGAACTTTGTCGCGATCGTTCCGGTGAGCGACTACGCGGCGTTCGCCAAGCACTTCAACGCCACCGGATCGGGCGTTGAGGAGGTGCAGATCGAGGGCAACACCAGCTACATCAAGAGCCTCGACGGCGGATTCGCCGCGATCGGGCAGAACAAGGCGATGGTCGAGGCCTTCGCGGGCAAGCCCGGGAGCAGGTCGGCGATCGAGTCGCTGCTCGGGCCCAATGGCAAGGCCGTTGCCGAGGGCAAGGACGCGGTCATCATCGCGAACATGCCCGTGCTCTCTCCGAAAATCAAGGAGGGCATGAAGGAAGCCCGGGCGAACATGGAGGGGATGGGCGAAGCGATGGCGGGGAACCTCGCGGTGCTTGACTTCTTCGAGCCGGCGCTGACCCGGGACGGCCAGGCGGGCGTGCTGGCGCTGTCCATGGGCGAGCGTGGGATCAAGCTCGACATGGCGGGGCAGTTCAAGGAGGGCTCGGAGTGGGGCAACTACTTCACGGGCAAGGGCAATGGAGGCTCGCTGATCGCAGCGCTGCCCAATGAGGCGTTCCTGCTGGCCTTCGCGATCGACAGCAGCAGCGCCGGCCTGCGGAGCATGTTCAAGAAGTTCGCCGAGGTGCAGACAAAGGCAGCTCCGGGGCTGATGGCGGGCATGAACCCCATCGCGATGGCCGACAAGTTCGACGGATTCGGCATCTTCCTTGGGGAGAGCCCGGCGCCGATCGGCGGACTGTTCCTCAACACGACTTACTTCATGCGGTCGAGCGATCCGGCGGCGCTGCTGAAGATGACCCGCGAGGCGATCACGGGCATGAACGGCAAGACCGAGGGCGGCGTGCGGTTCACGACCACCTATGAGCCCGGGCGGCAGAAGATCGGCGACGTCAACGCCGACCTGTGGACGATGCGGATGCAGGGCGACCCCCCTGCACTTGCCGGTTGGTAAAGTCGGGCGGTTTGTTGCTGGTGCGCCGTCGGGATCCATCTGGAAAAAACTGTCGGTAGATCTGGGTCAAATACAGCAAAATGACCGCCCCACCACACAGCATGGCTCCGGCTAACCAAATCACATTTCCTAAGCCAATCAGGCTGCGCAGCAGGGGCAGGGAGAGACCACTCAAGACATCCGCCGCCAAAATACCGCTGCTAATCAATGGATAGGTGCGTTTAATTTCCCGGATCGTAAAGAGCTGATTGGCCGTGATCGAGGTGTTGATTTCGTTAATCACATAAATTGCTTCCAGCCACAGCCGCATCAAAAAGATCGTGTACCCTCCCAACAGGGCAGGATGCAGCTCCAAGCGAAACAAAAACAGCGGCACGGCCATCAACCCAGCGGTAATCACAATCACCTGCCGCAGGGGGAGCCACTTTTGCAGCCAAGCGTAGAGAAACCCAAAACCTGTGCCGATCCCAGCGCTAGCAATGTAGATCCAGGGCAAGGACTCAGCCCCATATTCACCCAAAAATAGCGCTGCCACGCTGACCTCTAGCCAGAGAATTCCGACTGAGCTGAGGGTATAGAAAGCGAACATCAAAAAGGTGCGCTCACTTTCCTCAGGGCGAAGATTCAACCAACTCAACCATCTTCCCCCAGACCTTTGCCTCTTCTGCTGTGGAACGGGCGTCCGTTCTCGCTTCATGCAGCTCCGTTTCCTTCTTGCATCTCTAAAGCACTTCAGTACATCATCCCCAGTAAATCAGATGCCGGTATAAGGGTACACCCCCAGCACCCTGATCTATTGTCTAATCAAAAACCGCTATTCTAACCGCGCCATTGGGTTTGGTAATAGATTGCCCCTAAATTTTCCAACTCAATTTCTCAAGATTGAACCGCAATAAAAAATTCTGCCCCAGCGTGCGAAGTAGCATGAGGCAGAACTTAGAAATTGAGCAAAGTGCCAGTTTGCAGCTTATTTTTGTAACTTGCTGCTGTAATTTACTTTTTAGGAGAGAGCATCATGATCATGTTCTTGCCCTCGCGCTTGGGAGCCTGCTGGATCTCCGCCACATTTTGCAAGTCATTCGCCATGCGCATCAGCAAACTTTCAGCCAGGTCGCTGTGTTGACTCTCCCGACCCCGGAACATGACAGTCGCTTTGACCTTATCGCCATCACCCAAAAAGCCGGAGGCCCGCTTCACCAGGACCTGATAGTCATGATCCTCAATCTTGTAGCGCATTTTTACTTCCTTGACATCGGAAGTATGCTGCTTCTTGCGAGCTTCTCTCGCCTTTTTCTCTTGTTCAAACTTAAATTTACCATAGTCCATGATCCGACACACGGGCGGATCAGCCTTGTCACTCACGAGCACTAAATCCAGCGCCGACCCCCGCTCCGGGGGGAACCATCGTCACCTGGTCCGCCTTCACCCCAAGCCCGGACTCCAGGGTCATCTATGTCAGCAGCTCGCAGGGCAACGACCAGAACTCGGGCCTCAGCCCACTCCAGCCCAAGCGAACCATCGCCGCCGGGAAGGAACTCCTCCGCGACGGCTTCCCCGACTGGCTGCTGCTCAAGCGTGGCGATCAGTTCCCGGCGCCGATGTACTGGTCGACGTCGGGCCGCTCGGGAAGCGAGCCCGCGGTGCTCGGGGCGTATGGGACGGGCCCTCGGCCGATGGTGGTGGCGAGCAACGCCAAGGGGCTGATGATCCTTGGGGATGATCCGATCAATCACGTGGCGATCGTCGGGATTCACTTCAAGGACGCGACGTGGAACGGGCAGCAGGTGGGCCAGGATCAGCCGGTGGGGATCCAGGTGATCCGCCGGGGCAAGGACCTGCTGATCGAGGACGTGCGGATCGAGGGCTTTGCGCACAACCTTGTGGTGCAGGGGTGGAACGGGAAGTTCGTGGACGTGAAGGTCCGGCGGAGCCTGCTGCTGGATGGGTTCACGACCGACCCCGAGGGCGGGGGCACCAACTCGTTCTTCATGAACTACGACGGGCTGCTGCTGGAGGAGAACGTGTTCGACACGAGCGACGCGCACTGGGCGATGGGCCGGCGGCTGTCGCACAACGTGTACGCGACGGAGAACAACACGGAGCGGACGATCGTCCGCGGGAACATCGCTCGGAACGCGGGTCGGGCGAACTTCTCGATCCGCTCCGGCGGCCTGGTGGAGAACAACCTGTCGGTGGCGGGCGCGCAGCACATGACGGCGGGGATCTCGTACGCGACGGTGTCGAACTCGGCGCGGTTCGTGAACAACGTGCTGCTGGAGACGCGCAACAACGGCAACGGGCAGCCGCTGGGGCGGGGGATCTCGGCGGCCAAGAGCCGCAGCGTCGAGATCATCGGGAACATCATCGCGCACGGCACGCTCGGCGGGGACCACCGCGCGGTGGTGATCTACCCGGAAGTGGACTCGGTGCGGATCGAGCAGAACGTGATCTTCAACTGGACGAACCAGAACCCGCCCAGCGAGGGCAACTTCACGATCGATCTTGATTATGCGCCCACGGGCCCCGTGGTGATCGTGGGCAACGAGGTGCAGCAGCTCCGCCCGGCGAACCTGATCCGCATCGCGCAGCCGCCGCAGAACATGGCTGGCGTGATGACGGTGGGCCAGAACCGGTACAGCTCGCCGCTGAGCCAGTCGCTGTGGTTCTGGCGCGGGAACCAGGTGATGGGCCTGTCCCAGTGGGGCAACGCGGTGGCGGACGGCACGAGCGTGGCGCAACTGGTCAGTTACCCCGACCCGGGCCGAACGGTGGGGACGTACTCGGGAACAGCTACCACCCGGACCAATTTCGACGAAAATCCGTGCCCCTTCGTCGTAGACGGTATTGATCAAGCGCGGAAAGTCACAGCATTGCGACAAAGCCGTTGCTACGTGGTCGGCAATTGTCTCTGAATCAAGCTGAGCTGGCTTGCCGTAGTGGGCTGCCGTATACAGGTTGACATCCTGAGACTGTACCGGCAGTTTCGCCCATGACTGGAGCTGGTTGAACTCTAGTCGCACCGGATCGCAGTGCAGAATACCGCTGATCTCTAGCGGGAAGTAATCACACTGGAGTGACTCAATCAACCGTAGACAGGCCGCTTTGTCGCCACCAATCATCACTTCCTGAGGCGTGTTGACATGGGTGAGATAAACCCGGCTCTCCTTCTGAATCGCCTCGCGCACTTTATCCACCGAAGTCAGCAGAATATAGCTGCCCCAGAAATCCGATTGGGCATTGGCGGCATCGGCAGGTAAACCCCAGTGCTCCAAAATCGCGGTTTTGGGACCGGCTAGGCGCGTCTTGAACAGCTCCGAGGTGCTCATCTGGTCTGAGATCGTGTCGATATCCGACCATAGCCCTAGCGAGAACAACATCGACAGCTCACCCAGGCTGTAGCCAAAGGCGGCCTGCGGTTGCAGATTAAAATAATTCCTTAGTACTGACGTGGCCTGAATCGCCGCCACGGTTCCCGCAATCAGCATCACCTCCGAGTCTTTGCTGAATTCGGCTTCTAGAGCTTCGAGCTGCCGAGTCATCGGTTTGCTGAGGGTGCGGGGGTAAAGGCGCTTGCTTTGCTCATAGAGCAGTTGGTTGAGGCGGGTGCTGTCTTCAAAGGCATGACCATGCAGCTTGGGAAATAGGCGGAAGACATCCCGCCCCATGCCCATGTAGGACATAAAGGCACCTGGATAGACAAAGGCGACTTTGCCTAGCTTGCCCTGAGGAGCAGGGGTGAAGTAGCTGCCGGCTGGGGTTTGCCATTCCCGGTTCTGCTGAAAGGCTCGTTCGATGCCCTTCAAGCCCCGCTGAATCTCTTGCAGCACTTCCTCCTGGCTGTGGCCCACAATCGTCGCTACGTACTTAGCTCCAGTCTGTTGTTGGAAGCTGGCAAAGGTTTGGCTAGCCGTTTGGTGCAGCGATGTGGAAGCGGTCACTGTTTGCTCTAAGGCCCGCAGTTGGTCGAGCAGCGATGCTTGATCCTCTGCCGCTAAGGGGAACAGGTGAAACGGCATTTCTTCTAGATAGTGGCTGGGTCGAGTGGTTTGAGCCAAGTCTTCCGACAAAATCACATGGGCACAACTGCCGTCTAGACCCAGTCCACTCACGGCAGCAATTCGCTTTGCCTGTTGCGATTTCACCGGCCAGGGTTGGGATTCGGTCGCCACAAAAAAGGGACTCCCGGATCGTACCAATCGCCACCCGATGAAGCTGCATCACAGGAAACCCAAGTTGCTCTGCTACCCGACGAATTTGACGATTTCTGCCTTCTTTTAGTCGAATTTCTAGCAGAGTTGCTTGGTGGTCTGTTTGCAACACTCGCACCTCGGCTGATCGGGTCAAACGGCCTTCTAGGAGAACTCCCTGCCGCCACTGTCGTAACACCGTTTCTGAAGGATGGCCCTGGACCCAAACTCGATAGATTTTGGCAATCGAGTGGCGGGGATGGGTGAGGCAAGCCGTCACTTCTCCATCATTGGTCAGAAGCAGTGCTCCAGTAGAAGCCGCATCCAATCGCCCAACTGGATGTAATCCCAATTGCCGCATTGCCGCAGGCAGTAAATCCAGCACCGTAGAGCGACCTTGGGGATCATGACAGGTCGAAACAACTCCCGCCGGTTTGTGTAGCAGGAGGTATGTGGTTTGGGGACGAGCGTTGAGCTGAATTAGTTTCCCATCCACTTCAATGGAGTCAACCTGCGGATCCGCTTTTTGCCCGAGCTGACCTACAGTTCCGTTTAAGCGTACACGCCCATCCAGAATCATCTGCTCGGCCTGACGGCGAGAAGCAATTCCCCACTGCGACAAGATTTTCTGCAATCGTTCAGTCATATTGGACCAGAAGCAAAAACAGAGGTGGCGGTTCCTCAACAAGTTTCGATGTATGCTCGCTTGCAACAAACCATCGGGTTACAACTCCAGAAATCGAGGCTAGCTCTGACAAAGCAAGGCTGCCAAAAAAGATTTATGTACAAATATTACAAGCAATGGTGATCTTCAGGATGCCCTTTTCTAGCCTACTGAATTGAAGTACGGATTTAGTTTCTGATTCTTTAGTTTCTGATTCTTTAGTTTCTGATTCTTTAGTTTCTGATTCTTTAGTTTCTGATTCTTTAGTTTCTAGTCCAGGTTTGACTGGCTTTGTTAATTAGAATGCGTTGATTAAAGTGCTGTCAGCTGTCCGGAGAGTGCCACGGAAGGCGCACCTGCAGCCAAGCCCCGCCGGTTTCCGGATGATTGCTGGCGCTGACTGATCCTTGATGTGCTTCCACAATTTGCCGCACGATGGCAAGTCCCAGCCCACTGCCGCCTTGTAAATGTCCATCGTATTGGATTTGGACCGTGCCGTTGGGCAAGCCAGTTCTGATTGAACTCTCGCGATCCAGCTCGGAACTATCCGAAGGCAGCACCCGTGAGCGAGACGGATCCGCACGGTAGAACCGTTCAAATACATAAGGCAGTGCTTTTTCAGGAAACCCAGGACCAGAATCAATTACCTCCAGACAAACCAAAGGTACTCCGGCAAAGGTGTTGGTTTGCGTAGTGTCAACACTGACTTTGACTTGAATCAAATGCTCGACAGGGCCTTATCGGCCTGCTTTTGCCGGCTGTTCAAAGATAGTGCCTACTTCCCCCTGGCACATCGAAGCCCGGTCGGTTTTTCGGAACCGGTCGGGCTTTTCGCTGCAAAGTTTATGCTGCGATAGAATTATTTTGCGTGACGATAGAGGAAAAACTAAAAGCACTTCCGAAAGATCCCGGCATTTACATCCACAAGAATGCCGCCGGCAAGATAATCTATGTCGGCAAAGCTAAGAACCTGCGTAACCGTATCCGATCTTACTTTCAGGCAAGCAAAGCGGTAGACTTCAAAACTCAACGACTTAAAAAGCTCATTGCAGATTTCGAATATATCGTTGTCGATAATGAGGTGGAAGCCTTGGTTCTGGAATCGAACCTGATCAAGAAACACAAGCCGCGGTTCAATGTGATGCTGAAGGATGATAAACAGTATCCGCATCTCAAGCTTACAAATGAGCCTTATCCAAAGGTTGTGATAACACGCCGGGTCGTACGCGATGGCGGAAGTTATTATGGGCCTTTCCTTCCCGTTACACACGCCCGCAAAACGCTGAGCTTGATCAACAAAACTTTCCAGCTTAGAACTTGCGATATCGAGATCGATGGCCGGTTGCCGCGTCCATGTCTCGAGTATCACCTAAAACGATGCCTCGGCCCATGTGTCAAAGGGCTTTGCACGCAGGAAGAATATCTGGAGGCAGCACGCGACGTAAAGATACTTCTTGAGGGCCGAAACAAAGAGCTCGCCGCTGACCTCGAACGCCGGATGTGGAAGTACGCTGAGGAAGACAAGTTTGAGCTTGCCGCAAAGTTTCGTGATCTGCATCGGACCGTACTTCAGTTAAGCGATCAGCAAAAAATGGCGATGACAGCCGAACGCGACATTGATATCTTCGGCTATTACCGTGAGCAGCAGCGGCTGGCATTGCAGCTTTTCACTATGCGCGAAGGCCGGATCGTCGGCCGCCGAGAATTCTTTTGGGAGGACTTGCCAGAGGATGACGATGAGTTTGACCCGGCTGAATTTCTTGGTGAAGTCCTTGTGCAGTATTATTCTACGGATTTCGTCCCGCTTGAGATACACGTCCCCACGGATTTCGATGACCGGCCTGCTTTGGAACAACTTCTTACAGAACGCCGGGGGAGGAAGGTAAGAATCCTCGATCCGAAACGCGGACGCAAACGCGAACTTGTTGCACTTGTTGAAAACAACGCTCGGATCGCATTCGAACAGCGGTTCAGGGTTCTGAAGCCAGATTCGGAAAAGGTTCTTGGCGAACTGCAGGAAATATTGGAACTTTCTTACTTTCCGGAGCGGATCGAGTCATTCGACATCTCGAACATCTCCGGCGCGGAAAACGTTGCAGGTATCGTCGTTTTCGAGAACGGCAAACCCGCGAGGGATCTAGATTTGAATTCCAGCAAGTATTTTCGCCTAAATTACACAGGGAGCGAAATCTGGAAGGCTCTTGATCAATTGACAGAACTTTCTCAACTTGTTGAGTTTTCAAGGAAAAACTTTCATATTAGTTACGATCAGGCGTTAGCTGAGATATCAGTCTTTATTAATGCCTTAGTATCTTCTGGATTCATTCGAGAAACTGAATAGCTGTGTCGAGTAGATTTATAGAAGTAATGGTGGATGAAGGAAGCAAGGTTTTAAAGGTGAACCGGGATACTCTTTGCTTGAAAGCATTATCAAAGTAATGTGTATCTTGTTAATTTCCTTTTATTGTCTTAGTTGTTCAAAGATAAACATAATGTAGATGAGTTGATTTAGCTGATTAAGCAATTAGCAGTCATTATTAAGAGAAAAAATAGCGTTTAAAAAATTCAATAATGTCTAAGTAATGCTACTCAGGAAAGTGCCTTCCATAATCAATCAATTGGTCTGTATGCGGTTTGGTGAATTACCTTTTTAGATGGTTGTTTGGTGAATTTTATCTCTAGTTTATCTTGATTATTTTGATCGTTACTGCTGTCTTCTAAGCAAATCAAAGGACTAAGATCATTATGAAAGAGCGCGCCTTAGGCAGAACAGGCATAAAAGTATCAACAGTCGGCTTAGGAACAGCACGACTGGCTCTACCTGAACGAGAGCGTACTGTCAAAGACCCTCAAGATGATATAGAAAGATTAAAAGTTCTTGAAGAAGCATTCACACTGGGCTGTACACACTTCGATACAGCGGATGGTTATGGTTTTGGTAGTAGTGAAGCTCTTATTGGTCAATTCCTTAAGAACAACTATTCTTCTCCCTTGGTGGTTACCACTAAGATAGGATGGAACTTCTACAATATCTTTGTGGACGAACAAAAGAAGCATTACATTAAGGAAAAGGTCAATTTAGATCTAGATTTAGCTTTGGAAGGTTCTACTTTAGCATTTGATCATGGACAAAACTTTTCGTATGATTACTTAAATTTTGCCATAGACAAAAGTATTTTTCGACTGCAAAAAAAGCCTTTAGATATTGTGTTACTTCACGTACCTTCAGTAGAGGATTTACGATTTAGTAATTGGGATTCTTCAATGAAGAAGATACGAAAGTCAGGCAAGCTTTTATATTATGGAGTTTCTGTTAGAACTCCTATAGAAGTGTTTGCTGCACTTCAATATGGAGAACCAGATATATTACAAGTACCCTTAAGTGTTGCATCTAGTAATCCTATGCAAGCTGCACTGATGATAGCTCGGCAGCGAGGAGTAGGGATTATTGCTAGAGAGATATTTTTTCAAGGTCTATTAATTAAACATTTTCAGGAAGAATTTAATGCTAAGCGTATTAATTACCCTCCTACTATTGCGATCAATTGAGGACCAAAGCAATCAGGTCGAAAATACGGTAAAAGTGTTTGCTACGGTGGGGGCAGCCAATTTCCGCTGGTTAGAACTGCCCTCACTCGATCAGCAAATCCCACCGAAAGCTGCCGGTACCCGTTCTGGTAGTCCGTTAGATGCGCTCTTGGCAACCGTCGCCGAGGACCAGCCTAAATTCCGCAAGCTGACGGTAGCCGCATCGCCTAGCCGTGAATGGACGACTAAACAGGTACCGCTGACTATTGTGAAGTAGGCTGAAGAGTGGATGAGTGGATGAGTAGATGGGAAAACTGCCGAATCAGCATCTAGCCAGTACATCTACAATCCACTCACGTTTTGGCAAATCCCAACTCTAGAAACGATACGCAGCCCCAACCTGTACGCTAACAGCAGCGTCGTTGCTGTCCTTGAAGGCATCGATGCCAACTTTAGCATCACCGTAGAGCGCAAGGTTGCGTTGAACGGCTGTTTCTACGCCAGCAGTAATAATGGGGGCATTTTGGTTGCCTAGCGGCGAGGCATCATCATTTACGGTAAAGGAATAGCCACCGCCGACATAGAGGTTTGTGTTGGGAGCAACACCAATGTCATAGGTAACGAGCGGCATCAGAGCAGCATTGTCGCCGTTGAATAGCGCTGCGCCCCGTACCGAAATTGGCACTGTGGGAAGATCGAGCCGACCCTGCACATTGCCACCTAGAATCGCGTCGTCATCATCCGGGTTGCTGACGCCCACCGAAACACCGCCGCCTAAATAGCTGCCGTCCATGCCTCTAGGAATCACGGCCTGAGCCGAAGCAGACTGCCCTGAGAGTACGGTTGGAGCAACGGTTAGTAGAGAAAGAAAGGATAATGCAGCGAACTTAAGTCTAATCATGGTTCCAAGTCTTGTGTAGAGAGTGGCTTAAACCGAAATCGAATCAAACCTGAACGATTACAGGAGATGAATGCAAATCGATAAGCGAACGTTACTGCCCATCAGCAAATAAGCTGACGTGAGGCAGCAGGGTATAGAAATTTCAACTTTCGCAGTAATTTAGCGCTCAATGCTCTTGATCGGCTTCTGCGGTTGCCGCAAGTTTGAGTGCTTACTATTTAAGAAGCAATGGCAGACAGTAATGTTCCAAACCGCTTTCTTATCTATCTAAAGTCGGAGACTGATTTAATCGAGCATAACCGCATCAATTAAGAGGTTTATAGGAATCACTCGATTGGTTGCTGAATCATCTCAATCGTTTTCAACGTTGATTCAGTTGCCTAATTCATCACTGTTGCATTTGCTCTGTACGCTCAGTATAGCTTGGAGAAATTTGAGCGTGTTCTAAAACAACCCCTTAGTAGCCTGTTTGATAACTGTCACAATATCCAGCAACTGGGCTAGCTTTCACTCAGCACATCAGCTGATGTCGTGGCATTGAGGCCAACCCCGCCCGCCTGCTGGACAATTTGACCATACTGATTCTGTTTGACCAAGGCGGCAGCAGCGGCTCTGGTCTGAGCAAATTCTTGCTTAAGTTGGGCAACTTGCTGAGTCTGACCGGCGGCCTCTGCCGTTTTGATCTGCTCAAACAACTGATCGAGGCGATCGAGTAAGGGCTTGTCGGCAGCGTAGTCCTGGGTGCCAATCCGGGTGGTGCCCTTAAAAGCCAAGTGTTCCAAGAAATGGGCCGCTCCAGTTTTACCGGGCTGTTCGTAGGCTGACCCAACATCCACATAGGTCATGAAGGACACCGTCGGCGACTGATGCCGCTCCATGACAATAAACTTCATGCCGTTTGCCAGGATAAATTCGCTGATCTGACGCGCTACCCGCTCGATGTAGGGCTGAATGTTGCTGCCGGTTGTTTGAGCGATTGCCGTAGCCGGAGCGCAAGTCCAAATTACAACTAGCAGCAGACCTAGGGCCAGCAGCGAGCGCAACGGTCGCCATTGGCTGAAGCGGGAAAAAGAGAAAAAGCGCATGAAAGGGGATCCGAGCAATACCAATAATCCAGGATAGTGTATCCGGGATAGTTCCGTTCCGGCCCGGCCAGTGATTTTAAGTCAGGAATTTAGAATTAAGCGATTTACTGGTGATGATTGCGCAGATTCTGGAATCGGTAAAACGTGTAGGTATCAAACAAAACACCAGCCAAACTGCCGACCAAACCAATCACGATGATGCCACGCCAAACGCTGCCGCTACCAAAGATTTTCAGAAAACTCGCGATTTGCTCTAAGCTGCCGGTACCAAAGGCTTCTAGATGGGGAAGATAGCTAATTACCGCTGAGCCAGCTAACAGAATGCTGATCAGCAAAACGGGAGTAAGAAACGTAAAAATGCTGGTTAGCAGTAAAGACCGCAGCAAATTGGGTAAAGTGCTCATATTCAGGAATCAACACTCCATGCAACTAATGAGACAGGGTTTATCCGCCCGATCCATCTGATTCCATCTCCACCATAGGAGGGGATTGGCGTAATTCAGCCCAACTGTGAAAAATCTTAAGTAAACCTTAAAAAGCTTTTTGAAGAGCCGTAAATCAGCTTCTCAGAAAAGATTGTCCTTCCCGGATGCAAAATACCGCTGGTGTAGGTAGAGCAGGATTTACATTGTCTCAGGCTGATTAGAAGCCGATTAGGAGCAGAGTGGATTCGCCCATCCAGTCGGTTCACTCATGTTGCAAAAATTCGCTATGGTTTACATGACATCTCTAACGGTGCTGTCCCCAACGGCGCTAGAAAGTTGCAGGACTGTAGGTTTGACTAAACCGACTCGTCACTCTCCACTCAGACTCTGGAGTCAGCGTGCGCTGGCCGCCTTAATCTCGCTTAATTATTGCTGTTGATTTCATCAGAATGAGCACTGCTCAACTCTTGAGGCAGCATCGGGAAAACTCGCCGCACCAAGGCTTTCATGCCGGTGTCGATCTCCTGTACTTCCTTATTGGCTTCGGCAAGCGCCATCTCCCAAGCGGGCGCAAATCCGGGCGAGTTGACCGTCATAATCCGCACCGCCTTATCCCAGGTTTGCAGGGTTCTAAGTTCAGTTCTGCCTGGTTTGTTGGAGAGGGTAGCCACTGTGATGCGCAAATTCTCGTTTTCCTGCTTCAGTCGCTTCAGCTCTTGTTGCATCTCTTCGTAGCCTTTGGCGTTGATGCTGAGCTGGGTCTGGAGATGCTTTTTCATATTGTCTAATTCTTTGCGCAGTGAGGAATTCACTCGCCACTTGTTGAGCCAGATGCCTAAAGCTACCAGCAGACCGAGTCCCAATCCCGTCCCGAAAACCGTTGCCTCAAAGTCCATGTCACACCTCAGGGGAAGTTTTTGCAGTTAATTGTAGTTCAATTGTATTATATGGCGGTATGCCAAGTGATGGGTCAAATGATTTGAAACTGTCCAAGAACTTGGAGGTTTGGACAGTTCAGCAAGCTAGGGTTGTCCTTCCATTTCATCGATATTGAGCTTCGATTTTAGATGATGCACAGCAATTGTAGAGGATGAATGGCAAAATCAAACAAAAGGCTCTACCCGTAAGCAGAGCCTCTATTTTTTCTGGCCGTAGGACAGTACCCATCTCAACGATCAATCTCAGCGAAACTTAGCCTGCTAGCTGTTTCACTTTAGCAATGATGCCGTCTGGATCCAGTCCCTGATGCGGGTACTGTTCCCAGAGACCGCCACAGCCTTCTTCATGGGTTCCCAGATAAGCAAACTTGGGTGTATAGCCCCGCTCCAGTAACCAGGATCCAAAGCGGCTACCCAGACCCGTCTTACGGTTAAAGGCTTCTATGGTCAGGACAAAGGGTGACTTGCCAATCTTGGCCATCATTTCTTCATCCACTACATTCAAGGTCGGTTTGTTGATCAGGCCCACATCCATGCCTTGTTGCTTCAGGCGTTCCACAGCGTCGAGGGCACGATAGAGGGCATCGCCAAAAGCGACAATGTAGCCTGCACTGCCTTCGCGAATGACTTCGTCTTTGCCGGGTGTGAACGTGTAACCTTCGCCGTAGAGGCTATTGCCATTCGCGTCCAGGATATTTGGCGTTTTGGAACGGGTCGAGAAAATAAACCGCAGGCCCGGATCGTTGAACACCGCTTCGACACAGGCTTTCATTTGGCCAGCATCAGCCGGGAAGTAGAGGCGGGTTTCGTAGCCATCGTCGAGGCCATTGTCGGCAAAGAAGTTGTTGAGGCCAAAGTGACAGGTGTTGTCAGCCATTTACGATTTCCAGTTAATTTAGCTAACGCTTTTAGGTTCAAATGTAGATTGCCAGGGATCACGGCCAAACAAATACCAGTCCGGTCTCCTCGCGTCACTAGCGTTTTGAACACCTGCTCTGGTGGTAATCCCACTTTCTCAGCTATGCTTTCTGCCGCTAGGTCATTCGGATCAACCTCGTAGGCTAAAAGCTGGTAGGTAATGCCCAAATTATCGAGAATGCGAACTGCGTTCGTTTTCATGACCGCTTAAACCACTAGACTAATCGCGTTAGCTGCACTCGGTAGCGGTCTTTTTTGGTAACGGCTACCTCCCCGATCTCTAGGCGACCTTTGCCGCGAATGGCGACCAGATCTCCTGGTTTCAGGACATAGCTGGTCTGGGTAATTTCCTTCCAGTTGACGCGCACATCCCCGGCGTTGATCAAATCGGCCATTTTGCTGCGGGACATGCCAAACCCAGCGGAGGCGAGGGCATCGAGCCGCATTGAAGCTTCTACCGTGGTCAGCTCTTTCTTCTTTGGCTCCCGCACCTTTAGCTCACTCCAGTCGATGGCCTGAGTTTTGACCGGCACCGAACGGACTTGCTTCAGGTTCAGCGTCAAAAACTCCACCATATCGGGAACCACAATCGCCTGTGCGCCGCGCTCTCCCAGCACGATAATATCGCCGATTTTTTCCCGCACGATGCCGGTGCCCAAAATTGCGCCCAAAAAATCGCGATGGCTGGCTGGGTCAAACAAGAAATTGCCCGCGATCTCGATGGTAGTCACTGCTACTTGGGACTGATCCAGCGGCAGTTCGGCCCGGCTGATGGCAAGGCGCTGTCGTTCAGCCTGCGGATAGCCTCCCCACGCCAAAAACTGCACCTCGGTAAGACGACCAAACACTTGCTGTACTTCGGCTAGCTCAGGTGGAGCCAGGAAATCGGTGCAAACTACTTCCCAGGTTTTGATCGCTTGTTCGGCCTGATCGATAATGCGGGCTAGCGTATCACGATTTTCGACCGATTTGAGTAGTTCTTCTCGCGGCAGCATGAGCACTCCAAATAATCAACCGCCCCGCTCCAGTCCGATTGGGTTAGGCGGGGCAATGGTTTCATTGTATCGTTTGATTTGGAGACGACTGGGGAAGCTTGCTGCAGGGGGCCAGGAGTCGGGAGCAGGAGCAATTCCGGCTGCTATTTATACATAGGTATCGATATGATCTATCGTTGTGATCTACGGTAGCTCTTTCAAAACCTCAGCTAACATGCCAAAGAGCTGGTCAATGTGCTGCTTCTCGATAATGAGTGGGGGTGAAAGGGCAATAATGTCGCCAGTGGTGCGGATTAGCAGACCCCGCTCGTAGCAGCGCAAAAAGCACTCAAAGGCGCGTGCGGTTGGTTTGCCGGGAATCGATTCCAGTGCTGAACAGGTCCACCCTTTGTGAGAGACTTGGCCGGCCCGAAGGGCCAAGAGGAGTCTCTCATGAAGGGTTCGAACCGCAAGCGGCACCGTCACGAGGAGGTGGTGGCCAAGGGGGAGTACTAAGCCTGGCGCCAACGCGCGTCGGCGTCGGGCGATCGAGCACGTGACGGCGGTGCTTCGGGTGTTCGAGCGGCACGCCTGCCGTGTGGTAAGCCAGCACTGCAGCACGCAGCGACGCTCGACTCAGCCCAGCCCGTGCCGGGACCGGCTGGTGGTCAGGATGCGGGAACTGGCGATCGGGAACCCTCGCCGGGGTCGGCGGTACGTCATTGACCTGCTGCACAAGGAAGGCTGGTCGATCGGCACGCTGGCCGAGGCACGGTACCTGGCGGACCGCTGGCGCCTCCACAACAACCACCGCTGCCCGCAGCGGGCGCTGGGCACGCAGACCCCGGCGGCGTACCCCGCGATCTGCCCGGCGATGCCTCCGCTCCGTCATTGCCGGACACGCAGGGAGCTGACATCCTGCACCCACTTTCATCACAGGTGGAGCGACGAGAGCGACCCCGTCACGGTCGGACTCGGTTGTAGTCCACCGGCAGCAGTGCGCTGCTCCCCGAAGGCGAGCCATTTGCAGTGTGTGAGCGATTTCGTTTCATTCGGCCGGGCACGACCGGCCGGATGAAGCCGAAGTCCTCACCCTGCGGTTGGTCCAGCTTCGGGGAGAATCGAAAGCAGGCCTCGGGCATCATTGCGACTGGTACGACGCATGGGCTCGGGTCAGCCTAACCATCCACTGCAGCGGGACTTGGCGTGCCGATGGAAAGGACGGTGGAGGAGCCGATCCGGGTCATCGAGAGTTCACGGAAGCCGGGGGAAGCTGCCCGAGTTGGCTGAGCGTCGACGATCAGCGAATTCCCAAATTGGAGGGGCCCACGGGAGTAGATCTCGCGGGCCTTATCGTTTTCTTGTCGATCGCACGCTTGCAGTGACTCGCCTCCTTGTGTATCCTCGCGCCGACCGCCGAGCGGTAAGAGGTGCCCTGTGATGAACATACTGCGTTTGTGCGTGATGATGCTGGTATGTGTGCTGTGCACGGCGAATGCCGTGGGGCAGTGCACGCCCGAGTGGCAGCCGTTCGACCCCAGCACGGCGGGCGTCCCGGGCACGAACGGAACCGTGAACGCCACGACGATGTGGGATCCCGACGGTCCCGGGCCACAGACCCCGAGGCTCGTGGTGGGCGGGCGCTTCACCATCGCCGGCAACACCTTCGCCAACAACATCGCGGTGTACGACCCGGCGACGGGGAACTGGTCCGCCTTGGGATCGCTCAGGGAAGGGGGCATGGGCGGCTCCGTCTTCGCCCTGGCCGTGCTGCCCAGTGGCGACCTCGTGGCCGCCGCGTTGCGGGTGCAAATGCGACTGGAGTTGGCCAGTCTGCACGACAGCCTACAAACCACAATGATTTATGTGACTCACGATCAGGTAGAAGCCATGACGCTGGCCGATAAGATTGTCGTGTTGCAGGGCGGTGTGGTTGAACAAGTTGGCTCACCGCTGGAGCTATACCACCAACCCCGCAATCTGTTCGTCGCTGGATTTATTGGTTCACCCAAAATGAACTTCCTGACGGTGACCGTATCAGCCGTCAGTGATTCGGGAACCACGGTTCAGCTTCCAGGCGATGCCAGCGTCACGATTCCGGTTAAACCAGGCAGCCTCTCGGTGGGCGACAGAGCCACCCTAGGAATTCGTCCCGAACACCTGAGGCTTGATCCAAACCAGCCAACCTTGACGGGTGAGGTGCTGGTTGTGGAGCGATTGGGTGGAGAAACGTTTCTCTACGTCAGGATTGCCGGTGGCGACACGCTAATTGTGCAAACTGACGGCGACAATCCTAGCCGCACCCATGATCGTGCCTTCATCCATATCAATGGCGATCTTTGTCATTTGTTTGATCAAAACGGTGAGTCTATTCCCAAAACTCGTCGTCACCACTTAATGAACGAAGCTCATGAACAACCCTATCAAAACCGGATCAGCTATCAAGCTGAATGAAGCATCTTTGCCTGACTTAGCTAGCCGCGTTCGCATTCCTCAATACGATCGCCATCAAATCACCAATAGCATCATCCACATCGGCGTAGGTGGATTTCATCGAGCGCACCAAGCCCTCTATCTCGACCAATACTTTCATCAAACTCCCAATAGTGATTGGGGCATCTGTGGAGTGGGCCTGCTGGAATGGGACAAACGGATGCGGGATGCCTTGAATTCCCAGGATTGTTTGTACACCCTGGTCGAACGCTCGCCTGAACGCGATGACGCTAGAGTGATTGGGGCGATCACCCAGTATCTATTTGCACCAGATAATCGACAGACTGTAGTTGATGCATTAGCCCATCCCAACTGCCGGATCGTTACCCTCACCATTACCGAAGGCGGGTACTACTATATCGAAGGCAGCGGTGAATTTGATGTCAATCACCCCACGATTCAGCATGACCTGCAGCATCCGGAACAGCCAATTGGCGTGTATGGTTTTCTCACAGCCGCTCTTGATCAGCGTCGGAAGCAGGGCTTAACGCCCTTCACCGTTCTGTCCTGCGACAATCTCCAGGGTAACGGCAACATTGTCAAAAAAATGTTAACCAGCTTTGCAGAATTGCAGGATCCAGAATTAGGGCGCTGGATTGCTGACCACGTTGCCTTTCCCAACTGCATGGTCGATCGCATTACTCCTGCCACAACTCCAGCAGACATTGAAATGGTTCGAGACCAATTTGGCATTGAGGATGCGTGGCCTGTACGGCAGCTAAATCCTCAACTTGAATCGCGTACTGCTGGAGCTGTTCATGGGCTAACGCTAATTGCTCTTGCGTTCGTCGTTCCGTTAACAGCACATTCCCCAACTGGCCGACGAAGAATAGACCCAAGCCAAACATTAAAACTTCCGCAACCTGATGCATCCAAATTCGCTGTTGCTCAACGTTCGGCAGCATCAAGGGCGTCAGAGTATTAATATATTGCACCTGATGCACCAGAAACAGCATCAGCGATAGACCGGCCACAATCCAGCGTCCAGGCGGGTCAAACAGGAAGCAGCTCCGGATCATTACAATCAGGTACAGCGTTGGCAGGATATGCAGATAGCCCAGCGTGGTGCCATAGAAAATCAGGCCGATCTCGATTGCGGTATAGAGATAGCGAATCGGCGTCTTGCCGCTGGGCAATAACCACCCCATGACACCCAGCGATACCAAGATCAAAATATGCTGTATGGGTAAGCTTTGCCGCTGCCATGCTTCGATTGCCGCCATTGCCCCACAGCTCGCGAGCATCAGCCATTCGGTGTAGAGCAGGAACCGAAACGGTTGGGGTTGGGTTTTGAAGAGAGCAATCATAGGAGTGAACCGCAGAAGGTGATTCTCTAATAGATACTGCGAATTGGGCAGCAATTCCAGAGTTTGGTCGAATTTTCTAACTTTCGTTGATGCTCACCCGCCGGGGGTATGACGAAGGATAGAGCCAAATGGCTGAGATTGGCAGTGAATTGGCAGGCTGAAAATGCCTATTTCGTTGAGTTGGTCTCAAGACCTTCTTCAGATGGTTTGAGTCGGGAGATTGCCTACGATACAGGTATAGCGAACGCCAGAAAACCCGAAATCAAGAAACGAGCTGATTCGCTAGAGTTCACGAGCAGTGATTTTGCGATTCTGCCGGAAGGAGCCGTGGCTTCTCCAGCTCGCTGATTTGTATTCCTGAGATTTGATCGTTCAACATTCAATTCATTCAATTCATTCAATTCATTCAACTACAGTAATCCTTTGTAGGATTTGAACGGGGTGCAGGGGTGGAATCCCTGCGTGGGGGCAGCGCCCTCACCCCCCTGTTCACAATCAATTTGTAAACGCTGTAACTAGGAGAAGATTCTCATGAAATATACTGCATCATTTACCCTAGGTTTATTGACTGCGCTCAGCAGTTATGCAATTGCTCAAACGGTTTCACCTTCCGCCTCGTCACTAGCTTTATTGCCAGCCGAAATTCAGGTTCCAACAGACCAGCAGCTTCTGCTAACCGTGAAGGCTGAGGGCGACCAGATTTACACCTGTCAAGCGCAAGCCGATGCACCCAATCAGTTTGAGTGGACCTTGAAAGCACCGGAAGCCTTACTTTATGACGAGCGTGGTCAAGAAGTCGGTCATCACCTTCGTTTTCTGTCTTCAAGTGATGAGCGCATTGAAATCAATATGAGCAAGGAATCCTGTTTCAAATATGCCTTGATTTGCCGCAATTTTTTCGGTCGCTTTCAGGACAGGAGAGAGGTGAATAGAACAGCCTCGGAACGCCCATTTCAAATCTAGCCTTTACTTCTTCCTACTGAATCAAACAGTTTTGGTTGAGCCAAATCAACAAGTGTTAACAGCTGCTGCAATACGCTTGTGTTTATGCAGCGTATGGTTTATTCTGTCCAGTACTGGTTTTTCTTTGCCCTAAAGAGAATCAGTAATTTAGCTCAAGGACAACCTAGGGCGCTGATCCAAAAGTGTTAGCGGCACTCATGGACCAGCTCACCTGACTCTCTGGGGTAACAGAGAGCAAGGCTGTGTTGATTGTACAATCTCGCGGCCTCGCTTGATGCAGACCGAATAGTCAGAAGTAGTCAGGGCATCAAGCCTTGAGCTGTTTCTTCTCGAAACTAAAAAAGCGAGGCTACATTACTATGACTACTGAATTGAACGAATTTCTGAACATCCAGGATGACGAGAAAGTACAAATCTGGATTATCGGTACTAGAGACCGCGTGAATCACCAGATTAATGAATTCTGTGCTCGCAAGTTTGTCACCGATCGAAACAAATTCAGTCCATTGATTCCATCGCCGTTCGATCAAGGCAAGTATATGACGGTGTTGATTCGCTAAAGCAAGAAGAGTCAGGAGTTAGAACAGGGAGTTCAGAAGCTCAGAAGCACAGAAGCTCAGAAGGTTTCTTGGCTCCTGTACAGGTGGATTGAGCCAATTATGCTTTGCTGACAGTTCACCGTTTCTGCAAAGCCTGATCCTGCCCCGATTCCTGGCTCCTGGCTCCTCAATTCTATCTCCTGCCTCATTCAGTCCTACGATATTAACCGCTCCCAGTACAGTAATATTTCTAACAAGCAGCCTGTCTGAGGAGGAGAAACACGTGGTAGAGCAGCGATGGTGGGGAGTTGGGACAACCGTAGTGATTGGAATGGCAGCAATTAGTTTAGATCCTCAGCAGTCTCTAGCGACATCAGCTCCGCCCCAGGTTCTACTGATCACTCCATCACCGAATTCAGCTCCAGTGGCTGTGCCATTGCCAGAACAGGACATCGCTCAGCAGGTGAATCCTTCAGTGCCTACTGTGCCGCTACCCGAAATAGACCTACCAGCCAATCAGCCCACGCGCATCACGCCGCCTCTCCCCACACTGCCTTTGCCCGAACAGCCGCTGCCCCAATTACCTGCTCCAGAAGACCTGTTACCCACGCCTGCTCCCGTCCAGCCCGAAGATCTGCCAGGAGATGTGCCGGCCACCGTATTTGTCGAGCGCTTCAACGTGGTGGGCAGTACGGTGTTTACTGAGGAGGAGATTGAAGAAGCCATGAATGAGCTTCAAAAAATTGATGAAATTACCTGATCTGTCAGGATCGCCTATATGTGGGTGCGTACCATATAGAAGGATGCTGCTCTACTCTACATACTCAGGACAGAAAATATGCCTCAAACATTGAATAAATCGATCAAGGCAACTGAAGCAAAAGCTGTCAAAGCATCACAATCCCAATCTTCTTACATGCAAACCCGGATTCTGCTGGTTTTATGGACGCTGGGTGAAGCTACAAAGAGCGAATTGAAGGCTAGCTTGGTAAGGAAACGTGAAAAAGAAACGGCAGTTGAGTACGAGAGCCGAAACAACTCCTACTTAGCAGCAATCACTCAACTTGAGGCTGATCAAGCTGTTCTAGTGAATGGGAATAAATTTTCACTCTCTGAAACAGGACTCAATCTGTTGGAGCAAGGCTTACTTAGCCCAGATTTCACCTTTGATGCTCAAATTGGCGCAAAAACTGCAAACGCACTTCTAAGATGGATGCGTCAGCGAGCTTCAGGAATTGCATCCTCAACCGATAGCAAACCAACGGCTAGGGCTATTGCATCGTATGAAGAATTTGAAACAGTTGCAACAGAAGTTTTTGAACGGCTTAATCAAGACTTCAACCTAAATAACCTTGTGCCGATTTATCGAATTCGGCGGGAAATTGGTGATCGCGTCAGCCGCAGTCAGTTCAATGAATGGTTGCTGGAGATGCAAGCAAGAGATGTTTGGCAGCTTATTGGTGGCGAAATGCCAGAACTTACACCCGATAAAGCTGAGGATTCAATCAAAACCGCATTAGGTGGCGTTCGCTACTACGCGAAGCAACTATAGAAGCTTCACAACTTAAATCTATCTTTTTACGATTTTGCCATTTCGTTGAGTTTCGAGCACGATTATGTCTACCCCCGCTCCATCACCGCTTGCAGAAATCAATGCTGTTCTTCAAGAACATAACCCTTTTGCTCAACCACCTTTTGTCAACGCAAACAACGTCTGGGGTAAAGGCTTTCCAGATGTGGAGTTCCTGAACGCCCATGCTTCTGACGCAGTTTTTGCGGCTTTGGAAGACATCCGGATAGGAAAATATTCGACCACATCACTCTTAATTTCAGCTCAAGACGGAACTGGCAAAACCCATATCATCAGCCGAATTCGCCATCGTCTGCAAGCTCAAGGTGGGGCGCTGTTTGTTTATGCCAACAAGTTCAATGATCTCAACCAAATCAAGGCTGGGTTTCAACAAATTCTAGCCGATAGTTTGAGCAATATTGGCAGCCAAGGAGTTAAACAATGGCAAGAACTTGCAACAGCAATGGCAAATGATGCTTTACAAGTCGTCAATGCAAGTGCACAGCCAATAGCAGCTAAAGATTTGGTAAAAAAGCTTGAAAACTCAGAGGGTATCGCCCGATCGACTCAGGCAGATTCCCAACGGCAGCCAAATTACACTACGGCAGTTGCTCAACCACACGAGCGGTATTCCCGATTATCTGCCGATTTTGCTGGGAGCAGGCGTGAATCTGTTTCGCGAATGGCAGCCTCAGGAGTTGATTCAGCTGATTGGCGGACAGGCGGCAGACTTTGCTCCTGGAACCGACTGGTCCTACTCCAATACCAACTACATTCTGCTGGGGCTGATCATCGAGCAGGTAACGGGCAACTCCATCGCCACCGAAATCCGCTCACGCATTCTCGATCCGCTGGGTATGCAGCAGACCTATTTTGCCACAGCCGAATCTGGACCAAATCCGGTCAGCGGCTATTGGGATGTGAATAATGACGGTCAATTTGATGATGTAAGCAATCTCAGCCTATCGTGGGCTTGGTCTGCCGGGGCACTCGTCTCGAATACCAAAGACCTGACCCGGTTCGCTCAAGCCTTGTTTGGTGGTGAACTGCTTCAGCCAAATACTCTAGAGCAAATGCTCACTTTTGCTGAACCGATCCGCTCGAATAGCTTTTCTGGCTATGGGCTGGGAATCGCTTGCCTCAAAACCAGTGAAGGCACTTTCTATGGGCATACCGGACTGACGCTGGGCTTCCGCAGCAGCCTCTGGTATCAGCCAGAAACGCAGTTGATCTATACCGACCTGCAAAACACGCGCCGATTTAACAACCTGTTCTCACCCTTGCTCGCCACCTGGGAGGGAGAACCAGAGCGGCCCCTGATGGGTACACCGAGCAACGATTTTCTTCTGGGCAGCGGCAAGCTCGACGCGATTCACGGCAAGGATGGCGATGATCTAATCAGCGGTGGCAAGGGCAATGATTTCCTCTGGGGCAATGCGGGCCGAGATCGGTTCTACCTGGTACCGGGAGAAGGCATTGATGCAATCGTAGACTTTGTGACCACGGAAGACCGGATTCTGCTGCCCAACCTCGACTTTTCTCAGCTCACCCTTACCGAACGATACGGCAACACGATCATCAGCCTCAGCACCACCGGAGAACGTCTGGCCGGACTGATTAACGTCGCGGCTAATCAGCTAACTGCCGCTAATTTTGTCAGCACTCTGACTTGAGTAGTCTGATTTGAGTAGTCTGCTGAAGCAACCGCATCCGTGCAAAATTTGCACAAATCTTCTAGAAGACAAGCAATTTTGAGTACAAGGCAGAGGTCGAGGAGAAAATTACTGCCACCGAGCGCCACAACTAGGCTTCTTCACAAGAACTTAATAAACTTTTGGTTTGAAAAGGCCGAAGAAAGTGTTATTGTTTGTACTGTTTGAGGCTGTTGAGAGCAATTCTCAAGAAATAAACTTTAAGCGTCGAGTTTAAACGTCGAGCAAAAATCGAGCTAATTTTTGTTAGTACGGTGGCAACACCCCGAACGCGGCTTGATTTCCCCAGCAGAGTTTATTCCCCTAGCCGAAGAGATGGGGCTGATCTTGCCCATTGGGCACTGGGTTTTGCAGGAAGCCTGCCAACAACTCTGTCGCTGGCAAGATCAGTTTCCGCAAGCCCATGCTTTAACGATTAGCGTCAATCTTTCTGCCAAACAGCTCTTACAGCCCGATTTGGTGGAGCAGGTGGCTCAAGTGCTGCAAACTACTCAGCTCAATCCAGCTCTGCTAAAACTGGAGATTACGGAAAGTGGAATTATTCAAACCGCCGAACCAACAGCGCTGCTGAGTCAACTTAAGGCGCTACAACTTCAGCTTTGCATTGACGACTTTGGCACTGGATATTCGTCGTTGAGTCGGTTGCAGCAATTTCCGATCGACACCTTGAAGATTGACCGCTCTTTTGTGAGCCAAATGCATGAAACCAGCGAAAACGCTGAGATTGTGCATGCGATTATTTCGCTAGCCCATAACCTGGATATGGACGTTGTGGCCGAGGGCATTGAGGTCGCGGAACAATTTGCTCGACTAAAGGCGCTTCGTTGCGAACAAGGGCAGGGCTATTTTTTCTCCCCACCCCTGCATGCTGCAGCAGTAGCGGCGTTGATTACCCAATCACCCAAGTGGTAACCGATAACTGGTAACCGATAACTAGTAACCGATCAGCCGCCTGGTAATTTCATGTTTTCCAGCCCGGAAACAACGCGAGCTGACGTAATCCGGTCGCCTGGTTGAATTTGATCCACCACTTCCATGCCGCTCGTGACATAGCCAAAGACAGCATATTTGCCATCCAGGAAGTCCAGATCGGCGAGGGCAATGTAGAACTGCGATGATGCCGAATCAGGTGGGTTAGAACGGGCCATTGCCACTGCGCCACGGGTATGTCTCAGCTTTGGGGCTTCCGTAATGCCCGCCGTATCAAAGGTTTTGCTGTAAATCGGCTGATCGGCATTTGTGGGTCTGATTTCTAGCGGAATATAGCGCGGTTGAGCCATTGCTGGATCGATAAAACTGCCGGTCCCCAATCGGTCAATTGGGAAGCTGGGGTCTTTGCCCTGCGGATCGCCACCCTGCACGACAAAGGGCTGAGGCTCACGCACCACGCGGTGAAAAGCCAATCCGTTGTAGACTCCTCGATTCACGAGATCGACAAAATTCCCTGCTGTGATTGGCGCATCGGCTCCATCGACTCGAATCACGATTGGCGAACCCTTGACGACCAACTCCACGGTCGCTTCGCCTAATAGCTGGGGCAGATTGTTGAACTGAGGATCCACCTGGACGACGGCGCTGGGCGAGGCCACAGTCGGTGATGCGGTAGGTGAGACTGCCGCTGTAGGACTCTCTGGAGCCGTGGGACTAGCGGGAGTAACTGAATCCCGGCAACGGGACTGAAACATTTATGTCTGCATGGAAGACGGAGAGAACAAGCTGAAGTCGCTAATAACTGAATCCCGGCAACGGGACTGAAACGATCCATTACTGGTCCAGGAATAAAACCTGATTCAGAGCAATCGAAACAGTTCTGATGATTCTCAGCAAAGCCGAGCGAGAGTCCTAATAGAAGCAGCTAGGGTGGGACGTTATAATGAGTAGCCAGTCAGATTCAATAGCGAAGGCAACTACCCAGCATGATCCAGGCTATTCCTAAACCCGTTAGTTTCGATCAGTTCATGGCTTGGTATCCAGAGAACTCAGGACATCGCTACGAGTTACATAACGGGGAAATTGTTGAAATGCCTAAGCCTATTGGCAAGCATTCCGAGGTTGCTGGATTTCTTGCCGAGAGCTTGTTTGTTGAGATTGCGCGATTGCAATTGCCGTACTTTATTCCTAAGGAATGTATCGTCAAAGTAAATGAATCAGGATATGAACCTGATATTATCGTACTAAATCGGCAGACAATCAGCTTAGATACACGCTGGGAAAAGGAATCTACAATCACTCGCAGTCAATCTGCCGAGCTGGTGATTGAGATTGTCAGCACCAACTGGAGCAATGACTATGCCCTCAAACTAGAGGACTATGAAGCGTTTGGGATTGAGGAATACTGGATCTGTGACTATCTTGGGTTAGGCGGCAGGCGTTATATTGACACACCCAAACAGCCAACCTTCTCGGTTTATCGACTCGATGCAGCAGGCACTTACCAGTGCAGGCAGTTTCGTGGGCAAGAGAGAATTGAATCTACTATTTTTCCAGAGCTGCAGCTAAGCTTGGCTCAAATCCCAGCCATGCTGCAAGCCTAAACTCCAACAACAAGCTAACTGACAAAACTCTGCCGGTGGGCTGACAGCCACGCCTACAGGGTCAAACCATACCATCGCACAACCAGCAGATCTAGATCCTGCTTGGGACAGTTCAGCAAATTTCCATTACTCTAAGGCAAGAGATGTTTCGCCACTCCTTCACAGAGGTCGATTGCCTTGGTTCAAATACTCCCTGCTCCCCAAGACCCCTCTTCCGGTTCGCTGCCCCGAGTCCTCAAGAGTTTGGCTGCCTATCGCTGGCTGGCTGCCGGTGCCTTGGTCAGCTCGTTGCTGCTCACAGCAGCCTATGCTCTCACCCCCCAACTGTTTCGCTGGGGAATCGATCAGGGCATTGCCCAAAAAAATCTGGATGTGGTGCTGCTGAGTGCAGGCTGGATGGTCGTCGCGGCGATTGCGCGGGGCCTGTTCAACTTTGGGCAAAGCTTCTGGGCCGAGGCCGCCTCTCAAGGTGTGGCCTACGACTTGCGAAACAAGATTTTCAGCAAAATTCAGAACCTCAGCTTTAGCTGTTGTTTGGCAAAGCGGAACCAGTGGTCTACCCCGAAGCGACGACAGTAAAGTTGCCAAATTTCTGATAAGGGTGGCATTGCCTCGCCGACCCAGGCTAACCAAACGGGTTTTTCAGTGCACTGTTTGCCTGCCTCGTCAAGCCGTTCCACCAAAATCAGGTGCAGTGGATGACCGGCTGCGCTGCGAAAGTGCATAAAGTGCATTTCGTGCCAACCCCGCAAGCGCAAGCGTCCTTGTTTGGCATCGACCACCTCAGTTCTGTTGATTGGGGCTATGCCAAGTGGTGGCGTCATTGAGCTTGAACTGATCGCCATGCACCCTCGGTCTGCCTCTACCGCCATAGGCCGGTGGAGTCGTCCATAAACAGCGATTTGAGCGCAAGCGCATCAACTTATCACAAGCAATATCTGCGGTTGCCAACACAAAGCGGGCACAGCCATACTCACTATCCCAGAGTGAGATCGCGCGAGTGGGGAGGGCCTGAGACACCTGTCGCAGTTGCCATGCCGCTTTGCCAATCGGACTTTCAAAGCTGGTGATGCGCTCGTGTCGCAATGGCAATGCCCAACTACTGCCCACTTCGGGAATCCAAGCCAGCGTACTCCAAACCCTGTCCCACCCCAACCGGAGGATTGCCCAAGCGCGTGGCTTGATGTTCGTAGGTGCGCTCCTGCAAAGTGACGGCAAAAGGACGTGCCCAGATCGTGTGGTCCCCTGCTATCACCGGAGGCTCCGTTTGCTTCATCTGCTCAATATACAGTCGCATCAGCTTGCGCCGTTGGGGACGGCTATCCTGCAAGGCTTCGTACAGACTCGACCACTGTCTGCGAAACAAAGGGCTACAACTGAGTTCAGCAAAGCTGTTGACTCTGGGACTACTCAAGATGGCATCGCCCAACTCAAACATCGCATCATGGGCACGTCCTAAGCATTTGTAGGCAGTTTGACGAAACGCAAGCAATTTGTCAGCATTCATAGCGGTACTGAGAATTGGTGGTTCTTTTCTCAGAGTGCTAGGAGCAGTCCACTGAATTTCTTTGGCTGCTCCTTTTCAACCCCTTCCTGCTCCGCTTAGTCTAAACTCCAGTTAACGAAACCACCGGCCTGTTACCAAAACTTTTCATTCAGCAGCGCATCGATCTCGTGGCTAAATTCCCACTGATCAGGAAACTTGGCTTGCGGATAATCTTCTCGCACCATTGCTAACGCTTCTGCCCAACATTTGGGAAACAGGGGCGTTATGTCATTGCGTAAACTAGGCGATTGTTCAAGTAAATCATCAGTTTGTTACTCTAATTGTTCTCTTAAATTTTGCTCTCAAAATTAGGATACCTGTAACGTTCTCTGTTCCTTGGTTTGATTTTATCAGGATAGATTGCCCTCTGCTGCCTGGAAGGGTGACAACAGGGTTGGCGAACCAACTGCATCAGAACTCGACGGTTGACGCCGCGGTGCTGGCGATCGTGAACGAGGTGCGTGCCAAGTCGGCGTTGCTGACGGGCCCGCGCGGGCCGGTGGCCGAGCTGCGCGTGGGGTACGAGGAGTTCATGAGGCGTGCGGCGGAGGTGCGTGGTCGGCCTCTGCTGTACCCGTACCTGGGATCGGGGCTGGGCAACGGGGCGCTGGTGGAGCTGGCCGACGGGAGCGTGAAGTGGGACATGATCTGTGGGATCGGGGTGCACTTCTTCGGACACTCCGACCCGGACCTTGCCGAGGCGTCGCTGCGCGGCGCGCTGGATGACACGCTCAAGCACGGCAACCTGATGAGCAACTTCGAGGCGTACCGGCTGGCGGAGACGCTCCTGGCGGAGGCGAAGAAGAAGTCGCGGCTTCGTCACGCGTACATCGCCACGGGCGGGGCGATGGCCAACGAGAACGCGCTGAAGGTGTGCTACCAGAAGAAGGTTCTCGACCACATGCGGTCGCTGGCGGCGGATCCCAGCGCCAAGCCCGAGACGCTGCTGGCGCGGGCGACGCCGACGATGCGTGTGATCGCGTTCAAGGACTGCTTCATGGGCCGATCGCTGACGATGGCGCAGATCGGTGACAACCATGCCGGCCGGGAGGGGCTTCCCAACGGGGTGTTCGTGGATTACATGCCCTTCTGGGACCCCGCGGCGGCTGAGCGGATGGGCGGGAAGAAGCGATTTATCGACATGGCGGTGTGGCACCTGGAGCAGTACATCCACCGCTACCCCGGCGCGCACGCGTGCTTCATTTTCGAGTCGTGCCAGGGTGAGGGCGGGTTCAATGTGGGCGACCGGGACTATCTCAAGGCGCTCATGGATGTGTGCAAACACCACAAGATCGCGGTGTGGGACGACGAGATCCAGACGTTCGGCCGATCCCCCAGCTCGATGTTCATGTACGAGCACTTTGATCTGGGGGAGTACGTCGACGTGTTCTGCGTGGGCAAGATGACGCAGGCGTGCGTGACGATGTGGAGCGAGGAGTTCAATCCGAAGTCGGCGATCCTCTCGGGCACGTTCACGGGCGAGGGGGCGAGCTTCCGCGTCGGTCAGCGCGTGATCGAGCGGCTCCGCGACGGGCACTACTACGGGCCGGGCGGTGCGATCGAGCGTCACCACGAGCAGTTCCGGCGGCACGCGATGGCGCTGGTGGCCAAGCATCCCGAGTGGTTCCCGAAGATTCCCGAGGTGACGGACGTGGTGGGGGGCCTTGGGGCGATGATGCGTTTCACGCCGTTTGCGGGGAAGAAGGACAAGGTGATGAAGGCGTGCAAGACGTGCTTCGAGGAAGGGGTGATCCTGTTCTACGCCGGGCATGGGCCGTACCACGTGCGGATGCTGCCGCCGCTGGGCCGAACTGGCTCCAATGGCGGCCTTTTGGGCAGGCAAGTGGGCCACCCAACTGAATCAGCAGACTCAAGCTCAGGAATTCTTTCAACATACGCTGAGCCGCTATCCCGATTCGTACTATGCCTGGAGGTCTGCTGCCCTGCTGGGTTGGGATGTGGGCGATTTTTCTACTCTGCGCCAGAAGATACCCCAAGTCACCAAAGTTGGACAGCGCGTTACCCTACCGGCCGGTTCCGAGTCTCTGCAAGAACTCTATCGGTTGGGGCAGGACCGGGATGCTTGGACGCTCTGGCAGGTTGAGTTTACCAATCGGCTCAAACCCACTGTAGCTGAACAGTTCACCGATGGGTTGCTGCGATTGAGCATGGACGATCATCTGAATGGAATTTTCATGCTCTCTAGCCTAGCCTGGCGGGAAACGCCAGAAGAGCGAGCCGAATACAAAGCCTTGAAGCAGCAGATCGGCTACTGGCAAGCGCTCTATCCCTTTCCCTACATGGAAACAATTGAGCAATGGGCACAGCAGCGGCAGCTCAACCCCATGCTGGTAATTGCCCTAATTCGGCAAGAATCGCGCTTTGAACCCGAAATTGAATCTTCGGCAGGAGCTTTGGGATTGATGCAGGTGATGCCAGAGACCGGAGACTGGGTTGCTAAACAGATTGGCCTGCAAAATTACAGCTTAACGAATCCGGTTGACAACATTAACCTCGGTACCTGGTATCTCGACTACACCCATCGCGAATACACCAACAACTCGATGCTGGCCGTGGCAAGCTATAATGCTGGACCCGGCAGCGTAGCCGATTGGATCAAGAAATACGGCCTAGAGGATCCCGACCGCTTTGTCGAAGAAATTCCGTTCCCCGAAACCAGGGGCTATGTGGAATCGGTGCTTGGTAACTATTGGAACTACTTGCGTCTTTACAATCCAGAAGTCTCACAAAAACTAGCCGCAGTCTCATCCGAACATGCTGCCGTGATTAAAAATAGCCAGCCCTAGAAGCTGAGAAACCGAAAGCATAATCCGGCCTGAAGCATTAGTACTAATTGAAGCATTAGTACTAATAAGTATTAATACCAAAGGCTACTTCCTGGGACAGATTAGAAATGCAAACCTAATGATTAAGATAGACATAATCCTTAAGAAAACTTGAAAACAGTTCTAAATCTCTATTGGTTCTGGCACCTTTGATCTAACCTCAGTATAAATTCTGATGTCCCTTTGCTTTAAGTATTAAACATGTCTCGCTCCCAATCTTCTAGGATTGATCGCATCCTGGCAGTTGATGATTCCCCTGATAATTTATTTTTGATTCAAACCATTTTGGATGATAAAGGCTATGAGATTACTCTGGCCGAGAATGGTCAGTCTGCCCTAGCTCAGATTGAAAAAAATCCGCCCGATTTAATTTTATCTGACACCCTTTGTCAGTGTCCGCTAACTCCCTTCTGTCAGATTAAGTTTCATCTATTACACTTAATTTAGGAGTCAGGAGTTAGGTGCGTGATCGATTAGACTTAAAGTTCTGACCTGGCTCCTCCTTCCCTTTGCCGATAGAGCCGCTCTGCTTCGTCTACAATCTGTTCGATGTCTACATCTGTGAGTCTCTGAACATAGTTGATTTTGATTTCTTCTAATAAATCGATTAGCAGGTCTTCAATTTCTTGGACATTGTGTTTCTTCTTCAGCTCAGTCGCCAACGCATCTCGGAAATTTTGGGCCAAGTTTACAGTCATCTCAGCCACTTCTGGATCTTCCCAAACTTGCACCAAACTCTGATAGGCTCCCTCCGATAGATTCTTGGTGATTCGCTCTGTCGTTCGCTGCGGTAGACGACCAATCACTGGTGCGTATCGCAGTTGAGTGTAGCCAGGAAACTGTTCGAGAATAATATGGTGTAAGGTGTAATTCAGAAATAACTCCAAATCTGGCTGTATCTGCGGAATCACCTGATGAATAATAATATTGGTAATGCGCTTAACGATAATACTAATCTCATTTTGATTATTAACCTGAATGTACTCGCGTCGCAGCTTTGGATAAAGCAGCCACTGCATCACGTCACCTCGACGAATCGCATCTTGACTCAGATCGATGGCATGAACACCAACTACTTGGATCAGCTCTCCAGCAAATCCGAGGGCAAAGTCACGCTGCACTTCTGCTTCTAGAGGAGCCAGATTGATCAAGCCTACCTGATGCAGCCGCAGGGTGACCGGAATGACCCGCAGCCATCGCCAGAAGGGAAACAGCAAAAAGAGGTCATACCATCGCCGCAAGATAGACTCGAACCAGGTTAACTGCGGATCACGCTGACGAATTCCTCGTATTCGCAAGGCTAAATCAATTGCAAAAATGATCATGAACGGCAAATCAATCAGCCAGAAATAGTCAACCGGATGACCGAAGCGATTGACTCGTCGATAGTAATTGGCATTGATTAAGGGATGGATCTGCTGACGCCAAAATTCAAGCTCTGCGGACCAGTTGGCCTGAGTGAGATGGTCTTGACTCCAGAAGCGATCAAAGGCAGCAGAGGGTGTTGCCATGCCGGTACGAGTCTGCAAGCTCTGCTGAATGGTTTCCAGTATGGCGTTTTCTTGACTTGAGAAGGGATTGTGCTGCATCAAGCGTTGACTGAGTAACCGCAGCTCACCAAGGGACGCTGCCAATGCAGGCACCTCGGTTGGGGGAGCGAGTTGGGTGTTTTCCTGGCTTTCTGCTTGAGCTAATTGAGCTTCCACTGCTGCAACCCACTCTAGATACCCCTGGGTTTCAGGATGGGGATGAATGCCCTTTACCGGATCATAAATTTGAACTAAGCGGCACAGATAGCTGTTCGGCCGCAGTTCCGGGTTGAGCCGGATGAACGTGCCCGCGTCAACCAGTTCCTGGCACAGGCGATCATATTCTTCCTGAGAACCATCGCAGAAGTAGACGCGATCGGGTTGGCACAACTCGACCATTTCCGTGATCCAGGCGCGGATCTTCCTGTGCTTGATATAGGCAGGGAATTCCATCTTGCACTCCTTCTCACAAGTGAACCAGTCCCTCTTGAGGGCGGCTGGCTGGATTCTTATCAGGGACAGAAGAAATGTTTTTCGGCGTGCGGTTCTGCATGCTCAGGCTGCGTTTCAATGGGGTCACGGAAGCATCAGAACACTACACTCACAGTATGCCTGACTTCGCCGGATTTACCCTGTGAGGAAAGGCATTCTTTCGGCGTGATGAATCTCAAAAAGCCGAGTGCCGGCTCAGGCTTGTAAAAACGCCCAGCACATTTTTACGTTTCGCATATAATCTTATTTCAGGCATTACATCGCAACTTTTTCTCAGGAGCCTTCTCATGCCAGTCAAACGTACCATCGCCTCGTTTTTACTGTTTCTTGTTGCCAGCCTGCTGGCGCTTCCTGTTCTGGCAGCCACTTCAGCCACATTCGTTTTCGATGCTGTCAGTGATCCCGGTGATCTCCCTGATGGCCCCGACTATATTGTGACCGCTGTCGGTCCCGTCGATGACGCGGGCGGCTGTGATGTCATGGTAATGATCATCGTCGATCCAACCGGCGGCATTCTCGATGTCGATACCCTATGCATCAATATACTCACCGGAACAGGCGGCAGTGATGGCGACTACGGCAGCTTCGACGGCACGATGCCGGCTGCTGGTCCGGCCACCTATGCGCTGTTCGATATCAACGCCACAGATATTGCTGCGCTCGTCGGCTTCAGCGATAACGATCAGGAATATTACGACTATGTGGTCGCCAACGGCGTCCTGCTGTATGAGGATTACTTCGATATTCCCGGATTCGTTAGCGGAACGCCCTACTCGTTTATGGGCGCGCCGGCTCCGGGTGGTGCAGGCGTGCCAACAGGCTGCCGTCTGAGTATCCCAGCCGGTTCCGTTGTGGGAGAAGCGCCGCTGGGTGCGCAGGTTTACTGGTCGCCGGGCAATGTGTCGCCAGGGATTGTCCTCAATCCAGGCACGTATATCGTCGTCGGTCAGGACGAGAGCGAAACCTACTATCAGATCTTCCTCGCCTGCCAGTTCGTCTGGGTACGCAAGGACACTATGCAGCCGAGCTATCTGCCGCCGCAGAACGGCACGCCGCTGCCCACACGAATCGTCAGCTAGCCGAACAATCTTCACAGATCCAATGAAAACAGGGATAACCCAGACGGGGTATCCCTGTTTCATCTGTATGTATGCTGCTGTCAGGCGCGTTCAAGCCCATGGTCAGACGATTCAGTCGGGTTTAAGTCCAGACAGCAGCGGGAAAGTTTTTATCAGAAAATACCGGATTCTCCAGGCCAGCGTATCTACCTAAGGTAGAGCTTAGACTCTGTGAGCGAGCATTCAGATATAGTTGAGTTGAAATCTAGAGTTGAGATTGTGGGCTAATGCCCAACAAACGCTGCTAATTCAACTGCATCGTGGCTACAGAAAAGCTGCACATCGTTACGGTGCTCTGAGTTTCTTCAATGGGTACATCTAATACGTAAATTGACAGCTTGAGGAAATTCCTGCCAATTTAACTTGCAATTCAATCGGTTAAATGCAATCCTTGATGCTGTAGTGTCTGCTCAATCTGCTGCATCTCTTTCAAGGTTTCTCCGGCCACAATGCCGTAGATTTCAGTATAGATTTTGCCATATTTTACTCGTTCCAAAGCGGAAAGAATCAGAAACTCTTTCCGCTCCAGCTGCGGTTTCAAAGTAGATCGAATGGAATCGAGTGTCCCCTCCATCCGGTAGTCACTGGAGTACTTTGCAATTGTCTTGTTAAATTTCAGCAGTTCGTGCCGTTGCAGACAGAGGGGCGTGGAGCCGTTGATGCGAAAATTAGCATCGATAGCGTAAAGTTCTCCATCTTTGGTTTCTAATACATCAAATCCAATTACGCCAAAATATCCTTGCCTGTAAGCATAATTTTCTACTGCTGCAATCATTTCAAAGAACTTGCTCATGCTATTCGCGTAGTCAATTATGCCTCCTAGATAATTACCTTCTGCACTCACAAGCTGCTGAGTTACGCCAATCAACAACGTTTCCCCTTGTTTGTTGACATAGAACTGCACACAATAGTTTTGAATTACCTGTTTGACAAATTCAGAGACAACAATAGTTTCTAATAAATTAATTTTGAGATACTTGTTCAGCTCTTCCAGGCAGTAGTTGAGGTCGTTGGAGCTGCGAATGATGTAAGTCCCCTCACCGGAAAGGCCGTGGGAGGTTTTAATCAAATAGGGAAACTGGGAAGGCAACGGAATCTGATCAAGCCTGACTTGCTTCAGGTTATAGGTTTGATAGTTTGGACACAGCACTCCCAGCTCAGCCAGAGTAGCTTTACTCAATAAACGGTAATGGGTATCAGGATTGACTGCGTGTTTTTCTGGCTGTAAGTGGTCAAAGGGAAACAGGGTAATTACGTTATTGGTGGAAATGCTTTGGTTCAGATCATCTAGATAGGTTGAACCGTCCATCAGCTCTAGCTGGGTGCCAGCAAAATCAAAATGCTCGCGCCAATACTCTAAGAGTGACTCAGGCGGCACAGAAATTACCACACCAGGCAGCTTATTTCCCAACACAGCCAAATTTTTCCAGGGTTCTTTTTGGCAAATCTTATCAATTGACATCCTCCCTACACCGCTATGGCGATGGCAACATGGAAAAAGCTAAGGTGCTCCTCACCGAAGCGGGCATTTCTGCCTCCAATCCGTTGACGTTAGAAATCTGGTACTCTTCTAGCTCGACCAAGCGTAATCTAGTTGCCAATACACTCAAGGCTGCTATTGAGAAAGAGATGGACGGCATGGTCGTGATTGAACCAAAAAGCGTAGAAGCCGCTACCCTGTTTGACAACTTAGATAAGGGCACCTATCCTTCCGTGCTGCTCGACTGGTACCCCGACTATTTCGATTCCGACACATTTATTGAACCGTTCATGTCCTGTGAGAAGGGCAGCGCCAGCACCGGCTGTGAATCAGGGCAAAGCCAAACTGGCGGATCTTTCTACTACAGCGAAAAAGCCAATCAATTGATTCAACAACAGCGAGCTGAACAAGACCCTACCGCTCGTAAACAGCAATTTGAAGAACTACAAGACTTGCTGGCCGAAGACGTGCCATACATTCCCCTCTGGCAAGACAAGGACTACGTGTTTGCCCAAAATGATGTCGAAGGTGTAGAAATTCAGCCCAGTCAGCAGTTTTTCTTCTGGCAAATCAAAAAGTAATCGTCCAACTTTATCGTCCAACTTTGAAGTGGTGGGCAAGGGGAAAGGTAACCAGAGATTCGCTCTCCTGGATACAGTTTGCTGGCAATCGATACAGTTGAATAATCGTTTGAATAATCGTTACACAATCTTCGGACAACCTCTTGCCGGATATGAAAGTTGCCATTGCCCAGCTCAACCCCACCATCGGCGATCTGTCGTACAACACCCAGCAGATTTTAAGCGCCGCTCAAACTGCCGCTGCTCAGGGAGCACGTTTGCTGCTGACGCCAGAACTCTCCCTCTGTGGCTATCCACCCCGCGATTTGCTGATGCAGCCTGCCTTTGTAGCTGAAATGGCGGCCATGCTGACTCAGCTTGCCCAAGCGCTACCAACCGAGATAGCGGTGTTAGTTGGCACGGTGACACCCAATCCGCACGCCTTTCAAACTGGTGGCAAACCCCTATTCAACAGTACAGCCCTGCTGCAAAATGGCCAGGTAGAGCAGTTCTTTCACAAACGCCTGCTGCCCACCTACGATGTCTTTGACGAAGACCGCTACTTTGAACCCAGCAGCGAAACTCGCGCCTTTACCCTAGATGGAGTGCGGATTGGCGTCACCATCTGCGAAGACCTGTGGAACGATGAAACTTTCTGGGGCAAGCGCAACTACGCCATTGATCCCCTCGCCGAACTGGTGGCAGCCGGAGTCGATTTGATTGTCAACCTCTCGGCTTCTCCCTACAGCGTTTCTAAGCAGCAGCTCCGAGAGGCCATTTTGCGGCAGGCCACCCAAACCTACGGACAGCCAATTTTGTACGCCAACCAGGTAGGCGGCACCGATGATTTGGCGTGCGAAAATCTGGTGATTCGCCGGTTTACACCGCATTTGATTCAATATCTGGAGCGAGCCGATCTGTCGATCAGCTTGGGGGGGTACAACACCACGATGAATATTCTGCGCACAGGAGTGCGTTCGCTGATTTTTCCGGCAGCTTCCGAAGAACAGACCGGCGAGCAGACCATTCGAGCCGAGAAGCTAGCCCAACAGGGCATCCTGGACGTGCTCACCACTGCCGATCTCCAGCCTGAACGCTTGGCTGAGAAAATCTTGACCGTGCTGCAACGTCCGCCGGCTTCTCACTCGTTTGATTTGCAGGGTGCAGATAAATCGACAGCTCGAATCAAACAATTGCTTAATAACGTAACGGTTGCTGCCTGAGTTGCTCATCTGTAAGTTACGCGCGAACCAGTTTGTGAACAGGAGAGGAAATAGAAATGTCCCAACCCAATGTTGTCTTGATTGTCGGACCCAGAGAGCGATTTAGCTCAACCCAAACCTCGCTAGAAAGCATCTACCGGGACACCGACTACCCCTTTGATCTAGTCTATGTGGATGTGCACACACCGCCGTCGATTCGTCGCTACCTGGAAGCTCAAGCCCAGGCAAAGCAATTTAAGTTACTGCGCACCGACTACTTTGTTTCTCCCAGCCAAGCTAAAAATGTGGGACTGCGGTATGTCCTCGATCATGCTAAGAATGTTTATAAATACGTTATCTTCATCGAAAACGATGTCATTGTTAAACCAGGTTGGTTAACCAAGCTGGTGGAATGTGCCGAAGCAACCAATGCGGCAGTGGTAGGTCCGCTCACCTGCATCGGTCAACCGGCCCATCAGGTGATCCATAACGCGGGTGGTAAGTCCTACATCACCACAGAAGTCAAAGACGGTCAGATTCGTCGCTATATTTATCAGAGCGCGGCGCTGACGGGTAAAGCAGTGGCCGATGTGCCGGATAAACTGCACCGCAAAAAGACCGATTACGTTGAGTTCCACTGTATGCTGGTGCGGACCGCCATCTTTGAGAAAATTGGTCTGCTGGATGAAGGCATGTTGGCGACTCGCGAGCATATCGATTTCTGCTTCATGGTGACTCAGGCCGGAGGCAGTATCTACAGTGAACGAGAAGCGGTGATCACGACGGATACAATTGGCATCGAGTCGAATCAGCAGGGGTTAGTGAGCTGGTTTGGCTCTGTGCAATTGCCTGACTTTAAGTGGTTTGACTTACCCTACTTCATGGTGCGCTGGAATGACGAGTGGGACCTCGCTAGCCTGCACCATCTGCGCCAAAAATGGCAGCTCACCGAAGATGAGTATTTCAAAAAGCGCTACAAAAAGGTGGGTGCCCGTCGTCATGAGCTGCTGGTTAAACCGCTGGTGCGTCGTCTCACGTTCGGTCAAGGCAACGCTTGGGTGGAAGCTTCTCTGTGTGGTGCTAGGCGTTTGTGCGTCTCTGGCAATGGCCGGAAGCCGTGCCCGATGGGTGGCGGCAATGGATGCGTTGGTGATGTCGCCGCTAGCCTTACCCGGAATTGCAGTTGGTTTAGGCATGCTGACGTTTTTTAGCATGATCGGCTGGCGGCTGTCTGTGGTCACGCTGGTGATCAGTCACGTTGTTATCTGTATTCCCTATGTAGTTCGGACAACGTTGGCTAGTTTGACCCAGCTGGGCAACTCATTACGAGAAGCATCAACAGTTCTAGGGGCAGGGCCGATCTACACTTTCTTTCATGTGACGTTGCCATTAATCAAACAAGGCGTAATTACAGGTGCCTTTATGGCATTCCTGAGTTCGTTTGATAATATTACCGTTTCGTTGTTCCTGTCTGATTCCCGCACCGAGGTATTACCAATTCGGATGTGGTCGATGATCGAGAACGATCTGGATGTCCGTGCGGCTGCGATTTCGGGCTTGCTAATCTTATCCACGGCATTGCTGATGATATTCATGGAACGAGTATCTGGCTTGTCAAAATTCTTGGTTAAATCTTGATATGAGTGGTGGCATTTCAGTACATGTGGTGGATGTGACGCGGGGATTACCAGCTGAAAGCATGCAGGTGGAAATCTTTCAGCTGGGAGTGCCAGAACCGATCGCCGCAGGCTGCTTGTCTGGCAAAGGTACCTTAGACCATCCCATTGCCCAAAAACAAGTTGAGCCTGGTGTTTACGAAGTGGTTTTTTACGTGGGCGACTTCTACCGTCAACTCGGCTATCCGTTGCCCGATTTTCCGTTTGTGGACGTGATGCCGTTTCGGTTTGGGGTTAGTGATGTGCAGCAGCATTATCATTTGCCGCTCAAGGTTTCCCCCTGGGGGTTTTCCCTATTCCGAGGAGGGTAAATGGTGCAGATTACGATTGCTGTGCCGATCAAATGTCGCCCAAACTACGGCAAGTGATTGAAGAGGGGCGCTGCATTTCAGCCATCACCTAGGCTCAGGCCAGACAAACCGCCGTTGCTTATACCCTTTACCTCTCGAAACTATGGTCTGACATTGACGCGATCCTCACACCTGTCACCACAGGTACGGCTCCCCACGGCGTAGAAAACACCGGCTCTCCAATCTTCTGTGCCCTATGGACCCTGTGCGGCTTGCCTGCCATTACTATTCCAGTCCGAACCGCCAGCAATGGTTTACCGCTGGCAATTCAGCTGGTGGCCGCGCGATTGCAAGACTTTGATTTGCTAGCGCTTACTGATTGGGTGATGGGTTGCCTGTCCACTCATCCTCTGTCCAACCACGCCAATTGCCGGTTGCACTGAGTTGAAATGTGACCATGACTAAACATGGCTAAACATGGCTAAACATGGCTAAACATGACTAAACGAGTACTAGATACGATTCAAGCTCCAGGCGCGGTGCTGACAGAAGTATCATTATATTTTGGTTTAGCCAAACCAGGAGGAGTCATTTCCGAAGCCGAGTGGCAAGCATTTTTAGCGCGTGAAGTCACACCTCGCTTCAAAGAAGGACTGACTGTTCTGGATGCTTACGGACAGTATCTTGATAGCAGTGGAACGCTAATTCGAGAAAACACTAAGCTCGTCATCCTGATTTATGCTAACAGTCCGGAGAAGGAAGCAGAGATTCAGGCAATTATGGATACCTACAAACAAACCTTTCAACAGGAATCGGTATTACGAACTACCAGTTTGATCAAAGCAGCTTTTTAGCAGCATGCCATCCGGCCCAACTAATCAGTGATTCGATCTACCCAACCCCCTATAATAATCATGCTAGCCGCTACCTAAACGCTGCCAATGACTGCCAAACCCAAAATTATTGTTCTAGATGATGATCCCACTGGATCGCAAACGGTGCATAGCTGCCTACTGTTGATGAAATGGGATGTGGAAACGCTGCGGCTCGGCTTGGCAGACGAATCGCCAATTTTCTTTGTTTTAACCAACACTCGCGCTATGACCCCTGAGAATGCCCTAGCCACGGTGCAGGAGGTGTGCCATAACCTGAAGCAAGCGATTGCAGCCGCAGGAATTCAGGATTTCCTGGTTGTGAGTCGCTCCGATTCAACCTTGCGCGGCCACTATCCGGTAGAAACAGATGCCATCGCAGCCGTGTTGGGATCGTTTGACGCGCATTTTCTGACGCCAGCTTTCTTTGAAGGAGGGCGATTTACTCGCGATAGCATTCACTACTTAATTGTCAATGGTGTACCCACACCAGTTCACAAAACCGAATTCGCTAACGATTCTGTATTTGGTTACAAACACAGCTACTTGCCCGATTACGTAGAAGAGAAAACCCAAGGCCGAATAAAAGCGAATCAAGTCGAGCGTTTGCTGTTGCAGGATGTTCGTTCCGGCGTGTTGGATCGCTTGATGCAGTTGCACGATAATCAGTGTGTGGTGGTAGATGCCGAAACCCAGACCGATATGAATCGATTTGCCGCCGATGTGCTCAACGCCACGGCCCAAGGCAAACGGTTTTTGTTTCGCAGTGCCGCCAGTCTGTTAACCGCTCTCGCCGCCCTACCGCCCCAACCCGTTCCGCCTGAAGCGATGGCCAGCTACACCCGCAACGGCAAACCAGGCGCGGTGATTGTTGGTTCCCATGTCAAGAAGACTACCGAACAGCTAGAAGAGCTATTGAAAACCATCGGCACCGTCCCAATTGAGGTCGATGTCGTGCATTTACTAGAAAACTCCGAGGCTCAACGCTCCGAGCTGTTAAACCGCACCCTAGATCAGATTCATCAAGTTCATCAGGCAGGCAAAACTCCAGTGATTTTTGACCAGGGCAATCTCAGTTGGGATGCAGCGCTGGAAGTGGAAGTGGCAGCCCATGCGGTTCACGCTCGGATCTGGCCGGAGGCAGGTGCTCAAGGAGATGCTATGCTGCGGCAGAGCTTTCATCGGGTGTTGCAACAGCAAATCGCTAATCCGCCACAGGATATTGTTGATCTTGGCTGTAGCGTTGGCATGAGTACGTTTGCGCTGCAGACAGTTTATCCGCAGGCCAGAATCACAGGTGTTGATCTGTCGCCCTATTTTCTGACAGTGGCTCAATATCGCTCACAGCAGCAGGCAATGCCGGTTACATGGGTACATGCAGCTGCAGAAGCCACCGGCTTACCAAATGCTTCCTTTGATCTGGTTTCAGCTCATTTGGTGTTTCATGAACTGCCCCAAACTGCCGCGATTGCAATTCTGAATGAAGCGAGGCGGTTATTGCGCCCAGGTGGCTATCTCGCGATTATGGACATGAATCCCAATTCAGACGTATTTGTCAGAATGCCACCCTATGTTCTAACGCTGCTCAAAAGTACTGAACCCTATCTTGATCAATACTTTGCTTTGGAGTTGGAGCAGGCGATTTACGCAGCAGGCTTTACAAAACCGACGGTAGTCTGTAACAGCCCTCGTCATCGCACGTTGGTGGCTCAAGTCAGATAGAGTCGGGCATTTTGATATTTGATATTGCCTCTCTATTTACTGTATTTACTGTATAAACTCCTTCAATTACAGATTGTCTCTAATCGATTCGTATTTGCGTTGCTCTTTTTTAGGAAAAACCATTGTAGATATGTTCTAAATTCAATCCATTTCGGGTTAGATTCCCCGACCCTTAGGGCGTTCGTATTCGGTCATGTGAACCGACTTACCCCGCTGCAAGGCAGGGTAAGTTTATTTTATTGATATGTTATTTCTGTTTGCGATGCTCGCTAGCGTCTGCTTGTTTTCAGAAATGGACATACTATCGCAGCCCTTTGGGTAAGCGAATAGTAACGGTTGTGCCTACATCTTCAATGCTGTCAATACTGATATCACCACCATGCAGCTTAACGCAGGTTTGGGTGATGGCAAGACCCAAGCCCGTTCCGGCAATAGCCTCGGCATTACTTGCTCGTTGAAACGCTTGGAATAACTTGTCTTGGTCCGCTAGAGGAATCCCGATTCCCTGATCCTGAATAGAGAAAATCAGATGAGAAGTAGTACCGCTCAAGTGCAGCTCTACTTTGCCGCCGTTTGGCGAATACTTGATCCCGTTAGACAGCAAATTCACCAAGATTTGGCGCAGCAGATCTGAATCACCCCAAAAGCCTTTAGTGTTGCCGCTGACGCGAAAAATAATCTCATACTGTTCGCCAGCCAACCAGCGTTGCTCCTCTACAACGTCAGCCACTAATTCCAAAATGTTGAGCGGGGGCGCAATGGTGGTGTCTTCGCTGCTGCCCGCCCGCTCAATTGTCACCGAACTGATGCTGCTGGCCAACCAAATTGTTGCCTCTCACCTGTTGGCGCTCCAGGTACCGGCAATCTACCGGGTGCACCGAGCACCGGACCCCAGCGATGTGCAGGAATTGCTGAAGCTGGTGAGCAACATGGGCATCGACGCCCACCTGGAACAAGAAGATGTGGTGCATCCCCGCGACTATCAGCGCTTGGTGGAACAGTTTGCTGAGTCTAAAACCGAAAAGGTACTGACCTATCTGCTGCTGTCTACCTTCAAACCCGCTGTCTACAGCACTACCCCCGGTCAACATTTTGGACTAGCGCTGGATGATGGCTATACGCACTTCACGTCGCCGCTGAGACGCTATCCGGATCTGCTGGTGCATCGCGTTCTACATGCGGTGTTTGAGCATGGTCGCGATCGTCGCAGCACTCGGTCCAAAGAGAAAGTCGATCTGCGCCACAGCTCTTGCCACGGTCAAATTAACTGGAATGTATTGCCTACCGATATCCAAACTGAACTCGAAGAAGCCTTTGCCGCTGTTGTGGTCCACCTGACTGAGCAAGAGAAGCTGGCCCAAGAAGCCGAAGCCGACCTGGAGGGACTGAAGAAAGCCGAATTTATGCAGCAGCATACCGGCAAAATCTTCCACGGATTGATTACCGGCGTCCAGTCCTACGGCTTCTTTGTGGAAATCGAAGAGCTGTTGGTGGAGGGGCTAGTGCATGTCAGTTCCTTAAAAGACGACTGGTACGAGTACCGCTCGCGGCAGCAGAAACTCGTAGGCCGCAAAAACCGCAAGCAGTATAAGCTGGGCGACCGGGTTGAGGTGCAAGTTAAGAGCGTTGATTACTATCGTCAGCAGATTGATCTGGTGGCCGTGGGTGGTGGCAGCGAAGCTCCAGACGAAGATGAACCGGAAGAAGTGGTGCTAGAAGACGAACTAGAGGACGCCAACGAGCCGGAAGAAGTGGAGGCGTATGATTAGGAGGTAAGGGCAGAAGCCGGCCCTAACTGATTCTGATATCTCCTGTTTCATCTATGCCATCCAATTCCCAACTGCCGCTGATCCTGGGGGTGACGGGAGCCTCCGGCCTGATCTATGCGGTGCGTGCCCTCAAATTTCTGCTAGAAGCCGAGTACCCGATTGAACTAGTCGCCTCCAAATCTACCTACATGGTCTGGCAAGCCGAAGCAAACCTGCGGATGCCCGTCGAAGCGATGCAGCAAGAGCAATTTTGGCGACAGCAGGCCCAGGTTCCAATTAGCGGTAAATTGCGCTGCCATCCCTGGGGCGATGTGGGTGCAAACATTGCCAGCGGCTCGTTTCGCACGTTGGGCATGGTGATTCTGCCGTGCAGCATGAGTACGGTCGGTAAACTGGCGGCTTAACACTTCAAACGTTGTCGTTTCTCTCAACTTCTCTACAGGAGGAAATCCGAAATGTCTCACTTTAGCACTCTGCGCACCAAGATCACCGATGCTGAAATCCTCAAGGCTTCTCTGCGGGACCTGGGCATCAACGTTAAGACCGAAGCTGACGTACGTGGCTACAACGGCCAGCGTGTTCGGGCTGACATCGTTGCTGTTCTGGAAGGCGAGTATGACCTGGGCTGGTCTCGTAACGCAGATGGTTCTTTTGACCTGATCGCTGACCTCTGGGGCGTTGCTAAGAAGCACAACCAGACCGAGCTGATCAACTCGATCAACCAGAAGTACGCTGTTAACAAGACTCTGGCAGAAGTCAAGCGCCCTGGCTTGCAAAACGCTAACGTCAAGTTGGTTCTGCAAAAGTAGTCCCTCTCAGCGTTCCCAAATCGGCGGGTTAATCCAGGCTAATAGCGGGTTAGCCCGTTTTCTATTCAATAGTATTTCTCTAAAATTTATTTCCCTAATCTTGGGCCAGAGCCATTGCGCTCTGGTTTTTATTTGAGATTCACAATTTGAGATATACAAACAGTGCAATCAGCCAATCAGAGCCCGCAATGAAACTTCACGCGAATACGAGTTCACGGTAGAAAATTATGTATACTGTATACAAATTGTTTTGGATTCTGTATCAAGCAAAACCTACTGCAAATGAGTTTAAGCCTAGACTACTAGCCGCAGAGTGCTTTTTGACACGGCACGATTTGTTATTCATCAATCTGGTTGAAAGGGATTAGTTGCTTATGTTGAAATTTTTACCTAAGTTCGGGGCATTAGTGTTATCAGCTGTATTAATGCTGAGTGCATTGCTAGGATTCTCCTTCAATGCACAAGCGGCTGCCGTATCAGTACCGTCATTCTCTCAACTCTCAACTGGCTATGTAGTCGCTGCGATTGCTGAGGCTGAGGTGGTCGATCCAGACCTAGAGGATCCGCTTGCGGCCAAGGAAGCAGAAAAGGAAGCAAAGAAAGCGGCCAAGGAAGCAGAAAAGGAAGCAAAGAAAGCGGCTAAAGCTGAGGCCAAAAAAGCGAAAGAGGCAGCTAAAGCCGAAGCCAAAAAACTGAAGGAAGCCCAGGAAGCTGAAGAAGAAGCCCAGGAAGCAGCAGAGAAGGAAGCGAAGAAGGCTGCCAAAGAAGCAGAAAAGGCTGCTAAGGCTGAAGCGAAAAAGGCCAAAGAAGCCGCCAAAGCTGAAGCTAAGAAACTGAAGGAAGAGCAAGAAGCCGAGGATGCTGCCTAGCCCGGTTGCTAGTTGATTGCTTAGCTGCCAATCAACTGACAGGGAAAATAAACTCAATTTTGCCTCACTCTGGTTGCTTCTGTAGCACACTAAGAGCGAGGCATTTTCAATAAGGACGCCTGAGCGATGCGCAAGCCAGGAACCCTGCCTGACACTGCAAAATCAGATCGTAATTCGAGAGTTTTTCAGCGGAAACCGACGTGTGAGGAGCGATTGCCTCAACTGCTGACCAAGATACGGGTAGAGATTCACTACTCATGCGCAGAACTTGACTTTGAGGACTTCCGTTTTTAGAAGACGCTGACATAAGTTCCGAGGTTCCCCTTTATAACGAAGGTTCAAAGTCGAAATTGGTATCCGGCTGCTCGTGGAGGTGAATGTGAGGCAAACCAGCTTAGGCAACACCAATCCCAACTTTGGCAATTTTGCGCTGCCAACGCCCCAATTGCGTCCACCAGTAGGACGGTTTTCCCGCTGTACATCAGCAACTGTGAGCCAAAATCCTGAAGTTTATTGCAGCAATTGAGCCGATTATCCGGGTTTGAGCTATTAATCTAGGGTAGGCGCTGCAATTCTGGAGTCACGCTATGCACAGTCAATCAGACTATACTCAGCTTACGTTCTACTATCTCAATGGCCAAACCGAATCCTTCATGATTCCAGCAGCTTTGGAAGATGAGACCCGGCAGGACATGCGGATTGAAGTCCGCCACATTTTGCAAAAAGACTGGTGGATTCTCAACCTGGACGAGCAGACGGTGATGGTCAATATCGCCAATGTGGTCAAAGTTGAGGTGAAACCATCTCTGACCCAACTGCAAGGCGAAGGCATTTTCTCCAACGCTGAACGGGTCACCGCCTTGAATCGCAGCCGCTAAGAAGCTGGCGGTTCAAACTGCGCCTACACTGACAAAATCCGGCTTTGCGGGTTACCAGCACTTTAAGATAGGAAAGAATCCAGATTCAATTTCTTCAATTCCACATTCGAGCAAGATTTGAGCGAGGGGGTCGCATGGCAGCTAGCGTGAGTTTTGTGCGAGCTACGTCTTATGAACAGCCGATGCTGGAAGCAGCCCTTAGACAAGTGTTGAACCCCTTGGGCGGCATGGCGGCTTTTGTGAAACCAGGCGATCGTGTATTGCTGAAGCCCAATTTGCTGACGGGGGCCAAACCGGGCAAGGACTGTACGACTCGTCCAGAGATCGTCTACTGGGTGGCGCGGCTGGTACAGGAAGCAGGTGGGCATCCGTTCTTGGGCGATAGTCCTGCCTTTGGGAGCGCCAGAGGTGTAGCGGTTGCTAATGGCTATCAATTTATTTTGGACGAGCTGAAGCTGCCGATTATCGACTTTCAAGGCCGACGCTACAAAACGGTGAGCCAGGATTTCAACCACCTGCTGCTGTCGAAAGAAGCCATGGAAGCCGATGTGGTGATCAACTTACCCAAGGTGAAATCCCATGTGCAGCTCACCCTGACGCTGGGCGTGAAAAATTTGTTTGGCTGTGTTCCTGGCAAAATGAAAGCTTGGTGGCACATGGAAGCCGGGAAAGACAGCTTAGCTCTAGCAAGGTATTTTCAAAGAACAGGGCCTGCAAGAAGCGAATTAAGTCTGGACCATTCGAGATCAGGGCATTGCCTCCAAGTCCCAGACCAGTATTGAGCAATGGCTGGGTAACATTTTCAGCAGTGCCATCCCGATTCCAGTCCTGATAGCCTTGGGCAAAGGGTTGCTTAGAGCTGAACTCCACAAACGTATTTTTCAGCTCAAGCGGCTTGATGATGCGACTTTGCAGCATCTCGGTTAAGGTGCTGCCTGTTGCTTGCTCCAGGACCAATTGCAGCAGCAGGTAATTAGCCGTGGAATAGGAGAAGCTTCCTCTAGGTTTGCCCGATTCGCGGTCGAGCATGAAGTCGAGCAGTTCAGGGATACGCCAGCGATAGGTGGGGTCGGCTGCTACAGCTTGCCCAAAGGAGTCAGCTTCTAGATCAGGCAGACCGCTAGTGTGGTTGAGCAATTGCCGAATCGTAATTGAGCGGCTTTGGGGAATCTGCTGATCCAGTTCGGCAGGCAACCAGTCGCTGAGTCGGTCATCCAGATTCAGCACGCCCTCTTCGTGAAGCTGCAAGCAGACCACCGCCAGAAACATTTCACTCAAACGACCAAGTCGGAAGCGTTCGGTTGGCTGCATAGCAACTTGTTTTTCCAGATTCGCTTGGCCCGTTGCGCCCATCCAGGTTTGCTGAGCCGCAGAAACGACTAAAACAGCGCCTGGTAGCTCAGCAGCTTTAGCCGAGCGCTCTAATGCTGTATGTAACTCGCTTTCGGTTTCTAGAGAAAACAGGGCCGGTTGGAAAGCGGGTTTAGAATCGGCAAACCAGTCCTGTAGGCGCGTTGCAATGCCTCGCTCTAAGGGAGTGGAAACCGAACCACTGCGGCACCCGGAACTCACCACTAGCGCAGCCAAACCAATACTAAACAGCGAATTTAATCGAGGGCGTGCCATACCGTTGCTGCTGTCTCTCTTAAGAGCCTATCGGAATCGCTGGAGTTTCTCAATTTCAACCCTCCTGCAGGGTTAAGTAGGAAGCATGACCTCAGGATGGACTCAACCAGGCTGCAAAATCCCTTATGCTGGGCAACAGTGACAGGATTTTCTGGGTATGCCGCCCCCCGCAGATTCACAAGTACCTATCCTTAAGCCTAGCCCAACTGCTGATTTTGCACTCAGCTTGTCCCGCCCTACCTTACTGCTGCTGGCCTTTGGTAGCGGTGTGGGCATGGGATTGGCTCCAGCGCCTGGCAATGCTTGGTTTCTAGCTTGGGTGGCCCTAGCGCCACTTTGGATACTGGTATGCCGCTCTGCAACTCCACTGCTGGCTGCCTTGGTTTGGGGCATTGGCTACCACGGGCTGGCCCTCTCCTGGATTCGCGACCTCCACCCCCTTACGTGGATGGGCGTTCCCTGGTTGGCACAAGGCAGTCTGCAAATCGCACTGCTGTAATGGCGTTGCCCTGCTTTTTAACTTCTAGAGGGTAACGTTCTGGCAGCCATAGCAAATTGGATAAGGCTTGTACCCAGTCAGCAAAAATGGCGGCCCCAATCTGTGGTTCATAGGTGAAAAAGCTGACCCAAGCATGATCTAACCCTTGAGGGTGACGCTGCTGTAGAGAACGGAGAAATGCGCCCCAGATGCCAGTTTGCCATGCGAGTAGTTCATTGCCATCGGGAGCCGCCACGCCAGCAGCGGTAAGCATCCCGCCCAGCCAGGAGAATTCGCTCGCCAGTACTGTTTTTGCGCCCCGACGAGCAGCTTGGAGTGCTGCCGCCACACCTCCAGTTCCGCCTCCTACCACCAGCACATCGGTTGTAATCACCTCGATTGTCACAGACCAAAACCCATCCTGATAGAAAGGCTATAAAGGCAAAACGCCAGAATCCTTGGTTGGGATACCGGCGCTTCACCTTAGTATGCATCGTGATCTATAGTTAGGGTCTTTATATCGGCTGACCCCATTTCAACTTTATCTAGTCTGGCAAATTATTCGGACGATCCTGTTTTTTTAAAGGTTTGTTTAACAAATGATGGTTTGATCACAGTCTGATTCAGGATTTTCTGCTAGCGCGTTGTTCGAGCCGGAACAGCCACACCATCAGTGCCACCACACCGAGTTGGAGGGCGAAATTGGGCAGGGCAGCATCAACGTCGCGTCCGGCCAACAGCTGCATCAGAAAAATAAACGCTCCGATCAGCCCTGAAGCCCCAAAGCCTAGGTAAATAAACTGGCGCAGACCACGGTAGGGCGCTTTGGCCTCAGCCCGCAGTTGGGCGTAGAGTTCCGGATCAAGCTTAGGATCAAGCCGTCGATTTTTGGCACGAGATGGCGAAGGGGCAGAGTTGGAAGCTGGCTCAGTCATAGCTTAGAAAAAAGAGGCCATCTACCAGCTTACTACCAGAGGCCGCGCTTGCCGCTGGGATGAATCGTGGCCCAGTTGGTGCGAGCCGTTGCCAACTGCTCGTCTGATATTTTGGCTCCTGTAAGATCAGCGCCACAGAGATTAGCGCCCCGTAGGTTAGCGTTACTTAGATAGGCATAGCTCAGGTCGGCACCTCGTAAATCCGCACCGGCGAGATCGGCATGACTGAGATAAGCTCTGGCGAGTTTGGCATTCCTTAAGCTGGCATGGCTGAGGCTGGCCCGCCCAAAGTCTGAATTGAGCAAATTTGCTCCTTGAAGATTGATTTTTTGCAGCTTGGCCTGATGAAAGTTAGCTCCCGATAAGTTAGCCTTTGCCAGATTCAACAGGCTCAAGTCGTGATTGGTAAAATCGCGTTTACCCTTGCTGTAGGAGGCTAATAAATCTTCTGCGCTCGGTTTGGGAGCGGTAGTGCTGAAGCAGTACAACAAGTTAGAACCTGCTGATTTAGACTACATGCTGGATCTGAACCTGAAGGGCAGCTTTTACACCAGTCAGGCTGCAGCCAACCTGATGAAAGAGCAGAAGTCTGGGCATATCTGCAATTTGGTTGGAATTTTGGGCAAGCATCCAATGGCGATGGCTGCTGCCTATTGCGCCTCTAAATTTGGTGTTGTTGGCTTCAGTAAGGCAATGGCCGATGAACTTAAGCGCTTTGGTGTCAAATTTACGCTGTTCTACTTTGGCGGTATTGATTCACCATTTTGGGACAATGTCAGCTTAAAAGTAGACCGCAGCAAAATGTTGCGTCCCGAAACAGCCGCAGCCACAATTGCCTTTACCCTGACGCTAGAACCTCAAGCCATTCCGCTGGAAATCAATCTCCAACCGGAAAGCCATGTTTTTCTCTAATGTCAGTTTTCTATCCAGAGTGACTCTCGGCTTTACAGCAGAATAGGCTAAACTGCTGGCAAACTTTAGCGCGTTGCAAAGGAGTGGGAGTGGACGTTATTCAACCTGTGTTGTCTGTCTTGCTGCAACCTTGCCTAGCAATAGTTTGCCTAGCAATAGCTTGCCTGGCACAATCTTGCCTAATCGAGTCGGATTTGAATCGACTGGAGCAGTGATGAACATTGACCACGTTCACTTCTATGTCGAAGATGCCTCACGCTGGCAGAAATGGTTTACTCAAACGTTGGGCTTTCAGCAAATCGCTACCCGTAGAACAGCCCACAGCATAACGGTAGAACTTGGCAACTCTGCGATTCGGTTCTGGGTTTCCTCACCCTGTTCACAAGACAGCCCGATTGCAGCCTACTTGCAACGGCATCCCGCAGGAATTGCAGATCTGGCCTTTCAAGTTGCCAATTTAGAAACCGTGTTGCAGCGGGCGGTAGCAGCAGGCGCAACTCTCCTTCAACCAATTCAGCCCAACCAGGGCCGTCAGCAGAAAACTGCTCAAATTCAAGGTTGGGGCGATTTGCAGCACACATTGATCGAATCAACCCACGCTAGCTCACCGGCCAATCCTGACCAATTCACATCTGACCGAACTGGTTCTGAGTTCATTGGTATCGACCATGTGGTCCTGAATGTAGAGCAAGGGGATCTGGAACGAGCAATTGGCTGGTATGAGGCTGTCTTCGGCCTCCAGCGCCGTCAGAATTTTGCGATTCAAACCGAGCGCTCGGGTCTCTGTAGCCAGGTTTTATGTCACCCAGGCGGATCAGTACAATTCCCAATTAACGCACCAGCCTCTTCCACGTCCCAAATTCAAGAATTTCTGGATTGGAATCGTGGCTCTGGCATTCAGCACCTCGCTCTCCGTACTGATCAAATCTTGCCGCTGATCGCTCAATTACGCCAACGAGGTCTGGCATTTCTGTCGGTGCAACGTGAGGTGAACAAGGGCCGGATGAATTGGAACGGGGTAGGGCAAACCATTGAGGCCCAGAAAATCACCCCAATGTTTCAGCAATTCTGGATTCATGACAGCCCTCCTCGGATGGCCTCTACAACGGGTGCCGTGTGTAAACCATAGACCCAGACTAATAACGTTCCTAGATAGGACTGGGCCGTCACTAGAGCAACCAGGACCACACTGGTGATCAGATAGGGAATAGATAACTCCGACTTATTCTGGACTCGAATCACGTAACGCCATCCAGTTACAGCTGCCAAAATTCCCGATAGTGACCAGCCCAGCAAGGTATGGAGGTTTAGCGTAGAAACCGCAGCACTGTAGGGTTCGGCCAGCCCGGCTTCAATTTGCCCAAAAATAACCGCAATAAAAATGGAAACCGTCGCAAAGGCGAGATTCCACCAGCTCACTTCGTAAAGGCGAGAATTTTTGGTGAAAAAGCCAATAATGTCGCACAAAAAGGCAAACAGCACCATCGCAATCACAAAGTGGACGACAATCGGGTGAATTGTGTCGGGATAGGGGAGATTGTGTTCGTTCAGGGGGGGAAGATACTCAAGCACGGTGTTCTCCAGGGCACATAGTTTCGATAGCGCAGCGTCTAGGCACAGTGTCAGTGCAGTCTCTGTTGAACTCTGTTGTAGCAGAACTCAGCTTAAATAACCCTAGCAAGCTCCTATTTCACGGTATGTATTATTGAACTCAATGACAAAATCTTTCGGAAATTTTTAAGATTAATTTAGATTTTTAAGCAAGCGCTTAGGTGATTGTATCGCGTCTAGTTTTGCCTTTGTTGTGTCTTAGATGATTGATATTTGTCATCTATCTACAGGATGGCTATAGAGAGAAAACAATAGAAAAAATGTACCTGCTAAGCAAAATACAAAAAGTTCTGGCTTTCAAACTCGCCTTCAATAAACTGGAAACTGGCTTTCAAATAGAGTAGAGCCTGTAATCTTAACCGAATTTAGCCTAAACGGGATGCATGTCAATTTGATAACATCACCTGTTTTCCCACTCATTTTTTATACGTAAGCATTACCAATTGATTTAATCAATCGTTCCTATTTTAAATTCCTAGCTGAGCAACTTAATTCACTCTGATGTTCCTTCAGAACCGCCAGTTGCCGATTCGCTGACTGTACTTTTGCTTAATCGACGCATCCATTTCGATTTGCTGATATTTTGCCAAACCATAGTTGCGCCCGTAATCAACATCCATAGAGCACCAAGACCGTTCAGCAATACATAGACGGGTTCCAGCGTTTCTCCTAGATATTCACCTTCGTGGAGCATCATCAACCAGTGGGCTTGGTCTCTGGTCAAGCCAAACCAGCTTCTACCCAAGCGATAGGAAACGCCTGTAAGCACCGTGATCAGAAGCGGCAGCATAACTCAGGCGCATTGCCGCAGGAAGCGAGGGAATTCCTAAACTTGAATCGTCAGGACCCTACACTTATCCAACGGGCGCTCGCGACGCCGATTCAGCTGCCAGGGACCCTAGAGACGATAGAGACCGAGTTTCTTGACAGCTCGATTGGTCGCTTTGTGCTGCTGCAACTCCAGCGATTGATTCAGGGATCTTCGGATTTGGCCGACCTGCGGACAGCGGTGCGGACCTCGATTCAGGACCAGCAAATTTCCGTGCTAGAGGTGCTGGAAAACTATCCGATTCCTGAGGTCACCCTCAATATTAGTGGATTGGTCACAACTTATAACGATGTCAGCGCCTTTGTAGAGCGGATTCTGCCAGCTCTTGAGGTCGCTAAAGACTATTTGCAAAGAATTGTCTGTGATTGTGAGGCAGCCACCACCGCATCAACATCTACACCAACATCTGCACCAACATCTGCATTAACGTCTACATCAACATCTAACTCACCACAATCCCAACTCACACCCAATACAGCCGTCAACTGTCTCGATCAGCGCACCGCTACCCAAACTCCCTGATCGCAGGCTGCTTTGTGCGTTCCCTTTGCTTAGGAATCTGTTATGAAAATTGCTCCCTTTGCTTGTCCAGCATGGTTTGGCCCAGTCGGATGTAGAGTTCTCAGTTTTGGCAGTTTAGTTGGTATAGGAGCGGCGACCCTATTGGCGGCTGCTCCAGCTCGTGCGGCGGAGCGAGTTGTGTTTACCTTCGGTCCCCTAGGGCGCTCGATTCCCGTTGCCGATCTGCAAGCGCTAGCTGAAACCGGCCAAACCACCAGACAGATTCGCTGGTATCTGAATGTTGCTAATTTAGAGGTTGAGACCCTGCAGCAGGTGTTAACCCAGGAGGTAGGAGTCAGCCTGCGATTGGTAGATCGAGTTGGCAACTCGCTGCCGGGTGAATTTGTCCTGGATCAAGTTGGCAATACGCTGCATACCAAATCACGTCGGGCTAATGTGCAGGCACTCCGCTCGGCGCTGGTTTTGTCACTCAGCGATGATAGTCAGCTGTCGCTGCTGGAGTTTCTACAAAATTACCCGACTCAGGAGCTGTATGTCGATGGCCGCTCGCTGCTCAGCTTTGCCAGGGATGTGCAGGGCATTGTAAATCGAGTTGAACCAATTGTAGCTGCGGTGCAAACAGTGCTGGAGGGTTTAGTTTGCGATTGTGAGCCGACCCCAAATCGCTAGTTCTACAGCCAGACTGATCCATTCTCAACAACCTGCATCGCCTCGAACGGGAATCTCGACGGTTTGTTCACCTTTTTGAACACGCATGATGCCATCAACGGCGACTGATTCAATTTCTCCCGGTTCACCGAGTGTCACATCGACTTGGATTTCAGTGCTGCCATCTTCACTAACAAAAGTTTGAGAAGGTCAGGTGTAACATTTTCTCCCGGCGAAGGGCGGATTGGATGGGCTGTCGGAACTTACGGGAGGGTGGTCCGTACCGAAGATGGCGGCCGGAATTGGAAAACGGTGGCGTCTGGATCTGATGAGCATCTAGTGCGTGTGGCTGCATTCGATGAACGCACGGCCGTCGCAATTAGCGCATCCGGAGCCGTTCTAATAACGAAGGATGCCGGAACCACATGGATCAAGTCGAGTCCCTGCGGCAGCGTTCGGCTTTATGGAATAGCAGTCCCTGAGGCCCAGAAGATTGTGGTTACCGGAGCAGGCGGATGCGTCGCATTTTCTGAGGATCTAGGAGGCACCTGGTCAAAAAGTGAGATTTTCAGCCGTGCCGACCTTCTTTCATTATGTTTTTCGGATGAGAAAAAAGGATCGATGTCAGATTCTAACGGGATGGTTTGGTTGACCGGTGACGGCGGGCGCACGTGGCTGCCATTCAACGTAAGGACCAATCCGAAACTTTCTGCGCTTTTTTTCGCTGATGAGTTCACGGGTTGGGCCGTTGGTGAGAATGGGTTGATCGTACGTACCGACGACGGCGGCTTTAGCTGGCAACGGCTCCTGACCGGCGGACGCGAGGACGTGAATGACCTGTCGATGTTCACTGATCGCATCGGTGTAGCGGTCGGCGGGAGGGGAAGAATCTGGATAACAAATGATGGAGGCCGCGAATGGCTGCCTGTTTATTCGGATACCGAGCGGAATCTGAACGCGCTGGATTTCCTTAACGAAGAACTCGGCTGGGTGGTCGGCGATGGCGGCACCGTTCTTCGAACGATCAACGGCGGCGCAAGCTGGGGTGCAGGAATCTCAGGAATAGCGGAAGACCTATTCGGCGTATCATTCATCACGGAGAGGGTCGGATACGCAGTCGGTGCGGACGGAACGATCATCAGAACAGATACTGCCGGCTCGTATTGGGAACGGGTCGCATCCGGCACCCGTGCTTGGCTCGAAGATATTGAATTCGTTAGTCAAACCAAGGGCATTATTGTCGGCGATCGCGGCACGGTCCTTATAACGGCTGATTCCGGAAGAACGTGGAACCAGATACGGACAAATGTTGCGGAGAGTCTTTACTCACTGAGTTTTTATGATGAGAATTCGGGATATGCGGTAGGCACTCGCGGTGTCATTCTAAAGACCATCGATGGCGGACAGACATGGGAGGATCTTGAATCGCCGCTCCAGGTAAATCTATTTGCTGTCCAAGCAGTCGGCGAGAACGAGGCGATCGCGGTAGGCGAATTCGGTAGCATTCTTGTTACGACCGATGGAGGCAAGAACTGGCTTGTCCAATCAAACATAACCGGACGGCTTTTGCAGGCGGTTGCTTACCGGGGCGGTTCAGATCTTTGGATCGCGGGCCGGGGCGGAGCCATCCATGATTCAGCTCACGCCTCAGGACTACTTGCAAGCCGTGAATGGTACGGTAGGAGACATCGCTCAGGATAAAGCTGATTGATTGAATTTCTATAGTTGGGCTGATCCGAATCCTTACCATCAGATGGATGCTATCTACCCAATCTGTAATTCAGAATAAGACCGCAGGACTAGGCAGGCTTAAGCAGTGCTATGCAGTTAAAAACACGGTTAAAAACTACTGTCGGTTTACTGAAAGAGACGTTTCAGGAATGGCAAACCGATAAAGTGTCATTGTGGGCAGCGGCCTTGGCCTATTACACCATGTTCTCATTGGCTCCACTGCTACTGATTGCGATTGCGGTAGCTGGCAGTATTTTTGGGGAAGAGGCCGCTCAGGGTGAACTCGTCGCCCAGATCCAGGGACTAATTGGCCGGGATGGAGCCGAGGCAATCCAGGCCATGATTCAGAACACACAACGAACCGAATCGGGCGGTGTAATTGCCACGTTGGTCGGAGTTGGTACCCTGCTGTTTGGTGCATCCGGCGTATTTGGTCAACTGCAAGATGCTCTCAACACCATTTGGAATGTCAAACCAAAGCCAGGATTAGGCTGGAAAAGCTTTGTTAGATCCAGGTTCTTATCCTTCGCGATGGTATTAGTAATTGGATTCCTGCTGCTAGTTTCCTTAATTCTCTCAGCCATTCTAGCTGGCATTAGCACCTTTTTTACTAATTACTTACAGGATTTCGCAGCACTGGCTCGCTTTATTAACTTTGCAATTTCATTTGGACTGATCACATTACTATTCGCTTCAATCTACAAATTTCTACCAGACGTGCGTTTGCCCTGGAAAGATCTGTGGATTGGTGCCGCGGTGACTGCACTGCTGTTCAACATTGGCAAGTATCTGATTGGCCTCTATTTGGGTAGCAGTGGGGTTACCTCTACCTATGGGGCTGCGGGTTCCATTGTGATCATCCTGCTGTGGGTGTTCTATTCTGCTCAAATCCTGTTGATTGGAGCCGAGTTTACCCAGGTCTATGCTAGACGACGCGGTAGTGGCCTCCGACCCAGCAAGCACGCGGTGCGGGTGAAAACTGTAGAAGAAGAGGTGCCACCCAGCGAGGAGGACTATTGAGCATCCCTCAACTAAAGTCCCTCAGCATTTTTTTAATTTCTAGATTATGCATTTCCTCCTGCCCAATCATGGAGCGGGCAAATTCCTCTAGATAAATGCTGGCATCCGTTACCACATCTAGCAGATTCTTATACAAAGCTAGGGCACGTTTCTCGTGGTTAAGGCTCTCCTGCAAAATATCCTGTACCGAATGGCGGTGGGATTCTTCGATCGGGGCAATCCGCAGCGAAGGGTGGCCTTCCAGCCCGGTGAGAATTTCGCCGACCTGCTGGGCGTGCAGCAACGACTCGGTCGCTTGGGTGATTGGGCTGCGCCATGCTCGCATGTCCCTTCGGGTTGGGGAATACCGATTCCTGGGCGAAGATCACAAAACCTATGTGTTTGCTCGCATCTTTGAGGGGGATGTGCTGATCATTGCTGTCAATGCGGCGGATACCTACGGCAAAATTGACCTGGAGTCAGTTGGAACGCGATTGGGTGCCCAGCCGAGCTATATCCTCTTTAACACGAGGGAAACACCAGAGTGGGCAGAAGCATCGGCAGAAGCACTGTCTAGCTCTGAAACTCCTGTAAAAGACACCATCGAAGTGATTTGGACTGCCGATAATCTGTTTTTGGCTCTGCCGCCCCAGACGGGGATTATTTTGACTTAGAGGGGGTGGCTCTAAGGAGTAGGGAGTAGGAGTAGGGAGTAGGGAGTAGGGAGTAGGGAGTTGACCGCTGATTCTGGTTATTTTGGTTATTCTGACGGCTCTAGATCAGGTGGCAGGTGATGGGGGCTGGTCTTTTCTGGCCCTCCTGTTGCTATGGCTTTGGGGAATTTGGTTGTCCATGAGTTTTTGTTTAAATCAATTGTTGAGGCTTGTTGAGTAACGCCCTGTCTTTGTTCGTGCTGTTTAATCTGTTTCGGGTTGAATTCCCCGCCCCTTGGGGCGTTTGTATTTGATCACGTGAACCGGAATACCCCGCCTTGCAGCGGGGTGAGTTTAATCCAGATTAAAGCTGCCGAGATTCAAGCGCTGCGGCTAATCGGTTCGCGGCGTCTGCAAGCTGCTGTTGGGGATCGGGGGCTACTTCTGCTTCTTTCCGCTTAAATTGCTCTAGTGCTCGCACAACTAAAAACACGACAAAGGCAATCACTAGGAAGTTGATGATTGCGATCAGCAGTTCACCAGCAGGCCAGTCCCTGATCCGATCAATTCCCAAGGTTTGGAGCGTAGGATTAAGGATTGCTCCTGTAACCAAGGTGACGACAGCATCTACAATTTGGCCGAACGCCCCACCTACTACCACCGCAACAGCTAACTCAACCACGTTGCCGCGATTAATAAAGTCTTGAAAATCTTTCAGGAATCCTGTTGCTCTACGTCTTGCCATTATTTCTACTCCTCATTCACCAGGTAGCATTCGTCTCAATAGACTCAATAGAATTTATCCGATAGCCGGATCACCAGATTTTTCTCTAAGTACCTCGGCATAATTAAAAACCGGATTCAAAACCTTGCGCCGAACGCGCAGGGTTTTGGGTTTTATGTTTAATTATGCTCACCCACTTAGTAGAAACCCTGTTGCCAAATAATACGGCATCCAGCCAATTTCGCAGCAGGCTGTTTGGCGGAAATTGCGGGTTCAGTCTAGGTTTTAAGGCTGACAGAAATCAGGTAGGAGCTAGAAATTCTGTCCTGCTCCTACCTCTAGTTCTACCTCTGCTTCCAACTCTAACAAATAACAGCGCCTGAAAAATTCCGATATTGAGGCTACCCAGCAGTAAAATGCGCCACCACCAAACGCCTTGGGGCAATTTTCTCAAGCCTGCAATTAACAAAAGGCCAATGGGTAACGAGCGGAGGGCGGCCACTAGGAGGGGATGATTCGGCGGCAAAAATTCGGTGGTTACGGCATAGGTTGTGCCCCAAGAAATTGGAGCCAGCGCCGTTAGTAAAACATCAGACATCCGAGCCGCAGGTGCTTTCATAAGCACACCTCAAGATGCAAAACCGTCATAGAGTCCTCGCTTCAGTGCAGCTTACACAGCTACACTACCGGTTTTAGATTGTTTTAATCTTTCACAAATGTTCGAATTTTTGTCGATTCTTTTGACAAAATTGTCTTCAAGCCTCAAGTTGAATGATTGGTCAGTGATTTACCAGTGTTTACCGCCGGATCCAGTAACGATATACAGCCTTCTACAGTTGCTCACGATAGGCTTTGGGCGTGGTTCCCGTTTGTTTTTTGAAAACCTTAGTCAAATGGCTCTGGTTAGCAAAGCCACACTCCAGGGCAACGTCCGTAATTGATAGCTTATGCAAGCGCAAGTACTGCTTTGCCCTCTCTACCCGCTGCTGGCTCACGTACTGGTGAGGCGTAATTCCCATCGCCTGTTTAAACTGGGTGGCAAAGTAACACCGACTCATACCAATTTGGGTGGCAATTTCGTCTAAGCTCAACTCTTGGTGGAGATGGGCCTGGATGTACTCAAGTACTGCATTGAGCCTATGAGGGGGCAGTCCATCGGAGTACTGACGAAATTCGGGTGTGATGTTGCAGTATCGCCGCAATAGATGCACCCCCAACATAGAGCTGAGGGATTCCAGATACAGTTTCTCTCCCAGGTTACTCTGATCCAGCTCAGCCAAAAATAACTGAACCAGGCTCTCAAGCTTGTGATCAGATGCTTTCAAAACCGGTAAAAGCTCGATACTGCCGGGGCTAATGCACTCGGTATCAGTAGCAATTCTGTCCAAGAAGTTAGGCTGAATCACAATATGTAGCGTTTTGTCTACCGACTGCCAGCGAGTAAACCCATAGCGACCTGCTGGACAGAGATAAAAATCTCCAGGCTCCATCTTGCCATCATATTCGCCCCACTCATCCAGATGCGTTACTTGGCGCTGATTGACAGACAGAAAGAACGTCAGCATGTGGTGGCTCAGCCCTTGTGGTGCATCTAGTGCCCCAGGCAGGTCATGTCGATAGTGAACCGTTAATCCCCGGTCCATGTGGATGGACCGATTCGTGATCGCAGGTTTACCTGCAAAGAGGTCTAAGGGATTGACAGTCATCGCAGCACTTGAATCGCTAAGAGAGCCTGGCAGAGAAACCGTTCAGAGAAAAGGGTTCAGCTTCAACCTATCACTGATGGCGCGCCGTTTTCAATGACCCACTGGCAAAGTTGCTCGATCGTTTGGTCTTCAATAAACTGACCTACGCCGATTGGCATCAAGGCACACCCGGGCGCTACACCGATCATGCCTTTGCCGGTTTCGTCTGCCGTGATCAGCCGAGCACAAGCTGTACCGTGAGTTTCACTGGATTGAGCCAACGGTAGACCACCCCGCTGTAGCTCCACTGCTGCCACAATTTTGCCTTCACTCTGCAGGTCGGGATGCTCTAAATCAAAGCCGTCGTCGGCTACGGCGACTGTAACGGAACGCTTGCCCTTGGTTAGATTCCAGGCGGGTTCAGCAAAAATATGGGAACCCGGCACCAGATCCGCACCGCCTTCATGGTTGAGGTACCACTGCTGAGCATAATTTGATTCTCGCGGACGGTAGCAGGGCTGGCGTAGCACAGCCACATTCGGTTCTGCTAACAAAATCGCTGGATGTTGGAGCAACTGATTGGCCAACTTCAGGGGATTGGCTGGGGCAGAGGCCGTCACCTGAAACACAAATGCTTTAGGAACGCTAGTAATCAGCTTGAGGATGCGCAGTCCAGCCGCCGCCGCAATTCGGTGCATCTGCTCAGCAGCCAGTGATTCAGCAAACTGGAGCGTGATCTGATCGGTTGGGTACAGCAATGTCCCCGGACTCTCGTACATCTGATATACATGGCTGGCGAAGGCAGTAGCGGTGGCAGAACGAGCCTGCTGCATCAAATCGTCTAAATCACTGGGAGCGACCCGAATTTCTAGCAGATTAGGCAGGATTGAGCTGGGTGTGACATCAGTAGCTTGAATCGCCTCAAGCACCGCCGCGACTGAACACCCCGCTGCTGGACAAACAACAAAGCGATCATTCACCTTTCCGAGCGTCAGCTCCTCTCCCCCCCGCTGCAATACCACCGGATCCAGCAGGGCAACATCAAACACAGACTCCTCCGGCAATACCTCCTCAGGGGATAGAGGCAGCTTCCTCGCATCTGTCATCCACTCGACCTCTTTCAGGGTTCATTACTAGAAGTTGTATTCTATTGCGTTCGGTTGAGATTGGACGTGGCATTTTTTCGGCATTTTTTTGGTATTGCCTATTGAATCAGCTGTTGCTGATGGAACTTCCTGAGCGAACAGCAGTCTAAGCAAGCTTGGTCGCCGCTTTTTTTCTGGCCATCTGAAAAGAAATTTAAACTTTGCACCGTAATGGTAAGATTCCCTAAGATCAAACCCGTCCGCGACTACACAATCTGGGATAGTTTCATGGTATCGTCTGCTCCTCTTCAAGTTTTTTCAACAGGCCGATTGCTGCCAGCTCTGACTATTGCCTCTCTCCTGTTGCTATCCCCAACCGCCCAAGCTCAGACCCCATCGTTGCCCGAAAGTGCTCCGGCGGATACTCAAACTCCTGAAGTACTGAGGTCTCGTTCGGCTTTTACGCTCTTGCCGAGAAACCCTCGCTGATATCAACCAAGCGTCCAGAGACACAGGTAGCACCGTTCATTGCAGAGGCTGCACTCGATGCAGCCGCTTCGCCCCAACGCGACGATGCAAAAGCCTTTCTTCGTGAATTCACCCGCGAATTGATGCGGGAGATAAGCTGGACGACAAAGGCGATAGCACTTGTTCTAATAGTTGGATTTCTTACTGGATTGCTTTATATCGGCTATGCCGTAAGCTCCGAACTGAGAGCATCTCGCGAGCGGGTTGAAAAACAGGCAGAGCTGATCGTCCGACTTGAAGACCAGTTAAGCAACGCCAGTAACCAACTTGGCGAGATCGAACGGACCAGTCGTGAAGCCATTCGCCTTCAATCTTTAGCGCAAACAGTTAGACTCGACTACGGACGTGGGATATGCCTTGTAGTCGGCATTTATCAGCTTGTCGATCGACGCAGCGGAAAGGTCCTTCGATATCAAGATCCAGGAAGTTCACATGGTATGCCGGTCTCCCCGTCAGTTTCGGAAGGAGATTCAGTGCCAGCCAATCCATCATTCGGACTTACGACCGAAGGCGGAGGAAGCCCCGTAGAATACGATTTTATCGGCACTGGTTTCCATGTCGGCGGTGGTTATATCGTTACAAACCGTCACGTTATTCAGCCGTGGACCGAAGACGACCTTGTAAAAACGATGATGCGGGATAATAACGGCCGGGCTCGGATCAAAAGCCTAGTAGTATATTTTCCAAATTATGCTGAACCTTACCGATTGACGGTCCGTCAGACTGGAGGTCGCGAAGACATCGCAGTTGCGACGATCGATCCCACAACGCTGCCAGCGGATCTGCCGGTCATTCCGCTTGAAACTGATGATGATTCGGTTACGGTCGGCAAAACAGTAGTTACTATGGGCTATCCCAATGGTCCGGATAGACTGCTTGCAATGGTAGAAGACGACGAAGCAAAATCTATCAACGCACGATTCGGCGGATCCAGACAGAATCTGATCAATTTCCTAGCACAGTCAAAGAAGATCGTCCCATTGACGACGCAAGGGGCGATCACCGATCTGGACACGCGCCGTATCGTTCACGATGCGAAGACTGCCGAGGGAGGCTCAGGAGCTCCACTGTTTGGCCAGACAGGAAAGGTCATCGGTGTTAACTTCGGAGTTTTCACCGAAAACACTGCGGTAAATATGGCCGTGCCGATACGTTTTGCGATCGATCTGTTGATGCAAGCTGGGTGGCAGGCGCCGGACCAGATATTGTCAGGAAACAGCCAAACGACGGCGGCCACTAATTCTTCGACCGGTAATTCACCGACTACACTTACTGGTCCGCGTTAGATTCTCTCAATGGATAATTTAGTCTTCTCTAATATGCTTCATCGGCCAGTACGCTAGTGAAGCTCTTACTGCGGCTCTACGACATTCAATCGGGCAGCATTATGCTGGACGGCATCGAGCTACGCGACCTGCAACTGCGCGATCTGCGGCGGGCCATCGGCTGGGTGAGCCAGGATGTATTTTTGTTCCACGGTTCGGTGCTGGAAAATATCACCTACGGCAGTCCTGAAGCTACGCTAGCCGACGCGATTGAGGCCGCCAAAAATGCCGAAGCGCACGAATTCATCAAACAGTTGCCCCACGGCTACGACACGATTGTGGGCGAACGCGGCCAACGGTTATCCGGCGGTCAACGTCAGCGTTTAGCGATTGCTCGCGCCATTCTTAAAGATCCGCCAATTCTGATTCTGGACGAAGCCACTTCTGCCGTCGATAACGAAACCGAGGCCGCCATCCAGCGCTCGCTCGACCGAATCACCCGTAACCGCACCACAATTGCCATCGCCCATCGTCTATCAACCATCCGCAACGCTGACCAAATCTATGTGATGGAACGAGGTCAATTGGTCGAACAAGGCACCCATGATCGTTTACTGGAGCAGCAGGGCATCTATGCCAGCCTATGGCTCGTGCAAATGGGAATGCGGTGAATCGTCGAACCCCTGGAGTACCGAAATGTGAATAGTAGGGTAAATATTAGACTAAATATCAAGGAATCTATTGGTAATTACACAGGTCATTACACAGTTGCCGAGGTTGCCGCAATGGTAGGCTACTCCAACTTGGGGCATTTTGCAGCCGCGTTTAAGCGTAAGTTTGGCATTACGCCCAGAGACGATTTGTGGGGCAAAAAGCTTCTTTAGGGGTGAATGCTTTTTTCAGAGTAGACAACACTCCAACCACTTCTCTAGACTAACTTCCAGCTTGTGAAGAATATTCTCAAAAGTGAGTGACTTGCTGGTAACAAAAATCACTCGGCAATACTCTGGCTAGGGCTAGACATGCAGGAGTAACAAGCCTCCACCCCAAAAATCTATGTCATTGGGTAGAGGCGACCAACACAGACAGCTTTCACAATAGCTCAAGCGAAAATCGTCTTCCCAGACTAGCTTGCCGCTTTGATGCGGTTGAATAGCCTCTCATTCAGTTCAAGCGAGGAGTTATGAGCAAAATCGTTATAGCATTGGTTTCATTGGTAGGAGTTTCGGTTTTTCTAGGTGCTTGTGAACCCGCTGGAACGGGCGGAACCGGCGGAACTGATACTAGTCCAACCGTGGCTCCAGAGACCAGCCCAGTAGCACCCGCTGACAGCCCCACCCCCACTCCGACTACTTCACCCTAAACCCAGCCTATTTAGTCATCTTGCTGTGAACAAGCCAGGAGCCAGATTTATTGGAATCCTGGCTCCTCAAATCAGAAGTTGTATCCAACCCCTATAATTACACTGCCTTCGGTATCTCGGAAAAAGGTTGGGTGTCGCTCTCCAGTTCTGCCGAGAGCTGACGGTGCAGCGTGATTCCCTCCTGGCAGAGTTGCTGCATCAGCGCTGTGGTGCCCGACCAGTAGGCAATGCCGCCGTAGCTGTAGCGCGTGCCGCTCTCTGGATGGTCTGACCGGTCCAGGAGCAGAACCGAAAAACCGCTTTTCTGCAATTCGTAGCTGAGGGCCGCTCCCGCCAGCCCATTGCCTACCACAATCCAGTCTGTGGTCATCTCTACCCAATCCCTCCCAATTCCTGACTGATTGCCTGCTCACCTTAGGATATAACTGGAAAGATTACCCGATTGGAACAAAGACTGCATGTCCTATCAACTCGAAACGCAAGTTGCGATCAAAGCTGTGACGCTGGCCGCCAAACTATGTCAGCAGGTCCGCCAAACCATTCAGGCTGAAGCAATTGAAAAGCGAGACCGCAGCCCAGTTACGATTGCCGATTTCGGCTCTCAGGCCATTATTTGCAAACTGATTGCAGATGCCTTTCCTAACGATCCGATTGTGGCTGAGGAAGATGCCGCCGCCCTGAGCCAGCCTGATATGGCCCCCTACTTATCCCAAGTGACCGAGCAGGTGCGGTCAATCTTGACCGAAGCGACGCCCGATGCAGTAATTGACTGGATTAACCAAGGCAACGGGCAGGTTGGCTCCCGCTACTGGACGCTCGATCCAATCGATGGTACTAAGGGATTTCTGCGCGGCGACCAATATGCTGTAGCCTTGGCGCTCATAGAAGACGGGGAAGTCAAAGTTGGGGTTCTAGGCTGTCCGGCGCTGACGCTGGTAGGGGATGCGGGTAGTCTGTTGGTAGCAGTGCGCCATCAGGGCGCAACGATAACTTCCCTGGCCGGAGGCGATCCGCAGCCGATTCAGGTTGTTCGTTCCGCGAATGCCGCAAATTTCCGCTTTGTTGAAAGTGTGGAATCAGGGCATGGCGATCAGACCCAACAAAACGCCGTTGCTCAAGCGGTTGGGATCACGGCTGCCCCCTTGCGAATGGATAGTCAGGCCAAGTATGCCGTCGTGGCTTGCGGTGAGGCAGCTCTGTATTTGCGCTTGCCTTCTCCCAAAACGCCGGATTACCGCGAAAAAATCTGGGACCATGCAGCTGGCGTGATTGTGGTGGAAGAAGCAGGCGGCAAAGTCACCGACATGCATGGCAAACCGCTCAACTTCGCGCTGGATTACAAACTCACCGAAAATCAAGGCGTTGTGGTGAGCAACGGCAGTTGTCATGAGGCCGTGTTGGCCGCCTTAAAAGGTGCCTAGACTCCATAGCGGGTGCATCAGCGGTTGCTCTGGCTCAAGATTCCTCGGCTTTGCCTTGCCGAATCAGAAGTTGGATACTCAGGGCTATTAAACCCAACGTAGCAATCGTAAAAATGCCAGTCGCCAACCATCGCCAGACCGCCGAAAGAACTCTTTGCCCAACCAACTGAAGCCAAACAAAATCACAGCCGAATAAATCAAAAGGGCGAGCAGCAAGCTCCCCAAGCTGAGGGCGCTAAAGTTACCTTTGTTGATTCCGACACAGACGGCTAAAACCAGTAAAGCTCCCACATCAGTAAAGATGGTTGCACCGATCGTGACGGTAACAGCTTCGTTGTTCACCACGCCTAGCCGACTGATGATCGGGTAGGCCAACAGCGTGTGGGAGGCAAACAAGGAGCCAATTAAAATCGAAGGATTCCAATCAAACCCGAACAATCGCCCTACAATCGTGCCGGTAATTAGAGGCACAGCAAAGGTAAGAAAGCCAAACCCGGCGGAACGGTACTTGGTAGCGCGGAACTGCACTAGGTCGATCTCCAATCCTGCCATGAACAGCAGATACACTAGGCCAATGCCAGAGAGCAGCCGCATGGTTTCGGAGTCGTTGTTCAGCACCTGAAGACCGTTGGGTCCCAGTAGGACTCCAGCCAGCAACAACCCTAGAATGCCTGGCAATTTCAAACGCTCAAAAATCAGCGGCACGATCAAAATGATTGCCAGCAGAATCGCAAAGGAAACAATTGGCTCTAGATGCATAGATTCCTAGTTCAGGAAGATAGGTTGATGGCGCAAGCACGGCACAAGTACGGTATGACTGCGGCACAAGAGGTGCTAGGCCGCAAAAGGCTGCTTACGGTGACACTACCTTAAAAGCATAGAGGCAAAAATCTGTTTAGAGATGTACTTATGGATGGTATTTACTCACAGATGAATTTGGCTCAGAGATGAATTTGGCTCAGAATAGTTCGCAGCCGATCGTAGTCGTCTTTTAGCAACAGGCTTAGGGTGCGGCCTGCTTGCACTAACCAGTCTCGATCAGCTTTCCGTAGGCGATAGATCTCCCGAATTGCAGCCGCAGTCAAACTATCAACTGGAGCGCCGTTGACCTGAAGCAGGGTTCTGAGAAAATCGAGCTGCTGACTGAAGTGAACAATTTCTTCCGGTTCGCAGTAGTAAACAGCCTGATGCACCTGGGGTGGCCGAGGAGGCAGGTGCTGGTACACCGTTTCGCTGAGGATGGCCTGACGGCTGGAGCCATTTCGTTCCGTTCGCAGGACGGAGTCCATTCGCGTTTGCGGGACGGAGTCCAAAGGCGGCTGATAGCCCACAATCGCAGCTCGGAATTCGGTTTTGAGCATGGCAAAAATTTGCGGCTGCTGGTCTCTTAACTCTTGTAGAGACAGTCCCAGTGCCCTAGCCCGATGGACCGAATCGATTGGGCTTGTCGTGACGTGGTAAACCACCGCATAAATTTGGTTACCTGAATCCTCGTCCCTCGCCTTAACCCAACTGCCAAAGGGTGGCATCATCGCAAAGCTGAGATCGTCTCGCTGTCTGGTCGGCGATCAGTTGAGTATCTAACGATTCGAGGATTTGAGGTTGGTCGGCAGCCAGTTGCTCGTCAATTTGGGCGATTGCTTGATCAATTGCTTGATCAATTTCTGGAGCAACTTCTGGGTCGATTTCTGGGTCGATTGGGTGATCAACCTGATGATCAATTGCGGTTGGATCTGCCTCACGTTGGTCACTCTCAGTTCCAGCTTGAGACGAATCCTCAGAAACAACATCGGCTGGCAGAGTTTCTGACATTACAGGTTGTGAATCTCGGGATTGGCTGTCCTCTAGTTCCGGTGCAACCAGTTGTGGCTCCTCGACTGGATTTGCTTCCAGCGAGGACGCGTCTGCCTCTAGTTGTGCCGAGGTGGGCTGATGCGGTTTGGGCTGACTCTCCTGCAACGTTGCTTCCGTCTCAATTGATTGCAGAGGGACCGATTGCAGAGGGGCTGATTGCAGGGAGGCGGGCTGTGCTGCATCGACTGAAAGCGGTTCTTGACTGGGGACATCTGGTGAAACAGGCTCTGGGGTAACGGCTGGCGTTCCTGTTTCTTCAGCCAATTCTGGAACTGATTCTGCGACCGATTCTGCAACAGCATTGGCCTTTTCCGGCTTTAGCCTGGGAGTCAAGGGCGGGAGAATTTGCTTGACCTGAAACCCAATCATCGTAAAGTCTCTAGCAATATCCTTGACTGGATAGGGGCCTGTAGCAACCAATAGCCGATCGGAAGTCAGCAGCACGGGCAGCACACTTGCTGGCACTTGCAGAAACAGATTCGTGAGCAGAAAGCTGGTAGCGGCTAAGATCAACCCACCGAAACTGCCACCGGGCACCAGCTTAGCCTTGATCACCACCAGCGGCACCCATTGGTTGAGCTGCCACAAAATCGCCAGGGCGGCAATCGCCATGCTTACCGCGATGATTTTTCCCAGGGGAGTCTTGAATCGGGCTAGGATCCGTCGTTGGGTTTCAGTCAGTTGACTGGGTTTGAGCGCCAGAAAAACTAAGCTAAAAATATTGAAAGGCCGCTGCCACTGCATCCAAAATACCGGCCCGATGCCAATAACCGCTACCAGCAAAAACACCAGCCCCGCTGGTAGGCTAGCTTCAGCCGCCTTCAAACCCAACAAACACAGCTCCAGGAAAATGGGCACTGCCGCAATCCCTGCCAAATGTACCCAGAGATATGGCTCTGACCTTGTTGACTGTATGACCGACTGCATGACCTTCTCCCAGACAGCACTATAGCCATCGTAATACTGCACGGAACCTTGGCCCACGCCTGTTCACGTTTTGTAGAAGGAAACCTAAACCGCTGCCAGGATCAAATGCTAGGAGAACAGGCAAGCCTGCTTATAGATAACTTAGATACAGCCATCCTTTCTTGAGTTTGAACGGGGTGCAGGGGTTCCACCCCCAGAATTTATTGGGCAACCTGCTGCTCTGATGTTCACACCGGAGGATGTCGCTGCTCAGGTGCCACAACAGGAATTAGCCACTGCCCGTACCGAAGGCCGAGCCGAGGATGAGCGTTGGCATTGTCGCAAAAATGGCACTCGCTTCTGGGCATCGGGTGTTGTTACGGCTTTGCGGGATTCAAGCGGAGAGTTGCAGGGCTTCATCAAGGTGATGCGAGACTGCACTGATCGCAAGCAAGCCGAGACCTCGCTCTACAAAGCCGTGCAAGACTCCCAACAGTATGTGGCTCAACTGCAAGGCTTAATGGCAGCAGCCTTGGCGATTAATTCCGCCAATTCACTCGATGAGTCGCTGAATCTAATTGCAGAACAGGCGCGTTCGTTGACCAACGCCCATCAAGCTATTATCAGTCTGGTATTGGATGAGGAACGCAGACAGGCGACGGAAGTGATTGCCTACTCAGATAAGCATATAAATTGGCGACAGCCCGATGAAATTCCTGATTCTTGCGGCATTTTTACCTTGGTGCATCACATCACCCAACCGTTGAATTTGTCCCAAGCCGATCTGACCTCCCATCCAATCTGGCGAACTTTTAGCCGTCGGGTTGGTCAACATCCGCCCATGCGGGGAGTTTTAGCTGCACCGTTAGTGGGACGTAAAGGGATCAACATTGGCTTGATTCATGTTTCTGACAAAGCTGGCGGAGAATTTAGCCCAAGCGATCAGGCCGTGTTGGTGCAGTTGGCCCAGATGGCTGCTGTAGCTATCGAAAACACGCGCCTTTACCAAGCTGCTCAAGAAGCCAACCGGATTAAAGACGAATTTTTGTCGATTTGCTCTCATGAACTCCGCACGCCGCTCAACTCGATTCTGGGCTGGGCCAGACTGCTGCGGAGCCGTCAGTTTGATGAAGGCACCACTGCCCGCGCCTTGGAAACAATTGAACGCAATGCTGAAACTCAGGCTCAGCTAATCGAGGATTTACTCGACATTTCCCGGATTATTAGTGGGAAGCTGCGGCTGAATGTTTGTCCAGTGGATTTGACGGCTGTGATTTTTGCCGCCATCGATACTGTGTATCTAGCTGCCGAAGCAAAAGCAATTCAAATCAAAGCAGACTTGAATTCCACAGTAGGGCCAATTTTAGGCGACCGGGATCGGCTGCAGCAGATTGTCTGGAATCTGCTCTCCAATGCGATCAAATTTACGCCGAGGGGAGGCCGAGTTGATGTGGCTTTGAAGCGGCACCAAGCTCAGGTGGAAATTGTAGTAAAGGATACAGGGCAGGGCATTGCTCCCCATTTTCTGCCGTTTATTTTCGATCGGTTTCGGCAGGCAGACAGCACCACCACTCGTCGCTATGGGGGCTTGGGCTTGGGCCTAGCAATTGTGCGGCATTTAGTCGAACTGCATGGCGGCACAAGGCTCATGGCGTGCACCGGATACCGACGAGCTTTCTGTACCCGGAAGTGTTACCGAGGGAACTACGAAACTGCTCGATAAGGATCAGTAACCAATAGCTTCCCCATCGCCACGAGGATCGATCGCTCCTACACGAATGCCCTTCTCATCTATTTCAATGCCGGTTGCTTGTGCGATATTGCCAAGCCTGTTGGACAAAGTGTGCCCATAACTGCCAAGGATCTTAAGTGTATCAGGAGAGAAGCCTATTCGTTCATATATAAGCTCGTCCGGCAACCATTGATGATGCACCCGCGGATAGTCTATCGCACTTTGGATATCCATCCCGTGATCGATCATATTTGAGATTATCTGCATTACCGCTGAGATGATCCGCGGTCCTCCGCGAGCTCCAACGGCAAACCATGGCGTGCCATCTTTCCGCAATACGATAGTTGGCGTCATTGAAGACAGTGGCCGCTTTCCGGGCTCAACCTTGTTCCTCTCCCCCTGAACTAATCCAAAAAGATTTGGCACTCCCGGACGTGCTGCAAAATCGTCCATTTCGTCGTTCAAAAGCACTCCCGTTCCCTTTACTGTAACCTTTGCACCAAAAAGATCGTTGATGGTGTAAGTGTTTGAAACAATGTCTCCAGCCGGACCAACAACCGTATAGTGTGTGGTTTCCGTGCCTTCTGGGGTTTGCAGTGCTCCGTAACGCGTTTCCCTGCTTGCGGATGCTTTCACCGGATCGAAACTTTCCATCCGTTTCGACAAATAGGTCGGGTCCAGGAGACGGGCGACAGGAACTTCTGCAAAATCTGGATCTGCCATATACTCGGCACGGTCACCGAAAGCACGCCGCGACGCCTCAGCATAAAGATGGATCTTAGCCGCCGAACCTGCCCCCATTTCCGCGACGTTATAACGCTCCATCATCTTCAATACCTGAAGCATCACCACACCGCCGGAACTTGGGGGAGGCATTGTGATTATCTCGTGGCCACGATAGTTGCCTCTCAAAGGCGTTCGTTCGATGGCTTTGTAATTCCTCAGATCTTCAAGCGTGATCAGTCCATTGTTCGCCTTCATGTCGGCGGCTATCAAGTCCGCTGTCCGGCCCTCATAAAAACCTTTGGCACCATGCTGCTTGATACGTTCCAGCGTTGTCGCCAGATCGCTTTGTATGTGGCGATCCCCTGCTTCGAAAAATTTCCCGTCATTCAGAAATATCCGCTTGCTGTCTTCATAGAGCTGAAGGTCGCTAGCATACGCCTTCATTATTTCGGCAAGACGGTATGAAAGTATGTACCCATCCTTTGCAAGCAGTCGGGCGGGTTCTACCAGATCTTCCCATTTAACTTTTCCGGATCCGTGCTTTTTGAACGCAAGTTCGAATCCAGCAACGGTCCCGGGCACGCCAGCCGCCCTGTATCCGCGCGTCAATACACTTTTTGCTCAGCGTTGTCGCGGATCGTGCAGGTGTTGTAGAGAACCAAATCCGCCTGTTCAGGAGAGTCTGACCACTGAAACCCCATATCTTCCAGGATGCCAGCCATCCGTTCCGAGTCCGCCTTGTTCATTTGGCAGCCAAACGTAGTGATGTGATACCGACGGGGAAACTCAGTCATAATTTGCCCAGCGCGAAAATGAGAGATAGATTGATGCTTGCTACTCAGATTAATACTCAGACGGCATTGTTGCAGACGCCGCTCTAACTCAGGCCAGTTTTGCTTACCTGAAGATCTAACCGGAGTTACCTAGGTTATAGATTCTACCAATTCTTCAGCCGGCTCGTCTGCCTGGATTGGCGTTCTGTTGCCTGAAAGAGCCAGACGAAGAGATCCGCAAGAAAAAACCCGGCGCAAAGTACCGGGTGTCGATCGAATGGTGTGCTGCTACCAAGGTGCCCGGATTCCAACCTTGACTAACAAAACTCCCAATAACTCACCATGGAGTGAACCTGCTGAGGCAGAGTTTAAAGAGCAAGATGCAGATTGCCAACTGCTTTAACTACTCTCTGACTCCTGACTCCTGACTCCTACCCACGATAAAGCCCCCCAGCATTTCTGCCAGGAGGCTGCTCTCCCTATCCGAAAGGGATGACGATAGTATGCCCTGAATTGCCCACTTTAAACCCCTTGATTTGAGCCAAATTCTCCACAAACTAGACAGAAGTTCTGACTCTAGGAATAGGTTTGGCGTTGCACAAACTGATAGCTTCAGAAAAGTTTAAGAAGGTTACTCAGAATTACAATGACCCACGCTGACCTCGACCCTCTTACCACTGAGCCAACTGAATCAAATCAGGAATTGAGAGATTCCATTAGGATGGCGCCAGGAACAGAACCAGCCCGAACAGAACCAGCCCGAACAGAGCCGTTGCAGCTCTTCACCAACGCTGTAGTTTTGTCTTACTTCAACCATTTCGATCAGGCTAATTTTACCGCTGTCGCCAATCTTTTCGCTGCCGAGGGTCAGCTCTTGCCACCATTCGAGTCAGCAATTGCAGGGCGAGAAGCGATTGCTAGCTATTTAGCCGCCGAAGCAAAAGGAATGAGGGCAATTCCGCAAGAGAGTAACGAAACAAGCCTACCGACTGGTGAAACTGAGGTGCGGGTGATTGGTCAGGTGCAAACGCCATTGTTCAGCGTTCGGGTGAGTTGGCAGTTTGTGATCAGCCCCGACTCAGAAATTCGTTCTGTCAAGATTAAACTGCTTGCAGCTCTGCGAGAGCTATTGCATTTGAAGCAGTAGAACCAGATTAGGAGCATTGGCAATAGTAAAGTAATTTTTCGTTACTTCTAATTTCAACCGGCGCTGATCCTTTCTTTCGGTCCCCCAAAGTCGCTAAAATACGACCGATAGCGGCAGTGCCCCTGCACCCCGTTTTTCGTACTTCACTAGCCTGAAAAAGGCTGTAACAAAAAAGCAAAAAGACCGCAGTGAGCGGTCTAAGCGGGTTACATGATTCAACAGTGGTTCAGCATTACTTAAACACCTGCACCAACTCTTTGGCCTCGGCTCCCAGAATAGCCGAAGTACTGAGGTGAGGGTTAAGCGGGTTGCTCAGATGCACGGGTTGCTCAGCAATCAGAGGCAACACTTGACGGGCTTGCTGAGCCACTTCAACAGTTTTCACATCATAGGTTTGGGTCGCTAGCTTGGGGTAAATGCCAATTCCAATGATGGGAACGAGTAAGCAAAGGGCAATGAAGGCTTCCCGTGGCTTAGCATCCGTGAGGCTAACGTTGACTAGCTCTCCCTGCTCAGCCCCATAAAACATCGTCCGCAACATCGACAGCAGATAAATCGGAGACAGAATCACACCTACTGCCGCCAGAGTCACAATTACGACTTTGAAGGGTGTACTGTAGGCATCGCTGGTGGCAAAACCGAGGAAAACCGACAGTTCACCCACAAACCCACTCATTCCTGGCAGGGCTAGCGAGGCCATTGCTCCGGCAGTAAACAAAGCAAATAAGGTTGGCATTTGTTTTGCCATTCCACCCATTTGGTTCATCATTAGCGTGTGGGTCCGCTCATAGGCCACACCCGACAAGAAGAACAGGCTGGCAGCTATCAAGCCATGCGACACCATTTGCAGCACGGCACCGCTGAGGCCCAAATCTGTGAAAGAAGCTACCCCAATCAGCACAAAGCCCATGTGGGCAATCGAAGAATAGGCCAACCGTCGCTTCAGATTCACCTGAGCAAAAGCAGTCAGAGAGGCGTAGATGATCCCGACTGCACCCAGCACGGCTAGCACTGGCGCAAAGTAGGCATGCGCGTTAGGCAGCATTTCGATATTGATGCGGATCAGGGCATAACCGGCCATCTTCAGAAGCACGCCGGCCAAAATCATTGAAACGGGTGCCGGAGCTTCGCTGTGGGCATCGGGCAACCAGGTATGGAGCGGGAAGATCGGCAGCTTGACGCCAAAGGCAATCAGGAACGCAGCATACATGGCGATCTCAAAGCCAACCGAGTACTGCTTCAGTCCCAGGGCCTGCATATCGAACGTTACCGTATCACCATAAAAAGCCATTGCCAGCGCTGCTACCAGGATAAAGATCGAAGCAATCGCGGTATAGAGAATAAACTTAGTTGCTGCATAGAGCCGTCGCTGTCCGCCCCAAGTTGCAATCAGCAGGTAAACCGGTACTAGCTCCAGTTCCCACATCAAGAAGAACAGCAGCAGATCTTGAGCCACAAAAACGCCAATCTGAGCGCTGTACATTACCAGCATCAGAAAGTAAAACAGACGCGGCTTGTGGGCGATTTTCCAGGAGGCCTGTCCATCGCATAGCAGTAAATCCGGCAGTTGCTTCAGCTTCTCTAACGCCTCTAGTACCGCAGGTACCTCCCGAAACGACAGTAAGCCTGGCACATAAGGAAAGCTAGTCGGACGGCGAGCTACCGCTTGTTCAATCACCTGCAACTGGGGAAAACTCAAAACCGCAACCGCCGCGCGAGTGGTTTCACCGGCATCCTCGAATCCCACATCTACCCCAGCCACAGTCTGCACCTCGTCAAACTGATCAACCGTGATGATTTCTTGCCGCAGCGACTGCTGTAAGGCCACGGCTGCCTCCGGCGTTAGGTTCCAATCATGCTGATGCTGAATTTCCATAACAAAAACAGGCAAGGCGTTTGTTGTTACCTTACCTGCTTTCAATGCGTGAGAGGAGAGCTTTAAGTTAGAAGTTTTGAGTTTTAAGTTTTGGTGGCTAGCCTGCGCAGAGCGCGTAGTTTTGAGTTAAGTTATTCAACCTAACCATTTGGGAAGTTTGGGACCACTCAAAACTCAGGACTAGCTTTAGCTACAGCGTCCGATACCGACATACCGGAAACCAGCTGCCTCTAACATCTCTTGATCGAGGAAATTGCGGCCATCGATCATGACTGGGTTATTCATCAGTTTTGCCATCTTGGCGTAGTCGAGTGAGCGGAATTGCTTCCAGTCGGTCACCAGCACCAGGGCATCGCAACCATCGGCCAAGCGCTCAGCGTCAGTTTCGACAATCACGTTAGACAAGCCATGACGCATACCGCTCTGTGATACTAACGGGTCAAAGGCTTTGATTTTGGTACCCAGGCGATGGAGCTGTTCGATTAGATCCAAAGCGGGCGCATCGCGCATATCGTCGGTGTCGGGCTTGAAGGTAAGGCCCAGCAGCCCAACGGTTTTGCCTTTGAGGATTTTCAGCACTTGCTGCAATTTCTCTAGCGCAATCAGGCGCTGACGATGGTTCACGGTCACTGCGGCCTTGAGCAACTGCGCTTCATAACCGTAATCATCTGCCGTGTGAATCAGCGCTGACACATCTTTGGGGAAACAAGAACCGCCCCAGCCAATGCCAGCTTGCAAAAACTTGCTGCCAATCCGGGAGTCCAGACCAATGCCCTTGGCAACCTGGGTAACATCTGCCCCAACCCGGTCGCAGATATTGGCAATTTCGTTGATGAAGCTAATCTTGGTGGCGAGGAAGGCATTGGAAGCATACTTGACCATTTCTGCCGAGCTGAGGTCCGTCACCACCACCGGCACAGTGGGTAATGACTTATCTTCTGCCATTTCGCGAGAGATAATCGGGGCATACAACTCCCGCATCATGGCAATGGCCCGCTGGCTGTTGCTGCCCAACACGATCCGATCTGGATTGAAGGTGTCGTAAACGGCGCAGCCTTCGCGCAGAAACTCGGGGTTGCTGACTACAGATTCGCCACCCAAATATCGGCATTGGCGTGGTCAACTAGCGTCCCGACTGAGCGAATGAAGCCACTCAAAACACCCGTTTGAATCGTGACCAGACTCACCGCAAACATGATGCCAGCCTGAGCCACCAAGAAGCGGGGAATGTCTTCGAACAAATTTCTACGCGCAATGGAAGACATGAACCTTGACCTTGAGCGAACAGTTTGCAGCAGTCAATCCGGGTAGAGCGAAACCAGCAGGAATTGGGGCTTCCAGCCGGTTTGGCGGAGAAAAACGGAGAGCTGTGGCTACAGTATCAGGCTTCTTGCCTATTCTGACAAGGTACAACAGCTGTGCCCTCCCTAAATCGGCTAGTCCGATCGGGTGAATTGACTGAGCAGAGAAATTAAGCAGTGGACCAGAAGGTAGCATTACAGGAATTTCGATCACTCTAGGAAGTAGTCTACAAACTTGAGTCTACAAACTTGGCTCGGTCTGGAATTGTTTGCCAGTGTCGGTTCATGCAAATTTTGCAGTTAAAACTACCCAAAGCCGGTTGCTCCTAGGAAAGTTTGGCCAAGATGCCCAGCAGAAACTGACTACGCGGCGTCAGCAGGGTCCGACGGTAGGCATCTGCTGCCTTTTTAATTGCTTCTGCCTGGGTCGGGTAGGGATGAATCACGGTCGAGAGCTGACTCAATCCAATCTGATTCACAATCGCCGTAGTCACCTCGCTGATCATTTCCCCGGCATGGCGGGCTACAATCGTCGCGCCGAGGATTTTGTCGCTGCCCTCGCGATGCAGAATTTTCAGAAATCCCGTTTCCTCACCGTCGGCAATGGCCCGATCGACTTGGCTGAACGGAATGTGAATGGTTTTGATGGCAATTCCCTGCTTACGAGCCTCCGACTCATACATGCCGACGTGGGCCACTTCGGGATCAGTGTAGGTGACCCAGGGCATCACCAGACTGCTAAGTTTCGATTTGCCGAGTCCAAACGGTGCAAACAACGCATTCTTGATCACGATACGAGCAGCGGCATCGGCGGCATGGGTGAACTTCCAGTTCATGCAGATATCTCCCGCAGCAAATATTTTGGGATTGCTGGTTTGCAGATAATCATTCACCTTGACGCCTTTGGCATCGTAGGCTACGCCTGCCGCTTCCAGGTTCAGCCCCTCCACGTTGGCAGCACGTCCAGTGCCGACTAGGATTTGATCCACCGCAATCGAATCGGGCTTACCGTCAGAGCTAAAGTGAATCACTTTGCCGGACTCGGTTTTTTCCACCCGCTGGAGTTGGGCGTTCAAGACTAGCCGAATTCCTTCCTGCAAAAACGACTGCTGCACGATCTCAGCCGCGTCCGCATCTTCTTTATCCAGCAAATGGCCGCTTTTGTGGAACAAGATCACCTCAGACCCAAGTCGCTGAAACGCCTGAGCCAGCTACGATCCGTTTCCGCGAGGTCGCATTCCGTTTCTGACTATTCATCAATCGAAAGGTCTCGAGTTTCCGGTCGTTGTGATTCCGAGTCTCGCCAAGAAGGATTTCGGACCGCAGCCGATGGAACGTATCATGCGCGGGCTTCTTGGCAACGAAGGTGAACCGCTTGACCGCATCAGCCGCTTCGACATAATGCGGATGTTCTACGTTGCACTTTCGCGAGCCGAGAATCTGCTCGTGCTCGGCAATCCTCGAGGGCGTGGCATCTCCACCGATCCCGCATTCAAGTCGATGCTCGAAGAGTTCAACCCGACTCGAATCTCCAATTTCGATGTTTCGTCACTACCAGAAGCCGAAGTTGGCAATAACGAGATCCCGCGCAATTATTCGTATACGGCCGACTATCTTCTCTATCAGAAGTGCCCGCGGCAATATATGTTCTTTCGGCGGTACGGTTTCGTTCCTTCGCGTTCGCAGACGATGTTCTTCGGCTCGCTTGTTCACCAGACACTTGAGGACTTGCACCACTTTCTCATCAATAAACGAAAGGAGGCCGTCGCATGACAGAAGAAGAACGTCAGAATCTCGCTGAGATGGATAAATGGATCGAAGAGACGTTCGAAGAGAACTATATTCGGATGCGGATGGACGGCGGCCATGCACTTACGCCGGACGTAAAGGAGATGGCACTTGAACAGGTCAAGGCGTATTACCGAAAGCTCCGCGACGTTGCCGAGAACGTTACTGATACTGAAGTTCGTCTCACACTGCCCGGGCAGCAGACCAACGACGGACGCGAATACACGATTGAGGGGATCGTCGATATCGTACGCGACAACGACCGGACCGTGATGTACGACATCAAGACCCACGAGGCTGATTACGTGAGGCAGAATATCGAACTCTACGAAAACCAACTCAACGTCTACGCGCACATCTGGCAGAACCTTCGCCAGCAGGAGTTAGACGAGACCGCGATCATCGCCACAGCGTTTCCGAACAAGCTTCTCGATGCGCGTCGGGCCGGCAACGAAGCCGCGATGCAAAGACAGATGGATGAGTGGGAACCGCTGATCCCGATCCCGATGGATCAATCGAAGGTCGATGAAGTGATTGCTGATTTTGGGCGAATTGTTGACTCGATTGAAGGAAAGAGTTTTCGTCCACCTGCGGTAGAGGTGCTGGTTGATGAAACCGCAAGAAGTCGCGAGAAGTTCGGAACGCGTGTCTGTCGAAACTGCGACGCGAGATTTTCGTGCGGAGCGTATCGCAATTTTGTGGTGAAGACTAACGCCCGCACTGGAATCGATTTTCGCCGGTACTACGCTGACTTCGGAAGCGACGAAGAGGTCGCGGAGAGAACGGTCGTAGGAGTCGTGACGGCAATCGAGTAGGGCGTCAAGCCTGGAAGACAATCAAAGAGATCTATGGGCTCTACATCCTCGCGATCAGCTCGCTGTCGGTTTACGGCATCGTGATGAGCGGGTGGGCGTCGAACTCGAAATACCCGTTCTTCTCCGCCATGCGTGCTGCGGCGCAGATGATCTCCTACGAGGTGTCGATCGGATTCATCCTGGTCTGCGTTGTGCTGTGGGCGGGCACGTTCAACCTTTCTGAAATCGTCGAGGCGCAGCGCGGGCACGGGCTGGGCGTGGTCAACGGCTATGTCTTCAATCTGCTGCTGTTCCCGATGTGGGTGGTGTTCTTCATCTCCTGCCTCGCCGAAACGCAGCGCGTGCCGTTCGACCTGACCGAAGCGGAAAGCGAGCTGGTCGCCGGATACCAGACCGAATATTCGAGCATGAGCTTCGCGCTGTTCTGGCTGGGGGAATATGCCAACATCCTGCTGATGTGCACGCTCCACGCGCGGCTGTTCTTCGGCGGCTGGCTGCCCCCGATCGACTGGGAGCCGCTCTACGCCGTGCCGGGCATCGTGTGGCTGTTCGGCAAGATCCTGTTCTTCTTCTTCCTGTTCAGCTGGGTCATGGCGACCGTCCCGCGCTACCGCTACGACCAGCTCATGCGGCTCGGCTGGAAGGTGTTCCTGCCCATGAGCCTGATCTTCGTGGTGCTGGTGAGCGGCTGGCTGATGCTGACGAGGTATTCGTGATGCTGCTCATTCTCGCTTCCTTACTTCAGCCAATCCCCGAAGATGTTGGGATTGGCCTGCGTGTCGGACCACCTACGGTCGAGGAACGAACCTATCCGCAATACGACTTCGACTGTCGCCTAACGCTGACAAATAGCGAAGCGGCGCGGTTACAGTTCGAACAAACTGGCGCTCGGGGTTACATCGACGAGAACGAAAGCGATCCCGATCTTCGCGTCAAGCAGACGCCTGCGACCCTTCGGCTTATCGGAGACAGCGCGGACCTTCTAAAGGGTTACACTCTCGACAGCTACTACAGCCCCGGATTTGGAAAAATCCGCGGATTCAATGAGCGGGATAATATCGAGCTAGACGTGGAGCGCACCGACATCGCTGGGCTGAAGGCAATCGTTGTTCGCGTTGGCGGACCCTATGCAACGGTCAGGGCAATCGGACTATGCGAGGTCAATGAAAAGCCCCAATTTCCCCTGACGGAAGCCGAAACCTCCGAAGTTGCAACCAAATGAACGTCGCCCATCTGATCAAATCGTTCACCCTGTGGGAGATCGTGAAGGCCCATGCCCTCACGCTGAAGTATTTCTTCAAGCCCAAGGCGACGATCAACTATCCGTTCGAGAAGAACCCGCTTTCCCCGCGCTTTCGCGGCGAGCACGCGCTGCGCCGTTATCCCAACGGCGAGGAGCGGTGCATCGCGTGCAAGCTGTGCGAGGCGGTATGCCCGGCGCAGGCGATCACGATCGAGGCGGAACTTGGGCAGTGCCGCCAAAATTGCTGGCGGCCCCACTGAATCAGTCTTTCAGCCAGAATGGTCACCCGATGGCGTGCTGTACTTTGTCAGCGACCGTACCAACTGGTGGAATCTGTATCGCTGGAGTCCATCCCAGTCTGAAATTGAGCCAGTTTGCCCCAAAGCAGCCGAGTTTGGCTTACCTCAGTGGGTGTTCGACATGACCACCTACGGCTTTGAGTCGGCAGAGAGTTTGATCTGCACCTATGTAGAAAATGGCGTCCAGCATTTGGCTCGGCTTCATACCAAGACGCTGCAACTGAGCGAAATTGCAACACCCTATTCGGCCATTGGCGGCTTAAAGGTTGCCCCTGGATATGCGGTGTTCATTGGCGGTTCGACAACTCGCCCCAGTGCCATTGTTCGCTTTGATTTGCAGCCCGGAGAAACGCAAGAGTTGCGGCGCTCCAGCAGTCTAGAAATCGACAGTGGCTATATTTCCGTCCCAGAACCGATCGAGTTTCCGACTGAAAATGGCCTGACGGCCTATGCCTTCTACTACGCACCCAAGAACCAGGATTACATCGCGCCAGCCGACGAACGTCCTCCGTTGTTAGTTAAGAGCCACGGTGGTCCCACCGCAGCAACTTCAGCCAACTTTAACCCCAGCATTCAGTACTGGACCAGTCGCGGGATTGCGGTTTTAGATGTGAACTACGGCGGCAGTACCGGCTACGGACGTGCCTATCGCGAACGCCTGAAGAAACAGTGGGGCATTGTTGACATTGATGATTGCGTGAATGGCGCTAAGTATCTGGTAGAACAAGGATTAGTAGACAGCAATCGGCTCTGCATTGATGGCGGCAGCGCAGGCGGATACACCACATTAGCAGCGCTCACGTTTCGAGATGTATTTCGAGCGGGCGCGAGCTACTATGGCGTTAGTGATTTAGAAGCTCTGGCGCGGGATACGCACAAATTTGAATCCAGATATCTGGATGGCCTAATTGGTCAATATCCAGAAGAACTGCCGATTTATCAACAGCGCTCACCGATTCACCATGCCGATCAACTCAACTGCCCGCTAATCTTTTTCCAGGGCGATGAAGACAAAATTGTGCCGCCCAATCAAGCCGAGATGATGGTCGAGATACTGCGTCAAAAGGGATTGCCGGTCGCCTATGTCTTGTTTACCGGAGAACAGCATGGTTTCCGTAAAGCCGAAAATATCAAACGCGCCCTCGATGGTGAACTGTATTTCTATGCGCGAGTATTTGGCTTTCAGCTAGCAGACACCATCGAACCGCTGCTGATCGAAAACCTACCCGCCTAAGCCGATTTTTCTAGGGGCAGTACCCATTAGGGTTAAGTTAGATCTAGGCCCATGAGTAACTGGGAATACAGAAGTCAGAAGTCAGAATATTGCTTGACTTCTGTAAGGCTAATTGAACGCTCCGCCGCTTTTCTTGATGAACTGTATTGTAGCCCTTTTTTCAAGGACGATAACGTGGCGTGGCACGACTTACCTTATGGTTTCCGATTCCGAGACCCGAATAATTGACCGGCAGTCCGCCGTTTAAGCTATAATCAAGGCAATACTTTCGATCTTTTCGCGCCGAGATGGCCGATCGTGCATCCTATTAACGAATGACCTCTTATTTTTCAATGAACGTTTGGCGTGGGCTCGCGCTCATTCTGCTTTTTTGTACTATTTCAATTGCCCAGGAATCCGCCTCACCGCCAAGTGTTACCGGGAAGACGCCGATAATAGTTATTCCGGGGATAACGGGATCGGAACTTTACGACAAGAAGACCGGCAAACAAGTTTGGTTCACCCGTTCCCGTTCGAAAGATAACGATATTCGTCTCCCGATATCACCGAATTTCTGGCAGGTCGATGACGACCTTGAGGCTCGCGATATTATCCGCTCGGTCAGAATAGTGCGCTTTATTCCTGAGGTCGAGATCTATGAGCGTCTGATCGCGGGGTTGAAGAATCGGGGCGGCTACAGAGAGGTCAAATTCTCGGAAGCCGGACCTGGAGACCATCAGGATACGTTCTTTGTGTTTCCTTACGACTGGCGTCGCGACAATGTTGAAACGGCCCGTTTGCTTGTGCGACAGGTTGAAGAACTTAGAAGGCGTCTTGGTAAACCTGCTCAGAAATTCAACATTATCGCCCATTCGATGGGTGGACTCGTATCCAGGTATGCCGCAATGTATGGGGATTCGGATATCCCGGGCGGAACACTGAAGCCTAGCTGGGCCGGGGCCGTTTATTTCGACAAGATATTCTTGTTAGGAACACCGAACGAAGGTTCGGTTTCCGCACTGAAAGCATTACTAGAGGGCTATTCATATATCGGAGGCGGTATCAACCTTCCGTTCGTTCGGGATATAAGCAATGTAGATGTCTTCACGATACCGTCCGCTTACCAGCTTTTGCCGCACGAAGGGAGCCTTCTTGTTTTCAATGAAGAGTTGAAGCAGATACCGCTTGATATATTCGAACCGCGAACATGGCAGGAATACGGATGGGATATATGGAACGGAAAGAGCTTCGCAAAGAACTTCACTCCCGCTGAGCAAAACAACGCATTGCCTTTCTTCACGGCTGTTTTGAAAAGGGCGAAACGTTTTCAGGACGCTATTAATGCGAATACAAACCCGAATGTACCGGTAAGTTTCTATTTGATCGGCGGAGACTGCAAGGAAACGCAGAATGGCTTCTTGTTGCGACGCATCGAGAAGAAAGATAGGTGGGTAACCCAGTTCAATGCCTCTGCGTTCACCGCTCCGGACGGCAAACGCATAACAGCTGAGATGATCAAGCCCCTGATATACTCGGAAGGTGATAGTGTTGTAACGAAGCGTTCGCTTAGGCGTTGATATCAGCGATTGCTGGGACGAATCGGCTCTGCTGACTATCAAAGACCTGATGGCGTTCCTCAATGCTTACAGTGCTCAAGCCGATAGCGCTCTCAGTGAATGATGAAGTATATTGGGCAACCTCAAACGGCATCGAAAAAAAAGACTTAGGCCAAAGTGCCCAAGTCTGGATAAAGCTAAACTTCAACTAAACTTTGCTATTATCTGCCATTAGCGTTGGCGCGGCCAACACAGCGTGTAGCCAAAGACAAGCAAAGTTAGCACGTCACTAAATTAATAGTTGATTAATAGCTGCGAGAAAAATTGCCCCGGTGCTGACCACCAAATGAAGAACCGGCTCTGTTCTCACGAGGCTTGGCTTTATTGACCTTCAGGTCACGGCCCATCCATTCTGCACCGTCCAGCGCATCAATAGCAGCCTGCTCTTCAGTGTCGCTACTCATTTCGACGAAACCAAAGCCACGAACACGCCCAGTTTCCCGATCAACCGGAAGCTGAACACGCCTAACGGAACCGTATTCTGCAAAAACAGAATTCAGATCAGATTCTGTAACCTCATAGGACAGGTTACCAATATAAATTGACATTGTGGATACTCTCCAAAATCAAAGATCAAAGGGTGTAGAGAGATGAGATTTCGGAGAGGAGCCTGCCAATACAAAACGTGAAAAAGACGCTAATGCTAGAAACAAACGCTGCAACCGAATAACTTAACTTCTCATTCGCTATTCTAACACCTTTCATCAACAGCGGCAGAAAATTGTTGATAGTTTGATAGTTCATCTTGAGATGCAGCGGGGTAGGCCATTTTCTGCCTATCGGTCTAGCTGTTGGTCTAGTCATTGGTCTCCAATCTCGAGCTTGATTTTCGGGTTCAACTAGGCGCAGGCAGAAAACAAATTAAAGATATACATTCAAGTTGACGCAGGGTTAGACTCCTGAGGCTATCTACCGAGGCAGTACTTCAAGCATATCTGTGAGCTATCTAGCTTGCGATTGGGGTTCTATCTCTGCATTTCCGGTGTTAACCACCAGATCAGGGCGGGCACTCTACCAACAGCAGAAATCGAGCGGAATGCTATGCTTGCCAGAATTTGGAGTGCATCGGTTGTTGGAATTGATGCGGTCAAAGTTGGGGTAGAAGTGGACATTGCGGGTGGACTACCAGGGATTGTGGTGGTGGGTTTGCCCGGAACCGAGGTGCAGGAATCGCGAGAGCGGGTCAAAGCAGCGTTGAAGAATGCAGGTTATGTCGTCCCAATGCGCAAGATTGTGATCAATCTGACGCCAGCAGATTTGCGCAAAGAAGGCCCTAGCTTCGATTTACCAATTAGTATCGGGATTCTAGCAGCTTCCGAACAGGTGAGTCCTACCCTGTTGGACGATACGCTGCTATTGGGGGAGGTTTCTCTAGACGGCAGTGGACGCAAATCAAGCAGGGCATTACCGCCGCCTGAAAATCCCTCGTTCAGCTTGACGACAATTCGCTGGAGTTGGGGTTGACGTTCCCAGAGGTCTGAAGCGGCGGCGGCCAAATCCTCTACGGTCCACATCAGCTCGCTGCCATCCGGACAGGGAATGTCTGCTTCCGCAAAAATTTGCCGACTGCCGCTTTTGGTACCCCAATAGAGCAAATCGGGATTGACGCCCAGCAGGGGGATACCAAGTTGAATCGCCAGCTCGCGTTCCAGCCCAGTGGAGTTGAAACAGGTCATGTAGGCTCGGTCCTGACGGATGGCTTGCCGTAACCGCGCCATTAAACGAGGACGCTCCAGAATTTTCTGCGTTAGCGGTTTGTGAGATGTATCGTAGGTACAGAGCAGCAGCAGCCGTTCGCGGGCATGGGAAAAGGGTACACCGGGCAGCAATTGTAGATAATAGTCGATCACGCTGGGATGGATCGGCTGTGAGGTGACGTAAATCAGCCGTGTGCGGGGGTTGCGCAGCCGAATCAGGGAAAACAGCAGCCGCTCTTCGTAGTAGTGGACGCCGGTAATTTTTTGCAGCTCTTGCTGATCTAGACTCAGGGACGGAATCACCAGAATATCCCAGTCGCCTTGGTCGCTGTGTTCAATTGACTGCCAGCGATCGCGAAGCTGCCCTTGAAGCTGCTGAAACTGCTCTAACTGTTCGGGATGAATTGTCGAAGCTGCCGTTAAACCCTGCATATCTCCAGCCCCACTCGATTTCAATGGGAAATACCTGATTCTAGTCGGTGAATTACCTTGCTTTCTGCCTATCTAGGGACATAATCTATCGCTGCATCCAGACTGATTTCATCTGTCTAGATATGGCTACAGACATAGCTACAATCTTGCCTGATTGCGCTCCAGAAGCGGCTTTTCTACAGAATTTCTTTTTGCCTGCCGGGTCTTTGCCCTACAGCTGCCCCTCCGACTGCGGCAGCTTCTCCTAATTCTCTCGCTTAACTCTCTGTGCCCCTGTGGTTGAGCTGGCATGCTCAACCTGGAATTGATATCTTCTGCTTGATTCAGGAGTTGGGGCTGTATTACCTGCAAGGGTAACTGCAAGGCGCAAACTAGTTCATTTGGCTATTCTGCGAAACAGCGGCCCTAATTAGATCGTGGCTAAACGGCTACTGTTTCCGGCAGCGGTTCCTTAGGGGCAAACAGCACCGCCTCAATCTGATCCAGCGCCAGCTCCAGATCGTCGTTGATGACACGGATGTCAAATTCATTGGCTGCACCCACTTCGGTTTTGGCCCGCTCCAGCCGACGCAGAATTGCTTCTTCCGACTCGGAAGCCCGATGACGCAAGCGCTGCTCTAGCTCCATCATTGAAGGGGGCAGGATAAAGATGCCAAGCGCATCGGGAAAGGATTGGAAAATTTGCGAAGCAGGAGACCGCGCGTCGCGGGAACTGGTACGGCATCATCGGAATGCTGATCGCGCTTGCGGCTACGGCGGCTGCGATGGACCCGAGCGGCTGGCCGGTCTTGGGCGGCGTGCTTATCGCCGGTGCATTGATCGGTGCAATGGTCGCCTCGCGTGTTCAGATGACCTCGATGCCGGAGCTGGTCGCGATATTGCACAGTTTCGTAGGATTAGCGGCGGTCCTGGTCGGATTCGGAACCTATCTCGATAAATTTGCAGCGGGTAAAGCGGTCGAAGACCCGGGCATTCTTCTCATCGAGATATTTATCGGCGTTTGTATCGGTTCGATAACCTTTACCGGTTCAGTTATTGCATTCCTAAAACTGAAAGGATCGATCAGCGGAAAGCCTCTGATGCTGCCTGCCCGGCACATGATAAATATCATAATGCTGCTGATCACGATCGGGCTTGGTGTGGCATTTTTCATTTCGCCCGACGTGCAGAGCGGTCAGTGGCCGCTGCTTGTCGCGACGATCCTGACGGGCATTCTCGGCATTCATTTCATAATGGCGATCGGCGGTGCAGATATGCCCGTTGTCGTTTCGATGCTCAACAGCTATTCAGGATGGGCTGCGGCCGCGGCCGGCTTTATGCTGTCGAACGATCTACTCATCATTACAGGTGCACTCGTAGGTTCGAGCGGTGCGATCCTAAGCTACATAATGTGCCGCGGTATGAACCGTTCGTTTATCAGCGTGATGCTCGGCGGATTCGGCACCGAGGGCGGCTCTACCGCTTCGGCTGACAGCCAGCCCGCAGGTGAAGTGCGCTCCATCGACGCCGCCAGCACCGCAGACATGCTGAAACAAGCGAAGAAGGTAATCATCGTACCGGGTTACGGCCTAGCCGTCGCACAGGCCCAGCACTCGCTTGCTGAGGTCGTGAAAATTCTGAAAGAAGGCGGAACGGAAGTTAAGTTCGCCATACATCCGGTCGCCGGACGCCTGCCCGGCCATATGAACGTCCTGCTCGCCGAGGCGAACATCCCATACGACATCGTCTTCGAGATGGAGGAGATCAACGATGAGTTTGCCGGCACGGACATCTCTTGGGTGATCGGGGCGAACGATATTGTTAATCCTTCAGCACTCGACGACCCGAATTCTCCCATAGCCGGAATGCCTGTTTTGCACGTTTGGGAAGCCCGCAATACCGTCGTGATGAAACGCTCGATGGCCTCGGGCTATGCCGGAGTCGATAATCCGCTGTTTTATAAAGACAACACACTGATGCTCTTCGGCGATGCGAAGAAAGTGGTCGATGAGATACTGACTGCAATGCGTGGTTGAATCGATAATTCCCGATTACATAGGTGGCTCTGATAGATCAATTAACGCCAATCTCTCGACAACCCTTCCCTTTTCAAGATGCTCCTCGACTATTTCGGGGTTTGGCAGCGCCAGCCAGATCCAAGCCGAACTGGGGGCTACAAAAGCCGCCGCCTTTGACCTGACCGCCGCCTGTTCTGGCTTCATCTTTGCCATGGTGACAGCCTCCCAGTTTATCCGGACCGGCACCTACCAAAACATCCTCTTGGTTGGCGCAGATGTGCTGTCTCGCTGGGTGGATTGGACCGATCGCCGCACTTGTGTGCTGTTTGGCGATGGGGCTGGCGCGATGGTGATGCAGGCGGCTGAGTCGGATCGGTTTTTAGGCTTTGAGATCCGCAGCGACGGCACTCGCAACGAATGTCTGACGCTCGCCTTTCAGCCTCAGCCACGGGAACTGGTAGATGGCATTCGCGTCGGGCAAGGTACATTCCAACCGATTCAGATGAACGGACAGGAGGTGTATCGGTTTGCCGTGAAGAAAGTCCCAGAGGTGATCGAAAAGGCGCTATTTCGCTCCCAGCTTACGGTTGAGCAAATAGACTGGCTGCTGCTGCATCAGGCCAATCAACGAATTTTGGATGCCGTGGCAGAAAGACTAGGTATTCCTGCTCATAAAGTGATCAGTAACATGGGAAAATATGGAAATACCTCAGCGGCGTCGATTCCCTTGGCGCTGGATGAGGTGGTGCGTGCAGGTCACGTAAAACCCGGTGATGTGATTGCGGCAGCCGGTTTCGGTGCGGGTTTGACCTGGGGCGCAGCCATTTTTAAGTGGGGCTAGGCGCTAGTTACCTATTCGAAAACCGCTTGGTTTTGGAACTCCAAAGCTTTGACGAGTGTTCTAGATAGGACCGAAAGGCTGATGCCTTCAACCGATAACAGACGCAAAATCAACACAGACGCAAGATCAACACACAGGGTGAAACGTTAGGAGTGAATGGATTCATGACAAAAACAGCATGGGTTTTTCCAGGACAAGGTTCGCAGGCGATTGGGATGGGAGCGGATTTGTACAATCTTCCCGCTGCGCAAGCCAAGTTCCAGCAAGCCGAGCAAATTCTGGGCTGGTCGGTGCCGGAAATCTGTCAAAACCTGGACGATAAAGTTTCGAGAACGCTTTACACCCAGCCCTGCCTTTACGTGATCGAAAGCATTTTGGCCGACTTGATGCGGGACCGCGGCGAGCAGCCGGATTTGGTGGCAGGCCATAGCCTGGGCGAATATGTAGCCCTTTACGTGGCCGGTGTATTTGACTTCGAGTCGGGATTGCGCCTAGTCAAGCGACGGGCCGAGCTGATGGATGCCGCTTCCGAAGGCGTCATGGCTGCTTTGCTAGGATTCGACCGCGAGCAGTTGGAGCAGCAAATTGCCCAAACCCCGGATGTGGTGCTGGCTAATGACAACAACGCCGGTCAGGTGGTGATCTCTGGCTCTATCGAAGCCGTGGATGCGATTCTCGCCAATGTCAAAGCCAAGCGGGCCGTGAATGGGCGAGAGATGGAGAAGTGTGTACTCCTCGGGCGCGACCTCTCGCCTAGGCGTGACACCATGATCGCACACAGCCGCCACTGTCCCGTTCTTGTGGACCACCACGCGCATGTCGGGCGCATTCAGTCGTGGCGACGTGACCACCGAAGCACGGCGACCGTTGGCCTCGAGCAGCCCTTCGATGCTGCCGAAGTCGTCTCCGCACAGGGCACGCCACTCCGTGTGGGGCGCGGCATCCGCAGGCGCGGTCTCAAGACGCTGCCACAAGTGCGCGAGTGAGCCCATCGGTCGCCTTCCTGCGGTCCTGGAGGAAGCCGCGCAAGCCGAGCCAACGGAGGATGACCTCGCTGTCGCTCTCTCGCGAGTACACGGCGTTGTTGGGCAGCACGATCCGGAGCTGCCCTTCCCGTCCCGTCCTAAACAGCACGTTGAACGTGGCGCTCATGAGCTTCACGCCGCGAGGGATACCGCGGCCGGAGTCGGTCATCGCCCGGAAGAGGTCGCTTTTCGAACGCGGGCGTTCGACGAGGTCAACGCCCTTGGAGTGCGACCAGTCAAGGCCCCGCAACCAGACCGCCTCGATCTCCGGCACGTCATCGCAGCGCAGGCACGCCTCACCCTTTTCAAGGATGGGCTTGAGCGTGTACTTTGCAGGAAGCCCCTCTGCCAGGAATAGTTGCGACTGGCTGAAAAGGTGGTGACCGACATGCTCGAGGTAAGCGCGGACATCGGCGTCATGCTTGGCGTTGACCTGCATCTCACCCTGGCCTTGCTCATAGATCAGGACATCGAATCGTTCCGGGTGGAAGATGATGTGCTGGCGGCCGCCGGTCACCGGATCAACTGACACGTCGCGGTGGGCCAAGTCGGCGCGGCGGATCATTTGTCGGAACCCTGTCGGCGTGGGGAAATGGAACACACGCACGCCCGATCCGCGACGGCGGCCGACGAAATCCTTCTCCAGTCCGTCCTCGTACCCCTTCAGAACATGGTCGGCGACACCGGAAATCGGTGGTGGGTCCGCCGTCAGCGCGAAATGGCTGCGGAAGAGGCGACGTGCGATGGGCAGGCGCTCGGCGTAGATGCGCTCAAGGGACTCGGTCCCATCCAGCAGCAGGTGGACCACGAGGTCGGAGGTGCTCGGGGACGGCCCGACGTCGAGCCCGAGGCGTTTCGCCTCGTCCAGAAGCAATTGGTGGTTGCCGCCAGTCGACATCTCATCGATGACGCCAATGCGGTCCACCAACTCCGCTGAGAGGCCGGCAACCTCGCCGCACATGATGCGGCGCACGACCGCTTCATCGATGCCGGCGCCGACGAACACGCCGAGCGGCTCGAGTTCCTTGCGGTAGTGCTGGAAGAACCGAATCTGAAGTTTGGGGTCGATCCCGTTGAGCGAACCCGGATTGACCCACCTCCCCGCACGAAGAGCTAAGTCAATCCGATGCAGCCTGTGGCTGGATTCTGGATGGGTTTCCCCGCACCATCACTCAGGCAACCTTCTTAGATCAGTTGCTCTCGCAAATTCATCAAAATTGCGATTATGTGGTGAACTTTGAAGTACCCGACGAGATCCTGGTGGCGCGTCTCTTGGGCCGAGGCCGTAAGGATGATACCGAAGAAGTGATTCGGCATCGTTTAGAGGTGTATCGCCAGCAGACAGCCCCTCTAATTGATTTCTACCGTGAGCGCCAGCAGTTGGTTTCAATTGACGGCGATCAAACCATTGACCAGGTGAATCAAAAGCTGGGCCAAATCCTTCGCCCTAAGGCTTGATTCGGTTCATCCCTGGGAAGGTGAGAACAAGCATACTTTGGGGTGAGTTGATCGAGATCACTGCGAAAAACCAACTTTCTTAAACATTTGTTAGGCTAGAAATGAAATTCTATGGCTTGGGTCTAGGATGACTGCGTGGGTTTAATTTAGCCGAGTCAGCAATTCAATCCAACGGCTGTCAGCCCAGCTACTTTAATAAGTTCATTTTTTGTTGATTAGTTGAGGAGAGCAAATTGTCTAAGCAAGATTTGATTGAAATGGAAGGCACTGTGACTGATTCACTGCCGAATGCCATGTTCCGTGTCGATTTAGATAACGGGTTTAATGTCCTAGCCCATATTTCTGGCAAAATCCGTCGTAACTATATCAAGATCCTGCCCGGTGATCGAGTCAAGGTGGAACTGACGCCTTATGACTTAACTAAAGGCAGAATTACTTACCGTTTACGCAAGAAATAGGTAAGTTAATAGGACAGTTGCGCTAGTGATTTGCTCTAGCTTTGAGTCAACTAATTCGGTTGCTAGTCACGCCTGCATAGGCATCTACACAATGGCTGTCTAGCTTATCTAAACGATAACCGAGTGAACAGATTCCATTTTTTACCTGTTTTATTAGTCATTGCTTTAATATTGACAGATTAATTGCAGTTTGCTAATATATTAAGTTTGTAGTCATAGGTTGGGGACATGAAGGTCCGAGCATCTGTACGAAGAATGTGCGAAAAATGTCGGGTGATTCGGCGCAAGGGTCGGGTCATGGTGATTTGCTCCAACCCGAAGCATAAGCAGCGTCAAGGGTAGTTTTCCTTGGTCGCGCAGGTGGATATGAGATGCTGAGCGTTGGCTGAGAATTTCAGTCCTGGTATTAAGTCGTTAGATTGTAGCAGCGAAACGGAGAGAAATAAAACGTGGCGCGGATAGCTGGAGTAGACCTTCCACGGGATAAGCGTGTAGAAATTGGTCTCACCTACATTTACGGAATTGGATTAACCCGCTCGAAGCAAGTTTTGGCGAAGACTAGGGTAAATCCTGATACGCGAGTCAAAGATTTAAGCGACGCCGAAGTGGCTGCGCTGCGGGAAGCCGGCCTGCCCCAACGCCAGAACAATCTACTTCGCCTAAACCGCCAAACGAAGAGAAGCCAATTGCCTCTAATCCGGTTGTGCCAGAGCCGCCAGGAGAGGAAGTTCCCATCAGCACCAAACCTCAGCCTGAGGAAAAGCCGATAACATTTGATCCGCCTGCCCCACCAGAACCAACGAACCAGCCACCGATTGTCATTCAACCTCAACCCGAAATGCCTGCTCCTGAACCAGAGATGCCCGCTGCACCAGAACCACCAAGCGAAGAAACACGGGTTACGTTCAATCCACCTGCGCCCGAATTGCCAGCCGAGCCTCCCTCTCCAGAATTGCCGGATGTACCGATGGCAGACAGCCCAGAACCAGAGCCGCAAGAGCCTGAAATCGCGCTTCCTCCCGTGGCTTTCACGCCTCCAACAGAAAAGCCCGTTGAGGAGCCGGTCGAGGTTCCAGAGCCAAGTACCATTTTGCTGGCCTTGGGTAGCGTGGGCGCTTTGAAGTTGATGAAGCGGAAGCCAAACAACTAAATCATCGAGTTTATAAGCTCTACAAGCAAAATTAAAATCACGGGTGCAGAGGAGTCAGAATTCAGGGATCGGCCTTCGATTGCCTGTTTCTGGCTCCTAAATTGTTTTAGCCAAAGCAGTCTAGAAAAGACGTGAATTCTAGCTATCACGCTACATTTTTACTACAATCTCGCTACAATCTCGCTACAATGGCGATGGCGTTCACCCAACTCTCTGTTTATGCAGTCCATGTTTATGCAGTCCTCTCGCCTGACCCAGCAAGTTCAGTTTGTTTTAGAAATTGACCGTCTGAAACAGATTCTGCGACAAACGCTGCTCACCGATGGTTCCCGTCGGGAGAATAGCGCTGAGCATTCCTGGCATATCGCGATCATGGCATTTGTGTTGGCAGAGTACGCACCAACCGGAACAGATCTGCTCAAGGCAATCAAAATGCTGCTGATCCATGACCTGGTCGAAATCGATGCCGGTGATACCTTTTGCTATGACGTTCAGGGGCATTTAGACAAAAGCGAACGGGAAAATCAAGCAGCCGAGCGCATTTTTGGCTTACTGCCACCCGATCAGGCCAAGGAACTGCATCAGCTCTGGCAAGAATTTGAAGCACAACAGACCGCAACTGCGAAATTTGCTGCTGCTCTGGATCGCCTCCAACCTGTACTCCATAATCAACAAACACAAGGCGGCACCTGGAGACTACACCAGATTACCCGCGACCAAGTGATGAAGCGGATTGCTCCAATTGAAACGGGTGCTCCCCAGCTCTGGACATTTATGCAGCAGGTAATTGAAGATTGTGTGGCGGCTGGGTATCTTAATCAGCCTTCCTGAACTGTATGCCTGAGTAGGTGAGCCTAATTAAACATAAAACCCAAAACCCTGCGCGGGCGGCGCAGGGTTTTGAATCTGCTCCTGTCTCCACACCTCTCGTCCTACTGCTAGAGACTGTCCTTGTCGTTGCCGTCTTGCTTGTAGGCGTTGCCGCACCAGTTCAGCTAGATGCTCTAGGGCAATTTCGGGCCGGGGATCGCGACTGCCGTGGGAAACTAGCAAATAGGCAGAGGAAAAATGCAAGAGTGCCTCCAAGTCCGAGTGAACCAATTGAGCCAACGCTTTGAATCAATGCTTTGAATCAATGCTTTGAGTCAGTACTTTGAGTCAGTACTTTGAGTCAGTACTTTGAGTTAACAATCCGAATAAACCAACCTGAACAAATAGACTCCAGATGCCAAAGGACGAGCATCCAGAGCCTAACATTTAGGTTATGTTTCCAGTCTATGCGGAATGGTCAGCTTCGGGCATTAATTGCCGTTGCTAGTACCAACAAAGGCAAGAGTCAGGCTGTCGTGAGCCAGGAAATGATCGAGGTGGAACGCCCGATCTTCGGTTTCTAGAAGAATTTTCTCATATAGGTAGCGAGTGGCCCGGTCCCCCAGACTTTCTGCTTGGCTGGCTTGCCGACGGATTACCTGAATAATCGCCTGCTCGGCTTGTAGATCGTGCTCTATCATTTGGCGACAGGAATAGATGCCATCGGATTCGGGGGTGAAGCAGCACAGCTCTGCCAACTTGCTGAAGCTGGCCGCAGGAACACCACCCAAGCCGTTCAAACGCTCACCAATTTCATGGACATGTCCTTGCACTTCTTCATAGCTATCGTTGAAGAATTCATGCAATGAGTAAAATTCTGAACCTTCGACAACGAAATGATGCTTTTGATACTGCAAATACAACGCCTGGAAACTGGCTAGCGCGACATTCAATCCTTCGCAAATTGGAGTTGTAACGCTTAATTCCAGCATCACTGGATTGTCGCGCATCTGATCAAATGGCTGCAAAAGCATTCCAGTGGTAGACATAGTGTTCTCCTCTCAGTGCAAGTGGGAGTATCCCAACTTAAATAGTCATTTCAAAATGCCTTGAGGCAAGCATTTTGGGTGGATTTACTCCTTACTGTATCGACGTTACATCAACCCGTCAACTGCTCTCTATTGAGTTAGTAGAAGTAATTCTCAATATACCTAAAATCTATCTAAAAATTTCTTTTAGTTTGCTTCAGGATGTTGAGAATTAATACTCGATTTGCCGAATATCTTTATCAACTGTTTCGTGTATTAATTATCAATAAAACGAATCACACAACTTCTCAAAACTAAAAGAGAATTAGGCTCAAGAGAAACTGGTTAAAAGGTTGTGCAAATGGCATAAAAATCAGGACGATTCCCAGCGTTTAGCGCTCCGCTTCCAATCAAATTATGCTGGTTTAGATGAAAATTTCTGTAGCGTATAGAGCTAGTGGCTGGTTGGCTGGCCAATTGTTCGCTTTGGGCAGCGTTGAGAGAGACGCCGCAGTGTGGCTCGGCGCCGCGTAGACGGCGTAGAGCGCGGTCATGCCGCAGGCGTGAGACGCTATGGAACCCGAAAGACAGAACCCTCCATCTACGCCAGCGTATCTTTGTGCCGCCCTTGGCCCTCTTGAACCAATCTCCCCCCCTCACGACGGTTGCGCGAGCCTCGACTATCCCGATGCTGTTCGCGGGGGGATCAAAGCCAAGCACAAAGGATCACACTATGCCCGACAACCCCGACCGCATCCTTCGTCTGAATGCCGTTCTCGATCGAACCGGCCTCAGCCGCTCGACACTCTACAGGAAAATGCAGGCCGGTACGTTCCCGAGGAACATCCAGCTAAGCGCGCGCTGTGCGGGATGGCGGGAGTCGGCCATCAAGGCGTGGATGCACAATCCGATGTTCTATTCGGCCGAGGACCGTCGATAGGCAGACCTGTACTCCCCCGGGTTTGGATCAGGCGGAGCTTCAGGCGACGTCTCCGATCGCTGGCCCGAGTTAAAGAAACGCCGAAACTTCAACGCGAGGGATGGATCATGTTAAACAGGGTTCCGTGACGCATAGAAGCGCGTCCCTACGCCTATTCGATCACCAAGCCTGTAGAGCTTCAATTCATTGATGCGGCGCTGCGCGCAAACCGACCGCTCGACGTGAAGGAGCCGCCGCGCCGCGCAGATCGTCCAGATAGTCCGACCAGTGCTGCATCATTCGCACGCGCTCATCCCAGTACTGACCTCGGGTGTAGGCGCGCCGGACAGCGTTGAGTTCGGCGTGCGCAAGCTGCCGCTCGATGGCGTCGGGGTTCCATGTACCCATCTCGTTGAGCAAGGTGGCTGCCATAGCTCGAAACCCGTGCGCGGTCATTTCATCCTGGGCATAGCCGAGACGCCGGAGGGCCGCGTTGATGGTGTTATCGGAAATCGGCCTGTTCGCCGCGCGCAGCGAATGAAACAGATAGGGGCTGTCGCTCTCGTCGGTTTCCAGCTCCGCGATAATCTCGATCGCCTGACGCGAGAGAGGTATGGCGTGAGCGCGCCCCATCTTCATCTTGTGATCGGGAATGGTCCAGACCGCGCGCTCGAAGTCGAACTCTTTCCACTCCGCATGGCGCAGTTCCCCGGGACGAACGAAGACGTGCGGAAGCAGTCGCAGCGCGGCGCGAACATTGGGGTGACCTTCGTAACCCTCGATCGAGCGCATCAGCGCACCGGCGCCCTTGGGCGTCGTGATCGCCGCGCGATGGACGACCTTGGGCGTGACCAGGGCCCCGCGCAGATCGGCGCACACGTCGCGCTCTGCACGCGCCGTTGCGATCCCGAAGCGAAACACCTGGCTGCAAGTCGCACGAACGCTACAGGCGGTATAGTACTTCTTGGTGCGCTCGATGCGCTTCAGCGCCAAAAGCACCTCATGCGCTGAGATTTGTCTTTCACCGAAAGATTAGGCATCAACGTCGCTTCCTGGAACATAAACGCCAACTTGCCGGACCTTCGGTATTCGTCAGGCGAAACGCCACCGATCGACACCTTTCCGGTTAGCAAATGTTGTTCCGTCTGCGGCAATATGCCGGAAATGATCCGCAATAGAGTTGACTTCCCACACCCCGAAGCACCGACCACAGCCAACGTCTCGCCCTTATCCAAATCGAACGAAACATCCCGTATCACCGGCGTCCCCACGGTGTAGCTGAAGTTAATGTTTTCGACGTTTACGAACATTATTTTTCCCTTCGAGGCCCAGAGATCACGCCTGGTCGAGAAAAGATTATCCTCGACCATTCCATTAGACGCCACCCCGTTCGCAACAAAGTGTCAGTTTTAGATTTCGCCTACGCACCCCAATTCCTGTTGTCGTTAGCCACCACCAACACGCAAAGGCTCCTGCTACAAGGGTTGTTACATGAGCAAGATGGGAAAATAAATTAATGTAAACCCAATGGTTGTAAGGGAGTATCGAACACAATTTGAGTTTTGAGGTTAATGAATTATTTGAAATTATCCGAAATGGTGAACGGGATCCGTGCATGGGACTGATTCCATAATGTGCTAGTTTCAACGGCTTTGGATGATTGGATTCTCTGAGCCCCGGCCCTTGCTCCAAATCTGAGTAGCGGCTACTAATTTGTCCGTGGTGTTTGACTCGCGATCAAAATGAGAAATGTGAATCTCCCCGATTCCCTCGGCCAGTTTATTTCCGAGGTTATTGATTGCTTCGATCTGTACGGATCCGGATGGCTCATCTCGAATAATCCGATCGTTGACGATTGATTTCGTTTGCTTTGTTAAAACCGACTGATTGATTTCTGGGTGACTTCGGAGTATCTCAACCAGATCGGATACAATCCCCCGACGGAGATCAGTCAGTCTATCTGCCGATCTATTAACAATCGTACCCGAAGTAAGATTGTTTTGTATCACTTTGTCATTGTTTATTTGTTGTCTTGCTTCCAAATCTTCTTTCTGAAACACCGCACGCTGATAAACGAAATCTCGCTCGGCTGGCGGCAGCCTGCGATAGACTGCGGAATGATCGAACGGATTTTTATATCGCAGATCATCATTTGGCGACTTGAGGCTCTGAAGGAAGTGTTTTGTAGCCGATAATGATTCTGTCGAGTGTCGTCTTTCGAGCCGCGATTCAAGACTCTCTATCAGTTGCATTGCTTCTTTGCTCGGTGTTATCTCGCCACGGATGAGGGCGTCCGTCTTTGTTCGTGCCGCCTCACCCGCATTGGAATATGCAAGCCGGGTGGCGGTCATTTCCGTCGTATAGTGACGCGGCGACGCCTCGGTGAAAAGGAACTGCATTTCCTTTGAGGTCAGAGGCCGAGGTGTCTTGGCCTTCTCCGCTTCCGCGGGAAGTTGGGATGGATGTTACCGCCTCGGTCTACACACCGCCGAGGTCGAAACCTAAAGCCGAGAAAGTCAAAACTGACGACCTCATGCTCCTCCCGTCGATTCCTGTCTTTGCAGTAGACGATTGTTGACTTGTCTGGATTGATCTCCAATCCACACTCTCGGAATCGCTCTGTTAGCCGTGTCATCACGTATTCGGCTTGACGACGACTGCGACAATGCAGCAATCCATCATCCGCATAACGACAAAATGGAACTCGTGGCATTTCCCGTCTAACCCACGCATCAAAAGCGTCGTGCAGAAACAGATTTGCCAGTAGCGGACTCACAACGCCTCCCTGTGGGGTTCCTTGACTCCGTTGTGTTAGCGTCCCATCAGGTTCTTGTCGGGGTGCCTTCCACCAACGCTCTACATACAACAGCACCCACCGACACTGACAATGATGCCTCAGGGCCTTCATCAACAGGTCGTGGTTGATGTTATCAAAGAGTCCTTGAATGTCAAACTCGACAACCCAGTCATATTGCCAGCAGCGCTTACGCGTGACGGCAATCGCATCATGGGCTGACCGCCTCGGCCTATACCCATAGGAATTCTCATCAAACACTGGCTCCAGTACTGGTTCAAGCATCCTTTTGACCACTTCCCCCACGGTAGGCACTCCCAGGACTCTTGTCCCCCCGTTTCGCTTCGGTATGGCTAAAAAATCCCGTTCCACCTTCAATTGCCCAATCTGCCGATACAACGCATTGATTTGGGCTTGCTGGCTTTCATCGACTTTTGTCGGTTCGCTCCCCTTCTCAAACAGACTGCCCGCTTCCTCCAACACCTGCTGTTTCCAGTTGTTAATCATCGTCGGATGCACTTCGTACTGGCTGGCTAACTCGGAAACAGTTTTCTCGCCTCGAATGGCTTCCAAAGCGACTTTGGCTTTGAATTGAGGGCGGTATTGCTTACGTTTGTTACTCATGAACTACTCCTATCATCTTTTGAGTGGTTCAGAGCTTAACCCCCTGTCCAATTTTTGGGGACCACCTCAGCCTTCAAGTGGCTGCATCTCGGCATCATTCAAGATCGATCGTTGTTTCACGACACTTCCCGATGCAGCTTGGTTTGCTGCCCTTCCTGGTGCTGGAGAGCATCTAGCTCCCCGATTACTAGCGGCCTTTGGTGAAGACAGATCGCGCTTTGATAATGCTCAGCAAATGATGTGCGATTTCGGCATTGCGTCCGTCAAGGAGAGTAGCGGTAAAAAGAATTGGAGCCATTGGCGATGGAGTTGTCCGATTTTCCTGCGACAGAGGTTTGTAGAGTGGGCGAACCAGAGCCGACATCATTGTGCTTGGGCGCAAGGCTATTATCGAATGCAGCGAGCCAAGAGCAATTCTCATCCGGCTGCAATGCGTGCATTAGTGTTCAAGGGAATACGCAGTTGCCGATGATGTCGTCTGCCTCGTAGCCATCCATCTTCAGAATCGGAAGATTAAACGCCTCACAAACACGAATTATGAAAGGAAGCTGCGAGGCGAGGTCTTCCGGCATCTCTTCACGATTCGCCTTGTATGCCTCAAAAGAATCATGGCGAAAGGTGGGTGCGGCGGTATCAAAAACTGCAGCGATGTAGTCGGGACGCTCATCATTTATCAGCTTTCGCAGCATATTCGTAAAGACGAAAACTGCCTGCGTTACCTGGCCGCTGCTGTTCCTTAGAGGTTCCTGCCGGGCACCCATCGGAGCAAAATACGCCCGAAATATATGGGACATTGAATCGATCAAAAAAAGGCGTTTCATTTCCCACAAGTTTAACGAAAAATCAAGGCTGAAGCACACGCCGGTGCTGAGCTTGAAAGCACTCAGGCGTGGTGTCGGAAAAAGTTGTCTATGGTATTTACTGGTCCCTAAGGAGTCTTGCTTTTCCGGCCAGGGCTTCTTTATAGGCTCCGCCGGTCACATCGCCCACCTTTATCGCGGCGTCATAGATACCGACGGCGTACGTAGTATCACCGAAGAATTCATATATACGGGCGAGCGCAACGTAAGAAAGCGAAACAAGAGCGGCATCGGTACGTCTTGCCGCCGCGATGCGGATCACATTCTCATATGCAACCTTGGCTTCGAGAAGCGTCGCACGAAGCTGATCCTCTTCGCCCGGATCGGCAAGGTCGGCGGCTAACTGGCTTGCGACGCGTCCGATATTGTAGTAGATCCGTGCGTCGGCGGGGTCTTTGTCAACAAGTTCACGGAGCGCTTTTGAAGCTTCAGCCAGCTTTTTCGCAGTGATCATCTTATCGATCTCGATCAGCCGCGTTGTAACCGGGTTCTCAACTAAGATCGTTTCCGTTCCGCCCGCTCTTCGCGATTCACGGGCCGCGATCGCCCGTTTACGCGCGTCGGCAAAGGAAGCATACCGGCCGGTCTCTTTTGCAGGATCGAAAGAAAGCAGCATCTCGCGCATCGATGCAGCGATATCGAAACCGGAATTCTCAACACCCTTTAGCTGATCGGCAAAGTAAAAAACAAGGATCGCTCCCTTTTCGTAGTCTTCCGAGAGCCGAAGGATCGCTTCGTCTTCCTGTTCCGCCTTGAAACGTTCTAGCTCGGCAAAGACCTCACGCTTCTCCTGTTCCGTGTTCTTCGTGTCGATCTTCTGCCGGAGCTGCTGCGTCGCCAGTTTTACACGAAGATTCTGTGTCTGTTTGGCATCGATCGCCGCGACCAGTGAACGCGAAATGGTCAAATAGACGTCCGGCGAGACCTTCTGATTCGTTGTGCGTGCCTCATCGACAAGCTTTTTGACGCCATCGCGTATAACAGCGATGTCCTTTGCCGAACCCAGAACCAAAGGGTCGATAACGAACTGGAGATAAGCGATGCTTGCAAAACAGCATTCGGTAATTTTGAACCAATCAGTTCTGCAGTTTGACAAGCTCGATGCAGATCGCTGTGGTAGATTTTACTGACGGGCAACTGAGATAGGCGCTGGGCGGTTAAAAGAGCTTGCTGCTGTCCTAAATCCGTCAAGTAGCCGTGGATGTCTTTCGGCACAGTCTTTACATAGGCGGCCTGCCCATGTCGCACCAAGTAGATTCGTCGCCCCATAGGTTTATGTTACATCAACTGATACACCTCAATACCATACGACAAATGCAGTCTCTAGTTACTAGGGGTATCAACCTGCACTAATTCAGTAAGGTAATAGCCTGGTAGATTCATCAGATGGAATCAAGTTTCCAGCTTGTTAGGGAAATTGTGAACACAAACCATACTTTCCTCAAATCGCACCATACCTTCTCAATCGGTTTGCATACTCCAAGCCATACTTGGGACTTTGAAAGGTCCGGTTTCCCCCAGAATTGGGAGGCTAGGGGGCAATTCATACCTCTATTCAGCAACACCCAGCAATATTCTAAATGGCACAACTGCAAATGACGTCATTTACGGAAACGCAGGATTTGACATCATTGATGCAGGTACAGGATACGATACTGTGTATTCTAGCAGCAATGGCGATATAATTTTTGGCGGAGCAGAGGACGATCATTTATATGGCCAAGATAGAAATGACTTTCTCTATGGTAATGCTGGTATTGATGTTTTGCTTGGTGGGGATGGCCATGATTGACTAGAAGGCGGCGATGGTATTGATTTTCTAGATGGAGATAGTGATATTGGAGGAAATATAGGAACTGGAAACGACTGGCTCGGTGGTGGTGCTAGTGATGACATTTTGCCGATATAACTAAACGGATTTAATGGCAACGATTGGCTTGATGGCGCGATGGTAGTGACAGGCTATTTGGTGAAATGGGTAATGATACTATCGTGGAAGGAGTCGGAGATGACTTCATTTATGGAGGCTTTGGTGCTGATCTGATCGATGGTGGTATCGGTAGAGATAGATTTGCACCTATTTAGCAACGAAGGGGTTGATCGAATTGCAGATTTCTCGGTTGCTGAGGATACGTTGGAGACATATTGCAGTTCGTTTACTCTCCCTAGACAGCCTCGCCAGTATGAGCCGATTGAGCAATGATGGGAGAGATGAGTGCGTTTCTCAGGGTCAGTTTGTTTGCTGAGCAATTATCCAACCGTTGATTGGTTTCAACTAGCTCGAACGGTGGCTAGCGGGTTTTCCCATCCCGCTCCTTCAATTTGGATTTGAGCATTGCTGCACAAGATGAATTAGTTTATCTGTGTTTATCTGTCCATTTGGATATCAGATTGGACATCAAATAAATAACGCGATGTGCAACTATATTTGCCCTCACCTCCCCAGCCCTCCTCTCCCAAAGCTAGGAGAGCCCGGCCGGTCGTTCCGTCTTCCAATATCACCTCGGCTTCGATAGTCGGATTCCCTCTCGAATCCATTATTTCCCGTGCCCACACCTGTTCGATCAATGACATTTACATTTGCTCCAAGTTTGATTTGCGTCAAAAGCGTAAAGTATCGCGAAATAAATGCGATGACAACTTTGCCTTGATCCGGATGATTTCTCAGCCGACCATTACCATGATTCAATCGATCCGGATGAATCGCATTCTTAACCACTTTTACGCTACCCTACAATTATGGAATTAAGAAAAAGCCCAGATATCCCGATCGTTTGCACACTGTCAGATGAAGATTTTAGACGCCGCGAGCGTGAGATTATCGGAAACTTGATGCCTCGTGTAACGAGTGTGGAGTCTATGGCGGAAGGCTCGAAATATTCGTTTCCATCAGATGCTGAAACCTTGGAGAAAGTTCTGGAGTTTATTAGGCTTGAACGCCAATGCTGTCCTTTCCTTGATTTCCACCTTTCGATCGAACGAACCGGCCCGATAAAACTATCTCTGACCGGGCCAAAAGGAGCTAAGGAGTTCATCGAAGCCACATTCAAATAATATGGAAATACCAAGATCGGTCGCTTACTTTCTTTTCGCGGGTATCTGCGAACTGGGTGGAGCCTACTTGATCTGGCTTTGGTTGCGGACAGGCCGTTCGTTCTTTTTTGGAATCGCAGGGGTTGTGGTTCTTGCAATTTACGGAATGATACACACTTTACAACCTACAAACTATGGACGCATACAGGCTGCATATAGCGGATTTTTTATAGTCCTCGCCCTGATCTGGGGCTGGCAAGTTGAAAAGGTAACGCCAGACCGGATAGACATTATCGGTGGATTCATAGCCTTGGTCGGGGTTTGCGTTATTATGTATTGGCCTCGTGCTTGATTCATAAAATGATGAAATTAACAATAAATGATCTGAAAATTTACACGCCTGCGAAGGATTTTGAGCTTTCCAAGCTTTTCTATTCAAAACTCGGCTTTGAGCTTACTGAGGTCTGGGCAGGTGATGTGGATTGCCGTCTCGGAGGAGCAGTTTTTCGTCTCCAAAATTATTATAAGAAGGAATGGGCTGACAATTTTATGATGTTATTCGGCGTTGATGATGCGAAGGCATGGCATCTTCACGCCAAGCAAGTAATTGAACAGGGTGAGTTCGGAACGGCAAAGGTTGCAGAACCTGAAGAGATCGATGGAGCTGTCATTTGTCATGTTTGGGATCCTTCTGGAATATTACTTATCTTTATAAGTTGATCGAAACCTGTCCTCTTGTCCGACCAATTTTCGTTGTGCAGAATGGAATGGAGACCGAAACAAATACATCAACGATCATCTGCCCGGAATGCGGCGGTAAAAAGACAGAAGTTATGCCGACCGATGCCTGCCAATACTTCTATGAATGCACTTGGACGGGCCATTATCCTAGACGAACCGCCTGCAACAATTACAACTGCCGATGCAGTCAATCCAGCCCTAATGGGTGACACCTCGGCAGCCTGTGCCATCGTAGCCGGAGTCGCAGCCCTCGTGCTATCAATTCATCCAGACTTGACCGCGCTCCAGGTACGGCAAATTCTAGAGCAAACGGCAGACAAAATTCTGGATCCGGAACCCGATGCCCAACTGAAGCTGCAGCTAGGCCACTACGACGCCAATCGCTATTCCGCTGCCTTTGGATTCGGCAAGGTCAACGCCGTCAAAGCGCTGCAGTTCGCTCAGCAGCAGATAACACCATTACCACTGCCTCAGCGGTGGATTCAATATAGCAACTCAACACCACTGGACATTCCCGATGGCGACCCGGAAGGCATAAGTAGCACCATTCAGATCACAGAGGCTGGTTCGGTGCAGGATATTGAGGTCCGCATTGACATTGAACACGAGTTTATGGGCGATCTGGAGGTCTACCTGATTCCACCTTGGGAAACTAAGGTACTGCTACAAAGTCGAGCGATTGGACGGCTAACACGCCTTAAAACGACCTACTCCCTAGAAACGACCCTATGGCTCAAAACAGTTCTCAGTCATCCGGTCCAGGGCAAGTGGCGACTGCATATCATCGACTGGGTGCCAGAAAACAAAGGCCAGTTGCGCAACTGGCAGTTGGATTTAGGAGTTTGAAGGACTGGAACTAGGGACGGTCGCGGGCAAGACGCCCGCACTACAGCATCACCTGGAGCGTAGTACTCACTCGTCCCCTGCTTAAGCTTTACTAAAGCCTAGGCCATTCTCTTCTGCATAGCGCTCCATGAACCGCATAAACCGATCCCATTCGTCAACACTCTTCATGATGTAAACGGCTTCCAGCGCCTCTGGCTGACCGTTGATGAATTTGGCTTTAACCTCTCGCGTCATGATTTCGCCTTCTTCATCAATCAGGTACATGCCCGTAATGTCCTCGGTGCTGTCGTTGCTGAGTGCTCTTGGCTTCTCAAAATAGAAGGTGGCAGTACCGTTCGTGCCATCTTTAGAACGGGTCAGCCGCACATCGGGCACAACATCTTCGGTGATTCCTTTGGAGAATTGAATTTCAGCCATGCTTCTTTTTACAGTTTTTACAGTTACTTATTGTGAACTTAAACTTATCTTCCCATCTTTCCAGCCCAGACCGAAATGTTCTCAGCGTTGCTGCCGGACATATCGGAAAATGCCGTTGGCAATTGGTCGGGCCAAGTAGCGGTGATAGGCCAAATTAGCCAGACTTGTTCCATCGGTGCTGACGCTGATATAGCCAACTTCGACATGAACTGCTGGTACAGGCGACTGCCGTAGGGTGGTGAAATGAGCAGCATGAACCCCTCGGTCTTCAATATCTGCTGTTCGAGTCAGCGCCTTGTGAATAGAGGCGCAGAGCTACTTCTAAAAGGCGATCGTAAATTGGGAACCACTAACCTCACCTGTCAACGCCAACTGTTAGGAGAGCGATCAGATCGCAAACTTCTCTGCTGCATGAGTTCAATCGCAATTCGCTCAGCGTATCTTGAAAAACAATTGGATAGCCTCACACTAATTCTGCATTTATTTCTGCATTTATTTCTGCATTTACTAACTCTACATCGATAGCCAAAGAGCAAACAGTCCAAAGAGCAAATAGTCCAAAGAGCAAATAGTGGCTCACGTTAATATCGCTTGCCCGTTTCCTATATTTGCGAATGATAGGATAATTTCAGCAATTTCTGTACACTGCCAATCCAGGCTCCAATTGCTTTAGCCCAGGTAGAGATATCCGATCCTGAGATGTTGGACAGACTGGACTAGAATTGAGTTGATTTACAAATTGCTGCTAATGGTGTTGGTCAGTTAAAACTTGCTTATTTACACCCTTTAGTGAATGATTTGACAGCTTAATTATTGTGATGGTGCTTGCTATCTAGTTGACTCTCACATTAAATCGCGCGTTAAATTATGGTGGCCAGGGAAATTAAGCGTTTCAACTGACAGAATCTCCACTTAGTGGATTAGGAACACGCATAGAAGATGCACTAGGAAATCCATAGTAAAGAACGATGGGATTTTTCGATTCTGAAATTGTTCAACAAGAAGCAAAACAGCTATTTGAGGATTACCAATCCTTAATGCGTTTGGGTTCAGACTACGGCAAATTTGACCGGGAAGGCAAAAAAATCTTCATTGAACAAATGGAAGCGATGATGGAGCGCTATCGGGTGTTTATGAAGCGCTTTGAACTTTCAGAAGATTTTATGGCTCAAATGACCGTAGAGCAGCTCAAAACCCAACTCGGCCAATTTGGCGTCACGCCTCAGCAAATGTTCGACCAAATGCACCTGACGCTAGAACGGATGAAGGCCGAACTGGAACGAATGCCGTAGGAAAAGTAGAAAAAGTAGAAAAAAGGGCTAGGGCTTAACAAAATTCGACATCGGCTTAAAGGTCTCAACCGGGACGCCTTCTAGCGCTTTGTACATGAAGCTGCGCCAGACCGGGGCAACATAGCCACCACCCGTTGCTCCTGTGCCGATAGGGCTATAGTCGTCGTTGCCAACCCAAACCGCTACCGCCAGTTGAGGGACATAGCCGACAAACCAGATGTCGCGTTCTGCCGAGGTGGTTCCAGTTTTACCTGCGGCAGGGCGATCGATCCGAGCCGCTGTCCCTGTGCCTCGTGTGATCACATCCTGTAGCGTCGAGTTGAGGGCTGCCACCGCCCACGGGTCTAGTACGAGCTGAGGACGCGGAGTATTGTCGAGCAAAACATTGCCCTTACTGTCGGTCACTTGCACAATCGTTGTCGTTTCAGAATGCCAGCCGCCATTGGCATATCCAGAACCTCCGCTTCATATCGATGAGTTCCGGGTCGGGCTGGTCGTCTAGGCTGATCTCTTTTGGCTCCAAGGCCATTCCACACTTCGGACAAGAACCCGGACCGATCTGAACTATTTCGGGGTGCATCGGGCAGGTGTATTCGACGTCGGGCGGAAGGTCTTGGGGTTCGGATGGGCTCAGATACTTTTCGGGATTCGCCTTGAACTTGGTCAAGCAGCCGGTCGAACAAAAGTAGTGAGTTTCACCATTGTGTTGATGTGAACCTGAAGTGGTGGCCGCACCAACGGTCATTCCACATACAGGATCGATGAAGCCCTTTTCTACGTTTGGCGTGGTTCCGCAGCAGCTTCCTATAACAGATTCAGTTGTAACAGACAGATACTTCTCGGGTTCATCTTCAAATTTTGTTTTGCATCCCGGGTTGCAGAAGTAAAAGGTCTCGTCTTTATATTTGAATGAGGCAGCTGCCGTTTCGGGCATTACCACCATCTTGCAAACAGGGTCAATGTGTTGATGTTGAGCTTCGGGGGCAGCGGGCTTTCTGCCGATCTGCACAATGTTAGCCGGTGTCTCAATCCTATCGTTCTTCATAGTCATTCCGACCTCCAAAACGATTCTACAACCTGCTACTAACTATCAAGTCAAGCCGTTTCATCAAATTCAGCAAATGATTCGATCAGGCGACAGACCGAGTGGCCATCGGGCGTTGAGTTCTTCATTGTTTTCCACTCTTCGGCGGCCTTTTCGAGACGCCTCCGAAGCTTTTGCATCTCGCGTATTTTCTTCTTGGTCTCTTCTATTCGCTTTTCGACCAGCTCACGGACCATCGGGCACGGCGAATTGTGATCTGCGGCGTGGTTCAGGATGTTTTGGATCTCGCTGAGCGTAAAGCCTAGGTTTTTTGCCGAGTTGATGAATTTTATGCGGTCTTTGTCGCTCTGTTTATAAAGCTTGTAGCCGTTCGAGACGTCTCGCGAAGGTTTCAGCAGGCCAATTCGCGTGTAATAGCGAATGGTGAAAATAGGTGTGTCGGTTTTTCTTGCAAGAATGGCGGCGGTCATCATATTATAAGGTTACCCCAAGATGCTGATTTCCAGCATACTCTCCTTTTTTCAGGAATAAAGGCAGTTTTCCCCCTTTCGTTTAAATGGTGGTTCTGTATTTTCAGATAACACCGACAGAATGACCGCTTAGGAAAGAGCGGGCACCTTATCCGAAAAGGCAATCCCTTTTAACAGGGAACGCAAAGCCAGGAATTAAAAGATCGTCCGGCTGCCGAAGTGAGGTTATATATCTGATCCGCACAACCGTTTTCGTTCTATTCATCATTTTAGCCGCTTTTATTGATGTGTCGGCCCAATCGTCTGCGCGACCGGTTGCAATCCTTGTTGATGACATCATTGGTAACGGACGCGGCGTTCCGCGCCAGCCGCTGGGGTCGCGCGGGCTCGAGTCGCATCGCGTCACGGCGGACGGCCTCGTGCTCGGCGATCCTGGCCAGGGTTCTTGTCAGCAGCGCGTCCCCGGACGCGACCGGGGCGCCGCCCATGAGGGCCTCGCCGATCTGCTGGAGCCGCTGGGCGCGCGATCGCAGGGGCGGGGAGACCCTCGCGGCCTGCTGCTCGGCCAGAACCCAGCCGTCAACCGCCTCCTCGTCGTCGTCGCTGAGATAGGGCTGCCCACGTGCGGCGGCGGCGCGAAGGCGGAAGATGCGGGCCATCGTCACATCTGCAAGCGCGGGATCGGCCGATGCGGTTGTGTCGAGGAGCGAGAGCAATCGTCGGGCGGCCTCTGTCCTCGCCTCGCCTGTCGGGGCGGGGGCCGAGATCGCGGGCTCGATCGCGTCGGCGCTCTCCGGGTCAAGAGCCACTGGTGCGACGGGCGAGATGGCGGGCGACGGATCCATGCGTGGGAATCGTGCGGGGGCGTTCGACGGCAAGCGGGACCCAGTGTTTACTGGCGATCAGGCACTTGTGTCGCGACGGTTGACGATCTGCCAGTTGCGGGCGAAGGTCGCGACCGCGGAATGCAGGCGAGACTTCACGGTGCCCAGGGGGATGTCGAGCTCCTCGGCGATCTGGGCGTAGCTGAGTCGGTTGAAGTAGGCCAAGAGCAGGATCTCCTTCAACGGGTGTGGCATGAGGTCGATGGCGCGCTGGACGAGGTCGTCTCTTTCCCGATCGGTGATCCCCTGAGCCGGGGACGGCAGATCGATCTCGAGCAGGTCGATGAGGGTGGTGCCGCCGCCATCGGAAGATCCAATCGGGGCGGCGAGATCGACCTCCTGCCGCCGACTCCTCTTACGGAGCATGTCCCTGGCTTTGTTCGCGGCGATGGTGAAAAGCCAGGGTTTGAATCGACGGGAGGTGTCGAAGGTATCGGCGGAGATGTGAACCTGGAGAAAGGCCTCCTGAAAGACGTCCTCGGCCATCTGTCGGTCACCGCAGAGCCGGATGAGGAAGCGGAGCAGGTCGTCCTGATGCCGAATGATGAGCTGGCGCATGGCGTCCACCTCGCCCTCGCGATAGGAGGCCAGGAGTTGCTCGTCGGTTCGGGTGGCCACGGTGGGAATGTATCGGACGGCGCGAGAGTCAGCCGTTTGCACGCCGATCGGGAGGGGTGTCCGTCAGGGGCTTGTGTGGATCTGGGCGAGGACGGGCCCGGATCGACGATGGAACACAACGCCAGATGATGGCGGGAACAGCGACAGGCCTTGTGCGCGCAAGGCCGGTGCGTGCTCGCGGATGTACGTGTTGAGCCGGTCTTGGTTTGGGAAGAGGTATCGGGTCTCAAGGACTGGCGCCGGGCCGGCGTCGTCGAGGCGGATGACCTGGGCTGAAAGGGCACCGTGGCGAAGGACGTCGGCGATTTAGCAACACAAAAAATCACCTGGTCCGAAGAACTCTTCCGCATCTTTGGCCTCGACCCAACCCAACCAGAACCAACCTATGCCGAGTATGTGCAACTGCTGCATCCCGATGAGCGTAGCTTGATGCAAACAATCATAAAACAGGCCATCAGCAATGGAACGCCTTATGAAATTGAACATCGCATCATTCGTCCGGACGGTTTGATTCGCGATCTGCTAGGGCGAGGAGAAGTGGTACGAGACAGCTACGGACAGGTAATTCAACTGTTTGGAACTGCAATGGATATTACAGAGCGCAAACAAGTTGAAGATGCGCTCCGACAAAGTGAAGAACGTTGGCAATTAGCTATTGAAGGTGGTAATGATGGCATTTGGGATCACAATTTGATTACCGATGAACATTTCTTGTCTCCCCGCTGTATGGAAATGTTGGGATACGATTACAAAGAAATTGATACCTTTGAAAAATGGTTTGGCTGCATTCACCCCGACGATCAACCGGTTTTGCAAACCGCATTCCAAAACTATCTGAATCGAGAAACTCCTGTGTATACGTCGGAGTACCGCATGCGCTGTAAGGATGGCAGTTACAAATGGCTCTTAGCCAGAGGCAAAGCCGTCTGGGATGAAACCGGTACTCCGATTCGAGCCATTGGCTCGCTCAGCGATATCACCCTGCGCCGGCAGGCTGAAATGGAATTGCAACAGGCGAAAGAAGCCGCCGAAGCCGCCAACCAAGCCAAAAGCACCTTTCTCGCCAACATGAGCCACGAGCTACGCACGCCGCTCAATGCCATTCTTGGCTTCAGTCAACTGCTGGCCAACCACCCGGCCCTGTCGAAAGCGCAACAAGAGCAAATTACAATCATCAACCGCAGTGGCGAACACCTGCTCAACCTGATCAACGACATCCTGGAAATGTCCAAGATTGAGGCCGGACGGTCAACCTTCAATCTGATCAGCTTCGATTTGCACGAGTTTCTCACGACGCTAGAGCAGATGTTTCGTCTGCGAGCCGAACAGAAAGGATTACAGATTCTCTGCCAGCTCGCCCCCAACCTGCCTCAATATGTCCAGACCGACGCTGGTAAGCTGCGCCAAATTCTGATTAACCTGCTCAGCAATGCGGTCAAGTTTACTCAGGAGGGACAGATTACATTGCGGGTGGAGGTGGAGGGTGTGCCAGAGGCAAGTGGGTATGAAGCCAAGGAGAATGTTCAACCCTGTCTCGTTCTGCATTTTGAGGTCAGCGATACGGGACCTGGGATTGCTGCAAATGAGCTTGAAAGCCTATTTGAACCGTTTGTACAGTCAAAACTACAGAAGGCGCACCCGGACGGAACTGGCTTGGGATTGCCAATTAGCCGAGAGTTTGTCAGGTTGTTGGGGGGCGAACTGACAATTGCTAGCGAGCTGGAGCATGGCACTACCTTTATCCTCCAAAATTTCTAAAAAATCGCGCAATAGGCGCAGATCATGACGAACATGTTCTTTTATGGCCTGGTTTGACTGTGCTGGTGAAGGATTTATTAAGGCCGCCAAGCCATTCAGCGTTGTCTGGACAATTAACCGCGGTTGAGTGAACTGGAGATCCCAGCGGGCCGTCAGTTGCTTAGACAGGGATTCGCAATCGGGCCGCTCGTTGTTAGCGAAGGCGATTAGCTGCTCTAGAAGGCGGGCTGCTCGGATTTTAGCTCGATCGCTGGTACTCAGTCTCGGCATAGAAGAATGCTAGGGAGCGTGAGGCTACCAAAAAAGGCAGGAAGTGTCCCGAAGTCAAAGAGTAGTTCCGAAGTACTTGTTCCTAATCTTACAAGGGTTTCCATCGCTCTGGAAAGCACGTTGCTTCGGGACAAGTCCCCATTTTAGGCTAAAGGACAACGCAAACTCGACAGTCTGCCAACAACTCCTACCGCAGTCTGAAGGGTGAATCGTGGAGCAACAAACGAGTAGAGCAGGTTTGATGCCGGAACAAGCCTTGCCCCACTACTTCAGCCCTTTGTTGCTCCACGCTTTTTCAACGAATGGCCTTGATACAGCCTTTTTCAGGCTAGTGAAGTACGAAAAACGGGGTGCAGGGGCACTGCCCCTGTGTGGGGGCGAAGCCCCCACACCCCCTGTACCTCACATGAGTGAAAAACGCTGTAAGGTAATAACTTTTCTTCAAAAGAGAGGTTGCGTTTTGCGACTAGCGCAGAGAAGCTCGTATGAGCAATTGGCAAAAATATCTCGACTACCGTATTGCAATACGGTATCGCCTTACATACTAGGTGGTCCGATCTAAAGGTGAATTAACATGTCTACCCTGCTTGTATCAGTCAACTTCAACGGAAATATCGGAGCTGTTCAAGCCTACAATACGACGACCGGTCGGTTGTTGTCACAACAACGTCTTTCAGGGATTCCAACTGGCTTAGCTGTCAGTAGAAACGGTCTGTTTGTCGGAAACGCGAGCGATCGGTTTTCGATCATCACCAGGATTGCTCAGAATCAAGCGAGGGCATTTGCTGACCCGCCCATCGGCACAACTGACTTAGCGATCGGTTTTAATGGCAACCTTTTTTCTCTCTCTAGACAAGGATTTATTCAGGAGTTCGATGGGCGTACAGGGGCATTTATCAGACCACTAGCTATTGGAACCACCCTTACAACTGGAATTACATTTGGCCCTGATGGTGCGATCTATGCTAGTACTGTGAGGGGCAATATTGAAAAGGTAGATCCTAGAACAGGCCGCATCTTGGACACGGTTGGTTTCCTCCTCCCTGGACCTAGGGATTTGGCCTTTAACCGAGCGGGGCAACTTTTTGTGCTGACCGCTCGTAATGGGAATTCTGTTGAGATTATTGGAGGACCTCGTGGCCCAATTTTCCCGCCGTTGGTGCGCCAAATTGTTCTGTTTACGCCGTTTCCCTACATGATTGGCTTTCCAGCCAGTATTTTGGTTGGCCTACCTGTGAATATTGGCTTAGGTCTGCTGGTCATGATCGGCTGGATTCTTCTCTTCTTGGTGCTAAATCGCTGGTTCTGGAAACGCGGTCTGCGACAATATTCGGGTATGGGAGCGTGAGCAGTATCTGGGCAAGATTTTTCATGCGTTGGCGCAGAAGGAGTAGGAGAGACAGTTCCTCATAGCTGTCAGGCTGAGCGATCTGGATCATCCGGTTGATCGTATTTTTTTCTTTGCCTAGAGTGATACAAGAGGGTTATGGACAGATGCCTTACTCAACATCATTTATTCATCATCGCTGGCGATCGTCATTAAGTAATTCAACTGAATTAAAACCAAGCTCAGAGTGTTGTCGCCGTCCGAAGGGCGGCGACAACACCTCCTTTGGGTTTCATGTTTAATTATGTTGTTCTACTTATCACCCTCAGTTTTGTTGGACAGTACATTTGCCGTCTGGTCCCAGTATTGTGGCAACCCAGTTGGCGATTTTTTTAACGGCAATCCTACTACCCCAGTTGGGCTACGCTCAGAGACGATAGCTAAAGGACAACCCAATCAAGCAGCTTGCTCTTGTTTAACAGTAACCGATAGCTTTAAGCCTAGTTTGTTAAGTAGGGTAGCGATCGCTTGCAGGGTTGGTGTTTCTCCCTGAGCAAGCAATTGATAACAATTCTCCCAATCAGAATCTGGTTCGTTCGCAGCATCAACTATATTCTTTCGGGCTTCTGCCACATTTTTCAGTGCCAATAGAATATGCTCTAGATCACCATCTTCTAAGACTGCATCTAGATAAGCAGCCGCTTCTATCGGATCTTTGAGGGATTCGATCAGATAGGAATGGTAGCTCTTATAGGTTGGCATTTTGTCTATTTTGAAAATCCGTCCAATATTGCTTTGCCTTAAGAATATCCTGATCTTGAGTACTTTTGTCGCCGCCGCAAAGTAATAGAATGATTGTTGCTCCGGATCGGGCAAAGTAGATGCGATAACCAGAGCCGTAGTCAATTCTGAGTTCCATAACTCCTGCGCCAACAGGCTTGAAGTCTCCCAGATTGCCCAATCCAATTCGATCAAGTCTTTTTTTGATTCTAGCGCGTGCTTGTCTGTCGCGCAGGGATTCCAGCCAACGTTCAAACGGGCAGGCATTGTCTTCTTTCACGTATAAAACCACCTCCAGTGGCTGTGCTCCCATAGCCTTCCAATCCCCTCTAAATAAGAGTTTTTGATTTTGTCACAAATTCACAGTATAATAGTGACAAAATCATTCTATACGCTACAATTCAATTTGAATGAGCCAGTAGAAAATTTTTGATGTTGGTGTCAATATGCCCCGTGGTGGTAAGCGTAAAGGAACAGACTGGTTTCGAATCTTTGCAGTAATTGAGACCATGCTCTAAAAATAGCTACTAGACAGGGGGCCTATGTCCCCTGTTTGTCCTGCTTAGCTGAATATTAAATTGAACGTTGAGAGAAATATTGACTGACAAAACGTTGGAGCCGTGTAATACAAGCTAGCCACCGGGAGTGAGGTCGCTTTCAGTGGTGCCGAATGAAGTCGTAGATTTTGAGGTAATCTTCGCCGGGGTGGTTCCAGGAATAGTCGTATTCCATGCCTTGTTTAACGAGCTGGCGGAATTCCTTCGGATAGTGGTACCACAGCCCGATGGCTCGGTCCATTGCGGATTCTAGTGCCTGCTGGTCGGTTTGGTAGAACACATAGCCGTTGCGCTCTTCAGGTTTGTGGAACTGGTCATAGTCGCGGTCAAACACGGTATTGACCAAGCCGCCTACGCCGCGGACAATTGGTACCGTACCGTATTTGAGACCAATCATCTGTGTCAGACCGCACGGCTCGAAGTTACTAGGTACCACGATCATATCGGCACCGGCATAGATCAGATGAGACAATTCTTCGTTGAAGCCCAGTTCCAGATGCACATCGGGGTTATTGTTTAAGAAATTCTTTTCATGCCAAAACCAGTTGTTAATCCCCGGTTCCGTAGCCGACCCCAACAGCACAAACTGGGCGTTGCGGTGCATGGCGTAATAGATGGCATGATGAACTAAATGCACACCCTTTTGATCATCCAAGCGACCGATATAGCAAATCAACGGCTTATCGTCCTGGGCCAACCACAGCCGTTCGCGCAGTGCCTTTTTGTTTTTCAACTTTTCGTCAATATTGGCTTGACTGTACTGGTAGGGAATATAGCGGTCAATTTCGGGATTCCAAACATCGTAGTCAATCCCGTTGAGAATGCCGCCAAACTTATGCTGATGGACATGCAGCGTATGCCCCAAACCATAGCCGAACTCACCGTAATGGGCTTCCCAGGCGTGATGCGGTGAGACGGTAGTAACAAAGTTAGAGTAGACAATACCGCCCTTCATAAAGTTGAGGGCAAAAGGATTGAAATTATCCTGTAAACGGTCGTACTGGAAGTAGTAAGGTTCATTATTCAGCCCGGTGGCCCAAAGTACATTTACGCCCGCAATGCCTTGATGCTTGAAATTGTGAATCGTGTAGCAGACGCGCTGATACTCCAAGCCATGGTATTTGTAGATCTCAAACAGCAGCACCGGCACTAGTCCGGTTTGCCAATCGTGGCAATGAATCACGTCCGGCTTTTTGTTACTGCGCTGCAAAAATTCTAGGGCCGCCTTACTGAAAAAGGCAAAGCGCAGGTGGTCGTCAAGTGCACCATAGTAACAGCCACGATTAAAGAAATTATCCTGAGAGTGGGGTTCAATAAAGAAGCAGAGCCGTCCATGCACCCAGCCGCAATAAACCGTGATTAAACATAAAACCCAAAACCCTGCGCCGCCCGCGCAGGGTTTTGAATCTGGTTTTTAATTATGCCGAGATACTTAGGAACGTTAACAGCCCTGTATTCTGCAAAAAGATTTCAAAAGCGAGGCAAAAATTTTGCCAATTCACGCTGCTGTGAACGATGAATTCACGATCGATTGCTACGGTATGGATAGCTCGAATAACCTATTACAGCAACAACAAGGAGCAATCGCTCTAAATCAATACTTTGACATATTCAAGGAGAAATTCAAATGACCAGGGAACAACAGAGCGGTGGAGAAATTTCGTCACTCAGCCTGAATTTAGAATCTACACATAATGGCGGAGAAATTCCATCAGCGAATCTGGATTCAGTAGCTATACATAACAATGAATACAATGGTGGAGAAATTCCATCGGCAAGCCTGGATTCAGCAGGTTCACAAAGCGGCGGAGAAATTTCATCAGCGAATTCGGATTCAACACTCAGTAGTGTACCGCTTCAGGAAGCGAATGGTATCGAAACATCAAGTGGTTTGCAGTCAATTCTGGTGGAATTAAAAGTACCGAGAAACCCGGAAATGGCCGCGATGCAATTGGTTCAAGAGAGAACGATTGCTAGCTTCCAGATGGATACAAATTACGACCCGATCCCGATGAATCCATCTCCAGAAATGGCGGTTCAGTTCGCCGAGAATGAGGAGATTATGATTGTGCGCGGGCAAATTGAAGCGAGCCGGATCCCGGAACTAGAAGCACAACCGAATGTGATAAAAGTCTACCGCGACACTCCGATTGCTCCCTTTATTAGCACACTGCCGGAACGACAGAGTACTCCATTAGTATTGTCAACCGCAGCCGCTGCAACCTGTCCGATTGGGACTTGCGATTGTGCTTCAGGAACTGCAAAGGGAACAATTGCCGATGTCGCGACCTACTTGGGTGTGGATCGGATTTGGGCAACTGGCCACCGGGGTGAAGGGATTGTGGTCGGCGTGGTGGATGGAGGAATTACGGCTGAAGGTCGCCCGGTGCTGGCTGGTGAAACCTCGCGTCGAATTCCACGAGTGATTGGCGGTTGGCCGACTGCGGACTGGGGAACACGGGCATCTGCCTGGAGTGAACATGGCAACATGTGTGCTACTGATGTTTTAGGCATGGCTCCGCAAGCGCGAATCTATGACATCCGAATTTCAGGCGGGTCTACCTCGGCCACCATTTCGGCAGCCTTAGCTGGGTTTCAATGGGCCATCAATCAGCACCGAGTCGATGGCACTCCCCACATTCTTAGCAACAGTTGGGGAATTTTTCAGGAAGCTTGGGACAGCGTCTATGCCCGCGACCCGAATCATCCTTTTACGCGAAAAGTAGTCGAGGCGATTAATCAAGGCATTCTGGTCTTGTTTGCGGCTGGTAACTGCGGCGGTACCTGCCCGGATGGTAAGGCATGGGCATCCTTTTTACGGCGTAGGGTAAATTGCTCTAGGGCAATTTTCAGATCATCTCCAGTTTCGTTCAACAGACTATTCAGTATGGCAACATCTTCGAGGGCGGCGTTGCATCCTTGTCCAATCGCCGGTGATACTGCATGAATGGCATCGCCGATCAATAATACGCTGTTGCTGTAGTGATAATGACTGCAACTCGTTGTTAAAACTCGAGCTATGGGGCGTTTCAGAAAAGCTTCGGCTTCAGCCTCAGTCATCATCTGACCAACTTCGGGAAAATGCTGCTGAAGATACTGTAAAACGTCTTCGCAACTAGCGAGCTGAGCGACCTGATTATGCTGACGCGGAAACAAGATCACGCCCCCCATCGTCCCGTCATACTGATGCAGCAGTACAATAAAGGTGCCATCGTTAGTTCTCCAGGAGTGAATTTTTCCCGCTTCTAACTTGATTTCGGGATGGGACTGAGGGTGAGCCAAAAAAATTGATTTGTAGTCATTCAAGACATACTTTTGCTCAAATTCAAACAGATCGTGGGGTAGAAAAGCAGCTCTTACAGTCGAATGGGAGCCATCTGCTCCTATCAGCAGGTCATAGGGAACCGTATGCCTTTCTCCTGTGGTCAGGAATTGAATCGTCGCTGTTTTGGCTTCTAGATTAACTTGAGTGCATTGATGGTTAAAGTAAAGATTCAAATGGTTATTATCATAAGCTTGCAGTAGTTCCAGTAGCAGTATAACAAGATTCGTTCGATCTAATGTTACTAATGATCTTTCCCGTGTCGTTACTCTGGTTTTACCCGCTTGGTGGAAAACCGTTCCATACATTTCCAAACTGACTTTTTTAACCGCTGCTTCAACGTTGGGAATTTGGTACAGAGCATTAGTTCCTCGATCGTTTAAGGAAATCGGAAAGGTTCTAGCATTAGAGAAAGACATCAGCCGTGGATCGCTGCGCCGCTCATAGATAGTGACCTGATACTGATTATCCCGACGCAATAGATAATGGGCTAACAGAACTCCGCTTGGACCTGCACCAATGATTACCACTTTTTTGCTCATAGGATCTTCCCCACTGGTTTGAATTCTAATGTGCCACAAAATTAGCTGATTCCAAAATAGTGCTTGAAAACTCCATCTATTTGCAGATGTCTTCCTCTATTTGCAAAATGTCCCAGATGAATGTTATCCAGCCTACGTTTACTCGTTTAATCAAACAATTTCATCTCCGTCTTTTGTTGGATTATTCGGTTCCGTACATTCGTTAGGGTATGCCAAGACAAGGCTTATCGCCGGGTCAGTAAACAAATTTCCCAATGAGGTTGTCTATGACTTATACTATCGACGAACGCACAAAATCTGCGTTAAACGCTTTTCAGAATTTCGATGTCGATACCCAACTAGCTTTGCTTTGGTATGGCTACCTCGATCTCATCGGTTTTTACAACTACGGTTGCAGCCTGAACCAAGGGATGCTGTTCGAGGACTGCCGCAATTTCTTCTAGCTCAATCCGAAAGCCGCGCAGCTTTACCTGCTGATCGATACGGCCCAGATATTCAATCGTGCCATCTGCTAGGTATCGCGCCCGATCGCCAGTTTTATAGAGACGGGTATCAGAGGCATTACTGGCAAGAAACGGATTCGGAATAAAGCGTGCAGCGGTCAGATCAGGTCGATGGAAATAGCCGCGTCCTACTCCGATACCGCCAATGTATAGCTCGCCAGGAACGCCAATCGGTACAGGCTGGAGATAACTATCGAGAATATAGAGTTCCGTATTGTGGATGGGGCGTCCAATCGGAATAGATGCAGTGCGAGAGCTATCCAGATCGGCAGGAATTGTATAGACACAGCAGCCGACCACCGTTTCCGTCGGACCATATTCGTTGACGAATTGACTATGGGGAGCAAGGCTACGCCAGTCCGTGAGATGTCCTGCGGTTAGTGCCTCGCCGCCAATCACAACAGTGGCATGACAGTTGGCTCGCAGATCCGAAGGATTCGATTGTAGATCAGAACTAGCTTGCCACTGGCTGAGGAGCTTGAGATGGGCAGGCGTGAGCTTCAGAATACTAAAGGGGTAAAGCGCTAACGCTTGGCTCAGGGACTCCAGTTCGGTTTGCTCTGGCAGCAGCACAATAGATTGCCCGACCAGCAGCGGCGGGTACAGGCTGGTAATGGTGGCATCAAAGCTAATAGAGGACTGCACGGGTGCACCAAATTGATTCGAGAGTGAATTGCCGCTGAAATAGGTTTGTAGACACCAATCTAGATAGTTGCTGAGTCCGGCATGGGTGAGCATCGTGCCCTTGGGTTTGCCTGTCGAGCCAGAGGTGTAGATCAGGTAGGCTAGGTTCAAACCGCTGAGGGTCCGCTTGGGTGGATAGGCCGGATAGCTGGCAATGGGCTGCCGATTGTGATCGAGGTGTGGATCAAGAATGCAAGAGCGACAGGCTATATTCGAGAGTATGGTTAAACTAATGTCAGTTTGTGTTAACAGTAAATCAATCTGGGCATCCTCAATCATCCAGCTCAGCCGTTCTGTGGGATAGCTGGGGTCGAGCGGCACATAGGCAGCCCCCGCCTTGAGAACACCCAGCAGCGCAATTATCATTTCCGGCGATCGGCTCATGCAGATGCCCACGCGGGATTCTGTGCTAATGCCTTGAGCCTGCAAATAATGGGCCAACTGATTGGCTCGGCTATCCAGTTCCTGATAAGTCAACTGCCGATCCTGGTATACGATGGCAATTCGGTCCGGCGTTTGGGCAACCTGAAACTCAAACCGATCGGGCAGAAACGGATTCAGTCCCATATCTCGGTGCGTCTGGTTCCAGTTGATCAGCAACTGCTGGCGCTCGGAAGCTGTCAAAACAAGCGACTGCCAGTACCCAGGTGGTGTGTCCCAGGGACTGTAAACAATCACCCGTTGCCAGATCCCAAACTCGAACGGTGCGATCGCCCCCGCCGCTGATCATCTTAGCTCCATCGCGACTCACATCGACTGACCAAATCCAGTTGCTATAGCCTATCCAGGTCTTCAACACCTGTCCACTGCTGATGTCCCATAACTTGATGGTGTAATCGCTTCCGCCTGAGAGTAGAGACTGCCCATCTGGGCTGAATTGGAGGGCACGAATCCAACTGTTGTGAGCCTGAAGCGTGCGGACGGGTTGCATCGTTTTGCTATCCCACAAACGAATGGTATGATCCGCGCAACTGCTGGCTAAAAGGGAACCATCGGGGCTAAGAACGGAAAAAATGTGAGCGGTCTGGCACTGGAGGGTATGCGCAGGGCTTGCAGTCAGGGTTTGTGGGTCAATTTGCCAGAGTTTCAGAGTTCCATCGGGGCTGCCACTCGTCAACCAGCCACCATCAGGATGAACGTTAACGCTAAAAATCTGATCTTCATGGCCAGTCAGGGTTTGGCGGAGTTCTTGGGTTGTGAGATCCCAAATTTTAATGGTGCGATCGCTACTGCCACTGATCAGGTAATCATCGATAGATGCCTGCTTTTTTACTCAAAACTGACTCTAAATTGTCTAAAACAAGTAAACAGCGATGGTGCTGTAAGTAGTACAAGAGCGTTTGCAAATTGGGCTGCGTTTCCTGTTGATTGGATAGAATCGCTAACCACTGTATCAGGATGGTTTCAAGGGTTGGTGCATTTCGCAGCGATCGCCAAATCACATATTCAAAGGGACAACTTTTGACATCATCATTGATAACATCATGCATTAATTTGGTTGCGAGAGCCGTTTTACCGACACCGCCCATACCCAGAATTGCAACCAAGCGGCGAGACGGCTCATTTGTGGGATTAACCCATTCCTTCAATTGCGCCAATTCCGCCTGACGACCATAGAACAGCGAGACATCCGGTGCTTCTCCCCAATCGATCTGGAGGCGCTGTAGCGTTTGATTAGAATTGAGAGCTTGAGCATCTGAGCTATCGTTGGGATAGCGATAATCGTGCCGCTCTAGCACGATGTGAAATGCCTGGAAAAAAGCCTCCAGGGTTGGTTTATCAACCGTGTTGTGAGCGTCTAATACTTTGGTGACAGTTTTTAGCGATATTCCAGTGCGCTCACTCAGTTCCTCCAGGGTATAGCGATCGCCAAAGTTATCAGCAAGTTCAGCCTGCCGCCGCGCTGCCTGCAATTTTCGCAGTCCCTCTGCGGTTAAAACAATCCCCCGTTTACGAGAACTGCGCTTACGTTCCATATCCGCCTAACTCGACCAACTCAAAGGCTTCCCGCTATCAAATCTGATATGCCCATTATCTTAACTTACCGCTTAAATTACCAGATAATAGTGACGGTGGCGACATCAGCAATGAGTAAATTGCCATCGCGCACTGAAGCGTGCACGGGTTAAATTCCAAGTTTTGGATGCATACATGAAGGGGGTAACAATCTTACCCCTTTTTTGGATTTCGCTCTGAAGCATGCAACTCAACTCGCCCATTGATGATGTGGTTCGCGAAGTGCGGAGCACAGATATGCCTCAGCTCGGATTTGGGTGTACATCGTAATTCCTGTCAAGGGGTTAGGGAGGAATCAAAGCTCACCTAATCATTAAGTTGGATCACTAAATCATTAAATTGATCTACCTTAAGCAGCTAGACAGGTCGGAAAACTTTACATTACTATTGAAACTAGCTCTCATTAAGTATGGACGCTCTGCAATTTCTCTTGCACCCCTATGCCGTGGATGCCTTTTTAGCACACAACTGGACTAGCAAAGCAATTGCGATTTCTGCCAAGGGACAACACCGGTTTTCCCACCTGTTCTCCTGGGAGCAATTAAACGACTTGCTGAACTTTCACCAGTTCAACTATCCTGACCTGCGGCTCGCCTTGGATGAGAAGGTGCTAGAGGAATCAGAGAATGAACGTTTGACGCAATGGTGTCAACAGGGAGCAACGCTGATTTTAAATCAGGTACACAAGCGGGTGCCGGCAATTGCCCGGTTTGCTGCTGAACTCCGACAAATTCTTGGCTTTGGTACCCAGGTGAATGCCTACAGCTCCTATCCAAATCGGCAGGGCTTTTCCTGTCATTACGATACGCATGAGGTGTTCATCCTGCAAATCGAAGGCAGTAAACAATGGTGTGTATTCCAGGATACACTCAAGTATCCCTTGCCGGAGCAAAAATCAGCCGGCCAGTCTGCACCGACCGATCCACCCTATTTGACCTGTACACTCCAGCCTGGAGATGTGCTGTATATCCCACGCGGGCACTGGCACTATGCGGTGGCTTGCGAGTCGCCATCTCTGCATCTGACCTTGGGGATTCATGTCAAAACGGGCATTGATTGGCTGGAGTGGTTGGTGCAGGATCTGCGTCAGCAGGAGGAATGGCGCAAGAGTTTGCCAACTAAATGCGAAGCGACCTCGATGGGTCAGCATTTGACCAGCCTAGTCGAAGCATTGACCGATCAACTGCGAGAGCCGGATCTGGATTACCGGTATCGCAGCTATCTGGATAGTTTGGGTCAATCCATCAAAAAATATGATTTTCCCCGTCAGGCTGGGTTTGATCAGTTTCCGCAGGGAATAGACACCCAGTTTCGTTGCATACAGTTTCAGCCGATTCAGGTGATCGCACTGCCTGAGCAGGAAGGATTTCGCATCCTGGTGGCAGGCAAGGAAGTCCTTTTGAGAGGAGTCACCACAACCTTGGTAGAACATCTATTTCAGCCGCAGCCATTTACGGGTCGAGACGTACTCGACTGGCTACCGGGCTATGATCTTCCAAAAATCCGGTAAGTGATGCAGTGCCGCCTGAGTAATCACAAAATCAGCCGGAGTTGCGTTGTGGTTATAGGTGAGAAAGCCTTGATGGTGAAACCGAATTCGGTCGCTTAGCCCTGCTGCTGCGGCTTTCTGCCGAGCATAGGTCAACATTGGTTGAGAGACATCGACGGCATGCACCCTTGCTCCCGTCAAAGCGGCTTGAATCGCAAAGGTGCCAGTGCCACAGCCCAAGTCAATTACGGTATCACCAGCGGTGATGCCAAGCTGTTCGACCAGGGCTTGTTTCGCTTCTATCGTCGAGAAATGCTGATTGCGATCATAGGCAGCAACAACCGTGGGATCAGTGAAGTCAGTGCCAACCTGACGAAATTCGTTATAAAACCAGTCAGGGTTAGGGCTTACCTTCATCGATTGACTGCCTCCATCAACGAAGCCGCATAGCGCTTGCCTGCAGCAGCCTGTTTGGGAACCACCTGATCGATTTGAGCTAGCTCTGCTGGAGTTAGTTCGATAGCAACCGCACCGACATTTTCTTCAAGATACTCTCGGCGCTTAGTTCCTGGAATCGGCACAATGTCTTGTCCTTGCGCCAGCAGCCAAGCCAAAGCTAACTGACCGGGCGTAACTCCCTTTTGACTGGCAATTGCTTTAACCTGCTCGACGAGCTGCAAGTTTTTAGCGAAGTTCTCGCCTTGAAACCGAGGTTGAGTCCGCCGAAAGTCATCAGCAGCAAAGTCATCGGGACTGGTGATTTTGCCGGAAAGAAATCCACGTCCCATCGGGCTGTAGGGTACAAACCCGATACCTAATTGCCGCAGGGTAGGCAAAATCTCATCTTCTGGGTCACGGCTCCAGAGGGAATATTCGCTTTGCAAGGCGGTGATCGGATGCACGGCATGGGCACGGCGAATCGTGGCAACCGAGGCTTCCGAGAGGCCCAAATAGCGAACTTTGCCTTGTTGGACTAGCTCTGCCATTGCGCCAATGGTGTCTTCAATCGGCACGTTGGGATCAACACGGTGCTGGTAGTAGAGGTCAATGTAGTCTGCGCCTAAGCGTTGCAGTGATGCATCACAAGCTTGCCGGACATACTCCGGTCTGCCATTGACGGTCAGCGCGCCTCGTTCAAAATCTCGTCCGGAAATGCCGAATTTTGTAGCCAAGATCACCTGCTGGCGGCAGTTGCGAATGGCTTTACCCACTAGCTTCTCGTTTTCCCCAAACCCGTACATATCTGCGGTATCGAGAAAATTCACGCCCAATTCCAGCGCTCGGTGAATCGTGGCAATGGATTCGGTTTCATCAGCAGGTCCATAAGCCATCGACATTCCCATACAGCCGAGGCCGAGCGCAGAAACTTCTAGCGCACCGAGTTTGCGATATTGCATGATTTGACTCCTTGAATCAATGATTCTAACTTTGACGTAAACGTTATAGAATCACTGCGAAGGATTCGACAGAGAAGGATTCGGCAGAAGGTTGACTGAAACGATAAGATCGGAAAGGTGAGTAGGGTAAAAACGCGAAATCTAGCTGGAACTGCACCAAAAGGTGGCTTCAATTTTCTAAAAATTCGTGCAAGATGGTAGAGGGTGTGCACCCTGACTCGGTAGTGCAGCCTTTCGGTTGGAGAAATTTGGGAAGATCTTTAAGGAACACAGCTCAGAAAGCAAAGCGGCTGCAGATCGCCCAGTACCTAAGATTTAGGTTTTGAGCGACTGAGTCATGCCCTGATCAGAACCGTAGTTTAGTGTAGGTACAGATGTAGTTTCACAAAAGCAGTAGGTCAATATGTGACAATCGATTGGGACGCAGAGGGGATAGTGGATGAACAACGGCAAAGTGAGAATATACGAGTTATCAAAGGAATTGAATTTGGATAACAGAGAAATTTTGGCAGTTTGCGACCAGCTTAATATTTCAGTTAAAAGCCATAGCAGTACAATAACGGAGGCCGAAGCTGCACGCATTCGTAGCGCTGCCGAAAAGGTTGTCAGCAGTCACCCCCCTTCTAAAGCAGTGTCGTCCCACGCGACTAGCTCTGGTTCTAAGAAAGCGAATTCACAACCGCCTGTGAAAAAGCAACAGATTCTTGAAATTCGTAAAAATCGGCCTCTATCCGAGCCTCCAAGACGCCCAGAGGCCGAAACCCCTGTTAATTCTGCTGCTAGCGTTGCCCCTGCCAAGCCTGCTGTTGCTCAGCCGGCTCAGCCGCCAAGTCCGCCGAATCGTCCAGTGCGATCTGAAGCGGTCGAAGCTGAACAGCTAGCTGAGGAAGATATTGAGCTCGACCTGGAGGCAGGGACTGAGTTGGTGGAAACGACTGCTCCTGAGCTAGTAGAAGAAGTGACGGCTCTAGAGCCTGAAGAAGAACTGCCTGTTGAACCAGTGACAGAATTGGTGCAGCCGCCGGTTCGTCCAGTTGCAGCACCGAAACCCGAAGTAAGTCAATCGACTGGGGCATTGCCTAGCCGTTCCTCCAGCCAAGCACCGGGTTCAGTTAACCGTCCTATTCTGAAGCGACCCAAGACAGATGCGGCTCAGCCTGCAGCCCGCACCAATGGCCAATCGGCAGATGCGGCTCCTGCTAGGCAACCTCGTCGCTCGGAAACCGCAGAAGAGCCAGCCCTTAAAGCGCGGCCCGTTCTAGAATTGCGACGCAAGCCCGTGCGACCGGGCGAAACAGCCAGCGAAACTGAGACGGCTGCTAAATCTACCGGCAAGCCTGCAGGTAAGCCTGGGGATGTTTTGCCAGAACTACAGCGCCCAACCCTACCTCGGCCGCCGAAGCGAGGCAAGGCATGGGAAGAAGAGGAAGAGGTTGAAGAAGAAGTTCAAAAGGCAGGTGGCAAAGCTGCTACCAAATCGAAACGTCGGCAATACGAGCTCTCGATGAATCACTAAAGCTCGAGCCAGTAAAATCTTGATGTAAAGGGCTAGGCGTGCTGTCGTCGGCTGCTTTTCCAGCGTTGTAACCCCGCAGCAATAAGTCGAAAATATTATGTTTGAAAAACTTGCACAGATCGAAAAAAGCTACGAAGAGCTGACCGAACAGATCTCCCAGCCCGAGTTCATGTCTGATATGTCTGCGTACGCAAAGCTGATGAAGCAGCATCGTGCGCTAGGTGAGATAGTTGAAAAATATCGGGAGGTCAAGAAGCTCCAAGAGGATCTGGCAGGTGCAAAAGAATTGGCTAATGCAGCTGATGACAATGAGATGCGCGAAATGGCTTGGGCAGAAGTGGAACAGATCGAGGCGAAACTTCCCGCAGCCGAAGAGGCTCTGAAATTTCTTTTGCTTCCGAAAGATCCGAACGATGAAAAGAACGTTATCTTGGAAATACGGGCCGGAACAGGCGGGGATGAGGCAACGCTTTTTGCGGCCGAGATGTTGCGAATGTATGCTCGCTATGCTGAACGGCAGGGCTGGAAGATGGAGATAATGGAGGCAGCCGATACCGGCGTCGGAGGGATAAAGGAAGCTATCGCGATGATCGAGGGAGATGCGGTATATTCCAAGATGCGCTACGAATCGGGAGTTCATCGCGTTCAGCGTGTCCCACAAACAGAAACCCAAGGCCGCATTCACACTTCTGCTGTAACAGTAGCCGTTCTACCAGAAGCTGAGGAAGTGGACATCCAGATAAATCAGAACGACCTTCGAGTTGATACCTTCTGCTCTTCAGGGCCCGGCGGTCAATCCGTAAATACCACGTATTCTGCCGTGCGGATCACGCATTTGCCGACCGGTCTTGTTGTTTCGATGCAGGACGAAAAATCGCAGATAAAAAATCGCGAAAAGGCGATGCGCGTTCTGCGCGCGCGCCTGCAAGAGATAGAAGAACAGAAACAGCACGAGGCACTTTCAGCCGAGCGAAAGCAAATGGTCGGAAGCGGTGATCGTTCGGAAAAGATCCGTACTTACAATTTCAAAGAAAACCGCGTAACAGACCATCGCATAGGGATGACAGTGCACCAGCTTGATCTCGTGATGGAAGGTCAGTTGGATGATTTCGTTGAAGCTCTACGAACGCATTACCAGACCGAAAAGCTTAAAGCCGAAACGGTAAGCGCATAGAAATCAGCAGATGGCCTGGTCTTGTCGAACCCGAGTGTTCCGCGCTGGTAAAATTGGATCTGGAATTGAAACGTGCCTATAACACGCCTATATCTTGTACGACACGGCCAGTCTGCCGGAAACGCTGAAGGACGTTTCGGCGGACACGGCCCGACACCGCTTTCGCCAAAAGGTGTCATACAAGCTGAGGCAACGGCACGATCGTTAATGGAGGAGGGCGTGAATACCATCTATTCGAGCGCTGAGCTGGTTGCATTGGTTTCATTGGTAGTTTTGATGTAAACGGCTGGATTCGTACAGCCCACGACAAACGAGAGTGTGATCAGAAACAGCAGGCAGCACGAGAAGAATGAACTGAGCTTAGAAAACCTGAGGAAAGGCAGCTTCATAACAGCTCCTAGTTGATGACGGCTACAGCACAATAGTTCGCTAGCACCCTTTTATGCCTGCTATGGGTGTAAGGGATAAGGGAACCAGTAGTCTGTTGTGTGTGCTACATAACGGCAAGGCAAAGCATTCGCGTACAGGGTATGTGCTTTGTTTAAAGCTATCTGGCAAATGCTTTGCCCCTACTAATGCCCCACTACCAACGATTGCATTCCTGCCAATGGCCCGACCTCTGTTCGCACCCAGTCAAACCATTCGCTGAGGCCCTCGCCGGTTTTGGCAGAAACGGGAATGATTGTGACATGGGGATTCATTTGCCGCACGTTAGCAATAATCTGATTCAAATCCACATCCAAATGTGGAGCCAAATCCATTTTGGTGATCAGCAAACAGTCCGCTTCCCGAAACATCACCGGATATTTCAGCGGTTTATCTTCTCCTTCGGTAATGCTCAGCAGCGCCACTTTGACATGTTCCCCCACTTCAAACTCGGCTGGACAGACCAGATTACCCACATTCTCGACCAGCACCAGATCAAACTCGGTTGGATTATATTCATGGGCCAGACGGTGAATACCACCAGCCACCATCTTGGCGTCCAAATGGCAGGAACGGCCTGTGTTAATCGCAATCACCGGCACGTTATAGCGCCGCAGGCGATCGGCATCTAATTCGGTGGTCATATCGCCTTCAATCACAGCAATCTTCAAATCGGGCGTCAAACCGGCCAAGGTGCGTTCCAACAGGGCCGTCTTACCCGCCCCCGGACTGCTCATCACGTTGAAGCAAGTAATTCCCCATTCATCGAAATGTGTCCGATTGTGATCTGCGCCCGCCTGATTCGCATGCAGTAGATCGATTCCCAAGGCCGCATCAAAGGTTTGGTGCATAGTACTGAGTTTTGAGTTTTGAGTTTTGAGTTACGAAAGCTGGTTCTGTAGCCTGCTGTAGTCTCTCGCCCCAGAGGGAAAAGGGATTAGCTCGTATAGTTGAACTGTTCGTATTCAATTCGCTCGATTTTTAGCTCTCGCCCAGAGCGAATATCCTCCATTGGCGAGCCACAGGTGGGGCAGGCGTACTGAATCCCAATTTCCGGCTGATACTCCTGCTGACAGCGGTGGCAAAAGGCAATCAACGGCATTTCCCGAATCACCAGTTTGGCTCCCTGCAAAAAGCTATTTTGCGTCTGCACCTCAAAGGCAAACTGCAAGCTAGCCGGCTCCACACAGGTAAACCGCCCCACCGTCAGGTGAATCTGGGAAATCTGTGGCCGTTCCGGCTGCGCCTCCCACCAATCGCCGGAAGCTGGTAGCAAAGGGATTTGCCACCGCCAGTAGGCATGATTGCCAGCGCATCCTGGTTTTGTAGAACAGCCTCGATGATGGACTGTTGCCCTGGCCGAAAGCTGTCGTAGCCAAAGAAGTATTTCAGGGCTTGTTCTGGGCTGTTGAGTTGAGCGTGGTCGAGTTCAGTAATCAGCGGCGGCAAAGAAGACATACAATCCAATCCGATTTTCCTTTTCCCATACTGCCTGAAACTGGCTTCGATGGAGAATCTGACTAAATTCTTGACATATTGCGGAATAGTGCTGCTAGAATGGTTGAGGCTGCGCGATGGGGTGTCGCCAAGCGGTAAGGCAGCGGGTTTTGGTCCCGCCATTCCTAGGTTCGAATCCTAGCACCCCAGTTAATTTTTCAGTTAGTTTCTCGACTGTATCAGCTCGGCTGTATTAGATGGGCCTTTCGCCTAGCTTCGCTAGCAACTGAGCAGCGGCGAGTTCGGTTGGAGGCAGATTTTTGATGGAGTGGCTGTTGTAGCTAGGCTACCCAGCTAAGAGTAATCTTGCACAACGTTTGCTACCAAGATTGTGGGACTGATGACAAGTGGATTTTCTATGTCAGAGTATGCTACTTTCTGCTGACGAACGAGATTCTCCTGTCCAAATTCTATGCAGCTAACTCCACAAGAAAAAGACAAACTGCTGATTTTTACAGCCGCCCTATTAGCAGAACGACGCAAAGACAAAGGTTTGAAGCTCAATTACCCGGAAGCCATTGCCTATATTTCAGCCGCAATTTTGGAAGGTGCCCGCGAAGGACGCACTGTAGCAGATTTGATGACCTACGGCACTACGCTGCTAACTCGTGCCGATGTGATGGAGGGCGTCCCGGAAATGATTCATGAAGTGCAAGTGGAAGCCACCTTTCCGGATGGTACAAAGCTGGTCACTGTTCATGATCCGATCCGCTAGGATTTGCTCCGATAGACCTATATTGGGCAGTACTCCCATGCTCTGAATTGATCACTTAAAACGCTTCTGGCTCGTCCAAAAGCGTTTCAATTAGTAAGTCCACTTGCTGCTGCTGCCGTGTCAGGAAGGTCTCGCACTGGCGGAGTTGCTCAACGGCAATGGCAAATTGCTCGAACACTTCAGATAGTTCCAGTTCACCTAGCTCGATCCGATTGATGATGGCCTCCACTTCCGTCACGGTTACTTCATAATTCCAGTCGGGTGGGAACGTTGGATTGGTAGCTTGCTCCAACGGATTAGGAAACTGATTAGAAGGCGCTTTGGTGGAATCCGGATCAGTCATAGAGCTATCGGTTCATGGTTCTAGCAAGTGATTAAGAGTCGAGTAAAGGCGTATCCGCAGCAGGGGATGAACTAATTTCGTTTACCGTCACCTTGAGCTGGCCCTGAGCAAGCTGCACGGTCAACTCCTGGCCAAGTGTCACTGCTGATCAAATCAGCATTAATCCAGTTTCGGCCTCCTATCACGATCATTTGTTTGTTCCGGCGGCACAGGCAGAGCGGGCGATGCAGTTGCTGCACGAGTTGGCCCAAAACGCACTTTAAGGCTGCATCTGTATGCCATATCTGTGAAGAATGGCCGCCATTTTGGGTAGGTCTTGGGGCATTTCTCGTACCTCAGTCATTTCTAGAAAGAACTGGTCAATCGCACCACCGATGGTCCAGGCTAGAAACCGGACGGGTTGAGTGGAGTTGTTGCGGTAGCCATGCGCCACTCCGGCAGGGACATGCGCAAAATCATCTGGCTCAATGGTCAATTCTTCGTCACCAACCTGCATGATCATGCATCCCTCCAACATGTAATAACTCTCTTCTTCAATGGCATGGGTATGCGGTGGAACTCCGCCACCCGGAGGCACTTCAACGGTCATGACGGCCATACGATTGGCTGAGTTAGTGGACCTCAGTTTTAGGCAGACCCTATCGCTCAAAACTTGCATGGCTTCTCCTGCTTGACTGCGTACAATGGTCATCGGTTCTTCCTCGTCTTGCTCAGTTTATTCGACACTGCGCTTTAGCAGCCCTGAGGCATGATTTGCGCAGATAATAAGGAGTACGCTGACCGACTCCAATTGGTTTTAAACTGGTTTTACAGCCGCAGTCAGAACGGTTAGGATATTTCAGATCTGCTAATCTATCTCAGGGTTTAGCTATCCAAGATGAGGCTAACCATAAAACGACTTATTTTTCTGTCCTTTCAAGTTTGTTCACCAGATTGTACACGCCATAGTTTTGCATAAGTTCCATCAAGCGCTATCAATTCTTCGTGGGTACCCTGTTCTACAATTTGTCCTTGCTCCATCACATAAATGCAATCGCTATGACGAATCGTAGAAAGACGATGGGCAATCGCAAGCGTGGTTCTGTTTTGCGTAATCACTTGTAGGGATTTTTGAATTGCGGCTTCGGTTTAATTGTCTACCGCAGATGTCGCCTCATCCAATATCAGAATGGGCGGGTCTTTGAGAATGGCACGAGCGATTGCCAATCGCTGTCGCTGTCCACCGGAAAGTTTCTGTCCGCGCTCTCCGACGATGGTGTCATAGCCTTGCGGCAATTGCTCAATAAACTCATGTGCCTCTGCTAATTTTGCGGCGTGGATGATTTGCTCATGAGTTGTAGCGAAACTACCATAACGAATGTTTTCGGCAACCGTACCATGAAACAAAAACACATCTTGACTCACCCAGCCAGTACATTGACGTAAATCAAATAAATTGATGTCTCGAATATCGATCCCGTCAATCAGAATGCACCCACTTTGCACTTCATAGAAGCGCAGTAAGAGTTTAACGAGCGTACTTTTACCTGAGCCAGTAGCCCCGACAATCCCAATCGTTGCTCCGGCTGGGACGGTTAACGAGAGATGTTAGTGTTGAGCATTACCTTGATATTGGGATGGGACAGCATGTTCTGAAACATCTGAGTAAAACCGTACAGCGGCATTGCTTGATAGGTATCAGTAAAATACCGATCATCTCGATTGGTGCGGGTTGGAATTCGGGCAATCACTGACTTATCCAGCTCAGATGGATCGAGTCCCCATTGCTTGCGGGTATAGCCTCGGAAAAATTTCTCGTACAGAACTCGTCCTACTTTGCTAATCACCACATCTTCCGAGGTGCGAATCGACTCACGCGGTTCAGCCAGGGATTTGAGAAAATCTTCGACTTCAAACGAGTTGAGATTAAGGCCGTATAGGGTATTGATAGTATCTAAGTTGATCGGAATCGGAACGAGCTGGCCATCTACACTAGCCCGCACGCGATGCTCATAGGAACGCCATTCGGTAAATTGAGACAAATACTCAAATACCTCACGAGAATTCGTGTGAAAAATATGAGGACCGTATTTGTGTACCAGGATGCCCGCCTGATCATAGTGATCGTAAGCATTCCCGCCAATATGGTTACGCCGATCCACAACCAGCACCTTTTTGCCCAATTGGGAAGCAAGTCGCTCAGCAATCACGCTTCCAGAAAATCCGGCTCCTACAATCAAATAGTCAAACAGATATTCTCGCGTTACTACTCCTGGGGCACCTAACCCAGCCGATTGAGCGATTTCGTCGTTGTTATTTTTACCATCAGCGATATTTCTAGCAGCGCTATTACTAACGCCACTCTTAATATCAACAGCAACGTTGCCATTACTGTAAGCATTAGCACTACTTGAACTGCTTCCATCCGTTAGACTAGCTCGTTTTGCATCGATTGTCTCCTCAATCAACTTCAACATCGAGGCCCAGGTGCGGTCCCAGGAAATTTGTTCTAGAAACGCATCAACCCGGCTGAGCCAACCCGATTGATGAACATCCATTTGCATAGCGATATCGGCAGCGACCACGAACTCAGGAACCGTATCAGCAATATACACCATGCCCTGCTGCCCGTAGGGACGCACCACATCTTGGATAGATGTCGATACAACCGGTTTTCCCGCAGCCAAATATTCTGGTGTTTTGGTAGGGCTAATGAAACGGGTAGACTCATTGCGGGCAAAGGGCAGCATAGCCAGATCCCAGCCTGCCAAGTAGGTCGGTAATGCCTGGTAGTCTTTGGCACCCAAATAGTGAATGTTGTCTTTCTGAGGTAAGCTGGCCGGATCGATTTTAACCACCGGGCCAATAATCACCAAATGCCAATCCGGTCGAGCTTCGGCCACGCCTGCCAGCAGGTCAATATCCATGCGCTCGTCAATCACACCAAAGAAACCGAGCCGAGGATGGGGAATAGCAGCCTGATCCGGTGGCTCCTGAGTGCGAATGCGAGCTTGGGCAAAATGGGGCACATCTACACTGCTAGGAAACGCATAATGTTGACGTTGAAAATCAGCGGATGCAGCAAATAAACCGCCGCCATTGCACTTGCCAATCCTGCCGCTAAACCTGCCTGCCGTGCCAGTAACCAGGTCGGTAACGCCCCGATCGCCAAACAAACCGCCTGCACCAAAAACAACCAATACACCGATGGATAAATGAAATAGGGAATCGCCATCAAGTAAAACGAATAGGCGGTGTGATTCCCCATGTGATGAAAGTTGAGATAGGAGGAGAGCGGCTCCATGCCGCGACTCAACAAAAAGGCAACCTGATCGTAAATGCCCAGATCAAAGGCGGTAGACCGCAGCAGCAGATGACGCGCGCTACTAGCAATCAGCAGAATCACCACCGCAATGCCGATCCATTGGGTGAGAAGGTGGGTGCGGATGGTTTTGACCGCATCGGTTACAGCCAACTCCTTGAGCTTGGGTGCGGGTTCTGAAGCGTCAGACAACTCTGGCATGACTGTTGAACTCTATCTAGATAAGGAACAATAGCAGTAGCAGGCATCAGGACGGTCGCAATTTTCCAGGATTCGTTAAGATTAGAGTAGTTCAAATGTTCTACTCAGGCCAGCTACAGGATGAGTCAGCGGATTGCTGGGATTCATCCCCTCGCCTGCCTGGAATGGCGTCGGAATCTGCTTAAGAAAGTATTCAGACACGAGCTACAAATGTCAATTCATCTCGACCTTCCCACTCCTTTAGAAACCCTGCATCGCCTCCGGCAAGGGCTGCGTCCGGGGCAGCGGCGCATGGCAGACTGGCAGGGCGGCACCCTAGCGGTTTCGGCAGTTCCAGGGTCAGGCAAATCTACCGGCATGGCGATCGCGGCGGCCATTTTGTTAGCGAAACGGCATTTGGCCCGGAATCGGGAGAACCTGGGAGGATGGGGTGAGATTGGCAGTGCCGGAAGGGATGATCCGTCCTTTGTAATTCGCTCGCCGCTGGTGGATCTGGATGACTCGGTGCGGGAAATGGCGGCTGAATTGACCGCTGCAATGAATAGCCATTTACTGCTGGTTACCTTTACCCGCTCAGCCGTCGCTAACCTGAGGACCAAAATTCGCCAGTATCTACGGGATCTGGGCGTGCCGCCTCAGGGATTCATGGTCTATACACTGCACGGGTTAGCCCTGAATATTGCCACTCGACACCCGCAGCTTTCTGGATTGGACTGGGAGCGGCTGGCGCTGATTTCGCCCAACCAAAGTAATCGGCTGATTCGGGCCAGTGTGGAGTATTGGATTCAGGCCCATCCCCGCACCTATCAGCATTTGCTGGAGGGTAGACAGTTCGATGGTGAGGAAACCGAGCGGCTGCGGCGGCAGTCAGTTTTGCGCACCGAGGTTTTGCCGGAACTGGCCTACACGGTGATCCACGAAGCCAAAAGTTCGGGCTTACGGCCTGCGGATGTCTGGGACTTGGCTAACAACACGGGCATAGCGTGGCAACCGTTAAAGGCGTAATAAACTGCTGAGCGTTGTCTGTGAGAATGGCTCGCACTTCTACACCCAGTTTTGCCAGGGTGGAAATGACTTGACAGACTTTGTAGGCCGCAATTCCTCCCCCCACTCCGATCAGTACCCGTCTCCCCTGAAGCATAGGTCGTTAATTAAAGAAATATTGAGTAGTAGTTAATACATGTCTTTACTTTGCAGGAAGAATGTAATTGTCTCAAGCTTTTTGTGCCAATTTTGCCACTTTTGCTGCTGAGGTAGAAGGAGGGCAGACCAACTGGAATAAAAAACCAGGCCAGTTACCTGCCTGATCGTGCCAAAACTATGCAATTTCCGTTCACGTGCGGAACGTCATTTAAGATAATTCAGGCTTCGTCATAGGCTTCCATATCCAGCAGATAGAGATAAGGCTCCACCAGTTCTGGACGTTGGAACGCCAATGCCCGCAACAGATGCCAATCATCTAGCCCTTCAAAGGGGTTGGTGTATGCATCCTGTTCTAACCGCTGGGCCAGAGCAGCCACTTCATTGGCCGTCATCCGAGCCACATCTTGTTCTGAGAAATTGAGTGTTTTCATTGCCAAGCCCTCTCCCAATGCACCTGTCCAATTCTCTAGGAAGGACAGTAAGACCGCTCCCTCAACAGCTACGCTCCGCAGCAGCCAACTTCCGCAAAGCTACAGAGGTGTTTCTATTCTTATCGTATAGCGGTTCTATAGTGAATCGGGTGGAAATACGATTTCTTCTATAAAACTTTGCATCAACTTCAGAACAATCGGCTGAATCTCGTGGCCCATACTGAGTTCGTGATACTGAACCGATACACCCAAGTGGTCGAGTTGTGCTCGCGTTTGCTGAGCGGCCCGCAGCGGCACCACTTGATCCAACTGACCATGCACCATTAGCACTTTAGGAGCTGGTTGAACAACCGTTTCCAGCGGCGCATGGGCATAGCCACTCAGCACCATCAGAGCCGCCAACGGCAACTGTAACCCCACCTCTAGGGTCATGGCTCCCCCCTGGGAAAAGCCCGCCAGAATCGTGCGCGACAGGGGCAGTCCCGTCGTGGTCTCTAAAGACTTTAACCAACTCAGCAACTGTTGGCTACTCTGCTGCAGCTGGGGCTGCTGCCGAAAATCAGGTTGACTGGAGAAGGAATAGTCCTGCGGCAGGTCGTACCACATTCGGCCTGTTGGCATGTAGGGAAAGGGAAACGGCGCATTGGGAAAAAAGAACTGCACCTGAGGCAAATCTATATAGCTGGCCAAAGCAGCCACATCTTGAGCATTGGCTCCCCAGCCGTGCAGCATTACTAGGAGCGCTTGCGGAGGTTGATTGGTCGGGTCGGAGGAAAGTGGGCGCGGCGGCAGGGAAAGGACTTGGAGAGACATGTTTGCGAAGACCGAAGAAGACCAAATTTTGCGGTTTCAATCCAGGGCAAATACTCGCGGAACTGTAAGCCAGAATCCGACAGATCAAACTGCGTGAACAGCCAGATAGTCCAGAGCAGAACAACACCGGAAACAGTCAAAGCCGCATTGCGAACTTGCTTTGTAGGAACCGATTGCGGTAAGAATCCAATCACAGCGGCACCGATCATCGGCAGCCAAATCAGTACACTGAGCATAGACTTACAAAAGTTATGAGTTTTAAGTTATGAGTTTTAAGTTATGAGTTTTAAGTCATGAACTTGAAAATTCAAAACTCAAAACTCATAACTTAGAATTAATTCCCGGTCAGCAGTGACACGATCTGAGTCGTAATCGACAGATGGGCAATGTAAGACCAGCTCACCCATAGCGCGGTCAAAACCACACCAACGGCGATCGTCAGAGCGTAAAACTGAGTCTGACCAGAGTTGCCGTACTTGAGCGCCTCTCCGCCGAAGATAGACGACAGTCCTACCAGGTTTACCAAACCATCCACAATGTAGCGATCAACCCAGTCGGTAATGCGGGAAATAATGTCAACGCTACCCACTACACTCGAACGGTAGATTCTAGGCGTATAGAAATCGTAGGCAAACAGATCTTGCAGGGGCTTCCAGGGAAGCTGAACCGGCTTTTTCACGAAGTTGCCCACATAGAGCACCGCACTGAGGCTGACGCCAAAGATACTGGACCAGGTCAATAGGAGAGCCAGGTCTTTGTTGAGAGTTGCCCAAGCAGGCAGCAGCGACAGGCTGTTGAGAATCAGCGGTACATGCAGCACAAAGCCAGCCAGCATCGTCATTGGTAACGTTATGGCCCACAGGTTTTCTGGCGAACGCACCGTCATGGGCTTGACATCACCAGCAAAGATGAGCCCAAAGGTACGGGTGACGCTGAAGGCCGAAAGCGCATTAATCAGCAGGAGTAGTCCGACCACACCCGGACGAGTCATCCACAGTTCATCAGCCAATTCCAGCATGGCCCAGAATCCACCCAGGGGAGGCAGCGCAATTAGTCCTAGCGCTCCAACCACAAAAGATAAGCCAGTGATCGGGCGACGGCTCCACAGTCCGCCGAGCTGAGTTAGATCTTGCGTGATGTTGTTGAGAATAATTGAACCGCAGCTCGCAACTAGGGTTGCCATTGCCACCGCGTGGGTTAGGACCAGCAGCAGAGCGGCGTCAGTTTGCTGTGCGCCAACAGCGATGAAGATGATGCCCATGTAGGCACTGACCAGGTAAGACAAAGACCGCTTGGTGTCAATCTGGGCAATTGCAATCAAGGTTCCACCAATCGCGGTGACCGCACCGATCGCAATCGCCGCATTCAGAACAAAGGGTGACAGAGCTAGCACGGGTTCTAATTTGACTAACCCCCAGGCTCCAGTAGCGACCACGACCGAGTTTCGCAGGATCGTGCTGGGAATCGGTCCCTCCATTCTTGAGACCCCCCACGGGCGGGAGCGCTTTGGTTCAGGCATTTAAAACAATCATTTGGAGTGCTTGAATCTTTGGTGAAGCCCATTGCACGCTCCTCTAGTTGAGGTCACGATCTAAGTAATTAGGTCGTCTTGCCTTTAGGGAACTATAGGGGATTCAGTGTTTCTAGTTCGAGATTCAAGTTCGTCTCGTGAGGAGCGAATCGAGCGATTCTTAGAAGAAGATCCAGCTCTGGCAGCCCTGCTTGCCGTTATTCACTTTGAATGGACTGTTCGGCGCGCCATTATTGCACTGGGTACTTCTCCCAATGTAGTGATACGAGAAACTATGGAGAAATGCCACGGACTTAGCAGATATAAACAAGTCTGGCAGGAAGAAGTTTTTCCTAATGTGCAACGTCGTCTTCCAGAAGTGGTAAGAAATTGGGACGGGCTTGATCGAGCCTTCCGATTACGCCACAGACTAGTTCACGGGGTTACTTCTTGCGATCCAGAGTACGCTAAAGCGCGAGTTCGCTGGGCAATCGATGCTACGAATGACCTGAGAGTGTTCTGTGGCAATAACGGCATTGATCTAGATTCGCGCTTGCCGGTTCGTAGAGCTGCCAAATCCTAGGGGAATACGCCCTTTTGCCTCTTTACTTTTTGCTTTTCACTTCCGAAAGCGCAGGCTGATATCGAATATTAGCCTGCTGCAATCGTTGTAGGGCTTGTTGAAGCCGATCACAGTCGGCAATTAAGCTAATTCGCACATAGCCTTCGCCACCTTGACCAAAGGCATTGCCAGGAGTGACGACCACACCCGTCTGCTGAAGCACCGTCAGGGCAAAGTCGGTCGAACTCGTGTCGGGTGGGCAGGGCACCCAGAGGTACATCGTGGCTTTAGTTTTGGGTACATCCCAACCCAACTCGGCCAAGCCTTGAATCAAAAAGTCCCGCCGGGTGCGGTAGCGAGCCTGGACTTCGTGCAGGTAGACATCGGGCAGGTTGAGGGCGGTTTCCGCCGCAGTTTGCAGCGCCGCAAAAATGCCATAGTCGAGATTGGTTTTGAGCGTGCGCAGGCCCTGGATAATATGGCGATTGCCGACTACAAAGCCAACCCGCCAACCTGCCATGTTGTAGGTTTTAGACAGGGTATGGAACTCGACTCCGATCTCCTTCGCGCCCGGAATTTCTAGCAGGCTTGTGGGCTGATAGCCATCAAAGGCCAGTTCGGCGTAGCACAAATCATGCACCAGCATAATTTCGTACTTGCGGGCAAAGGCTACCGCTTCTTCAAAGAATTCGCGCGGTGCGGTGGCAGCAGTGGGATTGCTGGGGTAATTGAAATAGAGAATTTTGGCCTGCTGAGCTATAGCGTCGGGAATGGCACTGAAGTCGATCAGCCAATCGTTTTCGGGTTTGAGGATGAGCTGATGGATTTTGCCACCCGCAATCAAAGGGCCGTTTGGCGCCAGCCTCAGCGGCCGTCACGCGGTTGCGTCCCGATTGCTTCGCCTGGTACAGCGCCTTGTCGGCTAGCTCCACCCACAGCTCCGGCGAGAGCTCGGGCGGTCGGTCGTAGCCAGCCAGTCCGATCGAGATCGTCACCGTTCGCTCAGGGTGCCGCACCCAGAGCAACTCCGACGCCGCAACGCGGATGCGCTCGCAGAGCTGCCGCGCTTGTGCCGGACCGGTCTGAGGCAGCACCAGAGCGAACTCCTCGCCGCCGTACCGGCACGCGACGTCCTCCTGCCGCGTCTCCCTCACCAGCAGCTTCGCGAGCCCCTGGATGACGATGTCGCCCGCCGGGTGCCCGTAGGTGTCATTGATGCTCTTGAAGTGGTCCACATCGATCATCGCCAGCGAGAGCGCCGAGCCGTGCCTCGAGGCGAGCGACACCTCGTCGGCCCAGCGGCGGTTGAAGTACGAACGGTTCCACAGCCCGCTCAGCCCATCGATCTGGGCCCGCTGCGCGAGCATCTGCACCAGTTGGTGCAGCCTCAGCGCCGACCTCAGCCTCACCCGCAGCTCGGTCATGTCGAAGGGCTTGGTGATGTAGTCCATCGCACCTAGGTCGAACGCCGTCACCTTGTCCTGAGAACTGTGCAGCGCCGAAAGAATGATCACCGGCGCGTCCATCGTCCGACGGTCGTTCTTGAGTTGCCGCAGCACCTGGAACCCGTCGACGTCCGGCATGTCCAGATCCAGCAGGATGAGTGCTGGCTGGAGGTCCTTCGCGATCGCCACCCCGTCCTTGCCCGACAGGGCCTCGACAAGGTCGATCTCCTCGTGACGCAGCCTCGCCTTGAGCAGCCGGTGAACGTCGACCGAGTCGTCGATCACCAGCACCAGTGGGTGCGTTTCCTTGAACTGGCCGGGCGCAACCGTCATGGACTCGCTTCGCTCCAAAACGAAAGGACCGAGAGGATCACCACGAACAAGACCAGACGGTCTATGCAGCCCGCGCCCTGCTGCAGATATCAACAAGTTCCCGGAACTGCTCGGCAACCGACTCAAGTGCCGCGCCACCCGACGCCGACGAGATCCGTCGCAGATCGTTCTCAAGCTTTGCCGCGGCCTCACTCAGCGCTGGGAATCCATACCCGGAGCCGGCACCGCGCAACTGGTGCGCCATCCGACACACCTGCTCTGCCTGCTGCGCGTGCCATGCCGTCCAAAGCTTCTCAACGCGATCGGGCAGCTCGCTGACGAACAGCGCCACCAACTCGCGCATCTCGGGGTCATTGGCGTACGCACTGATCATCGGTCCCTGGGACCCCGGATGAGACATGCCGTCACCTCCAGCCTCCGACCCGCTCGGGTCGCCCAGAGAATCGGCGTTCCAACAGGTCGGCATCATCTCGTTTGTGAGAACAGGCGGCTATAGGACGGGCAAGGTCTGGGTGTTTTGATTTACCATCAACTTGGCGCAGTTCAGTTGGGAATGTGACAAACCGAGGCAGGCTGCTGGGCACCTTGACGCGAGCAAAATGCTCTTCTTCGGTTTCTGGATCCTTAACTACAACGGCCAAATTAAGGCTGAGATTGGAAATAAACGGAAACGGATGGCCCGGATCTACCGCCAGCGGGGTCAGGACTGGGAAAATTCGCTTTTCGTAAAAATCCTGTAGATAGAGTCGTTGCTCTTGGCTCAGGTCGATGTAATTGAGCAGATAGACCCCATGCTCGATCAAAGCTGGCCGCAAAACCTGCTCAAAATGGCGATGCTGCTCTACTACCATCGGACGAAGTACTTGACTAATGGCATCAAGCTGCTCTGGAGGAGTGCGGCCATCGGGAGTAAGGGTACTCACACTTGCTTCCACCTGCTGCTTTAAGGCGGCGACTCGCACCATGAAGAACTCGTCCAAATTTGAGCTAAAAATAGCCAGAAACTTTAGCCGCTCCAACAGTAGTGTGCGAGCATCTAGGGCTTCGTGGAGGACGCGACGGTTAAACTCTAACCAACTTAACTCTCGATTAAAGTAATACTGCGAATCGCTCAGGTTAATCTCGGGGACCGTTTCTTTTGCTCTTGCCATAGGTTTTTGAAGAGGCAGGGTACCGCAAATTTTGCCAGAAAGTGAGCGTAAGGAGAAGTGTTCTAAACGACATCAGACAACAATTAATTATGGATCTGAATTATCTAGATTAAACCCCTCTCAAGCGGCTTCCAATTTTGGCCTATTTTTATTTTAGGTCCTATGTCCTCTCTGAACGCGTCTTGCAGATTCTGATCGGAAAGGTTAAGCTATCCCAGGATTGGTGAAAGACCTATCTGTGTAATAGAGTGGAATGTCTCAGGTGACTACTTCAACAAGTCGAAACGGTCAAACTTCAGTCGCGTTGAGCACTGAGTTAGTCAATGCCTTGGGCACTTTGAATGTACAAGCCAGTGGATTTGGCAATACCCGTATTCAAAATGGAATTGCGAGTTTTGCCATTACTGGTGGTGCAGTCGATCTCGATAGGACTAAAGTTGAAATTATTCATAGTGGTGGCTTGACTCTCAGAGCAGGCAGTACAGAGGTCAATCTCACAGATTTTGTGATTACCAACTTAAACGGTCAGACGATATTGACCGGCTTAGTGATTGTGAATGGGGATATTGTGACTCGTGCTCCATTGTTCAATCTAGAGGTTGGCAGCATTGCCACTTCAAAGAAACAGGGACGCAATAATCTCGATATCAATAACGTTGATATCACCCTCAACGATGCTGCTGCCAGCGTGCTCAACCAGATATTCAACGTCACAGCCTTTAGCATGATGTCAATGCATTTACTGCTGGGTTGAGTATCGGTACAGCTCAAGTCGATGCGTTTGTTGTCTAAATTTGTTGTCTAAATTTGTTAACGTGTCCATTTTCGTTTATCCTTTTACACAAGTTTCAATTCTGTGTGAATCTTCCCAGATAGTATGGAAGCATCTTCCGCCACCACGGCCAATCGTGATTAACATCGTGCCCCCAAAGCTCAAGCAAATGCGGAATACCCTTTGAATGAAGTATGCCGGAAAGCTCTCGGCTGCGGTCCGGAGCTTCATATGCTCCTTGCCCCGAAACAATTACTATGGAATCAGCTTTCCTTAATCGCGGCAAATGGTAGTCGTCATTAAGGTTCCTGAGATACATCGCAGGATTATTGAAATAAACACTGTCGTTATAGAAGCCTTTGTCCAGATAATTATAAATGTCGTAGCTTCCGCTCATCGCGATAGTCCCACGAAACTGATCTGAATGCTTGAAGTACGTGTTTGCGGCTAGGAATGCACCGAGCGAAGCTCCGGTCGTAAGCGGTCTTGCATCTGGACCGCACTCATTACGGATAAGCGGCATCACCTCGTCCATTATATAGCGGTCGTAGCGGTCCAGCATCTCGACCTTCCATGCCGGGTGAGACTCTCGGTTAAGCAAGCTGTATTTGTTGACAGAATTGATCGAATAGGCACGGATCAGGCCGTTCTCTATGAACCACTTGATCGAATCGACCAAGTAAAACCGCTCGTATTCAAGATAATCTGCGGCCGCGGTTGGAAACATTAGCAGAGGATATCCCGAATGCCCGTAGGCAACGAGCGGCATATCCATATTAAGATTGTGGCTATACCACGAGGTTATATCACGTCGCATATAAAAAGGATGCTCCAAAAGAAATTGCCTTACTAGTTAGAAAACCCTGATTTTATAATGAAATTTGAAATTCTCTTAATTGGAAGAGGTGATTTTCAAGCCGGCAATGCCCGCGATGATCAGCATTATGCAAATAACGCGGACCGCGTCTCGCGGTTCGTCAAATAAGACCATGCCAATGAGTGCCGCGCCAACGGTTCCGATACCGGTCCAAACGGCATAGGCGGTGCCGATCGGAAGCGTCTTTACCGCAAGCGATAAAAAATAAAAGCTCGCTACCATCAGTACGCCGGTAACAAGGCTGGGCACAAGGCGTGTCCAGCCTTCCGTATATTTCAAGCCGATCGCCCAGGCGATCTCAAGCAACCCGGCGATAACCAGATAAAGCCAGTTCATCTATTTGACTACCGTTATCTCACGCGTGGTGGAGTTATATCCGCCGTTATCGACCACGTTACCGTCTTTGTCGATCAGCTCAAGTTTTATGGTGTGTTTGCCTGCGGTCCAACCAGAAAGCCAGAGCGGAGCCCATTTTTCGATGAACTTTGGCTCACCGCCATTGACGGAATACCGCACCCGATATTCTCCGCCGTCGCCTACCAACTTAGCATTCGCCAGCCAGAAATCGATCATTATCGGATCTGCATCCGCTCCCTTATACTCGCCCTTGCTGGGATCTGCATTGCTTCTCCGGTCTTGGGGTTGCGTCCTTCCCGCTCTTTGCGTTCGCGTGGCTCGAAGGAACCAAAACCAACCAGCGTTACCTTATCGCCTTGAGAGACGGCTTCCATAATTGAATCGATCGCCGCTGTCAAAACGGCATCGGCTTGCTTTTTGGTAACGTTGGCTTTTTCTGCAACCTTATCGACTAACTCACCTTTATTCATGGGTGTCTCCTTAACAACATTAGTCAGTGGTAGAGAGATTGACCTACGCGGTCAGAACCATCAGATCGATAGTTTGGATCTGAGGATAAAAATTCGAGGTGGAAATCAGCCTCGATCGGGGTAGATCGCTGAAACCCAGATGAACTCGAATTTTCACTGCTTTATTCTAAGGGCAACATATCCAATATGGATCGATGGAACCTTTAATTTATATAGATTTCGAGGATTTCTTAAGAAAACTTTTATTTGGTAAGCAAATTTACTCACCCAAACCGGCAAATTTGAGCCAAATTGCGGCTAAAAGTGTTGCGAATTGTTGCAAGTTTTCGACTCATTTGCTGGTGGCTGAAGCGGCTGAAGTGGGGATGGATCAACCCGATGGGAAATTCTTACAGTATTGTCTTAAACGATTTGTGGCTAGTTCGGGAATAATTCTCCGAATGCACCCCCCAAACACACCTGCTCTATTTACTTGCTCTATTTACTGGCCCATGCCTCGATCTGTTACAAAAGATAGTCTCGAAATTCACGTCTTTTCCAGAAGCAGCACTGCGATTTCAAGACCAACGTTAGAGCTAACCTGTTATGGAACCGATCTTTCCCAGCATGCATGGCAGTTCCTGTTTCTATCTTTTCCCAATTCTTAGCAAAATGTATTGCTGGCTTCTCAACGCTGGTTTCTAAACAACAGCTGTTGGATTTCTAAACGCCAGCAGCTAAAGCAGCACCAGCAACGAAAGTAGGGACAGACCCAGGGCGAAGCTGCAACCATTTGCGTCATCCGATCTATCCCTACATGCACCATCCCAACCTGTTCGGCTATTCAACAGCTTGTTTGCTATTCAACAGCCTTATTTGCTGTCCAGCGCCTAAGGCACCTGAACTCCGCGCCGCTGCAAGATTTCCTGCACTTCACGAGTCGGCACATAGCGGTAGCCGAAGTTCGAGAAGTCCGAATCATCCAAAATTTTGGGCGTCACCAGCGCAATCACTTCTTGACGGCCATTCTCACGGTTTGTGCTTCTGAACAAGGCTCCCAAAATTGGGATATCGCCCAAAATCGGCACTTTTGTGACGGTAGTACGGTCCGTTTCCTGGATAATTCCCGACAAAATCAAGGTTTGATTATCGCGTAGTCGAATTCGGCCTGACTGGACTTGCCGAACTGAGAGCAGGGTGGCCCGATTAGGCAGTAGATCGGTTGAGAGATCAACTTCTCGAATCGGGGCGTGAACGAACCGAGCGAGACCGGCTGCGGAACGAATTGTTCAAGGTCGAAAAGGCAGAGGATTCCGTAAAGGCAGACGAGCGTTCAATCCGCGAGAAACTGAGTGAGACCGCCGCAGCCCACGCTCAGCTTAGTGAGTTACGTCCGCTGACAGTTAAGCAGAGCGAGAAGGAGAAGCAGCTTGACGAGGTGCGAACCCGGCTTGCGGTCGTGCGTGCAGCGAGGGAGGAATTAAAGCAACTCGATGAAAAGCTCGAAAAGATGCGGAAGGATTTTAGCCGTAATAAGACGCTTTTGGCCGATGCACGGGCGAAACTTGCCGACGCCGAAAAGCTGGATATGCTGCAGCGGCGTGAGAGTGAGATCTTTTCCGAACTTGCCCGATCGCGAGCGGAGCTTGATCGCGACCAGCGTTTCCAGAAAGAGATCAAGAACGGACTTTGTCCGATACTCTCTGAAAAATGCCTGAACCTGAAAGAAGGCGAGACCCTGGAAAGTTTTATTGGAAGCCAGTTCAATGAGCTAAAGACCCACATCGAAACCCTTGAAGCTGAATCCGCAGCGTTAGGTCAAGAACTTGTTGGTGCACGCGAGGCCTCAAAAGCAGTTGCGCAAGTTTCCGTCTATGAAGAAAGGGCGACGGAGATCGAGGCTGAAGGGAAACGTCTGCGAACGGAATACGAACGTGTCAAGGAAATCGCGGCTGAGGAACCGGCTCTGGTCGAAATGCTTACGGAATTGGAAAGTGAATTGAAAGATCTTGACAATCCCAAGGCGAAGGTTGATCTGCTCGAGCGGCAGATCGCAACCGAACCCGATCTGCGTCAGCGTCTTAGCGATATTGAGAAAAACATTGAGCGGCTGGAAAGCGACCGAAAGATCATTGTCGAACAATCTGAGTCGTATAAGGACTTGGAAGAACATTGGAAACAGGCGACCGAATTGCGCGATTCAACGGCCGAAGGCCACCGGATATTTCTCTCGCTTGAAAGAATCGCGAGAGAGACCGCGAACCGTGAGATAGACTTTCACAAAGCTCGTCAGGCAAAAGAAAAAGCAGAGCTTGCTGTTGCGGAGGCAAGAGAGCTCGCAGAGCAGGCGTCAAAGAACTACGACCCAGCAGAGCATCAGCTAGTGAAAACAGAGCTTTTGGCCTTGCAGAAGAGTGTTGCCGAAACAACTGTGCGGCTTGAAACCGTTCAAAAGAGAGCAGATTCCATAGGAGCGGAGTTAAATAAACTTGTGGAAACTAAGGCTCGGATGCAGGTGGAGATCGATGAAAGGGAGCGGCAGCAGCGAACACTGGAAGCCACGGTGTTCATTCGTGATACTCTAAAGGAAGCAGCTCCGCTCGTAGCACGAAATTACGTTTATCTTGTCTCGTCAGAAGCAAATCTGATGTTTCGCGAAGTTACGAATAATGCGGAACGAACGCTTAAGTGGGTGGACTGGTGGGGGCTAGTGTGGAAGCAAAAGCAAATGCCGCATTTGGGGCGCGCTACATTGGCTTAGTCGAGTTTGCTAGCAACCGCCCGACGCTTTATGGAGCCATTGGCCTAGAGTTGCGGATTCAACTGTTTGTCGCCCTTTGGATTCGGATTCCGCTGCTGTTTAAAACCATTCGACTGACCTATCGTTTTACCCTGACCATCAACTTCACTGCTGGATTAGAGTTTGCCTTCAACGGTGTAAACGATGCTGGATTGCGCGGTTCAGGTACATTGGCAATTTCAGCGATGGGGCACCAGTTGCAATTCAATGTCCGGCTGAGTTCAAACCCAGATGCTGTCACTCAGGCGCGAGCGCGGACCGAAAAATATTTGAACCTGGGGTTGGAAGCCACCGAAGTGGAAGCCACTCTCCCTGGCGTCGAGGCCGCTTCTCGATCGCGGATGGCTTTTGTTGCAGAGGCCGCAGAAATAGCGGCAGCAGAGGTGGAGGCACTTACCCGATCGACATCTCAGCCATCATTTGGGACACCCAATTATTCAGTATTTGTGATTCGGGACACTCAAGATCAGATTTTGGATCTACCGGATGAAGAACCAGATAAAGAACCAGATAAAGAACCGGATGAAGAACTGAAAGAAGATACCTATGCCTACTTTGTCCTGTTCCCTCGCTCAATCCGTGATCGGGATCCTGATCAGGAGGAAGGGACAGAAGACAATCGTCATGCTGGTTTTTTGCCCGTTCCTCCGCATTCACCAACGAATGAATCAAACAATCAGCTACGCGATTTTCAGCTCGTCTTTCTAGACGCACTCCAACTACCGAAGGACACTCTAGAGTGGTTTAACCCTCAACCCATCGCAACAGGTGAGGTTGCCGGTCAATCCATTGGCTTCCGGCCCTTGAGCCAACATGACCCAGACTGGCTGACGCTGACAGACACAATCATGAGTTGGCGCGCCAATTGGGATCAACCCATATTTGAGAACACAGAAGCGTTTGCTCCTGATAACAAGCCGCTGTCTCCAGAATCTATTAAGTTACGAGACTACTTGACCCATGCTTATATCACCACTGATCAAGATGGTTTGCCTGTACCCGTAGCCGATCCAGATCCGTTAGCAACCAAAGAAGAAGTCATCACGGATGAACGGGTTCAGAATCCTTCAGATGATGCGTTTGAGGCGGCAGTGCGGGGAGCAACCGAGCAGTTCCGTAGCTCGCCTTTCTTCAAGCACAATCCTAACTGCCTCTATGAACAGCGGCTAGAAGCAGCCTTTAGGCCAGACACCACCATCTACGCCGATCAAGACCCCGACAAGCCCCAGCCATTGAATGAACACCAGCAAGCCCATCAGGTGCGCAGTATGGTGATTAACGATCTGATGGGAGATCTGCGGAAGTATGTGGATGAGCCTGATCAGGCAGAGCGCAACCAATTGACCCAGCGGGCTTTTGCGCCTCGTTGCTGATTAGTCATGCCCATCAATAGCGCTGCTGAAACAGCCCAGATCTGGGAACTGCTATCGGGGGAAACAGCGCTAATCAGCAAATGCAGCCCAAGCCAAGCAATCCACCAGAGCCAGTGCGGCTTGAAATACCGGATCAATGCAATCACCGCAATGCCGTAGCCCTCGTATTCCAGATTGGCAGTTGTAGCGATCAGACTGCCTCCAGCCCAGACTACCAGCTGCCAGCGAGGAAACGCTCGCACCAGCCGCAGGCAAATCAAACCTAGCAGTAGGGTAAACAAAATATTCAGTCGAGAGACCTGAAAAGCGACCATGTAAATGGGCTGCGAGATCAGACCAAGGCCCAGCAATCGCAGGGCGTATTTGTGCACGCTGCGAGTATGGGCTTCTCCCTGAACCAACAACCAGGCAAATAAGGGAAAGCTCAAGCGGCCAATCACCCGGAGCAGTGTCAGCTCGGGCAAGAGAATCGCGCCCACATGATCGATGAGCATCAGCAGAGCGGCCAAAAGCTTGATGTGGTAGTTGGTCAGCAGTTGGGGCATGGAGGTTCTGGCTCTTTGTTTAGCTCCCGCAGGAGTGTACTATGAGCCAGACTAGCAACCAGGATGGCATGGCTGCATCTACATCACTGCCTGATCACCACCATCTGAGTCATCCCCAAGCCTAATCACCCCCAAGTCTAATCATCCTCAAACATGCGGCTAGCACCCAAGGGAGATGCTTACACTGTCAAGTACTGCCAAGCAATTTTACAGCCGTCAATCCACGTTCAAAACTTCGCGACTATAGACCTGTAGAGCAATGCTCCAGGTTTGGTAGCCCTGAGTGCTGAGGTGAAGTCCGTCAGTACTAAGTTCGGGCCGCAGATCGCCGTCGAGATTGGCGAATAGAGGATACAGATCGAGAAAGTAAACGCCTTCTTGTCGGGCCAGGGTTTCGAGCTGTTTGTTGAGATCCTGAATTCGCTGATTGGACACTTTGAGCAGCCGCTCGCGCCCTTCCCAAGTGGCTTGCTTGGCATGGGGCAGAATCGACTGGACCACAATCTGAGCTTGGGGATGGGCTGCATCGAGGTCACGAATAATTTGGCGCTGGTTGTCGAGGATCTCCTGATCGCTCGTGCCACGCAGCAGATCATTGATGCCAATCATGACAAAGATAGTTTCTGGCTTGGTTTTCTCGAACAAATCCAGTCGCTTCAGTAGACCATGAGAGGTTTCGCCAGAAATGCCCTGATTTAGCCAAAAGCGCTCTGGAGGCAGCAGCTCATTCGGAAACCAGAGACTAATCGAATCTCCAACCAGTATGGTCAGCCGCTCTGGCTGTTGCTCGACAATCGCATTCGCTTCCTGCCGCAGTTGGTCCAGCCATTGTTCATAGGTAAGCTGATGACGTTCGCCGGACTGGGTCGATGTAGCAACATACGCGGCTTTCCCTCCATTGCTCGCATATGCATTGCTCGTGATCGTATGTGTGATAGTTGGAATTTTTCCTGCATTCTTCGCCGCTATAATGTCATTTTTCCTGCGACGATTCGGCATTTATGGATCTTTCGCTGCTCCGTTCGCTTGGGTATTTACCGAGTTCGCCAGATATTGGATGACCGGTAACAACTGGAATGCTCTCGGATACTCTCAAGCCTTCTTTGAACCTTTTTTGGTTTACGCACGTTATGGTGGTGTCTTGTTCGTCAGTTTTATCTGTGCTTCTTTTGCATCCGCTATAGCGTTCGGTTTCGTGCTGATTTCTTCGAGTAGCAATAAATACAAATATATCTTCGGCGTTCTGCCGCTTACCCTGCTGATAACGGCGGCGTTTCTAATTAACATACTTAATTCGTGGGTCCGCTGGACTTACAAGGGTGATGTTGTGGCTTATGTTGTAGCTCTTCAGCCCAATGTACCGATGTCTGGCCTGACGCGGGAGAAGTGGGATCAATTAAGGCAAAGACACGTTCGAATGGCGGAAAAGGCTTTACTCGAACTCAGGGGAAAGGAATATCAGCCCGCGCGGCCGATAACGGTGATCTTTCCGGAATCACCGATGAATTTTATGTATGAGTACGACGCCGAGACCAAAACATTTATCGATGCATTTGCCTCGCAAAACAATGTAAATGTGCTCTTCAATTCAGCCGAACCGAACCATCTGGATGGTAAATTCTTTAATTCTGCTGTGATGGTCGGACCGGAGAGTCGCGAGATACAGCAATATGATAAGATTTACCTCGTTCCGTTCGGGGAGGCAGTCCCGTTCCCGCTTGAAGGGCTATTGCCGGGATTCGTCGGGAATTTTTCATACGGATCCGAACACCGTTTGTTCCCGCTCGGCGAGGCAAAGGCTGGGGTGATGATCTGTTTCGAATCGCATTTCGGTGAACTTTCACGGCAATATGTCCGGAACGGTGCGGATGTGATAATTGAAATGACGAACGATGGCTATCTCGGACCGACTCCGGTACTTAGGCAGCATCTGGCGAATGCGGTTTTTCGAGCGGTTGAGTCCAAGAGGCCATTGCTTCGGGTAACAAATGTTGGGATCACAGCCTACATAAATGAAGGAGGCGAAATACTGAACCCGGCTCCGGTTTATCAAGAGGATTTTCGTATCTGGACAGTATCAAAGAGCGACGGGGGGCTAACCTTTTTTGCCAGATATGGTGATTGGTTGGGATGGATCTGCACTTTGGGTCTAATTGGAGCATTTCTCTTTGGTTTTCGTAAGTCTTTTCACTCAGGAAACGGATGTTAGTTAAAAGTTCTCTTGCGTATCAATTGATCTTTCAATCACATATGGTGACTTAAGAGATGGCTGAAAAAAGGATAGAGATCTCAGAGCCTTTCAATGTTAGTGCTGATGTTATGTTTGCGACCGGATGGGAGGCGGATAAAATCTGGTCCAGGCCACTTTGAGCGGAGTCAGGCTGGGCGGTAGATTGCGACTGTTTTTGGACTGTTAATGTTTGCGTAGCTGGAGTGGTTCGCTGAGCCACTGTCGAGCTAGTCTCAAGACGAGAGCTAGAATGCGTCGCCACACTTCTGCTTCGCTCACCCGTGATCTGCATGGCAATCAGCAGAGCTGCGGTGGCAAAGCTCAGAAACATGAAACTAGCGCTGAGCGCATCATGTTGTTTACGAATAGCCATTGGATTAATGCTCTCCCTTGTCTGCCCGAGGATGAGCACTCAGACCAAATTGCTGAGACTTTTATTCCATTGGCTGAATAATACCCCGTAATCCACTGCGACTCAACATTTCCACCGCAGCTTCCGCATTTTCCCGGCTACTAAACGCTCCAATTTGGATCACAGACTGGCCATTAAACGAAGTGACAAATGCCCCAGGCACAAGGGATTGCACAAGGGATTGGGCTGAATCATCTGCGGTTTCAACCACCACGCGAAATTGGAGATTACGCCGAGCCACCAGCGTGCCATTCCGGCTCGAATCGCCAATGCTGATTTTTGCCATCCCACTCGTATTGCCCAAAGGAATTTCTCCAGCCGGTACTGGCAAGATGCGGGTCGCAACAGCAGAATTCGAGGCGCTACTTGAGGAACTAGTCGAGACACGGGCAGCGGTCCGTTCTGGCGGCGGTACCGGGATATTGATCGGAGTGCCGCCTAGCGTCGGAGCCGCGGGCCGCGTTGCAGCAAAATTCTGACGCGGTAAACTGGCTGCCGCTGTGATCACTACATTTTCCAATTGAGGTGGGACTTGAGAGGCCGTAGTGGGTACCGTTTGCGGGCGCTCAGGTGGTGGAACGGCGATCTCAATGGCTCTTGCCGTTTGGGTTGAAGCTGCTAGGGTTCGATTCAAGGGTTGGTTCCTGGCAGGGCGAGAAGCGGGGAGAGGAGACTGGGCGCTGGGGCGTTCTGGCGGCGGTACGGTCAGGTTGATCGCCGCAGGAGAGGTTGTTTCTGGTGCTGGGACTGAAATCGGCACCGAGTTGGTTGAACGGGTTGGCGCAGTTGTTGCACTTGCTAGAACAACCGAACGATTCGGACGCAAATTAGCTTGAGCATGGGTTCGAGAATTGCTCTGCGCACGGTTCAGGAAATTGTTGAGAGTACTAATGGGCGGGTTCGTTTGCGCTTGGGCTGGAGAACTACTCTGAGGATTGGTTTGATCACTAGTTTGCGGTTGAGGTCGAGCGGGCGGCAGACTGGAAATCAGACTGGGGGATGGAGCAGTGGCCTGGCTAGCTGTAGTGGGAGCTGGAGTTGGCCGTGAGCGGGTTGAGGGTTGAGGCGAACGAGGCACCTGAGTGGCGGGGAGACGGTCTGCCGCTGAAGCAATAGTCGTGACACTTATCAATGCCCAGTCCCGATGATATTTGCAGTCTAAGAGGTTTAAAGACAGCCCAGCCAATAACTCCATTCCACGACTAAATCCTCGCCCCAAACACTGCGGTACGCCGCCTGTAAGCTCCTCAAACTCATCTAGCATCAAGTTGTTACATCTAGGTTTAGGAGCTTGTTGGCACAGTTCATCCCAGTCAGCTTCGGTGAGAATGAGGGTCATGGTGGAGTTCAATACAGAGTAAACTGATTAAATGAGAATGAGTTGCAGCAATTGTACCAGATTCTTCAGCCCGCTCATTGTGCGGATGTTTAATCTCTGAGTAATATGGAGCACTATCTCAACTTCAACCTGAGCAATGAACCCCATCGCTTTCATGTCAGTCTCCCCTGGAGCAACCTCCACACGGTCAATTTCAATGCCATTGACGCACATCTGAAAAGCGTAGTGCCAGAGGCGATAACGATCGCACCCCTGAATCTGAAAGCATCAATTCCCATAACTGGCTCCGACAAACACAGACCAATCACGACACTGCGATGAATCCCTATCAACAAGAATTCGCCAAGTTGATGGGTGGTCAGATTCACCAGGCTGGCTTAACCCAGGCTGGCTACCCCTACCTGATTGTCAACCAACCAGATTCAGAAACATTCTTCTATGCGATTCTAGCAGGATACGCCTTTTCTTTCTCTATACCGTACACCAGATCTGAATATAGCTCCGCATAATATAGCTCCGCATAATATAGCTCCGCATACATTCGTCAATCCAAAATCTACAACCGCGAACTGCTGTCCTCATTCTCAAATCCCATCATTCGCTGCTCTAAGCTGCTGAGCATAACCGATGCTTCTGTATATATGGCTTGCAGGGACTCCAGATCTTGTTTGTTAGCGAGTTCAGCACTGGATGATCCGATTAACTCAACCACTTGATCAAGAGTAGCGTTGAGAACCGCAGCAAACTCATATTGACTCACCTGATTGTTGCCTCGAAAGGTACGGTCAGGATAAGTCGTTAATGCCCCAAACTTTTCAACCATTGTTCTGATTGCTTCATAGGCCCAGTGGTTATTGGGAACATCAATAATCTGACTGGTAGACGTAACTTGGGCGAGCAACAGTTCCGATTGCCTTTCAGGGTTAGAATTGACTTGATTCAATGCAATCAAGCGAGGAACTGAATCTAAATTTGCATCTTTAGAGAATGCCAATTGCGGAAATTGATTACAAGGGCGATGGAAAGTCCTGAGAACGTCATGCTGGTCTTCTTGAGCTGTGTCTGGCTTTTGCAAGCTGCTGGTCGAAGTTTCCTGCCTTAAGTCTTTTAAGCGAACCTTCAAGTTTGCCAATTCTGTAGCCATATCTTGCAAAGAGGCAGCTAGGAGTATAACCTCTGACTCAGTACAGGACAAAAGCTTGCAAGGGGGTACTAGGAAAGGGTTTCATGAGAATTACCACATCTTCGCTCAAATTGCGGCTCACCAGTTCCAAATCCTCGATGGTGCTTTCTAGACCCAGCTTGCCGGAGGCGGTTTCGCCAATCTGCTCTGTTTCAGTTAGGGTGCCGGCAATGTCCTGCAAATATCCAGCAAACTCTTGCCGGGCTTTGGCGACTTTGTCTAAATCATGAATCAAACTTTCAGCTTTGTCAGCCATTGAAACTCCTTAAGGTGGAAATACGATAGGCCAAAAACTGGTGCCATCCAATCAAACCAATGCACCAGGGCCATGAGTCATTTCCAGGTGAATGCTTCCGCAAATCTGTAAAGTCAATTCTTGGATCCACAGGAATGGATAATCCGCATCCTTCTCCATGCTTTGGTTTCAAGAGATTGACCTTTGCGCTTGTTTTCCCATCATGCAAAGTCCAATCTAATCTTGCCATCCTCCACCTGGATGAATAGGGTTCAGAGACCCAACTCAATCTGGTTGCCGCAGCCACAGTAGCACAATGCTAGAGATGGTAAACATGCGAAATGCCGTCGGCTGACCGTTCCACACCGGAGACTGCCACATGACAAACCACTCGCCGCCAATGCAAAAGAAGGCCAGCAGCCACAGCACACCGCTCGCCGTTAAGCCAATCAACCCATAGGATTTGGCTGCATCGAAGTCAGACCCATCCGCCTTGAGAGCTTGACTGAGCCGCAGCACACCCGTCCAGCAGAGGAGAGCCGTCATCGCTTCCCAGGCAATAATGCTCCAGTAGATCAGGTGCTGCAACGGAGGATTGGTAATGGCTCGCCAGGTTAGCGTACTCTCTGGAAAAATCGTATCCATCAGCAGCACATGCTGCACATAGGCAAAGTTAGTACCATAGTCAGTGAGATTATTGAAGACGACCAGTGTAAAGAAGCAAGCAATAGCAGCAACTAAAATAATTTTAGAGATACGTTCAATCATAAATAATTTAATCATCAGCACGATTGGGTGTATGAGAGTTAGGAGTCAGGACTGTGGCTGTGATTGCGTTTCAGCATCAATTGAATCAATTGGTCCAATTTTATCTCGCCTAATCTAATTACGGGTGGGCAGCAACAAAGCTGGGATTACATCGTCATAGGAGTCTATCTGAGGCGTTGTCTCTATTTAGCCTCCTGACCCCACTACTTTGCCTGCGCGTCAACAGCAGCCTGTCTCTCCTGTCTCTCACATCATGAAAATCTTGCCATTGCTCATAGCCGCATGCGTCGGCACACTCTCTGCTTGTCTTCCAGAAGGGCGGAAGACGGGTTCCAGTCCATCTCCACCGCCATCTGTAAATTCATCCCTCAATTCATCGCCATTGTCCACCGGCCAGCCCAAATTAGCCGGGCTGGATGTGCAGCTATTTACATCGGAGGAATTGTTCAATCAAGACGGGGGAGGTTGCGGCATGAGTCTCTGGACGCAAGCAGATGGGCCGCGTCCTAGGACTTTTGCCTCCCAGTTCCAGCGTCACTGGAGTGAGGTGATTGGCAGCAGCCTGCATCACAATCTTGCCGATCGCCGTACCGCCGGTGAAGAAAATATGGTCAAATTTTTCGGCCAGCACTGCTTGGCTCACCTCCACACCGCCTTCCACTACGGCAACATAGGCCGGATCAAAGGTTTGGGCAATTAGATGCGCCAAGATCCGCGAGGTTTGAGGAGCGAGTTCTGAAGGCTTCAGCAACGCACAGTTACCCGCTGCTATCGCTCCTACCAAGGGGGCAATCATCAATTGAAACGGATAATTCCAGGGGCCAATAATCAGCACCACACCAAGCGGCTCAGGATAGATCCGTCCCCTAGCAGGAAACTGCTCCAAGAGCACTGCGACCGACTTGGGTTTGGCCCAAGCTCGCAAATGCTTGATTACGTAATTGATTTCTTTGATGACTCCAATCTCGGTCAGGTAGGCTTCTAGCTCTGGCTTATGCAAATCGGCTTTTAGCGCCTCTAGGATCGCCGCCTCGTGATCGAGAATCGCTTGTTTCAGGGCTTTGAGCTGGCTGAGGCGGAACTCAACCGATTGGGTTTGGCCAGTTGCAAAAAAGGTCCGCTGCCGGCGAACAATGGCTACGATCGAGTCTGTGCTGGAGTCTGGACCAGTTGTAGTGCTGGTTGGAGTGATGTTAGTAGTGACCTGAACCATGAAAATCTCGCTTGAGCAACTCTTCTACTTTCTTAACAATTGTTATTTTTGACAATGTTCATAGCTATACCGTTTGTAGGGGTAGCGCCAAGACTAGACCAGCTATAGACAATCTACAAAGCAATACGCGAAATCGGACTATTCGGATGTCTGATGGCTGTTTAGTTGATCTGCTCGAACCTAGTTACAAATGGTTAGCATGGATTAAACGGCCCAGCAGTCGAGGATAGCCTGCCCTATGAACGAACAGCGCAAACTACTTTCAGCCCTTTCTCATGGAGCGATTTTCTTTAGCTCGCTTTTTGTCTCGATCGGCATCCCGATTGTGATTCTACTGATTAACAACGATCCAGTCGTCAAGGCTAATGCATTGGAATCGCTTAATTTTCATATTAACCTTTACATCTACGGCATTATTTTTGGGCTGCTAGTTTTCATTGGTATTGGTATCCCTTTACTAATTCTGCTTGGCATTGCCAGTTTCGTTCTGCCGATTATTGCGATTGTCAAGGTTTTGAGCAATCCAGATCAACCCTACCGTTATCCCTTTTTGCTGCGAATTTTCTAGCCCTAAGGCAGGACTCCAGCCTCAATTCCTCTCTCCTGAACCATAGTGGCTTCAAGGGTAGCCAGCGGCACCTGGTAGAAAAACTGTCGCATAAACTGCTCTTGCCGCACTGCACTAAGAAATTGCTCGATCGCCTCGATTGCTGCCTCTGATGGTGCCGTTGCCGTAGATTGATCTGTGCAGCCTTCCTAGGTCGAATCAAGCATGCGTTTGACGAAAATCCTACCTTGCCTAACCTGCTGCTGGCTCCAGAGTTCAAGCAGACCATTCTGGATCGGCAGGATGCATGGCGGGAAGTGTTGATGACGGCAGCCAAACTGGGCATTCCAGTGCCAGCCTTTAGCGCCTCCCTCGACTACTTTGACAGCTACCGCCGCGATCGTTTGCCACAAAACTTGACTCAAGCTCAGCGCGACTACTTCGGTGCCCACACCTACGAGCGCACCGACAAGCCCAGAGGCGAATTTTTCCATGCTGCTTGGTTTTAACGCCTAGGGCACTCGTTCAACCTCAACTCAATCTCTCATGTTGCTATTTGGCTTCCCTCTCCTGGGGTGATCGGTTGTTCAGTCAAACGTCCCTTCGGCCAAGGAGAGGGTTGTTTATGGCAATCAAATGGCAATCAATTAGTGGTGGCAATCAATTAGTGGTGATCGTTCAGGTAATATCAAGTTTGGTTAATTAGCCATAGTTCCGGTCGGGGCGAAGCATTTGCAAAATGAACTCAAGGCTGAGCTATAGAGCTTTTGATGCAAATGCTTCGCCCTTACGTTTGGTCTGATGATCCAGACCGTCGGCTTCAGTCGAGCAGCGCGTTTGTTGGAGCAGGTGCAAAGACCAGCTGAATCTTGCGAGCGGAAAACTGGCAGAAATACATGAGCCAGCTAAAAATTCCGAGTAGCTTACAGCCCTCTTCCAGCTCGTAATGGCCAAACATAGTTTCCGGCGTTTGATCAACGATGGTAGAGAGACCGAGAAAAGCAACGGCCAGACAGAGAAACACGGGCTGAGATCGCAAAATCAGCTTCCTAAAGCTTGTCACAAATGCCACAAACAGCAATGCGTAAACAATAAAAACCAACAGTTCGGTAAGATTTTGAACCGCTCTTGGAACTACAGCCTCAGGGCCATACAACACTCTGCTAAACCGCTCATGTAGACGAAACTGATCGTCGAGCAGAAACTGAGTCGATAGCAGACCGGAGAAAATCAAAAACGCAACCGTTTGGGAATCAGCGGGCTTTGAACCGCTAGCTCGAATAATCGAGGCAGAAAAGAAGCAAATCGCAGCGGTTGCACACCAGAGCAGATTGCCAATTTGAGAGAAGAAGCCAATAAAAGCAGATTGACCACTAATTTCTGCTGGATCGGATACGAGTTCAAACATCGTAAATCCTGCCCATCGGCCAATCCAAGCAGTTACGATCATAAACCCAATCATTGGCAGATAGAGTTTCAGAAGAGTCAGCAATGAGATCTTCATGAGCACTTGGCATGTAAAAGTTAATACCAAATTAACCTATGGTTAAATCTTCTCCGTTGCTTGGCATCTATCCGGAGAGCGGTGACAAGTAGGCTCAATCAGCTAAGCTCAAACAAACTGACAGTTGCTTACTTCTGAAGGGTTAACCATCAGAGCCGATAGGAGAGAACCCCAATGCTCGTTTTGAATGATGCTCAAGCCATCGTGGTCGAAAGCCTGCTGACCAAAATGCTGCTCCATGACACCTACTCAGTAGCCCAGCTCGAAGAGGCGATTGGCTGGTTTCAGCGAGAAGCCGATCGGGTTTCCTGTCCGTTTGAACAAGTGTGGAGCCAAAACTTGGCGCAAGACATTGTCCGAGAGTTACGCCGTCAAACCTGAGCGTCCTCGGCTTTATTAGGGTACAAAAAAACCGCAAACTGTACCCTAATTTCTATTCAAAGACTGCCCCAGCCGATCGAAAATTGGGGTCTATCAACTAGAGGCGCTTGCGATCGGAGGTTGACTACCTGCTACGAAACCAAACTCGTTGCCATCCTCGGCGTTGCTGAATAGAGGGATGAATCGTGGAGTTGCTGTAACGTTGGTCGCCCCCTTTTCTGGGATGCCCGCAGGGCTATAATTCACCCTAATTCAGCACCGCTTCCATCCTCTGCTGATTACTCTCTAGGTTTGCTATGGGTATGGTTTGAGCAATCGAAATGGGATAAACCTGACAATACTGCGAACTTTCTGCCAGCAGGTAATCGATGAACGTTCTTGCAACCGTCGGGAGGACTTTTCCTTTAGGGAAAACGGCATACCACTGTTGATGGATTGGGAAATGGTCTACGTTCAGTACAGATAACTGCAGCTCCGCATTCCGATCCGTCAGGCTATGCAGCGATAAAATAGACAGCCCCAGCCCTTGGCTGACGGCTTGCTTGATGGCTTCATTACTGCCTAGCTCTAGCTTCACTCGCACAGGGATACCCTGCTGCCGCAACAGCTGATCGGCTGCTTCACGGGTCGCAGAACCTCGCTCCCTCATCACAAACGGTTGCTCAGCTAAATCGGTGAGTGTAACCTGTGGTTTGTGCATCAGCGGATGCTCAGTCGGTGCAACCACGACGAGCGGATTACAGAGAAAAGGTCTGATCTCAATATCGTCTCGTTCCGGCAAACGGCTGAAAATATAAATATCGTCTAAGTTGTCATTCAAGCGGTTGAGTATGGTGTCGTGGCTGCCCACTTCCAGAGAGACATTAATGCCAGAGAATTGCTGACAAAAGGGAGTCAGCAGTTTGGGCAGGAAGTATTTTGCCGTCGTTGTAGCAGAGAAGCGTAACCGGCCCTGCGCCACTCCTTTCAGCTCAAATAGGTTGATTTCCAATCGGTCTAGACGCTCAAACACCTCCTGGCAGGTTTTGAACAATACCTGACCTGACTCGGTCAAATAAAGCCGTTTGCCAATTTGTTCGAACAAAGGGACACCAATGGCTTTAGCAAGATGCTTCACCTGCATCGACACAGTGGGTTGCGTTAAATGCAGTTCTTCAGCCGCGCGCGTAAAACTCCCAAGTCGTGCAGTTGCCTCAAATACCTGCAACTGGTGCAGCGTCCACCGTGCGAGCAACTTCTGCGACCGTCCATTCTCCTTCCTGTAACAATTGTTTGGCTCGCTGCATGCGCTGCTGGGTTAAATACCCGATTACCGTAGTGCCGAACAATCCTTGAAACCCACGCCGCAGGGTGCGGTCGCTCAGCCCCACCTGTTTTGCTAGCTCTAGTAACGAGGGGGGATGCTCAAATTGCGTTGTCAAAATCTCCTTGGCGTAATAGAGACGGGCAATGGTTTCGGGTTTGAGGCGAGGTAGATGTTGTACTTGATCCAATTGACCTGAGAGCAGATCCAAATGCATTGCCAACAGTTCAAACACCTTGGCTTGCAGGTACAGACATTTTGCCGCACCGCGATAGGGAGCATTCCAGATCTGTTGAACCAGCAATCGCATCGCCGGAGTTACGGTCGGATAAACTGATGCTTTCCAATCGTTGTGCTTGAACAGAAATTCTCGTGTACCAGAACTATATTGCTGATCTTCTCGTAGAAATGAGTCGAGCCATCCTGGTTCAATGTTCACGCTAACAATAGTAACTTGCTCTCCGCCTCGGTACTTTTCCACATAGGCTGGCGATATGCCGCTGCCTGAAAAATAGCCGCAAGTTTCACCTAGGCTGGGATGAACTGCATCGAAGTAAATATGACCTGACAGATGAATGCCGATCTGAATCGGATGCTCATGGACGGGCGCTTTCACCATCAAATCCTGATGAAATCTGTACTGATAGAAGTCTAACCATAGCCCAGGTATTAGCTCTAGACTGCGATGATAGCCGCAACCAAGCTGCTCTGGCACCCCTGCCCACTCCTCCAAGTTATCGATCAAGTTATCGATTCGCTCGTCTGGTTGTGGGTTGGGAGTCTGTTGACACAGTTCCTCCCAGTCTGATTCGGCGAGAATGAGCGACATGGTGGAATTAAATCAAGCTGAACAATTGACCTAGATGAGAAGAGTTTGCAATAATCATACCACAATTGTCCTTATTTAACTATCATGCTATGCAAGTGCGAGAACCAACCGATCAGCTAACGGGTGTTGCGGAAACGCTGATGATTACCCTCTATGCTCGTGCAATTGAGACCCGGCGTCCAGACCCAATTTTGTCTGATGCTAAAGCCGTCGAGATTGCAGAACGACTAGATTATGACTTTGCCAAATACGAAAAAGGCTGGGGATCTCAACTCGGTTGCGTTCTACGGGTGCGAACCTACGACCAAATTGTCCAAAACTTTCTCGAAACTTACCCCAGCGCTGTCATTGTCAATCTCGGTGCCGGTATGTGTACGCGATTGTCTCGCATCGACAACGGCGAGGTGCACTGGTACGAGGTAGATTTTCCAGAAGTAATTGCCCTGCGGCGCAAGTTCTTTCAAGAGAACAGTCGCTATCAATTCATCGCTCAATCGATTCTGGATTTCACCTGGATGGATGCAATTCAGCGTCAGCCCCTCAAAGGTACCAGCGGTTCCGTCTGCCATAGATTGCAGCGGGAACGCTAGAAGAGACAAAACCAGCGAGAGCGAAATGGCCGATATTCTTTTGATCAAGTTCTTATTCATAGTGGTTTGGGTGTTATCTGGAAATTGAGCCGCTGGGTGCGATCAGACGACAAAACATTAGATGTCATTCGGAGCGGAACAGTTCGCAGGCAAATCAACCGAATCGAAACCCTGCTATCTCCAACTTTCTTGATTCTACACAATCGAATAGCTAAAGCAAAACTTTAGGTTTGTTTGAATCGAGATGAAAAGAGCGGAGCATTTCTGCTCCGCTCCGAGATGTTTACATCAAAGATGATGTAAAGCTATGAACTATGGGTTAGGGTTGCGGGCACCCGGCGGCACTCGATACAGCTTGGTGCGAGGCTGTCCGGTGTCGGAAGCTCCGCCGCTGATCATCGTGATCCGGGACCTATCAAACCTACGGAAGTTGATGTGGTTGGTGATCAACCGTTCGCGTGCCGCGATCTCACGGGACGTGCCGTAGTTGATGATATAACCCTGATCCTGCGGATTGTTCGCAAGGTCTGCGAAGAAGATATCGAGACGGGCCCTGATATCGTCGTTCGAGAGTCTTCCGAAGTCATCAACAAGGATCGGCTCCGGTTCTGGTGCGACAGGTGCGGTCTCACTAGCGGTCCGCGGGCAGTCACCGCAGTTCGGATCAAATCCGCTGAGTTCGACCGTAGCAGTGATTGTACGGCCAGCATCAGCGTTCGACGTTTGAACAACGATGCTGCGGGTACCCTGACCGGCAATGATTGTACCGCCATTTACTGACCAGTTAATCGATAGGCCGTCGCCGCCGCTGATATTGGCGGTAAAGGTCATCGTCCGTCCAGGTGACGTTACACCGGCAGGTCCGGTAACCGAGATGGTCGGGCAAGCCGGGCAAACCTGAACACAACGGCACGGTTCGATGGTTACAGTTTTAGTCTGGGTCTGTCCGCAGATACCGCAACCGTCATCGACGCCGGCCGTGATCGTGTAGGTTCCCGGAGGAACGCCACTCAGATCCCACTGAACATTCGCGCCAGATCCGACGATACGACCTGCAGATACCGTGTAGTTATATGTAAGCACGTCATTCTCAGGATCGACCGCTGTGGTCGAGACATTGATCATGGTGCTTTCGTTGCAGACCTCCCCTTCAGCCGGACGTGTTCCCGGAGCACATCCGAGCTTAATGGTCTCGTCACTGAGCGAAAGTGAAGTTACATTCGCGGGCTGATTAACAACCTCTTTCTGACGGTTATTGCGTCGGCCGATCCACATTTGGGCTATGAAGCCGTGTGGGTCACTCGACGGGCGGAAACCGTTCGGAACACCAGAGAAATTGGTGCGGATGACTACAGGAGTACATTGTCCCGTTGTCGGGGGATTAATGCACGGAACGAAAACCGACGGATGCTCTTGGTCGCGATGTTTTTTCACGAGTGCTTTACGGCGCTCGCATCTCACTTCAAGTTGGGATCAGTGTCGTCGCAGTGTCTGCATTCATAGGGATCATCATCGGTGCGATCTCAGGATTCTATGGCGGCTGGATCGATCGAATACTTTCCGGATATGTGTTCAATGTGTTTTTGGCTTTTCCGGGACTGTTGTTGGCGATCGCTTTGGTCGCCTTCCTCGGTGCGGGGCTCGGAAAATTGATTCTGGCACTTTGCATCATTGGCTGGGTAGGTTATGCACGGGTGATGCGCGGACAGGTACTGAAGGTTCGCGAGTATGATTTTGTGCAGGCCGCGAGGGCCCTCGGAGCAAGCAATCTAAGGATACTTTTTGTTCACATCCTTCCGAATTCGATTCAGCCTCTGATCGTTCAGTCATCGTTGGGGATGGCGGGTGCGGTTCTGGCAGAGGCCTCGCTTTCGTTTCTTGGATTGGGGATCCCTCCGCCGGCTCCAAGCTGGGGAACTATGATAGAAGAAGCCCGCCAACTATTTTCGATATATCCTCACGTGCTTTTCTTTCCCGGTGCGGCGATCGCTCTTACCGTGCTGGCTTTCAATTTTATTGGTGACGGACTTCGTGAATATCTTGATCCGAAGCAGCGCACACGTTAGCCACAATGAAGATCGAACCGCTTGGCGAAAATACAGTCATCGTTACATTTTGCGATGCCATCCCCGATGAATTGAATAGCAAAGCGATAGCTTTGTGTGAGGCACTCGATAGAACTCCGTTTTCTGGATACATAGAGTCGGCACCAGCATATACTTCTGCCGCGGTCTATTTTGATTGCTCGGTAGTGCGAACTGCATACCCAACCGCCGGATCTGCCTTTCAAGCAGTATCCGATATTGTCAGGAAAATATCTGCCGGCATTGCCGACACTCCAACCCATCAGGGACGGAATATGGAAATTGGTCTATTTTGCGGAGATGAATATTCTCCCGATCTGGAAGCCGCATCGGCGATCGTCGGCTTAGATGCCGCTTCTTTTATTGAAATATTTGTTGGACGAACTTACCGTGTAAATATGCTTGGGTTTCTTCCCGGATTTGCCTATATGAGCGAAGTTGATGAGCTTATAGCTGTTCCGAGGCGGTTAAATCCCCGAACAAATGTTCGTCGAGGGAGCGTTGGCATTGCCGGACACCAAACCGGCATTTATCCCCTCGATTCTCCCGGCGGTTGGCAGATCATTGGCTGGACAGATTCTGTTATGTTCGATCCTATGCGGGAGGAACCCTGTCGGTTGAGACCGGGAGATAAAGTTCGGTTCGTTCTAAGATAACCTACTCCTCTGATGGACCTTACCCCTAAGATGCAGCAGGTGCTCCACTTATAATGTCACTCTTGATCAGACGATCAGGCATTCTTACTACTATCCAGGACCTCGGACGGCGTGGCCAACAACGGCTCGCCTTTTGGCAAAGGCTCTAAATTGCCACAAAGCTGAAAAACCTACAGTAACACCGTGTCGTTCTGATGCCGTTGATGTTTGCCCCTCCTGTCGCGAGATCGGTGAAGGCCGCTCGCTTGATGTGCTTGAATTTGACGCAGCCTCACACACAAAGGTCGAAGAGATAAGGCAGATCATCCTCGAGGGACTGAACATCGCACCGGCACGTGATCGCTTCAAAATGTTCATCATCGACGAAGTTCATATGCTCTCGAACTCGTCTTTCAACGCATTATTGAAATCGGTTGAGGAACCGCCGCCAAATCTAGTATTTGTAATGGCGACGACCGAACTTCATAAGGTTCCGGACACTATAGCCAGCCGTTGCCAAGAGTTTCAATTCCGTACCATCTCGACATCAAAGATTTTCGATAGATTACGCCTGATCGCCGACAACGAAGGTGTTGATATAGAAGATGGAGCTCTGCGGGAAGTGGCTCGTTCCGGTGAGGGCTCGATGCGTGATGCCCAATCAAACCTTGACCAGGTCATTAGCTTTGCCTCTGGCCGGGTTAGCGTCGAAGACGTACTCTCGGCGCTAGGAATGGCTGGGACAGAAATCTTGGAGAAGGCAATCGTCGCCATTGGGGAAAGTGATGTCCTGGCAGTTTTGAATATCGTTGCAGATCTATCTGCTCGCGGACAGGATCTACGAAATTTTTGCCGTGATCTCATGGCCTGCATACGCGATCTGTCAGTTTACAAGGTCTCGCAAGGCTCGGAATTAGTTGACAGTTCGGCCTTTTCCGCAGAGACGCTATCACGGCTTTCCGAGTATTTTTCGATGTCGGATCTTGTTCGTATCTTTCATTCTTTGGCCGATACCGAATCACGTTTGAAGGATGCCATCCAATCTCGGCATACTGTCGAACTAGGTTTGGTCAAGTTAGTGGAGATGCGAAGATTGGCTAGTTTGGACTCGATTCTGGAACGCCTCTCGGTACTTGGATCAAGTGTTGCTGCGACACCGCAAATGCCTCAAAATGAAACTTTTGTCGTGTCGACAGCTTCGGCGCCGAAGGAACCCACACCTTCGACGCCGACCCCGCATGCTGTCGATGATGCTATTGAGACGTTAGAAAAAAAAACTTTGATCGACGGGGATCCGACCGACCGGGATAATGAGGAAAACGATGAGACTGAATTTGCCGATGCTGACGGGATATTTGAGAACACCTTAACACCGCTGGACGAGGACTCATCGAATTTTGAATTTTCGATCCCTGATTTCGTTGATCTTAGTTTTGTAAAAACTACGCCGCTCAGATTTGCTCGGCTTTCGTCAGAAGATCTTGAGCATTTTGAAGTGCCAAAATTAGATGAGGCGTACGAGACAGCACTTGAGATCAGCGGTGAAAGTTTACGTCCGCTATACACCGCGGCTGAGCTTTACCGAATGATAGCGATGCCCAAAGAACGGGTGAGGCGATAATCATCCCGCGCCAACAGGGTCATGTCGTCTAAATCCGGCTGGGCTGCTTCGATTGTGGACTCAAAGATATTGGTAAAGAAGGACGGATCGCCCGGTAAGCGGCGCTGGCTGCCTGCGGACCAGATGGAACCCAAGTCCACACCAAACAACACCTGATGCTCAATCGGGCCGGTGGAGAAGTTGCCTTCGATATTGGTTTGCAGCTCATAGGACTCAAAAAAGTCATCGTTGGAGCGCCAGCGTCGGTCGAGCTGACCAGAGTCTTCGATAATCCAGTTGGTTAAGCGGAAGTCGAAACTATCGGCGGCGATGTAGCTAAAGCCGTTGCGCAGCCGCCAATTTTCGTTCAACCGATGCTCTAGCTGATAGCCAGCTCGCACACTCTCCGTTCGCACCAGAGCCGTGTCGTTTTGGAAGCGCCGATCACGGGGAATATCGGCTACCTCATCTCCAATCGCCACCAATCCATCATCATATGGTCGGGCATCACTGAGATATTCTGCTTCAAATAGAATTGACGTATTCTCGCCAATATTCCATTGCAGAACCGGCGCGACAAAAAAGCGTTCTACATTTTGTTGATAATCGCGGAAGCCATCGTAACCTTCGTAGGCTACATTGAGCCGATAGAGCAGAGAATCATCGCTGGTCAAAGGGCCGGATAGATCGAGGGTAGGACGAATAAATCTGAAGCTGCCGGCCGACAATTCTGCTGTGTAGGCTGAAGATTCTAGCGGACGTTCCGTGACTAGATTCACAGCTCCACCTGGTTCCAGGAACCCATAGAGCACCGAAGCTGGTCCCTTCAGTACTTCGATCCGCTCCAGGTTGGCGGTTTCCCGGACGGCAAACTGATCTTCGCGAAAGCCATTGCGTAAGAATACATCGGTGGAAAAACCGCGAATATTTACCCGGTCGATCGAGCCGGCAAAACTATCATCGGCAGCCACACCGCTAACGTTTTGCAATACATCGGTGATTTGTTCTATCTGCTGGTCTTGCCACACCTGTTGCGGCACCACCTGCACTGATTGAGGCGTATCTCGCAGCGGCGTATCGGTTCTTGTGCCGGTAGTGGCATTGTTGACCTGGTAGCCAGTTTCCTGTTCTCCGGTTACCACCACCTGAAGCGACTCGGCATCGCTGGCCGTATCTGGCGTTCCTGGCCTGACGCTGACTCTCAATCCTGACGGTTCTACCGCGATCTCACCCTGTGGCGGTGCGGCGGCTCCCGTGATCGCCACCCGGACGCGATTACCCGGCAGACTGGTGACTGATACAAGGGCAATCTGCTCGGTCGGATTCGCGGTTTGAAAGGCATCGCCCGCTGGCAGGGATAGTACCGCATTGGGAATATCGGCAATTAGTGCATTTCCGACGGTGGAGAAGGGCACCGGCTGCAAAGGTTGGGTGGTTTGCAGAATCACAATATGTGCGAGAAATTACCATTGCCAATGATGGAATTCTGAATCAAAAAGCGGTGTATGAAACGGGACGATTGGGCTTTTCCGTGATTCAAGAATTAGAAAGCTGGGGTGTGAAATTTCAGAAAGATCACGAAGGTAACTACGACTTGAAGCAAGTGCATCGGGTCGGAAAGTATGTACTGCCAATGCCGGAAGGCAAAGATCTGAAAAAAATTCTGGCTCGTCAAGTGAAGCGGCATGGCGTCAATGTGACCAATCGCGTCATGGCCACCCGTGTGATGGTGCAAAACGGACGAGTCACAGGAGCGGTAGGATTCGATGTGCGAAATGGTGATTTTGTCGTGATTCAGGCCAAAGCGGTGGTGCTTTGTACTGGAGCCTGCGGACGATTGGGGCTGCCTGCCTCTGGCTACCTCTATGGCACCTACGAAAATCCCACGAACGCTGGAGATGGCTACTCGATGGCCTACCATGCGGGGGCTGAACTCACCAACATTGAATGTTTCCAGATTAATCCACTGATCAAAGACTACAACGGTCCCGCCTGTGCCTATGTGGCTAGTCCGTTTGGGGCGTACACCGCCAACGCAGAAGGGCATCGCTTTATTAGCTGTGACTACTGGAGCGGCCAGATGATGCTGGAGATCTGGAAAGAACTCAACTCTGGTAAAGGTCCGGTACATTTGAAGATGTATCACCTCGATGACGATACGATTTCCGAAATCGAGCGGATTCTCTGGGACAACGAACGCCCCAGCCGGGGACGATTCCACGCCGAACGAGGAGAAAACTACCGCACCCATGGTGTAGAAATGAATATCTCCGAGATTGGACTATGCAGCGGCCACAGTGCTTCTGGGGTTTGGGTGAATGAGAAGGCGGAAACAACTGTACCCGGTCTCTATGCGGCTGGCGATATGGCGAGCGTGCCCCATAACTACATGATTGGGGCCTTTGTTTATGGGCGGATTGCCGGCGAGAGCGCAATGGGCTATATCAGTGGGTTAGACCATATAGAACCGGATCCAGAATTCCTGGCGGCTGAGAGAGAGCGGATCTACCGTCCCTTGCAGCAGCCTAATGGCATTCCCCACACTCAAGTCGAGTACAAACTGCGACGGTTAGTCAACGATTATCTGCAACCGCCCAAATCTCCACACAAGATGGAAATTGGTTTGGAGAAATTTACCGATTACCAGGCAACACTGAATTTGATGGGTGCTCAAGATCCCCACGAGCTAATGCGCTGCATGGAGGTTCATTTTATCCGCGACTGCGCCGAGATGGCAGCACGGGCCTCTCTATTTCGCAAGGAAACCCGTTGGGGACTCTATCACTACCGCCTCGATTATCCCGAAAAGAACAATGAAGAGTGGTTTTGCCATGTCAATTTAAAAAAGAGCGAGACCGGAGGCATGGAGCTATTCAAGCGTCCGGTTGAACCTTATATCGTGGTCAACAGGATTATGCCGCTACAACACCACTGCCCACGACCGGCAGAGTGACAGTACGGGACCACATCCGTAATCTCGATCCCAGTCGCCTGATTGTCAATTGCCCAGCAGATTCGGCTCCCTATGCCTTTGCCGAAAGTAGCAACTACGAAATCCAAATTTGTTCGGAAGAATACGACCCCTGGCAACCCAAGTATTACATCAGTCAGGCCAAAGATCGCAGTAGTGGCCTCCGGATTACGAGTGCCAACCCCGAAGAAGCCCGTCAGCTAGTCTTTCGGAATCAGGGCTACACCTATGTGATCTATCGGGATGGTGCTCGCCCAGACCAGAGCAATGCCTATCTGGAGGTCTACGGTCCCAATGGCGATAGCTTTGCCGAAGCGTTGCTCTACCTCTACGAAGCAGGACCAGCCCCCACCGCAGGTAGCTAGTGGCGCAGGTGACCAATTGGGAGTTTGCTCTTGAACTTTCTAACCGATCTCTAGCAGCCGATCTCTAGCAGCCAATTAGCATTCTCAACCATCGCTTAAGCATCACCATCCGACATCAAAGCCAGCGCTTCTTCGGTCGCATCCCAGGCTTCATCTAGGATTTCAGCCATCAACGGATGGTGATAGCGCACTTCATCAGCTAGCTTAGACAGCTCATCAGCAAGACGTAGCAATCGCGTTTCGGCAAGTTGTCGCACCTTGAGACGTTGAGAAATAAAGTCAGGGCTATGTTTTTTGACCGTAACCGGCGGCAGCGTTGGGTAGAGTTCGGCTGAGGCATCTTCGATGAGAGCGTCTGCGGACGCATCGTCAGTTGACTTTGGGGTAGCGACGGGTTGAGAGGAATAACCTCCACCAATGTCAGAATTAATCAACTTATTTAAAGAACGCTGTGGATTCATCAGATTTTCCTCTTCCTTAAAGCTTGTAAACCCTTACCGCAATCTAGACGCTCCCTAAACAGAATTATCGAAGTTCGCAAAATCCTTGCAAATTCTAATGATTCTGACTTTTGAAGATGCCTTTCCCATCACCTAGCTTGACAAACGCATGTACAGCCAATTCTGAGAAAAGGTTAATATTTATTATTTTGTAACTTCAGATACTACTACAACCAGGATTCCCGTAATTGCCAAATCCTCGCGATCTAGTCAACAAATCTTGACTTCCGGAATTTTGCGGTTGAGGTTCATTTAGTCTTCACATTGCGCTTGCCCTAGTTCTAGATCGACGGGTTTACAATCACCTAGGAACGGTTGCTGGCCAGTTAGCGTCAATGGCCCTTAGAGCCTAGCTCAACGTCAATTGCAATCAATCTCACTCAGGTCAGAGGAGTAGTGCTGATTTGGGTAGGTCAGGCAGGACTGTTGAAAAATCGAGAATAAGAGCCAGCAAACTGACCGGCAGCTAGTTTGGACTATCAAAGCGAATCCATGACAGCGAATCCATGACAGGGCGCAATCGTTGGGCCGGGCCAAGTTGACAAATGCCACACTCAACGATTCAGACCTCAGCGGTGCCGATTTTCGGGAAGCCACCCTTCATGGTGCCACCATGAACCGCGTAGACCTGAGTGCCATTTTGGTCAAAGGGGCAAAATTTGGCCAGAACGAAGGCTTAAATAACAGTGACCGAATTAAGCTCAAGGCTAGAGGAGCCATCCTAGAAGGGCGGATCAATCCGCTCAGGGACAGCTCCTAACTGAGAGCTAGACTGAGGCACCAGGTTGATTCCTGCTGGAGATCAACCAACTTAAGATTTTCCAGGCTCGTTTGCGTGCACTAGCTCTGGTTCTTCCTCAAGCGGTGGACGATTAATCATCTGCTGGGCAGAAGGACGCTTTGAACGATCCAGGTTGGCCAGACGCACCGGTTGACCCGTTTTGATCGACTCGTACAGCGCTTGAATAATCCGCACATCGATCAGTCCTTCTTGACCCGACGGCTCAGGATCTTTGTTTTGCAGAATACAGTCCGAGAAGTAAATGAATTCGGCTGCTAACTGGTCATGACCAGCAAAGGATTGTTCTTCAGTTTCACCTTCAACCGTAATTCGGTGGCTAATCTCGCCCTGCCAAGTATAGGCCGGTTCAACCTGCAAGTCGCCTTGCGTACCAATCACCCGATAGCTCGATGCCTTCGCCGCACCAAAGCTAACCGTAAACGTGGCTAGCCGGTCCTGAGGAAACCGCAGGATGGCACTCGTCACTTCATCTACTTCCTTGAAGCGCGCTTCGCCGTTATTGGCACTGGCGGCAAACACTTCAATGGGGTCATCTTGAAACAAATAGCGGCAGGCATTAATGCAGTAAATGCCGATATCATCCAGTACACCACCACCTACTTCTTTACGTAACCGGATATTATCCTCATCCTTTACCTGTTGCGTAAACACCGAATTAAAGATGCGCGGCTCACCAATTTCACCGGATTTGAGCACTTCAATCGCCCGCAGATTCGCTTCCTCTAGGTGCAGACGATAGGCAATCATCAGCTTCACGTTATTATCTCGGCAAACTCGAATCATCGCCTCACAGTCTTCTGGCGTCACGGCCATTGGTTTTTCGCACAGCACATGGACACCAGCCTTCGCCGCCCGCTCGGTATATTCTCGATGCAAATGATTCGGTAGCGCGATATAAACCGCATCCACTTCGCCACTGTTCAGGCAAGCTTCATAGCCATCATAGGAATAGGTTTTAGCAATTCCATACTGCTGGCCCAGTTCCTGTCGTTTCACTTCGTCATCCGAGACTAGGGCAACCAGCTCAGAATTCTCTGCATGGGTAAAGGAAGGCAGCGCCGCCGCTTGCGCGAACCACCCTAAACCAACCACCGCATAGCGAATTTTTTTGACGTTTGTTGAATTATTTTTGGGTGCAGCTTGAGTAGATGTCGCCATAATTCCTCTTTGCCTCCTGTTTGACAAGCTAAAGAAATTCACAAGCTTCAGATTGAACTACTGCTGATAGCGAAGGTATTGCTTCGCTCAATCAGTTCAATCCTTAAGGTCAATTCAAACGTGAATGGGATTGATAATCATTATTGAAACAGAAAGGTTCTGGAGATGGTCAGTCAGAAAACGATCGAAATCGTTAAGGCAACGGCACCGATTATCAGAGAGAAAGGTGAAGAAATTACTCGGCGAATGTATGAAATTACCTTTGAAGAACGACCTGACTATAAACGCAGTTTTGAAACAACCTGGATGCAGCATCTGGATGGAGGTGGGCAGGCTCACAAACTAGCTGCCGCCGTTTATGCCTACGCTACTCACATTGACCGCCTCGATGAGTTGGCGACCGCAGTAGATGCCATTGCCCATCGGCATGTAGACACTCACATCCTGCCTGAGCAATATCCGCTGATTGGCGAAAAACTGTTGCAAGCGATGAAAGATGTGTTGCAAGATGCTGCTACAGATGAAGTAATTGCGGCATGGGCCGAAGCGTATGAGGCTCTAGCAACCCTCTTTATTCAACGAGAAAAGGCAATCTATCAACAAGAAGACCAAGAACTGACTCAGCAGTTGGCAAAAGCGAACCACTTGAGTGCGGCGGAGAGACTATCATGAGTAGATTCATTCAAGCGGCGAGGCTGACGTTGGGCAACGAAGGTCAGCGGCTTAAGGTGAATCACCTAATATGGAAGAGGTGATGGCAATCTCCGCTCGATACGGCATTGAGCTGCTGTTTGGCCCTGAACATGCACTCGTTTGATCCCCTACCGGACGAGCCAATTTGAGCCGCAAGATTAAAGCTGATTAAAGACTCTTTTGAGAGAAAACAGGGGGCTGCAAATGCATACGGCAACAGAAGGCTATGTTCGGGCTGCCACGGTAGAACAGGTTCGCAAGGCGGGGCGCTTAGTGATGGCAATCGGTGGCCACACTGTTCTCTTGATTCATGAGCATGACCACATCTATGCGGTGGATAATCGCTGTCCCCACATGGGGTTTCCGCTACATCGGGGCACGGTGAAGGACTGTATTCTCACCTGTGATTGGCACTATGCCCGCTTTGATCTGATGAGTGGGGGCACGTTTGACCTCTGGGCTGATGATTTACCGACCTTTCCGGTGCAGATCCAGGATGGTGAAGTGTGGATTGACCTAGCGGCCCACACCAATTCCTTGGAACATCACCGGCAGCGGCTGCAAGATGGTTTAGAGCAGGGCATTTCGTTGGTGCTTGGTAAATCGGTGATTGCCCTGCTGAGTCAGGGAAACTATGCCACGGAAGCCTTTCGGATGGGATTAGAGTTTGGGGTGAGATATCGCCAGAGCGGCTGGGATACCGGCTTGACGATTCACACCTGCATGATGAACCTGTTACCCTATCTGGAGGCAGAAGACAAACCGCGGGCCATGTATCACGGTTTTGGCCCACAGCGCACCAGGCTGTAAACCCGGTTGGTTCCACAACTGCCCTGCCATTTCGCCCATTACGATTAAACCGAATGAATCAATCAACTACTCTCTATATTTCCATTAAACCTGCCCCTCTTTTCAACGAATCACTGAATCGGCTTCATCGATCCGCTTTAATCCCTGACCAAGAAATTGTTAATGACTGCAGGTATAGAGTGTAAATGTGGCTAAGTATAGAATGTACCAAAACAAAATAAGAAAAAAATAAGAGCCGGTCTCAGGAGTAGGGTTTTCAGGATAGGTTTTGCCTCCCTTGACAAGTGGAATGTCCCACGGCAAACTTGCTTGAGGGGTAGCCCCTATTCAGAGCTTCTCTAATTCTTGACTTTATTGGACTCTGTGCTTTAATTCCTAAAAAGAAAGCTGTTGACAAATTTTCAGTAAGATAACCGCGCTGAAAAATTGTATAAGACGATCAAGAGAAGTGTCTCTTTTCAGTTATCTTATATTTAGGCTGAACTAAGTTGTGTGTTTTCAGATATTTCAGTTGCTTAAGTAATAGATTTTCCCGGATCAACCCCTAAATTACCTGAAATATCCTGTTGATTCTCTATACTAACCCAATCAATACTAACCCAATCAATATTCACACTTCATAGCACCTGATGAGTTGCCTATTTGACAGGTGTGAGGTAGATCACATAGAGGCTACTCGAGTGGATTAACTCGGCTTCAATGACTGAAAATTCTCACGTACAGAGACGAAAAAGGGGCGTCATCCTAAGCCCTCAGGGTTGGCAGCGGCTACAGCTAGCAGAACAGCAGGCAGCCGAACTTAACAATGCCGGTAAAGGGTACACATTGGAACAGTTGGGCGAACAAACCGGACTTAGCCCCAACACGATCACCAAAGTTCGCCGCCGGCGGTTGGCGGTTGATCGCCAAACCCTAGAATTTTACTTTAATGCTCTCAAGCTGACGCTGCACCCGGACGATTACATCAGCATGGATACTGATGTAGTCACCGGATTGCAGATGAAACCGATCCGGGGGCACCTGCCGCTCGACTCACCGATTTACGTGGAGCGGCCTCCGATTGAACCTCTAGCCTACGAGGAAATTCTTCAGCCAGGTGCGCTAATTCGGGTCAAGGCTCCGCGCCAATTTGGTAAAACCTCCCTGATGGTGAGAATCTTGGCGGCTGCTCAGGAAAAAGGTTTGCAAGGAATTGTGCTGAACATGCAACTGGCCGATGCCACGGTTTTTCAAGACCTGAATCGGTTTCTGCGCTGGTTCTGTGCAGTGGTGACCCGCAGCTTGCAACTGCCCCATCGCGTGGATGACCACTGGCATGAGGTGTATGGCGGCAACTACAACTGCACTGATTACTTTGAGAATTATCTGCTCCCGGAGCTAGACGAACCGCTGGTGCTGGCATTAGATGAAGTTGACACCATCTTCGATCATCTGATGAATAGAGAGATGCCGATGCTCTGGAAAATTGCCCAGGCTAGCGCTACATAGCGAGTAATTTGGGAGATCTTGCGGCGTCCGGCCTCGCCTTCGTTTTTCTGTAAGTCTTCTAAGCTAGGAATCGCTGCTGCCATCAACTGCATGATGATCGAGGCGTTGATGTAAGGCAGAATTCCTAACGCAAAAATGCCAAGGGCTGAAATGCCACCCCGGCCAAAATATCTAAAATGCCAATCAAATTACCCAAGCCGCTGCCCTGCAACCCTTGCTGAAAGGCCGCACGGTCAATACCGGGCACTGGAATATAAATCCCTAACCGGATCAGGATCAGCATGCCGATAGTAACAAGCAGCCGACCGCGAAGACCGGCTGCCTGAGCCATTTGCACAAAGGTTTCCTGAGCCGTGGGGGTCTTGTCTCGACTAACTACCATAAACAGATACCTCTAGTGGCGGGATCTAGCGCATTGCTAGAACAGGGAGTCTCGATGCCAAAATTGAGTCAAACGTAATTTTGCCTACCACCCAAATTCTAGCCGACGACTTCGCAAGTTCCCCCAGCCGCTTCGATCTTCTCTTTGGCTGTAGCTGTGAATGCCGCGGCCTGGACCTTAAGGGCAACCGAAAGATCACCATGACCCAGAACCTTGAGGGGGCCGTCGTCAGTCGTGATAATTCCGGTATCCATCAAAGAGGCCAGATTAACCTCGGTATTTTTGGCTAAGTCCGCTAAGTCACCGACATTGATGATCGTGTACTGCTGACGATTGATCAGCGGAAAATGCTTCAACTTAGGAATCCGGCGGTACAAGGGCATTTGCCCCCCTTCAAACCCAGGCCGAGTCGGACGGCCCGAACGGGATTTTTGGCCCCGCATGCCAAAGCCACAGCTTGCACCTTGACCCGCTGCGATCCCACGCCCGACCCGGCGCTTACGTTTTTGTGAACCTGCCTTAGGGGCAGCGTCTTCTAATCTCATGACTATCCTCTCAACTCAAGTGATTGGGTAACTATAGTCCTGCTCAGAAATCTGCTGAGCGCTCAGGCATAAAGGTTCTCGACCGGAATACCTCTTTCTTCAGCTACCTCCGAGAAGGTGCGGAGTGAGGCTAGGGCATTTGCTGCGGCTCTCGCATTGTTGAGCGGGTTGTCAGAACCGAGCTGCTTCGCCAACACGTTGCGGACACCGGCCAGTTCCAGAACGGTCCGCACGGCACCCCCAGCAATTACCCCCGTACCCGGAGCAGCAGGACGCATCATCACTTTGGCTCCACCCCCAGCTCCGTTCACCGGATGGGGAATCGAGTTAGCTTTGGTCAGAGGCACTTCTACCAGATGCTTTTTGCCATCAGCCACACCCTTACGAACGGCACCAATCACATCACTGGCTTTGCCGACGCCGACGCCGACCTGGCCTTTCTCGTTGCCCACAACCACGATCGCGCGGAAGCTCGAGGAGAAGGGCTACCGTCCAGCAATCGCAGTGCAAACAGATGTTGCAGTTTCTCCTATGTTGATAGTGGTTCCGGTTACGTCTGCGTTGGGTGCATTACGCTTTCCGTTTACAGTGCAAATTGAGCCATCAGAACAAAATGGTTTGACCTTACCCTCTGTAGCAATGGTGTTTCAGATGCGAGCAATTGATCGAAAGCGCATCATTCGCAAGATCGGTGAATTGGAGATGCAATATTTAATGCAAGTTGATGCAGAAATCTGGCGAATGTTAAAGCCACCAGCAAATGAAAGCGAGCTATGCTGATCCGAGCAATTTTGGAGTGGGATAATGAAGCACAGGCTTACTCAGCAACCTGTCCAGAGCTTAATTTTGTATCTTCCTTTGGGGAGAGCCGAGAAGAAGCGATTGCCAACTTAAAAGATGCGATTTATCTGATGCTGGAGCCTTCCTGGAGTCTGTAAATTTCTTTGTGTCGGTTAGACTCACCCGCACGTGAACGGCGGGCTAATAGAACAAGTACACTAAAGTGCACTGAAATGCTGATCTAGCCTGCTTTAGCAGCCTTCCTTCACTAGCCCGCGATTGATCTGCGGGTGAGAGAAACACGAAGCGATAGGCTAAATTGATACAAAACTCGAGACAGACTCAAATCTACTGCCATTGCACATCTCCTAAAAGATGCTGAACAATGCGGTTAATCTGTTCACGAATTGCAGAATCTTGAATTTCCATTGAGCGATTGCCAACACTGGGACGAAGGTTGATTAAAGATTCATAACCTACTTTCTGTTGAAGGGGGTACCAAGCTGCTCCCTAAATATGTCAGGTTTAGCAAGTAAACTGTGTATCTCGCTTCGTCGGTTGGCGTTGTACCGAAGCAGGCGGTTCGCCTATCTTGGCGTTGATATTGCTGTGAGGCAAGGCATCGTTTGATCAAAACCGCAGAGTGATAGTGCTGTAGATCAAAACAAGAAATTCTCTTCCCAAACCAATACATTTGTTCTACAATGCTGTTAATCAGCTTTGACATGCGGTTGGGTGCTGCCATCCAGACCCGTTCCGTTCAGTTTTTGCATATGTTTGTACTTTGTATGCGTTTGTAAGCTTCATTCGCAATTCAGTAGCAACCGTCGGGCAGGCGAGCAATCACGTCTGGAGGAATCATGCGCGCGGTCAAAGCTGGCGTTTCAGGCCCTTGCATAATCCCTTGCATAACAGCAACGAGTGTGACCTATGGTGCAACCTCAACTTCCAACTTTCCCCCCCACTTATCCTGCTAATTCACCAACCTATCCTCCCGCTTATTCCTCCAATCATTCTGCCCGACCAAGACGCCGCAAGCAGAAAGCACAGCGACAACGGCTGGCGTCAGAACTGCTGCGCTGGGCTGCCCTGACTCTGCTGTTAGCGGCTGGCGGCAAAATGCTGGCTCGGCAAGAACTTGGCTCAGAAGCTACCACCTGGGTGTGGAACGGCTCGGCCTTCGTCGTGCCCTCGGCCATGTCGAAGTCGGCGATCAACACGATGACGCAGAGCCTGGCGGTCGAATGGGGGCGCTACAATATGCGCTTCAACGCGATCGCGCCGGGCCTCTTCCCGACCAAGGGGATGAGCGCGCGCCTCGGCCCCGGCGGGCGCGGCGGCAATTCGAACAACGAAATCAACCCGATGGGCCGCCACGGCGAGATGCACGAGCTCGCCAATCTCGCGGTGTTCCTGATGGGCCCGGGCGCCGAATACGTGACCGGCCAGACCATCGCGATCGACGGCGCGGGCTACCAGGCGACCGGCGGCACTTTCTGGGGCACGCTGCAAGGGCTGGGCGATACGGAGTGGGATAGCTTGCGCGCAATGATCAAGGGCACCAACGCCGCCGACAAGGCGGAGCGGGTGACGGAGTAGGGCTGTTCGGGACGTTGTCGCGGAGGGGGCTTTTCGAGAAGTTCCAGCAATAAGCCGACTTTCCGGTGACGACCCCATTGCGGACATTGGCGGACCGTGCATGATGCACCACTAATGTGGTTCTCGAAGAGCAGGCGGGCCGACCAACGGCAAGGTGAGGAGAAGCCCTCGGAGCGGTTGGTTGAGCAACGAGTGCGCAACCGCATCATGGAGGAGGTTTGGGGCCTCTCCAAAGGTGACAGCGAGGCTGCTAAAGCAGGACCAACTGAATGGTTCGAAACCTTCTTCGAATGGTTCCCGTATGAAGGAGAGCCTACGTGGTATCCAGCTATGACGGAGGAAGAAGCAAGTGCAGTGCGTGAGGTCTGCGCCTTGATGCAGCAAGCGATTTCTGACCCGCGCATTCCGAAGCAACCGAGCGTGGAAGAACTAACCCGAACGGGATGGCCAGAGAGAATCGCACCGGTTGCGAGGCTGTCGTCCGACTTGATGCTTCAACGAGGCCGGTTCTCGGAGGACATAGAGGAAGAAGTTCCCTCCGGTCCGACCGACCTTTGGCAAAGCTGAGCGTCAGCTTTCCACCCCAAGGCAGACATTTTCCTACACGCCCCGCACCTGCTAGCCCGCGCCTCTGCTCTTTCGCATGGTCAATCGGCCCTCGGCCCCACAAGGTGACACCCGGACGCCGCAAGGTGACGCCTTTTCGCGCAAGGTTACAAAACTTCCCCTGGACTGTGTAACACGTGGTCCATGTCTCGCGGCGGAAGGGGGCGAATCGGGTATCGTCTACTCACCCCGGCAATGGCCACCCGCCATGCCTGTCAGCCCACTACTCCCTCCGCCAGGGCCTGCGCGCGCTTGTAGTCGGGCTTGCCGTTGTTGAGGCGGAGCGACTCGTCGGTGAACACGTAGAGCCGCGGCACCTTGTAGCCTGCCAGACTGGCGCGCGCGTGGCCGTCGAGCGCGGCCTCCAGCCCCTCGCCGCCGCCCTGCACCACCGCCGCGATCTTGCGGAATCGCCTCAGGCAAACAGGCAATCAGCACTGCGCCTAGAATCGGTGCCCAAATCAAAATACTCAGCATAGCTGCGGTCACTCCTTAATTGGCCGAATTTACCGTTAGGATTGGCTAGTGGTTGATCTACCTATGTAGAAACCATCTGTAGAAACCATCGAGTGTGAATGTCTTACTCCCAGCGAGACGCTGTTAATCAGGTTAGATTACTCATTTAGATTACTTAGAAGTACCAGTTCCCATAGGACCAGGCTAGAGCCATGAGGGCCAGAACCACACCGACAAACAGCGTCAGCAAATAGTTACGCGACTGGCCGGAAATGGTGTACTTCAAACTTTCACCGCTAAAGATTGAGGCAACCCCAACGAAATTGACTAGTCCATCAACGATGTAGCGATCGAACCAGGCGGTCAGGCGTGCTCCTTGCACCACACCCAAAACAACGCTGATTTTGTAGAGGCGGTCAATACAGAAATCGTACGCCAACACCTCACGCACCGATTTCCAAACCAGCCCAACCGGCTTGGCCACTCGTGGACTCAGATAGAGCCAACCGCCCAGACCAGTACCCACTGCTCCCGAAAGCACCAGCAAAGCGACTAGCGTAGGATTCACCTGCTGCCAACTCGGCAACACCTGCCACTGCTGAAGCACCAACGGCAAGAGCAGTACCGCGATGGTCAGAGTCACCATTGGTAGGGCCATCAGCCACATCACTTCCGGTGCCCGACGAGTCTTGGGCTTGGTCTTTCCCCAAAAGACGAGGCCAAACACTCGCACCAGGTTAAAAGCGGTCAGTCCATTCACCAACAGCAAAATGCCAATTAACCAGGGAGCAGTAGCCCAGACCCCTTCAGACCACTGAAGCATGGCCCAAAAGCAGCCCAACGGCAGTAAGCCAATCATGGCCAGTGCTCCGACCACATAGGCGGCCGTAGTCGCAGGCATCCGAGGAGCCAGCCCGCCCATTTCGGTCAAGTCTTGAGTACTGGTAGTCAAAATAACCGAGCCGATGCTCATAAACAGCAGCGCTTTAGCAACGCCGTGAGTTAAGAGAAACAGCAGTGCCACCTCGTCCTGCTGGGTACCTACCGCCAGAAAGACCAGCCCCAAATAAGCGCTCGTCGAGTGACACATGGCCCGTTTGATGTCGATTTGGGCAATTGCCACCAATGAGGCTCCAACAGCAGTCAAGGCACCCAGAATCATCAGGACCTCCAGCACCGTTGGCGACAAGGCAAGGACCGGCTGGAGTTTGATCAGCACGTAAGCTCCGCAGGCCACCACCACCGAGTTCCGTAAGATTGACGCCGGGTTGGGGCCTTCCATCGCCTCATCCAGCCAGAGGTTGAGAGGAAATTGGGCACATTTACCCGTAGGTCCGGCTAGCAAAGCCAATCCAAGCAACGTGGCAACTAGAGGGCTTAAGTTCGCAACTTTAGCCCACAGATCTAAATGGGTCGATTAATGATTTCGGCAATCGGCAGATTATGCAAACTACGGCTTTTGAGATAGCGTGGTGAACTATTGAATTGAATTGAATTAGACAATACGCATAATCCGATCAGAAAAACTGTTATACTCTGCCGTTTCCATCTCTGATGCTGATGGATCAATCGATTACTGATCAAATAGGCTACAGCTAGCTGTGCTCCTAAATGAAAGGGTAGCCAATAGCGAGGTGCAGTTGAGTAACGTCCGTTGCTGATAGCATCAATTACAATTAGCATAAATGGTATCGGCAACGACAGCGATAACACAAATAACCATTGCTGCCTCGACTGTTGACGGAGATTGTAAAATGCATAGAGAATCACTGCTACTACACCAGATGCCACAGTGATTTCTACTGCTGCGATCAGCCAAGGTTCGGTAATCACCGGCACATCAAAATACAAAATTGCGGCACTATAAAACCAGATTGTAGCTTTAGCAAAACTGCTAAGCGGTAACCGCATCCAGGTGGTATTGGACCGGATTGTCTGCCAGGACTGGGCAACTAACCAAATCCAGGGCAGTAAGGCAATTAGCGCTGCTGCCAAGATTATGCCGAATCGTCGAGTCTGTTGACTGAAGCGAAATTTTTCAGTAGCTGCCACATACAGCCCCTGTCCAGTGGCTACCAGCAGCGACAGTAGAGAAGTATAAAAACTGAGGCTGAGCATCAGGCCGTAGAGTACCCAGTTTCCAATCGCATTGTGTCGCATGGCTTGCAGTAGCGTTGCTCCACTTAGGATCAGCAGCAGCACCCACAAACTGTAGGGACGGGCTTCTTGAGCATAGGCAATGAAAAAGGGAGAGATGGCCATTAGTCCTACAGTTAGCCATGCCGTCAGCCTGTCTTCAAACAGCAACCAACTGAGCCAATATATTCCTGGCAATACCAGCAAGCTGCACAGCACTGAAAAACTGCGAAGTGCGGTCACAGAACTGCCCCATATCTGCATCCAGCCGCGAGTCAATAGAAAATAGAGCGGTGCATGCTCTGGGCTGGTTTGGAAGGCGGCTACTGCATCGGGTAGGGAGCGTTCGGGCGTGAGTTGCTGATAGCGCAACAGGTCTTCTGGCGTATGCAGAGCACCAGTGGCTAGTGCTGCAGTGACTTCCTGTTTGGTATAGCCAGCCGCCCGTAAAACCGTTGCTACTTCGTCTACCCAAAATACTTTGCGATCCAAATAGCCAACCCGAAAGATCAACCCTAGAATTAGGCAGAAAATAATTAGTGGAACAATTCCAGGAATTTGCCAATGACTGTCTTTAGATCTCATAAACAAACCCTAAAGACAACCATAGGTTGATAATCGAAGACAGACGCTGAGTCATTCGCACAATAAATTGTTGGACTGTTTGCTTATATTGCTTACCCCCAATTTGCATTACGTTGTCATGATTGGCATTGGGAATCAAAAGTAGATGCTTAGCCGTTTTGTATCAATGTCGGTTTGCATCCCATAAATGCGCTTCAGTGCCATTACCACCTCTTCTAGGGCAGCGTTTCCAGCTCGTTCACCCAGTCCGTTCACTGTTGTATTAACTGATACAGCCCCAGCCTGAATTCCGGCCAAAGCATTGGCAGTTGCTAAACCCAGATCATTATGGGTATGCATTTCGACCGGAATCGCCAGACGAGAAACTAACCGATGCACTTTTTTGTAGGTTGTTAGAGGATCCAAAATGCCCACCGTATCGCAAAAGCGAAAGCGAGACGCTCCCCAAGATTGAGCTAACAGGGCGACATCCAGCAGAAAAGATTCATTCGCTCTAGAAGAATCTTCACCGCCCACCGATACATCCAAACCATGATCGCGAGCAAAGTTGATGCTATCTCGCAGCCGATCCAGCATGACCCGCCATTGCCCATGAAATTTAGCGGCAATTTGAATCTCTGAAACTGGAACCGAGATATGAACGCGCTGCAGGCCACAGTTGAGTGAAGCCTGAATGTCTGCTAAGTTAGCTCGGTTCCAGCCCAGCAATTTTGCCCTTAGCCCCAGGTTGACAATCGCCCGAATCGATTCGGCTTCCTCCTGCCCCATGATTGGAATACCGACCTCCAGTTCCTCAACCCCAATCGAGTCAAGGAACGTAGCAATCGCAATTTTCTCTTCGATATTGAAAGCAATTCCAGCGGCCTGTTCACCGTCACGTAGGGTAGTATCGTTGATTTGAATGAGTGAGTTAGTCATAAGCTGCATTGCTAATCCGCAACTTTGTGATGTTTTGTTGATTCATCTGAATCATCTTTCTGAAGAAGATCCAGCATGTAATTTTCCGTCACTATAATAGAGGCAAACATCGCCACAAGCGTCATAATTGCCATAAACATAGATACCTCCTAGAGATTGAATCACCGAAGCAATATTTTGGATAATCGCCTAAGCCCGATTCACAAACGCCAAGGTCAGGCTATCTTCAGCCAAGAAATGAGCCAGATGAAACGCCCGATCTTCGGTTTGCAGCAAGATCTGTTCGTACAGGTAGCGTGTAGCCCGGTCGCCCACACTTTCTGCTTGGGCCGCCTGCCGCCGCAGCACATCAATCACAGCCTGCTCAGCGTATAAGTCATTTTGCACCATCTGACGAGCTGTAAAACAACCGTCTGCTTCTGGCGTAAAGCAACACAGTTCTGCCAATTTGCCAAAGCTCGCCGCCGGCACTCCGCCCAAGCCATTTAATCGTTCACCGAGCTGATGCACGTGATTTTGAACTTGCTCATAGCTTTCAGCAAAGAATTCATGCAGTGAGTAAAACTCTGCCCCTTCTACTACAAAATGATGTTTCTGGTATTGCAGATATAGGGCTTGGAAACTAGCTAGGGCAATATTCAAACCTTCACAAACCGGAACAGTCACTTCCTGACCTAAACCGATTGAATTGAATTGTTCGATTTTGCTTGACGCGAATCCGATACAACAGGGTCCATGCAAAGCGAGTCATCCATAGATCCGGAAGAATATCAACTCCCATCTGAGCCGGTAAGAGTAGGACGTCCGCTAGCAGAATGCCCCCCTACATTTTATGGTCCCGAATCAAAAACTGAGTGTAGCTGCGCCATTTTTGATCAATTCATGCATCTTACTAGCGCCCGTGATCACGACTCCATCCAGCAGATCTTCCTGTTTATAGCCCCGGCTCTCGACGCAAGGCGTACAGGCCCAGAGGTTGCCACCCCGCGACAGAAAGTCTTGCACCAAGTTACTCAGGGGTTCAAGTGGTTTCACCTGAGTCGTATTAATTGCACGGTTTCTGACCAGATCAACGCCGGAGCTGGTTAAAAAGATGGAGACGCGCAGCCCCGCGGTCAATCCGCCATTGGCTATCGTTAAGGCCACTGAGGATAGTTCATGATCCGTTCCATGTGTGACTAAAACAACTAAATCGCGAGTATTTTCTGCCATGATATTTCTCCTGTTTAAGTACTCAATCAAATAGATTGTTTTGTCGTCGTTAAATCAGTTGACATTCCAGTTAAATCAGCTTGTATATATTAGAAATACTGGCAATGATCGGCCTTGATCGCCTTCTCTTCCAGGAACCAAAGCGAATTTACAATGCCCTCTGCCTCTGGAATAAGCTGCGACTCCGTCACGTCGAACGTGGCGGCTGCAAGCTGGCATCCGTAGAACCGCACATTACCTGTCCGTTTCACCAACTTGATGAAATCATGGATTGCCAGTGGGTCACCATCACGCCGGACTCTGTCCTTGAACCATGCTTCTTCTGTGGCATGCTGACAATCGATTTTGACCGCCTCAGCACCCTGCTCGGTTAGAACCCGCACGGCCCACAGCACGAACAAAATATCAACTTCAACTCCCTGTTTTGCTGCAACATACGCAAAGGTCAACGGTGTATACAGCCGATCGTAGCCGTCATCTCGAATTACAATCGCCAGCTTTTGCATGTGATTTTCCTCTGAATCAGTTAAGAGATACAGCCTTTTTCAGACTAGCTAATCGCTTTAGTTCTATCCTTGACTATTTGCCGTTAATATAGAATGACTAAAACACTGGGATTTTTGACCAAAGCTCCAGGCATTGCCTGCTGATACGGCCAGGTTTCCTCCCTAGTGCTCCTGAGGCTATGGATGTACTTTCAGATATCCTACGGGTCATCCGGTTTTCTGGAGTGATCAATCTGCGTCCAGAATTTTCTGCTCCCTGGATGATTGAGACTCCCTCCTGTGCTAACTTTGCAGACACCATTCAGGCTGATACAACCCGGATTGTTCCGTTTCACATTGTGGCAGAGGGAAACTGCTGGGTAAAAACAAAAACCGATATCTGTCAGGCTCTTTCCTCTGGGGATATCATTATTTTTCCGCATGGGGACGCTCACATTTTTGGAAGCCAGATGTCGTACTGATCGACCGGGTAGAGACAGACGCGCAAACCTTCGTGCAACAGCTCAGTCAGACAACCTCATTGGCCGATCTACCGCTAATTACCCTCACGGCAGATCTGACACGAGCGGCAAACCAAATTCCAGGGCTGGCCGTATTCCCCTACCTGGCTATGATTGCCGCCAGCGAAGATGGGACCCTCCCTCAGCCCGACATGGCCGAACTAATACAAATCATGCAGCTTGCGGCAGGCGTGAGTTGGGTACCGCATATTCTGATCGTGGACTGCGGCGCAATCGAACTAGGTGAGCCGGTGGCTGCATCCCGCCCACCCGTGCGGGCGCTGGTCCAGTATTTGCAAACCGCTGGGTTTCGTAGTGCGGTCAGCCATAGTTGGGAAAAGGTACAGCATGCCCTCCAGCATCAAAGCGTTGATCTGTTGCTGTTCTGCGTCACTCCCGTGACCTCGGCTGCAATAGTCACCCAGATGGTACATAGCCTACAACAGCTTGCCAATTATCCGCCGGTAGTAGTTTGGAACTACCACAGCCAAACGGTAACCTCTGCTTCAGAAGCATCCGAATGGAACCGAGTAGCCACTCGGATTTTGCCTCCATCTCTCTCAATCCTGGAACTGCTGGTCCAAATCAACCAAACCCTGGCTGAATCTCGTCAGCATTTGGGAGCAACTCAGCGGTGAAGGGAAACAGACGTTAGGAGTCAGGAGTCAGGAAATCCTTCAACCCACCTCTTGCTTTGCCTTCGCCTCCAATGTCTCCAAACGGCTGCGCAATTCCTGGTTGTCTTTCTTGAGCTGCTCCAGTTCTTCTTGCAGTTTTTTCACAGCTTTGTCAGGACCGATAGCTTTGCTGACTCGTTGTATCGCCTCTTCTGCCATTCGCCGCACCCGACCATCTGGGGTTTGCTCAATCAGCGCAGACAGCAACCCCATCGCTTTAACGGTTTCCATTTGCCCCAAGGCGCTCACTGTAGCCACCTGGGTTAAGAAAAACGACTCGCGGGATAGCTCTTCCAACCGATTCAGGATACGCTCCAGATTGATATTTGTTTGCCCAGTGGAGATGGCCCCTAGAGCGCGGATGGCCGCTAGCCGCAACGCTTGGGGGGTTCCTACTCTGGTGTATTGCAGCACCAGATCGAGCGCGGCTTCTGAGGTCTTGAGTTGACTCAGGCCAGCAATGGCTCCACTGCGAACTGTTTCGTTCCATCCAGCCCGTTCTGTCAGCACCGAGCGATAGAGCTGTAACAGGGTTTCGGTTTCCGGACGGTCGTTGGAGCTTGCAGTGAAGTTTGCGGCAATGCTGCCCAATCCCGATAGGGCGGAGGCTTCCACGTAGTAGCTAGCGTCTCCTTGCTCGGCTACAGGCTTAAGAACAGCAAAACTTTCTGGCGTCTTGATTTTTGCCAGTGCGCCCACCACCGACCGACGCACCCGCGCCTCGCTCGGGACACGGCCTGGTCGGCCCCTGATCCCTGCCCGGGTCACCCTCGGCCGCCGGTTCGCCCGCGATGTGGCCCTCGACCGCGTAGAGCGCCGGCGCCTGGCCCGGCCCGAACTTCGAGCGCATGTTCTGCGGCACGGGCTGGGCCGACGGCGCAACGGGCTGGCCCTCCTTCAACTCGGGCTGGATGTCCCCCAGCGCCGGTGGCGTCTGCGGCCCGAGCGTGTTGACCTTCTTCCCCGGCGTGCGGGCCATCGCCGCCAGGTCCTTCTTTGGGGGGAGGTGTTCGTCGCTCATGCAACCCTTCATCCGCCGATTCCGCGCCGCGGGCTTCAGCCGGGACCGCTCTCCTGCCCCGCCGGGCGCGACGCGAAGCGTTTGGACTCATGCCGAACGATCGACCCGGTCGCGAGGTAGATCACGTCCTCGGCGATGTTCTTCATGAGGTCGCCGACGCGCTCGAGCTCCCGCCCCACGCGGTACATGAGCAGCCCGTTGCGGACCCACCCGGGGTCCTTGCGCATCAGGTCCTCGATCTCGTCGAACAGCCGCCGCTCCAGCACGTCGATGGTCTTGTCCTCGCCGACGATCTGGGCCGCGACCATCGCGTCCTCGTCGAGCACCGCCCGAAGCAGCGAGTGGCACATCACCGTCACGCGCTGGCCCATCTCCACCAGCGACGTGGGCCACTCCCTGGGCGGGGCGTCGAACTCCAGCCGCTGGGTCACCTTCGCGATCGACGTCGCGTGGTCGGCGACGCGCTCCAGGTCGCCGTTCACCTTGAGGATGAACGTGAGCACGCGGAAGTCACGCGCGAAGGGGTGCTGCAGCGTCATGAGCCGGTAGCACTCCTGCTCGATCTCGACCTCCTCGCGGTCCACGCGGTCGTCGTTGCGCCGGACCTCCTTCGCCCGCGCCACGTCGAGCTTCCACAGCGCCTCCAGCGCCGACTCGAGCATCGAGACCGCGATCGTCCCCTCCGCGACCAGACGCTTCTTCAGCGCCACCAGCGCTCGGTCGAGCGTCGCGCGGGGTCCGGCGGGAACCTCGTCCCCGGGAGAGGGAGTGGGCAGGAAGCTGGAGTTGGGCACGGCGTGTCGGCTCCGACCCGGCCGAAAGTCGCCCACGGGGCGCCAAGGGCCGTAACCGCTATTCTACGACCACTCAGGCCATCACAACACAGAGCGTCCCCTGACTTGCCCCGCACACCCAAGCAGGCCCCACACCCGGCCTTCTCAATCGCATGACCTCCATCAAGTCGATCCTCAAGTCCGCTCTCGCCCGGGTGGGTCGGCCCGCCATCTGGCCCCTCCACGAGAGGATCGTCGATCTGGTCAGCCGACTCGAACAGCAGCGCGCCCTCCTCGACACCCGAGCCGATGACTTGGCCCGCCGCATCGACCAGTCCCACCAACGACTCGACCAGATCGAGGATCTCCTCGAGTCCATCGCCGGCGCCACCGGCCAGATGGCGCTGTGGTACATCGGCGGCATCCTGAAGCACGCTCCCGCCCTGCTCGCCTTTACCAACCCCACCACCAATTCCTACAAGCGCCTCGTTCCAGGCTTTGAAGCTCCAGTGAACCTGGCTTACTCGCAGGGCAACCGTTCAGCTTCGGTGCGGATTCCCTTGTCTGGCTCGAACCCGAAGGCAAAACGTCTGGAGTTCCGCTGTCCGGATGCCACCTCAAACCCCTACCTGGCCTTTGCGGCGATGCTCTGCGCGGGTATCGACGGCATCAAGAACCAGATCGATCCGGGCGAACCGCTGGATGTGGACATCTACGACCTTAGCCCCGAAGAACTGGCGAAGATTCCTTCTACGCCGGGATCGCTAGAAGATGCGCTGGAGTGCCTTGAGAAAGATCACGATTTCTTGACCACCGGCGGTGTCTTTACCGAAGACCTAATCAACACCTGGATTCAGTACAAGCTCGACAACGAAGTGAACCCGATGCGGCTGCGGCCTCACCCCTACGAGTTTGCACTCTACTATGACTGCTAAGCGCTAAGCTTTGTCTAACATTATAGAGGTAAACAGCGGGATGCGCTTTGGTGTAGTCCCGCTGTTTCGTTTAGGGAGAGTTTTGTCCTGCATTCTGAAGACGCTCCTAGAACACCAGCGCCTTGTGGATGGCAGACAAAATATCCGAACGTTCATCTGCTGTCTAAAAGTTGAATGACTTAATTGATCCCCAGTTGATCTCATACTCTTAAGATTAATTTAATCATTTTGAAAATTAATTTTTAGTTTCTCTTAAGATGCGTATAGGGTAATTGCCGCATGAATACCGTTACCATTTGAAGGGGGATTTTAACGTTGATTTGGTGATTGCGATTGAGTCTCAAAATTATCCCTGTTTGGATCTCTCTATGCGTTTCATTCGCAGTCTTGAATTGATTAGATAGCGAATTTCCTAACTATGATTTCGTTGCCCAAAAATATCATTCTGGTTGCCTTTTAGTTCACCCCATGGTTGGTTTTCCAGAACCGCAACAGTCTTTATTATTAATGCGCAATTGAGTGATTTCTTTCGTCGTTAGCTCGGCGCAGGTTTTGGGCTGCCTAAGTATGGTGCTGGAGAACCTAACAGCGATTAGATCACTTGCCAAACCCTCTCGTTTCCTATCGTATTTGGACGAAATTCATGACTCCTTTCGATCATTTAGAATTTGCTGATTCTTCCATGGCCGATTTTGCTAATCGTAGGACAGCAACTGATCCCCAAGTTGCACAAGAAGTTGCACAAGAAGTTGCACAAAGGCTTGATCAAGGGCTTGATCAGACCGAGATCAGTTCAGAGGCCCAGCAGGAGATCCAGCAGATTCGAGATGCAGTCGATCCCCGCTCGGTTGCGCATGGAGTCTATGTCACGGTTCACGGACACTTCTACCAACCGCCCCGCGAAAATCCCTATCTCAATGCTGAAAATTACTGTTTGGTAATTCTCCTTGGCGTTCATCGACAAATACCAGACCGAGGCCAAAGCCTAGTCCTTGAAAATCTCCACTCTGAATTTCATAGGTCGTCCATAGATTGGCTGCGTTTCTGGGCACACTGGACAGAAAATCACCTTCGGGAATGTCGTTGTCATCTGTCACCTCGGCATCTGTATGGGCATAGCCTGCAATGATATTCCATCCCGGTAAGATTTCACCCTGCACGATTAATTCAACGCCGCGACTGCGCTGCTCACCCACCTGGATCGAGAAGTTGGAATCTTCTGGGTCGGTGGTTAGCACGTTGCTTTTAGTTAGGTCAAAAGCGGCTAAGGTGGCAGAAAGAGTGTCTGTAATATCAGCTTTGATGCCAATTTCATATTGAGTGCCGCGTTCTGGCTCGAAGGTTTCATTGTTGCGCGAGCGGCCAATTACTGGGAAAAACGACTGACTGAAACTGGCATAGAGAGAAATAGGTTCAATGGGTTGATAGACAATGCCCAGGCGAGGACTAAAGGCTGTGTCGGACTGAGATTCTTCTTCTCCACCGAAATTTTGTTCCTGATCAGCGAAGTCTAACCGTCCACCCACGAGTAATTTTAGATTTTCGAGCAGGGTGATTTGATCTTGAATATAGAGACCTACATTGGTGTTGAACACCGTTTGATAATATCCAGATTCTGCTGCGTCAGGAATAGAGACATCGTAGTTGGGAGCAAAGATATCTATAGACGGCAGCGGCGCAAAGCGGGTAACATAGCTGTCGGTCGAACGGTTCAAGTCGAATCCAGCCAAGAGCTGATGCTGAATCGAACCTGTATTAAACCGACCGATTAAATCGGTTTGTATCCCATACTCCTCGTTCAGAAATTCAGCGTCAAGATACTCTCGCGGTACAAAGCGGTCATCAATCAAACCACCTGCAAAGTCAGAATGAAACCCGGTTTGCAAAACCGAAGAAAACGCCAAGGCGTGGCGTAGTTCCCAGTTTTCGTTGAAACGATGCTCAAAATGATAGCCAGCGCGTACTTGCTCTTCCGCGTAATCATCTAACGATGCATAGCCTAAGAAGCGGTTGATCGGCAGTGGTAGAGAGCCATCGCTGAGGGCGACTAATCCGCGATCAAAGACGGGGTCGTTGTATAAGTAGGAGAAATCAAACGTTAGTCTGGTATTATCGCTGATGTTCCATTGCAAAACTGGGGCCACAAAAAACCGCTCTGAGTAGACCTGATCCCGAAAGCTGCCCGCGTTCTGATAGGCCGCATTTAGACGATAGAGTAATTCGCCGTTATTTGTTAAAGGTCCAGAAACATCCAGCTCTGGACGATAGAAACTGAATTGTCCGCCCGTAAATTCAAGTGTGTAAGTCGGTTGGCTCAAGGGTTGCTCTGTCACCAAATTCACAATGCCACCGGGCTGCAACTGTCCAAACAGAATTGAAGCGGGGGGAATCAGTTTCGGATCAATGCAACCCAGACCGGTCTGCAAAACTTTGCAGCAGTTGCAGCGGATAGTAGTGGTAACTTTGCAGTAGCTTGGACGAGCGATCACGGCGGAAGCGAAGATGTTTATATTCGCCCCTATTCGGTTACTCCCTTACCCAACAATCCTCCTACTAATATCACCCTCAGCAACAGCGCCATTGACGAAAACGTTGCTGATAACAGTTTGGTTGGCACCTTCGCTTCGGTTGATCCAGATGGTGATACGTCCTTTTCCTATGAGCTGGTTGCGGGCACGGGCAGTGCTGATAATAATGCCTTTACCATTGCTGGTAATGAACTGCGAATCAAAAACTCTCCCGATTTTGAAACCAAATCCAGCTACTCGATTCGGGTCAAAACCACCGATCCGGGCGGTCTTAGCTTCGAGAAACCCTTAACTATCACGATCAGGAATCTGAACGAGGCACCGACAGGCATTTCAATCGACAGCAATACCGTCAATGAGAATGTACCTGTGAACACTCTGGTGGGTAGATTATCAACTACTGACCCAGATGCTAACAACACATTTTCCTATCGCTTAGTTTCAGGGGTGGGCAGCACCGACAATGCTCTGTTTGAAATCTCAGGCAATGAGCTGCGGATCAAAACCGTTCCTAATTTTGAAGTCAAGCCTACTTACTCGGTTCGGATTCAATCTTCAGACCAAAATGGCCTCACGGTTCAGAGACAGTTTACTATCAATGTTCGAGATCTGAACGAAGCACCCACCAATATTTCAATCAGCAAGAATAATATCAACGAGAATGTTCCAGCTAATTCAGTCGTTGGCAGTTTTTCTACAACCGATCCAGATGCTAATGATTCCTTTACCTACGAGCTGGTAACAGGGCAGGGTAGTGCTGATAATAATGCCTTTGTCATCGTTGGTAATGAGCTGCGAATCAAGAATTCTCCCGACTTTGAAACCAAGCCTAGCTACTCAATTCGAGTCCGCTCCAGAGACAAAGGTGGCCTCGCAACTGAGAAGATCTTCACGATCAACATCAATGATCTCAACGATCCGCCAACCAACGCAGCACCAACTAATCTAAATCTAACACCTGCCAACGTTAATGAAAACGTTGATCCTAATACGCTGGTCGGCACCCTATCTACGGTTGATCCTAATCCTGGTAATACTTTTACTTATGCGCTAGTCGCTGGAGCGGGTGATACAGATAATAATACTTTTACAATTTCTGGAAATCAGCTTCGAATCAAGATTTCCCCCAATTTTGAGCAAAAGAGCACCTATTCAATCCGAGTCAGAACTACCGACCAGGGTGGCCTCAATTTTGAGAGATCACTGACGATTAATATCAACGATCTGAATGAGGCACCCACCGACATTTTGCTTAATCCGGATACGGTAGATGAGAACGTGCCCGCCGGTTCGTTGGTCGGCAATCTCACTAGCTTGGATTCTCCCTATCTCCCACTGAAATCTTCAACTGGTTAGCCTTACCGGAGTAGAGGATCGAACGATGAAAAGTCTTTACGAAAGCGATTTTTACGCCTGGACACAAGAGCAAGCTGAATTGCTCAAACATAAAACCTGGGAAGCATTGGATTTGCCCAATTTAATTGAGGAGATCGAAAGCTTGGGACGGCAGGAACGACAGGAACTGAGAAATCGTTTAAGCGTTTTGCTCGGACATTTACTCAAGTGGCAATATCAACCGTCGAATCGGGGAAATAGCTGGCTGGCAACCATTCGAGAACAACGCACCCGAACTCGTTTGGTACTCAAGGACAACCCCAGTCTGAAACCCTATGTTCCAGAAGCGATCGCGATTGCCTATCAATTGGCACAAGATCTAGCAGTCCGAGAAACCGGAATGGACTATGACACCTTTCCAGCAGAATGTCCCTACACAATCGAACAAATCTTAGAAGAAACTTTTTTACCAGACTAAAGGAGAACGTGGAGGCAATCACAAAGCTGTTAGAACTAGGAGTCAGTCGCTGTTCAAGTAGGGAATTGCGAAACTACTTTGCTCACTGCTGTTACTGTACCAATTAGTTCCGCAACACGCTGTGTCTACCGATTCTAGCTTGATCCATATCCTCTTTATTCTTCTTTACACACAGCTTCTTAAGTACCCTTGCGGGTAATAGATATAGGCGGTATCTCACCATACAATACATGGTAGGAGTTCCTGCCCCAGTTTTGAAGCGAACGTTTGAAAACCGTCCTGAATGAGTCAATTGTTCGGAGGGATAAATGTGAAGAGCAACCTGTTACTGGTTTTGATTTGTCTGAGCCTACTAGCTGCATGTTCAGAAGGTAACTCCTCTAGTCAGCAAAATGCCACAAAGGCTGAAGTCGAGCCAGTAGAGCAAATCGATGATGTGAAAGCGAAGTTGAGCAATCGTGAAGCAAGCTCATCGTTAGTTCAGCCCAAATCTTCGCAAAGCACTACACAAAGCACTACTCAAGAATTTCCAAGGACTGCTCGACTAACGGCCCAACAATCGAATGCAAGAATCAATTTGAGATCAAGACCCTCAGCAACCTCACCGGACAAGGGATATGGTCTAGTAGGTGATCCTGTGAAATTATTAGATAAAGCTGAGGGTGCGGATGGTTTGATCTGGTACTATGCAAAGTTTGATGCGTCTGGAGCAGAAGGCTGGATTCGGAGCGATTTCATTCAAATGAATGAAACGACACAAGCATCATCTGATTTTATGAGACATGGAGTAGCAGAAGCTGCGTTTCTTTCTTCTCAACAAGTTGACAAATTAATTGAGCTGGACTCATTCAGCAAGCATGAGTTTGATGGGTACGAAGAAGGGTTTGAAGATTCTGCTAAGTGGAACGGAATGCCTTTTGGAATCATTGTGCCAACCTATATTCCCCCTGGATTTAAGATCACTCATTTTAAGTAACAGCCTGAAATCCCGGTAAGGGCTGAGTGACAAACTCGAAGCGAGAATCGTCAAATTTTGCCCAACCTTGTTTGGCATCTTGCAGATAAAATGGGTGACTTGAATCCTGTTCTACAACCGCTGCTAAAAAATCTTCTGCACTGTGATGCCCCCAGGCATACCAGCCTGCAATGTCTAGATCGAGATCGATAAAATGCTTTAGCTGAATGGATCTACTGACCCCTGATGGCTTCTTTACTGAATTGTTCACCTCGCTTGACCTGTTTGATCTGTTTGACATTGCTGTTTTCATATCAAGTGTTTTCATATCAGGTGTTTTCATACCAGGCTCTACCTCTTGATTAATCCGACCAGCAAATGGTGACTGACCAAACGAGCTGAAGCTCTTGATCTATCACTCCCTCACCCTAGAGTTTTGTTAAAACTACGGTATCTTGATCAATTTATCGTAGTTTTGTAAGGTAATGATTGCATATGCAAGGCTAGAAAGCAAGCATCTTAACGATAAATTGGCTTTATCCTATCAAGGTCTTATAGCTTTGAATCTTGACCTCAGGAGTAGACAATTCAATCTCAAGAATCAGGACAATACGCTACTCTAAGCTCTCTAAAAAGCTCTTCAGATGAGGCTGTTCCACATTCACACCAACTTCCTCAGCTTTGGCAATAACTTGTTCACGGTTTAATCCCTGCTGAGTTGCTAGCGCAATTAGGGCTAACGCTCCTGCTCTTGCTCCGGCTCCGCAATGAAAAAAGACGGGGGTGGGGAGCTTCTCTACTTCCCACAGCACTTTTGCCATCAGGCTATCATCCGCTTCTCCAGGACTGAGAGGAACATTGACATATTCCAACCCGGCAGCGGTTGCTTGTTGCTGTTCATCGCTTAATGCACCGGCTTCGTCAGGCGAGCGCAAATTGACAATCGATTTGAATCCCTGCTCTGCCAACTGCTGAATTGCCTCGGCATCGGGTTGCCCTCCAGCATATAAGTCTTTGCCGATCGGTTTGGGTGGGTTGTCTGCTTGGCTCATAAAACTCCGGTATTCCGATAAAGATTTTGTATCTTGTATTTACCGGATCATAGCAGAGGTTTTAAATTGCTAAGTAAAATTTCAATCGTAAGCATCGATCTGCTGCTCTGTTGACGTGAGGAAATAACGTGTCCCAGAATCCAGAAGAGAATCAGTCTATAGAAGTACTGCCCTATGCTCAACTCAGTCCATCCCAACGGCAGCAACGGCTTAACGAACTGGCGCTCGTTTTCCTGAAGCTTGGCACCATTGCCTTTGGTGGGCCTGCTGCTCACATCGCCATGATGGATCAAGAGGTGGTGAATCGACGGCGGTGGATGAGCCGCGAAAAACTGCTGGATTTGTTAGGAGTCACTAATTTGATTCCAGGTCCTAATTCCACCGAGTTGGCAATTCACATCGGCTACGAACGGGCTGGCTGGCGAGGGCTCTTTCGGCTGCCTTCAGCAAAGGATAACAGACCCTTGAACTTTCAGGAGTTTGAAGAGCGGCGGGGCCAGACCATTTATGTTTCGGCGACGCCGGGACCATACGAATTGGAACAGACAGGCGGCGAGGTGATCGAACAGATAATAAGGCCGACCGGTTTGCTTGATCCGGTAGTCGAGGTTCGTCCCGTTAAAGGGCAAATCGACGATCTGCTGGAGGAATGCCGAGTTCGGGCAGAGCGGAACGAACGTGTCTTGGTAACAACCTTGACAAAGCGGATGGCAGAGAACCTGAGTGAGTATTTTGCTGAGGTAGGCGTGCGTGTTACTTATTTGCACAGCGACATTGACACGCTGGACCGGATAAAGATATTGCGCGACCTGCGACGCGGCGAATTTGATGTGCTGGTAGGGATAAATCTGCTTAGAGAAGGCCTTGACCTGCCAGAAGTCTCACTAGTGGCGATCCTTGATGCTGATAAAGAGGGGTTTCTGCGGTCAGAGCGTTCGCTGATACAGACCATCGGCCGGGCGGCCCGAAATGCCGGCGGCAAGGCGATATTATACGCGGACACGATCACCAGATCGATGGAGCACGCAATCGGTGAAACGAATCGACGTCGGGCAATTCAAGAGAAATTCAACCAAGATAATGACATAACGCCGACGACCATAGTGAAGCCGATCGAGGCGACCTTGGTAACGGCCTATGAGGCCGACTACTTTAAGGTGCCGTTGGATATGGACGGATTTGAGGAATATTCTCCGAGACAGCTAAAGGAGACCATCGCTCAACTCGAATCTGATATGCGTGCCGCTGCTAAAGAGATGAAATTCGAGCGTGCCGCGGAACTGAGAGACAAACTGAAATATCTCCGGGAACGGGAGCTTGAGTATCGTTAAAAGCTAATTAATACAAATTGACATCAGATAGTTTTGCGAAGGCGGACTATGAGCCTTCTATTACTTTGTCTTCGAGAGCTAGCGATTTTGCGTTAGAATTTTACCGTGCAAGTAAAAACCCAGGCTGACGAGCTTCAGAGTTACCTTACCGATGCGAGTAATATGCCCGGCGGGCACGCCGATGGGCTGTTTGTGCCGGATGCGGCCGAAGAGCTAGTGGGAATCCTTCGCGAGGCGAATGAAAGCGGCATTCCGGTAACCATCTCAGGTGCCCGAACAGGTACCGTGGGCGGTGCGGTACCGTTTGGCGGCTATATTGTTTCGCTTGAACGGCTTAACAAGATCAAGAGCATCAACAAAGCTGAGATGACGGCGACGGTCGAACCGGGCGTTATCCTCGCGGATTTCGCGAAAGCGGTCGAGGCGGAAGGTTTGTTCTATCCGCCCGACCCGACCGAATGGAGTTGCCAGATCGGCGGCACCGTCGCGACAAATGCTTCGGGTGCGAGAAGTTTCAAATACGGAGCTACGCGGGAATTTGTTACAGGCTTAACGGTTATTCTGGCAATAAAATTGCACTCCAGTTCGACCTGATGGCGATCGTTCGGCATGACCAGAAAAGCTTTCTCAATCCCTTGCAGGGCTGTCTCTAGGCTAGCTGGCTGGCTGAAATCTCCTTGAGCAAGCTCGATCCCTTGTGCTTCTAGGTGACTCGCTTTCTGGCGATCGCGCACCAAAGCCCGCAGTGGCATTTGAGTTTGAGCTAGATGTTTGACCACTGCTCCGCCAATATTGCCCGTTGCACCTGTAATCAGAATGGTCATAAAAATCTCCTCAAGTTATACCCCTAACGCCTGAATCACTTCTAGCGCAGTTGCCTTTCCAGAATACTGCTGCTGTCCGGTAATCAACCGTCCATCTCGTGTCGCAAAGGCTTTGAACAATCCCCCTGTGATGAAATTTGCGCCTAGCTTTTTCGCTTCATCTTCAATCCGAAACGGCATCAGCTTTTGTCCAACATACTGATCCGCAAAATCCTCTTCAACATTGGCGAATCCGGTCATGGTTTTACCTTCGATTAATGGTTTACCATCCACAAGCTTGACGAATAGCAATGCACAAGTGCCATGACACAGCGCGGCTGTTACTTTTTCGGCTTCATAAAATGCTGCTATCAGGTTATGCAATCTAGATTCAGTTCATAGTTCTCAACTTCGAAATGTCCGTAGGTATTCACCCATACCGTTCCTGCTTTCAGATGTGCCGCTGCTTTGTGCGCTTTTTTAATGTCGCGAGTGTGAACGCCCGAAGCCAGCCCATATGGGTTGCTGTTCGCGATCGCTGGAAACGTCTTTCCGTTAGTAGAATCGCGCCACTCACCATTGATGTAGAGTTTATTCAGTGCAATCGGAAAGTTAGGACGTGCTGATACCTTGGCTTGCTCGACAGGTTCACATACTTTCATAGGGATCTCCTAAAAGCAATTGAGGAAGCATAGCAACGCTTCGTTTTGCTTAGGAGTCTGAAAAGAAAGAATTAAGATTAGTCATTGATTCTTGCTTTGATTTATTGGAATCTTGCTTTGAGGCAAATTCGGCATCAAAGCTGCTTGCGATATTCGCTAGGGGTTGTCCCGACGAATTTGCGAAACTGAATGGTGAGTTGATTTTGATTGGAAAAGCCGACTTGGGTAGCGATCGCTAAAATTGAGAGGGAAGTTGTCTTTAGTAAAGCCTGTGCCCGTTTAATTCTCTGTTGCATCACATACTGATACGGCGAGAGTCCGACCGATTGCTTAAATAAACGAGAAAAATAGTATTGGCTCATCTCTAATTCACCTGCGATCGCGGCAATGGATAATTCTTCTGCCAAATGCTCATTGATGTATGCGATCGCTTGTTGCAAATGACGCTGTGACAAGCCTCCGATATTCTCACGTAAGGGCTGCTGCCAGTCTGAGTAATGTCTAATGAGATGAATCGCAAGTGCGATCGTCAGCGAATCTGCAAACAGGCGACCTCCCCAAGCGTTGATCATGGAAGCGAATGTGATTCATAGCGCTTACCAATTCGGTGTCAAGAAACTACTGTTCCTCGGCTCATCCTGCATCTATCCCAAACTCTGCCCCCAACCGATGCGGGAGGAACACCTGCTCACTGGGTTGCTAGAACCCACCAACGAACCCTACGCTATTGCCAAAATTGCCGGACTCAAACTCTGCGAAAACTACTGTCATCAGTATGGCGTCAACTTCATTTCTGCGATGCCGACCAATCTCTACGGCATCAACGACAACTTTGACTTAGCCAACTCCCACGTCCTGCCTGCCCTGATCCGTAAGTTTCATGAGGCTAAGCAGACTCAGGCAGACTCTGTTGAAGTCTGGGGCACGGGTTCTGCCCTGAGAGAATTTCTGTTTGTAGATGATCTGGCCGATGCGCTATTGTTTCTGATGCAGCATTACAACAGCGCAGACTTTATTAATGTTGGAACCGGTGAGGAGATTTCTATCAGAGAACTGGCACTGACAATTAAAGCCGTAGTTGGATACTCAGGAGAGATAAAGTTTGATCCATCTAAACCCGATGGTACACCCAGAAAGTTACTCGATACTGCCAAAATTAACAGCTTGGGGTGGCAAGCAAAAACATCGCTTAAGGAAGGAATTGAAAAGACTTATGAGTGGTTCACTAAGCACCATGACCAAGTTCGAGGCAAATAAAATTCAGATTAAAGTTTCAATTGATTGTATGTAGATTATCCTGTTTCGGAGTTTATTCACTCTAGGGAATAGTGTGTCATGCTTCCTAATCGGTTAAAGGGATACTCTAAGGACAATGAGTTCGCAAGCAGAGGTAAATATCAGCACAAGGACTATGCGAAGAATATCAAATGGTCTCCACTCAAAATCACTGTTGCGACTCTCTGCATTATTCTTCCTTACCTAGTAGTTGTGATTGCGATTGCTTCCGCAATTTCAATCGGTGCTGCAATGCCTCTCATCGTCATTCCACTGGTTCTAGCCGCGCTGCTTGGATTAGTTTACGGCATTGGTCTCCTAGGACGGGCCGGACCCCGCCGCCAAAAGCATTCCAAACGCAAGCGATAAGCCGAGCGAAAAGCCAAACAGGACTCTTCCTCTCGACGCTAAAATAACCCTATCTCCACGCTCTAGAGGTTGATCCTAGTGTTGCAGCAACCTACTCGTTCCATTCCTCCCCTAGCAAGCGGTAATCGTTGATTTCAATGATGACAAACATGATGATGGTGCAATTTTAGATGCTCGTTGGTTTTGGATACAGGGAGGATGGCATCCGCCTGCTGATGATTCACGTCAGGTTTGACCAAGCAGACAAAATTTCTTGGTAAACCACCGACTCCTGCATAATGTCCCTCCGTAACACTCGTCGAATCAACTGTTGTTCTAATATTAACCCAGCCAAAATTGCTGTAGAAGCTGCTATGTCACTTTGAGCGGCTCGTTCCGGTAAGCCTTCAATCTGCTATATCATCGACGTTAAATCCTCGGACTCGATTGCAGTCGGCCATTATGATGACGTCATCGCCATGTGTGAATTAATGGCATCAGAGCCATCGAGCAAAACTGCCTTGGCTGCTAGCTGTGAGATCTTCCCAGCTAGCTGTGAAATTCTAGAACTGCGGCTTTAGGATGTTAGCAGGGTCTGGAGGAGGTTCTGGGCTTCTTCCGCCTCTGGCAGCATTCCGAGCGCCTCAAAGCTGTGTTGAGCTTCAGTGGCCCATCGTACCGCCTCGCTGTAGTTGGCTTGAGACCGAGCCAGTTTCGCCAACGAATGTTGATAGTAGGCAATGCGAGTCCGGTCTTGATTCGCTTCAGCAACCTGGAGTCCTTCGACTAGAAGTGTTTGAGCAGCCTCTAGATTACCTTGCTCAATTGCAATATCTGCAATCCAGTTCTCAATCATGAACACAACGCGCACCCAGTTTAGCTCGCGAGCGGTGCGGAGGGCGACTTCAAACAGCTGCTTGGACTGATCATAGTTGCCTGTTTTAAACCAAATTTCTCCCTGGTAATACTGGATTTGTAGCACTTGCCGTTGGTGATCGGGTTCGCTCAGCCCAGCCTGCTCTACGAGTAGGCTCGCTTGCTCCAGCCAGGTTTTTGCGTCCTCAAACCGCTGTTGCTGGATATACAGCACGGCAATGATTTTGGCTAAATTGGCCTGAAATGCCCGATCTTGATGCTGGCGCAGATGCCACACCTGCGTCAGCAGGTCCTCGGCCTCTGAAAGCTGAGCAGGTTTACCCAAGCCAATCAAAGTCCAGGCTCGATCTACCATTATTTGAGCCACGACCGACCAATCACCGCGTTGCTCTGCAGCCTGAATCAGCCAAGCCGTCCAGATTAGCCGATCGGTCCAGCAGTCTAACCGGCTAATGTGCCGTCCGCGAAGCTGGGTATAGGTTTTCAGATTTTGCCAAAGCTGGAGACAATCCTTGTAGCGCTCCGCTTCGATACAGCATTCCATCACCGCCTGAAGATTCTGCCACTCGGCTTCTAGTTCTACAAACGTTGAGCCTTGCCAATCGCTCGGATCCTGCTGAGCGTAGGTTTCAGAATGCTGAAGGTAGTAGGTAATCCACCGTTCGCGGGCCTGTTGGGCAAAGTCAGGATTCACCTTGAGTTCCGCCAGGGCATATTCGCGGGTCAGGGGCAACATGCTGTAGCGGTCATGCTCTTGCCGCACCAGAGACAGCCCCCGCAGCTTGGCCAAATCGGGTTCTGCTTGGTCTGCCTCCAGTTCAGGAACAGCCACCTGCACTAGCGCCTCCTGGAGGGCTGGTGCAGGAAAGAGAGCCAGGGCCAGCAAGAGCCGATAGGCAGGTTGGTGCTTCAGCGGCTGCACAGAACTCTCAAAACAAAAGCGGGCCACATCTCCATCAGATTGGCCGATTTTCTGCACAATTTCCCGTAGGGGCGTCCCATTCGCCGATATGCAGCCATCTGAGCTAAATCGAGAAGCCAAATCGCTTGAAGGCTTAGTGATTCGTGAAGTTTGGCATGAAGCTGGACGGGCTGCAGATGCCGTACTGCAAAAATATACGCTGCAAGATCTAGCTGAAAAGCGAAATAGTCGCCAACAGCTTGATCTGATGTACTATATCTAGATTTAGCGTTTTAAGACTATGCGCATTGCCCAAAACATCACTCAACTCATTGGTCATACCCCGCTTGTTCAACTGAACCGGATTCCGCAAGCCGAAGGTTGTGTCGCTCGAATTGTTGCCAAATTAGAGAGCATGAACCCATCTGCTTCAGTTAAGGATCGGATTGGGATCAGCATGATTGAGGCGGCAGAACAAGCTGGATTAATCACGCCTGGGAAAACGGTATTGGTCGAACCAACTTCTGGAAATACCGGCATTGCATTGGCGATGGCAGCCGCGGCTAAAGGCTATCGTCTGATTTTGACCATGCCAGAAACCATGAGTTCAGAACGACGAGCCATGCTGCGGGCCTATGGTGCGCAACTCGAACTCACCCCTGGCATTGAAGGCATGGCAGGTTGTATTCAGCGAGCACAGCAGATCGTGAATACGCTACCGGATGCCTATATGCTGCAACAGTTCAACAATCCGGCCAACCCGGAGATTCATCGCCGCACCACGGCAATCGAAATCTGGGAAGACACCGATGGTCAGGCCGATATTTTGATTGCTGGGGTAGGTACAGGAGGTACGATCACAGGCGTCGCAGAAGTGATCAAGGCGAAGAAGCCTGAATTCAAAGCCATTGCCGTAGAACCGGCAAACAGTCCTGTGCTTTCGGGTGGCAGACCTGGCCCTCATAAAATTCAAGGGATTGGCGCTGGTTTTGTGCCCCAGGTGCTGCGGGTGGATTTGATTGATGAAGTGATTACCATTCCAGATGATGAAGCTATTACTTACGGTCGGCGGCTAGCCCGTGAGGAAGGATTGCTTTCCGGTATTTCCAGTGGAGCAGCCATGGCAGCCGCCATTCGGGTTGGGCGTCGTCCTGAAAATGCAGGTAAGCTAATTGTGATGATCCAGCCAAGCTTTGGTGAACGGTACCTGAGTACACCGCTGTTTCAAGACCCCGAGCTAGTAGCTCCAATGACGGTGGGTTAGAGCAGGTCAAACTTGTCAAAGGAGCAGCCTCCAGCCTCCAGGCCCGATGCCGATAAAATAGGCGTATGGCAGAGAATCACTACGATACGCTAGAAATTCACCCAACGGCGAGTCAAGCTGAAATTAAGCAAGCTTACCGCCGTTTAGCGAAACGATTTCATCCTGATACCAATCGAGCCGTTGACGGTCACGAACGGATCACTCGCATCAATGCCGCCTACGAAGTGTTGAGTGATCCCAGCCAGCGGCAGTCTTACGATCAGCGGCTCAGCTACGGTAATTGGGCAAGATTTCAGGCTACTGAGAATGTAGCCGTGTAGCACTACCCGGTAAACGCCAAAACTGCCCGTTCTTCAGGGGTAAAAAACGGCGTTTCGCGCCAACTGTTAAGCGCGTAAATTCGCTGTTCAGTTTCACCCCGAAGTCTGGCATCTTTCGTGTGCATATCAATGCAGAACGCACAACCATTAATTTGCGAGGCGCGAATTTTGATCAGTTCCAGCAGCGTTGGATGGATGCCACAGTTCTGAACATACTGACTGAGCTGCAACATGGCTCGATAAGCGGCTGGATTCGCGTTTAGGTCTAGTCTTGCCTGCATGGTGAATCTCCAAGAAATGATTGGTTTACTTATGAGATGAGGTAGCGGCTCTAGCCGTGACACACTTTACCCTTATTTTTTCATTGACTGTCTGGTCAGTCATAGATATATTGGAATTAACCACAGTAAATCGATCAGCCTAAAGCGTTCAGGATTTAGCTGAATCGATTATCGTAGCTGTTCTCAAGGAGGCAGAGATGGATCTGCATTACGAAATTCAAGGCAACGGTGAGGCAATGGTTCTGCTGCACAGCGGGGGAGCCGATTTACGGGATTGGCAGTGGATTGCTCCGCAATTGGCTCAGAGTTATCAAGTGATTGCCTTTGATGGACGGGGTGCTGGACAATCGCCCCCACTGCTCGACCCCGCTAATTATGTGGAAGAGTTACGATCGCTGCTCAACCACCTTCACATTGATCGCGCCATTCTCGTGGGTCACTCGATCGGGGGGCAGATTGCCACCGATTTTGCCCTCGCATATCCAGATCGAGTGATCAAGCTGGTTCTGATTGCACCGGGGCTGTCGGGTTTCCAGTTTTCGCCAGAGATTCAACAGCAGTTTATGCAAATTAAGGCAGCAGTGCCAGATGCGGAAAAGATGACTGAATTAATGTTGGCGCAATGCTTGTATCGGGTTGTGATGACGAGCCAAGCACGTAACCTGATGATTGACATGAGTCGGCATAATATTCAACGATCATTTGAGTGGAAGACGTTTGAGATGCAGTGGACACAGCCGCCGACGATCGAGCGGTTAAACGAACTGCAACCCGAAACGCTGTTTATCATCGGCACGGAGGATATGGCGGATAATTTGCATGTTGCAGAGCTATTTCAACAAGTGCCGCATATTCGCTTTGCCTATCTCAAAGGAGCAGACCATATGCCCACCCTGACTCATGCCGATGAGGTTTCTCAGCTCATCCGTCAATTTCTCAAGCCGTAGCTCCGATGCCCCGTACCCCAGCCGAAAACGATCGCATCCGCCGCGAAACAATGGAACGCATTCTCGCAACTTCCCTGCGCTTGTTCTGCGAGAAAGGGTATTATGCAACGTCAATCGAAGACATTGCCAAACAAGCACAAATTTCCAAAGGATTGCTGTATCACTACTTCAGGAGCAAAGAGGAGGTACTGAGTGCCTTAGTCGATCGTCGCATTGATGACGTATTAGTTGTGATGAAGATACCCCGATCCTAGCGTGGGTGCTTAGATCCGTTGATTGAGAGTGGGTGAAGTGATAATTCCCGACAAGTTTAGTTTCATGCTCATGTAGAAGCATCTAGCAGCGCAGGCCTAAATGGCGCCATCCTACGATAAGTTACAAGAGCCATTGAGGTGCTACAAACCAAGAACCATTCTGATCCTGACTTCTGGCTTCTGCTTCTAGCCTTCATTTCCACAACTGATAACTGATAATTGATAATTGATAACTGGTATAGGATAGCAATACCAATCTCAGTTCGCTTCCTCAAAAATCTGGTAGAGTGCTATCTGAACTTTCAATTCTCTTCTGCAATCGCGGAGATGACGCGATATGGCGATTTTAGATTCTAAAGGTCGGTTGTTTGGTAAGTTTAGCCTGCTCGACATTGGAGCGGGGCTGATTATCCTCATGGTCGTAGCGGGATTATTTTTGCTGCCCGGTGGTTCTGGCTCTTCAGTGGCGCAAATTGGTGCTTCTACCAAACCGGTGGAAATTGATGTGATTGTCCGGGGTCTGACGGTGAGTGACCCCAAGGTTTTTGTGACCAGCCTGCAAGAGCAGAAACGCACCAAAATTATTATTCGCAATCAGCCCGCTGGGGAAGTAGACGTGTTAGGCGTCAAGTCTTTGCCGCGTTCGGTAGCGGTGCCGCAGCCAGACGGCTCAGTCAAACCCATGCCCGATCCCCGTCCCGAACTGGAATATACCGTCGATATGATGGTGACGCTCAAAGGCGAAGCCCAAGTACTGGAGGATGGTCCGGTATTGGCAGGCAGCAAGGTTAAGGTTGGAACCCCGCTGGAATTAGAGGGCCAAACCTACCGCTTCAATGCTCCAGTCGTAGGCGTCAGAATTTTGGAGCCTGAGAAGTCAAGTTAACCCCTAAATAATGGCCAGATCTCAATCAGGGGCCATTGTTGCATGTGGAACCTTGGCTACTCTCTAGTTGATTACCTGATGAGGCAACTTTTTGCCTCCATAGGCATCTTTTTAGGCTAGTGATATTTACAACTGTAACTTTTTGCCTCCGTAGGCGTCTTTTTAGGCTAGTGATATTTACAACTGTGGTAAATCCATGAAGAAACTCTATAGCTTAGGTGCAATGGTCTTGGTATTGCTGATTGCTGCTCCCGGTTTGGCCCAAGCAGGAAGCCCCCAAACGCGGGAAGAGCGTATCCAAATGCTGATTGACCAGGCCATTGCCTTAAATCGAGCCAAGAATCTAGCTCGCATGGCGGCTGAACGAGAGAATGGGGGACTTTCTGTCTATCAGGCTGAGGCAGCGATGCATGGCCCCAGTGTAGAATCCCCCTTTGTGGATAACGGCGATGGCACCTTGACGTTTAATTTTGTGGGTGGGCCTCCGGGCTTTACCACTCCTACAATCGAAAGCGTTGTCACGGTCAACACTATTGATTGGACGATCACGATGGACTACAACGGACCAATCAGAAACCCGAATGGCAATTTTGCAAAAGAAAGCCGAATACGAAAATATGCGCCTGCCGCGCGAGGTAATTGAATACATCGCCTCCAGCTACACCTCCAACATCCGAGAGCTAGAGGGAGCACTGATTCGAGCCGTGGCCTATGTGTCGATCTCTGGCCTACCGATGACGGTGGACTCGATCGCTCCGGTGCTCAATCCGCCCAGTAATCAGGTGGAAGCCTCGCCGGAAACCGTGATGAATGCCGTAGCCGAAACCTATGGTGTCTCGATTGAAGATTTGAAAAGCGCCTCCCGACGCCGGGAAATTAGCGTTGCCCGCCAGATCTGCATGTATCTAATGCGCCAGCATACTGATCTGAGTCTGCCCAAAATCGGCGAAGTCTTCGGTGGAAAGGACCATACGACCGTACTCTACAGCTGCGAAAAAATTGCTCAACAAAAAGAAGCCGACCCAGAACTAGCTCGCAATCTGCGCCAACTGAGCGACCGGATCAGCCTGTCCAATTCCGTGCAAAGCCCACCCCGGAAGTCGGGCTAATGTGGCCGCGTAGGGGTAGATGGGTGGTTGGCGGAGCCTGCGCGGAGCGCATAGGGTGGATGCTTGTTCTATCTGTTTCATCTGTTCGGAGTCCCAACCATCCGGATTTATCCTAATCCATTTCATCCGTTGCCATATTTGCCACAATAGGTTGGCGCGTTTTGAGATTAAACCGACAGCCTTCAGCCAAAATATGCAGCTTGATGTCAAATACGGACATGGCCTGATTGGGTCCAGTTCTATCCTGCTGGGAGCGACTATGCCAGATGGCATTGGAACTTTTGTAGGTCAGCTCGGATTCGTCCACAATCGTGACGGCTCCTTCGCCCAACACCTCAAACTCATCGCCCTTCACAATTAACGCCGTATTTTCATCTACGCCAACGCCGATGATGCTGGGCTGGAGTACTAGAGCCGTTAGCAGGCGTCCCAAGCGGCCCCGTTGGGCAAAGTGCTGGTCCACGACCATGCCGGAGACAAACCCCATCCCGGCTCCTAGCATAACGGCATCATTGCGGGGGCTGGTTTCCGACTCACCGCGCACAATCATTACTTCGGGCATAATCGCAGCTCCGGCACTAGTGCCAGCAATCACGGCTCCTTCGGAGTGGCGTTTTTGAATCGCATCCTCTAGAATCGTGCCCTTGATGCGCTCGACAATCCGGGACTGATCGCCGCCGGTAAAAAAAATCCCGCTGGCTTGCCGAATCGCCCACACGGCCTCAAACTGATTGGCGTCATCCGGATCGCGGGTATCTACGACCCACACCGTTTTAGCCCCAAGCCGCTCAAACACTTCAACATAGGTTTCACCCGCCTCGATCGGTTCGCTGGTGGCTGCGGTCAACACCACAATCTGAGCGCTTCTGCCGCCTGCTAACTGGATAAACGCCCGCAAAATTTTGGCCTCTCCGTCGCGTTCTTCTGCCCCACCAATCCCGCAGATAGGCGCTAAATGCTCCCTGCACTGCATCAAACAACACTTGTTCATCTGGCGTTAAGTGTTCAGTCATAACGATCAGTCCTCTTCGGTCTTCTGGATAAATTGGATTTGCTTTGCGAAACTCAAAAAAACCGTTGTACCAAGATTTGTTGGCAATCAGGTTGTCGCTAATCCAAGCCAGCACTTTGGATTCTGCCAGCCAAGTGCCATTACCGTCCTGCCGGAGTTTAACCCTGGGTGGCAGCAGCCGAGACGCAATTTCATACAAACCCAAAACTTGGTCGCTCACCTGCACTCGATGCACCACTTGCTTCAGGTAGGATTGATTGCCGTCCCAGGGCTGGCTACCTAACTGATACACTTCACAGTAATCCACTCGAAACTGTTGCGAGTCTTCCACCAGCTTTTCCTGCAACAGAAAATGCAAGGCAGATTCCCCGGCGCTGCTGGAGCGAAAACTGCGATAGGTACGTCCCGGCATTCGTCGCCGTAGGTTAACCCATTCCTTCAGGTTGCGGACTTCTGGAATTACCAAAGCTGAACGATAGCCTGGCAGTTGGTAATACCCGCAAGCAAGCGGCAGAAACAGCAACGCCAGAAACCCGCTAGGCGTCTCCATGTAAGCCCCGTTGACAAAACATTCCACCAATCCGGGTAGATGATGCCCCTTGAGCGGAATTTCTGATTTGAATGCCCCCTTACTGTTGAACGCTTCTTTAACGTCACGGGTGTAATAACAGTCAATTACGGGGCGATAATCAATCCGAATTTCCGGCTTATCATCCTCAACGAGAAATGTGAGCGGAACCGTTTGTTTCTCCCGATTGCGCTGTTTGCTGTGCTGCAAAAACGTAGACATCACGCCTTCGGTGAAGATGTAGCGCCCCTGTTCATCTAGTTTGAGGGCAGGCACTTCTAAATACCCCTGATCTGCACGATAGGTTTGTTGCAACAGCCATTGCACTGCTTCTAGATCGCTTCCTTCCCAGGCTAGGGTCACGGCATCTTCTGTCACCTGCCACTGCAACGGTGCATCAGTTGGGTTCACCACAGACAATGCCAGCGCCAGTCCTGCAATCCCTGCCCGGTGGGGTAATAGTGTGTTGGGGTCAAAAATTGACAATACAAGTTCAGTCAAAATGAATCACCTCCTTTAGCGTTGATAGGCACCAATCTCTTCTGAATAGCCCCAAGCATCCGCTGGCGCAACCGGATAGCCCCGACATCTTTTCCAACCTTTGGTCTGCTTGCTGTTCACGACCAACGGCACGGTGTAGCGTGGCAGTAGTTTTGCCGGCAGTTTCTCGATTGTTTGCACATCCTGTTCCAGAAGCACGGTCGTGGTATAGCCAGCTTGCCGCAGCGAGGTTGGATAAGTGCGCCACGCGCCATCGAGCCATACTGAACCGTGGTCAGGATTGCCCTGTACCGCTGCTTGTTCTAGCCACAGTGCCAAATCTGCCTGGGAGCCCAGAGATTTTGACCTAGCAAAAGCGGCAGACTATACCTATGAATTAGCCGACGCTTATACGGTCTCTTTGGAATTTTTTGATGGTCCTGGACGCACGGGAGATTATGTGCTGTTTGCCGGCGATATTGATATCAGCCAAAAGCTGGGTAGCAATGCAAAATGTGATTACAAAACTAAATTGTTGATTTATCTAGCCAGCCGCATGAAGTGGGATGCATTACGAGATGGGCAATATCTGATTATCTCTAAACAATATCTGTTCAAAAATCTGGATCTACTAGGCAGTAACTCGTCTCGAAATAATCAAATCTTTTGGCGCACGGTAGAAGAGTTGCGGCAGGATGGCTATATCTTGGGAGCACAGGAATTACCTGGTAAAAAACGTGCGAGCAGTATCCAGTTTCAGGTGAATCCAGAGAAGATTTCTTGTCATTATTAACCTACGCAGGCAGCCTAAGTTGGCTTCTGGACGCCAGTTGCATTGACCAAGGATAGCAATTTGGATTCAATCCTTTGCTTCCGATTACCGTTTTGATATTACTGCATTAACTCAATATTTAGCGTAGAAATAGACCAAAGTTTATTACCCCTAGTGCATATGCGTCCATTCAGGAATCAACGGTAATACTTTAGTTCTATAGTTTTTGGGTTAATTCATTTATAAAAATGCATTCCGGTCAACATTTAGAAACTCACATTTTTGTTAAAAGAGACTGCAATTTCCGTAAAATTAATATCTAGTGTTGAAATTTTAGCTATAAGAGATGCATCCATCCAGTTAATGCATCTCGAAGGCGGTGGAGTCTCTGTTGAAAATGTTGCCTAGAATGATTGAGCTAGGCAGCGGTGTGACTTTTGGTTGAGCTAGTTATTGTGCTGGATTAGGGGTTCCAGTTAAGCTGAACCGCGAATCAAGATGGAGTTTTTCAGAGTAATATTTTATACTGCTTCTGAAAGGAGTTAAGTGTAATTCCGGCGTTCGTTCCTGTAAAGTTCGTCAAAGGTCATATGAGCAAGTGTTCCTGTGGGGGTTCTTGTAGCGGCAGTTGCGGCACTGGCCCTAATATCGAAATTATCAATCTGCAAAATAATGAGCAGGTTGTTACTACGATTGAACGTAAGCCTATAAAGCCGCCCGATAAACCAAAAGGTACACCCCTATGGGTGTATATTCTGATGGTTTACCTTGCCCTAATTTTTCTTTGGGCCTTGAAGGATAGCTTCCATTCGCCCTATCCCTATCCGCCTGATTCCCATTTGCCGCCATCAAAGCCCTATCCGCCTCCTTGCATTCCGCATCAAGATCCGTTCTGCCCGTGAGGGAGCCGTTGGTTCGGTAGGGGCGAAGCATTTGCCAAATAGTCTAGAGTGCAAGCATATAGATCTATCAGCAAATGCTTCGCCCTTACATATGATTGGAGATGGAAAAGAGAAGTAGAGGAGTTAGGTTAGGAGCCTGGTGATGGGCGTTTGCCCTACCGCTATGGTGGGGAAGAATTTGTGATTATTCTCACCGATACACCGCTCGATCAGGCCATCGAAGTTTCGGAGCGGCTACGGCGAGCCATGCGATCGGCTCCCTTTGTCACAAAAGCCGGTGCGCTAGAAATTTCTGCCAGTTTTGGGATTGCCCAACAAGACCCCAGTTGCGACCACTCAGCCTGGGACGTTCTGCAACGCGCCGACAAAGCCCTCTACGAAGCCAAACGGCAAGGCCGCGACCGGGTTTATGCCCTCAAAACACAAGGCTAACCTCAAAACTTAAATTCACCTCTCCCTGATGTAGTTGATTGCAACCGTAAAAATTGATGGTCGGCTGGTTGCCGGGTACACTCAAACCAGCGTTACGATTTTTAACTAGGATCTCTAAACTTACGAACTTATGGCTGCCCCTATTTCTCCTGCGTCTCTGGCCGCAAAACCGATTGCCTTTGGTACCGACGGTTGGCGCGGTGTCATTGCCGCTGATTTTACCTTCGAGCGGGTGGTGCGGGTCGCCCCCTTGGCTGCATTGGCCTTAGCTCAGACCTATGGCGATACCATCAACAGCCGTACCATCATCGTGGGCTACGACCGTCGCTTCCTGTCGGAAGAATTCGCCAAGGCCGCCGCTGATGCAGTGAGTGCTGCCGGGTTTGAGGTGTTCTTGTCGGAAACCTACGCACCCACTCCGGCCTTTAGCTGGGCTGCCAAACAGCAAAACGCCCTAGGCGCACTGGTAATTACTGCTAGCCACAATCCCGGCATGTACTCTGGCCTCAAGGTGAAGGGCGGATTTGGTGGATCGGTTCCTCCCGAAGTAACGCAAAAAATCGAGGCGATGTTGCAGTCGGACCAAACTGTAGAGAGCAGACTAGAGAGCAAGGTAACTGCGATCCAAACCTTTGATCCCTGGCAGAGCTACTGCGATGGCTTACGCACCAAAGTCGATATTGCAGCGATTCAAGCCGCGATTGCCAGCGGCCAGCTGACGGTCTTTGCAGATGTGATGCATGGAGCCGCGGCCACTGGGCTGGCTCGACTGTTGGGAGATGGGATTCGGGAGCTAAACAGTAACCGCGATCCGCTATTTGAAGGCGGTGCGCCTGAACCCTTGCCCCGCTATTTGGGAAGCATGTTCGACACAATTAAAACCTACCGCCAGCAATCGGCGTCTGATCTAGTGGTTGGGCTGGTGTTTGATGGGGATAGCGACCGGGTAGCAGCAGTAGACGGGCAGGGCAACTTCCTCAGCTCCCAGATCCTCATCCCGATCCTGATCGAGCATTTGGCTGTACATCGTGGCTACAGCGGCGAGGTGATCAAAACTATCAGCGGCTCCAACCTGATCCCAAAAGTTGCCGAGTTCTATGATTTGCCTGTATACCAAACGCCCATCGGCTACAAATACATTGCTGACCGAATGCTAGAGGCCCAAGTGCTGCTAGGTGGCGAAGAATCGGGCGGAATTCCGCAGCACGCCAAATGGCCCGCGGACGGCGCGGCTGCGGACGTTCAGAGCCCAAAGCGGCGTTCCGCCGCTCCCAAACGAGCAGTTCCTCAACGGCTGGTTCTTCCGTCAAGAAGATGGCGTGCAGCAAGATGTGAATGCTCTCTCCATTACCTACTCCGCGAACGTCATGAACCAAGGCTCGCATACGCAGGGCTGCGACAAACGGGGCGTCTTCGTCACCGGGTCGATCGGCCCGGTCGGCGGACCGACGCAAACCATCGTCATGTCGTGGGCGGGAACTTTGGGTCAGCACGCGACGTTTCCGGGTTCACCTCCGCTGCACTGGCCCCGCTGGGCCGCGGTCCCACCCGGGTCGATCCAGGGCGCGGGGAGAGTGAGCGACAGCGGATTCGTCGTGGTTTCGCCGGCCCCGCCCGTCTGGGGCCAGATCGAATCGGACACCATTCTGCTCACCATCGGCTCGTGGACCGACACCCAGAACACCACCCAATGGCGGCTCATGCGCTGGATGGAGCGTCCGCAGCCATGAAGATGTGGTTTGCCGTCCACTGCACGTACGCATGCGTCGCAGCGTCAGTTGCGGCGCTGGGGCTCTCTGAGGCTCCTGAGGCCCTCGCACAGCCCTCCCCGGCGCGGTGGATGACCCTGCCGTCGCCACCGCCGACCGGTGAATCGACGCCGACCTATTTGAAGGGAATGACAAACAGGGGTCCAAAGCTCTGGGTGCTGCGACGACCTGTGGGTGGTGTTGCGGAGTTCCGGGGCGACCACTGGACGATCCACCCGTTGCCACTGGACATCGTTCCCGGCGAGACAATCAGCGGGCAGCATCGGCTCGATTCTCGTGATAGCGATGTCTTCGACTTTGGCCGAGGGCATCAGTTGACCCTGAACGCGGCGTCAATCGTGGCTCCGCCCGCGACGTGCTGGCAGAGCCTCCGCAGGACGACCGTGCAGTTCGATGGTGTCCAGTGGCGCTCCGTTCCAGGCGGCTCCACATGTGTCGCGTACCCGAGCACCCCCGGCCCGATGCCGCTCGATCATCGAGTGCTCGGTCTCATCGGAGCACCGGCAGGACGGCGACCTGGCGTGGGCGTATTCGACGATGGCACGTGGCGTCTCATCGCCTGGACCCCGCAGGAGACGGTGCCGATTACACAGCTCGCATTTGTCCGTTCCTCCTTCACGCTCGACGGCGGCACCACCACATACACCATCGGTCCAATGGGAAACGTCAACGGCGGGCCGCGCATCACGGGCGTGCTCCAGTGGGACGGCAACACGGGCTGGACCTCCGTCGACCCGGCCTTCATCAACCCCGCTGGCCAGGCCGGCGGCCCGATCCACTACGCCGTCTACGACGATGGCCGCGGACCGGCGCTCTACACCAACCACAGGCCGGAACCCTACTCGAGTCTGGGCCACCCCCTCAGCAACAGCATCTTCCGCTGGCGCCTCGGGGAGGGATGGACCGTAAAAAGATGGCTTTGAGTCTTAAGTGTTGAAGTGATAAGGGAATTAAACACTTCTAGGCCAATTGATTTCTGCCTTCTCCCCGAACTACTACGATCAAACTACGCTTTAATCAACTCAAAACTCAAAGCTTAAAACTCAAAACTCTTTAGAAGAAAGCATCTAGCTTGGCCCGTCCAGTCGTTTTGAGCCAGTTTTGGGCTTCGATGTAGTTATTGGGCGCTAAGCGAATGGCTCGCTGCCAGTAGTCGGCGGCTTTGTCAAAATAGGAGTCAGCCTCTTCGCTCTTGCCAGCTTCTTGGGCCTGTTCGCCTAAATAGTGGTAAATCACCGCAATGTTGTTGAGCGACTGGGGCATGCTGGGGTTCAGCTCTAGGGCTTGGTGATACAGTTCCAATGCTTTGTCGTGGTCGCCATTGCTGGCGTAGATTAGGCCCATGTTGTAGAGAATAAAGCTGCGGTCGCGTGGATCGTTTTCCAGCGTCAGAGCCTCTTCATAGTTGGCCAAAGCCTCAGCATATTCGCCATCGGCTTGGGCAGACATACCGTCTCGATAATAGGCAAAGGCTTGTTTAGCGGTGTAGCTGGTTGGCAGCAGTTTGAGGATCAGATCTGCCATTACCGTAAAAGATTTATCGATAAAGTTATCGTTGCGTTGAGATCTTGGCATAGGTGCCTCTTAAAAGTTGGCGCTAAATGACTCAAACTAGATTGAAGCAAATTGAAGCAAGTAGAAGCTCTGTCCTAGCGCTTCACTTTAAAAGAATAGCGTGTTGTTTTAGAGGAATGGTCTATTTCGCAGATCGGTTTGGCTCGATTGCTTGATTTTCAGTCTACTCAGGGTATTTCAAGTGATTAAATCAAACAAAAACTCGCTCCCTGCCTGATGTAGACAAAGCGAGCGAGCGGTGCTAAGAGGAACCAAAGGAATGCAGACGTCAAAGCTGATGGGAGACTGGCTCTGTACCCGGTTTGAGCTGGGGGAGGCGAATCACATAGCGGTAGCCTTCTTCTGCCGAGCCTTGAATCACAATGTCCCCCGCATGCAGTTGTGCCAACTGCTGACTCAGCATTAGCCCCAGACTTTGACGAGAATCGGCTGGCTGAGAAGGCTTGGATTCGGTACTGAGGGTAGGAATTTCCCAGGTTTCGAGATGGTCCCAAGCGGGCAGAGCCGTCCAGCCTGCGGGTTCCGTACTGACGAGAGCGATATCGGTCTCTGGATCGGGCGGGTGTAGCGCTAGCGCGACCTGAGGCAGACCATCGCCCAGCCAAGGATGGGAAGCCCAAACCGAGAGGTGCAAAGCGTTCTGTTTGCGAGAGACATGAATCCGGATGACGCTGTCGGAACTAGAGGCTTGAATCACACTAAAAACCAAGTGATAAAGCATTTGGCGAACTTTGTCCTTATCCAATACCCAGATGCGATTTCCTGGCTCGACGGTCAACTGAATTTGCTGTTCGCGGCGTTGAGCCGTTTGTTTTCATCCGTTTCAAATAGCCCAAATTCCAATTCTGATTCAGCAAACGGATTTTCGGCTTCTGAAGCTCGGACCTGACCCGACTCCAATGATTCTGCCAAATTACCCAGTTGAGTATTCGGTTCACCTCCTAGCTCGTCATCTGCTGCGACCCCGTCCGAGGATAGGAATAGATCATCCAGATCGGAGGCAGCATTCGAAGTCAGAGCGCTGTCAGTTTCAGCAAAATCCTCTGGTAGCTCAAAACTCGATAAGTTAACAGCTTCTACCGTTCCTGAGGCTTCAGTTAGATCAGCTGTAAACCAATCGTTTAGGTCTGTTGGTAAATCTTCAGCGGTAGGTGCTGCCTCAACTGCAGGGCTGTCATCAGAGCTATCGTCAGCACTATTGCTAAACAGATTCAGGGCCGAGTCAAAACTAGCATCGTCCTGAATCGGGGATGGCGAGAATTCTGAACTGCTTGAGTCCGAAACTGTCGGGGCACTGTTCTCTACTCCAAAATCGGGCGGCAGTTCCGCTTCTCCAAACAATGCGAAATCCAGCTCATCTGAAGCTAGATCTGAGAATTCAGCCGATTCAGCTAATTCAGTATCAAACGGCAGCTCTGAGCTTTCTATAGCTGAGTCGATGAAGCTGAACTCTGACTCATCCGAGGAGCCTACTTCAGGAAAATCTAATGAAAAATCGGCGCTGCTAGCGTTTTGTTGATCTGGTTCGAGATCGAGGGTGAACAGCTCAGCTTCGCTAGAATTTTCGTCAGTACTTTCGTTACCACCAAGGTTGGCAAAGGGATCGGCAAGCAAGTCCTGATCGGATGCTGCCAGATCCAAGTTCAGATTGGACAACTCGGATAGGGTCTCCTCTCCCCAAGGATCAGCGATCTGCCAATTTGCAGGTTCTGATTCGGCAGATAATTCTGGCTCCTCGCCCAATCCCAAACCCGACAGATCAAACGATTCTTCTGAGCTATCTTCTGAGCCAACTAGAGCGGATTCTAACCCTGCCATTTCAGACGGTGCAGCAGAGTCGGAAAATTCTAGCGTAAAGTCGGGTAATTCCTCTGACTCTAGATCAACTGGCTCTAGATCAACTGGTTCTAGATCAAACAGCGGCGCTAAATCCTCGCTACTATCGACCAGGGCTTGAGGTGGCTCTTCTGATTCTGTAGAGCCTAAGTCAAATAGCGATGTATCGGAGTAGTCAGACTGGAAGTCAGTGGAGGCAGCATCTGAAGCATCGAAACCTGAAGCGTCTAGAGAGCCGAAGGTTGGCTCTAGTCCGGCCAATAATTGGTCTAACCCTTGCGAATCCTCGGTTTGTCCAACTTCACCGGAATCTTCCAAATCAAACAGCGAATCCAGGGAGGCTTCTGCCGGCATTGACTGAGCGCTACTGTTGAGCAGTCCCGACAAATCTTCATCGGTACTCTCTAGGGATAATTCGTTGCCCCCTTGGAACAACAAATCGGAAAAATCAGCGTTCGGCATCGTGATCTACTGAAAGCAGCGTAATTTTCACCACTTGGTCTGGAGTTGCTCCAACCGCCGCTAGAACAGTTCGCAGATTAGAAAATGCCTGCTTGAGTTGAGCTGCAAAGTTGGCTGCAATTGGATTACCATGCTCATCTTCACCTAGTTGTCCGGCAATGTAAACGAGGGTGCTATCAGGGGGAACTAAAACTATCTAGGTATAGCCATAGTGAGCAGGATTGACCAATCCATTTGGATTGAGGTGCTGAATTGTTTTAATCATGGTGAATTGTTCAGAAGCGGAGGTTGAGCCAATTGGCTTATTAAAGCAAGAGCTTTAGAAAGTATCGTAGATGGATAGATTGACTTTGTAAAGACTTTTCTTTATTTTGTAAGTATGGGAACCAACGCTCAGAAAAAATCAGCCACCAATCGGACCCGGCGAGCTATTGTCAATATTCTCAAGCAACAAGGGGCTACAGATGCGCAGGAACTGGCCTCTCACTTGAGTATTTCGGCGATGGCGGTTCGGCAGCACCTCTATGCGCTGCAAGCAGAACAGTTGGTGACCTATTACGAAGAAGCGCGCGAAATGGGGCGGCCTGCTAAGCTCTGGCAACTCACTCCTGCCGCCGATCGCTTATTTCCTGATGGTTATGCCGATCTGACACTAAGCTTGCTCGATTCGGTCAAGGAAGCCTTTGGTGAGGCTGGGCTAGAGCAACTCCTGGATGTGAGAACGCGCCATCAACTGGAGGCGTACCAGTCTGCTATTCCCGCTCAAACCTCCCTGGGACAAAAACTAGAAGCTTTGGCAAGCCTGCGAACCGAAGAGGGCTATATGGCTGAGATCCAAACCCTCGATGAGGGTACGTTTCTGCTGATTGAAAATCACTGCCCGATTTGTGCCGCTGCTACTGCCTGTACGGGGCTATGTGCCAGAGAATTAGAAATATTTCAGCGTATTTTGCTAGATGCGGTTGTGGAACGAACAGAGCATATTATTGCTGGTGAGCGACGCTGTGTGTATCGAGTTTCACGTCAAGACTAGAATAAATTCTACACCTTATTGCCAGAAGCTTTCGTGCAGTTTGGCAATTTCAGCTTCAGGGGAGAACTGGATTGTGAACTATTTTCCTCTATCCTTTACTAAAGGGGACTACCGATTATCGATAGTTTTTTAAGGAAATCAGCATAGAGCGAGGAACAGCAGATTATTCATAAATAAATACAGCAAATTGATTCAATATTCCAGCAATCGACGCAATTTTATAACTTTCGTTGATGGCAACGTAGCTCGCTACGACTAAAGATATATCCCTAATGCCTCCTACCACCTCCGAATGGGCTATATCAGAATCTTTATTTCGTGGATGTACAATTAATCCGTTTTTCAGATGTCTGCACGGAGCAGATCAGTTTAAGATGCAACTATATAAAAATTATTTGGCAATCTTTTTTGAAGCATTCTACAGCCTTTTTCAGGCTAGTACCGCTGCAAATGCTGTTTTTAGGAGAATCAATCAAAGCGGCGGTGCGGACTAGTTTAGGGGCAATTGTAGCGATTGCCATTTCTGGACTGGCCCAACATGCATGGAATGGCAATGTACTGTGGATCCCCGGACTTTGTTTGGGAATGGGTGGTGTTTTAGGTGCTCAGTTTGGAACTCGGTTGTTGCCTCGCTTACCCGATCAGACGGTCAACTTACTGTTTCGGGTCTTTTTGATCGGTTTAGCGGTGTATATGCTCCTGAGAGGGCTTTCTGCTTGGGGCTTTCTAAACTGGGTTTGAACTATAGTTGCAACAACTTCAATGGATGAATAAACGGTGTCTTCTATAAGCATTCAGCGACTGGTATCAAGCAACCGTGCGAGTCGGAACTAGACGACAGAGATATTCTTGGTCGGTAACAATGTCTCTAACGCTTTCGAGGCGATCGAGAAATACCATGCCATTCAAATGATCCAGCTCATGCTGAAAGATGCGAGCTACAAAATCGGTCAGCTCTTGACGAATTAGCCTACCCTCGCGGCTGATATACTCCACCTCGATCCAGCGATAGCGCGGCACAAGTCCCCGGATTCCCGGCACACTGAGGCATCCTTCCCAATCCTTCACGACCTCACCGGAATGGCTAACGAGATGGGGATTCACCATCACCGTTGGTTCCATGATTGGCGCATGCGGATAGCGAGCATTCGGACGAGATGCCACAATCAACAACCGATAGGGAACAGCAACCTGGGGAGCCGCGATCCCAACCCCGTTCAATTCGATCAAGGTAGCGAGCAAATCATCGATCAACGCTTGGATGTTGCGGTCATGGACATTGTCAATCGGCTGAGCAATCTGGCGCAAAATTGGATTGCCTAACTGGGAGATTTCTAAGCGCTTGGGCGCAGTTTGTACAGTGGTCATAGCTTGCCTCGCTTGACGATAGACCTCCAGCCTAACTTTACCCTGATCTTTTCAGCCATGTCGTATCCCTTAAGGCTAAATTTATTGAGTCCTTGCTGAAAATTAAAGCAAAAGTTTTAAGCTTTAAACTTTGAGCTTTAAGTTTTAAGTTGTGGACTGTGAGTGTGGACAACCGGCAAACGTATCAAAAGGTTTACTTAAGTAGGTGAGCATAATTAAACATAAAACCCAAAACCCTGCGCCGTCCGCTGCGCAAGCGGTGCAGGGTTTTGAATCTGGTTTTTAATTATGCCGAGGTACTTAATCATCAGCGGGCAAGTTTTGGGTTTGAAGTTGTGAGGATGGTTGAAAACCGGTGAATATAATTCCGGTAAGAGCAAAGTAGTTGTAGGAATCGAATTAGATATGAGGTGACATGGCACAGACCAAGCTACAAAGAATTAATGCTATTGTGCTGGCGGGTGGACTCAGTTCCCGCATGGGGCAAGACAAAGCCTTGATTGCGATCGATGGAGTGCCGTTGCTGCAACGAGTCTGTTGGGTAGCAATATGCTCAATGTCGATAACAACAAATGGCTGCCCGAAATGCTGCACTACCGAGTGGAGGCCATTCCCCACTTTGTTTTTCTCAACCGCACGGGGGAGCCGATTGCAACCACAATTGGAGAGCAACCCCGTCCGATCATGGCCGCCAACCTGGACGCCCTCGCAACCAACGCTCCCTTGCCCTACATTCAACAACGAGGCCGCATTTCTCAAGTCGAAGCACCGGTTGCCCCTAAGGCTAGTGCCGGTGAGGATCCGCGCAGTCATGGAGCACAGGTCGTGCCTCAGTAATCATCAGGGTCACTGGATGACTGGCTCGTCAATCACTAGCATCACCAGTAATGATCATTAGCCAGAATCAAGCAGCCGTAACAGGTACCGGAACAAGTAATCGTCAGCGGTGGTGGAATTGGAAAGACAAGCGCCCGTGATTACCCTATTGACTGATTTTGGTCTCAACGATGTCTATGTAGGCGTACTCAAAGGGGTGATTGCCCAGATTAACCCTGCTCTAAAAGTTGTCGATCTAACTCACCAAATTCCGCCCCAGAATATTGCTGCGGCTCAGTTCAATCTGCTCAACGCTTACCCCTATTTCCCAGCTGGGACTGTGCATGTTGCGGTGGTGGATCCAGGTGTAGGAGGCGCACGTCGCTCCATTGCTTTAGAACTATCCGATGGCTTTTTGGTTGGTCCCGATAACGGTATTTTTACAGGTCTACTGGCTCAACGAACCATTCTCCATGCCGTTGAACTGACCAACACCGAATATTGGCGTGTACTGCAACCCAGCAACACCTTTCATGGACGCGATATCTTCGCTTCGGTTGCGGCTCACCTCGCTAGTGGAGTACCGCTTTTGGATTTAGGAGCACCCTTCGACCCTGCTACGCTAGTGAAGCTGCCGTTGGCAACCTGCACTCCAACCCCGACTGGATTCAGGGGCAATATTCAATACATTGATCGCTTTGGCAACGCCATTACCAACATTCCAGGTGAGTTCGTACAGGGCAAACGCTGGTCCGTTACCCTCGGTAAGCGAACGATTCCCGGCTGTCGTACCTACTCTGAGGCCGCGCCCGGTCAACCGCTAGCACTAATTGGCAGTCACGGCTGGGTCGAAATTGCCATCAATGGCGGTGATGCTCAGTTTCAGCTTCGCCTCAATTGGCATGATACTGTGCAAGTCGTAACCTGAAGATCGGCCAGAAGGTTAGCCTATCAGTTAGGTTCTGCTGCCATGACCAGGCTATAGTTTACAAACCGAGCCATTGTAGAAACCTGAACAATGTAGGTGCCTGCCGCAAGTGTTTTGTTCTCGATGGCTAAACCGGCACCGCTGCCTGCTGTTTTTTGTTCCTCTAGAATCGTGTTGACGTTATCGCGTAGGCGTAGCGTCACTTCTCCGTTCAGCAAGTTGCCGTTTGGGCCAGTCAGTTTTAGGTTGAAACGACTTTTGGGGACAGTAAACTTGTAATAATCCCTGCGTGGGGGCGAAGCCCCCACACCCCCTTGTTCACAACCTATTTATGAACACTGTATAACATTACTTGGTGCAATCTATATCTCTAGAAAACAATATGTTGGTTGATATTGAAGCTACTGCGATTCGTTTCTATTGTGGCAAACTGCACAGGGTCAGCGGCATCAAATGGAGATAGATCGAAGAACACTGCTCCTGTACTGCTGTTGTAGCTGAACTGATCATGTCCAGTGACGCCATCCGTCTTAAAGACGCGAATATAGTCACCCTCACCAGGTTTAAAGTCTCTAATGGTGTCAATTCCCTGCTCTTTAGAAAGATAGAAGGCAAACGCATCAGATCCAGCATCTCCACGGAGTAGATCACTGCCATCGCCACCGTTGATATAGTCTCTCCCACTACCACCAAACACCCAGTCGTTCGTGCCTGCGCCACCCGTCAGGTAATCATCCCCATCGCCGCCATTGAGTGCATCACTGCCACTGCCGCCATCCAGAGAATCTATCCCTGCCTCACCATGCAGCACATCATTATCCCTGCCACCATCCAGCGTATCATTGTCACCACCTCCGAATAGGGCATCGTAATTATCGTCGCCCATCAAAATATCGTTGAAGTTACCGCCATAGAGTTTGTCTTCACCGCTGCCGCCATACAGAAAATCCAAGTCGTCACCACCATGAAGCGTGTCGTTGCCCTCTTCGCCATAGAGTTTATCCATGTCTTGTTGACCATTCAGCTCATCGTTGCCAGTGCCACCATATAGTTCATCAAGACCATCCGTTCCCCAGAGTTTGTCATTGCCTGCGTCACCGTAAAGTTTGTCATCTCCGACATTGCCAATCAAAGTATCTTGATCAGAAGAACCATGTATGGTGTCGTTGCCTTCGTCGCCCAGCAAATAATCATCGCCAGAGCCACCATCTAACGTATCGTCATCCATGCCACCATAGAGGCGGTCTTTCCCTGCGCCACCCACAAAAAAGTCATTGCCAAACTCTCCAACCAGAAAATCATTACCATCTTCGCCATAGAGAGCATCGTTGCCCAATCCACCATAGATCTCATCGTTGCCAGTGCCACCATAAAACAAATCTCTTCCGCCGTCACCCGTGAGCAAATCTTTCCCACCCAATCCATATACAACATCATCTCCTTCATAGGCATAGATCGTATCATCGGAGTTAGTGCCTCTCAGGTTTGTATCATTATCATCTGTACCGTAAACGTATGCCATGTTTGTTCTCCTGTTGTTTGACCTATTGTTTGACCTATTATTGACCGTTGTTTGATTTGTTAAATTGCACTCATCCCTTTCCTGGAAGAGATGAGTGAGTTGACTGCTTAAGTCCCGAATTTGCGTCAATCAGCATTCAGGCGAGATTAGTAGGAACCCTGAAACTAACCAATCGTATACACAGTAAAATCACTGCTGGATATAGTTGGATTACTGTTCAGTTTGGCAAATTGTCCTCCTGTCGGTGCGCCAGACGAATAGTCCCACCATTGAATCTGGTACTGCGTGCCGCTGTAACGGCCTTCGCGGGGCAGAAAGTGCTCTAGTAGCCCTAGCTTTTGGATAATTAAACCTGCCGTCACGGTTTGGATCGTGTGGTTCTGCGTGCCGATGGTGAGCGTTAGAGTTTTGGTATGCTGCGGGATATGCGACCGTACATGCACGCTAGGTGACTGGAACCGCGCCACTTGAGGAGTTAGAGACGAAGCAGACTTCCTCGACTGCGATGGGTCTTGAGCTTTGGCAGTATGGGCCGCGATTGGAGTTTCCCGGCGTGACCATTGCCCAAACGGCTGAATTCCCTTCTCTGCCAGGTTGACAAAATTCTGGATGGGTTCTGATCCATGTTGCCGCTGAGATCCCGATTGTCCTAAGGATGCCAAACACTGACTAAACCGTTTTGGCAACAATAAGAACAACGGCGTCCCCAAAGCAAATTCCTCTAACGGCACCAGCTTGATCAGATTCGCCTGTTGCTCGACCTGAAACTCTAGATTCGAGGCAAAACTGAGGTAATGCCCTTCCAACAGGTAAGTTCGGATTAAATTGGGAGAGTCTACATACTCGACCTGAGAGAAATTTGCCAAGCTTAAACCCAATTCCTCCAAGCGCTTCTCTAAAATGATGCGGCTGGGAGCCGTTTCGGGCGACAAAACCCAAGGGTGATGATACAGCTCTTTCAAGCTCAGCCAGGACTGTTGTGCTAGGGTATGACTGGCTGAAACGACCAGCGAATAATGAATTGTATCGATAATAATTTCTGCAATTTCATCAAAGCCGGAGAAACTGAGGTCTGAAATACCAATATCCACCTCCCCTGAGGTTACAGCCCGGTATAGCTGCTCCACTGAATCAAACTGTGAACATTTCGTTTGCACATCAGGATATTGCTGACGATAGCGAAATAAAAGTGAGGGCAACCAATGATTCGCTGTATCCGACATACAGCCAATTTTCAGGGTGCTCCGTTTCCCCTGCTTCAGTTCCTCGATCTCCTGCACTAAACGAGTTTCGAGATTCACCAATTCAGGACCTTGATCGAGTAAATATTGGCCGATTAACGTCAGCTCGACTCGCCGCCCTAGGCGATGAAATAAAGTCGTTCCCAATTCTGATTCCAGCGAACGAATTTTAGCGCTAACGGCTGGTTGAGTCAGATTGAGTGCATCGGCAGCTTCCGTGAAACTTAGGCATCTAGCTACTTCTAAAAAGACCTTAAGCTGATAAATTTCCATAGTAATCAACCTACCAGTAACGCAAGATTGAGATCCCCTTAAATCCCCCTAAATCCTTGCGGGGATGCGCCTTCGGCGTAGAAAAAGAGGGACTTCAAGCATTTAGCTCGACTCCCTACTTTTTATAGGCTTTGCCTGCTCGTTAGGGTAGGAGGGTTAGGGAGGAACAGGTGTAAAAGCTATCTCGATCTCCTGGCTCCTGGCTTCTGGCGGCAAGCCTACAATGCGGCTAATATAGGCAGCCCAGCGATGCTGGTGGCCGCAATCGAGATTGCCAGTCAGGTTCCGGAGAATAATCCAGCCCGCTCCGAGGCCGACCGCATGATCCAGCAATGGAGCTTTCAAATTCTGCAAATCGCCCAATCTCAAGCAGGAGCCAATCCCCGAGAGGCGATTGCGATTGCGGAGCAGATTCCGGAAAATACGGCAGCTTATGCCGAAGCGCAACGAAATATTCAAGCTTGGCGACAGTTTCAAGGGCGCAGATAGCCTTACTAGTAGCCCTCTCTTGCTGTACTAATAATAAGACCGATACCAATCCACAAAATGGCGAATGCCGACTTCCAGCGGTGTAGCAGGCTTAAAACCTACATTCCGAATTAAATCATCCACATCCGCATAGGTGATTGGCACATCTCCCGGCTGCATCGGCAGAAATTGCTTCTGAGCCGATTTGCCAAGAGCTGTTTCAATAATTTCAATCAAGCGAGACAACGCAACAGGCTGATTGTTGCCAATGTTGTAAAGCTTGTAGGGAGCCGCTGTTAAATTGTGCGAAGCGTCAGGCAATGGGGCTTGGCTTGGAGCAGGAGTTTCAGTGGGCGGACGCCGCATCACCCGCACCATGCCTTCAATCACATCACCGATGTAGGTAAAATCCCGCTGCATATCGCCGTGATTGTAAACCTCGATCGGCTGACCCGCTTCGATGGCTTTGACGAATTTGAAGTAGGCCATATCCGGTCTGCCCCAGGGACCATAGACTGTAAAGAAGCGCAGGCCAGTAGTGGGAATGCGGTAAAGGTGACTGTAGGTGTAGGCCATTAGCTCATTTGCTTTTTTAGTGGCTGCATAGAGAGAAATCGGATGATCCACGCTATCGCTAGTGGCGAAGGGCACCTTAGGATTCACCCCATACACCGAACTCGACGACGCAAACACCAGATGGTTTACCGCCTGATGCCGACAGCCTTCTAGCAAATTGACAAAGCCGCTGAGGTTGGTGTCTACATAAGCGTGGGGATTAATCAGCGAATAGCGCACACCCGCCTGAGCGGCCAAGTTCACCACACAGTCGAATTGATGAGTAGCAAACAGATTGGCAACCCCCGCCCGATCGCTTAAATCCAGATACTCGAATGTAAAGCCTGCTTGCGGCTGCAACTGCGACAAGCGAGCCTTTTTCAAGCTGACATCGTAATACTCGTTGAGGTTATCGATGCCGTAAACCTGAACCCCTTCACTCAGCAGCCGTTGTGCTAAGTGATAGCCAACAAATCCTGCCACTCCAGTAATCAATACTTGCATCATGCACCATCAACTAGGGCTTGCTACCGACTGATCCCATGCTTGCCGCTGGGTCAAAAGCCATTTCAAAATTATTTCAGAATTTCCGATCAAAAATGGGCGGGCACGAAACCCACCCAGCTAAAAAATTGCTCAAATTCTTAAATTTGCTTTAGTTTAAGGCAAATCGTGACTCCTGGGCCAACAACTGAGCGGGCAGCCAGCCAGCTGCCCTGCTGAATGTATATACTCGCAGTCCGTAATGCAAAACTTGGATGGTTCCAATCATGGTTGCCTGTACACAAGTAAACGTCTTGCGATATACAGACATGGCTCTCAATCGTAATCTCTGCTAGGTTATCCAACCAGGCATTTTCCCCAATCCAAACGTAATCGCCGATGGTCAATCGCCAGGGAAACTTCACCCGCACCCCTGGTTTAATCCGCACGCCCTGGCCAATCTGTGCACCAAATCGCCGCAACAGCCAAACTTTGGGGCCAGAAAATGGTAGGTAATAACTTTGTACCAGCGGCGACCCGACAAAATACCACAGCATCTGCTTCCAATAGGGAGCACCAGGTGTATAAGAACCAAGAGAATACTGATCTAGCCGCATAAATCATCTGCCTCCTTTTTTCTTTACGCGGCAATAGAATTAAATCCGGAGAGCTAACTAGCTTGGCGAACTAGATATGTCTATTGCTGTTATTATTTTCTATGCAATCTGGCTTTTACTTATTTAGCAGATAAAACTTTGTTGGATATAGATTCATTAGATACAACGAAGAGGAAGGTCGTTATTGTACTCATAACAATCATTTCTCCACCATCTTCTAAAATCCCAAACACATGCTTTAGCGTCTTAGGTGACATAATATGTAGCATGTCAACTACAATTCCAAATACTGCAAGTGCAGACAGTAAAATGATCAAGGTTCTGGAAACTCTTCTAAAGGTACTGTCTCCCAGACGATAGGCAGTACCGATCCAAATCAAGAAGAATAAACCTACTAAAGTGGATACTAGAACTTCTCCAAAATCTCGTGCTCGTAATCTAAACATCGGGGCAAAATTGAGAAGCTCGCTTAAATAAAACCCCAGTGTTTCATGGATTTCAGCATAATCATCAATTAAAAGATAGAGAAAGAAGCAGGTCCAGCTTAGATAAAGCAGTGAGCGTCTTCTGAGAGCAATAAATCCTAGCATGAGAATGCACCAGTACTCTTTCATATACTGAAAAAATTCGGCATGTCCTCTATCCATCTCAATCAAATAAGGATTTTTGTAGAGATTAGGATAAGAATCGCTCCAACCACCCATCAAGGCAACGATGTGTAATGCAAAAAAGCAAATATCTGTCGATAGTAATAGAAAAAATAATTTAGCAGACTGATTGCTGATACTGCTTCTGCATAGCCAGCTATCTTTGCCAATTTTCACTGCGACATCTCCATCTATGTGAGGACTTGTTGTAAAGTAAAACTGCAAAGACTAGGAAAGGTAAAGCTAAGCTCTACCTACAACACGTACCTTGTCATGTCGCGCTGTTACGTCTGCAACCATATTTGCTACTTCCCAACCTGGTCATACAGCGTTTTTCACTCATGTGAGGTACAGGGGGTGTGGGGGCTTCGCCCCCACGCAGGGGCACTGCCCCTGCACCCCGTTGACCAATCACTTTGTTTCACCAGAGCTGCAAGGACGCGATCGACAACCCCAGGAACCATCCAGCCTAACGCGCTACAAGCGATTCGCGCAGCTTCTAGAACCCGATGGTGCCAGTTCTCGCTATGGTCAAATTAATCCAGAGGTAATGGTAGAGATTATGCGTGACCGTACTAATCCTGACACGTTCGAGGAGAGTCCGCTATCGGTCTATGATGATGATGCTAGCCCAGGCGGCAACGGCTCTCTACGCCAGGTTACTTTCGACCCAGAGCGCGGGCTATTTTGGATCGCTGCTGGTGAACCACCTGTGCCAGAAAATCCTTTTGTTTGTTTCTCGCTAGACGAACTGCTGAACCGCCCGAATCCGGTTCGATGTCCGTCTGCGGTGATTGATTAGAAGATAGGACGCGGGAGATAGGAGAGATGGGAAAGTCAGAGTTCAGAAGTCAAGAGTCAGGTCTCGTTTTTCCTCTTGACTCCTGACTCCTGACTCCTACTGCTTTAGCGAATCAGCATCGTCATATACTTGTCTCGCCCAAAGGGAGCGGGAATCAGGGGTGTGAAGCGGCTGCGGTCGGTGGCAATCCGCTTGACATAGAACTCGTTGATCTGGTGGATCACCTGGTCTCTCGTGCCAATAATCCAGATTTGCACGCCAGCATGATCGCCTGCATCTAGCAGTTCGTTAAACTCAGTGGTCATAGTAATTTAGCCTCGCTTGATTAGATTTCGGTAAAGAAATCGCTCAAGGCACCATGCCTGACTACAGGACGCATCAAACGAGGCCATGCAGGTTGCACTTTCACAGTACAATCAACACAGCCTTGCTCTCTGCTGAGATCAGAGAGTCAGGTGAGCTGGTCCTTAAGTGCGCTAACACTTTTGGATCAGCGCCCGAATCGCCTGCCTTGAGCGGCCTACTAGCCCTCTTCGGGTCCGAGAAGCACTAGTATCGCAAAGCATAAACCAAAGCGTTGAGAAACACAAGCGTGGGATTGTAATTGTTAACAATGGGTGAACGTTGTTTCCATCAAAACTACCCGTTCACCATGCAAGGGATCGATCCCCCACATCCTCCTTATTAAGAAGGATTTAGGGGATTGTGCTAGGCACACGCTGCGCGAACAAACCCAAGGCTAGGGATCCAAACGAAACGGTCCATCGCTTTATGCGCGAGGAATTGAAAGTAACCTTGAAAGTACCTCGTCCGGCCAGTCTGCACCAACACCCCTCGCAGCCTGATCTTATGCACACTTATATCTGATTGCTATTAGAACCATTGTGCAGCAAGGGATTTGCCATTTATGAGAAAATTCTCATGTAAATTCCCCCCATAAGGTTTGACAGATGTAATCTGTCAGTGGTAGCGTTGACTACGTAAGAAAAAGCACTGCGACTTCGATTACTACAATATTTATGTGTACGTAATCGAATCGAGACCAAGAACGTTCAACTAATTCATCCATTTGGGCTTACTATTCGCGCCAAATTGGTCGCCTCCTGGTTCTACGCGGTTTCAATGTGTCTGCGGTTAAAGTTGCGGGGAATGGCACCTCAAACGTAACCGGGGTAAGGCAGATGCATAATGGCGGCACCTGGGAATTTTTTAACAACGGCCAATTCCGATTTACGCCTGCGGGCTTAGGAGTGGTTGCTCGCACTGATTTGTTCCCGGTGGTTGGTAATTACCGCTCTACTGCCTCCGGCATCACCTTTTCCGGTACGCGCAGTTCGGCTAACCTAACCTCTCGCAATGCTGTAGGAATTAGCGGCACGATTGCGGCTCGCAATGGCGCGATTGGAGCGACTGTCTTGCAACGCACGATTAACATCAATGCAGCGGTCGTGAACGGTACTCCGTTTGGTAACACTATCGATAGAACCGTTCGAATCGATATGAATATGGCCCGAATCGGCTAACAATTACTCATATGCGGGCGATTATGCCCGCTTTCAACCATTGACGGCTCAACATCTCATACGGCAAAACAGTTAACAGATACAGTGAAGGCTGTCTTGCAGGAGCAGATTTTTCAGCAATGGCTCGCTAGCAAGATCCGGGCGAAAACCGTTAGTTTGCACCTATAGGACAATTAGGGTTGGATAGACGGTTAGATGGCGTTATCACCATTGGCAAACCACCTTGCGGACGAGTATTGAAGCGATAGATGGGCTGAAACTGATAGCCCGGCACAGGCGAAAAGCGGTACTCTCGTAATAAAACCGCCAAATTTACTTTCATTTGCATCATTGCTAGCAAATTGCCGATACATACTCGCGGACCGGCAGAAAACGGTAAATAGGCAAACTTGGGGATGGCCTCCGGGTTCCGAAATCGCTCTGGATTGAACTTGAGCGGTTCTGGAAAGTAATCTGCTCGGCGCTGTAAGGTCCAGGGGGAGATCAGGACCAGGCTGAACCTTGCGAGCCTGCTTGAGCAAAATCTCCTGCACGGCCTCGGCGTCATTGATGAAATAAGCGCTTAAACTAAACGCAAACGGAATGCGCAGGTAGTCTCCCTGCTGAGCGAGATGTTCTAAATAGGCAATAGTGTCCTGGCGTATGGCCTCAGCATGGCTGGAGCGGGGCTGGTTAGCGGGCAGAGTCGCCCTTGGAATAGTCAGAGCAGGCATTGATTTGCTTACTCACGTCCCATTGTTGGGTTTAAGGTTTTTAACATAGGCGGGTCAAGATTAGCATATGCGATTAATCGAGGCACTGCAAACTGCGTCTGGATTTGTCTGGATTCATGTGCCCAATTCATGTTGTCCTGATTCTCGTTCCCCTGACTTGCGTCATCAAGCGCTACCAGGTAAGACGGTGTAGCAGATCGGGGAGTAGGGCCATACTGTGGGGTCATACTGTGGGGTCATACTGTGGGGTCATACTGTGGGGTCATACTAGTGTTTGAGTGTTTGAGATGTTACTGCTGTCAATCATTCTTAGCGCTATTACATTTATTTCTCCAAAACCATTTTTTGACTGCACCAGAACTCCAGTTCTTTCAGCAGATCAAACCCGGCAGCACCACCGCCGATACGATCCATTCCCTGATGGCCGAGGATCCGCAGCATCCACCCCTCTACTTTGTGATGGCCCGCTACTGGATGCAGCAATTCGGCAGTTCGATTGCAGCCTCGCGGCTCCTACCGGCGTTGATTAGCTTGCTGGGCCTGCCGCTGATGTATGGGCTGGCAATGGAGCTGTTTGCAAGTTCCTCTACCGCTCTGCTGGCAACGGCATTTTTGGCTCTTTCCCCGTTCGATATTCTGTTTGCACAAACGGCACGACAGTATAGTTTGCTGACAATTGTGATTTTGGGCAGCAGTTGGCTGTTGCTGCGAGCGATGCGGCAGTCCACCGCAAGACGTTGGGCTGGCTATGGGTTAAGCGTAGCGCTAGGGTTATATACCCATCCGTTTTTTGCCCTGACACTGCTAGCCCATGCTGGCTATGTGCTCGGCATGAGTGCAATATCTGCTCGTGCTGTGGATTTGGGCTGGAGCTGGCAGGTAGTTGCAAAGGGGGTGAAGGATAGACGGATGTGGGGGTTTGGGCTAAGCGTTCTGGCCGCTCTGCTAGTCTATAGCCCCTGGATTTGGGTGTTACTGCATCAGCACCAGCGAGCCAACGCCACTACAGACTGGACTAGGGCTGAAGTTGGTTTGCCCTATTTGCTAAAGCTATGGACTTTGAGCTTCACCAGTTTGTTTATCGACCTCGACTTTGGGTTTGACAATCCACTCACCTTTCTGGTGCGCCTGCCGTTTGTAGTTTTAATTCTGCTGGCTCTGTATCGCGTCTATCGCCACACCCCAGCCCGAACCTGGCTATTCATTTTCACGACCGTTTTTGTGCCATTTTTGCTGTTAGCCATTCCCGATTTGATCTTGGGTGGTAAACGTTCCGCAGTCAGCCGCTACCTGATTTCTTGCTTTCCAGGTATTCAGTTGGCTGTTGCCTATTTGCTCTCCTATAAAGTTTTGGCAACTAGAGGGGGCGCTAATAACCTGTGGCGCGCTGTTTTGGTGCTGTGTTTGGCGAGTAGTGTGCTTTCTGCCAGCATCAGTGCCGCTTCTGAGAGCTGGTGGAGTAAGGATCTCAGCTATAGCAACGCTGAAATTATTCACCTCGTCAATGCCACAGCAGATCAAAATCCGGTGATGCTCAGCGACATGGGCGATGACTACACCAACATGGGAGACTTAGTTTCCCTCAGCTATGGCCTGCAACCCAATGTGCGGCTGTTTTTAGTCAGCGCCACACCCGATCTGACTCCATTGGCTCAGGAGTCTAACGTTTTTGTGTTTCGGGCCTCCCAGTCGCTAGAAGCGGCGATTAAACAGCAGGGCTGGCAGCTAACGCCCGTATCAGATCGAGCTAGGCTGTGGCGAATTGCTCAGGGTCTGTCGAGATCTTCCATTGAGAGGAAGATCTCTGAAACTAGCTAAGCTCCAGTAAGGTGGATGGGTGGATGGGACTGGGGCCGCTGGGGCTAAAAGTTTTGCCTTCGCTGCGTACAGGCCAACAGCACTGCAGGCATTCGGCTGAATCAGGAGTTGATAGATTAGGCGGAAAATCGGTCATACTCTGATCGGTTGAATCGGTCGTCCTTCCGTTAGTGCGCTTACCTTGATTTGGTATTCTATGGAATTTTTGTTCTCTGCCGCTGTGGTGCTGCTGGTTTTTCTGCTGGGGGCAGCGGTGGGTAGCTTTTTGAATGTAGTGATCTATCGCGTTCCTGCAGGACTGTCGATTCTGTGGCCGCCGTCTCGCTGTCCCCATTGCCTCAGACGGCTAAAGGCTTACGATAATGTGCCGGTGCTGGGTTGGTTGTGGCTAAAGGGGCGCTGTCGGTTTTGCAAAACTCGGATTTCAATCCGCTATCCGCTGGTGGAAGCTGCCACGGGCATCCTGTTTGTGCTGGTGGTTTGGGCGTTTGATCTGTCATTGCCGACGCTAGGATACTGGGCCTTTTTTAGCTGGTTGTTGGCGCTGGCCCTGATTGACCTGGATACGATGATCCTCCCCAATTCCCTCACCCAATCAGGGTTGATTGCCGGATTAATCTTTCAAGCGCTCAGTGGCTGGTGGGCTAGCGCTAGCTGGGCTGGAGTCGCCAGTCAGTTGATGACGGGCATTTTAGGGGCGGTGGTTGGCATCTGGCTGCTGGATCTAATTACGCTGATTGGCTCTGTAGCCTTGGGACAACCGGCGATGGGCGGTGGCGATGCCAAATTAGCAGCAATGATGGGAGCCTGGTTGGGCTGGAAGCTACTGCTGCTGGCCGGATTTTTGGCTTGTGCCTTGGGAGCATTTGTGGGCGGAGCCGCGATGGCGCTGGGACTGATTAGCCGTCGCCAACCAATGCCGTTTGGGCCATTTTTAGCCCTGGGTGCGGTATTGGCTGCCTTTTTCGGTCAGGCATTGATTTCCGGCTATCGTCAGTTATTTTTTCCGACGCTATAACTAGTTCTTTCACACTCTAACTGAGGGAACTTGAGCTTTTTAGATCGGGTCTCTCTCCTTCATAAACAGATTGATAGGCGTTGCCCTCCCAAAGGGTAGGAGGGTTAGAGAAAATCAAGAGCCAGAGCTAGCTTCAGCATCCCCGAAATCGTTTACAACCGTGCCCTCAATCGATCCCACCCGAAGTCGCGAGGCTTGACCGACAAGATTAAAAACCGACAAGATTAAAAATTTAGCTCAAATCTTTCTTCGGATGAATGTCAAGCTGGGTTAGGCCAATTAGGATAGAAACCGTCTGAGCCGTGTGATCGTTGATCTGGCAACTCTTTCTGGCGAGTTTAGCTAGTTAGCAAGTCAATCAGCGGTTCGTTTTGTTTGCTGAAACCAACCATAAGCCTGATTTTGAAACCGTTTTTAGAGACCGTGAATTATTCAACGTAAAACCAACATAAGAAATGGATGGAGAGCCTATCGCGATCTGGCGTTTGATTTCTTTAAGCAACGGCCTGAGCTGACAATGGGATTGGGTTTCGGCCAAACCCCTAACCGAATTGTCACCAGCCGCCAATGGTACTATCCCTATTTTTATCTGGATCAGAAAGTGGAAGGGCAAATCGGGCAATTGTTGCCTTCTCCTTACCAGAATGTTCGCTATGCAGAACTATGGCAGGAGGACAGGTACCCAGAGCAGGATTACTACAAACAGTTAGTCGAAACGAAACAACCACGGTGGTACGAGCCTTATAAGTGGTATGGCATCAAAATTACCACTTATGCCCATCCAATCGTGGACGACCGCAACAATCTACTGGGGTTAGCGACGCTAGACGTGAACGTCACTGCGATTCGAGAACAGGTACAAGATCCAGTTCTGAATGATAAGGGGTATTATGCCATCCTGAGCGAGCAAGGAAACGTCCTAGCCTATCCACCAGACCCACAGAAAGCCAACGAGTTAGTCAACCACAAAGACATACCGCAACTCGATGCCATTTGGCAGAAAATCGGTGCAGAGGAGACAGGCTTTGTGCAAATGGGTGGCGACTATTGGGCCTTTCAGCGAGTTGACGGCACCAACTGGGTGATGCTGGCCGCAGTTCCGACCTCGGTAGTGACCAATCCAGTGCTTGCCAGTACTTTTGCGAGTGCCTTGGGAGCAGGAGGCGTTTTGGCAGTGGTGGTGCTGCTGTTTATTCGTCGGCTCAATCAACGCTTACAGCCTCTGCTTGACCAGTGCGACCGCTTGGCTGAAACTGACGCTCAACGGCTAAAACGGCTAGGATTGGAGGAGGCAGCCGGCTTTGAACAAATGGAGATCCAGGATGCCGATGAATTGGAAATTGTGACAAAGTCATTCCAGCAGGTCACAACCCGACTCGATGATTCGTTCAAGGCGCTCGAAGAAACCAACAAGGTGCTGGAACAGCGGGTTGAGGAGCGGACCCTCGAATTGAAACAGGCCCAGGCAGCCACCGAGAAAGATAAGCAAACGCTGCAAAGACGCGCGCTAGAACTTTTGCGAGAGGTAGACCCAATCAGTAAAGGAGATCTGACGATTCGCGCCAAGGTTACGCCCGATGAAATTGGTACCCTGGCCGACTCCTACAACGCCACCGTTGCCAGCTTGCGCAAAATTGTCACGCAGGTACAGGACGCAGCAGCTCAGGTCACAGAAACCACAACTGGCAGTGCTGCTTACATCCAAGCACTATCGGTAGAAGCTTCACGCCAAGCAGTGGAAATGGCGGCGGCTCTACAACGCATTGAAGATATGGCTGAAGTAGTGCGGACCGTTGGTATGAATGCAGAACAAGCCGAGGTCATGGTACAACAGGCTGCCGAAACCGTACAGGCTGGAGATGCAGCAATGAACCGAACTGTAGATGGAATTCAAACAATTCGGGCTACAGTGGCAGAGACGGCTAAGAAGGTCAAACACTTGGGAGAATCGCACACTCAAGGCCGGCAACATCGATGGTTTCTGTGCAGGCGAGCCGTGGAACACCCATGCGATCAAGGAAAACATCGGATTTGTAATTACCCATGACCTGGATCTGTGGATCGGCCACCCAGAAAAGGTGCTGGGTGTGCGGGAAGACTGGGCCAATCAGTATCCCCAAACCCACTTGGCCCTGGTTAAGGCGCTGCTAGAAGCCTGCGAATACTGCGACGACCGCCGTAATCGGCCCCAAATTGCCGAATTGCTTGCCAAGCCTGAGTACGTGGGTGCAGAGCTAGAGTACATTCGGGCTGGCTTCCTCGATCCCTACGATCGCGGGGACGGCAAACCGCCAGAACAACTGCTCCGGTTCAACCAGTTCCACATCGATATCACCAACTGTCCGAGTCGCGCCGAAGGACTCTGGATCCTCACTCAGCTCGCTCGCTGGGGCATTACTCCCTTCCCGCGCAACTGGATCGAGATTCTCGATCGCGTCCGCCGCATGGATGTATACGGTGAAGCCGCTCGCCAACTCGACTTTCCCGATCTAGAACCCAACCGCGAACCGTTTGCCCTATTCGACGGCACCGTCTTTGATCCAGATGACCCAATTGGCTACCTCAACAGCCTCCGGATCAAGCGCGAAATCCGCATCGAGGAAATCGACATCGATCATCCGGCGATTGTGGTTGCGGCCTGATCGAAACCGTCATCTGTCCTGAATCCCTTTCTCGTTTATTCGATTTCTGTCTGATTGGCTCCGATTAGCTCCGATTAGTTCTGATTGCATTCGTCCCAACTGTTTTTCTTAAGTCCACAAATTCTTCTTCGCTGACCTTCTACCTCATATGCAGACTCTATCTAACATCAACGTTCAACTGAACGACGCCCCTCTCGACCAGGATGCTTTTTTGGTCATCGACAATGTATCCAAAGTTTACCCCACTCCCAATGGTCCCCATGTCGTTCTAGATGGTGTCAACCTCAGCGTTCGCGAAGGTGAGTTTGTTTGCATCATCGGTCACTCTGGCTGTGGTAAGTCAACTTTGCTAGATATGGTGTCTGGTTTTCGGCAGCCCACCGAAGGGCAGGTGCGGCTCCAGTCCGAGCCAATTGTGAAGCCGGGTCCCGACCGCATGGTGGTGTTTCAAAACTATTCGCTGTTGCCCTGGTTCACCGCCTTCGAGAATATCTACCTGGGCATCGACTCGGTATGGCCCGACAAACCCAAGGCCGAAAAAGAAGCGATCGCTCGCGATCACCTCGCCCTGGTTGGTTTAACAGAAGCTGCCGACAAAAAGCCCAAGCAACTCTCTGGCGGCATGAAACAACGGGTTTGTATTGCTAGAGCGCTGGCTCTGCGGCCTCAGGTGCTGATTCTGGACGAACCCTTTGGTGCCCTAGATCCGATCACCCGCGAAGAGCTGCAAGAGGAACTGCTGAAGATCTGGACCGAGCATCAGGTGACGGTGCTGATGATTACCCACGACATCGGCTGGTCCGCAGGCGACTTGCCTTGAGTAGGTTTGGACGACTGATTGGCCCGATGAGAACGCAACCGATCGCGGGCTTGGTTCAGTTCCTTCAATTTTTGATGGGCGATTTCTTGCAGGCGCGGATTGTCCTTTGGCAGGCGATCCGGGTGCCAAACAAACGCTAAATCGCGATAGGCCTGGTTCACCTCTTCGAGAGACGCGCCAGGTTCCAGGCCAAGAACTTTATAGTAGCTATCGAGATCACTCATCGATGTCGGCACAATTTATATTCATGCTACAAGCTCAGATGGGTGGGATGCACATGAAATCAGAAAAATTTCGGTTTCGCTGAGGACGATCTGGAGGAATCTAAAGGGAACCTAGAAAGAGTGGCAGAGTTGGCAATTTAAACACCGAACAGTCCAAGCCGCGATTTGAGTACAAGATTTCGTCAAAAAACGCTGACTTTATAGTGCTTTTTTAAGAGCTACCATTTTCTAGCAGGCAGACTGATAGAATCGTTGCTGCAGTCGATTTAGCTCGCTTTGTTATAAGGTGGCGATTTCGATCAAAGCCTCGACAGGTTTACCATTTCAGCACTAGACTAAGACATTATTCCTAGCTTTGTGCATCAGCAGATACAGAATTAAATATGCGTAAAGTCCTCCCCGCGCCTCCCCAGATTTCCGCAATTACTCAAGCGATTTCTCACCAAGCTACTGTTCCTGTGCGGGCCACTGGTGCCTTTGCTCTGATGGATAGCCTTAGACGCCACGGAGTCAAGCACATTTTTGGCTACCCAGGCGGCGCTATTTTGCCGATCTATGACGAACTTTACCGCAGTGAAGCTGCCGGACACTTACAGCATATTCTGGTCCGGCATGAACAAGGCGCTGCCCATGCTGCTGATGGTTATGCTCGCGCCACGGGTAAGGTCGGGGTTTGCTTCGGTACATCCGGTCCGGGTGCCACCAATTTGGTGACTGGGATCGCTACTGCCCAAATGGACTCGATTCCGCTCGTGGTGATCACGGGGCAGGTGGGTCGTGCCGCGATTGGCAGCGATGCCTTTCAAGAAACCGACATCTACGGGATCACCCTGCCGATTGTGAAGCATTCCTATGTTGTGCGTGATCCCCGCGATATGGCGCGGATTGTAGCAGAAGCGTTTCACATTGCCTCTACAGGTCGCCCTGGCCCAGTGCTGATCGATATTCCTAAGGATGTGGGGCTGGAAGAGTTTGAGTATGTTCCAGTAGAACCCGGCAGTGTTAAATTGCCCGGATATCGCCCCACCGTAAAGGGCAACCCTCGCCAAATCATCCAGGCTCTGAAGCTGATTCGAGAGGCGCAGCGTCCTTTGCTCTACGTTGGCGGCGGCGCAATCGCATCGGGTGCTCATGCCGAAATTCACGAGCTAGCTGAACGGTACAATATTCCTGTAACCACTACGCTGATGGGGTTAGGGGTATTTGATGAGCACCATCCCCTCTCGGTTGGCATGTTGCCAACTGCAGTTCTTTTTGGATCATCATCTCAGAAATGGCGGCGGCTCCTACTCCATTTTCAACCACCGCCTTGATCATTTCACTGGTGTTCAAAACTAGCACCACATTCAGCTGAGCACTATTGATTCCCCAGTTCTGGAGTGCTTGCTCGAACATTTGTTGCGTTCCAGACCCTGGTTCCCGCATCACCCAAGCCGTTTGCAGTAAGTCGGTTAATCGAACTACGCCCTGCTCATACCAGGAATGGGTCTTACCGACGATAATTTGCAGCCGGTCGCTGTCTACTGCCTGCTGCTCCAGACAATGGCGGAGATCTGGTTTGACTTCTCCGGTCACGAGTCCCAGATCAAATAATCCCGATGCAGCTCCTTCACAGATTTCCTCAGCATTGGCCAGAATGCAGTTGACCGTAATACCAGGGTATTGCTGCTTAAATTCACTGATGCGTTCGGGCAGCCAGTAGTTGCCAATTGTCAGGCTGGATCCAATTCGCAGTTCGCCGCGCTGTAAGCTTGTGAGTTCCTGCAAGCCCCGTTTAGTGAGTTCCACCTGATCGAGAATTTTTTGCACCTCGGTTTTCAGCAATTTACCCGCATCAGTAATTTCGACTCGTCTACCAACGCGATGGAACAGTTTCAGATTATATTCTTTTTCCAAGCTTTGAATTGCCGCACTCACCGCAGGCTGAGTGATATAGAGTTCTTCTGCCGCACGAGTAAAGTGGAGATGTTCTACAACCGCCAAAAAAATTCGCAACTGCTCTAACGTCATTCTGCTCCACACATCAATGTAGCTAAAAGAACTCTTTGCTACCTACAGGTGATTAAGTTTGGGCTTGAAACGGGTTGGGATACAGATGGCACTGGGCCTCTATACCAACTTCTAGATGACAATCGCTCAAGGGTGAGGCGACACAAAGCAACACATAGCCTTGCTGAATTTGGGATGGTTTGAGAGCAATTGCCCTCGGTTGTTCTACCTCACCCTGAAGCAAACGAGCTGCACAGGTGATGCAAGCTCCAATCCGGCAGCCAACGGGTAGCTTTAGCCCGGTTTGCTCAATGGCCTCCAGAATGTACTCCTGCTCGGCCACTTCCAGCCTCAGGCCATCTCGATTCACCAACACGATCTGGTGCGTTTTCATCATTAACCCACCCCAAGCCAATGAGCATCTACCGTTACTAATACCAATTCTTACAGCATTCACAAATTGATTGTGAACAGGGGGTGTGGGGGCAACGCCCCCACGCAGGGGTTCCACCCCTGCACCCCGTTCAGATCCGATCAAGGATTGCTGTATGCTGTGAAATTTTCCAGGCAAGATTCAAATCCGGCTGTTCTCGTCATTCAATCAAGGGTGTGGTCATGGTTCAGTTCTGGTTGCCGCTGGTGCAGTCTCAACGGGCGATTGCGGTGATTCGGGCGGCGGATCTTGAAAGCGGGATTGCAATGGCAAAGGCGGTAGCGGCAGGCGGCATGAAGCGCATCGTGGCCTCGTAGGCGTTTGCCCGTTCAAAGTAGATGGCTGCTGCACTCTGATCCAACTTTATTGCAGCCGAGAAATCAGCAATAGCTGCGGCGTATTCCTCCAAGTTTGCATAGGTCAATCCACGATTAAAATAGGCGTCAACATTACGTGGATCCTTAGCGATCAGGCTGGTGTAAGCGGCGATCGCACGGCGATAATCAGCAAAACCATCGATCACTTTCCCCCATCTGATAAGAGCCACGCCTCGATTTAGATAAGCGGCCGCCTGGCTGGGGTCCATCGAGATCACCTTGGAATAGTCCGCTATCGCACCGGTAAACATCTCTCGCGCAAGACGCATATCGCCTCGGCGGTAATAATGCTTTAAATCGTTGGGCCCTAGGCGAATTGCCTCGGTATAATCCGCCTCTGCGCGGTCGTAATTCTTTTGCAGCTCATAAACGCTCGCTCGATTTGAGAAAAGGTCAGGGTCCCGTGGATCAAGCGAGATCCCTTTTGTTAGATCCTCTATCGCTTTATCAAACTGGTTCAGACGCTTATAGGCAATTCCTCGATTGTTGTAAGCGTTTACAAATCCCGGATCTATTTGGATGGCTCGTGTATAGTCTGCGACGGCTTCAGTAAATCGCCGTGCAGCAAGATTTGCATTCCCTTGCTCAAAATGTGCCACGGCATTCTGTCCGATAACATCTGGAACGGCAACAAAAAGAAATGCGGCAAAGAACGCCGCCAAAATAATATTTATGCGCATATCTAATGCTGGACACTATATGTCCGCTATCTCATTTACGAATGATTTTATGATCGGTTCCCTTAAAACCAACTGGACCTTTTCTTTGATGAGCCTCCGAAGATGCTGCCCAGGACTCCGCGGACGATCGTGTTGCCAATCTGTCGGCCAATAGATGTAGAAGCGGAGCGGGCAGCGCTTTTCATTACAGATTGAACGATGGAGTCAGGTTGTCTTGCAGCCGAGCGTTCGGCCCTTGCTTGGCGCTCTGCCTCTTTTTGTGCTTCAAGCTGTGCTTTGGCCTCGGCTGCTTCAGCCGCTTTTTCCTCGGCCCGCTTTGCCAATATCTCGAATGCAGATTCACGGTCAACCGCCGTGTCATAGATACCTGCCACAAGCGATGTCCCGATAAGCTGCTGACGCTGTTCTGGAGAGATCGGCCCGATCTGGCTCACAGGCGGAACGACGAACGCGCGATCGACCATCGTCGGCACACCTTTTTCATCCAGCAGCGATATAAGCACCTCGCCCACGCCGAGTTCAGAAATGGTCTTTACAGTATCCAGGCCCGGATTTTCCCGGAAGCTTTTTGCTGCGACCTTGACCGCTTCCTGTTCTTTCGGCGTGTAAGCACGAAGTGCGTGCTGAACGCGATTGCCGAGCTGGGCAAGAACCTTATCAGGAATATCCGCGGGGCTTTGCGTTACGAAATAAACACCCACGCCCTTTGAGCGTATCAGCCTTACGACCTTGGAGTTCTTCCATCATTTATAAAGTTCGTATTTTTCTATGTATTTTGCAACTGCAAGGGGAATATCATTCCGGCGATCGAGAGTTCCGTCGGCAAGATCTTCACGAAGTTCGGTTGCTGAGGTGTTATAAACAACAGCATCGGTTATATAGATCGCTGTCTTGTTCTTGATCGAAGATGGGAAAGGGTGTATTTTGCTCGATCTTAGATCTATTATCCGCTCTCGGATCCGATCTGAAACATGATCTATATTGATCGGATATCCGGGCCTCGTAACCACGATGTGGTTACAGGCGAGTAAAACCTTTTCCCATTCTTTCCATGTTTTAATGTCTCGCCATGAGTCCGCCCCCATCACAAAGAAAACCTTGTCCTTGGGGTGAATATCTTTTAACTCGGCTAAAGTATCGATCGTGTATCGCTTTTCTTGTTTCTCAATTTCCAAGGTTGATACAGCAATACCTGCCTGGTCTTGGGTCGCCAGACATAACATAGCATAACGGTGGAACTCCGAGGTCGGTTTTGTGTCAGGTTTGTGAGGGGCGTGGAACGCAGGCAAAAAGTAAAATCGGTCAAGCTCAAATAAGACGAAGAGAGCCTTTGCTATTTCAAGATGGCCATTATGGACAGGATCGAATGTTCCTCCAAAATATGCAACTCGCTTATTCATCTAGCGACCTCTTCGGTCAACATCTCTTTTGCAGTCAGTTCCTCAAGGCGTTTAGAGATCGCGTATACCAATTCTTTAACGCCAGTGTTGGTAACTGAGGAAATAGCGAAAAAGGGCTTCCTATCTTTCTGAGCCCTTTGCTTTAGTTTTTCAAGCCTTTCATCATCATCCAGTGCATCGATCTTTGTTGCGACAACGATCTGTGGCCGATCGGCGAGGTCGCTGCTGTAATTAGCTAGTTCTTGATCTATCACATCGTAATCTTTTTCTGGATCACGCCCTGAGGATGAAGAGACATCAACAAGATGAAGGAGCATTTTTGTCCGCTCAATATGCCGCAGGAACCGATCGCCGAGGCCGGCTCCTTCCGATGCTCCTTCAATAAGCCCGGGAATGTCCGCAACCACGAAAGTCTTGTAATCTCCTATATCAACAACACCAAGATTCGGCTCAAGGGTAGTGAATGGATAATCGGCGATCTTAGGCTTTGCGGCCGAGATCACACTAATGAGAGTTGATTTACCAACATTAGGGAATCCTAGGAGACCTACGTCAGCGATCAGCTTCAATTCTAATTGAAGCTCTTTTTCCTCACCCGGGCGGCCGGTGTAATGAAATTTAGGGGCGCGTCTGGTTGGCGTTGCGAAATGGGCATTGCCCCAGCCACCTTTTCCGCCTTTTGCTGCAAGAAATCGCTGACCGGCTTTTGTGAAATCAAAAAGTAATTCAGAGGTTGTGGCGTCGAATACTTGGGTTCCAACCGGCACACGGACGGTGATCGACTCGCCGTCTTTGCCGCTCCGATTCGATCCTTCACCGAAACCCTTCGTAGCTGAAGTTAGCCTCTGGGTAACGCTGACAAACGGTTTGCCAATAGCGCTGATCCGGCATAGCTCCCCAAATTTTTAGGCCAACTCCAGCCTGCTGAGCAGCCAAAATCGCATCCTCAATGCCTTTTTCTGGCGCAATCCGGCCAACCCAGCCTAAGCAGTTTTCTGCTTCCGCCTTAAATTGGTACAACGATAAATCCAGGCCATTGCTCAAACAGCGACAGCGCTCACTGAAGGAGAAGGTAGCTGCTTGGGCGTGGCTATGAACGCCGATGGTGCCGGGAAACCGCTCGACGGTTTGCGCAATTATCTGATCCATCGCATCGGTGAGCGATCCCATACTGACTAAATGAGCAATCGGACGCTCAAAAAAAGGAGTCAAGTAAAACGGCAGCCAGTCATAGGCAAAATTGAGCAGCAGATCGTAGCGATACTGGATCTGGCGAGCACAGTCCCAGAGGTTTGCCAGCACCGAATTACCAGGAAAACTAATTGGCGATTGCCGCTCCTGGGTTTGGGCTGTGGGCTGAAGCGCCCCTGAAACCGAAATGACCTCAATGCCTTCTAGCACCGAGCCATTTGGAGCCAAAACGCTCACCTGATGCCCGCGCTGCTGCATTGCCTGAGCAATATTGCGTAGGGTTAGCTCAACACCGCCACCCAGCCCCGAACCGATTGGCCCCACTGGTGTAGAGATAAATAGCACCTTCAGGAAGGTTCGGTTTCCTGTACTTGGCATGATTTGTTTCCTACCTGACTAACCGGATTTGGAAAGCTACAATCGAGGTTGTTTATGTGATTGGCATTGATACGCCATTCATGTACCCGAGGTCCAGGCAGAATCAGTTTGCCGCTACCTTTTTTACCATAGTTAGCTTTCACACAGCCATCTAGGTGCCATTGACAAAGCTGGCGATTTTGAGTGGAATAGCCTGAACTTAGGGCAGAATAGTGAGTTATGAATGCAAGGAACCAGCCAACGCCTATGCAAGTGGCAGGAGCTGGAATTTTTGAAGTTGAGCAAAGTGGAAAGTGAGCCAATGTCTGCTGAAACCAATCTACCAACTGATCCGGAGGCAAAAGTCACTGACGCCACCGTGGACGTAAATGGAGAATCCGAAGAATTTACCCTGGCTCCGGATGGGGAACCGTTTGACCTCAGTCCCGAAAATCCTGCTGATGCAGAGACCGCAGCCGACACACCCGTGGACCTACAAGCAACGGTAAGCGCTCTGACGCAGGATATTGAAGCGCTCAAAGCCCAACTGGAAGACCGGACCAATCAATACATGCGGATTGCGGCAGACTTTGAAAATTTCCGCAAACGCACTCAAAAGGAAAAGGAAGAGCAGGAACAGCAGATCAAGTGCACCACCCTAAAGGAATTGCTGCCGGTGGTAGACAACTTTGAACGCGCTCGCTCTCAAATCAAGCCGCAAACCGACGCTGAGATGAACATTCACAAGAGTTATCAAAGCGTCCTGTAAGAAATGTCCTGACTGCATCATCTACGGATTTGCGATTGGCGACAGTGGCTCGGAGCGATCGAAAGTCTACTCGGATTCGGCTTTCTCCCTGAGTTCCTATGAACTTTCCCACAAGAGTTTTACGTTCAATGCACCCTTTGAAGGCGGAACGATGAGTGAGAAGGGTGAAATGCGAAGTGCCATCAATGAACTTGATCACGTTCTGCCGGAAGTCACCTTTCCAACGGTCGAAACCTTGCGCGACCCTACTTATGAAGGGTTTCTCTACGTGCTTGGCAACTTGCTGCGAACCCGTCGTTATGGAGCGCAGGAGTCTCGAACAGGTACGGTTAAAAATCACTTGATTGGAATTGTGTTTTGTGACGGTGAAATCTTCAGCAATCTATATTTCACTCAGGCAATCTACGATACGATGAAAGATGATTTGAACGCTCCGATTGATGTAATTTGCAGTCAGGCCCAACAAGTGGCAGAAACTTTACTCAACAACGAACCCGTTCGTCAACGCCAGCAAATTTTTGGCGACGAGCTGAACAATCTATTGGCAGAGGTTAGTGCAATTTATCAGGATGAGGCAAAATTGCAAGAAACCCTGGGTACGCTTTACCAGCAGACGCAAAGCTATGCAGAAACCTATGGTGCGATTGCCGGTAAAAAGAAAGGTAAGAAGTCATGACGCTCTATCACTGTTCCTTAACCCTTCACGATAACGTGTTCTTTGCCACTCGTGAAATGGGGATTCTCTATGAAACCGAAAAATATCTCCACAACTGGGCACTGAGTTACGCTCTGTTTGAAGCGACCTATATTCCCAAACCCTATCGACTGAAAGGTGCACTGGCTCAACGCCCCAGTTACCTGGAAGATCCAGAAACACATGAGCAGAGTCTACAAATTCTCAATCGTGTGGGCATCTATGTCTTTCCGGCACAACCCCTGACTTGGTCTTATCAAGTGAATACCTTCAAAGCTGCACAGGTAAGCTATTACGGAAAATCTAAACAGTTTGGAGATAAGGGAGCCAATCGCAACTACCCTATCAACTATGGTCGGGCCAAGGAGTTGGCAGTGGGAAGTCATTACCGGGCATTTCTTGTGGCAGCATCAGAAATTCAGATTGCCAAAACTCAGTGGATCAGACTGGGCAAATGGTCTGCCAAAATTCGAGTCGAGATGACTGCAATACCCGATACCTGGATGCAATCAAAATCGGGAGAATACATCTGCCAGCATCCACTTAACCCTTTGGATCTGCCCGCTTCCAACCGTTTGTTACTCTATAACCGAATCGTGATGCCGCCGGTTAGTCTGGTTAGTCAGGCTCAGTTGAGCGGAGACTATTGGCAAATTCGTAGACCTTCCGGTGAGAGAAACAATAACGACAGTGAATTGGATGGATTGCAAATTGAAGGAATCTGTTTACCGAAAGGAATGTTTTATGGTGCTAGCTCCACTGTCAACGTCAGCTAGATCAACTGCGGTCGCACCTGGATTACGCAATGCCGGTCCAACACCCCGTGTAGTGATAGCTGGGACACAGACGAATACGACAAACTGGATCTTGATGAACATGGTTGGGTGAAAAGCTTGCCCAAGCCTGAAGATCCACCAGAGTATGGCCAAGTTGCCACCCTGCTCCTGCACGAAGTTGATCGCTATCCGGGTGGGAAATATGTCGTGCTCTATGAAGGCGAAGGCACGATTGAATATAAATATGATGCCCGGAAAGACGAAGCCGCCTCAAGACTCGGACGAGATGTGATTGATGTGACACCTTCTTCACAGGGAATTTTACTGGTGATCACTGCCACCGATCCCAACAAAACTGGCAACTATATTCGGAATATTCACGTTGTTCCCAGCGAGTACGAAACCACTTTTAAGGATGAAATTTTCAATCCGCTGTTTTTGGAACGCATCAAGAAATTTGGTGCGGTTCGCTTCATGGATTGGATGGTAACCACCAACTCTAAGCAACGCGAATGGAAGGATCGTCCCCAGGTAGAGGATGCTACCTATTCCCCTGAAGGTGCCCCGATTGAGATCATGATTGAGTTGGCCAATCGGCTGCGGGTTCATCCCTGGTTCAACATGCCGCACCAAGCTACCGATGAATACATGCGGAATTTCGCCCAACTGGTCAAAGAACGCCTCGATCCAAACCTTAAGGTCTATGTTGAATTTTCCAACGAAGTTTGGAACTGGATGTTTAGTCAGGCTACCTATGCTCTGGAGCAGGGCAAAGCGCGATGGGGCGAGGATAAAGGTGATGCCTTCATGCAGTGGTATGGGATGCGCACTGCCCAAATGGCCGACATCTGGAAGGAAACCTTTGGCGACCAGCGCGATCGGGTGATTGCGGTGATGGGCACCCAGACCGCATGGCTGGGACTCGAAAATAGCGCCCTAGACTGCTCGCTCTGGGTAGCCGAAGGCAATAAACCCTGCTATCAGCACAACATCGATGCCTACGCCATCACCGGCTACTTTGACGGCAGCCTCACCTCAGATCAGCACCAAAAAACAGTGGAATCTTGGCTAGAAACAAGCGATGGCGGCGTCAGCCAAGCCCTGACTCAACTCAAGCAGGGCGGCATCCTCAAGAACTCGCAAAATCCGCAGGAGACGCAACCAGACGGAGTTTTGGCAACGATTGAGCTGTTCAAATACCATCAACAGGTGGCTCAGCAGAGAGGCTTACAGTTGATCGTTTATGAAGGCGGCCAACATCTGGTGAATTCTAACAGCGAAAAGCTGACCCAATTTTTCATCGAGCTGAATCGGCGTCCGGAAATGTATGACCTCTACACCACGGTGCTAGACGCCTGGAAACAAACCGGCGGCGGTATGTTCATGAACTATACAGATATTACCAAGCCCAGCAAATGGGGCAGTTGGGGCGTACTAGAGCACGTGGACCAAGAACATTCACCCCGCTATGATGCGTTGATTGATTTTATTGACAAGAATGGAAAACCGATCTACCCAACCGAAGCGATGTGCCGATTCACCTGGCGGCTACCCTAGAAATCGAAAAGCGGCGACGGATTGTGTTTGCCAATCCCCAATTCGAGGCTGAAGCCATTTCCGATACAGCACTGCGCGGCATTTCTGAACCGTTGACCATGGCCTTTGTGCAGGTGCTGAATGAGATGGTCGATCTGGACCGTTTCGACCTGGATGGCGTAACCATGCGCTTAAATCGCTTGGAAACCCACGACAAGCAGCTTCTGTTTAGTGGCTACGCCCAGATTGATCATTTTCCCAAAGGCGGTGCCTGATCCCTCTGATCCCCAAGATCTCCGATAGCGGTATGCTGATAGCTAATTGCGAGCTGATCACATTAATCTCACAGTAATCGAGGAGATCCATGCCAATTGGTAATCTGTTTGCTCTGGGTGGGGTGGTGATGTGGCCCCTGCTGGGGCTATCCATTCTGGCAATGGCGCTGATTCTAGAGCGAATTGTTTTCTGGTTTCAGGTGGTGCGTCGGCAAGAGCGAGTGGTGCGCGAGGTGCTGCTGCTGTATCGTCGCAATGCAGCAGCGGCTCTGCACAAGCTAGAAAAAAATATTCATTTCCCAATGGCCCGAATTTTTCTAGCCGCTTTGGAACTCGAACAGGCAACCCCCGAAGAATTCCGTCTGGCTCTGGAAAGTGCAGCTCAGGCCGAAATTCCTCTGCTAAAGCGATTTAATACCGTGTTTGAAACGGTGATTAGCGTCGCGCCACTGTTGGGGCTATTGGGTACCATTCTGGGCTTGATTAATTCGTTTTCTTCGCTGCGGATTGGTGACTTGGGCGGCACCTCTACGACCAACGTCTCGGCTGGAATTAGCGAGGCGCTGGTTTCTACCGCAACCGGATTGGTAGTGTCTATTTTTACGCTGCTGTTTGCCAACATGTTTCGGGGTTTGTATTTGCGGCAAATGGCGCTAATTCAGGAGTATGGCGGCCAGTTGGAATTAATTTACCGTCGTCACCACGAGCGAGGAGCTTCCTATGCGTCTCCCCAATGAGCCAGAACCGCCGTTTCAAATCAACATCGTGCCGATGATCGATGTGATTTTCGCGATTCTCACTTTCTTCATTATGTCTACCCTGTTCCTCACCCGGTCTGAGGGATTGCCGGTGAACTTACCAGAGGCGAGCCGTTCCGAAAAACAAGTCAGCAACCAACTCGTAGTCACGATCGATCAGAGCGGCAAACTGGCGCTGAATCGCCAGCCCATCCAGCTAGATGGCTTAATTGCTGAGGTGCAGTCCCGTGCCCTGACGGAACAACAGCCCGTTGTGGTGATCAATGCTGATGAGGCCGTGAGTCATGGTCAGGTAATTGCCGTCATGGATCGTCTGCGGGCCATCGAAGGAGTACGGCTTGCTATTGCGACTCAGCGTCCTTAGCAGCCGAGCTTTTCAAGCTGCTGGAGAATCTGCTGATGGAAGGCTCCTACCGCCTGAAGCGTAATTTCCTCTTCTCTGTGGATGATGGTCCGAATCGGAGAGAGACAAACCACATCTCGTCGAGGGTCACGTCCAAAACTATCAAAGCTGAGAGCATTGATGTCGGCTGGAATGATGTAACTATTCGTTTGTTCGCTCATGGTAATTACCAATAGTGAATCTTCAGCAATGTTGCCAGCTTTTGCAACGATTACTGCTGAGTAAAGGGATTGGAGGACATGGTTTGACTGGTAGCCGGACAGGACAGACCTGCGTCAACTTCCTCTACTTTGCGCACCTTGCGAACGAGGGTGATCTCTTCTTCTCTGCGGATGATAGTCCGAATCGGAGAGAGACAGACCACATCCCGTCGGGGGTCACGTCCAAAGCTATCAAAGCTGAGGGCATTGATGTCGGCTGGAATTAGGTAGTTGTTTGTTTGCTCGCTCATAATTCAATCATTCCTTGATAGAATTTCCAAGAGGTATTCTAACTATTTGAAAGGTAAAAGTAAACCCAAAAATTGATTTTTTATTGAGAATAATCGAGCTTTTTCTTACTAGAAATTCACAGCAAAGTGGGCCGCTGATTTAGTGAGAATCTGTTCTGACAACGGCTCTAAGATATTACCTTTACTTCAATATTCTTTTTTCTAAAAGTCTCAAAGAGGCTGATTTTTATCAACAGTTGCTAAATTTAGTCATGGGTCACCCCCTACTGATATCTCTAGGAATCAGAACAAAAAGAAGGAAACCATACAACAGAACAATCCAGAAGAAGTTCAGAACAAATTCAAGGATCAGCGCAGCAAAAAACGCTGCTGCAGAAGCGTATCTAACCTGTAATTCAAAGGTTAGTGTGCAGCTAGGAGCATAAGGTTAAATGGTAAGCTTCCTAACCTCACAGAGTGTGAGAATTAAATCTGGCATCGTAACACCTTTACAACAAACTAAATCTCATTGGGCCGCCGATGCTTCAACCTGAACCAACCCTTATCCATTTGTACTAAATGCATTATTCCACCAACTTCATATGCTCGGAGTGAAATCAGCAAAACTACGACGGATGCTATCTCCACAATCAAAAACCTGTTTGATTGGTAATCCGAGAAAATGTAGCTTTCGGCAGGAAATGGCTTTTAGAAAAAATTCAGGGTACAAAAATTGTTTTAAGAAGCTTTTTGGGGAAAATTTGAAAAAACCTATCTCAGAAGAAGCTGTCAGATGAACTGATAGGAGAACTAATAAGCCCAATATCAAAAAGAATAACAAATCGATCGATTCTTTTGAAGTGCTCTACCAAACATTTTTATTATTTTCCTGATTTCATTTTCTAAATTTTGGCTTGCATCCATAGAGAGAACCTATATGAGAAGCGGTCTGAAAGCTTTAATTAAAAAAATTATTAGACTGATTAAACATAGGAATATTTGAAGCTTAATACCAATTACATGTGAAGCTGCATAGAATTTACCCCACCGCCTACGGCACCTCCCCTTGGTAAGGGGAGGTTACAGGCCAGCAGAATATCTGGCAAACCGCCCCACTTCTCCAAACACTGCGCCCGCGTTTCCTGGCCGATCACAGCCTGAAAGTCGCGCACAATCATCGGGTAGGGATGGGGACCCGCCACCGATCCAAGAATGTAGTGCGTGGTTTCTACATTGGTAACCCAATCCCGGATCGCTTCTGAAGTGGCATCTTTGAGTGTGCCTGTGCCCGCTTCCACCGGACGCACTTCGGCTCCCATCAGCCGCATCCGAAACACGTTCAACGCCTGCCGTTCCATGTCGTGCACCCCCATGTAGATGATGCACTGCAAGCCAAACCGAGCGCAGACGGTTGCGGTGGCTACTCCATGCTGGCCCGCTCCCGTTTCGGCAATAATCCGCTGTTTGCCCATCCGTTTTGCTAGCAGCACTTGCCCAAGGGCGTTGTTGATCTTGTGGGCACCCGTATGGTTCAGATCTTCCCGCTTCAGATAAATTTGGGCACCCGTACCGTCAGGTTTGGCGTAGTGTTGAGTCAGCCGTTCGGCAAAATACAGCGGCGTGGCGCGGCCCACATAGTCGCGCAGCAGGCCATTTAGCTCTTGCTGAAATGAGGCATCGTTGCGGTACTGGTAAAACGCCGCCTCCAGTTCCGTTAGGGCAGGCATTAGCGTTTCGGGTACATACTTGCCGCCAAATTGACCATATCGGCCTAGGGCATCGGGGCGTTGAGCAGTGTCGGTGCTGGATTGGCTGGGAGAAGAAATCGATGTCACGGGCTGACCTAGAATTAAGAGAATAATTTCTTCATTATAAAGTTTTGGGTTTTGTTGGCGCAGCCTGTGCAGAGCGCGTAGTTTTAAGGTTTGAGTTCACAAGTGGAGCAGTAAAACTTTCCAGCCCATGTCTAACAAAAACAACCATCCCACCGACCGACCCCGCGTTGTCTATTCTGAATTCGGTTCGTCTGAATCGTCCGAAGCGTTAGAGCGCGCTACGCCGGACTTACCGCCCAATCAACAGAATGTTAGGGTGCAGACCACTCGCGCTGGTCGCAAAGGCAAAACCGTCACCGTGATTACCGGCTTCCAAACCAAACCCGAAACCTTGAACACGGTACTAAAACAGCTCAAAACCCAATGCGGCACCGGGGGCACCGTCAAGGACGATAGCATCGAGATCCAGGGCGATCACAAGCAAAAAATTCTGCAAATTCTGCTGCAAGCGGGCTACAAAGCCAAGATCAGCGGTGGCTAGGAGTTTTGTCAGGATTTACCCACCAACCTGGGGATGTCAACCCTGCCTTGAGCCTCGACAATAGAAGAAGCAGGATTGTAGACATCCCCTCCATTCTGCTGCATCCTGCCTACTCTAATTGAGAGGGTTATTTACCGTGGTTGTACAATCTCAAAAAATTTCTGATACCCGTTACGAAGCCCAAACCCAAGCGATTGCCCGCCAGTTGCTGAGCGCGACAAGAGAAAATCGCAATTTCTTTAGCCAAATGCGCGACCAGCCTGGAACCGTGAATACATCAGTCCAACAGTCCAGCCAGGGGGTCAGGTAGTAACGCCCGCCAGAGTCCGGGATGCTCACGACCAGCGGCTCTTTGGAGACATCGAAGGCAAGGGAACTGTAGAGCGTGTCAGCGTTTGGGCGCACCACATCTGTGTAGGTCGCATCAGGGAACGCGCGATTGTGGACGATCTGATTGACTGGCGCACGGTTTCCAATGGGTCCGGCAACATTACACCCGACATTCTGCGTTATCTGCATCATCACGAGAGGATAGGCGTAGATGTAAGTATCATGTGCAATCTCGTAGATTTCCTCAACTGAGAGTTTCATGTTCATTTCTGTTCTATCTCCGCAGAATTATCTTTACTCAAGTGTTCACTCACTGAAACAAAATATGTTCGCTTTAATGAACTAAACTGAATCAACCAACCTTTTTGAATGGCGGCGGTGCCCAGGTCAGATCCAGAACTTCCGAGCGCGGTGAGTAGAGTCGCATGGTTGGCTCGAATAGCCCTTCGGGAGCGGGCAGCCAGTTTGATTCCTTGTCCTTTCCTGGTGACTCTGCCTGCACGTAGATGTCGAGCGAACCGTCCGGATTGAATCTGAGTTTGTCCCGATCGCCAATCGCAAATCGATCGATCGGATTCGGCACCTGAAACCCCTCTTTGTCATACATTGTGATTGACCAAAAGGCGTTTGCAGGTGGGGTTTTGCCCTGCTCGAAGTGCAGCACGTAGTTGTTCACTCCGCTTAAAGGCTTCCCCTCACCATCTACAAAAGCAGTCGGGTAAACGGCATCCTCCGGCAAATTGCATCCCAGTCCTCCTAACGCAACAAAGGCGCGACGCTTGTAGGACGTTCCGTAGGTGCCCATATTCTCGGTGCCGATATTCCAGCCGTTAATGAAAGCCCCTGCCTTCCGCATTGCCTCTGGCATCTCTATCAGTGCGTCCTTGGCTGCCCGGTTGATAATTTCAATAGTTTCGGGGTCAAGCGACTGAGCATCAAATGGCTTACCCGGTTCAATGCCGAATCTCTGCAAGCGGAACAGGATCGGGTAGTCATTGGGGTGTGGTGGATGCTTCGTCATCAAGTCTGCCAACCGGGTCAGCATGGCAACCCCATCGAGCTGGTTGACCTGAGCCAGTGGAGGCGTGGTGTTATCGACCGTAGGATCGGTCGGCATGTTTGTCGGTGGCGTGTAGTCGCCCTCCTGAGAACTCCATTGTGAAAGGGGAGTCAGCTTATAGCCATCTTGGATTTTGTGAACGTTGGCGTAGTCAGAGGGGCCGTTAGTCTGCGTGCGACCGAGAATCCAGAGCGTCGGTGTTGGGGCTACGATTTGGGTGACACCTGTTGGTAACGTTCCACTCCAACCCCTCGGCACGATCGCGTAGGTGCCAGCCTTTGTCCCCGTGGTGCGGCTACCGACGACTGCAAATACGTCTGTCCACATATCTAACATCGGCAGCAGGTAATCCCGTCCCTGATTTTGTTGCAACAAATCGCCCCAGCCAACATTTTCCCGCAGCGTGGCCGGAAAGCGAGCATAATCCTGCATTACTACCGCAATTTTGGATCGCAGTTCGTTGAGGTCCAGATCGCGATAGTCGTGACCATTCCAGAGAATCGCGCCCTCGCTTGGGTCATAGAGGCGACAGAGCAGTTTGGCTAGGGTCGTTTTTCCGGCTCCGTTTTCACCCACTAGAGCGATCATTTCTCCGGGAGCAATCGTCAGGCTGATGTGCTGTAAGGTGGGCGTGTTGCTGCCGGGGTAAGTAAAACTGAGATTTTTGACCTGAATGCCGCTGGAATGTAAGGCCGAACGATGTGGTGATGTGGGTACAGAACCACTGACGATCTGCGGCTGCAAATCGAGCAGTTCAAAAAAGGGACGAGTGCTCAGCGAGTCATCGTAAAGGCCAGTAACAGCATAGACCAGAAAAAAGACACTCTGCCGCAGTTCCAGAATCAGTCCAGTAAACAGGGCCAGATCGCCAAAGCTATAGCGACGTCCCAGCACGCCAAGGATGATGTAGACATAGGGAACCGCTGCGGCAATCCCGCTGACGAGCGACCAGATCATCGTCTGAATCGCGCCCTGACGCCGCACCTGCTGCATAGCCTGAAAAATCTGTTCAAACCGATCGCGCCAGCGCTGGAGCAAAATCGATTGCAGTGAAAACAGGCGTAGTTCCTTAGCATAGATGTCTTCGGTTAGAACTTTGGCGTAAATTTCCATTTGGCGAGACAAACCAGCCTGGGTTTCTTCGACCCGCCAGCTTTGCCTGTGGTGTCTGATATCAAAATACATGGTTGGTACAAATCCAACCACTAGCAAAATTGGAATCCACCAGGCAATCGACACCGACAACAGCACCGAGGGTACGAACCGCAGCATTGAGATAATAATTTCCAGCAACTTAAACGTGAATCCCTCAAGCTTGGGCAGACTCTTTTCCTTCGTTAATGTGATCAGATTTAGCCGCTCTGGTGTCTCAAATAAGGCAATATCGTCGAAGGTTGCCACTTTTTCGATCATTTGTCCCTGAGCATAGCCTTTAACTCGATCACGCAGGGCGGCAACAATGCTTGTCTGAATTGGTTGAAGTGAATCTACGACAATATTCAACAGAATCGTGATTACGATCGCTGTCAGCAGCAGCTGATTATTCAGCAAAATAGACAGAGGATCATCGGTTGTATTCACCGCCAGTAATCGGATCACCTCGTCAATTACAACTTTGCCAAAATAGAGTGCAATCGAAGGACCTGCCCCCAGCACTAAGTTCAGCAGCAGTAGATTGATTAGTTCTCGCGGAGCTGCTTGCAGCACTAGTGCCACACTGCGCCAAAAAATTTGTTGTACACTCATTTCAGCCGATTGCTTTTCAGACCCAGCTTGAGTAGATAGAGTAGATCTCATGGCAAACAAAATCCTTTCTCTGGGTGGTGAACTACCACCAACGGGAGCGGTCAATGGTTTGGCGGCAAGATGGCAGTTAGCGCACACAATCCGGCCCGTGGCCTCACGAGGGGTTTCGTAGTTTTGCTGTGCCCAGAATGGATAGGCTTCTGCGGTTTGGGGTAGGGCAACATCAGCAGTTACCCAAAGGGCGATTGCAGCGAGAATTACCAAAGCACGCTTCAGGATTACCTGACCGCTATTGGGAAATAGGATTGACCAAACGGTTGACTTCATTGTTAACGGGTGTTCAGTACAAATATAAGTTTTGAGTTTTGGTGGCACAGCCTGTGTGGAGCACGTAGTTTTGAGTTTTGAGTCCTAAGTTCTCATTTTTCCTGTGAAACGGCGGCAAATTCGAACCGCTTATCACTTAAAACTCAACACCTAAAACTCAACACTCCCTAAGAACTATGCCCACCAAGGATCATCACCAGTGCGGAAGTCGGTTTCAGTCCAAGCAGAAAAGGCAATTTTGCCGTTATCGGCTACGGAGGCATGAACGAGGGCCAACGAGAGCGGAGCCGGACCCCGAACTACTTTGCCTTGGCTGTTGTACTGAGAGCCATGACAAGGACAAATAAATTTGTTCTCATTCGCGTTCCAGGGCACCACACAGCCCAAGTGGGTACAGACGGCGTTGAGGCCGTAGTCGGCGATTGCATCCGCGCTTTCTACCACAATGTAGGTTGGGTCGCCCTTTAAACCTTGCGCCAAAACCCGCTCACCTGGGGCATGGCTAGCCAGAAACTCGCTGGCAACAATGTCGTTACCGAGTGCATCTTTAGCTATGACGCCACCACCTGTGCCACCGCTTGATGGCGGGATGAAATATTTGACGACGGGATAAAGCGCACCTAAAACGGTGACTGCGCCAGATCCAACCATCAGCAGGTTCATGAATTGGCGTCGTCCCAAATCGGGCACATCAGGATTTCCAGAGAGTTGAGACATGATCTAAACAAAGGTTACGTAATGTAAGAGGGGTTTTAATGGAAAAACGTTCTAGCGAAATCTACCCTAAGCTGGCCCGATCGCGTCTGCGGCCCAAAAATGAAAACGCAGACAAATATCTTAAAAACTCGAAGAGTAGAGCCGCCCAAGCATACAAAGCCGGTATTGCCAAATCAGCAGCCTTGTCAAATCAGCAGACAGCCAAGGTTTGCAGATCGTCTAGAAGTATTCTACAGCTTAAGAAAACACAATGCTTAACAAAAAATGTTTAACATCAACGTGGGGCGACAGCAGCGAGTGGGTTGTGAGAACTCAAGCTGCTTGCGTGGCTGGAATAGCCTAAAAACTAGCGATGGGTTGGATGCTCGTACTCATGGTTGGCCTGAATGACCTGCTTGCTTCTCGTTTTTAAGATTTGTGATGAACTCACTTAAAGCTTAAAGATTTTGGCTGCTGGTTCGATAAACCCCTAGGCAGAACAAAACTTTTGGGGTATACCTATGGCAGATTCTGGCAAATATGAGACAATCAGCCAAGATTTTGCCGGTCGGATTCTTCCACCTGATCTAAAAAATCATCTTCGTGGCCTGGATCGTGGTGAAACATCACCGTTTGCTTTACTTCAGCGGCGAGGGCCACTTCGATTCCAGCCTTCCAAGCAGCAGTGGGTTGACCAACGGCTGCCTCGGCGTTGTAGGAGGAATGGTAGAAGGAATGCTCGGTATAGGCGGCGTCATAGATTAGCAAGTCAGCCTGATGGGCCAGGTAGAGCAAGCCCGGATCAATTTGGTTGAGCAGATGTTCGGTATCGGTAGCGTAAACGACCGAATACCCATTCCAGGTAATCCGATACCCTAGCGCCTGATTGGAGCGATGCAAAGCAACGGTTTCGATGACCACATCATCGAGCGTGATTACTGAGCCAGGAGCAATGTCATGGAACCGCAGGTTGGCCTGCATCATTTTCAACGGTATCGGGAAATTGGGCCGCAGCATCTGGTCGGAAAGCCTCTGCTTGATTGACGCTCCGTTTTGCCCGACTGCACCGTAGATATCAAACTGGTTGCCCTCAATGAAGGCTGGCATAAAAAAAGGAAAGCCCTGAATCCGATCCCAGTGGGTATGGGTAAAAAAGATATGTCCCTTCACCGGTATTTCTTGCAGCATTTGCTTACCCAATACACGCAGGCCGGTTCCTCCGTCAAAAATCAGTCGCTTACCGCCCACCTCCATCTCCACACAGGCCGTATTGCCGCCGTATCGCACCGTCTCGATTCCGGGCGTTGGAATACTGCCCCTAACCCCCCAAAACCGAACTGTAAACTCACGAGGACTACTAATCATTGACGTAAGCTGAGCGTGACCCGAAATGGTTTGAGCGCGAGTTAGGGAGGAAGACCAAGTTGCTGAGGAAGAATTGAAGCCTGACATTGGAGTGAATGTAAACTGAGCTACGAAAATGGAACAAGAAACCGATGGCTCACCGAGTAAATGGGGCAACCGCTCGATCGTCCTGCTCATGCAAAGGGAACACCGAGCTAAATTCCTCTATCGATTGAGGTAATTGAATCAGGTAGCTGATTCAGGAAAAGCTAGGATTTAGACAACAATTTCAGGTGTTCAAATAGCGCCTGAAAAATTCTCAGGCGGTGAGCAGCGATCCAGAATTTGAGTACGGTTATAGTTCCCCAGTTTTGTAGCCAGTCATCAGTAGGTGCACATGCCGGTGACGGTCAGATCCAGCACCAGTCAGAGCCAGTACCAGTCTATCTATGCCCCCATTTAGTTGGTCCCCTGAATAGAGAGCGCCAGTCAGACAAACGATGCAAACTGCCTTCTAAGTACCTCGGCATAATTAAAAAACCAGATCCAAAACCCTGCGCGGGCGGCACAGGGTTTTGGATTTTAGGTTTAATTATGCTCACCTACTTAAAAGATTTTAATCTGTTTCGAGTTGAATTCCCCGCCCCTTGGGGCGTTCGTATTTGATCACGTGAACCGGAATACCCCGCTGCAAGCAGCAGGGTGAGTTTATTCTGGATCCAATCGTCTAATGGGTTTTTCCGGCAGTTCTTGTTGTTTCTTTTCGCCACCGCCACGCGAGATATTCAATAAGATCCCGACCGCAGCCAGCGTAAATACAACCGACGAACCGCCATAAGAAATGAACGGCAGCGGAATTCCCTTTGCCGGCAGTATCGAAATGACGACACTTATATTAAAAAGTGCCTGAACAATAATGCCGGTCACCAATCCGATCGCAAGCAACATCCCGAAACGGTCTGCGGCGTTAATTGCGATCATCGCACCTCGCCAAAGTATCACGCCGAACGCCAAAACCACCGAAAGCGTGCCGAGCAACCCAAATTCCTCGCCGACGACCGAGAAAATAAAATCGGAATAAGGATACGGAAGGTAAAAAAGCTTCTGCTGGCCTCGTGCGAAGCCTTCGCCGAAGATGCCGCCCGAACCGATCGCATACAAAGATTGCACAACTTGATAACCTGCATCGTCGCTGTGTGCGAACGGATCAAGAAATGCCATCATTCTTTGCAAACGCCACGGTGCGAGCAAGACCATCGCTCCGGCGACCGCCGCCATCGCACCACCGACAGCGAAAACGTGCAGCATTTTTGCTCCGGCAGCAAAATACACACATGAAAATATCGCTGCCAGCACGAGCGCAGTGCCCAGATCCGGTTCGAGCGCGACCAATCCACAAAATAAAAGCATCGCTCCGACGCACGGCAAGACCGTCGCACGGATCTCACCCACGCGATCAGCATTCCGCGTAAGGAAATAAGCCAAGAAGATCGGCAATGTGATCTTTGCCATCTCAGACGGCTGAAAAGAAAACGCACCGAAACGTATCCAACGCTGTGCTCCATTGATTTCCGGAAAGGCAAATACCGCTAGTAGGAAAATTACCGTAACCGTCATCAATGAATAGACCACAAGCGGGTTTTGGTAACGGCGATGATCTACCCGGCTGATCAAATACATCGCGACAAGCCCGAATACCGTAAACCCGAGCTGTTTATAGAAGTATGTAAACTGAGTGGCTCCGGCGGTCTCCCGCTGTGCGTGCATTGCGGAGGCGCTGTACACCATCAACGTGCCGAACGCCGCCAGCGCCGTCGAAATTACTATCAGAATTATGTCTGGACGCGACTTTGCCATTAAAACTGCACACTAGATAGTACTTCTCAACCCTTCCACCGCCGCTTTGAAGACCTGTCCGCGTTCTTCAAAACTATTGAACATGTCAAAACTTGCACACGCCGGAGCCAGCAACACCGCGTCGCCCGGTTCTGCCGCATCAAAGGCGGCCTCAACCGCCTCCGACATTGATCCGGCCTGAATTATTTCTGCCGTTCCTTTCAACTGCGATTCGATATTGGCTGCGTCTTCGCCTATCAGAACGAGCTTTCTAACAGACCTTTCGATCAATTCGGCAAGGGGTGCATAGGGAGCATTTTTACCGCGCCCCCCGAGTATCAAAACCGTCTTCCCTTTGTCTTCGGAGAGAGCTTCGAGACAGAATTCTCGACCGAAGAGTTAGAGCAATTCTGGCAACAGGCAAAGGCGAAATTGAAGCAAGACGGCTAACAATCGCGATTTTCCATCGTCTCATCTGGCATTCGGGTTTTGCAGAGTTTGGCAGTGCTGAGATCGATACCGCTGAGGTTGGCTCCACTCAAGTCAGCCCGGCGCAGATTGACGCCGCTAAAGTTAGCTCCACTTAAATCGGCATGGCTTAGGTTGGCCTTAGCTAGATTGGTGCCAAACATGGTGGTGCCGCTGAGGTTGGCGTGGCTGAGGTTGGCTTCTCCTAAGTAGGCATTGCTGAGATTGGCGCTCGACAAATCGGCGTGGCTGAGGTCAGCATTACTGAGGTTGGCGTCCTGCAAATCGGTTTTCTGCAACTTAGCGCGATTCAAGTTGGCTCTGGGTAAATTGGCCCGAAACAGATTGGCTTCGGTGAGGGTGACGCTATCTAAATCGGCTCCACCTAAGTGAGCGCGGCGCAAATCGGCTGAGGGGAGGTGAGCGCGGCTGAGATTGGTGTCTCCCAGGTCGGTATCCCGCAGGTTGGCATCTGTGAGGTCGGCTCTGGCCAGGTTAGTTTCACTCAGATCTGCGCCGATCAGGTTCGCCTGCCGCAAGCTAGAATCGCCCAAATAGGCTCGACTCAAATCAGCGCCACTCAAGTTGGCTTCGTCCAGATTCACTTGATTCAAAATTGCTTCGCCTAAGTTGGCATCACTCAGGTTTGCCCGCTGGAGGTGGGCTTCGCTCAGGATAGCTCGCAGCAGATTAGCCGCTTGCAGATTCGCATTTTGCAAGCTAGTTCGGCGCAAAGTGACGTCTTCTAGCTCCGCTTGCTCCAGATCCGCCTTATCCAGGTCGGTTCCATCCAGGTCACAGTTTGAACAAACTTTTGTTTCCAGTAAGCGATTGACGCGATCGGCTTTGGCCAAGTGTCCTGAAACGATCCAGCCCGCAAAGCTGGCTAGAAGGCCAAAAAACAGCGCCAGAATGATAAAGGCTCTGATATCTCGTCGGTCGAGTTTGTACCCGCTCAGGAACGCCATGATTGCCTTGGTGAAAGGATGAGGAAATGGTGAAATGGCTGGGCTGACACCACCCTTAGTTCAGAGTTCTAGTCTAGCGTTCCGTTAGCCGCCCCAAACCTTTTGCAACACCTGTTCTGGTGAAATATCGACAAGTTTGCCCGTCGCGGATTGCAGGCCAAGAAACTTGTCAGCTTTGGGCAGTGCTTTGGCTGGATCGGTGGAGGCAAACAGCGCCAGGGTATAAACTTGCAGCGCCACGGCTAGATGCATCGGTACGCCTTCGGTGCAAAGCATCAGGTTGGCTCCGGCGATCATCGCTGCCAATTTGCCCAGATCGCCCGGTTTGGTGACTTTTAGCCCAGGGCAGGTTTGAGACAAACCGATCACAACATCTTGATTCTCTTCAGTCTGAACCACCACAACCGGCAGATCCGGCTGCTTTTGCTGAAAATCGATGAGTGCCCGCAGTTCGGGTGCAAACCGTTGGATTTCATGGTACCAATTGCCCACGACCGATGTCGGCGCGATCAAGAGGGTGGGCAGGATTGGTTTCCCTTTGGGCTGTTCGCGCTCTTGCAATAACCGGGCAATCACCTGGATTGTTTTACCTAGGCCCATGTCATCGGCAAGGCAGCCATTCAACCCCAGTTGCTCCAGGAATTGTAGCCAGGATACGCCCCGTTTTTGATACTCGCGCAGCGCGCCCCGCAGATGCTGCGGATTATCGACTGGCTGGAGCTGGCTTTTGTCACTCAGTTTGGCCAGCATCTCTGCCAAGCTACTGTGGCGGTCTACGTCTAGGACTAAACTCTCCTCGTTGGCGGCGGTCAGCTTCAGAAACTCCAACAGGCTCAGTTCTGGATGCTCCTGCTGGTGAGTTTTCCAGAACTCTAGCATTTGGCGCATTTTGTCCTGATCTAGCTCCATCCACTGGCCGCGAAACTTCACCAAGGGCGTTTTGGCATTCACAAGCTGCTGCCATTCTTGTTCACTGACTTGTTCATCACCGATTGCCAGCTCATATTCATACTGCACTAAATTCTCGTAAGCAAAATACTTCTTCGTTTTATCTTCACCACCCGTAAGGGATTTACCCTTGGCCTTGAGGCGGACTTTAGCCCGCTGGCGTCCTTGCGGGGTCCACCAAGCCGGCACAATCACTTTGTAGCCCGCATTCTCCAGCACCCAGGCCGATTCTCGCAAAAATTCAAACGCGGCTTCTAAGTTCAGTGCAATTCCAATCGGCTGATCGGTTTCTAGTCCGCGCCATAGGGCCGGATAAATTCGCGCTGCGTATCCCAAGTTCATCAGCAAATGTTGTTCAAACTGTTCACCCATTTGTTTTTTGACTTGCTGCTGTTGTTTGGAACCCATACGCCAATAGTCTTGCAGCGCCACTCGCAGCGACGGATCCTGTTTGGGCGCAACCTGAAACTGAAGCTGCCAAGCATCTTCGGGTTTGGCCGGATCTTGAAGCTGGAAACAGAGATAAAACGGCAGATCTGACTGAGTTCGCCCAATCCGATCGCGCCATGCCTGCCACTGCCGGTATTGCTCTAGCCGCAGTTCAGAGGTCCAAGGGCCAGTGGAACGCAGACAGTCTGCCAGCAGCGAATTGGCAATTGTCTTCTCAAACGCTTGGGTGATGGGAGTATGGGTGAGAATATCAGTGAGTAAACATTCCGAAAAGTGGCGCAGCAAGGATTCCCGCTCGTAAAATTCGGTTGCTTCTGACGGTTCAGCAAATCCAGCCACGCAGATTAGCGGCATATACTCGACATATTGTCGAATCGTGGACTCATAAGCTTCACCGATAAATTCCCAGCCCGGATAAATCTCGAACTGTTGCTTGGGTACTGGTTGCTTGGGTACTGATTTATCCTCTTTTGTCACATCCACTGCCGTCACATCAATCGTTTGGGATGCTGCCGTGCGGCGTTTTGCCATAATTTGTCCCGAATTCGCTCTAGTTCTAGCAAATCGGCGATCTTGCGGGCCAGCTCAATTTCTTCATCGGCCCTCAGCAGGCGAATCCGACCAATCTCCTGCAGGTAAAGCCGAATCGAATCTTCGGTGTAATGTTTTTTCTTCGCTTGTGCCCGACGACGAGCGCCTCCCTTCGCCGCCTTGCCATCCTCTTCATCCTCAGAATCAGGTTGGCTGTCGAACAAATCGTCTCGATCATCTCCTTCCTCAATCAAGAGTTCATCCAAATTACTCTCGGGCTGGTCAATGGTTTCGAGTACGTCATTAGCCTGGGTCATGCCGCGCTCCTCATGCTCCTTATATCAAAACGTTAAAGGTCAATCAAACCAAGGAATATCACGACCGAGTTATTAGCTGGTCTACGCTTAAGTGATTCTAGATAAATTTAAGACCAGTTCGTCGTTGACGGTAGCTATCCCAGAGGCACAATACTTCTCCTCAGTAATGATGAATACTGGGAATCAGCACCAAAACGGGAATCATTGCCTGCGGATTTTGCTGAAACCTCTCCGATTGTAACTTTTCTCACAAAAGTTGCACGCTTTTTCATAATTTTCGCTGTAAAAAACTGGTATGCCAGAGTTTTAGTTTGCGCTTGCTGAAAGTTACAGAATGAGATCTTGCTGAAGGCAAAATTTCTCAAACCAATTAGCTCGGACCAATGAGGCAACGAACCTAACAATCAACACAGCAAGATTCTCTTTGCGGGAAAACAGAAACGGCGTGTTGAGAAATTGTTATGAATTCAGCATAACCGAACATTCCAGAACTGGAAGAGAAAACCTCTGGCAATTTGACGCGATTTCAGGTTTTTTGTCCTCAATTCTAGTTATTTTTTGTTACATAACTCGATAGAAGTCCCAATGGCACGCAAGCAAAAATTTCCTTACTTGGTTGGTTCCAAATGGACAGCCCAACAGACCACTTGGGGATGGCGACATTTCCAAGTGGTCAATCGCAAAAATGAAGGGCGTTGGGTGTTTGCTGAGATGGTGGCTGCCTGTGACCCAACCGTGCGGTTTTGGTTGAACGCTCAGCAGCTCAAAGACCGTTCGCTTTGGCAAGCCGGATGGCAATCTCTACAGGAACAGAATCAGGAAGATAGCTTGGAAGATAGTTTTGAGTTTTGAGTTCTCAGTTTTGAGTTGAGTGACAGGCTGTGGGCAATGACATTCTGCCCATGAGTGGGTGAGATGCTCACACCACCGGCTCACCAAATTTATTTTTCAACTTCCCTGCTCTAACTCAACACTCAAAACTTTACCAACCGCTACCTAACTCAACACTCAAAACTTAAAACAATGCTTTGCAGAAGTAAGCTACAAAACTTGATTAAGCGTCAAATACAACCGAGTGCCAGGCTTTCTTCTGTTCGCCCGTGATATCTAGCATGACATGCTTGACGATGGTGTACTCTTCCAGCGCGTAGTAGGACATGTCTTTGCCGATGCCGCCCAGAACGTTATCGTTATTAAAATCTCCAACTGCGAGGGCTGTCGCTGAACCAAACCCCGCCCCCGAAGACACAATCGGCGACGAATTAAACCGTCCGCTACTGCTGCCCAACAGGACAGAAACAGCACCTGTTTGCGCAACTGAACCCGATGGCGTTACAGTTCCACCGGAAATCAAATCTAAGATGCCGTCACCATTCACATCGGCCACAGCAACTGAGTAAGGCGTTATACCAACCTGGAAAGTATTTGCAGCGTCGAAACTCACAGACATAAAGCGGAATGCTCCTTCAGCAGAGAATGTTAGATGATATTGCCGGTTTATCTTAGCTCAGTAGGCCAACCTAATTATTGATATCAAGTCTGGTTAATTGGCCATAGTTCCGGTCGGGGCGCAGCATGTGCAAAATGAATTCAAGGCTGAGCTACAGAGCTTTTGACGCAAATGCTTTGCCCTTTTGGCATTAGGTTTGTAGTACTTAGAGAGCTAGCGGTTTTAGAAATCTTGTGGTGTTAGTGTCTACAAATGCCTGACTAGTAGCGGGCAAGATACCCATACACTCTCTTGTTTCATTGCTTTTGTTTCATTCAGTTGCATTACTCAGAGCTAATTTGATCACTCACACTAATAGACTTGGCTGTATCAAACTAAGTTCCTTTTTAATCAATCGCTAATTGTGAGATTTTTAGAAGGTGCGTCAAATAAGTCAGTCTAGCAAACTTCCCAGCGGATTCCTGAACAGATATGTAAAGTTTTCACAAAAGTACTGGCTGTTGCTAGAGCCATAAAAGTTCCTTTGCCAATTTGCCTTTGCAACAATGTCTTGAAGATCAAAGCTTGCCAATTGCAGGGGCTATACCCATTCGCCAAATCATCATTCAGCTTAATGCAAGAGAATGTATACATCTCATTCACACCAGCCATTGAGACATGCAAAAGGTCGATGACTAATCAAAAACAGCACTTTATGAATGTGAAAAAGGCTGTATCAATCAACTTCTTCAATCGCTTCCTCCATCGCATGGGTTTCCCAGAGCGACTGGTAGAGTCCGTCTTGAGCCAATAATTCCGCATGGGTGCCTGCCTGCACGATGCGACCGTGATCCATCACCAGAATTCGATCTGCCGCCGCTGCTGCTGAAAGCTGGTGAGAAATAAACAGAACCGTTTTGCGCTCTGTCCCCTCTGAGAGCTGATGCAAAATTGCGGTTGCGGTTTGGTTGTCTACGCTAGAGAGGGCATCATCCAAAATCAAAACTGGAGCATCCACCAACAGGGCGCGCGCTAAGGCCGTCCGCTGTCGCTGTCCACCAGAGAGGGTAATGCCTCGTTCGCCCACAATCGTTTTGTACTGCTGCGGAAAATTGAGAATTTCGGGATGGATCTGGGCCTGTTTAGCCGCCTGTTCTACCTCTGGCTGTTCGCTGGTGGGGTCCCCGTAGCGGATATTGTTTTTGATCGTGGTGCTAAACAAAAAGCTTTCCTGGGGCACAGTCAGCGGCATTGAGGGTAAAATAGCCAAAAACTTGAGGCCGAGGATCCAAAAAATCTTCTGCTCGATCTCGGAAAGGGTTTCGTAAGGAGAAATCTTCTGCGGTTCGCTGGCTTGATGCAGATGAATCAGGGTTTCCAACTCCTGAATCTTGATGCCATACTCGAACCCTTTTGGATAAAGCTGCTTCAGCAATTGGTTTAGGTCAGTCTGAAAAAAACTGCAAACTCCAACACCGGTCAGAGGATAGTGAATATAACTAAGGTACTGACGCAGCAGCTTGCGAATGTAGTATTGCGTGTAGGGAGATAGTTGCATAGCGAGTAGATGCAGCGAAAGTCGCCGACGAATAGGGAACAGGAACCGATTCTTCTGGCCTGAGGTCAGTAGGAGTGGCGAATTTTCAGATAGCTGACGTAGAGAATCACATATTATGGAACTCATGTCTATAGCTGTCTGTGGCTAGCGCTACGATGTGGCGTTCCTGAAGGGTAGTTAATGTCAAAAAACGTAACTTACTGCTCCATTGCCGCAGTCTGGTCCAAAGTTGGCTCGAAATCCTGCGAGATTGGCTTGCGTAGATACCCCAGGGCTGCCATTGTTGATTGCTGTAGTCCATTGAAACAAGATTCATTGGATACAATTCAAGGATTTTTATTAACGAGGCGATTGATATAAGAGAAGCTAATCCGCATTACTCTTGAGTTTAGAGTTCCCAGCAACCAATTGCTGCTCCAGCTTTGATTACAATTCGTCATCATAGAAGAGGCGTAATGTCATCCAGAAGGCAGCATGGCAGAATTTAACATTCAGGCACCGTTTGAGCCAAAGGGAGACCAGCCCAAGGCAATCAAGCAGCTAACTAAACATGTGCAGGCAGGGCACCGCTTCCAAACCTTGCTGGGGGCAACGGGAACTGGAAAAACCCATTCAGTTGCCCGGGTGATTCAAAATGTTGGTAAACCAACGCTAGTTTTGGCTCATAACAAAACCCTGGCAGCACAGTTGTGTAATGAGCTGCGGGAATTTTTTCCAGATAACGCGGTTGAGTACTTTATCAGCTATTACGACTATTACCAGCCAGAAGCCTACATTCCAGTCACCGATACCTACATCGCTAAAACCGCTTCAATCAACGATGAAATTGATATGCTGCGGCACTCGGCTACGCGGTCACTGTTTGAGCGACGGGATGTGATCGTGGTGGCATCGATTAGCTGCATTTATGGTTTAGGGATTCCTTCGGAGTACCTGCGGGCTTCGATTCCGTTTCGGGTTGGGATGGAAATAGACCAGCGGCAGGTGTTGCGCGATTTGGCCGCCGTGCAATACGAACGTAATGACCTGGATGTGGGGCGAGGCAAGTTTCGGGTAAAGGGCGATGTGCTGGAGATTGGTCCGGCCTACGAAGATCGCCTGATTCGGATCGAGTTTTTTGGCGATGAAATTGATGCCATTCGTTACATTGATCCAATTACCGGCGAAACACTGCAAAGTGACTTTGAGCGAATCCGCAGCGATAGACGCCATTGTTTACTGCATGATAGATTTTCTCGTTCCAGGAATTGATTTCCTCGTGTTTATCTTCAGGATAGAGATCGAGATCAGGTTGTTTAGCAAATTGATTAAACGCCTCGTTCAGGATGACGATAATTTCTGCACTCTCGTTATTGACAATTTGCTGCTGCTGAGTATCCCAGAGAACGGGTACGGTGCAGCGTCCTGTATAGTCTGGTTGCGCTAGCTGGTACAGATCCCGCAGTGACTGACAGCCCTCCTCTGGCTGTTCAAAGATCCAACCGCCCGCTTCCGGCGAGGGAGTCACAAATGTGACCGAAATGGTATCTTCTAGCCCCTTCAGTGCCCGTGTCACCAGCGTTCGGTGTGCCCAAGGGCAGCCCCAGCCCACGATCAAGCGATAGCGTCCGGCGGCGGCGGGATAAACCTCAGCACTTGAATTGACCGAATCGGTGGAGGGATCGACCGATTTTTCTGACTGCAAGACAAGATTGCGAAACTGGCTCTCTGGCCGCAGATATTCCCCTGCTTTACTGCGAGGAGCCATTTGAGACATCATGAGATGCCACATGGTAGTCCAGACCCATCGCCCGGATCGGATGATTAGCTTGGATGGCAGTGCTTTTCCCTTTTGTTTCGCCATAATTAAATAGGCTCTGATTTGTCTGACTGAGGTCAACGTCAGTATGCTGGATTAACTTCAGAATACTCCGAGATCGATGTCTTCATCATTGCCCGTTGACTGCGTTGCCATGTCTCTCACGGATCACCCTCCTAAGCCGGTGGCAAATCTAATTTACCAATCTGCTCCCGCTATGTTTGGATTGATGTTCGGCGGTAAGGCAATTCCGATCTTGACTGATTTGGTGCAGCACTCCCAGAATCGGTTTAGCCATCGCTATGTGCGAGTTGCCGAGGCCAGTATAACTGGCGGTCAGGGAAATCAGATTTTAGGGGTTGCCACCCTGATAGCAGCCGAATCCCTCAATCAAACAACGGACTACCAGACCTGCCTGAATCGCTGGCAGCAATTGCGTTTGCAGTTCGTTGATGCCTTGATCCTGAATCGTTTGGTGCGGCACGATTATCCTCCCGGTACCTTTTATATTGCTAATCTGGCCGTTGATTCGGCCTATCGAGGGCAGGGCATCGGTACCCAATTACTGCAATACTGTATTGCAGAAGCGGCCACGGCCAAAGCTAGCCATGTTTACATCAGTGTGGACATCGATAACCCTAGAGCGCAAAACCTCTATGAATCGCTGGGCTTTCAAGTTATAGAAACCAAAACATTGCGACTGAGTCAATCTGTCGGATCGCGAGTTTTAGCTCTATCGTTGGATAGTTTGTAGCTTGCTAATAGCGTTCTAAATTTGGGAACTGCTCATGGGCCTTGGCACGAGCGGCCTCTCCACAAGTGCGAGGGGTGGGAAAGATTTTGTCGGGGTTGGCTAGCCCTTGCGGATTGAAGACTCTATAGAAACTTGATGACGATGAACTACTGGCTGATGAAATCGGAACCGGAGGTCTACGGGATTCAAGACCTGGCTCGCGATCAACAAACAATTTGGGATGGTGTGCGCAACTATCAGGCAAGAAACTTCTTGCGCGAGATGCAGGTTGGCGATCTGGCCTTCTTCTATCACTCCAACACGACACCGCCCGGAATTGTCGGGCTGATGCAGATTGTTCAAACCGGCCTTGCTGACCCTAGTCAGTTCGATCCCAGCAGCAAATACTACGACGCCAAATCTACGAAGGCCAATCCGCGCTGGCAAACTGTTCAGGTGGAGTATGTAGAAACATTTGTAAATTTCATCCCGCTGGATCAGCTGCGGCAGCAATTCACACCCGAGCAGCTAGGCGTGGTGCGGCAGGGGAATCGGCTCTCGGTGATGCCGGTGGCAACCCCAGTAGCAGAGAAAATTTTAGCCATCAGCCAGGGGAAAGCAAAGCCATAGGTTGGGTCAGCAGTGTCTTACAGCAGCTTGCTACAGGATGGTTGCCGTTTTTGTTACCGCTAACCCAAATTGATCCCAGACTGATAGTTTTGTTGACAGGATGTTTACGGAATAGTACCAGTCGAACGGTGTATCCACAACAAGCTTATTCACCTGGCGTTCTACCCGGTTAGCTAGCATCTTAATGCTATGCCCCATGCTCTTGCTGCTGATTCAGCGAGTCGAATGGGTTGGGGCAGAGCTGATGGTTGCGATTTGGCAAACCATTGGCTGTATGGTGCGATTTCGCGATTGAAGCAGTTTACTCAGCAGAAGCAGATGATGGGGGGCTAGGATCTCATAGCTACAGCTATCTCTTGACTCACAATCTTGGCATAGGTCCGACCATCAGCCTGATTATCGGCAGTAATTTAATGCTTTGGGGTGTAGGGTTGCCGATTAGGGCACTTGGAATCTTGATTTTCTCTGTCCCGGCAGATTACACTACTCCACTGATCCAGCGGATTGTTTTGGCAGTTTTGCCGGGTCTCGATGATGTTCTGACTACCTCACCAAAGCGCCAGGTACGCACTTGGCATCTCAATGTGGGCGATCGGGTTCGCTATTGTGGAGAAATGGTTAGACAGATCTAGAAGTGGAGCGTTTACTGGACAACCGGGAACTTTGCCTCTGTCAGGTATCTCATGGCTATTGGATGCCTTGGCTGAGAGTAGAGAAGCTAGAGCCAGATAGGGGTTCCGCCGCTGAGTTAAAGGAATGAGCGAAAGTTCCGTCTATCTTGTAGACTCGATAGCCAGCGGTTCTTTTCACAGTGAGGAGGGCAAGGGAAGTGAGGAAGTGGTCGGTTGAAATCCATAAGGCAGTTTTCACCCACGTCGTTTTAATCGGGATTCCAGCAATTTTTTTCTACTGTTTGCGGCTGGGTGGATGGAGCCTGACCGGCATACATCTAGTGATTGCAACTTTTTATTTGTTTAGCGCTTTCATGCTGCTGATCGAGTCTTCCTCAAGGTGCGGGCTTAGCGCAAGCATTGAATTAGTTGGAGTGCGGGCAAACTGCCCGCGACCAAAATACTGGCACGATCAAAAATCGAATCACTTGCAGTAGCCCCAGTCACCGCGATGGGTTAAGAAACGCCTCTCAGTTTGCGCGTGTTCTCCACCAAGCTCTGAGCAAAGCTGTCAAAGCGCTCAGAAAGCTTCTGATCAAGCAGCTTGCCATCTTCTCCAAACGCCTTCCAGGCCTGTCCAATTGCCACCTGTTCCGGAATCACCCAAGCATGAACCCAGCGCATGATCACCCGCAGGTCGTTGAGGGCATTGCTGTTGGGCTGGCCGCCGAGGATGCTAATCAAACCGGCCACCTTGCCATCTAGTTCCTCAAAGCCCATTAAGTCAAGCGCGTTTTTTAAAACTCCGCTGACGCTGCCGTGATATTCTGGCGTCACTAGAATCAAGCCATCTGCCTCCTTCACCGTTTGGCTAAGGCGAGCTACATCTGGGTAGTCAGAGTAATCGTCTCCACCATCACAGAAGGGTAAGTTCATTGTGCGCAGATCCAAAATTTCCACCTCGGCACCCAGAGCTGCAACTCGCTGAGCTGCGATTTGCAGAGCCTGCTGACTGTAAGAACCCGATCTCAAACTGCCTGCAATTCCGACAATTTTGACCATAGTTACCTGCCTGGACAATATCATTAGCTCTATTCTAGCTAAAGCGAACTCGATATGACTATGCCTAAGGGGCAGACAAGCAGTAGGTCAAGTGGTTGACGGCGATATCGTTATTTCCAGCTAAAAGTCCAAACCAAGTGTCCAACTGTTGATTGCAATAGTTAGGATGGGGTGGAGTTACACTAGATTCTAGGGCTGTAACCGAATTCCCAGCGATCAGATTCGGTGAATTGTTTCTATGAACCGCTGAGCGATCCGCTAGAGCGGCTGGGACAGAATTGCAGGAGATGGCAAGGACACTATAGATCTATGAAGCAGGCTGATCACAACACATCCGTCAGGCAACTTTCTCGTCATGGTAAAAAATCTCGCAGAACCGGAACGCTGGTTACGGGTACGGTCACTGCCATGTGGCTGGTTTTACAAGGCACCTTTGGCAGCCTGCCCGGTTTAGCCCAGTCTCAAACTGCCGAACGGGAAGCGTTGACCTACAGTGAGCTGCTGAAAAAAATTGATGCCGGTCAGGTCAATCGGATTGAGCTGGATCCAGCCCGTGGTGTGGCCCAGGTACAACTCAAGGGTGAATCGCAGCAGAATGCCACTCAGGAAGTGACGCTGTTTGCTGGCGATCGCAACCCGGAACTGATCGAAGCAGCCCGCAAGAATAATGTCGATCTAGAAGTGCAGCGCTCTCCCGACAGCAGTGCCGTCGCTTGGCTGATCATGCATGGGCTGCTTGTCTTTGTCTTGATCATGGTGCTGTTGACAGTAATTCGTCGCACCACTAATGCCTCTGGGCAGGCGATGAATTTCGGCAAATCCAGAGCCAGATTCGATGCGATGGAAGGTCCGACTCCCATTTCAGCTCTAATCCACGCGGCAACGATGGTGGCAGCCGGCGTCTTCTTGATTGCCCGCATGTATCCGGCCTTTGAGCATGTGCCTAGCGCCATGAACACCATTGCCTGGACTGGGGCGGTCACGGCCTTTATTGGTGCCACTACCGCGATTACCCAAAACGACATCAAGAAGGGCTTAGCCTATTCCACCATGTCGCAGTTGGGCTATATGGTGATGGCGATGGGCGTTGGTGCCTACGGAGCAGGCTTATTCCACTTGATGACCCACGCCTACTTCAAGGCAATGCTGTTTTTAGGATCGGGGTCGGTAATCCATGGGATGGAGTCGGTTGTCGGCCATGATCCGGTCTATGCCCAAGACATGCGCTTGATGGGCGGACTGCGGAAGTACATGCCGATTACCGCGATCACCTTCTTGATTGGCACACTGGCGATCTGTGGGATTCCTCCCTTTGCCGGATTCTGGTCTAAGGATGAAATTCTGGGCGCGACCTATGCTGCCAATCCGGCTTTGTGGGCCATTGGTTGGTTAACCGCTGGAATCACCGCGTTTTACATGTTCCGCATGTACTTCAGCACCTTTGAGGGCGGTTTTCGGGGTCAGAATGAGGGCATTAAGCAAAAACTGAAGCTAGAACAGCTCCAGCGTTTGGGCTTGGCCTTTGGTCCTGGGGCGATGAACCCGAAGGAACTGACGGCAGAATTGCCCCAAGAAGCCCACGATCACGAAGCGCCAGTGGATCATCACAGCAGCGAGCCGCACGAGTCGCCGATTTCAATGACGCTGCCGCTGATTGCCCTAGCCATTCCGTCAATTCTGATTGGTTTGGTCGGGACACCGTTCGCTAACTATTTTGAAGCGTTTATTCCCCCGCCCGGCGAAGTCGTGGAAGGGATCCCTTCTGAGTTTGAGTGGAGTGAGTTTCTGCTGATGGGAGGCAGCTCGGTTGGCATTGCCCTGCTGGGTATTACCTTGGCCTCGTTGATGTACCTGAGCCGTAAGATTGATCCCGCCGCGGTGGCCGAGAAAATTCAGCCGCTGTATCAGCTCTCGCTCAACAAGTGGTACTTCGATGATATTTACGAAGTGCTGTTTGTCCAGGGCAGCCGTCGCTTGGCACGGCAAGTGCTGGAAGTCGATTTGCGGATTGTGGATGGCGTTGTCAACTTGGCGGGTTTTGTCACCCTCGTGACCGGCGAAGCGCTGAAGTACTTAGAAACAGGACGTGCCCAATTCTATGCCCTGATCGTGTTTGGGGCGGTACTGGGACTCGTGCTGCTATCAGGAATTACAGGTTAGGGAAGTTTTGAGTTCTGGTGGCATAGCCTGTGCCCTTGGCACCGTAGGCATAGCACGCAGTTTTAAGTTTTGAGTGAGGGCGAGTGGAATAATGTTGAGTTTTGGTGACGCAGCTTGTGCGCAGTACATAGTTTTGAGTTAGAGCAGATCAGGAAAAAGGATATTCCCGCGTGAAGAAAGACTTTGGCACTGCCTTACCAACCACAGTACCCCGAAAAGATTAGCCCTAGAACAATATCTAATCCTTGACCTCCAGACAGCGAAACCTTATTATAAGAGATTGCCAATTTGGGCAAGTTTAATGCAATGAAAGCAGAAATACATCCAAATTATCAGGAGATCACCGTTTCGTGTGCGTGCGGCCATTCCTTCAAGACGAAGTCCACGCTTGGTGAAGAACTCCACGTCGAAATTTGTTCTGAGTGTCACCCGTTCTTTACCGGAAAGCAGAAATTGGTCGATACGGCAGGGCGCGTTGACCGGTTTAATAAACGTTATGCTCGCGGAGCGCAGGCAACTAAGTAAGTAAAAAGTTTGCTTCTGGTGATCGATACCAGCAGAAATCATTAGCTGAACAATATCCGACGCCGACCTAGGGCCGATCGATAGGAGTGCATCGAATGCCTCCGCGAAAGGAAAAAGGTTGGCGTTATTGTTTTCTTTAGGGCATCTAAATATCGGAGCTTTTATGCAAGATCGACGAACAGCCAGATTAACCCGATTCATCCATACTGTTTTCGCAATGGAACGAGACCTGATAGTCGGAGGGCAAGCCGTAATGGAGGGCGTGATGATGAGAACGCCATCAGCGTATGCCATAGCCTGCCGAAAACAGAACGGTGAGATCGTAACTAAGGCCGAACGTCTGCCGAAATGGAGCGACAAATACAAGTGGCTGAATACCCCTGTCCTGCGTGGCGGGGCGACCCTTATCCAGACGATGGCCCTTGGTATAAAGGCATTAAATTTTTCAGCCGAGATATACGAGAACGATCAAAAAGAACAAAAGGAAACAGTTAAAGAGAAGCTCCTAGGATCGCAAATGGTTGCTGTTGAAGGTAGGACGGATGAAGAGTTTCTAAAAGCTCCGGCAAAGATATCAATGCCGGAGGATTCCAGAACAAAAAAGGCTGGTCGTTCGGCTAGTGCAGTTGGTTCGATCATATTTGCCCTCGCTTTCAACATTCTGCTTTTTGTGGTGGCTCCTCTTATTCTAACGAATGTTGCATTCATTGCTTTTGGTTGGGCCGAAGCTCCATTGATCCCCGCAGATGCCGTATGGTGGCAAACGACCTATGCATATATTTGGGAGACAAAACCGCACTCGTGGATAGCTTTCAATCTAGTTGACGGTATTATCAGGATGTTCTTTTTTGTCCTTATGATCTATTCGATGTCGTTTCTTAGGGACATTCGCCGTGTGTTCGAGTATCACGGAGCAGAGCACAAAACGGTTTTTGCCTGGGAGAAAGGAATGGATCTTACACCGGAGAATGCCGACAAGCAACGCCGTCAGCATCCGCGATGCGGAACTTCGTTTCTTATGGTTGTTATGCTGATATCGCTGGTGTTGTTCTCTGTCATCACGTTCGAACAGACCTGGCTCAATCTTGTGGTTCGCATCGCTCTTATGCCGCTTGTTGCGGGGCTTTCATATGAGGTTATCCACGCTAGGCCAATTTTTCCCATGTTTCAGCCCCAATTAGGTTCGGAAGTCCCCCAAATTTGGTAGGGCTGATTCATTCTAGTCAGAGGGAAAATCTAACATCGACAACAATTGGTCGATATCATTGCCGAAGCGGTCAATCGCAGCGGTAATCGACGGATGCCCTGCTCGACGAAACACCGTCACGACTAAGTTGCGAATCATCGCCAGCACGGTCGCCGCACCCCGCGTGGCAATCGAACTCTTATCCTCGCCCAGCCCCACATCTTTAACCCAATGCCAGGGGTTCTCAATGCCCCAGTGTGCTCGGATTCGAGCTTGTAATGCCTCAGCCTCCACTGTCCAACTCGTGATGTAATAGCGCTGCTCAAAGTAAGGGGCACTGCCCCGAGTGCCCCAGCGGACTACGGTCACTCCCCGTTGAACCCCAGCCCAGTGCTGTTTGAGACCCTCAGGCAACTCAAACACCGCTGCTACTCGTTGGGTCTTGCGGTCACGAGTTCGTTCACTCGTTAGGTCCACACTTTGCACGGCATTACTCCTAGCGAGTTCTCGTAATTGTTGATGCAACTGCTTCTGATTCGCTTTGACATTATTCACGTAATCATTCCCTTGTTCGTGAATTAACTGCACTGTTTTTTTTGAGCATGCAAAGCGTCTAAACTCACGGTGACGCCGCTCAACTGCAACTTCTCCAACAACTGGTAGACCGCAGCAATCTCGCTGGTGTCGTGATTATTGAAGGCGGCCTGCCCCACCACCATGCCTTGCTCTAACTGAAACACGGACACCACATTGACAAAGTTCTGCTGGGCCGCATAGACATCGGTGACGGTATTCTTCAAACTCTTACCGTCGATGGCACAGTTGTTGCCGGGTTGAATTAACCCACAAGCTTGGGCCCAGGTGTTGAACGCATCAGCCACTGCGTTGAAATCAATCTCTAGCAGCAAGCGGCGAATCGTGGAGTAACTCGGCAACTCGGCACGAGGTAAGCCTAACTGCTCTGCTAGATGGCCTTGATGACGTTGCATGAAGCGAGCCAGTCCCCGATAGCCGCGATAGCCACTCATCGTGCCGAGAATGATTAACAGCAGCAAGACCCACAATGGGTAGCGTCGTCCTGCCCCTCGACGGTGGTCGGGAATAGTTTGGAGGGCTTCGATTAAGGTCATGGTCTAGCATCGTTGATCTACCTCTCTAGCTTACTTTTCCTCCTCCTAGAATGAATCAGCCCTACCCAAATTTGGGGGATTGAGGGGGCCGAGAGGATTTGTGTGTGCACCGTAGCCTTAAAAAAGGGGAACCGTAGGCGTAGCCTCTGTGTCGCACATATTCAAACTCTGCGCCCATCCACCTTCTCTCCTAAACCCGCTATACTCGGCAGTAACGCACTGTTGCTGGAGTATGCTGAATCAATGAATTTACCGCTAGATGAAACCCTGTCACGGCAAGTCGCAGAACAAATCAAAAGTAAAGCGCGACAACCGTTTGAGAATTCGCGCTCTGGCTGATAGTCGGTCGAGGTCAACTGGAGCGGAGCCGGTACCTCTTGAGTAACTCGCGCCATCTGAGTCAACAGCTCTGGATAGAGCCATGTATAGGCTGGATGAACCGTCAACTGCGCCGTATGGGGCTGGCTGCCATCGCGGCAGAGCTGCAGCTGAAAGTAGCCAATCGCTGCTTTGCGCTGCGACTCAAAGACATAGCCGTTGGCAAGGTCGGTTTTGCGAAACCAGCGGGTCATGCCGCTACCAATCGCCTTCATGAGGCTAGTTTTGAAATCTGCGATGTGACGGTCATACACTTGCCGTACAAACGACGGCATCGACTGGGTATCGAGTTGATAGAGCAGGCAGGCGTCGGCATTGCTGACCGGCAGCAGATTTGGCAGATCTGGCTCGCGCTGGGCCAGTACCTGCAAAATTTCAGGTGAAATCGTCCAGTAGGTGATGTGAGCCAAAGTCTGGAAGCCATTCTGGCGATAGAGGGCCAGGGTTGCTTTGTCGTTCACATTGACCTCTACTAACCAGGTGCGAGCCTCCCAAATTGCCTGAAAACAGTGACGCAACAGTTGGGAGCCAATTTCGCTGGGCATGGCATCAGCGGCCCGATCCACCATGACCCGGTCGATCCGCCAAGTGCTGCGCGTCCGGTTAAACGGTGAGACCTGAATCAAACCCCGCAATTGGTTGTTTTGCTCAGCCACGTAAGCACAGAAAAAGGAACGCAGCGGATTGGGGAACCAGCTGACACACTTCAACACCCCGTACCAGCGGCGGAGTTGCCGGAGCTGCTGCCCTAGATCAACAACATTACTGCTCTCAGCTGCGCCAACTTCTTCACCAGCTAACCGAGCAATGTCTTCTAAATCTCGGTATTGAATCGGGCGAATATTAATCACGGTGGTTTGGGGAATGGTCGAAGTCATAGGTGAGGGGGAGTAAAAGGTCAGACTAGAGGACCGGACTGGGCGCGATGGGCAAATTCAGTAGACTATCAGACCGGACGGATCAAGACCAGAGGAGTTTGTTCATCAGCGTTACCAGCAGGATTAGTCACTAAAGCTTGTTCCAGAAGAGTAGAAGGTACACCAGGACTCGCTGCCAATATCTTAACTGCTTTTAGATCATTCACGTCTACGATAGCTGCGGCCAGCCCTGTCTCTCGCTGAATTTGATCCACCACCTGCTGAGGATTATCCGGACCCAGCACTACAAACTGGTCATAGGGAGGTAGCGTACCCGTGACATCATCGATTAAACGAGCCTGCTCGCCCGCGAGTTGGTAAAACATCCCTGGCTGTTTCAGAAACTTTTTAGCCAACGCCCCTAATATAAACGCTAGCAAAACTCGTCCGGGTCCAACAATATCCACTAGGCTTTGCATGCCGCAGGCAGTTGCCAAACTCGATGTGGGCAAAAAGAAGTAGCAAATTCGCCGCGCCAACCAGCCGGGTTGAATTTCAGTCGGGTGCCGGAATCGCCCCTGCATCAGTCCGGGCACAGACCGAATCAAGGTGCTGTTTCGCGTGGATGAATCCCGCTTTCTCCGCATCACCGTCGAAGATATGCTAACTCTGCGTACCCTGATCAATGATCGGCCCGTGGTGCAATTGAGTTAAGGTGCTGCACTGGCAACCATCCAACTACCATGCGTCCCCATCGGTACCCGTACTGGTAGGTGGATCTGGGCAATCGGTGCGGCAGTAAAGTTAGCAGCATCTAAAATCAGCAGATCGCTGGTTTGGGTTATTTCATTGAACACCCAAGTCATAACGTAATGGTCTACCGCAGATGTGCTGTCTGGTTTGGGCACAACCGTTGCTTCGCCGCAGTAGCATCCGGGCTGCAAGCGATGGACCTGACTGGTTTGCTTCACCAGATCATACTGAATCAATTCAGGAAAATAATTGGGGATAGCCTTTTGAGCCATTAGTTCTAAGTCCATGTGGGGCATATAGCCGAATCGATAGGGTTTCCCGATTTGTTGCCGATCCAGGCTAGGAAAGTCTACGTTGCGGTCGTCTAGGGTCTGCTGGGTAATCGTTCGATCGCCTAGGTTAATGGTAATCCGCTGGAAACGAGATCGATTACTCAGAATAGCTGACAATGTATTTTCAAGTATCATCTGGGGATAGTAGGCACAGTCAACTACAAGTGTCCCATCTTGCTCAAATGCATTCATAAAATGCCAGGCCCAAAACGCTTCAGTTTCTATCCAAATGGGTTTCCGCTCTAAGTCGTAACGGTGAATCAAACCAATTCTGGCCCCCTGCTCTGGTTGCCAGACCAAGGGAATTCCAGTGCGCATAGCCTGCTGAAAATCAAACACTAAGGGGCAATGGCAAAAAATGGCGTAATTTTCGCTGAGGGCCATATCGTGTAGCAGCGCTGGTTGAGGTAGCTCAATTCCTGTTGTGCGGGTAATTTCTCCAGCGGCGTTCGCGACATAGTATGTCAAATAGGGTTCAGTAAAAAAAGAGTAACGGTAAAAGTGAAGTTCTCCGGTATCTACATCTAGCTTGGGATGGGCCGTCATCGCCTGTTTAAGTTTACCGTTGAAATTCCATTCACCAATAGTTTCTAAATCGCGTGACATTTCGTAGGGCAATCCGGTTTCGTAGAGCGCTAATAATTTACCGGCATGGGCAATGATATGGGTATTGGCATAATTGCGGAACCGTAGCTCTGGTAAGGCTCGCTTAGCCTGCATTTCATAGATTAAGCCTTTGGTCAAAATCCAGCGATTGCGGTATCTGGCTTTACCGGCCTCAAAATAAACCGCATGCAGCATGCCGTCGCCTTCTAGGGGATAGGCATAGTCAATGGGCTGGAACATGGGATTCGGACCATTGCGAACGTACATACCAGCTAAATCGGGCGGAATTTCTCCCGTTACTGGCAGGTTATCCAGATCCACTTCTTGAAACACCGGCGCGTTGATGCCCTGCAAAAACAGATCACTACTCGCCCAGCTCGGATAGGTCCTGTGAAGCAGTGATACCCGTTTGCGTGACTGAGAGGTACTGCTGGAGGTTCGTTTGGGCCTGCTGCACGAGCTGAGCTGCTTTGGCTTGAGGTTGCTCGGTTTGTTCTGCTAACTGGCTGATCTCGGTTTTTGAAGCAGCGACCAACGAGAGTTCAGCCGCAACGAAGAAGCCAATCACGAGTACCAGCGCCATCAGTAGGGTTAGGCGCAGTAAGGTTTCTGCTAACTCAACTTCGATGGTGTGCAAATGATGTAACGCCTGTAGTAGCACAAAGAACCCCGCATTTTATCTTCTTTTATTGTAAAAGTTTTATTGGAAAAGTAAGTAATTCAACTGAATTAAAACCAAGCTCAGAGTGTTGTCGCCGCCCGAAGGGCGGCGACAACACCTCCTTTGGGTTTCATGTTTAATTATGTTGTTCTACTTATTAGTGAGAAAATAAACGGACGCACGGATATATGAAGTATATGAAGAAAACCAGGAGCACGCAGGAAAATTACATTGCCGGGAGTAGGGTTAAGTCGAACCGCATCTGTACCCTGCCGGTCATCGCCGCGGTAAAACTCGGCTTCCCCACTCAGGTTAACCAAGGCAATCAAATTAATCGCTTCTAAACTATCTCGATGCGGTGTAATTCCAAGTTGACCGGGTGTATACCGTTGCAGTACCAGTTCCGTGAATTGCAACGGTATAGTGAATGGCTAATTATTTAGCCGAGTGCACGCGCTGGAACTGTAGGCGACGGAGGCGTAGGTTCCGCAGTTTGTGTAGCAGCAGTTGCTCTTACTCTGCGAGAAGCCGCTATGCCGTAACCAACTCCGGTGCCGGACGCTTGCTGGTGCGGATACCTTCAATCGCCGTCGCGTAATCCTTCTGGCCAAACACGCCTGAACCCGACACAATCGCGTTAGCGCCCACTTCCAGCACTTGCCAGGTGTTGTTCGCTTTTAAGCCGCCATCCACTTCAATCCAGGGATCGAGGCCGCGCTCGTCGCACATTTGGCGGAGCTGACGAATCTTGCCAACCGCAGACGGAATGAAGCTCTGGCCACCAAAACCAGGGTTGACGCTCATGATCAGAACAATGTCGCACAGATCCAGCACATAGTCGATCAAATCGAGCGGACTGCCCGGATTCAGCACCACGCCTGCTTTTTTACCCAATTCTTTGATCTGCCCTAAAACCCGATGTACATGAATCGTAGAGCTGGATTCGGCATGCACCAGAATGTGATCGGCTCCGGCTTTGGCAAAATCGGCCACATATCTCTCTGGCTCGACGATCATCAGATGCACGTCCAGTGGTTTTTGGGTGTAGGGGCGGATGGCATCCACAATCAGCGGACCGATCGTAATATTGGGAACGAAGCGACCATCCATCACATCTACATGCACCCAGTCGGCTCCAGCCTCGTCGATGGCCTTAATTTCCTCTCCCAAGCGGCTAAAGTCTGCTGATAGAATCGATGGGGCAACGACGATTGGTTTCGGCGATAAAGTTTGTTTCGTCAAGTAGCATTTCGTGTCCTCCTAATTCGCATCCCCACCTGCGGAAGTATTCAAAACGTTTATATTCCTGAAACGGGCAACTGGGCAGCCGTGGGAGACGGCATTCGATTGGCCGGGTTGTCCCTTGCCGTCGTTGAATGATCCCGGCACCTCATAGGTCGAGCGGCCGCCGAGACCGTCACACGCTCCCCAGAAATCGGTCGTGCGGGATTGATATGCAACATCGCGCAGCATCCCTGTAATTTTTCCATTCTTGATCTCCCAGAATGTTTGCCCACCGAATTGAAAATTGTAACGCTGCTGGTCGATAGAGTAACTTCCTCGTCCGTGGATCATGATCCCGTTCTTAACATCGGCGACGAGTTCTTCTGTGGAAACATCATTTTTTGATGGCTCTAAAGAGATATTTGGCATTCGCGGGAAGGGAACGCTACCCCAACTGTCTGCATGAAGGCATCCGTAGGATGTTTTCTTTCCGATCAGTGGCGCAAGGTCTCGGGTCGTCTGCCAATCTACAAAAACGCCATCTTTGACTATATGCCATTCCTGAGCCTTTACTCCCTCGTCATCGAAACCTACGGTGGCAAGCCCCAGCGGTTCTGTACGGTCAGCGATAAAATTGACGATCTTGGAACCGAATTGGAGCTTTCCGGTCTTGTCAGGAGTAAGGAAGCTTGTTCCGGCATAATTTGCTTCCCACAATAAGGCACGGTCAAGCTCCGTTGGATGGCCTACGGATTCGTGGATGGTCAGGAAAAGATGTGAGGGGTGCAGGACAAGATCATATTTTCCAGGTTCCACAGAGCGGGCACTTAATTTCATTACCGCCTCTTCGCCGGCTTGCTCGGCTTCTTTCATCCAATCATTTTCCTCGATCACTTCATAACCGATGGATTGTGCCTCACGAAAACTGTTTCGTGACTGAAAGTCACCGGTAGATCGATTGACGGCAGTTACAGAGAAAGATGGATTTCCGCGAATCAGGTATTGTTCAATACGCGAACCATCGGATGTGGCAAGGAACTTTTGCTCATTCACCCACGCCATTGAAGAATTCACGAAATTAACGCCTCGGACGGCCAGCGCAGATTCGTTGAGTTTCAAAAGAAATTGGACCATGTCATCGGTCGGCACTTCGAACGGATCTTTCTTGAATGAACTCTTCCAGGTTGCCTCGACCTTAGGAGCATCTACCATCACGAAGCGGCGTTTGTTGAACTTTGCATTCGCTTTTGCGATCTCAATAGCTTCTCTGGTAACGCGCTGCACCTCGTCACTAGTCACAAGCGGACTGGCTGCGAAACCCCAAGTTCCGTTGTATAGCACGCGGACCCCGAATCCGAAGTTCTGCCCGCTCGAAACGTTTTGGATCTGACGTTCTCTGGTAGAAACAGCCTGCAGGCGGTACCTGTTTATACGGATATCTGCATACGAAGCTCCCAAGCGTTTGGCATTAGCTAATGCGGCATCGGCAAGAGCCAGCTTGTTAACCGAAGTGGACTGGTTCACCGCCATGTCCTTTCCACTCGGCCCGTTGCGTTCCAGAGGCATTCCAGACTCGGATTGTACCATCGGTAGCGGCAGTGGCTAGTGTTTGCCCATCTGGACTAAACGTGACCTTAAGAACCGTACCTTGATGTCCTTTTAACTGTCTCAGCTTATTTCCAGTAACATTCCAAAGCAAGACTTCTCCGGAATTACCTGCTGTGGCAATTGTTTGATTATTCGGGCTAAAACTGACGCTCTCAACTTCTCCCTTGTGCCCCGTCAGAGTTACAACCGGAGCGCCAGAAGCGGTCCATAGACGGGCCGTGCCATCTTCGCTCGCAGAGGTAATGTACTTACCATCCGGGCTAAAGCTAACCGAATTGATACTGGCAAGTGGACCGCCCTCGTGGGCTTGAAACTGCGTTAGCTTTTCCCCTGCCAAACTCCAAAGCTGAATCGTGCCGTCTTTACCCCCAGTGGCGATGCGCTTGCCATCCGGACTGAAGGCCGTTGCTTTGATTTCCCCCTGATTCGCTGGGAACCGATTCTTTTCACGGATTCTGTTTAGGATGACGTCTAGCGCCACAATCGGACTATAGGCGGGGTAGGCTCCCATCCTGGTATTTTCGCCAGCCAGGTCTTGTAGCGCCTGGCCATTTTGAATCGCTGTCAGCAAGGCATCAATCTCGCTAAAGTCAATTTGCTCAAGCGAACTCACCCCCTTCTGCTCTAACTCACTGGCTCTCCTGGCAAAGGCTAGTCTGTTGAAGGCATGGGAGGCGAGTAACGATGCTCCAATCGCGATCGGAACAATCACAGCCAGGGAAATTATGCCCCTCCGGATGATTTTATTGGCCTTTTGGTTGGCTTCGGTTAGAAGCTGATTGCGCTCTTTTGCCGTCTCTAGCTCGGCTTGGCGACGACGCTGCAACCTTTGCCATTCCATACTGGCATCGATGAATTGAGTCTCTAGATCGGTCAAACCTCCTAGCAGCGCAAATGCATTGTTTTGCCGCAGTTCGATGGCTCGGTCTAATCTGGACCCCTTGAGCAACTCATCTTTTGCCCGGTCGAGTTCGCCAGAATCTTCAGAAGCGGCCTGAGCCAGAGCCGATTGCCAGCGGTGAACATCATCAGCCAGCAGATTTTTAAAGATAATCGCATCCTTTGCTTCCTCTAACCATTTCTTCAGCTCATCCCAGGAGCTTAAAATGATTTCATGGGCAATTTCAAACGTGGCGTTTTTCTTCACATCCGACAAACTGCCCACTAAAATTTTTTCTTGGTTGGAATACTCATAGCCACTGATAACCATATTTTCATTCACAAATTTCTGTAGTGTGGTTTCAATCGTTTCGCCTTGAAACTCTGAGCGATAGGCTTTTCGGCTGACTGCTCGCGAACCAGAATCGCTGTCTACAATTTGCACCAGCCTGAGGAAAATCTGCCGGGTTGCGTCTTGTTCCGCCTGATTCAATTGCTCATACAGCTTGTTGATCCGTGCTTGACGTTGATAGCTTGATCGGATTTTTAACCAGATTGAAGATTGGGGTGAACAAGTTGAGATGGCAGCAGCGGTTTGGATACAAAGTGTGATACTAAATAATTCAACTAAACAATCAAGCCAGTGCGTTCGCGTCGCCTGTGCAAAACGCAAACATCTTGGCGTCAGCGAGACGTTTGTAGTCCCTACAGGATCACCAAATTCAACTTACTCAAGCTCAAGGACTCTTTCTCTACGTAAATGGATGTATCTCTGTTCGTCAGAGCGTTTATCGCCGTTTTTGTTTTAGCCGATGCACTGGGCAATGCGCCTGTATTTCTGGTTCTTACTAAAGGCATGGAGCCAGAGGAACGAAATGGCGTGATTACCCGGGCTGCGCTGGTGGCAACTGCCGTTTTAATCACCTTTACCCTGATCGGCCAGCCGATTCTCAATTACCTGCATATCAGCATGGCGTCGCTAGAAGTGGCTGGGGGCTTGCTGCTGCTGCTGATTGCCCTAGATATGCTCCGAGGTAAACTAGATGAGCCGATTACCGAGCCGAATCGAGATGTGGCGATTACACCTCTGGCGCTGCCACTGCTGGCGGGTCCCGGCACCCTAACTACAGTCATGCTGCTGGTATCTGACGACAGTGGCAACCTCTACTCCAATTACATCAGCGTTGTGGCTGGCATTGTAGTGGCCATGCTGGTGACCTGGTTCATCATGCGGCAATCGGCTTTTATTGACCGCTGGATCGGAGCGGAAGGAGCCATTATTGCCACCCAACTCCTGGGCTTTCTCTTGGCGGCCCTAGCGATTGAAATTGGCGTTGGCGGACTGAAAGAGCTATTTCTGGCCTCTGGGCCGATGGGGTGGGGCTAGGGAAGTTTCTCAACACAAAACTCAATAAAACCTGTCAAACTGGAGGATGGATTATTTTGTTTTGTAAGGTGAGCAGCCCAAACGGTCATGTTAAGAGCTGGAATTGTTGGACTACCCAATGTCGGAAAATCAACGCTGTTTAATGCGGTTGTGGCCAACGCGAAGGCCCAGGCAGCGAATTTTCCGTTTTGTACCATCGAGCCAAATGTGGGGGTGGTGGCGGTTCCGGATCAGCGGCTGCAGGTGCTAGCGCAGATTTCAGAGTCAGCAGAAATTGTTCCGGCTCGGATTGAGTTTGTCGATATCGCCGGATTGGTCAAGGGAGCCAGCAAGGGGGAAGGCTTGGGCAACCAGTTTCTGGCCAATATCCGTGAAGTCGATGCGATTGTGCATGTGGTGCGTTGCTTTGAGAACGACGATATTATCCATGTGGCAGGGTCGGTCGATCCAGTGCGCGACATTGAGGTGATCAATCTGGAGTTGGCTCTGGCCGATTTGGGCCAGATTGAACGCCGCATCGAACGCACGCGCAAGCAGGCTAAGACGAACAAAGAGGCACAGGTGGAACTGGTAATTTTGGAAAAGCTGCAGGTTGCCCTCAACGAAGGAAAGCAAGCCCGCCAGGTAGCTTTGACAAACAGAATTTGCCACGGGCCGATCAGAATTTACTGCACCCGTGGCCATTCTCTCAACCATTCCCACTGTGGTACCCAGCATCATTCCAGACAGGAACGATAAATACAGCAAGAGCCATACAGGTACCAGGTGCTTATGCTGTAGCCTAGGCTGCAACCTATGCTGTAATAGTTGCGTCAAGCTCACCATTACTCATGCTTCGAGTCTACTCACTTACGTGAACGATAGGCTGCAACACCAACGCCAGTAAGCACTAATCCGCCTACAGTAGCGGCGATCGGCAACGTTGTTCCCAGGCCAGCCTCGTAAGCGCCGCCTGCACCCGCTGCGACTCCACCATTCGGTACACCGTTATCGTCCTCATCGCCATTATCTACTTGGGCCAGGGCAGGACCGATTGCTGTAAAACTAATCAGTGCAGCAGGCACTAATAGTAAAAAAACGGTCATCATAGCTGTGCCAATCGAACGCTTTGTTGGTAGTACAAGCTTCATAACAACCTCCTTCCGGTTGTGCAAGTTCAATGTATTGAGCAGAATTGGTCAACCATTCGTATCCCACTTGGTATACCTACATAGTTTATAGGCTGCTCATGAACATTCAATGAGAGAAAGATGAGTTGTCTTTCATGAAGTAATTTTAAATATTGATTTCCCCTGATTAGAAGAACCTAAATAGAAACGGTTGAAGGTTCGGTGAGAGCAGCATTGATAATTCGTAACGCATTAGACATCACCTGAGCCAGAACTACGCGAAGGTGAAACTATTCGAGCCAATATCAATCACATTAATGCCATTCAAGGTAGCTATCTCTTGCCCCATTGCACTGATCACAGCACCCATTTCGCTTTGGGTAAAGCTAAGGTCATCAATGCTGCAGACGCCAGATACACCCGCTAGCCCGATCACATCAACATCACCTCTGATGAATGGACTGCTCCCTAGAAACCAAATGGTTCCGGGACTAATCATCCGCGATTTACATCAGATTGTTTTATCGGATGGTATACCTGAGGATATCTACACACTGGAGGTTGGCTGTAGCACAAATACTCGACGAACGATTGATCAATTAAGATCAATTAACGAGTAGGTTTAAGTTCATATTATTCAGAAGCTAAAGGTAGTGCGAACAGTGCCAATGTAGATGGGAGTATTGCTGGCATCATTTTCTGGATTTAGGATCACAAACACACCAGGGGTAACGGCAATATTGTCGTTCAGTTGCAAGTGGTAAAACGCTTCTAAGTGTAAAGCCGCATCTGATTCTCGATCGCCATACTGATTGTGCGTTACTTGTGGCGGTTGACCGGCAATTACACCTAACAAATTTCCATCTCCAGCCAAATCGGGAAAACCGAGCAGCACGGCCCAGGTGAAAATATCTGCTCGGGGATTGCCGTCTAAATCTTTAGCGGTAGCTTGAATCCACCCGATTCGTCCGCCCAGCGTGAAATGGTCACCAATATCCACAGAGGCTTCTGCACCAAGTGAATTAGCCCTAAAGCATAATTGACAGCAGCATAGCGTTCTTTTTCTTCTGTAGACAGCCTGCCCTGAGCCTGCAAAGCATTGGCCCACATCGCCTCAGCCTCAGCACAATCAGGAGCAAGTTCTCTAGCGCTTTGATAGTACTCAATTGCCTCATCCCAATTTCCTTGCTGCTGTAGGGCATAGCCAAGGTTATGGTATATCGCTAAGGTTGCTACATCGGCCTCAGGTGCGGTACGAAGGGCCTGTTTGTAAGTCGATATCGCTGCTGGGAGCTGGCCTTGCTGCTGATATAGTGTGCCCAAGCTAAACCAGACCCTTGTGTTAGTTGGCTGAATTTCCAGCAGTTGTTTCAGTAGAGCTTCTGCGGCTGGGTAGTCTCCTTCCCGTTGCATAATGACAGCCAAACTATAAAGCACCGCAGGTTGTTCTGGCTGAGAGGCCAGAATTTGTTGATATCTCTTTTTAGCTTCATCGAGATGATTTTCTCGATGATAGATTTCAGCAATGGTGATCGCTTCCGGAATACTTCTTGGATTTAAGATGATATCTTGGTGAATCCAATTTTTTCGATGAATGACAACGGTTGTAATATAACGTTCCTGAGCACCAAAGGAATACTTGTAGGCTTCATTTCCCATGAGGAAGTCGTAGACTCTAAAGCCATTTTGAATAGCATAACGAATTGCTTCAGAATGGAGAATCAGCCCTGGGGATAAATCGGTAAAGGTTTCATCTCGAGCAGAAACAAACGAGAGAAGCGACTGATGGGAACGATCAATAAAATGTGCAATCGCGCTTATCGGTCGATCGCCATGCCATAGAATGGGCAGATACAGACAATGATGATTAAAACAATGGCGCAGCAAGAATCGCCAGCTGTCGGCTACCATTGAGCAATGCTTTGCTCCTTTTCTGCTTTCCCAGTTGGCTTGCCAGAACCCAAGCAGTATGTCGAGATAGCGTTCGATATTTGCTTCATTAGCAGAGGCAATATAGTATCCATCAGGGCCTTCGCTCTGCTGCGAAAATCGCTTTAGCTTTTTCCGTATATTTTTTCGAGTACTGGCACCCAAACCCTGGAGATACTCCTCCCAGCTAGTTGGCAGGGGAATGTAGGGACAAATGCTGTTGTCAATAGCATCCAGTTCGTCTTTATAGACCCGATTGCCCATCTCAACGATTTTGACTTGATCTGCTGGAAAGCTAGTCAAAAAGTGGAGCAGTCGTGGACTATCTTTTTGCATGTGCTGCAACTCAAATACCGACCAGGTTTCCTGATGCTGTAGATAGGCCACAAAAGCTGCCGTTGCATCGTGTTCATATTCAGGTATACAAATAAATCCTGGAGAATGGGAGTCGGTTATGCCGGCCAATTTTAGCTGACTGTAGAGGCCCAGCTCATCGTCATTTTGAACGCAAACATTCAGAGGTAAGAAAGCAACATAATCCGACTCGCCAGAACTTGGCCTTGCTGCCAAAACGAACCAGGGTACTCCGGCATCACTCTCAGCATTTAGCACGCCTGAAGGTGCTGGTGAGGTGATGGATAGCCTCAAGCAAGGTAGTAAGGAAGGATTAATTGGCATCGTGGACGCCGCCGTTGTGGTCAAGGATGCTAATGGCAAAGTCAAAATTACTGACTCGAAGCGACGCACTGCTAAGGGCTTGGTTACCGGCGGATTGATTGGTGGGCTAGTTGGTTTGCTGGCGGCCCCACCAGTTGGTGCAGCAGCTTTGGGAGGTGGCGCGATTGGAGCACTGGTTGGTAAGTTGCGGAGTGTCCCACTCAAGGCTGAAATGAAGAGCATTAGCTCGGCTCTACCGCCAGGAAGCTCAGCGATTGTCGCCACGATCGAACATAGTTGGGTCTCGCAATTGCAAATGGCCTTGGTTGCTGATGGTGCCCAACTGATCCAGGATTCGATCCAGGCTGACATTGCAGAACAGTTGAATGCAGGTGGTAATGTGCTATACACCGCAGGCAGTGGTGCTTTAGGGTCTGGAGTCGTTCGGATGGCGGGTACAGATGCCGACACTGAAGTTGGCGGTGTGCTTATCGGTGAGAATGGGGCGATTGTAGACAATGCCGTGATTACCAATGAACCGTTGGAAGAAACCGTTGCTGGTTAAAGTCAGTCAAATGTGGCCTCTGAATTCACTCTAATTTGTGACTAGAAGGAGAAAACCAAGATGGAAAAAATGGTTGTTGTTGTTTTCGATAGTGAAAGCAACGCTTACAACGGTTTGAATGCAATCAAGCAGCTTCATCAGCAAGCCGATTTGGCTTTGTTTGCCGTCGCAGTGATTGCGAAAGATGCCGATGGTACGGTCAATGTCCGTCAATCTGCGGATCCAGGTCCGATTGGTACATTGTTTGGGGCGTGTCTGGGTGGCCTGATTGGAATTCTAGGTGGCCCAGCGGGTGTAGCGGCTGGCATGACGGGTGGCTACGTCGGTGGAGCAATGGGCGATCTAGACCGGATGGGCATTAATCTGGAATTTTTGGATGATGTCAGCAGAGTGCTAACTCCTGGAAAAGCAGCCCTTGTTGCCCATGTGGATGAATACTGGACAACGCCTCTAGACACGGCAATGCAGCCGCTGGGTGGAACCGTATTCCGCAAAGTTCGTTCTGAAGTTGTGGATGAGCAAATCGATCGCGATATCCGCGAAACTCAGGCGGAACTGCAAGCATTGCAAGAAGAGTATGATGCTGCCGCAGCAGAACAAAAGGCCAAAATCCAGGCGAAGATGGATGCTACTCGCACCAAACTTCAGACCAAGATTGATGCTGCCAACAAGTGGATGAAAGATGCAGAACAGCAGGCCGAGTCCAAAGTGGCGGTGCTGAAGGAGCAGGCGAAAGCGGCCAGCGACAAGCAAAAAGCCCAGATCGAGAAGCAGGTCAACGAAATTCAGGCCAATGTTGCGAAACGGCAAGAAAAGCTGAAGCAATCTGCTGCTTCCGTGCGGGAAGCCCTAACCGTCTAGATCCCTTGTTTTTCCCCAGCCTTTAACTGGTGATTATGGCGCTCGATTTGCTGAAAACAAGCTGCAACTGCTTCGATAGACCGCACCTGCCGCTGTTGAATCTGTTGGGCCAATTCACAGGCCGAGTGTTGATAGAGCTGAGTCATGGCATTAGTTTGGGACGCGCAAAGCTAGATAGACCACAGGGTAGAAATTCACCTCGACCCCGTGCCGCTAACACCTCTCCCTGTCGGTACACTACTTCGCCCCGCGATAAGGTAGTTTCTGGATAGCCTTGGATGATCATACCCTCGTAGGGCGTATAGTCTACATTGTGGTGCAGCATCGCATTATTAATTGTCACTTGTCGCTGAGGATCCCAAATCACCAGATCGGCATCAGCTCCGATTGCAATCGTGCCCTTGCGAGGGTACAGGCCGTATAGCTTGGCTGGATTAGTAGACGTTAAGGATACAAACGTGTTTAAGTCAATTCGGCCTTTGTTTACACCTTCTGAAAACAAAAGCGGCAATCGCGTTTCAATTCCGGGAATACCGTTGGGAACTGCATGAAATGAACTGTGTGTGCCACAGATTTGTTTACCCTTCGGGTCGTCATAGCGGAATGGAGCATGATCCGAAGAGAGCACATGGAAAACCCCATTGCACAATCCATCCCAAATCACCTGCTGGTTCGCTTTATCGCGAGGCGGCGGGCTGCAAATACACTTGGCTCCCTCAAAATTGGGCTGATTTAGATCCGCTTCGGTGAGAAACAGGTACTGAGGGCAAGTTTCGGCATAAATGCGTAGCCCCCGATTCTGTGCCCACTGAATCTGCTCGACGGCTTCCGCTCCCGACACATGCACAATCAGAATCGGTACATCAACCAGTTCAGCCAACGCAATCGCTCGATGGGTGGCTTCTCGTTCAACCACCATTGGTCGCGCTGTGGCATGATAGCGGGGGGCGGTTTTACCAAGGGCTTCTAGGCGCTGCACCATCCAGGCAATGCAGTCGCTGTTTTCGGCATGCACCATGACAAAGGCTCCTTCTTGTCGCGCCACTGCCAGTACATCCAGGAGTTGCCGGTCGCTGAGTTTCAAATCGTCGTAGGTCATGTAGACTTTGAACGAGGTGTAGCCACTGCGAATTAGCTCCGGCAGTTCCTCGTCCAGTACAGCAGCAGTAGGATCCGCCACAATCAGGTGAAAGGCATAATCAACTACCGCGTTGCCCGTTGCTCGCTGATGATAGTCTTCTACCGCAGCCTTGAGTGAGTCTCCCTTGAACTGGCAAGCAAACGGAATTACGGTGGTTGTACCTCCCGCCACAGCGGAACGGGTGCCGGTATAAAAGTCATCCGCCATCACCACTCCATCTGACATAGGCTGATCCATATGACAGTGGGCATCGACTCCACCCGGCAGCACCAATCGATCAGTTGCGTCAATTTCCTGTGGGGCTTGGGGTAAATTGGCAGCCAACGCTACAATCCGACCTGCCTTGATGCCCACATCACACTGCATCACATCCGCAGCGAGTTTGCCAAATCCCATCCAGGCTGGCTCTGGCTCGCTCTGGCAACAACACCCTCTGCTTCTTTTCTCGCACTTGAGGCTTATGGCCATTAGACTTATGCCCATTCGTTTGAGTAGACGAATCGGTCGAGTCGGAAGTCGCTGAAGGGGTAGGAGAATTCCGATTGGATTTTGAGATTGCTCTCAGCTTAGTTAGAAAGTCTGTCACTGCAATGCCTCACAAACCACTACACGTGAGATGTCCTCACTGGAATCCTCGCTGCCTAGGACGTCGCATAGGGCAAAACTGATGTCTGTACCGCCTGTCCATACCGCTAGGAAGGCAAAAAATCGGGCACCATAGCCGGAGAATGAACCAACCTTGATATAACTTCATCCAAAGTTAGTCTCTTTTGAGATAAAACGCAACCGCAGCGCCTTGCTGTTTCAGCAAAAATCGGGTAATCATACGCCTGCGTGTCCTAACGCCAACGCTGCCACCAACATGCCTAGGACCAAAAAGGGCTGAGCACTGGCCTGGTATTTAACATCGTTCTTTAGCGGATCCCGCAGGAAGTACATATCCTGGAACGTAATCTGGGGAATAATCAGCAAGATCAACAGCACCGCGTAAAGATTTTGACCAATTCCCATTAAGTAAGCAGCGATACCCGATTGAAACACATCGATCATCAAAACGCAGATCCAGGCTGCCGTTGTAATCCCAAACATCACCGGTAAGGACTTTAAGCCAAGCTGCCGATCGCCCTCGACGCTCTTGAAATCGTTAACCACGGCAATACCCAATCCGGCCAAGCTATAAAACAAGGTCAGCAGCACAATCGTCCCATTCAAGTCGCCAAACAGGGCGTGACCAGTCCACCACGGCAGCGCAATGTAGCTCGCACCCAGGGCATAGTTTCCCAACCAGCCATTTTGCTTCAGCTTTAGCGGTGGAGCCGAGTAGATGTAGGCCAGAAAAGCACCACCAATTGCGATTAGGGTAATAGTGGGAAACTCATGACCGGCCCAAACATCCAGTCCATAGGCCAAGGCAATTCCTGCTCCAAGTAAGATCAGAACCTGGGCTACCACCTGCGGCACCGAAATGGCCCCCGAGGGAATCGGGCGGTAGGGTTCGTTGATTGCATCAATTTCGCGATCATAGAAGTCATTTAGGGTTTGGGTGTAACCCGTCATCAGTGGCCCCGACAGCAGCATACAGGCCGCCGCAATCAGCACATTCTCGATCGTCCAGGTGAAATGGCCAGAAGAAGCAGCGCCACAAACCACACCCCAGATCAAGGGAATCCAGGTAATCGGCTTCATTAACTGCAAGCGGATCTTCCAAATCGAGGTTTCTCCGGGCTGTGCTCCCTTCATGCCCAGAAGCTGGCGTGCCTTCGCGTTGCGATCGGTCGCCGTTGCATCAGGTGCCCCGTTCGCTACGGTTGGAGCATTGGTCGAAGCACTGTTGGATTCTGGAGTTAGTAATGGCTCAGACATGATCACCAGGGTAATGTTCAAGGGGCACTGAGCTAAAATGTGAGCAATTGAGTCTTGATTCGGTTGTTTAGGATGAAGAGGATAACTGGGCAGGGGTTGACCGTTGCGATCGACTCGGAGTGCATCGCCATAGACAATGGCTTGACGATCGGTTGGGAGTTGAGTAGTTTGAGTGATTTGGCGTTCTAGACAATCTGGCAACAGTATGTCATCAGCATCCAAGAACTTGATATATTCTCCCTTGGCTAGCTCAATGCCACGATTGCGAGCGACTGGGGCACCTTGATTGGATTGTGTTTCCCAACGCAGTTTGTCGCCAAAGGATTGAATAATTTCTAGGCTGTGATCGGTTGAACCGTCGTCAATGACAATTACTTCTGTATCTCTATAGGTTTGATTAAGAGCACTAGCAATCGCCTCTCTAAGAAACACCTCACTGTTATAGCAGGGAATGATGATTGAAACAGTATTCATTGCTGATATAAGATGAAAAGCTAGTAGTTCAATCTTCTTCTAAAACTCTGCCAAAGTTTTCGCATAAAACTTCCTGTATAGTCTGTCCTATTAAAAGATATTGAGGATGGTTCAAGTCCGAAATCTGAAACTACATCAACTCTCATGAAAGGCCAACCTGTCACGTTATTAACGACGTTACTGCTGTGAATAATTTGCATCCAATAATGACCATCATTGATCTGAACAACTTTATATTTATCCTTTTGGTTTAAGAAATTGTCATGCCATTCACTTAGAACAGTAGATATTTTTTGATTGCCCTCTAGTATTTCTATCATTGAAATAAAAGGATTTGAAGAATGACTATAGTGAGTAAGTTCATACCTTGGCTCAATTTTCAAGCAAAATCCATTCTTTAAGTTGATAAGTATCTTTTTACCGTTTAAATCAGCTGATTTACTCAAGCTAGTATTATTATTTGAATTTAGCACAGAGCTAAATTCCTTCTGTATTCTAGCAATTGCTTCTTTGTGCAATGCGTCATCGTTATCTAATCTAGTCGTAATTAAAAATTTAGTATTTTGATCAGTAAAAGAGAGAACGTCCGTCTTTAAGTGATCAAAAAGTTGATAGGCATCTATAACGTATTTAGAATAAAAGATAGGAAATTGTTGATGTAATTCAGCAAGTTTCTGTTTATACTCTGGTTTGGTCTCAGAATCAAAATAAATCAACCACTTGAAGTTCTTGCATGTTTGATTTGCTATCGATGGGAGACAGTAATTCGAAAAGAGTTTTAGTCTTTTTTTCATCCAGTCATCTGTTAAAACAGGTTTTTGATTTTTATCTTTAGTGATCCTAGTTGCTTTGACATTGAATCGTGTAATGAGAATATGTTGAAAGTGATTGTCCATGTTCGTATTTTGCATAACTGATGACTTGAACTGAGAAAAAATAGGGCTCTTCTGGGTTTAGGGTGATAAGCAAAGTTAATGGGAGAAGCAGGCGAGCAGGCGAGAACGAAAGTTGTCGAAATTCACAAATCCATAAGCCTGTCGCTTAATGTACGACCAAGTGGTTGGCGGATCAATTGCTATTGGCCGGTGGTCATTTGTCTGGATTCTGGATTTTGACTCTGTTCTATTTGGCGACCACGCTGCTGACGGAAATTCTGTCAAATAATGCCACGGTAGTCTTGATGATTCCGATTGCGGTGGAGGTAGCCAAGTCGCTGAGTTTGAATCCCTACGCCTTTATGTTTGCCGTTACGTTCGCAGCCTCCAACAGCTACATGACGCCAATTGGCTACCAGACGAACACGATGGTCTATGGTCCGGGTGGCTACAAATTCCTCGACTTCACTCGCATTGGCGCTCCGCTGAATCTGCTCTTGACAATTCTGACGCCGTTGCTAATTAGCTGGCTCTATGGGCTATAGCAGATTAGCCTCAGCTAGTTTAGCTTTCACTTGCTGTAATTCTGTCTCTAGCAGTTGATTCTGCCGCCTCAGATTTGCTAACTCTAGCCAATCCTGAAAGGCCCAAATCGCATCACCTGTTTGGCTTAACTGCTGTTGCCAGGATCGATCGATGCTCTCATCTGCTGGTCGCCATGCGATGGTTCCCAGTTTTTCGTACAGCTCAATTGCCTGGGGAAAATGGCGATCAATTAAATTGATACGGTGGATTTCATGCTGGCAAGCATGGAGTAAAGAAGGCTCATACTGCTGCTGACTGGGTATCGTTAACGCGATGTGAAATTTTTGGTTGATTGCTTCAATCCAAGCAGGTTGATTTTGAGTAATGGTTTCAATATTGGATAGCAAACATCGATTGGATGCTTGCTGATAAAAGCTGAGAATTTTTTGATTATAATGCAACCAAAACTTAATTGCTAGATTAGGCTGCTGCTGAAGAATCAGATCGCCGCGCCGGTAGAGGGAATCGACAACTTCCCAGGGCGAGCGGTAGACCATGACAAAATTAGCCTCGGGCAACAGTTCAGCCCAAAACTCAAGAAACAGTGTCGTGCGTGGATCCTTCCAACCCCAAATCGAGCAAGTCTGATTACGTTCAACGAGCTGTTGTGCTTGCTCTCTGTAGAATGGTTCTACTTCAATACTGGCTTGGAGGGTCCAACCTTCTGGATAAAGGCTTTGGGAGCGTAAGACAGCTTGATGAAATTCAAAGAAGTCTACATTCTCGAAATGCCCTTTGGGATTGGTAGAATTGGCAGCTAGCAACTGCTCACCAATATGGACGCCCGCACTCTGTAAGAGCGATGCTGTTAGTGAAGTGCCAGAACGGTGCATTCCAACAATGATCAAAACAGATGACATAAGCTAGGAGATAGGAGGTAGGAGTCAGGAGTTAGAAATAAGGGAGAGGGTAAGGTAAACGGTCTGGTGCAGTATTAATTGCTTAAGCTGCTCCTATAGATTTTAGGAAGGGCAGGGGAATCAACCAATACCTAAAGTCACAACAGCCACTTTTCAAACATCCTCTAACTTGTAACTTTTGAGATCACGCCGAAGTCTCACCGTTGCTCGCGGAGTGCGTTCCACGAACAAAGTGCGTCGTGCCCGGGCGGGGCGACCCAAGTTCGTGTTCCACGACGGCCCGCCCTACGCCAATGGATCGATCCACCTTGGGCACTTCCTGAACAAGAGCCTGAAGGATTTCGTGGTTCGTTCGCGGAGCATGATGGGGATGGATTGCCCCTTCGTGCCGGGTTGGGACTGCCACGGCCTGCCCATCGAGCACCGCGTCATGCAGGAGATGCTCGAGAAGGGAAAGCTCGCAAAGGTGCAGGCGCTTCCCGAGGACCAGCGCCGGATGGTTGTTCGCCGTGAGTGCCAGGCGTACGCCGAGAAGTATGTGAAGCTGCACGTGGAGCAGATGACTCGGGCCTTGACGCTGGCGGACTATGCGCATCCGTATCTGACGATGCAACCCTCGTTCGAGGGCGCGACGCTGGAGGTGCTGGCGGCGCTGGTGGAGCAGGGCCTGGTGTACCGGGCGCTCAAGCCCGTGCACTGGTCGATCGCCAACGAGACGGCGCTGGCCGAAGCGGAGCTGGAGTACGAGGAACGGGTGGACCTCTCGGTGTACGTCGACTTCGAGGCGGCTGATGCGGATGCGGTGTACGACGCGTTCGGACTGCCGCCTCACACCGATGCGGAGGAGGAGGACGAGGATGAACCGGCGGAGGGCGAGGGCGTGCGCCTGCCGCGGGTTGGCGTTCGGCCGAACGTCCGCCCGAGCTTCATGATCTGGACAACGACGCCGTGGACGCTTCCCGCGAACCTGGCGATCGCGGTCAACGCGCGGTTCGAGTACGCGCTGGTGTACGTGGATGGGAATGTGACGGTGATGGCCGCGGCGCTGGTCGAGAAGGTCACAGCGCTGGCCAAGGCCGAGCACGTTCGGGTGCTGGCGAGCACTACAGGCGACCGGCTGGTCGGGCTCGGGTATCGGCACCCGTTCGTCGATCACGGGCGAGGCGAGGGCGTTGGCGGCCCCGCGGTCTTCACGGTGGCGGCGGCCGAGTACGTGACCCTCGAGGACGGCACCGGGCTTGTGCACACGGCGCCCGGGCATGGCACGGAGGACTTCCAGACGGGCGCACGGATGGGGCTGCCCGTGTATTGCCCCGTGCGTGCCGACGGCACGTATGACCGGACGGTGCCCGAGTGGCTTCGCGGGATGGATATCTGGAAGGCCAACGAGGCGATCGTGTCACGCCTTGAGGCCAGCGGCCATCTGTTCCACTCGCACCGGTTCACCCACTCGTACCCACACGATTGGCGGAGCAAGACGCCCGTGATCTTCCGCTGCACGGAGCAGTGGTTCGTGGGCGTGGACGTGCCGATGGCTCGCGACGGGACGACTTTGCGCGCCGGGGCGCTCTCGGCGATCGACGCCTCGAGGACGGACGCGGTGCGCTTCGTGCCGGAGTGGGGCCGAAATCGGATGCGTGGGATGCTCGAGTCGCGTCCCGACTGGTGCATCAGCCGGCAACGGGCGTGGGGACTGCCGATCCCCGCGTTTTTCTGGCGCGATGCCCATGGGCACGAGCACCTAGCATGTGGAAGGGATGCATGAGAATATTGTGCTCAGCCTGGAACACAAACATGAAGTTAAACGTGCCGCTGATGCCCAATGGCATGCCGTCAGAGAAGGAACCTTGCCCAATCGGGTAAATTAGAAAAACCGAAGTTGCGGCTGCCACTGGCGCACTATAGGCCACGCAGATCCAGGGTCGCATACCCAGACGATAGCTCAACTCCCATTGGCGTCCCATCCAACAAAAGATGCCAATTAAGAAATGAAATACAATCAGTTCGTAGGGACCGCCGTTGTAGAGCCACTCATCCATCGAAGCAGCTTCCCAGATTGGATAGAAATGCAGCCCGATGGCATTGGAGGTAGGGACCACCGCACCTGTAATAATATTGTTGCCGTCGAGCAGCGAACCGGCAATTGGCTCGCGAATCCCGTCCATATCAACAGGTGGAGCGGCGATAAAGGCGATGATAAAACAAATAGTTGCAGTCAGTAATGTGGGGATCATTAGGACACCAAACCAACCCACATACAGACGATTGTTGGTGCTGGTGACCCAATCACAAAAGCGCCCCCACAGGTCAGAATTTGCGCGTCTTTGTAAGGTTGTAGTCATACGCAATCCTCACTTGAATCACGACAAGTCAGGACATGATCAGCTTTGGTCAATTTGATTTAGCTGTAATTTAGCTGTTTAGCTAATGGGTTATTCAGTCGATTCAGAATGTGGTTACAGGATGTATTGAAGCGCAGTAACAAAGCGTTACTTATTTCTTATCTTAATCAGAACATCTGAAAGTGATCTACAAGCTATGTAAACTTATGTTAAGGATCTACTTGTCCATTCTTGTTTACATCAACCTCTGTACTTGCACTAGCGGTAGAAAAATATAGGAAATACCGCCCTTAGCCAAATCGAAACACTCATACCAACTCAAAACCGTCGCAACTGGGCAGCTTGGTTGAAATATTGTTGATCGATGCCGTTGACTAAGGTAATTGCTGTTAGCAGCGTCGTAAAGGCCAGCATAAACATAATCAGCATTTGGTAAAGAGACGCATTCAGCGGGTCAACGCCACTCAAGATTTGGCCGGTGATAATTCCGGGCAGGGTGACGATGCCTACAACCAGCATAGAATTCAGGGTCGGGATCAGTCCTGCTTTGATTGCTTCACGGCGATATAGCTGGGTGGCTTGGCGGGGGGTAGCTCCTAAACTGAGATGGGTTTCTATGTCGAGTTGGCTGTTGTTGAGGATGCTGACAAATCGCTCTCCGGCCAAGGCAGCGGCGTTCATACTGTTACCTAACACAATCCCAGCCAGCGGCACGAGGTACTGCGGTTCATACCAAGGTTCGAGGCGCAGCACTAAGAGGTTGACGTAGGCTAGGGTGAATCCTGTGCTGAGGACCAGCGAGCTGCCCAGGATTGGCACAAGCTGAGGTAGTTTGCGGCTGATCCGGTTGCGAGCCACGACGGTTGCGATGATCGTCATAGCCAGCACAATCGCGAGTACAGCCCTCACATTGCGGCGTCCGCCCACATCTTTGCGAAACTGACGAATTGCTTCCAGAAACGGCAGGGACTCGATATCACCCACGGTACCGCCAATTTCGGTAATCACCACGTCGGGATTAGTGTCCTTAGCGACGCGCAGGATGCGTTCTTTAATCTCATTCGTAATGTGAGGAATCACCTGCACCGTGCCGCCCATGTAGTCGCCGCGCCGTTCTTTATTGAGCACGGCCTGATAGATCGAACCGGTTGTGACGCTATTGAGCCGCGACATGGAAGTATCGGTAAACCGCTCGTAGTGGCCCAAGTCCAAATCCGTTTCGGCTCCGTCTCGCGTCACAAACACTTCCCCATGCTGAAACGGACTCATCGTGCCTGGATCGACATTGATGTAAGGATCGAGTTTGAGAATGGAAACCGAGTAGTCCCGCGACTTCAGCAGCCGACCCAAACTTGCTGCTACAATGCCTTTGCCGATACTAGAAACGACTCCACCCGTAACGAATACAAATTTCGTCATAATCACCTGCCCAATCGCTCACCGCCAGATTTTAACGCATCTATTGTGGCATCGGACGGCGGTTTTGGCGCGGCAGCATCAAGCCATCAAGCAGGTCTTGCGATGATTCAAACTAATTGCGGGCCACTTCATCTAGGGCTGCTTCAATTACAGCATCGCTTACACCATGCCGCTTCAAACTTGAAATTAACGCCGTTACGGTTTCACTCTCAAACCGCTCTAAATCTGCTCGCAGTCCCTGACCAATATAGGCCCGAATCAACGGTTGGTAGCCAGAAAAACCGAGCAACGGTGCTAGTCGCTTCAGGTCATCTACCACATCTTCAGGAATGCGAATTGTCACACTACTCATAGGACGATTTTTATTTAAGCGCTTTTTGAGTGTTTCACCTTTCATACTCTGCTCGCTCCTGACGAGTTGCTTTCCGGGCCGAAATAATCCGAATCATGTCATCTTCACACTCGATATGAACCACATAAAGTAAATTCCATCGAGTATCCATACCTATTACTGCATCTCGTGCTTCCTGATTCCGGCTTGCATCCACAACAATCAAAAACGGGTCAAAAAATGCTTCAGCCGCTTGCGGGAACGTAATTCCATCATGCTTGCTAGGATTACTCCGCGCTTTGTCAGCATTCCACACAAACGTGACTCCATTTAGCACGAAATACACATCCATACTTTGAAGTGTAATTAGACGTATTTACAATGTCAATACATTCTTGGAGGAGCGAATCCTAATAACTACAGCGTTCACACATAGGTTGTGAATAAGGGGGTGGGAGCAAAGCCCCCACGCAGGGGTTTCACCCCTGCACCCCGTTCAGAAATCAAAAAGGATTGCTGTAGTAGGAATGAAATGGTGGACTGAGTATGCAGCCCGATAGGAAATAGGCTCTAGAAATTGAGCAGGTTCAGGACAAAACTTGGGGCTATAGTTGAGTAACGGAAGCCGTACTTCGTCTGTTTAGTAAAACTCTTAGTAAAACTCCGCTGCGCGGGCGGCGCAGGGTTTTGAATCTGGTTTTTAATTATGCCGAGGTACTTAGTAGATAACTAAGCCAACAATAGCAGTGGCAGCAAAGAATCGTTTCTATTTCCTGTCGCGTAGAGTGCGCAGATGCATCGCATTGAAGAGGAGCAGTTGCATCTCAAGCGGGATGAATCCGCAATTCACCTGTTTGAGGATGAGGCCGATTCAGCAGATGGGCAAAGCATAGAGCATTAGGCAATGTAACGCAAGTCGGGGACGGGTAACTTTTTGTGAATCCAGCTTGTGACGGCTTGGCTTGACTTGCGGTTGTGCTTTAGCACTGCGCTGGAGCGTGAGCGGTTGGTGATAGCCGGTTTGTTAACTTCCGTAATTGTTCTGTCAAGCTTGTATAAATTTAAGTGGAAGGAATCAGAGAGTTCCGTGAACTTGCCTTATAGGTTGAATAGCGGAACGTGATTCTGCTTCAGATGCGATTGAACAAATCACGCAAGTTTTGGCCAATCGTACCGATGTCAGTGCCGTTCATCTTGTCTCGCACGGCAGTAACGGTGCGTTGCAACTGGGCGGAACAACTGTTGGTGATCTGAGTGAGTACGATGCCGAGTTGAAACTCTGATCAAGCTCGCTCACGGCTGATGCCGATATTCTGCTCTATGGCTGTAACATGGCTGAGAACGAATTAGGAAAAGGATTCGTGAATGAGCTGGCTCACCGCACAGACGCAGATGTCGCGGCTTCCGATGACCTGACGGGCATGGGCGGTGATTGGATACTGGAATACTAGACGGGTAGCATCGAGACGGCGGCAACGGCAACGACTACCTCACAGCGGCAACGGCAACGACACGCTGCTCGGTGGCGCAGGCAACGATAGCTTAGTGGGCGACTATGGCAGCGACAGCTTGTTCGGCGGACAGGGACAAGACGCCTTTGGCTTGGGGCTGACTGCTGATGTTTTTGCTGGGGCAGGAGGCTCTGGTATTAGCCCTCTTTTGTTACTCCGGCAGTAGGAAAACACTGCTTGAGAACTAAAACGATACCGTTTGCCGTTTTACCTAAGTTGCCAATATATTGTTTCGCAACATAATCAGTCGCTTGTCCTTTTTTAGCATCTCCAGTTTCTAGGGCTTTGCCCCGCCGTAGGCGTACAATACACAACACAATCGGTTGATTGCCAATGAGGTGTTTAATCAACCACAATCGGATTGAGCGCAGTTGGGCGGCTTCCCAAGGGGCATCGTGCAGAAAATGATGTAGAGCTTGTCCATCTTTGAGTCCGACAGCTCGCGCAATTTGAGGTAAGGATTTGCGGGGCAATTCGGAAACCATGCCGAGATGCAGCCACTGATGATCAGCGAAATAAAACGCAAATCATTGTCTGCGATTGCGAAAGCGGTTGGACTCGATAACCAACAAAGCTTACATCATTTTCTGTGAAAATCTCCTTGGCAAGCCCAGCAGGTTTGCCAAAGACGATTAGAACTCATTCTCAAAGTGCTCAATGTGGGAAAGACTTGATGCAGCGTTTTGCCCAGTAAAGCGCTGGCTGGTCTATAGAGGTTTTCCTGGCTTGTAGGCGCGATTTTTAGATAGCACCCTTGGCGATCCAAAACTAGAATCACGTCCATCATGGCAGCGAACAAACCACGCAGTTCTGCCTCGGAGGCTTGCAGGGTCATTTCAACCTGCCGCCGTTCACGGATTTCCTGTCGCAGCAGCGAATTTTGATAGGCTAGCGCTTCCAGCTGTTTCTGTTCTTGTTCAACCGATTTTGCCTGGGCTAGCGCCATGCCAATCTGGGCTGCAATCGTTTCTAGCAGGAGAATTTCATCGATTGTCCATACGCGCTGTTGGTTGCACTGGAGTAGCAAAATTCCGTTAGCCTGGTTTTGAGCAGAGGTACGAATGGCTACCAGAGACAGGATCTGGGCCAGATGGCCCGAAGGCCGGAACGTCTGGAACCGTTCATCGCTAGCTAGATCAGCGCAGACAACAGCTTGATCTTGGGAAAGCACCGTTGCGATAAACTCTCGCTCCTGCAAAATCAGATCGATCGCCTCGGTTGTAATCTGGTTCGGCTCACTATAGTCGGCAATCAGCAGAATTTCTGGGATTGGCGGCGGAACGTAGATGTGAATTGAGCAGCAATTCACCTGAAAGCCACGTCCAATCTGCTCTACGATGGTTTGGAAGATCAACTGGTCTACTGTAGGCGAGCGAATGGCTTCGGTGACTTGTTGTAGCAGCAGCAGTTTTGGCAAGTACTGCTCTAGCGATTGTTCAGCTTGCTCTCGCCGCCTGATTTCTTGCTGCAATTGAATGGTTTGGGTCTGAATCTGGTTTTGTAATCTGCGAGGTACTAGCTGGGTTTCGATCTTGAGCAGAACTTCCTCGGCAGTAAATGGATAGGTGACATAGTCAACCCCACCATTGGCAAACAAGTTGGCCTTGTCAACGCTCGTCTCAGATTGAGCCAGAAAAATTACCGGTACGTTATGGGTTTGCTGGTCAGTTTTCAACCAGCGACAGATATGGTAGCCATCTAATTCCGCCAATTGAATCGACAGCAAGATCAGATCAGGCCAACCGGTTTGTGCCACCTTGATCGCAAAATCCAGGTTGGACGCAAAGCGCACGTGATACCCCATCTCTGCAAGCGAACTTGCTAACCGTCTCAGATTGGCTGGAGTATCATCAATGATTAAAATGCTCTCTTTTGAACTGATTTGGCTTGAGCTGAGATGGTGAGCTTGATCCATCGGTTCATCAAACGCTATTCCAGCAGGACTCGGTGACGCTATTGGTAGAGAACATACACACCATAACAGACGCCAACAAGTTCCTAAAAGCTAAAATTTCCGGCGAACTCGTTCCCTAGCCAACTCTGGCTACAGGTGATTTATACAGGTGATTTATACAGGCAGTGGTTACACTATCAAATACTTACACAGCTATTTACACTATCAAGTACATAATCTGGATGATACTAAAACCAATACTAAACGCTAATACCGGGCGGAACTATAATCACGCTTGCTGCCTATGACATCGACCGCGCTTTCATCTTCCGCGATCCGGCCACCAATATCACCGGGGCCAATGGACACCAGCAGCATCGTGGCATTGAAGTGACAGCATTCGGTTCGCCGGTTCAAGGTTTGCGCCTGTTCGGCAGTTTCTCGACCTTCGACCCCACGCTCAAGCGCACCGCCGGCGGGTTGCAGGACGGCACCGAACCGGTCGGACTGGCCAAGGCTTTGGCGTCGGCAAATGTCGATTTCGATGTCCCGGGGGTCACCGGCCTCGCCGCCAACTTCGGTGCCTTCTATGTCGGACCCAGCGTGATCAACAATGCAAACCGAATTCGCCTGCCCGGCTGGGCGCGCGTCGATGCGTCATTGCGTTATGTGTTCAGCGTGGGCGACAATGAATTTCGGCTTCAGGCCAATGTCGACAATCTGCTCAACAAACGCGCCTATCAGGTCGACGGCGGTTCGTACGTAAAGACACTGATCCGGCGAACCTTCTCCGCATCGTTGGCGGTCGATTTCTGACATGGCGCGGCGCGGCCGGACCATATTGTTGATATCGGCTGTGCTGCTGTCAGCCTATTTCGCGGCAGAGGCGCTGGTCGGGCTGTTCGGTATTGGACTGCACTTCGCCGGTGTATCGCCCGGCGAAACCAATGCGGCGCAGGCACTGCTCGGATCGATTGTTCTCGCCGCCCTGCTCGTGTGGGCGCTGGTCCAGCCACGGCTCATTCGGGTGGCGTGCGGTCTGGCGCTGTTCAGCGTCATCGGCCTGACCACCATATATTTATCGCCCATCGCAGTTTGACAGTCATCGGTCCGGCCCATGTTCGATACCAAGCTACCACTGCACAAATCCATGACCCAGATCCACACCTGGGCCGGGGTGCTGCTGGCGTGCATCCTGTTCGCCGTGTTCTGGACCGGAACGCTCACCATCTTCGACAAGGAGATCGATCGTTGGATGCAGCCCTCGCTCCGGCTGGCAGCAGCCCCTGCTGTATCGCTCGACAAGATCGTGGACCAGATTGAGCAAGACACAACGGGCGTCACCAGTTTCAGTATCACAATGCCCACCTCGCGCCGCCACGCGCTTGATGTGAGCTATATGTCGGATGAGGAGCGCGTATCTGCTCTGATCGATCCGACTTCGGGTGAGGCTTTACCCACGATCGACACCTTCGGCGCGAGCGATTTCTTCTTCACCTTCCACCACAATCTGCTCATCACCTGGGCTCCCTTTGCCCTGGGCACCTGGATCACCAGCCTCGCCGCCGTCGGCATGCTTATGCTGATCATCACTGGGATCGTCATTCACAAGAAGCTGATTGCCGACTTCTTCACGCTGCGCCCCGAACGCAAACGTCGTCGCCTGCTGCTCGACCTCCACAATCTGAGCTCGGTGGTGGCGTTGCCCTTCCACATCCTGCTCCCGCTTACCGCGCTCATCATCAACTTCGGTTACTTTCTGCCACTTGCCGCTGAAGCGCCCCAGGTCTTTTTTAAGCTGCTCCGCTTCAATGGAGTTGATAATCTCTTGAGCGTTCATCAGATTTCTCAAAAACTCACAATCGCTAATCATAGCGTAGGAGTTAGCAAATAGTCTACTTCCCTAGTTAGGAAATTAAGAGAAATTGGGCAAATGCACAGACGAAATTCGCTTGAAAATTGCTGGCTGCCGAGGAGTTTCTGTATTTCTCCTTAAAAGATGACGCCAAATACCCTCCTAGGGGATTGAATTTTCTCAGTGGGGTTGAGAGCTTAACTGACAGACAGCCCTGCTGATTCAATTCACCGATTCAATTCATCCAGCTAAGCGTAGGATACATGATTGACGTTTTATCATTTGGTTTTGCAACGTTTGCTCTACCCAGCTCATGGTTGAGAATAGCTCCGCCCTATCTAGCCCTACATATCCCTGACGGTTTTCTGAATCTCCCTGTTAGTCTATTCACCTGGATAGCAACGCTTGTTTTGATTGCTGTCTGCCTCAAGCAGGTGCAAAGAGACTATCAGGAACGGGCCGTGCCGCTGATGGGAGTCTGTGCCGCCTTTATCTTTGCGGCTCAAATGATCAATTTTCCGATTCCGGGCGGCACGTCTGGACATTTGCTGGGCGGCACCCTAGCCGGCATCTTGCTGGGACCCTGGGCCGGTTCACTTGTGATGGTGGTAGTTTTCATCGTCCAGGCAGTCCTGTTCCAGGACGGTGGTTTGACGGTGCTGGGAGCCAACATTTTTAATATGGGGCTGATTGGCACCTTTGGTGGCTATTACCTCTACCGAGCAGTTCGGTCTGCTGTGGGATTTAATACCTGGCGCGGTATGGCAATTGGAACTGTGGTCGCGGCTTGGACCAGTGTAGTAGTGGCAGCCTTGGCCTGTGCGATTCAGCTTGGTCTCTCTGGAACCGTACCGATGGGCGTTGCTCTGTCTGCAATGTTGGGGTGGCATGTGCTGATCGCGATTGGCGAAGCCATCATCACCCTGATCGCGGTTAGCTACATTTGGCGGACTCGACCCGATTTGCTGTTCGACCCGCCGCAAACTCGCACGGCCTTGCCGCGCCCCCTGATGCCGCGCTGAAATCACTCAACCTGGACTATAAGCAAGCATCGAAAGGAATCAAAGGAATTACCGTTATGAATAGATCTGCCCAGACTCGAAACCGCGCCTTTGTGATCACTGGATTAGGAATCGCGCTTTTGGTTGCTGTCTTACTTTCTCCTTTTGCCAGTTCGGATCCCGATGGCCTCGATCGGGTGGCTCAGGATCACGGATTCGACACCAAAGCAGTAGAAGATGCACCAGCCCAAAGACTACCTTTTTACAACATTTTTGAGGAGTACGCTTTGCGGGGCGCACCCGAAGGCATTGCCACTCCTATCGCTGGCTTGATCGGTACGCTGGTGACCTTTGGATTGGCGTGGGGAGCAGGCAAACTTTTCGTCAAAGGCAGGAGTTCGGATACGACCCTGTCTGATCGCGATTATCCAGACCATTCATATGCATTCCCGTTGTTTGCACTAGTTCAGCTGATTGGGTGGCTGTTGTTCATTCTCGTCAAATTTTGTCTCTACATTAAGTCTTCACATTAAGTCTTCTCCTTGGCTTTGCTGTCCGGTTTAGCCGAAATAATTTTCACCACTTCGTAAAAGTGATCGTCGTGACTAGCTAAGGCATCAACGTCTTCTGGCAAGACTTCAAGAGCGGGTAGCTTAGTTACGTCGGTAAACTCTTCGGCGTAGCCCCAGTTGGTCAGTACTGCAACATCGGCATTATCTACACCTTTAAACAGAACTGCTGTGCGGGGTGAAGGATAGAGCTTAGTCACATCAGCCAAAGAGTCTTCAGCCGCCGCTAAAAGCTCTGTGACGTCATCAGCACTTTTGGCTGTAATTTCATCGAATTGTACCAAAGCATATTTACCTCGAAGTGCAGGCAACATTCCCTCAGGCGTCTGCGTTTTGTCAACTTCGAATACTACGGTACGGGCTGGCGTGGCTACTGTTTTTTTGGTACTAGATTTAGTTGATGTTCTGACGGCTGATTTGGAAGAGGGAGGACCCACTATCGCACTAGGAGGACTGGGACATAGTTCTAGCGGCTGAGCTGCGTAGGCTTCGTAGCTGTCTGCATCTTTCCACTGGGTCAGGGTAATGACCCGCGCTCCATCCTCACTCTGAAGTACAGAAAAGCTTTCAAAGCCAGGTGTATCTTTAAAGAACTTATTGGATTGCATAATACTAGAGACAACATCCTTTTGTGTTTCGGGTGTTGTTTCATAAATTGCAGCCACATTCACTGCTGGACTTGCCGGATCGAATACGATGGACTTCACGGCTTTGCCAGCCTGTACTGCATCAGCAGAGCCAAACATTACACCTAAAAAGACAAGAACAGCGAACAAAAATGCGTGCAGCTTTTCAACGAAATACCTGGGCATAGAGGGCCGATCTCCACGATCTGGAATAGCTTGCCTAGTTAAAAACCTAGTTGAAAAATAACTACTCAATCCATCAACAATGACTATCAACAATTAAGGGGAAAAACTAAGGAAAAAAATGATTCAGACTCAAGCCAGCACTTGGGGATAAACCGTTATCACAAGTATGGTGTAGGGCTGATAGATCACTCCGGCTCAACATCCTAACTGCAATGAGTTTGACAATATTGTGATTTTTGTTACTTTTTAGCTATTTTATAGCTCAGTTTAAGAATTGCCTGCGGTTCCAGTCTGGCATTTCTGTTTACAATCTTTAACCGTATGGTCAGCTCTTGTTATCTAAATCAAGGGGAAACAAAAGGTAAAACTGAATACAAATTAACTCAAGCTTCTACCGTATCACTAAGCAAATTCCTTCGAGCGTTTAGAGGCTAGCAATAAAACTTCCCATACCACTCAGAACTTACTTTCGATTAGATACAGCGTTCATAAATAGGTTGTGAACAAGGGGGTGTGGGGGCGAAGCCCCCACGCAGGGGTTCCACCCCTGCACCCCGTTCAAACTGGGACGGAAACACACCTACACCGCTTTTAGAACGATTTGGCTCACCCTTGCAGTCTCTTACTTCCCCGAAAGGGGACGGAAACAATTTTTCCCCATCAGAGTCCTCCTTATTTAATTAATCTTGCAGTCTCTTACTTCCCCGAAAGGGGACGGAAACATCTAGCATTGAGATTGGCTTGGTTGGCAGGTTGATCTTGCAGTCTCTTACTTCCCCGAAAGGGGACGGAAACATTTCTAGCTGCTGACTGGAGTTTCGGGCATTCCCGCCTTGCAGTCTCTTACTTCCCCGAAAGGGGACGGAAACTGCATTGCGCTGGGCGATTGGGACGCAGCAGAGGACTTGCAGTCTCTTACTTCCCCGAAAGGGGACGGAAACTAGATCAGCAGATTCAAGCATTGCTTACTTTGATTCTTGCAGTCTCTTACTTCCCCGAAAGGGGACGGAAACGATCGATAGTCAATTTTGGTTTTGATTCTCTTGGTTCTTGCAGTCTCTTACTTCCCCGAAAGGGGACGGAAACATGTCCCTAGAAAATCTTTAATAATGGGCATGATTCTTGCAGTCTCTTACTTCCCCGAAAGGGGACGGAAACACCGAAGCCTGCCAGTGCTTCGCAAGAGATTCAGAACTTGCAGTCTCTTACTTCCCCGAAAGGGGACGGAAACTTTTGATGCGTTGTCTGCCCGGTTGCGGCGCGTTCGTGCTTGCAGTCTCTTACTTCCCCGAAAGGGGACGGAAACATTTCTACATTAATGCATTTGCTGATGGTGGATCTTACTTGCAGTCTCTTACTTCCCCGAAAGGGGACGGAAACCTACCGCTCCCCACAAAGGACCCTATGATTTGAGAGCTTGCAGTCTCTTACTTCCCCGAAAGGGGACGGAAACTTGCAGGGACCAATATTGGTACCACGTTGCCGACTCCCTTGCAGTCTCTTACTTCCCCGAAAGGGGACGGAAACAAATTGATAGATCGACTTCTGACACGTCCGCCGGAATCTTGCAGTCTCTTACTTCCCCGAAAGGGGACGGAAACAACTGTGCAATTCGTTTCCAGTTCACATCACTCACCCTTGCAGTCTCTTACTTCCCCGAAAGGGGACGGAAACCTTGTCAAATCGCGTTTCACCAGATGCGCCTGCTGGCCTTGCAGTCTCTTACTTCCCCGAAAGGGGACGGAAACGTTGCGCCCAGCAGTCGAATTCGAGATTGCATGGGCACTTGCAGTCTCTTACTTCCCCGAAAGGGGACGGAAACGAGTGCGGGCTTCCCGCCTAGTTGCTAATCTTCGAACTTGCAGTCTCTTACTTCCCCGAAAGGGGACGGAAACGGTTGCGATCCAATTCGTAATTATGCTTTTTCAAGGTCTTGCAGTCTCTTACTTCCCCGAAAGGGGACGGAAACAATTTCTCTGCCGGGCGCATTTCATATCCGTTCATGCTTGCAGTCCTGCTTGACTGACAAAACTAAGAAGCTGGAAAGCGGCTGAGAACGATGAATTCACGCTCGATTCACAGCGTTAAATTTGAATCGGCTCTACGCTTATCATATGGTCAGGAATCCCGCTTCGGGTAGGGTATTACAGAAAAATGGGTTTATCCAGGAAGGGTTACTGCGCCAACGAGTTCGAAAATGGGGAGTCCTTGAAGATGCAAAATTATGGGCAATGCTGCGACAGGACTGGTGCGATCAAATAGGGTTTGTAAATTGCTATTGTCATGTTGCTACTGAACCCGCCTGCGCGTGAACGATGGGCTAGTGAATCGAGTAGACTAAAGCACATTGAAGCGATTGTCTAGTCTGGTTTGGCAGACTTTTCGCTGACCTATGATTGCTCTGCCAACCAGAGAAAGACGAGGTAAAAAGCTGAATCATCAAACAACATCAGATAGATTCTCTAAATAGCATCTGCAACTTGCCTTTAAGGATTTATCCACCAATAATTTGTGTGATATCAGAAAACTCGTTCTACTCTAATTTTACTTGAATCTATACATACACATTACAGGATTAAAATTCAGGAGATGTTATGTCAAGCTACGCCCTACCACTAGCAAGCTTTGACGAAAACAGTTTCAATTCTGTCAGTAGTAATCTGTCAGGTTTGAGTTCGTCTACTGATGCTGTGCAGACTAAAAATCAGAGTGCAGGTCTCTCTTCAACTGAAATCTCATTGCTGAATAGAGATTTAGACGATTCCCACAATCGTCTTTCAGGTGCTGAATTAGTATCTGCACCTTTGAATCTCAATCAGTCAGTTGTTCAATCAACGGACTTCACATCTGGTTCTGGCGTTTTAGCCCCCGATGCTGAGACAGATGCAGACCACCTGATTAACCATGACCATGACCAATCTCGCACACAGACGCTGCCCTTCAAGCAGCAACGAAGTAAAGCGAAGCGGATTCAGTTGACGAACCATGCCAAAGTGTGGCAGGGAGCAGTCGGCGAAGGCAATGCGGCTGATCTGTATCGGTTTGATTTGACTGCGGGTCGCAGTTTCAACCTAAAGCTAAAAAGCTTCAAAAACAATACAGATGTAGTTTTGCTCGACAGCTCTGGTCAGGTTGCTGATGAATCCTCTTGCGACTGTCGGGGCAAACCGAAAGTGATCAAGACTATCCTGGATGCAGGCACTTACTACGTGCAGGTAACAGGTCAGCGCATGGATGCTAGCTATCAACTCAGCCTGTCTAAAGATCCGGGTAGTCATCCTAGAACAGCTCAACCGATTGGTTTAGCTGCTAATCCTCAAACCATTAAAAACGATTTGAGTGCTACAGATCGAGCAGATTGGTATCGCTTTGATCTGACAGCTAACGACAAAGTTGATCTGCGACTGCAAGGCTTGAAGGATAACGCCAATCTGGCGCTGCTGGATCAATCAGGCAAAACGCTTCAAACCTCGCGGCAATTGGGAAGAAAAAGCGAAGCAATCAACCATGCCCTGGAAGCGGGCACCTATTATGTCAAGGTGTTTGGGCAAAAGTGCGAAACGCCTTATCGATTGACTGTATCAGCAGCCCAGCGCTGAGTAGGGTGTTGCTTGTGCTAACAAAAAAGCTGCCCAACTTTTTACAGCAGAGCAGCCAAATGGGGAAAGCGCAAATGGCAAATCTTTAATTCAGCCTCGCTCGATAGGCATGCCAAAGATGACCGCCCAAGGCCAGAATTCCCAGCAAGATCTGAACATTAGCAGCTACTAGCCGATCGCTGCCATAGAACTCAACGGGAAATACGAGTGTATTATGAACGATGAATGGAACCGAGACAAATGCCATGAATGCTAAACCGCCCAAGCTGTAAGACAATAGCGCATCAGCATTGATTCTTAGCAACCGCTTTGCCCAAGGAAAGGGAGCTACTGTCATATGCCACAATCCGCCCAAAATCAGCACGGTGCCAATCCAAAGATGGCCTCCAATCACATCTTCTAGATTATTCACGGCGGCCATTCCCCAAGGCGTCCAGCTTCCGTTCGCATAGCCGACTAGATAACCCCAGATTGTAGCTGGATCAAGAGTCGGTGCCGTCACGAGGCGGACTTGTTGGATTGCAGCATCATAAATACCACCAAACCGCATTGCCTTCAGCACAAGCAGAAATGCGCCCAGCCCCAGCACGACCAGATGGCTGCCCAGAATAAACCCCAGTTTCTTGGCGTCATTCCAGTCGTAATGAAATTTGGCAGCTTGTTGCGGGCCATCCTTCAAAACGGCAGGTCCCTTGAATACATGAAACAGTCCGCCTGCACCCAGCACTGCCGAGGCGACTAGATGCAGCATCCCAATCGCAAAGTAGGGATAGACATCGACAATGGTTCCTCCTGCACCAACTCCCCAGCCTAGAGTTGCCAAATGGGGCAGAACGATAAAATTTTGTTCGCCCATTGACAGAGACGGATCAAACCGCAGGACCTCAGAGACAGCCGTAATCCCAGCCCAGAACATGATCAAGCCAGCATGGGCTACATGAGCACCCAAAAGCTGCCCGGATAAATAGGTGAGGCGAGCATTGCCAACCAGCCAAGTCGCATTTGTATTGGCTGCAAAGGATTTATCTAAACGCAGGGATGAATCTGTAGAAACCGTCATAGTGAAACAGAGTAGATTAAATTATTGAGGAGCAATTGTAGATACCAACGTGATCACGAGTAGCGCCACGGCCATTGTCGGAACAGCGACCAGAACGCGGCGATAAACAGGGGCACTCCGGTCCCGCATGCCATAGGCAGGCTGTCGCCAGCGCGTTAGTTGCTGGATCTGATTGAGATGATAACGGTCGTAGCGGGCCATGCGAGCAAAGGGCAGTTCGCCCTGGGTTTGGCTGGGTAAAATCCGCCGCCGCTGATAGGGCACGGTCGCATCGCCAAACTGAGTCAGATACTCTTCGCTGTTGAGTAAGGCATCAATAAATCCTCGTAGCCCTTGCGTAGCCAGCACAATCGACCAGCTCAAGGTTTCCCGATTGTTGTAAACCTGTCGCCCTAGCAGCCGCTGCACACACATTTCAACAAATCGGTAGTTGTTATTGGTTTTAGATTGGCCTGCCACTTGAAACTTGCGAATCCGCCAGACACCTGGAATATCACGAATACTGGCTTTGAGTGGCCGCTGGTCAATAATCGATTCCAGCGTAAAGGCATTGTAGGCATTGATCAGGAACGCAATCTGGTCGGCCTCGCCCCAGGCAGCAAAAGTATCTGGATCGACTTCACCAAGAGAGCGATTAAAGGCTTTCAGTGGTTCAGGATTAACCTGGAGGCCACGATAATCCACAAATCCCTGTTCATTCACATAGCGTTGCAGAATGGCGTCATAGGCGTCGTAATTTAAGGGTATAGCGGTGACAGAACGACTCGTTTGCCGATTAGCTGGCGCGGACTGCGGTTGGGATGCAGGCAACAAGGACGGTAAATTGGCAGAACACCCAACCAGAGCAGTAATGATGGGCAGAAAAATCAGCAGGGCTTTGGCTGAAGTCATGGCTAGTAGTTTGTTGGATAGGGTGAATTCTGCGTATCTCTGCATATCTCTATTGAGGTTCAACTTCCTGAATTGTGCCTGAGCTTGACCTGAGCATTGGCTGAATTACCATCCACAGCCAACCTAGAAGCAACGGTGCCCAAAGTATGCCGCGTTCTAGCGGCAGCAATAGCCAATCCCGATTTCCCAATCCCTGTCGATGCGGCAAGACAAAGTAAATAAATGCAGATAGGCTGACTAAACGAGTACCCCAGTTACGGCTAGCAACCCCAAACGGTATTAGCCAAGTGAAATACCAGACATGAACAATTGGAGATAGAATTAACAACGAAAAGAAATACCATTCTGCAAATACCAAAAAATACTTGGCCCGCAGCAGCAGCCAGCCAATCACCAAACCAAGGGGAATCGCATAAAGCCAATTTTCCCAGCGAGCCGGTTGCCAAATTAGACTAACCCAGTAGGGAATTAGCTCAGCACTGCGCCCATGCGACACAAACACAGAACCCGTTGGCACCAGCGTACAAGCTCCACCCTGACAGAATGGAACAGCTGCCAGCAGTAGGGGCAAACTGCCGCAGAGCAGCACCAATCCAACTGATTTTAGCTGTGCATATCCGAAGCGTGGATATTTCAGCATAGGTTGCCGCAGGATTTGCCAGATCACAAAGCCCAAAAGCGGTAGCGACATCCATTTAATCGCAATGCTGAGGCCAATCCAGCCAGCGCTCGTGAGTTTGCTGACCAGCGGAGCCATGCTCCAGTTGGGCCGACTAATTCGCGGCTGTATGGCAGAGTCGAACATAAGCCAAGCCACCACGATGGGCAGCAGAAACCAGCTATCGTAATGGGCCGCTCCGGCAAAGGAGTAGATCACCAGGGGGTTCCAGGCATAGAGCAGTGTAGCGGCATAGCCAAAACGACGACTGAGCAGCCAGCAAATCAGCAGATCCGCACCAACAAACGCCAGCTTGAAGAGCAGAACGCTAGGAGCAATTGCGACCAGCATCCAGAAACCGAGTTGGGCAACAGGTGGGTAAATGCTAGTAGCATCGGGGTTACATGCCCGGATGGGGACCGTGAGGAATGCCGTTGGGGTGAACCGTAATCGACGCTGGCTCAATGCCTTTGCGCGACATAAAATTTCCCTCGACATAGTAGAGCACCTCATCGGAATCGACGTTGGAGTGATTGTAGGGAGCCGGAATCGCTAAGGGGTGATAGTCAAATAGACGAGGCACAAACGAACAAATCACGAATCCAGGTGCTTCAAAGGTCTGATGTACTGGCGGCGGTTGGTGAATCCGTCCGGTGATTGGTTCAAAGTCAGCAATGTTAAAGGCATAGGGATACAGATAGCCATCCCAACCAACCACATCTAAGGGATGGTGCAGATAAATATAGGTGGTGATTCGGTTGCGAGCTTTGACCCGCACCTCAAACTCGCCGGATTCATCGTGGGTTAGGAGATGTTCGGGCGGGCGCAGGTCGCGTTCGCTGTAGGGTGCATGTTCCAGCAATTGCCCGTAACGGTTAAGATAGCGGGCAGGTGGTTCGACATGGCCTTGAGCTTCAATAATTAGCAAACGCTGAGCTACATTCATATCCGGCACCATACGCCACATCACTCCCGTCGGTATCACCAGATAGTCTCCGGCTCGATAGGGCAAGATGCCATACTGAGTCTCTAAAAAGCCGCTGCCCTGATGAACAAATATCACCTCATCCCCGTGGGCAAACCGATACCAATAGGACATCGGCTCCGTCGGATGGGCCACCGAAATGCAGACATCCGCATTCGCCATTAACGGAATCCGAGCGCCAATCGCATCTCCCTGACTCAAGGCTTTACCCGTGCGCAGATGCCAATGCCGTAACGGTCCCATCTCCTCAAACTCTAGCATCACCGTCTGCTCTAGCCGAATTTTCTCAACCTGAGTGGGCGGATGCAGATGATAGAGCAGCGACTGAATGCCCGTAAACCCACGTAACCCCATCAGCTCTTCATGGTACAGCGAACCATCCGGCTGACGAAATTGGGTATGTCGTTTAGGGGGGACCGTGCCCAGATGGTAGTAGTACGTCATCGCCTCAACTCAAAACTTAAAACTCAACTAATTACTCCCTAACTCAAAACTCAAAACACTGATGCGCAGAAGCAAGCTACAAAACTCAATCAAAGATTGCCTCTTAGCGCTTGTTCCCGTTCAATCGCCTCAAACAATGATTTGAAATTGCCTTCACCAAAGCTTTCAGCTCCGTGGCGTTGAATGATTTCAAAGAATAGGGTCGGACGATCTTCCAACGGCTGCGTAAAGATTTGCAGCAAATACCCCTCCTGATCGCGATCAACTAAAATTCCCAGGTCTGCTAGCCGTTCAATCGATTCGTCAATCTGGCCGACTCGCGCCGCCAGATCTTGATAGTAGGTAGACGGTACATGCAAAAATTCGACTCCGGCTTGCCGCAGATGGGTGACGGTTGCGATGATATTAGCGGTAGAGCAAGCGATATGTTGAATTCCCGGCCCCTGATGGTATTCCAGATATTCTTGAATTTGGGATTTCCCTTTGCAAGCTCGCCCACCTCGTCGACGACAAGATCCACGCCCGGTCCACCGGCCCGTACTCGATGATCACCCAGCAGCCGCTGGGCGGCAAGGCGCAGTTCGGCGGCCAGCGCTTCGGCGAGATGGAGGTGTGGGCGCTGGAGGCGTACGGGGCGGCGTACATCCTGCAGGAGCTGCTGACGGTGAAGTCCGACGACGTCGAGGGGCGGACGAAGATCTACGAGAGCATGGTCAAGGGCCAGAACAAGCTCGAGGCCGGGATGCCCGTGGCGTTCGACGTGCTGTGCAACGAGCTGAAGGGTCTGGGGATGAACGTGACGCTGGAGAAGAAGAAGCTGGAGGGCGGGAGTCTCTTGTAGCGGCAGTCGGGACTGGGCATCGGCCATTGGCGGCAGACGCGAGTGGCGGGCCCGGAGCATCGGGCGTTGATGCCCGCGACGAGCGACGGATCTCGAGTGTCGATGGCCTGTGAACTTGGTGTTTCGAACCGCAACAGGAGTTGCGTCCATGGCTGAGACCGTGTACGACCGGGTGAACGATTTCACGGCTGTGAAGGTGACGCTGGCGTCGCCCAACGACATCCGGGCGTGGTCCTACGGCGAGGTGAAGAAGCCCGAGACGATCAACTACCGGACGTACCGCCCCGAGAAGGACGGTCTGTTCTGCGAGCGGATCTTCGGGCCCGAGCGGGACTACGAGTGCGCGTGCGGAAAGTACCGCGGGACGAAGTACAAGGGGATCATCTGCGACCGCTGCGGGGTGAAGGTGACGCACTCCCGGGTGCGTCGCAAGCGGATGGGTCACATCAACCTGGCGTGCCCGATCGTGCACATCTGGTTCTTCAAGAGCATGCCCAGCCGGCTGGGCACGCTGCTGGCGATGAAGACGTCGGATCTCGAGAAGATCATCTACTACCAGGACTACGTGGTGACGGATCCGGGGGACACGGAGCTGAAGTTTAAGCAGGTGCTGACGGAGGACGAGCACCGCGAGGCGCAGGAGAAGTTCGGCAACGCGTTCCGGGCGTCGATGGGCGCCGACGCGGTGCGGGAGCTGATCGAGAAGCTGGACCTCAACGAGGAGTCCAAGCAGCTCAAGAACGAGCTGCGTGAGACGCGGAGCAAGCAGAAGATCAAGGATCTGGCCAAGCGTCTGAAGCTGATCGAGCAGGTGCGCAAGAGCGAGAACAAGCCGGCGTGGCTGGTGATGGACGTGATCCCGGTGATCCCGCCGGATCTTCGGCCGCTGGTGCTGCTGGAGAGCGGGAACTTCGCGACCAGCGACCTCAACGACCTGTACCGGCGGATCATCAACCGGAACAACCGTCTCAAGAAGCTGATGGACCTCAACGCGCCGGAGGTGATCATCCGCAACGAGAAGCGGATGCTGCAGCAGGCGGTGGACGCGCTGTTCGACAACAACCGCTGCCGGCGTCCGGTGCTCGGGTCGAGCAACCGGCCGCTCAAGAGCCTGACGGACATGATCAAGGGCAAGCAGGGTCGGTTCCGCGAGAACCTGTCGATAGTCCGGCTCGCCAAGAAGAATTCTTTGGTCCGGTGGCGTTGTTATTCCGTGTTCCCGACCTAGACAGCGCGATTCAGCTAGCCAACAGCACTCCCTTTGGTCTCGGTGCCAGCGCCTGGACGCAAATTGAAACTGAGCGCGAGCGCCTGATCAACGAGATCGAAGCAGGCTCCGTGTTCATCAACGGCATGGTCAAATCCGATCCACGGCTTCCCTTTGGCGGCATTAAACGGTCGGGCTATGGGCGCGAATTGGGAGTCGAAGGAATTCGCGAATTCGTCAACATCAAAACCGTGTGGATTAAATAAAAGTTTTGAGTTTTAAGCTCTGAGTTTTGAGTGATCTGGCTTTGAATCCTTCATCAACCAAACCTCTGTCTCGATCATTCAAAACTTCCCTCTTTGCTTCCCTAACTTAAAACTACGTGCTGTGCGCCACGCTACCAACCCTCAAAACTGAACACTTAACAAAGTCTGGATAGGAGCGTTACATGACTGAAATGAATACAGCCGAACTACTTGTGCGCTGTTTGGAAAACGAAGGCGTCGAGTATGTCTTTGGCTTGCCTGGAGAGGAAAATTTGCATGTGCTGCAAGCCTTAAAACACTCGTCAATCAAGTTCATTACGACTCGCCACGAGCAGGGCGCTGCTTTTATGGCCGATGTGTATGGACGGCTCACCGGAAAGGCAGGTGTTTGCTTATCGACCCTGGGACCGGGCGCTACAAACTTGATGACTGGCGTAGCCGATGCTAACCTCGACCGGGCACCCTTGGTGGCAATTACCGGACAAGTGGGGACCGACCGGATGCATATCGAATCGCACCAATACCTGGATCTGGTCGCAATGTTTGCGCCAGTCACCAAATGGAGTACTCAAATTGTGCGGCCGAGCAACACGCCAGAAATTGTGCGCCGAGCGTTTAAGCTGGCCCAGATTGAAAAGCCGGGAGCCGTGCATATTGATTTGCCAGAAAACATCGCCGCGATGTCGGTGGTGGGCAACCCACTGCGGATTGATCAACGCGAAAAGGTCTACGCTTCGTTTCAAAGCATTAGTCGGGCGGCTGAGGCGATTTCTCAAGCGGCCAATCCGATCATTTTGGTGGGCAATGGCGCCATTCGCGCCCAGGCGAGTGACGCATTAACAAAATTTGCTCGCACTTTGGATATTCCGGTGGCAAATACCTTCATGGGCAAGGGCGTGATTCCCTACACCGATCGATTAGCGCTGTGGTCGGTGGGACTGCAACAGCGGGATCACATTAGCTGTGGCTTTGACCATACCGATCTGGTGATTGCCGTTGGTTACGACCTGATCGAGTATTCGCCCAAGCGCTGGAACCCGGATGGGACAACGCCAATTATCCATATCGATCAAACTCCTGCCGAAGTAGACAGCAGCTATATTCCGCTAGCCGAAGTAGTAGGCGATATTGCTGATTCGCTAGAGGAAATCCTCAAACGAGCCGACCGGACTGGCAAATCCGATCCCTATGCAATTCACCATCTTTATTTCAATGTTCAAAAGCTGTTCATAACCCTGTTCAAAAGCTGTAGAAAACGGGGAAAAAGCTGTTCAAAAGCCTGTTCACAACCCTGTCGAAAACTTCGAACATGGCGATCTGTTCACGTCCTTGAACATCGTATATCCCAAAATGTCGAGCAGTTTGAACAGCCTGCTGTTGACAGATTTTCGGACTTCTGTTCTATATATCACAGACTCTTGGTATACATTTGTGGAAAAAGGGATTTGGCAGGGTTAAATCTGCGAAAAACGCCGTTACCCAAATCTTTTCGACACTATCGACAGCGCCTACGGTTACAACGACTAAAAAGATCATCAGAAAAACGTTCATACCCTTTTCAGACTTCTTCATTCAAGCCCGTGTGCAGAATCACCGGGTGAGTGCTACACTGTAACTGAGATTAACGTGGGATATTTGTGACGGGACTTCTGCCTGAATGCCGCCCCAGAATACTGCTGTAGAGCAGATCGAACAGCTTGAACGCCGCGTTAAGATCCTGACGCGGCTTTCCGAAACCAGCGCTGTACTCAATTCGACGCTCAAGCTCAAACCACTGCTCAGCACGATCATGGATACGGCTGCCGATATCGTCGATGCGGAAGGCGCATCAGTGCTGCTGTGGGATGCCAAGCAGCAGGAACTGCGCTTTGCCGCCACGACGACCGGCGAGGGCACGAGCCTGATCGGCAAACTCGTTCCACTGGAAGGCAGTATTGCCGGCACGGTCATGCGCGAGAACCGCATCATCGAGGTCTCGAACGTTGAGCAGGATCCGCGCCATTACAGCAAGATCGACAAAGCCACGCAGTTCGTCACGCGATCGATCCTGGCGATTCCGATGCGCTCCAAGAACCGCGTGATCGGTGTGCTGGAGGCGATCAACAAACGGCAGCTTCCCTGGACAGAGGAGGACAAAGCCTATCTCTCGACGCTGGCTTCACAGGCGGCGGTGGCGATCGAGGGGGCACAGTTGGTCGCTGCGCTTCAGAAAGCCAATGACGAGCTGAGCCATCTTGATAAGATGAAGAGCGACTTCATCGCCATCACCAGCCATGAACTGCGCACGCCGCTGGGGGTCATCCTCGGCTATGCGACCTTCCTCCAGGAAGCGCAGGATGAAGAAGTGCGCGGGCTGGCGCAGAAAGTTGTCAACAGCGCGCTTCAGCTCCGGCGCATCATCGAAGATCTGACCAATCTGCGCTACCTCGAACAGAAAACCGCCGAGCTGGTGCTGGAAGATGTGGATCTGCATGATTTCATCCAGCAGGCGCTGCGTGAGGTCCGGGAACTTGCCGAGGCGAAGAGCCATACCATCACCTACAATCCGGCGGCGCTGGGGACGCGGGTCAGGATCGATACCAGCCGAATGGGAATGGCGCTGGTCAACGTGCTGATCAATGCCGTGCGCTTCACTCCGGACAAGGGGCGGATCACCATCGATATCGAGGTCAAGCCGCGTGAAGCCTGGGTGCGGGTGACGGATAACGGGATTGGGGTAACAGTAACAACTCGGGCTCCAACGATAGCGAACGTACCAGTACGCCCAGTCTTGTTCTGCTGCGATGCATCGCTCTGCGCATTTACGGCAACGATGAGACCACCGAGAAACAAAAACACGGAGACCAAGCAGCAATTGATAAATTTTCCGAAATGAGTATTCCTATTTTTCATATCAAACCAAACCCTGCCTCTCATTTATTGTCTCCGTCATGGTCGTGATTATCGAGATGGCCCTCACGGCGTTCCGACGGACGTGCGGGCGGCGTGCCGCCGCTACCCGGAGGCCGGTTAACGTCGAGCTTTTCGAGCTCTTCACGTTCCTTTGCGAGACGTTCGCGATTTGGTCCCTCCTGCTCTCTGTCAAAAAATACTTCACCTTCGATCATTGTGAGTTCTACCCGTGAATATGGGCTGAAGGGATGAAAGTTCCATATAACTATATCGGCATCTTTGCCTTGCTCGATGGAGCCGGTGCGCTTATCAATGCCAAGCTGTTTCGCCGGATTGAGCGTGATCATCTTCAGAGCTTCCTCTTCCGGCACACCGCCGTATTTCATCGTCTTCGCAGCATCCAGATTCAGCCGACGCATGCGCTCATTTGAATCGGAATTGATCGAAACATTCACACCGTTCTTCCATAAAATATAGGCATTGTATGGCGTGTTGTCGTAGGCTTCGAGCTTGTAACTCCAGCTATCAACAAATATCGAAACGCCGGCCCCATGTTTGGCTACCTCGGGTGCGATCTTGAAAGCTTCAAGACCGTGTTGGAGAGTCCCGATCCGAAATCCGAACTCTTCGGCAAGAAGCATTATGTTAAGGTGTTCATCTGACCTATATCCGTGGCAATGCACGATCCGCTTTCCTTCTAATATCTCGACCAGCGGCTGCAGTTCTTCATCGATACGCGGTGGAACGGTCGTTTTCTTCGCGCGATAATCATCCCAGGACTTCTTGTAGTCAAGCGCTCGCCGAAACGCATCCCGAATGACCTCCATTGTTCCCATTCGGGTTCGCGGATATCGGAATGTCCCGCCTTGCGGCGGTTGTACCTGGCTCGATCGCTTCACGTTCTCACCTAAGGCGAGCTTTATACCTGGCGGGGCGTCAGGGATAAGAAAATCCTCGACCGGCCGGCCGTATTTGAATTTTACGGTCGCACTTTTACCGCCGATAGGATTTGCCGAACCATGAAGCAAAAGAGCTGAAGTCACGCCACCGGCCAATGCACGTGCGATAGCAATATCGCTAGGGTTAAGCATATCTCGGATGCTTGTCATTGATGTAACGGCAAGCGTTCCTTCATTTATCGCGCTCAGCATCGAGTGCGAGTGTGCGTCGATGATGCCAGGCGTTACGAATTTACCCGTCGCATCGATCACCTTCGCTCCTGCACTCACGGGAAGATTCTTGCCAATTCGGACGATCTTTCCGTCGCGAATACTTATATCTGTTGCTTCAAGCGTTCCGCGCGCTGCGGTCAGTATCGTTGCATTCTTGATAACTACTACGGGGCCAACCTACATCTTTATGGTGATGGAAGCGCTCACCGATGCAGGCGTACATCTCGGTTTCTCACGCGATGTGGCGAAAGAACTGGTGCAGGAAACGATCCTCGGTTCGGTGAAGTTTGCGATGGAATCGCATAAACATCCGGCCGAACTGCGAAACATGGTCACGTCGCCCGGCGGCACCTCGGCCGAGGCCATCTATCAGATGGAAAAGGGCACGCTCCGTACAGTGTTGTCTAAGGCGGTTTACTCTGCGTACAAGCGTGCCGTTGAACTCGGAAAAAAGAACTAACTTATTTCAGATACTTATCAAACCAATCCAAATTGCTCTGCATTGTGGCGATCTGTAGTTGCGGTTCCTGGATACCGTGCGGCTGACGTGGCAGGACGATCATCCTGACCGGGACATTCTGACGTTTCAATGCATTGTAGAGCTCATAGCCTTGGGCGATTGGCACACGCAGGTCGTTCTCGCCGTGCTGTATCAGCGTAGGTGTCCTGGCGTTCTTTATATTGAACATGGCCGAGTGTTTCGAATAGATGGCCGGATCGTCCCAGAATTCGGCCTCGAAATAGTCAGGCAGGAACGAGGGGATGTCGGCGGTGCCGTTAAAACTCATCATGTTCGTAACGGGAGCACCAGCCGACGCTGCCTTAAAACGGTTCGTTTTTGTTATGATCATCGACGTCATATAACCGCCGTAGCTCCAGCCCATTACGCCCAGCCTGTCGGGATCGGCCACGCCCATCGCTATCACGTGATCGACACCGGTCATCAGGTCTTCGTAATCTCCGCCTGCCCAGTCTCGGATGTTTGCCCGCCGAAATTCTGTTCCGTAACCGCTCGAACCCCGCGGATTAGGACGCAGTATCGCATAGCCCTTGGCCATAAATGTCGCCAGCGGATATGAGCCGCGGCCGCCAACATACGAGTGTTGAAAAACTCCGGCGGGGCCGCCGTGGATATTCAGGATCAGCGGCACTTTTGTGCCTGCTTTGTAGTCATTCGGATAATGGAGCAGCCCTTCTATCTCCTTTCCGTCCTTGCTTTTCCATTTGATGACCTCAGTGCGTCCGGTCGGAATCTTTGCGTATTCGGCGTTGGCGTTCGAGACTTGACGAGATTCCATCAAACCCTGACGGCGAACAAAAACTTCGGGGGGCGAGTCCGATGTTTGTTTGACGAAGGCATACCAGCCGTCATTGCTCGCAAACGGGGAGGAGATGACTGCATCCTGATGGTCCATCATCTCTATCGTTGCCGCTTCGATGTTAGCACGGTACAGGGCGGTTCCTGTGCCCCGTGCTTCACTGAAAAGAATGCCGCGGCTGTCAGGGTTCCACGCAACAAACACCGGCTGCGCATCGTGCGAACGCGGCATCAACCGTGGCTGGCCGCCGCTTGCGGGATAGATATGTATTCTGTCGCTACGTGCCCAGCGTATCGGCAGCTCGCTGACACGGGCGGCGATCCAACGGCCGTCGGGTGAGAATAGGGGAGTTTCTTCAGCCGTGATTAAAAGCGAATTCCTGGAACGAGCCATTTTCGTAGGACAGGATGCAGACGATCAACAGCAGCGCCGGCAACAGGTTGAGCAGATTCTCCAGGTTCCTGGAGTCGAAAAACCAGAGGATGTGGCCCAGGCGATTTGGCAAGCAGTCGCCCAGCAACGAGCTGAAGTGATTGTAGGGACAGCCAATTTGTCGGTTGCGCTCAACAATTTGCTACCGGGTCTGATGCAGTGGTTATTCAGAAAAACGTTCAAGAACCAGGATTCCTACAATGACCAGCCCTGAACCCTTTATTACTGCGGCAATGTAAAAGCATGCCCCTACCCCCAATTTTGGCGGGACAATTTTGGCGGGACCGCTTGTAACTCTTCTAAGCCGCCAGTATTAGGGGTTTGAGGGCAGCAAAGGCTTGAACATCCCTGCCGTGCTCCTTCCTGCATCTCTAACCTCGCCGAAGTCATAACTTGAACGCTCTAGAAATTCTCTTAAAAATTTTCATCCAGAATAATGTAGGACTTGGAATCAATTTTGATTTTGCCCCGTCGTTGCAGTTCACCAATCAAGCGAGTAATGGTCACACGGGTGGTGCAGCAGGCACTTGCGAGATCGCCGTGGGTCAAGCGTAAGTTCAGCCGCATGCCGCCCGGTACAGGCTCGCCAATTTCTTGTCGCAAGAAACGCAGCAGCAGATAGAGCCGATGTTTGACTCGGCGTTGTCCAGCTACCGCTAGTAGGGCTTCCATTTGCTGAATCCGACAGTTCAGTTGAGGCAGGAGTTGCTGTGCCAAGTCGGGAAACGCTTTGACTTCAGCCAGGGAAAACTGGGTTAACTGCACATCGGTCAGGGCAGTCGCCTGATAGGCGGGCAGGAAAACTGAGCCAGACCCGAACACCATCGATGCTCCTAGCAGACCCAACAGCACTTCCTCTCCTTCTTCAGTAAAGGTATGTAATTTGACCAAACCTCGCTCAACTTGCCAAAGCACCTGAGGATGGAGCGGGATCGAATCGCCTCGGACGTAGGTCTGCTGAGGGCGCTGGTGTAACAGTTTCTCTAAGTTTGTATTTACAGGCTCTACAGCCGTAGGATCAAACGACAGGATCTCTTGAGGATTAGGCGTAATCGCGGTCCAAGTTTCAGTCATTTCCCGCAAAATCCAGTTCAAGTAAATTTCCTCACCGCCTGAACTGTAGCGAGCCGACGTGGTAATCGCAAAATGGGCTGGCGCACTATCTCGGGGTTGCAGCCAAATCGACCAAGCATGGGGCTGCTTACCCTTTGATAAATGGGACAGGGCCGTTCGAAATGAGGAGCGGTAGGTGGCCGGTACAAAATTAACCAGCAGTTTGCCAACTAAATGCGATTGGGGAACCCGCAGCAGCCGTGTCGCCATCAGGTTCGCTTCCAAAATTTTTCCTTCGGTTGTCGTGACCAGATACGCTTCCGGGATGTGGTCCAGCAGATCGCGGTAGTAATAGTGTTTTGCCGTCGCTTCTTCTAGGGTCTCGGCAATTTGAAGCAATTTGGCAGCGCGGTCACTGGATTGGGCTACATGGCTATCACCATCGTTCGTTTACGCTGCTATCGCCTCAAGAACTTCAGCAAAGTTTACTCCAGACCCAAACCGCCATTGCCAATGCTTGCCAGCTCGACCTGACCGAAGTGCAGCAGCGAATTCGCGATGTCCGTCCGCCCAACGGCTTTTTTACACCGCAAATCCTGCATTGGTTAGAGCAGTGGCAATACCGCCCAGTCATGTGGAGCGTGGTACCGGAAGATTGGGTCAGGCCAGGAGTAGCCGTGGCAACGGAGCGGGTTTTGCACCAAACTCAAGCTGGCTCGATTATCGTCCTGCATGATGGCTACTGCGGCGGTGAAGATGTAGCTCAGATTGCAGCTGAAATCATTCCGCGCCTTTTAGACGAGGGCTATCAGTTTGTCACGGTCGATGAGCTTTGGCAAGGTCACTGTACTGCACCTACTGTTGGACCTACTGTTGGACCTACTGCTGCGCCCACTGAGACAACTACTCATTCAACTACTCATTCCGCAGCTTCCACACACAGCTCGAAATCAGATTGGTCGTAATGTGGGCCACAATTGGCACGAACAAATTGCCCGACAGCAGGGCACTCAACCCCAGCACAACTCCAATCACCGTTGCCCACACCACATAGGGCCACTGTTGGCTGCCGCTAAAATGAAGAATGCCAAAACACAGGCTGGAGAGAATTAACCCAAACCAGGTCAAGCCCAGAGCTGGCAGCATCACACCGCGAAACAGCAGCTCTTCGCTCATACCAGGCAGCAACCCCAGCCAAATCAAATCCGGCAATGCTAAAGGTCGAATGACCAGCTCCAGATAATAGTCGGCGCTTTTGCGGTAAGCCTCCCAAATCCGATACATCAAGGCGCTAGCTGCCGTGATTCCCAGTCCGGTACCAATGCCCACCAGCAAAGCTAAGCCAGACCATTGGACGGGCAATAGCACCGCAGACGTATCAAAAAATAGCCACAGACGCGCAAACAGCAGCAGCACCACTGCTGTCACCCCCATTGCAATCAAGACTTGAACGCGGCTCAGGGGTTCTACATTCGGTTTCGGAGAACTGGGGTCAGACACAGCGCAGGAAGTAAAGTTAAGACGCTTGAACAGGCAATCGAATTCGCCTAAATTCCAGGCAATTTCGTGTCAAGCTGGATTGGTTTAAGGCTAGCATTTGCCGAGATCTGAATCAAACCAATCCAACCCTGCCCAAATTTGGTGACCATTCACGCAACTCGACCAGAATTTAACTCGATTGCTCCCTCGATTGCTCCAATGGTTGAATTGCAGGCAAATTGGGTGACAAAGCGGTAGGATGCACACCAGCTCGATGAGCCGCCACAACTCCAACCGCTTCTAGATAGGACTGGACCGTCAGTGACTGAATCCCTAATGCCTCGGCAGTCACCTTGAGGCGAGTCAGATTGTCTTTTACCGTGATAATTTGCGTAGCCGCTTGACTGAAACTGAGCACGGCACTACCACCCAACGCTTGCAGCATCGGACCGTGAACATCAAATTGCACCACGCTCACCGACGCAGCAGGCATATCGATGCGGTCCCGGTAGCGGCCCAGGTCAATGCCTAGCAGGCTGCACAGCAACACGCGAATCGTGGCTTTGTGGGACACCACCAGCACATTGCCGTCGGGATAATTTTGCTCGATTTCGGCAATCACCAGTGAGGCGCGGCTAGCAATCTGGACGGCAGTTTCACCGCCGGTAGGCGGGTTCCAGGCCGGTTCGGTGAGCCAGCGGACGTAATCTGCGTTGAAATGTTCGTTGACATATTCTGGCGTTTGGCCTTCCCATTCACCGTAGGCAATCTCCTTCAAGCCATCCCGCAATTTCATCTCTATACCCGTTGCTTCACACAATGGTTTAGCTGTGGCAATCGTGCGTTTCATCGGGCTGCAATAGATCGCTTTCCAGGGCAGGGATTTGTAAGCTTCGGCAAAGGCATGGGCCATTTCGTGTCCCGCATCGGTCAGTTCTGGGTCAATACTGCCGCAGTAGCCGCCGGTTTGACTGTAGATGGTTTCGCCATGACGGATGAAGTAGATTCTGAGGCTCATGGATTTGATTTGGGGTTGGGATATTCGGTATTCAATCTGTGGCGCTTGATCCCCCCTAGCCCCTCTTACAAAAGCGGGGAACCAGAGGCGAAGCCTGTGCTCAGCACCTACCAATCCGGGATTGAAGTCCCCCTTCATCTACGTCGAAGGCGCATCCCCGCTGGGGTTTAGGGGGATTTAGGGGGATCTACTCAATCTTCAACATGGCATCCGCCTGATCGTATTCTGATAGTTCCACCTGCACGCTCGACGTATGCCAGATCTGCTGACTGTAATCCCGAATCGAGCGGTCGGACGAGAACTTGCCCATGCGAGCCGAGTTGAGAATCGACATGCGGGTCCACTGCTCGTAATCGCGGTAGGCATCACTGACGCGGGACTGACAGTCGATGTAGGCTTGGTAATCGGCCAGCAGCATAAACGGGTCCTGCTGAAGCAGCTTGTCGGTCAGGGGTTTGAATAAATCGCAGTCGCCGTCCGAAAAATGGCCGCTGTTGATCCAGTCGAGCACAGCTTTCAGTTCCGGGTTGGATTCGTAATAGTCGAGAGGACGGTAACCTTTGGCTTTCAGTTCCAGCACTTGATCGGCGGTGAGGCCAAACAAAAAGAAGTTTTCGGCTCCGGCTTCCTGACGGATTTCGATATTGGCTCCGTCGAGAGTGCCAATGGTAAGTGCACCGTTCATCGAGAATTTCATGTTGCCAGTGCCCGATGCCTCAAATCCGGCAGTAGAAATCTGCTCCGACAAATCAGCAGCGGGATAGACAAACTGACTATTGGTGACATTGTAATCGGGGATGAACACCACCTTGAGTCGGTCATGCATGTCTGGATCGCGGTTGACCACATGGCCCACCGAATTGATCAGCTTGATGATCAGCTTCGCCATGTAGTAGCCTGGAGCAGCCTTACCGCCAAAAATGAACGTGGCAAAGAGCGGCAGGAGATCCTAGATAAACTGAATGAGCGCTTCCGTAAGGAGCGGCAAGAAACATTGGATAGCTAATCAGAGTGCTACTGGATTAGTTAATTCAAGTTTGCTGCAGCAGTCTAATTTCTCAATTTTGGAGTTCTAAGTCAGTTTTCTAGTCCGGCAGTTGCTGTCGGGCTATTTTGTGTGAGTCGATGCCTGGATACCGTTTGATTTTGAATCGGACCTAGCGGGATGAGCGAATTGGAAAAAATTTCAGTGTGCTTATCATGAGTCTTGTCTGTCTAATTTTTAGTCTCATATTTAGATGAGTAGACTTTTATTGAGTCTAATTCTACAACTAGTAAGATTAACTTGAGATCGATTGAGGTTTGCTGGCGACTAGAAGCCGCGCCTACACAGACAAAACCCGCGCAGGCGGGTCTAGGTTCTTATACGGCTACTTGAATTCGAGAACAATCTGGACGCAGGGTCTTCCTTAAAGTGACTCAATATAAGACTCACAAGTTTGTAGTGAGACTTAATTTGATAAACATAGGTCTCAAAATGGGATGGGTGAGGTGGCTGGAGGAGCTGTGGAAATGGGATCCAGGGCGCTGGCAGCAACTAGGGCTTGGCAGGAGTTGGCTGCTGCAAAGTTAATGGATTGTGGGGTGGCAAATGACTAGAGTTAAAGAGGAGTATTTGCCTGGAATGGTGGAATTGGTGTTGTCTAGAATGGAGCAGGTTATAGACTGACTGATAGGTCAGTACTGATGAGTTGAGAAAGACACCTGCTCATTTCTACGCTCTGCTGCCGGCAAAAGCGACCGATTTGTCTGCTTCAATCCTCTAAAAAAGGCGACAAAATTTAGTCCAACTTTAGTCCGGACATTGAAATAGAGGGCCAAAAAGCCTTGGCTATAAAGAGTTTCAAGAATTTGATAGACTGCGGGATACGCAGACAGGCAAAGCGCTTAGGAGCATAAAACGCCACAGAAGCCGGAGGAGGAGATAAACGCAAATTTTGGCACGATGTCATGGGCTTTTAATCTGCTGAGGCTATCTGCGAAGCAATCCTAAGTTACTGGCGATTCTGGAAACATTGCCCGAAACCCGCTTCAGAAGATTAACGAGCTTGATTAAGCCTAGTGCCCTTTTCCAGCCGCGAAGTCATCAATAAAACGAGCATTACTATACCCACAGCGATGATGGTGGCAGGGAATGTCAGACGTGTGATAGAGCTTGCAGCAATAAGATTGACCCGTACCCACAATTCCCAATCGGTAAAAGTACGCCGCTAAACCAGCCCCCAAAATAGGCGCAATCCAGTAAATCCATTGACTCTGCCAATACATCGCCAACACTGCCGGAGCCAGCGAGCGCACCGGATTCAAACTAGCCCCCGTCAACTGCGCCACTTGCAGATAGAGCAACGCCACAGTAACCGCCGCCGCCCACCCTGTATAGCGCATCCAGCGCGAATTCACCAGCACCAGTACCACCAGCATCAGTAGAAACATCGCCACCGTTTCGACAATCCAGCAGCCATAGATGCCAAAATATTTTCCACGTTGTGAAGCCCCCTCAAAAATATCTCATCCCTTGTCATCAAGATCTTCTCTTTTCCATTCGCACGACACACAAGGTCGCGTCCGCGAAGAAAAAGTCCTTCGTCCAATTCCCGCTTGACCGAAAAAAGCGAAACATTTGCTTTCAGACCAGCCGCCCAGCTAGCCGTTATCTCGTCATCTGCATTCAATATCGCCGCGTCATCCCCCGTCTGGTTCATAAAGATGCGGTGCTTTGCCGCGGCGTAATCGGTGAATGAATCGTAGCGATCTAAATGGTTGGGCGTGACGTTCAAACAGATCGCAATGTTAGGCCTAAGATCAACTATGGTCTCAAGCTGAAAGCTCGACAGTTCCGCGACGCTCCAGGTTTCTTCTGTCGAGCTTTCGGCAAGACTCAACAACGGCGTTCCAATGTTTCCGCCGACCTGCGTTTCTATTCCGCCATTCTTTAGCAACTGGCCGATCAGCGTCGTTGTCGTTGTCTTGCCATTCGAACCGGTTATACCGATCAAACTGCCTTTCATAAAACGGTATGCAAGCTCGACCTCGCCTATTACTTCGCCATCCTTTCGATCTACATAACGCGCCGGGATCGTATTCGTCGGAACCCCGGGGCTGATCACGACAAGATCGATCTGATCAAGCAGCCACGAAGGCAATTCCCCCGATACCAGCCCGACACCGTTCGTTTCTTTCAAAGATCTCGCCGCGTCGCCCCAGGTTTCGACGTCACGCTTGTCGTGCAACGCGACCTTCGCACCACGCTCCGCCAAAAACCTCGCCGAGACGATCCCTGACCTTCCCGCACCCAACACTAAAGCTTTTCGGCCCGCTATGATCATTATCCAAAGACCTGATACCTATCGGAGTTTTAGCGTCGATAAACTCAACAGAGCAAATAGTATCGCAACGATGACAAATCTAAATACGATCTTTGGTTCCTTCCAACCGGACATCTGAAAATGATGATGCAACGGAGCCTGTAAAAAGATCCGCTTTCCGACGCCTCCAGTCCGTTTCGTAAACTTGAAAAAGGAAACTTGGATCATTACCGACAAGGCTTCGAGAATAAACACACCTCCAATGAACGGCAGAAGAAATTCCTGCTTCGTCAAAATTGCTACCGTGCCTAACGCTCCGCCAATTGCAAGCGATCCGACGTCCCCCATAAATACTTCTGCCGGAGGCGCGTTGTACCAAAGAAAACCGAGGCTAGCACCGACCATCGCTCCGCAAAAGACGGTCAGCTCCGCAGATGACGGATTGAATGTGATGTCCAGGTAATCAGCCCAACGGCGGTCGCTTGCTACATATGTCAGTGCGGTCAATGCAGCCATCGCTATGAATGTAACACTCGTAGCTAATCCATCGAGCCCGTCTGTCAGGTTCACGGCGTTAGACGATCCGAGCAGGATGAAGATCATAAAAACTAAATAAAGCAGAGGCGGAATAACGCTGATCCCGTTAGGTTCGGCTGTTTCCCAAGCGGCAATCCGCCTAGCAGCCATTTTGGTGCCGTCACATCGACGTTTTGCGCACCGAACCAGGGTTTTGTCACTGCTAGCCCATAGGCATTGCTCAAGATTGACCCTATAACAAGCGAGATTGCAGCCGACAGCGGCAGTAGAATGGCAATTCCCCAGTTGCGAATTCGCTCAAAGTCAATCCGGCGTTGCAGCAACCACAGGCCACCGAAAAACAACAAACAAAAGAGCACCAGCCCAATGATCATCACCCAATTGACGCTGCGAACGAACTGCTGCAAGATCAGGCTGACGCCCCAGGTCGCCAATAGGGTTTCCAGCGGTCGCCCGTAGAGGTAGCGAATTACCCCTCGCTCGAGCGCCAGCCCAACCAAAGCCGCCACAATAAAGGCCGCAATCACCGCGAAGAAGATATAGAACTGCAACCAGGGATCGCCCAACTTCTTAAAGCCGTTTTGCACCACAAAGGTGGTGTAGGCTCCCAGCATCATCAGTTCGCCGTGGGCCATATTGATCACGCCCATCAAGCCGAACACGATCGCTAATCCCAAAGCTGCCAGAAGTAGAACTGAGCCGACGCTCAGCCCGTTGAAAATTCCGTCGAGAAGTCCAGTGAACAAGGGGGGCGCTCCTTACAGGTGGCGAGGGCCGCTACCAAAGAGATACCGGCGCTCTCAATACTCTGTTAATAATCGCTACGGTGTACACACAAGCCCTTGCCGCACAAGGACTAGAACACTGACAGAATCAACTTATGTGTGCACCTAGGTTAATACTCGTTACTAACGAATTGAGGCTTATTCTAAGAGAGGCAAAGCGATTCAAAGCGTGCCCTAAATTACTGTTTCACACTTTTGCCTTGCCTCACTTGCTTCAGTGACTAACCTTAATAAGGCTTCCCTAACTTTCCTTGAACTTGCCAGGATTATCCACCCCAGTCCTCGTCCAGTCGCAGGTGAAGCCTTTGGTATCGGCTACAAATTGGTTCCAGGGGATGGGATCAACCGGAGCAGGCGTTTCGTAGACAATCTCGAACAGACCGTCATCGCGCACTTCCCCAATCCGAACGGTCTTGGAAATGTGGTGGTTGGTGTTCATTGTCACGGGGCCTCCCGGTGCTGCGAATTCCTGACTATAGGCCGCTTCCCGTACTTTCTCCAAGCTAGAAGGCGTTCCTGCCTCGCCCGCTTTCTCAACCGCCTGCTTCCAGATATTGACTGAAATGTAAGCGGCTTCCATCGGGTCGTTGGTGACGCGGTCATCGCCAAACTTGGCTTTGAAAGCCTCAACATACTTCTGATTCTCTGGGCTTTCCACCGTCATGAAGTAGTTCCAGGCCGCGAAGTGACCCTTGAGGAACTCGGTACCGATCGCCTTTACTTCTTCTTCCGCGATACTGACCGACATGACTGGATACCGGTCTGGGGTCAGACCGGCCCCCTGGAGCTGCTTGAAGAAGGCCACGTTGCTGTCGCCGTTCAGCGTATTGTAGATCACGCCGCCATTGGGCAGAGCCGTTGCAGCAGCAGTGGGAACTCCAGTTTCCGGACGATGCACTGGATTGGGTGACTGGGGAATATGCCTTGGTCCAACTCGCCGCTAATGGTCGGTCTCAGTCTGATTGGGTGTTTGTGGCACAGCAGACGGCAGAAACCAAGACAAACATTGAACAGCTTGACCAAGTCGCCCAACAGCAGGGCATTAGTCTTGGGGCTTTATCGCTAGATAACCAACCTATTTCTGCCTGGATCAAACTTAAAACTGAACCGGCTAAACCAGGGCTTACATCCCTGCGAGCGGAAGTAGCAGGGGTCCGCACAACAATTGGCGATTATGAGCTTTTTGCCACCTCGCTCGAAGCATTAGAACAAGCTCTCGCGGCTCAGTCGGCCACAACCTCTGATATCAAAGATGCCATCGCCCAACTGCAAACCCCAAACCAAGGCTATTTGTACTTAAACCAGGAGGCGCTAGAGCAGCTACTGCGTTCCATACGCGGATTGGAACTGCCTAAAACTCTTGTTAGTAGCTTGCGTTCTGCTGTGATCAGCAGCTATGGCACGGATGAAGCTGGCCTGCGGGGAGCGATTTGGCTGCATCTGGATGGAGCATAGTTTCAGGGTGCTGATCGGTATGGTGCAAGCTTTGCCAGCAGGCTACCAAACAGCGTTCTCCATGCTCGCGTTGAGCATCATCCAGCCAGCAGTGGTCTAAACAGCGGTTAGCAGCAGCACAGGAAATACAGCAAGTATCACTCAGTGATATCACGGTGTTTTTGATGGCAAATGCGATCCCATTTTTGTTTGACAATGAAGGTGCTACGGGTTCCTGAATCATTCTATTCATTACACTTACTTAGCGCAGTTGCTGATTACTCCACACCTTCAATGTAGAAATTTTGTCGCTTTTCCACTTCCACCGCTTGTTTCACCTAAGTAGGTATTTTGACACGGGCAAACCTCGCCCACTGACGCCCACCCATTCCTCCTACTGGCTTAACTCATTCAGCCACTCAGTTGGATGAGGTGTCTCGCCACTCAGTTCGGATCAAGGCTCATACCGAAGCTCATACCAAGACTCATACCCAGGCTCACAAATCAGTGGACACGCACTACACTGAAAGGCATGACAACGCAAATTCAGGCTCTGCCAGTTGAAGTCATTTATCTAATTGCGGCTGGAGAAGTGATCGACTCTCTGGCAGCTGTAGTGCGAGAACTGGCTGAAAACGCTCTCGATGCCAACGCGACGCGCATCACCATCTCTGTTTGGACCGACTGCTGGCGTGTCCGTGTCACTGACAATGGAATGGGCATGACGTTGACCGATTTAGAACAGGCTGCCCTCCCCCACAGCACCAGCAAAATTCAAACCACCGCTGATCTGGGGCAGGTTCACAGTTTGGGATTTCGAGGCGAGGCACTGCACAGCATTGCTCAGTTGGCTGATTTAGAAATTTGTAGTCGCTTCAATCAGAGCGAGAGTGGCTATCGAGTCATTTATAATCGTCAGGGCGAGCCGGTTCAGGTCGAAACCCATGCGACTCTAGCACCGCAGTAATGAACTCACGAGCATCGGCTTCATCATCCACAATCAGCACCTGTAATCCATCCAGGGCTTGAGGTAAGGAGGACGCGGTGACTCCTACAGCGGCTAGCGGCTGGGATACAACGACTGGAGTAGCAAGCGGCTGAGACTGGCTGAAGGTGTAGATCCCAATCTGGAGCGTTTGAATCGAGCCAGTGTCATCGCGGTTAACGACGATAGGAATCTCGGCCCGAACGAGTTCGCCCCGACGGGAACGGAGGGTAATCTGCCAGATTGGGTTGTCGCTGTTGTCGCTGTTGTCGCTGTTGTAGGAGGTACTGTGCGGGGTACTGGAAGAGAGCCGATTTAAACAACTGCGAAAAGCACATCGGTCTGCCTCCGCTACATACAGGACTAGGGGCTTACCAGCAAGATAGGGTTGAGGAACATGTAACAATTCGGCAATTGCCTGGTTGGCTTCCAGAATTAAGCCATTGGCATCGGTGACTAAATAGGGAATTGGCGCGAACTGAAATAGATTGTAAAAGTACTGGTATCTGTCATAGATCTGCTGATTCTGCTCAACGAGGCGTTCCTCGATGACCTCAGCGGCTTCTAGCTGGGTCTGCATTTCCTCATAGGTCAGCTCTAATTCCTCCACTGCTGCTGCTAGTTTCTCCCAGTGGTCTGCTAATTCGCTTTTTGAAGCAATCTGCTGCCGGATGGTGTCGATATAGTGTCTAAACATAATGTCTAAACTGCTGCTCACTACTCCTAAGGTTGGCTGATGCTGACACCTATCCGCTGGCTCTCTTCTTGGCACCAGATCCCAGCAGAACTGCTTCTAAAAGCTGTTTGAACAGGATCTTGCGTCTGGCTCCGCCCCCTTGTCTGGAATAGCCACTGGAATAGCCACAGGGCTATAATTCCCCACCAGTGGGGGAATTTGAATAGCGACCTTCGGGAAAGTCTCCCAGAATACGTCCTGCGGACGCGCTGCGCGAAGGGGATAGAGGGGGCATTTCAAACGATTCTAAGAATGACATGAAAATAATTGCAGCAGATAAAATTTCAGCAACTGTAAAAAGGGTCTTCTTTAGTCTAATGAATTGTTGCTCAAATAAATGGTTCAAAGTAGAAAAAAGCACAATCAAATTCAAATTAGAATTTGACAACAAATATTTGTGGATATAACCCTGATTTGATCTTTGCCTGTTTTCACCCCACCGCATTCGCGCGCTGATCATCAACATAGAGTTCGACAACCGACATTCCAGAAGCCATCTGTGGGTCATCTTGATCTTGAAAAGGGTCGCGTTTTAGCTAAGCCACTAGTTTAGCTAAGCCACTAGCGCTTCACCTTTGTGTTCCCAAACGCGCCGAATTAGTTTGCCATCATAGCGATGTTCGCGCAGGCGACGGCAATCGGATTCTAGCCGAATTGTTTCTTCGTATTTATCTACTGACATGATTAATGTATTTTCATCCAGCATTTGATATTGATAAACTTGCGGCAAGCTCTGTTCTACTCGTAATTTAACGACAGTACTTCGGTTTCGGGTTGCCAAACGGGGCTATAGGGTGGTTCGGTTGGAGCATCGATCTGGTGATTTTGAATAAACTGATCGATGCTTTTCTTGATGCTTTCAGCAACCGCATCAGCCTGATCCAGGTTTTGCTTTAGATTGGGGTAAAATTCCAGCGTATTATTGCTGACGGTTTTCAATCTGCCATAAAGCCGCATGCCTTCCAGGGCAAACTGACGCAGGTCAATCTCACGTCCGCCATCGCGCCCGGTTACATAGTGATTTGCTTTAGTTCTGACTTTTTCTTTCTGAGGATGCTCATCAATTGACAGATCGTAGTAGCCCATTTGATCCAGCCAATCGACCACATCTTTACCTCGATAGCGGCGCGGAGAACGGGGAGCACCTCCGACACATAGGTGAACCTGTTTACCGGCCAAGTGCAAATCTTCGGCAATTTGGCAGCCCGACTGCCCCGTACCGACCACTAACACCGCTTTGTCAGGCAAGGACTGCGGATTTCGGTATTCGGATGAATGCAATTGCACAATATGCTGAGGCAACCGCTCCGCGATTCTGGGAATTTTAGGCTGATGGTAGCTGCCCGACGCAATCACCACCTGATCGGCTGTGTAGTCGCCGTTGGTCGTCGTTAGCTCAAATACATCATCGGCTTCGTTCTGCCAAAGACGGGTCACTTCAACCCCTTCTCGCACTGGCGGGTTAAATGATGCAGCATACGCCTCGATGTACCGGACAATTTCGTCCTTTTGCATAAATCCGTTTGGCTCTGCACCGCGATAGGGATGGCCAGGAAGTTGACATTGCCAGTTAGGAGTAACCAGGCAAAAGGAATCCCAGCGTTTGGTGCGCCAAGCGTAGCCAATCTGGTGTTTTTCAAACACGATATGGTCAAATCCCCGCTCCTTGAGGCAGTAGCTGATCGATAAACCAGCCTGTCCTCCTCCGACAATGGCAACGGAATAATGCTGTTTCATGGGCTAACTGGTTAGATGCAGGATAGATGCAGGATAGATGCAGAAGGTGCAATACGACAGCCAATAACTGCACCATAAAATGAGCGCTTCAGCGCTATCGTATTTCTAGTTACAAAACCCTCAAGTCTGGTGGTAAAGACAGGATGATCTTTGTAGCTAGGGTTTTCAGGAACGTTAGCGGAAATAGGTTTTGGGGGCAGTGGACATATCTGACCTGTTTAAACTGACAGGTTCAATCAGCGGGTTTTCCTACCGATGTCCCCAGTCAAGAAGTAACCAGCAAGGAACACGAGTCCGGTATCATCTGAGAAACGCTGCTCAGCGATTTTTACCTTTTCAATGTTTCTTATTATTGGGGCATGACCGACTCTTCTGGCAAGGTTTATCTTGTGGGTGCAGGCACGGGCAGGATCGAGCATTTAACCCTCCAGGCCCATCAACTGCTGACCCAAGCTGAGGTGTTGATTTATGACGCTTTGGTGGGTGACGCCTTGTTGGAATTAACGCCTAGTGCCTGTCTAAAGTCGATTTCGCGACAATGAAACCCAATTCTGGTCTCTACTACCGTAGTGGAGGTGGGGGTCGATGTTCCCAACGCGACGGTGATGCTAATTGAGCACGCCGAACGGTTTGGCTTATCGCAGTTGCACCAGTTGCGGGGCCGAGTAGGGCGGGGTGCTGCCCAATCATTCTGCTTACTCATGAACCACTCAAAAGCCGAAACAGCTAAGCAGCGCCTGAAGGTCCTAGAGCAATCGCAGGATGGTTTCTTTATTGCCGAAATGGATTTGCGCTTTCGTGGACCTGGTGAGGTGTTGGGCACGCGCCAGTCTGGTTTGCCTGATTTTGCTCTCGCCAGCCTTGTGGAGGATCAGGAGGTGCTGACCCTGGCTAGAGAAGCAGCCGAACGAGTCATCGAGCTGGATCCGACCCTCAGCAAGTGGGTTCTAATGCAAAAAGAATTGGAGTACCGCTATCAAAAGCTAATGGGCGGCACCATTTTGACCTGACCCCAGCAATACCGAATACGAATCGATTCACGAACTCATCCAACGGTCTAAGCATGATGTCGAGAGAATCAGGACGCCTACACCGGGAGAACATGCTACGCACGCTGCTGCACCGGATTGAAGTGGCCGAAGCAGCAGGCAATCGTGTTCTGGTTGAACAGTTGAGAAAAGAAAAGCGTGAGCTGGGGCTATAGTTGGTTTCTGATTTCTGACTCCTCAGGTTGCCATCAGTCTTGCCAGAGGGCAATTCCTCCCAGCAAGCCAGTGACGTTAGGCGTAATCTTGACGTTGGGGGGCAGCACAAAATCAATGCGCTTGGTGTTGCCCCCGCCTAAGTAAAGATGGTCGTAGTTGAAAATTCGCTCCAACAAATCAACTGCTCTCTCTAAACGGCGATTCCAGCGCTTTTTGCCAATCATATCCAGTGCGGCTCGGCCCAACTGCTGTTCGTAGGTTTCACCTTTGCGGAAGGGATGGTGGCCCAACTCCAGATTCGGAATCAGCTTTCCATTCAGGAACATGGCTGAGCCAATTCCTGTGCCTAGCGTCAAAACTAGCTCAACCCCATCGCCAGAAATTGCACCCAGACCTTGAATATCGGCATCATTGGCTACCCGCACCGGCTTTCCGAGCTGCTGCGCCAAAATGGCTGCCAAATCAAACCCCACCCAATCGGGGTGAAGATTAACTGCCGTTTCCGTAATGCCTTTGCGCACTACACCAGGGAATCCTACCGAAACTCGGTCAAAGGTCTTCCCAGCGGTTAAACCTTGAATCGCGTGGAGTACAGCATCTGGAGTTGGAATCGCTGGCGTCTCGACTCGGTCTCGTTCAGTGAGAGGATTGCCCTGTTCGTCAAGCACCATAACTTTGATGCCGCTCCCGCCAATGTCAACTGCTAACGTGTGCAACGGTTTGATTTCTCCCATGATTGAGGTGTGATTCAGATACAGACAGTCCATCCTGCAGGCATGCGGTCAGTCATACTGGATAACCAGTTTGAACCAGCATTTCAACAAATGGATTCCATCATATCGCTCAGTTTGCGTCAGGTCGGGAAGCAAGCCCGCTCGCTGATTTTGCAAACGCCGTTTCCTGACGAGCTACAAGAAGCGATAGTCACAGGATACCAGATGCTGTGCGACCGTTACGGCCCTGACACCGACGTAGCAGTTCGTTCTAGTGCCACTGCCGAAGACCTGCCCGATGCTAGCTTTGCCGGCCAGCAGGAAACCTATCTGAATGTACATGGCGTGCAAGGCGTGTTGGATGCTTGCCATAAGTGCTTTGCCTCGATTTTTACTGACCGGGCTATTTCTTACCGGCAGATCAAAGGGTTTGACCACTTCAATGTTGCCCTTTCGGTCGGGGTGCAGAAAATGGTGCGTTCCGATCTGGCCTCCTCTGGGGTGATGTTCTCAATCGATACGGAAACCGGCTTTAAAGATGCGGCGCTGATTACAGCCGCCTACGGGTTAGGAGAAAACGTAGTGCAGGGAGCCGTGAATCCAGATGAGTACTTGGTGTTTAAACCGACCTTGAAGCAAGGCTTCCAACCGATTCTGGAAAAGCGGCTGGGCACTAAAGAAATCAAAATGGTCTATGACCTGGGCGGCTCGAAGTTTACCAAGAACGTGCCTGTACCGCCCGAACAGCGCCATCAATTTGCCCTCAATGACGAGGAAATTCTGACGCTGGCTCGCTGGGCCTGCGAAATCGAAGACCACTACTCCAATGTTCGAGGCATATACACGCCAATGGACATTGAATGGGCCAAAGATGGCGTGACGAATGAGCTATTCATCGTGCAGGCGCGGCCCGAAACTGTGCAGTCTCAAAAAGTGCAGAATATTTTGCGGAGTTATGAGCTACAAGAAAAAAGCAACATTCTGGTGAAAGGTCGAGCGGTTGGCGAAATGATTGGCCAGGGTAAGGCTAGGGTGATTCTGGATGTCCACAAGATCGATCAGTTCCAACCCGGCGAGGTGCTCGTCACCAACCGCACCGATCCCGACTGGGAGCCGATTATGAAACGGGCGAGTGCCATCGTCACGAATCAAGGCGGACGCACCTGTCATGCGGCAATTATTGCCAGAGAAATGGGCATTCCCGCTATTGTTGGCTGTGGTAATGCGACGACAGTGCTGCAAACCGGACAGGAAGTGACGGTCTCCTGCGCCGAAGGGGAAGAAGGACGGGTTTACAGCGGCTTGTTGCCATTTGAAGTGAAAGAGGTAGCGTTAGAGAATTTGCCCCACACCCGCACCAAAATCTTGATGAATGTGGGTAATCCAGAAGAGGCGTTTAGTCTGTCGGCTATTCCCAATGATGGCGTTGGCTTGGCACGGATGGAGTTCATCATTGCCAACCAGATTCAGTCCCATCCATTGGCGCTGCTGCACTTTGATCAATTGGAGGATGAATTAGCTCGCTACAAGATTGCCGAACTCACGGCCCAGTATGAAGACAAGGCTCAGTTCTTTGTAGACAAGCTGGCTCAAGGAATTGGTACCATCGCCGCCGCCTTTTATCCTAAGCCGGTGATTGTGCGTCTGTCCAAACGAGCCAGTCTGGAGCTTTCCTGCTGGGCGGTAGACACTGACAATTGTGCCTTTACTCGTACTACTGGAAGTGACCAGTCTAAGCGAGGATGGAACGGTGCCAGAGCCAAAGAGCCGTTTACCAGTTCCGAGAATGATAGGAAAGATGAGCAACCGATATTCATCAATCAGGTCATGCTGAATCAGCGTCTGAGCAAGTCCACAACTGCCGTGAACCTGAATTTCGCCTGAATAGCGTTGCTTCAGTTCACTGACTTCCCCAACAACGTCGCGAATGAGTGAGGAGTCATGCCAATCAAAGGTTGTTCGTGTGCGCGAAGCGACATACTTTGGTAATGAATTCAATTGATTGGCAACGAGTTCGTATTTGTCAGTGTTGTGAGGCCAGTAAGCGGCGAAAATGTCGTAAGTGGTTCGTCCCAGTAAAAACGCTTCGGCTTTTGAGAAGATGTCATCTATCGTTCTTCCCGACTCCTCATCCCAATGGGGAAAAACCCAACCTCCATAGGGAAAGTCCCCAGTCGTATCTTCATCGGGACCACCGGGAGCCTGCATGACTCCATCCAGGGTCAAAAACGTGGTTAAAGTCAGTTCAGCCATAATTTAACTCCTTATAGATATTCATTCAGGCGATCGAGAGTTCCTCGTATTCCAGTTTCCATTCCAGATTCCAAATGCCCATTCCGATGTTCAGCCGACTGATACCGAATATGAACATGCTCAGTCCTCGATCGCCTCAACACCAAGCTGCCTAAGCCGCTCAAGGTTGTCCTTCATAGCTTTGAGTTGTTCAGGGGAGTGCTCCTGCCAATCTGTGACCTCGCCCGTGACCCGAAGCGGATTCCGAGAGCGGTATGACTTCGTCGGATTGCCTGGGTATTTCTTGTCTGTCAGATTAGGGTCATCTTCGATCGGGCCGGTCGGTTCCACGATGTAAATTCTGCCGGGTCCTTCGCCGAGAGCTAGTTCGGCTCCCCAGATGGCTGCATCCAATGTGGCGGTTAGATAGACGTAAGCCGCCTTCTTCTTCTTATCGTAGTTAGAGTTATAGCCAGGTACGATCAGATCCCCCAACTCCAGGTCTGCCTTCGTGCCATGGTAGAAACGCTGCGAATTCAGGTCGTCGCTGGCTATCATTAGCTCGCTCCTTATGCTGTTCGGTATGGTGTTGCACGACGCTGTGCATTGTTATCCCATAGTTTGCGTTCTCCATGAGTTAGTGAAGGTCATCCGTTTGCCGCTCGCTCAATCTCGGATATGTCAATCTTTACCATTTTCATCATTGCTTCCTGCGCTCGTCGCGCGCGTTCCGTGTCGCGATCATTGAGTAATTCGATCATCCGAGTCGGAACGATCTGCCAAAAAAGCCCATAACGATCTTTGATCCAGCCGCAGGCGACTTCTGATCCGCCGTCGGCAAGCGCCGCCCAAAGTCGATCAACCTCAGGCTGATTTTCACAGTAGATCTGGAACGACACGGCTTCAGTGAACGGAAACTGCGGACCGCCATTAAGCCCCCTTGCGTTGACTCTTTTAATCCCGCTAGAATTTGCAAAAATGTGGACTTCCCGATTCCATTGCGGCCCACTAAAGCGATTCGATCTGTGGCGGCAATGCTGACCTGCACGTGGTTAAATAACGTTTCGGTGGCTGAAACCGCATAACTAATGTCCTGTGCTACTAAATAAATACTTGGATATCCCATATAGATACCTCCTCATGTAGCGCTGGGTTTAATTCACTAAGAATATAGAGTAAGTACCTCGGCATAATTAAAAACTAGATTCAAAACCCTGCAGCGCCCGCTGCGCGGGGTTTTGGGTTTTATGTTTAATTATGCTCACCTACTTAACGACTCAGGTAACTTGCTGTTTCTCAGATGCGGGCATTAAAACGCTGCATTCTGACAACGCAGAACCGTTTACCTAGGACAGCAAGTTGGGTTTTGCAATCCAACTTAATTGCAAACAAAAGCGAAATAGTTCCTAAATTCAAGTTCTCAAATTCAAAAAATCTCTCAAGCCGCCTTTTACAAGCCTTTTCGGCAACTGTTCCGGTAATAGACAGGAAAGCTGAAACCGCAGCTCGCATTGTTCTGACTAGATTTTTCTCACTTGATGGCGTTTAGCGCCTCGCTTCACTACTTCATTGTTAGAAGAATCCTGAAAGGTGTAGTCCTTACTATACTACAACACCGAGATACACATTCCGGATCAGCAGAAATTTTCAGTAATTTTCAAAAACTTGAATCGAGCGGCTGCCAGCGTGAATAAACCCGAATTGCCGCACTAATAAGTTACTCACAGGGTAAATGGATGACTAACTCGGTCGATCATTCTCTTTATCTCTGTTTTTCCTCTAGACCGCTTTTGGGTTTTGAACGACACAAATCATCTACTTTAATGGGGTAAACAGCAATGTTAGCAGCCTCCACTTCAACTGGTTTTAAGGCATTGAACTTTAACGAATCGAATTCTCATCAACCAACGATCGCTTCTCCAACAATCAGATCTAAGCTGCTGGTTGGCTTGATTGACACAGACTTTAAGCCTGATAAGGCTACCATTGCTCCGACACAAATTCTTTGGGGCTGGAATCACTACTCCGGCAACGGCGCATCATCGGTTCAGCCAACCAATCATCAGCACGGCAGTGCGGTCCTGAACGTGGTGATGGCGTCTGAATCGGGTTGTGCAAATGGTAGGGATCGGCAACCTCTGCTGTGGCTTGGTCGGGCGGTGGGAACTGGCCAATGGGCAGCATCGTTGGTGGAGTTTGTCACAACAGTAAGAGCACTGGGGACCGAAAATGCCGTCATCAACCTCAGCTTTGATCTGGTTCAGGGCAATCCAGTCGGTCAGCTCACAACTCGGTTTAAGCTAGCACCGCAGGAACAGGCTGCCCTCCAGTATGCCCATCAGCAGGGCGTTCTGATTGTAGCCGCCGCAGGCAATACCGGTGGAGCCATGTCAGCCCTGGGTCAGGCCGCAAGGATGTTCGACAACATCATCACCGTAGGGGCTGCCGAGCAACAGCAACGGCTGTTTGTGCAGGCAATTATCCTGCCAGTCAATCAATTCCTGTAACCAGCTCACTGCTGACCTCCGGCCCTCGGCAATCACCCGGCCAAGCCGGAATCCTGTTACCATGATTGACAGAAGTTTAACTTTTGTAACTGATTTTGACTCCAGCATTTCGCGCACCTAATCAACCAGCCAAAAGCTTAGCCTTACCAACCTCCTGGTATGTCCTCGACCCGATTTGGGAAGGTGATGAAACAGTCGTGCAGTGCGGTCTGCCTCATGCTCAATTGGCTCCCGCCTGGCAGCTTCTGCTTCTAGGAGATGGTTCTCCAACTCGGCATTTGCAGCTCCTAACCGGCGAACCCACCGAAGTGGATGTGATCGATATGTCGCCGATTGGAGACGATTCCGAAGGAGCACCCACTCCGATTCATATGGTGCCCAGCCCCTGGATTCGGCGGCAAGTTTGGTTACGAACCGCATCTGGACAACGTTTGGCCTACGCCACCTCCTGGTGGGAAGCAAGTCACGTTGATGAATATCTGCAAAACCGTTCGTTGCCGATCTGGGCTAGCTTGGCGCGTCTGCGAACCGAACTGTATCGCGATGTGCAGGGGATTCACTACGGCCATTCGGCACCGCTGGAGTTAGCTTTTGGGCAGCGCGGCCCATTCTGGGGTCGGCATTACCTGTTTTGGCACCACGGACGCCCACTGACCCTGATCTACGAAGTGTTTTCGCCTTACCTGACAAAATATTTAGGTCCAACTCAGGTAGAACATCAAAATTCTCTATAAACATAGAGCTGACGGCGGAGCGCAAACCCCAAGAGTCGCCACGGTACGGTGGAACGTCGCAACACCTGAAGGCGCAGAAACTTGCCCAGCAACAGCCGTCCAATTCCCTTTAACCGCGCTCGTAGCCTCGCTAGCAGTAAACGAAACAGTGGGTGCTTGCTGGCTTGAGCATAGGGAGGCAGAAAGGCCAGTTCTCCATACAACACATCGGCCCGGTGAATCCCGCTCATGCCATTGCGGCGATGCTCTGGATTCGGCTTGCCTCCATGCTCACCGTAGTTACGGAAGGCAATGTAGTTTTTCAACTGGTGCTGCCGTAAATAGCAATCAATATAGGAGTCGAAATTGTAGTAGCCGGTTCCATGTGCTTGGGTGATTTCGGTGACGAATTGGCAGAGCAGTTGGGCCGCCTTGGGAGTAATAATATAGGCCACGAGGCCAGTCGAGTAACCTTCACCAAAGCCTTCCTGAGTGACGCTGTAGAGCTGGGATGCGCAGGTGTAGAGCCAGCAGATTCCCACATCGGGTTGACTCAAGTTGAACGGTAAAGGCAACTCTCCAAACCCAATTACCGGGACAAAATCAGCTTCCACAATCAAGGTGGGCTGCTGGGCATGGGCGGCTTGCATCCAGGCTTGCTGATGATTCAGCAAACAGCGGTAAATCGAGGCGTAGTCCTGGTATTCGGGTCGGTCAGCTTGTCGGAGTACCCGACAGGACAGCCCCGCTTCCGTCAGCGTCTTTGTTCTGGCTGGGAACGGGGGCCAACCCCTGGTCAATTTGGGTCTGGTTTCCGTTGCTGCATATTTGTTCCGGGGCAATTTGGGCTGGCGTTGATCTATGCAGCAGTAATTTGCAGATTGGAATTGCGCCGGTGCAAAAACAATCCGCCTACTTTGGGCTAGTGGCCGCTCTTGCCGGAATTAGTGGAGCTTTTGGAACCATCGCAGGCGGCTTTTTAGCAGAAATTGACTTGATTGGCGGTGTGCTGGGCTTATTCGCACTTTCCAGTATTTTTCGATTAATATCGCTGTTACCGCTTGTGTTTGTGCAGGAACGCCACGGTCAACCCCTCAGCCAACTGATGCGGATGCTGTTCCCGAAGGTAGAAGCAACAGAACAAAAGCTTACGGGCATTTAGTCGCTAATCATAGCTATACCTAGCCTACTGCTTTGCTTTTGAGCAGCAATTGAGGCAGATGGCAGCATATCTACGGATTTTACTAACTCAAATTCTAATCCTATTCATGGAACCCACTGAAGGAGCTTGGGGTGTCATCTACCTATGGTGGTAATTACAGGCACTAGTTGAGCTATCAATTTACAGGCTTCCACTGCACTTTGAAAGCTTCACGCAAAGCATGGCGACGGCACAGTGATCATTGCTCACCGTCAGCCAGATTTGTGCTGGGGCTGCATTGGGCTATTGCTCGTTAAGTTGTGTTGGATGCAAAGGGATAGTACTTAGCTACCGCTACTTGTATTCCGGAGTAATGGATTAACTATGATTTGCTCGCATGACCCTGACTTAGAAAATACTGATTTGGCCGCAAAGGGCTTCACACTAGTTGTAATTGACCCCAGCATCACAGACTACACAACGTTAGCCGCTGACGTCGTTTCGGAAGCCGTTGCCGTAATTTTAGATGGCAATCGGGATGGCGTTGAGCAAATCAGCGAGTTCTTGCAATACCATCCCCACACAACGAGCCTACACATTGTTTCTCATGGTGCACCGGGCTGCGTGTACTTGGGCAATAGTCAGCTCAGTTTGACTACTATCCATCGTTATGCTGATCAACTCCGAAACTGGCCCGTTTCTTCTCTATTGTTGTACGGTTGCAACGCGGCGGCGGGTGACGCGGGCGAAGAATTTTTAGCAAAACTGCATCAGCTGACGGGCGCAAACATCGCAGCTTCTTCTACCCGCATTGGCAGTGCAGCTCAAGGCGCTAACTGGGAGCTAGATGTCCAGGTTGGCGAAGCAGGTGGCTCACTAGCGTTCACTTCCCAATTACTTCAAACCTATACGGGTGTTTTTTCTTTAGAACTCCGAGTAGACCTATCGGATCAAGCCGCGAATCCAACCGGAAATTGGAACGTGATTCCCAGTGCAGGCACATTTAATGCCCTGAGGGATTTCAAAAGCGGCAGTGCCACGGATATCAGTCTAACCGTTGAGAATGTTTACATCGAAGTCGATTCGAACCAGTGGTTTGCCGGTACCACAGACTGGATTGATGGCAATGCGGGGGTAGATAACCGTGACAGTCGAGGTGGCAGCGACCGAAGAAGTTCCAGTCGTACCGAGAGCAGCATTCACCATAGGACCGGCAATGCCATCGGCAGTCAGCCCCTGGGCTTGCTGAAAGGCAATCAAAGCCGACTGGGTCTGGGAGCCAAAGCTACCGCTGATTGGCCCATCGTAATACCCCAATGCCTGGAGGCGGGTTTGCAAATCGCTAACCTCTGCGCCCACATCGCCCAATTGCAGCAAACCGTCATTCGGTGTGGAGACAGGCGTATAGGCCGCAGTGCCCGTTTCAGCTGCTCCAGCCGCAACAGGTTGGGTCGGCGCTTGATAGAGAGCCGCTTCGGTCATACTGCCCACCACCCCATCCACGGCCAGTCCCCGATCCCGCTGAAAGCTCATAACGGCAGCCTGGGTTTGCGAATCAAAAACGCCCGTAGCCTCACCGTTGTAGTAGCCAAGCTGGATTAGCTGCTGCTGAAGTTGAGTCACCTGATTGCCACTATCGTTGAACTGGATGTAGCCGCTCGCTGGACTTACTCCTGCATCAGTTTCAGCAGTTCCACCTCCACCGTAGCCGACTTGCCCCAGCGCTTGATTCGTTGCTGCCCCGACAATGCCATCGGCAGCAAGACCATTAGCTTGTTGAAAGCGAGACACCGCTTCTTGGGTTGATGTATCGAAGTAGCCGGTCACCGGACCGTTGTAATAGCCCAAGTCAGATAGCCGCTGCTGCAGGTCAGCCACTGCGCCGCCTTGGTCATTGGGTTGCAGCACCCCACCTGCATCAGGGTAGGCCGCCTGCGGATAGGTTTGAGCTTGAGCCGGACTGGTAACGCTAATAGTAGCCATCGCAGCGAGCAGCCAAAGCCAGCGCCAGGACGAGCAAACCATTAGTTTTAAATTTGCCAGCAGTAAGGTGGGTAACGCTTGAACCAGTGTATTCATAGACAACTGCAATGCCTCCTTGCAAGATTCATCATCGGGCAACTCCCAGGGATTGAATCTAACGGAGTTGCTGTAAATAGAGTTTAGAGAAGGGAAACTTGATTTTGTCACTCTATATGTAGCGTATCTCCAATAATTTGGCTTTGGATTCCGACCGACTAGCGATAAATCTTAAGGCATTTTTGGCAAATCAAATCCGTGAAGTTGCGAAGATTCGTTAGCGTTTTGTGATAAAACCCAACAAAAAACCAGCCTTCCCTACGGAAAACTGGTTGAGTGGAAATGTCCCAAGCTTACTAGCTTATTAGGCAGTGGAAGTTAGAGGTGGAGGTAAGAAAATCTACGCTATCCGAGCTTTTTAGCTGTTTTAGGTTGTTACGGTAGCAGCCTTTAGCAGGGATTAACAAAACTCGATGATCGGTAAATCGCTTGAATTACCAGTAGTGATCAATGATTAGGGCAATAACGACTGCAAATCCGGTAATGCCCAAGGCTAGCAGTGGATTTTGCCCTTGAGTTACGGCAATGTAGGCAGGGATGCCAGCACCGACCCCAGCCGTTACCGAGGCAGTTAGCCAATCTTTTTTCTCGCAGTTCTCGCCTAATTCCCGACAAGGCGAACCTGGGTTTCCGATTCCCCTGCGATGGCCCCGGACGCGGCGGCACTTGCCAAGTTTCGGCATGGGATCATGTCTTTCTAGGATTGTTCTGGATGTATAACTCCCTGTCGATGGTAATTTTCCACTTCTTCTGGAAGATGCAGTCCGATGTCTGGGGGGTCGTGAATGCCGATGGTACCATTTCGCATTTGACGAACGGTAACTTTGCCGTTTCCTCGATTACCAATAACGGCTGGCTGCGAGACTTCTTGTGGGCACAGTCGGTGCAGGCGATTGGTTCCTATGGCAGTGCCCTCTCAGCCTATGGATTACTCTTCTTGGGTGGACACTTTGTGTTTGGCTTCAGTCTGATGTTCCTGTTCAGCGGTCGCGGCTACTGGCAAGAGCTAATTGAATCGATTGTCTGGGCACACAATAAACTCCACATCACGCCTGCAATTCAACCTCGCGCTCTGAGCATCGTCCACGGTCGGGCGGTCGGGGTCGCTCATTATCTGTTGGGCGGTATCGTCACGACCTGGGCGTTTTTCTTAGCCCGAATGGCAACGATTGGGTAGGGTTCTGATCCCCCTGACCCCCTAGCCCTCGGAAGGCTACGCCTATAAAAAGGGGAATTTAGGGGGATCAACCAGAAATTCAAACCAATATTCCGAGACCTTAGCACCTCAGAATTCAAACTTGCAAAACTATGGCAACCAAATTTCCTAAGTTTAGCCAGGGTCTACAGCAAGACCCAACAACCAGGCGAATATTTTATGCCATGGCTACAGCTCATGACTTTGAAAGTCACGATGGCATGACCGAGGAGAACCTGTATCAAAAGATTTTTGCTTCTCACTTTGGTCATCTTGCCATTATCTTTCTCTGGGCTTCTGGCATTGTCTTCCATGTCGCTTGGCAAGGTAACTACGAATTATGGATCAAAGATCCGCTGCGAATTCGCCCAATTGCCCACGCGATTTGGGATGCGCAGTTCGGCCCATCTGCAATTCAAGCCTTTACGCGAGCCGGAGCTGCTAACCCGGTTGATATCTGCTATTCTGGCGTGTATCACTGGTGGTACACGATTGGGATTCGCACCAATAATGAGCTATATGCCGGTGCATTGTTTTTAATCTTGTTGGCATCGCTGTTTTTATATGCTGGATGGCTACATCTGCGGCCCCGGTTTCGGCCCAGTTTGAGCTGGTTCAAAAACGCGGAATCGCGGTTGAATCATCACCTGGCTGGATTGTTTGGCGTTAGCTCGCTGGCCTGGGCTGGGCATCTAATTCACGTAGCTATTCCCGAATCGCGTGGTCAACATGTCGGCTGGGATAACCTGCTGTTTCACCGTCCCCATCCGGCAGGATTAGGGCCACTATTCTCAGGCAACTGGGGCGCTTATGCCCAAAACCCCGATACGGCCCAGCATGTATTTAGCAGTGCCGATGGAGCAGGAACGGCCATCCTCACTTTCTTGGGTGGGTTTCATCCCCAAACCCAGTCCCCACCGAATATTCGACTATTGCGACACCATTTGCATCCGTCTCACACGAAACACCGCTTGCATTCGCATTCGAGAACGCCTGACAGCTATAAGGATTCGGCTGGCCCGACGCCGGCACGTGAAGCACTCCGGCCTTAGTTGCCGCCGTTCCATCAACGTTACCGTTGTTGTCATTTCCGCTCTTTACCGTGGGTGAATCGTTCGAATCGATCGGAGCCGTGTCTGCCGAGGGATCGTCAACGTCGAAATTGCGGAAATAAATTCTTATGCCTGCTGTGGCTTGTGAATACTGTGCCTTAACGCGAATTCGCCGCCGGTCAAGCATCTCATTTGGTAATTTCTTATCTGGAAAGATTCGCAGGCCGCCGCCTGCGTTAGGATTTTCGTCTATCGGTAGGTCGTCCGTGTGGATAAGCTCATATGTCAAGCTTGTAACCCTCGGCCCCGGCGTTATCACACACGCTCCGGAACTACAACTGCCGTTCGGAAAACCATGCGATGCCGTAATGCAGTATGTAGAACTTGGCTGGTGATTGGTTGAGGTCAATTGAACGAACGCATTACAGTTCTGATCACCGCCGCTTTCAGAAACACCGGGCCCTGACATTGTCGCACTTACAGAACATACGAGAGCGGCCGGCCTTTGCAGGAATATGTAAGTTGTAGAAGCAACTCCGATCAGCGTATTCGTTGATCCATTAAGGTAAATGTACGATTCGCCAGTACCTTCGCCCGGAACAGAACAAAATAATTCCTCGTTTACGGGTTCTGCGTCGGCAAAGATATCTTTGAAGTGGAAGCGAGAATATTTGTTACCCGCAGCGGGAAAGCCAAATAGTGGTTCACGATCATTAAGATCTGCGTGGGCAGGCATACACATGCCTGTATAGATTAACAAAAAAACAGACCAAAAAAACAACAAGTTTTAACACAGCAGGAGGTGCCGTTTATTTTGTTTTGGAAAGGTAACTCAGATCTTGCGTGGAATACGAAAGGTCGAAATCCTCAGACCCGCTTTTCCTTATGTGCAGATCATAGAAAGCTTATCCTCTTTCATCAAGTGCTTTGAAAGCTTACTCATTCCGGCATTTCGTGCAATGAACCGCAAAATTCTTTCTTTTTTCTACTTGAAAGGTTCAGGAAAATTACAAGTTTCCGTTCGTCGCGCTCAAGTTGGTCTGGTGTAGCCGATAAGAATTCCTCAGCGATCTAGGTAACTCATTTGGCGTGCATCAATATTGGTATGCCCATCACGTGATTGGCCCCCAACTCCATCCGTGAGATATTAAAGGGCGCCGGGGTTAGGAATGGATCTTTGCTCCTGGTAACCACGACGCTGCGTCTTTGTGTTCACACTTGATCCAATACTATGCTTACGAAATGCAGATAGTCAGATCAGCGATAAGTATTGTTGTTCTTTCGACCTTGTTGGTGGCCGGGGCGTGCACAGATAGGAGCGCAAAAGATACTGCCGTCAACTCCGCAGATCCGGAGGCTCACGGTACGGTCAATTCGGAAGGCCCGATTACCCGATTCGGATCATCCGACGGATAGTTTTCAGATGGCATCAGCGGCTCTGCAGTAGTACGAACATATTGGGTTGTCATGGTTGAAATTCTCCTTCAGGTCAATTGATTAAATACAAAAGTACAAATACAAAAAATACAGATGAAGCAATGCTTTTGCCTAATCAACAGCACTAGACTCACGCAGCGCATTCAGTCCATCGGAAATTTCAAACAGATAAAGGGTAGAAACCTCATCCCCCGCAACTCCATAGAGACAGGTACCATCTGGCTTCACGGCCCATGCCGAAAACCTAACATTAGGAGATACGAGGGTGCCGACAACCTGGAATGTGTTGAGATTAATTCTGACGATAGTGTCGCTGATACTACGATCCGTATCTATGGTTAAAAGCTGGGCGTAGAGATGCAGTCCATCTGGACTCAATACCAGCGATGTAATCAACGGGAAAACGATATGAGGGTCAGAAGAGGGAATAATCGTATCAACAATCTGATTCGTGTTGGCATCAATCACGGTAATCTCGGGCTGATTATTTCCTGCATTAGGTCGGTAGCAACCAAGGTAATAGCGTCGACTGACTGCGCTGAAGGCGAATGTATTTCCAGGAAAAATGCAAGTATTGGGAAAATAGAATTCAGATAGCGTATTGGATGCAATGGTGTAGGTACAGAGCGTAGTTCCCGTAGGATCTGTCATAGTATTACCATAAGTACCACAGAGGGAAATTCGATCGCCTTGCGGAGAGGCAACGGCGGATGAGATAAACATTGATAAACTGGGTAACGCAAACTTCTGAATCAAACCATAATTATTTGACGGATCAAGAACGTAAATATATGAGGAATACATGTTATCACCATCAAGGGCCAAATCAGTTACGACAAGACAAGGCTTGCCATTGTAGGCACCAATTGCGATTGTTCCCAGATACCAGGGTACCGATATGGATTGCACCTGATAATTGGAGAGGTTCACCACCTGAATCTGGGAATTTGTCAGAGAATAGTTGTTCGCTATAAGCACATAAAGCTGCGATTCATCTGGACTCATGACCATTGAATTGCCGGTTAGTTGCGTTGCTTGCTCATAATTCGGCCATTGGATGGAATGAATGACCGTGTTGGTTGCGGTTGAAACAACGTCTAACCCAGAACCTGCTACATAAAGCGTTCCATCCGTTCTCAATACCGTCTGACTGGCGTGCTTCGTAAGGTTTCCAATCGGGTTAGGCAGCAGCTTGAATTGGAACACGCTGACCGTTAGCTGTAGAGAAGCTGTGTACTCGCCTGTGGTGTCGTAGGCATAGAGCATATACTGCGCCGCTTCTGCCACCAACGGCACCGTAACGGGATAGCCCTGACTGGCATCCACGTTGGCGGACAGGTTTTGAGCAATCGTAACGCCATTCAATTGCAGACTACAGGACACCGCATTTTCGGTGCTCCAGTAGAGCTGAATCCCGCTACCCACTAAAAACTCGGTCTGGTTGCCCACCACCCCAAACTTCTTGATGATGGGCGGGTGGATGTTTTTTGAATCGCGAGTGATTCAGCTATCTACACTTTGTACTTTGTCTATTAAATTAATGAATTCAGCATAAATTAAGTAGGTGAACCCAATTATTTATATCCAGTCTGGTTAATTAGCCATAGTTCCGGTAGGGGCAAAGTATTTGCGTCAAAAGCTCTGTAGCTAAGCCCTGAATTCATTTTGCAAATGCTTCGCCCTTACGTTATTGTGGTTGTCCAATCGGACTTGGTATTAACAGGTCTGTAGTGCGGATATCCGTCAACCCGCAAGCAAGATGCCTACCCTACGTCTTACATTTGATCCACTCATCTACTCAGGAAAAGCACAGTGGTTAACTGGTTTGCAACGCTCTAGACGCTAGCTGTTGCAAACGCAGAGTAAATTCTCAGAAAGTGACCGCTGCCGCCGCATCCGTTCGACAAATTTCTAGCCCTTTTGCAGCAACAGTTGTTTCAGCGAGCGCCAATAAGGGCCGACTTGAGAGCGTCCAACTGCAACCCGCAGCCGTTTGATCAAACTGTCTTTTGGAGCACCATAATAAATCGCTTGGCTAGGATCAGGTAGAGCATCGGAGAACGCAGCGTTCATGTATTGCTCAATATTTTTACGAGCGCGATAGCGTTGACGCACAAGCTTGAGGCGTTGCTCGTGTGTATTAGTATGAAAAACCGTCCAGTTAGGATCTTCGATTTTGAAGAGGGTATAAACGTTATGTCGTTCCATGTAGCGCTCCAAGGCAATTTCTAACATGTACCGCTCCTGGTTTGTAATAGCAGCAGGATTTTCGCCCGTAAAACCAGAGGCAACATAATCACCTGCATATTCTTGAACGGCTGCCATAAACACACTACGTTTCATCAGCGCAAAGTTCAGACTACATTTGTAGCTAAAGTACCAACCATCCCAAGCATCACGGAGCTTTGCTGGCATATTAAAGGAGCCACCAACGGCAAAAACATCCTCCCGCTCTAAGTAACCGATCGATTCTTCTAGCCAACCTTCATGGCCTTTGCGGTACGGTAAAGTATCAATATTGAACCAGAGGAGATAAGGTTTAGTTGCAATTGCAGCCGCTGTGTAGGTCTGAATGTATCCTCGATCAAAATCTTGCTCTTCATGGTTCTGCTGAATAATTTGCAATTTGTCGATTAAGCCTCTTTTGAATAGCTGCCAATAGATTTCCTGCGTCTCTGGGTTACTGCCAGCATCAACAATCACCACTTCACCGGGCTTTCCTCCTAAGAACTCAAACCAGTCCAGGAGCACATCTTCAAGAACGACTCCATCGCCGTAGTTACGAGCAACCAATGAAATTTGTTCTAGGACTGTTTTCAATGCACTCATCAATCCATCTCCTCTAGAAACAGCAGCTCTCAGGTTCATTTAATCAGATTCATTTAATTAGCAGGTTTAGGCTTCGGTGCTTACTATAGGGAATTTTTCAAATTGTTTTAGTTGAAGAACAATCAACTTGCCGCTTCAAAATTTGCCTCTTTCAAAGAAACGATATCCTGCTCGCAATCCCCGCACCTGCCCGCATGGGCGTCCCATTTATCTATCGTTGGAAGAGTCTAGTTTGGCTCGTTTTTTCCGACGGCATTGGGTAATCGGTAAAAGCCACGGCATTGAAGAATAATCACAAATTGATACCGCTGCTTACTGCTCAACTTACTGCTCAACTGCAGAGCGTCCCTGTTTTCCCAACCGCACCAGCACAAAGTAGCCGAAATAGAGCACGTAAATGATTAAGGCAGTGATTCCGAGGAATCCCAAGAAGCCCGGTTGATATTTGGGATGGAATACATCTTTGAAACCCAAGGGAGCCTCCAGCCAAACCTGACAAAAGGGGGTCGCAAAAGCGGTCTGGGAGATGGCACATTGCAGAAACGGGATACTGGCTACGGCCCCTAAAATGCTGTAAACACTGACGGCCCAACGCCAGGAAGTAAACGTCAGCTTCAAGGGAGACGACGGCTGCTCGTAGATCTCCTCATTCAGATCGGCCCAAAACCAGAGGCTGAGCGGAATCAGGATGCAAGCGAGGAAACCAGTCATAAAGCCAATTGGAAAATTTCCAATCAGAAGGTAGATTGTGATAGCCAGTAGGCTCGCAACGCGCCAGTAGATGATCAGCAACCGCTGCATGGCTTCGGCTCGCTTTACAAATGCCCAAATCAATAAGATTAACGGCAGAATTACGGTAAATAGCACGGCCAGTCTGTAGTCCATCCAAACCAGCGAGCGCAGCAAGTCCTGTGACATAGAAGCCCTACAACGTTTTTTCTAATCAAGATCCAGACTTAAGGGTAGCATCAATCATTCGCTTCGTGCCTGATAGATAGGAGATTAGGGCAAAACTAAGCGAGCTGATTTAGGGCTGGTCGGTGGACTGATATGAAGTCTCATTATCACCACTGAATCAGTGATGATTCAGCAGCAGCTGTAATGATCTACATGCCGCTCATCGTTAAGTAGTTAGCCAAGTGGTTAGTCCTTTCCTGCCCTGTGTCAAAGGTCATAATTAAGGCTATATCTATTCGCTTCAATTCACAATGACGGGATGATTTACCAGTTTTGTTTGAGCCATGAATTGCTTGTGAATAGATTATTCTATTCAACTTCTATGGAATTAGTAGTTGGTATAAGCTGTTGTTTCTACGCCTATTCATCGGCTTCAGGTTCATTCGTCTCAAGCGGTTCGGAATCATCTGGGTCGGCAGCTACTCGGTGAGGGGAAAGGCTAACAAAGATTTGTTCAATTAACTGTTTGGCCTTTTCGTCGAGTCGCAGCCAGTCTACCTCACCCATATCATCTATTAAGCGGGTATCGACCTCCACAATCAGATCCTGATCGAGCGCATTCAAAACCGGACTATAGTTGCGGAAGCAGATTTGATAGCAGAGTTGCCAGAGATCTACCGTAATTTGCCGCTCTCCTTTTTTCAAACACAGAATATAGCTGGGTTGAGGGCTGGGTAGCCGCGCCAATTGCTCTTCGATTTCTTCCGCTTCTTCGGGTGTCGCGGTTGTAAGCTGCGCTTTATCGGTAATCTTACGCCAATAGCTATAGCTCAAATGATTGTTGTTGAGTTCAAACTAAAGGGCAGTTCTGCTCAGATAGCAACGGAGAAATTGAACCCGCGCCCTAGTATAGAAAGGCAGAGCAGCAACTGAATGGGAAAACGCTTTGCTAGAAGTGCGTGTATGCGCACTTTAGTTTGTGTCGTTGCGGTTTTAACCGCCAGCACATCGATTAACCCAATCCCATAACCCAATCCCAATTTCAAAAAAGACTAGACAGTTTGTAAAAAATTGTCTTATGATAAATAGCTGTTGCCAAAATTCAGGTTAGAGCAGCCAGGGGCTGAATCGGTTTCCTAAAAGTCAGTTTGACAGGTTGGTTGAACCGAATCTATGCATTCTTTGGCGTCATCGACCTCATTAGATAGCTCTTGTGCTGTGGGCTGTTTCGAGTCGATTGCTGGGCTGCTTACTCAATGCTGATAAGCGCGGTGGTTGCTCTCTGGGCGCGGGATACTGGCAGATGCACCTTCTGTTTAAGTCCTCAAGCCGGTTGAAGTGAGAGCATATTGATCGACTTTTCCGTTTGCGGGTTCGTGTCATGAATCTGCTGGTTTGAAAGTGGCTCTTTACGAGTGAGCTGCTGGTTTTTGCTGGTGTGTCTGAAGCGGACGAAAGCTGCGAGATCGCCGACTGTTCAGCTTCAACGGAAAAGGTGCAAAAGGTAGAACAAGGGAGACCAGAACTGTGTCTATTGGGATTCTCGGCACAAAACTCGGCATGACTCAAATTTTCGACGAGACGGGGGTTGCTATTCCTGTAACTGTCGTTCAGGCGGGTCCATGTACGGTTACTCAAGTCAAAACCAAACAAACTGACGGGTATGCCGCCATTCAAGTTGGCTATGGCGAAGTGGCCGCAAAAGCCTTGAATAAGCCTGAGCTTGGGCATTTAGGGAAAGCTGGCGCGGCACCGTTGCGTTACTTGCAGGAATACCGGCTGGACGATACGGCCAGTTTTGACTTGGGGCAGCAGCTCACGGTAGACAGCTTCACCCCAGGTCAGTTGGTCGATGTAATTGGTACTAGCATTGGTCGCGGCTTTGCAGGCTATCAGAAGCGCCACAACTTTAAGCGGGGTCCAATGGCGCATGGTTCTAAGAATCACCGTTTGCCTGGTTCAACAGGTGCCGGAACAACGCCCGGTCGGGTTTATCCCGGTAAGCGAATGGCCGGTCAATTGGGCAATACCCGCACCACGGTGCGTAAATTGACCGTTGTTCGAGTTGATGCCGAACGTAACCTGCTGTTGATCAAAGGCGCACTGCCGGGTAAACCGGGTGCTCTAGTGAATATCGTTCCAGCTAAGTCGGTTGGTCGAGCCAAGGCGTAACGGATCGCGGCCGAAAAAATCACAGGCTTGAAATCCAAAAGCTAAACAGTATCTGGTTTTTTATAGTGTTTTGCCACCGTGAGTGAAGGTATAGCGAGTCATGGTTGAGTGCATAGTAAAAGATTGGCAGGGAGCAGAGGTGGGGCAAGCCTCGCGGTTGGCCGCTGCACCGGCATCGCAATGCGAAACTTCTCCTGGCCGCTGGCGTCGAAGCAAGCGACCTGCCAGCCATTCCACAGAGCTGCCCACAGGTTTCCCTCCCGGTCAATCGTCAAGCCATCGGGTTCTACCTCCTCTTGGCTCAGGTCCACCAAAACGCGGCGGTTGTGAATGGTGCCAGTTTTAGCCTCAAAGTCATAGGCGTAGATGGTTTTGGCTGGTGCTGAGTCGGTCAGGTAAAAAGTGGTTCCGTCGGGACTCCAGCCCAACCCATTCGAAATGGTCAGCCCGGTTTCCATCACCTGAAACGACCCATCGGGGTCATAGCGATAGAGGGCGGCCTGCCCGGTTGCGTCACTCACCGAGCCGATCCAGAACCGCCCCTGGGCATCGCATTTACCGTCGTTGAATCGCGTGTCGGGATGGGGAAACTCAACCGTGTACAGCGTGGTGACTTCGCCGGTTGACAGCTCCAGAAAAGCAAGGCGATTTTGCAGGGCGATCAGCAGACGATTGCGGCCCGCCAAAACAAGAGCGCTGACCACATCGCCCGTATCAAAATAACGGTCTTGGCCGCTGGCAGGGTCAAACTGGTGCACTCGGTGATTGTAGGCATCGACCCAGAACAACTGCTGACCATCGGCATCCCAGACCGGACACTCGCCCAGGCGGGCACGGGCAACCAGCACAGCTTTGACAGATTGACTCATGACATTAAGCTCATGACATTAAACTCATGACATTAAACTCGATATTTTGCCACTTCTCCAGGAGACATAGTATCCAGCACGATTTCTGGTGTCACGTAGCCCAGCGCTTGAATCAGGCGCGCCACGCAGCCCGTCCATCCGGTTTGATGGCTGGCCCCAATTCCGGCTCCGCTATCCCCGTGGAAATATTCATAGAACAGAATCAGATCGCGCCAGTGGGGATCGGTCTGAAACTTTTCGGCCCCGCCATACACCGGACGCCGGCCCGATTCGTCCTTGAGAAAAATGCTCACCAACCGTTCAGTGATGCAGCGAGTCACTTCGTACAGCGACATATACTTGCCCGACCCGGTGGGGTACTCAACCGTGAAGGAATCGCCATAGTAGGTATAGAGTTGCAGCAACGAGCGCAACAGCAGTAGATTGACCGGCATCCAGATCGGGCCGCGCCAGTTGGAGTTGCCGCCAAACATCCCAGATGTAGAATCGCCGGGAACATACCCCACCTTATACTCCTGTCCACCGTAATGGAAGCGGTAGGGATGCTCTAGGTGATAGCGCGACAGAGAACGAATGCCATAATCGCTCAGAAATTCGGATTCATCCAGCATTCTAGAAAGCACGCGGCGCAGCTTCGCCTCGTTCAAGATCGACAGCATCAGGCGGCCTCGCTCACCCGGCTGACTGGGCAGATGGATGTTGTGGGTCAGCTCAGGATGCTGCATGATAAACTTCTGGGCCACTTCTCTAAAATTGGGCAGTTTCGCAAAGGCTTCTCGCGGAAACACTGCAACGGCCATCAGCGACAATAGACGTTTGCCTTTACCCACCATCGCCTGCTTCGACTCAAACCCGGCTGGAATCGGGTAGAGCTGCAACGCCAATCGCTCGTGCAACAGCGCCACGGCCCAATCGAGAAACGGTTGATACAGCGTCATGGCAAACCCTCTCACGTCACAAGCAAGGCTGAATATTGATATTCATGGAGATGCAGCCCGCTTAACGGCTTGCCGCCACCGCCAACGGTACCGCATCTTCAAACAAAAACTCGTAGAGAAACCGCTCGGCCCACTCGTGTCCAAAGTAGCTGCTAAACAAGCCCGACGCCGGGTCGCGATCCGCGCTGTATTGGTCGTAGTCTTTTTGCGCCTGCACAATTCGCGCCATTGCATCAGGGGCGCTCAGGGGTTCCGCTTGATCTAATAACTGCCAATAGAGATTGAGATACTCTTGGAATGCAGCAAACACGCGAGTGGACACCGTTTCGGCATCGGTTTTGGCAAACAGCAAATATTTCGAGAAATACTGATTGGCATCATAGAATTTCATTTCCAAATTCTGAGCCAGATCCGGATAGCGGTCGTGCAACGTTTGCAGCGGCTGAATATAGCGGGCTTGATAGGCCTCATCTTGAAATAACGGCTGAAAATCCATCACAATCAGATTTTTCACCTTACCAAACGAGAGAAAATCAATCCCCAATAGCGGCAGATCATACTGATGATTGGGATAAATCACGCTATTAAAAATCTGAGCACTTTCCCCCGCATCAATGTAGGTGTAGCGAATCTTGCGCAACTGCGGACATTGATAACACCAACTGCGAATCGTGGCCGGATAGCGACCCCGTTCACTCACCCGAGTTGCAAGGCCGGCTGGAATTGGGCGCGCCTGTAGCTCAAAGTTTTGCGATAAGGACTGTTCGAGATAGTCACGAAAGGGCTGGTACATAGGGGATGTCAATGGACGCCGTCAGAAACACTGCCGATGGCACACTCATGGAGCGGACCACATCTTTTGCAGCATAGGGGATGCTCCCAGCCCCAGTCCCCTTTCTGAACAACAAAGTAATATTCCTTAACAATGCCGAGTTAGGATCGACGCCAACCCCTCGTGTTGGAGTTAGGTCGCTATGTCCTTACAAGCCGTGATCGCGTTTGCGTCCCAGTTGATTGATCAGCATCGAATTGAAGTCGGGCAGCACCCCGACACCACACCCATCGATTGGCCGGGTTTAGCCATGAGCCTCGAGGAAGCCAAACTCGTGATTGCCGCTCTAGAGCGCAAACAGCAGGAGCTAGAACAAACCCGCAATAGCGCCCGGTTGGGGAGCGATATTGTCACGCTCGCCTCCGGTGGAGCCGGCTTAGTCGTGATGCTAACCGGGGCTGCCCTGATGCTGTTTCCCGTCACGACTCTTGCTGGCGTGATCACCGTTGCCTCCGGAGCCGGCACCGCCGGGATTGGCAAAATCGTCAGCGATCAAGTGAAACAAAGGGCCACCGACGACCAACGTCTCACCATCGAGCACCTTGAGCAAGCCATTCATGACCTGCGCCCAGATCCTCTATCGTGATTCCTCATCAATTGACGATAGTGAACCCATCTATCTCCTGCGGGACCGCTCTCGCTGGGGTACCTGGATTTCCAGTCCCTCTAATCCGGGTGGCTGGACCTTTGTGCATCACCGCGAAGTGCCACTGCCCTCTAGAACTCAGCTAAAATTTGGCAACCCCAGCAGTCAGGCGCTGGAATTTGTGATTGGTGCGCCCCCTGGTTAAGGAAATTCCAGTGAAGAAGATTCTGGATTTGAATCATCGCTAACGGCTAAACCTCCGCCAATTGGACTAAGCTATTTGGATTAAAAATTAAATCGATCCCTAAACCCATTCGGAACCGGTCTTTTTGCCAGTGTAGTGACTCCATGTCAACCAATTCACAGGATTTGAATCCTTCAGACAGTTTTAGGAGTAAATCATGACCCACAATCCCAGCCGCCCTTCCATGTTTCCCTTCCAAGCGCAGGCTGAGCTTGAACTGCTACAACTAATGTTGCAGGGAGAGCCGATTCAATATCCTTGTGAGCCTGAAGAGTCCTATCTCTACCCTTGGAATCCGATTGCACCAGAGGCCGACGCTTATTTTGATGCACTCGAGGAGGAAATTGTTAAGGCTGGTTGGTCGGTGGAAGAGTTGGCTGAACAGGGACAGCGGTTGTCGAACTATTTGGAACAGGTGTGGTCAGATCCAGAGTTTGGCTTTGCCCCAGCTACGCAAACTACGACAGATACGGCTTGCGTTGACCTCCTGCAACAGTTTGCCGCTCAGGTGCCTCAGCAATTGCTGGAGACGATTGCCCGTCGTGCTCGCCAGGTAATTACCTCGAACCTATCGCTGGCCGATCAAATGGTGCAGTGTGTGCAGGAGTGTTTACCCAACTGGGACGAGGAGGACTTGCAGGTTTTGGCTCGTCCGTTTGCCTATGCGATGCGAGGTTCGGATACGGAAATGCTAGAAGCGGCTTTGCGCTCCGTTCGCTGTGCTGCCTGGACCGAACTCTCCGGAATTGAACAAGCTCGTCTCAGTTTGGCGATTGCCCGCTACGCAATTGCTCAAATGCCTGCTGATGCCGAATAGATGCACACCCATACTGGTAATTCATCAGAACCAAGCTGGTGAGGATACCGCTTCCTAGTCAGCTCCTTCTTTCGACCAGTCTACCGACCAGTCATACTGACCCCCCAGACGCTCATCTACCCTTTTTTACGGTTGCTTTCCCTCAGCGTAGGCGCGTGAACCTTGTAGCAAAATTTTGTGACCTTGTGGGTGATAAAGCCCTCGCTTTCAAAATTGCTGCCGTCAAAAACGCATAGGAAACCACGCCAACCACAGCCAGCACCAGCAGGTTCACCAGCCCCATTGTATTCCAGAGTGCGTGCAGAGCGGCTGCCGTTAAGTATCCAACCCCCAAGATGCGCCAACGCTTGGCCGGTTTGAGAACGCTGAGGCCAATAAAATATCCCAGATAGCCGCTGTAGGCCATATGTCCTGAAATTGAGTCGAGAATCCGAGGAATCAAGAGCTGTAGGCCCGGCGAAAGAAAAAGGTTTGGTCCGCAGTGAGGGCAAAGAGTATCTCGTGCAGGAAGGCGATGTGATGCTGTTCCGCTTTAATGTATAGAATTGGTATCCAGTAAACGACAGTGCCTTTTGACAATGTTTGCAAAACGCTGGCGGAGCAATATCCAGTCAATTTTGTCCGCTGGTTGCTTGGGGCTGAAGCTGGTATCTCTGATACTGTCCAGGTGCTAAAGACGGAACTCAGCCTGGAGCCAATTCGAGCCGATGCCGTCACGTTTCTGCGCTTGAGTAGCCGTATTTTGCATCTGGAGTTTCAAACGACGCCAGAATCAGAGCCGCCATTGCCATTTCGGATGTTGGACTATTGGGTCAGACTCTATCGCCAGCATCGTTGTGCCATTACTCAGATTGTGCTTTTCCTGAAGCCCATCGAATCTGAAGCGGTGCAGGTGGAACAGTTTGAGGCGGAAAATACTCTGCATCGGTATCGGGTGATTCGCCTGTGGGAGCAAGATCCAACGCCGCTACTGGCTGATCCAGCCCTTCTGCCGCTAGCTGTGTTGGCTCGTACCGATTCGCCGCAAACACTTTTAGAGCAGGTCGCAAATCAAGTCAACCAGATTGAAGAGACTGGACAGCAGCGCAATGTTTCTGCCTACACTCAATTGCTAGCAGGGCTAAGATTTGAGAAAGATCTCATTCGACAAGTGTTTAGAGGCACTCTTATGCGCGAGTCTGTGATTTACCAAGAAATCTATCAAGAAGGACGACAAGAAGGGCGACAAGAAGGGCGACAACAAGGAGAACAGTCGCTCATCCTGCGGTTGTTAGCTCGTCGATTTGGTCCGGTTCCCCCAGAACTGCAAGCTCAGATTCAAGCTCTGTCGTTGTCTCAACTGGAAGCCCTTGGAGAAGCCTTGCTAGATTTTGCAACCCTGGCTGATCTAACAAACTGGTTGCAGACGCAGCAAACGGTTTAATGAGGCCCCTTCGCTACCCATCTGCACGGAATTTCTCAGCGACTGCCAGCCATTGCCTGTTGCTGAATATATAGAAGAATGCCGCGAGCAATTGCCACAGCCATCTGATTGCGGAAGTTGGCATCCGCGAGACGAGGTCCATCTTCGCTACCGGTGACGAAGCCGGTTTCTACCAGCACTGATGGCATCGAGGTTCGCCGCAGCACATAAAAGCGAGCCTGCTTAACCCCACGATCGTTCATGCCTAAACTGCTGACGATGCTGGATTGAATCGTCTGAGCCAGTGCTTCGCCACTAGCGTAATAGTAGGTTTCTGCGCCGTTGATATCGGGTCGCTCCAACCCCATCGAGTTGGCGTGAATGCTGACAAACAGATTAGCCTGAGCTTGTTCGGCCATCTGCACTCGCGGTTCCAAATCAATTTCCACATTGCTATTGCGGGTGAGAACAGCTTGGATTCCCTGTTGTTGTAGTAAGGTGGCAACCTGTTGGGCGATGGGCAGCACTACGTCCGCCTCATATAGATTGCCGACACCTACTGCCCCAACGTCAGCTCCGCCGATTGGTTAAGCGTCGGGCTACCTGCCGGAAGTCGTTCCAGGTTTGGGGTAATTCGGTAATCCCAGCGGCAGCAAACAAACTAGGACGGTAGAAGACACCAACATTATTGACGCTAAAGGGAACCGACCAGAGATGCCCTTCTAACTGCATCGACTCAAACAGGGTGGGATCGATGTCTTGTTTGATCGGCAACGGATCGAGCCAGTTTTCTAGAGGCACGATTGCATCCAGTTCCACTAACTGACCCGTGAGCATAGGAGCATACCAGAGCAAATTAGGGGGCACCCCACCCACCACCGCTGATAGGATCTTGGGAATCTGCTGATCGCCCTGCCCCACGTAGAGGGATTCCACCTGAATCTGGGGATGGGACTGGTTAAACCGATCCACCAACCGTTGCAGCACATCCCGATTCGGCGGCGGATTCACCCCATGCCAGAGGGTTAGGTGAATCACATTACTGGCCGCAACCCCAGCCTGACAAGCCGTGAGTCCAATCAAACAAACCACCAAAACCAAACTCATCCGCACCCAGCGCAACAAGTTGCTCATCACATTCAAAACTTACAACTCAAAACTCAAAACTTAAAACTTAAAACTCAGCACCTGCCCCCCAATCACCCAACGCACTGCTTCACCCATTGCTACTCCAACCCTGCCCAACGTCTTGCGGTAAGGCAAAGGTTCCATCAGCATCCGGCTCAAACTGCAACACTTGAACCACCGCATTGCAAGCAATCGGGCCGTAAACATGGGGAAACGCGCCCACGCCTTCCACCTCGTCGTAGCGCAATGTTTCCCCTAGCTGCTCACTGTCGATCCACAGCAAGACTAGCCCCTGCTGGCCACGAAAGAACGAGTTCGCCACCCAAACGACCTGCTCAGCCGTAGAGCAGTGAATAAAGCCTTCGGTTTGCAAAGACGGATGCTGATAAACACCATCTGCTTCAGCCGCCTGCCACTGGGAGCGCTCCGCGATGTGGAAAATTGAGACCATAGAGGGGGTGGGATTGAGTAAGTTACTTTTGCATTGTAGAGCTTCAACTGGATGCTATATAGCTTGTGCTTCAGTTTGAACTTTAGGTTTGCGCTTAATTTTGTCCAATATCCTTCTCATGACCTGTGATGGGCAGTTCGTATTGATCAACTAAGGTATGGCCGAGTTCATAAAAGAAGGTAAACAATCCAGCATTGAGTACTTGATCTTCATATTCTGCCTGTGTTTCAACATCCGCCATTAAAAATCGACATCGTGCTGGATCAGTTCGTAACACATGGAAATTTGTACATTCTCGGGATCGTAGTAGGCGTTTTCTTCACCGCATTCCTCAAACCTGACCAAGATATCGTTAGAAAACGCAAACTGCTGATTTAGAAATAAATACAGATAACAAATTGCGGCTCCTCCTGAGAAGAACCGCCTAGAGCAAATTGATTTGGGGTTTGTGGTTTAATTCTGTTTATAGTCTACTCTTCAGTTTCCAACCCAGCCACCACCATCGCGCAGAAGGCAAAGGCAGTGACCAAAGGTGCGTAGGCCCGCTCGGTTGATGGTTTGGACTGCCTCGACTAACGAACTGCGTGTGTTCTGAAATTTCTTGGTCAGCTCCAGGCTGTCGGCATCGGGGGTTTCAATTCCCAAGAAAACGGCGTTGAAGTTGCACTCCACCATCAGTTGGATCAGCTCTGGATCTTGAGCTAAATCTACCGAGGCTTCGGTATTAAAGGCAAACGGATACTGATGCTCGGCCATCCAACCTTTTAGCTGTTTCAGCAGCAGCTTCACATTGCGTTTGTTGCCGATAAAGTTGTCATCCACCATAAATACGGCCCGCCGCCAGCCCAATTCATAGAGAAAATCGAGTTCGGCCAGAAGCTGTTCGGGGGTTTTGGTGCGGGGTTTGCGGCCATAGAGCACAATAATGTCGCAGAATTCACACTGAAACGGACAGCCGCGCGAAAACTGGACTGACATTGAATCGTAGGCATCCAGTTCCAGCAGGTCATAGCGCGGAATCGGCGTTGTGGTCACATCCGGCCTTTCGCCATTCGGAGCGCGGAAAACCCCTTGCGGCTCACCTCGTTGCACTGCCTCCACAAACAGCGGAATCGTAATTTCGCCTTCATCTAGAATCAAATAATCTGCTCCGGCGGCGAGGGCATCTTCGGGTACAGAGGTTGGATAGGGTCCACCCACAGCCACTCGCTTACCTCGTCGTTTCGCAATCTGGATCTGCTCTAGAAAATCTTGCTTCTGAACGATCATGGCCGACAAAACTACCAGATCGGCCCATTCCCACTCGGCTTCCGTGACTTCGCGCACATTGTGATCGACGAGCTTGTATTCCCATTCCGCCGGGAAAATGGCCGCTGCCGTAATCAACCCCAGGGGAGGCAGCAGTACTTTGCGATCAATTAGCTCCAGAATCTTCTCAAATGACCAAAAAGTCTTAGGAAATAAGGGATAGAGCAGCAGAACTCGCATGAAACGCTCAACCTCACACTAAAGGACACCCATTATCTGAACCAGTTCGCTTGCGTCAATTTTTTGCGGCAGCCAACTGAAGTGTCAGCCAAGGTCAGGACAGCAAACGTCAGAACAGCAAACATTAAGACAATAGGTTTCTAGTTCAGCCTACCTTACTCTGGTTGTTTCTGCCCCGGAGCAACCCAGTTACCATTTGCCCTGAACTGCTCGTTTGGCCGCAGCTTGAGTTGATTCTGTTGAAAGTTATTGATTGGTTTCATAACGAATCCCAATCCTCATGCCGCAAAATCGCCTAGCAAATGATTAAATCTTTGTTACAGAAAATCGTCAACCCATAAGAAATTTTAAGCTAGCTTTACATGCTGGCCAGGGCAATTAGGTTTAACCAACCCATGACCAACCTATGACCAACAAATAACCCGGTCTAGGAGCGATTCACTCAGGAACGCCCGCAAACCCGCAAACTTCGATACACCGTATCTATCTTGCCTGGCTAAATCTGTTTCGTCTGGCTAATGCGGAACCCGGGACTTGAACCCGGAAGTCTTTAACAGACACTAGAACCTGAATCTCAGGCCGGAATTGGGCGAAACACATGCTCGCCGCCGTCGATGTGCCAGAGGTTAAAGTCGCCTCGATGCGAGCGGCCCATACAGCCTGCCCCAAACCCACCCAGCGGCATCCCGTGCCAAGGGCCATCGTCAATATTGCTGGCATAGCGCACCCGATAGGGCCGTTCCCAACCCAAGCCAATGGCTCGCTGCCAAGCACACTTTGGAATATCAGCAGTCAGATGTGTCATTTCCCGATTCTACAGGCAATGGGAAACAATTCTCGCTGCTGGGTAATTCCGAATCTACGGTTATTCAATCGGAATATGTGACATGTCAAGCAGTCTTTGATACAATCACTGCATATCAGCAGGAATACGATGAAAAAAGAGCGCTTTTCGTATTTCTTTTACGGATGCTTGTAGAAATCCCTTGTACTGCTAGCCATTCTTCTCCGACCATTCCACCATGCGAACCACCTCCAGCCAACCCGTTCCTGACAGCAGCTTCAACCCAGCCAGCCCTTCGTTTTACTACTTTGCCTATGGCTCCTGCATGTGCCCGGTGGACCTGAAACGCTCGCTGGGAGAAAGCACCCATCCATTTGTGATTGGTGCTGCCACGCTGGAAGGCTATCGCCTCGGCTTCTTTAGAAAATCGCAGCGGCGCAATTGTGGAGTGTTGGATATTGTCAAAGATCCGACGGCACGGGTCGAAGGTGTGCTCTACCGATTACCTTGGCGACTCAGCCACCGACTCGACGAGCGCGAAGAAGGTTATCGTCACGAAACCATCGAAGTGATTTGCCAAGGCCAGCGCTACAGCCAAGTTCGCACCTATACGGTGATTGAAAAACTCACCGAAGAACATGCCCCCAACGACTGGTACTTTAACGTTGTGCTGCGCGGAGCGGTCACTTGCGGCTTGCCGGAACAGTACTGCTGGAATTTGTTCCACCATATGCATCAGTTGCAGCAGACTGCCAATCAGCTTGATCTACTGCGATCGGCCTAGCCCCCCAATTCTCTAAAGCACACCTCCACGCCATTGAGCTTGGTGTAGATAAGGCATGGTGAGAAGCCACTTTGCTATCTGCGCCTCCAAATGGTTTGTCTCAATCCAAGCGTTAGGCGAAGTGCTTTGCATCCAAAAAACTACTTCATGACTCTTCGCAACTCCTGTATAAAAATCATTGGGCTTTAAGTATAAATACGGCGAAACAAGTAATATTAATTACATTTAATTTAAGCTTTTACTAAATTGGGACAAGCCAGCGGCTTGGTTCTGAGTATGCCCTTAGATAGATTTTGGCAGCATCTTATCTTTATTGTTTCCGATTCTAGAAGTGCGGGAACCTTAGGTATAGTGAATGACTTTCCGTTAACTTTTAACGTGATTGCTATAGGGAACCTAAGGAATGGGGTTATCAAAATGATCCCGGATGAAAACTTGTATTGTGGTCTGGGGCCAACATCAGCTCAAGCGGAGCTGCAGCGCACTCGAACGTTAGAAGAATTGGGGTTGCTGGAATCTGGCAATGTGCCCATTTTTGGGGCTACTTGGCATCGCTGCACTCTGTTTTCCTAAAACCATGGCTGGTTTTGTAGGGCTTGCGCCGATCGAACCATTGGGGATGTCTGAAATTCGTTCGACCCTCGGCAGCTTTTTCCTGGGCTTGTGTGTGGCTTGTCTTTGGCTCCAATCTCCTGACGCTTTCACAGTGCTGGGGGTTGCTTCGTTGACTGCGGCAGTGGCGCGATTTCTTTCCAGTTTGTTTGACCGCAGCATTTCGATTAAAAACTGGGGCGGTGTGGCGATGGAAGCCTTACTCGGCACTCTATTTTTGTTAAGTCGAAATTAATGAATACAAAGTGTTGCAATCAATACACCAGATCTCTATGCATTAGGAGCGATGGCTGAATAGAGAATATGAGCCAACGTGAATATAAAGGTTAACACAATTTTCATCGAGGAATGTGGTATGGCTCAAACCAACGGTAACTCCAAAGTAATTAGTGATCTTGAATACGATCTCCTTGCGGTGCTGAAGAATAAGTCAGAAGCCGTTCAGCTTTATGAGACTTATATGCAAGATGCTCGCAGTGCCGATTCGCAACCCTGTATCGAACTCTTGCAAAAACTCCAGCAAGCCGACAGAGAGCACGCTCAAGAAGTGCGTAGACATTTGCAAGAGGTAATGCAGAAGGGCAAAATGTAGCTCGGCTATAAGAAAACCTATTAGTTCTGACATTGGGTTGGATCCCCTTTGAGAGTCTGCCAATCTTGATGGGTTGTCTTGCTGCCCAAGCTGCTCATGATATCAGTGCAAGCTAAATTGATACAAAATTCTGGACAGACTCCTCTGAGAGCTTGCGTCGTTTCAAATAAAGTGCTCATAGTGCTGTTGAACCTTTAACTCTTGTTAGTTACTTGGCTAGGATCAACAGCCTTTTCTCCATATGGGTATTTGACCCAGAATTGATAAACTAATGCATGCAACTAATAATGCATGCAGTGAGCGGTATTCTCTACTAAATTCTTCTAAGCTTCGACAGAATTATCTCAGACTATTTTAGATTTGCTCATTCAAAAGCATCCTTTTTCGTACCTCTTCTAGTTCTAGCATTGCTCCTATAGGCTTGAGCCATTCAGGTCTCTAGTTCGCTTGTTCCAGTTTGTTCTACGGATCAGGTGCACAATTGGTGTTATAGTTTTGCCATCAAGTGTCAAACGCAACTGATAGAGGTTAAGTGAAATCTAACTTTAGCTAGAGTTAGCTGCGTGATTCGGATCAAGACAATGGATACCAGTAGCGAATATTCTAGACTAGATGCCTGTTATTCCCGATATTGTGTTCTCTAAAATGAACTGTGAAACCGACCGAATTTTAGTCGTTGATGATATCGCTGATAACCTTCTGCTGTTGCAAGCAATTTTGGAAAGCGAAGGATATCAGGTGGAATTAGCTGACAGCGGTCCGGCAGCTCTGGATAGGATCAAAACCGCACCTCCCGATTTGGTGCTGCTCGATGTCATGATGCCTGACATGAACGGCTTTGAGGTGACCCAGCGGGTTCGACAGGTGGCGCAGCTAAACAGACCAAAGGATGCAATATTTCGCTTCATTAATTTGAGTAACTAAAAAGCGGCGAATTAATGAACAAACGCAAATAAACGTAAGCATCGTGTTGAACTTGCCGACTTTACCCTGATGCTTGCGGTTTAATCAGAGTGATTGCCAAATTGCCGCTACTTGAATTTGCTAAATCAAGTCACCCAAACTGAATCAGCTAAACCAAATCCAGCGTCCGTCAATAGAGGTAAGGCAATCGAGGGATGAAATCGTTACCAAGATTCTCTATAACTAAAACAGAATTCAGGAGATTGCAGAAATGATTACTGCTGCAATACACACAGCCAACACTGCTAACCCTGCCCCAACAGATTCGACTGGAGATCATCTGCCTGGGGATCATCTCCGGGCCGAAGTTGAAAAGTTGGCTGCCGAGGCATTTCATCAGCATTTGATCTCAGGCTATGGGGATGGTGAGTCCCCGGATGAGTATCAAATTGTCCTTCAGGGTAAGCCGAGACACTACTCGCTTGAATATGCTCACTCGCTGCTCGCTAATCTAATCGAACACCAAATTTCCCTTGTGGAATAGGATGCCCCGTGGCAAACATTGTTCAGGAGGTTCGAGATACCTCTCCCAGCCTTGTATTCATCTTCCATCCATTAGGGTCTAGCACTAGTGACCTGGCTCGATTGTCGAGTCAGGTTTTTTACGGTGCAGATGGGATGAATATCTCTATTGGCCAGCATCCCGTTGCGGTACTCAATGAAATAGATAGAGACCTGCAACCCTGCTTTCCAAGTTAGGAGACAACCGTAGGGGTGATGGCAACACTAACAGAGAACTGTTGAAGATGAACAGTCTAAACTTGATCACCCTTCAAAAATGGAAAATAACAAACTGTGAAGGCCAGAACTATACCAGCAGTAGGAGTTCAAATTACTTAGCTTTAGTTTAAGAATCTTCTAAGGCAGTCATGTGTCACAATGTAAACGGTTTTGCCAACTCAATCAGAGGCTAGGAGTAGGCGCGAGTCATGGAACCAATATATGAGTACGCCTGGTTGATTCCGGTCTTGCCGCTGGCAGGAGCGATGATTCTAGGCTTTGGACTAATTTCGTTTGGCAAGACAGTTGCCAATATGCGGCGGAGCAGCGCCATTTTTATTGTGTCTCTGCTCGGTGCGGCAATGGTGCTGTCGTTTGCCTTGCTGTGGAGCCAAATTCAAGGGCATCCCCCCTATACGCACATCATTGAATGGGCGGCAGCGGGTGATTTTCGCCTCACAATGGGCTACACGGTCGATCACCTGACGGCGATGATGCTGGTGATTGTTACCACGGTCGCTTTTTTTGTAATGATTTATACCGACGGCTACATGGCGCATGATCCGGGCTACGTCCGGTTTTACGCCTACTTAAGTTTATTTAGCTCGTCGATGCTGGGGTTGGTGGTTAGCCCCAATTTGCTGCAAGTTTATGTGTTTTGGGAACTGGTCGGCATGTGCTCCTACCTGCTGATTGGTTTCTGGTACGACCGCCGCGAATCTGGCCCGAGTATGGGCTACTTTACCGCGGGGCAAAGCGGGTGGAACGCTGGCTGATGAAAGAATCGGACGCTTTTGTCGTCCTGACCGAAAAGGCAAGAGAAATACTCTTTCCGGGATCGAAAGAAACGGGGTTTGACAGGCGTGGGAGGCCAGTGGAAGTGATACCGTGTTGCGTAGATCTTGAGAATCGTTTCGCGGGCGACAGAGAAGTCTTGCGGCAACAGTACAGGGAAAGGCTTGGGCTGAACGGCCGCTATGTGATCGTCCACGTCGGGGCGCTGGGGGGGCTCTATCTTTGTGAGGAGATCGCCGACATAATAGCGGCTTCGCGAGAGCGCGAACCAAACACATTTGCGTTATTCTTGACTCAAAGCGACTCTAAACTCATCGAGCCGCTGTTAAGGGATCGCGGTTTGGACGAAGGGGACTACTTCATCGGAAGAGTTGCCCCGGATGAGATAGAAGGTTTTCTTTATGCGGCAGATATCGGGCTTTCCATAGTTAAGGCCTCATATGCTACGCAGTCAAGGTCGCCGACAAAGATACCGGAATACCTAGCCTGCGGGCTGCCGATAATCGCGAACAGCGGCGTTGGCGACGTTGATATACTGATCTTGGACAACGATGTGGGCGCACTGGTAGAAGAATTTGACCGCGAGGCGTATCTCCGGGCATTTGATAGGATCGAATCGCTAGGAAATATTGCCGGCCGCTGTCGCGGGGTCGCCGACGATGAATTTGACCTGAAGACCGTCGGCGGTGTGAGATATCGACGTGTTTACTTAGCTCTTCAGAAGTCATGAACGTAAAGGAATCGACACCCAACGCTGACCTGTATGTATGGACGGAACAGAACTGCCCGATCTGTGGATCGGCGCCGGACAAGTTTGTTGGTACGCGCGGAGGAGAGTCTCATCGCGAAGGAATCGGCGTTGAATGTGAGGTATGGAGGTGTTCAAACTGTTATCTGATCTTTCCGAATCCAATGCCGTTTCCCAAAGATGGACTTGGCCAGCATTACGACGTAGATGCTGATGAGTATTTTAAGGAGCACGACGCAACGGGACGGTTTGATGGAGCGAAACAGCTTCTTGAAAAGGCAGAGAAAATATTGGGGCATAAAGGCAGGTTGCTCGATATAGGTGTTGGGAGGGGTGAACTACTCTTGGCAGCGAAGGAATTAGAGTGGGATGCTGAGGGAGTAGAACCATCGACCACCTTTGCCGATCATGCCGAAAAGCGAACTGGCCTAAAGATATGGAGGGAGGCGATCGAGGATTCATCCGTGCCCGACAGCTCATATGACGCGATAATTCTTGCGGCGGTTCTTGAGCATCTTTATGATCCGGATGAGATCATTCGGCGCGTGGCCCAGGCCTTGAAACCGGGCGGGATCCTCTTCCTTGATGTTCCTAATGAGGCAGGCCTCTATTTCAGGATCGGGAATGTTTATCAAAAGTTTCGGGGCCGAAATTGGTGCGTAAACTTAGCTCCTACCTTTTCGCCGTACCACGTTTTCGGTTTGTGCTTCAAGTGGAGAACTTGTCAGTTTACTATCGTTCGTTTTTAGCATTACGAGACGTTCATCTCGACATTCCTGCCCAGCAGGTAACGGCATTTATTGGGCCATCGGGCTGTGGTAAAAGTACTTTGCTGCGCTGCTTCAACCGGATGAACGATTTGATTTCGGGAGCGCGAATTGTTGGCAAGATTAACTATCGTGGCTTCGATCTCTATGATCCCGGCGTTGACCCCGTTGATGTGCGGCGACAGATTGGCATGGTGTTTCAAAAACCCAATCCGTTTCCCAAATCGGTCTACGAAAATATTGCCTATGCGATTCGGATCAACGGCTATCAAGGTGATGTTGATGAGTTGGTTGAGCAATCGCTGCACGATGCGGCCCTGTGGGATGAGGTGAAAGATAAACTGGCAGAAAATGCCCTTTCCCTCTCTGGCGGTCAGCAGCAGCGACTTTGTATTGCTCGTGCTCTGGCGATTGAACCGGACGTGATTTTAATGGACGAACCCTGCTCAGCCCTCGACCCGATTTCTACGGCCCGCATCGAAGATCTGATCAAAACCCTCCAACAGCGCTACACAATTGTCATCGTCACCCACAACATGCAGCAGGCTTCCCGCGTATCCCAAATGACGGCCTTTTTCAATACTGCCATCAGCGACACCGGGGAACGCTCCGGTTACTTAGCCGAATACGGCCCCACCGAGCAGATTTTTTCCCACCCTACTCAGCCAGCGACACAGGACTATATCAGCGGACGATTTGGTTGAGATTCTGGTATCGTATGCCTGTAGTCAGTTAGTCTATCACGTCCGGAGAAGCAAAGACGCCATGCGCTGGCAGCGGTTCTTTCTACTATTGATTGTGGGATTGGTTCTAAGCGTGGGTCTGGCCTGTGGGCAGTTTGTCCAGGCTCCTCAAGCATCCGAGTCCCCGTCTAGCGCGCCGGTTGCTCCAGCTGCAACAGCATCACCCCTACCGCCCGAAACCCAAGTGATCCTGGCCAGTGCCGGACCAGCGGGTCTCTACAATCCGTCGCGGGGGGATGTGCGCTTGGTGGTGATTAGCGACTTGAATTCGGCCTATGGCTCAACAGACTACGATCCCGAAGTGGACAAAGGCATCAATCTGCTTCCGTTCTGGCAGCCCGATCTGGTGCTGTGCAGTGGCGATATGGTGGCCGGACAAAAGCCTTCGCTGACGCCCGCACAGATCCGGGCCATGTGGGCTGCCTTTGATCAACATGTGGCCGCGCCGCTGCGGCAAGCCCAGATTCCGTTTGGCTTCACAGTTGGAAATCACGATGCCTCCAGTGCCCTCAGCATTAATGGGGAATTTCTGTTTCAGCAAGAGCGGGAGCTGGCTAGCGCCTATTGGAATGACCCCAACCACGATCCGGGTGTGCAGTTTGTCGATCGGTTTCAGTTTCCTTTCTATTACAGCTTTGAGTACAACGACATTTTCTTTCTAGCTTGGGATGGCTCCTCCAACCAGATTCCTCCCGAAAAATTGGCCTGGGTGGAGCAGACCCTGGACCGTACTGATGCGTTCCAGCTCATCGGTCATCCGTTCGTTCATCTCAATGATGTCATTCAGGGCATCGGCGATTTTGCCAGCTATTCCCGTCTGATCAATCGGCATGCGAACAGAGAAGTTTCCTTTTTTGACCTCGGTCAATGTCCTGAGAAGCTGTTTGAGGTCGAGGCTATCGGTATCGCTGGGTGCTTGTGCAGTGGGCATAGATCGATTCCTTGCAGAGAAGTGAGACAAGAAATTAGACAAACAGTGCTTGCTCTGCACCATTTTCAGAGCGAACACTGTGAATGACAAATAGCGATGTGTAGTAAGTGACTCAGGTATGCAGTTCTACGTGGCGGCAGATAAAGATAAAACTCTGGACTGGTTGGACTCCAAAAGTTATACCGCTCTATCCTTGTCCAAGAGCAGACATACCCACCTTCTACCTTAAGATGTATGGCGTTCTGCTTTCCCCTACCGAAAGATAGATGTGGGATTAGATACTTAGGGAACCAGAAGCCAGAAGTCAGAAATCAGAAGTCAGAAGTCAGGCTTTCCAGATCCGGAGAAGGGGTTGGTCTATTTATGAAAGTGGTCAAGCTTAAACCGCACAGCAAAAAGGGCACCTTGAACCAGTGCCCTACTACGATCGATGCTTGCTGAAATTTATCTTGTCAACCCAAATTTTTTGTAGATTATCTAAAACCAACCGAGGCTTGCCACACAAACGCCAGCAGCAGGAAAAACACGGGAATTACCGGCAGCACGTCAACCAGGGGGTCAAAGATCGAATAGGCTTCAGGTAATTTCGCTAGCAAAAGTGCCACTTCCATGAATCAATCTACCTCTCCAACACGAATTTCATAATTGCCACAGATCTTAACACGTTTCAAGAGCCAAAAATTCACGGCTGGGGCAACAGGAATCCTACGCCCGGTTTGCGGATCATGTAGCGAGCTGTATTTTCGGACGGAGAGCGGTACAGAATCAAGCCATTGCTGTTGGGCAACAAGTAAAAGCGATAGACGGCTTGGGCACGGGCAAGCTGCTGGTCTCGTGGAATCCCGGCATTTTCGGGGAAGTAGCCAGCTCGTTCTACAACTTGATACCCCTCCAGAATTTGAGTTGCTGTGTCATAGATCAAGCGAAAATCACCCTCGAAGTTAGGATCCACTTCCAGTTCGGCTAAAGTTCCAGTCGAGAGGGTAATATCCGTTTGGCTTTCCCAGTCTGATAGGCGAGTCAGCGGTAAAACCCCATGACGGATTTCCGATTGAGCAGTGGCGACCTGCCCCCACAGCACAATGCTGGCCAGTAGCGACAGCATTGATAGGATCGGGGATGATAAGGCTGATAAATTAACCTGCGGTGTAGACTTTAGTTGACCGAAGCTTGGCTGAACGTTTGGCTGTACGAATTTCAAGGGACGGAACTCCTTTTCAACCTGATGATTCAGAGGCTATTGCCTAATCTGGATACTACTCTTTTTGCCGCTCAACTTTGGTGATCTGCTACCAGGCTTAGTCCAAATTTAATTTAATTGATTCACCAAATTTTGATTGGGTTGGGGGAGGGCTGGAGTCAGGTAGATGAAATCGAGCGTTACTAACCCAACAAACAGCCCTGTTGCCATCTAACACGCGCCTTTGCGATCCAATACAACCTGAATCGTCTTCAAGATTAGTTTTACATCATAGGTGAGGGACCAGTGGTGCATATAGCGCAAGTCCATATCCACAATTTGCTCAAAGTCGCTGATGCTGGAGCGTCCGTTTGCCTGCCATTCACCGGTAATACCGGGTTTGACCTCTAAGCGTTGCCAATGCCGATTGTTGTACTTTTTCACCTCATCGACAGTCGGCGGGCGAGTTCCTACCAGACTCATATCACCCAGCAGCACATTCCAGAATTGCGGCAGTTCATCCAAGCTGGTGCGCCGCAGAAACCGTCCTACCCGCGTAATCCGAGGATCGTTATCATTCTTGAACACATGGCCGTTGGCCTGATTTTGCACCGTATGCTTAAGCTGTTCCGCATTCACCACCATCGAGCGAAACTTCCAGATGCGAAACTGCCGCCCGCGCCAACCGCAGCGAGTTTGGCTGTACAGGATGGGACCAGGATTATCCAAATAAATGGCAATCGCGATCGGCAGGAAAATTAAAGCCGTTAAAGTTAAACCTACGAGCGCACCCAAAATATCAAGGCAGCGTTTAGTACGACTGTAAACTGAAGGATGGACATCAGTCGACGTCGGAGAAGCTGAGTTAGAAGAGAACCCAGCCACGGAAGAGAAAATCAGATAAGCCTTGGAGTGAGTCGTCATGGTTAGCGTGTCAGGCGAAAGCAGTGCAAATTTGTTTATTAATCGGTCAATCAGACAGTCGGTCAATCAGATAGTCAGTAGTCAGTAGTCAGAATTCGATTGTTACCATAGGTCTTAATCGAACCCTCCTACTGAGTAGTATGATCCGTTATTCCAATTGACCAACCCGTTTTACGGGAGCTTTATTAAGGCTTTACCTATTTGCAAGGTTTTTAGAAGTACGACCGTAATGTCCGCAGTATCCAGTTAAATTTGCTACACGTTCTGGTAGCTTGAGCGGCTGATTGATTAACCTAAACCGAACTCCGGATGGGGTTAATTTGCTTGAATTCTCCTGATTGGACCAACGCGACACAATTGGCTACAATCACCAGGCTCAGATCAGCCAAACCAGTAATTCAAAAAGCGCAGACCCTTGTGAGTGCTAGAGTATGGGTGTTTGCTGCCCCAAGAAGCTGATATGGAAATTCAGGCCGGAACGCTCTACATTGTTGGCACGCCGATTGGCAACCTGGAGGATATGACCTTCCGAGCCATTGATACGCTGCGACAGGTAGACTTAATTGCGGCTGAAGATACGCGCCATACCGGGAAACTACTCCAGCATTTTCAAATCACGACGCCCCAGATTAGCTATCACGATCACAATCGACGGAGCCGGCTGCCCGAATTGCTGCAACGGCTCCAGCAAAAGCGCAGTATTGCTCTGGTCACCGATGCCGGCATGCCGGGGATTTCCGATCCTGGCTCTGAACTGGTGCAAGGTAGGGTTTGGGCAGAACTGAATGAGGCGATCAAGACGATCAGGGTGGGCAGGGTGAGCATCAGCAGACTAAAGGCCGCAATACCGCCAATCACCCAATTAAAGGAAAGTTGATCGAGCTGAGTGGCAGAACTAGACGCCGATTGCGCTGGTGCATGAGTTGATGTATTCGTTGACGCAGCAGATGACATAGTGAACTCCTAACGAATATAAGCACGGCTCTTTTGACCCAGCGTGCTGAGGCCAATCACAACGGCTAATACAACCGCCAACAAAATCGCCGAAACAGCCGCCGCAAACGGCCCGTTCAGCAATACGACCGCCTGTTGATAAATTAACGTTGGCATATACATTACTTGACCACCGCCAATAATCGACGGAGTTACGAAGGAGCTAACGGTGATGGCAAACACGAGTAGGCAACCAGAGATGACACCAGGCAACGTCAAAGGGAAGATAATTTTCCAGAAAGTGCGCCAAGCTCCGCCGCCCAAACTGGCCGAGGCCGCCGCCAAGCGTGGATCAACCTGGGAGAGGGAGGCAACGATTGGTAGAACCATTAACGGCAATTGAATTTGGGTCATGGCGATCGCCACCCCATGATGGGTAAACAGTAATTTGATCGGCTCTCCAATCAATCCCAGGTTCTGCAAGAAGGTATTCACCAATCCCTGCTTGCCTAAAATCACCACCCATCCAAAGGTCCGTACCACCGCACTAGTCAACAGCGGTAGCAGAATCAAAAACGTCAAAATTCCTTTCCATTTCCCCGGTGCATTCGCAAACACATAGGCAACTGGATATCCCAAAATCAAACAGGCTAGCGTCACCTGAATGCCGAGAAAGATCGTATCGCGCAAAACCTTCAGGTTGACCGGATCGCGAAAGAATTCGCCGTACTGTCCCAAACTAAAGCCAGGTACACCTGCCGCCTGTTGAAAGCTGGAGGCCAGCAAAACGGCCAGCGGTATCACATAAAACAAATGTAAGAAGATGGCCAGCGGCAGAGCCAACTGCCCTTCCCGTGGTGTGAATAACTTGGCAATGTTCATGCTAAATTTTGACCTCCCCTAAAGCACTTAATAATTAAAGCGTTCAATCCAGGCAGCACGTGCTCCCAAGAGCGAGCGACGAGTCAGGCGTTCATAAGTTCGGTAAGACATTGAGAAATATCTCCTGGAACGAGCAGATGAATAAGCAGGTTTACACCTGTACGATCTTGTCAAACTCGGCAACCCACTCAGTGCGGTTCTTGTTGATTGTGGCCCAATCGAGAAATTCTAGTTTGGTCAAGATCTCATCCAGGTTGTTGCCAAGCTTTTGGGCAATTGCAGCTGGGATGGGCACATTCTTGTTAGTCGGCAAAACGTAGCTCATCTCGGTCATTTGGGTTTGAACGTCGGTGCTAATTGCCGTATCGATGTAGGCAGCAGCTAGATCCAGACTGGCAGTGGGATTTTTGACAATGCTCATGGTGGGCGTCAGGGCAAAGCCACCTTCCTTGGGCATTACCCAATCAATATCCACGCCTTTCGACTGCAAGCTGCTAGAGAAATAGACAATTTGATTCTGTAAATCCCAGTAGGCAATCCCGACACCAGCGTGCTCTATTGCCAAGAGGATAGAGCTTGTGGGGCAAGAACTTAAGTCACTAACAACAAACTGGGAGATGTCGGAGTTAGAAGACATGAAACACTAGCAATCCGTGGATCAATAATCTGCTACGCCTGTTTTCGCTTCATACCACCGAGCTTGTACCACGCAGCTCCATTAATTCCATTCCGGCCTGCCCATCCACGGGAACAATGGCGATAGGCAATGATATAGCTAATGACAGACGTGACAATGAATATGGCGGTCCATGTGCTGGTCGCTGATCGAAGCTGAATTGACAGTATAAGCTCTTTAAGTATCTCACTTTGGGGTTTTGCTGTCTTCGGTTGAATTTCGTAAAACAGAATGATTACTAATACCTCGTTACTTATACTCTCCGAAGTGGCGAGCTAGTTGGCAGTTTGGGTGAAAGTACTGAGCTTGTCACTAGAGTAACGAAACGGTGAAGCGCTTTGATAAACTTCCCATCTGCTGTAGAGGCGGATTCAACAGAACTGTAATTTGTTTGCAGCCGGTATTACGACAAAATCTACCCCTACAGCTGGCAGAATAGGCAATTGGAACAACAGCTAACTAAATTGATAGCAGGCTGTTATTCTACCGCTGCCGCGTTCATCATCTTCGTCGCCACCCGCCACGCAGCAAGCTGCAATTGCTAGAACCAACAGGTTGAACAATCGAGAAGGCATAATGATGGCAAAAATCGAACAATTTGAACTTTCCAACATGCGATGATAGGCTCCTTTCTCTTTTTCTAAATCGTCCGAATCTAGAGATGGATGCACCGCGCAATTCCTTATCTCAATCGGCACCCGATTCAGTAAAGGAATTTGAACTAAGAATATAGATTGGAACATTCTTTTAATGAATGATCACTGTAATCCTACTAGGAGAATGCAGTAAGTGGAGCTAGCTTTACTAAATCTTGTTTCTGATTCCATCTCAGCTTCATCTACTGTTTTGTCTGCTGCGTAAACTCGGCGCGTTCCTCTCAATATACTGGTAGCATTTTTTACAGCTAGAGCTAGCGGTGGGTGGAGATGGAGTCGCTGAAGTTAGGTGTATGAACTTGAGTGAACATTGAGTAAACCTGAGAATCTATTTTTGTATAATTGCTAACTGTTTTTGATGAATGTAGCAAATGATGTTCTTGGAATGAATATCCCATAGTGAGTATTGGTTCTAGTCGGGGTCGGCGTTAATGGTTCTAAGTCTCTGTTTGCTCTATTGATCTGCTGCCTGTGTGATTACCTCATTCCAGAATTGATACAACTGCATGAAAGTCCTCAAGTGCGATTGCTCCCGGCTGGGCAACTAGATCCTTAACATGGGATTGCAGCCATCGATGGTATAAGCGTTCGATGAGCCGTTGACGAGTTGTTTCAGTCAGACGAGCCGGAGTGATTCGCTCCAGTCGGACTACCCAAAACAAACCATCGACGGGAATTGGACCATACACGGCTCGCCCCTGCGTGGGGGCGAAGCCCCCCACCCCCCATCCCTCACATGAGTAAAAACGCTGTAATACTGTCCTTTGAATTAGGACAATATGCTTTCGCCACATATAAGCTGAGTCGGAACATTAAACCTTCTAATGTTAAAAAGCTAAATTGAAGGGCAAAAATATGGATGCTCAAGAGATTTTGGCGCTTTATGCCACAGGACACCGGAACTTCAGCCACGTCAGTTTGGTTCAAGTGTGTTTGACGGATGCAAAGCTGATTGAAGCCGAACTAGGGACCGAACTAATCGGTGCTGAATTGATTGGAGCCGACTTACGGGGAGCAGATTAGACAGGGCATATTTAGGTGGGGCAAATTTGACTGGAGATCCAGCAGCTAGATGCACAAGAGCAATCGGTTGTAGTCTTTGTTTGGCAGAGCGGAACCACTACTCCACCCCGAAGCAGCGACAGTAGAGTTACTGGCTGCCAGACAGAGATGGCATTGTCTCATCAGTCCACAATCTTTGTATCCCAGGTCACAATTTAGTGGTCCTTGGTGTAGCACGATCAGGGAGAATAGTCAGTTATTTACTTAGTTTGCATAGATAATGCGGATTCTGTTAGTAGAGGATGATAGTCAATTGACAGAATCTCTGACAGAAGCGCTGGTGGTACAACGATATCTGGTGGATGCGGTCAGAGATGGAGAAGCCGCATGGGAGAGAATTCAAGCCTGGACCTATGATCTAATTTTGCTGGATGTGACGCTGCCCAAATTGGACGGCATTCAGCTCTGTCAACTGTTGCGCAATCACGGCTGTGCAGCTCCGGTGCTGATGCTAACCGCCCGCGACACGAGTCTAGACAAAATCATTGGTCTGGATGCAGGGGCGGATGCCTATATGGTGAAGCCATTTAATTTACAGGAACTGCTGGCCCAGATTCGAGCGTTGCTACGTCGCGGACAGTCGGGAGCTAGCCCGATTTTAAGCTGGGGGGAACTGTCGTTAGACCCCAGTAGTTATGAGGTGATGTATGGACGGTCACCGATCCGCCTGACGCCGAAAGAATTTGCCCTGATGGAAGCCTTACTACGCTACGGCAAGCGAGTCCTGAGCCGAGCTACAATCATCGAACAAATCTGGACATGGCAAGAATCACCAGAAGAGGACACGATCAAGACTTATATCAAGAACTTACGGGCAAAACTTAAAGATGCCGGTGCGCCCAAAGATTTGATTGAAACTGTTCATGGCGTTGGCTATCGGTTGAAGCCGTTGGAGTACTTGCAAAAGCACTGATTCAAAGCATAGCTCACAGAATTTGAGTTCCCTAGCCATCCGTAGGGGATGATAGCCTTGCGGCTCAGGAACAGGCCACGAGCACCGGCAGACCTGATCAATACACACACATATATAGCAAGTAAAGAAACCTTGACATTCTCCCCGATTTCTTCACCAAAGTATCCCCAAAATCTATGCGTCAAATCTATAGGCTGAATCCATCAGTTGCGCAGAAATTCTCGTCAGAATCAACCGCAGTGTAGAAAAGACGAAACAGTGCGGTCCAGCACAATTTTGTCTACCCCGCGCTCAAAGTCGATAATCCGATCCAAACCAAAATCTTCGGCAGCAAAGGCTTTTCCAGAATCAAACACAAAGGCATCCTTGCCGGTGCCACCGCTGAGAAGATCGTTGCCTGCACCGCCGTTCAGTAAATCATCACCACTACCGCCGTTTAGTATATCGTTGCCACCGTTGCCGTAGATGCGGTCATTACCGCTTTCACCAGTCAACAGTTCGCCGTCAGCAGTGCCAATTAGCTCATCGTCCAGGCTAAGATCTGGAGAAGGTGATGGAGAAGGTATAGGAGAAGGCGTTGGAGAAGGCGTTGGAGAAGGTGTAGGTGATGTAGTGGGTGATGCAGCTGGCAGAAAAGAAGCTGGATTGAGATCGCCACTGCCAAACTTCTGAGTCCAGTAGCTATTGTAATTCACAGAACCAGTGTCGTTTGCTAAATAGAAATAACCAATACCCAGTTCTGTATATTTGCTATTTAGCATATTGGCTCGATGTCCAGAACTATTCTTCCAGCCTTCTACTACAGCTTCTAGTGTAGCATATCCGGCAGCGATATTTTCTCCCATGCTTTGAGCTTCATAACCAATGGCCTTAGCCCGGTCCCAAGGTTTAGATCCATTTTTGCCAGTATGCGAAAAATAATCTTGTTTCGCCATGTCTTCGGAATGGCCCTGAGCGGCAGCATTTAGCTCGGCGTTTAACTTCAATCCAGGTAACCCATTCTCAGCCCGAAATTGGTTGGTGAGTTCGAGCACCCGGGTGATGAAAGCGGTGTTAGTTGTCGCCATTATTTTTACTCCTTCTGATCAAATGAATTCAGCAAATTGATACTCAAGCTGGTAAATTGCGTTTGCTGATCGTGCTCTTACCGAGTTCAATCTTGCTGCTTGATCTAGCCGAGAAAAATAGACTGAGCGGAACACTGATCAACAGTACAGAATGTCAGTTAGCTTTCCGGAGCAATTGGCGGATGATTAATTTCTACAATCGGTTTCAATCACAAATTTGTAATTCTCGATGACTTGTTAAAATCCCGTAGAAGTTCTGTAGTAATGCTGTTCTTTATAACTTGATTGTTGATGCTACTCGAAATGCTACAGAGACAATAATCGGTATAAAACTGTATGCAATCAGTGCCTTCATCGTTCCTTAAATATCACTTAAGAGCGAGCGCTTTATTTCATTCCTGTGAGATAGTCAGTGATCTGAAAACCTGCTCAGAAATACTGAGATTGGAGAATTGCTATGGACGTAAAAGCTGCTGTTGCATTGGAGGCTGGCAAGCCGTTGAGTATCGAAACCGTGCAGCTCCAGCCGCCTCAAGCCGGAGAAGTGCTAGTTGAAATCAAGGCAACGGGAGTTTGTCATACCGATGCCTTTACCCTCTCTGGTAGCGACCCAGAGGGCTTGTTTCCTACAATTTTGGGTCACGAGGGCGCTGGAATTGTGGTGGAAGTGGGGCCAAATGTTAAGTCAGTCAAGCCAGGAGACCACGTCATTCCCCTCTATACGCCAGAATCAGCTTGGCTCTCACCTGATTGGCGTCTTGCTCAACGATGTTTTGCCCGATCAGCTCGAACGAGTCCACAGCCAAATCCAACCCTTTTTACAGCAGCAAGGGATTGAAGTTCTCGGTATCCTGCCCCGCAATGACCTGCTTCGCAGTGTGAGCGTGCGGGAGTTGGTCCATCAACTAAATGCTGAAGTGCTCTGCCGCCCCGACCGGCTTGATCTGATGGTCGAGAGCCTCAAGATTGGCGCGATGAATGTCAATTCAGCTCTGGGGTATTTCCGCAAAGGTCGCAACATGGCCGTCGTCACTGGCGGTGACCGCACCGATATCCAGCTTGCTGCCCTAGAAACATCAACTCAATGCCTGATCCTAACCGGCCACCTGCCGCCTTCTTCTACCATCCTGACGCGAGCTGAAGACCTAGAGATCCCGATTCTCTCAGTCGATCTCGACACCCTGACAACCGTGGAAATCGTCGATCGCGCTTTTGGCCAAGTTCGCCTGCATGAGCCGATCAAAGTTCAGGCCGTCTATCAAATGATGGAAAAGCACGTCAAGTTTGATCAGCTACTGACCAAGCTGGGTTTAACGCCGATTCCAACAGCCTAGTTCAATCAGTTTTGAGTTGGGATCGGTCGTTCAAGGATCGGTCGTTCAAGGATCGGTCGTTCAATCAAAATTAGACATTGGTGGATAGTGTGCAGGTCTCTTGCCCGTTGCGAGCGAACCATTTGCACTACAGCACCTGCCAGTGTTTTCTAGAAATTGCACTTGCCAAACACTGCCTGATCAAGAGCCTTTCAAAGAACCGTGTTGATCTCAACTCAAAACTCAAAACTTGATTTAGTCGCTTGTAACATCAGCAGGTTCAGCAGCGCCGGTTGCTTGGGTGCCGTTGAAATAGGTTTCTAGAACCTGTCGCACCATTGGGGCTGCCACCTTACCGCCGCCGCCACCTGAATTTTCGGCAAAGGCCACAACCACAATCTCCGGTTTATCGGTTGGACCATAGGCTCCAAACCAAGCATGGGAGCGCCGGGGTGGATCTTCTGCCGTACCGCTCTTACCCGAAATTGGAGGCAGATTGGGTACATTAATCGCCTGACCCGTACCGCTGGTAATCACCATGCGCAACCCTTCCTTGAGGATGTCCAGCGTCACATTGCTGATATTGAGCGACTCTCGCCAGTTTTTGGCATCTTCGTTGTCATACAACAGATGGGGATGGACGCGATAACCACCATTGGCAGGCACCGCAAACATCACAGCCACCTGCAGCGGAGTTGATTGCAGATAGCCTTGGCCGATCGACATGTTGACCGTATCGCCGGCGTACCAGGGTTCCTTAAGTTCGGCTTGTTTCCAAGTTTCGTCTGGTACTAATCCCGCAGCTTCTTCCTTAGCGATTTCAATCCCGGTTTTTTGCCCGAAACCATAGCGCTTTGTCCACTGGATCAGATTGTTTCCGCCCATGCCAAGAGCCGTTTGGTAAAAGAAAGTATCGCTACTCCAGGCCATTGCACCCGGGAAGTCTAGAAGGCCAAATGCCCCGCGGCGCCTTCGTGCTCGTGCCGCACCCCGCCGCGAGCGAGAAGATCGCCCAGCTCAAGTCGATGGGCCTCAACACCGACGCCCGGATGACGCCCGATGGCCAGCGGTGCGTCCGCTTGTGCCCCGACATTCTCAACACCGAGGACGAGCTCGCCCGAGCCGCACGACTCATTGCGAAGGCATGGCATCCGTAGCGGTGGCGGCCAGTGCACGGGGCTCGGGCGAGGATTCGAGAGCCGGAAGCCTCACCACGAAGTCGCTCCCGCGCCCGATCTCGGTGTGCAGATCGATGCGCCCGCCGTGGGCTTCGATCAGGCGTCGGGTCATCGGCAGGCCCAACCCCGACCCCCCGGACTTGGTGGTGAAGTAGGGCTCAAAGATCCGGGCTGCGACGTCCGGCGCGATGCCGGGGCCCGTGTCGATGACGTGCAGCACGACCCAGCCGCCCGGAGCATCGACCGCCGCCCGTGCTCGTCCCGGGGCCGGGGGTTCGGCGGCGGTCTTGAGGATCAGCTCCCGCGACGCGGAGCCATCACCACCCGACATGGCCTGCACCGCGTTGAGCATGAGGTTGAGCACGGCCTGCTTCAGGTGAGCCGGGTCGATCGGCGATCGCAGCGGGCCTTGGGCCAAGTCCACCCTCAGGCGAACGCCCGCCTTGGCCGCCTGCGGCAGGAAGAAGTCGGCGAGCTCCTCGACGAGTCGGTTGAGGTCCTCCGGGCGGGGGTCGAGCCTGGGTTCGCCGGCGTACTGCAGGAAGTCGGTGAGGATGCCGCGGAGGCGCTCCACCTCGCGCCGAAGCGCGGCGGCCCGTCGCAGCAGGCGGGAACGCTCCGCGTCGTCGATGGGCAGGTCGCCCACCCCCTCTTCGAGGAGCTGGGCGTTGAGACCAATGGTGGAGAGCGGGTTCTTGATCTCGTGGGCCAAGCCGCTGGTCATCGCGCCGACCTCGGCCAGGCGTTCGGCGGTGCGAGCCCTGCGTTCGGCGGCGGTCGCCCGCGCGAGCTGTCGGCGGATCACCCACTGCCCGACCGCCCAGGCGATCAGCACGCCCACGCCCGCTCCGGCCAGAAACCAAGGGACCATCACTGGCGATTATCGCCGCCCCGGACGGAGGTGCGCGGTCGTGGCCTCTCATCCATCGACGCCGACCGTCGGCTACCGGCGTGGAGAGCGCTGGTAGCCCCTGCGCGGCGGGACCACCACTTCCACGGTCTCAAGCCGCCTGACCCGCGAGGCCTTCCAGCCCTTCTCCCATCGGACGGCGTCGTAGACGACCTTCGAGCCGTCCTTCAGCACGCGGAACCCCTCGCCCTCGATGACGCTGAAGTGGACGAAGATGTCCTGTCCTTCGGGCCCGGTGATGAAGCCGAAGCCCTTCCGCGGATCGAACCACTTCACCACCCCCTCGACTCCGACGAGCTCCGGCGTGGGATCGGGTGACATATCGCGTCCCTCGTCGCGTTGGGCACGGCATTCGGGCCCGCGCTGCACATCACGCGCCCGACGCCGACTCCACCGCAAGGCTCACCACCCCAGATTATTAGCCTGTGCCAGCAGGCGGGATTTAGCCCCAACGTGGTACAGGAAGCGATGCAGATGCAAACGATTGTCAGCCTCGTAGCCGGCGGGATTGGCATCTCGATTGTGCCCGTGTCGCTAGAAAATATGCAGCGGGCTGGAGTGGTCTACAAACCGCTCGCCGAACCCACGCCCTGTGCCGAAATTGCCGTCGCCTGGAGGCAGAATGACCATTCGCCCAGCATTCAGCGGTTTCTAGAAATCGTCAACCAGGTGATGGCCCTGCGCTAATCATCCTGACTAAAATGCCGATCCAGAAAATTTAGCGCATGGTTGCGCAACTCGTAGTACTCGGGCAGTTCTCGCAACTCCTGCATATTGCGCGGATGGGGAAACGGCACCTCTAGAATTTCGCCGATCTTCGCGGCTGGACCGTTCGTCATCATCACAATTCGGTCAGACATATAGAGCGCTTCGTCTACATCGTGGGTAATCATCATCACGGCTTGGCGATGGCTTTCCCAGATATCCAGCCCTTGGCGCTGCAATTTGCCGCGCGTCAGGGCATCCAGCGCCCCAAACGGTTCATCCATCAGCAGCACCTTAGGACGAATTGCCAATGCCCGCGCAATCCCAACCCGTTGCTTCATCCCGCCCGACAGCTCATCGGGATACTTATCCGCTGCCGCCATCAGGTTGACCATATTCAGATGTTCATTCACAATGCTGATTTTTTCCGCCCGCGTGGCATTATGCAGCACCTCATCCACCGCCAGCCGAATGTTTTCCCGCACCGTCAGCCAAGGCAGCAGTGAGTAGTGTTGGAATACCATCATCCGTTCCGAACCGGGCTTGCGGATTTCCCGTCCTTCCAGTCGCACCGAGCCAGACGTGGCCCTGTCCAAGCCGGCGACAATTTTCAGCAGGGTTGATTTCCCGCAACCAGAGTGACCAATGATGGAAATGTACTCGTCCTCGCCAATCGTCAGATTCACACCATCCAAAATCACCGCTTCGCTGCCGTCGGGTTTGGGATAGGCTTTTACTAAATTCTCGATCACTAGAAACTCAGATCGATTCAGCTCCAGCACGTCAGTAGTATTGGCAAATTGAGATCGTGATTTAACCATGCTGCGCTCCTAAGGGTAGAGAACAATTGCAGAACATTCGAGCAGTTAAGGTTGGCACCTGTGGATCCCCCCTACCACCTTGAGAAAGAGGGAACTGGACTCTAGGACAAGACTTCACGACAGGAAAAATTTCTGCGGTCGATTGGCGCGAATCTCAAAGCTATTCAGATAGCCCACCGGATCGCTGGGATCGAATCCCTTGCTGTCAATGAACAGCTCTGGCGGTTCGACTTTGTAATCTTCGGCTGGACATTGAATGCCCATCTCTGCCGCAATCTCTCGATACAAATCAGTGCGCCAGCTTTTGCTCGCCAACTCTTCCGCGTTTTTGGGCACTTCAGGAATCTGTCCCCAGCGGGCAGCCTGGGTCATCAACCAGATGCTGTGGGAGCGCCACAGAAAGGTGGAATGGTCTCCGGCAGGTCGATCCGAGATGGAGCCGTGCTGCCGGTGCTGCACCTGAACGGCTACAAGATCAACAACCCAACCATTTTGGCCCGCATCAGCCACGATGAACTAGAGGCGCTGTTCCGCGGCTATGGCTGGACACCCTACTTTGTGGAAGGCTCCGATCCTGAATCGATGCATCAGGCAATGGCCGCTACGCTAGATCACTGCGTTACCGAAATCAAGCGCATCCAGCAGGAAGCCCGCAGCAGTGGTCAAGCCATTCGACCCCGCTGGCCGATGATTGTGATGCGCACCCCCAAAGGCTGGACCGGACCTTCTGAAGTGGATGGCCGCAAAGTCGAAGGCTTCTGGCGCTCTCATCAGGTTCCAATGGGAGCCATGCACAACAATCCAGGCCATTTGCGGCTGCTAGAAGACTGGATGAGGAGCTATAAACCCGAAGAACTGTTTGACGCTAACGGCACCCTGTTCCCCCATATCAAAGCCACAGCGCCCACAGGCAGCAAGCGGTTGGGATCCACACCCTATGCCAATGGCGGCCTGTTGCGCAAAGAGCTGAACCTGCCCGACTTCCGCAACTACGGCGTTCAGGTTGAGAAGCCAGGAACTAGCGAAGTGGAGAACACCCGTCCGATGGGCGTCTTCTTGCGGGATGTGATGCGCAACAACATGACCAGCTTCCGGGTTTTTGGTCCCGACGAAAACACCTCCAACAAGCTGAATGCCATCTACGAAGTCAGCAAAAAGTTCTGGATTGCCGACTTTTTACCCGAAGACCTGGATGGCGGCGAGCTTTCGCCCGATGGCCGCGTCATGGAGATGCTGAGCGAGCATACGCTCGAAGGCTGGCTAGAAGGTTATTTGCTCACCGGACGACATGGCTTCTTATCCACCTACGAGGCCTTTGCCCACGTAATCGATTCGATGGTGAACCAGCACGCCAAGTGGTTGGATATTTGCAATCACATTCACTGGCGGGAAGAGGTCTCATCGCTGAACCTGTTGATTACTTCAACCGTGTGGCGGCAAGATCACAATGGCTTTACCCACCAAGACCCGGGCTTTCTGGATATAGTTCTGAACAAAAGTCCCGATGTGGTGCGCATCTACCTGCCCCCCGATGTGAATACCCTCCTGTCCGTCGTAAACCACTGTCTCAAGAGTGCCAATTACATCAACGTCATCGTGTCGGACAAGCAGATGCATTTGCAGTATCACGACATGGATGCGGCGATCAAAAACTGTACCAAGGGCATTGATATCTGGGAATGGGCCAGTACTGATGCCGGCGAAGAACCTGATGTGGTACTGGCAACGGCAGGCGATATTCCCACCAAAGAGTCGCTGGCGGCTTCACTGATGCTGCGGGAAAACTTCCCTGATCTGAAAATTCGCTTTGTTAATGTGATTGACCTGTTCCGGTTAACGCCAGACACCGAACACTGTCATGGCCTCAGCGACCGGGATTTCGATAGCCTATTCACCCTCGATAAGCCGGTAATCTTTAACTTCCACGGCTATCCCTGGCTGATCCACCGCCTCACCTACCGGCGGTGCGGTTTGGCATTTGCTGGCGATGGTCGTAGCCGTAAGCGCCCTGACGCCTGAAAATCTCTCCAATGCAGTGGTCTATGTAATGTTTGGCTGGGTGATGCTCCAGCTCCTCAAAGGCACAATTGGCCAGCCGATTGCCAATTTGGGGGGCCGCCTGATGCGGCGTGTGGCTGGGGTCGATGTGGTCAGTCAGCGCTCCCAACTCAAGGAACTGGTGAACGCTGGTCTAGAAACGCGAATTGCCTCAGCAGGGACCACCCCGGCCAGTACAGCAAGCAACTCCGCGTTCGCTACGTCCTCCCGTTCGCCCGTCCTGCCAATCGAAAACAGCTCAATCGTCTCATCCTCAGGAGTGGCAGCTCTAGAGTTGCCGGCTAAAGATACCGAGGCCATCGGCGTGCGCCTAGAGCACGAGTTTCAAAGCATTCCTCAAGTGATCCGGCTGGGGTTGATCCTGATGGGCATGATTGTCCTGTTTATGGCCGTAGTGGTACTGCTGCGTCCGGTGCGAGATAGTTTGTTTGTCTGGCATAACAGTCTGCCTCGCTTTATGCGCTGGGTGTTTGATCTGAGCTGGATTGGCGTCGTGGCGCTGATTTTTGCCGGCTTGCTGGCTCCGCTGGAAGCACTGGGGTGGTGGGCCGGCTGGTACGGTGATGAGGTGGAAACGGTGCCGCTAGAGCCGTCGGTTGGGCAAGTCACTAGTCCAGTCAGTATCGAGGATCGCCCGTCTCGCTATGTCGTTTATATGGATGGCGTAGGACAATCGGGCGAGGAATACACGCCAGATATCGTAGATTTTCTGGCCGCCTTGGCACCAGCCTTACCCAAGGATATGGCTCTGGTGCAGGGGTTGATGCTCTACTCGATGGGAAACCGTTCGCTGCGGGAAAATCGGCCTCTGGCGTGGCTGTGGCGAACGGCAGACCGGATGCGCTGGGCCAATCCAATGGCGGTCTTGGGCTTGCTGGTGAATGTGCGGAATGCGTGGGCGGTCGCGGTGTCAGCCGATAAGCGCTATGGCCCCATCTACAATCAGGGGATTGCCCAGGTGGTCTACGACGGCTTGCTGAAACACGGCTATCAGCCCAGTGACGGCACTCCGATTACGATGATTGGCTATAGCGGCGGTGCCCATATGTCAGTGGCGATTGCGCCTTATTTGAAGCGCGTCTTGGGAGGCAACATCCAGGTGATTTCCCTGGGTGGCGTGATGAGCGCCAACAATAACTTTCTGAAGCTAGAGCACCTTTACCATCTGGTGGGCGAAAAGGATGTAGTGGCGGCACTGGGGCCAATTCTGTTTCCCGGACGCCGGAAATTCTTTCCCCTGTCCTACTGGAACCGGGCGATGCGGAAGGGCAAAATCACCGAGATTAATCTGGGTCCGATGGGGCACCAGGTACCCGGTGGCATTATGGACCCCAAAGCATATTTGCCCAATGGGGAAAGCCATTTGCAGCACACAATTGGCGTGATTCTCTCGATTCTGGAGGGCCAGTTAGTGGGAGCCACCCCAACCCGGCCCCGCCAGCTCAGCACACGAGAATTGAGTCAGCCCCAGACAGAACGACATAACTATTTCGATCATTATCCTGCCATAGGATAGGGATCCGCCCTCTATCATAGGGCAGAAGCACCACCCTTGATCTCTAGCTCAAGACGTAGAAGCAAGTTTCTATAGTTAGAGCACTGTCCTCCTCTTAGCTGGAAATCACTATGTCATTTTCTGCTCAAGGGCCGTCCCCATTGACCACTGAAAGGAGACCTATCTTCAGGCTTATGCCGACTTAGGCTGGTTTTCTGGCTCGATGATCATGGTTCATAAGGGTGAAATTGTGTTTGCTCAGAGCTATGGTATTGCAAGCATAGAATATCAAGTTCCCAATACGCTGCAAACTCGATTTCGGGTAGGTTCAATTACGAAGCAATTTACAACGGCAGCGATTCCCGTCAGTTAAGGACCCAGACAGCCGGCTTTGACGCTTTATCCGGCCTCTGCAACCAAGTTTTTTGCACGAGCGATAGATCTGCGAGTAGTGTTCAACTTAAGTGCTCAACTTAATAGTAGATGGCACAGTGGAAAGCCTGCCCCAGAGCGAAGGCGGGGATGAAATCATTGTCAGTAAACTAGTCTGAAAACAGGTTTTCATTAGGTCGAGTTACTTAGATAGGCCTACTTATTGTTTTAGATTCTGCACATGCAAGCGTTAATACAGAAGATTAGGGAAGTTGGGAAACCTAGATATAAAGATGTACTCTTTTTCTAACCAAGACGCGAACGCTCTTACGAAAACAACAGCTAATTAATCGGACTTGATGGAACTTCTTAAAACTTGCTTTCCAAGCAAATAGGAGAACCCTAACTCTGATGAGATTAGAATTCTCCTCGATGTTCAAAGCAGGTATTCGTAATTAGAGCCAAAGTTGTCGCTTGCTGCCTACTCTTCCACATCAACACCTTCAGCACTTTCTGCCGTCGGGGGAACCAGCGCTACCGCCACAATTGCATCATCGTCATCCAGTTTCTGGACGCGCACGCCTGTAGCTGCCCGCGACTGACAGGAAATGGCCTTGACTGCCTGCCGGATAATGATGCCGCGGCTTGTAACCAGGATTATTTCGTCGTCTTCATTGACGATCCGCAGTGAGGCCAAACGGTCATTGGCTTTGCGGAACTTGATCGACCGCAGCCCCATACCGGCCCGATTTTGGAGGCGGAACTGGGTGATCGGCACCCGCTTACCCAAGCCGCCCATTGTAATTACTAGCGCCCAGGGACCTTGGGTATTGCATTCGGCTTCTAGCTCCTCAGATTCGCTGTCAGCGTCGGCCTCGTCTCCTTCGGCAATGCTGGCAACCACCTGACTCGGCAGAATATCCATACTGATCAGCTCGTCGCTTTTCTTCAGCGCCATCGCCTTGACGCCACGAGTGGGACGGCCCAAGGGACGCAACTGCTCGTCAGTGGCCCGGAAGTGAATTGCCATGCCTAGGCGGGAGCCAATGATGATGCTATCTTCGACTCGCGCTAGCCGCACCCACCGCAGCTGATCGCCCTCTTCCAGGGAAATTGCGATCAAATTTTCTCCTTTTTCTCATACACCAGATCCAACCATAACTCCGTTTAGCCCGGTGACATCCCGCTTGGTCAAGTTGAATCATTAGAACACTATCCGCAACGTGCTGAGCAACTAGGTTGAGAAACACTTGAAAGCAGTCAGTGTTGAAATGGGTGAACTCGTAGAAGAAGTGTGCTCCAGTCGCAGGCTCAACAACGCCGTACCGGTAAGTCGCCCGAAACGGTCATTGTACTTCCCCTTTCGGTTTGACCCCAACTGCGGTGATTTTGCAACCGCTGATGGGCTTGAGTCCAAGGCGATACAATCCCCAGTTGGGGCTCCAACCCCTGGCAAATCTCGCGGTAACGGTTGAACCCGTCCTCCTGCTGCAACCGTTTGTTGAGAGCATCCTGTGCCCATTGAGGACTACGATGCTGCTGTCCAAGCCGAGGATTGTGAGTTAACAACATAAAGCATAGCCCCGTCCTATGAATAAGACAGGGACTTGGGACGTGTGGGCAGTGACGCCATGGGATTTACATCCCTGTCCGCCGCAATTACACTTGACAGCGTTTTTAGACCTCGGTAGACGCTTGAGCTACCGGCTGAGGCTGGGGCTGGAACTGGAACAGCGAGTAGACCACATTCCGACGAATATTGGTCATCATCTCTAGAAACAGTTCGTAGCCTTCACTCTTATACTCGATTAACGGGTCTTTTTGCCCATAGCCGCGCAAACCTACCGATTCTCGCAGGGCGTCCATTTGCTGCAGGTGCTCCCGCCAGAGGGTGTCAATCTGTTGCAGCGTGAAGAACCGCTCAGCCTGACGCATCAAACCCGGTTTAACCTGATCCACTTGCGCTTCCTTGATGTCATAGGCAATCCGGGACTGCTCGTGCAGGAAGGTTTTGATTTCGCCAGTAGAGAGGTCTGCGAGCTGTTCGGGTTCTAGGTCTTGCAGCAGATAGATAAATTCCTTCACCTTGCCGACAACCTTATCCAGCTCCCACTCTTCCGGCGGCAGTTCCGGGTTGATGTAGGCGTCCACGATATCGTTCATCGTGCGTTCGATATATTCGATCACCTTTTCCTTCAGGTCTACCCCTTCCAGCACCCGGCGGCGCTCGGCATAGATAGCTCGCCGCTGGTTGTTCATTACCTCGTCATACTCGAACACCTGTTTGCGGATGTCGTAGTAGTAGGTTTCCACCTTCTTCTGGGCACCTTCGAGCGAGCGCGTCAGCATCCCCGATTCAATCGGCATGTCCTCTTCGACATGGAACATTTCCATCAGCCGCGCCACCCGGTCGCCGCCAAAAATTCGCAGCAGGTTGTCTTCGAGGCTGAGGAAGAAGCGAGTCGAACCAGGGTCGCCCTGCCGTCCGGCTCGGCCCCGCAACTGGTTGTCAATCCGGCGCGATTCGTGGCGTTCTGTACCAATTACATGCAGTCCGCCCAGGGCCACCACTTCCTCATGCTCGGCTTTGGTATACTGCTCATACTCCTGACGAATTAGGTTGTACACTTCCCGCAGCTTCAGGATCACTGGGTCGTTGGTGGGTGCTAGGCCCACAGCCATGAGCCACTAGCTTGAGCAATGCTTCCAGCGATGCCGATAGTCTGTCTTCTATGCCTTCTGGTTCTGATTTGGAGTGCCTTCCCAGAATCATAAGTCGTTTCACCGAGTCCCAATCAGCCCAATTTCAACGTGAGGGGTGCAGCCGCTGATTATGACCAAGTCACCGCTGGTATTTAACCAGAATCGCTACTACAAAGGGTTTGCTCATACTGGTCTTTCCGCGAATCTACTCACGCAAGCATTTCCATTCTATTTGGCCTTTCGGGCCGACGGGCAGCTCGTGCAGATTGGGGATGCTATGCAGCGGCTCTGTCCTCACCTCACCCCAGGTCAGCCGATTGATTACTACTTTCAGCTTCGACAACCCAGCGTTGAGTTTCAATCCCTGACTCAGCCGCTCGATGATTTGCTGCTGTTGGAATGTCTAGCCAACCAAGTCCAGTTTGAAGGCCACGCCATCTATGTTAAACAGCAGGAACTGATTTACTTTCTTGGCTCGCCTCGCCTCGATGATGCCTACACCTTAAATTCACTGGTTGCTAAGGTGGCCAACCGATCCAGTCGCGGTGCCGCATCTGACATGCTGCTATTGCTTCAGGCGCGCGCCACCAGCCTATCGGATACACGCCGATTGGCTGAAAAAATTGCCGAACAGCGGGCTGAGCTGCGGCAGGCCCTGCGACAGGCTGAGCTAGCTACGGCAGTATTAGAGCAGGCGGCTGACGCGATTGAAATCACCGATGCTGATGCCCGTTTACTCTACGTCAATCCAGCCTTCGAACGCATTACCGGCTATCGACGCGATGAGGTGATGGGCAAAACCGTTACCGAATTGTTTTGTCTGGGACAGCCCGACGAGACTTTGTATCAAGAAATTGCCCGCACCATTGCGGCAGGAAAGGTCTGGCAAGGCTCCTGTATGGGTAGGCGCAAGGACGGCTCATCCTATCCTCAAGAAGTGACGATTTTTCCAATTCACAACAAAGCAGGACAAATCACCAATCACGTGGCTATCAAACGGGATGTCAGCGACCGTCAACGCACCCAAGAAAAGTTAGGCAATTCTCTTTCGTTGCTGCAGGCTACATTTGAAGCAACCGCCGATGGCATTTTAGTCACGAATGGGCAGGGAAATATCCTCAATTTCAATCAAAAGTTCGCCGAACTTTGGCAAATTTCAACTAATCAGCCCATTTCTTGGGATCAGTTTCATGATCTGACGTTCATCGCTCGCTTTCTCAAGCATCCTTACCAGTTTTCTAGCCGGATCCAAGAACTCTACACACAGCCACAGATCGAAAGCCACGACATTTTGGAGTTGAAAGACGGGCGCTATCTGGAAGGACGGTCCTGTCCCCAGCGCTCAGGCGATTCCGTAATTGGGCGAGTCTGGAGTTTTCGGGATGTCACCGAACGGCTGCACACTGAAGCTAAAATCCGCTATCAAGCCTCCCATGACCTGCTCACTGGCTTGCCCAACCGGATGTTTTTTAACGAGCGTCTGGTTGAGGCGCTGGCCCAAGCGATTCGAGTTTAGCCACGGTAATTTCTTCACCGTAGGGAAATCGAGAGCTGAGGCAGGGCTGCGCCGGTTTGTCCCACCAGGGTAATCCCAATAGTCTTGCCAGTTCTCGCACCTCCAGCTTCGTGATGCCAACCTCTGCCAACGGCGAACAAGCCCCCCGCTCCTTGGCAGCCTGAATGCCGGGACGATAATCTGACAAGTCATCGGCATTGACTCCATCCACCACATAGGGATACCCCCGCTCTAGAGCCAGCGGTTTGAGGGTATTATGCAGTTCGCTTTTACAGAAATAGCAGCGGTTGACTGGATTGGCCGTGTAGTTGGGATTTTCCATTTCATGGGTTTGCACCACCTCATGGGCAATGCCAATTTCAGCCGCCTGAATCCGCGCATCTTCCAAATCCTCAGGCAACAGCGAGGGCGATTCAGCCGTCACGGCCAAAGCACGTTCTCCCAGCACATCGTAGGCGACCTTGGCGACCAAGGTACTGTCAATACCACCAGAGTAGGCGATTAGCGCTCGGTCCATCTCGGCAAACAGATTTTTTAATTGCTCCAGCTTCGTTGTTAATTCCATGTCCTCAATCAAGCCAACCACGACTGATCCAACTTATCTAACCTAGCGAATCTTTGGCCATAGTCATTGCTCTGATTGCCCTGAAACACAAGTCAAGATAAGCATCACATCAAGTTTTGCTGCCGTAAATAATGAACCAGAGCGAGCAGCCCCAACCGATAGCTCTCTGCACCGAAGCCGCTGATTTGACCAACCGCGACCGGAGCAATGTAGGAATGGTGACGAAAGGCTTCTCGCTTGTAGACATTGCTGAGATGGACTTCAACCGTGGGAATGGCAACTCCGGCAATCGCGTCCCGGATAGCAACGCTGGTGTGGGTATAGGCTCCTGGATTGATCAAAATCCCCTGATGCTGACCGAACGCAGCATGAATCGCATCCACGAGCGCTCCCTCATGATTGGACTGAAAGGCAGTCACCTTCACTCGCAGCGAGCGTCCTTCCTGCTCTAGCATCTGGTTGATGTCAGCCAGGGTAGTGGCACCGTAGACCGTAGGTTCTCGTTGTCCCAATAAGTTCAAGTTAGGGCCATGCAGAACTAATATGCTGTGGGTTAAATTTCCGGTGGAATCCGTAGCAGTCAATTCGTCCTCCCTGTTTGCTCAATTTTTTTTTAACACACTCAATTTTTTATTTTTTAACAACAGAAAGGGGCCGAACTAACGACCCCTCTCGCGAAATATTCTTTTCATGCAGTCTGTCGAAATACAAACACTCAACAATCAAACGCCCTTGACATAACAAGTGGCATCTCACAGAAAATCACCTCAGCCAAATTATCAGAAACCTATCTGCAAAGCATTCAAGTTTCTACATCGTTTGACTCACAAACCGCCAGCTTGCAACCCATCGGCAGCTCACAAATTGGTGAAACCAAAATTGGTGAAACTAAGGTTGGATTAACGACGGCGCTGGGGTTCTCTTACCGGTACTGGAATCGGCTCAGGTTCGGGTTGCGCTTCTGGACCCAAGCCTCGCTTTGAATTGAATCAACTGGGTCACTCGCATCGACCACAATCTCCCGCAAGCGCAAGCGCCATCCTTCGACATGCAGATTTTCGGCCACCAGCAAACTGCTACTCACCCCTTGAGGCTTCAACGCTTGCCAGAGCTGGAACATGTGCCAAAGCCAATTGAGCTGACGCACCGCTGGCGCAGTCGGCCAAGCGCTTTCTAGCAGCGGTAGCAGATTCCCAGTAGCATCGATGGGGGCATTCTCCAGCAGCAAAATGGGCGACTCGTCAACTGGATGGATACTAAACAGTCCGGGCAGGTGCAGCCGTTGGGAATGTAGCTGCAGATAGGGCAGCGCTGAGTCCGGGATCTGGGCGGGCGCTTCCGGTAACAGTCCGGGCTGGGTGTCGAGCCAAACTTGCGGACTGACCACAGCATAGCGACAGTCCACCAGCATACCCACCGCCATCTGAGCCGCTTTTCTACCCACGGCCCAAAGATAGCGATAGGTCAATGGACTCTGGCAGCGATCGCAGGTGACTTGCCCCACCTGATTCTCAGCGTAGAGGCAGTCTGGATTTGGGCATTGAAGTTTAACAGCAAAACGACTCATGGGCCTAGCCAAAACATTACTAAAACATTGCAATCCTGGGATGACAGCCTGGACTGTGAGCTAGATTGGGGACATGGATGCTGTTTCCCGCGCTTGCAATCCCCTGTTATATCGCGTTTCTCCAAATGCGACTCACGCTGATGCTGAAATTTAGAAACTGGGAATGTTGAGGGCGGACTGCCGTATCCTGACGCTTTATTAGTTGAGTTCTATGCCGAGTGCTCCAATTCTCTGGCTGACTGCCGGTTTAATTCTTTGCTTGATGGAGTTGGTCCTGCCCACTGCATTTGTGGAGCTGACGATGGGAGTCAGTGCCCTGATTGTGGGGGTGATCGCCTGGTTTGTGCCTTCTCTGACGGTACAGGTCGTGCTGTGGCTGCTGCTGTCAATTGCTTTGACCGTGCTGCTACGCCGCCTTTTGCCCAAACGATCTCGCACCATCATTGAAGATGCCAAAGAAGCCAAAACCCTGACGGAAATTGCCCCTGGCGAAACCGGACGGGTGCTCTACGAAGGCAACTCCTGGCAGGCTCGCTGCGAAGATGACCGCATGACTATTGCCCCGGATCAGCGAGTCTATGTGGTGGGTCGGCGCGGCACCACCCTGATTGTGATTCCCGAATCGCTGGTGCAGCTGTGAAAAGTGTTGAGTTCCAAGTTTTGAGTTTTGTAGCTCGCTTCTGCGTAGCAGTGTTTTGAGTTGTAGTGGCGCAGTCTGTGCTGACACAGTGTTTCGTTTTTCTCGGAGGTGTGCGCAGTCCCACCTAGTTTGTTTAGTCGCGGTTTGAACCGCCGGTTCTATTGAAAAACAGAATTTAGGTTGGTGTTGGGATCAGGCATTGTTTTGAGTTACAGAGAGGTTTGACATGGGAGAACTATTTTCGGTTTTAGTCGCATTGATTTTAGGCGGCGCAGGGATAGCAGGTTCGGTACGCATCATCAACCAAGGCGAAATGGATCAGCGAGCAGTGGAACATCTACAGGCTCACCAGGAATTACATTTAATGTGTCCGGAACGTCATCAAATCTGTCTTCAATCAAGTAAATACCCGCATCAATATGTTTACCGTTTCATACAATGCATAGGAAATGTAGCTAAAGTCCTCAAATTTATCAATTTCAAAATATACTAAAATACACTGGATTATATAAAATAGGTTCTTTTAAAACCCCTGCTTTTTTAAGCTCGTCAAGCCATTCTTGCTTTCCTAAGCCTAGTTGATAGGTGTGAGTTTTCGTATTAACAATGAAGTAACCGGGATGTTGTTTGCCTTCCACGAGTCGTTGTAATTCTGGTGTAAGCGGATCAATTCTACCAAAGATAATATCGCCTTTGACGTTAATGCCTGTAATGTACTCTTCAGGAACTAACACTGTTGTCCCCGGATAGGTGATAGCAAAGCTAATACCACTTGTTTTAACGATTTTATATCCATTTACCAGATTACCTTCATAATCAATTGGCATACAGGCAAGGCAAAGCCATAAGGCTAGAATCAATGTGAGTTTATTGAGTTGCTGTGTCATTTTTGAAGTTGTTCTCCTCAAGTAGATGAATCGAAAGGTCATCTGTCCTGAAAGCGTGTTGGCCATTGAATGAGTTATGGGGAGAATGAAGTATCTCAACATAATTTCTTTCATTGCTGAGATACTTGTTCTACTTTACTTCTCTTACAGGAGCAATTGATTCCTAAATCAGGAAATCAATTATATGCAGGGCTAGTCCAGCCAGTATCAGTAATTGTCCATGATGCTGTCAGTGCGTATGGTGTGGGATTGCCAGGCAATTCCTGATTTCCAGGAATTAAATTCAGCTCATCCAAGGCGTCTACAAATCTGTCGTTGACTGAGTAGCGTAGCTCCAAAGTATATGGGTAGGAGACATAACTAGGATGGGAGGCATATCTTCCAATGTGGGGATTGCTCCGGTCGATTGTGGCAGTGTATTCTAGCTTCAGTATACTCTTCCCCATTGAGAAGATTACTGGTTCAGCATTTACACTGTCCGTTGATTCTCCCGTTACTTGAGTCGGTGTCCCTGTGGATGCTTGCCGATTGATTTCGTTGATTGCGTCGTATTTAAGCTTGGAAGCTCCTCGCCGAACGTCAGGAGCAGTTCGATAGGTTTCCAGCAACCCCCAGTCTGCTAAATCCACCGGAGCACCGCCTCCTTCATAGTAGTGTTGGATGAATCTGGGCGTGTCACCCGGAAAAATACCAAATAGCCGATAGAATGGATTGCCCGGTGGAGTCCTAATCGTCAGCGTTGGATCAACTTGGGGTAGACGGGGGAGTTGTTTGGGGCGCAAGTCTACAGGAGTGTCAGCAAGTTGAAGAATTGTCTGCGAGAACTTGAGTACTGCGGTGGGGTTGGCAAACCCTTGCACTAACGTCTGGAGTGCTTCAACCGTTGCGTCTAATTGTGTCCCATCTTGAGAGTTCCAAGCCAGATCTAGAAAGGCAATGAGGGGTTCTCCTTGCAAATTGGTTGTAGCTTCTGCAGGCATTCACCCCAGCAGCAAATTCAAACCGAGCCAGGGCACGCTGTCCGCGATAGGTCTGGTCTGGATAGCCGACAATGCAGCCATAGCGTTCGACCAGTGATTGCAACGCTTGATACGCCCAATCCGTCGGCTGCACATCAGAGAGCTGCGTCACAGAGGTGATTTGGTCAAGAGTACCTGAATCTAGCAAGTCAGTTGCGCTTGTCGAGTCAATCTCATTGTCGGGAACTGCCTCATTTGATAAAGCAGGTTGTTCTTCAACGGTTTGCTCCTCGACAATTTCACTTGTAGGAGTGACCTGACTCAACTGATCTAAATCTGATGAATCAACTGTTATATTCTGTAGCCTACGCTCAGTAATCGATTCAGATATGCTGAAGCTATCTGAATTGCGCTGGTCAAGAGTATCCTGTAGATTCGCATATCTGAATGCATCGATGCCTGCTGTATCTACGTTTGTAGTTAACGAACCAGTTAACAAATCGGTAATTGGCGTATTCCCTGATTCTATCAATATCTCTACACGACTGTTTTCTCCACCAACATCAGTTGATTCAAACGCAGTAGCAATAGATGTATTGAGTAATCCAATTACGCTGAAAAGAGTCGATACGAATAAACAACGCATCAAAATTAAAGAAAACACAGGCTTCACTCCTTCACACACAATTGTAGAGTTGAGAACTCAAGTGGGGAGACGCAGATTCTACATCTTGAGTAATGGGTCAGTTACTTACTTCACCCGTTTCACACTCGGCGGTGCCCAAGTTCCGTTAAGGGCTTCAGCTTTCGGCCAATACAGACGCAGATTCATCGTGAAAGCTCCACTCTGCGGGGCTGGTAGCCAGTTCGATTCTTGGTCTTTTCCAGGGGATTCTCGTTGAATATATAAATCAAGCGAACCGTCTGGATTAAACGTGAGATTGTCCCGATCGCCGATTGCATACCGATCGATTGAATTAGCGGTAAAAAGCTGACGCTCATCGTACATGGTGAGTGACCAAAAAGCACGAACTGGCGGGATTTGATCTGGCTCAAAATGCAACACATACTGCTTGTCACTGTGCAGCGGCTGACCGTCCTCATCGGTAAACACAGTTGGATAAATGGCATCCTCGATCACGTTAGCTCCCAGCCCCGCGTAGGCAACACCCGCCCGATGCAAATAGTCGGTTCCATAGGTGCCAATAGCAGTCAAGTTCGTGCGCCAACCATTGGCATAGGTCCCAGAGTAAGTCCACACCTGCTTGATCAGTTTGAGGGCGGCAGCTGGAGCAGCGTTCAGGGCATCCTGCACCTCCGGCGGCGCATCCGCGAGCGTGAAACTCTTTCCTGGTTCAATGCCAATTCGCTTCATGCGGTCGAGCATCGGATAGTCGTTTGCGTGGGGTGGGTTGTCTTTCATCAGATCGGCAAACATCCCGAAGAAAGTTGCGGCATCCATTTTGTCCACCTGCTCGGGCGGGGCAGACATATCCTGATTGGGGTTCACCGTATGCTTTGGTGGCGTGTAGGGCTTACCGTAGGCGCTCAGGGGCGTGACCGCAACGTCGGTTAGGTTGAGGTCGGGATGCTGGGTTAGGTGATCGGCGAGTTGCTGGATTGAGGTGTGCAGGGCGGAGGGAGTTTTGGCCGAGAGGAGCAATAAATGGTGCGAATGGGATTGTGACGTTGCTTTTGATATTTCGGGAGCTTCTTCGAGAATCAGATGGGCATTAGTACCACCCATGCCAAAGGAACTGACTCCGGCGCGGCGCGGTGAATCATTAATGGACAAATTGTTTCCCCAGTTGCGTAACTGAGTGTTGACGTAAAAGGGACTGTGTTCAAAGTCGATTTGGGGATTAGTTGATTGAAAATTGAGACTGGGCGGAATCTGTCGGTGTTTCAGGGCTAGAGCTGTTTTAATCAGGCCGGCAATGCCAGCAGCAGCATCGAGATGACCAATATTGGTTTTGAGGGAGCCGATGGCGCAAAACTGTTGCTTTTGGGTATGCTGACGAAAGGCTTTTGTGAGGGCCGCGATTTCAATTGGGTCGCCAAGGGCGGTGCCGGTGCCGTGGGCTTCGATATATTGGATGGTTTCCGGTGAGCAGTTGGCTCGCTCTAGGGCGGTGGTGATCACGGCGGCTTGTCCGGTGACGCTAGGGGCGGTAAGTCCGACTTTTTGGGCACCGTCGTTGTTGATGGCAGAGCCTTTGATCACGGCATAGATCGAGTCCCCATCCCGCACGGCTTCCGACAGACGTTTGAGCACAACAATGCCGACTCCATTGCCGAACACGGTTCCCTGAGCGGCGGCGTCAAAGGCGCGACAAACCCCATCTGGGGAGAGCACACCATCATTTTGGTAGCGGTAGCCCCGTTGCTCCGAGGCATCGATCGAAACACCTCCGGCCAAGGCCATGTCGCATTCTCGATTCAGCAAGCTCTGACAGGCGAGATGGACGGCAACCAGAGAGGTGGAGCAACCGGTTTGGATGCCGCAGCTAGGGCCAGTCAGGTTGAGTTTGTAGGAAACGCGGGTAGGCATCAGTCCCATCACATTACTGACCACCGCCTGCACCCGATCAACCGAATTTCTCAGATTGGGATGGGTGTAGAGGTTGATCAAATAGCTGTTCAGGCCAGCTCCCGCGTAGACTCCAATCCGGCCCGGATAGCGATCGGGGTCATAGCCCGCATGTTCGAGGGCAGTCCAGGCGCATTCTAGAAACACCCGATGCTGCGGATCGAGGAGTTCGGCTTCTCTGGGGGAATAGCCGAAAAAGGCGGCATCAAATCCGGCAATGTCTGCAAAGCTGGCGTAGGCGTTGACATAGTTAGCTGAATACGAGGATTCTGTAGATAGTTCAGAGGTCGTTTCGTTTAGCGTCGATGGATTCAGAACCTGAATCGAGGCAATTCCTTGACAAAGATTTTGCCAGAATTGTTCTATTGTCTCTGCACCGGGAAATCGCCCTGCCATTCCCACAATCGCTACTCGTTCCTGCTTTGATTGTTCAACGGCAGCTAGTTTGGCACGAGCTTCTTTGAGCGCTGCCAGGACGCGCTGGGGTGAAATGGTTTCGGTAGAGAGGGTATCAAAGTTGTTCAACCCATCCCAAGGCCGTGCATCTCGCCATGACCGCGACTCCCTATCGGCTGGGGCGGGAGCAGTTGGGCGACCACATGCAGACCTTTGTAGCATCCCCCATTCCAGCCGAACTTCAGCGTATGGGCTATCTGGCTCCAATGCAGTATTACGGTGTGCCCAGCGGCTCAGAGATCAACCTCTCCGAGGTGCGGACTGTGGCTGGAGACTACGATGAGCGGGATCTGAAAAATGCCTGTGACCGACCGGAACTGGTGCAGCGGATTGTGGAAGAGTGGCATCGCCTTACGCCCGGTAAACGCACGATCGCTTTCTGTGTGGATGTGGAACATGCGCGTCACGTTGCCGAAGCCTTCAAAGCATCTGGAGTTGCTGCGGCTGTCGTGGATGGCAGTACGCCCATCAAAGAACGGCACCAGCTCTATCAGGATTTGGGAGCGGGCTGGCTGCTGGTGTTGACCTCCTGTAACGTGATCAGTATCGGGTTTGATGAGCCGAGTGTGGAGGTTGGGCTGTTGCTGCGTCCGACTCAGTCTCGTGCTTTACACTATCAGCAGGTTGGCCGCTTGTTGCGCATCTCGCCTGTCACCGGCAAGACCTGCGGCATTATTCTAGATCAGGCTGGTAATCTGCGCCGCTTGGGCTTCCCAGAAGATATCAAGGAATACCATCTACCCACTAGCAAGGAACCTGGTACCACCGAAACCACGCCCACCAAACAATGCCCCCATTGCAACCGTCTCGTTTGGGGGTTTGTGATGACTTGTCCTAGCTGTCGCTATGTTTGGGAAACCGAGCCGCAGATTCGTACCGATGACTTGGTCGAGGTTTACAGCGAAGAGTTACTGCGCCAGATCGAACGCCGCAAAATGTACGAATTCTTCCGAACCCAGCGGCAAAAAACCTTCCGGGAAGGATCTGCCCCCAACTGGACCAAACGGGTGTTTTACGAACAGTTCGGCTGTTTACCGGAAACAGACTGGTGCCTTGGCTCGATTTTTGGCGACACACCCAGCCTAGAGGACAAGTACGCCTATCGAGACTATCTGATCCAAACGGCGCAGCGGCATGGCAAATCGATCGCCTGGGTAATCGAAGAGTTTCAGCAGGAGTTTGGCTTTGATAGCTGGCAAGATGTGTTTTTGCCGAACTGAATCGGCTGGAGACAAGTCTCTTACCTAATCACTGCTACGTTTTACTGCTATTGCTGCCAGCAGAGAATTTTTTCAGTACACTTTGAACGATCCACTAGTGAGCGTGTGAATCTATGAGAGCTTACCTTCCCGGCGTTGTTGCCTTGACCTTGCTGGTAGCAGGAGGAGGAATGCCCGCTGCCTATGCGGAAAATCTGGAACACACCCAGCAACTGCTGACTACTAAAGAATGTCCTGGCTGTGATCTCAACCGAGCTGGATTAGTCTACGTCCAGCTGATGGGCGCTAATTTGGCAGCGGCCAACCTGATTCAGGCCAACTTTAGCCATGCTAATCTCAGCGGGGCCGATCTGAGCCAAGCCCAACTCAATGGGGCCGTGTTGTTTGGAGCTGACCTATTTGGAATCTGAGTTAGCCAAGGTTTTTGATTATGTGAATTAACCTTTGATGCCGTGAGGCGTTGAGCACGTATTACTGAAGGAGCACGTGATGTTTGGAACCTGGTGAATTAACCTTTGATGCCGTGAGGCGTTGAGCACGGAAACCTCGTAGTTCTCGAGACCGAACTTGGCCAGGGTGAATTAACCTTTGATGCCGTGAGGCGTTGAGCACCCAACATTGATAAGGTAGACCCGTTGTTTAGGGCTAGTGAATTAACCTTTGATGCCGTGAGGCGTTGAGCACTCTAGTTTACCCAGTGGAATCCAAGAAGTTTTAGGAGTGAATTAACCTTTGATGCCGTGAGGCGTTGAGCACACTACATCTATAAAGAATTAGACACAGAAAATTACTGTGAATTAACCTTTGATGCCGTGAGGCGTTGAGCACTTAGAGCTTTCGTAGATAGACGGAGTTGTAACATGTGAATTAACCTTTGATGCCGTGAGGCGTTGAGCACAACTACACCAGGATATCAACTCGGAAAATATATCAGTGAATTAACCTTTGATGCCGTGAGGCGTTGAGCACTCAAAGGCCCCATCAAAGGCCTCTCCTACTAACTGTGAATTAACCTTTGATGCCGTGAGGCGTTGAGCACCTATTAGAAGAGTACTTAACAAAACTTTACAATCGTGAATTAACCTTTGATGCCGTGAGGCGTTGAGCACGTAGTTTGCAACCATTGTACACAATTTTGACGATTGTGAATTAACCTTTGATGCCGTGAGGCGTTGAGCACATTAGTTGTCCTCCTAGACACGGTAAGTCTAGGTTGTGAATTAACCTTTGATGCCGTGAGGCGTTGAGCACATTATACGTTTCAGTATAGTCCAGTGATAGCTTTGTGTGAATTAACCTTTGATGCCGTGAGGCGTTGAGCACCCATCGAGTACAAGTTGGTTGAGGGTAATGGATTCTGTGAATTAACCTTTGATGCCGTGAGGCGTTGAGCACAAGAGGAAGTTTCTTCTGAAGTCCAGGAGTTTTTCGAGTGAATTAACCTTTGATGCCGTGAGGCGTTGAGCACGCCAAATCCTGGTCTGATAGCGTCAACAGTACAATCGTGAATTAACCTTTGATGCCGTGAGGCGTTGAGCACAATCTATTAGGGTTAAGAACCATCAATGAATCTATTGTGAATTAACCTTTGATGCCGTGAGGCGTTGAGCACTTATGTAAGGCCAAAATTATTGATGAGTTAGGACTAGTGAATTAACCTTTGATGCCGTGAGGCGTTGAGCACTCGCCACGTGCAGGTCAATAGGACTTAAACACCTTGGTGAATTAACCTTTGATGCCGTGAGGCGTTGAGCACCTAATTGATTCAAAAAACATCTGCTAATTGACTCAAGTGAATTAACCTTTGATGCCGTGAGGCGTTGAGCACTTATAGCCTTCCAAGTACTTTTTGAACTTAAAGTGGTGAATTAACCTTTGATGCCGTGAGGCGTTGAGCACCCATGTTATAATAATAATATTAGCATAAGTTATAGTGTGAATTAACCTTTGGCTTTTGCATCTTGCGAGTATTCCTGCACCAATTCTGCAAAGGATTGCTCTTGTTCATGCAGCCGGAAATAAAATTCGCGGGCAATCTCCTCGTCCTTAAGCCGAATAAAGGAATAAATCACTTGATCCAATGCCTGCTTACGCTGAAGAAAATAAGACGGGAGTTTGACATCCCAATTCTGGTGTTTGAACTTCTCAATCCGAATCAAGCGGATCAGCAGAGACTCCAGATCTTCAGTCGTTAAATCGCGGCTTCTGCAAAATGCTTGTTTGGCTGCATCTGAGTCTAGGTGATATTCGGTGATTAACTGGTGCTGGGCTTGCTCAATTTGATCCGGCGTGCACTCAATTGTCGCAATTGCTTGATCGATAATCAGTTCTCGCCGCAATTTTGGCAGAAGTTGATAATGCCTGATGCGGGTTAGAATTTCATCAGCAGTAACGATCTGAGAACCAACTTGTAGAACAGTAGACATAACCATTTTTATTAAACTGATAGCGTATTTGAGCAGAGCAAGATAGGGAGAGAATAAATGGGTAGATAGATAGTTTTGATTTACCTACCCATCAACAGAAGAATGCTAGAGAAGCAACTCAAAAGTGTTGTAGAGCTTACGACCTTGCTGACATATGCAAACCGTAATTGACACTACCTGAAAGAGAGACCACTTCAACGAAATAATTACCCGCACCCAGTTGTCTTGAAATATTTTCTTGGCTTCTTGCTCCAGTCGAAGCGGCAACAAATTCACCTGAATCGATACGTTTATTGTTATTCGCATCTCGATACAATCTCAGATCCGTATTCGCCGTACTGAAATTAGGATCAGACAGATTGATGCTGACATTTCTGGTCGCTCCGATCTGGAAGCCGTAGAAGTCTGTGCGATCGTTACTGTTATGCACTGAGCCTTCATAGCGGCGAGATCCATTCAATTGGCCAATATTTTTAGCTTGACTCGCAACATTATTTGGCTCTGACTCACGCGCCACTTTTGGAGTAACAGTAATATCTAGTGAATAGTTGGCAGCAGGTCCTCCTTTACTAACTTGGGCATAGAATTCGTCGAGTTCAGAAGCTGCGCCTTCCAGCACAATTGTCTTTGAGGATTTGCCCAGCGTGCTGTCGATCAATTCGCTCGACTCAAGTTGACCATTTCGGTTCGAGTCACGAAATAGAGAAACGGTTCCATTTGCTCCAGATAAGCTTAATTTAATTTCGCAGGTTGCTGGGTTGCCCGTCAGAAATCGAAAAATATCTCGATCATCAAAACTCACACTGCCTTCTCGTTTCGCCGTTCTGGCTTCCCTAACTCCGGTCCGGGAAATTGCACCGATGTTGTCGGCAGTGGCAACTGTATTGTTGGGTTCGCGTTCTTGAGCCATTTTTGAAACTCCTTAGAAATAAAAGGGTGAAATTCGATTGAATGATGGTTGAATGGCAACAGCTCAACCTGCTTCGTTCCATCTGTATCTAAGTTAGCGATCACAGCGATCCAGAACCGATCCAAAACCGTTTTAAAGGCAGGGCGTTCTAAACTATTTCAGTTGGATTGTTCGGCTTTGGGCAGTTGATCGATTTGCTGCTGATTCCAGGCATGGTAGAGAAGCGCAACATTTACTTACGAGGACTGTACGCCAGAAATTTAGATTTATCAAACGTTCAGCCTGCGGTGACGCTGAATTTGGGCCAATTATCCCAGCTCCAGCCCCAACCTCTAGTCGAACCGCCTGCTGTGAGTCCCCTGCATAGGCTGCTGCGGATTGCTCAGGAGCAGGGCGGCACACTCTCGGCGGCGCAAGTAGCCCTCTACACCGGGTTGGAGCCAGAAGCCGTGCAGAGTTTGCTGCAGGAGGCACAAAGGCATGGTTATGCTGAGGTTTGTAATGATCCTCAAACGGGTGCGGTGCGCTATCGCTTTGATGTGTGAAGAATACTACAGCAGCGCTAGCCGGAGGGCCTGGTACACCTGAGTTAAGTCCGCGAGCTGATAGTGGGCATTTAGGCCGCTGGGATTGGGCAACACCCACAGCAGGGCACCCTGAAATGATTCTGGCTGCTGACCTACGGCGGCCTTGGGGCGATTGAAGGCGGTGCGATAGGCGGAAACTCCCAGAACGGCTAATACTCGCGGTTGGTAACGGTCCACTTTTGCTGCCAGCATCTGATGTCCGGCGATGAGTTCGGATGGCGCTAGTTCGTCAGCTCTGGCCGTGGCCCGATCGACAATATTGGTGACGCCATAGCCCAAGGGGAGCAATTTCTGATCTTCAGCCGGACTAAACAGCCGTTCAGTAAACCCAGCGGCATGAAGGGTTTTCCAGAAGCGATTGCCCGGACGGGCAAAGTGGTGGCCCACGGCGGCACTATACAAACTGGGGTTGATGCCGCAGAACAACACCTGCAAATTGGGCGCAATGATGTCAGGAACCGTTTGGTTGATGGCAGCCTCGATTTCTGCTCTGGTCGGTTTCGGGAAGGCAGACATGGCGAAAGCAAGGGCAAAGGCAGGCGGTACTTCGTTAACTTAACCTATTTTTGGTCGCGTCCCTCCCGGTTTTCCTCTACAATTGCTCCAACCCAGATCAATCTCATGCCGCCGAGAGAGTAGGTTTGGCCGCCTTTTTTCTATCTTTAAAAAACCTGGTTTATCCGCAGCCTGATCGCTAATTTTGACCGCCAATCTATGGTAAAGCAACTCCAGCCGCCAGATCCCCAACCGGGTCAGCCAAAAACTAAACAGCAGTTTGAACAAGAACGCATGCTCGATGTGCTGTTTCTACTCGATTTGATGTTTGTACGAGAAGAAGCAACCGTCAAGCAGATTGTGGATTGTCTCTATGATATCGGTTCGATCAATCTAATCAACCAGCGGGTGCCGAGCCGCCATCTCAAGCTCTGCGCCAGATGGATTGCCCGCTTCTCAAAGCCAGCCTTTCGGTTTTTTTTCCTGCGCTGGTTTAAGCGTAACTGTCCTCAACTGATTGCGGATTGGCTCTATAACCAGGTGAAGTTTGAACCTCAGCAAATTACTAAAGCGGTAGAAGCGGTGGAAGTGGCGGAGGCGGCTCAAATCCAGCCCACACCGGCAGTGACCGAACTGGACGAACAGAACGCCCTGGATCACTCGGCTCTGTTCCGCTTGTTGCGTCGCGCTTGGGCCAAATCTTATCAGGATGGCCGCACGGCTCAAATTCACACCAAAGATGGCTTCAACCCAAAATGGGAGCAAACCGCTGTCCTGAAACAAATGGTGCAGGACTTTGCAGCCACGGCCAAACAGGACGGCATCATGCCGATTGTGCTGCTAATCAACGACCGGGGTTATGATGACCATCTCTATCAGTTATTGCAACCAACGCTAGAACAACACAATATTCCCTTTGTCAGTACCCATGAAGTGGCACCAGCCACCGATCAGAAAAACTTTATTGCTGATGGCCACTTCATTCCAGAAGCTGATCAAAAAATTGCCGCCAAGGTTCTAGAGCTAATCAATACAACGCTGAATCGTGCTCCGGCTCCCAAAGCTACTCCTGCCTCTCCTTGACTTAGTTCGACGCTATTAAACGCTTGCTGCTATACTGGTAAAGCGTTTGCCGGTGTAGCTCAGTGGTAGAGCACTCGATTCGTAATCGAGCGGTCGTGAGTTCAAATCTCATCACCGGCTTTGGCAACGGATGAAACGGATGGGGCCATCTTGGATCGCTGAACCCCTCGAACGGATCAGTTAGACTTGATTATTGGGGAAGAGGATTAGCTTCGCCGCAAATCCTAATACTGCTAGAAATAGAGCCACTAGAAATGACCACAAGCGGTTGTCCTGGGATCTCAGTTGCAGCCTGATGTCTGTAATTTGAGTCTCGGTACTTCTTCTGAGGTCGGCGATTTGAGTTTCAGTGCTCTTTTTGAGGTCGGTGATTTGAGTTTCAGTACTCTTTTTGAGGTCAGCGATTTGGGTTTCAGTGCTCTTTTTGAAGTCAGAGACCTGAGTCTCTAGTGCTTTTAACCGTTCGTCAGTTCGGGCTTGATTCAGCTTGATATCTTGAACATCCGTCTGGATGCCTTCTACCAGGGTAGTCAGCTTGCCCAGTTGTTTTAGCACCTCTGCTGTGTCGGTGGTTTGGGTCATGATCACTCAACAGGCTGTGGGTTTGCTAAATTTCATACACTCAATATACAGATATACAGTTTAGAACCCTATCAAACCTTACCGAAGCGGCGGTCGCGCTGTTGATAGGCGTAGAGAGCTTGGTGAAACTCGGCTCGGTTGAAGTCAGGCCAGAGGGTGTCGGTGACATAGAGCTCAGCGTAGGCCACCTGCCAGAGCAGAAAGTTGCTGATGCGCATTTCGCCGCTAGTGCGGATCATCAGATCCAGATCAGAAATACCAGCCGTATATAAATGATGCTCAAACAAGGCTTCATCAATTTCATCGGGTTGCAGTAGGCCCTGTTGCACTTGAGTCGCAATGGAACGACAAGCTTGAATGATTTCTTGGCGACCACCGTAATTGGTGGCAATGGTGAACTGAATACTGCGGTTCTGGCGGGTTTGCTCCATTGAGTATTCAATTTCTTTTTGCAGTGAACGAGGCAGGGCATGCAGATTGCCCACAAACCGGATCTGAACATCCTCTTCCATCATTTCGCGCAGCTCTGGCGCACGTCGTTCTGCCGCAGGGTCGCGGCGACGATGCCGTGCCAGGTGGCACTCTGCGTGCCGTCCATGCGTGGGTCCTCCCGAGATTCGGTCGGCGCCGTTGTCGCCCCTGACGCGGGCCGCGTCTAGCAGACTGCTGAAGAATTCGGCGCCGCGGAACGGTTTCCTTTCGGCGCACTTGGCCTGGTTTGACTTGTCGTGCTTCGGCGCAGAAGGCATACGTGTCTGACGCGGTTTCTTCTCGTCATGCGGCCAGCAGCCGGGGCAGTCTGGCGAGGTTGTTGGCGGCCATGATCAGGATGAAGCGCGAACGCACCCGTTCGAGGCCGCGATAGACGGTCTGGGCCATGCCGCCGACGGTTTTGGCCCAGCCGAAAGCCTCTTCGATCCGTTTGCGGTGTCTGATCGACAGGGCGTAACCCTCGTGCCGGGTCGTGCGGCCGTCGATCGCGGAAGCTCTCGATGTCTGCGCGACATGGGGCGTGACGCAGGCTTGCCGCAGGTCGGCGACGAACTCGGCGGCGTCGAAGCCCTTGTCGGCCCCCAGCGTCAGCCGTCGGGTCGAGCCGGGAGAGTGGCGGTGGATCATGTGCAGTGCGGCGCGCCGTTCGGCATGGCCATCGGCTTGGGTCAGGTCGCCCTGCACGATGAGCCCATTGCGGTTTTCCATCAGCGCATGCCCGATGAAGCACAGCATGGCCCCGGTGCCTGGAGATTTCTTGTCGAGCCGCGCATCGGGATCGGTGGTGGAGGCATGGGTGGCATTGGAGCGCTTTCGACCCCTGAAATCGACCTCGGCATTGCGGCTCTGACGGGTGGGGCGGGGCATCGGAGTGCTCTCGGTCGTTGCGGGCTGATCCTCGGCGGGGCTGTCGGCTCCGGGCGGGCCGACCGGATTGTCGTCGGGCGGCGGGTCCCCGGCCTTCGGCTGCAAGCTCTTCATCGAAGCCCAGGCCTTCACCAGCGTGCCGTCGACCGAGAAGGGCTCGTCCGACAGAAGCGGCGCGACCTCGCGATGCGCGAGGATCGCCGCCATCACCTTGCGCGACATCTCGCTCGTCAGCAGCCGGTCGCGGTTCTTCGAGAAGACCGTCGCCACCCAGACCGGGTCGTCGATCCCGAGACCCACGAACCAGCGGAACAAGAGGTCATACTGCATCTGTTCCATCAACTGCCGCTCGGAGCGGACCGAGAACAGGATCTGCATCAGGCTCGCCCGGATCAGCCGCTCCGGTGCGATCGAGGGGCGGCCGAAATCGGTGTAAAGGGCCTCGAACTCGCCATCCAGGCTCGCCAGCGCTTCGTTCACAACCTGACGGATCTCGCGCAAAGGATGCCGCGCCGGGATGCGCGCCTCCAGATCGACATGGCTGAACAGCGACCCGCTCGCCTCGTCCGCACCGCGCATCAAAACCCCCAACCTTGACTTGCCGAAGCTGAATCATGTTCCGAAAACCGGGGCGAGGGCAGACTTCTTCAGCAGCCTGCTAGACGATTTTCTGAGCGCGTTGGATCGGAAGTGATGTCGCGACGCGGGGGCTTTGTGATTCAAGCAAGACTATCTGCACCTGGCGTTAGAAGAAGGCGAGCGGCTCCAACGGTTGCTGAATCAGATTCTCCTCTATGCTAAGCCACAACTTCTGGAAACCTCCGAGTTAGAGCTGAACTGCATGATCAACGAAATGCTGACAGCTCTCCGTGAAATGCCATCTGCTCAAGGGAAACAACTCCAATTTCGCTCTAGCCTATCACCTGCAATTATCATGGCTGACAAAGATAAGCTAAAACAGGTTGTGATCAATCTAATCAGCAATGCCTTTGAAGCAACCAATCCAGGCGAAACTGTAACACTTACGCTAGAAAGAATCGCTCCCCAACGCCTCTGTATGCAGGTGCACAATGCAGGTAAACCGATTCCAGCAGATGTGCTGCCAAAATTAACCAAACCATTCTTTACCACTAAGGCTAACGGCAATGGTCTGGGGCTAGCGATTGTTAAACGAATTGTTGAAGCACATCAGGGAAAACTCTTCATCGAATCAGCAGAAGATATAGGAACCCAAATTAAAGTATATCTACCGCTAAAATAAAAAGCGCTTTGAATTTACCGTTTGACACCCCTCATAGATACAACCCGTATAAATTTCTACAAAAAACTCACCAGAAGCCACAACTATCACGCACTTGTTCGTTTTTCAGAGTTAAAACTCTAGTTCTCTACCCAAAGACGGATTGAGTTGTAAAGCCAATTCTGAGAACAATATAGAAGTCAACCTTAATCAACAAATCTCTATAGATACAGCCTTTCTCAGGCCAGTGAAGTACGAAAAACGGGGTGCAGGGGCAGTGCCCCTACGTGGGGGCGAAGTTCCAAACCCCCTATACCCCACATGAGTGAAAAGCGCTGTATAGGGTGGCGACTTTAGACGTTGCTGGTTATTTGCGACCAGATGAGCCAATGGCTTCCGCTTCCTATCTTCTGATTCCCTAATTTACATACCGTTCTCTCGACCAAGAACCAGATTCAACATTTGCAGGCTTACTTATGAACCGCAAGCATGGTTACTCCTCCAACGCTCCAAGGCTTAAGAGGATTAGTTGTAGACGATGACCACGACTCCTGTGAACTGATGTCGCTTGTGCTGGAATCCCATGCAGCAGAAGTGAAAACTGCATTTTCGGTGCGTCATGCCCTTGAAGTGATGAAGCAATTTAAGCCAGATGTGCTGGTTAGTGATATTGCCATGCCAGGAGAGGATGGATATTCGCTGATTGGTAAGGTAAGAACCTTGAGGCGAAAATCTATTCCTGCGGTTGCTGTTACGGCTGTTATGGAAGAAGGTGGCAGCCGCAATGCCCTAATAGCTGGATTTGATCGCTGTCTCGCTAAGCCGCTCGACCTCGATGATTTTGTAGCTGTGATTAGTAATTTAGTTGAGTATCATAGCAACTCTAACTGACGCATCATACAACATACACAATTAAAGCTCCCCCTTCTAGGAAGCTATGGTGTACATACAAGTTGAAGATCCCCCCTACCCCCCTTCAATCAAGGGGGAAGAGGCGAAGCCTGTGCGAAGCACCTCCCAATCCGAGATTGAAGTCCCCCAGGAGCAGCAGAAGCGCGATGTCGGGAACTGGTTTGTGAGACAGCAGAGAGATGCGAGGGAGAGCAGGGAGGCGTTGGTGACAGGAGCGGTGAGGGTCCACCCGGTCCCATCCCGAACCCGGAAGTTAAGCTCACCAGCGCGGATGGTACTGCGCGGGCGACTGCGTGGGAGAGTACGCCGTTGCCAACCCTTTCTGTTTCCTCCATCTCTCTGATGACTTGAAATAGACGAGACTTAATCTGACACTCTGGGTACACTGTTGAGGATACAGGAGAGTGTCAAGATGACGAACGAACAGAAGATCATCGCTACCAAGTTAGGGCTGCTGAAGCTGGCAGAGACGCTGGGCAACGTGAGCGAAGCCTGTAAGGTGATGGGCTACTCGCGCGACAGCTTCTATCGCTTCAAAGAACTGTATGAGCAGCATGGCGAGGCTGGCCTGCAAGAGATCAGCCGCAAGAAGCCTAATCCGAAGAACCGGGTCGAGCCTGCGGTTGAGGCCGCAGTGGTGGCAATGGCAAGCGACTATCCCGCTTACGGTCAACTACGAGCATCCAATGAACTGAAGAAACAAGGCATTTTCGTTTCGCCAGGCGGGGTGCGCTCGATCTGGCTGCGGCATAAGCTGGAAACGTTCCAAAAGCGTTTGCAGGCGTTGGAAAAGCAGCTCGAAGCGAACCAGAGTATGGTACTCACCGAAGCGCAGGTCGTCGCGCTGGAGAAAAGCAAGCAGGAGAAAGAAGCACAGGGCGAAATCGAGACCGAGCATCCGGGCTACCTGGGCGCACAGGATACCTACTATGTCGGCACGATCAAGGGCGTGGGTCGCATCTACCAGCAGACCTTCATCGACACCTACAGCAAAGTGGTGTTTGTCAAGCTGTATGATCGCAAGAATGCGTTGGTGGCGGCCGATCTGCTCAATGACCGGGTGCTGCCGTTTTTCGAGCAGCAGGCGGTACCGCTGCTGCGCATCCTGACGGATCGTGGGACGGAATACTGTGGCTCGTTGCAGCATCATGAGTACCAGTTGTACCTGGCGATTGAGAACATTGACCACAGTCGCATCAAGGCGCGGCATCCCCAGACCAATGGCATCTGTGAACGCTTCCATCGCACCATCCAGGACGAGTTCTATGCCATCGCCTTCCGCAAGAAGCTCTACACCACGCTGGACGAACTGCAAACCGATTTGGATGAGTGGATCGAGCAGTATAACCGGGAGCGCACCCACACCGGCAAGTATTGCTTCGGGCGCACCCCGTTGCAGACGTTCCGTGAGACCAAACACTTGGCACAGGCCAAACAATTGGATACGCTTTTTGAATGGCAAGAAGTGAAGTCAGACGTCCCCGACAATCAGCCATCCGAAGTTGTCGGTTAAGTCACTTGTGTCAGATGAAATCTTGTCTTTTACAGATGACTTTATCGTGTGACACGCACACATAACGGCGAGCAGGCTTACCCTGCCTCGCCGTTTTTGATTCGTCTGCTGAGTCTTCACCGGATATCTACGAGATTTATATGAGAAGAATACAACGAAAAATAGAAATAGGCTGAAATATTGCCAAAGCTGGCCACAATTTTGACTTTGTCGCGTAATCGCTTCAGGGCGCTATAGATTTCTTGCGAGTCACCGACAGTACCACCCGGACTGTCAATCCGCAGCAGCAGAGCTGGAAATTTGCGTTCTTCAACTGTTTTTAAGGCTTCAAGAAGATGTTTGCGAGTGGCCCCCGCGATCACTCCTGTAACTTCAATTCGGGCAATTTGTTTGCGAAACCGAGGCTTAAAAGGCCAAACCATGCGTTATTTACTCGTGAGGCTGATGTTGTGTGATCCAGTGTACAAAATTAAATCGGGCAGTTGAGGCAGCCGTAAGCATGCAGTTCTGATTTTGGAGACTTTGACTGCAGATGCCAGAAGAATGCGAACCGCAGAGACACAGAGGTCACTGAGTTTGCCTGTCCTGAATTTACTCAAACCACTGCTAATACCCCTAGCAACCCTACGCGACCCGCAGAAGCAAGCTGCAAAACTCAAATCAGCGTGCTGCATACAGGCTCTGCCACCAAACCTCAAAACTAAGTACCTCGGCATAATTAAAAATCAGATTCAAAACCCTGCGCCGCCCGCGCTGCGGGCGGCGCAGGGTTTTGGGTTTTATATTTAATTATGCTCACCTACTTAGAAACTAAAGCTTTAGCCGATCCGAGCGAACTCACGCTTGAACAATCTGAGTCACCACCATTCAACTAATGCAATACAGCCTGATCTGAACGTGCCAACTTTTCCATAATTTTACGTATTCTCTAAGTTTTGATGTGTCTGTTGACAATTGTACTTAACCGAGTTTACTACAGTAGGCTGGTGAGGCTAACCCTTAGTGTTGGTTAGCTCTACCCACTGGTCGAGAACTTGATTAGAATGGTCGGGTATTAAATTTGTCAATTTGTTGTTGGAACTCATGTCAATTAGCAAAAAAGACAATACGCTTAGAGGCGCTCGTAATGTTGGAATTTTGAGCGGTAACAAGCGCATCAACGGTCTTGTCAGCCAAAAAGACAAAGTGGACTTCGTGAGGTTTAGCCTGTCTGGGGTCAGTGACTTCGGACTAACACTGGGTCGGATCAGAGGCCGATCAAGTGCAAGAATTACCCTGCGGAATAGCCAAGGTTCTGTTCTACAGAGTTTCAAGAGTGGCCCCCAAGCCAGGACATTTAACGGGAAGCTGGCCGAGGGTACTTACTTCATTGGCATTCAACGCTCGCGTGGAACCGTAAATTACAAGCTCACGGCCTCAGCGACAACCGCTACATCTGACGAAACCTTAAGCAGTGCTCGTGATATTGGTGTTTTAGCTGGAACCTATATCAATCCAGGGGTGATCGATGCAACCAATTCGGTAGATTTCTACAAGTTCACCCTGACGGATATTGCCAACCTTCAGGCCAGAGTTGATAGTTCTGCCGCAGGTACAAAGGTTGAACTGATTCGGGATGGGAATAGCAACGGATTGATCGACAACGGCGAAATCTTGACATCTGGCAGTGATTTCTCAGCGCCCTATCTGGCCAGCCTGACAGAAGACTTGCCACCGGGCACCTATCAGGCCGGCTCGGCAGGCGCCGCCGCTCGCGGACCGCCCACGACCGCCTTCCCGCACTCCGGGCAAAGCTCGGCCTCAGGCATGCCGAGCGTGTAGCCGCAGAAGAGGCAGATGCCATCACGCGCGGCACGATTCAATCGATCGTTCATCATGGGAATCCACCAGAAGTACGTGTTGACGAGCCAGCACCCGATGCCACAGAAGACGGTTACCACCGTTCCAGCAGGGCCCATCGGAAACGCCACCCCTGGGGGACTGTACTTCTCCCACGCGCGAATGGCGATCGAGAGCGCTCCGAAGTTGCAGAGCACCACAGCACACACGATGCCACAGAACACGGCCCACTCGATCCACCAAGGCGTTACCCGATAGCGCTTCTGGAGGTTATTGAAGACCTTGATCTGGTCGTAGATATTCATCGACGCGATCAACGGATGCTTCATGGGAGAACGAAAATACGATAGGAAATCAGTTTGCGTCACAACACGTTGTCCCATAGTATGTCACCACCGTTGTTGCTTGGCTTACCGCACGTACTACTGTGCCAACAGGCAGACATTGAATGCTTGCTGGTTGGGCTGAAACGCCGGTGCACCGACGCAACCGGCCTCGGCCATGCTCTGGGCGTTCCAACAGCAGTGGAGGCAAGCACCTAGAACAGGTCCGGCAGGGCGGCCCGGACCGCGGCAATGCTGAAATCCTCTGCAGTGACGACCCATGGAAGAGGCTGCCTCCAGACACCGCTTATGGTGATTCGGTGAGTAAAACCAATGAACTATACTTGCTCCAATGACAGTGCCCGTCACCGTTTTCCACACTGTGCATGATCCCTTGATCGGAACAACAATCAGAATCGGGGCTGGGTCGATGTCGAGCAGCGTGTACCCATTCAGTCCCACCGCTGGCGTTGGGATCATCGATGGCGTCAGGCTCCATGAGGTCGACACGACGTCGACCGCCTGCATCGCCTGCTTCGCCCACGGGGTCTCTACATAGATGTCAAGCAGTTCAATGTGGTAGGGGTTTGTGTGCGTGGAGATCGAACACGAGCTGGTCACCAAAGGGGCGACGATGTTCGACGTCGCGCCGGAATGGCCTCGCACCTCGCCGGATACGACCGACACCGAGTCTCCGAGGTGGATGAACGTCACGCCGTCGACTTCGTGGACCTCCGGGCCTGTGACCGGAACGGTCGGGGCATTGAACCGGGAGGTCTCCATGAACCACCCGGCGTGCTGCATCGTGAACTGCCCACTGCCGGTTGGCACATACGCCCACACATCTCTCGAACCGTCGGCCTGCATCCGCCCGAGCATCAGCGGTTGACTGGTGCTCCAGCCCGGCAAGCCGAGCGTGCCCTGCCAGACATCCTGCTCATACGACGTTGTCGGAATCGAGGACGGGGGCTGTGACCATGCCCGATCGGCGGTCACACACACACACACACACGCAGCCGCGAACCAGTTCCTTCTCATCGTTTATCCTCCAGGTATGAGCTGTACTCTACCGCCGTTGACACTCTGACTCAATAGGGATTTTTTCGTGTTCAGACAACGAGGCTGAAGACCCGTCGCTGCTCGATGATCCGCCGGTAGTCGTCGAGCTGCTCGGGCGTCGGATCGAGGATCACCAGCCCGCGGTCGCCGTCGACGATCACGGGCGTGCCATCGGTCGCCACCCGCGTCAGGTCGCCGCACCCCACCACCGCGGGGATGCCCAGCGCCCGCGCGACAATCGAGGTGTGGCTCGTCCGCCCGCCAAGGTCGGTCGCGAAGGCCACGACCTTGTCGCGGTCGAACCCCGCGGTCTGCGAGGGCGTCAGGTCCGTGGCGACCACCACCGCCTCGTGGTGCAGCTCGTTGAGGCGGGTCTTGTGCTCCCCGATCAGCTGCTTCAGCACCCGACCAGCCAGATCCTCCAGGTCGTTGGCCTTGGTCGTGAAGGCCGAGTCCTTCATCGCCTGGAACCGCGCCGCCCAGTCCTGGAACGTCCGCCACACCGCGTACTCGGCGGTCACCCGCTCCTTCCGGATCAGGTCGCGCATCGGACCGATCAGGTTCCGGTCCGACAGCATCCCGAGGTGGAACAGGAAAATCTTCGCCGCCTCGGCCCCCATCTGACGCTCGGCCGACCGCTGCACCTCCACCAACTCAGCCTTGGACTGCGCCAGTGCCGCGTCCAATCGCTTGACTTCCTGCTCGTCGGCTCCAGGAGCGATCGAGCGCTTGGCAATCCGGAAGCGCTCGTCGTCGAGCGCGAAAGTGCGCCCGATGACCACGCCGGGCGACACGGGGATGCCCTTGATCGTCTGCATCGGACCCGCAGTCTAGGGAAACGCGGCACGCCCGACGCGCCCCGCTCCCGCGTGGGCCCAACGCCCTCCATCCGGCACGCTCATACGTCGAGCTCCCGGCCAAGCACCGACCGCCCGATCGGACAGGGCATCGGCGCGACCCGCCCGCCGCCCCTACACTGCCCGATCGTGTCGCTGCTGGAAGCCCAGGGCCTGCGAAAGACCTTTGCCGGGCGGACCGTCGTGGACGGCGTGTCGTTCACCGTCAATCCGGCGGAGATCGTCGGGCTGCTCGGACGCAACGGCGCCGGCAAGACCACCAGCTTCCGGATGTCGATCGGGATGATCGAGGCCGACGACGGCCGGGTCCTCTTCGACGACCACGACGTCTCCGGGCTCCCGATGTACCAGCGTGCCAGGCTGGGCATGGGCTATCTCTCGCAGGAACCCTCGGTCTTCGGTCGCATGACCTGCACCGAGAACCTGATGGCGATCCTGGAGACCCTCCCGCTCTCCAGGGCCCAGCGCCGCGCCCGCGTCGCCGACCTCCTCGCCCAGTTCGGGCTCATCCACAAAGCCGACCACCCCGCGCGAACCTGCTCGGGCGGCGAACGCCGAAAGCTCGAAATCGCCCGCGCGCTCATCACCAACCCGCGCATCATCCTCCTCGACGAGCCCTTCTCCGGCGTCGATCCCATCGCCGTCGAGGACCTCCAGCGCGAGATCCGCCGTCTGCGCGACCGCGGCATCTCCTGCCTCATCACCGACCACAACGTCCAGCAGACCCTCCGCGTCTGCGACCGGGCCTACATCATCGACGGGTGGGGCTTCGGGACGATGGTAAAAGCTGGAACGGGCAATGCCCAGTAATTGACCTTGGCGCACGACCCTCAGTTGTGGGTGGTCAGGCACTACCAGGGCTTTTCGTGCTTCAGTCCCAACTGGGACATATTGTTATACGGCTGATCTCACAAAATCATAAGTTGTTACCACTCTAGCCAAACCTCGATTGCATTTTCAGAAACATCCGGCGGTTCAAGTTTCTCAATAATCATGCTAAGTAGCCAGGCAGGAATCTGGTACTCACCGTCCTTTAACGCAGTATTGCGCTGTTGAATACGTCTTGAAATCGTTTCTAACTCTGCTTGTAGATAATATAACTGAATTTTCACTTTGGCTTGAATAGCAAGGTGTCGTAGCTGATCCCGTTCAGTTTTTGTATGAGCAGGAAAATCCATGACAACGCTATAGCCGTGACAAAGCAAATCCGACACAATTGGGAAGAAAACATCTTGAACTCTCTGAACATACTTATGATGAGTTGCAAAGGTATCCTCTTCAGGAAAAAGCGACAGAACAAGCTTATCTAGTGAAAAAATCATTGCTCCTTTTTCTTTTGCCAACTGACTTGCAAAAGTAGTCTTTCCTGAACAAGGCAACCCACACATCAGATATAGACACGTTTGCTCTTGCTCTTCCAACATCTTTTCACTTGCACTCAGCTAAGTTTCTAACACGTATTTACGACTCTACCAACCCTTTCAAATCTGACTAGATATCAGCGCTAACAGACAAACTGCTAATTGTCGCCATAACCTGTAGCCGAAGCCGTATAACGGTGAAGTTGTGCGGCGGCAGACGATCTTGAATTCCCACCGATAGCCTCTGTTCCGTCCGTACCAACGCAGTATTATGCCGCGCCGCCACAAGAGCTAGAACTGTCAAGAGCTTAACCTGTTTTTACTTTGGCTGCTACGATCTAAGCAGAAGATTTAAGAGTTGGAGGGAGAAGCATGAGTTTGGTGATTTCAGACGATTTAGTAAGAGCCAGTGGCTTTTCAGAAAACGAGCTATTTCTGGAAATTGTGCTTATGCTGTTCCGACAAGACAAAATTAGTTTGGGAAAAGCGAGTGAGTTAGTAAAACTGCATCGGATGCAGTTTCAAAAACTGTTGGCAGATCGAGGTATCTGTGTTCATTATGATGTCGCTGAGTTTCAAGACGATCTCAATACTCTACAGGATGCGAACTAGCGGTGATCATAGTAAGGATTTTGGATTAAATAACCTGTAATTCTGGCTTTGCCGTGTAGTTCCACTGCGGCAAGAATTCATCAAAGACAATTTTCATGTTGGCTTTGAATCCTTCCGCCACTTTTCCCCCTGTTTGATAAGTCTTCTCAAGAATGGTTGCAAACACAGTCACTCCTGTGCGAGTGGTTGCTGTTGCTATCAGGTCTTGAACAGTCTGGACACTCTCAAAGATCACCCCTTGACACACACGAGAGACATGGGGAAATAAATGATGTTCAATTGGATTGTACTTGGACGTATAGGGAGGATAGTGAGCAATGCGAATTTCGATGCCTAACTCGTTGACATGGGGACGAGCAGGCAGTTGTAGAATCAGGTCATCCCGCAGTTGGTAATGGACAATCGCTAGCTCTAAGCCATCTCGCAGCTGAATCGAGCGATAAAAACCTTGCCCCAATGCTGTTGGATAGTTCCAGGTAACATCGTCTAGATCGGAACCGGGGGATTGGCCAGATTCCATTTCGTCGAATAGCGCTGAGTAATCGGCTTGGGCAAGGGTGATGGGCATGGCACTCAGGAAATAGAACGATACCAGGTCAAATAGTTCATGCAAATAGTCAATGCAAATATTTGATGCAAAAAATTAATGCAAAACTATCTCATCTATTTTACGCTGTTGCCAGCCTAGTTATAATCACTCGTCTCAATAGTTCTTTTTCTGCTGATCCACAAAACACCACAGCCACTCTTCTCCCAGTTCAGCCGAACTCATCACCGGATGGCCAGTTTCTTCGTAGTGACGCCGAGCATGTTGATTAGGAGACGAATCGCAGCACAGCATTTGACCGCAGGTTTGGCAAATCCGCAGATGCACCCAGCGGCTATTGATTTTGATGCATTCTTCACAGCGAAACACCGGATAGTTGGCTTTGGAGATCAGGTTTTCTGCGTTCAGCGCATCAAGGTGTTGGCAGCTCATAGGGGTTGAGTTGAATGGTAAGGTTGATGATTTTGAAGGCACTATTCTAGCCCGAATCGATTTAGTTAGCGAGCTGTTAATCGATGTGAGCCTGAGACCTCGCTTGAGTTGGCCGTCTACCCCAGGGCTTGAGCACGGAGATGCCAATAATCATAAAGAGGAAAACAGCTTGAATCAAAGTGCCAATCAATACCCCTCTAGCATCAAACTGGTAGAGTGGATTGCTCAGAGCCTGCAACCCTGCTTGTCCTGATAGCTGCTCAGCATTGTTACCCCAAGGAAACAACCAGAATGTTCCAAAAACTATCAGCCCAGTTGTCAGCACCCATTTTGTCATCACCCAGTAGAACTTGGTGAACCCATAGTTGGTCATCCAGCAGAGAAAGGTAGCTGTAACGACTGAACCAATTGCTGCGGGAATTACGATCCAGTCATCCAGTAGATTAATCGCTGAATCGAGCGTGTACAGTGTAGCTGAATTATCAGAGTTCGTATTCCGTAGGGCTAAAAGGAACATACTCAATACGGTTCCTGTCCAGAGTGCAGCAAAACCAATATGCGCTGACAGCAACCAGTTTTTTTGTTGAATACTTAACTTTAGCATGACTCCTCCTAAATGGTTGTCATCCTCTCTAAACAGCAAAAGACAGATCCTGGCGGCATCCAAGAAAAGCCCGTAGCCTACGGTGAGCAAGCTATGAGAACGGGAAGCTATGCAAGAAATCATGCAATATCTCGAATTCTGCCTAGGTATCTCCTGAGTTGTGCTAAATCCAAATTACTTAATATGCTAACAATTAATATATTGATTAACTTACAAAAAAGCAACCCTATGGAGCTGGATCTGCTAAAGAAAGTTGTGAATAATTTGGTCAAGCAGCTGCAGAATAGCCTCCTGCTCTGCTTTTGAAATGCCGGTAGTTGCTGGCAGGGCCACACTGCGATGGACAGATCTTGGTAACGGCAGATTTATTGGGCCTCTCAAGCTGGCGACCATCCTTTGCTAAAGCCTATGCTGACCTGCATGGAACCATCATTGAAGCTGTGCAATCCTACGCCAAAGAAGTGAAAGCGCATGAGTTTCCGCCTTCAGAGGGCGCGTAGAGTAGTAAACAGTTGATAGAACCTATCAGATAGAGCAATCAATCATAATCAATCAATAGAGCAGAATTCTCATCAGCTTACATAGGGGCATTACGGAATCAGGACAAAGTGAGATGTATTTCCTGATGTAAGCCCCCTTACCAATTCAAGAGAAATTAAATCAACACCCAAAGAGTCATCTAGATTTCTACTCTGCATACACCCAATATACAGAATAGAAAATTCAGAGTTTCTTTGTTTGCGCTGCTAAGTACTCCAGGAATTGCAACCTAGCATCAGCAGATGTGTAATCCATCAGTTCATCATGAATGGCTACGAGATTCACATACGTGTTAACGCAGTAATCTTAGCTAGTTTATCTACTGCTAGTCCTTCCAATTCACTCAGTTGTAGCCATCCTTCTCGAACCAACGAAGCCAGAACAAACACCAGGACCGAATAGCGATAGTCATACTTACCATCAATTTCATGTCTGCGAGCACTCAGAAAGTCATGCAATCGCCAAACATCGTCAATCTCAGTGAGTGAACTAGATTGCTCACGTACTGTTTTAATTAAATAATCGAGTTCTCGTTGATAGGCATTGTTAAAAGCAGTGCGAGCAATTTGCTTTTCTGTTTGTGACCATGTAGTATCAGTTGCTTGCATAACAAATTCTGAATCGATTGAGTGCTTTTTCTTATAGTTATCTTACAGGATTCTCCCTTAGCTCTGAACTAAAAAAGTGCCCTTTTAAGAGCACTCCTACTGAATTATTCATCCATTATTGCCAATCACTAGTATGCTAACCTTTACCGTTTTGGCTCTCGGTATCGGCAATTCCAAACACCTGGTTAAATACTTTTTCCACCTTGTAGCCAGAATCAATTGACTCTAGCGGATCTTTGCGCAAACGGTGCCGCAGCGCCATTACCACTACCCGTCGGATGTCATCTACCGTTACTTCAGTTCGTCCTTCGTAGGCCGCCAGCGCCTTGGCCGTACGGTTAGTGACAATATCGCCGCGCAAGCCATCTACATCGAGTTCAGCGCAGACCTGGGAAATTTTCACCTTCAGGTCGTGGTCAATCATCACGGATTTAAGCAGTTCTTGTGCTCTGATCAGCTTCTGCTGAAGTGCTTCCTGCTGCGGCTGATACTTTTCTAAAAAGGCTTCCGGCTCTTGGTCAAACTCAGAGCGCTGTTCTACAATTTGCACCCGCAGCGCTGGATCTTTCACGGTGCGGATCTCGGCATGGAGGCCAAATCGATCCAGCAACTGGGGCCGCAGTTCACCTTCCTCAGGGTTGCCAGAACCGACCAAGACAAAGCGAGCCGGGTGACGAATCGAAATGCCTTCCCGCTCCACCGTGTTCCAGCCAGAGGCCGCCGAATCCAGCAGCGGTTTATCTCAAGAGTGGACGCATGCTGTCGGTGCATCAGGTCGTGCTGGCGCTGGGCAACCTACCGCCGGCGGATCCTGCGGTTGCAGATCGAGGGTTTTATCAAAGTCAGCGCTACATCAGGAATCCTTGGTCGAATCAGGCATTGCAACAGATGGATTTGGATCAGCCGCTGCTGCTGATTGGCTCTGGCCTAACGATGCTGGATTGGGCTATAGCATTGCATCAACGAGGATTTCGGAGCACTATACATGTGATTTCTCGGCGTGGTCTTCTACCGCAAACCCATCAGCCAACTCTGCCATACTGCATTACTCCACCTAGTGGATCTCACACAACCCGGTTTCTGTTGAGGTGGCTGCGACAAGAAATCAAACTAGCTCAGCAGCAAGGTAGCGATTGGCGAGCAGTGATCGATGGTTTGCGCCCCTATACTCAGACAATTTGGCAGTCGTTATCTCTAATTGAGCGGCGGCGTTTTCTGCGGCATGTTCGACCCTATTGGGAGGTGCATCGCCACCGGGTTGCTCCTGAAGTTGCCAAAACAATTCACCATCTCATCCAAACAGGACAATTGCAGCTCTGGACTGGACGCATTCAGGATTATCGTGAACAGACTGAGGCAGTTGAGGTCTACTTTCGCGCTCGTCCAAACAATCAGCCACGCTGCCTGACAGTTAGTACGGTGGTCAACTGTACTGGAGCTGCCTGCAACTATGATCGATTCCACCATCCTTTGATTGCAGACTTACTTCAAACTGGGTTGGTCTTACCCGATCCGCTTGGGTTGGGACTTGAGGTCGCGGCCAACGGTGCATTGATTGAAACAAATGGTTGCATGTCCAACTGGTTGTTTACCTTGGGGCCAACACAAAAAGGCCGCCTCTGGGAAACCACAGCCGTACCCGAACTGCGCCAGCAGGCAGCCACCTTAGCCCAACAGCTTTTGCAGTCTTACCAGTCATCCTGTTCAGAGTCGTACCAGATTTCTAAATCTAGGTCGTTTAGGTACAGCAAAGCACTCTGAATTTGCGGTACGGTGCCCTGAAGCTCTAGATCAAACCAGCCGTCTTCTCTAGCATTGGCTCCTAGGAGGGCGGCGGCAATGTTCACTGTCAAGCTGTACTGAGAGATCAAATTGGAAATGATTGGCTCTTGCTGATAGCGTTTCGGAATCCGAATTCGAATTCGCGTTGAGGTTAGCCTCTGGTCGTTGCTATGGCTGCTTAGCTTTACGGCGACATCATAAGGCTTGAGGGAGGTCATTGATCCATCTCCTTAGGAATAAACTGCACAGGTTTAGAACACAGACATCAGCAAAACCCAAAGCTAGGATTTAGCACTGATGAAACTGCCTAAAAAAGTAGATTTCAGTAACCACAAACCAAAAATACGGTAAGCCGATAGGGATTTAGTAATTAATCTGAATTGATTTTACGCTACTTTCATTTAGAAGTCTAGTATTCCGCCCGGCAAACCGGATTTTGCTGTCGCATCAATAAGACCTCTGTAGGCATTGCAGAAACTGAACAAACCATTGAATAGATCTGTGCAGACTCGGGATAGCAGACCAAACTGTAGCATCAGACTATGCAATTGCGGTTGTGGCTGGTTGCTGCTGTTGAGCTAATTCCATCAGCCGCTGAATCCGATCCTCGGTGCGGGGGTGGGTAAGGAATAGGGTTTGCAGTCCTTCTACTGACAAAGGATTGATGATCAACAGCGGTGAAAAAGCCGGGTTGCCATTCATCGGGATTTGTCGCCCAACTTGCTCTAGCTTACGCAGGGCATTCACAAGAGCCAACGGATTGCCGGTAATCTCAGCCGAGCCTTGATCTGCCGCATATTCACGAGTACGAGAAATGGCGAGCTGAATCAAACCTGCCGAAAGCGGTGCCAAAATAATCAGGAACAACAGTCCGAACGGATTGGGATTACGGCGGTTATCGTAGGTAACGGGTCCGTACAATGCTCCGAAACTGAGAATCCGGCCCAGAAATGTAATCGCACCCGCTAACGTACCTGCCACGGCCTGGGTTAGAGTATCGCGGTTTTTCACATGGGTCAGCTCATGCGCTAGTACGCCTTCTAGTTCCTCAGGGGAAAGCAGTTCCATGATTCCTTCGGTCACGGCCACGGCTGCATGGTCTGGATCGCGACCTGTGGCAAAGGCGTTGGGTGATTTGGTCGGCACAATGAATACCTTCGGCATCGGAATTTCGGCCCGTTGGCTGAGGCGAGCAATCATGTCAAATAGCTCTGGCGCTTGTTCACGGCTTAATGGCTGGGCACGATAGGCCGTCAAGGCGGCTTGATCGGAAAAATACCAGGAGCCGATGGAGGTAAAGGCCGAAAAAATCAGACCGAGAATTAATCCCTGTTCGTTGCCAATCAGGTAATAGCTAACTAAAACAATTAAGCCACTCAGTAACCCTAAGAGTGCAGTCGTTTTTAGTTGATTTACTCCAAACATAGCTGTGCTCCGAACTGTGCTCCAATGAACTGTTGCCCGCAAGTTTGCATGTGATTTGTGTCAATTGTTCAGAACCATAGCGAATTTTGACAGCGTCTAGTCTCTACCAACTGGGTGAGCAGTGACTCTGTCGGTGGGAAGAAGTAGACAGTCCGTATGCAACTGTTATTGATGCTGCCTTGTCATTATTGCTGTTATTACTGCTGTCATTACTGCTGTGATTATGGGTGAGAATGGGTGAAAACAGAAGATTGCTTCAATCAAGCTCAAACTTAGGCTGATAGCCCGATCGCTGACTTTAAATAGTAGTAGAATTACTAGGAATCAATTGCAACTAGCCTGCTTTCTGAGCAGTCCTCTGATTAGCTCTTTATGACCCTTATTGTTACCCAAGCTGAGTGGGATGACCTGTGCCTCCAAGCGCCTGCAACCTGTCCTGATAATCTGGCTCTGGATGATTTTGAGGATCTGATGGGCGTGCCGACCGATATCGGGCAGGGCTATTGTCGCGGCATGGAATTGTTGCCCGGAGTGTGGCTGAATTTTTGGCGGCGCGAATTTAATCAGGATGTAATTATCAAAGCACCTGCTCATAACCATCCAATTCAAATTTCCATCTTTTTATCTGGGTTTATTTACTTTGATGCCCACTTTGGCCACTCCACACCATTCAAAAGGTCAACACCACTGGCAAGGATCCTACTAAACCAAGAGGATTCTTACAAGACTCAACACCATAGCCCACCACAGCAGGGCTACGATGAGAAAAGCATGCCTATAAGAAATCGAGTGTGAGGAAGCCAACGTTTTCACTTTACACCAAATTGCGGGTTTGCAAGCACCCTATTGGCAGCATTGCTGCAATAAAATTTGAACCTGTGGCAGAATAGGCTGTTCAGGGGATGAACCCGAAGTGCAAATCATTTTTCTAGCCTCGGTGTTGAACTTTGCCCACTACAGTGAGCAAGATTTGATGTTGCTATATTGATTAAAATCCCTTTATTGTTCTCTTAAATTACTCGATTTTATTCTAATTGCTTTTTACATGTTCCTATTCACCACTGCTCTCGTTAATAGAATGCGATCAACGCTCAAGTCCTCCCAACCTTAACTGAGGCAAACCGGCCAGGCCAGACAAAATCAAGTAGAATAATTGTACTGTTTCTCGCCTGAACTGCTATGTCCATCGCCAATCAGGAAACTGCGCATCCAGAAACGCCTCCCCTTGCCGATGCAGCACGGAGCGGAGCAGAAACCCCTGTCTTCCCGCCTAGCGATCTCTATAGCGACGAACCACCCTTGGAAACCTACTTGCACCTACGCCAACTGCTCCTGCTGCTTGCCTGTCTCGAATGGTACTGGCGCGACCGCAATGACTTCTTTGCCGCTGGTAATCTCACCGTTTACTACAGTCCTCATCAGCGTAAGTCAGAGGATTTCAGAGGCCCCGACTTCTTTGTCGCACTCAACACTGAACGCAAGCCACGCAAAAGCTGGGTAGTCTGGGAAGAAAACGGCAAATATCCCAACGTGATCATTGAGTTACTGTCTGACTCAACCGCCAAAACAGATCGGGGATTGAAAAAGCAGATCTATCAGGACACGTTTCGGACACCCGATTACTTCTGGTTTGACCCCGACAGCTTGGAGTTTGAAGGGTTTCATCTAATGGATGGACAATATGAACCAATTCAGCCGAATTCACAGGGATGGCGCTGGAGCCAGCAGCTTCAGCTATTTCTAGGCATTCAGGATCAGCAGTTACGCTTTTTTACCCCAGAAGGACAGTTGGTATTGACCCCCGAAGAATCGGCCCGCGCAGAGCAGCAAAGAGCCGAATTGGCCGAACAGCAAGTTACGCAAGCGCAACAGCAAATTACTGAAGCGGAAGCTCGTAACCAGAAACTAGCCGCCAAACTACGTGAATTAAATATTGATCCAGACGCACTGTGAACTATATTCAGAGGCAGGATTTTCCAATCGCGAATTATGGACTACGAATCAATAAAAAATCTGCCTGAGGGCAGGAATGCGCGACAGAACGAAATAGTCTAATGACAGAACAACGATGAGTGAGATGCCGACTAACGGAAATGCGAAACCCAATATGGCTACGATGATCAGAGGAACACGCCAATTTTGACTATAGGGCGGCATCGCAGGCGCACCAAGCAACCCTGATTCCCTGGGCCGGCGCTGCCACCAGGATTCAGGAGGCGCTGGTGTTGCGCCGCAACAGTCAGGTTTCAACCAGTGCGGGCGTAGAAAACCGAGGCGGGGACGGAGGTAATCTCACCATCGACACTGGCTTTATCCTGGCGGCTCCGGTGGAAGATAGCGATATCCGCGCCAATGCGTTTACGGGCAGGGGAGGCCGAGTCACTATTACCGCCGACGCGATCCTGGGAACTACGCCCCAACCCCAACCCACCAACCTTAGCGATATCACTGCCAGCTCTACCTTTGGCACCCCCGGAGAGGTGATTATCCGCAGCCCCAACGTCAATCCCAGCACGGCTACGCCAGCTCTGGCCTCAGTTCCCCTCAGCGATCGTCCGGCGCAAGGCTGTGAGGTAGTGCAATCCAGTTCGAGGGCCGAGTTTTTCACAACGGGCCGCAGTGGGCTAGCTCCAACGCCCTACGAACCTCTGAGCGACAGTGAGGTTTTGGCCGATCTGCGATTCCCCCAAGCTGAAACTGCACCTGCGGATGCTGCACCCATTGTCGAAGCAGCGGGATGGCGGATGAATGAAGGCGCAATCGTTTTAGTTGCAAATACTCCAGCATCTTCCCAGCATTGTCACTTACGTTAACTGGAGCGATCCAGTAGCAAAGCCACCTCGATTTACCATTCCCACAAGCTGCGTTTACGACGCAATAGCACTGGTGATGATGTTCGGTTTTTGCAAGAGCAGCTGAATACCGGTCGTGTCTCCGCAATTGGTAGATGAGCAACAATTCGCGAATGACCGACCGCACCAGCGGACAAAATGACACAGGCTACCCGGACAGGCAGCCTAAATTTGTGAAGCAGTGCAATATTCAAAAGGTGTTTCTGTGCGCGAGTGCGTTAACCTAACGGGATCAACCAACCGGCTGAGCCGTATCATGCTGGGGATGCAGCACCTTACCGCTTTGCAGACTAGCCGAGAGCCGATTCAGCGCACTCATGTAGGCCATTGCCGACGCCACAATAATGTCAGTATTGGCGGCGTGACCTGAGAAAATCCGGTCGTTGTGCTTAAGGCGAATTGTCACTTCCCCTAACGCATCAATCCCGGCTGTGACTGACTGCACCGAGTACTCGATTAACTGATTCGGCACATTCACCACTCGGTTGATCGCTTTGTAGACTGCATCCACGGGACCTGTGCCAATGGCGGCATCCATCAGTTCCTCACCATTGGGCGTGCGGATAATCACGGTGGCAGTGGGACGAGCATGATCCCCGCAAGATACCTGCACATGCTCCAGCTTAAACAGTTCTGGGGCCTGCTGGGTTTCGTCATTCACAATCGCTTCCAGATCGCGATCGGTGATTTCTTTCTTCTTGTCGGCCATTTCCTTAAACCGAAGAAAAGCCCGGTTCAGCTCTTGTTCGCTCAGCTCAAAGCCCAGTTCCTTCAAACGAGTGCGGAAAGCGTTACGGCCCGAATGTTTGCCCAGCACGATCTGGTTATCGTTCAAGCCAATCGATTGGGCATCCATGATTTCGTAGGTCAGCTTGTGCTTCAGCACCCCATCCTGGTGAATGCCAGACTCGTGGGCCGATCGCATTTGCAGACCTATCCACTTGGCATCTGGGGAAGTATGACAATCCCAGCCAACAAATTCCCTATCTGGGGGAATATATTACTCATTCTCTGACGAATTTGGGATCGGCTGGTCAACCCTCGATTGAATCGCTGCTCGCAGTTCAACCAGATTTAATTCTTGGCACTGATTTTATCAATGCAGATCAGTATGAAACCCTGTCTGACATTGCGCCCACCCTGGTGTTGCAGTGGGATGATGCGGAGACCAATATGAGGACGATCGCTCAAGCGGTTGGCTATCCCGAAAAGGCAGACTCATTACTGACAGAAATAGAGCAAAAAATTGCGGCCGGAAAAGATAAGTTTTCTACTTTTGTAGCTCAATACCCTAACGTTTTACTGCTAAGCTCTGGTCAGTTACAAGAAATCTATATGGGCAATAGTGCTCATGGATTGTGCAGTTCTTTACTAACAGATTTGGGGTTTAATCTTGTTACTCTTGAAGGCGCAGAAGAAAATAGACCCGGAATGCCTGTCCCCATTTCCCTTGAAACTCTCAGTCAGATCAAAAACGCCGATCTCATCATTTTGCTGGGAAGTGATCTTACCAGACTCGACAGTGCCGAAACGTTTCGTGAAAAGCAACTATCGGGATTGAAGCAAGCTTGGGAACGTAATGCGATCGTTCAATCCCTAAATGCCAGCAAAGCCGGACGAGTTTATTTCATCCCTGCCTATCTGTGTTTAGGATTGCCTGGGCCTATTGGCACAGAACTCTATCTCAATGAACTCAAGCAACAGCTATTACCAAATCAATGAGCTTTATCATCGTGTAGCCCGTGCGTACTTTCATCATCCTCTGGCTAGGGCAACTTGCCTCCTCCATTGGCAGCAGCATGACCCACTTTGCCCTGACGCTCTGGGTCTGGCAGCAAACCGAGTCAGCCACTGCGATCGCTCTGATTCTGGTGTCTTATCAACTGCCACAGATGGCGGTATCTCTATTTGCAGGACTGTTGGTCGACCGCGTCTCGCGTAAACGTCTGTTGATTCTTAGTGATACGATTTCTGCCTGCTGTACTGGTTCTGTCGGCATTCTCTCATTCTTTCAGGTTCTGCAACTTTGGCATATTTTTCTAATTGCCGCTATCATTGGCTGTTTTGGCAGTATTCAATCTCTTAGCTATTCCACCATTGTGCCACTCCTGGTGCCAAAGCAACATCACACTCGTGCCATCAGCATGGGAGCGATGGTTGGACATGGAGCTGGCATCCTAGCTCCTGCACTCGCAGGAGTCCTCTATCCCTTGAGTGGACTCTTTGGAATTACGTTGATTGACTTGGGACCCTTTGCAATTGCTGTTTTCAGTCTACTCTTGGTGCCGGTCCCCCAGCCCCCCGCTAGTGACCGTTTAGAGGAACCAGAAGGGTTCGCAACCGCAACGGGAGTCCAACCAATTTGGCAGGAAGCGCTGTTTGGGTTTCGCTACATCGCCTCCCGGCCCAGTTTGTGGACAATGGTGGTTGCCCTATCCGCATTTGCCTTCCTGAATCAGATTGGAGAAACCCTGTAGTAGGCACCTTTCGCCCAGTGGAAGCCACCGATATTACCCAACACCAGATGCATGGCGAATGGGTAGAAGTGCCAGCCGCAACCGTGGCCCAAATTCAGCACACCAAAGCGCAGGGCGGACGCATCATTGCGGTTGGCACCACATCAGTTCGTTCGCTGGAAGGAACCGCTGCAATTCACGGCACCCTCCAACCTTATTGCGGCAAAACCGACCTCTACATCTACCCCGGCTACCAATGGCGAGTTGTAGATGGCCTGATCACCAATTTTCACCTACCCAAATCCAGCTTGATGATGCTGGTGAGTGCCCTGATTGGACGGCAGCGGCTGCTAGATTTGTACCAGATTGCGATCCAGGACCAGTACCGCTTTTACTCATTCGGCGACGCGATGCTGGTTTTGCCAGAGGCAGTTCAATAACCGCCACTAGGTATGACCATTACGGGCAAACGATTTGTTCAGTCAATCAACCCCTGACTCCTGACTCCCGACTCCTGACCCCTATCGCTTCAGCCAAATCGCCCGCATTCCAGCTGTCTTTGCGCCCTCATAGTCTTCCTGCAAACTGTCGCCAATATGCCAAGCTTGGTTTGGGGAACAGTTGTGCTTCGACAAGGCCGCTTGAAAAATCAGCGGATCAGGTTTGGCGACTCCTACTTCGGTCGAGATGGTGATCGAAGCAAAGTAGGGAGTGAGGCCCAATGCTTTTAGAACCGCGTGAATACGCGTGTCGAAGTTGGAGAGTACACCCAAATCAACACCTTGATTACACCAATAATTTAAAAATGGAATTGTATCGGGGTAGATAAACCAAGGTTCGGGGCTAGCGAAATAAGCATAGAGTTCGGCAAAGAAAGCGGAAAAGTCGCTGAACTGATCGTAGATACCAGCGCGCTGAAATGTGTCACGGGCAATTGCTTCCCACCATTCGTATTCTTTGCGAGGAATTTCGGCAACTGGCATATCGGGAAACGCCATCGGAAACGGCATACTTTTGAAGCTTTGGTAAAATGCCCGATCCAGCGCCTTGGCATCTGCGTCTACCCCAAACCGGCGCGTCACATTCAGGTACATTGCGCCGACGCTTTGCTGCACGCCGAACAAGGTACCAACAGCGTCAAGAAAAATCACCTTGGGGGGAGCAGTCCGGCTCATGACGAAAGCAATTCGCGAATCGGTTGGGCAATCCAGTTTAGCCCAACTTTGATCTGGTGGTCGAGGGTTGGCATGCGGTAGAGGTAGATCAGGCGACGAGCAATATGGGCAGCCGGTCCTTCGAGCTTGAGGCCAAAGCCGGCCAGAGTGGCGTTATCGGTACCTAGGGTCATCATTTCGCCCAATGCCTGATAGCGGAAGGGCAGCAGGGGACGGTCGGTAATCGCAGCCCAGAGGTTCCAACCGGCATACTCGGCTTGCTGAAAGGCGGCTTGAGCAGTGGCCGGTACGTGCTGACCTTCGGCATCCTGACATTCGGCCAGATCGCCCACGGCAAACAGCTCAGGGTGATCCACTACTTGCAGCATTGGGTTGACCAGCACCTGACCGCGGGAATTGTGGGGCAATGTGTCGCTGCAAGCAGCATGGCAGTTAGTCACAACCTTTGGGCAATCATTACAAGATCTAAAAATGGATCACGATGATGATGATCCCGAAATAGCTGATTTAGGCGATGGCATCCGCGCAACTCGCCTCGTGGAAGATGCTCATATTGTGCCAGGATTGATCAAGATTGACGGCTATACCCGGACCTCCCGCCTGATTACCGATCATTTTGATGTTACCGTTGGCAATATTTATGAGGATCCAGATGACAGAGCTGCCAACTTCTATCATTTCCCCTACGACTGGCGACGCAATAATCGCGTCACGGCCCATCTTCTGCAGCAGTTGATCCACAAACGCCTGAAACGATGGCGGGAAGCTAGCGGTGCTCAAGATGCTAAGGCGATCATTTTAGCCCACAGCATGGGTGGGATCGTCTCTCGCTATTACCTGGAAGTCTTGGAGGGATGGCGGGACTGCCGAGCTTTATTCACCTTTGGTACCCCCTATCGTGGCGCACCCAAAATGGCCCAATATTTGGCCGAAGGCTACAAAAAGCTATTTCTTGACGTGACTAATGTGATCCGATCCCTGCCGTCCGTATATCAACTGCTGCCGATTTATCCCATGGTTGATATTGATGGAGTTGATGTTCGCGTTGCTGAAACTGAAATACCCAATATTGACAAAACTCGCGCCGAGAAGGCGTTGAAATTTCATTACGAAATTCAGGAGCATGTTACTGAAAACCTTAAGAAAGAGGACTATCGACGCTTGTTTACAACCGTGCCAATCGTCGGGATCCAACAACCCACTGAGCAATCAGCATTGCTTCAAGACGGAAAGTTCACGGTCAGCAAAAAGATATTGCCCAAGTCGCTTAAAGCTAGACCTGATCTAGAAGGTGGGGACGGGGCAGTGCCTCTCGTGTCTGCGATTCCGATTGAACTCTCAAATAGCTTTAACAACCTGTTTATTGCCGAAACCCATGGCATGTTGCAAAACCAAAGTTTGATTTTAGAAGATGTGCAGCATCGTCTGGGAACCAACCAATTTGACCTTGCATCGATTCGTGCGCCCCAATCGGCCATTAGTCTAGCCTTGGATGATCTCTATCTGCCCGATGAACCGATCGTTCTACACTCTAGACTAATTACAACTCCCGGTGTCATGACTGGTGCTTTGCAAGCTGAAATTGTCTCGGTGACAGACGATCGCCCTACACTCAATGTCATATTTGAACAACAACAGGAACAGGACTGGACAGTAACACTCGATGCCTTGCCTGCCGGAAAATATCGGGTCAAGGTGCAAACAGAGATTATGAATGCTCAGACTCCTACTCCTGTTCATGATCTGTTTGAGGTGGTGAAGGCAGAATAACGAACTCGGTCTGGCTGAATTGAGGTGATTTAGCTCCTCGCTTCCCCAGAATTATGCAAATAAGTACTTGAGCAGGTACTTCTAACGATTCTGGTAAAAGTTCTGGTAAATACAGCCTTTCCCAGGCTGATGAAGTACAAAAATTGGGGTGCAGGGGCACAGCCCCTGCGTGGGGGCTTCGCCCCCACACCCCCTATACCTGATTTTGGGGCTGAGTGTTGGGCTAGTATACGGCGGGTTAGCCTGCATCCAGCACTTCAACTTGCGTCTAATTTTGTACCGCAAAGGCCGAATTCCCTGGAACTATGCTCGCTTTCTCGACTATGCTGCCGAACGGTTGCTGATGAAAAAAGTCGGGGGCGGCTATGTTTTTGTGCACCGGATGCTGATGGAACATTTCGCGCAACGATAGGCAACTATGGCACTGAGTTTAACGAACTGCTGATTGCTCTGACCAAAGGTCAGTATGCAGGCGATCATGCTGGCGTGCAAATCTAGATTATTGACATGAAGGACCAGCTGATCACCAAATCAACAAGTCCTACGTCAAAAACACAAGTCAGAATCCAAACTCAAAAAGCCAGAATAACACAGTGCAAACGTTCCGATTTTCTGACGATGCTCTGTACTGCCTAGTAGACGATTCGTTCGTCTGTATGTCAGGATTCCGAATTCCGAATTGGTTTTACCAAACTATTGCTGCGTTGAACCCATCTCAGACTTGGGCACTCTAAGCATGACACTGGTATCTGTTCATACGACTACTGAAACTCGTCCCGCTTTTACCTCTTGCTATTATGTTGATTCTCCAGCCTTCCACGCCATCTGTTCGGTCAAATCAACCTTGCCTAGTAGCAAATAGCACTCAGATACTGGCTTTTGTTGATGCTACCTTTGTCAATCATCTGCCGTTAATTGGCAGTATTGATGTGGGCTTGGAAGTGGTGCTGCTGGATGCAAACCGTGATGGGATTGAGCAAGTCACTGAAGTCTTGTTGTGCCACAGCTGCGTGAGACGACTGCAAATCTTTGCGGCTAGTACACCTGGAACCGTGCAAATTGGCTCAGCACGGCTCGACCTCTCTACAATAGAAGCCTACAGTCATCAATTTCAAACCTGGCAACGGATCTTGACACCGGATGCTAGCATTCTGCTCTGGGGCGAGGTGGCAATGGGTACGGCAGGAATGGCCCTGATGGGGCGATTGAGCCAATTGACGGGAGCAGTTGTTGCGGTTACGGGTCAGCCAAACCACGCTCCAGAATCCGACTGCTCTGGCTCAGGTGATGCAGCTACCTGGAGCAAATGGATGGATCTACTCGACTAGGTTGTGAGGTTTATGGCTAGTTTGGGACTAGTCTATTCTGAGAGCAAGTTTGATAGTGAGTTGAGGCGCACCGAATGATTGGCGTAATTGGGACTGGCTTGATGGGTGCACCGATGGCGGAGCGGCTGCTGGCGAACCAGGTGGCTTTAGTCGCGTACAACCGCACACCGGAAAAACTGACATCTTTGCGGCAGTTGGGCGTAGAACTTGCAGCCTCGGTGCCAGCTCTACTGCATCAGTGCAATGCAGTAATTTTGATGTTGAGCGACGCGGCAGCAATCCAGACCGTAATTTTGGCCGAAGACGTAACCCCTAGTCTGGCCGGACGGACACTGATCCAGATGGGGACGATTGGGCCAAGCGAAAGCCGCTGGATTGCCGAAGCAGTGCAAGCCAACGGTGGTGAGTATCTGGAGGCTCCGGTACTGGGCAGTAGGGGATGCTCTGGTCAAAGCAGTACTTTTACTACGATGTGAATCAGTGGCTGAACGAGCGCAACGTCACCCCTTGGTCTGACGAACGTGACAATGTTCGCAATGGTGAATGGTTTCATCTATACAGCAAGCATATCATCTCAATGCCAGACAAATGGGAATATCCCTGGTTTGCTGCTTGGGATCTGGCATTTCATATGCTGCCGCTAGCAATGGTAGATACAGACTTTGCCAAGTCCCAGCTCAGTTTAATGCTGCGGACTACGTACCTGCACCCAAATGGTCAGATTCCTGCCTATGAATGGAATTTTAGCGATGTCAATCCGCCCGTTCATGCCTATGCCATCATGCAAGTCTATCTGATGGACAAGGCCCGCAATCAAGGCCAGGGAGACATTGACTTACTGGAACATGCATTTTCCAAACTGCTGCTTAATTTCACGTGGTGGGTCAACCGCAAGGATCGGCGCGGCAAAAACGTGTTTGAAGGCGGCTTTCTAGGACTCGATAATATCAGCGTGTTCGACCGCAGTTCACCCTTGCCAACGGGCGGTTGCTTGGAACAGGCAGATGGAACAGCCTGGATGGTCTTTTTTAGTCAGCAGATGTTGCGGATCGCAATTGAACTGGCAATGGACAATCCTCAATATGAAGAATATGTGACTAAGTTCTTTGAGCATACGGCCTGGATTGCGGGTGCAATGGATCGAGTGGGCATCCAACAAGATGAAATGTGGGATGAGGAAGATGGATTCTTCTACGATGTTTTGCGCTTACCCGATGGCACAGCTATGCGGCTGAAGGTCCGCTCCTTGGTTGGGCTGCTGCCTTTAGCGGCAGTGGCGATTTTTGATGCCGATGATTTTGCCAACTTGCCCAACTTCCGTAACTACGTCGATCAGTTTAAACTCCGTCATCCACACCTAACTGATAACATCCACCTGCCCACCCAACCCGGTCTGGCTGGACGCTACATGCTATCGGTCTTTAACGAGCAAAAATTGCGACGAGTGCTGGCTCGCATGCTTGACGAAACCGAATTTTTTAGCCCCTATGGAATTCGCTCCCTCTCTCGCTATCACCGAGACCATCCGTTTGTATTTTCTCATGCCGGTCAAGAATTCCGGGTAGACTATCTGCCCGCCGAGTCGAATACCGGTATGTTTGGCGGTAACTCCAACTGGCGCGGCCCGGTCTGGATGCCTGTCAATATCCTGTTTATCAGCGCCCTGCGACGGCTCTATGCCTACTACGGAGATGATTTTAAGGTGGAATGCCCCACCGGATCGGGGCAGTATATGACTCTATTTGAAGTAGCGCAGGAGTTAGGCAATCGGCTGACTCGTCTGTTCCTCAAAAATAGCAAGGGCGAGCGCCCTGTCTTTGGAGCTGCCCAAAAATTCCAAACCGATCCACACTGGCAAGATCTAATTTTGTTCTACGAATACTTTCACGGTGACATCGGTGCGGGCATTGGCGCAAGTCATCAAACCGGCTGGACGGGCTGCATTGCCCAGGTCATTCAAGCCTACGGTACTTTGGTACCTGAAGTAGTAGAAAAACTCATGTACCCCACTTTTGTTCAAACTGGATCACTCTAGGGCTAGAGATCCGGTAATCTACTGTCTGAACTATTGCACTGCTGAACAGGAGCTGCCGCAGCTATGTACGAGAAGATTACTCCCCCAACCACCGGAACCCGAATTACGTTCAGCAATGGCGAACCCGTGGTGCCGAATGACCCCATTATTCCCTTTATTCGAGGCGATGGGACGGGGGTAGACATTTGGCCCGCCGCGCAGCGAGTGTTTGATGCGGCTGTGGCAAAAGCCTACGGCGGTCAACGCAAAATTGTTTGGTTCAAGGTTTATGCCGGGGATGAAGCCTGCGAACTCTATGGCACCTACCAGTATTTGCCGGAAGACACCCTGACGGCAATTCGAGACTACGGTGTTGCCATCAAAGGGCCGTTGACTACACCAATCGGAGGCGGCATCCGCTCGCTGAATGTGGCTCTGCGCCAGATTTTTGACCTCTATGCCTGCATTCGTCCCTGTAAGTACTATGCAGGCACGCCGTCACCCCACAAAACGCCGGAAAAGCTAGATGTGATCGTCTATCGGGAAAATACCGAAGATATCTACCTTGGCATCGAATGGAAGCAGGGCAGCGAAATCGGCGAGCGGCTGATCAAAATCCTCAACGAAGATTTGATTCCGGCAACGCCCGAACATGGTAAGAAGCAAATTCCTCTCGATGCTGGGATTGGCATTAAGCCGATCAGTAAGACCGGATCTCAGCGGCTAGTGCGGCGAGCAATTCGCCATGCCCTGCGGTTACCCAAACCCAAGCAAATGGTGACGCTGGTGCACAAAGGCAACATCATGAAGTACACCGAAGGGGCGTTCCGCGACTGGGGCTATGAGTTGGCGACGAGCGAATTTCGGGCCGAATGCGTCACAGAACGGGAATCCTGGATTCTCAGCAACAAAGAACGCAACCCCGACCTCAGCGTTGAAGACAATGCCCGCCAAATTGAACCGGGCTACGATGCCCTCACCGATGAGAAAAAGCAAAAGGTCTGTGCCGAGGTGCAGGCCGTTCTAGATTCGATCTGGGCAACCCACGGCAACGGTCAGTGGAAAGACAAGGTGATGGTGAACGACCGGATTGCTGACAGCATTTTTCAGCAGATCCAAACTCGTCCAGATGAGTACTCGATTCTGGCCACAATGAACCTGAATGGTGATTATCTCTCGGACGCGGCGGCGGCGATTGTTGGTGGTTTGGGCATGGGTCCCGGAGCCAATATCGGCGACTCTTGCGCAATTTTTGAAGCCACCCACGGCACGGCTCCCAAACATGCGGGACTGGATCGAATCAACCCCGGTTCGGTGATTCTTTCGGGTGTGATGATGCTGGAGTATCTGGGCTGGCAAGAGGCGGCAGATTTAATTAAACAGGGCATCGGAGCCGCCATCTCGAACCGGGAAGTTACCTACGACTTAGCTCGCTTAATGGAACCCCCAGTAGAACCGCCACTCAAGTGTTCTGAATTTGCCGAGGCGATTATCAAACACTTCGAGGATTGATCGAGTTTGGTTTGAGTTACTGGTCAGCTCCTACAACCTGAGCATTGACGACTTATCAAAACAGTTGCTAATGTAAATAAACATTTCGCATTTGGTTTCTTAAGTAAATTTTTATGATTCATGCCGCTGCAGGCTCAGCTCACCGATTCATCCAGTCCTCTGTTTCCTCTGATGCGCCGCTCACCTTGTTTTGTGACTTTGATGGGCCAATTGTAGATGTCTCTGAACGCTACTACCAGACCTATCGATTGGGACTGGCTGAAATCAAGTCAGTGTATCAGCGGCAAGGCATCGCTCCGCGGTTGAACGAGTTGACCAAAGATCGGTTTTGGCAAATGAAGCAGGAACGCACGCCCGATATGGAGATTGCTATGCGTTCGGGTTTGCGGGGCCACCAGATTGAACAATTTTTGGGTCGAGTTAAGCAAATTGTGAATCAGCCCAAGCTGCTGAATCAAGACCAGATCCAGCCAGGTGTGAAATGGGCCTTGGCGCTCCTGCATAGCCAGGGGGTGCGCTTGGTGTTGGTAACGCTGCGACAGCAAAACCAAGCTGCGCAAATTCTGCGTGAACATGAACTAGAACCGCTGTTTAGCCAGATCTGGGGTACTCAGGATGAAGACGCGGCCTATTTGAACCAATCGGAGCATAAAACTCGCCTACTGCAAACCGCGATTGGCCACTGTGCTCCGGCTGCAGCCTGGATGGTGGGTGACACCGAGGCAGACATTCTAGCAGGGCAGGCTAGCTCTATTCCTACGATTGCGTTGACTTGCGGTATTCGCAGCCGCACCTACCTGCAGAAATTTCAGCCGACTCGAATTCACGCTGATTTGCTCTCGGCAGCTCATTTCTTGACCGATTCTGCCCAGCACCCTGCTCAAACCGTAGCCTAGGCTTGAGGTTGCTCAAACTCAGCCATGTGTTCCCACCAGCGATTTAAGGGGTAGTAGACGGCTGGTGCCCAAAGGCTGCTCAGAATTGCTGAAGTCAGGGCAATGCGCTGATGATAGAGCCAGATATTGCCCAGATGTTGATTTGCAGATGCGATTCCTATGGTCTGCAAGCTGAACTGGATCGCTGTGATTGTTTCAGCTAAGACTGCCATGCCAAATACGATCAAGGCAATCGAAATAAAGTCTTCCTGGATATAACGCTGTTTTTGCAAACGAGCCGTGAGCGCACCCACTACCACCAAGCTGAGAGCGTGGGTTGGATTAGGAGAGGACATCCCGTCTTGCAGCCAACCCAAAATTAGTCCCGCAGTGGCTCCCTCAAATACGGTTCGGTTGATGCTCCAAGCTACCACCCAAATCAGCAACCAATTCGGCCCCACATCCAGCAACGCCATACCTGGAAAGCGAGTGGGTAATACTAACAAACACAGCAGCACCGAACCTACGGTGACGCCCCAATTGAGCGCTTGTCGAGCTGTGGGATGCCAACGGGTCAAGTCAATCACGGTCTGTCCTCTGCTGATGCAACACCGCTAGCACGCTCTAGCTGATTTTTATGATTCGGATCCAGATCGGTATGAGAGGATAGTTCTGCTGCGCCCGCCTTCGGATTCGGCGAAACAATCACCCACTCTAAACGACTGATCGGAGCTGCATACCTGGGGGCAGAGAGTATGGCTGCGCCTGCCATGTCTTTCAATTATCTGTACGTGAGCGATGCCAGAGGACTGAGCACCTTTAGCCCAACCCTAGAGCGAGTGAATACTTATCAAGTCGAAGGTGGCGGCATTTCTTCACCGACAATTGCTGCGAATGGAACGGTTTATCTGATTGCAGGTGGACGGTTATATGCGTTTCCACGTAACAACTAGATGTCTTTACCAGCGGAAGATAGTACTTCTACTGCGTTTTTACCAGCAATCCAACCATCTGTTCTGCCACACCTGCGGCAGATGCGGGATTTTGGCCTGTCACTAGGCGCTCGCTCACGACTACTTTGGCTTGAAAATTCGGCGCTTTTTCGATCAGGGCACCCCGCTCCTTCAGCTTATCCTCCAACAAAAACGGCACCACCTCCGCCAGACCCACTTCTACTTCCTCCTCATTCGTAAAGCCAGTTACAACCTTTCCAGCCACCAGATAGTCCTGATTAGCAAGTTGGATGTTGACCAACGCAGCAGGACCATGACAGACGGCACCCACAACGCCGCCCTGTCCATAGATTTGGGCCGCAATCCCAGCCAACTCCTGATTATCAGGAAAATCCCACATGGTGCCATGTCCACCAGCATAGAAAATCGCTGCATACTCCGACGGGTTCACTTGAGTCGGATGTAAGGTATTTTCGACTTGTGCCATTTTTTGAGGATTATCGAGGAATTCGGCGTTCAGCGGATCGCTGCGATCGATGCCAGTCATCGGTGCTTTTCCTCCCTTGGGACTGACATACTCCACGGTTAAACCAGCCCGCTCGAATACATCAACGGGATGGCTAACTTCAGGCAGGTAAAACCCGGTTTCTTGGCCCGTATCACCCAAGGTGTGATGGCTTGTCAAAACGATCAGGATCTTCTGAGACATATTATTGAACTCCAATGGGTGAACTTCAAATCGATCAGGACAATTGATCAACATTTCGACTGCGCTCAATGTTCAATCCCTGGCTAAGAGGAGGGTTGAGCGAGGTAGGACGCATTTCGACTGCGCTCAATGTTCAATTCTTGGCTGAGAGGAGGGTTGAGCGGAGCCGAAACCCAAATCCATCAACTAACTTGATTTCATCCCTCCTACCTACTTCATCCTAAAAGGTATTCATCTAGAATACAAATAAGAAATATTTGAAATTTCCATAATTTAATTTATGGTTAGCTTGGAGTGGTATCGCAGCTTTGTTGAGGTTTATCGAATCGGAACGGTATCGGGTGCAGCCGAAGTCTTGCATCTCACTCAGCCTGCTATCAGCCAGCATATTGCTGCGCTGGAGTCTGCTTTAGGAGTTTCGCTGTTCCAGCGCCTGCCGCGTCGGATGCAGCCTACAGAAGCAGGAAAGCGGCTGTATAACCAGGTTGGGGCTGCGATCGAAACACTGGAGTCGATTCCGACCAAAACTGGTTTAGCCAATGCGCCTCTGCTGATTCGTCTGGGTGCACCAACCGATTTTTTTAGCGAATATGTTTTACAACGTTTACCGAAACCAGAGAAATCGCTGTTAAAGGTGCAGCAGATCTTGCTTAAAGCAGCCTATGCCTTCTCGATGCAGCCCAAAATTGACGCAGGCGTAGTACATCAAATCGTTCAGCGCTACGGCCACCACTGCCCCAACCGGACCTGCCAAGTTGAAGCCCAGCAAAATCCCACCTACGGTTGATAGCAGTCTAAAAAAGTTGCCGATTGCCGTGTAATGAACTTCACCCAGCGCAATCAAGGAAGAATCAATCGTGGAGCAGAGCAAGCGCGGCCAAATCCCCAGCGCTAGGATCGGCAGCATCCAGGCCGCATCGGCGTACCGCTCGTCGTAGAGGGTCAGGATCAGCAGATCGCCCGCACTGATCAACAGTGCCATGCCCGCGATCGTAACCAGCAGCAACCGCTTGCGGTAGGGCAGGATTTTGGCTCGCAGTTCAGGCCGAGGCAGATCTGTTAGCTTGGAGGTTGCTGGCAACACAACCCGGATACTCAAGGCCCCAACAACCTGGCGCGGCACATCACTAAGCATCAGGGCAATGCCGTAGACGCCTAGTAGCTCCAGTGAAAATAGCTTGCCTAGCAGCAACCGATCGGCTTGCTCGGCTAGAAAGGTGAGGGCGGTAGAGACAAAAATCCAGCGACCGAGGTTGAAAATCTCCCGCACTGCGCCACTTTCCCACTGAAATCGGTTACTGTATCCCGGTATCAATCGATAGCTCCAGATCAGCTTAACGCTGCTGTAGGTTAGACCCCCAACTACCATAGCCCAGAGCGTTGGACTCATCGCCGCCCAAACCGTCATAACAGTAATTTGAACCGCTTGGGCCGCTAGCTCTAGTAGCGTCAGCTTTTTGATCGCCATGTGGCGCTCTAGCGTATAAACAGTAGTAGAGGTAAAACCGTCGATAACCGAAGTCAACCCTACCACGGGAATTAACCACTGCAACTGTGGCTCTTCGTACAGAGAAGCTAGGGGAGTAGCTAGTAACAAACAGGCAATCCAGATACCCAATCCACGGATGATTTTCAGAGTCCAGGCTGTGTTGAGGAATGCGGGTTCATCACCTCGGCGGTTTTGAATAATACTCAAACCAATTCCCACATCCGAGAACAAGTTCAGCCCAATGATGAAAATATTCACCAGGGCCATCAGCCCGAAAAACTCTGGAAATAAGAGTCGGGTGAGTAGCAAATTGCCACCAAAGCGGAGGATCTGACTCGCTCCATATCCCGCAACCGTCCAAAAAGCGCCGCGGATTACTACTTTTTTCAATGCATTCATGCTTTCGTCAACGGTAGCGCGTGCCCAAACCAGGTTCCCTAACCAGTCATGCCAAGCCAACTGTTGGTCAACTGTGATGTATGCCCATCTATGTATAACGCTCTCACAATGGTTGCTTATGATACAATTAGCTGCGATACGCAAGTGATGCACGAACTAATATTTTGGGCGTTTATTTTGGGCGTTTGTTGCTCAACAAATTTGATATGAGGAATTGTATAAGATTCTACATGATCTTGCTGATATGACAATAGCGCGAAGAAACAGAATTGTAAGTTTTTCATGAATTGCCCGCTCTCTGCCTCAGGTTGTAGGAAAGCAAAGCTTTGCGATTCATGATTGGCGATGATTGCCAAATTGAACTGAATTAACCTGAAACTCACCGAGATTGAGTTTCTTAACATTGCTACTCGCTATTTCGACTAACACTGCCAAACACCACTGAAACGACTTAAACCTATGGCTTTTGAAGAAACGCTAACAAGAACTCCCCGGAAGCTGATTGTGACTGGAGGCGCAGGCTTTATTGGCTCCAATTTTGTCCACCACTGGTGCCAGACCTATCCTGGGGATCGAGTCGTAGTGCTAGATGCTCTCACCTATGCCGGCAACCGCAGCAATTTGGTCAATCTGGAAGGCAAAGCTAACTTGCGGTTTGTGGAAGGCGATATTTGCGATCGTTCTTTAGTAGATGATTTACTTGTAGAAGAAGACATTGACACAATTGTTCACTTTGCTGCTGAGTCTCACGTAGACCGCTCAATTTTAGGACCCGATGCTTTTGTGCGAACCAACGTCGTTGGTACCTTCACCCTCTTGGAAGCCTTTCGACAACATTGGCTTAGCGCCGGACAGCCCAGTTACTACCGCTTCCACCATGTTTCAACCGATGAAGTCTACGGTAGTCTCGACCCAACCGAGCCGGGCTTCAGCGAAACCACTCCCTACGCGCCCAACAGCCCCTACTCGGCCTCTAAGGCAGGCAGCGATCACTTGGTGCGGGCATACCATCACACCTACGGTTTGCCAACACTAATCACCAACTGTTCCAACAACTACGGCCCCTACCACTTTCCCGAAAAGCTGATTCCCCTTATGTGTATCAACATTCTGATGGGGAAACCGCTACCCGTCTACGGGGATGGTCAAAATGTGCGGGACTGGCTATATGTCGGCGATCATTGTAATGCAATAGATACGGTAATCCATAAAGCCAAACCTGGAGAAACCTATAATATCGGTGGCAATAACGAAGTTAAGAACATTGATTTGGTGCACATGCTCTGTGAGTTGATGAACGAGCTAGCTCCCGATCTACCCGTTCGTCCAGCTCAGAATCTGATCACGTTTGTTAAAGATCGTCCAGGCCATGATCGGCGTTATGCCATCGACGCTACCAAAATTCGTACCGAACTGGGATGGACACCAGCCGAAACGCTCGAAACCGGTCTGCGGCGAACCGTTGAGTGGTTCTTAAACCATCGGGACTGGTGGCAACCGTTGCTCTCGGAGGAATACCAGGCTTACTATCGCCAGGTGTACGCTGAGAGTAAATAAAACAGGTGTTTTATATCATCAATCACAATGCGATGAGCGACATCTCTGACAACATCAAATTAAATCAACTGAGAACTGCTTTCATCATCAGAAAATAGGGTGTGACAAAATAGTCGTTCTAGCTAATTGGTTCAAGAGACAATATACCAGTAGCTTATTAGTAAATCCTGAACATGGAGGGTGAGCATGAACTTCAGGCAGAAGCGATTTGGGCTTAAGAAGGTTGTTTCTCGACCGATTGGTTGGGCGACGCTATTTATTCTGGTTTTGTCTTTAGTGTTCGCCTGTTCCTCCCCGACAACTTCCGCCAGCTCCTCTAAGGTTTATGATTATAGGCTTCTGCTGCTTCATATTTTCCTGATTCCACAGCTTTCTGGCGAAGGTGAGCCATTGAAATGCCCGCCCCGTCATCAGCGATCTCGATAGAAATTGAGATAGGGGTCTTGCGGCACCTTATCGTGATATTTCCACACTCCGATTTGCCAAGGAATCGTCTCTCATCTGGCGTTTCGATGCCGTGGACAACTGCATTCCTTACGATATGAAGTAAAGGTTCTGTTAGCAATTCAAGCATCTGAGCGTCGATAGAAACCTGAGCATCGGGAAAGTGAAGTTCGACGATTCGTTCAGTCTCTTCGGCGGCAACACGGGCGGCGCGTTCTAAGCGATTCTGGATAATGCCGAGATCAACTATACGCAATCCGGAGACCTTTCTTCTTAGCAGTTCCAACTGCTCTTCTCTTGCATCGAGGACACCTTTCAAAGTCCCTAGAAGAGCACTTGCCTGAGCGTTGATCATCAAGATATCTGAAGCCGTCTCTTCAAGTTTGTAGGTGCATTCTGCGAAGGAGGCCACATTATCTTCCTGCTCAGACGTTGTGGGATCATGAGGTATGGCTTCATTTTCTAAAACTTCGGGTACGATCGCATCAGGAAGTCTAAGACCAGCAAGGCGCAAGCGTTCGGTGGCATTAGATAGGCGATATCCGGCGTCGAGCAGTTCTTTGTGCTGAGAAAACAGATCATCGAACCGGTCTGCGATCCGCCGGCTATCCACAAGTGCTGATGTTATTTCTGATTCCAAGTCCTTGAGCCTTGAGGCAGAAAGCCGAAGCACGGTATCCCTGGATTCGAGTTGCACATTTTCGGATATTGGTCGGATGGCGATCGGATCTGCCGAAACTTCGGGCGGTTCAGCGTTCTGAAGAGCAGTTGGTGACGGTTGGTGGTCAGCTTCACCTTGCCGATCTCCCTTTGGAGTATTTTCCGTATTTGGAAGACTAGCCCGAAGCTCACCGACAAGCGACCTGAGCTGCAGAATTACGCCGGCACGCTCCATCTCTGCGGTTTCAGACAGGCTTTCGATCACATCTTCAATTTTATGGGCGGTGCGTGATAGATCCGCAAGGCCAACCATTCCGGCAGAACCTTTGAATGTGTGAGCCGCACGGCGGATGTTCCACAGTTCAGCATCAGTGTACTGACCATTACTCATCAACGCCAAATTCTGTTCGATTGCCGAAAGGAGATCATCTGCCTCGGCAATAAATATCTCAGCGATATCAGAATCTAATTCCGTTTCTTCGCTAACAGTCTCATCTGGCTGTGTAGGGTCAGCGACTAGATGGCTAAAAGATGCTTCAATGAACGACGAAACATCCAATTCGCTAAGATCACGCCGTGAGTTCACAAGAAATGATTCGACGTCTGCAATGCGATCAAGAGCGTCTCGGATCGCGCTGTCTGCTTCGTCTGACCTAGTGCTCTGGAGTCGTTCGATAGCCGACATCAATTCGCTTATCGGGGCTTCAGACATTGTGGCCGCGGTCTCAGCGATCATCGATCCGATCTCTGAGGCGAATGAGAAGATCGGGTCGCCGGCAAACGGACGTGTGCCATGGAATCGTAAACATCCGCTACGACTTGAATGCCGGTCTGATCGCGGAAGCGTTGATAGAGTTCGTTACTGGAGTAGTCGGCCCAGGTATAGAGATAGAGCGTTTTAGAGTCGGTTTGGGCAACCGGGGACGAAGCAGTCGATTGCTGGTTGAGAGTATTGCGAGCACAGTTGGAGAGGGCCACCGTTGAAAGGGCAGCAGCTGAGAACTGGAGAAAGCGGCGGCGAGTCGGATGCCGTCTGCTCTGGTGGATGGAAGGGAAGGAAGAGTCGGAATTGGGTGAGTTCTGGTGAGCCATAGGTCAATCTAGAAAAGCTGTTGATGCAGATCGGTAGCACTGAATAGAACTTTTAGAGCCGATCCGAAAACTTGTTAGAGTTCTTGAACTTCAAAACTCCGCAAAGTCTCCGGATCGGTAAGTCAGTAGTAAAAATCTATGACAACTATTGCGACCACTTTGCCTATCTCACTACCATTTGCAACTATTGCAAGTTTTGTAGGGGCTAGCAACAAAATTAGGCTGTGAATAAACAGTGGGTTGATAGGTGACGAATAAGGGCCAGTTGCTGGCTCAGATTTACGACAATTGGCTGAATCATGAGCTGTAGCCACGAGCCACACCTGAGATCTGCCTGTTTGGTTGGACCGAAGCAGCCAAGCTTGCTTCCCATGCTTTACCAAGTCGTTCTCAATTTTGCCTTAAATTTATGCTGGTGTGTTGAAGCCCCAGTAAATTCAACAATATGGATGCCTGCGATGACCTGCCCAAGCTTCCGCTTTTTAAGCCAGCGAATCAGCAATTTTACCGATCCCACAACTTTCCTTAATGTTTTCGCAAAGTTACCACTTTCACCGCTGAGTTCCCCTAACCCCGGCTATAGAATCAGGGACGAGGCAAGTTGTTCTATATCCCTGTTGAAATCTAGTTCACCTTAGAGTGAGTTCACGTGAGTTCCGTAATCTGTCACTGTTTGGTTAGGCTGTCATTGCTATTGTCGTTGAGTGCTGTCTTGAGTACTGTTGCGGTTTTGCCCGGGTAGCACCAACAGCAAACTCCATGACGAGTTATGACCTATTTACAACCGTACTGTCATCGAGATCGGTAGTTTTGAGCAAGTTTGTCTTTATCCCAAATTTGTCTCTGCTGTTAAGAACTCGGTACATTCGCTGAGGTTGATCAGGATAGCTCTTCACCTTAACTGTGAAGGGAGCCTGGTTTTGTTGGCGGTATGCTAATTCAGGCTAATTGCTGAACAAACTAAGGAGCTTCACAACCTTTCAGAATCCGATTTAACATCCTATTAATTGATGTTGTGAGGAAATCTGAGAAATACCTAATAGTCAATTCAAAATTGAACTGACATCAGAATAGGGAGCCTACCATTAAGCTAATACACCGATAACAGATTACAGCCCTTTAGTAGATCGATATCAGAGAGGGCTGTCTTTCCCTTCTGTAAGACGTTTCAGAGTCTTGGACTATTAGAGTTTTTAGCCGTAAGAATCTACTGAGCCAAGGAAAATATCATTGCTCAATTAGAAAAACTCTTGAAGATAAAGTTTGCTTGGTTGAACGGAGCTTCTTGGCTCAGATAGGTGACACCCTGCAAAATATCGAGTTTGATTGGTCGGTCGGCTGGGTTGTACACCACAACGCCTACATACAGCGTTCGCACATCATCGGCATTTATCCCTCTGGCAACATGATGAGCAAAAATGTCAAAGCGGCCTTGCAGCGGATGGTTGAGATGGGCCGATCGAACTTGCATGCCCTCGGGTGGAAAGGTGGAAAGCAAAATCCCATCTTTTTGAATCAACTCAGGGCTATTGCTGTTAAACACCGGAACGTCATCCAACTGCCCCGGCAGAGGACGCACTTGCTGGGAGCGAACGACATCCAAGCGTTGGGGAACTGTCTGCGGCAGGGGAGATGTATCGGGTAGAGCAATAGGGGTTCCAGAAAACGGATCGCTGCTGACTGTCTCTGTTGAAGCGAGAGATGCAGGTAGGTTAGATGCAGGTAGGTCGGGTACAGAAAGCGGTGAAAGAATTTGAGCGAGTGGCAATAACGATAAAACTTTGAGCATGAGCGAACTTGACAAACCTTAAAGATCAACAGACAACACAACTAGCAATGGGTTGATGCACCGGCGAGCAGACTAATTATGCCCAAAACGAACAATTTGCACCCGAATAATGGCTAGATGCGTAATCATACGGGATTTCCTCACTTTTTTGATCCGTCAACTACGCAGCAACGGGGTGAATAGCCCATCCTCCACCATATCATTAAGGAAATCTATATTTATACTCAATCGCCAAATAATCTTCATAACACTGAATAACACTGATCGGAATTCGATTGGACCCTTCTTCGCTAGAACTCCTAAGAATCGCGAGCTGTTAGAGCTGCCAAGGTTCTCTAGTCAGAAGGTTCAACCTATGTTATCCTAGGATAGGTTTGTGAAATGCGGGCATAGTTTAGTGGTAAAACTACTGCCTTCCAAGCAGTTAATCGGGGTTCGATTCCCCGTGCCCGCTTTATTAGGTTTGATTAGCCATTGTGCGACTGGTAGTTCGGCGCAGTCATCCTGCGAATTTGCACAGCGCGCGGAGCTAAGGAATCCTGAATCCAGCGATTTATACAGTAGCAATTGTTGGAACTGGGAATGAGACCGGCAATTGCAGACGCAAAAGCTGCGCGAAAGCCAGCAGGCCGCGACCAAATTGCCTATTGTGGCAAGTTAACTAATCTCATATTAATAGCATCAGTTTTTTTGATTGCAGACACCTTTTCTGATAAGAGGAGCTGAAGATAAGCTAAGGAGGATTGCGTCAGCTGTTAGGAGTAAAGCCATGCAGAACTCAATTCCTCCCGTAAGCACCCGTTATGAGTGGCTCAAGCAAAACCAATTGGTGCGGGCGCTAGAAGCCGTTCAAGATTTGATTGTCGTGTCCTTATGCATTGGATTGTTCAGCTTTATGCTGATTCAATTGCGGGAGATGTTTCTGTCACTGTTGCCGCCGCTTGACTTTACGGCTGTCACCGCCGATATTCTGTTTTTGCTGATTTTAGTGGAACTATTTCGGCTGCTGATTATCTATTTGCAAGAGCAGCGGGTTTCGATTGGGGTGGCGGTTCATCTGTATTATCGGAGCTTGAAGCGCATCTGATGCAGATCTGGAGCGAATTACTCGGTGTTCCCGTCACGATTAACGATAATTTCTTTGAGCTGGGCGGTGACTCGATTCTTAGCCTGCAGGTGATTGCTAGAGCCAAACAGGTCGGGATCCAACTCACCCCGCGTCAGCTCTTTCAATATCAGACCATTGCTGAACTCGCCGCTCAGGTCAACCTGACCCCAACCAAAACAGAATCGCCCCCCGAACAGCAACCTGTTACAGGTCCAGCACCGCTGACTCCGATTCAGCACTGGTTGATAGGGCAGCAGCTACCCCATCCCGATCACGTCAATCAAGCGGTGCTACTAGAGGTCGTTCCAACAGTGTCAGCCGCCCACTTACACCAAAGCCTGATCCATCTCTGGCAACATCACGATGCGATGCGGTTACGACTGGACTCATCCAATCATTCTGGCCCGCATTCTGATTTACATTCTGATCTACATTCAGTCCATGCGGCGCTGGAAACACCCATATGCTTCACCGTTGTGGATCTGTCCGACCTGCCGCTGGCACAACAAACGGTAACTGTGACGCAGATAGCGACTGCACTGCAAGCCAGCTTGGATCTATCCCATACACTTTGGCGTAGCGTTTTGTTTCGCATGGGCAGCGACCAACCCGACCGACTGCTGCTGATTTTGCACCATTGGATTATTGACGGTATTTCTTGGCGGATTCTGTTAGAGGATTTAACCAGCGTCTATGCTCAGATTGAACAGAGTCAACCGATTCAATTACCGCCCAAAACCACTGCCTTTCGAGATTGGGCCGCAGCCTTACAAACGCAGGCAAACTCCGCAACGATTCGCGCTGAATTGAACTATTGGTTATCCCAATTACCAACGCTGACGTTACCACTAGAGAATACAAACTCAAACATCTATGGCAATACAGAAGAGATTCAGCTAGTGCTAGAGATGGAACCAACACGTCAACTCCTCGAAGCCGTAGCAAAATCCTACCGTGCACGCACCGAAGAACTTTTACTGGCGGCCTTCATTCAGGCTATGCAGCCGTGGCTCGGTAGTGGCACTCTGCTAGTTGACCTGGAACATCACGGTCGCAACGAGCATATCGATCTGGATGTGTCGCGCACGGTAGGCTGGTTTACCACGATTGCACCGATTGCCTTCCAGCTCAGCGCCCAGCCGTTGATTGACACGCTCAAACAGGTAAAAGAAACACTGCGGCAAGTTCCCCGGCATGGTTTGAGCTATGGCCTATTGCGCTATCTCAGTTCAGAGGCCGAGATCCGAACTCGCCTTGCCCAGTTGCCTCCGGCCCAAATCAAGTTCAACTACCTCGGATCGATCGATCTGCCGATGCAGCCATCATCCCTCCTCCTCGGTTGGGCGAGAGAACCCTTGGGACCACTCAACAGTCCGCTGAACCCACGTCCCTATTGGCTGGAAATCAACGCCTGGCTCGCTCAAGACCAGCTCCACACGCGCTGGATCTATAGTCGCCCCTATCGCTCCACCATCAAACCTGTGGCTCAAGCCTACCTACAAGCTCTGACCGCCCTAAGCGGCTCTGAAACAGGCCGAAGAAACGACCCACACGCTCAATTCAGTGGAGCACATGACCCAGTCGATTCAGATGGTGGCCGAAAAAGCTCAGCAGGCCGCTCAGGTGGCTCGTGCCGCTTCCACCACAGCAGAAATGGGCGGCAGTGCAATGGACATGACGGTACAAAACATCCTCAACCTGCGGGAAACGATTGGAGAAACCGCCAAAAAAGTCAAACGCCTGGGTGAATCGTCGCAGCAAATTTCGAAAGTCGTTTCGCTGATTAACCAGATCGCACTGCAAACCAACCTACTTGCCATTAACGCTGGTATTGAGGCAGCTCGGGCTGGTGAAGAAGGACAGGGCTTTGCTGTGGTGGCTGAAGAAGTAGGGGAGTTGGCGGCCCGTTCTGCTGCTGCTACCCGTGAAATTGAGGAAAGTGTGGCGGCGATTCAGCGCGAGACCGGTCAGGTGGTGGAAGCGATGGAGCAGAGCACCACTCAAGTAGTAGAAGGAACCCATCTCGTAGAAGAAGCCAAGCAAAGCCTCAGCCAAATCCTCGCTGTTTCGCGACAAATCGATGAACTGGTGCAATCTATCTCGTCGGCCACAGTTTCCCAGGCCGAAACTTCGGAAATCGTGTCTCACCTGATGCGGCAAATTGCTCAAGTCTCGGAGCAGACCTCAGCCTCGTCTCGTCAGGTTTCTCAGGCATTGCGCCAAACCGTGTCGATTGCCCAAGACCTGCAAGCGTCGGTTGGCACCTTTGAAGTCGGGGAGGAACGGACAAGTTTTGAGTTTTGAGTTTTAGTAGCGTAGCCTGCGCGCAGCGCGTAGGTTCCAGTTGGTTTCTGGCTTGCAAGCTCCCCTTAGTGAACAGTCAGTCATGCCACAAAATTCAAAACTACACTCAAACCTCAATTCTGCCAACTTGCTCCACACCTCAACTTGCTCCGCAGCAGCAAACCACACTCACTCAAACCTTAAATAGCTCCACAACTCAAACCTCAAAACTTCCCCAACCGCTTGGCTTATGTCACAGGATAAGGAACTCGAAATCCAGCTTCAGTTTCTCGATGAGGCATTAGATTATGTCGCCACACTGGATGCTGCGCTACTAGGGTTAACCAGTCACGGAATCGATATCGATAAAATCAATGCAGCTCTGCGTTCAGCCCATTCGATTAAGGGTGGCGCGGGCATGATGGGATTCCAAACCCTGAGCGAATTGGCCCATCGTTTAGAAGATTCGTTCAAGGTTCTAAAAATCCAAAAACATAGTGTTCAGGTTGATTCAGAATTAGAACACCTTTTGCTAACCGCTGTGGATTGTCTGCGGCAAGTAATCGCCTGGGAACGGCAATGCCTGGGAGTCAATCCCAGTTGGCTTGAAAGCTATGCAAACCCCATTTTCGCCCAGCTGCATCAGCGCCTCGGCGATCCTACCGATGAAGATGCCCAGTCGATTCTGTCACCCGAAGAAGGACAGGACATTATTCCGCTGCTGTTTCAAACCGAGGTAGAAGGCTGTCTTCAGCGGTTAGAAACGGTATTGACAACCCAAGATCCGCGCCTGCGGGAAGAAGTGCTCCAGCGTTTCTTCGTTGCGCACCACGCCAATGTGATAAACCGATGCCAGAGGTAATAACGCCTGCGCTCCTTCCATCAGCGCCAAACCAGCTCGTAAAATGGGGATGACGGCAAGCGGCACTTCTGGATTAATAAAGCTAGCTGCGCAAGGTGCCAGGGGCGTATTCACCTGGGTGTCAATGGTGGGCAGCCATTCGCGAATCGCTTCATAGGTCAGCCACCGGCCCAGTTCGGCCATGCCGCTGCGAAACAGCACTGAGGGGGTCGCTTGATCGCGGGCCACGGCCAGCCAATGTTTAATCAACGGATGAGGCGGAACATAAACGCGCAGTTGCAGAGTCATGGGTGGGTGAGATCGGGTTGAAAAGGGGATGAACTAGAGGGGAAAGTGCTGGCTACTAAGCATATCAGGAATTGGCCTCGCCGCATCTGGGCTGGGCCACCGAACAGCTCAATGCTTTAACCTCCTTTAACCTGATTGACGCTCTACTTGTGATCGCTCTACTTGCACCCTAATTGCCTTAGGATCGAAATACTTTGCACTCTATCGCCACGTTGCGGTTTTAGATTATCCATGCCAACAACTGCCGACTTCTTAACCTATACCCAGTGGACAGGCATCGCTACGCTTGCGTTTGCCGGACTGACTGCGTTGAGCTTTTTGCTCAAGTGGGGGATTCGCTTTCGGTTAGTCGGGGTGACTGGCTTCATGGCAGTTTTGACGGGCGGCCTGTTTGCCTTGGGGCTGGTGCCCTTTACGCGCACGGTGGTTCCAGGCGCAATTAAATTTTCCACCGTTTACGACACAGGTGCCACCCAAGCGGTGATTGCCGTTCCTCCTACAATTACCGAATCTGAACTCGACGCCACTCTACGGCAGGCCGCCAACGATCTGTTTTCTCCCGGACGGTTAGGTCGCGGCCAAGACCAACTGACGATTCGCGCTCGCACCGTGCTACACCCAGAGCCAGGAGTGACGCAGCCGCTGTATTTGGGGCAAATTCGCCGCTCGCTGACAGTACGGGAAGATGACCAAATGGTGCTTGAGCTATTTCCAGAAAACATCGCCAAACTGCCGCCCCAGCCCCAAGCCCCAGATGCCTCTCCGCAGAATAGTTAGGATGAAAGCAGGTTGAGTATAGTAAAGTAATCTTTACCTCACTGTTCATGGAGTTGAGGTATTTCGGCTATGACAGATTTAACGTTGCGAGTGAATTTAACAGAGTCAACCGCACCTATTTTGCCCCTGGCAATTGCGCCAGCTCAGGTGATGCGGGGAAGTGGAATGTTGGTCCAGTCTGGAGCGGCCCTAGCGCGTTTGGGTCAGCGTCCGTTGGCGGTGGTGGGCGATCGGACCCTGGGCGTGGTGCAGGCTCTATTGCAAACGACAGCCGATCAGCACCAGCTTAGCTTGGCCTATGCCAACTACGGCGAGCATTGCAGCGAAGCGGAACTGGGTAGCCTGCGGGCGACGGTTAGCGCCCATCAAGCGGATGTGGTGATTGGCGTGGGCGGCGGTAAAGCCCTGGATGCAGCCAAACTCCTGGCCTATCAATGCCATTTGCCGGTTCTGCAAGATGGCTACCTCACCCCGGCAATGGAAGCAGAAGTAGGCCGCATTTGTGATACGGCGTCTGAGCTGTCGATTGAAGAATACATGGCGCTCGATCGGCTGATGGGAGCATTGTTAACCGGTGAAGTGGTAGCGGTGCCCCGCAAGCAGTTTATTAACGTCATGGAAGAACTGGTGCTGACCGAGGCGATTGCCCGCGTTGCCGAAATCGAAGCCACCAGCGATTGCACCCTCGATTTAGGAGACATTGCTGCCTACGCCCTCAACCGTCTGCCGCCCCTCTATGCCACCACCGAAGAAGGGGCAGAATATCAGCGTGGGCGAGCTAAGGATGAACTGCAAGCGTTGATTGCTCAGCAGGTTAGTGAGGCAATTGCCCGCAACCTCGATCAGCCAGAGTTTTTCCCAGAACGGCAGGCGTTGGGTAAGAGTGCAGGCGATGAGATGCTTTCTCAGGTGAGTGTTTTGCTCAAAACCTACGCCCATAAGTACGAGGTCCGGTCCTAGTACGAGTTGGTGTCTGGCAACTGGTTGTTGCACGTTGGTTGTTGCGCATTGTGTGTTTGGCATCAGGAATGAACAAGAGCATGGCAAACTAGCTTAAGCAGTTGGCTCTTTTTAACTTGTTGTGGATACAACCATTAACTCTGTCGATTCTTCAACCGATTTTTCTGGTGATTCTCTCTCGAGTGCTGCACCCAGTGTGGCCAGCGATTTCATCTCTCAAGCGGCTCCAGAGCAAGCGGCTGCTACTCAAAACCGCAAAGCCGATCACTTGCGTGTTTGCCTCGAAGAAGATGTCCAGTTCCACCAAACGACAACGGGCTTAGAACGATATCGCTTTACTCACTGCTGTCTACCCGAACTCGACCGGGCGGAAATTGATCTGTCTACCTCATTTCTAGGCAAGTCGCTGGCGGCTCCGCTGTTGATTTCCTCCATGACGGGCGGCACCGAGTTAGCGCGGTTGATTAACTATCGGCTGGCAGCAGTGGCCCAGCAGTATGGAATCGCAATGGGAGTTGGGTCCCAACGGGTGGCAATTGAGAACCCCCAGGTGGCGGCTACCTTTGCCGTGCGTTCGGTAGCGCCAGATATTCTGCTGTTTGCCAATCTAGGAGCTGTGCAGCTTAACTACAGCTACGGCGTCACCGAATGCCAGCGGGTCATTGATCTATTAGAAGCGGATGCGTTGGTGCTTCACCTCAATCCTCTGCAAGAGTGTGTCCAAACTTGCGGCGACACCAATTTTCGCGGCCTACTAAGAAAAATTGAGCAGCTATGCCAACAGCTTCCGGTGCCCGTGATTGCCAAGGAGGTGGGCAATGGTATTTCTGGCTCGATGGCACAAAAGCTGATAGAGGCGGGCGTCAGTGCCATCGATGTAGCAGGGGCGGGCGGTACCTCTTGGGCTAGGGTTGAAAGCGAGCGAGCAGCGGATCTGCGCCAACGCCGTCTGGGGCAAACCTTCGCCAATTGGGGGATTCCTACTGCTGACTGCATCACTGCGGTGCGTTCGGTGGCGCCGACCATTGCTTTGATCGCCTCTGGGGGTTTGCGAGACGGGCTCAACATTGACTTACTCACAAATGAGTTTTTCCACACCCTTCATTTTTTGTCCTGTACTTAGCACTCAAACCTGCTTGCCTTGCCTCAGTTTGAGACGAGCGGCAGAGAATACAAACCAATAAAGTCTCTTGTGACATGGCATTTCCTGAGAACCTAAACAGACGCAATCTGGTTTTCTATCGTTTCTGTTGATGGCACGGTGCAATTCGTCCGCACTGCCCGAAACATTCCAAATCGGCAAAGTCCGGTGCCGAACGCCAATCGCATTAGCAGAATGGTGGGAACTTCTCGCACTGATTTGATAAAACCCGATAGACCGAAGCGGACTAAGCCTTCTGGACGAGCAATTCCCTGCCAGATTGAATCGAGCCAGGAAGGAAGCGTTTGCTCTGTCCAGTCTGCGGTTTCTACAGTTCCCTCAACCCATCCAGTTGCCTCTAATAATTCTGCAAATCCCTCAATGCTGGCAAACGCCGGATGAGACCATTGATCGAGCAGTTGTTGCATGACTGGCTTTTCCCAAAAATTGAGTGGAAGCTGACGATCATCCCGCTGATTCCAATCAGCAACCACCAAAATTCCGCTTGGTTTTAGAACGCGCAATAGCTCTCTGGCAAATTGTGCTTTATCAGGCATGTGAGGACCTGCTTCGATCGACCAGACGACATCAAAGCTGGCATCGGGAAAGGACAGTGCCAGGGCATCATCAACTTGGAACTGGGCACTCACCCCAGTCGGGGTCAATGCTTGGGCACGTTTAACTTGTTGAGGACTGATGGTAATGCCAGTCACATGGAAGCCATACTCCCGTGCCAGAATGCGACTACTGCCACCAATGCCACAGCCTACATCCAAAACGGTGGTTCCAGGAGGGAGTTTGTCTAATCCTCCCCAACACACCATCTCATGCACAAAGTCTTCCTTGGCTTTGAGAAAATCCTTGCGCTGCGGGGGAGCGCCATAATGCCCCAAGTGAATATGTTCGCCCCAATAGAACTCTAAAATTCCATCCTGTGTCCATTGATCATAGGAATTGGCGACCGAGTAGGACGACTGATATCGACGAGCTGTAGCCAGATAAAGGGCAATCGCGATCGCCAGAGTCGCCAATAGCAAACCAGTGATAACAAGAAATAGACTCATAGATGTTTACGGAGTTTGAGTTTCAATGGAAATGTCAGTATCTTTGTAGTCTGGCTTTCGTTATCGCTAATCACATCGTTTGAATTCAACAAGTGTGCGGTTTTGACGTTCGCGACTAGTTTCAGCTTCTCCAGTACTCGAATCGTCAACCAAATGATATCCACCTCCCACCAGCGCCAGCCAAACTGCGCCGAGGATTGACAGGCATGATGATTGTTGTGCCATCCTTCGCCAAAGGTCAACAGCGCCACCCACCAGCAATTTGTAGAGCGATCGCCCACGTCAACGTTACGATAGCCAAAGTTGTGACAAGCACTATTGACGAAACAGGTGCTATGAAAGCCCACAAATAAACGCACGAAAATACCCCACACGACAAAGGGCATTCCACCTAGCCCGTAGAGGAGCACCGCTAATGCAATTTGCAGTCTGATTGGTACAGCTCACTACTAACAGAATTGGTAACGCTGCTAAACCAACACTAAATACACGATTAGAAACCATAGAAAACCTCGCTTTCACAAGCTTTTGTAGAAAAGGCAGTGCTATTTGAAACATCTGCAGTCTAGATTATAGACAGACAGTTATATGAAACTGATAGGAAATCGAACATTATGTAGCAGTAATAGCAGCGAAAGATATAAATAAGCGTCAGGAGAACGTTTAAGCATAAATGTCCGCTTAGTTTACTTGCGCTGTCGCTATGCTGCAAAAAACTGTCTAGCTCACAGCGAACCTCCTCTCAAACGAACTGAAAATCGCAGCGAAGAGTTGCTTAGCAGCTTTGTCGGTCAACTGCGGGGTCGCTAATAATTGGCCTCATCGGTTCTTGGCAGATACTCAGCAGCAGCCCGTCGAGCGGCGAGTGCAGCAAACAGGAAAGCAATGCCATTGAACAGCAAGCTAATTCCAACGTATAAACCAATCAACCACAAAGCGCTAAAGGGAAACCGATTCAGCACCATAATGCCTAGAATTAGCGTTACGATGCCGCTTAACGCGACCAACCACGACATTCCCCGCCCTGTTCGATTGGTAAAGGCCATGATGATGGTAAAAATGCCCTCAACAACAAACAGAATCCCAAAGGCAAATGTGAGTGCTACTACTGAGGCTGCAATATTGAACAGAATGTAAATACCCGCAATCACGTAGAAAATACCTACCACAAGGCTCCACCAGAATCCTCGCAGTGGTCTGGCTTTAAAAGCCTGAATAATTCTAATTACGCCGCCGATCAGGGTAATCCAACCGATCAGAACCGTAAAAAAAGCAGAGGCGATCACAGGTGATGAGATCGCTAGAATGCCGAGAATGATCAGGGCAATACTGAGGGCAATGATCCAGCCGGTAGATTTTCGGACATCGATATAAGAAGGCAAATCAGCATACATAGAACAGTCCTCGTTGATGTAAATTAGTTCATAGGTCAAAAGCAGATGAATCGCAGTATTGCTACCAAGTCTTATGGCCTACCAAGTTTTATGGCCTACCAAGTTTTATGGCCTACCAAGTCTTACCTACAAAGGCTGAGATGCGAATAGATTCAACCCCAAGCGTTCAGAAAGGAATTTGGCTACCAGTTGGCCTTTAACGCTATTCCCGGCAGTATCCAGAGGTGGTGCAAAGGTGCAAAGGCTGCCTTTACCGGGTGAAACCGTTACTATGCCGCCACTGACGCCACTTTTACCGGGCAAACCAGTTTCATACAGCCAGTCGCCAGAGTTTTCGTAGAGACCGGCAGTCACCATCACCGCTAGCACATGTTGACAGTGGATAGCATCGATGACTCGCTCCTTTGTGACCGGATTGACGCCACCGTTTGCTAACGTCGCGGCCATGACAGCCAGATCCTTCGCAGTGACATTCAGCGAACATTGCTTGGTGTAAATATCAGTGGCAGCAATCGGATCGAAAAAGATGCGGTCGTAAGCCTGGAGAATCTTAGCAATGCCTTTGTTTCGCTGGTTTGTTGCGGCTTCGGATTGATAGATTTCCTGGGCCAGGAGTCAGGTGTCGGGAGTCAAGAGTTGGAGTGAGGGCCAGTACAGCGCCAGACAATCCGTATCCATGTTTGAGCAGCAACTCCAGCAGAATGTAAGCGTCAGTTGGATCGTCTTTGGCGCGAGAGGGTGTGAAAGCTCGACGATACTTTGCCACGGTTTGTGGATTGACTGGCAAAGTTGCAGAGTCATTAATTGAAGATTAGGCAGGGTTTTTGCAGGAAAGATAGCAGCGTTGATTACGGGATAACCAGTCAAATGTATAGTTTGATCAATCTATCCGACTGTCCAGCTTACTGCAACTCGGCCAGTTCTAACCAGCGTTCAGTGCTGGATTCAATTGTATGTTCCAATTCAGCCAACTTTTCAGTCAACGTCTGCATTGCTGTGAAGTCAGCTGGCGGGTTGCTATAAAGGGTTTTCTCCAGTTCTGTTTTCTCGGCTTCTAACTGCGGAATCTGGATTTCTAGCTGTTCCAATTCGCGTTTTTCTTTGTAGGAGAGGCGACGCGGTTTGGTGGTATCTGGACTCTTGGCGGCAGGTGCGGCAGAGGCAGATTTCTGCTCAGACTTTGACTCAGCTTTCAACTGAGATTTTGGTTCTAAAGCTTTTGTACTCTCCTCATCGACCTCAGCGCAGTAGTCCAAGTAAACCGAATAGTTACCGGGGTACTGCCGAATCAGGCCATCGATTTCGATAGCAAAAATTGTGTCTACGGTGCGGTCCAGAAAATAGCGGTCGTGCGACACCACAATCACACAGCCGTTGAAGTCTTCGAGATATTCTTCTAAAACCGCGAGGGTTTGTACATCTAGATCATTCGTGGGTTCATCTAGGATCAAGACATTGGGTGCACTCATCAACACCCGCAGTAAAAATAACCGTCGCCTTTCTCCACCAGAAAGTTTATTAATCGGCGCATATTGCTGATTTGGCGGAAACAGGAATCGCTCCAGCATTTGGGACGCTGTAATAATCGAGCCATCCGCCGTTTTGACTAGCTCGGCCACGTCTTTGAGGTATTCGATTACTCGTTGATTTGGGTTGAGCAGCAAATCTTCGGAATGCTGATCAAAATAACCGATATGAATCGTGCTGCCAATTTCCACCGTACCAATATCTGGCTCTACTCGGCCTGTAATCAGATTCATCAACGTCGTTTTACCTGTTCCGTTAGCGCCAATTACGCCAACCCGATCTTCCGGATTGAAGGCATAAGTAAAATCTTTGATCAGCACCCGATCTCCATAGGCTTTACCGATGCCGTTCAGTTCAATCACCTTTTTGCCAATCCGCCGACCGGCAGTTGAAATATCCACATTACCCTGGGTCTGCCTAAATTCTCGGGCCTGCATATCGCGGATGCGGTCGATTCTGGCTTTTTGCTTTGTGCTACGGGCTTTGGGACCCCGCTTCAGCCATTCCAACTCTCGTCGTAAGACACCTCGATGTTTGCGTTGGGAATTGATTTCGACTTCCTCAGCCTCGGCTTTTTTCTCTAAATAGTAGGAATAGTTACCGTCATAGGTGTACAGCTCGCCTCGATCGATTTCTAGAATCCGGTTGGTGACGACCCTCGAAATAGCCATCTGCCCACACCAGACGAGCGAACAATCGACGGACTTACAGAATGGTCAGGCTCTAATGCAGGAGGAGATGTCACCCCATTAATTACCTCATTAGGAGGTTCCTGGGTCGGACGCTGCAATTGAGAGTCATATCCCTTCTGTTTCACGCTTTCACCTCTTGATGGCTTTTGTAACCCGCATCCAGCTATAGGTCGATGGCATTGGCAAACGCCGCAGCAATGGAATACCTAGAGGAGCTATCGAACGGAATGGCCTAGCTGAATGACTACTTAAAATGACTACTTAAGTAGAATAATCTCGCTAAATGTTTAGTTTTGTTTAATTGCCCCCGAATTATAACCTGAACCGTGGATAGACTGTCTTCCCTCCTCTGGTCCAACTTACACGAGTGAGCAAAGAGATTTTGCTTCCGTGAAAATCGGGGCGAATTGACCAGTTGCTGATGAAATTGCAATAAAGCGAGTATTTCAGCGGATCTGAGGCGCGCGCAAGACTTGTTAGGATGGGGCGGAATTGTAGAACAATCACCCAAATGTCATGATCCCCGTAATTTTAGCTGGTGGTAAAGGAGAGCGGTTTTGGCCTCTAAGTCGGAAACATCGTCCCAAACAGTTTCTCAGCTTAGATGGCAGCGGTAGGAGTTTGCTGCAAGCAACAGCAGACCGTTTGTTGAACCTGGCCGGTGGATGGTCAGGGTTGTGGGTGATTACAGCTGCTCATCTAGAAGAAGGAGTGAGGCAGCAGCTCCCGAATCTGCCGCTAGAAAACCTGCTGGTGGAAATGGAAGGCCGGGATACGGCACCCGCTGTTGCCTGGGCCACGCTGGAAATTGCCCAGCGCTATGGAGAAGACGCCATTATCGGCTTTTTCCCCGCTGACCACTGGATTGGGGAGCAAGATGTCTTTGAGCAAACCCTGAAGGCCGCTGAAGAGCTGGCCCAGCAAAATGCTGCTATTGCCACGCTTGGCATCAAACCCACCTATGCCTCTACCGGCTATGGCTATATCGAACAGGGGGAAGCCATCGGTACATTTAATCAACTGCCGGCTTATAAGGTGAGCCGCTTTACCGAAAAGCCCGATCTCGCGACAGCAGAACAATTTTTGGCGACGGGTCAGTTTAGCTGGAATGGCGGCATGTTTGTGTTTCCAGCGGGCGTCGTGCTTAAGGAGCTGCAAATTCACGCGCCAGAGATTCTGCAACCCTTGCAGCAGCAGGGACCCTCGGCCTATCTGAATCTGCCCAAACTCAGCATCGACTATGCGCTAATGGAAAAAACCGACCGGGCCTATGTGCTGCCGGTTAGCTTTAGTTGGGATGACCTAGGGGATTGGAACGCCATCGAACGTCTGCTCAAGGATGAGAACCCCAATGTGGAGCTAGCCAAACATGTCGGACTCGATACCCAGGGTGCGCTGCTCTATGCCACCGACGATGATGATTTGATTGTCACGATTGGCTTAGACGATACGGTGATTGTTCGCGACGGTAAGGTGACGCTAATTGTCAAAAAAGACCGAACACAGGACATTAAGAAGATATTGAAACAGCTCCAGGACCGCCAGTTGTTCATTCACCTGTCCCGCGCTTTCTAGTGCTTCCCAAGCTACCTCAAGCAAAAGCCGTTGCTGTGGGTCCATCGAAACCGCTTCGCGAGGCGAGATCCCAAAAAAACTGTGGGTCAAACTGATCCACCTGGTCTAAAAAACCACCCCAGCGAGTGTTCATCTTGCCAGGGCGACCAGGAGTTGGATCATAAAACTGGTCAATGTCCCACCGATCAGGCGGGACTTCCGTAATCGCATCTCCTCCCCGACACAGCAGTTGCCAAAACGACTGCGGGTTGTGAGCACCTGGAAAACGACACCCGCTTCCGATGACTGCAATTGGTTCCATCAGCGTTAGTGAGTAGGCGTTTAGTAAGTAAGCGTTTGCGTAGACAAATGGTGAGAGAGGGCTGCGATTGTGGGATAGTTCCACAGAATGGTAGGAGAGAGGGTACACCCCAGTTCGGTTTCTAGATGATCGAGGAGAATTAGAGCATCAGCGGATTCCAAGGCATAGCTTTCAAACGGAACTTGTGTGTCGATCTCAGTAGGGTCTACACTTAATCGTTCAGCCAGTTTTGCAGCTAGCCAGGTTTCAATTTCATCAGCCGTAGTTAAAGTTGGCGTTTCTGACTCATCTAGCTCTTCCAACCAATTATCTAATATTGGTTCAACCATGGGTCACCTCATTCATCACAAGATTTTCTGTTTTTAACTACTTACCATATTGGGAGAGTTCAATTATTCTATTGCGGTTTTCGTTACTATTCTCTACAAAATTGCTCAGTAAATGTCCATCCTCCATTCTCAGCACCCGATCGGCAATATCCAGAATCGATGATCATGCGTTACTATCAAAATTGTGCAACCTTGCTCTTTGGCTAAACGCTGCATCATCTCAACGATATCTCGCCCGGTTTTGCTATCCAGAGATGCAGTTGGTTCATCGGCCAGTACCAGTTTGGGTTGGTTAACCAATGCTCTGGCGATTGCTACTCGCTGCTTTTGTCCTCCGGAAAGCTGATGGGGATAGTAGTCGAGCCGGTCTCCCAGCTTGACAAAATTCAGCATGGCGGTAGTCCGTTGCTCCACAACCCGATAGGAAATCCCTGATTGCAATTCAACCGACATGCGCACATTCTCGCGAGCGGTCAGGAATTCTAGCAAATTATGAGACTGAAAAATAAAACCAATCTGACGGCGAATCTGAACTAACTGGCTAGTACTGACACCGCATAACTCACGGTCAAATAGTTTGAGGCTGCCTGATTGCACCGAACGCAAGCCACCGATCAGGCTGAGCAGGGTAGATTTACCAGCTCCCGAAGGTCCGGTTAAGATTACAATCTCACCACCGTGAAGGTCTAGATCAATATCATGCAGAACTTGACAGCGCAAAGACTGTGAACCAAGAAAGTGGTTGAGATTGCGGATTGAAAGAATGGGTGGGGGCATTGTTGTCTTAAAAGAGTAGAAAAGAGTTAGAAAAGAGTTAGAAAAGAGTGGATTAGAAAACATCGGCTGGATCGGCTAGCCGTAATTTATTGATAGCAAACAAGCCAGACACTATGCAGATCACAATCATAAATACTACAAACAACATCGGCATCTATCTACAAGATTTAATCAGCTTCACAGACAACCTCAAGCTGCTCATTGGAGGACGTTTTGATTTCATTGATTATGAATCGATCAACCTCCTAGCCGCAGAAACAACGAGCTTGTATGATGATGCGTTTAGCCCCAGAATTGGCATTGTTTATCAACCCATCGAAACGGTTTCCCTCTATGCCAGCTACACCCGTTCCTTTACCCCCAATCTTTTTTCCAGAACCGTTGATGGCTCTCGCCTTGATCCAGAACGGGGAACTCAATATGAAATTGGTGTCAGAAGCGAATTCTTGGATGGCAGATTATCAGCAACGCTAGCTGCATACCAAATTACAAAATCTAACGTAGCCGTCGATGATCCAGACAATCCAAACTTTTCAATTCAAACCGGAGAACAAAGAAGTCGTGGCATTGAATTGGATATCGCTGGAGAAATCCTCAATGGTTGGAATGTTATTGCTTCCTATGCCTACACGGATGCGATCATTAGCAGAGATACAAGTCCGCTTGAAGGAAATCAACTGAGGGGCGTTCCTGAACATAGTGCGAGTTTGTGGACAACCTACGAAATTCAAGAGGGAGATTTACAAGGACTAGGATTTGGGATTGGGGCCTTCTTTTCAGACAGTCGTCAAGGCGATTCTAGTAATACTTTTCAATTGCCTAGCTTTGTCAGAACCGATGCTGCATTGTATTACCGCAGACCCAGTTTTCAGGTGGCTCTCAATATCAAAAACTTGTTTGATGTTCAATACTTTGAGGCAAGCAATTCTCGCGTTGCGATCGATTCCGGTTTGCCATTGACAGTGATCGCAACCTTATCCATTAATTTTTGAGTTAGGGAGTATGACGGTTAAAAAAAATCGGTTGGGACAATGGTTGTTGATCACAGGACTCATCAGTCTGCTGTCGATCGCTTGTGGTGAAAGTCTCTCTTCAAATTCATCGAACAGAGAGCCGACTGCATCAAGTTCAACTCAGTTGGTGAATCACGCCCTCGGTGAAACCAATGTTCCGACTGATCCGCAGCGAGTTGTCGTTCTCCATGACACTATCATTCTTGATCCTGTCATTGCTGTGGGTGTTAAACCGATCGCTGCAACCACCTATGCATCTGAGGAAGGAATTGCATTTCGAGGATTGACGGCTGAACAGTCTGAGGGCATTGAAGTCCTTGGAAGTATGGAGCAACCAAACCTAGAGAAAATAGCAGCACTGAAGCCCGATTTAATTTTTGCGACCCATCATTTGCATCATCAAATTTACAGCCATCTCTCGTCCATTGCACCGACTGTAGTTATTGATCATAATCAATTTGATTCCTTCAAAGATAGGTTTCGCTACATTGCAGGAGTTCTTGGGAAAAGCGAGCAAGCCAATCAAGTTCTAAGCCAGTATCAAGATAGAGTTGAAGAGCTTAAACAAGCACTGGCAGAACGGCTGAACGAGATTCAAGTGTCTGTCATTCATGTATATGGCGAACCCCTTTCAACGCCGGATGCAACGCATCACATTAGTCAAATTTTTTCGGATATCGGTTTGCAGCGACCACCGGGGCCAGCAGGCTCCACGCCACGCCCTCGACGTTCCCGGTCGCCAGCGTGGAGGGCCACTCCTCACGCGGAATCCGACGAACCTCACCCTGCCGCGAGACCACCTCGATCACCCCCGCATCCAGGTCGAACAGCCACTGGCCCGTGGTCTCGTTGCGCGCAAGGACATCGCCCGGGCCCATCAGGCCGGCGTCGCGGAGCGACTTCTCGATCTTGCCCGGCATCACCGCCAGCAGCGCATCGCGGGACCGCTGGTCCGCCGGGGCCGGCATGGGCTCGCCAAGCCCGCGGAACATCATGGTCGTCAGCACCGCCAGCAGCACGAAACCCGCCGCCGTCGCCGCCACCGGCTCCCGAGCCACGGTGTCGTAGACGGGCGTGACCTCTTCCTGCCCCTCGACCGGAGCCTGCGTCGCCAGCATGATGACAAAGAGGTAGGTAATGAGGATCGCGCCCGCGTACACGATGATCAGGGCAAAGGCCAGGAACTCGGCCGAGAGGAGCACAAAGAGCCCGGCTGTGGCAAGGATGGTCAGCACAAAGTACAGCGCGGCGTACACCGGTTTAGGGTGAGTGATGACCCGAAGCGCCCCGCCCAGCGCAAGCACACCAAACACGTAGAAGTAAAGATTGGGGAGCTGCTCCCGACCCGCCTGGAGCGAGAGCAGCAGGATCGCCAGCCCGGCGGCGGCCCCGGCCACCAACCCGCCCACGAACTGAAGGTTCAGTGTTCGCCTGGGCAGCGCCAGGCACACGCCCAGGCCACCCAGGGCCAGAAGCGTGTAGAACAACATGGGGTTGACCATCTGTTCCAAGATCGTCCCCGCAAGGCCTACCCGCGACACCGCCGGCCACGACCGATCCGAAGCCACCGGGAACCCCAGCGCGACGCGGCGGCAGCCCGAGAGAGCGGACAGAATAGGGCCGCCCTTCCACACCTTCAACCGCGAGGACCCCCAGCCCGTGCCCACCGACCTCCATCGAGTTCTCCCCAACGCCATCACCGTCGCCCGGCTCGTCATGGCCACGGGGGTGTTCGTGCTCCTCTCGTTGCAGCCATATCACGCGCGCGCACGAGCCCAGGCACTCCACGACCCCGACCTTGCGCAGGCCGCCCCGCTCGACTGGCTCTGCCTGCTCGCCGCGGGCCTCTTCGCCCTCGCCGCCCTCAGCGACGCGCTCGACGGTTTGCTGGCCCGGCGCTGGAATGCCATCACCCCGTTCGGCCGGGTCATGGACCCCATGGCCGACAAGATCCTGGTCCTTGGCGCGTTCATCCTGCTCGCCGGACCCGGGTTCACCGACCTGGCGACGGGACGCCAGATGACCGCCGTCGCCCCGTGGATGGCGGTGGTCATGCTCGCCCGAGAGCTGCTCGTCACCTCCCTCAGGGGCGTCATGGAATCCCGAGGGGTGGACTTCTCCGCCACATGGTCGGGCAAACTGAAAATGATACTGCAGTCGGCGTGCGTCCCACTTGTGCTTCTGGTGCTCGGCGCGGGCGACCCCATCCACCCCGGTCCTCAGCGCGACGCGGTCTCGGCTGCGGTCTGGCTGACCGTGGCGATCACCGTCTGGTGTTAGCAGCAGGTTGGACAGCAGTGTCAGAAATACTAAGCGAAAACATTGCCGAGGAACTAGGCAGCCAAACTCACAACATTTCCCATGCAGAGCTGCTAGCTCAAGGACTGGAAATGGGATTAAACGTGCCTGTTCTGGGCACACCTCCTTCTGAAGCCACTCTCGTTCTGCTGAAAGCTTTGCGGTTGGTGTTCGATCAGCCAGTTGTTTACAGCTTGGGGGCGATGTATGCAGTTGAAGCCACCTCAATTGCCGAACTGCAATTAGTTAAACGCCTGATTGAGTTTCTCATGGAAGGGGCACTGCCCAAACCCCTGCACTACTTTTTTGAGATGCACCTCAACGAGTGGGAGCCAGCCCATGAAGAGCAACTGCAAACTGCCATTGCGACCTACCTAACTCCAAACGATTTTCACCAATTTCAGCAGGGCTTTCGTGCTGTGATGACCATTATGGATGCCTGGTGGCATAACTTACTCGTGGAAGCAATGCTACTCAATTATGCCCAAGCCAGCAAACCAATGCATGTTCAGGAGCAAGTTCAAGATAGCGTCAATGCGGCTGTTTCGTAGATACCTAATTGTGGGGACTTAATTGTAGATATTACAGTAACAGCGTTTCTTTGGCGGGCACGATGCCCGCACTTTTGCTCTCATATCTTTTGCTCTCATATCTACTCACGCTGGCTTAAAAAGTTATTGGACAATTCAATCATGCTTTCCCAAACAGATTTCAAATTACCGAATACCACAGCTCCTACATCTCAAGGTTTACCGGGCTACTGCTACTTCTCTGAGCAAATTCTGGAGCGCGAGTACGAAACCCTATGGCACGCAACATGGCAGCTGGTTGGCCGCGAAGCGGATCTGGCTAAGGCTGGCGATTATCTGACCTGTACAATAGGCACACAGCCAATTTTACTAATTCGCTCCCAGACTGGAGCCATCAAGGCAATGCATAATGTCTGCCCACACCGGGGCGCTCGGCTACTTGACGGACACGGACATTGCCAACAAATTCGCTGTCGCTATCATAGCTGGAGCTTTGGTTACGATGGTGCTCTGCAAGCACTGCCGCAAGCCGACTGTTTTCCCAACTTAGATCGTTCCACCGTGGCCTTGGCTCCAGTACAGGTCGAAACCTGGGGCGGCTTTGTGTTTGTGCATCTGGCTGCTGATCGCCGTTTTTTACAGGAATCCCTACAGGAGTATTTAGCTGGATTTGGGGATTATCTGCGTCAGTATCCCCACGCTTGGGAAGAGTTGCGGCAAGTCGATCACTGGGAGTATGAGCACTCGGTCAACTGGAAATTTTTTGTCGAGAATTACCTGGAGTCTTATCACCTGTCTACGGTACATGCTCGCAGCCTTAAGTGTTTCGATCCAAAGCAGATTCATACCAGCCCCGATGGACGCCACTATCAAATTCAGGTGGGATATCGATCCGATAGCGAGACCCATCCTTCGTTTGCGGGAGCCACCGATTCCTATTCTTACCAAGGCTTTGTGTTTCCCAACTGGATGGTGAATACAGCCAACGACAATGTTTCGATTTTTCGAGTCACGCCTTTGGCGGCTAATCATGGCTAGTCGCGGTTGGATTTACACAACGATCGGACAACCGGATGGATTGGCAGAAGCCGAGCGGCTCTACACAGAAGCATGGTCGCTTAATCAAACCCTTGCCCAGAGCCTCGATCAACAGCAGCGCAGTTTGGATCTGGCCGTGAATCTGCTGGTGCTACGAGTTCATCAAGGTCAGACCGAAATGCAGCCTTGGCTCGATCATGCCCTGATGCTGCTAAAGCAGGATAGCATTCCCGAGTCTAAACGCGCTCTACACCTGAGCCGGATTCGCTATTATCAAGGCAGAGCCAGCTTCACACTGGGAGACTATGCTCAGTCGGAGACATACTTTTTGGAAGCCGTAAAATATGCCCAAGCCATTAACTGGCAGAAAGTGATCCATCGTTCTCGTAATTGGCTGGCCGATATCGCTACCCATCGTGGAGATTATGCAACGGCTGCCCAGATCCTGCAGGAAGAATGCCGTAGTGCTGAAGTGAGTCACGACATCTATCAAAGCGCTTGCTGTCAGCAATCCCTGGCTCAATTGGCACACATTCAAAACCAGCCAGAAGACGCCCGACAATGGGCATTGCAAGCATTAGATAATTTCGAAAAATTAAGCATGGATGCAGAAGCGGATGCAATCAGGACACTGCTACAAACCCTAGCTAAAAGTTCTCCCTCGCCAGTGTAGGTTGCCCAGATCAAAACGATTGCCCAGATTAAAACGCCAATTGCACTACACAATTAGCAGGCTTGAGTGCATTCAGTCTAGCCCAGTTGAAATGCTGTTGAATCCGCTCTTTTGTGTAATTAAACCGCTCCAACCAGGAGCAACGATCTGCCTCTCCGCGTGTACCAAATCCATTCTCGTGGAGCAAATCAGCGCCAAACAGGATTTGATAGTCTCGAACATACTGGTCTGTTTCCAAATGGGCATGCAGAACTGAGTCGGTTTCGCGATCAGGCACAAATTCTTGATCGGGATACTGTTGAATCAGAAACAAAAACTGCTGGTACCGCACCATTGCCTGCTCAATTTGCTGATCGCTCCAACCCTCGGTTTGAGAAAGCCGTTGAGCAACGGGGGCTAGATCTACTTGTGCTAGCTTGTGAGAAAATTGAGTATATTCTGCAAATCCAGTTGGAGTAGAGTTCATAAGCTTTCCCTGTGTGATGTGTTTCGATGTTTTCATCAAAACTCTGGACTCATTTTGGTGCAAGCCTCACTTAAGACTCAGTCAACTCGTTGATTGTCTCTTAGATCAGCCTCAGATCATCTTCAGCCACTGCCAACATTCTCAGAGGATGATTGAAAAATGATGAGCTGTGAGTTTAAGCTTCTACGGCTCTCGCCTATCCTCCTTTTCTGCGAGGCTACCAAAGTTACAGCAACTCCACGATTCATACCTCTATTCAGCAACGCCATCAGGAAACGATTGCTGTCTGACTGTAGTTAAGGCCAATCTGTTGACATTGCGGCAGGAGACTATAAACTGATTGACTAAGTAGGTGAGCATAATTAAACATAAAACCCAAAACCCTGCGCCGCCCGCGCAGCGGGCGGGTTTCGAATCTGGTTTTTAATCTCATCGGTACTGTCGGTTGTGAGCAGGTTGTAGTTGTAGAGGCAAGGGTAGCGGCGAATCAGGGTGCCCAGTGTGCTGCCTCCGTTGGCAGTCCAGTCGGGAGTTTGACTCACCACTTGGGCCATGCGCTTCAGCGCCATGTACTGTTCAGTTGTGCGAAACTGCCGCACCAAGTCTCGCAGGCGTTGGGTGGTGCGAGAGCGCCCTAACCCCGTTGGACTGGCATCAAACAGGGCCACGAGTTCGGGGATAGCGCTGTGCAAGCGCGGCTGCATCAGCCAGTGGTTAATGAAAATATAGGAGCTGCGGTTGAGGATAAACTTGAAGTCCTTCTCGACGAAGGGCGAATCCACAATTTTCTTCAAGGCTTGCCACACCGCATGCTCGGAATAGCCGCTGCCCTCGATGAATAAGCTGCGAAATCGAGCTAGCGATTCCTCTGGAGTTTCAGTCCGGACGCAATCCAGCAGGTGCTCATAGAGCTGCTCTTCCTCCAGAAAGGTAGTCTGGCGGTTGGTGAGGCGGCGGTTATAGTAATCTGACCATGAATCCATGAGAGATTGTATCTTATGCTACTATCGCTCGCTCGCTTACCGAACAGATTTCAGTGCAAATCCCAGTACAGATAATAATTCAATTGCCATTAGGGCGCAATTGTTTAACTCGCCGTTTCAAATCCTGAAAAATCGAGCGTTGTTTCCGTATCTCTATCTGGTTAGACGTGATTTAAGCTACATCAAGCCAAGCTGCATCAAGGCACCGAGGCGGCAATTCTAGCCTAGCTCGACCTCATTGGCGAAACTGACGCGCCGCAGAAAATGGAACGGTCCGGCAACCGATCCCCAAGCTAGCTCATCGGTTTCTGGATCTTTGCCCCGATCCAGGCTGAGCAACTGGTGTTCGTCGATCTCGAATTCGTTGTCGAGGTAGGTCTTTTTGCCATTTCGGATGACGACACAATTCTTGCCAGGTTCCACTCGGCCTTTGAAGCTTTTGCCGGTCCATTCCACTAGCATGTCGCAGCCTGGTAACTTTTCGATCCGTTCGGGAGTTAGCGTGTGCAGCAAATCGAGATTGCGAGACGCGCCATAGAAAGCGGCTTCGTCCTGGACCAGATAGTTTTCCAGCAAAATGTGATCGGTTTGGGGTGTGAATTTGAGGATGCGCAAGCGGTAGGGGTAATTCAGCATGTAGTCGTAGGCCTGCTCGAGAAACAAGCTGACTCCTGAGAGTAACTCGTAGGGCAGGGGCCGCATACAAACACGGATATGGGCATAGAAGGGTGGATTTTCGATTGCCTGGGCTTGATTGCTAAAATCGGCGGCCATCCAGCGCACCAAGGTGGCAACATCTGTCGGGTGGGTCATGAGCGGAACCGTAACGTCTGCAACAAGATCATCCCCCTTATTTTAGAGGGCAGATGGCCTGAAGCTGAACGGCATGCCTTAAATGGGCGCGGCTTCCGGTAGCTGGGGTGGCTCGGTAGCAAACCATTTTTTGTAGATTTGGGCGTAGGTGCCGTTGTTAAACAGGGTGGTCAGCCCCGCGTTAATTTTCTCTAGGGCTGGTGAGTCCTTGGGCTCGTCGATGTAAAACTCGTCGTTGTGCTCGCTGCCAGTCAGCAAGGTTCCAGCAAACCCAGAGCCAATCTCAAACCCTTTGCTAGCGGGCAAGGACATCACGCCTTTGGCTAGATCGGCCTCCAGTTTGTCAAAGACCGGCATTCCCAACCCTTTCGGCAGGTGGCGGGCTACGCATTCCACCACACCTCCAACCGAATCCCCGGTGCGCCCAATTTGCTCAATCAACTCGATCATCTGCTCGGCGCATTCTCCATCTGGACAGCGAACAATGTTACTCTCGACCTGTTCCAGCGTTACCGTATCTGGATCAACAACGCCTTCCAAGTCTTTAATGCGCTTGACATAGCCGATAATTTCAACCCCGGCGGCCTGTTGGAGAATCTTTTTAGCAATCGCACCTGCGGCAACCCGACCAATTGTTTCACGAGCTGAAGACCGCCCACCGCCCCGCCAATTGCGGATACCATACTTAGCGTCGTAGGTTGCATCTGCATGGGAAGGACGGTACTTCTGGGCCATTTCATCGTAGTCTTGCGACCGGGCATCCTTGTTCCGCACTAAAATCGCAATTGGGGTTCCCAAGGTTTTTCCTTCGAACAAACCTGACAGGATCTCACACTGATCAGCTTCCCTGCGAGGTGTGGTAATTTTGCTTTGCCCTGGACGCCGCCGATCCAGCTCAAACTGAATCTCTTCCGGTGCGATCTCTAGTCGTGGAGGACAGCCATCAATAATTACACCGACTCCACCGCCATGAGACTCGCCAAATGTCGTGACTCGAAATAGCTGACCAAACGTATTGCCCATAATCTTGCGCTACTTGCCAAGAAAACCTATTTTACCTTGTCGACAGCCATCACGGAGTAGGCAGTCGCTGGTCCTCAACACCGATTAATTCTGGATATGGGCTAGGAGCTGGCAATGCTTTGACTTCAGGCGTAACAATATGGCCGACGTAATGGGCACCTGCCTCAATATCTACTGAGCGAGCCGTAATATCCCCTTCTAGCCGAGCCGTCCGGGTTAAAATCAGCCGCCCTTCTGCCACGATACGCGCCTTGATCACGCCATGCACCACAATGTTGTGAGCTTTCAGTTCTGGGCCTTCCACAAGTCCAGTTTTAGCGACCTCTAAATCGCCTCTAACTTCAACCGTTCCGTGCACAATTCCATCGATGCGCAAATTGCCTTCTACATTGAGAGTGCCCTGAATCTCGCTAGTGGCACTTAGGTAAGTGAGGATGCGACCTTGGCTGCGTTTAAACATGATCAATCTTGGGTAATGAGTCTAGCGAAGTTCGGTGGTATAAGTATTTTGCTCGAATTTGTTCGCCATCCAGGCCAATTATCCAGGGCTATCACAGAGAGGGAGCCGGATGAATTACTAGTGTGAAGTTTACAAGGAAGCAATTCCTGGAGTCTACATCGCAGTAGACAATCATTGCATTCGTTCCGAACTGTCACTGCTGTAGTCATGCAAAAAGCGACCCCATGATTGAGGTCGCCTCGACTAGAGCTAAGAAACCTAGTTCAAGTTTTTAGCTAATTAGCCATTGATAGCAGGAGCCGTCAGGGCCAATACTACTTGCAGTAAGTGATCGACCTCTTGTTGCAACGCTTGACTTTCGGTTTGCAGGGCCGCCGTCCGCTCAGCCACCCGCTGTTCCAGAAATTTGTTTGTGTCTTCTAGCTCAGTAAACGATGCCTGGAGTTTCTGTACCATCTGGTTAAACGACTGCGCCAGCACTCTCAATTCCCCCATACCATTCACATCCACCCGCTGCTCCAGGTCGCCTTGGGCAATTGCCTGGGAAGCTTGACTCAACCGAATCAGCGGCTCGGTAATCCAACGCGAGGCCAGCACGGCTAATAGAACCGCAATCAATAAGGCTACTATACTGAGAATGAGAGTGTTACGAGTATTGGCATGGATTGCCGACATAAAATCGGCTTCAGAAGTTACGATTACAATCCGCCAGTCTAACCCTAATTGGTCTTGCCAGGGCAGCACTTGCACGAACCGCCGCTGTCCATCGAAGTTAAAGTCTGAGAGTTGGGTCGTTTGCATTTGATCAAACCCGCCGAGCGTGGTTGCTACGTGGCGAGCTGTTGCCCGAATCAATGGATCCGAACTGTCTTCCGCACTCAGGCGTTGGGGTTTGTCGGCGCTAATCGTATAAGCGATAGATGAACCTGAGTTACCCACCAAGAGGCCATTGCGCTCAACAATAAACACCCTAGCCGATGGGCCGATGTCAAGCTGGTTGAGAAACTGGTTAATTTGCGACAGGATCAGATCAATACCGATTACACCAGCCAGCTTTTTGTCGCTGTCATAAACCGGATAGCTCGATGAAATCGATAACACCTCTGGTTTGTCGTCCCACTGATAGATCTGGCTCCAGAGCGGCTGATTGGCTCGCACAGCATCAGTGTACCAGGCTTCGGTTCTGGGGTCGTAGGCTTTCTTTGCTAGTTGCCTAATACGATTGCCTTGAGCATCTGTCTGATAAACATAGAGCTGTCCTTGTGTTTTATCTTGAGATACTTCATTAATTAACAACTGCCCATTGTCTAATCGTTCTACTCCAATAAACTCACCTTGCGGATTGGCATAGCTGATATAGCCAACATTCAGCACGCGCATCTGTTTCCAAAAATATTTACCGGTTCTGTTAAAGTTTTGCAGATCCAAGATTCCTAATGCTTCTGCATCTAGATTAATTTGGTTGATTTGATTCGGAATGCTCAAGTAGTGATCCAGGTGAGCGGAAATGCGATTGCCCACTTCGGTTTGCAATTGGTGGGCCAGATCATTTACTGCCTTTTGACCATTGCGGATCGACAGCCAGGTTGTTAATCCTACTGCTGTAAACAGGGGAAGCAGGAACAACCCTGCGACCAAGTAGCGTAGGCTGATCGTTTTGAGCAGATTCCGCTGCGGTTGAAAGGGGAACAAGGCGCTGGATGGAGCCGTGACGTCAGATTCGGACAACGGATTAGTGTTTGAATCTGTAGGCGGTGAGATTGGAGTTGAGTCAGAGTGCAGGGAATCCATAGCAGTTTAGGGATGATAGGGTAAGGGCAAAGCATTCAGCTTATGGAATTTCAAATCACTGCAAAATCTTTTGTCTAAATGCTGCACCCGTGCAAAGCAGGTAAATCGGGTCGTTCAGTCTTCGGATCGGCGAGTGGCGAAATGGGGTGCTTGGAAAGCCACCGGCATCTATACAATGATTGGCGTGCTTTGGGGAATTGGAGTTCCCGCCCCTATCCTAAAGCGGTTTTATGAAGAGGTGCGTTGATTTAGCGCCCAGTCGTAGCTTAAATAGCGAATTGGTGTGGTGGCACTAAGCTGAGGCGGGGATGCTAAATATTTTTGAACATACTGTGGAATTGAGTGGGAATGCTGAATAAAATCCTGCTGATACCACTGAAAGATTTTACTGCAATACAGGACTGGTGGCTGATAGCATACTTTTTGGGGATTGTTGATGAATCGCTGGGCATCATCCTCTAGCTGAACCTGCACTTGATCGGGCTGGTAAGCTTGATTTCGCAATAGCGGGCACCCTACTGCTGCACACACCAGGGCAAAATGAATGCGCGGGTCACGAAACTCAGGCCGAATGATCTGATGCTCGATCTGGTTCAACGTGTAGGAATGCCCACCCATTTGGTAAACCGGCTGTTGAAAAAATTGCAGAAAGGCAACCCAATTGGGAATGCCGAGAAATGTGGGTCGAATCGAACGGATGGGATACACCTCCAGGATCTGATCGATCACTAGCGCATTGTAGAGGTTTAACCAAAGCGCCAAGCGCAGATTTGGATCGGATGCGTGGTTTAATTCCAGTTGGGCTATCTGATGCAGCCAATCTTTGAGCAACTGAGCTGAGGACTGCCAAGTTTGATAATCGACTCGGCCCTGGGTATCGACATACTGACGCAGCATCTGGTCCCACGGTGCAAATTCAAGCATTGGTATTTCCCCCATACTCCATCAAAAACCGTTCAGTTGTTTGCTCGTGCACTACAAACCCCTGCCGTCGATAAAACTGATAGGCCGGATTTACGGCTAGTACCCGCAACCGTAGGGGTAACTGACGCTGCTTTGCTTCTGCGATCAACTGCTGCACAAGAAATGTGCCAATTCCCTGCCGCTGAAACTGAGGTAATAAGTAGAGCTTTGTTAATTGTAGATGAGTGGGATGACGTTCTATCGCTAAACAACCAATATCTTGACCATCAAGTTGAATGATCTGGTGAGTGGATGGATCGATGGAGTCGTAGATGAGTGTCCGCTGATGATTGTCATCCCAACATCCCCAAGTCAACTCTACATAGGCTTGCATCGTTATTTTTGTCACGGTGTAAATGAATTCAAAATCAGCTTCTAAAATGGAACGCAGAGTAATATTCATTTTGAAGTTGTATATTTTGAAGTTGTATACACTGAAGTATGTTTAGCTCTCATCAGCAAGGCAGGAGCAGAGAGCAATCCCCACTCCTGCCGGCCTTTCAATCGATCAATACCCTGATTGGCAGCTCGATTAGCGTTCTAACACCGTCATGAATTTGCCTTTAGCAAAGGGAGCAGGAACAATTGGCGTGAACCGGACTCGGTCGGTAGCAATCCGCTTGACGTAGAACTCGTTGATCTGGTGCAGCACTTGGTCTCTAGTGCCAATAATCCAGATTTGCGATTTCTCATCATCGAACAGGTTCAGTTCTTCGTTCTCATCGACGACCGCTCCCGTCCGGAAGTGGGTCCCACCGAGGCGGGCATTGTCACCGAACTGGCCGAACAGCAGGTGCGTCTGGTCGGAACCTTTAGTCTGGGTACCGATTTTGCGTCTGGTAACGGCAACATCGTCATGAGCGACCAAAACTTTTTGCGCTATTTTGGCGCACTGGGACCCGATGAAGACCGCCGCACGCTCAATACGGTCGATGTCGGCCTGCTCAAACTAGCGTCGGGTGCGAATGTAGAGGCGGTGGCTCAAGCCTTGCGGAATCAGCTTCCTAAGGATGTAAAAATCCTGACCAAGGCTGAATTTGTCCAGCAGGAGCGGGATTACTGGCGCAACAACACCAGTATCGGGTTTGTGTTTTCCCTCTTGGCGACGATGAGCTTTATTGTCGGGATTATTCTGGTGTACCAAATCCTCTATACTGACGTTGCCGAACATTGGGCGGAATACGCTACTCTTAAGGCGATGGGATACTCGAATTGGTACCTGTTGGGGATTGTGCTGCAAGAGGCGATTATTCTGGCTGTGATTGGATTCGTTCCCGGCTTTCTGATTAGTTGGGCACTCTATGAGTTGGCAATGAACGCTACTGGCTTGTTAATGCAGATGACAATAGCACGGGTGATTAATCTGTTTATTGCTACGACAATCATGTGCTTAATCTCTGGCACAATTGCTGTGCGCAAAGTTCAGGCTACCGATCCAGCAGAAGTTTTTGGATCCTAAGGAGTGTCAGCATGAGCCAATCCAAAAGCCAATCCACGAGTCAATTAGTTGAATCATCAACTCTAGAAGCAAACTCGGATCCAAACGCCTATGCGGTGCAGATCCGTGGATTAAACTACTATTTTGGTCAGGGCGATTTGCGCAAACAGGTTTTGTTTGACATTAATCTCGATCTTCCCAAAGGCCAGATTGTGATCATGACCGGACCTTCTGGCTCTGGTAAAACAACTTTGCTGACGCTAATCGGCGCGTTGCGAACGGTGCGGGAAGGCAGCCTCAAGGTATTAGGCCAGGAAATTGTCGGTCTCAGTAAAGCTGAACTCGTGAATGTGCGCCGCAATATTGGCTTTATTTTTCAGGCTCATAATTTGTTTGATTCGCTCACCGCCGCTCAAAATGTGGAAATGTCGGTAGAACTGCTCGATGAATGGGGCGATAAACGCCAAAAAGCCATCGAAATACTGAGCCAGCTTGGTTTGGCAGACCGGGTAGACTACAAGCCCAGCGCCCTCTCTGGTGGCCAAAAGCAGCGAGTCGCAATTGCCCGTGCCCTCGTCAACCAGCCGGCTCTGATTCTGGCCGATGAGCCTACCGCCGCCCTCGACAAAAAATCTGGCCGGGAAGTAGTGACGCTGATGCAACAACTCGCTAAACAAGAAGGCCGCACGATTCTAATGGTGACGCACGATAACCGAATTCTGGATGTAGCTGACCGCATCATCACCTTAGTCGATGGCCGCCTCGAAACCGACGATAACCTGGAGAACTTTGTCAATACCCATGATCCAAAAAATCTGGATCGCCGCATGTTTATGATGTGACGGCTCCTAATGCTTGCAACCACCTTCATTGCTTTCTCACCTTCTCACCTTTGTTTTAATCTCACCTTCTCATGTTTCACCTTTGTCCCATTAAAGGAGCGACTCCATGACCATCACTCCTCCAGAGCAACGGCGAGCCAGAGTCCAAGTGGATAACAACCCTGTTCCTACTTCATTTGAGAAGTGGGTGCAGCCTGGACATTTTGACCGCACGTTGGCACGGGGACCTAAAACCACAACCTGGATCTGGAATCTCCATGCCGATGCTCATGATTTTGATAGTCACACTAGCGATCTACAGGATATTTCTCGCAAAATCTTTGCGGCTCATTTTGGCCATTTGGCCATCATCTTTATTTGGTTAAGCGGCATGTATTTCCACGGTGCTCGCTTTTCCAACTTTACAGCCTGGATGACAGACCCAATCCATATCAAACCCAGTGCCCAAGTCGTCTGGAATATTTTTGGCCAAGATATTCTCAATGCCGATGTTGGCGGTGGCTTCCACGGAATTCAAATTACCTCCGGGCTATTTCAGATGTGGCGAGCCGCTGGGTTCACAAATGAGTTCCAGCTCTTCTGCACGGCAATGGGCGGACTGGTGATGGCAGCCCTGATGCTATTTGCCGGCTGGTTCCACTATCACGTGCGGGCACCCAAATTGGAATGGTTCCAAAATTGGGAGTCCATGATGAACCACCACTTGGCAGGCTTGCTGGGCTGCGGTGCGCTGGGTTGGGCGGGGCATCAGATCCACGTTGCGTTGCCCACGAACAAAATGCTAGATGCGGGCGTGCCGCTCAAGGATATCCCACTACCGCATGAGTTCATTCTGAATCGGGATTTGATGGCGAGCCTCTATCCCAGCTTTGCCCAGGGGTTGACTCCTTTCTTTACCCTCAACTGGGGCGCTTATACCGATTTCCTCACCTTCAAGGGTGGCTTGAACCCGGTTACGGGTGGTCTCTGGCTCTCAGATACGGCCCATCACCATCTAGCAATTGCAGTGCTGTTTATCATTGCTGGTCACTTCTACCGCACCAACTGGGGAATTGGGCACAGCTTTAGAGAATTGCTGGATGATGCCCGTACTCCAAAAATGTTCCCCTTGTTCAATTTCATTGGACCCGTGGGCCATCGCGGTCTCGACAAAATCTTTGAGACATCTTGGCACGCCAACCTGGCGATTCACCTAGTGCAGATGGGAACCGCTAGCCTGCTGGTGGCACATCATATGTATGCCATGCCGCCCTATCCCTATCTGGCCACCGACTATGCCACGGTTACTTCGCTATTCACCCATCATGTCTGGATTGCAGGCTTCTGCATTGTTGGAGGAGCGGCTCACGCAGCTATCTTCATGGTGCGAGACTATAATCCGGCAGATCATGTCAACAATGTGCTGGACCGGGTCATCCGTCACCGAGATGCCATTATTTCCCACCTCGCCTGGGTGTGTCAGTTCTTGGGCTTCCACAGCTTCGCTATGTACTGTCATAACGACACGATGCGGGCCTTTGGGCGACCTCAAGATATGTTCTCGGATACGGGAATTCAGCTTCAGCCCATTTTTGCCCAGTGGATTCAGCAGATCCATACGGCGGGCCAACTTAACTCAGGCGATTCTGCGGGGCGCGAACCTATTCAATGCCAAACTGGAACGCGCGATTTTAGTAGAAGCCGACCTCGCCAGTGTGAATCTACAGGGGGCGCTGCTGGCCGACGCTAAGTTGAGTAAAGCCCATCTGGCTCGCGCTAATTTGGCATTTGCTCGACTGGGGCGAGCAGATTTAAGCCGCGCTAATTTGTGGGAAGCCATTTTGCAGGAAGCCAATCTTACGGATGCCTATTTGGCTAGAGCTAATCTCACGAAAGCCGATTTAACCAACACCAACCTCACCCGGGCCGAAATGAGCAGCACAAATCTAGCAGGGGCAATTCTACAGGGTGCCACCCTTCCCGATGGGCGAGTCAACTCTTAGGCAGCTCGATTCAGCACCTGGGCAATAGTTGCCTCTAATTCTGTCTGGCTCAGGTGGGTCAATACAAACACTTCTTGAAAGGTTTTACCCTTGCGGGCAATCAGCTTAAAGCCACCGCGAATGGGAACAGAAACCTTGAGCAGCAATTTGGGTGTATTGGCTTTAGTGCGACCGATTACAGCTGGGGTAATTGTACCAATGCCAGTCTGGTCGGCTAGTCGCTCCAGCACCGGAATTAGCCCCGGCAGATGGGTGGAATGATTCCAAACTACTCGTCCTTTAAGCGATTCTGCTCCTATACCTGCTCCCATATTGCCGACCTCAAGCTTGCTCTAGGGGAGCCATCGTCAGACCAGCCCGGCTGAGCTGTTGATGATAGAGTTCGGCTTGCTCTTGTGGACCGACCCAAACCGTTGCCTGCCCCTCATAGTGAACCTGCTTGGTAAGCTGCTTGGCCCGGTCAACGGTCATCGCTGGGATGTACTTCATCAAACATTCTTCTACATGCTGAAACGTGTTGAAGTCATCGTTGAGCACAATCACCTTGTAGTTTGGGTAAGGCTTCTGCGTAACTTGACTGGCTCGGTCAGGAGCTACCGTAGGAGCAGTTGCCATGGCTACAGGCGCGACTGATAGTACGGAAGTCATAGGCGTTACCGAGGGATATCGTTACAAAACTACATTATGCCTACTTTAACTTACCTGCTCCATCCTGACATAGCGGATCCAGCTCTACAGCAAAATGGGTAACACTTGCGTAAAGTAATCTCGATACAGCCTGCAAGTGGGACTAGCTTTGAGATTAGTGAGACGAATCAGCCCTAGGCTCTGCAATGTAAAAGCTTGCAGCGGATGCAGCTCGACAGGGTCGGCAGCCAACATGACCTGCTTTAGGGAATTTAGCAGTTCGGGGTGATGCTGTAAATAGGACAATCTGCGGCGCAGATGGGCGCTAAAAATGCCGTTTACAGCAATTTCAGGTTGGATTAGCTGCTCTAGGGTAATGTCTCTGCGGTTGAGATGATGCAGGGCGAGATGGGTGAGATGGGGGATACCGTCTAGTAAGTCCATGAGGTTAGGAGTGGCATCTTTGGCTTCAATCCCATAGCGCTGTACCAGATCTTGCACTTGCTCTGAGGTGAAATTGGGCAACTCCAACAGCAAGCCGACGTTAAACGGCGACTGACTCAAGTTGAGCGGCAGGTTTTGAGGAAATCGGGTGCGTTCCGATCCATCATCACTTTGCCCGCAATCATGCGTAAATTCCGCCGTTCAGCTTCCTCAAAAAACGCATCCACCGACTCCGGAAACACCGTAGCAAACACAAGCGCCGTTGTGGTGCCGTTTCTGAGCAATTCATCTAAGAAAATCGCTGCGACCTGCTGGGCATAATCTTTGCTTTGAAATTTTCGCTCAGTGGGGAACGTGTATTTACTCAGCCATTCCAAAAGCTGCTCGCCATAGGCGGCAATCATTTCCGTCTGAGGAAAATGGATGTGAGTATCGATCAGCCCCGGTGTTAGCACCATGCCAGGATAGGCCACGATTGCCACGTCAGCATAAAAGTCCTTCAGGTCCTCATAATGCCCCAATGCCTCAATTTTGCCGTCCTTCAGGACCAGCAAACCATCGGGAATATAGCGAACACTTTCAGCTTCGCTGACATAAAACGGGTCATCGACGAAATCTAACAAAGCCCCTCGAAACGCTTTCCGGGGTTGAATTGAATCAGTAACCATCAAACTATCCCGCCTTTAGCCACAGGCATGACCTCCTAAGTTGAAACTGCCGCCGACAACGCCCAGCGAGATCCAGCCTGGATAGGGCGCTGTAATGTAGGTCCAATAGCGCTCTACATTGCCAGAGTGGGAGCGAACGTAGTCATTCGTAAATTGAAATTGATGAGCGCCTTTGGGAATGGTGTGGAGTGCATTGTTAGCTGCAATCGTGGGTTCACTGCGAACGACCAATCCCTCGCTCGGCAGCACCTCACAAACAGCGGTGACAATTGTGCCGCTTGAAACCATCGGTGTTCCTGGTGAAGCACTCGATACTGAACCAGCAGCCGTAACGCCAGTTCCTGTGGGTGTAGACGGAACTGCCTGCGAGGATGGAAGACCCGTGCAGGCTGACGCAGGTGACAAATATTTCGCCTCCACCCATCCCGTCACAGGGGCTGTGATCCGTGCCCAACCCGTACCAGTGCCAACCAGCTCCAGCCGTACCGTTTGACCGCGATTCAGAATGCCGCGTGATTCACTGTCAAAGCTGGGTTGCACATATACGCCGGTAGTGGTGTTAGCCTGACGACATCCCGTTTCGGTGGTTGGAACGGCTTGAGCCAGCAACTCGCGCCCAGATAGTTGACCAGATAATTGACCAGATGGCTGACCAGATGATTGGCTAAATAATTGACCTTCGGCAAGATTGGGTTCATTGGCCCAGGCTCCAGCCGCAGCGATTGTGAGTAAACCTGTCGCAACATGCACGAAGACAACACTTCTGAACCCTTGTGTATTCATGCCATTCAGTCTCACCAGATTGCAAGTTTTTGATGCGCCATAATAACACAGCTTGGCACATTGAAATCAGTTAGTTACATAGGTTATCGCAGATCTCAGCGCTGGGTTAAGAAATCCGAGGCAGTCAGATTGCCGTTGGCTGATTTGGAACGCTCTAGGGTAGCAAACCAACCGCCACTGCCAAAGTCGGCTTCAGTGCCATTTGAGTTATAGTATAAGCGCCCGGTTGAACGCACGTAGGCGACAAGCGCGGCATTGGTTTTGGCTACCCGGTTCCACCTGAAGCGAAACATCCTTGACTGCTTCTACCGCACCGTAGCGTTTTTGGAGCTTTTCAATCAAAACCGCAGGAGTCATAGCTGCACTCACCTTGCCTGTTGAAACTGTTGAACTAGCAATCGTTACATTTCTCAATTTTTATTGTAAGTTTGACTGGCCGATTTGAGCGGTGCTTGACTACCAAGCGAATTCATTCACCTAATCAAACGCTTGAGAAATCAAATGTCCGAACTGCTTCAGAACTCGGAAAGCTGCATGTAGTTCATTCACAACCGTATAGATGGCAAACGAACGCGACAAATCGTACTGGGGCGTCGGTGTTCGGCAAAGCTTGACAAACAGGATGTCATCTCCGTTGGTCAGCATTCCAAATGTAGGTTGATGCTGTTGATTCGACATCATGTAGGCCAACGCCTGCGGTAGGGCAGAACGCACCGATATCATCGTTTTTTTTGCCTCTAGAACCAGCACCCAAAGCTGATTTTGCAGCACGAGTGCATCAATCCGACCTCGCAGAATTTCCTCTCCATCGTTGACAGCAATCTCGATGGCTGCTTCAGCCTTAAGCTTAAAGGGTGGATCATAAAAACCTGCCAACTCCAGCAGCGGTGCGACAACCAATAGCATCACCGCTCCTTCTAGTAGCTCACTATCGGCTCGATGATACAAAAGCCGCCGCCAGACTACCTTCAGCGCTTCTTGTTCGGTGGTACTCAAGGGGGGCAGGTCGTTCTGCCACTCTCGGAAAAAATCTTCGTCTTCTGTTCGCCGCAGTCCTAGCCTAATTTCAGCTTCAGCAAGGCTTTGAATCGCATCTGTGACTGCAACTATTTTGGCCATTAGTTTGCTATTGGTTTACCCTAGAGCTTGCTCAATCGCTGGATTCATTATAGAGATTTATCCTCTGACGAGATTCGCAGTGGCCCAGATTCGTCTTGCGGCTAATTTCCTAGGCAGGTTCAGTCCATCCTTGGGTAACCCTACCTTTAGATGGAATCGCGGCTTACCAAACTATGCCAAACCAATTGAGGCATAGAGCGAATGGGCAATCCAAGGCGTCTGAACCTGCTCTGGCTGATTAGCCAAGCGGCAAATTAATCAGCACGGTGGTCAAATTATCGCTGAAGCTAGCAATTAGTTGCCGCGTCACAGGCAAACTATCAATCACCATCCCTGCTGATAGCAGCATCATATACAGGATGGAATACTTGAACAGCGAGCGGGCCACCTGCTGATCCGACGGGGTTTGCAGCAGTGCCCAGGCTTTTGCAATAAATACGGCTCCCAGTCCCAAAGCAATCACCGCATAAACGGCTCCCAGCTCGTGCAGCGGGTACACCATCAGCAGCGTCACCGGAATCAGCAGCAGCGTATAGAGCCAAATCTGCTTCGCAGTCGGTTCATCGCCAGCAATGACCGGCAGCATCGGCACCCCAACCTTGGCGTAGTCCTGTTGGATCATCATTGCCAGTGCCCAGAAGTGGGGCGGCGTCCAGAGAAAGATGATTAGGAAATACAGCCAAGCGGCCCAGTTGAGTTCGCCCGTCACAGCCGCCCAGCCCACGAGGGGAGTAATTTGCCATTGATCGTGTTGTTGACTGTAATGGCTGGAATAAACTGCTTTTGCACCTCCTGGAGGGCCGAAGTCAGATCCGCCGCATATTGCTGCATAATTCCAGTCCAGGCCAAATCGATGGTGAACACATCAACATCGTTGGTTGGATTGGTTCTCCAGTGATCGGTTTGCTGAGGCACGTCGAACTGCTTGAGATAGGCTTCGAGGCGTTGGGTGGCATTGGCAGGAGCTGGAATAATCATCACCTGTGCTCCCGTTTTTTGCCCAAAGCGCTCAGCAGTGCGCTGCTCCCAGTCGGCTGAACGTCGTTGGTCCAGAGTTTCGGGTGCTGGCTCAGTCGATAACATTACTTTAATGGTGACATTGCGAATATCTTGCTGATAGTAATGCCCAAATAGCCAGAGGCTGGCCAATCCACCGAGGAGAATCACCAACCAGATCAACCAGTTTTGCCGCCAATTCTGCCCATAGCTGGGATGCTTCCGCATCAACTGCACAATCACCACTGCGGTAATGGCAACCAACCCAAGGGATACTGCGTAATCTAAAATCACATGGCTGTTTAAATTGAGCAGCAGCGCTAGGGCCACTAAAGCACTGACGGCAGCCAGCTTCGACTCAAATCTGGAGTTATGTTGGTCTAATGCCCAAAGTGCTCCGAGAACAAACAAGACTAAAGGTCCGATGTAGGTAACGAGGGGTCGTGCTGTCTCAAAGAACTGTTCCATGACCGAGTCTTTCCACAAAGACAAGATGACGCTTGCTACTGATTCGGCCTCTACAATTGCTCCCTATAGCCGTTCCCTACAACCGTTTGGTAGTTGAGTGCACCACGACTGGTTCATTCGAGGTTGATGGCACCGTTTGATGCAGAATCGAATGGTAGTAGGGCTGTTTGCCGCGGGGCGTCACCTTCCAGCTATTATTGCCCCGCAGGTGATCATAGACTCCAACGATGGCAATCACATTTTTGAAGGTGATGTAGGGAATCAGCAGCAGCATGTGCTTGATGTAGTAAGAAACCGGATAGCGGATCGCACCAATTTTCGCGGTGACTAAGGTTTGACAAACGCCGCTGAAGAACGAGAGCAGCGTACTGAACCAGAGGTAATGACTGATTGTGGTCGGCACCGTGGTCCGATGCAGCGATAGGCTGATCATCAACGGAATAATCTGAATCGCCACCAGCGAGTAAAACTCACAGTAATAGAGCAAATAGGTCCAAAAGACCTTCTGTAATGAGTTGAGCTTATCAGACCTCCAGACATGGCGCTGGTACTTCAATCCTACCTCCAGCCAGCCCTGTGCCCAACGCTTGCGCTGAAACCAAAAGGAGTAGAGGTCAACCGGAGCCAGTTCGGTACTGATAATACTGCGGTCATGCAAAATCCGATAGCCGTTGAGTAGGGTACGCATTGAGGCGTCGATGTCCTCAGTCAGCATGACGGGGTTAAACCGGATTCGCTTCAGCACCGAGGTGCGCCAGTAGCCATTCGAGCCACCAAAGATGCTGGAATCAGTCAGGAACGACTTGGCGGCGTGGATGATGCCATACATCATCTCGAACTCAATCGCCACAGTGCCGGTCTGCGCATTGACTTTAGCGGAGCCTTCGGCAGTGCCGATCAAGACGCGGTTGCACTTCAGCAAATGGCCAAGTTTGATGTCGTCAACAATAGTTGGGGCTATACCTATTCGTTTTCAGATAATTTTCTAGAACCTATTTTTGCCAGGAATCAATCTGCGATTCAGAATGCCGTTCAGAACGGGCGAGTGAGATTGGGCACGGTGGTGGTCTTCGCGGGCGGTAATGGTCGCGTCGAGGGAGACAGCGCTAACTATCACAATCATATAAACTCTCGCTTTGTGATTGCCGTTGCGGCGCTCAATCATTTGGGCAAACATACTTACTACAGTGCTCCGGGCGCGAACCTGCTGGTGTCTGCCTTTGGTGGCGATCTAGAGGATGGTATTGTCACTGCGGATCGATTAGGTGCTCCGGGCTACAATTTAGCAAACAATCCCTATGCGCCTTCAGACTATACCGATAATTTTGGCGGTACCTCTGCGGCAGCTCCGATGGTGTCTGGCGTGGCAGCGTTGATTCTGAATGCTAATCCGAATTTAGGCTACCGTGATGTGCAAGAAATTTTAGCCTATTCGGCTCGCCGCACCGATGCCAAAAACGCCAGTTGGCTGATCAATGGTGCGAACAATTGGAACGGTGGCGGCCTGCACAGCAGCTCTGACTATGGCTTTGGTATGGTCGATGCTGAGGCAGCCGTGCGCTTAGCCGAGACTTGGTCTACGCAGCGCAGCTTTGCTAACGAAGAGCGGATTAGCGTCAGCCGCAGTCTGAATCAGCCGATTCCGGACGGTACCGGCAGCTTGCGTTCTAGTGTCACGGTCAACAATCCGCTAGAGCTTGACTTTGTAGAAGTAGAGTTAGAGCTAAGCCATCCGATCATCGGCGAGTTAGAAATCGTCCTCAAATCGCCCAGCGGAACGGAAAGCGTTTTGGTCAGCCAACCCAGCAACGACAATTCGATCTTTCACCCTCTATTGGGACCGCTGTATGAGCTAAAACCGCGCTTTACCTTCTCTAGCAGCCAATTTTGGAGCGAAACCAGTACTGGTACTTGGTCTCTGATTGTGCGAGACCGCAGCAAAGGCAATAGTGGCACCCTCAAAAACTGGTCCTTACGGCTCTATGGTGACAAAAGCAGCGACGATGATACCTACATCTACACGAACGAATTTGCCAAACTGCTGAGCAATCCGACCCGCCGCACTCTCAGCGATGCCGCTGGCAACGACATGTTCAATGCTGCCGCCATTACCAGCGATATTGTCCTGAATCTAGTTCCCGGGACGGGTAGTTTGCTGTTCGGCAGCTTGCTCACTATTGAAGACGGTACCATCATTGAAAACGCCGTCACCGGAGATGGCAACGATGTAATTCAGGGTAATGATTTAAGGAATGACTTAAATGGCGGTCGCGGGAACGATACCGTCAATGGAGCTGCCGGCCCAGATCGTATCAATGGTAGTCGCGGCGATGATGTGGCAAATGGCGGTGCAGGTAACGATACGGTAATTGGTGGCGCAGGCAACGACCGCTTAACCGGCGGACAAGATGCCGATCGGTTTCTGTTCAGTGCAACCTGCTGTCTTACGAAACCAGCATTCCGCGCCTATTAGAGCGCCTGCGCCATTCCCAAAACCTCTATGAGCAGATTGATTTGCTAGAAACTTTGAGCAATCTGGCTGGGTTGGACCTGGATACTGGCTTAGGAACCCAACCCGTGACGGTGGCTGAGTTGCTAGCTGAGGTCTACAGCAAGGCGAGCCAATTGCATCTGTGGGCGATTATTCGCCGCTCGGCGGGGCTACTCAACAAAATCGATATTTGCCTCTCGGATGCGGTTACCGATATTCTGGTGCGTGGCAAACAGATCGCCGTCGGCAAGGCTTACAGCGAAGCCTCCTTGATTACTGCCCCAATGCCGCCGGATGAAATCATGGAAAAAATCCAGATGTTTTGCGGTAATGATGTGCGCGATCGCCCTCTGACGCAGGAAATTCTGGTCTACCTCAGCGTTTTGATCAAAACTGATCCCCAATTGTTTAACGGCTTGTTGACGTTGCGAGTAGGCTACCTGATTCTGCTGATTACTAGCGAACTGGCGCGAGAACTGAACGTGACGCCCGATGAAGCCCACGAGCATCTGGTGCAGCTCAGCCCGTTTGAAGTGAAACTGCGGCTGATGCGGGTGTTGGCTGGTTACGATAGCCTGAATCAAACCCTGTTTCAGCAAGAATCGCTGCATATCCGTCAGCAGCAACCCATTCAATGGGTGGTTTCCCCCGACGCTACTAACCTCTGGTCAGAAGAATCGGCAGAATCGCCCCCAATTAGCTGGTGGCAGCAACGCCAACGGGATGGGGCGCTGAACCGCGTTCCGAAGGGTTTTTACCCGCGAGTCTGGCAAGTCATGCAGCACTGCAAAGGTTTGGTGATCGGCGACAAACTGGACCGCCGCAACCGATTAGATAGCGAATTGTTGCTGTCGGAAATGACACCCGGTGAGAAAAACTTTGCTCTGCGGGTTGAACACCTGCTCAACAATATTCAAGCGCCAGAATATCGCCAAGTGAACATTGAGGCGCTAATGGAGCTAGCGGTGATTGTAGAGCAAAATCCCGAACTGCAAATCGAGGAATACATTGTGCTGGATGTGCTGATTGGGCATGCGGTTCGTCTAGCTTGGTTGGATCAGCCCTCTCATCAGGCGGCTCTGTACGATCAGCAAAAGGGTATGGCGTGGCGGTCGTTCTATGAAACCTCACCCTATGTCTGTGCTACCTACATCGCTAAGGCATTACGCTTCTTGTTGGAATTGGGCCACGGCCAGGGTGTTTCCGACCGTGTTTCCGACCGTGTTTCCGACCATGTTTCCGATAGTACTTCTGGCAATGCCTCTATCTCTGAACCGCAAGCCCTGAAGCTAAAGAACTAAGCAATTATACTGTCAACGCCTTGCTGCTTCGTTGGATCAGCCGTTGGTTCAGCAACTGGATCAAACGCTCGTCTGCAAAGTCGGGAACCACCAATCCAGCTCCAAGCCGATACAAATCTTCTGGATCGTGAGTTGTAGCAATTCCTACTGTAAAAATATTGGCTGCCACGGCTGAGCATAACCCCGAAGGCGAATCTTCAAATGCGATGGTTTCTTCTGCGGTTACATTGAAGGGTTTTGAATCTGGTTTTTAATTATGCCGAGGTACTTATTGCCTATTGTCTATTCTGCCATTAGTCAGTGCTGTAGGATGTATTGTAGCAATCGCTGCAATATATAATTGCCGAAGTTGATTGACTTAAACTAACATCCTGGCGAACTGATGTACTGTAGTCGCCATCAGGATTAGGGGGTATTTCCTCCAATGTCCCTCTTTGATTTTCGACTCCTCAAGTCTCCAGTGTTTCCCAACGTCTTACAAAGTCAAGTAATATTATTGCTCGCCAGTCTCAATCTTGTCTAAATCAAGAGCTTGTAACTAATTGAGCGCCTTAGCAATGGCGCGAGCATAGCCTGGAACTTGATAGAGCAGCCGCACCATCAGACTGGCTGCCGTCTTCGCAACCGACATCCACATGTGATAGTCATTCGGTCTCATGCCGGGGTACTGCTCATACACAACGCGACCCCGATGCACCACAATGAAGCCCTAAACTCGCGATTGCGGATCGGCGAGATACTCACTCCAGTGTCTTGTCGCCCAGGTCGGTTTGAAACCTCACCTGTCCAATCTCTGGATTCTCGGCAACCTCTAACTCCATGACCGGACCGCTGCGGGCAATCACAGCCGTCTTGCTCACTTCAGGATGATTCAACAACCCAAACAGCGCCACGTCACCGCCTTCCAACACGACTCCTGAGGGGTCATTGAACTTCGCAGCCAAGTCCTCCGCTTGAGCAGGTGTGAAACCTTCGCGGGCAGCACTGACGAGCATGGGTTGATCGGATTCGGCTTTATTCAGCGCGTAAGCAGATAGGGAAACAGCTGTAAGTACAAGACATCCCAATAGGGCAATGGGCTTTCTCATGGGATTTACCTTCCTAAAAGTAAGGTAATAAACAGGTTATCTGGCTAACGGTTATTCATCAATTGCAGGCCAATCTTGAACTTTTACAGATGACCTCACGTTGATCTTCATTTATTCAAAAGTGACTATAACACGATTCAGTTTGGCTATATCTTTGTGGATGTTGCGGAATCAGCTCTGTTCGCCCAAGGCGAGGGCAAACTAGTGCTTTCGCCAACCATACCCTAAACTCCTAGGTGGAGCTGAATATCATTCTATTTGCCACAAAGGTAGCCGCAGCAATGACGATAGGTTTTTCCCACATCTAGGTGACGGGTTCGCAATGAGGTGACGAGTCGATCTCCAGATGGACCAAAGCAGTGATTGACTCACTGACACAACACCTATAGAATTCCAGCAGTGAGGGTAAAACTTCTGTCATTCTCTCATTTGTCTCACTGAGAGCAAGTGGCTTGTTCTGGGCTTCCTGGGTCTGCTTTGGCAGCGCATCTGATAACCAAATCTGATTACAAAGTCTCGTTGCTGCACTAGTAAATGATTTCTCGATTGAAATGAGCAAGATGCTCATACAGTCAGGATCATCGCATCACGCCCAACGAGCTGAAAGTCCTCGCAGAATCAGGAGAACAACCCAATGTGTTTTAGGTACATCGATACCTTGGCAACCCCTGAAAATGTGAACAAGCTTTTGAAACTGGTAGACCGAGTGTCCGGTGTGGGGGTCGAGACGCGCCGCACTCCAGAAGACTTTCGGAGAAACATCACTCCTTCACAGGTAGAAGGACCCAATTGCCGCAGCCGTGAGCGCATCCTTTCATAGCGTTGGCGCTTAAACCGATTTTGTCCTACATCGTCGATAATAAGCAGTTCCTGGCATTGAGCTTGAACTACCGGCAATGGATCGATGCCAAATAGATGGCGATATTCCAACTGATGAGTTGTCAAACGTTGGGACATGGTAATGGGCTGAGCTAACGATTCAGCCGCCATTGCTAGCGTTAGATCGTCTGTGACAAAATGGCCGAAATAACGCAACCCAGCAAATGTGCAGGCTAAGGCAGCTCGGTCGAGCAACTCGGTAGTTGAAACTGAACGAAAGTGGGTTTGGGCTGGAGCAAGGCAGTGCCTCATTGCACCTTTGTAAACAGACCCATTCTGGATATGGGTTTGCCGTATCTGATAAACCGTTGTTGCCGCATGGTCCACTTTGCCTCCCTGGATGCGTCCTACTTCATAGGCATAGGTGGTTTCTGGATGAACCGCCGTCACCCGTTCCAGGTCTTCACTCCGGTATATTGCCCTTGGAGTCAAACAGCTTTCCTGGGGATGCAGGACCCACTGCTGATCGCAAATTTCCTGGTAGGTTCGACGTCCTTTGAGTAGACGCAGAACTTGCCATTGCAGCGGAATTGGAAGAATCATAACTGGCTCAACTTGGTTTGAGATTAACAATCCCAAAAGGTAATAGTCCGCCTCATTCTTGTAGCAGAGATTACAAGCCAACGAATCAGCCGCTAGCATTAATTTTAAATAAACTCACCCCGCTGCTTGCAGCGGGGTATTCCGGTTCACGTGATCAAATACAAACGCCCCAAGGGGCGGGGAATTCAACCCGAAACAGATTAAAACGGAATAGTATTAACTCGAACTACTGCTATCGCTCTTTCACGACAGCACAACCAGATCAAGCACAACAAAAAGGCACAGTTACCCGTGCCTCATGTAGATGACATGATCAAGAGCCGATCCAAAACTCTCCTAAGGGTTTTGAAATTCAAGAACTCTGACGAGTTTACTGACTTGCAGTCAGAGAAATCGGATAGGTAGTAAAGAGCATAAACTCAAAGCCAACAAGGTACGCAGCTTATACCGTTACCATTGCTAAGCACCAGCATTGGTAAACTGACCCACCTCAATGGTGGGAACCTAACGTTTTACTCCCAACACCAATTTTGCTACTTGCGAGTCTTCACATCCTTCGCCATATCGCGGAACATGTTCAAACTCGGACCGGGACGCCGCCGTGGAGTTGCAGAAGGCATCAAGTAGTCAGTAGCAAAGTTTTTAACCGGTTCCGGCTGTGGGGCTAGTTTAGCAACAGGTTTAGCGACCGGAGCTGGCTCTGCCACTTTAGCCTCAGAGGCTGTGCTATCCGCAGTTTTCGTTTTCTTAAATTTTTTTGCTTTGGATTTGGCTTCATTAACTGGAGCCGTACCATTACTTGTCAATTCAGGTTTTGCTGGAGCATCAGCTACTGTAGCAACTTTATCGGTTACCTGATCGGCTACTTTGTCGGCAACTTCAGCCACTTTGTCGGTCGTGAAGCTGTGACTACTGTTCTACGAGCTAGCCCCCGGCGATTTGTCAGTACACCGGCCATTGAACGGCTGGTAGCCAGGACGTTTCGCTACTTACAATCAGGATTTTCAGTGCACTTGCGCGGACCAGCAGGTACAGGAAAGACTACCCTCGCGCTCCATCTAGCCGATTTGCTGGCCCGTCCGATGATGTTGCTGTATGGCGATGATGACTTTAAAACATCTGACTTGATTGGCAATCAAAAGGGATATACCCGTAAACGCATGGTGGATAACTTTATCCATAGTGTGGTCAAGGTTGAAGATGAACTACGACATAATTGGGTTGACTCTCGTTTGACGTTGGCGTGCCGGGAAGGATTTACACTGATTTACGACGAGTTCAATCGGTCTCGGCCAGAAGTCAATAATGTATTGCTATCCGCTCTGGAAGAGAAGTTACTGGTTTTGCCTCCTAACGGTGGTCGTAACGAGTATGTCCGAGTGAATCCCAATTTTCGTGCCATTCTCACGTCTAATCCAGAGGAATATTGCGGGGTCCATGCCACCCAGGATGCGCTGCTGGATCGGCTAATTACCATCAATATTCCGGAGCCGGACGAGCTAACGCAGCAGGAAATCGTCATGCAAAAAACCGGCATTGATCGCGAAAGTGCGGCCACGGTGGTGCAGGTGGTGAAAGGCTTTCGTACTCGCACTCAGGCTGAAAAATCATCTGGTTTGCGGTCCTGCCTAATCTTGGCTAAGGTCTGCCAGGAACATGAAATTCTGGCGATGCCGGAAAATCCAGAGTTCCGCGATATGTGTCAAGATGTGCTGCTGTCTCGTTCTAATCTACCCCTAGCGGAAGCCACCCAGTCACTGTGGGATCTGTTCAATGAGCTAATCACGGCTCACGCTATGCAGCAAGAAGCCCAGAATTTTGCTCCTCTGCCTCGCGTGATTCCAGCGGCTGAACCAACCCTAAACTCCACAGTTAGTCCAAATTCAACTGAAGGAGCAGACATCCTCAGTCGATGGCTGATCGAAGAACAAGCTGAGCCAGAAACCCAAGCGGCAGACCAATCCAACCCGGATCTGCAATCCTCAACCAATTCACCTTCTATCCTGGCCGATGCTGTCGATGCTGTGTCTGTTGGCTCAACTAGCGGTTCGGATGCATTAGAGACAGAGCAGTTTTGGGCTGAACTGGCCGCTCGAACCGTAGCAGACGCTGAACCCATTGATACCCCCATTACCGTTTTGCAAGCAGAACTAGACCAATGACCATTACAATGCCAACTTCCCCCAATCAACGCATTGCCACCGCCACCTCCGGTTCTTCCTTAGCCGATGTTTTAGAGCGGGTTCTCGACAAAGGCATTGTGATTGCTGGCGACATTTCGGTTTCGGTCGGCTCCACCGAGCTATTGAGTATCCGGATTCGCCTGCTGGTTTCCTCAGTCGATAAAGCCAAAGAAATGGGCATCAACTGGTGGGAAAACGATCCCTACCTGAGCAGTAAGGCCAGCCAACTCCTAGAAGCCAACCAACAGCTCCTAGAAGCCAACCAGCAAATGCAAGCCCGGATTAGCCACTTGGAGACCGAAATCCTCGCATCACCGAACGCATCGGGGCTAGCCCACCTCAGTATGCCGAGTTTTAGCGATAGGCTCAGTTTGAACCGATTAGCGGCGCTGTTCAGGTTTGAGGTTTATTGTCCTCGTTCTGGTTTGCAGTCTGCGAAACCAATTGCTTCGCTATCGAGATAACCTGCGAGGGCCATTTCCAGCATTGCTTCGATTGGATAGTTAATTGCTTTGGCGCAAGCTAGGAATGCGGTTCTGATCCGTTCGGGCAATTGCTCTAGAATCACCTGAGCAACAGCCGGAGTGAGTTGCTCAAACTGGGTTGATTGTATGGTGCTAGGACTCCATTGGATTTTGGCCCAATTCGTTCTCAACAATCCAGGACGGTTCAGTTGCCCTCAAGCGGATGGCTTCTAGCTCTGCTCATAACGCTGGGTTTCCCCATCGATCGAGCGCTTCAATGGCAATTCTGGTTCAGCCTGCGACGCGGAGAGCGGTGCTGATGGGAAGTTCCAATAGATTGAGGGGTTCTGGGCGCTGGGAAAAGAAGAGGATTTCCAGATTTTCGACGTTGCTGGAGATCGGATTGAGGCGAGCAATGATCTCATCGCCCAGTTCCTCCGATTCTTGTGCTGGGTAAGGTGGGCAGGTATCAATGTAGAGAATATCGCCGATTTTGTCGTAGCGCAGCGTCAGTTTTTTGTCCATACGACTTGCCCTCCTGCAATTCTGCGAGCTGTGTACACCGTAACGATCCAGGGTCTTTTCAAAGGGAGTGGGTTAACAACGACGACAATCAAATGCCGCCCTGTTCGAATCGTCTCAAACCATTTCGAGAAAAGCAAGGCACTGGGGTCACGATTACTAGAACGAATCAGATCGGGATCTAGTAGAGTGTCAGCCAGTTGGGTGAGGTAGTCGGGTAAGGTTCCTGGGTGGTTTTCCAGGATATGCTGATAGCGCTCCTCGGTCAGTTCGATTGTAGTACTGAGGTAAGGGCAGGTAAATGACTCAACCATATGAAAACGTTGCCTTGCATGACTCATCGTATCGCAAGCCAATTTTCGGATGGAACTACAATCTGCCTGTCTGATGCTAAAGGGTTTCTAAATTCTCCGAAATCTGCTGAAAAACCCGTGTAATCATGGGCAATAAATCTCTGGAGGATGGTGGGCTATGGATCAGCAGCGATTTCAGACGTATGTAGCTTTGATTGAGCAATTGCTGTCCTGCCCCAGGGCAAAGAAATGGAACCAATCCTTGCGCTGGCCGTTACCAAACAATCCCAAAGAGGAGCGCGAACTGGGAGAAGCCCTTACTCGCTACCTTTGGCGAGGCGCAGAAGCTGATCGCCCGACCTTCATACCGCCCAAGTAATCTGCTCCTGAGCCAGAGCTACAATACTGACAGTCTGCTTCAGCAAACCTACCCAGAACGGAAATGGTGCAACTCTCTCGCCCGTCCCTGGAGGAATTTCTCAAGCTGCCGGAAACTAAACCTGCCAGCGAGTTTATTGACGGCCAAATTATTCAGAAGCCGATGCCCCAAGGTAAGCACAGCACCATCCAGGGTGATCTGAGTGCAACCATCAACCAGATACTCAAACCCCACCAATGCCGCAATCGCAGGATACTGAAACAGGGTAACGGCAGTCAGAGAGGGGGCTAGCTCGGTCTGTAATCGCTGCAAGACTTGCATTAGCAACACCGAATTGCCGCCCAGCTCAAAGAAATTGTCCTGTACACCAACAGCAGGCAACCGCAAGACATCCTGCCAAATTTGGGCAATCTGACGCTCTAGCTGATTTTGAGGTTGATCTCGTAGAGAAGCCGTGGTTGCAGCAAGCGAGGATACCAATGAGTCAAACTCACCTGCCGCGAATCGCTCGACTAATTGCCGCCGCTGAATTTTGCCGAGGTTGGTTTTGGGAATTTCGGTTTGCGGCAGCGGAATCACCAGACTCGGTGTGATGCCTATCGTCTGCATCACCTGTCGCCGAATTGCTTTGATTAATGGCTCCACGGATTCGGTGAGCGGACTGAAGAAAATTGCCAAGCGATCAGTGGAATCGTTCGGTAAACGCACGGCACAAGCCGCTGTGAAGGAAATGGCAACGCTCGCTAACTGTTCTACCGCCGCTTCGATTTCGTGACTGTAATAGTTGACGCCATTGATGATAATCACCTCTTTTTGGCGTCCGGTAATCGTCAGACGGCCCGCCTTGAGAAAGGCTAAATCGCCTGTGTCAAACCAACAATCGGGTGTGAATACAGCTGCGGTCAAATCCGGGCGGCGATAGTAGCCCTGCATCACCGTTAGTCCGTTTACCTGTAGATGTCCTATTATTGTTTCTGGTAATACTTGATTGTTTTCATCTACAATTCGCAGTTTTACTCCTGGAATTGGTACACCAACATCCACAAAAGTATCTGCATCAGAAGTAGTATCGAGAGTAAACTGATGCGAATGCACAATTCCAGAGCAGGTTTCCGACATGCCATAGCCAGGACTCACTACAGTTTGATCTAAGCCATAGTCAGCCAATAGCTGCAAAAATCGCCGCGTCGTTTTGCCTACTACCGCTTCGGCTCCGTTGCCCATCCAGCGCAAACAAGACAAATCCCAAACGCGTGACTGCATTTCCTCGGCCCGGTCGTTGATCAGGCTATAGGCAAAATTGGGTGCCCAGGTGTGCGTCACCCGATACTGGTCGATCCAATCTAACCAGCGCAGCGGCTGTTGTAGCACCAGCTCATTCGCTACATGAATTTGATCACAGCCAAGATACATCTGCGTCAGGTGAAACATCACCAAACTCGCCACATGCTCTAGCGGCATCCAGTTGAGGCTGATCGAGTCTGACGTGAGCCGATTCGCGGTTGCCATGCCATAGACGCTGACCATCAGATTTCGCCCACTCAGCATCACGCCCTTCGGAGTTCCGGTACTGCCCGATGTGAACAACAGCAAGGCTAAATCATCAGGATTGGCGGCATAAAATTCTGTAGCAGGTTTCTCGTTCAACAGGGCTTCCAGAGTCAGGATCGCACGAGGTTGGCAATCCACTTGCTGGCAAAAGGACTGAAGCTGAGGCTGTAACGCCTGCTCGGTCAGGATGGGCGGATTTTCTAGCAGCGTCATCGCATCGCGCAAAAGGGCCGCTTTTCCGTGAATTTGACTGGATTCAGCGCTGTAGTCGTCTAGGGTGGTTCGCTGTTGCGCTAGCTGGGTTTGCAGTCGCTGATATTCCTGCCGCAGTTGCTCTAAGGATTGTTGCAATACCGCTTCGGATTGCTGGGATTGACGACCAGATACTTGATTTTGTACCGGTTGAGCAGTTGAGCTAACAACTGAACCGTTCGACTCAATCGGTGTTCCTGAAAAACGCTCAACCAGTTGATCGATAGAAAGCTGGAGCACCTGCCCCAACTTCAGCAGCACCTCCACTCGCATCTGTGCTACTCGCCCGGTTCGCAGCAGTTCAACCTGCCATTTAGACACACCTGCCGCTCGACTCAATGCTCGAAAGCTAGTCATCCCGATGGGCTGCATTAGAGCACGAAGCTGGACGTTGTAGTCTGCCATTGGGATCACGATGACACAAACAAAACTAGCGAAGTATTCTATCATCTCCTGACAAGTTACTTACCCGTCAACATCCGCCAGCCAACCGTGTCTGAAAATATTCTTGATACAGCCGACAGCGGGGACCGACCCGATCGCCTATTTTTTTCACCAGTCCCATACTGTAGAGCTTGTAGGCTTGCATTGTATCCAACTGTAGCGGTTCGGGAGCCATAACCACTTGACGGAATGCTTTGGCTAACTCCGGTCGTTCTTGCAATTTCTTGAGATAACGCCGCAGGTGATCAGTGTAAATTCCAGCATCGGTGGCAGCTTCTTGCAGCAGTTGGGTCAGCGTTACTTTTTGCCAAGCCAATTCGTCGATCGCCAGCCGCACTAGATAGGGATGCCCACCCACCGTTGCCATCAGGCGCTGCACCCAGTTTTGATGCCAATCAAGGCCGTAGCGCTTGAGTAAATCTTCAACCTGCTGGGCCGTGAATTCGGGTAGTTCTACCGGTAAGCCGACATTAAACGGCGAGTGATTCAAATCCAAGCGGCCATAATCTTCGGTCGAATGCACCACAACCAAGCGCAGCTTCTCCCAAACCTCAATGGTTTTGGCTTCTTCGTGCCAACTCCGCAGCATCGAGAAGAACCCCTGACTCGCCGCCAACGCATCAAACAGCCAATCCACCTCATCGAGTGCTAGCACAAATGGCTGCTGAATCGGCTCTAAAACCTGCTCTTGGATAAACGTGGTGCAGTTGACAATGCTACCCCGGTCCAGATTCCACATGTCTTTGGGCTGGGTTGTTAGTTTCAATTCCAAGCCAATGCAGGCACAAAACCAGCGCAGTAGCCGATCTAAATTGCTCAGAACCGTCGCATCAATTTTGGATAAATTGAGCCGCACGACTCGATAACCTTGTTTTTCCGCGCGGTCACAAACCCGATACAGCAGCGACGTTTTACCCATGTGGCGAGGCGACTTGATCCGAATTAATGCCCCCGGCCGCAGAATCGCATCGTAGCAACGGGCTTCAATCGGAGCGCGATCAATGTAAAAGTCAGAGTTGACAGGTACTGGCCCTTCCGGAAATTCCCCGACAATAGCAGGCAATAAAGGTTCTTCACCAGCTTTGCTTTCAAGTTCCGCTCCATCCTCCTCTAACGCTGACCAATCGACAATTTCTTGCCAGTCTTCAATTCCAACTGCTTTACAATGTTAGCCTCGGCGCAGCGGGCGAAGGAGTTGGGCGCGACTCGATTTTGTATGGGCTGGGCTTGGCGGGAGATCCGCGAAGGCAAGGCATTTGAAGAGATGTTGGCCATGGTGCGGGGAGTGCGCTCCTTGGGACTGGAAGCCTGTGTGACGGCAGGGATGCTGAACGATGCGCAGGCACAGCGCTTAGCCGAGGCGGGACTCACAGCCTATAACCATAATCTTGACACCAGCCCGGAATATTACGACCAGATTATTACCACCCGCACCTATGGGGACCGCCTGAAGACGCTGGATTGTGTGCGCCGATCTGGAATTACCGTGTGCTGTGGCGGCATCATTGGTCTGGGCGAAACCGTCACCGACCGTGCCCGCATGCTAGAGATTTTGGCAACCATGCAACCCCATCCCGAAAGTGTGCCAATCAATGCTCTAACCGCCGTCGAAGGAACGCCCTTGCAAAACCAGCAGCCCGTTGATTCGTTTGACTTGGTGCGGATGTGTGCCACCGCTCGGATTTTGATGCCCCAAGCCAAGATTCGCCTTAGCGCCGGACGTAGTCGTCTCAGTCGGAAGCTCAGGTGCTTTGCTTCATGGCTGGAGTCAACTCGATTTTCTATGGCGAAACGCTGCTAACCACCAGCAACCCAGAGCGGGATGCAGACAATCAGCTATTAGAGACAATCGGGGCCGTGGCCCTCCAGCCGTTTGCTGAGGCACATTAGTTGCTGAGGCACATTAGCATTCCCGAGTTTCTTTCAATCGGCTGCCTGCACTAGGCTGCCTGCATCATTGGACTGGTGTGCCGGTGCACCAAGAACCAGTTGCCGTCTTCGTATTCAAAAATGTTGGTCACCATGGTCTGCACTTCCATCCGTCGCTCTGGCACTACCTGCACCAGGTTTTCTACCAGCACCACATAGGCGACATTACCAATCACTTCAGTGGCAATTACATCTGCGGCTACTTCGAGCTGCTTGGTGTTTCTAAAGATCTGATCCCAGGAGAAGCGAATCTGCTCCCATCCGCGTAGAGCCGACCGTCCGGGGTGAATGCAGGTGACCTTAGGAGCCTTCGACCAAACTAGGCTCAAGGCATCAATGTCTAGTCGCTCAAAGGCTTGATAAAAGGCTTGATTGGTTGCCAATACATCTTGAGCAGTGGTCATAGAAAACCTCCGAGTTTAGCGGTCTAGATTGTAGCGCTTCAATTTAAGTTTTGAGGTTTAAGTTTTAAGCTGGAAGCCCAACTCAAAACTCAAAACTTTCTACTTCGCCTCCATCCAGTTCTGCCCAGTTCGCACTTCTACCAACAGCGGCACAGATAGTTCAACAGCAGATTCCATTGTGGTTTTGATCTGCGGCTGTAGTTCTTGCCATTCGTCGGGGTGGATTTCAAACACGAGTTCATCGTGGACTTGCAGCAACAGGTGAGCGCGGCGACCTTTGAGAATCTCGTGCAGCTTCACCATAGCGATCTTGATAATGTCAGCGCTGGAGCCTTGAATTGGGGCGTTGGCAGCGGCGCGCAAAAGCTGGGCGTCGTATTGATCGCGCAATTTCAGTTTGGCTAGCTCGATGTGGCTGGGATCGGGGCTGGGAAACCTTGGCAATTTTGAAACAGCAGTCTGAAACGCGCACCATTCCAGTGATCATTTTGAGTGGGCTGTTGCCCGATGCTAGAGAAGCTCCCTATGCTGACATTAGCGATTGGGTGGTGAAACCGCCAGAACCTAAAGTGCTGTGGCAAGCGCTGGAGCGTGCTCTGGTTAACCATAATCAGCCGCTGAAAGTGCTAATCATCGAAGATGACTTAGATTTGGCGCAGGTCCTGACCACCTTATTTGCTCGTCATCAAATCGAAACGTTCCATGTCCAAACTGGACGAGAAGCAATTCAACTCAGTCAGCAGGTGATTCCGGATTTGCTGGTCCTCGATTTAGGATTACCCGTCAATGATGGCTTTGCTGTTGTAGACTGGCTGCGGCAGCATAATCGGCTCTGCCAAGTGCCCCTAGTGGTTTATACTGCCCGCGATTTGAATGACCATGAGCGGGAACGGCTACGGCTAGGACAAACGCTATTCCTGACTAAAGGCCGCATTAGCCCCCAGGAATTTGAGCAGCGGGTGATCAATCTACTCAACCGGATGATTCGAGGCAAGACAGGAGACCGCCTTAATGACGAAACGCATTCTGATAGTTGATGATGAATATGATATTCGGGCTGTGGTTCAACTCACCTTGAAGGCGGTTGGAGGCTGGGATGTAGCGAGTGCCGCTTCGGGACAAGAAGGACTGGAGAAGGCGGTTGGTCAGTCGCCCGATGTCATTTTGCTCGATGTGATGATGCCTGAAATGGACGGGATCGAAACCTTTCGAGCGCTGCAAGCCAATCCGGTTACCCAACCGATTCCGGTGATTCTGATGACGGCTAAGGTACAAGCTGCTGAGCAACGACGATTGGCCGAACTAGAGGTCGCAGGAATTATCACGAGACCCTTCAAAGCCATGAAACTACCAGGCCAGATCGCGAAGATATTGGGCTGGAACGACCAGTAGACAAACGCCAGATTAATTCTCTGGATCTACACAAGTTCTGCATTTTTCAGGTCTAACTTAGAAGCTATTCGAAGGTGTCAGTGAAATTCTGATCGCATTTACCATTCGAGTGATTGTTCCCCCCTGGCTCTCTGCCTGACCTTACTGTGAACCGTTCAGCTTTTTATCCCCTTAGTGCCCTCCTCCACCCAATTCGGCAACGACTGGAAGCGATTGAAATCTCTGATCCCCAAACTGCCCGGTCTCTTTGTAAACTGATTCCAGCTCGTTGCCCTTTCGAACGACAAATCAAACTGTTTGACTACACCCTGGTTCGGATTCCGCCCCTTTGCAAACTGAATCCTTTTTACGATCAAATCGTGCATCTTCGATTTAAGTCATTAGTATATTTAGCGGACCAGTGTGGTGAAGATGTAACGCTCTATTTTTGATCTAATTTCGTGGGAAAGCTCCCCTGAAAATCGAGGTACTCATGGCCACAACGCATACGCACGCAGCGAGTCCAGCAGCGCTTCTCAAAAAGCCATGCTATCCAGAACCCTTAACAAACACTAACGAACATAAGATTAAAATGTCGCAAAATTATGAATCGGATAATACTCGTCTGGATAGCGGACGAGCAGCCATAGCACCCGAATTGGCTAGCGTAGTCAGACCAATGGCTGCGCCAATACCGCTCAGAACGAGCTGCGAGCTAATCGCTGTTACCAATCCAGCCAGAATCGGACCCCAACGGACCCGGTCATGGTAATCTACAGCCGGCACTGGGGCAATTCGCTCCGCTCCCCGGTTGATCGGATTCACAGGTTCATTCGTGTAAGTCATAGCTGACCGACTCCTACAAGCTTCTAAGTTGAAAATGAGGCTAATTTAATTGATAGTTCAAACAATATAAAGGAGTTAGCAGCAGTACACCTGCCTTAAGAGAGAAATTAACCATTGCTCAATAAGCGACCAGCCAAGCAAGAAGCGAATATTAGCGTATATAGAAGCAACAAATATCGGCAGCGAGTATCAGCAGCTAGAAACGAAAGCGAAAAAGTTTAGTTTTGTGAACATTTCTCTGCCATGTTTGGATGGTCACTAAACACCGGTTCTAAGGCAGATTCTAAGGATAGAGGTTGTCAGGCTATAGCCAGCTAAGAGATCCCTCAAAAGATTGCGCCATCTAGCCCAGCAGACAGATGGTGGACAGAAAGCGGACTCCTAGCATGGGAACTGTAACTCAAGGAATTGAGGTGAATAAAATGCCATTGCACAAAATTAGAGAGTTTTATCCAGATTATCGCGATCAGTTTGGCGATCATGACGTTTTGGGATACAGCTTCTATAGTGGTACCGACAAAATTGGCTCGGTTGATGATCTGTTAGTGGATGATGAAGGTCGTTTTCGCTACCTGGTAATCAATACCGGAGCCTGGATTTTTGGCAAGAAAGTGCTGCTACCAATCGGTCGTGCCCGTATCGATTACAACGATAAACGCATTTACGCTGACGGTTTGACCCGTGAACAGGTCGAGAACTTGCCAGAGTACGATCCAAACGCAGCGCTAGATTACGACTACGAAGAGCGCGTTCGCGGCGTCTATCGGCCTATGGGCACAACGACGGGTACAACTGGCACGATGGCAAGCCCCACCTCGCTGGATGCAACGCCTGGCATGACTGATGATACTACCCTACCCCTGGGTGGTGCTCCGGCCGCAGATCGTAGTGTCAACCGAGATGTCAACCTGGGCCGTAACTACGACCGTAGCTCCTATCGCTATGACTATGATCCCGATCTATATAACCTGAACGAGCGGGATCACCAAACCCTCAGACTCTATGAGGAGCGCCTGGTTGCTGACAAGACTCGGCGCAAGACTGGTGAAGTTGCTGTCGGTAAGCATGTAGAAACTGAAACTCAGCATGTCTCTGTACCGGTTGAGAAAGAGCGGGTAGTAATTGAACGGGTTAATCCCACAGACACTGACGTTGCTTCTACCGTTGGTACAGGCGCATTCCAAGAGGGAGAAGTCGTCCGCATGGAAGTCTACGAAGAGACTCCTGACATTCGTAAGGAAGCCTTTGTGCGTGAGGAAGTGCGGGTGCGCAAAGAAGTGGATCGGGATACGGTAGAGACCGATGAAACCATTCGCAAAGAGCGTCTGGACATCGACAAAGACGGTAATCCCCTCACCCGTGAGTAAAAGTGAGGCAAACTAGCCCAGCTATTGGGGTCTCCAGCCGCCGCCATCAGAATGGAGGCAAACATAGGTGGTGCTGAAAGGCCCGGGAACACCAGATACGTCAGTCCACCCGCAGCTATCAGCAATCCGACAACCTCAGATCGCGTGGGCATCTCACCGCGCCCGATAGAGACACCGATCATCGTCAATTGCACGAAGCCGAAAAGGATAAGTGCTCCTGTTCCTGCCGTAAGATTGAGATATGCGAATGAGAACGCGATAGCGTATCCAAAAAGAAAGAACGCGGATGTCCAGTTTCCGTTTTTGGCAATGCTTTCCGTCTTTCGGCTTAGGGCAACGACCGCAGCGAGCACGGCCGCTCCCGATACCAGCCGAACCATTGTGAAGCTTGCGGCATCGATCTGGCCGTCGGCCAATGCCAAACGGCAAAGTATAGAATTAAGGGCAAAGCAGACCAATGCAAAGGTTGTTAATGCGAATGCCTTCATTGAAGAATTGAGGATACAACCGATCGATATGAAATCATAGATTCCTCATCAAAAGTTCATACCTTCTTCAAGACCTGTTGTCAGCGCCCGTCGTATCGTTTACTTGTGCCATTAGGTTTAGGGCACAAATTCATATATTTTCAAGGAGCAATGATGAAAGATACTAATTTTGACCAAAAGAAAGCCGAGGCATTTTCGGCCAGCATGCTTGACGTGCTTAACAAAGGTGCGATCGCACTCGCGTTAAGCATCGGCCATCGGAGCGGCTTGTTTGAGGCGATGGCAGCTCTGCCTGCTTCAACATCACAGCAGATAGCGGATGCCGCAAAGCTGAACGAACGCTATGTTCGCGAGTGGCTCGGAACTATGGTAACCGCGCGGGTAGTGAACTATTTTCCGGATACCATGATCTATCAATTACCCGAAGAGCACGCTAGGGCTCTCACTTCTTCGGGGGATTACAATATGGCTTCGGCAATGCAGTTCATCCCGGTGCTGGCCGGTGTAGAAGATAAATTGCTGGAAAGCTTTCGGAATGGTGGCGGTGTGCCGTATTCGGAATATCCGCGCTTCCATGAGGTGATGGCTTCGGAAAGCGACCAGACGACCGTTGCCGCATTGGAGCCGTTCATTCTACCCATCGTTCCCGGGCTGAAGGAAAGGCTCGAGACCGGAATTGACGTACTAGATGTCGGTTGCGGAAAAGGCCGTGCAATGATCACATTGGCGAAAACATATCCGAACAGCCTCTTCACGGGTTACGACTTTTCCGAAGAGGGCATCGAAGCTGCACGAGAGGAAGCGAAAGCGGCCAGAGTGACCAACCTCCGGTTCGAGGTCCGCGATGCGGCAAATATCGGGGAGACAGAGCAATACGACCTGATCACGTCGTTTGACGCGATACACGACCAAGCTGACCCGGCAGGAATGCTGCGGAACATCTATAAAGCCTTGCGGCCAAACGGCGTTTATCTGGTTCAGGACATCACCGGCTCTTCGCACCTGGAAAATAACCTCGAACTGCCGGCTGGCCCTTGGCTCTACACGATCTCCTGCTGGCATTGCATGACGGTTTCGCTCGCATACGGCGGTGCGGGATTGGGTGCAATGTGGGGCGAGGAGTTGGCGGAAAAAATGATGGTGTGATAGTTTTGCTGCCAATCCGAGTCATGTCAAGGGACGCACAGCTCATACCCATCTGTTCGAGGCGGTGTTTGGTGCGTAGCCGCAAGCTGGATTTCCCCATCTGACGCGAGTTGAACACATAACACAGCTCTCCCCGCATCAAGGCGTGGAAGAGGTCAATGTCTGCCTGCCGCTCTACATAGCTCGGCGCATCAGTTTTGAGGCTACCCCCAACTGATATTCATACTGAATTCCTGACGCAGGCATAATTAATCCTCTCGAATAGTTTTAAGTTTTAAGTGTGATTAGCAAAGCCTGGGCGTTGGCGGTAGCCCGCCGTTAGACATCGCGCGTAGTTTTAAGTTTGGGAAGCTATTCCATTTCATGATTTGCAACTGGCCATTTAAAGATTTAGTGCTGACTTAACGGACAGAATCCAACCTTAAAATTCAAAACCCAAAACTTCTTGAAAGTATTTACGATATAATTTACAGCTTGGTTTTATTTGTTCTCCGTGTAAGGTAATCAGTCCTAAACTCTCTAACTTGTAAGTAGTAATCGGTTCCAAATGGGCGGTCGTTTCGGTGAAGACTTGGCGAAGGGCAATGGCCAATTCAGGGTGGTCCTGTAGATGACTCAACTGCTGGCGCAAATGGTCAGCATAGATGCCAGATGTTGTGGCAGCTTCTTGTAAAAGCTGGTCGAGCGTCACCTCTTGCCGCCCCAAATGGTAGAGCGCCAGACGCACCAGGTAGGGATGACCACCAATCAGATCGACTAGGGCCTGTAGCTTTTGCACACCTGCCTCGCTCGCAGCCCACTCCAAACCGTGGCTTAGGGCCAGCGCCTGCACTTGCGCCAAAGTAAACTCAGGCAGCTTGATTGGCAGACCGACGTTAAAGGGAGATTGGTTCAAGTTAAGCGGAATGTAAACCTCGGTGGCATGCACTACAATCAGCCGCAGTTTTTGCCACACTTCATATTCGGAGGCATCTTCATACCAGGTGCGCAGTAGGGGCAAAAAATCGCTGGCCAAATCTGGATATTCAAACAGGCGGTTCACCTCATCCAACGCCAACACTAGAGCCATATCCACCGATTTGAGAATATACCGCTGCATATACAACGTGCAGCTCATTTTGCTACCAATATCTTCATCCCAATATTCATCCAACTGAGGCAGTAGCTGTAACTGCTGGCTGATGTTAGCGCAAAACCAGCGCAGAAACCGATCAAGCGATTCAAAAACACGGCGATCGGCCTGCTGCAGGTTCAGCGTCACGGTATTGAAACCAGTCTGCTTCGCGTAGGCAACAATTCGCTGCATCAGTGAGGTTTTGCCCGTCCGTTGGGGCGCACGAATCCGAATTAAACTGCCGGGTTTGCTGACCTCAGCCCAGCACTGCGCCTCGATGGGAGCACGCTCAACATAAAACGGTGAATGTAGCGGCACCGAACCACTCGGAAATTCCAGTTTATCGGGTGCAATCGTCGCAAAATTTACCCCAACGGGCTGACTCAACCCATCCGGCTTCGGCTTTTCTTGCTGATAGCGTCGCAACGCCGCCTGCAAATTCTTCTTGCCGACCTTTTCCCCCAGCAACTCTGATAGCAACTTGAAGCCCAGCACTGAGTAAAGTCTCGGACAGTACTTCCAGGTTTGTGGGATTATCATCCACAATCAAAATAGCTTGGGATTCTAGATTAAACATCGTTGTTTTATGAAACATTAGACACTTTGGGCAGTAGATCAACCGAAACAGAGCAATACCTGCTAAATAAAAACAATCTAGTTCGTTGATAAATAATGTTCTACAAAAGTGCGAATTTGCCTCAACTGAAATTCCCTGGCAAATTGGCGAAGCTGTTGAGTAAACGGTATGAATTTGCGGTCAAAGTTTTCTAACCTTTCTACCTCCTTGAGCAGGTCTTTGACCAAACCTTTGCGACTTAAATCATGCAGCAAAACCAAGTCCTCAAGGGGCGGTGGAATAATTTGAGCTGATTCGCTCTCAAGTTCGGCTGTTTGTTGCGTCTCTACTGCATCGCTTCGTTCTGCATATATCCAAGTCAATTTTAGATGCTTTGCTAAAGCCTCTAACAAACTGTCTATTTGCACTGGTTTCGGTAGAAATTCATTGGCCCCAGCGTCTAAACTTTTATACCTATCTGTTTCAAATACACTGGCCGAGGAAACAATCACAGGCATATGAGCCAACTCAGGTAGCTGACGAATCTGCTTCAGCATCTCGTAGCCATCCATGACTGGCATCGTCAAGTCGGTGATGATTAGATCCGGCTGTAGTTCACTTGCCTTTTGCAGCCCTTCCTGACCATTGAAAGCTTCAAACACTTCAAATCCAATTGGTTTCAATAAGCTAACAATAACAGAGCGATTTTCCCACAGATCATCAACAATCAGAATTTTAGGTTGTTGATCTTGAATTCCTACAATCACACCCTGGTTAGAAATCCTGGAGGATTTAGCCCATTCTTTTGCTTCGAGTAGTTCTACATCAAACCAAAAGATACTACCTTGACCAAGCTGACTTTGAACATTCAATGTACTATTCATTAGCTGAACAATCTTCTGACTGATTGCCAATCCCAGCCCGGTTCCTTCAGACTGTTTCTTGGCATCTCCAGTCTGCTCAAACGGCAGAAAGATTCTATCCAATTGATCTGAAGCAATACCTACACCTGTATCCTCTACTTGAAATCGAATTTTGTAGATAGAAGGACAATCTTTATTACTCTCAAGTTTTTGACATTTGACTAGAAATATAACACTGCCTGTATCAGTAAACTTGACCGCATTCCCCAACAAATTGATCAGGACCTGCCGTAATCTTTTTTCATCGGTTCTAATTCCGCCTGGCAAATGGAGATCAGGTTGGTAAATCAAGTTCAATCCCTTTTGTTCAGCTTTGATGCGGCAAATTTCCGCCACGTTTTGGAGGAAGGAAGGAAGATGGAAATCAATGGGCTGTAATTCCAGTTTTTGAGCCTCAATCTTGGAAAGGTCTAACACATCGTTGATCAACGTCAATAGATGCTGACCACATTGCCTGATAATCTCAATGCCTTGTTTTTCCCGTTTTGCCAAGCTTTGTGAGCGTTGCAGGATCTGAGCATAACCCAAGATTCCATTGAGCGGAGTCCGAAGTTCGTGGCTCATATTGGCTAAAAATTCGCTTTTTGCCCGGTTGGCGGCAAGGGTAGCGATAAAGCGGATCAAATTGGGCAGGAATTTTTAACAGTTTTATGCCCAATTCAAGCCAAAGAGACAAGCCAGAAATCAGTCCAGGCTAGTGCAAAACTCGATTTAAATATCGAGAAAAATCAATGGCAGAATTTAGCTCGATTCAATCTAACGATTCCTTCCCTCAAATCGGTAGCATTTGCTGCTGCTTTGAACCTAAATCCAGTTTTAATCTGAGCAATTAACGCCAAAGATAGCAATTTTTTATCTTAGAGATTAGCGATTCCGATGATAGAAACTGCTTGCTTCGAAGCGTTAGCTGATACCAATTCAGTTTTGTAAAAACAGCTACGAAACCAGCCCCAGATGCAGCAATTGCATGATCAAAATGCAGAAAGAACATAAATTGCAAATTTTTGTAACTTAAGTTACGAAACCACCCCGGCCTTTTTCCTAATCTGTCTTGCAAATGAGTCCTACAAGGCAGCTTCAATCTTGATCCAGCGAGGGATAGAACCGTGACCAGCGTTATCACCAATCAAGCCGCCAGTCAGAACAAGTTTGAAAAGTTCAAAGCCGAAAAAGACGGTTTAGCTGTCAAGGATGAACTGGATTACTTTGCTCAGATTGGATGGGAAGCCATTGATGCCACCGATCGCGATCACCGGCTGAAGTGGTTGGGCATTTTCTTTCGTCCGGTTACACCTGGCAAGTTCATGATGCGGCTGCGGATGCCCAGCGGCATTATTACCAGCCAGCAAATGCGGGTTTTGGCCGAGATTGTGCAGCGGTACGGTGAAGACGGCAATGCTGATATCACAACCCGGCAAAATCTCCAGCTTCGAGGCATCCGAATTGAGGATATTCCCAGCATCTTCAATCGGATGAAGGAAGTGGGCATGACCAGCGTCCAGTCTGGCATGGATAATGTGCGCAACATCACTGCTTCACCGGTAGCAGGGCTAGACGCCAACGAACTGATTGACGTGCGGGAACTGGTGCAGCAGGTACAGGACATGATCACCAACAACGGTGAAGGAAATCCTGAGTTTACCAATCTGCCCCGTAAGTTCAATATCGCGATTGAAGGTGGACGAGATAATTCAGTTCACGCCGAAATTAACGATATTGCCTTTGTGCCCGCATTCAAAGAGATCGATTCAGATCATACTTCAGTTCATACTGCGGATGATGTTGATTCGTCTCAAACGTCCCCATCTAATGAATCTGGCTCATGGCGCGATCAGCCGGCTGGATACTGGGCCATTTATAACCAGCAGACGCAGTTAGCTAACGGTTCAACCAACGGTTCAACGCCTGCTCCTGCCGCACCAACTCGTCAACTTGGGTTCAACGTGGTGGTTGGTGGCTTCTTCTCGGCTAAGCGCTGTGAGGCAGCGATTCCGCTCAACGCCTGGGTACCGCCTGAAGACGTGGTAGACCTGTGCCGCGCCATTCTGGTGGTGTATCGGGATCACGGTCTGCGAGCAAATCGCCAGAAAGCTCGCCTGATGTGGCTAATTGACGAGTGGGGTCTCGACAAGTTTCGAGCCGAGGTGGAAAAGCAGTTGGGGCGTCCCCTCAGTCCAGCAGCCGCGACAGACGAAATTGACTAGAACTTCATCCGAAACGGATTATTGGATTATTCATTTGGAGATGGGGGAGCATCAGTAATTTTATCGAACATTGAACGAATTGAAGTTCTTAGGGGTCCTGCTTCGGTTCTATTTGGTCAGGGCGCTCCCGGTGGGACAATCAACATTGTCACCAGACAACCCCAGCGTGAACCATTTTATTCGGTGGAAGCGTCTGTTGGAAACTATAGCTTTTACCAGGGTGCAGTTGATTTAACGGGGCCGCTGAACGATTCAAGGACAATCCTATATCGCCTGAATGCCTCTTACGAACATGGCGATAGCTTTGTTGATTTTCTGGATCGAAATATTTTTGGCGTGGCAGGTGCTTTAAGGTTTGAGATTGGCGATCAGACTGATCTCACCTTGAATGTGGAGTACAGCGACATCAATCAAGGATGGAACCCCGGTCTTCCCGCTAGAGGAACGGTACTACCAAACCCAAACGGAGAGATTCCCCGCAATCGTAATATTGCGGACGAGAGTAGTGAGTTTGATCCAGAGATTCTTCGAGTTGGGTATGACTTAGAACACTGCTTTAGTGAAAACTGGTCGTTGCGAAATTCCTTTTACTTTACCGACTCATATTACAGAAATAGAAACCTTTACGCTTTGAGAAGCTTGGACCCCGATCTAAGAACGGTACAGCGTGCCGTCGATGATGCTGATTCTTACGGTCAAGCCTTCGACCTGATCACGAATGTTGTTGGCAGATTTTCCACAGGTTCGATTCAGCATCAGCTTCTATTGGGTGCAGATTTGCGACGAATCGAGACAGAGGATTTTATAGGAGGAGCCTTTATTGCAGCACCCCTTGACCTTTTTGATCCAGTCTACAGTTCAGAGAGATTCGATCTGGACGGAGCGCCTTTCGATCGTACCGGATTAACCGATTCTGTAGGGATCTATGTTCAAGATCAAGTCACCCTCACAGATAATCTCAAACTACTATTGGGCGGTCGATTTGATTATTTTGAGCAAACGGATCGAAATTTAACCGAGGATACTGAGACATTCCAATCTGGAGATGCCTTTAGTCCCCGTTTGGGCATTGTCTATCAACCGATTGAACCCATTTCGCTCTATGCCAACTGTAGCCGCTCGTTTACTCCAGCTATTGGGCGATCCGGTGATAATGAGCCATTTGAGCCGGGACGTGGTACGCAATATGAGATTGGCATCAAAGCAGATATTAACGATGGCCTCTCTGCGACGCTAGCGCTATATGATCTGAAGCGCACGAATGTTACTACTCGCGATCCAGATAATCCTAATTTTTCGATTCAAACCGGCGAACAAAATAGTCGTGGCGTTGAATTGAACGTTGCCGGAGAGATTCTTCCAGGATGGAATATCATTGCAGGCTATGCTTATACCGATGCCCGAATCACAGAAGACAACACCTTTGAAGTAGGGAATCGTTTGAACAATGTGCCAGAACATGCTTTCAATATATGGACAAGCTACGAAATTCAAGCAGGTGATTTGTAAGGGTTGGGCTTTGGAATCGGACTGTTTTATGTAGGCGATCGCGAGGGAGATTTGGACAATACATTTGCGCTACCCAGTTACCTTCGCACAGTTCAGGCCTCGCTTCTTGAGATGATTGAAGAATTCGCGTGCCACATCATCCCGTTCGTTGGGTTTGATTTGGGCAATCGCTTTTTGTAATTCAGGTTCCATTTGCTGCGGAGGAATGCGGTCGGGATGGAACGAGCGACGAAATAGAGAGTGGCGTTCTTCTCTAGAAGACCGACGGGCAAAATCGTCGAAGTTGTCGTATTCGTTACCAGAACTGGCCGTATCATCATCCAGCGATTCCACATTCCCCTGGGCCAGATCGTCCATGATCTGACGCTTATACTCATTGCTGCTAGGCATTGGTTTTACCTCACGATTTTCAGAATTTCAATTAATCGAAGTGTTCTAGTGCTATTCAGTCGGGTTTAACCAACAGGCTGGTACTCGATTTGCTTGGTCGTGTTGTCATAGCGAGCTTTGAGAATTAGCTTTTTGTCGGGGGCATACATCAACACGTTTAAGTCCCGGTTAGGAAAATTGCGGTGAAATCCCTGAGCTAGAGACCTGGCAAGATTACGAACTTCATTCGGCTTCACCTGAGGTGAAATGACTACACCCAGTTTGTCATCGTCCCGCACGTAGGCATCTTTGACTAAACCATGCGCCGTCTGCACAACCCAGTCGGCAAAGTTTTGACCCACAGCGGTATCGCCTCGCTCTAGCTGATTGTAGCTATTGTAGCTAGCGGTGCCACTGGGTTGGTAAGATGTACGATCGGTTTGAACGGCTCCGGCACAGGCACTCGTAACCGTCAAGATAAATACTAAAGAGAAAGCAACCAAAACGCCGCGAATTCTGTGGAATAGATTCACTTTAACCTCCAATCTTATTGCTTGACAGACTTAAAGAGTTAAAACTCTGGTGTTTTAGTTCGTAGTTCTAAACCTAGAAAAAATACTTTCTATAGCCATCCTTCAGAAGTCATATTACATATGAAAATTACTCGACTTAGCAAATCTAATAGCAGAGACTGGAGAATCCTGAAGTGGCGAGAATTCAATTGTTTTAGACATTTGTTGGCAATGGCAGATGGCCTATTTTTGCGCAGGAATTTCAGCCTAAGTGAAATTCATCGAATTTACAAAAGTTTGCACAGTCAGTGTAGATAATTTATCTAGCTATCCTACTGCAGCAATAAATCATTTTGGAGATAAAAACAGCCGTAAGTTGCTTCAAAGGATAGAGGGTGAAGCGAAGCTGAAGTTGGTAACGTGAGTAAGCGATAGAAAATACAGTCCGTAGAAAGCTTGGGTGCATAGGCAGTCATTGGACAATTACAGATAAGCGTTACCTGAAAAACAATAGAATCAACGGCAAGCGTGCTTTTGGCTTCACATGTCCATGGAACAATGCATTTAAGCAATTTAACGACGGATTACTAGATAGAGAGCATTATTCATCTGTAATAAGTAATGCACCTGATTAAGCAGCTGAAGCAATCGCTTGAGGGCGCATCTCGGATATCTGGCTTGCCGTTCGCGAGATAGGGGCACTGCCAAGATCGCCAAATGATCTCGCCAAATGATCAATGTAGGAGGACAAAACATGGTTTTAGGTTCTAATCAAACGAGAAATCATCACAGACGGGCTGTGGGTACATTCCATGTGGATCTAGACAAGATTGCGGCCCGAACGCCGGGATTCGCTGGTGCCGATCTAGCTAATTTAGTCAACGAAGCTGCCCTGCTAGCTGCCCGCCAAAATCGCGATGCAGTGACAATGGCCGATTTCAATGAAGCGATTGAACGAGTCGTGGCTGGATTAGAGAAAAAATCGCGCGTATTGAATGAGGTCGAGAAGAAAACTGTCGCCTATCACGAAGTTGGACATGCGATTGTCGGGGCGCTGATGCCCAGTACCGGAAAAGTAGAGAAAATCTCGATCGTGCCGCGTGGTGTCGGTGCATTGGGCTACACAGTGCAGTTACCCGAAGAAGACCGCTTTTTGATGATTGAAAGCGAACTGCGCGGTCGGATTGCCACACTGCTAGGGGGACGCTCAGCCGAGGAACTGATTTTTGGTGAAGTTTCGACTGGAGCTAGTGATGATATCCAAAAGGCCACAGATCTGGCCGAACGGGCCGTGACGCTCTACGGCATGAGCCATGAACTGGGTCCAATCGCCTTCGAGAAAAGCCAGCCGCAGTTTTTAGAAGGCTACAGCAATCCACGTCGTTCTGTGAGTCCGAGGGTGGCCGAGGAAATTGATCGGCAAGTAAAGGAAATTATTGATGGTGCTCACCAGATAGCATTCCAAACTCTTCAGCATAATCGAGCCTTGCTAGAGGAAACGGCACAAACCTTGCTGCAAAAGGAAATCTTGGAGGGTGAGGAATTGCGCTTGTATCTGGATCGGGCAGAGGCTCCCGCAGGGTTGTCCCACTGGTTGCGGGGAGGCAAATTGGAAGTTGAACTGCCTCTGCAAGCTCTTCCTGCTATGCCCCAGTTGTGAACACTGGGATTATGAACTGCTTGACCCAAAAAGAAATCTGCCTATGAATAATTCGATGAACCAAACTTGTTGGCTTCTACGATGATGAGCGGCTATTTTCTCAGAAATGCCCAACAGCAAATATTGCTGGAGCAGGCGCTACCGGCAGGTAAAGTATCGCAGACAGAGAACAAGCAGTGGGAGATTTCTCTATTTGTATCAACACCTCTCTCATTGATACCAATCGTTAATACCAATGATTAAATAAACAGGAAACCCAACCGTAGACGGCATGGTACTACTGAGAGAGTAATGGGTTGTGTCGCAAAGTAATGCAGCGTTATTGTCCATTTTGCGATAATCGATTGCTGCGTCATGTTCGACGAAACAGCATCTATTGGTTATGCAGCCACTGCCGACAAGAGTTTCCGCCAGAGTTTGTGGACCGTTTACCGTCGGAATCGTTACCAGAATGCGATCGTTTACCGCTACAACGCAGATTGTCACCTGTATGGGTCGAATTTGGTGCTGGTTAAGCTAGGCAAAATAGTTATGCTAGACAACAATAGGTTGATGCATCCAATCAGTTTGGTTCGGAAGCAGGAAACAAATTTTTCGAGAGAACCGAACTTTACAGCATCCCACAGCGACTGACTCACGGATTAATCTGAAATTAGAGAGGCTGAATCAAACACTTCAACTGAAGTTACTTCGACTGAACTATCTAATTAAACAACGAAATGGAGGTGAATGATATGTCTCTAATTCGTTGGCAACCCGGGTAGGCAAATAGCCATTTTCTAAACTCGATAAGCGCTGGGCTTCCGGACTGGCGTAGAACTGGGCCACTCGCAGGGCCGCTTCCGGATGGGCAGTTGATTTTGCCACACCCAACCCCCAACCGCCCAAACAGGCCGCGCTCGTTAATCCGGGCGCATGCACCATTGTTTTGATGGCAAACTTGCCTTTAATCGGCGAATCATCGGCGTTGCTGAGCGGATAGGCATAGGGCCAGTTGTGCATAAACGCAGCTTCACCAGCCTGAAACAGACGGCGGGCATCTTCGTGCTGGTAGTTGCTCACTCCCGGTGGCGACACGCCCTGCTCGATGGTACGACGCAAAAACTGGACCGCCTCAACGGCCTCTGGACGGTCTAACCCCACTTCTAACGTCTTGGGATTGACCCAAAAGCCACCATAGCCCGCCAGCACATCGACAAAAACGGCAGTTAGTCCTTCAAACTGCCGCCCCTGCCAAACATAGCCCCATTTAGTCGTGCCTGCCTGCTGAAGCTGCTGCGAGGCTGCAATCAAATCGTCGAAGGTTTCGGGGGGTTGAATGCCTGCCTGCTCTAGCCAATCTTGCCGATAAAACAAAAGCTGCGCATCAGAGCGAATTGGCAACCGATACAGCCTGCCGTTGTAGCGTCCTCCGTCCAAGTCTGCGGGCATAAAATCGGCCAGATCGGCAGCAGGAATTTGATCGCTCAGGTCGAGCAGCCAGCCCGCGGCGGCAAACTTGGGCAGCCAGACTACATCCATCATCACCAGATCGTAGGGCGAGCCGCCCAACAAAAACGACGTGGTGTAGAGGTCTTCGATGGCATTCGAGCCGGTCGGGCCTTCGATTACATCGATTTTAATATCGGGATTTTTCGCTTCAAACGCCGCCACCAAACTCCGCCCCTGCTCCGCATCCAAAGCCGAAGTCAGCATAGTGAGATGAATCGGCGGCTGAGGCCAAGCCACTAGATTCCCCAGCACCACAGCGGTGCAACAAAGAATTGCTAGTCCGATCAGATAGCGACGACGGGAGAACCAACTTCGCAAGTTCAACACAGCAGCCATTTCATGTCAGTTGATGTTAGTTGAGCACAAGTTGAGCACAAAGATACAAGTAACGGTTGCTACCCAGGAGAATGCTAGTCAATTATGCAATTCGCTTCAATTGGGCGGAAACAGCAGTAATAAATTGTCACTATTTTGCATGATTCGCTTTTAATCTCAAACCGCAACTTAAACTCCCTAGAAAACACTCGTTTAGCCTATTAAATCAACTAATTGAGAGACACGATTTAGTAGAGTTCTTAATATTTACAGTGGTTTTAGTTGCAGATTGAAAATTTAGCGATTGTTTTAATTTCAATTACTTTTCAAATTTATCTGACCCAGTCAATCTGCTCAGACGAACATCGTAGTCGTCAAGCTCAACTCAACCAAATGAAAAGCCACTCAACGTCAAAAAACCACCATTTGAGCCAAAGCCAATAATTTATTTTATAAAAAGAATTTTTGGCTCTTCCTGCTGCTGTCGGAGCGTCAAAGCCATAGACACTAATGGTTTAACGCTGGTTTAGCGCAAAACAGTTCTTACCAAAATATTAATCCAGGCTTCGGGAAGCACCAAGCCGCCCAGAAATCCCGGTAAGCTGGCCAGAATAATCACCAGAAATCCCAGGTATTGGCCCACAAGAATATGCCGCACTCGGAAATTCGCATTTACTTGAGAAAAAAAGATCGTTAGAATCACGATGTCATCCAGATTAGTGGCGATAAACGACGTGATGCCTTTAATCAGTGCAGCAGACAGCTCATTCATGGCCGAAACGGCGTCACTCCTCAATCTGTGATGGTAGAATTCGGCTCACACGCATCAGGTAGCCAATCTCGATTAGCAGGGTGATCACCATCACTCCTCGGTCAGTGAGGGTTTGACTAGCCCACAGAGTCATTACTCCTAACCCAATTAATACATAGGGAACAAATTAGTTGCCATATTGCGTTAGCATGTCTGCAACCGTCGGTAAACGAGTTAACTGATAGGCAGCCTAACACCAAACGCCGACCAAGGCGAAGAAAATCGACAGAATCATCTCCAGGGTTTCTCAAGTGCAGTGGGCGAACAGCGGCAGATAAATTCTCACATTATCGCTGCCGTTGGCAACTGTCAAAGCGGCTACACCATAGGCTACACCGCAAATGCTGAGCTAAAACTTCCCCAAATGAGAGACAATTAGGCTTTAAGCCATGTAGACTTTGAAGGAATTGAGTGGACATAAGCCCCTTATTCTTTTTACTCTTTGCTAAAGCGTTTTGTTCAAGCATCTGTTCAAGCATCTGTTTAAACATCCTGCTGTAAGGTTAGAAGTTCTCAACTAGCAGGCAATCATCAGAAATGGTGTGCTTTCACCCTTCCTACTCTAGGAAGGACAATTCATAGAATCAAATACTCTTTTTTGTCAAAACGATAAAGTAAATTGATGCAAGCTGATTTCTATCCCAAAAATGGGTTTGTCATAAAATGAAGTATTCCCATCAGTTAAAAGCATAAAAAATAATCATGGAGTGGGAAGCTGGCAGTTTTATAGAAGCGAAATTTTGGAGTAGACCGGAGTCAGAGTAATTACACGCATACGAAACACCCCTCTACTGAACTGATCACTAAGTACCTCGGCATAATTAAAAACCAGATTCAAAATGCTGCACGGGCGGCGCAGGGTTTTGGGTTTTATGTTTAATTATGCTCACCTACTTAGCTCGTTGAATTTGATATAAATTCTGACTTCTAACTCCTGTCTCCATCAACAAAAATTTCAATCCAAATCGATGAAAACAGATCTATTTCTTGCCAGTCGAATTTTGTCACTGCTGCTGGGGTTGATGATTTTTGCCAGCTTTTTCGTGATTGTCCATGCTGGTGAGCGAGGTGTGTTGATGCGGTTTGGGCAGGTGCAGGAGCAAGTACTCGATGAAGGGATTCATCCGATTATTCCCCTTGTCAATACCGTCGAGAAACTAACGGTGCGTGTGCAAAAGCAAGAAATTTCGACCGAGGCATCCTCTAGAGACCTCCAGGATGTATTTACGGATGTGGCACTCAACTGGCATATTATTCCGGAACAGGCTAACTTACTGTTTCAGCAGATTGGCAATATCGATGCGGCCATTGAGCGGATTATTACCCCGTCGATTCAAGAAGTATTAAAAGCGCCACTCTCCGCACGCCACGCCACTGCTTGAAGTCCACGCCCGAATGGCGTCATCGCAACCCCACAGCACTCGATCGCCCTTGAGCGAGAACGACGGACGGTTCGAAGTGAATCCGGAGCTTGCCAGCACTGCCACGGCGGCAACAGGCGACACGCTCCAAAGTTCGACACCCGACTGCGGCGTCACGACGAGCATGCGAGTGCCATCAGATGACACATCCCATATCTGGTTGCCCTGAATCGCAGAGCGATCCATCTTAACAAGAGTCTCGCCCCCGGCCTCACGAAGAAGACAGCCGTCAGGAGTGGTCACAATGACATGGCGACCAGAAGAGGACACGCGCGCGCCGGAGCCGCCCCCAGGGCCCTTGGCGTGCTCGGTCCAGCTTCCATCCCGCAATGACACCGTGCGTTCGGTCCCGTCTGGGTGCACGATTTGCAAGATCTCGCCACCCTGCGCGAAGCCGATCGGCTGGCTCCCGGGCGGCACTGGTTGAGAGAGCACACTTGGCACCCGGGCGTACAACTCGGCCAGAGCCCATGCTGCCTGAAGCTGCCGCGGACTTCCCTTGAACAGGACCGAAGCGTTCGCGGGATCCGCGCCGGCGGCGATCAGTTCTGGCCAGAGCTGCTTCTCGGCTCTGACGAGATTGCCAGCGTTGCTTTCGGTCCTGCCCCGCTCGATATTGCTGACGAAGAGGGCTTCGGCGAGGAGCTCCTTTTGCGAGGACAGCCGGACCGATGCCCACGTCATGCCCAAAGCGATGACACACAGGAGCGCCACTGCCACACTCGCCAACCCGAAGGCAATTCGGTGGCGGAATGCCAGAGACTTCAAGGTCTCGACAGTCCCGGGAAGTCGAGCGCTCACCGGTCGGCCGTCGATGAGGCACACGATGTCCTCCTGCATGGCGGCGGCCGACTGGTACCGGCCTTCCGGTCGCTTTGCCAGTGCCTTGGCGACAACCGCATCGATGTCCGCCATGCCGGGCACACGTTCGGGGAGCAGGCGTCCCAGCGGAGGCGGAGCGGCCTCGATGACGTCACGGATCACGACCTCGAGCGGTCGATGAGAATCGAACGGTCGCCGGCCGGCGAGCACTTCATACATCACCACGCCCAGCGAGTAAATGTCGGCCCTGATGTCTACCCGCTCATCCAGCGCGGAGAGTTGCTCCGGCGCTGCGTATGCCAGTGTTCCGGAGAAGCCGCCCGTGAGCGTGGCACGCGCCAGGTCGTGCGCTCGCTTCGCGACGCCGAAGTCGACGATGCGCACCTCGCCATCGGGCCGAACAAGGATGTTCTCCGGCTTCAGATCACGGTGCACCACGCCGTGAGCGTGGGCGTGGTGCAGTGCCTCGGCGACCAGCGACAGCGCCCGCAGCTTTGCGCGCAGGCACTCGCGGGCCGAACGGTCAGCCGGGTCCGCGCTCAGGGATGCCGCCCACTCGTCAATGGGAACGCCGTCGATGTACTCCATGATCAGCGCGCAGCGGGTATCGCGGAGGCGCTCACAGTGCAGCACGCTCACAATGCCCGCGTGCCGCAGACTTGAGGCCAGTTCAACCTCGCGCTCGAAGCGGCGGCTTCGTGCGTCGTGCTCACCGATGGTGTCCGCAGTTTCACCGGATTGTGAGATCACGATCAAAAGGTCATTCTCGTTGAGTACCGGATCGCGGTAGCGGAATTCGGAGGCATAATCAACGTCGACCGGAACACGCGCCAGTTTTTCGATCATATACTTGCCGGCAAGCCCGGCATGCCAAGATGTTCCGCAGGCAGCGATCTTTATTGAGGAGATCGAGCGGAAATCCTCTTCCGAAATGTCCATCTCATCAAGATAGACGCGTCCTGTGTCAAGCGAAACACGGCCCTGGACGGTATCTCGAACCGCGCGTGGCTGTTCGTAGATCTCCTTCAGCATAAAATGCTTGAAGCCGCCTTTCTCAGCCATTATCGGATCCCAGGTTATCCGCTGCTGTTTGGGTTCGACCACGTTGCCGTCAAAATCGGTAACGCGGACGCTTTCTTTGGTGAGCACTGCAATCTCCCGTTCGCCAAGATAGAAAACATCTCGGGTGTGCTGTAGGATCGCGGGTATATCCGAGGCAACAAAGAACTCACCGTCTCCGAGCCCGACCACGATCGGTGCGCCCTCGCGAACGGCAATTACGGTGTCCGGTTCATCGACCGAGATGATCGAGAGCGCGAATATCCCGCGCAGTTCCGCAACCGCCTTGCGCACGGCAAGTTCAAGCGAAAGGCCCTCTTTTTCAGCAAAATACCCGATCAAGTGAGCGACCACTTCCGTGTCTGTCTCTGTCTTGAATTCATGACCTTCGGCCGCCAAGCGCTCTTTAAGAGTGAGATAGTTCTCGATAATGCCGTTGTGGACAACGACGATCTTGCCGGTTTGGTCGCGGTGCGGATGGGCATTTTCTTCGGTCGGTCGCCCGTGCGTTGCCCATCGAGTGTGGCCGATACCGTATGTTCCATCAAGCGGGGCAAGCCGGATCGCTTCTTCAAGATTCCGGAGCTTGCCTTCCGCGCGTCGTAACTCAAGGCGCCGCTCTTCATCGACCACGGCGATGCCAGCCGAATCATAACCGCGATATTCGAGCTTTCTGAGCCCGTCGATTATCAGCGGCACAACCTGTTTATTTCCAACGTATCCAACGATTCCACACATATTAAAGCGAATCAGTTCTCATCTTTTGAAACATTCTTGTCGAGGCTTTTTATCATTCTCGCCGGAGCTCCGACCGCAAGCTTGTTGGGTTCGATGTCTTTTGTGACGACACTTCCAGCACCTGTAACTGCACCGTCTCCGACCGAGACGGGTGCAACAAGCATCGTATCCGAGCCGATCTTTGCATTCTTACCGATGTGGGTCTCGTGTTTGCGAACACCATCATAGTTGCAGGTGATCACACCGGCACCGATATTCGTGTTCTCTCCTATAGTTGCATCGCCGAGATATGTTAAATGGCTTGCCTTTGAGCCTTCGCCGAGCACGGTCTTCTTCATCTCGACGAAATTCCCAACCTTGGAACCGGGCCGCATCACCGCATTTCCGCGAAGATGTGCCATCGGGCCGACAGCACAGTCATCACCGACCTCCGAATCTACTATTAGACAGTTATCGCGGATCTCAACATTTCGGCCAATACGGGAATTTACTATTCGCGAACCCGGACGAAGGACACATCCATCGGTAAGTGCCGGTCGCATCAAAGCAGGCACCGCTGTTCCTGCGCTGGTTCAAGCACCGATGGGGCAAGGCTTAACCTCTTGTTTCATCGAGAACTTCTAGAAATATGCTATGACAGAAGCACCCTCACGAAGCTAGGTCGATGCTGCGGCTGAGTCTGCGGATCTGAGTCTTTCAAACCAGTGGCTGACCGGCAATTGTTTGGCTTCAGGCTGCACAACTCGCAGTGAATTCGATAGGCTAGAAGGTAGATTTTCGTTAAGTTCATAGCCGCTGACCTCGTATACCGAAAGGAAAGATAGAGTCATGGGACTATTCGACCGTGTAAGCCGCTTGCTGCGAGCCAATATTAACGACGCTATCAGTAAAGCAGAAGACCCAGAAAAAATTCTGGAACAGGCCATCATCGATATGCAGGAAGACCTGGTGCAGTTGCGTCAGGCGGTTGCCACTGCGATTGCCAGCCAAAAGCGAACTCAGCAACAGTATGCTCAGGCTCAATCAGAAGCGGACAACTGGCAACGTCGTGCCCAGCTAGCCCTGCAAAAGGGTGATGAAACTCTGGCCCGCGAAGCCCTCAGCCGTAAGAAAGTACAGGTCGAGACGGCCACAGCCCTCAAAACCCAACTTGATCAGCAAAGCGGTACGGTTGAAACCCTTAAGCGTAATCTGATTGCCCTAGAAGGCAAGATTTCGGAAGCTAAAACCAAGAAAGACATGCTCAAGGCTAGAGCCAGTGCCGCCAAAGCCAATGAGCAGCTCCAAAAAACCGTGGGCAATTTGGGAACTAGCACTGCCATGTCAGCTTTTGAGCGGATGGAAGAGAAGGTGATGCAAATGGAGGCCCGTTCCCAAGCTGCCGCTGAACTGGCTGGAGCCGATCTAGAAAGTCAATTTGCCCAGTTGGAATCCGGCAGCGATGTCGATGAGGAATTGGCCGCTATGAAGGCTCAGCTTTTAGGAGGTGCGGCACCCAATCAGGCCCAGCTTCCCAGCACTTCAACTACCAGCGCTCCGCCCCAGGATGCAGCAGTCGATGCGGAACTAGAAGCCCTCAAGCAACAGCTTGATCAGCTCTAAGCCAAGCCCAAAACTGCTGAATCGATCTACTTTTGCCAACCTATTTAATTGAATTAGCCATTTAGTCGGCGGTGGAGTGATGCATGAAGTATCTTCCACCCTTTTTTATGATGTGTGCGCCTGTTCGCTTACCTTCGATAGGGTTTTGTCTAGCTATTCCAGTGATTGCATTGAATTGATTAGGACTGGGATAAGCGCTACTAGCCCAGTAAGCTAGAAAGAGGAAATCTAAACTTTTATGACTATTTGACATGAGCAATAGTGTTATCGTCATCTCTGATCCCCAGTTCACCTCGGAAGTGATCGATGCATCCCAACCCGTGTTGGTTTATTTCTGGGCATCGTGGTGTGGCCCCTGTCGCTTAATGTCGCCAGCAATCGAGGCAGTTGCGACGCAATACAACGATCGGCTCAAAGTCGTCAAAATGGAAGTGGATCCGAATCCAGAAGCGGTTGCTCAATGTCAGGTCGAAGGGGTACCAGCGCTGCGTCTGTTTCAGCAAGGCAAAGTCATTGATGCCACCGAAGGACGTTCTGACACCGGAACTGCAAGCCCAACTCAAACAGCGCAAGCCCGAAATCCTTGCCTTTCTTACGGCCCAGTCCCGCCCTGCAGTTGATCTCGCGGCTGAAGCCGTCCTTGATCCAGCGATTTGTCCTTGCTCAACTTCAGATGCTGCCCTTGCCACTTCCCCTCAGCAGATCCTGCTTACTGGAGCCACCGGTTTTTTGGGAGCGTTTCTCCTTGCCGAACTGCTGCAACAAACCACCGCAACCATCTACTGCCTGATCCGGGCCGACTCCGAACACCAGGCCCAGCAGAAACTCCAGCAGCGCTTTGCTGACTTCCGCATCGAGCAACCGATTCAGTCCAGGATTGTGCCAATTTTGGCGGATTTGTCGCGGCCCCTGTTAGGACTAACACCCGAATTATTTCAAACGCTAGCCACGCAGATCGACGCCATTTATCATAACGGAGCCTGGGTCCATCACACACTGCCCTACACCCAGCTCAAAGCCACCAATGTATTAGGAACCCAAGAAATTCTACGGCTCGCCTGTGAGGGCAAACCCAAGCCACTGCATTTTATTTCCACGATTAGCGTTTTTGTCGCCACCCAACCAGGCGTACAGGTCATCTACGAGCACCATCCTCTCGATCCCAACGCCGTTCCTTCTGGAGGGTACGCTCAGAGCAAATGGGTAGCTGAGTCCCTGGTCAGAACTGCCCAAGCGCGAGGTTTACCCGTCTGCATCTACCGTCCCGGAGCGATTTCTGGACATAGCCAAACTGGTGTATTTAACCATAATGATTTCTTATACAAACTGATTCAAGGTTGCATTCAGCTTGGTCAAGTTCCAGCTACAGAAATAACGTTAAATCTCTTACCTGTTGATTATGTTAGTCGCGCTATCGTCTATCTATCTCAACAGCAAAACTCGATTGGTAAAGCCTTTCATCTTGTCCATCCCCAACCTATTTCCTCAATCCTGCTCTTTGATTTACTGCGATCTAGACACTATAACATTCAGTCAGTTCCCTACGACCAGTGGCGTCAGTCACTTCTCGATATCGCTCAACATTCCCCTGATCATCCCCTTTACTCGATTGTTCCCTTATTTTCCACCAGTCATACCCAATCCCAAGCAGAACGCGCCATGTCCCTCGAATTTGATTGCCAAAACACGAACCAAGCCCTGATTCACAGCCCTATCTCCTGTCCCCCCATCGATACCCATCTACTCACCACCTACCTCAATCATCTGATTCAGCAAAACCTGATTCTCGCCTCCCTCCTGCCAACTCCCTAGCTCCTTCCCGAACCATCATGGTCACTAACGATCGCTACACCCAATACGACACCTGGGCTTGGCTCTACAACCAGACGATGGGACCCCAGTATTCGGCCAACCAAATTCGCCCACTGGAAACCCTGCTGCTGCCCGCTCTTTCCGCCCACGCCCGCCTCCTCGACCTCTGCTGCGGCACCGGACAACTTGTGCAGGAACTGATGCAGCGGGGATACTCGGTGACTGGCTTGGACGGCTCCGAAGCCATGCTCGACTATGCCCATCAGAACGCTCCTCAGGCAGAATTTGTTCTAGCCGATGCCCGTCGCTTCCACTTGCCCGATCAATTCTGAGTAGGAGGTGTCCTGCGAAGGTCGGATGGGCTGCCGTGATCGGCTGCGAACAGTTTGCTGCCTCCTCATAGGCTAGACCTTCATAAAAAGCAAATAGAACTGAATATTGAAATTATGATTCCCAGACCTTCCCCCAAGAGAGGCTGCTGAGGGATGCACAAAGAACTACAAAAAGCTGCTGTAACAGTTTCTCAGACTTTCTCAGACTATCATCTCAGATCGCCTCTTGCCAGCTACTCGCTCACACACGAATTATTTTTGGTCAATATCATTCTACGCTCTTCCTGAGGATGTGACCAGTACGGGCAGAGAAGAACGATGCTCAGTCTGATTTGCTAGGCTAGCGCTGTTCCTGTGCCAACTGCACCAGCTGATCGACCAAAGCAGGAAATGAAATGCCGCTAGCTGCCCAAAGTTGGGGATACATGCTGGTTGCTGTAAAACCGGGCATCGTATTAATTTCGTTAAGCAAAATTTCTCCAGTCGCTTCGACATAAAAGAAATCTACACGAGCAATACCGGCACCATCAATCGCTTTGAATGCCTGTACTGCCATTTCTTGAATGCGGTTGATAACTTCAGCTGGTAGCATCGCCGGAATCTGCAAATCTGCTTTACCTGCTGTATATTTTGTTTCGTAATCGTAAAAATCGCTGTCAAAGATGATTTCACCTACCACAGAAGCTTTAGGTTGGTCGTTGCCCAACACGGCACATTCCACCTCACGGGCCATTACCCCTGCTTCTACGATTAGTCGTCGGTCGTAGCTCGCCGCGCTGTCTAGAGCTGCTTCCAATTCTGAACGGGTACGTGCTTTAGCAATACCTACGGATGAGCCGAGATTTGCCGGTTTGATAAAACAAGGATAGCCAAGGGCGGCTTCAATTTGGTCACAGAGCTTGGGGAACACACAGGGATTGGACCAAACTTCACTCCGATTGACGGCAAGGTACTTAACCTGGGGCAATCCAGCTTGGGCAAACGCTGTTTTCATAGCCAGTTTGTCCATACCAATCGCCGAGGCCAAAACACCGCAGCCCACGAATGGTACCTGCATCAGCTTCAGCAATCCCTGAATAGTGCCGTCTTCCCCATTGGGACCATGCAGAATGGGAAACCAGACATCGACCTGCGCCACCTCTGCCGGAAACATCCAAAGCGATGCATCTACCGCAGCCTTATCAGCCGGCACTCCAGATTCTAGGACCGTTTGCGCCAACTCTCCTGTTTGCCATAGCCCATTCTTTTGAATGTAGAAAGGAACTATCTCATAATTGCCTTGATTGGCAGCGTCCAGAAGTGCTTGAGTAATCGCTTGGGCAGAGCAAATTGAAACTTCGTGCTCGCCTGAACAGCCACCGAACAATACTCCAACGCGCAGTACCATACCTTTCTCCTCTGACCCAGCCTGATCGCAGATAGCGTATCATACCTTGTCTTTAAGTTTCGTGTCATTGAGAAGCGAAGTAAGCTCTACCCTCGTGGTGATGTCCCGGTTCTATACCAACGCTTAAAGTAGACGATTATGTTATTACAAATACAGTTTCGGAGGAACCGATATGGCATCTGAGCAAAAGCGAGGCCCCTTAGTCATTATTGGTGGTGCATCAGCACGCGATCACTGAGCAGGTGCCACGCCAGCCGAAGACCCCACACACCGCCGATGACCCCGACGATGAGCCTCCGGGTCGCGTCGCCCTCGCCCGTGAGCGCGCAGAACACCGCGGCCAGCCCCAGGCACCCCGACCATCCCACGTCCACCACGCCCGCGTCGCGCGTGCGCACCTGCACCGCCCAGAGGGCCGCGAAGATCGCCGCAGACGCCCCAAGAATCACCAGAAGTTGCACGCCGATCGTCAGCGTCATCGCGACCTCCCGGAGCACCGCCCCATGGCCGAACGCCAGCGCCCGTCCGTTCCCATCTCCCGTGGCCTGCTCGCCGCCATCGCCTCGTTCATGGTGCTGGGCCTCGTGCTGGTCGCCGCGATCGTCGCCGCCGGGCTCGAGAAGAACCTCACGCAGGGTGTGGCCTGGCTGGTCTCATCGATGTGGGGGGTCGCGATCATCGTGGACATCTACATCGCCTTCGCGTTCATCGCCCTGTTCATCGGCGTCGTGGAGCGATCCTGCGCTCGCGGGCTGGCCTGGGGCGTCGCGCTCTTCCTGACCGGCAGCCTCGCCGCCCTCGCCTGGCTCCTCTGGCGTGCCCGCTCACGCCGGACGCTTGCCGCCGTGCTCACGCCCGATCCACGCCCGCGGGGCTGACGATGCCCTGCCGCGTGGCGTCGCCCCAGTCGGGCCCCCACGTCAGCGCGGATCCTCCGCGTCCATGGGGCTTGGCCAGCAGCCACTGCGCCACACCCGTGCGCCTCGCACGCATCGCGCCCTCGCAGTACGCCAGGTAATAGTCCCACATCCGGATGAAGCGATCGTCGTATCCGAGCCGGCGCACCACGCCCAGGTTGGCGAGAAACGCGCCACGCCAGTCCGACAGGGTCCGGGCGTAGTGCTCCCCGAAGTGCTCGGCGTGCACGATCTCGAGATCCCCGTGCCGAGCGACGGCCCTCGTTAGTGCCTCGCTGCCGACGAGGCAGGACCCGGGGAAGATGTACTTCTTCAGGAAGTCGACCCTTCGAGACGCCGACGCGTACAGACGGTCGCGGATCGTGATCCCCTGGATCAGCGCCAGCCCGCGCGGGCTCAGCAGCGAAGAGCATTTGCCGACGAACGTCCCGAGGTACTCGCGACCCACGGCCTCGATCATCTCGATCGAAACCAGCTTGTCGTAGGTGCCCCCGAGGTCCCGGTAGTCCTGCCGGACCACCCGCACCCGCTCCGACAGCCCCGCCGCCTCCACGCGCCGCGTGGCCGCCTCGTACTGCTTGTCCGAGATCGTCGTCGTCGTCACGCGGCAGCCGTATCGCGACGCCGCGTGCACCGCCAGCGAGCCCCAACCGGTCCCGATCTCCAGCAGGTGATCGTCCGCGCACAGCCTCAGCTTCCGGCACGCGCGATCCATCTTCTCGACCTGCGCCGCCTCGAGCGACTCGGCCCCCGAGCGGTAGAACGCCGAGGAGTACACCATCCCGCGATCAAGGAACGTGGAGAAGAACTCGTTGGAGAGGTCGTAGTGCGCGACGATGTTGCGACGCGAGCCCGAGCGCGTGTTGCGCGCCAGCCAGTACGCCACGCGCGACGGCACACCCGTCAGCGCCGCCAACGCCTGCTATGCTGTTTACAAACAACAGCAACAAAACCCAGCCCACACACCAAGGATTGCCATTACGACTCGCAAATTCGTTGATCAAATCGAAATCAAAATTTGGGACAACGGCATTGGTATCGAATCCGATGCTCTAACTAAGGTATTCGACCCGTTCTTTACGACCAAAGCCAACGAAGGAACGGGATTGGGGCTTTCAATTACTTATGATGTGATTGTTAGCCAGCATCACGGCACGCTGAGTGTTAATTCTGAGCCGGGTAGTTTCACGGAATTCATCGTCACGCTGCCCCTATAATTCCGTAATTTTTCGAATGTTTATTGCTCAGAAGGAGTGTATAGCTAAACACGATGGAGTGGTAGGTTTGCCCCCTCGCCTCTTCGTGATTTGATTGGATAGTAAGCGAGCTGGTATGACACCTGCAAAAATCCTAGTTGTTGACGATGAGGTGGAGTTGGAGCGTTTGATTCGACAGCGCTTTCGCAAAAAGATCCAGGCTCAGGAGTTCGACTTTTTGTTTGCTGCCGATGGTGTAGAGGCACTGAGATGGCTACAATCCGGTAGCCAAGTGGATATGGTGCTCACCGACATCAACATGCCCAAAATGGATGGCCTCACTCTGTTGGGCCGCCTTGCCGAAATTGACAAAACGTTAAAAGCTGTTGTGATTTCGGCCTATGGAGACATTCCCAACATCCGCAAGGCGATGAACCAGGGAGCCTTCGACTTTCTCACCAAACCCATCGACTTCCAAGACCTCGAACTCACGATTCAGAAGACCCTGCAGTCAGTTCAAGCAATCCGAGCGCAGCAGCAGCAACTGCAGCAAGCCCAGCAAGCCCTGATGCGCGTTGCCTACTACGACCCTCTCACGGATTTACCCAACCGCAGTTGGTTCATTCAGCGCTTGGCGCAGCTGATCGAGCAGCCTCCCTCCAATCACCTCTATGCGGTGCTGTTTATTGACCTCGACCGCTTCAAGCTGATCAATGATAGTTTCGGTCATGTAATTGGTGATGCATTGCTCACGCAGGTGGCACAACGACTCCAACACTCCCTGAAATCATGCCCACAATCACCCGGTGTAGTCGCCCGTTTGGGGGGCGATGAGTTTGCAATTTTGCTGGAAGATGTAAAAGATACTACAGCAGTTATTGCAACTGTGCAGCAGATTCAAGCCCAACTAGAACGCCCCTTTCAGATCGAGGAGATGGAGATTTATTCCCAAGCTAGCATTGGGATTACGCTCAATTCTCTGGGTCTCAAACGCTATGACCGTCCAGAAGAGTTGCTGCGCGATGCCGATGTCGCCATGTACTGCGCTAAGGCTCAGGGCAAGGGCCGCTTTCAGGTCTTTGACCCTACCATGCAAATTCCTGCCAAATCAGCGCTGCTTGTTAAGGAAACTAGGTAATGCACCTCGCTTATTTTGTGCTGTTGTGTTCATTTGTCACCGATTTCTTGGTATATAACTGCTTTCACACCTTTTTCCTTTAGATTCATTCATTTTCTGTAGCAAATTTCGTTTGTGAAGATTAGCCATTTCCAGTTACTCTAGTTTACTCAAGTCGATTAGGACCAATCAGGCAAAGCAGAATAGCCAAGATTGTAAACATCCTGCGAAGTCTCTAGAGAAATCACAAAAACCCGTCTTTGCCTTTGCTAGACTGAACATCTTGCAGTAATCCTGTGAAGGAATACCTTAACTGATGCCAATTCAGGATCAGTTTCGGATTCTTTTTATAATCTTGCTGCATTTACTGCTAAATCTGTTTTCAGTCACACGAAAAGTTAGATTATGGCACGTTTTGATCGGGCAAAAAACACCATCAAGAGCGCTAGAGTCATCCGTAATCTCACTAGTAATTCACAAGTTTTTTCAGATTCGGTCGGCAGAGCAGATCCGGATGACCTCTATAAACTTCGACTCGCAGGCCGCAGTACGCTCAATCTCAGTACAAACGGAATTGGCAATCGCTCAAAGATGGCCTTTCAGTTGTTTTCTCTCAAAGGATTGCCCAAACAACTCCGAGCCATTAGTCGAACCCCATTCAGTAATCTCACTCGCCAGCAAATTAAAAAGCATATCAACATCTTGAATGCCCGCAGCAGTGGCCGCAGTCGTACCCTGTCCCTGCTACTTGATGGCGGTACCTATTTTGTACGGGTCTATCGCAGTCAAGGAGACAATCGCTATCGCCTGAATGCGTCTGTCAGTTCGGGTGCAATTCCCGCTCCGACTCCCTCCCCGACTCCTACACCGACGACTTCCTTTCCTAGCCCAACCTGGATTCGTCAATTCGGCGCTAGCAGTAATGACTATGCTTTTGGTACAGCGGTTGATGGTTCGGGTGATATCTACGTAGCTGGGGTCAGCACCGCCTCGGATGCGTTCAGCGGCAGTGGGTTTGTGACGAAATATAAGCAAGATGGTTCGTTGGAATGGCAGCGGGCTTTGTCTCTTTCCGGCACTACAGCTGTTGCGGATATTGCGGTTGACGCCACTGGAAATTACTACGTTGTAGGAGCCACAATCAACGGGTTTAATAGCGATGGCTTTGTTGTGAAATACAACAGTGCAGGCCAAGAGCAGTGGATCCGGGAAATCAAGAGTACATTGTTGGGTTTCAGCGCTGTTGATGCGGCGTCGAGTATTTTTCTGGACGGAAATGACATCTTTGTTACCGGCATTCGTCAAGCGGCACCGGCTCCGTTCAGTCAAGGGAATGCCTTCATTGCTAAATACAACAGTAACGGCAACCTTGTCAGCAGTTTTGGTCGTAACGGTATCGCCGAATTTCGGCAAACGAAAACCACTGCTGCATCGGGAATTACAGTCGCCAACAGCACGATTTACATCACGGGCATTACAGACGCCACGCTGAGTCTGGCGAGTAACAATGATGTGGATCTGACTGGCGGAGATGCCTTTGTTGCTGGATTTGATCGGGTTAGCGGCAATCTATTGTGGAATCAAACTTTAAGCAGCGGTGCAGAAACTGACTATGCTCGCGCCATTGCCGTCAACGGTTCTGAGCTGTACATCGTGGGTCAAACTGGAGGCACGCTGCCTTCGGGCAGTCTGGCTGCCAACACCTATGGAGGCGGCGAAGCTGATGGGTTTATTGCAAAATACATCCTCACCAACGGCAGTGGTTCTCTGCAATGGGTGAAGCAGGTGGGCGGCACAGGGCTAGACTCGGCCCAAGCTGTCGCGAATTTGGAGATTTCGTTATTGCGAATAATGATATGATGTGGGTTCTTTCTAGGTCCCTGTCGTGAGGGACGAATGCCGATGCCGTTACCCGATGTGGCTGGATTACCGAGATTATTCTTTTGGGAAAGTGCGTATCCAAGTTTGATGTTGTTGTTGTTACCTTCTAGCTTTAATCCGTCAATAACAATATAGGCTGCTCCCTGCACTTCAATCGCATTCCAGTTATTAGATTTTAGTTTAGGAACATGGCCCGGATAAGCCCTGTATGTGATCCAAGCATTTGCTGTTCCTGAGTTTCTAATATTCAGAACACTGTCAAAGGGATCTGCGTAGGTATACGTGCCATTCATTACATAAACTGTATCGCCGGGTTGAGTCAGATCGGCTGCTTTCTGTAGCGTTCGGAAGGGCGAATTTGAACTCAAACCCGTGTTGTTATCGTTCCCTTGTCCTGAGACGTAATATGATTTAGGCATGATTATGGTATATCTCTACAACAGTTCTATCCATTCTTCATGCAACAGGGAACTGATCAGGAATTGTGGAGACAAGCTATGACGCAAAACAGGCGATCTGAACTGCTCTAGCCATAATGACAGGCCCCTAATTTGTCAAATCTGGCGATGATATTTCCTCAACCTGATTGATGAAGTTTGTGATGATTGATGCTGCTTCTTTAGGATGCAACAAAAACCATTCGTGAAATCCTTCTGGTATCGTCACCAGCTTGGATTGCTGAATGCGTTCCAGTAGCTGATGGGCAACCGTAATTGGCGTTGTCAAATCCTGCTCTGTCCATAAAATTAGGCAGGGGGCTTGAATCAAGGAGAGTAAGGTCTTCAAGTCTTTCCGAATGACGAGATTGAAAGAATGAATCAGATGATGGGGGTTAAATAGAAGATTGTGGAGTAAGACCTGAGGAACGGTGATGAGTTGCAGCTTCAACTTACTAATTGAGAACTGCATCAGAATTTCAAGCACCCGTCGCACTAGCATTTCCCAGAGCGGATCAGCTGGCCTCACCGTGCTATTTGCCAAAACAAGGCTTCTAACTCTGTTAGGGGCAAGTGCTGCCATCATAATTGCAATGCCACCGCCCAATGAATGACCAATCACATGAGCCTTCTCAATGTTAAGAGCATCGAGCAGTAGCAACAGGGCCTTGGCATAACTCTGATAATCTTCTAGCGGCTGAGCGCTTTTCGAGTCGGCAGTTCCTGGCAAATCTGGTGCAATTAAAACATGGTGCTGAGCCAACTGATCCAAAATCTCTTGATAGGGTTCAGTTGAAACTCCCCAGCCGTGAATAAACAGCAGCGGAGTTGAGTCAAGCCCGTTCCCTCCGTGCTTGTACGAAATCAGATAGTCGCCTAAGTCAATTTGCCTGGATACCAACAAATATGGTTAGCCTCGACTTGAATCAATGCTGTGACCAAGCTAATTGCTTTTTCAGTCTTTGTCCAGTACCGTAGGATAGACTCCATGCTGTTCACAGACTTAATTGTCAGTTAGCTCAATCGTTATTCTGGTTGGCTGAATTTGCAGTTTAATTGCAATTTTGATTTCTTTTTTGATTTCTTTTTGGTTCAATCAATCACCTCACCCGATGGCCATCAAGTCTTCGATGGTTTCGTGAGCATCAGGAAAGACGGTGAATTCGTTAGACAAGAACTCGATCAGACCATCACGGCTCTTGATTCCGGGCTGGCCAGCTGCCGAGCTATGTCGAACAAAGTCAGGACTCACGACCTGAGCCAGCTTTTCCCAGTCTTGATGATTGACTGCCGCAACGAACTCTCGAATAATTCTTTTATTCTCCGAGATGTTCTCTGTGGTATTCTCTGTGACTTTCCTGCAAGCATCCAACTCCGAATACATTGCCAGCTAGACCAAAGCAGACATAGTTTATTGTACCTGTTTCACCATTAGAACGGCATCGCCTGAGTAGTGAATTAACGGATGTGGCACAATCGGCTCACGCGCAATTTCATGATAGCCCAGACGTTCGTACAGCCGCTTAGCACCTATATTCTGCTCAAAAACAATCAGGCTTGATTTAGTAAAGCCTTTGGCAACAGCGTCAACTTCTGCCTTCTGCATCAACTGAGTGCCAATGCCGCAATTTCGATAGGCTGGGAACAAGGCTATACCACAGATGTAATAACTATTGTCTGCTTCGAGCTTGCTGTAGGGTGCTAGTACCGGATCATCTTCTGGTTCTGCCATCTCATCGACAATCATGGGAAATGCAACTACCATTCCGACAATGGTTTCTACACCATGCTCGTTTAGAGTTGCCAAGGTACAGTTTTGATAACTGAACAGAGAATTTTCCCGTTCATAGCGTCGTTGTCCTACATCTAGGATGTCTTCACCGGGTTGAGCCAGTTTTGTCCAAATGTAATCAGCAACTCCATCCGACGAAATACTGTAGAGAGATGCGATGGTACGACAATCTGATTTTTGAGCAGGGCGAAATTGTATTTTCATATTAGTTGTCAGATTCATAGAATCATACTTCTCCTAAAGCATATGCTTAATAGCGTTCGTCAGAATGAGCAGTTATCCTTTTGATCGGATAGAGCCAACTTGCCAGGCCGCCATAGATACAGAATTCCACTAGTCCTGAGACAAACCATTTCATCACTAAAGATGCGGGTAACGGATACAATATATATTGATTCAAATTCACTAGAAATCCTGCAAGAACGGCAAAGAATAAACCATGAGCTATGCCTTCGCGCAATGTGCCGTGTTGAGCTGTATACGCATAGCTCCAAACAAACAGGAAAGCCAATCCAGCGGTTAAGAGAAGTGCTAATCCCATGTTGCGTTCAGCGGCAGGCCGAGCCACGTTCACTAGGGCAGCATTCGCATCCTGGAGAACCACAGCGTGAATTAGCCCATTCCAAAGCAGAGCAAAGATAAAAATGGCAACAGAGGTTACGATCAGTCGTGTGTAATTCATGGCTACTCCTAGCTTAGCTGCCCAGACGGGCTTAGCAGGTTGAAAGGCATCTCAGAAATCACAAAACTCGTAACTCAGGCTTGATCGGTACCGGATGGGCCAAGTTCCACAGGTTAGGAGATGCAGCCATCGTTGCTTCATACACTTGCTGAAACTGTTCCGGAGTTGCGTTTCCCTTGACGTTTAATTGCCAACTCAGATCTTGATAACCGGCTGAAATGGTTTCATCTAATCCAAAGAAGCCACGCAGATCAAGTTTCGCATCCAGCAGTCTCTTCGGATAGGTTCATCTATAGGTTCAGCTATAAGTTCACTCACAAGTTCAGCTTCTGGTCAACCCAATGGTGTAAATATTGAATCGAATCAGCAATCGGCAGTAACCCAGCACAGTCGTCCCCCACTCTCGACGGCCTATGTGGCACCGCGTAACGAAATCGAGCACACTGTTGCGGAGGCGATGCAGTCCCTGCTCGGTATCGAGACCATCGGCATCCACGATAATTTCTTTGAGTTGGGCGGCGATTCATTGATGGCGATTCAAGCCGTATCCCGTCTGCGAGAAACCTATCAGGTAGAGTTGCCGATGCGGGAGTTTTTGTTTGAGTCACCTACCGTGGCAGGCATCGCCAAGATTATTACGGACAATCAAGCCAAAGCAGATTCCTCTACCGACCTTCAGGCAATGGCGTACCTGTTGACGCAAATCGAACAGATGGATAGTGATGAGGTCAATGTGAGTTTAGAAAAAACTTAGAAAAACTTAGAAAAAACAAACTAATAGTATCGCTCATTCTTATAAACAAACAGTCGGTAATAGCTAAAGTAGATAGGAGAAACTCATGGAATTCAGTTTATTCTATTTTGACGGAGATGGGTCCAGTACACAAACCGATAAGTATCGGTTACTAATGGAAAGTGCCCAGTTTGCCGATCGCCACGGATTCACTGCCGTTTGGACTCCGGAACGCCACTTTCACACCTTTGGAGGACTTTATCCCAATCCAGCCATTACCAGCGCCGCGCTCGCCATGATTACGCAACGGGTGCGCCTGCGGGCCGGAAGTGTGGTGGTGCCCCTGCATGACCCAATCCGGATTGCCGAGGAATGGGCGATGGTTGACAATCTCTCGCACGGACGAGCAGAAATTGCCTTCGCTTCTGGGTGGACCGTCGCCGATTTTGTCCTATCGCGGGAACGGCATACCAACCGCAAAGCCGTTATGTGGCGTGACATTGATACAATTCAGCGGCTCTGGCGCGGTGAGTCGATTGAACGACAGGACAGTGCCGGTAAGACATTTACGATTCAAACCCTCCCCAAACCAATTCAGCCAGAGTTACCCATCTGGATTACCTGTCAATCGAATGAGACTTTCATTGAAGCAGGCAAACTAGGCGCGAATGTGCTAACGTCGCTGCTGGGTAGTACCTTGGACAGCCTTGCGCCTAAAATTCGGCTATACCGCGAGGCACGACAGCGACAGGGCCACGATCCACAGGCAGGGACAGTAGCGATGATGACACATACATTTCTGGGCGCAGATCTGGCTACAGTCAAATCACAAGTTAAGCAGCCATTTTGTGATTACTTAAAGAACCACTATGATCTACTAGAAAATTTAGCTAAAGGAATGGGATTAAATGTTAGTCTGAAAAACTTCTCTGAAGACGATATTGATAGTCTGCTGGAATTTGGTGTAGAAGGATTTATGAATGGCCGATCGCTGATTGGCACCCCAGAAAGCTGTCAGGAATTTGTCGAACAAGCTCGGCAAGTGGGCGTCGATGAGATTGCCTGTTTGATTGATTTTGTCCAAAACTCAGACTCTGTCATGGCAGGATTGCCTTATCTGAAACAGTTGATGCAGCGCTCCGGATCGCGAAAATTAGGCTCAACCCGATAGATCCGCAGCAAAAAATCCGCACTGTTCGTTTTGGACCCAAAGCCATTGTCAGCCATGAACCAGTACGTGTTCTGATCGGCGAACTGAACGGCACTAAATCCTTGAACGGGCTGACCCTGGTTAAATGGGCCGGTTCGACCGTTGGCAGACACAGCTTTACCCGCCGCAGGACCCGCTGCAAATGTGTCTGCGGGTAGGGACGCAAATCCTTTAAGTGTGGTATCTGTCATAACTTCTGTATAGAATGCTGCAACATGACAATTTGTTTGCGCTCACAGCATCCCACAGCAGCTTTAAGAGACAGCCCAGGTTGGTTTAGAAACCGTTAAACGATGGGTTAAGAGATTGGAGGCGATCACAGCACTGCTCTATGGCTGAATTGCCTGCACCTGCACTTGATCCATCACTTGATCCATGCAGCGCGTTAATCGCTTCAACGTTGCTGCCATCACCGCTGTGGTCTGACCAAAAATCGTAAATGCCAGTGCTTCTCGATAGACGCGCTGGGCCGGATGGTTAGCGTAATTAGCAGAGCCACGTGACACCGCTATAGCCGCATGGGCACACCGGACTGCTAAATCAATAGACCAAGCGCGTAGATCAAGCCGATGCATACCTGTATCGCCGATTGCCTGCGCCTGATACATGGCCAACCGACAGGTTTCCAATTCTTGTGCTAGGGCCATCAGCGTCTCAGTAATAACCGACTGAGCTGGAGCGGCTGCCAGGATATCTAACCCAGCTTGCGCGCATCCCAATGCAAAGAAACCGTGATGTAACACGTTACTGCGATCGCTTTGGTGAATCCAATCAGCGGGCTTCTGATCAAGTACTTGATCAACTGGTAAGAACCAGTTGGTCAATTGGGCAGTAACCGTATTAGTGGATGCCATTGCCGCCAACTGCAAGGGTTGACTCAGCGCGATCCGGCCACCGTTCATTGTTTCATCCCGTAGGGGCACCAAGCCAAACAGCGCCCGTCCATCAGGCAGCTCTGCACCGAGAATAAACTGCTCAAAACAGCCAAAGCCGGTAATCCAGGGTACATTCCCACTCACATAATATCCATTGCTGCTGGGTATGGCTTTCACTGCGGGTTCACCTGCTCGTCGCAGTTGGGAAAACCCCAAGCCAATCCGCTTTTGGCCCGTTGCCATGTAGGGTAAATACTTCTGCTTCAACGACTCATTGCTGCTTTGGGCCAATCTTGCTGCTGCGCTTTGATGCTGGGTTTGCAGAAAGGCGAGAGCACCCGAATATCGGGCCGTCAATTCTTGAAATGCACGAAAGGTGAGTTCATTGACTCCCGTTCCCTGCCACTCTGGTGCAACCCGTAAGGCGAGGAGCTGCTGCTCACCCAGTTCGCTGAATGCCTGCTGCAATGCCTGTGGATCCATGTCCAAGCGGGCAGCTGTTGGAGCTACGACGGTCTGCAAAAAAGCGGCAGCTCTGTCCAGTACAGACTGCTCCAACAGCAGTGGTTGATTCAAACAAGACGACATAAGCTTCTCTAAAATCACTGAGAAAACTGTAGCAAGTTGAGTTTTGAATTGAAGAATATGGCAAAAAGGACGGTTAAGGAACGCGCCGCTAGGGAATCCGGCAGAGTCTGCGCACCCCAGGGAGTGTTCAGGCTAAAATTGAGCGCCAGCAGATCTTGAGGGTTAACCAACAACGTTGCAGCATTGTTAGCTTCGGGAAGCACCACCAGCGAGCGTAAATCCAAGTCATACTCCAAGCGATGGCGTTGCCACAGGAGCAAATTGCTGGTACGGATTTGCAAATGCGATGTAGGCGAACCTGATGTAGAATCCGTCAGGGAAGAACGCGGCTTGGCTTCAGTTGAGGTGACAGATTGAAAAAACCGATCAAACTTTGTGGTTAGATCTTTAGCGTTGTAAAACGGAATCGTAATCACCAGATCCTGTTCAGTCGAGCGTTTTACCGTCCCGCCTAGCTGCTGCGCCTGTTCGGTGAGCCGGTCGAGCCAGAGATTGGCCGTTGCCCGACTCACCCCCGTGAGCTGCTGGCTAAGATGCACCTGCTGCACCAAGCTACCGTGATTGGCATCAGCAAAGCTAAGACCGACGTCATAGCGCACACAGCCCGAAAGAAACAGAAACGCCACTAGAATAAGCCAGAGCAATCGCAGTTTTATCAGCCAGTAAATCACGATGCGCGGCAAACTAGGGCGAGTCGCTGTTCGTTTCGCAGCTGACCGATGTAAACGCTGTAAACGCGCGGTACCCATAAGATCAATTCGTAGTTTGTAGTTCGTAATACATCATTCAAAACTCAAAACTTTACGCTCTACCCTTGCCGCGACGCCACCCCAAGCTGTTCAAACAACAGACTCGGTAGATAGGCTCGGCCACCAACCCATTCGGGCGTATCACCCAGATCGACTAGATGCTGAAAGGCTTCAAAAATGCTGCCTGCCACCATTGTGTTTTTGACGCGCCCAACAATTTCGCCGTTTTCCACCTTATAGCCCAGATCTAGATTGACGGAAAACTCGCCCGCCAGCTGATTCGACTGTCCGGCTCCCAGCACCTGATCCACAATCAGTCCTTCTTTGATGCCAGAAATCATTGCTGCGGTCGCAGTACTACCGGGAGCCATACACAGATTCACCGTCCCCGGACTGGGGCGGGATAACCCACCGCGAAAGCCGTTGCCGGTTGAAGCTAGCCCTGCTCGTGCGGCCCAGCGCCGGTCCCAGTAGAAACCCATTACCGTGCCATGCTCGATAAATGCCTTGCGGCTAGTCGGCGTACCCTCGTCATCAAAACTACAGGCGTTCACGCCTAGATTGGGGTCTTCAAACAGCGTCAGGCGAGGATCAAACAAGGTTTCTCCGACTTTTTCAGCCAGCGGCGAGGCTTTTTGCACCACCGATTGCCCTGATAGCACCGATGAAAACAGCCAGCCGAGGGTGATGGCAGCGGCTCTAGGCGTAAACAACACCGGAAAGGAGCCACTGCTGATCGTGGCACTTTGCTCAGCCCAGCGAAACTTTTGCAACACTCGATTGAGAATCTGGTCATAATCGGGCTGACGGTCTCGTGCCACATCCGAGCTGCCAGCCTGCAAGAAGTCTTCGCCCCGCACCCAGTTACCCGACAGGCTTGTACTGGTCGTATGGCTGGTGCGCTCAGCATAGACATCCTGGCTGGTGGCAATTCTGACCGTTCTTGAGGAGCATTAGGGTAAATATTTTTGTAGTACAGCTTGGACTCTGTGAAACTTGATAGGTTTGGCTAGAAAACCGGTTGAGCCAACGAATTTTGCCCTGGCTCGATCGACAATTCCATCGCTGCTAGTAAGAATTATGATCGGTATGTCTTTAAATTTTGAAACACGACGGATTTGAGCGCAGACTTCATACCCATTAATAATTGGCATCACTAAATCTAAAAAGACTAAGTCAGGTTTATGCTCAAGCAAAAGTGGCAATGACTGAAGTGGATCCTGAATATGAATGCAGCTATAGCCTAATTGGCTGAGAATTTCATACATTTTTTGTCCATCTTCTTCATGATCATCGACATAAGCAATTAGAGGCATCTTTGCTAATGAGTCTGAACTGAAGGAAGAACCAGAAAATGGCTGTGTCAACTGTGACAACAAAGGCGCCCGCGGTAGCGGTAGGTCTGCAATCTCTGCTAATTTGATCAGTCCTTGTTCAATATAGGGAATTAGTACTTTTGTCAAAGTTAATACGCTTTTGTTTGATTGAACCGCTATATCCCTTAATGTCTGCTGTCCGTTGAGCATAGCAGCAAGAGTTTGGTAGGTGTTTGGCAAAATCTGTTGTTGTAGCCCTTTCGCATCCCAAATTAAGGCAGCTTGATTAGGAGAGTAACCGGCCAATCCATTCTGCTGCCATGCTCGCCAGTCCTGTAATGCTTGTAAGCAAATTTCATCAGCTGGAATCCCACTCACGGTTGGCTGGAACTTTTCATCAGCATAGCTAAACTTCATCTGAAGCTTAGAGTAGGGAAAGCGTGCCCACTGCCGGTAAAGATCGAACAAGATTTCTCGAATCAGACCTCGAACAATCGAATTCATATCGTTTGGCGGAAGCTGATCTTGCATCAGTCGTGCCAATGCTTCATCTTTGCTCCAAAGGTTATCCTTTGTTACATCCTTTGGTGCAGGTGATATTAAGCCACATTGTAACAATTGTCTATAGCAGCAACGAACTGGATGCACTCCACCTGTTGCCCAAATCAAATACCCCTTCTCGAAATACAAGCTCCACATCTCTTGAAGCGATTGAAGTTGCAGATTCAATTGACCAGTGAACTTCTCGTGGTGACAAAATTGAAGTTGATTTTTCAAAGCATCGATACTTTCAACTGTAATAAATGCTGCATTTTTAAATTGCGTAAAGCTGAACGATTTTGGAATAATCATCGTATTGCATACTGCAAAAATTGAATATTTAATCTGTTATTTCATCTAAGAGTGTTCAATCGCATTTAGGCTTAGGATGCATTCATCACCTGCTCGATGTACAGATGATCCGCCGAGCTAACTTTAGTGCTCAAGCTAATAGCTTGAAATGCTTTTACACCGCCATTAGCAATCGGATTGAGCAAATCGGCTGAGTTTAATCGCTTGAGCTTTGGTTCAATAGGGTTTTAAGGTTTATTCCAGTAAACGATTAGTAATCATGAAATTAGATAAAAAACTTAACAAGCACTTTCACAGGGTAAAATTAATCAGTTCATCGACAAACTAGCAAAGCGTTGTTCAAGGTGAAGAATTAGTAAAGATACTGATTGTCATCCTAATTTAACGCGAGCTACGTAGTAGGTTCCAAGCCAAGTGCCGCTAATATCCATGGGCAATCGGGGCAATCACATCCCTTTCACCCTATCATCCCTACACCAGTTCACCCCACCTGACTTCGTTGCCTTCTTACTCAAACTGCGGCTGCCCCCCCAAACTTAAAGCTTAAAACTTCCCTTTCCCTTCCATCCAGGCTAGGCATTGCTGCATTTGCTGCCGCATTGTAGCTCGGTCGCTGTGGAAGCGGCGTCCGTGGCCGGGAAGCACCCATTCAAACGAGTAGTTGGCTAAGCGTTGCATGGAGTGCGTTAATTCAGTCCAGGAGTACCAGCAGGCACTGCGAAAGGCATAAAGATGATTCAACTGCGGGGACCAAGCCAAGTGATCGCCGGTAAACAGAAACGTTTGGTCGTAAAGCAGAACCGTGTGGCCTTTGGTGTGACCGGGCACCGGAATAATCAGCAAATCCGGAGCAAATTGAATTGGGTCTGAGCCAGTGAGTTTAATTTCAACATCGCGAGTGCTGCTGCTGATTTCATCCTGATGCAAAATCCGCTCGCAACCAAAATGCTGATGAAACTTCTGATGATCGGCCACGTCGTCGCGATGAGTGAGGTAGAGGTGGCGCACGCCTCCGAGCTGTTCCAAACGTTTGACCAGGGGTGGTGCAAACCGGGGGGAGTCAACCAGCACGTTACCTTCGGGGCGCTGAATCAGATAGCTCGCGGCTCCAAAAGACCGTTCGGCATGATAGCCACAGTGGTATACTCGCTCGGCCAACTGAATTGGTAGGCTGTCCTGGGCTTGTTTGATATCACTTGGTTTTTCGATCGTTCCAATCGATGCGGTTGGGCAGGATAGCAGCGCCTGCATTGCCCGTAGGCGTTCGGTTTGATTAGTTGGCTGATGATAAACCGCCGACTGATCGCCAATTTCGTAGAATACTTCTGGTGCCATCCAGCGGCAGGTATCGCAATCAATGCAGGTGGAATCGACGTAGAAATCGCCTTCCGTGTTTTCGGGACGGCGTTGTGTTAAGTGAGCCATGTCAATCTCGCTCCTACCCAAAATTCAGTTATTCTGTAGGATCTAACTCTATTGTGGAGAATCTTTCACGGATTGGGTGCTCTAACCTGCTCTAACCTCATGTCTACTCCAGTTCTGCACTTTCCCTAGATAGTCTATTTGGCTGAGTAAAAGGATCCGAAATCAGCATTTGGAATTAAAACTTGATTGTGCAGGGTGTCATTCTACCCACTAGCAACGAGACATTAATTGAGTCACCAAATTCACCTACAGAAAATCTGCGCCGATCGTCTATCTTTCGTTCCCAGCAGTTTTCGGTTTAGCCATACGCCTGATCAATTTCATCTGAATTTCAACGGATTAGTCGCCTGTAGCTGTGAAAGCAGGTGATGAACCTCTTGAGCAACTTCGCTGATTTCATGCTGCGTCGTGATGTTCCTTCCTTAAAGTCTGCTGGCAAATGGTCGGGAATTGGCTGCTTCCAGAAGATTCCGATTCGCATTCTGCTGACAGTTCCCAGCCTGATCCAGATCGTAGTGGTGGTGGCCTTGATCGGCTGGCTATCGTGGTGGCACGGGCAACAAACGGTGAATCGGTTGGCGGTGCAGCTCAATCGTGAATTATAAACCGACCGCTGCCGATATAGTCGGACTCAATCACAAATAGATCGCGTCCTCTACCGCCATAGAGCTGATCGACCTCATTCGTTGGAATGGGTCCTGAAGAAGAGAAAGCTTGGGGATTGCCGGTAGCGAGCAGATCATCGCCGTCTCCACCCAGCAACACATCATTGCCGTAGCCGCCAACTAGCAGATCATGACCGGACTGCCCTTCCATCCAATCTGCGCCATTGCCGCCGTACATATCGTCATTGCCAGCACCGCCCAATAAAACGTCATCCCCTGCTAATCCATCAAGTAAATCATCGTAGGGCGAGCCTTCAATCCAATCGTTAGCGGGTGTACCAATAAATACATAACCTGGAATGTGTGACATTGTTCCCACCTTGATTCGTAAAAACAGAGTTATTTGCATCCAATCGTTTGTAGCGGGATGCGGTTGGGGCGTCCTGAAGTAACGTTCACAAAGTCAGTTTTCTATCTGTGTCTTTTCTATCTGTGTCTACGGCTGATGAATTTAAGCTTCAGGATAGAAATCGGAGACAGGAGATGATTTCACCCAATTTCACCCGATCGGGTGATCGGTGGAATCATTAAAGCGGCCAACCTGCATGTCTGTTGTTTTAATTCGCTGAATACCCATTAGGACTAGGCCATGCACCAGTATGCGGGTCTCGACGACGCTGATCGATCGGATCGCGACGGCCCCAGGTGCTGTCATTTCTCAGTTGCGCCCCATGACAGGCCGCGCTATAGGATTCGCCAGGTTCCTGAATGCCATTGCAGTTATTCCAGGGGCGACTGGGTGCAGATGGGCGTGACGGAGCCGCACTTTGAACCGTAGTGGACTGCACTACAACGCGAGTTGGCACAACCGGCGGATTCAAAATGGCATTAGCCTTCGCCAATTGCTCGGAATGCCAGCTACAGTTCGCTGACACATGGGCTGCAAATTGGCCATACCGTCCGGAGTCGGCGATGAACTGAGCTACACTTTTGCTCGCCTTAGCAATGGCATCAAGCTGATCGCATAAGGGCAGATCGTCAAAGTTGGGCACGGCAGCCGCAGTAGGCTGAGCTACAGGAGACTGAGCCACAGATGGTTGAAGAGATGTAGGCTGGGCTGCTTTAGTTTGAGGAGTAGCTTGGACTACGGTAGATTGCTGAACAGCCTGAAGGTCAGATTTAATCGAGAAGTACTCATTCATTCCCCAGGTTCCGGCTACACCAGCCGCCACACCAGCCAACGCACCAATCACATAACCTAATTTCATTGCTATATTTCCTGAAACGTTGTGGATAATCGGTAGACAATACGAACACAAAACGATGAAGCAAAATTAGAGTGACGTTCAGGTTTTCTTTCGTTCTGTCTACTGATTCCAAAGGCAAATTGCCGATTTCAGGAAAATCACCGAGTTAGGATGTCGCTTTTTGAAGTGTCCCTGCAATTAGTAACTCACTTCCGAAGTCTGAACCGATCCCGACCCAACGTTGTTCGGTGCTTCAGGTTGCGAGGGAGCCGGATCACTGGGCTGGGCTTCTCCGGTGGTGGGTGGCTGTTCGGGTGCCGGCTGGGCGGGCGGCTGCTCCGGTACGGGGTCTGTCAACGAGATCACACCCTGGAAGCGATTAGGAAAGTTCTGACCCTGCCGTTGGAATTTTATGATGAAAATAATCCAGGCCGTGTCTCTGGACGTGTTGCCAGAGGTTTATCAAACCATACCTGGACCTATCCTGAAATTGCTGGGCAAATGATTCCTAAAATCATTCGCGTAATTGGGATTTTTGTGATGATTCTGCTGATTGAATGGCGGATCGCAATACTGTTTCTCTGTTCATTTATCTTCATTCTCAGCTTCACTTTGAAGAATCTGACTCGTTTGATGAAGAAGGAGGAAATCCTGGATAAGCACGAAGAGAATACGGAAAGTCGCACGTCGGAGATTATTACAAACATCAAAACCGTCAAGGCATTTGCTACCGAAGCTGCAGAACTAAACCACCAAAAACGCCGCATCCAGCGAGAGTTTACTTTCCTCAACTACGGCATCCACAAAGGTTATACCAAGCTGTTTTCCTGGCAGCGTTTGGTGATCGAGTCGTCGGTGTTTACGGTGCTGGCATTAACCCTATGGGCCACGGTGCGGGGGCAGATTTCCCTGGGGCATTTTGTCACGGTGCTGACAATTTCTAGCATGGCCTATGCCGAACTCGAACCCATTAGCCAGCTTGCCGAAGTGTTCGCCCGTCGCTATGCCTCGATGCAACGATTGCACGAATTCATGGAACTGCCCTCTGGCACCGATGCGGCCCTGCTGGAACAAGCCGAGGCATACCCCGCCGCCGTGCGGCAGTACCAGTTTACGGGTAAGGTGCATTTTGATCAGCTCAGCTTTGGCTACGACGCCGATCGCCCAGTGTTGCAGAACATTGACTTGCTGATTGAACCGAATCAAACCGTGGCTCTAGTAGGACGGTCCGGCTCAGGCAAGTCCACGCTGGTGAAACTGCTGTTCCGCTATTTTGATCCCAACGCCGGTCGAATTTTGATCGACGGTCAGGATATTCGACAGCTCGATATTACCGGCTACCGCAAACGGTTGGCGATTGTGCATCAGGAGGTGGATATCTTCAACGGAACGCTGCTTGATAACCTGGTTTACGGCAACCCGACAGCATCCATGACCGAAATTGAATCGGCTTGTGCGATTGCCCGGGTGGATGAATTTGTGCGGTTGTTACCCAAGGGGTACAAGACGATTGTCGGCGAGCGAGGGGTGCGTCTATCGGGTGGCCAGCGGCAGCGATTGGGAATTGCTCGCGCTCTGTTGATGAATCCTGATCTGCTAGTGTTTGATGAAGCCACTTCTAGCTTGGACTACGAGTCGGAGCGGACGATTCAACTTGCTATGCGTAGTATTCTGGGCACTCGTACCACCATCATCATTGCCCACCGACTCAGCACCGTGCGAGAAGCAGACAAAATTGTGGTGCTGGACCAAGGGCGGATTATCGAAGTTGGTAGCCACGACGAGTTGTTGAATCACGGTGGCATCTATCACCGTCTGCATACACTGCAGGAAACAGGTGAGTTGATTGCCTAGTTGATGGAAGCTGGTAACTAAAACGGCTTTTTTGAAAAAGAGCTACAAAAGCAGCAGATATTACAGATTGAATTTAGTAGGCTGTGAATCCGCTCTTTTGCTATTTATGCCAGATACAGCCAATATAGCCAGGGACACAACTTCTTGATATTTATGTCAAAGCTCAATGGCGACAAGGGGATACAGACTGCGCTCTCTTGATGCGGCAGCCGCCATTGGTGATGAAATTGGGGTTGAGATCTTGCGACAGGTGGCTGATCAAATCCGAGCCAAGCTGCAATCTGGTCCAGACACCTGATCTCAATCCAACTCATCTAGGCGATGCTTGTCGATAATCTGCTGAATCTCTGGCTTGTTTAGATAGTCCTCAATTGCTTCGTTCATTAGCGCATTGACTGAAATTTCTTTGACAGCAGCAATGATTTTGAGGAGCTTATCCACATCCTCAGACACATAGATCCTGACTTGGGGCTTACGTTTTGGCATAAGCCCTATTTTCTCTTATGCAAAATAACGGTGAAGGCGATTTGCATATATGGCTATAAGGCAATTGCCAGCAATTGATTCTTCTTGTATGATGCTTTCAGCTCAAAAAACGCCCAGCTCCTTTACGCTGTCTGGGTTAAATTCCTATGGAGTAGAACCATGATTACCCTCTCCGACGATGAAGTCGTCTTGATTCGCTCGCTGCTGACCACGCTGCGCAGCATCAAAGTCCGCGATATCGACAAAGCTTTGGTTATCTTGGCCAAACACGACCAAGGAGGAAACTGATGATTGTGCTTACCGACGAGCAGGCCGTGATTCTGCATCGTTTGCTCACCTGCATCCTGCTGAACGAGACCTATCGCCTCGCCGATGTGGAAGACGCGCTGGTTTGGCTGTCGCCGGAGAATCGCCAGATCCTCTGTCCGTTTGAGGCACTCTGGTCGAAGAACCTGGCAGAGGAAATTGTGCGGCAATTAAGGTTGGAGAATTAGAGGCTACAAATTGCTTGGGACAGGCTCCAACTAATTGCGCCTACCTATTGATTAACTCCAACTTGGGTCATCATGAGGAGAGATAGAAAGCCTGGAGGACAAACCAATGACGATAAGAGAACAGCTGATCAAAGAAATCGCCCAAGCCCCCGATTCACTAGTTGAGGAAATCCTTGACTTTTGCCTGTTTATCAAACAACGCTATCAGGCCAAAGCAACGACTCAGCAGGCCTCTGCTGAACCCCAAAGTAGTGGTATTCTCGATCTTTTAGAACGAGTCAAGCAGATTCAGGCTCAGATCCCTGCTGAAGAATGGGACAAGCTCCCCCATGATGGCTCCATCAATCATGACCACTATCTCTATGGTGCGCCCAAGGTCGAGGAATGAAAACCATCTTTGCAGATACTGGGTACTGGATTGCCCTACTCGATCCTCAAGACACGCTCCATTCAACTGCTGTTAGTCTAAGCATCACTTTAGCTCAAGAACAGTTTTGTACTACCGAAATGGTATTTACCGAAGTTCTGAATCATTTTGCCAAACGCGGTAATTTCTTCAGACAGGCAGCCGCCGCATTGATTCAGAGTGCTCAGGAAAATTCTGCGATTGAGATTGTTGCTCAAACTCCTGATCTGTTTCAACAAGCTCTCAAGCTCTATATCCAACGTCCTGATCAAGCCTGGAGCCATACAGACTGCGCCTCGTTCTGCTTTATGCAGCAGAAAAAGATTTTAGAAGCTCTGGCATATGACAAACATTTAGTAGAATCTAGACCATCTCTGACAAAACGCTTTTTCACCCGTTTGACAAAAGCAGGCTTGACATCAAATGTCTCTCCAATCGCTTTGTCCGTCCAACGTCTACCACGGTTGTTGATATCTGATCTGAGCAGAACACGAGCAATCTTAATTTCGGACGCGGAAGTACTATCATCTCGGATAATTTTTCGCAATATTTGTCGCTCGTTAGCCGAGAGAGAAACTATGAATTTACCTTTCATTGGCTATCACAGTAGTTTAGTAGTGGTACCAGGTGTATGAATCGCATCAAACTGCTTTCCGAACGACAGTGCTTGCGATCTACTTATGTGAACACGATCTACTTATGTGAACAATATCTGGCAGAACTCAAGCTGACAGCGAGCTAATTGTCGGACCACCTTCAATCCGTAACTTCGAAATGCACAGACCTGAAAGATACGCCCTAGGTGTAGGGAATTAATCAAAAATTGGTCATTTAGGGAACAGCTTATTCAACAGATTTACGCAAAGTCCAGCGGCTTTACACAAATTTTATATAAAACCATCCTTAGATTCACACACCGCTTTGAGTTAGTTCCCTGATTTATCATGCCTACAAAGTAAAGTTTACAGTAATTTAATTAGCAACTTGCTGTTGATGGCCTGACGAACCCCTGTCTAAATGTAATAAGGTTTACCCTGAACTTATACTTTCCGTATGACTATGAAATCTCGATAAATTTTGTACATGCTCCTACGTACAATCTGGGTTTGTATGGCAACTTGATACGTAAGAATCCCATTATCCATGAGAAAACGCTTCAGGGAGCGTGCATCAACTTTTGGATTGCATAGAAAGGTTAGACGTTTCACTGTTCAAGTTTGAAGGCAGTGAAGTGCTAGTTTTCTTGTGACATTAAACCAGATACCGAGGTTGATTCCTCTGAGAACGAATTTTATATACAAGGGTGATCATCCGCTTTTCAGGGTCTTCTGCAAGCTGTCTTGCTGCGATCGCTGATTTTTTGGAGCACTCTTTATGACGGTTTTAACATCTGTTGATCCACAATCCCCCACCGATTCAAATTCGCCTCCAAGTTCCAGTGCATCAGAAACTCAGCCCCAGAGTAATTCCACCACTAACACGGCTGCAACCACAACTGCGGTCCATTCTAATTCGACTGGTCCTAGCACCGCTGTAGGTTCAGCTCAAACAAACGAATTTTCTGCTCCCGCCCCCGCAGCAGATTCCACTTTGTCCTCTCAGCTAAATTCGCCGCCTGTGAGTTCTAATACATCAATCGATCCCTCAACAACGAGTACTGTTGCTCCGAGCACCACGTCTACAACCTCTGCAACTACGGCTGCTACAACTACGGCTGCACCCACTGTCGTCGCAACCGACGCAACCACAGCTACTGTAACAACTGCCAGTGCACCAACTGCCACTACACCAACTGCCAGTACAGCTACCTCTACTGCCACTGCTAGTTCTGGTTCCACCAGTTCCAGTTCTGCTAGTTCTGCTAGTTCTAGCGCTGCCAATTCTGATCCCATCAGTTCTAGTTCGAACAGCGTCGAGGTTGTCACACCAACAGGAAGTTCCATTGGAAGTACACCAGCCGCCAGTGTAGGTGCTTTTTGTGATCCTAAGTATTTATGAGCGAGAAGCTATTTCTTCCGGTCCTGCTCGGTACGAACCGAAGGGATCGGAAGAGTGAACACGTCGCAAAATGGGTTCTAACGAAGATCGAGGAACGGGAGGATCTCGAATCTGTCTATTTCGACGTTCGTGATTTTGAACTGCCCGGCGATCATTATGGCACGGAGGTGGGGCATCATTTCCCTGAGTGGCGTGAGGCCGTGATACGTGCAGATGGAATTGTGATTGTCGCACCGGAATATAATCACGGTTACCCCGGAGTGCTCAAAAGTGTTCTTGATCTGCTGCTGAAGGAATACATACATAAGGCGGTTGCTCTCGTTGGCGTTTCGGCCGGGCCATTTGGGGGAACGCGGGTCATAGAATCTTTGCTGCCTGTAGTAAGGGAACTTGGCCTTGCGGTTACTTTTACTGATCTGCATTTTCCGCGTGTCGGCAAGCTCTTTGACGAGCAAGGAAATATCCTGGACGACGCTTATCACAAGCGGGCGGAACGGTTCCTGAATGAATTGGTTTGGATGGCTAAATCTCTTCGCTGGGGCCGGGAAAATCTCGGATAGTCGCTAATTTTAATCGTATTTAATCCATTAACACGGTGAACGTGTGATGCTGACGAGCGTTCACGCTCAACTATCGGGATTCCTGCAGCGGGACCGTTTCACCTATTGTCCAGACTACGACCGAGCTTGAGAGGCCGAGTCCCGAGAGTCTTCCCGCAAGCATAACTATCGTCTCACCATCGTTGACCGCTCCTGCTTCGAGCAGTGTTCGTTCCCCGGTCTTAAGCATTTCCTCGGTTGCATCGCTCTCAGAACGCATCAGATCCATCATAGTACCTTCACCGATCGCGGCATCCTGTCCGCTTACGTTCAGTTTCTCGTCGTATAGAGGGATCACGCCCCAGATCAGGGCAAGTTGGCTGCATGCATCCGGTGAGGTGGTAAGAGCAAAGGTCTGAAGGCCGGAGCGGAACGATGATAGTCTTCTTGCCATCAGTCCCGATTCGGTAAATACAGCGATCTTCTCGGTTTGGATCTCTTTTGCGGCTGCAGCAGCTGCCTTGCATAGAGCTTGGCTTGTACGCCTGGTCGGGGGCTGGCTGAACTTGACCGGCTTCTTCAATTGGTCCGGCTTTATAGTCTCCGCGGCATCTATGATGCGTGCCATTGTCTTGACCGTTTCCACTGGATAGCTTCCGGTTGCGGTCTCCGCAGAAAGCATCACCGCATCCGTGCCGTCCCAGACTGCGTTTGCGACATCGGACGCTTCTGCTCGTGTCGGATGAGGGTTGTCGATCATCGATTGGAGCATTTGTGTGGCCGTTATCACAAATCGGTCGTTAGCGACCGCCCGCTCAATTATTCGTTTCTGATAGACAGGTACATGCTCGACCGATGTTTCAACACCCAGGTCGCCGCGTGCGACCATTACACCATCGGTCTCTGCAATTATGGCGTCTAGATTCTCGATCGCCTCTGCTTTTTCTATCTTTGCAACTAGCAGTGCACGCCCGAGCTTGCGTTGGTTAAGCTCCTTTATCCTTTCTTTCACCACACGGCAATCCTCGGCGGTGCGGACAAAGGATAAGGCTACATAGTTCAGTGCAGCGGAAGCGTTTTCTCAAGAAAATTTGGGTGCGGCTCCCCTTCAAACCAACACTGCGATTTTTCCTAGCCTATGTGCTGCGTTTAGGCTTTTTAGACGGCAAAGCAGGCTACATCTACGCGCGGCTGCTGAGCCAATACGAATATCAAATTGGCGTCAAGCTCTACGAGCTGCAATACGGCGGTCGTCTAAATAAGGCGACTGATCTGGATCGAGTCACTGATCCGGCTCCGATAGCTGCAACCCCTGCCTCGCTCGATCCCATTCCCCAGCCCGAAGCTTGATTGAACTCACCTATGACATTCACTAATTCCCAGCCGCCTTGCCTCAGCGATCGCGATCATCCTCAGTTCTGCTTCGATCCTAATGCTCCGGCCTTGGTCGATCTGCGGCGCTACGATCAGTCCTGGTTTGACCGAGGACGACCCGGTGCAGTGATTTTACTGTGGTGGCTGGTGCAGGCAATTGTGTTCCCCTTGACGCCCCATTCAGCTCATCGCTGGCGGGTAGCGGTGTTGCGTCTGTTTGGAGCCAAAATCGGTCGGGGTGTTAGCATTCGTCCCACTGCCCGCATTACCTATCCGTGGAACGTCAGCATTGGCGACTATAGCTGGATTGGCGATGATGTGGTGCTCTACAGTCTCGACCGAATTGCGATCGGGCAGCACTGCGTCATTTCTCAGAAAACCTACCTCTGTACCGGCAGTCACCACCTCCAGGATCCGGCCTTTGGACTGAAAACCGCTCCGATTATTATCGGCAATGGAGCCTGGATTGCGACGGATTGTTTTGTTGCGCCCGGAGTGCAAATCGGAGCCAATGCGGTGATTGGGGCACGCAGTACCGTCCTGCGAGACATGCCAAATCAGCAGGTGTGCTGGGGTAGCCCCTGTCAGCCCCGCTATTTCAGGCAGATATCGAATTTGTAACCCAGTTCTCTAGCCAGTGACCATGCCAAGCAGGGCCTGATCTTGAGCCGACTGGCGCTTTTCGATCGGCACATAGGGCATGTTGCGGTCGCCAGTATAGATCTGAGTTGGGCGGAAGATGCGGTTCTCAGCCAACTGCTCTTTCCAATGGGCCAGCCAGCCAGCGGTGCGAGCAATCGCAAACACGGGCGTGAATAAATCTGTCGGAATCCCCAGCTTGCGATACACCAGACCCGAATAGAAATCGACGTTGGGGTAAATGCCTTTGTGACCCAGGCGTTCCTCAACGGCTTGTTCTAGGGCTACGGCGATGTCGTAATATTCATCGCGGCCAAACTTCTCGAACAACTGTTCGGCTAGCTCTTGCAGAATAATCGCTCGCGGATCCTTCACCTTATAGACTCGGTGCCCAAAGCCCATAATTTTGGCTTTTTTCTGCAAGCAATCGTCCAGGTACGGCTCGACGTTATCAATCGAACCGATTTCCTCTAGCATCCAGATCACTTCTTCGTTAGCACCGCCATGCAGTGGTCCAGCCAAGGTGCCAACTGCCGAGGCAACTACGCCATAGGGATCGGTCAGGGTGGAAGCCGTAACCATCGCCGAGAATGTCGAGGCATTGATGGTATGTTCCGCGTGTAGCGTTAGACAAACATCAAAAATATGGGCGGCCAGCGGATCGGGAGCTAGAAACCAGCGAGCAAGTGCCTAGGTCTGAAGCATTTCGCTGGGCCGTGAATCGAGCGATGAGTGCCGCAGAACTAACTCAAACGGCCCAATCAGCTAAAGAATGGCAGCAGGTAGCCAACTGGTGGCAAGAAGCCGTGAAGCTGATGCAGGCGGTTCCTCGCTCAGACGCTAACCATGCCGTGGCGCTCGCCAAAATTACTGAGTATCAGAACAATTTGACCTATGCCCAAAATCGCTCAGCCGCTGCTGCCGACCAACCTGCCGCTACGAAAAACCTCTGGGGCATTGGCTCTCGCCGGGCAATGGTCCTCAAACTGCAAGGCCCGCCAACTGAAGTCGATCGCTATGATTCAATGTGCAAAGAAGTTCTCCATTATGGCAAAAGCAGGATCGAGCTGAGTAATGGTATGGTGACCCAGTACGAAGACTTCGACCGCAAATTCAAGGTCTCTGAAACAGAACCACCTCCTTCAGCCCGCAGTGGTTCAGCCTGGAACCTAGGTTCGACCAAGGAAGATGTTTTTCAAATTCAAGGAACTCCTACCCGGATCGTCAACTATGACTACTCAGATCGGGAAACGCTGTACTACGGCAGCAGCACCGTTGAACTAACCAAGCAGCGGGTCACTGGCTATAGCAACGAAGGTGGCAATCTTCGAGTACGGGTTGTGCCAATCTTGAGCGGCAACGAGGGCGCGGGTAACGTCTGGACGCTGGACTCCAGTCGAGAGGAGATTCTGCGGGTTCAGGGTACTCCAACTCAGGTGCTACTCGATAATTCAGCCTGCTCTGAAACTTTTTACTACGGCAGCAGCAGCATCAACTTCAAGAATGGTTTTGTAGCTGGCTATGACAATCTCGACAGGAATCTGCGTGTCAAAACCCGATAGGCCGCATCACCATAAGTGTCTTGCCCTATAGAATCTGAACAATCTGAACAATAATTAACAGAGCCAGTTAAGGGGGAGATCGCGAATCGGTTGGTTCGGTTTTGAGCTTGTTGCAACTCTACAGATACCAGTATTGTCGTAGTAGAGCGCATTCTAAGCCTCTTTCTACGCCTAGACTATTGCAACAGAGTCGATGCAGTCTCGTGTATAAGTGGTATCTACCAACATTAAGTGAAATCTTGAGCCTGAGTGGGTTGGAGCAAAATCAGCACCCCATTCAGGACAATCAATCGCACCAATTTCCGGCTCAGCAGCGCCTCAAAGCCGAGCGGGAATGGGCAGGAGCGGTTGCGGCCCTCAATGGCTTATTGCAGCAGGGGGTCGAGTCTGAGTCTACTACGCTCAATAGCGCACCTCAGGGTAGCCAAAATACACCGCCTGTGACGGGATTGCTGCTCTCTGGCCCGTTTCCGGTGTTGCAGCAGGCCGCTTGGATGGATCAAATTGCTACCTGGGTGTTTACGGTGGGTGCACCGGGAGAAGTCGTGCAGCTTTTGCCAGCCGCTGAGCACAAACCAGAGGTTCCCTGGAAAGAAATTCCTACCCTACCGCTACGTCCCGATGATCCCTTGGCAGCCGAGCAGTTTTGTCTGGCGCTGACACCAGAGTTTAGTTTGGTCATGACGCTGGGAGAAACGGCAGCCAATCAACCCGCATTTCTGTTTTCCACCTGGACGGGTCTGGCAGGGGATACCGGTGGCTTGACAGGATGGCGTTCTGGCTGAATCGCACAGCCCAGCGGAATGCCCAAACCGGCAGAGTTCGGTGCAGTCGGTACAGATAGTGCAGGAGGCAGCAGATTTTCAGTTCTGGATAGCTCAGGGCGTCCAGGCTGGATAGTTGCAACCAGAACGACAAAGCAAACCGATAAAAAAATGCCAATCGATGAAAACTTTAGTTTCATGCTCACTCACGCCAAACTGCGAGTGATTATAACAGTGTTTTTAACCTTTGTTTTTAGCTTTTGCAGACCATTGCCACTCTACGCAGCGATTCAACCCAATTAAATTCAGAGTATGAGCATCTGGCCTGCTGCAAGATGGCTGTGTGCTTTGAGGCGTTTAGAAACTGAGTTTGCACTCAAGATAAGGTCTATAGGCCAGCCTAGAAATAGTAAATTGTTTAATTAAGCTAGTTAAATCTCAATTTAATGTATTAAATATAACTTTAATTAGTTTATCTCAAGTTAGACCTGAAAATCAGAATCTTAGGCGCAATCGCCTTGCATCAAACTAACAAAATTAGCTTCTTATGTAAAGCTACTTAAAAATTGAAAAACTATGTTTTATATGATGCACAAGCGGGCACGCTGAACTTATGTATTACGTAGATGTGTGCCTATTTCGTGTCGCTTCTCAGACAGCATGGAGAACATCATGGTCACAGGTTTTCAAGATCACTCAATCCCTCAGTTAATCGAACGTCAGGTAGAAAAATCTCCTAATGCAACAGCAGTAATTTTTCAACAGGAGCAGCTGACTTACAGGGAACTGAATGAGAAAGCCAATCAACTAGCCCACTACCTCAAAGAGTTAGGCGTTCAGCCCGAGACGTTAGTTGGCATCTGTGTTGAACGGTCATTGACTATGTTCATTGGTCTTTTAGGGATTCTTAAAGCAGGCGGGGCATACATCCCGCTTGACCCTAACTATCCTCAGGACCGCTTAGAATTCATGCTGGAAGATTCTCAGCTTCCTGTTCTTATCACTCAGAAGCAACTCCTCAGCCAATTGCCGACGCTTGAAAAAGTTCAAGTTGTTTGCATCGACACAGATTGGCCCATCATCAGCCAGCTCAGCAAAGAAAATCCTACCAGTAGCGTGGCCCCCGACCACCTGGCCTACACCATCTACACGTCAGGCTCTACCGGTAAGCCCAAAGGTGTGCAAATCACCCACCGTTCTGTGGTCAATCTATTGCATTCAATGCAGCGTGAACCAGGATTAACACACGAAGATACGCTGCTGGCGATCACCACCATCTCCTTTGACATGGCGGTTCCCGATCTCTATCTGCCTTTAGTAACGGGTGCTCGAATTCGCCTAATTCCTCAGAACGTGTCATCCGATGCTGCCCAACTGGCTGAACTCTTGTCTGAGCCGGATGTCACTTTTGTGCAAGCAACACCGGCTACTTGGCAACTGGTTTTGGCAGCAGGTTGGCAAGGCAATAACCGCCTCAAAATGCTTTGCGGCGGAGAAGCTCTGCCGCGCTCGTTAGCGAATCAACTGCTGGCCAAAGGTGGTTCTCTGTGGCATATGTACGGACCAACAGAAACAACAGTTTGGTCAGTTATCCCTAGTTGTTCAGGTTGGCTTGAGTTGTTCAGGTTGGCTTGCCTCTAATCGGGGTTAATCAGGCTTCTACTACTCTTTTAGTGCATCTTTTTAGTGCAGCGATTTGACCAGCTATCACTTGATGCTAAGGTTCAGTTTAGTTCAGCTTGTCTTGAAATCCGTTGAGCTTCTTTAACCTCTCGTTCTAATTGATCTGCTCCGCCTTGATATTCCTCTGCCAATTCTTCAAGACTATTTGCTACCGATAATACTTCTTGTGCTAGCTGTTTCGCTTCTGCCGATTTTTGATCATAGTTTTGTGAGGCTTCTATAATTTCTGCAAACAGAGCTTTGTATTCCTCAGGAGGATTTTCTAGCCACTTCTCAAACTCATTTCTCCGCTGCTGAACAAGAGCAAGAGCCTGTTGCCATGAGTTTTTTCGGCGCATATCAAGCGCCTCGATTTCCTCATACTTTGCCTTCAGTTGCTGAGTATTATTGACCTCAGCTAGCTCATAAACTTTGGCTTTCAGCTCTTGAAGTTTCATAACTACATTGAATGCCCTAACCTTAGGACTTTCTTATTTGGATTTGTTTCAGTTCTTCACGAAGCCGTTCATTCTCCACACGGAGATCTTGATTCTCCTGGATTAAAGTCGTAATTTGTGTCTGCCGCTGCTCTACTAATGCTCTTGCTTCATCCCTCTGCTGTTTATACCGCTTTGTATGAGCAACTCTGCCCCCTAAGCTTTTGTTGTTTTGAGCTAATTCCTGTCTCCGCTTCTCAACAGCATCGTAGCGTTTTTTGAGTTGTTCTAGCTCTGCCTGCAATTCTGCCTCAGCCTTGCCGTTCTCAGCCTCAGTCTGCAGGGCTTCAGTTTCAGCCTCAAGAGACGCAATTCGTGTTTCTAGTCGCCGGATCTCTTTATCCTTACCGAATAGCTTCTCCTGCAAGGTTTTGATCAGATTCAGTAACTTTGATTTTTGTTGATCTCGTTCGTAACAAGCTTTTTCAAGCTCATGCGCTCGATCTCGGAGACAACCAGCTCGATGTTGTAAAACTTTGGCTGTACATTCGTACTTAATGATCGCAATGATTTTGCTGCGCTCTGGCTCATTCAAGCGTTGAACCGCGGGGCTACGCCAGAGTTCATCATAGTTAGTACAGTCGTGGCGTAACCTTTGAGTTTGAACATGTTCAGGAGCCGCAATTAACTCATAGTTTTTCAGCCGAACTCGCTCGTGCCAGTAATCAAACAATATCTTGTTGTCATCCATATGCAACTGTGTGAAGTGGCTATTTGTCCTTATAGACTACCTAGAAGTTAGCCTGGAGCTATGTTTACTCCAGAGTGCTTTGAAGAATCTTTATCTTATTACAATATTTTGTCCTGTATTCAGGAATTGGTTACAAAGTCCGACAGTACAACCCGACATTAGAGCTATCCGACAAAGGGGAACCGGTAAGTACCAGAAGTTGTCTGTGGCAGCTCATCTCAGTCGCGAATCGCAATTGCTACAAAATCAGAGGCAGACACCTCCTCAACACCCATCAATCGGGCAAGGGAACGACCCCGCCATTGAATCAGCAAATCCTGTCCTTGCGAAGCAAACTGCAGCTGGCCGAAGCGCAACTGACACGCCTCCCCAGAGGCCAATCGTATCGGGGCTGGCGTGAGTATGGGTAGCGTGAACCAGAATTCGGTTGGCCAACTGGGGCACCTTGGCTGCAATCGCCTTTTGCACCCGCTGGACATCAGGAGCACTGAGTCCGACTAAATCGAGCGTCACAACTGCTAAGGGCGTAGTACCATCATCCACCACCATCGCACGGGCGTAGAGCGGATCGTTAACGCGGTTGGCCGGACGGTCGGCATTAAACCCAGCCAGCCAGTAGGTGCGGCTTTGCCAATCGGATGGAGTGATATTAGCTTTGGCAACACCGACCTGATAGGAATTTTGATTAGGATTAGCTAGAGAACGCAGGGCAGCTTTCGTTTTGCCAGTAGAAACAGGCGAATTTTTCATACTAAATTTCATATACAAATCGATCTTTTATTCAACTCTTTATTATAAACTCAGAATTGCTTGATAGGTTTTGGCATAGTATTCCAATATGATAAACTTTACTAACAAGTATGACTGAGTAAGCAATTTGATCAAAATTCAGCTTAATTTAGAGATATCAGGATGAATCAAAAAAAGTTTACAAAGCAACTACCGCAGTACTGTATTGGCTTTGAGCAACGTGTTTTAAGTACCTCGGCATAATTAAAAACCAGATTCAAAACCCTGTGCCGCGGGCGGCACAGGGTTTTGGGTTTTATGTTCAATTATGCTCACCTACTTATTTGAATATATTAAGTTTCCTTAGCCGGATCAGAAAAACGTTTTAGCTTTATTGAATTACATCCCATACGATAAGGTGTCCTTACTCCATCCTTACGACCTCGACGCCAATGCAAAACCGTTGATTAGATGGCCGTTTGATAAATTAGATGATCTTGAGATTGAGCAACGCCACTACCGTTCCTGGATCAATGCCAACAAAGAATTATTCAATGCAGGAGTGCCAGAAGTCTTACCACCACCCCTAGAAGCGCAAAGAGATGAACCTTTTACTGATCCAATGGTTGAGAGAGCATCGAATAAACATCGAGCAATTCAATTCATCAACACTATTGAGAAATTAAGTGACACTTAAAAAAGAGATTTGAATAAAAGATTTACGAATAATCCTTTTACCGGACACATTCCCGTTCGGTCACACAAGGAACTAGCTCATGGTTTACGAGCACGCATACACAAGAAACCCGGTTCGCACATTAATTTCGCGTAACCAACCGGATCGGTTAGACGAAATTGCTCGGTTGGTTGCGGTTCCAGAATCCGCTCTAGTACAAAACCAGCTTCAATCAATGGATTTAACACCGCCTGCCAAGAGCGCCGATAGGAGGTCAGCACCGGATAGGGTTCACCAAACCCATGCCACTCCATTGTGAATTGTTCCACCTCGAAGTAATTACCCGGCGTTAATTGCTTGCTTTGGGTATAGATGAAATCTGCGGTGGGATTGCCGCAGGAGAAAACAAACCTGCCACCAGAACGCAAAACCCGAAAGAATTCGGCAAACACTGGATGCCAATCGGCAATGTTGTCCAACACAAGCGGACATAGCACCAGATCGAAGCTGCCATCATCGGCAAAGTCGAGCGGCTGCGTGATATCGGCCTGGTAAACGTTAACTCGCTGCTCTTCAGGTGACCGAGAGCAAATCGGTCACGTCTTGGAATGCCTGCTGCTGAGAAACTGGCTCCAAGGTGCAAGGGTGCAGGGATCTGATCTGTTGCCAACGTCGGGTGATGACTTCAACCGTTTGCGGCCCTTGCCACAGCGGTAACAGACAAGCAGCGAGGTTGCCATCAATTTCGATCGTTCTTGCTCCCAAAATTTCCAGAAACTGGTCCATCATCAGCGGACGATTGCGCTCAGCAGCTTGCTCAATCGCCTCGCGAACGGTAGCTGTTTGCAAATGGGGATGTAAATAAACCCGATCGCTAGCATGAATATCGGGTAAATTTTGGTGAAACGGCATTGGTGCAGCCGCTTGAACTTCAGTGTGAGTGCACCAGAAATCTAGCAGGCGATGAATGGGGTGAATCAGCTCAAAAAGCTGAAGCTGCTGGGCATAGGATAGGGTCGGTAAACTCAAGCCAATAAAGGCGGGCATTTCCTCCGAGGAGCCAAACAAAGGCTTGAGATTCCACTGCTGCCAGTTCACCATTTCAATCAAGTGCAAGTCTGCTGCTGTCAGCATCGCAAACAGATCGGGAATGGTATAGCCTTTGTCGCCTTGCAGCAAATAGTTCATCCGAATCACCTGATCGCTGACTTCACCATCTGCTTCCGGCGTCCAGGTTTTTTCCTTCAGATCAACCCAGTTGGGCATAGCCTTCATGGTTTCTCGTACCAAGTTCTCTTCCAGTTCACCCGCCTGTTCATGAAACAATCCCATCAGCTCAAACATTTTTTGAGCGCGATAAAAATGCTGCCGTTGAATGACGCTATGGAGATTGGCGCGAATAATTCCGTCCGGCTTGAGAACGGCTTTCATGGTTTGCAGCGCCACGACTGGATCGGGCAGTAAATATAAAACTTCGTCACAATTAATGTAGTCGAACTTCTGGCCCAGTTGCGGCAACTCCTCTGCCGCCAGCACATGAAACTCGATTTGTCCATCATTCAGGTGCGATAGCCGCTGTTGAGCCACCGCAATTGAAGCAGGCGAAACATCCACACCAATTACTCGCGCGCCTGGATTGGCAAGTGCTAGCGTCAGGGTTGTTAGCCCACTGCCGCAACCCACGTCCAAAATCGTCCTGCCCTGAGAACTCACCACTCGGCGATGCTGTAAATAATAGGGCGTTGGCATGCACTGCTGATACAGCCTACTCGGTTCCGGCTGAAGTGGTTGATCAATCGGAGTAGCTGGATAGGGCGCTGCTTCGTATTGGTGCACGATAGCATCGAGAGAATCAATGGCAGGATTCATAGAATCAACTTGATCTTGAGCAACGATGGCATGGAAGGAATCGATTAAAGGATTCATACAATCAATGGTGTACGGTGAATTAATGGTGTACGATATGCCTGCCGTCAGGCTATCGCCAATGCGTCTGTAGCCGCCAGCAGTTAGATTAGGAAAGAAAGTGCTGAGTGCAAAGGTGGCTAATCCTATCACACCCAGCACCATCACTAGCGCTGCTTGACCAGAAAGGTAGAGGATTGCGCAGATGCAGTCATGTTGCCTATGAGCAACTGAGAAAAAGCCATTGCAAACCCGCGAATGCCTACCTTAAAGTTAATTGCCCTTAATCCAGATCCTTATAGATCCCAACAGTTGCTAAATTTTCAAGTAACTGCTCGAGTTCTGACTTTCCCAACGATCAATAAACCCTAATGTGACTAATGGTGTGCTAATGCACATCTGCACTAGATCGAAAACATTAGTATTGAATACAACCCAATGCCTATTTTCTATCATTGAACATATATAAAAAAGCGTCTACTCTTTCATTCTAATCTCCGCACAAACGGAATATTCGCTCGTGAAAAAAAGGCAGCTAGATCAACCCCAATCATTTGATAGTGATAAGAATCTATCTGCAATAGATGTGGGATTAGGGCGTTGAGGATTGCTATCGACCTAATACTCCCATAGCCATATACCTCAACATTAATGATTCAAAACTGATCTCTCAAGTACATAGAAATAAATTCCCAGTCGTGACCAAAATTACTCGAAAGACAATTGTGTACGGTTGGCTGCTGATTGCACAACACACAATCCTGACTTGCTGTAGGTGAGAATTTCCCAGATATCCAATCAAACTACATGCGACATCGACTACAAGTAAGCTGCCAGTATACAAACCGTGCCATTTGGTCCAAAGACAAAACAAATTCGAACGCTTGATTGCTAATCTTGCTTAGTAAAATATCATCCTTGCTCTAGCCCCAAGAGCTGAATGGCAAAGCATTACTCCGACGTAGCCCACGTCTAAAATCAACGCCTGCTAAAACCGTAATACCATTCGTGTGTAAAAGAATTGATCAGTAGGTTGGATCGCAGCTGAGCTGAAGACCTGGATCTGAGAATCATTCACGACTTGCACCCTAGTTGTAAACACAGACGCAATTCTATCATGATTAACTTTTTTCTCAATCATCTCGATCATTTTAATAATTTTGAAAGAATTTTATGGGAATGTACTTAACTCAGTATACCTGAGTATCCGCACAAGTCCAGTATATTAAAATACTTTAATAGAAGGTGGCCCAAATCTTGGTGCTGCTCTCAACTGTGCTCCAAATAACGAAATGAGTAATAGGTATCCATTTGGCAATTTGAGTTGCTATAGTGTAAATCTCACAAAAAGTTAGCCGGAATCAGGTGGCGATGATTAGGGTTCTGAATAGAGCCGAGGTCACTGTATATTGGATTCTGTGTTAGAGAGTCTTTGGCGGTTTGTCTTTTTTAAGGAGTCCTGATTAGACGGCATGTATTATTTTTTAGCAAAAGAGTTTTTTGCATACGCATGAATTTATATAGCACTATTAGACACAATGCAGATCAGCTCTCTAGTATTAAATATTTATAAAATTGGATTGGTGGGAACCTTTGGTGTGAGTTTTGGTGTGAGTTGTCTTTGCTTGAGTCCAGCCATTGCTTCAGCTACTCTGCCAACTGGTTCACTGCAAAGAGAAACTACTTCTTCGAGGGCGGAGGACCCCTATACCTTAGGGGCAGGGGATCAAATTAGAATCGACATCTTTAAGCTAACCCAATACAGTGGTGAGAACACTGTTCTTGTGGATGGTACACTCAACCTTCCTGTGGTTGGTAGTGTATATATTCGAGGAATGACGCTTGAGCAGGCTGCCAGCGCGATTGCCGCGCAGTACTCCCAGCGGCGGATCTTGCGAAACCCGATTGTAACCGTTAGCTTGATCAGTTTCAGATTCAGTTTCAGATTCAGTCTCACAACAACCGATCCTCCTAGAGTTCACCTTTCTAAGTTAGGCAACAATTGTGAAACCTAGCTGAGTTTTTCATAAGGAATGATCGAGGCAAGGATTGATCTGGTTTTTTTTCAACTCAAATCAAGGCTTCGCTAAACCTAAAATAAGCTGTTTGAGCAACTCAACCAAAACGCGAGCCTGACTCTGAGGCACCCAGTGCCTTTAAGGTGGTTCGTTGGGCTTCGGTCAGACCTGTGGCTCCGGTAATATTCATGCCTTCGTAGGGGCGAGGCGTCCGTAAGGTATGGAGGCAGGTTCCAGTAGTGATGTCCCAAAATTTGATTGTTTCGTCATAGCTGCTGCTAACCAGGATTTCGCTAGCGTCAGGTTGGGGAAGAAGCGTCAAATCAGGCTGATTCTGCTCATCAAGTTGATCAACCGTTGGCAAAAAGAGGACACTTGTGACAATGCCAGTATGACCTTCCAGGATCTGAATACATTCACCAGACTGTAGATCCCATAATCTTACTGTTTGATCAAAGCCGCCACTTGCTAAATATTGACCGCCCGCACTAAGAGTAATGGATATAATCGCCGCTTGATGTCCAGTTAAGGTACGTAAGCATTCACCTGTTTCAATAGCCCAGATTTTAATTGTTTTATCAAAACTACAGCTAATTAACTGTTGATTCTGGGGGTGAAAAGTAATTGACCAAACTGTACCTTGATGTCCCTCTAGAGTGTTCAAACAAGCGCCCGTAGCAGTATCCCAAATCTTGATTGTCTGATCAAAACTGCCGCTGATTAAAGTCTCCCTGTTCGGACCGAATATGGTTTTGACCACACCAGCTTTATGTTCTTGTAGAGTTCTAATACAGTGGCCGGTATGAGTATCCCATAGTTTAATTGAGCCATCAACGCTGCTGCTAACTATCTGGTCTCCGTTTGGGCTAACCATGACTGACCAGATCCAGCTTGTATGGCCGTGTAGGGTATTGAGACATTGCCCGGTTTGCCAGTTCCAAAGTTTGACGGTGCGATCGCCACTGCTGCTAGCGAGTAGAGGTTGAACCAGAGCTTGGGGCGCAAATGCCACAGACCAAACTCGATGCGTGTGACCCCGCAAGGTTCTAAGGATTTCGCCAGTCTGGATATGCCAGAGTTGGATCGTTTCATCTTCGTGACCGCTGGCGAGCAGGTGCTGCGTGGTATTGGCCGTCAAACAGAGAATGCCATTGGTATGCCCTCTCCAGGTTTTACTACACCTACCGGTCTGAAGATCCCAGATACGAGCCGCATGGTCATCGCCACCGCTGGCTAGGGATTGACCATCTGGACTGAACGTCACCCACCAGATGCGATTACTATGTCCTTGCAATGTACGGATACATTCGCCAGAGGATATATCCCATAGTTTGATCATTTGATCGTAGCTAGAGCTGGCAAGCTTTTGGCTATCTGGGCTGAAGGCAACAGCAGTAACCGTCTCCTGATGGCCTTGTAAGGTTTTAAGGCATTGCCCGGTTTCAACCTGCCAGAGTTTGATTGTGTGATCGCTACTGCCGCTGGCAATCCAGCTTCCGTCTGGGCTGAAGGCGACCGATTTGACCCAATTCCTCGAAATTTATTCATGTTGTACCAAGTTCTGCCACGTCATTAGAACGCCGTGTCTGTAGCCCACACCCGATTTAGGACTACGAAGACCCGATATTTTTCATTTCTCATCTATCATCTATCACTTGTGCAAATTTTACTACAATTCTTATTCACGTGTTTTCGTCTTCGTTCTGCGATAGACTTGTTGCGTGAAACCCGAGATTCTTTCTTCCAAAACAATTTACACCGGAAAGGTTTTTGATATTCGCGTGGATAAAATCCGCGAAGGTGAGGTTAGATATGAGCGGGACATAATCGTTCATCGCGGGAGTGCGGTGATCTTACCGGTGTTTGCCGATGGAACGATTGCTCTTGTAAGGCAGTATCGGCACGCGGCTGGGAAATATCTGCTTGAACTTGCCGCCGGAACGCTCGAAGCTGGTGAAGATCCGCTGGACGGTACAAAACGTGAGCTTGAAGAAGAGATCGGCGTAACCGCAGGCAAGATAGAAAAGCTCTCGGAATTTTACGTCTCGCCCGGTTTCTTAACCGAAAAAATGTACTTGTTTTTGGCAACAGATCTCACCGAAACAAAGCAGAATTTAGAAGCAGACGAGATCCTCACAATCGAACGACATTCATTCCCTGCCCTCCTCGAAATGATCCAAAACGGCGAGATCGAAGATGCTAAGACCATCGTTGGTATTCTGCTAGCCTCCACGCATCCGGCTATTGCGAGTTCCTGAATCTACCGAAGAGCAGATGATCTTGATCTCATACTTCCGTCGCTTGCTGTTTCTTAAGGATCTGATCCCGTATCTCCTGTACGTGAGAGATATCGTCAGGGACAATGTCAGCCAGCGTAACCACGAGTTCACCCTTGCGGGCGTATTTTATCGCGTGCTGAATTGCGTCGCGGCTCTCCGGAATAATACGAACCTGCGGTTCCTTACCGGTTCTATTGATCCCTTCCTGGATCAGAGCTGCGATATCAGAAGCGTCGCGCCCACGAAGGTAGTGTCCCGCGCGGATCACAATACGGTCAAAATTGTTTCCTGCTATCTCGCCCATCTCTCTGATATCGTCATTGCGACGATCACCTGGGACATTTATCACGACGGTGCGATACTTGTTCGGCAGTTTGGAAATAAAGTTCACCAATCCGCTGAAACCTGCCGGGTTGTGAGCATAATCCATAAGCACCGTACAACTCCCGACCTCAATGAAGTTGAGTCGTCCGGGCGTTTGCGCGGTTCCGGCATTGAAGGTTGTCAGACCAACCCGAATGTCTTCGATCGAGATCCCGTGAACAAAACAGGCAAGCGTTGCCGCAAGCACGTTCTGGATCATAAATTCCGCACGGCCGCCATACGTTAGCGGAATATTGCTGGCCTTCTCCACTCGAACCTTCCATTTACCTTTGAGGATCGTGACATAGCCATTCTCATAGACGCACGAAACGCGGCCGCGTTCGGCACGCCGCTTTATCGTCGGATTATTCTCATCCATCGAAAAACAGACGACGCGGCCATCTACCAACTCCTTCATCTTGTACACCAGCGGATCCTCTGCATTCAAGACAGCATATCCGTTCTTACTTACGGCCCGCGGGATCACCGATTTTACCCGCGCAAGATCCTCAAGCGAGTCAGTGGTCAGTTCGCGGGCTTGATAGTTGCTAATCTGCGCTAACCTGCTGGCCGGTCAGTTTCTTCGACCGCTGCGACTAGACGCTGCAACGTATCGGTTAATTGGCCCAAGCGCTCCAGTGCACTATCATGATTTTCTGCCAGGGTTTGGACCGCATCGCTCAGCGCAAAAATTTGATATCCCTGCTGTTGCACTTGAGTGGCCAGCGCATCGACCTGAGTGGCTAGGCGATCCACGGCTTCGGTCGTCGCCAACACAGCTTCTCCAATCTGGAGGACTACAGACTCTAATTGATTTGGTTGAACGTCCACTCCTTAATCACCTTCGGTGCGTAACCTCACTCCGTAGCTTAATCTGAATTCTAAATCCGATCAAAACGGCATAACTAAGCCTACTGTATTTGCATAATTAAGCCTACTGTATTCTGGAGTGGTTGCGCTAAAGAACCGTTGACATCGGCAAAAATTGTGAGAGTGTGGGCGAAAAGAGCTGGAAATAGAGATGATTGGGGTCGAAGCAGGGCAAAAGCGATTTTTTATAGCATTGCTGCCTCCGGTTGAGGTACAGCAAGATACAGCCGCAATTATTGAGGAGCTAGGCCAGCGCTACCGCACCTCTGCCGCCAAGGCACCACCTCACATCACCCTACAACCGCCCTTTCTGTGGGCCGAGGTGAGCACGCTAGAGAACCATCTAGCTCCATTTGCCAGCCACCAGTCTGTGATCCCGATCCACCTGTCAGGGTTTGGTGCCTTCGCGCCACGGGTGCTCTATATCAATGTCTTACCAACGCCTGAGCTGTTGACCGTGCAGACTGCCCTTAGCCGCAAGCTAGAAACTGAATTGGGCATCGTGGATCCGATGGCTAAACGACGACCTTTTGCGCCCCATCTGACGGTCGCTTCCCGCAACGTGACTCGCCAGACCTTTCGGCAAGCTTGGGCTGAATTGCGGTCGCGCCAAGCCGAGTGGCAGTTTGTGGTAGAACGACTAACCCTACTGATTCATGATGGCCACCGCTGGCAAATTCAGGCCGAATTTCCATTCGCTCACCGTTTTACGGCCCTATGACTATCGTTAAGGAATTTTGCGGATCGGGCATACTTGAAGCTGAATCTAAAGCAAGGCAGTGCTAGTGGCAAGAGTTGAGATATGGATTCCAGAGTGCAAATCATCCAAGTGTCCGGTATTTTAGATGGAATGAATGGGGGGCAGCTACGTCGTACCATTGATGAGATGCTCAAGGCCGGAACTCGTGTGATTTTGATAGATTGCACTGCGGTGGAGTTTATGGATAGTTCTGGTTTAGGTGCTCTAGTCATGGCGCTGAAACAGACCAAGCTGCTCGGTGGACAACTCTCGCTCTGCGGCATCAACGATCAGGTCAAAATGCTGTTAGATCTGACGAATATGAGCAAGGTGTTTAAAATATTTCCGAGCTGTGAAGCGTTTAAGCAATCGGTGTAGCTTATGCTAGTACCGGCTCTTGGTGTAGGCATCTATTCAAACAGCAGCTATCCAAATATCAACTATCCGATCCAAATTGAACCGTAACAACCGTAACTCCGTGCAAAGCCTAGCTGAGTGTTTTAGTCTGTAGCGTTTTCTGAAAGTGTTTTCTGAGCGTCCGGTGGTGCTTTTGCCACAGCCTGATTCACCCACTAGTCCCAGCGTTTCACCTCGCTTGATTTCAAACGATAGTCCATCGACCGCCTTGACCCAGCCAACCCGGCGCTGTAATACCATGCCGCGCATCAAGGGAAAGTAAACCTGCAAGTTCTCGATCTGCAGCAGAGTATCAGTTTGTGGCTGCGTCAGTTGATCGCTGGTTTGAGATGGCATCATAGGGCTAGGACACAAATAGGGTTAGGCGACAGAAGGAGCATTGGGTGTTGGCGGTTGGGGGTTGGTTTCTTGCAGAATGGTGGCACCGACCGGCTTCACCCAACAAGCCACCGTGTGATGATCGCCAACCAACTCTAGGGGGGGATCGATGACGTGACACTGCTCGATCGCAAACCGGCAGCGCGGCGCAAATGGGCAGCCTTGCGGATAATCAATCAGATTGGGTGGTAGCCCTTCAATTGGCTTGAGTGTGGCTTGACGCTGTTCATCCAGGCGCGGCATGCTTTGCAGTAAACCAATCGTGTAGGGATGGCGCGGATTTTTGTAGAGTTGCCGCAGTGGGGCTTGTTCAATGATTTGGCCAGCGTACATGACAAGGATGCGATCAGCCAGGCCAGCTAGTAATGACAGATCGTGGGTAATCCAGATCACTGCCATGCCGAGTTCGGCTTTGAGTCGCTTCACCAGTTCTACAATCTGAGCTTGAATGGTCACATCTAGGGCGGTGGTTGGCTCATCGGCAATCAGCAGTTTGGGATTACAGGCCAGGCCCATCGCAATCATTACCCGCTGCCGCATTCCGCCCGAAAACTGATGGGGGTAACTACGAATCCGTTCAGCCGCATTGGGAATGCCCACATATTGTAGAAGCTGAATGGCTCTGGCTTTAGCCTCGGTAGATGTCATGCCTAGATGCAGCTGAATTGCTTCAGTCATTTGTTTTTCGATCCGCAGCACGGGGTTGAGCGAAGACATTGGGTCTTGGAAGATCATCGCAATCTGGTTGCCGCGAATCCTGCGAATCTCCTGATCGCTGAGCTGCAGCAAATTACGTCCCTCAAACCGCACTTCACCGCCCGTAATTTGACCAGGAGGTGAGGCAATTAGCCGCATGACCGATAGCATTGTAATGCTTTTACCCGATCCCGATTCGCCGACAATGCCAACCGTTTCGTGTTGGTCAACGTGGAACGAAACGTTATTCACCGCATGCACAACGCCGTTCGAAGTAAAAAAGCGAGTTTGGAGTTGCCGAACTTCAAGCAGGTGATTCATAAATCAAAGTAAACTTCTACATGAACTTTTACGTAGACTGTTGAGCAATCAGCGCTTCAACCAATTCTCGGCTAAAACAGCCTTCGGGATTGCGGGCCGTGGGTAGCGCATGCCGAAAAGAAACGTAATAGTCTTGCTGAGATTCTTCAAACAGTCGGCGTAACTCCATGACTGGGTTAACATGATCATCCACCCGCAAATCTAAATAGGCGTACACTTCAGTATGCACTACATACAGCGCGGCAGATTGTCGGCCTCGTTTATCACCACCTGCGGACTGTCCTGCTTCGAGCGCCAGCAGCAACCGATCGACAAACCTTACCGGACTATTGTCTTGGTAAACGGTCGCCGATCGGCTAGCCACCCTCGCAGGAAGTAGTAAACCGTGGTCAGATACTCGTTCACCACCCGTGAGGTAATCACCAGCGCCTCTGCACTCGGAATTAGATCGGTGAGGGCGGCCAACTCCCAGCCCCGCTGTAGCTGAAACACGTAGAAGTCGGTAGGGCAGGGGATGACTTCAAAGTACAACCGCCGAAAGGTGGAACTGGCTCGCCGGGCCATAATCACTGGCGTCACGAGCACAATTGGAATCCGGGCGCTGATTGACCCAGAAGACGGCAGCTCGCGCACGCCATTGTCACAAACGGCAAACAGCCGACACTCTATATTCTGGCTTTGCGGATCGAGAATGCGGCGGGCCTCAATTGCGCTAGTGCGAGGATCCACCCCAATTCGATCGAGTTTGATCTGGCTTTGGGGCACTCCATTGCGGGTTAATAGCGCAATCACCGCCTGGTCTTCGCTGGTTAAGGGGCGTCCGCGTGAATCAACCGGCTGCGGACCAATGCTGACAATGACGAGTGGGTTGTTACCGCGTTGTGTCCGGGTGGTGTATAGCTCAGCGGCATAGAGCAAACGCGCTTGCAGCGTGATGCTAATCCCATCGCCAGAACGGGTCATCTGGGTGCGGATGCGAGCGGCTGGATCAATCGGGACAGAGCCATCCCCCAGAACGACAATCGCCTGCACGGCTCGTGGGTTAGAAACTTCCTGTCGCCGAATTGCTTCCATCACCGAGCGCTGTTCGGTTTGGGCCGTCAGTAAATAGGCTGTGACTGGCAAACTGAAGATCAACAGAATCACAAAGGCGGCAATTACCTGGTTCGCTTTAATTTTTCCTGGTCCCTCAGCCAGTGCATAGGCCAGCAAAACCAGGACTAAACCTAAGGGCCGTAAAGGAAAGGAAAGGATGGCCCACAGGATGCCAACAGTGCGATTGCCGGGCTGAATGAAGGCCATCACGATCAGGGCAATCAGAACGGCAACGCCAAACCAGGCAAAGTACTGGGTATTGTAAATTTTGGGCCAAAATGCCCGCAGCAGGTAGTAAAGCCCTACCAGAAGCAAAATCTGAGTAATCAGTTCAAACATCGCCGCTTTTCCTTCCACCTCCGGCGCGAGCCACAGTCGGCAGTAGACTCACACAAACCTGTTTAACTCTACTGAAACTAGAGCCAAATCAACCATGCGCTTGTGGGAATTTTAGGAAATTTATCGCGGCAGAGAGTTAGAAGCAGGATAGAGAACAGGCTACGCGAGCATGCATGCGGCATCAGGGGGTAGCCCCGACAGTTGACCAAATTTAGATAGGCGCTTAGTAGGCTCCCGACTTATTGATTAGAACCCAGATCGTTTGCCAGATTAGCGCCAGATCGTAAACCGGACTCCAGCGGTGCTGATACCGCAGATCCAAATCGACAATTTCCTCAAAATCTTTGATCGCAGAGCGACCGTTGACCTGCCATTCACCCGTTAGCCCCGGTTTTACATTTAGCCGCAACCAATGGCGAGCTTCATAGCGGCTAACCTCATCGCGAGTTGGGGGACGAGTGCCGACCAAGCTCATGTCGCCCTTCAGCACATTCCAAAACTGGGGCAGCTCATCCAGGCTAGTTTTGCGCAAGAAGCGGTCCACTCGTGTTTCAAGACTACAAGCTGATTCCTAGACGCACCGTGGCTGAAAACGTGGCCTTTGTGCTGTGGGCACAGGGCTTTACCCGCAAGGAAATTCACCGTCGCCTGATGCCGACTCTGCGTATGGTGGGGCTACAGAATAAAGCCAACTGTTTTCCCGATCAGCTATCGGGTGGAGAACAGCAGCGGGTCAGCATTGCCCGTGCCGTAGTCGGAACGCCGCGAATTTTGCTGGCCGACGAACCGACCGGCAACCTCGACCCCGACAACTCGATGCAGGTGATCAACATTCTGCGCCGCCTTCATACTGTTGGCATTACGGTGATTATCACCACCCATGATGAGCATCTGGTGCGCCAATCCACCTATCCGGTCGTGCAGATCCGCGAAGGGCGCTTGTTTCGAGTGCGTGGGTAAGCAATGCCCAACCAGTCTAAGAGGAGGGAGTTGCACCGCTTTCCACTGGAGTCGTTTCTTCGGGAAGGGCCAGTAGGGGTGGCACTGTTTTAGAAGTCCGGATACGGTCAGCCGTGCCTTTGATGAAGCTGGCGATGGGTACGGCAATGAACAGACCGAGGGCGCCCTTCAGCTTAAAGCCAATAAACACCGAGATTAGCATCCAGACTGGGTTGAGTCCGGTCATTTCACCCACAATTCGGGGACCAATCACATTCTCGCTAATCTGATTCACGATCAGACATACGACTAAAACCTTGGCCCCCAGCCAAACGCTTTGCAGCGACGCCAGCAGACTCACGGTGATGATGCCTAGGGTACCGCCAAAGGGAACCAAACTCGCTGCGCCAATCGTAAACCCAAATAGCAGCGCCAAGGGCACGCCCATAATAAACAGAGCAATCGTCTGCACGCTAGCTAGAATGGCTGCAAGCGTCGCCTGTCCGGCAATGTAGCGCTCAAAGTTATCCGGCAAATATTCCCGCACTTGCAGATTCCAGGACGCCGGGAGCCAACCTAGCACACCGTTCCACAGCTCCTGCCCCCGCAGCACTAGAAACACCGACAGCACCACGGTCAAAAACACATTCACAATGCTGCCAATCGTATTGAAAATCAGATTGACTAACTGGCGCGTAAACGAACGCAGGGCGATCGTCAGCCGGTCTACCGATTGGGTAATGGCGCTGCTGACATCAATCGGCAACTGCTGCGCCTTCGCCCAGGTCTCCACCGTTTTCACCTGCTGTTTACCGGATTCGATCCAGTCTGGCAACCGGGTCAGCAGTTCGTTGGCTTGTTGGATAATCAGCGGCCCCAACACCAAGACCAGCAGCACTAGTAGCAGCAGAAACAAGAGGAACACGAGTCCTATGGCAATGCCGCGCTTGGCACCGAGCTGCTCTAAAAACCGAATCGGATAGTCGAGTAGAAACGCAATCAGCGTCGCGGTGATCAAAATACTGACCAGCGGCTCTAGCTTGTCAACCAACAGCAACAGCAGCCAGCCGTTGAGAAAAATCAGTGGAAACGCCAAACCAACGCCATACCAGCGGGGCAGCTTGTTAGCAAACTGGAACATAGGCACCCAAGCGCACGAGCAGAATTATGCCCCTAGGATGCCATAGACCGGCCAATTCTGGTAGGGGTGAAGCATTTGATGCAAAGCCTTCCGCGGTAGGGTTCCAAGCTGTAGGGGCGCACAATGCCAGTAATGTCCAAATTTTTGGTAATGGTGTATTGATTGCGAAATTGCAATAAGTCGTTGAAGCTAGGATAATCGGGTTGCAGCAGTTTAATAATCACTGGGCGCTGACTGGACTGCTGCACGGCTCGATACACGACGGTTCGAGTCCCGACATAGAGTTGCTCAACGATGGAGTAGCCAACAAGGTCAGGTGACGGGCCAGGTGATAGATTGGGACATGCACTGGTCGGTAACATGGCAGCAGGCAATAATTCCAGTTTGCTAAAACCACTTCTAACATTCCCAAGAATTCAGTGGTTTCATCGGCCTTCACCTACTGGACATCTGCTGGGCATCTATCTATTCCTGTCAGTCATGAAATAAGTCATCTGGCGGCAGTTTGAACGGATTTTCGACTTCGGCTGTCGATTTGGTGTTGTGGAGTTTAGCCTGCTGATTGGTCGGGTAATCATCGCGATGATTGCGGTGATTGGGACTGCGCCATTGATCCAGAATATCTTTGACCAGAATTTCTTGAATAAAGGTTTTGGCGATCACGGCCAGTGGTAAGGCCAGCAAGAGTCCTAGAAAGCCAAAAAAGCGAGCAAACACTAACTGGGCGGCTAGCGTCATAGCGGGCAGCAGCGAAACCTGGTTTGCCATAATCGTTGGCGTGATCAGGTAGGCTTCTAGATTTTGAATCACGATATAGAGAATCAATACAGCCAGCACTTTCCAAGGCGCATCTAGAGCTGCCACCGTGAGCGGAAACACCATGCTCAGCGTCGGTCCAATGTTGGGAATGAAGTTGAGTAACCCTGCCAACAGCGCCTGAGCCAGCACGAATTCAATTTGCAGTGCCCATAGTCCGATCGCTGATAGGAGAGCCACGACGGTAGAGCTAATCAAGGCTCCGCCTAGCCAGCTTCCTAAAGCTACTTCGCATTTGCCCAGCACGGTATCGATCCGCTCACGGTAAAAGGCTGGAAAAAGCTGAACAACAGCATAACGATAGGCGAGTGGATTAGCCAGTAACATCAAGGTAAAGACGATGAGCAATAGCCCCTGTAACAGAACAGCCAGCGATCCAGAGAAAATAGCGAAGAAGTTAGGCAAAACATCGCGCAAAAATGGCTGAATTTCATCGATCAGGCGAGAAGGACTGGGTAATTCCACATCCGTCAACCAGTCCGGCCGATTGTTCAGCAACGTTTCTACCCAGGACACCACCCGCAAGAACCCAACCGGCACTAGCGCACCCAGTTCCAAGAGCTGATCCACAAACGGCGGCACAATCAAGTAGAAAATCAGAAAGGTCAGCAGAAGCGATAAGCTAACGGTTAGTAAGACCGCTCTGCCTCGCGACATCCCTAGTTTTTGCAGTTGTCGAGCCACCGCATTCAGGGCGATTGCCAACACCACTGCTGTAAAGACTAGCAGCAGCACCTGACGAATCTGCCACAAAAACACCAGCACAATAACCAGGCAAAGAAAACTGAGCCATTGACCAAGATTCACTGCGTTGACTCCCGACTCCTAACAGACAGTAGACCGACAGGCTTATTCTAATAGTAAGTTTTGAGTTTTAAGTTTTGAGTTTTGGTGGCGTAGCCTGGGCTTACCGTATTTCTAGCCTGCAATACACTACGGAAATTCAAGGAGAAGATTTTGAGCTAGATCTGCTGATGCAGGGACCCTATGTGGGAATTGTCTTCCGGTTTTAAATCCAAGACTTACGCAAGCACCATGAGAATGGAGCTATTGTCAATAAACATAGCTCCGAGTTATCCTGTCTCCACAGCAATCGCTGACGTTACCTTGCTCCTACCAATTGGCGAGCCGTATCCTGCTGCTTCTGCCAGACCGAGCGGCCTGTAATTAGCTCAACTACATCCATGCCGTTGCCAATCACACCGGGCACACTGGGGTAGCCGGCACTGGCTCCAACCAAGAAAAGATTGGGAATTTCGGTGGTATAGCCGAGGCGATTCAGCCCTACCTGTTGCGGAATCAGCTTGGCTCCGTAGATATTGCCCTGGGGTTGTCCCAGATAGTATTCGCTCGTGGTTGGGGTACCGTAGACCTTCATACGGGCATAGGCATCTACATCGGGGATTAAATCGCGCACACTGGTCATGATTTGTTTGTAGACTTCCCGTTTTTTCGCTTTATAGGCATTCAAATCAGTTTTGTGGAGTTGTTCAAATGGTTCATAGGGGCAGACCGTAGCAATTTCCAAAACATGATGACCAGGAGGGGCCATACCTGGCTCTTGGGATTTCATCGTAGGGCAGGATAGAAAGATCCAAGGATGGCTGAGATCACCTTGCAGTTGTTTTTGGTATTCCTGGTTCAAATTCCCCGTAGGATAGTACCAGATATTCCAGTTGCCAATGCCATAGCGTTCAGGCTGAAAGCGGCTATCTAAGCCCAGATAAATATTGAATGCACTGGCTGAATATTGATATCCAGTCAAACGCTGATGTTCACGTGGACTGAAACCATCGGTTTGATGCATCAGCGCCACCGTGAGTTTGGGATCCAGGTCGCTGATGTAGGCATGTTTGGCATGGTAGATAGTGCCATCGGTGGTGGTGACATGTTGCACCTGACGGCCACAGACTTCGATATGCTCGACCGGGGTTGACAGCCGCACCATTCCTCCTCTAGCGGTAATGGCATCCACAATGGTATCTACGAGATGGTGAAAGTGATGTTTGGGATAATAGGCTCCTTCAGAATAGTCCCAAACTAACGATGTGTGGGTCAGGAGGGCAATTTCATTCGGCGGTAGCGCGTAGTCACCGCTTTGCCCTGCCAGCAGATTTTGCAGCTTGGGTGAGAGGCCAATATGGTCATACAGATCTTGCAGCGTCCAGTTCCGCTTAGTGAACAGGTTCCAGTATTTGGGCAGCTTCAACCAATCCGACCACTTTTGGTCATACCAGCGCACGTCTCGCACCAGGTTGTGAATCTCTTGATGCAGGTGGCGAATCTCATCGCAGTAGCGGTTGATCGCCGCTCTTTCATCTGGAAACGTGGCCAACAGGCGCGCCCGTAGGGCTTCCCAGCCCAGTGGAATTTTGAAATCCACTTCGGGCGTAATCACCCGATCAATACAATCGGGATCTAGCGAGTTGAAGGGGATTGGCCGTTCCAGATAGTTGAGGAATTGATCGATAGTTTGTCCGGGGCCGCATTGAGAAATGTAATGCACATCGGCACAGAAGCGATACTCACCGTAATCGGGGCTGTTTGAATCCGGGCATAGCGAATGATGCCATTGCGGTGCAGAAACCGAACGTCGTTGTAGATGCTGCCTTGTGCAGCAACAGAATCGGCTTGCCATTGGGCTAACATCCACTGAGAATCATCGGGGTGGATAAACTGCATCCAGCTGTAGCCCAACGATTCGTCTAACGAAAAGCCGCCTATTTCTTGGGCACGCCGATTGGTGTAGGTGATGTAGCCCTGGGCATCGGCCATGAAAATCCCGATCGGCGCCGCTTCACTGAGGGAACGAAATTTGGCTTCACTGGTGCGGAGTGCGGTTTCAGCCCGTTTGCGGTCTCGGATGTCTACCAATGTGGAGCGACTTCTGACGTACTGGCCTGCGGCATCTGTGAGGGCGGTAGCATTGACCTCTACCGGCAAGATCGAGCCATCTTTGCACTTGACTTCAAACTCCAGATTGTTGATCCAGCCCTGCTCGACAAATTTGGGAAAGTTCGTGAAGAAACTCTGCTGACTGTTGGGAGTTAAAAGTTCGGTATAGAGCCTACCAATTACTTCAGAACGATCATAACCCAACCACTTTAACTCGGTATCGTTGATGCGAATTAATCGTCCCTCTGCATCCAGCGAATGATAACCACAGGGCGCATGGTTATAGAGGTCTTCTACTTCATCGACATATTGTTTAATCGCAATTTCTGCCCGCTGACGCTGTCGAATTTCCTGTTCTAGCAACGCATAGATCAGCGTTAGTAAAGCGAAACTGAAGCCATACCCCAGAACATTGAACAGGTTGGTCACAGATAGGATGATGTTCGTGGCTTGAGCGCGCTGCTGTAATAGAGTCTGTTCCTCCTCCTCCATAGTCTTGAGGAGCGTTTGGATCCCCTGCTGCATCTGGATATCCTGACGGGTTAACGCCGCCTGTTCCTCTGTGGCTGTGGGAGGTAGCTGAATGGATTGTTGCAGTAAGCGCATCCGCTGCTCAATTAGGGGATTCACCAGAGCTAAGCGCTGTTGTTGACGGGAGTTGTCTGCCGTGAGGCTGTCTAAGCGCTGCAAGGAGGCTTGGGTGCCTTGAATACCCTGGCGGTAGATTTGCAAAAATTCCTGGTCTTGGGTCAATCTATAAGCCCGCCGTCCTCGCTCTGCATTTTGGAGGCCATCCTCAACATCTTGAATCGTTCCCAACACCTGATAGGTATGTTCCACCCAATAGCGATTGGCGGCCAATTGTCGCGTGTTGAGATAGGAGGCCGTCCCAACTCCACAAAGTAATAGGAGAGAGATGCCCAAGCCGCCGCGCAGCAGGAGCTTATCTTGGAGCCAGCACCGGGACGCAATGAACCTGGAGAATTGTTGCTTCATTGTTCTATGCATTCTTCAATGTCCTTGCCCGTTTGCTCTCGAAAGCCTGCCCGTTTTAGCCGTCGCACAATCCGCTCGGTGACTTCGTGGGCAGCGGCTGATTTGGATATGTAGTCATCGGCTCCGGCGATAAACGCTTGGTCAATTTGCTCAGACTGGCTGTGGCTAGAAAGAAACACAATTGGGAGTCTAGACCAGTAGAGATCGCTACGCACAACGCGACAGAGCTGGAGGCCATCCAAGTCGGGCATCTCTAAATCTAGAATCACCGCTCCGGCTCCGGCAACTCAACCCACCCAACCTTCTGTGACTCAGCCGCCGACCACTCAGCCCGACCTCACCCAGCCTCAAACCGAGTCGGATGCCACTACCCAGCCTACCCAACCCGCCGCTCCCGACAGTACGACCGTTCCCCCAACTGGCTCTGATTCTGGTGTTGGTCAGTAGGATGCCTGTCTCACCTCAGCGGGGCCGAAATAGATGGGTATGTTCTGGGCTATAGAGCCTGGACCGAGTCGGGTGGGCCGACTGGCTGCTGTTTAAGGCGGGACTGATTAGATAGAGCGTTGTGCGGATCAGGTTTTCCTGGGCGGTTAGGGCCGCCATTTCCTCTAGGGGGACGATCCAGATCTTCTCATCTGGCCAGCCGAGCCGAAAGCAAACTGCGACTGGCGTTTCAGCCGGATAGTGTTCGAGCAGTTTGGCTTGGGCCATTTCGACATGGCGGGCACTCAAGTAAAGGCACAGGCTGGCGCGATGAGACGCTAAAGCAGCCAATTCTTCGGTTTCTGGCACCTGAGTGCGGCCGCTGATTCGGGTCAAGATAATCGTCTGCACCAGTTCCGGGACAGTTAGCTCAACATTGAGCTTGGCCGCAGCGGCTTGAAAGGCACTAATGCCGGGAATCACCTCAAACGGAATGGCGGCGGCAGCAAGCGCCTGGATCTGCTCATGAATGGCGCTGTAGAGGCTGGGATCGCCCGATTGCAGACGAGCTACCGATTTACCAGCCCGCACCTGCTCGATCATCAAGGGCAGAATGTCTTCCAGAGTTTTGTTCGCGGTAGGAATCACGTCTGCGTCTGGACGGACCCATTGCAGGATTTGCTTGGGCACCAGGGAATCGGCAAACAGAATCACATCCGCCTGCATCAGCAGTTTCTGAGCCTTGATGGTCAGGAGGTCGGGATCGCCCGGTCCAGCTCCGATCAGGTAAACGGCAGGGGCTAGCTTTGTTTTTAACTCACTCATTTCCGTATATTTGGCTAAAGGATTGGCTCAAGCATACTGCCTCACGGCTGTGCAGAAAATTGGCTTGATGCGGTGATCTCTGTAAAATCTTTGACAATTTGCCGCCAAATTTAAAAGGTTGATGAAACGCCTCGGTTATTTCGGACACATCCCCGATCTTGAGTAAAAGTGGATGGTAGATGCACCCTGATTCATACCCCGGAGGAAACTCTGGGGTTTTTCTTTGGGTTTTGGTTGGGAGTGGGGCGAGGTCGCTTTAGCCACACCGTGGGCTGGTATCACGAAGGTGGCTTAGACGATGAAACCCGCTTGGCCTCAGCTGGAGTGACAACATCAGGCAGAGGACGATTGCGGCCATAGAGCCAGAACAGCCCTAGCCCACCAATCGCAATGCAAACCAAACTTACCACCTGAGCAATGCGCAGTGGCCCCAGCATTAAACTGTCCATACGCAATCCCTCAATCCAAAAGCGGCCCATGCTGTAGCCAATTAAATAGACCAGAAACAGCGTGCCAGTTTTGAGCTGCTTTTCTGACTTCAGCCCCCGAAAGAACAGCGTCATCAGCAGGGCAAAGACACCCAGGTTCCACAGCGACTCGTAGAGAAAGGTGGGATGGAAATAGTCGAACTGAGTATAGCCTGCAGGCCTCAGCTCCGGCCGCCTCAAGTTCAGCCGCCGCCAATCCACGCTGCTGGACCAGCTCCGCCACTTTCCACTCGGCGCACACGACGACGGCCCCGACGCCCTCGAACTCGTCGTCACCCGCGCCGTCGAACGCCGAACAGCGAAGTTCGGGCGGTACGTGATGTGAGAGATCATCGCCTGGTGGTCGCAGTTCGTCGATCGATCCCGGCTACGCACCCGGAACCGGGGTGGACACGACGACCGACCACGCGCTTTCCAGAGGCTTGACCGCGTGAGGAAGGATCGGTAAGATATTCTTACCAGTAGAAAGGACGCCCATGACCACACGCATCAAGTCCGATGAGGCCGTCGAGCGGATCGTACACGAACTCCTGGGCCGTGGAGGCCATCCGTCTTCCGTGCGAGACGGCGACAACCTCATGCAGGCGGGACTCACCAGCCAAGACGGCGTTGAGATGGCTTGCGACTTGGAGGCGCGATTGGGCATCATCGTCCCAGGCGACTTCAACCCACTCGTCCACGAGAGCGGAAGCCGCATGCGCACGCTCGGTGAACTCAAGGCGTGGGCCCGCGCCCAGCAGCCGACCACGGCGAAGAAGGGAGGCTGAAAGAATGGACGAAGCAGTCGTACAACGTGAAGCTATCGCGCGGCGGCTCCGTGTCGCGCGTGAGCAGGCCGGCCTGAGTCAGGGACAGGTGGCCAAGCTCATGAGCTGGCACCGCCCTACCGTCAGCCAGATCGAGGCCGGTCAGCGACGGGTCAGCGCCGAAGAGCTCGCCTCGCTCGCCAAACACTACTGCGTCTCGGTGTCGTGGTTGGCGAAGACCGGAGAACCAGACCAGGACCAGGCCGACCCCCAGCTCGAGCTCGCGGCGAAGGAACTCGGGAGGCTCAAGCCCGACGACCTCCAACGCGTCATCAAGCTGCTCACCGCCCTTAAGAAGAGAGGGGGTGGCCATGGCGATCACCGTTGATGTCGCCCGCCTGGCGCTCCGCAAGGCTATCGAGACCCGCAAGCGATTGGCGATCCCGATGGACCACGCCGTCTGCGCTGTGGACGTCGCGCAGCAACTCGACCTCGAAGTGTGGTTCAAGCCGCTCGCGAGCCTGGCGGGGATGTACTCCGGGGCAGACGACCCGACGATCATCATCGGATCGGACCGCCCCGCCGGCTACCAGGCATCCGTCTGCTCGCACGAGATCGGTCACCATGTGTTTGGGCATGGAACCAGAGTCGATGAGTATGTCGAGGGCGCCGGTCGCGCCAGATCTGACGACCCAGACGAGTCCCTCGCGAACCTCTTCGGCAGTCACCTCCTCATGCCTCAGGCCGCGGTCGCTCGCGTGTTTGCGGCGCGTGGATGGTCGTTGAAACACCCGACGCCCGAGCAGGTCTACATCGCCGCCGGATACCTCGGCGTGGGTTACCAGGCACTCGTCCATCACCTTCGATGGACGATCCGCTCATTGGCCGGAAGTGTCTTCGACCATCTGCTCGGGTTCCAGGCCAAGGACATCCGTCAGTCGCTCCGCGGCCGTGCCACGCCGCAGAACCTCATCGTTGTGGACGTTCACTGGCTGGACCGCCCCATTGATCTGGTGGCCGGAGACTTGGCGTTTCTGCCCACCGGTTGAAGTTTACGCCTGCGGGTGGCAAAGTAGCGATTCGGGCCTATCGGTTAGAGTCGAGTGATCTTCTGCCCAGCCATGTGCGAATTGAGGTTTCGGATACGGGGATTGGCATCGACCCAGAAGACCAGAAGGCAATTTTTGATCGGTTTTTCCGAGTTGAGAACCGAGTGCATACGCTAGAAGGAACTGGCCTAGGGCTATCGATTGTGCGCAATATTATCGAAAAGCACCAGAGCGCAGTTCATCTAGTCAGTGAAGTCGGCGTTGGCACCACCTTCTGGTTTGACCTGAGCGTGGTTCCGGAGAGCTGTCCCTTAATTGAAGCTAAAACGCAGGAAGTGGGGAAGATTTGAAGCAGTTTTGAGTTAAGCAAACCAATAGCAAAGTGAGTGGTTGAAGCAAAAGTCAGTCTGTGAATCCGACTCTCGCTACCAACCACTCACTCGGTTTAGGCTATGAAATCACTCAACCAAAGGTTGAAATGAACGGCTTACGGCATCGGATGAAAGAGCAGATCGGGGAAGAACCGATTGAACTCAATCAGGATGCCAGCAGTAATGAACATCCAGACCGTAAGCAGCACCGGAGCAGTGGATAAATATTTCAGCAGATATTGCATAGCGAACTCCAAAATCAAAGGACTGGGGTTACTTTAGCGGGGTGAAACGGGAATTTCACTGTCTTTTGCAGCCAATTCACCGGTAGTAAGCTCTTTCAGCGCTGCCAGCGGCCAAGCGAAGCCAGTCAGCATGAACTTGATCGCACGAGGCACGTCGATGATCACTTCCTTCATTTCAGGATCTTTCTCACCGCGTACCGAGATCAGATAGGCACGACCAACCCAGCCGATCCAGCCTGCAATATAGAGGAACAGGATACTAGGAATCAGAAACTCACCGGCATGGCTAAGGCGGCCATCTACAACCAGGTGAGGTAGACCTTCGGGTCCACAGAGAACCTGTGAGTTAGCATAATTTTGAAACCGCTCTTTCGCTTGAGGCGTCTTTGCATTTGCCGCCCGCTGCAAGAACGCTTTGGACTCACCACAGGGGGTCAAATTAGCTACATCTGCCGATGCAGGAGCGCTAAACGTAACCCACAGGAAAAGAACAAGCACTAGAGCAAACAATTTTCGCATGGAATTGTTTCCCTTTATTTACAAAAAGCAGAGATTTCGTACAAAACGTTAAGTAATTCGCACAAAAAAATTGGGCTGTGAGAGCAATCATACCCCCAAGGTCTGCCCAGTAAAGTTAAGCTCTTAAAAGAAGTTTACTTAATTGTTGGCAATTGTCGGCGACAGCCCGGAGTTTGCCTATTCACGTCCCTGGTTTATCCCTATGTCAACCGTCTTAGCAATTGAAACAAGCTGCGATGAGACTGCTGTAGCCATTGTGCAAGAGCGGCAAATTTTGAGCAACGTCGTCTCTTCCCAAATTCAGGTGCATCAGCCCTATGGTGGCGTTGTACCAGAAGTGGCGTCGCGGCAGCATGTAGAAATGGTGAACTGGGCGGTTGAGCAGGCTCTACAGCAGGCCGATTTGGATTGGTCTGGCATTGATGGCGTTGCGGCCACCTGTGCACCGGGGTTGGTTGGAGCCTTGCTAGTCGGGGTGACAGCGGCTAAAACCTGCGGTCGGCCTGCAAGATCTGCCCGATCTTCAGCGTCAGGGCTTCCAGAATTTGCTCTAACAGCGACTCTAGGGCATCGTTGTTGATCAGATCAATGGCGCGAAGAAAATGACCAAACTCACTAGTGATTTGATCCAAAAACTGACGAAACTGGTCAATAGGTAGATCTCGCACCCGGTTGGTTAAATCACCCTTACGGTTCACAAGCGAAAAAGCAGCCAACATACCATCGGGAGAGCGTGTAGGGGGCATAACTCAGACAGGGAACAGAGTACGGACGGGAAGCTCTGCCAAAACGAACCAGTCAGATCAGCGAACCGAAGCCAAGTCAACTGAAGCCAAGCAAACTAAACAACGAGCAAACTGAACAACGAGCAAACTGAAAATGAGGAACACAGAGTCCAGGCCAGACTCACAGAGCGAATGCAAACACCTGGGCGGTCCCAGTGGGGATTCGGTAGTACCGACATTCCACAATCCTAGACGAATCCAATGAAGCTCAGCGAATCACAGAACCGGTGGTCAGAACTTGATGACTAGAACTTGCAATTAGAACTGGCTAGACGCTGCTCCTTGCTGAGGCAAAACAGCGCTACCCCCGTTATAGGCGATCTGCCACCGAATAAACAGTACCCATGCGGGGAAAATTGATTTAGACGCAGCGACTAACAGGGAACTACGAACTGGCTGAGCTAGCACCGACTCCATGCCGTAATTTGCCGTAATTTGTCGTAATAATGTTGTGCAATTCAGGTTCCAGTTCAACGTCGGTACTCATCACCACAATCGCCGATTAGTTGATACAGATCGCGTGAACGATTCAGGACTGTTTCAAGCAGAGTTTGATCTTCATTATCTAACGAAAAATTGAATACTTGGGCGTTGTCTGCTAAATGCTCAGCTACCCCTAACCGTGCGCCCACAATCACCCCGCCCACTGCCGGCTGCTCCAGTACGTACCGCACAGCCACATTGGCAATGCTGACTCCATGTTTTTGGGCAATGGTTTGCAGCCTAGACAGCAAGGATTGAAACAGGGACCAGTCGCCCCAAGCGTCGATCATATTTTTGTACTTGCGCAGCGAAGCCGTATCCAGATCCCAGCGGCCCGGTTCGGGTTGACCCAGATACTGCTCAGATAGCAAACCACCGCAGAGACTGCCATAGGCAAAGAGCTGGATGCCGTGCTGCTGACACAGATTCGCCATCGCCACCTGAGGCCGCCGATCGATTAGCGAATACTGTACCTGGTTGGAAACAATTGGAATGCCTTGGTCGAGAATAATCTGCAAATGCTCGGTATCAAAATTAGTCAGCGCCAGATGCTTGATCTTGCCGGCGGCCTGTAGCTCGGCCATATATTTGAGTGCATCCAGGTAGCCGGAATCGCGGTATTCCCACCAGTGAAATTGCAGCAAATCCAAACTAGCTACATCCATCCGCCGCAGTGAAATCTGGATGTTTTCTTCCACGATGGCGTGAGTCATTCGCCCCGGACGCGGCACCCACTTAGTAAAAGCTTGAATTTGATTCAGGGCTGCTTCGCCGCGTTGCGCCTTGAGCTGACGACGAAATTCACCGATAAAGTCTTCCGCAGGACCATAGTGATCGGCCAAGTCCCAGGTCGTGAAACTGGCATCCGATCATTTATCACAAATAGCCCTGACATTTGCTGTCCTTGAGATAATCGCTCATAAGCAAAGTCTGGCATTGTTGCACGATCATGAGTTAAGAGAATACGCCCATTGCTTGCTGCCCAATCTAGAATTGCTGGGTCATCCACTTTTCGCAACCCAACATCCTGAACACGCAATAAGTCAAGATCTGGTTGACGAAGAAACAATCCTCGCACAATATCGCCATTAAAATTTTCATCACTCAATAGCCTCAGCATAACAAGGCTTAAGGAGTTTGTTGTGCTAGAAGTCTGGCTCGAATCAAGTTCAGGTCAGGCTGAATTTCTGAAAAACGTTGACGAACAGATTCTGCTAGACGTTCGCGCTCGTTCAGATAGGACTCTATTTCTTGCTGATGCCGAAGATAATAACCAATCGTGAGGTAAACGTCAGATAGAGAAAGCGTTGAATATCTTTGCACAATGGTTTCTGGAGAAGCACCATCCTGGAATGCTCGGATCACCAGTTCTAGCAAAACCCTTGAATCACCAATCCGAATTGCTCCTGTTTCATCTTCCCTAAGTGGTGGGGATTCGCACTCCAAAACAAGACTCACAATTCAATCTCCATATAGCGACTATTAGAGCAGGCTTCAAGCTGAAGGCACTGCTCTAATTATACCTACTAATCCTGTGTAGTTCCCAGAATGATCTTTGAAGAGTCAAGTTTTGTAACAGTTGTAAGTAATTGATCGCTACTCTGCAATAGCTGATCCCATCCAGTTGCGTTAATGTGCTCCAAATGTTCCATTCGTAACTGGTGTTGGTCAAACACCCAATATTTGATGCTTGGAATAAGATACCGAATAAAAGCCATCCACTCTGCATAGTTAATCGCTAAAGGATTGCCCTGCATCAATGCAATTTTCCCAGCATTCCCCAAGGTCGCAATACCATGAGCCATCAGTAGCATTGTTCGGTACTTTGGATGAGAGGCTAGATCAAATTTCGTTTCCCCATATTCAGAATAATGTCTCAACATAATATACGCACGAAGAGCAATTTCGATAACCGCAGGTGTAATTCCAGAAACTAGAAAATGCCTGAAATCATATCCATTTAAATACATCCATCGAGCAATCTCTCCAACTGTGCGCCCCTTCTCTCCAAAGCTACCAATATTAATCCCCTGAATTAACGTCATGAAGGGTGCTGGTAAACCCATTGGTGTAGCCACATCAGAAATCAGGTGTCCAAGTTGGCGAAGGATTGCTTCAATGAGTCCAACAGGTTCAAGATTAGACCAAACGGCTCCTTGCATCCATGTATGGGTATGAGTCAGATTATCGTAGGAGAATCCAGTAATCGTTCCTCGCATAATATCTAAAACACCAAAAACAAAGCCGAGAACTGGATCATGCCCCAAAGATTGAAAGCGATGTGATTTAGGAAACATTCCAGCAATACGTTCAACTCCGTCTGCACCTGCGTAGCTCATTGAGTCATAAGGAACCTTACAAGTCTCAGAGAGATTTTCTGCCCACTGAGCAAACCAATCGTTTGACTTTGTGGTGTCATAGCTCTTCAGCCACTCAGTTATAGGGCTACCTGCTTGACCAGCATATTCGCCTGTTGTTAGTGTTGTAGCATGAGCAAACGTATCAGGCATTGCGGGCTAGCATTCTATCCGGTGAGCTGCCCCCAGGGGAACGTTTAGTCGAAACTCAGTTGGCCCAGCGCTTGCAGGTCAGCCGCACTCCGATCCGGGAAGCAATTCGGCAGTTGCAAAAAGACGGCTTGGTCACTGCCGACGGGTTGGGAGGATTGCAAGTCACTACCATTTCTGCCGTCGATGCCGCCCAGCTTTATGATTGTCGATTGGCGTTAGAAGAACTGGCTGTAGCCGAAGCGTGTCTACACGCCGACTCGGTGCAATTACAGCAGCTCGAAGGCTACGTTTTGCAGGCTGAGCAACTGGTCCAAGAGCAAACCCCAGCCCTGAAGGTGATGGATCTACTCGACCTTGACTATGGATTTCATCGCTTAATTGCCGAAAGTTCGGGAAACCGCTGGCTGGTGACGCTGCTCGATCAGGTATTTGACAAAATGATGCTGCTGCGGGTGCAGACCACTCGCCATAATCCCCAAGTGCTAGAAATTCGCATTGAACACCGGCAGATCTATCAAGCTATCGCCCAACGACACTCGGCAGCAGCAGTAGAAGCCATCCAGAGCCACTTACTCGCTAGCAAGGCTAGAGTTGTGGATGAGTTACAGCAACTGCATCAGCCTCTAGATACTACAGAAACTGCTGTTGTGTAGGAGGTTGTGTAGGAGTTGGTTGAAGGGAAAGACAGTACAGCCTCAACAACCTCACCAGTGGATACAAACATGGCGCAGATCGGATGTCCGATCAGGATCGATCACATTGATAGTGGCTGGAGTCATATCTAAAATCCGTTCACCGTCCCAAGGACCACGGTCGTTAATCCGTACTTTTACCGAAATCCCTGTGTGCTGATCTACAACCGTAACCCAGGAGTTAAACGGCAACCAGGGGTGAGCCGCAGTCAGTTGATTGGGGTCGAAATCTTCGCCATTGGCAGTCAGTTCACCCTGATCATAATAGGCAGCGACTCCGCATTCTGTTCCTGCTTGAGCAGCATCAGCTATGCCAAGACAGCCAAATAAGGTAGTTATGAACAAACGCAAAATACTTAGAATTCGCATAATTAATACCTGCTTTGTCTCTGTTAATGCTGGGTACCTAATTCCGTCAACATATCGCGTCAAAAACAGGAACCACACGGCTCCAGAAACAGCTCGAACTAGGGACTAGAGCGTGTAAAAGCACATATTCTGGTGTTCGGAATTCTGATGGTTGGATCTTGATGGTTGAAAGCTTATCATATATCTTTCAACTTGCCTCTCAAACCTATACAAAAGGCGATCGCAAAGATGGATGCACCTGCGTTCAGTTCAATTTCAAACCGAACATTAAATGGATAGGAAATTTACATCCGAGTACAAACTTGTACTATGCCTCAGAGAAAGTTCATAGTGTTACTTCGTGTAAAGTAGCAAACTTCATTTCAAACCCAGAGTACTTTTTTTCAACTTTACTAAAAGTTCAAGAAATTATTCTTACGACTTGCTCTAACTTCACTAAAGCCATACAAGCTATCCGTAAAGCACAGAAGGCTACTGAACAGGCCATTGTTTACCTCACCTATTTACCTCACCTATTTACCTCACCTATTTACCTCACCTATTTACCTGTTAGGCTAGGGTCGCTAGGCAGGGGATCGACTAAAGCGTGAGGCAAATTGTTTTTTACTGGAGCAGTTTTTTTCAGAGGTAGTATATTCATAATCCTTCTCAAAGATGGATAGGAAGAGTGAAACCAAGGTTAGTGTTTTTAAGCTATTTCAGTGATGAAATCCGGTGAAGATGATTCTGTATCTTGTAACTTGTAAAACATATGCTCCACCTCAGTCGGAGGTGAGATCCAATCAATGTTCAAATTTTACTAAGCTAAGAAATCAAAAGCAGCCGCGATGGGGAAAGGAAGGGCTGTAGAGCGGCCTGAGTGACTAGAGTTCTGTCAGTCAATCGGGTAGATCAACATTAAATCAGAACTGGAACACAACAATAATGTCAATCAATAGTACAGCCTTTTTCAGGCTAGTGAAGTACGAAAAACGGGGTGCAGGGGCACTGCTCCTGCGTGGGGGTGAAACCCGCACACCCCCTGTACCTCAGATGAGTGAAAAACGCTGTATAAGGTATAGCTAGTAAACTCTTCGAGCAATAGCTTGGCACTTTAGTGTTGTGTGTACCTACTAATTTACGGTCATATTGAAGTCATATTGAGGTCATATTGATCTACTGGCTTCGTGATTTGGCTTCGTGATTGAACTTCGTGATTGAACTTCGTGATTCACTGATTTAGTTTAGCTTTTAGTTTACTAAGGTTTTATTAAACACAAAATCGATGTGTTCTGCTGCACTTAGACTCTTAATATCGAATCTTGCCAGTGACAGACGGATGCTAGAGTGACAATCCTTAGGGTAAAGAAGGAACTGCAATAGGCTTTGTTTCTATGACTAGCCATCTTTCTTCTGCCGCAGGGCAACCGCTGGAACCGGCAAGCCCTATTATCAACCCAATTGGCCCACCTCAGGTTACGAAGCAGCTTTCAGAGAATGTGATTTTAACCACAGTTGATGACCTCTACAACTGGGCGAAGATGTCTAGTCTGTGGCCGTTGCTTTATGGTACGGCCTGCTGCTTTATCGAGTTTGCGGCTTTAATTGGCTCTCGTTTCGATTTTGATCGATTTGGTTTGCTTCCCCGCGCCAGTCCGCGCCAAGCAGATTTGATCATACTGGCTGGTACATTGAACATGAAAATGGCTCAGCCAACCCTGCGTCTGTACGAGCAAATGCCCGATCCAAAATATGTGATCGCGATGGGTGCTTGTATGATTACAGGCGGTATGTTCAGCATGGATTCACCCACGGCAATTCGGGGTGCAGACAAAATTTTGCCTATCGATGTGTATATTCCTGGCTGTCCACCGCGCCCGGAAGCTATTATCGATGGCATTACTAAACTGCGCAAAAAGATCGCCAATGAGTCGCTTCAGGAACGAGGCTTTAAGGGGCAAACCCATCGCTACTACACAATTAGTCACAATCTGAAGCCAGTTCCTGCCGTTCATACAGGAGCCTATCTGCGCTCGGCAAACCGATACAATCCACCTGCGGCTGTCGCTGAGGCCATTGGCATGCCTATCCCTCCGGCGCTGGCAACCGAACCTCAAAAGGAAATTTCTCTAGTCGATTCCCAAACTGAAGCTCGGCTTGAGAAGGAAGGCACGGTGGAATAGCAACTAAGTACCTCGGCAAACCGATTAATCGTCTCTGTCTCGTATCCCGAAATCAGCAGATCAAAGGGAACTGCCTGTACCACTTCTGCGGCTACCCAGCGTTTGCGATAGTGTCCCTGCTCGTCGGTATAGAATTCGGTATGACCACCGAACTTTACCTCAACGCTAGCAGCCTGTTCCAGCTCCCAGATGGTTCGGGTTAAATCATGTTCATCCAGGGCAGACGATGCATCGTCAGGTGCGTCAGGTGCGTCAGGTGCATCAAGCCCACCAAATTTATCATCGTAATAAATCCCATATCCAATTGCAGCAAGGCCAGCGGTTGTGTAGGCTTCCAAATTACTGCCAACTAGACAACCTAAACCGTCCATCTCCTGCCCTGACCAGTTTTCCTGATCACAGAGCTGGTCTAAATTCAGCCCCAATTCCTGTAGGGCTGGCCGGACTAGATCGAATAAACCCAGATTGGCCAGATGATTTTCTAGCTGCAACCCCACGGCATACTCAGGAGAAATCTCAACCCGCACGGGCTGGATTTGGGCCGATGGCTCAGTGGAACTGAATCGCAGCAGACATGCTCGCACCATCGCTGCCAAGGCTACATAGGCATCTGCGACGGTAGCGGTTTGTAGGGTTCGATGTCGGATGTGATACAACATATCCACGAACGCCTGTTGAAATATTCGGATGTTGAAGGACTCGCGAGTTGCAATTGGAATAATCTTTGCCATCGCTGCATCTATTGCTGAGATAGGATTGGGTGTACTATCTACCTGACTGGCTGTACGAACTTCCAGAGACGGATCAGCTGGATTTAAGCTACTAAATGCCTTCGGTGTTGCCAAGTCTGCTGTTGATTCAGCGCTCTCCGCAGTAGCTCCTGCAGCTGTCACCTGCGCATCTGTCACTTGTGCATCTGTCACTTGTGCATCTGTCACCTGCGCTTCTTCAAATTGCTCAGCGTCTTGATCAGCATCCTCTTCAACAATTTCAGCTTCTTCCGTTAGGTTCTGATCGGGCGAATAAGCAGCTAAATCTAAAGGTTCCTCTATTTCGCTTACTTCAATTACCTGATCAGCCTGCTGTGCTGCCATCTCGGACAGATCTGTATTTTCGATCACATTTTCATTTGTTGAGTTCATTTCGTCCTTTACAGTTGATGCAATCGTTTCTGGTTGATTGACTACAGCCGTTTCTGTTTCAGCCCTTTGTAATTCTCGCCCCACCAAATCGGGGAAATTGGACTCAGAGCTATCCCCTTCCAGATTCAAAACTGCTCCAGACCTTGATGACCAAATTCCTCTCGTCAAAACCGCAAGCCCTGCGCCCAACAGCACCACTGGCAGTAACCATAAAGCATTAGCAGAATCCATACTGCGTAAAGTTGCTGACTTATCGCCCCAACTTGCTAAGGATCAAACGTGAAGTGTTAAAACTTTTGAAAGATTTTTCAACATTGTCTTAATATGCTGCGCCTTAATATGCTGCGCCTTAATATGCTGCGCCTTAATATGCTGCGCGCTCACCGGCCAAGTGGTTCCAAGTCAGTTTATTCTCTCAGACAGCAGCCAACCTTAGAGGTGATATGAAATACATCATCCAGTATATAAACTCTGAAAACTGATTACATCCATATGTTTATAAAAAAGCTAGCTTGTCCTGAATTTTAGTCTCAGCTTGGTTTTCCAACGTTTGATAGAAAAAGTAAGACATGCCGCCCAGTCCCACTAAAGCTCCACCCAGCACGTAGAAGAATAGCTTGGAGCCAATTGAGTTTCTCAGCCGCACCCGCAGTTTTCGCGACTGGGGGACGACTACATTCGGCAAAGATCCGGACAGCCATTCATTGGGCACTTCTGTGGCTAGCGGTGCTGCCTGCGAATTGGCCTGTAAATCTGACACCTGCTCATCTGCTGTCATCGATTTTTGGGACGTAACTCGTTCAGATTCGGTCGCATCTACCCATCGCATGGCTTCATTTTCGGCAACAACGGCGGGTGTTGATTGGAGCGGTTCCAGATTTTTGGGCGAGGAATGATTATTAGTGTTGGCGGAAGTTGGTTCGGAAGGAAGCTGAGACATGACGTAAACCTTATCTTCGACAGAAGTGGATTTGAGCATTCACTGATTGACGCACAATTCGTAATTTATATCCGGCAATTCGTAATTGTGGAGTCTATGGATTGTGCTGATTTGTGGAATTTAATCTGTATTTATTTTCGAGAAAGTTGGTGTAGGTGCATGGTTCACTGATTTAGATTATGGGTTGGTTTGTCAGTATCAGTAGATCGAAAATGAATTCGTTTGAATCCCTAGACGTGGGTTTGTTCGCGCAGCGTGTGCATAGCACAGTCCCCTTAAATTCCCCTAAACCCCAGCGGGGATGCGCCTTCGGCGTAGATGAAGGGGGACTTCAAATCATGGTTGGTATGTGCTAGGCACAGGCTTCGCCTATGGTTCCCTCCTTTCGTAAGGGGGCTAGGGGGGATCTCAACATGATTTGCGAGCTACTGAGTATCGATTACGTTTACTGTGAGTAAATCGCTCTAATCGCTTTGTTTATTGAGGCATCTGGTTCAAAATGGCTTTACCGTCTAGGATGACAAGGCTGTCATTTTCTCGCTGCCAGTATCCTGCTGCCAATTGCTCTAACTCAGGTAAAATTGGCGTTTGTGATAAAGCTTGAATCGCGTCCAGTTGGCACCATTCAATCTCTTCTACTTGGCTAACCACAAGACCAAGGATGTTGCTTCTAGCAGGAGCAGCGGTTGAATGCTCAGTGATGTTCAAAACAACTGCCGAGTGCATTGACCGGCTAACCGATTGCTGATACCAAGGAGCCAGCCCGCACAGATGCCCCAGATCAATCATCCACAAAATATCCCCTCTCCAGTTGTAAACGCCCATGACCCAAGCAGGCATGTGAGGAATGGGAATGATTTGCCCTTCAGAGACGGTCAGCACTTCTATTAGCTGCTGAATTGGCAGAAGAACCCTGGTAGTTGCGGCTAGCCGCAACTGTAAGAACTGTTCAGTACTATGGCCGGTTGGTGAATCAACCGTAGATCCTCGTGAGTCAGATCGATGTGGGCTGGAAAGGGGCGAAAACTCAGACATGGGCTTAATTAATTTCCATCAATTTCCATCAATTTCCATCAATGTTTGATCAATTGCTTGACTGTGCGCACAAATTCTTCTTGGTCAATAGGCTTGGCTAGATAGGCATCAGCCCCCTGCTTCATGCCCCAGTATTTATCCATATCACCCCCTTTGGTTGAACACATACGAATCAAGCGGGCATTACGAGTAGTTTCAATGCGGCTACCGGCGTACTGACTCTCAACGGTACAGCCTCGGTGACAGCCTATCAGTCAGTATTGCGTTCCGTTACCTACAGCAACAGCAGCAATAATCCCAATTTGGGACTGCGCACGGCTCAGTTTAGCGTCAAAGACAATAGCACCACGAGCAATTTGGCCGCCCGTTCAATCCAAATCCTTCCCGTCAATGATGCCCCCGTCTTACAACCATCCGTGCAGGAACTTACCTTCACTAGAGGTTCGATTTTGATCGATCCAAAACTGAACCTGAACGATGTAGACAGTCCGGTTTTATCCGGCGCAATCGTGCGCATCCGGGACTACATTGCTGGAGAAGACAACCTGCTGTTCAAAGACCAGAACGGCATCACAGGCAGTTTCGATCCCGCTGCGGGTGTGTTGCGCCTGTCCGGTTCAGCACCAGTCGTCTCTTATCGTTCGGCCCTGCGGTCGATTCGGTTTGCCAATAACCGACCCATTCCAACTGGAACACCCCGCACGCTGGAGTTTCAGGCTATGGACGGCATATCTAACAGCAATCCAGGCCGAGTTCAGATTCAATTTGCCCCCATAGGCAACGTTCCGACAATTGACTTAAATGGCACAGCGGTTGGGGTGGACTATGGCAGTACGTTTGTGATTGGCGGTCCGCCCGTGGCGACTGTGGCAACGGATGCCCGCTTCACCAATCAGAACTATCCGGTCTTGACCTCGGCTGAGGTGTCGATTGCCAACCCACTCGATGGCATCAACGAAAAACTCTCGGCAGTGACGGCGGGAACCAAGATTGTCGCCAGCTATGATGCTAACCGCAGCGTTTTGACTCTAAGCGGACGCGGCTCACTAGGAGACTATTTGCAGGTTCTGCGCACGGTGAAATACGAAAACACCGACCCTGCAATCGACACCACCACCCGCACTATCCTGTTCCGACTCCGCAACGGCAGCAGCAGCAGCGAACCGGCCCAAACCCGCGTCCAGATCAGTTCGATCAAGCTCAGCAATGGCACCCTCGGTCCCGATGGTTCGCTGTTCACCACTCCTGCTACCGATTTGATCGATGCCTTCGCCAGCGACGATTCGGTGGTTTCAATTTTGGCGAACTTGCAGCAAAACGACTCGATTAAGGGCGGCTTAGGACGCGATACCTTCACCCTGCTCGACGGTAGCGGCACAGCCATCATCGATGTTGACAACCCGGTGAATCAAGTCGGCAGCATCCTGACAGGCAATACCGTGATCAACGGCTTCGAGGTGTTTCGCCTCACAGGGTTTGCGGGTACGGCCACTCTCCTGGGCAGCGATTTGCAAGACGATAGTTTGTCCGGTGGCCTCGGCAATGATGTCATCTTTGGCAAAGCTGGTAACGATGTGCTGAGCGGCAATGTGGGCAACGATCGCCTCGACGGTGGCTCTGGTGACGATCAGCTAGAGGGCGGCCTCGGTGATGACCTGTATGTGGTGGACAGTCCCAATGATTTTGTGATCGAGCAGCTTAACGAGGGATATGACACAGTAGAGTCCGGAGTAAGTTTGACGCTTGGCAATCACCTGGAGGCACTGACGCTAACGGGTACGGCTACAGTTGGTATCGGTAACTCGCCACAGCAACTCAAAGATTAACCAATAGGTCGAATCATTGCGTACTCGCTGTTCTTCGTAGCGTAGCACCTGTTCATAAATATAACGAGGGGATAAACAGCCCAGGGCTAACCAGGGTGAAAACTTGGATGAATAGTTTGCTCCTAATAAACCGTTGCGTGTCTCTTTGTAATAACGCAAGCAGTCCTGCTGCCAAAAATACTGATCTAAACGAGCCTGACCAGCGGTTTCTCCACCTTGAAAGGCTAATACGGCTCGTGGCTCAGCCAACGGCGGCTCTAAACCTAAATCGCTCAAGCTGGGAATTGGCCCAGGGGCGATGGCTGTCGGTAAAGGGGAGAGGGCACGCGGTGCTGCAAAGGCCGGATTAATCGAGCACTGTTTTTCGACCTGCTTGCGAAAGGTAGTGAAAACTTCTGGAATATTGTGCCGATCAAATGGCAAATCATCCGGATGATAAAGTGTGTGCCCCCAGAATGGCTTGAGTGGAACACGCAGTTGAGCCAGAGCCTGCTTCAGTGCAGCTTCAACGGCTAGTTCTTCGGCAGTCACTTCCTGGTGATAGTATACGGCTGAAATTTTCAGCGTTTTTACTAAGTCTGGAATCACCTGCTCTGGCAGCGCGTGAAAAACTAGCAGATCGCTACCGAGTAATTGCAGCGATCGGCGTAGATCGAGGACGCTCTGCTGTAAAAATTGAGCCCGAAATCTGCCGGTTTTGGGGAAGCCGAATTGAGTTTTACCAAACTGGCGCGGGTCAAAGCAGTAGACGGGGATGATGGTTGCTTGTTCCTGAAGTGCTTGCTCTAGAGGTTCATGGTCGTGCAAGCGCAGGTCGTTACGATACCAAAGAAGGATTCGGGAATTCACAGGAATGTTCTATATTAATGATTACATCAGGGCTAGCAATAGGATTGAAAACAGGGCTAAAAATAAGACCCTGCACAACCAGCAAATCATAGACGAGATCGTAATTGGCTTGTAGGCAAATTAAATCGTGTCTTGGTTTTGCGTCTTCCAAATCGCAAACCACTAGTTGAGGTTGCAATTCTTCATACAATGATACATTTGTAGCGATTGAGCCTGGAACGGCTCCGCTACTTTGCTGATGTTACTGCGACTTTTGACGTAAGATGAGTGCCATTTTGAGTGATCTGAGGCAGTAGCCAAGAGATAGGATTAAATCTTAGGCGAAACTATGGCCGAAACTGTGACGAAACTATCGTAAGACTGCGGCAAAACTGTGGCAAAACTATCAAAATGCTAGCTAGCCGAACAATCCAGAGATGGCTAGGCGAATGAAGTGATTAATCGAGAAAGAGTGAAAGGTTCTAGACGATCAGGGAAGTTGGGGCAAGCGATCGGCAGCAAGATTTTGGGCAATTTCCGATAGACTGGCGGTTTCAGCAAGTAAGAGATGAGCAGCCAAGTAACACAGGGCTTAATTTCGACCGGAATTTATCATGGAAAGATGATTGAAATTGTTAGATTTATGGTTAAAAGATGATTGAAATTACCAAGAATAAGTTAGGATTAGATTCAAACGATTCAGTCTACTGCGCAATGATTTCAACTACTAGACGTTCTCCTAACGCTACGCTTGTTACGAAAGCTTCGATTGATCAGGCATCGATAACTCTGCGGATGTTCGGCTTGGTTGTGGTCCTGGCCGGAATTGCCAAGCTCGCGGGGCTTGCAAAAGAACTTGCCGTGGCGGCAGAGTTCGGCGTCGGCCCACGGATCGACGCTTACGTGTTCGTGTTCAACCTCCTGTCGACACCGACATCGATCTGGTTCGGTGCGATATTTGCCACGCTTACTCCTCTTCTGATTCGTCTCGAGCGCACCGACCCTGAGTCGGCGCTGCGATTACGCTCGCAGTTCTTCACCATCAGCTTGATCGCGGGACTGTTCGTGAGCCTGGCGTGGACTTGCGGGGTCTATGCATTCGTCAGCGAAGGCTGGTCCGGCCTGACTGACCAAACAGGTCGCTACGCACTGCAAATCCTCCCCCTGATGGCGGTCATGATCCCGCTTCTTTTCGTCGCACATTTCGGCGCATCGTGCCTGATGGCGAGAAATCGACATGCGAACAGCCTGTACGAGGGACTGCCGGCACTTGTGATCGTGATCGCCGTCCTGGCCTATCCGCCCAGCATAATGGCTCTCGCCATCGCCACAGCCGTTGGTTTTGCACTACAGATGGCGGCGACGCTTGCCTCTACGGCGCGCGCCGGAAGCCTGCACTTGCCGTCCCGACCTGACTTCGGCGCGTGGAGATCCTTCTGGCCGGGTTTTGGGGTGATGCTAGGGGTCCAAGCCCTGCAATCATCCTCTCCTATGGTTGACCAGCTCTATGCTGCCCAGCTGGCGCCGGGCTCGCTGGCGACGTTCAACTACGCGTTCCGAATTTTCGCCATGTTCCTGACACTGGCCGCGCTCGCGCTACCTCGGGTGCTTTTACCCGCGCTGGCAACGATCGCGCACGATCGCGAAGCCACCAGGCGCTTCATGTTTCGCTGGGGCCTTTTACTGGGAATGGCGGGCGTGCTGGTCGCGGTCGTGACCTCCACGTTCTCGACAACCATCGTCGGCAGTCTCTTCCAACGAGGCGCATTCACCGCCACCGATACGATCGCAGTTGCGCAAGTTCTCACAATACTGATTTGGCAGCTGCCGTTTTATCTCCTATCGCTGCTCTATTCCCAGCAGCACTATTCCAACGGGAAGTATGGCGTTGTCGCTTTGATTTCCGCGGGCATGTTGGTGATCAAGCTCACCATCGGGCTTTGGCTGGTATGGCAATTTGGCCTTGTCGGCCTCGCCGCATCGGGCATTGCCGTCTTCGCGTTTCAAGCGCTTGCGCTTTATATCGCGTCAAAATCGACTAGGAAGAAAGAAGTTGTTGAAATTCCTGCTGCGTAGAATCGGCCTTCTGACGCCGAACGTGCGTTATGTACGATCGATCCCCCCACGCTTGCTTACGCCGATCCACAAGTTTTTTGGCCTCAAGGGTGCCACAGTCGATGTTCTCGGATCGCAGATGTATCTCGATCCTATTGAGTGCGTCGACAACGGTCTCTGGTTCCTCCCGCACCTCTATGATCGAGCCGAGCGCGCGTTCATCAGGCGCGAAGCGCGTACCGGGGTTTTCTTCGACGTAGGAGCGAATATCGGCTTCTGGAGCCTCTATCTGGCAAGGCACTTCAGGCAGTCCAGGATCATCGCGATCGAGGCCAATCCGAAAACGGCCGAACTGCTACGGCAATTGAGTTGCTCAACGGTAGGAGGCTGTTTGGCAATATGGCAATGAACTAACTCCATCGGATCGTTGGAGTCAAATGGCAATTGCCCCGTCAACAATTCAAAGCAGGTAATACCTAGAGAGTAGAAATCGGTGCGGTAATCAATCCCCCGATTCATGCGTCCGGTTTGCTCCGGTGAGAGATAAGCTAGAGTTCCTTCCAAAACATTTGGACTGACTAGAGATTGTGTTTCTCGCGGCAACTGGGATGCCAAACTAAAGTCAATCAGCTTCACTTGTTTCGTAACCGGGTTGATCAGAATATTGGCAGGTTTGATGTCTTTATGAATGATGCGATGGCGATAAAGTTGATCCAGGATTTCGGCTAGAGCGATTGCAATTTGCAGAAACTCAGTCAGGTCATCCTGACACTTTGCCTGCTTGTTTGCCCAATAGTCCCGCAACGATATGCCGCCAAAATCTTCCATCACCAGGGCAAACCCATTTTGGTAAGGCTCTAAGCTATAGGGACGCACAACTCCAGGCAGGTGAAGCTGCCGCATCAACGTATATTGATTCTTGAATTGCACCAGCTCCGTAAAGCTGGGATAGGGGCTTTTCAGCAGCTTGATCACAACAGGCCGTTGATTCGACTCCTGATAACCGCGACAAACAAGCGTTCTAGCACCGTCGTAGATCGTATCTAGAACCTGATATCCCTGGATCTGGATCTGCATCTGCTTCGCCATTGTTTCTTCACGATTGGTTACAACTGACCCCAGGCTAGTTTGCCCAGCTTTGCAGCAGCTTCTCCACAGGGTGGCGATCAACTGTGGCAACTGTGGCAACTGTGGCAACTGTGGCAACTGTGGCAATGGATGGGACAAGTTCGGAGACCTGAACCCCTGAACGGATAAACTTGGAAATTTGGAACTGGCTTAAGCAACTTTCGCCCTGCTGTCAATCTGTCTTGCCAAGAACTTGTTGTTTCTGAGTTGCTGCCAGAGATCCATCGCACTTGCTTGAGGCAGATGCAGCCAAAAGGGTTTTACTTGATCCGCAATTTCGCTACCTGATGGCGTGCTTGAATATCCAAACTGATGTTTCTCCAGTAGTTTCACGGTTAGGCAGAATACCCTGCCACCTTCAGGAGTAGAAAAAGTGTCTTCAGGTGCCTAATGTAACAAATCAAAAAATTGTATAACCTGATACTTTATAGCTTAAGGAAATATTTTATTTTGCCTAAATGTTACGGAAATTCACTTAAATATGAACAAAAAAACAATCAGTTTTAAAAAACATTACAGTGAATCTACTTAAATAACGCTCTCAGAGAAATTTCGCTAGAGCGGATGGACGAAATTACGCTATCTTCACCAACAACTTCGGTGTTCTCGGTTGATTTCACTCAGATGCATCAACTTCTTTCAAGTGTGATCCGTTAGCCGTACTGAGACAGAGTTTCAGCACAACCGGCGGTTACTTGTCACCAAGCCTTATGAGGACTGCAAGTTTAATCGAGACGGATCGCTTGTTTCTCTAGCCATCCTCAACGGTTATGCGGAGGGATGGGAGCGCCACCTCTCACAGCAGGGGTTTTGTCATTGGACTCCGTTAATCGTCACGAGTACCTCAAATTCCCACAACCAAAATCTACACCCCAACTACGCTTGGGGGAGACCAAGTTGTTGTGGATCTGGCGGTTTGTCATATTCGGGCATCTAATGGGCTATTCAAGCAAACCGAGTCCGGACTCTGGTGTATTCGGGCCGATGAGTTCCAGTTCTCAGTGGAAACGGCGATTCCCCTCACCGGCATGACCCTGGTTGGTCCCAATCAGCAGGACACCTCGATTGCGCCCACCACCAGCTACACGGTCGGGATTCGCCCGATGGGAATTGCCAGCGTTACCTCCACAGCCCAGGTGCAGATCACCAATTCGCAAGGTGCCTACCAGGATCTGAACCAGGACTGGCAGTGGGTACTCAACCAGCGCGCTGTTCCCGAAGCCATGTGGGGAGCACCGCTCGGCCCCAACCAAACGCCTACTCCTGAGGCCACGCTGCTGCCGAATCGCTTGGTTGGACTGAGCCAAATACAACTGAAGCTGGGTGCTCCTGCTACACCAATTCCAGTCGCGGCGGCGCAGGCATTCGCTTATCTGATCATCGGTGAAAATAGCCAGGGCATCCCCGTTTACCTGCCGGTCTCGGCAACGGCTCCCGTGATCAATCAACCTCCTGCCACCAACAATCAGGCCCTGACGCTGATCAGCCAGACCCTGACGAATGCGACCGTGCAGGCCAAACGCAGCAGCCTGTTTGCAGCATTGGCAACCCTGGGCGTGAATGCGGGAATGGATGGTGATTTGAGTGATGTCCAGCAAAACCTGGGGTTGAACTATCAGGCGCTGCCGATGGTCGGTACTCCCGATGGAATTCCGACCTCAGTTGCCCTTGCCTGAACTGGCCAACTCTCTGACCCTTCTCTTTTGCTTGCTTTCAACCCCTCTAGCGAGATTGATATGACTACGAATCCCTCGATGAATCCAACAACTCATGCATCGGATCATGCATCAGATATCAAGACGCAACGGCTGGGTGATTTAAGCTCAACCCTTGCCGATATTCAATTTTGCGACAACTACATTCCGGCATTGACCGCAGACACCTACACGATCACGATGACCCATCAGATCTCGGGAGATGCCAAGCTGCCGCCTTCCCCACCGCAGCCCTTCACCGAGACGCAGCAGTTTCTGGTGGAGGGACCACGATTTAGCATCACGGCAGCAGATATTCAAACCCAGTTTCCTGCCAACAAAAGCCAGGGACAATTCGATCAACAGTTTCCCTATATTGTCTTGACGAAACGTGCCCTTCCCTGGGAGCGGCTGCTCCAACCCAGCGACAATACAATTCCCTGGGTGGCGCTGCTGCTGTTTCAGGAGAGCGAACTGATTGCCCCTGCCGGGAATTCGGGGACTCTATCTAACCCAACCGGGGCCGGAACCTACAGCCTGAGCCAGATTGTGCAGCCGGAAGCGGGCGTTTTGGGGCCAGCAATTCAACTCAGCGTGGTGGATGATTCGCAGGCAACCTGTCGAGCCATCAATCTTTCACCGGCGACATTCACAGCCCTATTGCCCAGACTGGGTGAGCTGAAGTATCTGACCCATGTCCGGCAGATTGATCAGCAGAGTCTTCAGGGCAAATGCGAATCGGAACTGACAGGTAACGGCTGGTTTTCTGTTGTGATGGCGAATCGATTGCCGATTGCTCCGCCCGCAGGTTCAGTAATTGTTCTGGTGTTGGTCACTGGCATAGAAAAATTCCTTCTTGGATTCTGCTAATGATTTCAAAGTAAGCATTGACACGTTGCATCGATGACTGACAGGTAGAGCGATTGCCTCCATTCCGTAGGTGTAACCTGTGATTCTAGTACTCATGATAGCGATCTCCTCCTTGATTGGTGAATTACAGATAATTATTCAAATCAAAAATATATTTAGGAATCCTAAGTAATTAGTAGATCATAAATTACTTCCTGTCAAGTGATGTAAAACTTGACTGTTAGGGCTATTGAAATTATTATTTAGGAGTCCAAAATAATTAAGAATCGATGAGGCGGTGCCATGAATTCTATAGAATGGATCAATGCACAGGACGTTCCTGCTCGTGAGTTGTTTAAGGGAATTCGTGCTCGTACCCTTTGGCAAGGTGAAAAGAACCAACGAGCAGTCCTGTTAGAAATCGATCCAGGGGCTTGCTGGGATGGAATCGATTTCCACGATCCGGGTCCAGAGGAAGCTTTTGTTGTGTCCGGTGTGTTCAACGATGGTACTCGCGATTATCCGGCTGGTTCTTTTATTCATAATCCTGTCGGTTCCAGCCATGTACCGCAATCTCAAACAGGATGTACATTATTTGTGTTCTATCCTGAAGGCTGACTTATACTTCGTCTATTTCGGCGCAAGCGACTACTTCAGTTTTGAATGTTGAGAAGCCTACCTTGTAACAGATTATTCAGAAGGTGATTTGTTCTCTTAAGTATTTCCTGCTAAAAGCAATTCTTTTCTATGAGGTAGCTCATAGAATGCTCTGCTTAATTTTGTCAAAGTAGTGGAAGTTCGATATTGTTTGCCGCTTTCTCAGGAAGCGCAACAATTGTCTAATGTTTTCAAAACACGTTCTCTGAATCTATTCAACTACTGACAAGGAGTATGCTTAAAACGTTCACCGACCATCTACAGCTTTCTCAACGGGATGTTGAGCAACTGTTCTCCCTAGATCTACAGTCGTTTCTCAAAACCCCCATCATTCAACAAAAATTGGAGAGTTTGAATGTTCCTTTGCTTCAGCAAACCCTTCCGATCGCAGAAGTGGTACTTGCTGAAAAACTACCTCCTTTCTATGATTGGCTCAAGAATGAATTAGGGGTTGAGCGTGTCCCTGATAGCCCCGATCACACAACGAAATGGGTCATTGGTTTTGTCAATAATCATGAAAGCTTGATACGTTTAGTGGAACTGCATCGACCTGTTCCTCCAAAAGCTTTAGAACAAGCGGTTCCTCGCTTAGTGGTTGCCTTTGAACCTATTGAAGAATCTGACGTTCGCCAAGAGTGGCAGAAGACCATCACACTGTTGTGTCTTGTTCTGGTTGTTGCGGCTCGATCAAGAGAGAAAGTCTTGATATAGCAATCAGTCAAGGAAGGGAGCTAGAACGGTTGTATACGGAGTGCAAACGGCTGTTGCGACGAAAACATGAATGGAAGTCTAGAGCGTAAGGTGCAAGATGTGGGTTGACATTTTTAATTAAAAGATGTTTACTTACATGTAAGTAAACATGAAGTGATTGATGCTCCAAAGAGTGCTGTCTAAGCCACTGCTTGGAAAGCATGCCTTGGCGAGTTGAGCCTGTCCAGACGCTTGATCTGAACTCGCTGCCCTCCTCGTTGCTGAACTTGCCGCTGCCAAAGGGAGGAAACGTCGATGACACCCACCCCCGACTATCGCACCCTACTCCTAGACGCATGGCAAGAAATGCGGCAGATGCGCCTGGAACTAGAGTCCCTTACTGAGGCCAATGTACCTGTTGCTGTGATTGGCATGGACTGTCGCTTTCCCGGCGGCGCTAATTCACCAGAAGCCTATTGGGATTTGCTGCAGAACGGGATCGATGCCATCACTGAAGTACCGTCCAGTCGCTGGGATTGGACTGCCTATTATGATCCGGACCCAGATGCGCCTGGAAGGCTCTACAGTCGGCATGGTGGTTTTATCGATCAGGTCGATCAATTTGATCCGCAGTTCTTTGGCATTTCGCCTCGTGAAGCGGTCAGTCTTGATCCGCAGCAGCGGTTGTTGCTGGAGGTGAGCTACACGGCTCTAGAGCGGGCTGGGCAGGCAATCGATCGGCTGCGGGGCAGTCAAACCGGAGTGTATGTTGGCATCAGTTTTGCCGACTACGCCAAGCTAAGTTTGCATTCGGGCGATCTGTCTCGTATCGATGCCTACAGCAGTTTGGGCAATACCCACAGCATGGCGGTAGGGCGGTTGGCCTATGTATTGGGGTTGCAAGGGCCGACAATGCAGCTCGATACCACCTGCTCATCTTCGTTACTAGCGGTGCATTTAGCTTGCCAGAGTTTACGCAGCGGTGAATCTAATTTGGCCTTAGCAGGTGGCATCAACTTGATGCTGTCTCCCGAACCAACAATTGGCTTTTGTAAACTGCGAGCGCTATCTCCGAGTGGACAATGCCGTACCTTTGATGCGAATGCAGATGGATATATTCGCGGGGAAGGCTGCGGTATCGTGGTGCTGAAGCGACTAAAGGATGCGATTACCGATCGCGACCCAGTTTTGGCGGTCATCCGAGGATCGGCAGCAAATCACGATGGGCAAAGCAACGGACTCACAGCACCAAACGGTCAGGCCCAAGCAGCGGTGATTCAGCAAGCATTGGGGCAGGCAGGCGTCGCAGCCGCTCAGGTGCAGTATGTGGAAGCTCACGGCACCGGCACACCGTTGGGTGATCCAATCGAAGTGTTGGCATTGGGCAAGGTGTTGGCTCAAGGACGGTCTGCGGATAACCCGCTCTGGATTGGCTCGGTGAAGACCAATATAGGCCACTTAGAATCGGCAGCAGGAGTAGCAAGCTTAATCAAAACCATCCTGGCGCTCCAGCATCGACAAATTCCACCCCATCTGCATTTTCAGCAGCCGAATCCCTACATTCCCTGGCAACAACTCGCGGTTCAAGTCCCAACGCAGCTCACTCCCTGGCCGTCATTAGCTCACCAGCCGCGTTTGGCGGGCGTCAGTTCGTTTGGCATGAGCGGCACAAATGTGCATGTGATTTTAGAAGAGTTTGTAGAGGAAGCTGTAGATGAGCGGGCAGATAAACAGATAAATACTGAAGCAATCGCTGTTGTGAATCCACCACCGCCCTATCTGTTCACAATTTCCGCTAAAACTCGTCCGGCCCTCAAACAGCTTGCAGAACGTTATGAGGTATTCTTAGCGACACAAGCCGATGAATTGCTGCCCCACATTTGTTTTACGGCCAAGGCTTCTACTTGCCGCATTTGCAGCGCCATTGGTAAGCCGAGCCGATCAATTTTGTCGGGGTGAATGATTAGCTCTTCAATTTCGGGGTGGGGCTGGTTCATGTGCTGATCGAGATAGGCTTGCAGTGCCTTTTCCTTGCCTTCTGGGTCATCAGCATATTCGGCTTCAATTTGCTCGAACTGTTGCTCCATTTGGTGCGCCAAACAGGGAACATTTTCCCGATCGAAGAACGGATCCAGCGATGGATGAATTTCGCGATTCGGCATGTCTTCCAAAGAGAATAAGCGATTTACAATCCGCATGTGGGTCGGAGTGGCTGCATAGCGATTGATGCGCTTATCAAAAAAGTCGATGGCATGGGTAGCTCGCTCAAACGACCGCAAATCCAGCAGCATTTGATCGTCCCCGCGAAAGGTGAAATAGCCTAAGATTAAGGGTTTGTCAGCAGCAGTGAGAGAGCCGTAAGAACGGGTGAATCTCAGCTTTTTGGCTTCTGCTTCGTAGAGCCAATTCCAACGATCCCGCTCTGGTTCATATTCAATGCACTTGAGTTTTTGTAGCGCACTCAAGACGGTTTTTTTCTTGTTCTTGAAGATCTGATAGTAAATCCGCACCGGCTGATAGGGTTCCCCGGTTTTGACATTGACCAGTTGTTTTTGAGGCTGATTTTGAGTCGTCATGGCAGATTCGGGCACGATTCTACACAGAGTTCTTTATATCCTAAAGGGTTTCCTTCAGAAAGCAGCCAAACTGCTTCAAGAGCCACATGGTTAAGAATCAGAGCTAAACTGGGAAAGCGGTTTATGCAAGGGTTTCAGGTATTTTTTGCTCATGAGTGTTTCGCCCATAGTTGTTGCCACGTTCTACAAATTTGTTCGTCTACCCGACTGTGCCGAGATACAGCCCGCGCTGCTCCAATACTGCACCGAACAGAATATTCGCGGCACAATTTTGCTAGCAGCAGAAGGTATTAACGGCACGATTGCAGGGACTCGTGAGGCGGTTGACCATGTCTTGGCTTACCTGCGAACTGATGCGCGATTGGCCGATTTGGAGCACAAAGAATCCTTTGCCCCCACCATGCCCTTTGAGCGGTTGAAGATCCGCCTGAAGCGAGAAATCGTCACCCTGGGTGTGCCGGTTGACCCCAACGAACAGGTCGGAACTTATGTTGAACCACAGGAATGGAATGCACTCATCTCTGATCCAGATGTGATGGTGATCGATACACGCAACCAATACGAAGTGGAGATTGGCAGCTTCAAGGGAGCGCAGAATCCAGGCACCCGCTCCTTTCGAGAGTTTCCAGACTATGTGCGGCAAACGCTCGATCCAGCCAAGCATCAGAAAGTGGCGATGTTCTGTACGGGCGGCATCCGTTGCGAAAAAGCCTCCGCCTATCTGCTGGCGCAGGGATTTCAGCAGGTCTATCACCTAAAAGGCGGCATTCTTAAGTATTTAGAAGCAGTGCCTACAGCGGAGAGCTTATGGCAGGGCGAGTGTTTTGTATTTGATCAGCGGGTTGCGGTCCAGCATGGATTAGAACCAGGCAACCACGAGATGTGCTTGAGCTGTGGGCATCCTATTGCTGAGGCTGACAAGGTGTCCCCCTACTACGAAGAGGGCATTTCTTGCTATCGAGCAGAAATGGCGCTTCAGCCGCTTCTAGGTAAAACACATCCGGGGCGGCATCTCCAATCAGGCGGGTTTTGATTACATCCATATACTGATCGGCAATGGTTTCGAACCGAACCCGAATGGTTGGATGGGTTGCTTCAAACTGACGCAAGACGGCCTGCAACAACCGCTGTTCAGATGGGCTAGCTCCCCAACCGCTCATCTTTAGTGTCACTCCAGAATTGACTGCCGTTCCCTGACAGGCCCAAACCAAACCTAGCGTTAAAACTACCAGGAGGAATAATTTTAAGCGGCGGTATCCCATAGGCAATTCTTCCGAGCGGGTGGTGTGTTAGCTCAGCATCAACCTCTATTTTCTTAACAGCAATTCACGTGAAGCGCAAAGACACGGAGCATCCATTGAGTTTTAAGCATCCCAAATCTAGCATAGCGATTTTCCCAATCAAATTGCCGTTTGGGGGCTGTTAATTTTCATGCCTGCTCTTTGCGCTAATTCACCGGAATAGTCCTATTACTGACTTTCTAACAGTTCTGCTGAAACGTGCCTACGGAAACCGTCACCAATATTTTGTTGTCAGAAATAGATTGTCAGAAATAGGTTGCCCAAAATAGTCTGAGCAAGCGGTTACAATGAGTGTTTAAATGTTTTCAGTTCTTAATCTAACCACCCCAGTTATTAAACCCAGTAGAACCAGCAGTGAATCTTGCAGTTGACGCACCTCCTCCCGATGATTCGCTCGAAGCTTCCCTAAGCTTGGCAATTCCAACATTGCCCCAAAACGAACTTCCATCGCAGACTCAAAGTCCCAGTGATGCTAGAGCTGCAATTCGCCGCAGTTTGCACGCCTCAACACTGGATAGCGTGTTTGCAGCTGTGTTCTCGAATGCAACCGGTGGAGCAATTCTGAGCGGTTTCTTCTTGGAATTGGGCGCAAATTCAAGTCAGATTGGGCTATTGGCTGCAATTCCCATGCTAGCCAACCTGTTGCAGCCACTGGGAGCCTATATCTCCGAACTCACTACCAGTCGCCATCTCTATTGCCTGTGGATTTACGGCGTTTCTCGCTCGCTGTGGTTGTTTCTGGCTCTGGCCATTGGCTGGACAACTTGGCAGCACGGTAATTTGCATTGGCTGCTGTTGGGTACACTGGTCGTAGCGGCAGCGAGTCATCTATTAGGTGCATTGGGCAGTGCTGCTTGGATGAGCTGGATGGCTGTGCTGGTGCCGCGACGAATTCGAGGACGTTATTTCGGGTTTCGCAATAGTGCTGCTAATCTAACTAATCTGATTGCTATGCCGCTGATGGGCTTGCTAATTTCCCATTGGTACGGTGGCTCTATCCAAGGATACGGCGTGGTTCTTGGTTTGGGAATTGTAGCAGGAATCATTAGTTTGGCTTTTCAGGGGTTTATGGTTGATGTAAATCCTCAGGTGCAACACAATCTTGCCGCCACACCAACTACATCAGATGAAGCTACCTCAACTTCAACGCAAACATCTCTAATCGCATTTCTAGTGTTTTTCACCGGATGGACCTTTGCGTTTAACCTTAGTGCTCCTTTCTACAATCTTTATTTGTTCAATACGTTGCATCTCGATATTAGTTTAGTAACGCTCTATAACAGTCTGAGTGCGTTGCACATCGCGTTAATTTATTCTGACTCCTGACTCCCTACTCCCTACTAAAATCTACCGCTCCATCTTCCATCCATGTAATTATTGCCTAGATCGTAACTTCTCTCAACAGAACCGAAAAATAAGCTTAGAGCTTGCTTCCAAACCTAAACAAAGTCTTGTCAACTTTAAGACAGCTACTGATAAACGCTTGCTTTCTTGGGGAACTCTCTAAAAAAGTTGTAAGTTGTATGAACTGAGCAATTCCTGGTGCATTAATTCTGACCAGAAGGCTGTTAAGGACTCTCTATCCCAAAGTCTTGCTGGAGAATCATGGGAAAGGGTTGGGGCGCACTTGGTTCAGACGACTTAAAGTTTCTTTTCGCCTGGAGTTGGCAAATGCAGCAAACGCTGGAGCAAGATAGGCTACTTCACCGGATTACATCTCAAATTCGTCAATCCCTCAATCTAGAAGAGATTTTAAACACGGCTGCTACCGAAGTTCGCCTATTCTTGGGGACGGATCGGGTCAAAATCTACCAGTTCTATGCCGACGGTCATGGACAAGTCATTGCTGAATCGATTCATCAAGACCGTCTGCCCTCCCTACTAGGATTGCATTTTCCAGCTGATGACATTCCGCCACAGGCCCGCGAGCTATTCCTCTCCGCTCGACAGCGCTCGATTGTAGATTTAGAAACCCAGCAGATCGGCTTGAGTTATCCTGAACAAGAAATCCCTGATGTTCGTTACCGCCCAGTTGATCCATGCCATGTTGAATATCTACGAGCGATGGGTGTCCAATCCTCGGTGGTGGTACCGATACTGCAAGCCGAGCAGCTCTGGGGGTTGCTAGTCTCTCACAATGTCAAACCGCGCTCGGTTACAGAGGCCGAACTGCAATTTCTTCAGTCTGTGGTCAATCAGTTAGAAATTGCTATTACTCAAGCCATCCTTGTCAAGAAAATTCAGCAGCAAGTTGAGCACGAAACCAAGGTTAATCGAATTTCGAGGTTGCTGCATGCCGATCCTAGAATCCAGCTCCAACATGCGTTAGAAGAAACCACGACTGTCCTGCAGGGAACTGCCAGTCGATTATATTTGCTTAAAGGTAATGAGGCTCCAGAAGTCTATACCAGTGGTGAGCAACCGGCGCTTCTAGATGGTAATCGACCGCTTGAGCAGCATTACTTGTGGCAATCTTATCTCAGGGGCGACAGTACCCAAACCGCTTGGGCGGTGAAGGATCTGTATCAAGAACCCGCTTTTCGCACCTTAACGTCTATATTCCAAGCTACCTCGATTCGTGGTTTACTGGTTATCCCATTGCATTATGGACAGCAATGCCTGGGCTGTTTAACGATCTTTCGACCAGCTATCGAAACAGAAACCCTCTGGGCCGGTCAGTTTGATCCGGATCGTCGCCAAACAATGCCGCGGGACTCCTTCCTGGCTTGGCGAGAACTCAAAGGCGGTCAAACCATGCCTTGGGTTGAGGCAGATTTGAAATTAGCGCAAGCGTTAGGCGAACATTTCTCGATGGCGGTGCAGCAGTACCACCTCTACCACCAGGTGCAAACACTCAATACCGGTCTAGAGCAACAGGTCCAGGAACGCACGGCCACGCTTCATCAGGCCATCGATCGGCAAAAAGCTTTAGCAGTTGGGCGTGAAGCTGAAGCTGGTGCAGATTCCCCGCGAAATCATGGAGAAAAACCGCAAGGCACCGCCGCCGTTTTTGGAAGTCGCCGTCCTCACCGTCGAACCTGTCTACCGCAAACCCGATTCGACCCATCCACCCACTCACCCATCCACTCATCCACCCCAACACACCGTAGACATCAAACTCACCCAGTTCATCCCCTCCCTCGCCGAAGTACCCACCAAAGAACTGGAAGCCATCAAAGAACGGGCGATCAAAAGCGGCTTTGACTTTATCGACTTCTGGGCCATAGATTTCAACTGGCAACCGGGCAAACCCTTCACCCACGATTGGCAAGACTATCGCACCCGCAAAGACCGATCGCTCAAAACCATCAGCGATGCGGGCTATACCTACCCCGCGACCGGCAAATACACTGCCTGCGTTAAAGTGGTCGATACCTTCGGTTGCGATACCTCCATTACTGTAGAGGTAGAGGTGTAGCCCAATGCCTATCCTGCTCGACTATCAGAACCGGGAAGTGCGCTTGACTGAAGAACGGTTGGCGCATATCCTGGCTCACCCTGAAATGGTCGGGATGGAAGCTCAAATTGCCGATACGTTGAAGCATCCACAACTGGTACGGCAATCTCGCAGTGACGAAAGCGCAGCGCTATTTTATCGGTTCTATACCCAAACGGTGATTGGAGATAAATAGCTCTGTGTGGTTGTTAAATACCTCCCTGATGATGCTTTTATTGTGACTGCATATTTCACTGATAAACCGAAAAAAGGAGAAGACCTATGACAGAGCGAGTAAAAGTTTGGTTTGATTCTGAAGCTGATTTTCTAGAGGTCACTTTCTCTGATGCTCCTGGCTATATGCGGGAAACAGAAAATGATGCGGTGATGGAACGTGTCGATTTGGATGGCAACCTTCTCGGTTTTTCTATTCTGGCGGTTAGCCAGCTTGCTAAATCTAAGCCATTGATTGCTGAATTGTTATCAGGAAAAGGAAGTGCAGCTTAGAAGATCAGCATCACTTGAATAAGGAGACTATTGATGTCTACCGCAACTGAATTAAAAACTGATAAAAAAGTTTGGACAGATGAAGAATTTATGGCACTGCCCAAAGATGGGCATCGCTATGAAATTGTGGACGGAGAACTCATTGATATGGGAAGTTCAGGGGCATTGCATGGCTATATCTGTAGCCTGCTAGTAGCAGCCTTAGCCAGTTATGTCTTGCCTAAAAAGCTGGGAGTTATTTTAGACTCCAGCACTGCCTTCAAGATGAAGAATGGAAATCGGCGATCGCCCGATATTTCCTTCTTTGCCAAAGAACGTCTGCAAGGGATGACCGAACTCCCCTCTGGATTTCTGGATGGTTCGCCTGATCTTGCCGTTGAAGTGCTGTCTCCCGGCAATACTGTAGAGGAAATCCACGACAAACTGGTGGAATACTTCGTGAACGGCACCCGTTTAGCCTGGATTATTCACCCTAACGAAAATTACGTCTTAGTATATCGCCCTGCCCAAGAACCCGATCGCCTGCTGAAATCTGTCGATTCTCTCGATGGGGAAGAAGTGATTCCCGGATTTACATTACCCGTAGCCGATCTATTCCAAAAGCTCTCGTTCTAATTTTCATGACCTCCTGCTGAACCTTACCTGGGCAGCGAAATTCTCAAAACCGCGTTTGAGTCAGGGCTATGGAGTGGCAACACCAAGGTTCTGCTCACCGCCAGCATGAAAACCGAAAACCTGGCGAGTCGGGTTGGGCAATCTATTGATGGCCGCTATATTGCCTCCGGGGTTGTGGGTATTGCTCCTGCTACATCTAGTCCTGTGATGGAGGCATTTCGCGATAACTACAAAAAACGCTTTAACCGCGCTCCCAATCTCTATGATCCCAATACATGGGATGCTGCCGCCGTCACTATCCTCGCTGCTGAAGCAGCTAAGGCCACCAGCGGCACCGCTATTAAGGGCAAAATTCTGGAAGTTGCTAATCCGCCCGGTTTGGAGGTTAGCGATATCTGCCGAGCATTGGCGCTAGTGCGTGAAGGCAAAGCCATCAACTATCAGGGCGTGAGTGGCCCAGTTGATTTCACCAAAAGTGGCGATGTCATCGGTAGCTATGAGGTTTGGACTATTGACTATACGGGCAAAATCAAAATCGATTCCACCATTCAGGCTGGCAAAGATCCTGCCGGTAAATAATTCAAGTAGGCTAAAAGTCGGGATGACAGGATTTGAACCTGCGACATCCTGCTCCCAAAGCAGGCGCGCTACCAAGCTGCGCTACATCCCGTTAGGCTAAATTATAGCCGCTTTCTCATACTAACTGGAAGCGGGGCTGATTCGCCACCTGAAACCACTTGTTGAAATCTTGTTGAAATTAGGAGGATGCTTGAACACGCTACTCATTGCTGGAACAGATACCAAGGTTGGGAAAACTGCCGTGATGATGGCGCTGCTCGCCTATTGGCAGCGGTATTGCTCTTCTCGCCGCTTAGGTGTTATGAAGCCAATCGATTGCCCTAGGGACGACTACAGCGCTTCTGGTGATAGTCCTTCTACTGACGGGGCTTCTATTGGGGACAGTGAGTTACTGATACGCCAGTTTAAGCTTGACCAGTCTGCCACAGAGATTACGCCGCTAAAGTTGAGCACTTTGCCAGCAATTGCTACCGCTAAAGACGGCAGGCAAATCGAACTAGAGCTAGTTTGGCAGCAGATCCAGCAGCTTCAGCAGCGCGATTTTGTTTTACTAGAAGCCTGGGGTGGTCTGGGATCCCCGCTCACCTACGAAACCACGATGGCCGATCTCGCTTGGGACTGGCATTTGCCCACTGTGCTCGTTGTGCCCGTCCAGCCCGGAGCTGTAGCTCATGCCGTGGCTAATGTGGCTCTAGCCAATCAATCCAAAGTCCACCTCAAAGGCATCATTCTGAATGCCGTCCAGCCTTGTTGTGCTCAAGATTGGGCGAACTGGGCACCGATTGACCTCATCCAATCCTTGACTCGAAAGCCGGTTTTGGGCTGTATGCCGCACTTGGCCGATCTGGCGGATCTCAACAAACTCGCTCAGGTAGCCGCTGAATGGGAGCTAGAACGGTTGCTGCCCGGCCTAGAGGAACTGCTTTTGCAGCCCAGCTAGAGACCCAGCTAGAGACGACCTATGCAACAGGACCCTCTGGAACTCTAGCCCCAGTAAAACAACCCCAATAAAACAACCAAATAAAACAATTTTTTCAAGAGGGGGTGCCATTCCTAGAAAAGCATGATATGCTTGAAATTTGTTAAAAGGCGTTTATAGCGATTATCAACCCAAGTTGCTTGGCGTTTAGAGCCATCAAGATGATTGTCAAATATACTGAAATCACGAAGTAAACGCTTTGCTCAAACCAATGACGGCTTCAACTCAAATTCTCTCGCTTGAAGAGTTCCTCAAATTGCCCTCCATAGAGGATTCTCCAGCATGGGAATATGTGGATGGAGTCGCTGTGCAAAAGCCAATGCCAAAGACTCGCCACTCAATCTTACAAAAACGGCTTCTGAACACAATTGACAATCATACTGATACATATACTGCTCTACCTGAGTTGCGATGTACGTTTGGTGGGCGTTCAATTGTTCCTGATATTGCAGTCATTGCGTGGAGTCGAATCCAAATCAATGAAAGAGGTGAGCCAGAGGATGACTTCACTGAAGCGCCAGACTGGACCATTGAAATTCTTTCACCGGATCAGAAAGTCAATCGTGTAATCGACAATATTTTGCATTGTCTCAGACATGGCAGTAAATTAGGCTGGATGCTCGATCCAGACGATTATTCTGTTTTAATTTTCACTCCCCAACAAGCACCGGAAGTCTATAGAGGAGAGCATTCGCTTAAAGTAATAGAAGACATTCAATTGACCCTAACCGCCCAACAAATTTTTGCATGGCTAAAAGTCGCTCCGAGCAAGCAAAACTAGCAGAATTCTGTGACCTAGGCTGATCTACTTTCACGGTACAAACACCGTCAATCCTCCAGGAATACATTCAATTTCTACTGGTGTAGTGCCAATCACTTCACCATCAACCACAACTTTTTGCGGCGGATCGGTGGTGACCTTGAGGCGACGCGCTCCCATATGCACAACATTGGGGCTATTGACTGGTTTCATTAGAGCCGCTCCAATGAGCTGGGTCATGAGCCGAATGGCTTCCAGTTTGCTGCTGGCGCTAGCAATCGTCACATCCAGCAGGCCATCGTCAAACACGACTTGGCCAATGCCTTGAGCCAAAACCGAGGTGATTGGAGCGGCATTGGCAATCGTAATTGCTCCAGCTTGGAAGCGTTCGATCTTGCCGTCCATTTCAATTTCGGTGTCAAATAGCTGCTGTTCATCGAGTTGCTGCCAGCCCGCCATCAGGTAGGCCAATGCGCCCCAACGATCTTTGGTTTCCCGGTCGGCTCGTTCTACTACTTCAGCTTCTAGGCCAATTCCTGCCAGTAATACCATCGGCAGGCCATTACAGTAAGCCGCATCCACACTGCGGGTTTTTCCAGCCAAAATCACCTGACAGGCATTGCGAATCGGCGTCAGTGTGGCAGAAATTCCCAGCGCTGCTGCAAAGGCATTGGCCGTACCGCGAGGAATGATTCCCAATGGCGTTTCCGTGCCGATCAAAGCACCCGCCACTGCAGAAACCGTGCCATCGCCGCCGGAAGCAATTACCAAATCGGCATGGGCCGCCACCGCCTTTTCAGCTAAATCTTCAGCACAGTCATCCACAGTCGTTTGGTGCACCTCTAGGTGAAAATGAGGTTCCAGCATTCGCTGAATCAGATCCAGTTCTTGCTCCGAATTTCCCTGTCCCGCGACCGGATTAAAGATCAAATGGGCTACCCGCGTGCGAGCCAAGCTGCCAACAATCGCCGTAGCGGTTGGTTTTGACCACTCGAATTGTCAGATTTTTCATCACCGATTGGCCGCTTGGGGACTACTTGATATATTCTGGATATATACTCTGGGTATATTACTGAGTTGCCACTCCAATCTTCACGCCCTCAATCGAGCGGAGCTGATCCATCACCGCAATCACCCGGCCATAGTTTACCTCTACATCGCCGCTAATCACTACAAAGGCGGTAGGACTGTCTCCCTTGATCGCACGAATCGCTGCTGGTAATTGCTCAACTGCGATCGGCTGTTGGTTGAGGGCAATGTTACCGTCAGGACTAATGGTGATGTTGATTTCGCTCTCGGTTTGGGTGCCGGCAGTGGAAGCTTCGGGTAAGTTGATATCCAAACCTTGGGGGCGGGAGAGATAAAGACTAGCCATCATAAAAAAGGTCAGCAGCGCAAATACCACATCGATCATCGGCACGATGTTAATCTGCGGCATTTCATCGCCATCATCGTCAGGAACGTGCATAGGGTTTGACTCCATGTTCAGCTTCATATCGGGCCAAATTCAGCATTTCGATTTGACTACCATATTCGCGAATCAAGGCGAGTTGACGGCGGTAGAAACCGCGAAATGCAGTTGCGAATATTAGCGTGAACACGGCAACCGTAATTCCAGAAGCCGTTGAAACCAGAGCTTCGCTGATCCCGGTTGTGACATTGCCAGCATTTTGGGTGCCGATGTTGCCCAAATTCACCGAAGCAAAGGAGCGAATCAATCCCAACACCGTTCCCAGTAAACCCAACAAGGGTGAAGCTGTGATAATAATGTCAAAAACTGTACTGAACCGCCGCAAAATCGGAATTTCTGCCTGAGATGCGCCTTCGAGGGCGAGGCGAAACACATTAGGGGACGGGTTTTCTAGCGTCAGGGCTTCCAAAAAAATACGGGAGATTGGTAAATCAATGGCTTGCCTGAGCTGTAGGATAGCTGCTTCCGGATCGTGCTGATAAATTTTGAGCACCTCACGGGCAACCTGCCGCTGCCGCCGATTCAACCTTGTCCAGAAGGTGATTCGTTCCACAATTAGAGCAGTGGACAGGATAGAAAATCCCAGTAAGGGATACATCACGACTCCACCGGCTGCAAATATCTCTCCAATTCGCATGATCAACCGCTCTAGGCTTCTTGCAAATAATTCGCATAATGTCACTATACTAGAGAGAAGTCAGTTTGAGGAGTCAGGAGTCAGGAGATCGAACATGAATTCGTTTGGATCACTAGCCTTGGGGTTGCCCCCCTAAAAAAATCTCAAGAAATACAGCGTTCATAAATAGGTTGTGAACAAGGGGGTGTGGGGGCGAAGCCCCCACGCAGGGATTCCACCCCTGCACCCCGTTCAAACTCAAGAAAGGATGGCTGTAGTTGCGATAAAAAGAAAAACTGTCACCATGCGACCAGAAGAGCCGGAGCGGCAGCGAGCCAAAGAAACTAGAGGATTGAGGCGATTTGTCGGCACTAGTCTGCTGGCATCGCTGTTTTTGCATATCCTGGTTTTGTCGTTGCAAGCTGACCGTCGTTGGAGCCTTAAACCTAGGACACCAACGGAAGTTACCCTTGTTCCACCTGAACCCCGTGTTTCACCGTCGCCCCAGGTTTTGCCATCGCCCGAACCGATTAACGGCAATAAACTTTTCTCGGGTTAGGTCGGGACGGTTGATGTATTCCCGCACCGGATCATCAACGCTGATACAGAGTTCGCCAGCAACCCCGATCGGCACCGGTTGGGTGTGTGCATTCAGGAGATAAATCTGAGTATTGGAGATGGGACGACCGATCGGAGGCAGGGCCATCCAGGTTGCAGGATCCCCAGTCAGGGTGTAGGCAGTCACCACATGGGTTTCCGATGGTCCGTAGTGGTTGTGTAGCGTACAGTGGGGATGCTGGCTAAACCAGTTCGCGATCGATCGGGTAATCTGCAATTGCTCTCCAGCCGTAATTACTTCCCGCAATGCTGGACAGGTCTCACTCTGGCTCTCTGCTACTTCTGCCAAATGTTGTAACGCAACAAAGGGCAGGAACAAGCGGGCAATTGACTGTTGATTGAGCAAACGCAGCACTTCGATCGCATCTTTACGAGCATCTTCCGTAATTAAAACCAGCGTGCCACCGGCGCACCAGGTCGAAAAAATCTCTTGGAAGGAAACATCAAAACTCACCGGCGCAAATTGCAGCGTTTTTGCTGCCGGCTGCACTTGAGATACTGTTAGCTGCCATGCCAGCAAATTCACCAGCACACGATGATTTAATGACACACCTTTGGGCTTACCTGTTGATCCAGAGGTGTAAATCACATAGGCAAGATGATCAGGCGTGGTTTGGTGCGTTGGGTTGTCTTGACTGTATTGCGCAATCGTTGCCCAATCAGTCTCTAGGCAAACGATCTGAGCATTATTTGCAGGCAGAGCGGACAGCAAGGATTCCTGGGTTAACAGCACAGCGGCCCCGGAGTCTTCCAGCATAAAGGCAAGCCGCTCTTGGGGGTAGGTTGGATCGAGGGGCACATAGGCTCCACCTGCTTTCAAAATGCCTAACATCGCCACCATCAAATTTAGGGAGCGATCAATGCATAACCCTACTAGGGCATTCGCCCCAACCCCCAAATGACGCAAGTGATGGGCCAGCTGATTAGCACGCTGATTGAGTTGCTGATAGGTCAACGACTGACCGGCGAATGTGACAGCAACTGCATCCGGCGTGCGGGCAACCTGTTCCTCGACCAATTGTTGGAGGCTGCGATCGTGGGGATAAGCTGCTTCTGTCTGGTTCCATGTTGCTAACAGGTGTTGTTCCTCGGCAGGTAACAGAGGCAGGCGATCAATCACCTGGTCAGGATTGGCGACAATGCCCTTCAGCAGCGTTTCAAACTCCAAAATCCGGCGACGAATGGTGGTTGCATCAAACAAATGGGTGTTGTACTGCCACTCCAGCGTCAGTCTATCTTGAAACTCTGTGGCGTTCACGTATAGTTCAAAGTTTTCAAATCGACGGGGATTGGATAGACACTGAACAACGAGTCCATCAAACGGTAGTCGATCGCCCTCCAATCCCTGATCCAGATTGAAAATAACCGATACAAGGGGAATTCGGCCTGGATCACGCGGCAATACCAGTTTGGATAACAGACTGCCAAAGGTGAATTGCTGATGGTCGTAGGCATCCAGAATGCTCGATCGGCGCGCTTGTAGGTAATGGCTGAAAGATTGGTTGCCATCAATCTGAGTTCGCAGTGGTAACAGATTGACACAGTGTCCCACCAGGTTGTAATTGCGAGAGTATTCACATCGTTGCGTAATCGGTTCCACTGTCGCTCGATGTTTCGGCGGAATCCGATCGAGTTCATTGTGTTATTGAGCGGATAGCTATCGTTCAATAGATTCTGAACCTGTGAGCGGCTGTTCCACCAATTGTTTTGGCTGTTGAAGTGGCTGCGCAGTCTATCACTCGAACGTTCGAACGCATCGACCTGGCTGCGATATGTTCGCTTCTGTGAACTGCTAAGATTGCTTCGATCCAATTCCCTGCGGAAATCTCGACGAAATTCATCGCCGCTATCCTCAACGCGCCTGATAATATTATCCACGTCGGCCTTCGAATACTGACCAACATAACGTCCCTGCGCGAGACTGTTCTGAGCGAAAAGTGTTACCGCGATCATCAATACCGCTGACGCTGTGATCACATTTAAGATCCGTGTTTTCATATTTGCTCCTAATTGTTCGTTGCTTCCCTGTTTTTTAGCCGCGCGTCGCTAATCCCAAGACCAGATCTAAGGATCGAGTTTGCGGTTCTGGTAGAATCAAACCTCTGAATGCTATCTTTAAAACTGAAAACTGCTTTTTGCGCATTATATCCAACAAATCCTTGATATTCAATAACTTTGTGCCCCAAAAACTAAGCGATTTTGATTTCGAACTCCCGGCTGAGCTGATCGCTGACCAGCCACTCCCTGAGCGGGATGCATCAAGAATGCTGGTCCTCGATCGAACCCGCAAAACGTTCGAAGACAGAAAGTTTCGCGACGTTGCCAATATACTCGGTGCCGGCGATGTCCTCGTGATGAATAACACCCGAGTTTTCCCAGCACGTTTACTGGGGAGAACAGATACCGGTGCGGTGGTGGAACTTCTATTGACCGAAAGAGTTGACGAACATCGATGGAATGCACTCGCAAAGCCTGCACGCCGCCTGAAGCCGGGAAAAAAGATCGCTTTTTCTCCAAAACTGCGAGCATTCGTGCTTGAGCGCAAAGAGCTTGGCACCGTTTCCATAGAGTTTGATGCCGAAGGAGAGTTAGAGTACCTGATCGACAAAGTGGGCAGAACGCCGGTCCCGCCATACATCCAAAGATCGATTGCAGGTCCTGATACGGACCGAGAAAGATATCAAACGGTTTATGCAAAAGAGAGCGGAGCAATAGCGGCTCCGACTGCAGGACTGCATTTTTCTCACAGGACCCTGGCCGAATTGCGGAAACGCGGGGTTGAGATCGCAGAGATCACACTCCACGTAGGATATGGAACATTTGAGCCGGTCCGAGTTGACAACCTGAATGAACATCGGGTCCTTCCCGAACGCTATTCGATCGAAGCTGAGGTAGCGAATGTGATCCGTGAAGCGATGAACGAAAACCGACGCATTGTTGCTGTCGGAACTACTTCGACGCGAGCTCTTGAAGCGTGTTTTGCTGAGTTTGGAGAGATACGGGAGTGCAGATCAACGGCTCAGCTTACTGTGACACCAGGATATCGGTTTCGTGTGGTAAATGGATTGATCACGAATTTTCATTTGCCGAAGAGTTCATTGCTTGTGCTGGTTTCCACTTTTGCTGGACACAAACTTATAATGAGCGCATATTATCACGCTATCGAACAGCGTTACCGATTCTATAGTTACGGCGATTGTATGTTCATCTGGCAAATGCAGCACATCGTAGTAGAACCCATCCTCGTCATCCCAGAGCTGCGCCCCATCACCGCCAATGTGGTTCATCGCATCAGCAATATAGAGAAAATGCTCAAAAAACTTAGTCGCCATATCCTCATAGGCCGGATTCTGCTTCGCTAATTCCAAAGCAATCGTCAGCATATTCAGGCAATACATCCCCATCCAGCTCGTGCCGTCCGACTGCTCGATATGGCCTCCCGTTGGCAAAGGCGCACTGCGATCAAACACGCCAATATTGTCCAATCCCAAAAAGCCGCCCTCAAACACATTGCTACCTTCCCGATCCTTGCGGTTCACCCACCAGGTAAAGTTGAGCAGCAGCTTGTGAAACACCCGCTCCAGAAATAACCGATCCCCTTTTCCGGTCATCTTTTGTTCAATCTTGTATACCCGCCAAGTTGCCCAAGCATGAACCGGCGGATTCACGTCTCCAAAGGCCCACTCGTAAGCTGGAATCTGGCCATTTGGATGCATATACCATTCGCGCGTCATCAAATCGAGTTGGGTTTTCGCAAACTCCGGATCGATCATCGCCAGCGGAATTGTGTGAAACGCCAGATCCCAAGCCGCAAACCAGGGATACTCCCACTTGTCGCACATCGACAGCACATCTTCCGTTTCCAGATGAATCCATTGGTGATTGCGACCTCGGCGTCGTTCTAGCGATGGTGTCGGCATGGTTGGATCACCCTTCAGCCAGCGATCCACCGAATAGGAATAATACTGTTTATTCCACAGCATTCCCGCAAATGCCTGCCGTTGGACTGCACGCATATCCTGGCTCATTTCATAGGGCGCAATCCGAGCATAAAACTCATCTGCCTCCTGCTGCCGCTGTTGCAAAATTTGATCAAACGTTTCTACCGCAAATGCCGATTCAGATACCTCACCTGTATCTCTTCTAAATCTGAGTCGAATCACCCGAGTTTCACCCGCAGCAATCCACATCTGACAATCAACCGCTGCCTTTGTTCCCACCTGCGCTGGATTCACCGCCTCCTGCTGACCATGAATCAAAAAATTATGGATACCATCCTTGACATAGGCAGAGGCATTCGGCGCTCCATATAACTGCTGATGATTTGTTTCGTTTTCCGTAAACAGCAGTGCCATATTCGCATCCAACGACTGCTCACACTCCAGTAGATACCGCCCCAAAACCGGATGAACCGCCTCAATCGCCGCAAACGCCCGCCCTTCCAGCTTGCGCAATATCGGTTTGGCCGCCTGCTCATCCCACGACCAGGTATTGCGAAACCACAGGGATGGCAAAATATGCAGCGGATGCGCCTCTGGCCCCCGGTTGGTGACGCTAATTTGGATCAAAACATCCTCCGCAGCGGCCTTCGCATATTCCACCAGCACATCAAAGTAGCGCTCTTCGTCAAATACGCCGGTGTCAATCAGCTCAAACTCCGGATCGCGCCGCGATCGCCGTCGATTCTCCTCCACCAACTGCCCATAGGGATAGGCTCGCTGCGGATACTTGTAGAGGAATTTCATATAGGAATGGGTAGGAGTACTGTCGAGATAAAAGTAATACTCTTTGACATCCTCTCCGTGGTTGCCCTCCGTGCCCGTCAACCCAAACAGGCGCTCCTTCAGAATCGCGTCATCGACTCCGGCCTGATATTTTGATCAGCGATATTGCCATGCCCGGAGAAGATGGATACTCCTTAATTCGCAAAATCACACAACTTGAAGCCAGCCAAACCCGGACCACTCCTGCTATCGCGATTACGGCACTACCCGACGACCGCTGGAAGGCGCTGTCAATGGGGTATAATGCATTCCTGCGAAAACCGATTGATTTGAAGGTTCTAGTCGATACGATTGCGGAATTGGCAGTCCATAGTCGCTTGAGTGCTTAGCACATAGGATTTTGGGGCTTAGCTTTGGTCTGAAATTTAATCGAGCAAGCATCTACTTCCGATATTTCGGAGGCGTGCTCTAGGCCGTATGTAGTAGACGTATGAAAGCGAACATCTGTCTAAAGTAGGAAGTGCTGATCCCGAAGATCGGGCAAAATGGAGCAGGTATTATCGCCTTAGCCTATTCCTGTTTTTGAGTTGCAGTGCCTGTGTCTAATTCATCCTCCCCCATTCTGGTTGTAGATGACTTAATCGATAACTTGTTCCTGCTGCAAACGGTGCTAGAAGCAGAAGGGTACGAGGTTGATACGGCAGACAACGGTAGATTAGCGTTGACCAAGGTAGAGCAACTGCCGCCGGATCTGATTCTGGTAGATGTGATGATGCCGGATATGAACGGATATGAAGTAACTCGTCAGATTCGTCAAAACCGCAACTTAGTCGATATTCCGATTTTGCTTGTTACAGCCCATGCCGATGCGGATGCGGCTCAGGGTTTAGCTCTGGGAGCCAATGATTTTATTCGTAAGCCAATTGAGTTCGACAAGCTGTTGTCGAGAATCGAATCATTCTTACAATTGCGGCAGAATGCCTGCTCATCCTAGGGCAGGTTGCTGTTTTATCTGTTTTATCTAACTTGTTTCATGGGCTGCTTTGAGATAACGGCCGGCACCTAAAACCAAATGTTCTGGGTGCCCACTGTTTGCCTCAGTGCATTCATGGCCATGCCGCTAGAGGCACGGGTAATTTGTTAAGTGACATCCGACTTCGCACCCAGCCTAATCAGGGTTGCGATCGCTTCTTCGCTTAATCCTTTTATACCTGCAATATTCATTCCTTCATAAGGTCTTTCGGCTTTTAAGGTTTGATGTGTTCCAGTGTGAATATTCCATATCTTGATCGTTTCATCAGCACTGCCGCTAATCAAGTAACAGTTGTCGGGGGTGAACTTCACCGATAGAACTTGCTCAGCATGACCCAATAAGGTTGTCAAGATTTCACCTGTTTTGATGTGCCACAAATGAATCAAATTATCCTGCCCACCGGATGCAAACCATTCTCCGTTTGGACTGATCGCAACGCTGCGAATTCGTTTGGTATGCCTGTCATAGGTCTGGAGCAGTGACCCTGTATGGACATCCCAAAGTTTTAGCAGATTGCCGGATGCAGTCAGAATGCGATCGCCATCGGGATGAAAACTGACTCCCCACACCCAAGTATCAAAATCTTGCCAGGTTCGCAAACATTCCCCGGTGTGAACATCCCAAAGATTCACTCTCAAGTCCTGTCCTGCACTTGTCAACAGCTTACCATTGGGACTGAAATCCATTGAGCGAATCCAATCTTGATGTCCGTGTAAAACGTTGAGGATTTGACCATTGGCAACATCCCACCGTTGAGGCGGCGATTGGCTCCGAGTCGTTTTTGTTTCTAGGGCACATGATTGTGCTGGCTTGCGGTGCGGTTAACTCCGCTGCGTTGTTGTTGCGCTCTGCCAATGAAAAGCACCCCAACGGCATCGCCAACAGCTCTGATCTCGTAGGACGCAATCTGATGAAGCAACTGCTGTCGGTGGTGGTGCAGGTCAGCGCTACTTCCAATTCTGGCTTGTTCCAACGGACCGTGTCGGTGAATGACTTTTACTGGGGTGACCAGAACTATACTTATCCGATGGGCCACATCCAAAACTCAGGCGGCATCCTGCAAGATGTAATTTTTTCAGAAGCGCCGCCGGTATTGTCCCTCGTTACCAGAGTCCTGCCCGACTTTGGTCTGCGGCAGTTGGCAACTCGTTCAATCGGCTGGTGGTTACAAACAGAAGATTTACCCAACCCCAACAATCGCGTCCACTGGGTCGGCGAAAAGCTGCATCTCGATTACGAACCCAATAATGTGGAAGCCCACGATCGGTTAGTCTATCGCTGGCTCGAAGTGTTGAGGGCCGTAGAAACTGCTGATAGTAGTTTGTTTAGCCGCACTGGCATCCATCCCCGCAGCGATATGCCGATTCAGGTGGTCGCGCATCAATGTGGCACCTGCCGCTTTGGAGCCGATCCGTCTACGTCGGTGCTCGATCTCAATTGCCGCACCCATGAGGTAGACAATCTCTATGTCGTAGACAGCAGTTTCTTTCCGGCCAATGCCAGCGTGAGTCCGGCCCTGACGGTAATTGCCAATGCGTTGCGGGTCGGGGAGCATTTGGTTGAGCGGTTGGGATAGGAGTCAGGAGGCAGTGGGGGAGTACCCTTCGGGAACGCTACGCGAACTGAGCTTCCCCTAAAAAACGGCCTTCGTGACTCATCACCTCCCAGATAGATTGATTCCGAGTTCCCGTCCGGTCTATCTCCATGTCCTTGAGTAGAGGACTATCGATGTCAGGTCAATCTGGACAAACGGGACTGCCTGTAGTGCATCAGTTTGCCTATGAACAGCAATACCGCCAACGTGTTGTCAAGACCCTGCATTGTAAGGCGGCTGAATTGGGGGTTCACCCTGCAACCTGTCAGCCAAAACTCTGTTTCTTAGGAAAGCGTTTTTAGATGAAGGGAGTCCCTGAGAATTTCGACTTTGACCTTAAAGGGGCTTTTATCAGCAACTCGAATGAACTGTTGCTCTACACCTAGTTCAGCCAAGACACGATCAAATGAATCAGTAAAGACAGAAACCGGAATTGTTGGATTAGTTTGCTTTAAATAGTAAACAGATTTGCGGCACTCGTTCTTGTGCTGCTCACCTAGAGCTAGATAAATTATGCCTGTTCCACTGCTTTGCATTCTTTCCTCGCTTTATTGACCGTACTAAAGCTTCCCTATTAAACCATAGGGAACCTCGAAAAATTGCTTAAGTAGAGTCTTGATCTGAGAGGATGTTTAGAGGATGTTTGGAAATACGGAGAAGGTCAAAAAAAGTTAGGCAAGTCTGCGGAGCATGAGGCGAATCATAGCAATGTGAATGAACGCCTCCGAGGGCAGGGGCAGTCGCTGGTAATCTGTAATAGATGAAACTTAATCTGACAGAAGGGAGTTAGCGGACACTGACAAATGCATGCAGGGAATGTGATGCAACACTACGACCCGTTGTCCGACTTGCCAGTCCTTCACGGCTGAACCCACGGCAGCAATCGTGCCAGCCGTTTCGTGACCAAAAATTCGCGGTGGCTCATAGAGCGGGTAGAGAATTTTCTTAATGTCTGACTGACACAGGCCCACCACCTGAACCTGAACCAGTACTTCGTCGTCAGCAATGTCTGGAACCGGAATTTCTTCGTATCTAAGCTGCTTAACGCCCCGAAAAACTTGTGCTTTCATAACTCTGCTTAACAATCCCTGGGTTTAACTGTATCAGGGATTGGTGACGGGATGCGCAGAAGCCAGATACGACGATACAGTGAACCAAAGGAGATGCTGAGCGTTACTGAGGTTGGGCATGTATATTCTGATTGGCGGAGCCGGATTGATTGGGCTGAATTTGGCGCAGAAGTTGGTGGACTTAGGCCATACCGTGGCGCTGATTGACATTGATCCAACCGCCTGTCGCTATGCCCGTGAGCAGATGGGCGTGATGGCGTTTGAAGGCAGTGCCGTCAGTACTGAAACGCTGCTAGAAGCAGGCATTCGCAAAGCCGATGCGGTGGCAGCCGTGCTGCGCAATGACTCTTTAAACCTGGCAATGGTAGCCTTGGCGAAACCCTACGGCGTCTCGCGGATTTTAGTGCGAATGCGGCATCGCGACTTTGCTGAACCCTATCGGATCGCGGGGGCCACGTCGGTGATTAGCACAATCGATTTGGCTGTATCGACGATGGTGAATGCCATCGAATACCCAGAGGTGGAATCGATCATGCACTTCGAGCAGGATCAAATTGAAGTCTTGAAGCTGCCAATCCCAACGGGATCGCGAATTGCCGGACAAAGCCTAGCCCAAATTGCTCAAGATCCCTGTTTCCCAAAAGGCTCGCTAATTATTGGCTATCAGGCCCATGCCCATGAAGATTTGGTAATCCCCAACGGCAATACGGTACTAGAAGCTGATTCCACCGTGCTGATGGTGACAAAACCTGGTGCCCTACATGAGGTGATCAATTTTGTTCAGGGATGTAATCCGTAGCAATCGGACGAATTAGCTCGCAAGGTTCAGTCTAATCCCTGCTCAAAAGCTCTTTTGAGGAAAATGCTCCTAATAACTTTTTGATGAGGAAAATGCTCCTAATAACTTTTTGAGAGCTGCTATTTTCGGTAATCAAAATTTCTCCGTAGATTTACGCCACGGTTTGCCCCTAATTGAAGATTTTGTTCCAACTGCATGGCTGTAGCTTGACCGAAAACCATCCAAGGGCACTCTGGCTTCAGGTAGATGGCGATCCTTGCCCCTTCAGATTGATCGCCATTAATTGACTTCGAATGACTTTGTTTGCCTAACTCCTAGCCCCGCTGGTGTTGTGCCTTTTCACTCTTGCTTGCAATAGACCTATGGCCTGTCCTTCTACGCGCACCGCTTTGGTTGTGATCGATTCTGCGGTTGACGACTATCATACTCTGCTCCAGGATGTTCTACCGGATGCTGAAGCATTGGTTCTGCATGGCCATAGCGATGGCGTAGCCCAAATTACTGCAGCCTTAGCAAACCACACTGGCATCAAGCAGTTGCACATTGTCGCGGTTACCCATGCCAACGGTCTCCGGCTCGGTTCCTAGTATTCCCAATAGCGGGACAGTCAAGGTGCAAATAAAATCGCTGAAAGAGGATGGCAGCATCAACCATGTAAAGTTTATACGGTCATAGCTTATTTGAAAGCAGTTGCTTTTATCCTCATTAAGGGCTATCATCCTCGGTAATACATTCCCGCAAGGGAACGGAAACGTTGTTTCTCGATCAGGCATGTACTTCTGAATTTTTGTGAAGTCCCTGATTCTTCCCCGCAAGGGGACTAAAAATGAAAAAGTAGGGGTGCAGCTTAGTTTAGCTACACCCCTGTCATTCAAAAACTTATCTCTGTTATTAGAGAAGCTCTCCTAAGAAGTGAAGAAAGTTTTTGACGAAATCGACAACTTTAGGTAGCCGATAATACAGCCACAATGCGATACGGATGCACATGGCTATAAGATGAACTGCTCCGAAAACAGCACGCAATTTCCGCACCCAGGAATTCCTCCTGAATCGTGACCATTGCGATAAAACCTTGTATCTCGTCATAGATGTACTTCTGAATTTTTTGTGGTAGCTCAAGCAGTCCTTCGACTTTTCAGTTCCTGAGTACCCGTCGTACCCTTCGCGGTCTCGATGTATGGTCATTTTTTTCTCCCTGTAAGGTTTGCTAGAAAGGTTTTTAGATTCATAACAAGTCCTCCAAACGGAATTTCTACTTTAAAATAGCCCCTATTCAATAACGCTCTTGTACGGTTTTTACTACTGCTTAGGGGAAATTTAGTGCTAACCCGATTTCCACCGAATTAACTTTAGAACTTTAAAAAAGTGGGTAGTGCCATTATGTAAAGGATGGAGAAAAAGTAGCCATCTGCTCTCGTTGCAATTTCTCTCGAATCTTCTGGTTGTAGTGATGGATGAAGTTCCAAATCACACCAATGTGATTTTTGATGGTCTATGCAGAGCCAGAAATCGGAACAGGTGACGCCGTTATTCGATCGGATGCAGACGCTACAGCGCTTGCAATTCACGGTAAAGAGTTAATTCGACACTATCGTCAAACCTATCGTGCCGCTTCAACCCATTTAATTCTTTATGCACCGCTTGGATTCTGCTTATTTTTAGGACAACGACTCAATGCAGTGGGTGAAATTATCGCTTATGAACGTACCCTAGATGGAAGTTATCAAGCCGCTCTGAAATTGCAGACTGGATGAATGGTTGGTCTAATTCAAGAATTTTCTGTACTGCGCTCACCTGTTGCCACATAGGCTGCATCTGCCGTGTTGCCTATTAATGTGACGGGGTTGTTAGCAGGCAGCACATAGCGATCCTTTGACACTTTAAACAGGTATTTAACAGTCAATCGAACATAAACAACCAGAACAGTAGAAGTAGGCAGAATATTCAACAATGCATCAATTTGTTGTTTAGCTTGTTGCTCTCGCATGTCTTCTGATAGCTGAGAGAATGCCTCTCCTGACCGATTCACCCAATTTTCCAGATCCAGAACCACAACGTCACCAGGCGATCGACGGAGAGAAGCTTCTTCGATATGAAATCGCACGTTTTGAAAGCCGCGTGCCTGCAATAATTTGAACTCAGTGGGTTCTGTACTAGCGTCTTGCAGGTAATAGTCCACTAGGGTTGATCCGATCACGCGCTCTCGACGCAAGGTGCGTTTGACGTTTTCAATATTCCGTGATAAGCACTAACTGCCAATAGAATAATTACGAGAACACCAATCGTGGTGCTAACGAGATACAAAAATGAAGGCTTTTTTGGCAATGGCGTTTCACTATCGTGCTGTACCCCAGTCGGTTGGGGCGCATTGGGATTAAAGGATTCTTCCGGTTTCATAGTTATTTACGGATAAAAGGGTTGTTCAAACTAGAGAGACATCGACTGATCCAGGAACGCTACTCAGGGTCTAAGCAACACTTTGATGCAGTTGTCCTGCTTGTGCTTAAACATTTCGAAGCCCTGTTTAGTTTGTTCCAGCGGCAACTGGTGAGTGAACACCTGCGATGGATCGATTTTTCCCGCAAATCGTTGTAGCAGTGACTTTTAGAATTGCATCTCGCGGATTGAGGATTTTGGGATCGGCAACCGTTTCTACGCGCACATCCTGGGCACCGTGCCAGCAGACTGCTTTCATTGTATGCTCCTTTGCTTGGCTCCTTCGATCAACTAGCCTGCTATACGGCTGCCTTTGTCATTCGACCCCACATCGATTCCAGATACCTTGATAAAGCCAAAATAGGCTGCAATTGCCGCCGTACCCAAATTCAGCAGCACATTGCCGCCGAAGATTGGCATCAAACCAAAGGTGGTGCCAGCGCCGGGAAGCAGGCCCATCACCGCAATCAAACTATACAGAATTGCGAACGCCTGACAGTACAAGATAGCGCTTTTAGGAGTGCGAGCTGAGGTAACGCCCCAGACACCTACTGCCAAATGGACCAAGTTATGCAGTAAATTCGTTGGAAATAGACCAAATAAATAGCCGTAGCCTGTATTGATCACTAATTCTGGATCGGGTTGGCTAGGAGGAACGCTTACCATACCTGGAACAAATCCAAGTATACCAATAGCGATAAAAAAGATACCGCTAAATAAGGCAAAATTACGTGCTGACATTGGTGTTTCCTTAACTTAATGGAGTCAAATCGTGTGTTAACGGATATAACTCCGCTTTAGACTTGATTCCTTCAACATACCGATTTGCCGTTTTGCCAACCTCTGTCGGGTGAAAGGAGAAATGTTAAGCCAATTGGTATCCGCTATAGTAGCGCCACTACAGATACAACACTATAAACACGCCATATACACAGAAAAGGGCACCCCAAAGCGCCCTTTTACCTACCAAGTTTTACTTGCTTTTAAGACTTAGCGTATCAACCGTCACTAGGTTGAGCGGATATCTAGCCGTTGGGTTTGGGGGTGGGCTGTTGGCATCTGCAGTGGCTCTGAGAATAGACGCTCTCCCGTCTCCATATCAAACCAATGGATATGTTCCGACGGCAATGCTAAAGTAATCATTTCTTCGCGCCAAGCGCGATCACTAGGAATTAAAGCACGCAGTGTCACATTCTCTGCACCTCTGATGCGGATGCTGACCAAATTACTCATGCCTAAATTCTCCATCAGAATGACTTTACCCTGCACCGTTTGGGTATCCCCATTCACATCCGAATTGGCTAACTCTACATGCTCTGGACGGATACCCAGCGTGATCCTAGCCGGTGGGGTTGCGCCTGTGGGCAGAGGAATTCGATAGTCGCCTAACACAGCAGCACCCCGGTCACAGTTCAAGTCGAGCAGATTCATTTGGGGACTGCCGATAGTCTGCTCCAACCAAAGTTGGTAGTCAATGTCATACAAGGCTAACTTTACGTTTACGTTAGATGTCATGACTGAAGATTCCTAATACCTGCAAATGCTGGAAGTATGAAAGGGCGGGTCTCGAGTCGACGCTGCATAGAATAACTCAATCTTAACCAGAGCAGGCTGACTTATCGCGGTACTGCAACCTGCCCTAACAAAGCGCTAATCACGCCATCCATGTTTAGCCCATCCAATTGGGCTTCTGGACGCAGAATCAAACGATGCCGCAATAGGGGAAAAGCAGTGGCTTTAATATCATCGGGGGTGACATAGTCCCGCTCCGATAACCAAGCATTAGCCTTACTCGCCTGGAGCCAGGCCACAGCCGAGCGGGGTGAAGCTCCTAATGCCAAATCTGGATGTTGACGAGTCCGCTGCACCAGAGCTAGCAGATAATCCAGTAATGCCTCCGTCACTCGCACCGACTGCACTGCCTGACGCGCTAGCAGTATCTGTTCTACTGTAGCAATGGGCTGCAGTTTCTCTAGATCGAGGCGTTTAGTTTGCAAACCGGCCTGAGCATTCAGCAGCATCTGCCGTTCGGATTGGGTGTCTGGGTAGTCCACCATCAGCTTGAAAAGGAACCGATCGAGCTGGGCTTCTGGCAGCGGATAGGTGCCTTCAAACTCCAGGGAATTTTGGGTAGCGATCACCCAAAACAAATCGGGCAGCCGCAGGCTTTCTCCGTCCAGCGTCACCTGCTGTTCTTCCATGGCTTCGAGGAGAGCAGCCTGGGTTTTGGGCGGCGTGCGGTTGATCTCATCGGCCAGCAGAATTTGCGTAAACACGGGCCCTTTTTTGAGCATGAACGTGCGGGTATTGAAATCGAAAATATTGGTGCCCAAGATGTCTGATGGCAATACATCTGGCGTTAGCTGAATCCGGCGAAACTCGGCCTGCACCAGCCGCGATAGAGCCTTGACTGTCAGGGTTTTTCCAGTACCCGGCACCCCTTCTAAAATCACATGCCCGCCGGAAAGCAAGGCCACGATTAGGTTTTGCACAAGGGCAGGTTGACCCACGACGACTTGGCTCAATGCTTTAGCAAGTTGGGTAAAAACGGGTTGGATTTCGCTCACGATGGTATGGGATACGGTGAGTTGGTACTGCTGAATTAGGAGTCAGGAGTCAGAAGAGGTCCCAGATCAGCATGTGATATCAGCACTACTTTAACTGACGCTGTTCAACTGATGCTGTTTAACTGACGCTGGAGAGTTTGCAGGTTCTCCAGCCATAGCAGCAGTTCTCGATTGCTTAAGCGGCGCAATTGGTTTAGGGGGGCCAAGACAGCCTCTAGTTCAGTTGCGGGCTGTCCGGTCTGCTGCACCCAAGCCTCAACTAAAGTTTGTGGCTCAACTGGTTCGCTGCCGAGTCCAAGTGCCCGCTGTAGCCTGAATTGTTCGGCTTTACCGATGGTCTGAACTACAAAATCGCTGCAATTTGCCTTTTGTAGAACACGGCTTAGGGCTTGAACATAAGCCTCGCTGTTATCAAGCGTTGGCTCTACAAGCCGCTTCGCTGGTCCCAGACGTCGCTGGCCCCAGATCAGCACCAGGAGCAAGACCGCCGCCTGGATTGCCAGCAGCGCTAGTGGGGTTTTGGCGAGGTAACTGCTCTGCCCCCAAGGCAAAATTGTCGCCATTGAGCGGGATGAAGAGGTAGCCAGTTTGATTCGTCGCAACTGCGACCGCTTTGGCGTGGAGAATGTCGAGATCTTGGAAGGAAGTGCGCCTGACTGTCTTCAGCAGTTAAAAGCAGCCCCCGACCGTATTTGTATCGAAGGTGGGCGAGCGATCAAGACCATTCTGCAAGCAGCATGGCAGCGGTTAAAACCCCAAGGGCGGATCGTCGCAACGGCTACTAATTTTGAAACGCTATACGCTATCTCTGAGAGTCTGGCAGAAGTTCAGGCCCGTAATGTTGAGGTGGTACAGTCGGCCATCAACCGCCTGGAAACTCGCGGCGACCATCAGGTGTTTGCAGCCGTAGATCCCATATATATCCTTAGCGGAGAAAAATTAGAATAGGGAGATTGTGTTGGGCCAGATCGGGTTTGTAGGTTGATTTGCCATGAGCATAGCCACAGGTTTCCAGTGGGTGCAATCTGCCAAGACACCATCTGAATTCATGTGGTTGAAGCAATGAGAGCAATGAAGACTGAATTTATCCAGAGTAAGAATCCAGTTGAAAATTGATCTCTCGTTCTGGTAATGCAGAATTCAAATCGCTAAAAATTGGTCGATTTATGCCAGAGTGATTCTTAACCTGAATTTAAGAGGCTGTCTGAAAAGGCATGAGAGTTCATCCATACTTCAGTTCAGGTAGTCTATTGTCAATTTATTCCCTATGCCGTTATCGCGAATCCTCAGTGCTATTGTTGCCATCGTCCTTGCTCTGGGGATGATTGTCTTGGGCGGTTGGTATTTTACGGTTGGTTTTGGCGTGATTGTCTACTTGGGGCTGCACGAGTACTTTGATTTAGTTCGTGCAACTGGAATTGCTCCGGCAGCTAAAACCACCATTGTGGTGAGTCTGATTTTGCTGATTACAGCTAATCTTGCTCCCAATCTAGTCGATGCCGCGATGCCAGTCGCCGGAACGCTGATTTGTTTCTACCTGTTGTTTCAGCCCAAGCTGGCCACAATTGCTGATATCTCCTCCTCAATCTTGGGCTTGTTCTACGGCGGCTATTTACCCAGCTACTGGGTGCGACTGCGGAATTTGGGTAGCCCAGAAGCGAGCAATTTGCCCCTGGGTGGTTATTTACCAGAGTTTCCCCTGCCCCATCCCCAGTTACTGCCTCCTGGCTTAACGGTGACTCTACTTGCCTTCGCCTGTATCTGGGCGGCTGATATTGGGGCCTACATTTTCGGTAAGCTATTTGGCAAAACTCGCCTGACGGACATCAGCCCTAAAAAAACCGTTGAAGGTGCAATTTTCGGCGTTTTAGGCAGCATTGCGGTAGCGACCGTTGGCTCCTGGTACTTGGGTTGGGCTGGGTCACCGTTAAGCGGCATGGCGCTGGGATTGTTAATCGGTATTGCCAGCCTCTTGGGTGATCTAACTGAGTCGATGATGAAACGCGATGCCGGAGTTAAGGATTCAGGTCAGTTAATTCCTGGTCATGGTGGAATTCTCGACCGCACCGACAGTTATGTTTTCATTGCGCCGTTGGTGTATTACTTTGTCACTCTGCTGTTGCCCCTGTTGCCTGCCTGAATCAGCAATTTGCGCTCCAGATGAAGAACCGCTTCAACTGGCGGCTGTAGGTGAACAAGTTCGGGCTGAAAATGGCGTAGCTTGCGCTGTGGAGATTATCCAGCGCTATTTGCAGACCACACCCTCCGATCCCCAGACGGTTCCGGTTGCTTTGGGGAGTTAGTTTGTCTCCTGCTCAAGTACAGACTGCGTCAAGCAAGTTGTCAGCTAGCTCATCAACAGTTATCAACAGTAGAGAAAACAAGCCACCAATCAATGTAGACATTAAGAGAACAGCCAATGCAGATTATTCTGAACAGTTCCCTGATTATAGACTTGTTCCCTCCTCAGCCAGGAGGTACCCCGTCATGAAAGTTGGAATTTTAGCGGGGGGATACGGGACTCGACTAGCAGAAGAAACCGATGTAAAACCCAAACCGATGGTTGAAATCGGCGGGCAACCTATTTTAATGCACATCATGCGGCATTATGCTCATTACGGTTTTGACCAGTTTGTGATCGCCCTGGGGTACAAGGGCGAGGTAATCAAGCGGTATATGGTAGACTACTGCCTGCTACACAGTAATCTCATGGTGGATTTTCAGACCTCTACTGTTCAATTGCAGGATAATGCACAACCCAACTGGAAAGTAGAACTGATCGAGACGGGTATTGGCACCAACACCGGCGGACGAATCAAGCGGCTGGCTCCCCACATGGGCAACGAGACCTTTATGTTGACCTGGGGAGATGGTCTTTCGGATATCGATCTGCACGATTTGCTTGCCTTTCACCGCTCACATGGCAAGTTGGCAACCCTGACGGCTGTTCGTCCACCGGCCCGATTTGGCTACCTCGATCTCGATGGCGATCAGGTGGTGGAATTTTCCGAGAAGCCTCAGACGCGCGAGGGCTGGATTAACGGTGCATTCTTTGTACTAGAGCCGGGCGTCTTCGACTATATCGACGGAGACGATACCCTTTGGGAAAAGGAACCGCTGGAACGATTGGCTAGAGATGGACAGCTAATGGCCTATCGCCATACGTCCTTCTGGCAATGCATGGATACATTGCGCGAGAAGCGCCTATTGGAGTCATTGTGGCAAAGCGGCAACGCACCTTGGAAAGTATGGGAGAAGACGGATGCGGGTCATCGTAACGGGGCACAAGGGATACATCGGCACAGTAATGGGGCCTATGCTGCAAGCCGCCGGGCATGAGGTCCTAGGGATTGATAGCGATCTGTTTAGCGGTAGCACCTTTGGCGATGGTCTGCCGGGTTATGGTTTGCCTAGTGTACCGGAGCTGCAAAAAGACATCCGCGATCTAGACGCTGCCGATTTAGAGGGCTATGAAGCGCTGATTCACCTGGCTGGCCTCTCGAATGATCCGATGGGAGACCTCAATCCTACCCTGACCGATGAGATTAACCATTGCGCCTCGGTGCGGTTGGCTGAGCTGTGTAAACAGGTTGGCATTGAGCGGTTCCTATTTTCGTCGTCTTGCAGTAACTACGGAGCTGGTGGCCAAGACTGGCTAACGGAAGACTCGCCGCTGAATCCGGTCACGCCCTATGGCAAGTCGAAAGCAGAGGCTGAAGCCAATCTGGCTAGGCTGGCTGACGATTCCTTTAGCCCCACCTATTTACGCAACGCCACAGCGTTTGGGGCGTCGCCGCGTATCCGCTTTGATCTGGTGCTGAATAACCTGGTTCAGTCACTACTCAAGCAACTAGGAGAGGTCTCGACTTCTGAAATTGAATCTGTTTTGGCAGCGCGCGAACAAGTTGATGCAGAAGTAGAATTGAATCCAGATGCAGTTGCACGTCTTCAGGAACGAATCCGAAAACGAGCATGATTATGGAATCTTGAAATTAGTGCCAGCAAGATAACAAGTCGTTGGAGCGGCGAATGTAATCTTCTTGCTTCATTTCAATGATACTGGTCGCCGCTCAACTTGGTCGTTAGACCGCCTTGAATGCTGGGTATGCTGGTGAGCAAGATTCTTGATCACTGCAATCTTGAGGCAAGTATGACCAGATTAGATGATGCGGCTTTCGATGGTGACATTAGCACTGCGGCGAAATTGATTACAACGTATAGTCAACAGAAGAACAAAGTTCGAGTTTTTGCAGAACCAATATGAACAGCAGCTTTGATGGGACATGCTGAAATTGTCAAACTGTTTATTGAAGCGGGAGCCAATGTAATTTACATTCGAGAAGAAGGCACTCCACTGCATTACGCTGTTCGAGGAGATGGAATGCCTGCTCACATTGCAGGTGAGAATTTGCGACACGCCGAAGTTGTCAAAGTGCTGATCGATGCAGGAACTGATTTGTCTGTGACCGATGATCCTAAATTCTCCAATTATCACGGTTGGACACCCTTGATGACTGCTGCTTGCTATGGAAGAGTGGAAATTGCCAGAATCCTGATCGAGGCTGGTGCAAAAATTGATGCCAGAGACAAATCTGGAAAAACTCCTTTGATCATTGCTGCTGAATTTGGTTCGGTTGGTGTTGTCGATTTATTAGTTCAAGCTGGTGCAAAAATTGTTGCTAAAGATAGCAAAGGATGCATAGCTTTCGACTATGTTTCCAACGATTTTGATGCCGCATCTGTTTCGATGGAAGATGAATTAAAGCCCATGCAAGCTTTTCAGCAGCTTAAGGAAACATCCATGATGGGGGACGCACAGACAATGATTCCTCAGCTTTTCGATCTGCTGGGCAACGTTGAGGAGCTTGAGAAATCTCGTCAAGCAGAGGTGGCACGAATTCTTTATCGTGCTGGAGCCGAATAATTAGCAATCCAAACTCGCTCTCTGGAAGGACTTTCGTTTGCTACCATCAAAGTAGTGAACTTGGAAGTGCTTATGACGTTGGCAATTGTGGCTGAACCTGCTCCTCTGAAGGCAAACGAAGACGGTGTAATTCTCGTCGGAAAAACTCGTGTAACTCTAGATACCGTGGTTGCTGTCTTCAATCAGGGTGCGACAGCAGAGGAAATCGCTTACCGATATCCATCTCTCAATCTCGCTGACGTTTATGCCACGATCGCCTTCTATCTCAATCACCAATCGGAAGTAGAAGCCTACTTGCAACAGCGACGTCAACAATCGCAAGAGATTCGGGACATGAATCAAGCGAGATTTGACCCCCAAGGCTTGCGCGATCGCCTGCTTGCTCGTAGAGCAGAACAAGAAGCATGTTAAAACTGCTTGTTGATGAAAACTTCGATAACACGATCGTTCGAGGTTTGTTTCGCCGTAATCCTCAGTTTGACATGGTTCGTGTTCAAGATATTGGGTTATCAGGCAAGGACGATCCAACCATTTTGGAGTGGGCAGCCCAGGAAGGACGGCAGGGTACCTTCAAATGCAACTGCTCAATTTGTACTAAGACAAGAACTTGGCTCGCTACAGTACCACCGGATTCATTTCGGTTCCTTGCAGGCAGCGCCGATCTAACCGAGTATCAGTTCAATACCAAGAACATTCATCACCTGTTCTGCAAACATTGCGGCGTGCGGTCGTTTGGCTGGGGCGAAAGTGCAGAAGGCAAGTTTTACGCCATTCATGTTACCTGTTTGGATGATGTAGAGATTGCTGAACTCATCAATTCACCAATCACTTATGTTGATGGTCGCCACAACAACTGGCAATCATCACCAATCGAGATCCAGCACCTATGAATTTCAATCTTCTTTACTTTTATAAGTTTGTATGACGACACAACAACAAATCCTCGATTTCTATTCGCATCCAACTGCAATGACATCTGCTGGACGATACACAACCCTGCTTCATGAGCTGCCGAACAGTATTAGCAAATTAGTCCACATGATTCAAGGTCTAGTGCTGTATGAGTATGTAGCACACGACTTTTATGGTTTTACAATTCCAGAGCAGCGCAAACGTGAAACCCATCTTCGCACAATCGAGAGAATGTTAGATCATCTCCTCACGCTCAACGATCAGCCGCTCTGCGTGGCTCGACCTGTTAATCAGCGGTTGATTGGAATTTGTCATCACTTTGCGCTGTTGCTTGTTGCCATCTTGCGGGCTAAGCGCATTCCTGCGCGATATCGTTGTGGATTCGGCACTTATTTCAATCCGCCTTACTTTGAAGAACATGTAGTCTGCGAGTATTGGCATGCTCTAGAATCACGTTGGATCATTGTCGATCCACAATTCGACGAAATTTGGCGAGAGAAATTAAAGATTGAGCATGACATTCTGGATGTACCACGGCATAAGTTCATTACGGCAAGTGATGCTTGGGCGCAGTGTCGATCAGGTATTGCAGATCCAGCAAAATTCGGGATTTTCAAGGGCAACTTGCGCGGACTTTGGTTTGTTGCCGGAGAAATTATTCGTGATGTTGCAGCGCTCAACAAAGTAGAAATGCTGCCCTGGGATGTTTGGGGAGCCATTCCCTCTCCTAATGAATCGTTGAATCGGAAGCAGCTTATGTTTTTTGATGAATTGGCGTCCCTGACTCAATCACCCGATACTTCACTTCCAAAACTGTGTAAACGCTATGAAAGCGACGATCGGCTGCGCGTGCCTGCTACAGTCTGCAACGGAGTACTGAATTGCCTGGAAAAAATTGAGAACGACTTCAACGCTCTTTCTGGATATTTCTGATTAAAATCTGACTAAAATGGGTTTCGCCAAGCAACGCACCCAACAAATATAGTACAATTGAACTGAACAGAATTGAGGCTACCTCATCTTTGATTCTAATCTGCTGAACAACTACTACAGGTGAAAACCTCGATTTCTAGCTTTCTAAACTTCAATTTCTGCAGTTTGACTTCCTCTCTGATTTTTCTGGCAAACCAGCAGTCGGCAGATCAATAGTTTGAATTAAAGCCGAGCGTTATTCCCCAACTAGTCAGTAGTTCATTCAATCATTGGTTTGAACATCTACTCAAGGAGTACCATGATGCAATTGAGTCCCTATCTAATGTTCAACGGTCAGTGTGAAGCAGCATTCAAGTTTTATGAACAGAAGTTGAGCATACTTAGCGGCTTTTGTGATTTTACTTCAGCAACTTGATTTATCAATCTAGAGCAGTCCTATGGCCAATCTATCTTCTATCTTTCTAGCCGGAGCAAGCCGTGGCGTTGGGCGAGAGGTTGCCCACCGTCTGGTCCAGCAGTCTCTAGCTGTTATAGCTCTGCTGCGGAGTGAAGCGGTCCGTCCAGAGCTAGAGGCAATGGGAATTCAGGTGGTCCTAGGCGATGCGCTCGATCCCGCTGCTATGGTCAAAGCGATGGCGGCTAATCCACCTCAGGCAGTGATCAGCACGATTGGAGGACTCCCCAAAGATGGTCAACGAGCCGATTACTTGGGGAATAAACATTTAATTGACGCAGCTGTACAAGCTGGCGTGCAGAAATTTATTCTGGTTTCGTCGATTGGGAGTGGCAATAGCGCTGTAGCCCTACCGCCCCAAGCGTTGGAAACATTACGCTCAGTGTTAATCGAGAAAGAGCAGGCAGAAAATTATTTGATCGCCAGCGGTTTAACCTATGTGATCATTCGTCCGGGTGGTTTGAAATCGGAACCGGCGACCGGCAATGGCGTGCTGACTCCCGATCCGACGGTGGCTGGCACGATTCACCGCGCTGATGTGGCTCAGTTGGTCTGTCAATGTCTGCTATCTGACAAGGCAAATAATCGGGTGCTGTCTGCCGTTGATCGCAATATGACCTACGGTCAAACCGAGTTTGAGATCTTGAGCTTCGCCTGAGCCGTAAACATACCCATTTGGGGCAGGCCATTGTTCCAGATTCTTGGTAGAGTAAAAACGTCACCTAGCCCTCCTTAATGCTCTACACCCCTCAGGAGGTGGACCATGACTTCCCAACTGCTCCGCGCTGCCCCAATCCCTCCCGGACCGAAAGGCCATCCCATCATCGGGGTTTTACCTGAGTATAGCCGCGATCCGCTTGGTTTCCTGACTCAATGGGCCAGAGAATATGGCGACGTGGTGACGCTGTACGGGTTTCGTAAAGCCTATTTGTTCAACCATCCAGATGCGATTGAGGAGATTTTAGTGACTCAACAGAGCCACATGCGCAAAGATCGCCTGCTCGGCATTGTGGGGAAAGTTCTGGGGAATGGTTTAGTAGTCAGTGAAGGTGATTTTTGGCGGAAACAGCGACACCTGATGCAGCCCGCATTTCACCGAGAGCGAATCACGGCCTATGGCAATTTGATGATTGAGCAAACCCAAGCATTAACCGCATCCTGGCAAAATGGCGAAATTCGTAACCTGGGTCAAGACATGATGGCACTGACGCTAAAAGTCGCAACCCAAGCTTTTTTCGGTACGGATGTGCCAATGGCGATGCACGAAATTGAGCAGGCGATGCTACGGGTGCAGCAGCAGTTCGACCTCCGCACACGGCATATGCTGCTCTATCTGTTGCCCGATCCCATTCCGACTCCCAATAATTTGCGCTACCGACGGGCTGTGCAAGATCTGGATCGCCTGGTTTATCGCTTGATTGAACAGCGACGTAGTAACCCGGAGGAGCGTGGTGATCTCCTGTCCATGCTGCTAACGTTGCGCGATGACGCCGGTGAAGGCATGAGTAACCAGCAGTTACGCGATGAGGTGATGACCTTTCTGCTGGCCGGCCATGAGACTACTGTGCTTCAAGATGAGGACTAATCATAAACGCGCTTCTTGTCTAAATCACTGCTGTCTTTGGTAATGAGAATACGATGAGCAGGCGTAATCTTCTATACCCAATTCGTTAACTTTTTTGAGCTTTCGTTACATTTCAATTTGAGTTGATGCCAATCTGGTTTCCTTCCTGCATTCTGTCTGGGCAGGTTGAGCAAACTAATACCGTTCCCCTCTCTACAAACCCGACTGACTCCTAGCTCCTGGCTCCTGACTCCATTGCTACTCCCCACTCATCAGTTGATTCGGAGCACGAATTGCCATCTCCACTTGCTCGACCACCGGAGTTTTAGTTTCATACAGCATGACGAGATGATCCCTAGCTCTGGTCATCGCTGTATACAAACCTGCTTTCGCTTCAAAATCTTGATCATCGCCAGATTCAGATTTCTTAGTTTGTTCAGTTTTTTCAGGAATTGCATCAATTCCAACAATCACCACCGCGTCAAACTCAACGCCCTTCAACGCATTCCAGGAATCGACAACCACCAATGGTCTATCCACTACATTGCCAAACCGTTCCCCTGACTGCATTGGCGCATGATGGGGCACACCCAAACGCCGTAACTCTTGACTGAGTGCAGACTTCAGCACTTTTATCTTCGGCTCGGTCGGATGCAGCAAAATTCCAATTGAGGAATCGGCATAGCTGTCTAGTGCTAGCTTCACCTGCTGCGCGATTTTTATTGCCATCTCCGCATAGGGAATTTGCAAGAGCAAGGGCTGAACACCAGAACTACGGGACGGCTTTTTCTTCGGCTCAATCAGCTTATCAATCGACGGACTGTTCTCTTTCTTATCTACTTTCATGCCTGCTTTTTCTAGCGCAGGATAAATAAATTTCCAGGCCACTTCTAAAATTTCTGGGGCATTGCGGTAGTTTAAGTCAAAGATCTGGGAACGACCCACCACATCAATGCCGAGGTTACGCCAGCTCCAGCCTGATTTTCTGCGGTGCGCCTGACCGTAAACCGACTGCGTATTGTCATAAACAAAAAACAGAGAATTGGTGGTTTGATCCAACACCTTTAGCAAGACTTGAAACCATTCATCGTAAAAATCTTGTGCTTCATCGACCAAAATTGCTTCATACTTCAGCTTACTTTGTTCTGCCAAATCAACCAGATTTTGTCGTTTTTCGATATCCTTATCATACTCATAGCTATACCCTAGATGACGCCAGGCCCAAGCATGGAACGTATCACACTCAACGTTGATTTGTTTTTCATAGAGCTTCGCTTGCAGCCAGCCGCGCATAAAGCGATTATAGGAAAGCACCAGCACCGAGGATAGCTTTTGCTCAACGATTTGCTCAACCCGATTTCTCAACACTAACGATTTCCCTGCTCCTGCCACACCCCGCACCAATGCATGACCAACAATGCCAAAATTCTTGGCTCGATTCTGCTCCCCATCTAGCTGTGCTTGACCCAGCCGCCGCTCTCGCGTTTGCTGAAAATCGATCCATTGCATATTCAGTACTCCATACTCGATGCTATTTTTTGTGCAGAATGCCCGTAAACTTGCCGCTGCTAACATCTACCTTGCGCACTCAAGCAAAACAAATCAAGCCTGATATTTCACTGCTGTGATAGTTTAGTGAAAACGTTAGATCATGCCGCCTGCAATCGAGGGATTTCGTCAGGGATAGCGCGATGCAATGATTGGCAATACTATTCCCGTAGAGCAGCTTTGGGAAGGGATTGATGCAGACTGATCCGCCTGTTCAAGTCATTGCTCCTGCAGTAAACCCCTATCGCCCCAAGCGGTCTTGTAGACGACGGCTAAAGGAATTCATCTCAGCCTGTTTGGCGGCAGAATCGGATTGAATTTGCTGACGACCATTGCGAATTACGCGCATCATCTCAGTGAATTGGGCTTCTAGGTCACTGAGCACCCGGTCAGCATAGTCATCGGCTCCGCGCTGAATATCTTCGCACTCGGCAATCATCGACCGCTGCATGTCTTCTAGCTCTTGCTGGGCGCGGCGGCGCATTTGGTCAATATCGGCCATTACCTGTTGCTGCATCAGCTCACAATCTTGCTGCACCTGCTGCCGGATCTGCTGAGCTTCCCGTTCCGCCATCCGGACAATATCCATCTCATCCAGAATCTGGGCGGCCCGTTGCTCTGCCGTGGCAATGATCTGCTGGGCGATCTGTTCGGCTTCCAAGATCACTTCTTCCTTGTGCAGCAGAATTTCCGTCGCTTCCTGAAACGCCGTGGGTAGGTTCAACCGCACCAGATCAAGCTGGTCCAGCAATTGCTCCTCATCCACCACCGTGCGTCGGCTGAGCGGAATCCGCGGACTGTCCAGAATCATTTCCTCGAGCTTGTTCAACTCCCGCTGAATGTCCACGCCCCCTATACGGGTGGTGTCTCTTTGGGGTGATCGGTTCGAGGCACCTCCATTGGGGAGGGCAGCTCTGCGGCGGTCGGGGCTGATGCGATCGGGGTCTTGGCGTAGCATTGGTAAATATCTATAGCAACAGCTTGAGGAACGAGATGATCAACAGGACCACCAAACCTGGCAATTTCTTTCACCACGCTACTGCTCAAAAAACTATGCTCAGTCGAAGTGGCTAAAAAAATAGTTTCGATATCCTCTGCGAGGGTTTTATTGGTGTGGGCCATTTGTAGCTCCATTTCAAAATCTGAAACTACTCTCAACCCCCGCAACAGCACGTTGGCTTGCCGCATACGGGCATAGGTGACCGTGAGACCATCGAAGCTGTCTACTTCCAGGTTTGGTAAATGCTGCGTCGAGCGACGAATCTGCTCTATACGTTGCTGGACCGGAAACAGAGGCTTTTTGTTTGGATTTTGAAACACCACTACGATCACCTGCTCAAACAGGCGACAGCCGCGCTCAATCACATCAAGGTGACCAAGGGTAATGGGATCAAAACTGCCGGGGTAAATAGCAATCACAGCCGCTTCCGGTGGTTGGTTTAGCTTGAACCAGAGATAGAAAATAAAGACAAACGCCCTTCGCTGAGGCGATTATATCGGACAGTCTAGGGTGAATAATAGAGCCGGGCTGAATGACAGGGAATGTCTAGCGATTATACCTGAGTCTTCGGTTGGCCGCTAAGCATTGACTTGCTTCCTGATTTGCCTCCAAACTGTAATTCCTAAACTTGCTCCCCTAGAGCGACTGACGGCGCAAAAAGTTAAGCAGCACGGCGTTGACCTTTTCATGCCAGTCTTCTTGAGGGTAATGGCCGACTTCTTCAAGCTGCGCCAGTTCTGCCTGGGGCACAATTTTGCTAAAGGGCGGTATGTGGATCTTTTGATCTCGATCTTGCCTTTTGAAAAGGATTGGTATGCCTCGCGCGGTATTTCACATGTCGAATACGTCGGCAGTCCGCTGGCCAGGGAAGTTCACGTTTCCTTGGAGAAGTCAGAATTCTGTTCAAACTACTTTCTTGATCCCTCACGTCCGATCGTGGCGTTATTGCCCGGCAGCCGAACAAAAGAGGTAACCAAGATCTTTCCTACAATGCTGAAGGCAGCGGCCAAGATGCATTCGCGGGATACCAAGCTCCAATTTGCCGTCGCATTGGCAGATGAGCGATTTCGCCCGCTGGCCGCTGACGCCGTTGAGAGCATTACAGATGCACCGCAAGAATTCCGCGATTCTATCTCACTTATATCGGGAGCGACCTACGATCTTTTGAACGCGGCAGATACAGCGGCGGTTGCAAGCGGGACGGCAACCTTGGAAACAGGGATCATCGGCACTCCAATGGTGATCGTTTACAAGACAACGGCCCTAAATTATAAACTGCTTAGACCGCTTATAGATGTTGAACATTTCGGGTTGATAAACCTGATCGCGGGTGAACGCATCGCAAAAGAATTGATACAGGATGAGTTCACGCCCGAAGCACTTGGAGAAGAACTCTTTCGATTGCTTGATCCGGTTAATAACGGATTAGTCCGTGAGAAACTAAGATCGGCGACCGATAAACTTGGGCACGGCGGCGCTTCAAAGCGGGCGGCAGAAGCAATCGCTCGACTACTGGAGTATTAGTTTCCGGCCTTCAGCTTTTTGATGTGCCGATTTTGTCTTCCGCACTACGGATCGTGGTCTCAAGCTGTTCCAAACGCGAATTTACTATTCTTAGGACAATGATCCGGGGCTGAAGGCTCTTCAAAACTCAATATCAACATATCTCTCGAGCTTGATCACATTGTATCCATTCGAACCGAACTTCTCTTTTTCGGACACCCGCTCTCGATCGCGAATTCTAATGAGATAGATGCTGCCGGGGGTAAGCCCGCCGGTATATGAGGTTGATATTGTTGTAAGGTCCTGCTTACCTTTTAAGATGTGCAGGACCTCAAGTTCAACCTTTGCTTGTGCGATCTTGCTTATTTACCGGGCCACTTTCTATGCATCGTGCCACGACTATCTTTTCTGCATAATCCAGATAATCGTCGATCAGCGTCCTGGCTGTCTGCGATCTAGCGGTCATTCACAAGATGATCATCAGAAATGAGAGGACAAAGACGTAACGCTCCATAGCAATTTCTCCGTGATCTTCAATTGAAGAACGCTGTTCCCCTAATTTTCTTGCTGATCAGCTAGCTTTTTCTTGAGTCGATCGACCTCGTCCCTTAATCTGGCAAGCCCCTTTACCCTGGCGTTTTGGCGTTTATATTCATCGAGAGGTTGTATAGGCGTACCCCACCAAACCCCTGGCCGGACGATCTTTCCGGGCAAAACTCCTGCCTGCGAACCGATTACGGCTCCGCTCTGCACTCGCACGTGGTCACCGAAACCTACCTGGCCGCCGATGACGCAATCGTCTTCGATAACGACGCTGCCTGAAATACCGGTCTGGGCGGCGATGACACACCTTTTGCCGATCTGGACGTTATGACCTACCTGAACAAGATTGTCTATCTTTGTTCCTTCGCCGATCCTTCATTCTAGGCTGAAAGCCCTGATGTTTGGACAACAGAGTTAGGCTGATTGCCAGTGAATAGGATAGGGACAATCAAAATGACATTCTTTGGATGCCAAGATGAACATCAACGCTGTTGGTTTAGTTATGTGGAATTTAGCGCTCAGCCGGCTCGGATATCGGTGTCGCCCCACGCTTCTAGCTGATAGTAGTTTTTGCTAAGACATCAGAGATGGCACTGCCACTTTCTTGGCGCAATGCACCTGAACCGCTGGTCAAAGCTCCTGTAGAAAGCCCTGTAGAGAAGGTCCCGTAGAGAAGGTCCCGTAGAAAAGATTTTGCAAAACTTTGTCTAGTCTTTACCGAAATCTCTTGTGTTTTGCTGTGCCATCTGACACATTAGCTAGTGTTCCTTTCCTGGCTTGCGCTCCAGCCTCACGATTTGAGTTCCTGATTTCTGCCGGATCACAAGGAATGAAATGCTGACAGTGGGTTGCACTGGCCGGATTTTACAGGTTGCAGCCCAGAAAATTTATCATTTGGCTGCGTAATTTGGCTGATGAGTTAATTTTTGCCCGAATTCTTGGATAGCTCGTTCAATAATCTACCGCTCAAAGTTTTCTATTCTATGCCTACCATTGATTTCACTCAATTACCCCCTTCCTCGGCCCCATCCTTTCAAAGAAACGGCATTACCATCAGAACGGATCCAGACCGCAAACTCGTGATTAGTCAGGATAGCGACTCTTTGGGCCTGGGGGTAGACGACGCCACCATCGATGAAGGAGAGTCGATTTTCGTATCCTTTAATCAAGGCGCAGCTTCTAAAATCTCCTACATGCTAGACTCTGCTGCCACTTCAGATGGAGATGATCTATATGCAGAAGCTGAGCTAGAAGCCTTTGATGTCAATGGTAAAAGTCTTGGGGTTGTGCCCTTGAGCGTCTCAGCCTTCGATCCAATCAACAACGTCTCCGCTGCCTTTGACGGGCAATTGATCTCTCGCTTCCGCCTGACACAAATTGAAAGCGCCCGGATTGGCTCGTTGAGCTTTACCCCAGTTCCAGTTTTAGTCGCCAGAGCCGATACAGTTACAACTACCGAAGACGCTCCCATCACCTTTAACGTCCGCAAGAACGACACGTTTTTGCTCAGTGGTTCACCTACGATCAGCGTTAACACCAATGGTCTACAGGGCAAATTGACCAACAACGGCAACGGCAGCTTTACCTACAACCCCGGTTCTGCCTTTCAGTCCCTAACGGCTGGACAAACGGCCTCCACCAGTTTTCAATACACGCTGAGGGCGAGCGGACGCTCTTCGACAGCAACGGTGACGCTCACTATTACTGGCCTTAATGAGGCTTCGACTGCTCAGAGCAGTGATACCATAACTGGCCCAAACAAAGGTAGTGGGACTAGTCCTGCTATCGGCAAGGGCGACGATTTGCTTACAGGCGGGCTGCAATCCGGATCTGGTGGTGACTCAGCTTCTGCAACTCAAACACCTGAGACTGGGGGATCTGAGCTGGGAATCACAACAAATCCTATCCCTGAGGTTGCTTCGTTGATAGCAGGACTGTTCGGCAGCGCAAACTCCACCGAATCTAGTCCGGTATTGGGAGCGGGAGCCGATGGGCTTACCGCTGCTTTTCCAGTAGCTCAGCCCACTTAAACTACGCTAGCAACCACCACCTGCACGGCGGGCAGAAATCCCTGTAGGCCAAGCACCAGCAGCGTCACCAAGCCAATGCCAATCGCGGCTCCAAACAGCGGCACCACTTCCAGCAAACCAATAATCAGCACAAACAGCAGTGCAAACTTGATTTGCAAGATCAAAAACGTCGGAATCAGAAACAGCACCATCACCAGCGCCAGCAACAGTTGGCTCAAAAAAAACTGGTGAAACTGCTGTTTCAGAGAGGTGCTGAGGGCATTGCCCAGTTTGCTCGGCAGCAGATTAGTTAAGCCTTTCCAACAGCGTTCGCCATAGAGCAGCATATAAAACGCCAGTACGATCAGCAGAATCGTCGCGAAGATCTGACCGACCGTATTAATGGCCAATTCGGGCAGCTCGGCAATCCCAGCCTGAACCTGATTGTTGACCTGATTCGTGATCTGGTCGAGGTCAAAGGGCAGTTTGTGCTGGTTAATAAAGCTTTGCAGCCAGTTGATATTGCGATTTCCGGCTTCGAGCAGAGCTGGCAGCCCTTGCAAAAGTTGGGTGGCCTGCCCAATCACAATCGGGAGCAGTGTAAATCCCAAGATTATCAGCGTCACCAGAAACAAAAACAGAACCAGCAGGACAGCCTGGGTGCGGTTGAGGCGAAAGCGCTCGAACAGCCGCACTAGGTAATCCAAAATTAGCGCCAGAATGATGCTGAGAATCAGGAAGGTAATTAAACCTTCAAAGTACTGAAAAACCTGACTCAGCACCCACAGGTTTAAGACAATAATTGGTCCGCTGAGTCCGTACAGCAGATAGCGTCGAATCAGTTCAGAAAGCTGCATCCGCAAAAGCTAAGAAAGTGAACATGACACCCATCCCCTGCCTCGATCCTAGAGCCTGAAACAGTACTTCAGCCGTCAGCGGTTGCAGTTTTGTCAACCCATCACTCACGAGTCTGCATTTTCTGCAAAACCCTGCGAATTAAGTCGTTCTCGACATCATCCCGGATGGTTACATCGCCGATGCGGGTAGGCAAGATAAACCGCACTTTGCCAGCCGTCACCTTTTTATCAGTTTGCAGAGCGGCCACGATTTCGTCGATGTCAATCGCAGGGTTAGTGGCAGGTAATTTGGTTGGCAATCCGGCTTTTTGAATCAGCTGCTTTTGACGATCGGCAGCATCTTGCTCCCACAAGCCCAGTTCCACTGCAATTTGCCCAGCCGTCACCATCCCAATCGCAACCGCCTCACCGTGATTCACCACGCGATAGCCGGTCAAACTTTCAATCGCGTGGCCAATCGTGTGCCCGTAGTTCAGGATTGCCCGCCGTCCTGCTTCTTTTTCGTCGTTGCCCACCACATCGGCTTTTGCCTGACAGGAACGGGTGAGAATCTCTTGCAGCAGAGGCTCTGGAATATAGCGCTGCTGATCAAGCCGCTTGGCAGCTTCGAGTTGACTAAACAGTTCCGCATCTATAATTACGCCGTATTTAATCACCTCAGCCATGCCAGCTCGAAACTCACGCGGCGGCAGCGTTGCCAATGCCTGCGGGTCGATCAAGACCAGCTTGGGCTGATGAAAGGCACCGATCAGATTTTTGCCCTGAGGATGGTTGACGCCGGTTTTGCCTCCAATCGCCGCATCCACCATGGCCAGAAGGGGGCTTCAACCACAGACGCTGTATGTCCAGCTAATGTATATGCTCCTTTCCAAGGGGTTTCCTTCGATTTTGCCAGCAGCAATTTCGGACGTAAGGGTTGATGCTTTACTGGATGCTTAACTAACATTGGCTTCCTCCCGCACCGGGTAAAACCAGCCACAGCCAAAGTGTTGCCGTCCCCCTAAGCCATACCATTGCAGCTTTAGCGAATCCGCATCGCTTAGCCCTTCCACAACCACGCCATACCCCAAGATTTTCTTGTCTTTGACCTGCAAAGTACGCCGTGCTAGATCGCCCTCGGTTGTGCTGTCAATCGAAGCTTGAGCATTGATTTCTAAACGCTCTAATCCTTTCTTACAAGATTCCAAAAAATAGTACGGAACCTCTGCATGATTGATTGCCTCTAGCTTAAACGTGACCAATCGTGCCTTGAGCGTATCGCTGGGTTGGGGCAACGTCAGCCGTGGCTGAACCAATCGAATCAGATGTCCGCGAATATCAAGAACCTGATTTTGCAGCAGACGATACCAGAATTGCACCTGCTCAGCCGGGCATCTTAACCGCATGCGTGAACCGCGATGTAAATAAATCATGCCGTCTTTATCGGGGATGCCTGCAATACTGCATAGTCGAACATCGACTGGAAGATTAATGGGAATAGCAGATTCCTCTGCACCGCAGCTTGGCGGAGACCCTTGCATCAATTGTTTCACGGCTGAATAGAGCGCATAGCCATGATCTGCAGGTAGTGTTTTCCCCCGTAAAGTAAATTGAACCTCTAGAAAATTCACGTTGCATCTCCTTCACTCACAAATTTGAATAGCTTACTCGCCTTACCTCTACCCACTCCCCCACCTTCGAGAATTCCCGCTTTATTATTCCTTCACACACGCCCTCACTGCACCTACATCACCTCCAGGGTGATGATGACTAGATCAGGAAAATGACTGAGTTCCGCTGGCTCACAGATCAGCCGTTATCGCATTGTTTGCATCCTGGTTCATCTCATATTGGCAATACATAATAGCCACTTCCTCGCGCACCATTTGCACCAACTCTGGCGGAGCCTTCACGATTGCTCCCTTTCCATAGCCCAGCACCCATCGCTTCAGATCGTTCAATCCGCGAACAACCATATGCAGCGTCATCGAGCCGTCTGGGTGTTCTTGAATTTCCTGTGACGGATGCCAGCGCCGCTCTCGCACATAGGGAGCCGTTTTAGCATCGAACCAGATCGCCACGGGCTGGGGTACACCACCTGCCTCATGCTGGAAGATTAGCTCCAGATGGTCTTTGGCATCAAAGGTGGGATCAGGGACAAAGCTCTCTGTTAGAACCGTGAGCACTTTGATTCGGTCTACCCGAAACCAGCGAATCTCTTGCCGCTGATGGCAGAAGCCGATCACGTAGGGGTTCGTGCCGCGATAGATGTGTAGCACATAGGGGTCCAGCTTGCGCTCAGAGGTACTGTCGCGGCTGGCGGTGTAATAGGTCATCTGCACGGTTTTTTGCGTGCGGCAGGCGGTTTCTAACTGATGCCAGATGTCCGGATCAAGGTCGGTGGTGGCTCCAGCGCGAAACAGAATCCGCTCATCGGCAACCTGTTGCAGGTCTACCCAGCTTTGTTCCGGCAGTCGTTCGGCTAGTCGAGCAATTGCCGGGCGCTCGTTTTCCACATCGACAAAGATTGTGTCGCCATCGTGGAATTCGCTGCGCAGAATTGCCTTGGCAATTTGGGTTTCCAGTTCGCGCTGGATGGCTCGCTTCAGTGGACGGGCACCATAGACTGGGTCGTAGCCCACCTCAGCCAGGAAATCGAGGGCTGCATCGGAGAGGCGCAGCGCCATCTTGCGGTCGGCTAAACGCTCGGCTAGGCGTTTGACCTGAAGCTGGACAATTTGCCGCAGTTCGGACTTCTGGAGGCTGTGGAAGATGATGATTTCGTCTACCCGGTTGAGGAATTCAGGACGGAAGCTGGTCCGCATTGCTTCCATCACCCGCGATCTCATCTCTTCGTAGCGCTGATCGTCTCCGGCAATATCCAGGATGTATTGCGATCCGATGTTGCTGGTCATGATGATCACTGTATTCTTAAAGTCCACCGTTCGGCCCTGCGAATCGGTGACGCGACCATCATCGAGAATTTGCAGCATGATGTTGAACACATCGGGATGGGCCTTCTCGATCTCGTCAAACAGAATCACTGCATAGGGGCGACGCCGAATCGACTCGGTGAGCTGGCCGCCTTCCTCGTAACCCACATAGCCTGGAGGCGCACCAATTAACCGCGAAACCGCGTGCTTCTCCATATACTCGGACATATCGATCCGCACCATTGCTTCTTCGGTATCGAACAGGTAGGCGGCTAGGGCTTTAGCCAGTTCGGTTTTACCCACACCGGTCGGACCGAGGAAGATAAAGCTAGCAATCGGACGGTTCGGGTCGGCCAGTCCAGCCCGTGAGCGCTGAATTGCATCCGCTACCGCCGTGACGGCTTCTTCTTGGCCTACAACTCGCCGGTGCAATTCTTCTTCGAGATGCAGCAGCTTTGCCATCACCGACTCGACCAGCTTGCTGACCGGAATGCCGGTCCACTTCGAGATGATTTCGGCAATATCCGCCTCAGTGACTTCTTCCCGCAGCAGCGACTTACCGCTGGTTTGGGTTTGAGCCAGCTTAGCTTCGGCCTCGTGGAGTTTGCGCTGCAAATCGGTGAGTTTGCCGTACTTCAGCTCCGCAGCTCGGTTGAGGTCATAGTCGCGTTCGGCCTGCTGGATCTCGATATTGACGCGGTCGATTTCTTCCTTCAGCTTTTGGGTTTGAACGATCACGTCTTTTTCCGCCTGCCATTGCGCATTGAGGCTGCTCTGGATTTCCTTCAGGTCGGCCAGTTCTTTCTCTAGCCGCTCTAAGCGCTCCCGTGAGCCAACGCTGCTTTCTTTCTGCAACGACAGCCGCTCCATTTCGAGCTGAAGGATCTTGCGATCCACTTCGTCCAACTCTTCTGGCTTGGAGGTAATTTCCATCTTCAGCTTGGCAGCAGCTTCGTCTACCAGGTCAATCGCCTTGTCGGGTAGGAAGCGGTCGCTGATGTAGCGGTTCGAGAGAGTGGCAGCAGCAACCAAGGCACTATCGGAAATATTCACCCCGTGGTGCAGCTCATAGCGCTCTTTCAAACCGCGCAGAATCGAGATCGTATCTTCCACGCTGGGCTGACCGACATACACCTGCTGGAAGCGACGCTCTAGGGCTGCATCCTTTTCGATATGTTTGCGGTATTCGTCAAGCGTAGTGGCTCCGATACAGCGCAATTCACCCCGCCCTTGACAGCAATGCTCAACTACTACCGGGCCAACTTCTGGCAGCCAGAGTTAACGTCCCAAAATTGGGGTATGCTGACGACTCCGACGCTGCTGATCTGGGGAGAAGATGACGTGGCTCTGGGTAAAGAGCTAACCTATGGCACCGAGGCGTATGTTGCTGATCTGACAGTGCGCTACATTCCCCAATGCGGACATTGGGTGCAGCAGGAAAAACCTGACCTCGTAAACCAATACATGCGGGAATTTTTGCAGCTACCGCCCGCTTAGCCGCTTCCTCTTCCAGACTTCTAACCTTAAAACTCTAAAATTCGGTGTGAGGCAAAGCCAAATGAGAAATTTGTTGGATTCAATGCGGCAAACCCAACAGCGAATTTATCGAATTTGCCAAGGCCGATCGACTTGGTTCGCCATCTTGCTGAGTTTGCTAGTCAGTGCGCTAGTGATCAGCGGGCCGCAGACAATTGCTTGGGGACAGATATCTAGCCCCAATCCGACGGAAATTCTGTCTTCCCCGCTGCGTCAGTTAGAAAATCGGCTGCCGGTTCTGGGTGATTTGCTCGATACAGCCGAGATAACTCGTGGGGTCGTGCGTTTGGATGGTCGCCGGCTGTTTACCATTGCGGTTCCTGCGCTTCAGGATCAGGCAGATTCACAGGAAGACTCGGCCTCGCTGCAATCTCGCGTAGAGATTATTGAACGGCGACTCCAGCAAATTGTCGATCGCGGATTTGACCCAGAAAGTTTAGAGATCACAACAGAAACTGACTCTAGCAGTGGACAGCCTGTAATTTATGTCAGCTACCGTCGCGATGGTGAATCCAACTACGATCAGTTACTCACCGTTACGGCGCTTGACGCCCAGATCAACGGTACTAACCCCTCTGCGTGGGCCGAAGAAATTAGCGCCATTGTAGAAGATGCTCTGCTCTCAGCTCAGCAGGAGCGACAGCCGCAGTTTTTACAGCAGCAGGTCTGGTGGGCAGGAGCAATTTTGTTAACTACGGTGATTAGCAGCTTGTTGTTATCACTCTGGCAGCGCTACTTAAGGGCCAAGCGCAAAAAACTATCGGTTCAATCCCACTCCGAGCAAACCGATTTGTCGGTGGCTGCTAATCCGGAAACTTCGCCTGAAATCACCACGGTTTTACTTCAGCGCCAAGCAATGGTGCAGCAAAAGCGTCGGTTTAACGACATTCAGTGGCGGCTCTCTCAACTTGCCCAACTGCTGCTTTGGGGCATTGGCTTATTTGTAGTTTTCGGCCTGTTCCCCTACACGCGCTGGCTTCAGCCCGTCATGGTGCAGTGGGTGCAAATTCCGATTCGGCTGTTGATGGTGGTTTTGATGATCTATCTAGCCATTCGGTTCAGCGAAGTGATTATTGATCGGCTGTTTTGGGCGCTGCAAAGCAGCACGAGTTTAGCAACGAACACCTCTCAGCGGCTGATGCTGCGATTCACCACCTTTTCGCGAGTGACCAAAAGCATTGCAGTACTGGTGTGGGGCAGTGTGGGCATTATTGCAGCCCTCTCTACGATAGGAGTTTCTATCAGTCCTGCCTTGCTGACCTTGGCTGGGGTAGTGGGCGTCGGGATTTCGCTGGCCTCCCAAAACCTGATCAAAGATGTGATCAATGGATTTCTGATTTTGCTAGAGGACCAGCAAGCATAAAGATGTAGTTTATTTTCAAACCACTAAGGGATGGTGGAGCCCAAAGCTGGGAGAACTTGCGGCAAAGGAAAATGAGATATCTAGGGATTAATCAGTTAACTGAGTCCAGGTTCATCTGTGATGGGTGCTAACATTTAGCTCCAACATTGATACTAGCTAAGTAGGTGAGCATAATTAAACATAAAACCCAAAACCCTGCGCCGCCCGCGCAGGGTTTTGAATCTGGTTTTTAATTATGCCGAGGTACTTAGAGCAACAAATTTGAAGATCCGTAGTGCAAATGTCTCGGCGCGGACAAGATGCCCGCACTGCATCTACTGTTTAATCAGGTTGACTTGCTTAATATTGGCACTAACGAATTTGCCGATGCAATACCTCTGTTCGCTCTGCTAATTCTTCGCCACTAGCTTCCACCACAGCTTTAACGTAATTCTGTTTGATGTTTTCGAGGATATTCACCAGCTCATTTTGAATTTCCTGCGTAGCATGATCCTGGCCTAGCTCTTCAACAATTGCGATGCGTAAATTTCGCTGTAAGCGCGCCGTGATTTCTTTGCCTTCTGGATCCAGTAAAACTCCAGTCATAGTGTGATAGACACCGTGCACGACTGAATTGGCTAGCTGTTGTACCATTTGGCTTGAAACGCGACCCAACCCAGCTAAATGATTTAACTGAGCGTATCCTGGCACCTGCTCTAGGGTGTTAGTCAGACTGTGTTGTACCAAATCCTCCAGGTCCGGCTGAATTCGGGGCAAAATCTGGTGTAATCCGACATCATACAGGTGATTTGCAATTGCCGCGATCTCCTGCTGATCAACAAGGGCTGGGGGAGTATTGGGCGAATCTTGATCAGAATTTTGACTAGGGGCATGATCCGATTCAGGATTCGATAGACGATCAGCAGAATCACTAAGCAAACGGTTGGAATCATGATTGGAATCCTCAAAAGAGGATAACCAACTTAGCAAATCGCCTTGCCGAATCGCAGTCTGCATTTGCTCGATCAGCTGAATCCCAACAATACCGGCTAGATCAGCTCCCACTAGCACAATCGTATCTCGCTGCGCCTCAGTGCGGATCGGTTCTAGATCCAGTAAATCAACCTGGTACAGCCGCAAAGCAACCGGAATAATTCGTAGCCATCGCCAAAAGGGAAGCAGTAAAAATAGGTCGTACCAGCGCCGCAAACCAACATTCAGCCAGGTTAAATTAGGATTTCGATATCGTAAAGAGAGCGTGCGGGCTAAAATATCGGTCGCGAACAGAGTCACAAATGGCAGATCGATCAGCCAGAAATAATCGACGGCTCTGCCTGCCTGATCAACCCGACGATAGTAGTTAGCTTCCACCAAGGGACGGATTTGGTCATCCCAAAAAGCAAGCTCCTGCTGCCATCCCTGTTCGGCTAAATGGGTCGCACTCCAGAACCGACTAAATGCTTCTCTGGCGAACGGTTCTTCCGTTCTTGCTCGTAGGTGTTGCTGTACAGCAGCCCAAGCATTCTCCTGATTTGCTCCTGCAAATGGATTTTCTGCAATCAATTGCTGGCTGAGGCTGCGCAGTTCTGCTAACGAATCGTCTACCTGAGGTGATTGCAACCCGTTCTGGGCGAGTTGGCCGGCCAGCTCATCAACCTGAGCTTGATAATACTTGGGGTGGTCTCTTTACCTGCACCACAGCAGCCGAATTGGGAACCCTTATAAATCTGCCTCAACGCGAAATTCCGGGTATTCCCCAACGGGAGACAGCCTGCTTCGGAGTCACAGTTCCCGAAGTTAAAGAAATCACGATCCCACTTGGACAGATAGTTGATGCAACGGGCCAAGTCGTAGGACAACTCAAACTTGATAGCGGAACGCTGAATAAACATGTTTTTGTTACGGGTTTACCGGGATATGGCAAAACAAATACCTGTATGCAGCTTTTGCTGAATGCCTATGAGCATTTTAGAGTTCCCTTTTTAGTGATTGAGCCAGCTAAATCAGAATACCGGATGCTAACTGGGCTGCCAATGCTTGCAGAATTGAGAGTCTATTCCCCTGGTAGTGCAAATGCGCGACCCCTGCGCCTCAATCCCTTAGCTCCGGTACCGGGCACACCTCTGGGATTACACATCGATTTACTCAAAGCCGTATTCAACGCCTCTTTTTCTATGTACGGCGGTATGCACCAAGTTTTAGAAGAGGCACTGATTAGCGTCTACACAGAGCGCGGCTGGAGCTTACGCACAGGACTCAACCGTTTTCTGCCAGAGGAGCCTACACTAGCTCAGCAAGCCGCCTTGATGCCAACGCTTCAAGACCTGCACGACCAGATCGAGGTGGTCCTCCAACGCAAGAAATATGCCCAGGAAGTACATCAAAATTTAGGTGCCGCCCTGCGCTCCCGTCTACAAGGACTGATTCTCGGTAGTAAGGGGGAAACCTTGAATACTCAGCGATCGACTCCGGCTGAGGAATTGTTTCAACATCCTACCGTGATTGAGCTGAAGCACTTGGGCGATGATGAAGAGAAGGCGTTCATGATGGCGCTGCTGCTGGTACTTTTGCATGAGTATGCTGAGGTTCGCCAACGCTATCAGCCCGCTAGTCGCATAGAACAGTTGCAGCATCTTACCCTAGTAGAAGAAGCTCACCGCCTATTGGCCGCTAGAGGAGGTGCCTCCTCGCCAGAACATGGAGATCCGCGCAGCAAGGCTGTAGAGATGTTCACGGATCTGCTAGCAGAAATGCGGGCTTACGGTGAGGGTTTCATCGTGGCCGATCAGATTCCTACCAAACTCGCCCCAGAAGTTCTTAAGATCACAAACTTGAAGATTGTACATCGTTTAGTCGCTGGCGATGACCGGATGGCTGTAGGATCAGCACTGAATTTGAATGAAGAGCAACAGCGGTATTTAAACCTGCTTGCTCCGGGTATGAGTGTTGTTCATAATGATCGGATTGGCAAAGCGGTATTGGTACAAGTAGACAATGCCAAGCAACAGTTATCTCATCGGAAGTTGAGTCCAATCAAGCTGTTTCGAGAAGAGTCGCTGGCATTAATGCGCCATTCAGGCTGCAAAGAGTGCGCTGCGCCTTGTACATACTATGGCGATTTGGAAGATGCTGGCTTAATAGCAGCGGCTGAATCTGCTTTGCTACGATGCTTTGATATATGGTTACTGGGGGATGATACAACGTTTATTCAGGAATGGCAGCACTGGTCTTCACAGGTGGATGAACCAGATCGGCGATTTTGTTTAGCTTCTCAGGCTGGATTTACATGGCTAGGACTACGCATTAGTGAGAACGAATCAGCCAAGCTAAATCCGCTTTGTTAAAAGAGCAGGAAAGCTGGGATTAGACCCGGAACCTTCTCACCGTGAGGGTTTCAACCGTTGCAATTGTACGATGAATCAGCGCGGTTTTTGGCCGTTTCAGCCGACCTGAGGATTGAAATCAGGTAACGAATCATTGCGACCCCTGTGCTAGCTTGTGAGTCAGTAGGCGACGGTGAAAGAACAGTGTGCCTGCAATGGTGGGCTTAATAGTGGGCTTATATGTGTGCCTACAATAGGGCTGTGCCTCCATCGACGTTCACCATCGAGCTTGGAACCGAGTGATGAAACTGCCAGAAGGTCCTACTACGCCAGCCTTGCTGCAAACGCTCCATATGATTGCAGACCCAACGGGTTTTCTAGATACTTGTGCTCAGCGCTATGGCGATGCGTTTACCTTGCGTGTGCTCGGTTCTAATTCGCCGCCGGTTGTGTTTTTCAGCGATCCAGGGGCGATTCAGGCGATCTATACCCAGTTGGCAGATCAAATTGAGTTAGGCAAAGTTACCCATGTGTTTCGGCCCCTGACCGGCGATCGGTCCCTGATTATGCAAGACGGGACCAGCCACCAGAAACAGCGCCAGCTCTTGATGCCCGCTCTGCATGGAGAAGGACTGTTTCGCTGCGGTGAGCTGATTCGCACCATCACACAACAAAAGGCGGCCATTTGGTCGGTGGGATCGGTGATCTCGGTGCAAGAGCAGATGCTAGAGATTTCGTTAGAACTCATCCTGCAGGTGGTGTTTGGCATGCAGCTCGGTCAACGCTATACGCGGTTGAAGGCATTGCTGCATACCTTGCTGGAGTGGGTGAATTCGCCCCTCTATTCGGTGCAGTTCTTTTTGCCGCCCTTACAGCAGGATTTGGGTCGTTGGAGTCCCTGGGGTCGATTTGTGCATTTGCGTCAGCAGATCGACGAATTGCTCTATGCCGAAATTGCCGAACGACGGCAACGGATGGCAGGCGAACCGACGGAACGATCTGAACCGCCAGATCAGCCGTCAGAGCCAACGGACATCCTCTCGCTGCTGATTGCCGCCCGCGACAGTGAAGATCAGCCCCTCAGCGATCAGGAACTGCGAGATCAACTGATGACCCTGCTGCTATTGGGCCATGAAACGACGGCATCAGGCTTAACTTGGGCCTTTTACTGGATCTACCAAAATCCAGCGGTACTGTTGTGCTTGCGCAGCGAATTGGAACACCTGCCGACGGATATCGATCCGATTCAGCTCTCCCAACAACCCTATCTCACGGCAGTTTGTAAAGAAGCATTGCGGGTTTATCCAATTGCGCTGATCTCCCAGCCGCGGAAAGTAAAGCAAACGATTAAGCTGAAGGGCTATCAGTTTGAGCCGGGTACTGTTCTGGTTCCCTGTATCTATTTAGCGCACCGCCGTGCCCAGACCTATCCAGAGGCCGACCAATTCCGTCCAGAGCGCTTCTTGAACTGCAAACTGTCGCCGTATGAGTATTTCCCCTTTGGGGGCGGCAATCGTAGCTGCATTGGTATGGCCCTAGCCCTGTTTGAAATGAAGCTAATTTTGGCCACCCTGATGCGGTATTACCAGTTCACTTCAACGCGACCCATCCAGCCTATACACCGTCCAGCCCGCCGTGGCATTACCTTTGTGCCTCCAGGCAATTTGCAACTGCGGGCAGCGCCCCCACGCAGGGGTGGAACCCCTGCACCCCGTTCAGATTCTACAAAGGATTACTGTAGCAAAGTAACTGATAAATTCATTCGAAATCAATGTCCTGATTCTCATAAAATCCTTTTCTGTTGTTTGTTTCAGATCACATTGCTACTGCCATTTTCTAACTGCTCTTTCTAAAAGCAGAGTGTTTATTTAAACTATTCAACCGCTTTTACAGTCTTAGCTATGGTTCGAGTACCTTATTCAAACAGTTCAATCCATCAATCGGTGGCTCTGGAAACGTCAGTCTCTGGTCGCTCTAAACTGAGCAATTCTCTGCTTGAAACTCGTTCCAGCACAAGGCGCTCAGCAGCATCAGTTGTAGATCGAACGATCAAGTTGACCCGCAATATGAGCTTTCAAGCCGCCGCTGCTAGTGGGGCAGCTCGGATCACTGTAGGGCGAATGACGCTATTCATTGGCACCAACCAAGTAACCAAACTCAACCAGGATCCGATTGTGCTAGCGTATGAAGGCAGTAGGCTAAAGTGGGCCAACACCAAGTATGAAACTACCGGCGCTGACGGTCGGGGCTACGGCTTGTTCTACAACGGCAAGCAGTTGTATGCCGCCTTTAGCATCGATGGGACTCAGGGACAGCCGAACCAAGACTTTCGTCGAGTGAGCGGAGGAGCAACTCAACCGTGGTTGCGCAGTTATGGAAACGGGGGCGGTCCCAAGGTTGCGGTAGTCGCCCGGTTAGATCCAGCTAACGGCAAGCTGCTATCAGCAGTTTACTTGTCAGCCATTAATAACGGCAAAAGCAATAGCTTTGTGGTGAAGGGCATGAGCATGAGCGGTAACAACCTGTGGGTGAATGGTCTATCCTACTTTGCCCCCCGCAAGCTGGACGGCGCTCCGATGCAGCAGATTGATCAAACAAAGAAGTCTCCCTTTAGCTACAACATCACGTTGACTCCAGACTTGAAAACAGCGCTGAGGGTGAGTGCAGTGGGTTGGCAAGCATAGAGATGGAGAACACTGAGGTAGGCTCAGTTATGTCTACTAGCTATACTCAGTTACGTTAGCTATATCTATAACTAGTTTTTAGCGATTCTTTAGTTAGCTTTGCATGATCACTTGCACTCTAGCATGCTGTAGTCCCGGTTGCTGTACTGCTGTCAATGTCTTACTTAGCATATATTTTTGGTTAATCGAGGACATCAACTCGGCAAGGTTGTGTTTGCTGGCCACACCCCAGAGGTCAGCAACCAGATCGAGTGAGCCATTAGAATTGCGAGACCAACCTATATCGTAGCCACCCTCTAGCACAGCCACAACATCAGCCTGAATGCGTTGACATCCAGCACCGCGAACTTCAGTGTTGGATTGGACTGTGATGCCCAACTCTCGCAGGGATGTTTTCAGTAGCTCAATATCTGTGAGTTTGCTGCGTAGCGTTTGAAAATGAGACATGAGTTCCTCCAAGGATGATTCTGAAGAATTGAAAGTTGCATACTGAAGTTGGGCTAACTGTCCACCGGTTTAGAACAGCCAGCCCAACTTGGCTGCATATAGTGCACGTACAGTAGTAGGTACGGGAGAGACAATAGGCTGATTAATGATTTATCAGCACATCAGGTCTGGATTGGAATTGGAATGGCGTTTTAGTAGGACACGAGATGGTCCGGGCTTCTCGCTGCCGATAGGTCGTGCTAGCTGCCACAATGCCTGCAAAGACGGCCAAGCTCAAACAGCCAGCCAGAATGGCGGAACCGATGCGAATCCGTTGAGCTGCTTCCTGATTTGCTGCGGTCAGAATTAGGGATGCCTGCTTCTCCTGTTCTAGAAAGAGCTGCATTTCCTGTTTGGCTAATTCCTGACTGGCCGCAAGAAAGCGGTAGTCCTGGCTGCCGAGGTACTTGTTTGCAGCCCAGGACTGGGCGTTGAGGAGGGCTTGACCCCGCAGCAGGCAGGATTCGTCTTGCTCACCCGACGCGATCCAAAGGTTGAGGGCTAGGGCATAGGGACGCAGATCGGCTAGGGCTTGCTCTACCCAGGCGTGATTAAATATTTCAGCGTAGATGCGATTGTGAACGCGCAATTTACCTTTGTGGTTGACCACTAACCCGGTCAGACGCAGCTCCATTTGTTCAGCACTGCCGTCGGCTACAAGTCCAGCATTTGGGTCATCAATAGCCGTTTGGTCTAGCACCTGTTGATACAGTCCAAGCAACTGTCCGGCTTGGTTAGGATTGCGCAAGACACGGTCACGAATCGTCCGCAAATGTTCAGGTTCATCTTGTGCTTCCCAATTATCCAAAACTCGCTGGCGAATTAACTGCGCGATTTGGTTGGGTTCTTCCCCGCTGGCGATGGGGCTGGTCAGCGTTTGCACTAGGCGGCAAACCTTCTGAGTCAGAAACGGTTGTCCATCAGTCCAGGCAAGAATTTCAGCTAAGACTCGCTCTGGATGCTCTGCATAATTTACCAACCCAGGTAAGAGCGCTGCTTTGGCTGGTTCTAACTCAATCCCAGATAGATCAATAGCTTCACCAATGTTAAAAGGTGTCTGTTCTTTATTCTGAATTAAGTTAGAGGGTGTTGCCACACCGAGTAGGCAAAACGTTAATCGCTTATAGATTGGATCATCAACTCGATGGTTATAGCAGGCACGAATAAAAGCAAAGAAGTCATCTTTAAAGGAAATCTTGAGAATGCTATCGATCTCGTCGATAAAGACAACAACTGGCTGAGAGAATTCTTGCAGTAGTATATTCTCGATAAATTCCTTCAGCCGTTGAATCGGAGATAAAACTTCCTGTTCTCGCCACCAAGTTCTAAAATCAACTTTTCTGCTTAGTCCAAATCCCCGCAGCAGTTCTGAAACAATTGCACCATACCATTCTGCTGGCGTTACATTACTGCCAATACCCGTGATGTCAATTGATCCACACTGAACTCCAGCCTGTTTGAGGCGTTTCATCACCTGGACCCGCAGGCTCGATTTCCCCATTTGCCGCGAATTTAGCACATAACAATAGTGCCCACCTTTTAAGTGGTGAAACAGATCGTGATCCGCCTGCCGCTCCACATAGGTAGGATGCTGGTATTCCAGAGAGCCACCAACCTGATAGTAATCATCGCTTAGCATAGGGATCAAGCCGTTCTTGGAAGTATTGCCGATACAGTTCACAGCGAGGCACAACAGAGTCTCCCTGTCGTGTAATCAGACCCATACTATAGAGTTTATAAACATGCGTAATCGATAAGCGAATTGGCTGCATAGCGGTTACGACTTGGTGAAACGCTCCTGCAAGCTGTGGCTGTTGGTTTAGCGTGACCCAGTGAATCAAACTGCTGACAATTCAGGAACCGATCAGAATCTTGCAGCGACTAGCAGTAACTCTAGCAGTTCTAATTCGTTTGTAGACCCTACGGGAGCAGGCAGCAGCAGTAGCGCCACTATCATTGCTCCTGATGGTACGATCACGAGCAGCAGCGACACAATCTATACTCCCGGTGCAACTGCCAGCAGCGGTAGCGCATCTGCCACTAGTTCTGGAACTCTACCGCCCACAGTCGATACCACCGTGACCACGGATCCTGTAGATGCTACAGGATCTAGCCCAACGACTCCGACCCTACCTGCAAATGCCCTACGGTTGGTACAGGGAACCAGAGGCCGTGACCGATTGCAAGGAAGTCAGCAGCATGACCTAATTCAGTGTCAGGCTGGCGATGATCGAGTTCGAGCTGGTGCTGGCGATGATCAGGTTTTTGGATTGAGTGGCAACGACTGGTTGTTGGGTGAGACGGGCAATGACTGGCTAGAAGGCAGTAGCGGCAAGGATCGTCTATATGGGGGAGCGGGAGACGATGCCTTAAACGGAGGCGCAAAGGACGATATCCTAGTCGGTGGGTTTGGTCAAGATCGGTTGACGGGTGGTTTGGGTGCTGATACCTTTGGTTTGACTGCGGAAACCTCAACGCCTTGGTTGGCGGATATTGTGATTGACTTTAAGACGGATCAGGGAGATAAGCTACAGCTCAAGGGGAATTTATCATTTCGATCGCTAGTCTTAATCACATTCGATTCGAACCAGGATGGCATTGCGGATGCAACCTTGATTCGCACTCGCAGTAATGGCACTGTCTGTGCCCTCGTTTTAGACACAGTTAATGCGGCAGGAAAAACCACGCTTGCAGCAACAGACTTTATTTGATCACTGCATTTGCTCACTGCCGTTGTTTCTTGTTGCTTAATTCGGTTATTAGATCGTGTTTCATTCAATCTTTAATAGATTGCACCTAGACGTTTAGAATATTACTCTGGCAGTTTTAACCATGCAAGGAGAATGTTGTGTTGAGGTAATGGTCAACTTTTCTGGTATCCCGATACAACCTGAAGCAATTGTTGACTTTCTGAAGCAGGAAGTTCAGCTAAGAAGCATCTGTGAAAAGATCCTGTGCTATCAAATTATTGAACAAGCTGCACAGGAACGCCAAATCACGGTGACACCAGAAGAAATTCAAGCAGAAGCCAACCGGCAACGCTATCAAAATCGACTTGAAAGTGCCTCAGCCACATTTGCTTGGCTGGCAGACCAGTTGATTACGCCAACCGATTGGGAGGCTGGAATTCGTAAGCGCCTCTTGTCCACCAAGTTAGCCGAACGTTTGTTCGCTCAGGATGTTGACCCCTATTTTGCCGAACACCGCTTAGATTTTGAGCAAGTGACCCTCTACAGGATTGTGGTTCCCTACCAGCAGCTCGCCCAAGAATTGTTCTACCAAATTGAAGAACGCGAAATCAGCTTCTACGAAGCTGCCCATCTCTACGACATCGATGAATCTCGCCGGCTAAAGTGTGGCTTTGAAGGCAGACTTTACCGCTGGGGATTGAGACCTGAGTTGGCCGCAACGATTTTTGGCGCTCAGTTGGGGCAGGTTTTGGGTCCCTTGCGGGGTGAACAGGGGTTTGATCTAGTCTTGGTCGAAGAGTTTATTGTCCATCCCTTACTTCCTCGACTATTTCTTTAATTGCTGGTTTTTACGATCAGATCCTGAATATTCTGCCAAGTAATTGAGATATTTAAGGCGTCGTGAGCCATAGCCTAAGTAGAGGCGTATGAGTTGTATCCATATTTCATTTAGGTTTTCATAGCTTGTTGCCTTTTGGATTTCATCAGCCTGGTTGCGCAGATTATGATCGATGTCGTGAATAATTTTTTCAGCTAAGGAACCTTTTCCCCGTCCCCATTTGTCTTCCCGTCCAACTTGATAGCGCAAAAAGTTTTTGATCACTTCTGGACTTTCAGTGGTTTCTGCAACCCGTAGCAGATTGCGAAACTGTGACTCTTCTAATTTTTTATCGCCTGATTTTGTATACTCCCCATTTTCCAAAGCAGTCTCAATCCATTGCACTAACTTGTCTTCAGATTGGCGAATGCCTTTCTGAACCGCAAGTTCTTTTTGTTGCGCTTGGGTTTGACTCATACAGGGTTCTCCCGAACTATCTGGTGAAATTCGTCACAAATTCGGACCTGACCGAAGCCTTCGGAGATTTGATCACCAACTCCCCGAAGCTCTAGGTCCGCCAATTTTTCATACCAAACTGTAGGCTGTTGAGTGCTAAACAAATAGACTCCACCCATCTTAGTGACTAGCTCAACATCCCTCTGTAGTCCCCAAGCGGCATTCCAGCCAGAGCGGTAATCATAGCTGCTATAGGCAGAATGCAGTTCCAGAGTCGGGTCTTCGATATCTGCGAATTCTCGCAGCATCTCTTCTGAAATCACCATTGTCCGTCGCCACTGCTCACTCAGGATTGCATCCGACTGTAAGTCAATTGTAAAAAAGGTGCGATTGATCAAAAGGTTGGCGATGCCTTCATTGAAGATATGCCACCATTGCCAGCGTTCTGCCAATTTTTGATTAAAACTATCAATCCGCTGTTTTATCAAACCGGACGGGTTCGCAAGATCTTGGATCGCGGTGGCAATGACTACTTTGCCAAGTCCTCGCGAGGTTGAGCCTCCTAGCCGGAACTGATCACTGTTGTGGGCAATGAACTGGTGTAGTTGTTCGGCAAGTGCATCATTTTCAATCAGAATTGCACCTTTGTAGACCATAGGCTGAGGGTGCTTTTTCCCCTGGATCTCATTTAACACTTCAATGCTGTAGAGGATTTCTTCCTGGGCAGTAGCACGTCTGCGATTAATGCCAACTCGTGTCAGCAGTCGCTTGCTGACCGGGTGGGAGTGATAGATATTGCCAGTTTTACTGTAGAAGCCGCCGAACGGTTCAACGCGATCGCCTTCCAAATCATGAGGTTCATAGAAATGACCATGTTCTCTGGCGCAGAAGCTATCAATCAGGGAATCAAAGACTCCGGCTTTGGGTTTAAACCCGTCATTCGTTTTAGAACTAAGGGCGGTGGCTGGCAATAGACGCACCTCAGCCGAGCGTAATTCGTATCCATCTTCCCCTACTCTAGCAACGGCAGGATAGGCATTCTGGAAAACAGCGGCTCGATCATCCAGGAATAAGGTTTGGAAGTGATCACCTGTCTGAGATAAATCGATTTCTGAGCTATTAATCTGTCCTGCTGCTTGTGCCTGTTGCAGAATTTGACCAGCAATTGCCCCTCGAATCACGGTTCCAGGGATGTAGTCTCATTATTGAATTCGGTGGCAAATACATCAAACTGGCCGAGGGCATTAGGCACACCGCTATCGACGGTGATCACCAAACCCGTCGGTGGAACGGGTTCACTAGAGGTGAGAGTGAGAGTGATAAAGGTACCTTCCTCCTCTCGGAGAATGGTCGGAGTTGCTGAAATTCTAATTGCCATAATTTCTAGTTGTTGGGTCGTAATGGTCCGATGGTGTCAATTAAGCCTAAGTACTGCCTACGCAGCGAAAGCTCGGTTGAGTGGATTAATGCGACAATCTTCAGGATGATTTCAGAATGATTTCAGGACAACTTCTTAGGCCCTGTCCTCAAGACTTGTCTTTTAAAACTGCTCAGAATAATTGAATGCACCCTCTGAACCTACTGATTTCAAGTAATTCAACCCGCCTGATTCATCGAAGTCTATATTGCGCAAAGATACTCTGGACAGACACTTTAGCCAGTTGATTTGGGCAATACTAAATTGCCAATGATTGAGTTGATTAATGTAATTCAACACTCAATTCGCTTCACCACTGCTGAGCAGTTTTTGATCAGCTAGAGAAGTTAACTTTCGTGCTCTAGCATAAGCACATTCCATACACCCTGCCGTAAATTCTAGACAGTAACCATCTGGATGGAAACTACAGGTCTGTTTAGAGCAGCTTATACAGACTCTGTTTAGAGCAGCTTATACAGACAAGTTAATCTAGGCATGTTTTGGGTGCCTGTAGTTATAAAAATAACATCTCTAGCTTAGCTCAGAATTGCTTGATTACAAAGTTTCTGTAAAGTTATAGGATGGTGTATTGATTGGCACAATTTATAAATAAATCAACATCATCAATTTGAAGCTCCGTGATTTGAAGCTCCGTGATTTGAAGCTCCGTGATTTGAAGCTCCGTGATTTGAAGCTCCGTGATTTGAAGCTCCGTAGTGTCAGCATCTCACTGGGGGTGGGCAAGATATCCGCACTCCATCTACTGTTTGATTGGGTTGACTTAATTGGGTTGATCTAATTTAGCAGTCTGTGCAAAATTTGCACAATCCCTCAACTCAGGCAACGAGCTAAAAATCCCTCAACTTAGGCAATGAGCTAAAAATCGGCAAAAAAAGGGAAGCCCCATTCGGAACTTCCCGCCATCGCTGAGAGGATCTAAACTCGGTTCAGGTTATGCCGACGTAACACTCAAATTCAGCGTGTACTTGCCGCCTGTTCCGATGTCAAAATCGGGGAAGATCCAGCCGGAGCCACTGCCAGCCTTGGTCGGATCGTAGTAATCGTTGCCGATTTGGCTAATGCCGACATAGTAAACGCCATCGGTTTCAGCCGTGAACTGAAGATACGGATCATTGAACACCTTGAATAACTCATCTGGTGCCGCCTGAAAATCATCGAAGCTAGTCTTGGCTAGCTCTTTGCCGCTGGCGTCAAACACACGGATTTGAGCATATTGCAGCTTGGTGGCACCCGCTTGCTCTGGATCGGGATCGAGCGAATCCAGATCGATGGTTAATTTTTGCCCTGTGAGTAGATCGACCTTGTAGAGATCGACATCTTCAGTCCCATCAATCGTGATTTCTTCCTCCGGAGCCAGTTCAATCGAGTGCTCGGCAATTTCACCATCAAACGTCACGGTCGATTTGGCTGCACTCAGACCAGTGGCAATCTTGCACCAGCCAGGTATTGAACTGGTCGGCGTGGATCTGGCCCGTGCGGCACTGGGAGAGGAAGGGATGGACGGTGGCGGCCTGCCACTCGCTTGGATAGGTTTTGATCAGGTGCTGACAGGTTAGGGACATGATGTAGGGCATTCGTTCAGGAATGGGCTGTCAAAAATTGAAGAGAACTGATAGAACCTACGACAGCATAGTTCTGTTTACTCTCTAATCAGAATCAATAAATGCTTGGGTTGCTTGTTATCTCAGCAGTCCTTCTGAATTATTATCCCCCCGATTATCATCACCTCAAGAATTAGCAGACCGCCTTGGGAAATTTTCCAGCTTTTCAGTTGAGCCTGTATTACTAGCTAACCAGAAAGCTGATAGTTTTTTTAGGTTTGTCTTCTACCTAAAGATGTAAAGTGTTCGATTCGGGCAAATTTAAAGGTCAGTTTAAGAGTATGCTGTTGCTTTAAGAGTTCTTTCTACCCTAAGCGGGTTGTCTTTTAGGCGAGTTCAGTAGCTCTTCTATGCACCAATCGACGCACCAATCGACTTTAGGCCAAAGATGGGATCAGCAGCGCAACGAAGCGCTTTATTTTTACAAGAACGGAAAATATATTGATTTTCTCGATCTAGCTAGAGAAAATTTGCGTTTAGCCCGCGAGATGCAGGATTCTGCGCGTGAAGGCAATGCGCTCAACGATTTGGGCTTGGCTTACTTGAGTTGCCATCAGTGTCAGCAGGCGTTGGAGTTTCTGCATCAAGCGCTTGATCTAGCGGAAGCGGCCCATCACATCCAGGCGATTGCCACCACTCTGACTAATCTCGGTTCGGCCTATGGTACCTTGGGTCAGCTCTCGAAGGCAATGGAGCTATTTCAGCATGCCCTGCCCCTGTTCCAGCAGCTTCACGATCTGCCCGGAGAAATTTCGGCCCTGCATCAGGTGGCGTTGCTGCACACTCGGCTCGGTGAACCGAAACGTGCCCTGTTGATTCACCATCAGGTGCTGTCGCGTCGCCGCATGCTGGGTGATTTCTCCGGCGAAGCCACCACGCTAAACGGCATTGGGTTTGCCTACGATGCGCTGGGTGAACCGGAAAAGGCGCTGCACTATTTCCAAGAGGCCCTATCGATTCAGCGAGCCACGCGCAATCTCCTGGGCGAAGCTACCACGCTCAACAATCTAGCTTCGGTGTATAGCGATCTGGGCCAGCCGCAGCAAGCCTTGTTGACCTACCATCAGGTGTTGCTCACCTATCGGGCACTGGGCGATCGGCAGGGCGAGGCAACGGCTCTGCACAATCTCGGCTTTACCTATGCGCTGCTGGGCAACTCAGAGCAGGCACTTCAGTTCTACACCCAGGCGTTGATCCATTACCAGGCAACCGGCGACCGTCCCGGCGAAATTACGGTGCTGCTGAACATTGGCTCCATCTATCTGGAGCTAACCCAAAAGCAACAGGCGCGGGTCTGCTACCTCCAGGCAAAAGCACTAGTCGAGCAAATCGACCATCAACCGCTAGCGCGGAAAGTGCAGCAAATGATCGATGCCTTGTAGTGCCCAGCTGCTCAACTTAACACCTCCAGTCCTGCGGCGTGTAGCGTCTCGTAGGTGCTTGTCATTTTGGCTTCGGACGGTACAAACACAATGAATCCGTCTCGGCCCCTAGGCCAACACAGCCGCAACAACCGACTTAGCCATAGACCAAGCCGCAGCAAGGGCAACCATTCCCATGAGTTTATCCTTCGTTCTGAGTGATCCGTCTTAACTACCTATCCGAACTTCTCCGACTGCAAGTCCGTAAACTCATCAGAGTTTTTGAATTTCAAAACCTCTACGAGGGTTTCGGATAGGCTCTAAGTCCTTAGTCCTTAGTCCTTAGTCCTTAGTCCTTAGTTCTTAATCGTTGATCCTTGGCCGTCGAGCTTTAGTTATCCGTTCTTATTATCGAAGCGAGACGGCGAGATTTTTAGCACGGGTAACCGCTCACCCCGAAACACTTCCTCACTGGTTTGCCCCATGTCTTGCACCATCTTGGCTAGGGCGCGGCTCCCAATGAGCACCAATAGCAGCGGAGCCGTACTGAGGCTGAGCAAAATTCCAATTGGCAGTTTATTAGAAGTCGGCATAGGAGGAAATCAGGTCTAGAGTTTGTTGTGTGCTGCTGGGTAGCCAGAATTGCCAGTATTGATTGGGATTGCTTATGCTACTGAGCTAGAGACTGCCCTGCGCGCCAACATGCGCGAAACTCGTGAGCCTGTCTGGGTAGTGTTACTCAAACGAGTGCGACGATTGATAGAAACCGTGATTGGGCAACGAGTGGAACGCTGTTGATCTTTAACTAAGTATGTCATCCAGCGAGTGGATCACGGCTTCAAATTCGGAAAATCTATCGACGGGTGAAGCTACCCCGACGCTGCCAATAGTATCCAATCGCGCAAATCGCAAGCACCACAACCACAGCAATAAAGATCAGGCTGGATAGGGAATCGTAGTGCTGCTGAACAAGCTGATAGCGATCGCCCAGGAAGTAACCCAGCGTCAGCAAGCCACTCAGCCACAGAATCCCCCCTACTGTGGTGTAGGCCAAGAAGGTAACAGGGGACATACCGCTTAACCCTGCCGGCAGCGCAATCAAATTACGGCTACCTGGAACGAAGAGGCATATCAACACAGCCTTGCCACCATGCCTACGGAACCAATGTTTGCCTTTGTGAATGTCCTGACTGGGAACTGCTAACCAGCGGTGGCGTTGCAGCAGTTTTTGCAGTCGCTTCTCACCTAGGAATCGGCCTGCACAGTACCAGGGCAAGATGCTTAGCAAGAACCCGCACAGAGCGGCTGCCACTACCCCAATGGGATTGAGGTGCCCTTGGGCTACCCAAAAGCCAGCCAGAGGTATAAATAGCTCAGGTGGAAACGGCGAAAACACCATCAGGGCAATGATTCCAAGGTAACCAAGCTGCATGTAGGGCCGTATCCTTCCTAGAGGGGGTAACCATGCTATTGTGACGAACAATGGTCTTCAATAGGTCCGCCGGTGGGCAGTTCGGCGGCTGACCCTAGGAAGGAACTAGCTCAACTTGTGACTATATCTCACGGGCTGAAACCGAAGAATTGACATTAAGTACCTCGGCATAATTAAAAACCAGATTCAAAACCCTGCGCGGGCGGCGCAGGGTTTTGGGTTTTATGTTTAATTATGCTCACCTACTTAGTAGGACTTACGCTCAGCAATATTCCATAGGAAAAGGGTGAGCCTAGACCCACCCGCATGTTCACAGATTAAACTTGACGAACGCCAATAAAACGCTGATCTAAAACTCGTTGCTTTTGAATCAACTCGCGCTCGGTGACAGTCGGGGTGGTTTTGGTGCGGTTTGAGGAGAAGAAGAAGCGAACTGATCCGGCGACTGGAGTGCCGGTTGTGGTGCGACTCTCTGTCACTGTGGTGGTTTCAGTCCCGTCGTCTGCACTGCCACCGCCTGAGCCATCATTTCCAGTCGGGCTATCAGGGTTGCCAGGATTGCCACTCGAACCCCCACCAGCGCTGCCTCCAGCCCCACCACCACCATCGCCATCGATTGGCGCGGGGATATTGCTGGGAGGAATGATGACGGGTACCCCAGTGCCCACGGTATACCAGGTACTTTGGCCATTCGGTTGGACCGTTAAATAGCCGTTTGTGTAATAATGCGTGGTGACTTCATTGCTCACCACCGTTTTGTCAAAGGCTCCTGCGGTTTCGGGAACCTTGCCTTGACCAGGTTCGGGCGCACTGGGTAGCTCTGGTGTGGATGTCGGAGCAGGTGGCGTCACATCTCGCCATTGAGCGGTTACAGGATTGTACCAAGCGGCTTTGCGCTGATCGTACCAGATCGTAACTTTATGACGATTCGCTTGTTCATCTTTGAAATAGAAGGACAACTGTTTCGAGATGAAATCGAACGAGACGCCATCCCAAGTGCCAATATTCGTCGGCAGATTCACTTGCTCGGGTTGGGCGGTTGGATTATCGGTATAGACAATCCGAAATCTTGGGTTATCTGACAGATCATCGGGTGTATTGTCAACAAAGACTACCTCAACTGGTTGGATCACCAGGCGTTCTTCATCGTAGTAGAAACTCTCAACATGTAAAACCACGAGTTTGCCATCGGGCATGTAATGGAAGTAGGTGCCGCGATGGCCCCGTTCTGAATAAATGAGTTGTCCTGCTGCATTGTAGGCATCTTGCCCAACTGGCTGACCCGAATGGTCGTAGAAAATGTCGGCATACGAGCCATCCTGATCCGTCACACGAGACCTGAAGCCGTTTTCACCATCGGTTGCTCGCTCACTTGCCGTCACATAGCCTGCGCCACTCCAAGTCGAGGGAGCGACCCATGCAACCGGAGTGTAGGATTCTGGCTCAACCAGTTTGGCCAAGCTGACGGCCCCAGTCAGGTTTAATAATCCGGCTCCAGTTTCAGCATCCCAACCCAATTCCCCGATATCAATCGCCGTTCGTTTGAGAATCTCGATGACTTGACGATAATTGAGGTCAGGATTCGCCGCCCAGACGTGAGAAATCGCTCCGGTCACTTGGGCTGCCGCAATCGAGCTACCGGCCATCGTACCCACACCAGCGCCAACCGTAGAAACAATCGGCTGTGCGGATGTACCACCCGGTGCGACAATATCCAGTCCAGCACCATAGCTGGAAATCGCTCGGTAACCGCTGGGAGTCAATACCAGGGTGCCTGCCACAAAACAAGCAGCCTCTAGGGCTTCATCTGTGTTTTGGCGGGCCAAGAGTGCTTCAGGAGAACCGGGTGCCATTTGCTCTAAAACATCTGCGGCTTGCTCGGCTTGCTCGGCGGCTTGTTGCGCTTTAGTCCAATCTCCGGCATCGGCAGCCGTTTGGGCAAAATCACTCTCTGTTTCTGCCTGAAGTCAGAGTGAGACAATAGGGACATCTTGGTCTGAAAGACTATTGATTTGCCAAGCCAATTTGACGACTGTTAGGGCTTTAGTGGAGCCAACATTTTGAATCAGGCGAAAATAGAGAATATAGGCAAGAACAGTTGATAGTAGAGCCAGGGCAATCACCGCTATCACAACTGTAAAAGACGGTGTTTGTTGAGGAATGGTAAACGGCAGTGCCGGTAAAAGTAATACTGCTGCAGCGAGTTGGCTTCCAGTGGTGACAACAAGTGAGGGAACATCTGCTAGATTTTGTTTGATGTAAGGGGCTGCAATCGCATACATTAGAGCTGCCAACAATCCAGCTAGTACCGCCACGAGAAACGTCGGTGTCGCAGCAATGGGTGGCACTCCAATCAAGATCACCACACCGGCAAATCCCAAACCAAAGCCAACCATGCGAGTCGGGGTTAATCTTTCCTTGAGCCAAACTGCGGCGACAATTGTACCAAACAAAGGGGCCGTAGCATTCAAAATCGAAGTAAATCCGGCAGGAAGCGATACTGATGCAAAGGCTAGCAGTAAAAACGGAATTGCTGAATTGATGCTGCCTACCACAAAAAGTGGAACTAAGTTTTGACGAAGTTGGTGTAAATAATTTAATCGCAGCAGCAGCGGTAATAATACAAGACCAGCTAATAGGACGCGGAATTCGATCAGCCAAACTGGACCCAACACAGGGGCAGCAATCCGCATAAACAGAAATGAACCACCCCACAGGGCTGCCAGCAACAAAAGTTCAGCAATATCTGAGATTTTCATAATCAATCCTGTTCTAGATTCTGGTTGCCGGCTGTGATGCCTACCAAACTCAGCCGAATAGTCTAGGCTTCGGTGATCGCTGCCGATGTGGATGCTTGAATGGATGTTGAAATTACCTTAAGCCGCAGATTAACCGCACTTAAAACAACGTCAGAGACGTCTGAACCGGTTCAGGAGGATGAGCTGCAAGCGCTACCTGTTCGTGTTGTAGTAACCATTGCTTGCGATCTAATCCACCGGCATAGCCGGTTAACTTACCGTTGCTGGCAATCACCCGATGGCAAGGCACGATAATTGAAATGGGATTGCGGCCATTGGCGGCTCCGACTGCACGGGATGCGGTAGGTTGCCCTAATTGTTGTGCCAGCCTACCGTAGGAAATGGTTTGCCCATAGGGAATTTGGCGTAAATATTGCCAGACCTGTTTTTGAAACGCAGTACCTTGAGGAGCAAGAGGCAGGTCAAACTGTTGGCGCTGGTGGGCAAAATAATCGGCCAACTGGTCTTCAGCTTGGGCAAAGGGAGCGACTCGTTCGGCTTCGTGCCAGTCGGCGGTGATCTGCGGAAAATACCGCTGCCCCTGTAAGTATAGGCCGGTGAGAGATTGACCGTTAGATGTCAGCAGCAACGAGCCTACAGGACTCTCTAACCAGCGGTAGTACGTTAAGGGCATTTGCTTGCTCCTCTGCTTGCTTCTCTAGGGATTTCCAAAGGTACATGGCGGCATAGGCTCGCCAGGGTCGCCAGGTTTCGGCGATTTGTAATACTTGCTCAGGTCGCCCAACGCCTAGGGCGCGTCGTAGGCCCAGATCGGTGTGGGGAAAGGCATCGGGATAGGCCAACACCCGCATCGCAATATACTGAGCGGTCCAGTCGCCAATTCCGGGAAGGGTTTTTAACTGAGCCACGGTGGCTTCCATATCTGCGTAGCTGTCTATGTTCGTCTAAAAGTTCAACCCTGAACCCGCGTTTCTCTGCCCATCTCAGGTACATCCGCAAAAGCATCTGACAAAAGTCCTGAGCATCAGTTCCGCCCGCACCCGCCTGCAAGGAGCAGATCGCATTGTTGGCATCAGTTTCACCGGAAAGCAGAGATTCCACCTCAGCATCTTTAACCTCTTTTTCCAAACGAAGGATCAGAGATTCAAGTTCTTTTGCGGAATCTGCATCTTCTGCGGCGAATTCAAAGAGGACCTCTGCATCAGAGATCCCTATCTCAAAACCTTTATGTTTTTCAAGAGCTTTTTCTACCCTACTACGCTCCTGAACGATCTTTTGCGCATTTGCCTGATCATTCCAAAAGTTAGGATCGGATATCTGCTGTTCCAGCCGCGCGAGTTCTTTCTCTTTCGTCGGGCGGTCAAAGAAACCTCCCGAGCTGGCTTACCTTCTCTTTGATCGCTTCGTGTTTTTCGTGAATATCACTTAATTCCATAATTTCGATTTAATAAAGCAAAGGGCTGATTCGTTGCACGCCAAGAGCAAATACGGGAGCGCAACATTGGGAAATCTACTTGAGATGCCATCACAGATCTCTTTTCTAATGAGCGGTGAATTTCCGAATACTCTCAAAGATTGTTTTCCATTCGTCTCCGCATTCCGAAAAGAGCTGATCTGCCTCTCCCACGCACGGGAAACCCGTCTGCTCCACTCTGAGCGTACATTCACCTCCATTTTGTTTTACTTGAAAGATGGTCACCGCATCATCAGCAAAATTAAAAGGTAGATCTTTTCCGTATGAGCTATGTTTCAAGCACTTCAAGACAAGTCTTTCCGGCCTTTCCAGTTCGATTATATTTGCCTGAAGATGACGATCAGGCTCATCCTCATTTCCCCACACCGCTGACAAAATGCCACCGACCTCCGGGACTATGGTCACCGAAGTTGCACCCCACCAGGTTTTGACCGCTGATGGTTTGAGCAGGATGTCGAACATTTCCTCGGGCGATATTCCGAACGATTCTTCCCGTATCTGTGCACGATAACGAGTAATATCGCCTTCCGCCATTGCATTAACCGGTGATGATGCGACTTTGCTTTCTCCGACGGAGCGATGAAGTTTTGGGTTATCGGTTTTTTTAATTTTCGGATCCGCGGCCTGACCGTGTGTTGTTTCATTGGTCGGTAATGAAGTTGTTGCTTGCGATTCGGTCTCTTTTTTTGTGAGAGTGTTTTGCGCTGAAGAATCAAGGCTTGACTCTGTCTCCTTAAATCCCCCGTCAACCCCATTTGATGAGGGCTGAGATGGAGTGGGCTCGCTCGATCGGCTATCAAAACCCGAAGGCGGGGTGGATTCCGAACTATTCGAGGAGGTTTCCACCGAGTTGTAGTGGAAGTATCGGCGCAGTCCCTCAAAAGTGTTTTTCCACGCGCTAGCGGTGGACTCAAAATCATCTTCATCCACCATATCTTCATCTTCCAATATATGGATTATACGAAGCATACACCCATCGGGTATATCTTCAATAATAAATTCTGTACGTGTCCCCATTGGCTGAGGAAACTCGCTATCCTCGGTTAACAACACCCCCTCACCCAACACAAATCCTTTCGGCGGATGGATCTCTAAAAGTTTGTAAGAATTTACAAACTCGGCCCCCCCCTAGCAACCTTCACCGATTTGCAGCGAGTGGCGCTAGTAGAAAAGTATTCCCAAGTTGCGTCAGTTAATTCTAAAGCCACGAACAATAGCCAAACGATTCACTGTGGTGACATTGAAACCAACTACAGCCTTGAGAAGGCACTGAAGGTGCGTCGCTCGGCTCAGATGTTAGTACGCTATGCCGAACAGTTGCCTCCAGCTCAGCGAGACCAGATTATCTACCGCTTTCCCAAAATGGTGCTGGGTGTTGGTGCTCAGGAATGTGAGTTCCTACGGCAGCGCTACGAAACCTTTAAGCCCCATTTTGCCGGCATGCAGCTTTTAGACAAGGCCGAAATTGCCGCTATAGAACCCAGTGTAGTCAAGGTAAATGGACAAGACCGACCGGAAGAATTAGTTGCCCTTGCAGTGCTGGATGAGTATACGGCGATTAACTATGGTACATTAGCCCAATCGTTTATTGAACAGGCGCGAACTAGCGACAAAACTGTGGATTTGAAATTGGGCTATCCGGTACAGACGATTGAGCCAGTGGGCGAGAACTACCGAGTTACAACCGCTGCAGAAACAATGCTGGCTCGATTCGTGGTGGTATCGGCAGGAGGCCACAGTCTGCTGTTTGCTCATCGCATGGGCATCGGCTTGGAGTATGCCTGTCTGCCCATTGCGGGCAATTTCTACTTCACGCCCCAAGTGCTCAACGGCAAGGTCTACACGGTACAGAACGATAAACTCCCCTTTGCGGCAATTCACGGTGATCCAGACATCACCATGCCCAACAAAACTCGCTTTGGTCCGACAGCACTGCCCTTACCGCTACTAGAGCGTCATAATCTACAAACGCTGATTGATTATCTGGAAGTGCTGAAGCTTGACCAGACCGTGACGGGTGTTCTGTGGGATTTGTTTAAGGTACGCGATATTCGCAATTATATTTTCAAAAATATCGCTTTCGAGATGCCGGTCGTGAATCGGCGTTTGTTCCTAAACGATGCTCGCAAAATTGTGCCGTCATTGCAGCTAGAAGATCTGGAATTTGCCCAAGGTGTAGGCGGTGTGCGCCCTCAGTTGATTGATCGGACGCAACGCAAATTGATTTTAGGGCAGGCCGAGATCGATCCCGGTAATGGCATTCGCTTCAATATTACGCCTTCACCCGGAGCAACTACCTGCTTGGGCAATGCTGAACAGGATATTTTGCGGATTCAGCAGCACTTGGGCTGTAAATTCGACCGCACCTGGTTTGAAGCGGAATCAATCGCTGTATCTTGAGCTGGGTCTGCAACTGGGGCTTAAACGACTGGGGCTTAAACAACTGGGGCTTAAACGGGACTAACCGCTTGTTCGGGCTGGAGAAACCTTGAGTTGACTAGATTGTGGTAGGTTTCAAGGTAAGTTGGCCAACGGTCAATCGCTCGGTTCAACTCTTGCAATCGCCCGCTTGAGGTGCTGCTTTGGAGCAGATGGTCGAAATTGGCGGCAAACAGGATAGCCGGTTGTTCCTCTTGTTCAGAGGTCTGCCAGTTGACCTCCGCGATGTCTAAATTGAGCTGCGCCTGCTTCAGGGTATAACTCAAGCGAAACGTCGCCCGTGGAGGTGTTTCTCCGAAGCTATGCCAAGGGCCAGGAGCCAGCAGTGTGTTTGTCAGGTAATGGTGGACTGTTTCTCCCATTAAGGATTTTGATGCAGGAATGTGTTGATCTCGTCTAGTTCCGCCTCACGCAGACGAAACTCTGCGGCCCCAATGATTCCGTCCACCTGTTTGGCGTTGCGTCCACCCATAATTGCTGCCGTCACAGCTGGATGCCGCAATGTCCAGGCAATGGCGACTTCAGCGGGTGAGCGTCCGTGGCGCTGGCCAATTTGTCGCAGCAATTCAACTAGATTCAAATTACGCGATAGGCGCGGTTCCTGAAATTCCGTGCTGGTTTTGCGCCAGTCGTTGTCTGGTAAATTGGCAATCCGTTCTTTGGTCATTGCCCCAGTTAGTAATCCCGATTGCATTGGCGAGTAAACAATCACGCCAATATTTCGCTCCAAGTCTAGCGCCCGCTGAATTGCCGCAATCGAATCCTGATCATCTTGTGACCTCCAGCCAAACTGCCAGTTACCACCGCCAATTGCCCAGCACCATAGCCAATCGGAGTAATCTGTAGACTGAGCTGCCAAGTTGTTTTGTCTGCATGATAAATTCCCGGGTGGTTTGCTAAGTTTGTGTCATCAGAAGTAACTTTACCTGTCACTCAATCTAGTTTCAATCTATCTTCATTGATTAACTGAGATCCTGCGCCATGACAAGATAAAGTGAATCAATTTATAGATAGACTCAGTATGAGTTAGGAATGGTGGATTTGTGGAGCTAAGGGTTCAATCAATCGCATCCGGATCGATACCTTGTGCTTGCAATACTAAGTTGGTGCCTCGGCTGAGCTTCGTCAAGCGCCCTGCACCGACTATCCTGATTAGCTGAGTAAGCCGCGTAGGCGAGTTTGGCCTGTGTAGGCGCGGCTTACTCCAGAGTGTTGTCGATCAGCTGTTGATGGCTCCTGTGATAATCGCTCGACGCGATCCATGAAACTGTATTCAGATTGTCTTTCGCTGCGGATTCGAGTCTCGATATACTGAATATTGCTTTATATTGCTTTGCTGTAACTCTACGGAAGAAGCTATGGACCTAGTGTTGATTGTTGCTACGGTAATCGTGGCCGGGTTGATTTTCTCACTGCTGGTACGGGTGGTGAGGGCAGCACTCGGCACGCTGATTACCCTCGGACTAGTTCTCCTCGTGTTGCAGTTTCTCTTTGGTATTAGTTTTAATGATATCTGGCAAGAGATGGCCCAATTATGGCGTAATCTCGAACAAGCGATTGCGTGAGTTGAGCCAGCGGGCCTTATTAAGACAGTTTCAGAAAGAATCATTAAGAACCCTGGAGTAATTCCGCCCACCTTTCACAATGGAAGAGTAGAGTGCAGGTGCTTCTCATGGCCTATGGATGTGATCTCGGCGGTAGTCAACGAGTTTATTTAGATAATCAGGGTAGCCAAACCGTGATTACCCTTGCTTCTAGCAGTCCAGGACAGCAGCAGCAGGCGAGTACTGGTTTCCAGACCGGGCGTTGGACTGGATCTCCCCAAGCGTTTCAAACGGCGAGCGGGATTGTGATCAAAATTCCCTTGGCAGACGGCGATCGATTCATCCAAATCCAGGGCAATCGCATTCATTGGGTGAACGCAGGCACAGTTGAGCCGTCTCAACCATTAGTAATGCAACAAGTCGAGATGCCAGAACTGGCCTCGATGCCACCCATGCAGCCCATGCAGCCCATGGAAATGCCACAGCCAATTCTCAATCAAATCTAGACTCCAATCTTCAGTCTAATATTGTTCCATTTCGTTCGTCGTGCCGCTCTTCCACCACTTCTTCTGGTTCAATTTGGACTCGGTTCTGGGATGGTTTATTCCAACTGCTGATGCCCAAAACCGAGCCGAAAATTGTGCAGAAGCGCGAGCCAAATGGCAATGAATACTATCAGGTGTACGATCCGGTGACTGGCAATTCCAAAACCTTCGGTTCAGAAGAGGAAACGCGCATCTGGCTCGACCGACGCTTCTATGAAACCTCGCGCAATTGGTAGAACTTGAGATTGCCAAATGAGTATTTCTCTGAGATTCTATCCAATTACCTGCCACGGTGATTCACAGATGATTTCACCAACTCTGCACCGTGGTTAACTCTCCCTTCCCAGGATTTACACTTCTCGCTGACTAGCCAGGACAGCTTACACAGATCATTACTCTACATCTTATCCACTCCTTCACCGCTTTGATTACCAAAAATATTGCTCACTATGAACCTCACCATCCGTTCAGTTGAGTTGGCTGATGTGCCGCTATTGTTCGCGTTTATTCAAAAGAAAGCTGAATTTGATAGAAGCTTGGGCGCATTTTCAGGTCAACTGCAAACGAGTCAGCAGGCGTTGCGAGAAACGTTGTTTAATGCTGCTCCATTTGCCAGGGCTGTATTTGCAGAAGTGGATCGGCAGCCGGTTGGGTTTGCACTCTACTACTTTCGCTATTCTTCGTTTCAAGGTCGTCCCAGCCTGTGGCTGGATGATTTATATATCGATACATCTAAGCGGGGACAGGGAATTGGCACTCGACTGTTTCAGCATTTAGTTCAGTTAGGGCAGTCTCACCGCTGTAGCCATATGGCTTGGAACGCTCATGAAGATAATCAGCGGGGCTTGCGGTTCTATCAAAACATGGGAGCTGAAATCGTTGACCAACAGGGAAGCATACTGTATTTTCAATTGAATCTACCAATCAATTGTTCAATTGGTGCAGTACAGGCAAAATTAGCTAATCAAATTGTGAGATAACAACTGCGGTGATTCAAATTTGATATTATTTCGAGAAAGATTCTGAGGCACTCGTGATGGAACGCACTTATTACCAAACAATGGCAGAGTATAACCAATGGATGAACGAAAAACTATATGCCATCTGTGCTGATATTCCCGATGATGTGCGGAAGCAGGACCGAGGAGCGTTCTTCAAATCGATTCATGGCACCTTGAATCACCTGCTGTTTGGCGATCGGATCTGGATGGGACGATTGACTCGAACTCCGTTTTCGGCTCGGCTTGGGGAAGAACTTTACAGCGATTTTGCTGAACTGCATCAACAGCGCCAAATCACCGATCGGCAAATTCTGGACTGGGCGCAGCAGCTCTCTCCCGAATGGCTGAATCAATCCTTGACCTACACCAGCGGTGTGGACAGCAAAAGCCGCACCTTGCCCCACTGGCTTTTAGTAACGCATATGTTCAATCATCAGACTCACCATCGCGGCCAGCTCACGACACTGCTGAGTCAGTTGGGATACGATCCAGGCATAACGGACTTACCCTGGCTGCCCACTCTGATCCAATCATCTTGTACCACATCCGACGAAACGCCCTAATTTAACAGACGTTTCGCGAAATGCCTCTACGGACAGACGTTTTCAGCCTCTACTTCAGCAGTTAGGCCAGCAAGCTAAGATAATACCGTGGCAGTATCAGCAACAGCTCGATGAAGAGTGCTCTTTAGAGAAGGCAATGCTTTTGCTGCATCAAGATCTGAGCGCTTTTTCTCAGCCTGTTCATTTGATTGGGCATAGCACCAGTGGATTGTTAGGGCTGCTCTACACGCGCCAATACCCTGAGCGGATCAAGTCTCTAACCTTATTGGCGGTTGGAGTTGATATTGCTGTGGACTGGCAGTTTCACTACTACAAGCATCGACGTCAGGTGAGCCATGACAAGCTTTTGCTAGCAATGGTTTATAACCTATTCGGCTATCAAGCTCAGCATCATCTCGACTGTTTGATTCAGCTATTAGAACAAGATTTAACTAGCTCTCTTTCTCTGCATTCATTGTTTCGTCAGGTACATTTGCTGCCCTGTAGAGTGACTGTGCCGCTATTGATTTGTGGTAGCCAGGATGACATTGTTGTAGACACTCAGGCGTTACAGAGCTGGCAATCATTGCTGAAGCATGGCGATCGGCTGTGGTCGTGCCCAGAAGGTGGACACTTTTTTCACTTTTTTCAAGCCTCCTTGTTGGCCGAACAAATGCTCGATTTCTGGCAGCATACCTGTGCTCCCGTCACCGGCACGGTTAATCCAAATGATCCGAATTTAACTGCTGCAATGGTCTTATAGGGCTGATGCTGAGACTGAATTCACCGTAAAAATCCATTCGTAAAATTTTTGTACTTGGCTTGACAAGCGGTCCACTTTGGCAGAGGTTGGAAGTTGGTTCAAAGTAGGTAACGGTGCGCGTACCCTTACAATAAGGAGGACTAAGCCAACCGTAGTTTGAAGTCCCCCTTCTTCTACGCCGAAGGCACATCCCCGCTGGGGCTTAGGGGGATTGTGCTATGTAGACGCTGTGCGAACAAACCCAAGGCTAGTGATCCAAACAAATTCATTTTCGATCGCCTGAGTAGTTGCAAAAAATGAGCGTCACTTCCGATTGGGTCTGCTTCGTTGCCACTTTTAGCTGAACCTCAGCTTGGCAGCTAGCAACCATCGACTTGTATTTACGAATGCTTTGCTCATTTGTTTTAGTTGATCTGAAATTATGACCACTGTTAAATTTTCTGCCGCTCCTACGACCCTGATCGAATCTCAGGGCACGGTACTTACCTTTCGGTTTGAGCTTGATCAGGCACCGTCTGCTGGCGGCGTTAGAGTGACCGTCAAGGGCAATGTACCCCAATCCCTGACTCAGCTCGATCTGTTTGCCATCAACGTTGCCGGTGGTGATACGCCGGTAGGCGATTTAGACTTTTCTGGGTTTGACTTCACAATCAAAGAACGGGTTGCCACGATTCGCGTTCCCATTTTTCAAGATAATCAAGCAGAAGGACTGCAAACCGTCACCTATACGCTTCAGCCCGGTTCTGGTTACACCGTTGATCCGAGTGCCCGTTCTACCACGATTCAATTTGCGGATAATCCTAGCCAAGTTCCCACTCCTAGCCCTTCTCCCAGTCCCTCTCCGAGTCCATCCCCTAGCCCGACTGGCACGATTTTGGGTACTCCAGGAAACGACCGGCTGAGGGGCAGCGGCGGCAATGATGTGATTGACGGTTTAGGAGGCCGCGATCAAATTAGTGGGTTAGGCGGGCGAATTCTGGAGATTTACAATCAGCGATTGCAGCAATTGCACAATACGGTGCATGATCTGGTGTCTGAACGAGCCTTAGTGCGGCTAATTCGCTTGATTCGCTACTACGCTACGCAGTTTGGCACTACTCCCTTGAATCAGGTGGAGCAGCTAAACGTGAAGCTTTCCTACTATCAGATTGCTCGCAGCGTTGGCATCACCTACGAAGAATGTGTGCGGCTGTTCAAACTGTTGCAGCCTGTCGTCACCTATAAACGCGGTGGCTTGATTCAAATCAGCAGTTGGCAAGAATTAGCCGCAATAGCAACACGAGCCGAATCTGCCTAAAAGCCAATCTGAACAACCATAGACTCGGTAAAATCAGCTTAATGAACTGGAGGAATGTTCATGCTCAGAATGAAAAAGACGGTAAACGGATTACTGGTGCTGCTAGTCAGTTTCAGCCTAACCTTGAGTCTAACCCTTGGTCCGCTGCCCGCCTTCGCCCACAGCGTTTTGACCGATTATCGGCTCGTAGAGGATGCGCTAGAAATCCAGTCCAGCTTTTCCACCGGCGAAGTTTTTGAAGGTGCTGAAGTAGTAATCTATGCCCCCAACGATTCGACCCAACCCTGGCTTCAGGGCAAAACTGATCAAAACGGCACCTTCCTGTTCCAGCCCGACCGCAGGCTAGCAGGTGCATGGTCCGTCAAGATTGGCACAGGCGACCACGGCGATATTTTGTCTGTGCCCGTAAGCGAGCAGGGCGTAGATCTGGATGCAATTAGCCAATCGCCCTACGATGCACCTCACGTAGCTGCTAACCCGTTTGTTAAACAGATGGTGGTGGCTGGTGTGCTGCTCAGTGGTTTGGGTGTGGCTGGCTTCAGACGCTGGAGACGCTAATGCTTGAAGTTGGGGCGATTGCTAATACCTCTACTCTCCTGCCTATCTGCACTTCCCCCTGCTGGCGGTGGGTCACGTTCTGCCCAAAAATCACGCCGCCCTTGTTGCGCCGATAGGTTGCCAAGGTCTTCAACGGCTCTTTGCTCTCGCGTCGGCCAGTCGCCTGATCGGTGGTGGTAATCACACAACGTTCGCAAGGCTTCACTAGATCAAACGTCACCGGCCCGATGCGAATCTGCTGCCAAGTATCTTCTGCATAGGCGTCGCAGCCCGAAACGACTAAATTGGGCCGAAAGCGATTCATCGGAATTGGCTCTGGCAACCGCTGATTCAGATCGGCCAGCGAGGCTTCTGAGATCAACAGCAGGGGATAACCATCGGCGAAACTGACCTGAGCCGTGGTTATCCGCTTGACTGGACGGTTGTATGCCTCCCCTAACCGCACCAATCGGCACTCGATGCCCAAAAACTGACTGAACCAGGTTGCCACCACATCACCTTGATCGATGGCCAGACAGCGATCTCTCCAAACCTCAACCTCCATCATAGTCCCGGCAACCGGTGAAAGTGGTAATTCCAGCCCTGATTGACCGGGTGCCTTCAGGTGCAGAGCTTCTGCCTCAATTGCTGTTTCGATCAGCGCCATCTGAGGCACATCTCGCTGAGTGATAAACTGTCCGTTTGGCGTGACCAGCATCCAGTTGCGGTCAAACCGGAATCCCCAGTTATCTAATTCGGCTGAATTGACCGCAAAACCGCGACAGGACTTGATCGGATAGATATAAATTGTAAAGAAATTCGTTTTGGGCGCGAAGTTATTACTCAAGTTATCTTCATGCTACCGAGTTCTGCCTCCATCCCCAGGTTTAAAATCTTGAGCAAATCTTAAGGTTAGTAAGGAAAGGTGAATAAAAGTTCATGTCTGCTGGATTCGGGTTTGCGGCTGAGGTTAATCCAGCTTGGTCCCACTTTTGTCTGACTGCGGCAGCGGTGTTCCCAACTGGCTGAGGTTAAGCACATGTCCACCTGCAACCAGGTAAACCGGATTTGCTAACGCCCCGATCTGTCGAGTCAACTTGCCCAAGCGATCGCGGAAAGTGCGGCCAATCGGATAGGCAGGCACCACACCCCAACCCGTTTCTTCAGCCACGAAGATGACTTGTGCCGCCGTTTGAGACAGACTGTTTAGTAGCTCTTGTGCGGTCTGTTCCCAAGTCGATTCGTCTTGCTCCAGCCAATTCGCTAACCAAGTACCGAGCGAGTCAATTAGCAGGCACTCAGAGACTGCAGCTTGACGCAGAGTGGCGGCCAATCTGAAGGGGACATGCAGAGTTTGCCAATCGGCAGGACGGCGCTGCTGATGCCGAGCAATCCGAGCTTGCCATTCTGGGTCGTTCGGATCCAACTGGGCGGTTGCAATGTAAACAACGGCTTTGCCCGATTGAGCAGCAATGTATTCGGCCCATGCACTTTTCCCAGAGCGAGCTGCGCCTGTCACCAAAATCAGCGCCGACTGAGTGGGGTTGGCATCATTATTAGTCATTTTTTCCAGCATTGATCGGATCCAAGTTCGTCATGAAAAGTCATAATCTAACAACGCCAAGCCAGGGGGAACCAGATAGAATACCCGCATCTGGGTGCATCACATCAGGTTCTACCCGATCTTTTCACTTGTCGTGTTATAGACTCGCTAAGCTTGCTAGGGAAATGAGACTGCTATGAAACCCGGACTAAAACGAATTGAAGCAACATTAGGTCAGTTGAATGCCCAAGTTGCCCCCCAGGGCCACCTAGAATCGGATCAGTTAGAACAATGTGAGCTAGTCGATCGCTCCAGGTCTTTTCTTGTCTCTGATGCAAATTCCCTCCACTCTACCCATTCCGGCAAGAAGGCCAAAACTGCGATTCAGCCGTTTCCCTTTCCTCAAGAACCTCAACGGCCAGTAGAACCACGGCCAGTAGAACCATGGCCAGTAGAATCACGAGGTGAAAATGCTGTTGCGGTGCCGCCAGCCCAACCTAAATCAGCACCCAGTGGTAGTAGATCAAGTAGCAGCAAGTCAGGTGGCAGTAAATCGGGTGGTGGTGGCAGCAAATCAGGTCATGGCAACAAGGCGGGTGCTAAAGCTAAGAAAGTTGCGGTACCTCCCCCCGTTGCCGAAACCGTCCAGCCCTTTCCTGCCGAGCAGAACTGTCCTGATGCACCGACGCTACCCAAATCTAAGCCACCGAGTTTCAGCAGTCATCGCCATGCGGTAAACCCTAATTTGGCCCTGGGTTTGATCAAAGAAGTCGAAACTGTGGTGATGCAATGGCAGCTTGATCTGGAGCAAACTATTTTGGAAATTCAAGCCCTTTATCTGGAAGGGCCGATTGTCGAAGGCTGGCTAGAGTCCCACGCTTATGATCTACCTCCCGTAACGCCAGCTCCTGGCATGGCCACCCTGCGCCACGGCCGCAGGAGTTTGAGCGAGATACAAAGCAACTTTTTGCTCCCGGCTTTGCGGCCCTCCAGTCTCATCCCGTCGCAACCCTAGCGCCTGATGCTCTGCTGAGTCGAATCGATCAAATTCTGGCTCTGCTGAAACGTGCCACCTACTACAGCATCATGGCTCCTCTGAGCGCGGCCCTGCGGCAGGCTATTTTTCGGGTTCAGCAAACCCAACTCGACAACAGTCAGATGCCCGAAGTTGCTGCCATTCGCTCACTGCAAGCTCTTGCGGTAGATTGCCGATCGAGTTTGGCTGCGCTCAATCTCCTACCCAACAATTCAGATCAATCCCGTCAGACCTGGTCTGAGCTATCGGCTCAGTTAGCGGCAACCCCAGAAGGCCAAGCCGTGCTGCGCCAGTTCGAGCAATGGCTGGATCAGTATGGCTACCTCAGCGAAGTGGGGACCGATATTGCCGTCCCCACCTGGCGAGAAGATCCCGGTCCGGTTCAGGACTTGTGGCTTCAGTTTGTGCAGCATCCCCCCGATTCTCCAGCGGCTGCGATAGCTCCGAAGCAGAATGGGAGCAACTGGAAACTGCGCCAAGCCCAACAGCGGCTGAACTTAAAAGGTCAAGTCACCGCTTGTTACAGTCACCTGCTGGCCGAATTGCGCTGGAGTTTCGTCGCCCTGGAGCAGTATTGGCTGCGGTCTGGCTTGCTGAACCAGGCGGGCGATCTGTTTTTTCTGGAATTCGACGAAATTCAGCAGCTCGTTGCCAACTCCAGCTCAATCCCTAACCTGTCTCACCAGATTGCCCAACGTCGCTCTCAGCTAGAGCACGACCGGCAGCTCACCCCACCCCTGCTCGTCTACGGCCATACCCCACCAATTCTGTTCGATCCAGCCCCAATCGCCAACGCCAAACAACTCCAGGGAATTGCAGCCAGCCCCGGTCAGGTAGCAGGACAAGTGAGGGTGCTGCAATCCTTCCAAGACAGTCAAAATGGTGCTGCTATTGACCGCAACACAATTTTGGTTGTTCCCTATACCGATTCTGGCTGGGCGGCGCTGCTGGCTAGGGCTGGTGGTTTAATTGCCGAAGTTGGTGGTCAGCTCTCTCACGGCGCGATTGTGGCCCGCGAGTATGGCATCCCAGCCGTGATGAATGTGGCCAACGCCACCCAAATTCTGCAAGACGGCCAGCCAATCCGCATCGATGGAGAAACTGGAACTATCAAGCTGCTGAGCGAGGAGTCGCCTACCTAAAGTAAAGATTTTTTCTACCGAAAGTTACACTTCATTACGAGCTAAAAATTAAGTCCCCCGGAATATGTTACGTTCAATAGCGTTGTGTTAACTATGCAGCGTTCCTGAGAGGGAAGAAACCTTGGTTAGCAATTTTAATGTGATCTCTCATGCTTCCGAACGTGAAGATCTAAGCGAGTACGTCGCTCACCTCCAACTTCACATGGCGTTACAAGCTCGTAACTTAGTGCCTGCTCTGACCAATACATCCGACAGTCGGCAGCAGCTTCTGCACCAAACCCAAGCAGATTTTGAAAAGTTCGTCTCGCGCCAGTCCAGGGTAATCAGTCTAGATTAACCCGGATTAGCCAGCGAATTCGCTAGATGAGATCAACCCACAAGGGTATAAAATCAAACTTAATTAGCTATGCTTAATATCAACCTTGGACGGGAAATTTGCGGCAATCTCGACATTGCGGCATCGCGAGAATGGCTGGTGACAAATGGAATGGGTGGCTATGCTTGCGGTACTGTAGCGGGCGTTTTAACCCGGCGGTATCACGGACTGCTGGTCGCGGCCCTCCAGCCTCCTCTGGGGCGGACCCTGATGCTGACCAAGCTAGAAGAAATTGTCCACTATGACCAGCAGGTTTATAGCCTCAGTACGGATCGCTGGGCCGACGGCAGCGTGAACCCCCAGGGTTATCGCTATATCGAGCATTTTGCCCTGGAAGGAACTGTCCCCACTTGGCGGTATGCCTGTGCCGATGCGCTGCTGCAAAAACGAATCTGGATGCGACCGGGAGCCAATACCACCTATGTGCAGTACGAGTTGCTGCGAGCCAGCCAGCCAATGGCGCTGTTTGTCAAATCCCTGGTCAACTACCGCGATCATCATGGCTGCATTCGCAGTTGGGGTTGGCAGATGGCCGTCGAGCGCGTCAGTCAGGGAGTGCAGGTCACAGCATTTGCGGAAGCCGTGCCGCTGTATCTGCTCAGTAGCCAAGCGGAAGTTTTAACCCTGCATGATTGGTACTACAACTTTGATTTGGCCATCGAACGCTACCGGGGGTTAAGCGACCGCGAAGACCACCTGCATGCCGCTACCTTTCACCTGACGCTGAATCCGGGCGAATCGCTCACCATTGTTGCCAGCACCGCACCTGAGCCAGAACTCAACGGCACCCAAGCCCTGAAGCAGCATCAGAGCCGCGAGCAAAAATTGCTGAATTTGTGGCGCACTAGCCGTCCGATTGGAGCCAAAGAGCCACCGGGTTGGCTGCATCAGTTAGTGTTGGCAGCGGATCAGTTCATTGTAGACCGCACGGTGCCCGCATCGGTGAGTGGAGCGGCAAGTGAGTCAGAAGGTGAGTTAGAAGCCACAGGGCTGAACGGTAAAACCATCCTGGCCGGCTATCCCTGGTTTAGCGACTGGGGACGCGACACGATGATCAGTCTGCCTGGTTTAACCTTAACCACCGGACGCTCGGAAATTGCTCGCCTGATTTTGCGCACCTTTGCCCAATATGTCAGTCAGGGTATGCTGCCGAATCGCTTTCCCGATGCTGGCGAAGAACCGGAGTACAACACCGTTGACGCCACACTCTGGTATTTTGAGGCCATCCAGCAATATTACAAAGCCACGCAAGATGATGACCTGCTGGCGGAACTGTTTCCGATTCTGGCTGAGATTATCGACTGGCACTGTCGCGGCACCCGTTACAACATTCACCTCGACCCAGCCGATGGTCTGCTCTATGCGGGCGGTCCCGGTCTTCAGCTCACCTGGATGGATGCCAAAGTAGGCGACTGGGTAGTAACGCCACGCACTGGCAAGCCTATCGAAGTCAATGCCCTCTGGTATAACGCTCTGCGCACGATGGCCAAATTTGCGCGTCTGTTGGGCAAGCCCCATCAAGAGTACGAAGCGATTGCTGACCGCACGCTGGCCCGCTTTGTTCGGTTTTGGAATGCTGACTTGGGCTATTGCTATGACGTGCTTGACACCCTAGATGGAGACGATGCTTCTCTGCGACCTAACCAAATTTTTGCCGTGTCGTTGCCCAACAGTCCGCTCACGGCAGTACAACAGCGGGGAGTGGTCGATGCTTGTAGCCCAGCATCGAGTCGATGAACAAAATTGCTGATGTGGCGAATACTGCTAAAGCCGAAATGGAAGGGTTACAGTTGACCGATGAGCAGCTTAAGGGCTTCCAAACCCGCTTCATTGACATGTATACTGCCACCACCAATGCGACCCGTGATCTAGTGACCGCTGCCGAAGCCAAAGATGCCCAAGCAGCCCAGCAAGCATTCACCGCGCTGCAAACCGCAACCGCTCAAGAAGGCCCCTTGGTAAATGAAGTCAACGCCTACTGTGAAGCCCAACCTTCTCCAGCCGCCGAGACGCTCAGCCCTTCGGTCAGCCCTGCGGCCCCATCTCCATCCCCCTGAGTTCTTATCCGCTAGATCGCTCCGTAATAGGCAATAGGCTGAGCTGAATCGCTAGTCTGGCTGGCGAGCCAGGCCCAAAGCTGATCACCATAGGAAAAGTGCCACCATTCCTGAGGATGTTGCAGAAATCCACCGGCCATCATAGCCTGCCTCAACAGCAGTCGGTTTTGGTGAAAGCGGACTCGGTCGATTTGAGTTAGAGCTGGATCAACCGCCGTGGACAATTGATGATTGGGTTGGTAATAGTCTGGGTACGAGCGGGGCGACATCTCATCAATCGGCGATCCCATATCCACAACTTGCCCATGCTGGTTCACCAGCGTCACATCAATGGCAGCCCCAGTGCTGTGGGGAGGAGGCGTGAGGGGATCGCGGCTGGGAACTGCCCAAAACTGATATACCTTCTGCCAAATCGCCTGCCGCTGGGCCTCGCTGAGCGATCCGGCTGCTAGACTCTCTTCAGCTAGGGTCTGCTGAAACGTATAATCGACCATAAATTGCTGAACAGCAATCGGACGGTAGGCATCAAAAATTTGAATTCGCCACTGCGGACGCTGCTGCTGTAACCAGGCTTGAGCCATGAACAGCCGCTCTAAGACCCCTTGCCGCAGGAAGTAGGGAGACTTGTCTCCATAAGGAGCACCCAATTTGACATAGGGATGGGGTAACTCTAGCGCAAACCAATCGCTGGGAATCTCAACCAATGGTTCATTGCAGTCCCAAATTGGCACAGATTGATAGGGTTTCATACAGTCGGTTTTTCAGCAGCAACGTTAGAACTAGAGCAAAACTGTCAAGACTAAAAAGGAAGATCAAGGGCTGAATAGCATTGTGCCGGTAAAACATGGTTGAGACGCAAGCAGGTCTGCACCGAATCTAGATTTGCTGAAGGAGAGTGGTTCCATGAGTGACGCCAATACAGAATTTGATAGGATTAGCCGCCAATTTATGAGCTTAGAACGACCCAAAAAACCCAAGATGCTGGTTGTAGATGACGAACCCGACAACCTGGATCTGCTATACCGCACCTTTCGCCGCGATTTCAATGTTCTACGAGCGGAGAGCGGCATCGTGGCCCTGGAAATTTTAGCAGCGGAAGGAGAAGTCGCTGTGATCATTTCCGACCAACGCATGCCTGAGATGAAAGGAACCGAATTCCTAAGCAAAACGGTGCCCCAATATCCCGACACAATGCGGATCATCCTAACTGGCTTTACCGACGTGGAAGATCTGGTCGAGGCGATCAATTCCGGACAGGTCTACAAATACATCACCAAACCCTGGGACCCGAATGAACTGAAGCTAGTGGTGCAGCGGGCGGCTGAAACCTATGAGACGTCGCGGCTGCTTTTTCTCCTGACAGATGCCGTTATAGATCACATCTACCTTATCAGCAGGGCAGTGAAAGGCCCAGCCCATCTCCTGACGCATGTATTGAGTGCAGACGATCACCCGCCAAGCTTCGGTGACCAGCGCGGCTTCTTTGCTGTTGATATAGCGATGGGTTTCGGTATGGAGACCGTTGTGCCGACCGAATTCCGTTGCGTGAATCGTGGCAATCAGGGGGATCTTAAACAGGTGCTTGAGGGCAATCGCCGCATCTGCGACCAACCAGTCATGGGCATGAATCAGGTGAAACGGTCCGTCTTCTTGCAGCAATTTGCCACCATGTTTGCCCATGCTGTCGTTCATATTGGCCACCCAGTGGAAAAAGTCGTGACTTTCGCTCACTGAGACGCGATGCACCCGAATGCCGTCTACCACCTCGTAGCGGGGTGCATGACCAAACTCAACGGTCAGCAAATGAACTTCATGGCCCAACCTGACCAGCTCAGGGTAAAGCTCTGCCACATGGCGAGAAATTCCGCCCACAATCCGAGGTGGAAACTCCCAAGCCAGTACCAGAATCTTCATGCCCACGAACCCTTAGAGTTAATAAAATCTTAATAATTTAACACAGCCTCAGCCGTTTTAAGGCAAGCTTCCTTTGCATTTAAACTACATTCGAATTACTGCTCTTCACCTCCTTGGTTCAGCCACCTTGACGCTCTGAAATTTCTAGACCACAATAATCCCTGATAAATCTGTCAAAATAATTAAGAAACACGATCTAATTAGCAGTCAGCTCACAAACCCCGATCTAGACCTAAATCAGTGAAGAGTTGAGAAGATCTGATGAAGCGCATTGCACCAGGCATCAGATATCTAGCTCAACCTCTCCAGTTCCATCCTAACCAGAAGTTCAAGCCCATGAATCACAGGTGTATCGACCTATCATAATCATTTTTCCATATTCGATTTCATAGCACAGTTCTTAAAGATTAAGTAGGCTCTCATGGAGGCATCGCTGCAACCCTCTGCAAATTCCGACGCATCGCTTCAGCTCGTGCTGTTTGTAGATAAGCGCCCCATCTCCAATGAACGCATCCGGCAGATCCGCCATCGCTTAAAAGAGTTAGCCGCAGACTCGACCTATCCCTACGAGTTACAGGTGGTGGATGTGAGCGAGCAGCCCCATTTGGCCGAAAATTTCAAGCTGGTGGCAACGCCTTCCCTGATCAAGATCCACCCGGCTCCTCGGCAGGTTTTGGCCGGGGCGAACCTGGTGGCCCAGTTGGAAAACTGGTGGTCGCGGTGGCAGCGTTCCATTGAAGATTACTTGACCAATCTGGCAACGGTTGACCGTTCTAATGGCGATAAAGTTCAAATTCAGTCAATTGCCCATTCCGCTGAACTGCTGAAGCTGTCTGATGAAATTTTTCAGCTCAGACGAGAAAAAGAAGAGCTACAGGCCCAGTTGCAGTTTAAGGATCAAATTATTGCGATTCTGGCCCACGACTTGCGCAACCCGCTCACGACCCTATCGATTGCCCTAGAAACGCTAGAAATGGGACTTTGCCGCGAGGTAAAACATCCCCGCCTGACGCCAGAACTGTTAGGCCAAATGGTCCAGCAAGCCCGCACCCAAGCCCGGTCGCTGGATCGGCTGATTACAGACATTTTGCAGAAGTATCAATCGATTTGTTCGGTTCGGTGATGGTAATCGGAAAAACCGTCAGATCAAGCTCGTAATACTTGAAATAATTACGGAGTAAACTGCCGTAAAGCCGTTCAACATTTGCATCTATAACTGCCAAACAGCGCCCAAAGGACCGATAGCTTTCTGCTAGCTGGGGATTGTGCAAATCAAATACGCCATCCACGCAAAGCAGACTGTAGTCAATTTTCTCATAACCTTCAACGCGAAAAGCTTTGTCTGTAGCAGACAGTTGAGTGTGAGCAATGGTCATGGATATGTTTCCTAGAGCGTAGGGTTAAATGGGTCAAATAAACTGAAACCCAATTTTTGTATCAGGTCAGCAAATGATCGAACTGATTGAACATTCGCATTTGCCAAGCCAGACAGGGCAGCCATGTAGCCTTCTCCCCATCAGCCTGCCAGAACTGCGATACCGAAATGGTCGTTCGCCTGCTTTGACCGGTAATTTGCCAGCAGTGTATTCAGCCAAATTTATAAATTTGGCCATCAAAGTTTTGAGCAGCCAAGAAAGTGAGCTGCCTGAGCTAAAAGCAAACCTGATTTGCTAAACGGTTTACTTTTGGGTGTAGCTACCGTTCACTGTCGTCTGTAGCCACCTGATACATTAAACTCGCAGGATGAGTTAGCGGCGATTGTTTGTCGCCAAGTTTCCATTTAAGGTTGCAACCTTGATTGATTTGCAAACCAGAATTGTGCAACTGCCTGATCGATTGAATTCCCAACATTGCTAAACCTAATGATGGATTGGGCTGGTGAAACCTTTAAAGCAACCCCATTTAGAACCTGCCGGTATCTCTCCTAGAGTAGGCATTACCGCCCTATCTGAGTTGCATAGATAACAATCAAACGCAGGTTGGTTCTAAGTTACCTCAAACCTATCAGAGCTGATTTGGGCTAACATCTCTCTAAAAGTAGAAGACCAAGGAATAAGGATATTAATTTATAGTGTTTGCCAGAAGAGATAGGACATTGTTGTGGGCACACTTCGCGCCCACAACAATAATCTCTGCCCTAACTGTCGTGGCGACGGCTATAACTATTAAGAACGGGAGATGAATCGGCTGAGGTCTTGGAAAGGAAATAAGAGAAACTAAAAATTAGGTTGAGTCAATTTTACTAGTTGTAAAACACCTAGCCACGTGTTCTACATCACCTTGCGACTAAATATTTTAGTTATACATCCATCAAACGAGCAAAATTGGAAAATGGCGGTCGAGTTTTAGTAATGTCTCATAGGTTCAAGTTGCCCAATTCCATCTCAATGCAATAGAAAGATGACAGACCAAATTTTTGTTAGGGCAGGTTAACCCAATTTAGGCTAGCCTGCGAGATCTGGCAAAACCTGCCCTGATTGCAGCTTTTCTAAAGTCCGGTTTGGATGAAGCCTTGTTTGTATGAAGCCTTGTTTGACTGACAAATCGTTTGCTTGTGGCGGTCTAAATGCGGTGGCGATAGCCTGCCGTTAGGCATAGCGGCTTCTTACAGAGTAACTGCTGCTACACATATCAAGTCAACCTGCGCCGACTCTGGTAGGAGGAGGAACCCGCCGGGCGAGTTTTGCCCGTGTAGACGTGACTTCTAGCCACCAGCATCCAGAGTTTTCTCAGCCAATCAGTGGCTTATGCTAGAGCATAGAGGTGACGATTTGCAAGGTATGGACGCCGTGGTTCACATGGCAGAACTCTCCAACGATCCGACCGGGCAGTTAGCGCCTCACATCACCTACGAAATCAATCACAAAGGCTCTGTGCGTTTGGCCGAACTTGCGAAGCAGGCAGGAGTGCGGCGGTTCGTATACATGTCCTCTTGCAGTGTCTACGGCGTGGCCACCGAAGGAGACGTAACCGAAGAATCGCCGATCAATCCCCAAACTGCCTATGCTGAGTGTAAGGCACTGGTGGAGCGAGATGTAAAGCCGATGGCCGATGATGATTTCTCTCCTACGTTCATGCGCAACGCTACGGCTTTTGGGGCTTCCCCTCGGATGCGCTTTGACATCGTGCTGAACAATCTCGCAGGGCTGGCTTGGACCACTAAAGAGATCAAAATGACGAGCGATGGTACGCCTTGGCGTCCGCTAGTGCACGCTTTAGATATTGCCAAAGCTTTGATCTGTGTGCTGGAGGCTCCTCGAGATGTGGTCCACAATCAAATCTTCAACGTAGGAGACACAGCCAACAACTATCGCGTCAAGGAAGTTGCTGAGATTGTCGCTGAGACGTTCCCTGGCTGTGCATTGAGCTTTGGCAGCCAAGGCGCAGACAACCGCAGCTACCGCGTTTCCTTTGAGAAGATCAACACTCAACTGCCTGGATTTAAGTGTGAATGGGATGCTCGTCGCGGTGCACAACAGTTGTACAACGTGTTTAAGCAAATTGACATGACCAAAGAAGACTTTGAGTCCCGTGGCTTTACCCGTCTCAAACAATTGGAGTACCTGATTCGCACACAACAAATTGACAAAGATTTCTTCTGGAGCAAGTAATGATTTTTACTGAAACGAAACTGAAAGGCGCATTCATTATTGATCTGGAATTGAGAGCCGATGATCGGGGAGCCTTTGCTCGCACCTTCTGCATGAAGGAATTTGAGCAGCATGGCTTAAAGCCGACGGTGGCTCAGTGCAATCTTTCCTTCAATTACAAAGCAGGAACATTGCGGGGAATGCACTATCAAGTTCCACCCGCGGCTGAAACCAAGCTAGTGCGCTGCACTAAAGGTGCAATTTATGATGTGATCATCGATTTGCGCCCCGATTCCCCTACCTACATGCAGCATATCGGAGTTGAACTCACTGCCGATAATCGGCGAGCGCTCTATGTTCCAGAAATGTTTGCACATGGCTACCAGGCTCTAACCGATGGAGCTGAGGTGGTGTATCAGGTGGGCGAATTCTACACGCCTGGTTACGAGCGGGGCATCCGGTATGATGATCCGGCTTTTGGAATCGAGTGGCCCATACCGGTAACTGTGATCTCTGATAAAGATGCAGCCTGGGCACCCTTTGCAGCAGTTCCGGTTTAAGCAAAACAGTGTGGTTCGCTGGGAGAGGACCAATCCTCCTCTCTCAATCAAGTGCTCTGCCTCGAAGCCCTAAAGTTAAATTTGCAGAGGTTAAGAATGAAGCTAAGTGTTGTGCTGCCTTGCTTTAACGGTGCCAAAACAATTGCTGTTCAACTTGAGGCATTGACCAAGCAACATTGGCTAGAGGGTTGGGAAGTTGTGGTAGTCAACAACGGTTCAACCGATGGTTCGATGGCAATCGTAGAGCAGTATCGCGATCGTCTGCCTGGGTTGCGCATTGTTGAAGCCCGATCCAGCGGGGTAAATCTTCGTAAAGGAGCACAACAAGCTCGCAATCAGGGTTAACTAAGGACATGGTTTGTCACTCCAATCACTAAGGTGCAACAAAGCCGATTCATAGGTTGGCAACTTCAATAACTAAATAACTTCGATTTGCCGTTTAAGAACTAGTTTTAGGAAATCAGAGCTTACGCATAGTTCTCCAGAGCAGCTAAAACACTAGCTAAGAATGGCCTGAGCAATTTGCTAGTTCTGTTTGAGTGAACTGAACCTCTCAATAGAACTCGAAAATTAACTAGGTGGTTCTTAAGCGTTGTGCCAGAGAGCTACGAGAACTCGGCTTCCTCGACCGGGGGGGCTTAGAGAGGAATTCCTTGGCGTAAACCCTGAAAGCCTCTAATTACCGATTACCGATAGCTGCTGCTTACGCTAGAGCCGAAATTAGCTCGGCTGGACCATGAGCCACAGGCTGGTAGTAGGCACCACGATATCTTAAGTTCACCGTCTTTCGAGACGATAACGGCATCCGGTAGTGCTGAATTTTCGAAGTGGTTCCCCGGTAAGTGCCTACAGTCACAGCAGTGATTTCAGGCAAAACAGTCGAAGCTGGAGAATAGCTGATACCGCGATAAGTGAGTTTCATGTTGATCTAGTAGGGGGGCTAAAGAACTACTGGTAGTTTCCCTTACCTGCCCGATTAGAACAATCGCAGTTTAGGGAGTTAAGTCCAAACTTTAGAAATTGCAGGGCTACAGGGCCAAACTTGCTGCTGGTTGGGTGCTGGTTGGGTGCTGGTTGGGCATTAACCGGGTATTAACTGGATATTAACTGGGCGTTACAAGCTTATTGATCAAATCATCGGATCAGTGACCAGTTTGTCCAAAATCAATCTAAAATCAGAAGACGTCCTCTTATCTCCGAATTAGCCTCCCTTAACTTCGGATTTTTTCTGAAGTTAGGCTTAAACAACAGTTGAAGTGGATCAAAAGGGTGTCAAGCTAAACTTGGGTGCCTTGGTTGAGTTCGCTGTTTGGATGAGTTTTTCGGTTCGTTCTCTGGCTGAGTTTCTGAGTCTGACAATGGGCCAATGCAAGTAAATCGACCGCTCCACAGACGCCGACGTGGTGTTGTCCTGACATCTCAAGGGTTAGAGAGGCTGCTAGCGGCTAAACTGTCGGCAGAAATTGCCGAAAACGCGGGCAGTCGCTACACATTGGAAAACTTGAGTGAGCGCACAGGGTTGTCGGTTGATACGCTGGTGAGAGTGCTGAAGTGCGAGTTGGGTGTAGATCGTGAAACGTTAAAATCCTGCTTCCGGGCGTTTCAACTCACCTTGGAGTCAGAAGACTACGCCCGACCCCAGGTGCCTGAGGAAGAAGCCAGTTCGCCTCAGATTGTAGAACCAGAACTGCCAGGAGGGCAAGTCTCGCTAGGGTCAATTTCCTACATCGAGCGCCCACCCATTGAAACAAACTGTTACAAATTGATTGCCCAACCAGGTGCGCTGGTCCGAATTCGAGCACCCCGGCAGATGGGCAAAACCTCACTGATTGCCAGAATTTTGCAGCACGCGGAAACCTTGGGCTACCGCACCCTCTCTCTAAGCTTTCAGCTGGCCCACAAGGAAGTGTTCCAGGATTTAGACCAGTTGTTGCGCTGGCTCTGCATTAACGTCACGCTGGGGCGAAATTTCACCATTCTGAAACTAGAATGGAGCAAAGGCAATTTTGTTAATCTATGAACCGCTAGCATTTACTCTACTTTTCAAACAGGTAAATGCAGTCGTGTAACACAAGATGGAGTTTATATCAAAGATATTACTGCTCTACCAAACATCAAATCTATGATAAGTACCTCGGCATAATTAAAAACCAGATTCAAAACCCTGCGCAGCGGGCGGCACAGCGTTTTGGGTTTTATGTTTAATTATGCTCACCTACTTAGTGGTAGAGAAATTGAGATTTGAACTTGATTCGAACTTGACAAGATCAAACACAATATACGAAACTTAGAAAAATTGTTTGTAAGTGTTAACAATTTTTCATCGTTACTGTTTTATATCTATGGATACAAGCCCCTACAATCTATAAGTTACGATGATTAATTTTCCAATTACTTCTATCAATAGACATAGACTAAAAGTTAAGAAATATGACTTGTTTCTGGCCCGGTTGTAGCATATTTAGCAAGATTTCTTTAGATTTAATTCACTCTTGAGATAGAGAAATAATAAAAAAATTCAATATAGGGTCAGTATAGATTGCAGTATAAGTTGCATTAGACGCAAAGAAAAAGCGTTACGTCTGCTCTCTGATTCTTATCAACTTTTACATACCTGAGAACCTAAGCGAGGATTCTGAGCCTATTCTAGGCGGTTTGATTGGGTGGACCGTGCCACTTGATCAGACAAGTTTTTCTATAGGTTCTTGGTTCATCAACTAATTGCCAATCTTGCCTCAATTGCAGCCGCTCGTGGATCGTGCACAGACCACTTGTGAACGGTTGAGTGTCACAATGCTCAATAGTATTTTGAGTTAAGTTAGAGCGTTTAGGTTGATATCTTATTGGCGCTGTACTAATTTTTTATCAACAGTTTGATGAACAAATTAATGTACAGATATGAGTCAGGTATGAGTAAGTATTAGCTAAGTGAGAGCAGGCGCTCTAATGCTGGATCATTGCTTTAATCCACTTAATTCTAATCCTCATTGGCTTCCAACTCATGCGTTTCTGCTAAATCACTAATTACATCAAATCGCTAAATCAAAAAATGAAGATAGTTCCAAAGTTACAGTACTCATGCTTACTGAGTGCTTCGCTTGCCTTAATCGGTGGACTACCCTGTTTCGCTGCAACAATTGAGTTGGATGCGGCAAATTCTCCAGCAGCCCTTGCTCCGGCTAACGCTATTTTAGACGCGCCTACTCCCGTAGATCTAAAGTCCTCTGCTAAAGCGTCTAGTAAATCAGTTAGCCCGGTAGCTGCCTCGCAACACGCGGATTTCCTATCAGCTTCATTGGGGGAATCTCTGTCAGAATCTCCCTTGCCTGAACCTGTCCCTACAGAAACCAGGCTGCCGGTAGCGCAACTAGGAGAATCCGTACAATTAGCGCAATCAACAGCTAGTGTTACTACAGAAATTGTCACAGGGACTGCTACAGGGACTGCTACAGGGACTGCTACACAAACTACAGGAGCTGGGGATAATAGTTTATCAATCTCCTCCAGTATCGGCCAGGTCACATCAGTAGACCAGTTATCCGATGTGCAGCCAACTGACTGGGCTTACCAGGCATTGCAATCCTTGGTAGAACGCTATGGCTGTATCGTAGGCTATCCCGATCAGACCTATCGCGGCAATTGGCTTAACGAAAGCTTTGCAACATTTATGGAAGCGGCCGTCCGCGAACAGCTTTATGGCCGGGCTGATTATCTACGAAAGATCGGCGTTAATGCTAACGAAGCAATGGCTGATGAAGCCGCGAAGGGCCTCCCGTTCGGTCTATTCAATCAAACGGCCGGAAACGTCAATAAACTTTTCGAGCGGCCTGCCATCACCTACAGCAAAGGCGGTGTAGTCGTGCACATGCTCAGGGAACAGGTTGGCGATGCAAATTTCTGGAAAGCGATAAACCTGTACCTGACTCGGCACAGACTCGGCAATGTAGAAACCCCGGACCTGATCCGAGCAATGGAAGAAGTTTCCGGTCAGAAACTAGGATGGTTCTTTGATCAATGGGTTTACGGTATTTCATATCCGCGGCTGACTATCAAACAGCGCTACGACGATGCGAAAAAAGAGATGGTGTTCGAGGTCACACAAACTCAAAGCGGCCGATCAGTGCCGGCAGCTTTTCGCTTGCCTTTGGAAGTTGCGTTCAACACAACGCCACCGGCGGGCTCTGAAGCCAATGGCTCGCCAGACCCAAAAGCCACCGCATTTAAGGTGGCGACATTAGACATAACTCAGCGAAAACAGTCCATTCGCATTCCGGTCGAACAAAAGCCCGCTAGCGTTACGTTCGATCCGGATCAGAAGATCCCGCTTATCGACATCAAAGCAAAATAAAAATTGTAAAAACGAAAAAACAAAGAAAAATCCCGCGACCTTTGCCGCGGGACTTTCCCCTTTGAGAAGACCGGATGTCTGCTTGAGTGTTGAAAAAGCAGAGCGCGAAGCACACCTAAGATCGCGACTTGAGGTCAAACTGATCGCAGTAACTTCTTTGCCACACCTACGAGGTTAGCTGACGGGCTAGGAACGAAAGATTATCCCTGCGTTTTCTTATATTTACGCTTCGCCCCTGTCATTCACAATGTGTCTGACGATGGTTCCCCCGCGCCGGTTCACGTGCCCCGGCCTCGGTGATCAACTTTTCAACAGTTTGAAGATTATCACGGAAATAAGGCTATTTCAAGGTAATTATACTTATTTTGCTGGATACAACTGATATAGGATCAAATAAACCGCAACACCAGTTACCGAGACGTAGAGCCAAACCGGGAAAACCAGTCTAGCCAGGCGCTTATGTTTGTCGTAAACCCCTTTGATGCCAAGATATAGCGTTCTTAGTACAAATGGAGCCACGACCGCAGCTAAAATGGTGTGCGAGGTCAAGATGGTGAAATATATGGGTCGAATAAGCCCTTCGCCGGTAAAACGGGTCGGCCCAAGCCCGAAATAATAGGTGCGCAACGAGTGATGAGTAAGATACGATACCAAAAATAGTGCTGAGACAGCACTAGCGGAGATCATGCACAAGCGGTGATTGGCAATATTCCTTCGCCGGATAAAATAGAACCCAATAACTATAAAGATACAGCTAAGTGTATTTAATGCAGCATTTAGATGCGGAAAAATATTAAGAAGCTCCATTTATTTCCAAAATCCGAGCAGAAAGACGATCACAAGCCAAAGAAATCCCATAAAGTGCCAGTACCAACCGACTGAGCGGGCAAGATTACGTCTGTAGGTTAGTTCCGCTTCGTTTATCGTCGGCAACCAGACTCGGAGCAGGATCGCCCCAAGCGCGACCAGCGGTGCGCTTCGTCCGAAATGACAAGCTGGAAATCGTTTGGGCGAAAGCTGCGTTTGTAGCGGTTATTTGCCAGGAAAGTCTGAATCGTCGAAACAACGATTTCGGCTTTGTTCCAATCGCCTCGGGTTTTCTTGTAAACAACGCACTGATAATCGTTTTTCAGATATTCGCGGAAAGCTTTGTCGGCCTGTTCCTCTAATTCGATGCGGTCAACGAGAAAGAGAACGCGGCGAGCGTTTCCGCAACGAAGAAACATCTTGATCACGGCCGCCGCTGTCAATGTCTTTCCTGTTCCAGTCGCCATTTCAAAAAGAAATCTGTCGCTGCCGTGTTTCTTTATTTCTTCTTGAATTCTCTCGAGTGCCCGGATCTGATATTTGCGCAAAAATCGAAGCTTGTTTTCCTCAATGAAACCCGGCCGCTGAGATTCGTCTTGCCAACGCGGGTCGCTCGCATAATTCGGCATCTGCGTTCGAACAATGTAATCATCACCGATCAGTTCATTGACTAAGTTGGACGATGTCGGCTTGAATTCATCGAAAGCCTTCAATTCCGCAAGCGTCGGGAATGTCTGAATAATGCGAGGATTGCCAAGATCCAGGTCCCAAAGAAAATGCTGATTTCCGTTGCTGAGGATCACAAACCGGCAATGTTGACTGGTTGCGTAGGAGCGTGCCTGTTCCTTGCCAACCAACGGATTGATGTTCTCGGCTTTGGCCTCGATAACGCAAAGCGGGAACTGCTGGTCATCGTGTAGAATATAGTCCGCAAAGCCGCCCTTGAGTCGAGCAAAAGTCTCACCTAGGCGTTCCGAGATCGAAACATAGGTTTCGACGGCGACATTTGCCCGTCCCAAATCGGTGTCGGTAAGACGCCAAGCAGACTCTTGAAGAAGGCTGTTAATTTTTAACCTTGCGGAAGCTTCGTTTTGGGACATTTCGGAATAATAACACGAGATAAAGAATCTGTAATTTTGAGACGCTTGCAATCGATAGCAGCTCCCCTCAAAAAAGAGGGGAGCTGCGGAAATGCCGCTCTTAGATCTTGTAGCGGGTGAATTGGAGGCCGCGGAGATCTGTTTGTATTGGGGCGAGTCGGTGCCGTAGAGGGATTTGACGTATTTTTTGACGAGGAGGGCGAGGTCCACCAGGCCTGTGCCTTCGGCGTAGAGCGCATCGTTGCGGGCGATGCGGGCATTGCTGAAGGGCGTGATCTTGGGCTGAAGCCCGGTTGGTCTTTGATGCCTTATCTACTAACTAAAGCTGGTAGCAATTCCGGGATCATTTTTTCGATCCATATCAACTAGCTGAAGCTAGCAGCGACTGTTTACAGTGGGCTGTCGGTTTTGTTTCCGAAGGAGACGGAGAAAATAGCGTAGGGTGAAGCCCTGCGATAGGTCTCCACAGACGGTTTGACGCGGGGTGGATCGCGAAAGCGATATGATCCGCGAATAGCATCGCACGGCTGAAGGGCTTATTGATGATGAAGTCGTAAGGGATCGGCAGAAAAAGCGTAAGGTGTTTAACACACGGGCATGACAGACCGGAAAAATTTCCGCATCTGTGGAAAATCGGGTAAGTGATCAGGAAAAGATGCGTTAGCGGAAGATCGTTCAGGACATCTGTTCTAAACAGATACAAAATTTATCTAACAATGGAGCAAAGTTAGGAAACGCCATGCTCGGTGCGTAGTCGCCGGGGCTCCCGGGGCGCGGGCACGCGTCTACCCTCCGCCACATCCTCTCGGGAGCACCTCCAGAATGGGCCTGCGCACCCCTCTGTACCAGTGGCACATCGACAACGGCGGCCAGATGGTCGACTTTGCCGGTTGGGACATGCCCATCCGCTACGCCGGCATCATCGAGGAGCACAACCAGGTCCGAACTTCGGGCGGACTGTTCGACGTCTCGCACATGGGTCGGGTGAAGGTCACGGGCCGACACGCCCGCCGATTCCTCGAGCGCCTCTGCACGCGTCGCATCAGCGACATGCAGGACCGCCAGTGCCGCTACTCGCTGGTGTGCAACGAGCAGGGCGGCGTGAAGGACGACATCATCGTCTACAGGTTCGAGGAGGACGAGTACCTGCTCGTGGTCAACGCCTCGAACCGCCAGAAACTCCTGCCGCACTTCGAGGCCGTCCGCTCCGGCGCGATCTGCCCCGCCGGCGCCGCGGCCGAGGATCTGGCCGTCAAGATCGAGGACCAGACCGAGAAAACCGCGATGGTCGCGGTGCAGGGCCCCAAGGTCATCGAGCTGATCAGCAAGTTCTCCTCAGAGATCCCCACGCTCAAGAAGTACCGCTTCGCCGTCAAGAACCTGATGATCATGAAGCTGATCGTCAGCCGCACGGGCTACACCGGTGAGGATGGCGTTGAGGTCATCCTCCCGGCCAACATGGTCACCATGGCAATGGGCCTGCTCCTTCGCGATGTCAACATGAAGGCGGAGGCCGCCCTCATCAAGCCCGCCGGCCTGGGCGCCCGCGACACCCTCCGCATGGAAGCGGGCATGCCGCTCTACGGGCACGAACTGGGCGAGGACATCAACGCCCTTGCCTGCGGGGTCGACTTCGCCATCACCCTCGACAAGGACACCCAGGACCGCGGCGAGCCCTTCGTGGGCCAGCAAGCGCTCCGCGCCACCGCCGCCGCGGGCGGACCAGCCCGAAAGCTCGTCGGCATCCGCTGCGAAGGCAAGCGAACCCCGAGGCAGGGCATGGCCGTCAAGATCGGCGATCGCGACGCGGGCGTCGTCACCTCCGGATGCCTGGGGCCGACCGTCGGCTGCCCGATCGCGATGGCCTTCGTGGACCGTGATCACGCCAAGCCCGGCGTTGCCGTCCAGATCGACACCACCCGCGGGCTGATCGAAGGCCAGATCGCCGCCCTGCCCTTCTACAAGGCCGCGAAGTGACCCTTGCCGGGCCTGGCGGCCCCTATCCTCTCGCGTGAGCGCTCGAATCTATCTCGACAACGCCGCCACCAGCTTCCCCAAGCCCGAGGCCGTCCACCAGGCGATGATCCGCTACGCGACGCAGGTGGGGGGCACCGCCGGCCGGGGGAACTACGCCGAGGCACGCGAGGGTGCGCGCGTCATCAACCAGTGCCGCCAGCGCATCGCCGACTTCGTGGGTGCGGCCTCGCCCGATCACGTTATCTTCACCCTCAACACCACCGATGCGCTCAACCTCGCCATCAAGGGGGTGGTCATCGACGCCGCGATCCGCCGACCGGGCGAGCCCATCCACGTCGTCACCACCGAACTCGATCACAACTCCATTCTCCGGCCGCTCCACGCTCTCCGCGAGCAGCTCGGACCGACGTTCTCCTGGACATGCCTGAACGCCGCGGCGCTGCGCGGAGAAGTCCTCGGCCCGATCAGGGTGGCGAGCGAGGATGCCCTCCGCGAGCACGGCAACGCCGCGGTGGTCGGCGAGTTCGTTGACGTCGCGGATGATCATCTGCACTTCGCGCTGCTTGGCGTCCGGTAGCGCGAGCCAGCCAGCGAACACCGGTTCGATGCGGTGCTCGCTGAGCTGGTCCCACGGGACGTCGGCGAGTTCGCCGCGGCGCGTGAAGAACTCGCGGAGCAGCGAGTTGGCGATCTGCTTGAGGACTTTGCGGGGATCAAACGGCTTGGCCATGACTGAGGTTCCTTGTCTGTCGTTTGCTAAATGGTTGACACTCGGGACGTGACAGTGCCGTGCCGGTGTCGTGGCGTGCAGGGTCAGAACAGCGTGTTGGGTCGTTCGCGCAGTAGGAGGCCGAGCTTCTCGAGGCGGATGCGCATCGCCTCGGCGGACACTTCAAACCGCTCAGCGAGCGGCTTCGAGAAACGATCGAGCGTGGTGTCGGCCGGGTCGCGGCCGTCGGCGGCGGACACGGGAGCAAGATCAGCGAGAACCACTGGGTCCAGGTTGCCGCGCCATTCGGTCCATGCCGCGACCACGAGCGACTTGGGCATGAGCAGGTAGCTGGAGAACGTGTCGGCCTGCCATTCGACGGGGATCTTCTTCTCTCCGGCGCGGCACACGACCGCAGGCTGGCCACGCCCGTCGAAGAGCGCCGCCTGCGACGGGTCCTCACGGTAGTACGTGCGGTGAAGCCACCAGTGCCCGATCTCGTGCGCCAGCGTGAACCGGTAGCGTCCAAGCCGCAACGGGTTCTCGGAAGGATCGAGCCGGGTGTCGATCCGAACCAGCTTCTCATTGAACCAGATCGCCCCGAGCACGCCGTCGGTCCCGAACAGCGCCGCCAGGTCCTCGATGGCAAACGTCAGGCCCAGGTGCAGCTCGAGGATGTCCTCGACGGGCACCGGCGCAACGACGGGCGCACCACACCGCTGTGCATATTCAGCGATGAGCGCATCGGCGTCACGCTCGATACGGACTTCCGGCAGGAACGGCACATCCGAAATGGCCCCGCGACCACTCACGACGGATCGCCCTCCCTCCGCATCTTGGACGCTTGATCCTGCAGCTTCTTGAGCTGCTCGGGCGTCAAGCCCTTCACCGCACGGAGGAGAGCCGGCATCGCTTCCGGCTGGCTCTGGATGATCTTTGGGAGGTCTTCGGGCACACGGCCAGCCATCGCGAAGAGCTCGTCGGGGCTCTCGCCGAGGAGGTCTGCCATCTTCTGGATTCGGTCGGCGGTGGGCGGCGTCACGACCTTGTCCTGCTCGACGTGCGACAGGTACGTCGGGCTGATGCCGACCAGCTCGGCGAAGCGGCGCAGGCTGTACCCTTTGGCGGTGCGGCGCTCGCGGATGAAGGTGCCGAACTTGGGTTTCTGGGCGGTCATGACGGTTTGACGCTCGCTCGTTCCCTGTTTACTGTACATGGACATAACCGGCGGGTCAAACCGCCCGCGTCACGATCCCGACGGACCCGTGGCACGTGCGGACCGACGAGCGTGGCGATCACCGAGTAGACAAAGCATGAAGCTGACCGACATCAAGCCTGGCGTCTCCTTGGTGGGCCTCGAGCCCGCAGTGGTCTGCACGGTCGTCGCCACCACCCCGCTCTCCACTTGGAGTCGTTAAAACCATTCAGCTAGCAATCAAACTCAACCGTCATCACTATGTTGACTTTCCGTTTATTCAACTGCGCACTGGTTTCGGGACTTGGTTGGCGTTAGCGCTGGAATTTCAGCTCGGAGCAGACATTCTAGCCACAACCATTGCTCCGTCCGAAAACACCTTGATCCAGCTCGGTTCGATTGCTCTGATTCGGACATTCCTCAACTACTTTTTGAACAAAGAACTCGAGAAGCAAATGGAGTTACAGGAACGAGCACAGCAGAAGCGAATGACCGATCAATCTAGCTAAGCAATGTAGCTAAATAAACTCACCCCGCCGCAAGCGACGGGGTATTTCGGTTCGCATGACCGAATACAAACACTCTAAGGGTCGGGAAATTTAACCCCAAATAGATTGAAGTCCTAAGAGATACTAGTGTTCCAATGGCTACAGCACTAGTGAAGCACTCATGTCAACTAATGGATTAGAATCGCACTATAGAGAGTTCTGTGAAGAGTAAAGGGAATGATGCTAATAATGCTGGCAACCAGAGTCCAGAAGGAAAAATCAGCTATGTCTGCGTTTTCCATCGCGTTGCGAATTTGAAATAGGGAGCCAATTAAACCCGCCAACAAGAGCTGAGATAACAACGTGTAAACAACTAAGCCTGATAGATCGTTCATATTCACCGTCCCTAGATATTCACTGTCCCTAAACGTCTAGCTCAAGCCATCGAGCATGAACTCCTTGAGCAGAAACCAATGTACGAGTTACAGGCGAGTGATATAGGACAAGCTATACTGCCCAAATTCTACTGCCCAAACCATACTTAGCGCTATACTTAACCATTCAGTTCCGTTTCATATAGCAACACCATTGTTTCTTGGCCTAGACGACCGAAGGCTGGTTCTGGCCCCTTGAACATTTCAACTAGATAAGTCCAGGTTCCGTTACTCGGTCGATAGCTCTGAATCACTCCCTCTCCACCTAGGAAAGATACTTTTTGTGCTTGTCGGAATCGCGGTTCTGCCAAGGTAGCAAGCATTCTTACATCTCCTCTGTTACATCGAATAATTCGTGCCTGAGTACAGTTATACGCCGTCGTCGCAGTTCTGCATCTCCATCACAGGTGAGAAGGTATTGTTTTTAGCCTCTGACTAGAGCTACAGATCTTGATAGTATAATCGGCTATGGCCATATATTAAGTTGCCATGAGCAACGTTGCTGAGGTATTTTCCTAAAGTTCAGTCAAGCGCATGCGCCTATCTATTTAAACCAAGTCAACCAGAATCAATCCAGAAACTAATTATTGCAGCTGGTAAAACTCCTATAGCATTAGGTCAATTTTCATTAATTCATATGACATTACGTTTGCATGTTCTTGCAGTGTTTCAGGAACGGTTGCCAAGCCGAAATCTGCATAGTGTCTATTACACCGCCTTAGACAACAGGAGACTGTTTGCATGCTTACAAGGTGAAGCAACACACTATCTGCCTTTGGTCAATAAGATGGAGATCTATCGGTTGGTAGAAGACGGATTGCCTGAAGGTAGCTACTGTAAATTTATAAGTTTTTAATCCTTTCAAAACTTAGCTTAACTTTTTATATCTTTAAGTTTGCCTCTTTGATTTATTTTCTGAGATTTATTTTCTGACTTGTCTGTCTAGTTGTTTCAACCGAGTTGTGGTGTACAGAAAACTTGTAATGATTTTGCCAATACAGGTTCTAAAGAAATAGAGCACTGGAAAATAAGCCTTTTGCCTACAGTTTTTCCTCAGGGGAAACCAATGAATGTCTGGGATATTCCAATTCGTAATACTGAGAGTATTCCAATTCGTAATACTGATGTGAGTCAGTGATCTGAGTTAGAAAAATCGTAATTGCTAAATCTAGACACTGCCTAGGTTAATGATGTCTGATGTCTAGATACTATTCAGAGAATTGATATTAGAAGGTTCCCTAAAAAAATTCACTCACAATGATCACAACAAGGAGAAAACAACTGATATGAATTCAACAAATATGACTCCGACAAATATGACTCCGGCAAAACAGTGGATCAAGAGTCGAGAACTAGGACGACATCATAGTCTGGATGCTCTACGGAGAACCGACATTCCAAACGGCTATCTCTTGTCTTTACCTCTGCCGACCCACCGATGTGGCCGACCGGCCTATGCATTTTTCGCTAGCGCCGTCTCGCGTCATCCTGGACAACCGCTCCAGCAACAGGTTCCTGACCGTTGGTTTGCAATCGATGCCATTACAGGCCATCTGCTCGTGTATGCTCTCACAACTGTCTTTCCGTTTGGAGATACTTCCACGTGGAATACGGTAACGATTGTTCCCTCCCCACTGCAAAATGAAGCCTATCGGCTGAGTGAGCAAACGCTAGATCAGATGGATCGTCTCAGCTCAGACTTCTTCGAGGGACGGATGGCTGAGATGCAGGAACGGCGTTGGATGTTGGAGTTACTGCAAACCCTGTCAGCGAATCAACTTCTGCCCCAATATCAAGCATTGGCTCCAGATTTTTTCCAGTGGCTAGAGAGTTAGTTATGCATGAGCATAATTGACCATGTCCTTATCGCAGGTTTATACCAGCCACAATCAAATTTCAATTCATATGGAGGTTTTATGCAATCATTTGAACGTTTCGACTCATCGGATCAAAGCAAAGAAACCGGAGAAATGATCAATGCAACGTTAGATTTGCCTGCCCCTAGACAAGAGATGCTTTCTGACGGCAGTCAAGCAATGGTTAGTGGTGATCCGGCTAGCTGGGAAGGAGTGGTTCACCGTCAGGGTGACAACAGTCAGGGCTACCTCAACACCTGTGGTGTGGTTAGTTGCGAACAGATTCTTAGACGCTTTGGTGTAGATGTAACAGAATCACAATTACTCGATTATGCGATCACTCAAGGGTATTGTGATATCCCAGGACAGGGATATGTCAGTCTGGCCGATCAGGTAGGGATTTTGCATGACTATGGGGTTCCATGTCATACCGACCATAACGGAACCTTGGAGTCATTGGCAGACGATATCGAGAATGGACGTGCTGTTGCTCTGGCGGTAAATAGCGCGAGTCTTTACGGCTATGCCGGATGGGAAGGCACAGATCACATGATTGTTCCGACTGGTGTGGCGCGAGATTCCCAATCGGGTGAAATCAAAGGTTTCTTTTACAACGACTCATTAACTGGAGAGTCTGCCTATGTCACTGCAGAACTGTTGCAATCCGCTTGGGTTGAACAGGGCGGTGACAGCATTGTGACCGAAGGAGTTGATATGCGGGATGTAGAGCGCACGCTTGGGTCCTGGATTTGGACTTCTGCACAGGGATGGATTTATGTCTAATCGGTCAACCATTACAAGCATTTGTTTGTATTCATGTTGCTGCGAATAACCGGTAAGGAAATTAAAAAGACTTGTCGCGTCTGCCCCGATCTCGCTATTTGCCGTTAGCAGTCCGATATCGGTATAAAGTCGCCCCGTCACAGGATTATAGTTTCCCGTCGCGATATGTACGTAGCGATTTAGCTTTTCCTTTTCACGCCGGACAACAAGCAGCACTTTAGAGTGAGTCTTAAGTGTATGGATGCCGTAAACAACGTGGACGCCCTCGTTTTCCAATGTTCGGGCCCATTCGATATTCATCTCTTCATCGAATCTTGCTTTTAGCTCAACGACGGCAGTTACTTGTTTCCCGCGCTGACTTGCCCTGATAAGCGAACGTATGATAGGCGAATCTTTCCCGGTACGATAAAGACATATTTTTATTGCCTGTACATCCGGATCCTCCGCGGCCTCGGTGATGAAGTCTGTTACGGCCGAGAATGAGGTGTAAGGATGATGAAGCAGCACGTCCCGCTTTTTTAGAACATCAAAGTAGCTCTTTTTGTCCTGGAATGCCGCCGGATGAACAAAGTGGATCGGTCGCTCTTTCAAACGCGGACGGTCAAGCGAATAAAGCTGCATCAGATCCGGAACATCGATAAAACCATCGATGCGATATACATCCTGCTCGGTCAACCCGATGCCCTCTGTGAGGACTTTCAGCATCTTGTCCGGCATTTCGGCCGAGACCTCAAGCCTGACCGGAAAACGAAAACGTCGTCGCTGAAGCTCGCGCTCAAGCGTTCTCATAAGGTCGCCGGCCTCATCTTCACGAAGCTCGATATCAGCATCGCGAGTAACCCGAAAGAGGAAGGCCTCGCCGGTTTTCATGTGCGGGAAGAGGTGATGGGCATTAGCCGAGATCACCTCTTCAAGAAGCGTGAACCGTCCTTTTCGTTCATTTATCGCTATAAGTCGCGGGACCGATGGCGGCAGCTTTATCCGGGTAAAACGTCGCTGGCGGAAGAGATATTTCAGATTCTTCTGCGTCTGCTGCCGATCGGGTTCAATGAAAAGACCGAGGTTCAAACTCAGGTTCGATATGTACGGAAACGGATGGCTCGAATCAACGGATTGCGGCGTTAGTATCGGAAATAGATTATCCAGAAAATACTTATCTAGCTTCTTTCGCTCTTTTAACGGTAAAGTTCGATACGATTCTATGGTTATCCCTGACTTTGCAAGCTCAGGCAATACGGTTTGTTCAAGGAAAGCGCTGTGCTTCCGCAGCATCGGTTTCAGACGCTTGCCGATCTCTCGGAGTTGCTCTGCGGCGGTCAGGCCATCCGGGGATAGCTCGCTTACCCCCTCCTCTATCTGCTCCTTTATGCCCGAAACACGGATCATGAAGAATTCGTCAAGATTCGTCGCAAATATTGCAAGAAACTTAAGTCGTTCAAGAATCGGAAGCCCCGGACCCATTGAAACTTCCAGGACGCGGCGGTTGAATTCCAGCCAGCTTAATTCCCTATTGAAGAGTCTTGTGTCATCCTCGACCACATCTGGTTCGAGTTTTCGTACAGCGGTTTTCTTTGGTGGACGCTTCAAGGGCGGCAAAAGAGGTTGATCCATACTGGCTAGAAAAGTATATCGAACCGAGCGGATCACCGATGTTAATTTAGTGTTACAACAATGTTACTTGGACAGACCAGGCAGGCGAAAAGTTCACGCTTCCCGCCGATCATTATGCTTGCACCGTGTCGTGCCCCCTCTTCACCGCCTGACACTCCAATTCCAATAAATTCAAGACCTCGTTCGTTAAGAAAGGTCTCTCGTCGCTCAGAATCACGAAAATGGGAGTTTCCTCCGTCGATAATAATATCTCCGGGCTGAAGATGTGGCAGCAGATCGTTAATGACGGAATCGACTATCGGCCCAGCCGGAACCAAGAGCATAATGATACGAGGTCGTTGAAGGACAGCGACGAGGTCAGCAAGGCTTTCAGCCGCAACAACCGAACGTCCTTCGGCCCCCGCAATGAGCAATTGGCGTTTAGCCGGATCGATGTCATAGCCGGCAACCCTAAAATCTTTTTCAGAAATGTTAATGAGAAGATTGCGCCCCATCGTCCCGAGGCCGATCATTCCAAATTGTGAAGTCATAACTATCTTTTACCATATCCTGTCGCTTGTCTGCCTTTGGCAAGCCGGTTGTGATAAATTTTTCACCGATGCATAAATTAAAAGACATAGTTCGCCCGACAACGCTCATCGTTTCTTCGAAATTGAACGAAGTTATCGGACTGGACCTTACGATCGCAAGCGAAACCTTCCAGCATACGGGAAGCTTCAAGTTCCGGGCCGCGTATAATCTGGCACTAAATGTCCCCAACGAAGAGATATTGACAGCCTCTAGCGGCAATTTTGGCCAGGCTTTAGCATATGCCTGCCGGTTGGTTGGCAAACGATGCACCGTCGTGATGCCGGATACTTCGGCTCAGGTCAAGATCAATGCTGTGCGCGGATTCGGGGCAACCGTAGATCTCATTGATACCAAAACTGTTGGACGCAATGAGAGGGTGGCAGAGCTTGCGGCCCAAATGCCCCATGCCTACCATGCATCCGCATATGATGATCAGTTTGTGATCGACGGAAATTCGACACTGGGCTATGAGCTAGCGGGACGGGAATTTGACGTTGTCATTGTTCCAGTGGGCGGCGGCGGATTAATATCCGGTATCATTAACGGACTTAACCATAACAAAGATAATGCAGCGGTTTACGGCGCGGAACCTCTTTTGGGCAATGATGCGACAAGGTCTTTTCGAGCTGGACGCCTAATACCAAACGAGATTGAACCAATGACCATCGCAGACGGAGCAAGAACGATCTCGCTCGGAAACCTGAATTGGCCGATAATTAGTAAAGGTGTAAAGGATATGTTGGAGGTGCCGGATGAAACGATCGCCGCGGCGCTGCGGATGTACTATGATCTTGCAAACCTGAAATGTGAGCCAACCGGCGCGGTTTCACTTGGTGCAGTTCTCGAAAACAAAGAGCTATTTGAGGGCAAAAAGATATGTGTCGTGGTAAGCGGTGGGAATGTCGATGCTGAAGTTTACGCCAAACTGATAATAAAGCCTCTACTCAACACGGAAGTTCGCTAATAAAATTTAAGGAGTCTTAATCATAGTAACGATTTCCACGACAACCGAATATTTCCTTATGCCTATAGATGTTATCGAGATATCCTTCATTTGCTAGTCTTGCGTCTATACACTCCCGAGAATGTTACGTTAGCACCACCGCAGCGGTTATTGTCCTTAACTACGAGAAAGCTGCCGACCAGCCGCATTGTTGCCTTGCAATCATACTCGTCATCACCATCTGAATATTCAGTCTACGCAAATAAACAGCGGTGGTGTTCATCAGCATCAGCACGACCAGTAGAACAATAATGGCAGCCGCCGCATTTTGGTGAAATTCGGGTTGGGGCCGGGAAATCCAGTTGTAGGTCTGAATCGGTAGGGCGGTGAAGGGGGAGCGGAGTCCTTCAGTGATTGGGATTAGTGGTGGTAAAAAGGCAATGAAGGTGAATGCACCGATGGTGATCAAGGAAGCGGTTTCGCCGATGGCGCGGGAGAGGGCCAGAATCGTGCCGGTGAGAATGCCGGGAAATGCCATTGGTAAGACGTGATCGCGCACGACCTGCCAGCGGGTGGTTCCCAAGGCGTAACCTGCTTCTCGAATGCTGCTGGGTACGGCTCGCAGGGCTTCACGAGTGGCGATAATAATAATTGGTAAGACCAGCAGAGACAGAGTTAGACCACCAGACAAAACACTGCGTCCGCCGGTGATCGGTTCCATTAGTCGCACAAACACTTGCAGCGCCAGCAGGCCGTAGATAATTGACGGTACAGCGGCCAGGTTGCCAATGTTGATTTCAATTAGCTTGGCGAGTCGCGTTTCGGCCGCAAACTCTTCCAGAAAGATGCCTGCACCGACGCCGATGGGAACCGCAATTAGGGCCGTTAATACCAGTAACCAGATCGTACCGACGAGGGGCGACAGGATGCCGGCTTGGGCCGGACGCCGGGAAGGATAGCTGGTGAGAAACTGCCAGTCGAGCCGAGGTAAACCATCGACTAGCACATCGACCAGCAGCAGTAGCAGCGCCAGCAAGGCTGTCACCGTAGCAATCAGTGCCGCTGTCGCAAACAGGCGATCCAGTCGATACCGGCCCGATAGATCGGATTGGAAGTTGTTTGAATCCGATGAGAGGGGCAACACAGTAGGTAGGCGATTCTGCGTCATTCGTATTTCTCCCGAAAGCGGTTGACGAACCAGAAACTGAGAATATTCAAACCTAGCGTGATCAAGAACAAGGTCATTCCCACAGCAAAGATGGTTTGGTACTCAATCGAATTGACTGGGGCATCTCCCAAACTGACTTGCACAATAAAGGCAGTCATGGTTTGGACAGCCAAGCGGGGGTCGAGAAAACTCAGATCGGGTGTGATTGGGCGGGGGTTTTGTCCGGCGGCAATCGTTACAATCATGGTTTCTCCGACAGCACGGGCCACGGCCAAAATGCAGGAGGCCACAATGCCTGACAAAGCAGCCGGAAGGATAACGTTTTGCACCGTTTCTCGCTTCATGGCTCCCAAGGCGTAGGACCCCTGTCGCAAACTCTGGGGCACGGCATAGATGGCGTCTTCACTCAGGGAAGCAATGGTGGGCAAAATGGCAATGCCCATAATCAGTCCGGCGCTGAGGGCGTTAAAGGTTTCCAAGCCTGGAATGAAAGTTTGCAATATAGGCGTGATGAATAAGAGCGCAAAATAACCATATACGACAGTGGGAACACCAGCCAGAATTTCCAGGGCGGGCTTTAGCCAACGACGTAAACGGGTCGGTGCATATTCACTCAAATAAATGGCAGCCATCAATCCTAGCGGAATGGCGACCGAGAGAGCGATCGCGGCAGTTAGCAGCGTGGCACTAATCAGGACCAAAATGCCGTACTGCGGATTGGCGAACAGCGGTGTCCATTCGGTGTCGGTCAGGAATTGCCAGATGGGAACGGTTCCAATTTCCGCACAAGCTGACCGTTTTTAACCAATAGCCCCACGTACCCTGCACCGATGAAGCTCATGCTGAATCCGGCCCAGCGCTCTGGTGTAATCGTTTGGATCAAGGGTAGAGAATTGCTGGTCATGCAAGCCTGAAGAATATCCTCGTTACAATCCTAGCTTTGGCAACTGTTTCTGAGGGCAAACATTTGTTCAGTTCTGCAACCGGCTGCTGCCAAGATCTGATTCAGCTTGACCAACAAATTCAGCTCGACCAACAAAAAACTGGAGAATACTGTGATCCTCCAGCCTCAGTGAAGTTAACCAGTCTGGGTTAACTCAATGTTTAAGAGAGTTAGGCGAGAGAACCCATTCCGAGGTCGGTTGACAGTCCAGCCATTGAACCACCGCCCAGCCCTGCCAATCCGACGTTTGGATCGAGGTTGAGCGGTTGGCTTAACTGCAACACCACGATTTCATTGTTGTCAATTGCAGGCGGACGCCCAACGGAAAAGGGATAGTTGTTGTCGTTGGCAACCAGGATGGTGTTTGGGTCGATGACCAGTACGTCTTCGATGGTTTGGAACGGCATTGTGTAGGTGGTGCTGCCATCTTGGTTGAGATCGTCTGGGTCTTGAATATTCAGCAGATCGGCCACTTCCTGTTTGGCGACATATCCACTCTCATCTTTCTGAGAGAAATCTACTTTGTAGATCTTTTTGAATTTAGCAGCACTACCTTGGTTGTTATCCCGTTCAATCACCAGATACTCATTGTTATTAACAACGGTAAAGTCCCCAATCGCGTGACTAGGATTTTCCAAACGATAGTAGCCAATCAGTTCATCAGCATAGGTTTGCGTTTGCAAATCATACTCGTAGATGCGAAGCGCATTGCTAGGATCGCCAATTACAGCTCCTTCTAACAACGGATAGATCTTTGTGCCGTCTGGGTTGATGGCCATTCCCTCCAAACCCCTGGAGCGTCCCAGATTAGCCAGGGCTGTGCCTGCCAAAACATCAGGATGATCCGGGGATTTCACCTCGCCCTGCGCCGCCTGATCGCGTACTTTATCACCTGTGGCAGGAAAATCCGTGAAGTAGCCATCAACACCCAACTGGATAAACTGCCGATATTCCAGCTCTGGATCACCATTGTAGTCCCTCGCCAAATACAAACCCTCGTTGCGAAACGTGTAGGGGTGAACCAGCAACCCAGCATCATGAGCATCTTGAACCAGCATGGTAGGCGCAGTTGTGGTTTTGTCAGCATCATTCACTGCCCCATCCCCATTCACATCATCGGCTTTCCCATCGCCATCAGCATCCGTGCCTTTGACAGACACAATCATCCGCTTCCAAGGGCCAATTCCGTCGGCATAGGTGGCAACTTCTTTGAGTCCTTCGGGTGTGCGTAGATCGCCATAGGTGCGCTTATCGCCACTGACCACAAAATCATAGGGCTGGTTTTCGATCAGCGTACCGTCGAGGGCAATGTCAGCCGCATCAAAAAGCTGAACCAAGGGCACATCAATTTTTTGGTTCAGTTCCTTCAGGTTAGCGACTTCAAACGACTGAATAAAAACCGGAGAATCTTCTTTGTCTAGGCCATTCTGCTTGAGAATTTCCACCAGCGGTTCTTCCAACGACAGACCGATGGAGTCATGATAGGTGGGATGCTTAGTTTCGGGATAAATGCCGGAACCCAGCTTGAACTTATGACCGAGAATTCCTGCCAAAGGTTCCGCAAAACTACCATTCCAAACGCAACCCCTGTTGACGCAGGTGGCTTTGGAGTTGGGGAACGAGTTGCTGTTGTTTAATGTCTATTGGTAAGCGTCCGGGCTGTTGACTCACCAACCATCCTGCCGTTGCTCCGGCTGCTCCGCCAATTACCCACTCGCCATAGTGGACACGAGTAGAGCCATTGACGATGTGGCTAGCCGCAATACTTTTACCGCCAATTAGCAAATTGTCCACCCCTTGAGGAATCAACGCTTCCAGCGGAATGTAGATCGGTTTAATCAAACTTTCGTCCCGCACTGGCGCACTGCTGGCTTCCCAGGATTCTTCCCAGTTGCGGTAGCGGCAACCATGCATGTCAATGCTGTAGTGGGTTAGGGCAACGACTGTAGGAGTAAAGTCGCGACTACCCCGCATATCACGCCGCAAATCAGCTTCCCGCATCATAAACTCGTGCTGTCCATAGGCACTACGTCCGATGATTCGCCGTCCCTCCCGAATGTAGGGCATCATGCTAAGACCAGAATTGGTGGCCATTGGCATATATTTGCCCGACAGGTAGGCTAGGGGTAACTGCGGACTGGACTGGGTTTCCATCAGCCATTCGGCAAACAGCAGGGCATGTTCTTCGGCATGGCGCAATGCACTCAGCGATAATCCACCCATCCAGTTGGCGTGCTGACCGGAGGCGGTAATTTGCTTTTCGTTCAGCACCAGCGGTGGGTTCATTACTGTCCAGTCGTTGCCGCGATTCCAGTTGATCATGGTGATGTCGCCAAAGGCGGGGGTATCTTCGCGGGGATCGCTAGATTTGGTGCTAACAATGCGACGGTAGTTGAAAACGCTCGCTCCCTTAAACATCGGGAATCCTTGCAGGTCATAATCCTGGCGATGCTCGGCCCGTGAGTAGTCCGGCTGGAGTTGTTTTAAGTCGGCCAAGCTGCTGCCCTGGTCATCCAGAATGGCCATCGCAAACGGATAGGTGAAAGCCTGCGTACAGTCTGGATTATCCTGCTTGGAGGCAAACGACTCGCTGGTGGTAGTGCGCGCTTCAGAACCGAGCCGATAGGGAATCCCAGCCCAACCAATTAATTCGCCAGTATCGGTGGCATCAATCACTAGCATCGATTTACCCGGCGGCGCTTGTAGGCGAATCGGTACTTTCTCAAACTGATCATCGCTTGACCAGGAATACCAGCTGGGAAATTCTTGAGAAGGTCGCCCCAGCGGCACATAATCAGTCTGCTTGGGAATACGCTGCACGGCATAAACAGCGGTAATCTGTCGTCCGGTTGGGTCAAATTCGGCTCCCTTGAAGGCGGTAGAAGCCTGCCAACGGCTGTTGGGAGAACGCTGGGCAGACATTTCTAGAAGCTGCTCCGATGCGGTTGCACCTGCTTCCGGCAAAAAACAGAGCGCACCCACCCAGCAGCTATTCAGGCTACTTACCGATTGCGAACTCTGGATGCCGGTCCAAGCGGGTAGGGTGACCTTCTGATCTCGAATTAATTGTTTAAAGTCTTTCCAAGTCTGGCCAAAGTTTTGTGCCGCCTGCATCGCCGCAGATTCATCAATTGCCGACACGCCTTGGGAGCTGATCTGTCCCCCCAACCAAGGAGCCAGTTCAATTAAACAAGTTTGCGGGCAGCTTTTAGCGTCTAGCGATGCGGACGGCGAGATTTGCCTCTGGCAGGTGGCCGATGGCAAACAGTTGTTCACCTGCAAAGAAGAACAAAATCATTGGGTTTGGTCGGTGGCCTTTAGTCCCGATAGTCGCCTGCTTGCCAGCAGCAGCGAAGACAAACTGATTCGACTCTGGGATGTTAACACGGGTGAATGTTTGCAGGAATTAGCCGGACATACCAACTGGGTGTTTGCTGTTGCTTTTTCGCCCCAAATTGATAGCGTAGACTCCTACCTGATTGCCAGCAGCAGCGAAGACCAAACCATCAAACTCTGGGATAGTGCCAGCGGCGACTGTTTAGCCACCTTGACCGGCCATCGGGGCGGCGTGCGGACGATTGCCTTTAGTCCCGATGGGAAATGGCTGGCGAGTGGCAGCAGCGACCAAACCGTGCGCCTCTGGCAAACTCAAACCGGCCTCTGTCAGCAAATACTAGAAGACCACACGGATACGGTTCGTTCCTTGGCCTTTAGTCCAAACGGCAAGTGGCTGGCAACCTGTAGCGATGACCAAACGATCCGGCTTTGGGACCTGAGCACGGGCGACTGCGAGCGCGTGTTTGTTTGCAATAGCCGCACTTGGTCGGTGGCGTTTGGTCCCGATAGCCAGTTTATGCTCAGCGCCAGCGATGACCGAATTCGCCTTTGGGAATTTCACACCGAGGAGCCGATTCGCAGTTTTGAGGGGCATACGGGCATGGGGCTAACGGTGGCCTTTAGTCCGGATGGCAAAACCGCCGTCAGCGGCAGCGATGATCAGACGATCAAATTCTGGGAAGTCGATACAGGCCGTTGCTTAAGAACGGTGAAAGGTCACAACAATTGGGTTTGGTCGGTGGCCTTTAGCCCAGATGGACAGCAACTAGCCAGCGGCAACGAAGACCATACGATTCGGCTCTGGCAGTTAGCAACCGGGCGCTGCATTCACACCCTCGAAGGCCATACGGGCCGAGTCTGGTCGGTGAACTACAGCCCACGCGGTCAGCTTCTCGCCAGCGGCAGTGATGATCAAACGATAAGGTTCTGGCAGGTGGAGGCGAATGATTCCTCAGCGAAGGGCAGTAAGGTGGGACGCTGTATCAAAACGCTGCGCGGTCAAACCAGAGCCGTGCGTTTGGTTGTGTTTAGCCCCGATGGATTAATCCTGGCCAGCAATAGCGGCGACCGAATTGTGAAACTGTGGGATGTCAGTTCGGTTTATGCTGATAAACCAGAGCAGGCAGCAATGGGGAGAATCACAGCAGGACGCAGCGGCGAATGGGTTTCAGGACAATGTTTGGCTGTGCTAGAAGGTCATGAAGGCCGCGTGTTTACAATTGCCTTTAGCCCCGATTCTCAACAGCTCGCCACCGGTAGCGAAGATCAAACCGTGCGGCTGTGGGATATATCAACGGGAACATGTTTAGATATTCTGTCAGGACACACGAAACCAGTAGAAGCCGTTGCCTATAGCCCCGATGGTACCCTATTAGCCAGCGGCAGCGATGACGGAACCGTGCGGTTGTGGCAGCGCCATAGTAACGGCTTTCAATTACAAGCCACGCTGAATCCAGAGGTTGGCCGGGTGCTGACGATTGCCTTTAGTGCCGATAGTTCCTTGCTCGCAATTGGCGGCAGTAATCCGGTTGCGGTTTTTTGGGATATCAAACTGCGGTCGGCTCCAACGGGCGATACTTCAGGGCTGGAATGTATTGATCTCGGTAAATAATTCGCTTTAGAGCCTGCGTGTAGTGAAACCAAAACAGCAGATCGGTTCCCAACTGAATCTCGGCCAAATTGTGCAGCGCTAGAAAATGCAGATCGTTCAGCAAACTCACCACCGAATTCACATAGCCACCCGTTTTGGCTGCAGCCACGGTTTTGTAGCAGTCGATTTGCCAGTACTGCAACTCAAAGCTTTCTGGTAACTCTAGTTCCAGATAGCGAGAAAGCTCCAGCGAAGGCAGCGGCTGATTGTCTACCGTAGGCAGCAGAAAGTATTGGGGCGAAATAAAATCCTCTAGCTTGCGGTAATTGGGCGGCTGAACGCCCAGTTCCTGAGTTAATAATTCTGCAAGATCAGGCGCTACCAACTGGTACGGATGCCGCTGACTAGGTTGGCGAAATTTGTGCCGCTCGGTCGTTTCTACCCACAAATAGAAAGCTCCATCCTGGGTGAATGCGTCGTCTGCCTCCGGGATCCAAGTGCCATGAAGAATCTGCATAGCAACGGCTCGCTTACGCTCGGCTTTAGTGTTAAGCGTACCAGCGAAATCCAATCTTGGCTACGGTCTTCTGAGATGAAGCACGCTACGCCTGACGAATCGCCTGACGAAACTTGCGAATCGCTTCTAATCTGGAATCACCCATCAGCACACAGCGAGTCAGCAGTTCCAGATCCAGCGTAGCCAGTTCGGGAATTTCGCTGCGTTCGATTCGCTCATATCCGTCTGTGCGCAAACGATATAGACTGAACAAGCCATCCTGCCAGAACCATACTTCAGGCACGCCCAAAGCTTGATAGCGCTGCAATTTAGCCGCTCCACCACTCGTAAACACCACCTCAACCACGAGATCGGGCGTTGGTTTAGAGGTGCCAATGCAGTAGGATTCGTCAGCCTGGGCTGAAACGACCCGTTCTCGCTCTTGCGTCATTGCCCCGGTTGGCTCAAATTCAATACCTCTCTCCACAAAAAAAAGCTCCAGCAGAAAGCCAATCAGAGATTTAAAAACCTCATGTTCACGTCCCGGCATAATAATTTCAATCGTGCCTTTGTAATAAGCCAAGCGCATACCCGGTGAGTCTTCAAAGCCTTGCTGAATCAGCTTGAACTGCTCCCAAGTGCGCCCAGACAGCACAATCCGCTGATCAGAGGTTGACGGTACAGTTGCGGTCGTCATGGTTCACCTGACTTGAGATCACACTCGTTCTAATTCTGGCATGGCTCAGCAATTCTCTTCAGCCTGTTCACAGTCCCCAATACTGACCCAGCTCGTTGAACCATCGGCCCAATGTTCCTTTTTCAAAACAATGTAGGATTGCGTGCTGAATAAGGTTGATAAGCAATAGAGCAAAGCAATGCTCCCTCCTAACCTGTTTTAATCCGGCTTAGTTGGCTCTGAGGTCGCAGCAACAGTTTTCAGGCTTCTAATAAATTCCCGAATTACATCAGATTGTGTGCGTTGATTTTCTTCACAGTAGCTTCTCAGGATCTCCATCTCAGAAGGTGGAATCCGGACGTTGGGATGCTCAATGTTTCTTCCTGTTCTAGGCATTGTGTAACTAACTACAGATGAGGTGCTGGACCAGGCAGAAACAGATTATCAACAACGAGCAGCGGCAGTTTACCAGCTCTACGGCTACCATCGGTGAATGTGCCTAGCCCAGTTGCACCCCAGGAAAGCACAGCGGAAACGATTGAGATTAGCGGTGTGATCGAAGTGGGTGGCAAAACCAACGTGATTGTAAAAGTGCCGGAGGAACACACGAGCCGCTATGTGACGGTGGGGGATCGACTGGTCAATGGTAAGGTTTTAGTTAAGCGAGTGGAGATGGGATTGGAACCCGTTGTTATCCTAGAGCAAGGAGGTCGGGAAATTGTGCGGTCGGTTGGTTCAAGCAGTGCTTTGATTGGGGCGCTGTAGACTAACATTTAGGCTGACATTTGCAGATAAACTGCTAGCCGATCTCTCCTACAAGCTACCTCTGTCCACTTTGTTTAATGATCGGCCTGTATGACACAGCCATCTCCAGATTGGAATTCATCTCCACCCTCAAATAAACTCTCTTCTGCAAGAGTCAGTGCAACGGCTAAACGCGGTTCTGAGTCGCGCAGTCTAAGTTTGCAGGATAGCTATATTTGTCCGGTTTGTCGTCATGGGCAGATCTCGGCTTTAACGCTGATGGATGCCTTTGCCTGTAACTTTTGCCGCCATATTTTCACCGCTAATCTACAGAACCAAACCGTGCAGGTTGTAGATAGTTCTCAGCCTCTGACCTGGCGCTGGACTGGGCGCAATTGGCAATCTACCTATCGCGATGATCCGAGCTTAACCGCCGTGGTTTGGTTCGCTAGCATTGTGCTCGTGTTGCTGCCGGCCTCGATTGTGTGGCTGATGGCGTTTTTATTTCCGCCTTTGCCAGGCAGTGTTTTATCTTGGTTTCCTAGCGTTTGGTTAGGCTGCACCTTTGGCATTCACCTGCTGATGGTAGGTTGGCTGCTGGCAGAACATTATCAGCTCCCCATCTATATTGCCAGTCGAGTACGGCTACGGGAATGGCTAGGGCGACGGTGAGACTCTAAATGGTTGCAAATGCTCTGCTCCAGGAGTGGGATAGGGGGTAAGACTCCGTTTCAGCTTCGGCTTTGGCTCGCCTATCTTCGAGAAATGTGACAAAGTTTTGCCACATTTGAACAGATTATCGAGGGGTGTTTTTGGCATGAGTAAGCTGCAAGCGATTCAAATCGACGAAGATACGATCATTTATGTGGAAGCTACCGACGACGTAGTTGCGCCTGAGGTGGTTGAACCGGACGTGGAAGTGCAGCGGGGTGGTGCCAAGGGCAGCTTTGGCCGATCGCCAGATGCTCAAATTGCTCAAAGTTTCAAAGCCATTGAGAGCACGATTAGAACCTACACAAAGTACACGTTGAATGCCTTTAAGGACGCGGCCTTGGCAGAGGTTGAGAAGGTGACGCTAGAGTTTGGCATGAATGTCAGTGGCTCTGGCGGGGTGCCCTATATCGCGGCTGGAACGATGGGATGCAACATCAAAATTACGGTGGAATGCGCCTTTCCTAAGCGTCAACCTGTGGCCAATCCAGCTCAGCAGATGACCCAATCACGTGCTCAACCTTCTGTGCCTCCGCTACCTCAACGGTCTCAGCCAGCCATGCCTGTCAACCCTCAGGTCAATGGGGCCAATTCTTAAGCCAATTCTTAATCTGACCAGAAGCTTGGCAAAGATGGAGAGACTCTCTGTTACAGTCAGCATCAGTAACTTGCAAGGCAATGGACCGGCATGAACACGACTGATTTGGCGTTCGCCTGAGCAGGGATCGCAAATGGGGATTACCCTCAACAATTTGGACGCCAACAGCTCCCACAGGTGAAATCTCGTTAGAGGTCTGCATTTCCAGGCTAACAAAGCATTTGTCAAGGTTTTGTAACCACTGCTACCTGCGTCTGAGAGATTCTGAGAGCGGCAGCAGTCCGTGCTTACACCCGCTTCTAGCTCTATCTTGCGAGAGACAATCTTAGCATTAGGTAAAAAATCAGTTAATTCTCAGAGAGTTCCAGGTAAAATACAAAGTAAGTCCACACTTGTCTATCTACGCAATAAAACGCTTAGGCGTGTGGCTTTCAGTGTAAATCGCAAATGCATCTAAGCAAAACAACCTAGGTACCTTCGCTGAGGGGGAAGTTCAATATCGATCGATTGGCTACACCTGTTCTATCCCATTCCCATTTCATTCAATAGCGCCGCTGCTATTTGTAAGAAGTTCACTGGAAAATTATTATTGGGAAGTTATTACTGGGACATCGTTCAGAATCGCTGTCGTTTAGGCAATGGTTTGACTAATTTATGCTTCAGGATGCCCTTGCAATTCGCTATTATCAACGGCTCACCGATGCTCTAGTAGAGCAATGGAATCGTGGCTATCGGTTTGACGAGCTTCGCCTCTACATGGATGGTTACCTAGCGGCTCTTCGTCACGCTGATGCAATTGAACCCTATTTAATTAACCGTTTGGAAGAGGAAGTGATTCGCTATCTCTACGATCCATCCAACTTTGAGATGCCCCAAACAGAACCCGATTATCGTTAGGGTTAGGAATGGCGCACTTATCTCCGGTCTGTCCGCGGTTATCTGGGTTGAGGTTTTTTTGATGATCCTGATTATCCGCACAGTTATTGAACCCTCTAGATCAGCTTGACGAAGCTTCTAGAGGGTTTATGTTTAGTGGCTCTAGGAGACCCTGCAAAGTTCACCTATCAGGACGCTAGAGCAACCTCGACCATTTGCTGCAATTCGCCTTTCTGGTACAGCTCGATCATGATATCGGAGCCGCCAACAAACTCGCCATTGATGTAAACCTGAGGAATTGTGGGCCAATTGGAATATTCTTTGATGCCTTGCCGAATGTCTGGATCGGACAGCACATCATAGGTTTCAAACGGAACACCCAACACATTCAAAATCTGCACAACATTGTTGGAGAAGCCACACTGGGGCATCAGCTTTGTGCCCTTCATGAACACCATGATTTTATTGTTCTGAACCAAATCATCGATTCGCTGCTGCACTTCTGGAGTCATATTTTCTACAAGTATTTGTTTACGCTTTTAGTCCACGCTTCTATGGTATCGGTTCCCCCGACTCTAGGGTCAGAGGACTGCTCCAATTTGGTCTATCCCAACTATCGAGAATTCTGTCAGTCAAACCGGTCTATCAAACCGGCAAGCAGTCCACGCAGGAATTTCCATCTGCAAGCAAATCAGCAATAGATATGCTTATCAAACCATTTGCTGCTGGGCCTGCCAAGCTTGAGGAGTGTAGGTTTTCATCGTCAAGGCATGAATCGCCTCGGAAGACATTTCCTGCTGGAGAGCGCGGTAGACCAACTGGTGCTGCTGCACCAAGCCCTTGCCTTCAAACAACGAAGAAACAACGACTACCTGATAATGATCGCCACCGCCCGTAAGGTCCTGCACCTGGACCTGGGCATCGGGCAATGGTGAATCGAAAATCATGACTAACAAAGCAGAAAAGTATGATTCAGGGATACCAGAAGAGATAGCTGAAAATCCTGGTATGAGGGCTGCTGCCATCCATTCCGACCCGACCATTTCGTTAGAAGAAGCTCGCAACGCTGCCGCTGGAGAAGCCCCCAATGCCGCTGGCAGTGTGGCCGACAGCACGGTTGAAGGTCATGTTCCCAGTACGTCCGATCCCTATCCGACCGATATTCCTTCTACCGATCATCCTCTGCCGGACGATGATGACGATGTCACGGCTGGAGCGTCTAACAGCTTTTCGGATGAGACGGATGACCGCTATGTTCATTAGTCTCACTTGTTAATTCTCAATCAATTCACTTAGCTCTCAATTAATTCAAATCAGCGCTAGTAGGACGTTTTCGCTGCTAGTCGATGCTGCGCGAAATGGTTCTTTTAACTAGTGGTTCAACTAGTCTTTTAAGCAAACGAGGTGACTGCATATGAATCTTGACAAACAATTAGCAGCGCTAGTTGGCCTAACAGGAGCAACTAGCATTAGTATTCTATTGAGCCTACCGGCCCTAGCACTTCTGCCGCAAACGGTTTCTGCAAGATTAGGACAAACAGCTCCAGACGCTTCAGAACAGCTTTTCGCTCAATCCGATAACGGCGATGGGGATAACGGTGGTGACAATAGCAGCGCCTCAGACAATGGCTCAGACAATGGCTCAAACTCCTCTGGCCGCGATAGCTCTGACGCAAGCTCCAATGACAGCAACAGTGGCGCTAGTGCTAGCGATAACAGTGGGAGTGGCGATTCTGGAGAAGTATTTGGCACTCGTGGTCAGAACCGCAACGAAGGAGGCGCACCCTACATTGGAGTTGGGGCATCTCCCCTGGAAAGTGAGTCAGATGGCGAGCTAGAGAGCGAATTAGACGGCAACCGATAGCATCAACTGCCTCGGCAAAGCACGGGCTAATCAAGCAAGTCCACTCATATGCTTGCGTTCCCGCAGGGTAGTGGATTAAACCTCTTGCGAGTCCGCACACGCAGACTTCCCCGCCTAGCTTACCGTTGACATGGGGATGGGCAGTGACGAAGCCGAGGCAATCAGATTGACACAAAATTCTGTGCAGGCTTGGAAATGGAATGAGCGGGCAGTTGATTGAAGAGTTTGAGCGTACAGGCTTCTCTTAGTATCATTGAACGGGGGATTTTGTCATCCCCCTTTAGAGAGAAGTGATCAATTCTAATAGAAGTGATAAAAATAACAAGCTAACCGCACATATAAATCGGGTTTTGGCAGCCGTTAACGACAACCAAAAATTCAGTTAAAGATATTAGGAGTGGATGTTTAAGTCCAAAAAGTGGGAATTTGAAAGTAGTAATGTAGGAAGTTTGACAGGAAAGTATTTGCGAGCGAGAGAAGATAACTAGTACTCGAATATCCATTTTCTGTGGGGCCGCTGTATATTGTTCTAAAGCGAACCCTCAAGCTACAGGCTATGCAGTTTCTTGCTCCCCGACGGCTCCTTCTGCTTTCTCAGAAAATTCCGCTACGTTTAGTAGTGGCTGCTCCCTTCGTGTTACAAACCCTGGGAACCGTGGTGCTCGTGGGCTACTTTGCCTACCAAAGTGGCCAAAAAGCGGTTGAAAATATGGCTTCGCAGTTGATGGGGGAAGTGGGTGCGCGTGTCAATCTTTACCACCCGCTAAAGGCGTTAGCGCATCAGCACGATTTCGAAAGGCAGCCTCTTTGCGCTCAATAAAATCGTTCTGCTCAGCCAAACTCAACTGCGGCAGCAGATCGGCCATGATGTCCGGATTCAGCCGCCCACTAATCTTGGCTTTATAAAAAGCCCGATCAATCACCAATCCATAGTCAAGCAGAAAGTCCTGCCAAATTTGAAAGTGGAGCGAGTCGGTTTCAGCTAACGTACCGTCTAGATCGAACAATAGAGCATTCAGCATAATTTCCCTTTCGTTCTAGTCCTATGAACTTGCCGCCGATGTAACGAATCTTAACAAGAATAATTTCAACGACCAGAATCCATAGACACAGAAAGGCTCAATCTTTATGCAGAAAAACAAAATCTTTACGGACAATGCTAACCGAACGTACCTCCGTTCCACCCCCACATATAGCCTTTGGCATCAGCAAACTCAATGTAGGTGCGATTGGTCGGCACTCCGAGGGCTGCATTCACCTGCTGACAAAAATCCTGACTCATGGCTGTCGTCTGAGCTGGACTCATTGTCCCCACGCTTTTAATTTCGATATAGCAAACCGGATCGGTTGTGCCTGCAAAGGTCATTGCCAGACCTGGCTCAAAAGCAGTCATCACATAGGATTCTGGCTTACCTGTATGTTTCGCCAAACTAGCAGATAGACGCTTTAGCAAACTTTCAACCGTAGCTTGGTCCGGTGCAGCAGCAGAGGTTTGGACTTTGATTAGGGGCATAGAACATTACCCTCCATACTGCCAGCCTGTACTCTCTAACTGGAGTGGTTCGCCGTCTCGATGCACGCCTGCGGCGATCACTTCTCCGACAAAGACAGTATGATCGCCATGCTCAACTGTGCCCACAACGCGGCATTCGACATAGCCCAAGGAATCAGAAATGATTGGGCAGCCGGTTTCACCCAGGTAGAACTCGACATCCTCAAACTTGTTGCCGACGCGCCGCTGCGGTTTGAAAAACTTTTGCGCGAGTTCTTTCTGACTTGCCTCTAAGAAACTAAGGGCAAACACCTGACTGGACTGAATCATGGCATGGGAGCCAGAGTTGCGATTGACGCAGTTGACCACCAAGGGCGGTTGAAACGAGGCCTGCATTACCCAACTGGCCGTAAAGCCATTCACTTCATCCCCATCTTTGACGCCACAAACATAAAGCCCGTGGGGAATTTTTCGCAGGATTGTTTTCTTAGCCTGTTCGTCTAGCAAGTGATCGTCCTCCCAGTGCTACATCGTTCAGTGTACTGCCTTGTCAGATTCTTATGAAGGGCGTGCCTGTTCAATCAAGCCTTATCGATTAAGCCTTATGAGCAGTTAGGCAATTTGTACTAGATCTGAATAATGGGTCAAAAGCTGTTCACGCGAAAGGCTGTCGCTGGCATCCTGCGGCGACCAGATCAACTCGTAAATCATCAGATAGGCGGGTGTGATGCCTCCCAAGCGCTGCAAAACGGCAGCCAACTCTTCGGTGGAATGAACTGGGTTAGCCAGAGGTCGGTCGTCTGCTGTGCCGACTAGCAGTGTCACAACAATATAGGAGGCTGGGTCCGCGTCTTTGTCAACTTGGAGGGCTTGGCGACGAATATTGCCACCTACATTGACCAGGGTTTCGCTGCTGAGCTTACTGCGCTCTTGAATCGAGAGCTGTTCAAATAATTGAGCTGATGCAGAACATTCTGATCGTGATCCGGGTTCCAGTTCAGTGAAACAGCCTGGAGAGGTTTTACCTTACCGACAAGCTATGGAGTCGATTGGGAAAGGATTGCAAGAGGAATACAAACGCAATTGCGCGGGGGTAACCGTCTTGAGGACGCTGAGTCGAGAATCGCTTACGCCGTTAGAGAAGGTGAAAAAACTAGAGCGAAAACTAGAAGTGATCTCGCGTTTGGTGCAAGGGCAAAAACTGATAGCCAAGATGGTTGGAAAATACCGCATGGGGAAAATTAGCAAGAAACAGCTTGTTGCGTCTCTTCAAGGTATTCTGCACGCCTTTCCAGAACTGAAGGAGTTCCCTTTTCCTCAGGGATATGCGGTTGGGTCTGAAGCTCAGGAGCGAGCTAAAGTCCAATGTGAACTCAGTCAAGCCCGTTGGGAGTGGTTCGCCTCGCAATCTGGTAGGCCAGTTTCTCAAAGAGCCGCCTTGAATGGTTCGGGGTTGGGTCAAGCAACATCCGGCCATGTTTGTTCTGGCTACAAACCAGGCGAAATAAAAACTTCAAAAACTCAGAAGGGGCACTTGCCGGTTGACGTTCGTTTAACAACCCGTGGTTTGGAGATTGCTGATTTTGGCGTGAATTGGCATGGTGTTAAAGAATCTACTAAACAAGAGCAACTTTTAAAGGACTGGCTGAGCAAGTTTGAAACGAATCCAAATTATCGACTGCGCATCATTGGATATAGCGATTGCATTGGGAAAGAAAAAAACAACAACTTTCTCCGAGAAGGTCGAGCCAAACGTGTCTATGAACTGTTGGGGAAAAATGCCCGATCACAAACAATTTTTGTCGGTTCAGCATCTCCGGGTACATATATCACTGACAACAGTACTGTTAAGGGGCGGGCTACCAACAGAGGGGTGGTGATTGAGATTTACACGCCGAAGCCAAGCTGTCCTTACGCTTCAAAAGATGCACTGAAGATTGAACTTGATGCGGCTCGTAAAACTCTTGGATTGAGTGCCCATGTTGCTAAAAGCTTTTTAAGAAGCGTGGGTGCACTTGATGCACGCGGAAGATTCACAGAAACGATTCTGGATAACAAATATTGGTTCGCAAAACTTTATGAGCTAATTACTTATTACGAGATTGCGGAAGTCCAACGGTTTGAGCATCCAGGCTTTGTCCTACACTTTATTCCTATCTTTTACAATCTATACCACGAATCACTCCAAAATTTCTGGCAAGGGAAGCTAGACCAGATCAGTCAACTGTGGATCAATCATTTCCAAGCTGCTGGTCGGCCCAGTTGGAACTCTGTCTCTGGATTTGCAAATCAGGTACTCAAGAGTATTGTGACAGGAGTGGCAGCCCATATTCAGGGAGATATGGCAATTGCACTTGAGCAAGCTTATCGCTCGTATACAATGAAGTATTGCCTATCTAATCTTCGTTTCGATGATTTTCGGAAAGATTTTTTTGAAAATAACCGTCCTATTTTTGAAATGGTTCAGGCTGCTTTTTTCCTTGAGTTGTCGCGTCGGGGTCCATTTCCTGTTCGTCCGGAAGTGGGTCAGTTCATCATTGGAACGGGAGCACAGCTAGCGGGGGGCGGTCTTGACATTGACGAAGTCTATCGTTGGCGAGCAGAAGCCTGGGAAAAGGCTAAGAAGCGACTTGGTCAATAATGCTCTGTTGAAGCAGGGCGGAGTTTGTAGGGCCAAGCACATACACCTGAAGAGATGCCTCAATCCCTTCTCGCACGAGTCCCCAGGCAACTGCAAGCGTGTAGAAACCATCAATTGATATAGCTGATATAGCAAAATCATCTAAAAAATTATCTAAACAGGGCTGATTTGGTTCCTGCAGCAAAAGTAGGGCACAGCGACCTGACTCAATGTACAAGGCCAGATCTTCCAGGGATGCAGCCTGTTCAATATGCACGGGTACGCCTTGTCCTTCTAACCATTCCTCTATATCTTGTAAAGTACTCTGTGGCGAAAGGGAAGCAACTGGGAGTACACCGCCAAAAAGATCAACGAACCAAGTACAAATTCCAGTTGCATCTAATGGTCCAACTGGTAGCTGATCGATTTTCACTAGAGTTAGTGTTACTGGTCTAGACGGTTGCTGATGGAGGAGCGAGAACTCCGGCAAGTCAGGCAGGTCAGGGAGTTGGTGGGGAAGCTGGGACATGGGTTTCTATCTACCTAATCCAAATGAATAAACCGAATCACCTTGGTACAGGCTGAGGAAAGTCTGGTTTTCCAACCCGAACGAGAATAATTATGATTCTGACGTAAGACAATCTGTTCAAATACTTCTGCTTCCTCTCTGCTTAGAGGAGATTGGGTCATCCGCTGGGCCTGAGCAAACGCAGTCCTGATCGCCAGATCACCGCCAAGCCATTCAGGTCGATACATAAATAAATAAACTCTTAGCTTCGGTAAGGCTCGCGTATGATTCACAGCACAGGCATTGGCTGATAGCCCCAGTGAATCTCCTAGCTCACGCCAAGTCAACTCAGAATTTTGCAATCTCATCTGAAGTACTTTTGCTTCATCGGAATTCAGGATATGCATTTGCTCAGCCTCTTTGATTGCTCGAATCACGAAACTAGTATCAACGGGATCATCTCGCTCTGGGTCCGGTATGGTTTCAGGCTGAGGCAATGGCAGCAAATGTTTTGAGTGCTTCAAACGTCGGGTCGCTTCTCGTCGGACAATCGTTAGTACCCAAGTTGAGAAAGAGGATTCTCCACGAAAGCTACTGTAGCCTCGCCAAGCACGTATAGCAACTTCTTGAAACAGATCCTCCGCATCATTCCGATTCTGCATCAGTCGATAGCAAAAAGCTAGAACTCGGGCACGTACCTCTAACCAGCATTGCTCAAAGGATTTTTGAGGCTCTTGGGTGGGTATACCCATGGTTATCACAGAGTGGAGATAGTGTAGATGTTAAAACATATGCATTGAACCTATAGATGTTCCATAAGCTATGCCTGTTTGATTAGTACAATAAATCAATGAGCCTGAATTAGTAGTACTGCTTTGTGGCAAATTGGTTGTCAAGGTTGGAGAAGTTCTTTGCACAAATATGCAAACACCGTTGCATAAACAATGAGCAAGTTAATTCATCTGCAAAGGTAAAATCGTCGCAGGGCGGCAGCATCCAAGTTTGAAAAGGGCTTCAGGACAACTGGTCAACTTCAGGACATTCAAGATGAATTCACAAATCTTTTACTTATAGCAATCGAGAAGAGATGTAGGGGAATGTTCATCTATTGCCATAGCGCACTAGCGATGAATACTGATGCATAGGTTGATGTATAGGTTAAATCACAGGTCAAATCCCTGATTGACTAACAAAACTCTGGATGCTGGCGGCTCACGAATGTCCTGGTTCGCTATTTGACTATTGTTCGTTCAGTCTCTGTACTGCCTGTCTTAGCTGACTTTCAGGAGCTTCTCTTTCAGCCAATAGTCTAAAAGTATCTTAACCGAAACTTGCTGCTCTTTCGCTACCTCTAAGAGCTGACTCATCAAATTCCCATCAACTGAAACCAAATAATGCTTCCTTTTGATGTCAACCTCAAACGATACCTCTGGTAGTTCGCTTGCATAAGCACCAATATCATGGGACTCAAAAAAATCTACAAGTTCTTGATTTGAATCAAATTGAGGTAGCTTCTTAGAATTACTTTCGGCCATACAGTTCCCTCTCCTTATCTGCCATATTTCTTGCACTTAAGATCAAAGCTTGAGCGGAGGGCTTGTAAATAAATAAATAACACTAAATAAAGAACACTGCTAAATAGTGTCCAGCATCCGTTCCCTTACGCTTGCCCTTCTCTACGAATCGAAATTTTGGTTTGTTGCTAAAAACCTCTTCTACTTCATTGGACTCCACACGATGCTTTACAGATAGCTTCTCTATAACTGCATTTAGCCAAATGATTTCCTCGATCCTCACACTGCTAACCCTAAAGCCTATAGCACCTTGATTTTAGCCTTCTGCTTCAACCTCCCTGATTCAGCCACAGCTTTTGTCTCTAGCTTTCAGAAACATTAAAAAACACAGAGACCCAAGCCCCTGTGTATCGCGTTTCAATCATTTGGGAGATAACTTGAAATGCGCTTTTGTAGAAAACTGACGTAGAGAACTTACACTGACTTGCCGCAGGGCAAATTGCCCATGAATCGTGGGCCGAACCGATCAGGCACTGCCTGAGCCGCGAAAGCATCCATTACGGTCATAGTGCTTACCTGTGAATACTAAACAACAGCAGAAGCTCGAAGAAACCTCCTACAGTAACCGTAGGCAGCGACTGCAAGAGGTAATCACGATACTGTCTATGACAGAAAAATCGGAAAGTGCCGACTTTCAGGTGGTAACGCTAGGATGCCCTTGACCAATTCGGCAATAACAAGCTTGATTTCTCTTGATTAATCTTCAGCTTCTTCATGCACTTCTAAGCTGCAAATTTCTACTAGTTTCTCCTTCTTGGGCAGCTTCATAGCCCGGTCGCCCGGGCCATCCTTACCATAGTGGTTGACCTGCTCAACATCGATCCGCACCAGTCGCTCCTCATCGGTTAGGACGGTGACGGCTGAATCGGGGAGGGCTGGAGCTGCGCCAATTAATTGATCGGTTTTAGTCGTGAACTGAATTGCATAGGTGCCCATGTCGCCGCGCTGGCCGGGTCGCAGGCTGCGGATCTTGATGCGTTTGGCATAGCCGAGAGCAGTGACAATCAGCAGCTCATCTTCAGGATTCAGCACCACACAGCTCACCAGTTTTTCCTGTTTGGTTAAGCGCAGGGCTTGTTGACCTTGGGCAGCTCGGCCCATTACCGGCACATTCTCGTCGGTGACGGTCAAGCGCAGGAGTCGTCCGGTCGAGGTGGCGATCAGCAACTGCTCATCGGTGACGGCCAAGTTGGCAAACCGCAGTTCATCGTCGTCCTTCAGCTTTAGGGCAATCAGACCGCGTCCGCTCAGGTTTTGGAATTCGCTCAGCGGCAGGCGTTTGATCCGGGCTTGGGCCGTCAGCATGATCAAATCCAGCTCGGCGGTTTCCTCGGTCACCGCTTGCTCAAAATCTGCCGGGAATTGAGCATCTGTTCTGATCTCGGCCAATTCCTGCACTGTGCCGCCGTTGACCAAAAAGGGGCAAATCGACTGGGCGTAGGCTTCGACTTTGTCTCGGTCTAAAGTTTGGGTATAGCTGAGCGTTTCCGCACTGGCCACTTCACGGAATTCTTGCCAAAAGTCGCTGGTTTCGTACCAGGCCCAGTTGCGCTGCTGCTCACAGTACTCACTCAAGGGCACTACCTGCCCCTGTGAACCAATCGCTAAATAGCCCGACAACTGATACAGATGGCAAACTCCCGGTGTTCCTGGCTTAAATGCAGGCGGTTGCTCTGCCGTTGGCCTAGAAAGCCGCTCTCGCTGAAATTGGAGGCGCTGACGGGCATAGCCTTCGTGGGCGGTACTATGACCTGCCAATAGGGTTAGCAAAATTCCGCAAGTCAGCAACCCGACCTGTCCCACAGCAATGGATTGGCGTAGAGTGTTGTGCTGTTGAAAGCGGAGCTGTTGCAACTGCTGCCGCGAGTTGGCTGAAGTCAATCGTAGTTTACCCATAAGGAAGTCTAGAGCAGGACCATACTCAAGATTCCCAAGCAGCTATGAGATGCAGCAGTCAGTTGTCAAGTAACCTTCTATACTGCCGGAAGTAAAGCTAATACCCTAGCAGGGCTGCCCGAACCACCTTGAACCGGCAATCCTCCGATTACCAGGATCGCCCCAGTCGGGGGCAGTTGATCGAGGCCAGCCAAACATTCCAGAATTAGGCCGTCAGCTTCGTAGATAGCCGTGCTAGCAGCGTAGGTAGGATCGCTTCCCGGATCGACTCCATGCGTATCGGTTCCCAGGCCAACAATGTGGCGTTCTGCAATCAGAAAGGCCACGGCCTCTGCCCCAAAGCCCGGAAAGTGACAGGTTCCTTGCGCATCTCGGTTAAAAAAGCTAGGAGAATGGTTCCAGCGATCTTGCCAGCCGGTAAACAGAATCACGAGGCTGCCGGACGGAACTAGCCCATACCTAGCCTCCCAAGCTTCGAGATCAGCTAAAGAAAAGCAGTAATCGGGATTGGATTCAGTTGATTCACGCCTATCCAACACTACTGCCGGAACCACCAGCTCCTGCGCCGTAAACTGATCAGCACTTCTGGCGTTAGGAATGAAACTGTTGGGTGTGCCCCAGTGGGTACCGCTATGCTCGCCGATGGTCAGGCGATTGATCAAGTAGCCTTCCTGGTCGTAGCTAGCCCAAGGTTGGATTTCGATAGCTGGATCGCCTGCCCAGAGCGGCATTGCAGTGGTGAGGGGATGGGTCAGGTCTACCACGCGCCAAGACATACCGTTCATTGGCTTGGCTCCACCCGCAGGCCAAAATAGGTCAGCACCAGCTCTTCGGAACCCGTATTGCGTACTTCATGCTGCTCACCCGGTTCCACCGCCACACAGGTGCCGACCGTCAGGGCATACTCCTGGCTATCAATGCAAATCAGTCCAGTGCCCGCCTCGACAAAAAACACCTCGCACATATCGGTGTGAGCGTGGGCTGCGGCAACCTGGCCGGGGCCAAACCGAGCTTGGGAGAAATTGGTCAGGTGGGGAAGTTCACCCAAACGCAGCATTACCTTCTTTTTGATAGCCGGATTGTGGGACACTGATTCTTCAGGCAAGTCATTCAGAGCAATTCGTTTCATCGGCAGTATTTATTCAGTCAACAGTTCTTGATCAAGCAGAGCCAATATTGGCGCAGGTTCAGCACAATCCTCCGGCGCTAATTCAAGAAGATCTGTATTTTGGTCGCAATATTGGCACAACCGGACAAGTAACAGAAGCAGAGTTTCAGCAGTTTCTCAACCAAACAATTACACCACTTTTTCCCAATGGGCTAACGGTCTACGACGCCAAGGGACAATTTTTAGACAGCACTAACACACAGATTCGTGAACCGAGTCAAGTGGTCTCCCTACTCTATGAAGACAGCCTGACAAACCAGCGATCAATCAACCACATCATCGACGCTTACAAGAACCAGTTTCAGCAAGAATCTGTTCTGCGAGTTGCAAATCGAGATACCACCGTCAGTTTTGATCCGGCTGATGATTCGATCGAGAATGATCCAACGCCAGAATTAATTCAGGTTGACCTCTACTTTGGTCGCAACATTGGCACAACTGGAGAAGTTTCTGAGCGACAGTTTCAGCGGTTTCTCAATCGAAACATTACTCCCCAGTTTCCAGATGGATTAACGGTGTACAACGCAGATGGGCAGTTTCTGGACAGTTCTAACACACTGATTCAAGAGCAGAGCAAGGTAGTTTCGCTAATTATTGAAGACACTGAAACAAACGAGCAAGCGATCGACACAATCATCAATCAGTACAAAGATCAATTTCAGCAAGAATCAGTTTTGGAAGTCGTCAATGAAGAAGTCAAAGTCGGTTTCGGCGGCTCAGAAGATTTGATTGATAATGATCCAGTGCCCGAATTAATTCAGGTTGACCTTTATTTTGGACGCAATATTGGCACAACTGGAAAAGTGACCAATCGAGAATTTCGGGATTTTTTGAATGATGTTGTGACACCAAAATTTCCCGATGGACTGACTGTTTATAGCGCCAAAGGGCAATTCCTTGATCAATTAGAAAAGTTGATTCGTGAGCCAAGCAAAGTTGTTTCTCTAATTACTGAAGACACGCAGGAGAATGAGCAATCTATCTCTCAGATTATTGCTGCTTACAAACGCCAGTTTCAGCAAGAATCAGTTCTGCAAGTGGTTGATGAAGAAATTGGAGTTGCTTTTGGTTCAGTACCCATTGAAATACAGCGATCGTACTCTACTTCAGATCATGGCAGTAGCAATCGAATGATCGACAGCAGCAATTCTTTACTCAAAGGTAATTCAAGTCTCGATTGCTTTGCTCATTCAGAATTAGGGTTTCACCTTCTACCCCTGTTTTGAACAATTGCCCGCCTTGGAATATCACCACAATTTTACGCTATCAGCAGAGGCGATTCGGTTACAACATTGGTGGAATGGGATGCGCGATCGTCGATCTGTCCGCTGCTTTGAAAAACTAGTCAGTATCTCATAGCTCACTTTCACAAACTTCTTTCCATTGGGAAGTCTCTAGCCGATTAGCTCGGTTGGTTACGGCAAACTCTCGTCCACTTTGCAGGAACGACTCAAGAGCCAAAAGCAATGTTCTGACTCCAGATTTACTGCGTCCCAACGACACTTTTATTCCCACTTAATACGAATTAGGAAACAGATTTTATGGCAGTTTCTGCAAGCTTTAGCGCAGGCATCCTCAGCATCATCGGAGATAACTTAGACAATACGATCGAAGTCAGCCGAAATGCAGCCGGACAAATTTTCGTCAATAGTGGAGTCGTTAATCGCCTGACGCCGCTGCAGAAAATCATCGCAGACGGCTGCCACTTCAACCGCAACATCCGTCAACTGGTTGAGAATCAGTTCTCCACAGTAACTATAGAAGAATTCTATGGAGAGGGATTGCCCAAACTCGCTGGTTACCTTTATAGAGGCATTGCAACCAAGGCTGCCTAGGTCTTAACCCTTGATTCAACCGCTGTCTATCGAACACAGAAGGACGAAAATCGCAACGGTTGAAAAACTCGATACATCACTCACAATAAAGAGAGCGCTCAAATAGAGTAATCTGCTCAAGTTGCCTTCAGCAAAACGACCTGCTATCTGTTCTTCATACCCCTAATCCTCATGTCCGACTGGCTTGAACACACTGTACAAATTGAAGTTGAAACCCCCATCAACGTTGTTTGGGATCTTTGGTCGGATTTAGAACAAATGCCGAAATGGATGAAGTGGATCGAGTCAGTGAAAGTGGTTGAGAACGATCCAAATTTATCGCGGTGGAAGTTGGCATCCGGTGGGTTTGAATTTAGCTGGTTATCGCGGGTTACTCGAGTAGTCACCCATCAAATCATTCAATGGGAATCAGTCGATGGTTTACCCAACCGGGGCGCAATTCGCTTCTACGACCGAGGCGACCACAGCATTGTGAAGATGACGGTTGCTTATGCAATCCCAGGCATTTTAGGCAAGCTGATGGACAATCTATTTCTGGGCCGGATTGTAGAGTCTACGCTTAATGCCGACTTGCAGCGATTCCGCGATCTGGCGGTAAAAACGAATCAACCCTGAGGTTGGGGTCAGATGTCAACCATTGCTTCAGAGGCTGTCACACCAGAACTTCACCTATTTCAGTGCATAGCTGCTCTGGTACTCGATCAGCTCCAACTCGTTCCCGTCCGGGTCGTATAGGTAGGCCCGGAATCGAGTTTCTGGAGCATCATCCATCAAGCTGTATTCAATGCCATGTTTATCGAGCGTGGCCTGCATCGCTTCACCGTCTTGAACCACAAAGCCAACATGGTTGATGCCAATGCTGTAGTAAGACTGGTGGTTTCTGGGCGTTTGGCTTGCCTCCTGCATAAGGGAGAGATAAAACCGGTCATTGCCCACGTGGAGCCACCCTGCACCTTCGGCTCGCACATATCAATCGGGGAATAGAGTTTGGTAAAACTGCCGCGTCGCGTTGATATCACGACAGGAAAGGTTGATGTGCTCAAATCGTTGGAAATTCATAAGTCCTCCAAAATTGCCATAGCGTGGAACCCAACTCACTGAAGCCGAACTTTCTAAAGTTTTTTCTATCAAAACTCTAGTCAAAATCAGTTGATTTGACCATAGAGATTCATACTCATTACGACTATGAGTTATGCGGGTGAGCGAGAGTACCCACAGGGGTAATGTCGAAGCTGGAGCGGTTTTCCAGAATGGTGGCATTGAGTTCCAAATCGTTACCTACAGGAGAAGACAGGAATGGATGCAATTCTTTACTGGAATGATGTCGCCCTAGAAGCCGTTGCCCGCGACCATACTGGATCACCCGCCCCCTTAGAGCAAGGTGGACCCACCCGCACCGCTCGCGCTCTGGCAATTGTGCATTTAGCAATGTATGACGCGTTTAACAGCATCACCGGCTCCTACACGCCCTATTTGCCAAATCTGCCCGTACCCATACCCGGAGCCTCCGTCAATGCTGCGATTGGAAGCCCTCACAGCAGACCGTTTTAGGGGACACCGCAAAAATCGTCACACCTCTTGTCGCTCTTACAGGTTGGGTTGAACACACTTGAGGTAAGCGTTTAACTGTCCCTGCCCTGCAACCCAGTTGTGGGGCTTTTATGTTGCAGCCCAGTTGAACTAAGCAAGTTGAACTGAACAAGTTGAATCGAGCAATGAACCGAAACTGTCTGCAAACGAAGGTTTAGCCACAATTCTACCGGCTTCGTTGAACTGCCTACTCACCTGTTTGCTCTAACAATTTGCTCCAACAATCCGCCCTCAGTGCTAGTCACCGCAGCAAGGTAGAACCGACTGAAGAGACTGAAGCTGGATAGCGGAGGTGCTGTACGAAATCTCCCAGCCGTATTCGGTATAAAACTGCACAAAAATTGATAACTAAGCAAAGACTGCCCAGAAACGTCAGGATGAAGGTGGGGGCCATCACCACGCCAATCGCAAACCAGCTAAACACATGCAGCAGTAGCGCCAGAGCATACACGCTAGCAACCGCAGCCATCAGATGTACTTGCGAGGCAGGCCGACGGAACCCTACAAGCAGCATAGTTTGCGAGGTGGCGAGCAGATTCGCAGGCACCAATGCGGCGCAAATGGCAATACAGTGGCTGCGGGAAAATTCAAACAAAGGGTGGATATCAAACATTTAAAAATGGCTCTTCAAACGGCTTGTCCTCTAGGATACGTCTGAATGCTAAGTAATGAGTCTCCAATTGTGAGTATTTGCTTTTATATGAAGAAAGGTTACAAGAATCGATTTGCTGCCGCTTCATCTCAGTTCGAATCGAACTTTGAAAGCAGGAAATGACATGGGTGCCGACGAAACCTCTTGCCGACAAATTGCTTAGATGCTGAAGTGAGTGACCCTAATTTCGTTAAGTTCGATACCTTTGTGCTTCACATGCGTTTCATTCAAACTACAAGTAGGAGATTCCCGCCCCGTTACATCTCAGGCTACCCTCTGCTCGGTTTGGTATAGCAGCTAACCACTTTTGCCCATTTATCAATGGTTTTCGCTCTTGAGGATAAAGAAAATCTTTTACTCAGGGGGATCCCTGGAACAATTGTCTACTCTGGTAGGTGCGAACCTGATAACAGCTATGTAAGCTACCCAGGTATAGACCCCAATCAAGAATCCTTTTGGGTTCGGAACCTTGTCCAGAGTATGCGGAGAAAAGCGGAGTCGTTATGGCACAAAGTTTTGGTCTGATCGGTCTGGCAGTGATGGGGGAAAACTTAGCGCTAAATGTCGAGCGCAATGGGTTCCCGATCTCGGTTTACAATCGCACCGCTGCAACCACGAAGAAATTTATTGAAGAACGAGCGCAAGGGAAAAACATCAAACCTACTTTTTCGCTTGAAGAGTTTGTGCGATCACTAGAACGTCCGCGTCGAATCCTGATTATGGTGAAAGCGGGTGCCCCCGTTGATGCAGTCATGGATCAACTCAAACCTCTGTTGGAAGAGGGCGACATGATCATTGATGGTGGCAACTCGCTCTATACCGATACCGAGCGGCGCGTCAAAGATATGGAAGCGCAGAACCTCCGGTTTATTGGCATGGGCGTCAGTGGTGGCGAAGAAGGAGCACTAAATGGTCCCAGCTTGATGCCAGGGGGGACCGAGGCGGCCTACAGGGAAATTGAACCCATCGTCACCAAAATTGCACGATAAAGCGCGGGAACGAAGGCTGCCTTGATACCGACAACAACCTTACAGATTTTTCTATAGTTGCCCCGGCTCCGCGCAATTCGTCGGCACCTACGAATCCGTGCAACTTAGGCGGGACGCTGCAAGCAGGCATACAGGCAAGCCCGAACGTTGTCTCACCGGGCGGGAATACCCGTTTGACGATTACTGTGATCCCGGCAACCACGCCGCCAAGTACAGGCATTGCGGTGGTCGGAAACCTGACGGATATCGGCGGTTCCGCTAATCAGCAATTTTTCGACGACGGCACGAACGGAGATCAAACCCCCGGAGACAATATTTATTCATATCTGGCCGTTATTCCGGGCGATATTACCGGAGGTTTTCGCAATGTAACGGCAACAGTCTCTGATGCGCAGGGCAGGACCGTCAACCTGAACCAGGTCCTGACGATAAATGCACCCTTGCCGGACGACGATCCGCTTTTGTTCGGAAATCCGAGCAATGCGACCGCTGACATCGCTAACGAGAATAACTATTTGATGCTGAAGCCGCAGTATTCGCTTTCGTACAACCGCAGTAAGGCGACCCCGAATTGGGTCGCGTGGCGCGTTGATACCACCTGGCTGGGCGATGCTCCGCGGCAGGATGATTTTCGGCCCGATACCGCTCTGCCGGTTGGGTGGTATCGTGTCGAAAGTGCGGATTATACGGGTTCAGGCTATGACCGCGGGCATATGTGTCCTTCGGGCGATAGGACGCGATCGATACCGGACAATTCAGCAACGTTCCTGATGACGAATATGGTGCCGCAGCTTCCTGCAAATAATCAGGGGCCGTGGGAGCAGTTCGAAAGCTATACGCGCACGCTTGCAAATCAGGGCAACGAGATCTATGTGATAAGTGGCGTACACGGTAATGCCGGAACCATCGCGCAGGGCCGGATCGTGATCCCGCTGGTTACCTGGAAGGTCGTTCTTATCTTGCCGAATGGAACCAATGACCTTAGCCGAGTAAATAAGGGCACGCGCGCATTCGGCATAATCGTCCCAAATCAGCCGCCGCTTAATCAGAGTACGCCGTGGCGAAATTTCCGCGTTACGGTAGATGCCGTCGAGATCCTGACCGGATACGACTTTTTCTCAAAGATCCCGAAAGGCACTCAAGAGATAATAGAACGCCGCAGAGATAGAGAATGAAACTTTTTGCAAAACGGACCACTACGTCATTGCTCCACACCTCTTTACTATTTGTGTTCGTAATTGCCGCACAGGCGAGCGTTTTTGCTCAGCGCGAAATGCCTATTTCCACCGTTCAGGGGAAGACGAATCTTTCGCCTTATGAAAGACAGATCGTGCGTATTTCGGGTATCGTAACGGCCCGGACCCGCAATGGGTTTTTCGTTCAGACGCCGGATGCGCGCACAGATAAAGATCCTATGACCTCCGAAGGCATCTATGTTTTTACACGAACAGACCCGCCCGCGGAGGCCGTGCCGGGAAATATGGTTCTGGTCGCCGGGCGCGTGGAAGAATTTCGTCCGCAAGCCGATAACTATGGTCTGACGATAACGAATCTTGTTTTTACGCCCGGGCGTGATATCTTCAGCGTTCTCTCAAAAGGCAACGCGTTGCCAAAGCCTGTCGTGATCACAGCCGAAGATATGCGGCCAAATACCTTTGACCAGCTTGAAAAGTATGAAGGGATGCGGGTCATTGGTTCATACGTCTGTTGGTTTAATCCTAGAATGTTGCGAAATGGATTCTCGGTCACGGAACTACCGCTAGAAGCAGAAGAGGAATCAACCTGGAAGGAACAAAGCACCATAAACTGACCAACGGTTTAGAAACTGTTCAACTTAACGAGTGAGCTGTTACGGAACTGACGAAACTCCCAGATTTGCCATGAAATGCCAAGTTTTAGGGCTAAATTCAGAAATAGCGTCAACACGAGAGTCGCTACTTCTACTGAGATAGGCTGTATTAAATGCAACCTAAAAATACCGCAGTTTTCTCATAGGTCTGCTGCACTCTAAGTCAACATCGAAAGGGTTGTGCCAGACGGTAGGTTTACTCCGTTCAGGTATACCTGCTTATTTCAATGCTTCTGATCCAGAGTCAGGATAAGACGAACTGCAATCTTGATTTTCGAAGACAGATTTCCCTGCAAATTTACCCGTGCTATCAAGCAAAACTACTCCTATAGCAAGACATCAATTGGATTTGTCTCTGTTACTGAAGAATTGTCCTGAGCTGGGTTCAGCGAAACATGCATGTAGGTATTTATCGTCACAGGTACTCTGAATAACCTGATAAAGCACTAAAAAGACCAGGCGCGCTGAGGCAATCCTGGTCTTTCCAAAATATTTATTTGTGAAAGTATTTATGCAGTCACCTGCTTTGATTAGAGCAACTCGCTCATTTCTGATCAAGCAAGTCTGATAGAGTAATTGCTTAGCAATCGGGTTTTATGAAACTGCAACCGCCACAAAAATTAATCCAACGACTAAAATAAGTCCAGCAGTACCCAAAATCACATATTGGATCTGTTGCCTTTTGGTTGGAGGTTCAGCCTGGTAAACCTTTGGCTCTACGGCAAAATTATTGAGGCGACCGCCCTCTTCAGTCGTGTATGGCATAACTCTGACAATCCTTGCAAAAATATTTTATTGACTGTAACAGACAATTACAATCTTGTCACTGATTGTGACTTTAGGGAAAATCCTCACGTAAAAATGCTGGTTGAAGGTTGCAGATTTTTGCGGATTCTAGAGTGCTCATGCGTGTTCTACTGTAACTTGACCATATTTTTCAATTGTTTTGTTTATCTTCAATCGGCTAAGCATCTACGCATCTTATCTATCACCAATCTGACCTATCACTGATCTGACATCGAGTTTGCATTGCTGTTACCTTAGGGGTTTAGACCACACTGCAAGAGCGCCTTTAAACAAGGAACCCCCAACCTCGGCAAAGGAGATGGGGGAAGTTGAATCAGGGTGCATCTACCAATTCACTGTTCTGGCTGCTGGCGGTTCTGTCCGGATAAATCTGAGGAAAGTAAAAAATGTTGCGGTGCTGAGCAGGCACGGTAGACCAGGTAAGAGTAGACCGGACAAAAGTAGACCAGACAAGAGTAGACAGGCAACAATAAAGCAGGTGAGTCTAAATGTCCTGTAGCAACGATTGAATCGAAAAACGATTGAAACCGTTCGGCATAGTTAGGAAAGTATGAGGGGAGCGCTAGCGCAGTGACTCAGGAGTTTGATCTCTCTGTAACTCCGGTTGGGAACAACCAATATTTGGTGCGCACCGAGCGGGTTCCATATGGTGCGCCCTTGGCGCAGGAACAGGTAACTTGGCCGGTTGATAAATGGTTGGCTCAAGCGCGCCAACTCATGAGTGATCCGCTGCAAGGTGTGCTATTGCCACTGCTCACCAAATGCAGCGCGCTCTTGACGCCCTCAACGAACGCTGGCAAGCCCAAGGCATCAGTCGCGTCCAGTTTCGCTGCGGTATCCATCAAGGTACAGCCGTAGTGGGCATGTTTGGTAGTCGGGAGCGGTCTGACTACACTGCCATTGGTCCCAGCGTAAACATTGCCGCTCGTCTACAAGAAGCCGCAGAACCCAATGCAATTCTGGTTTCGGCAGCCGTGGCAGACTACCTGGACGACAGTGTTTCGATCACCAAATTCAGTCCCCTGAAGCTCAAGGGCGTCGATGAAACTGTCCTGACCTTTGCGGTGCAGTCAATTAACATGCCGACGCTAGGGCCAGTCGCTGTTGAAAATGCTTGAATTTAAGCAAGCGGATTACCCAGCTTTAGCCACCGTGGTTGATTCGGGATCCAGTGCTTGGGCCGCCTGTTCCTGCGCCAACCGACGCTTACGCGCATAGAGCTGAATAATGGCCGCCATCGCCACAATCATGCCAACTACCGCCCAACTCGCAGCTGAAGTCGGGAAATTATTCTTAAATACAGCCAGCAGCACCACAATCACAAACAGCACCGTCGGGAACTCATTGAACCAACGGAACTGTTGCCCTGTAAAGCGAAACTTGCCCGCTGCCATTTCTTTCATTAAACGAGCACAAATGTGATGGTAGCCAATCAAAACCAGCACCAGCGCCAGCTTGACATGCAGCCAGGTTTCTTTGAGTAGGTCTGGAGCCACTACCACCATGCCAATTGCCATCGCCACGGTTAGTACCAAAGCGGGTGTCATGATGATGCGGTAGAGGCGCTTTTCCATAATCTGATACTGCTGCTGCAAAACCGTCCGCACGGCTTCTGGCTGCTCGTTGGCTTCAGCATGGTAAACAAACAGCCGTGGTAAATAGAACATGCCTGCAAACCAGGCCACAATGCCAACGATATGAAAGGCTTTGAACCAGAGATATGTCATGGATAATGTCCTCTACAGTCCAGGTTTATTAAAGAATTACGCCAAGCGCAGTGAACGCTTGAGACGCCATCCGCTATTTTACCGAGTTGGTTGAGAGCATTTTCGCGAACCACCTGAAGCTGTAAAGATTTGATGCATGTTGGGATGGTGCGATCAGAGTTGACGCTCTGTTTGAACTGCTAGCAATCGATGGCGGACACCCCTAAGGCGGACACTCCTAAAAACTGTAGTTAGGCTTGAGGACGAACTAAACGGAACAAGCTAATCAATAGCTCAAGGAAATGAACAGAGCTTGGAAAGCTGGAGTTGCCCCAGTTGCACGTCATGCTCAAACCGCGTGCTTAAACAAGGTATCTAGATAAACCCGTGCTGCTCGCCGGTAACTACGAGAGGCATCTGGTGTGCTGCTACTGCCGTTTTGCAGCAGAAACAAAGATAAGGCAGCTGAAAACACCCGGTCTTGATCCCAGTCTGGATGCGTTTCCAGGTAGCTCTGCAAAGACTCATGCAGCTCTTCAGGGATTTCTGCCAGGATGCTGACCGTTGTGTACATAGGGACCTCTACCTCGGTTAGGGAATTGCTAAAACAGGTGAATCTACCTACTGGATTTCGCAGGCAGCCAGTTTAGGAATGCTGCATTGTAGCGAAAAGTAGCGCCATCGTAACTCGAACTCAAACAATTGCCCCAAAGCTCGTAGAAGCCTGTTTGGGAGCCTTGTTTTCGGTCTCGCTGTGGTTAGAGAACATCGGAACGAGGTGGCAGCAAGTTAATCAAGTCGCAGAACAGCTTGCTCAAAATGCCGATGTAGCCACTGCGTTGTCTCAGTATCCTGATGCAATGGGAGCAATCTTAGAATTTGGTTCAGATGCAGTTGAGGCACTAGCACAACGTTTCAAGGTAGTTAGTGAAGGCAATAGCCCACGCTTCTGGATGGAGAGTTTAGCTAATTCGCCCTTAGAAGAAGGTCTTGGAATTTTAGAAGTACTGTCAAGAACATATGCCGAGATACCAGAGAACATTCTAGCTGCGGATATGGTTGCGTATGGACGTATTGTTGCAGCAACTGACGATGTTTCAAGAATTACTCAAGCTATTGGTGTTCCGGAAAATGTAGTCGCCAGGGCTAGACAGAACCTCTTCCTAACTGAACATGAAATACCGATAGGTCCTAATCTAACACAAAGAGCATTTTTTGCTCCAGACTCAGACATAGCTGATTTATGGATGAAAGCCATGAGTAACAATCTACAAGCTTTAGAATCTGAACGCTTTAAGCGAATTCTAGCCCATGAGTATGTGGAAAGTAGATTGATGGAGATGGGACTGCCTTTTCGTTCGTCCCATCCAGACGTATACAACAATCGTACTGGACTAAATCTTCCGACACCTGAGCATTTCGGGGCACATGACCTTGCTCCATATGCTTATATTGAAAGACCACCTTTCACTGTATGGGAAACACGGCTTAATCGCTCGTCAGGAGATTTAACACTAGCTGATGATCTTTCAAACCTTGACCACATTGTCAGCGAAACATATCGAATCTTTATGGGAGAGTAGAAATGACAAATTATACAACCACTATGTCTATGTATCATCGAATTCTAGCAATTGATTGGCGACGTAAGACTTGCACAGATTCAGATTTTTATATCGATCTAATGGCAGAGTATTTGCGACGCTCAGCTCTTTGGGCCAAGGTACTTGCTCCTTCTCACCCTATTCGTCCTTTCTCTGATATAGCTGCTTCCGTTGACCCTACAATTCGAGCAGATTCGGACCTAGTTAAAGCATTGCTTGACTATCTTAATCAGTTCCCTGTAAATGCAACAGAAAAACGGGTCTGTGAACAGGCACTTCATTGGGCTGTTATTGATAATATGCCTCAAGTCAAACAATTTGCCTTACCCGATCCATATGAACCTTTACTAGTTCTATTTGAACAAGGCGGGACATTTAGAACAGAACATGGATGGATAGACGTAGCAGGTGGTGGTTTTCAGATGAGAAATTGGCATGATTATGCTGAGAAACCTCCATTCGTAGAACTTAATAAGTAGAAAATTTAAACGCAACAGAAAAGCTCATGAATACGTGGAGATCTGCTTGATGGAAATGGGACTGCCTTGGACGGAACCAAGGCATTTCTGGCCACCCTGTGGCAGACAGTCTACACAGGCTGAGTCCATTGCTATGCATCAGGCGACTGGAAAACTTAGTGAGCTGTTTGCAGGACTGGATACACCCGAAGCGCGGCTGCAATGGCTGAAGTTTGCCACAAAGTTGGTGCAGACGGTTGGACAAAACCTAGAACCTGAGGAGACCCCTGATCCTCGATTGGTGAGTGCGCTGATTGAGTTAGGCGCTAGGTATGCTCAGCTCAACCCGACAACTTCCTCAACCGAGCCACCCTTACACTTCTTCCTGCAGCGTTTGCATTCCTTCATTCACTGCACCTTCACGAAATAGCACCAGATAGCGCCCCGTCATTTCAGGCTGAGCTGTCATAGAATTCAGATTATTCACCATGGCTTACCAATTGCCTCTTGATTTAATAGCAGTTGAAAATCAAGCGATAGGATTGCTGTGATTGAAGTTGATACCACGTTGAACCAATCGAGTGACCAACCGAGTGAAGAAATTCAGGTTGATTAAATGAGTTGAATTAAGTAGGTGAGCATAATTAAACATAAAACCCAAAACCCTGCGCCGCCCGCGCAGCGGGCGGCGCAGGGTTTTGAATCTGGTTTTTAATTATGCCGAGGTACTTAACTTGAACGAATTGACTTGAACCCAATTAAACTCCACACCAGCAATCCTGTCCAAAACTGTACGCTATACCTCACGGTTGATCACTCAGTAGTTGACCACTCAGTATCAGCATACCGTCTGATCAGTTGCCCTACTCGATAGTTGCTGAATCGTTACTGAAAGCAGTCCCAGCGCCAGTCGAGCAGTGCTACCTCACAAACCCATTTAGGCACTTGCTTGAAAAGATGCCCAGTACCCGCGAGGGTGATATTGGCTGGTGCGGGAAAGGGGGATAGTGGCTCAAATCAACCATTGCCAGATGAGAAACACCAGCATGCCAATCACGATTGTCAGCAGCAGATTCTTGCGCCACACTCCAATTCCCACAGCCGCTATAGCTCCGATCAAGCGAGCGTTCGTGAAATCAAGCCAGAGCTGGTCGTTTGGCATCAAAACAGCAGGAACTACAATAGCCGTTAGAACTGTGGGCGGCACAAAGCGCAACAGCTGCAAAAACCAAGGTGCTAGCTGAAGCCGTCCACTCATGGCCAAAACCGGATAGCGAATCAAAACGGTGACAATGGCCATGCCGGTGATTAGGAGAAATTCATTCATAGAAGTGAGGGGAATGGGGGATGAGAAAATGGGGAAGGAGAATAATCAAGCTTTTTTGATTTGCTCGACTAGCGCGCCAGTAGCAATTCCGGCAATGGTGGCGACCATGAGACCAAGCTGGTGTGGCAATCCATGAGCTAAAAGAGAAACAAGTCCAGCTACTAGAACAGCGGCGATCATTGAATGGTTAACTAAATAGGGAATGATCATGCCAATGAACGTAACAGACATGGCAAAATCTAAACCCCAGGCAGCTGCATTGGGAATCCATTGACCAACTGTCAGCCCTACCCAGGTACAAAGTTGCCAGTTCGCATACATGAAAAAAGCCGCTCCCAGATAAAACCAATGTTTATAGGGAGACGGATCTGGTTGATAATAGCGGGCAATCGCCACTGCAAACGCTTCGTCAGTCAGCCAGAAGCCGATCGGTAGTTTCCAAACTTGGGGTAAATCGCGCACATAGGGCACTAGGCTCACAGCGTAGAGCAAATGGCGTAAATTCACGACAAACGTGGTCAAAATAATCAGCGGAAGGGCGGTACCGGCACTCAACAGTCCTAAGGCAATAAATTGGGAGGAGCCAGCAAATACAAAAGCAGACATCGCCATTGCTCCAGCATGGGAGAGGCCGCTGCTGGCCGCTAACGTGCCAAAAATAATTCCGAAGGGAATCGCTCCCACGACCAGCGGGATAATTGCCCGACATCCTGCCCAAAACTCCGACTGGGCCGTTCTCCTGGAAAACTGACGCTGACTAAGTTCCATGCGTGAACATTCAAGAAATTCCGGTTGAACAATTAATGGATACTGTATCGTTTGTTTTTCAAGATGTGTTTTTGTTTAACGATACAATCCTAGAAAATATTCGCATTGGCAAACCGGACGCTAGCGAAGCAGAAGTGATGGCGGCTGCCCGCATTGCCCGCTGTGATGAGTTTATTACCGCCTTGCCGCAGGGCTATCACACCCCGATTGGTGAGAACGGCATCCGACTGAGTGGAGGCCAACGCCAGCGCTTGTCAATCGCTCGTGCTGTGCTGAAAGATGCACCAATTATTGTATTAGACGAAGCCACAGCCTATGTCGATCCAGAGAATGAAGCGTTGGTGCAAGAAGCACTAGCAGGGCTATTAACACGGGGCAATAAAACGCTAGTGGTGATCGCCCATCGCTTATCAACTATCACTGAAGCCGATCAGATTCTGGTGATCGCTCAGGGACAGGTGATGGCTCAAGGATCCCATACTGAATTACTGGAAACATGCTCACTTTATCGGGAGCAGTGGCAGGCGCATACAGCAGCGCAAACCTGGCAATTGGGACGGGGGGCAGAGACAAGTTCTCCATTACCTTTACTGTCTCACAACCAACTACAGCAATCCTTGATCGGATCTGAACGGGGTGCAGGGGTTCCACCCCTGCGTGGGGGCGTTGCCCCCACACCCCCTGTTCACAATCAATTTGTGAATGCTGTAGGAATTGAAGCAGTTGCCTTTGTTGCTCAAAGCAGGGCAATCGCTCCATATCCAGCTCAAAACTTTTTAGCCTAGAATACAGCTTTAGTTAATGGTAGCTATACCAAAAGTAAGGTATAGCTCTGACCGTTAGCGTAGATAAATCCAAAGTTAGATATGAAACCGGATTTTCTAGCGCAAACTAAAAGCAGAATCGCGATTCCATTGGATTGCTGCATCGGCTAAAGTTCACCAGCTTCTGAGCAAGAACCAATCAACCAACTCAATCAACTGAGTCATCCTTAATAACCGGGCTATCTTTTTGACGACTAAAGTTTAGACGACTAAAGTTGGCAGCTAAAATAACCCATTCCTCCTGTCCGTTTTTCAACCTATTGCTCATCTCTTAGACCCAAAAGATGAGCAGCAAGTGCTCAAAAAACGAGTACTCAACTAACCAGTAAGAAATCATCTCTACTCTGTAGAAGCAAGGAGAACTTCCTCATGAAAATATCTAAGCTTGCTAAGCCATTCTGGATCAGTGCCATCGCGATGAGCCTCCTCACAGCACCTCTAGCCCTCTCTGGTTCTGCTCAAACCGGAACCGGAACTGCTCCAGACACTACTGGCACCACCGGCACGACAGGTACAACCGGAACTACCACCACGGTTCCGGGGGCAACGGGTACTACCACCACTCCAGACACCACGACCACAACTGTGGAAGATGACAACGATGGATTTGACTGGGGACTACTGGGACTCCTTGGTTTGCTTGGCCTAGCAGGCTTGGCCCGTAAACCAGAAGAGCGTGTTCGCTACCGTGACCCAGCCGATGTAGACCCTGCTTCCACAACTCGCCCAGACTACCGGCGCTAAACGTTACGCTCCACTGATAATCAACAGTTCGATAACAGGGGACAAGACCAGAGAAAAGCTTTTGCTACTCTGGTCTTTACTGTTTCTTTACGGTTGCTATGAAACGCGATGTGCAACTTACTTAAAACCCCGATCGGTGCTCCGGTCAGTAAGTCGTTAGTGACCAGCTTTAGTTCGACTTCAACGCCTTCACGGATCAGGGATTGAACTTGGCGCACGTTGGGTAATCCAGTTTCTAGTTCAGGCATAGGTCCTTCAGGTTAGAAAAAGTAATCGAGTTTATAGAGGAAGAACAATGTGGATCGATCTTACGGATCTCTTATGGATCTGTTACTGAATTGAATAACCAACCTAGGGGCTGATCTGTCTTAAAGTAGGATGATTGTGGCTTTACATCTTATAGAAATCCCAGGTAGAGTCAGAAAATTGCGCAGGGTAATTGAATCTCCTATCTTTCATTATTTGATCGAATTCCAAAATGGAGCACAGCATGGCGATTGAGTTTGTCAAATATCACGGTTTGGGCAACGATTTTATTCTGATTGATAACCGACATTCCCCAGAACCTTGCCTAACACCCGAACAAGCTGTTGCTTGGTGCGATCGCCATTTTGGAATCGGAGCGGATGGGGTGATTTTTGCATTACCGGGTCAGGATGGCACAGACTACACAATGCGGATTTTTAACTCCGATGGGTCTGAACCGGAAATGTGCGGTAATGGCATTCGCTGTCTCGCCAAATTCATTGCCGATCTAGACAATCAATCTGAAGCTACCTACCGCATTCACACCTTAGCGGGGGTAATTACCCCAAAACTCAATTCAGATGGACAGGTCACGGTAGACATGGGTGTACCTCGCCTATTGGCGGCTGAAATTCCCACCACGCTGACGGCAGCTGATGCAAAAGTGGTCGATGTCCCGCTGCAAGTAGCAGGGCGAATTTGGCAGGTTACCTGTGTCAGTATGGGCAATCCCCACTGCATCACCTTCGTCGAGGATGTGGCCGCGATCCCGCTAGAAGAAATCGGGCCTCAGTTTGAACATGATTCAGCCTTTCCTCAGCGTATCAACACCGAATTTATCGAGGTCGTGAAACCAAACTATCTGAAAATGCGGGTTTGGGAACGGGGAGCTGGCATCACGTTGGCCTGTGGTACCGGAGCCTGTGCCTCTCTAGTTGCCGGTGTTCTAAACAGTAAATCTGACCGACGTGCCACCATTGAACTTCCGGGCGGCTGCTTAGAAATCGAATGGGCAGATGACCAGCGGCTTTATATGACTGGACCAGCAACCAGAGTGTTTAGTGGCAAGGTCTAAAGTAGTCCTTCTTTGCCGGCCATTGCCAGAATCAGGTCGATGACACGGCAGGAGTAGCCCCATTCGTTGTCGTACCAGGATACGACTTTGAAGAAGTTGGAATTTAGCTCGATCCCGGCTTTGGCATCAAAAATGCTGGAGCGGGAATCGGTGCGGAAGTCCATCGAGACTACCTCATCTTCGGTGTAGCCGAGAATGCCGGCTAGTTCGCCTTCGGCGGCTTCCTTCATGGCAGCACAGATGTCGCTGTAACTGGTTGATTTTTCCGTTTTGAAGGTTAAATCGACCACGGACACATCCGGTGTACCAACACGGAAGGCCATGCCAGTCAGTTTGCCTTTTAGTTCCGGTAGCACAAGCGCTACAGCCTTAGCTGCGCCAGTGGAAGAAGGAATAATGTTTTGGGATGCGCCCCGTCCGCCGCGCCAATCTTTTTTGCTGGGTCCGTCTACAGTGGGTTGGGTTGCGGTCATAGCATGAACCGTAGTCATCAAACCTTCGGCAATGCCAAATTTCTCATGCAGCACTTATCATAGCTCCGTCATACGATTCGAGTCTTTCGATCGCATCTTCGAGAGCCATCCGCTCGTTAGAAGAGATCTTCGAATTTCCGAACCGCACCAGATTATATTTTTCGGTTACAAATACCGCCTCGGGAATTTTGAGTGTATATGCGAACTCCAGCGGTGTTTGCGAACTTTTTCTTACGAGGCCGTGTTTTCTAAGAGCGTTCTCCATACGAAGATAGAAATCTACCGTTGGGCTCTGATCTAAAAAGTCGTTCGTCTTAAAGATGCGTTTCCATAATTCCCTGAGCCCGAGCCATTTCGTAATGCGCTTTGCGATCAGATAGAGAGCTGTCACGACAAAGATCACAGAAAGTCCTATCGCCGCGGCGATGATGCTTGAAGCAAATCCGGAGTCTCCGCGGAGTTCTGACCACCACGCGGATACTACCTCCCGAACTGTCTCGATCCAAGGCGTCGTCCGTTCATTGTATTCTGATATACTGCGGCGGATCGACGTGAGCATCGAGCGTTGCTCCTGCGTATCAAATGCCACGAAATATTGTATCCAGATCATTTCAAGAGCTTCGAGATACTTGTTGATGCGATCATAAAAACCCGCTGTGCCGGTGCCGAAGGTTTGTGCCGCAGCGGGTGTAGGGTCGAATTCTACCCAGGTATTTTGTCCCGGAAAATACACTTCTACCCACGAATGAGCCTCACGTTGGCGGACCGTGTAAACATCTGCAGTCTCGTTATACTCCCCCTGTTGAAATCCATTAACAACGCGGGCGGCGATCCCCTGTGTACGGAGCATTATGACCATCGCCGTCGCAAAATATTCGCAATGCCCTTCACGCACATTGAAGAGAAAATCGGCGAGAGGCTGATCGCCGCCGGCACGCTGCTCAAGCGTGTAACCGTAATCATTCTGGAGATGAAATTCGATCGATCTCGCTGCGTCAAACCGATTTTCCGTGGTCTCGGTCAATCGCGATGCCAATTCGCCGATCCTCGGATCCAGCCCGTTGGGAAGCTGTAAATAGTTTTGAAAACTCGGCGGATAAGGAGCTCGATCACGACGGAGGTCCCGTTCTGAAGGCAGATTTACATCAGAGAGAACACGATACGAAGTTCTTTCACCGGAACGCGGAAAAGTAAGCGAATCATGGAGGTCACGAAAAATTACCGGATAATTTGACTGCACTGCCACCGCACGGTTGATCGCAAATAGGGCCTGCGTATCGATCGGCTCGAGGTAAACCGTTTGAATGATAAGACTTTCGCGGGTGTCAGCGAGGTCGAGAACAAAAAGATCGCGATCGTTCTTAGTAACGCTTTCGCGAGAGCCGGCACGAGACCGTTTCCAAGTTTGATTATCGAATGTGTCCAGGGCAACACCCCGCCAGCGGATCGGTCCGCGGAGCTTCTCACGGTCCTCAACCCGGACCCTCATCACAACTTCATCGTTCTGCTGGATCCGTCCGATCCCGCCAAGACGTACAGAATCTGAGAATCCTGAATAAGTTGCAACGCCGCCGAGGGATGAGCCGACACCTGCACCGCCCACGCGCGGAAGCAGAAAGAACAACGGAGTCGCGACAAACGTGATAAGAATGAGAAGCGAAAGAGCCATTGCCGGAAGGCTCTTGCTATAAAGTTTGGAGTGGGGCCGGTCGCCGATCGGACCTTTGTGGTGCCGGCTGCGTTCTGCGATCGCGAAATTAGTAAGAGACTGAGGCAGATCAATCAGTTCAAGACAACACTCAGCTCGACTCTTGAGAATCCGACGGTGTCGTTACGGTGTCTTTAGCCTTGGCTCGCTCTTCTTTCTTTTTGCGATCGGCCTTGAGGATATCGTCCAAAACAATCTGAGCTTGGGCAATTTTATCCAGATTGCTGCGATACAGCTCCAGATCTTTTTGCATCTTGTCGCCGGAGAGGTTCAGCACCTCGCTCAGAGTTTGCAGAGCTTGGTTACGCTTGGATTCATCCTTGACTAAACTGGGGTCCATTAGCTCCAGCACCGTGTATAGGCCAATCGCAAACAGGCGACTGTACTTAAACTTGGGATTATTTGCCACTGCCCGCAGCACCTCGTAAAGCACACTGCTTGACGCATCGATTGGCTGCTTTACATAAAGTACCCTAGCGGTCGCATCGTTAAGCTGCTTGACTTGCGACAAAAAATCATCTGCCGAAATCGCAGCGGCTTCAGATTGCAACTGCTCAGCATCGCGGCGATATTTTTGGGCATCATCCTGCAACGCTTGACACAGGGCATTGAAAATCGAAGTTTTATCAGCCTCAGGTCGATAGCCCTGCATAAACCGATCAAAGGCAGTGACCACGCCTAGACCATAAATCGGGTCATAGCGATAATCCGCATTGACCGAGAGCAGGTGCATCTCTACCATCAATTCATCAACAACCCGCCGATAGATCGAGTTAATCGGGCGGGTATGAAGCGTGTAAAAGGCTCTCTTGGTTTCGGAAACTGTGCGGACGTTACTACTCACTGGCTAAATCTAAACACAATGTGATCTTCATTATCCCACAGGACGGCGGGGATGGGGCAGAAGCTGTCGATTCCGGTGCAGCTTGTTTCTGATACAGCTTGTTAACAGCCGTAGCTATACCTTAGAGCCATCGACCAGAGCCATCGATCAGAAATTTCCAACAGAGCCATCGATCAGAAATTTCCAAACTGGTACGTCTGTTCGAGCATTCCTCGCTTACCCTAGAGGAGAGAATTTCAGCACCCGCTATGGCTTACGAACCCCTGCACCACAAGTACCGTCCGCAAACCTTTGCTGAACTGGTTGGACAAGCAGCAATTGCCACCACACTGACCAATGCCCTGCGCCAGCAAAAGATTGCCCCGGCCTATTTGTTCACCGGAGCACGCGGTACCGGCAAAACATCAAGCGCCAGGATCTTGGCTAAGTCACTCAACTGCCTCAAATCAGCCGTTCCTACAGAAACACCCTGCGGTGTCTGCGAAGTTTGCCGTTCGATTGCTAACGGTTCCGCCCTAGATGTGATTGAAATCGACGCCGCCAGCAATACCGGCGTAGACAACATTCGAGAGTTGATTGAACGGGCGCAGTTCGCTCCAGTGCAGTGCCGTTACAAGGTGTACTGCATCGACGAATGTCACATGTTAAGCAACCAAGCCTTCAATGCGCTGCTGAAAACCTTGGAAGAGCCACCCGAGCGAGTCGCATTCGTGTTAGCCACCACCGACCCCCAGCGCGTGTTGCCCACGATTATTTCTCGTTGCCAGCGCTTCGATTTTCGCCGGATTGAGCTAGAGGCGATGGTGCACCACCTGAGTCGGATTGCCGACAAAGAAGCGATCGACATTAGCCCAGATGCAATCCAGCTCGTGGCCCAAATCGCCCAAGGCGGTCTGCGCGACGCTCAAAGTATGCTCGATCAGGCTTTGCCATACCAGGCATTGGGATTATCGTTTTTGTAGCGCAACGACTTATCGAAGCTCACAATCGCCTCATCATGCCGGTCCAGCTTGGTCAAAACCAGGCCGCGATAGTTCCAGGCGTAGTAGCAGCTCCGTTTGAGGGCTAGGGCCGTATCCAGGCTGGTCAAGGCATCTTCGTAGCGCCGCAGCGCCGCCAACGACACGGCTCGACTGTACCAGGCCCGATAGTTGTCGGGTTTGTACTCGATCGCTTTGTCAAAGCTGGCAATCGCTTCTTTGTAGCGGTAGAGACAGGCATAGGTGTGGCCTTGGTTGTACCAAACTTTGGCATTTTCCGGGTCAAACTTAAGGGCTTTGGCAAAACTAACAATCGCTTCGTCATAACGACCCAGTTTGGCCAGCGCAATCCCCTTACCGTGCCAAGCCAGCGTAAATTTGGGCTTGATTCGGAGCGCCTTCTCAAAACTAACAATCGCCTCTTCGTGGGAGCCAAGTTCGTAGAGAGCACAGCCGCGCTGGCCCCAAGCTTCGTAGTGATCTGGCTGCTGGTCCAAAAGCTTGTCAAATCGAGCAACTGCCCCTTCGTAGCGGCCTAGTTTAAACAAAGCGTTGCCTTGGTCGTACCAGGTTCTTAATTCTTGATTTTGACTCATAGTCAGCTTGAGCCTGGAGTCGATTCCCATATACAGGATTGGATGCACTGGCCAAAAGCCAGCAAGATCAGGAAGTCCCCGTCGAAGCAAGAAGTTCAAGCTGGGGATGGATATCAAACGCGCTGAGGAGCAAGATTTGGCTTCTATCACAACGGCGCACTGGTAGGAGCAGAGCTGATTCATTTCCAGTGTTCCCAGCTTCCACCCGGCCCAGCCGCTTTAATGAAATCTTACTCGCAAAGTTTGGAGAATTGCGGTAGAAAGCGGTTGCAAAGACAGGGCTTCAACGTATCTTTAAAGGTTTGCTGGAATTGGGGCACTTTGCTTTACGGCTTCCACAAGTTACGGCTTCACGCTCGCTTCACGCTCCTAGCCTTGCTGGCCCAATCGCTTCAATGGCAGCCTCTAGGGCGATCGCCACATGAGTCCAGTGGGTGCCGCCTTGACAAAACACGACGTAGGGTTCTCGCAGTGGACCATCTGCCGAAAATTCAGACGTACTGCCATCAATAAAAGTGCCACCCGCCATCACTAGTTCGCTCTCGTATCCTGGCATTTCGGCAGGAACAGGGCTGAGGTAAGAGCCGATCGGCGAATACTGCTGAATCGCATGGCAAAAGGCAATCACTTTTTCGGGAGAGCCAAGCCGAATCGCCTGAATCACATCTCGACGTGGTGCTAGCGGCAGCGGATTTACCGGATAGCCCAATTGGTCGAACACATAGGCCGTCAGGTGATTGCCTTTCATCGCTTCTCCCACCATCTGCGGGGCTAGAAACAATCCCTGAAACAGCAGCCGATTTTGGTCAAACGTGGCTCCGCCAGCACTGCCAATTCCGGGAGCGGTTAACCGACAGGTGGCAGCTTCGACCAAATCGGCCCGTCCGGCGACATAGCCACCGGCTGCAACAATCGTGCCACCCGGATTTTTGATCAGCGAACCGGCGATCAGATCGGCTCCCACCGCAGGAGGTTCCTGATCGGCCACGAACTCGCCATAGCAGTTATCAACGAAGCAAACCGTATCGGGATTCTGCTGTTTCACTAGATAAACAAACAAGACCCGATCACCGCTGCCATTCCTTTTATTGTGTGTAGCTCCGAAACCGATCGGAATACGCATCATTTGGCTCTCAAACAGGGTGCATCTGCTTTTCTTCACAAACCATTTGATTTGGTTCGACTGATTCATACCGTTTTAACTCAAATCGAAGGTAAACCAACGCCAGTGCAGCAAGCTTAGGAGACCAGTTTTGGTTTACCGAAGTTACAGAATTTGAAATTTATTGCAGTGAAACGATCAAGAAACATGGTAACTATTCCGTCTGTCTCGACCCAATTCGCACCTGAAATTCATCGGCAAACTCGTTCTAACCTGTGGTCGCGGGTGCAGCAGGAGCTAATTACTGGATTGGCAGGCTGGCTGCCCAAAAAACCAGGTATTCTGCTGCGGCGTCTGCTGTATCCTCGGCTGTTTGCTCGGATGGGTAAGGCTGTCAGCGTGGAATGGGGCAGCGATTACCGAGGAACACAACAAATCGAGATTGGCAACAATGTATTTCTAGGGCGCATGATCTGTCTCGATGCAGATGTTCGGGGCGGTCAGATACAAATCGATGATGATACCTATATTCTCGATAATGTGCGGATGTATTGCCACCTTGAGTATGGCAAGATAATTGTGCAAGAGAACGTTGGTATCGACCGAGGTGTGGATATCAAAGCACACGGAGGCTGTATTGAAATTGGTCGTGGGAGTTATATTGGCCCCTACGTCTGTATGGCTGGACCAGGCCATATCAAAGTGGGTGAGAATTGCATGATTGCTGCCCATTCTGGCATCTATGCTAATAATCACATTTTTGTTGATCCAATGACTCCGATTAAGGATCAAGGCACTACGAACGAAGGCATTGTGATCGAAGATGACTGCTGGCTCGGAACAGGTGTCAAGGTCTTAGATGGAGTCACTATCGGTCAGGGTAGCGTGATTGGGGCTGGGGCGGTTGTCACCAAAGATATTCCGCCTTATTCGGTTGCGGTTGGTATTCCTGCTATGGTGATTTCTCAGCGAGGTAAACAGCTGGCTCGACGTTCGGCTTAATCACTAAATAGAGCGATAGGGAATATAAATTGAAATTTTTATGAAGGCTGTGTGAGATTAAAAAAATATAGAAATCTAATTAGACGAAACACAGCTTAGGGCAAAAAACAGCGTCTGTAACATCAATTCAGACATAAATTTTTGAGTTCAACACAATCGACTTCAACACAATTAAGAGGGCATCAAAATGTACATCATCAGTGTAGATCACCAAGACTGGCTTGTAGGCGACTCGAAGGGCTGGCTGACAACAACCCCGCTTCGTTCTCTAGCAGCAGTGTACCCGACCCTGTCAGAAGCTGAAGAAGCCGTTGCATACTACGCAAATAACTACACTAAAGCAACATTCGCGATCTATCCGGTGGATAGTTCAGCACCGATTCTGGATGAATCTACGCTGAGCGATTCACAGATCAATGACTCAATGATTGATAACTCAATCGCGAATGGCTCAATGATGATGTCGGCCCATTAGTGGCTACTCCACCTGATTTTCTGGCCTGCCCAACACCGATTATTTCGCAGAAGGCTATGATTACCAGCTGGTAGGCCAATAGGCAATAGGTGGATCAGTGGTTCAAATCAAGGCTGTGACAGCCCAAGTGCTTCCTGAAATTCACCAATCCAGGGAATTTGGGCTAGATCTTCAAACGTCACTTGCGCGAATCGCTTGGTTGAGCGTGTTTATGAAGAAATCAGCTCTGGAAAAATCAAGCTACTCAACAGTCACGCCTTGATCAAGGCTGAGGCAAAAGACTACATCCGCGAGCGGCAAATTGGGCTGATTTTAAAGCCCTTGATTGAACGCTTAGCCACTAATTTCGCCAACGAGATAGCCGTTCAACAGCGCCTTTTGCAGTTGGTGGCCGAACAGCGGCAGGCTCCACTCAAACCGGGTTATATGGCGGGCAATCTGCTGAACCTCATGGGACAAATGCGTTTGGACCTAAGGGACTGCAATTTTTCTCGACTGACGGTGCGACAAGCCTATCTTAAAGACATCGCGCTGCATCGCGTCAACTTTACGCGAGCCGATCTAGCCCAATCGGTTTTCGCCGAAAAGTTGGGCAGCATTCTGTCGCTGGCGTTTAGTCCAGATGGCAAACGGTTGGCCACTGGCGACACTGATAATCAAATCCGCATTTGGAATTTAGTCACAGGCGAACAGATCGCCACCTGGCAAGGGCACGAGGACTGGGTGCGATCGGTAGTCTTCAGTCCTGATGGGCAAACGCTCGCTAGCGGCAGTGAAGACAAAACGATTCGCTTGTGGAATGTGGCGACTGGGCAGTGTAACCGAATTCTGGAAAACCATACCAGTTGGGTGCGTTCAGTAGCCTTTAGTCCCAATGGGCAGCTTCTAGCCAGCGGTAGCAGTGACCACACAATTTGTCTCTGGGATGTGGGGCAAGGAGAATGTATACGAGTGCTGAAGCAGCATCTGCGTGGCGTGCGTTCGGTGGCTTTCAGTCCTGATGGACAAACCCTCGCTAGCGGCAGTAGTGACCATACAATTTGCCTCTGGTCTCTAGAGACTGGGAAATGCTGGCGCACCTTAAAAGGGCATCGCGGCTGGGTTTGGTCAGTAGTCTTTAGTCCAAGTGGTCAGTTTTTGGCCAGCGGCAGTGAAGATCAAACCGTGCGGCTCTGGCAGGTGGAAACGGGTGAACTGCTGAAGACTCTGCATGGGCATACAAGCTGGGTGCGCTCGGTCAAATTCAGTCCCGATGGTCAGCTTCTGGCGAGCGGTAGCGATGATCAAACCGTGAAACTGTGGGATGTGAAGAACGGACAACGGCTGAAAACCCTACAGGGCTATGCTCGCGGCATTCGATCGGTGGCCTTTAGTCCGGATGGGCAAACCCTGGCCAGCGGTAGTGAGGATCAAACAGTTCGAATTTGGAATATGGCGACCGAACAGTGCCTAATTGAGCTATCGGAGCATAAGAGCCGCGTTTGGTCGGTGGCCTTTAGCCCCGATGGCCGTCTGCTTGCCAGCGGCAGTGAGGACTGCACGATTCGCCTCTGGCATATGGGCACTGGGGAATGCCTGAAGATTTTCTCTGGGCATGGGGATGGTGTGCATTCAGTGGCTTTTAGCCCGGATGGGCAAGTACTCGCCAGCGGCAGCAGTGACAGAACAGTTCGGCTCTGGCAAGTCATGACTGGGCAATGTCTAGCAATTCTATCTGGACACACCGACTGGGTTTGGTCGGTTACCTTTAGCCCGGATGGCAACACCCTCGCCAGCGGCAGTAGCGACTTGACAGTCAAACTGTGGGATGTGCGTACCTATCAGTGTCTGAATACCTTGAAAGGACATACCCACTGGATTCGGTCAGTCGCTTTTAGCCCCGATGGCAAGACGCTAGTAGGCCCGACCCGGATTCTCATCCAGCTTGCGATAGGCCAAGGCCAATCCCCAAACAGCTAATATGCTGTAGACGTTATCCCGCACCCAAGCATCGGTATAGTTACCGTGGGCTGTAATTGCGGTACTGGCCGGCAGCAGGCCCGTAATTGGGTTTTGGCGAGCTAAAATAATTGCCTGAACTTCTTGATAATACGCCTCGAGTTGATCAGAAGGAGCATCAGCAGGCCAAGCTCGCTGAGAGCTGTTGACGTGAGGAGCAGCGGTAGCACACATAGGAAGCTTAACCAGTAGCTAGAGTTCAAGAACTAATTGCTAAATGCCAACCAGGATTAAGGCCAGCGAACAATTCCTCTTAATGTTTCCTTAAGATTATCGCCTAATTGCACTGGATCGAGCGATGCCCCTGCCTTAAAGCCCCAGATCTAGAAAGTTTTGTCTAACCTTGTCTAAGCGTTTAGAACAAGGTAAACCTGCTTAAAGCAAAATCGACGTTAATCGCTATCTTACAGTTGCATAGTTCTTGAGTTGACTCAGTGTGATTAAACACGGTTGTGAAGCAATTTTCCTATTGGGCAGCCAAGAAATTTTTGAAAAATTTATCAGAACGATAGGAACTTGACCGTAAATTTACGGATAGACCGATACCGTATAGAAACGAACAATCTCATACTGAATGTCACCCGATCAATCCGTACCACCTAGTGAATGATATGGAATTACAACAGATGGAATTACAACAGAGCCGTTATTAAGCAGTGAACAGAACCACTCGTTTGAATTGGCTCGCGACCGATTTTCCTATATTCCACGTTTACATTCCATTTTTCAAAAGTGGTTGTATCGATAGGGCATTGCTGATTTAGCGCATTTTTGGTGGATCGATCCAATGCTATTGATTTAGCGTCACTAATTCAGTGTTCTTGATTCGGTACATTATTGATCGAGGTCACGGACCGTCAAAATAGACATGGTCATCATAGATGAAGTCCTTATGCAAGTTTTATTACCAGTTTGGTAACCCTTGAGGCTGATGAATCCGCTAACAACTCTATCAACCAAATCTTAAAAAGCGGCTTCTAGAATTCAGCGAAACCGGTTTCCCAGAGCCATGTGGGGGCAATTCCTACAACAGCGCTATCAGTAGAATGATTGCCCCTGCATTTCCTATTTACCGACCTGTGCTTTTGGACTTGTCAATTTCTACCTGATTTTTATTGTGAGGTCAGCAGCCATCAGCAGGAATCAGGCAGTTCTAAGTAGGTCAACCAAATTAACAAGATCAAGATATAGTGCGGGCGAGAGGCTCGTACCAGCCAGGTGCTTGCGCTACGGATCTTCAAATTAATTCAAATTAATGATGTTGATCTACTTAGTAATTTGATCAAGAACAACTCGTGCAGATAATTTTTCTGAAGCAGTCAGTAATTTTCGCCTTCATCAGCAAGATTGAATTGCTATACCTGCATAGAAACGCATAAATTGTAAAAATCTAAAAACTACAGGATACAAACAGACAAAAGCGATAGAGATGTCAGAAAACACCTCTACCGCTAAATCGAGCACAATTTGTTAATGGAGCTGACAATCAAAACATCACAAATCTGGATTTTGATTACCAACCCAACCGGAATTGAGCTTAGAAGAATGCTGGACGATGGCGAATCAAGCTGAGAAACTCTTCTCGCGTTTTTGAGTCTTCCTGAAACACAGGGCGGCGGGCTATGGCGAACTCTTCCCTGCGGCGGCTAAGAATACAGGTGAAACACTGCTGGCTTTACCCAAAGGATTCGAATACAAAGTGCTCGGCCGTGTTAAGGAAATAATGTCGGACGGGCGACCGACGCCAGCCGCTCACGACGGACAATGGACGTTCAAGGTCGGCAAAGAGCTTCGCATTGTTCGGAATCACGAGGTTGCCGGCCGAAGCCTGCCAGCAGAGAATGCCGGAATAGGCAGTCGCTATCATTATGACGATACTTGCGGCGGCGGTACTACAACTTTGGTCATCGATCCAAAAACAAGAACCGTTGTTCGTGATTTTGTCAGCCTTTCCGGGACGTTGATAAATTGTGCAGGTGGGCCGACGCCCTGGGGAAGTTGGATCACTTGCGAGGAAACAACTCTCGGGCAGACGGTGCGTGTGCGTGAATCAGACGGGCGTCGCACGGGCGGATTCAAGAAGCCCCACGGCTATTGTTTTGAAGTTCCCGCATCCGCCAACAGCGAGGTTGTACCCGAACCGCTCAAGGCAATGGGCCGCTTCGAGCACGAAGCTGTCGCTGTCGATCGAAAAACCGGCGTCGTATATATGACCGAAGATATGGGTTCTTCGGGGTTTTATCGTTTTCTGCCAAAGAGCTACGGAAAACTGGCCAATGGCGGTGTACTTCAGATGCTTGCGGTCGCCGAAAAGGCGGAATTTGACACAAGGACCGACCAGCCTGTAAATGCCGAATATTCAGTGAATTGGGTAACCATTGATGATCCGGATCCGGAGTCGGCCGATGTGAATCGCTTAGCGGTACACGAACAAGGATTAAAGAAGGGCGGCGCCCGATTTGCCCGCTTGGAAGGTTGCGAGATCGACGCCAAGGGCCGAGTTTATTTTGCGGCAACCAGCGGCGGTAACAGCAAAGCCGGCCAGATCTGGATGTACGAACCGGTCAGCCGAGACGAGGGGCGAATGAGATTACTCTTCGAATCGCCCAGTAAAGATGTTCTGTTCATGCCCGATAACATTTGCCTGATGCCGAATAGCGATCGGCTGATGATCTGCGAGGATGGCGATTACGACGGGCTTGAATCTAAAAACTACCTTAGGATACTTAATGCCGACGGGAGAATAGCCAACTTCGCGGCAAATGTAAGCGAGAAATTCCCGCGAAGTGAATTCGCAGGTTCTGTTTTCTCGCCGGATGGGAAGACCATGTTTGTAAATCTACAAACCGCTGGCGTTACGCTCGCCATCTGGGGCGATTGGTCAAAATTCAGGTCATAATTTCCGGATCTCTTAAGAACTTGATCGGCTCTTAGCTAGTCTATGGTCCGAATGATCTCTGCAGAAATACCTTATAACTAACAAGTGAAAACTGATAACCGGCTTTTGATTTGCTAAGATAGAGCCGAATGGAACTTGCCGTTGAGAAATATAAGGTTGCGGATGAACCGTTTTATCTTCCCGTAGGAAAAGAGGTTGAGCTCTTCGAAGCGGCTTATGCCGCAAAGCTCCCGGCATTGTTAAAGGGCCCGACAGGCTGCGGCAAGACACGTTTTGTTGAATATATGGCGCACCGCCTCGGGCGGCCGCTGATCACTGTGGCATGCCACGAGGACCTTTCTGCCACCGATCTTGTCGGACGGTTTTTGCTTGAGGGAGAGGAAACGGTTTGGCACGACGGGCCACTCACGGCCGCCGTGCGCGACTCATCCACCCATCCACTCATCTACCCATCCACCCGCTGCGCTCCGCGCAGGCTCCGCCACCTACCCATCTCATTTCATTGAAACCTTCTTGTTACTTTTGCTTGGCAACCTAGAAAGTAAGCAGAGAATACCAGGAGGTCAATTCAGATGAGATTTATCCTAGGAGCAGGTTTCGTTCTTGCCGCTATTTTAGCTGTGCCATCCTTGCTCACCGCTCAACCTAGGATGACGGCTCAAACTACAATTCAAAATTTGCAACGTGCCAACAGTACATCTATCTCGGGACGGATTGTTCGCATCTATGATGAAGATTTCATTCTAGATGATGGCACCGGGCAGATTTTAGTAGAAGCCGACGATAGCCCGCTGTGGCAAGCCAATCTAGCCGAAGGTGAACAAGTCACGGTTATCGGAACCTACGATGATGACAACAGTTTCGATGCCATTCGGCTCACCCGTGAGAATGGCGATGTTGTTCAAATCTTTGATGATTGATTCATTAGATTTTGCAAAGGATTATCAATCGATAGCACTACAGTCTAGAAGTTATATAGCTGCAGTCAAACCAGCTAGGACCGTTCTAGAGATTTAGCTTCTCCGTTCGAGGGGCGTCAGCCAGCCAAGATGGTCCGATCCGTTTACATTCTCTGACTGAGTGATTATCGGTTGATAGCTCTTGCGTCGCTGTTTCTAAACATTAGTTGCTTCACTAATAATCCACCGTTTGATTTACGATTCAATTTAACTATGAATATCACCATTAGCAATTTACAGCGCGGAATGCTACAAACTATCGTAGGCACCATCGAATGGATTACCGATGAGGACGAGTTTATTCTCAAAGATGGTACTGGACAAATCAGAGTCGATGCCAATTTGGACAACGATCGTCGTCTGCCGGTAACCCTGAATCAAGCGCTAACAGTTACAGGACAGCTCGATGATGATTTTGAATTTGATGCGCTGAAGATTACTCAAGCAGACGGTACCGCTATCCTAGATCGGCTAATGCCGGAATCGGCTAATCCAAATAGCTCTGGAAACAGCTCTAGCAACACCTCTAGTAACTTAACCCTCAATCCGCAGAATGGCATCGTCAATATTAATCGATTGACTCCTAGCTCGGTTCAAACAATTGCAGGACAAATTGCTCGGATTATCGATGAAGATGAATTTATCTTGCAAGATAGTACTAGACGAATTCGAGTCGATGCCAATTTAGACGATCGCCGTTTGTCGGTAGCGCGGGGGGATCGTGTCACGGTGATCGGGCAATTAGATAACGATGACTTCGAGTTTCAAGCTCGTCGCATCATGAAGGCCAATGGTGCTGTTGTGTTTGATCGCTTAGGAACGAGTGCAGCTAGTGCGGCAGATGATATCTTGGTTGGCGGTAGACGTAGCGATCAGCTCAATGGTGGCGCGGGCAATGACATGTTAATCGGCGGATTTGGCAATGATACCTTAACAGGTGGTGCCGGACGCGATCGGTTTGTCTATGAAACAGTGCGGGATCGAAGCGATCGCATCACCGACTTTTCAGCTACCGAAGATGTGATTGATCTCAGCAAAATTTTTGCCAGACGCAACTATAGCAGCACTCAACCCTTTAGCGATTATGTAGATGTTGTACAGTCGGGTTCACGCACTGTGATCCGCATTGATCCTGATGGAGATCGCAGCAATCGCGGCCTTCAACAACTAGTCGCGTGGTGACTAACGATTGTTGTTGTTACCTACTTTTTTCTAGGAGTAATCGTGCCATGACAGAACCTGCAACACCAGACTCAACTACCCTCTCCCACCTCGATTCGCAGGGACAGGCGCAAATGGTGGATGTTTCTGACAAGGCTGTAACGGTGCGATCTGCGTTGGCGATAGGCCGGGTGCGGATGTTGCCTCAAACATTGGAAGCAATTCAAACGGGTAATGCGCCTAAAGGTGATGTGCTGGGAACGGCCCGCATTGCGGGGATTATGGCCGCAAAGCAAACGGCGAATTTAATTCCGCTCTGCCATCCGCTGCCGCTGCAAAAAGTCGAAATTCAAATTACGCCCGATCCAATCCTACCCGGATACCAAATTCAAGCCGAGGTGAGAACCAAAGCCGAAACAGGGGTAGAAATGGAAGCTTTGACTGCCGTTTCTGTAGCGGCCCTCACTCTCTACGATATGGCAAAGGCACTCGAAAAGTCGATTCAGATCGAGGCGATTCATCTGGTGCGCAAAACCGGCGGCAAATCGGGCGATTATCTGGCTTCTGGCTGATAGATTCTACTCAATCGTGATCGACTGGGGACCATTTTTGCCATTGGTGCTGGAGGGCGTGCTGGGCGTATAGGAACCCGTTTGCTGATCCAGCCAGCTTTTCACCGGATCTTCGGCCAAATTTAACCGCAGCAGCCCCGAAACAAAGCCACCTAGAAACGCCACTGGATAGCCAGTGAGCTGCTGAAATACTGGGGTCAATTCATCCATAAACATACGCAAACCCTTCTAATCACACTCGCCAAGATCGATCCTAGCGCGAGCAATCGTTTTCTCGGCAAGCGAGTCACAGGTCGAGTAGATTGAACCAATACTCCGGACTGATTCCCTTTGCCGTGCTTGGCAAAACTGCCGATTCAGAAGTGACCTGACGACAGGCAGCCCAAATATTAGGAGAGATTCCAGACTCCGCAGCCCAAGGGACTCGGCTGCTTTGGCCATTCTAGCTGGGTAAAATTGGAGGACGATAAGATCACCAAACGTGGACTCTGGTACGAATGACAGCAAAAAGCGGAGAGCATCATACCCTCCGCTCAATTCACTGAGATTGACTGAGATGCGTTACCCTTAGCCTACTTCTGCTCTGGCAACATGCATTTGTCGCTGTCGCAGCCCGCTGGTCCCGCCTCAAACAATTCACCAGAGTCATAGCGTTTTAGCGACTGCTGGAAATCATCGGTGCGTCGCCGCAACAACACTTCTTGATGCAGCTGTTCGTACTGAGCTTTGGAGATTGGCTCGAAGGGCAGACGCGGGAAGGTTTGGTGATCGTCGAAGCGAGCGAGCAGCGCGGCGGAAATATAGCCTTCGTCGGTTTGGATGGCGTCATAGATCCGTTTGGCTAAATCTTCGACTTCGCTTTCCCGCAGTTCAATCGTGGCCGAGGTATTGTGAGCCGTGTAGTATTTCTGCACCTGCATGTAGAAATCCGTTTGGGCCAGAGCCGAAAACTTGGAGATGTCAATCTCGTCAGCTCCGGGTAGATTGGCCCACAGGACTTCCACCGGAATTTCCACCAGCCATTCGGTACAGCGAGGATCAAACGGATCATCCAGCAATCGCCCGTTTTCGTCTTTGTCGGACTGAGATGGCACGATCTTGTAACCATAATCCAAACAGGCCAGCGCTACCGGATCGTTTTTGCGGAAGGTGATGCGCCGACGGCTCTGCCTGTAGGGTGCTTAACCCCATTTTCTGAGTTTGTCGCGCTACAGGTGGTAAATCTGAAATTTTTCTTGTATGATCCAAAATGTTGGGCTACACTACTAGGGACAAATGGAGAGGCAAGCGAAAAAGTAGCTGAAATTGGCTTTGTTTTTCGTTATTCCGGTTTCCTCCGGGCCTGTTATTTGGCTTATTCCCGCTTAGATAAACTGTATATATACCGGCCTAATGCTTTTCTCGATTGAGCGATTGATCTTAAGGATTACTTTAGGTTCAACGGATTTAATATTGGAGCCGAATATCATACTATTGAACAGTGCAGGCTCGATGGTTTTTAACTCTATTAATTTGCTTGAAGCTAGATAATATACGGATTACTGAATTGCTTCGATGAATTTTGAAGTGGTTTTGTAGCCGAATTTTTTGGCGTCCTTGGTGCTCGTAACTATAGTTTTAGCGGTTCTGTTTGACTACTTTTGTTAAATTTTGGTTTGGTTATTGATTTCAGGGATTTGGTTGTATACTGTTGACTCAATTCTGAATCGGTTGAAGCGAAACAAGCAAAATAAATTAAATACAGGGCTAAAATACTCAATGAGTTAAACCTGTGGTTTAATGAGTTGCGCTTAAGGCATTACCTGAGAGTTGAGGTAAAGGAGTAGCCTTAAAAGTACCTCCAGTTCGTTATCTTCGGTATGAACCATATGCACGGCTAGAGGATGTTGCTTGGGCTAATCTGAGGTTTTTCTAGTTAACCTTAGTTGTGATGGAGCGTGAACAGTGAATAGTATCTTTTCAAAGTTGAGGGATTTTGTAGGCATGACTGAACCTGTAGACTACGAATATGATTACGAAGAAGTAGATGGAGAAGAGTACCAAAATCTCTATCAGGAAGAGCATCCCCAAGTTGCCCCAGAAGAAGAACCGCGACGACGGCGGATGCGGGAGAGAACGATGCTTTCTAGTGACTCTACTACTACTAATATGGGTATAGGTTCATCTATGAGTAATGTAATTGGAATGCCAGGCGCGGTGAACGGAATGTCTGAAGTTGTGGTGATGGAACCTCGAACCTTTGAAGAGATGCCCCAAGCGATTCGGGCGCTACGCGAGCGGAAATCGGTAGTGCTGAATCTGACGATTATGGACCCAGACCAGGCTCAGCGGGCTGTAGACTTTGTGGCAGGCGGTACTTATGCTATCGATGGTCACCAAGAGCGGATTGGCGAAAGCATTTTCCTATTCACGCCCAACTGTGTGCAGGTGAGCACTCAACTTGGCAATGGCAACGATCTCAACGCCACTCAACAACCAACGATGCGTCGTCCTGTCAACGCCAATTCTGCCTGGATGACAGACCAGGTTCGGATGGCTTAGGTTATGTCCACCTAATCAATTCGTCATCAGAAAAGTTGAGCGCTCAAAGCTCTATAAGACGAGATCTGATTAAGGAGTATTCATTCAGTTGTCCATTCAATTGGGAATTATTGGCGGCGGGGTAATGGGAGAAGCTCTCTTATCCCGCCTTTTGAGCAACAAGTCCTATTCACCTGAGGCTGTACTGGTAAGCGAACCGCAAGCACAGCGTCGCGCTGTTTTAGCCCAGCAATACGGCATACAGGTGACAGCTGAGAATCAAGACTTGATAGCCGCGCCGATCCTGCTGCTCGCAATCAAGCCTCAGGTATTTGATGCGGTTGTGAATCAGCTGGAGTCTGATCAGCTCGGTGGAGATCTGTTCGATCAGGCGATGGGTCACGTACTCCATCACCACGGGCTGCTCAGTGTAGGCTCCAGATCGCCGTTCAATCAGACTGCGCCATGCCAGCGACTCCAATGCCTCCAGCAGACTGGCGCGCGTCACCACCGGCCCAATATCCATAGCCAATTCCGCCAGTGAAAGAGAATTTTTTCAAGCACTCAGGATGAATGCCATTGAGAGCTACAGTGAGTGTGTCGATTGACTTAGCCGACCCTATGCTATTTCCCGCTCGTTTTTTTGTTACAGGTACGGATACCAACGTGGGTAAAACCGTTGTCTCAGCCATGTTGACGCTGGGACTGGGAGCCGCCTATTGGAAGCCTGTGCAGTCTGGGCTAGAGCCAATCACCGACACCGAGTACGTGCGCCAAACCACCGGGTTAGACGATTCTCACTTCATTCCAGAGCGGTTTCGCCTCACCCAACCCCTGTCGCCCCACGCTTCAGCCGCCATTGACGGAGTCGAGATTGCCCTGAGCGACTTTCAGCTTCCAACCACTACCAAACCGCACCTGATTGTGGAAGGAGCCGGAGGGCTGATGGTGCCCTTAAATCAGCAGGATTTCATAATTGATTTAATCCAGCATCTCGATCTGCCCGTGTGTTTGGTGGCTCGCAGCACGCTGGGCACGATTAACCACACCCTCCTCTCGATTGCCCAACTGCGTCACGCTGGTGTACCCATTCTAGGCGTGATCCTAAATGGCCCCAAAAATCCCAGCAACCGAGATGCGATTGCCCACTACGGTCAGGTGCCAATTTTAGGCGAACTAGAACCCCTACCAGCCGTCAATCCTGATACACTCAAACAGGCGTTCGCTCGTCTTTAGCCGGTTCTATTGCCTATGCACCCCCATCTCTGGTATCCCTACACCCAAGCCAAAACCGCGCCACCGCCGCTCAAGGTCAAGTCTGCTCAGGGTATCTGGCTAGAGTTAGAAGATGGCCGTCGAGTCATGGACTGCATTTCGAGCTGGTGGGTAAACCTGCATGGCCATGCCCATCCCGAAATTGCCGCCGCCATCTATCAGCAGGCTACAACCCTAGAGCAGGTGATTTTTGCCGGATTGACCCATGACCCAGCCGAGCAGTTGGCCGAGCAGCTTTTGCAGCATTTGCCCTCTGGCCTGAATCGAGTGTTCTATTCCGATAATGGTTCCACGGCTGTTGAAGTGGCGCTGAAGATGGCCTATCAGTACTGGGTGAATCAAGAAGTGAAACTAGTCGAGCAGCGCGGCACGTTTATTGTCTTTAGCGGAGCCTATCATGGCGACACATTTGGCACAATGGCAGTTGGGGCACGCTCATTGTTTTCTCAAGTGTTCTCCGATCTGTTATTTCAGGTAGAGTATGTGCCGTTTCCAGCCACCTATCTGGGCGATACTACTGTGCAGTCTCAAGAAGATGCTGTCCTTGAGCTGTTGAAAACCAAACTGGAGCAGTTGCCCTATGCCGGTATCTTAATTGAGCCACTCGTGCAGGGCGCAGGCGGAATGCGGATGTGTCGGACAGAATTCCTCCAGCGTTTACGCCAAATTGCCAATCAGTTCAACACTCTGTTAATCTTTGACGAAGTAATGACAGGCTTTGGTCGTACCGGCGATTGGTTTGCTTGCGTTAAATCCAATGTTCAGCCAGATATTATTTGTTTATCTAAAGGGATTACTGGTGGCTAAGTTCGATTCGGGCACGGGCTGGCCGTCGTTCCACTCGCCTTTCGACAAGGAGCATCTTGCCTACATCCGCGACACGAGCTACGGAATGATCCGCACGGAGATCCGCTGCGCACGCTGCGGAGGCCACCAGGGCCACGTCTTCCCCGACGGCCCACCGCCAACCGGCCAACGTTACTGTCTAAATTCCGCCTCACTCGAGTTTTTTCCTGACGGCGAAGAGATCCCGCAAAAGTCTTGAACAAGTGGCCGGAAGCCGTCCAGCACCTTTCCAAATTAGGATCAGCGGGGCTTATGTAAATATTTATCTACTCTCGCATTTTCCGCATTGGCGGGTCATCAAGATCCTTCATCGGATCTCGTTTTTCCCTCGTTGTCTTGGCACCGGCGGCTTTCAGAACAGCCTCGGAGAAAACGCGTTTATCCAGCGGAGCAAATCTGTCGGGCGGATCGATATAGATCGGATCCTTCTCGTGAGGTTTTACGTCGCGTTTCTTATGTTCATCAAGACCCACAACGGCTGTCTCTGAGAAGTTATACGAACCTTGATACTTCATCTTGGTCACGACCCGGTTGACCACCAATTCCGGTCTATTTATTTCGCCGATCTTTTCCCTTCCCTGCATTACCGGAATGCGTGAGCCCGGCCAACCTGTACCGGTCTGAACATATATCTTGTTCGTTTGCGGATTCATAATGATGGTCTCTTTAGAACCGCCAGTCCCATCCGGACATATCAACTTGAAGATCGGCGTTCTGGCTTGTCCTCTGAACGTATGTGTAAAGGCAGCCTCAAGGCTGGCTACCATAACATCCCGGCCCCAATGATAAATTGAGCCGCCCGCTCCCATTTGATACCAGACCTCTACTTCCTCATCGAAATACACATCTCCGGTCAAGGTTCTCTTGCCCACAATACCGCTCAACTTGCCGTGTGCACGAATCTCGCTCATCCAATGGTCCTTTATGGATCTGTCCACCAGTCGCAGCGATCTTGGCTCAACGTTGAAATAGTTTCTAAGCTTGTGTAGCCATCGCGGGACTCCATCAGGAAATATCTTTGCCCATCCTCCGGCCTTCATCACGGATGCCAATATTAACTTCGCGTTCATTCCGACCCAATCCACTGGATCTTGAAGTTCCGAACTATACAGAAGATCCATATCTCCTCCTCCGTGCCTAAAGAACACCGTACCGGTTGAACGATCCGGGCCTGCGTTTTTGCAAAGACGCTCCGAATTGCGCAGTCTCTGCTCATTGGTCTTTAGTAAAAGACGTAGATCACTGAAAGAACAGGAGACAAAGTGAAAAAGAATAATGCACGAGATCACGAACTCAATCGCCGGGTTCAACGAGTTCGACCGGAATGCGGGATGAGAGCATCCGTATGAGAATACTTAATATACCCCAAGAAATAACAGCTACGCCAGAGATCGCCCAGCCGATATTGGCCACGAGGATCTCATTTAGAACGAGACCACCAATGATAACCGGGAATCCGATCGCGGTCAGTCGTAAAGCGGTTGACCGGGCTGCGGCAAGCCTATCAACAAGGTTAACGCGACTTACCTCAAGTTCCATATACTCTTCGTCATTGTTCAAACGAGAGAAATATTCGACTTCCCGCTCGGTCCATCGACGAACGGAAGGAGAGTCCGCATAACGAGCAGCCTCACGAAAATTGTGTATAACGTGGGCGATCTTGCCTTCCCGGAGAGCCATTAAGTCTTGACTATTACAGATTAGAACCCGATCGCTCAACCGTGAGTAGATATCGTTGGTCTTCTTCCCAAGGTCCGCCACTCAAACTGACGCCAGGAACGACTACTACTGTGAGAGTGATTGTGGAAGAACGCGCCCCGATTACCTTCATTTTCCCTATTTTTCGATCCTTCACCGGAATTTATTAATCACTGGCGTGATTTCATCGGATATGTTTAGCAAACCTTCCCACCATTCAGCTCGCTCGCGGGTTAAAACTCCAACCTTACTGCAAATGGAAGCCGTAGAATGTGGTGCCGCTGCCTTAGGCATCATCTTGGGCTACTATGGCCGCATTGTTCCTCTGACGGAATTGCGGCAAGCCTGTGGTGTTTCCAGAGATGGGACTAAAGCGTCTAACTTGCTGAGTGCCGCCCAGAGCTATGGCTTAAATGCCAAAGGCTTTAAGAAAGAACTGTATGATCTCCAAGATCTGGCTTGCCCCTACATTGTTTTTTGGAACTTTAACCACTTTTTAGTAGTAGAAGGGTTTGATCAATCGCGAGCTTACCTCAATGATCCGGCTGTAGGACCACGCAGTGTCACATTAACTGAGTTTGATGAAGCTTATACCGGCGTGGTGTTAGTAATGCAGCCAGGAGAAAATTTTCAAAAGGGTGGTAGCAAACCCAACCTGCTCTTCAGTTTAATCGCTCGTCTGCGTGGCTCATGGAAAGCTCTAGCTTACTGCGTTCTGACCGGATTCCTGCTGGTGCTGCCAGGGCTAGCTATTTCGATCTTTTCCCAAGTCTTTGTAGATAATATTCTGGTGCAAGGCATGCAAGACTGGCTGCGCCCTTTGCTGCTTGGCGTATTGCTCACGGCGATCCTGCGCGGAGTTTTAATTTGGTTGCGTTTGCTGCATTTGCGACGGTTGAAGATCAAGTTAGCAACCAGTATGTCCAGCCAATTTTTATGGCATATTTTGCATCTGCCCGTTAGCTTCTATGGTCAGCGGTTTGCAGGTGAGATTGCCAGTCGCGTTGGGATTAATGATCGTGTAGCCAACGTCCTCTCTGGACAACTCGCTACAACATTAATTGACCTGATCATGATCCTGTTCTATGCCCTAGTCATGTTCTGGTATGATCCACTTTTGACTGGGATTGGCATTGGTTTTGCGCTGACCAATGTGCTGGTATTGCAGTGGGTATCGCGTCAGCGAATTGATGCCCACACCCGTCTGATGCAGGAATATGGCAAAATTGCCGGACTCTCAATCGCTGGACTGCAAAGTATAGAAACCTTGAAGGCATCTGGTTCAGAATCGGACTTCTTTGCTCGTTGGGCTGGCTACCAAGCCAAAGCGATGAATGCTCAGCAGGCGCTAGGCGCCCAGAACCAATCGCTGGGCGTGTTGCCTGCGTTTCTTGCCGCGCTGATGTCCATGGTGCTGCTGCTGCTGGGTGGCTTTCGCATCATCAACGGGCAACTGAGTATTGGGATGCTGGTGGCCTTTCAGAGCTTGATGAATAGTTTTCTCAATCCGGTGAACAGTCTGCTGAATTTGGGCACCACCTTGCAGGAACTAGAAGGCGATCTGAATCGCTTAGATGATGTTTTGCGGAACCCAACCGATTCCTTGTCCACCTCATCGCCACCCGTATCCTATGCCGTTGCCCGTCTGCAAGGCCAGATCGAGTTAAACAATGTCACCTTTGGCTATAGTCGCGCCTTGCCGCCTGATGCCAATTAAATGTATCGATCAATGTCCCATTGGAACGCCAGAGCCTGATGGTTTGATCGCGGCTAGCTGAAACAATGAACTGATTATCGGAGCTGAACCTGACGCTGCTGACGTAACTAGTATGTCTACCGCTAAAGCTTTGCAGGATTTGCCCATCGAGTCCCCAAATTTCGATCACTCCATTCAATAACCCTACAATCAAGCGTTGACCATCGGAGCTGAAGCTGAAGCTGGTCACACTGGCATCGCGGTTTTCTGGTTCAAAGCGCAAAGGTGCGCCATCTCGATCCCATAATTGGACTTTACCCTTGATGTCCAACGACGCTAAAAAGACACCATCAACGGTCTTAGGATTGAAGATTACACGGGTCATCTCTGCATCACCGTCGATTGTTCTAATTAGTGTACTGTCCAGTTTCCATAGTTTGATTGTTCTATCTCGGCTAGCAGATGCAATCATCTGACCGTCTGGACTAAAACTGGCGTAATTAATTCGATCACTGTGCTGTTTCTCACTATCTGCTCCAAGTTTCGTCAGCAATGTACCGTCCTGTTGCCAAAGGCTCAATTGCCAGGTAAACGGTCCAAACTCCCATCCGGTAGAAACTAGCATTTGCCCATCTGGACTGAAACCGATCTGGGTAATGTGCGTTGAACTGTCCAGCCAAGTCTTGAGAAATTCTCCATCTCGTTGCCATAAACTGGTTGTGCCATCTCCATTTACAGACGCCAACCATTGTGAATTTGGCACAAAATCCACTTGGGTAACAATGCTTCTGCGCTGTTTCAAATAGGCAGGCAGCCGATTATTACCGAGTTGCCAGATTCTGACTGTTTTGTCGTTGCTGCCAGAAACTAGAGTTTGATCATCCTTGGGATTAAACCTGAGGCTAGTAACTGCTTCCGCATGGCCTTCTAGGGTTTGGATTAATTCCCCATCGAGTTGCCAAAGTTTGATAGTATTATCAGCCCCACCAGAAGCAATTGATTCACCATCTGGACTAAAGCTGAGGCTGGTTACAGCACCATTGTGCCCCTGGATAGTTTTGAACGAATTATCCTGGGGCTTTGTCTCTTGAGTCTCTGTAGATTGATCGGCCTCAGTAAATGCCGGAGTGGATATTTGAGTAGGTCTTTGAGTGGATGTTCGAGTAGAAACTCGGCGATTCACTGATGCTGCTGATTCAAGGCTTTGCTGACGATCCGAGCCATTCGCATCTACATTTGTGTCTATATTTACATCTAGATCCATATTCACATTTACGTTTATTTTCCATAGCTTGATCGTTCCATCCTGACTGGCAGACGCTAGCAATCGACCATTGGGGCTAAAGTCAATCTGCGTCACTCTGTCTTGATGGCCGTTGAGGACAGTGATCGGTTCACCGTCAAGCTGCCATAGTTTGATGGTGTTATCGTCACTCGCAACGGCAAGCATTCTGCCATCTGGACTAAAGCGGACACTAGTGACTGCACCGCCTTGATTGGGAAAGTTGCGCAGCAGTTGACGATTGCTGGTTTGCCACAGCTTAACCGAATCATCCGCGCTTCCGGTTACGAGCAGTTGGCCGTCTGGACTGAAGCTAACGCTTGCCACGGCTGCTCCATGTCCTGGCAAGAGCTTAAATGTGCCATCTGGTTTAGCCAAAATCACCATATTCTCAGTTGTTCCAGCCGCAATTGTCTGCCCATCTGGGCTGAAGCTAACGCTATTGGGCGTAGAAGCCAGAGCGCTGAATGTCGTTGAGGTACATGGTGGCAAACACCGACAGCAGGAAGAAGCGACTCCACAGCCGTGCCTTCCAGTCGTTGAGGAACTGGGGCTGAGACCGCATGATGGCATCGAAGAAATCACCATGCCGGTTTTCGTCTTGGCACCAGTTCTCAAAGAACCGGAAGATGGGGTAGATGCGATGCTCAGGATGGGCCTCCAAGTGGCGATAGATCGTGATGTAGCGCCAGTAGCCGATCTTCTCTGAGAGGTAAGTAGCGTAGAAAATAAACTTGGGTTTGAAGAAAGTGTAGTTCTTGCTTTCGGTCAAGAAGCCAAGATCGAGCTGTAGCCCAAAGTCGGCCATGGCTTTGTTCAAGAAACCGGCATGGCGGGCTTCGTCACGCGACATTAGCAGAAAACACTCAGCCAAAACGGGACTTCTGCCCTTGAGCTTGCGAGATAGTTCCTTATAGAGCAAAAAGCCGGAAAACTCAGCTGTACAGGAACGCTCTAGAAACTCGATAAACAGCTGCCTCGTTTCACCGTCAATCTGATCCCAGGACTGGTTGAATTCCTCAGTCCGGACAAAGTGATGACGGTTGTAGTCAGTTCGGAATTCTTCTAAAATTGCCCGCAACTCATCCTCGTTTGCGGAGATATCCATCTGCGCCATCTCCTCAAAGTCCGTGGTGTAAAACCGAGGAGTGAGAATCGTATCCTGCGCAGGACGCTTAATTCCGGGGCGCAGCTCTTCCAGTTCTGGTTTTTTGAGGGAATCTACCATGTGTACCGTTTCTCTCGCTTCAAGGATGGGGTTGAACCCCGCAATTTTAAATAACTATAAAAACACTGATGCCATCCACTGGATTGATAGAGCTGACTGAATCGTTCAGATTGAATCGGTTTAATTCAGCCAGATCCGGCCAAACAGTGAATACTCAAGCTTTACGTCCTTTAGTCTACCAAGCTCTGGGACTGGCTCAAAGGCCATAACGTTAAGAGTTGCAACAAAGAGTAAGACTCTATGAAAGAAAGTTTTGAGTTTTAAGCTTTGAGTAGGGGGAAGGTTCGAGGTTTGTAGCTTGTTGCTGCGTGTCGTGTCGCGTTGCCAGAGGCAGTAGCAGTGCTTTAGTGCGTACCTTATGCGTTTGGCCTAGAGTACCAATCCAACTTCTTGCAGCAATTCAGCCCCCCCGCCCAAGAAAACAGCAGCTCTCACCAACTCAAAACTTAAAACTCAAAACCTATTGCATGTTTTCAAATTTTGGATAGAGTTAGTGGCTAGGCTTTTTTCGATGGTGAGCGAGAAAAATTGCAGCAGTCGGGCAGGATTGAAATCTGTCTGATTTAGTAGCTCTCAAGGGTGCTGGCATGACGGACAACGACTAAGACTTAAGCTTCCAGAATTTACGGTTTGTAGGTGAAACGGCTTTGAAACTCCACTGGCTAGTTCCAAGTTTGATCGGCGCTTTCTGCCTCGCAGCTCCAGCCCAAGCTGGGCAACTGACAACCTGGCAATTTCACTCCAACCAAAATCGGCTAGAGTTTACAACCGATGAAGATGTGCAGCCCCGGGCGCAGCTTGTGTTTGACCCAACTCGACTGGTGATTGACTTACCGGAAACGCAGTTGGGCCAAGAACCAGTCAACCAGCCGATTGGCGGCGCGATTCAGAATGTCAGAATCGGCCAATTTGATGCTCAAACCACTCGGATTGTGGTGGAGAAAGGAGCATTTCTGCACAATATCATGCCGCTGATTTCGGCTCCGGAGCATGGTACTTATTTTGGTTTGAACGGACAGCGTGGTCCTACACCCAAAGAATTGAAACAGTTGCAGGACCAATGCGCCGATAGCAACATGAAAATGATGCGCCATTGCCGCCAGTGTCGGGCTGATGCGGTTGGATTACTGGGAGAAGATCGCAGCCAGGAATTTACCAAAGATAAGTTCATGGAAATGTCACCCCAGTATGATCCAGAACTCCGTCAAGAAGTGCATGCCGGAATTGAGCAGTTCAAAGCAGAAATCAAGCTAGCAAAAGCCAAGGTCAAACCTAGCGAGCGCATCAAAAATAGCCCCAAAATTCTGGTGGCCGTAGCTACGAAGGGAGGCGGAATTGTCAATCAACACTTTGGTCACGCTAAGGAATTTCAGATCTTTGAAGTAGACGCTAACGAAGCCAAGTTTGTCGGTCACCGCAAGGTAGACCGATACTGCCAAGGCGGTTATGGCGAAGATGCCACACTGGAATATGTAATCAAAACTATCGCTGACTGCAAAGCCATATTGGTTTCCAAAGTCGGTGAATGCCCGAAAGCCGAACTGAGAGAAGCCGGTCTGCATGTCATCGAAGCCTATGACGTGATCGAAAAAGTAGCTAGGGAATTCTACGACCAACATGTCGAAACGTTTTGAGGAGTATAGTAACCCACGCCAGTTCTGCAACTCAAAACTTAAAACTTAAAGCATTCTAAAGGGGGTTGTTATGACCTACATGATCACGAATCAGTGTATTGGATGTAATCGTTGCGAATCAGTTTGTCCGAATCAGGCAATCAGGCAAAATAATCACCAGTATCAAATCAATCCTGAACGCTGTAACGATTGTGTAGGTCATTATGCTGTCCCTCAATGTTGGGCCGCTTGTCCTACCGCTAACGGATGCATTCCAGATCTGGCGATTCTACCGCAATCCCTCACCGCCAGCTCAAACGATTACTGGGAAAACTGGTTTACCCTTTACGATTGTCTAGTCTCTCGGCTCAAAGCCAATCACCAATCTGAATATTGGCAGTCCTGGTTCAATACCTATTCCCACTATTCGCAAAAATTGTCTCAACACTTACAAACCCCTACACCTGTGGGAGCTAACGCATGAGCGCAGTGATTTATCTCGACAACAATGCCACCACCAAAATTGATCCAAATGTGCTGGAGGCAATGCTGCCCTATTTGACCGAATATTACGGCAATCCTTCTTCGATGCATAGTTTTGGTGGACAGGTGGGTAAGGCGCTGAAACAGGCGCATGGACAAGTCGCTGAACTACTAGGCGCAGAAGAGTCGGAAGTCATTTTTACAAGCTGCGGCACTGAAGGAAACAATACCGCGATTCGAGCAGCTCTAGCCGCTCAACCCGATCGGAAACATCTGATTACCACGCAAGTCGAACATGCCTGTGTATTGAATCTGTTCAAGCAGCTTGAAAAGCAAGGATATACCGTCACTTACCTTTCAGTAGACCGCAAGGGACAATTGGACCTGATGGAGCTGGAAGCCGCTATGACTGGCAACACTGCTCTGGTTTCCACCATGTACGCCAACAATGAAACCGGCACGGTATTTCCAGTTGAACAAGTGGGTGCAATTGCGAAAGAATATGGCGCCACCTTCCATGTCGATGCGGTGCAGGTGGCCGGCAAATTGCCCTTAAACCTCAAAACAGCGCTGGCAACGGCAGTCCACTCTGCAAAAGCTTTGCCGCCCATTGCAGTTTGTCCAACGTGCCCTCCGGCATAAGCGGGAAGTCAAGCACTATCTCTATCACCGCGACAACGGCATTCGTTCCAGCGGTGTGGAGGTTAACCTTAACGACCTTGGCTCCTATCCTGCGAATGGCCTGATCATTGCAGAGGCGTAAACCCAAGCCTGCTAACGATTTGCTGGCCCTGTGGCGAAAGCACCATATCAATAAATTGCTTCACCGCAGGGCTGGTTGCTGCGGCATAACCAGATAGGCCACCCGGCTAATCGGATAGGTATCTGCTTTTACCGCTGCCTGAGCGGTGGGTGAGATCTATCGATTGGCACCGTGCGGACGTCTGCTGATTCACCCATTGCCTAGAGCAAGGGTTAGTTCGAGGCCAAGTCAGGACGATTGTAGAGGTCTAACTGGGTCAAAGCGGGTTGGCATCCCCCCGCCACGTAACGAAATATTCCATCATCGCAGACCCTGACATTTCAACTTGAATCAGAGACAGCAAAACGATCGGCTCAATACCAACTAGAATAGTTTGGATTTAAATGCGTAACTCTGGCTCTGATCTATGCCTCGCCGAACTGACATTCACAAAATCTTGCTGATTGGCTCTGGTCCGATTGTGATCGGGCAAGCCTGCGAGTTTGACTACTCCGGCACCCAAGCCTGTAAAGCGCTACGAGATGAAGGCTTTGAGGTGGTGCTGGTCAACTCCAACCCGGCCACGATTATGACCGATCCGGAAACTGCCGATCGCACCTATATTGAGCCGCTGACGCCGGAGATCGTTGAGAAAATTATCGCCAAAGAGCGCCCAGATGCCCTGTTGCCAACGATGGGCGGCCAAACCGCGCTCAACTTAGCCGTGGCTCTGGCCAAGAACGGCACCCTAGAGAAATACGGCGTCGAGCTGATTGGGGCCAAACTGCCGGCGATTGAAATGGCCGAAGACCGCAAGCTGTTCAAAGAAGCAATGGAGCGGATTGGCGTCGGCGTCTGTCCCTCTGGCTTGGCGGAAACAATGGCAGAGGCCAAAGAAATTGCCCAGCAGATTGGCTCCTACCCACTGATTATTCGTCCGGCCTTTACCTTGGGCGGCACCGGCGGCGGCATCGCCTACAACAAGGCCGAGTTCGAGCGGATCGTGCGCGAAGGGCTCGACGCCTCGCCCACCACCGAGGTCCTGATCGAGGAATCGCTCCTCGGCTGGAAGGAATACGAGATGGAAGTCGTCCGCGACCGGAACGACAATGCCATCATCATCTGCTCGATCGAAAACGTCGATCCAATGGGCGTCCACACCGGCGATTCGATCACCGTCGCCCCGGCGCTGACGCTGACCGACAAGGAATACCAGATCATGCGCAGCGCGAGCATCGCCTGCCTGCGCGAGATCGGGGTGGAGACGGGCGGCAGCAACGTCCAGTTCGCAGTCAATCCGAAGGACGGCCGCCTGATCGTGATCGAGATGAACCCGCGCGTATCGCGCTCCTCGGCGCTGGCATCGAAGGCGACCGGCTTCCCCATTGCCCGCGTCGCGGCCAAGCTGGCGGTCGGCTACACGCTCGACGAGATCACCAACGAGATCACCGGCGCGACCCCGGCCAGTTTCGAGCCGACCATCGACTACGTCGTGACCAAGATCCCGCGCTTCGCGTTCGAGAAGTTCAAGGGCGCCAAGGACGACCTCGTCCCAACCGGCGCAGGGTGATGCCTTGGTCGTTCCAGGCATGGGTATCGTTGGGGTTGATTTCTACTGCTTTCTGGTAACAGCGCAGCGCCTCGGTTTCTTCTCCTTTCTGGCCGTACATGTTGCCTAAATTAATCCAGGCCGAGGTGTTTTCTGGATTCAGCTCAATCGCTTTTTGAAAATCCGGAATTGCTTGATCGGGGTCTTCTTGGGCCATGTAGATGCAGCCCCGGTTATACCAGCCAGTCGATTCGTCAGGGTTCATGTGCAGCGCTTGATTCAGGCTGCGAATTGCGCCCTTGTAACGTTTGAGGGCTGTGAGGGCACTGGCCCGGTTCACCAAGGCCATGTAGCCATCTGGGTTAAACTCCACCGCTCGATCGTAGGCATTCAGTGCGTCATTATGTTGCCCCAGATTCATGAAGGCAGTGCCTTTGGCATCCCAAGCCCGGTAGTCGTGGGGATAGTACTCTAGTAGTTGCGTAAATGCTTCGAGTGCTGCCTGATGTTTCTGCCATTCTGCCAGCACCAGTCCCTTGTTGTAGAGCGCCGTATGATCGGTAGGGGTACGCCGGAGCGCTTGGTCAAAACTGTCAACCGATTCGGCATAGCGTTTCAAATGGCCCAGCACCAAACCGCGACAACACCAGGTATCAGTATTATCTGCATCCAAGGCTAACGACTGGTCTAAATACCCCAGCGCTTGCTCAAAGGCCCGCGCTTCAAAGGCCTGTACGCCTTGATCGAACAGCAGTTTTGCTTGCATTTCAGGGTGGCTTGTCATAGGCAATCGCTGCAATCAACACCATATTTCATTTTAGATTTCATCTTACGTTAATTGCAGGCTTAGTCCTGAGATCAGCAATATGCTTGAAAATTACGCTTCTGTGGGTCAAAACTGTCAACTTTGCTGAATTGGCGCTGAATTAGCTGCAAGCATTTAGAGCAAGGCTTAAACAGATTCTCACCCTAAAGAACTACAACATCTCAATCATCTAACATGTCTCCGAATTACATTCTCAATCTTATTCGCCAAGTTTTGCAAAGGTTAGTTTAAATCAGTTAGTGATACGTATAAACGAGCATAATTCTCATCACTATCTAGGGCTTCTTCTATTAAACCTGTTAAACCGCGTGCGCGCCGATCAATTTTTAACAGCACCTCCAGTAGATTTGGCTCTAAGTAGAAAATCACCTCTAACTCATCCAAAAGTCTTTGATACTTTCCTCTGGGTCTAAACTCAAGCTCTTGGACAAAAGGATAGTCTCTACCCAAATATAACGTTATATTCGCAATCTGATTGGTAAAGATAGAAGCCAAGGAGTTCCAAGGCATCCAAAACTCGCTTCATCAGAGGATGTGGTCGAATCAAGATGTCATCCCAATCTTTAGGATTAATGGCCATTGCAATGTCTAATCCAGTGCGGATGTAAATTTCCTGTTGTCCCAAGGTCAGAGGAGTTTGGTAGGGAATTTCAATGGCAACTGGAATAAGCTTTTCTTCTTGTGGTTGTATTGTGAATCCTTGTGTGACTCGGTGTTTGAGCAATTTACACTCTTGATAGAAATGGGAGGAGGAATTGTTGCGTTCACGTTTATACTTAGTTGCAACATAAAAGTAGATTTGCTCAATAGTTTGAGCAACAGCTCCACCGATAACATGAACTTCTCCTTCCAATGTCTCACCAGGGACAGCATCTGCTGCATACAAGCGTGTATCGCTTGATTTTGCTTACCTGAACGACACCTGGGACGAGTTTCAGCAAACCTTGCCCACAACTGAAAATATAGCGCGGGTGATCTGGCAGCGATTGGTTCCCCACCTGCCATTGGTACGCATTCAGCTATTTGAACATCCTGAACTTTGGGCAGAATACGAAGGAAACGGCATGGAAGCTTATTTAACGATTAGTACACACTTCAGCGCTGCTCACCGGTTGGCGCTACCATCTCTGACGCTGGAGCAAAACTCGGAAATCTATGGCAAGTGCGCTCGTGTTAACGGACATGGGCATAACTATCATCTCGAAGTCACAATTAAGGGCGAAATTGATCCGCGTACAGGTATGATCGCCGATTTGGTGGCGTTTCAGAAAGCGGTAGATGATTTAGTCGTGGAGCCGTTAGATCACACCTTTTTGAACAAAGATATTCCCTACTTTGCAGAGGTGGTACCCACAGCTGAGAATATTGCGGTTTATATCCGGGATGTGCTGAAGCAACCAATTCGGGAAATTGGAGCACAGCTCCACAAAGTCAAGCTAATCGAAAGTCCAAACAATTCCTGTGAGGTCTACTGCACCTACGAAACAGAATCGATAAGTGTGGCTGACCAGCGGGAACCGGTTTTAGCGCCAGCTTAGTGGCTGGATTAATTTAACAATTTGAAGCGTAAACATGAGCAGCCAGGAGTTTGAGGCTATACTGCGGAAACAGCCCCTGCTCCTGGTTTTGTTATGTCTACGCCCTTCCGCAAAATCCTTGTGTTTGCTGCCAACCCCAAGCACACCTCAGAACTGCGGCTAGGGGAAGAAGTGCGGGAAATCGAGGAAGGACTGCGCCGTTCACAGTATCGAGATCGGTTTGCGCTGACTTCTAAATGGGCCGTTCGAGTACGAGATGTTTATCGCTACATGCTCGATATCCAGCCCCAGATCGTTCATTTTTCTGGACATGGAGAGGGCGCAGAGGTGTCCGCAACCTAACTCCTGAACAAGTAAAATCCGCCAAGAATTGGCAACAGGCAATCTACAATCCAGCGTTTTGTCAACAGTTGGGGTTGAAGGAATGCAAGACGAAGCAGGCGGGGGAGAAGTAGGGCGTAACGTGTTCCGTGTACAAAAATAGCTGTGTCAGAATTGAGGAAAGGTTATTTTACCGACCGTTGAACAAGGGTTTTCCTGCATCAGAGTTTGCCAGATGTTATCGAACTGCTATCGAGAGATTTTGCTATTTCGGTTTAATGACAGAACAGGCACAATCTACATCCTGGCAGGTAATGATCTTCAAGTTGAAATCTACCGTGACGGCACTTGGAGTTTTCTATGAAACCAAATTTTGAAGCAATGACAAAAGCCGAACTGCGAGCTTATGTACTCGAACACAGAGATGATCTAGATGCATTAGAATCTCTATTCAGTCGGCACAGCCCAGATTCAACCACTTTGCGCTTTGCGCTACCCCAAACTGAAGAAGAGTGGCAGCAACAATTAGAGATCATCAGACCCATCCTTGAAAAAGACCGGGAAAGGGAGATGCAGAGAAAACAAACGACTGATGAATCAGCTGAATCATCGAACGAGTAAAGTTCGTCGGCAACCTTGACTGAGACGATTGGGAACGATCGCTCCATCTGCTCAGCCAGTACAGTGAAGGTGAGACGTTAAGAGCGGAACGCCATCGCCTGCCGCGTCTGGTTTGCATTTGGGTCGATGGTGGCTTTTCATCGGCGGCCTAAAGTTCGGAAAAATGTCTCGGGCTATTTTAACGAGCAGCCGCTGGATGCGATCGATCTTTTTATCGGAAGTGAGGGCACACTCTGTGTCATCACGGAGATAGAGTTGCGGCTCGTCAACAGGCCGGATGGTTTCTTTTCAGGGATCGTGTTTTTTGAGAGGCACGAAGACCTTATGGCTTTCGTAGAAGGTGTAAAAGCGAAAAGTTTTGCAAGGGCAAGAATAGATGATGCAGAGGCTTTTCTCTATGGGTCTGACATAAGTGCCAGTTTGGTCGAGTATTTTGATGATCGAGCTTTGGGCTTCATCCGCGAGAAATTTCCGGAAACGCCTGAAGGTATGGCTGGTGCTATATTTTTTGAGCAAGAAATGTCTGGTGAAACGGAGGATGTTTTGCTAGAACAATGGAGCGCATTACTTGAAAAACATAACGCGGATGTAGATGGTTCCTGGTTCACGACGACCGATGCGGACCGCGAAAAGATGCGAGCCTTTCGGCACGCATTGCCGGTGGCCGTAAACGAACGCGTCGTCCGCAATAAGCAGAAGAAGATCGGGACAGATATGGCGGTGCCGGACGAGAATTTCGCGGGATTTCTCAAATATCAAAAAGAAATGCTTGACGCGAGCGGGATCGAATATGTGATCTTCGGTCATATCGGTGATTGCCATCTGCATGCGAACCTGCTCCCGAAGACCGAAGAAGATGCGATTCGCGCTCGGCATATTTATGGTCGCTTTATCGCTCAGTCGATAATGCTTGGCGGCTGTATCTCGGCCGAGCACGGAATTGGCAAACTGAAATCAAAATATCTTTACGTGGCAATGGGCGAGCGGTATCTGAATGAGATGGCCGAATTAAAAAATATGTTTGATCCGAAAGGGATCCTTGGCCGCGGGAATATGTTTGACGGGAAATATCTATGATCAAAGCAATTTTAATGGACTGGAACGGTGTAGTTATTGACGACGAACAGGTGCAGTGCGAAGCCTATCGTGAGGTGCTGAAGCCATACGGCATCGAGCTTACCGATGAGATGTATTACGCGCGTATGGGAATGAACGACCGCGCGTTCGTGCGTTCGGTCTTTGGAGAAGCCGGAAAGCCGATCAATGACGATGAACTCATTGCGGTACTCGGAGCAAAGACGGCCAATTGGCGCGAGCGTGTTCAGCAAAATGTGCCGCTCTTTGACGGCGTAGAAAACTTTATCAAGAAGTGTTCAAACGAATTTGCGGTCGGTGTTGTAAGCATGGCAAAGCGTGAAGAGATCGATCTGGTTTTGAACCTTACCGGCCTTGCTCCGAATTTTTCCGTGATACTCAGTGCCGAAGATATTCCGACGCACAAGCCCGATCCGGCGTGTTACCGCGAAGGTTTTCGGCAAATAGATCTTGTGAGGATCGCAAACGGTGGCTTGCCGATGATCCACTCAGAATGTCTCGTTATCGAAGATTCTCCACAAGGCGTTCAGGCGGGAAAGGCTGCGGATCTGCCGGTGCTCGGGGTCGCTAACACAGTCTCGGCCGATGAGCTTCGTTCTGCAGGCGCCGATCACGTTGCTAACCGGCTGGATGATTGGATGCCTGAATCGATGCGTCGAGTCTTTGCGTAAACGTTTTGACGCTTCTCATCTTAATTAGTAATTATGAGCGAAAAATTCATTTCACGCAGTAATGCAGAAAACGATCTGCTTGCTGCGGCGGCTTACCTTGTAACGCCTTCCACATCGACGCCACCGGCCCGAAACTGCATCAGCGACACATCCGTAGAAGCCACGATTTGAATAATGAATTGATCGATATAGGGCTGCTGATTGCCCAGGGCGTCTTTGCGCCAGTAGTGGGGATTGCGCTCTAAAATCACCCGCTCACTTGGCTGGTAGCTCTTGATCCGATAGGGGCCACTGCCAATAATCTGCTTCGGATCGCTATCGGTGCCCCAGGTTGACAAAAACTGCGGATTCCCTTCTGAGTCAAGGGTTGTAACCGTTTTCTCCAGCGCGTGTTTGGGTAAAAAAGCACCACCCGCAAACCGCAACAACGGCGCAAAGGGTTCAGGTGCTGCAAATTCCACCCGCTGCTCATCTAGCTTGCGTACCGTAGGAAATGCCCCTTCATCGCCAATCCGGAAAATATCTGCCGTACTGGTGGGAATCTTCTCGTTGAAAATTATGTCGTTGTAGGTAAAGACAATATCATCCACCGTAATCGGAGCGCCGTCCGACCACTTCAGTCCTGGCCGCAGCTTGTAGACAATTCGCGTTTGATCCGGGGAAATCTCCCACGATTCTGCCAGCCCAGGTTCTAGTTCCCCCGTCACTCCATTGGTAGACAGCAGGCCATCATACACCAGGGCCACAATCTCAGTAGAGTTGGTATCATCGCTAGTGACGTAATTGAAGGTCTTGGGTTCGCTGATCGACGTTCTCACCAACCGGGGCACTTGGGCCGCCTGGGTGCGAAACTGACTTGGATTACAGGCCACCAGCGGCAGGATTAATACCAGGGCCAATAGCAACGTCATTGCTTGCCTCAACCCCACATTCCATTTCAGCTTCAGCATTCCAGCGGCCATCTCCCTGCGTTCGGCTTTCTGGATCATATCGCTAGGAAAGCGCGATAGGGGAAAAGAACCTTAAGCCACCACAAACCCCTTTTCAATTGGATAGCCCATTGCTTTCCAGGCTGGCAGCCCGCCTTGCAGTTCCGAGATGTTGCAAAATCCAGCTTGACGAAGCTGTTGAGCTGCTAGTGCCGTGTCTTCGTCGGTATCGCTGTAGAGGTAGATATCGCGATCGGGTTCCAGCGTGGCGCGGGCACGGCGAGTCAATTCGGGCATTGGCATATTGATGGCACCAAGAATATGACTGAACTGAAATTCATGGCGCTCGCGCACATCGATAATCGTCAGGGCTGGCTTACCCCAATCGAGACGAGCCTTCAGATCATAAACACGAGACTTGGGCCGCAGAGGTGCAAGCGGCAAAATACCAAACAGCATAGGAATTCAACTGGCAACTGTGGGAGTTCCCTTGCAATGTAACAATATTTCTCAGGTTGCGCAAATTTTTATTGAGGAAATATTTACTGATTACTTAAGTTATGCATTCTTGACATTTGCAGTGAAATTAAATAAGCAATTGTACTCATTTCTAATTCGTCACATCCCACCCATCCACTCTTCTGCCGATCGCGTTCCACAAAAATTCCTTAACACCGCGCTACGATTTTCTTCTCAGAATAGAATTAAAAATACGGTGTGGTTGGATTATTGGGTTGAACTAAATCATGGACGTGCCTAAACATCTTCGGGTTTTGCTTGGGTCTGCGCTAGTTGTAGCGACGTTGCCGCTGCTGAATCTAGTTCAAAATCCGCTAGCTACAGTAGCTCAACCGCAAGCTGGTCCTGCAAATTCAGTCGTCAGTCCAACCGTCAGTCAGCTACCCGGAAATGGGATGCTCAGGACTTGGAGAAGGCAGCTCAAGATGCGGCGATTCCACTCTCCATCTGCCGGACTCGAGAGGAATACCAAGCAACGGAACAGTATCGTCATCATGTTGCAACTCCGTTGATCCATATTGAAAAAATAGGGGACAGCGATCCAGAACCCTTCCCAGTTGGCGACCGACCGCTCTCAGGCATACGAGCACTGGGAATGGTACATGTAGTCGCTGGTCCAACCATCTTGCGCCAGCTCGCTGCTCAGGGTGCCGATTGCCTGAACCTCAATACGCTCAACTGGATTGAGGAACCGACGCTATACTGGCAGTGCTATGCCGGAATCCGCCAAACCTACCTTGATGCCCGCATCGACAGCAACCGGAAGGCGATTTACAAACTGGTTAAGGATGCTGACATTTTCGTCGAGAATCTACGTCCACACCTAGCCGCGAGTCAGGGTTACTCCGCAGGGGAACTGGCAGAGTTTCGGCCTGGAATCATCTATGTGAGTGTTAAACTCAACACGCCTACTGGTCCATGGGCTGACTGGATGGGATATGACTTTACAGCTGCAGGACTGACCGGAATGTTTTGTGATCTGGGGAGTCCGGATCAACCTCAGTTACCGCACGGGGTTAACGTAGTTTGTGATTTCTTGACTGGTTATTTAGGAACCATTGGCGCGCAAGCCGCCCTAATTCGTCGAGCTACCGAAGGCGGCAGTTACAAGGTGACGGTCACCCTCTCTCAAACCATTATGTTTGAACAGGCTCTTGGGCTAGTGGATAAGAACTTACTGTTGGATCTAGAAAATTTGGGACCGGAGCACCAACCGTTACAGCCTAATCTCCAAACTGGACAGACCGCGTTTGGCGAGTTCACGCGATTGGGATCTCAGGTCGAGATGTCCAAGACCCCGGAATACTGGGTAGATCCAATCATCTACCCGATCGGCTCTAGCAAACCTGAGTGGCTGCCCCGTTAATTAGTAGGTTCATCTGGCAGGTTTTATCTGGCAGGTTTCATTGCGGACTCTTGGCTTAAGCGCACTTCTAGTGTGCTTTCGACGAAACTTTCAGAAGTTCTGACTGGCTCTGTCTTCAAACTAATCAAACTAGGCTCGGCAAGCCGAAACGAATATATAGACGCACAATCAGACGTGCGGGTAAATACTAACTTTTATAGTTTCTATGATTAGCAATTGCGGCATTTGACTAGGCATGTTCTAGCCATTCAAACACTTGATCAAGCTGCTCAATCGTCAATAACCCGTACTGCCACAGCACCATGGGCAGCAAGTTATCTGGTAAAGGCACCGATTGTTCTTGATGGCGCAAACCAATGGCGATGGCGCTGGTAGGAATTGCCAAATCGCGCTCTAGGAATTCAATTAATCGTTGTTGCTGGCTGGATTGCATGGACAGGATATTGACAGGATATTGTAGTCTGTTCGTTTAGCGAGTCTAAAATCTCCTGGGTGAAAAACCCATGATGGAGATCACGGAATTCAGTGAGTCTACTAACGTTGGCTCCGGGAAAACCGCATGACGCACCAGTGTATCACAGGCTTAGTACAATGGACGCCGATTTATACTTTCTTAAGAAAAAATTCATCGGAGGCTGTCAGCCTCGACTGGAGCGGGTTTCAGCCACAATTCGGTCAAAGTACCAGTTGAGTCCGGGGGCAATCAGACTGTGTAATCTTGCGAGTACACCCATCTCCTGAAGCCTGTAGGCAGGGTTTCAGCACAGGCATAGGACGGTTGGGAAATAAACATCAAGGAAAGCAATGTGTTCACCCGATCGACAGTAACCTTCGTGATCGGCATCAGAGCTGCGGTGATAGCCTCGTGGGATGCCATGATCAACTCATGGGTATCAACAGTAAACCCATGCTGGCCTGCAACTTGGCGCATCGCTTTTACCACAGCTTCACGGTAAGTTACGTCACTGCTAATGATACGCTGTACTTCTTTGACTGCAACATCTTCAAGTGCAACACTAGAAATATCATTTTCAAGCATAATTAAATCCTCGAATCAGTACTCAATCAAAGTATGACCTTTAGATCTGATTCCAACAGTACCCTTCAGGGCACCTTTCACTTCATGCTGTTACTTTCTGGTCTATGTAATTAGCCTACGCGATAACTAACGAGCAGCATTTCTGCGCAACCGTTCCAGACACTGCTCTGTGAGCAATATCTTCACCAAGCACTTATTAAGATAGTTCACTATGTATTTCTAAACCTACAGCGTTCACAAATTGGTTGTGAACAGGGGGGTGGGGGCGCTGCCCCCACGCAGGGGTTCCACCCCTGCACCCCGTTCAGATCCTACAAAGGATTACTGTATTTATGGGAATATAACCTGGATTCGCCAGCAGAAATCGAATTTCTGAAATGTTTGAAGCTAACACTCCATTCACTCCATTAATTTTTAGACACTGTAGGCAAAATCAGCCACCGAGATTACTAGATTCTAGGCTCGGCAATTTTTTGAACTAATTCAATTCCAAATAACCCAATACCCCCCAAAGGCTTGGCGAAAAGCAGTTCTAGCGAACGCTTTAATCGATTCACCAAAAGCCATTCCTTCTACTTTTACGCAAAACCATTTTTCTCTACAAAAGCCAGCTTATGTAAAAGTAGGCTGTACTTAAATTACATATTAACTCTGATTCTCTTCTATCTATCCCAGGAAAGATAAAACAAGCTAACTCTGTAATGTTATGTGAATCACAAATTAATTTTTCTCTCTCATAAGCGACTTAATGAAGTAGACAGGGTGCAGCCACCTTACCTGTCGCCAGCGTATGTTGTAAGGCATCCTTAGATTAGAATTATCGAATCAAAAGATGAATTATGGCGATGAGAATCCGAAGGCATCCAATACAACCTTTTCAGGCTAGTGAAGTACGAAAAACGGGGTGCAGGGGCACTGCCCCTGCGTGGGGGCGAAAGCCTCACACCCCCTATACCTCACATGAGTGAAAAATGCTGTAGTATGAATGTTTGTCTTGCTGCTAAAGAAAAACTGGTCTGAAGATGGCAGTCAGATTTGATTGCAGTAGAATATGAATCATTCCAGTGCCCGCAATGGCTCTACTCACGAGTTTGTCAATGCCCCAAGTCAGTCTAATCATTCCGGCCTACAACGGCGAGCGATTCATTACCAAGGCGCTGGATAGCATTCTGCATCAAACCTATTCAGACTACGAAATTATTGTGGTCAACGATGGCTCTACCGACCAAACTGCCGCGGTTTTGCAACCCTATCGGGAGCGAATTCGCTATATAGAACAGGCGAATCGAGGCGTCGCAGCAGCTAGAAATCGCGGTATGGCCCTAGCCCAAGGCGAGCTGATCGCGTTTTTAGATCAGGACGATGTTCTGCTGCCCGACAAGTTAGCGGTCCAGGTTGAATGCTTTGCCCAGCAGCCGGAAATCGGCATTTCAACGAGTCGGAGAAGCGCCAATTTTGCTGCCAATGGACCAGTATGGCTACAAAGCCTATGCTCAGGTGTTCTTCACCACCGATGCCCTACTGCAACAGCATCCTGACCTGCTCAAATCCTTCTTGGAAGCTAGCTTCGAGGGATGGCAGCGCGCCTTAGCCGACATTCCCGGCACTGCCAAACTAGTGGCCGAAACCTATGCGGAGAAGGGTAGTAAGTACACCAACGTGGATTACCAGCAGAAATCTTTGGAATTAGTTGGTGAATATGTGATGCGTGGCATTGAACCCAACCAAATCGGCTTGATTGTACCGGAACAATGGCAGCAAACCACCGATTTAATGGCCCAATATGGGATTATCGAAACCGCACCTGGTCTGGAGAGTTCGCTGGATTTGAGTTTGTGGGCAGGGAGTGAGTAGGGTGTAGGGGTGTTTAGGACAGCATAGCTAATTAAAACAGGTCTGAACTACTCGATAGAATGGACGCAAGCTAGCGCTATGACTCCACCTGCGATGTAACCTGAATACAAGTAACCGATGCAAGCCACAGAAAAATTCTTCTACACGCCAGCCGAGTATCTGGCTCTAGAAGCTACGGCTGACTGCAAAAGTGAATACATCGACGGCTCAATCATTCCAATCGCAGGTGGAACAACAAATCACAATCGAATTGCTAGCAATCTTTATGCTGCTCTCAATTTTGGCCTGAGGCAGCAGGATTATGAAGCATTCATCAGCGATGTGCGACTACGGTGCCATTTCAAATCAAGCTGACCGATCTCTATCGCAAAGTTCAGCTTGAGGCAAGCGAGTCAGCGTTGGCAGAAAAACCTGCCACCGAAACTGGCTAACTTCTGGTATTGTCTACCGCTTTGTGATAAATATCTGGCTGATGCGGTGTGCGTGTGAGCCACGACGAAGCCATGACCAAACTGATTATTCAAATCCCCTGCTACAACGAGGAGCGCACTCTAGGAATCACGCTCTCGGCTCTACCACGGCAGGTTCCGGGTATCGACAGGGTCGAGTGGCTGATTATCAATGACGGCAGTCGTGACCGCACCGTGGAAGTCGCCAAAGAGTTTGGGGTGGATCACATCGTTCACTTTCCTACCAATCAGGGCTTAGCTAAGGGCTTCATGGCCGGATTGGAAGCCTGTTTGCGGGCCGGAGCCGACATTATCGTCAATACCGACGCCGACAATCAATACTGTGCCGATGACATTCCTACGCTGATTCAGCCGATCCTGCACGGCCAAGCCGATATGGTGATCGGGGCACGCCCGATTTGGGACACGCGCCATTTTTCGCTGACCAAAAAGCTGCTGCAAAACTTTGGCAGTTGGATGGTCCGCCTTGCTAGTAACACCAACGTCCCCGACGCGCCTAGTGGATTCCGGGCCTTTAGCCGTCAGGCGGCCATGCAGCTCAATGTGTTCAACAGCTACACCTACACGCTGGAAACCATTATTCAAGCTGGACAAAAAGGCATGGCGATTGCCTCGGTGCCGATCCGCACCAATCCGAATTTGCGCCGCTCCCGTCTCGTTAGAAACATTCCCTCCTATGTGTTTCGGTCCGCGATGACGATTTTGCGGATCTTCATGCTCTACAAGCCGCTGAGGTTTTTTACCTGGTTGGGAGCTATTCCCTTCAGTTTTGGCACCCTCCTGGGTATCCGCTGGCTGCTGCTGTTTTTTCTGGTTGACCCGACTCGCTCCCGTGTCCGGTGAGCTTGGTCGTTATACTGCTCTACTTATCAGCGAAAATATTCTTTAGCTGTTGAGAGCTTTCAGCATCGCACCCCTTTAAAGAGACGCGATGCGTTGAAAGTTTTACCGCGAACGTTTTGGCTGGGAAAAGAGCATGATGACTTGAATAAGCTTGGGAATAGAGCCAACGAAGACAAAGATAAGGATCGAGATTGCCAGAATAATGGCGGTAGGGGACTCGCCATGTTCAACAATTGGCTGGATGTCAATTGGGGAAATTGGTGAGGTGGTTTGGTGAGTTACGTTCGATTGAGTTTGAGTCATTGCAATTTTCTCGATTTCAGATAACATGTCTAGAATGCTGGAATTTCAACAGAGCCTGTAGTCCCAGTTGCAAACTGACTAAAACTGACTAAAATTTTTTACCAAGAGGACAATCACAAAAAATTTTGAGATGGCACGATCTCTGAAAGCAACACAATCTGCATTAGATGACCAGATCGATCCAGCAAGAATTCGCAAACGCTGGAAGCAGCACGATGAGCGGTGGGCTGAAGCGGCTGGCATCTCCCTCAAAACATTGCAGCGATTTTGGGATCGAGAGCCTATCCGTCGTGCAAACTTCATAGCTATCTGTCAGGCTATTGATATTGAAGACTGGAAAATGATTGCTGATCTATCGGCACGGGCAAGTTCAGACAGTTCTCACCAGTCTTTATCTTTGAGCATTCCTGAAAGACTAGTTGTTCCTCAGGAGATCAAACTTAAAACGGAGAAGAACATTGACTTCACTAACCTGGTTGATCTACTTGCAACAAACAGATGGAAGATAGCTAATTATGAGACGAAGAGGCTTCTACTACAAACCGTCGGTGAAGTAGGTGAAGAAGCAGGATTCACTTACGAGCTTCTTGAGCAAATTTCCTGTACCGATTTAAGTACAGTAGATCAACTCTGGCTAAAGTACAGCAAAGGACACTTTGGTTTTTCAATCCAGAAACTTCTGTATGATGAAGTTGGACAAAGTTGCAGTAGGTTAGGTGATCAAGTTGGTTGGAGAAAAAATGGTGAGTGGCTTATTTGCTTAGACGATCTTTTCTACAGCTTAAACGCGCCGACAGGACATCTTCCATTCCTGGTGTGGGGTTCATATTTAGATGCACTTCTCTTTCGATTTGAGAGCTGCGAACCTTTGCTTTTAGCCGAGCGTTTACAACCTGAAAAATGAGTGTTGCGGCGCAGCATAACAACGCAGTGGAGCGGACGGATAAGAGATCCTGTACTTCGTTTGCATGTTGTGTGCCGCCGCTCACTTTAGCCGTTAGCTGGCTTCGGTTACAGTTTGTGGCGATATTTGAAGATTTATCCATTCCCCAAATTTTGAATGCCATTTTTGGCTCTCATGGTATATAAAGTTAAAGTCAATACGGGATTTTAAGTAATCCTGCTGCGGAGAATGGTGGAGAGTTTCAAGATGCTTGATGCAGCCAATGGTCAGGAGTCAGAAGATAAGAAAAAGCGGGTAAATTTCAATCAAACTGACTTTCCTCAATTCAGCCTTGAAGCCGTGTTAAGCATTCCTAAAGCTATTTACGAGCATTATGCTGGTCATCCAACTCGACCAATCGACATAGCTGCTGCTCTTAACCGTTCTCCTTCGAGCAGTGATTGGAGGTATATTATAATGTACCCCGAAAACTAGACAAAGGAATAAGATAGAGTCGCTGCCCACAGACCTAGTAGCAGTGCTGTTACGGATGCGGTGAGCCGAGCTGCGCGGTCCTATGGATTGGTGGTAGTCCTAGGCGTGAATGAACGAGATCATGGCTCGCTGTATAATACGCAACTTGTTTTTGATGCGGACGGTACTCTGCTGTTGAAGCGACGCAAAATCACGCCGACCTATCACGAGCGGATGGTGTGGGGACAGGGGGATGGAGCCGGATTGAAGGTGCTGGATACGGCGGTTGGTAAATTGGGAGCCTTGGCCTGTTGGGAGCATTACAATCCGCTAGCTCGGTATGCTCTGATGGCTCAGCATGAGCAGATTCATTGCGCCCAGTTTCCCGGTTCCATGGTAGGGCAGATTTTTACCGAGCAGATTGAGGTGACGATTCGGCATCACGCCTTGGAGGCCGGTTGTTTTGTTGTTAACGCCACAAGCTGGCTCTCGCCCGATCAGGTCGAACAAATCACGCCGGATCCGAAATTGCGATCGGTGTTGAATGGTGGCTGCTACACGACGATTGTGAGTCCAGAGGGAGTGTTGCTGGCTACGCCCATTACTGAAGGCGAAGGCATGGCAATTGCCGACCTCGATTTTTCCCTAATCACCAAACGCAAACGGATGATGGACTGTGTTGGCCACTATGCCCGTCCCGATCTGCTGCAACTAAAGTCCAATATGGCTCCTTGGTCCGTACTGAGTGAAGTGTCTGAGCAAGCGATGGAGAATGGATCGGCGCAGATGGTCAAGATCTCCTCTGAGTTGCCGCTAGAACCACAAAATCTATAGCTCAAGCCAATTCACTTAACTCACTTGTGAACACACACTATGAATACGCAACGGTTAATCACAGAGCTGCAATCTCATGGATTGAAAATCATCAATGCTGAAGCTGGGGCCTCTGGACGCAAAGGAGGAGCTGGACCGTCAGATCACAAGGCAGTGACGATTGCTGGAACAACCGTAATGGTGCCGATCTACACCGATGCTGCTGCCAGCTCGCCCTACAGCGCTACGATCAATGCCCAGACGAATCAGGCAATTCTGCACTGGGAATCTGATCCGGTCGCATCGATTAGCTTTCCGCAGCAGCCCAAGTTTTACAGCCTCAAAACAGCAGACGGAATTCCTTACTGGAAAATTGCCCTACTGCACAGTCGCGATGTGTTGGCAACCACAGTGCTTCAGACCTGTATGCGCTACAGCGATGCGGCTACGGCCTGTCAGTTTTGCGCGATTGGTCAATCTCTAGCTGCAGAACGGACGATCGCGCGGAAAACGCCGCTTCAGTTGGCCGAGGTAGCCGAGGCCGCCGTGCGGTTAGATGGCGTCACGCATATGGTGATGACCACCGGCACCCCCAACACCAGCGACCGGGGTGCGGCTTATCTAGCTGATTGCGCCGCTGCGATCAAACAGCGGGTGAACTTACCGATTCAGGCCCAGTGCGAACCGCCAGAAGATTTCTTTTGGTTTGAACGCATGAAGGATGCGGGCGTTGATAGTTTGGGGATGCATTTAGAAGCAGTCGATCCCGATGTGCGGGCCGCGATCATGCCCGGTAAGGCGACGGTGCCACTGTCAGTTTACTTTCAAGCCTTTGAAGCCGCCGTTAAGGTATTCGGCTGGGGACAGGTCAGCACCTATCTGCTGGCGGGTTTGGGCGATGATCAGGCGACGCTAGTGGCAACGGCAGAACGCTTGATTCAGATGGGTGTTTATCCGTTTGTGGTGCCGTTTGTGCCGAAGGTGACCTACATCGGTCAACTCCTACACATCCAACTCGAAACTCAAATCGGCGCTTTTACAGTGACTCAATTAAGCGGAACTGAGCCATCTGGAGAAGTTGTTCTCAATTGGCAGGCTCAAGACTGCATCATGATTTCACCAACCAAAACCCAAACTGTTCTGTAGCGCCTCAGCATCCCAATCTCCGGTGACACAAATCGCACATACATCTTGAGAAAATTCACAGTTCCTTGACTCCTGCAATTACGAAACAGGCGAGCGCTTCACAATAACCTTTTCCGGTAGAGATAGCATGAGATCAGCCGATTGGCGGCAACAGGGCGCACACCAATAGGAGTAAGGTGTTGTGAAAGGGTAACGGACGTGGCAATTTTTCAAGGAACGAATGGCAACGACGTTCTGACTGGCGGCGCAGCAGACGACGTTCTGTATGGCTATCTCGGACAAGACTCGCTCAGCGGAGGCGCAGGAATTGACAAGCTTTTCGGCGGCGAAGGGGCAGATACACTGAATGGTGGTAGCGGCAACGATGAACTCTTCGGTGAAGCCGGAGATGATACGCTCAATGGTGGCGATGATAACGATAAGCTACTTGGTAGTGAAGGAAATGATACTGCTGCTGGTGACGCTGGTGATGATGAATTATTAGGTGAAGCCGGAAACGATATTCTCAGCGGTGGGTTAGGCAACGATATTCTCTACGCTAGCACTGGCGAAGATATACTCAACGGCAACGAAGGCAGCGATCAGCTCTACGGTGAAGCCAACAATGACGCGCTGTTTGGTGATGCAGGCGATGACACCCTCTACGGTGGTGATGATCAAGATCAGCTCAATGGCAATGACGGTGAAGATATTCTCTACGGTGAACGCGGCGATGATACCCTGTCTGGTGATGCCGGAGCCGATCAGCTATTAGGCGGCGAAAACAACGACATCCTCTCAGGTGGAGCCAATGACGACCGATTGTTTGGCGAAGGAGGTGACGATACGCTGAATGGCGATGCCGGGCAGGATCAGCTCTCTGGTGGTGATGGGCAAGATAGCCTATTCGGCGGTGAGGATGACGATCGCTTGTTTGGCGAAGGCGGTGGCGACACCCTAAACGGCGGCACGGGTAACGATCTGCTCAACGGTGCCGAAGGAGATGACACCCTAAACGGTGATGATGGTAACGACACGCTCGATGGTGGACTGGGCAGCGATCGCCTTTCGGGTGGTGCCGGTGAAGATAAACTCTTCGGCAGCGAAGGTGATGACAGTCTTCAGGGCGGTGAAGGGAATGACGAACTGCAAGGTGAGACCGGCAACGACACTCTCTCCGGTGAAGCTGATAATGACAAACTGTTTGGCAATGACGGCAACGATGCGTTGAACGGCGACGCAGGCAGCGATGAACTCTACGGAGCCTCTGGAAATGACCAGCTCAATGGCGGCGCAGGAGACGATCGCCTGTTCGCCGGAACCGAGCAGGATACTCTTGAGGGGGGCAAAGGCAATGACCAGCTCTACGGTGAAATTGGCGATGATCAGCTATCGGGTGGCGCTGGCGCGGATCAGCTTTTCGCCAGCGAAGGTAACGATACCCTCAACGGTGATGCAGGTACCGATCAGCTTTACGGTGAGGCTGGCCTCGACAAACTGCTGGGTGGGGCAGACAACGATGTGATCTTTGCTGGCAGCGAAACCGACAACCTGGATGGCGAAGACGGCAACGACCAGCTTTACGGCTGCTGAAGTTCTGGACGCTCTAGCCGCCGAATCGCCCCACTCACAAACACAAACCGCTCTTGATTTTCAGCATCGCACTGCACCAGCACATACCATTCGTAGCTCTGGGTGGTATCGAGAATTACAGACTCCGGTAGACGCAGATTGACAATGCCGGGAGCCGTTTCGTTTCCTGCAATGGTTTTGGCGTAGACCAGGTTATCCTGGCTGTCTTTGAGCACAAATTCGATTGCATGTTGGTCGGTGAGACGATAGGGCAGGTAAAACCAGAGGGCAGGTGACTGAGCCAGCGTGTAGCCAGTGCTGCTGTCGGGCACAAGGGCAGTGAGCGGTGGTTTGTCGGCAATCAGACAAGAGCCACGACTACCTCCTCCCTGACGGCGGCGGGGTCTACCCACATCGGAAAATTCTGGAGCAGCCTGGGCAACCGTAGGAATTCGAGGTCGCTGAATCGTTGGTTGCGCTGAGATGGGTGTAGCTACTGGAATGCTAGCGAGAAGAACACTAAGAACACTAAATTGAATCAAAAGTTTTTTTGAGGATGACTTTGTGTGATACATGACTAGGTGTAGGTAATGAGATAAATTAAGCGATGAGCCGTGCCTGCACTACTGCTGATCACCAATCCAATTGCGGCTGGAATCAGAGGCAGCCACAAACCCTGCAGCAAACCACCATAGCTGATCCCGCCCAAGAGCAGGATGGCTCCAACTCCAGCTAGCCCTATCGACAACGGCGAGCGGCAAACGAGTACCAGTGCCCCGCCCAGCGTGGTCCAGCCCCAAATCCAAATTATTTCGGCCCAGTTGGGCAAGCTTTGCAGCAGCGGTCGTTGATTGAGGACGGCACTCAGGAGTTGACTCGTCATATGGGCTTGAATCACCACTCCGGGCAGTTTCTGCATGGGGTCGGCTTGGCTGTAGGGCGTGAGGAAGTAGTCTTTGAAGCTGGAGGCGACCGTACCGATCAGCACAATCCGGTCGCGGACCAGATCGGCGAGTTGGGGATCGAGAGCACCGCTCAAAATTTCGCCCAGCGTCACCTGATCGGCGGGTGGATGGACGGCCCGATAGTTGAGCATCACCTGATAGCCAAGGGCATCGAGCTGGTGATAGCCGCCGCTGTCGGGGCGCAGTTGCGGAAAGCGAGTCTCGCCGATCTGAACTGTTCCTGTGGCATCGCGAGTCGTCTGGATGCCCTGAGCGGCTAAGTAACGCTGAGCTAGCCGGAAGCTAAAGGCCGTATCAGTGACGCAAAACGAGGTGGGAGCTGCCGCCATGCCCAGAATTTGCCGTCGCACCACGCCATCGGGATCAATTGGCAGATCGCTGAAGCTGAGCCGCTCGCTGGGAATGCCGGCTAGGGGTTTGGTGCCACCGCCTTCCCCCACTTCACAGACGGCGACAAACTGCGGTACTTGTTGGAGTTGCGCCTCTAGTCCAGAAGCTGGATCAATCGGAAAATCCCGGTAGAGATCGAGTCCTACTACTCGCGGCTGATGTGGACGCAGTTTCTCTAGCAGTTGGGCTAAGGCCCGATCTGAGAGGGATGCCCCTCGCCGTTCTTGCGCATCTTGCTGCTGCACATCCTGATCGGTAATGGTGACTAGCAGCAGGCGGGAGTCGGGCGGTTCGGCAGGACGGAGGCGCATCAGTTGATCAAATGCGGTTAGCTCTAGTGCTTGCAGGCCACCCAGATAGCGGACGCCAGTCAACCCCACTGCTACGAGAAGGAAGAAGCTGCCGCTCTGGATGGGGCAACTCGGCTGCAAATCTTGGTTCGAGTAATTCTGCCGCTGGCTCGTCCCGCCATGCTGACCTTATTTCTCTTCACCTTCATTGGAGAGTGGAACGATTTGTTTAAGCCGCTGGTATTCACTACCAGGCCGGAACTGCGGACCGTTCAGCTTGCCTTAGCCGAATTTCAAGAGCAGTTTACCAATAATTGGTTATTGCTGATGGCAGCGGTTGTGATTGCGACTCTACCGATCGTACTGCTGTTTATAGCCTGCCAGCGCCAGTTCACTCGCGGAATTGCCGCATCCGGAATCAAGAGCTGACCCTATGAAGCTAGTAGAGGCCATTAGAGCCTATTCAAACAACCTTCGGGATTTTGAAATTCAAAAACTCTGACAAGTTTACTGATTTGTAGATAGTCAGAGAATCGGATAGGTAGTAATAGAGCTTCATACAAAGCAGCCCACTGACATTTAATACCTTAAGAAATGTTACTGTCCCCCAACTTAGCGGCGAAATTACGGCAAACATGGCAAGATCTAAGTACTTTAGATCAGGGCAATCTGAGTCACGCCAGCCGGTATGCCTCTTTAGAGAGGGCTGATTGTGGTTCGGTTGCAGGATTGCTGATGTAAGCGGTACCTGCCATCGCTACTTTGTCCTGGCAGTGTAGCTGCTTCGCTTTAACCTTAAAAGAATAATTTGGACCTAAACTGTAAAAATGACTACTCCAAATGAGTTTACTCAGTGTTTGAACCTAGCTAGAGCACTTGATTTGATTACCTCTAGCCGCACCGTTGGGGGAGTCCTCTACGTCTACAACGCTGCAGGCTATGCAAAATCCTGGGAGAGCTTCATTGCCGAATATCCCTTGGAGCGGTTGCAGGCAATGGTCAAAAATCAACGGCAGCTACCCAAGTTTAGGTCCACTTAAGCACATGAATGGCTCAGGCTTTTTTGACCCCCTCAACCCTTGGAGTCTTTGGGTCCCCCTCTGTTTGCTAGGGCTAATTTTTCTGGCGGCAATTTACTTTGTTCGCGTTAGTATCAGGTAGTAGCCGTTATGCCAAGCTTGCCATGACTCTTTCCCTGGCTCAGAACGCCATTGCTCTACTGATCGATCTGGCAGAGCGGGGAGAGATTGACCCTTGGGATGTGCAGGTGATCGAGGTGATTGATCGCTTCTTGAGTAAGCTAAAGCCGACGGAAGCCATAGAAGCAGGTTCAACAGGGCGACCACCCTATGAGGCAGATTTGTTTGAATCTGGACAAGCATTTCTCTATGCTTCGATTTTGCTGTTGTTGAAGGCGGATAGTTTAGCTCGTTTGGAGTCTGACAATAGCAACGAGGCAGAACCGGCTGAGTTTTTAGAAGATGTCATCCTGGACCGTCCACTTCTGATGCGATTGGAGCAGCAAATTCGGCGTCGAGCGACAGCCCCACCAGTGCAGAAGCGGCAAGTCACCTTGCAGGAGTTGATTGCTCAGCTCAATCTGATCGCTACAGCAATGGCGGATCCCAAACCCCGGCGATCGGTGCGGCGGCCCCGACCTCAGTCGCGCACCCAAGCGATGCGAGCCATTGCCCAACTGGCCCATGAAGAAAATCTGTCGGAAATTGCGGCGGTGTTAGAGACATTTTTGGCTGAGCATTGGCAACAGTTCAATCAGGTCAATCAAGAACAAGACTGGCTAGATTTTGAATCACTGCTGCAATTTTGGTCAGCTGCTGGGGTTTCCTTCATTGACGTAGCCAACAGGTCACCATTCAGCTTCATGACAAAAACTTGGCCGGTCTTACCCACCTTGAGGCTGCCTAAAAACTTGTTGATGTTGAGTAGGCTGAGGGTGGCATCGGTGACGCCCACTAAATTGCCCCTGCGGTCGTAAAGGGGTTGATCGGCTGAAATCACATAATCTTCTGTGCCAACCGTGGTGTAAGGACCAACCCAAATCAAACGACCTGCCTTCACAGCATCTTGGTACCAGGGGCGACTGCGCGGATCGTAAGGTGTAACTTCGTCGATTGGCTTGGAATCTACCTCTCTCCCCCACTGGTTCAACTTCCAGGTACGCAGGGTTTCATCTTGCTGCCGGTTTAGCATGCTCAGAGTCAACTGACCGTTCTGGGGGTCATAGCCCACATCCACATAGTTGCCCTGCTGGGTGCCAATCGCCAGAAAAGAAATATCGTCTGGCTGCTGGCTGGGGGAAGGATTGCCCGGTTCGGTAGCTAAAAATTGATTATTAAACCGACTGAACTGATTCCACAAATACACCCGCAGCGCTTCAATATCCTGGACATCCAACAGGTCCTGCCAGACGAGATCAGCCGTAGCCTGGTTTGCCAACTGCGGCATTTTTAGATAGGTTTCCAGGGTTTGTTCAATCCGCTGCCCAATCTCAGACTCTAGCTCCATCGCCAGCGTTTTCACCGCACTCTGCCCATTGCGAAACGAGAGAAACCCAATCAATCCGGCTATCAGCAGAATTTGCAGCACAAACGGGATAATCAGTACAGCCCGCAGTGGCAGCCTCGAAGAAAAGAAGGATAGAAAATGACGGATAGGGGGCTTGGGCATAGTGGCGTTGAGCGGGCGCTGAAACACCGCTCTAATTTAGAATAGCGTCCCCACCTGCGAGTGACGCAGCTAAAGCATAAAGGTTCCAAGACAAGCCTTCTCCCTCTGGCGCAGCATCCCAACCCAGCCGAGTCGCTTTATCCTGAATAAAGCCTGAAATACAAAGGCTGAAATTAAAGTCGTTTTTTGCCTGCTCCATGACTGATTTAATTTTATTTTGGCATCGCCGTGATTTGCGCACGGTAGACAATATCGGTCTAGATGCCGCACGTCAGCGTAGTTCCAAAGTGATTGGCGTCTTTTGCCTCGATCCCAACATCTTGCAGCGGGATGATGTGGCCCCGGCACGAGTCACCTATCTAATCGGCAGTTTAGCCAAGCTTCAGGAAAGCTACGCCCAAGCAGGCAGCCAGTTGCTGATTCTGCAAGGCCAGCCCGTCGAGCGATTGCCCGCCCTAGCCAAAGCGCTTTCTGCCCAAGCCGTTTACCTAAACCGCGATGTCGAACCCTATGGTCGAGAACGCGACCGCACCGTTGCTGCCGCTCTGCGGGAAGCAGGGGTAGAAGTCCAGGCGTTTTGGGACCAGTTGCTGCACGCCCCGACGCAGGTAATGACCGGCTCCGGCCAGCCCTATACGGTCTACACCCCCTTCTGGCGCAACTGGAAAAGCCAACCCAAAGCCGAGCCAGTAGTCGGCCTGACTCAAGCCAGCGGATTATCTGAGTCCGAAATTTCCACCGCCCAAGCCGAGACAATTGCCCTACCCACCGCCAAGGATCTAGGTTTCCTCTGGGACACCGAACTGCCCCTTGCGCCTGGTACCGCCGCCGCCCAGGAAAAACTAAACGCCTTTTGTAGCCGCGCCATTCAAGAGTATGGAGCTGCATGTCAAATTGGATCGGGGCGGGGGCTTGCTGTAGGGAAGCGATTACCTTTTGGGCAAATCGTTCGGGTTCGAGATCCTGGCGCTGGATTACCTGCACAATTCCTAATTCTGCTAATCGCTCGGAGCGTAATCGTTGTTCCTGATCGTCATTGCCCTGGAATGGTAATAGCATCGATCGCACACCTGTAGTCAGGACGTTCATTGTGGTGTTGTAGCCGGCCATGCTAATTGATAAGTCGGCTTGTTGCATGTAGTGGAGCAGATGGGGTGTGAATCGTTCTACAATCAAGTTGCGACGCTGTAAGGCTATATCATGCAGGGAGGTATACACATCATCTGGACAGAACGGTCCGGTAAACATTTGAATCTGATGTGGGATGCGATCTTCGAGGAATTTACTGGCTTGGGCTACACAATGGAGCAGCTCATGCCCAAACCGGCCACCGCCAACGCTTGTTAGAATCAGGGGCTGGGGTACGGTTGGAGTCGAGACTTCAGCGGAATCGGGGCCATTCATTTGCGCGACATAGCCGGTATAGTGCACCGGACAATTTAAATCCTGCACTCGCGAAAAGCTGACTTCTAATGGCATGAACTGAGGGTCGCCGTGGATCAGCAGCAGATCAAAATACTGGTTCATTAAGCGGCAAATTTTCTCTTCGTGGCGTGCCCGGTCTTGTTTGGTGACTACAATATCCCGCAGGCTGCACACAACTTTGGTGTCGGCAGCCTTAGCCTGCTCTAGCAAGGGAATCAGTTCGGCGGAAAAGCGTCTGCGGCCAAACGGAAACAGCTCGATCATCAGAACATTAGGCCGCACTTGCTCAAAAATAGACAGCAACAGATCGCGGCGATGGGCTAGCACCTGCTCTACGGTTTGGAAACCATCAGGGATTTGCAGTTCTCGAAACTCGCTGTCGGTTTTGATGGCCGGGATATTGATCAGATGAACCTGGTGGCCCTCCAAGCCGTGCGGAGCACGATCAGGAACGGGAAAGCCATCGACGACTTCACCGCCATTGATAAAGAAAATTTCAAAATCCTGCAACAGGCCGCGTACAATCTCTAGACTGCGCACGAGATGGCCAATGCCTAGAATATGTTGACAGTAAAACATCAGGCGTTTCATGGAATGGCAACCTCCAGAGGATAAAAAGGGGCTTGAGACGAGAGCGGCTTCAGCAAACATTGGGGGGGTTGACGGAGAAGCGCAAACAGGTATTCGGTGATCCGCGGCAGGGCATTCATATCGAGTTGGGCAGCAGCCGGATTGAATGGCGAAGCCTGTAGCTCTTGCAGCATCAGCTCCATCAAGTTTGTGGGTGTCAGAGCATCAGGATGAATTGTCCGAAACAGGCCGGATTGGGCCATACGTTCCGCCCGAATCCACTGTTCCTCAACGGGTTGGGTGCGGGGAATCACGATGGCCCGCTTTTGCAGCGACAAAATTTCGGTGATCGTGTTGTAGCCCCCCATCGAAACCACGAGATCCGCTGCCGCCATGTAGCTGGTCAAATCATCCGTGAACTCTAGAAGCTGGACGGTGGCAAAATTAGCGGCCTGTTGGCGCAGCGCTTCCCGTTCTGCGGCTGGCATTTCTGGACCGGAGACAATCACACTTTGCAGCGAGTCGGTAGACGGCAATGTGGCTAAGCTGGCTAGATAGGTGCTGGCTAATCGGTAGCCATCGGCACCGCCTCCGGGCGTCACCAGCACTAGCTTCTGATTTGGTCAGGCAACTTCGCCACAAGAAGAGCGGTTGGCTGAGTTTTCTAAAGTCGTGTTAGCCGATACCGAAGATGTCTGGACCGATCTGTTTCGGCGACAGGGAGCCAACTATCGCGAGCCAACGCTGGTATTATTCTCCGGATCGGTGCGCTCAGCCTGCGGCTATGCTCAATCGGCATCAGGACCATTCTATTGCCCAACAGACGAGAAAGTGTACTTGGATCTGAGTTTCTTCGAGGAGTTGGCTTCTCGCCATCAAGCTCCCGGAGATGCAGCCCAAGCCTACGTGATCGCCCATGAAGTCGGCCACCATGTCCAGAAGCAGTTGGGCATTTTGCAGAAAATTCAAGGCTTGCAGCAGCGCGTCAGCCAGACCCAATCGAACCAGCTCTCGATCATGCTGGAGCTTCAGGCCGATTGTTTTGCTGGCGTTTGGGCCAATCAAGCCCAGCGGACTCAGCGTAATGTGGCCCTGGAGCGGGGTGATGTCGAAGAAGCGCTGAGAGCAGCGAGCAGTGTTGGAGATGATTACATCCAATTGAAAACGCGGGGCTATGTCGTCCCGGAGTCGTTTAACCACGGCACGTCGGAACAACGAACTCGCTGGTTTGCCCGCGGACTGCAAACCGGAGACCCAGCTCAGTGTGACACCTTCAACGCTTCTAGCCTCTAGAATTCAGGCACAAAATTCAGAGGAATGGTAGATTGTTAATAAATGTAAATCTTAATTAACAGCCATTTGTTCTGAAGCGATGAGTGATCAACCTCTGGGAACTCCACGTCCACTCTGGCGCGTGATTTTGCTGTCGTTACTCACTGGACTCGCTTACTACGGCTGGTATAAGTGGGTGATTCAGGATGAGCTAAAGCACTATACCGGCAAAGACTGGTCGGGTACGGTTTGTCTGTTGCCCTTCGGGTTGGGTATTGCTGTACCTCAGCTCCTGCGTCTCTATGATCCCGATGTTCCTGGCTGGTTTGGTTGGTTTTCTCTGGCAGGTATCATCTGGATTTATATTGTGCAGTTTCGCCTGTATCGCACAGTTAACGCTTTGTACCGGCAAGCTGGCCTCCAGGCACCCTTGACCCTATGGTGGCTGTTTGTACCCGGCCTCAACTTGCTAGTGGGTCTGCGGCAAATTCACTTTTTGAGCCAATATTGGGCTATGAAGCGAGGTGAAACTGTAGGCGATCCGATTGCAGACCGTTTACCGCTGTTTTTTTCGCAAGTTGGACTGTAGTTTTTCCCAAAATTTCCCAGCATTTCAAGAGATAGTTCTTGTAAAAACTAGAGCTTGATTTAGTCCAGAGCATCCTTGAGCAAGTCCATCCTAAAATTCTGTGTTATTGTCTCTAGTAAGGTTTATTTTCGGCGGTGTAATTCGTTTTACTACAAGCGTCTCTCCGAATCTAACTCTCTGCAATTGATTTCGGAGATATGTTCATGTCACTCTACGTTGGTAATTTATCCTACGAAGCTACCCAAGATAATTTGGCGCAGATTTTTGCGGAATACGGTACCGTTAAGCGAATTCAGATTTCCACGGATCGAGAAACAGGCCGCTCGCGGGGGTTTGCGTTTGTGGAAATGGATACAGAATCTGAAGAAACAGCCGCTATTGAGGGACTCGACGGCGCAGAGTGGATGGGACGGGATCTAAAAGTCAACAAAGCTAGACCGCGTGGGGAAAGTGGTGGTTCGCGTAGTAATTGGAATCGGGGTGGCGCTCAGCGCTAGTTCGGGTGTTTTACCTAGCCTGAATACATTTGAAGCGCGGGCGATGCGGGTAGTGGTTTCAGCGATTTGCTCAACCGCAAACCAACTGAATCGCCAGAAACTTTTAGAAATGGCTAGAACTTACAGCGGTTCAGCTAAGGATCAAACGGCTGAAAATCAATTCATCGATCTAATCCAAACTGAGTGTAGTCGAGTCTGTTCAGGTTGTAGCTTAATTTTGTCTGAGTTGATTTATAACTCAGTCACTACACTGCTAGTCGGCGAGAAAACAATGATTGAAATGCCCACGTATTTCTTCCCATCGGGGGCCGGTGTTCATTCAGGCAGCAGCGTCATCTCCAATCATGGGGAGCCTGATCCGATGGCCACGTTTCGCTTCGCTGAACCCGTTATCATTGAACCGCAACAAAACTTCCGAGTTGAGATGTTATTTCCCCAGGGAGTGCCAAAAGCGTTATCGCAAGTGGAAGGTGTATTTAGAATCTGGGTTGTTTTGGATGGCTACCTAACGCGGGATGTGCAGTAGACAGTGTAGTAGACAACGCAGTAGACAACGCAGTAGGAACACAACGAAGAATTATCCGGGAGAAAACATGATGAACCGCATGATGGGCACTGGCTATCTGGGTGAGACAAGAATGGGGCCGGATGGCAATCTGTATCAGTGGGTAGAAGGCATTGATGGATTGGGTAATCCGATTGGCTTTTGGAGCAAATTGAAGCAACTAGGGAAAAGGGCCGTTCGGACGGCTGCCCGCTATTATCCACCTGCACAGGCCCTGAAACTAGTCGGCGCTTCGGGCTACGATGGGCTGGGATCTCTATATCAAGCTGCGGATGGTAGTCTATACCAAATGCAGGGGCTGAGTGGAGATGAGGGCATGGGAGCCGATGATTTGACGCAAGTCATGGGTTTCGGTAGCTTTCTGGGGGAAACTCGCATGGGGCCAGATGGCAACGTCTACCAATGGGTGCAGGGTGTAGATGGTTTAGGGAATCCGATTGGCTTCTGGAAGAAATGGAAGAAGAAACTGCGCGGATTTGTGCAGAAAACATTGCCGTTAGCCCAAAAAATCGCGCCGTTTGTTCCCGGCGGAGCGGCAGTTTTGACAGCCGCGACCCCATTTCTAAAACAGGCGGGAATTGCTGGCCATGATGGTTTGGGAGCCTTGTATCAAGCTCCTGATGGAACCTTGTATCAGATGCAGGGACTGGCTGACGACGAAGCACTCTATGGTTACGGAGAAGATGAGGATCTACAGGGATTCGCGGAAGAAGACCTACAGGGGTATGGGGAAGAAGAGTTAGATGGATTGGCGGAGGATGAGGACTTGCAAGGGTATGGTGAGGAAGATGAAATGCAGGGGATGGAAGGCTATATTCGGCAGAATGACATGAGTGGGTTGGAGAAGTATGAGCCTCAGCAAGCGCCCACAACTCGTTGGTTTAATCCACCGAGTCAGACGCCAGAAATTTGGAAGGCACCGTGGTAGGAACAAGTCCTGATCAACCAAGCAGATGTACTTCCTACCACATCTAATTTAGCTCACTGAACAGTTGATGAAATCCAGTTGATGAAATCCAGTTGATGAAATAAGGTCAGGAATATGCAATTCCAACAATCACCAACAGCAATGAGATCGATGAATCGAGTCTCATCGGAAACCTCAATGCCGAGCAAGGCTGAGCCGAGCATCAAGGAAATTCCCTACGACTATGTTGCAACGTTCAAACTCCTGACAATTCCAGCCGCAATTGCCCAAATCAAGTCCACAGCCACCCAACTCTTAAACCAATTGTCCCATTGGTTATCCTTCAACCAGTACAAACCAAAGTAAACGAAGGGAAAGGCCAGAGCATCATTCAAGCCTCCCTCCGACGTTAACCCAAAGCGCAGTTCGTTGTGATCGTCCGTGTCGGTCAGCTGCACTTCGGATGCCAAAACCGGATCGGTAGGAGCCAAAATTGCCCCGAGTAAAATGGCCGCGCCCCAGTCATATCCCAGGCCAAAATGGGCCAGCAGGGCAATTGCGCCAATTGTCAGCGGCATCAGCAATCCAATCAAACGCACCGTGGAATGCCAAGCCCATAGATTCAATGGCCGGTTCATTTTAATGCCGCAAGCGAACAGCGACACGATTACCACAATTTCAGTCAGCCGCTCTAAGAATTCCGCATCTGGCGACAGGTCAATGATGCCAAACCCGTAGGGACCCAAAAATATGCCAGCAATCAGGTAAATCAGCGCGTAAGAAAGCGGCAGTCGAGTAATCCAGCTCGATCCCAACGTTACGCCCAGCAATAGGAGCCCAATAACTAGAAAATCCCAAATATGTGAATCAATCGACATTTGAATATCCCGTTACTTTGAAGAGGTTGAATAAACAACTTTGAAATCGCCCAGTCGCAAGGCTAGCAAAACTGGGTCAAAAACACGTCTATCACCAGATACAGCTTTGTTGTAGCCAAATTCACTGACGGATACTGGCGGCTCGAAGCCACGCTACACAGGCACCTACGAGGGTTCATCATCCTGCCCAGAGTCGGCGCAGGGTGTTCGACGAAGCTCAGCCAAGTTGCCGACTTAATCTGTGTAGCAGCGGTTTAAACCGCTACAAACAAACGATTTGTCAGCCAACTAGATTGACTGAGTCAAGTTTACAGACCACTTGAGCTGATAGGCTGGTAGGCATGACCTGTAGCGTGCGGATCAACCATGCCAGAAGGACCGGAAATTAAACGAGCGGCGGACGAAATCGCCAAAGCGATTCAGTCTCGTCCTACTACCAGTGTCTTTTTTGCGTTTGCCCATCTCAAAGCCTATGAAGCAATTCTGCAAGGCCGAGAAGTCACTGCGGTACAGAGTCGAGGTAAAGCCATGCTGATCCGATTTGATAATCAGCTCACGATCTACAGCCACAATCAGCTTTACGGTAAATGGATGATCCGCCGCGTGCATGATTATCCGCAAACCACACGTCAACTGCGGTTGGCGATTCATAATGAAAGGAAATCTGCTCTGCTCTACAGCGCCTCTGAGATTGAAGTGCTCGATGAGATTGCGATAGTCCACCATCCGTTCTTGAGCAAATTGGGACCGGACCTGTTGGATACAGCTACTACGGTAGAGCAGGTAGCAGAACGATATCTGGACAAGCGCTTTTACCGACGGCGGTTGGCATCACTGCTGTTAGACCAACAGTTTCTCTGTGGTTTAGGCAATTATTTACGCAGCGAAGTACTATTTGTAGCTCGAATTCATCCACTTCTACGTCCAAGCGATTGTTCCACAAAACAAATTCTAGGATTAGCTGAGGCGTCCATTCAAGTTACTCATCAGTCTTATCGCTACAAGGGAATCACGAACGATTTGCAGTTGGCCCAATCCCTGAAAGCAGCAGGCAAACGGCGCAGCGAATATCGCCATTATGTGTTTGGCCGTCAGCACCGCCCGTGCTATATCTGCGGCACGCTGAAAAGGTTTTGGCGATTCACCAGGGTTTGCCGAGAAAAAGAATTCGATGCGGTCAAAACCAGTTTCAGTGAAGTAATCCTCGGCAGGACGACTATCAAAACGGATCTCAAATCGGGCTTTTTCAAGAGCGACCTGGTTCATACCGTTCTTTACCGCGAGCTCAAATTGTTTTGCCGCTGCTTTCCGTTTCTCGCTCAAGAGCGTGGCCGATGCAATATACTCTTTGTGTTTGGCAGCAAGCAGGGCAGTCAGTTCCTTTTCACGAAGTTCGGAAGTTTCGATATTGGCCAGCCGTTTTTCCGAAGCCGCTAGGTGTTCGAGAGCCGTTACTGTGCTGCCGCCGTATTTCCGCTCGAGCCGTGAGATCTCTGCCAAACGCTCTTCTATCTCTTCGAGCCGAGAAGGTGAAAACTCAAGCCCGCTACGAAAATCACGCAGGGCGAAAGCCGCGTCCGAAATTACGGCAGCGGCCGATTCAAGCGGTTCTATGTATTCGCGGAATCGCTCATCGTATTCTGCGAGCTGACGTAGGCGGTCGAGTCCCTGATCTAGAGTTGAGGTGGCCGAACCGTCCATTTCATACAAAAGTGAAAAGGCTTCAGAGGAGAGTGCTGAGAGTTTCTCGATATTATTCAGCCTCCGCTTTTCGGAGCCAAGCTCTTCCGATTCGCCTATCTGTAATGCGGCCTGCGAAAGTTCATCCACCTGAAATCTCAGAACATCGACCAACTGTAATTTTGCAGCTTCGTCCCGTTTCAGGTCCGCGAGCTCATCACGAACTGCACGCCATTCTTCGAACGCCTTGGATGTCGTTGATATCTCTTCATTGCTGCCTGCGAAAGTGTCCAGCAATTCAAGGTGCGACGTGGGATCGAAAAGGGAAGACTGGTCGCCCTGTCCATGTATATCAACAAGGAATGGGCCGATGCGTTTGAGCAGAGCGGCTGTGGCAAGCTGGTTATTGATAAAAATACGGTTTCTTCCGGAAAGTGTAAGTTCGCGGCGAACGATCAGCTCGATGGTATCGGCCGGGTCAATATCGATGCCGCCGCTTTCCAAGACAGAATGCAGGTCCTTTTCCAACGGAAGCGCGAACAGACCTTCTATTCTTGCGGTGTCATAGCCTTCCTTTATCAGATCCGAACTTACACGATCGCCGGTTAGTGCCCCCAGGCTATCGACAATGATCGATTTTCCTGAGCCGGTCTCGCCTGTGAGAAGGTTGAGTCCCGGACCGAATTCGACGGTGAGTTCGTCGATCAAAGCGATATTATTGATCTGCAAATAGGAAAGCATAAGCCGGCAACAGTAGGTTTCAGATAGGATAATCGCGCCGTTGCCGATGTGTCTATTTGAGAAATGGTCAAACTAGCGTTTCGGGACACTGCCTTCGCCAACCACCCAGCGGCCAACAGAAAATATCGCATCCGGCGGAAATGCCTTTTCAAGCTCCGGTGACCTCCAATCGACCGTGCGGCCCTTTTTGTAGAACAGAAGCTCACCTTGATTTCCGGTCTTCGCCGGCATAAATCTTCCAACGATGTTGAAACCGGAGGCGTCGTATTCGTCTAAGCTGTGAAGCGTTCCAAGGTCGCCTATACGCCTGATATTGGTCGGGGTATTGAATTCTTCTCGGCGCCGTTCGCGCACCAATGCTATGTCGCCGATCGTCGGCTGCTCGGGTTTGGCGGGATCGATGATCGTCGCATTTCTGAAGATGATGTCAACTATCCGTCCGCCCGTTCGAAACGAACTGGCCGCCCGCTAACGTAGGCGGTTCCGACCTTATCCTAACGCCGCATGAGGGCGAGTTTATGCGGCTGCTCGGGACAGATGATAGGGAGGCGATAAAGGATCGGGTTTCGGCGGTGCGCGACTTTTCGACTCAAAACGGAGTGACACTTGTTTTGAAAGGCGAGCGTGTTCTGATCGGTTCGCCGGACGGCCGGGTCGTCGTTAACCCGACCGGGAACTCCGGCCTCGGGAAGGCAGGAAACGGAGATACGCTAACGGGAATTCTAACGGGCTTTGTCGCACAGGCCGTGAAAATGAATACCGACATATTTGAAACGGTCGTCGCCGGGGTTTACGTTGCCGGAATGGCAGGAGACGTTGCGGAAAAGAGATTCGGCAAACGTGTGATGACGGCATCTGATGTTAGAGAGTGTCTGTCGGACGTGTTTCGGGAATTCGAATCAGTTTAAATCAAGCTATAAGCTCTTGCTCATCTTATGGGAAATGGCTAAGAAGATGATCTGCGAAACACCGGAGAAGACCTACGAACTTGGAAAATGCATCGGCTCCGGGCTGAGGGCAGGTGATGCCGTTTTGCTGAGCGGCGAGCTCGGCGCCGGAAAGACACTGCTAACAAAAGGAATGCTTGACGCACTCGGTTTTGACGTAGATGAAGTTACTAGTCCTAGCTTCACGCTCGTCAATCTTTACCACGCAGAAACTTATGATGTCTATCACATTGACCTTTGGCGTATAGAGGATGGCGGCGATGCGGCATTTAGCATCGGACTTCAGGAGATCGTCGAACAAGAGAATGTGATCGTCATGATCGAATGGGCCGAGCGGCTCGGGGAGTTCGATTTTCCCGGACGCGTCCTGAAGATTGTCATCGAAGGTGAAGGAGAAGACCCGAGAAAAATCTCCATTGAAGAAAATTGAAAGATGCTAAAAGCGATCTCTGCGGCAGTTGTCCTTACCGTAATTATTACGGGCTGTACCGCTGTGGAGCCCCCGAAAAACACAGCTGCAGATACGGGCCAAGAAGAAAAGCTCGAAAGTTTACGTAAGCAGCGTGACGCCGTAGTAAAGTTTTTCGAGCCGATGAGAGTCCGGCCGGGCGACTGGTTAGATACACAACGCGAGCAAGGAGAGACTTTCGAGGAGTATATCTCCGCAAACCCCACACTCCCAATCGATGATCGCTGGACGATCTACATTCAACCCATCGGAAGATTCAACAGTGAGCAGCTTGCGGTCATTGATAAAGTGGCCGAATATATGCGGGCCTTTTATTCGCTTCCGGTCAGGCTGAATTCAGCCAAACCACTTGGTGAGGTTCCGTTCGATAAGAAAAGACTGATCAAGTACAGGAACAATCTTCAGATCAATACCAGTTATTTTCTTGATGACCTTTTACCAAAATTGCTGCCAAATGATGCCGCCGCATTAATAGCTTTTACAAACTACGATCTTTATCCCGAACCTACCCGGGCATTTGTCTTTGGACAGGCGTCGCTGACCAAACGTACCGGAGTTTGGTCTTTTTACCAATTCGCTGACCCCAAAACGGGAAGATATGATCCGAAATTGATGCTCGAAAGATCTCTGAAGATCGCTATGCACGAGACAGGTCATATGTTCTCTATGAAGCATTGCACAAAATATGAATGTCTGATGTCCGGCACCAACCATCTAGCGGAAACGGACAGGCGTCCGCTTGATAACTGCCCGGAATGTATGGCGGCATCGCGCCACATGGTCAGCCGCTCCAGCATGGTCGCCAGCCGATCGTAAGCACTGCACGAGCAGAACATGGTGGGCCTCGTCGAGGGGGTTGAGGTCCACCAGCCGCCAAGCGTAACCAACGGCATCGCTGATCCGTCCTGCTGCCAAACAAGCGAGAGTAGCCTCGTGCAACACTGCTTCCGCCGCACCGCTGAGACGCCGTCTCTCACTAGCTAGCCAAAGATCGTAGGTAGCACTGCCCGATACACTGACGCCTTCCAGCAATTCCCGGTCCAGGCCACGCAGCTCAAGCGCTTCGTCCCAGTGCCCTCGAAACACCAAATTGACATCAACAACTGCAGTAGACGGCAACTCGATGACGACCGGATCTCCATAGAGTTGGCAGTCTGGACCCAGCACACGGCGCAGATCGGACATGCTCCAGCGCAGAGCACCCAGCGGATCATCAGCCTCAGGAAACAGCAATTCGGCCAACCGCTGGCGTGATGGTCGGTTTGCCAACAGTAGGTAGGCAAGCAACCCCCAACTCTTACGGCCCCGAGGCTGCAACTCTACAGCATCGCGTACTATCCGTGGGGATCCGAGCAACTCAATGAAGAGCACCGTACTCATTCCTCCCCGCTAACTTGAACGCAAGTCATAAATCAAGCTTACATGACCAATCGATGAACAGAGGCAGTGGTTGATTCATATTAATTTTGTATGCCTAGATGTTTACCACTGATGTAAATTAATATTACATTTGTGTAACACTATCACCAACAAACCAGCTTCCAATCCTACCTCTACCCTGACAGCAGCACTTTTCAAATTCATCCGGCCTTCTCCTAAGCATCAAGAAGACAGAAATTAATTTAAATCCCAACCTCTACAAAATTTAAATCCCAACCTCTACAACCAAAAAGCCAGAAGCCAGAATCTCTCCTGACTCCTGACTCCTGATTCTTACTCTCGAATTATCAAGGCGAAGTAGAAAGCGTAACCCGGTAGCTGTTGTCGCCATCAGCGAAGTAGGATTTCAGGTTCAGCATATAGGTTCCGGGTTCCAACTCGCCTGATAGCTCATAGGTTGGTTGGGCCAAGGCATCGATACCAGCACTGATAGAAGCACCAGCCGAATTCTTCCAGAACAGGCTTTGGGGGGCCAAGCCATCGATCTTGCTCAACTGGTGGTGAATCCGCGCTTTGTCAACGTTGCCAGTTCCCAACCGCTCAAATTTAATCGTCAAGGTTGTTTTGGCCGAGGTCTTGAAGGTGTAGTTATCAGCAATGTCCCCGTGACCAACATAGTCAGTAAACGAGAAGGATTGCCCACTTGTATTCAAGGGTTGGAGGTTATTGATAACCAGGGCCGTTTCTTTGGTGTGGCCGGCATTATCGGCGATGGGGGTGGCAGAGAGATCGAGATTATAGTTGGCTTTGCTGTTAGGATTGACCGCTCCCACTTTGACAAAATAGTTGCCAGGAGCGAGTCCAAGGTTGGTATTGGCTAGCGGATTGCTGTGACTATTGTAAGCAACAACATTGGCGACGGGATTCGAGAAGTTGCCAGCGCTATAAACTCGGGCATACACTCCAGCATCACCCTTGAGGGCTAGATTCAGGCGGTTGCTGGAGAATCCAGGTTCCCCAATGCTGAAGCTATACCAATCGGCATCATCTCCGCCACCTACCACGTCGGTGATTTTAGTTAAGGTGGAGCCAATTTTGCCCCAGGGCGTGGCTGTAGCTGAGGCAGGCCGAGACTTCGCTTCTTTACGATCTTTATATAGTCATCGGCGAAACCGATCACGCCGAAAAGAGTTGTCGCACCAAGTGCAAGCCACAGAAAAAGATTGTCGAGCCGAGCCCAAAGCAAGGTAGATATGAAAACTGCCCCAAGAATCAAAACACCGCCCATCGTCGGCGTGCCTTTCTTTGCCTGGTGTTCCTCTGAAAGCTCCTCGCGAATCTCCTGCCCGACCTTCAACGCTTGTAACTTTCGGATCACCCATTTGCCGAGGAAGAGAGAGATCAGGAGAGCTGTGATTGTCGCCCACGCTGTGCGAAACGTCACATACTGGAATACGTTCAGTCCTTTGTAAAAATAGGATTCGCTGGTGGCACCGTATTGCCGAAACAGAAGCTGGTATAAGAGGTGATAGAGCATTTTTCGATCTCCGATCTGCGATCAGGGACAATTGATATTGCCTATACTGATTTATCTTTCTTCTACGTTCTTAACCTCTACTTCAAATTTCTCTAACATCTTTTCCAAAACCTTTTCCGTTCGAACCCCTCTCGAACCTTTAATCAACACGACATCCCCGGGCGCTATAATTTCAGATAGCATCTGGCCTGCCAATTCTGAATCATTGGCGAAGAGAGCCTCGTCTAACCCGGCAATTTTTGCACCGTCTATCAGGCTTGCAGCATAGCCGCGAACACCGATCATAATATCAACCCCCATCTCAGCGATCTTTCTTCCGGTCGTATGATGGATCGCAGCAGCATCATTGCCAAGCTCAAGCATCTCGCCGGCAACTACTATCCTGCGCTTCGATCTACTCCCGCCGGCTACAAGCGTTTCCACCATTGATAGAAGCGCATCGGGGTTCGAATTATAGGAATCATTGATGACCGTAAATCCTTCGCGGAACCTAATAACTTCGCCACGCTGCGGCGGCGATTCGACCGACGCCAATGCCTCAGAGATCTTGTCCACGGTCATTTCAAATGTAACCCCAACCGCTGCTGCCGCAAGTGCATTCATTATGTTGTGACGACCAGTTAGGGGAAACTCCACAGATGCGGCCCCCTTCGGCGTCAAAAGATCGAATGTCGATCCACTGAAACCGCGTTCACGAATATCTGAAGCAGAAACGTCTGCAGGGCTTATGGTCCCAAATGATACCGTTTTACCTTTCCCTAATTCAGTCATTGAAATGACGCGTTCATCATCGGCATTTAATACCGCTGTGCCCCCGACTTTCATTCCTTCCACGATCTCTGCTTTTGCCTGTCTGATCCGCTCAATAGTTCCCAAATGCTCAATGTGGACAGGCAAGACGTTCAAGACCACAGACACATCCGGTGGCGTGATCCGGCAGAGCCTCTCGATCTCGTGCATGGGTGTTGACATACCCATTTCAAGGACCGCGATATCATATGCCGGATCTTTCACCAATTCGAGCACGGTAAGCGGATGGCCCAAACCATTGTTATAGTTCTTCTTGTTCTTCAGAACTTTCTTGCCCGAATGTTCAAGAACGTGGGCCGTTAGCTCTTTCGCCGTTGTTTTACCGGCGCTTCCTGTTATGGCGACAATCGGACGGCTCCACTCCTGATAAACTCCATTTGCCAGTTTCTGAAGTGCGGTAATGACGTCATCAACCAGAAAGATTCGTTCTTTGAAACCTTCGAGAACATTCCGATGTTCCTCAAAACGATCGTACCTAACAACACCCGCAGCGGCTCCGCTCTCAAATGCATCCGCGCCCAGGTAGGCAATCTGACAAGCGGTGCGGCTCAGGTAGCGAATTTCCTCCAGAGAGGTAGCTGTGATGCCATAGCGCAGTACTGGAAGTCTTTGCTGCTTCAGTTCCCGCTGCGCTTGCTGAATCTCGTGCTGTGCTCGCTGGTGGTTTTGATCCATTTGCTCGAACCGCTGCTCTAGCGATTGCAACCGGCTCAGCACCCAGTTGATTTGCTGTGCGATTTGATTCAGCCGCAGGTCGATGAATGGAAATTGGGCAGAACCCAGTACAGATCTCAGCCGCTGTTTCCAACCGGTTGCAGGCAGCAGCCCAGCTTGTTTGAGGAGCGGTTGCAGATGGGTTTGATCCGTAAGGGGTATCAGATCGGCCCGATTGCTGAATAGCACAAATACTTCATTGGCAAACACTGGCTGCATCGACTCGATCGTCTGCTTCAGGAAAGCCGGATGAATTTTATCGACAGAGCCTTTATGGACCAGCACCCACTGAAATTTCTGCACCGAGCGCTGAGCTGTGCATTGATAGGTGGCAACATTCGGCAAACTCTGCTTGAACGAGGCAGGTGCTAAGATTTTTTCTTCCGGTTTGAGGTGGGTTTTAATAAAATCTTTGACGCTGAGCCAGTAGGTATCTTCTGAAGGCATGATGCTGAAACCGGAATAGAGGCTAACAATTCAGATTACTTCACAACCGTACAAAAATTATTCATGCCCAGCTGAAAATAGTGATGCTTGAAGTTTCTGAATCCGGTCTCTGCCACCAATACCTGCTGTAACCTGGCCCGATTGTAATAGCGCTTGTGATCGCGGATTTCGGCCTCATCAACAATTTTGAGCCGATAGGAAAGAAACTCTAGAACCGGCTGTGACCAAACCGAGGGTACGGTCAGTACGAGCTTGCCGTCCGGTTTCAGCACCCGATAGATTTCCTGCAAAATCGGCTTTTCGTGTTCGATGTGTTCTAGCACGGCCAGCATTGTGACAACATCAAAGCCCGCATCGGCAAAGGGCAGTTCATAGGCCAGTTTGAGCTGAACAGTTTGAATATTTTCCAACTGCATTTCTTTGACTTTGAAGTCTACACCCACGCCATAGTCAATCCGGGGAGCAATAGTCCGGAGAAATGCCGCCGAACGGCCACAGCCCACATCCAGCACCCGTGCCCCTGACGGAATATGGGGCATCACCTTGCGAAATCGAAACCACCGCAGCAGTGGCTCAAGCAAAACTTCACGTGCCAATGCTTCTACTCCTCACAGTTGCCTAGCCGCTCGCCCAATGGAATCTGCGATTCAGCCTTTGCAATAGCTTATATCAAGTTGCTCTTTCTTTGTAGCCAGCATGAGGTGAGGTTCGCTGGTGAGGAAAAAGGCATGCCGACTTGAGATTTATGACTGGTAAAGTGCCTCCGATGCTCGGTCTGGATCGGTTTGATGCAGTGTCAGAGCCATTTCTTGCCGCAGTTTAGCCACGTTTTTGAGCGCCTTTTGGGCGTTTGTTTTGCTGCCGCGCACCCAGAAGAACTGAGCCGCCAATTCAAAATCGGCAATTGCTTCTGAGATGTTTTCGAGCTTTTGCTGAGCTACAGCGCGATAGTAGTAGGCCACGGCTGAATCGGGCGACAGTCGAATCGCTGCGCTATAGTCGGCAATCGCCTCGCTATAGTTCTCTAGCTTCTGCTGGGTCATACCGCGATAGAAGTAGGCAATTGGGTAGTCGGGGCGCATTTGCAAGGCCAGACGGAGCGAGGTAGTCCTAATGCCGGCCTACGAACAGCCACTGCATTCGCGACAAATGCAGTCGTTTGCTGAGATACTTTCGCACTATCCGCACTTTCGTGAAGGACGGCAGAGGTGGTTCGACCGTGTCTTCTTCGATACGGGCGACGGGAATGGACTCCGGGCACTGTCAGCCCACGGCTGGAAGCGCGGAGGTCCGCTATGGCTGCGGTGGGCAATAAAGACAATGGGGTTCCTAGGAAGCCCGGCAGTTCGGCCCGTATTTCGTGCTGTACGTAAGAAAAAGGATCGCGTCCCAAAAAGTGTGGAAACGGCACGGTTTGAGATCCCTGAGATCGATGACATCATTATGGATCTGCGGTCAGATCCTATCGCGTGAACGCAGGCCGCGATCGATCTCGTCTCGACATTAGTACAAGTTTGGATGCAAGCATCTGGCGGTCTTTTATGGCCGCCAAATAATTTTAGTGGATTTGGATCAGTTGCAGAGCGTACCAAGAGTAGCCTTTTTCCCTGACTCATTTGTCGAAATAAATGGGGCGGCGATGACGTGTCGTCGCCTGGCAGACTTTGCCCGTTCCCGGAATTATCCATACCTAGTGATCTATGCCTGCCGAAAGACCGAACGTAAACAGGAAGGCTCGGCAATTTACCAGTCATTGAAGCGATCATCATTGTCTTTTCCTCTCGACGAAGAACTTGCATATGATCCTTTGTTCCAACGTCACACGAAACGGGTATTGAAACAGATACTTGAATTCAAACCGGATGTGATCCATATCACCGGTGTAAATGATGTGAGCATCATTGGGGCGTACCTTGCCTGGAAACTTCAGATACCGCTTGTTGGCTCATGGCATACGAACGTGCACGAGTTTGCAGCTCAAAGGCTAAGTAATCTCTTTAGATTTTTGCCCGAAAACATTTCTAAGAAGGTTTCCGGTTTCGCCGAACAGAAAATATTGGATGGAGCTGTCCTCTATTACAAGATGCCAAAGGTAGTGCTTGCACCGAATCAGGAACTAGTTGATCTGCTCGGCAAAGGGACCGAGCGTTCCGCATTCCTAATGGGACGCGGCGTTGATCCGGAAAAGTTCTCGCCGACACATCGGACTGTATCTGACGACACGATCAGACTAGGATTCGTTGGAAGGTTGCGCGCTGAGAAGAATGTCCGAAAGTTGATCGAGATCGAAGATGGGTTGATCGCTGAAGGAGTTTCAAATTATGAGTTTCTCATTGTAGGTGAAGGCTCTGAGCACGAGTATCTTGAGAGACGAATGAAAAAGGCGGTCTTTACCGGTTTCCTTGAAGGGGAAGAACTTTCTGAAGCATATGCGAATATGGATATATTTCTCTTTCCTTCGGAAACGGATGCCTTTGGAAATGTCGCTCAGGAGGCAGCAGCGTCCGGCGTTGTTCCGATAGTTTCGGACAAAGGTGGGCCCAAATATCTAATTGAACACGACGTTACCGGATTCATAGCAAAAAATATCAGTGATTTCACCGACTATGCCTCAATGCTGATCAATGACCCCGCCAGACTGGGAAGAATGAGAAAAGCAGCTAGGGATTCAGCAATGTCTCGTTCGTGGGAATCGATCTTCGAAGGAGTATATGATGCATATCGTGAATCGATCCGAATAGCGGAAGCCCGGAAGATTGCCGCTATAAATGGCAACGGTGGTCACAGCAATTAGGTCGGGATGATGTCAGCAAATGAGCGAAATGACCTTCGATGAAGCAAAAAAGAAGAGGGCCAACCCGCCCAGCAGCCAACCACTATAGGCTGGATTAACCCAATGGGTTTCTAACCAACGAGTGAAGCGATCCAAGAGTTTCATTGTCACGATCAGGGAAATAGCCGCGCCTGTCAGTTTAATCTAGCAACTGGTTAATCTAGCAACTGGCTGATTCGGTTTTCAGTCTGCCCGGCTTTGGGGCGGGTCTATCCCAATCCCAGCAAACATGATAAGGACAGGCAAGCTATAATCTTTGCTGAGCTTGTATAAGATTCTTCAAATTTCTTTCATATGAATAACCCTCTAGTTCATGCCTTTTTTGTCGGTCGAGCTTTCGCAGAAGCGATTGGCGAGGAAGTTGAGAACGTAGTCACGAATGCCCTGGGTGAATTAGGTAAGTTCGACGCCGAGCAACGCGAACGGTTACGGCAATTTACCACTCAGGTGATGGAGCGGGCCAATCGGGAAGCCGAGCTAGCGATGCAAGGGCGCACACCGACCAGTAGTACAGGGTTGACGACGACCGGGAAACCAGAAGACCTCCAGGCAGTGATTGATGATCTGCGGGCTGAAACGGCCCAACTGCGGGCGGAACTACAGCGCTATCGCAATCGCCTTTCCTCCTAAGGGCACTTTTAGAACAGTTACGAACACGAATTGGCTTGGTTCACCTGATGTTTGAAGGAGTTGCGTGGCTGCTTTTTCCGACCGCCCCATACCTGCTCTAGCTGAGACCGAATCTGAGTCAGACATAGTACCGACGGGTTCTGCTGCCCCGGCTCAGATGAGTACCCTTGAATTGACTGACATGGACGACGCCCAAGCACAGTATCGAATCCGATCCTATGGCGATAAATCCTATCGCTGGAACCGTGAGAACTACTCACGCCAACGTCGCTACATTGACATCTGGGCCTTCGTCCTGAAGCTGATGGCAGCTCAGTGGGCCTACAACAAAGCCTGGACCTATCCCAACGGCCTGACTGAAGAAAGCCAAGCGCAACGGCGACGCAAGCTCGCGGTTTGGATTCGGGAGACGCTATTGGATTTGGGACCAACCTTTATCAAAGTGGGGCAGATGTTCTCGACGCGGGCTGATTTGTTCCCAATCGAGTATGTTGAAGAACTCTCGAAGCTGCAAGATAAGGTGCCAGCCTTTAGCTACGAGCAGGTTGAAAGAATCATTGAACAAGACTTTGGTCGAACCATTCCAGAACTCTATCGCAGTTTTGACCCGATTCCGATTGCGGCAGCTAGCTTAGGCCAGGTCCATCGTGCCCAGCTCCATTCTGGTGCTGAGGTCGTGGTGAAGGTGCAGCGTCCCGGCTTAAAAAAGTTGTTTACAATCGATTTACAAATTCTCAAAGGCATCGCTCGCTATTTTCAAAACCATCCTCGTTGGGGCCGGGGCCGTGATTGGATAGGTATCTACGAGGAGTGTTGCCGCATTCTTTGGGAAGAGATTGAATACCTGAATGAAGGCCGCAACGCCGATACCTTTCGCCGCAACTTTAAAGACGAAGATTGGGTGCGCGTGCCGCGAGTCTACTGGCGCTACAGCTCGCCGCGGGCACTGACGCTGGAATATTTGCCAGGAATCAAGATCAGTCATTATGAAGCGCTGGAAGCCGCTGGACTAGATCGGAAGAACTTGGCGAAGCTAGGTGCCCAAGCCTATTTGCAGCAGCTTTTAAACGATGGTTTTTTTCATGCCGATCCGCATCCGGGGAACATTGCTGTCATGACTATCGCAGTTGCCCAGTTATGACACGCTGTCAGCAGGGGAACAGATATTTTTTAGCGTTGCATTGTTTTAGCGTTGCGTTTTATCAGGCTTCACTCGTTACATCCGGCCAGCAGAGAGGGAGATCCGGATCATGTTTTGAGTCCGTATTTCAAGTTCGTATTAAGTTCGTATTAAGTTCGCATTGCAAATCCCCATCCGCTTGTAACCAGTTCGCGTCGGTTGTCAGATCCAGAAGTTAGGATCAGAACGCCTATTGCATTATTCCATAAAGGATTCGGCATAATTGTGACTCTTAGCAAATTCAGGGATTCTTGAACTCAACTCCCAGCGGATGGGCAAATTGAAGTTGCTCAATCGTAGGTTTAAAAAAATTGGTCAGGGTTCATTCAAATTTTGCTAATTTCCACCGGATCATCTAGCGCTGCACCCGTAGTCTAGGTTAAGAAGAAAGTAAAGTAGGTTAAGTAGGAATCAGCCTCAGTTGATCCAATCACTCGACTCATACTTCGCTTGCTTGCTGAGAAGAAAAAGTCTTTCGTTAGATGTATTAGCACAGATAAGCCAAGCTTTTTATAATGAAGGAACAAATTTTACCTTAACTAAATATTAAGAGTTGCCAACGCGGTTTTTCTGGTGCACTACCGTCCTCAAGTTTCTAACAGCTTATTCAAGGCCCCCTCTGGGGTAGGAATTCAAAAATTCCGACGAGTTTACTGACTTGTAGTCAGAAAAATCGGATAGGTTCAAGTACAAGTGTTTCACGGATACGTTCCCTGCTATTTTGAGGTTTTTAGAGCGGTGAGTCATGAGTAGTCGTCACGTTTCGAGTGCTATTTTGCCCGCTATCGTCGCGTCTAGTGCAGTCTTTTCGTTACTAACGCTGCCATTCTTCTTCTATCATTCCCAACCGGAAGCAGTAGTTGACAGTTTGCCACTAGGGCGGGAACTGCAACCCATTATTGCCAGCCAAAATCGGGATTTAACGATTCGCTACATTGGTGGTGCATTAGTTACGAGTGTAGTAACGGGCATGGCTACAGTGGAGATATGGAGGCGGCAGAAAGATCGAGTGGCGATACCCGCTGCGGTTCCTTCAGTTCCCGCTGCTGAGCCAATTGTGGCTGCTGATTGGGGTAGTGAGCTTGCATCCGAATTGCCATTGCTAACCGAGGTGACGTTTGAACCAGAATTATTGGCTGCTATTGCGGCGCAGCCCCGGCTTGATCTAGTAGAGCCAATTTCAGGAAGTATGACCGAGTTGCTTGCTACCGATCCAGATATTGGAGAAGGGGTTGGGCAAAGTTGTGGGCTGATTACAGAACTAGCCGAAGAATATGCAACCTGCCGCATTCGAGTAAAGCATGAACACCGACGTCAATTTGCCATTCAGGTTGCAGGCCAATACTACAGTTTCTTTCGCCTACTCTCCACCAAAGAAGCGGCCCTAGAAACAGCTCGGCAATTGAGTTGCAGAGCACATCCTGTGGTTGTAACACCTGTAGAACACCAGTATGCCGTTTGGATTTGGCAGCCAGTCACTGAACTAGAGCTAGTTTCCTCCTGATAGGAACCGAGTGATGCTGATAGCACTTCTTGGGAATGCGACAGTTGAATGCAATCTGTAGAAGAACGCTATGTACGAAAAATAGAAAATAATTGTGAATTCGAATAAACAAAGATAACAACAAGCAATAACCCCATGTGACATGAATTCAACGGATTTTCAGGAGCAGTATACCTGGGCCGAGAGTTTGCGAGTTTTGTCGATCCGCACCCAAACCAGGTCGTTTTTGTCGGTTTCAAACTTTAGCCACGCGCCGCGGTTGGGAATTAGACTGGCGTTGAAGGTGCTGCGCCCGTTTTTGTCGATTTCTTTTTTGTAATAGACGCCGGGGCTACGGACAATCTGGTTGACAATCACCCGCTCCGCACCGTTGATAATGAAGGTACCACGGTCGGTCATCAGCGGTAGGTCACCAATAAAGACTTCCTGCTCTTTGATTTCGCCGGTTTCTTTGTTAATTAAGCGGGTCGGCACATACATCTGAACCGCGTAGGTACTATCCCGCCGCTTGGCCTCGTCCACGTCATATTTGGGTCGCCTGAGTTTATAGTCTTTGCCGAGAAAATGCAGCTCTAGCTTTCCGGTGTAGTCGGTAATGGGTGAAAAACTGTCTAGCTCCTCGATCAAACCTTCCTCTAAAAACCAACGGAAACTAGCCCGCTGAATTTCTACGAGATCAGGCAGGGTAAACATCGATGGCGATTTGGTTAGGTTACTCATGCGTCTCCTCGTATGGCTATTGCTGTGGGCATGCCCCTAACGCTGCGGTAGTTGGGCAATGTAGTTGGGCAATAAAAACTACAACGACGGCAAAAAGTCCAGTCCTCAACCAAGGAAGACTGAAACCCATCCGTCTAAAAATACAAGACGTTTAAGATATTGAGTTGAATCGGATTCCAGAAGAAGTTCCAATCGTGAAAGTCAGGGTGCGGGCGGACAGAGCACGGAGAGTATAGCTTAAACAATGGACTTCGTCAACTGCTTCAAAGTTACAAAGAAAAATAAAAGATTGCGATCACACCAAACATCAGAGCCTTAGACCTGAACTACTGCTCTGCATCAGTCACCTCAAAAATTTTTACATCTTCCAACCTTCATTATGGCGTAGACTAGTGATTTTGTGGGTCAAACTTTTACTGGCCCAGCTTCGGCCCATTTTCGGGTTTAAGCGTGGCTGACAGCCAGTGAGGGAAGGGACTCAGGCAAGGGCAGCTTGAACAAACGACAGGCATTGCTCGTGGTTTGAACGGCGAGGGTTTCTAGGGGCACCTGCCGCAGTTGGGCCATTTGCTCAGCCACATAGCGAACATAGGCTGGTTGATTACGGCGCTCGCCTCGCTTTGGCACCGGCGATAGAAACGGACAGTCGGTTTCGATCAACACCCGGTCGGCAGGTACAAGCTTGGCCGACTCCTGCACTTGCCGCGCATTCTTGAACGTGACAATGCCGCTAAAGCTAATGTAAAACCCCAGATCGAGAAACCAGTGAGTTTCTTCTGGAGTGCCGCCCCAGCAGTGCATTACGCCCCGAACGGCTCCCTGCTCAGCCCAAAACGAGCGCAACAGGTCCGCCATCCGCGTAGCCGCATCTCGACAGTGAATAATCACCGGCAGATCGAGCTGACGCGCAATTTGCAACTGGGCCTGAAAAACTTGCTCTTGCAAGGCTTGGTTGTCGGCTTTGTAGAAATCTAAACCCATCTCACCAATCGCCACCACCCGCGCATCGGACTGGGCTAAGGTGAGGATCTGCTCCGCTGAATCTGCCGTCCATTTGTCGGCGTCTAACGGATGCAGACCGACAGCAAAGTAGAGTTCAGGAAACCGATCGGCAATGCTTTGAATGTCCTGAAATTCAGACGGCTCAACGCAGGAATGCACCAAACGCACAACCCCAGCCGCACGCCAATCCTCTGCCCTGCAGGCGGCGGGACTTGGAGCGCATCTCGGCCACGGAAATATTGGGCGTATCGTCAATAAAAATCGGCAGTTGGGATAAAACGCTAATCGCGTGCCCCAGCGGCTCCCACTCGGTTTGGCTGATCCGCCCTGAGCGCAACCGTCCACTTTCTACCTGCGCCTCGCTTGACAATAGCCGGTAGACGAGCTGCTCTTTCGACATTTCTAAGCTAAAGACGGCAATTGGCAGTTTGTGATAGGCGGCAATGTTGCGGGCAATGTTGAGCACAAAGCTGGTTTTACCCATCGAAGGGCGGCCCGCTGCAATAATTAAGTCCGAGCGCTGAAACCCCTGCGTCATCGCATCCAGATCGTAAAAGCCACAGGAAATACCCGGTAGGACCAACCCCAGCGAGCGACTTTCGATATCTGAGAAAGTGGTGGTCAAAATATCGGCGGTGGCCATCAAGCTTTGCTGGGGGCGGGCTTGCGTGACGTTAAAAATTTTCTGCTCGGACTGGTCGAGCACCTGCTCCAGCGGTAAATTGGTTTCGTAGCCCAATTGGGCCACCTCGGTTCCCACCTGGATCAGCTTGCGGCGCAGGTATTTCTCCATCACCAACTGGGCGTACTGGTCGATGTTCACGGCGCTGATCGTGCGATCGACCAATTCAGCTAACCGGACCTGACCACCAATTTTTTCCAGGACGTTATGGTCCCGCAGCCAGCTCGTCAGGCTCATCAAATCGGTGGGGCGGCCTTGGGCATGAAGGGCGATGGCAGCTCGGTAGATCTCCTGGTGGGCGCTGATGTAGAAAGCTTCGGGTCGCAGAGTTTCCAGCACGCGGCTGAGCGCCTCTGGATCGAGCAAAATCCCGCCCAAAATGGCTTCCTCAGCATCGATGTTTTGCGGGGGAAGCCGATCGCTATAACCGTGAAAGCTAAGTTCTTGAACCATAAAACCCAGTGCCCAGGCAGGCCAATAGAATGAATTCCGGCGCAGCAATGCCGGATCAAAGCCTGAACGATGCCATTCCACCAGTACCTGCCGCTGGTACTAATGTACCGGGTATCGCTCAGTGCTGTGTATTGTAACCTGCCTTTTGGCTAAGTCAGCCGGGTAGCAAAGATTTTTTTGCCTTCAGTGGTTCAAAGGAAGGCATGCTTACTTCAGCGGCACCACCTGGATATCAACCGTGGCCGTCACTTCTGGATGCAGCTTGATTTCAACTTTGTAGGCTCCCAGCTTGTGGATCTCAGGTACGGCAATGGTGCGGCGATCGAGTTCGATACCAGCCGCAGACTGGATAGCGTCGGCCACATCCTGGTTGGTTACGGTACCAAAAATTGCTTCGTTTTCGCCCACCTGTTTAGAAATTGCCAAACGGCTAGCCTTTTCTAGTGCGGCCTTCTGGGCTTCTGCTTCTTTCTTCAGTTCCAGCAGACGCTGGCGCTCGGCCTCCCGACGGCGCTCTACCTGTTTGAGGATGCCTGGTGTCGTGTGAACCGCTAACCCACGCGGCAGCAAATAATTGCGTGCGTAGCCCGGTGCGACTTCTACCAAATCCCCGGCCCGACCGAGCTTGCTGATATCTTGATTTAAAACTAACTGAACCCGCTTAGCCATGTTTCCCTAATCCTAGAACTTAAACTGCACAGTTCAAAGCCGGTCCTACCGGGTGGATCTCCTGTTGCAGGCCAATCCAACCCAGATCAGGCTTCAACCTATCCGGCTGCTCAACTTTACTCCCGCAATATTCCCACCATCTTGGGCCAATCGCACCAAATTACTGAGACTACTGCCCCGAAACAGCGACAGGTAAGTGCCGATAGAGCGGTCATCACTGGTCTCTACGGTGAACACGCCGTTGCTGGGTGCCGTCCACTTCCACCACACCGAATGAATCACGCCATCTTGAATCGGTTCTCCGGGTTCAGCGCTGGCATCAATGGTGCTGCCGCTATCTTGTCCCGATGTCCCCGGCAACAACTTGGCATTGGCAAAGTGGTCGTTTGCGGGCGGGGCAAAAAGCTGGTAATTGAGTGTAATCGCTCCGGTCTCATGTACAGCACCATCAACGGCAATGTAGTAGGTGGTGCCTGCGCGCACTGGCGCTTGAATCCGACTTTGGCGATTGGTGCCACTGATATTGTCATTTTGGGCCAACACGCTCAAGCTGTTGAGACTGCTGCCACTGAACAACGAAAGATAGGTATCAAACTGGCTGCCGATTGTATCAACACTCAACACTCCATCCTTGGGAGCGGTCCACTTCCACCACACTGAGTGAGCGGTCCAGCTTTGTTCCGGTTCACCCGCTTCTGACAGGGCATTGACATTCGACCCAACGACACGACCACTCCTTTCTGTCAGTGCAGTCGCCCGACTAAACTTGTCATTGGCCGGTGGATCAGCCAGGTTGTACTTTAGGATAATGTTTCCAGTCAGATCACCAGCACCGTCTACGGCAATGTAATAGGTGGTTCCAGCTTGTACTTCAGCTTGCCAGCGATATGGCTCCATTCCCCAGCCTTCCCCATTTCGCGGCAGCCAAGTGAGGGTATTGAGGCTGGCGTTGCTAGTGCCGCTATAGACTGAAACATAGGTGCTGAAGTCGCTGGCAAACGTATCGACGGTGAAAACCCCACTACGCGGTGCCGTCCACTTCCACCAGACTGAATTAATTACGCCATCTTGAGCGGGTTCGCCGCTTTCCCCTAAGGCATTGATATTGGTGCCGGTCACCTGATTCGCTGTGCCTTCTAGAAGATCCGCATTCGCAAATCTGTCATTTTTAGGCGATTCAGCAAAGCTGTAGTTTAGTTTAATAGCACCAGTCAGGTACACATAGCCATCCACCGCGATGTAGTAGGTTTTGCCAGATTGCACTTCAACTTGCACTCGGCCTTGAGACCAACCGGCGCTGTAATCATCTTGGGCCAGTGTAGTTAGAGTTGCGAAACTAGGTGTGCTGCTAGTGCTGCTAAACAAGGACAGGTAAGCGTCTACCTGACTGTTAAGCGTATCAACCGTTAAAACACCATTTCTCGGTGCGGTCCACTTCCACCAGAGTGAGTTTAGCGTGCCGCTTTGAGCCGGTTCACCGGGTTCTCCCAGCGCATGTGTATTGTTACCAGAAATCGAACCCGATGTGCCAGTCAGCGTTGTGGCAGTGGCGAATCTATCATTGGCTGGGGGCTGACCAAATCTGTAGTTTAATTTGATCTGTCCAGTTGCCGTATTGTGACCATCAACGGCAATGTAGTAAGTCTGATTGGGTTGTACAGTAAGCTGTACCTGGCTTTGTGGCCAACCATCCGTATCATCATTTCTAGCTAGTGGCGTCAGACTGCTCACACTGGTGCCGCTAAAGACAGATAGAAAAGTATTAAAATTACTGCCGAATGTATCTAGGGTAAGCGTACCGCCAGAGTTCGGAGCCGTCCACTTCCACCAAACCGAGTGAATCGTGCCACTTTGAGCTGGTTCACCCGACTGGCCGGTGGCTTGGGATCGAATGGCAGCGGTTTGCTGTACGTCCGTTACCGGCTTCGGTGCAGGGTCCGGTAGTGGTGTATGCCCGCGATGAAGAGACGCCATTGAGAGCCATCGAAACCCGCGCCCATCTGGAGCTAAAGCGGCTATCCGACTTCTCGCCCTATCTGCCGAATGCGGTGATTGCCTCCGAAGATTCCCGCTTCAACTGGCATTTGGGCGTTGATCCGATTGGTATCTTTCGGGCGTTGGTCACCAACGTCCGAGGTGGCGAGATCCGCGAAGGTGGTAGCACAGTGACGCAACAGTTGGCTCGCAGCATCTTCCGCGATTATGTGGGTACGGCTGATTCGGCTGGGCGAAAATTGCGGGAAGCGGTGGTGGCCTTAAAACTGGAAACCTTCTATAGCAAGGATTTCCTTATGCTCACCTACCTGAACCGCGTCTACTTGGGCAACGGCAACTATGGCTTTGAAGACGCGGCCCAGTTCTATTTCGGCAAATCAGCTAAGGATCTAACCCTGTCAGAAGCGGCCACCTTGGTGGGAATTTTGCCGGCTCCCAATGCCTTTAACCCGGTGCGGGACTACGAAACTGCCGTGGAATTGCGCGATCGCGTCCTCAACCGCATGGTGGTGCTGGGCATGGTGAGCCAGGAGGAAGCCCAACGGGCACGCCGCTCGCGGATTGAAATCAACCCCAAGGCGATTAAGGAACTGGAAAGTACGATTGCCCCCTATTTCTATAGCGAAGTGTTTGCCGAGTTAGAAACGCTGCTGGGGGAACAGCTAGCTCAAGAAGGTAATTTCATTGTCGAGAGCAGCCTAGATCTGCAAATTCAAACCGAGGCCGAGGCTTCGCTGCAAAATGCGGTGGCTACGACCGGAGCTGCTAAAGGCTTTTCCCAGGGGGCGTTAGTGACCATGGATGCGGGAACGGGCGAAGTGCTGGCGATGGTGGGTGGCGTTGATTTTCGCCAAAGTCAGTTTAATCGCGCTACACAAGCCTATCGCCAGCCCGGCTCGACGTTCAAAGTCTTTGCCTATACGGCGGCGCTAGAACAAGGCAGTTCTCCCGGCACGCTCTATTCTTGTGCTCCGCTCAACTGGCAGGGACAATATTTTGAAGGCTGTCGGTCGGGCGAAGGCAGCCAGGATATGTACACCGGCTTGGCCCGATCTGAAAACGTGGTAGCGCTGCGCATTGCCGAAGACGTTGGGCTGAATACAGTGGTGAGAACCGCCCAGCGTCTGGGGATCACCGCTAACCTAGAGGCCGTACCGGGTATGGTGCTGGGTCAAAACGAGGTGACGCTGCTAGAATTAACTGGAGCTTATGGCGTTCTGGCCAATCAGGGGGTACGAAACCGGCCCCACACGATCAATCGCATCCTAGACAGCAGCGACTGCGAAGATCTCAACGACCATCGCACCTGTCGCGTTATCTACGACTATAAACAGAACGCTGAGACCAATTTGCCTGTTTTGCAGCCCGACATCGCCAATACAATGACTTCTCTTCTACAAGGCGTGGTGCAAGCCGGAACGGGGCGGGGTGCTTTCCTTGGTTTAGGAGAAGCAGGTAAGACCGGCACAACAAACGATTATGTCGATTTGTGGTTTGTCGGCTACATTCCAAATCAGGGCTTAACCACCGGCATTTGGTTTGGAAATGATGACAATACGCCGACCTCGGCGAGTAGTGGAGATGCGGCTCAACTCTGGGGAGACTATATGCGACGAGTCGCTCAGTAAGCGATTGAATTGATTAAACCAGAGCTAGCGGAGCTACTGAGGAGGCAGAATCACACGGTCGATTACGTGGATCACACCATTGGTGGCTGTGATATCCGGCTGGATCACATTAGCGCCATTGACGGTAACCTGACCTTCACTAACATCCACCGTCACCGGGCTGCCTGCAACGGTAGGAACTTCTCCCGAAGACAAGCTGCTAGAGGGATAAGCACCAGAAACCACGTGGTACTTCAGAATAGTAACTAGTCGCTCCCGATTCTCGGGCTTGAGCAGTTCTTCGACCGTACCGTCTGGGAGAGCGGCAAATGCCTCGTCCGTTGGAGCAAACACCGTAAACGGACCTTCCCCAGCGAGGACTTCGGCCAATTCAGCTTCGGTCAAAGCAGCAACTAAGGTTTGGAAAGAGTCGCTGGCTGAAGCAATGTCAACAATCGTGCCACTGGTGGCAGCCACTGCCGGTGCGGGAGCCGGCGTATTGGATGTGGGAGCCTCAGCTTCAGATGGAGCACTTTGAGGTTGAGCAGGAACACTTAATGTCGGAGCTTGAGGGTCACCGGATGCCGGAGTTTGGACTTCAGGAGTTTGGGATTCAACCGCGGGCATCTGGGCATCTGGCGCAGGTGATTCGGTGGCGGGCTTTACTTGAGCAGCTACAGGCAGCACAATCGCTGCACTGGCCAGAAAACCAACCAAACCAACTGTTCGCTTAACCAAGTTCACATTATTCAGTGAGTTCATGGAATTTCGTCCTTACTTACTGCACCATCAAGAAAGTGTTAACTTCCTTTGCGGTTTATGACGTTTTGGTTAAGACCGGGTTCCCTGCCTTGCCATAGGAACTTTATATGATTAGCAGGCACTTTGGTTTGAATTCTGAATCAGTTGTCTCTTAATTGCTGATTTATGTCTGGGTTAGCAGGCTCCTGTCTCTAACGATGCTCCTGTTCCTGAGAGATCTGCTGTAACTTGGAATATGCAATGGGAATATGCAATGGGACAGGATTTTCTTGTTTGCTAGGAGGCAGCCATGCTAGAGCTATACCAATTCGAGTTATCGCATTACTGTGAAAAAGTTCGGTTGATTCTGGACTATAAAGGGTTGCCCTACCGCAAAGTGGAAGTGACGCCCGGCATTGGGCAGCTAGATCTCTATCGTCTATCTGGGCAACGCCAGGTTCCTGTCCTCAAAGATGGGGCCGAGGTAATTGCAGATTCAACCGCAATCGCCAAATACCTTGATCAGCGCTATCCAGAACGACCGATTATTCCTACTGATCCAAAGCAACGAGCGCTATGTTTTGTCATGGAAGAGTGGGCTGATGAGTCGATTGGCTTGAACGCTCGCAAAGTTATGATTGGAGCCTTTAGCCAAAGTGCGGCCTTCCGTAGAGCCTTCCTACCATCCTCAACGCCAGATTTCCTTAGAACCGTGGTGGACTCGGTGCCCCCCGAAGCGCTAGAAGTCTTGGGCATGGGTGCGGGTTTTGGGCCGGATGCGGTCAAAGCGGCCCGTCAGACAATGCAGCAGAATTTAGAATCGCTGTGCGTGCTGTTACAGGATAGTTCCTATTTATTGGGAGAGGAACCAACCTTGGCTGACTTTGCCGTGGCGGCGTTGACCATGTATGTCAAATTCCCCGCGGGGGCTTATCTCAAGCTACCCGAAGCTTTGAAGGGTATGGGGGTGCCAGGATTAGCCGACAACCCAGCTTATGATTTGTTTTGGGTATGGCGCGACCGGCTCTATGCATGCTGCACTCACGCTAAATGCTAACGATTTCTTGATTATTGCTTAGCGTGGAAGGTGAGGGAGTAACGAGTCTGAGTGACTGCGCCTTAGTAGCAAATCTATGCTTCCCACCGATCTCCTAATCCAGCGGCACAATGGGGAAGAAATCGTTCCCAAACGGCTGCCGATCAACCCGCGCAATTTGGAGATGGCAACAACGCTGATTGGCATCTTTCAGCAGGCGCAGGGCAACCCCCAGCATGAACTGGATCGGCAGCTTCTAGAACTCGAAGGCGACAGTACCGATTACCGCATCAAGCGCGGCTTGGCCCATTTGCTTAGAAGCGATACCTTTAGCCAGTTCGAGGTGGTGAGTCCGTTAGAACCTCAACAGTTGCGGCAGCGAGTTTTTGCCTGGGCAGCGCAAGCGGCTCCCTTACCCCAAACAGCGGCCCATACCTTTGCTGCTTTGGCTGAACAGCTCAGTCAGGAATTGGGCCATGAAATCTACTCTGAACAAATCCGAACTGGCCTCTATGCTGATCTGGCCGAAAACCGGATTTTGACCCAGTTTGATCCGCCCACACCAGAAGCGTTGCTGCATCGCTATAACCTGTCTCAGGTACAGGGCATTTTCTATAAGGCCAGCCAAATCCGAATTCAGGCGCACCGTAACGATCCGGGTGAATATAAGCTGCTGTTTCGCTACCTGAAGCTGTTTGGCCTGATGGCTTACATCGAAGGCGACGCAGATCACGGGTTTACGATCAGCATCGATGGTCCCACCAGTTTGTTTAAGCCCAGCACTCGCTACGGCCTCGACATTGCCAAACTGATTCCGGCCCTGCTGCATGTAACTAAATGGAGCCTGGCGGCTGACCTGCACTGGCGCGATTCCTACAGCAAACAGGAACAAGCCAAGCGGTTTACGCTCGATTCGGGCTGTGGGCTAGTGAGCCATTACCCGCCCGGTAAGCCCTACGATAGTTTTTTGGAACTTTCCTTTGCCGACCGTTGGGACAGCCTCAACAGTGAATGGCGACTAGAACGAGAGGTGGATTTGATTCCGATTCCTGGTAGCGTGATGATTCCCGATTTTCGGTTGGTCCATCCCGACGGACACTCGTTTTTGCTAGAAATTGTCGGCTACTGGCGGCCCGAATATCTGCGCAAAAAGTTTCTGCAAGTGCGGCAATCTGGGCGGAATGATTTGATCCTGGCAATTTCAGAGCGGTTAAATCTGGAAAAGGCTGGTGTCAACTTTAACCACACTCCAGCCCATGTGATCTGGTTTAAGGACAAACTGTCGCCCAAGGCGGTGCTGGACGTACTGGAATCAGTCTAATACTGTTGATGCATGATATCAACACGACTAGCTCCGATTAGGCGGATTGGCATACCTAACTCGATCATGAAAAGGTTCTCATCTTCACTTCATCTCGTCTTCACTGGAGCTTGCTAAGTTTAGGTGCCTTTGGTGCACATATTGCCACTGCAAGGCAAGATAATACAGCAAACAGACAAAGTGCTGACAGATAAAGTGCTGACAGGGTTGATTCAGGCGGAGGTCCAAACAAGGCTGTGGGGAAGTGGTTGCTAATTGTTCCAGTTTGGTTAGGGATGAGTTTCAAGTTCACTGAGGTTGCGGTCGCTCAATCTGCGGTCGCTCAATTCAGGATTGTTGAACCCAACTTCGCTCCTGAACAGGTGATTGACAGATCCGAAGGGATGCCGATAGGAGTCAGGAGTCAGGAGTCAGGAGTTAGGAGCGCTCTGCCATAGGGTTTCTCCTTTTTTGGGTTTATCTGTGAAATAAGCGGTAACAATAAATGCGTCATCAGGAAGATACTTAACCACTACACAAAGCCATTTATCTCCGATTGCCAGTTGGGTATAAAACCGATAACACAATGCGACGCTTTCATCACTGCGAGATTGCCGCACCAGTTGTGGATGCTTCAAGGTGTCAGCGATTTGTGCTTCCATTTCGACCATTTCAGGGTGAGACAGAATATGCGTCAACCGTTCTTCAGTCAAACGCACTTCTCGGTTCTGATGGTCGAGAAGGATGGGCATCAGGCTACACCTCCACCTCCACAGTAATCGAGAGTAATCGAGGTGTTGCAGCCGGAGGTATGGACGACTTTGAGGCAGGCAGTATATTTGTCCAGTGCCGGGTAGGTGTAGACCTCATCGCTGACGGTTTTGAGCGAGCGATCCTTGCGCGTTCGATAGTCTTGCCAATCGTGGGTGGAGGGTTTGCCTGGTTGCCAGTTAAAGTCGAGCGCCCAGAAGTTGTGGGGCCGTAGGTGGGCTGCTAAGGCATAGAAAAGCACTAAGGTGCAACGTCTGCCACCAATTATAGTCACTGCCCCAAATGCCGCCAAATTCGAACTTCCTGAGAGATGGGCAATGGTAGGGATTCCTAAGAAATTAAAGCAATAGAATTCGAGATTCGAGTTCTGCCCAAAGCCAGTTTTCGAGTTAGCCGTTACCGAGATAGAGATTAATCAATCCCTACCTTAGGAAACGATTTGTAATGGATTCAGCGCTTCAACCAGCCGATTTTCAGCTACCCGAACTCGGCCTGGTTTGTATTACCGTCTCAGACCGGGTGCGGTTTCGCGCCATGACGCGCAAACGACTGCTGCAACTTTCCCTGCCCGAACAGAAGCAGGCGTTACGAGCCTTATATGCCCAGAATTTAGAACGGCTCAGCGGTGCAATCAGTTTTTGTCAGAGCGAAGCGATTCGGCTCTACCGGCTTAGTTCGGCGGTGTTTCCCTTTTCCGATGAACCGACGGGCGAGGCAGTGCTGGCGGAATTGGCTACCGACCTACGGCAGATCGGGGAGCGAGCCATGACAGCAGGGATCCGGCTGGTGCTTCATCCGGATCAATTTGTAGTGCTGAACTCTGATCGTCCTGAGGTGATCGCCAATAGTATTAAGATTCTCAGTGCCCACGCCCGCCTGTTTGACTGGATGGGACTACCGCGTTCGGCCTTGGCAGCCATGAATATCCACGGCGGCAAAGGCGATCGGGTTGAACGATTAGTACAGGTGATTCGAGATTTGCCCGATGGAATTCGTTTACGTTTGACCCTCGAAAACGATGAATATACCTATGGTGCGACCGATATGCTAGCCATTTGCGAAGCGGCATCAGTGCCAATGGTGTTTGATGCCCATCACCACCTGATCCACGACCGCCTGGAGAGCTACGAAGATGGAAGTGTGGCCAATTTAGTAGCAGCAGCTCGCCAAACTTGGCCGCTCCCCGAATGGCAGTTGGTGCATATTTCCAATGGCCGCGAGTTTTTGCATGATCCGCGCCACAGCGACTACATTACCCAGATGCCCAGCGCCTATCACAACGTTAAATGGATCGAAATCGAAGCGCGCCAAAAAGAAAATGCGATTGCCCATCTGCGCCAAACCTGGTTGTCCTCTCTGGCTGAGGCAGCAACCACACCGCTGATTGCAACTGCAATTCAGCCGCCCCAAATCCGGCCTAGCGTGATGAAACTGCTCGTTAAAAGCAACAGAGCCATCCGGTGCAGCAAGGGGCTTCCCCATCAACCGGAAGAAGCCAATTGTGAATCGATTAACACCAGGCAACGGTTGCAGTCGCAACTATCCAATCAAATCAGTTCTATTCGCATTGCTCTCTATTCCCACGACACGATGGGGTTGGGCCACAAGCGACGCAATTTGCTGATTGCTCAAACCTTGGTTCGGGTGCTTCCGCAAGCTTCGATTTTGCTAATCAGCGGCATGGAAGAGGGACATACTGTTAATTTACCTGCCAATATTGATTACCTGTCTTTGCCAGTATTGCGCAAAGAGATCAATGGACAGTATCAGCCCCGCCGTCTAGATATGCCGCTGCAAGAGCTGATTGCGATTCGATCGCAGGTAATTCAGGCAGCAATGAAAACCTTTTCCCCCGATCTATTTCTTGTAGATAATGTGCCGCGCGGTGCAGTGCGAGAGCTCAATCCAACGTTGGACTACCTGCGGGCACAAGGACAAACGCACTGTGTACTAGGATTGCGGGATGTGTTAGATGAACCCAGAGTCGTACAACGAGAATGGCTGCGTGCTCGCAATGAGGAAGCAATTGCCCAGTACTATGATGCGGTTTGGGTGTATGGCGATCCGAATGTGTTTGATCTAGTTCAAGAATATCGGTTATCACCAGAGGTGGCAGCCAAGATTCGCTATGCTGGCTATTTCGATCAGCGTCAGCGATTGCAATATTTAGCATCTACTGAAAATATTTTAGAAAACTTGCATCTACCGCCCGGTAAGCTGGCCCTGTGTTTGGTGGGAGGTGGCCAGGACGGTGCCAATTTAGCTCAGATGTTTGCACAAGCGACGTTACCGCCTGACACAAACGGCGTGATTCTAACCGGACCGTTTATGTCGCTGAAACAACGGCAGCAGCTTCACGAGCGCACCGCCGCCCATCCTCGCTTACGGATTTTGGACTATCTAGAAGAATCAACGCAACTCTTAAACCACGCAGACTGTGTGGTATCAATGGGAGGCTACAACACGACCTGTGAATTGCTCTCATTTGGGAAACGATCGTTGATTGCGCCGCGTGTGACGCCACGATTGGAGCAATGGATTCGGGCGAAACGGCTGCATGAACTCGGTTGGATTGATGTGTTACATCCCGATTGCATCAGTCCTGCTGCGATTACCAAGGTGGGATACGTGCTGAAGCGCTATCCCCGTTATTCTGAAACTTTTGTAGTGTCTGAGATTCTAGCGCATGAAGCGGCTGGATTACCGATGGATATCTTTGCGTTGCATCCACCCCTAGATGGATATTTTCAAGACATCATTGCATTTGCCGAAATTCCCTATTCATTTACCACTCATGCCAAAGATATCTTTCACGACAGCGTGATTCCAGCCGAGCATCAACGTTTGGGTCTGCAAGACCATGTGCAACTGCTGGGTCCCCGTCCGCAGGGTGAACTAATACAACAGATACGGTCGGCGGCGGTTTGGGGGATTATGTCAGTACTGTTAATCCCCTGTTTAGCGGTAGTGGCGATGGAGCCATTTCCACCTTTGGGCGTGAGAACCCAATCCGACGCCAAGGCGGGGTTCCTGGGATCGGATTGACCTATGAACTCACGGATGAGATCAGATTAGAGTTGGGGTATGTTGCCAGTGGAGCCACCGACCCAGAAGTTGGCTTTTCCCAAAGTCCCTACGCGGCAGTGGCTCAAGTCACGCTGGAGCCTGGACCGCTATATTCTGGAATTTGCGTTTGGCGAAATCTATTCGCGACCTGGTTTAGATGCAAAAACGCGACAGCTCGTCACGATCACGGCTCTGACCACGCTGGGCAATGCCCAACCGCAGCTCAAGGCTCACATCCAGGGGGCGCTGAACGTGGGCTGTACGCGAACCGAGGTGGTGGAAGTGATTTTGCAACTAGTCGTGTATGCAGGGTTTCCGGCAGCTTTGAATGCAATGCTAATAGCAAAGCAAGTATTTGCAGAACGGGATGAAGAAGGGTTGAGTTGACTAAGAGTTAAACTGGGACCTTAGGAGACACTAGAATTATGCAATGTGTGATTCTTTTTCAAAAAATTAGATAAAGCTGTATAAAATTTCTTAACCTGGGAACAGAATGCACTGAAAATATTGTTTGCGTCTGCTATTGTTAAGCAGAAATCTTCATAGGCAAGTCAATTGGGCAAGGAAGTGTGGTTACCGGGAAAAAGCTGTCTTCAGATCCGCGTCACAGGCTCAATACAATCTGTCCATATTACACAATGTTTCCTTTGGAGTTTCCTATTCGGATTTTGAATAGAACTGCAAAGGATACTGTTGTGCTTGATCCATTTTGTGGCCGAGGTACCACTAACTATGCAGCTAGAGCTAAAGGGATTCAGTCTTTTGGCATTGATACCTCTCCCATCGCAGTTGCAATAGCCAAAGCAAAACTAGCTACCACATCCCTTGAGAAAGTACTAGCACTAATCGAGCGGTTGCTGGAAAGAGCGGAAACCTGTGAGGTTCCTAAAGGTGAATTCTGGGATTGGGCATATCATCCTGATACTTTAGACCAGATTTGTAAATTACGTACTGGTTTACTAAAAACCAAAGAAACCGATGAATCCGTGATGTTGCGGGCGCTCATGCTTGGCTGTTTACATGGTCCTCAACAGAAAGATATTAACAATTCGTCCTATTTTTCTAATCAAATGCCAAGGACGTTTTCATCTAAGCCAGATTATTCTGTTCGGTATTGGAAGGAACGTGATCTCAAACCATTGAAGATTGATATACGAGGCCCCCTTTATAAGAAGGCATCTAGAGTCCTAAACAATAGACTTAATGACATATCTTCTACAAAGAATATTTTTCTGGGCGATAGCCGCCACAGAGCAACATTCAAAAAACTCAGTAAAAGTGTGAGCCTAGTAATTACTTCACCACCTTACTATGGAATGACGACCTACGTTCAGGATCAATGGCTTAGACATTGGTTTCTTGGTGGATCAAGCGAAGTAAATTACGAACGAACTCCACAGGTTTCCCATGCTTCAGCAAATGATTTTAGTACATCGTTAGCCCAGGTTTGGGACAATATTTATAGCGTTTCTCAAGACCAAATAAAAATGGTCATACGCTTTGGAGCGTTGGCGTCAAGGTCAATAGATTACGACGAAATTCTATTAGATTCTCTTAGAAAATCTATAGCTCCTTGGAAGATATATTGTCGCAGAAAAGTTGAATTGGCTGAAAAAGGGCGTCGGCAAGCTGAGCATATGGGCGCTCGTGTTCAATCTACCCCTCTGCAAGAAATGGACTATTTCATTCAATTGGATTAGTAAAAGGCGGAGAAAATGATTGATCCTGACAGCCACAAAAAGCTTAGTGAAGAAATTGCACGTCGAATTGCTGAAGATCGGCGTTTATTAGATGAGCTGCGAGAAGAAATCAGACCACTGCGAGATCAAGTTAGACGAATTCAACCTCGCAGTATCAACACAACCATCGAAGGCAATACACTGACGCTGACCGGCATGGTCGCTAGCCTGGATGGACAGCAGATGGTCAAAGATAGTATCTCTGGAGCAGCAACCGAAGCGGAGGCACTCGGGATACAACTCGCTCATAATCTCCGCCAGCAAGGAGCGACGGAAATCCTGGAGGCAATCTTTACTGAGATCCAGCGGGGATCTTAATTCAACCTCACGCTCAGCTCAGCTCCTCACTCTCCAGGGTATCAACTGAGTACAACCGCTCTGGTAGGACCATATCCCGCACAAATCGATATAGCTCTGCTTCCGATCGCCCTTCGAGCTGCTGCTCCTTGAGGGCGATTAGTCCATCTGCTAACTCGGCAGCTCGTTTTTTGTAGGAGTTGTTCGCCCCCAGCAGATCCAAAAACACCTCCCGCTCGATCTGAAGACGGCTGGCATCTTCGGTTAGGTGAGAGGCATAGGCAAGCGAATCGACTTCGTATTTGAGCAGAAAGATCAGGGCATTGCTGAGCTGCTGGAGTTGTTGCTGCAATCGGCGGGTATCGAGTTCTAACCGATCAAAGCCGACCTGACCGTCAATGCGCAGTTCCACAATTGGAGCATCGGCTGGACACAAGCGGTTTTGCTGAATCGCCTGCTGGACTTGGGCAATCGCCTGCTGCTCTAGTTCTTCGACTGATTCTTGTCCATTGGTTGAGAGCTTTAACCGCACAACGTTCCGCTGGTAATAATCCTGTTTCAGCTCGGCCTGGATGCCAGTTTCGTTGATTTCTACCAGATAAACTCCTCGCTGGTAGCTGGCTTCCTCCACGCTGTTGGCTTCGATGGAGCCAGGGTTGAAGATCCAGTTTTCTAAGCTATAGCTCTTGTGAATATGCCCCAATGCTAAATAATCAACCCCCGCTTGTTTCAGGGGCAAGACATCAGCATATCTGAGCGCACCTTGGTAGCGCGCGATCTGTCCTTCTAGGCCGTGGTGGAACATCAGAATCGTTGGCCCAGCACTCGGAGGTAGTTTAGCCATTGCGGCGACAATCTGCTCAATTGCCTTGGGTGCCGAAGTTCCGTACCAGCTCGATCCCAAGACTCGCACTCCGCAATCTAGATCGATGTAGGCACCAGAGCGCCCATTCCACGGACTATAAAACGATTCCTCAGCAGTGGCATCACCCGGTTCCAGCAGAATCAGCAATCCCCAGTCTGCCAGATAGCGCAACCAATTTGTTTTGGTCCCGTAGGGACGGTTGTCGTGATTCCCCTCAATCGCCAGCACAGGAATACCGGCTTTCTGCAACTCCTGCAAACAGTACTGAGCTTGGTTTAAGGTAGCGGGCTGAATGTTGCGATGCTCAAACAAGTCACCGGCGATTAGGACAAAGTCTACCCGCTCTGCAATCGCGTATTTCTCGATCGCGTCGTTGAAGGCATAGAAAAAATCCTGCGTCCGCTCTTTGCAATCGTAGCGGTCAAAGCCCAGATGAACGTCAGCCAGATGGAGAAAGCGAGGCATAGATATAAGTACAGATGAACTGACTCATTCTATGCTCGAATCGGGCTAGCGTCCAGGGGTTAACCCAAATGTTTGCAAAATCAAACCGCAGCTGTAGTGGATGCTGCCAGTTCTTCCAATCGCTCTTGCTGATCTTGAGAAATACAAGACTGAATCACCGATTCTAAATCGCCTTCCAACACCGGGTTCAACGTGAAGTTCTGCCCCAAGCGGTGGTCGGTCACGCGATTATCTTTGTATACTGAGGGTCTTCTGATTTTTCATCCTAGAACTTTACAAAAGCTTCGGAGGTTGGGTTGGTTTCACTCTCACCCACGGTTGGTGCAGGGAAAGCGTACATTGGTATAGGTAATGGAATTTAAACATTGGACTCGATATGTTTGTAATTGATCTAACCTTGAAGAATTCGCCCATCACGCTCTCGGTGCAGCGCAAAGCAGAAGCAGATGCGAAAGCTGTATATCAGCAAGTTTTGGATGCAGTGCGGACGGGAAATCCAGTGACTTTGGAGTTAACCTGTGAGCAGCAGGTGGGTAAAGCAATTGGGGTATTGGTGAGTGAAATTGCTGCTGTGCAAATGGCAGAAAAAACAGCAACGGCAACGGCATCAGGTAAGCCGCCCGGATTTTTCACGACGCTCGCCCAGTAGGAGTAACAGTTAGGAGCAGAGTAGCGGTAGAGTGGGTCACCCCTGCATAGTTGGATGTAAAGATGGCAAATGCGGCAATTGTGGTTCAGGATGTACAGTTTCGCTGGTCAAAGGAGGCTGCGGTTTTAGAGGACTGTAGTTTGGAAGTTCCTAAAGGCGAATTCTGGATGCTGCTGGGAACCAATGGCAGTGGCAAATCAACTTTGCTGCGAGTGTTGGCAGGTCTGCTGTCTGCTCAGGCAGGGCAGATTGAGGTCGGGGATCCAGTTGGCTTTGTATTTCAAAACCCAGATCATCAGTTGGTGATGCCAACGGTTGGAGCTGATGTTGCCTTTGGACTAGTAGCTGAACAGTTGTCGTTTGACCAGATTCAGCAGCGGGTTGAGGAATCGCTCAGGGCTGTTAACTTGAGCCACCTGCAACGGCGTCCAATCTACGCACTCAGCGGTGGGCAAAAACAGCGAGTGGCGATTGCAGGAGCCATTGCTCGGCATTGTGAAGTGCTGTTGCTAGATGAGCCTACAGCATTACTTGATGCCGACAGTCAGCTTAGCTTGGTGGCGCAAGTCAGGCAGCTTGTCAAACAACGGGGGATTACTGCCCTGTGGGTCACTCATCGCTTGGAGGAGTTGGACTATTGCGATGGCGCATTCCTGTTGGAAGCTGGACAGGTGGTTGACCGAGGAGAGCCAACCCGCTTAAAGCAACGGTTGATGCAGCAAGTGGGGTGAAGCTAGCAGCGAAATTCACATAAGATTTACATAATGCAACAAAGAAGGGCAATAATTAAGAAGAAGCAATCTTTTTAACTGATAAATTTTGCCTAATCATCTTGGTTTGTAAATCCAATGTGCTAGATCATGCCATCTTCAACCCCCCAAGCCCTTTTACTCGTGGACGGCTATAACGTTATTGGTGCCTGGCAGCATCTGACTCGCCTGCGCGAGCAACAAGGGTTGGAAACGGCCCGACGAGAATTGATTGAGGTGTTGCTGAGCTACAGTGCTGCGCAGGATTACGAAACCCAAGTTGTGTTTGATTCCCAATTGCGCGACTCTCCGGGTAATCGTGAGATTGTAACTAGCTATCTTTCGATCTGCTATACCGATTATCGCCAAACTGCGGATACGTTTATTGAAAAAGCCTGTGCGGCCTATCGTAAAGATCTGCGCAAATACTCGCAAAGACTAATTGTGGCGACGTCGGATCGTGCTCAGCAGCTGACGGTTATGGGCTATGGGGCTGAATGGATCTCAGCTCAGCGTCTCTGGGTGGAGGTAGAATTAGCAACCCAACGAGTCCGACGCAAACAGCAAAGCTTGCGCAAGCAGAAACACGCCTCGGTCGTGGCAGCAGTTCCCTGTCTGACTGGAACGCTAATAAACGCCTAACCCTGCCTGACGCTAGAGGCAGAACCATTATCGGCTTTGGTCAAGGGGCCGGCTTGACCAGTCGCACGCTAGGGCAGTTGATCGGCGCTGAGATGCATACCCTCACACTGGCTCAAATTCCCTCGCATAATCATCAGCCGTCTGTAGGTGCCTTCTTTGTCTCTCCCGGTAGTGGCGGTGCGTTCACTCTGACTAGCCAGTCTGGAGCAATGCACAACACGACTCTCAACACCAGCAATCAAGGCGGAGGGCAGGCACACAACAATATGCAGCCGTCAATCGTCCTATCCTTCCTGATTTCTACTGGTGAAATCGCCTAGCTCTGTATACTGAAGTAGGTCTGTGGTTCCTTCTCTTCTCTCCAGCTCCGTGATTCTCACTTCCCCCCAAGAGTTGTTCCTTTCTGAGCTGTATGCTCTATGCCAGCGTCACCGGCAATCCGCTAACGTCTCGGCTCTATCGGCTGGATTGGTCGCTGGTGCTTACTTGGTGCTGGTGAATGTCTACCTTGAGGATCGCCACCTGTAGAGGGTGGCCTAATTTTGGCCTATATCGCTCACTGGTTATAGTCTGGAACCCTGATTCTTTCGTTGCCAACAGTGAGGGCCTTTTACGGAACAATCAGGGTTTTAGGGCTGACTGTCTGCTGTCTGACGCAGGTGATCGAACTATTGGGTAGATCAAGAAAATGCTGTGACTATGGTTTGCTGACTTTTTTGCGGTTGCCTGTGTCAGTGAGATGTAATAAGAGAGCAGCACAGATAAACCACAGCCAAGCATTACGTAAAATAATTTCTTCGATGTTGAATCGTAGCCTGAATATTAAACTGTAGTTTACTTCTAGATGTGCTTTAACCAAAAGAGGAATTAGGAACTGAATTGCAATTGGTATTGTTGCCAATACTGAAATACAAAAATTCTTTAAGCTGTGCTTCCAGTTCAGTTTAGGTCTAAGCCATTTTGGAGGTGATGACCAAAGTAATCGCAGCAAAAAGAAATAAAGAATTTTGATTGCTAAATACCAAAGAAAGCCAATCGCTAAAGAGACGAGGGATAGTAGAGATATCACAAGTCCTTCAGGTTCAAGAGAGACAACTGTTAATACTAGAGGTCCTATTAAAAACGCCCAGAAGTAAACGCTAAAGACAATCGTGCCTAAGAATGTTGGAATTGCCAGTCTGAAAGCTTGTATCCAGCTACGGAAAGAAGGAAATAACTTTAGCATGGGAATCCTGAGTACTAAGAGACAGCAGCCCTGCCTCTATGGACAGGGCTTACTTTCAGAATTCCCGATTCAGATTTGAGAGTTTTAGTTGAAAGCAACTCTGTGGCTTGAGCTGCACTGTCACTTTTTTAGAACGGCTGTGATGATAACCGTGATGGTTGCAGAGGCAATCAACGTAAAGCTAAGCTGTACGACCCACTGAATGGCTTGCTGGTAATTAGAGAACTTTTCATCAAACCGCTCTCTCCGCTCGGTTTCAGATTCTAGCTGTCGCTCAATACTATCTAACCGAGTAGAGATTTGTGTTTGTAGCTCTCCAAGCTGCTGGGAAACCTGCCTTAGCTCAGCGTCCTGGTCATTTGAGTTCGTCATAATGAGTTAACTCCTAAGTAGTGTCGTTACTTGGGATGATGGAGCAGAGGGCACCAACCTCTGCCTTCATACTATTGATTATCCGTCGATCGCTTTCCCCCCTTCCGATTTTTCGATGAGCGTGGCGATTGAAGAAGCAATCAATGCAGAATGATTTGCCCTCTAACTCTGAAATTTTGTTTGAGGTCACTACACCGATCAGCTTTTCCGTTCGCACAACGATTGAGTATTGGCAATTCATTGTCACAATAAAGCACCCGATCATGCTCAACCGTCTAGCCGATGTTCAAGCTACCTTAAGTAATCCAGACGAAATTCGTCTGAGCAAAACCGATTCTCAGGTTTACTTGTTTTATCGTGATGATGGTGCGAAGCGGTGGGTTTGTGCCGTGACCAGACGTTTAGATGGAGAAGGTTTTTTGATCACAGCCTATCGAACGAGTGCAATTAAAGAAGGGGATTTAGTATGGCAGAAGTAAAAGTGTTTTATGATCGCACAGGCAATACGCTGGTGGTTTGGTTTGGTAATCCTCAAGATGAGGTAGAAGCAGAAGAAACAGGCGATGAAGTGATTCTGATGAAAGATCAGCATGGTCAGGTGATCGGCTTTGAAAAGCTCAACTTCTTGCCTCCTTCCGATCGCCCTGTCCGCATTGCCTTTGAAACAGTAGCCCTCTGAGTTCGTAGTGTTCACTTCAGTGAGCATTTAGAAACGACTAAAGTCGTCACTACAAACTTTTTACTTTTTACTTTTGCCCTAATCATGTCTCAACCCACCTACGGCCCCCACAACCCGCATCCGCTATCGACGCTATGAACGGAACTGGTGTGGGAGGGCAAGTATGACGAGTATGGGCAGCGGCGCGAGGTGGATAGTGCTGGGTGTGCCATGCCGTTCGCGTCAGCGTTCCGCTTGCGGTTGCAGAAGATTGAAAGCATTGATGAACCGCGACGGGCAGCGGCGGCAACGGGGCAGTTGGAGCTATTTGAACAGCAAAACCCCAAGCAGGATGACTTTAGAAATCGGCTGTTCGCTTGCGTGGCGAAGCCATTCTGGGGCGACAACAAGCTGGTAATGGCTTCACTGTTGCAGGAGTTTAAGGGCAAGGTGGATCTGATTTATATCGACCCGCCGTTTGATGTGGGTGCGGATTTTTCGATGCAGGTTCAGATTGGAGACGAGAAGGATTCAGTTCAAAAAGAACAGTCAACTTTAGAAATGGTTGCGTATCGAGATACCTGGGGCAAGGGAACTGATTCTTATCTTTTCATGATGTATGAGCGTCTTTCATTAATTAAAGAACTCTTGTCTGAAAGTGGAAGTCTGTATATTCAATTGTGACTACAGAGTTAATGCTTACCTTCGTGCAATACTTGAGGATCTTTTTGGCAATGAGAACTTCGTGAATGAAATTGTATAGAAACGCTCAGATGCAAAGGGTGACATGGAAAATATGCTTGGTCCTGGGGGAGCAGCTAAAGGTAATCCAATTTATGAAGTAATGGGTGTAACTAGGGCATGGCGCTACTCAAAAGAGCGAATGCAAAAATTGATTGATGATGGTTTGGTTGTACAAACAAAACCTGGCACTGTGCCAATGGAGAAGAAATATTTAGATCAATCCAAAGGAGTTCAGGTAGGAACTTGGTGGGATGATATTAGTATGGTTCGGGGTTGGTCACACGAAAAACTTGGCTATAACACCCAAAAACCCGAAACCCTTTTAGAACGAATCATCCAAGCTTCTTCCAATGAAGGCGATCTGGTTGCCGATTTCTTTTGTGGCAGTGGCACCACCGGGGCAGTTGCCGAGCGGTTGGGGCGCAGGTGGCTCATGTGTTACTTGGGGCGGTTTGCCATCCAAATTGCCCGTCAGCAGTTACGCCAGGTGATCGACTACGCAGAAGGAATTGAGTGCCGCCGCACGATTCAGTTGGGCTATTTTGGCGAACGGTTTGCTGGCAACTGCGGCAACTGCGATAACTGTCTGCAACCCCGCTCCCTGCAAGATTGGACAATCGAAGCTCAGAAGTTTTTGTCTTGTGTGGCTCGCTGCAAAGAGCGCTATGGCATGACCTACATTATTGAGGTGCTGCGCGGTTCTAAAGAAAAGCGGATTCTCGCCAATCGGCATGACCAGCTTTCCACCTACGGGATTGGTAAAGACCACACAGCAGATGAATGGCGTACGCTGGGACGCTCCCTGCTGCATCAGGGGTTGATGGATGAAACCACTGATGGGTATTCAGTCCTGAAGCTAAACGCATTGAGTTGGGAAGTTTTGCGCAAGCAGCGAACGGTGTACATCTCCTTACCCAACCGTCCAACCGTAGTCCAAAGCGCGTCTACCGAAGCCAAAGCCAATGCCGAAATGCTATTCGACCTGCTGCGTAAGCTGCGCAAGCAGATTGCTGACGAACAGGCTGTGCCGCCCTATGTAGTATTCGCTGACTCTAGCCTGCGCCTGATGGCCCAACTTCAGCCCCAAACTATCGATGACTTCTCGCAAATTTCTGGGGTGGGTAGCCACAAGCTGGCTCGCTATGGTCCTCGCTTTGTGGAAACGATTCGCAAGTTTTGCCAAGAGCAGGAGGAGATTTAAGCTGTGAGTGTTGAGTTTTGAGCGTTGAATTAAACTGCGTTTGTGTGGGAATGACAAATAGAAGGCGGGGTCTCTTGTCCACTGCTAAGAAACCCCTGCGTTAGGCATAGTACACAGTTCTGACAGCGGAGCCTGCGGGAGCACGTGAACTGGTATGGTGGAAATATAAATTGAGCCTAGATATTGAGTCGGTTAGCTGTTTCAAATGCAGTTTCCGATGCAGTGGTTAGTATGAACTATGTGATTGCTGTTCTCGCCAATCGAATTGAAGCAGAGGCTGCCTACTCCCAACTGGAGCAAGAGGGCATGCCCATGTCCCAAGTCAGCATCATTGGAGATGGCTATAAAACTGCCGATGAATTTGGCTTTATCGATCCCAAAAAGCCTGCCCGTAAGCAGGCCAAACTAATGGCCATGTGGCTGGTTCCCTTTGGATTTATTGGTGGATGGCTGTTTAACGTCTCCACCCAATATCAGCTTGTTCCGGCGGTTGGAACTTTAGGCAACCATGTGATTGGGGGATTACTGGGGGCGGTGGCTGGCGCGATGGGCAGCTTTTTTGTCGGTGGTGGAATTGGCCTGAGTGTAGGCAGTGGTGACGCACTACCGTACCGCAATTTTCTTAAAGAAGGTAAATATATTGTAGTGGTCAGCGGTGCTCCAAATGTCACTAACAAAGCGACCCGAATTTTGCGCCAACTGAATCCATTGAACCTGCAAGGTTACATTGACCCTACTGCCATCTGATGCCGATCCACTGAAAGACACAGAAATTGATTTAAGAATTTAGCTAAAGCTCTGATTTTTCTAGTTTTTTAAGATTTATCATGCCCAATCTCCCTCAAACCCTGGAAGAAGCCGTTGAGCAAGCTAAAGTGGCGACCAAGGCTGCTCTAGACGCTGGCTATACCCGCTTACAGGTGGAGCTACTGTTTCCCGAACTGAAGATGATGCCGATTGCCCAGCAATTCATTCCTGCATTTGAAGACTTGGGTAGTCAGTTGCGGGTCTACTTTCGGCGCAAGCGGCTCTCACGGCTCTGAGGGCCTGTAAGATTGATGCTCCGGCTGGCCTGCATCGTCAGCTTGATAACAGCTGCATTTCCCTCAGCATTAGCCCCGACCAACTTCAGGTAGTGGTGCCGCCCAAACACAATTTTTTTACGGCGGTGCGCTACCTGTCTGGCACAACGGCGCTGCGGATGCTGAAAACACTGCCGATTGTGCTTCTCGTGTCTCTGCTGCTGCAAGTGCCGATTTTGGGCTGGTTCCTGTTGTTTGGCTATCGGCACCAACTGCTGGCGGCCTTGAGTCGGATTTGGCAAGAATATCGCTTCCCAGAACTGAGACAATTACGCCTCTATATCGATCAATACGAAATTTCTCTGATTCACGAACTGTTGGGCGTGCGAGTCGAGTTTTTGGGATCTGCCCCTCGGCGCGAGTTGGTGCGGCTAGAACGAATTCAGTCCCACACAGTGCAAGCTAAAAAGGCCACAGGAGAGCCTTTCATTAGCGCTATTGAACCAGCAGTGGTGTTACGAACTCGGCATAAAACCTTTGAACTAAAAGGACTGACCGAACGAGAAGCTGATTGGCTAGCGGAAATCTTGAGCGAGTGGTTGGGGCTGTCGTTGCAGCAGTGATCAGAAGGCAGAAGTTAAGAGTCATATCAAGTAGGGGCTGAAAACTGATATTGGAGTGTTGCTAAAACTAGGCAGGCAAAAAGTCGTCCTCTAGAACCTCAGCCACCGAATAGGGATACTCGATAGGAAAGGTTTCTAGCGGTAGTCCGGTTTCGGCTTTGGCCTGCTTAATGGCAGCCCGATAGGCTTCGGCAAAGATCTTTTCTAGATAGGGCTGAAGGCTAGGTGAGTCAGCGAGTGCGTCCTGTACTCGTCTCCGATGTTCTACAATGCTGCCCGCCCAACTGCCGCTTCTGCATTCAGGTTGAAACTGCCATTTGAGCAGATGCACCAGCACTATGATCAGATTATTCTTCAAAGCACGCCGCTCGCTTTTGCTCATGTCTTCGATTTCGTCGATCAGGTTGTCCCAGTCCACATGGGCATAGTCTCGCTGCCGTAGTTTTTCTAGCGTGGACTCGATCCAGCGTAGATAGTCGGTTTCGTAGAGTGACTGGGGATTGGTTTCGAGCGACATAGTGAGTCTCCCTCAGACTAAATAAACCAAAGACGAGTTAGCAATGTTTCAAGTAGTTGACCATAGCCAATCAAGTGATTCAGCCCAATTAAATTAAAGTGTAGGCGTTCTGCCTGCAAACAAGAAGCTACTTCAGCAGCAGCTGCTCTACTAGTAATCGTTCAACCCTTGTCTCATCGATTCTGCACCATCTTTTGAACCATTCTGGAAATCTTAGTCAAATTGCTGCCGTTGACTTGACCATTTTTGTAAATTTAACTTATCTGCATTCATCACTATTAATGTTTCTTGTTTGTTATTAGTATGTTCAACAATTGCGACCAAAAACCGCTCAGGATTATGCAGATCGCTGTAGATGATCGATGAGCCAGAAAAGATCACCGTCCGGGGTGGATCTGTCGTAGCGGGTTCAATCGTTAGAATGGCTTCTGGCGTTTGATCACCTGTGAGTTCCAGAAGCTGTATAGTCCAATCGCCAATTACTTGCAGCGGATCATCGGTTGCAGTTGGGGCAGGAATTAGCTCGGCGGTTTGTAGGTCTTGCCAGAGTTTGGGAATCAGTTTCTCTTGCCAAATCGGCTGTTGTGCTAGTTCTGCTAGAGTCAGCGTGGGGCGGCAATATCCTGAATGTGCTGAGCGGCTTAGCTGGATTCGCGCTGCAGGCGTTGCAGTACATGTCCTTCTTTTAATCTCTTAATCTCTGGGTTGAATGGGTCTGCTGCTAAGCTCCTCGTCGAGGTGGAGGCGTTTGATGGTGTCGGCTGACCGAACCCGATTGAATTTGACCGGCTTGGTAAATCTGCCGATTTCGCCATCAAAGCTGCTGTAAGGATAGACGCTAGCAACGAGATTGATAGAATATTAAAACTTCATGCAAGATGAATGTAATTCAACGTCCTCTCGTGCTGAACCTGCTTTGCTAGCTCTGCTGAACCAAATGCGCGAACTCATTGCCCGCTGGTGGTCGGAGTTTACCCTACAAACCCGACTAATGGCGGCTGCCACGCTGGTGGTCTCCTTGATCATGAGCGGCTTAACTTTTTGGGCGGTCAACACGATCCAGCAGGACGTTCGCCTCAACGACACCCGCTTCGGTCGTGATCTGGGACTGCTGCTGGCGGCCAATGTGGCTCCCCTGATTAGTGAAGACAACCGTACTGAACTGGCCCGATTTTCTCACAGTTTTTACAGCAGCACGTCGAGCATTCGCTACATTCTCTATGCCGACGAAGAGGGTGATATTTTTCTGGGTATTCCCTTTTCTGAGTCGGAGGTGCAAAATTCGCTGACGATCCGGCGACGCATGCAGCTTCCCGACAACTTCTCGGAGAAATCCGACGTGCCGATGGTGCGCCAGCATTTGGCTCCCGATGGCGAAGTTACCGATGTGTTTGTGCCGATCAACCATGACGGAAAATATCTGGGTGTGCTGGCAATTGGCATCAACCCCAACGCCACAGTCGTCACCTCATCCCATCTGACGCGGGATGTCACGATTGCGGTGTTTATCTCGATTTGGGCCATGGTGATTCTGGGAGCCGTCTTCAATGCCCTGATGATCACCAAACCAATCAAAGAACTGCTGGTGGGTGTGAAAAATATCGCGGCAGGCAACTTCAAGCAGCGGATTGATCTACCGCTGGGTGGCGAGTTGGGCGAGCTGATCCTCAACTTCAACGAAATGGCCGAGCGGCTAGAACGCTACGAAGAGCAAAATATCGAAGAGCTGACTGCCGAAAAAGCCAAGCTAGAGACGCTGGTCGCCACGATTGCCGACGGTGCCGTTTTGCTTGATACCAATATGTGCGTCATCCTGACCAACCCTACTGCCGAGCACATTTTTGGCTGGGATGGTAAATCAGTCAACGGCGAAAACGTGCTATACATCTTGCCCGACGCAGTGAAAGTCGAGCTGACCCGCCCGCTCTATCAGTTGGTCTCTGGACATCCGCCCGAAGATATCAAAGACGGAGCCGAATTTCGGATCACAATTCCAGAACCGACCAGCCGCACGGTACGCATTTTGCTCACCACGGTGTTGGATCAGTATCGGGAAACGGTGAAGGGAATTGCGATTACGGTGCAGGACATCACCCGTGAGGTTGAGCTGAATGAAGCCAAAAGCCAGTTCATTAGCAATGTGTCCCACGAACTGCGCACGCCCTTGTTTAACATCAAGTCGTTCATTGAGACCCTGCACGAGTACGGCGACAGCCTCAGCGAGCCAGAGAAACGGGAATTTCTAGAAACGGCCAATCGCGAAACCGATCGCCTAACTCGCCTAGTTAACGATGTGCTGGATCTGTCGCGGCTGGAATCGAATAAGCGCTATCAGTTCGATGCAGTTGACATCATTCAGCCGATCGAGCCTGGCTAACGATGCCCATTGCACGTCGTAAAGTGCGGAAGTCGAGGTTGCGCAAATCTTCGCCGTCAATGGTGATGCAGCCTGCGGTGGGGTCATAGAAGCGAGGCAGAAGGTCAGCCAGCGTCGATTTACCAGCTCCCGATGCACCAACCAGCGCTAGGGTAGTATTACGCGGCAGGTACAGATCTACGCCTTTCAACACTTGCTTTTGTTGACCTGGATAGGCAAAGAAAAGCTGCTTAAAATGAATACCTTCACGAAGCGATTCAAACGGGATAGAGCCATTCACCATAAAAGACTTGTTATTCCGGCGCAAAAAGTCTTGAGCAATCTCCAGGCTAGGTGAAATGTTGGCAAGTTGGCTCCGGGCTGCATTCAGCATCGCAATCAGCGGCAAGGTGCGAAACAGCACAAATAAATAGGTAAGGAGAATCGCTGAAAACGACTCGACCTGCTCCATTAGAAAGGCCCGACCGATAAAGACAATACATAACAGCGCAATGATGCCGGTTACTTCGCTGACAGGCTCAATCAGTGCAGATGTAGCCTGCGATCTAAACTCGGCCTGTTCTCGATTTAAGATTTGCTGTCTAATTTTTTGGTACTCACGTTGTTCATTGGCCGTAGAACGTACTAACCGCATCCCAGATAATAAATCAAGCACGCTGGTGGAATAGTTTTTAGAAATTTCAGAGAGCTGTTTGCCAAATAGTTTGGATCGAATGATGCTGTACTGATTGACTAATGCAACCACTGCTAATAAACCAGTTGAGATAATTGTGAGCTGCCAGGTAAGCGATAGCAGAATGCCAATAAATACCAACGCTGTGATTGTAATTGTAACCGTGCGAGTAATAATGCTGACCGCACTGGCCGCTCTAGAGATCTCATTGTTAAGCCGATTGATGATGTCACCAATTCCGGTTGTGACGTAATAGCTCATATCGACTTCTAGCAGTAGCCGTAAGCCTTGATCTCGCAAGTCATTGGCGGTTGTTCGTTTCAACACTCCAGCCACTAATGTATTGCAGTACAGCGCTAGGTTTTTGAGCACAATCATCAACACAATTGCTGCTGTCATTAGCAACAGATTGTAGTCGCCTGCCACGCCTTGAAATGGAGTCAATAGGGATTGAATGATTGGCGGTGCGCCTTTGGTAGCAACGGGCTGCCCCAGAAAGTTCAGCAATACTGGAATAATTAGCGCTGTGCTGATGCCGTTAAATAAAGCACCCGAAAAACCAAACAGAATATTGAGGCAAATTAAACCAGGATAGCGTCGGGCTAGATTAAGCAACAGATGATGAGAAGACATGGAGGCGTTCACTCTAAAGAACTCCAACTGTAGGGTTCCCGTGAAACTGAATGGATGCACAGAAGTCAGAAGGCAAGAGGCAGAAGACAGCAGTTAAAGGCTATAACGAATAACGAATCCAGTTGATCCACTCTCATACCTGGAGAGGCAACTCGCATGGACGCAACTGTTCCTTAATTTCGGTTCTGATTGGCATAGACCTGTGCTAAAACCTCTGCCATTTGTACAGCCATGGCATCAATGCTGTAGTGCTGAATGCATCTAGCTCTGGCCTGACGACCTTTAGCAGCAGCAGCTTCTGGATTGGTAAAGATGGCTTGAATTCCGGCAGCCAACTGGTCGGGCGATTCGGGTTCAACTAAGTAGCCAGTGTCGGCCAAAATGGTTGGGATATCTCCGACTCGGGTAGCCAGCACGGGTTTTGCCATCGCCATACCGTCCGTCATCAGCCCAATCAACGAATCGTAGCTGAAAAATACCTACAATATGAAGATCTCAAGCTGCCGGAGATAGAGGATTTAAAGGCTAACTGCGCCTTTCCCCTTCACTTTTCCTCTTTTCGAATTCTAAAAATGCCGAGATCTACGACCAAGCAATAGGAAAATCTTACCTGAAGAATACTTTTAACTCGGAGATATTTTATAAATTTTCAATATTAATGATAAAAAGACGAATGCTTACCCTACCAGCAAAAGAAGCTATCAATCGCGATATTCTTCTGCCCGATCTAAATTCACGTCAGGTAAACTTTACTTTATACTAGTTCCTTCAGAAATTCTCTTCTTCTAGAGAGCTTTATTCCTTTGCACTTTAACTACCCAGTCGTGCTCTTAGTGCAAGACACCACAGTTTGACAACGGCGCAGTGGGTTGCGGTGCGAGTTTGAGCCGCAGAATCGGTTGCGAGAGTCCCCTTTGGCCCCATCGCCCTTTTCATCGACTGTTGGTAATAGATAGTGTTGACTCGCGGGTTGGTGGTAACTCTCAGCCGCCGCCTGATCCCACTGCATGAAAAAGCCAGAGAGCATTGCCCTCTGACCGCTGATTTTATGACCTATTCAACAGGGAAAATCGCAACAATCAAACCTACGCTTCTTGCTCAACCCTCTCTTCCTGATTTTTCTTCCGCAGGGCTGCAAGTCCCATACCAATCAGACCGGGTAGGAGCGCTGGAGTGGGGATAGGCGTGATGTTGCCATTGGAAAGGAATAAACCAGAACTAACAGCACCGGGTATAAGAGACGGATCGGAAAAAAGATCAATATCCACTACTCCTAACCCCAGCGTATAGGTTCCGGCTGTGGCAAAGGTATTTTTATCTTTTTCACACGGAACAATCTAGGGATGTTCTCGGTGTTTACTATAAGTTCATAATTTTGCAGAACTGTTGGAGAGTGAGTTGATCTCAAAATAGGGCAGCTATAAAGGTGCTGTAGCCATTAACTAGCAGCTCACCCATGCTGTCAACGCCCCGTCTACTGTTCAGGCAGTTCACCCCAGCTGACCTCGATCAGCTCTACCGTGAGATCTACAGCCATCCAGAGGTGGCAAGAGTGATGTCCCCAACTGGAACCATATCACTTCAGCAAACGGCATCCTTGCTCGCTCGTCGCCTTCAGCATTGGCAAAGGCATGGATTTGGAGCTTGGGCACTGATTCACAAGCAAGATCAGCAGTTGATTGGTCACTGTGGTCTGCATTATTTGGCCGACACACCGGACGTGGAGCTGACCTACACGCTCAATCCAGCCTATTGGCGACAGGGATTGGCAACCGAAGCCGGACGAGCTGTTTTGCAGTGGGGATTTGAAACGTTAGGACTTGCGCAAATCGTGGCCGTCACCGGACCCAGCAATATTGCTTCTCAGCGCGTGATGCAGAAATTGGGCATGAAGTACGAGAAAACCATGCAATACAACGGGACAGCAGCGCTCTATTACACCATCTCTTGCCTAGAATTTGATCCGAACGAGACTCCAGTAGAGCATTCAGGCTAAACCGTCAGGAGGATGCAGCCGACCGCTTTTCCCCGATACTAATGAAAGGACACCCAACTGTTTTATTCAGTTTTATTCAATCGTTTACTGGAGAACCGCAATGCTGACAAAGGGTTTTGAAGTTGAGATGTACACGGGTACACCTCAGGCGGACATTGTGGGCTTTTCCGACAAAATTGTGGCGGCGCTGGATGGGTTTGTGCGAGGCTTGCGGATGATGTCCTTGATCTTACTGGCGATGAAAAGGCGATTGGCAAACCTGCAGGTGCGGATCTATTGGAAGGTAAATTGACACTTCCGCTAATAATTCTCCGCGAAAAAATGCCATCGATGAGATCGACTTTTGAAAGAATAATGCTTCGCGGGACCTATAAAGTGGGCGAACGCGAACAAATTTCCGAAGAGATGTTACGATCGGGGGCTCTAGGCGAAGCCCGCGAGCTCGCCAACTCATATGCCAACGCTGCCAGAAAAAGTCTTGAAATATTGCCAAAAACCGAGTATCTTCAAGCATTAGGTGAGATTCCCGAATATGTGGTTCATCGGGGAAGCTAAACCAAAAATACGCAAACCAGGTTTCCGCACTGACAATGTAAGCTTCGATATTTCAGAATGTTAGACCCAAATCTTATAACAACGCTTGAAAAAAGCCTTCAGGAAACGCGCAAAGCCCAAAGTCGGTTGATCTCGCGGCTCCGAGAGGTTGAGATCGAAGCCGAACGTCTTCGTGAAGAGATACAAGCGTTGGAAAACGGAGCTTCGCAAACGGAATCCGCGATCGACGGTCTTCTATTTGCAATGCGATCGACCAGCCGGGCGCTCGCCCCAGACCTAAATTCGCCGGAGATCAAATTACCATCAAGGATTTCCACCGAAACTGGTCAAGGAACAGATCTTGGAAATACGCCATTGCGAAGACCGAAAAAGACCGTTCCCAAGCGATATGGTCTGACCAATGAGCCTAAGGATATAGGGAATGTTGCGTATATTGACGCTGGTCGGTCCTTAGTTCCATCTCGCTCTAGTAATATCGAGGCGATCAGTCATCGATTCTCGGATCTCACCATTACCCAGGCGTGTACGCTCCTGCTTCGTGAGGCGGGACATCCGCTTCACGTAAACGAACTATACAATCTTCTGGTTGCGGGAGGCATGGAGTTCAAAGGCAATAATCCAACTATCTCTATCGCTGTTTCGCTCAATAGAAATCGGCGGTTTGTAAAGGTTGAACCCGGAACTTTCAATTTAGCATTCCGAGAAGTTTCGCGGGTTGCGTCTTAGGGTCATTAAGAGTCCCCGTAATCGACAAAATTTCTTTTTGGCTGTATACTCTGCGTTTTGGTCTGACCATTTCTTTTGATCCCGGGAGTAAAATGACCGTCCGTTCTAAATGGGTTTATCGGAACGAGGTCAAATTGTACGCATATATGAACAAACTTGGCGTAATTGGACTCGTCTTCGTATTGACCGCGATGTTGGCGGTAACTGCTTTGGGTGTAAAAGACTATCGACTCCGGGCCAACATCAACCCGGGATGCGCAACCAGTTCCTCTCTTAAATACGCGGATATTTATGCAGACGGGAATATAGCCGTGATGGGCAGCTACAATTGCCGAGGCGTTTTTATATTCGACATTTCGAATCCGGATGCTCCTGTTCTGCGTTCGTGGTATAACCCGGGTGCTAATCTGCAGTTTCTCGAAGCGATCGTGGTTGGAAACCGTGGTTATTTCGGCACCGGCAACACTGGCGGCGTGCATATCGTTGACCTCACAAATCCGTCAAATCCTCAGATGCTCGGCATAGTGAACTCGACCAATGGCGGCGGCCATAACACTATTCACGAGATAATGATCCATGAGCAGAATGGAGCGACCTATCTTATCGAGAATTCGAATTCACTTTCGGTCAAGACCATCAAGATAATAAATGTCACGAATCCTGCTCAGCCCGTGCTTGTCCATACCTTCGCCACTCATACCCAAACAAACAGAACCGGTGCCTGCGATAACAACAACTCCCGGCTTGCCGAGGGTAGTGGCGAAGAGAGCGATCTCAGCATCGGTAAGAACATTGGTGTGTTTGATCCTGCTTTGCTCTTGAAAACTTGCTCGAACCCTTTGCTTCATGTCAGAACGTCTCACACCTGCAAGTCCCAGTGTGCCGCTGACTATGTCTGCCCGGGAGATCGCAGCATTATCACAAGCCTGGTTTACAGCTTTAAGAATGTTTGAGACGGCAGTTTCTACGCCGACGCGCAGAGGATTAGACGGCCCGGCGGTTCCCTCGCCAATAAGCTGTTGCTTGCGGTCAATCAAGAGCGCCTGCGTTTTTGTGCCGCCGCCATCCACACCAAGAAAATATTCGTTTGGAGAGAGAATCACCGACGATCGAGATCTCTTGGCTTTTTTCAAACGATGACCAGGTCGATTCACAAGATATAATTGTTTTGCAAACTTGACATATAATCAAACAAAGTAGATTTTATGTGATCAATAAGATAGAGTGATGTTTATTGAAATGATGTCATTGTGCTACTCAGTGCGACCTATATGCCAATCTTGCAAAGTTTAGAGCCGAGATGAAGACGGCCAAGTGCTATGGAGATCCGACAATTAAAAGCTTTTCTTGCAATAGCTGAGACAAAAACTTTTACCGCCGGCGCCCGCCGGGTCAATATCACACAAGCCGCGATCTCAATGCAGATCCGTCAACTTGAGGAAGAGGTAGGCCTACCTCTTTTTACGAGAACGCCACGGAGGGTGATCCTCACGGAAGCAGGAGAACACCTCCTCCAGAGAGCCAGAAGAATATTACGTGAGCACGATTCTGCTTTGGCAGAGATCGCAGAAGTTGCCGGCGCAGAACATGGTCGACTTCGTGTAGGTACTGCCTCCGGCACGTTTGCAATGAACCAACTCCCTCTAATTCTTGATCGGGTCCGAGAAAGTTTTCCGAAAGCCGAGATCAGAGTTGTATCGGGCACAAGTGAACGGCTGGTTGACCTGCTTATGCACGGAGAGATCGATATGGCATTTGTATCACTTCCGGTAGAGAACCTGAATATAACTACTGAATCTCTCTTTTCAGATGAACTTGTAGCAATTGGACATCCTAGGCATCCGCTGGCCAAGGAAAAATTTCTAAGCGCCGCAACCCTAGCTGGTGAGGATCTGATCCTAGGCGAACGAGGCGGAAACACACGAAGGATGATCGATGAATTCTTTAATTCGGCGAACGTCCGACCGAATATAATAATGGAACTATCACGCCAAGAAGCCGTAAATCGTATGGTCGAACACAATCTTGGCATCGGGATGGCAGGCGTGAAATCTGTTGCGCCAGAGATTCGAGAAGGACGTTTGGTCTCCTGGATGATCGAAGGGGCAGAGATCAAATGGGAACAGGGATTGGCAAGGCTTCGCGGCGGCCACTTCTCGCCAATTGGAAAAGAGTTTGCCCGGCTTTGTAAGGAAAGCTTCGTTGAGAGAGAAAAAGAACTAAGAGCAAAAAGATGAGGTCGGGATTTAACCCAAGCTTGCCGAGTTCGTTTTATGAAGTTGTTCAGATCAATGATGTTCGCATCTGGGGTTAATCACCTTTCGGCGTTGTTCGTTTACGTCTGTGCGTTTAACGTTTTTGCGGCAGGACAGGGATTACCGGTCGCGACGCCTGCGTCGGTCGGGATGAACGCGGCGAAGCTCGACCAGATAGAGCAGATCGTTGCTTTTCGGTTAGGGGTGAAGAGGTGGTGAAGGTGTTGTAGGCTTGCTGAAGTGCTGCTTGATAACGTTCTAGTTTTTCGGCGTCGTTCAGAACTGGGAATTCTGCATCAATGGTTTTGATCAAGGTGGAGAATTTTTGCAGGATATGCAGGCGATTTACATTGACGAACTTTGGATCGTAGGGAAGACCAAAGAATTCTAGGTAGTCTTCTGCGTTCACTAATTGCTGAAATTCAGCTAGGGTTCCAGTCATGTTTTCTGCTCCAATTGCTTTAGCTGAGTTTTGAGTTGACCAATTTGTCGATAAATCTGGTACGTCTCGGTGGCGGCATCAACTAAGCGTTCGTAGTCGGTGGGTAGTCCTTCGGCCAGATCATGTAGATCCATCTTCATTTGTCCAGCTTTGCTGGTTAGCCGCTTGATTTGAGTTTTAAGCTCCTCGATATTGGTCGTTTGAGCTGCTTGTGTCATGAACCCTCCATTAGAGCTTGCCGACTTCAGGAAAACGATTGGCTAAACCGACTGCCGTTTGAATCAGCCTGTCGCCTTCGATTTCTAACTTTTCGAGTGAGTCGAAGCCAAACCGTTGGGCATCTCGTAGGGTGCGGGCCACTAGCAGCAGACGGCCAGAGAACACGAGTGCCCAGCCGAATCCTTCGTGGCTCAAGTCGATCACGACCTGACACAATAGGCCGGTTTCTGATTCGATCTGGTGGGCAATAGCTCGATAAAAGGCCAGGATACGTCCTTTGGTGATGGGATCTACCTCGCCTTCAACCGAGATTTCGCGTTTCTGGGCTTTGCTGACCACATAGGGCTTGAGCAACAGTTCATCGGACCAGTTGCGGTAGGTACCGTAGGGGTCATTGGCGCGAACCTGCTGCACAATTGCCTTCAGGAAGGGGCTGATTACTGGTTCGGTTGCTAGTTCAGTGGTTGCCGGATTGGTCGTTTGAGTTGTAGTCATACAGGTACTTCTTCCTCGGTTTGATCAAAGTTGGGGTTACGTTGTAGCAGGGCTTTTCTCAGCCAGGGGGGAGGACTACTGTTCAGGGTTTGCACCAGTTTGGTTAATATGTCGGTAATCTCTTGTTCTTCTGATTGGGCTTTGATGGGAGTAATGCGCTGTTTAATCAATCGGGCGGCTGCGCTGCCGCCAATCGTTGAAACATAGACAATCGTGCAATCATGCAGGGCTTCGATTTTGGGCAGTAGCTTGTCTTCGTTGCCATCTTCGTTGAGGTTGCCGTCGAATCGCAGAGTTTCTACAAAGCTGTATCCGGCTTGATCGACTTCATAGACATCGATCTTTCTAGCTGAACCAAAGTGGGCATTGATGTGAATGTTGTCACTGGTTGTGAAGGCAATTTTCATTTGATGTTCCTCCTCGATATTAGTTAGTGTTTTGTTTGTGCTTCCTCCTGTTCTAAAAACAAGTTGCCGAGGTCAAACAACATTTGCATGACGCCGCGATAACCGACGGTGCAGCGCTGGCCGTTACCAAGGCGATCGAAAATCGGAAATCCGAGACGATAGAGCGGAACCTGGAGCCGCTGACTGACTGCTGCTAGATGGGAATTGCCAATCAATAAATCTGACCCAACTGCGAGCTGCTCAAAATCTTCTAGATCGCCAATGGTTACGGTTTCGACGGGGAGCTGTTCCAGCAGGGGTGATTTGGTAGTTGTGACAGCGGCCCGCACATCGGCTCCCATGCTTTGCAAAAAATGTACGGTTAACCACAGCAGATCGGGTTCTAATTTGGCGACGGGCTCCGAACTTGGGCAGGCAGGCCGCCGCAAGTCAGCTAGGTAGAGTTGTGGAATCCATCTTTGTATACTCGTCACGGCAAGGCGCTCTTTTTCGAGGGACAACACCTTACCGAAGCGAGGCTGTGGAACTTGACAAAGCAGGAAATCCGAAAGGGGCCAAATGGGATGCAGACAGGAAGCTCTACTTCACCACGGCACCTCGTGGCGACTACACGGACGAGAGCATCATGATGCTCCGCAAAGTTGGCCGAGTCTACGACAGTGAGACCGGAAAGATCTACATCAAGTACTTCCTTCGAAAGGGGGAGGATGGTCTGTGGTACAAGGATCAGCCCGTTGACACCCTATGGGACGATTGGGATGTTCGCCCGCTTCGACATTGCTCGAAGGATGAATTAGGCATAGGGTACGCGACTCAGAAGCCCGAGGGATTATTGGGCCGGGTAGTCTCATGGGCTGCGCCGCCCGGCGGCCTCGTCGCCGACTTCTTCTGCGGCTCGGGGACGACCGGGGCCGTCGCCGAGAAACTCGGCCGCCGCTGGATCGTGGCCGACCTGGGCCGCTTCGCCATCCACACCACCCGCAAGCGCCTCATCGAGGTGCAGCGCTCGCTCAGCGCCGAGGGCAAGCCCTACCGCGCCTTCGATGTCTACAACCTGGGCCGCTACGAGCGGCAGTGGTGGCAGCAGGAGGCTCTCAAGAGCCTCTAACAGAATGGCACGCCCGTTGCGGTGAGGTGGTCGTGCAAGGAGGCACGCCATGGCCAAGCCGCTGCTGGACGACGCGTTGTGGGGGATCATCGAGCCGCTCATCCCGGTCAAGCCGCGCCGGTTCAAGTACCCGGGGCGCAAGAGGGTGCCGGATCGTGCATGTTTGACGGGCATCCTCTTCGTGCTGCTCACCGGCATCCAGTGGGAGCGGCTGCCGCGAGAGATGGGCTGCGGCTGCGGCATGACGTGCTGGCGACGCCTCGCCGAGTGGCAACGCGAGGGCGTGTGGCAGAAGATCCACCAGACGCTGCTCGCGCGGCGGCGTGGAGCCGGTGCTGCCGCGGCGCGGCGGGCCGGACGCGGATGCGTTGGGCCAGGGCCTGGGGCGTGTGCGCTGGGTGGTGGAGCGCGCGATCGCGTGGCTGCACCAGTTCCGCAGGCTTCGAGTCCGACACGAACGCCGCGCGGATATCCATCAGGCCTTCCTCACGCTGGGGTGCATCCTGATCTGCTACAGGACCCTCGATCCGCTATTCTGTTAGAGGCTCTTAGAGAAAGCGAGCCGTGCGTATCCCACGAATCCCAGGCGTCTCCCGCTGATGCGTCCGTAGCCGTCGGCCCGGCGTTGACCCCGAATCAGTCGCTGGTGCCGCGGACCATGGACGGGTTTGGTGCGTTGGAGCTGGTGTCTACCAAAGGCATCGCGGAGCGCATGGAGCCCTCGGAGCGATTCTCCCCTCGAACGATCGGCCCGTTAGTGCAGAGATGTATTCAACTTCGCCTTGCCGAGCGACCCGAGGGCGATCGGAGCGGCGCACGGCTGACGCTGGCCGGGCGTGGTCTTGCGAAGAACATTGCCGAGTGATTGCCGACTGATTGCCGCTTGGTTCGCCTTCGCTTCCGAACCATGCGTGATCATTCGTGCTTGGTCACGAAGCAACTTCCGTCGGATCCGTCAGTGCTGAACTTGGCGGTCCGGTGCCCTAGCGTTCGGACGCGGTGGCTGCGGGATGAATCAAGGCCGGACGTCTCCCCGCGCGCACGCCAACAGGTGATGAGCGGGTTCCCAGTTTGTCGGAGTGGGTTCAACTGCTGCGAACCTCTGATGTGTCTGGTCCGCGAGACCGACAGCCAACGCCGCCGGATACGCGATTTGTGCCACGGTTCTACTATGGCCGGGTGGCTGGAGTAGCGCAAGGCTCTCAGTGGACCGCTAGAGTCACTGATAAACCCGATGTGGATTATCTCAGCATCCCACAACCGGGTGAAGCCATTTCCTATGTAATTAGCAGCGTTGATCGCAATACATTCGGCACTGGACAAATTCAAAGTGCACCTATGCTTGTTCGTTATCCTGATACTGCCTATCGTGCCCACGGTAACTATGGCATTCTCTATAACATCACCTTGCCCCTACGCAATGATACAGATTCGCCCCAGCGAGTAGCCATTATGCTACAAACACCGCTGCAAGATGAACGATTGAAAGGGGAAGCTCTACGGTTTCGCAATCCACCCTATGATCAAATTTTCTTTCGCGGCACAATACGCCTGCGCTATACCGATGATCTGGGCATCCGGCAAACTCGCTACATGCACCTAGTTCAGCGCCGTGGCCAGCAGGGGCAACCCCTGATTCGGCTAACCTTACCCAAAGGACAGACTCGTCAGGTTGAAGTGCAGTTCCTCTATCCGCCCGATTCTACTCCACCCCAAGTGCTAACGATAGAAACCCAATCCTATAACGGCATTGTGCAGGAACCCAACGCTCCTGCCCGATCCGAAAGTAACCTTGAGATAGAGAGAACAATCGCAAACGCACCTTGACATACGAGGGTATTCAACCAGTTAAAAATGAGCAACTAGCCCGTTGCCGACGCAACCCGAAAGCTGATTAATATATCCAGACTGATTCAAATTGAATGGCGCAACCGTTCCACATCGAGGAGAAACAGCGTCCGGGTTTGCTCGGCTTCAGAAACAATCGCAATGTGACTAGCGATCTCTAGGGTATCGGCCCGACGGTAGGACGCTGGTAAGCTGCGGATTAGGTTGGTTGGTACTTCTATCAGCATGGGCATATCGCTGACCGGAATCCCGATGCCTTCACCACTGCGGGTTTGCAGCAGAATTAGATAGGGCGTTGGCATCGATTGAGCTGTGATGTCAAACAGCCGCCGCTGTAGATCAATCACCGTAATGTCGTGCTCATCTACTTGCGCTAGCCCTACCGGCTTGAGGCCACTCCCATACACGGTTGGTAAGTTCACAACTTTGTCCACCTGCTCAATCCGAACGGCCAGCGTCAGTTGACCGACAGAGAATGCAACTAATTTAGCGTTAGGATGAACGATTGATGAAGACTGAGAAGGTATAGAAGTTTGTGACATCGCAAACAGTAAATGATGGTACCCACTAGACAATAGAAAATAGAAATAATAACGAATGACTGCTCAGCAGCTTTCTCAACCGATCTAAATCTGCACTAGAAGATGTTTGAGGGCATCCAGTAGTTCATGCTCGATGTAAGGTTTGCTGAAATAGGCGGTTGCTCCTAGATGCATGGCTAGATGGCGGTGCTTTTCGTTATTGCGAGACGTAAGAATAACAACTGGAATAGCAGTTAGATTCGGATCTTGGCGTCGTTGGCTCAGAAACTCGAAACCGTTCATATTAGGCATTTCAATATCACAAATTACCAACTGCACCGATGAACGTTGCTGGAGGTGGGATAGGGCTTCTTGACCATCACGGGCTTGCAGAACCCGATAGCCACTTTTCTCTAGCGTCAGTGCCAACAACGCTTCAACTCTGCGCTGGTAATCAGCCATATACCGATTGGCTACTTCTGTTTTATCAAGCATGACAGCAACGTCTTTAAATCTTTGCTTCCAGTCGTATGAAATTTCCCTCCAAGGTACAAATATTGTGGGAGCAATCTTTGATAATTGTTGATAAACGCTCTGAGGATATATAGAAAGACCAACGATCAAGTCAGGATTAAGTAACAGGACTTTTTCCAAATTGAGCTGACTATTAACTCTAGGAATCACCTGGATGCCTTCTGCTGCTTCTTTAAGGTAGAGAAGATTTTGTTCCCTGTTTATCACCGTGGCAATAGGTTTGGTATCTAGCAAAGCAAGGACATCACCTAAAACAAATGAATCGAGAGTTAAAATTCGTTGTGGATTGAGAGAAATACAAGTTTCGCCCATCGCATGTTTTACCGTATGGCAAGGTAATGGTGCTTGCTCAAAAGCCAACTTCCCGCCATCGTTATCATCTTTACTGTTGAAAAAAACAACGGTCAGACTAGCTAGAGCTACTAGAATCAGGAGCAAAAGTGCTTTTTTCCTGATAACTTCATTGCTAATCACAGGATACTCTTTCCTTGGCTAAGATTCAGCAAGTTTTTTCCAGTAAATACTGTTTCATGGGATGCAGCAGTTTAGTTTAAATAAAAGCCATGTGCTAAAACTCCCAACTAATAGAGCCAACAACAGTGAAAGGCTCACCTCTTTCAGCAAAAGTTCTGTTAAATGATGAATTAGCATACTCTATATCAAATAGATTTTTGATATTAATTGCACCCCTAAAATGTCCTCTTCGGTAGTAAACTGCTGCATCGGTACGCAAATAGTTATCTAGCTGAAATGAATTGGCTAGATCGCCCTGTCGCTCACCTACATAAAACAATCCCAAGCCAAATCCCAAACCTCTCAAATCTCCTTCTTGAATCGTATAAGTTGTCCAAAGGCTAGCTTGGTTCTCTGGTACATTTGCTAGTCGATTACCTTCGGGAATTATGTTATCTTCGGTAAATTCTGCATCGGTGTAGGCATAGGAAGCAATGATGTTCCAACCGGGTAAAACTTCGCCCGTCACATTTAACTCTACTCCTTGACTTCGCTGTTCTCCGGTCTGAATGGAAAATAGAGGATTGTTTGGATCGGAGGTTGTAATGTTTGTTTTAGTGAGGTGGTAGGCTGCTAGCGTTGTCGAAAGTGCGCCATCTAGGAAGTCAGTTTTAATCCCAATTTCATACTGGGTTCCTCTGGTTGGCTCAAATCTTCTGCCGTCAGGGTTGAATCCTGTTGTCTGAAGAAATGAACGACTGTAGCTAGCATACAGAGAAACAGTATCACTGGGTTGATACACCAAACCAATCCGAGGACTGAAGGCACCATTGTTCTGGTATGGTTCCTCAGTTGTATTTCCGAGCAATCCAAAGTCAAAGCGTTCATTTCTATAGGAAATCCAATCATAGCGACCACCAATCAGAAGTTTCAGGCTGTCACTTAGTACAATTTGATCCTGAATATAAACTCCATAGGATTGCAAAGTTTCCCGGAATCGAGAATCTGCAATCAATTCAATTACTGGGATATCGTAGTCTGGATCAAAAATATCTAGATCAGGTAGATCCGTTGTATTGCTGAAGCCTTGAAAATTCTCAACCACACGGTTGACATCAAAGCCGACTAAAAGTTGATGTGAAATTGTTCCAGTATTAAATCGCCCAAGTAAGTCTAACTGTCCAAAGTAGCTGTTGTTTGTGTAGGTTGCGCAACATCGAAGGGTCAATTTCCAAACTCAATAATTGTCCCGGTATGCTGAGGCGCACAAAACGACTTCCTGGTACCGCCGTTACCAAAATTTGCCCCTCTGGAGCTGTGAGGCTACCTGTATTGATGACTGTTCCGCCCAATAGATTCAGGCTCTCACCCGTGCCTACAGCCAAATCACCGGCATTCAGGATTGCTCCCGGCTGTCCCAGCGTGAAGCCAAATCCGCTCGGCTCACCGACTAAATTCGCGTAATCGTTCGTTCCCAACGCGCTAAACCATTCCGAGCCAAACTGGATGCCGTTCGCCGTCGTAGCGGTAAAGCTCGCAGGCACATTCAACCGCGCATTTGGGCCAAACACAATTCCGGCTGGATTCATCAGGTAGAGGTTCGAGTTGCCGCCCGTCACCCGAATCAAGCCGTTAATTACCGACGCATCACCACCAACTATACGACCCAGAATATTGCGAATATCTGGACGAGACAGAAAGGTAGCAATCTGTTCCCGGCTCAGCCCAAACTGCTCGAAGCTGTGAAATAAATTGGCGTTGTCTCTCGAACGAGTGCCACCGCTAATGTCAATCCGGTTGCCCTGGCGGTTTACAACCGTTCCAGTACCGTCACGAGCGGGGGTGATGCGCTGGGCCTCTGCTGCCCCAGACCATAATAAAATCAACGGAAGTAGTGAAAGTGACCATTGCAGCCGCCTTAGCAAACCTAGGCCCGTCTCCATCACGACCTCCGGCAGAGATTGAGTATTTCTAGCAGTTTATGAACTGCAACTTGAGTCAGGCTTCAATTAATCACAAAATGTTGTAGTTCTACATTACTGTTTATATTTAGATATGCAAGTTAACTCTGCTAGCAATTACAATATCCACAAATTCAGGAGGCGAGCGATGATTCAAATCCTTCTACCTGAGTTAGCTCCAGGCAAGGTACTGCGGTTCCCCTGCTCTTATTCTGAATATGAGCGCATTGCGGCTCAGCGAAGTTAAATCAATGGCTTCAGCTCCGCAAAACGGGTACTGAATCTAACTATAGTTCGCGCTGTTCGTCAATTTTTCAGATGGGTCGCTAGACTCCTATCCGCCTACAATTGGCTTATCAGCCACATCGTCCAGTTGAATCGCATTGAGCAATTCATTCCAGGCAGAAGCAATTGCTGCATCATTCGGTTTTGTTTGCCGCTGCTCAGCCAATACGGTCAACGCATCGAGCCAGAGGCCAAAGTTACGATAAACATCCGCCTGCGCTTGAGGGGTGGTTGCGGCCCGCAATGCATCCTCTAACTCAGGACTGCGAGCCAATCGAGTCACTGCACCTTCCACTGTTAGCTTCATCTCACCGCATATAACAGTGAATGTCCAGGTATACTGCTGATCTTCTGCTAACGTTACATCTGCGGGTAAGCGTAAATTCATGATACCAGGTAGTTCCCTTGCCCCCATCAAGTTAGGCTGATAGATAGTTTTGCCAGACTGATCCTTCAACAAAAACTGCATCGACTGCGAATCGCTGAGCGCATAAGGCACATAGACCCAGAAAGTAGGATGAGGATCGACCGTCAACCCCTCACCAGAGAACCTCGGCACAATTGAAGTCAACAGCTCATTGGTCTGTCCACCCAGCTCACAGTCGCCATGACCTGCGCCCCCCCGTCGCTGCAAGGGTCGTCCCCGCCCGGTTTGCGCGACCAGCAGCGGCTCTCTCACTGCGGAAACATTGGTTGAAGAGGGTTCCGACCCAATTTCTGGCCCCCCAAACCTCGTGGAAAATCTCCTGGCTGGACAAAAGGGCAAGTCCGTACCCCTCGTGTTCGTGCTCTCATTGTCAAAAAGCGGTACTCCAAACGCAAAAAGCAAGGTCAAACTCCTACTTGAAGTTTATCCAGAACATTCCTCACTTCTGGCTCAGCATGCTCGAACTAACTGGGCTTATTTCTGCTTAGTCTAAACTCCGGTTATCATGCTAGCTGCGACACCAGTTAGCTTTAACTCTATCGACTTCTACGGAAATGCCCCCGGACGTAGGTTCCGTCCCTGCGAAAGTAGCCTCGAACATAAGTGGAGCCGTAACTTGAAGTCGGAATAGAGTAACTACGAATTGGAGCGGAGTAGCTACCAACTGCAGTGCCTGTGCTTAAATTCGGTCGCTCACTTGCTGCTCGATCTCCACAGCGATTACCTGCCGAGTCAAATTCCCACGGATAGTCACATCTCCCAGAACCACTTTCAGAACTTGATGAAGCAACTGGACTAGAAAAAGGCTGATTCTGTGGAGCAACGCTTTCTTCAGTAGTTGATGTAGTGGTGTTGCTTCTTAGTGCAGGATTAAGCGAGTTTTCAGAGATAGGCTCTAATGTGTTCTCTAATACTGGTCGTCGTTCAGTTTCAACATTGGGCAACTCTAAGACACGTACTTTAGCGCGCTGATCTGATCCCTGATTAATTAGGCTTTGGTGACCTTCTCCATCAACAGGGACATTGGCTTGAATGTGAGAAATATCAAAATTAGTCTCTGGCTCCTGCTGAATTACACGACTTGATGCATCTCTACCAACAGACGGAATGATAGAGATTTGAGAAGATGTCGATTGAGCCTTCTCAGAGTCAGCAGGATGATTTCTAGCTATTGGACTAGACGAAGAATCTTGAATACCTTTGGGCAGCAGCGGAGAAACAGGAGAAATGCTAGGGATCTTAAGCAAAGATGAAGGGGTCCTGTTGCTGCTTAAGCCAGGTTCTCTTTGAGTGTTCGGGGATCAAAGAGGTTGTGTCTCAGCAGGGATTATGGACTGTTTCGCTGTATCGGGACATCCCCTCATCAAAACAGAAATTAACAATCCAACTCCAATTAGTTTCCAAGTTTGCATGACTTAATACTGCCGCCTTTAGAGAAAATCTCCGCCAGGCTGTCAAGAGCAACTCTTAAAACATCCCGTAGTAAGTAATACACAGTAAGTAATACACACTGAAAAGACAGAATCAGGAAATCAACTACTATTTTTTGCTAAGTTCGGTCAGAGTGAAGCCGTAACCTTGAGCGTCCATATAATTACGTTTGAATGACCGACGCACCCAAAATGAAGCAGGATAACGGTGCTGTTCAGCGGTTGCAGACCTAACTTTGCCACCCCACGAGCTTGAACCAACAATCCGTTGCAACAGCATTGTTAGCTGAGAGCCGCACCGACTGCCCCTGCTGTCTTTAACTTTACCTCCTCATCCACAATCCTCAAACCACTGTCCTCACCCACCAACTGCGCGGTGCTTTGCTACTTGCCAACCGGCTCGAACCACTGGCTCAACCGACTACCTGCGCGGTGCTTTGCCACTCGGTGAATGACTCGGTGAACGAGTGGAAGAACTGTTCGCGGAGTCAGCTAACTACTAATTAGACTGAATTTTTCTGCCTAATCACCCTGATAAGCTAGATATACTGAAACTTTTCTGTATATCTGCCTATATCAGCAGATTAGACTGAAACTTTTCCGCATAATACTCTCGATTCAGGTGATTATGAGACACTGCCCGGACTCCTACGGGAGGCTGCAGCGACGAATCTTCCGCAATGGGCGCAAGCCTGACGGAGCAATGCCGCGTGTGGGATGAAGCATCTCTGGTGTGTAAACCACTGTCAGGGGACGGAACCAATGATTGTCTCCAAAGGAAGTGGCGACTAACTCTGTGCCAGCAGTCGCGGTAATACAGAGGCCACGAGCGTTAGTCGGAATCACTGGGCTTAAAGGGTGCGTAGGCGGCTTGGCGCGTGCTTCGTGAAAGCCCCCGGCTCAACCGGGGAACTGCGGGGCATACGGCCGGGCTTGAGGCGTGTAGGGGCGGGCAGAACTGTAGGTGGAGCGGTGAAATGCGTAGATATCTACAGGAATGCCGATGGTGAAGACGGCCCGCTGGGCACGTCCTGACGCTGAGGCACGAAAGCGTGGGGAGCAAACAGGATTAGATACCCTGGTAGTCCACGCCGTAAACGATGTCTGCTAGATCGAGGTGGCTCTCACGCCGGCTCGGTCGACGCAAAAGCGATAAGCAGACCGCCTGGGGAGTACGGTCGCAAGGCTAAAACTCAAAGGAATTGACGGGGGCTCACACAAGCGGTGGAGCATGTTGCTTAATTCGAGGCAACGCGAAGAACCTTACCTGGGTTTGACATGGCTGGATTAACTCCTGGAAACAGGAGCCACGCCCGCAAGGGTGGAACAGTCACAGGTGCTGCATGGCTGTCGTCAGCTCGTGCTGTGAAGTGTCGGGTTAAGTCCTCTAACGAGCGCAACCCCTATCGTTAGTTGCTCACGGGTAATGCCGAGTACTCTAGCGAGACTGCCGCTGTAAAGCGGAGGAAGGTGGGGATGACGTCAAGTCCTCATGGCCCTTACATCCAGGGTTGCAAACGTGCTACAATGGTGCGTACAAAGCGACGCGAGGCCGCGAGGCGGAGCAAATCGCAAAAAACGCACCCCAGTTCGGATTGTAGGCTGCAACTCGCCTGCATGAAGTCGGAATCGCTAGTAATCGGAGATCAGCTACGCTCCGGTGAATAAGTTCCTGAGCCTTGTACACACCGCCCGTCAAGTCATGGGAGCCGGTAGTGCCCGAAGTCGCCACATCTCAGTGGTGCCTACGGCAAGATCGGTGACTGGGACTAAGTCGTAACAAGGTAGCCGTAGGGGAACCTGCGGCTGGATCACCTCCTTTCTAAGGGACTCCTTAGACCCCGGGCCCGCACACGCGGGTCACCAGAGCAATCTGGCCGGGTGCTGTGAGTGCACTCTCGTTCGCGCTCCCGCGCGAAAAGCCGATCGGCGACGGTCGGCGATGGTTCCCAACTGCTTCTGATCCACGCAACGCCCGGGTTCATCCCGGGCGTTGTTCTTTTCCCTCCGACCCTTCTCCGCCGGCGTCGCGCTCGTCCCGTTCCCAGCGCTCGTTTGCTCCTGCGATTCCTCACCGGATCTCGGCGAGCGCGAAGCGGCCTCGGTCGGCTGTCGCCAGCTCCTGATCGATCGTCCTACTGTGCCGCCCCAGGTGGGGTGTTCTCCCGTGTTCCCGATGTCGTTCCCGCTGTTGCCGGTCACGCATGGCTCCTGAGTTCCGTTCCGAGCCGATCGTCCCTCCTCACGGCGTCGTACCATCCTCGATGCCGCGGCTGCCGTGGACCATCTGGAGGTATCTGCTCGCCGAGCTCTGGCGTCTGCTCCTGCTCTCCACCGCCATCCTTGTCCTGGTCATCTCCTTCGCCGCCACCGCCAAGCCCCTGATGGATGGCGCCTTGAAGGTATGGAACAGTGCCCCAGCCCCCAGCACCGCTGACGAAATCAGGTGTACCACGCCTACCACAAACATGGGATAGGTGTTTACCACCTCACCGCCTTTGCCGACGCCCAGCCCCAGTGAGGCTAGGTGGGGCAACAAAATCAGCCCCTGCTCTCCCATCGGAACGGCGGGATTGTAGCGGGAGATTTCAAACAGAGTAAAGGCACCAGCCCAAAAGGTAATCAACGCCGCTTGGCCCACATGGGCCGCAATAAACAAGCCTGATAGATTGGCAAACCGGGCATTACCCGCCCACCAATCATATTTCACGCTCGGATTATCGTAGGTTTGCATTAAACAGTCCTCCCAGTATTGGAAACGAGTTTAGAAACAGACCGGCGGCTGCAAGCACAACTGCACCGGTCTGAGGGAGCCACGAACTTCCTGATTTGGAAAATGCCGACATGATGCCAGTCACACTCACAGGGCAGTAAGCCGCCAGTAAGTTGTTGCAAAGTATCTTCAGGAAGCTTGCAAGCTTAGCTTATCAGAAAATTCGGCATACTTGAGAATTAGTCTCATTAATTTCAGATAATATTTTTCTATCTACTCTAGATTTAGGACTAAAATTCTTGATATTCAAGCAGTAAAAGTGCTTCTAATTAAAGATCACAGCGATTTTGGTTGCCTGAACACAAGTGCGCCATTGCCAGACAAAGAGGCAACTACTGTTAAAGTTAATGGGTAACTACTGCCACGATTCTCATCTGCGCCAAGCGCATCTCATTCCTGATCTGCCGATTCCGAGCCATTCTCCAGTCGGGACTCCAATTGACTCAAGGATTGGGCAACGTGACGGCTCTGCATTGAGCGACTGCAAATCCAATCGCGGGGCAAGGTGTGACTCCAACCCTGTTCCATCGCCTCTGGACAGATGACATAGACTGTGAGCTGACAATCCAGCAGGTGGTAGCCTTCGATTTCAGCTTGTTTCGAGCCAATCCGGTCAATCAACTCACTCTCAAACTCCAAGGTTTGGTTACACTGCACGCAAACCAGATGATGATGCTGATGGCGATTGGGTGCGTTTAGTTCATAATGCTTGTGCCCTTCCGCTAGCTCTAGTTCCCGCAGAATTCCCATGTAGGTCATTAGATGCAGGGTTCGATAAACAGTTGACAAACTGATGCGCTCTCCCTGCCGCCGCAGAATTTGATGCAGATCTTCGGCACTGAGGTGGTCACCCTGAGATAGGGTCTGAAAGATATGCAGAATTACTTGCCGCTGAGGAGTCAGCCGAAAGCCACGTTCGTTCAAGAAGGCTTTGAGGGAAGCCGGAGTATTAGGAGACATGTAATTCCTCTGGCGGTCTTAAATTGGATAGTCCTTAGATATTCTGATTGACCCGATTTGGGCTGCATCCAGATCTAATGAAAATCATTTTCATTAGTTTCGGGAATTCTGTAAAGGGCTTGGTGCAAGTTTTTATCATTTGATCTGCATTTATGCCTGTGAGAGAAGTCACCCTAGTCGGGTAGCAAAAATTCCAAGATGGAAGCTGGGAAACCAAACTTGGGCATATTGCAAGCAAGGTTTTTCTCCATTTCATCTCTGCTGGTTACGGCTGCCCCCGGCCAACTCCAGCTCTATCGGCGGCAAAGGATTAACGCTATGGCATTTACACTCAAACCCGTAATTGATACCTGGCTCAAACTCAGTACAGCCCAGGGGGCTACCCTTCCCGATGAGCAACGGCAACTGATTGAAGCTGGCACCGTAGGATTGCCTTCCGCATCGAGCTTGCCGTGCACGGTGGTTCCCTCATAGAACAAAGCCGAGGAACTGCCTCCGTCTAAATTCAGGGCAGCAGTAACTCCCAGGCTTTTGAGGAATTCGGCCATTGCCGGCAACGACAGGCCCGATGGGTTAACGCCTGGTTTCTGCGCCACCATCACCCAGAGCATATCCCCGTCCGGAGTCAAACCAACTGCGGTTCTGGCGTTTGGTTGGCGGCTGCCCAGTGCATCTCGGATTACAGTACCTGTGGCATCAGTTGCAGTGAAGCCTTCCAACTCAGAGGTTAACTCAGGCAATAACTGAGGACCAGCCCCTAAGGCATCGAGCAATTCACAGTCCGTCGGGATCGGATCGCGATGCAAGGCAATCGCATAGCGCAAGTTCTGACCACACTGATAGCGTCGTAACTCACTGCGGTTGAGAATCTGATCCATATAGAGAGCCAACTCCGGGTTGCTGACCAAGCGCTCGTTTTGCCTCGGATCGGCCACCTGTTGTCCCTGAATCGTGACATAGGAGGTCGATTTCTGGTTCTGCGGATCAAAAAAGCCACCATTGAGTACAGCAACTGCATCGTACCGTTGAGCAAATGTTGCCAAATCGGCGATTTCTGGAGCCACGGCAGGTACAACCTGATAGGCACTGGCCGGAATCCGCAAGACATGCACCTCGCTAGTTGGGAGAGAAGTGACCCTGTAATGCAGTTCCGCAGAACGGGAAGCTGTCGGACTAGAGGCAACCGATGGCGAGGGCAATGACTGTACCGCGCAGCCTTCCAAACCAACCACACCAGCACCTATCAGACTCAGCAGAATAATTCTATTCATTGTCTTGGCAAGTAATCTGCATCATTTCATCAGCTCTGATGCCAGTAGAAGCAAATGCTTTTCCCATAATAGGTAAAGGAGATACCAGTGAGAAAAAAGATTGAGGAGTAGCTTAAGCAGATGCGTACCCGGTATGGGCAGCTCCCTGTCGAAAACCTTGTTTAAGAGCCTATCTAATCTTCTGGATTCAGCACTTGCTTAGCCGTTAGTGCAAACCTTGGGAACAAAGAAGAGAAAATGCGCTCGTCATTCCGAAAGCTTGTTTCTTGATACACTCCGTCTACTAACGTCAGCACCATCACTGTCTGCTGTTCTGGATCGACTAGCCAGTACTCTGGAATCCCTCGTGCTTGATATTGGGAGCGCTTGTCTTCATAGTCGCGGTCGCGGTTAGTTTGTCCAGGACCCACAACTTCCATGACCAAAACTGGAGCAGGCATTTCCAACCGAATTGTCAGCCGTTTTTGGGTCAGTTGAATGTGTTCTGGCCGCAAAATCACAAAGTCGGGAAACCGATTGCGGGGTTGCTTTGGCTTGAGGACAGGAACTTCGATCTCACAGTTGTAGCGATGCGTGAGTCTGGGTTTTACCAAGCCTGCATTGATGAAGTAAAGCTGTAGCGCTAACGATAGCCAAGCATTGAACTCAGACTCCGTTGGCATTTTGATTAACACTCCATCAACCCATTCATAGCGGTTGTCTGTACCATCGTCATAGCTCAGGTATTCCTCAAAAGTCATGCGGGGTTTTATGACGCTGGACATGAGACTGCCCTCTTTCAGTCACTTCCTCGGTTTGTACTGATTCTACTCTAATGATTTTTTGCAACTTCAATCCATTGGCGGTTGCTCTGTTTCTCCAGGGAATTGGCTGAGGCAGTTAGGAAATGTCCCGGCTGAATCAGGCGTTACGGTTGCTGCACTTAAAGGCGTTCTCAAAATAGCCTACATCGAAAATGTTTTTGAAATTGAGAGCGGCACGGAACCTGTCCCGTTTATAGAAAATTGCGGCATCCGTTGTTAAATAGCTGGGAACTTCAAAAGTATTGGCTGCATCTCCAGCACGATCGCCCACATAGAAAAGCCCTAGCCCAAATCCCAAACCTTGCAAATCGCCTCCTTGAATTTCATAGGTTGTCCACAGGCTGGCAGTGCCAGGAAGTCTCTATTGGTTTGACGAAATAAATCAAACCGTCCGCTTACAGCCTTTTTCAGGCTAGTGAAGTACGAAAAACGGGGTGCAGGGGCAGTGCCCCTGCGTGGGGGCGAAGCCCCCACACCCCCTGTACCTCACATGAGTGAAAAACGCTGTAGAAGTAGATTCAAGTTGTCTGTAATTCTGATCTGATCTTGTACTAGAAAACCAAGCTCATCCGTCACGGTATTACTATCAATCTCAGATGTAATTTCTCCTGGCGGTTGACCATAGATTGGATCAAATAAATCAATTGGTGCACCTGATTTGCCTGTAAAACTCAAGCTATTATCTAACCTGCCCAGATCGACTCCAAACAATAACTGATGATCGATCGAACCCGTTGAGAATCTACCTAGGATATTGGTTACAAACCTGTAATCATAGTACTGATCTTGTAAATCATTGAAGGTTCTCAGCAAAGTACGATTGTCTGGCAGCAGTTCAGTGCCAATATTGATTCCACCCCCATCATAGTTCACATATCCATATCGAAAGGTGTTATTGAATGACCAATTCTCATTAAACCGATGTTCTAATCTGTACCCAATTCTTGTAGCCGAAACACCAAGTTCACCTTCATTAGTGATGCGATCGCGAGGGATATCACCATTTGGGTTAGAAAATATGGTTCCAGTTGCTGGCAAACCCAAATTATAATCATCCTGGTATAAGCTTTTGTAGGCTCCTTCAACAGTTAGGTTCGTATTTTCTCCAAGTTCAATGCTGATAACGGGAGCAACGACTAAATTTCTGGTTTCACTAAAGTCGGTGAAGAACTCCTGATCTCTGTAAGAGGCATTGAGCCGATACAAAACTCTTCCGGATTCATCTACTGGTCCCGACAGATCGATTTCGCCACGGTAAAAGTTGAAATTTCCAGCAGTTTCCTCAATGAAATAGTACGGATCACTCAAGGGCTGCTTTGTAACAAAATTAACGGTTCCCCCCGGAGGCGATCGTGCCATCTGCGGTTTCTAAAATGATCTGCAAGCCTGTTTCGGTTGTCTCAACGCGAACTCCGGTAATTTGCACCAGTGATGCTTCAATTTGTGCTATCCAATCTTCGATCGTGACAGCAGGTTGCTCCAACTCATGCAGTTGAGGAATCTCAGCATTGGCGATCGGCAATGCTGATGCCAAATCATCGCGTTGAGCAGTAAACTCATCACTCATCGGTTCTACCTGAGCGATCGCAGGCAACGCTTCTGCCACACTGCCCATACCGCCCAGTACCCCGACAACAATCCACAAACTAGCCTGAAACGACAGCAGCCCAACTTTCATGACAACGCCTCACACACCAAACATCAGGTTTGTTGAAAATCATTCCTAATTGAAATAAAGCGTAGTGTAGAGGAGCAAATTGAAGCTCGTCTATCCAAAACCCGCCAATGATGATCCAAAATCCGCCAATCGATCGAGATTGCGACTCTCCAAACATAAATCGAAAGAGTTGCGGGTGAGTCAGCCTATCTTAAAGCGAACTTAAAGAACGGCGACAAGGTCGATCCGTTGGCAACCATCGTGCATCGCGACAAGGCTTACTACGTTGGCAAAGCGCTGGTGGAAAAGCTGAAGGAGCTAATTCCCCGCCACCAGTTTAAGATCCCAATTCAGGCGGCTATTGGCACCCGAATTGTTGCCAGTGAGCATATTCCGGCCCTGCGGAAGGATGTCTTAGCCAAGTGCTACGGTGGCGACATTTCCCGTAAGAAGAAACTGTTGCAGAAGCAGGCCAAGGGTAAGAAACGCCTCAAGGCAATTGGTACGGTCGATGTGCCGCAGGAAGCATTTATGGCGGTGCTGAAGTTGCAGTAGGCTTAACTGAGCTACTTATATCAGGCACAGGGGGCAGACGTTGCTGCAATTGCCGAAGCAATCAAGGTTGCGAAAGCTAGCATAAAAATAGACGACCATTTCCGTGAACAGGAAAGTAGTCGTCTGTTGATTAAAAGGAGAAACAGTGCTGTGAAGAAACGTTAGTGCAATTAACGTCTTCTGTAGTTGTCTTCTACTGTAGCTAGCTCATGAATGAAACACAATAGATAAAGGTCAGTCAAAAGTCAGTTCCAAGTCAGATTCTGCAAGCCGCAGCAATCTTTTCTAAATGCTATAGCTAAGTAGGTGAGCATAATTAAACCTAAAACCTTGCGCCGCCCGCGCAGCGGGCGGCGCAAGGTTTTGAATCTGGTTTTTAATTACGCCGAGGTACTTACTGTCACTTCCCCACCCATCCACCTCCAATCAACTGCCATAAATGGCTCTCAACTGATACTAATTCAGGAAAGATGCCACAGATGCCTGTGCAAAAATTAATTGCGCCACCAGTCCTCCAAAATCTGTAGCCGTCACTACGACAGTTAGGGCAGAGATATTTTTGTGGGTGTACTTCGCGTACCCACAAAAATGTCCTATCTCTTCTGTCAACCACTATAAAATGCAAAATCCAATGGTATGACTTTTCCTGACTTTCTCAGACTGACATCAACCGCAACACCCGATACCCTGAAATCAATTCGTTGCATCAAAGCATAGGGTCTTGCTAGTGGTCTTACGTATCAATAGGAGAAGTTTAAGGTGCAAGCATTTTCAACCAAATTGCAAGTAACCATGGATCTACGAGATACAATCCTCAGGCGGGAAGAAAATCGGTTCACTCGCGATTACTCCCAGGGATATTGCTACTACAAAGAATCACAGCAGCTCACGCTCTATGGTAACTTTACATTCCACTTTGCCCAAGTTGTATTGGCTTCTATATCGAGGAATAGATCCGGATTACCTACAGAACGCCATCAGATCCATAGCGGGGCGTGGCAGGTTGAAATCCGACAAGGCAGAATCGCGTTGGTGTTGAATAACGAGGATGGTTCTGAAGTATGGTGGTACATCGAAGATGGCGAGACCGGGGTGCAATATTTAGATGGCAAAGCTTGGCAGCGCTGCTCAATTCACGACAAGCTGGAAGATCCTCGCTAAAGTCTCCTAACTCCTAACTTCCAATATCAATTTTCAAGCTCTACACAGTTGGCACAAATACAGCAATTGCTTGGGGCACCACCCGGAAGTGAGCCGGAGTTTGGCAGGTGATTTCGCCATCGGTATTGATTGCCTGCCGCCTGCGGGTAAATACTTCCACCTCTCGACAACGATAGTGCTGTACAAATGACCAGGAGGTGTGATTGCCGGTGCGCATCGCTGGCAAAATCAGGAGCATTTGCCACCAGTGTTTGATATTGAGGCTATAGACATCGAGCTGGGGAACAGGTTTGGGACTGGTGATCAGCCGTCGCTTTGTTGATTTGATGGGGGGCAAGCTTCAGGTTCAGAGTATACTTGGGGCAGGATCTGTGTTTGAATTTACGATTCCGGTGCATTTGAAAACTCAAGATTTGTCGCTGCCGACCCGATTGCGGGCTGCCGATCCGTCTATAGACGTTGAGCCAAGCGGGGTAGACTACTTATATGAATATGAAGGCTTATATGAAAGAACCAATCAATCTCTGGTCTATCAGGTGTCCGCTTCTGATCTGGAAGTGATGCCTCCAGAGTGGATTGCTAGTCTTTGTCAAGCAGCTAGCGGCTGTAGCGATCGGCAGGTCCTTCAATTGATTGAGCAAATTCCGGCAGCTCATTCCGATTTGGCTAGAGGTTTAAAAGAATTGGTTTATCACTTTCAGTTTGAAGAAATTGTTGAATTAATAAAATTTAAGCCCCAATGAGTTCAGTTCCCACAAGTCATACTGATTCTCCTGGAGTCAGAGGCACAATTCTGATTGTTGACGATACCCCTAACAATTTGCGCTTGCTTTCTTCAATGCTGACCAAACAGGGTTATGAGGTCCGCAGCGCGATCAGTGGTTCGGTCGCATTGATGGCTGTCCGCACCGTACCACTCGACTTGATTTTGTTGGATATCAACATGCCGAAAATGAACGGCTACGAGGTTTGTCAACAGCTCAAAGCCGACGAACAAACTCGCGATATTCCAGTCATCTTTTTGAGTGCATTGGGTGAACCATTGGATAAAGTGCAAGCCTTTCAGGTTGGCGGCGTAGATTACATCACTAAACCGTTTCAGGTCGAGGAAGTGTTGGCTCGCGTCGAAAATCATTTGATGTTGCGCCGGATGCAGATTGAATTGCAGCAAGCGAAGGCCGATGCATTGAGAGCACTCGCCCAAGAGCAGGAGCTGAATCGTCTTAAGTCAGAATTTGTGGCGATGATCTCCCACGACTTTCGCACGCCTTTGACGAGCATCCAAGGCTTTGCCGAACTCTTGCACTACGGAGGGGACACTCTAACGGTTGAGATGCAGGAGCGCTATTTCGACAAAATCAACGCTGCTGTTGAACATATGCTGTATTTGCTAGATGAAGTGCTGATGATTGGCCGGATCGAGTCTGGGACTACCCAGTGCCAGCCAGTCCTGTTGGATCTAGAGAAATTCTGTCGGGAGATCTACGAGTCCTTAGAATTGAGCGCCCATCATCGGTACAAAATTCAATTTAGCTATACAGGTGATTGTAAGCAGGTGAGTATCGATCAAGTATTGCTAAATCGAATTTTAACGAACCTGTTGTCAAACGCGATCAAGTATTCTCCGGAGTATAGTCAAATCGACTTCAATGTTCATTGTGACACCAGAAACGCCGTGTTTGAAATTAAGGATGAAGGAATTGGCATTCCTTTAGAAAACCAACAGCAGTTATTCAAAACATTCTATCGCTGCAGCAATGTTGGACAAATTAAAGGAACAGGCTTAGGATTGGCAGTTGTAAAACGCTGTGTGGATGCCCATCAAGGCCAGATTCAGCTAGAAAGCCAAGAAGGAGTGGGAACCACAGTTAGGGTACAGCTGCCCATAGAAATGAACAATGCTGTATATGAATTGCAAAACGTGACGTAATCACCTGCGATTGCGCCTGCTACCGCAATCCCTGTGCCTGAGTATAACTAAACGGTGACTTAATCCAGTCATTTTCTTGAAAGCGGCTGTAGCGAAACAGGTTGAGCATTTCCACCTGGTGGCAGAATTTCTGGCAGGGGTGGTTCGCGCAGCAGGTAAATCGCCCGTTCTTTTGCTATTCCTCGTAGATCAGGAGTTGACGACTCCAAAGCGGCGGCTGGTTGCGGCTGATTAGACTTTTGAAAAGGATTAAAAGCACTGAAAGGGTTGCTCAACAGGCGGTTGCGCCGGGAGGTTGCTGTAGATTGAAAGAAATTGTACTGATACAGCAACAAGAAATCTGGGTTTGGCGCATTTCTGAGAATTTGAATATTTTTCCAAACACCAAAAGGCTGCGGCGTTTGCTTCCACAGCCAATCTCCTTGAGATAATCCCTCGTAGGAGGTAATCATGCCAACCACTTTTTTGCTCATGCCTGTTGCTTCACCGAGAACCAAGGGTCATGTGTAGAGTTCCCGGAATGGAAAACAGGGCAACAGACGCCAGCCGAGGGAAGCAGATGCTAAAGTTGGTCCTTACTGCTGTCGCTAGCTTTTGTCACTGGCTTCTACAGTAGATTGCTGTGATTGCTGCTCCAGACATTGGACTGCTTCGATCAACGAGCGGACTTCAGCCGTGCCTTCTGAGGGTTCAAAGCTCATGGGGAACTTACCACGAGCCAGCATCCGGAAGCCTAAAGGTGCGAGACTAAATAGTCCTTTTAGGTCGCGGAAGGAGTCGCCGACCACCTTGACCCCAAATCGCCGCTCATCGATCCAGCCGCCTTGCTTAACCAACTCAATCAACCCTCGCCGGTGACGAATTGGACGGCTCACCGGTTGGGCTTGACTGCTTTCGGTGGGAAGGCGGTCTAAAATTTCCTGCTTGATTTTGCTGATCTGCTCCATTGGTGCCACACCCATTGGACAGACCGTGTTGCAGTAGTAGCAGCGGGTACAGCCCCAGACACCTTTTGTGCCTTCGTTGTACCGTTCTAGCCGCTGCTCAGTCTGGCTGTCTCTAGAATCAGCGATAGTGCGATAGGCTTTGGCCAGGGCATGGGGACCGACAAATTCTGAATTGACTTCTCGCCCATTGCACTCCGAATAACACGCACCACAAAGGATACAGTTGCCGACCTGATTCAGCCGCTCCCGCTCTTCGGGGGACTGCAAAAATTCCCGTTCCGGCACCCGTCGCGCTGCTGTACTGACAAAGGGATCGACCGCTTGCAGTGTATCCCAGAAGCTTTTCATATCGACAACCAGATCTTTAATCACCGGCATGTTGCCCATTGGCGCGACGATGATAGTAGGGACATCGGTAGTAGGTACATTAGCGGTGCCGTTTTGCACAGGAGAATGGGCCGCAATTTCTTGGAGCCGGGCTAATTCGCTGCCAACGTTTTCTTTGCATGCTAGGGCAGACCGACCGTTGATCCGCATAGCGCAGCTTCCGCATATCGTGTTGCGGCAATTTTTGCGAAAGGCGAGTGTTCCATCCTGCTCCCACTTGATGCGATTGAGGCAGTCCAGAATGGTGTTTCCCGGCTCTACATCCAACTGATAGGTTTGAATTCGAGGTGCCGCATCAGCATCTTGTCGGATCACCTGAAAAAGAACTTGCATAAATTGAAACGAATGAACAAATGAATCCTAGTTTCCAGTTTAGTCCTAATCTTTCTGGCTAGGTGGAGTTGCCGTGTTGATTTAATCTGGTTAGTTTACTTTAGTTGGCTCACGTGCTAGCAACTGCTCTACTGAATTTAACTGGATTCAACTGGAGCATGTTTAACGGTCATGTTTAACGGTCTTGATGTGCTGCATTCATCTCCTTTTCTAGCATGTCCAAGCGACTCCAAACAAAGAGCCTGGCTACCGGCTTCAAACAGACAAGGAAGCGGCAGTTTAGGGCTAGAGCGTTTGGGGGAGGGCATGAAGCTTACAAAAAAAAACAAGTAAATGGGCGGCTTTCTCTAAAGTGCCCAGTCCCTAAGAAACTGCACACCCGAAGCCAGCCGATTTTGATAGCACAGTGATTTAGCACCAGAATTTGGGCAGTCTAAATACGATGTTAACCCTAGCTTGGGATTGGGCCACTTTAAAGTAACCAACGCAGCCAATGATCTAGCCAATGACTCAGTCAAATTACTATCAGCCTTTGGCTTTTGCGCTCCGTTCTTAAACAGATCTTACTTAAACCAGTTTGAAACGGATCGTCAAATCACGGGGCAAAACACCGAATCACACAAACTCGATTGGCTAATTCAGTGCAAGGTTAGTTTTCTAGATCTGATCCTCAGCAAATTCTCTCAGCCAATTTTCTTTAGTTGTAGTTAAATTTCATAAGGGTAAGCGCTGTCAGCGGCGTTCTCTCAAATTGACGAGTAAAGTCTTGCTCTCGATATCGTCCTGTCGTTTCTGTGAATCTCCAGCCTGGACCGATCTACCATGGCCATTTTCCCTGTTAACAGTTTTGCAAGTCTGCGTGACGCCATCAACAACGCCCAAAACGGCGACACGATCAGTATCACGACGGATTTGATTGTACTGGAAGCCCTCTTACCTGTCATTAATAAGGATTTGACCTTTACCAGTGCCGGACGCAACGCAACTATCAGTGGTGCCGGTAGCCGTCAGGTATTTCGGGTTACGGGTGGTAATGTCACCTTTACAAATTTGACGATCGCTAACGGCACGGCTCGCGGCACGGCTGGGACTGTGGGTAATCCGGGCGGCAAGGGTGGTAACGGTTTAGGTGGTGGTTTGCTCATCGATGGTGGTTCGGTGACGCTGATCAACACAACCTTCGAGAACAATCGTGCAATTGGTGGTACAGGCGGCAACAGTACCACTGGCATCGGTGGCAATGGGGGAGACGGTCTAGGTGGAGCGATTTACGTTAATAGTGGATCACTGCGGATCAGCAACACGTCCTTTAGCAACAACAGCGCCGTTGCCGGCCGACCGGGCACGGGTGGTACCAGTCCAGGGCAGGCTGGCCGGAGTCAAGCCGGAGCTATCTACATCAATGCGGGCAGTGTTCTAGCGGAGGGCAATCCTCGCTTTAGCAACAACACCGCAACTACAGGACCAAATACCTTCGGAGCAGGCAAATACGAGATTGTAGAGCCGCCCCAGGTTCAGTCGATTAACCGGGCCAATCCTGATCCGACAGCACAGGCTACGGTAGACTTTACCGTGCAATTCAGTCAGGACGTGGCGGGTGTTGATCTGTCCGATTTTGTGGTTGTTAAATCCGGAACCATTACCGGGGAAGGAATTATTTCGGTTACTCCAGTCAACAACCGAACCTATACTGTCAAGGTGAATACGGGGACGGGCAATGGTACAGTCCGGCTCGATTTGAAAGACAACGACTCGGTTAGAAATAGCAGTACGGTACCGTTAGGTGGCTCAGGGCTGGACAATGGCAACTTCCCAGGCCAAGCCTATACAGTGAACCGGACTCCACCGACTGCACAAATCCTGCGTCAGGGCAATGCCCCTAAAGACACAGCCGCTGCTCTCGTGACCTATACAGTTTTCTTTAGCGAGCCAGTGAACGGGGTTGATACCAGTGCTCAAGGCGGCTTCAAAAACTTTCAGGTGTTAACGAGACTAACAATTATCAGGCTATGCGGGCTATAGATGTTTATTGTGTCATTGAACGGGGTGAACCAACAGGGTGGTCATAGGGCGGTTACAGGGTGGGTACAGGATGGTTACAGGATGGCTACAGGGCGGGGCAATAGGATAGGCCAGTAGATAGGCCAGTAGAATGAGCCAATAGTGAGCTAATAGGCGGAACAGCGGCAGTCTATCGAGTTTTTCTCTTCAAGGCTAAAATTAGCGTAGCAGCCTTATAGGCCAATGATGGGCCAATGATAGACCAACAAGCATGGGAACACCGGCAATTCCGTTAATTATCAGCCTCATCGCTGCCCTGATCGTCACAGGTGGGTGGAGATGGGGCGGGATGTTGCGCTGGCTGTTGATGGCGGTGCTTGGGCCAGGTGCGTTTGCTGGGTCGTTGCTGTGGTGGCTGTGCAGTCAATCTCCCAGAGCTTGCTCGATTCGATGCTTACTGAACGCCTCTCAAGACGAAGCCTGCCTGGTATCTGCACCTGCGGTGCCTACTGTCACTGCCATTAACCCACTGGATGCAACTCCCACGAATCAGGACACGGTCAGATATGAAGTGCAATTTAGTCAAGATGTGACTGGCGTCGATTTAGCAGACTTTAACCTCGATCCGACGCTCACCAATGCAGGAGTGGCTCAAGTTCAGGGCAGCGGCAGAACCTATACGGTTTCTGTTAACACAGGCACCGGCAACGGTCTGCTGCAGCTCAATCTGGTAGACGATGACTCGATTAGAACCAGTGATGGCACCCCGCTAGGAGGAGAGGGAGCAGGCAACGGCAATTTCTCTGGAGTGCCCTATACGGTTGAGCGATCTGTAGACCCTGCTCCTGTCCAGCCGCCTTTGGTGACTGCCATCAGTCGGCTGGATGCGAATCCTACTGATCAGCCAAGAGTTCGGTACGAAGTGCAGTTTGACCAAGCGGTGACTGGTGTCGATTCAGCAGATTTTCAGCTCAACACCACAGGAGTAATCGGTGCTCGGGTGATTGAGACACAGGGCAGTGGCACGACCTACCGGGTTTTGGTGACAACCGGCACAGGAGACGGCACGCTTCAGCTTGATTTGATCGATGATGACTCAATCGTCAATCGTGATGGCACGCCTTTGGGAGGACAAGGGGCTGGCAACGGCAATTTCTCTGGACCACGCTATCAAGTTGTGAGAGAACCTGAGCCGGAACCTGAGCCGGAACCGGAACCAGAACCGCCGATTCCGGGTTTGTGGTGAGTCAGGGCCTCTCGATTTCCAGCGAACTACGGGATGATAAAGAGGAATCGGGGGAGGAGCGGCTGTGGTTGACCCGTTGTTAATATTAGTCGGCGCTGCTGGTATAGCTCTTATCTTCTACGCCTTTTCCAGGGTGAATTTGCTCAGCCGCAATGCCCGTCTGATTGGGATCAGTGCTTTGATGGTAGTGCTGATTCTCCTAGGTAACCGTCTCCTCTCGCCTGAGCGACGTCCGATTCTGCCAGACAATATCTTCCGCAGGGAGGCTCCTCCCCAAACCCCAAACCCTAGGGAAACTCTGCCCTATGACAATCTGCCTGATCCGTCCCCTGACGCAACTTCTCCGCAACCGCAACCGACACCCGTACCTCCACTCCGGTCTGGATGGAACGAGGAGCTAGAGCGGCTGATGCCAGTCCTGATTCTGGACGCGTTGGCAAGAAGTAGCAGTCCAGAATCAGGCAGCCCCAGTTCCCCTATTCCCTCACCCAGCCCTCTTCCAGCTTCTCCGAGTACCGGCCCGCCTCGATCCCACCGTGCCGATTGAAGACACGATCGGGGCGATTAGCGAAATGGTGCAAGCTGGCTATGTGCGACACATTGGCCTCTCGGAAGTGGGCGCGGAGACGATTCGCCGTGCCCATGCTGTGCATCCGATTGCTTGGCTGCAAATTGAATACTCGCTGCTGAGTCGGGGCATCGAGGCCGAAATCTTGCCTACGGTTCGCCAATTGGGAATTGCGGTGGCCGCCTATGGGGTACTTTCACGGGGGTTGCTGAGCGGCCACTGGTCTACCGAACGCTCACAAACGATGCAGGATTTTCGCAGCCATTTGCCCCGGTTTTCGGGCGAAAATTTGCAGCGCAATCTATCGCTGGTGGAGGCTCTGCGCCACATTGCCCATACTCACAATGCCACCGTGGCCCAAGTTGCGATTGCCTGGGTGCTGTCGCGCGGCACCGATCTGATTCCGTTGATTGGAGCGAGACGCCGCGAGCGGTTGACCGAAGCCCTGGGTGCCCTAGAGCTACACTTGAGTCAGGCCGATCTGGCTCAGATCGAGGCGGCCATCCCCCCAGAGGCGGTAGCAGGCGATCGCTATGATGCTGGACAGATGGCGATGCTGGATAGTGAGAGGTAATAGAACGATTGCATGAATGACTCGGCGCTGACCCCAGAGCGGATCCTCGATGCAGCGGAAGAAGTGTTGCGGCGGTATGGCCCCACCAAGGCATCGGTAGTAGATGTGGCCCGCTTCTTGGATATCAGTCACGGCTCGATCTACCGCCATTTCTCCAGTAAGGCAGCCCTGCGGGATGCGGTGGCTGAACGCTGGCTGCATCGGGTTTCCACTCCTTTAGCCCAGATTGCGGCAGCCGAAGGGCCTGCGGTAGCACGGCTGCATGCTTGGTTCAAGCAACTCATGACTCTGAAACGACAGAAAGTGCTGGAAGATCCGGAGCTATTTGCCACCTATTCCGCCATTGCCGAAGCAGCTCGAAACGTCGTTCAAGCCCATGTAGACGAGCTGGTGCAACAGGTAGCCCAAATTATTCGCAGTGGGATCGCCAGTCAGGAGTTTCGGGTTGCAGATGCTGACCAGGCCGCCAGAGCGGTGTTCAACGCCACGATTCGGTTTCATCATCCAGCTCATGCTGGAACATGGAGTGAGCCAGAGATCGACGCAGACTTTGACCAGGTTTGGCAGTTGCTGCTGACGGGTTTGGTGATGGGAGATTCGGCTAGTCCATAATTTGGTAGCGCACTAGCTTGCGAACATCAGCACGAGAGAGGCCCAACTCTTGCGCAATCGTGGCTTCTAGCTGATTTGGCTCAGTCACAGGAAATTCGAACTCTAGTTTTCTCAATGTGGAGTCGCTGGTTTGGACCTCGACCTGAGTGATGCCTTCAGCCCGGTTGATCAGAGCCTTAATCGTGGCTACGTTGGCCGCTACCCGCACCTCTAGCTGAGTGTCAGCTTCTAATTTCTCTTTTGTATCGTAGGGCCGACTCAGCACCTGAGCCGTCATCCAACTACAGCCGAACCAGAACAAGATGGCTAAGACGGGTAAAGTCAGCCAAAAGTCTGTGCCCAGCCCCTGCCACCATTGTTGATGGTTTTGCTGATGGTTTTGCTGATGGTTTTGCTGATGGTTTCGCGCCATCTGATTTTTCATCGGTCAAGATGGAATTGTGGTATCCCCGCATCCTATTCTGTTACCAATCGCTGGAAATCCCACTCGTGGTGGACGTGAGATCAGAGACGATTTCATTAATCTAATGCGCTCGCGCTCCTGCGCTGCCAATGCCGACGTTACTTCTCCTAGAAACAAACTGACTAAGACGAGCAGCCCAGCACTAATCAGCCCCAACCCGAACAACAGCAGCAACAAGACCACCGCTCCCCACTTTTCCGATGACTGCCAGTAGGGGGCAGCAACCCGCCAAAAGGGACGCCATAGATTCAACCAAGCAGGGATAGACCTATTTCGAGCAATGTTCATATTAATGCATACAGTACTTTCAAATGGTTATATTCTGCGCAACTGCCAGGTTTGATCTCGCTTGAGGTATAGCACCTGCTGATGGTAATTCAGCAACGTCGATCGATGCCCGACGCTAATGAAAGAAATAGAGGTCGTTTGCAGTAGCGTATAGAGGTGTGTTTCCTGAGCCACATCGAGGGCACTAGTCGCTTCATCGAGCAGGGCGTAGAGGGGTTGGGCCAGCAGCAAACGGGCAAAGGCTAGCCGCTGCTGTTCTCCCAAGGAGAGCCGTTTTGCCCAGTCTGTAATGCTGTCTAAACCAGTGCTGGTTGTACCGTTATTGAGACCGTTACTGAGACCGTTATTGAGACCGTTATTGAGACCGTTATTAATCAAGTGGGATAAGTTGACCTGCTGTAAGATCTGCATCAATTGCTGATCAGAGTGGGGCGACAGGCGAGGATAAAGCAACTGTTGGCGGAGCGAACCCCAAATCATATAGGGGCGCTGGGGCAAGAATAGCAGGTTTTGCGTAGCGGGGCGGATAATGCATCCCGAACCCGTAGACCACAGTCCAGCTACGGCTCGCAGCAGCGAACTTTTTCCGACCCCACTTTCGCCCATAATCAACAGAGCAGAACCGGGCAAAACCGCAGTTGACAAGTCTTCGATCAGCCTTCTGGAACCATCTGGCACGTAGAGCGTGACCTGCTGAAAGGCCAGCGGTGTGCCTTCCAGTATCTGAATCTGCTGGGTGATGGGTCGTGGAGTCTGAATTGCCGTTTGGAGATGGTCTAAACGGTCAACACTAGCAGCCAGAGCGGTAAGTTGATCAAACTGGGTAATCACCAGTCCAAGGGCTAGGCCAATGCGCTCAAAGGCAGCCTGCGACTGGCTAACAACGCCGATCTCCAATTCTCCAGAAAAGATACGCGGAGCTAAAACGATAAAAGGAAGGATAAAGGTAACGTACTGATAGCTATTTTGAAAAATGGTTAAATTAAACTGCCAGCGAATCAAACGGTTAAAGTTTTGAATAACCTGGAGAAACTGCTGCTGCATTGCATTTAGCTCGCGGTGCTGTCCTCGGTAGAGGGCAATCGACTCGGCATTTTCTCGAATCCGGATCAAGCCAAAGCGGAAATCAGCCTCGCGTTTAAGCTGTTCTGCATTGATACGCACAAGGATCCGACCAAACAGAAATGTGGCGATGCCCGTCCCCACAATCGCATAGGTGAGCAATATTACTAGTAATGATTTAGAAATTATCCAGAGCACACCGGCGAAACCAATTAGTTGAACGATAGAATCAAAGCCAATCACGAGTAGTGATAATGATTGCTGTGTAAAACTGCGAACATCTTCACTAATGCGCTGATCGGGATTATCAATTTTGGTTTGGGCAGATAGCTGATAAAAGGTTTGATTGGCGAAATACTGATGCATGAATCGTTCTGTCAACCAGTAACGCCACTGCAAACCTAGCCGGTCCTGAACATAGCTTTTGAACGACAGCAGCGGCACACTAGCCGCAATAATCCCCAAAAATATCCCGATCGCTTTGACAGGCCGGATTTGCCGCCAGTAGGGGCAGCAGCGCCAGAATCGGAATCACCGCCACTGCCTGAAACAGCAATACCGAAAAAGCAGACTGGCCTCCCGGCGTTCGCATCAGTCCCCGTTCGGTCAGGGTTTGGACACCAATCGCCGTGGAAGAGAGCGGCAGGATCAGGGAGATGGCTAGAGCCGTTTGCCACGACAGTCCCAGCAGCAGACCCACCCCCGATAGCAGCACAACATTGGCGATCATCTGCAACCCGCCTAGGCCCACAATCGGCATTCGCATTCGCCACAGCAAATCCGGCTGAAGCTGTAGGCCCACCAGAAACAGCATCATCACCACACCAAACTCAGCGAAGCGCATCACATCCTGACCTTCTTGCCCCACCAAGCGCAAGCCAAACGGACCGATGATCACCCCGGCAATCAGATATCCCAGCACTGACCCCAACCCCAAGCGTTTAGAGATGGGCACTGTGATCACGGCAGCCGTCAGATACACAAACGCCTGAAAAAACAAATTCTCATTGGACATGCAGGGATGGCTCCACTGGATGATTCACTGGATTATTCGTTAGCTTGTTCGCATACAAATAATGATTCAGGTATAGATGTCGCGGCAATTGCTGCCAATCAACTACATCGTCGCGCAAAGCCGCGATTGCGGTGCGATACTCCTCCACACACAAAGCAATTTGATCGGCTTCCCGCAGTTGATGGGTGCCATGAATCACAAACGGCGGTAGATACTCCATGCCACAGAGGCGAGCCGTTTGCTCAAAGGGCGTCAACAGTTCGCGGACAGTAAAGTAGTTGTGTCCCTGTCGGCAATAAGCTTGTTTGCTGCCGCCGGTGGTAATGGCCGAAAGCACTTTTTTTCCCTGCAGGGCCGTGCCGTTATGACCGTAGGCAAAGCCATACTCCAAAACCAGATCTTGCCATTCCTTCAAGATCGCTGGACTGCTGTACCAATAGAAGGGATGTTGAAACACAATAATGTCATGGGCCAGCAGCAACTCCTGCTCCCGCTTCACATTGATGTGGAAATTGGGATAGTGCTCATATAGATCGTGAATGGTAATCGAATCCGTTTCGCGAGCTGCCCTAATCAACTGCCGATTAATACGTGACTTCTCCAAGGCAGGATGGGCAAAGAGAATCAGAATTCGATTTGGCTGGCCCATTGCTTTCATCCAGTCATCCCAACGTGGTGTACAGCTCAGTTTTAGCAAGTTTGCCGAGTAAATCCTCAATTGGCACAGTAACAGATTGGTCTCGGAAGAGCAATAGAGTGAGGAAGCAGAAGGCAGCAGCAAACAGAAATCAAACCAGGAGCAGGCAGAAAGCAGGGCAGCAGCCCATCTGTAACCGACTCAGCGAAGGCAGAACAGATGCCGCTTGGCTTCAATTCAATTGCAAAATCATTTTGGTTTACAGTCTTTCAGTTTGTCGGTCTGCTTACACCAGTCTGCTTACACCGGTCTGCTTACACCGGTCTGCTTACACCAGTCTGCTTACACAGCGACAAGATACTTCATGAGACAACTTAGGGGCTTAAAGATCATGGTCAATTACCCACCACGAAATCCAATTTAGAACATTACAAGCAACAGCATAGAAACACCTTAATCAACGCAATCGCCGCATTAAATCAGTCCATCTAAATTGTTTGAACAATTTTTGAATGATTTTTGAATGATTTTTGAATGATTTGTAGTGCAAGCGAGACGCTTGCGGTGGGCAACATACCCACACCCCATTGATCGTCTAATCGAATTATCGACCTCGCGAAGCTGCAAATCGGCCAAACCATACTCAACCCAGCGGCGCTCCACCATCGCAGCCGTATCGGGATCGGGCAGTAACATGTCGGCCCAAGGACGATCAGTTTCAGGATAGATTTTCGTGGTGGCATCGATGCCCATTTTGCTGCCTAGGCCCCGCTTTTCGGTGGCAAAGTCGAGTGAGTCAAATGGGTTATCGGGCAAAATGAACACATCTCTGGCTGGGTCTACCTTGGAGGTAATGGCCCAGACCACCTGACGCGGATCGCGGATGTTGATGTCTTTGTCCACCACGATCACAAATTTGGTGTAGCTGAACTGGGGCAAGGCACTCCAAAATGCCAATGCCGCCCGCCGCGCCTGACCGGGATAGGCTTTGTCAATTGAGATTACCGCCGCTTTGTAGCTCAAGGCTTCCATCGGCAAAAAGAAATCGACAATTTCTGGAACTTGCTGACGCAGAATCGGCGTATAGATGCGGTTGAGTGCAATCGCCATCATGGCATCTTCTTTCGGCGGACGACCGCTAAACGTCGTCAGGTAGATCGGATTCTTGCGGTGAGTCATGCAGTGGAAGTGAATTAAAGGCGCTTTTTCGTTGACGCCACCGTAATAACCCATGTGATCGCCAGCTGGACCATCGATTCCTGTCTCTCCTGGTGTGATCGTGCCTTCTAGGACAAATTCTGAATCGGCTGGAACTTCCAAATCTACGGTCTTACATTTGGCTAACGGCACACCTGAACCGCCGTAGATGCCAGCAAACAGCCACTCGGACAAATCAACCGGCAAAGGCGTGGCTGCCGCTAAGATGATCAACGGATGCACCCCGATTGCCACCGCCACCTCTAGCTTTTGTCTCCGCTCGGCAGCTTTGCGTAAGTGACGAGTCGCACCCCGCACCGAGAGCCACTGTACCGTCATCGTGTTCTTCGACTGGAGCTGAAGACGATATACGCCAACGTTCACAATCTTGTTTTCTGGATCTTTAGTGATCATCAATCCTAGCGTAATCACCTTGTCGGCATCGCCGGGATACACCCGCAGCAGCGGCAGTTGGGTTAAATCAACGGCCTCGTCCTTGAGCACCACCTGCTGACAACTCGGCAGAAAATCCCGGCCCGGTTTGGCCTTTACTACATCAAACAGCACCTTCCCTAGCTCAATCGCCTGGGAAAGCTTTTTGGGCGGACGCGGCTGGTAGAGAATTGCTAGCTTTTTGCCCAGTTCCTCTAATTCTGCCGGGTGCTCCATACCTAGGCCCCAGCAGACTCGTTCCACTGTGCCCATGACATTGACCGCGACTGGATAGGGGGATCCCTTGACATTCTCAAACAGCAGGGCCGGTCCGCCTTGTTGCAGCATCCGATTGGCAATTTCGGCAATTTCTAGATTGGGATCTACCAGCGCCTGGATGCGCCGCAACTGCCCCCGCTGTTCGATGTAGTTCAGATAGTCCCGCAGGTCTTTCGCCATGATGAAGGAATGTAAACTGCTTCTCATTCTATTATGGCGGAGATGGGGCGGTAGCAACCCACGAGACTACACCGAGGAGCCAATCGACGTGGTTTGGGGCAAGCACTCTTGATCGGCAGCTTCGGCAATCGCAATTGGTTTGACCTGAACGGCGCAGGCTTTTAGCTCAGGCTGGCGAGAAGCAGGGCACGATTCCGGATGGGTGAGGGCATTCACCTCGGCGTCATCGGCCCAGAGCGAACCCCAGTGCATCGGCATAAACACGGTACCGGGGGCAATAGCCTGAGTCGGATGGGAAAAAAGCGGCTCACGGCTTGGTAAATTAAGCCTGGTTTGGGAATTAGCCCGTAAGGTACATTGGTTTTGGCAAGTAAGGGATGCCAGGATACATCAGCGAGGTTGACCACTTTGCTCCACAGCTCGTCTACGGAAGCTGAACTTAAAACCTCGTAGGTTCCAGCAAGGGATGGTAGCTGTAACTGCCCTACGGGCAGAAAGATCGGCTTAAAAAAGTGGATGACTCTCGACCAGAGTTCCAACATTGCAAAATTTCTCCTAGTGCCAAATGAGGCAGCGCAGATATTCAAACTTGAAGACCGAATCCGATAAACAAAACCAAGTTTGCTAGGTCCCAAACAAGCTAATCCAGTCTTGGTCTTTTTGCTTTTGTTTGAGGCTCTCACATTTGAGACTTCCAAGCTGCCTGACTAGACTCTATTTGCTCAACTCCCCATTGTAATTCAGGTAGTCTGAAATACAGTGGGTTAACGTCATTCGACACATTTCATTAATAGACTTTACTATCTCGCTATAGTAGCCTGTATAATGGAGGATTGTGTTTATTCATTTTTTGCAATCAAATTATGGCGCGTAAATGTACACTCACGGGTAAGCAAGCGAACAACGCTTTTGCGATTTCTCACTCGCACCGCCGGACCAAAAAGCTGCAAGAAGCCAATTTGCAGGAAAAGCGGGTGTGGTTTCCTCAAGAGAAGCGTTGGGTTAAATTGCGCCTCTCAACTAGAGCCATCAAAACATTGGAACGGAAGGGGTTGTATGCGATGGCAAAAGAGGCTGGAATTGATCTCAGTAAGTTGTAAGAGCTATAGGAGCACAGGTTTTTGTGCTGTTTGTTCAACTTTGTTCTATATAGTTTCAAAGACAGCTGATCCAAGGCTGTCTTTTTATTTTTGTGTGACTAGTTATTTCTGCGTAAAAGCCTACAAAAATAACTTTGGTATAATCTCTTACAAGTGTTTACCTGTGTTGCCTGGACGAATCTAAGTCCCTTGGTCGTAGAAGCAATCGAGCTGTATAAGGAATTACAAACGATCGGATCGGGTGATTAGACAGCCGCAAAAATTAGCTTGGAAAGCGTTTGGAACGCTAGTAATCAGGCTGGGAAAAAGTGCTAAAAATTAGCAGCATTTTTTCCAGGCAAGATGATCGTTTCTCTCCTGTGAGTGGGAATCATGAAGCCTTGAAGGTTGGGGTGTTCTCTAGTTTCTGTTTACCCCGTACTCCTACCATGAGCTAGTTGGCGCTATTGGTAGTTTCAGCTTGTTTTAATTATCGTGGATTCTCTGTTGATGTCATCTGATGGTGCAGCGTTGAATGATTAGGGCAGTGATCGTTCAGGGGAGGGGCAGCCTGTAAACTTTTAGGTGAATTGGCAACCCATGTCTGAGCATCCTGCGTATATCCCTATATTTGGTGTGCAATCAGTTTAAGTTTCTATCGATTCTTGCATTAAATTTCTAACATCAAATCCTGGTATCTGCCGTCTCAGTATCCATTTGACAGAAAACACCTATGTCAACTCGAAAGGTAATCAGGGCCGCCCAAACGCTTCTCCGGCAAATGAATCGCACGACTCATAGGCTGATCAAGGGACTTGTGAGTTGGCTCTTGCGTGGATTACTCATTACCCGTAGCCGCCCTCGCCGAGCTAAGGCTGGATTTGTGCTGCCAACTACAGTTCTGCTGCTGCTAGTGGTTGTGCTGACGGTTGGGGCGATTAGCTATCGCACCTTCACGCGAACTCAGCAGACGATTTCGGAGCAGCACCGATCGGGGTTTTAAGTAAGTTGCACACCGCGTTATATATTAAAGTCTTCCGGATCAGCTTCCCTATCTACCTTCGCTTGGGTAATTTGAATGATTTGCTCTAAGCGGAAGTGATGCACTAGCTCTCGCAGCGTATTAGCCATTTGACCCTGAGCAGCTGGAATCTCTTCGATTAGCTGCAAAATCATTTCTTCATCGGCAATTTGAGCAGCTCGATGCAGTTGTTCGATCCAAGTAATGGGCATCTTAGATAGCTGGTCCGACATCGGCTCAAGGGCCACATCAGTGAGTGCAGTCGGCTTGTTCGGTAGATGGGTGATTGCACCAAAGGCAGGGTTGGCATAGATGTACTGCACGTTCAAATATTGGGCTATTTTTTCTAAAAGCATGCGTTCAGGTACGGGCTTACGCACAAAATCATCACAGCCAGCCCCAAGAATAGCTAGCCGGTCTTCCTCAAAAGCGCTTGCGGTGAGGGCAATAATTACCGTGCTGGGCTGAGGAGACGGTCGATTGGCAATCTCGGCTCGAATTCGTTGGGTTGCTTCATAACCATCTAGCAGCGGCATGCGGATATCCATCCAGATCAGATGCGGTAGCCAGGTCCGCCACATCTCAATCGCTTCCTGACCGTTTGTGGCAGTTTGCACCTCAAAGCCAATCAGCACCAGCAAATCAACTAGAAGCTGACGGTTAGCCCAGTTATCTTCTACCACCAGAATGCGATATTGCGGTTGACCAGGAGCTAAGCCAATTACACGCCGATCGGCTAATTCAAGCTGAGGGGTTGCCTCCTCTACCTGCTGAGTGGGAATATGAAAGCGAAAAATACTGCCTTTCCCCAGTTGACTCTGCACAGTTAATTCCCCGCCCATTAAATGAACAAACTGGCGGCTGATCGGTAAACCCAATCCTGTACCTTCCTGTGAGCGGCGACCCGACTCGGTCTGCACAAAGGGTTCAAACAGGCGATCAAGTTCGGGTGGATTGATGCCTGGACCGGTATCTTCCACTTCAAACCAAAGAGATGAGGTAAATGCAGCAAGTTCCGATATCGATTGAGAATTATTAGCGTCAATATCTTCAGGCTGATTTTCTAATTGATTCGTTGATTGGGTTTGAGAATGCCAGAAGACTCGTAGCATCACACAGCCAGATGACGTGAACTTAATCGCATTTCCCAGTAAGTTGATCAGAACTTGACGCAGTTTTCCTTCATCGGTGTAGATGAACTGGGGAACATCAATGGCCCGCTCAACTACCAGATTCAAGCCCTTAGAACTGGCTTTAAGGCGAAACATTTCTTCTACGCTATGGAGCAATCGATAGAGGTCGAGATTGTTCGGGTTTAGAACAGTCCACCCTGCCTCGATCTTAGACATCTCTAAAATATCGTTGATCAGGGTGAGCAGATGTTCACCATTGCGGTTGATGATGCCAAGCTGCTGCTGCTGTTCCAGCGTGAGAGACGGATCCCTCGTCATCAATTGGCTGAAGCCCAGGATGGCATTGAGTGGCGTGCGCAACTCGTGACTCATGTTGGCTAGAAAGGTGCTTTTAGCAAGGCTGGCGGCTTCCGCGGCTTCTTTGGCCTGCCTCAGTTCAGCTGTGCGGGCTTCGACGCGGCTTTCTAGCTCCAGGTTGGCCTGTTGCAGTGCGGCTTCGGCCCGTTTACGGTCGGTGATATCGAAGGCCGTGCCAACAATGCGATAGATCCTGCCCGTCCGATCGCGTAAGGGGTTGAGTGTGGTCAAATACCAGGATACCCTAAGCTTCGGTGCATCACTTTAGCCCCGTTACATCTTCGCCGCAGGAACCCTTATTTAGACCAGTGAGCTGTTACGCTTTCTTTAAAGGATGGCTGCTTCTAAGCCAACCTCCTGGTTGTTTTGGGATTCCCACATGCTTTCCCACTTAGTGATGACTTGGGGACCTTAGCTGTAGGTTAGGGCTGTTTCCCTTTTGACGACGGACCTTAGCACCCGCCGTCTGTCTGCCGGATAAGACTCGATGGTATTCGGAGTTTGGTTAGGTTTGGTACCGCTCGCGCAGCCCTAGCCCATCCAGTGCTCTACCCCCATCGGCATACGTCCGACGCTCTACCTCAATAGATTTCGCGGAGAACCAGCTATTTCCCGGCTTGATTGGCCTTTCACCCCTAAACACAGCTCATCCGAGAATTTTTCAACATTCACCGGTTCGGTCCTCCAGTGCGTGTTACCGCACCTTCAACCTGGCCATGCCTAGATCGCCGGGGTTCGGGTCTAATGCATCATACTCAGTCGCCCTATTCAGACTCGCTTTCGCTGCGCCTACACCTAACGGCTTAAGCTTGCATGATACACTAAGTCACTGACCCATTATGCAAGAGGTACGCGGTCACTCCCTAAAGGAGCTCCCACTGCTTGTAAGCATTCGGTTTCAGGTACTGTTTCACTCCCCTAATCGGGGTGCTTTTCACCTTTCCCTCACGGTACTGTGTTCGCTATCGGTCATGTACGAGTATTTAGGCTTGGAGGGTGGTCCCCCCATGTTCAGACAGGATTTCACGTGTCCCGCCCTACTCGAGTCCTTCATCATCACTTTCGCATACGGGGCTGTCACCCGCTACGGCCACACTTTCCAGAGTGTTCTGCTAGTTGAAATGAAGGCACTGGCCTGGTCCGCGTTCGCTCGCCACTACTAACGGAATCTCGGTTGATGTCTTTTCCTCCGGGTACTGAGATGTTTCAGTTCCCCGGGTTCGCTTCACCAAAGCTATATATTCACTAAGGTGATACCCTATCCACCTCTTCTGCGGTTCCAGAAGGAACAACAGAGGAAATGGTGAGGGTGGGTTTCCCCATTCGGAAATCGCCGGATCAAAGTTTGCTCACAACTCCCCGACGCTTATCGCAGCGTGCCACGTCCTTCTTCGCCTGTACATGCCAAGGCATCCACCAAATGCTCTTACCTCACGCTTGAGAATCCACACCATCAACGACAGCCCTGCATAAAGACTGCGCTGTGATAGGCATGGAGGAATATCTCAGCCAGATAATCAACTTGTTGGTTGATCTTGTGATGACATCGCACACCGGCCCGAAAGCCAACGCACAATGCCGCCACGGCATCGATTTAAAAACCCATTCACAATGTCAAAGAGCGCGGGGGCAAATCCCCCACTACCGGCCGAGCCGGATCTCGTGTTTTCATACAATCGGATATCTGCCCGCGCGGTGCCGCGCATGACGTGCCTGGTGGAGCCTATCGGGATCGAACCGATGACCTGATGCTTGCAAAGCAACCGCTCTCCCAGCTGAGCTAAGGCCCCTTAACCAGACAAGATGGTGGGCCGAGGAGGATTCGAACCTCCGACCTCACCCTTATCAGGGGTGCGCTCTAACCAACTGAGCTACCGGCCCATCCCAGCCCTTGCGGGCCAAGAGGCCGCGGGCGGCAGAAGCCAGCTCAGGCGCACAACCGGCGAGCGAAAGCCCGCTGGCTGTATCCGATTGATGAAAGGACATGAGGACGACGGCAATGTTCTTTGGAGAGCATCAGTTTCAAGCTCGGTTAGGGTTCCTTCAATTTCGGCATTAAGCTGCTCTTCCTGCTGCTGAATTTGAGCCTGGAGTTGATTAACTTCAGCTTGAGATTGATTGATGGCATCACGACGTGCATGGCTAATGCCATCAATGATGCCTTCGATCGAGGCGGCCAAATCATCTCGGAGTTCCTTCCCTCGCCCCTGAAGCGTTTCAATTACAACATTTAGGGCTTCCTTTGCCAGCACTTGAATTTCACCCGACCCTTGTTTAACTTCGCCTGCTACCTGCGCCACTGCATCCCGTACAATTTCGCGAATTCGCTCGGTTCTTAACTGGCCTTCTTGCTGCGCTTTGCGTAGATCTGTTTTAATTTGCTCAATTTGCTGATGAGTTTGTTTTTCTTCTAGTGGGCTTGTCATATTCCACTCCTGATATTAAAAAGGCTCTGATTAATGCTGGAATGCCATTACTAATGCACACGTGGCAGGTCTGATGTTTTAATCTTCCGTAATCGTTCAGTTGTTGCAACCTATCGGAAGAAAGAGGTTCGACCCTGAGCAAGATTGCGATTTGAGGCTTGGAATCAGTACTGCTGCGTCCAAGCCTCTGACCCAAAATACTCGTCGCGAAGATATTCCTCGTTCTTCTTTGACGACTTTGTGTCACATAACCACTGCTGAAGCTGAGCCGTAACGTTGCAACTTCTCCGATTACCGAGAGTGAAACAAATCATTGCCAATGCCTCTCTCGATAGAGGTATCGCTCGATTGTGCCTCTGGGGTGGAACCGTTCTGTTGATGGGTGCTGAACCTTTCAAAAGTTGGATTTATGTTAGCCTCTGAGATCAAAACTCACAAAGTTTTTTACTATCAAATAAACGGTCCTTTCTAACTGTTTTTTCGCACTGAAATCTTTTTACAATCATGTCTTCCTTAAACCCTCAACAAGAAAAAATCCTTACAGCGTTTGTGACCGCCTTGGCTCAGCAAGAAGAATCCTTGCCAGCAGGATTACAGAACCAGCTCCAGGCCATTAGTCAAAACTTGGAAACCCGGATTGTCGAACTTCCTGTAATCGCAGCCAGCCTACCTAGTTTAAATCAAGCCTACCAGGTCGCTCTATCAGATACTCAAAGCGAAGGCGAACAGGAAGCAACCCTCGTTTCCACCAATCAAGATCGCAGTGCTAAACTTCGCGACCGTGCGATTCAGATTCTCACCGATCCAGACCCGGTGCAAGCGGCTCAACGCCATCAATCGCGAGGGATAGGGCAAATTGCGTCAAACCCACTGAAGCGCCTGTTTGGCAGAGGTTAGCAAGGGTAAGAAACTGAATTATCTCGTTTTAAACCTCTCAAATCAAAAACGACGACCCATCCTTTCCAGATTGATCGTCGCGGTGTCAAGAGTCGTCACCTAAGCGCTTAGAATCAGCTTAGCGACCTTGGCTTTTAGCTTTGCTGGTTAAAAAATGCCAGCACTTCTTCGCTGACGTATTTAGCTTCGGTTAAGGTCATACCTGCCCCTAATGGCAACCGAATCAAGCGATCGCTTAAGTCGTCCGTGACAGACAACTCTCCAGTTGCTCGACCGTACTTGAGGCCAGCGGGGGCACTGTGTAGCGGTACATAGTGGAAGGTCGATTGGATGCCTTTGCGCTTGAGATGGGCAATCAGGGCTGTGCGGACCTCCAGGTTTTCCACCAGCAGGTAGTAGATATGAGCATTGTGCTGACAGTCAGCCGGAATAATCGGACGACGGACAATTCCCTGCTGTTCCGCTAAGTCACCCCGATACACCGGGCTAGTCAACCAGCGCTTGCCAGTCGAAACTGAGATTTTCTTGCTATATTTTTTCTGCAAATAGCGAACGCTGCCCCTGAGTGAGCCGTACAGCAAAAAGTGATCGAAAAAATCCTTCACCACGGGAGCCGTACTCCGATCTAACGCATAGCGGTCTTTGCCACGGCGGTAGCCATAGGGTGCTCTGCCTGGTGGAGGTAGGGCTTTGAGGCGGTTGCGGGCATGGCCCCGGCGGAGTTGTTGACGCTGCTGCTGGGTTTGGATCGTCTGAAACAATTGCATTAGATCCGAAGGGCAGATCGATGGTTCAGCGAGGCCAATCGCATCTTCGGTTGTGATCAGCTGGATTTGTAGCGCCTCTAGCTTGGCTAAGATGGCCCGAATAGCAGTCAGGGAGTCGCCCAACTCGTTGAGATGCCGCACCAGTAGATAAGCGACAGATTCAGTGCGACAATCTTGCAAGAGCTGCTGTAACTGCTGTCGCGTGCCTTGGTCTTGGTACACCCGGTCCACTTCCCATCCCCAAATGGATGCATCAGGCACAACTTCTAGCAGGGGATCGCTGTATGTATAGGCAAAAACTTGACCCAAAGCAGGTGGCATAGGCGATGATGCAACTGGCAGAAATGCGGCAGAAGATGAGTAGGCAGCCAATTGACAAGCAAAATCTCAACCCACCCTAAATCAGTTGGTGGCAGGTTTAGAGAGTAGATCCTCTACTCGGCTGCTCTTTTGCAGGCACTTAACTTAAGGTAAGCGCTTAATTGAGTTAGGTCCTGTTTCATGGAAACCCGCTGAGAAACTAGTAACTTTATCAGTGTGGCTCCATCAGTTTAAATGATGCAATGCAGCGATTACTATGACTCTAAACTCAAACAATTACAATCACGTAGTTTTTGATACAAAAAACAAATTCATTCTATCGTATGCGTGCTGCTATGGCTTTCGCTCTAAGGCCATTTAAGCCTATATTTGATTGTCAATTAATTGCCAAATATGCAGTTTTAGCCGAAGAATTAGCTAAAGAAATGGACCACCAATTCTAAATGGTTATTGGTTGGTTTTAGAAGAGAACCAGCGCAATTTTATGCTTCTAAAGCTTTGTTTTTTAGGATGCAACAGAATTTTGCAATGAACGCAAACATCTAGATTTGCTCTAGCAAACACCATAGAATTATCGAATGATCTTGCCAGGATAAACTATGAGTTCAACCCTCCAATCCTCAGACGATGCTTTTCGCTCTAGTGCTAATACAGTAATTGAGGAGAAAACTATCCCAGCGTTGACCCCTGACTCGACTTCGGATCTGTTTTTGCGCCATCGCCTCAGGATTGTTGAGGATCTGTGGGAACTGGTTCTTCAGCAGGAATGTGGACAAACCTTGGTAGATTTACTGCGCCAGTTGCGCTCGATCCATTCTTCTGAAAGTGAAGCAGCAGAAGCTGCCGCTGCCGAAGTGCTGAGACTGATCGAGAATCTGGATTTAAATGAAGCCATTCGAGCTGCCCGTGCTTTTGCGCTCTATTTCCAGCTGATCAATATTGTGGAACAGCACTATGAGCAGCGAGAACAACAGCAACAATATCGAGCCGCCTACGAACAGGCTACAGGTTACGAAGAGTCGATCTTCACGACCGATCCGTCCTTGATTGGAGAAGGCGAAGAATCTGGTTCTCCCCAGGCCGAGCTGCTAGAAAAAAACCTACAAGAATCTCCCGCCCGACGTGAAAAGCCGGCAACGCTGCAATCCCTTCTGGTTTAGAGTTTGTTGGTTTCTCCAATCCCAAGGTCTGGCAGCTCGAACGCCTGCTGGCCAAAGCTCCTGATCTGATGGAACGAGCTGCTACCCTCACCGATCGCCAGCGCTACCGCTTGATCGAACTGCTTGATCCGGAAACCATCGCCCACTACGAATTTTTCCTCGCCCGTCCGCCATTGCCTCGATGCGACTGGTCTTCTGACGCCGCTCTACTGGCGGCCATTCCAGACCGTAGCCCCTGCATGGAGGGATGGGACAGCCGCACCCTGTTCAACTACGACTACCAGCTGGTCAATCTCAGCGAGGCTGAATGGCAGTTTCTCAAAGCCTGCGACGGCAATCAAACCCGCACGGTTGGGGAAATTTTGCAGGAAGTTGAACTGAGTCTCGATACCGTGCGAGCACTTCAGCAGCAGCAGTTAATCTTACTAACCCCGGCCCCGGCCTACTGATGCACCAGTGAACCAGCCGGATAAATCGCCATTGAATTGCGCCACCCCAACCTTCTTCTGACTTCTGGCTCCTGACTCCTACTAGGTAGGTGAGCATAATTAAACATAAAACCCAAAACCCTGCGCCGCCTGCTGCGCAGGGTTTTGAATCTGGTTTTTAATTATGCCGAGGTACTTAAAACCTTCCCTATAAGCGAAATTATCAGTGTTTCATTAAAAATCCGTAGCCATTCTGGGTGGGATGCTCTGCTTAGATAGCCTTCCCCTTCGTATAATGATTCAGAGAGACGTAACAAAACTATAGGGTTTTAGACCTAGAGTTTTAGACCAAACCAGCTCTGCTGTCTATGCCCACCCACCTGCTGATGCGCCAATCGAACGGGGAGAGAAACACCTATGACCATGATTGAAACCAAAACCGAGCCAATGGTGCTCAATATGGGTCCGCACCATCCTTCGATGCACGGGGTGTTGCGCCTGATTGTCACCCTGGACGGTGAAGATGTCGTTGACTGTGAGCCGGTGATTGGCTATTTGCATCGGGGCATGGAAAAGATCGCGGAGAACCGCACCCCAGTCATGTATGTGCCCTATGTCAGCCGTTGGGACTACGCGGCGGGCATGTTCAACGAAGCTGTAGTCGTAAACGCGGTAGAAAAGTTGGCCGATGTGCCGGTGCCCCGACGGGCCAGCTACATCCGGGTGATTATGCTAGAGCTGAACCGGATTGCCAACCACCTGCTCTGGCTCGGCCCCTTCCTAGCTGACTGTGGTGCCCAAACCCCCTTCTTCTATATCTTCCGGGAACGCGAAATGATCTATGACCTGTGGGAAGCAGCTACCGGCTACCGCATGGTCAACAACAACTACTGGCGCATTGGTGGCGTAGCGGTCGATTTGCCCTATGGCTGGGTCGATAAGTGTGCCGACTTCTGCGACTACTTTATGCCCAAAGTGGACGAGTACGAGAAGCTGATTACCAACAACCCGATCTTCCGGCGACGGGTAGAAGGTGTGGGTACGATCACGCGCGATGAGGCGATCAACTGGGGTCTGTCTGGTCCAATGCTGCGGGCCTCTGGCGTCAAGTGGGACCTGCGCAGGGTGGACCACTACGAGTGCTACGACGACTTCGATTGGGATGTGCATTGGGAAACCGCAGGCGACTGCTTCGCTCGCTATGTAGTGCGGATTCGAGAAATGCGGGAGTCGGTGAAGATCATTCGCCAAGCCCTCAAAGGTTTACCCGGCGGTCCCTACGAAAACCTGGAAGCCAAGCGGATTGCCGAAGGACCAAAGTCGGATTGGGCCAAGAATTCCATCAGTGGTAAAGCGCGTAATAGCGGTTTGTGTCGATGGGTCAAGGGCTTCAACCTGTTGCTGTAGAGTCGCTGCTTGATTGGCTGGCTCTAGAGTTGCCAGAAAGGTCACGCTAGGTTCGGGATCGCTGCGTCGGACGAGTTCACGGGTTGCCTGCCAGCTTTCTTGAAATTGCCCGTTCTGCGACGCTTGCCAGAGGTTAAGTCGAGTTTCCCAACTGCCTTGGTTTACTACTGCAATCTGCCGATCCAGGATCGCATAGTTGGAACTGCCAGCTGCTGTGGTCTTAAACAACCGAATGGCTGAAACCGTGATTCGGGTCTGGTCGGGTAGGGTTGTGTTTCCTGAAACGCTATAGCTGCCCCCACCTCTAGGTTCAATTTGCACAATCGACAGTTCGAGGGGCGGAGCAGACAATCTGGGATTGAGGCGGTTGAGTGCAGTGCAGCCACTACTAGCCATCAGGGTCAGCATCAGTCCGATCAGCAACATTAGCTGCCGTAGCTGAGTTAAAGGCAGCGTGAATTGAGAAAAAAGATGATTGAACGACATAGATATTGAGGGTTATACGGGTGGCAAGTTGGTTGACCTGAATGTTTTTTAATCACCTACCCGCAGACGGGGTGGGGTGGCCCATGCACCAGCTTTAAGCCTAGCTTGAACTCTTTGCTAATGGCGATGCAATGCTCAAGCACTGTTTCAGCCACTAGATTCGGTTATCGGGACAGTAGCGCTCTACGTGTAAACGCATTTAGTTTGCCTTTTGATTTTCCTTCGGGTTGCAAAGCCGATTTATGTTTGCTAGCAATTCCGACGCAAAGCTCTAACCTTACTACTTTGTAAAGTAATCATGCCTAGTCTGTCTAAAACCGTTTTCTGCAACGGTTGGATGACTATCAGTTCCTGGGTTGTTTACCTGGGATTTACTGTAGTAGCCATCTCTTTGCCAGCAGACGCGAACCCTGCAACCGATGTAGAAACCGCAGGTTTTGCTGAATTGGTGAGCAGCATTTCACCTGATGCTAAAGCCACCCAAGATACTCCTGCTTCATCCTCTGAACTGAACCGGTTAGCCAGATCTGAATCGGTACCTCCTGAAAGCGCTGTTAATCAGACTGCAACTGGGGCTCCGCTTCCGCACCAGCCAGGAGCAATCTCGGAGGAGGTAACAGCTCGGTCAACTGAAGCATCTGATCGAGTTGGGCAAGCTACGCCTGAGAGCCAAACTATAGCGCCCATAACGGTCAGCTCAGAGGAGTGTTTAGCAGACTGCAATCCCACCGAGCAGTTTGACTTCAACCCACCTGTACCCGACATTGCAATTCCGCCCCGCTCGGCCTATCCTCGTCCCGATGTAGCACGCACGCCCCTTCCTGTCCCTACCTATCCGAGGGGAACGGCAGGCGAAGTGCCGCCGCCACCTAGCTCTAGTCCTGGAACTCCTGGTGTAACCCCTAGCCCTGAAACTCCTGAGCCTGTCATACCACCTGTTGCTCAGACCCCACCCACTGAATCTCAAACAGCTGCTGAATTAGCAGATACAGAATCTCGTCGTGCGCTGACTCCCCCTTCATTGCAACTGCAAGGGGTTTATTTATTTCAAGGCGATGAAGACTCAGCTCGCCTGCGGGTGACGGGCGTGTATCCGATTTTGCCAGAGTTGCAGGTGGGCGGTAGCCTCGACTTTACCGAAGGTGAGATTTTCAGCGAATCGGGTGACGATGGCCTAGAGGTAAACGAGCTGTATCTGGCGGCATCGGTACCCAACTATCCGAAGCAATCTATCCTCATGTGCGGCAAGGCACTGTACAGTTGCTGGCTCCTGAAGTTTCAGACACAGGACAATTGCAGACAACCCAAACCGCTGCTGCAGGAGGTAAAGTACCGCGCATTGTTTGTATTGATGATGGAGCAACCGTTCGAGCCACAGTGGAGCAAATTTTGAACCAGCATGGCTATGAAGCCGCCAGCATCAGCAACCCGCTCAAGGCTCTCAGCTTAGTGTTCCAGCTCAAACCTGACTTGATCCTGTGCGATATTGCGATGCCCGAACTCGACGGCTACGAAATTTGCGCCATGCTGCGAACCTCCACTGCCTTTCGGGAAACACCAATCATCATGCTGACTGGGAAAGATGGGTTTATTGATCGGGTCAAGGCTCGCATGGTCGGTGCAACGGATTACTTGACCAAACCCTTTGGCGAAGGAGAACTGCTGATGCTGCTGGAAAAATACGTCGGCTTGGGGTGTCCAGATCGTCCTACGCCTGACAAATTATTAGCAAAAGCGCTGGCAGATGAGCTAGAAATTGATAGCGAGGGTTCTACCTCGATTTCCTCAGTTCCCTGACCCAATTTGCTTTATCCGGATTATCGTTTCAAACAGTCGCTAATTCAAATTAGAAAGAACTGAAATGCCGCGAGTCAAGTTAACTCAGGGTAAAGAGAACAAGTTTTAATGATAGAAGAGCAGATCCAGAAACTGCATCAACCTTGCCCGTTAATTCTTGCATCGAGCAGGTAGAACCATATGAGTACTGTTTTAGTCGTAGAAGATAGTGTTGCCCAACAAAAAATGATCACCGATCTGCTCAAGGGCAGCGGCTTGAATGTCACTGTGGCCAGTGATGGTGTGGATGCCTTAGAAAAAATTCAAGGACATCGCCCGGATCTTGTGGTACTCGATATTGTCATGCCGCGCATGAATGGCTATGAAGTTTGCCGCCGACTCAAAGCCGATCCAAAGACACAACATGTGCCCATCGTCATGTGTTCTTCAAAAGGCGAAGAGTTCGATCGCTATTGGGGTATGAAACAAGGTGCAGATGCTTACATTGCTAAACCCTTCCAGCCCACTGAACTAATTGGAACTGTAAAGCAACTTTTGCGAGGTTAGTTCAGTAGAATAGTGGCAAAATTTGTTAGACAAAAGGCATAAACTAAATGATACGAAAAATTTTGTTGAGGGTAGGTTAAAGGTGGTAGGAAGTCATTTTCAGTAGCGAGTTAGGTCGAGCATGATTGGAAGTCCGGATTTTTTAGCAGGTAGAGGCCAAGACCAAGCTCCAGAGCTTCAGCAGTTAGAAAGCCCAGAAGGCGAACTGCACCTGAGGTTCTTTGTGGCTTCCGGCGATGAATTTGCCCTGCCTGCTTCTGGCATCCGCGAAGTGATTTCGGCTCCTCCTGATCGCATCACTCCCATTCCCAACGTCTCCCCCCTACTGCTAGGGACGCTGAATATCCGAGGCCGAGTGATTTGGGTGGCTGATTTGGGCCAGTTTTTGGGTGGAGCTATCCCTCTAAGTACCGATCGAGCAGAGATTTCGGTGATTGCAGTTGAAGATCAAGACATGATGTTGGGGCTGGCCGTTGAGCGAATTGTTGGCATGGACTGGTTAGATATCGATGAAATTCAGATGCCAACTAATGTTCCAGACGGCATGGCCCCGTTTTTGAGAGGAGAATGGTTCGCAAAGGAGAACAACCAGTCGCTCCGTTTACTAGATCAGGTAGCAATTTTGCGGTCGGCACGATGGGCAGCGTAAACATTGAAGAATACAGAACACTTGCAAATAATTGCTCGGTAGATGGAATCTCACTCCAAGCTTGCACTTGGGTCAGAGAAACTTGCCCGTGCGACTGCATCAAGTTCCAACGATTTTGAACCATTGGTAACCAATCAATCAAAGGCACGTCTGATACAACTTGGAGGCGCAAAGGCAATGGGTTACCAGACAAATGAGATAGGTACTCCTGCCCGTTGATTGAATCAATAACCTGCACCCCAAAGACAACATCCGTCTCCCCACTATAACGACTGAGCAGAATTCCCCAAGCTCCCAGTAGAAGCGACTGTAGACTCAGGTGAGATTGACTGAGTAAGTCTAGGCCAGTACCCAATTCTGGAATCCGAAAGGTATGACATCGACATATTGCCGTCCTTGCTCCCTGTTGGGGTAAGATCTGCTGCGGTACTGCATCAGCAACCGCTAACGGCGTTGGAGCAATAAATCCCCGCAACCATTCCTGCCAGAAGGATTCCATCGAAGATAATTGCCCCCTCTGGCCAGGATTAGATTCTAGACAATCGGAATTTTGAGGACTGGCTAACATATCACACGACCTGCAGAAAAACTGAGGCTAGAAAAGATATCCTTAACACTAATATCCTTGATACTGAAAATAAACGTTAGATTGCTCGATACCGATAACAAAACAGCAATCTTCATCAAATATTTAAGGAACCAATTTAGCTAAAGCTAAGCGAGTTGGGCCGTTGATAATTTCAAACACAAAAACGAGAGTAGCGTAAAACCTAAAGAGCAACCATAAAATATATGAAGCAAACCAGGTGACCACGAGAAAACGCAGACACTAGATAACTACTCAATTCAATTGGGTATCAGATCTATATTTGTATCACTTCAACCAGCAAGTTATCTCAAATACATATGCCATGATTTCAAATCAGCCAAAAACAATTAGCCAAAAACGAATTAGCCAAAACTGGAATATAAAGCTTGCTGTATAGTAACCAACCGATGTTTCAAATCATGTTTGATTTAACTTCAGTTGATGGGTATAAGTTGTATAAGTTCTTCAATTAAACCACTAAATTCAACAATCATTGCAAGCAGTGCCTACATCTCATGCTTGTGCTGCTAGCTGAGCGAACCTATTTTGATTACAATTGCATCACTACACGCAGCTTGGTTGCTCCCAGTCCAGAGCACCGTCACCAGAAAAATTGCAACAAATTGCAATATCATACACGGAAGTTTTGCCACTACAAGTTTGTTAATTCAGCTTCACTGTAGAAAAAGGCTTGTTCAACTGCAAAATCTAAATCACCTTGAGTTTAACTGTACAGGGTTAAGCAACCTAACAGATTTACAAAACTGCTCATCTAAAGGTGACTCAAAATAAATTATACAACCCATACAGTATCTTCCATTTTTTCTATACGTGATCTTAGACACCTTCTCGCTAGTATTACTCTGTTAAGTAGCCCCCTACTTACGTGTGATAAGTAGCTCCCTACTTACGTGTAAAGCCGCAATTACTGCACGGGAGTCGCAAACGTGAGTTTACCTATTGTCAGGGTCATTGGTTGTCCTGTGACCGCCTTGCCATTCAGCGCTCAACTTGAGGTAATTTCAAGCTGGGCTGAGGAGCGATTGAGCAAGATCATCTGCGTGGCTAATGTACACATGCTGATGGAAGCTCATTGGCACCTAGAAATGAATTCTGTTCTGCAAAATGCAGATATTGTGGTTCCAGATGGTATGCCATTAGTCTGGATGATGCGGTTTATGGGATTTAAGAAACAGGATCGAAACGTATAGCGGAAGGCATTTCGCAGCCTCAAGTTCTCATTAAATCGGTGCTCGAAGCGATATCCAACCCTACCATTGATGACTTTGTCTTCTACAGGTCCTACTGCGTTAAAGCTGCGGCGTATTTCTCCATTAGGATTTGATAGTACAGTCCCCACTGCTGGAATTGGTTCAGGTTGCTGTCCATTTCTTTCCTGAATACTGACATCACCCTCGATAACAAGGTCGGTGTTTTGATCCAGGCTCAAGCTCAAACTGGGAGCAATGGAAAGCTCTCTATTGTCGTTAAAGTCAATGAAAGTCTCACTACTTCGATAACCCGCAATGAACCTGTAGAGGGCCGTTCTCGAATCATTTAACGGGCCGGAGAGATCGATCGTCCCTTGATAGTCGTTATAACTCCCAATCGTGGCGCTCACTTCATAAAACGGTTCGCTTAGGGGCTGTCGAGTCACATAGTTAACGGTTCCACCAATCGAACTTAATCCACTGTCTCCATACAAAACGGAGGCTGGACCTCTCAAGACCTCTAGCCGTTCTACATTGAGAAAGCCACCATCATTCGTTATTTGTGGATCGGGAAGTCCATTTACGAGAACATTAAAAGCATCAAATCCTCGAATCGTGAAATAGTCCCTACCTCCAGCAAAGTTGCTAGCTGAGTACACACCGCTAACGTTTTCCAATCCCTCGATGATGGTTCTGACCTGACGATCTTCTAGCACCTGTCGTGGCACAATTTGGATCGATTGGGGAATGTCCCGCAATGGCGTGTCTGTTCTGGTTCCTAGCGAAGTATTTGGCACATAATAACCTTCCTCTTGCTCCCCCGTCACCACCACCTGAAGTTCTTCTTCCTCTGCGGCAGTCGCTGTCCCCGTCATTACTGCAAACGCCAAGCCTTCAGCCGCTGAAGTGATTTCTGCCACAGGCGGCGCATCGGTTCCCGTGATGGCAACTCTCACTCTGTCACCGGGTAAACTTGTCACGCTCACCAGCGCAATCCCTTCGATCGGAGTTGCCTGAGAAAACTCCTCGGCAATCGTGGCGTTGGTAATATCGGCAATCAGGGCATTTCCGACCGAGCGAGTTTCGGGCACTGCCAAAACACCATCTGCCGTTTCCAGAATCACCTGCAAGCCTGCTTCGGTGGCTTCGACTCGCACCCCAGTAATTTGAACGATCGCCTCTGGCGTGGCGGAGCCATTCGAGGCTTCGATTTGGGCGACCCACTCTTCGACAGTTGTTACAGACTGGTCGAGGTCAGTGAGTTGGGGAATATTGGTGCTGAGTTGAGGTCTTTCACCCCCCACTCTGCGAGAAGCGCTTCGCTCTACTGTCCCCCCTAAGCCCCTGCGGGGATGCGCCTGCGGCGTAAGGTAAGGGGGGAAGCCAGAAGCCGCTCCCTCGCCTGTTTCTACTCCCTCTCCTTGCCAAGGAGAGGGTTGGGGTGAGGTCGATACTTCCCCTGCGATCGCGGTGGCGCTCGTGCCCGCGCCTCCTACGATCGAAACCACGACTGCCCATCCAAGCCATTGCCAACGTTTCATCACTGCCTTCACACCGCTTTTGAGAACCAGTCTCAAGAGGTATATCAGGTTTGCGGTATTTCAGAAAAGCAAAAAGAACGCCAGCCGGAACTTTTTTTGAACGCTAGACGGAGCAGAACTTTTGGATATGGTACGGAGGAAGCGTTTCGGTGCAGTCGCCAAACCAATCATGGCAAAGTCAGCACTTGGTTGCTCTCCCAGTTTGCCTAGTTGATGTGAGGCTGCATCGGCGTTCCTGTTTCCAGATCCCAAAGTTTGATGGTTTTATCAGCACTGCCGGTTGCTAGAGTTTGACCATCGGGACTGATGGCAATGGCGTGAATTACGTCTTTATGACCCTTCAGCACGTACAGGGTTTCTTTGGTTTGCGTGTCTCGCACTTCGACGGTATTACCGCTGACCGAAGCCAAGAGTGTCCCATCAGGAGATATGTCTACCCACCAAGCGGCTCCGAACCGTCCCGATAAAACCTGGACTTTGGTTTGCTGCCAGTCTGGCGCTGCACAGTCCGCAGGGGAGACCTCAGCGATTACGGCTTGTTTTGTTACGGTTTTAGTGGAGCTAGGTGTGGTGGGGACGCTAATACTGCAAGCTGGGGATCCGGTTGGAGCAGTTGGAGCTGAGGTCTGGGTTGGGTCAGTCGGTTGGGTCTGTAGGTTGGTTGCCTCCCGCTGTAGCAAAGTGGAATACGAGGAACCAAACAGACTGCCTAAAATGAACCCACCGGCGAGTAGGGCCAGTGTTATAGCGGCATGACGGAAAAAAGAAAGTTGTCTAAATGCAATAATTGTTGTTTCACTTTGGGCACGACGCTTAGAGCGTGATTTGGGATCTGGGGGCTGCTGCTTCATTGCTAAAACCTCTCAGTAACTGGTCCTCCCCCTGACATGAAAGTTGAAAATTGGATTAGGGGAATTGTCAATCTGTGTACACGCGGTAGGCCAAAGCAGATCTTGTCTTGTAAATTAAATGGGATTCATCGACAAGACCTGCTTCAGCAACCTGATTAAGCCACAGCGAAGTCTGCTGCCGAGAACGTATCTTGGAACTTCACACTGTTTAGGTTGGCGTAATTGGCCTGCACGCTGAATGGCCCGCCTTTGCCTAAGTCGGAAGAGTATACGGCTCGGCTGATGTTGAGGGTACTGTTGTAGTAAACAAACACACCCTTACCAGCCGTGATGTTGTCATTGGCAGCAATAGCAGCAGCGGCCAGTCCTGCGTTAGCGAAGGTCTCACCCGTGAGCACAATCAGGTTACCGTCTCCTGACAGCTCGCTGGCTTTACCTTGGGTAAACTTGAGATCGCCATAGAACTGCTTGCTAAACACGACTTGGTCTATGCCCTGTTCATAATCCGTAATCACGTCAGGCTGATTTAGGTTCTGAGCAGGGTTGCCATTCGCGAACGGATCGGTGAAGAACTGGAACTTGTCAGCATCGCCACCGCCCGTGAGGGAATCACCCAGGGTTACAGGTTGGTTCGTATTGGGATTGATGGATGTAAGGGTGCCAGTACCCCCTGTGAGAATATCATCCCCTTCGCCGCCGAGTGCTTCGATGCGGGTGCTGCTAGCTCTAGCATCAATGCTATCGTTACCTTCACCGCCATCAAACTGGATCAGCTCAACGCCTGTACCCGACAGGTCATTAATCACAAAGGTATCGTTGCCGCCATCCCCGCTAACATCAAACACTTCCGCCGTATCAACTAGCAAATTAAATTGACCAACTGGCGGATTATCTAAACCAACTCGTTCAAAGAAGGCTCGTCCGTCGGGGGCTTTACCTAACACAAAATTATCTCCGGCGGTAACCGCTCCATCGACTTCGATGATATCTCGGCCTTCGTTACCGCTCATAACATCGTTGCCGTCACCGTCATCCCAGTCGAGCGTATCATCACCGGCTCCACCGATCATGCGGTCATCGCCCGTATTCCCTGAGACGAAGTCGTTGCCTTCACCGCCATTTAATACGTCATTGCCAGATCCACCGCTAATATTGTCATCAGTCGTTCCAGCGCACATCTGCCAATACTTCACCACTGTACTGGTCAATGTGCATCGTTACTTCCTGCGTCGGATCGTTGGGGAACGCAGAAACTGTGTATACCCCTGTTTTTCCTTCTGGAAGGGTGACGCTAAAACCGGGAGGCGCACCTTTGGCCTGGGCAAGGGCGATCACAAAATCGAGATTGACCTGAGGTGCAGGTGCCGCTTCGTTGGTTGCAGCAGAACTGCCGTGATCATGGCCGGCGTGATTTGCTCCAGACAGATGGGATTGCGGCATGGGGAATTGTTCTACGGCCCAGGGTACAACCTGACCCCGCTGATTGAGTGAGCCAGTCAAGACAGTAGATTCAGGAATCTCATCCCACATCTGAGCTGGAAATCGGCCCCAAACCTGAGCAAAGGTATCTCCCCAAAAGCCAGTCCAGGGCAAGCCGGTGAGGATCAGAAATCCAATCAGGAGCAGACCATAGAAACCGGGTACCGCATGTAAATCGCGCCAGAATATGCGCTGGTTTGAACTCCATAGACGCGGAATCAGTGTTCCTAGTACAGCAAACCGATGGCGCGGCCACCACAGGTACAGCCCCGTAATTAACAGCACCAGCCCCCAACAGGCAGCTAGCTCCACGAGATAATCACCCGTCTGACCAATCAGTAAATCACCGTGAATTTTGCGAGCAATCGCCTGCAGGTTATGGTCTTCATCGCGCTGACCCAACACTTGACCGGTGTAGGGATTGACAAACACCATGAGATTGCGCTCGTCTGCGGTGGTCAACAGCACTTCTGTACTGCGATCTGGCGCAATATTGGGTGTAATTTGAGTGACGGTTGCAGTGGGAAACGCCGCCTGGGCGCGCTCGACCTGCTCTGTAAACGCGAGAGCTGTACCGTTAGGCTGTACAACCACCAGATTGTGATACATCATAGCGTCTAGCTGAGGCTTGAACAGATAGATAATCCCCGTTGCAGCCAGAATTAGCATGAAGGGAATTACAAACAATCCAGCATAGAAGTGCCAACGCCAAACGGTACGATAAAAGCGATTGCCTGGAGATTCGGTGGCTGATGTTGCTTTAGGAGCGGTTGGAGATTTACCCATATGCGTGCTGTTAATGAGAACCAAGTAGGTGAGCATAATTAAACATAAAACCCAAAACCCTGCGCCGCCCGCGCAGCGGGCGCTGCAGGGTTTTAATCTGGTTTTTAATTATGCCGAGGTACTTAGAAAACGAAAACTAGGAGCGAAAAAACTATCTCCTACAGCCCAAGCACTGTCAAAAGACAGGGCGTCAAACATTTACAAATCTTTGCTTGAATTTGTCCAAGCGATGGCGTTGGGTTGCAGATGAGAGCAGCCAATGTAGTCTAGGTAACCATGTTGCCGGATAATGGACTCGCAGGCGGTTTTCTGTTGGGATGGCAAACCCATGCCGTGGTGAAAATCAGGTCAAAATTCAGGACAACTCTATGACGCAATACATCCTCGCCTTTGATCAAGGGACAACCAGTTCCCGCGCCATTGTGTTTGACCGCCAAGGCAATCTGCTTTCCCTGGCCCAGAAGGAATTTCCGCAAATCTTTCCCCAGTCGGGTTGGGTCGAGCATGATGCCGAAGAGATCTGGTCTTCGCAGATTGGGGTAGCGAACGAAGCCCTAGCCCGGCTTGGCATTTCAGCCCGCGACATTGCCGCCATTGGTATTACCAATCAGCGGGAAACCACCGTCCTTTGGGACCGCAGTACTGGGCACCCGATTCACAACGCCATTGTGTGGCAGGATTTGGGTAGCCTCTATTGGATCATGGCCCAGAACCAGGCCAACCCTGAGGCCACCAGGCTTTATTTAGAACAAACGGTCCAAATTTATCAGCTAGCGCTCAATCCGCTTCAACCTCAGGCGCATTCCCAGACCTATGCCATGGTGCAGAATAATCTGGGAGCCGCCTATGCCGATCTGGCTCGCTACCAGGAAGCAGTGATAAACCTTCAATTATCAGTAGAAGCTTACCAGCAGGCTTTACTCTATCGGCCAGCCGAGGTCGATCCCTGGCGCTATGCATCCACTCAAAATAACTTGGGTACCACCTACTGGAATTTAGCCCAGCACCAGCAGCCTGAACTCAACTTGAAGCAGGCAATTCAGTCCTATGGTCAAGCGCTCTGCCATTACAACCCAGACCAAGAGCCACTCACCTACGCCATGATCCAAAACAACCTCGGCACCGCCTACTGGAATCTGGCCCAGTACGAACAGGCGCAAGACTATTTGCACCAGGCCATTGCGGCCTATCGCTCAGCTTTGCAGTACCGCAGTCTTGACAGCACCCCTGCCGGTTTTGCCGCTACCCAAAATAATCTCGGCACGGCTTATTGGCATCTAGCGAACCAGTCTTCCCTGGGCAATCAGCGGATCACCTACCTACAACAAGCAATTACCGCCTACGAAGCAGCACTCAAGGCTGCTGACCAGATCCAGAACCACGAAGCTACTACCATGCTCAATTTCGATCTGTCATCTACGCAAAACAACTTGGGTTTGGCGCACTATCAGATCGCCATGGATTGTCATGCTAACCCTACTCTTGCTGCTGATGGTACTGAGCAAACTCATCATTTAACTGCCGCTTTGCAGCAGCATTTGTTAGCCCTACAAGGTTGGGAGCAGAACGAGAATCTACGCCAAACAGCCTTATCTTGCCTGTTGCAAACTGTGCGGGCATTCTATAACCAGCTCGGTCTGGCTGGGCAGAATCAAGCTCTATCGCAGATTCCCAGCTACCTGCTGCCAGAGATTCTGCCTCGGTTGTAGTTACGCGGCTACCGCTGAGTCGGCCAATTGCTCTGCCAAAATTAGCCTTGCTGCATCACCGCCTCGATTTGGTCAGGCTGCAGGGCGCGACCAATCAATACCAGCTTAGTTTGACGAGGCTCATCAGGCCGCCAGGGTCGGTCGTAGAAGTAATCAAATCGTTCACCAACGCCTTGTAGAACTAGGCGCATAGCCTTGTTAGGCACGGCTACAAATCCCTTGATACGATAGATTTCTTGCTCTTGTACTAGGGCTTGGAGTTGGCGAATCAATTGGGCTGGGTCATAGTCGCGCTCAATGCCTAGCCAAACTGACTGGATCTCGTCATCGTGGTCGTGCTCAGCCTCGTGATCGTGATGGCTGGGACGCTGGTCTAGGTGGTCTTCAACGGCAGCATTAAACCCTAACAGCAGCTCAGGATTAATCTCACCACGATGACAGGCTACAACCTTGACACCAGCAGGAAGTTCTTGCTTCAGCCACTGTTCAACCTGATGGCGCTCTTGTGGATTCACTCGATCCACCTTAGTCAGCAACACCAAATCGGCACAGGCTAACTGATCCTCAAACAGCTCTTCGATTGGAGTCTCATGTTCCAGATTGGGATCGGCCTGTCGCTGAGATTCCAAAGCCGCCAAATCACCAACCAACTGACCTTTGGCCAATGCCTCGCAGTCTACGACTGTAATTACCCCATCAACAGTCGCTTGGGTACGGATTTCAGGCCAACGAAAGGCTTGCACTAGGGGTTTCGAACGAATCTGCGTCAAATTTGGCCGAGATAAAAGAAACAAGTACTGTTCGGCCAAAACGCCCTAGACGCAAAACAAGTCAGCCACGCGAGGTGGTTTGGGAACAGCCAGCCGGATTGGGCTTCGGATTCATGATAACGGCGATCATTTTGATATTGCTTACAGTGGGTGTATTGGCGCTCGGACTTTATCTTAGATGAAACTTTGGGTGAGATGTTTCGTGCTTCGGTGGTATTACGGATCTGTTTCGGCATCCATTTCGATCGGTCGCGACCTTGAGGAGATTAACTAATGCAGGCTCTTGGAATGGTGGAATGTTTCGGTTTGGTAGCAATGATCGAAGCGGCTGATGCAATGGTCAAAGCGGCCAATGTTAAGCTAATAGGCTACGAAAAGGTTGACGCCGGACTTGTAACTGCTATAGTTCGCGGAGAGGTAGGAGCGGTAAAGGCTGCTGTCGAAGCCGGAGCTGCCGCTGCGCGAAAAGTTGGCACAGTAACCGCTGTTCACGTGATACCGAGTCCTCATTCAGAGGTTGATCATGGGATCCCGGTCCTGGTAACTGGCGACACAAACAGGAAAAAGATCTCAGGATCAGTTCCTGAAAAAAAATGAACCCCTGGGACAATTATTGCTCCGTATTCGATCTAGCAGTCTGACCGATCCGAACTTAGTTGGATCTTTGCAATACAGGCTGGCCATCAGGCTTGCCGGCGATACGCCCGCTTCTGGTTATCGCAATGCGTCTCTCCTTGTTCGGCCCATCTTTAACTACTACACGGATATTGCGAAAGCTTCCATCTTCTCGGTCATTAGATGGAAGATATCCTATAGAATATTGCGTTCGTAGTTCGTTAGATATCTCCTGGGCTATTGTATTGAGTTCGCTGACATTGTTTGGAAAATATGCGCGGCCGCCGGTCTCGGTCGCAAGTTTCTCTAAAAATGCTTTCGCTTTTGCCTGTTCGCTTTTCTGAATAAAATTTCCCCTGGCATCGAGGTCTTTGATAAATCCAATAGCATAGATCTGAACATCCGATTCATTCAAAAGCTGAAACAATTGCTTCTCGCTGTAATAACTCGCCCGGTCTTCGCCGTCCGTGATCAGGATCAATGCTCGACGTTTTCCGTCCTGGTCGTCTGTTCCTTTTTCATACTGTGAAACGCGGTCAGCGGCTAGGTAGATCGCGTCACGGAGTGCTGTTTGGCCTCCATCAATATGCAGATTCTCAAGTGCATATTCCAGATCGTCACGGTTAGAAGTAAAATCTTGAAGGATCTCTATCTTGTCGCGACCCACGAAACGAATAACGCTGGTTTCATCAGCCGGGCGATTTGAGTTGATCAGTATTTTGCTTGCTTCGATCACCTTCTCGATCTGTGATCGCATCGAACCCGAATTGTCCACAAGCATCGTATAGTTGGTCGGGACTTCAGATTGCGAGAAAAATTCGATCTGTTGAAGAACGTTATCTTCATAGATCGCGAATTCTGATTGCTTCAGATTACTGATCGGCCTGCTGAAACGGTCAACAACCCGAACGTTAAGATTTACTAACTCGGTTTCGATCTTAATTACCGTATCGTCTTCCGAGATACGTGGAGTCGGTGTTGGAGACGGGCTTCCGGACGTTTGAGATTGGGCATTTACCACACGACCGTTCGATTGCGAAAATACACCGCAAGCGATGATGACCCCCAAGATCAAGAAGCTCCATTTTCGAATTAGTTCCATTGATTCATCTATACGGAGTGTTTGGTGTCGCGTAATATCCGTCCCTGCTCCCCGCATCGAGAATCTTTTTCTTTATGAGAATGGTTTCGAACAGCGTATCCGGAATTTTACCTTCGACCCATCGCCTTCGCGGATAGTTTTGCTTGTAGATAATTCCAAGACCATCGGTGCCGACATCGAACGCCTAAAAAAGGCAACGATGGAATTTGCATACGAGATCTACGATGGCGACCAACTTTTCGTTGTAGCGTATGATGAGACCGCGGAGATAATTCAAGAATGGACCGATGATGCGGATAAGCTCTCTGCCTCGCTCGCTACGTTCCGAAAACAGAATAATCCGCATCTGTTCGATGCGCTTGAAGTAACTGCACGTGAGATACTCGTCCCGCTAATGCCCGGAAACCGGAAGACTGCCATCGTCATCATTGGCGATGGGCTTGACCGCGGAAGCCGAACCGAATTCGATAAGATCCTTGCCGAATTGCAGAACCATGATATTACGGTCTATGCACTTCAACTTCCTGACCGCACCGGCGGTGCGTATAGGCGAAATCAGCCCAAGGCAGGAGCGGTAATAAACCAGCTGGTCGAAGGTACAGGCGGACTGGCCTTCCCGTTCGAGAAAGCGGCCGAGGCGGCAAAGGCCATTTGCGACGAACTTAGAAAGAACCGCTACCAGCTTTCTTATCTGCCTATCAATACCTCTTCCTATGATGCCCGCACGGTCTTTCTTGTGGCCGATCGCGGCATTGCCGTCCGCACCAAAAAAGCCCAGCCGCCGAATATAAAGTGACCGCATCCTTCCAACCTGTCTTCCTTCGTCGCTGACAGTCGGAATGTGTTACACTCGTGGCTAGGAAGTTTCTTCAGCACGGGACCATTCTGTGAGCGATCCAAAAAACAATCCGCCGCCCGACGATTTTTCGAAAACGACACCTAATATTCGAGTGCCGTCGGACGATATTGGCCCCGCCGATTGGGACAAAACGAATTATCGTATCCCAAAACAGCCTTCCTCCGATGAATGGGGAAAGACCGTAACCAACATAAAACCCATCGATACCTCAGGCTCAGACTACGGGAAAACGATGTATCCCGGAGCCAAAAAGGCCGCCGAGGTGGATTGGAGCGTAACACGCGAACATTCGATGGATCCCGACTTTGGTTCATCACCCAACGATTTTGGCCCCGCCAGCGATAAAACGACCCCTTACTTCCAGCTTCCCGAAGCCGAAAGGGCCAAGTATCAAAATCTTCCTCCGACACCGGCTGAACAGGCAAAGCGTGAAGAAGAGAAAAAACGTGAGAAAGGCGGCATACCAATGTGGGTTTGGGCTCTGGCCGGACTCTTATTGATGTTTTTCTTTGCGATCGTCGTCCTTGCAGTTGTCCTCTATTTTGTTACTCGTGATACCAGCTTTGAGATCGTCGTAAAGGGAGCCCCTCCGGGAAGCGAACTGCGCGTTGATAATGAATCCTGGGGCCTGCCGGATGCAAATGACTCAAAGCGCCTATTTCCGTTAAAGGCAGGGAGTAGGGTGGTTACCATCGTGCATCCGACGCACATATGCGATCCGATCACCGTTGACGGAAAATCCGGCATCGTCGTTGAGGTTGTCGCCAAGTGCAGGCCGGCTCCTGTTAAACAGGGAGAAGATTGCTCCAATATCGGGATCGGCGAAGAGGACAAGGCCGAACGCTGTTACAACAAAGCTTTGGATGACCTCCCGGATCCGTTTACGGCCGATCAGCTTGTTGCGGCCCTCAATATATTGATAATAAATTTTGAATCCGCGAAGTGGGATATCCCGCCGCATCGTCAGGCGGCATTGAAAGAAAGGTTGAAATTGGATCGAGCGCTGAACAAGGTTCGTCCATGAGAATCACTTCCGGCTGAACCGCGATTGCTCGTGCAATGCATAGGCGCTGCTGCTGCCCACCCGAAAGCGCTAAACCACTCTGCTTGAGCCGATCTTTAACCTCACCCCACAGAGCAACTTTCCGTAACGACTGCTCGACCAGTTCATCCAAATCACCTCGATAGCCGTTGATGCGAGCACCAAAGGCAATGTTATTGTAGATCGATTTTGGGAACGGATTGGGCTTTTGAAAGATCATGCCAATGCGTCGGCGCACTTCGACCGGATCAACCTGTTGGGCATACAAGTCTTGATCATGTAAGGTAAGACGACCAGTGACACGAGCGTTAGGAATCAGATCGTTCATGCGATTGAAGCAGCGGAGCAGCGTACTTTTGCCGCAGCCGGATGGGCCGATAAAAGCGGTCACTTTTTGCTGAGGAATGTCCAAGAAAATATCTTGGATGGCTGGAGTTTTGCCATAGTAGACACTGACTCGCTCGGCCCGTAGAATCGTGTCTGAGTGAGTTGGTAACGTTGGCTGAATTGAGGAAGTCATAGGCTTTCGATGAACGTCTAAGTAGGTGAGCATAATTAAACATAAAACCCAAAACCCTGCGCAGCGGGCGCTGCATGGTTTTGAATCTGGTTTTTAATTATGCCGAGGTACTTATGAATCAGGGGACTTCGTTCAAGCTAGCGGTCCTGTGACAGCTCAACCGCAACCGCAACTTTCAACAGCCTAATTTAAGGAGATACAACTATGGCGATCATTTCTGGTACCCCGAACGATGACCTGATCGGCACCGAGTTCTCAGAAATCACCGGCGAGGCAGGCAACGATGCCCTCAATGGCGACGCAGATAGCATCTTTGATGTGATTCCCTCCTTGATAGCGACGAGGATAGTGACGAGGGCAATGACACGCTGGGTGGCTTATCTTCCCCGACTTCGCGCTGGGGCAAGACCAGATTGAGCTGTTTGATTTCAATTTCGACCCGGCGACTGATTGGTCTTTGCGGCAGCGTCATTCACCGCAAAGACCAGCGGTGCCCGGATTGTCTACAGCCGCGACAGAGGCTCGCTGTTCTTTAACCCCAACGGCAGTAGCGCCGGATTTGGCACGGTATATTTTCCATTCCTGCCTCTGTTCTCCAGTCCTTCCGCAATTGCATACGTTTTATTTGGTTGAATTACTTAAAATCGTCAAAGTGATTCAGTGTAGGTTTGGCCCAGCCGATCCACAAACACATTCGCCGACAACGGCAAACGACCGGCATCTTGACGTGGTTCAGCTGCATAACCCACTGGCACCAGCAGCGCAATTGCAAGATTGGGTTGATCGGCAGCACCAATTACTGCCTTCACCTTGTCTTCTATCCAGCCATTCATGGGACAAGTTGACAACCCGAAGCTCTGAGCTGCCAGCATCAGATGGGTTGCCGCAATCGTAGCATCCTTAACCGCATATTCCCGCCGCTTTTCCCCTAACGCTTCCTGAAACGAAGGGATGGCTTGATCAAAATATGCCACGGTTTGTTCCGTCCAAGCTCCTTTTGCGAGTGCCGTTTCGTAGATCGCGGTGCGGTCTCGCCAGCCTTCAGTATCGGCAGCAAACACAAAGGTTACTGGAGCCTGAACAATCTGCGGTTGGCCCCATGCGGCTTCCGACAACGCTTGCTTCTGATCCTGATCCTGCACTAAAATAATTCGCCAATCCTGTAAGTTAAAGCTACTCGGAGCCGCCACCGTCAGTTTCACGAGAAATTCCGGCTGAAGGCATCAAAGTGCGGCTGCAAGGTGACGTTCCCGAAATTCTGCGGCAATTCACGGCAGCCCAAGTGCGCTTCAGGAACCCTCAAGACTACACTAGCAGTGAGCTGCTCTATCGCTTCGATCGGCCCGTAGTAGAGCGTGGGGTGACTGGCGGTACGCTGGAACTGCTGGCATTGGAGAGCGATCTAAGCAGCTTCACCTTCACCATCAAGGAACCCACAGCTACCATTAAGCTACCTGTTCTCAATGACGTCTTAGAAGAGCCAGATAAGACCTTTACTTACACATTAGTGGAAGGCAAAGGTTACAAAGTCAATCCGGCGGCGAGATCAGCTAGTTTCAAATTGACAGATGGTGTACCTGCTGGTGTGGGTCCGACAGTTAGTTTCTCAGCAACACCTACCGCCCTGAATGAATCGGAACAGACGGCTGTGACGCTGACCTTCACTCTGGATTCAGCTCCGCCTCCAGAAGGTGTGGTTGTGTTTGTTGACAGCGGTGTACCAAGAGCACTCTCAGAGTTTGCTATTGTGGCTGGCAACCCGCGCAATCCAGAAGATACGCTCAATCCCACTGGCTTGATTGTGACGGGCGGTCGGATTGTCGGCACCAATGAGTTTGCTAGTGGCTTCTTCTTCCGGATCCTTGAGCAGACGGCTACAATCAACGTGCCTGTATTCGGCGACGGTATTCTGGAAGGGGCAGAATCGTTTACCTTTACGCTGAAGAATGGGGAAACTTATCAGGTTGACCCAGGGGCAAATTCAGCAACGGTGACAATCATTGATGGTGCTGCGGCTGAAGCCCAACCCCTCGTTTCGCTTCAGACTGTGACGGGTGCCTTTGGAGTCGATGATAAAGTGTTGGCTCCTGCACTGGTCGATGGACTTGTTCCATTTGAAACGGGGACTTCCGTACTGAGCCTTGTTCTAAAAGCGGAGGGCGAAATCCCCAGTGAAGGGCTGGTTGTCACCATCAACACCACGGTAGACCTAAAAGATTACTTCGGTCGGTTAGGTCGAGTACCGTTTACACCAGGCGGCGAAATTGTGGAGGTGCTCTACAACGAGCAAGGTAGAACTACGGGTTTGAAGTTCCGCATGGATGCCCCTAATGCTTTGATCAATCTAAATGTTGCCGATGATGGCAATCTGGAAGGGGTGCGGCAGGCGACCTTTACGCTGGATACTGGCTCGACCTATCAGGTGAAGCCGGGTGCAGTCAGTTCAACGGTGAGCTTCTACGACACGATTGCTCAGGTTCCCCAGCCAAAAGTGGTGCCTGAAGTGGGCTTCTCGGTAGACAAGACCGAATTGGTAGAAGCTGGTGGCACTGCGGTGACGCTGAACTTTAGCTTGAGCGAACCACCACCCGCAGAGGGGGTATTAGTCTATGTCTTGAGTCCTCAGCGGGGTGTACTGGGCGAATTCGACGTGCTGAATTCCAAAGGTAAGGGCGGTGTCTTCCCTCCGGCCAACTTCCAATCCAGCGGCTTCTACTTCAAGATCACCGAACAGAATGCCAGCATTACACTGGGAGCGTTTAATGATGGTGAACAAGAGGGGATTGAAGAGCTGAGTTTTGCGATTCAGCCTGGCCCAGGATACACAGTTGCTAAGGGCAAAGATGCTGTTAAACTGCTGGTTTCTGATACAGCTGATTCTCAGATTCAGGTGGGTCTGACTACCGAGCCAGCGGTGTTAATCGAATCGGAGAAAACCGTGTCGGTTCACAGGTTCAGCCTCAGTGCTACACCACCCGAAGGGGGGTTGACGGTTGCGTCCCTGCCGATCGAACTCCACGGTTTCTAGCTGCCGACAAAAGTATCGATTCTCGATCCAGCTACGCATTGTTGCTTGTGTGACTTCGGAGTTACGATCGTGAAAATCATTTAGCGTCGTGCCAATCAAGTCTTCTGCTTTCTCGCATTCAAGCATCTTGGCATATGCATCGTTTGCCTCAGCAATATAAATGGATTGATAACACAGATTTAATTGTTCATCGACAGATAGTGTGAGCGGAATTGGTTGTCTATAGCCAAAGCGCACAATGCCCTCACTGCTTAACTCAAACAAAGTGCGATAGCGACGTTCCGATTCAGCGAGGCGATCGAGCGTTTGTTGCAGTTCAGTGTTGAGGCGTTCCAGTTCTTGCGATCGCGCTTGTTCGGCTTGTAGAGCTTGCTGGGTTCGCTGGCGTTCAATAGCACTGCCAATACAGTTGGCTGCAATTTTTAGCACCGCCAGTTGAGACAAGTTGCGATGTTTTGCCTCACGGCAGTCATCAAACACTAAAGCACCCCAAAGCTGACCCTCAACTCGAATCGGCACACAATATGTGGCTTTGGCTTGCACCGCTTCAAACGCATTCCAGAACAATTCGGGCCATTCATTCAATAACCCGCCAAATCCATCGTTCTGATAGAGATTTTCCATGAACATTTCTGCTCCGCGAATGCTAATGCAGGATGAACTGGGATGAGAAATTTGTGAAATGGTTCCCTCAGTAATCCATTCATAGCTCATGGTGTAATACGTAGGAGATCCATGCGATGGGTCCTCGAACACACATTCTAGAATTTTGACTCGATCGGTCTCCAATACCTCGCCCAGAATTTGTAAAGCCGTATTGACTACCTGATCGAAGTTGGCGATTGTGAGTAGCGAGTTAGCGGCGATCGCAGTCGCTTCCAAAAGGCGATGCTCTAAAGCGGAGGAGCGATCGTCGTGCAAATTTGTAGCGGACTGCTCACAAATTTGAAGTCGCGATTGTAAATCCGTCAGTTCAGCTTGCAGGCGTTCACACTCTGCCGTAACTTGATTCCGCTCCGAAACCAGGCGATAGTTTTCCTCTTGAAGTTGAGCCAAGGATTGATTAGACATAGGTCGAATCGGTTCTGATGCAGTATTAGCTGTTCCAAATGTTGAAAATTTTTAGCACTTCATGCAGGTTATTGCAGTGTTGCGACCCTCTTCGAGGCAGCAACACTGAACCCGTTGCAAAAAATTGGTGCTGCATGGTCTCACCCTCCCAATCTACTCTTATTCTACAGAAGAGAAACCATGCTTCTTTGGAAAGGTCAGGTTTGAAGGTTTTGATGCAGTACCAGGGGAAACAGAATTTATTCCCTGACGCAGCCTATAGGCTGATGCGCTATTGCACCTGATCGAAAGTTGAGGTAATTCCCTCACCCAGGCGTGAGTCAAGCAGCTAACAAATTGTTGGGAGATAAATAACACCTCTCCATCAGTAACGCGATCGTTCCCCTTACCTTAGTCTAGTGATATCAAAAGCAATTCAAGAATTGCAGCCATTTATTACTAAGGAGTAATGATGCAAAAACTATACAGACTTGTGCTATATCCCAAAATAGACAGACAGGTCTATCTAAAACAGGGTCCATGAAATCAGCTTCCCCTAAACAATCTGCTCGCGATCGCATTCTGGATGCCGCATTGGAATTGTTCTATCAAAAGGGCATTCACAACGTTGGGGTCGATGAGATTGTGGCTCATTCAGGTGTTGCCAAAATGTCGCTTTATAATCACTTCCACTCCAAGGATCAAGTATTCGCGATGAGTTTTGCGGGGGTTTATCCGCATTATGTGGCTAAGGCAGAGCGAAAGGGCCGGACGAAGGCCGAGGTTGATGAGTGCATTCGCTGGCTGACGGGTTATACGCAAAAGGGCCTTGAGAAGGTGATCGAGAAGAAGATCAGCTTTCGCGAGTTCTTTGAAAAAGCTCCGAAGCTCAATCCAAACGCGCCGCTGATCAAAGGCGTGGTCTGCGGCATCCGCGTCGAGACAATCGAAGACCCGCTAATGCAAAAGATCCGCTGGCTCGACAAGCTCGTGGACGAGCTTGCGAAGGGAAAGAAGATGGAGAAGATACTGAGGACGGCGGAATAGCGTTACAATAGAAGGCGAATGCAAGAGAGCAAGATAAATGATTTTGTAGTCAGGTTTGCGAATGTGAATGGGACGGGGTCGGCGTCGGCTAATGCTTTGTTTACAAAGGCGGTGTTTAGGATGGGCGTGCCGGTAACGCCGAAGAACATTTTCCCATCGAACATTCAGGGCCTGCCGACTTGGTACGAGGTGCGCGTCAGCGAGAAGGGTTATTTGGGCCGGCGCGAGGGCGTCGATCTGATTGTCGCAGTCAACCCGCAGTCGATGAAGCGAGATTACGCGGACGTGAAACCGGGCGGCTACTTTGTCTATGACAGTACCAAACCGCTGCCTCCAAACTACGACCGAACCGACCTGACACATCTCGGCATTCCGATGACGGAGCTCTGCAACGCGAATTACACTGACGCCCGTCAGCGGCAGCTTTTCAAGAATATCGTTTACATTGGTGCACTTGCGACGCTGTTTGACATCGAATTCTCAGTTCTCGAGGGCCTGATCGGCGAACAGTTCAAGGGCAAGGAGAAACTCATCGAACCGAACATAAAGGCTCTGAATCTCGGCGTCGATTACGTGAAAGAGAATTTCGATCATCCTTTCTCGCTCCGCGTCGAACGCCGCGACCTTCTCAGCGACAAGATTCTCTATAGCGGCAATTCTGCGTGCGCGCTTGGTGCGGTCTATGCAGGTGCAACGGTCGCCGCTTGGTATCCAATCACGCCTTCGACGAGCGTGGTCGACGCTTTTGCAAAATACTGCTCAAAATACCGCGTCGATCCTGAGACCGGCAAGAATAACTACGCCATCGTCCAAGCCGAAGACGAGCTTGCCGCGATCGGCATGGTCATGGGAGCGATGTGGAACGGCGCGCGTGCGTTCACAGCGACCAGCGGCCCGGGCGTTTCGCTGATGAACGAATTCCTCGGCCTCGGCTATTTTGCTGAGGTTCCCACAGTGCTGATCGACGTTCAGCGCACGGGCCCTTCGACAGGAATGCCAACGAGGACGCAGCAGTCAGATATCTTGCTCGCGGCGTACGCTTCGCACGGAGATACAAAGCATCCGTTGCTGTTTCCGGCAAGCCCAAAGGAATGTTTCGAGATGACCGTCGATGCGTTCGACCTAACCGAGCGGCTTCAAACGCCTGTCATCATCATGACCGACTTAGACCTCGGCATGAACGACCACATTTCCGAGCCGCTCACTTGGGACGATTCGCGTGTCTATGATCGAGGGAAAGTGCTGACTTCGGCGCAGCTCGATAAGATATATCACGCGATGTCCAACGGCAATGGCAACGGCAATAACGTCGAGGCTCAGCCTGATCAAGAAGCCGAGCACGCCGGTGATTTTCTCGAGCAGTTCAACAGCAAATGGGGGCGCTACCTAGACATTGACGGCGACGGCATCCCTTATCGCACAATCGCCGGTACGAACCCGACGCGAGCAGCCAGCATTTGTGCGGCGAGAGAGTCAGTCAGATCTGCAGGCCCATCCACTAAGGCATGGACTAGCGGTACTGCCGATGCTGCCGAATGTAGTAGATGCGGGTCATTTGCAGATCAGGGGCGAGCACAGTGCGAGGCAGCCGAGTCACAAAATACTGAATTCCCGTCCACAGCGGCATGGTTCTAGCAATCGAGACTAAGTCTTGAACTCGCCGCCATTCGGTACCAAAGGTTAGATCCATCGTGGCTTTGTAGGCGGCTTGTTCGATTAAGCTATATTGCAGTTTGGCAACTTCTACTTGGCGACGATGGGCAGGACTTTGAGCCGCGATCTGAGCCAACCAGCGATTGCCCCAGTGAATATGTTCCACTTCCTCAACCCAAATCCGCTCGATCGTCTGGCAAATTTTGCTCACCTCTGCGGTTTGGGGCTGCTGTTTCAGTACATAAATGTGAGCGGCAAAATTTTCACAACCGCGTTTTTCGCTGGCATTGATAGCCGCTAAGGACGCAATTACAAAATCCTCGTGGTGGTGAGGCTGCTTTACCTGTGGATCGAGCAAATGATTGAATTCGCTCAGATAGGACAGTCGGGGCGGATTCTCGACGCTGAAGTCTAGCTCAACCAATAGCTCAGTCAGCCATGCGGCATGTTGTGCTTCCTCAGCCAAATGCTGGGCGAGATCTCGCACTAGCTCTGGCGGTTGTCCATCGAGTTGCTGAATCAGGGTTGCTAGCTCTGTGCAGCTCGCTGCCTCATTGAACCGATATTGGTTTAGCGTCACTGCGTGGGCATCTGGATCGGGCACAATTAAGCGTAAAAATTCGCGTGCATTTACCCTTCTGTGGGATCGACGATAAGCTTCCAGTAACTCTACTACGGCTTTCATCGGTTAGCTCCTGTTGTTTCAAGTGTTTTTTGCAACATTTACAGTAGATTGCTGTAGCATCTCCTGCTGTTACTGACTATCGCTGCTCTGGAGAACCGAAACTTCTCAGCTTTGTCTCTGAAACATCTGAAACAGCATTTGAAACACCTGAAACAAACCAGTGGTTCACACTGAGAAATTTTGTTGTTTTGGCTCAGGCAAACTAATTGGAATAGGAGAAGTATCTTCGGACTCCTCAATCCGATTCAATCTTATAGTACGCCTATAAAGATCTTGATCCTCAAAACTTATGAAGACGGGTGAACCAAGATCGGGAGGCAGTTCAACAGTCAAGGGTTGACCAAAGCCAACAAAGTCTGTGTTCTCTGGCATTATCTATTACCTCCTATTTATGTTCACTCTTACTTGCGTTAGCTTTTAGAAAAGGGGTTGTTAGAAGCGCTTCAATTCCTGTGTTGAAGCAGGCCAAACTAAGCCAATTTACACGGCTGATCTGATGTATTTAGGTCAATTAAGATCTCTAATCTGAGTTTTGCAAATCAAAGACTGAGAATGCACCCGCACGATCTGAAGTGGGTTCGTTTTCAGCAAGCCACGGATGCCCTACAACGGCAACACGATGTGAAAGGCCAATGCTGCCAACTGCCAACGGAGCAGCAAGCCCAAGGCGGCGAGCCAATTCATCACGACCAGAACGATTCACTTGATTCGGGTCAACTGAAAGCGTAACTTCGTACTGCCACTGTCCTGTACTTGAATGACGCTTGAACAGGTGGGGAGATGTGCTGGAATCGACTCCTGAAACTAAGACCCAATCACCAGCCACGGCCACAGCTTCACCAAATCCACAGCGAGTTGCCATCAAGTTCTGCCAAATGCCTCTAGGACGCAATACGGCTCCGCCGAACAAATGGGAATAGCCGAACAGAGCCGCTGGAGAATGGCCGTAAAGTTTCTCAGCCATCCAGGCATTGGGATTAGAATTGTCGCACAGGGACCATAAATCAGATTTGCAGAAGAAACACTGACCGCAGGAAATCGGAAACGGTACCACAACCCGGTCGCCTACTTTCAGCCGCTTCACGTCGCGGCCCACTTCCACGACCTCACCCATGAACTCATGTCCGACAATATCGCCGGGCTTCATGGTGGGAATAAAGCCATCATAGATATGAATATCTGAGCCACAAATGGCCGTAGATGTAATTTTGACAATTGCATCGCGAGAATTGAGCAACTTTGGATCGGGAACGGTTTCGACCCGCATATCCATTGCGCCATGCCAGCATACTGCTTTCATTAATGATTCTCCTTCGGTCTTAAATTTTATAGATCCTGAACGGTTCAACCCATTGGTTGCCCGTCTGTTGTGGCAATTTCACCGGCCTCCATCAGCATTTTGAATCGATGCAGATCATCGCCAATTTGCTGTTCTGGCTCTTCGCCAAATAGTTTTGCTAGCGTAGCGCCAACAATTCCAGCCGGTGGTTTATATTCCATCACGACCTTGACTTCCGTGCCACGCCCCTGCGGACCCGGTTGAAACCGCACAAACCCGGAGTTGTCCACATCGGCTCCTTCTACCGAAGTCCAGGCAATCAAACGGTTTTCTTGTTCGGTGATAATTTCGGCATCCCACTCCACCGAGTTGCCCATTGGCGCATTCGCAATCCAGTGGGAGCGAGTGTGGTTAATCACCATCACCGATTTCAGGTGTCTCATAAACGTGGGCAAGTTTTCAAAATTGCGCCAGAAGCGGTACAGCTCTTCCGGGGTTTTGTTGGCAATTGTTACGGTCTTCTCTACCCGAACGCTCTGGTCTAGCCCAGCGGTTTCCGCCACTTTTTCGACTAACCCCTGCTGCCCTTTCGCGCCGTGATACACCAGACCACCGCCCGCTAGCGCCATCAATGCACCCCTCAGCGAACGTTGCCGTAGTCCCAGCAGCACCATTGCGCCGCCGGTAATCAGCGAGCTCCAACGTTCTGCATCACCGGGCGATTGGGGCTGCTCTGGGTTTGAATGAACGGTTTCTTCCATGATTCTTCTCCTGGTCTATTGATCTAATAATTTGAACGCCTGTGGGTTTGGCATTCTAGGCAGTGTCGTTATCTTTGAAGGCTTGGGTTGTCAACAGCAGCAGTGCGCCTAGACCCGCCGCTACACCCCATTTAGCAGTGGGATGCCAATCAAACCAATCGAGGAAGCTGGGAATGGCTAGATTGCTGTAGTCGCCTTCTGCACGGTTATAGCCTGGGTCTTCGATGGGTCTGTATAGGTTGTTGGGATCGGTTTCCTGCTTAGGAGTCTGGGTTTGCTGCCCTTCAATTGCGATGGTTTGCAATACCCAATCAAGCAGGTGGGGCGAAATTTTTTGCATCACATCCAGCACCCGACCTACATCTCCGACGATAATGTCGCGGGTAGGATGCTCGGCTACATGCAGAATTGCTTTAGCTACTAAATCGGGTTGATAATAAGGAGGAACGCCAGTGGGCTTTACCCCTAGCTTGGTTAAGCCTTTATTGTAGAATGGCGTATTGATAGTAGCGGGCATTACGTTAGTAACGCTAACTGGAATATTGTCATGCTGTAGTTCTACCCGCAGCGAATCCAGAAAGCCTTCGATGCCGTGCTTTGATGCCGAATAGGGACTTTGTAACGGTAGCGATCGCCTCGCTTCAACCGAGGACCGTGCGCTCGATCTTGCGATCCAACGAATACAGTTCACATCTGATCTAATGCCTTCGGATGTGATCGGCCTTTCTGTCTTTGATCAAAGGACCGGTTCATTCGAATGGCGACCGGGCCCAATCTTCTCGAATATAGTCGTCGCTGATGAGATAAACCGAGCTACGCCGAAGACACAATCAGCACTGCTTGAAGCCATGGCCGAGGAACAAGTTACCGTTGAGGGAGTTTCGAGACTTTTGCCGTTACCTTTCATGGTGGTGGCAACACAGAATCCGGCCGAACATCATGGCACGTATCCGCTTCCCGAATCGCAGCTTGACCGCTTTATGCTTCGCGTTCACATGGGCTATCCGGAATTTTCCGAAGAGCGCCAGATACTCTTGGACCGAACAAAGGTCGATCCGCTAGATGCGGTAAAACCGGTACTTTCAAGAACGGACGTTGAAGAGATTCAGGAAAGGGTTACGGGCGTACGTATTGATACTGCTCTTGTTGATTATCTCTTGAAACTTGTTGAAGCAACACGAAAAAGCGAATCGCTTGAGCTTGGCATCAGCCCGCGGGGTTCTCTTGCCCTGTTTCGATCGGCACAGGCATTGGCATTGATCGAGGGACGCGACTTCTGTATTGCTGATGACATAAAGCGGCTTTTGATACCCTGTTTTGGGCATCGGGTTATAGTGAGTTCAAGAGCAGCAGGGCTCAGGAATCGAAACCGCGAAGCCGAGAGGGCGTTAACCGAGATCGCAGAGAGCGTCGTCGTGCCGATCTGATCCCGCAAAGCCGATTTGGTCTAAAGCGCCCCCATTGATGCACCTCTCCGATATAAAACAGCTTTTTAGTGTCCGCGACATCAGAAATGCCGCGATGGGCGGCGTGGTGGTGGTCGGCGGTCTTCTCCTTGCTGGGCTGACTCTGGTTGCCCACCGCACAGGCCAGCCGCGTCTTGCCGGTATCGCTGCCGGACTCTCCCTTATCTTCGTATTGCTGATCCTGATCTTTGTGGTGCCTCCTCTTGCTAGAGGAGCCAGCCGCGAAGCTTCACAGCTAAATCTGCCTTTTGACCTTACTCTTGGCGGAGCGATAATGCTTGCACTTATTGCAATCGTAGGGTTTTCTGCATGGAATACCGGTAATAATCTCCTTTTCCTTGTTCTTTCGTTCCTGATCGCGTCGATATTGGTAGGCTTTATAGCGGGACGCCTAACGCTCAAGAAGCTTGACGTCAGGATGCGTTTTCCCGAAATGATCTTTGCAGGCGAGAAAACACCGGTATATGTTTCCGTAGCCAATCGAAAACGGTTGATGGCAAGCAATTCCGTAGTGGTCGAAGTCAGAGGGACGGAGAGGGAGCGGTCTATTGCCGCTGATGAGTTGGAGCAGATACTTCCAAGCCTAATTGCCAAAAGGCTTGTAAAACCGCCGATAGTTACCCGGACGCTTGATTATTTTGTTCGTCTTCCCAGGAATTCTTCCGTCGAATCTATGTCGCTGCATGTGTTTCCACGTCGGGGAAAGTTCCTTATCAAGGATTTTGAGGTAACCACAAAATACCCATTCTCATTTTTTCGGCACAGACGGCGTCTTTCGGCGAAGGAAACCGAATTGGTCGTGTTACCGAAAATTGATGAGCAGATACCGAGACTGGGAACGGCTCCTTCAGGTTCGGGGCAGATGAATTTGCTGCGGCGCGGTAGCGGACACGAGCTGCTCGCTCTTCGTGATTATCATGTTAATGACGATATACGCCGCGTTGATTGGAAGAGTACCGCAAAAGTTGGCGACCTGATCGTTCTAAACAGTTGACGTGAGTAATCTGCCACGACTGACCATCTGCACTCTCTAGCATTTTTGCTAGCAGATTGGCACCTGCCAAACTCTCTTCCAAAATCAGCAGCGGTATGGACATATCCAGTACGCTAGGTTCCTTAATGCTCCTACAGAATGCACGATAAATATATCACTAATGGATGTGTTCAACGGGCGAATTGACAAAATTTCATGTGTCTATGGTCAATTATTCCTGGGATTGGATGAAACCGAGCTTTTCTTTACTCTTTTTCAAGATTGTCTACGATCAGACAGCTGGCTCAAGTGCCAATAACCTATTACATCTAACTCAAAAGACTCAAAAACTACAGAGATAGATCAATCCGCTCATTCGGTAAACCTGCATCGCAGACATGTGATCCATTGCAGTCTGTTTGCCCTACGTTTGATGACTTATCTATTCGTGCCACTCTTTGTATGTTTTGTTACAGATTTCAGTCGTGTATTAATTGTTTCGTTTATATGTTCTATATTTTGTAAAATAAAATTTCTGGGAAGCATTGTCGAAATGAATCCTAGGCATCGCTACAGAGCTTTTGATGCAAATACTTTGTCCTCCGACTTGATCTAAAACGCCATTCTGCTTTCAGCGTTGAAACGTTTGGATGTACAAAACTATGATTCGCTGCTCTCGCCTTCATACGGCCAGAACTTCACCTTCAAGCCATCGCGAGGACGCGAGAAAGGTAATATAGTCCGTTCGAGATTTTGGTTAGGCAGGAGTTCCCATTGGTAGCTGCGCACTAACAAAGCAGCAAATATCTTCATTTCCAATCGGGCAAACTCTTTTCCTAAGCATTCTCTAATGCCACCGCCAAATGGAATGTAACTGAAAACTTTTTGTTTGTCCTCCGTCCGCTCTAAAGAGAATCGGTCAGGGTCAAATCGCTCTGGATTTTTATAGATCTGTGGATCTTGATGAGTTTCAGGAATTTGATAATAGATATCCCAACCCTGCGGAATCACATATCCACTGAATTCGCAAGCTGCTAAGACTCGACGCAAACTACTGCGAACAACAGGTGGGATCAATGTTCTTGTCTATTATTGTTCTTGTCTATTAATGACTTCATAACTCCCCCTCCCAGCGTTCTGTGCCGTAGATAAACTGAGATTGTTCTCCCAACGCTTGGCCGTGTTTCCATAACCGCATTCCTAATGCCAGTTGATCACCTTCCCAAGCGGAGAGTGCTTCTGAAACATCCTGATGGTCTATAAGAGCATCGACGAGCGCGATTGCGTTTGCTGCTGCTTTTGAGGTACTCGCAGCGGTGTGCGGGCGGGGAATAAAGGCTGCATCTCCCACTAAGGCAACTCGATCGAATGCCATTTGGGGCACACCTAAATCCAGAATGGCTTGCACAAACGGCTCTTTGGTGGCTGCTATTAGCTTTTGAAACGGAGCAACCAAGACTCGATTGGCATACGAGCGCATTGCTTGTTCGACCGATGGCGCAATCAGACCTGGTGGAACCGAGAAATCTCGACGCTTGCCGTGCTTATCGGTGAGAATCTGCGGCAACTCGGTGGTTTCATCGTAATTGACATACCACACCCAGTTAAAGCGCCGTTCTCCTGGCACCAGTGACTCATTCTCACCTGGAATGACGTATTGCAGGATGTGTGAATTGGGAAACTGATAGAACACAAATCGCTCAGTAAAGATGGCGGCCGTTTCTGGGTCTAAGTCCCACTCATTGACTAAGCCACGATAACCCACATAGCCTGCATACTGAGGTGTGTAGCTGGGTAACAACACGCTCACCGTGAAAGGGACAGACTATGTGTTGCTGATGCCAGTGGACTCGCCAATTGAAATCTTCGCCTGGGCAGCGGACGAAGAAAACGATGACGAAGAAATGTTGATCGACATCGACGACGACGAACTCGATGAAGTGTTTTCCACCGCCAGAGCCGTTTTGGCCGAACAAGACCTGATCTTGCACCGCACGGCCTTGACCCTAACAGCCAGCGGCGACCTCCCAGACGTGACCGAAGACGAGTTGATTACCCTCGATATTGAGTCTGATAGCGAACCCAGCTACGAGCAGTTTCAGCAGCTAGCCGCCTTTTTCCATGAGGAGCAGGAATATGTGGTTTGCAGCCCGCTCGATCCGCTGTTGTTTTTTGCCCAGCTCGATGAAAAGGGGCAGCCTCAGCTCGTTTCCCTAGAAGAGCTACAGACCCTACTCGAACTAGAAGAATTCAAAGAGTTGCGGTCACAGCTAGAATCCCAAGCCCAGCTCTTTGAAGATATAGACGATTAGCTCGAAACCTCTTGAAATCCCTCGAAATCTGAATGATCTCGAAACAGCCATGAAAACGCTCTCTCGAATTTCTAGGTGGTTTTTCTACCTGCTGTTGCTGCCGGTGGTGTTGGGTATCAGCGGCTGGCAAGGTTGGGCTTGGTGGAGTTGGGCGAGTGCACCGCCGATTGCTAAAGCCGATGCAGCGAATTCAGCAAATTCCAACGAAAGCCAGGCTATTCAGATCGAAATTCCAGAAGGCACGACCGCTCAGCAAATTGGTGAAGATCTAAAGTCCGCCGGACTAATTCGCTCGCTTCCGGCTTGGAATCTTTGGACAAAGCTACAAACGCTGCAAAATCGGGATGGCAGCTTTCAGGCCGGGATTTACGAACTGTCGCCTACCGAGCCGATGGAGAACATCGCTAACAAGATCTGGAACGGCGAAGTCATGCAGCGCAGCTTCACCATCCCTGAGGGTTGGTCGATGCAGCAAATGGCCGACTACTTTGCCGGACAAGGCTACTTCACCAAAGAAGCGTTTCTAGAAGCAGCCAAACAAATTCCCCGCGACAAATTCCCCTGGTTACCAGCCAATATTCCTCATTTGGAAGGGTTCCTCTATCCCGACACCTACAAATTCACCGGCGAACTGACGCCCCAACTGGTGGTCAATCAAATGCTGAGTCGCTTTCAAGAGCTGGCGCTGCCGGTCTATGAGCAGGGTAAGGGCACGACGCCCTACAGCCTGCTAGAATGGACGACTCTAGCTAGCATTGTGGAACGAGAAGCTGTCGTTGGCTCGGAACGGCCTCAGATTGCCAGCGTTTTTGCGCGTCGGCTGCGAGAAGGCATGCCTCTGGGCGCAGATCCAACAGTGGAGTATGCCCTCGGCATCCGGCAAACACCCGATCAGCCTCTGACTTGGGATCAAGTCCGCACCCCTTCGCCTTACAACACCTACGAGAATACTGGCCTACCTCCAACTCCCATTTCCAGCCCTGGGATTGCTAGTCTAGAAGCCTCGCTAAATCCGAGCGACACCGAATATCTGTACTTTGTTGCCCGTTACGACGGCACTCATGTCTTCAGCAAGACTCTGGCAGAGCACGAGGCCGCCCAAGATGCGATTCATGACGGACGAGAGGCTGCGCAATCTGAGCCTAAACCTGATGCAAAAAATGCAAACTAGACGCCTGAGGTCAGTTCATCTCAGCCGAATTATTGCAAAATTGAGAAAACCGCGTTTCCTCTGGGGATAATGAGCAAAGTATCCCAAAGGCATTAAGAAGCATCCAAAAATATTTAATGGTGGGGCGAACGCTGAGGAGGCCGACGGGGCTGTCTGCGAACTCGATGCCGACGAGAGGGATTTGGCGAGGGAGATGGATCATGTTGAGGTTGCAATGCGTTCATAGTCGTCAAACCCTGCTCTCAAGAGGGGCAATTTTGCAAAGAAATAAATCGCAAGCGCTAAAGGATGCGCCGTTAGCCCGTTGGTTCTAGGCTTCAGGAACTGCTTGCAAACAAGAGATTAACGCAAAATTTTTAATTTGCAAGCTTATTTTTTGAGCTGCACGCCTATTTTATTCGCTCAAGAAATTTCTAGCTCAGTACTAACACAGTTCTGAGACTTTGTTTCAACTTGAGAAAGTATTTTTGCATAACTGACTTACTTTTGGCAGTCCTGTGAGTCAGTCATCAAAAGACAGTTCAGGCGCTAGAGGCGGGCTACAGCAAGCTTATACCAGTGGTGAGCATGAAAAATAGAAGCCAAAATTTTCTTGACTCATGACTGAACTTTACAATTTCTTTATGCTGCTTTAAATAGAACAGGGAGTACGAATCGCTGCATCGACCTAAAGTGCCCAATTCGAACACTAGGCGCGATCCAGAGACTGACTCCCCGTTTTGAATAGGCGGAATATCCCGCTGGCTGTTCGTTACTGCCTCTAAAGCTTGCTTTGCAATCTAGAGCGCATTTCGTCAAACCAGCGGTAGTCGATCCCTTCGCTGATAGCTCTGATAGCTCTATTTATACAGCTCGGTGGAGAGCCGGAACGCCAACACAGCCGGGATCAGGGCAATGACTAGCGCAACATAGACTTGAGTATCTGATATAGACATGATTTAGAAAACTCCTAAGGTCATGTGATATATGGCAAGCGACCTTGCCCACTTCTGGATGAAGTAAGCATGGGCTAACGTCATTAAATGTCAGATAAATCTGGGCATTGTGGAACCCTTTGTCACATGATGTAACAAAGAACGGACGTTCTAGAACGCGGTTGGATCACAGTTTTGGATCACAGTTGTTGCTTTCTAGATTCTGTGTCACTGGGATGTAACTGCCTATTGCAACGCTGTAGACATCGAAAACTAGAATCAAGGGTTATCCTGGGAAAACGGAGATTTCAGCAATATGGTGTTGATCCTGGATGTGCAGCCTCATGATTTAACCCCTTTGCTGGAGTCAGGTTCAAAGTCTGATCCGGCTTTAGGCTTCTCGATTTTTGTTCTTCATCCTCAGTAGGGAGAGCCACTCGTTGGAAGATAAACGACCTACCCGGCTTCAGTTTGAACGGCAGCTCAGGCGTGTCCAGCGCGATGTGCTGCGCATGGGTGCTTTGGTGGAACATTCTTGCTGGTTGGCACGGAAGGCTCTTTGTGAGCGTGATTTGGAAGCTGCTTATCAAATTTCAGTGCAGGACAAGCAAATTGACCAGCTTTACCGCCAGATTGAGGTCGATTGTGTCAATCTAATGGCGTTGCAAGCTCCTGTCACCCAAGACCTGCGCCTGTTGAGCGCCTTGATGCAGCTAATTCGCGATTTAGAACGAATTGGCGACTACGCCGAAGACATCGGAGAAATTGCCGTCAAGCTGTTTCCTTACCCAGTGCAGCCCTGTATGGAACGGGTGCAAATCATGCTGGATCGCTGTCGGGCGATGCTGGCCATGGGGTTAGCGGCTCTTTCCGATCTGGATGCCGAATCGGGACTGGACATCAAGCTCAAGGACGATGCGGTTGATTCAGATTACGAGTCGCTCTACAACTTGCTGGTTCACCACACGGATATCACCGACACAATTGAACCGACAGTGCCGCTCCCAAGCGCCGATAGGCAGGCCGAAACGTGTCTCCCCACTGCACTAAGCAATGCGCTTCATCCAAAATCAACCCATTGATCGCTAAATCGGGTTGACTCAAGCGCTGCCAAACCGGCAAACTCAACAAGGTTTCTGGAGAGAGGTATAAAAGCCGCAGTTGCTGCCGTTCTAGCGACCCCAGAATTTTACGGCGCTGGTGAGTTGGCAATTCACTGTGCAGCAAGGCCACCGGCAAATGGCGCTTTTGTAATTCGTGAACCTGATTCTCCATCAACGCCACCAAGGGAGAAACCACGAGAGTCAAGCCCGTTTCTAGCAGAGCCGGCAGCTGAAAGCAAATCGACTTGCCGCCGCCAGTTGGCATCACCACTAGGGCATCCTGTTTGGCCAGTAAGGCACGGACAATTTCGCCTTGGGGAGGCCGAAACGCCGCATAGCCCCAAATTCGCTGTAGTTCAGCGCAAATTCGTTGCCACTGGTCCTGATCCATTCGTTGCCACTGGTCCTGATCCAACTGCTGCATGGTTGTATTTCAAAGTAGGGGAGTTCAAAACAACTGCCCTCAGATTTCCCATTGCCATAGAGAACTAGCACTGTGATGGACAACCTGTATGTTGTTACCAAAATTTGGAATACCTCAAACAGATAAAGCGAGAAATATCTCCATAAAGCTGAATAAAACGAAAGAAATTAAGGTTTTCCTAATAATCACCAATGACCAGCACTGTTTTATTGAAAATTCACCCAACCTCTCTAGGAAGGAAGCATCATAGCTATAGAAGGTGAGCGAGATGGGATTTGAGCCTCTCTCCCACTTTTGCGATCAGATTTTGCAATCTTATGATCTAGAGTTGCCAATTTAGCCAAATTCAATGGTTCCATCTGGTAACCCATTTCGGTTAATCGAATCCTTCGCGCTACCCCTTTATCCTTACAACGTTCCTCATGCCGTTACGATTCATCTCAGAGATTGCTCATCGGTTGGGCTACCAAATTATTAAACAGTCCTCCTCGGCTTCTGGTTTTCCTGCTATTGAACTTCCCTTCATCGACCTGCTGCACCTGATCGTGCAGGATTATCGCCAACACCAACCCGAACTTTTCGTCGTCCAAATTGGTGCCCATGATGGCTCCTCCGCTGATCCCGTCTCTCAACTGATTCGTAAGTACCACTGGCGCGGCATTCTAGTCGAACCGCAGCCTTATACCTTCAAAACACTGCAAGCCAATTATCAGGACCAGCCGCAGCTAATTTTTGAAAATGCGGTAATCAGCGACCACGATGGTACGGCAACGTTTTACACAATTCGACAGGGCATAACCGATCTACCATTTTGGCTGTCTCAGTCGGCCAGCTTGAGCAGAGATGCTGTGTGGGGTGCTCTCTACTACTGGCGCAATGTCAAGCGATTGGACGCCATTCCAGAAGACCTTGATTCCATGATTCAAGAGACTCCCCTACCAGCTCTAACCATTCAATCGCTGCTGGCCAAACACCAGGTCGCACAGGTGGATTTGCTGGTCCTCGACACAATGGGATTTGATTTTGAGATTCTCAAGATGATGCCGTTTGATCACATCAAGCCTGCAATTATTCACTTTGAGCATAGTTTTCTCAGCCCTGCCGACCAGCAAGCATGTTTTCAGTTTTTAGCGAAACAAGGCTACAGCTTGGCCAAAGTAGCAGTGGACACGATTGCCTACCTCCATGCTCCTACCCGCCATTGGTCGGTATCCAACTGGTAAAGCGGTTGCGCAATCGATTTACTAAACACTGATTCACTCAGCATTGCGGAAAGGGGGATGACCTGCTAATGGGTGGCAAGGGCATTGATACGCTCAGAGGCTTTGAGGGTGATGATATCCTTATGAGTGGAGCAGGCAGCGATATCGTCATCGGTGGTGAGGGTGAAGACCTGTTTGTCTTAGAAATCGGCAAGGGGGTTGATCAAATCCGTGGCTTCCGCCAAGGTGAAGACAAACTAGGTTTGATGGAAGGCATGAGATTTAATCGTCTGACGATCGAGCAAATCAATGGCGGTACGCGGATTAGCTTGGGCGATGATGCATTAGCCTTTTTGCGGGGCGTGAGCGTGAGCCTGCGTCAGCGCGACTTCACCACGGTTGACCCCACAATACTCTGAATCCTTCGTCTCTTCACCCATTCTGACTCACCTTCTCCATCTTCACGCTCAGGGGGCACGTTTAAGTGCCTCTTTTCTTATCGAGTGACCTTCCCCTAAAAAAATGGACATTCTCAAAGAGATGAAAATTAAGGAAGGGTAGTCCTAAACATGTAAGGATAGGAGAGATACTTTTATGTTCCTCTTAATCTAAATCTGTTGTCTATTTTCAATTGCTTTCTGCATTCTTTCCTGAAGTTCTGAAAGCTTTAACGATCCGAGTTCTCCTGATTGGCGGGTTCGGATACTCAAGGTTTGATTTTCCACTTCCCGTTTCCCGATGACTGCAACGACGGGAACTTTTTCTAGTTCTGCGGTGCGAATCTGTTTACTCAGGCGATCGCCACTCTGATCGACCTCAACCCGATAGCTTAGTTGTTTGAGTTGTAAGGCAATCGCGTCTGCATAATTGCGCTGATCATCGCTGACGGGCAACAACCGCACCTGCACTGGTGCCAACCACAGGGGAAAATCCCCCGCATAGTTTTCTACCAGAATTCCGAAAAACCGTTCTAATGATCCAAAGATAGCACGGTGAATCATAATCGGACGCTGGCGTGAACCATCGACGGCAACATATTCCATATCAAATCGTTCCGGCAAGTTGAAATCGACTTGAATCGTAGAACACTGCCACAAACGCCCGATCGCATCTTTGATCTTGATATCGATTTTGGGACCATAAAAGGCACCGCCGCCCTCGTCAGTCACATAATTCCATCCCTTTATATTTAAGGCCTGCACGAGTGCATCCGTCGCTAATTCCCAGATATTATCCGTACCCACCGATTTGCTAGGACGAGTGGAAAGGTACACCTCGTACTCGGTAAAGCCAAAATCTGACAGAATCTGCTCGGTCAAATTCAACACACCCAAAATCTCATTCGCCACCTGTTCCGGTAAACAGAAAATATGAGCATCATCCTGAGTAAAGCCGCGCACTCGCATCAACCCATGCAACACGCCCGATCGCTCATAGCGATAGACGGTGCCCAACTCTGCCCAACGAATGGGTAACTCTCGATAAGAATGCAAATGAGTCTGATAGGTCAGCACATGGAACGGACAGTTCATCGGCTTCAGTTGATACTGCTGCGCTTCAATTTCCATCTGGTCGAACATATTCTCGCGATAGAAGTCGAAGTGCCCCGATGTTTTCCATAGCTCAAGGTTGGCAATATGCGGCGTATAAAGCAGTTCATACCCTGCGTCTAAATGCGCTTTGCGCCAGTAGTCTTCAATCAATAGTCGCATCCGCGCCCCTTTCGGATGCCAGAAGACCAATCCCCCACCTGCATCCTCCTGGATACTGAAGAGATCCAAATCTTGCCCCAGTTTGCGATGATCGCGCCGTTTCGCTTCCTCTTTTTGAGTCAAATACGCCTGTAGCTGTTCAGGAGTCTCCCATGAAATCCGTAGCCTTCCAACATGTCGCACAGCAGATCCTGCACGAGCGGATTGTCCTCAACGACGAGAATGATTGACACTGAAACACTCCCTGCGAATTCCTTTATTCTCAAGGTATCGAGTCGAGGTTAGGAATTTGGGGGCGAAGTGGAAGGATTTCGGGGGGATGGGCCTGCGCATCTAGACTCAGACTCTAGACCCAGAACCTAGATTTAATCAAGCTGCTTCATGCGGTAGCCCAAACCGTGAACGGTTTCGATGAAATCATTGGGGGCACCAGCAGATCGGAGTTTTTGACGCAGTGTTCTGATATGGGTTTTAACAGCTTCCTCGGTGGGCGGATCCTCTGAAGACCAGATGCGCTCAATAATACCGGGACGACTTAACACCCGCCGACCGCTAGTAATCAGCAGTTCCAGCAGGGTAAATTCTTTCGGCGTTAGCGTCACGGGCTGATCGTCATAGGTGACTTCATAGGTGCTGGGGTTGAGACGCAAACTGCCCCATTTGAGGTTGGGTTGAATTGAGCCGCCGCGTCGCAGCAGTGCCCGCACTCGCGCCATTAGCTCTTCCAAATCGAACGGTTTGACCACATAGTCATCCGCTCCAGCATCGAGGCCGACAATTTTGTCGGCAATCGTATCGCGGGCGGTTAGCATCAGAACAGGAATTGCAGAATTACGCTCGCGCAGACGGTGACACAACTGAATCCCATTCAGCTTCGGCAGGGTGACATCCAGCAAAACCAGATCATACTCAAAGGCCCTAACCCAATCCCATGCTTCTTCACCATCTTGAGCCACATCGACTGCATACTGACGGCTGGTCAGCGCTTCCGACAGCATATCGGCAATTTGGACATCATCTTCAACGACCAAAATACGCATGGCAAATTGGGGTTCCGGATCGGGGTTGGTCAGGATAGATCTTTAATCTAATGAAATCTAATGAATTCTTTTTTGATATTGGCCTACTGATCATCAGTCTTTGATCTATTCTGCCGGTTATTTTGTCGATTTCCTGTGTACAGAGCCTATATTCTAAATCCTGATGCAGCAATCCTATGTCTACTTACGGCCCAATTGAACGTCTTAAAGCTAAACTGCCACCCAGACTATTAAGAATCTATCAGCGCTATTCTCTAGGTGGAAAGCGAGTCACCGTGGGTTATGCCGTAGCGCTGATGCTGCTCGGAGGATTGGGACTGATTTCGCACCTCAATACGAGCCAACTCAGGCAAAGTGCTCGACAGGTCAACCAAACTCAGGCGGCGGTTCAAAACCTCAACGATCTGTTGCTTGCTCTTTCCGAAGCTGACTACAGCCGCAGGGGCTACTACCTCTACAGCGATGCTACAGAACTGGAGACCTATCAAACTGCCGTAGAACCCATCAAGCCGCTGCTGGACCAACTGCACCAGTCTCTACGTCCCTTTCCCGATCAGCTAGAGCAATTGGAGCAACTCGAACCGCTCGTGGCTGAATATTTGACGCTGAGTGAACAGGCAATTGCCCAGTTTCAGCAAACTCAAGCGCCCCTCACGGCTCAAGATTCAATTATCATCCAAATCCGGCAGAAGCAGCGCCAAGTGCGGCAGCAAATTATTGCCCTCCGAACTGTGATTGAACAAACTTTACAATCTCAGGTCGAGCGCGCTCAGACAGAGTTGCAGTCGCGTCTGTTGATTGAGACCCTAGGGGCGGCCCTAACGCTGCTGATCTTTTCGGGCATCTATCTCTTGCTTTACCGACAGAAGCGGCGGCGAGAGTTTGCCGAAATGCAGCGACGCATCATGGCCCATCGAACGTCTCAATGCCGAACTGCAACAGGCACTCGATCGATTGACTGAATCTGAAAAACGCTATCGCACTCTGTTTGAATTGAGCAGTGAAGGAATTCTCCGCTGGGGATACAAACAACCTATTCCGCTGACTCTACCTGTGGATAAACAACTAGAACTATGTTATCAGTCGATTTATATTGCTGAAGCCAACGCTGCACTTGCCAGAATGTATGAGTTTGAGAAGTCGGAAGTTCTGATTGGCTTAACCCCAAATGATTTCCACGATCGTTATTCCGAAGTAACCCAAGCTGCAATGCGAGCGTATATTGAGAATGGTTATACTTGCCATCAGCTAGAAACAGTAGAATTCGATCGTCGCGGACGCAAGCGATATTTTCTCAACAGTGCGGTCAGTACGATCGAGAATGATTGTGTGACAAGTACCTGGATTAGCCAGGTTGACATTACTGAGTTGCGAGAAGCCCAACAAGCTCTCCTACAAGCCGAACAGGATCGCGTGGCAGAACTGGCGAAAACGAATCAGGCGTTGAAAAACTCGCTCGATCGCCTCGCTGCTGATCCTGACCTTAATGCTTTTTTGGGTCATGTTTTGCTCGAAATTTCCCAACAGCTTCAGATTGATTTAGGCTACCTCTTCTTCTACGATCCAAATGATCAAACCTTAACGTTACAGATGCGTGTCACTCCAGAGGCAGCTCAGTTGAATCACGAACTTGAAGAGATTGATCCATTTTTAAACCCAGTTCCGATTAAAAATTTACCGATCTGGGGTACTCTACTTCAAACTCGAAAACCATTTTTGATTACTCGTGACAATGCAGCACAGTATGTATTTCGTGGAACTCTAGAATGGCAAGTGCAACAGCAAGACCATCAAGCAGGCATTAATTTACTGCTGACGCTGAGAGATGAGCCGATCGGATTACTGGCATTAGCTTCTACAAAACGTAGCTTCACTCCAGAGGAATTGGAGCTCGCCCAAGCTCTTGCTCAGCAGGCAACGTTAGCAATTCAACTGACGCGATTAGCCGAAGCCGCCAAAGCTGAAGCGCAGCAAGCCACGCTGCTCACAGAACGCAACCGGATTGCCCAAGAACTTCACGATACTCTGGCGCAAACCTTCACCGGAGTGATTATGCAACTCGAAGCCGCCCAGGAAACAATCGCCACAGCGCCCGCCTCTGTGCAAAAACGTCTCGCCCATGCAGGCTTGCTGGCGCGACAGGGATTGCAAGAGGCTCGCCGATCGGTCTGGTCACTGCGTCCGGAAGCCCTGGAAGCCAGTAACCTCCAGACTGCTCTGCTCAGACTGGTAGGACAAATGACCGATCACACCGCGATCGCCACTGAAATCATCGTCGATGGCACCCCAATTGCTCTGCCCCACGAAATCGAATCGCATCTGCTGCGGATTGGACAGGAATCGCTGACCAACGCCCTCAAATACGCCCAAGCCCAACAGATTCAACTGCACCTGCAATTTACGCCAGCCTTCGTTCAACTTAAAATCAGAGATGATGGACAGGGGTTTGACCCCCAGCAGCCCAGACAGGGTTTTGGCATCACCTGTATGCAGCAGCGCACTCAGCAAATTGGCGGCGAATTCACCCTCACTAGCCAGACTGGGCAAGGCACCACCATTCAGGTCACAATCCCGATCGTTTAGCCAAAGGAGGGCAGCATGAACCAAGTTGCATCAATCCGAATTTTGGTGGCAGAAGACCATACCCTGGTACGCGATGGCATCGTTGGCATTCTCAGCCACCAAGCCGATATGACGGTCGTGGCAGAAGCCGGAGGTCAAGGCCGATCAGCAGCTCCAGCTGCTTGAAGGCGACCTGCCCGGGGTTGATCACCGGCACCGGCAGTTCGCCCGCGAGATAGGCCGCGGACTGGTGCATGGTGGTGGAGCCGAGCACGATCGTATCCGCGCCATCCTCCTCGATCGCGCGGGTGGCCTCGGCCTTCAGCTTGGCGAAGATCACCTCTTCCTTGCCCGCCAGCAGTTCGGTCACATCCGGCCGCGTGTCGATCGAGCGCAGCGAGGCGACGCGGCTCCACCAGCCGTATTCGGTCAGGGTCTTCTCGTAGAGCGGGAACCACTGCGGCCACATGGTCAGCACTGTGAACTTCTTCCCCAGCATCATCGCCGTCGCGAACGCCGCCTCGCCCGGGCCGACCACCGGGATCGACAGGCGCGAACGCAAGGCGCGCAGCCCGCTGTCGGAAACGGTGTCGATCAGGACTCCGGAATAGCCCTCCTCCTCTGCCGAAATGCCTGCCTGGAACACGGTCCAGTCCATCAGCAGCATGTCGTGGCAGCTGTCGCCCAGCGCCGCGCCCCACGGCACCGCCGCGAACTCCGGGGCGAAGCCGGGGGCGACAAACCCCGCGGGGAGCTGGGCCGCGCGCGCTGCCACGCCCGCCTCGTCCATCGGGATGGGCACGATGACCTTGATGCGCTTGTTCCCGCTCATGGCGTCAGAACTTGTAACCCAGCTCGACCCCGACCAGCCGCCGCGCGCCGGGCGAGATGAACGATCCGCCGAACTCGATCGCGGGGATGGCCTCGGCGATGTATTTTTCGTTGAGGACGTTATCGGCGAAGACGTGGGCAGAGAAATTCCCGGTCTCGATCCCCGCGCGTACATTGAGCACGCCGAAGGTATCGCGCCGCGCGATCGAATAGTCCGCATCCCCGACGAAGGCGGGCAGGCCCAGCGCCGAGATCGGCAGCAATGCGGAAAAGATCGTCGGGCGGGTCTGGTCCTGCACCGAGTGGAACCAGGTCGGGCCGGTGATCCGATAATCCATGCGGAACAGCAGGTCGATCGTCTCGGTCAGCGGCGCCTGGATCTCGCTGCCGAGGTTGACCGTCCAGTCGGCGGTATAGGGAGACTTGTTGCCGACGGTGTAGGGGCGCGAGGCGTTCTCCTTTATCTCGCTGTCGGTCACGTTGAACGCGCCGTAGAGCGTCCACCCGTCGACCACGCGGCCGGTGAGGTTCAACTCGGCGCCTTTCACCTCGACCTCGTCGATGTTCGAGACCACGCGCAGCAGGCCGAAGCCGCCGACGAAGAATTCGAAGAACTGCATGTCGTCGATCTTGGTGTAGTAACCCGCGAGGTCGAAGGTCACGCGGTTGTCGAACAACGAACCCTTCACACCGACCTCGAAGGCCGAGCTTTTCTCCTTGCGGTACCGGTCGGTGATCAGCACGTCGGCGTCGATCGTGCCGGGCGTGACGCCATCGTTGAACGAGGCGTCGATGATCGCCTGCGAGCCCTGGTTGTTGAATCCGCCCGATTTGAAGCCGATGCCCCAGTTGGCATAGATGTTGAGGTCGGGCGTCGGCTTGTAGCTGAGGCTGACCTTGGGCTGGAGCTGCTTGAAGGTCGCATCCTGCGGCACCAGCGCGCCGAACGCCTGGCCCGGGTTGATCGGCCCGCCGGTGAAGGGATCGTCGACGTCGGGCACCAGCGATTCGGTCGTCCGGTCCTCGATGTCGTAACGCAGTGCCACGCCCGCGGTGAACTGCGGGCTGACCTGATACTCGAACGATCCGAACGCGGCATAAACGTTGGTGTCGAACTGGTCTTGCTAGCGTGGGGTTAGCCTTTTTCCTCTTCGGCTGGTGGGTCTACAATGCCTTCCCGCTATTTCCCCTCACAGGCGGCATTCTAGGACCCTGGACCAATCCTGAAGTGAATGAAACCGTCAAGGCGGCCATGCCCTATGTAGAGGCGTCCTACCCATGGTCACCAGCGCTTGGCCCCAACACGGCTGATCACTTAACGGGTGTGTTTTGGTTTGCCTTTGCCCTATTCGCCATGACAACGGCTTCCATTCTTTCCGGGGCCTTGATCGAGCGGGTCAAGATCGGCGCTTACCTGATCATGTCGATTGTGCTAGGTGGCTTCACTTGGGTGGTTGCTGCCGCTTGGGGATGGAGTGCATTTGGTTGGCTGTTTACACAGTTTGGTTATCACGATTTTGGCTGCGCGGCTGTGGTGCATGGCGTATCGGGATTTTTTACACTAGGAGTGCTGCTCAATCTGGGTCCCCGCATCGGTAAGTTTGACGAAAACGGCAAGCCGAGGCCAATCCTACCCCATAATCTACCTTTGACAATGGTAGGGCTAATGCTGATTTTTGTTGGCTTCTATGCGTTCTTGGCCGCCTGCATGATCTTTCTACCCGGCTATGAGAAAGAGACAACTATTTACGGTACTCCCATGACTCTCGCTTCGATTGGAGTAACGACTACGTTGGCGTTAGCGTCTGGATTAGTTGCTGCCTACATTTCCTCAAAGGCCGATCCGTTCTTCACCATTTCTGGTGGTCTAGCGGGAATCATTTCTGCGGGCGGTGGCATGGATATTTACCATCCGGCTCTCGCGATTGTGATCGCCTTTATTGGCGCCTATCTCATGCCCAAAGTTGCTCTAATGATCGAGCGAATCGGGATTGATGATGCGGTGGGGGCTGTCGGGGTGCACGGATTCTGTGGGTTGTTTGGCTGTGTGGTGGTTGGAATTGCGGCGGCTGGGTTCCCTCAGGGGGAGAGCGTTCCCTCGATCAATCTGTTTGGTCAAATTCTGGGAGCGTTGATCTGCGTTGTGCTGCTGGGATTCATTCCAGGCTATGGCACGAGCTGGGTGTTGAAAAAGCTAAACCTACTGCGAGTGTCGCGTCAGGAAGAAATTGAAGGATTAGATATTGCCGATTTAGGGGTGGAAGGCTATCCCGAATATGCCACGATGACGTTCGTAACACAGACCAGGCCAGCAACCGCGACTACACCAATAAGTTCGACTGAACTAGCAACTGAATAGGGAGACAGGATATGACCAGCCCGTTTAAAACCTTCCAAGAATTTAGCGAAGCAGAAGGCCCAATCTACACCTTTGCTAGTAATTCGGCTATGATTGGGTTCTTAATTATCTTGACTGCACTGATCTTGCTGTACTTCATTTACATGGCCTATGCGATGAAGCAAGATTCAGCGGCAAAAAGCCCAGCAGCATTAGGGGCGATTATTCTGGCCGGTGCCCTTTCCCTAGCTGGCTTGTCCCATTCTCAGTCCCCAAAGCAAACGCCCGAGACCGCTCAACGACAACCCACATCGGAGCTATCACTGAGACCTTTGGCCTTACTCGGCATGATTGGCGTTGGAGCTAAAGCATTCAAATCGCGCCATCGTTCTGCAAAACGTTCATCTCGGTTTTCTAGTCGCTATCGTTCTAGGTAAATCTCCTTGACAGCTAAACGTCCATTTGGGAAAGCAATTGCTTTCCCTTTTTTATTGGTATTTTTATTGGTATTTTTATTGGTAATGTCTCCGTAGTTCCAGATACATTTTTCTGCTTTAGCTCGAGTTATTATAACAAGTCAGAACACGGCAGCGGCAGCGGGTTGAGTTGTTTGCCGAGGTGACGCTGAAAATTCGCCAATCCTTGCAGCTCAAGGAGATTTTGCGAGCCACCGTCACCGAAGTGCAGCGGATTTTGCAGGCCGATCGGGTGCTGATCTATCAGGTGCTGCCCGATGGTACTGGCAAACCGATCAGCGAAGCCGTGTTACATGCCTATCCAGAGATTCTGGGGATGGAGTTTCCAGAAGAGGTGTTTCCCAAAGAATATCAGCAGCTCTATGCCCAAGGTCGGGTGCGGGCGATTGCAGATGTGCGGGATCCGGCGGCGGGATTGGCGGAATGTTTGGTGGAGTTTATCGAGCAGTTTGATATCAGGGCCAAGCTAATTGTGCCGATTCTGCAAAACTTGAACTCGCCCCAGATCAATGCATCAATTCCCGAGAACCAACTATGGGGTCTGTTGATTGCCCATCAGTGCAGCCAGCCCCGCCGCTGGGATGACTTTGAGCTAGAGCTGATGCAGCAATTGGCTGATCAGATCAGTATTGCTTTAGCGCAAGCCCAGTTGCTTGGCCACCTCGAAGAACTAGTAGAAATGCGCACGGCAGAACTGCGAGAAGCAAATCACAGCCTTCAGCAGGAGATCAACGACCGGATGCAGGCAGAATCTGCTTTACGGCAAAGTGAGGAACAGCTCCGTTTGATTACCAATGCTCTGCCGGTGTTGATTGCCTATGTGGATGACCAGCAGCGGTACCGCTTTAATAATCAAGCCTATGCTGATTGGTTGGGCCAACCGCCAAGTCAGATCTGCGGCTGCCATCTGCAAACTGTCTGGGGCGAAGACTGCTACCAACGCATGTCTCCCTATGTAGAAGAGGCGCTTTCCGGTCGAGCCGTGATTTACGAAACGGAAATCAAAATCAAAACGGGAGCAATCCGTTCGGTTAATGTCACCTACATTCCCCATCTGGACGAGCAGCAAACGGTGAAGGGGTTCTTTGCACTCACGAGCGATATTAGCGAGCGCAAGGCAATTGAACGCATGAAAGATGAATTTATTTCAGTCGTCAGCCATGAGCTGCGAACGCCGCTCACCTCGCTGCATAGCGCCCTGAAGATTTTAACCACGGGCCGCTTGGGTACCCTTTCCACCGACGGGCAGCAGATGCTGGAAATTGCCGATGAGAATACTGACCGATTGGTGCGCTTGGTGAACAACGTGCTGGACTTGCAGCGGATCGAGTCGGGCGAAGTCCGGATGGAAAAACAGTCCTGTAATGCGGCAGATTTGATGATCCAGGCAATCGAATCGATGCAGCCGATGGCCCAACAGCATGAGGTAATTCTGTCTAACCATCCGGTAGATATCCTGATCTGGGCCGACTCTGACTATATTGTGCAGGCGCTAACCAATCTGCTCAGCAATGCCATCAAGTTTTCGGCACCGGGTGACACGGTTTGGTTGTCGGTCGAGTATATCGATTTAGCCCAATCTGCTAAATCATCAGGTGCTCGGTCGGTGACTCCTGCTGCGCGGCGGAAGGGGCGCAAGTCGGCCAAATCCCAACCCACTCCCGCCGAAGTTCTGTTTCAAGTACGCGATCAGGGACAGGGAATTCCGGCTGATAAACTCGAAAGTATCTTTGAGCGATTTCAGCAGGTGGATTCGTCGGACTCGCGGCGCAAGGGCGGCACCGGGCTGGGACTAACCATCTGCCGCAAAATTATCGAACAACATGATGGCAGAATTTGGGCAGAAAGCAAACTCGGTGAGGGCAGTACTTTCTTTTTCACCGTGCCGGCGTTGCAGCAGCATTGAGTGGATGCAGAGGCTATGTTAGACCGTACCTCACCGATCGCTCTCACATCAAGTCATAAGGCTTCAATCTTAACTATGCCGCCCTCAACATTATCAACCTGCAACCGATACCCGTAAAGCAGCGCTATCCCCAGCAAAGGTTCCGTTTCCGATTCTGCAATATCAATCTCACGGTACTGCCCATCCCAAATCACCATTGCAGTATACAAATCGAAGAAAGTTTCACTTCCATCACCTAAAGTGACAAAATCAGAGCCACTCCAAGGTAAATTCAAGTTGGTTATGATTGCAGAGGGCAAAGATAGAAATCCATTGAACCCCGTATCAACCACAGTGTCGATCGCTTGCAATTGTCGCTGGGAGTTACCGACTGCAACAGTCAGCGTTGCTTCACGCCGTAAATTCACAACTCCCTGCATCATGGATTTTGCTTCAGACTCCGTGCCCCAAAATGATAAACAGCACGATGCCCGATCCGAATTATCCAGGGTTGAGCTTCGGGATGTCTTTCAAACAGCCTGTTGGTAGCAGGTACGACAGTTTCATCGACTTCAAAATCTCCGGTTTCGATGTCGATCGCCACAATTTTACCCTCGTTCCCAGCTTCAACTTGCTGCCGAATCCCAGATTCATAGAGGTCTTGCCCCCGTCGCGCTATCTCTTCTTTAGGGTAACGCCGTTGTCGCACTGTCATAGGTTTGTCCTCGGTTTCAACATTACCCCACCATTTTATCCTGAGCAATGAAGATGCCGAGTCGCAACACTTGCGGGTGAGTTAACTCAAAGCATTCAAAACCTCGACAGTAGTTCTGACTTCTTTGAGTCGTACTCCTGATGCGTAATTAGCCCTGCATCTAATAACTTTTTTAGATCGGCTAATTTGGTCATGATAGTATCCCCAGCAAGATCATGACCAATGTTGTCACTCTCAATTAAAGCAGCAACAGGGTTAGTTACTCTCAAGGAATGGTCTGCAATTCTTGCCTACCTGTAATAATCATGTTGTAGAGAATGTTAGCTGCCCTTTGTGGATCTGGAATGTGCTTAAGCCCTTCGTCTAAAGCGCGGAAGGCGTTGTAGAGAGCGCTAGCCGCCCTCCTTGGATTCGGATCGTGCTTGAGATCCCGCATATTTTCGTCCAAAGTGCGGAAGGTGTGCTTGATTCCCCAATATCTGTCGTCCCAAGCGCGGAAGAGCGCAATATTGGATATGTTGCTCCGGACAAAGGCCACAGCAACAAACCAATCCCCGACCTTTTGCGCCTTCTCCTTAAAACCACTCGCTGCACCGATGTAGGCTCCGGTTTGACCGAAAAGCAGACCACCTATAAGTGCCCGACCAATTACACTCCGTTCAGCTTTTTCCTTAGGAATCAGCTCAGTACTGTTGAAAACTTGCACATCTACAATTTCATTCACATTTATTTGAGCGGAAATTTCCCAATTTTCTGTAGGACGCCATATTGACCTTGCTGTGGCAACTTTGACCAAGCCTTTGGTCACTATGATCCTAACAGGCACTTCAGGCTTGGCAGATCCACTTTGTGTGAGTCCAGGAAGACCGCTTAGGTAAATTGCTGTACAACTATTCGCTATTTCTTCGGCAGTGAGAAGAGTCTGTGACATAGTAATTCAACTTTTTTGGATGGTTCTGTGATCGCTTGAGTATACTCGGTCTAACGGTGCTGTTCAGCGGTGCAGACTGACTTTGCCTCTCCACTAGCAAAAACTGACAATCCGTTGCAACAGCGTTGTTAACTGAGAGCCGCACCGACTGCCCCTGCTGTCTTGAACTTTACCTCCTCACCCAAGTCCCTTCTGTCAGATTAAGTTTCATCTATTACAAATTACCCGCAGCCCCAATCCCCATGCAGCGATCGATCAATTTCTGAACGAAATCGAGCAGCTTCCCCAATCCATAAAACCGCTGATTACTGTTTAGGCAGGTCTTCTTCAGGCAGTTCTCAAACAACAAAGTCATCGGACAGCAATCTGAGAAGGGATTGCTGATCTGCTGTTCAATCGCTTCATTCACTAATAAGTACCTCGGCATAATTAAAAACCAGATTCAAAACCCTGCAGCGCCCGCGCAGCGTTTTGGGTTTTATGTTTAATTATGCTCACCTACTTAGCTAATTTCCAGCCGCCAATCGAGGAATTATGCCCCATTCCCCAAGAACTCGAACCCAATTTCAACGGCAGCTATTGCAGCAAGTAGTTCAGCCCCATCGGTTAATGCCTAGCCTCACCACAGGTATTGTCACCGGAACAATCGGAGTATTGCTAAATATCTCATTTACCAGCTTGATTTTTTCTGGTAGTCTTTCCAGCTATCTGCCGGTCGGGATTGGCATGGCATTGTTTAGTAGTGCAACCACTCGGACTCTGGTAGCTTTGACCAGTTCTTTTCCAGGCATCATTGCTGACCTAGACCCAGTTCCTGCAGCGATTCTGGGCTGGAGTGCTGGAGTGATTGTCAAACGGCTGCCTGCTTCCACACCCGATACAGAGATTTTAATTACCATTATTGCCACGATTGCGCTCACGTCTTTGATAACAGGGGTTTTTCTGCTAGGTTTAGGACTGCTGAGGGTTGGAGAATGGGTAAAGCGAGTGCCTTGTTCTGTAGTCGGCGGCTTTCTGGCCAGTACCGGTTGGCTGTTGGTGCAGGGCGCATTTGAACTGATGACCGATAATTCTCTCACTATCCCCCATATAGTTTCGCTTTTTCATTCCTCAGAATGGATTCGATGGCTACCTGGATTACTGTTTGCCATTCATCTATTAATTATTTCGCAGCGCTATACTCATTTCCTGGTCATACCCATCAATTTGTTGGGCGGCATTGCTGTTTTTTATGGTTTTTTATCGATTATCAATCTGCCTGTTGTCGAAGCAAGTAGCCAAGGTCTACTGCTTGGACCTTTTTCTATGAAAGGATCTTGGCAACCGCTGAATCTGTCCCATCTGCCTCAAATTCACTGGTCAGTAGTTGCAGATCAGTTGAGCAGCATGATCACAATTGCAATTATTAGTGCCCTGTCCCGTACTGTTAGCCTCTAGAGGCTTGGCATTAGCTACGCAGAAAACACTTGATCTAAACCGTGAACTAAAAGCGTCTGGATTGGCGAATCTGGTTGTCGGCCTTAGTAGCGGCATTGTCTGTTTCCATACCTTAAGTGATTCTATGCTGGCCCATAAGATGGGAGGCAGAACTCGCCTGATGGGAGTGATTAGCGCCGTCGTTTGCCTAGCTGCACTTGGTTTAGGTCCAACGCTATTATCCTATTTCCCAAAGGCCGTTTTGGGGGGATTGCTGCTGTATCTGGGAATTTCGATGCTGGTCGAGTGGCTGGTTGAGGCGCGATCGAGGTTATCTAGACTAGACTATGGCATTGTAGTTCTGATTCTGGGCATAACAGCTTCTGTTGGTTTTCTATGCGGAATTTTAGTGGGTTGGATTGCGGTCGTTCTGCTGTATGTTACGACTCGCAGTCGCCCTGTTGCCAGATTTACCTTTATCGTCCTGGTAAGTCTAGGAAGCTTTATCACTTTGATGGTACTAAGTCACTTGATGCGTACTCCATAACGTAAAAGCGGGAGAATGGCTGAATACATATAATAGAGAGCCTGTTTATATGTTGGAGATCTCACAACGAGAGTTTTTTGAATTCCTAAAGCACATCTTCAAGAATCGAAGAACTCCTTATGAAGCTTTCTGATCACCAAAGCGGCATCACCTTCGCTGACAACGAAAGTCAGATTCACCGCCGAGGCCCCGTGCGAAACCAGTGCGATATTTACGTCGTCGATGGTGGAGAATATCTTTGACGCGAGGCCGGTCGAGGCTCTTAGCCCTTCGCCGACGACACAGACAACGGCATAACCCGGATCCACCTCAACATCACCCAGCCTTCTAAGCTCTTCAACGATCTTATCAACAGCCTCTGTGTTATCAAGCGTCAGAGCGATCGAGACCTCCGAGGTCGATATCACATCGATCACCGTCCGGTACCGGTCGAAGACCTGAAACACCGCGCTCATAAAGCCGTAGCTACCAAGCATTCTGGCCGAGGTTATCCGCAATATAGTGATGCCCTTTTTGTGGGCGATCGATTTTATCTTGTTTGGTGTTTCGCCGGACTCGGCGACCACCATCGTACCGACCGCCTCAGGTTCGAATGTATTGCAGACGCGGACGGGGATGCCGTGGTCCACGGCGGGTTTTATGGTTTTAGGATGCAAAACCTTGGCACCAAAATAAGCAAGCTCTGCCGCTTCTTCGTACGAAAGCACTGGTATTGTCCGCGCATCACTGCAAATACGCGGGTCGCAGGTCATTACTCCGGTAACGTCGGTCCAGATTTGAAGCTCACCCGCATTCAACGCAGCAGCCACAATGGCCGCCGAATAATCTGATCCCCCGCGACCAAGCGTAGTTGTCTCACCCGCACGGTTTCCGGCAATGAATCCTCCCATCACGGGCACTTCTCCCGTCTCTACAGCGGGTGTCAGCTCAAGCCGGACAAGTTCGGTCGTTTCTTGCATTATCGGTGTCGCGGAGCCGAACTCATCGTCCGTCACAATAAGCCTCCGCGAATCGAAATGCCTTGCGTTCACACCTTTCGCTTTCAAAACTTCGGTCAAGAGTCTCGATGACAACTGTTCCCCGTAAGAGACAATCGCATCTTTCAGCATCGAGAGCGGCAGCGAACGCCGTGATGTGCGAAGCAACAGGTCTGATATCTCACCGCGGGCAAGGTCAAGCTCCGCCAAAAATAAGTTCGACCCTTCAAGCGGAATGAAGTGCCGCTCTACCTCAAGATGCCTTTCCCAATGCGGTTCAAGCGAGGCGACCGCGCCGGAAAGGTCGCCGCTCTTTGCCATCTCGAACGCTGCCAGCAATGCGTCTGTTACCTTTGTCATTGCTGACACGACCACTATCGGAAGCCGTTCAGCCTGGCCAGATACCACGTTGACCACGCGCTCAAAAGCCGCGACATCGCCAACTGACGTGCCGCCGAACTTCATTACTGTCGGTCTATTCTCAGGATACACAAAAGAGGATTTTGCCACGATTTCTGACGAATCGCACGAATGCAAAACTATTTCTTATTGGACTTATCGATTTATATTGTGGCCTTTGTCTATCCGCAGAGGACGGCACCGCCGTTCACGTTGAGGATCTCACCTGTAATGTGCCGTGCCCACGGCGAGAGCAGAAAGCAGATCGACAACGCTATATCATCAGTCGTCGCGATGCGTTTCATCGGAATCGAATTGATCACGCTCTGTTCATACGCCTTGTCTTCAAAGACGGGCCGGACCATCGCCGTCTCTATCCAGCCCGGTGCGACACAATTGACGCGGATCTTCGGGCAAAGCTCGCTTGCCAAGGCTTTAGTAAAACTTATCTGCCCGGCTAGTGGATTGAATCAACTGCTGGCGTTTCCAGGCGATCGCCTGAGCTTCTTGCCGAATCTGGCGATCGAGGTGAAGCCGATGCACCCGTCCCTTCAGGCGATAAAGCTGCTCAGAGGCATCTTCCAAATACTCTGTCACAACCTGGCTGAGTTGGGCAATGCGCTGGCGATGCTCGGCATATAGATCGGCTAACAGAGGAACCGCTTGTTCAGCGGCGGCAGTCGGCGTGTGGGCACAGACATCGGCCACCAGATCTGCCAGAGACTCATCGCGCTGATGCCCAATCCCGGCTACGACTGGAATCGGACAGGTAGCAATTGCCCGCACAACCCGCTCGTCGTTGAAGCAAACCATATCCTCGGTAGCTCCACCACCGCGTGACAAAATCAGCACTTCGGCTCGCCCGTCTCGCACAACTCGATGAATCGCCTGCACAATCGAGCTGGGAGCCTGCTCTCCCTGCACCAAGGCTGGAGAGAATAGCACCTGCAAACCGGGATGGCGTCGCTTCAGGGTGCGCTTAATGTCTCCCCAAGCAGCAGCCTGCGGCGAAGTAACAACGGCAATGGTTTGGGGATAGGGGGGGAGTGAGCGTTTGCGGTCTAGATCAAATAGACCTTCGGTTTCCAGGCGTTTACGAAGCTGACGATAGCGGAGTGCTCGCAATCCTTCCCCAGCGGGCAGGGCTTGCCACACAATTAGCTGGTAGCTGCCGCGTTGGGGATGTACATGCACCCGTCCCAGAATAATCAACTGCTCTCCCGGAGCGGGCAGAGTTGCTAAACGATTCAACTGGTTATTCCAGACGACACAGCTAATTGCCGCTTCAGCGTCTGGATCCTGTAGGGTAAAGAAAAGACCACTGCGGTAGCGGGTGGCGCTAGAAACCTCACCCGTCACCCACACCTGACGCAACTGATTATCCTGTTCGAGCAGGGCCTGAATATAGGCAGTCAAACCAGCCACGGAAAGCGCGGTATCTGGAATCAGCAGGCTCGGAAGATTAGAGGTCATTGGACACAAGCAAACTATTTTTTCGTGACCATTTTTTAACGGCTATGGTTAATTCTAATTTTATTTAGTACATTTGTATGGATAGAAGATCAACCAAGTAGGATGGAAGTAGGAGATCAAACAGTCTGCTTATAGAGTAACGAACTTGGCTAAAACCGAACAGTACACTGGATTGCATTACGCGAACTTCGCCTTGCAGGGCAGTTTGGATGAAACACCGCTTGTGGTCAAACAGTTGCTCCAAACCAGTTGCTCCAAACCAGTTGCTCCAAACCAAAAGTCTGCGAGTAGACTGAAAGCAATCTGCCCCCCAAACAAGCTACGTCTTTGAGATTTACAGCATATTTACAGCATTCTGTTTTGAGGTAGGAATGGCTAAAACCAGTAATGAAACGTCTGAGCGCGATAAAGCCTTAAATTTAGTTTTGACCCAAATTGATCGCACCTTTGGCAAGGGCACTATCATGCGGCTGGGAGATGCGACCCGGATGCGGGTTGAAACCATTCCCAGTGGGGCACTCACCCTAGATCTAGCCCTAGGCGGCGGATTGCCCAAGGGCCGGATTATCGAAATCTATGGTCCAGAAAGCTCTGGTAAAACCACGCTGGCTCTGCACGCGGTAGCCGAGGTTCAGAAAGGCGGCGGTGTGGCGGCCTATGTAGACGCAGAACATGCCCTCGACCCTACCTATTCGGCAGCCCTGGGGGTCGATATTGGCAATTTGCTGATTTCCCAGCCCGATACGGGAGAGCAGGCGCTAGAAATCGTCGATCAGTTGGTGCGGTCCAAGCACCAGTCGATCGTCGGCACCGCTGGCAGCGCGCACAGCTCAGCCGACACCCCACTGGCCCGCAGAAGGGCCTCGATTCCCAAGGGAGACGCAGACGACATCGGTCTTCCTCCAGGTGAAGCCTGCCAAGAATCAGGCATGACGCGGAGCACCAACCACGAGATCCGGGGACCGAATGACGCACCGGATATGTCCGCTATTTTCGTCGCTTCGCTCTCGACACGATGCCCGATTCCTGTAGGGGGATTCACCAATCGGGTGCGCACCCCAATCGCATCCCTCAATCCTGTGTCGGACACCATCCAACCAGTGCGCATTTGTGACACCGCAACGCAAACGAGGGATTGATTCTTCCATTGCCTCGTGGCCGCACCAGATCATGAACCATCACCACAACCACAATCCGCGAATCCTCATCCTCGGCGCCGGACCGACCGGACTCGGCGCCGCCTACCGCCTCCGCGAACTGGGCTACACCAACCTCCTCATGGTCGATCGACACCCCTACCTCGGGGGGCTCGCCCACTCCTTCACCGATCCCCAAGGCTTCACCTGGGACATCGGCGGCCACGTCATGTTCTCCCACTACGACTACTACGACCGCGTCTTCGATCGCCTCATGGGCGACCACTTCACCCTCAACAATCGCGAGTCCTGGGTCCGAATCGCCGGCACCTGGGTCCCCTACCCCTTCCAGAACAACATCCGCTACCTCCCCAAGGACCTCGCCTACGAGTGCATCGCCGGCGTCATCAAGGCCCAGACCGTCGCCGGCGGCGTCAAGGACGCCATCGCACGCGCCGCCAACTTTGCCGAGTTCTGCCGCGCCGTCTTCGGCCCGGGCATCTGCCGCCACTTCATGGACCCCTACAACTTCAAGGTCTGGGCCCACCCTCTCGAGTCCATGAACAAAACCTGGATCGGCGAACGCGTCGCCGTCATCGACATCGACCGCGCCCTGCGAAACCTCGTCCTCGGCCTTGACGACTACGGCTGGGGACCCAACAACAAGTTCAAGTTCCCCCTTACAGGGGGCACCGGCGAGTTTTACAACCGCTTCGGACCCGTCCTCAAGGGCTCTTACAACCTCAACCGAAACGCCGTCGCCATCCACATATCCGAGAAGAAGATCCGCTTCTCCGACGGATCCATCGAACCCTACGACATCCTCATTTCCACCGTCCCCGTTGATTGGCTCGTCAACTCCCTCCTCGTCGGCCACGTCCCCGACCTCGTCCGACACCAGGCCGCCAGGCTCCTGCACTCCTCCGGCCACATGGTCGGCATCGGCCTGAGGCGCGACGGCGGCACCCCCAGCAGCAAGTGCTGGATGTACTTCCCCGAGTCCAACTGCCCCTTCTACCGTGTCACCTACCTCTCCAACTACAGCCCCCACATGACCCCCGACAGGGACCGTTACTTCTCCCTCCTCTGCGAGACCAGCGCCAGCGCCCACAAGCCCGTCAACCCCGCCACCATCGTCGAGGACACCATCCAGGGCCTCATCAACGCCGGACTCCTCGAGCCCGCCGACCGCGACGCCATCGTCTCCACCTGGCACTACCACGCCGACTACAGCTACCCAGTCCCCTCCGTCGAACGGGACGACATCCTCGCCGACGTCATCCCCTGGCTCGAGCGGCACAGCATCTACTCCAGAGGACGGTTCGGCATGTGGAAGTACGAGGTCTCCAACACCGACCACTCCCTCATGCAGGGCGTCGAGCTCGTCAACCGCCTCCTCCTGGGCCAGCCCGAGCACACCATCGGCATCGTCTACAAAGTCACCGACGACGGCATGCAGCACGCGCGAGGCGTAACAACAATGGTAACTTGTGGCGTGGTCATAATCTTAGCTCAGATATAACTAGTTTGGCTGTGGACTAGAGAATTTTTGTTTTTCAAACTGCAACCTGGCTTTCAGCGAGCTGTTGTTTAACAGTTGTCCATTGCTCTTTAGTAAACTCCTCGTGATACGAGCGCTCTGTATTTACTGCCCATAGATCATGCTTTTCACCCAAGATATTCTGGACGGCCAGCATAGCGGTTAGCATCGAATGGTCTTGGTTATTATAGCGGTGCATCCCATTCCGTCCCACCGTTTGCAAATTCTCAAAGGTTGATAGGTAATCTTGAATCACCTGGAGATGCTGGCGATATTCGCCGTCATAGACCGGATAGGCTTTATGTTGCCGAATCACAACTCCATCTTCCACGTCTCCAGGCTGAATGCCCAGCTTTAAGCTGATTGCCTCTTGGGTTGCTATCTCGATCAACTCGGCATCCGATTTCTGCCACAGTTCGTCGCCTTCACTGCAAAAATATTCCATTCCCAGGCAGGTTTTGCTCGGATCAGGGACCATTGCCATGCTCCAGTTCTTAAAGTTCTGAATGCGTCCTACTTTAAACTCTGGACTGTGGATGTAAATCCAGTTATCTGGGAAAAGATGCTCACGCTTGACTACTAAAGCCACGATCAGGAAATCCCGATACTTTAAGCCACGCGCTGCTTGCAAAACTTCAGGCGGCGGTAGCGGATCAAGGCAGTTCAGCAAAGCCGTGATTGGCATACTAGAAATAAAGTGATCTGCAAAAATCTGCGTTGTTTGATCACCCTGTTGAGCTGTGATGCTTTTAACTCGATTCCCTTGCCGCTCAATGCGCGTAATCGCTGTATCTAGTTGAACTATGCCGCCTTGTTGTTCAATTAGTTCCTTGCACCGCTCCCACATCATGCCTGGACCCAGCACCGGATAGTCAAATTTTTTGATCAAACTCTTGGCATTTTGGCTGCCAAATACGGCATTCAGTACGGCCCGCTTCAGCGACATACCCTGGATGCGTTGAGCAGCCCAATCGGCTTGAATTTTATTGCAAGGAATTCCCCATACCTTCTCTGTATAGGTTTTGAAGAATATGCGGTAAAGGCGTTCACCAAAGCAGTCAATCACCCATTCTTCAAAGGTTTCCGGCTCTGGGGTTAAATTTAATTTGTCCCTGACTTTGGCTTTGAGGTAGCTCAAAAGAATCAAAACGCTGTTGACTGCCCCTAAATTAGATAATGCATTGAACAGGGAAAGGGGATAGCTATAGAACTTACCCTGATAATAGATGCGAGATAAGCGAGGCACCTGAATAAATTCATCCTGTAGAATCTCATACCAAAATTGCTGTACCTGCGGCACTTTAGTAAAAAAGCGATGTCCGCCAATATCGAACCGATAGCCTTTGTAAGTTTCGGTGCGGGAAATACCTCCCACCAAATTGGCTTTTTCCAAAACAATTGGCAGAACTCCGCGTTTAACAAGCTCGTAAGCGGCGGTTAATCCAGCTGGACCCGCACCGATGATTGCGACAGGGTAACGCACTATTCCAAAATCTCCTCTAAGATTGCAAAAATTCAACAACACTATCTGAAATCAACTCGTGCTCATTAGAGCAGAGCGAGTTAATCAGAATGCACCAATTGGTTTCGCTAGATTGCGATCGATTTCGACCGAACTATCAATTTAAGGGTCAGAAATATGCATTAGTTTAGGTTTTGAGATTCTGTGCTTGACAAATCCGTGATAGTGAATTGTGCCGATTGCGAAAGCCAGCCCACTGTATAAGAAATAGAGCCAGGATTGCCTTTTTCGCGTCTCAGGTTGTAGCCACGGTTTTGCCAGTCTAGGTTGGCTCAGGCTAGGCATCAATTAATCCCGTTCCCTTGAACGATATACTTCACGGTTGTCAAGGATTCCAGACTAATCAACCCACGGCGGTGCCCTTTTTGATTCGACATGCCTAGCGCGATCGGGGTGCCGCGTTTGGGGTTGCGGTGGAAGCGAGGAGAGGCGTTGATATAGGCAATGGCGCTGTTGATGCTGGTGGCAAATTGGCGGCTTTCTTGATAGGACTCGGTGGCTAGACAGTCTGCATGGCCGCTACTGTGCTGATTGATCCAGTCAATCGCGTTTTCCAAGCTGTCCACTACTTTGAAGGCAATGGTATTGCTGAGATAGGCCCGGTTCCATTCCGCCGCGTCGGCTATCACTGAAAAGATATCGGGAAATTCGCTGGCCAGTTCCGCATCGCCACGCAGATGAAAGCCCTTATCCTTCAAGCTGTTCCACAGCATGGTCAGGGCCGTAGAGCTGTGTTGCCGGTGAATCAGCACCTTTTCAATCGCATTTACCGGGTCCGGTTCGGTCTGATGGCTGTCTAAAATCATCCAGCGGGCGATATCGAGACTGCCCGTAGGCGACCAGTAGAGATAGCAGTTGCCAATTGCGGTCCGCAATACGGGAGCCGTTGCCTGTCGGATCACCTGCTGCACCAAGCTAGAGCGTCCGTAGGGAATTACCAGATTAATGTAGCGGTCCAGTGTGACTAATTCCCGAATCACATCGCCCTGTTCGGCGGGCAAAAACTGCAAACAATCCCCCGGCAACCCCGCATCTTCAATCGCTAGCTTCAGCGTTTCGGCAATGATTTGATTCGAGTGGCTGGCTTCGGCCCCGCCCCGTAGAATCAGACTATTGGCTGAGCGCAGACACATACCGGCGGCAATGGCTCCCAATTCCGGCAGCGCTTCGTAGATCAGGGCAATCACTCCCAGCGGCATCAACTGGCAGTAGGTCTGGCACTGATCGACCTGGTAGGAGGGCGTGTTGAGAATCGGCTGAATCGGGTCCGACAGCTCGGATAATCGCTGCAAAATTTGCCCTGCGGTTTGCAGGCGCTCTGGGGTTAGTTTTAGCCACTCCAGCATCAACTCTGGAATTGCCATCTCGCGGCTGGCTTCCAGATCCAGCGTGTTGGCCTCCAAAATGTCATTCTGGCGGTCTAGCAACGCTTCGGCCATGAACTGTAGGGCACGGCTCCGATCCATGCCCCGCAAGGCGGATAGCGCCAAAGAAGACTGTTGAGCCTGTTGAGCAATCGTGGTGAGATCAGGTGATGATGCGTTCAAGGAACTACTGCCTTGGTCTAACGTCTGCAAGCTAGCCATAGCATCAAGACTAGCATCATCGACAGTACCAATGCTGCAATTACCCGAAACGTAACGCTGGAGCTGAATGGAGCGTTTAAGGTAGTCAGTAGTAACAGAAATAGCAGGCCAAAAATGATCGCCAGCGTCAGGGGAAAGTAGCCGCTCGCTAGGGAGGAATGAGCGATGTTCCACTGATGCCCGGTCCAGCGCCAAGCCCGCTTGTAGGGGTAGGTCGTGGACAACTGCTCGATCACGTAACCATTCTCCTGAACCACAAAAATTTGCTGACAACGATTGCAGCCGAACGCTTCCGTCAGAGTGATGGGCACCAGACGGCCTCGACGACGACAGGGGCAGGGATAGTCGTTGTTTAAGTCAATTTTTTGAACTTTTTGGGAATGCACAGGCGCAACGCAAAATGAGGTTTGTTAAGGCGTGATCGAACTCTTACTCTTAAATCTACGGTTGATTGAAGGATAGCCGTTTTCGACTCAGCTTCAGTCGAGTGTATCTGAGCGCGCGTCGGGGCCTCCCCGACAGCATCCGTAGTGTGCAGGATCGCCGTCTGCGGTTCGTCGTCGAACTGGCCGCCCGCTGACGCAGGCGGTACCGACACAGCAGGCCCTTCGAGCAGCGCATTGCCATCGTCGAGACAATACAACAGCGTATCGTCGTAATAATCTCGCCTGCATTCAGGGCATCGTTTCATAATGTTATTTGGCCAACGGCACGATCCGCGATCTCAGGATCTTCTTATCTCTGGTCAGCAGCGGTATCTTTTCAACGATGCTGGTTGCGGCGATCAGTTCGTCAGCCGGATCGGACCGAAAATCTAAGGCGGTGCTCTTTCGGGCGATCTCCGGGGTTATCGGATACACCGTTAATTGCGCCAGCAGTCGGCGAAACGCGGTGCTTTCCATATCCAAAATGACGCGCTTGAGCTGAATTAGCTTCGAGATCTCCCAAAGCACAATGTCCGAGATCGCAATGCTCTCGTTTTCGAGCAGATCGATCTCGCGCTTCGTAAGCCCGCCATTTAGGCCTTCGATGATAATGTTCGTATCAAGATTCAGCATCCCATTTGATCCCTGTTGACATAATGTCACCGAGTATTTTGATCTCGCCCTTCATCGAACCGATCCAATCTGAGTTGTTCGGCCTGATCGGAATGACCTTTGCGATCGGCTTGCCCCGCTTCTCGACAACGATGCCCTCCGCGCCCAGCGTATCGAATATCTGTAAACATTTGGCCTTGAACTCGCTCGCACTTATGGTTTTTGTTTTCTGTTTCATACCAACTCGATCTTATCAAATGACCAGTCAGATGACCAGTTATAAAGGCCGACTCAGCAGGCCCTTGAATCGCGGGTCGTCGCGGAGAGAATCCATAAATGGATCAACCTTCATCGTCGTCAAAAACCGGTCATGCCTTTGATACGCTTTTTCGGGTTTGGCGAAGGCCTTGTCCTTCTCGCCTAGCTCTCCATAAATAACCGCGATCCGATTCAGCAGCGTATCGTCGTAATAATCCCGCCTGCATTCAGGGCATCGTTTCATAGAATTGGGGCGAAATCGAAAACTGAAGAAATTCTGGGTCAGTATAAAGGATAAAGCCTATTACAGCTATAATATTTCCACGCAGACCCGATATCACTCGACGATCAGACCAACAGTGCAGTCACCGGATTTGTTGCGATGCCGCGATTCTTCTGTAAACATAGACGCTATGGCAGCAACAGAAACAACACAGATACCTTTGGGATTTAGGGCACCGAATTTCACGCTTCCCGATGCGGTCTCGGGCCGTGAAATGTCTTTGAATGAGTTGAAAGGTGAAAACGCGACAGTGGTGATGTTCATCTGCAACCATTGTCCATTCGTTAAGCATGTCAACGCCGAGCTAGTGCGGCTCGCAAATGACTACATGCCGAAAGGCGTATCTTTCATCGCGATCAATTCGAATGACATTGAAAATTATCCCGAAGATTCGCCCGAGAACATGAAGATGTGGGCCGAACGCCTCGGCTATCCGTTTCCCTATTTGTTTGACGAGACGCAGGACCTCGCCCGGGCCTATCACGCGGCCTGCACGCCGGATTTCAGCATTTTCGATAAAGATCTGCTGTGCGTTTACCGCGGCCAACTGGACGGCTCGCGTCCGGGCAACAACGTAACTAACGATGGCCGAGATATTCGCGCGGCCCTGGACAATATCCTCGCTGGCCGGCCAGTTAGCAGCGATCAGAGGCCAAGCCTCGGCTGTAATATTAAATGGAAAGGGAACCGGCGCACTTAGTTCCCACGTCCACAAGCGACAGACATGGGAGGAGAAGGCGAGGCAGCAGCTGTTGGAGCAACCAGCTTTACTCGACCATCGGTTCCGAGAATCCAGGTTTGAGCTTCAACAATTGGGGCGGAAGGAGCGGAGGATGCCTCTATGGGCGGAGTGCTAGATCGAACTGATGCTGCTTCCGGGTCGAAGGAGACCCAACCTGTAACAATCGCTTCACTGCTGCGCAGGTCCGTGGGGCTAGGCGGCACGCCACCCCGTCCGGTAATCACAAATTCGCCGCTTTGCTCAGCCACCGGACGATCCTCAGCTCGGCAGCCTCGTGCGATTAGCTGGGATGCATCCACAACCGTGCTTGGCAGCTCAACTAAGCCCCGCGTCGGATCAACCGTTGGCGTACTGATGCTGATTTCGCCGTCTACACCCGCTCTAGAGTTGGCCGTAATGTCACTTTGGGGTGTGCGCTGGTCGCGTTGGGCAATGCCTAGAATGCCTTGTGCCTTGATCTCAATTCGGCCTGCATCTTCTCGATCGGCATCGGCTACAATGTCGCTATTCTCAGCAGGGGCATCCAAAACAAAGTTGGCATCAATGTCGATTCGGCCAGCATTGCCTCCGCCTGTGCTGGACCCAGCTTCGGTCGAAATCCGACTGCCGCGCCGCAACACAAGCAAATCCACTCCCCGCAGATCGATTCTGGCGTTCCGGCCTGACTCGGTTTGCGCATTCAGGTCGGCTTGATTGTCCAACGTGATGCGATTGGCCCGGATGTTCAATCTTCCAGCTCCCAGGGATACCGGGTTGCGACTGTTCACAGCTACAACGGCCCCATCCCGCACCATCAGATTTCCGGTTTGAATCTCCACATTGCCACCCTGACCAGATGCCCTTGCCACTACACCCGACCCCACGTTAGGTAAGCCACCAGAGCTAGCCGCAATACTGGTACGAAAGCGACCATTTTCAGAACGACCTATCACCTCTACAGATTCGGTCGCGCGAATATCGAGATCACCAGCTCTGCCGATGCCATAGGTGTTGGCTTGTAGCAATGTGCCATCTCGTAACCGCAGTCGCTGCGTTCGCATTTCTAAACTGCCGCCTCGGCCTTGAGAACCGGGAGCCGTGCCGACAAAGATGCCACTGGAATAGGGAACGGTACTACCTTCGGTCGGAATCCGCAACTGAACCGGATTTCCAGCCTTGTCTAGCGCAATTCCAACCAGTTCGACCTCTCTGGCCCAAATCACCATATTGCCCGCAGCGCCGCCACCACTGGTTGTTGAATTGATGTTGCCGCCTTCCAACACTTGCAGTCGATTGGTGCTAATCGTCAACTGGCCGGATGGCCCCTGCCCGATTGAAATTGCATAGAGCAGGCTGAGAACATCAATTCCATTTAAAGAAGTTGCTATTCCTTCTAGCACGACAGACTCAGACGCTCTAATCCGTACATCTCCACCCTGCCCTTGATTTAGGGTATCGAGCCAATGCGGCCACCGTTGCGAATCGTTAAACGCCGCGTCGAAACCGCTACAGTTCCGGCAGTTCCAGGACCATCAGTTTCAGTTCTGATGCTGCTGAGGATATCCTGCACTGTGAGCGAATCTGAGGCTGCAATTCGGATTGGTCTTCCCCGCTGTGCCCCATGCGTAAAAGCAACAATCTGAGAGCCATTACTTAAACTGATTTGTCCGCCTTGCACCTGAACTGCACCGCCCCGAACTCCGCTGGCATCAACCGATGCTTCGGCTGCCAAACGAATGCGGCCAAAGTTGCGGATGTTATCGTAGCTCAAGGCCAACCAACAAGTTAACAGGTCAATCAGTTAACAAAAAAACAGCGTTTCGAGATGGCCATTGCTGAGCTGAAGATTTTCGCCATAGGCACGCTGAATATTATCCAAAGTCATCACCGCTTTTGGCGTATCGTTAGCCAATAAAGTACGGTTCAGCAACAGCAGCCGGTCATAGCGGTCCAGAGCTTCTCCCCATTCGTGGCTGCAGATCAGCAGGGTTTTGCCAGCGGCTCGCAGTTCAGCAAAAACGCCGAGCATAATTGCTTCAGTTTTTTTATCAATGCCGGTAAAGGGTTCGTCAAATAAGAATAAATCGGCCTGTTGGGCCAAAGCACGGGCCAGAAACACTCGTTGCTGTTGCCCTCCCGACAGTTGCCCAATTTGCCGCCGCCGCAGATCAAACAAATCTACGCGCTGTAGGGCTTCCTCCACATAGCGATTGGCCTGCCGATCAGGACGACGAAACCAGCCGATTCTGGCCGTTTGAGCCATCATCACCACATTCCAAGCCGTAATTGGATAATCCCAATCAATCTGGGAACGCTGCGGCACATAGGCAATCCGATGCCGCTGTCGCCGGACAGGCATGCCATACAGGGCGACCTGTCCGTGCATCGGCAGCAGGCCCAACAATGCCTTGATTAGGGTGCTTTTGCCAGCGCCATTCGGTCCAATTAGCCCCACCAGCTCACCAGGAGCGACGGTGAAACTGACATTGTCCAGCGCTGAAATACCTCGGTAATCTACCGAGAGCTGGTCTACTTTTAGCATCGACGAGTTGCAGTTTTATAATGATAATCGTTTTCAATTTACCGCTTCGGCATGCTATAAATGATAATCGTTTTCATATCTTCTCCACGGCATTCCAATAAAAAGGTTTTTTGAGCAAACCAGGAGGTTCCTGATGATTTTTTCTCAACGAGTTTCCTGCTACGGTGCCGCCTTAGCGATCAGCCTCGGCATTGTGGGCTGTACCCAAACCGCAACTCAGCAGAGTGAAGGAACCAATGAAGCTGTTCCTACTGCCGATTTACCACAAGTCGTGGCAACCTCTACTGTGCTGTGTGACCTCACCAAGCAAATTGCCCAAGAGACGGCAAACGTCACTTGTTTGATGTCGCCCGATCAGGACCCCCATGTCTACACGCCCACTCCTTCGGACCGCAAAGCTATCGAAGACGCCGATCTGGTGCTCTATGGCGGCTACGACTATGAGCCAACCTTAATCAGGATCATCAAAGCAACCACAACCAACGCCCCTAAAGTAGCCGTTTATGAAGCAGCCGTTCCCAAGCCTCTGATGGGAGAACACCATCATCACGAGGAAGGCACCGCTGAATCAACCGAAGCAACCGGGGCTACCGTAGAAGAAGATCACGACCACGACCACGGTGAGGAAGCTGCTGGCCACGACCACGGCCACGACCACGGTGAGGAAGCATCCGCCGAGTTAGCTCCCGATCCCCATGTTTGGCATAACGCCCAGAACGGAGTGCAGATTGTCGCAACGGTTCAGGAAAATTTAGCCAAGCTAGTTCCTGAGCAGGCCGAACTGTATCAGCAAAATGCCACCACCATTTCGCAACAGCTAAACGAGATTGACAGCTGGATCAAAGCTCAGGTCGCCACCATTCCAGAAACTAACCGCAAGCTGGTGACGACCCACGAAGCGCTAGGTTACTACGCCGATGCCTACGGCTTTGAGCTGGAAGGCGCGATTGAGGGCTTTAGCACCGAGGAAAAACCCTCCGCAGCCCGGATTACTAGCCTAGTGGAGCAACTCAAGGCCGCCGAAGTCCCTACCATATTCGTGGAAACCACCACGAAGAAACCCTCATTCCTACTCCTTTTGCAAGCTTTTGTCCGGTACTAAGATGCTTAGATTAAAGCCTAAAGTCGAAAGAGCGCTAAATCTGATCGGCCACTATGGAGCTGTTTTTCTTCATTCTTTGTCGTTCTTATGGGAATCGGCAGCAAAAGAAACTTTCTTTCTTATAGTTGCTCTGTTGGTACAAGGATGTATCCCAGCAATAACTGTCTGGCTATCTAAGCAAGTAGTTGATACTGTAGCAATTGCACTGAATTCAGGAAATACAGCAGGTTCTCACTTTTTAACTACACTAGTTCTGCTGTGGGTTGGGGCTATCTTAGTAGATAGTCTTTTGGCTCCCTGGATCAAAGCTACTCAAAGTAATCTTAACGAAAAGCTAACTGCTCATCTCAATGTTCTCCTAATGCGTAAGGCAGGAAGCTTTCCGGATTTAAGCCAGTTTGAAGACCCTCAATTTTATGATGAATTGAAGCTGATTCAAGAGCAAGCTAGCTTTCAACCTTTTAACTTACTCACTTCTCTATCCGCCGTGGGACGTCAACTTTTCACTGTGATTCCCTTATTAGCATTATTAGTGCCTATAGGCTTCTGGATTCCAATCTTGTTGTTAGTAACGACTCTACCTCAGGCGCTAGCTACTCTTCGTATGGAAGAGAAAGCACTAGAAATTGCTCTTGGGAGAAGCATGCAGTCTAGATGGATGCAGTATTGCACATCCGTAATGCTCACTGACACTTATGCAAAGGAAGTTCGCCTATTTCATCTACAACCTTTTTTTATAGAGCGGTACCAAAAAGTTTTTCAAGAATTACACAAAACCTTGCGACGCTTTCGCAACAGAGAGACTTTCTTATCTACTGGTTTAGCTTTGCTGGATGTTGTAGGAATTACTTTTACATTTTATTGGGTAGTTCAACAAGCATTTCGGGGAAATCTTAGCCTAGGTAGTATTTTGCTGGTTGTACAGGCATTGGCTTTTATCCAACAATCTATTCCTCAGCTTGTCAACTATACTGGACATTGTTATCAAAGTCTACTTTATTTAGAACGTCTTCTGAATTTTCTCGAAAAAAAACCAGAGTTGATAAACCATTATCCTACTGTATCTACACCAAAACCTATTCAATCAGGAATTACGTTCAATGAGGTATTCTTCTATTATTCAGATGGGCGTCCTGCTTTGAAAAATATTTCTTTCTCTTTACGTCCTGGAGAGACGGTAGCACTGGTTGGGGAAAATGGAGCTGGTAAAAGCACGATAGTAAAACTGCTTACGCGACTATATGATCCGACAGCGGGGGTAATTAAGGTTGATGATAGGGATCTTAAAAGCTTAGATCTAGAATCGTGGCGACAACAAATCGCCGTAGTATTTCAAGATTTTGGACATTATTCCCTTACATTACATGAAAACATTGCGCTAGGTAATCTTAATCTGTTGGATCAGCTTGAGCCAATTAAAGAAGCAGGACGAAAAGCTGGCTTAACAGAATTAGCTGATAGTTTGCCAAACGGATATCACACCCTTTTAAGTAAACAGTTTGGTGGTACAGAGCTTTCGGGCGGACAGTGGCAAAAAATAGCACTTGCGCGCTCTTTTACGCGAGGAGATTCTGAGCTACTGATCCTGGATGAACCTACTGCCGCTCTTGATCCTCGAAGTGAGTTTGAAATCTATCAGAAGTTTGTAGAATTAGCTCAGAATAAAATTACGCTTATTATTACTCATCGTCTTGCCTCAGTGAGTATGGCAGATCGGATTCTAGTTCTAAAAAATGGTCAAATTGTTGAAGAAGGAACTCACCAGAGTCTTCTAAGCAATCCCATAGAAAACATGCTCCTGGCTTCTGACTCCTGACTCCTCAATCAATTTCACTCCTCATCTAGGACAGCTATATAACGCGATGTGCAACTTACTTAAAACCCCGATCGGTGCTGCATCGCCCTCATCCCCTGCCCTTCTCCCAACCTTGGAGAAGGGGGTAAGAATTTGCTCAAACTCCCTCCTCTCCTAGCTTTGGGAGAGGAGGGCTGGGGAGGTGAGGGCAAATATAGTTGCACATGGCGTATTTCTAGTTCAATCACTAACAGCCAATAGAAGCAAACGATTTGTTTTCTACAAGATTTTAAGTGTCGTCTGGTGTGTAGCACCCGATCGGTTGATCCTTCACATTGGAGGGGCTGTAGCACAGTACCACCAACGCTGGATTTTGCTCTAGTCCTAGTTCTCGTTTTAGGTAAGCCGTCAGCGAACGCGGATTGATCACCATAAACTGAAAGCGCCGGTAGAACGGAATCAGCTTGGGGCAGCAAGCTAGGTAGAGCGGTTGAGTTTCCATGCGCGTCATTGCGGCAATCAGCAGGGTTCCCACACCGTGATGGCGATATTCTGGTGCTACAACCACATCACACAGCATCGCGTAGGAGTTGTAGCCAGTCCGTCTAGCGCAGGCAATCAACTGCTGGTTCTGTTCGATCACCCAATAATTTTGCCAATCTGCAAACAGCCAGGAATTCAGCCAGCCGACCAGCATCACCGTGCCCAAACCCAGCGTCCCATACAGCAGAAGCTGGATCCCGCCCACCGCTATTAGCCCGTGCAGTATCAAGGCCAGTACCAAACCCAAACCCAAATAGTGCCCCAATTGCCAGCCGCGAGCTAGGTTGGCCGCTTGGTCGTCGTAGCTACGCAGCAACACGCGGATTTGTCGTCGATCACGGGGTAACGCCGGACGAAAATGGTGCTGCCAAAACGCCTCTGGTTTTGCTAGCCGTGGGACAGTGTGATTAGTCATGGAGTTGAATCGTATATCACATCATCCGATCAGGAGCGATTCGGGCAGACAATCCGCTACCTTAGGTAAAGAAGCACTTTAAGTTATAGGACTGTTTGATTCGACTGAGTTTGATGTTTCAAACACCTGTCCTTACCCTTTCTATAGCGACTGATCATCATGGTTTCAACGTCTCTGGCGCCGTTCTCAATTGACCATTCCCGCATTCGAGCAGAGATCCAGGCGCTGCAATCGCAGTTAGTGGAGTGGCGACGCTATCTGCATCAACGTCCAGAATTGGGATTTCAGGAGCATCTGACGGCTGAATTTGTAGCGCACAAACTGCAAGCGTGGGGCATCAAACATCAAACCGGCATTGCCGGCACAGGCGTTGTTGCTGTGATTGCAGGTAAGCAGCCCGGTCCGGTTTTGGCTATTCGGGCCGATATGGATGCGCTGCCGATCCAGGAAGCGAACCCAGTCCCTTACCGTTCCCTGCACGAGGGGCGGATGCATGCCTGTGGTCACGATGGACACACCACGATTGCGCTGGGGACCGCTTACTACTTGGCTCACCATCCCGACTGTTTTAGCGGCACGGTAAAAATTATCTTTCAACCCGCAGAGGAAGGGCCGGGCGGCGCTAAACCAATGATCGAGGCGGAGGTGCTACACCATCCAGAGGTAGACGCGATTATTGGCCTGCATCTGTGGAACAACTTGCCGTTGGGTACGGTTGGTATCCGAGACGGGGCGCTAATGGCAGCAGTCGAAGTTTTTGATCTGGTAATACAGGGCAGAGGCGGCCACGGAGCGATGCCGCACCAGACCATAGATGTGATTGTCATCGGTGCGCAGGTGGACTTCTGTTTCGGCGCGTTCGATCTCGGGAAGGGTACCGCTCAGCTGAATGTTTGAGGTCTGTTTTCCCTTGGCAGAAACTATCGTGCGATTGCCGAAAAATCCGCTTGAGACATTGAGAAAAGGTACAGCGGTATCAACGTCGGGAAGGGAACGTAGAGCAATGGCATCATCATATGTAAGCGGAGGCCGCATCCTTTCCTCGCTCGAGGGACGCCCGAATCTTATGCCGATATCCATCTTATAAATGAATATCGACCGCGTGCCGAATGATTTGACCTGTTCCTCGACGGCCATTCCAATACCGGAAATGATCGATGAGATGAGCATTACGGTGATAACGCCGACCACCACACCGATCACCGTTAGGAAAGAGCGCAGTTTATGGCTTCGGAGCGTGTCGAAAGCCATCTTTAGATTCTCAAGAAATCTCGCTGTTGCAACCTTCATCAGTTACCAATATAAAAATTAGGCCTCTATGCGGACCGATCAATCTGCTCGTAAGGCCTCTATAGGATCGAGCCTTGCTGCTTTCCATGCAGGGAAAAGACCCGCGAGAATCCCTACGCCCGCGGAAACTCCGATCGCAATTACTGCTGCCCACCACGGGATGCGCGTCGGAAAGACCATTGCCGTTATGATCTGGCCAATGATCAAAGCGAGTATCAGGCCGATGATCCCACCTATAGCAGCAAGCATCCCTGATTCAAAGAGGAATTGCCTTAGTATGTCTGTTTGCTTCGCTCCAATAGATTTTCGAATACCGATCTCTTTCGTCCGTTCTGTAACCGCGACAAGCATTATGTTCATAATGACGATCGCTCCAACAACAAGTGCTATGGCTGGGACAAATAGGATCACCACAGAGATCGTACCGAATAGACTTTCGCGAAGGCCGCTGATGGCATCCGGTGTAACAATGCCGAAATTGTCTTTTTCACCGGGTGGAAGCTTTCGTTTTATCCGCATCAGCATTCGGACCTCTTCGACTGCATCGGCCATTTTCACGCCGTCGCGAGCGGTAACAACAAAAACCGGTGCACGATTCCAGCGTAAGCCCCCGAAGTTAGCGGCGAACGTTTTAATAGGTATCTGAACGAAGTTGTCCTGCGGAATTCCAAAAACCGTGCCTTTTACGGCAGCGATACCAATGATGCGGTAAGGTATTCCGGACATCGAGATCTCTCCGCCAAGCGCGTTCCCGGCCGGAAAGAGCTTTGAAGCAATGTCCGCACCTATGTAAGCAACGCGCATTGAATTGTTATTCTCTGCTTCCGTAAAATATCGGCCGTAGGCAACATCTACGTTCTCTATCTCGCCAATGATCGGTTCGACGCCGGTTATCGAGACATCTTCGAGCGATTCGCTCCCAACGCGGATGCTGCGGGTCGTGTTCCCGGCACGAGCTCCGATTTTATCGATCAAGAATGCTCGCTCCTTTATAAAATCCAGTTCGTCAAAGCTTAATTCTTTATTTCGTCGTTGAGCCGCGGCGATTGTGTCGGTGTCTTTGAAGTCTTCGAACGGGTTGAAGCGTTGAACCGTGAATGAATTTGAGCCAATGCCTGCGATCTTTTCATCAACGTAGCCGTTAAAACCCTGCAACAACGACAATACCACCATAAACGCCGTCATTCCTATGATCATTCCAAGCAACGTAAGGAATGACCGGAGCTTATGGGCCATTATCGAGGCAAAGGCTAATTTCAGGGTTTCGGCAATGTTCATTCGAATCCTAAAGTTCTCGTATATGATACGTGATAGGTGGCAAAAAAGTTAGATGTCAGCTCAATTGGTCTTGTTCGTCGCGATCTTATAAAGACTCGTCATATTCCAGTCATCTTACTGACCGCTAAAGTTCAAATGTCCGACCAGCGTCGATTTGCCGAATTAGGGGTGAAAGCAATGATTGCTAAACCCTTTAAACCCGCCAAATTGGCCCACCAACTTCTAGAAGTCTTAGGCTGGAATTCCTAGTGCTGACGCTTCTAACCTTCCACAAATTGTTAAATCTTTAGCTGTATTTTTTAGCTTTTAGCTTTACTATGCTACTTTCGCCTGTTTGCCCGACTTTTTCACCATTTCAATCTATGATTGCTGATGGTTGCTTGAGTTCTATCTGGCTGTTTGATTTTTCCATCGCTGTTTGAACGACTGACCTGTGTCAGAAAAGACAGACCGCTACCTGGACTCCCAACGGCTATTTGAACTTCATGAGGCTGAAAGAGCGCTCTCAGCAGGACAGCGCATTGATTAGGGTTAGAAAAATCGGGTAGGGCACTTACAATTAACAAGCTGCTTCACTAGAGTGGGTCACTCAGCCATCGACCCTGATTTCTCTGACTGTAGGTCAGTAGTAGTGCATTAGGCATGACGACGAACAAGCTTTTTACTCATAACACACTGGGTTCCTGCTATGGCGTTTCACCCACTGAAAGAACCCTCGATATCAGCCATGAGTTGCGCACTCCTCTAACGGTAATTCAGGGCGCTCTCGATCTATTAGATAGTGGCAGATTGGGCGTACTGTCGGCTAAAGGCCAGCGGATGGTCAAAATAGCGGCCAATAATGTGGAGCGATTGATGCGGTTGACTACGGCCATCGAGCAGGAATCGGAAGGGCTGATTAGCCTGGTATCTGCGGAAGAGTTGGCCCGACTGCGGATGGAGCGAGATTTGCAGCTTGCCCTCCCGTATCAACAACTGCGATTGCAATATCAGCCAATTGTCACCCTAGATAATGGCACAATTACAGGCTTTGAGGTGCTCTCGCGCTGGCATCACCCAACCCTAGGCACCATTTCCCCGATCCAATTTATTCCTATTGCCGAAAAAACCGGATCGATTATCGACATTGGCGCATGGGTGATCCGGGAAGCTTGCCACCAGCTCCAATCTTGGCAACAGCAATTTCCAGACCAGTTCAAACCATTAACAATCAGCGTCAATCTGTCCTGCCAACAAATCGCCTGTGCCAATCTGCCACAACAAATTGAGCAAATTCTGCAAGATACGGGTTTGGCTGCTCAGAGCCTAAAGTTGGAAATTACCGAAAGCTCAATCATGAGCGATACAGAAGTGATTGAACTGGTGCTAAGCCAATTAAAAGTATTGGGCGTTCAGCTTTATATCGACGACTTTGGTACGGGCTATTCGTCGCTGAGCCGTTTGTTGGAATTGCCGCTCGATGTTCTGAAGATTGATCGGTCATTCGTGCAGCAGCTTTCGTGCGAACGGGGCGAATCCCTGGTCAAAGCAATTACCAATTTAGCCCATAGCCTGGGCATTGACGTGATTGCCGAAGGCGTTGAAACCGAGGAACAGGCTCTGAAGCTACAGTCGCTCGGCTGCCAACGAGGCCAAGGGTACTTTTTTGCTAGACCCCTAGATGGCAGCACAGTGCCTGGTTTAATTTGCAATTTACCAGTTCAATTATCTTGAAATTGAGATTGATTTAAGATATTTTGGACGCCATCGAATTTGATACTATTTCAGCTATCATCTTTAGATATTATTAACAGGTATCATTAGTAGGCGCTTAGTATTAGCGCTTAGTATTGGCGTTTAGTATTAGCGTTTTATTACGTTATGTGCAACTATATTTGCCCTCACCTCCCCAGCCCTCCTCTCCCAAAGCTAGGAGTGCAACCGGTCATCCGAAAGGACCGGTTCGAGTTCACGATTCGGCTTGGAAAGCCGCCCGAGGAAGCAAAACTCGGCACATCTGCAGGAAAGCGACAAGGTTTCCGCTGCCTGCTATCCGACGCTCCGATGGGCTACGACTACCTGCGGGCTGAAGGCAAAGCTGGCAGGATGGGACAGAGGCTGATGGCAATCGTTGCCGAGGGCGCTCGCGGACGCGTGTACCTTCCGCCAGTTGAGTCGCATGAGCAAATCGCCCGTTCAGCACGGCCCAACTGGCGACCTGACTGTGAGTTGCCCAAGAAGCACCGCAATTTTCAACCTCCCGTCTATGGCATGAATAATGTCGGCGACATTTTCACTGATCGACAGTTGGTCGCCCTCGACACGCTTTGCGATCTGATCGGCGAGGCGAGAGAACGGATTCGGCAGGATGCTGCCGCCTTGAGCTTCGACGGCAAGGACGTCTCGCTGCACGCGGGTGGGATCGGCTCTCGTGCATATGCAGAGGCTGTCAGCCTCTACTTGGCGTTCGCAGTGGACCGCACCGCAGACTTTTCAAATGCGGTTACGCGGTGGGTCCCGGGAAACCAGAAGGTGATGAATCTATTCGCCAAGCAGGCGATCGGCATGGTCTGGGATTTCCCCGAAGCGAACTTGTTGCTGGACACAGTGGGTGGCTTCGTTACAGTCTGCGAATATCAGTCAGAGTGCTTGACGCTGGTCCCCGCTGAGGGAGTGGGGGCAAGCGTTCAGGCCGATGCACAGTCGCAGCGGTTGTCTGATCAGAAGATCGTTTCGACTGACCCTCCCTACTACGACAACATTGGGTATGCAGATCTCTCCGACTTCTTCTACGTGTGGCTGCGCAGGTCGCTGCGAACGGTCTACCCGGAGCTATTGGCGACTATCGCCGTTCCAAAGGCTGAAGAATTGGTCGCCACTCCAACCCGCCACGGAAGCAGCGATGCTGCAGAGCAGTTTTTTCTGGAGGGCATGACGCGAGCCATGAAAGGGCTGGCGGAGATGGCTAACCCATCCGCGCCGGTTACGATTTATTACGCTTTCAAACAGTCTGAGACCGGTGAAGCCGGTACCAATAGTGCAGGATGGGAGACGTTTCTGGCTGCTGTGCTGCGGGCTGGGTTTTGCATCTCGGGAACCTGGCCGCTTCGAAGCGAGCAGGCAATCCGCCAAGTCGGAATGGGTGCCAACGCACTCGCGTCCTCGATCGTGCTGGTCTGTCGCCCTCGCGGCACCAAAGCAGGCACTGTCTCACGACGCCAGTTTGTTCGGATGCTCAACGAGTCACTCCCGCTCGCGCTGGATGCAATGACGCGAGAGAGTGAAGGCGAGCATTCCCCTGTTGCCCCAGTCGACCTCTCGCAGGCAATCATCGGGCCGGGTATGGCGATCTTTAGCCGGTACGAAGCAGTGCTCGAAGCCGATGGCACGCCGATGTCCGTGAAGACCGCGCTGCAGCTCATCAACCGATTCCTTGCCGAGGATGACTTCGACGCCGACACGCAGTTCTGTTTGCACTGGTTCGATCAGCACGGATGGGAAACCGGGAAGTTTGGAGAGGCCGACACGCTCGCTCGTGCAAAAGGCACGAGCGTCGATGGCGTGAAACAGTCCGGGGTGGTCGAGGCCGGCGGTGGCAACGTCCGCCTGCTCCGCTGGAGAGACTATCCCACCGACTGGGACGCTCGATCCGACAGCCGCCTTCCGGTATGGGAGGCGCTGCATCAACTCATCCGGGCCTACCAGACCGAGGGCGACACAGGCGCGTCCAAAGTTCTGGCCGCGGTCGCTAGCAAGGCCGATCACCAGCCCGCGATTGATCTACGGGTGAGAGAAACACGAAGCGGTAGGTTAGACTGACACAAAATTCTAGGTAGACTCCTTCGAGAGAATGCTGCTTGTTCACCTGTTGTTTCAGAATTGGAGATTTTGGTTTGGAGCGGCTAACTTGCCAGCAATCCAGAAAAAGTAAGCAGACGGTCGCTCCATTCCTTAGCGTGTTTGGCAATTTGTAAGCGATCGTTTGAATTTGACCACAGCGTTGACCAGTGGAGTTTCCATCGACTAAGCTGGCGTTGCAATTCAACTAGTTCAGTCGCTAACTCTAATTTTGTCTCCAGGTTCAGGCTAGGCACTGCCCACTCAATCAAAAATTGACTTTCTCGAATCAACTCTTGGGCAAGCTGCTCTTCCATACCTGTTTGAGCTAAGGCTTTAATTTGAGCCAGATTTGCAGCTAACCGCTCAATCTGAGTTGAAGTGTCGTGTTGCAGATACTGAGCCTTGAGAATATCCAAATTTATTGCCATTACACACCTCCTAAAAGATTCTGAACAATGCGGTTAATCTGTTCACGAACTGCAGAATCTTGGATTTCCATTGAGCGATTGCCAACACTGGGACGAAGGTTGATTAAAGATTCATAACCTACTTTCTGTTGAAGGGGATACCAATCTGCTCCCCAAATATGGGCTTGCTCACTGCCGTCTTCCAGTAAGACCTGTTCACAGTCAGAATGCAATTCCCCTCCTCCTGCTAGAATGCCTCGCTGTATATCTACTGCTAGTTTAATGTAGATCCCCAAAACTTCTAGCATTTGTTGCATCTGCTCTGGTGTCGCTCGTTTGTGAATAATGTGGATCATCAGAGGAATAATCGCAAAGACTCAATTTTCCTCGATTTCATCAATTTTGTGACGATCGATCAAATCTTGATTGTCAGGTTTAGCAAAATGCTCTTCTAATGCAATCTGCACCGTTTCACTAATACTCTGATTCTTGATAGCACTAAGAACCCTCAGAATTTTCTCAATGTCTGAAGTTAGATAGATTCTGAGGCTCTTCTTGTCGGCAGGCATAAGAAGCATAAAGGCATACCTACTCATAATCCCACACAGATTTAGGCACTTGTGCTTAAGTGACTATAGGTATATGATGAGAACGCAGATTTAGGATTTTGCTCTATGATTACCCTCTCTGATGACGAAGTTGTCCTGCTCCGCTCCCTGCTGACTGCTCTCCGGGCGATCAAGGTTCGCGACATCGACAAAGCGTTAGTAATTCTGTCCAAGAGCGACCGAGGAGGAAATTGAATGATTGTGCTCACCGACGAACAGGCGATTGTGGTGCATCGCTTGCTCACCTGCATTCTGCTAAACGAAACCTATCGATTAGCCGACGTAGAAGACGCCTTGCTGTGGCTGTCTCCAGAGAATCGGCAAATTCTCTGTCCTTTTGATTCGTTGTGGTCTAGAAATCTAGCGCAGGAGATTGTCAGAGAGCTGAGAAATTTAAGCTAGCTGCTACGACTGTGAAAGGTATCTGCCTCAGTTTGCGGGTCGTTTGTTCGTTGGCATGGGATTTCATTGGAAAACCGCACTAGAATCTTAATAGCTGATTAGAGTTTGTGAAGCGTGGGGCTGTCAGACAATCTCGCACCATAATGTGGCTAATCGTCCTGATCAGGTTATGAATACTGCTGAAACAATTAATACTCAAATCGCCTTACCGATCGAGCTATACCAAGCGATTGCTCAACGGGCACAGATACACGGACAGTCCGTTAGTAGTGAGATTGTCGCCCTGCTGCTTGCTTCACTCGTTCAAAATTCCGCTGAACTGGCCGAAGAGCCGAATCGTGCCATTGATATCACTCGTTGCTAACTGTTTACCATCAGGACTGAATGCTACAGATAATGCACCTCCTAATGGTTTGGTGAAGGTCGAGCGAGACAAATCGGCTCTGCTAAAGTTAATTTCTTGAAGATGAACGCCCTGAAGATCAGCTTGCCAGATAGTGAGATTGGAAAAATCGGACCCGGTCAAATCAATTTGTAAATAAGTCAAGATATTGAGCAGATTTCCCGCTGCATAGCCTGGTTTAGCCTCCTGATGCAGCAGGGGAATTAATTGGCGCAAATGGTGCTCTAGACGCGGTTTAGTCTGAAAATGATGGTGGAGTAAATCAACCAAGGGTCGCAAAAACCGTTGTGTTTGCATTTCCCGAATGTAGTCTTTGGTTTGAGCTTTGATCAGAGAATGGCTGTGAAATACTTGCAGCGATTGATTAATAATTTCCTGATAGATTTGCCTCACCAACTGCTCGCCCAAATACTCCATCATCAAGGCTGACAACGTGAATAAGGGCGATTGCTTAGCGACTAATGCTGGAAACGCCAGTTCAATCAACGAGCGACGCAGTAGGGAATCTATGGCTTCTAGTAATGCCGATTGTGGAACACTAGAGAGTAAATCAGTTTGTAATTCTGGCAGAGACACTGGCTCGATATGGATTGCTAGCCAATAAATTAACTCTGTCTCTAGTGGAGATAAGCGATTGAACTGTTGATCGAGTAAGTCTCGCACCGCGCCAAACACCAGCGTTCCCTGTAAACACAAGCGAAGATTGCCTGCAAATAAGCGTTGGATTGCAGATACGGCGTATTTGATTACCAAAGGATTGCCCGCACAGCGGCGATGCAACTCTTGCCAATCCTGATCGCTACCAACAAGCGTGCCTTTGATCGCCGGACTGGATTGCATATCAGCGAATCCTAAGCCAGCTAAGGGTAGAATCCGCACGCTTGTTCCTTCAAGCTGAGCTATTTCCCGCGGAGTTTCACGACTTGTGAGCAGTAAGCAGCTTTGATGCAACGTCTCGCTCATGTGCCGCAGCCATTGGCCGTAATTATGGTAGCCATCGCGGTAGTGACCAGCCCCATCAAATCTGGCCCCATCGGGAGCGCTGTCCTGAAATAGATGATCAACGCCATCTAAAACAATAAGACAGCGTTTCTGTTTTAGACAAACCAGCAGTTGCGTGGTGATATCTCTAACTTCGACCGAAGCTGGTTCGATCGCATTAATCAGATCCCTCAGGCAGTCATTGAGTTGGGGCGCATGGGCCAGCGAGCGCCAGAGGATGACCTCAAACCGATCCTGCTGCGTTAGCCGTTGCGTTAGTTTTGCCGCCAAAGCCGTTTTGCCAATTCCTCCCATCCCAACTAGTACCAAGATCCGGCAGTGCTGCTCGATCCAAGCCTGAAGTTGGGTTAACTCTTCCACCCGTCCGTAAAAGAGGGATACATCAATGGGTACATCAATAAATTGATCGAACTGATTGAACCGAGAGCTGGGAAAAGCTGCACCATTGAAATCGGGTTGTTCTGGTTGGATGCAAGGTTTGGATGCGACTGGTGGCAAGATTGCTTGCTGTCGATATTGCCGCTCCACCACGGTCTGGAGGTTGGCTTTCCGTACTTTTTCTTGAAACAACTCAGAGAGCAATCGCCACAGTTTGGGGGCGGCATCAAACTTCAAATAGTTTTCCGAATAGCCGAAGCGCTTGGCGATCTGACGATAGTCTTGCCGCTGAGTTGACCAAGCCGACTGCAAGAGCGCAATTTGCAAGGGGGATAGAGGTTTACCACCATGAGCAGCGAGCAGAGCATCGACAAATTCGGCAAGGCTAACAAGCTCCAGCGGCCCCCAAATTCCTTCGGGCAGCTCTAAGGGGCGATCCCCATTCAACAGAAAGGCATAGGTATACATCGACCGCTAAAGTCCGTATAGGAAGACCTGTGACCCTCGTTAGAAATTGTTACATATTCGCTAGTGCAACTAGCAAGCTGAAGACAAAATCACAGTCAAAAAGAACAAAATGCCCAGCCTGAGCTTGACTGGCAAAAGGCTGAGCAAGGCGAGTATTCAGGAGCACCAAACATTAAGCACCGAATTGTGGCTTAATATGAGTTTCAGTTGGCTCGGACTGGCAACCTAGCGCTGACGAGCTGCTTCGGTGGCCTTAGCCGCATGGGCAATTTCAGCGAACTTGCCGTTGGTGTGGCCATTGCCATTGCGGGGCTGAATAACCCCATAGCCGCCATGATTGCGCTCGTAAATCACGTTAATTTCACCGGTTTCCGCATTGCGGAACATATAGAAATCGTGATCAACCAGTTCTAGCTGCTCTAGCGCCTGCTCAACCGTCATGGGAGGCATAGCAAAATACTTCATCCGCACCACTTGTTCTGGCAGGCTAGGCGAGCGTTGATCGTTGATCAGGGATGGTGCAACGGGCTGTTGACTCAGGGCTTCGACGGTTTTCACCGGAGCATGTTTCTTCTCGTGGCGTTTCTCCTTGTATTTGCGCAGTTGACGGGCAATTTTGTTGGCAACTAAATCAATGCTGGCATAGAGGTTTTCACTGCTTTCTTCAGCTCGCACAACGGTACCGTTGGCATAAATCGTGACCTCAGCCGTTTGTTTGGGATTAATCCGGGGATTACGAGCAACCGACAGGTGTACATCAACTTCCGTCGTTAGGGTTTGATAGTGACTGACCGCCTTTTCAATCTTTTGATGTACATACTCATGAATCGCATCGGTGATCTCAATGTTTTTGCCCTGGATAACAAGCTTCATAAAGCTTCCTCCCTTGTAGAGTTGGGTCATATCTACACCCTAGCACCTTGTATTCTGGACAACAGACTCGTTAAAGATCTTTTGCATCCGTTGATATTTCTTGATTAGAACTCTAATGTCGCTGAAAAAGTTAGGTTATCCCACGCTTGATCCCGCCAATCCAGCGTCAGTCCTGTCTTCTAGGTTAGGTACAGTTTGCTATGTCTACTCGTCGCTGTTTATTTTATCACTACGGATTAGTGCCCTATGAAACGGCCTGGAACTGGCAGCAATCCTTTGTAGCCGAACGTCGCCAGACTGCTGACTTGGATGATGTATTGCTGCTATTAGAACATCCACCTGTTTACACGCTAGGGCAGGGTGCGAGTTTAGATTTCTTAAAATTTGATCTAGACAAAACGTTACATTTGCTCTACCGCACCGAACGCGGTGGAGAAGTCACCTACCATTGTCCGGGGCAGCTAGTTGGCTATCCAATTCTGAATTTACGTCACTACCGGCAAGATTTGCACTGGTACTTGCGGCAGCTAGAAGAAGTGCTAATTCGGGTTTTGGCCTTCTATGGGCTAACTGGCGAGCGAATTCCGGGTCTGACTGGTGTTTGGGTGGAAGGATGCAAGGTGGCGGCGATTGGCATCAAGGTCAGCCGTTGGATCACGATGCATGGCTTTGCGCTGAATGTTTGCCCTGATCTGAGCGGCTTCGAGCAAATTGTGCCCTGTGGCATTGCCGATAAACCAGTAGGCAGTCTAGCGCAGTTTGTGCCGGATGTTGTCATCGAGCAAGTGCGCCAGCAGGTGGCAAGCTGCTTTGCTGAAGTGTTTCAGGTGGAGTTGGTTGAAGAATCTTTGGCTTATGGAAACCATCCACAGTTCTCCTGTTGCCACATTCCAGAGCCGAATCGTATTGTCGTCGCTGCTGTTGGCCAGGATTTGCTGATCGGGGCTGAAAACCACCGTTGACACGTCTCTGTGGTGTCCCTGTAGCGTATGGAGCAATCGACCTGTTACTGCATCCCAAAGACAGATAAGGTTATCGTCTCCACTACTGGCAATCAGCCGGCCATCTGAGCTAAAAGCCACAGCCCGCACCCGATCGCTATGCCCGCGCAGCAGATGCAGCAGTTGACCTGTGTTCACATCCCATATCCGCACGGTGCGGTCATAGCTACCGGTTACCAACTTTTGCCCTTCCGGACTAAAGGCGATGCCTCGTACCCAATCAGTATGGCCTGAAAACAGGCGTGAAACGCGACCTGTACTGACATCCCAGAGCCGCACCAGATGATCCAACCCACCGCTGGCCAAATTAAATCTGCTGCTGGATGAAGGCGCACAGGCTACGGCTTGTACTCCACCCGTATAGCCACGCAGAATTTTGGTGACTTGTCCGCTGGTGACATTCCAGAGTCGCACGGTGCGGTCGAAACTGCCGCTGGCGAGCGTTTGGTGATCGGGGCTGAAGGCAATAGAAGTGACAGGTTTAGTGTGATCTGATAAAGTACGCAACAGTTGTCCCGTGCTGCTCCACAGACGAATCGTTTGATCTTCGCTGCTGCTGGCTAAGATATATCCAGTTTCTTGAGTGGCAGATGTTTGAGTTGCTGTCCTAGTTGATGATTCTGTGAAAACTTCAGTTAATTGCTGAGAGGCAAAAGCAACCGACAGAACTCGATTGGTATGCCCTTGCAGGCTATGCATCAATTCCCCGGTAAGGAGACTCCAAAGATGAATAGTTGCGTCATGGCTACCACTGGCTAAGAGTTGACCATCTGGGCTAAAAGCGACTGAAGATACTGCCTGTGTATGCCCTTGCAAAACTGTCAAACATTTGCCCGTTTCTACATTCCATAAGCGGATGGTTTGATCGGCACTACCGCTCGCCAAGTATTCACCATCTGGGCTAAAGCAGAGACAGAACACACGGCTTTGGTGTCCCTGTAGCGTCGTGATCAGCGCACCCGTAATTGGATTCCAGAGTCGCACGGTGCAATCATCACTGCAACTAGCCAGCAGGTTTCTGTTTGGGCTAAAAACTACTGACCTGACCCAATCGCTGTGCCCTTGCAGAACATGCAAACAGGCTCCTGTGGCTCGCTCCCATAAGCGAATCGTTTGGTCTTCGCTACCGCTCGCTAAAATTAGCCCATCTGGACTAAAAACCACTGACCAGACCCAGTTACGATGCCCTCTCAAGGTTAAAAGCGGCTGTTCCTGAGCAATATCCCAAAGATAGACTTGACCATTCGTGTCGGAGCGAGCCAAGCATTTGCCCTCTGGACTAAATGTAACCGACAAAGCACATTCCAACGGTTGCGTAAATACAGATTTACTCAGATCGGACTTGTAAAAATTGACTCGATGCAAATTAATATTTTGCAGATCGGCTTGCCAGAGGCTGAGATACGAGAAGTCATAGTCGCTCAAATCGACCTGAAGCTGGCGCAATAGATTAATAATGTTGCCACCTGCATAGCCAGCCTGATTGGGAAACTCCGTTTGCAGCCGAGATAGGATCTGCTTGAGCTGATATTCAATCTCCTTATTGGAACCCAACTGACTGAGCAGGCGGGCAATCAGCGGCAGCAAAATCACCCGAATTTGACTCTCTCGAATGTAATCTTTGTCTTGAGCTTTGATCAGGGCATGGGATTGCAGCAGCGAAGCGGGCGGCACGGGCGAAACACATGAGGTCATCGCCACCTCGGAAAAGCGGTAATCTGACGGTAAAGGTTGCCCCTTGCCCTTCTCCTGCACTTTCAGCATGAATGGTGCCGTGATGAAGTTCAACAATGTGACGGGCGATCGCTAATCCCAGCCCCAGTCCCTTGGCGGAATGTACCCCTTCAGCTTGGCGGAAGCGATCGAAAACATAGGGAAGAAAATCAGCCGCGATCCCACTTCCTGTATCCGTAACCCGAACTTCGGCATTGGCAGGATCTGAAGCATGATCACTGTTCGTCACCGACAGCTCAAGGGTAACACTGCCAGCTGTTGGAGTAAACTTAATCGCATTAGTCAGGAGGTTGGTGAAAACTTGACTGAGGCGATCGCTGTCTGCCATCACGACAACGGGTTCTGTAACATTTTCCTGCCAGGTTAAATGAATGCCTTTGTCTGCTGCGGTTTGAGTTACCGTTGCGATCGTGGTTTGAATCCCAGGCTTGAGTTTGATTGGCTGAGGATTCAGACGGAATTTGCCTGCGGTAATGCGGGAGAGATCAAGGAGATCTTGCACCAGTTTGGCTTGCAGTGTGGCATTACGCTCGATCGGGCCCAAGGCTTTGTTCAGCATCACTGGATTGGGCAGACTACTCCGTAACATGCGCGTCCAGCCGAGAATAGATACCAGCGGGGTATTCAGTTCATGGGAGACAACCGAGATAAATTCATCTTTTTGACGATTCATCGTTCGTGCCTGTTGAAGGGCTTCTCCCCGTAGCTGTGCCATCTGGAGATGGGCAATGACACGAGAGACGAGTTCTTGCGCTGAGAAGGGTTTGATCAAGTAATCATCTGCACCCGATTCCAGCCCTTCCACGATCGCTTCTTCGCCAGCACGAGCCGAGAGCAGGATGATCGGCACTTCTTTAGTACGCGAGTCGGCTCGCAATGCCCCCAGCAATTCAAATCCATCTAGCCCCGGCATCATGACATCACTCAGAATGAGATCGGGCACCTGTTCTTGAGCGACTGCCAGAGCCGTTACTCCATCTGGCACAGCTTCGACTTGAACATGTTCGCCTAAGACATGGGTCAAATACTCTCGCATATCGGCATTGTCATCAACAATGAGAACTTTAGAAGAACGCAGAATGATTTCTGTTTGTGATTCCGGAGATCCGCCTAAATGCTCCTTAATGAGGGGGACTTTGCCGGAATTCTCCCCCCCTATCAAGGAGATCTGGGGGGGATTGGTGGGAAGCCATCGCTCAGCTTCTTCCACATAAGCGGTGGCACTCATTGCAGTGGATGCTAAAGTGCGGGTGGGTAGAATACGATCGCCTTCATCTTGAAGGCGATCGTAAGGCAAGTGTTCTGTTCCAAATGGCAGGCTTATCGTAAAGCAGGTTCCTTGTCCTACCGTGCTGCTCACATCGAGAGTGCCACCCTGCAGTCGCACTAGTTCATGGACCAAGGCAAGACCGATTCCTGATCCTTCATGAGTTCGTGCCTGGGTGCCTCGCACTTGATAGAACCGCTCAAACAGATGGGGCAGGTGTTCGGGAGCAATTCCCGTTCCGGTATCGCGGATTTCGAAAATGACATGAGGTTGTGATGTCAAGCGCTGAGGAGCGAAGATCGCACTCTCAGGTTCTGAGCCTGACGTTTTAAGTTCGGCAGCCAAAGTCTGAGATTCAGAAGTGAATGCTTGAGCTTCAGGAGCCAAAGTCTGAGATTCGGCGGTCAAACTCTGAGGCTCGCCAGCCACGTTCTGAGATTCGTCAGCCAAGTTCTGAGGTTCGGCGGTCAAGTTCTGAGATTCTGCTCCCAATTCTGCTCTTAGGGTTACGGTCGGAATTTTCGGTTGCGTACTTGGCTCGCTCAATTTCGCTATCGCTGCCGGTCAAACCATCTGTCGTGTCGTCTTCTGGTAAACCCGTTAGTACCATTTCGTCGGTCGGGGCAAGGCCATCATCCTCTGGATTGGCTCTCATGTTAGGCTCAGCATCAGCAGACAATGCCTCACTCTCTTCAGTAGCTTTCGGTTGCGACTCGGTTTGGCTGGTTTGTCCTCCAGTCTGACTTTTTTGCTCAGCAGGCTGCTGCTCTGATGCAGTTGGGCCAAGCGGATTATTCAAATTTGTCACAATCATGTCGGCTAACCGATAGCTTTCGATCGTTGTCACGAGCGGGACTGGGCTGGGGCTACCTGGAGCGGGGGTGAGTTGACTGGTGGGGACACGAGTCAGGGTGGCGCTGTTGGTAAAAATCAAGCTCACGGTTGGGTCATCGGGATTCAATACAGGTTGTTGAATCACCGGAATCCGCTCGGAGGAGGTTTTTACCGACCCAGTTAGCACCGCGCTAGAACGTAGCATCCGGGTTAAGGTTGCTTTCGACTGCTGGAAGGCGCTGGGGTTGGCATAGTATCCGGCTAGCTCAAAGCTACAGCCCAACAAGAAAGCCGCAACGGCGGAACCCCCTAGCATCAAAGCACGAGTTGTCGATTTCTGCTGGATAAACCAATGAATCGAGCGGTCGGTCAGGTCCAGCGCGGTGGTTTGTAGGTTGCTGAAGCTGAATTTGATCGACGTCGCTGGTTGCCCAGATTTTTGCCCAGATTTTTGCCAAAAGCGGGAAATGTTGGCCCAATCGGTGGGTAGGCAGCGGAACGGCACGCCGAATTGGGAATTGCGATCTGAGCGAGCAGGTTGGGAGGTGTGCTCAGGACTTACAGTAGGAGCAGTAGGAAGCGTAGATGTTGTTGTAGGGGCCTGAGCCGATTGGGGAAACGCATAGACATTCCCAGTTGATTGCTGTCGATTTTGCCGCTCTGAGGGGGGAATAATCCGGGCCGACTTTTGCCAAAGAATTTGGGGAGATCCCACCATTTGAGCCGTAATCTGCACCCTCTGAATTGCTGGAGAATCCAGCTTACAGAGCCGGTGGCAAATAAAACGCACCAACCGATCTCCATCAGGAACCTGACGACAGACCACCCGCAGCATCAGACCGTCGGATGGATGGGTCTCCACCTGAGCACAAATTCCCTGGGGAACCAGGTAGCGATTCAGCCAAAACGCAATGGCGCGGGAATTGCCTGACTGGGCCAGTTTGATTACAGAAGCTTGCCAGGTACTGTCTAAATTGGTCATTCACTTCACTCCTCTCGGCTCACAAGCTGCTCTGCTTAAATAAGGCTTCTATGTTCTAAGCCAAAAATCATTTGTCAAAGATAACCCAAGCAATTCATTTTGGCTTACTCAAAGAAAAATGCAGCTTGAATCAATGGAAAAATGCCACTTGTAGGACTAGGCCAGTGACCTTTCTCACATGAGGAGAAATTCTAGATCACATCATTCGATCGATCTCAATCAATCTAGGCCGCAAACCGATCAACAACAATTGAGGAGTAGATGTTGCTCAGGGTTCATCATTGCCATGTCGCCCTCCATGATCAACCGCCTTGTTCAATCCGCTTTCCAGACTGGCTACCTCAGTGTTGAGTCTGAAGGTTTGATTCGCCAGGTAATTGCCGTGCGTGGCTATCAAACAGCTGATTTATCTGTGCTAGAAGAACTTCATCAAGCAATTTATAGCGGCAAAATTAAGCGGGAAGCCAGCGAATTCGTCAACTTTTTTACCATGCCTCGCCCGTAGGATTGGGGTCAGTCGAACTAAGGGCGCTGGCGTGGATCGTAATTAGGCACTGCATTCAAGGGGCGAGTGCGTTGGCCAGATTTATTCACGGCATAGGAAATGTAGTGCCGGTCAGTGGTGCCATCAGTCACTTCAATCAGGTACGAAACCTCACCGTTTTTGTGGACAGGTCCCGCACCAATAAACTTACCCTGCTGGTCACCCACGTAAATAAAGCTGACCGTATCAAAGGTCTGGATCCGGTCCAGAAAATAGGCATCCAGCGCTTGCAAATTCTGGGTCTCTAAGTTGATTAGCCCCAACTCAATATCATCGGCCACCAGTTTGACGATTTGTTGCGGCAGTCCTGTATAGGCTTGCAAATGCTGCTGGACTCGGTTCTGCACTTCGCTCATTAGCTGTTGTGCCAGGTTATTCACGGCCTGCTGTCCGTTGATATGGGAAAGGTAACCCACCAATCCCACAATTACGACAATTTGCACAATAAATGGAATACTGAGAACGACTCGCAGCGGTAGACGCTTGAGAATGTAGATCAGCCTAGATCGAAACGCAGATTGAATTGACCGAACCATAGCGGGGGTGCTACTCCAGCGCAAATGCCCTCTTATTGCCCTCTTATTATCGACAAGAGTGGCAGCGAGATATCCCTGGCTCTGTATCGATTATCAATTGATTGCTAATTGAGGCTGATTTTCGCCTCCATGATTTCGCCTCTATGGGTTCGCCTCAACCTTGCTGCTTAAACGGCAGATCTTGGTTGATTGCTTCGATCTCTTGCTGCTCCATCGCGTTGACTTCACTAATATAGGAGCGCAGGATTTTAGCAAACCGAGCATCGTAGAAGCGGTGTAGCGAATAGTTGGGAGTGGCCGGAAACCCCCGCCGCTTCTTGTGCCGACCCCCTGCTCCCGGATCAAAGGTTTGAATCTGGTGCTGAATTGCCCACTCGATAGGCGTGTAGTAGCAGGTATCAAAGTGCAGATTGTCAAAATCTTGCGTTGCGCCCCAGTAGCGTCCATAGAGCTGATCGCCCTTGGTCAGGCAAAACGACATGCCAATCGGATGGGGATTCTGCTCAGCATAAACGGCAAACAGTCCGACTCGGTCGCAGTAGTTGGGATAAAGCTGCTCAAAAAATCTGCGGGTAAGGTACTTGCTGCCCCACCAACCAAACTTGTCGCACGTATCGCTATAGAAGTCATACATGCGAGAGAGCAGGGATTTGGAAATTGCTTCGCCAGTTAAGGATTGGAGCTGCAACCCAGCTTGAGTCACCGCTTTGCGCTCTCGCTTAATGTTACGCCGCTGATTAGCATTAAAGGCCGCTAAGTAATCATCGAAACTTTGAAAGCCCTGATTCGACCAAATGTAGCTATGGTGCAGCCAGCTGATAAAGCCGTGCCGCTCCATCAACAATCGCCAGTCCGGATCCGCATAGAGGAAATTACAGCCTGAAATTCGATGGCGCACGCAAAAGTGATCGATGGCCCCAATCATCAGGTCGGTCAGTTCATCTTCATCTTCGCCCGGCGCGATCAAAAAGCGATAGCCTTCGGCAGGCGTGAAAGGCGACATGCCCAGCAGTTTGGGATAGTACTGAATCCCGAGCCGGTGAGCCAGATCCGCCCACTGATGATCAAACACAAACTCGCCGTAGCTATGGCCTTTGAGGTACAGAGGAGCCGCCGCTATTAAGGTCCGATCTTGCCAGACCGTCAGGTGATTGGGCAACCAGCCTGCTTTGGCGCTGACACTACCGGAGGTTTCCATGTTGTTGAGCCACTCCCATTCCAGGAACGGCATCTTCAGCGGCAGAGCTAAGGCATCCCATTCGGCTTGGGGAATTCCAAATTGGCTGTAAATTCAGGTTGTGAATTCAGAATTATAGAACTTTGATCGCTCTACAACCTGAAATTTCATCATTTAATTAGGATTGTTATGCCGAATGTATGTTGAATAAGAGGATGCACCTCAAAGTTACAGTCAAGTTACAGCCACTCCACATTGTGCTTTCACATTTCGCAGGAGTCAATCCGCATTTTAGGAAATTACAAAATTAAGTTTTACTTCAGGTCCGCTGAATTAGGAAAACAACGATCAAGTAGATTCAGTAAATGCCGATTCGCTATTAGTCAAATAGTAGCCAAGCTTGGGGCAAAGCACCGGCTGAGGCTAAATTGAGGCTGATACTCGCTTGGCAACCTGCCCAGAAACTCACTCAGAAACCGATTCAGAAACTGATTTATAAATCAGGCCAGGAACCAGCCTGAGAACCAGCCTGGGAACTCAGCTAGCGGTTAGAACATCATAGATGAGTACTAAAACTCAAGCACCTGCCGATTCATTCCATTCATTCGTCTTTTCAATGCATGACTTCCTTTTCCTGTCAAGCGCCATAACTTGCAATCTCATGGCAAAAAATGGCTGAATTTTTGCAAATTTTTAGTTTGAGCTAGATCACTAGCATGGCGGATGTTCTGCTTTATGAATTCCCCCTATGCTTTGAAGCGAGGAAGCCTAATCAGACAGAACCAAGTCAGAACTGTATTCCTGTTCCCTCCGCTTCACCGTTTGGTGATTCTGAGGGAGCAGGTTCCCTAAACTACTCAAAGCTTCCAAAAGTATTTCCAGCTGAATTGTAGGGTGCTTAAGAAGGTGATTCCTGTGAAGTTGAACAGGTTGGTAATTTTCTTAGTGCTGACCATATCCGCTGCAATTTTCGGACTGTTACCCGAATGGTCGGCCAGATCAGATTCTTTGCAGAAGACAGCCCATCGTTATTACATTCAAGGCTATCAGCAAGGTAAGGCGGATGCGATGGCTCTCAAGGACTTTCAGCCAAATTTGCAGGTGACTGATCGGAAAGCACTCGAAGCGCAGTATGCTCGTGGATATAGAGATGGTTATAAGCTAGTGAATCGCTAAGCGGAGACACAAGCGGCCCATATGCCCTGGTTACCTAGCTATGAGCACGCGTACATTTTCTGTTTTGTCTAAACTGAATGCCTGAGTTACATGGCCAGATGCTGTAAGTTGCAAGGGGGCAGTTCTAAACTCTGAGCTGTTACCAACAGTTGCTACGGCATACGAGGTTCGGCGTTACAGGTAGAAAGAGTTGAGGTTAAACTCCTACATTCATTCATTGATTAGTTCAGGAATTTGTTGATTCGTAGTGCCTTAAATCGATCTGACCTAACTCAATCTTTACCTGATTTTAATTCACTGATAATCATGAGGTAAACCGATGGGACTATTCTTTGATGTTTTGCAGGCAATCAATAATCCTAATCAGCAAGGAAGCGTTTCGCAACTTGAATCCATTACTCGCTCAGTTCAGCAAGCGACAAGTAATCAAGGCATCGATGCAGGCACAACCCAATCTCTGGTATCGGCATTGGGCAGCTTTCTCCAACCGGCCCTGCAACAACAGCAATCTATGATGGGAAAAAATCAACTAGAAACGTTACTCGGTCGCTTTGGCACTGGCACAACCACGGCTAGTGCATCTACTGTCTCAGCTTTGTTTCCACCCCAGATGCAGCAGCAAATGATTCAAACCATTGCCCAGAAAACTGGCATAAGCCCCAATATTCTACGGAGTATTCTGCCGCTTCTGATTCCAGCTGTGCTAAGTCTCCTCGGTATGGGAGCTAAAACGACTGGAACGGGTGGCGGCGTTCGGTTAGCTCTAATTTGGCTGCGACATCTGCTTTGGTAGGCATCCGCCCTAGTTCATCTTGCAATTGTTGCCGCAACTCTTCGACTTCGCCTAAAAACTTAACGCGGCGAGCCAGTTCTACCTCTTCGTTGGGCTTCAGCAGCGGATAGCGAGCCATTTCTTTGAAGAACGCTCCGACTGCATCGTCCGAGATGGTTTTGCGATATCCCGAAGCGCGGCTAGCCATCAGATCTTCGAGGTCTTCTTCTGAACCAAAACCAATGATGGCGGCCATTTCACTGCCTTCGACAGCACGCGCAGCTTCAGAAATGTCCATAGACTGAACTATATCTGTTTCTGTCTCACTTAAATAGGCATCGCCCAAATCAGCTAGCCGTAATGGATCCGTTGAATTAAGAATGGAATTGCTCATTATCTGTAAGTTGTAATTGAATAACGCCGTCGTAGTTTTGTGGGTCAACTGTTTGGGTCGATTGGGGCCAACAGGGTAACGGTGCGTAACCAAGTTTGATCAACCTAATCAAGGAATGCAGCAGTAGCTAAACCTCGTGAGAAAATGCCTGCTGTCAGATGCAACCAATTTCAATCAAACCAATTAAATAAAGCGGTTCTCATCGGTTATTCATTTCCTTGGCATTAGCCTGCCATTAGCAAACGCAACCCCATTCTCCATAAGCCAAATTCGTTCGATTTCATTCGATTTCGTTCGGTATAACTAAATCAATTACTTGAATCGATCCAATCACCAAACTAGGTAAACCAAATCGGGACAATAAACCTAGGAATAAACTCCAACAGTGCAACTCGCTGTTGAGCAATCACCTAAATTCAAGGTTTTGAGAAGCTATTGAGAGATAGCTGCAAGAACAACAATCGCCTAGCGAAACAGCGGCAAAAAACTTTCTGAAGACTCTATCGAACTGATTACCAGAAACGAAATAATGTCTGCCCAACTAATGATTTCAACTTAAGGCTAATCTACAGGACTTTTCCCCAGTGTCAAGCCTAACTTCAGAGAGATTTAAATCAACGCTGCTATTTGCTAAGAACTCAGCCCTCCAAAAAATACAGCTACAGGGTAATGGATTCCGCTCCTAAATGCAAATGGATTAACCAACATTGGCAAACTGCTGTGTAACAGCATCTTTGCAACTTCGGAAAACGCCCCTAACTGCTTGAAGCACCCCAACCTTAGAACTTGGCTGAAGGTGAGTCTAATATAGCAGTCTCTCGTCTGATATCAAGTACCCAACCCAAATTTTTTGCAAAAAATCGGTTGAGTCGGGCAGTGCAATCCGTGCAACTCAGTGACTGCAACGCTTTTTGTAATAAAACAGTAATCTAATAATTTGTGAAATCAATCTGGGATGGGCCATTGGCTTGTCTAGCGTTTAGGGCCATCGCTGCCTCGCCCACTTCAGCTTGTTCAGCTTAAGAAATTTAAAGTCCTTAAATGAATGAAACAAAAGATCAACTTAAGTATAAAATTGCCAAGTTTTATCTCAGTCATTATTCAGGCAATCGGATATGCTTTAATCCTTCCTCAGTTCTGATTCGGTTTGATTCCGGTTTAATAGTAGTATAAATGTACTTAAACACGCTGCCTGCACTGCTATGATATTCGCCGTAGCTGAGTCCCACTTAAGTTACTCTGATACATCCCTGCCGCAACGGTGGATCGAAGTCTTGGTCGATTGTCCGGGCGCGCAGGGGTTATACACCTACTCGGTACCGCCGGATCTGCCAGTGCAAGCAGGTGATGTCTTGAGTGTGCCGTTTGGGGTGCAACAGGTTGGCGCAATTGCGATTCGCTGGATCGATCAGTTACACACACGGGGTATATCAGGTAGAGACATATTCGGTGAACAATCTTCACATCCATTAGAAATACCTGCCTGACTGCACCCTTGCAAATAGAATTCCGAGGCAATTCCATTTACAGTTATTAAATTATGTCCTCTTCATTAGCTGTAGACCGTCATCCTGAAACTCGACCGCCTGAGCGACGCACTCGCCGTCAGGTTTCAACGTTGCCGCTGGTGGCTCCTTCGGTGATTGCCTTGCTGTTGTGGATGATTGTGCCACTGGCAATGACAATCGGGTTTTCGTTTCAGCGGTATAACTTACTGAATCCAGATGCGCGAGAATTCATCGGGCTGGGTAATTTCACGTTCATCCTGAGTGATCCGGGCTTTTGGATTTCGATTGGCATCACCATCATTCTGGTTGTCTCAGTTCTAGTGATCACGATTGGACTGGGTACATTACTTGCTATTCTGTTCGATCAGGAGTTTCCCGGTCAAGGAATTGCGCGAGTGCTGGCAATTTCTCCTTTCTTTGTCATGCCTACCGTCAGTGCGCTGATCTGGAAAAACATGCTGATGCACCCGGTGAACGGGTTGATTGCTCAAATTACAAGAGGCTTGGGTCTAGGGGCAATTGACTGGTTCGCTAATTTGCCGCTACTGGCGATCATCATCATTGTGTCGTGGGAATGGCTGCCCTTTGCGCTGCTGATTTTGTTGACAGCCATTCAATCGCTAGATCACGAACAGATCGAAGCAGCTCGCATGGATGGAGCCAAGCCCATCGCCTTGTTCCGGTTTGTAATGCTGCCCCACCTTAGCCGCGCGATCGCCGTGGTGGCGATGATTGAAACGATCTTCTTCCTCACCATTTTTGCGGAGATTTTTGTTACGACCGGAGGTGGCCCTGGATTGGCAACCACAAACCTTGCCTATTACATCTTCCTGAAAGCGCTGCTGGAATTTGATGTGGGTGGTGCTTCAGCCGGTGGTTTGATTGCCGTAATTTTAGCAAACATCGTCGCAATCTTTTTGATGCGGAGTGTAGCTCGTAATTTGGATACTTAACGGGAACTCAATAGGGACTTAATAGGGACTTAAAGGACACTTGAAATGGCACGTAAAAACTCTCGTCAATGGCTATGGGCAGTGCTGGGCTGGTTAGTAGCTGTCCTCCTGTTTTTCCCGATTTTCTGGATGTTTCTCACCAGTTTTAAAACGGAAGTCGCGGCGGTTGCCACACCCCCGCAGTTATTTTTCCGGCCCACGTTGGAGAACTATGTGGCAATTCAAGACCGGGCGAACTATTTCAACTATGCGCTGAATAGTATTGCTGTTTCGCTAGGATCAACCTTCCTGGCACTGCTGCTTGCCATCCCTGCCGCCTATGCAATGGCATTCTTTCCAACTAAACGCACGAAGGGAACGTTGATGTGGATGCTGTCCACCAAAATGCTGCCCTCGGTTGGGGTGTTGGTTCCGGTCTATATTTTGTGTCGGGAAGCGGGGTTATTGGATTCTCGCATTGGTCTGATTATTATCTATACGCTGATCAACCTACCAATTGTCGTTTGGATGATCTACAGCTTTTTCAAAGAAGTTCCCAAAGAGATTTTGGAAGCCGATCGGATGGATGGTGCCAGTACCCAACAAGAACTGCGTCATGTCTTGCTACCCCTCGCGCTGCCAGGCATTGCTTCTACTGCCCTGCTGTCGATCATTTTGTCCTGGAATGAAGCCTTCTGGAGCCTCAACTTGACCACATTTGATGCCGCTCCACTCACAGCCTTTATTGCTTCCTTCTCCAGTCCCCAGGGCTTATTCTGGGCAAAATTGTCCGCTGCATCCACACTGCTAGCCGCTAGCGAAACCCATCAAAATAGGTTAGGCTGCCGCTAGCATGTTTGCACATTTTTTCTCTTGAGCTTATTCCATGTTCATTTCGTTGATTGCGGACTACGGTATCGGAGATCCCGCCTTTGCGGAAGTGAAACAGCAATTGCTGTTGGGCATCCCTCAAGCCCAGATTCATGAACTCTCTGTGCCGCCCTTCAGTACCTTGGCTACTGGTTTCTGGATTGCGCAGCTAGGGTTGAATCCAGGTCCAGCAGAGCGTCTGATTTATCACAATTGCGCTCCTCGACAGGATGATCCAGAAGCTCGACGCAACAATGAGGGAGAAGGGTTGACCTATGCGCTCCTCACTAACGGCATCAAGGTGGTCGGCGTTAACGCTGGATATACGCTTTCCTTTATCAAAAACTACGCCAAAGAAATCTATACAGTTAACGTCTCGCGTGGTGGTTCCCAGTTCCGCTCTCGGGATGTTTTTCCTCCAGCCGCCGCCGCTATTGCCCATAACGATTTGTCTCTGCTAGGTAATCCGATTGAACCGAGTCAGATCCCGGATGTGCCCCTCGACCGGATTGCCTGGATCGACGGCTACGGCAATATAAAAACCACGATTCCGGCACATACGCTCAATTTGGAACCTGAAACCAAAATTGTGATCCGAATCGGCGATATTGTCAGCGACGCTGTTTATTCCGACGGCAGTTTCCGAGTCCCTGAAGGTACACTCGCCTTTGCACCTGGCAGTTCCGGCTGGACAGCCACCGATGGTCAGCCCCTCCGCTGGATGGAGCTATTCCTTAGAGGAGGAAGCGCTTGGGCCAGGTTTGGGAAACCCAAAGTCAATCAAGCCATTACTCGCCTTAGTTGAGCAACCTCAATCGCAATTAAGCTGCCTTGGCCTCAGACTCTTTCATCAGTGGAAATCCTAGCTCTTCCCGCTGCTGTAGATAGAGCTGGGCGACTTGCCGTGCCAAGCTACGAATGCGACCAATATAGCGAGTTCGCTCGGTTACAGAGATCACACCTCTGGCGTCGAGCAAATTAAACGTGTGGGAACACTTCAAAACCTGGTCAAACGCGGGCAGAACTAGCTTGGCTTCCATCAATCGGTGAGCTTCACGCTCATAAATACCAAACAGAGTAAATAGCGTTTCCGGATCAGAAGCCTCAAAGTTATAGGTCGAGTTTTCAATCTCTGATTGAAGAAAAACATCGCCGTAGGTGAACTGATCGTTCCATTGGATGTCAAAAATCGCGTTGACTTCCTGGAGATACATTGTCAGGCGCTCCAGACCATAGGTAATCTCGATTGACACGGGGCGGCAATCAATTCCACCACACTGCTGAAAATAGGTGAATTGAGTGATCTCCATTCCATCCAGCCAGACTTCCCAGCCCACACCCCACGCACCTACAGCAGCGTCTTCCCAGTTGTCTTCCACAAATCGAATATCGTGATCCTCTGGTTTGATGCCCAACGCCTTTAGGGAATCTAAATAAACATCCAAAATATTTTCTGGTGATGGCTTAATCAGCACTTGATACTGATAGTAATGCTGCACCCGATTTGGATTTTCTCCATATCGACCGTCTGCTGGACGCCGACAAGGCTCCACATACGCCACTGACCAAGGTTCTGGACCCAGCGCTCGCAAAAATGTATGCGGACTTTTGGTGCCAGCTCCCTTCTCTGTATCGTAAGGCTGAACAATCAAACAGCCTCGGTCACTCCAAAACTGATGCAGCGTGGCAATCACCGACTGAAAATTCACGAGAACCCATCCTTTCAACACTATTCTGGTTAATCAATTCTGGCTAATCAATTGTCGCTTAACGCCCCAGAGCCAGGAACTGCGTTTTGCAGTCTGCTGCGGCATTCCGACACCTTCTCGCACCGCTTCAGGAATGTCCTGGGCTGGGAGTTCTGACAGTTCTGGCAGTTCATCTGAGATCTGCGGTAGACCTGTATCGTCCACAAGTCAATCCTCCTGCGTTAGGTTCTGTCACAAATCTAGTCAATTCTAGACCAGGGCGATTGCCTTCCCTATGTTAGCGAGCCAACCGCAAAACGAACTTCTTTCTATACTGCATCAAGCAGTGGTTGGCCTGATTAATGAGCCGTTAGATAGGCCGTTAGACAGCGAAATAGTAGCACCCTATCCCGTTTCTGTAAAAACATGACTGGACTCGAAAATCTGTGGAAACTGTACCTACCGCTGGTGGGATGGGTAGTTTTTGGGTTGATTTTGGGCTACAGACTGCCAGAATCGATTCCACTGGTCCTAGGCAAGTTCTTGTTTTGGATTGGGGTGCCTCTTAGCATCCTGGCCTTTTTGCAACAAGCAGATCTTTCTGCCTCAGTTTGGATTGCACCGATGGCAGCCTGGGCCGCCATGCTGTTAGGAGCAAGCTTGGCCTGGCTATGGGTCCAACTCCACCTGCGTCTACCGTTTTTCCGCTCTCCATCAGATCGCCATCCCCTCACTCAGCGGCACTACCCGCTACAGTACCCTCCCTCTCAGGGCAGCTTTTTACTGGCCGCAATGGTTGGGAACACAGGCTACTTGGGCTATCCGGTTGCGTTGGCCCTGGTTGGCCCCCAATACTTCGGCTGGGCCGTGTTTTATGACACTCTAGGAAGCACCTTAGGAGCCTATGGGCTCGGTGTCCTTTTAGCAGCCCATTATGGCAAGACTGCAACGAACCAAGCTCAATTTCTGCTGGCGCTAATCCGCAATCCGGCCCTATGGAGCTTCTGGATCGGCCTCGGATTGAATCAATTGACCCTTCCTGTAGCGGTAGAACGAGGGATGCAAGGCATTGGCTGGACGATGGTTGCCCTGTCGCTGTTGCTGTTGGGAATGCGGCTCAGTCAAATTCGCTCTTGGGGAAGTGTGCAGCAGGCAAGCATCAGCCTGGGCATTAAAATGCTGCTGGTTCCCCTAGGGCTAGGTTTAAGCCTGCCTCAATTTGGCGTTCGTGGACTAGCTCAATTGGTGATTGTGCTGCAAATGGCAATGCCGCCTGCTTTCGCTACGCTGATCATCGCTGAAGCTTATGATCTTGACCGCGAACTAACAGTGACAACCCTCGCCCTGGGTTCACTGCTCTTGCTACTGCTACTGCCGTTCTGGCTAACGCTGTTTTCCTAGTCGAGTTTCCTAGAAAACTGATTCAATCTCAGAAGGCGACACGCGCCTAACCCACCCAGTTGACATCACCGTCAGAAGAACCAACCGAAGGCAACGGTTTTGAAATCGGAGCCTCCCGTCGCACAAAGGTCTTGGGTGCTGTTGGCCTATCACCCACAGAAGCAACCTTGATGCCCGGCTTTGGAGTTCCCTGAGGTTTGGAATTAGAAGCAACACCAGTTTGAGCAGTTTGAGCAGTTTGACCATTGGCTCTGTGGCTTGCCAGATGCTCTCGCTGTTTCTCTTGCCGCTTCTGGGCTTGCCGCTCCGGCTCCACTACCTTTGTCATAATCCACTCAACAGTCTGCTCCTTCAGCCACCCCCGCGCAACAATAATTTCGCCAAAGCGCATTCCAGTGGCCTGCTGGTCATTGAGGGCTACATTAATCTGGTCTGCGGTCAACAAACCCGCATCAACTAAATAGCTGCCAATTTTCTTCGCTGAAGTTAGGGTCGAGATGCTCGGAACGTGAGCCATCAAGCCATAGCTTTGTGAGTCCAAACCAATCAGCGTCACCCGTTTATTCAACCGCTGATATTTTTCTACCACTTTAGCCGTAGCTTGAGCCGCTGCGTAGTCCCAAACATGAGTATGGCTAAAGTCGATCGCAATCATATCGGGATCGCTTTGATAGTCAAAACTAGTGCTCAACTGGGCTGCCGAACCAAAAAACAACTGTCCAGCAATATGGTAGACTTTAGCCCCTTCACGGTCAATCGACGCCATTAAAGAAATCTTTGCCGCTCGCCAGCCAAACATCAATACGCTCAACACGACGCCGACCGACACCCCATACGCTAAGTTATGCGTCCAGATTGTCACTGTCACAGTAATCGGCATGATCACCGCCTCATTCAAAGGAGCTTTCCGCAACTCCTTCAACGATTGCCAATCGAACGTTTCAAACGCCACCATGATCATCACCCCCACCAAGGCCGCCATCGGAATCTGCTGTACTACATCCCGCAAAATATAGATCGAAAACAGCAGAAACACCCCCGCCACACAGGTCGATAACCGGCGTCTTGCTCCAGAGCGCACGTTAATAATCGACTGCCCAACCATCCCACACCCAGCCATGCCGCCCAGAAAACCTGTAACGATATTGGCAATTCCCTGACCGCGCACCTCGCGATTCTTTGAGCTAGGCGAATCCGTCATCTCATCGATCAACGCTGCCGTCAGCAGCGACTCCAGCAAACCCACAATTGCTAACGTTACGGCATAGGGCAGAATAATCATCAAAGTTTCAACCGAAAAACTCACCTGGGGCAGGTGCAGCATCGGTAAATTGCGCGTAATTTCGCCAATATCACCCACCCGTCGCATCTCCAGCTTGGCTGCCATCGCCACCGCCGTCATCGCCACAATCGCCACCAGTGGTGCAGGAATCGCTTTCGTCAGACGCGGAAACAAATAGACAATCACCAGCGTAGCCGCCACCATCCCATAGGCCGGCCAAGATTCGCCCGGAAGTTGCTGGAGCTGCGCCACAAAAATCAAAATCCCCAACGCATTCACAAAACCAGCAATCACTGCTGGCGGAATAAAGCTAAAAAACCGATCCAACCGGCCAACCCCGATTAGCAACTGCAAAATCCCCGTCAAAATCGTGGCCGCAAACAGGTACTCCACCCCATGCTGCTGTACCAAGTTCACCATCAGCAATGCCATCGAGCCAGTTGCCGCCGAGATCATGGCAATCCGCCCTCCCGTAAAGGCAATTACCACTGCCATCGAGAAAGACGTGTAGAGCGCCACCATCGGACTAACACCCGCAATCGCCGCAAATGCTAAAGACTCGGGAATCAGCGCTAAAGCCACCGTCACCCCCGCCAAAACTTCGGTTCTCACGGTTGTTGGGCTAAATTTGCGAGTGATTTGCGAGTGCAGCAATCGCACCGGTTGCGTCTTCAGTTTCTTTAGCTTCTTCAGTTTTGCGGCGTCAAACTGCATAACCCCCCTTCCAGATGGAAAACACACGCTCAGCGAATACAAATTCTGTTGCTAAAAGCTGACTCCAGATATACATATCTGAATATATGAGTATTCATCTTGAATACTAAAATGTAAAATTAGCAATACCAGTAACACGTAATATTTTCAAATTCAATACACACGTAAAGATGAACAGTAAACAACAAGACAAGATCTGATTGGTATGGCAACACCATGGGAAATATCCCCTCCCAGCCTCATTCAAGGAACTGTCCCGCAGGATGCCACAAGGTTTTCACTCCATCACGAGCTAAGACAGCCTACTACCGCAGAAATCGAGAAATGGACGAATTTTCCCCATTGAATATATTGCAGACCCATCACGTTCACGGTCAGATCGGGGTCTTTGATCTGATCCGGCATACCGCCTACCCCAAGCGCCATGTGATTGTGCATCGGTTTGTGGCTGACTGACTGGCTGGCTGGCGGTAGAAGGGGGGCACCCATTTCAGCATCCGGCAGCATTGCCACTTGGACCGGCGACACTTGGACCGGCGACTGTTCAGCCGCTTCTGGGTCAAAGCCGCCCTCAATGCGGTAAATCTCAAAACTGTACACTCCGATCACCAGCACAATCACGACCGGAATCGCAGTCCACAAAATTTCGAGCGGGATGTTGCCAGCGATTGGAGGGCCATCGGTATCGTCGCCCGGTTTACGCCGAAATTTGAACATGCAAATAATCAGCACGCCTTCTACCAGCAAAAAGATGCCCATGCCGACGGTCATCATGGTGTTGAACAAATCATCGACCAAGACAGCATCGGCGGACGCCTGTACGGGAGCTAAACCATGATTTTGCCCGTACCAAAGGCTGACTAGGGTGAGGGCAATTCCTGCCAGCATCGTCAAAATACTATTTGGAATATTCACGGCTAATACGGCTACTAGTGGATTGACTCTTGATTGACTCAGAAGGTTGACTCAGAAGAACGGAAAACTGGGAAGAGCAGTTGGGAAGAGCAAATTTTTGCAAGTTCACTATCTCCCTTATGGTGAAGGAATAATCCGGCAAGCAAACCCAAACTTCACAAAGATGTAAGAAGTTTTATCCTTACAGCTTGATTCTTAGAATCCGTTTGACAAGCCCCCAAATCCCTATTCTGGGGGACTTCTCCGAACCATCGCTGTTCAAACTCCCCACTGGTGGGAGCTATAGCCCTGCGGGCACCCCGGAAAAGGGGGCGGATTCATGAAGACAAAATCCTTTGCAAACAGCTTCTTACAGGTTGGGGCGAGCTTTGAACCGAACTTCATTCAGGATTGAGTTCTCTCCCTGGGCGAGGGGACGTTAAGGGTAAGGACCGATTTATACCGGTGAAATCTATAAACTCCATAGTCTGGTAGCAGTGGTCTATCACTACGTTAGATCACCCTTTTGAGTTACAGCGTTAGACTAGAACAGTTGGACGGGAAAAGTTAGGCAACTACAAACATCTTTAAGGTTTTCTTTGGGATCGCAAAAAGTTTATGTAGCTATCGCTACAGAGTATAAGCAAAAAGATAGAGATTTTACGTTCATTGAGATCGAGAGTACTCACTTAAACACGAACAATCCAAAGAAATTCCAAAAGCTTTTCGATTTTTGGAAGAGCGTCACTAGAGTAGTGGCAAGAGATCATTTCGGCTGATTAGAACAATCATCTTAGTGACTGAAATCATCTCCTCTGCCTAGGGCAGATTAACTGCTCTGATTCAAACTAATTTGAACAGCGTTTTGCATCATGTGCTACTGATCCGGATGCGATGAGGAGACAGGAATGACGAATTCGAGTGTGCATTCAGACGTAGGTTTGAATTTAGATTTACCAATTAAGCAACAGTTGGATGATCGATCTGATATTGAGTCCAATATCATTATTGAATCCAAAACACCACCCCAAACGCAGGTCCGGCGGCTAATCTGGAAAATTGCCATTGCTACGTTTCTATTGATGGCGATTGGCAGCGCCACGCGAGTGATGAATGCTGGCTTGGCTTGCCCCGACTGGCCGCTCTGCTATGGCACCCTGTTTCCAGGCCAGCAGATGAACCTACAGGTATTCCTGGAGTGGTTCCATCGCCTCGATGCGGCCCTGATTGGCGTCACTACGATTGGCCTTGTCGGCTTGACCTGGTGGCATCGTCGCGTTTTACCAGCTTGGTGAGTGAACCGAATCTCCGAAATAGTCAACGCTGAAAACGAGCGGAAGAACACCGCGCGTGAGCATCGCGAATACAAACAGTGGGTAAGTGATGACATTTGGCAGGATCATATGTTCCGCATCGATGAACATAAGAGCAACGATCGCAGAAACGAATGCCAGGGAGATCGGCAAAAATGGTGTGAAACCAACCTGCCAGAAAACCAGAATCCATAAACACCCGGTCAGAAATTCAACGGCCGGGTATCGAATTGAGATCGGATTCTTACAATTTCGACACTTGCCTCCCAGCAATATCCAGCTGATGATCGGAAGGTTATCGTATGGTTTTATTGAATTGCCGCAACCCGGACAGGCAGAGCCCGGGAAAACTATCGACTCTTCTCTCGGTACACGATGAATGACAACATTCAAAAAACTGCCTATCGCCGAACCGAAGATAAACGCGAACACGAATCCGACAGCTTCCGGCATACCTGTCACGGATTCAAAGCCTGAGATCGAGTTTTGCAGCATATGCAAGCGAAAGGAATAAATTTAGTGCAAAAGAAAAGAAGGATGCTTATACATCCTTCGTGATAGTAGTTTGTTTCGGACCAAATTAAAAGCTGGCGGAAGGTCACACTGCCTCGGATCGTGAAGTGAAGTTGAAAACTTTGATCTTCAAAGCCGGAAGTAATGAAGCCCCTGCTCCACCTCCTTCCGAACTGCCGACACGCTCCGGAGTGCCGATCATCTCAACATTTTCCGGTCCGAGCATTTGTGTCATTGACTGATTAAAACGCAGATTGCCGATAGGATATGCGATCTTTCCTTTTTCGATTAGCCAAACTCCGTCGCGCGTCAAACCGGTTGAACTTGCCGTCCGCGGATCGGTCGAACGTATGTACCAGAATCGTGAGACCAGGATACCGCGCTCCGTCGAGCGGATCATTTCTTCCAGGGTTGCGGGTCGGCTGGAAGATTCAAGAATCGTGTTAACTGGACCTGGCGTTGGCTGACGTTCTTTCTGTTTTGCCCAAAAGCGGTTATATATCAGATTCTCAACAACACCATTTCTGACCAGATACATTTTTTGCGCAGGTATGCCGCCTTGGGCGGATTGTGAACCGGGAAGTTCCGGATGCCACGGGTCGCTGTAAATGTTGATTTTTTCGTCAAACATTTTCTCGCCGAGTCGGGTTTTACCGCCCGGAGCCGATAGAACGCTTCTACCTTCTTCTGCGCTCCTTGCATTGAACATAAATCCCAAATTTCCGACAAGATCTGCGACGGCCTGCGGCTCCAGCACCACGGTGTATTGGCCAGGTTCGACAGTTCGAGCGTTTACGCCTTCGCGTGCTTTTCGTATTGCTTCCGATGCGATCCGTTTTGTGTCGAGCCTTGCAATGTCGTAATGACTGCGAAGAAAATACCCCGAACTTGTGCCATCTGGCGTACGTGCGGTCATCGAAAGGCTTACATTCGTCGAACGTTCAAACTCGAAATTGCCATTCTTTGTCGCTGAGGCTCCCGCCTGGGCTCGCGCCGAGTGGAATCCGGCACCGATGACCCTATTCTTCTCGCATTCCGAGATTATGTCAGCGATGGCCTTTGCTCTTGTCTCTAGAGCCAGATCAGCGGTTGCCGCTACATATCCGGGCGTCGGTTTGTACTCCTGCCTGCCCAGTGTCGGCATATATTCACGATCCACGGGTGAAAGGCGAGCGATCTTCTCGGCTTGTTCTACCATTTCTTTCAGGCTCGCATCATCAAGATCATTCGTGGAAGAAGAACCTCTTCGCCCTCCGATCCAAACCGTAACATTCGCCGAGCGGCCAATCCGCTTGCCGCTGGGCAGCAGCCTGGTCAAGTATTTTGCTTCCACGGATGTAGCCGGTTCCAGTAGCCGAATCACCCACGAGAGTTTGCGTCTACCCTGGGTTTTGGCGAGCTGCTCTAAGCCAATTGCCACATCTTCTAAGGTCAAGATTGGCTCACTCTGCCGCACCAGCACTAATGCCGCCACTTCGGCCAAATCTCCTAGCCGCTTCAGATGGGCATTCAGCTTGGCTGGCTCGATGCCAGACAACCCCGAAAGGGCCGTCACCAACGTCAGTTCACCAATTGGCGCAAGCCGCCGCTCCCGCTGGGGAAACCCCTGTCCGGCGAAATAATGAACGGCATAATACAACGGATCGTCTTGCAGTTGAGCAAAGTACTGACTCAACAGAGCAATTTTAGCGAGGCGACTGGTGGCAGCCTCGATCCACTCTGCAACAGCGGCAAATTCAATCAATGCTCCCTGACCGACCGTATCTGTGTCTCTATCCACCATGGCTGATTCTGCTCGCCGTTGATTGTGATTGGGAGGCATCGCTAGGTTCAACAGCGAAACCTACAGCCAAACCTTACGAGTGTAAACCTTTCAACGATAAATTTATCTCTATGTCTAAGTACCAAAGAACCTCAACTCGCTTAGGTCTGCCACATAGTCCAAGCTATAAAAGTTTGCCCGCGGATCACGTTTGCAGACTCTAATCCGCTTAAAATTAAAAAGTGTAAAGTTTGTTCAGTTCACAGCCCAAGATTTTGTCAGATGATGCGCTTACTTCGGCATTGCTGCGGTTTTTTCCTGGCTTTGTTTCTCTTCTTTGCCATCGCTCAACCGGTTGAGGCGGCGAGTTCGGCAGCGATTCGGGCCTACGATGATGTCAGTGCAGATATAAAGGACTATTCCGGTCAAGATCTAGTCCGAGCGGAGTTCAGCAACGCCAGATTAACGAAGGCCAACTTCAGTGGCGCCGATCTGCGGGGAGCGGTATTCAACGGCTCCCTCTTGTCTGGAGCCAATTTGCACGGTGTTGATTTTAGCGACGGGATTGCCTACCTCAGCGATCTATCAGAGACAGACCTGACGGATGCAATCCTCAACTCGGCCATGCTGTTGAAGTCCAACTTCCGCAACGCGAACGTCACCGGAGCTGACTTCAGCGATGCCATGCTAGACCGGGAGCAAATTATCCAGCTTTGCCGCTCTGCCAGCGGTGTCAATCCAGTTACCGGCGTCGATACTCGCGAATCCCTAGGGTGTCGCTGATTCTCTCATCTCGGCTTGCCAATTAATGCGCATGTCAATTTGATGGGCATAAAGCAGGCCAATCAGGTCAACCGAAATCAAGGCAGCTTATAGCTGGCAACACGCAGGGTCAGTTCACCTTGACGAGGATCGCGACTGAAAATAAAGGCTCCCTCTTCCTGTTCACCGCTCGACAGGAAGTCGATTTGCTGTTCGCCGCTCTCGATCAGCTCGTCGCCGCGTCGCAGTTCACCGATCACCTGTACCGATTCTGCTGTAGTGCCACCCGTGTTTTTTATCGTAAAGGGCACATAAAACTCGCCGCCAGCTACCCGCACCTCCGACTCTTGCAGTACGGATAGGATGGGAGGCTCATTGCTTTCCGTTACCCAGATCAGCACAATAAAGCCCACCAGGACCGCCACGATCAGCGAGGCGATGGTAAAGGTAATCCACTCTACGGGAATGGTGAACCGCTGCCGTGTTCTGTATGCTTTTCTCATACCGCTCCTCATACCGTTCCTCATATCGCTCCTCATATCGCTAACCGTCCTGCTGCTCCGCCGATGGTGGCGGGAAGCCCCAGGATTAACGTCTGCTGTAGCCAAGACGTCCTGCACCTCAGGCCATTGCCAAATGGGGCATCAAAGCGCTGGTGGGCGAGAGTTTTGCCGAAATCTTTTTTGGCAACTGTGTAGCAATGGGAATTCCCTGCGTCACGGCGGCTCCAGCCGATGTTCAAACCCTCCAGGACTGGATCGCGGCCAATCCCCAAACTCCGATTACTCTCGATCTCCAGACAATGCAGGTGCAATTCGGCGATCAGTCTATTCCCGTGCAGATGGGAGAAGGAGCGCGCAATATGTTTCTCAGCGGCACTTGGGATGCCTGTGGTCAACTCGTAGCCCAAGTCGAACAAATTCGGGCAACGGCCAGCAAACTGCCTTATGTGGGCTGGGGGCAGGCAAGTTAGGTTGTACCTGTCCGTAGGAGATCAATCCGTAGGAGATCAATAAGAGACTCGATCGTTTCGGACCAGGAAGCGTCCATTAAAGCGGATTGGCAGCGGATTGCCGGACATCGGAGCTGTTGCTGATCCGGGTTGCTGGGCGTGGATGTGCAGATGGGGTTCATTGCTCATCCCAGAATTACCAACTTCACCCAACCGATCGCCAACCTTGACCTGTGCACCGCTCTGCCCTATGAGACTGTTGGGACGGAAATGGGCCAACACCACATCTACATGACCAGTGCCACCATGGCCAGGTTGTAGATTGTCACAGCGCAGAATCAGGTGATTTCCAGCGAGATTGGCGCGGTCAACTTCAGGAACCGGCATATCTGGCAGTCCATCAATTACGGTCACAAGTTTGCCTGAGCAAGGTGCTATGACTGGTTCACCGTAGATATTGTAGGCATCTGGATCGCGGGGTACGATCCCCTGTGCTCGCAGGCCAAAGCGATCAATTTTGACAATATCCAGCCCGTAACTGTTACCCCGATAAGCGTGGAAGCGAGGAACGGTTGGATTGAGTAGCTTCAAGTGGGCATTGATCCGAATGTCGCTGCCGCCGTTGACGATCAGATAGTTGCCGTTGCGTAGGGGAAACGAACTCCCTCATTTACGTTGCCTTATGAACCAGTAGCCCGATACGGCGTTCAGGATGGATCGTTCAGCATTGATCATATCGAAGCTTCGCTAAACGGGAGTTGCCCTACTGTTTTTACACCAGGAGGTTGGAGAACAGTACGGCCAAGTTTTGCGAATGCAGTTTTGAAGCTAAGGGCAGATTCAGGGCATACTGGAGATCAGCCGAATCACGACTGGTTACCTCGACTGAAATCGGAGCCTATAGGTCTGCATTATACTTTCATGGTCAGTAAAAAACCTTTACTTTTTTCTGACCTCCTTAATAAATAGATGTTGAAAATATAAGGTGCGTTTAGTTGGCTCCAAGGCCACAAATGTTACCCTATATCGGTAAATCCCAATCTGTCGATATTGTCATTGTCGAGCAGCCGGTTCGACTGAACTACCCCCTTTCACGGATTCTAGGGCTAAACCATGATTGAAATGAGAGTCGCTGGAATTGCCTTGGATGCGGTGTCCCGCCATCCGATTGTGCTCCTGAGAGATGCCTCCGAGCGTCGTCAGCTGCCGATTTACATCGGTCAAGATCAAGCCAGAGCAATTATCAGCGCATTAGAAAACCAAACTCCTCCCCGTCCCCTCACCCACGACCTGATGGTGAATCTGATGGAAGAGTGGGATATGGTGCTAGAGCGCGTTGTGATTCACTCCCTACAAGACAACACCTTCTATGCGATTTTGATGATTCGCCAGGGCGAAGTGAGAAAGGAAATCGATTCCCGTCCCAGCGATGCGATTGCGATTGCCCTGCGCACCAGAAGCCCAATTTGGGTGATGGAAGAAGTGGTAGCCGATGCCTCGGGAAAAAGAAAATATAGGAACTGCGGAGCAACTGTTGCGGTGTGCGTAAGCCAGCGGAAAATTTAGCCGGATGGGGCAAGTTCAGCACGATCAGTCGTTCCACTAGTTGAGGATGGGCGTAGGCAAAGTTCCAGGCAATCGCCCCGCCCCAGTCGTGCCCGACTAGCACACAACGGTCGTAGCCCAAGCCCTGAATCACTCCGCGCACATCTTGCACCAGTTCACTTAGGCGATAGGCTGACAGATCGGTGGGTTTATCACTTTCGTTGTAACCGGGCAGATCGAGCGCTACCACTTTGTAGTGCTGCGCGAATTCGGGAATTTGGTGCCGCCAAGAGTACCAGAATTCTGGAAACCCATGCAGCATCAGCATCAGTGGCCCTTCCCCTTGAGTGACATAGTGGAGCCGCAGGCCATTGCTGACAATAAATTCGTGCTGCAATTGGGAAGTGGTCATCTCAATTCACCTCTTGGATCTGCTGCTTGATTTGCTGCGACTTCCGCCCTTGGTTTTGACTGGTTAACAGTCCATATGTTTCCAGAATTTGATCAGGAATTGCTCTGGGTCGCATTGTCTGTATGTCCACCCAAACCCACAGTGCTTCTGCTGTCACAATCAGATCTGATTCCCGTTCAGATTCAGATGACCTGCGAATTTCGTAGCGACGCAAGGCTCGTGATCCGCGCATTTCTTGTAGCCATGTCGTTAATGCCAGCGTATCTCCGGCAAAAGCGGGACGCAGATAATCGATCGTAATTCGCCGCATCACAAAGGTGCCGCCCAGTTTCTCGTACAGAGCCGCTGTGAACCCCAACGATTCAGAATGTTCAATCGCCGCCTGCTCTAAGTAGTGCTGATAGACGGCATTATTGACATGGCCATGCACGTCCATTTCATAGCGCCGCACGCGCAGGTAGGTTGTGAAGGGTTCCATTCCACTTCCATCAGAGTTCATTGCTAGACCAACTCCTCGACTGTGCCATGCTGATCAGTTGAGCCTCATCGTCCATCTGGGGGAGTTCAGTGAGGTACTACGGATCAATGCAAAGGTAAAAGCTGAGTGCAAACAAAACCTTACTCCTCTTATCCTGAAAAGGAAGTGATCTGAGTAAGACTGTGGCGTATCGTAATCCGGTTCCGACTGTTGACATCATCATTGAATTGGTGGATCGTCCCCAGCGACCCATCGTTTTAATTGAGCGCCGAAATCCTCCCCTGGGTTGGGCTTTACCTGGCGGTTTTGTAGACTATGGCGAAGCGGTTGAAACAGCAGCTTGCCGCGAAGCGGAGGAAGAAACCAACTTGCAGGTCGAGCTAATCGAACAATTTCAGGTTTACTCAGACCCCAATCGAGACCCGCGCCAACATACGCTCAGTGTAGTATTTCTGGCAATCGCCAAGGGTGAACCCCAAGCCCAAGACGATGCCAAGGCTCTCGGCGTTTTTGAACTGTGGCAGCTTCCGACCAAGCTCTGCTTCGACCACGACCACATCCTGCGTGATTACTGCTATTACCGGCATTATGGCTTAAGACCACGGCTGCTTAAATAGCAAGTTTTGTTGGTGTTGGCATAGCCTGCTGTTGGTAGTAGCCTGTATGGAGCGCGTAATTTTAAGTTTTGAATGAGCGAATTAATTTTGAATTAATGCCCCGGTAGTAAAATCATGTGGCAGTTCTCCCCAAACTGTGCCTTGCTACGATGCCAAAGCCTATAGAAAAACTCTGAACTTAAGACCTCTTCTCTGACAAAGCTCGCCTAAGCAACTGAGAACTACAGTAATCCTTTGTAGGATCTGAACGGGGTGCAGGGGTGGAATCCCTGCGTGGGGGCAGCGCTGAGGCCGGGAAACCCAAACATCGGGGCTGGTGTACTGAGATCATTTCCTTGGGAGGTGGTAAAGGTCAAAAATGCTTCTGTCATTTGAGCACAAACGACATGTACCCCACGATCATCTGCGCCCGTTTCGCAGTAGCCATTGCGATAAAATCCGGTTATAGGAGAGGTGCAGCAGGACGCTAATTCACCCCCTAAAACATTCATCGGTTTAGCCATTGGATCTCCTCATGGTGTTCTAAATAACAGAACCATATCTAGCGGGTCTAGCGCTTCAGATTCAGTCATTCCAATTAAAGTCATCCCAATTAAATAGTAAATGGAGTGTAGACATCTGGCTCATTGGCGATTCAGCATTCGACATTGGTTAACGCAGACAAAGGATGAATGACGGTACAATCAACCATACTTTTCTGAAGTGGCACCATACTTCACGGCACTCCCTTTGCATACTCCAATTCCATACTTTTTGGCGGGTTTATGATCCCCAGACGCAGAGGGAAGCCGTATTCTCTAACGAAACCGAAGTTCGGATTTGGCTTGAGCAACGCTACTATCACTAGGTTTCGCTGGTTGTAATCGTTATCCACTTGTTCGCTATTACTTTCACGGCCCATTCATTTAGTTCAATACCCACTCTAACTACCCTTTATCTAACAAGGAGAAAACCCATGAAACGCCTAATCTTCGCAGCTCTGTCTACTATCGCTCTGATGAATACCTATAATGCACCTGCCGCAGCATTGAATGAGCGATTTGAAGCTTCCCGCGAACAGGTGATGAACAAAACCGAGCAGCGGTATGATAAGTCGCGGCAAGAAACAATCGACAAGCTGAACGAACGCTTTCAAGAATCACGCGAACAAGTCATGAATAAGCTTAATCCAAGATTTGAAAAAGAGCGGGAAGCAACTTTGAACAAGCTGAATCAGCGGTTTGAGGAGTCGCGTCAGGAAGTTCTGAATAAATAGAACTAAGACCAATGGGGGCCATGCCCCCCTGTGTCTTAAAACCTTAGCCCTCAAATCTTGGGGGCTTTGTCTGCTTGCGCTCAAATTGCAGTCATTTGCAGTTACATCCAAAAAAACTAATCGCTTTTCAATCACAGAGGAACTGATCATGACTTCTCTGCCCCGGAAGGATTTGTGTCTGAATTATTCGTGGATCAGGCTCATCGAGGGCAGGGAATTGGCTCACTGCTGTTGGACACAGTTCAAACCGAAGCCAGACTACGCGGATGCAGTCGGTTAATGCTGGTGAATAGTCGAGAACGGGAGTCCTATCAGCGTCAGTTTTACCAGAAACAGGGGTGGATAGAGCGAGAGAATATTGCTAACTTTATCTATAAACTCTAATTTGCCTATCGAAGCTGAATCTCACACCATTGCTTCAGAACCACTCACTTTCACCCGACAACCCCCTCTACCCCGATGCCCTGCGGCAATTTCGCGCAGATCTACTTCCGCTTTGCACCATCGGCAACCTGCAACTGCTACAGCAGCCAAAACTAGCCTTTTTCTGCTCAAGTGAATGTCCGGATGATGTATGGTCCCAGACTTGCAGCCTTATGGCAGCCCTGCCAGCAGAAATAGCGGTAATCAGTGGCTTTCACTCGCCTGTAGAAAAGCAAGCTCTGTCGCTATTGCTCCAGCGCACTCAAGCGGTGATTTTTTGTCCAGCTCGCAGTCTCGACGGTATGAAACTCACAGCCGAATGGCAAACGGGAGTAGCTGAACATCGCCTATTGCTGCTCTCGATATTTTCAGCCAAACAGTCGCGAGCTACCGCTAAACTGGCCCAAACCCGCAATCAGCTTGTCGCCACCCTAGCCGATGTGATTTCCATCCCGACAATCGCAATCGGTTCCTGCTGGGCAGCTTCGAGGGCATCGAGCTTGGCTTGGAGCTGCTGCAAGGCCAGTAAAGCCCGTTTGGTAGGAGAGAGATCAACAGAATTGGCTGAAGGTTCCATTGCCCGTTGTTCTGTAGGTGAGAGTACTGCTAAAAACTGGTTGCTTCCAACCATACAGGCTAGCTTATTCTCCAGTACGGATTTCTCAGCAACTCTCGGCACCCCCCTGTCCAGCTCAGACGTTCTAAGATTAAAGATATGTAAACTGAGTTGGTTTGGGCTATGGAGTGGCAGGAAATCTACGGCAACTGGGTGTTGGTTCCCCCGCGTCCGATTGCGATTATTCATTTTTTGGGTGGGGCATTTGTGGCAACGGCTCCCCAAGTTACCTATCGAGCTTTACTCGAAGCTCTGGCGGCCCAAGGATACGCGATTGTTGCTACACCGTTTGTGAATACGTTGGATCACACTACAATCGCCCAGCGGGTGATGCGGATGTCCAACTTGGCGCTGGATTATTTGACCACCGAGGTGCTGCGCCAATACTTGCCCATTTACGGCATTGGTCACAGTATGGGCTGCAAGCTGCATTTGCTGATCGGCAGTTTGTTCCCGCAAGAGCGGGCTGGTAATATTCTAATTTCCTTCAATAACTATCCGGCGAAACGCTCGATTCCCTTAGTTGAGCAATTTACTCAGTTTTCTAAATTCACATCTCAATTAGCATCTCAGTTCAACTCACCGTTGCTGCCTCAGTTCGCGGCTGCATTTGATGTGGAGTTCACGCCTTCGCCAGAAGAAACTAACCAGCTAATTCTAGAACAATACCAAGTACCGCGTAACCTGCTGATTAAATTCACCAACGACGACATTGATCAAACCCGTTCTCTGCACGGCGTTTTGCTAGAGCGCTTTCCCAACCTTACTAGCGTTCAAATTCTCAAGGGCAGTCACCTGACGCCACTTGGTCAAGATGTCAATTGGCAGGCTGGCAAGGAATTCACGCCTCTCGACGCCATCGGCCAGTTTTTTAAACAGGAGTTTTACCGCGATTTGAACCAACTGAAGCGAACGGTTCTAACCTGGCTGAATCCGTTAGAGTCGCTGAGATAATTGGGGATGGAAAGTTGGGCAACGGATGGAAATAGTTAGGATACCTATCCAGATGTGATGGTGGTGCAAGGCGAGCTACAACTTCAACCAGGCCGACGAGACACAGGCACGGATCCAACGCTGATTGCGGCAGTGCTATCAGACTCGACGCAAGCCTATAACCGAGGCAAAAAATTCCAAGCCTATCGAACAATCCTGACCTTTCAGGAATATCTGTTGATCGATCAATCGATGCAGCATGTCGAGCACTATCACAGAACCGCACCTCGAACCTGGATACTCACTGAGCATGACAATGAAGCAGCAACGTTCAAACTAGCAACACTGCCTCTGGAGCTGCCCCTGCTTGACCTTTATGACAAGGTGGATTTCGCAGCATTTCAGGAAGAGTAGACAGGACCTACTCTGGGTTCAAGCAAAACCGCTGACAGAGTAACACCGGCGAATCGGTCCGGCCCCGCATTGGGCAATCCTGGGTAGCACATCTGTCACAGTTCGCCTTCACCGGCAGAGCAATTTCCTGGGCCGCGTAGAGGCTAATCCCCTGGCTGATAAACCCCCGCGCCTCTAAGTCCGAAATGCGGTCACAGATTACCAATGCCTGCGAGATGCCAGTTTGCTGACGAGCTGAGTTGAGCTTCGCCAAAGTGGCAGAAAACTGATGCTGCTCTGGCATAATTTCCACCAGCACTTGCTGACTGCGGCTCTTAAAACAGCACCGGTACGCGGTTCCTTAATGCTGCAAATAAAGCTCATGGTCGGCTCTTTCATGAACGGATCGATCCAGGCCGTATCCGGATCGAGTACCATCGACATGTCCGACTCGTTGATGGCCTTCCAACCGCGAATACTGGAGCCATCGAACGCTACACCATCGACAAAGCTGCTTTCATCAATTTGGTTTTCGTAAACCGTCAAGTGCTGCCAAATTCCTGGCAGGTCGATAAACTTGAGGTCAATCAGCTTGATGCCCTTCTCTTTAATCAAGCTCAAGACTTCTTGGGGGGTTGCCATGACTACTCCTTAAACAATCTCTTAGGCTGTCTCTTGATATGCACGCTTACTCGCAGAGAGTATTTACTCAAAGGGAGTAAAATAATTGGGCTGGCGCTTGAATCTGCACTGAAGCCGCTCGTTGAAGTCGCTCGTTGAAGCCGATATGAGCCGATATGAATAGATGCGACTTTACCCCATTGATTTAGCAATGGCTCTCGACTCAGCGATTGCCTTGCTCCAGCAGGAGGAAACATCCTCAACGAACCGAACTTCAATTCACCTGAATCATCCTAGGAACAGGTTTACACAGATTTTGTATTCAAAAATACAAATGAGTCTTTTAACTTGATTAAACTTGCTCAATGGGTTATTGACCTGGTTGTCCAGGTGGTGGTGCCGGATAGTGTAGGATCGGTTGGTCGGTGCTCCAGCGGGTTGTAGATCCGGGTTTTGCAGCTTACAGAACCGATGGCGTTGCTGTAACTGCTACTGAAACCCCAGGCTTACCAAGGCAATTAGATAAGAATCTTTACAGTTCTTGGCTTGCTTCTCAGATTTAGACGCAATTCTGTCAAACGCTGCATGATAAACTAAATGGCGATTGCCAGTCTTCATGTAGCCACATGTAGGACGTTAAAAATAAGGTTGCGGGGGCAGGCATCTTGTCTGCGGTGGGCAAGGCGCTCACACTACAGCATCCCTGGCTGCCTTTCAATTGGCCTATGGTCTACAGGCAATCAAGACATAGTAAACAGACTACTGATAACAAAACTTGGGAGACGAAATCTGATGCGGGATGCGGTGACCAGCCTGATTAAAAACTACGACAGCACCGGTCGATATCTCGATCGCAACGCCCTGGATTCTCTGAAATCTTATTTTGAGAGTGGTACAGCTCGTGTGCAAGCAGCAGCCGTAATCAATGGCAATGCCGCTGCCATCGTCAAGCAGGCTGCGTTACGTCTGTTTGAGGATATTCCTGAACTAATTCGTCCGGGTGGCAATGCCTACACGACTCGGCGCTATGCGGCTTGCTTGCGCGATATGGACTATTACCTGCGCTACGCTAGCTATGCCCTAGTTGCGGGTAACACCGATGTGCTGGATGAGCGCGTACTCTATGGCCTGCGGGAAACCTATAACTCACTGGGTGTACCGATTGGTCCGACCGTTGTTGGTATCCAGATCATGAAAGATATCGTCAGGGAACGAGTTGCTGAGGCCGGAATTGCAACCGATGCCTACCTGGATGAACCCTTTGACTACCTGACACGCGAACTGAGCGAAACCGATGTTTAGACCAGCGAGCTTAATTAGCTAAATCAATTCATAACAATTCATAACAGGGATGCCAAGATAGGCCCCTGTTTTTTGTTGATTAAGGTTTTTTATTGATCAAGTAATTCATCAAGTTGTGCCCGCCGTTTCCATTTATTGACTTCCGCCTGTGCCTGTTGGTATTGCTGTTGAAGTCGCTTTTGGCTAGCAATTATATTGACGATTGCTTGACGTGTGTTCTGCAAGTCTGTTTGCATCTGCTCAATTGCGCTATCCAAGAGTGGTCGGACGAAAGCCGGTAGCCAACGGTATCAGTGCCAGTACTGCCATCGGCGCTATACGCCCCAACCGAAGGAACAAGGCTATCCTGACACGGTACGACAGCAAGCTATTCGGTTGTATGTGGATGGGATGAATCTGCGGCGTATCGCCCGCCATTTGGGGGTGGTGCATCAGACAGTCGCCAACTGGGTTGCGGCGCATATCGTCGCCAGCATCACAAGCAAGCCTTTCCCAACTACCCAGCTCATCTCATAGATTTCACTTACCCTTGATTTTAGCCACTCCCAAGTGAGCATGAGTCGCAGCGGCAACTGCTACGACAATGCTATGATGGAGAGCTTCTTCGCCACGCTCAAAGCTGAGTGGGTTGACCATCGCTATGCCACCCGTGCTGAGGCGCGCAGCGCGATCTTCGACTACATCGAGCGTTGGTACAACCGACGTCGTCGCTATTCGTCACTGGGCTATCTCAGCCCGGCTGTTTTTGAGCAACGCTTCGCCCGTGACAAGTTTACTGTCCACTAGACGCGGGTCAGTCCAGGCATACGCTCTTCAGTCTATCTCGTCTAAGTTCTTAAGACGCATTTTTACAATACGAAACTTCATTTGAGCATTACACTAAAGCTATATCAATGACATTTAACGAGCCATGTGCAAAAAAACTGCTTCCGAATCATCCAAACTCATTCCACTAGCGCCCGTATGGCAGAAATTGGCGCGAACATTAGAAACCACTGTGCGAGTCACCCGCTATAGCGCCAATGCAGGTCAAATCCAGAATTTCCTCGATATGGTTGTGTGTCCGATACAACCGGAGTTCATCCAGCTTCATAGTGCGATCGAGGGTCTGTACACACTAGAGGGTCAAATACCTGTTGAAGCACTCGCCGCGTCCATTGGGCTGTCTAGGCGACAGATGGAACGTCAATTCAAGGAAAACATCGGGCTGTCCCCCAAACGACTGGCACGCCTGATTCGGTTTGAAGCGGTTCGTGATCAACTCTTACGTGAGCCACAATATCGGCTTCACGATTTATCCTTCGAGTTTGGCTACACCGATCAAGCGCACTTCATTCATGATTTCAAAGCCATCGCTGAATATACGCCAGGTGAATTTGCTACACTCACGCTTGAAGGCAAAACGACGGGTGTTCATCAGGTATTTCAACCACACATTCTCTACATGCAGTGTCTTCTATCGTAATTCCCTTCAAACTCAATAAAACATGGAGTTTTTCTGATGCCTGAGACAACAACTTCCCCCGCATCCAGCATCAATGAGCCGGATGCGCGACGTTGGCTAATACTTGCCATTGTCTTGGGCGCAACCATAATGGTCACACTTGATGGCTTTATCGTCAACGTCGCCATTCCCTCGATAGAGCGTGACTTGAACGCCAGTTTTGCCGAAATCCAACTTGTCGTCGCGGGTTACACGCTGGCTTATGCGGTGCTGCTCGTAACGGGCGGGCGGCTGGGTGATCTCTATGGGCGAAAACGTCTTTTTGTAATAGGCGTAGCAGGCTTCACGCTTTTTTCAGCGTTGTGCGGGTTCGCATCCACATCGTTCCTGCTCATCATTTTCCGCATCGCTAAAGGTGCAGCGGCAGCCCTGATGACACCTCAGGTGATCTCGTTTATTCAGGTCAGCTTCGATACAAAAGAACGCCCAAAAGCGTTTGGTGCTTATGCGGCAGCTGCGGGTGTTGCTTCAATCTTAGGACAGGTCTTTGGCGGCTTTTTGATAACACTCAACCTTTTTGATCTCGGATGGCGCACTATCTTCCTTGTAAACGTTCCCATCGGACTCGTAGCATTGATCTCTTCCGTACCCCTCATCCTGCGACCATGACGACATCTGGCAGTACCTGGAGTCCGCGTTATTTGTCCTACGGTGGCAACAACCGCACCCACATGATCCGCATTCCCGACAAAGGTCGGTTTGAATGTCGTTTGGTGGATGGTGCTGCTACGCTCTATCTGGCCCAAGCTGGTTTACTGGCGGCTGGTTTAGAGGGAATCAACAGAAATCTCAGTGCCGGTAATCGCTTCGATGAAAATATGTTTGTCCGCGGTTCTGAGTTTACCGATCTGCAAACATTGCCGAGTAGTTTACTGGAAGCATTGCGTAGTCTAGAAAAAGATGAACTGTTGATGCAAACGTTAGGAGAAGCTGCCGCTAAAACCTATCTGGATTTCAAATATCAGGAGTGGGATGCCCATAATGCTGAGGTGACTTCCTGGGAAGTGAGTCAGTATATTAATGTTTAATGAACATCGAAATCAGAAAGAATCAGAAGCGATTGATTTCTTGATAACGAAAGCAATCCACTAGATGATCATTGACTAAACCACAAGCCTGCATGAAAGCGTAGCAGATGGTTGATCCAACAAATTTAAACCCGCGCTGACGCAAATCTCGACTCATGGCTTTGGATACAGCCGTCTCTGCCGGAACTTCGGCTAGCGTTTTCCATGCGTTGATAATTGGTTTTCCCTCTACGAATGGCCAGATATAGGCGTCAAAACTGCCGAGCTGCTCCTGGATGGTTAAATAAGCGCGGGCATTTTGTACGGCAGCGGCAACCTTGAGACGATTGCGCACAATTCCCGGATTGGCCAACAGTTCAGCAATTTTAGCGTCATCGTAGCGGGCTATTTTCTCTGGATCAAATTGATCAAAGGCTGCTCGATAGGATTCTCGCTTGCGCAAAACTGTGATCCAGCTCAGTCCAGCTTGAGCGCCTTCTAGAATCAAAAATTCAAATAGGCGTCTATCATCATGCACTGGCACGCCCCACTCGCAGTCATGGTAGACAATTTCGAGCGGATCATCATGGACCCAACCGCAGCGGCAGATTTCAGTAGGCATGATTGGCGAAGTAGGATATTTGTACTAGATTGTAGCAGGAGTCAGGAATCAGAAGCCATGTCAAATCTGGTTAATTATCTATCGACTGAGTAGGGCGGTACTGCGGTACTCTTTACTGCGCCCATCGGCAAATTGAGCAAATTCGATAGTCAGAATTGGGGGGCTAGGGGGGTAATTCATACCTCTATTCAGCAACGCCAAAACGTTAGTAGATACGGTTAATGAGCTAAAAGGACATATAATCTACGGATAGCCTAATTCAAAAGGAAGGCTGCAAATATTGCACAGTTAATTGAAAATATGAAGATAAATGCTCAAGTATCAGAAACGAGAATCGAAACGATACCTGAGCATTCTCAAACCTAACCAGTCTAAGCCGCTGCTTTTTCAGCCGCAATGTCTTGACAGTAGGTTTCGTACACTCCATCGAGGAATTGCCACAGGGCAGTCGCTGCCGTTTCGGCCACCTGTTTCACTTCAGCTTGCTGCTCTGGCGTGACGGCATAGGCTTCGATCAGCTTGGCGGTCGATTCGGCGTGGTAGATGTCGGCCACCTGATGCACACTGAAGAACTCATAATCGGCTGGGTTGTCCATGCCATAGAACTGCTTCAAGCCGTCGATTTTGACACTTGCCACTTCGGGAATCTGCGATTCGTAAACATGCAGAGCCGCCAGCCCAGCATAAAAGGGCGAGTGGAGACAGAGCCGCCGGAAGGTGTCAATCAGGTTGGTGGTGGTTGCCAGCTTCTCAGAGGTTTCCAACTCCTCGGCATCGGCTCCCAGCGCCACGGCAAAATTGCGCCAGAGGGTCGGCTCACCGAGGCCGAAATCCAGTCTGTAGCAGCCTATGTGTTAGAGCAGGCGGAACAAGGTTGGAAATAGGAATTCCCTTGGGCCTCATCTGCTTCTAATTGGGATGAAGTGGGCTGAGCAGCTCATCTAACCAGGATTCAACCTGCAAGTATAGCCGTAGCCCAGAATTATCGAAGTTAGGGCTGGGTTGAGCTAGTTTCTCGAGTGCTCGACGGTAGTCGCCAATCGCGCAGTTCCAGTCGCCTCGCAAATGATAGGTGCGGCCCCGCTCAGCATAGATGTGACCTTCAAGCTTGCCAAGACACAGGGCCAAGTCAAAGCTCTCTAGCGCCCGGTCATACATCTCTAACTCCCGGAAGGTAATGCCTTGATTAATCCAAGCCCGCACGTTAGCTGGGTTCAAATCCAAGGCAATATCATAGTCCAGAATCGCTTCCAAAAACTTGCCCTGAGCTGCATAGTAATTAGCCCGGTTATTGTAGGCACTATCGAGGCGCGGATTCAGCTCAATGGCGCGATTGTAATCGGCGATAGCCGCGGCAGGCTGACCGCTCTGAAAGTAAACCAGACCTCGATTACTGTAATGGTTCGCATTTTGAGGGTTGCGGTCGATTAACTCACTGAAGATAGCAATAGCCTCAACGTGATTGCCATGCTGGGCTTCAGCCAGAGCACGCTGCCGTAAAATTGTTTCCTGTTCTGCTGAACTGAGACGCAACACTGATTGTTTTTGCTGATGGATATTGGTTTTGTTTTGCTGAGGCTGCCAGCGTTTTTGAAGATGGCTGGGGGCATCCTGGGCCAGTTGTCTGGTGTGCTGTCTAGCCACTTGTCTAGACTGGGCCGAAACTCTTGCTGCCCGCCCTGCCTGGTCGGCTCGTTTAGATTGATTAGCCTGCCTATTTTGATTGACAAAAGAGCGATTCATGCCATCCTCACCGTTACTCAACAGCCTGACAGTGTAAATTACAATCCCTGATCGATCTTTTCGATCTTTAGTTTCTAAGCTGAATGCTTAGTTCACATCCTTCTATAGGTCACTTAATAAGCTGTCTGCTGGGCAGGCGTAAGGTTGAAAATACTGAACCGTCTATTGAGACTAGAGCACCCACTGGCCGCTGAGAAGCAAGCCAGAGCCAGAGTCTATCCGTTTCTGCCATGCAGGCTACACTTTGGCCCATGCCAGTAGTATCGCGGAGAAATCATGGAAAATTCGTGAAATTTTTCGAAACATTTTCGGTCAGATCCATTAAGGAGGCGTGAATTTTCCCGGTAAGCTTCTCTACAGAGTAGAGCTACAAAAACTAGTTCCTCTTTTTCTCTATGCTTTCTACAGGATTGCCCGACTTTGCTCCGCCCATTTGGCGATTTCATGCCTTAAGGATGAGCAATGATTAGAAATCATGCAGTATGGATGACTAGTTCGATTAAATCCACTAATTTCACAAAACTTTATTCTTAATCCCCTCGTAGCCTATACTACGCAAGGATGACTGTAAGGAGAGGAAATACAATGTCGGAGGCAATGAAGCCCCTGACTGTACCGAAAGAATTTTTGGGTCCACCGGGTGCTTGGAATCCCACCTTGTTGATGTTCTTAGGGGCAGTTGCACTAGCTACGCTTTCTACGGTCGGCTATTGGTGTTGGGGTTTTCCAGGCTGGACCTGCTTTTTGACCAATGTGATTGCCCTACATCTGGTGGGAACCGTGATTCACGATGCTTCTCACAATGTGGCGCACCGAAATCGCATTATTAACGCCGCGTTGGGTCATGGCAGCGCCTTGATGCTGGGGTTTGCCTTTCCAGTCTTTACGCGAGTCCACATGCAGCACCATGAATAGGGTTCAACCAACTGCTGCTCGTTGCCGTAGATCTCGTTCGGTGCCCGCCACTGGTCTTCCCGGTTATAGAACACGATCGGATCGGTCATGTGGTAGATCATCAACTGGTTCGACTGTACCTGATAGAAGTCCTGCGGATAGCGAATGTGGCGTAGCAGGCCGGTGGGCATGGCATCAAGCGGCTGAAATATGCCGGGAAATGTCTGACTCCAGGCTTGAATGATTGGGTCTTGCGGATCGGCAATATAAAAGTTGACCGAGCCATGATAGGCGTCGATCACCACTTTGACCGAATTGCGAATGTAGTTGAAATCGTTCCCCAACGGATCCGAGTAGGGATAGCGGTTGCTGGTGGTATAGGCATCGATAATCCAATAGAGGTGGCTCTCATCCACGATTCCGGGCTGGGGCCGATAGCTGTGTTGCCACTGCTTGCTGCCCGTATCGATCACCACGAGGTAAGGATCGCTATCAAAGCGTAAAAACGGCGCAATCGCTTTCACTCGCTCGCTGATGTTGCGGCGAAACAGCAGTTTCGTTTGAGGCGTGAAGTTATCGGTGAACATCATGCGCCAGTCCCGCAGATGCTTGGCATAGAGGAGTCGCTGTGCCACATTGCCAATGCTGACGCCGCCCCAGCCATCGTAAGTGTTGTAAACGTTGTCACTGCCGCTGGCATAGTCTAGCTCCAGCACCTGCGTCTGGGTCATGACATAGGTGTTGGTGAGTTCACCGTAATAAATGCGGGGTCTACCCACCGGAATACTATTGCGGACACGCGGATCGGAGGCAGCCGATTCAATGCCGCTGATCAGGTAATCGGGCAAGCCGCCTTCGCCCACCGAATTGACCGCACTCAGGGTAAACCCATAGCCGTGGGTGTAGATCAAGTGCTGGTTGATCCAGGTTTGAGCAGCAGTGGGAACGGCATTGTAATCGAGTTCACGGGCGGCAATCAGGACCTGCTGCTGAACGGCACGACCATCATCGGTGGGCAGCTCATAGCGGTCATAATCGGCATCAGGGAATTCGTAGTAGAGTCGGATGCGCTGGAGCTGACGGTTAGTTTCCAGCAACGGGCGCTTATCCCACAGGCGAATGTTGTCTACGGTTAAATTATTTTCTTGCAGGGTGGCTAGGCTGAGACTATTGTCCGGAGCAAAGGTTTGCACGTCCATCTGGTCGAGCATAAAGCTCTGCCGCGTCAAGGCCAGAGTACGGCGAATATAGGGCATCTCCAATTGCAATTCGTTGGGCTGCACCACCATTTGCTGCACCGCTACCGGCAAAACCCCACTCAGCAGCAGCAGCAGCAAGAGATAAAATCCAATCACTAGCACAACCCGACGCAGCGAGGGTGGATAGGAGATCCGTTCTGGTAGGCGGAGATAGCGTCGTTTCAAAGACGGGCTGACTAGATTGTGATGCGGTGGAGCATCTGGACCAGCGTCGTCTAGGGTGTACTTGGCTTGAACTGAGGCTTGGATCGAGCTGTTCTCCTTCCGCCAGTTCGGCCAACGGCGCTTGAGACTAGAATCAACGCTGGAAGGTGCCCCAGCCGCAGAATAGCTACGGCCATCGCCAAGTCGTCCGCCAACAGGATGTCGATGCTGTTCGATAATGCGGTCACCCCAGCCAAATCCTTGAGCCAACAGCCAGAGCGCAATCGGTAGAGCCAGCAAACTCAAGGCTGTGTAAGCCGGTAGGCTAATCGTCACACTGGTGTAGCCCGCACCGTAGGTTGCGCCTTGGGGCGAATAGAGTAGCAGATAGCGATTGATCCAATAGCTGATGCTAACCACCAGCATCAGCCCACCCCCCAAACGGCAGAGATGCCGAAAGTGGTCATACATTTGAAAGTGAAGTATTTAGCTCACTAGTAGAGCTTGCACCTCACAGTAATCATCATTTTGCGCTATGTAGTTTTGATAAAGAAGCACCTTCTCAAATTTCGTTTAACGAACACTTGGAATTTATTTCACTTCATCAGCAACGCACTGTAAAAGAGCGCCTATGGTTGAAATTCCCTAAACAAATAAGGATTTTAGTTGCAAAAATAAAAGATCCTAAAATGAGTAGGATAGAGACGTATGAAGAACGTTTAGTTCGTTCTCTCGTCAACAGAGAAGTAGATGTGCTCTTGTATCTCAGCCAAACTTATGTTCCAATCATGGATATTCCTTATGTAGCAGTAGTTTGGGATTTGGCTCATCGACTGCACCCTTATTTCCCTGAGGTCAGTAACCAGGGAGAATGGGAACGGAGGGAGAGAGGATATGGGATCAGATTAAAGCGTGCTGTATCGCTTATTACTGGGACAAAGGTTGGTCAAACAGAAATTCAGCAATTTTATCAAATACCTGAAGAGCGAATTAAAGTTTTACCATTTCCCACACCTCAATTTGCTCTAGATGCCTCTAATCATTGCACCGATTCTGTACTTAGCAAATACCAATTGCCTAAAAACTACTTATTCTACCCAGCTCAGTTCTGGCCTCATAAAAATCATGTTGGCTTATTACTTGCAGTTAAGTGGTTGCGAGACAGATATGATCTGATATTTCCTGTTGTGTTTACTGGCTCTGATAAAGGTAATCAGACTTACGTTAGACAAATTGTAAATGATCTGAACTTATCTCAACAAGTCCACTTTTTGGGCTTTGTCTCTCAAGACGACTTGGTATCTATTTACCAGAACGCTTTTGCTCTTACATTCCTAACGTTTTTTGGACCGGACAATTTACCTCCTCTGGAAGCCTTTGCCTTAAAATGTCCTGTAATTGCATCTGAAGTACCTGGTGCGCAGGAGCAGTTAGGAGATGCTGCTTTACTAGTAAATCCCAAATCGGTAGAAGAAATTGCTCTGGCAATTAAATCACTTCTAGAGGATGACAATCTCCGTGAAACTTTAATTCAACGCGGCCTAATTAAAGCTGCTCAGTGGTCAACTAAAGATTACGCCGAAGGTATATTTGAAATCTTGGATGATTTTGAAACAATTCGTCGCTGTTGGAGTAGTAGAGATTCTTGGTGTTTCTAACTGCTAGGCAAAAGTATTTCACCAACGCGAGCAGAACTAAGGCTCCCTCCATTATTGATTGTTCGAAAGCGAAGCTAATTGTGTTCTCTTCAAATACTTCACAAATCTCAAAAGTCCAGTGTATCGAAGCAATAATCTACTACCGAGTTGCCATCCTAGATCTGAGTAAATTTCACTTAAGTACTTATAGATTCTAATATTACGCTTCAGATCGATTGCAGTAGGTGAAGCCACTATGGTCTCAATCCATTGCCATTTGATTTTGTCAAACGCCTGGTGTATTTCTTTGAACGAGAAGGAGAAGCCAGAATGATCTAGAATGTATTTCTTCACGAGAAAATCTTCTTCAAAGTCAATTCCTCGTCTTCCCGCTCTCTGTCTAACAGTATTAGCATGAGTCCGAAAATGATTCAAAGGCTCAGACACATAGGCAATGTCTGAAATCATCATCATTTTACTCCACAGCATCCAATCTGCTGACAGAAACATTGTCGCATCAAATTTTCCGGCGCGAATGAAGACGTCACGGCGCATCAACGCACAACTGGCGTTAGGGACTGTACACCAAAGGAACAAATATTTTAATTCATTTTTACCTTGGTCTACAAAATCAGATGACCATCGTCCAGCTTCCTGATTAGCTTTTCGTGGCGAGCGAAAGTGGAGGAGCCTAAACCGTTCTTGAAAAAGGGCGGGGTTGTAGGACTTCCGGGATCGAATTGAAGGCGAGCCGAACATGTTGGGAAACGTGGTCAGAGAGGGTGAGAACCCCGTAGGCGAAGCTGGAGAGGAGAGGGAAGGATCCTGAGTACCGCGGGGCACGCTAACCCTGTGGGAAGCTGGGAGGACCACCTTCCAAGGCTAAATACACTTGACGACCGATAGTGAAGAAGTACGGTGACGGAAAGGTGAAAAGAACCCCGGCGAGGGGAGTGAAAGAGAATCTGAAACCGTGTGCTTACAACCGGTCAGAGGGGCGAAAAGCCCTGATGGCGTGCCTTTTGGAGCATGAGCCGGCGAGTCAATAGCAGTGGCAAGCCTAAGGGAGAGACACCCGGAGGCGAAGCGAAAGCGAGTCTGAAGAGGGCGAGGAGTGGCTGTTATTGGACACGAAACCAGGCGAGCTAACCATGAGCAGGATGAAAGGCCGGTGACACGGCTGGGAGGTCCGAACTCACGTGTATTGCAAAACACGGGGATGACTTGTGGTTAGGGGTGAAATGCCAAACGAGCTTGGAGATAGCTTGTTCTCTCCGAAATAACTTTAGGGTTAGCGTCCTGCGGAAAAACTCTGGGAGGTAGAGCACTGATTGGGCTAGGGGCCAGTGAGGTTACCGAACCCAGTCAAACTCCGAATGCCGAGAGGGGAGCAGGGCAGTCGGGCCGTGGGAGATGAGTTTCACGGTCGAGAGGGGAAGAACCCAGACCCGCGACTAAGGTTCTGAAGTCTGCGCTGAGTGGGAAACGATGTGGTCATGTCGAGACAGCCAGGAGGTTGGCTTAGAAGCAGCCACCCTTGAAAGAGTGCGTAACAGCTCACTGGTCGAACGTGACTGCGCGGAAAATGGAACGGAGCTGAAGCGCAGCACCGAAGTCGGGGATAAGCCGAAAGGCTTATGGTAGGAGAGCGTCCCCACAGCGGCGAAGGCAGGTCGGCGAGATCTGTTGGAGTGGTGGGGAGTGAGAATGCCGGCATGAGTAGCGAAAGCAGGGTGAGAACCCCTGCCGCCGAACGTCTAAGGGTTCCGACGGAAGGTCAGTCCGCGTCGGGTAAGTCGGGCCTAAGCAGCAGCCGGGAGGCGAATGCGATGGACAACCGGTCAAGATTCCGGTACCGATGAATGGAGCGACGCTGCGCGCTGCGGGAAGGTTCAGCCTCCGGATGGAAGAGGAGGTGGCAAGCGGTTAACGGCCGTGATGCCGGGGAGGAATCCTGGAAGTGAACTGGACCTGGAGCCAAGAAAAGGCAGCGAAGCGGAGAAGTTTATCGCCCGTACCCCAAACCGACACAGGTAGACGAGATGAGAAATCACAGGCGAGCGAGAGAAACCTCGTTAAGGAACTCGGCAAAAAGGTCCCGTACCTTCGGAAGAAGGGACGCTGGGTAAAACCAGCCGCAGAGAAGTGGCCCTACCGACTGTTTACCAAAAACACAGGTCTGTGCAAACGCGAAAGCGGACGTATACGGGCTGACGCCTGCCCAGTGCCGGAAGGTTAAGAGGAGAGGTGCAAGCCTTGAATTGAAGCCCCGGTGAACGGCGGCCGTAACTATAACGGTCCTAAGGTAGCGAAATTCCTTGTCGGGTAAGTTCCGACCCGCACGAAAGGCGTAACGAGTGGAGCACTGTCTCAACGAGGTACTCGGCGAAATTGAAGTACGTGTGAAGATGCGCGTTACCCGCAGTTGGACAAAAAGACCCCGTGGAGCTTTACTGTAGCCTGTCATTGCGTTAGGGCTTGTTCTGTGTAGGATAGCTGGGAGGCGGAGAAGGTTCTTCAAACAGTTGCCGTGGCACCACCTGCACCGAAGCCGGAGTATCGAGCAAAGGGGTCTCAAGGCGGGTAACGCTGGCACTCGGCACCCGGTAGCCGGTATCAATGACATCCCCTGTCACCTGAATTCGAATGGCGTTATCAGCCTCAACCTCAGCACTGGCCAGTCCGGGGGTAACGGTGAAGGCCACACCTGCAGCCCCAGGTGATGAGGTGACAACGGGGGGAGCTTCGGTACCGGTAATCGCTAGTCGGACGCTCCCATTGGGCAATGGTGTTATCTGTACCAGGGTAATACCGGCTCCTGGATTGAACTGCTCGGCGGCAGCATCGTTTGCCAAATCCAGAATGGCGTTTGCAAATTCGATAATTTGCGCGTTGCCCTCAATGCGAGAGGAGCGGGGTTCTAGGGGGCGGTCAGCCACCAACTCAACCTTAAGCCCATCGGGAGTCTCGCGCACCTGTACATCAGTAATTACCGCTGTTTCCACCGTCTCAATCTGAGCCATCCACTCTGCAACCGTGGTTACTGGAGACCCAATCGCATCTAGAGACAGCTCATCACTACCAATCGCATCCTCATTTCCTAAAGTCGGAGTTGCCCAGCCTAGTCCCAAGCCCAGAGACACAAAACTCGCTGTCCCCACCGTTAGGGCTTTTGCCAGCCAAGTCGATTGTTGTGGTTGTCCCATCATCTCCACGCACCTGTTCACATACTTGAACATAGCGAAGCTATGCGCTCATGCAGCTTCATCTGCTCAAACAAGAACTATTATCAAGAACATAGGGTGAGAATACGGGATTTCAGCGATCGCAATTTGCGGTATCTGGATCTTTTTTTGCGGCATCCGGATTTTTTAAACGGCGCAAGCTGCTACGGTAATATCGCGGCGTCATGCCAAACTGTTGCTTAAACATATGGCAAAAGTGGCTTTGACTGGCATAGCCTATTGCCTGAGCCACCCCGGCAATACTGAACGTCGGCTCTGCTAAAAGCTGCTTAGCCAGCTCCATACGATGAGTTTGTAAATAGCCAAACCCCGTTGTGCCAAACACCTGGCGAAATCCCTGCTTCAGCTTGTGGTCGTTCAGCCCCACAAGTCGAGCCAGTTCTACCAGTGACGGCGGATTCGTCAACCGCTGGAGCAAAATATCACTGGCGTAGTGAATGCGATCAATATCTTCGGAATGCAAGCCTGATGACGCCAAATCGGCTGGCTGTGTCTGACACACCGGGTCTAGCCGCAGCGCGATTAGTTCTATGACCTTGCTTTCCCAAAATAGCCAGTGGGTTAGTCCTTGATACGGGCAATGCAAAATCTGGTGGATGGCAGATTGCATGGCTGAGGTCGTGGGTTGCACATGCCAGAACTGATCCTGAATAGGTTGGGAATTTTGAAGGAGCCGTCTTAGCAGTGGCGGTAACACATCAAGCTGCTCACCCACAAGCGTTTCAAATAGAGCAGGATCAATGTGAATGTCGACCTTTAGGACTCGCTCACCCGCTTGCCAGTGGAACTGCCCACCACGCGAGTTTTGCCAATCAGCCAAGAAAAAGTTGTGATGAGGCTGCAAGTTCTCATGGCGATTATGACCTGAGAGCATAAAGCTTACCTCTAAATACCGATAAGGATCGCAGGGTTCATCTGCGCCTGTGTCCACAATCAAGTCCTCCTGAAGCGTGTAGTCCTCGATTAAGACATTCAGTCCTGCACGTAAATTCACTTCTTGCCGATAACCGCATTTTTTTCCAGAGGCGTCTATCAAAAGAATCTTCCAGGGTTGGCGAAGTGAATGTATCTGGTCAGCTTGAGGGTACCGACTCAAGGCTTCTGGGACAGAGAGGAATATGTGTAGTCCCGCGATCCACTCCTGCTCACTCATCCCAGCAGACAACGGAGGCACAAATTCTGGCAAATACTGCTGCCAAAAATGTCGAATCCGCTCTTTGCCACCTGTAACAGCTAACAGCTCGCCATAGCATTCCGGCGTCCAGTCCCAATCGAGGCCAGCAGCGGCAAATGCCTGGTTAAAGGCAACTCGATGACCATCTCGCTCGGTCTCTGCCAAGGTGCCATCCACATCAAAAATTAGAGCTTGCAGTTGAAACATAAAATTGCTTGTGGTACAATTGTACTGGTTAACAACTCCTCAACTCCTCCAGGGTACCCTGATTTATTCACCTGACAGATCGATCGTTTTCTTAAGGCTTTGATTAGATTTGTTAATAACGAAAAATAGTTGCCAAAAATAGTTGCCGTTTCCGCTGTCGTTTTCAGCGAATTGGTTTATAAAATAAGGCGGCGTTGTATTAAAGCGACGGATGAGATCGGGATGGCCGTCCCTCTCTCCAGCGCTAGTCTTTTGATTTGACTACCGCTGGTACCGTAACTTAACAACGCCGCCCTTCACCAAGAGCCTTTAGTTGTCTCCGCTATTGGCTCATTGCACAAGCCTGGGATGATTAGGCACCTGCGCCAGCCAGTCCCAGGCTATCTAATGTTTGACCGCCCGCAATTCCGTCAACCAATAGACCGTTCGCCTCTTGATAGTCCTTCACAGCTGCTTTGGTTTGATAGCCAAACAGACCATCCACCGGCCCCGGATCAAAGCCGTTATCTAAGAGCGCCTGTTGCAGCAGAGCCACAATTTCACCCGAAGAGCCTAGCTTCAACAGGTTAGGGTCAGTCACTGGATGAAACGCAATCTCGTGGTAATCGTTGTCTTTGTGGTAGCCGTTGTCAGCGTGCTTGTCGTAATGCTTGTCGTAGGAATAGTCGTGGGAATAGTCCTGGCTGTAGTAGTGGGGGTAATGGTGGCTAGGCTTGGAATGATACTGCGGATAGTAACAGCAACTTGGACGATAGTAGACCGGACGATAAACGACCGGTTGATAATAAACCGGACGACAGCAGCCGTGATAGCCATAGGAGCCATAGGAGCCATAGGCAGAAGCTGGAGAAGCCGCCAGCACACCACCAGCTAGAACCGTACTTGTAATTCCAAGCACACTAGCCGCTGTTTTTCCAGATAACTTCAGGCTTTCACCAGGGTTCACTTCCAAGTCTGATAACTCAGAAGCTTCGTAATTTTGAGCCAGTTGAAAATAAGCAACTGTTTCCATAAAATTCTTCTCCTCAAACTGTGAGAGAGGTTGATTTAATCGACTGAATCGATTGAGTTAGAGCCAACTCTTGAAATCAAAAATTAACCCTTAGCCCTCATTTTTACATCGATACAGAGAAAATAATAACCCCCTCACATTAAGCGCGAGGTGTTTTTCAGCTGTTCAACACTGATCTGAAGCTGTTTGATAAGTTACATGATCACTAAAGGTAGAGCTTTTAAAATATTCTCTCGCTAGAGAACTCTAGATATGGAATTTCAAAAATTAATAATTTAGCAGCACTTGAATTTTGTATATCAACGTTCTTACATAAGTATTTTGAGTAATCTATGCAAGAAAACTTCAAGTATTAAAAATTACTTAAGACTCGAAAATTTCCACAGCGAAAGGTGAGAGCACCCTCTATGCAGAGCGCTCTCACCACTACGCATTTCTCAATTCGAAGCCTCAATCCAACTTACATAGGAAAGCTGTTCTTACTCTGCTAACTCCTCGAACAATCTCTGATCATGTTTGCTGCTTTTTTCACATCAACCTGCAATAGTTAGCTGCTTAATCAACCTGGAAGGGTGACCTGTCTCCAATCGCTGCACCACGTTCTTGCGGGCTTTGAACCGATCCTGGCCGGCAAACTCGCCAGCATTTTCGTTCAGGGTGCCGTCTTTGTTCATGATGTTGATCATGGGCAGATTGTGGCGTTTGCCCATCTCGAAGTCGTTTGGATCATGCGCTGGCGTAACTTTGACGCAGCCGGTGCCAAAGGAGGCATCGACATATTCATCGGCAATAATCGGAATTTCCCGATTCATGATTGGCAACAGTACCGTTTTACCCACAATGGCTTTGTAGCGTTCGTCGTCCGGATTCACCGCCACTGCCGTATCCCCCAGCATCGTTTCCGGTCGAGTTGTTGCCACTTCTACATAGCCGGAGCCATCGGTAAGCGGGTAGCGGAAATGCCAGAGATGCCCGTTGACTTCCTGATTTTCCACCTCCAGATCCGATACCGCTGACTGACTGGCCGGACACCAGTTGACCATGTATTTGCCGCGATAAATCAATCCCTCGTCGTAAAGCTGCTTGAAGGCAGTTAGCACGGCTCGCGACAAGCCTTCATCCATCGTGAATCGCTCCCGCGACCAGTCTACCGAGACACCCAGCTTACGCAACTGCCCCACAATCGTGCCGCCCGATTCCTCTTTCCATTCCCAGGCGCGCTTCAGAAAGGCGTCCCGTCCTACGTCATAGCGAGTTTTCCCCTGCTGGCGCAGCTCCTTTTCTAGCAGAGTCTGCACGGCGATACTGGCATGGTCGGTACCGGGGAGCCAGAGCGTATTGCGCCCCAACATGCGGTGATAGCGCACCAGCGTATCGATTAAGGCATTTTCAAAGGCATGGCCCATGTGCAGGCTACCCGTGACGTTGGGTGGCGGAATCACGATGCAGTAAGGGTCGCCTTCGCGGTTGGGATCCGCCTTGAAGACCTGTTTGTCCTCCCAAAAGTGTTGCCATTTGGCTTCGGTCACTGCGGGATCGTACTGGCTGGCGAGGGTGGGAATCGCTGCGGTCATGGGTTGATTGGGTAACGAGAACGCTTCTTAGTATCTTAGTAGTTTATTAAAAAAAGCTTTTACTTGACGCGGGCAGCAATAATCTGGTCCATAGTGGGAACCCTAAAGCTTATTGTTCATTGGGGCAGCCATTTTATATGGATCACCACCAGCGGGAACTCCGTCATGCTGCGGCTCAGGCCTTCATTGCCTCTCTGGATCAGCTTGCGGATTGCTTAGAAGACCCCACAGCACCAGCATCCAACCAAACCCTGAACCAAGAGCAGCCTGCATCAACTGTGGTTAACGCTGTAGCAACCGAAACCTCTAGTTTGCAAGCGTTAGAAGCGGCGGCGGCGGATATCGAAGCCTTTATGCAGGCAAACGCCACTCCTAGGCGCAGCCTTCTCGCCGAGTAGCAGATTGGGTGAAAGCTCCAGAGCACTTGAGTGTATTTTTTCGATTAGTTCGCACTTCAGTTGCGGACCTCACAGCTCAGCTTGTAGGGCCAGGATCGCGTCTTTAAAACCCTTAGGCTGGTATCCCAAACTATAGGCTAGTTCACTATTGAGTGAGGCATCGGGCGGTCTGGGAGCTGCCATTTGAACATCGGCCTGTCGGCAAGGGTTGAGCTGATCGATCGGGAGCTGCAACACCTCAGCCAGGACATAGCCTAACTGATAACGCGACAGTCGTTCGATGCCCCCCAGATGAATAATTCTCTTGCCGTTAGCCAAGGCTAGAAAAATTCCCTGAGCTGCATCCATACCGCTGACTGGATTGCGAATTTCGTCGGTGAATAAATTAAGTGATTGTCCGGCTCGCAGCGTTTTGATCCAGGGTTGGATGAAACTACTAGCCGTGGGAGCAGCGCCAATTAGTTCACTGTCTGCTCAGGCTCCTCCTGTAAAGAGTCATGATTGGAGTGAGGATGGCATATCTGCTGTTAGATCGTGGGGATGCTTCTGTATGGATGCATTTCTCGTTCAGGTGACCTCATCGTTGTTTGAGTTCCTGCTCATTGCTTTGTTGTTTCTGTCTGGGAGTCATGGCCTCATCTACTGAAAACTCTTCTGTCAAACAGCTGGCTATTCGTGGTGCACTCTGGACAATTGTTGGCTTTGGTGCTGGCAATATTGTCCGTTTTATCAGTAACCTGATCCTGACTCGTCTGTTGGCACCGGATCTGTTTGGCCTGATGGCGCTAGTCTATGCCTTCATCACCGGCTTGCACATGTTCTCGGATGTGGGTATTGGTGTCAGCATTATTCAAAATAAGCGAGGTGATGAGCGGGAATTTCTGAACACAGCCTGGACGATCCAGGTGATTCGCGGTGTTTTAATCTGGGTTGGCTGTTTTTTCCTGGCTCACTTAGTTGCTTTCGTCTATAAGGATCCACGCTTCCTGTGGCTGCTGCCCGTGGTAGGGCTAAATACGGTGATTACTGGTTTCACCTTCACGGCCATCTTCAGCTTAAACCGCCATCTCTCCATTAAAGAAGTTGCGCTATTTGAACTCTCAGGACAAATCGTCGGCATTGTTGTCATGATTACCTGGGCCTTTTTCCACCGTTCAGTTTGGGCACTGGTGGCTGGGGGGATTGCATCTAGCATCTATCAAGTATGGATGAGCTTCCGCCTCAGCAAGGGGAAACCGAATCGCTTTGCCTGGGATAAATCTGCGGCCCGTGAACTGATCTCCTTTGGAGCCTGGATCTTTTTAACCACCGCCATTACCTTTTTGGGTGAGCAAGCCGATCGGTTAATTTTGGGTAAAGTCCTGATCCAGGATCTGGGTGAAACGGCTGGGCTAACGCTGCTGGGGGTTTATGGAATTGCCCTCACCTTTGCTGAACTACCTCGTGCAGTGACCAGTGCTCTCAACGGCAAGGTAATGATGCCTGCGTTCTCCAAAATCATCGATCAGCCTCGGTCTGAGGTACGGACCAAAGTAGGGCGCAAACGCAAGTATATTCTAATCTTGATGGCGCTGGTTGTGGCTCTAATGGTCTGCCTAGGCGATGGCATCATCAAAACGCTGTATGATAGCCGCTACAGTCAAGCTGCTTGGATGTTGCCAATTCTAGTTCTAGGATTGTGGCCCCGTTTAATGTGTAATACCAATGAAGCGCTCCTATTCGCCATTGGTAGACCTCAATACACAGCTGGAGCCAATTTCACCCGATTTGTTTGTACATCCGTTGGGATTTATGTGGGATACACCCTGTTCGGAATGCCGGGAGCGGTTGTAGGAGTGGCGCTCAATGACCTTTTCTACCATCTGGTGATCAACTGGGGACTGTGGCGTGAAGGATTAGGCAATATCAAGCAAGACATTTTAGCTAGCGGAATTTTGTTTGCTGTCTTAGCAATCTTGCTGAGTATCCGTCAGGCTCTGGGTTTTGGCCTGCCTATCGACACCATGTTCTAAACAATTCTAAGCTGCTGGATTTGGATCACTGGACATAACTGCTAACCCGTCTACAATAAAACATGATCTTCAGCTCAATGTTGCTTATTGTTACGGGTACTGCTTGAATCAAGATCAACTCTGATCTGCACTACACGTGTTCTATTAACAAATCCTACTGGCAAAGCTGTATTTGAGAAGCATAGTTTGAAGCATGGTTTTCAGTTTCTGACTCCGGTTGACTAGCGCGATGGTTTAGCATGAGAATTACTTTTGTTCTTCCAGATGCAGGAATTGCTGGCGGTATTCGCGTTGTGGCAACGATCTACAGCTGAGCGGCCTTCTGTGTCCAAATCGAGTTCCTCTCGGCGTACCGTTTCATCAGCTTCAACCATATCCTGCTCCACCACTTTCTTGACCCGAACTTCCTCACGCACAAATGCCTCTTTCCGCACCTCAGGAGTTTCCTCGTAGACTTCCATCCGAGCAACTTCCCCCTCCTGGAAGGCATCGGCTGCATTAGACACCGCGCCAGATGTTGGAGTAGTCCGCTCAATCACGACGCGCTCTTTTTCAATTGGGACCGCGACACGAGCTGTTTCGGTTTCGACATGTTTGCCGGCAGAGATCTCCCCAGTCTTCTGGCGCTGCTTGTTGGCAACCAGGCGTTCCTCATAGAGTTTGAGCGACTGGTGATTCTGCTCATTCAAATGATAGAGACCTGGATCGCGGTCATAGCTGTAGGTATTGCGGTCGTAGGCTGTCGTGCTTGGCGCAGTTGCCGTGTTCATCACGTTCGGACGATAGGTACCTCTGACCTGTTCCTCATAGTCGTAATCAACCTTATCCAATTCATCGAAATTCGGCAGATCTTGGACTTGCTGCTTCGTCAAACCCTTGACATTAATGCGGCGATCGCTGTAGCTAATGTTTGCCAAACCGATGGGTAGCAGCACCTTCTTGCCGAAGATCCAAAAGCCTGTATCTACTACCAGATAGCGAATTCGCCCAGTCTGATCATCAACCAGAATATCGTCAATTGAACCGACCTTTTCGTCAGCTTGTGTGTAAACATCAAAACCTTTTATGTCCGACCGACCATCCGTGTCAGCGTCGCGGTGCTCAGGATAAAAATCGGCTAGCTTTACTAGAGGCATATCTCATTATTCCTTGCAATTCATCATTGTTTCCCATAGTAAGGAGCGGCTAAGCTAGAACATCTTACTATCGGATGAAATGTCAGAAACGGAGCAAATCCAATCAAGCGTGCAGCTATGGCAATCATCTGTAGAAAATTAAACATGAGGATGTATTGGGGTAAATCAGATTAGCTCAGGCTATTGAACAAATCAGCAATTAAATCTTTGTCAAGAGAACTTTGACAATCAAGCTTTGACAATCAAACCTTCACTCAAACCTTCACTAGGTGATACAAGTTTATTAATAGAAGTCCTCGTATAGAACAATACATTTTAATGCATTAAATTAATTGCTCAATACACTGAATGGTTATACTTCTCCTCCATTAGATAGAGAAAGCAAAAGCATGTAGTCATTAAACTGAGGTGGAAGTAAATATATAGGCATGGCGTAAAGAATTGGAGAAGTACAGTGTTTAGGCTTTTTGATCGTGCATTGACCAGTAAAGCTCTATTAATTCCAGGTTTAATCGCTGGATCGGTAGCTGGAGCCGCTACAATTCTACCTCTCTGCGACCGCGTTCTTGCTGCTCCGGATCAAGCTGCCCCTAGTCAAAATCAGACAGCTCCCTTTCCAGATATTCAAAACCATTGGGCGCAGCCCTTTATCGAAACTTTGGCCGCACAGGATATTATTGCCGGTTATCTAGATGGCACCTTCCGACCAGAAAATCCGGTAGCACGAGATGAGTTTGCAGCAATGGTTCGACAGTCCTTTAATCAAGAGTCAGAACGACAACTGGAAAGCGGTAGTGTCTACGAGGATGTACCAACCGATTACTGGGCAGCCCCAGCCATTGAAGAAGCTGCCGAAATGGGGTTTATGCAGGGTTATCCGGACGGTACGTTTCGGCCTGATGATTCTATTTCCAGAGTCGAAGCTATTTCCACTTTAGCGAGCAATTTGAATTTAGCAGCTTCAGTTCCCAGTAGGGCCGAGGCCACTCAAGCCCCAGCCAACACGCCCCAAGCCACTACTGTCATTGCCACCGCCGCCAAACAAAGCATCATTGCCTGACCCCCCGTTCAGGATGTCGTTCTGGTTGCCACCAAACAGGTTGTCGTTGCCTGAATCACCTCTAGCATCTATCTGAGGCATAGGGTTATTGCTAACACTCAGTAAGTCATCGCCTGCTCCGCCAGAGAAGTTGATTTTAGACAGTGAGGTTTCGCCAAGTCTGCCAATAAACAGAGTGTCTCTGCCTTCGACACCAGCAATATTAATGGTTTCGACCTCAAAAATGTTCAGTGTGATCGGAACCAGATTGGTGCGGCTGAGGCGTACACTGTCATTTCCAGCACCTTGCTCTAGGGTTAAGGTGTCACCTGCTTTAGCAGAGCCTACGAACTCGACCGTATCACTTCCTGCGCCACCGAGCATCACATCACTGCCATCACCATCGATCCAGAACATGCGGTCGTTGCCATCGCCAGCAAACATGCGGTCGTCTCCGCGATTACCAGCCAAAAAGTCATCACCCTCGCCGCCGATTAAGATATCAATCCCGTCACCCCCGTTGAGGGAATCGTTCCCACCTAAACCACTTAAGGTATCATCGCCTGTCAACCCGTTGATGATATCTCTTTCAGCAACTCCTGAACGATCACCAGTAATATTGTCGTTTAAGTCCGATCCATTAATGAGAGCCATCGTTCGTTCGTCCTTTTTAAAATAAATCAGTGATTTTGTTTGCGTTTGATTGAAAAATTACTTTATTCTTATTCGAAAATAGTCAATTGAATGAATCTTTTGTCTTTACTTCGAATCAAGCTTTTGTTCAACCATGAATCTAATCTAGGATTTAAAGTTGAAGTTGCCAGTAAGCGAAAGTTAGAAAATTACAAATATACTTTAAAGTAGAAAGATATACCACTCTTGGGTACGTTCCAATCTCAAAAAGAAAACTCTGATCCCGCAGATAAATTCTGGCAAGATCAGAGGACATCAAGGAGACACAAACTAAAGTTGTTTAGGAGACGTTCAGATTACATTTTTATAATGCATCTAAACAAAGACGAACTGGTTTCTATTATTGAGATTGAGCGTACCACTGCCAACATCCTGCACAATCGCAATCAGCTCATCGGGTGCAAACAGATTCGGACGCGGCCTGAAAATTCCCACATCTTGAGCAACTGTACCTCGACTGAGTGGACCGCGAGGATCAAGATCCCGAATTACATACTCATTTGGTGCTCCAACCAGTTGAATTATATCCAGACCGGAAACGAAATCTACAATGTGGGCGAAATCGCTGACGCCATCCATGCCTGTCCTGATGTCGTTGCCGCCGTCAAAGTCATTATTGCCATCGTCATAAAAAACTCGCGCCCGACCACCAGCCCGATCGCCTAAGACGAATCGATCTCTTGCTGCACCACCGATCAGAGTATCGATCTCACCACGCCCCGGATTGACAAAGTCGCCCGAATTCACACCTAGCAAAACGTCATTGCCATTGTTGCCGAACAGATTGTCGCTGCCTGCGCCGCCCTCCATCGTATCGCTCTGATTGCCTGCTAGTAGATTATCGTTGCCAAAATCACCAAAGATATTCATCGTGGCCCTACCGTTATCCCGCGCATCCAGGAAGTCGTTGCCAGATCCACCAGAGAAGCGAATCGAAGAAACCCCAGAGCCGATTAAACTACCCACCGTGAGGGTATCATTGCCTTCAACACCGTTAATTTCAAACCGTTCGACGGTATCAACCTTCAGCGTAACCGGGCCCAAGTTGGTGCGTCGGAGAAACACAGTATCGCTAGTCAGATCGTGAGTCAGGGTGAGGATGTCGCCGTTGGGACGATTAGCTGCAAAAGCGCCTGTGAATAGGTGAAACAGGCCCTGACCGGGTATGGCAATGCTGGCAAGCAGGAGGTGCAGCAAGCCGTAGCCCGAGAGTTGAATCTTGATAAAAATTCCCCGTCCCGATGATGCGGCTGATGGGTTAGCCCTAGCGCTGGCAGCTTGGTTTCAAAGTTAGTTCCCAAAGCTGGCTGATATGCCATTCAGTCTCATTAATCTAAGATAGTGGGCTGTTAAGCATTGGGTGTGTTAATCTGCAAATAGCCTATTGGTTCTGGTGGGGAGCAGCCATCAGACGTAAGGGGGAAAGCTCGGTGCAAATCCGACACTGTCCCGCAACTGTAAGCGATGCGAGATGGATGATTTTTGATTAGCTGCATCAGCGCGATCCAAAATCTATTCTCGATTTGAAATCGTAAGTCAGGATGCTCGCCAATAGCGCCAACGCACTTCGGTGTATTGATCTAATGCATTGATTCAATACGTCAAGTGGTTCGTTTCCTGTTGTTTTTCATCTGCGAGGTACGGATGATGGTGAACTTGGCTCTCCTAGAATTAATTAGTTGTAAACGCTCTGATTTAGATCTGCATCAGCTTCCAGTCTCTGTTGATAAGCAGCATAGAATTGTAATTAGAGCATGGTATAGAAATTGAGGCATCTGCTGGACACGTGACTAGAATTAGGGCTTGAGCGTACGGAGAAACTCGCGAAAGAACGTGCGACGTGCGACGTATGTTATGTGCAAAGAACGATACGAGAAACAGGAATTCTCGTTCTTTAGAGATAGAGTGAACGCAGAAAATCTGGCATGGGAGAGCAAGCATGCAATACAGCAATGGTGTCTGGCCTGGGTATGTCAGTCACTGGCAAGGTTCGTTTATTCGACAAAATATTTTAATCATTGGATACATAGCTTGGAATGAATACTTGAATGCTGGACGGGGTATGGTGGTCTGTGAGATCATAGACGCTCTTCATCCAGCTATTGACTGGAGCCTTGATCTGGTAGCGTTTAGACCGGCTTTTATTCCTCGGTGCCGAGCTGCAAACTACTTACGCAGACTGGATCTGGAGGAAGACGTGGTTGATGCTCTGCTGGAGACAATCGAAACCTATGATCCCATGCGAGCAATTGTGGCTCTGGTCAATGGCAATGATGAAGTAGATTGCAGTCTGCTGCAAAATCTGAAGATTTCTCCTGTAGACTGCTGCGAACAAGTGTTGCGTCGCTGGCCAGAGTTTCAACCTGGTTTAATGCCTCCGAGGCGAATAGCGTAAGAACCAACTGAGCGTTAGCCCGGCTGAGTCGATGGTTGAATGGTCTGTTGTAGTGCTAGTTCCCCAGCGGCAAGTCGCTTAGTTTCAGTGGATGAATTTGATCAAAAGTGATCAGATGGTAATGCAGGGTGCAGTGAAGGAAGTTAGAGAACATTCCTATACCGCTTTCAACTCAAGTGATTGGCTTCGTCGATCGGGGTTGCGGTTTGTTACAAACGTCGTATGAATTGAGGTTAAACCATGACTGCTGCAGTTCCCGCAAAACCAAAATATAATTGGAGTAATATTATCGTTCACACTGTACTTCATTTAACGTCATTGCTGGCATTCTTTCCTCAATTTTTTAGCTGGACAGGAGTGGCTGTGGCATTGTTACTCTATTGGATCACAGGAGCACTAGGCGTTACTCTCGGATGGCATCGCCTCGTGGCTCACCGTAGCTTCAAAGTTCCGAAATGGTTAGAGTACATTCTTGTTTTCTGTGGCACCCTATCCTTGCAAAAGGGACCAATCTGGTGGATTGGTTTGCATCGTCATCATCACCTGTACTCCGATCAGCCCACCGATCATCATGACTCTCGTAAAGGCTTCTGGTGGAGTCACACAATTCGCGATAAACAGCGCCGAGTCGCTAAAATCTTGCGTCAACTGGATGCCGCTGAAGAAAGTCTGCGAGCGCTAGGACTTTCATCCTCGTGGGAAACCGAAGATTTGCGCGACCAGCTGATGGACGAGATTCGACTATGGTGGCGGACCGATGAGCTGCACCAGTTTAAGCCCACGGTTTTGGACGAGGTAGACTACGCGCTGCACTATTTCCATGAGGTCTTATTTGACGCCATCCCCCAGCTCTATCAGCGGTTTTGTCGTTCGCTCCACACGACCTTCCCAGGTCTGCGTCCGCCGCAGCACAATTTCTGCAAGTTCGGCTCTTGGGTTGGTGCCGACCGCGATGGTAACCCCTCGGTAACGCCAGAAGTCACTTGGAAAACCGCCTGTTACCAGCGCAATTTGGTTTTGGGCAAGTATATTAACTCGGTGCACAACCTGATCAACTTGTTGAGCATGTCTCTGCACTGGAGTGATGTGCTGCCCGATCTGCTGGAATCGTTGGAGCAAGACCAGGTGCAGATGCCCGATATCTACGAGCAGTTGGCGATCCGCTATCGCCAAGAACCCTACCGCCTGAAGCTGGCTTACATTCAGAGACGGTTAGAAAATACGCGAGATCGCAGCCTCCAGCTCTATAACGGCGACTATCCCCAGTTTGAAGTGCCAGAAATTAATCCCGCTCTGGTCTATCGGTCCGGCAAGGAGTTTTTGGACGAACTGAAGCTGATTCAGCGCAACCTGAAGGAAACTGGCCTACAGAGCCGAGAACTGGAAACACTGATCTGCCAGGTGGAGATCTACGGATTTAATCTAGCCCATCTGGATATTCGCCAGGAAAGCTCTCGCCATTCGGACACACTGGCTGAAATCATTGATTATCTGCAAATTCTACCTAAGCCCTATGATGAACTGCCGGAGGAGCAAAAATGCCGTTGGCTAGCGACCGAACTGCAAACTCGCCGTCCGCTGATTCCGTTTGAGCTGCCCTTCTCGGAAAAAACCTGTGAAACGATTCAGACTTTTCGGATGGTGCGAACCCTGCAGCAGGAATTTGGTGCCGAGATCTGCCAGACCTACATTATCAGCATGAGCCACCATGCCAGCGATTTGCTCGAGGTGTTGTTGCTGGCTAAAGAAGCGGGTTTGTATGATCCAGCCACGGGTTCAGGCACACTTCAGGTTGTCCCCCTGTTTGAGACCGTCGAGGATCTGCAGCGGGCACCAGCGGTGATGCAAGAACTGTTTGAATTGCCTTTCTATCGGGCGCTGCTGGCGGGTGGTTTCTCCGGTGGGCAGGCCGACTCTGAAACTACCGCTTATGGTGCTGACTCGACTCGGAGTACCGTCTCCCTACAAGAGGTCATGCTGGGCTATTCCGATAGCAATAAGGACTCAGGTTTTCTCAGCAGTAACTGGGAGATTCACAAAGCTCAACAGGCGCTGCAAGGCGTGGCCGATCGCTTTGGCATTGCGCTGCGCATCTTCCACGGACGCGGCGGTTCGGTGGGACGCGGCGGCGGTCCTGCCTACGATGCAATCTTGGCTCAACCCGGACGCAGCATCGATGGCCGCATCAAAATTACCGAACAGGGCGAAGTGCTGGCATCTAAATACAACCTGCCAGAGCTGGCGCTCTACAATCTGGAAACCGTCACTACCGCTGTGATTCAAGCTAGCCTGCTGCGCAGTGGCTTTGATGATATCCAACCTTGGCGCGAAATCATGGAGGAACTGGCAGCCCGCTCTCGTGCCCATTACCGCAATCTGATCTATGAACAGCCAGATTTTCTTGACTTTTTTTTGCAGGTGACGCCAATCGAGGAAATTAGTCAGCTACAGATCAGTTTCGGTCTTTCCGCGGATTACAGATTCGATCGTGTTCTGAAGTTCCGAGATCTTCTGGGCGAGGTCAATCGGGTATGTGGGCGCCGCTTCAGCGACAGAACTTTCGGTGGTTATCCAATCTCGCATCATTCAGGCTTGGGTAATTTCACCCAATTCATCAGTTTACAGGAAAATGGATGCTCCGAATAGTCAAAACTTTGTCGGGGATATCCGACCATGTTCGCATTTTCCTGGTTTCGGTGCAGGATTTGTTTGATATTCGCCCGTAAACCGAATAAACTTTTGAAACTACAACAACCTGCCGACGTGTCAACATTGCGGAGGTATGTCTTTATCTTATGTTAGTTGATACAAAGAAGTTTCGCCGACAAAAGGGCTTTAACCTAATCGAATTGATGATCGTCATCGCGATCATCGGCATTCTTATTGGCGTAGGTGCGATCGCTTGGGGTGCGATGATCAAAGCCGGCAACGAAGCCTCTGCCGCTCAGACGCTTGACCGCATCCGGACTTTCCAGGCCCAATACGCTTCCAGAAATAAAGGCCGATTCGCAACATTTCAGCAGCTTGTAACGGTCTCTGGGCTGGATGAACAGTTTGCCGGTGACAGGCCCGTTGTAAATGGCTACATTTTCACGATGAGTGTCGAGGAACCGACCGATGCCCGGCCGGCATTCTATTCCGTAACCGCCGAGCCTCAGGTGCCGACAGGTGTATCGGCAACCGGGAACCGCTATTTCTACACGGATTCAACCTTGGGTTCGATAAAGGCCAATGATTCGGGGCCTGCAAATGCCGAATCACCATCAATTTAGCATCAGAGCCGACTTAGCTCAGCGGTAGAGCACACGCTTCACACGCGTGGGGTCAGAAGTTCGAATCTTCTAGTCGGCACCAATAAAATAAAGGGTAAAAATAGATAATAAGGGTTGTGGAGTGGTGTTTGTGGCCTCTTATTTGGCCTCATGATCGTTTTGGCGGATCTTCGATGTCGGCGATAAGAATGACAAGAGCGGCAAGAAGGAACGCGGCGAAGACAAGAATTAGGACATCAAATACAAATTGATCGATTGCATTCATCTGAATTTAGTATCTGGCGATAATGGCGGCGAAGACAGTCATGGTCGTGGCAATTACAACGAATAAGACAAAGTAAGCCAGCAGGCAGCCTACGATTGAATATTTCACCTTTCCCGGTAAGTTTAGTAAGTGTTGTAACTTATCCGGCGAAATCGCGTTGAGCGTTAGGGTGCGGACGTGCCGTTGAAATGTAGAGTTTTTGCGGCTCATTATTACATCAAAGGGCTTTGGCCGTTCGCGTCTGGAGTGATGATCTGTGACGTTGCGGCTTGCTGCATTTGTCGATAGGTGTTCAAAAGAAAATGAACCTCAAGGTTCAGGATCTTCGAAGCGTCGCCGGTGTAAATGGCATTCCGGCCGTCTGAAAAATAGACGGTTGAAGCGGATTGTTCGCCGACGACGTGAACGATCTTCTTATCCTGTGTTTCTTCCACATCGATGCCAAAATATAATTCGCATTCGTCACATCGTCCGGATAGATGTGTTCGAATCCGAACGATCTGCGAAAGGTTTACAGCTTCGCCGTCGCGTAGAATTGCAAAAAAGCTTGCCGGAATCACCGCGTTCGGAAACGCGACGATTGCGGCGATCGATCAGCTAGCGACGGCAGAAATAATCACGCCGGAAATCGTTGCTGAAGCTGAATCGCTGGCCGCTTCGCTAGAAGATCCCGCAAAGGTCTATCAGGCAAAACGCGGCGACGACGCGGCGGCGTTGGCGGCCTTCAAGGCTCGTGCGGCTCAAAAGGTCGCCGATCTAAAGGAACGATTATGAAACGGCCAATTTAACGGTTGGACCCGGATCGCAGCACCGAACTGCAACCACCACCGGCAACGCTGGCTCTGGTAACCCCCACAACAACATGCAACCTAGCTTTGTTGCCTGTACCGTGATCGCCACAGGAGAGAAATATATCCCATGATTGAGCTGGTTTCAGTTGGCGTCGCTCTATCCACTGGCGTGCTGACGATCCTCACTACTTTTTCTAAGTTACAAGCCGTTTTGTCTCGGCTGGAAACTCGTGATGTTGAGTTGAGAGAAGAGATCCGCAAACTGCAATTGCAATTCGATCATGCCAGTGATCGGATGGAATTGCTCACCAATGGTCTCAAAGAACGAATCGAGCATGTCAATACAAGACTCTCCGGGCAGGTGAAGGAAACCAGCGTGACGCTCAATTCAGTCGAAGCTTACCTTCAGAAAAACACCACCTATGAGCGGCGAGGTTAAGGGACAATAAAAATCCATAAGAGATTAAGCAGTCGAAGTTCCAGCGCAATGTATCGAAGCTCCTATAGAGTAAAATCGGCTGAATTTAGCCAAAGCTTATCATGACAGCAATCTACCGAAGCTGGCTTCTAACGCTGGCTTTTAACTAGGCAACACAGCCATCAACCAACAAAAGGGATACCAGATTTGATATCCCTTGCCCATACTTCTATTGCTTACTGCTCACTACTCTACCAGTGGCTGCTCAACTGGCGACTGCACAACTAGAAAATTCCAGTTCTAGGACAACTCCCGTCTACCTACCACATGCCGCGTACCGGCTGGGGCGCAGGTTGGGCTGCCGGAGCCGGAGCCGGAGCTGGACGGGGAGCCGGAGCCGGAGGGGGAGCCGGAGCTGGCCGAGCAACGGGTTCCTGTACGGGAGCTTCGCGGCGAATCACCACCGGAGCAGGTTCAACTTCGAGCACCTGGTTGCTGACTGCTAGAACAAAACCCCTTGCAACTGTGAGCACAACCTGGTTTCCGACTTCCAGGCCGTCCCGATTCTCATTTTCTGCCGCGATCGAATAGGTGCGAGTTTCGCCATTCTCTAGCTCGATAGTTACTCGATCCCCTTGAATTGCGGTAATCGTGCCCCGTACAGAGTCAGTCGGACGAGGAGGCACCCCTTCCTCAGGCGGACGATTGACTTGACTCAAATCGAGTTGAGCAACGTCTTGTAATGTTACTTGTGAATTGGTTACCTGTGAATTGCTTAGAGTATCTTCCTGTGAAGCGAGGGGGCGGGCAACACTTGGATAGGCCGCAGCCAAACAAGCAATCAGCGATGCGGCACCAGTCAATAACCTAATGTTGGGAAAAAACATTGTAAAGCACTCCTATTTACATGAGATTGCATTACGGGTCTGCCGTAGTGTAAAAACCCAGAAGCGACAACTCAAATTTTGTCTTTTACAGCAATCAGTACAAAACCAGAATGTAACGTAGTCTTAATGAGGAAATCACAAGCCTTACTAAGATATATACCTAGAATCAAGACTTAAGCGCAATCCTAATAAAAAATTCCAATTCTTTCGTTAAAAGATAATATGTGCCGGTTCATTCTTCTCTATATCAAAAGAAGTACTTTTTTCGATAGCTCTTCTAAATCTGCAGTGATTTTCCAGGAAATGCTATAGGTAATTAAACTTTGAAAGGTTCAGGAAGAATTGTGGCTGCTAGTTCGTACAGCATATCTAGCCAAGCAGGTCTGGCTAACCGTATCTAGCTAGAATCAATTCAATCCATCAACAGCACAATTTTTCCGGTAGTTGATCCTGTTGCGATCAACTGATGGGCTGTTACTGCCGATTCTAAGGGTAGCGTTTGCTGGAGATGAATTTTTAGCTCACCACCGTCGAACAACCGTGGAGCAGCAACAACGCTGGTTTGAAGTTCGCGTGGTGCCACTGTCTCACGATGAAGTGCTGGTTGTGATTCGCGACATTACAGAGCGGAAGCAAACTGAAGCAGCCCTGCGACAAAGTGAAGCCCGCAATCGTGCCATTCTTACTGCCATTCCCGACTTAATCAGTATCGTTAGCGCAGAGGGCGTTTACTTGGATATCGTGCGCAGCCAAACCCTGATTGATCTGATTCCAAGCAAAGTCAATCCATTAGGACACCATATCAGCGAATTTTTGCCGCCAGCTATAGCCGATAGAAAGTTAGAAGCTATTCAACAAGCCCTGACTACCAAAGCTGTGCAGGTATACGAGCAGCAGTTAGAGTTCGACAACACGCTGCAATACGAAGAAGTCAGGGTTGTCCCCTACGATGAAAGCTCGGCTTTGCTAATCATGCGGGATATTACTGAACGTAAGCGTAATGAAATCAAACGGAAGCAGGCCGAGAAGGCATTACGCCAAAGCGAAGCTATACAGCGGCAGATTTTAAAAGCAATCCCAGACTTACTGATCTGGATGGATGAGCGCGGAACGCAACTACAAAAGATCTGCGGTAAACAAGCAAAAGATGTTGCCTCAGAGAGGGTAGAGGCTGGCCACAGTATTTACGAAATTCTGCCGTTTGATCTGGCCGCAAAACGCACGGAGATGATTCAACAGGCTCTGCAAACCGGGGAGGTACAAGTCTATGAACAGGAGCTGAGGATTGCAGGTAACCCCCATTACGAAGAGGTGCGAGTCGTTGCGGTTGAAGCCGATAGAGTTCTGGTCATTGTGAGGGATATTACCGATCGCAAGCAGGCAGAGCAGCAGCTAAAAGCCAGCCTGCAGCGAGAACAAGCGGTTGCGCGGGTGATCGACCGGCTGCATCGTAACTTGAATTTACCTGCGATCTTTGAAACTACCGTGCAGGAACTGCGTCAGGCCATGAATAGCGATCGGTTGGTGATTTACCGATTCAATCCTGATTGGAGCGGCAACGTTGTGGCAGAGTCAGTTGCTAGCGGTTGGGTTTCCATTATGCATCCCCAAAATTCACGTCACCATTCCCAAAACCTGATCCAGCACGAACACTGCCTAGCCGAAACCTGGAGCGATGCCACAGAATTGACGCCAGCTCTTGAAAAAACGGATTCTCAAAAAATAGAGCTTGATATCCAGGATACTTATCTTCAACAAACTGCAGGCGGTGGCTATTGTCGCGGTCTTTCCTACAGCTGCGTTGAGGACATCTACAAAGCTGATTTTTCGGTTTGCTATCTGCAGCTGTTAGAGCAATTTCAAGCTAAAGCCTATGTAATTGTTCCGATCCACCTTGGCAGTCAACTTTGGGGACTGCTCGCAGCTTACCAAAACTCCGGTCCGCGTCAATGGCAGGAAAGCGAAATTCAAATCATGATCCAGGTCAGTCAGCAGCTTGGGGTCGCCGTACAACAGGCCGAACTGCTAGAACAAACCCAACGGCAAGCCGCCGAACTGTTGAGCGCTAAAGAAGCTGCTGAAAATGCTAACCGTGCCAAAAGCAGCTTCCTCGCCAACATGAGCCACGAGTTGCGCACACCCCTGAATGCCATTCTGGGCTTTACCCAACTGCTAGAACGCGATGCCGCTACCACACCCGCTCAGCAAGAGTATCTCAAAACCATCAACCGCAACGGTGAGCACCTGCTACAACTGATCAACGATGTCCTCTCGATTTCCAAGATTGAAGCGGGTCGGGTCATGCTGCAAGAAACCAGCTTCGACCTCTATGCGCTGCTCGACACCCTGGAAGGCATGTTTCGCTTACGCGCAGAAACCAAAGGACTCCAGTTCACTTGCAGTGCCCGTGCCCGACGCAGATCTCGGTGGCTGGCATCGAGCAGACGCTGGTCACCGGTATAGCTGTGGGTGGTGGTCATGGTGCCTTTGATAATGCCGAAGCTTTCATGCAGCACCTTGGCAATCGGAGCTAGACAGTTGGTCGTACAGCTAGCGTTGCTAATAATCGTATGCTTGCTGTGGTCATAGTCGTCATGGTTGACTCCGACCACAAAGGTGCCGTCATCGTTTTTACCAGGTGCCGTAATCAAAACTTTTTTAGCGCCCGCTTCTAAATGCTTAGAAGCGCCTTCACGAGAGGTAAATACGCCAGTTGATTCAATAATTAGATCAATATCCCAAGCGCCCCAGGGTAAGTTAAGCGGATTGCGGTCGGATGTACATTTAATCGTTTTGCCATTCACCGTGATGGTGTTGTCATCAGCGCTAATATCAGCACCGAACTTACCTAGCATCGAGTCGTACCTTAAAAGGTGAGCATTCGTTCTAGGGTCAGAAGTATCGTTGATAGCGACAACTTCGAAATTGCTGTTTGTTCTGGTTGCCCAACACCGCAAGAAGTTGCGCCCAATCCGTCCGAAACCGTTGATCGCTACTCTAATCACTGCGTCTCGCCCTCTGTTGTAATACTAAATAGGTAGTAATACTCCCCATAATACCGCTTAAGGGTATCGCTCTCAAGTTCACTGTGCAGGTTGGGGATCAAGAAAGCAGTGAAGGGTACAGGAGGCGATTAAGAATGGGGATCAGAGACTTCAGCGTAGAGCTGGTGCTGCAAAATGTAGAGCCGGACTGATTCGGGCACCAAATAGCGAATGGAGCGCTGTTGACGGCAGTATTGGCGAATCAGGCTAGAGGAAATTTCGACTAGCGGCATTGGCAACACCTGCCAATGCACTTGGATCGAGAGAGTCGCTAAAGCGTCAGCGACTCGCGCACAGACCGTTTCGGTAGATTTAATTGCGATGGATTCGACTCCATCTGCTGGCGACGAGCCTGCCGTTAACAGATTGGCATCGAGCCGGGGGGCTACCAGCCAACGGCAATGTTGAGCTAGCTCTCGATGACCATACCAGCGCGGCAAGCTTTGAAACGCATCTAAACCAATGAGCCAGTACCAGAGAACGTCGGGATAGAGCAATTGCAACCTGCGCCAAGTGTCAACGGCATAAGACTTGCTAGACCGCTCCTGTTCTACCTCTTCTACCTGGGAAACCTCAAAGTTAGGATGCTGATCGAGCGCAAGCTGGACCATTTCAAGGCGGTGGTCATAGCTCAGCAGCATTTCTGCATTTAGCTTGTGGGGCGGGTGATAGGTGGGAACCCAAATAATCCGATCCAGTTCGATCTGGCTCAACGCGGTTTCTGCCATCAGCAGATGCCCCCAATGAATCGGATTAAATGTACCGCCGAAGATGGCTATTTTTTGCATAGAAGCAACCTGGGTTGCTTTCCGGAATTGGATCGATTGCGAGTGAAGTTACCCGCTAATTCAATTTTGCTCAACTTTGATTGAGGATTTGATTGAGGAATGGCTACAGGGATAACTTGCGACAGCTACTTGATTCGAGGCAAATCTATGATTTATCGGAGGAATCCGGTAGAATCCAAAGCATCCTAAGTATTTGGGTACAAAGATTGCTGAAAAAATGCTTCTAAATCCTGGATACTGGGTAAGATTAACCATCCGGTTCGGTTAACTGATTTACCAACTGGTTTAGCCAGATTTCGAAAAAGGGGGTATACCACAACTGAGGAAATTTGAGCAAGAAAATATATCGCACAAAAAGCAATTCTTGCTATGATATCGCGTGTTGTTTGGTGTGGTGTGGTGTGTTAAGGAGCTGTGATGCTGAATTCCATAGACTTCCTTGGCTAGCTGCCCTAGGACAGGGTGGAATTCATCTATTAGGGCTACGAGGCGGTTATCGAATTGACGCTTCTAGAATTGATGCGTTTATGCATGTTCTGAGTCACAGTGGCGTTAAGCCTGTTAGCCACAGCCAGCTCTCATCAACTAGGCCACCTCGTACAGTCGAAAGGGGCCGAAAGTCTAAAAACGTTTAAAGGCGGTGTGAAACTCGACTAGTAAATCAGTTGTGCTGTCTGCAATAAGTACCTCGGCATAATTAAAAACCAGATTCAAAACCCTGCGCCGCCCGCTGCGCGGGGTTTTGGGTTTTATGTTTAATTATGCTCACCTACTTAGACACTCCCTGCCAAAACTCTAGCTGGCGGCTCAAAGCTGTACCTGTAGGTAATCAGCACAGAATCTAGAATTCTCGATTTAACTAATTCTCTACTATCAAAAATTAGTTAATTATTGAGCCAACTTGCTAATTACTAGAAGAAGAGAAATTATTAGTTTGAATGCCTATCAAGGAAAAGTGAAAATCTCGGGGAGAATCTAATATAGATGATTAATTTTAAACGTTCTTCTCTTATTCAATTAAATTTAAATAGATTAATTCATGTCTTAATTATTTCATGATGAATCTATTTATACAAGTTACTGAAACAAGAAAAGTCTGTGTGAGAAGCCAACTGAATGTACAACAGGATACACCGAATCAGTAAGTAGGTTAGGCAATGCTCAATTCATTTGGCTAATATCTGTCAGAAACAGGATGGCAGCTCTCTGTATTGCTTGCAGTACGTCCTCCGTAGTATTCTGTTGCTTTAGTCAGTAGGGCGGAAAGTGATAAGAAATAACCGGTGTTTCTAAAGGATCATGCTCACTATTCCAATTGGGATTGGGTCTATACTGGTGTTTACTGAAACTCTATTGATGAGAATTGGAAAAGCTTAAAGCTAAATAGATTTAAAAGCCTTGTAAAGGCCGATGTAATCCTCATATAGAATTCACAAAATTCCCCTCTTTAAACTAAGCAATAATGATATTTATAAATTACTAGCCCCTTTTAAGAAGTTGCTTCTCAATCAAAAACTCGCCCTTCTCTCATTGAGTAAATTGGCGAATTTGAGTAACTTTTAGGGAATGTTAGGTTCAAGTCACATGCCCCACGGTGTGAGTTCTCTTTTCGAAGATCAGTTGGTCTAATGCTGACAACGTCTGTAGTTCCTGAAAGCTACTCGTTAAAGACGGCTTCTCACACATCGTATTCAGCCCGGTTTTTAGCCAATTCTCTAGCTCAACACAATAAGGTGTGATTACCTCAGATGAAACCGAATCCTTTAGAGCAACAACCGCTTAGTTCTGAATTTGCCGTCTACGATTGTGAAATTCGCCTGAAATTTAGACTAATTGAGGAAAAGAAGATTTTAAACAACCGCGAACAGCTGCTAGAGCTGCTGCTGGATGCCTTTTCCTACGGTGCAGACGAATATATGGAGCCAATCCAAGCCCATGTGGAAGCGCATGAAATACCAGAAATGGAATCTTCTCCCCAAATGCGACGTCAGTTGATTCGTTTGCGCAATTCGGGTGGTGATTTGGGCTAATTCCATCCAGGTGGGCCGAACCTAACTCGGTTAGCTCGACGTTAGGTGCTTTTAACGATCTCCTGCAATGCCTGCTTCACGGTCGGGTACTGATATGTAAAACCTGTTGCCTGAGTTCGCTTTGGCAGCACCTGTTGACCTTCTAGAACCACCTGAGCGGCATCGCCTAGCAATAGCTCTAGGGCCGCAGCCGGTACGGGCAGCCAAGAAGGTCGATGCAGGATCTGGCCTAGGGTATGGCAAAGTTCTGCCATCCTGACGGGTTCTGGAGCTGTCGGGAATCGGGAATTAAAGTCAGGCGTCTAAACTGCCCACACTCCTGGTACCTATTCACGATTGGATTGCCGCCCGTTTAATTCCTCCCATCCTTGCTCTAGAAGGCAAGTATCTGGAAGGAAAGGTGCCAAAGGCGGTGAGGGTTTGATTTGTAGCATTCCACCATAAGGCTTAGTCAAACTCCTATCTCCTATCTCCTATCTCCTGACTCCTACAAAAACCTACAAAAAAAGGGGCTAAACCGGCCCCTTAATTATTGTCGAATTCTCTCAAAACTCAATTACACCGGAACGGCTTCAGGAGCCGCCAGCGCCAGGATATGGTAACAGGAAGGCGTTTCTTGTCCTAATACTTCGTTGATCCGCTGGCGAATTTGGATATGCAGGGCTTGGATTGAGTCGTCAAAGTTGTGCTTCACATGCAGAACTGCCGTTTGCTTGTGAAAATCTTTGCCGTAGTAAGCCACAAAATAGGTGTAGCGGTTCGCGTTCGGTGCATCCAAAACAAAATCTTTCATTGATCCGTATCTCCCAATTAAACGGCGGGCTGTGGGGGTTCTCTGAGGTGTGAAGCTTTCGGTCAGGTTTGGGTCAAGAACAGCCAGGCTCTATAAACACAGATACCGTAGCGAGTTCGAGGTTTCCGGGTAAATCAGTTACAACTGTGCAACTTTGCTCTGTAGCTGCCTTGAGGGTAAATGAAGAAGCTGATCGGCTCCACAGTATTCTTACTCTAGTGATAGAGATGTAGCGATCGATAGTCCGTAAAATCTAGGAACGTTACATCCTTAGACAGTGTAGACGAAATTGGATGGCTTACTCATTTATTTTCTCGATAGTTCTGATCAGTTGGCATCGCTCCATCAGGTGAACTATTCGGATCAATCCTGAGTGATAAACTATGATTCACTGATCTACCGATCTGCTAATGATCAATCTATCAATGATCCACCAAAGGTCAGGCCAAGGTCAGCGTTCAAGCGGGTTGGGTGTAGCGCATGATTTTTCCAGATTTTGCTCAGTTTTCGCAATTAGCGCAGCAGGGAAACTTTGTCCCGGTCTATCAGGAGTGGGTGGCCGACCTGGATACGCCGGTTTCAGCTTGGTACAAAGTCTGTGCCGGACAACCCTACAGCTTTTTGCTGGAGTCGGTCGAGGGCGGTGAAACGGTGGGCCGCTATAGTTTTGTGGGTTGCGATCCGCTCTGGGTGCTGGAAGCCCGCGGTAATCAAACCACGCAGACCTATCGCGATGGCTCGGTGCAGGTGTTTGAAGGCGATCCGTTTACCACTCTGGCTGCCTGTTTGGAACCCTTCCGCCCGGTCAAATTACCCCAACTGCCGCCCGGTATTGGTGGCCTCTTCGGCTTTTGGGGCTACGAGCTGATTCACTGGATCGAACCGCGAGTTCCTATCTACACGGCTGAACCGACCGATCTGCCCGATGGCCTCTGGATGCAGATTGACCATCTGATGATCTTCGACCAAGTCAAGCGCAAGATCTGGGCAATTGCCTATGCCGACCTGCGCCACCCCAACACTGACCTAGAGCAAGCCTATCAGCAAGCCTGCCATAAGGTGAGCCAGATGGTAGCTAAACTTCAGCTTCCCTTGACTGGCAAAGACACGATTCTGGAATGGACGCCGCCCCAAACGACCCAGCGCCAGAACGGTTCTAAATTTTCCTACAGCAGCAACGTCACCCAGGAGCAATTCTGCGCCAACGTTGAAAAAGCCAAAGCCCACATCCGCGCTGGCGATATTTTTCAGGTGGTGATTTCCCAGCGGCTCTCGACCGAGTATGCTGGCGATCCGTTTGCCCTGTACCGTTCGCTGCGGTTGATCAACCCTTCGCCCTACATGGCCTATGGCGTGATTCAAAAACCATTTGACCCAGTCCTGCTGATTGATCAGGTGGCTGAGGCGTTCGGCTGGTAATGGTTTTGGCTAGTAATGGTTTTGGCTGGTAATTGTAACGTTTTACAACTTCAGAAATTCCTCAAACTTTATTTCTAAATTAGGAGACGTTCACAGAACACTTGCAAGCTGAGGAACATGAGTAGACAGAGGGAATGCAGGAATTGAATTGGGGAGGTATGTTTTTATCAGCCCTAGGTTTCACAACCGGGTGCAGTGCGAGGGGAGAAGAATACGGCAGAAAAGATAAGGGTGTTACTCCGAACTCTCAACGCTGCTATTCAAATCCATTGCGTCGGTTGATGAGATTGGTCCTTCAGTTCTGAATTCCGTCTGTCTTTTTTCAATGGTTTGACTCACGTTTCAATTCATCTTTCAGTTCGCGGCTGCGGCAATCGTGGAATTGGAGCTGGGACATAGTGTGGAAGGATCAAAGCGATGGAAGCCAGCTCAGCTCAGCCTGTTTTGTTAGTAATTGAGGATGATGATCCAGTTCGAGAAGTGATCACCAATTGCTTTGAAGATATAGCAGGATGGAAAGTAATTGCGACCAAGTCTGGGCAGGAGGGGTTGAAACTGGTTGCCTCTCAACACCCTAAAGCCATCATTCTGGATGTGATGATGCCAGAAATGGATGGAATTACGTTTCTGCAACAGCTCAGAGAACTAAACACAACTCACTTAGCAGATACTCCAGCAGTTCCTGTTATCATCATCACTGCCAGCTCTTCTGGTTTGAATTCAAGTGAATTAACTGCATTGGGTGTGAAGGGCGTCATTGCCAAACCCTTTGATCCGTTCCGGCTGACAAAGCAAACGGCTGAACTTTTGGGATGGGTATGATTCATAAAACGATATCAGATTTCTCTAAGCAGGATTCTCGATAGAGCACCATAGCAATATCTATCTTCTATGGGTTAATTCTTATTAGAAATCCTAAACATGATCACAGTTTTGGTTATCGAAGATAATCTTGATTTTCAAAAAGTTTTAGTGACCTGGCTATACCTGGAATTTTTTTTTGTACTCACTGCCGAAAATGGTGCAGTAGGTCTACAAATGATTAGAACTGAGCAGCCCGATATGGTGCTCTGCGATCTGCACATGCCGATCTTAGATGGGATGAGCCTGCTCAAACTGATTCGTCAAGATCCCAAAATTGCCAATACTTTCTTTTTTATCATGACCGCAGGTTGTGAAGATGCAGCTTGCCAAGAAGCACAGCGTTATCGAGTCGATGGCTGGATAGATAAATCTCGGATTTGGGAGCACATTCCCGAAATTATTGCAGGTCGATTTCGCTAACCTTTCAAAATTAGTTTGAATGCACCAATGATTCTAATTCTTGAAAATGATCCAGCCTTTCGGAAAAGTTTAGCAACTTGGCTGGTGCTAGAAGGCTTTTCGGTTCAGACAGCCGGTGACGGGATCGCCGGATTACAGTTGATTCGATCTCAACATCCAGATGCTGTGATTTGTGACCTCGATTTGCCGAAACTAAACGGTTTAGATGTTCTCAAAACGCTACGACAAAATGCATCAGTTGCTGATACAGCATTTTTGCTAATGAGCAGCAATCCCAATGACAAGATGCGCTGTCAAGCCCAAAAGTTGGGAGCAAATGGTTTTCTGGAGAAACGACGAATGTGGATTCAGCTATCTCTGATTCTCAAATCGTGTTTATCCAATCAGTCTTAAAGGACATCGCAAGATGAAAATTATTGATCAAGGCTATCGCTGCTACATGCACAATCACATTCTGGGCCATTGGAAACTACAATGCCATCTCTATATCTATTTCTCTCACCCAGAACAGCAAACTACAGGGCTATAATCCCTATTCTGGGGGACTTTGAGTAAACGTTGACCAATTTTTCTCATGATTCGGACCAAATTAGGTGCGAAAGTCCCCATATGCGGGAGTTAAGGGGTTGAGAGGACTTGTGTGTACACCGTAGCTATGTAGGGGATAAAGCATTGTCATGGAAATCACTAGATACGTGATCTAAATTATCAAGATTAGTTATGATCCGTGCCCTCAGCGAAGTTCTTAGGAGAATTCTGGAAGATTCACACCAATGGTCTACAGAATTTCCAGCAGCGTATCCCCCTAGCGAGTTGATGGAAGCTCATTTTTCCTTTGTTCGCCCCAGTGAAACCTTCACGCCCGGCCAAACAACAGTTAATTTATTTCTCTATGCGGTTCATGAAAATGTAGAGCTACGCAGCAACGAACCAACAATCGCGCGACAGAATGGACAGGTAGTCATTCGTCGTCCGGCTCTGCGCGTCAATTGTTCCTATCTGATCACGGCCTGGGCTGGCAGCGATGCCGGAGATGAAGCGGCTTTAATTGAACAACGGCTACTCAGTCAGGTCTTACAAGTTCTGAGCGGATATTCTACGATTCCAGCCACTTTGCTGCGAGACACTCCCCTAGAAGGTCAGGTGCCACCGTTGCCGCTGATCTCGGCCCAATTAGAAGGCATGCAAAATCCTGCCGAGTTTTGGACTGCATTGGGAAACAAATTGCGCCCCTCGATTACAGTCATGGCAACCATCAGCGTTCCGCCTGTGTTTAGTCAGATCACGGCTCCAATGGTCACGACACGTTCGACTAGATTCGGTACGGACATGGCAGCAGAAATAGAAACCTTGGTCCAAATCGGTGGGCGGGTGATGGATGCAGCAGATCATGGCATCGAGAATGCTGTAGTTGATTTGGTTGATGCTGGATTGCGGACGCACACTAACTCGGAAGGATACTATTCGTTTCTGCGCGTTCCGCCCGGATCGCATACGCTGCGTATTGTTGCCGTTGGATTTGAGTCAAAAACTGAAACAATCGATATTCCTGGACGATCGCAACTGTATCAAACCACGTTAAGCAAGCAAAATTCCAACTAAATTTGGTCTCATGTAAAAGACTCGGTTCACTAGCTATCTTCCTCAAATAAGGAGCAAACTGTTATGGCCCCCTTTGATGCAACCAACAAAGCGCCCGGTGTGTATATCCAGGAAATTGATGTTCCGGGACCGATTGCGGGGGTTGGCACCAGTACTGCCGCCTTTATTGGACCAGCCGAGCAAGGACCAATTAATACTCCGGTGTTCCTAACAAATTGGACCCAATTTCAGACTATGTTCGGCGGCTATATCACGGCTCCATCCGTCTATGTCACCCACGCGATTCGCGGCTTTTTAGACAACGGCGGGGCTAGCTTCTACTTTGTTCGAGTCAGTAAGGCCGTCCGAGCCTCCCTCACTCTCAATGACCGAGCTGCCAATGCCAAACCTATATTGGTTGTGACGGCAAAACAGGAGGGAGCACAAGCAACGGACATTCAAGTTGAAGTCAAAGATGCTGTTCTCTCGGATACAACTGTGACTGGAAATTCCTTGACCGCAAGAACAACAACGATTCCAGTTCAAAGCGCAACGGGGATTGAAGCCAATACAACTGTGCAGATTAGCCAGGGAAATAATTCCGAAACGCGAAAAGTACAGTCTGTAAATGCAACCGAGAAATCAATTACCCTGACCACCGGGCTACAGCAAGATTACACCTCTCCAGCAGAAAATCCGGTACATGTGAGAACCTTGGGGTTTACGCTGGTGGTAACGGCTGTAGATGGAGCTGAAACTGCCTTTGAGAACCTCTCAATGGACAGCAATCACTCTCGCTATTTTGCCAGCTGAGGCGATTGAGCTGGGCCTGGAGGCGTCCAACTGGGGTGAGGGCCGTATTGGCAGCCTGTTGATACAGCTGGAGGGCTTCTGGGGTGGACTGTAGACTGCGCAGGGTGTTGGCCAAACTGAACTGGATATCACTGAGCTGTGCTCGCATGTCAAGCTGTTCGGCAATGGCTAAACTCTGCTGCAACACCTGCTGGGACTCCATCAGGTTGCCTGCGACCTGTAAAACAGTGCCCAGACTACTCAGCCCCAGTGCCTTCAGCGGTGAATCAGGTTGGGACTGCAAGCGCTGGTTGATCGCTGCCAGTAAACTCTGGGCGCGGCGATATAGCCCTAGGGTCTGTAACGCTTGGGCTTGGTTGATCTGGCTGCCGATCTGCCCCTGCAGATCCTTGGCAGCGGCGTAGTAGGTTTCGGCCTGTTGCCAGCTCGCCAGAGCCGCTTCCGGTTGCCCCAACCCCAACTGCACCTGTCCCTGCGTGTTGAGCACCTGGGCTAGAAGCTGCGGGTTCGTCTGATGGGTCAGCCGCTGCCTACTCTCAGCAATCACCTGCTCGGCTCGTTGCCAATCGGCTAGCTTCAGATAGGCCAGCGCCAAATAGTTGAAACATCGCGCCTGTTGGAGGGAATCGTCGGCGTTCTGGGCGGCGGTCAAAGCCTGCTGCCAGAGCCTGATGGCGTCTGCGTATTGGCCTGCCTGGTAGTATTGCCGTCCCTGTTCAATCAGGGGTTCGATCGGCGAGTCTGCCGGGGTTTGTGTAGCGTAGGCATCGGGTTCTGGCTCTGAGAGATGCAATTGAGCTGCCAAAAACGAAGCATCAACGCGATGAATTGGCGTAGCGAACAGAGGCAAGGAGATGGAAAAGGGTTGGAACACGCAAAGGAAGGTGAAAACGGCCAAAATTACCAAACCACGACTCCGATACCTCGACCGTTGTCTCAACGGTAGTCTTAGCTGTAGCCTTAGCTGTAATCTTAGATGTAATCTTAATTGTCGCTTTAGACATTCCTCCAATCGTTGTCGAGAATGAGATCTGCTAAGCCGCTTGTAGACCTGATTAAAGAAGTGCTGTAGCCGTTGCCGCAGTTTCATGTTGGCTCATCCTGTCTCTTGGCACAGTCTACTGCAATTCGGGATGACGTTGGTGACGCTAGCAAGATGATTTGGCCTGTTGCGTTGATTCGCCAGCCCTGCGCTTCTACTAGCCTGTTCTCGTTCAGGTTAGGCTGCACACTTCGGCTAGTTTCGCTTGCGCTTCCACGATGCTCCATCTCTGATATCCGCGATATCCGCAGGTCTTCCCAAATAGTTTCACCGCGCAATAGCTGAGTTGGTGCCTCCGGCAGACCGCCGCGCCCGGTAACGACAAAGCTGTTGCCCTCGGTTTGCTCACAAACAGCAGCGATTTGGTTGCTAGCGTCGATCAGGTTAGCGGGCAGTTGCACGAGACCACGATTAGGGTCCACGTCGGGCGCATTGATCTGGACCGTACCGCTGAACTGGGGTCCTAATGCAGAAGAGGCCGTAATGTCGCTGAAGCGAGTCACCTGCGGGCGGGCCTGCGTTCCTAAAACAGCTTCAGCCCTGATCAACACCTGTCCACCAAAATTATTTTGAGCATTAGCGGTAATGTCGCTATTTGCGGCGGCGGCCAAAATCGTTGTATCAATTGCAATGTTACCACCACGAGCGTTGCCGATAGCATTTGTTGTAATAGCACTCTGCTGTCGGAGTAGAATATTATTAGATTGCAGACTAATATTCCCTCTAGTACCTGCAGCAGAATCAGCAGTCAACACAGCTTCTCGATTCAGGCGAATTTGATTTGCGTTCACCGTTAGGTTACCCACCCCGCCCTGACCCGGAGGCTTTCATCAATCTCTCCAAAAATATGGAACTGCACGCATATACCAGAACAATTTCCGACCTGTTTTCTGTTAAAAAGAGATACGTTGTACCTAGATTTCAACGAGAATACTCGTGGACAAAAGAACAAGTTACTGAACTGTGGGATGACATTGTTTCAAACATTACTATAAATAGCGATGGCAGTTTTAGCCATGAGGAGTACTTTATTGGGTCTCTTGTCCTTGTCGGAGATGACAAATCTGTTGCATTACAAATTGTTGATGGACAACAACGACTTACAACATTAACTATTCTACTTTCTGTCCTTTGTGAGAGGTTTCGAGGAATTGGAAAAGAAAATGTAGCTCTATCAATATATGAAAATTATATTGCAGGCAAAGATGACGAAGGAAACTACTACTTCAAATTAGAAAACGAAACTCCTAAGCCGTTTTTCCAGACGACGATTCAACATATTGAGAAAGAAAATAATTCTCCATCTTCGGAAGAAGAAAAGACCCTTCTAAATTCATACAATGAATTTTATTTGAGTACTTCCAAGGAGAATCTGAGAAGCAAATTCTCAATTTTCAAAATAGACGATGATTTGTATGAAAAGCTTTTAAAAGCAATTAGAGATCAAGTTGTTAAGTATCTGAAGGTTATTTTCATCACTGTTAGTGAAGAAGATGAAGCTTACACAATTTTTGAGACCCTCAATGCGCGAGGAATGAACTTAAGCTTTGTAGATCTAATAAAAAACAAGGTCTTCAAAGGTCTTATTGGGAAGCATCCTGATGATTTCGCAAAAACTAAATGGAAGGAATTGAGAAGCATAATAGTTTCAAGAGATGGTGTAGGTAGTTTAGAAACATTTGTTAGACATTGGTGGATATCTAGATATAGCTATGTGAGTGCAGAAAACGTTTACAAATCATTTAAGAAGCAATGGAATAGTGGCAGTATTGATGCTAAAACTTTTGTTGATGAGTTAGTGGGTGACGCGAAATTATATGTTAAGACGTCTTCTCCTATATTGGAGGATTTCAAGCAGCAAGAAGAAAAGGAGTTATATCGATCTCTGTCTGCATTAAAAACCTTCAATATCACGCAACAAAGACCCTTTATACTAAATCTATTTAGAGTTCGAGAAAAAGGATATTTAAAGCTATCTGAAGTGAAAGAAATTCTTTCCTTCATTGAGAAGTTTCATTTCCTTTTCAATGCTGTATGTTCTATGAGACCTTCTGGTATTGAAGGAAGCTACTCTAAGGCTGCAAGACAGCTTTTTGAAGCAAAAGATAAGAACTCGACCAAGAAAGTTTTAGCAGAGCTGAAGCAACAGTTGGTAACGCGATTGCCTGACAGAGATCTATTTAAGGAGAAGTTCTCAAAGTTAAGATTTCTTAAAGGTTACACAAAAGATAAAAGACTTATTCAATACATTTTTAGTTATCTTGAATCTACCAAGCAAACAACCCGTGAATTCATGCCTGACAGTATTACTCTAGAACACATATTACCTCAATCATTTGGTGCAGAGGACTATGTGGGTAGCATTGGTAATCTGTTGCCATTAGGACAAGAGCTAAATGAAGAAGCCGGTAACAAGGAATTGGTTGACAAGATGAATATATACAAAAAATCCAACTTTAAACTAACGCAAGAATTTGCAGAAAGTAATGTTACAAATTGGAGTAAAGAGGAAATTAAAAATAGGACAATCGAGTTAGCTGAGTATTGTTACGACTCTATTCAGAATTCTCTCAATCTTAAGGCTTAAAACATAGTCAATAGCTGAACTACCTCTTTAAGCTTGACAATATTTTTAAGAACGTTTGCTGCTCAATTGAAAAGCTTTACCGCTGGGTATTGCGCGGATCGAGGGCATCTCAATAATCGTGATAATCGCTAAATTTGGTAAATATCCTGCCAAGCCAGCAATCAGCAGCTCTAACCGCGTGGCGATGTCGCTGAAGATAGAATTCCCAACGGCCCTGGTGCCTGGAAATTGACTGAGAACAAACGGAATATATAGGTAGAGGCCGCCTAAAATCAACGCTAGCCGCAATGCTTTCACCAATCCTGAAAGGAGATAGCTGGTTGCATCGGAACCAAGCAATTGCATGCCTTGAATTCTGAGGTCTAGTGCATCGGCTTGTCGAGCCGCTCGAATCCGAATTAATAGGCGGGAGATCCAGCGTTGCAGCAACAGCAGCAGGCCGATTAAGGTAACTGTGCTCAAAACGCTCAATATAATACCTCGGACAATTTTCTCAGCGCTCCGTGCTTGACGATATTGAGTCACAGCGGACTGGATAATTTGTACTGTTTTCTCAGCAAGTACTTGACGTGGTTGATTACCTTCTCGATCGCCATCTGCCACAGTTAGCAGAATGGTATCTCCTGCTAAGACAACCGACAGGCCATTTTGTTCTTCAACTCGGATGGTTTCGGGTGTAATTGAGGTATCGCCAGCGAACCTAGTCAAGCGACTATTGATAATCGCTGCCCGTTCCTGCGCTGATGCAATGCCTGGAATATCCTGCCTAACGCGAAATAGAACTTGCCCATCTAAGACCACTGGATAGCCATCAACTGGATTACCTGCCGGATTCTCTGCTGGGCTGCCAGGATCGCCAATCAAATTGTTCTCTTGAGCATGGATTGATGGAGGCATGATAGCCAAAAGGACCAGCACCATACTCAGAATCAACCAGATTTGCAAGCGGCGATAAATCGATCGAAACCATTGAGACCAAACAGCGATAAGAGTGGGCATGGTTAAGGTTGGCTGTAGAAGGCAGAAACACGAGTGATTGATTCAACATTCCTAATTTTAGGAGGCGTTGTTGCACGAAGAGGGGTTGCGGAGGGGAGAGGAATGGTAAGTTGTAGTTACCACACCGCAACATGCCATGAAACCTCAATACCGCATCCGCAACTGGTCTGAGTATAACGCTGGTCTCAAGCAGAGAGGAAGCCTCACCTTCTGGATCGAAGAATTCGTCCTGGAGCAATGGGGGGTCGAAGAGTTGAGCGGCAAACCCGGTGCCGCTGTCCTCTACAGTGACCTTTGAAGACGATTTTGGGCGGCAATCTGAGTGCGCGTCAATTTGACAACCGAGCGGTGGCGTGGTTCATCAAATGCGCGGCGCTCAACCGGATGATCCAGATTGCATGGAAGCGAATGCAAGCGGGCAAACCCGATTGAGCAGCGATGGCTATATTGAAGGAGCGCTAGAATTGACTGTGGAAATTGCTGCCAGTAGTGCCGCGATTGATACCGGAAGCAAGAAGCAGGTCTATCGTCGCAATGGTGTGCTGGAATATGTGATCTGGCAATCCTATGAGAACCAACTGGAATGGTTCTGGCTGACGGATGGGGAGTATCAGTTACTTCCTGCTGACCTGATGGCTCATTCGCCGTCGGATGTTTCTGAGCCTGTGGCTGGCGGTAGAGGCGCTGTTGAACAACCAGATGGCGCGGCGGGTGCTGGAGGTGGTGCAGGAAGGGTTGCAGTCGTCGGAGCATGAGGTATTTGTGGAGCGATTGGGGAAAGGGAAGTAGAAATCACCCCCAGCGTTCTTCATCAAGCATCTGCTGAGATCTGATACCAGATTCAGCATGTTCTGCTAAAGAATCAAAAAACTTACGGATAGGCGATCCTTTGAGGAATTGTTTTGCGATCGCAGAAGCTTGATCGCGCAATCTAACTGTAATAGTCAAGACTTAATCTGACACTTCTTGTAAACTGAGACTAAATCAGAAACAGCGGGCCAGTTCAAGCGCCAATCCGGATTTGCCGGTGGCTGTCGCGCCGCAGATAACAATCAACGCTGACTCCATTTGTTTAGAGTAAAATAAGAGGAGAAGAATTTTGGTACAAATGTATTAGCCCAAATGGCAATAAAATTAACTTTGTTTAAAATTGGCCGATTTCCAAGCTTTACATATGAAGGATTGCTAACAAATTATTCTGATCGATCTCCTTCGGAAAATTCGCCTCAGACTGGCTTAAAATCGTCCTTAACCCTTTTGTGCTAGAATTTTGGTGTATTTTAATATTCTGAGGTCTTGGACGGCTTCACACCACTCACGGGAGCGCTTCATACATGACAACAAATTATGGTGCTGAACAAATTCAGGTCCTTGAAGGTTTGGAGCCTGTGCGGAAACGACCAGGCATGTACATTGGCAGCACCGGCCCGCGTGGACTCCATCACTTAGTTTATGAGGTTGTTGACAACTCGGTCGATGAAGCTCTGGCAGGCTATTGCAAGCATATTGGCATCACGCTGAACCCAGATGGTTCCGTCAGTGTTACCGACGACGGGCGGGGGATTCCTACTGGGATTCATCCCAGCACCGGCAGATCGGCCCTGGAAACGGTGATGACGGTGCTGCACGCGGGCGGCAAGTTTGGCGGCGGTGGCTACAAGGTCTCCGGTGGACTGCACGGGGTGGGGATTTCGGTCGTGAATGCCCTCTCGGAATGGGTAGAAGTCACCGTTTGGCGCGAACAAAAGGTACACAAGCAGCGCTACGAACGCGGCGTACCCCAAACCGATCTGATTATTGAACCTGCTAAGGGCAATCGCACTGGCACTTCGGTCTCCTTCAAGCCCGATATCGAAATTTTTACCACCGGCATCGAGTTTGATTACGCCACTCTGGCTGGACGGCTGCGCGAGCTGGCCTACTTGAACGCGGGTGTAGAAATCACCTTTACCGACAATCGCCTGGAACTGCTGAAAAGCGATGAACCCAAAGTCGAAACCTATCACTACGCGGGTGGGATTCGGGAATATGTTGGGTACATGAATAAGGACAAGCAGCCGCTGCACGAGGAGATTATCTTTGTGCAAGGCGAGCGCAATAATGTCCAGGTCGAGGTAGCGCTGCAATGGTGTGTCGATGCCTATACCGATAATTTGCTCGGCTTTGCCAACAACATTCGCACCATCGATGGCGGTACGCACTTAGAAGGGCTAAAGGCGGTGTTGACTCGGACCATGAACGCCATTGCCCGCAAGCGCAACAAGCTCAAGGAAAACGACTCGAATCTGGCTGGCGAGAATGTCCGCGAAGGCTTGACGGGTGTAATTTCGGTCAAGGTGCCCGATCCTGAGTTTGAAGGCCAAACCAAAACCAAACTGGGTAACACTGAGGTGCGTGGCATTGTCGATACGCTCGTTGGTGAGGCACTGACCGAGTATCTGGAATTCCGTCCCGGCGTGGCCGATGCGATTCTGGAGAAGGCGATTCAAGCTTTTAATGCTGCCGAAGCTGCTCGGCGGGCGCGGGAACTGGTGCGCCGCAAGTCGGTGTTGGAGTCTTCGACGCTGCCTGGTAAGCTGGCCGACTGTAGCTCGCGCGATCCCAGCGAATCGGAGATCTTCATTGTAGAAGGAGACTCAGCCGGTGGTTCCGCTAAACAAGGTCGTGATCGCCGCTTCCAGGCGATTCTGCCACTGCGGGGTAAGATTCTCAACATTGAAAAGACCGACGACGCCAAGATCTACAAGAATACCGAGATCCAATCCCTGATTACGGCCTTGGGTTTGGGTATCAAAGGCGAAGAGTTCAATCCGTCTCAGCTCCGCTACCACCGGATTATCATCATGACCGATGCCGACGTAGACTTGAGATCAATTGGGTGAGGTCGCTACAGTTTCTTCATCGGATGCTTCCTCTGCAGATGATCTACCGTGAATACGGTCGCGTAGTCGTCCGGCCAGATAGCGATTGCCATAAATGAGGGCCGCAGCCGCGGCCATAAATGCTACAGCGATAAATGGAGAAAAATACGATCTAAGTTCTGCGGAGTAACCGTGTCCGCGAAGAAAACTGATAGAAGCGATCGGGAGAACAAAGCCAATTGCGACAAGGAAAAGACAAAAATAACCAAGTGTTGTCCACATAGCCCAGCTTTTCCCACGTTTCGCAAAGATCACATTAGCAAGTATCAACAAAACTATCGACGTGAATGCGAGAATGTACCATGAGAGGCCGCGATAGTATTCGTAACCCGCGAAGGCATCGGCCGGGGCGGTAATACTTCCCAACCAGCTAGATGAATAATAGACAACAAATCCAAGAAATAGACAAAATGTGACAGCCGTTGCGATGTAGGTCTTTGTCCACATAGTCTTTGAAATAAATTGGACCGGATAATTGAGATAGTTATCGCGAAATCTATCTCTGCTCTGCGATCATCTTGGGCGAATAGTGATAAATGCCGTTTGGCCGCGACGATTTATCAACAGAAGTATAGGGCGCGAACCCGAACTCTCGACCACAGAAAGAACATCTTCTGCTGTTGATATTGATCGCCGATTTATTTCGAGGATCACATCTCCCCGCTGTATCCCGGCCTCGGCTCCGGGACCTCCTTCATCTACTCCGGTAACTATAACACCTTCTTTCTCGTTCGTAAGCCCCAATTCTTTTACAACCTGCGGAGTTACCGGCTGGAGCGTCAACCCCAACTTGCCGCCGGTCGGAGAAGCCGAATTCGGAGCCGCTCCTGGTTCTGCGCTTGTAGCTGATCGGTCCGTGTCAAACTCGTCAAGGGTTACCGTGAGCTCCAACGGGTTTCCATCACGTTGGACGGTGAGTTTGATCTCCGTTCCCGGAAGAGTACCGGCAACCTTGTTTCTCAGTACATTCCCATCATCGATCTTTTCGCCATTTATTGCGGTAATGATGTCTCCGCGTTTTACGCCAGCCTTTTCGGCGGCGCTGCCCGGTCTTACGTTACTAACGATCACGCCGGAGCGTTCCTTTAGATCAAGAGCCTGAGCCGTTTCTTCCGTAATATTCTGGATGTTTACGCCAAGCATTCCTCGGCGGACGCGGCCATCCCTGAGCAATTGCTCCATAACGGACCGAGCCATATTGGAAGGGATGGCGAAGCCGATACCAATATTTCCGCCCGAAGGTCCACCGGCGAGTATCTGTGAATTGATGCCTATCAGTTCGGCATTAAGGCTTACCAAAGCGCCGCCCGAATTTCCACGGTTTATCGGAGCATCGGTTTGCAGAAAGTCTTCAAACGAATCTTGCCCGCCGTAGCTCAGTCCGGTGCGACGACCTTTTGCTGAAATAATACCTGCCGTAACCGTTTGGCCGATGCCGAGCGGATTGCCGATCGCAAGCACGATGTCTCCGACGCGGACGTTATCAGAATTGCCAAGGGTCAGAAATGGCATATTTTGGGCTTCGATCTTCAGTACGGCAAGATCGCTGGGCTTGTCTGCTCCCACGACCTTTGCCTCGAACGTTTTGTTATCGTTCATCTGAACCGTGATACGGTCTGCACCATCGATCACGTGGGCATTTGTCAGAATGGTGCCGTCCGCGCTTACCAGAACGCCGGAGCCCATTCCTCGTTCTACCGGCGGCCGCTGTCCTCTTTGCTGCGGGAGTTGTCGGAAGAAATCCTCGAGAGGGTTCGACGGTGCGTCGCCTTGTGTTCTCTGCGCTGGCCTTCGCGATTCGGCATCAATTCTGACAACAGTAGTAGTGCGCGGTTACCGTCGAGTCGGTCATTGGATGGACAGGGTGGCTGGTGGTCTCCTCATCCTGCTGGGCGTCAAACTGGCCGTAGAAAGCAAGTAGCCCGAACCTGTCAAGCCTGCGAGATGTATAATCGCCAGATTTCTTAGCCCTTGACCGCACTGGCAATGTCTTTGCCATAGAATGCATCCGACCGCCGCCACGAAAGCCGTCATGTAAATCGAATCGCCTGAGACGGCAGGTGATGCCGAGCGATGCTGCCACCAAAAAGAGCTAGTACGAATTAAAAGCAATGGAAAAAGAAGTATTCGATAAAAAATCATTAATTAGAACATCTGGCGCTCTTATTGCCTGGGTGATCGGCTCAGGCTTTGCTACCGGACAAGAGATCCTTCAATTCTTTTCAAGTTATGGATATTTCAGTTTTGGAATTATAGTCATTAATTTCATTGGATTTTTAATCTTAGGATATCTTTTAATGCGAACTGGCTTTGAAAATAGGGACATTAAAAACTTTAATCACTTTAAATATTTTTGTGGAAACAAACTCGGAACTTCTTATACGTTTTTGATCACTGGAACACTTATCCTTTTGATGCCGGTTTTAGTGTCTGGAGCCGGTGCAACTCTTTATGAATATTATGGACTGAATAAATATATTGGTTCAGCAATCATGGCAATTCTGATGCTTATTGCATATCTTATTGGATTCGAAAGGCTAGTAAGAATTATTGCTCCAATTGGACCTATCATAATTGTTTTTTCAATACTTGTTGGGATAATTACTCTTATCAGTGATTTTGATTATTTCAACGATATTCCAACATATGGAGAAACCTTATTGCCATATCAGTCTGCCCCATCATGGTTTTTAAGTGCTTTTTTGTATCTTGGACTCAATTTTTTCCCAGGCAGCACATATTTTACTCAGATTGGTGTAACTGCAAAATCAAAGGAAGATCTAAAATACGGAACGCTACTTGGAGTCGTTCTACTGATGCTATCAATCACAATTATGAGCACGGCGATTTTGTTGAACGGGGATACCATTGCAGGGCTTGATATTCCTGTTTTGTACCTTGCAAGGAAGATTTCTTATATTCTAGGAGCAATATTTTCAATCACTTTGATTTTAGGTATCTTTTCCTCATGTTCTGCGATGATGTGGTCCGTCTGTAGCCGTTTTCACTTTGGGGGAAGAAGAGGCAATGCATTGATTGCAATTGGAATTGCAATGATGACTTTTATTATTAGTATGTTTTCTTTTAGTGAACTTGTTGGAGTGCTTTACCCAATTGTAGGGTATGTTGGACTGTTTTTTATTGGCTGTGTGCTTTACAAGGGATTAAGTATAAAGAGAAAACTCAGAACTTAGCACAGTCTTCAACCCGACAATTCTTCAGTCACACTTTCTGCTGGTCGTTATGCTCCATAAGCTACTCTCGCATTTTGCGGTCATGTCAACCTATATTCAGACTTTGCTCAATCTACCTGAAAACAGTGATTATAGAGCATTTGGTCAAGTAAAGGGAAATATCGCAACGCAGCATAACAACCCCAATGCACCCCGACCGCCGAGAGGGTATCTGTTGGGAATTCGAGGTTGTCGGCGGCGGGTGATTGGGAACGACTATGAAGCCGTGGGGGGTGTCAAGCGGGTTTGAGAATTTGTGCGTGAGACAGTTCCGTAATTAGCCGAACGAAATCAACCATCCAAGCTGCCGGATGAGGGTTCGCTTTTATAGAAGCCTTCTAAAAATGCGACGGCTTGAGTTCTAAACGACTATCCGAGGTGTCAATGCAGTTTGCCTTTCTATTTCTAAAATTGCAACTTGAGCATTGTCTCAATTATCTCTACATAGTTGCTTGTCTTATTCGACATTAAAGATTGAGAATTTTCGTTGTTTTCAAGCATTCGAGCTTCAGCAGCTTGGCAGAGTTAATTTGCTTGTCGGTACTAATAATAGTGGTAAAACATCAATTCTAGAAGCAATACTGCTTCTTTGCTCTCAGGCCACGTTTGAAGTGTTACCAGAAATGATGCTCAATCGTAATGAGTATGTCTGGGTTGATGAAAATGTCAGTAATCGAGAGCTAGACATACGACACCTATTCTATGGACATGATATTCACATAGGTAGCAAATTTTCGATATTTGGTTTTAATGGTGTTGATGCTGAAGAGATTGTTGTATCGATTGAAAATAATGATCATCTTACTGAATTTGAGAATTCTGGCCCTTTAGCACTAGTTATTAATTACTTAAAGCGAGAAAATAAAACTATTCAGGTTCCTCTATCTGCAAATCAAGGTTTGCCTGCAAATATTCTTCGTATTCCTGGAGAATCAAAAAACTTGGGGGTTAGAACGCAATATGTAACCACATCTTCGCTGACCAACAAAGATATGCTTGCACTGTTTGATCAGATTGTTCTGACACCAGAAGAGGATTTTGTGATTGAATCACTGAGAACTATTGAACCCCTTGTTGAGCGTATAGCGTCAGTTGGTCCTGGACGATATATATCATTGACATCCCCAGGAGGGTTAGTTGTACGCCTAAAGGGTAGTACCCAACGTATTCCACTAGGCAGTATGGGAGATGGTATGCGGCGAATTTTGGGATTGACGCTGGCAATTGTGAATGCAAGAGACGGTGTTCTACTCGTTGATGAAATTGATACAGGACTTCATTTCAGCGCAATGTCTAATATGTGGAGACTGATATGGGAAACTGCTAAGCGACTCAATGTTCAAGTTTTCGCTACAACCCATAGCAGTGATTGCTGGACAAGCCTGGCTGAAATTGCAAGTGCTGTAGGTCCCAGCGAGGAGGGTATTACAATTCAAAGAATTGAAAAAGGTAAATCAAGGAGCGTCGTCTTCACTGAGCGGCAAGTTGTGATTGCGGCTGAACGGGGAATTGAGGTGCGGTAGAGAATGGCTGATATTTATCCCAAGGTTCTTCTTGTAGAGGGAAAGCAAGATGCTCGTGTAATACCAGAGTTAATTGAAGCAAATGGTATAAATTGGGGAACCCGGAATAACCCAACTGTGTATATCCGCAATTACGACGGTTATCAAAATTTAGTCGATCCAGATGTGATTTCTACTGAATTGCAAGCTTCTGGACTTTCTGCACTTGGAATCATGATTGATGCTGATGAAAATCCTTTAGGGCGTTGGCAAAGCATTAGAAGTGCCATTTTGAAAAGTATCCCTGACATTCCAATCTCTTTGCCAGAGGATGGTTTAATACATACCACAGAGGATGGAATTAGATTGGGGATTTGGATTATGCCTGATAATAAAATGCGTGGTATGTTAGAAACCTTCTTGGCATATATGATCCCAGTAGGTAATGAAGTGCTTTGGCAGTTTGCTCAGGAAACAGTTCAAGGAGCAAAAAGTAGGGGCGCAGTGTTTACAGATTCTCATCTTGATAAAGCAAACATATACACCTGGTTGGCTTGGCAGAATCCTCCGGGACGACAACTTCATCAAGCAATTATGGAACGTCTCCTGAATCCACAGCATCCTAATGCTCAAAGATTTGTGAATTGGTTTATGACTTTGTATGAGTTAAAAGTTCCGGATGAAATATAATACAGCAAATTAAATCTCGTAGTGCCAGTATTCAGCTTGCTGTAACACAATTCGTTGTAATGAGAGGCGCTGAATAAAGCCTTGCTGCTCTAGTTGAATCAGGGCGCGAGTCACGGTGACGCGGGTTGTGCCCAACAGTTCAGATAAGTCTTGAACGCGTGAATCTGGGTCGATGCAAGCAGTTTCGTATTCCCTTTGCTCTGAAAAGCGGCGAGTGTGCTTAAAGGCAGTCCGATAGCAACGCTCGCAACATCGAAATTCGGGAATGGCAGACCGCTGGTTATAGGCTGGGTCGATCCGCCTAGAACATACGGAAGACCAACACCACCCAGATTTGAAAGCTGTGTTTCAGAACCGAGTTGATTTCCGAGTTTCATAAGATCAGATTTGGAAACCTCATAGATAGCAACATCCATCACAACCTCAGCTCTGTCCTTATCAAGCGAGCTAATTAGGCGTCCGATCAAGCGAACGTTCTCTTCCGTATCACGGACAGTTACACTGTTTGTTGCTGCGTCTTCAAGTACTATCGTTTGCGAACGTCCCGGCTGGGGCGGGATCGCCGTTTGGATGACGGTCTTTACGTCTTTAGGATTTGCGTTTGCCAGATAGAAAGTACGAAGTACGAGTTGCTGAAAATTCTGTCTCCGGTTCCCGCTCGCAACCAAGATCGTCCGTGGGCCGACACGTTGAAAAAAGAGATTTTCTTGAAGAAAGATATAATCCAGAGCCTTTGCCGCCGTTACTTGTCGAAGCTCGATACGAACACTGCGATTCTCAAGTCGCGATTCAACATCGAAAAGCACATTGAGATCCAGCGAACGAGCTAGATCCTTAACAATAGTTTGAAGCGGAATGCCGCTTGGAAAAGGCAAGTCGCGGAGGGTTTCTAACTTTTGCGGTATTCTAAATCCTTCCGGCTGCATTCCGAAAGAGGTCTGTACGAGTCGGATTCCGTCCGCTGTGGTCGGCTCCGGACGCTTGCCCGACTTCAATTCCTCCTGAAGACGGACCATTCGGGCCATCTCCGATTTGGCTAGCTCATTGACCGGATCGAACGCAAATGCCTTTCTGAAAAATGTATATGCGGACGCGTAATCCTTCTCATCGGCGGCAGCGCGGCCAAGCTTCATATATTGCTGCGAGGCATTGAACAACGCACGCCGCAGATGAAGACGATATTCCGGATTGCGCGGATTATCTTTCACCGCAATGGTGAATGCCTCCACTGCCTTGTCCCATTCTTCAGCAGCTTCATGCTTTAGGCCGATCTTGAAATATTTCTTACCTTCACCCGCCGCGATAACCGCCGTCGGAGATGCAAGTGAGACAAGGACGAAAAGCGTGAGCAAATATCGGATCAACAATGCACGTTTCATATTTTTGTTGTTGTGGCCCACAGGTTAGCCGGTACGTTAATCTTTCACGAAATCCGAGCAGAAAGGTTGCGTAAACTTTCTGCCTAAAATAATAACGCAATTCAGCTCGTTTTTCTGCAATTTTTCGAATTATTCTCAGGAGAACGATTTGAGGCTTTTCAGCTTTCGGTACAGATCGCTGCTTCCGCCTCGGATTCGCCGTTGGTCATACGTTTGAGAGCTACCCTACTGAATCGCGCGATCAAAACAATAACCCCGATCGTTGCCGCAAGGCCAATGAACAAAGCAACCATATCGCGCGAGCTTTGCGGATCGAGCTGCGAAAGCCCGGCCCCCGCAAATGCCATCGCCGCTGAACGCGGAAGCATTCCGGTAAATGTTCCGATCACGTATGAGCTAAGGCGGACGCGGGCCGAGGCAAGCAGAAAATTGGTGAATGCGAAGGGCATTATCACCGAAACACGAAGTAAGAAAATTATGAACGTTGTACGCCAGTAATCTTCCTTCATCAGCGCTTGGTACACTGCATCAACTTTAATATACCTCGAAGCAGCATTTGGGAGCCGTCGGCCGCTAATTCGTTTATGAATGAAGAACGAGATCACCGCCGCGACAACGACCGCCGAGATAAGCAAAAGTAATCCAAGCCAAAGGCAATCGATATTGATGCAGACGGCATTGATAAAATCTACGATGATCTATACGCTGAAGTTGCAATTCTAGAAAAAAGATTTATAGAGCAAAAGGAACAGACACGTAGAATTGCCGATTTTGGCACCAGTGCATCGTTGATTTTGTCTGCTGCAATTATTGGAAGTTTGTTTCACCGATTCAGCAACAAGTTGTGGGCCAAAAATCAAGCTCTCGAAACTGCCTTACAGGATCTGCAGCAAACGCAAAGCCAGCTCATTCAGCAGGAAAAGATGGCAGCCTTGGGGCAGTTAATTGCTGGAGTGGCGCACGAGATCAATAATCCTTTGGGTACTATCAAAGCGTCTGCTGACAACACTCATAAAGCACTACAGGAAGCGTTGGTCGAACTGCCTTATCTACACCAACGGTTAAACGATACAGAACAGGTGAGCTTCTTTGAGTTGGTCCAGCGAGCACTCAATAGTCAACCCCTGATTGCATCCACTGAAAACCGGGCGCTGAAGCGCAAACTCACGGCTCAGCTTCAGGAGTATGGACTTGAAAATGCCAGAGACACTGCTGATCTACTCATGGACATGGGCATCTATGAACAAATTGAGTTTTTAGCACCTCTCTTAAAAGGTGACCAGGGTGAATGGGCGGTGCAGTTTGCCTATAACCTGACCTGTTCGTTTATTAATAACCAAATGATTCTACGAGCTGTTGATCGTTCTGCCAAGATCGTTTTTGCCTTGAAGAGCTATGCTCGGTTTGACCAAACTGGGAAAAAGCAGCGCGTGGAAGTCACAGATGGATTAGAAACGGTAATCGAGATCTATCACAACCAGCTGAAGCGCAATATCGAACTAATTCGCGACTATCAACCTATTCCCGCAATCTGGGGTTATCCAGATGAGCTGATTCAGGTCTGGACTAACCTGATTCATAACGCTATTCAGGCGATGCAGTCAAAGGGAAAGCTGATGCTGACAACTCGTCAACAGGATGACGGAGTGGAAGTCAGTATTACAGATACAGGTTCTGGAATTTCTCCAGAGGTGCAGCAGAGGATGTTTGACGCCTTTTTTACCACCAAGGCCGCAGGAGAAGGCAGCGGGCTAGGACTGTATATCAGTCAAAAGATTGTTGAGAAACATCAGGGCTATATTGCGGTAGAAAGCCAGCCTGGACGCACTCAATTCAAGGTTTGGCTGCCGATTGGAGCGGTTCAACGTGGAGAAAACTAAGCAATGAATTAGGAGATACTGAATCATGTCCGATGCAGCAATTCTTTGTGTAGACGACGAAGTCACTATTTTGAAATGCCTGAAAGAACAGCTGAAACGCTGCTTTGGCAATCGCTATATCTATGAGGTTGCTCAAAATGCTGAAGAAGCCTGGATCGTGATCGATGAATTAATCAACGAAGAGATCAAAATTTTGATCATTGTCTCGGATTGGTTGATGCCTGGGATCAAAGGCGATGAATTTTTGACTCAAGTGCATCAGCGCTTTCCTAAAATTGTTACCGTGATGTTGACGGGGCAAGCTGACGAAGCCGCAATTGAGCGAGCGAGACGAGAAGCAAATCTCTATGCCTGTCTCCACAAACCTTGGACCGAGGCAGAGTTACAGCAGGTGATTAGTACGGCACTGGATTGATATCGATGATACGAGCGGCAATTGTTTGTGTAGATGATGAATGGACAATTCTCAGAAGTTTAGGGCAACAGCTCAGGCGCAATTTTGGCAAAGATTATGATATTGAGCTAACCAGTAGCGGTGAAGATGCACTGTTACTCTGTGCAGAATTAGTTGCGGAAGGCAAACAAATTCCTCTGATCATTTCGGATCAAAAAATGCGCGGCATGGAGGGCGATGCTTTATTGATTCAGCTTCCCGCGTTTTCCAGATTGGCACCCGTTAGATCGGCACCCGTCAGTTTGGCTTCCTTCAGATTCGCATCTGCCAGATCGGCGTTGTTCAGGTTGGCATTCTTCAGAATCGCCTTGGTCAGAATCGCCTTGACCAAGCTAGCGTTACTGAGGTTGGCTTCTTGGAGGTCGGCTTTGTCTAGCTTCGCTTCCGTCAAGGTGGCACCACTCAGGTCGGCTTTTCTCATGAAAGCGCCGTTTAGGGTGGCTTTATGGAGATTGGCATCCTTTAGTACCGCATTCACTAGCTGTACTTTCACCATTTGGGCTTGATCCAGAATCGCTTCAGTTAAATTTGCACCTTCCAGGTTGGCGTTTGGGAGCTGCGCCCGCGACAAATCGAATTTCGGCAACTGAGCACCCGGCAAAAAGGCAGCGGTGAGGTTGATCCCCGGCAGGGGAACCGGTTGATCAAATGTGGTTTGGTTCAGGCGCGCGCCATTCAGATCCAGCACCGGGTCTTGGCATGCCGTAGGCTGCCCTGGTTTAGCACTCAACTTGCACTGTCCAATCAAATTCGATTCGTACAAAAACTTGAGCAATTGACCTTTGCGTTCTCCATCGAGCTGCCGTAGCGTACTCAGGGTTCTAGCCGGCGCCATCGACTGCACTTTAGAGTCTTGTCCTGATTCACCCAGGTTTTTGTTCAACATCAGCTCGGTCATTTCGTCAAAATAGTTCGACATCATCTCATGACGCTGCCGATCGTCCGCGGTTTTGGCCTGCTGGTAGGTGAGCAACGCCAGAAACACAGGCACAGCAATCGAGGCACCGAGCAGTTGCAGCAAATCAAAGAGGGTTTTATCTTTGAGTCCAACCCAACTCCAGAACCGCTGAGGCAAATGGATTCGTTGCTGTGTCGTTTGGACAGGCAAGGCCGGAAAAACCGCAACTTTAGCCTTTGGAGGCTCGGTTGCAGCAGTAGGGGCAACGGACGGTTCTCCTAACCGGTCTCGTAGTTCTGATTCAGGGAATGGGCGTTCGCTAGATTCAGTGACGTAGGGGGGCTGGGGGTTAAGGCTGGGGCTTTCTTCGTAGGACACGATCGGTCTCCTTGAGATAGGGCAATGGTCCCAAAACAAATCCAAAATGGTTGAGCTATTGGTTGAGCTATTGGTTGAGCTACCTATTGGGGCTGCCAGCTACCATCGGGCATGCAGACATAAGGTCCAACCGTGTCGCCCGTTTCGTAGGTTTGGCCTTGGTATTCGCAGATTGCTTGAGCAGGTGCGGCTATAAATAGCTGGGTAATTATGGCTGTAAACAGGCTAGCGAAAATTGGTAGATATAGGTTGCGAACGCAGGGGGAAGTTCTGGTAGTCATAGTTGCCGAGTCCTGATGATATGATGAAACAAAATCTTGAAGCAAACCCTGCATGTTAGTGATGCAGTCCTGGTTTGTATCTGCGGAGATCTACACCAATGTTTTGTAAATTTACTGATAACTTCAAGTGAATTTCACGCTGGTTTGTGGGCCTATCTGCATGGATATCCACCCGTCCACTCATCCACCCATTCACTTATTTCGGAATACATCCATCCTAATCGGGCGATTTGCCGGTGTCAGTCAGTCGAAGTCAGCAGAAGGTCAGATTTCTGGTCAGGAAAACATGGCAGAAGACTTCTGGCAAACCGTCCGCAAACCGATCGGCAATTTCTCAGGTGGCTCTCAGGTGGAGCTAGGTTTGCCGATCTATGATGGAAGTTAAGAAGCGTAAAGATTTTCAGAAAGCTAGGTTTTCATTATGGTCCTGTTTGGATTTGGTAAAAAGCTAACCATTCCCACCCCTGAAGAAGCTCTGCCTGGACGCGCAGAGTCGATGCCTGTCCCCGACCGGCATTTTGTGGCAGCGTTGGGGATCATGCAGTTTTGGCCGCCTGCTGCCTCGATGCTGGTAAATAACCTAATTACTTCTTCCTGCTTGACTTGGGTCGTGATGCCAATCGTGACGCGGCTGATGGGTTTCTGGTTGCGCCCTGCCTTTCGCCGCTCTTTGGTGAAAACTGATTTATTAGGAGCCGCTATCGTATTGCTGGCCCTGATCATGATGGTGATTTTCTTTATGCAGATATAGTGTTTGCCAGAAGAGATAGAGCAGTGTTGTGGGCGTTTGAATCACACCCACAACACTTTGTCCTAACTGTGGTGGCAACGGCTACATCCTAAAAAAGGCGAACCGAAATTCGCCTTCTCACCGGTTTGTTTGGTGCTGGACACTTAATCTTCTGGCATGATGGCATTCATCTTGGCTTTGATCTTTTCGCCAATTTCCTCAACTGAAGGCATATACATCTTCTTCTTATCGAGTCCTGCCCCAATCTTTTCACTCAGCTCTTCTGCGGTTGGTGCAAACATATCTTTCTTCTTCATACCGGCATTGATCTTCTCGGTAATTTCTTCCGCCGTTGGTATGAACATATCTTTCTTCTTCATGAAGAAGCCCTTCTTCTGTTCGGGCGTCAGTGTAGCGAAGAAATCAGCCTTGGGAATAGATTTCATCACCGAGGCAAGCTGACTTTTCTGTGTGGGAGTCAGAGTAATGGACTTGAAGGCTTTGCGAAAGCTTTTGCCTTCACCAATCGCCGAGATAAACTGGTCCCGCTGCTCTGGGGTCAGGATAGTTTCTAGCTGAGGCACAATTTCATCCTCTAGCTGTTCGATCATCGCCTTTTGCTCTGGGGTCAGTTCAGCTTTCGAGAAGCCTAGATTGGACAGACCTGGCAACGAGATTTGAATGAATGGCTGGGCCTGGACTGGCTGGGCTATTAGTAGATTCAATAAAACTACTAAGCAGGCAAAAACCGACAGTAATTTACGCTTCATTGTGAATTTCCTCCAGGGCAAATATGATCTAAGTCTAGGGGTAAGATGACCAATCAGCTATTACTACAGCCTCAACGATCAAACTTCAGAACGAAATAGGGCGCTGTCATCACTAGGGCGTTCGACGGCGGTTGCCTCTACTGCTACTGCCATTTGTGCCTCTACGGAAGACTCTGCTTCCGCTTGGGTCGAGGTACGATTAAATTCCACATAGGCAGCCACCGCTAGAATTGAAATAATGGCTAGCGGTAAAACTAAGCTCCACCAGGTTTCCGCTAACAGAATAAGATAGGCTGCACCTAAACCACCCAGGGCGAACCCAGTGATTACTGGAAACACGCGACTCATGCGCTCTAGAGCTTCCTCAGCCTCTAGCTGGGCAGTCGGGTTTGACGCTGGCGATAATTTAGCCAGCAAATACTGCACCATATCAATGGTGAGCTGGGTTGTATTTCCAGTCATCACCGTTGTCGGAATGTAGCTCTTAAATACTCCTTTTGCTTCTTTCATCAATCCATTTTGGATCGCCATTGCTACCACACCAGCCATCCCAATCGGGAGGATATACTCTTCCTGTACATCCAACATCAGGGCAGGTGAAAGGCTAGTTCCAATGATTAAGAATCCAGTCAAAGCAACCGCTTCTGCCGTTAGCAGCACCGCAAACACCGGCCATTTTTTGTGCCGCGCATAACGGGCTAACAGAGAAGTCAAAGCAACCGCCACAACAAATGTCGGCAACATCAACAGCCGAGTAATGGTGGTTTTTTCGTCTGAACTGACGAAGGAAGACCCAGCTAAGGCGATATTACCCGTGACATGGGCCGTGAAGATACCGAATAAAATGATGAACGCCGAGGTATCTACAAAGCCTGCCACCCAACTTAACAGAAAGCCAGCCGGACCTAGAAACATTGGCAGTTGCCAGTTTACAGCATGGAGCATTACGAGCTGAACAAGGTTTTGATCCTACCGAAATTGCTCGTGAGTATCATTTGCTACGCTCTACTATTTCAGCGAACCTGCGGCAAGATTTGTTGCAAGGCAGCCCGGAAGAATTGTTTCGGGCTATGACATTAATTAATGCAGTAGTAGATGCAGCTATCGCTCAATGTTTCAAAAGCTACGTGCAGGAACGGTTGCAGGAACTTGAACAGCTTCAATCCCAGCTAGCATTGACCAATCAGGAGCTGACTCGCTTAGCAAGAGCCAACCAAGATAACTTGTCGATACTGACCCATGAGCTAAAAACCCCTTTGAATTCAATCATTGGCTACTCTGAGCTGTTCTTGCGGCAGCAGCGCCAAGCTCAAACTAGGGATACGGTCCCCAGCTTAGAGCATATTGAGCGAGTGTTGCGCAATGGTCGGCAGTTGTTGCGTTTGATCAACGATGCGCTGGAGCTGTCGCGCTGTGAGGCTGGCCGGATGCCGCTGCAATTAGTATCAACCGAAGTGGGTTCGGTGATTCGCTCTGTGGTTGAGGTAATTCAACCCCTGGCTGATGCTCGTGGCTTGACATTGGTGGTGGACTATAACCTGGCTCCATCCCAGGTGGTGGTGGATCCGTTGCGCTTGCAGCAAATTTTGATCAATCTGGCGAGTAATGCAGTGCGCTATACGCTAACGGGCAACATTACCATTCAGGCTCGTACCCTCGATCAGGAAAAATGGGAAGTTGCTGTAATTGATACGGGAATTGGCATTGCACCAGAAGAACAGACACATATTTTTGATCCGTTTGTACAGCTCCGCCCTCCCGATTCGTTTAGCAATTCAGACAGTACAGGCTTAGGGCTGGCGATTGTGGCTCGGCTCGTGAAGCTAATGCAGGGCGAGATCCAGTTGGCATCTCAGGTTGGGACTGGTTCTACATTCACGGTGATACTGCCAATTGAAGTGAAAGAGTACCAGCCGAGCGCGTCCGTAAAATGATCTTAGACGCTACTAATTGCTCCTTTTGAGTACACCAAATTCAACAATTATTGAATATCTTTCAAATAGTTCTGGACCTTAGTGAGGAACTAATTTTTTAATTTAACCTAGATTTTATAATGAACGTGTCTGGGGATAAGCTGATTCAATCTCAAACCAGTTATACAAAGAGAGCTGATCAGGTAAATGGGCAAAATCAACTATCAAAGATGAGGCATTTGACCTGCTGAGGAATTAATGGTCTGCGCTATCGGTTTGCTCAATCATTGGGTTGATCGCTGGTCACTACTGGTAATTGGTTTGTCTCCTCTAAAGGTTCACCCGTGAAGTGAGGGTAGTCATCCACCTGGCGCAAACGTTGAAATTAGGTTAACTAAATAATCAAGTTCGTTTAATCAAGTTCGTTTAATCAACAGCTTGATAAATTAGAGTGCGTTCCAGGATCGTGTTCTGGAGTCGTATCTCTGAATAGTGTGTTCCAGTGCAAATCTAGTGCAGATGGCTTTATGAACTGCAATCAGAACAACGAGTTGCCCAATGAGTTACCCCCAGATCTAACCTCAGATCTAACCTCAGATCTAACCTCAGATCCTTCACCTGTTAACCTCCAACCTACTGCAAACGCACCTGCACTAGCAGGATTACGGATTCTGCTTGTGGAGGATGATCCATCAGCCAGACAGTTGCTCAGCGATATTCTGATAATAGATGGTGGTGCCGAGGTGGTTGCTGTGGCCTCAGTCCGTGAAGCGTTAGAGATTTTGGAACGCCAGCAAAGCGATGTTTTGATCAGTAATATTGTGCTGCCTGATGGAGACGGACGGACGCTGATTCGGCAAATCAGAACGTTAACACCAGTGCGCGATCGATTTGCCGAGAATGCACCCAAAGCGGTGATCCTGGGACGCTTCGTGGCCCTGCTGCGCATCTTTGCTGGGCCTTTGGCCGGTACAGTCCGGATGCCCTATTTCAATTTTTTGCTCTGTAACCTTTTAGGGGCTGGCCTTTGGGCTTCGGCAACCGTGAGTGCGGCCTATTTTGCCGGTCAGCTCGTGCCGTTAGAGCAACTTGTGGCCTGGGTGGCTCAGTCGGCCTTTGTGGTGCTGGCGTTGCTAATCGGCTGGGTTGGCTTGACCTATTGGCTAGAGCATCGCAATGTTGCGAAGCAGGTGGAGCCGCTAGAGTAGCTGCTGATTCCCATATTTATAGGCTTTGCCGTGAATAAAGAACCGGTATTGCGTTCACTGCGCCGGGTTAACAGTCTATTTTCCTGAGGAAATCAGTTGAGTAACCCGATGAATAAGTCGTTCTATCCACTGCGATTCAGCCTCTGGAAATAGCTGCTGAAACCCTACAAAAGCAGCATATTCAATCACGGCTAGTTCATGAGCAGTTTCCTCATCCGATTGTCCCAACTCACAAATCAATTTCGCTAGGTACTGGATTCTTTGCTCATCCACCTGCTTCAGCGTGAGCTGCACTCGTTCATCCACACCTGACCATCTGCGAATTGCCCGTTCAAGCCGACTGTCTACGCTTGCCGCGAGGCGATCTAACTCCCGCCGGCGATCGCTGAGATCTTCAAGTTGCTCAACTCTTGCGATGATGCGGTTGGTGTACTCGAATTGCCAGTACGCAAGCAGAGCCGTTACAAACTCATCATGGCTTTTGAAGTGGTGATAGAAAGAGCCTTTGGTTCGCTCAGCAGTTTGACACAGGCGATCGATAGTTAGAGCTTTTTCCCCCTCAGCCGCTAGAAGTTGCAAGCCAATCTCGAACCAAGCGTTGCGAGTTAATCGTTCTATTGTTTTCATCCTAAGATCAACCCTAACGCTCCAAACAAGGCAATCGGAAGAAAGAATGCCCATTGGGGATAATCAAGCGGTTGCAATTGGCGTGTCACGATCAGTACAACGCTGAGGAGCGTACAAGCAGCAGCTATGCTGGTCAGCATCACTGTGAGAGGAACATCAGGCTGTACGAAAGCAACATAAGCATAAGCGCAGGTCATTGCAAGCAGTACAAGCGTTACAATGTGCCAACCGTAATAGGCTGTGAGTTTCGGCATGTCCTGAAGATCTGAAGCTTTAAGCAGTGGATTGATAATGTCATAGCCTCCCCAAAATAGGTGGACCAAGAAAGTAAGAAGGGATACAACAGCGGCGGCTAGAAGAAATCCGTTCATATGTTTTCTCCTTTAATGAGCTATATGAAATTAGCATACCATACAGTATGGTATGTATTCCTAAAAACAGCAGTAGTCCCTGCTTGAGGCGCTAAAGGAGATTGTGGGATCGCGCTATCTTAGTTTTGAGTGGCTTGATCGGAAGGTATGAGTGGGAGAACATAGCGATGAAGTGATAAGACCTTCTGGAATGTGATGACGATATATACCCTGCTTAGTCAAACTCAGCGTCAACGCATCAGTGATGGAGCTACTGTCCCAATTCTGAGCGGCTGTGAAACGGCTCCTCGCCAACTAATGCTACTGTGGTCCCAATTAGGCGACTTTGACAGTCTGGAATATGCCTGGTGGCTGCAACGAGAAGCCAAGCGGCTTCAGGCGGCTGGAATAGCAATCCGGGCGGTTGGGATTGGCGACCGCGCCTCAGGAGAGCGATTCTGCACCTACACCGGGTTTCCGGCAGATTGGTTATTTGTAGACCCAATGGCAGAGCTGCATCAACAGCTTAATCTTTACCCTGGCCTGTCGCTCAAGTTACCGATACTGTCAGCCGGACAGCCATTGGATGAGGTAGTTCCTTTGCAGCGCAACGCGGACGGAGCGGTGTTTACCCAGTACTTTATGGAGGACATCGAATCGCTGGGTTTGCTGAAGATGGACTTTTTGGGACTGAAAAACCTGACGATGATCCAGAAAACCGTGGACCTGGTGGCCCAAACTCATCAAGTCAAGCTGGATTTAGATCGACTGCCGTTAGACGATCCCAAGTCCTATGAACTGCTGGCCAGAGGCGAACTCGAAGGTATCTTCCAGCTTGAATCATCCGGGATGCGGCAAATTGTGCGGGAGTTGAAGCCGTCCGGTTTAGAAGACATTTCATCAGTGCTGGCGCTGTATCGACCTGGTCCCTTAGATGCAGGATTGATTCCCAAGTTTATTAATCGAAAACATGGTCGTGAACAAATTACTTATGAAGATGATATTCTGAAACCAATTTTGCAAGAAACTTACGGAATAATGGTGTACCAAGAGCAAATTATGAAAATTGCTCAGGACATGGCAGGCTATTCTCTTGGTCAAGCCGATTTACTCAGGCGGGCTATGGGTAAGAAGAAACCATCGGAAATGCAAAAACACCAGGAAATTTTTGTGAGTGGAGCAACTAAAAATGGCGTTAAGCCAAAAATTGCAGAAGCTTTATGGGAACAAATGGTGCAATTCGCAGAGTACTGCCTGAGTTACGATACTGAGATTTTAACGGTAGAGTATGGTGCTTTGCCAATTGGCGAGATTGTCGAAAATCAGATGATGTGCAGCGTCTATAGTATAGACAGCAATGGATGTATTTATATTCAGCCAATTGCTCAGTGGCATGATCGCGGACAACAGGAGGTGTTTGAATATATTTTAGAAGATGGTTCGATTATCCGTTCTACCAAAGATCATAAGTTCATGACTAAGGGGGGCGAGATGCTGCCAATTGATGAGATTTTTGAACGAGGATTAGAGCTTGCACAGGTGACAAGGTTAGAGCAATGGGTATCCGCTACGGCCAGTTAAAGCCAGAACAAAAGCAGGAGATTTTGGCAGCTTTCAATCGAGGGATGGAATACCGTGAGATTCTTTTGAGGAGCTACAAACGTGGTTAAGATTATCAGTCGTCGCTCAGTCGGTGTTCAATCCGTTTATGACATCGGAGTTAAACAAGACCATAATTTCTGCTTGAGAAATGGCTTGATTGCCTCTAATTGCTTCAACAAATCCCATTCAACTGCCTATGGCTATGTCACTTACCAAACCGCTTATCTGAAAGCCAACTACCCAGTCGAATACATGGCGGCCTTGCTGACGGCCAACAGCGGCGATCAGGATAAAGTGCAGAAATACATTGCTACCTGTATGAGCATGGGCATTCAAGTTGAACCGCCCGACATCAACCGCTCCGGGGTAGACTTCACGCCCTTACAAGACAGCATTTTGTTCGGATTATCGGCAGTGCGCAACGTCGGTGAAGGCGCGATTGAGAATATTTTGGCAGCGCGAGAAACCGGCGGCAAATTCACCTCACTAGCGGACCTGTGCGACCGGATTGACCCCCGCACCGTCAACCGGCGTGCCCTAGAAGCCTTGATTCAGTGCGGTGCCCTTGATGGCCTCGATCCCAACCGCAACCAGTTGATGCATGACCTAGAACCCGTGCTGGAATGGGCACAGTCCCGCGCCAGAGACCGGGCAGTTGGGCAGGGCAGCTTATTTGATTTATTTGGCAGCGGCGATAGCGCCAGCTCCGACACCAACGGCTTTGAAACCGCTCCCAAAACGCCTCCGGTCCCCGACTATCCGCCTCAGGAAAAACTAAAGCTGGAAAAAGACCTGCTGGGATTCTATATTTCCGATCACCCGCTCAAAACCGTCCAGTCCGTGGCTCGTATGTTGGCCCCGACTCGCCAGCGTTCCCCGACTGGATAGACTGATTGCCCGTGAGCAGCCACTTCATTCCCAGCCAACACGAGGCCAACTGCAACTTTGGGCGGATGGGGCTTGATCTGTTCCAAGGCGGCCTTGCCGATAAAATCGGGTTTCTTCAGCGCCACAGCCCAGCCAATTCCGGCCTGGTAGGGAGACGTTAGATCGTCAAATTCTCGGCCTGCGGCTAGCAATCCAGCTTCGATGCGGGCACAATCGAGGGCGAGCATGCCCATCGGCAGCAGGTTGTAGGGCTGACCGGCCTGCATCAGCAGATCCCACAGTTCAGCACCCCGATCCGGATGGACGAACAGCTCGTAGCCCAGTTCGCCCGTGTAGCCGGTGCGAGAAACCAGAACCGGAATGGTCTTCCCTTCCCCCGACACCGTGCCCGTCGCAAACCGAAAATAGCCTAGCTGATCCAGATTGGTGAACGGCTCGTCAAACTGCACCAGTGGGCGCAGAATGTCGCGCGACAACGGACCTTGCAGAGCCAGATTGTGCAGTTGATCGCTCATTCGTTCGATGCTGACTGTAAACCCATACTGGTCCGCCACCTGCTGCAACCAATCTGCGTCGGTATCGCAGTTACCCACATAGCGATAGGCCGTTTTCCCAAAGCAAAACACAATTCCGTCATCGATGATGCCGCCGTGGGGGTTGAGCAAACAGCCATAGGCCGACTGTCCGACGCTCAGTTTCGCCAGATCTCGTGAAAAGGCCATTTGCAGCAAATCATAGGCATCTGGACCTTGAATTTCAAATTTGCGCAGAGCGGATAGATCCAGCAGCACCGCCCGTTCTCGCAGTGCCCAGTATTCAGCTTGAGGACCGTAGTTGGCAAAGCTGTTGGGCACCCAGAAGCCGTTGTACTCCACCAAATACTGGGTCAGCTCACGAATCCGGGGAGTAAAAGCACTGTCGCGAGTCAGGCGCACCGGAGCCGTAGGCGAAACCCTGCGACCCATGGCTTGAGGAAATTCCTCACTGGCGTCGTAGATCCGCACATGGATGGCAGTCGGATTCCAGGCATTGGTCGGGTCTACATCATCAGCACAGGAGGAGCTAGCGCACAGCAGATCGCAGCCTGCCCGCAGCAGCACATAATCGCCCGGACGCGACCAAGATTCGCCACCCACAATGGCGCCCTCGCAGTCCACCGCAGTGTTGTAGAAAAAATTGACCGCGCTCCAGCCGGGTCGGGGCTGAATGCCATAAGGCTGCAAGACTTGATTGAAGTTTTCGCTACAGCTCGGATGGCCGGGATAGCCAACATCTTCGTAGTAGCGGGCGGTGCAGGCCAGCAAAAAATTATCGTGCCGTCCGCAGGTGTCTTGAATCACCTCGAACAAAGGCTGCATGGTTTGGGAGAAGTATTTGCCGTGCAGCCCGGCTCTGGGCATTGCTAAGCCATTCAGCGTGCGGGTAACGGTGGCATCGAGTTCCTGCTCGAACTGTTCGCCGGCAAAGGCCAAAAAATCCGAGCACTGACTGCCCTCCACATCAATAATTTGGATATACTGTCCCGCCTGCACCCGATAGGCCATTGCTGTTGCCGCCTCGACCCGGTACTCGGCCACCACGCGCCCCAACGGAGCCGGTAGATCAGAATAACCAGCGTCAGACTCAGCAACCGCAGGAGTTGTCAGCGGCATTGCATTTCACCTCCCATGCTAAGCAGCAATTTACACTCCGCTACTCGTTAAGACCTTCGAGGACGGCATTGCCTCAGCCTCACGCAGCAACTGTTCGGCTAACTTGCGTTTACCTTCGGCGTCGAGCTTCTTGACTTCATTTTGCAGCACCCGTTCATTGACGGTTTGGTTCCAGTAGTCGAGCGACTCAAACCCCAGCAGCGCCAGAATCCGCGAAACTGTGGCCGAGACGACTCGCAAGGTGAAGCGCTTGGCCGAATCCTCGCAGGAGATTTCTAAGATTGTCGCCTTGATTTCCCAAATCGCCTCCCGGACTAATCTGTTAGCCCTGAACGCCAGTATTGAAGCCGCGAGAGCCGGAGAAGCCGGACGCGGTTTTGCGATTGTGGCCGATGAGGTGCGCCAGTTGGCTGACCGGGCTGCGAAAGCATCTAAGGAAATTGAGCAAATTGTGTTACAGATCCAGAGCGAAACCAGCTCGGTAATGACAGCAATGGAAGAAGGGACTCAGCAAGTAATCGAAGGAACGCGCCTAGCTGAGCAAGCCAAACGTTCGCTAGAAGACATCATTCAGGTCTCGAATCGCATCGATGTGCTGGTGCGGTCAATTACGGCAGACACGATCGAGCAGACCGAAACCTCGCGGACGGTAGCTCAAGTGATGCAATCGGTCGAGCTGACGGCGCAAGAAACCTCTCAAGAGGCGCAGCGGGTGTCTGCTTCTCTGCAAAACCAGGTAGGAGTTGCTCGCGATCTGCTGTCTTCGGTGGAACGGTTCCGCGTCGAGAAAGTTTAGTGAGAAAGTTTAGTGAGAAAGTCTAGGTAGGCAAACGTGCAGACAGCATGCTAACCAGCCTGCAGAATCCCTTAGTGAAAAAGCTACGCAAGCTGCATCGGGCTAAAGAGCGACGCGAGCAAGCTTTGTTTCTGTTAGAAGGCACCCATTTGCTGCAGGAAGCCTGTGCCGTTGCCTATCCCCTAGAGACAGTGTGTTGTACGCCGGACTGGCAAGCGGCCCATCCATTGCTCTGGCTGCAGGTGAATCAACAGGCCCAGCGCGTCGAACTGGTGAGTCCAGAGGTGTTGCAGGCCATTGCTACAACTGTCAATCCAGATGGTGTCGTTGCAACTGCCCGACGAGTTGAGCAATCGTTTAATCACCAGTCACTCCAGCTCGGTGTTGCCTTAGAAACGCTGCAAGATCCGGGCAATCTAGGGACAGTGATTCGCACCAGTGCGGCGGTAGGGGCCGATGGGCTATGGCTGAGCTACGATAGCGTTGACCTCGACCATCCGAAAGTGTTGCGGGCTTCGGCAGGACAGTGGTTTCGCCTGCCCATGCGTGTGAGTCCCGACCTAGCTACCGATCTCCAGCAACTACAGGCCGAAGGCATTCAATTGGTAGCCACCTTGCCCACTGCATCACATACCTACTGGCAGGTTGACTTTACCCGTCCTACCGTAGTGCTGCTTGGCAACGAAGGAGCCGGCCTCTCACCTCAGCTCACCGAGATTGCCGACATCGCCGTCAAAATTCCCCTGGCTGCAGGGGTGGAGTCCTTGAACGTTGGTATAGCCGCTGCCCTCATTCTCTATGAGGCTCGCCGACAGCGAAACAGTGGTCTTTGAGTGAAGAACGTTCGAACTTTGCTTTACTCTGCTGGTCGACAGATGCCGAACACAGAGGTGTAGCCGTGTAGAAATGTCGTACCGCCAACCGGACCAATTTCGCCATTACAGAAAAAGCCGCTAAGGGAAATCTGACCGACATGCTGTGTGAACAATCGGGAATCAAAGTTAGGCTCCTCGTAGAGACTCTCACCCCGCCCCATGCAGGAAAAGAGCAATGCTCCAACCGGAGAAGTGGTGCTAGTGCAATGCATTCGATAGCGAGTTAACAGCGTACTGAGATCGTCTGCCGAAGCAGTTGCATCGCGTAAATGAAACTGGATCCGCTGGCCAGGACGAATTCGATCACCCACCGCAATCGCTCCGGTTCTCGGATCAACTCCCAGCAAGTTGCGAATCAGAAAATCACCTTGTTCAAGCTGCTGCTTAAAGGCACTCTGCGCCACGCCAATAAATAATGAATGTGGCAATTATCCATTATGACTGTGAATACCACGCCTTCAGGCACTTGCTGCAGCATTTGATTCCATTCGTCATCCCGGATGAATGTCTCTGGATCGTAAAAATCCATGTTGTGCAGACAGGTGATTTCATCTAGCTGATCGATTTCATCCCCTTGCTGATCGGGAATATAGGAGCCATGCCCAGAAAAATGAAACACGAGCGCATCTCCTGGTGTGGCACCTGCTACTAACCATTGCCATTCTTGCTGAATATTCGACTTGGTCACCTGTTCGTTGGTGAGACGATGAATCTGCTCCTCTTGAAAACCGGCTTCGGTCAACAAGCGAAACATATTTTCAACATCATTGAGACATCCGCGCAGATCGGGCTGGCTTTTGTAGTTATTGATGCCACATAAAACGGCTTTTTTTACCATGATTGCTACCTGGTTTAGATTTTTCTGATAGCCCTGATTTTTACCTTCCTATGGATGTTTTCTTGGTTATTCCATATTGTTTTTTGATTGATCTACTCAAACACTTCGTCTCCAGTTGGTTCGTAATGTGGCACAGTGTTCATCTTTTGCCGTAGTCTGGAAAGTTCGCTATACATTCGCCGGCGTGCTCGGTTTTGATTCCCCAAGGGACGATGCTCGGGAATGCAATGCCAGGGATTATAGGAAAGGCGCTTGGCAAATTCCATTTGGGCAGGCGAATCGAAGGTCTGACGTGGAATTCGTAGTGTCGCTACCGAGATGCGGGGTGATAGTCGCTCAGGCCAAAGCACGGCATTGTTTTCAATGGGCATCAGATATGGATCGGTTTGCAGTTGGATGCGAATGTCAAATTCAACATCCTCTTCAGCCAGTCTGTCGATCATCGCATCCCGCAAGTAGTCATCGGGTGGGCGCAACGGCAATCGAGGAATGGGCGTCCGGTGGTTGGATTTCGGCCAGATGGAATACTGCATCGCTTGGCCTTCGCCTAATAGATAGGGTACGCAGCTAAAATAGGGTGCTTCAAACGGACTGCTCTGGGTTTTGAGCCACAGCGACTGCATGATCAGATCCAGAATATGGGGGCGATGAAGATTAATGAAATAGTAAAGTTGCGCATTCTTCAGGCTTGCTAGCTGCAACTGGGCGTTGGCCTTGGTGTCTGGCGTTACAAAGGTGGGTGTAGAAACGCCAAACAGATCTTGGGTAAATTTTTCGTCCTCCATTAACTTGGGACCCGGTACCCCCATCAGCTTGATGCTGATACTCATAAAGCCCACATCGTCAATATCCGGCGTAATGTAGGGACCGGGACCGGAAAACCGCACCCAGGCTCGGTAGGTCTGCGGTTTGGCATAGATACCGTGGCGAAATTCTGCAGGCAGATCGTCGTGCACAATCAACTCGCCGCGCACGATCCCATGAGTCTTGGTGTTGCCGCCGCGTTCAAATGCTCCTGGTTTCCAGAGCAACTGCATTTGCTTTTCAAAGGTTGAGATGATCGAGTCGAGGAAGGCGTCTTCATCTGGCAGCAGTTTTTCCTCGGCGATTTTCAAGCCTTCGTTGGGCCGCTGCAGATTGATCAAGGCTGTGGTCAACCTGGCAAGTGGATCCCGCAGCACCGCATCAAGCGCAGGCCGAAAAAACGGATCAAATCGGCGTTCTAGCTGCACTAGGAACAAGGCTGTATCACTGATCCAATTCAAAACAGCTGAGCCAGTATTGGCGGACGGTACTGGACGGCTAACATTAGAGTTCATGGCGGCAGGAATTTCATTGGTAAGGGATTGATATACAGTAATCCTTTGTAGGATCTGAACGGGGTGCAGGGGTGGAACCCCTGCGTGGGGGCACTGCCCCACCCCCCTGTTCACAACCAATTTGTGAACGCTGTAGATATTGGTGATGAGTGATCCGATCACCTGCTAGAAGAAGCCGATCAGGTCGTGGTAATTGATGTCACACCGGAAACGCTTGAAGAACGCTTAAAAGATGGTAAAATCTATGCCCTAGAGAAAGTAGACCAATCGCTGCAAAACTTCTTTCAGCGACGCAATCTAATTGCCTTGAGGGAGTTAGCCCTACGAGAAGTTGCTGACAACATTGAGGAAGATGCTCTCGCTGAAACTGCCAACAGTCACCAGCCTGCTGCCCCCTACTGCAATATTCATGAACGGGTTTTAGTTTGTGTTTCCACCTATCCGAATGCGGTGCAACTGATCCGCCGCGGGGCACGCATCGCTGGCTATATGCACGCTCCCTTTTATTGCTTATTTGTGGATGATCCAGATCGATTTCTGACTAAGACTGAAAGTTTGCACATCGAAACCTGTGAACGGCTCTGTCACGAGTTTGAAGGCGAGTTTATTCGCGTGCGAGATCAGGACAAAGCCAAGGCGATTGCGGAGGTGGCGAGCAACTATCGTATTACCCAAATTGTCATCGGTGAAAGCCAACGGTCGCGCTGGAAGCTGATGCTGCGGGGATCCCTGACTCATAAGCTGCTGCGACTGTTGAAAAATATTGACGTACATATCATCGCAACGGATAAACCAAATTGAGTCTAAAGCTGCTGCCGTTTCTACGTAGATTCAACAAGTGGTTCTAGCATTCTTAAACCTGAGGTAAAACCTGATGGATCTGGCCGTGCTTTGGTGACTTGGTCTGGGAATACTGCGGTTGATTAGATCAACCATTGCAATCGAACCATGCCACGAGATATTGCTAAGAGCACGTTAGCCGCCGCAAAACCGCTAAATTTAGGTACCAGCCTCAATGCATTCAAAGGGGTATTGGGAGCCGCGAATCGGGATGATTTGTTTCGCTTTCGCTTTGATCGATCCAGCTCCTTCAATCTTGACTTAGCAACCGACAAAGGGGGAGTGATAGGTGTGCAGGTCTTCTCGCTGAAGGGTGCAAAAAAACGAGTGCTGCAAGCGATTGGCCGCAAGGCGTTTAGCACACTCAAACGAGGAGATATCAAGAAATTCCTTCAGCCGATTGCCAACCAAACCTTTGCCAACGGCAAGGATGGCATGCTCAACCTTGATTTGCCAGCCGGTGAATTTTATCTACGCATCCACCAGCGCCGCGGCAGCAGCAGCTACGGAGCCAAGCTAGCCGCTAAACCTCTGGAAGCATCGGTTCCTAATAATCCAGGCAATCCAACGCCTCAGCCTGTCACTACACCGTTGAATACATTCAGTCGGCGTTGGTTGCAACAGTTTGGCACCTCTGGCAACGATTACACCTACGGCACCGCAGTAGATCGCAGCGGCAATCTCTATGTGGCAGGTGTGGCCAATGCCGGCAGCGGTCCTGCCGGAGATGGGTTTATCGCTAAATATGCGGTGGATGGCACCCAACTGTGGCGACGCTCGATTGATACACCCGGAGCTGATGTGGCATTTGATGTGGCGGTGGACGACGCTGGCAATTACTATGTCACAGGTGCGACGGTAACGGGGTCTGGCTCTGCCACCAACAGCGATGTGTTCGTCACCAAATACAACAGTGACGGTCTCCAGCAGTGGATTAAAACCATCGCCACAACGGTGGATGTCTCTGGCACCATTCGTAACGGTCTGGATGCCGGGTTGAGCCTCGCGTTAAATGGCAATAATCTCTACATTTCCGGCTTGGTCGGGGCGTTTCCGCTCCCCAGTTTGGGCAAGGCGTTCGTTGCCAAGTATGATGCAACCACTGGCGCAGTCGATTCTGCCTTTGGTGGAGCCGGGACGGGACGAGTCGAGTTTGGCGTGGCGGATGCAACAGCGGCTGTGGATTTAGCAGTTAGCAACGGCAAACAAATGCAGTTCTTTGGGGCACGGGTGAATCTAGCCAAGTGTTTGCTGTATGCGATCAACGGCGGCAAGGATGAAAAATCCGGTGAACAAATTGGCCCTGCCTACGCTCCGATTACGGCTGAATATCTGGATTACGCTGAGGTAATGCAGAAGTTTACCAGCATGATGGCTTGGCTGGCAAAAGCCTATATCAACACGCTGAATGTAATCCACTACATGCATGACAAATATTGCTATGAGCGACTGGAAATGGCTCTACATGACCGCGATGTCTTCCGAACAATGGCCTGTGGAATTGCTGGGTTATCGGTAGTCGCCGATTCGCTCTCCGCGATCAAGTATGCCAACGTGAAAGCGATTCGGAATCCGGCTGGGCTAGTCGTTGATTATCAGATTGAAGGCGATTTTCCCAAGTATGGTAATAATGATGACCGAGTCGATCAGATCGCGGTTGATCTGGTGAAGCAGTTTATGAAGCAACTGAGGCAGCATAAAACCTACCGAGATGCAGTTCCGACCCAGTCTGTGTTAACCATCACCTCTAACGTCGTCTATGGCAAGAAAACCGGTAACACCCCCGATGGCCGCAAGGCAGGAGAACCCTTTGCACCCGGAGCCAATCCCATGCATGGGCGAGATAGCAAGGGCGCGATTGCCTCGCTGGCCTCGGTTGCTAAACTCCCCTATGCCTACGCGCAAGACGGCATCTCGAATACGTTTTCGATTGTGCCTGGAGCGTTAGGTAAAACTGAGGCGGATCGGCTCACCAATCTGGTGGGAATGTTGGATGGCTATTGCCACGACGGCGGGCATCACCTCAATGTGAATGTTCTGAATCGGGACATGCTGCTGGATGCGATGGATCATCCTGAACTCTATCCGCAGTTAACGATTCGCGTCTCTGGCTATGCGGTTAACTTTATTAAGCTGACTCGTGAGCAACAGTTGGATGTGATTAAGCGGACCTTCCATGACCGGTTCTAAGGGTTGTTAATTGAATGGTTGTTACAGCGTTTTTCACCCACGTAAGGTATAGGGGGTGTGGGGGCGAAGCCCCCACGCAGGGGCACAGCCCCTGCACCCCAATTTTTGTACTTCATTAGCCTGGAAAAGGCTGTAATTGAATGACAATCGAATGATTCTCTGAATGATTCCCAATTGATTAGAGTCGAGCCAGCCCGCGCTTCAGTGCAATGGTGACTGCTTGAGTGCGATCGCTGGCTCCCAGCTTCTCTAAGATATTGCGGACGTGGAATTTAACGGTGCCCTCAACGATGCAAAGTTCTTCACTGATAGTGCGATTGCTTTTTCCCTGCACCATCAGCCGCAACACATCCATTTCCCGCTCCGTCAATTCAGAGTCAGAAAACCGCTCGGTCAGCTTCTGAGCAACGGATGACATCACGTATTTCTGGCCAGCATGAACTCTACGAATGGCTTCAAACAATTCCTGACAGGGCACATGCTTGAGCAAGTAGCCGCAGGCTCCAGCACGCAAAGCTTGATAGATGTCTTCATCGCCGTCGTGGATAGTGAGGATGATAATGCGCGCTTGGGGAAATTGGTTTCGTAGCGTGACAACGATATCTGTGCCTTCCATTTCTGGCATGCGTATGTCCATTAACAGAATGTCGGGGCGATGCTGCTGATATTGGGCAATCGCTTCAGGTCCATTTTTTGCCAAAGCCACCACTTGAAAGTCAGGCTGTTTTTCTAATAAGGCAGATAAACCTTCACGCATTGGAGGATGTTTGTCTGCAATTAATAACCGAATGGGACCCATCATCTGGTGACTTATCCTTTCTTTCTGAAGCAACGCAAACCTTTACCCAACCGCGTTTGGGACGAATATACCAGAAGAGCGAAAAGATCCACTTGATTGAAATCGTCGATGGCATGAGCCTGTACGCGTACGTGCGGAGCATGCCGGTGGTCGGAGTAGACCCTTGGGGATACTTTGGACTTCTTGCTCAGCCCGTACCCAGTGTGCGCCCGCCGCCTCAGCCACCCTTGAGATTGGTTCATCCACCCGGCGGCGACCCATACTATTACCCGATTCCGGGTACGCCGTCCGCGCCGAACAGAACTCGCCCAGGAACTCCGTCGCCTTGGCTGCCTGAGTTATCGCCCGACTATCGGCCTCCAGGCCGAGGGGGACCCGACTGGATCGAGTTACCGTCTATGCATCCACCTGGCGAGTGTCACCCGCCAGTATTGATTCCGCGGGACGGCAAGCGACAGAGGCCGCTAGATGGGCTACGCGAAGATGAACACCCCAAGCGGACGCCGAAAGCTAGACCACTTCCGCCCGATCCAGAGATGGGTCCACCTGAAGAGCCTTGCCGGAAAGCACTGACTCACAAATTCGACGCCTGCCGATGGTACAGCTGTTCGCGTAATATGCCGAACCGTTGGGCAGATCATGTTGCGTATTGCAAAGAACTTATCAATCGTCACAATCGCGGCAACGAGTGCCTAAACGCAAGACGGGAGGTGACCCGTGCGTGCTTTGGAGGCATTGACAATTCTGGCCGACAGCACTTCGGGCAGGAGAGGAAAGTGATCAACGCGATGGATAACTGCACCGATCTATGGGCCAAGCACTGCAGTGGTAAAAATAGCCCGTCAAGCATCGAACTTGACCCCGCTATGCCTTCCTTACCGCCAGTACCAATGCTTCCCATTCACACAATTCCTCATCGGTTGCATCCGACAGTTTCCCCGTCCCATTGATGGAGATGGTAAATGAGATCTGCTGCGTGGCTCCTTCAGTCTGCCGCTTCATTGTCCTCGTTGCGAGAGCTTGTCGCTCGCAGCCGAGAAACGGATGACCCAGAAGGTCTGTACAATAAATTAGTTAACTTCGTGCGCACTGGCGATCTGCCGCAAGATATTGATCGACCAGAGATATTTACTATGTTCTCGGTCGCATCAGCATCACCGACGGCCTTTCCAGATCTTGATGTTGATGACGTTTTGGGAGCAAAGCTGACTTGCTCGGCTGCGATGCTCGTCGCGCTGTCGACTAGGCGATTAATTATCGAAGAGCAGACTAGTAGTATATGCCGTGTATTCATCGAAAGCGTCATAAATTATAGTACAGAAATAATTTTTCTTTCCGCATTCTTTTTGTGTCAGGCAATAGGCTGCATTCGGGCGAATATAAACTTGTCGCGCTGTGAACAAGCATGTGAAGAAATGCATGAAGATCTTTGCATACTCCGCGACTGTCAAATTTTTCTATTATCTATGTGCATACTAAAAACCGACACATTAGATTTTGCGGAAGCGACCCGGGCTAATGCGCAAGCGGTAGTCGACCCGGCAGCGTTGGAAGGATACCGCGACACTCTCGCGAGGGCGACGAAGGTGCTTCAGTCACAAGAGAAGTCGCCGCTTGACGCCAAGACACTCTAACAGAATGGCGGATCGAGCTTTCTGAAGCAGATGAGGATGCATCCGAGGGACAGGAACGCTTGATAGATGTTGGAGCGACGTTCGTAGCGGACGCTGAGACGACGGAACTGGTCGAGCCGGGCGATCGTGCGCTCCACCACCCACCGCACGCGGCCCAGGTTGGTGTCACCTTCGGTCCCGCGGCGGGGCAGGAGCGGCTCAATGGCCTTCACACGAAGCATCATTTCGCGGAAGTTCCAGTGGGAAGCCTTGTCGGACTTCGCCGAATCGGGCCTGCGGCGTGGGGCCCCGATCTTGCCCTTCACCGGAGGGATGGCGTCCACCAGCGGCATGAGCATCGCCCCGTCATTCTCGTTCGCTGGAGATCAGGGCGGTGGAGCATTAGGAGCCATTGGTTCGCATCTATTTGACTATGTAGTCTGGCTATTTGCTCCGGTTGCGCGGTTGTGTGGTCAGCTCAGCACTACGATTGCCACTCGTCCCGATCCCCTCACCGGCGAAGCGAAGCCAGTTGATGCCGACGACACCTGCACACTGATGCTGGAATTAACCGATGGAACGCCCTGTCAGGCTTGTCTCAGTGCCGTCACCTATCAGGGGCGAGGGCATTGGGTAGAGGTGTATGGCGACCGTGGCACGCTGGTTTTGGGCAGTGATAATCAGAGTGACTATGTGCATGGCTTCAAACTGTGGGGCAGCCAAGCAGGTCAACCATTAACCGAACTGGAGATTCCAGCTCGCCTCGCGTTTCCCGCTACCTATCCCGACGGTCGCTTAGCGCCGTTTATCCGAGTAGTCGATCAATGGGTCCAAGGAATCGAGCAAGGCCGCCCATTAGCACCTTCGTTACAAGAGGGGGTGTACTCCCAACTCCTGATGGATTTGACTCATCAATCACATCAGACTGGCACTTGGGTAGAGGTGCCTCCACTAAATTCGATCCTCCCCTAGATGTTGGGCTAAAGCTGATTGGGATCGATACCACGTTGCCGCAATTGGTTCATCAGCGCTTGCAGCTTAATTTCAGCTTGTTCAGCGCGTTGGCGTTCTTGCTCAGCACGTTGGCGTTCTTGCTCAGCACGTTGGCGTTCTTGCTCGGCTTGTTGCCGCACTTGTTCAGCCCATGCTTCCGCTTGTTCGGCACGCTCTTCGGGGGTAGGAATTCGCTGGCCAGACTGGTCATACCAATACAGCCATTCCCGCTCGATGCCTTGGTACACGCCCCGATCCCGTCCTAGCCCCAACCCAACTTCGGGCAGCCAGACTGGTTCTCCAGTCAGTAAGTGATACTCCTGGTCCACAAGCTCGTACACCTCTAGTCGAGGCTTGCGTCGGCGTCGCGATGAGTAGATAGCGTAGTACTTCACACCCATTTGGGCATAGAGGGCCTTTTTACTGCTGTATTCACCTCGATGCCGCCGCGAAACCACTTCTAGCACAAAGGTCGGTACCCGGCGTTCTTCCCACAGCACATAGCTTAATCGCAGTTCTTCATCGATGACGCGAGGAATTCCAATACTCAGAAAGCCATCTGGCACAATCGCGGGCAAGTCCGGGTCATAGTAAATCCCCATATCCACCCCAAAAAACCAATCCCATCGATCGCGCCAGAGCCAGGCCAAAATCGATTTCAACAGGCCAGGAATCAGGTCTTGCAGCTCATTATCCACAGGAGTGTCGTCGGAATCAGGCAGTTCCTCAGAAGAAGGCAGGCAAAGAGTGGGATCGTAGAAGAACATCGCCAGTCACCAATCCTTCACCCGCATCATAGCAATTGCGCTGATTAGAATCCCAGACACTAGGAGCAATTCTGACTCCTGACGCACAACCTGATGATGAGAAGAGCCACCAACAATTAGAGGCCCCACTTCACCCGACGCTCCCTAGGGTGAGGCAGAACCTCTGTAGAGATTATGCTCACAAGCCGGATGTCAGAGCAACCAGTCGCAGTTAAGTATAGTTAAGCGAACCCATAGAATCTAATAATTTATCTACGATTACTCTTCAGGTCTGTTACCTTTATTAGGTTGTAGAGATTTAAGCAAAAGCCAGAGTAGGCGGCACTATGGCACTGATTGTCCAGAAATACGGCGGCACTTCTGTTGGTTCGGTGGAGCGGATTCAGGCAGTCGCTCAGCGAGTGATTCAAACGGCTCAAACTGGTCATGGGCTTGTGGTCGTGGTTTCAGCGATGGGAAAGACCACCGATGGCCTGCTAAAGCTGGCACACGAGATTTCTGCCAATCCCAGCCGCGCGAATCCGGTATTATGCAGCCTCGGATTCTGGATCTGGGCTGTGCTGACAAAATTGCGCTGCGTTACCTGTTCAAATTGGGGGTTAAGTTTGACTACTGTGGGGTAGACTATGAATCCCCCTTCTCCCCCGACATTTTGGCAGATATTCGCAAAGCGGAGCAAATTGTTCCCCAGCTTCCCTGGCAGCCCAATGTGATTTTCCTGCTGGATGTTTTGGAACACCTGGACGGACTCGAAGTTGATATTCTCCAGGTGCTTGAAGCTTGTTGTGCGATTCTGCCCCCCGATGGGCTTGTTGTGGTCACCATTCCGCAGATGTATCGGCTCGATCGGTTCAAGTTCAAGCATCTGCACTACAAAGAACATAAAATTCGCTTACGGCAAAAGGAATGGTATAACCTTCTGAGTTGTCAGCTGAAGGTATGCAAGAGCCAGGGGGTTGGGTTCATTTCGGTGATTCCCTATCTGGTAATGTTCCATCCTCGCTACGAGAAAACTCCTGCCCTGATTCGGCTATTTAAGCAATTGCGCGAGCAGACTCTGGAAAAGCCCTTGCTGCGGGTTCTGGATTGGCATCTCAGTCGGCTATTGGGCGGGCTGCCGTTTTTCCGCCAGTGGACAAACGATGTGTTGTTTGTTTGTCGGGTGCCTTCCTCCAAGTCCGAGCTTTAAATGGTTTTGTAGAAGAAGATCAACATTGAAACAGCTTGCAGGGATGCTTAATGAACAGTTTTCATCCAGACTTTCTCGGTGAAGTTGCTCGCCGAGTCGGTATTCAACCTCATCCTAATTATCGGCAATTTGTCGTACAGCATCTTTATGAGGATACACTGCGCTTACTGCTGATCTCCCACCAATTTTTTCCCATTGATGTGGTAATCGGTATCAGTTACTCCGGCAAAAAGCAGGTTGTAGAAGCCTTGCAGCAGCAGGGGATCCGAGTATTGACACCGGGATTTCACGACCTTGAGGCAACCATCCGAACCGAGCTAAAGCATAGCCTGGAGCGGTGTCGCTCAGCCGGGAATCAACTCATCCTTCATGAGGTTGGTGGCTACGCGATTACAATCTTACACCAGCATTATCGAGAGGATTGTCATCTTGTGCGTGGCAGCGTTGAGATTACCAAACAAGGGGTATGGGCTGCACGGCGGATTGATAACCTGTTGATTCCTCAATTGAACTGCGCTGAAACCCGACTCAAGGAAATCGAAGGAGATTATGTTGGAGATGCGGTAGTGCTGTCACTGGATACGATTTTGCGCGAGATTGGCTACGCGATGGCTGGGCGTTTAGCCTTGGTGAATGGCTATGGCTGGGTTGGGCGTGGCGTCTGTCGCAGTCTGCGCGCCAAAAACGTGATAGTAGCCGCTTACGATATCGATGTGATCAAAAAGGTCGCCTTGAAGCTAGATGGTTTTCTACTGCGCGATGAATTGGATAGCTTAAAGCAAGTTTCGCTGGTGATCGGCGCGTCGGGTGCCTGTTCGATGACGCCAGAGCTGATTGACCAATTGAGTCATCGTACTATTTTGGTTAGCGCCAGTTCAAAAAAGGTTGAAATCGATTTGGATTATTTGCATACTCAGGCACAATGGACTGAATTTGTCCACCCTCATGTGCAAGCGTATCATCTCCCAAATCGTATTTTGTATCTGGTTAATCAGGGCTATCCTGTCAATTTTGTCGGCAGTAGTGTTCCTGATGAAATTGTAGAATTTCTATTTGCAGAAGCACTAATTTTGCTGGAGCAATTGGTCTCTCATGATTTTGCACCCGGAACGTTCCCATTATCTCCAGAGCTAGAAGAGATTCCAGCCCAGGTCTGGTTGGATTTACGATAGCCGGAGAACTCGCCGCCAAGACAATCCATGCTCAACGCCTCACGACGACTAAATGAATTCTGGGCCGCGATGCCGAATGAGGAGAAGAACGAAACCTTGGTCGGGCTTTACGATGCCGGCGTATTTGGTTTTCGTCCTGTGCTGCGTGTTCCGAAGATAATCTTTGACAGCCTGGATATGTGGGTTGACGGAGGCCGCGTATATTTCGCATACCGCGGGCACCTGCTTTCCGCGCCGTTGCCGGCTCAGTAGACAAACCTATCTTTCAATAAGTTAGCACCACTGACACCGGGCGGTGATCGCTCGGACGATCGCCGCGTTTGCGTTGTGGCGTTGTCGCGTCAAACTGATTAAAAGCCGCGAGTTCAACCCGGCATGATCCTGCCTTTACTTTAAATTTTCCTCCCGCTCGCCAGACCTCCGGTGAGATCAGCACATGGTCGATCATTTCGTGTACGATCTGTCCGTTCTCTAGCGGATCGGGAAAACTTACGGTGAATGAATTACCGATCGTCGCCGGCGTCATTGCGTGTTTGAAGAAAGTGTCAGGCTCCAGAAAAGAACCCACGAGTTCATCAAGGATGTTGTGGATCAAAAATTCACGCTCGATAAGTTCTGCGTATGCACCGTCATTCAGGTCGCCGAGGATAACGCACCCGTCGGGCGGGTTGTTTCCGGGGCCAAGATCGGCGACGGCCCACTCGCGAAGCCTATATATCTCTGCCGAAAGTTTTTGACGGACAAGCAAGGCATCATTGATCGCCTCCGGAATTCGATCGAACCATTGCTGCGGTGTTTTCAGCTTTGAGAACTTAGATTTCGTGTGGACATTTATAAGCCGCAGGGTCTTTTTCGCCGAAGGCTTGAACGTAAGAACGAGGGGCCGGCGATCAAACTTGTGCTCCTTGCGATCCGATTCGGCGATCTTGCCCCACGGGTAGAAGTTGATGCCGGAGCGAAGTCCTAGCGTTTCCGCGCCGTCATGTGCGAATGACGTTACCTTATTCGCGATCGATCTGTGAACTAATGCATGCAGCGTTTGGCTTTTCGGATTTGATGAGTGAACAACGAAATCATTGTTCAAATACTCCTTTACAAAAAGCTCCATCTGATCTTTCCTCGGCGGTCCTTCCTGGACCATCAGGATCTTTGGATCAACCGCCCTTATGACCCCCGCGATACGACTGCAAAGTGCCGGAACGTCTTCGATCTTTGCCAATTTGATCCCGCCGATCGAACGACCGGGAAAGGTTTGCGGCATTGTGCCATCCCAGTCATTCCACGTCCCGCCGAAGAGAGAGAGCATCCATTCGATATTCCACGTAGCTATTTTCAGTTCAGGCATAGTGTTCCTCTAAGCTGTCGATGCCTTGTCGGCTAAGGGCATAGTTGCCAATGAATGAGTTTGGTATCACGAATTGGGATCCAAAGCTTCAGTAGAGGCTGAATTTAATCTGTTAAGCACGTCGAGTCAACAAAAATCTTGTGAACGAAACAGGTTAAGGCTGCACACTATATCGTTATTTTTGGCGTATTGTTTTATGACACATTAGACGTAATCTATTGAAAACACTAGCACGGAACAGAGGTTGCAAGAACCTATCGCATTGAAAATTAATACCGCACGTTAATGTGAAAAAAGGGGAAACGTTATGCGATCAAAAATAAAACAGGTTTCGGTGGCTTTAACGGCGCTGGCATTATTGCTCATAGTCGCGTCGAACGATGTTGTCGCTCAAGGCCGAGGCAAGGGACGAGGGGGCGATGATCGCGGCGGACGACAAAATGTTGAGCGACCCGGTCCGGGTTGGGATCAACAACGTTCCGATAAAGAGGCTCGCCGGCAGCAGGCTGAAAGCGACCGCCGTTCACGTATGCAGCAACAGCGGTCCGACTGGGAGTCACGCCGGCAGCAGGCTGAAAGCGACCGCCGTTCACCAACGAGTTGATTGATACTACGATGGGAAAGAAGGGCAATAACTGTAAAAATAGTTAGTCCCAACGCGAAACTAGCTCCGATCTTCGTTCCGATTTTTAAGCGATTCAACATGTTGTGCAATGAGTTGTGCAGTAAAACGATAGTCTTGGAACAGGGAAAGGAGATACCCAATCAAGTATCAAGTAATGCTTTTCAATTTTGACAGAGGTTGAGCCGGTTAGGGCACTCTAGCTAAACTTAGTCTATAGATAGTCCTAAGATAGCCGTCTAGCTCCCCCTAGAAGACTTGTCTAAGGCTAGGATGACAAATAGCTCCAACCTAACTCCATAGCTAACCTCTTTAAAGTATCTCTAAGGATAGATTCTACCTTTGAGTGAGTCTAACTTGATACCTGCGATAGGGGCAGAATGTTGGAGATAAAGCTACGCTGCTACCTGATGTCTGTGGTTATGAATGTGTCACAGCCAAACCTGGAAGATATTGAACTTCAGCTATTACTTGAGGGGATTTATCAATACTATGGCTTTGATTTTCGCAACTATGCGGTCTCATCCTTAAAGCGGCGAATCCGCAAAATTTTGCATGCCGAAGAATTAGCCACAATCTCTGAGCTGCAAGCTCGCATTCTTCATGATCCAGATTGTTTAAAGCGTTTTCTCCTCGGCATCACCGTTAATGTCACGTCTATGTTCCGCGATCCGAGCTTTTTTCTAGCATTTCGGCAAAAGGTGATCCCGTTGCTGCGCACCTATCCCTATATCCGGATTTGGCATGCTGGCTGTTCAGAAGGGCAAGAAGTGTATTCGATGGCGATTCTACTTCAGGAAGAAGGGCTGTATAACCGCTGCCGGATCTATGCTACTGATGCCAATGAAATAGTGCTACAAAAGGCCAAGAGCGGTATCTATCCACTGGGCTTGATGCAGCAATATACTCAGCTTTATCTACAAGCGGGCGGGAAACAATCTTTTTCGGAATACTACACCGCCGCTTATGACAGCGCCATTTTTCGAGCCACGCTACGCGAAAACATTGTCTTCTCGCAGCACAATCTAGCAACCGATCGGTCCTTCAACGAATTCAATATCATTCTCTGTCGCAATGTCTTGATCTATTTCGACTCGGTGTTGCAGCAACGGGTGCATCAGCTTTTCCACGAGAGTCTCTGCACGTTTGGGATTTTAGCCTTAGGACGGCAAGAATCGCTCCGACTCAGCCCTTTTGCCGATCGCTACGAGGATTTAGACAAACGAGAGAAGATCTACCGGAGGTTGGACTGATGGCGTCGCGTCTGGTTGTAGTCGGTGCTTCCTTGGGAGGAATGGCCGCTTTGAAGGTACTGCTGCAAGGACTAGCACCCGCCTTTGCTCTTCCTATCGCAATTGTGCAGCATCGCCACAAAGATTCCGCCGATCAAATCATTGGTTTTTTACAGCGCTCCACTAGCTTGACAGTGAAAGAAGTAGAAGACAAGGACCAGATTGCTTCTGGCTATGTTTACCTAGCTCCGCCAGATTATCATTTGCTGATCGAAGCAGATCATTTTGCCCTATCCACTGATGAACCCGTTTCCTATGCTCGTCCTTCGATCGATGTATTGTTTGAATCCGCTGCTGATGTCTACCGCGAACGCACGATTGGCATTATTTTGACGGGTGCCAATCAGGACGGAGCGGCTGGAGCCGCAGCAGTGAAAGCCTGTGGTGGTCTGGTTTTTGTCCAAGATCCCAAAACGGCTCAGAGTCCAGTCATGCCAGAGGCTACGATTGCTCGCACATCAGTGGACGAAATTTTATCATTGCCAGACATTGCAGCCCGATTGAATCAGCTTTGCTGTATTCCATAAACCTTACTGATTGCGAAGTCGATTTGATCAGGCAACTCTGCTTTGACTTTACTCGCTCTGAGCCAACTCCGCTGAACGATGCATCCGCCAAGCCGGCCCGGTTAGCCTACACGCCCCGCAGCCAAACGGCTCCACTGATTACGGCAGAAATTTTAGCTGAAGCCCCGTCCCTGCCCAGCTTTAACAGTCCGCTGCTCGATGAAAAACTCCAGCTCTATTATCGATTTGTAGAGGAGTTTGGTCCGCCGGATGTGCTGATTGTCGGCAGCTCCAGAGCGCTGCGAGGGGTTGACCCACTGGCGCTGCAAAATGCCTTGGCCGATCTGGGCTATGACGATGCTAAGGTGTTCAACTTTGGCATTAATGGCGCCACCGCTCAGGTTGTGAACCTATTGGTGCAGCATATTCTTACCCCCGAACAGCTTCCCCGTATGATTGTTTGGGCCGATGGCGCACGGGCCTTTAACAGCGGTACGGTTGATGTCACCTACAACGGCATGGTAGCGTCGCCCGCCTATCGCGAACTGTTGGCCGGAACGCTCGCCATTCCCCGCAGCTCAACAGAAACCGCTACTCCAGCCGCCCAGCCCAGTATCAACACCAGCTTGACCGATAGCTACCAGTCGATCGACCGTTGGTTGAGTCAGCAAGTGGGTCAACTTACCGGCAGGCAAACCGATCGAGACCAGTTGAAACATTGGCTCCAGCAGCAGATGGTTCGCCTGTTGCCCGGTGATGCAGCGGATGTGGCATCCGTGGCGGATGATGCGGATTCACGGGTGAGCGAAATTCTCAAAACGGGCCAATCCCTACCGGATCAAACCGGCTTTTTGTCGCTGGCGACCCAGTTTAACCCGGCCACCTACTACCAGAAATATGCCAGAGTATTAGGCGCATACGATAGTGACTACGAAAACTTCCGCATTTCCGGCAGCCAAGAAGCGGCGCTGCAGGCACTGTTAAAGTTCACCGCAGCTAACCAGATTCCGGTGGTGTTTGTTAATCTGCCCCTGACTGAGGATTACCTCGATCCGGTGCGGCTGGAATACGAGCAGGAATTTCGCGACTATATGGTGCAGCTCAGTTTGCAGCAGCGCAACTTTGTCTTCCGCGACCTGAGCGAACAATGGACCACGCAGTACAGCTACTTTTCCGATCCAAGCCACTTGAATCGCTATGGTGCTCATGCGGTGGCGATGAAGCTAGCTCAGGATGCCAAAATTCCCTGGCTGAAGCCGCAGGCTACAACCTCGCAGATGGTGACAGAAGCGGAGTATGGCGGCTAGGTTTCTGTGCAGTTGTTGCTCATTGGTTAGCGTTTTGCCAGCCTTGCCAGTATAAAAATCTCTGCCCCCATAGCCAAACAGGTCGAAATCAAGTTACATTCATAGGGAATTGGTTCAACAAAGATCCAACCTCTCTGTGAGATCCCAGCCGGTATGAGCCATTACCGACAGGCCGTTAGCCGAACCCCTTTGAGCCGAACGCACCTGAGTCGAAGTTCATGCAGCCTTACTCAGTCCTGCGGTTGGCCGATAGCAGAATCGCCACTGAGACGCCTCGCTCTTCATGCCTCTGGCAGTTTTGCCCTGTCTAAGCAGGAGGCTCTTGTCCGTTAGCCCTCACCGACCTAACTTCCAGGAGGCTGAGGGATGCCAACCAGCCTTCTCGGTTCTAGTGTCTAAAAACTTGTTGCCCCTGCCCTCTGTGCCCGTTCAGTCGAGTCCGGAGGGCATTTGGTTAACAAACGATTTGCTGTTTCAATATCAGCGCTGTCAGCGGCGAGCATTTCTAGAGCTATATGGTGATCCAGAGCAGCGAGACCCGCCGAGCGATTATGTCGTCAAGCTGCGGCAAGATAGTTTAGCCCATCGGCAAACCGTCCTTAGGGAGGAAACGACCCACCGGCCCCAATATCCAGCCAGAGACTGGACTGCAGGAACAGCTTCTGCATTCAGGACAAAACGCGATTTGAATTCATAGGCGAGACTGACTTGCCAGTTCCCATCGGGCTGGCGTTGGACCTGCAAATCGGGCGTGATGGTAGGAGCTGGAGTGTAGCTGAAATTACGACCGGGTCGCGGCTCTAGGGCTTGAATCTGGCGGATCGCCTGTTGCAGTTGGACTAGCGTAGTTTCAGCCGGAATTTGCTGGCGCTGTTTCAAGCGTTCAAGCAGGGCAAATAGCCCAGTCTCAGCAGCATTCATACCGCTTGCCAACTCGTCGAGATGATCGCGCACTAGCACAGTTGCCAAACCAACTGGCGTATCGACCGGTGCAGCTTGCCCATCTTGGAGCTGAAGCAGCAGACATTCTTGCAGCGAGCGGGCACCCACTCCAGGCGGATCCAGGGATTGCAGTAGCGGCACCACTGCCTCCAGCTCTTGGGGATGCCAGGGGGTACCCGCCGCCCACAGGCTCGGCGATTCTTCTAAATAACCCGCAGGAGACAGCCACTGCATCAAAGTCAACAGCTTTTGTCGCTGCGAGGCTGAAATAGACAGAGCCGCGATTTGAGCTTCTAGATGGGACTGCAACGATTCGCTGGCCGCCGCTGGTTCGTAATAATCGGGCAGCCAGTCATTGATCAACGGCTCAGAGCGGCCCTCAGTTGTGACAGTATCGATTAAGAAGGGATTTTGTTGGGCCTCGGTTTGCAGTTCCCGCAGAATTTGTTTGTGATTTAACGGCAATAACCGCACTAGTTGACGCAGGCTTGGATACAAAACGGCCTGTGCTTCCAAACGCGGTTCGAGCTGGGGTGAGGGAGCAATGCTTATAGGTTCCACTGCTGACGTTTTTGTGAAAAGGTTTCTAGATCCAGTCCTAAAGCAACGTGGGGTTGATGTGGGTAGAGGGCAAGCGCTCGACGGATCAGATCCTGCTCTAGCTGGGCAGTGGCTCTGGCCAAGTTCAAATCGGGTTTAGGCTGCTGAACAAATACCAGATGCTCTGGCAGCAGCGTGCGTCCGCCTGACAAAATCACAGCCCGCTCTAGGGTGTTTTGCAGCTCGCGCACATTACCGAACCAGGGATGGTCGCGCAATTTGGTCATAGCTGCTTCGGTAATTGCCAGTTTAGGCAGGTTATGCTGTAGGGTCAACCGATTGAGGAAATGCTGGGTCAATAACTCCAGATCCTCCAGCCGGTCGCGCAAAGGTGGCAGATCGATCCGCACCACATTCAGCCGATAGTAGAGGTCTTCCCGAAACTGCTGCCGCTGCACCATTTGCTCTAGGTTGCGATTAGTAGCGGCAATGATCCGCACATCGACGGTGCGAGTTTGGTTACTGCCGAGGCGTTCAAACGAGCGATCTTGCAGTACGCGTAATAGTTTGCCTTGGGTCCCCGGACTGAGTTCGCCCAGTTCATCTAAAAAAATCGTGCCGCCGTTAGCTTGTTCAAATCGCCCTAGTCGCAGATGATCGGCTCCGGTAAAGGCACCCTTTTCATGGCCAAACAGTTCGGCTTCCAGCAGATGTTCGGGCAGAGCCGCACAGTTAACTTTCACAAACGGACTGCGGCTGCGACGGCTGGTATTGTGCAGCATCGAGGCGACCAGTTCTTTCCCCGTTCCCGATTCGCCTAAAATCAACACGGTTGTATCAGTTTGAGCCACACGGCCAATTAACTTGAATACCTCAGCCATTGCTGCCGATTGTCCTAGCAGTTCGTCTTGATTCAGCACTCGCGGGTCAGCGGTTTGGCTCACGGTTGCGATTGCTTGACTATGGCTAAGGGCTTTCTCCGTAATGTTCAGCAGTGTGTCTAGCTGAAACGGTTTAGTAATGTAATCATAGGCTCCTAATTGCATCGCTTCGATCGCCGTTCGTCCGGTTGGAGCCGTTAGCAGCTCGCCCGCCTTACCGCGAATACCGTCGGTACCAAATAGCCGCGAAGCCGGTAGATTGAGGCTTCCCCAGCCCGTACCGAGCGAAGAAACCGGATGAGAATCTCGCCAAGAATTGCCAGAAGCAGATAGAACCATATTTGTTTTTACTCCTAACACCACACTCACAGCGGAGGATAACACGTCTCTCCACTTTAGGTACATTTAACTAATGGATACTCTTTTTTGCAATTGTTCACACTACAATTTGGGCCAATCCGATTCCGGAAAGCTAGATTAAAGCCTTAAAAAACCAGGATGAGATGGCAAAGCTTAAAGTTAGGACTGTAAATTTGCCCTAGCCTGAACATTCTGGCAAATCTGACGCCACTGGGCTAAAACATCCTTTTCCAGCAGCCGATCGATCTGATATTCCAACCGATTGAAAAAGCCAGCCTGACTTTCCCGGCAAACGGTTTGCAAACTGGTTTTCAAATCACTGTTCTCTTGAGTCAATCTGGCAATTGTGCCTTTCTGTTGAGTGCTAGCAGATTGCAAACTGGCAATTTCCTGCCGTAACCGGCGATTTTCTACTTCTAGACGGCTAATTTTCTGCTGCTGGAATGTATACACCCCATAAGCCGCTGCACCTGCAACCAACAAGCACCCTATCCCTTCAATCATATAAGGCCAAAAGGCAGCCGGTTTCGATTCAGCCTGGCTCATATTAACAGATCATTAATAGTATTAATAACGATTTATTCACATGATATCAAATAAGATGTCAACGGCAATCTAATTGAACAATTGCTGTTCAACTAGATAGAACCTATATGCAATGTGAATTAATTAGTTTCAGGACAGCGTCAGCTAGTTCAGCCGCGCACCTCAGTCAAACCCCAACCTCTTGCAGCAACACCTCCATTTCAGATAGGGATAGTCCCTGTTGAATATAGCGAGGCGTCAGCGGATTGTAGGGGCTTTGCAGCCGATCAATCGCAATAATCTGCGTTCCTGCTGGCAGCATTGGCACATCTGGATCAAAGTCGGTGGGCCGCATCAGCGAACTGGAAAAGCCCTTGAAGATGGTGATTTGATCCGGTTCTCCGTCAATTTCTGCCGTGACGATCAGCACTTCCTGGGGACGCTTCAGGGTGTACTGCTCTAACCGATAGCCGATAGTCTGCTTCACAATTGATTCTGCAATGGTTACGAGTGGACACCTTAATTGTGCTAGAACCAGCGCTAGGTTTTAAGCGGCTCACTTCGCTCAACCAGACAAACATTTAGATTCAGTAGTTCGACCTGTACTAGTTCGACCTGTACTAGTTCGACCTGTACTAGTTCGGCCTGCATTCCTAATTTTGTTGATAATTAACTACGAACAACTTCAGCCAGTGCCGGAATGAAATTTAGCCAGTTGCTCCAGGAATTACAAATCACAGACCAGCACAGCCTCTTGGTGGATCCGGCTCACGATCCGGTTTTAACCGGGTTGGCAGCGATTGATGAGGCCCAGCCAGGAAGCCTCAGCTACATCGAAGGTGGTAAGTTCGCCAGTCAGATTCACCACACCGGGGCGAGTGCCGTGATTCTGCCCCAGGATGCCAAACTGCAACAGCAAGCCAGCCAACGCCAGATCGCCTGGATCAGCACCGCAGAACCCAAGCTGCTGTTTGCCAAAGCCGTCCCGCTGTTTTACCAGCCCTTTCAGCCCGAACCGGGCATCCATCCAACGGCAGTGATTCACCCAACCACTCAGATCGGGCAGGAGGTGTCGGTCGGGGCCTACAGCGTGATCCAGGCCAATGTCAAAATCGGCAACGGGGTTTGCATTCATCCCAGTGTCGTGGTCTATCCCGATGTACAAATTGGCGACCGGACCGTACTTCATGCCGGCTGCGTGAAATTCCAGTGATGATAGCAGCCCCAATTGCGCCTAGGCAAGTAAGCAGCATGGCTGCTGTCAGCAACGTATATAAACGACTATAGGTTGGAGTATGTTCGGAATGACGCAATGAGGCGGGGCTAAGCACTGGAGCGACCTGAGGAGCGACCTGAGGAGCGACCTGAGGATCCGCCTCGACAATTTCGCGGAGGGCTTGGCTGAGCTGGCTCACCGAGGCATACCGATCTTGGGGAGCTTTTGCCAAACAGCGCATTACAATTGCCTCCAGATCTGGAGGAATCTGCTCACCGCTCGGATGGGCACAAAACGGTAGGGGTGTCTGCGAAAGATGGGCTGTTAGCCAGAGTCGTTCGGGCACTTCGCGATGGCGAAAATCAAAGCCAAACGGATCGGATCCCGTCAGCATCTCGTACAGGATCACGCCTAAGCTGTAGATATCGGCTTGGGCATCTAAATCTTGACTTAGCTCTAGTTGCTCTGGGGCTGCATAGTGCCGAGTGCCGAGAAACATATCGGTTGTGGAGGCCGCCATCTGCTGAATGCTGCGAAGTTTAGCGACGCCAAAGTCAATGATTTTAACCAGATCGCCTAACGCAGTTGGCACTAAAAAAATATTGTCTGGCTTCAAATCGCGGTGGATCACGTTCGTCCAGAGGTCAGAGCCAGCTTCCGGATTCCAGAGCATGATGCCCGCATGGGCTACCTGTAAGCCAGCGCAAATTTGGATGGCAATGGTGCAAGCTTGCTCAACCGGCAATCGGGGATGGGACTCCAACAACTGGCTTAATGGTTGCCCCTGAAGATACTCCATGACATAAAACGGATATCCATCAGCCGTGACACCATAGTCGCGAATTTGAACGATGTGGGGACTCTTCAGTGCTGCACAAATAGCACACTCTCGCTCAAACCGCTGGAGTAGCTCCGGTTCGGCCAACAGAGATGCTTTGAGTAATTTAACGGCCACCGTTTGATTAAGAGAAGTGTCTATTGCTACATACACATCGCCCATGCCGCCGCCGCCAAGATACTGCTGCAAGCGATAGCGATGGTTTTCACCGAGCAAGCGACCCGTGAAGTTTGGCTCATCCAGCGCGTCTGTCAATTCCTGATCGCCTGTCTGAATATCCATGCTCGTTTCTCCCGCTCACGGTTGCGACAACAGCTAGCTTTCGTGCCCGCAGCAAACGCATGTATCCTCAAGGATCATGTACTCCTAAGAATATCGCATTTAGCAGGATTGACAAAATCGCTAGACGATTGTTGCAACCATCACTGACGCCAAAGTATAACGGTTTGATCTCGGCTGCCGCTGGCTAATGTTTTGCCATCTGGGCTGAAGGCCACCGAGAGCACCCAATCGGTATGACCATAAAAGGTGCCGATGGCGTCTGGGCTATTGACATCCCAGAGTTTAACTAACTGATCACGACTGCCGCTAGCAAGGGTTTGTCCATCGACATTAAACGCCACGCTAAGCACGCGATCGCGGTGCTCGGTAAAGGTTTGCAGCAGTTCACCGGATGGAATCTGCCAGAGTCTGACCGTTTTAACCCAACGGGCGCTGGCGAGGGTTTGACCCTCTGGCGCGAAGGCAATCGCCCTGACGGTATCGTCATGTCCGGTTAAGGTTTGCAGCAAGGCTCCGGTTTCAGCGTTCCAAAGCTTGATTGTGCGGTCTTGGCTGGCACTGGCTAGGAGCGGCTGAGTGGGGCTAAAAGCAACCGCAAACACCCAGTTCGTATGGCCTTCTAGCGTTCGTTGCAGTTCACCAGTTTTCAGATCCCAGAGCTTAATTGTCTGATCGGTACTGGCGCTAGCTAGCGTGTTGCCATCCGGACTGATCGCCACGGACCAGATCGCCGCTTCATGGCCGCTGAGGATGCGTAGTAGCGCTGCCTTTACAGGATGTTCGTAATTACAAACGTTATCATTTCGAGTCTTGTTTGTAAACACAAACATTTACTTGCTTATGTTCCTCTGACACTATTGGGGCATGGGGAAGGCAGGGAAAGCGCTCAGGCAGGTATTAGAAACCTATAGAATTAGCCAAAATCGGTTGGCGGTAACGATGGGTATCAATCGTTCTACGGTTTACCAATGGTTTAAGGAAATAACCGATCCCTCAGCCGAATCCGTGACTGAAATCGTCAAAGCCCTGCGCCAACTAAACGAAACGGCGGCAGAAGACTTTATTAATCTGTATCTAGAACGCACTCCGCAGTCTGACCAGGCGGATCACTCCGGCAAATAGTCCAAATCCAGTACCTGTTCTGGAGTAAACGGACAGTCGTTGGGAAACTCGCTGATTGGCTTGTCGGTTTCGACTGCGGCCAGTTTACGCGCGGCCTGATAACTACAGATGAATCTTTCCTTGATTTTGCCGCAGTTTCATAAGAGCCTATCGCCGTGATCGGCATGTTTTTTAATGAAGCGGGCGATCTATTGTGGGTCAGTCAGGGATATTCTGATCGAGTGCAGCCGTCAGTGTCACATCGTTGAAAACCGTTTGCTTGAGACGCTATTTCTCATGTTTGGCAAAAACCTGTTGGTCAGAGACCTCTGGGTCCGGCGGCTCAATGCGGGAAGTAAACGCTCACGGCCACCTGTTCTGGTTCTCGCCCGTTGCTGGATTAGTCTCTAGTCTGATTGAACTGGTTCTGCTGCTGAGTATCTTGATCGGAGGTAGCAGCTTCTGGTATTCCCAGCCTGCTGTGGCTGCTGTTGCTCTGCCGGAACGCACACCCCTGACGCTGGAGCTGTTACAGACACGACTGAAATCACCAATGCAAACCGAGGGCATCCGCACGCTGGATTTGCGTCAGCTCGTGATTGACCTGCGCCCCGAAAATGCAGCCTTCCGCGACCAGTTTTACCACCTGATTCAGACCCAGATTCAGCGATCCCAGGAGCCGCTCGGCCTCGATCTCAGCTACTCGGTGATCCAGGGAGAATTTAAATTCAGCGATTTGGGCCTTCGAACTCCGCTGTATGGTCAGTCGCTGTTGCCCATCTTTAGCGAAGCAGAACAAGCCCAGCTCGCCCGCGATCGGCGGCGACTTTCTCAGTTGAGCCAGTTGTCACGGTCGCTGTTAGTACAGTCCCAAATTGCCCCGTTGCAAATTACTGTGCTGCGGGCACCGCTGCTGATGGTGCAGACTCGGTTTGAGGGCTTTGTCAATTTCACCAATACTTTCTTTCTAGGCCGGGTGGAAGCGCAGGGAGCCACTTTCGCCCAAGAGTCGGATTGGTCCGAGACACGATTTAGCCGTTCCGCCAACTTTGCCAATGCCGTGTTTCAGCGTGATGTACGGTTTCGTAGCGCCATTTTCTTTAATCGCGCCCGTTTTAATCAAGCGTTGTTTCAAGGAACGGTCAATCTTCAAAGCAGTGAATTTCGCGCCTCAGCTAGCTTTAACCAGGCCCTATTTCAACAGGTTGCCAATTTCACCCGCATCCAGTGGCGAGACACCGCCGATCTGTCTGTCACCCGTTGGCGAGACACCGTTTTGTTTGACCGCGATCAGTTTTTCCAGGCGCTGTTTCTGAGTGAAGCCGTGTTTGAAAGAACCGTCAGTTTTCGGCAGGCCGAGTTTGATCAAACGGTCAATTTACGCGGAGCCACGATTCTGGATCAGGCCGACTTTGCCGATGCCCGCTTTGCTGAACGGGCCTACTTGAATGTGCCGAATTTGCAGTTTGATCCAAGACTGGCCCGTATCCTGGGCGATCCAGGCAAAATTGGTCGTGTGTTGTCAGTCCCGACGCTGCAAGGCAACGAAACCCTGTTGCGACCACCGACTCCATGCTGTAAACCGCCGTGGTTAATTCGCTGGCTCCCCGCACTTGCTGCACGACCGTAGACCGCACATCGACTTTGGCAGGTGGCTCAGCTACCGTGAACCAAGACCGCAAGTTATTGAGAAACTGACTGCCCGTGTGCCATATCCCCATCAGGCTGAGAAAGCCTAACATCAACGCTCCGCCCGTTGCCATGAGGGACAGATTCTTGAACAAAAAGCCAAGCCATTGACCCGATTTTTTGCGCTCTGCCGCAATCGACAAATCCTTCGTTCGATCCACTGCCCAATCCAGGTTTCTGCGCTTCTGTTGAGTTTGGTTGATACCCATGCGAATCTTTCCTGTTGCACCCGTGGAATAACCGATGTCAATGAGCAAATCAATCAATGAGCAAATCAATCAATGAGCAAACAGCCTGTGCGAACCCATCCAGAGTGCCCTGATTCTGGTTTTGGATAACCCAACCGTTTGCCACCCTTTAAGATTCTACAGATCTGTCATTTTCCTATAGTAGGGAAAAATTAATAGAATCGGCAGTTCGATAAAGTGTTGATAAAACTTTGATCGCCTGATTCAAAAGCTAGGTCAGGTAGTCGCCGCAATCAAAATGGCAGCAACATAGCTGTTAATAGAACCCATAAGAAAGATATAAGAACCGCAGCTCAAGCTGGGAAAACCTTTGTAGTGCGCCTGATTGAAGCGATAGCTAACCCAACCCGATTAGAATCAACTGCAATGGTTGCTGTCCAGGGTTCAAAGATACTTGTAAGATAACTTTAAGAAACTAGATTCCTTCCAGGCTCAACCTCAATTCAACTTCTAGTTCACACCGTCTACAACGAATCTGTCTACAACGAAACTGACACCCTATGCTGCTCAAGTCCACAACCCGCCATATTCGGATCTTTACTGCCGAAATTCAGAATGACGAGCTGGTTCCCAGTGAAAATAAGCTGACGCTCGATGTCGATCCGGATAACGAACTGCTGTGGAATGATGATGCCCTGCAGCAGGTATATCGCAAGTTCGACGAATTGGTAGCAGCCTACGACGGAGCAGACCTCACTGATTACAACCTGCGCCGGATTGGTTCGGATCTGGAGCACTTTGTGCGCTCTCTGCTCAATGCTGGTCAGGTCTCCTACAACCTGAATAGCCGTGTCCGTAACTATAGCCTGGGCTTACCACGCTTGGCTGACGACGGCAGTTCGAGCGATCACCTGGCGATCAAGAGCGAGTAAGAGCTGCTCGGAAGGCTGGTTAGGGTTTTGAAATTTAAAACTCCTTCAGGTTTGAATAGCCAGGAAGCAGGTGGCCAAGGCAAGTAAAAGCAGGCAACCCGTAAGTTATGTTGCACAAATCTGGCTGGGAAGAGCATGATCCAGCTATGGGCGTCTAAGATATCCTGGTAAGACTGTCGTATTCCTGGCTTCATGCAAAACGCTGCGGCAATGCTCTACTGCCCTAACCCAACCTGTCAAGCAGCCAATTCAGAAGATCAAAAGTTTTGCCAGAAGTGTTCCACGCCGCTGCCCCACCGTTATCTGTGGGCCTTGGGGGAAAGCGCTTCCGCCTATCGGGCTGGAGATCTAGTGGCCGAGCGCTATCTGTGCAAGCAACCTTCTGTATTTCTCGATACAAAGCCAGGTTTACTGTCCGGTACCTATCAGGAACTGCCCGAATTCCTTCTGCCCTATCTGCGGCTAACCTCCTATCCACTGCATGTTCCCCAAATTTATGATTGGTTGCCAATCGGCACGGCCACCACTGGCATGGCCCTGCTTGACCATGTGCCGCTTTGCCCAACCGATACTTGGATTGAGCGCCAGCTGCCTGGATTGCCTGCCGCGTCCGAGCCAATTCAGCTTTTGCCAGCTTTAGCCGCCCAATGGAAAGGGTGATCAAAACGCAGCTTGGAGTCGGGTAGTTTTGACAATTCAGCATCAGGCGCTTCAACTGAAGACATCCCCACCGTCCACGAGGTAACGTCATGGCTCCTATCGAGGTCTTAAACCAAATTTCCGATGTGATTTGGGAGATCCCGGTCTCATACAAAGACGGAATGCGGGTACCGGCGCGGATTATGGCACTGTTTGCAGCCATCCTCGCATCATCATCAACCGGAATTTGAATCCTTTAGCTACACCTCCCAGGTCGTTTACGATCCTACTTGTTTCACTGAATTCGCCGATTCTCTCAGTCCTGCGGTTTACCGCGCCAAAGGGTTTGTGCAATTTCCCGAAGGCACCTATCTGTTCAATTTTGTCGCCGGACGCTGGGATCTAGAACAATTTGAACCTGCCTCAACCGAACTTGTCTTCATCGGTAAACAAATTACTACGCACCGATCAGAAATTCTTGAACGGTTAAAAATATGTGAACAGGCAGAAAGTAAAATGTAAATCCTTATGCCACACTCAAACTCGGTAAATTTATTACGGAATATATCTAACTCTGATTCCGAGCATCTTCAATATGACGCTATTGCCGACACACCTTTAACCCAAAACTCAAAACATCTCCTGCGGAGACGCTACGCGAACAAAACTCATTTATGCTATGCCAACACCTGGGTCATCGCCTTATCGTTTATTCTCGATCCGTTGCCGCAAACCCAAACTATAACGGATGGAACGAATGTTGGTGAGAAAATGAAACGGACGCACAGATGTATTGAGGAAACCAGGCGCACGCAGGAAAATTACATGGCCGGGATTGGTATCGAGTAAAACAGCATTCGTCCCCTGACGGTCATCACAGCGATAAAATTCGGCTTGCCCACTCAGGTTAACCAGGGCAATCAGGTTAATTGCTCTCAAACTGTCTCGATGGGGAGTGATGCCGAGCTGACCGGGGGCATACCGTTGCAGCACCAGTTCCGTGAATTGCAAGGGGGTACTAAACGGATAGTCATCCAGCCGAGCGCACGCCTGATCCATCAAGCTCTGAAATGCCTGCTTAAATTCTGGATATAACCCAACTTCCGGAAACTGGTTACAGGCACTATAGTCAGTTCTGACAATGCGGTCGCCAGTGCCAATGGTTTTTACCTCCGGTTCGTAGTCAAAGCCCTCTGCTGCTTGCTGAAGCGCCTGCCTCGCTGATTCGGTCAACAAAGGAATAGATACCGCGCCTTCAGTTGCTAGGACATGAATCAGGGAATGAATATCAAGCGGAGCGATGAAGAAGGAAGGACCTCCGAATTCTATACCTCCAGCATAGCGTCAGCGAGGGATATTAATTGACGAGAGTGCTGCCCGCGACCAACAGGTTGAGCTGCGCGAACGACAGCGAAGAGGATAGACAGGGTTGGTCTCAACATGCGGTGTAAATAAAACAACTATCTAAAGATAGAAATTTGCAGTATTAATCACAAGAACTTGTCACGAATTGATGACACAGCTACTTCAAAACTAGATTTCGAAACTTTATTTAAAGAATCTATAAAGATGAAAAGTTTCTCATGACCGTCATAAAGGTCTGTTTGTAAATTGAGGATGTTCGCTGAACTTAATAAATTTCCATTGATGTTTCGATACTTCTGATGTTTCGATACTTCTGATGTTTCGATACTTCGGTATCCCATCTGGAGTAATTTCAACTGGAGTAAGAGTAAGCATTACTACCTTCTAAATTGCTGCTGTGCAGAGTAGGTGCGTTCATGAATTTGACGGATCAAACTTTAGTTCACACCAACTCCATAACCGCGGATTCCATAGTAGATCCCACTGTTTCAATCTGATTGACTGACAAAACGAGATGAGGCTGAAGCGAAAGCTGGGAGGGAAGTGGAGCCTCACCGGCTCTGGCCTCCCAGCTCAATCTGGACGCCTTCTTAGCCCAGGCCCGCTCCTACGACGATGCCAACCTGGATGAGTTGGGCAAAATGCTGAAACAAATGCAAACTGCCCGACTAACCCATCCGGTTCCGGTCCTACGAGCGCGAGAAATCGATCGCTGGTCTAGCAGTCAAGACTATCAATCGCTGCTACAAAAACGCTCAATGAGCTATAATGGGAAAGTTGACATCCAGGGCGGATGGCGAAATTGGTAGACGCACCACACTCAAAATGTGGCGACTTCGGTCATGTCGGTTCGAGTCCGACTCTGCCCATTGCTTTTCAGAGCATCTTCAACGGCTGACAGCCGTATTTTTTTAGTATGGAAATTACGGAATGCTTAGCCGTTTGGCTGAAGGAATTCCTAGTTACGATCTAAATGCAGTGAAGGCAAATAAACGAAGGCAGATAAGCTTATGAGCCAGCGCTTAAAACGATGGGAATCGCCACGTCGAGAAGGGCGAAACGATAAAGGCCGAGGCGGCAGTGCCCGACAGCGTCAAAAACAAAAACAGCTCAAGGCACTGAGACAAAAACTCAAGCAAACAGGTCAGCAAGCTGATGATCACGGAGGGAAGGACAGTAATGGTCTCTTCCCTCTTCGATTTTTTACCTCTTCGGTTGTTCAGCTCCATCAACAGACCGAGTGTGGGCTGCCCACTACCAACCCCGCTACTGATGAACAATGGCTCGCTTAGTTGTCTGTCCTAATCCTGCGCCAAGAACTCTAAATAACTGCTGCTCAATTCCTTCACGGCTCGCTCATAGAACTGTTTGCCATGCTCAGGCGTAGCTAGAGCTGGATTAGACCCCATGCGTCCATCGGGATAGCGCCGGCGAAAGTCAGCCGCACCGTAAATCGGATGGCCCGAAGCCGCCTCTGGTGACAACTCCGCCTGTTTAATCGCTTCAGGATAAACATATTGGGTCAAGGCAACTTCGCTGGGCGTAGCATGAGACCCTTCCTGATTGCCGTATAGTTCCTTTGCCAACTGATAAACTGAACTGCACATAAACCAGTTGGCTAGACGACACTGCACCCGATCGCTATTGGGTAGATTCAGGTCGGCTAATACAGCATAGGTCTCGGAAAAGGCGGCTTTGAGAGTTGCCATGTTGCCGCCATGCCCATTGATAAAGAAAAACTTGGTAAATCCAGCCCTAGCCAAGCTAGTGAGATAGTCACGGATCACCAACATCAGCGTACTGGGGCGCAGACTGATACTGCCCGGAAAGGCAGTGTGGTGTAGAGCCATGCCCACATTGATTGTCGGGGCTACTAAAGCCTGAGTTGCCTCCCCGACGCCACGAGCAATCGCCTCAGCGCAGATCGCGTCGGTGCCAATTAAGCCGGTCGGCCCATGTTGCTCGGTGGAACCGATAGGAAGAATTAAACCCGAAGAGTGGTTCAAGTAGGCTTCGACTTCAGGCCAGGTACTTAAATGCAACAACATAATAGTCAATCAGGAGTTAATCAGGCCAATCAGGCCAATTAGCCATTGAGCTAGTGAGGTTTGCAGCCATTTTACTAAGATCTGTGAAGTTAAGCACCGTAAAGCGGCTGTAGACCTGGGACAATCCCCAAATTTTCTCTAATCTCGTTAGAATGGTAGGTAAATTTTAGTGCCTTCTGCAGCATCAGTGGGATAATCTTACTAAACTTGGAGGAAGGCCAATTCTACTCCTCACTCGCTCGGACCGGTGAACTCTCTTGTGAACTTTTGTATCGTTTTTGTGTCGAACGACTTGTCTCATCTCTTTCAGATCGTGCCCGTTTCCCGGCTTCCAGGTCTGCTGTATCTGGGGTCCATTGAAGGTTGCTAGCGTCACTCAACGCTTATGCAGTTTGATGGGCGATTTACCCTGAAGATCTTGTCCCGAAAATTGATCATTTATGTATGCCTTTTAAGCTATATCAGCGAAGGCTCGCCATCAGCTCGTCACGCTGCGCGGCCGAGTTCAATAGATCTACCTTGTCCTGATATGCGGAATACAGCATTTGTCTCGCAGCTTGATTCCGCGGATTCTTCCGTACGACCTCACGCATTCGTTTGATCGATTCATCCACTACCGCGAGATCCCGCTGCAACGCAACCTGGCTTGAAGCCCTGAACGAAACGGTTTGAGCTGAAGCATTCTGTTCAAGCTCTGCAATTGTCTTTATGTAGCTTTCCTCGCCCGGCAAGTACTGATAGTTCAAATACTGCGGAGCGGGACGCTGTGCGGTCTGCGACCGCTGTCCGCGTGCAAGCCGGCGCAACTCATCCGCAGGAAGATTTGAAACATGCACGGGAGCAATATTTCGGGTCGCCGAATGTTGCTCGACCTCAGATACACCAGAAGGGACCTGAGGCGGCACCGAAACCGACGTAGATGACTGCACATCTGAAGATAACGTTATCGGAACCTGCTGTCCGGCGGTCTGAGCTGTCTGAGAGGCAAGTTCTTCAGGAACGTCCTTTGTCAGAAAAGAGACTGACACGATACCAACGACCAAAAGAACCCCCGCAACCGCGGAGAGCGCTGGGTTGAGCAGAGGTGCAAAGATGGCCGCTCTTAACCTTGACCAGACCGATACGCGGGAAGCCTCAGTTTCAATAGATTCACTGATCTTAGCCCAAAGCCTTTGCGTTGGAACAAGCGCATTCATCTCACGGTCAAGCGCCGCAAAGACCAACGAATTCTCATCTTCCGCCGCCGCGAGAAGTCGCGCACATTCTTCACATAAAGATACGTGGCTAGTCGCTGCCGAAAATTCGGAAGGCGATATTTCGCCGTCAATATATGCCTGAATGGCTCCTTCGTTTAGACAATCTTTGCTCATATGACCTCTTTATCGGTCGTGCCGTAAAACTTCTTGAATTCAGACCTTGCCCGGGCAACAAACGTTCCGATACTGGCTTCGTTCAGCGAAAGACTCTCCGCGATCTCTTTATACGTCAGACCCTGCTGCTTCAATATAAGGCAACTTCTTAAAGGCTCCCGAACCATCTCAAGAGCCCGCTGAACTTCGCTAAGTTCGGCCTTCTGTTCAAATTCTTCTTCAACCGAAACAACGCCATTTTCAACTAATTCTTTGACGTATTTTTCATCACGCGTGTTCGCTCTTATGTTTCCGCGAACAACGTTCTTTGCAAGGTTCATCGCGACGCGGATCAGCCAAGGCCGAAGCATTTCAAAATCCGTGATCGAATCAATATGCCGATAAAGCCGAATGAACGTTTCCTGTGTTACATCTTCGGCCAGTCCCGCATCGCGCACGATCGACCGTGCGGCCCTAAAGACAGTTCGATGGTGAAGCGAGAACGCCTCCTCAAACTCGATCCTGTCTTTTGCCGCGGCGGCCGATGTTTGCTCGGACATCAAGTCCACAATGATTTCCGAAGAATCTCTCATTTTTCAGCATCGATCAATACCTTTCACGATAAAGATACACCACTAATGACCGATTTATGACACCGGAACGGGTCAAACCGACAATATATCAAGGTCAAGATCCGGATGAGGGCCGATCTGTCCCGTAAAGGACGTGGAAACGACATAGATCTGGCTCCTTACAGGTTCCTTTGCGATCAGGTCCAGCCCCGGAAGTTCGGCATTATCAGCAGGAGCTTCAACATATTCCGCCTCTACGAAAGAGAGCCTGCGAAGACATTCATAAAAATGGCGACTTCCAATGCCAAAATCACCCTTAATCTTGCCGATAATAAGACGTGTTTCCGCTTGTTGATCAGCGAAATAGGCAAGCAGCGATGCAGCTGCCGAAAGCTGAAGTGGCAGCCTGAACATCCCAAGCCGCAACCTGTGTTTACGCCCAAAACTACAGAAGCAGTCCTCAAAATGATGGAGCAGGCCGTACTGAACGGCACGGGACAGGTGGCTCAAATTCCCGGCTTCCGGATTGCTGGTAAAACCGGAACTGCTCAGAAAGCCAGTCAATATGGCGGTTATAGCCGCGCTCGTATCACCAGCTTTATTGGTATTCTCCCGGTTGAGGCTCCCCGCTATGCGGTTTTGGCTGTGGTGGACGAACCTCAGGGCGACGATGCCTACGGTTCTACCGTTGCCGCTCCGATCGTCAAGGAAGTGATGGAAGCGCTGATTGCCAGCGAACGAATTCCGCCTACCAAACCAGATGATGTTGGCCTAGAGAGCGTTGTGCCTGAAGACATCCAGGATTCTATCGACTTCCACCATCCGATCAACCCGCTAGCCGAAGAACCCACTCCTGCTACCGATTGGACAGAGGAGGGGGTAGACCCGATCCAGGTCGCTGACGACGGTCAAGGCGAGAGCGAATAAGTCAACCAAGCAACTCAGAGCATTTACAGAATCAGCAGAGATCGAATCAGATCAATCAGATCAAGGGGTGGAACTCGAAGTGGTGAACGGCTGACTTCACGCCGCTTTATTTCAGTTTTATTCCGGTTTCTCTTTGGTATCTGGTGTACTCTGATTGGCTGATTGGCTTTTCAGTTGCCAACCCGGTTTGACCACCTGACGGGCACGAGCAATCACCAGAGCGTCATTTGGCACATCCTCGGTTACAGTAGAGCCAGCCGCAATCGTCACATCTTGCCCAACCGTAATCGGAGCCACCAGCACGCTGTTTGACCCAGTTTTAGTGCGGTCGCCGATCTGAGTTCGGTGTTTCTTGACACCGTCGTAGTTGGCGGTGATGGTACCCGCTCCCACATTCACCTGATTGCCCAGTGTCGCATCTCCCAAGTAAGAAAGGTGAGCCACATTGGTGCGGGTTCCCAACCGCGCATTCTTCAGCTCCACAAAGTTACCAATCCGGCAGCCTTGCCCCACCTCAACCTGACTACGCAGATGGGTATAGGGGCCGATGCGGCTATTAGACTGAATCACGCTCTTGTTGACCACCGAATAGAGCACAGTGACATTCTCACCAATTTGGCTGTCTTCAATCAAACAACCCGGTCCAATCCGGCTGCCCGATCTAATCACTGTTTGACCGCGCAGATGGGTTTGGGGTTCAATCACCACATCATTACCGAGCTGCACTGTGTCATCGATCGTGATCGTATCTGGGTTGATTAGGGTAACACCTGCCGCCATCCAATCATCTTTGATGCGGGTTTGCAAGATTTCGTAGGCTGTCGCCAGTTGCTTGCGGTCGTTAATCCCCAAAATCTCCTGATAATCATCTACATCAACCGCCATCACTGGCGATAAAAAATTGACCGCATCGGTCAGGTAGTATTCTTGTTGGTCGTTATTGCTCTGCAATTTGGGCAAGATGGCCGCGAGCTGGCTCCAGTTAAAGCAGTAGATGCCAGCATTCACCCGCCGATTTTGCCGCTGAGCTGGGGTGCAGTCCCGGTCTTCCACAATCTGCGTCACTAGGTTGTTACCATCGCAAAACACCCGACCGTAGCCTTTGGCGTCCGGCATTTGGGCCGTCAGAATCGTCGCCGCGTTTTGGTGGGTTTGATGGGTGTGCAGGAGAGTCATTAAGGTTTGAGGCCGCAGCAACGGCACATCTCCATTCAACACCAGCAGGCTACCTTCAAATCCTTGTAAATGAGGCAGTAACTGCTGCACAGCATGACCTGTTCCCAATTGCTCAGTTTGTTCGACAAATTCTAAGTCGGGTCGTTGGGCGAAAGACTGCCGCACCTGCTCGGCCTCATAGCCTACAATCACAGTCGTGGCGGCCCTCCGGCGATGGATATTTCTTGGGTTTGAAATCTGTCTTCCGGCAGAATTTGATGGCTTGTTTAATGGCTCATTCGATCAAGTTCAAACTGTGGGCTGGGTAATCATCAGGTGCAGCTCTCTAATTGCTAAGTTCGTTTGTTCGTGAAGCTACGGATAAAATCAACCTCTTTTTTAACTTCAGATGAACTTATGAACTTATCAATTTGTCATCTGTTCATTGGTGATTTATTCACAGTTAGAAGGGGGAAGACTAAACCATGTCGGAAACCTATGGGGTAATACAGTTATGGCGAGAGCGGCAGGAGGCGACAGAGATAGCCGGCTAAATGGAGCCAGCGTCATTGATCTAAACGCAGTCGTAAGCGGTCGATTTCCGCGCAAAGATCTAGACGATTTAGTTCGCTTAAATGTTAGCCAGCGCAGTAGTTTCAGCCTCACACTGACTGGCATTGCCAAGAAAAATAATGTAGATGTCGAGCTATATCGGTTGATTCGCCCAGTTGGCGATGTGCTAAAAAGTATTGGCAAAATCGATTTTCGGCGACTGAAGGCTAGAGAACGCAATGCGAATTTTCAGCTTGTTGCCGCTTCTAGAAGGGGTGGCAATCGTGCCGAAAGTATTACAACCGAGCTAGATGCCAGCGAGTATTTTATTCGGTTTCTCAAGCGGCAGGGCAACAACACTCGCTATGTTGCCACTCTGGCAGGCAGCCCAATTGCTGGTCCGAACCCTGACCCCAATCCGCCCCTTCCTGGCCCCAATCCCAGTCCAATTCCTGGTCCCAATCCCGGTCCGATTCCTGGTCCGAACCCTGGCCCAATTGCTGGTCCTAGCCCTAGCCCAGTTCCGGTAGTTCCGATCCCAGGCACCAGTACCAGCGGGCAGCTCAGCAGCAATGAATTTGAGAAGCGCTACTCGATCGATGTTGGACGCGGCGATTACCAGTTCACCTTATCTGGCTTGAGCGGCGATGCTGATCTAGAAATCCTTTCGGCAGATGGAAAAACCAAGTTTAAGTCGTCGCTGAATCCGGGTACCGAAGCAGAGCGATTGATTCAACCGCTAGAGCAAGGAAAATACATTGCGCGTGTATTTCGTAAAACAACGGGTACGACGCCAATTAGCTTTAGGCTGAACTACGCTAAGCAAACCGATACGATTAAAAACACTGAAGCAACGGCCACGGACCTGGGCACCCTGGGTACAGCAAATACACCACCCAAAATTGATCGGCTGAACTATGTAGTCGCTAACGGCAAAGACTCGCCGGTGGATTACTTTAAGTTCAAAGTGCCTTCCCGGGGCACGCTTAGACTTGAACTGGCCGGAAAACCGATTGACGAGGGGCTGTTCGGTGATTTGGATGTCGATGTTTATGCCCAAGGTGAACCAAACACTTCTGCCGATCGAGGGAAGAATCCGGGACGGGCGGCTGAGATATTCAATGGAACCTACGACCCCAACATCACCTATTTCATTCGTACCCAACCCAAGGCAGGCACTACGGACGGCTCTACCTATAAACTGAATCTTTCGTTTACACCTGGCAATGGCAATCCCACTCCTGTGCGGGATATTCTGGTAGGCAATGCTAGCTCTGGTGCAAACAACTTCACGGATGTTAACGGGTTAGCTTACTTCACAGCCGATTCCATCAATGCTCAAGGTCAGCGCAGAACTTCACTCTGGGCCTCGGCAGGAACCCTCACCCGCACCACCAAACTGTTTGACTTCCCGCAGAGAGCAGAATTGAGAGACTTCACCAGAGTAGGTGGTCTGCTCTACTTTGTGGCGGATGATGGCGTCAGCGGAACCGAACTATGGGTGAGCGATGGCACAGCTCAAGGCACCAAACGAGTCGCCGATTTGCAACCAGGAGCCGGTGGTTCGAGCCGTGATAGGGACAGCGAATGCAGCCATTCACCACTTGTCCCAGCGATAGGCGGGCAGAACGGTGACAGCAGCGATCGGCCACCGCAGCCGGATTGCCATTTGTATCGAGCCAAAGTACGATGCGTTGGCCCAACAGCTCAAAAGATTGGGGTGTCCCGTCTGCCAAATGCGTCAGCGGCATGACCGGATACCAAAAGCGCTTGAGTATGGGTTGTTGCGTGACCAGCATAGGAATATTGCAATAAATAGAGTTGATCAAACTTTGGCATGAAAGCGACTAGGCCAGTATATAGACTGCTGCACCTTTGTTAGTGAAATTGAGCGTTAAAGCATGATCATAGTGGCGCTAGTTTTATAGATGTTAGTCTTCATGAGCAGATCATGTTTGTTGCAAAAGAAAATTACGAAATGGGCTATACCCTAGAGAACAAGCTGGAGAAATTTAGGTCATGCTATCATTGAAGCATTCAGACGTTGTATACAGCACTGTATTTAGCGTTGTATACAACAATAGAAGTCTTGTCAGTCCTGGATTGTAGTTTTGAATACATTTTTTGTCAGAGGTGCTTGACACGAGTAGAGTGGGTCGAGGCAAATACCAAATGATTAACAAGTGATTAACAAGTGATTAAAAGCAGTAAAGCAAATAACGAATGAATACAGCACAGGATTGCAACTTTAGGTGAGTCATGCCCAGCGCCAAACCCAAATCATCAAGCAGCGTCGATCGGATCTATCACCAGCTTCGTGAAATGGCAATGAACTACAAATTTCGTCCGGGTGAACCATTAAACGAAACCGAGTTGGCAGCCTCGCTGGGCGTCAGTCGGACTCCCTTACGTGAGGTACTGAATCGTCTGGTGGCCGAAGGGTTGCTAGAGTTCATTCCGCGCCGTGGGTTTTCAGGCCGTCCCCTAGAGCAGAAAATGATTTTTGATCTCTACGAGATGCGCAGTGGTCTGGAGATGATCAGCGCTCGGCTAGCCACAGAGCGAGCCACCGACGCAGAAGTAGAGGATTTGATCGCCTGGTGGGAAAAAGTGGCCCTCAACTTTGATTGCTTCACTTCGGTTGAATGTGCCCAAGCCGACGAAGACTTTCATCAGCGCCTCGCCTCGCTCTCCCACAACACGGAAATCCTACACACTCTAGATAATCTGAATGCGCGGGTTCACTTTCTCCGGCTGATTTCGCTAGAGCAGGAATCGTTTCGCCACAGCACCTGCGAAGAACACCACCGGATTCTCTCGGCCATCAAACAGCGCGATGCCAATGCCGCTGCCAACCTGATGTATGCCCATGTGAAGCTACGCCAAGCTCAGTTAGTGGAAGTGATCAAGGAAGCAGTTGCACGGCTATATATGGAATAACCTGCCAAGCTCAGCTCGGTTTCTGAGCCACTAAAACCCCCATCATTCCTTCTGCAATGGGATAGTGAACTACATTCACAAAGCCGGTTTGACGCGCTAGGTCAACCTGTTCGGCTCCGCTGGGAAAGCGATCGAGGCTGGGGCTAATGTAGACATATTCTTCCTTTAGCCCCAGGGATTCCGCAGCAGGAACCACAATTGTATCCAGGTACCACTGCTGAAAGGCCCGCATCGCTGAATTGGCAGGACGATGAAAGTCTAAAATCGCTGCCTTGGCTCCTGGTTTTAGCACCCGATGCAGTTCGTTGAGGCTGCGGGGAATATCGAGCACATTCCGCAGACCGTAGCCCATTGTAGCGGCATCAAACTGGTTCGCCTCAAACGGTAAATTCAACGCATCCGCCTCAACCCAGGTGATGACAAGGGGCCGCACCGACTGCTCGGCTCGCTGTTTGGCAATCGCTAACTGAGCCGCTGAAAAATCAACGCCGTACACCTGACCCGTTGTCCCCACCTGCTGCGCCAACAGCCGAGTGCTTTTGGACAATTTTCCAAACTTGAGAATCGGGAGTGCCCATGGAGCGGTTCATTTCATTGATTGGTATCTTCGTTTTCTTTGGGCTGGCCTATTTGCTATCAGTTGATCGGCGTGCGATTCGATGGCGTCCAGTAATTTGGGGATTTGCGATCCAATTTCTATTTGGCCTATTTGTGTTGCTGTTGCCCGTTGGCTTTGCTATTTTCAGCACCATTGGTAATCTTGTTACCCCGTTTCCCAATTTTTCCGATGTTGGGGCTGAGTTTGTCTATGGCGAGAACTCTTCTATCGGTCAACAGATTGGGGCGATTGGCGGCATAGTTCCCTCCCGTCGCAACGATGTGGCTCGATTAGGACCACGGGCAATGATTGCAGGTTCTCTCACCAACTTTGTGAGTGCCTGCATTGCCGGATTGCTGTTGGGGAGTAAACTTTGAAATCATGCGCGTCTATCTTGCTGGGCCAGATGTGTTTTTGCCGGAACCATTGAAAATTGCTCGCGCCAAACAGGAAATTTGTCAAGCCTACGGGTTTGTCGGTCTGTTTCCATTTGATGCCAACCTGGATTTGTCCAATCTATCGCCCTTTGAAATGGGTATTGCGATCTATACCAGCAACATTGAACTGATGGATAGCTGTGATTTGATCATTGCTAACATGACGCCATTTCGGGGTCCCAGTATGGATGTGGGTACCGCTTTCGAGATGGGCTATATGGCAGCTCAGGGCAAGCCATTGTTTGGATACACCAATGATGAGCGGTTTTACACCCAGCGAGTCACAGCTAGTGCTCCTGGATGGGATGCAAATGGTATGTCAATTGAATCGTTTGAGATGGCAGATAATCTCATGTTAGAAGGGGCAATTTTTACAAGTGGCGGTGTACTGATGCGTGAACAAATCAGCTCCGAGTTTTATTACACTGAGCTGAAAGTTTTTGAGACAACAGTACAATCGGCGGCAGAGCGTTTGTTGTATTGATGAGTTGTGTCGATTGATAGGTTTCATGGTTACTCCGAAGGTCAAAATTGTTCTCGATACCGACCCAGGCGGCGACGATTCGTTTGCGTTTCTGTGGTTACAAAGTTTGGCGAAACAGGGATTAGCCGAAATTGTGGCGGTCACGGCAGTAGATGGCAACGTTCACGCTAACTACACCTTTGCGGCTGCCTGCAAATTACTGCAACTCGGTGGTTTTCCAGCAGTAGAGGTGGGACGCGGCGTTATTGGTGGCTCCGCTAAAGACGATGTGGAAGATGCAGGTGCGATTCATGGCGCAGATGGAATGGGTAATTTATCGAATACGTTGCCAGCACCTCATCAGAACTATGAAACGGCGCGCTATTCTGACGATGTGTTGATTGAGCAATTGCATGCAGCTCCAGGAGAAATTACCCTTGTAGCGATTGGTCCGCTCACCAATTTAGCCGCAGCGGAGCGAAAATCTCCAGGTGTTCTCAACCTTGCTAAAGAAATTGTGATCATGGGCGGCGCATTTTTACATCCTGGCAATATTACACCGGAAGCCGAATTCAATATTGCCTACGACCCAGAAGCAGCCCATCTCGTCTTTCAACGCTGTACACGGTTGGTAATCATTCCGCTAGATGTAACCCGACGGTTGATCTTCACGCCCGAAATGGCTCAGCAAATTAGCGCCGTGAATCCTGATCATCCGATTGCAAAATTTACCGTGGCGCTCTGTCAATTTATGGTGGAAACGGCTATGGCCTTTCGTGAAACCGGCGGTAGGCCAGGATTCTTAGTACATGATGCGGCAACGCTGGCCTATCTGTTTCATCCAGAGACGCTGTTGTTTCGGCGAGCACAAGTTGAGATCGAAACCAGCGGTGAATGGACACGCGGCAAAACCATAATCGATCGCCGCCACTCTGCTAAACGTGGTGCGGCTGAACGGCTATTTCACTAGCTATTTCACTGGCTACTTCACTTTGGTGGCACGGTTCGCGCTTTGTTCTAATTCTCGAACTTTTTTGCCCCTCCAGAACAGGCGAATTGGTGTTCCCTGAAAGCCGAGCTGTTGCCGAAACTGACGCTCCATATAGCGCCGGTAGTTTTCGTTGAACAGCTTGGGATCATTGACAAACAGCGTGATCGTGGGCGGTTGGCTGGCGACTTGGGTGCCGTAGTAGATTTTTCCTTGTCGGCCTTGTCGAGTAGTGGGCGGAGTGTGCCATTTCAAGGCTTCTGCTAAGGCTTCGTTGATGACCGAAGTGCTGACGCGCCGGCGATGTTGCTCAGCAGCACTGTCCACCAAATCTAAAATTTTCTCGACCCGCTGGCCGGTGTGGGCGCTGACAAAAATGGTTTCAGCCCAATCTGTAAAATGCAGCCGTTCTTTTAACAGCCGCTCATAGTCGTAGATGGTGTGGGAGTCTTTTTCAATTGCATCCCACTTATTCACTACCAGCACACAGGCGCGGCCATCATCTGCCACTCGTCCGGCTAGCTTTTGGTCTTGCTCAGTGACGCCATCTAACGCATCCAGTACGAGCAACACCACATCGGCTCGCCGAATTGCCTTAAAGGAACGGTTAATGCCAAAGAATTCTGGCCCGTATTCCACCTGCTTTTTCTTGCGAATCCCAGCCGTGTCAATCAATCGATAGCGCCGATCTGGCCGTTCAACAACCATATCGATAGTGTCGCGGGTGGTGCCTGAAATTGGGCTAACAATAGCCCGCTGCTCGCCAACGAAGGCATTCAATAAGCTAGATTTGCCGACGTTCGGACGGCCCACAATCGCGACGCGGATTTCTTCGGTGTCCTCCAGCGCATCGGTTGGCGGTAGGTAATTGATCACTTCGTCGAGCAAATCGCCGGTGCCGCTACCATGAATGCCTGAAACCGGATAGGGCTCGCCTAAGCCCAATTGCCAAAACTCGGCAGCCTGAGTCAATCCTTGGTCTGGCGATTCACATTTGTTGACGGCTAACAGGACGGGCACGGGCTGCTGTCTCAACCAAGTTGCAATCGTTTCATCGGCGGCAGTTAAACCTGTTTGACCATCCACAACCATCACCGCTACGCTGGCCTCTGCCAATGCCAACATCACCTGCTCTCGAATCAGAGGCAAAAATTCTGTGTTGTCATCAAAGACCAGACCGCCTGTATCAACAACCAAAAAATCTCGGTCACGCCAGAAGGCCGGACGGTAGGTGCGATCTCGTGTCACTCCTGGCTCGTCATGAACAATAGCATCCATAATGCCAGAAAGACGATTTACTAGGGTCGATTTCCCTACATTAGGGCGTCCCACAATGGCGACAACTGGTAAAGGCATAAAGCAGAAGAGTAGATGATGGGTAAGACGGAATAACCCGGCGGATTTAGTCCTTAACCATTGTGGCGCAAAAACTCTGGGAACGACCTTAGCGAGATGGTGATGAACGAGAAATTGGGACGAGAATAACGTCTTGTGGCCAGCCTTCAGTGATTTCTACTGAATGTCTTTCATGGCAGCTTGGGCTTCTCGTCGTAGACCGTAAGCAATCCGAAACAGTTCTTGTCCAGTATGGAGATAATGTTCGTCGTAGCTTGTGGTGAAGCGCTCTAGTTCGTCGATCCCATCGCCTACCTGATTTAAGCAATAGTAAAGATGGGCGGCTACGCCTGCTACGTTCGACGGATTGGGCATTGAGCGGAAGGATTGCTGTGCTCGCTGCAGATAGTCGCGGCAGTCTTCCAGATAGATCAAGAATTCTTCTAATAGTTCGTCATCAAATGGATCCGCTGCTAACTCATCGATTTGATCCTGTAGTGGACTCAAAATTTGACCGAGCATCCGATTCACCGGCTGGAAAGGATACGGCGGTGATAAAAGGTCAGATCCCTTTTCAACGATCGGAAGAGGATTGTATTCGAAGTTGGTCGAAAAACATCGGTATCGCAATGCATTTACCGTGATGTCAGACATCGGTGAGCTAGGTAATGATCCTGTTCCCGGCAACGTGCGGAATGGAGATCTTGAAACGCTTGTACAGATGGAGGCCAAAAGCATCTTCGAATGGACGATAGCTGGTGGCGAACTTCCAAGGATAGGGTTGACAGAAGGGAAAAGCCGAAGCGGACGATTCAGCCTGCTGGTGAGTTTTGGGCAACGAGCAAAAGAGTTTCGTTCTGTGTCCCAAGTAGTTGCAGTTGAACCCGGACGTCAATATCGGCTCTCTCTCTTCTATTTGGCCGATCTTGACACTGAAGCTCAGATCCTTTGGGCGGTAAACGACAAAACCTCCGGAAAGCGGATCGCGTCGATCGGGCCAATGGTCACATCGGCGGAATGGCGAGCTATCTTGACCGATCTTACAGTTCCTGAGACTACTGACGGTATTGAAATAGTCTTAGTAAGAGATTGCATCACCAATTCGTGCCTGGCTTCAGGCAATCTTTGGATCGATGATATTTTGTTGGAACGCATTGACCGAGATAAATGACGGCAGCCGATCGGAAAAGTGATTCTCCTTCAGCGCTCGATTCGGCCTGCTTTTTACTTCTTTGCATAATCTTCATCTTCGCCGTAGTCGCATACGGTGCGGTCGATCCAATCTCTACCAGTATACTTGCGGTGCTTACATTGCTGCTCGTCCTTATATGGACTGCTAATGCTTTTCGCAAAGGCAAGTTTTCGATCAGCAATGACCGTCTTCAGATCCCGATCGTCATCCTGATCGCGATCGCGCTATTCCAACTGTTGCCGCTTGGTATTACCGGAGATCCAGATCAGGTGTTGAGCATACCGGCATCGCAGGCGTTGACCATGGATCCATTTGCGACGCGGATGTTTGCGGTAAGACTTGTTCTGCTTCTTGTCTTCTTAGCGGCTGCGCTTACTTTCGTAAACTCTGGAAAGCGCGTCAAGAGTCTCGTGATGGTCCTCATCGCGTTTGGGATGATCGCAGGTTTTTTCGGCATCATTCAAAAGCTTGCGGATCCGGGTGCGATCTATGGCTTGCGTCCGACCCCTCAGGCAATTCCATTTGGGTCATATGTTAACCAACACCATTTCGCTTCTTTGATGGTAATGTTGCTCGGGCCGGCACTAGGCCTAGTATTCACGCGGGGGGTAAGGAAAGATCTGTTTCCGCTATTAATTATCGCGGTGATAATAATGGCAACAGCGGCATTTTTTACGGGTTCACGCGGCGGGATCATAAGCCTTCTTTCGACCTTGACACTCATCCTCATCTATTCTCGCGGATCATTTGATGCAGAAGATAGTGCTCCAAATGTGTTCTGGCGACGTGGGGCAGGCATTCTTGCCCTCGGTCTGGTCTTGATCGGTGCGATCATTGGCCTTGCAGTCCTGCTGGGTGGGGGTGAAAGCGTTCTTCGTGGGATCGGATTAAGTACTGATACAGAGGATGTTACGAGCGGGCGATTACATTATTGGAGCGTTGCACTAAAGATATTTGCAGAACATCCGATTCTAGGTGCGGGCTTTGACGCGTTTAGTGTTGCCTTTCCACAACTCGATACGCGAAATGGCCTTTTTCGAATCGAGCAAGCACACAACGAGTATTTACAGATCTTGGCTGAAGGCGGATTGATAGGAATCCTTCCGTTCGTCATTTTTCTCTGGTTTCTTTTCGTCCGGGCCCGAAAAGCTATCGGGTCAGCGTCTTCTCGAGCCGATATTGGAATTAGAGTTGGCTCAACTGCAGGATGCTTTGGTGTTCTGGTCCACAGTATTTTCGATTTCCCTTTGAGGACGCACTTTTTCCACGGGGGAATGGAGTAATTTCTAAACATAAGGTGATGAAAGAGTGAGGCTTGAAATAGCAAAGCTTGGTAGATGGATTGCTTGTGCTGCGAGACAGCAATATGAATCACCCCTCTTTCACACCATATCCTAAAGTTTGGCTGCTTTTGCTGAGTAGTTCAATACTTTAATGGTTTTCCTCACAACTTTTCAAAAACTTCAATTAGGTGGCGAGAGCTTAGGCCGATGAGTAGTTCTTCATAATTTTTATTCTTGCATCTATCCAAATCTTTAACGATGAGCAAAAGTGTGGCTAATAAATTTTTGTTGTTTTCTGGTCAACTTGTCCAAAGAAAGCCTTCTTACTTTCCAAATAAATTTGCTCTACAAAAGTTAGCCTTCTTTGGAAAGGTTAAAAGTTGAGGGGTCTGATTGAATTTGTCCAGTAAAACATTAGCTGTTGGCATCCTTTGGGTAATTCTACGTAAGTTGCTTATGTTTTTTTGACAAACTGTCAGGTGTTCAGACACAATATAAGATAATTTGGGGCTGTAACTATTGGTGCATTTTTGCCGCACAATATTGGTAAGCCATTCAATGTGGCTTCGGCTGATGTATTGTGCATCTGAAGCAACTAGGAGAAAAGCGGCTAAGTAAAATATAACGAAGTCTACTGAACAAGCCGCTTGTTGCCCTAGATTTGGAGTATGTAATAGCTGTATTTAGGGAAAGCTTTTACCGCTGGCATTTGAATCAGATTGAGCCAGTTTTTTAAGCAGACTGTTGGCTAAACAGCATAGTTCCCAAGGGTGCAACTTATCTATCCTGCTAGAAGCTGGTACCCTGACCAGTTCTTTTGTGCAGCTTTAGCCTTACAAAGCATTTTAGAAAGCAAAGATAAAGGAACGTCCTTGTCTTATAGGGATAGTTTCAATTTTCTGATGTTATGCCATAACTCATCGAGAGCGATCACTAGGTGTGCTGTCATCAACGCTAGAGTTATGGCAAGAATATCTTCAGCTTTGATTATGCTTTAATTTCCAAGCTTCTTGTTAGTAACAAATTTATGATCACTCCAGAATCCTGCCGTTTTAAGTTTCAAGCACAAGAATTGCCCCAAAGACTAAGACAAATTGCTCAAGAGTTGCCAACTAGCTACTGGCTATTTGAATTTCCTGAGCTATCTGGAATAGCTGGCAAAAAAGCATGGCATTTGGTCTTATCGCGCTCACAGGTTGTATTCTCAGGTAATCAGCAATTTTCCTGGCAATGGTTTCTCGAGTGCTTTCGACGTTATATTCCCCGTTTTCGCGGTGAGTTAGTCAGAAGTGCCATCCTACAGTTAGAGCAACAGTTACCTTTAGAAGAGCCAGAAAATCTATCCGCACTGCTATTTGATCGCCTGAATCAGCTGTATCAACTGAACTTGATTAGCCCGAATGAGTCCCGACAGGCTCTGTGGCTCAGCCTTTTAGTAGATTGTGACAACTACCTGTTTGATCGAGCAGGTTATGCTGATTTTATGCCATTACCTATGCCAGAGATTCAACCTTTAATTGCAGGATTTGATTTAGAAAAGGTACTCGCTACAGCGAAGGAACGGCAAATCGAATGGTACAAGCTCCAAAGCTTGATTTCATCTATGGAAAGCTTTCCAATGCTGAATGCTCAGGCTGTTAGCGCTACGACTTTAAATTTTGCTCAACAGCAGCGGTTGCAGGCTTTAGTAGCTGAACGTAAAACGCTGAACGACATTTCGGCAGAACTAGGTCAAGACCCACTCGAAACTGCCAAACTATTTGCCCAATTGGTTAGCAAACAGCTAGTAACTTTGACCTCGTTGCAAGCCGGAACCAGTTATGAGATCTTTGTTGTAGATGATTCTCAAATCTTGCTGAGGCGGTTCGAGAATTTGGTTACTAGTTGGGGGATGTCGATATCGATGATTTCGGGACGGGATATTCCAATCTTAGTTACCTGGTCAGGCTGCCGATATCGACGCTGAAAATAGATCGTTCTTTCGTTCGCCCTTTGAACGAGAAAGGAGCGAATCTGGAGGTTGTGCGGACAATAATCTCGTTAGCACACAATCTTGGACTGAAGACGATAGCCGAAGGGATCGAAAGCGAGGAACAGCTTCAAGTATTGCTTGCCTTAGGCTGCGAGCTAGGGCAAGGATACCACTGTGCCCGTCCGATGAACGCGGAAGAAGTGCGAGAATTCTTGCGGCATCCGATGCCGCTCCGGTTAGACCGAGCGGACATCGGCAATGTCTCAGTACTTCCGACCGTCCAATGACGGCCTACTTTTTCAGCCAACCGAACAAGGAATTGACCGTGATATCACGGTTAGTTTCGTAGATGGCTTTCGTTAAGGGAATATTCATAGGGCAGACCTGAACGCAATTCTGAGCATTGCCGCAGTTGCCGATGCCGTCATCGCCTGTGAGGCCGTCAAGACGTTCGTCCAGGTCCATCTTACCGGTAGGATGCATATTGAAGAGCCGGGCCTGTGCGATGGCCTGCGGACCGATGTATTTATCGTCGCCGGATTGCGGACACGCCTCGAGGCAGCAGCCGCAGGTCATACAACGCGAGTAAGCATATCGTTCCTGAGCCGTTTCATTAGACATCTGCGGGCCCGGCCCGAGGCTGTGGCTCCCGTCAAGCTCGATCCAGGCATGTACCTGTTTAAGGTGCTCGAACATCTTTGAACGATCTACCTTGAGGTCACGGACATTCGGGAATTTCGACATCGGCTGAAGAGTGATGGTATCGCTTCCGGATTCGAGCAAGAGGTCGTCAATAAGGGCCGAGCAGGACTGGCGCACGCGGCCATCAATGACCATCGTGCAGATCCCGCAGACCTGCTCAAGACAGCTCATGTCCCAGACCGGCGGCGTCGTCTTCCTGCCTTCAATGGTTACGGGATTCTTGCGGATCTCCATCAACGCAGAAATGACGTTCAGGTTTCGCCGATACTGCAGTTCGAACGTTTCCCAATAGGCATTTGCGCCTTCCTTTTCCCGCCGCTGGATCTTCAGCTTGAGCTTTGCCGGAGGTTTTTCGAGTCGGTTTTTTTCTATATGTCCGCTTGTTGACATAGGGTCAGTTTGCCTTAGCTTTTCCTTTCGAATAATCCCTTTTACGCGGTTCGACCAGCGAGACATCGACCGGTTCATAGCTAAAGACCGGAGCCTCAGCCGAATATTCCGCGATCGTCGTCTTCATCCAATCTTCGTCGTTCCGATCCGGGAACTCGGGCTTGTAATGAGCTCCGCGGGATTCATTCCTGTTCAGTGCTCCGAGCGTAATAACGCGGGCAAGCTCGATCATATTTTTCAGCTGACGTGCGTGCGGCACGGCCTGCGTCGCCCAGAGATTGTTATCGTTTATCGAGATCCTTTTCAGTCTGTCCTGCAGCTCCAAAAGCTTTTCGTCCGTTGCCTTCAGCTTATCGTTATAACGAACGACCGTTACGTTGTCAGTCATCCATTTGCCGAGCTCTTCGTGCAGCTTGTATTGATTCTCGCCGCCTTCGCTCTTGATGATGGAATCGTTTATCTCCTGCTGACGCTTAAGCTCTGAGTCAAAGATGCCGTTCGTTTCGGTGCTGCCGCGTTCGACATTCTTTGCGTATTCGATGGCCGACGGAGCCGCAACAAAACCGCCATAAACACAAGAAACCAGGGAATTTGCACCCAAGCGATTTGCACCGTGGATAGAATAATCACATTCGCCGGCAGCAAGCAGGCCCGGGATATTCGTCCGCTGTTCATAATCGACCCAGAGCCCGCCCATTGAATAATGAACGCCGGGAAATATCCGCATCGGAACATGCCGCGAGGCCGATCGGCATTGTCGGAAACCTTGACCAGGTGGTAGACGCTGACCAAATCGCCACCCGGACCCGTATCGTAGGCACACTGGCACTGCAAGTAGTTGAAGCCATAGCCGTACAGCGCGGTGCAAAACGGCAGCAGAAACTCCCGATCCACCCGCACCACTTCAACGCCGAGGTGGTCTGATTCCATTGCCTCATGCTCAAAGCCATTTTCGGTCAGCCAGCGGGAGACGGGACCAGCCTCGACAATTTGACTCTCGCTTGCTTGAATCTCATCAGCCACGGTCCACTTCCTCCTTCTGCGCTTGTTGCTCTAGAGCCGCAGGAATCGGCATACCCATTGCTTCCATCAGTTCCTTCGGCGGAGCCTGACGCTCGCTGCGCTGCAAATACTTGCCGTCATGGATTAGCGGTACGGAAAGCATATTGTGGCTGGTGGTGTAGTAGCGGTGGGTCTGGGCCACTTCACCCCGTTCAGCCAGGGACTCGTTCGAGATCTTCTTGCGCAGCTTGATGATGGCATCAATGATGGCTTCTGGGCGGGGAGGGCAGCCAGGAATGTAAACATCCACCGGAATCAGCTTATCGACGCCGCGTACTGCCGAAGGCGAATCCATGCTGAACATGCCGCCGGTGATCGTGCAGGCACCCATAGCAATCACGTATTTCGGCTCGGGCATTTGCTCATAGAGCCGCACCAATGCCGGAGCCATTTTCATCGTGATCGTGCCAGCAGTGATGATCAGATCTGCCTGACGGGGACTGCATCGCGGCAACAAGCCAAAGCGGTCAAAGTCAAACCGGGAGCCGATCAGCGCCGCAAATTCAATAAAACAGCAGGCCGTACCATAGAGCAACGGCCAAAGGCTGGACAGGCGTGCCCAGTTGTAGAGGTCGTCAACCGTGGTCAGAATGACGTTTTCCGACAGATCGGTGGTGACTTCCGGTCGCCCAATCGGGTTCAGCAACTGCTGCAACGTATCTTTTGAAGGGGAAGGATTCATGACCATTCAAGTGCTCCTTTTCGCCAGGCATAAACGAGGGCAACCACCAGGATCGCAATGAAGATTAACGCTTCTACAAAGGCCAACAGCCCCAGTTGGTGGAAGGCAACGGCCCAAGGGTAAAGGAAGACGGTTTCAACATCGAAGACTACAAACACCAAGGCAAACATGTAGTAGCGGATGTTGAACTGAATCCAGGCTCCACCAATCGGCTCCATTCCGGATTCATAGGTGAGGCGACGCTCCACCCCTTTTCGTTTTGGAGCCAAAACCGAAGATAGAATAATTGCTGCCGCAGCCACTAGACTGCAAACGATGATAAAGACCAGAAAATAGTCGTACCCGGTAAGAACAAACACAATAGCCGCCGCTTAGTAGGGTTATCTCAGACAATGTTACCTGTTTTTTACATTATAGAAAATTGCCTAATCCTACCGTTTTGATAGAAAGGCGTTATAAACCAAATCAAAATCGCTAAAGGCAGTGGCAACTAGAAGGTTTGGTGGCGTAGCCTGTGCGTGGCATGTAGTTTTTCTCTGTGATAGTGCAGTCTGCGGAGAACATGTAGTTTTATAACTATATCAACAGAGTAAATTCCGACGTTTTTTTGAGCCGCTGCGCCAACTCAACTTAAACCTCAAACCTCAAAACTCTTCAGACTGCTCTTTCCAGGTTTGCCACAGATCCGGTCGGCGTTCGCGGGTGCGTTGGATTTGCTGTTGTTTACGCCACTCGGCGATCGCTTGATGATTCCCTGACAGCAGCACATCAGGTACTTTCCAGCCGCGAAACTCGGCAGGGCGGGTGTATTGGGGATAGTCCAGCAGCCCGGTTTCAAAGCTTTCCAGCTTGAGGGATTCTTCCTTTCCGACCGTGCCGGGTAGGAGGCGAATCACGCCATTCAGCAGCGCCAGACTCGTCCACCAACCAGTCGGTCATTCCCTCGCCCGCCGAGTAAGTAATCGTTACCGGTATTGCCGTGCAGGTGATCATGGTGAGTGCCGCCAAACAATGCATCAAATCCGCTTGCCCCGCTGAGCCGATCGCTGCCGCCTAATCCAAACAGGTTATCGGCTCCTCCATGGCCTCGCAATCGGTTTTTACCCTTGGTGCCGCTTATGTGCCGTTGGTAGGATGCTAAAACAGCAGCATCAGCCTGCACCAAACCAGCTCCACTGCGGAAGTTGCCGGCTGGGTCGAGGGGAATAGCGGTGCGCTGCATGATTTGAGTCAGTTGGGCAGGCGATAACCGTTTGGGTCCACCGGCTCGCTGCCAGAGTAAGGCTGCAACGGCTGCTGCATGGGGGGCCGCGGCTGAGGTGCCAGAGAAGGGATTGAAAATCCTCAAGCTAGTAGCAACCCCGCTAGGTGCGACCAGCTCTGGCTTCAGGCGAATTTCGGGGGTGCGGAGGCGATTGCCCTGGGCATCAAACAAAATGGGCGTGCCGCCACGGCTAGAGAATTCTTCCAGCACAGGTGGATTGACCCCAAACACCGGCGTCTTACTCAGGACCACAGCACCCACTGCGACCGCTCCTTTAGCATTAGGCTGTCCATAGATGGTTGATTGTTCCGCTGCATTACTGGTTTTACTGATATACTCGTAACCAATATCTCGATCCAAATCGTTCGCCGTACTAATCCATTTAATTTGAGTATTAATATTTTGAGGATCGGCTTTTCTAGCAATTACCAGATAAGCTGTTTTTGATATATCAGACTGATAAAAAAGCTGTTCAAGCGGTTGTTCAACGCCGTTAGAAAATAAATTCGTGGAGACCGCCAATAGGTTCGCGTCGGCAGTGGGCAATTGGGGCGTAGAGACCAAAAACAAAGCCAGATCGCTGCTGATTTTGCCGATTGGCTGATCCCAGCTCAATAGGGGTTGGATAGCCCCACCAAAGCCAAAGTTGACATTCTGGAATAGATCAACTCCCTCACCTGGATCAAAGTCATGTGCTTCATAAGTAATGCCGTTCAGCGTAAAGGTAGAACTGGGACGGAAGGTACTTTCGTAAGAGCGATTACTATCGTTTCCTACCGCTGAGAAATAGGCCACGCCCCGATTCACTACTTTAGTCACCGTTTGGGCTAACAATCCATCTTGAAAGAATGCAGTGGGTATTCCCACATCATCTACGATGACGTTTGCCCCAGCCCTAGCGAGCGCTTTCACAGCACGGGCAAAACTCTTTTCAGTAATAGCATTCCTTGACTGGTAGGCGGTATGAAACAGCAGTTCAGCTCCTGGCGCAATGTCGGTAATAATTTGCAGCATGGCCCGCCCTTCATCGCTGCCCCGGCGTAAATCCTTCAGGATTCGCACCGATTGGTTGTAGCCCAAGGGGTTTTGCCGTCCTGGCAATTCACCCTTGGCAACATCGCGACTTGCTTTTCTAAATGCGTTAAAGCTATCTGAGATCACGCCGATCTTGATACCGCGTCCATCCAGATGAAAATTGCGCCGTGCCACCTGAGCACGCATAACCCGATCGCCTTGAGTTGTAAATTTGCCTACCATGTGGAGGAGTTTTAAGTTCTAAATTTTAAGTTTTGGCAGTAGAGCGTCATACCAATCCGTAACTCACAGGTATGCAAACCTGAATTGGTGCATTTGGTGCATACAGTACGGCATCTGATGGGGAGCCATGCTGTAGAGAGTTTGTATCAGCGCAGGAGTGATGCAGCCCAGATAAAATTTGATTGGGATGTTGCCCTACTTTTATTCAATTCTGTTTCTAGCTAACTTGACACTTTTCTACTACCTGGGTAAGCCATTGAATGGTCACGATGGTCATTAAAGTGCAAGCTGAATCTGCTGACTAGCGCTAGAATTCCAGTCCGCCAATCTCTTCCCAGCTCACCTGCGGCGACTCAATTTCCACCGAACGCAACACCGAGGGCTTTACATCCTTGAGCGCCTGCAAAAAATCCGCCTGGGTCAGGGTAAGGGTGTCTGGAACCGTTTGTAAGTCGGGCACTTGCCGTCGCAGCGCTAAATAGGCAGCTTTCTGACAAACTGCTTTCAGATCTGCACCGACCATTCCCACAGCCAAATCGGCAACCGCTGTCAAATCCACCGACTCATCCAGCGGCATGGTACGAGTCTGGATCTGAAGAATTTCTAATCGTCCATCCCGATCCGGTACCCGAAACTGCACTTCCCGATCCAATCGGCCCGGACGCCGCAGTGCCGGATCAAGATGATCGAGACGATTGGTAGCCGCCAGCACAATCACCCCCTGCATTTGGGCAAAACCATCCATGAGGCTAAGCAACTGAGCGACTAGCCGCTTTTCCACTTCGCCCTCCACTTTGGCCCGATCCGGTGCCAGACTATCAATCTCATCGATGAAGATCAGACAGGGAGCCGAGCGGGTGGCCTTCTCAAAAATGCTGCGGAGCCGGGCTTCGGCCTCGCCGTAATACTTGCCCATCACTTCCGGACCAACCAAGGCAATGTAGTTGACGCCCAGTTCTGCTGCTAAAGCACGGGCCGTCAGGGTTTTGCCAGTTCCAGGCGGCCCCACCAGCAGGATGCCACGGGGCGGCTCCAGTCCCAGTTTTGCCAGTAATTCTGGACGCTTGAGCGGAATTTCCACCAGTTCTCGCAGTTCCTTCAACACTCCGGCCAGCCCACCGACATCTTGAAGCGAAACACTGGAGCCAGTTTCTGAATTTGTCTGATCTGAAGCTTGAGTATTTTCCTTAGCAACAGGCGGCTGCACTGAATCAGGCGGAATGCTAGAGCGACCTATGTTAGAGCGACCTATATTGTCACCAGAACCAACCCTGCTTGCACCACGGGGAATGTTACCTTGGCGAGGAATGCTGCTAAGGGGGCGAGTATTAATCTGCACATCGGCTTTGATTTCGCCTTTCTCCAGTTTGTCTTCCAGCGCTTTGGCTAGCTCTAACAATTGCTCAAATCCTCGAAATAGCTCGCTCATGAATTCCTACAGTTGCTACAGGCACTAGACCATCACCAAACCCTAGTTATCCCAACTTTTGATCCAATCGCTCAGGCAATCTGGGATAATGAATCCGGCTTGACAGCAGAAAAATGAGTTGGGTGTTGTCTACTGGTCGCAATTGCTGATTGCAGCCACTAAAAGAATCAGGGCATGAGCAGGTGTCGTTTTAAGTAAACCTAGCTGGAAAATAGCTGAAATTCGCAGGTTTACACAGAACAGAAACTAGAGTTGACGATCTAGGACTGAATTTCGATAGAAGTTTACATGTGGAAATGAATATATAGATACGAACATACTAATAGCTTCACCCTGGATAATTCCAACTGTTAAACTCCTCGCGGCACTTGTGGGGACCAATTGGGAACAAACTGGAACCCAACTCAGACAAATACTGACAGACTCTTTTCTAGGGAATGAGATAGAACATGCCTCGTGTGTCGGCTTTGATGATGATGACGGCTGTGCTGGTTGACTGTTTGGCCCTGATGCCTGTGGCTCAAGCAATTGAGACAAACCAGGCTCCAAAACCAGCAGCTCATCAAACGGCGCTCGCTTCACCAGTCGCCCAAGCTCCTTTGCGTCCTCCGATTACTCGCCCCAATCGCTCTAACTCTGGCAATCGTCGTCCTGCGTCTAGCTCAAGCCAGGAGGAGTTTCGCTATCGCCTAGTGGTTGAAGGCAGCAGTGACAGCCTGTTGCGCCAGGTTCGTCGTGTGGTACCCGATGCCTTTCGCGCCTGGGTAGACGGTCGCCGTGTCATTCAAGCTGGCCTATTTGTGAGTCGGTCAGCTTATAGCCATTGATCCACTCCAAAGTCAGCACATGCCGGTTGCTATAGCGCCAATAAATCAACGGCACTTTGACGCTGGGGTCGTTTTGAAAATTGGCGGCAAACTTTTCAGCATTGCGGCCTTCGTTGAGGTAATCGACTTCCTCAAATAGCTTGGTGCCAAATTCGTCCACAATCAGCGTCAGGTCGTGTCCCAAATTCAGCGGTAGCCAGGGAGTCATCCAGCTAGCCGCCCAGCGCAGCAAATAGAGGTCCAGGGTCAGCACCGGCAGCAGATTAGGCCGCTGAACTTTGACCGCCACTTCTTCCCCACTGCGGAGTCGGGCGCGATACACCTGCCCCAAACTCGCGGCAGCTACAGGCTCAGGCGAAATTTCGCTGTAGGTTTCTTCAATGCTGCGGTCCAGTTCCCGTTCGATGATCGCAAAGGCAATTGGTGTCGGGAAGGGAGGTAGCCGGTCTTGCAGCTTGGTCAGCTCATCGAGGAAATCCTTACGGACCAGATCGGGTCGGGTGGAAAGGGCTTGCCCGACTTTGATATAGGTTGGTCCCAAATGAGTCAACAGCTGCCGTAGCTGCGTGGCCCGCTTCAGTTTGTTGGCTTCAACCTGGTTGAACCATTCGTCCCACTTCAGGCTCAAAATGAACCCAGAGAACAACCAGATGATAGTTAGAGCACGCCAAATCGCTTGCCAAGGGCGATAGCGGTAGTATTGACGAATAGCTTGCGGGTCGTAGCGCCGCATCTGGTCGAAGAAAGATTGAGTCACGTCTCCTACTGCCTCTCTAAATCGGATAGCTCCAAGATCTGCACAGGCGTTTATTGCATATCAAACTGTATTCAAACAGTTTCAGCATACTCGCACTGACTTACCCCTTGATTTGGGCAGTCTATGGAGGGCAGGAATCCGACCCAATAAGAGTGCCCGCATTGTTATTTGGAGGTTAACTATAGTATAAGAAACTACAAATTTTTCTTGGCTATTTTCCAGAAAAAGTTAATTTTCATATCATCAGGAACCCACTAGGTAGAATTCCTTATTGACTATGATTCCATAAAATCGAGGGTTTTGTCAGCGATCGATCAAATTTGACTCATTTATATCCATTAAGAAACCAATAGAAACAATAAGGTTTATTAACTCGATATTGAGAATTGCAAAAACTGCTCGCAACATTTGCTGCTGGCCTGCTTGGCCACTCCCCAGATGCCCATAGCACGATTACTGTTCTGGTTCAAATCCTGCTGACGCCAGAGCCAAACGGACGGCTAGCTGCCCATTTCCTTCGGACCTTCTATCGGACCTTAATGTTGGGATTACGCTAGCTTAAATCGACCTTGGTAAGTTCTCTCCAGGAGGATCTGTGCGCGTTAAACATGACACAGAACTCAATCGCAAGACAAGCGCTCAATTCCTGAGTTCCATTCCTACGAGAGCAGAACTAAAAATGGCAATTAAACGGAGACATTTCCTAGCATTTTTGGGCGCAGGTGCAGGTTCCTTAGCGTTCCAGCCTTTGATGCATCAAGGGCGAGATCAGATGACTTCTCTATCGTTGAACGGCGAAGCTGCATTTGCTCAGACCGGCGGCGTCAGTTTCAAGCCTGTCCGAGGACCGATGCCTCTGCCAACCGATGGTTTAGATCGACTCAAACAGCTCAGCGACTACAGCCAATACACGGTTGTAGATGATGTTGTGCTGCCGGAAGGCTATACCTATCAAGTGATTGCTGCCTGGGGCGATCCGGTAGGCGATTCCCGCTTTGGCTATAACAACGATTATTTATCCTTTGTAGAAACCAGTCCGAACGAAGGTTATCTGACAGTTAACTTTGAGTACATCAGCGCCCTTCCCTGGACCCAAACCTTCCAGCAGGTGATTGGCAAAGCGCTGCCCTTTGAGGCCGTAAGCCTCTATGAAAAGCTGTTTGATGCCGATCCGGGTTGGCTGGGACCGAAATACCTGAAGCACTTTTGGGACGAGCCGAGTTGGGCAACCCGCTTCCAGATGATTCAGCAGGCCCGCAACGGTGGCTCCATGACGCCGGCCATCATGACTCAACTGCGGCGTGCCCACCATGACGGCAAACTGACGTTCTATGAGCAGTGCCAAGTGACGGAGGCCGCTTGGTTAGGCGATGGTTGGCAGATTACTTGCGCTCGTTCTCTGTCCGCGAATGCGCAAGCTGTGGAGCATTATCATCCCACCATACATCCCACTATACATCCCACCATACACGATCACATTCATTCCCAGCGCATTGAACGTATTGAACGTATTGATCGGATCTGGCTCGCCACCGGCTCCAAACTGGATGTGACGCAAGACTTACTTCTGGGGCAATTGTTGGAACAATCTCCCATCGATGTGGTGAATGGATTGCCAGTATTAGATGAGCATTTGCGCTGGCGGCCTGATAAACGATCCAATGAACTGGCCGGTGAGCTGTTTATTATGGGTGGGTTGGCAGCGCTTCAGGTAGGGCCAACGGCTCGCAACCTATCGGGGGCTAGAATGGCGAGCGAGCGGATTGTCCCAGCCATCACTAAGCCGACCCTAGCCATGACGTTTCGCTAAAGCGCATTCATATTACCGATTATTCTTATCTCCATTCATCGCTTCATCAATCCAGCGTTTGATTGTCGGAACAACTTCGTGAATCGAAATTTCCTCAGTTTCGCGGCTAGCGCGTTTCACCACTTCCACCTTGCCCTGCTGAATCGAGCGTCCGGTGACGATCCGGTAGGGAATGCCGACCAGATCCGCATCTTTGAATTTGACGCCAGCTCGTTCATCGCGGTCGTCTAACAAGGCTTCGACGCCGGCTTTAGTGAGTTCGCTGTAGATCACTTCGGCTGCCGACACCTGGTCGTTATCGTTGATGTTGGGAATCGTCACGATCACCTGATAGGGGGCAATCGCCACCGGCCAGATAATTCCGTCCTTGTCATAGGATTGTTCCACCGCTGCCTGAGCCAAGCGCGACACGCCAATTCCGTAGCAGCCCATCACCAGCGGCATTTCCTCGCCCTGTTCGTTGGTGTAGGTGGCTCCCATTGCTTTGGAGTACTTGGTACCGAGCTGGAAAATATGGCCGATTTCGATGCCGCGAGCGCTCTGCAAGGTTTGCTTCGGGTCATGCACCGCCCGATCGCCCACCATCGCTTTGCGCACATCCACAATTAGCTTGGGTAACTCATATTGTTTACCCCAGTTGGCTCCGGCAACGTGATAACCCGACTCGTTTGAGCCGGTCACGAAGTTCTTCAGTTCCACTGCCGTTTTATCCACCATCCGCAAGAACTTGGGCGCTAGATTTTTGGTTTTCTGGATGTAGTTATCGGCCAGATCGGGAGCAATATAGCCCAGCGGTAACGGTTTAGCCGCCCACTGCTGCTGATCTTCTTCGCTTGGCACCTTCAGCCCAATCACGGCGCTGCCGCCGTACTCAGAGGCCAATTTGCTCAACTCGTTTTGCAGCTTCACTTCATTTACATCCTGATCGCCCCGGATGCTGACCAGCACCAGTACATTCATGCCGTTGTCGTAGGTGACTTGATACAGCACGTTCTTCAGGATCAGCGTCGGTGAGCATTTCAGCAGCTCAGATAAACTGGCAATGGTGGGGGTATTGGGGGTATCCAGCTTTTCAAACTTTTTGTAGGGAGAAGCGGCAGCATCGGCGGGAAGGGAAATCGCCTTTTCCACGTTAGCGGCGTATTGGCCATCTTCGGTGTAAAGCACTTCGTCTTCGCCGGCATCGGCCAGCACCATGAACTCTTGGGACCCAGAGCCACCAATCGCGCCAGAATCCGCATCCACGGCCCGAAAGCTCGACCAGGTTATTGTTCAGATTCAGTTCAGATTTAACAGTGCATTTGCAAAGCATGTGTTTAGCACAGGCCTCTTGCTCGCTGTGGGCACAGCCTCTTGCTCGTGGTAGGCAAGGTAACTGCACTTTATCTGTCGCTAAATGGGTTGAACAATTCAGAAGGTCAAAAGGCGGCTTAGAAGGCGGTAGTTTGCTCCTGCCCTTATCTTGTAGAATCCCACCCTACCAGATTGGCTTATGGAGTTTTTATAAACTTTTGCCCACCGTTTTAGCAAAATGTTTGTTGTACTTGTGGCGTAAAACTTTGTCCGCGCTATAATCTTTGCAAGAGAAGCCGTTGCAGACTCATTTCTCTTTCCGGTTGCTAGTGATTCAATCGGTGCCAGATACAGGGCGAAGTCTGCTTCTGCAAAGTTTTTGTCTTACTTCCAGTTCCTGGGTGCCTGTCTTCCTAGAAAGGTATCGAGCGAAGGGTTCTATTGTTTGATTGTTGTTCAATCATTGAGTGCTTTAGAGATCCATACCAGCTTTCCTAATGCTTGCTGGGCGCTTTCCGCTATCTTAGTCCGCTATCTAGGGTTGACCCCTCTGAGATCAATCGAAGTAGGATGTCTCGGAAAAATAGACTGTGCCATGTCAGAACTCGGCTATGAAACTGCCTGTACCAGCGTCGATGGCACAGATAGAGTTAGTGCCTTCAATGCTGAAAATTTTTGAGGAAATTGAATGCCAAAGCAAATTATTATCGCTGAGCAGCACCGGATTGCTGCCGTTTTTTCGGAAGATCAAATTCAAGAGTTGATCGTTGCTAAGGGAACCCATCAGGTTGGAGATATCTATCTAGGCGTTGTCGAAAATGTCTTACCGGGTATTGACGCCGCGTTTGTAAATATTGGTGACAGCGAACGCAACGGGTTTATTCACGTTACTGATTTAGGGCCACTGCGGCTGAGAAAATCTGCCGGTTCCATCACAGAACTACTTGCTCCGCAACAAAAAGTGCTTGTGCAGGTCATGAAGGAACCGACCGGCAACAAGGGGCCGCGTTTGACCGGGAACATCAGCCTGCCAGGGCGCTACCTAGTGCTGATGCCCTTTGGTCGCGGCGTCAACTTGTCCCGTCGGATCCGCAATGATGCCGAGCGCAATCGACTCAGGGCACTCGCCATTTTGATCAAACCGGCTGGAATGGGACTACTGGTCCGTACCGAAGCGGAGGGCATGGCCGAAGAAGCCATCCTAGAAGACCTGGAAACCCTGCAGAAACAATGGGAAAGTATTCAGCAAGAGGCGATGACGCTGCGTCCGCCTAGCCTGTTAAATCGCGACGATGATTTCATCCAAAAGGTTTTGCGCGATGTCTACAGCGCTGACGTTAACCGGATTGTGGTAGATTCTCATACGGGTTTGAAGCGCGTCAAGCAACACTTGGTCAACTGGAGCGGCGGCAAAAGTCCTCAAGGTGTGTTAATCGACCATCACCGTGACCGAGTGCCAATTTTGGAGTACTTCCGCGTTAACGCTGCAATTCGGGAAGCACTCAAGCCCAGGGTTGACTTACCCTCTGGTGGCTATATCATTATTGAGCGCACGGAAGCCCTGACCGTCATTGATGTCAACTCTGGCTCCTTTACGCGCTCCGCAACGGCCCGTGAAACGGTGCTGTGGACCAACTGTGAGGCCGCGGCAGAAATTGCCCGTCAGCTTCGTTTACGCAACATTGCAGGCGTGATCATCGTGGACTTCATCGACATGGATTCTCGACGTGACCAACTGCAAGTCCTGGAGCAGTTCAACAAAGCGCTGCGGGTTGACAAGGCGAGACCTCAAATCGCTCAGCTTTCCGAATTGGGCTTGGTCGAATTAACGCGTAAACGCCAGGGCCAAAATATTTATGAGCTGTTTGGGCAAACCTGCCCGACTTATAGTTGCCCATGATGTTGCGCAGATGCCCCGAACTTTTAAGCCACCCGTTTACGGCCTGGGCCGCCGGATTGCTGAAACCCGCATTGTAGGCTACGTTTTCGGCAGCAGCCCGGTAGGGAATCGTTTTGCCGATTGTTTGAATGCGAGTGCTAAAACCGTTATGGCTCAAGGTACGGCTATTCGCCATATTTTGGCTATGCTGACGCGCCTGTTGGTTGATAGTGGCATTGCGCGTTAGTGGAGCCAATCCTCTCTGCTGACGATACTGGTTGATCTGCTGAAACACAGATTGTTCCAACGTCGCCATCGAGGAGTTGGCGGTGGCCCGCTTGTTGACCCGCATTCGAGATTGACTGAACGCCGATCTGGTTTGGGATCGGCCTAGCTCAACCGCCAGTTGGGTACGCGCAGGCGTAACTGTAGGCACTCTGTTGTTCATTAAAACACCTCCAAGAGTGTCTGATTTGCCGCCTTCAGGTTAGTAGAGTTGCGGTCCCCCGGGTGTGATCGAGATCGATGACTAATCGCTCAACAGACCCATTTGCCATCGTATCTGCTATCTTGCTTGCTATCTCAATTGGCTATTTCTCTGAGCATCTACTAGTCTGGATCACGCTTGTACTGACGCGGATTGCGACTATTTCTGGCACCCGCCTGCTGAATATACCAGCGTCGCCATTCAGTTGAACTGCGAATTGTCAGCCAGAGTAGCAGCAGCGCCAGTAAGCCCCCCTGTTGAGGGGCATCAAAGGCGAGTAGGGCTAAAGCGACACAGAGAAAGTCTTGAATGAAGATCACCCAGATCGGCAATCCCCGTAGCCGATAGGACCAGCCTACCTGCACAAGGTGCAGCACAAACGCCAGCAAGCCACCCAAAATGGTTAACACCCAAGCCAAAGCAGCATCAAGTTGGGCGGTGCGAGCCACAGTCATGCCTACAATCCCACCCACAAGAGGACTGAACAAAAGCTGCACGATTTGCAACAGCCTCTGCCCCAAGCGCTCCTTTGAGAACAGGAGTTCCACCAGCGACCAGCTCACCAGTACCCCTAAGACAATCGGCGGCGGAATTTGTGACAAAATCGGTACATTGGCCCAGAGGTTATCGCTGTAGAGCAGGCCAATCAGCAGCAGTGGCAGGCCAATTCGCATCCCCACCGCAGCCGAAAGCGAGAGGGCGGCTAATACTTCCAGCATTGGTCACCCTCCCTTAAAGCAGCAAATCTGCCGAATCGGTCAACGGTGCTGCCACCATCACCGGATCTTGATACAGCGGTACGGTGAAGGTCACGGTGGATCCCAACCCTTCGCCCATGCTGAAGAAGTTCACCACTCCGCCCATCGCTTCCACCAGCTTTTGAGAAATCGCTAACCCCAAGCCAGTGCCGCCATACTGTCGCGTCCGCGAGCCATCCACCTGGCTAAAGGTTTGAAACAGCTTGTCTTGCTTTTCTAGCGATACCCCAATTCCCGTATCGGCGACGCTAATTTTGACCATACCGGGCTTTTCTTCGCCCTGCACGACCACTTTGCCCGGAATTACTTCGGCGCTAATCGTAATGCTGCCCTCATGGGTGAATTTGATCGCATTGCCGACCAGATTCAGCATTACCTGCTTTAAGCGCTGGTAGTTGCCGTATAGGATCACCTCGTCTCGCGTATCAGGAGCACGAATCTCGAAGCTTAAATTACGCTGCTGAGCCTGCGGACGGGTGAACTTCTCGACATCAACCAGCAGGTCATCGAGCTTAACCGGGTTGAGATCAAGCTGCATTTTGCCCGCTTCAATTTTGGCAATGTCGAGAATGTCCTGAATCACATCCATCAAATGCATAGCAGAGCGATAGGCTTCGTCAATGCACTGACGCTGTTCTTCAGGTTCGTCGATCATGCCGTCTAGAATCAGCTTCAGAAAGCCAATCCGCGTATCAAGGAGTTGCTGCACATGGGCCGGGTTTTCCGCTTGAGCTGGAAGCGGCAGCAATAAGGTCGGCAACAAAGTTAGTGTTGCTAAAATAGAACGTTTCATATCCGTCCTCCGTAAAATCGAGATGCTACGCGGTTGCTTCAACGGCCTTCTGATTAACTACAGATGCAATACTGCAAATTCCGAAAGCAAACTCAAGGTTTGGTGTCACGGCACAACACTAAACCTCAGTTGCCTACCAGTTAAGTCAGTCGCTTAAGTACTCAAGAATGGCTTAAGGCCAGCCCACCAACAGCGTTGCTACAAAATGTCCAATTGGTAAGTTTCAACCGAAGCCCTAACTAGAGCCGCGAAGCGATATCCCCAACCTGCTTCTCCAACTCAAACCGATTGTGGCTCACGCGGATAGATTCACCAACCCAAGAACAACTCAAATAAGGAACACGGCTCAAACCACATTCGCAACCACACTTAGCAGTCATTGACACAGATATTGACACAGATGGTTACTAGCAACTTTCTAGCTTACTTATAGCGTAGAGTGTCAGACCCAAAATTGCCTCACCCGATTGAAGGAAATGCCGCTACCGTTTGCATTCGTTCTGCATTCATTCTGTGTGGCTAGAGGCAGAGCCTACTAAAATTGTCGTTCTGGTAATGGGCAACACTCTAAAACGGCTTGCTGCAGGCAGGGTAACAAAGCTGTCACATAGCTGCGCCAGCCAATAATGATGAGCTGCTGATGGGCTAAGGTTTGGGCGTTAATTCTATCGGACGTGAATCGTAAGGGTTCGCCGTTTAAGTCACAGCAAACCAAGCCAGCCGCTTGGGCCAAGGCAACCGGAGCTGTGGTATCCCATAGTTTGACGCGGCGATTCAGGTACAGGTACAGTCCAGCCTGACCGCAGATGACTTGCAGCACCTTGAGGCCAAAACTGCCAATCGAGCTAAACTGAGCAGCAGGAATCAGATGAGCAATGGCGCTACCAAAACGTTTCTGATCTCTATATCCCAACAGAATGGGGCAGAAGTTGGCGGACGGATGGGCCGGTTCGACTGGCTGGAGCGGTTCTGCCGGAGCCATCCCTGTGGCTTGAAATAGGCCAATCTCAGAACCACCGTAATAGAGCCGATTAACTGCTGGGGCGTAGATCCATCCTGCCGCCGGCTGATGCCCTACGAGCAGTCCGGCCATGACCGCATAGTGAGAGCGACCGTGAATAAAGTCATCGGTACCATCTAATGGATCTACAAACCACTGTCGATCGGCAGGGGTGGCAAAGGCGCTCCAGGAATCTGGATTTTCTTCGCTAATGATTTGATCTGCCGGAAATAAACGCGCCAATCCTGCGGTGAGTTGTTGGTCCAGAGCACGATCCACATCAGTGACATAGTCGTGCTTGCCTTTTTCATACACCTGAAACTCGTGGGCAGCCATTTGCTGGGCGGTCTGTCCGCAGCGTTGCATCAGTTGACGCATGGCTTGAATCTGGGCAGCGGTGAAGGGCGGCATGATCAGGGGTGGAGTGGAAGGAGTCAACTGTATTCTCGCTAAAGGCATCCACTCAACGGTAGCGACTAAAAAGTATCAACAATGTATTGCAGAATTCCACGAGCAACAGCTTTGGCCAGAAGCTCACGAAAGTTGGAGTCGGCCAGTCTAGGAGCATCTTCTGCGCCCGTCACAAATCCCAATTCAACCAGACTAGCTGGCATGTTAGTGCGTCGCAAAACAAAAAATCTGGCTTCTTTGACACCGCGATTGTTCATGCCAGTTGCCTCCAGCAAGCTGTCTAGCAGGTAGGCGGATAACTCTCGACCAGCCGCAGACGAGTAAAAATAGGTTTCGACCCCATTGACATCAGGGCGGCTCATGCTGATGGCATTGGCGTGGATGCTGACAAAAATATCGGCGTTGGCTCGCCAGCCTGCACCATGCTGACATAGAGACCATCAAAGCAATGGGGGTGCTTCCGCATTGCATCCGAGAGGTTGGTGCCCTGCTGCACATCGGCGCTAATTTCCTGAAGCGCTTTCTTGAGTTTAGGATTGGGGCACTGATCAGAAAGCACCCCTAATCCGCGCACTAAGGCGACTCCCGCATTGATCAACACGGCAAATTGGCGTGAAAAGACAGCCTTGTCCTTCACCGTGACGCTGGTTAAAGCTGTTTGGATGTCCTTGAGGTCAAGGGTACTGAGTTTTTCAAACAGTCCCCGATCCTCGGTCAACTCTTGGACAAATAGCCCTTTTTCCCGTAGAGCCGTGCGAGCCTCGGACGGGGAGTTAGCCGTGATCTTTTCGCGTTTGGGGTTTCCTTTGGTGTCTCTCGCTCGAACGACATAGGTAGGCATAGCTTACAACCATCGAAGTGAAGAAATTCTCAGGGGAGTCAGGCGATTTTTCGTTCATCGTAGATCTATTTGTCTACAAATGAACTAGGCATGAACGATCTTTTTGAGCATCTCGCATTCGGCTGGTCACCTAATCAGGTGCAACCTACTTAGCGGCGGCGGACATACCGGGCTTGGCGGCCATCGGAGCGTTACCGATCAGGCGCTGCAATTCATCTGGGCGAGAGGTTTTGGACATGGCCGCCTCAAAGGAAATCGTGCCCGCTTTATAGAGATCGGCCAGTACCTTTTCTAACGTCACCATGCCCAATTTGCCGCCGGTTTGAATCGCCGAGTAGATCTGTGAGGTTTTGCCTTCCCGAATCAGGTTGGCAATCGCGGGCGTGACAACCATGATCTCTTGTGCCATTGCCCGCCCAAATTCACCAGGCTTGGGGTTTTTCTTGGCGACTAAGGTTTGGCTAAAGACGGCAACTAGTGAGTTCGAGAGCTGGACCCGCACTTGCTGCTGCCGCTCTGCTGGAAATACGTCGATCATCCGGTCTACGGTTTGGGCCGCGGAGCTAGTGTGCAGGGTAGCAAAGACCAAGTGGCCGGTTTCTGCGGCGGAGATGGCCAGCGAAATCGTTTCCAGGTCACGCATTTCCCCCACCAGGATAATATCTGGGTCTTCCCGCAGGGCAGCCCGTAGCGCATTAGCAAAGCTCTTGGTGTCTTCACCCAACTGTCGCTGGTGGATCAGGCTTTTAATCGGCTCGTAGACAAATTCAATCGGGTCTTCGATGGTCAGAATGTGTTCAGCGCGGGTGCGGTTAATCAGGTCGATCATGGCGGCCAGCGTCGTGGTTTTACCCGAACCCGTCGGACCCGTTACCAGAATCAGACCGCGTGGCTTTTCTGACATTTCCCGCACCACATCCGGCAGACCGAGTTTGTCGAAGCTGGGAATTTTAGAACTGAGCGCCCGTAAACAGGCGGCATAGGTGCCTCGATCTTTATAGACATTCACCCGAAAGCGAGCCAAGCCTTTAACGCCGTAGGAACAGTCTAGCTCCCAGTTTTGCTCTAGGTTTTTTCGCTGCGTGTTGTTGAGCATGCTGAAGATCAGCCGCTGACATTGTTCGGCCGTCATTGGTTCATCGCCAATCGGGGTGAGATGACCGCTAATCCGGAAATAGGGAGGCAAACCAGCCGACAGGTGCATATCAGACCCGCCCATTTCGATTAGCTGTTCCATCAAGTCTTCGATCATTAGCTCCATAACGTTCTCTCCTTATGCCAGGGTTATGCCAGGGAAGTGCGTGAGTGCTGTCGGTCGAACAGCGGTCAAATAGCAAAAGTTTGTAGGGAAATCAAAACTGAGATTTGCTGCTCTGCCAACAAGTAACGTCAGCCGGCAATTTAATCTTGAAATCTGGGCGTTGTGCAGTAGGGGCAGTCCAGCCATTCCTGCTTCAGCTCAGCACCACAGCAGCGACAGGTAAGCGACAATTTATTGGTGAATCAGGCTATTAGCCCGATTTTAGTGGCGGAACCCAGTCAAACAATGAACTTACTATCGCTAAGCCACAGTCTCAATCCCGAAGTACAGATCCAGCTTCTGCCGCTCGAGCAAATAGACACCGTGTTGTCATCCTGTCAAAACTATTTCGTGTTCAATCCCTCACCCCAGCTCGTAACAAAATTACATCAAATAAAAACACTCAATTTTCAACCAATTTACCAACCTCAATTAATCACAAACCAGGATGTTCACCTGTCTTTAGCAAAAACCCAATTTACCGTCTGCAGCAATCCCTGACGATTCCCAAACAAGAACCCGCATTGAATTTTCTATAACTGCAGAATGATTAACATTTCGGACAAACCACACCTACCGACAGCCAAATGTTTGAATTATTTGATTTAAATGTCAAAATCTCCTGAAATTAATCGTATCGAGCAACACAAATGTCTGATTTGTTTGAAGTTTTTGCGATGATAGGAGAAGCAGTGGTTCCATGTCACCCATCTGGTTGATATAGACGTAGGAAGTCTCGACTGCTTCTGTCAACCTATAGTGCAACCATGCAGATGGCTAAGTTGAAGGTCTAGGTCAATGAACTGGGAAGAAGGACAAACCGTTGAATGCGAAGGACTGGATTGGGGTCCTTGCTATGTCACGATGAGCAATCAGCACATGGTCGTCATCTATTGCCCTCGCTATGAGATGGTGACAACTGCCAGCCCTAACCAATTAGAACAGGCCGGTTGGAAAAGCACGGCCCCTAAAAAGGTAGTTTGGATGCAAAAGTGGAGACAAGCTAATCGCCAAAACCGCAAACCTGTTCCTGGCGTTTAAATAGGCTGGCTAAATATACTCGGTTCTCCAGAATAAGTTGATAGCCTATAACAATAACCTTATAACAACAACAAAGGGAAGCCGAACGACTTCCCCCCGATATCAAATCTTGGCTACCATTGCCCAAACGTAACATTGATTTTAGATTTACTGTTGGTTTGAGCAAGGCTTTTAGTAAATCGAATTGGCAAATAAATCAGTAAGCCAATCGATAGAGTGACAACAGACTGAGCAACAAACTGGGCAAGAGTAATTTCCTACCCATCAGGCGCATACGCATAGGTTGATCGATAGATTGCTATTTTAGTTTTTGATCAGCGGGGGGCACCCATTCAGAATAAGGTTCTCCAGTAAAGGGTTGTACACCGATATTGGGATAATGATCATGGTCAGGACTGAAAAGCGCTGTAGCACCTTCGTACAGGTAGCGAATAGTATCACTAAAAACTTTGAAGATATTCATAGTTCTGACCTCAGGTTAGAAGAAATAAACAATTCAATCTAAGCCTGTTGAACAGCTCGATTTGAGTGCGATTTAAACCATCTCGCTAATTGGCAAGCAATTATTCATTCAGCCATTCTTTGAAGCTTAGATTTGAGCTGAAAATCGTTTTCCCGCCACTCAATTTGAACGATCTAGAAGAACAGTTTGGGAAACGTTAAACCCTGAAACTAACTAATGAGAATTTGCTGAGAACCAACCGTTAATTTAGTTCAAACTGAGCTTACATCTCAATCATACGAGACCAAGCCTGAAATACAGATGTGCAGTCTATCATTCTTTACAGTCTTCCATCATTAAGCAAACTTCGCTTTGAATCCACTTAGCTTAGATTTCGCTCAAATCACTAAATTCAGCACTCTACAGTGATTTGAATAAGTAGCTTGAGCAAAACATCTTTATAAAAAGAATCATTAATTCAATAACAATTACACAAATTAAGCAACACTAAGTTATTCAACTGAATCATTGATCAGCATCCTACTAATGCCTAAACTTAATGCCTTCTCCTCACAGGTACAGGACAAAATGTCTGCACTCTAGCTGCTGTTGCATAGACGAAGATGTCTGGAGTTTTGTCAGCGGTCATCAGGAACGCGGACGCAGAGCAGGCACCGAAAACGTAGCGGGCATTGTAGGATTGGGCAAAGCGGCTGAACTGGCTCAGGTTCACCTCGCGGATGTGGCCCAGGAGAAAAAGCTGCGGGATCGGCTGGAAAAAGGACTGCTGGCGATTCCCGCAACCGAGATCAACGGCGACCGGAAAAACCGCCTGCCCAACACCACCAACATTGGCTTCAAGTACATCGAAGGCGAAGCAATTCTGTTTTGCCTCAACCAGTACGGCATCTGTGCCTCCTCTGGCTCTGCCTGTACGTCCGGTTCCCTAGAGCCATCTCACGTCCTGCGAGCGATGGGTTTACCCTACACGATTCTGCACGGCTCGATTCGGTTCAGCCTTTCGCGCTACACCACCGAAGCCGAAGTAGACCATGTCCTAGAGGTGATGCCAGGAATCGTCGAACGGCTACGCGCCCTCTCTCCCTTCAACAACGACCAAGCCGAATGGCTACAAGACCGAGAAGAAGCGGTGGTGGGGAAATTTTGAGTTTTAAGTTTTAAGTTCATTACTTAATTCTCGACACTCATAACTAAATTCAACACTCAACATTCGACCCACTGCTACGTAAAAGCAAGCTATAGCCTCCACTCAAAACTCAAAACTCAAAACTCAAAACTTAAGCAAGTAACTGCCATGTGGGACTACACTGAGAAAGTATTGGAACTGTTCTATAATCCCAAAAACCAGGGAGCGATCGAAGCGACAGATGAAGCAGGGATTGCGGTTGTGTTTGGCGAAGTGGGCAGCATTGCCTGCGGTGATGCGCTCAGACTGCACCTCAAAGTTGAAGTCGATACCGATAAAATTCTAGATGCGCGGTTTCAAACCTTTGGCTGCACTAGCGCCATCGCCTCATCTTCGGCCCTGACGGAAATCATCAAAGGACTGACATTAGATGAAGCTCTGAATATCAGTAATCGCGATATTGCCGAATATTTAGGTGGACTGCCAGAAGAAAAAATGCACTGTTCGGTGATGGGACAGGAAGCATTAGAAGCAGCAATTTATAAATATCGCGGTATCGAAGTGGAAGAACATGAAGAGGATGACGGTAGACTCGTCTGTAGCTGCTTCGGTGTGAGTGAAAATCGCATCCGCCGTGTAGTGATCGAAAATAATTTGACTACAGTAGAGCAAGTCACCAGCTACGTCAAGGCGGGCGGTGGCTGTAGCTCTTGTGCTGCCGAAATTGAAGATCTGATTGCGGCAATTCAGGAGGAAAAAGATCTGACGGCGATCCGGGTTGCAGCGGAAATTGCTACGGCTCAAGCCCAGAATCGACCCCTGACTACGGTGCAAAAAATCAACTTGATTCAGGCGGTTCTGCAAGAAGTGCGCCCGGTTCTGCTTGCCGATGGCGGTGATGTCGAACTATATGACGTAGACGGTGATGTCGTCAAAGTGGTTCTGAAGGGGGCTTGTGGCTCCTGTAGCAGCAGTCTGGCGACGCTAAAAAATTCGATTGAAGCTCGGTTACGCGACCATGTTTCACCTAACTTAGTTGTTGAAGCGGTTTCATGATGCCCATTCGACTTCCCGTTGGGCGATCGCCTCCGATTGATTCCAACCTCCTAATCCAGTCATCAAATCTTGACGAACATCCTCATGAACTAAGAAGTAAACGAATGAATGAACCTCTGAATAATTGATGACTGATGATTGTCCGCTCACCCCTTAATACCTTAAAGGAGACTCTCCCATGACTGACGAAAATATTAGACAGATTGCGTTCTACGGCAAAGGCGGGATTGGTAAATCGACCACTTCGCAAAATACTATTGCTGGTTTAGCCGAGATAGGCGAGCGCATCATGATCGTTGGCTGTGACCCCAAAGCCGATTCCACCTGCTTGATGCTGCACAGCAAAGCCCAAACCACGATTCTCCACTTGAACTCGGTTTCCAGATTCTGAACCAACCGTTCCACCGCCATCATCCGGTAGTTTTGAAAAATTTAGAGTGGAGCAGTTTAACAACCACAAAATATTTTGATGTTACGATTGCTCCAGTCTATGATTCTAAACAAAAATTCTTGGGTATAACATTAGCATTTTTGGAAATAACTGAGGGTAAGAAGCTACGCGAAAAATTAGAACTTACCAACCTCGAATCGAGCACACTCAAAAATACACTGCAATCGCTGACATCTGAGTTGAATATAGCTCAAATTGAGTTGGCGTCAGTCCGCCAAGAAATTAAACTACTTGAAGATACATTTGATACCGATAAAAGTCTCGATGGGAATATTGATGGAAGTATCGATGAAAGTATGAATAGAAGTATCGATACAAGCAAAACTAACGCTGACAGCAATTAGTAAGGGCGAAGTATTTGCGAAATGAATCCAAGGCATAGCTACAGAGCTTCTGATGCAAATGCTTCGCCCGTATATACAGCGATCAATGCCCTGCCCCCGTCTTCAACCCTGTCCGGCGTTCCAATAGCGCCTTTGCCACCATCGTCACGATTGCCAAACCAGCCAACAGCACTGCTGCTGAATAGGCCGCTTCTGTATGGTATTGCTTATAAGCTTCTTCCACAAACAGCGGCAGGGTTTGCGTTTTGCCCGTAATGTTGCCCGACACCACTGCCACCGCTCCAAATTCTCCCATCGCTCTAGCGTTAGTCAGCAGCACCCCATAGAGCAAGCCCCAGCGAATTGACGGTAACGTGACGCGCCAAAAAGTCTGCCACTCGCTAGCTCCCAGGGTCTTAGCTGCCTCTTCCTGCTCTGGGCCAATTTCCTCTAACACCGGCAGCACCTCACGGGCCACAAACGGCAGCGACACAAACAGCGTCGCTAACACCATGCCCGGTACCGCGAAAATGATCTTGATATCGTTCGCTTCCAGCAGCGGCCCAAACCAGCCATTGCGACCGTAGAGCAACACAATCATCAGACCTGCCACCACCGGCGACACCGAAAACGGCAAATCAATCAAGCTAATCAACAGCGTTCGTCCCGGAAACTGCTTGTTACGAGCAATCGCCCAGGCAGCACATAGCCCAAACACCGTATTCAAAGGCACCGCAATGATTGCCATCAGGATGGTTAGCCAGAGCGCATTTAAGAAAGCACGTTGAGAAAAAGTTTTGAGAAACAAACCAACGCCACCGCTAAAGGCTTGGACAAACACATTCAAGGCCGGAATGAACAGAACCAAACCTAAATAGAGAATTACAAACGCAATTAACAACGGTTTGATTAACTTTTGCCAGCTTGTAGACTCTGGAGCTGTCGTGGTAGCTGGAGTAGTATCGGGTTTGATTAATTTTGTCTTAGTTACCATAGCGTCGTCCCCAAGCTTGCAGTAGGTTAATTGCCAACAACATCAGCAGCGAAATCAGCAGCATCACCGTGCCGATTACCGTGGCTCCAGCATAGTCGTATTGTTCAAGGCGCTGAAAGATCAGCACCGGCGCAATCAGGGCTTTGAACGGCACGTTAGACGCCACAATCACCACCGACCCATACTCGCCCACCGCTCGCGCAAACCCCAGCGCCACTCCGGTCAACACGGCTGGAATAATCGGCGGCAGCACCACCCGCCAAAAGGTTTGCCATTGCGAGGCTCCCAGCGACCAAGCCGCCTCTTCGATTTCCCGTTCCGCCTCTTGCAGGACTGGCTGCACTGTACGTACCACAAACGGCAGCGAGATAAACAGCATCGCCACAAACACCCCCAGTCGCGTAAAGGCCACCTTGATGCCAAACGGAGCCAGCAGCGACCCCAGCCAGCCCGTATCGCTGTAAACCGTTGCCAGCGTTAAACCTGCTACCGCTGTCGGCAAAGCAAAGGGCAAATCGATCAGCGAATCCACAATCGCCCACATCCACGCGACCGTCAGCAAATAGGTTGTAGCCATGAGAACGCCTTCCTCCGCTCTATAGTGGAACTATTTGATGCGATGGGTGACAGTGCTGGTGCCCAGCGGCATGTTTGGATGATGTTCTCACATATGATGAACTCACATCAACAACGTCAGCCATGATCGAAGTTCCATTAGGAGAAGCAGCATAACGGTGAAGCTCAACGACGGCAGACAACATTAGAGACACAGCCAAGATCTCTGTCCCGTCCGTTGCAGTGCAGTGTTAGGCGGCTGGCGGTTTCAACTACTTGCGGCTTTTCCAGTAACCACGCTCACGACTGCAATGCATAACCGCCAAAATCAAAATGTAGTCCTGCTCAATTGTGTAGAGAACACCATATGGAAACTTACGCGCCATACACCGCCGAACATCTTCATCAATTGCAGCGTAACGGGTTGGAGACTCCCTGATCCGATAAACTGTATCCTCAATCGCGTTTATGAACGCTTGAGCAACCTCAACTCTCTGCTCTGTATAGTATTGAACTGCTTAAGCGTACTCATTCAACGCTTCAAGGTGAAATACATATCTCATGGCTCAATCAGCCGTCTGACTTGCGCTAAAGCATCCTCGCCTGAAATTGGCTGGACAGAACCCTCTCGCACCTCATCTCGTCGGCGCTTGGCTTCAGTTACCCAAACAGCCTGAATTTCTGAGTCGGTGTCGAACTCCAAGCTTTCCACCAACTTGTCCGCCAGGAGTGCTCTTGACTCACTAGGAAGGGACAATATTTCCTCAGTCAGTTGCTCAATAGATCGCATAACACCTCACATAATACTAAACTCTGATGCAATTGTAGCAAAGTTTAATATGCCAGAATTCGATGAAGTAGCCGCCCGACTTGAAGCATTTACTAGCAGTCGATTGGAATAGGTTCATATTTGAAGATTGACCGATAATTATTCGTGAGAAATATGTGAAACAGCGATGTATCGAACTGGGCTTTGAAGCTTTTTAATTTTACCAAGCTCTTCTGCTCTCTTAAGCCACTCACCAGCCAATTCTTCAGAGATTTCCAAGATTTTAGCAATATCTTCTTTGTTGCGATCTACAGAAAGAATATCGTTAATATTACAGCCAACCTAAATAGGAAGTGAACGGATGATAGGCTAAGAATGTCCTTCAAGTCTATCCTACCGTGACGATGGAAACGCTCGAACAATTCATAGCCAGTAATCCGCCGCCCATTGAACTCAAACGTGCCCTTGCCGTGCAGATGAGCCAACACGGGTAAAGTTATCGCACGATCCACGATATTCTGCAAGTGTCGCTTGGCTTCATCAGTGCAAGTTGCCAACGCTACGAACGCTCAGGAATTCAAGGACTGCGATCGAATTACTGGGGAACAGCAGGCTATCTGAGTGCTGAGCAAAAGCAAGAGTTGTTCAGGTGGCTGGATGGGCAGGATGCTTGGACATTGGAGGAAGTGATAGACCACATCGAGGATTGCTACGGGGTCGTGTATCAGTCACTCCAGAGTTACTATGCCCTGCTGAAATCTGCGGGGGTTAGTTGGAAGAAGGCGCACCCTGCCCATCCGGACAAAGATGACCAGCAAATTCAGGAAAAAAAAGAGAAATTGAAGAGCTACTGGTTACGTACCGTCGTGAAATCGCAGACGGAAGGGTAAGAGTCCTGTTTGTTGACGAATGCCACCTGCTGTGGGGCGATGCGAGTGGCTATGGGTGGAGCCGCCGCAGAAAACGGGTGGATGTTGAAATCAAGTCGCTCAAGGTTCGGCAAACTTACTACAGCGCATTCGACTATCTCACCAAGCGATTTGTGGTCCAGGAATATAGCGCAGGCAACGAGGACCATACAGTGGCGTTTTTACAGGATCTCCAGTCGTTGTATCAGGAGGACACCCGCTTGGTGATCATATTCTTCAAAGTCTGAGCATTCAGCCAAAAAAGGGGCTAGGGACTCAAGCAGATCGGTTTCACCTCTTCAAAGACTTGAAAACTTGCACCGTCGGAGAGCTTAGAGAGATGCTCAGGCAAGCTTTAGGAGAATTGGGACCATTCCAAGGAGTACCGTGTCGAGCGCTTGAACCAGGAAAACCTTGGCAGCAGGGCAACATTCGAATTGTGATTGAGTTTCAGCCAGATGAGCCACAACCGTAGTTGATGTTTTACTTCCTCTAACTTGAGTAAGCAGCCTCGCGATCGGGCCTGCTTTTTGCTTCTCAGCCATTCAGCCACTTCAATAAGACATATGAACCTCGCTACCTGTTGACAGGTAACGCGAAGATGTTGGCAGAGCAGAGCAAAGCCTTCGCCCGGAGTCAAGCCCTGCTCTGTTGTCCCACCTCAAATTGATTTGGGGCTGAGTTGATCTTACCTCAAATCAGTTTGAGGTTAAATCAATTTGAGGTAAGATGGATGCAAATCGTAAGGAGTCAGTACTTGTGTCGTTACGTAAGGAGCTTGACTTAACGCAAAAAGACATCGCAGATGCTTTGGATGTTACAGAGCAAACAGTGCGTAACTGGGAACAAGGAAAGTCAACTCCCAAATTGACCATTCCTCAGATGAAAACCCTATGCCGTCTTCTTCAACGCCCTATTGAAGATATCCCTGACGATTTTGGACCTAAAACTCAAAGCGGTGAGACTGCTCATAACAATCCCGCCGTTCATCAAGATGATGACTTGAACTAACTCCGGAGGCAGGAGTTCGCTCCTCCTGCCCCTTTCGCCCCAAGTAACGTATCTACTCAGGAGCTATATCTATGGATAACTCAAATCTGTTCAATCTGATCAGCACTCGCTTGCAGGCGATGGGCTATGTGGTGCGTCAATCTCCCAGCTCGCCGAATTGTTGGTATGCCAGTAAATCTGAGTTCGAGTATCTGTTTGCCTTGGTTCGAGAAAACGACCAATGGCGCGTCAACGACATCAGCGGACGCGGCACGTTGGAACAACCGAGAATCGAACGGGAGCTGAACGACTCATGCAACTAGACAAGAACCCGTGGAAGATTTACCGCAATGGTAAGTTAACGGCTGAAGTGGCAGACCATGCAACCGCAAAACGCGTATTAAAGGCACTGTCGCGGGCCTTTCCTAAAGATACGTTCTTGACTATGTATCAGGGCAAATCAATCAGCCATTGCACAGATGGCGGCAAAGCCATTGATGGATAGAGAGGCACGAATGACTAGACATGATGTATATACCATCGCTATCGATCAGGCAGCACGTCAGGTAGAAATTAAAATTCCGGTTCCGTTAAAGCGAGAGGATAAGGAGCGGTTGAAGGTCGTTGTTGCCACTTTGATTGACCTGGCGATTGAATTGCCTGACAAAGCTTAGGATGAAGGCAGAGGCCGCAACCCTCTGCCCAATTACCCCCAAGTAAAGTCACTACTTAGGAGTTAATACAATCATGACCAATTCAGGAGAAAACAGGCTAGATCGAATTGAAGCGCAGATCGAAGCCAACGCCCGACAAATCGCCCAAACACAGCAGCAGGTAGATGCTAATAGCAGAGCGGTTGCAACGTTGCTACAGTCGCTTCAGCAGTTTATTGCTATACAACAGCAAGAATCACAGCAGTTTAACCAATCCATCAACAGCATCAACGCAGCATTAGAACGCATTGATCGCGTGATGGATTATCTGTTGCGGCAGCAGGGTGGCCCAGATCAATAGAGACTTGTGAATTGAAAAGTTGAACCTGAGCGAACTAATCGGGCTTGAGGGTATCAAAACCTCAAGCCTTTTTTTATTGGCATTAGCCCATGAGTGCCTGTCTAACACCGCAGACAGTTTATTGGTAAGTCGTTTGGCGACTCGCAAGACTTGCTCAATGTTCGCAGGCGTTTCTGCTCACGGATGGCGAAAACGAGCATGGTAGCAACGAGCGCTGTCTGAAGCTGGCCCAGTTGGCGGCTGGCTATAACCTCACCCTCAGCACCCTCGGCTTTGGCAACCACTGGAATCAGGATGTGTTGGAGCAAATTGCCGATGCAGCAGGCGGCACCCTCTCCTATATCCAGCATCCAGAAGAAGCAGTGAGCGAGTTCAGCCGTTTGTTCAACCGCATTCAGTCCGTGGGTCTGACCAATGCCCATCTGCTGCTCACCCTCTCGCCTCAGGTGCGTTTAGCCGAACTGAAGCCGATTGCCCAAGTGGTGCCAGAAACTGTGGAGTTGGCAACCGTAGAGGAACGAAACCAGTATGTGGTGCGCCTAGGCGATCTGATGACCGAAGTGCCGCGGGTGGTGCTAGCCAACCTCTATATCAGCCAACTGCCCGAAGGAGAGCAGCCAATTGCCACGCTACAGGTTCGCTATGACGATCCGGTGATTGGTAGCGAAAACCTGCTGTCGGAGTCAGTTCAAGCCTTTGCCCATGTGTTATCGCTGTATCAGCCCGCCGCCAATCCGCAGGTGCAGCAGCATGTTTTAGCGCTTGCCAAATACCGCCAAACTCAAATCGCCGAAATGAAGCTAATCCAGGGCGACCGGAGTGGAGCAGCTACAATGCTGCAATCCGCCGCAAAAACGGCACTCCAGATGGGAGACTACAATGCGGCCACCGTCTTACAAGACAACGCCACCCGTCTGCAAGAAGGCGAAGAGTTGTCAGAGGCCGACCGCAAAAAGACCCGAATTGTGTCTAAAACCATTCTTCAGTAGTTTCCTGTCTATTCGGTCTTGGTCTATTCGGTCTTAACAGTGCTGGTGAGGGATTGTTGCAGGCGTTTCCAGTCATCTGAATGAAGGTGACCTGCTTCATAAAGTGTTTGTAAGGCTTGAGTGAGGGAACGGCAAGCTAATTGATAGTCAATTTCCTGCTTGGCGGCGTAGAATGCATCGATCTCAGAAGCTTGCGGGTTTGAGGCGAAGCGCTGACGGCAAGGCGAGTAACAAATTGCTTGATATCCTGCCGCCGTAGGCACAATTTCGATTAACCAACCGTAGTGGAAATCAACTAAATTCATGGTTCTAGTTCGTTCTGTAGATGCAGGACAAAGCTCGAAAGATTGTCGCTTTTGCTACTCTTTCCACTTTAATCTACCTAGAACTTGAATTCATCAACACCGCAACATAGCCGAAAAAATGCTGCATTTAGCTGTAAATGCTGTTTTTGTTTGCTAATTAAAGCATGTGATTTTCGCAACATGGTGAATGTCAAGCACCAGCAACCGTTTTCTCTAGGATGCACTATGTGGTTGAGCGGGAAGATGAAGTCAAAGTCACTTGCTAACAGTCACCTACTAACAGAGCAGCTACGCGATAGTTGATGTCGTACCTCCTGTGCTTGTTCGAGGCTGATCCTCCTCGCTGATAGGGCGGATTACTCGACAGGGGTTGCCTGCCGCAAACACATCATCGGGGATGTCTCGCGTCACTACGCTCCCGGCCCCAATCACCGAGCGGGAGCCGATTCTCACCCCCGGACAAATACACGATGACTGTCTCCTGTTCGCATTCGTCAGGTTGGGCTAGCTCTACGTTACAAAAACAGCCAAGAGTTAACAAATAGCTCCTGACTGCTTTTGAAATCTAGGTTTCTAGCGGAGTTGACTACTCGATGCCTTCGATCCGGTCTTCCACTTCCTGGTAAAGCTGACGCAGCAGATCCAGGTTCTCTTCGCTAGTTTCCCAATAGCCGCGCCCATTCACTTCCAGCAGCGTACTCACTACCTTGCGAAACGAGTGTGGATTCAGGTTCATCAGGCGATTGCGCATCGCTTCATCCTGGATGAAGGTGGCATTAGTGTCTTCGTAGATCCAGTTGTGGGAAACAACAATGGCTGATAACACTGTCAAGCAGGATGTCACGCAGGATCTACCCGAACAGCATGTCCCGGAAGTTGATCCAACCGAAGTTGAGGATTCCAGAATTCTAGAAGCCGATCCGAATCGTTCTTTTTTGGAAAAGGTGATGGTCGATGGCGGGTTCGCTGACCCCTACGATGCCAGAGATTTTGCTGAGGTGGTATTCCGCGTCATGCGCGACCTGATGAGCACCGAATCGGCTGAGCGGGTTGAAGCTGAATTACATGAAGACGCCATGCCAACTAAGGAAAAGGCGCTGCAAATGGAAGTTGCCGATCTGTGGCGTGATACCAACCCGTTAGTAGACTTCCTGAGCCGGGTGCGTCCACCTTGGCAAGGCCCTGGTATTTTCAAGATTGATTCGGACCGCTTTTTCTTCCGAGTGGCCAATGAAGGCGGCTTTGAGCGCGGTTTTGAGCATAAAGACGCGGAACGGAAACGGGCCGTGAAGGCGGTATTCTCAGCCACGAAGGCAGAACTATCACAGGAGCGGATTCAGGAGATCGCAAGCTGGCTGCCTGAAGGTGGCGTGCGCGAACTTTGGCAAGAAGCCTAATTCAGTGATTGCAAATCCTGTTGAGATCCCCCCTAACCCCCTTTAAAAAGCGGGGAATCAAGCTAACAGTGGTTTGAAGTCCCCTTATCAAGGGGGATCTAGGGGGATCAAACCTTGTTGATTGGTTAATTGATTGGGAATTGATTACACAGGCGGGTTTAGCGAACTAGTTGCTAGCATGCGACAGTTTGTTTACGTGACCCGCCTTTGTCGTGGCAGAAATTCAGCTCAAATAAACAATTAAACTATAAACCATGCCAAAGTTTTTGACCTTCTCCCATGAGTAGCCGACATGAATACTCCGACCATCCTCTGTGTTGATGACGAACAGAATGTTCTGCTCACCCTGAGAACTCAGTTAATGCAGGATTTTCCTGATTACATGGTCGAAACTGCTGAGAGTGGTGATGAGGCCCTAACCCTGGTTGATGCGCTGATGGCGAAAGGTGTTGAGATCCCTTTGGTGATTGTTGATCAGAACATGCCAGGGATGCAGGGTGATGAATTGCTGATTGCACTCCACGCTCGCTATCCTGAGATGCTAAAGGTAATGCTGACAGAGCAAACCAGGACAAAGGATGTAGTCAATGTGGTACATCGGGGTAATCTTTATCGGTTTATTACCAAACCCTGGGATGAGACGGATTTGAGCCTGACTGTAACCGAGGCTCTGCGACGCTACCAGCAGGACCAGCAGATCACTCGTCAGCAGGCTGCACTGGAGCAAGCGAACCGGGAAGTAGAAGCGTTAAATACGGAACAGAAACGGCTAGAAATGACGCTACGTGACAGTGAGGAACAAAATCGCGCCATTTTATCAGCAGTTCCAGAAATCATGACAATCGTGAATGCTGAGGGCCAATATCTCAGCTTTTCCCGCAATCAATTTATGGGTGAGTTAATCGCTTCAGAGGATTTGGACCTCACCGGCCTGTATATCAACGATATCCTTCCTCCAGAGCTTGCGATTCAGTATCTAACCGCTATTCGACAAGCGCTGGACACAGGCAAGATACAAACTTTTGAGCAACAAATTCAGTTTGGCGATCGGATTCAGTACGAAGAAGCTCGCATCGTTCCCTACCAATCGGATCGCGTCCTATGTCTAGTGCGAAATATCAGCGAGCGCAAGCAAATCGAATTGGAGATTTCCCGCAGTCGAGATTTGCGAGAAGCGATTTTCAACGAGTCAACCGATGCCTTGTTTCTGGTTGATCCAGATACTCTACTGACGGTGGACTGCAACAAGCGGGCCATTGAGATGTTTGAAGCCGATAGGAAGGAAAGTTTAATCAATATTGAGGGCCATACCCTGCAATGTCACCCATTTACGGTTGAGATATGAGATTGCTGTATCACCCCAATCAAAAAGATATATCGTTAGCAGGCGTGCTGTATGCCCTTGGGGATCCGGTGCGTTTAGAGATCGTCAGGTGCTTGGCTGAAAAAGGCGAATTGCCCTGTGCGGCGCTGGATTGTGACGTGCCCAAATCTACCATGTCGCACCATTTGCGTGTTCTACGCGAGGCGGGTGTGCTGCGTTGCCGCAAAGAAGGAACGCAACATATCAATTCGCTGCGCCAGAGCGATCTCGACTCTTTGTTTCCGGGGCTGCTGGAGGTTGTTCTGCGTTCCATGCGTCCTCCCACGCTTGATGGATTACCTGATGCGGTAGCCACGTCGCTGTCCGTAGGCGCAAACCCCTAGAGACAGAATTGGTCTCAGGAGTTGGGAGATACAGACTGTGCTCACCTACCTGTGCTCACCTACAGCGAACTGGAGTCAAAGCTTTCCGATTCTCCCGCCGTCAGAGGTAGATGGATGCCGCACTCCTGTTTCAGCCCTTGGAAGCGGGTATCACGCTCGTTTTCATCAGTAGCGGTAAGCGGGCGGCTCGAATGCCAATCGCCCACTGTAACATAGCCCTCGTCAAACAGGGGATGGTAGGGCAGATCGTGGGTAACGAGATAGTCGTATACCTGCTTAGATGACCAGTTGAGAATCGGCAGAATCTTGTAGATGGCCCCTTGCAGGTTCACCACTTCTAGCGATTTACGATAGTCGGTCTGGTTGCTGCGGAGTCCAGCGATCCAAGCAGTTGCACCCAGTTCGCGCAGTGCCCGCTGCATTGGTTCCACCTTACGAATTTGGTCATAGCGGTTCAGCGATTCCACATCATCTTGTGCCCACAGCCGCCCATAGAGAGCCTCCATGCGAGCCGGACTAATAGGAGACTGATAAACCTTGAGGTTGAGCTTTAGCGTTTCGGCCAGCTCTTCAGCAAACAGATAGGTGGTGCTAGGGAGATAGCCTGTATCGACCCAGATCACTGGAATATCAGGCACGATTTGGGTCACCATATGCAGCATCACAGCGGAGTGGATTCCAAAACTGGTACTCATCACCAGTCCTTCGTTGAAGGTATCAACCGCCCACTGCACGATCTGGACCGCATCTGCATTAGCAAGCCGCTGATTCATTTCAGTAAGGCTGGCTTCGTTGTGCTTCAATCTTACGCTGGTCATTGCACTCCCAATTGTGACTTGCTCGGTGACTGGTTTGGTAACTGGTTTAGTAACTGGTTCGGTAACTGGCTCAGCGACGAGCCTTGGAAGAGACCTTTGACTTTGAGGAGAGGAATTTAATCCTTTATCATTTAGCAATCTTCCCATAAATTTTGCCATCTGGCGGTAGGATGATCCCGAAGAAAAGCAGTAGCTCGCTGAAACTGCATTCGTCTCAGCAGTGGGTGTCTACTTACCAGTCTCGCTTATGGCTGAGCAAGTGTGGGTTTGGCTTGACAGCCTTGGCGTTTAGTCTTGCTTTGTTGAGCTTGTGTTTAAAAATCCAGTGGGGTATGGTTCAATCACTCCCAGCATGAACCCCAACCATTCCCGCAACCATGAACTCCAACCACGAGAGCACGACTAGACCTCGTAATCCCGATACGCTTCCGGTAAAGGCAACTCTGCTCCTGGTCAGCACCTTAACCGTAATGGCTGGCGCGACGATTGCCCCTTCTCTTCCCGCTATGCGGCAATACTTTTCAGCGGTGGCTAACGCAGACTACTGGGTGCGGTTGGTGTTGACGGTTCCAGCGCTATTTATTGCACTGGGTGCCCCCATAGCAGGCACGATTATTGATCGCTTTGGCCGCAAGGGTCTGCTGGGGTTAGCGGTGTTTCTCTACGGGTTGGCCGGCAGTTCCGGCTTTGTGCTGAGTTCGATTGGGCCAATTTTGCTGGGGCGAATGCTGCTGGGCCTGAGTGTGGCCGCCAAACGTCAACCCAAACGCCGCCCAACCTACTGGTTTGATTCGCGTCGTCGCTTTTTTGTCAAAAACTACGGCTGGTGGTATGCCGTCCTAACCGAGGCAGCGTGGGCATCGGGTTATGCGCTTTGGCGCTTGCGGCGTGCAGTGCAGCGCAAACCAGACACCGATCCGCCCAATTTGCTCAGCGACTTCTTGCTCAACAGCGTTCTATTCAAGGGGGCAGAAATTTGAGTATTCTGAAAACCGCTGTTAACCAATCCCAACCGGTGATTTCTGCAAACAACACGGCAAACAACCCAGTCGATGCTGCTGCAACCGAAGCTCCTTTGTCTCTGTGGCAGCAGATCCGAGAGGATTGGCAAGCTCATGGGCGGGACTGGACTAAGCCAGGGTTTCGGGCCGTGGCTGTTTACCGGTTTGGCGTATGGCGGATGCAGATTGAACCGAAACTGCTAAGAGCGCCATTCAGTCTTTTATACCGTTCGCTATATCGCAAAGTTCGTAATGGCTATGGGATTGATCTACCCTACACCGTCAAGCTGGGGCGGCGGGTCGTGATTGAGCACCAAAATGGGATTATCATCCACGGGTTCAGCGTGATTGGCGATGATTGCATTATTCGCCAGGGAGTTACCCTGGGCAATCGCTACCTCGACCGCCCTGATGATGCTCCTAAGCTTGGAGCGCGGGTCAACGTAGGAGCAGGGGCGAAAATTTTGGGAGATGTGACGATTGGTGATGATGCCAGCATTGGCGCAAATGCCGTAGTGCTGTCGGACGTACCGAGTGGACAAACGGCAGTGGGCATTCCAGCAAAACTTCTTCAAGCCAAGCCAACACAGAACTAGCTACAGAATTCATCAAACCAACAGAACTGAGATCAGAGATGCTATGGGAAAATTGCTCGATAGCAAACTCTTAATCTGCCTATTGCTGTTGTCACACGGGAGCTTGTATGTTGAGATGCATGCTGTATCCCGTGGTTCTTGATGCTCTGAATTTTTAGTCTTATGAGCGCATACTGCCCTCGCTTCACGGGAGTGCCCATCGCTACTGAAAATACAACACCTGCAATCAACTATTGCAGCCTCAGCCACAAAAATCGATTGCAGGTGCCATAAGTTCGGCCTAAGAGCGCTCTAGAGATTAGAACAAGCCCAAGGTCAGAGACTTGTCAATCGGGAAAGTAGCGCCAATTCCCAACCAGAGGGTAACAGCCGTTCCGAACAGGAAGAACGCCATTGCAACGGGGCGGCGGAAGGGATTCTGGAACTTGTTAACGCTCTCGATGAAGGGAATTAACATCAAGCCCAGGGGGATTGCTGTCTGCAAAGCAACTCCTAGCAGCTTGTTAGGCACAATCCGCAGAATCTGGAAAGCGGGATAGAGGTACCACTCCGGCAGAATTTCTAGGGGAGTGGCAAAGGGGTTACCCGGTTCGCCTACCATGGCTGGGTCGAGGACGGCCAAGCCAACGCAGCAAGCAATGGTGCCCAGAATTACAACCGGGAATATATAGAGAAGATCATTAGGCCAGGCTGGTTCACCGTAGTAGTTGTGTCCCATGCCTTTCTTGAGCTTTTCGCGCAAAACTGGATCAGCAAGATCCGGCTTCTTAACTGTTGCCATGACGGAGTGCTCTCCTTGGATAGAGTCAAAACATGCAGATCGGAAATGTCAGGTGCGGATATAGAAGCTAGTTTAATGGCAATCTAAGCAATTGCGTGCCTCAAAATCTGACATTCCCACCACTTTCTTACAGCAGGAATTACCTTAGGGTGAGACTTACAGGGGACCAGAAATACCTTGCTTCCGGATCATCAAGAAGTGCAGCAGCATAAACACTGCGATGGCCCAGGGCAAGACGAAGGTGTGCAGGCTGTAGAAGCGGGTCAAGGTCGCTTGCCCAACGCTTTCACCACCGCGCAGCAATTCCACCCTAATTGCCGATGCTCTCAAGGGAGCTAATGGAGCCGACCAAGCTGCGGTAGACAACACCATGCTGGAACTCGACGGCACTGAGTACAAGTCGAAATTGGGGGCCAACGCAATTCTGGGCGTTTCGATGGCGGTAGCGCGGGCCGCAGCAATCGCTCAGGGCCAATCCCTCTACCGCTATCTGGGAGGCGAAGACGCCCATCTGCTGCCTGTACCCTGCTTCAATGTGCTGAATGGTGGTGCCCATGCCGACAACAGCGTGGACTTCCAGGAATTCATGATTGCTCCAGTTGGTGCCGCCACCTTTAGTGACGCGATGCAAATGGGAGCCGATGCCTACCATGCCCTCAAGTCGGTATTGAAACAAAAGGGATACAGTACGGGCGTGGGCGATGAAGGCGGTTTTGCCCCTAACCTGAAGGCGAATGTGGAAGCAATCGAGCTGATTTTGGAAGGCATTGAAAAGGCTGGATTGCGGGCCGGTGAAGACATGGCGATTGCCCTCGACCCCGCCACCAGCGAACTTTACCAAGAGGACGGCACCTATCTGTTCTACAAATCCGATCAGAGCCGCAAATCCTCTGAAGAAATGATTGACTTGTGGGAAGGTTGGGTGAACCAATACCCGATTGTTTCGATCGAAGACGGCTTGGGCGAAAAGGACTGGGAAGGCTGGAAGCTAATCACCAAGCGGCTTGGCGACCGCATTCAGCTTGTGGGCGATGATGCCTTTGTCACCAATCCCAAAATCATCAAGCAGGCGATTGCCGATGGCGTGGGCAACAGCACCCTAATTAAGGTGAACCAAATCGGCTCGGTCAGCGAAACTTTGGCAGCGATTCGGGATTCTTTTGCTGGTGGCTATACCTGTATGGTTAGCCATCGTTCTGGCGAAACTCCAGATGACTTTATCGCCGATCTGGTAGTCGCGACCGGAACTGGTCAGATCAAGAGCGGTGCTCCTTGTCGTGGCGAACGGTTGGCCAAATACAATCAACTGCTGCGAATTGAGGCCGAATTGGGCAGTAAAGCCAGCTATGCGGGTGCCAATGCCTTTAAGCGCAAGCAGACCATCACTCGGTAGCGCCAGCAGCTAACTTCTGGGGGTGGACATCCACCCCATTCAAATTGCTTTCTAAACTGCCTTGAATCTGCTTTTAACAATCTTGAGGTCGGCTATGAAAATTGCTGTTTTTAACACGCGCAAATACGATCGCCAGTTTTTGGATCGGGCCAATGCTAAGCGCGACCATGAGCTGATTTATCTGGAACCGCGCCTCGATGCAACCACGGCAACTCTGGCAACAGGTGCAACAGCAGCCTGTATTTTCGTAAATGACAGTGCCGATGCCCATACTTTGAAGCTTCTAGCTTCAGAAGGGGTTCAATACCTGCTGCTGCGCTGTACCGGATTTAACCAGGTCGATCTCAAAGTGGCAGAGGAAGTTGGGATTAGAGTGGCGCGGGTGACTAACTATTCACCCTATTCAGTGGCAGAACATGCGGTAGGCTTGGTGCTAATGCTGAATCGTAAACTGCATCGCGCCTTTAATCGAGTTCGAGATGACAACTTTGCCCTCGATGGCCTGATGGGATTTGACCTGCATGGTCGCACGGTGGGCGTAATTGGCACCGGCAAAATTGGCATGATTTTTGCCCAAATTATGCACGGATTCGGCTGCCAGTTGCTTGGCTATGACGCTTACCCTAACTCAGCTTTCGAGGCAATTGGTGCCGCCCGCTATGTCGAACTCTTTGAATTGCTAGAGAACTCAGATATTATCTCACTACACTGCCCATTACTGCCCTCTACAGAACATATTATTAACACCAATGCCATCGATCAAATGAAACCAGGTGTGATGTTGATTAACACGAGCCGAGGTAAATTGGTTGATACAAAAGCTGTGATTGAAGGCATCAAGTCTGGGAAAATTGGGTACTTCCGATAGCAGCTACCTTTGTACCCTGTTGTCACCCTTCCAGCTACCTATCCGATTTCTCTGACTGCAATGTCAGTAAACTCGTCAGAGTTTTTGAATTTCAAAATCCCAACAGGGTTTTCGGGTAGGCTCTTGTAGCTTATCGGCCTTATCGGATTTCTCATGCTGAAATGAGAGTTTAGGAAGCAGGGCATGACTGATGCAACCGCTAATTCAACCCATTTAACCCATTACGACCAGGAAGCGATCCATGCTCCAGGGCAGATCCAGCCTCATGGCGTTCTACTGGTGTTGCAACCAAACCTAGAGATAATTCAGGTCAGCCGTAACATTCAAGAAATTATTGGCCGTCAACCAGAAGAATTACTGGGCCAGCCCCTGTCCAACCTGCTGAGCACCAAACAGATTCAACTGATTCAACAGTGTTTGGTAGGAAATTTTGCCAGTATCAATCCTCTCGATCTAGCAATCAAGTGCCAGAATCGCTCGGTTTATTTTGACGGGATTGTGCATCATTCCGACTCAGCCATTATTTTGGAACTGGAGCCAAAACGGGACCGCAGCAAAGTCAACTTCTTTGATTTTTATCATCAGGTTAAAGGCCCTATCACCCACATTCAGCAAGCAGCCACGCTGGTTGAAATGTGTCAGCTTGGGGCAAAAGAAATCCGCCGCATCACAGGCTTTAACCGGGTGATGGTCTATCGCTTTGACCAGGAAGAGTCTGGCAGCGTCATCGCCGAAGATACCGATCAGGAAACGCCCTATTTAGGCTTGCACTATCCAGCCTCAGACATTCCTCCAGCCGCCCGCCACCTCTATACCCGCAACTGGTTACGGCTGGTGCCAGATGCGAGTTACCAACCCGTACCCCTTATTCCGGCTCACAATCCCGTCACTCACCAACCGCTGGATCTGAGCCTCTCGGTATTGCGCAGCGTTTCGCCTTGCCATCTAGAGTATCTGCACAATATGGGTGTGACAGCCTCGATGTCAATCTCCCTAATTCAAGATCAAAAACTCTGGGGGTTGATCGCCTGTCACCACACCTCACCCAAATATGTTCCTTACCGCATCCGCACAGCTTGCGAGTTTATCGGGCAGGTGATGTCTGTCGAGTTAGCTAATAAAGCTGTCACGGAAGACCTTGACTATAAACACCGCTTGAAATCATTGCAGACCCAATTTGTGGGAGCGTTGTCTCAGGCTGAGCATTTGCTGGATGGCATGGTGCAACTGCAAGCCCAATTGCTTGAGCTGGTCAACGCCACCGGAGCGGTGATCTGTAGCGGTAAACGCTACGTTCGAGTTGGTCAAACCCCGTCCGAAGAGGAAATTCAAGCCCTGCTCGATTGGATCAAACCGCACCTACAGCAGAATTTATTTGCAAGCCGCTCGCTTTCTAGAGACTACCCAGCAGCCCAAGCGTTTCAGGCCGTTGCCAGCGGCGTCTTGGCTTTGGAAATTTCGCGCGTGCACCACAATTACATTCTCTGGTTTCGTCCGGAGGTGATTCAAACCGTAAACTGGGGCGGCAACCCGAATGAATCAGTAACAGTGGGGACAAATGGCAGTCGGCATCTGTCTCCGCGCCAATCCTTTGATTTGTGGCAGGAAACCGTGCGGGGTTGTTCCTTGCCCTGGGAAGCTGCTGAGATTGAAGCCGTAGCCGAACTGCGCAGCCTGATTGTTGGAATTGTGCTGCGGCAGGCTGATGAACTGGCCTCGATGAATTTTGAACTCCAGCGGAGCAACGAAGAACTCGATTCTTTCGCCTATATTGCCTCCCACGACCTGAAGGAACCGCTACGCGGCATCCACAACTACGCTCACTTCTTAATGGAAGACTATGGCGAAGCCCTGACCGAGGATGGCGTTGCCAAACTGCAAACCCTGGTCAAACTAACTCAGCGGATGGAGAACCTGATCAACTCCCAATTGCCTTCTACCGTGGTTGCAGCTCCATTTGGCTGCAGGTTGAGGGGTTGGCTATACTCGACCGGCTGTGGGTCGGGCGTCAAGGTGGGGGATGGTTCGGGCGTGGGAGTAGAAATTGGCGTTTCGACAATTGGTGTGGGAGAGGGAGTCACCGTGGGGGCTGGCTGTGTGGTGTTGAGAATGGCGCTGACAATTGCCCAAGCAGCAATTCCTGTCACCGTTGCAATGCCTAGACCAACCGACAGAATGGCCCAAGGATTCTCCCAGATTGAAGTGTCGTGAGTAGGAATCACGGGCGTTGGCGCGGGACGTACTGGCGTCGTCTTAGGATTGGCCTGGGTGGTGTAGTTGGTGGTGTAGTTGGTGGTGTAGTTGGCCGGAGCCGGTCGTCCCACAGGGATCGTTTTCATCTGGGACAGATTAGCATTGGCAGCCGTCGGCGTGGGCCTCGCTGGTGCGGGCAGAGGAGTTGGAACCGGATTGAGGGCAGGTGGCTGGGGCGGCACTGATTGTTCTGCCCGGATGGCTGTAGGAGTAACCAGGGCTTGTAATGCTTGCGCCACTTCACTGACTGACTGATACCGATCGCCCGGTCGATAGCTCAGCATCCGATTCAGGACTTCGGCCAGTCCGGGATGCACCTGGGGCACCCACCGCTGCCAGTTCCAGACCAGATTGCGATCATCGTAAAGTTCGTGCGGCTCGCGTCCGGTCATTAGCACCACGGCAGTCACAGCCAGCGAATAGAGATCGCTATTGGGATAGGCCCGTCCGGTTTGCATTTGCTCGCTGGGGGCGTAGCCCAATTTGCCAACGGTAGTGGGAACATCGGTCTCGGGCGTCTGGAACCGCGTCACAATTTCCTTCACCACACCAAAGTCAATCAGCACCGGCAAGTTATCGCGCTCGCGCAAAATAATGTTGTCCGGGGCAATATCCCGGTGAATGATATTCTTCGTGTGAATGTGGGCCAGCACTGGCAAAAGCTGATAGAGCAATTGCAGTGCCTCTGCTTCAGAAAAGGTGGAGCCGTAGACTTTGCGTTCGTTGAGCAGTGCTCGATAGGTTTTGCCTTCTACATAGTCCTGCACCAGAAACAGGCGTTGATTCTCCTCAAAGGTGGCGCGGAACTGGGGAATCTGAGGATGGGAAATTTGGTAGAGAATGGCAGCCTCTCGCTGAAATAGCTCGCGCGCTTTGTTGAGGGTGTACTGGCTGCCCTGGGGTGGAATAAATTCCTTCATGGCACACCGTTCGTCGTAGCGGTTGCTGTCCTCAGCTAAATAGGTTCGACCAAAACCACCCTGTCCCAAAATACTGAGGATACGGTAACGATTTTGCAGGATAGTCCCACTAGGAATTGGGGGTTGCATAGCGACAACTCAATTTCAGACAACAACAATTCGCCACAGACAGGTTCGCCACAGACAGGTTCGCCACAAGTTGATTCACCACAGGTCGATTACCACAGGTCAATGCACCGCAGATCAATGCATCATAGACCGATGCACCATCAACTGATTCGCCACAGACTGTGGGTCATACCTGGGTCACAACTGGGTCATAACAGTGAGTCATTTCAGACTGTGCCAGCACCAGTTTAACCAAGCCGTCGATGGAGAGATTAAATCGTAGGCGTGAACTTAAGATAAACGTGCCCACCCCTGCCAATCCTCTCCATCATGGTTTTACCAGCATTTGCTAAGCTCAACTGGCTAGACTGTCCCACTTGTTTGGGTGTACTTTCCGACCCTCGACTGCACCCTGCGAGTCGGTTGGCCTCCCATCATAGCGAAGGATCTGTCGAGTCGAAAGCCTCTGTCTTTAGCCTCTATCTTTCCAGACTGACCGGCTGGGGGAATTGCCAAAGTGCTCACAGGGTGGTTTATTTCTAGAGGTGGATTAATGAAACAAAAGCGATTAATTCACGTCAGGCTCAGTTGTCCAAGTTGCCACCGTTTCTTGCCAGTTGTCAGCAGATTTGGCTGCTTCTGCTCTGGCTGATGCCATTTCTCCAGCTTGACGAGCGGCAGCAATTCGATCTTGGGCCTGTTGTTCAATTCCAACCCGCTGGTTAACATTTGCCAGGTTGGCTCGATACTCCTCTAGCTTCCGTTGGACTAACGAATAGAGGGGATTATCTGGTGAAATGTCCTCCAATTGTTCAATCACCTCTCGCCACAGCCACTGAATTTCTCGCCACTCCTGTAAAGGATGGGGGGGATTTTGACTTTTTTGAGCCGCTGTATTGGCTTTTTCTAAAGCCTCCACCACTTGCCCCAACAAAACCGATTGCTCCTCATAGCGCTTGAGTAACCCCTGCGCAGATTGGTAATGAGGCGACCACATGGGAATTGTGCCCAACAAATAGCTGGCTTCATTTAGCTTCTTGTGGGCTTCTACCACCTCTAGAGCAGATTCGGTTGTTTGCGCCGTCTCTACGGCTTCTTGACTGAGTTGCTGTGCCCGTTGGAGCTGCTCACAACTGCCGACCACACAGGGCCGGCTCAACCCATATACACCGCCCACTAACAGAAACGAGCCGATCGCACTCCCCAGCACAATATTCGAGGCCGACCATTGAAACCGCTGTTTTTCTTCAGCACTATCGGCTGTAGGGGCAACCGAGGCACTGTAGGCATTTGTATCTGTAAGTGTGTCTGCAACCAAAGTTGGAGAGGCAGCCGCAGCACTCGTTGGGTTGATAGAGCTAATCGGGGCAATGGCGTAAGTGTCAGTAGCGTCAACAGTATTGACAGTATTGACAGTATTCACAGGACTAACAGCATCAACAGTCTGGACAGCGTCCACACTGTCCACTGTGTCCACTGTGTCCACTGTGTCAATCGTATTAATGTCATCTAACTCAAAGTCATCATCTGACAGCAGGTCTGATTCGGTTAGAATCGCATTGTCTGACAGCGCGTCAACAGCATCGGTTTCAGCAGCATCAATTTCAGCAGCATCGGTTTCAGCAGCATCGATTTCGGCAGCATCGACTTCAACGATGGTTTCTGCAGAATCTGCAACAGAGTTTGGTGCTTCAACTGATTGAAGCACACTATGCAATGCAGCATCGGCTGCATCAGCGTCAAGATTTAGTGATTCAGCCTGCTCTAATGATTGTGTATCTTCAAGTAGATTGGTGAACGCTGTCGCTGCTGGCCCTTCATCTTTTTTTTTATCCCCTGTATCAGTTGAAGCGTCCATTTCTGGAGCTAAATCTGCCACAGCAGACTCTTGCCAAGATAGATCACCAGCTTCGTTTGCTTCAGTTAGATCAGTTGCCGAGGAAGTTACACTAATTGATTCAGAAGCAGATTCTACTGGAGTAATACCAATTTTCCGTAGAATTTCATCTAGCTCATCATCAGCTAATAACGATTCAATGTTTTTTGGTGTATCTAAATCTGATTGAGATAGGTTCTCACTTATCTCAGCAGGCTCATCCTCTGCTGTGGAAACAGAGATGTTACCAAGAATATTAATAATCCTATCTGAAAGTGATTTGACAACCAGATCAAGATCAGTTAACGGATTGCTGTCTTGCGGCTCGGCAACTAGTTCACTAGGTTCACTAGGTTCACTAACTTCTGGATGCATTGGGTCAGGCTCTGAGTCTTCTCTGAGCAATGTTGCATCATTTGGAAAGTCTGACGATTCGGTTACTGTATCAAACCCTAACTCTGGACTAACGTTGGCTGGGATTGTGTTGTCTATAGCAGCAGGCGAAGTAGTATCAGGCAAGCTAACATCGAGGGAGCCACTATCAGGCGAAACCGTCCTAGTCTCATCTTCTGGCTCTGTTCTCTCTAGCTCTATTGCTGGCTCGGCATTTGGTGGCTCGGCACTAGCGAGGACAACTGGTTCTGATAGGTAGCGATTTTCTACACGATCGTGTTGCCGGATCGGATTGAGGTGATTCTGAAACTACCACAACGCGATCTGCTACATTACACAACCGAAATAGCCAAAACCCAAGTAGAAGCTACAGTAGATGAACTGCTGACGGAATTGAAACGTCCCTATACTTCGCAACGGCTATACGCACTCTCACAGCAAGTTTACGATTGGTTGATTCGACCAGCCAACGATTGGCTTAATGAAACAGAGATAGAAACGCTGGTTTTTGTTCTTGACGGCTCCCTGCGAAATCTACCCGTTGCTGCCCTCTCAGACGGAGAGCAGTTTTTGATCGAACGCTACAGTCTGGCTTTGGCTCCAGGGTTGCAAATTGCCGATCCCAAACCGCTGCAAGACCGTCGCTTTAATGTGTTGGTAGCTGGCTTAAGCGAGGCGCGGGCTAACTTCTCGGCCCTCAACTATGTGACGCAGGAAGTTGAAGACATTCAGGCCGAACTGCCGAGCAAGGTGCTACTGAACCAAACCTTTACCCAAGCCAATTTGCAAAAGCAGCTCGATAGCTCAGCGTTTTCGATTGTTCACATTGCCACCCACGGTCAGTTTAGCTCCAATGCACCTGATACATTCATTTTGGCCTGGGACCGACCAATCAATGTCAATGAACTCAGCAATTTGCTGCAAGCTGAAGAAATCAACAGCCCTGACCCAATTGAACTGCTGGTTTTGAGTGCCTGCCGGACTGCTGCTGGCGACCGACGGGCCGCGTTGGGGATGGCTGGCGTTGCTGTTCGAGCCGGGGCACGCAGCACGATTGCCTCGTTGTGGAACCTCGATGACGGTTCCGGTGCCGTTTTGATGGAGCGGTTTTACCAAACGCTAGTGCAGAATCGCCTCTCGAAGGCCGAAGCCCTGCGGCAAGCCCAACTCTCGCTGCTGCATGATCCTCAGTATGGCGCGCCTCGGTTTTGGGCACCTTATGTGCTGTTGGGCAACTGGCTCTAACTGAGTCCTGGCAACTCAACACTAACGATATGCTCCAGGGCAATTCCAACATCAGTACAATTAGCGAACTGGAGCAAATCATTGGCGTACGGCGAGCTAATAACCCGAATGTGGCGATCCTGCTGGCCCAGGTTATTCCCTATCAGTGGAGCGACACTGGACTCACCGATCTAAACCAGCGAATTGCCGCCCTCGCAGCTCGACAAAATACAATTGAATCGCCAATCATCCTGGTTAATCATGCGGTTGGCTTTGATGCAGCTACTGATACTTACGACGGAGTGCATCCCAATGCCACTGGCGAGCAAAAAATGGCCAACCGTTGGTATGAAGCCATCGAGCGATTGTTTCAAGGCGATCGTGATCCGGTGAAGCAACAAATTGATGTGCTGATGGGTACGACTGGAGTCAACACCTTTGTCTTGGGTGCTTGGGGCGCAGCCTATTACGATGATGGCCTGACCAATACAGCCGGCCTAACAGAGTATGCGCGGATCAAAGATTTCCAAACGGGAATTGATCGCGTGCAGCTATGGGGTTCACCGCAGGATTACCTGTTGGGACCATCGCCAATTAGCGGCATCGCCGGGACTGCCATCTACATCGATAAGGACGGCAACGGCAGCTTGGGCAGCAACAATGAGTTGATTGGAATTATCGAAAACCGAACTGGGCTGAACCTGACAAATACGAATCAGTTTGTTTATGCCTAACGTGAATGAGAAACTGTAATCTCCTAAAATCTACTAAGCCTCTGTGCGGTTGCTTCTGAGGTCGCTGCTAGGGCGCGGCTGTCGCTGCCATTCGAGCTGTCCTGTACTGGCAATAGCCTCTAGATCAATCACCCGTTCCTGCAACTGCTTGAGTTCATCTGCCGCTGTAATTTGAAATTGCAGGTCGCGATTTGCAGACTGCCAGACGGCTACTGTACTGACCGTGGCCCCAGCCAAAATTCTTGCCCTCCCACACCAGTTCAGTCCGTAGCGTTGACAGCGGGTGTGGGTTGTGGGGGCCGTAGGTGGGCTGCTGGGTCATAAAAGGCACTGAGAAGCAAACATCTGCCCTCAATTATAGTCACTGCCCCAAACGCCGCCAAATCAAGCTTTTTATTAGGATGGAAATGGGAAGCATCTGGTGGGGGATGAGTGACTTAAAGCGCTGCCCCAACCCAGGATTAAAGCGAGATAACAATCAGATGAACTGCAAATGCCTTCAAAATCAAGAATGTAAACCGGCGGGATATAGCTAATACATCTGCCTAGGTTTCAGCCCTTGCTAACTTCGCCGTATCACTCTTTCGGTATACGCTGCAAACGCAAGGCTGGAGTAGGGTGATGACACAATGATCTAACGATCTGGAGTTGAGGAACTATGCTGAACATGCTGCTGTACAACCTGCTGTTAGCTCAGGAAACGGTTCAGGTCAGTTTACGGCTGAATGGCTTAATTGCATTACTGGCTGGAATTCTGATTCTGTTAGTACCGCGGCTGCTCAATCTAATTGTGGCGATTTACCTGATTTTGATTGGCTTAATCGAAGTGTTTGGGCTACGGCTCTAGCTGCTAGTCGAAGGGTAGACAACCGATACAATAGGCTCAGTGAGAGAGCCAGGATATGAGTACAGAGATTGAACTATCAGCGAGCGAAATGCAAGACCTGTACGAAGCAGACTTTTATGCCTGGACGCAGGAGCAGGTTCGTTTACTCCAACAACGTGCCTGGGAGCAGCTCGATATTGCCAATTTAATCGAAGAGATCGAGTCATTGGGAAAGCAGCAGCGGCAGGAGCTAGTGAACCGTTTAGGTGTGTTATTTGGTCATTTGCTCAAGTGGGAATTCCAAGCTGAACATCGCAGCAAGAGCGGGTATGCCACAATTCGAGAGCAACGCCGCCGCATTCGGCGTCTACTCCAGCAAAATCCCAGCCTCAAGCCCTATCTGCCCCAAGCTCTAGCCGAAGCTTATCCAGATGGGGTTGATCTAGTCGTGCGCGAAACGCCGCTGCGATATCGAGATTTGCCGTCGGACTGTCCTTATCGTTTGGAGCAAGCTTTGGACGGCAGATTTCTTCCTGGAGAGCCGATTGAGCAAACGGATTGGGAATAACGGTTTGAGACTAATATATTTGGAGTAACGAGCACCAGTAGAGACAGTAAAGGAGCTAGCCGATGACTGCCAAATCTTCTCCTAATCCTGACCTCTACGAAACCGACTTTCATGCTTGGACGCAAGTACAGGCGAAATTACTGCAAGCGGGCGCATGGGAACAGTTGGATATTCCCAATCTGGTGGAGGAGATCGAGTCATTGGGCAAACAGCAGCGGCAGGAGTTGCGGAATCGCCTGGGCGTGTTGCTAGGGCATTTGCTGAAATGGCAGTTTCAGGTTGAAGCACGCTGCAAGAGCTGGTTCGTCACAATTCGAGAGCAACGACGGGAAATTTTAGAGCTGCTGCAAGAAAATCCGAGTCTGAAGCCCTATTTACCCGAAGCCGTTGAAAAAGGCTACCGGGCAGGAATTGATCTAGTCGTGCGCGAAACGCCGCTGCGATATCGAGATTTGCCGTCGGACTGTCCCTACAGCCTAGAGCAAATCTTGGAAGCAACCTTCTTTCCAGGAGCATCAACCGATGTAAGCGAGTGGCAATAGGCTCTCAAGAGACTGATATCCTGAAAATATTAATTGCCAACTATAAATATATTGGACATCAAAAGAAGCCTCTTCTACTGTAGAAATCAGTAAAGGCTTGCAGTCTATGAATGCGATTGATGCTCTAGTCCAGAGCTGGGATACCCATCTGTACGAGCAAAACCATGCGTTTGTCTGGCAATGTGGTGAGGATTTAGTTCGATCCTGGCCTGGCTTGCAGACTATCGCCGCATTCGCGTTGCCTGCCGAGCGCGACCCAAGACATCTACGTCGCCGACGGCCTAAAAACCGGCCGCATAATGGCAAAGGACGAAGACGTCTGCCTCCACTGCGGTCTCTGCGCCGAACGCTGCCCCACTGCCGCCTGGGATATGCAAAAATTTTGGTACAACGTAACCAAAGCCGGCGAAGTCAAGTACGGTAACTTAGTGCAGATACAAAGGAATGGAAATGGTGCGGTCTAGTTCTGCGTTGAGTGAAGTGTGAGTACTTGCGTTCTGTAGTGGTTTCGGCGGTGAAATATACTTATAATGTTCAATCAAAAGCAATGAAAAATAAGATCAAACTGCTATTAGGTGACGCCGCAAAAGAGCTCTCTAAGCTTCCGCCAAATTCCATCGATTTGATCTTCACTTCACCGCCGTATGCTGAACGACGCAAGACCACGTATGGCGGTATTTCTCAATATGAATATGTTGATTGGTTCATGCCAATCGCTGACGAACTTTACGAGGTCCTCAAACCTACTGGCACGTTCATTCTTAACATTAAGGAAAGCGCCTTCAACGGCGAGCGGAGCACATACGTCCTCGAGCTTATCTTAAAGATGAGGGAACACGGCTGGCTCTGGACTGAAGAATTTATCTGGCACAAGAAGAATTCTTATCCCGGCAAATGGCCGAATCGGTTCCGTGATTCCTGGGAAAGACTCCTTCAGTTCAACAAAGAAAAGCAGTTCAACATGTATCAAGAAGCCGTAATGGTTCCCATGGGCGACTGGGCCAAATCAAGGCTCCGAAATCTGAGCGAGACGGACAAGGTTCGCGATCCGTCCAAAGTTGGAAGCGGCTTTGGAAAAAACATTTCGAACTGGATAAACCGAGATATGGCTTATCCGACGAACGTCATTCATTTGGCGACCGAATGCAACAACAAGAATCATCCGGCAGCGTTTCCAGAAGAATTGCCCGAATGGTTCATAAAACTCTTCACAAAAGAAGGCGACACTGTTCTTGATCCCTTTATGGGATCAGGCACCACCGTTTTTGTTGCGAATAGGATGGGTCGCGATGCAATTGGCGTAGAGATTGTAGCTGAGTATTTAGAGATGGTTCGAGAGAAGATCGAAAATGCCGAGCCAGTTCTATTCTAAACTTGTCCAATATGGAAAAGCTGAGCCTGACGGACGTAACCCGTTACGTCGAGGAGAACATTGGCACGTTTCATGAGAAAAGGCTTCAAAGTCTAGACGGGCTAAAACTACACAAAGTTCTCAACCGAAAAAATCCTTACCTGTTCAAAGCCAAGAACGTTCTCACCTCGGAACAAATCATTAAAGGTTTGCTTGATGCTCAAATCTCGTCGAGCGAGGAAACGATTTTCGGTGATTGGCTCGAAGGCTTGGCGATTTTCATTAACGAAAAGGTCTATGCTGGCCGAAAATCTGGCATTGAAGGAATCGATTTGGAATTCGATCTCGACGGAACGCGTTACATTATCAATATCAAGTCTGGTCCACATTGGGGTAACAGCACACAAATTCGTAAGATGGTCGAGGACTTCAAGAGGGCGAAGAAAATATTGAGAACGAGCGGAGCAAACTTTCCAATCGAAGCGGTCAATGGATGTTGCTACGGGAAAGATAATAATCCTGAAAAGGGAGACTATCGAAAGCTGTGTGGTCAACGTTTCTGGGAATTCATCTCGGGAAATGAAAAGTTATATTTGGACATAATTGAGCCGCTTGGTTATAGGGCAAAAGAACGGAATGATGCTTTCATGCAGTCGTATGCCAAAGTCGTCAACAAATTCACAAAAGACTTCTCTAATGAGTTCTGTAGAAAGGACGGGAGCATTGACTGGGAGAAAATAGTCGAGGTCAACTCAGGGAGATGATTTATGGTGACATATTTAGGACCGGATTGGCCGAAATACATCGCAAGTCAAAGGTAACATCAGAAAAAACAATCAGCGACATCATCCGCATCGAGCCAGCCAGTATTGTCAAGCACCTGAACATCTGGCCCCTCTGGATTGGAATCAACCGAGCTGGTATTTGCAATTTCAGCCGCTAATGGGCTAACCTGTTGCTCTAGCGACGGTTCTTCTAGAGTACTAGCTGCTGTACCTGGCACGTTGGTTGGGCCATTACTAACAGTGGCTGCTGCAACAGGCTGGAGAACCAAACTGGGCTGCAGTAACTCCAGAACGCCTCCTCCCACTTGATTAACGATTGCTGCTAGATCAACTGACAAGATTTGGGATAGAGATTCTATGTTCTGTTTAGCCAGATTATCTAAATGAGAGTCGTGGGTTAGACGATGGGGTAAGAGCTTAGCCAGTAGGAAAAAAATCAGCAGCGGTAGGGTATCAGCCGGAGGGATAGAACGATTAAGGGTAGGTCTTACCCTACCCTCCGAATCCAATTGGTAAATTGGTTGTTCTTCAACCTGAAGATTGGTTTCGGTTTGGGGACTTCGCAATCGTGGAGTTGGATCCGCGCCGTTAACAGCTACTTCTTCTTCAAACTCAAGCGTAGAAGTAGGCGCATCAATTATGGGTAGTTCGTTCTCTACAGTCGGCACCGGCAAATTCTCCACCGGATCCGGGTGGTGTGGCGTTGTGGTTGGTGAGAACGAGGAGTGACTACTGAATTGAAGCTGATGGTGTAGAGCTAGCAGTGGCAAATTGTCAATATCGATCACATAAACTCTGCTGCCGAGTTGGCGACAAAGCTCTTCATACTTTCCAGCCTCGAAACACACGAGCGGCACCTGTAATCGCTCAGCTTCCTGCACCTCCAGTTTCAGCAAATCCTGTTCGCTAAAATCAATCTGACGAGGCGTGAATTGGGTTGGATACTTGGCCGGGAACTGAATAAAGCTCTTTAGCCAAACCAGCTTTGCCGTGGTTGCTTCGGCATCTCGCAAGATATCAAACCATTCTTGCCCGATAAAGTCTAACGTTTGCGATAGGGCTTGGGGCCGCAGTTCTCCCTGCCATTGCTGAACTATGCCAGAAATAGCGAAAGTGTAAGCCTCCAGATCAGGAAGCAGAAGATCGCAGCTGACCAAAATAACTCGCGACATTCGTTCGGGCCACAACTCCAGTTATTAATATTCGGGAAACAGAGAGCTGTGTCAACCATTTCCCGACTGCACTGACAGTGTTTTCACATCTTTTTCCGTGTTTCTCTCTGCATCCTCTAAGTCAATCCCTCCATCCAAATCAACCGTAGTCAAACTAGACGCTGGATTTACCGATTGTTCCGTTAGAGCAAATAAAGCGGCCTGTTGTGACTGAACCGACTTCAAGTATTCTTGAGCTGTTTCTACTTTTTCTAGTAAGTCTGCTAATTCTTTGTCCTTTAAGACCGGCTTCAGTTCTCCATACAGACGAGCGAATGTACTGGTGGTTTTCTCTTGCAGGTAAGGTTCAATAATAGTTTTAAGACGCATAATCTTATTTCGCAGGTCGGTTAGTAGTCGTCCGTACTCTGCGAAAGAAATTTCAAACTCTTGCTGCCGTTCAGTAGAGGAATGGATTGGGCTTTCGGCCTGCTTAGCTGCCTGACTGAGGGTCTCCTCCATCCAGGCGTTAATACTTTTGTTCGCTCGTGTAGCAGCAATATAGATATCTCGATGAATTTCCGGTGTTGTTCTAAAGGGCAGCTTCCCTGAAAATGGCTTATTTGGTTCTATGCCTTGAGTTTTGCAGAACTCTATATATGTATCAACGGCTCTTTGGAATTTCTGCTCAGCCTCTCGTACCGTTCTACCTTCAAAAGTAATGATATCACGAGCCGTTTCATCGCCAATATTGAGGACTCGTCCATAGAGCATGTCTGACTCCGTATCCACTTCTACTTTGGCGATATAGTTTTTATACTTGAACATAGCTAATTGGGTTCAACTCCTACCCCACGCCGTTCTAGCCATATTCGCTGTGCGGTGAATCCGTGTGGTCCCTGTGAAGGGTGTTCCCACTATCAGGAACTACCGATCCGGAAGTTGGCCAATAATCAGCAAAACTAGTTGGCAGGGCTAATCAGCAAAGCTAATTAAATAGCAAATAAGAGGCATCAATTGCCCGCTTGATCAACCACTCGCAGGCGCTGCGTCACAGCTGTAATACCGTCATAGCGCACGATCACGGCAGAAATCCAACGATCGTCTGGGCTTTTAGGGGCTTGCCCTACCTTAAATAAACCACCTGAACTCAACAACTCCAGCTCAATTGGGGCGGGATTCAGGTAATTCTCGACGCCAATCGGTTCTTCTAGAGCCGCTCCTAGCAACAGCCGTTCACCCAGGGGTTCCATCACAACTGCATCGAAATCAAATTCCTGACCGGGAGTCACCTGCTCCGGTAGATTAAAGCTAACTGTGGGTGGATTGTCGCCAGCGGTGAGTTCGCTGCGTTCGCTCAAAATTTCTTGCTCCACGATTTGATCATTTTGCAGGCGTTGACGCGCGGTGATCGTGGCTGAAAGGTTGAGATCGCGTCGTTCATCGGGATAAACCCCAATGATAGTGGTAGTAGTGACGGTGGTGATCACGTCACCCTGCTGTTCCCAACTCTCTAATGTGGTTTGGTATTGCAAATCAGGATAGCGTTTCCAGAGATCTTCGAGGGTTTGCTTCAGGGTGTCGTAGGTCAGCCCATCGGCGCTAGTAAAGTTTGGACTGTAAAAGCGCATCACAGCGGCCAAATCTCCAGCAGAGGCGGCTGTGTCGATTCGGCTCAGCAGATTTGCCAGCTCGGGGGGAGGTGCTTCTGGGGCATTGCTAGGCACTTGAGCGGCAACCCGATCGGCCCAACTACTAGCCCAACTGAGGGCTAGCCCCAGCGTTAGAGATGCGAACAAAAGGCGCAGCTGCCCGGACCGGTGTCGGGATTGGCCCAACGACATGGATGCAGATGGAATTGACCGCAACTGAGAAACAAACTGGGGAATAAAACGGTTTGGCATGGGTGGGGGTCCGCTCAAAAAACGCTAGAAATTACTTTGGCTTGGGAATCGGCTTGGGAATCGGCTGAGTATTTGGCCCAGTAGCTCAGGCTTTGAAACAACTGAAAGTCAGTACTGAATCAGTAGAGAATGGGTAGATGAGGTAGGAGGTTCAGTAATTCAGTCAGTAAAGGTTCACCGGCTCGAATTTAAGGTACATTATTTTAGCCTGCGCTTGAGTAGAGATCTAGGTGATTATAAATCAATAATCTGCTCTAACCTGTTCTGGCTTAAACGCGAGCAATCACGCAAGAATTCAGGCTTGAGATCTATGGAGCGTCCAGTCTTGGTTGCGACTTCAGAGTCGGATGATTTGCCCAATCCCCAACTAAAGCGACCCAAGTTACTAATTGCAGCTAGTGGAACTGGGGGCCATTTGTTTCCAGCCTTAGCGGTGGCAGAAGCGTTGCCAGAGTATCAGATCGAGTGGCTAGGAGTGCCCGATCGGCTGGAAACGCAGCTTGTGCCGGACCGATTCCCACTACATACAATTTCGGTAGGCGGCTTTCAGCAGCGGTTGGGCTTGAGCACGCTTCGCACCTTCAGCCGGCTGGTGCTATCTATCTTCAAAGTGCGGCAACTGCTGCAACGAGGTGGGTTTGAAGCTGTGTTTACAACCGGTGGCTACATTGCGGCTCCAGTGGTGATTGCGGCTCGGACACTGGGCTTACCCGTGATGCTGCATGAGTCAAACGCCTTACCGGGCAAAGTTACCCGCTGGCTGAGTGGTTGGTGTACTGTGGTGGCGTTAGGATTTGAGGCGGCGGCTCGCTATCTGCCCAGAGCAAAAACGGTATGGGTGGGAACGCCAGTGCGAGATCAATTTCAAATGGATCTGAGCCAGCAGTCCCTATCGGGTCTCGCTCAGCACCAAATGTGGGCCGCCCAGTTCCTCAAGATGGGGCCGCGGCGTTGGATCTCTAGTGCGGGTCTGGGTACGATGGGCTACGGGATGCCTGCCGCGATGGGTGCAAAGGTAGCCCTTCCCGATCAGGAGGTAATCTGTATCAGCGGTGATGCTAGCTTCCAGATGAACTGTCAGGAGTTGGGAACCCTGGCTCAGTACGGGATTAATGTTAAAACTGTGATCATTAACAACGGCTGGCAGGGCATGGTGCGGCAGTGGCAGCAGGCTTTCTATGGAGAGCGCTACTCCTCTTCAGATATGCAGCCCGGAATGCCCAACTTTGAGCTACTGGCCCAGGCGTTTGGCTTGAAGGGAATGATCATTGAGCACCGCAATCAGTTGCAAGATGCGATCGCAGAGATGCTGGCTCACGACGGTCCGGTTCTCCTCGATGTACGGGTGAAGCGCGATGAAAACTGCTACCCGATGGTCGCTCCTGGTAAGAGCAATGCCCAAATGATAGGTTTGCCCAAGCCACCTGAACGGGAAGAAAGTGCCGGTCCGATTCTATGCAGCAACTGCGGTACTGAGAATGAACCTGACAACAAGTTTTGCCCCGAGTGCGGAACCAAGCTCTAGCAGTCGCTGACTGGACAAACTGAGCAGCTAGATAACGTTGATAAAGGGCCTCCAATCTCTGGGGGCCTTTATTTTGGTAAAACCCGCATTGATTAATGATCCGACTTAGTCTAAGAGAATGATTGCTATAGCAAAATTAGAAATATTCCTGGTATGAAATCAGAAACGTACGATGACAACAAAAGGATAAAATGTTGCTTCTTAAAACCAGCGTCGTGACCGCCTTGGCAGTGGGTCAATCAAATGGGGCGGTCCCATGCGCTTGGCTAGAAAATCTTGAATGGTTTCAATTGGAATACTAACGCCTTCGCCGGTTGATTGCTGCACCGCTCGATTCACACCAATTACTTGACCCGATCCATCGATCAGGGGACCGCCACTATTGCCGGGCTGTAGAAAGCCGTCTGGTGTGCGAATGCAGCGCAGCGGAGACGTACCATTGGCACAGGTGCTGTTTAACTCAATTACCTGGGAACTGCTCATTTTCCAACTCTCTCCCCGTGGCGAACCAATCGCATAAACCCGATCCCCCACTTTGACCTGAGCTGTACTGGTTGCAAACGGCGTTATGGGTAGGCCGTTGACTCGCTTGAGTTGAATCAGGGCCAGATCCAGTTCCGGATCAAATGAAGTCACAGTGCCTCGAAACTGGCGTCCATCAGCTAACTTGACGCTTGGAGACGGATTCCGCTCCACTACATGATGGTTGGTCAGAATCAAGCCGTCTGGTGATAGGATGATCCCTGCTGCGGTTGAAGCGATCCCCTGATGGCTGCTGTTCCATACTTCGACCGTCACGGGTTTGATTTTGCTATAAATTTGCTCTGCCGAAAGAGCGGCTGTAGGAAGCGGTGAAACTGCCTCAGGCATAGGCGATGGTATAACCTGCGTCGGCAGATCGGCCACTAAATCAGCTAGTATCCGATCCCGCCTCAAGCCGTCTCGAAGCGCCAACTGTTTTCCAGGCGTCAGTGGAGGCCGGAGCTGACTACGCCGCAATAGCTCTCGCCGGCTCACTACCTCTAGGGCTGCCTCTGTAGGGTCAGTCGGTAAATTCGCCAATAGTTGCTTGGTCTGAGGGACACCAAAACTAACCGCACTATCCAAACAGGCGACATCCAAAGGCGATAGGTGGCGACCGCAATCCCCATCCTGCCAGTGCATTTGGTAGATGGCCCTTACTTCCTGGTTTTCGATCTCAACCAGATCCCGAATCGGTTTACCGTTGAGTTGCCGCCAGCGGTCATACTCCAGTTGCGTGATGCCATAGCTATTAAACCCACCCAAACCACCATAGCCTGGAGCCGTGTTTCCCAGTTCGCGAATGGTTTTTGTTGTGCTAACAGCAAATCAGCCTTGGCTTTTTCCACTTCACCGCTCATCTCGGCTTGGCGATCGAGGGCGTTAACTCGCAGTTCGGCTAATTCAGCGCTAGTAATCACGGCCACTGGCTGGCCCTGTTTAACCCGATCACCAGGCTGCACAAACAGCCGCACAATCGTGCCTCCCACCGGATAGGTCACTTCTACTCGACGGCTTGGCAAGGCTTCAATTTGCCCTGTCGCTTTGATGCCAAATGCTAGGCGTCGCAGCATCACTGGCTCTACCTTTAATCCAATTCGCTGCGCGGTTTCTGCATCCACCTGAATGCTATCGGCAAATTGGGCATCATGACTATGAAATTCATCGCCATGACCACCATGGGCAACAACCGCAACAGGTGTGGCAAGCAGAATAAAGCTGAGTACGGCTCCAGAAAATCGATGCACTGTCCTGGGGGAAGATGGGGAAATTGATCTCATCGTAGGGGAATCGGTAGGAGACACGAAGCAAGAACTATTTGAGCGGCGCATGCCTCTCACGTCTGTGGTTCAGATTCCCACAAAAAAATGAAATCAGGATGAAATGCCTGCCTGTCGGGAGTCGTTCTCTCGGTTTGTCAACTTCAAAGGTCAATGGATATCCGCAACATTCTTGGGCGGGTGGTTGGCGGCGATGCCTCGCCACCCAAGGAATCAGCTTTCAATAGCTGTCACCCTCCTGCAAAAATTCTCTACCCCTGCCGCTACCTTCTCCCAACCTTCCAAATAAATTTCCCAACCGATTTATCATACTAAGTACCTCGGCATAATTAAACATAAAACCCAAAACGCTGCGCGGGCGGCGCAGCGTTTTGGATCTGGTTTAATTATGCTCACCTACTTATGTATGATTTATCTAGAAAGATTCGGCTCTACAACCTCTGGGAAACTGGCAAAATTACGCCGTATCCAATCCATGCCAACCTCGTTGTTAAGTTTAACTTTCTGAGCTGTATCAGCATAAAGTTTACCGAGAATATCTGTATCCTGATCGACAACAATCTTACCGAAATTGAGATAGCTGCGGCCTAATACATTGAAAGCAGGATGTTTCGCTTGACCAAACAGCAGAATATAGGTCCGGGTGCGGTTCTCCGCTTCGGGAACAAACAAATGACATTGCACTGCCCTACCAATCGGCATTTCCCCGTGCAGTATTACTAGAAACGGGAAGTAATTTTCCAGGTGGGCCTTGATTAAGCTTGGTAATAGAAATAGATCCGGCTTCCTCAGCTTTTCTAGCAAACTGTACGGTGCAGTCGGCATATCGTAGAACGCATGGGAATGATGGCCTTCATCGATGAAGCGATGGAACCTGACTTCAGTGATGCGAAATAGATCGCGATGGGTACCGTTCTGATGATTATAGTCATGCATAATCAAGAGCATGGTCAATAGATCGGTTGCAACGCTGCAATCGGCTGTATAGCCGATAAAGGAATACTTGTTTGCGATCTGGTTCAGAACTGTGGGAATCGGAATCTTCGGTTCATGTCCTCCATAGGACCAGATGAAATCTCCTTGAACAATCAGTTCTAGAGGCTGCAGTAGAGGTAATGTTTTTTTGCTTGAGTCGGGTAGAACAGTACATCCGGCGTTATCGAATGGCAGCGCGTGAAATGGACAAACAACTGTGCTGCTGCCGTCTGGTTGCACCTCACACCAGCCTTCTGACAGCATTGCTCCCATATGGGGACAGGCATTCGGTAGGGCATGAATCGCTCCCGCTTGATCCTCCCAGATCACATAGTCAATACCGTAGAGGGAAAATTTGCGAGGCTGGTTGGGCTTCAGCATCGACCGATGAGCCAATAGCCAGGGTGCACCTGGAAGCATAGACTGCATGGCATTCTCCGTTAAAGCTAGATCAGGTAAAATTATGAAAAATCCGTCGTGTTTCTAAAATATGACAGAACTTTCACGTGGGCAGTCCTACCTGAATTGAAACTAAATAGGGCGTATCTATCAAACTCATACATTTAATCGGTATCCATCTAATTCTTCATCTTCCAGGCAATGCTATCAACAACTAGCCAAGTGCTTACCTATTCAATATCTTTGGTTCACACACGACAGACAAATCCGTGCAGCAGTTGTCATCCTATCCAAGCAAATGGATCGATGTAATGAGCCAATTTGAGATATTTTTTGTATACCAATTTTCCTCAAGCAGCCAAAACATACTTGTGGCTACCTAAAAAAATGCAACCTTGAACTGAACTTTGATACCACACCTGAGCGACTGCGGGAGATAAGCAATTCTTTAATCTAGCCGCAGTCATCTTCATTTTTCGTCACAAAGGTTACGTCACATATCAGGTTTTAAGTCAAAGTCTTCGCCTATTCCATGACTTTCTGTGCTGTTCTTCAACTGAGTTGCCATAAAAATGACACCCCAAGCTTTCAGTCTTCTCTTTCGTCAGAAATGGCACAAGAGGGAATATTCCAGCAATTGGTACACTCGAAAAATCTCAAATTGGATCATTACCTCACTCCAATGAGCCAATAGCATGTAGGCAGATAAACGTTTGTAACAGGTGAAACGGAGTTGGTTGGAAATTGTAAATATTGATTTCCGCTAGCGTTGTTGCCCTTAATGTCAAGGAGCTTTCTCATGATGACAGTAAACAAGCTAGTTGCACCCATCGTTCAAGAAACCTACCAAAGCCCGTTCAGCCGATGGAATGAATCCAGTTGGATACGGAGTAAACCCTTCCGGGAAGGTGACATTGAAGGATTACCCTTTTCTCCCGATCTGGTTCCGTTAGCAGCTCATCCTGCCATTGCCTCAGATTCAACTCGTTGGGTAACGGTTCTAGCTTATCGACTCCTTGCCCATTTGCAATTCACCACCTTATTAGAATTGAGCCATGTCAATCCTGTTTGCAGCAGTCTAGCTCAAGGACGCGCACCGATTTCTTTGAACACGCTCCAGCGCAATGATGCTCTGCGTATTTATTGTGATGAAGGCGGACATGCTCTTTTCGTAGAGTTGTTCTCGACTCAAGTGGAAGCAGCATTTGGACTCAACCGATCGGTGATTGGTCGCCCCCAATTCGATCGCATCATCGAGAAAATCATTGCTGACCATCAAACTCGGCTATCACCCAATCTCATTAAATTATTCTTTGTCACCATCTCAGAAACACTGGTGACCAAGATCCTCAACAATGTTCCCCACGATCCTCAAGTTGCTCCGATTGTCCGTGCGGTGATTGGTGATCATGCAGCAGACGAAGCCTTACACAGTGTTTATTTCCGTGGTTTGTTCCCTGTCCTTTGGCAAAGCCTTGCATCCTATGAGCAAGAGGAAATGGGTCAATTACTGCCTCAACTGGTCTGGGCATTCCTGGGACCCGATCGCCAACTTGAATATAGCATTCTGCGACGCTTAGGCTTTAATGCGAAGGATTCGGAAGGAATTTTAGAAGAAGTTTATGTTCCTGATCAAATTGCTCAAGTCGTTCGGCAAGCTGCCAACCCAACGTTGAAAATGTTTGCAGCGGCTGGAGTGTTCGAGAATCCTGCCATTGAGCGAGTTTTTGCAGATTACGAATTGATGTGAGAGAAATGACCATGAAATACGCCACTGTGATTCGGCATGTTGCCTTTGAGGATCTGGGAACTTTAGCTGAAGCATTGAATCAGCTAAACTACACAGTGAAGTATGTAGAAGCTGGGGCTGATGATATAACAAGCATTGACCCTGGCATAGATTTGCTGGTAGTTCTTGGAGGTCCAATTGGAGCCTACGAGGAGCAGAACTATCCGTTTCTAACTGATGAGTTGCGTCTGTTGGAGTATCGTCTCGCTAACGATTTGCCTACGCTAGGAATATGTCTAGGGGCGCAGTTAATGGCTCGCGCTTTAGGAGCAAGAGTTTACCAATCGGCCAGTTTCTCAACTGGTTCTCACCCGTCACTTGCTAGCCCTCAGCTGTTAATTCTCGGTTTGCTAGCCATCATGCACTTCTGCTAGCTCTAGATCGGCCACGGCTTCCCAACCCAAGCCCTTGCGAATCACCACGGGTTCGTCTGTGGTTAAATCCAAGATTGTGGAGACACGGTAGCCCACCATTGAACCATCATCAATCACCACATCTACAACCTTATCCAGCCGGTCGAATAACTCTGTTGTCGTAATCGGCTGATCCTCCAGATGAATAACGCTGGGAGCCGATGTAGAAATGATGGGATTACCCAACTCTTGCAGCAAGGCTTGGCAGATGGCGTGATTGGGAACGCGGATGCCGGTTGTTTTCCGTTTTGGACTCATCACTAACCGAGGCACAAGTTTGGTAGCAGGTAACAAAAACGTGTAGGGACCGGGAATCAGCCGCTTGATCAACCGATAGGCCGCATCGCTAACCTGCGCATAGGCCGCAATATTAGATAAGGAGGAGCACAGAAACGTCAACGGCTTATCATTCGACATTTGCTTAATGTGTCGAACCCGCTCTACAGCTGATTTTGCATTCAGATCGCAACCAATCGCGTAGACTGTGTCTGTGGGATAAAGAATCACGGCTCCCTCCCGCAGGGCCTCTCGAATTTTGGCCACACGATGGGCTTGGGGAGATTCTGGATGGAGCTTATAAATGACGGCCATGCTACCCTCTGCTTCAATTACCTGACGCTGCAATTATGACAAAAGTAGCCTACCTAGACTGTCCGACTGGAGTTTCGGGCGATATGTGCCTGGGTGCCCTGGTTCATGCGGGAGTACCGCTTGCCTATCTAGCTGAGCAACTAGAACGATTGGGGCTGAACCGTGAATATGGCTTGCAGGCACAGTTGGTCCATCGCAACGGTCAGCAGGCTACCAAAGTTTATGTTCATTTGTGCTCCCAGACTAGCTCCAATGGGCATACAGTCGATTCACCCACCGATTTACAGGCTGCTGTCTCCGCTGCTCATGCCCACGCCCACTCCGATCCTGACCACAGCCATCAAGAATCACCCATTGCAACCCACTCCCATTCTCGTCATCTGCCTGAGATCGAACAGCTAATCCGCTTAGCCCATCTGCCGGTTCGGGTCACGGACTGGAGTTTGGCCGTTTTTCGTCGCTTAGCCGAGGCTGAGGCTGCCGTTCATGGCATCCCTCCGGAACAAGTTCATTTCCATGAAGTGGGTGCTACGGACGCTATCGTCGATATTGTAGGCACCTGTCTAGGATTGGACTGGCTGGGCATTGAACAGCTCTACTGTTCAGCGTTGCCGATTGGAGGTGGCACAGTTTGGGCAGCTCATGGTCGCCTTCCAGTTCCGGCACCCGCAGTCCTCAAGCTTTGGGAGATGCGGCAAGTTCCTATCTACAGCAATGGAATTGAAAAAGAGTTAGTGACACCGACAGGGGCTGCGATTGTCACCACATTAGCCACTGGGTTTGGGGCACCACCACCGCTGCTGCTACAACAGGTTGGTTTAGGCGCGGGTTCAACCAATCTTGCCATTCCCAATATTTTGCGGCTGTGGATTGGCGAGACAGACAGCAAGGCTGAGGCAGTCGCTAACCATCACCATCAATCCTTGTCCCATCCTGCTGCTAATCCAGGCACAGTAAGCGAGAGAGTTCCCGCTTCGGCAACGCCAGAGGCTGGATTGGATATGGTTGCAGTTCTAGAAACTCAAATCGATGATCTGAATCCTCAGGCAATTGGCTATGTCATGGCAGCCTTATTGGCAGCAGGAGCACTGGATGTGTTTACCCAAAGCATCGGCATGAAAAAATCGCGTCCTGGCGTGTTGCTGACAGTCATTTGCGATCCAGTACAGGTATCTACCTGCGAGGCTATTCTATTTCGGGAAACGACTACCTTGGGAATTCGGCATTCTATTCAGCAGCGCTTCAAATCTAACAACGCCCGAGCGGTCTGTTTGTAGGGCGGACACCAATCGCCCTGAAAGAGATTCTTCAAGCCAGACCTTTTCATTAATGGCCGGACGTCTTTGGCCCGTCAAAATCTTTGCTGTTAGGCTCGTGCAACAATCATTAACTCCATCAGGAGGTCCGTACTTCGTGCGGGCCATTGCGACGTCCACGTCGCTTAGCTCACGCCCATAAGCCATCAGACCACCCAAAATACCGTTCCGAGCGATGCCATCGTACATACTCGCAAATGGAAGGTCTGAGTGTTCCAGACCGAGAAGATGACCTATTTCGTGCAGAAGCACCGTTTCAAGATCAAAAGTGCCGAAAGCACCATTTGTCGAAAAAAGCTCTGAGGGATTTAATACGATGTCTGTTTCGGTTATCCGTCCGCGACGGTCGTAGAAAATGCGTGTTGCGGCTGGGACACGGGGGCCGTGCGTACTTAAAAAAAGGATGTTTTCAGCCGAACCGGCGATCGTGATAAGGTTCACGCCATCACCGGACGATCCCGCTGGGCTGACGTTCGTTTGGTCAGTTTCAATGATCTCGAAGGATAAGTTTGCCGCAGAGGACCAGCTTTTTAGGGCACTCTCTAACGCCGTCCGAACGTTAGATCCGCGCATTATCGCCGGTGAGGTTTCTTGCAATGACGATGATAATGAAATGACGATACGCCGTGCGGGCCATCTGAGATCAACATCCGGCCCAGCGTCAACGGTCGTCGCAAGCGAATTCCCCACCAGCAAGCACAAGATGAGTGCAAAGCCAGCGAGAGCCGCCGAGATCTGAAAGGATGCGAGCCTTCCCGAACTATTCTTTTTTTGATGCGAAGCCACCTTCGCCGCCTTTTCCAACATTCTCAAGATCCGAGAACGCAACGATAAGCAGCAATATTACTAAACCTACAGTCGCGAATACATACAAAAGCGCAATCTGTTCTAACTTGACCAGGATTCCGATCACGATCGCTGCAGCCAAAAACCAAAGAAGTGCCACATTCCTGCGGCTCAGATTCATTGCCATACTCTTTCCCAATAGACCGAACCAATCTAATATTGAAACACTTTTGGGCAAAGGCTTCAATATTAAAGATTTCAGTCAATGATCTTGAGGGCGTATTCCGACACTCCCGTTCCTACTCTGCGCGAGATCTGCTCCGGATCTGAGATCGGGCGTTTCGGCGGTTTCCCTTTTTCCCTAACATCAACAATATCAAACGGTTTCAGTATAGGATCATCCACTTCGCCATTTTCGATCTTCGCAAGAGATACTTCTAAAATCTCACCGGCTCCACCCTCTTTTCTAATGATGGCTATGCTTTCTTTATCCGCGCTTCGTGAGAAGCCCCCTGACATTGATATCGCCCGCGAAAGGGTTACTTTAGAGCGTGAGTCTATCTTTCCCGGACGCATAACCCCACCGATCACATAGATCGGATATGCTTCCAGGACCGTTATTATATCTCCGCTTACAATTATCGGATTCGCCTCCGGAAGGCCGTTCAGAAGGTCAGTGATCTTTATAATTGTGACGTTTGGACGTGATTCTCCGTCGCTAGTGGCTTCGCGCCGTTCGCGGCACGAAAGATCCCTGGGTCGCTGGATACGGATCTCGCCGCCTGCCGCATCGGTCAAGCCGCCAGCGGATACAAGCAGCTCCACTAGACTAACTCTGCGCTGTATCCGAAATCTATGTGGCGTTCGCACCGCCCCGTCAAGAACGGCAACTGCTCTGTTCGACCGGTCGATGATACGGACGCTGACCCGAGGATCACGAAGAATGCGGGAATAGCCTACCTCTATCTCTTTGGAAACATCCTCGGGCGAGCGACAAAGAGCAAAGATAGGTTTTGGAAGTTCATCAAGACCATCGAGAAAGCCCTCGGGCGTAAGTTCGCCACGCCAATCAAACTCAGTACTTCCGATCACATCTACTTCAGACAAGGTAGAGGTGAAGCCCAGCGCTCCAGATAAAGCACCTGAAGCACCGCTGGCTCCCTTTGAAGTGCTGCGCCGACCTGCCGAACGCCTTAGACTGGGGGAGCGCTTTCGTCGATTAGGCTCTGGGCGAAGACTACCCAAGCTGCCCAAACGCCGACCAACAAAGCGCTTGTGACGGATTCAACCCATCCCTTGCAAATATTGCTGATAGCCGAGCTGATCGAGTTTAGTCTGTTTGTCCATTACCATTTGCTGCAACCTCCGCCGGTACTGCTGCACCTTCTCTAACAGTTCTGGTTGGTGGCTAGCAAGCATCTGCACGGCTAACAGACCAGCATTTTGGGCATTGCCAATCGCGACAGTGGCCACTGGAATGCCAGCGGGCATCTGCACAATCGAATAGAGGGAGTCTACACCCTGAAGATGACGGCTAGGAACGGGCACACCGATCACAGGTAGGGGCGTCAGAGAAGCCACCATGCCAGGAAGATGGGCCGCACCGCCCGCTCCAGCAATGATGACTTTGAGGCCACGCCGATGAGCAGTTTGGGCATAGTCCACCATCCGTTCGGGAGTGCGGTGAGCTGAGACAATTGCTACTTCATAGGACACACCGAATTCTTCGCAAACAGCGATGGCTTTTTGCATAGTGGGCAGGTCCGAGTCGCTGCCCATAATAATGCCGATAGAGGGGGAGGCCATAGATTAGTTTTCAGTTCTTAGTTTTGAGTGTTGAGAGGAGGTGGGTGATGGATTTGAGCTTGAATTTGAGCTTGAAACAGATTGGCAAAGAGCAACGTCACCTCAAGTGCCTTCCTTTCATTAACTCAAAACACTGGCTCCGCAGAGGCAAGCTACAAAACTCAAAACTCAAAACTTAATCATTATTCCTCTTCGGAGTCTTGGGAGTCTTGATCCGATTGCAGGAGATCGGTGGCTTTGCTGCCCAGCAGCCCAAAGATAGCGCCAATGCCCATGTTCCAGGTGGCATTACAGGTTTCAAACACGCGCGTTTGAGGCTGAGAGAGATTGCCATTGGTGGCAAGCCAAATCGAACACCCACCGGAGAGTAGCGTAAAGCTAGTGGTGGTGAAGAAAACCAATAGAAACGCTAGGTTGAGATTGAAGTTAGATTTCACGGTTGTTACTGGTTAGTTGGATGAATCCTTGACTTGGATGCAACCACTGTAAGGATATTGACCACGGTTGCTTTCTGGAAGTTCGGCTGAGTTTCTGGAAGTTCTGAGGAGTTTGGCTGATTTTGTTTGCTGATTTCATGCCCTAGCAGACCCGATTCGAGTCTTTTTGATTAAGCCATTGCTATTTGCCAGCATTCGCGAGCAATCGCCCAGTCTTCCTGAGTATGGATCACCATCACAATCACGCTGGAATTGGCGCTAGAGATGACCTGATCGCGAGGACGGCTATTCCTATCGAGATCTAGCTGCAATCCCATATAGGCAAACGCAGCACAAGCTTCAGCTCGAACATTGGGCGCATTTTCACCGACACCAGCCGTAAATATCAGCACATCCAGTCCACCCAAGCTGGCAATCATCGCGCCAATGAATTGCTTTAGCCGTTCAATGTACATATCAAGCGCAAGCTGGGCACGAACATCGCCATCGGCAATTGCCTGCATCACTAGCCGCAGATCGTTAGAAACGCCGGAGACCCCAAACAACCCCGATTCTTGATTCAGGATCGCTTCCAACTGCTCGGCGCTATACCCCTGCTCCCGGATCAGGTAGAGCAAAATGCTGGGGTCCACAGCCCCGGAACGACTTCCCATCATCAGGCCATCTAGTGGCGTGAAACCCATTGTGGTGTTGATGCTGTAGCCGTCTCGAATCGCCGCCAACGAGCAGCCATTGCCCAAATGACAGGTAACGATCCGCAGCTCCTTCAAATCCCGATTCAGCAACTGAGCCGCCCGCTGAGCACAGTAGCGATGACTGGTTCCTTTCCTGGGATGCTCGCAGGGCTATAATTTCCCTATTCTGGGGAAGTTTGAGTCAACGTTAAGCCAGTTTTTCCTCCCATGATTCAAACCGAATCAGGTTCGGAAGTCCCCCAGAATTGGGGGATGTAGGGGGCCAAAAAGCCTAGAAGCCTAATCGACTCGATTTGTGTGTACACCGTAGCTTACAAAACCGTAGCTTATAAAAGAGAGGAACCAAACCAACAACGATTTGAAGTCCCTCTTATTCTAGGCCGAAGGTGCATCTCCGCTGGGGTTTAGGGGGATTATAGCCCTGCGGGCAGCTCAGAAAAGGGGATTGTGCTATGCCCACGCTGCGCGAACGCACCCAAATCTAGTGATCCAAACAAATTCATTTTCGATCGACTGAGGTGCAGGCCATACTCTGCTGGTTGATGGAAGCCCTGCGAGGACGGTTGGGTAAGATACCCCGGTTCCAGATCGGGTCGGCTATAGTAGAAGACGAAATATGAACAACCGTTAAGGTAGCAGTATGGCTGTGAATCTAGCTGGCAGTAGGGCTTCCTGTGGTGCTCCAGATGCAGCAGCACTTCGATCTGTATTCGAGACCATTACGGTGGAGAGTTGTCCGCGCTCGTTCAACTTTCACATGCATACGGTCTGTTCCGATGGCAGGTTACAGCCAGAGCAGTTAATCCACCAAGCGGTTGAAATTGGTCTGCAAGGGTTAGCGATTACCGATCACCACAGTGTCAACGGCTACCTGAGGGCACGGCAATGGCTGGCAGATCAGCAGCAAACCCAGCCGGAGCGGGTGATCCCGCAGCTCTGGACCGGAACTGAGATCAATGCTGGTCTCCTCTCCGATGAGGTGCATATCCTGGCCTATGCCTTTGACCTGGACCATGCGGCGATACAGCCCTACCTGCAGGGAACCACACCCACGGGTAAAAGCTACCAGGCGGCTCAGGTGATTGGCGCGATTCAGCAGGCTGGTGGGTTGGCGGTGTTGGCCCATCCAGCCCGCTATCGTCGTTCGCCTCAGGAGCTGATTCCCGCTGCGGTGGATCTGGGCATCGATGGGGTTGAAACCTACTACGCCTACAATAACCCATCTCCCTGGCGGCCCAGCCCCAAAGAAACCGAGGCAGTTGGCAGCTTGGGCGACCGCTATAGTCTGCTCCACACCTGCGGTACCGATACGCATGGCCTGTCGCTGTTGCAGCGCCTCTAGAGTAGTAAGGGAGTAGTAAGGGAGTAGTAAGGGAGTAGTAAGGAAACCGGCATGACTGATTTGGGGGCATCATCCCAGTGGAGCAACCTGCTGCAAAACCTGGGCGCGTGGCAAGGCTCATTTACGCAAATTTCTCCAGATGGAACCATCGAAGCAGACAGCCCCAGCTTGGTGACGCTCGCGGGACTGAACGACAACCGCACCGTGCGGCAAACGATCCAAAAGTTTTCCTCAACCGGAGCGGTGATCTATGACCGGGTACTGGAATACAGCTCCTTGAATCGGGGTGTTTTGGTTTTCGAGAATGGCGCCTTTTCCCAGGGGTCGATCCAGTATGGTCCGTTTTCCGAGTTTGGTGCAGAGCTGGGTTTTATCGATGGCGATCGGCGGTTGCGGATCGTGCAGTTATTTGACAAGGCCAGTCAGTTAGCCAAAATCACTCTGATTCGGGAACATCGGCAAGACACATCTATTGCTGAATCGCTGCCACCTATCCAACCTCCTATCCAACCTCTGACTCCAGAGCAGCTAGTGGGCGAATGGCAGGGGGAATCGGTGACGCTCTATCCTGACTGGCGCAATCCGGCCTGTTACCCGACGCGGCTCTCGGTGAGGTTAGAAGGCAATCAACTGCATCAGTCGATCAGTGCTCCTGGAATTGAACTAACTTCGACCGCCCATGTAGATGGCCCGATTCTGCGGTTTCAGCAAGGTCGCTATCCGGTGCAGGTATTGCTGCTGCCCGATACGGCTATGCTGGTACCAGCATGGATCGGGTGGCTGCGGCAGCCGGTGTCTCGAAACAAACGATCTATAGCCATTTCCAGGATAAGGAAGGCTTGTTTACTGCCCTAGTTGAGCGGGTGACAATCCATCGCTTGCAGCGGGAACTGGGGATGGAGGATTTGCACGGCGAACCGGAGGTATTGTTACACCAGTTGGCAACGGTGTTTCTGCACAAGCTGGGCAGCCCAGAATACCTGAATCTATTTCGGGTGCTGATTGCCGAGTCAGCGCGGTTTCCAGAATTGGCTCAGCTCTATAGCCGTACCGTGATTCACCGAGGCCGCCAAATGCTCAGCGCCTATTTTCGTGCTCATCCAGAACTCAAGATCGCCGACCCAGAAGCAGCAGCCCATATTTTTTCTGGATCATTAGTCTCGTTTTTGCTGGCTCAGGAAATTCTCTACGGCAAACAGGTTTCGCCTCTGGAGGGTGAGCGAGTAATCAAACAGCTCGTGGCACTAATTGTGCAGCAGCCAGATTCTAGGTAGCGCCTGGTGAATCACCGCTCAGGCATACATCCACAGGGGCCGCACTTCTATCTGCTTCTGAACCAAATGCAATGCTGCATCGGGGAAGGTGGTGGAGTAAGGCTGATCAAATGGGTTGAATCGGTTCAGGGATAGAGGCTGATTAGGGAGCAGTACGGACTCACTAGAGTTGACTGGAGCCTCAATTCGTAATATCCAGTGGCTTAGATCGGGTCGTGCTTCTGCCATAGGGCCACGTCGTTCGGCTGCATCAGGCTGGGGAATCTCTTCGTACTCTGCCAGCGGCAGCGCCACCTCAATTAAGTTTGTAAACAGTTCTGCATTGACTTCAGCGCCAGTGCTGCGCCCAAATAGCGCAGGTAAACCGAGCCAAATGCCTATTGGCATCAAAACAGCAATGATTAACGCCAGAAGGTTTTGCCCTAACCTTTGCAAAAACTGCCAGAGTTGTCGAGCAAATAGACGAGCGTGCCTGAACAGGAAATCAAGCATTGAAACTCAAAACTCAAAACTTACTCTCAGTCTAGCTTGAGTGCATTCACGGGCACTTCATCCCAGGATTCCACCGTCCGGATTTGGGCCACCCAGCCCTGCGCTTTTTGCTCTAGCGTCAGGTTCGACTCAAACGAATCATGACATTCCTGGGCCTGAGTTTCGTCACAGCAAGCAATGCAGGCCCGAATAATGCCGCAGGGATCAATCTGCTCGTTTACCCAAATCGTTGCCATAGATATTCCTCCAACCGTAGTGTCGGCATAGCCACCCTCTAGCCTAAATCAACCTGCTGCTAGGAAGGAAAAATTTTTCCAAAAATGCAGAAATTCCTGGATCCTAGCTCCATCAACCCTTCAGGCTGCTAACTGCTCGATAGCATCCCGATAGAGCTGACAGACGCGCCAGTCGGGTAAAATCATGGCTCCCTGTCGTTGGTAGAACTCAATCGCTCGCTGATTCCAGATCCGAACGCACCATTCTAATCTGCCGTAGTTGCGGTTGAGCACCCGCTGGGCCAAGTAGGCCAATAGCGAACGACCAACGCCCTGACCGCGATACTCTGGCCGCACAAATAAGTCTTCAATAAACAATCCTGGCTTGGTCAAAAAGGTGGAGTAGTTGGTGCAAAATAGCGCCAGACCAACCGCTTGCTGATGCTGCTCGGCAATTACCACTTCAGCGTAGGAATGCTGCAGCAAATGCTCGGCCAACGCCTCTGGGCTGCCTACAAATAGATGCAAATTGCCATCATATTCAATATTCGCTCTCACTAGCGCAAAAACATCCTCGATGTCATTCGCCGTAATTGGACGCAGATTCCATGACAACCCAGCTGATCCATCCTCAGCTAACAATGGCAACGCCGCTCCAGTCACACGGCAGATACGGGCATCTTGTAAAACTTGTGCTCCAATTCGCTGATAGAACCCAATCGCAGGGGCATTTCACATCGACCACAAAGTGTTCCTTGATCCCCAAATGCTCAGCTACCCGTTTAGCGGCAATCAGTTCACGATCGTGCCGTTGACCATAGTGGAGCGACAGGGCAATTAATTCATAGCCATCGGCGATCGCCTGAGCTGCAGAGGTTGCCGAATCTAGACCACCAGACAATAAAACAACTGCTTTGGGGGTATTCATCAGTTCACTCCTTATCGAATGTTGGTGAATTTATGGGTTTGTAAGCTGATTCGCCACTCCGGGTGACTGAGAACATACTCAAAGATGAGCGAGTAACTATCAGGTGTGCCCCATTCCGGTTGTAGAAGTTTGACCACATCGGTTGGAATTTGGGCAGCGTGATCTTCTGCCCATGACAGATCAGACGGGTTAGTAACCACAACCTTCAGTTCACTTACCTGTGGATAAATACTGTTGTGAGGTGGCTTAGACCGCTTAGGGGAAAATGTAACCCAGTCGAAGTTACCACTGAAGGGGTGTGCTCCAGAGGTCTCTAGATGCACTCGAAGACCTGCGGCTCGCAAACCATTACTGAGGGAGAAGAGGTCATACATCAGAGGTTCACCACCCGTAATGACGACGATCGCCGGATTGACCGCTTTCGCTTCTGCAATCAGGTCAGCAGTGAGGCGTTGAGGATGGCGACGAGCATTCCAGGAATGTTTGGTATCACACCAAGGACAACCCACATCACATCCTGCTAGTCGAATAAAAAAGGCATTTGTACCTGTCCAGACTCCCTCGCCCTGAACCGAGTGGAAGGTTTCCACCACTGGCAGGACTGCCGAGGTTGCTTTAGAGGTTACGGTAGTGGGGATCAGGCTTGTCATAAGGTTCACATTGTGTGTGCGAAGCATGTATCGCTCCTAGTCGTCCTCATATTCAGCCCAAGAATTGGGAGTTTCAGACACAGCGACCTTCAGCTTCACATCAGAGGGCAATTGCTTTTTCGTCTTGTCGTAGATATATTGAGCAATCATCTCGGCAGTGGTTTCGTAACCTTCGGGCAGAACTTCATTTAGAACCGAATGGTCAAGACCTCCTTTAAGCAGATCTTGCTTTGCCCAACGGAGTGTGCGGAAGTCAACCACCATGACGGGGTGAGGGCAGTATTCGGAAGCATGAAGTTGACTGGAGAACGCCTCAATCCTAACTTTGTAGGTATGTCCATGCATCCGCCCACAGGGACCGTCATAGTCTCGGATGAAGTGGGCGGCATCAAAGGTGAACTCCGTAGAAAGTTTCCATTTGGGCATTTGGATCTACACCAAGTCATTTATAAACCGCTATCGATGGTCTCCGACCGGCCTTTAGCCATCGCCAGGGGACTCTAGATTAAATCCACTCATAGCGTCATAAGACTCAAACCTTATAGCATTTCATCCTACCGCTGGAATCAATATTAACAAAGTTACCCGAGTCACTCAATAAACTGTAGAAACTCCACCTGCGGATCGGGCAAATGGCAATACTGCTGAGCTTTGGCTTCGATCTCCTCAAGTTGGCCCAAGGCCAGACCACAGGGATAGCCATACTTAGCCTTCACCCGGTCGCTGGCAATCTGTAGGGCGGTGCGAGAGCGGTCAACAAAGTCATCCAGATCATAGGTTTGGTTAGGCGTAAAGTATTGTTTGACAATCAGGGATGGTGAATAGCAGGTATCTTCGGTGCCATCACACCAGCGAATCCGAAAGCGTATCTCAGGCATGGCTCAGGAGTTTAGAATAATGGTCTAAATGCATTTTGGCAGAAGTTTGCCACGAAAACGAGGCGCAGATTTGATCTGGTGGATTAGGAATAGCATTCGGTTTTAGCACTGCCAGCATCGCGTCTGCAAGCGCATCCACCGACAAGGGATCAACCCAAACCGCCTGATCTGGCAGCAGAAATTCGGTAAACGGAGCCTGATTTGGAATAACAACCGGCAGCCCGGACGCGATCGCCTCTAGCACCTTCGACCAATACGCTAACTTCGAACAGCGGGGCGATCATTTTCGGCAGCTTTGTCAGGAACGGCTGTAAGAGATTCTCTGCTAATCTTTCGCCTCTGGAGCTTCACCCTGCTCAGGCGCAATCGGACTTGAAAACACATTATCAACCGCCAGGTTGAGCTGGTACTGGATGGGTTGAGTCGCTGTGTTAACTACCACAATCTCGTAATAGCCAGACTGGGGTAGGGTGCCGGTCCAGGTCAGATTAGCCGAGTCTTCCAGCAGCATTGGTAAATCGGCAGTGGGGCGCGGCAGGTAGATAGAGAGGGCACTACTCTGGGCAGGAGCCTGCAGATTCAGACGCATAATTTGTCCAGCAGACAGATTGGCAATGTAAACCCGGCCACTGCCGACTTCCAAACTATCCTGCTGCTGTTGACTAAAGGCTCCCGGCTCAAATTGAATGCGCGCTAGCGTTTTGCCATCTTGTAAAGCTTGAATCTGATCGGTTGCCATCGCCTGCCATACCTGACCGATCGGCTGATCGATAAACTCCTTGCCGCGCTGCTCCGGAAACAAATGGAAAAATTGAGCATCGGTTAAATCGTAGAGCGAACGGCTGCCAACATAGAGCGGATTGATCTGCTGCTTCCATTGCTCGCGGTCGGCGTCGCTGTAGCGGCCTAGTTTTTGACGAGCTTCTGGGCTAAGGATCTGGGGCAACTGGGTGAGCCACTCATCGGCAATGGTGGCCCAAATGCTGCGCCATTTAGCATCTTCGTCTCGATCAGATAGGGGCTGTCCGGCTCGCTCAGGATGGCGTTCGTAGAAGGTGGCATCGGTGAGAGCGATCAAAAACCCATAGTCAACTCCAGCCGCCTCGGCCCGACGCTCCAGAGGGTTTTGGGGATTCTGCGGCTCTGGTTGTACAGGGGACGAATTGGGACGTTGAGGCAGTAGGGCTAATAAGTCTTCGCGCCACCACCAGCCAGCTCCAATTAGGGAAACCAACGGCACCAGCCACAGCAGCGTCAGCCAGCTGCCCGATTTGGAGCGAGGAGCAAGATTGGCAGGCGTAGGCGCAGCTTGAGTCACCTTGGTCGGAGGCGCACTGGGGGAGTTGGGGACAGAATCAGGACTAGAAGCCGGAGTGGATTCGGGAATGGACAGGCTTGGAACCGCAGGGTCAGTTGATGGAACCAACGCTCGCAGGACGGCTTCAGCCGAAGCAAACCGATCCTCCGGATGCAGGGACAGCATGCGCGTCAAAATCTCGGTCAGCTCTGGACTGAGGGAAACGAGCGACTGCCAGGGTTGACTGCGTCCACTCGGATCGAGAAGTTCAGCTGGCTCTTTACCACTCAGCAGCACCAAGGCAGTAACGGCTACAGCATACAGGTCACTTTCAGGTGAGACTTGGCCTTGATGCATCTGCTCTGGCGGCGCGTAGCCCACTTTGCCCAGTCGAGTCAAAGGAGCGGCAGTTTCGGCAACGCTAGAGTTCACATAAGCCGAGGTCGCGGCGGCAGCGATTTGCTTCACGCCACCGAAGTCGATTAGCACCGGCAACCGATCGATAGTCCGTAAAATCAGGTTGTCTGGAGCAATATCGCGATGAATGACCCCCGCGCTATGCAGGTACTGCAAGACTGGCAGCAGTTGAGCCAGTAATTGCCGAATTTCAAGCTCTGAAAAATAGATGCCTTGCTGACTGCGGGCCTCCAAAAGCTGACGATAGGTGCGGCCTTCGACATAATCCTGCACCAAAAACAGCCGATCGTGACCCTCAACGGCAGCCCGAAACAGTTCGCGAAAGCGCGGAATTTGGGGATGGTTGAGCCGGTAGAGCACACCCGCTTCTCTGGCAAACAGTTCTTCGGCCTTTGCTAGCGCATAGCTACCTTGCACCTGGGGAGCAAATTCTTTTAAAACACAAGCTTCCTGAAAGCGGTGAACATCCTCCGCCAAATAGGTACGGCCAAACCCGCCTTATTCCTACGAGGATATTGCAGCAATGTTGGCTAAGCAGGGTGTTTCCATTGCGCCATCATCGCTGAAGCATTACCTCGCGCGTAGTAACCGCCAGCTCAAAGCAAAGGGAGCAGGTACCCAAACTCGTCGTCGCCGTTCATCGAAGGCGGCTGAAGCATTGGAACCTGAGGAAGATCAAGAATTGCCAGATTTGGTAACGGCTGCATCGACGGAAGCAGCACCCAAACGAGGTAGACGCAGCGCGGCGAAGGCAAGTGCCCCTGAACCCAAAACAACTCGCTCGACTGCTTCACGCACCAAATCGGTTGCGGCTGCTCCCACCCGTAAGCGGCGGGGCAAAGCATCTTCTTAGTCTCAGGTCAGTCTCGGGTCGCTGATATTCTAAGTAGTGTTCCCCTCAACTCCGATTCAACGACTCATTTACTGCAAGTGTTCTAGCATAGATTGGTTCCGTTTCTAGCGGTTCTACCCTCTCTGTATACAGTACTAAATCAGTTCTAGAGAGGACTCATCTTCATATTACCTCCGGTTTCTTGGATATTGGGTTTTTCATCCCCAGCTTCCAAATTTGACCGGAGGTATTTTTAATCGCAATCGGGTTGACTGGAAATGGGTTAATGAAACGGTTCAAGGCATAGTCAAACTATTGAGGAATGTAGTTTATACAAAATCATCAAAAAATCATCAAAAAACCAGCAGGAAATTAGCAGATCAACCAGGAGTAATATGCAGAATCGGATGATTCGTTTCTGCTAAGTAGTTTGGTGATTAAAGTTGACACAGTTATCCGTAGATGCCGTAACTGTTACTCAATCCTAAATTAGACATATAAATGTATGCGAAGTTGAATGATTTGGCCATAATTCTCAGGGTTGGTAAGGCTGACGGCCAATTTTTGATCCAACTCAAGATCCAAACTCTGTCCTATCGCTTCATGGCAGTAAGCCAACAGGATCGCTTTTTGAGGAACTTCAACGCAAAATTGCTACAAGCCTTAAAAAATTATGGAATTGATTGAAAATCCCTGCTTTTGGATCGGATAGTCAATCCCGTCTTGTGGTATAAATGTAAAGGTTTTTTAAGTATTTTCAGGGTTCTGCCTGTCCTGATGGTTACTTAGAACCCGAATCTGAGTTTACGTGGGCATGGGGCCATTATCTGTGTTTGCGTCAGGTTCGCGACTCTGGGTTGTGTGATGATGCAACCCATCCTTATATGGAGATGTAATCGACTACATGACTGCAACGACGGAAAATTTTGTCAATACACCCGCTCTCTCAGTAGATGCCGATCTTGATTTTGAACTAAAAGACATTATCAAAACCCTGCCGCCCACCTGTTTTGAAAAAGACCGCCGTAAGGCTTGGCTACAGGTGGTGCTCAGTGTCTCGGCTGTAACAGCTGGCTATATTGCCATTGCTCATGCTCCCTGGTTTCTGCTTCCCTTCGCCTGGATCTTCACAGGTACTGCCCTGACCGGCTTCTTCGTGATTGCTCATGACTGTGGGCATCGCTCGTTTGCTAAGCGCCGCTGGGTTAATGATTGGGTCGGGCACATCTTGATGCTGCCGTTGATCTATCCTTTCCATAGTTGGCGCATTCTGCATGATTTCCACCATGTCCACACGAATGAACTGTTGGTAGACAATGCTTGGCAACCTTGGACTTCCGACAACTACGCCGGAGCACCGCCGCTGGTTCGATTCGTCTATCGTGGTTTGCGCAGTCGGTTTTGGTGGCTAGCTTCGATTATCCACTGGGGAAACCTGCATTTTGACTTATCCAGGTTCTCCCAACGCGATCGGGATAAGGTGAAAATTTCGATTGCTGCGGTTGTAATTTTTGCGGTTGTGTTCTTTCCTAGCCTGATTGCCTTTACAGGTATCTGGGGCTTTGTCAAGTTTTGGCTCCTGCCTTGGTTGGTTTACCATTTCTGGATGAGCACCTTCACGTTGGTGCACCACACGGATCGTCGCTATGAGCAAATTTATGCCTATTTGCAAAACGATGGACGATACCGCCGGCCTTGTGTCGATCTGGCGCTGAATCTACTCTGTGCCTCAGCTACCCTAAAATTAGAACGCCGGCAGTATTTTGCAGCGAATGCGCCATTAGTGCGATCGGGTATAGTACGAGTATTGCCCGATCCCTATCAGGTTGAACCTTCGCTGTTATCGCATTTTCTCAAGCTCGATGATCAAATCGTTCAGTTTCTGTTGGGCCAAACTGGATTAGACTTGCGGCTCGGCTCGTTCTGTGAGTGGATTGAGCCAAACCCAGCTAAAGAAATACCGCTAGTTAGAAAAACTATCGTAGAGTCTTGCTTGAGACAAATCGCGGTACGGCAAATCAATCAATCGCTGTGTTTCTACTTTGAAGGCACGCAGGAGCCAGAAAAACAACAGGCAGCAATTGCCATCGCTCAGGACCTGAAGCAACCCTTGCTCCTAGCCAATATTGTAGGAATGCTGAAGCCAAGAGACAGTTTTGAATCCCGCTTATCGATTCTGCTGCAAGCGGTTTGGCTGCAAGATGCCTTGCTTTATATCGAAAAACTAGATGGACTGCAAAGCCCTGACTTAGAGTTCAGCTATCACCGCTTTTTAGCAGCGCTTACGGAGGCAAAAGGCATTGTCATTCTATCGGGTACCAAACCCTGGGGCAGCCTACAGGAAACGGCTAAGGGCGTTTTGTCTGTGTCATTTGCTTGCCCTGAGCAATCGGAGCGTCGAGTTTACTGGCAGGCAGCACTGACAGCAGCTGGGGTGAATCTGTACGATACAGATGTGCAGCTTTTGAGTGATCGGTTTCAGCTTGGTCCCACCCAAATTGCCGATGCCGTGACTACCGCCTGTCATCAGGCTGAATGGAACGCTGCACTGACTTCCGATTCATCGATTCATGCTCAACCAACGCTTCAGGATGTGTTAACCGCAGTGCATTCACAGTTGCATCACCACCTGTCGGCTTTGGCACAAAAAGTAGGAGCGCAGGCTAACTGGACCGATATTGTTTTGCCAATTGATTCTCTCAACCAATTACGAGAGATCTGTAATCAATTCAAATATCGCTATCGAGTTTATCGAGACTGGAGATTTGACCAGAAATCATTCGCAGGTCAGGGAATTAACGTGTTATTTTCTGGTCCGCCTGGAACGGGTAAAACCATGGCCGCAGGCGTGATTGCCAATGAATTACAGTTGGATCTTTACAGAATTGATCTGTCGCAGGTGGTGAGTAAATACATTGGTGAAACTGAGAAGAACCTGGATCGAATCTTTCGAGCAGCGGAAGCCGCCAATGCGATCTTACTGTTTGACGAAGCCGATGCTTTATTTGGGAAACGGTCCGAAATTCGAGATGCCCACGATCGCTTTGCCAATATTGAAGTCAGCTATCTACTGCAAAAAATGGAAGCGTATGCAGGAATTGCAATTTTAACCACCAATCTGCGGCAGAATTTAGATGAGGCGTTTACCCGCCGCCTATCGTTTATTGTGCATTTCCCGGCTCCCGATGAAAGTAGCCGTCGTTGCATTTGGCAAACGGTTTGGGCCGCTCAAGTGCCGCTCGCTCCAGAGGTAGATTTAGACTTTCTAGCTCGTCAGCTTAAGTTAAACGGAGGCAACATCAAAAATATCGCGCTAGCCGCCGCGTTTTTGGCCGCCGAGACCAACAGTGCTGTCACAATGCGGCACCTCTTCCATGCGTCTCGCCGAGAATACCAAAAAATGGGTAAGAGTTTGTCGGAGACGGAATGGAAGATGACTTAACTTTCGGAATTGAATTAAGTAAATCAACTAAATTATTTTCAGAGTCCATAATGCGTACAAACGTCTTGCTTAGGGCAAGATGCCTGCACTCTATATTGTTGTTTAATTAGGGTGAATTACTTAATCTCAGTAGATCGCAAATCCTGTTGAGACCCCCCTAGCGTGGCGTGATGTCGATCCAACGAACTTGCCCAGATTGCAGTTCTTCTCGGCTATAGCCCAGCATTTGCACTGCCATTTCGTTGCCGTCAGTGATGCAGCCGGACGCATCCCAGAACAGGATGCCGACCATGTTGGACTCCACCACACCCCGAAAGCGCGCTTCACTTTCGCGTAAATTAATCTCACTCTGCTTCAGTTCTGAGACGTCAATGGCGGCACAGGTAATGCCAATAGTTTGATTATTCTCATCTCGTAATGGTTCTACGGTTAAGTCGTAGTAGTAGTGCGTTCCCTCTCTTGTAATTTTGATTTCTTCACGCGCACCGATTCCCGTTTCCAGAACTTGTTGTTTGATCGCGGTGAGAGGTTCTGCATCTTCGGGTGGCAAATAGTCGCGATCGTGCTTGCCAAGCATCTCATGTAAATCATGCAGCACCGGGTTGTGAATCCAGGTGTACTTCAATTCATGATCCTGGTTAAATACAGTAATTGGGGCGTTCTGTAATGCTACACGCAGCCGTTCTTCAGCCTCGCGTAATGCCAATTCAGTTTGTTTGCGATCGGTAATGTCATAGTTGATGCCGTCGAAGCGGATCGGCGTGCCGTCCGGTGCATAGATTGCTTTTCCAGCCGATCGAATCCAACGAATTTCCCCTGTGTCTGGATTTACCGCCCGATGGTCAATCTGGTACAGAGTCCGATCGCGCAGCGACGCTTCAATCGCCAAGCGGGTTGGCTCTCGATCGTCTGGATGCAAGCGGCTCCAGAATAGCTCGATGGTGGTTTCAACACCCGGTGAAACGAAGAAAAACTCCCTGGTGCGATTGTCCCAATTCAGATTATTCAGCGGTAGCGAGTTTAGCCATAGCCCAATGCCAGTATTGTCCAGCACAAAAGCAAGGCGCTCGCGGTTTAGACGCAAGTCTTCCTCCGCCTGTTTGCGGGCGGTGATATCGATCGTGATTCCAATCAGCTTTTGTACGTTACCATTTCTATCTAGAATGGCTTGCCCTCGTTCTTCCAGCCAGATGATCGCACCATTATCTGGACGGATAAATCGAAATTCTGATTGGTAAGTGCCGCTGGTGGCAACGGCGTTTTCAACGGTTGTTTGATGGCGAGTTCGATCCTCTGGATGCACTAGAGCAAAGCCCTGTTCGGCTGCCCAAATTTCGGGGATGCCATAGATTTCAGAGAAATTAGAAGAGGTGATGATGGTATTGGTAAACGGGTTCCATTCCCAAGCCACCATCCTTCCAGCTTCCACCGCCAGCTTCAGCCGTTCTTCGTTTTCTCTCAAAGCCGTTTCAATCGCCACGCGCTGGGTAATATCGACAAAAGCCCCTAACACGCCTCTGACGTTGCCTTGCTCATCCAACAGAGGAGAGCAGTAACAGAGCAGTTTAACCACTGTGCCGTCAGGATGAACCAGATCTAAAACCTCATCTTTAACTTCGGTGTTATGAGCTGCGGCATACTGCATCGGCAAATTTTCCACGGGGATTTCTGCACCCTCTCGGCACAAGCGATAGATCGGGCGCTCTTCGAGTGGCGCACTCTGGGAAGCATTTGCATCGATCGGAACGCGCGTCAGTTCAGACAGGTAGGGATTGACGCGAATCGTGCGGCACTCCGGGTCTAGGGCAATCGCTACGCCAACCGGCAGCAAATCAAACAGGGTTTGCAGTTCAGTAACGCGATGGCTCAATTGCTGATTAAGCTGCTGAATTTCGACCTCGGTTTGCTTCCGTTCGGCTTCGATGCGCTTGCGATCAGTGATGTCCGCCAAAAAGACTGTCACTCCCTCGGGCGAAGGATAACCCCGGTTCTCAATCCAGCAATTTTTGGGGGAATGAAAATACTCAAACTGCACCGCGACCTGTTCGCCCATGGCTCGATGCAGTTGAGGGTAAGCATCGGCTGTAGCCGCCTCGGGAAACAATTCCCAAACGTTAAACCCAAGCAGGGCCACAATGGCAGCCTCGGAGAACTCGCGACGGGGAAGTTGCTGGATACGATCACGATGAGCCTGCTGCAACTGTTCGGCAGTCGCCTGAATCGGTAAACCAAGAATCCGGTAGTAATCCAGCGGAATTCGCACGTTCCCTATCCCCTGCAATCTACAACTGACACTAAAAGTAAACTTTCCCCAGTTCTACGATAGACCTCGACCATTCAGCAACTACAAAGGCTGACTCCATAGTTTTGCCTCTGGTAGGGGCAAACCATTATCAATTTTGCGTTTCGTCACCGGAGGGTTTACTAAAAACTTACCCTGCTTTATACGCTGGACTCTTGAGAAGTGCAACCCCTTCGTTACGTGCAGTAAAAAAGATTAAACTCTATGCATCACTGCCACTGCGAACTTATGTACTCCCTTGCTCCTTGCGATACCAGGCAAGGCTCGTCAATTTTAGCGGATCTCCATCCATACCACACGGACTTGCTGAGAAAATTCCATTCGATGGACGAGCTAATCGAGTTGAACTAGTGCTTCCTTAATTTAGAATCTATGCTTTCCATGCTTCTTAGTGTTAGGATTAAACTTTTTCTGATAAGAAAATCGCGCTATATCGTGGAGCAGAATAGAGTTACAAGGTGAAAAAGTCGGGGAATCAACGGGTAGCGCTGGCAGGGCGGAGTAGAGTCACCAACCTAAACTGAGCTGTTTAGACAAGCTATATTGGGAGAGCCATATCCAGGAAGTCGTATCAGAGGCGCGAACCAAAGATGCGAACAAACTTCAGACCGGCTTCCAGTTCTGGAATCGAACTAACTTGATTAGCCGTGATTAGCCGACACACCTCCTGAGAGCAGGTTTAGCAAATCTGTGATTTGTCTGCAAGGACCTGTCTGCAAGGAATTTGTCTGCAAACAGCTTTGTGGCAAAACCTATCCTGATGGTGCAAGACGCCCTGCTGGTGAGGAGTGGAGCCAGTACAAAATGAAGCTTCAAATGCTGGTCTTGATGCACACACTCAATACGTACAATCGGGCAAGACTGGGCTTTTTAGCAGAATTTAAGTAGATGCAGTCCAGAGATGAAGTGGTGATGAACTAGATAGATTCGTAACCCCGAAACTTGATAATATCTAAAACTGCGTTACTAACCCAAACCCCAGGTTGAACCAGTCGGCTAAACCGATCTGAGTTTACTGTTGTTTTACTACTGTTAAGGATACTATCAATTCATGACTCAGGAACGGACAATTCCAACGCTACCCTCGATTGCCCCCATTTCCCGTGAAGACGGCCTGATGCTCTATGAAGACATGGTGCTCGGGCGCTTCTTTGAGGACAAGTGCGCTGAAATGTACTATCGCGGCAAAATGTTTGGATTTGTCCACCTCTATAACGGACAAGAAGCTGTCTCTACTGGCGTAATCAAGGCGATGCGCCCAGGGGAAGACTATGTCTGCAGCACCTACCGCGACCACGTCCATGCCCTCAGCGTTGGCGTTCCGGCTCGTAATGTCATGGCTGAGCTATTTGGCAAAGCGACGGGCTGTAGCAAAGGTCGAGGTGGCTCGATGCACCTGTTTTCTGCAGAGTATCGGCTATTGGGCGGCTATGCCTTCATTGGAGAAGGAATTCCGGTAGCGCTAGGTGCGGCCTTTCAGTCCAAGTATCGCCGGGAGGTAATGGGTGATGAATCTGCCGATCAAGTGACGGCGGCTTTCTTTGGTGATGGCACCACCAACAACGGTCAGTTTTTCGAGTGTCTCAACATGGCAGCTCTGTGGAATCTGCCGATTATTTTTGTGGTGGAAAATAACAAGTGGGCGATTGGTATGGCGCACGAGCGGGCCACGTCCCAGCCAGAAATTTTCAAAAAAGCCAGCGTATTTGGAATGCCTGGAATTGAAGTAGACGGAATGGATGTGCTAGCCGTTCGCACCGTGGCTCAAGAGGCAGTTGCCCGCGCCCGCGCTGGAGAAGGTTCTAGCATATCGCCCGTGCGTAAAAACGAGCGATCATCCATCTCTATACCTACAGCAGCTCCCAGTTCATCAACTACATCCTGATCTGGAGTAGCCACCGTACCGCCTACGGCTTCATCTCCCACTACGCTGGCCTGCTCATAATTAGCGTCGATATCCCCCCCGGTAAGGACAGGTTCAGGGTCGTTGTAGAGATGGTGATCACTGCGACGGGAGTAGCGGCCTGCTCGGTCAGCAGGTTGACCCTGGAGACCAGTTCCATAGGATTCGGTGAGCGCTTGAGGACGGTCATCAATCAGCTCTTCGGTGTCCTCATCATCCTCGATGCCATCATCGTCGGCATCTAGGTTATCGTCACTGGTGTCAGCAGCCACCGTATCAATCACGCCCTGATCCAGGTCAACTTCCTCTAGTCCTAAGTCACTTTCTAAGCTTTCTAACTCGTCTAAATTGGTCGGATCATCACTGAGTTCTCGGTTAACTTCTGCCTCCACATCCCGTCGGGCAGCTTCATAGCTTTTTTGCTTGGCTTGATTAAATCGATTTGCTTTATCCACCATAACATTTAGCCTTGCAAGCGTGTCTTTATACCTGAAGATACTGGATTTTGCTTGCAGCAGAATCCCCATGCAGGTAGAAGTGACATATTTCGAATGAGGGAGATGGGCTTCGGCGCGAGGAGTTCAGCTGAGGCTCACTCGAAGCCCACACTGCCCCCTATGGAGCCAGAAAAACAGCCGAGCGGGAAGATGGCGGCTCGTGAGCGCTCAGTCGAACGCCCTGCGCCGACTATTCGTTTGGTTAAGTAATCCACGTTCGCAGATTAGGTCTGTGTAGGCGCGGCTTGAAGCCGCCAGCGACTAGAGTTTTGTCTGTCAACCAGGGTGTCAAACAGGGTCAGCACACTGCTATCAATAGTTTGAGTAAATAAAATGAATTCCTACAAAAACTCCTCATCAATGCTAAGTTTTGGCGTTTCTACAACGGTTGTAGAAACCTTAACTAAATTGACAATAATATCAATAGCATCATTATCCTGATGAACTTCACTACTGCCGTATTATCACAATCGCAAGTTGTCATTACCAGCGTATCCTTGCTGTTATAGTTGGCGTTGCTACAACATGCTAAGCTATTGAGTGCTGAGTTGATGTTAGCGACTGTACCACTAAAGGTTAGAATTGACGATCCTGTTGCTGATTTTTATGTGAAGGTCAATCCAGTTGTCTGTTGTTTGAAAGACTTCAGTCACAACAAGGCCAGTTCACTCTTAAATCCCCGTGACTGTTTCAATCACGGCTAATGAATAATGTGAACTGCGAATTATTAAAATACACGTTGTGCAATTTATCTTAAGCACCAATGTTGTTATAGAAGTATACAGGAACCAATGCTAATAATGACAAGGATTAGAGCAGGTAATTTAGATATTTATACCCTGATTTCTATAACCTGGTAGAACAACCTCTAGGGGTATTTAGATGAGGCGGCGGCGGCTGTATTTTACTCTGGTGTACTACAAAACCTGTTTTTATTGTTAAAATAATGAGGCCTATGGAGTGAGATCGATAGGATTAAAGTCTCTAATTTTGTAAAAATTGAGCAACACGATTGAACTGTAACGATATTGAACTGTAACAATAAGCTTGTGGCCGGTTAGGCTGCGGCTTACTACCTATGAGGCTTGTCAGAGTGTTGGAATTCCAAAATCCCTTCGGCATTTTCAGATAGGCTCTTAGCAGATAGGCTCTTAGCGGCAGCGGTGAAAGCGCCTATAAAGGGTGGAAAGTAAGCAGTAAGTTGTAAAGACTAAAGTGAAAGTAAAAGGTAAGTAGTATGGTTTCTTATGCACTCAAGCAGGCTCCGGAGATTATTTTGGAAGTTCCGGGGCGGGACTCGCGCAAGCAGCGCCAGCAGGCCCTGGATCAGCTGGTTGACCGGGCCAACGAAGATGAGGCGTTGCGAGCCAAGTTGGCGACTTGGAACAGGCCATTTACGAGCGGGATCTCAAGGACAGCACACGCCCCATTTCACCCTTACGCAAAGCAGGCGATGCCATCGAAATTGTCACGGACGATCTGACAATCGACGAAGTGGTAGCTAAAATTGCCAGTCTGTATCAACAGCGTGTAGTACAGATGAATGAGGCTGCTTCCCAAGCATTGAGCTGAAGTCATCCCAGGCCAACCGTAGAAGATTAGTAAGACAGTATTCGCTATCAACGTAAAGCAGCCAAGCCATCCGGCCTGCTAGCCGACTAGCTGTCAGCGCTACGGATTTGCTGTAGCATAGAATTGATCTATTGAAAAGATTAAGCAATTTGGAAAAAGATCAAAGTTACCGGATTTGCTGTAACCTGTTGAGTAGTCTATGAGTAGAGTAAGAAATTCAAGTAATACTACATTGACATTACATCGACATAAAATGTGTGTCACTGGCAGATTACGCTGATACAAGTCTTATCGCCACAGGGTACATATAAGTCAGTTTAGGTCAACAGTCTACTAAAACGGTTCACTAGTCAGCGCTTATCATAAGCAGCAGCCAGAGCAGCAACCTAATTGTTTGTAACTCAAAAGGTTGGTCAACTGGTTGAAGCTTGCTATTCGCTCAAAACCGTGAGAGTGACTGCATCTACAAGCAATCTACATTGAATAATCAGTTTTGAGTAATCAGTTTTGAGTAATCAGTTCGTGCCCTACCCGTTGTAAATCAAATTCAGGCAAATTCAACTAGATACACCTCATCTGGTAAACCCCTCGATCACGAAGGCGATGAGTGGTTTCGCTAGATTAACCCTGCTTTGAGGTGGCTCTTCGAGCAATTGACTTGGTTCGCTTCATCGATTTTAAGGAGATCAACCGAATTGGATTCAGATCCTAGAGTGGCAATGACTTACTTGTAACAAACGTCTTACCCCCTAGTTATCTGACCATACATCAGGTTGAATAAGCTGTTTAGAAAAAACTTACCCAAAACGACTTGCCATCTTGGCTTAATTTTGGCCTGCACTGTTTTCTGTAGTTCGAGTGAGCTTGATTTGCGCAGCCGTTCTAATTGCGGTTGAGCAGCAATTCACTTAGAAAAACCGTGTGGAGCAAACATCTCTCAAATCGAGGGAACTTTTCTCCTGCAAAAAGTGATGAATTTGGAGACAAATTAGTAATCACTTTTCAATATTGCAGACTGAATTTTTGTAAGCGAACTATATGAACTTGAACATCCGAAAAACCATTCAGTTTTCTCAAATGGTACCTACACGGGTGATTGCGTTCGTAGTCTGTCAAGCAATGATTTAGTTATAGAACTTGCACAAATGGAGACTAACTATGGTTACGCGAATTGGAACACCATTCGATGATGTCTTGACTGGTAGCGAATCCCGAGATTGGCTGCAAGGTAATGCTGGCAATGATGTCCTTTACGGGCTGGGCGGCCATGATGATCTATTCGGCAATGCTGGTGATGACACTATCTTTGGCGGCACTGGCTTTGACACCATCTACGGTGGTGGTGGCGATGATACCATCTACGGTGAAGACGGCGACGACTTCATGGATGGCGGTTTCGGCAATGACTACATGGAAGGCGGAACCGGCAATGACAACATGAGCGGCTTCGATGGCGACGACTTCATGGATGGCGGCAGCGGTAACGACCTCATGAATGGCGGCCTCGGCAGCGACATCATGTATGGCGACAGCGGTAACGATGTCATGAATGCCAACGGCGATCCGACTGCTCCGTTTGACTTTGCCCCTAACTACCTCTACGGAGAAGCCGGCAACGACGAACTGTTGGGCGCTGAGGGGATTGACTACCTAGATGGTGGCAGCGGCAACGACTACATCGAAGGAGACGGCGGCAACGACGAACTCTACGGTGAAGTAGGTAGCGATACCCTCAACGGTGGCCTCGGCAATGATTGGTTGCAAGGTGCTGAATCCTTCTCCCGATTCCGCCACGGCCAAACTTTCGCCCTTGTGATAGCGCTCAATCAAAACGCGGTCGGCCTGCAAAAACCGGCGAATCTCGGTGACAGCCAGGTTCAGAATATAAGAGAGATCGGATGCCTGAAAAATCTGTAGCGCAATTTTGTTGATTAGCTGCTCTTGTTCTAGTTGCTGAAGTAATCCTATCTCGGTCAGCTCCTGGCCTGCGGTGAAGCTTGGTGCGAATCCGGCTGCGTAAGTATTGTCCGGCGTCTGAGGTTGGCAGCGTGAAGGGGCAATTTCACGTCGTTTAAAGCCGAGAACCTTTTCCTGATCGGGGGAATTCATTGTTTAGGTCTGATGTGAAGGGATGGGGTCAACAACTGAGGGCAGCAAAAGCAGAGAGAAGTGACCTTTACCACACAAACGATGCTGGGATGCAGGGGCTGAATTGGGAGACATCCGCTTGCTGCAAAAATCGCACAGGGTTCGGTATCTTGAGCCGCTAAAATCGGTCAGCAGTACCAATCTGAAAGCGACCCGTACGATCACAGGATCTTGCTAAGCAGAGTGGCCTAGAGACCAAGCTTCCGTTAGACTACCGAACTCTTGACAACGTCAACAACCTGAGAAATACGGGCATCCAAATAGAGTTCAGGTAAAGCGGAAGCAAAACTCCGCACAATTACAGACTTGGTGACTTGGATGCATCGCCTTTAGGGAATCATACTGAGCAATCTAGCGGCTCAGACTGGCTTTGTCAGTGCGGCTCGTCACAGATGCTCTGAACCAGCAGAAGTAACTGCTAGAGGTAAATTCACCCGTTCTCCCGGAGGTGGAGCAATTAGTTTAGTCGGAAGCTGATGCTGAGTCAACTGCTGTTGCAGTTCAGTTGGGCTGCCTTGGGCGCGTAACACCTTTGCCAGTAAGCCAGAAAAGGCTACATCCCCTCCAGCAGCGGTAGGTAAAAGCACCTGTGGTTGCAGCCATTGGGCCACCTCTAGGGCACTGCGACAGCCTTTGATAATTGCCCCCAGCAAAGGAATCTCCAGATCCACCACCGGCGCAATCACCACATCCACTGGCGCAAAGGCTTTTAAGCTGGGCGAATGATGGCCGTGCGGTTCGTAATAGAGCTGGGTTCCGGCAGCATCCTTCAGCAGATAGCCATTTTCCGTCAACATCGGCCCAATCGGGGAACCGGGCACTGCTTGAATCGTGAGCTGGCCCATCTGCTGGCCTATCTGATAGGTTTCTCCATGCGCTAGCGCCGTCACCTGCTGATAGCCCAGTCCCTGTACGACCTTTGCAGCGTTTGGAGAGGCCACCACCGGAATGGTTCGGTCCAACTGCCGCAGCGTTGCTGGATGGGCGTGGTCTTCCAACCCCTGCGACAGCAAAATCAGATCGACCGGCTCTGGAATCGCTACGGGACGGGTGTGCTCTCCCCGAAACAACCAGGACAGATTGCCAAACTCCAGCGGGCCAACTAGCCACGGATCGAGCAGAATCCGCAGTCCGCCCATTTCAATCAACCAGGAATTGCTGTTTAACCAGGTCAGGTGCATGGCTGTCGGGAACTTGTAATGAAGGATGAGATTATTGTAACGGAATGTTACTAAAAGATTAAAACGATTGAACGCACCTAGCTTCGGCTCCAGTGGGATTCAGCAATTGCCAGAACTTGAGGTACTGTAATAAAACATTGATTGGCATTTAGGCATCTATGGACGTTCGTTCAGCATTAGAGGCAGAGAATATTCGCTTTGTGCGGGTGCTCTGGTGCGACAATGCCAATGTGATTCGGGCAAAAGCCTTCCATGTGGATTTTTTAGCCGAGCATCAAACCCAGGGCGTCAGTATTTCGATCGCGCAGCAGGCGATTCCGGTGATGTACGATGCCGTCGCTGCTGGAAGCGGTCTCGGTCCGGTAGGGGAAGCGTGGCTGGTACCCGATTGGGCAACGCTGAATTCGCTGCCCTATGCCCCCGGTCATGCGCTTGTGCACAATCGAGTTATTGGGCGCTTCGTTTTCCCAGCCCGCATCGATCAGCCCTGCCTTCTCGATTTTCTTGGTATCTAGAGCTAACGCCAGCGCTACCACATCGGCTTCTAGGCCATCGATGACAGCGCGAGTTTGGGAGCCAGAACCGCCGTAGCTCTGGTCAAACACCACTTCTTGATTGTGATCGGCTTTCCACTTGGCGGCAAACTTGGGAATGATCTGCTCGTAGGCGGCTTGGGTGACGGCGTAGGAGACGAGGGTTAAGTTGACCGTGCCGCCTTGAGCCGGAGAGGCGCTGTCACTCGTAGCCGTGGAGTTGGGCGCAGAATTGCAGGCGGCCAGTGTGAGACATAAGCCAACCCCGACTAAAAACATCGAAACAAACCCACGGAACGAACGCAGGCGCAAGCGGCCCCATCTAAAGCTACTCATGTAGTCCTCTCCAAATACAAATCAATTCTGTTGAATAGAACACAACCTAACCTCGGCAAATCAGTCAAGATACCGGAGTTATTAAAGTTACTCTACCGTAATCTGGTAAAAAATCAACAGTAATCCGATAAACTTACTAGAGATTAAAACTTCGGTAAATCGATCAAGTTGCCGGATTATTTAGGTTAAATTTAGCTCAAGTTGTGATAAAACACCAGTATCTCGATTAGTTTTTTGGGGTTTTCGATCCCCCTTCGTTTAGTCGTAAAAGGTTTATCCTATGGGCATTTTGGTAGACAACGTATCCAAACAGTTTGGTGATTTCAAAGCCGTGGACCAGGTCAGCATCGAGGTCAAGACTGGCTCGCTGGTTGCCCTACTTGGCCCCTCTGGTTCCGGCAAATCCACCCTGCTGCGCTTGATTGCGGGTCTAGAATCTCCCGACAGTGGACGAATTTTTGTCACCGGACGCGATGCTACCTACGAGAGTGTACAAAAGCGAGGCATTGGCTTTGTGTTTCAGCACTACGCCTTGTTCAAGCACCTAACAGTCCGGCAAAACATTGCCTTTGGCCTAGAGATTGCCAAACAGTCAAAAGCCCGCATCCAGAACCGAGTGGATGAACTGCTGGACCTGATTCAGCTCCAATCCTTGGGCGAGCGCTATCCATCCCAGTTGTCGGGTGGGCAACGGCAGCGGGTGGCCTTGGCGCGGGCACTTGCTTTGGAACCAAAAGTGCTGCTGCTGGATGAGCCATTCGGTGCCCTCGATGCTAAAGTCCGTAAAGATCTGCGAGCCTGGTTGCGCAATTTGCATGACACCGTCCATGTCACTACCGTGTTTGTGACCCACGACCAAGAGGAGGCCATGGAAGTCTCGGATGAGATTGTGGTGATGAACCACGGCAGGGTAGAGCAGGTTGGTACCCCCGCAGACCTGTACGACAATCCGGCTAGCCCGTTTGTGATGAGCTTTATTGGTCCGGTGAATGTATTGCCCAGCACCGCACCGCTGTTTCGTCAGGTTGGCGATTGGAATTCAGCTCCAGATTCGGCTCCGGTGTTTCTGCGGCCTCATGATGTGATCATCGAACTCAGTCCAGACCAAACAACGGTACCAGCCACGGTATTGCGAGTCATTCACCTCGGCTGGGAAATTCAAGTTGAATTGGGGCTAGAAGATGGGCAATCGTTTACAGCCTATCTATCACGGGAGGTCTTCAAACAGCTGAATCTGCGGTTGGGTCAGCAGGTCTATGTGAAGCCGAAAGAGGCCAAGTCCTTTGCCGTGCAGACGGCTTAGCCAAGCACGTAATATAAAACGCCGCTACCCATCAAAATGACGGCAATGCTGAATACAATGACCCAACGTTCGGTAATTTCATCGCTGTGTTCGCGAATTTCCCGCCGGATCGCCAGATAGTGCTGCGTGGACAAAAATACGGTAACTAATCCCACAACGGCAAAAATAATCCCGAGTTGCCAAGTCCTGCCTGGATTGGGTGCTAGCGGTGGCCGTGCGGTGTGCAGTCGTCCCAAGATTCTTTAGCTCCTGAATCACGGCTTGAAACACCGGCAGTGCCACCGGATCAAGCACAGATTGCAGGACACCATTTTGGCTCCAGATCACTCGCCCATGCTGGGCATAGCACTCAAAATACAAGCGCCCAATCCCACCAAGCAACACGCGCGCCAGCAGTTCCTGCACCAGTTCCTGAGGGGGTAAGGTCGTTAGTGTCTCAATTGGGCTGGTGATGTGCTTGGTCTGGAGCTGGAGCATTGCTAGAGGCTTAACGGGTGCTGTGGCTGCTGGTTGGGCCTCTGGTGACGGGGCTGGAGCAGGCGAGTTCAACAGCGGATGAGCATCTGGCTGGGCCAGTTCGCATGGCTGGGATGGTTCAGGATTAACTACTGGCTCAGTGACTTCAGCTTGTTCCGGTGGAACCTGTTCTGCCGAAACGACTGGTGAAACCGCCGCCTCGGAACTAACTGAAGGCTGGGTTGCAGGTTGAGCTGACCGATTCTCAGCTGTTTGTTCCGTTAGATTTCCTGCTGCTGCAGTGGGGCTAGGTGACGCTGTAATGGGACGCGCCGTTACCTCAGCTCCGTCCATCTCGCTATACAGGTCATCTGGGCTATCTACGACTAGCGTCAGGCGTTCGTTGGGATTGCTGGCTCGGTCACCTTTGCGAGTAGTGTGGCGGTAATGGCCGTAGTTGAAGGCTTCGCGGCTAGTTTGCTGACTGCCAACATGGTTGAGATAGGCCGTTAACGCCACTCGCAGAGCTTCAGAAGAAACGGCATGGCAAGTTAGGGAATAGTTCAAGTAGGAAACAATGCGGCGCACATAGTCACTGGCAGCCATATCATCGGGGCTGACCATGCCTAGATGTAGCTGATTGCCCTCTAGAAACAGGGGTAAAACTTGATAGTACAGACAGGCTTCAAACGGTAAAACGCCGTCAATCAAGACAAACATTTGATCGACATTCAAACGGGTCGCCCAGTCGTCTTGAAACTGGGAGAGAATGCGTTGATGAACCGAGTGCCTGAGATTCGACGCCCGTTGGTTGTCTAAAGGCGACGCCATAGCTGTTACCCAACCCTTAAGTTAGAGTGCCCAACTCAGGGCTAAGAGCACTCTTCTGCCGTCTTAACCCTTCGTGTAATTTGCCTGTCCAACAAGAACACCCGATATATTAGCCATTCAGCCGGTTCATGCCGAGCCGGTCAAAATAAGGCTGCTCATGCCTAACTCATGCCTGATGGTTGTGATAGCTGCTGTGATAATGATTACTACAGAATGGTTACTGCAAATGGTTCCTACAGACTTTTACGGTCCGTAACTCCAGCCTTTAGTCAAAAATTTAGTATATATTGCGCAATTTCTGAGCCGCTAGATAGATCTTACTCCATTCACCTGTGACCTGATTCACTTTCAAATTCAGCTCTTTAGCAATGGTATCCAGGCCACATTTGGCTTTTAACCGTTCAATGATTTCCCTCTGCACTGGTGTGAGACCATCCCAAAGCGTTTGCCATTGTTCTGGGGTGAGTCCCAGATTGTGCTCGGCCAAGGATGTACCGAGCCATGTGCCGACTAGCTCTGACTGATGCTTAAACCCAAACACGCGAATCGCATGGTAGCTAATTTTCTCTCGTAGCCGATAAACCTGATTTACCGTTAGGTTCAGCGTTTGAGCAATCACCTCTTGGGATTGGCCTTGCAGATGAAGTTTGAGCCACTCGGCAGCAGCAGGTTCTACCTCTTGTTCCAAATAAGTCAGGAATTCTTGCAGCACTTTGGAGCGCATTGCCTGCTGTTCTTCCCAGGCTTGGGATTCCTGGTACTGAGAAATTGCCTGAGCGTCTAGCAAACTGACCGGGTTATCGGCATCATCGGGCGTAATTTCTTCAGACACCAGGCGAATCAGCTCTCCGGTTGGCACTTGAGTCATGCCTCCTCGCTGAGACCGCCGCAGATAGTTGACAAAGCGATACACCAGCAGCGGCTGACTGCGAATCAGGAAAGATGATTGTGCTGCACCTATCTACGCGAACGCACTCTATGATTGAATTGGGTTAGATTACTTCAAGGTCTGCTGCTTTCTGAATCTTACTATGGTACCTATGGTACAAAGCCAACCTAAGTTACTGACTAATACCTGGCTAACGGCAACTTGGGAAGAATTTCTACAGGTGACTGACAATTCGACCTATACCAAAGCCAAAGGATACTATTATGGCGGTCAAATGCGGGTGGAAATGGGAGTTGGCCCTGATCACGCTAGCAATAACGGCATTATTCATGTCATCATCACGCTCTATTGTGCGTTGAAAGGGATTCCTCTACGAGGTTTGGTCAATTGCAGCTACCGGAAGCCTGGCGTTCGAGAAGCCCAACCGGATGTGTCATATTATCTGGGTGAGCGGGCGTCGTTGGCTCCGCAGGGCAGTTCGGTCGTCAATCTTGATCAGGTACCGCCTCCCGATTTAGCAATTGAAATTGCCGATACTTCGCTGAATGATGATCTGGGTAAAAAACGCCTGCTTTATGAGGAATTAGGTGTTTCAGAATATTGGGTAGTTGATGTCGAGAAAGCTGAGATAATTGCCTTTCAAATGATCAATTGCGGCAGCAAACGCATTCAGCAATCGCAGGTGCTGCCGAATTTAGAAATTGCCGTTATCCGAGAGGCGATCGAACAACGGCAACAGATGGATGATGGTCAGCTTGTGGCTTGGCTAATGGCCAAATTTCAAGCTACTTAATGGCCCGGCAACTAGCGGCTGGTTGGAATGTAGAATGCTACGCCATCATTGCGCCAGCCCGGATCAGGCAAGCTGGCCTCAGGCGAATAGCGGAACCGCCAGGGATTTGGAGCCGAGTATTGATAGATGGGTCGTCTGTTGAAAGCGGCATTTGCATAGGCGTAGAAGGCAATCCCGTCGTTGTGCCAACCGTCGCCACCGGCATTGATCGAACGCGAATACTGGAACCGCCAAGGCGTATCGGCGGAAAAGCGATAGACCGGAATCGCATCCTCGGCCTTCTCACCAATCACCAGAAACTCTCGCCCGCTGCGCGTCCATCCATCCATCACATTCGCGGCTCTGCTATAGAAGAAGCGCCAGCGACCTGCCGGATCTTGAGCATGGTATTCGTAGAGTGAAACGACTTTCAATTGAGGCGGCGTAACCAGATCGACCGCTGCTTTGGCATCCAGTTTGCCGTAACCCCAGGTTGCATTAGGACTTGCCCCAGTAAAGCTGTCTCGCCGCGCGGTTTTAGTCAAGTAATCCAGGATTTGGGACTGGGTGAGACTGCGGTTGCGTTGCAGCATCAGGGCAATCACACCAGCCACATGGGGAGCTGCCATTGAGGTGCCGTTCATTGTGTCATACCACTTCGAGAAATTCGTGGGCATGGTGGACCACACCCCTACCCCCGGCGCAACTACATGCTGCATGCGGCTGTCAAACCCAGCCCGGTTAGAGAAGGTGGCAATTCTACCATAGAAGTCGATGGCACCTACTGAAATACCAAGATGGGTTGCATATTTAGCGGGAGCAGCGGGCGCAGCCAGCCCACTATTGCCAGCCGCACTGACAGTGATGACATTGCGACTAGCAGCATAGTTGAGGGCATTGATCAACTCAGGCGATTCGGTCCATCCTAGGCTCATGTTGATGACTTTCGCGCCGTTGTTTACCGCATAGCGAATTGCTTCGGCTAAATTGCCTGGATTCGTAAAGCGATTGCCTCGTACATCACTGATTCGAAGCGCCATGATTTTAGCGTTGGGGGCAACACCCGTTGTGCCAAATCCGTTATACTCGGCTGCAATCGTTCCAGCCACATGGGTTCCGTGCGCCTGTCCTGGATCGCGTGTACCTGGCAGCACGTTGTTGTTATTCTGGCCTGCGCCAAAGTTCCAACCAAACAGGTCATCGACGTAGCCATTGCGGTCATTGTCGATTCGATCGCCAGCAATTTCTCCAGGATTGCCTTTGCTGTTCTGGTGTAAGCGGATCAATTCTACCAAAGATAATATCGCCTTTGATGTTGATGCCTGTGATGTACTCTTCGGGAACTAGCACTGTTGTCCCTGGATAGGTGATAGCATAACTAGTGCTATTTGTTTTAACAATCTTATAGCCATTCGTCAAATTGCCCTCATAGTCAATTGGTACACAGGCAAAGCAAATTAGTAATATTAAAACTAATATCAGTTTGTTAAGTTGGCGTGCCATTATTGAAACTACCTGCTTGAAGTAATGAAATAGAAGAGCCAGTTGTTTTGAAAATACATCATTGTATTAGATGAATTATCTAAAAGAATGAAGTATCTCAACATTGCTTTATTGTTACTGAGATACTTCATTCTACTTCGTTGCTCTTGCAACACTGAATGAGGACAGTCACTACTCAAAGTGACATATTCATCACTCTAGCTAGTAATTATACGTGGGACTCGTCCAGCCAGCCTCAATGATTGTCCATGATGCTGTCAGTGGATATGGTGTAGGATTGCTAGGAAGCTCTTGATCACCAGGAATTAAATTCAGTTCATCCAAAGCGTCTTTAAAGCTATCGTTAACTGAATATCGTAGCTCCAAAGTATAGGGATAAGAGACATAGCTAGGATGGGAGGCATACCTTCCAATATGGGGATTGTTTTTATCAATTGTGGCAGTATACTCTAACCTCAACGTACTTTTTCCCATTGAGAAAATCACAAATTCAGCTCAGCTCGAATCTCCTCATAGGGTTTTGGCGTACTGGGGTCACTGGGCAACTGTGCCCGCCACAGCGCATCGAGGAAGTTGGGTGTCGGAGTCGTGGCCGTATCCGCAGCCAAAGCAGGTTTAAGTGCCGCATAAGTGCGCCCAATACCTTGCAACAGGTTAACCTCTCGCCACAGTTGTCTGGCTGCATCCAAAAGTCGGGTTGTATTTGGTGTAAATCTCTCTATTCATTGGAAAAGGCAGCCACGTCATATTTACTGGGTTTTACGACATGAGTGACTGCCTACATCTATTGTCTGAGTACAACAATCTGAGTTAGCACTTCTGTAAGCACATTCTACAGCAATGGCTGTGATGCATTCTCGATGTCATTCTGACACCTTGCTTTGATTTCGTCTGGTAATTCTTCTAGTGTCAAAACTTGTATCTTTCCTTCATGCATGATGTCACTAACTACCTCATACTCTGAACTGAGCTCATTGTGCAGTTGTGCCCAAAGCCTTAGTCTCTCTCGGCCCCAAATTTCTCGTGCCTCTTGGCTGGGAAAGCTGGAGTTATACGGATAGTCGTCCTGATAAGTGCTGTCGTAAACCTCCTGCCACTTGAGCAGGCGTTGAAGGGTTTCTTGACTAATGGGAAGTTGAGCAGGATCAAAGTCTCCAACCCTAACACCGTCGGCATACCATGTAGGCCAACTACTATAATTCGCCTTCAATTTGAATCTCAAAACCATCGTTACCTCTCCTAGTTGATTTGCTCAAGAGAATTACTGCTACTAGAAACTGACAGGATTAGCCCCAACAATAAATCCATTGTCTCCTACAGTCACAGCTATACGCCTCACCCCAAGCCCTGGAATTCCCAGTGCTTCTCCTAGATTCACTTCATAGATGCGGCGACCTACTTTCTTTCCCTGAGATCCAACATCTGTTCCCTTAGTCACAGCCGCTACTACGGCATCTACAATCCTGTCTTCAGGTATTCCTTGATTAGTAAAGTCTGTAGCATGTGCAGCTAGAATGTGTACCAACCCAGCACCATTATCTTCAGGATTACCATCAATATCAAATGTTCGAGTATTGCTTCCTATTTCCAAAAAGATAGGACCTTCTATTTCAACAAGACTGTCGGGATTGAATGGATCTGCTCCCCTAGGAAGGACTTTGATGGTGGGTTCTGATGGAGTTATGGTTGGATCTGGTGTATGAGAAAAAGGAGAAAAAAGGCGTATCCTGCTGAATAAGCCGCGCCCGCCAGAAGTGACGGCCCTGAGACGCTGTATCCCCTTATCGGATTGGGGGTGCGGTTGGAGGGGTCCGGGAAACAGCTCTGGCATATGGACCGTACCCGAAACCGACACAGGTGGACTGGTTGAGCATACCAAGGCGCTTGAGGGAACCATGCTGAAGGAACTAGGCAAATTGCCCGCGTAACTTCGGGATAAGCGGGACCTGTTCCTGGGCAACCAGGGATGGGTGGCACAGACCAGGGGGTGGCGACTGTTTAGTAAAAACACAGGGCTCTGCGAAGTCGCGAGACGACGTATAGGGTCTGACGCCTGCCCGGTGCCGGAAGGTCAAGGGGAGGAGTGCGAGCTCCGAACCGAAGCCCCGGTAAACGGCGGCCGTAACTATAACGGTCCTAAGGTAGCGAAATTCCTTGTCGGGTAAGTTCCGACCTGCACGAATGGCGTAACGACCTCCCCACTGTCTCCAGCATGGGCTCAGCGAAATTGAATTCCCCGTGAAGATGCGGGGTACCCGCAGTTAGACGGAAAGACCCTATGAACCTTTACTGCAACTTCGCAGTGGCGCCAGGAAGGGGCTGTGTAGGATAGGTGGGAGGCTTTGAAGCCGGGGCGCCAGCCTTGGTGGAGCCAGCCTTGAAATACCACCCTGCGCCTTTCTGGCGTCTAACCGCATCCCGTCATCCGGGATCGGGACCCTGCGTGGTGGGCAGTTTGACTGGGGCGGTCGCCTCCCAAATGGTAACGGAGGCGCGCGATGGTGGGCTCAGGCCGGTCGGACATCGGCTGTTGAGTGCAAAGGCACAAGCCCGCCTGACTGCGAGCGCGACAGCGCGAGCAGAGACGAAAGTCGGCCTTAGTGATCCGGTGGTCCCGCGTGGAAGGGCCATCGCTCAACGGATAAAAGGTACTCTAGGGATAACAGGCTGATCTCCCCCAAGAGTCCACATCGACGGGGAGGTTTGGCACCTCGATGTCGGCTCATCGCATCCCGGGGCTGGAGCAGGTCCCAAGGGTTCGGCTGTTCGCCGATTAAAGCGGTACGTGAGCTGGGTTTAGAACGTCGTGAGACAGTTCGGTCCCTATCTGCTGTGGGTGTATGAGACTTGCGAGGAGCTTTCCCTAGTACGAGAGGACCGGGAAGGACGCACCTCTGGTGAACCGGTTGTCGCGCCAGCGGCACGGCCGGGTGGCCAAGTGCGGAACGGATAACCGCTGAAGGCATCTAAGCGGGAAACCGACCTCAAAACCAGGTCTCGCCGAGGGCCGTGGAAGACCACCACGTCAATAGGCCGCAGGTATACGAGGGGTAACCCTCTCAGCCGAGCGGTCCTAATCGCCCGATCGCGTTCGCCCACCCCATCACCAGCACCGCACCGGCCAGGGCGTCCCCAGGACACCCGGCCCGCGCGCAGCACCAAGCCGTGCAACAGCTGTCAGAAGCCAGCCGTCAGAGGTCAGGGGTCAGACAAAGGCCCCCTGCCCCGCACACACACCAGATCCAGAGGTCAGCCGTCAGCGGTCAGCCGTCAGAACATCGTTCTGACCTCTGACCTCTGACACTGACCGCTCTGATCCGGCCCGGTGGTCCGGTGGTCATCGCGAGGATGACACACCCGATCCCATCCCGAACTCGGCCGTGAAACACCTCAGCGCCCATGGTACTGCATCTCAAGATGCGGGAGAGTCGGTCGCCGCCGGACCACCCAGCCGGATCAGAAACAGCAGTCAGAGGTCAGAGGTCAGAAAAAACTGGCCTCACCACACACTCAAACCCCTCTGACCACTGACCTCTGACCACTGACCCCTCCCGCGGGGTGGAGCAGCCCGGTAGCTCGTCAGGCTCATAACCTGAAGGTCACAGGTTCAAATCCTGTCCCCGCATCCATCACATCCCAATACTCCCACAAGCCCCTGGCATCCTTCGCGATGACAGGGGCTTCGTCGTTTCGCCCGGCCGCTCAGGCCGGCGCCCGCAGCGCGATCTCCAACGCTTGCTTCGGGCTCCGCCTCAAGACGGATCTCCTTCAAAACACGGGTCGGCGGTATGCCGCCGCCAGTCTTCTCAAAATGGCCAAGCATTGGCTTCTTGACCCGCTTTACACGGATCGGGGTGTCTTCAACAAGCCCAAGCTGAACTGCGTTATAGCCATCTCGCCCCGCGGCGCTCTTGGTCTGGACAACGACGCACGGACCTGCCTTGATGACCGTAACCGGTGTTACCGTTCCGTCCTCGGCAAACAACTGCGTCATTCCGACCTTTCTTCCAATGATTCCGCTGATCATATTTTTCGATCTTGGATTTCGGATTTGCGATCCTGAAGACCTTTAGGTTCGCTGGGCGAGCCAAATATACAGGACCTAAAATCAAAAATCAGTTAGTTCTTACCAAAAGCCTTTATCTCAACATCCACGCCGGCCGGAAGGTCGAGCTTCATCAAAGCATCGACAGTCTCCGATGTCGGATCGAGAATATCCATCAGGCGCTTATGTGTCCTGATCTCAAACTGCTCACGTGATTTCTTGTCAACGTGCGGCGACCTGAGAACGGTCCACTTATTCTTAACGGTCGGAAGCGGGATCGGTCCCGCGATCCTTGCACCGGTTCGCTTCGCCGTATCGACGATCTCCTGGGTCGATTGATCAAGAACGCGATGATCGTACGCCTTCAGCTTGATCCGGATCTTTTCACTCAGCATATATATTGCTCTCAGCTATTGGCTGGGCCGCGAGCAGTTAGCAGTTCGTTTATTTTGCCGACTGCCCGCTGCCTAATTTCCAACTATTCAACGATCTCCGTAACCGTGCCTGCACCGACGGTGCGGCCGCCTTCGCGGATAGCGAAGCGGAGCCCTTTTTCCATTGCGATCGGGGCGATCAGTTCGATCTCCATCTGGATGTTATCGCCCGGCATCACCATCTCAACTCCTGCCGGCAGGTTCGCCACTCCCGTAACGTCCGTCGTACGGAAGTAGAACTGCGGCCGGTAGCCCGTAAAGAACGGCGTGTGGCGTCCGCCTTCTTCTTTCGTCAGCACGTATGCCTCCGCCTTGAACTTCGTATGCGGCGTGATCGTTCCAGGCTTGGCTATCACCTGTCCGCGCTCGATCTCCTTACGCTCAACGCCTCTCAAAAGCAGCCCGACGTTGTCTCCTGCCATTCCCGAATCAAGCAGCTTCTTGAACATCTCAACGCCCGTTACCACAGAGTTCTTCGTCTCGCGGATCCCCACGATCTCCACCGGCTCGTTCACGTTGATCGTCCCTCGCTCGATACGGCCCGTCGCTACCGTGCCTCTCCCCTGAATGGTGAAGATGTCCTCAACGGGCATCAGGAACGGCTTGTCAGTCTCGCGCTCAGGCGTCGGGATATAGCTGTCCACCGCTTCCATCAGCTCATCGATCGTCTTCTCCCATTTCTCGTCCCCTTCAAGCGCCTTCAATGCCGAACCCTTGATCACAGGGATATCGTCCCCAGGGAACTCATAGCTCGACAAAAGCTCCCGGATCTCCATCTCCACAAGCTCCAAAAGCTCCGCGTCGTCCACCATGTCCACCTTGTTCATGAACACCACCATCGCCGGTACGCCTACCTGACGAGCCAGCAATATGTGCTCCCGCGTCTGCGGCATCGGCCCATCCGTCGCCGCTACCACCAGGATAGCCCCGTCCATCTGTGCCGCCCCTGTGATCATGTTCTTCACATAGTCAGCGTGCCCGGGACAATCTACGTGCGCATAATGCCGATTCGCCGTCTCATACTCAACGTGCGCCGTCGCGATCGTGATACCCCTCGCCTTCTCCTCAGGCGCATTGTCGATCGAATCAAATGCCCGCACCGTGATCTTCGGATTGTGCTTCGCCAATACCTTCGTGATCGCCGCCGTCAACGTCGTCTTACCATGATCCACGTGCCCTATCGTCCCTATATTCACGTGCGGCTTCGACCGATCAAATTTCTCTTTGCTCATCTTACCTCGGCTGACCTCCCCCGCAAGCGGTGCACAAATAACAGATTCGACTGGCTCGGGCGTTAATATCACGTTCAATTGGCAAGACGCCGGCGGCGGGCCGATCGCCTCATATTACATACAAATAACTCGGTCTCCTTCTTTCGCTGCCGATGCGATACTTGCCGACCGATCTAACCTAACGGCACGCGAATTCCGCCTTGCCGGCCTAGGGCCCGGAACATATTATTGGCGTCTGAAATCAACCGCGCGCTCCGGTCAAACGAGCGATTGGAGCGAGCCCGGCCGTTTTACCGTGGTCCGGCGACAGGCTGCAATGACGGTGGATGTAACAGATTGGAAGATCGAGAACGTAGGCGGCAATATTTACATTATCTCCGGTAAAACGCGGCCGGGACTTTTGGTGCGCGCGGTCGGCCGCGAGGTCTTCGCCGGCGGGGACGGGTCTTTCCGTATGCAGATCTCCACCCCGAAGACCGAGGTCGCCATCGAAATGAACGACGTGGACGGCAACCGTGCGGGATTTGTTCTATCGTTAAGAACATCTCGTGTGGTGCGACGGTATTGATGCCCACGATATTTTGAATTGAGCACAACACATAAAGATCATCGCCGCTCAGAAAAAAGCGTATTGAAGCTAAAGATCGCCTTGGTGATCACCTTCATTTATATGGTGGTCGAGGCGGTCGGCGGATGGCTTGCGAATTCTTTGGCTCTGATCGCGGACGCCGGTCATATGTTCACGGATGTGGCCGCACTTTCGCTTACGCTTGGTGCGATCTGGTTTGCCCGGCGACCAGCCACATCAAAGAAAACATACGGCTATTATCGGACGGAGATCTTAGCCGCATTCTTGAACGGCATCGCGCTCGCGTTGCTTTCTATCTGGATCATCTTTGAAGCATACGAACGCTGGTCCGCGCCGCCAGCCGTTAAAGGTTTTGAAATGACGCTGGTTGCGGCCGGCGGCCTGGTGGTTAATATCATCGCCGCGTCGCTGCTGCACTCGGATCACAAACATGACCTGAATCTGCGCGGTGCCTGGCTCCATGTCATGGGCGATCTGCTGGGTTCGGTCGCGGCAATAACTGCAGGGGTATTGATAATTACCTTTGGTTGGTATTGGGCGGATCCGCTGTGTAGCGTTGCGATCAGTCTTGTAATAATAATAAGCGCATGGCGGCTGATACTTGAATCGGTCAACGTGCTTCTGGAGGGTACGCCGCGTCACATAGAACTAGCAAAGGTCGAAACTGCAATACTGGACGTTGATGGAGTAGCCGGTATCCACGATCTGCATGTCTGGACGATCTCTTCCGGCATTGATGCTCTTTCGGCACACATTACGCACGACGAATCGGTCCTTCATTCAGAATTGCTTGGCGTTATCCGCGACCGGCTGCGAACAGATTTCGGCATCAGCCATCTTACGATACAAATGGAAACGCTCGACAACGAGGCCGAAGCCGTTTACATTTGCGAGACCGGCACGCGATGTTTTGAACCGGCCAAGAACCATTTGCATTAGCTCTTGGACAATTGCTATCTCACGGCTTATTTCCTGAATTTATGCAGAAGACGGCTTTCGGTTACGGACGGCAACAGTTCGAACTCGAATACAATAAAGATCGTTTTGAATTGCTGTCGCCGCCGAGATCTGCCCACCCTTTGACCGATGCGGAGATCGGAGGGAGCCTTGACAGGCCATTAGCCACAGAGCCGCTCGAAGAACTTACATCTGACGGTGGCTCTGTTCTATTTGTAGTGCCCGATGCAACCCGCCGAGCCGGTGCGGGCCAGGTCGTGAATCTACTCGTCCGGCGGCTGATCGCAAACGGAACTCCGCCGCATCAGATGGCGGCTATCTTCGCAACCGGGATACATCGCCCTGTTACCGAAAAGGAAAAAGCGGAGATACTTACACCTTTCATCGCGCAGCGCATAAAAACGCTCGACCACGATCCGCGCGACCTGATGCGAAACATCATAGTCGTTGCTCCAAATCCTCGGATTAGAAAATCCTGCCCTCGATTCCCAAAAGAACTGGAAAAAGTCACCCCACTTGCATTACGTAATATTTCATCGAGTCGAACGGCTCCCTGATCTTCAATGACTTGGCGAGGAATCACTGTAATGGAGGCTGGGATATCGCTCAAGGGAGTATCCGTCCGTGTAGCAGTGGTGGCTCTGGAAGGGTTATAGCCTTCGTCCTGCTCCCCTGCCACCACCACTTGAATGGCATCTTCATCTGAACTGATCCCTTCCGTTCCCGGAACGACACTGAGGACAAATTCTTGACCTTCCACACGCACGTCCGCCGTCGGTGGCGCATCTACCCCTGTAATAGCAACACGCACCCGATTATCCGGCAAACTCGTCACGCTCACTAACGCAATCCCCTCGATCGGATTTGCCTGCTGAAACTCCTCCTCCCCATCCGGCAACGCCAGCACTGCATTGGGAATATCAGCAATCAAAGCATTCCCCACCACCGAAGTTACCGGATCTGTTAACTGCCCTTCAGCAGTTTCTAAGACTAGCTCCAACCCGGTCTCCGTTCCATTCAACTGAATACTGATTACCTGAGTCAGCAACTGTGCCAAAGATGCCTCTTGAGCCAACCATTCTTCCACAGTTGTTGCAGCCGCATCCAGTTCGCTCAGTTGCGGAGCGGGAGGATTCGTTCTTGCCAAAGGTTCATCCTCGATCGCCTGTACCGCAATCGGTTGAGCTATTGTAGCGATCGCTCCGACTACCCCCATCAGCACACCACAGCCTATCTGATTCATATCCCTCACACCATCCAGCATTGGAAACCAGTTGCAAATGACTTTCAAATAGATATAGGCAACCATAGGATGAATCAGGCGATCGCGTCTGCTACACAACGGAATTTTCTAGTCACAGAACGGAATTCTTGAAGCTCTTTGGACTCACACCAAACTCCCGCTTAAAGGCAGCGGCAAAATGTCCGGGGTGCGTGTATCCCACTAAACAGGTGACCTCAGCAATGCTCAGTTCTGTTTCTTGTAATAACTGACGCGCTTTGGTTAACCGTTGCTGCCGGATGTAGCCAAAGACAGTGGTATTAAATACTTGACGGAAGCCCCGCTTCAAAGTGCAATCATTTAGCCCCACTGCACGAGCCAACTCCAGCAGCGAAGGGGGATTCTCTAACCGCTGAGTCACGATCGCTCTAGCTTGATGAATTCGGTCAACATCCGATCGTTTTAGGGAATAGCGCGGGCTGGATGGCTCAAACTGCAAAAAATGAGCCGATTGCAACGCAATTAATTCCAGAGCTTTTCCTTCCAGATAAACCTGTTGAATTGATCCGGTGTAGGGACAGTTGAGAATCTGCTGAAGCACCAGTTGAATATTAGGGGCGATCGATCCCAGGGGGGTATACCAATCGTCTTGCTGCCGAGCGACAATTTCCTGCAACTCAAATGGAAGCAATTCGAGTTGTTCTGAACTGAAGTACAGAGACTCAGCCGGAGACTCCAAATGTAAGTCAATTTTGACGAGCCTACCTTTGGTTTGCCATTCTTGGAAATCTGTGCAGGTTTGTTTGTCTGTCAGTTGAAGAAAACTACTTGAAGCGGTAGCGTTACCTGCATTATCCAGATTAGGATCGATGAGATTAAAGCCAAACTCCAGGGTGAGTTCCGAAGCACTCGGCAAATTCTCCTCGACCAACACATCCTGTAACCAATAATCTCGAATCAGCAGATTCAACCCATAGCGCAGGTTAATCGATCGCTTGTAGCCACGGCTGCTGGACTGGGAGGCTGGTTCAGAACCTGGGATAACGAGTTCATAACTACCCAGTGGAGCCAAGGGAAGAGAAGACCCCTCTTCCTGGGACAAATTTGGTAAGGCTTTTTCTGAGAGGATGAGGCTCATGCTAAGGTTTACAACTTAACAGGATAATTTCTCATTATCTCAGCTCAGGAGATGTTTCACAGTTGCACTCTGTCACCTGGAGGTATCGACGGAACAGCGGGCGAGCTAGGTCACGTTTGTGTCAAACCCAATGGATCAGAATGCGGTTGTGGGAGCAAAGGATGCCTTGAGCAGTATGCTTCGGCTACTGGGCTAGCAAAGGTATTTACCGATTTCGAGCAGGAGTTTCCTGATTCTGAGCTTCATGGGCGTGGAAACGTCACTCCAATTGATCTTTACGAGTATGCAGTTCGACGCGATCAACTTGCACTCGCAGTATTTGATCGAATGGGGGAGGCTCTTGGCATCGCCATTGCAGGATTCATAAATATATTCAACCCAGAGGTCATTGTCATTGGCGGCGGCCTTTCGGGAGCATGGGATATGTTTTCAGGCAGTATGCGGGAAACAATAAAGGCTAGGGCATTTCGCCGTCCTGCCGAACGTGCTAAACTTGTCCGCGCCGAACTTGGGGACGATTCTGGAATGATCGGCGCGGCTTCGCTGGTTTTTGATATGCGAAAGTCAGGATAATATCTTGGAATATTGGCTTGGGTATGGCCAGCTGAATCGAATATGGACGTATATCACAAAGTACTGACCAAGATCTATGAGGAAACCGACGGAAAAGATACCGTTGATGTTGATCTCGTCGATCTTCTCAAACGAGAGGGCTTTTTTCCTAGTCTTAACGACATCAGCAAGTTCCTGATGGATGAAAGCTGGGTAACTGAAACCAAAACAAAGCACGTCATTCGTTTGACTCATTGGGGAGCTGCCGAAGCAAAGAAATCACTGGCGGGGCTTCCGGATAAGGGACAGGAACTTGAGCGTTTCTCGAAGCGGGCAGTTACCGGAGCTAAGGAATTGCTTGTGATGCTAGAAGAATTCACCGCCAAACCTGATAAGAAAAAGTTCTCCACGCTAAAGGAAACCTATGGGAACGTTGGGGGGCTTCTTGGCAAGATCGAACAGAATCTGTGAAACTCCCTTGAGTTTAGGGGCTAAGATGTAGTATTATCCTCATTTGATTTCAGGTGTGGTCCGTGATGAGTGGGTCTCGAGCCCACTTTTTGTTTTGCAGCTCTAGATAGAATGATAGGCGTCGACGTAATGGAAAGGATCCGGGTAATTTCCCGTGAAACAGTCGAGGCAACGGGTTTCGAATTCGTTCATGCCGAGACTGCCGGGTCAAAGAAAAGGCCCGTGATCCGGATCTATATTGACAAGCCAGAAGGCATAACGCTTGACGATTGTGCCGATGCATCGAGAGCGATCGAGCAGCGGCTTGATGCAGACGACCTGATACCGTCATCTTACATATTGGAAGTGTCGTCTCCGGGAATAGAACGCGGGCTCTATCGTATCGATGACTTCAAGAAGTTCGAGGGTCATTCCGTTCGCCTAAAGACAATTGAAAAGATAAATGGAAAGGCGAGTTTTACCGGCTTGATCGGTGGGGTGGAAGGCGATTCGGTAGTCGTGTTCGACAGAGATTCGGGTCGCGTTGTCATTGATATTGGAAATATTAAACAGGCGAACCTCAAGGTCGATCTTGGGGCAAGTTTGAAAGGATAAAGTTTGCTGCTCTATGAATGGCGGCAAGATGTTGCAGGAATATGATCTCAGCAATCGGACAAAGTATCGAGGCACTGTGTAACGAACAGGGACTGGATCGCGAAATGGTGATCGAGGCGATGAAGGACGCGGTAAAAGCTGCGGCCCGTAAACAGTTCAGGTCGCAGGACAAGACCGGTGATAACATCGAAGTTGATTGGAACAATGAAGAGGGGATCATTGAGATATCCCTTCAAAAGGTCGTTGTGGATGAGGTCGAAGATCCGAACGCAGAACTTTCGCTTGTTGAGGCGCAAGAAATGGCCGGCGATGAGATAGAAGTCGGCGATATGCTCCAAATTCCGCTTCCGCAGGAAGAAATGGGCCGCATCGCAGCCCAAACGGCGAAACAGATACTTGTCCAGAAAGTTCGTGAGGCGATCCGGGAAAAGGTTTATGAGGAATACATCGATCGAAAGGCCTGCAAGTCCGATGGCTGTTCAACGGGTTGCTCAATCGATTGAGCAGCCGCAGTTTCCGGTGTCCCGATTTCTGATACCGAAGCCAGAGTAGCGTCATTGCCTTCAAAAGAGTCTGGTTTAAAATCAAGGTTGAGGCTATCTGTAGATTCTGCAGATTCTGCGTACTCCACGCTGTTGACAGTCCCAGGGTTGGGTTCCACAGAGTCAGGCGACTGTGCTTTGACTGGGTTGGCAACGCCAAGCGCCGCAGAGGCAGTTAAGGCTGCCAGCACGAAAGGAGATACTTGCATACAGTTCAAATAATTTGGCACTTCCACACACCGAACGACCAAGTAAGAACAGGTCAGAATCGAACAATCTAAAGAAAACTGGAAATTGGGAAGATGTACAAATGTAACGGAGCAATTTTACAGCATTGCTTCACCCTACGGTTGAACCGGTTGTGCCAGAACTCGGTCTAGCACCTGTCGGTAGGCGGCCTCTACATTGCCTAAATCATGACGGAATCGATCTTTGTCGAGCACCCGCTGGCTTGGATCAGAGTCTGCCTGATTCCAAAGCCGACAGGTATCTGGACTAATTTCATCGGCCAACAGCAGCCTTTGATTCGCATCAAGACCAAATTCCAGCTTGAAATCTACCAGCGTGATGCCACACTTCTGAAAAAAGCCAGTCAGCACCTGATTGATTTGCAAGGCGGTGGAGCGCAGCTGCTCGACCTGTTCTGGAGTCGCCAACTCTAGCAACCGTAGGCGATCGGGCGTTAGCAGCGGATCACCCAACGAGTCATTCTTGTAGTAAAACTCTACCAACGGCTCCTTTAGCACCGTTCCCAGAGGTATCCCTGTTTGTTGACAGAGGCTACCGGCAGCAATGTTCCTGAGCACGACTTCTAAAGGCAAAATTTTTACGGCCTGGACCTGCATTTCGTTGGGAGCTGGTCGCCCTAACCAGTGGGTGGCAATGCCTTGCGTTTCCAAAAGCTGAAACAAATGGCTTGAAATTGCGCAATTCATCTCACCTTTGCCAGCAATACTGCCGCGCTTCTGAGCATTAAATGCTGTCGCGTCGTCCTTAAAATAGGTCAACAGAACGTTTGGATCATCCGTTGTGTAGAGGATTTTAGCTTTGCCTTCGTAAACGATAGAATGGGCCGTCATTGCAGCAGGAGAAAGGAAAGTTTTAAGCGAACTTAATCATTCTACCGGGCAAGTACTCCCAAATAGTGGCCCAGTTTGTCAATAGGTTTAAATTCTCTCTGTTTTCTGGTCCAACATGTTTTATGCTTCCTGGCCACAGGACTAATCTAGGACGAAATTGGCTGGGCATTTTTCACTGCAACCTGTTTTTGGGTAAGAGGAAGGGTTTAACCTGGCCCAGGAGCATCTCCCAAGTATCCCAAAACTCCAAGGCTTGTGTAGTTACTTCACCCCTTGGGGTGTAGGCGATTTCACTCTAATGAGGTTAAGATCAGATTAAGAGCTGGTTAATCAATCGACTAATTAAGAATGGTTAAGATTTTTACTTAAATTCTGACTAAGGAGGCGGCTGATGGTCGATCGCTACAATTTTCTCTATCCCCGCAGTCATTACCGAGGTTCGGTACAGCCGGAAAATCTGGTTTTTAATGCCAACTTGCAGGAGTTTTCGCATCGGGTCAGCCTCATCTGCGGCCTGCAAACTAACGGTAAGCTTTCCCCGGAAGAGTCCTATCAGCAAATTCATGCCTTGTGGAAACAGCTCAAACGCAGCAAAAAAGAGCTGGGTATCGGCGAAAATCCGTTTCAGTCCTAGCTTGCACAGCCGCCTGCACAATCGAGGCTAGGGCAAAACGGCAGAAACACAAGCTATTTCTCTTCCATTGTCCAAACGCCCTCATCCCAGAGTGCATCGGTAGGCGGGTTGCTCAGCCAGTGTTCGCAGCGCTTTAGATGCATGTAGGCTGCCTTATCTTGATGATCAATATCTTCTAGGATCGTCGCGAAGGCACTCATTGGGTGTTGTCGCCAAATACGACCGCTTTCTTGCCCGTCAGGTTTTGGCAGTCAATCGAGCGCGAGAACCAGGCCGCCTGCGACACAAAACGAGTCTGCTCATCAATGAACGACTCATAGTCCACATCGGCACCCTGCTCGTTCAGCACCTTTTGGATGGCACGGATACAGCGAGCCGTTTCCACCAAGCCCATTGGGGTAATATTCACCAACGGCATGTTGAACTCGGTTTGCAGATAGTTTGCTGCCATCAGTCCCAGCTCTCGATAGGGCACTAGGTTAAACCAAGCGCGCGGCAGATTCTTCAGCTCATGTACCGAAGCTCCGTCTGGAATCACTGCGTTCACTTCAATGCCCAGATCGGCCATCAGCCGCTTCAGTTCAGTGCGGTCGTGGTTGTTGTGAAAGCCCAATGTCGAGATGCCGATGATATTCACCGAGGGCTTTTCGGTTTTTCCCTGGGGCAGTTCGTTTTTCTTGCGGGCTTTATCGATGTAAAACTGCACGATTTGTTGCAAGGTGCGGTCAGCGGCTTGCAGTTCATTGACACGGTAGTGGTTCACATCCGCCAGCAGCACATCACCTTTGGCTTCGAGTTGCGCCCGGTCCACAAAGTTCTGCAAATCTTCTTGCAAAATGCTGGAGGTGCAGGTGGGCGTCAGCACAATCAAGTCTGGATGCTCTTCCTGATCTTTGCGGGTAATATTTTCGACCACTTTTTCCTGAGAACCGCGAGCTAAAACATTGCGATCGACGATGCTAGCCGTGACGGGCGTGAAGTCGCGCTCTCGCTCTAGCATGGACCGCATGACGTTGAAATAGTCATCTCCCAGGGGGGCGTGCATGATGGCATGAACGTTTTTAAAAGAACTGGCGATGCGAAGCGTCCCAATATGCGCCGGTCCGGCATACATCCAGTAGGCCAATTTCATAAATTCAGATCTCCGTTATGCTGATTTGCGTTTTCCCAAGGAGGCTAAGGCATTTGTGAGACAGCTTTTGTAAAGCAACTCTAGTTCTAGTTAGGCTAAAGAGCAAGTTAGGCTAAAGACAGGCTAAAGGCTTGAATTTGAGGTTGGTAAGGCTGTTCTTGATTGTCGCAGAAAGGGGAAACTGGGAAGTAGGGAATCAGAGCATGCTAGACAAAGATAGAAAACGGCAAAAGCTTCGCTTGAGAAGCATTTCAGGCACTTTGGCAAAGCCATTTCCTTCGCCTAGCTGCAAGAAAGTTTAATCTTTTGTTGCATATCTACAAGTTCTGTTGAGGAGTTTTGGATTATGCCAAATACGTCAAGCCTGTCAGCCAACAACGGCGAGACATGAGCAAAAATTTGATTCGGCTGTGCTTTTAGCTTTTGTACTTCAATTCTTGTACTTCAATTCTTGCACTTTTAATATATACAGCTGTAAACAGTTTGATTATGACTGAATTGGCAAATCAAGTGAGATTTTAATCATTTACCTGCATAGAATCTGTATAAATGAGATGACCGGAAAGAACGAATGGAAGTTGGCGAAATATTAGTCAGGTCGTATGCTGCAATATTTGCAAAGTCATTTATGAATCTGTCGGCTTCTATTGTTTTATTGCTTGCCGAGAAATTTTATAACATTATAGATAGATGGTCTGCCCACCCTGCGGGAACAAGCATCCGACAAAGCATAACGCGGCATCCAGCTTCGAAAAAAATGAAATTGCTGCCGTTATCAACTATCCCATAGACGGGTGGTTCAGCCTGGGGCGATGTCAACATATAGGCAAGGAGCTGAGGTAATCCAGGTTGCAGAGAAACCCCACCATTTTCACCATTTCCGCTGGCATCGACGGGCCGGAAGATGCAAGTACTTCTGCTTAGTGCGATTCAACCGGTGCTTTTCTGGTTCGGTTAGCTCTGGTAATCCCGTTTGCCATTCTGAGAAAAACTGGCACTCCCGCACTGGCTGCATGTTGAACCGTTTTTCTAAGTCGTACAGGGTTAATTTCTCAGCTCGAATAGTCGTCGGCTCTCTGAGATTGCCAGAACAGCCATCGAGCAGATTGCGGCTGAGGGAAACCAGGTGGCTTTTTCATCGATTACTTTGGCTGAAATTGTTTACCTGAGTGAGCGAGGACGAATTGCAACGGAGACACTTGAGCGGTTGTTGGAAGCCGTTGATGATGAAAACGCAGTGTTAGCTGAGGTTCCTTTTAATCGTTATGTTGCTCAAGCCTTGAGCCGGGTTGAGCGATCGCAAGTTCCCGATCTACCCGGTCGCATGATTGCAGCAACAGCTTTACATCTAGGTGTTCCCGTAATTAGTCGCGATTCTCCAAAGGAGAGGCTTTGCCAACGCCAAATTCGCCTGTCTGACGTTGAAACCATTTGGTAAATTCGATCGACCCCATCGATCCTCTCCAGTGCTTCAACCATTCGATCGCTTGAAAGGTAAATATGCGATCGCGCAGTGCAAAGCCCAATCGGTTTTCAAAGGAATGGTTTGATGGCATAGAACATTGTGTTTGCCACCTTGGTAATCGGGGGACTTTCTTGAGGAAAATAGGTACAAGATCTGCGAATGAGAATGTGTTTCGGCATAGATTTTAAGGTGTATTGACAAGATATTTGTAAAGATCATTAATGACAGCGTCGGCAGCAAGAATGGTTGAACCGACCCAAGTTTCCCCTTCAACGAGGTATACCTTTCCTTGCTGAACGGCTCTAAGCGTTTGCCAAAGAGGCTTTCGTTGCAAGTCTTGCAGCTTGTTTCGATCGTCGTCCGTGAAAGTCAAAATAAAAAGAATATCACCATCAATTTCATTCAAATTTTCCTCAGATAAGTTACTGACTGCCACACCGTAAAGTCCGACAGCCTCCTGTAATTTCGGGCGTTGTAATCCAATATCATTCAGAATAGAGCCAACAAATGAGTTCTTAGCATCAACAACGATTGAACCATCGTTACTAATTCTGATTACCGATATTTGTTGATTTTGATATCGATTGTCTAAATCTACTTTTAGGGCTTGAATTCGTTGGTTATACCTTTTCCACAACTGTTGTGCTAGTTCTTTTCTATCTAATACTTCAGCGACAAAGTTGAAATGTTCGCGCCAGGATGGAGTACTTTCCCATTTTCCCAACACTGTAGGAGCGATTTGAGAAAGGTGGGGATAGATTGCTTCAGAATTGTCTTTGCCGAGAATGAGATCGGGCTTGAGTAGCAATATTCCTTCTAGATTTGGCGCTTCTTCTCTCCCCAATTTCTTGATTCCTTGTGGCTCATTTTTTAAGTAGGCTGGAAAATCAACTTGCCGAGCATTAGATGTGCTGCCGACTGGCTTAAATCCTAAAGCAAGTACATTGGCTAGAGTAAATTGAGATAGTGTAACAAGACGCTGGGGAGGGTTCGGAACACATGTTTCTCCCATCGTGTGTTGTACGAGGCGACAGTTATTCACGGGTTGGACTAAACTAGGCTGTTTGGAGCTACTTGGACTACAAGCCGTAATGACCAGGCAGGTCATAATTCCAAGGAGTATTAGATATGTGAGGCGATCTAGAAACCTGCTCATAGAAACCTACTCAAAATGTCCAAGAAATTGTTCCTTGTACCTCAAAGGGAGCACCCGGAAAAACTGAAAGAACGCTGGACGCCGTTTCATAATATTCAATATCAAAGAGATTCCTAAAATTGAGTGCAGCCCTGAATCGATCGCGTTCATAGAAAATAGCGGCATCTGTTCGTAGGTAACTAGGAAGCTGAAATGTGTTTGCCAGATCCCCTTGTCGTTCGCCCTGATAAAATAGCCCTAAACCAAACCCTAAACCTTCTAAACTACCCGCTTGAAATCTGTAAGTTGTCCACAGGTTAAAGCTATTTTCAGGAACATTATTGATGCGATTGCCAACGGGAAAATCATTGTCTTCGCTAATTCGAGCATCGGTATAGGCGTAGCCTGCGATAATATTCCAGCCTGGTAAAATTTCACCCGTGATGTTGAACTCAACACCCTGGCTTCCGAGTTAGGTTCAAAACTAGATTCAGGGAAATATCTATCTTTATGTTCTACTCGAAGAGAAGCGTGAATTTCTTTGTCCACTAACGCTTGCTGCAAGGCTTGGGAATCCGGATAGGAGACTAGCTCAAGTCGCAGATGGTGTTTACTGCAAACGGTGCGCAGATCACTTAAAAGTGGCGCAAAACTCGGCTGTTCAGAATTAGCCTGATCAGCCTGGTGCAAAGCAACCAGCGCGTCATCTGATTTTGATGCAGCTCTCCAATCTGGTATTGCTTCCTTCAGTACACCCAGCCGCATCACCAGTGACGAACGCACCGCCACCGCATACAGTGTAATTGCCAGCATGGTGCCTACCAACGCTTCGGTCAGGGCCACATCTGCCGCGCCTAAAACTGTGTAAACTAAGGCGGCCACTGCGCCTAAAATCCCGCGCAGCACCAGCGCATGATAGGGGTTGGCCTGAGTCACCAGTATGGAGGCCGTCAACGGTAACAGGGCCGTCAGCACATATACATAACTTACAGTCACAGCTACCTCCGTTACTAGCGCTAGAACAATAGGCCAACACATATCCCAGCATGGTATTCCAAAGGGCAAGGCAAATAATCGCCAGCAACAGCAGCGGCCATTCTCTAGGAATTTTCAGCAGCAAACCCACCACAATTGCAATTGAGCCAAGGGTATCGGCAACCGACAGGCTGTGCAGCTTAAATAATACCGAGCGTTTACTGAGCAGATCCGCTGTGCCCCAAGACCAAAAGACAATGCCAGTGGCAATACAAAAATAGCTCAATAGATTGATCATAGTTTCTATAGACAAGTTCTATGTGTGCTTCATAAAATCCACTAGCTTTCAATCATTCATGTGCTCGCTAAATCATTCATGCGCTTGATAATGTGAGCCAGCAGCATCAATCCAGCATTGCCGACGCTGAGGATAATCACCCCGACCACGCCAATCATCCAGTCATCCCGCAGCACCGAAATCACCAGGATTAGAATCGCTGCCTTAGATGCCACACTGGCAAAGGCTAACATTCGCTGCCAAATATCTTGATCCTTACAAACCGTGTAAATTGGAATCAGTAGGGCCAGAATCATGGCAATCAACGCCAGGTTCAGGATCATCGTCTCTTCCTCCTGCGCACATAGTGAACTTCGTACCAACCCTCTTCGTGGTATTTCACAACAATCGTTTTGGGTGTGAAGGTAATCAGAAACACATCTAAGAAGATTAATCGCGATGAGCGGGGTGCTGGCACCCGTTCCATGACGATCTCTTCTTCAAGATGGGGATTCAGGATCATATCGAATGATTCAACATAGGCTTGGGGAATCGCCACGATGATTTTCCAAAATGATTGCAGCCAATCCCTGAACCGCTCAGAACCCGGGAAGCCTCTGGGTAATATCAGAGCAATGATCACACCAATGATGATATTGGCCAAACTGAAATTGGCCGTGAGCAGAAACCAAATAGTCAATCGCAGAATCAGATGTCCGATCATGCCCACACCATCCAAAACAGTAGGATCAACATCAAGCTCATCACTCCGATTAGATGATCAAATTCTTCTAGAACGCGCGGCAATTTGACAGTGGTGCGGCGAAAGATAGCAAAATAAGCCACCCAGCCCAATCCTATAATCGCTAACGGTTTGGCAATATTTGCCAGGGTATATGCCTCGAAATACACCACATTAGCAATCAGCAACCCACCGATCAGCAAAATCACCGCTGCCCAAAAACCGGGTTTGACGCTAGCTGGCTCTTGGGACTTGTGGGGCAAAAAGATAAATTTGGCAAACGAGATGGCCGTTCCCAATGCCGCTAAATTCATCGCCATTGGCTGCCAAGGCGCTAAGCTTTTCATGGTCAGCACCTTGGCCCCAAAGCCCGACAACATTGGAAAGCCAGAAATCGAGAAACTTGCCATCACCAAGGCAATCCAGATCGGGGTGGGAATTGGCCTGTGCTGCAACTCCTTAAAACTGCGACATGCTCGTCGGGATCGTCAAGCCGCCCAAGCGGCACAATGAGATATCGCACCTATTGGTACACGGACGCGAAGACCGTCCGATCAGTTTCGACCGCAACTCGCTGGCATTTCGGCTCGTACTTCAAATACGGGAAGAAACCCACAAGACTGCGGTCGAGTTTCACCGTAAACGCCGTGAGAAACGCGACTTCACCTCCGAACTTTCAGCGATCCCGGGTATAGGTGAAAAGCGTAAGATGAAGTTGCTTAAAGAATTTGGCTCGATCGAACGAATAGCAAAAGCCACGGTCGACCAATTAAGACCCTTTGTTGGGAACCGCGCGGCGAATGACATTTTCATGCATTTTGAGAACCAACGAAAGGCAGTTGGCAAACCCTCGGAAGATTAGGGCTCTTCACATTCGATCGTTCGAACACGGGTAAACAGTTTTCTGAATTCCTTCTCGTGCGATCCATCACTGGCGCCTTCGTCACGTTCGATCTCTGCATTTGCACAATTTCCCCAACCGAATCCCATTACTTCAACGACCGCGAATTTTATGCGATCCGGAGATGCCATTTGTTCATCAAAGATGCGTTTTAGCCTGCCCGGATCGGCATTATTGCTTCTCGAGTTCATATTCACATCCAGCCAAACCTTCAGGAGGGTGTCATCTCGGGCAATTAGCGGCTCAACGTATTTAGCTTTACAAGCAGGTGCAGCAGGGTAATCTCTCAATACCTTCGGATCAGTATAGGCGAGTGCTTTTGTTTTCTGATGTCGATAAACCTGGTCCAGCTCTTTCAGTTGTGCTGCCTTAACATTCTGCCAATACGGAAGCGGCACCACCTCGAGCGATTCGATCTCTGCCCGCTTCGCACGGTACTCGGCATCAAGTGCAGGAACATCGATCGATTCGATGTCTTCCCACTTCCACACCCACGGACCTTTCGAAAGATAAGCGTTTGCTCCGTTCAGCAACTTCAGCGTATCTCGAAGCTGTTTTTCTGTATATTTCCGTGAATCGTACGTGCCTGAAAATGTGCACATCTCGGTGTCCCAACGAAATGTCTTTATCTGCCCGGATACTGCAGATGTGCCCAACAGCAACACTAAAATGAACCAAACGAACAAAGATGCTCGCACTAGCCAAAATTGGTAATGTCCCATAGACTAAATTGAAACAACACTAATTTATCTGGTCAAGAAAAATATTGCACATATGCGCTCTTAAAGTAACTCCTAGTAAAGATGATCCGCATCGAGCCTGTCGATACCCAATTGGCTATCTGACGAGACTATGAGTCATTGAATATTCAAAATTTTATGCGATAAATCCAACTTTTTGGATAGCCTGCCGGATCTTCAACAAAAAACCCCGCGAATTGTTGACTTTTTACGGTGGTTGGTCATTTTTGACTAATGGAACGTATTTGGCCTACTGCGCAAGCGAGTTTCGATTTAACTTCTTTGTAACTTGAATCAAATCTGCCCGAATGCGGTCATTTGTCGGGCAAAAAGATGAAAAATCCAACCAAATCGACAATCGGAGGTTCCCAAAATATGTTTCGAAAACAATTAGTTTTCCTTAGCTCGATGTTGCTCTCGTTTGCATTCATCGGCTTGTTGTTTTCGGCAGTTGAGGCGCAGGTTACCACTGCCTCGATGACCGGGCGTGTGGTTGACGCCAATGGTAATGTCGTGGCAGGTGCAAAGGTAGTGGTCACCAACCGCGGCACCGGCGCCGAACGCACAACAACAACTGGTAACGATGGCGAGTTCGTCGTAACCAGCTTACCGCCAGGACGCTACAACGTTTCGGCGGAGGCACAATCATTTAGCCGCTCTCTCATCGAAGATGTAGAGTTGAACGTCGGCTCACGTCAGAATGTGAATTTCACACTCCAACCGGGCAGCATTGAAGAAACGGTAACGATCACGACGACCCCGCCGTTGGTCGAAACGACCCGGTCCGAATTGGATACGTCTATCAGCCCAAAGGAAATTGAAAATCTTCCGCCTATGCAAATCAAGTTGGCAACTCGGCTGAGCTTCGTCGAATGCCCGTTGAGTAACCTGCGAAGGCAGGTTTGGTCTGTGTAGGCGTGGCTTTAGCCGCCTGATTGGGCACAAACTCAGGATGAGATTAAATGCACTGCGCTACTTCTGCCTGACTCAGGAGAGTATGAAGATTTACCACTTCACCGACTACAACAATGGCAGGTGCTTCAAACTGGTTGCTAATCGCCTGCTCTACAATCGTCGCTAACGTACCCAGCAACGTTTCCTGCTCTGGTCGCGTGCCCCAGCGAACTAGCGCAACCGGCGTTTCAGAACTGAGTCCTGCCGTTGTGAGTTGCTCCACAATGTAACCCAAATTGTGAATACCCATGTAAACCACAATCGTTTCTGAGGCATGGGCAATGGCCTGCCAGTTGACTTGAGGCCGATATTTTCCGACTGATTCATGGCCGGTGACAAACGTAACCGAAGAACTATACCGGCGATGAGTTAAGGGAATACCTGCGTAGGCAGGAGCTGCAATACCAGAAGTGATGCCTGGAACTACTTCTACGGATACACCGGCATAAATCAAATCCTCCATTTCCTCACCACCCCGACCAAACACAAACGGATCGCCGCCTTTGAGTCGCACCACGACCGCATGAGTTTTGGCTTTCTCGATCAAAAGCTGGGTGGTTTCCTCCTGGGGCAACGAGTGCCGTCCCCGCCGTTTTCCGGCATTGATCTGTTCGGCTTGGGGGTTGATCATCGCCAGAATCGCTGGGCTAACCAGAGCATCGTAGATTACAACATCGGCATGTTCGAGCAGCACTTTTGCCTTTAGGGTCAGCAAACCGGGATCGCCAGGACCGGCACCAACCAGGTACACTTTGCCAGCATAGAAATGATGAGATGAGGTAGAAAATTGATCAGACAGAACCGCACGATTCATGGGTGGCAAATTAGGATAGGAGGACGCTAACGCAGACGCAGGCAGACTGTTAAAGGATTTATTTGCAAGCAGATGGTTCAAACTAGCAGCAAATTGCAGACAGGCAGCATTGGCTCAGCCAAGGAATAGCAGGTGTAAAGGAATGCTAAATGGGCGAAACCAAGTAGCTCGCTGCTCTGAGAAGCGCTGTAAGCTGTAGCGGCCATCAATGATTTGATAGTGACTATTGATAGTGACTAATGAGCGATTAATGACTGTAGGTGGTGACTGTAGGCGGTGAGTGTGGATGATGACTGTAGGTGGGAACAGAAGTGGCCGTCTATTTATTCGTCTTACTTCAAGGTATTAAGTCTGCTTCAGAAAACCAGTAGTCATCGCTACAGTTTCGTTGAGATTTATGAAGGTTTTGCATTCATATATCCTGATTTTGCATTTTCGCCAGAATTATCCAAAATAGGCTAGATTTCAGACAGCTTTGAGGAGCCGCCATGCCCCGGAATGTCACCCCTGCTATGCTCGACACCAAAACGCCTCCAGATGTGATTATTCGCGCCGAGGCTCGCCGTCCTGTCACCGATCCCACGCTAGGAATTCCGGTTCAAGTGGATTGGTCGGGTCGGCCCCGCCATCGCCTGGTCACGATTGGTGATTCCCTCACCCAAGGCTTTCAGAGTGGCGCTATTTTTAATACCCACCTGTCCTATCCGGCTCTGATTGCCCAGGAATTGGGGGGGACAACCTTCCGGTTTCCCAGCTATGGTGGACCGGGTGACGGCCTGCCCTTGAACCTAGAGCGATTGGTGCGCGAGCTAGAGAAGCGCTTTGGCGACACGCTAGACTGGTGGGAGTTTGCGCCTGGTCTAATTGTGGTGCGCGAGTTTCTCGACCAGGTGGAGGACTACTGGGAGCGGGGAGAAGGCTCGGTTTTACCGGACCCCCAGCAGCCGATGAATCACAATCTGGCGGTTTATGGCTGGGATCTGCGCAATACCCTCTCGCGCAATGCCGATCTCTGTTTGGATGTGATCGAAGCCAATCCACCGCAGGATGACTTTTTGAATCAAATTCCGATCTTGGGCCGCCCGGTCGCGGGCACGCGCTAATCCAACTTCTACATTCACATCGAGCCAGAAGGTGAGGTCGCTTTGTAGGCCGTTGGTGGCAATTTGATTGAGCTGATCGATCAGCAGTCGATTCAAGCCACGACCATAGCCCTGATAGGCCACCGTGGAATCAGTGTAGCGGTCACAGAGAATAACCGCTCCGGTGGCCAACAGCGGCTTAAGGAACGTTTCTACATGCTGGGCACGGTCAGCCGCATAGAGCAGCAGTTCGGTCCGGTCTGGAATCGCTTCGTCACTGGGCTGGAGCAGTAACTGCCGCAGGGTTTTACCGATGGGCGTTCCGCCCGGTTCGCGGGTTGTAATAACTTGAGAAACCTGGTTCTGCTGCCGGAGGCGAGCAATCACAGGACTGCTCAGCAACCAAGCTCGCGTTTGCTCAATTTGGGTGGTCTTGCCCGATCCTTCTACCCCTTCAAAAACAATGAACTTTCCTGGCATGGCACATAGAATAATTTGAACAAGAGCAGATTTGATATCAAACTTTCTGATCGACTCTACCGAACTGAGTATAGAAGCTAAGATAGGAAGAACGGTCGCACGACGACCGAGCCTGGGATGGTCTTACCGCAAATGCGGAATTTGTTACGCTTGCATCTTGACGTCAGGTAGAAATTCCGGTTGGGTAAGATCAGACGGTTGCACAGCTAGACATCCGGGGTTGCCTATGGCTCGTTACACTAGTCTATTCACTGTGTCGGTATCCTTTGACCGTTTGCGGCAGATGCTGACTGATATTCTCCGCTCCTGCCGGATGGATGTGATTTACTCAACAGAAGACTATTTGGTGGCTCGTGAAGTCCCCGGTGGTGTCTCGTTTGCCAAGCTAGTGACGGTAGAAGTGCTGATTGATCGGTTTGCGTCGCCTGAGGCGGAAGTTCGCATGAGTTTCGTGGTTAAAAACGAGGAGCTACCGCTGCAAAGCAATAATCATTGCCGCGATATGTTCAACTTGGTGAATCGAGCCGTTGTTGAGAATCGCCAGTGGCATTTAATCAACAGCGCGGCCAGTTGAACTATTTGGAGGACGGCGTGCATCTTCCTGGAAAGTCTCCAATCGAGGTCGTGCAGCAACAGTTGGATGCCGTTCTCCACTCTCTTTCGAATCCAGAGCTATCTGCGGCTGAGCGAGCGGCTGCCGTGGCAGAAGTGAGACGGCTATTTGAGCTACTGACTGGCTCTCAAACAGCAGTTCATCCATCTGAACCACTGATGCTCCAGCACCAGTACCAACATCAGTATCAGCACCAGTATCAGCACCAGCATGAACAACTGCTGAACCAATATCAGCACGAGCGCCAACTGATGCAGATCACTCAGAAACTGCGGCAGTCGCTAAATCCGCAAGAGATTTTGGCTCAAACTGCTGTGGCAGCTCAGCAATTGCTCCAGGCTGATCATGCGGTGGTGTATCAGTTGGTTGATGATTGGATTTATGATCCTGCCAAAACCCAGACGAATCCTCAAACCATTCCTGTAACAGACTCTGTGGCCGCGACCATTGTGACTGCAACTCCTAGCTCAGCTAAAACACGGCTAGGCACCACGCTAAACACCGCGCAAGTGAGCGAACTCGTTGCCTTTTGTCAGCAGGACATTCCGCTCGGATTTGATGGAAGTAGTGCTCCTATTCCTCCAGCCTTAGTACCGCTGGTACAGCCGGGAATGGCTTTGCTAACGGCTCTGATTCAGCGAGTAAACAAGATTTCGGGCCTGATTGTGGTCTATCAGCAGAGCCAACGGATTTGGCAGTGGTTTGAGATCGACACTCTTCAGCAAGTGGCCCAGGAGGCCGCAATTGCGTTACAGCATTCAGAACTCTATCAGCAGGCATACCGGCTGAACTTGGATTTGGAACGGGAGGTGCAGCAGCGCACAGAGCAGTTGAAAAAGGCGCTGGACTATGAGTCGATGCTAAAACGCATCACTGAGCGCGTGCGAGACTCTCTAGTGAAGAAGGCCCCGTAGCGCGGTTACGAGGCAGCCATGAGCAGACCCTGAGCTTTATCTACAACAAAGCCTTAGAAAACCGGGCACGAGTCGATCGGGCACCGGATGTGCAGCCCCGCGTCCGTCACCGCAGTTCCGAAAAACGCCCCAATCCCTATGGCCAATTGGAAGGCAAAGTCGTAATTTTTGGCGGCCATGACCGGCTGGAAACCGCCATTCGCAATCGCCTGCGAGATGCCAACGTCAACCTGGTTTGGTGTACGGCTCAAGCGGGTCCGCAGATCGCCGAACAGGCCGAGACCCACATTGCCAATGCCGATCTGATTCTGATTCTCACTGGCTATACCAGCCATAAACTCACCGATAAAGCCATTCACGCTGCTCAGCGGGCCGGTAAACCTACCGAAATGATCAACACTACCGGCGTAGTCCGAGTCCTAGAAGCGATTGAGTACGGCCTCAAAACCAAACAGCTGGCGCGCCGCCTCAATCATTTTTCTAAACCTGCTTAGCGCTGGCGTCTTAAATTTCTCTTACGCTCGGCTGTCCATCTTTTACTTCGCCCACCAGAATAATATCGGCCACGTTGACGAACAAGCCGTTATCTAGAACGCCGGGAATGTTGTTGAGGGTTTTCTCCATCTCGGCAGGATTGTCGATAGCGTCGAACTTGACATCAATAATCATGTTGCCTTGGTCGGTGATGACGGGACCATCTTTTTTGACTGCCATGCGCAGCTCAGGGATGCCGCCCAGCTTCTCGACCGCTTTGGTCACAGGTGAAATGGCGACTGGCAATACTTCTAGGGGTAGGGGAAAGGTAGACCCAAGCCGCTCCACTAGCTTGGAGCTATCCACAACTACAATAAACAAATCGGCTAACGAATCGACGATTTTTTCTCTGGTGTGAGCCGCACCGCCACCTTTGATCAGGTTTTTGTTGGGATCCACTTCATCGGCCCCGTCGATGGCGATGTCGATTTTGTCAATTTCATCGAGAGTTGTGAGGGGAATGCCATACTGCTTAGCCAACACCGATGCCTGGAAGGAGGTGGGAATGCCTTTAATGTCTTTCAGCTCCCCAGATTTGAGCCGCTCTCCCAGAAATTGAATCGCAAAGGCCGTGGTTGAACCCGTTCCCAAGCCCACAATTGAGCCATACTGCACTCGGTTCGCGGCGGCTCTGCCAACTTCTTGTTTCATCAACTTGACGGGATCGAGTCCTGCGGTCATGACAAATTTTCCTCCAATAAGTCTGCGAATTAAGTCTGCGAATTAAGTCTGCGAATTAAGTCTACAGATACGACTAACGGTTTCTAGCCCTAACTAGCATGACTTAAAAGGACTCCCAGCTCAATCTAAGTGAGTAAATTTGCCGCAGAAATTTTGTTGACTGGTAGCTAGACCCATGCGCCTGCTCTAGAAATCTTCACCCAGAGTCCACAGGTATTCCCCTGAATTGGATTGGTTCGGCTTGTAGGAATGAAGTAGGGGAAGGGCTATTCTACCCTGGCTGGCTTGGCTAGCCTGTCTAGATTTTTGTCTGATATCGATTATTGGATCAGGAATGGGCTTGAGCATGGAACTCGATCAAGATAGCAGTGCTGCTAATTTGGAACTTTTGATTCGGGAGGTTGAAACGGTTAGTCCCAACCTGATCAGTCCGAGCGGGATGCTCTCGCTGCAAGACACGCAGCCAAAGGAACTAACCGGAGTTGTATCCCAACAGCTTAACTTCACCTATTGGCGCAATCAGGGTGACGCACTGCTGGAAGCCGGAGAATGGCAAAAGGCCATTGCTAGCTACACTCAGGCCATCAAGTTCGACCCCAACGACCGCGCCGTTTTACAGGCTTACTGTTTTGCCCTCGATCGGCTGGGACGCCACGAGGACGTGATCAAAGGCTATGAGCGCATCCTGAAAAAACGCCCCAAAGATGCCCTCACCTGGTATAACCGAGGCGTAGCCCTGCGACGGCTGCAACGCCAGCAAGAAGCGCTCAAGGGTGAAACGATTGCCATCTCCAACGAGTGCCCCAAGAACGGGCCAATGCACCTGAAAACTCAGAACTGAAAACTCTAGAAACTAAAACCTCTAAAAGCAAGTTCTAGTGGGCAGAGCCGTTGCCATGATAGTTATCCGTATCGTAGAAGCCGTTACGGGTACCAAAGAACAAACAAGCAATGATGAAAACGGGAGTTAGGGCCAACAAAATCAGTTTTACATCCATGATTTCGAGAAAGTCTTTAAGATTGGGTGTTCAGTTTTAGTTAAGCGGGTGGGCTAAATTCAGTCCCATAGTCCAAATTCAATTCGATTTTGAACCACAAACCGACCGAATTGGCTTGTGTACTAACATTCTTTAGAATTCGGCTGAATTTAGCAAGGGAATCCGGTAGAAAAATCGCTGGATCTACCTTTTGATATCGAGCTTTACCTATGAATTCACTAGATGATGCTCAATCGCAAAGCGCACTAGCTCGGCCCGATTATTGGTCTGGGTTTTGCGCAGAAGGCTGCTGACATATTTTTCTACTGTGCGAGGGCTGAGGTGGAGCCGATCGGCAATCTGCACGTTTGATAGGCATTCGACTAAGACTGCCAACACTTCCTGCTCACGAGTTGTCAGTTCTAGCGTCACCGTCGCCATAGCGGCTGTCTTTTTCTCAAACGTTGTTACTGGTTCAGTTTCATGAGTTTCAGGGCCAACCGACTCAACCGAACGCAGCCGCAGCCGCCACTCGGATTCAATCATTTGCGAGCGCTCTAGCAAATTCCGTACAACTGCACCCAGTTCTGCCAATTCAAATGGTTTGGGCAAATAGGCATCGCAACCTAACTGATAGCCCCGAATCCGTTCTTCGGTGTTGGTGCGAGCTGTCAAGAAGATCACCGGCAGCAAGCGAAATGCAGGCTGACAGCGTACCTGCCGAATAAACTCGTACCCATCCAGTAACGGCATCATAATGTCCGTCACAATCAGATGCGGTTGATACTGGCCGACCATTTCCAGAGCTTTTTGCCCATTTTCAGCCGTAATTACCGCATAGCCCAATATCGTGAGGTAGTCACTGACGGAGAGGCGCGTGCCCAAATCATCGTCAGCCACAAGAATCGTTAGGGGCATGGAAATTCATCAGTCCTACTTACCCTATTGTCGCTCAACTTCTGGTTGCTTGATTGCTAAACCTAAAGCTGGGCAATCAGCTGTTACAAGGTTGCCGGTTTTGAATTTACAGCTGTTTTTCAGCATAACGGCCAATTCATCGGCAGCAAATCTCCTAATCTCGCGGTTACAGCTAAGTTACAGCTAAATGGACGGGATAAGAACTGACACACTGGTTTTGGAGCCAGATTGACCCAACCGTGAAAATAGGAGCGTTTAGCTAGCCGAGGTCAAACAAAAATTTAGAATTCTTTATACAAATTACTAAATGGTAGTATCTAGTTGGTTGTGAGTGGTGTGCTTTTTATTGTGGTGGTGTAGGAGACAGCAGGAGTGCAAATCAACTCGTTGAATGGACAACCAAATGGGTCGGGACAGCGTCATCATCTAGAGCCAATCCGGATTGGCGTCATTGGCGTGGGCAATATGGGGCAGCATCACACGCGCGTCCTCAGCCTCCTCAAGGATGTAGAGTTGGTTGGGATTGCCGATGTGAATGTGGAGCGTGGGTTAGATACGGCTAGCAAATATCGAGTCAAGTTTTTTGAGCACTATCAGGATCTACTGCCCTATGTGGATGCGGTCTGCATTGCGGTACCTACCCGGTTGCATTATGCCGTTGGCATGGCCTGTTTGCAGTCGGGTAAACATGTGCTGATCGAGAAGCCAATTGCAGCGAGCATCACCGAGGCAGAAACCTTGGTCAACGCTGCGGCTGAATCCCATCGGATTCTCCAGGTCGGTCACATCGAACGGTTTAATCCAGCCTTTCAAGAGCTGCACAAGGTACTCAAAACCGAGGAGATGCTAGCGCTAGAGGCTCACCGGATGAGTCCCTATTCGGAGGGCAAAAGGTCGATGACGGCCTTTTTACGAAGCCAACCGCCTGACCTAGTGGTTCTATCAACATTTATTTGCAACCTTTCATAGCGAAAGGAGTGGAATCGGTCGTGCTCCCCCATAAATGAAAAGGAGATAGACCGATGTTTTCAAGAAAACTAACTGCACTCTTAGTGCTCTTTTTTATGGCCGCATTTCCGGCCATTGCCCAGAACGCCGCATCTGCGAATTCCGATAAACTCTATGAGGTAGAGCTCTACTTACTTGCCGAGTTGCCGGAAGATGGCAAAAGGCCTGAACTTCCATCCGCGCTTTCCGGCGTTGCTTCTTCTATTCGTCAAAAATATGGAAAGAACCGTATCGGCGTTGTTGACCGCTACTTTACGGTAATTGCTCACGGCGGCACGTACGACCATCGCAGTATTCTGCGGATCGGCAACCATGGTTCTTCGCCTCGTCGGGGATTTGCCGAGATACGATTCGGAAGTGTCGGAGAAACGGCTGCCGCGGATGGCCGCGGTGCCCTCGCGATGCGTTCGTTCCGATTTGTTGCAAGGCTGCCGGTACGTGTGCCGATCGCACGTTCAGATGACAAACCGCCGATAGATACTTTTGTCAATGAATCAGTTTATACAAGTATCGATCGTTTGGTTTTTGCGGAGAACACACCGACTATCGTCTCAACACTCAATACATCAGATTCTGACACGCTCTTTCTTGTGATGAGCATGCGAAGGATTTCGAAATAATTCAAACTATCCAATATAAATGCAACTCAACCCCGCAATTGGCGTGAAAGCTATTGTGGGGTTAGAAACTGGATGAGCTAAGAAAAGTGTTGTACAAAGGTTTGAATGTATGCCTTTCGACAAGATCGGACGCAGTGGCCCGGAGGTACATCAAAGCTACGTGGCTAATGCGAAACTTTCCGACCACGCCCTTATCGAGGCGACTAAGAACGGGGATGACGATGCATTCTCTGAGATAGTCGGGCGCTATAAGAGTCCGATAACCAACTATCTGTACAGATTTTTGAACGATTACGAAGAGGCTGTGGATCTGGCACAGGAGACCTTTGTCCGCGTCTATTTTGCGATAGAGCGCTATCACACGAAGTTCGCGTTCTCGACATATATCTACCGGATCGCGACAAATCTTGCTATAAGCGAGATCCGAAAGAGGAAACGCCGAAAGCTGCTATCACTGACCGGACTTAGTATGTCTGACCCTGACGAGATGGCGGAGTTCCAGCCACGCGATGAAAGGCCGCTTCCAGAAGAGGAACTTATCGAGGATGAAAGAGCAAGAATGATCGCAAAGGCTATCTATTCGTTGCCGTTGAGATATAAGGCGCCGATAATTCTTCGTGATATCGAAGGTCTGAGTTATGAAGAGGTCGCTGCCGTGATGGAGCTTGGACTCGGAACGACAAAATCAAGGATAAGCCGAGCCCGCGGGCTTTTACGGGAAAAGCTGGACGGGCAAATATGAGGCAGAAATGATTAACCGGAGACAGGATAACAGTAAAGACGTCGATGCCGGCATCACCAACGCACTTCGGGAATTGCCGCGGATCGAAGCCCCGGCCGGATTCCAGACCGCGGTCGCCGATCGTATAAGGCGAAAAGAATCAAGGCAGGGTTTCCCGTGGTTGGTGCCGGCGGCAGTCACTATGTGTGCCTTGATCGTATTTGTTTTGGTCGGCCTTTACGTTTTGAACAATGAAAGCAGCACTCCGCAGATCAGTTCTGCGAGCAATGGATCCGGAATCGAGAAGGAGGTCGCAAGCGATTCAGCTACCGCCACCGATCCGAATGCGACGGACATTCCCAATGATCTTGGTAATTCCGTGCTTGAAGTTCCGCCAGCAACTATGTCGGCAAACCGCTCGACAGCTGACAAAGCTCGTCAGACCCGGAGAGAGACTGCGGCAACTCCGACCCGACCTGGGCAAGAACTCGGCGGATCCATCGAGCGTGCCGCAAATCCCGCTCGCGATCCGATCATGCCGATCTTTCCAGAAAAGGATGTCGAAATCCTCTGTGCGCCAGTTTGGCGTCCAGCCTCCTTGATATCTTCTTCCACCTCGCTCGCAGCCCCCCACATATTCGGAACAACAAAGTTAAAGCGGACATACCTCAGTATGTTATTATGTCTTTCGGAAAATTCCCAAAAATCTTTTGAATCAAACAGAGGCTCAACTTCAATCACATAAGGTGCATCGTCGCGATTGTTCAAACTCGCCACAAGGTGTCGTATTAGAGATTCTGGTTTTCCAACTACATCATTTTCTACAGCACCTTTCTGGCCATCTTCATGATCTAGAGGGTCAACAACGACATAAGCCCCCTGCCATTCTCTCGCTGTGAACTCGAGACCGCCGTCATCTGGTGCTTGATGAGCGACATGATTCACTTCTCGTTGAATTACTCCAAGTATAAGATGTTCATGAATTTCAACCGGGACCCAATGAAGATCCTTTCCGCCCCAATAGTGAAATGTAAATCTGTCTTTAAGACTATATCGAATCCAATCCGCCCGTGTTCCGATGAACTCCCCGAGCCTTGACTGCGCTGGCTTTAGAAGAGACATATGGAAGAGAGTAAATTTCCTTCTGACGCTTGGCATCTTTATATTCCCTGATATTCAACGACTCACGATTTTCGGGTGGCAGGGAGATAGGGTGAGGCCGGCAGATCCAACATTATCCAGCGCTATAATCGTTTGTCTACCGAGGCTTCATGTCGGACATAGCCTGGCACTCCTTTGGCATTTTGTTGGTGTGAGGCGCTTGGGGGTTCCCCCGACGCGGCTTGGTGTGATTCATGGGTGGTCGGCTTGGTGGAGGGCCGACTATGGCGGAGTGGCGTGGCGATCTCGAGGCGTGGCTTGCGCCGTTTCTGGAGGTGCTGGGCCACGCGGCGCGGCGGCGGGTCTGTCCGGCCTATGTGGCGGGGCTGATCGAGGTCGGCGAGCGCAAGAGCATGCAGCCCATGGCGTTGCGCGACGGCACAGTTGGCTACGACCAGCTGCATCACTTCATCGCCGCCGGAACGTGGGATGCGGCGCCGCTGGAAGCGGCACTCGTGCGCCAGGCGGACCGGCTGCTCGGCGGGGAAGACGCCGTCCTGATCGTGGATGACACGACGCTGCCGAAGAAAGGGGCGCATTCGGTTGGGGTCGCGCCGCAATACGCGGCTGCGCTCGGCAAGACGGCGAACTGCCAGACGCTTGTCTCCTTGACCCTGGCTGCGCGTGAGGTCCCCGTGGTGGTGGGGCTTCAGCTGTTCCTGCCTGCGAGCTGGACGCGCGATCCAGAACGCCTGATCCGCGCCGGTGTGCCACAGGAGTGGCGCGTCCCCCGCACCAAGCCCGAGATTGCGCTTGCGGAGATCGACCGGCTGCGCGCGACGGGTCTCTCCTTCGGCTGCGTGCTGGCCGATGCCGGCTACGGCCTGTCCGCTCCGTTCCGCCAAGGGTTGAGCGCGAGAGGGCTCGCTTGGGCGGTCGGCATCCCGCACAAGCAGAAGGTCTATCCCGCCGACGTGACGATGATCTTTCCCCTCGCCAGCCGCGGCAGGCCCCGCAAACGTCACATCCCTGACGTTCCTTCGGTCCCGGCGCAGACCATGCTGGAGAACGCGACGTGGCGCACCCTCAGCTGGCGCTGCGGGCGGAAGGGAAAGCTCAGTGCCCGTTTCGCCGCGCTGCGGGTGCGTGTCGCTGACGGCGAGCCGCAGCGGATCGGCGCTCTCGGCGCGCAGCATCTGCCCGGCGAGGAGGTTTGGCTGATCGGCGAGCACCGGCGCTCCGGCGAGCGGAAATACCATCTCTCCAACCTTCCGGCCGACGCATCGCTGCGGCGTCTCGCAGCAACGATCAAAGCGCGATGGGCCTGCGAACAGGCCCATCAGCAGATGAAAGAGGAACTCGGCCTCGATCACTTCGAAGGGCGATCCTGGCAGGGCCTACATCGCCACGCCCTGATGACCATGATCGCCTTCCTCTTCCTTCAGTCCCGCCGCCATTGAGCGCTCCGTTTGACGGACAGCTTTGGGCAACGAACTGGAACGTTCAATCCAACGCCACACGCATCAGGGCGGTTACCGCGGCAGTAGATCGAAACACGAGGAACTTTTTTGCTGATCCTGCAGCTGCATACGCCTCGTTCCGCAACGCTTACCCTGGTGAGACGGGTGAACGGAATGTTTTCAGGCTTCCGGGATACCAGTCACTGGATATGGGACTTTCAAAGTCTGTAACGATGCCATGGTCAGAAAACCATAAGTTCCAGTTCCGTTTTGAAGTATTCAATATTACCAATACACAGTACTTCAGCGCAGGAAACTTTACTCGTTCGAGTTATGGTCTGGGGTCAGATGCTGACCGCTGTACGCCGGCGAATAATTGTACTGTACCGGGGGACTTTGGCCGTATATTCAACGGTATCCAAGGAACGCCGCGTCGGGTGCAGTTCGGCTTCAGATACGAATTCTAGTATCTGATCAATGTAAAAAAACTTATGCCGGGAGCTTTCTAGTTCCCGGCTTTTTCATATGTCGAAGGATCTAAAGGAATTACTGAGTTCGGAGACTATTTTCCTTTATATATTGTTCAAACTTTTTCCTCTCGGGATGGTCATTTATCTTTTCGAGGAATTTCTTGTATTCCTCGGCCGCTCGATCTTTCAGCCCGGCACCGTTGTATAGAGCGGCAAGCCGCAGATGAAGCTCCGCCTTTTCGATCGGAGCCAGTTCGATGGCCTTGTTCAGATAACCGACTGCAAGCGAGCCCTTCTTGATCTGTAGATATGATTCGCCAAGGAAATGATTAGCATCGGCTGAATTCGGTTCAGCCTCAACTGCCTTCAATAACAATTCAATAGCTTTCTCAAACGATTTACGAGTCATTTCGAGCCGACCATAGTTCAGAAGCGCCGAAGTAAGCGCCGGCTTTAAGGCGAGAGCTTTTTTGTATGCCTCTTCTGCACTTCCGGTCTTTTTCTCAGCCATATAAAGGGTGCCTAGAAGCATCCAGGCGTGATGATCATTCGGATCTTTTGCCAGTAGTGCTTCGAAAGCCGCGATTGCCTCTGAGTTCTTCCCATCTCTCATATGCCGCATCGCCTTATCAAGTGCAGTTTGATTTTCGGTCGTGCGTTTATAGCTGTCTTTTGCAGAGATGACGTTGCCGCGGGCTGACGGGACTCCACCCCGGATCGCACGCCAGTCAATCGAGAAATCTTGCCGTATCTGATCACTTCCTGTTGGCGTTAGAAATGCACGCTGTAATTCCATCCCATCGATCTCTAGAACAAGCGTCGCTCCAGGTACCGCTCGCCTCATAAAGTAAAAATGGCCAGAACTGTTTGCTGGGCGGCGCTCGATCTGTGTTCCTCCACTCACGAGGGAAACAAATATGATTGGACGCTTTGCATTTCGATCAAAATTTTCCAGCACGACGCGACCATATATAACAGGTTGGCCAATAGCTATCGGTAAGCCGGTTATCTCTCGGACCTCATCAACTTGTGCCAGAAGATTAGAACTTACCGAGAACAGAAATGAGAACAAGACTAAGATCCGGAATACTTGAGAGAGGTTCATTGAGGTGCTCCTTAAAGGTACTAATATGGAAGAGTAGCCTGATTCTTCAGGAATCGCCGAACATTGTCAAGGAAAAGATCTTTTCCTAACGCGATGCGAAGGCGTCATTGCCGGTGATTTCAGAAAGGTGACGGGTGTCGTTAATGGCGAGGACGCGGATGTTGTTCTTGCCGCGGATCTCAAAGCGATTGATGCCGCAATTTGAGGTTACAAGCCAAGGGGTTTGTTTAGTATCAGGACGGATCGCACCCATCAGGTGAAGGGTCATAAAGCAGATCGCACCCGTGTGGGAGAATATGGCGATCCGCTGGCCCGGATGTCGTCTTAATATGTTCGAAAGCTCGCTGGTTGTTCGGCGGAGGAGGTCCCGATAGCTTTCGCCATTAGTTATTTTATGATGGACATTTCTGCGTACAAGCGCTAAGTAGTCATCGGCAATAAAGCCAACGCCGCAGGCATCCCTTTCTTCTATAAGCCACGGCTGACCAGCATAACCAACTTGTCCCTGATTGTTCCATTGACTTTGATTCACGCTTGTATTACCCCCACGAGGTGACAAATTCACTTAAACCGGATGCAATTCTTTTTGAACTTATTTAACGAATAACTTAGGAAAAAAGCTTCACTAACGCTTACCAATACTTACCAATCTTTCACGATTTGCAGTCAGAACGAAGACTAAAATAGCGCTTAGGAATTGTTCAAATCTGGTTGCACAAACGCCACCAACCAGAGCCAATCACCGGAGCCAACCGTTGTTCAGGCATTGGCACGATTCCAAGCTATTGCATGTAAAGTGGGTCACAAATTAAAGCTGGTGTAAGGTTACGAGAGAACAATTAACTGGAGTTGCTTCAGCCACACTCCTTGAAATCGACTCTCTGGAATTTAGAATTAGATGACCCTTTGCAAAAGCACATCTTGTCAAGCCAATTGCTTAACCAAGAGCAACACTATGAAAAGGACAGAGTAAAAATATTATAAAAATTTGTTTCACCTTGGCAATCCCTCGGGCCTAGGCTCAATCAATCATTTTTGGTTGCATTTTCGAATTTGTGGGTTGACTAGCTAGAAAGCTATCCAATCGGTCAATGCCCCAACTCACTCTGCTGCTTACTCCTTAACACTCCTTCAATAACCATGAACGACAGGGTTGTCCTCCTCTTCAATTATGAAACTAATCGCCTAAACAAAGGTGACTACAATAACCGTTTTTTGATAGATGCTTGACATCTGCTGAGAATCGGGCTGATATCAGAATTGCACTTACAGCCTTTTTCAAGCTAGTGAAGTACGAAAAACGGGGTGCAGGGGCAGTGCCCCTGTCTGGGGCCGAAGCCCCACACTCCCATACCTCACATGAGTGAAAAACGCTGTATATTCAGTTGGCAACGATTTGTAAAATCTCTCTCCTCATCCGGGCAAAGGTGGGAAATTCTGGAAAACGAGTACTTAAGCACCTGATCCTTCAGCAAGCAGTACGGACCTCCAGAACTCAAACCCATTTTCATGTTCGATAGCCGTTCGAGCTATGCCGGTTCGCTAGGTTGCGTTTTCGCAGATCACCTAATACCAATATCTGTAACAACACTTACCAGTACCGTTCACTCCTCACACTCGAAGATAAAAACCGTGGTTAGAGCTAGAACTCGTCACCATCGTCGATTACGGCATCGTCGATTTCAAAACACCTATCTCCCCCATTCTTCTCCCCTAGGCCGATTTAGACTCGTACTCCTCTCGCCCCTAGTGGTCGTCGCCCTTTCCCTGACGTTCAATAAGCAGCAGGGCAATGCTGAACCGTTTCAAAACTTTGTGCTGTCTCCAGCGGCTCACAGTCCGGCTTGGGTCCCCACGTTGGCTCAGGCTTCGATTCCGGTCTCTATCACCCGGCACGGTGGACAAATCACCCTGAATGGCCGGAAATTGCAGATTCCTTGGAGCCAGCGGCAGCAAAGTCTGGGCATTGCCGATGCGGGATTGATCGAAGCACTGGGCATCGAGTTGCTTGACACCAGTGATGTCACCCAACAGCCAGTGGAATGGTTCTCAGATCACCGTACTACGCCGTTGAATTTGGCTACCTGGTTAACCAAGCAGTATCGCTATGTCGATATCTCTAAACTAACGCAGCAGTTTGGCTGGCGGGTGCAGGTGCAGGGAGAAGACCTCCAGATTTCTACGCCTGAGGCCCAGGTCAATGCGGTGCGGCAAGGTCCCCAAACTTGGGGAGACCGGGTGGTGATTGACCTGGATCAGGCTGCTCCTTGGCGGGTGAGCGAACAGCAGGGGGAAACAACTGTCACGATTGATGCCCGCCTGAATCCTGCCGTTGCGAGTAGTTTTGCGGCCAAGGCTGGGAAGCAGATCAAGTCGCTGAAGCTGGAGGCTAGTGGCAATCGCACCGTGCTTCGCCTTAGCTATGCCAATGGTCTGCGTCCGCCGGGTTCTCGCAGGTGACGGCGGTCTTTGACGGCGGCGTGGATATCTACTTCGCGCGCCAGCAAGTCGGCGAGCGGCTGCGCGAGGCGGCGGGCGCGCTGCCGCCGGGGGTCGAGACGATCATGGGCCCGATCGCCACGGGGCTGGGCGAGGTGTACATGTACACCGTCGAGTACGAACACCCGCGCGGCCAGGGCGCGACCATCGAGGACGGCAAGGTCGGCTGGCAGTCCGATGGCTCGTACCTCTCGCCCGAAGGGCGGCGGCTGACCACCGAGGTCGAGCTGGCGTCGTATCTGCGCGAGGTTCAGGACTGGATCATCCGCCCGCAGCTCAAGGGCGTGAAGGATGTGGCGGGCGTGGACGCCATCGGCGGGTTCGTCAAGCAGTACCACGTCCAGCCCGATCCGATGAAGCTGGTCTCCTATGGGTTGACGTTCCACAACGTGATCGAGGCGCTGGAGAAGAACAACGTCTCCACCGGCGCGGGGTACGTCGAGCACAAGGGGGAGAGTTACCTCGTTCGCGCCACCGGGCGCATCCAGACCATCGAGGAGATCGAGAGCATCGTCGTCGGAACACGCAGCGGCGTGCCGGTGTACGTGCGCGACGTGGTGGGCGTCAACGGCGTGGGGCTGGGCCGCGAGCTCCGCACCGGCTCGGCCAGCGAGAACGGCGAGGACGTGGTGGTGGGCACGGCCATCATGCTCATCGGGGCCAACAGCCGCACGGTGGCGGCGGCGGTCGATGCCAAAATGGCCGAGATCCAGCGCTCGCTGCCCGCGGGGATCAAGGCCAAGACGGTCCTCAACCGCACCAAGCTCGTGGACGCGACCATCGCCACGGTGCAGAAGAACCTCATCGAGGGCGCGATCCTGGTGATCGTGGTGCTCTTGCTGCTGCTGGGCAACTGGCGGGCCGCGCTCATCTGCTCGCTGGCGATTCCGCTGTCGATGCTTATGACCGCCACGGGCATGGTGCAGAGCAAGGTCAGCGGCAACCTGATGTCGCTGGGGGCGATCGACTTCGGCCTGATCGTCGACGGCGCGGTCATCATCGTGGAGAACTGCCTCAGACGTCTGGCCGAGGAGCAGCACAAGAAGGGCAGGCTGCTCACGCTGCAAGAACGCCTGCACATCGTCTTTGACGCCAGCAAGGAGGTCCGCAAGGCCACCGCCTTCGGCGAGGCGATCATCATCACGGTCTACTTCCCCATCCTCGCGCTCTCGGGCGTCGAGGGCAAGATGTTCCACCCGATGGCCATCACGGTCATCCTCGCGCTCATCGCGGCGTTCATCCTCTCCCTGACCTTCATCCCCGCGATGGTCGCCCTGTGCATCACCGGCAAAGTCACAGAGAAGGACATGTTCCTGATCCGCTGGGCCAAGAAGGTCTACGAGCCGGTGGTCCGCTGGGCGGTCAGGCTCCGCTACGCGGTGGTGATCGGCGCGGTGGTCGCGTTCCTGGGTTCGCTGGCGCTCTTCACGCGCCTCGGGCAGGAGTTTGTCCCCACGCTCGACGAGAAGGACCTGGCCCTGCAGGCACTGCGCATGCCGAGCACTTCGCTCTCGCAGTCCCATGCGATGCAGCAGAGCCTTGAGAAGGCGATCTCCACGCTTCCTGAAGTGGCGTTCATCTTCTCCAAGACGGGTACAGCGGAACTGGCAGCCGACCCGATGCCCCCAAACATCTCAGACACCTTCGTGATCTTCAGGCCAAGGTCCGAGTGGCGGAGCGAGGACGCACTCCGCCGCCTCGCTGCCGAGAAGCGAGAAGAAAATGAACGCGCGGGACTCGGGACGCACCAGGAAGGTGAAGAGGAAGAAGAGGAAGGGCCGAGCTTCGCGGGACACAAAGGCGCGTTGTTGGAGCTGATCCAGGCGATCTCAGCAGCCCAGCCGGGTCAGAACTACGAGTTCACGCAGCCGATCCAGATGCGCTTCAACGAGCTGATCTCCGGCGTGCGCGGCGACGTGGCGGTCAAGGTGTATGGCGACGACTTCGCCGCCATGCAGCTGAAATTGCTTGCCCTGCTGGTTAGCTGGTTTGGTCACGAATCCAGCAGAGGCTTGGCCGTTACTGGCTTTAGAGGCTTGAGCATTTGAGGACTGAATCACAGCTCGTTCGACCGTGAGCGTTTGAGCATCAGCTGTGGTGTAAAGGTCCGGCTTTTCTGACCTTGCAAGATCAGTGGAGAACTCTGAAGACATAGGGAGGAAATTTCAATGAGGGGGAGACTCGGAAAATCAAGTTAGATTATGTTCTAACGGTTTCCGCAACAGTTTGCAACAGTTTGCAACAATTAGCCTTTAACCTTAGCCTAACATTCCCCTGATCAGAAAGAGACGCGGCCCCTTTGTCTTTACAGAGTCTTGAGCTACGTCCCCTTTAAGTAAGTTTTGAGTTTTAAGTTTTAAGTTTTGAGTTTTAGGTTACAGCTTGAACAAAAGACTTGTAGCTTTAGGCTTTGTAGCTTGCTTCTGCAGGTGGCGCAGTGTTGCCGCAGGCAGTAGCGGTAGTCTAAGTTCTGAGTTGGAGCTTAGGTGGAAAACTAGTCTCCTTCTACCTGCTCCCGATATTCGTCTGCCGTCATGGCGTCATCGAGTTCGCCTGGATCATCTACACGCAGCTTCAGCATCCAGCCTTCACCGTAGGGATCTTCTGCGAGCTGTTCTGGGGCTTCTAGAAGGGCATCGTTACGCTCAACCACGGTACCAGTAATCGGAGCTTTCAAATCTTCAACGGCTTTTACTGACTCAACCGTGCCAAAGGTTTCTCCTTTTTCTAAGGCTTCACCAATTTCTGGTAATTCTAGAAACACAATATCGCCAAGTTGATCGACGGCAAACGCCGTGATGCCAATGGTGGCAATTTCGCCTTCGAGCCGGGCGTATTCATGTGTATCCGAATACTTCAAATCATCAGGGTACTCAAATGCCATATGCGGTCATCCTTTCATCGTTATCATGAAGCCACGATTACCAACGCCTATCGGACGCTGCTGATCAAGCTGAAACCAGAATCGAGCCAAAACAGGTTGATGCGTTTACACCACCTGAATGCAGTCTACTCAAGAGCCGGCCTTCTAAACAATTATTTCAATAAATTCAATTGATTAAGGGAGCGGTTTCATAAAAACTTAGCCTTCACTGGCCGTTGGCTCACCAGAGTCGCTGCCCCCAAATGGATCCATACCGTTGAACGGATCAGTACCGTTAAAGGGATTGGCGATACCGTTAGCTGTGGTCCGAGGCCCCATTGCTTTTGGGTGCAGAGCTTCCTGCCGCTGTTGCCAGCTCTGGGTCAAATTGGTGACTTGGGCGATTGAGCTATTGGCCAGGGAGACTAGCCCGCCAGCATGGCGCAGTTGAGTCAACCGCAGATTCATTCGTTCCACCAGTCCTGTATGTTGGCCTGTGCTAATCACATCGCCAATCGCATATTGGTCTTCCCAGAGAATTAGACAGCCCATTAATCCATCTCTGACGAAATTTTGACAAATCAGCAGCAGCGCTAGTCCGACAATCCCAGCTAAGGTCAACACTAGACTCAAGGGCAGTCCCAGGTAAACCAAGGCAGCTACTATGCCAACGCCGTACACCACAACCGTCTTCACAGGCTTAATCGAGGCGAGAATCGTGGAGATGCGTAAAATATCTCGCTGCGGGTCGTCGGCCGCCGCCGCCCCAAACTTGACCCAGGCATCAGCTAGCAGGTGCAGTAGTCCACTGCCCAAGCGGCTCACCAGACTAGTAAAAAACCAAATCAACAGCAGAGTGGTAGGCGTGCCGAGAAACTGCCGTGCATATTGCCTGGTCCAAGGAAAGGCTGTTAGAGCGAGGATTAGTCCTACCGTCCAAACGAGCACTTGTGCCCAAGCCAGCAGCCAGCGGAAAAAACCCACGACTCGCCGCTGTTGCTGTAGGGTTTTCTGGTGCTGAAAGCTGTCTAGGAACCTGGCTCGCAGTGCGATTAGGTCCGATTCTGTCATGCTACGAGACGGCTCAGGGTAGATTTCAGCTGCAACGCGTCAGCATCTTCGATCGGTACTATTCGGTCGAGCAGTTCGACGACGGTCGTCTCGCAGCCGAATCGGTGATAAACGCTCGCGAATTCGACGCCGACCGCGCCGGAGCCCATAACGATCATCGATTTGGGAACGCGGTCGAGCTCTAAAATTTGATCGGAGTTCACGACATTCTTACCGTCAACCTCAAACCCAGGTATTGGCCGCACAACCGAACCGGTCGCGATAATGATGTTCTTTGTATCAATTGTCTCTTTCTTACCGTCGGCGAGTGCGACCTCGACCTTGCCCTTACCTGCGATCCTGCCGTGGCCGTTAAAGACGGTAACCTTATTCTTCTTCATCAGATAGGTTACGCCAGCCGCGTTCTTGTCAACTATACCGGATTTGTAATTCTGAATGCCGGCCCAATCGTATTCCAGCCCGTTAACTTTCAAACCAAATTTCTCGAATTCACCTGCTTTTTGGTAAAGATGTGCTGCATTTAGCAATGCCTTTGTCGGGATACAGCCGCGAAGGCCGCACGTGCCGCCGAGTTTTGCGCCCTTTTCTTTTTCAATAATGGCTACTTTTAAGCCTAGCTGGGCTCCGCGGACCGCCGCCACATAACCGCCCGGGCCGGCTCCGATGATAGTTACGTCAAATTGTTCTGCCAATGTCTTGTTCCTCTTAGATTTAGTATTTGACTTAAATAGTTGATTATAACGGAGAGTCTATGACCTCACAAAAGCTCCCGGCGAACGATCAAGGATACTACTTTACCGATTTTACCTTCCTTTAAGGTTTTGTTTACTTTTACGTAACCTGCCCTCCTTAGGCTGTCTAGTTGATTCCCATTTCACAGATTATTCAACTGAATTCAGGCCGTTCGGATCGTGTCCATTAACAACGGCACGATCGAGTGGATGCATAAAAGGAGTATTTACCAACTTAATGAATAAGCACACTATCACCTCAACAGCTTATCGGCAGATAGCGCTGTTCATGCTATTTGTGTCTTTGGCCGCCGGTGTTTTGGGCCAATCAGAGTTCGGCAGTGCCGCGATCGAAGGCACTATCGTTGATCCCAATGGCGGCTCGGTCGCCGGAGCAGCCGTTACGATCCGAAACCTGGAAACAGGGCTTGAGCGAAGCACCGTTAGCGACAGCAGCGGGCGCTATTCTTCGCGTGTCTTGCCCGTTGGGAGATATATCGTCGCAGTTTCTGCTGACGGCTTTGCAGAAGGACGACGAGAGGGCGTGCTTTTACGAGTTGGTGAGACCACTCCGCTAAACATCACCCTACAGCCAGCCGACGTTACTGCACAGGTGGACATAGTTGCAGGTGCAGACCTTATCGATACCGAAACTACGACGACCGGATCTTCCATAAGCGAACGGCTTGTTTCCGATCTGCCGGTTCGCGGCCGGAATTTCACTGAGTTCGTTACTTTGACGCCGGCAGTTATTCAGGAAGCCGACCGAAGCGGTCTTGTTGTTGCGGGGCAGCGTTCGATCAATTCAAATATCTCTGTCGATGGAACCGACTATAATGATCCGCTGCAGGGAAATCAGCGCGGCGGCAATGAGTCTGTGTTTTTCTTTCCGCAGTCGGCGGTCCGCGAGTTTCAAGTGGTCCGCTCGGGCGCAAGCGCCGAGGTGGGCCGAACCAACGCCGGTTTTGTCAACGTAGTTACGAAATCAGGCACGAATGATGTTCGCGGCGAAGCATTCTATTTCAATCGCAATCGCCATTTAACATCTGAGAATGCCTTTGGAAGAAGATTGGATAATGCACAGAACCAATTCGGCGGTTCGGTCGGCGGGCCAATAGTTCGCAATAGGGCTTTCTTTTTCTTCAGCATCGAACAGAATCTATTAAGAGTTCCGTTTGTGGTTGAATTTCAGCGACCGGCGGGCGTCCAGATCCCCACCGAACTTTTAGCTCTCGAAGGAGAAAAGCGAGGGACCAATAACCCTACGGCTCTTTTTGGCCGGACCGACTTTGTTCTCGACAAGAAGAACACATTGAATCTTTTTCGAATTCAGCTTTCCGCTCCGCAAGCTTTTTTTGCGCCGCGTCGGCAGCCTCGGCAAGCCTATCAAGGTCAGCCGCTTGGTCATTGAGTAGAACCAATGCTGCCTGCAGTTCTTCGGATTTCTTCGTTAACGAAAGTAAAGAGTGTTCAACTTCGGCCCTTTCGGCCTCGAGGGCGTTAGATCTTTCAAGTTCACCTTCCGCACGGGCGATCAGAACGTTCATACCCGATATCCGATTCTCGATAAATCGTTGCGTCTTAAGGAGTTCTTCGGCTCCGCGGCGATATTCTTCAACCTTTAAGAGCGTATCAAATGTACGTTTGCGTTCAGCAGCGGTGGCCAGAAATATGGCCGTGAACGTTCCCTGTGGAACGCCGATGGCATGTTTGAATAACGTTTCGAGGTCCGTGCCGGGCTCAAGACCAAGATGCTGCCAAAGGAATCTAGTTACTTCCTCCTTTTTATCTGCGAGCCGCATCTTGAGGCGAGGATCGTAAACGTAATAGCCAGTACCAGTATCGCGATAAACAACGTAATCGCGTTCATCCGCTCCGCTTTCGAACGTTACTCTTACAGAGCCTTTCTTCGCACCGCGTCGGACAAAATCGTCCTTCTTATAGTCAAGAACATCGAACAATGCCCATGCGATCGCCTCAACGATCGTCGTTTTTCCTACCCCGTTCTCACCGGAAATGGCGGTCGTTCCGGGCCGGAATTCGAACACCGATGCGGCGTGCGATTTTATATTGTCGAGTTCTAGTCTCTTTATCTGCACCTTGGAAATAAATTCTATGCGAACCGCCCCCAAACCGAAAGAATACCCATCCACGAATTGTCTCGGCTCGGACAACAGCCTAGAATTTGCTTATGAAGATCGTATCTGGAGAAGTGGTGATCGCAGTTCTGCACACTCCGCGGGAAAAGTTGCTCGGGATCTTGGACGAGATAAACGCTTCCGGCGTTTGGCTTCGTGCTATCGATCTTGGTTATTTTGACGATTGGTGTTCTTCGATATTCAACGATGAAGATTACCTTCCAATGAGCGATCAATTTATTCCGATGTGGAGAGTAGAAAGGATCAGCCGCGACGATTCAGAGCCTGCGATGGCAGAGATCTTCGAACAGAGAACCGGAAGAAAGTTCGTGGGAATGTAAGCAGAGCATTACGATTGCTGGCCGCGACCAAAGCTATTACTGACCGCGGATTGCTATATTTCCGCTGATGGTTGTCAAATTAACAGTGGCAGCGCCGTCGCCGATCCTTGCGACAACATTATTCCCGCCCGGTGTTTTTCTTTCCTCCAGGACGTTTATCGGCAACGAAGAACTGAAGGAGCCGAATCCATAAGCTGCAATGAACGTGCACGAAACGTCTTTTGGAAGCTGAAGATCAAGGGTGCCATTCGTTGTCCTGAAATTATAGATACCGCCTGCAAGAAGCGAACCGTTGAACAGCATTGAACCGGTTATGGTCCAAGCCTTTATTTGGCGATGCTTTACGTCTTTGAATGAGATGCTCCCGCTTGAGGTGTTGGCGCTGAGGACGTCGCCGATGCTACCGGGAGTGATCTCCATTGCCACTATATTGCCGGCTACAGTTTTCAATGTGATCTCGCCGCCCGAATTTTCAAGAATGATGTCGCCTTGAAAAGTTTCCGCCTTCACGCCACCAGGAATATTACGCAGCTGAATGCTTCCTTCGATCACTTTAACGCTGGCGTTCTTCACTGTGTCGATAACAGCGCCCGAAGTTCTTGCTTCTAGATTCAACATCGTCCCGACCGGTACGTCGATCTCAACAGACGCTCCGCCAAGGCAGTTGCTGAACGGTGAGGAAGCAGCGTCCCCGGCCGAACGTGTTATCCAAAGCCAATTTGGACGTTCCGTACGTGTGTTGCGTTCAAGTACTCGAAACTCAAACGGCCGACCGTCCCGCACGAATACCCGCACCTCTTCCCGGTCCCAACCGTTTACACGCAATGCCCCTTCTGAGATGCAAAATTTTGCACTCAGCCGCGTTCGAAAGGCATTGCGGCCAGAGTGTTTCCCCAAAACGATCTGATTTTCGGCTAGACCAATCGAGGCCGCTTCCATAATTTCATAGGTTTCGCGGTGCTTGAGCACGCCGTCTTGGTGAATTCCGGACTCATGGGCAAAGGCATTGGCACCCACAATTGCTTTATTGGGTTGGACTAACATACCAGTCAGGTGCGATACCAAGCGCGATGTTTTGTAAATTTCGGTGGTTTTGATGCGGGTGAGGGGTGCCTCTGATTCAACTGGCCGACCCAAAAACGGATTGAAGTAGGACTTGCGCACCTCCAGCGCCATGGCGATTTCTTCCAGCGCTGTATTGCCTGCCCGTTCACCGATGCCGTTAATCGTGCATTCAATCTGCCGTATTCCATGCTCGATAGCCGCTAGCGCATTGGCCGTTGCCAACCCCAAATCGTTCTGGGTATGAACCGACAGCACCACCTGATCGATCCCAGCCACGTGGGTGCGAATTCCTTGAATCAGCCGCTCCATTTCCTTGGGGGTGCGATAGCCGACAGTATCTGGAATGTTGATCGTGGTCGCCCCAGCCCGAATCGCCATTTCTAGCATTTGGTAGAGGTAAGCGGGTTCGGCACGGGTGGCATCCATGGGCGAAAATTCCACATCTTCCACAAAGGATTTGGCATAGGCCACCATTTCCTCCACGATGGCCAGCACCTCGGCGCGGGATTTGCGCAACTGATACTGAAGGTGAATATCCGAGGCCGAAATAAACACATGAATGCGGGAATGGGCAGCGGGTTGCAGTGCTTCGGCAGCGGTTTGGATATCCTGACGCACGGCTCGCGCCAAACTGCAGATAATCGGGCCATCGGGTGTGCCCACCTGCTCGGCAATTGCCCGCACGGCAGCAAAATCACCAGGGCTAGAGGCGGCAAAGCCTGCTTCAATCACATCCACACCCAGGAGAGCCAGTTGATGAGCAATCGCCAGCTTTTCTTCGGCGTTGAGGGTAGCTCCGGGGGACTGCTCGCCATCGCGGAGGGTGGTATCGAAGATGATGACCCGATCGGGCTGTGGAATGCTCATAACAGACTCCTAGAAAGGAATGAGAGAAAGCGTGATTATTGGATATTGTATACGATCCTCCTTTTTGTATACAATATAAAGTATGAATTTGATCGGATATGAACTTGAACGACCTGGCAGCCAATGTGCTGCAACATCAACGCAGTACCCCAGATTTGATTGCAGAAGCCCTGCGGCAGGCAATCCAGCATGGGTTATTTCAAGAAGGCCAGTCCCTGCGGCAAGACGAAATTGCCACCCAGTTTGGCGTCAGCCGGATTCCGGTGCGAGAAGCCCTGCGGCAGCTAGAGGCAGAAGGGTTAGTCACCTTTCATCCCAATCGGGGTGCGATGGTTTCGAGTCTGTCTTTCTCCGAAGCCCAAGAAATCTGCGAGATCCGCATGGCGCTAGAAACGATGGCCCTCCAGCTAGCCATTCCCCACCTCAGCGATGCCGACCTCGACCGAGCAGCCCAACTTTTGCAAGAGACCGAGCAAGCTACTGAGCCAATGCGCTGGGCTGAGCTGAACTGGCAGTTTCATAGCGCCTTATATCAGCCAGCAAATCGACCGCGTCTGCTCAGCATGATCAAAACTTTGCATATCAATGTCGATCGCTATATTCGGCTGCAAATGCAGGAATTGCAGTACCGCGACCGCAGCCAAGCCGAACACCACCAGCTCTTAGCGGCCTGTCGTCAGCGAGATACTATAGCCGCGATTCAGATACTGCAGCAGCATATCGGGCAGGCCGCTGAGCAGTTGGTCGAGTATTTGCAGGGCGGATCGGCTGAAGGTCGGTCTGAACGATTGTTAAAGCCATCTCTTGTAAATGGTTTACAGGTCGGTTTAACTTCTTTGCCCTTTTCTCATTCGGAACAAGTTGTTTCAAAAACTGAGTGAGATGGAAAACAATCTATTTGATTTGTCAGGGAAGGTTGCGATTGTCACGGGTTCTGGACCAGTAACCACAATCCAGCCGGATGCGAACGGTCTTCCAGTTCAACCCCTCAATCCCGCGACCGGGCTAGACGAACGCAACCTTGCATCTTTGCCCGGCGCCGGTTTGGATGTGAATTCCAATGTCGCTCTTCCTATGGATCAGCTTCCGGGAGGCGATGGCTATGACCCTTGGGCCAACGCGCGTTCATTGCAGCCACCGGGCGGTTCGGTAACGATCCCGCCCGATAGCGGCAGCCCGTTTACGATGGATCCCGGCTGTACTATGCTCCCTAGTGGATTGGTTATATGTCCGACGGTTGTTCCAACCCGAACCCCAACACCGACTCCGCGGCCGGAAGATGGCGCGAATACTAACACAGCGACCGCTCCTACAAGGACACCGTCGCCGCAGCCAACGCCAGCCCGCACCCCAACTGCGGAACCGCGTCCAACACAGTCCCCTACGAACCGCGATGACCCTAAGTGATCAGCGGGTTGAACAAAGCCCATCGACAGATCTATTAACATTGCCCCGATCCTTTAGAACTTATTTGGCCACCTTAAGATCTTCTTTCATCGGATCTGCAATTCGAAGGGAAGCATCATCATTGCCTCGCCGTTATGCATTCGGTCGATCATTTGAGCAAAGCGGAAAGCTCGGCGGGCCTCAGCCGGGAGCGAATCGGCCAGAGCCTTCTGAACCTTGTAATTCTCAGAGACGGTGGCATCTTCATCACTTCCAAAGATCGTTTCAAAGAACGGACGCGGAGCCGGAAAAACTACTCGGCGGACGTCTTTGTCAGCGGGCAGATTCGCAAGCTCTTTCGCTAACGATATGGCCTTTTCCAGCCCGCCGAATTCATCGATCAGCCCATTGGCCTTTGCCTGCGTGCCGGTCCAGACCCGGCCCTGTCCAAGTGTATTGACCTGCTCATCGGTCATATTTCGGCCCTTAGCAACTTTTGGAACAAAGTTGGTGAAGTAGATGTGGTTGGTCTGTTCTTCCATCTTCGCGCGTTCTTCCGGCGTCCATTTTTCCGTTAGCCGGAATATGCCGGCATTCTTTCCGCGCAGGATGTATTCGTTGGTTATGCCGAGCCAATCATAAAGACCTTTTACGACCGGTTTTCCCATGAACACACCAATGGAGCCGGTTATAGTAGCAGGTTCGGCAACGATCTTATCTGCATTTGCAGAAATGTAATATCCGCCTGAAGCGGCGACATCCGACATAGAGACGACAACCGGCTTCCCTTTCGCCTTTGCATTGTCGATCGCCCGGTACATTAGGTCTGACGCGAGGGCTGAGCCGCCGGGCGAATCAACGCGGAGAACGATCGCTTTGATCCCCGTGTCTGCAGCTGCATCATTTACGGCCTGCACCACTGTATCCGATCCAACCATCTGTCCGCCGAACGGGCTGTCGCTGGAGCGGCCTGTGTTTATGCCGCCGGAAGCAAATATGACCGCGATGCGTTCGCCATTGTTCAACCCGAGAGAATCAGACGGGATATCACGATATTTCCCTCCGCCAATCGTTCGCAGCGGCTCGTTTTCGCCGTAACCCAGCTGCTGTTTGATAAGTTCGTGGACCTGATCCAGATAGATCGCATCATCAATAAGCCCCAGTTCCTTCGCTTGCGGAGCGTTGTACGGAGCATTGTCAATAATTCCGCCTACGTCCTCTGCTGATTTATTGCGTGATGAGGCAATGGCATTCGTGAAACGGCCATAGAATTCATCGAGAATGGCATTGATCACCTCTCTTTGGCCTTCGCCCATTTCCTTTCGGGTGTATTGGTCAGGCGCATTCTTGTATTTGGGTCCGATCTGAATGACGTCCGTATCAATGCCGAGCTTATCAAGCGACCCTTTGTAAAACATCGCTTCTGCCGCGAAGCCATTTATGTAAAGATCCCCGGGCGGCGGCAGATAGATCTTGTCGGCCGCGGTCGCGATGTAATAATCGCGGTTGGTGCCCATTTGCATATATGCATATACGGGTTTGCCGGAGGCCTTAAGATCTGCGATGGCATGAAGCTTTCGGGCGTTTCGTCGTAATGCTGCTTGCCGTCCTTTACTTCCGGCAAGCCTGCATTAGGCAGGACAGAAACCGCGATGGGCGAATTTTCACAAAGATACTTGAGCGATTCGGCCATTTGTTTTGGGCCGGTGCCGCAGTTCATTCCGATAACGTCTATCGGGAATGGTTCAAGCGCCGTCAATGCCGCGGCGATCTCCGTTCCATTCAACATCGTGCCGAAAGTTTCGATCGTGACCTGAGCGATCACCGGGATGCGAACCCTGTTTTGTTTGAAATGATCGAATATCGCAGCCAGAGCCGCCTTCGTCTGCAACAGATCCTGACAGGTTTCGACGATCAGGATATCGCTGCCGCCTTCGACAAGCCCGCGGACCTGTTCGACGTATGCCTTTCGGAGGTCTCGATAAGTTATGTGCCCGAGCGTCGGCAGTTTCGTTCCCGGCCCTATTGAGCCCGCGACGAATCGCGGCTTATCCAGCCTTGAGAAATCCCGGGCTATGCGTTTTGCGAGCGATGCGGCCTTGAAATTTACGTCGTAAGTCTTATCCGCGATGCCGAATTCAGATAAAACGACCTCGCTGCCGCCAAAACTGTTCGTCTCAATGACGTCGCAGCCGGCCTCGAGAAATGCAGTGTGAACGCTTTCGATCGCATCCGGCCGCGTGTAAAGCAGATTTTCGGAACAGTTCTCAAACTCCGGCCCGCCCCATTCGTCGATGGACAGATTGAGCGACTGCAGGAAAGTCCCCATTGCGCCGTCGAAAACAACGACCTTTTCTTTTAGCAGATCAAGAAAGTTCATATCCAAATTCCCGCGAAAGACACGAAAAAGATGACATATAGCGATTCGCCATTCACATCAATTCGCGGGTATTACGGCCGGTTCCTAGAAACAAAAACTCTGTGCCGCTTATGCAGCACAGAGTTTTCGTTTAAGTACCCTACTCTAAGCTGTTTAGCGGATTATTTTACGTGGCCGCAAGTCGCAATAACTCACCACTTAGTGTTTGTATTTTAAGGCAACTGGTTCAATTATGTCTATCTGAAATTAGGGCACCACTCAAGTATTCCTTATCTTTCTTTGTTTTATTACGGTATTTTACAGGCCAAAAAAGGAAAAACCTCGGTCAATGACCGAGTGTTTTTTCTCAAAAATGGTCGGGGCGAGAGGATTTGAACCTCCGACCTCACGGTCCCGAACCGTGCGCTCTACCAGGCTGAGCCACGCCCCGAAGCATCGCGAAAATGCCGCGAACGAATAGTCTAAGTAACCCACAGACAGGTGTCAACCAACTTTCTATAAAAACAGGCGGATAACAACAAAGCCACCTATGAGCAGAACAAGAAACACGATGGTCAATATCTCAAAATATCTGTCGATGAACTTCTTGATCGGTGCACCAAAGAAATAGAAAAGTGCAGCGACAAGGCCAAACCGTGCCCCGCGACCTATTATTGACGCAATAACAAGAGTTGAAAGAGAGACCTCGAACGCACCAGCGGCAATCGTAAACACTTTGTAAGGGATCGGCGTAAAACCCGCGGCCAGGATCGCCCAAAATGCATGCTCGTTGTAGAGGCTGCGTACAGTTTCATAATGTCCCATCGCCCCATAAAACTGTAAAATAGGCTGGCCGACGGTTTCGTAAAACAGCATTCCGATAAAGTATCCGAAAACACCGCCGAGCACAGAACCTGCCAAACAGACCGCCGCATACCGGAATGCCTTAGAAGGTGTTATAACCGCCATCGCTATCAACAAGACATCGGGCGGGATGGGGAAAAATGATGATTCGGTGAATGCGATAATAAATAATGCCCATTCAGCGTATGGCTTCTCTGCGTAGCTCTCCACCCACGATTTCAGCCTTCGCAAATATTCAAAGATCTTTTTCAAACAAGTATCCCTCGATCAATTAATTATTATCCCGGTCCTTCCAGCCATGACGGCCGATGAGCGGAACAAATGTGCAAGGTCCGCAATTCTCTTTCGTGAAGCCTTTTTCGCTTGTGATAGGCTTCGGTGGCTTCGTTCAGCGTTACGGCTGGTTTCACATAATCATAAGCATTCGTGTGAACGGCCCAAAGACGATCGGCTAACGTCTGAAGCGGGACTGGCAAATCTTGGTAAGCGGTGACGGTATTGGCCCAAATGGTATCGCCTCCAACTGGTGGAATTTCTATAGCTCGCAAGATTGAACCAAGCGGCGGACGATCCACAAACGTGACATCGGTGTGCCATTCATTTGAGCGCGTTGCCGTGCGGCCATAATCGAGATCCAATACTTCTGGATGTTCACCTAGGGGTGGTAAGGTTGGGTGGGCTGTCGTCAATTCACCAAAGTAGCGAGCAAAGGCAATCTGTTCATCTGCACTCAGATTTTGCTGCCGGAAGAAGATGACTTTGTATTGCACCAAAGCTTTTCGGATTTCGTTAATTACCGAATCATTCAGCGTTCTACTCAGATTGACGCCTCTAATTTCCGCGCCAATTCGCCCAGCAATCGGATAGATGTCTAAGTTAATACTCATAGTTCACTCCAAGTCATTTCAAGTGCGAATTCTCTTATTTATCGGTCCAAACAACCTCACGCACATTGATCTCTTTAGGAATCAGGCCAATTTTCTGGAAAGTATCAGCAATTTTCTGTTGATCATTGATTACATCGTCTGTGATTGGCAATACACCATATTCGCGGCGCTTCTCAGCTTTCTCCAGTGGAGCCGGATCGATTTTCAGTTCTGGAGCTAGGAACTTGGCGACATCGGTTGGTTTTTTAGCAGCCCAGTCACTCACTTGCTTAACGCTATTCAACACTGCTTTGAGCTGTTCTGGATGCTGCTCAACAAAGGATTTGGCTGCTAAATAATAGCCGCGATTCGGGGCTAGCCCAGTGGCATCGGTGATGATTCGCGCTCCAGCCGCTGATTCTGCCACCGCTAAGAAGGGATCCCAAATCGCCCAAGCATCGACTTGTCTACCTTCAAAAGCAACTCTGGCATCCGCAGGTGGCAGATAAGCAGGTTCAATATCGCTAAACTTCAATCCTGCCTTTTCTAGAGCTGCAACCAGTAGATAGTTAGTGTTGGACCCTTTAGCAACCGCAACCTTCTTGCCTTTTAGATCGGCCACAGATTGAATCGGCGAATCCTTAGGCACCACAATCGCTTCTGCTTTAGGACTCCAAGGATCATAAGCCACATATAGTAAGGGCGCTCCAGCAGCTTGGGCAAAAATCGGCGGGGCTTCTCCCGTATAGCCAAAGTCAATTGAGCCGGCGTTTAATGCCTCTAGCATGGGTTGACCGGCTGGAAATTCAGACCAAGACACGGTTGCGCCAGAATCTGCAAGCGTTTTGGCTAAATCCTCACGGGTTCTGAGCACATTGAGAATAGTAGCAGCCTTTTGATAGCCGATCCGCACTTGGACGGATTGAGTTGGGGCCGCTGGGGCCGTTGTAGAGTTAGAGGTTGAATTAGGCGAGCAAGCAGCGGTGATGAAGCTCAGTCCTAATCCAACCGCAAACAAAAGGGCAAATGGTCGTCGTGGCAGGGCTTGAAAGCAGCGTCGAACCCAATGAAACGGCAACCATTGCTGAAGTGCATCAAGCATATTGGATTTCCTTTAATTCCCAGTTCACAAGCGAATGATCAATCTCCGGTATCTTTATCAAGATATAGTGGATTTCATATAAGGGTACCATAGAAGTTGATAGCTGTGACAAGCATCTTTACAATTTGGCAACTAAGGAAGCGCTGAGTGAAAAATAATTACGAAATGGCAGCAAAGAAAACTCATCAAGATGGATAAACCCACACGCTTACAAATGAAATTAATTTATGCCTCTTCCAGTGTAAGTTCTGCTACTCGAAAAGCATTTCAGCTATTGTCAGAAATTAGTTGAATAGCCTTTGTACTTCAGTTATTTCAGATCATGAGCAAATTTGCTTTAGCTGAATGTTAGTCATCTCATTTTTGCTAATCTCACTAATGCGGTTAAAACTGAAATGGCCAATCTCGCATAACCTTGCCAGCAGCTCTGCCTTTCAGAATCACTTGGGACGTCATATCGCCTTGGGGCTTGAGTAGAATCGGGTTCATTTCCACCCGTGGGGCAATGCCAGCGGCCCATGCCTGCACTGCCTGCGCATGACCGATTTCTCCCCCAGAAGCAGTGACATAGGCATTGAGCGCCATGTTTTGCCCCTTAAACGGAGCCACGCGCCAGCCCCGCCGGCTTAAAATCCGACAGAGCGCTGTACAGAGCAGCGACTTCCCAGCGTGAGATGTCGTTCCCACAACCATGATGGCTTTCATGCCAGTCCTCCTTCATCCCTCTATATCATTGCTATGCAGAAGCAAGCGATATCCCTCAGGTCGCTCCACCGCTGCTAAAGCGGCTGTAACCAATCCGGCAAACGAAGCCATCGACTCAGGGAATTATATAAACGATCGCGCCAGTTCGCGGCAGGAAGCTTACCTTCTTGCTGCCACTGTTCCACCAACAGATGCCCCAATGGGGTCAAGCGAAAGCTGCTGGTCAACCCCTGACCATCCACCTCTCGCCGTAATAGTCCCACCTGAATTAACCAAAGCATTAACTGCTCAACCGCCATTTCTGGAAGCGGCTGCTGACTGTATCCATTTTCAACGCCTGCAGATCCGGCAATCGCCCTGATATCTACACTTTGCCGCCGCATCGTTGTAAACAATTTCAATTGAAAGGGAGCACAACGAACAGCTCGTTCGGCTCGCTCTAGGGTTGCGGGAGAATATCGCGGCACCTTTGCAGTGGAAGTCATAGGGCACTATGTATCTGGGGCTACTAACCTACCTAATCCTACACCGACATGCTCTGTAAGTTGTGCAGTTTAGCTAAGCTGCGAATCAAACTGGGGCTACTATATTGCCCTCTATATTATGGCTTTTCTCAAAGTTGAGGCGATTTTAATCCTGGTAATTCCATCCGGACGCTCTAAATGATTGTCTAATTCTCACTACTTTTATTTTGCTGGTCCATTCACCCTAGTGTTTGATATCAATTCGCATAGTACTAAAACAATGTTGAGTAAGCGATAATTCCGATAGCAAGTATGACATCAGGATGCGCGCGTTTTTTCTGATGGTTTTTCTGATGGTTCTTCTGGGGAGTGCTTCGACCTTTGTAACTAGCTTTGTAACTGGCTTTGTAACTAGCTTTGTAAACTAGGGTTGGCGGAGGCGATATGGCTGTTATCAACGTGAAATCAGGACCAGCAGTAGCAACTTTAGGAACGAACGATGGTGAGCAATAATGGCGTAGACGATCAAGCGTTTGGAATTGTGCCCATTTTGGCAGCACCTGGAGGGTCTAGTCCAGAAGTTGACGCAGAAAAATATTTGCTGATTCAGCATCAAGCAGGGCACTGGGGATTCCCCAAGGGTCACGCCGAGTTGGGCGAAACGCCAATTGAGTCAGCCTGTCGAGAGTTTGAAGAAGAAACAGGAATTCGCGCCTATCGGCTAATTGGCACCACCAGTTTTAGTGAAACCTATACCGTCTTTAAAAAAAGCAAAACGCTACGCAAGACGGTAACTTATTTTGTGGCTCTCGTGAATTCAGCCGAGGTGAACTATCAGGCTGACGAGATCCGCGATTATGCCTGGCTACCGTTCCAAGCTGCGCTGGAGCAAATCACCTTTGTGCAAAGCAAACAGCTTCTGATTCAAGTCAATGATTATTTCCGAACTAATTTGGGGAACCTGCTCAACATCTAGACAAGGGTAGAAAAAATTGAGGCAAAAGGTCTATCTCATGGATGAGGGCTGAGCCGTGCCGCGATTGTTAACTTCTGTTGAGGAAGTTTTGCAAAGGACCGATATAACTATGCTTCAGCGCAATCGTGTTTTCAAAAAGTTTTTGTTGAGTGCCGCCGGATTGGGCGTTTTTGCGACGTTAGCGGCTTGCAACCAGCCCCAAACCACCTCTGAAGTTGCGCCTGCACCTGATACGACTCAAGCGCCGACCACAGAAGCCCCGACCACAACCCAAGCTCCACAAACGAAGCCGCCGGACACGGATTTTATGCCACCGGAACTTCTATGGTGCTGCATCCGCGCAATCCCTATGTGCCCACGGTACACCTCAACTATCGCTACTTTGAAGCTGGTCCAGTCTGGTGGTTTGGTGGTGGCATCGACCTGACGCCCTACTATCCCTTTGTTGAAGACGTGAAACACTTTCACCAAACCTTGAAGGATGCCTGCGACCGGCACCACAGCGAGTACTACCCGACCTTCAAACGCTGGTGCGACGAGTACTTTTATCTCAAGCATCGGGGCGAAACTCGCGGTGTTGGCGGCATCTTCTTTGACTATCAAGATAGTCGCGGTAAGCTTTACCACGGCCCCGACTCCAAGGGACCGGCAGCGGCCTATAGCGATGCAATTGGTGAGGTAGAACCTCGCAGTTGGGAACAACTATTTGCCTTTGTGCAAGACTGCGGCAATGCCTTTCTACCCGCCTATGTGCCGATTGCCGAAAAGCGCCAAACTACCGAGTGGGGCGAACGGGAGCGCAACTTCCAGCTCTACCGACGCGGACGCTATGTTGAGTTCAATCTGGTCTATGACCGAGGCACAATCTTTGGCCTGCAAACCAATGGTCGTACTGAGTCCATTCTGATGTCGCTGCCGCCCTTGGTCCGCTGGGAGTATAGCTACCATCCGGAGCCGGAAACGCCGGAAGCCCAACTCTACGAGGTTTTTCTCAAACCACAAGACTGGTTAGGCAGCACGGTTAGTTAAACCGATCTAGACAAGACCGCAAAAATCCTGTGAGGATTGACCTTCCTTGGGGCAAGATAGATAGTGCTAAGTTAAACTACGTTAGGGTTCAATGGCCCTTAATGCAGTAGTTGATTCAGGCATCGCAGAAGGATTGGCCTAAGATACTCATAAGTCCCAAGGAAGGATACATCTCCAATGGAGCAGACAATCCGTACCACTCAAGATGGCAGAACTGTTGTTGTTCTCACACCGACCGGGCGGCTTGATATTACGACAGCATGGCAATTTCGGCCCAAGCTGCAAGAGTGTATTTCTAAGATTAGTCCTCACATTGTTGTAAACTTGGGCCAAGTCAACTTCATTGATAGTTCTGGATTGACATCCTTGGTGGCCGGAATGCGCGATGCCGATAAAGTCAAAGGCAGTTTTCGCATCTGTAAGGTGCATCCCGAAGCCAAGCTCGTCTTTGAAGTGACAATGATGGACTCGGTGTTTGAGATTTTTGATACCGAAGAAGATGCCCTAGAAGGCGTTTCTCGTGGCATTACTACCTAGCCTGCGGCGGATTAGAGCAAAGGGCTGTGCCAACCTATGGTTTCTCTACGATAAAAAATGAGGGGAAGCAACTTCCCCCTTGAGCTTGAGCTGAATTTGTGCTGGACTCAGTTCGAGTCTTAGCTGAGTTGAACCGACATCAAACGAAACTCATCTTTATGACTCTTAATCTTCGTGATCTTCAAACGGATCGTCCAGTTCCTTAGCAGGCGGCCCAAATGAGGTGTAGATCGAGAGCGCAGTGATTGCCAACAGAAAAGCTCCAATCGCTACAATCATTGCCGTGGCAGGCTCCAGGTTCTGAATGCTAAAAACTGTTGCAAGCTCCATATTTTGAAGAACCATAAATAGTATTATTCTTATGATATTACGGATCATTAAAAACGTTAGAGAACTATAGAAGGTCACTCATGGCACAGCGGACTCGCTTGGGAGATATCCTTAAACCCCTCAACTCTGAATACGGTAAGGTCGCCCCTGGCTGGGGAACCACGCCCCTGATGGCAGTTTTCATGGGGTTGTTCTTTGTTTTCTTGCTGATTATTCTGCAGATCTATAACTCCTCGCTGCTCCTGAACGGCGTCGAGGTCGATTGGTCTAGCCTCGGTGGCTAAGGCTGGCTCTCGGCTTAGCTTGATGAGTTTTCATAACGATTGCCCTGGGTTGTCCGGGGCTTTTTAATAGTTTTGAGTTTTGAGTTAAGCGATTGAGGTGATGGCTTACTAGAGGGAGGGGCTGCCGACGTGAGTGAGATGCTCATACGACAAGGACAATTACGCAACAGTGTGAGCATCTCGTTCGCGGATTTATAGCACTATTCAGCAGCATCGCTGTTTTTAATAACTGTCTCGAGCAGACTGCCCTAATTACTCTCAGAAAAGCTTCAAAAACTTAACACTTGAGACTTATTTTCTCAAGAAATGTATAAAGCCTGACATTTTTATAATTGACTCGCTACACTAAAACTAACAGCTAGAGAGAGTTAGGCGTATTAGAGCCAAAATCTCAAAGCGTTTGTCGATTATTACTAATTGCTACTAACCTGAAAGGAGATTCTGGATTCAAAACTCAGGAATCAGAAGTCAGCATCCATCTTACAGGTTGCATCTCAAAACTGGTGATTGATCATTTATCTGCTCAGAAAATAGCAAGAAAATAGCAATGACATTAAAATGACATTAGAATGTCACTAATAGCATATCACCAACAGGGCCATTGAGAGCATCATTTGCGATTCATTTTTACTTCACAAAAGGCTCTACAGAAGAACTGGTGATTTGCGAATAATACACGAAGTTTGTGGCGTGAGGATGGATTTCAAACTAGTTGCTATATGTTGCACACCCAGGTAGCAGGTGGACATCGTTAGTCATTAGCTTAGGATCACCATTTGTCTTATCTGCTCTCTGTGAATAAGCCGTGACTAAGCCGTGACTAAACAGTCACCCCTGACCAATCACCAGGAAAATTACTGAGCAAACATGCATCAAACACTGCATTGGAGAAGGGTTTCTTCTTCTAAGAGAAATGGTATGCACTAAAACGAGTCAACAAGCTGCACCAAAAGCCAGATCGCGAGGCGCATCACAAGGCGCATCAGAGGAAGTGATCCGAGGATATACTCTACCTTCACTTCTAAATGACGCCTGCGTTTATACGCCCAATGCCCATGCCTTTAATCAATGGACGGAAACTGGATGGCAGCCGCTATCCAATCAGGCATTCCGAACGGCGGTTGAATCTCTGGCGCTGGGATTAGTGGAGTTGGGGTTAAAGCAGGGCGATCGGGTTGCCTTATTGATGCACAGCGATATTCACTTCTGTATCGCCGATCTAGGCTGCCTGCTAGCCAACTTGGTAGATGTACCAATTGATCTAACCCAAACCCTCGAACATATTATTTTTGTGCTGCGGCACAGTGAGGCCAAAGTCCTAATCATTTCCAATTTGGATTTGTTGACCCAGATTGCGCCTTACCTGGAAAACACCGCATTGCAGCAGATCATCATAGCCACAGTACCGGAACACTGGACCCCAGCGACTGCATCCACCTCAGAGTCGGCCCAGAGCAAGGCTGAACCCATTCCTGAAGCTGCCTGTCTCGATGTACCGATGCTGCTGCATCCGGTTGCCAATCACCCGGCTAGTGCCTTTCCTTGTCATCTGCCGGTTTATTCGCTAGCCGCCATTCAAACTAAAGGTCAGGAGGTAGGGCCAGAAACTCAATCGCGACTCCAGCAGTTGTATGCCAACTTGCAACCGTCTGATTTGGCGACGATCGTTTACATCCCCGATGAACATGGCCAACCCCAGGGGGTCATGTTAACCCACGAAAATCTGTCGGCTAATGCTCTGACTTCATTTGCCGTGATTCCTGGTCTGAAGCGCGGCGCAGAAGTCGTACTTTCCTTTCTGCCGTTGAATCATGTTCTCGCCCGTACCCTACTGTACGGTCACATCAGTCAGGGATACAGCATCTATTTCTCTAATCCGAATCATGTAATGAAGCATCTCCAGCAGGTACATCCGACCATCCTCGTGACAGTGCCGCTATTGCTGGAGAAAATTTATAGCAAGATTCTGGAAACCAGCCAGAAATCCGGGTCTGTTCTAGAGCAGGTACTGTTGCGCTGGGCCTTGGCGTTGGCTCGGCAGTACGAACTGGGCAATCCTCCGCGAGGACTGTATGCCCTTCAGCTCAAGCTCGCCGACTGGCTGGTGTTTGCCAAATGGCGGACACTGTTTGGCGGGCAGCTTACCTCAAACCCGGCAACCGCAGCCAGTCATCCACACAGGCTCGATTCACATCGAGTTTAATCCCCAAGGCAGCAGCAGCTCTCAATTCGGCCACAGACTGAAAGCGGTAGTAAGGGTCCTGAAGGAGACGATGGCGGAGTGACATTGATATAAGGTCTCAGGAGGTGTGGCAGTGGTTGAGAGGGCAGGAGCTAGGAGTCAGGAGTCAGGAGTTATTGGTCATTTGGCCAGAAGGCAGTATTCCATAGAAAACCTAGAAAGACTTAGCGAATGCGATCAAGCAACTGACGGCGCTTTTGTTCAAATTCGTACTCTGAGATCAACCCTTCTTGTCGGAGCTGTTCAATTTGCCGCAGCGCTGACGCTACTCGTTCTACTTGCAGCTCTACTTGAGCAGGAGCAAACGGCCCTTGCTTGGACAAGGCTTGACCGGAAGTGGGATTAAGCGAAGGGGGATTAAATCTGCTATCAAACTGATCACGGTCTTGAAATAAGTACCAAATGGCTTCGACGATGCTGGCGATTCTAGGGATTGGGGTCCAACTCAACAAAAGATAGATCACCCCCCATTTGGGCTGACCCAGGTAAAACTTATGCAGCCCCGGTAGGAAAATACCGGCACACGCCAATAGGGCTGCAATTTTTCGATCCTTCGCTTTACTCAGCATGTCGCCAATCGAGACCATTTGCTTAAATAGCCACCAGGGAAAAAATAGTTACCAGCCGCCTATTAGACGCAACTCGGCACAGATAGTACTACCCCAATCGCCTGCAATCGCTTTATTGTATCGAGGGCAGACCAAATAGAACCAGTGAACTTTCCGTCATAACTTTCGTCTCAATTCCAGCGGGATTGTACTAGGGTAAAGTAAGCTTACCAACATAGGGGGCTTTACCATCTCAGATGAAAATCCATGGCAGCAGAGAGCAAAATCGCAGCCTTGGTTGATTTTCTCCGAAAGAAACTGCTTAACTGATTTCATCGGCTTCTACCGGGAAGAAAGCGCTGCCAATTCCCTGCTATTGAGACTTCTGTATACTGATATCTACAGCACAACTGCCTCCCTGAAATGTCACAGATTTCTTTCTCTTCAGAATGGCTGAGTCAACTCTCTGATCCCTACGCGGTGTTGGGCCTGTCTGTGGCAGCAGATGAACGACGAGTCTTGAAGCGTTACCACACAATTGCTAAGCTACTTCACCCCGATACATTGATTGCAGCCGACCCTGCGATTCAAACCCTCGCCGGTCAAATTTTGGCAAAGCTGGTGAACCCGGCCTATCAGCGACTCAAGCAGGAAAAAGAACGAGCCGAAACGATCGCATTGTTGCGGTTGCGAGTTCGACAAATTAACCAGGATGAATCGCTACTGCCACAAGGAACAATGGCGCGTCAGCTCTTGAAGCTACCGTTGCAAGAAGCCGATGTGTTTTATGAGCAATCGGTCGTTCAACTGGGAGAAGTGCAATATCGCCAGCTCGCCAAGTTTGAAGCCAGCACTCGCCAGCTTGCAGAGTTGAATTTGACCTACCTATCATTGAAAATCGGCGATCCAGTGATTCGGGAAAAGCGGACTGGAATTGTTTCGGCAACTCAGGTCAAACCAGCTCAGTTTGCACCCAGCCAGACCGAAACACCGCAGATTGCGATTAACTATGCCCAGCGTCATTATTACCGAGCGCAAGAATACGCCAAGAAATCTAACTGGACGCAGGTAGTAGCTGAATTACGAGATGCAATTCGTCTAGAGCCGAATCGCAGTGAGTACCACTCTCTCTTGGCGAAGGCGTATCTGATGCAGAATTTAGTCGGCATGGCTAAAGTCCACTTCCGGCAGGCGCTAAAATTTAACCCGAATGATCCACTCGCGTTGCAGTATGCCAAACGGCTGGACTTGACTGACCCAGTTCCCAAAGCCACCGCCAGAGCCAGCAGTGGGTTATTTAGCTTGTTTACTAGAAAGCGGTAGAGCCTTATGGCGAATCCATCCTGGTCCCGTCGCCACATTATTTCCTTAGCGGATTTTCACTTACCGTAGGGTTTGAGCCACAGGTCTGCCACATCAATCAATTTCGCCATCCAGGGGTCGTGCCAGTCGCTCTGCTCAAGATCGGTTTCGATCCCCATACAGCGCAGGTAAAAGTCAACAGCATAAACCGCTAGCGCCTTCAAATAGGTTGGCTGAGTTTGGGGTCCTTGCTGTTGGGCCATTGCATGAGCTGCAAATGAAAGCGGTACAGTAAAGGTAAGCGGCTCTATGGTTTGATTCATAGCTGATTTCGCTGCACTCCAACCATTAACAACATCAGCATCCGTAGCAACAGGTATTTAAAAATAACTCCTGCCAGCAGGACAGTTTAACTATACTTCTAAGTACTTTTTGAAATAGGGAATCAGATGTTTGAGTTGACGATTAAAGAAACTGCAAAGTGTCTGGGATGGAATATCCAAAGTGGCGGCAACTTCGGGCCAGGTTTTGCCTTCTACAAATTTAGCAATCGCCAATGTCTGAAACGTTATGTCGGGGCGCTCTCGCAACCGCTGTTTTTTGAGTAGCCCTTCGGGATCCTGTTGCAAAAATTGCTGGATGGGCAGATCGGCCTCTGGGGCAGGAGACGGCCTGGGTAAATCCTCCAGAGAAGGAAGTCGGACCGGAAAACGGCTGCCTGTCGGCATTTGGGTGATACCCTGCTTCTGATAGTCTTTCACCACTTCAGTAAACTGATGCTGTAATCGAAAGTTCACCCATGCCATGACTGGATTTTCTGGTCTATATTGCTCAACTGTTTGGCAGATGATTAACAGCGTTCGTTGCAGGGCCTCATTGTATAGATCTTCGTAAAGGCTAGCCGGCCAAATCGACCGCTGTGGATGCCCCAATTTACCCGATCGCAGAATTTCGTTCACCAGCCGATTCAAAAAGTGCCGCCGTTCCGGACTGGAGGAGCCTAAAGCTTGGATCGCTTGAATCCACTTGGCTAGCCTCGCCTCTAGCGGATCCTGAGCCGCATCCGCTGCCGCGGTCGAATCATAAATATCCTCCTGCCTATCCACCATGAATCTGCTCCGCCGTTTTGAAGTCAATCGGCATTCTGCACCCAGTGGCTACAGCTCGCGCTTCACCTCCCTGCATTGTCGTGTTTCTCTACTAACGATTCTGCTTGCATCTGCCCAATCAATGGAACTTGTTACGAATCTTAACATTAAATTCTTTTCTGGTAAGTAGATGGGCACAATTAAACGTTAGATAAAGAAACCGGAGGGGCGCTTCCCCGATTTCCTTGGGTTCTCTGTTTAATTAAGGCGGTCTACTTATAGTTCTACAAACGATGCGTTACGGTGAGTAGCAAAAAGACGGAATGGCAGCAAAGAATCAAATCAGGAACAAATTTTAGATGAAGGAGGAGGTGATAATTCTTAAAAAACAGATTGGCATGATAATCAACGAGAGTGGTCACAACAGATCATCAGATTGGATGAGAGTTTTCTCATGTTTTGCATAGAAGCGATCATGGTAGATGCTTGATTGAATGAGAGTTTTCTCATGTTTCGTTCTTCGTCTGGACAGATGGGCTAAACTATTTTACGCAACCCTTTATAAGCAATGTAATGTAGCAATGAAATAATCTATCAAATTTAATTGGAGAAATTCAATTGGAGAAACCCAATTAGAGAAACCCAATTTAAAGCTGAGGTTGAATCAGGATCTTCGTTCAGCATGGCTGATTTAGTGCTCTACCTACTGGTCCAGTTCGATTGTTGGCCGGTAAAGCCATTGCTTGTGGCTTGAAATGATTTAACTCACCTGAAAACTTCTGAGAGCCTTAGCTATGAATATTGTATTCACCTACGGTCCAGGTACAACGCTGGAACAGATGGTCGCCTTTGAAACGGCGGGTCGTCTTTGGTCTACCTATTTTACGGATGATGTAACGGTCAATATCTATGTTGAACCCAGTAGCACTCTGCCGACGGGTGTTGCTGGTGGCGCACTAATGGGGATTGAGGCAGATGAGTCCTACTCAACCTGGCGCACTCGTCTGGCTGCCGATCGAATGGAGATCATCCACTTCATTTCTTAGGAGGCATGGTGACTGCTGTCTACCTGGGTGGAGGTTGGGGATTAGTTCAGCGAATGTGGATTGTGATTCGAGAAAAAGCCCAATCTCATGAAAGATGGTGAGCAGATATTGCTGAAATAGACGAGGATGGCTGGCTTCTGCAAGCGATTAGAAGAGAGCAAGCTTTACTAGAAACGCTCTGATTAATAGCGGAGTGATTTTTCCGCTCCCCCATCTTCCTTACCTCCTCTGTCTTCCTCCTCCTCCTCCTCTCCCTACTCCTGCTTCCGTTTCTGAATCGTAAAAGAAATCGATGGTGAAACGGTGGGAGCGAAATTGGGCAATTGGGGACCTGTTCCCGATTGAGATGGGGCTTCGATGTTAGGGGGAATGGGAGAGTCAGCGGATGATTGGCGAGGGATCGCCTCTGGTGGGGAAAGCAAATCGGGAACTAAAGTAGCGTCTGGTTCTAAGGGCAATTTTGCTTGAGGTGGATACCAGTGCTCTGCATTGGAGACAATCGCCAACAGCAAACCGGCCATACCATAAACCGGCAGGGGCAGCTTCAGATGTTGCAGCCATTGGTAGAGTTCTGCTGCCCCGAAAAATACAACAACGGCAACTGCCCAAACTTTCATAGCAATTTTCTATTAGCAGAAATATTTCTTTTAGGATAACGGCAAGCCGTTGCTCAGGAGCAAGTTGCTTCAAAGTTGCTTCAAAGTTGCTTCAGAGGCGGCTGACTCGACATTGGGTTTGGGTGCCTGGTCCCATCTCCAGGGTATCGCCCATTTTTTCTCCATCATGATAAGCGGCCAGCAGCACTTCGCTGGTTTTTCCCCAGGCAATCGTCCCATCGGCGGCAATGCCAATGGCACCAAAATCCCGTTTGCGGGACTGAGCCTCTTGAAATGAGCACTCAAATGCTTTGAGCAGGGGCATCCCATCCGTGACTCGGATGACGATGCGCGCAGCCAGACATTCTTCAATAATGTCTTCGCCGATCCCTGTACAGCTAATGGCTGCATGTGCATCGGCATAATTGCCCGCTGGCATGGCCGAATCGCTGACTCGACCGATGCGCTCAAACCCTTTGCCACCGGTTGAGGTTCCTGTAGCTAGCCGTCCATGAGAATCGAGCACCACCACGCCGATGGTCCCGCGTCCAGCTTCGGAAACTAGCTCGCGTTCAGCTACTACGCCAGCCATCGCTTTATCAAAGTTGCCTTCTCGTTCCAGGATCCACTCCTGTAGTCGGATTTTGGTCAGCGGGTCGTAGTAGGGCAACTGCAATTCTCGCATCAGCTCCAGTGCACCCATATCCGACAAAACGCGGTCATCGGAGGTTTGTAGAAACTCGGCCAGCTCAATCGGGTTTTTGACGCGCGAAACGTTAATTACACCGCTGAATCGCTGTTGGGTGCCATCCATTAAAGAAGCACTCATGCGAATCTGCCCGTCGGACTGAAGTACTGAGCCGGTACCTGCATTAAAGCGCGGATCATCTTCTAGAAGCTGGCAGCCACGAATCACCGCCGACTTAGCATCTGTGCCTGCTAGCAGCAGCTCATAGACTTCAGTAATTACCGTGTAGAGGGATCGACGCACTGCATCTGCGCCCGCTTTACCTTTCAGGGAGCTGCCTGCTCCACCATGAATAATTAGCTTGGGCTGAATTAAACCCGTTGACATAGTTGAGAGATACCCTAGATTTCAGTAAACGCAATAGGCCGAACACGGTTCAACAGCAGCATCAGACGGGAATACACAAGCGAACCTAGCTGGAGCGGCAAAGCAAAACCTAGTGGAGCTGCAACGAATCGAGACTGACGCTAACTGAACTGAATGCTGGCGATCGGAACAGTCGTGCTTCAGCGGCCTTTAACAATATCTGAAGATAGCAGAAACTGAGCCACCTAGGTCTCTGATCAATCTGTGGTTTGGGATGCGGTTCGATGCCGCCGACAGCGCTCCGAGCAATACTTTACTTCATCCCAGCAGTCTTCCCACTTTTTGCGCTTGCAAAAGGTGATTGCAGCGAGTTCCGGTTTTCAACGCTGGCTAGCAGAACGGGCACTGGCCAACCGGCAGATGCAAAGCTCTAGTTTGGAGCAGCTAGTGAGCCGGTATTTGCGAGAAACTTTAGAGACATTGGCTTATTAAGCTGAATAAGTAACGAAGCTCTGGGGCTGGCGGGTTAAAGTCAGCCCATGCTGCTCTTGAATAGATAACGCCCGCCTGCGCGGGTGAGTCAGACATTTGTCAAAGGCTGCAGAGTCTACAGAGAGACTACAGGCCAAGCCCTTCGATAATCTCACCAAGGCGACCATTCAGGATTCCCCCAAACCGTTCTTGAATCGAGGCAAATTGCTGATAGGTTGATACAACTCGATTGACGTTGATGTAGACCCGGTTGCTGGGGTAGTTCTGCAACACTTCAATCAGGCTGATTTGGCTGTCTTCAGCCGAGGTGGTGAGAGCCGTGCGCAGTTTGTCCTGATCATCGCGCCGATTAGGAACATACAGATACTCGCTTACTTCTTGTAGCAGCACATCGCCAGCGGGACTGCCTAGCAGTAGTTTTAGGGTTCTGGGACTCGTGGAGACTTCTTCCGTCAGGATTTGGCGGAATTGCTCCTCTTCAAGGTCAGCCAAGCGGAGATAGCGCCGCAGACGGCGGGACGTTTCTCCCGTCTCAACAAATTCGTTTAAATCGGAGACGGGGAGCGAGCCGCGAAAAATACCATAGCGTAAGACTACCGTCTCAGCAGCTGGGGTAGGTAAGGCTATCGTGACGACTGTTCCTAGGGTTACCAAGCCAGTCAACGCTAAACGTAATCGATGCCCTAGCTTTAGCATGGTTTTGTTCTCCGCAGTAAATCCCTTAATTTGGCATAACACACCCAAGGCTAGTCCCACATCCCCCTAGTGGGCTGGCTACACCCTAGCCTATGTAGGTGAAGAAATCCAGCCTGTTGCCAGCAGTGGTTTGAGCGGTAGTTGATTAAGCGACAAGTGGACCACTTCTACAAAATCCTCTTCCTACAAATACTTTTGCAGCAACAGCTTTAGCTTATCTTTGGTAGCGGCTGGAGCTTTGTCCAGGGGAGTGATGATGGCATACTTCAGAGCTGAGTGGGCTTCGGAGGCCGGTGGGTTCTGGCTCAGCCGCCGCACGGTTTCCTGAATCACTCGCTGGGCATTGACGGCATTTTTGGTTAGGTTGCCGATTACCATTTCCACCGTGACGCTGTCATGGTCGGGATGCCAACAGTCGTAATCAGTGACGAGCGCTAGGGTGGCGTAGGCAATCTCGGCTTCGCGGGCTAGCTTGGCTTCTGGCAGGTTGGTCATGCCAATGATCGTAGCTCCCCAGCTGCGATACAGATTGGACTCGGCCTTAGTAGAGAAAGCGGGGCCTTCCATACAGACATAGGTGCCGCCTCGGTGCAGGTCAACGTCGGGCAAGTTCAGGCTGGCAATGGCGTCCGCTAGGACTGAAGCCAAATGGGGGCAAATTGGGTCGCCGAAGGTGATGTGGGCCACCAAGCCTTCTCCAAAAAAGGTAGAAACGCGGTTTTTGGTGCGGTCAATAAACTGATCGGGCACGACCATGTCCAGCGGCTTCACCGCGGCTTGCAATGAACCGACTGCCGAAGCCGAGATCAGATACTCGACGCCGAGGCTCTTCATAGCGTAGACATTGGCTCGAAATGGTAATTCTGACGGCATCAAGGTATGGTTCCGACCGTGTCGCGCCAGAAAAGCCACTCGCGTTCCGTCCAATGTTCCTAAAATCAGCGCATCCGACGGTGGTCCAAACGGGGTATCAATTTGCACTTCCTCGACATCCTTCAGGGCTTCCATTTTGTAGAGTCCGCTGCCGCCAATAATGCCGATCTTGACCTGCTCCGTCATGAGTTTTTTCCTGTAATGCCAAGGTAATGCCAAGTCATTTTACACGCTTGTTTGCTGCGGTGGCAGAGGAAGGCTCTTTTGATTAAGCTTTGAAAGGACTTCAATTGGTAATTGATTCTGGTAAATTATTGGAAGCAAATTAGTTAATTGACGGGATTGATGCAAACGACCAGCAGGCTACATTTCGGCTTCTTGCTGTTGATAGAGACAGAAATAGCGACCCCGCAGTGCCATCAGCTGATCATGGGTACCGATCTCAACTGGAGATCCCTTATCCATCAACACAATCGTGTCGGCATTGCGAATCGTACTGAGGCGGTGCGTAATGAAGAACACGGTACGCCCTTGGAACTCTTCTGCCAGATTGAGACACACGCGACGTTCTGAATCGTAGTCTAGCGCACTGGTCGCCTCATCTAGAATCAACAAGCGGGGATGCTGCAAAACGGTTCGAGCAATCGCAATCCGCTGCCGCTGTCCGCCAGAGAGAGAAGCACCCCGTTCACCGACGCGAGTGTTGTAGCCACTGGGTAATCCCATAATGAAATCATGGGCTGCCGCAATTTGGGCGGCTCGGATGATTTCTTCCGCTGATGCCCCTGGGCAGGTAAGGGCAATGTTCTCTTGAATTGTGCCTTCAAACAGCAAGCTATCCTGGGGCACAATCCCGACTTGCTGCCGCAAGGAGTTGAGTTCTACCTTGCTGATGTCATAACCATCGATCAAGATTCGCCCTGATTCGAGATCATACAAGCGTGGCAAGAGTTTCATCAGCGTACTCTTACCCGAACCGCTGAGACCAACAATGCCCACAAACGATCCAGTCGGGAACTCGAGGCTAACGTTATTGAGCTGGTAAGGCCCGCTGGTGCCAAATCGGAAGGAGACATCGTCGAATTTAACAGCGCCTTGAATGGGAGGCATTGGAATATTGAGGCGATCCACTTCGTCTGCTTCAGGGGCAGAATCGATGATGTCGCTCAAGCGCTCTAGCGACAGCCCCACTTCCTGGAAGTTCTGCCAGAGTTGCGCTAATCGCAGCAGTGGGCTAGTGACATAGCCGGCAATGATCCGGAAGGCAATTAATTGACCCAGAGTCAGCTGGTTTTGCAAGACCAAGTAGGCACCCACCCACAGCACCAGCAGTCCAGAAAGCTGGTTCAGGAAGTTACTAGCCGATCCAGCCGTTGTAGAGGTCAATACCGTCTTAAAACCAGCGCTAACATAGCGGGCATAGCGCTGTTGCCACTGCCATCTGGCTCGAAGCTCCATATTCTGGGCTTTGACGGTTTGGATCCCGGATACCACTTCTACCAAATAGGACTGGGTTTCAGCGTTGCGCTCGGCCTTGACTCGCAACTGCTGGCGAATCAGTGGTGAGGCCACCATTGCTAACAGCACAAACAGAGGAATCGTCACCAGTGAAACCAGCGTCAACAGCCAGCTATAGATGAACATCACCACAATGTAGATTACCGAGAAAACGGCATCCAAGACCACGGTCAAGGCCGTACCAGTTAAGAATTGGCGGATATTCTCTAGCTCGTTAATCCGGGTTGCCAGTTCACCCACAGGTCGCTTCTCGAAGTACCTCAGGGGTAAACGAAACAGGTGATCGATGATCTCCGAGCCTAGAGACATATCGATCCGGTTGGTGGTATCAACAAATAGATAGGTCCGTAAGCTGCTAAGCACGGCTTCAAACACTGCCAACACCAGCAACAAAATCCCCAACACATGCAGCGTATCGACGCTTTTTTGGATGATTACCTTGTCGATGATCACCTGAATCATCAGAGGGTTGGCTAGGGCAAATAGCTGCACAAAGAAAGAGGCAATGAACACCTCGATCAAAACCCGGCGATGTTTGCGAATTGCGGGCAAAAACCAGGACAGACCAAAGCGCTGTTGTGGCGTTTGCTTAGTGGGTTTGAGCAGCAGAACTTCGCCTCGCTCTCCCCAGGTCTCGACAAAATCGGCTGGTTTGCGGCGGACAATGCCCAGTTCCGGCACTGCAATCACCAGCTCACGCTCGCTAATGCTGTAGAGCAGCGCCAAACTGTCTTGCCACTGCACTAGTGCTGGCGCTTCTAATCGACCAATTGCGCTAGCTGGAACCACCACAAGTTGAGCGTTAAGGCCCATCATTTCCCTTCAGCCCTTGCAACTGCTGGGAAGCCATTTCAATGTCTTCGATCAGCGTACTTTCAGTAAGTTCAAGCTCCAAGCTTTGGGGATCGAGACCCGTAGTGTGCAATATGCGCTGAATTTGCTGGTAGAGATGGGGTTGTTTGAGCTGATAGCCCGACAGGTTCACTGCAATGGTCAAATCGTCTAATCCAGCTTGTTGCCAAGCCTTGAGTTGTCGGCAAGCACTCTGCAAAACCCATTTTCCCAATGGCTCGATCAAACCTGTGACTTCTGCAATAGGAATAAACTGAGCAGGTGACACAAGGCCACGAGTAGGATGCTGCCAACGAACCAATGCTTCTGCTCCAACGATCCGGCCCGAGAGCAACTCCACCCTAGGCTGATAGACCAAATGGCATTCCTGTCGATCCAGTGCCCGCCGTAAATCCATTTCTAGGCCCAGATCCTGGTCAGGAGTCGCTTTCGGACGAGTTAAGACTTCACAGCCAATCAGCGAATGCAGGTAGTTGAGTTGGTCTTGAGCCGCTCGCAGTTGAGCCGCATAGCGCACCCGGTCAGCAGCCACCGATCGATGTTTTTGTAGCGCCACTTCAATGGTTGTCTTCAGGTCATGGGGCTTAAAGGGTTTGACCAAGTAGCCATAGGGATCGGTTTGTTTCGCTCGTTCTAGGGTTTTATCGTCGGCGTAGGCCGTCATGTAGATCACAGGCAGATGACATTGAGCATTGATGGCACTAGCAGCCCGGACGCCATCAATCTCGCCTTGCAGCATAATGTCCATCAAGATCAAATCCGGCTGAGTTTGGGCAGCCTCGGCAACAGCGGCTTCACCAGAATCAACAATGGCAACAACCAGATAGCCTTGCTGATTGAGATGTCGAGCAATGTTTTCTGCGACAATTAGTTCATCCTCAGCAATGAGAATTTTGGGTGGAGTCGCGGGAGCAGTCATATCAACCAGTTAATATCCTCGAATCTCGCAGTTTTCAACCCCTAAATTCAACCTCTACTGCAATTTCTCGCTGAAACTCAGCTCCTAGATGTTGAAAACCGGCTAGTGTCACCATTAGCACATCGTGGTCATTAGCACTGAGGCTAGTTTTCCCGCAAATTGGTTTCAATCAACCAAGCGGTAATTGAGGAGCGCAACCTACGGAATCTACGGAATTTACGGAATCTGCGGACGACAGACCCAAAAACCAGTCGAGTTGGCGGATGGGCTAACTTGCCGCTTGGATATTCAATGAGATACAACTCTGAAAGTGCAGGGTGCACCTCAACTGCTCAGTATTTCATTGCTGCATCTCGGTTTTTTGCATCTCAGCTTTTTGCATCCCATTATCCACCTTGTCTCAGATGAATCCACCGCGCCACTCTTCTGAATCGAATCCATCGAACCGGTTTGTTCCGCCCAGCCGCAAGCCGCGATTTAGCTTTTTCCCAGGGCTGCGAACCCGGATTAACCTCTGGCGCGGTAAAAAAAACTTCAGCGGTGCAAACCTGAGAGGCGCAAACCTAGGCCGGATGCATTTTATCGGCACATTACTGCTGTGGGCCAATTTTGTCTGGGCTACCTTGCTGTGGATGTCGCTGACGGAAGCTCGGTTTGTTGGAATTATTTTGATTTGGGCTAATCTGCTGTGGACAATTTTGGTTTGGATCAACCTGCGGGAAACCAACACTCAGCAGATGGGCAGTTGGCTGAAGAACATTATTCTGGTTGGGATTATTCTGATTTGGACGACGCTGATCTGGTCGATTGTGGTCGTAGACGAATCGAACTATTCATTTCTGGTCTGGGCTAACCCCAACATGGCGTTTATCCTTTGGGCGCTGCTCAGCAAAGTCGATCTGAGCCATGCCGACCTCAGCCACACCGATCTGAGTCGAGCCAACCTGAGTCGAGTCGATTTGCGAGATGCGAACCTGACCCACGCCTATCTACAAAAAGCCAACTTGCGTGAAGCCGTTCTCCGGGGTGCGAACCTGAGCCATGCCGACCTGCGCGGCGCTGACCTAAGTGATGCGGCTACCTCTGTTTGGACCATCGGAGGTAATGTAGGACGCAACGGCAATCACTTCTTTAGAAGTACCCGGAATCGAAATCGTCAGCGTGTCATCTCGATGGGGCGGCCGAAATTCGGGTGTGTTGGCGGGGTGCCCCCGTTCGATCCAGGCATCAAACCGACCGTTGGTGACCGTTGTGCCCCGCAGGGTAAACGACCAGCTACCGGGCTGAATGCTCGGACTGGTACCGCGCGTCTGCTGAATGTAGATCTGGTTGTCTTTGTTGTTGGGGTTATTAATAGCGGAAACAATCGAAATCTGATTGCCATTGGGCATGGTAAAACTGGTGGTAGTACCGGGTCTCACAACTGCACTGGTATTGAGATCAGGGGATGTAATGGTGATGTCAAACCGATCGCTGCCCGCATACCAGATGTCAATTGTATTCAAGGTGGCATCATTCGCATCTACCGCAAATCGCACCTGAGTTTGACCGTCCACAGCAACGAAGCCGCTAGCATGGCGACCCAGCGCTCCTTCGTTTCCAGCAGATTTTACCATCGCTCTGCCAGGGTTTCCCAACAGGTTATCAATTCCCTGTTCTAACAGGCTGGTTCCATCATGGGGGCCTAAGTTATCGCCCTGGCTCAGGTTAATTACAACGGCTTTTCCTAAAGCAGTGGCTTTATCAAAAATGTAGCTAATTGCATCTAACGTTTCAGCCGAATCGCCAAAAATTTCCGAGTTAACCTGATTCGCCACCACAATAATGTCAGCTTCTGGCGCAACTCCCACGAATATAGATGCAGGTTGCCCATTACCAGCGCTTGAACCGTCTCCAGCAGCAATTCCAGCTACATGGGTGCCGTGTCCTACTGAGTAGTCGTCTTCATGTCTAACGATGCTAAACGGATCAGCTGCCGCCAGTGCCGCGTCAATTTCTGCTTTGGTGTATTCCACTCCATACCCATAGCGTGGATTAAAACGTGCTGGACTGGATTCATTTCCAATTGGTTCTAAATATTGATCCCAAATCGCCAGAATCCGGCTGGTGCCATCTGGCTTTCTAAAACTAGCGTGAGTGTAGTCAATTCCCGAATCAATAATCCCAATAATAACGCCTGTGCCTTTATAGGCGGGAGAGCCAGTATGAACGAGGTTAGCTCGAATTTCCGGCACACTGCGGCTCAGTTCTCTTACCATTGGACGAGCGCTCTCGATCCGAATTAGGTCCGGTAAGGCAGCAATGGCGTTCAATTGCGATAACTCAATTACACCCGAAATAATATCTCCGGCTACGGTCCGAACTTCTAAGCCGCGTTGTTCTAAGTCTGTGATGCTGCCACGATATTTCAGCAGCACTTTCACTTTCGGCCCCGTTTCTGTAGACTCTATTGCAAATCGCCCGGTTGCTTCTAGCTCTGGTAAAACAGTTTGATTTCGTTGGAGCAACTGAAGCCGAGGATCAATTTTACTCATAGCACACCTATTGATAAGTGAAGTGAATTTGCTTGCGAAGGAGCACAGCCGCTAGAATCTATTCCAGAACACGGGTGCTTATTTTATCGCTCATAAGCTAGAAACATAGAAAATTAAGGCGATTCCGGATAGAGCGGACCTGATAATTCGACATAGCGTACAAAGTCGAGTTCAGCTAATGCGAGCGTCTGTCTTAAGGGTAAGGAAGCGGTAACAATATCTCCAGCTACAGTGCGAACGTTCGCTCCATTTGCTTCAAGTTGGGAGCGTTGCTCAGCAGTTAAAGCACTCGTTGTGCGCAACAAGATATTGACCTGGGGATTGGCTTCAGGGGATAGTTGACTTAAACGCAATCTCAGTGTCGGAGCCAGTTTAGAGGCATTTTCGGCAGTCAAATCAGTCTCCTTCGGAAAAGGTTCTTTGGTTTGGGAAACAGCTTGAGGAATAGGGGACGAAGTATTTAAGGATTTAGTTAGTTGATAAAGACCGACCGAGATAAATACACTGATTAGAATGATGATAGTTGCCCCAAATACAAAGATTAGATAACGCACCAAATTTTCTCCTGGGCGTAGCCAAGCGCTTTGCCAGCCAAAGTACCTTTGAGGCCGACTTTGAAGGCTCGTGCCTGGGTTGTACCCTGCTTAGGAGCACGGCGAATCTTCACCAGCAACCGTTGCTCTTCTTCTGATTGATAGACCACTTCTCCGCGTACAGAAAAGTAGCGATCATTCAATTCTTCGGGAGGAGTCAGGGCAACGCCCATAGCGGGTGCGGGCGCAGCATCAGCTGTCTCGCTCGACTCGGCCTGAGTCTGCTCGGCAGCTGATTCGGGGTCCGATGCTTCAGCGTCTTCCTGCTCGGTTGGCTCCGAATTATCGAGTTCAGCTTCCAGCTCGGTTTCAGACTCCAGCTCTGAATCATCTGAATCATCTGAGTCATCCACATCATCGGCCTCATCGGCCTCATCCGCGTCATCCGCGTGGGCAGCACCATCACCCAGGCCGCCAGCCCGGTTCAATTTCTCTGGCTCCCAGACACCCACAATCTGCATGTGCAGTTCTAAATCCCTTTCTCTAGTGCGGGGGTAAACCACCCAGAGGTGGGATTCGTCCAGGTTAATGTGCTTCTTGACCAAGCTCATAACCCGTCCCAGCAGAACGGCGTCAATTATCACTCCATCATCGGTCAAAATCGAACCCCGGGTGAACTGCTCCTCTGAGGGAGTATACTTGCCGCGCACTAAGCCAATCGCCCGATACTGCATCGGCTCACTGGCCGGAGGAATGGGCTGTTGTCGCAGGGGTGCCGTTTGACTATCGGCTTGATGATCGGTTGGATTATTGCTTTGAACATCGCTATCGGATGAACTGCCAACCTCAGAGCTGTCAGAATTGCGAATTGGGTGCTTGGCCTCAGCAGACTCCGCTCCGGCAGTAGCCTGACTGGCTACGGCTGACTCAGCGATTGGCTCAGAACTTGATGCAGAAGGCTCAGCAGAGTTAGTCTCAGCATCTGAATCCTGGGAAGCGGTCTCGTCAGAATCAGTCAAATCAACAGAATCTTCAGACGTTTCAGGTTCTGCTGGGATCATAGGTGCAGAAATGGCATCCATGGCATGATCAGAGGGTTGGTTAGACCCAACAGCGTTTGGCCCATCGGGTTTGGGTGCGGCCTCGTCGGGTGTGGTCATACGAGTGGGAGGAGTAATTAGCGTTGCTTTGGAAGATTGGTCAGTCATGGGTTCCGCTGGTGAGGAAGTTTCGGGGGCTAAATTGGCCTGAGCCTCCGTCCGCGATTTGGGGGACGAAGCCGATTTAGACGACTGAGAGGATTTGTTCGGGTCAGGACTCATAGAACCTCCTTGACAGCGGTAATAGAACCACATACCGTTGAGCACTACAGCAGATCTGCAAACTGACACACTACAGTCTAGTGTGAATTTAACACTAGGGTAGCACTCAGATTAAATGCGCTCTGCGGTTGAATACATATGTTGAGCACATAGTTGGGTAGTTGGGCTGGTTGGGCTATGAGATTCTTGACCTTCAGATTCGTCCATTCTGTTTATACAATCTCAATTGTCAACATCAGGGATCTCTGTAAAGAATTCTCTCAGCGTTTAAATTACTCATACTAAATTAAGCGATCAGAATTTGCCAAATTTAGGTAAAACAGATGTGATGAACCTGTAGAGTTTGGGAGCTGCTCGTGTCTAACAAGCGTAATCGCTGGCTGACTGGTTTGGTGATGGCAATTGGGGTACTCGCCTTTGTCGGGTTCTCGATTATTTTGCCCTTTAGCGGTGCGTTTCAGCAAAGCCAGAAGCCTGCCGGTTCTGCGACGCCTTCGCCTCGGCCTAGCGGGTCGCCAAGTGCCGATCTAGAGGCGCAAGCTAAAGGATACGAGCTAGTGCTGCAACGTGAGCCAGATAATCAAACCGCCCTGCGGGGTTTAGTCGAAACCCGAATTCAGCAAGGCAAGCTGGAAGAATTGCTGCCGCCGCTGCAAAAGCTGGCCGACCTAAATCCCGATCAACCTGACTACACGGTGCTGCTGGCCCAAACCAAACAGCGATTAGGCGACCGAGAAGCTGCCGCCGATTTTTGTCTGACCCATCAACCCCAATGCAGGCGGCGAAGTTTTCTACAGCCATCGTCGTATCCCTCCTCTTCAAACTGTGCCAGAATCAGACTCTGCTCAACTTGAGGTCAAGCGAAGCCATGATGGAGGACATGAGCCGTCGCTCCCTGTTGGTGCAGCCTGTGCGGAGCACGTAGAATTCGTCAATTGACTTCAAGCGCTTCAGGTGGGTGCGGCGTTATGTTATTAGGCATCAAACTGCCACCGATTGGAAAGTCGTCACCCACTTCTCTATCATTGCTGCTTCTGAGTCCATTACTCATCCAACAGCTCTGTCATCCCATAATTCGCTTGCAGCGGACTGTCGAGAGATCTTGGCGTGGCTGCAAAGATTACTGACAGCCGCTCAACCGGACCGTTAGCCTGCTATCGCAACAGGGTTTTGAGTCGCTGGGAGCCTGGAGATTGGCAAATTCAATAAGGATCACAATAAGGATCAGGATTTCAGTCTAGAATTTCATAGCAGTGCAAACTATTAACTCTTTTAGGAGAACCCGATGCAGGACGACACAACCCAGGCGCAAACGCTACCAATGACAGGCACCCTAGATTCCCGTATCGGGCCGTTAGCGTTCGAGGGTGGGTATCCCACGGCAGAAAGTCTCACCCGACTCTATGACGAACTCGACTTCCAGCGGGCGGTACAGACCTATCTCTGGGCGATTCCTTTAGTCAGCTTTGCTCAGTGGCAGGAAGCCCACGAAACGGTGTTTGATCAGCAGGATGGCGATCTGGTGTTGACGACCAGTTTCCGCGATAAACTCCCCATTCTCACCGCCAATGACACCACGCCCTATGTGGTCGGTTTCCTGAACCTGCAACGGACTGGCCCCTTGGTGATCGATTACCCAAAAGGTCAGACCGCAGGCGGCATCCTGGATTTCTGGCAGCGTCCGATCACCGACCTGGGGCTGACTGGCCCGGACAAGGGAGAAGGCGGTAAGTACCTTGTGCTCGCCCCTGATCAGGAAGCCCCATTGGATGTTGAGAGCTATCACATCGTCCAGTCGCCCACCAACAATCTCTTCCATGCCTTCCGGGTGCTGACCACTGACCCGCAGGAGACCGAGGCGCTAAACGCCAGTTATCAGGCATACGCCTACGCGCAGCGAGCTAATCCCCGCCAGACGAGGATCATCCTGGGGACAGGCAAAACGTGGAGCAGCTGGCCAGGTAGTAGTTTAGACTACTGGCGACTGCTGGCTAAGATGCTGAACGAAGAGCCTGTGCATGAACGCGATCGCATGATGGTGGCGATGCTCAAACCGCTTGGCATCGAAAAGGGTAAACCGTTCCAGCCCGATGCTCGTCAGCAGCAGATCCTGGAACAGGCGGCTGTCGTTGGGGAGGCGATGGCTCGGAGCCTCAGCTATGCCAAGCGCCAGCCGGAAGCTCACATCTGGCCCGGTACGCACTGGAAGAACGCTGTGTTGCTGGAAGCCAATCAAGAAACAGAACACCACACCGCCCTGGATGAACGCACTGCCTGGTTTTACGAAGCCGTCACCCTGAGTGCCGGGATGACGACCACAACGCCTGGACTCGGCCAGCAATACATCGGCATCCAGAAAGACAGGGAAGGTGATTGGCTTCAGGGCGGCAACTGTTACACCCTCCGCGTTCCACCCCATGCACCCGTCAAACAGTTCTGGTCGATCACGCTTTACGACACGGAAACCCGTTGCTTTATCGATACCCCATACAATATTGCGGGTGTGGATTCGCGCGGGGATTTAATCCAGAATGCCGATGGATCTGTGGATCTCTATTTTGCCCCCACTGCACCAACCGGCAAGGAAACAAACTGGGCACCGACTTTGCCCGACCGTGGCTGGTTTGCCTACTTCCGGTTTTATGCTCCGACCGAGCCATACTTCGAGCGCATCTGGACACTTCCAGATATCGAAAAAGTAAAGTAATCATTTGTCAGCTAACATAGCCTTTGAGAAGGATGGGGTCAAGTAGGTTTTTGAACCTTTTTCAATTGGCGTGGCAGAAGCTAGAGCTATTGGTTCAGTCATTGCAGCAAGACTTTTGCCTGAGTCATCCCCGGATTGCAATTGCTGGCCTCAATCCCCATAGCGGAGAGCAAGGTCAACTCGGACAGGAGGAGCAAACCTGGCTGATTCCCTGGCTAGAGGAGATGGCTGCTCAATTTCCCCAGGTTCACCTGCGAGGTCCGGTTCCTCCCGATACCTTATGGGTTCGTCCAGCCCAAGCATGGTACGGGCAGAGCAGTAGCGGCTCAGCAGGTGCCGATCTTGGTGAAGATGCCTATCTCGCGCTCTATCACGACCAAGGCTTGATTCCCGTTAAGCTCATGGCGTTTGACCGGGCTGTGAATACCACGATTGGCTTACCGTTTATTCGCACCTCTCCTGACCACGGCACCGCGTTTGATATTGCTGGACGGGGTATTGCCCAAGCGGATAGCTTCAAAGCAGCAATTCAAGTGGCAATCGAGATCGGTCAGAAACGTCGGACCGCGGTTGTCGTTTAACTAAACCCGCAGGTTTTGCAATCAATATTAATAGAAGACTAAGAAAAGCCTAAGAAAGCTTGAGAAAGCATAAAAATGATTTTAAGGCTAATATGCCGGAACCTTTGAATTTTAGGCTAATTAGGGAGGATAAGCTCAAATGTAGGTGCTCTAGGGCTAGCTTATATTCAATCCAGAATGAGATGACTCAGAGGTAAAGGATGGATCAGCTGCCGCCCACTGCTTTATTTGTTTATTTGCGATATTGCGACATGGGAATGCCAGGTTTTGGCTGCATTTCCTAGCCTCGGTGGATCTCATCGTGCATCTAGCTTAGGTAGAAGTTTGAGCACAACTTCAATGTGTTCCTAGCGGTATTACCCTGTTTTTGTTCGGCTCCTGGCATGTTCTAACCATTCTCGGCTCAGTATCGCAACTTCAGCATCTCTACAGCACAGCCCCAATATTTCGTCAAGATTTGCTGACCTTCGTAATCTTTATTAATATGATCAGTAGAGCGTTAGCGTGAAAATAGAAATCATTCAGTATACCTGATTACAAAGACGATTTCTCAGTTTAACTTTGTGCTACTTCGCCGAATTTGGATTCGAGCTGTCATGCTCTTCTCTACTTTCTCCGCCTATTTGGGCATAAACGAACCATAATCCAGTTTCCAGAGGGTGAATCATGATTCAATCTGTTCAGTATTCAATGAACCTACTGCAAGATGAAGCACGGCAATTGGTACAAAAGGGGGTTGTTAGCCGTCACCAGCCGATCTATGTCCTCTGTCAATACATTCCTGCTCGCGAGTGGGCTGGGATCGAGTGTGTTCTAGAAGATCACGATTTCCTGCTGCGCGATCGAATTGGCGATTTGTTGGGCCGGGAAGACTGGGAAAATGATTGAATTGATTGATCGTTTTAATCAAACAAATCTATTTTGCTTAATAGACGAACTCAATCGGCAATTGTAAACACCCTCAGTTAGCACAATGCTCTGCATAATTTGCTCTAATTTAGAGATCCATAAATTGTGATCTAAATCTGAGCTGCGGCGCTTTTGCTCCATAAATCAGCATCTACGAGTAAATAACCAGGCGTTTTTCTAAAATCCTAGCGGTACTAGAGAAACACCTGATTTTTCTTGTCTTTAATAAATAAACTCACCCCGCCGTTTGCGGCAGGGTATTTCGGTTCACATGACCGAATACGAACGCCCCAAGGGTCGGGGAATCTAACCCCAACTAGATTGAATTGAATAAAATGAACGGCGGCTTCAGGAATTATCTTGGTCACGCAGCCGCTCAATTTCAGCACGAATTGCCGCAATTTGGGCCGTTAGTTCCTGTAAATCTTGCTGCACATCAGGCGAGACTGACTCTCTAGGCAAGGACGACATGGGCGACTGGGGAACTGCCTGACTTGCGGACGGGTTAGTATCTCTTCTCCAGAGGGTATCCACAAAATTGCGGGCTTCCTGTTCAGTGGAAATGCCTTTCGTCTCCCATTCTTCCGCCAACTGGCTAAGCTCGGTTGTCAACTTGCAGCGTCGTCGTGCCTTCGCACGCGGCGGGCGTGAAGATGGGCGTGTCGGCGAGCGTAAAGCCGTTCGAATCGAAATAATCACGCACCGCTTTGATGACGGTATGGCGAATTTTCAAAATTGCGTGCTGCCGCTTCGAACGTATCCACAGATGGCGATGATCCATCAGGAATTCCGTGCCGTGTTCTTTTGGCGTGATCGGGTAATCGTGCACATTCTGCAAAACTTCAAGCCCCGTCACGTCGAGTTCGACGCCGATCGGCGAACGCGCGTCCTCTTTCACAGTTCCGGTAACGATGATAGACGATTCCTGCCCCAGCGAATCCGCGACCTCATACAACGCCTCGTCATTCGGCTTGAAAACCACGCATTGCACGATGCCCGTCCCATCGCGGAGCTGCAAAAACACGAGCTTTCCGCTCGAACGCTTGTTATAGAGCCAGCCTTTCAGCGTGACCGACTCGCCGATCTTGTCCTTTAATTCGTTGATATATGTCTGCGGCATAAAAAGAAGATTCTACGCTATATCGCGTAGACTGAAAAAGCCTGATCACGAGAGTTTCCGGGCTTGACTTGTCGGCTTTGCGGGCGAACACTGTAATGAATGGCAGACGAGGCTGGTAGCGACTCAAAAAAGGGCAAAAAGAAGATCAGCTACACTGGTGCGTGGGCTGAGGCAAAAAAGATCGTTTGGGACGCACGCTGGCGTCTCGCGCTGGGAAGTATTTTGCTTTTGGTATCCCGATTGGCGGGTATGGTGCTTCCGGCCTCCACTAAATATATCGGCGACGAAGTGCTTGGAAAAGGCCGATACGAACTGCTCACGTATATCGCGATGGCGATCGGTATTGCAACGCTGATCCAGGCTTCTACTTCATTTGCTCTTTCGCAGATACTCGGCGTGGCGGCACAGCGTGCGATAACTGAGATGCGGAAGCGCGTGCAAACACATATCGAACGCCTACCGATAACATATTTTGATTCGACGCAATCAGGTCAATTGATCTCGCGGATAATGAATGACGCGGAGGGTATCAGGAACCTTGTTGGTACGGGACTCGGCCAGATACTCGGAAGCCTTGTTACTGCCACGATCTCGATCGGTGTACTTTTCTATTTGAACTGGCAGCTGACACTTGCGACGCTTGCGGTTATTGCAGTTTTCGGCGGTGTTCTCCTGTATGCATTAAAACTTTTGAGGCCGATATTTCGTGAACGCGGTGAGATAACAGCGGAAGTTACCGGACGCCTGGGCGAATCGCTGGGCGGCATACGAATAGTTAAGGCCTACACAGCCGAAAAGCGAGAGGAGCTCTCCTTTGCCCGCGGTGCTCACAGGTTATTCAGGAATGTAGCAAAATCGGTTACCGGGGTTTCGGCAATAAATTCATTTGCTTCTTTGGTGATCGGGGCTGTTGCAGTGGCAATGATAATCATTGGCGGCAATGCGATCCAGCAGCAGACGATGACGCTCGGCGATTTTCTGATGTATATCTCATTCACTTTCTTGCTCGCGCTTCCCGTAGTAGAGCTGGCCGCGATAGGAACGCAGGTTACAGAGGCTTTGGCAGGGCTCGACCGCATACGCGAGGTTATGGCAATGCCGACCGAAACTGAAGAAGACGCGAAGCGCAACCCTCTTCCAGAGCCCAACGGAGACATTGAATTTGAAAAAGTCGAGTTCGAGTATGAAAAAGATGTGCCCGTATTAAAAGGGATCTCATTTATCTCTGAAGCAGGAACGACAACCGCACTTGTAGGTTCCAGCGGTTCTGGTAAGTCAACTATATTGAGTCTGGTACTGAACTTCATTCAGCCAACTAATGGCGTTATTAGAATTGATGGGAAAGATCTTCAAACGATTCGGCTGCGCGATTATCGAAGACATCTCGGTGTTGTTTTGCAGGACAACTTTCTTTTTGATGGGACAATACTCGAGAACATCAGGTTCTCGAACCCGGAAGCCTCTTTCGAAGACGTAAAGCAAGTGTGCCGCATTGCGAATGCCGATGAGTTCATAGAGAAATTTATGAACGTGGGCAGCGTGCCTCCTGTGTCGGCAATGTATCCGAGTTCGTTAGTGCGAATCAAATTATAGAAGTTGACGTACTGACTGTTATTGGTTTCACACCAGATCAGCGGCGATCCTTGGGCCACCGTCATTTTCAGGTAATTGCCTATTCCCGGCTGATGAAAGGCCGTGGGCTGGTATTTGTTCTGGTCGTAGTTAGCAGCATTGGCATGGGTGCCTTCCCAGATCAGATCGGCATCCCAATCTCCCATGCGATCGACTTTGATGCAAAAGGGTGTTTGATCCGCAGGTCCGAGGGTTTCATCCCAAACCGGATAGGGAAAGGGCTGATGATCCGTGCCCACCTGATTCCAGATCCCTGGGGTTAACAGTTCCGCCGGAGTTTTAATTCCGGGCACCATGACCAGGGTTTCCAGCGGTCGCGTATGAATATACAGCCAGGACTTCCGCCACTCATCGGGGAATTCCGGGACTTTGGTTTTATCGATGTAGTCGCCATATTCGACCAGATAGGGATAGGACAGGGAAAGATTGGGGCCGCGGACGATTTTTTTATCTGCCCAGTAGCCAACGTTGCTTTTGAAGGGAAGCAAGGGCTGGGTTTGATAGCCAAATCTGCCCGGTGCCCAGTTGTAATTGATCCGAAACGGATTCAGATATAGCGGCTGCTGATCGAGACGAATCGCTTTCCATTTGCCGTTATTGGGGTCATCTCCGGCTGAGTATTGCCAGGAAAAGAAATCCCAGTTGTCGTTGTTATACAGCGGCGGTGAGGTTTCAGTCACCGGATAGCCGGGCGTAACTCCCGGCGGTGGAGTGCCATCGCCCCAGAGAAACCAGCCCATCCAGGAGCGTTTACGGATATTTTGAGCCGTATCGGTGACTGCCAAGCGCCGAGTCCCTACGACACTGGGATACTTAGATTGATCAGGAGTTGAATTCGAATTAGATACGGCTGGAGCAGTCAGATGGAGGTAGGGCGTTACTGGAGCGAGACCTTCCCAGTCACTAATCAGATTGCCAATTTGAATACTGTTTGCCGGATCATTTTGAATAGAATCAGACATGGTTAGGACTCCATAAGTGGATAGGAAGGTGGCTAACGTTCAGAGGTTTTTAATCAACCTGCGATTGAAGGGCGGATGAGTTAGGATGCGAAGATTGAGTTGCCTATGCCATCCCTTGTAGCAAGCGCTTGGAAAAGATGTAGGCGAAGGTATAAATCGTCTGCATTGGGTTTGCCCCAACAGAGGTTGGAAAGATGCTGCTATCCATGATGTAAAGATTCGGGATCTCAGTTCCGGTCAACACGTTCCAGACACGCTGGTGTTTAGAAACCACCCCAGTTTCAGGAGAGCTGCTCATTTTATTGGTTGCCTGCAAGTGGGCAGCCGTCAGCAGGGTGCGATTCGGAGTAAAATTCAGATTCCGTTCTACCAGATCTGCTTGTGCAATATCAGTGAGGTATACACCAACCATCGGATCAAAGTTCTCCTGATTGAGGAAATTCTCGTTTGATGGAATGATCACCTGCTTGGCCCCGGCCATAAACATCATGCGAATGCCAATCGCTACTCCCGTACGTAGCCGCTGCTTGTCACTATCACTCAGACCATATTGCACCATTACATCACCCTGCTCATCTAAACTGACGCAGTTATCATCCGAGGGAGTATCGACCAGCATGGTGCCAAATCCGGCGCATTGATTAAACTGGCTGACCGTCTCATAGACCTGCTTGCCATTGCCAGGGACCAGAAGTGCGCCATAGGCAGGAAGTCCTCCCATCGTTTCAAAGATGAAACCCGGAGTGACGCCGAACGCCTCGACAAACGTGGCGCTATCCAGCCCCTCTAACAGCTTGATGGTCTTGTCAAATATGCCGATCAGGGGTACCGAGGGATGCAGGATCAGTCCTTTGCCGATACGGGGATTGGCGATTGCTGGGGTTGTCTTCGCACTGTTCAGCAAAATCCGCGTTGTGCCAATCGTGCCCGCCGCTAAAATCACATTCTCAGCAGCAATGGCAACGCTAACATCGCGAGCCACCTTCATCATGCTCGTCTTGCCCGCGCCCGCCGCACCTCGAATCAGTACGACTCGGTCCTTTGAGGTAACCACGTGGCGTACTGCCCGTTTCTGCTCCTCGCTGAAGTTCTTGACAGGAAACGTGATCGTTCCCAGGTGGATGGGCCGACATGTGCCTCTGCCTTCGCGGGCGAATCGCAGCATGGCCTTCTCCTCTTCCAGCACTTCCAACGACGTGACGAGTTGGCGACCATCCCGTGTCGCCCGAATCAATGGCTGTTTGCCGGCAAGCCTTTCGATCGTCTCGCGCGATGCCACCCCGTAGCCCTGCCTCAGTGCTTCCGCCAAGAACGTCCGCTCCGGCAGCACTGAGGCCCGCTCAAAGCTGTGCGCCATCGCTCGTTCCACGGCACCCAGAGCGGCACGATCGTCCTCTCCGATAGGATCGCGGCCCACGCGGCGTCTCACGGCATCCAGGCTGGCAAGTTCCTGCTCCGTCATCCGCGAACGCCAGAGATGGTTCAACTCCGGCATGGACATTTCCTTCGCTTTACCGGAGCGTGTCTGCGCTCCCAGTTCGGCCTTTGCGTCCGGATTGGTGATCCCGCGTGCTTTCGCCAACTTCTCAATGCGAGCCGTTCGTCTGGAAAATGTGGTGAGAGTTTCCGGAGCGATCCCCGTGAGTTCCCAGCCGTTCACTGTCCGCCGCGTTTCTAGGCCGAGCTCTTCTAGCCGGCGCGCGAACCGCGAGTGAAAGACCGCCTCGAAATACGGGGCATCCCGCTTGATGTCTCCGACCTGGACCGCTTTCCAACGGTCCTCCTGTTCGTCAAAGGTGCCATTGAACACGAAGCAGTGAGCGTGCAAGTGCGGGTCGGGAACGCCATCCTCCGGCCGTGCAGTGAAATGCACGAACTCGCCCCAGGCGAGATTGCCGGTCAGTCGGTCTTCGTTCTTTCCGCCGCGGCGGACGCGAGCCTTGGACTCGGCTTCGATGTCCTCCATCGTCGCCTCGACTGACTCACGGAAAGCCTGAAGAATCCGCTGGTCCTGAGTGAGTCCGTAAAGCAGTGACACGCTCTTGGGGCAGTGAAAGTTGAAGTCGTAGCCGACGCGGCGCTCGTCCTTGCGCCGCGGTGTGAGGGCTTCGCCTGTTTCGGGCTGACGATTGTCGCAGAGCAGATCCCAGTCATCCCGGTCAATCATGCCGGAGAGCTTCAGGCGCGCCGCACCCTTGCCACGCCAAAGGCCGACAAGCTCCTGTCCTTCGGTGTAGTAGTCAGCCGTGCTGTAGTAGCTCTTCGCACGGGCGGCACTGTTGCTCTGTGTCACACGAAGCATGGATTTGCCCTCACCACGCAGTTCATTGCGATGTTGACGTTCTGCATCGCACGCGAACGTTCGCTCGATGCTTGCACTGCTACGCCGCGATGCTCGGCGGAGTTGCAGTGTGTTTGTCAGTACCTCAGTGGCGGGATTGTGTCAATGCAGTCTCCGCGTGAGTGTGACACTGCCCGCGTCCGTGACATGGCACTGTGAAGCCGTCGCCGTGACGGTTCAAGCTGCCAGAGCCGCTTTCCGCGAGCGGAAGCCTTCGGCTCTTCGCTTGACCATTACGCTGCGCCACGTCTGCCACGGCTTCATTGATCGTGCCATCGGGACGCGATAGGCGTGTCCCCAAACGACAAGGAGACAGAACATGACCGACACCACTATCGCCACCGTTGACCGCACACCGACCTACGCCGCGTACCACGTCCGCGGCCAGGACAACAAGAAGGGCTTTTGGACGCGAATCGGAGCTGCCTGGCCGCATGCAGACGGCAACGGATTCAACATCCAGATCGAGACCGTGCCTCTTGACGGACGCATCACGCTTCGCGTCATCAGCGACAAGAAGGACTAGGCACATCAACCGGGCGGGCCTTCGGGCTCGCCCCTCTACCGAAAGGACTATACATGAATCTTCTACACACCCTCTTCCGCAAGCCCCGCTACGCCTACGACCGTCAGGCTGATGGGTGCGATGATCTCTGGGAGATCCGTTCCGGCTAGCGCAGTTTTGCTAGCTCCTACCGTAGATCGCAACTTGCAATATCAGATTGAAACCGCCATGCGGAATGCCCCTTCTAGCATTATTGGCGATGCTGGTTACATACCTGAAGCAGCTTTGCCCAATTACGAGCAGTTCATCAAACTGGTTGCCAAAGTGCGGCCTCTAGAAGCCAGGGTGCAGCAAAAACCTGCTGTTTTGACTATGGAGATGGTGCCAACAGTTGAATCTCCAACATCTACACTTTGAGACTCTGGGATGCGGATGAAGCATGAATGCTAATTAACAATCGCTATCAAATTCAGAAACTCTTGGGTCGGGGCGGCTTTGGGCAGACCTATCTAGCCTACGATACGCACTGCTTCAACCATCCCTGTGTGCTCAAGGAATTTGCCCCAGCTAATCGCACCCAGTACGCTATACAGAAAGCACGGGAGTTGTTTGAACGCGAGGCGCGCGTCCTCTACGAAATTGACCATCCCCAAATTCCCAAGTTTCTAGCCTGGTTTGTCGCGCAAGAAAGGTTGTTTTTAGTCCAGGAGTATATTGCAGGTGAAACCTACGCTCAGCTTTTACGTGAGCGCCAGTCGCAGAGACAAGCCTTTTCCGAGACAGAGGTGATTCAATGGTTTCAGGATTTGCTGCCTGTATTGGAGTATTTGCACCAGCGGCAAATTGTGCATCGTGACATTTCCCCTGATAATGTCATGCGACCCGATGCTTCCAATAGTCGCCCGGTTTTAATCGATTTTGGCTTGGTCAAACAGACAATAAATCAAATCTATGCCTATGGCAAAGCATCAGATACAGCTTCGTTTGTCGGTAAGTTTGGCTATGCCCCCCCCGAACAACTGCGCATGGGCCAGTGTTTTCCATCCAGTGATCTGTATGCGCTGGGTGTAACGGCACTAGTATTGCTGACCGGCCAAGAACCCCAGCTTTTGATGGACCAGGAAACGTTAGAGTGGCGCTGGCAGGATTCTGTCAAGATCAGCACTACGCTAGCTAGAATTCTAGAGCGAATGCTGTATGACAAACCAAAAGCCCGCTACCAATCTGCTGCTGAGATCCTAGCCGATTTGCGGCCTGTTATCTCATCCGCCCAACTGCCCCGTAGAAGCCCGCTACCACCTAACTGCTCCGCAGAAGCCCGCTACTCCCCAACTGCTCCGCAGAAGCCCGCTACCACTCATCCAGCCAACCAACCACCGACTCCTACCACGCTGACTTCAGCCTTCATTCACCATTGCCAACAGGAGCTGTCGCGACGAATTGGGCCAATTGCCACCTTTGTGTTGGAGCAAGTATTGACTCAGTCTGCCAATCTCACTCCCGCTGAGCTGATTGAAGCGCTAGCAACAGAAATTCCCGATCTAGCTCAGGCAGAAGAGTTTAGAGCTAGTTTGACCAGCGAGTTATGGTCTTCTACACAGTTCTCACAGGTCTCTTCTGAGGTTTCTATGAGTCATTCTAAAACTTTTGACTCTAGTGTATCTTTATCAAGCACAAAGCCAACTATCAACTTTAGTTCGGATTTTCTAGAACGCTGTCAGCAGGCTTTAGTTCAATGCATTGGTCCAGTCGGCACTCTGGTTCTGGACGATCTACTGATGCAACAGACTCCAATTTCTCCTGAAGAATTGGTAGAAGCGATTGTGAATGAAATCACCGATCCACAGCAAGCCCAAATATTTTGGCAATTGATGCATCAGCCATAATGTTCAGAAGCGGTTGATGCCTTCTAAGCCTGACACTCAGCCTGCTTCTAAGCCTTTGGAGTGAGTGATTGAGCACTCTTGAGATTTCCATCCGCTCAAAGCTTCCTACCAAAGGCAGTTCATCTCCAGGTTGATTGATGTCAAGATTCTAGGATAGGGGCCAATCATTTGGTTACTCTGTCCTAAGTTATTAAATTTGATTTAGACCTGATTGTGAAACTTGCTAGGACTATAGCTTTCACTGACGCATAGATGACGCATAAAAGGAGGTAAACCGATGGCAACTTGGCGAGCATGGTTATTTGTGCTGCAAATGATAGGCTGATTTCAAACTTAACCGGTTCGCGGCTGTAGTTGGTGATGGTCAACTCCTCAAATAGGCCACCGTTGAGGACCACTTCGCGTTGTACCCCAATTACCTCGGCCAACAGCCGATTCTCAATATAAGGATTGGCGCAAAGCACCGAAAGGGCAAATCCTTTTTGGGCCGTGCTGCTCAACAGCACCGGAGTGTGCTTTTCAATTTGCAAATCGAGCAAACTCAGGAAACGGGTGTCACGACAGAAAAGCCCCAAACTGCTGTTGCTGTCTTCCTCAAGACAGCCATTGATGTTCCCCAAGGTATCGGTGATCAAAAACAGATCATCGTCCTTTAAAGTGAGGGTAGATTGGAACCGTCCGGGAGTAGTACAGGCTTGCGGTAGGCTCAACTGTTCAGCCGGAATGAAGGTGCGTCCATCTAGTTCGACAATATCAGGCATAATTTAGAACCAGCACGTAAATAGGGCAATGTAAACCTAAAATAGGGCAGGGGGAACGCAAAACCCATATTTGCAAGATTTACGAAAGATTTAGGAGGCTTGCACAACGATTCCCCTACCAAGAAACGTGGTAAGGCTAGATGATTGACAGAAATCGCTCTTTAAAATTTTACTTGCTCTATTTGGGCTGCTAGGTAATTCTCCAAATTAATCAAAATATTTTGAGCTACTTAAATTGTTTGTTAATTTAATCTACGCTCAATCAAAAAACAGGTGGGATTGCGGATCGACAGACGAGATTTCAAGAAGTTTCGAAGGATACAGAAGCTGTGCCGCTGTAGACCAACCTCGCCTACGCATTCACTTATCTAATTGAATTCAGGACCAGAAGGGCGAACTGTTGCCCGCCCCTCTAGGTTAGGTTACGGTCAGATTCCGGTTTGGTTTAGATCACGGGTTCAGAGGTTGGCTTAGAGCGTTGCAGCTTACCGTTTTGGGCAAACCGTTTTTCCATGAGCTGGTAATAAACCGCCTCGTAGCCTTCTACCATGCGGATGTGGCTAAAGTTTTGTTCCACATGCTCACGGCAGGCTTTCCGGTCGATGGTCTCAATCTGAGCTAGAGCTGCCACACATTCATCCATCGAATGGCACAAAAAGCCAGTTTTGCCATGCACAATCAGCTCAGGGGCAGAACCACGCGCCATTGCAATCACGGGCGTACCGCAAACCATTGACTCTGGCATTACCAGTCCGAAGGGTTCTTCCCAGGTCAGCAAGCACAGAGTTGCTACAGCCCGCCCCATAATCTCGCTCTTTTGGGCATGGTTGGCTTCACCGACATAGACGATTTGCTTCCCGTCAATCAACGGCTTGACTTCGCTTTCATAGAAGGCTTGATCGGCCCGATCTACCTTGCCTGCCATGATTAAGCGCCATCCGGTGCGTTTTGCCAGCTCAATCGCCAAGTGGGGACCCTTTTCCGGCGAAATTCGCCCAAAGAAAGCCAGATAAGGAGGCTCATCTGGCTGCGGATGAAATTCATAAGTGGCTGGATCAATTCCGTTATAGACCGTAGCAACATAATTCAGTCCCAGATCGTTTCGTCGCTGCGAATCAGAGATACTCACAAAGTTTTGGTGTCGGTTCTGGGCAAACAGCTCTGCTGCTGTCGGGGTAAGGACGCCGTGGATGGTATGCACCACCGGGGTTTTGAGAAGATTGCCGTAGGGCAAAGCGGAAGCATCAACATGGAAGTGAATCACATCAAACTGATCAGCCTGCTGCACCACCCGCGTTAGCTGCATCAAATCATAGAGCTGATATTCAACCGGGGTGACACCTGCAAGACGCATCGGTTGGGGTGCGCCGGGTTCTAGTTTTGCTAGCGTTTTTGAATCGGCTGTAGCAAACAGGGTAACATCATGACCACGACGAGTTAATTCATTCGCTAAATGAGCGACCACGAGTTCAGTTCCTCCATAGGCCGGAGGGGGTACTCGCTCCCATAAGGGGGCAACTTGAGCAATTCGCATAACAAGTCTCCTAAATTGCTAATTGTTAAGCGTGCGTTCAATTAACTGTGAATCAGCAACGGTCGGCAACAAAGCTTGCCGCTCGGACATGCTTACCGTTTGGCGGCGTCTGCACATTGAGGTTGATTCTATGGTGGGTGTAGGAACAATAAATCAAATTACGGGAACTGTGAATGGCACGGTTATGATACCGAGGAGCACAGGGTTGAAGCATGGAACCGCTTTTGTGAATTTGACGATCTCGACTCCATTGGATGTTCATCGATTTTCTTTCGGCAGATTTCTGACGGCGAGCAATGATTTGTTAGTAAATTCGAACACTTCCAATGCAGTTAAACTTCTGAATACTACAAATCGACCAATCAAAATTACGGATGGAACCCCTTTTTCTCTCTACGACGATGACGATTTCAACTCTGACGATAGTCCCATTTTTTCCACGGGCACTTTTCTACCTTACGAAGTCGATGGAGATGAGAATGAAGTACTTGTCAATGAACCAATTACCGTCCTACCGCAGAGCTTTGATCACTTAAGGCCGGAGGACGGTGCCTATCCCGACGGGGGACCTAGAAATGTGTATGCAGAAGCATATGTAAAACCGGCATACGAATGGACTCAGAATGTCGCAAATTATAATCAAGTCAATATTCCTTTCACGCTGAATGTACTTGAATCTAATCTACCTACTTTGATCAATTCAAATCGAAATTCAGCAAATGATGAAAAAGATGAGTTCTGGATATCTTATTTCTTGGTCGGCTATCAGGACGAAGAGCATGAAGATGCAGACGGCGAAACAAGAGCTAATCTTGGAATCGGCCACGGAATTGGGCCTGGTGTTGTATTGTGCGATTGTTTCGAATCAAGCACATGCGTAGGTACGACCTGCTCGTCCCTAATTCCCAAAGGAGCATTCGGAAGTTTGATCTACCTAGAGGTAATGACTGATGTGTCCAGAACATATTTTTTGCAGCTAGGATCATTGGTTCAGAACCAAGGAACTACTGTGCCTCATGAACTTGGGCACCAGTTTGGCTTAAAGGGCGATAACAAGAATTCAAATCCAAGCGCGCCCGACCGATTAATTGCCACATACAGAATTATGGATTATCCGAATCGTTTACAGGGTCAAACCGACGATTATTCTCTTCACGAGGAGCATATTAATCTTATTCGCAAACGAGTCAAAAGTCCCGGCGTTTGAGTAAGGGAGAAGTTATATGAGAATGATTTTACTAGCGTTTGCTGCAGTTGTTTTATACATGGTCGCAATCACGACCGAGGCGCAAAGAATTACCGAGACAACTCGGATCGACGAGCTTGCTGTTCAGCTCAACCAAAATACCTTCTTTCTACTAGAACCAATCTATGTAAAATTCAAGGTTCCTATGCCGGATAAAGGCGTTACATTGCCGAGAGTTTCTCAAGACGTGACTGTTGAGGTGACCTTAGAAGGAAAGACGACCAGATTCCAAGGTCTAACCTCGGCGGTAACGATGGGCGGGACGATTTCTCTTCCCAACCAACTAGAACCTTCTAAATTCGAAGAAGTTGAGAAATATCAGCTGATTGATCGAACGCTCGAGTTATTTCCTTCTCCCGGTGATTATCAAGTTAGATTTTTTCTGAACGGACATTCATCTAAAAGCGTTCCGATTACAATTTTAGAACCAGTAGGAGAGGATAAACAGGCACATGATTTCCTTGTTCTGCGAAAGGATGGAGCTTCCTTTGGGTGGATTTGGGATACTCCGGATGGAATCGGACTATTAGAACAATTTGTGCATGATTATGGACGCACCGTTTACGGCGATTTTGCAATCCAGAAATTAGCCAACGTTTATCTCGCTCGAGGCGATGTCGAAAATGCTCGATTTCAATTTAATCGCCTCGCCTTAAGTAAAAGAAGCTATATCGCTGACGATGCGCATAAGCGACTTTCTGAGATCAATGCTTTGCGAACGTCAAATAATTGGTGACATCTATAGCCTGGGACGACAAGTATTTGTTAGACGTAAGCAACAGTACTTGCTCATCTTTCAGTCAGAACATCGTGGTTATGGAGATTGATTTACCGTAGATGCCGTTGCCCTGTCCCGAGAGAGGGATCAGCGGATTCGTATTACTAGAGAGCTGGCTTAGGACCGTAAAGAAGAAATTCTCCAGCAGCGTCTGAGGTGATTGGTTGAGAAACTTCGAGAGATCGCCCAACACGTAAGGCTGACCTGATGATTGACCCGATGATTGCAATAACCCCATATCCACCAGCAGTATCCCAGGAGTTTCGTTGGAGGTACCAATCTTCTGAGTCAGAAAATTGATCACCTCCTGGGATGCCAGAACCGCGTCAATCCAGTCTTTAGGCAAGCCAAGTCCAGGAAGGCTGTTCAGCAGCTCTTGGATTGTTGTAAAGGGGCCGGTGTTGGGCGGCTGCACGTCCAGGAAACTGATCTGGAACGAGGAGCCGGTGCCCGCAAACAGCACCTTGCCCAGGAATTGCAGTCCATCAAAACTGACGGTGCCGCTAGTAAATTTGTTCTGCGTGTTTTTTAGGTCTACTCCAATTTCTAGCGGATAATTCGGTTGCCCCGTAATCACCGGATTGCCGCTAACTGGCAATGCAAACAAAGGTATATAAACATGAAATTTAATTGTGATATTACCATCAACGTAGGGATACATTATACCGACTCCGACTGTGGAGCTGGTACCACTACCATCTGGAGGCAATACCCCATAACAGTAGGTGGGTTTACCCTGTTGCGTAATGGCATACCAAGATCGACCATCTGCCGGAGGATTCTGCATCGGATTGCCCAGCAGATCTTGAAACAGCGTCAAGAGGTTTGCCCGCTCATTCGGAATATTTTTCAGCGCGGGAACTGGATTCTCAAACCAATCGAGATCGAGGAAATAATTAGTCTGATTCTGCTGAATTACGCCAATAATAATACCCAGTTGAAGCACAACGGGATGAATATCCTGAATCTCAATCGGTAACAAATTAGGCATAATACTCTCCAAATAAACCGTTCATCATCTTGGTTGCACAGCAATAGTGACAGCACTCAATCCACCGCAGACCAGCACTTCTGGGAAAGAGAAATCAATTGACGGTTTAAGGAACTCTTTAAGAAACTCTGCTTGAAGCGAAACTGAATCCGGCGCGACAATCGCGTGGACTACTTGTGGTGTCATTTCAGGTATAGGACACAAACGCCAATCGAACGCTAATTAATCGCCAAAATATCGCCAACCGGATGATCAACTTGGCAACCAATAGAATAGTTCACATTGGGAATGGCATCGTTTCTCTATTGCCCTTTCCAAATATGATGTGCCCAGAGTTGATTGTCGCTAGAAACCGTTTGATACATTAGCTCCCAGGAATAGTGCAGATTTTCCCCAGTTTTGCCTTCGTCATAGCCGTCTGCGGTCCATTCTCCGTTGGGGTCATTTACCCAAACCCCTGTCTCGTCGTATCCCCGCAGTAAAATCACATGACCTGATCGGGTCAACTGCGTATGCACCACAACCGGCAGTCCGCTGGCCAACCAGGTTTTAATCGCATCCCAATTGCTGTTGTAGCTAAAATCATCTTTACAGCCGTAGGCTGCTACCACTTTGGCTAAATCAAGCGGCGAGTGCCGGTCTAATCCATGCTGATCGCAATAGGCATCTAATTCATCGGGATAGCGCATATCCGGATGACGTTGAGGCACCCCCAGATAGGCTAAATCCATTGCCAGCGCTGTGACATTGCAGGAACCTCCCGGTGCTTCTTTGTTGTCATTTTGGTCATAGTAGTCATAGTGCGGAATCGGCAAGTTAACCGAACTGGGGGTTAAATCCAGGGGTTTACCATCTTGCAGAATTTCTACATCCGGTCTAAAGACGTACCAAGTGTTGTGCCCTTGATAGGACAACTGCTGGTCCTGAGCGTCCGTTCCCAGGGAAACCTTGAGATGATCGCCGACAATTTCGTAGCTAGAGATGGGTAATAAAGTTCCGGCTGAAATGGCTTGCTTTTGGTCATCGGCTAAGGCTGAGCTTTGAGCAGTAGACAGTTTCAGCCAAGTATCACGATCGATTTTTAGCGTGTAGGTCATGAGCAAAACCCTGATTGGGTAAATTCTTGTAGGGCTGGCGATCGGGGCTGAGGAACCCTAGCTGATAGGCTTCTACTCGCTTGGCCTGCTCCGACTGTTCTTGGCTGAAGGCTTGGTCTAACCCCGTGAAGCCAAACAGCAACCGGGTCAAGATCTCTAAGCCAATTGGGATTCCCACAATCGGTATGAGGTAAAAATACCAAGGACGGCGACGGGGTTTCCGCTTCCAGCTCCGACGGCTGCGCTTATACATGGGCAACGGTTTCAGTGACGACACGGCAATAGGTTTCGAGTTTCAATTAACAACAAAATGCAACGCAGAACACAAAGTGTAGATGCAAGACTGGGCCAGAGCCAATCGTGTGTTGCTCGTGTAATTGGCTACTGATTCAGCCAGTGGGTAGTGGTTGGATAGATTTCTAGTTGAATTCTGGGTCGATGCTATTGGGGCCAAGGGTTTAGCTGAATTTGTTCTCGTGAATTTGTTTGGCTCAATGCAGCTTTAACGTCGTCGAAATTTATTGTGCAAATTTACTGGTCTTGGGTTAGATGCAGTCGATTGGTCCAAGTGGATCGCAGTGGATGGATTGTAGTTAGTGGCCCAGAGTTAGTGGTTCAGAGTTAGTGGTTCAGGGTTAGTGGTTCAGGGTTAACAATCGCTCCAGCAGTTGACGAAAATCTGCAGCAATTGGCTCCCAATTCTGGGCCGTTAGCAGGGGAACATGGACAAAGAGACCGTTTTGGTAGGGAGCACAACTTTTCAAATAATCTAGCATTGCATGGTACAAGCTATTACAAACAAATCGTCCAGCATCATAGCTGATCACGGTGTGATTTAAACCAAATGTGAGCTGTTTCAAATCAAGCTTGGTAGCCAAAACGACATTGCTGACAACAGCCTGAGCTTCGACATTCAGTTGAGATCGAGCCTCAGCCATACCACAGCAAACTAGTAAATCGGGTTGAGTTTGTTCCAGTTTGGCGATGATTATATCCCTAGCCACCGGCAGGTTGACGGGTAAGTATCTCAAGCAATAAAGTGACCGAGACAACGTAGGAATTTGGGTGATTTCTGCGAGGAGCTGATCAGAAGAGTTACCTCGATGATGAGCTTTCCAGGGCGCGAAAGAAGTCAATAAAATTCGTCTAGCCACGATGTTTGATCTAGTCAACAGCTCAGATTAAAAAACATTAAATCATCGAAATGAATCATCCCACGGCTATTCCTATCGTTGATTTCGCTCCGTTTTTGACCCAGGATCCTGAGGCCAAAAGGCTTGTTGCCCAGCAGATCAAACAAGCCTGCCAAACCTACGGTTTTTTTTACGTGACAGGATATCGCTTAGCGGCGGCCCAAATCGAACAAACCTTCGCGGAAGCAAAATCTTTCTTTGCCCTACCCACGGCGGTCAAGCAGCAAGTGCTGCGGTCGCCTCAAACTAACTGTGGCTATGTGCCCTTAGCGGCAGAACGCCTGAATCCAGATCGAGCATGGGACTTAAAGGAAGCGTTTAATGTCGGTCTGCAAACGGACTGGCCGTCCGGGCTAAAGCAGTTTCGGCGGGTGGTTGAGCAGTTTTACCAAGATTGCATTACCGAAGCGGCGCTACCTCTCCTAGAAGCCATCGCCTTGGCGCTGCATCTGCCAGAATCGTTTCTGGTCGAACGCCACGGCCAAAATTTCTTTTTGCGCCTGCTCCATTATCCGGCTTGGCCCCATCCTGACAACACTAATCAACTCCGGGCTGGAGAGCACACTGATTACGGCACAATCACGCTGCTGTTCCAGGAGCATGGAGCCACAGATGGGCTAGAAATTCGCTCTCTTCAGGGGGACTGGTTGCCTGTACCTGTCTTGAAGCAGGCTATTGTGGTCAATAGCGGTGATGCTCTGCAACGCTGGACCAATGATGACTGGCACTCGACGCCGCATCGGGTTGTGCTGCCTCAGGGAGTCGCGCTAGGACGCTCGCGCTATTCGATGGCGCTGTTTTGCGACCCAAATCCAGAGGTGGAAATCGCCTGCCTCGATACTTGCCGAGACCAGTGCCCCAGCTCGAAGCCGAAACCAATCAAATTTTGGGCCGCTTGAGCGCCAATCAACTTCATGTCCAGTTTGTCACTCAGCGATCCAGCCGCAAAACCAATCTGGCCGCCACCAAAATGATTGATACGCTAGATATTTTGATTAGCGATGTGCAGGGCACCCGTCCCTACGAAACCTATTCTGGCGGAGAAGCCTTTCGGGTCAATTTTGCGATCCGGCTAGCTCTAGCGCGATTGCTAGCTCAGCGGTCTGGCATGGCCCTACAGCTATTGATCATTGACGAGGGCTTTGGTACTCAGGATGACGCCGGCTGCGACCGCCTGATTGGGGCGATTAATACGATTGCGGCGGATTTTGCCTGTATCCTCACCGTTACCCACATTCCCCATCTCAAAGAAGCCTTTCAAACCCGGATCGAAGTTTGTAAGACCGAGCAGGGGTCTCAGTTGAGGTTGACGGCTTAGTTAGAAGTCAGAAGGTATGTTAGGTTTGATTGATCTGGCGTCGGTTCGGTAGGGGCGAAGCATTTGCTCCTAAATCTGTCTAATTGCGCTCTAGATTACTTGGCAAATGCTTCGCCCTTACTTCAATAGCAGGAGTCATGAGCATTTGCTCCTAAATCTGTCTAATTGCGCTCTAGATTACTTGGCAAATGCTGAGTGCAAAGCACCGCTGCGCGACCGCCCTTACTTCAATAGCAGGAGTCATGAGCATTTGCTCCTAAATCTGTCTGGTTGCGCTCTAGATTAGTTGGCAAATGCATGCGTGTAAAGTGATCAACGCCACCTAAAATTGCTGGACTAATGTACTCTAGATGCGGAATAGAAACGCTGCTGAATTCTCCGTAAAAATCTGTAGAGCACTAGACAAATTGCAAAACTTTCCGGAACAACTCCCGTCCGAAGTGCGTTAAGTTTACTAGACTGGTAGCTTGAGTGCTGCAACTTACTCGATCAAGTTGGGCAGTCTACATAGGGGATTCCACAGTGGATTCAATCGGTATTCATGAGGCTTGAGACTGTGAAACACAGAAGACATCGATCGTTTAGTGAAGCAACGAATGAACCAAACTGGCCACGCAAACATGCTGCTGTAGCGCTAACGGTTCAACCTGCTTCTGCTCTAGCAAAGCCCGTACTGGCAAAAACGAGCCAGCTATCCCAACTACCACCCTCCCCCTCAGCGGTAGCGTTGCAATGGCTTGCTTCGGGTAAAAACCTGGATTTTTGCTTGTTAGCCTTCTGTTCCTGCGTGCTGGCGATCCTTTGTCATCAGACCGTTCACTTGCCAACCTCGCTGTCAGCTCCCTCTTCGCAGTTAGCGGCTTCTTCTAGAGTTCTGCCTGCCGATCTGGACTTTACCGTAAAAGCAGGATTGTTTACCTCTTCGCAGTCGCGTTCCGATCAAGACGAAGAGGCGGCAGAATAGAAGCGAAATAATTAGGGTACAAACTTGGATTTGGCCTGTACCCGATGGAGTCAATTTCTCTGACTGACTATATGACGATTTGCAGCGTTTGCTGAGTAGAGTGCTTGCGTTAGGGTTAACTTCTAGAGCCGATTTTGAACGGTACGTGACAACTAGCGCAGGAAGCTGCTAATCAGCCAGAGGACAAAGAACGTAACGAGCGCTGCAAACGAATTCAAGTTCAACGAAATTTGCTGTAGTTGCGGAAGGAGGAATTGTCCAATCTGTAGACCCAACACAACCCCAACGATCAAGCCGATCAGCGTCAGCAGAAATGCCCGACCAAACTTGTGCTCTTTGCGATTGAGGAAATAGAGGCTAACGCCTACCCCCAACGCTAACGCTAAAGGCGGAGCACTCAAGCTCAGTAGCCCGGTACCCACAAAAATTGCTGCAGGCCAGAGAACATCAGCTCGGCTGGGAGTATCAATCAAGCGCTGGAGCCAGTCTGGAGTCTGTTTTGGCGGAGTGGGAGCAAATTCGGGCGGTGGCTCAACCAACCGTTCCGGGAAGCGAATCCGATCGGGAACTTTGATTTTGCCTTCTTGCCGTAACCGCAGCCGGTCCATCAACTCACATTTTTTACCGATGTCGTTCTGGTATCCGACACCGAACAGTTGGTATTTCGCTCGTGGGGCAGATCACGCACCTATGCGCTTGCGTGTAACTTCTCCATCAGGTTTGCGCGTTGTTTCGACGGGCAGCGAAAGCTCCGGCGTATTTGACCAAAAGCTTCTTGTCCAGCCATTCTTTGCTGCAGGAAAATGGCAGGAAGAGAATGCAGCAGGAGTTTCAGTCCTCGCACCGGTTGGAACTGATGCAGAGGGCAAGAAGCGAGCGTCTGAATTGGCTCAGTTGGCGGCTGATGCTGTCGCCTTCTATTCTGAGATGTTCGGTTCGAAACCTAACACACCGCTTCGGATCGTAACAGTTGGACGTGGCTCCGGTTACCACTCCGGTGGAACGATGCTGATCGATTCCTCTACACTTGCGAGACCGAAGATCGATTCCTTGACAGCGATGAACATCGCGGAGGGGGTTGCAAAGCTTTGGATCGGTGATTCGGTGAATGTAAGCGGTGATGGTTATGGCGTCGTACGCGAGGGCCTGCCGCGCCATTTTGCGAATCAGTTCATCGAGCATAAATTCGGGCGCGACATCGCGGATATGGAGCGGACACGCCAGCGAATCGCCTATTCGGCAGTTTCCAGGCGCGACGAACCATTAAATTTGGTCGCTCCGCTCGATGATTACTACTTTGCCGCAGTTGCCAATAAAGGAGCGATGGTCTGGCGATTGCTTCAGCGAAAGGTAGGACAGCGCGAATTCTTGAACGCGTTAAAGGAGTCAATGCGTTCGGGTTCGGTAACTTTAGCGGATCTCAGGGCTGCGTTTCCCGGACAAAAGGAATTTCTCGATAAAATGCTTGACGAGCGTACCGAGGGGAATCTGCTCGTCGGACTGCCGCGGCAAGCGGACGGGCAATATTCGGTTGCGGTGAGGAACACCGGTTCCGGAGATGTTACCGTTGATGTTCGGGCTTTCCTTGCAAATGGCGAAACGATGTCAGCACCGGTTACGATCCGAGCGACGAGTTTTGGAGAAGTGAACTTCCGTACTACATCCCGCATTGAGCGGGTAGAGATAGATCCTGAGAAGCTGTATCCACAAATAGATTATTCGGATGATATCGCTCCGCGTGAGACCACGGACAGCGATCTGCTTCTTGCCGTGAAGCGAGATTTCGACAGGCAGGCATTTGCGGAAGCTGAAAAGACAGCCCGAACAGTACTACGATGGGAGCCGCGTTTTGATGACGTGCGGGTTTTGCTGGCAAGGTCCCTTCTTGCCCAGAATCGGCTCCTTGATGCGGAGCGCGAATTCAATTCAGTATTGGCCGAAAAACTGCCGGGGGCACGCAGTATGGCTTGGGCGGCTGCCGGATTGGCTGACGTGCTTTCGCGAACTGGCAGAAATGACGAGGCGTTACGATATGTCTCGGACGCTATCCGTGCCGAGGGCGAATACGGAGCTAGCTTGCTGGCACGAAATGTTCGAAATCGTTTGAACCGTCCGTTTGCGGGAGAAGATAGTATACGTGCATACTTCACCCAATTTGACCGGGCAGCTATCTCGAACCGCAAGGCCGAAATAGATGCACTTATACTTTCGGGTGAGATCGCAAGATTTGCCAGCGGCATTTCCGGCAATGCAGTTGAGTGGAAGTCTGACCTAAAACACGCAGATGTTTTGGACGCGGATACGGTGCTTGTGGAAGCGGCGATGTCAGTGCGACTCTTGAACCGGGAAATAGAGACCGGAATGGCAGTTTATAGGCTTGTGCGTACCGGCGGCGGGTGGCGAATGAGCGCAGTAGAGATATTCGAGGTCCGCTGAACTTAGTCTTTTATCGAAAATATGAACCTAGGGCCACGACTTGCCCGCATTCGTTTGCTTTTGATGGATTGCGATGGCGTACTTACCGACGGTCGTCTTTATTACTCGGCAAACGGTGAAGCCTTCAAGGTTTTCAATGTTCGCGACGGACAAGGAATTGCGGAATGGCATCGCCGAGGTTTCCTTTCAGGTATTGTGACCGGCAGAGGAAAGGACCAAATCGAGTTCTGGCGGCAGAGGAATCTGGCGGGGATGCGCTTCAAAATACTCGAATCGAACCAAGTTGGCTGTCATCGTACCCAGACCGACTCCGGTTGCGGCCTGTAGCCGCTGATCTTGAAACCAACGACCAAACAGCAAATCGCCGTTGCAATAAAGGCTAAACTCCTGGCCATCATCGAGAACTTGCACTGAGTAATGGCCGTTGGGCTGGAGTGTCCATTCTGAACTAACTGCGATGATCTCCTCCATACCTGCTTTGCAAAGCCGGAGTTGAACGCCCTCAGCACTGAGATGTAGATTCCAGAAGTGGGCTTCATCCTGAAACCGCCAGATTAGAGAAACCGGGACCACCGTTGCAGCTGTTGTCAGCAGTATGTGAACCAGTCCCGATGGTGCGCCAGGGTCCAGCACTGCCCAGCCGGGAGTTGGGAATTGGGTTCCGACTGGCGTTCGCTCAGCATTTCCTAGATGGACGATCCAGGTTCCTCCCACCTCAGCCTGGGACTGCTGAAGTGGCCCCCCGCCCCGCAGAGAATCCGCAGCGTGAGCTGTGCCATACCAGGTAGCAAAGCGCGGCAGCAGTTCTACATGAATTCCATAGACACGGGTATCAACCATAAAACCGATCTGCCCCAGGACACTTTGATAAACAGCCGCATAGATGGTTTTATCTTGGTTGAAAGCATCAATTGCAATCGGGCGAATGAACGGATAGGGAACGAAACCATGCGCTTGAGGCACAGAGGCGGCGTAATAGACTGCGCCTTGCTCCCGCAGCATCAGAATATAGTAGGTCTGCAGATTTTGTAATCCCTGAATGGCAGGCTGCCATTGCTTGCCAATCCGCGTTCGCAGTTCACCGTTGTTGCCTCCCAGCGCATGCACAATAAATGCATTGCCTTGAGTGAGCGGATCTGGCGGCACTGCACTAGGAAACCATCCGACAGCTAAATTTTCATTCAGTTCTGGAGGCTGAAACCGCTCTGGTGTGTTGGCAGCCCAGTATTGCAGTTTGCGCATAATCGCGAAGGGTTGCTCGCTTCCTAACCAGCGCACAAATCGCCGCAGCAAACGCCACCGGACTCGCCCAGTCTCTGGTAACCCCAAAGCCCAGCTCAGAGCACGAATTTTCAATGTTTGCAGAATGCTGCCCGACTGAGAGGTATTGTGCCCGTTGAGCAGAAACACGGCTAGAGTTAGTCCATTCTGGCGATTATAGGGACCATAGGCGATGCCTTGTCTAGCCCAACCCGGTTTGACCAATGGCCTCATCCGCAGCGCATTGTGATCGATCGCCATCTGGTGCTCCACATCCATGCCTTGACGCAGGCTGCCGCTGGGCGTTCTGCTACCAATGACTCGCCCCTGAGCAATATCAGTTGTAAAGGAGTCTAAGGTTTTGCTGGGTTTGAGTTGGGAATGCATTGAGGAATTAGGAGTCAGAAGTCAGGAGTCAGAAGTCAGGAGTCAGAAGTTAGAAGTCAGAAGTTAGAAGTCAGGAGTCAGGAGTTAAAAACCATCTCGGCTTCTAGCTGCCGTGTTTGCGGTTGAATCGGATAGTTGTTTACTGGCTGTGGCTGGGTTAACTTTGACTGGATGGAAGAATTCATAGTTTTGAAAAAAGCAGTTGAGAAATTCGCCGTTTGATAAATCACCTAAGGTGAGCCACTGGGAATTGGCGAGCAGGGGCTGCATCTGCGATCGGTGCTGACTCAGGGCTTTTTGTTTTAGCTCGAGAATCTCCCGAATCTCAACTGCACATCTCAACTCACGAATTAAGCGCCAGCCCAATCCTGAACGGATACCGGTGCCTAACTTAGCCCAAAAGCTCTGATTACTCAAAATCATATTTGTCCAAGGATATTGGTCCCACAGCCAAATTGGGTATTCGTAGACGGTTACGGGTAGATTAATTTGCCGAATGGCTTCCCAAACAATGTGATTGGTGACAGCATGATCCGCAGGCGGCTCTTGGTGATGGGGCACAAAAATTTCTTCCGGCTGATGCGTTGTCAAAATGGCAATAACGGTTTGCCACTGCTCCCCTGACCCTGTCCCAAGTGCTGCCACGCCTGCGGACTTGGCCTACCTGATCTACACCTCTGGCTCCACAGGAGTGCCCAAGGGCGTCGCCATCGAGCACCGCAACACGGTGGCCTTGCTGCACTGGGCACAGAACACCTTCAGCTTTGAGCAACTGGCAGCCGTGCTAGCTTCGACGTCGCTCTGCTTTGACCTCTCGGTGTTCGAGCTATTGGCTCCCTTGAGCAGCGGCGGCACAGTCGTCTTGACTGACTCGGCTCTGCATCTGCCCCAGCTTCCGCATCTGCATCACCTGACGCTGCTCAACACCGTGCCCTCGGTAGCCCACGCCCTGCTCCAGCTTCAGGCACTGCCCCCCAACCTGACCACACTCACCCTGGCCGGAGAAGCCCTCAGTGCGGCCCTCGTCGAGCAGGTCTATGCTCACTCCTCAGTCACCCACCTCTACAACCTCTACGGTCCTTCCGAAGACACCACCTACTCCACGGCCTACCGCATCCCGCTGCCGCCCTCTGGTGCTACCCCTCCTCCGATTGGCAGGCCGATTGCCAACCGCCAAGTCTATCTGCTCGATGCCCAGCTTCAACCGGTACCGCTGGGAGTGGTCGGTGAGATCTACCTAGCAGGCGCGGGGGTAGCGCGGGGCTACTGGAAGCGAGCGGCGATGACGGCCGAGCGGTTTGTGCCTAATCCGTTTGGAGTGGGAACGCGGCTGTATCGAACTGGGGACCGAGGGCGGTATCGAGCGGATGGTTGCATTGAGTATCTAGGGCGAGTGGACCAGCAGGTGAAGCTACGGGGCTTTCGCATCGAGCTAGGCGAAATCGAAACCCTCCTGGCTCAGCATCCTCAGGTGCGCGAAGCAGTCGTGACGGTTCAGGCAGACCAATTGGTTGCCTATTGGGTAACAGCGAATCGGAACAGTGCCAATGCCGATCCGGTGACAGAACTACGGCAATTTATCTCTGCCCGCCTGCCCGCCTACATGGTTCCAGCAGTCTGGATTGCCCTGCCCGAACTGCCCCGTCTACCCAACGGCAAACTGAATCGCTCAGCCTTGCCCCAGCCAACGGCTCAATCGGCTCAATCTAAAACACCCCCCGCCACTGCCATCGAACAAACGATCGCGGCGATCTGGCAGACCGAACTGCAAATAGATGCGATTGGCCGCGACGATAATTTCTTTGAGTTGGGCGGTCACTCTCTCCTGGCGATGACCGTAGTAGCCCGCATCAGTGAAGCGCTAGGAATCGAACTTCCCCTGCGGACTCTGTTTCAATCGCCCACCGTTGCCGAACTCGCCGCTAAAATCTCTGTCGGTATTTCCGCCAATATTTTGAATGATATTTCTATTGATACTTCCACTAGTGTTTCCACTCGTATCTCCCAGCCGCTGTTTCCGACTTTAACACCGAATCCCGATCAGCGCCACCAGCCCTTCCCCCTCACCGAGATTCAGCAAGCCTACTGGATTGGCCGCCACGCTGCGTTTGAGCTAGGCAATGTATCCACCCACGGCTACCGCGAGATTGAAGTAGTTGGGCTGACTGTGGCTCAAGTAGAGCAAGCCATGCAGCGATTGATCAACCGTCACGAGATGCTGCGCGTCATTGTTCAGCCCGACGGTCAGCAGCGGATTTTAGCTGAAGTGCCGCCCTACCGCATCAACACCCTCGATCTGCGGGGCTGCAACACTACAGAAACCACTGCCCGCTTGACCGAACTGCGCAATCAGCTCTCCCATCAGGTTTTACCCACCGATACCTATCCACTGTTTGACATCCAGGCTGTTCTTTTAGATCAGAACAAAATTCGTTTTTGCATCAGCTTCGACGTTCTAATTGGCGATGCCTGGAGCTTTCAACTTTTGGGGCAAGAATTAGCGCAGATACTGCAACATCCCGAACGAGCATTGCCGCCGCTCAGCCTCTCTTTCCGAGACTATGTGCTGGCAGAGCGCTCCTGGCGCACCTCAGAAGTTTATCAACGTTCACTCGACTATTGGCAGCAGCGTTTAGCCAATTTACCACCTATGATTGAGTGCTTAGAAAACAGAATGTTTTATTTTTAATTCATTTTTAATTTAATTCATGTTTGATCATGTATAAGACTGGATGAATTTACTCTACTGCCTAGGGCACCTCTCTTGAGTTAGGAGAATGGGATCTAAACAAAAACTCAAAATACTCATCTCAAACCCACTTCAAACAAAGCTTAAGAAATTGTTTAATCGCTTAAATTGAACAAAATAAAGAAATGTTCTTATTTATAACTGTGGAGATGGTGCTCACTCACCCAAATTGAGATAGCACGTTGTCTAGTCAGATTCGCCTAATCCGTTGGTTCCCTGCTCGGTTCATTGCTCAAAGTTTGCTGACTGCGGAAATGCAGAAAAGGGGGCTAGGAGGGCTTGTGTATACACCGCTGCGTGAACAAACTCAAGTCTAGGGATCAAACAAATTCGCTTTCGATCTACTCAACCTAGCGTTGGGGGCTGTTTTGCTGGCCTTGTCAATCTTTTCGATCACGTCAATTTCATTGCTCAACCTTGTAATTCACCGTGTAATTCTATGGCGCACAGTATTACAAACCGTTGTATCCAATGTGGTGATTGCATTCCCCAGTGCCCTAAAGGCGCTATCAAATCGGCAGGTGAAGACCTGTGGATTGATCCAATGTTGTGCGATGACTGTAAAGATGATGCGGCTGAGCCACAATGCGTCAGTATTTGTCCGATTGACCGCCCCCCCGTGCCGCTACAGGCCAAGAAAGGACGCTGCAAAACTACGGCCACCACCTTGCCTAGCCCCAGCCTGTTTGCCAACGGCAAAAGTAATCCGTTTGCCTCTGCGATTGTGGTATGGGAAGCATGTAACGTGCTAGCTCAAGGTCAATCCCTGTCGTGGAAGCCGGATTCAGATGGCAAGCTGTGCTACGAGCGGCAGGTGAATGGTGGCCGGGGGGCAATTGCGTTTCGCCTCACCCAACCCCTCGACGCAGAGGATTCCCTGCCGTTTGACAGTGCTACGGCTGAAGCTGACCTTGCCGCTTGGGATGTCCGTGTTGCGTGTTTGCATCTAATTTATGCTGCCCATGCCACTGCGCTGGAGCAACCCTGGCAGCAGGACTTTGTGATTAGCGACCGCCAGATTGAAGAGTACCTGGGCTTAGAGAAGCGCAAAGACCTCAGCAAACTCGCTAAGTTGACCCTGATCAAACACCTGGTCGAACAGCCCTGCAAACTTCAGCTTGACATTCACTGGTCGCAACAGGGTCGAGTGCGAGGGTTCTCGCTGCATCAGAGCCGTCTCTGGCATTTACTAGAAATTCAGCATTATTTTCAGGAAGATGACCTGGGTTGTAAACACTTAACGGGATTCACCTTCCGCATCAAAGCGGGCGCTTGGGCCAAACACTTTCTCAACCGGCAGGCCGCCAGAGAAGGGATCGCCTTCTATCAGTATGGCAGTCTGCCAAAATCCCTACTACGCACGGTTACAAGCATTTGGCAACAGCACGAAGGAGCGGCACGGATGATGCTCTGGCTGCTATTCAAAGCGAAGTTAGGCAACGAGCAGCGCCTGACAGTGCCTACCCTAATGCGGATTGCCTACGGAGAAACCAAACTGTTACAGGCTGCCAGCCAACGAGAAGAACGCAAACGCCTGCTGCGCTCGTTTGAAAGCGATCTGGAGGTGCTGCATCAATATGGCCTTAAACCTCTGTTCGATCCCCACACCTATCCACCCGATATTCAACCTCTTTGGGTCCGACTAGCCGAGTTACCCGACGATGCTGAAGCCGCTCTAGAGTTTTGGATCAATGACGGCAGCCGCGAGAACCGCCTCACCGATGCTGCTCCACGGGACAAATGGCACCGGCTGATGCAGGCGCGGTTACTCTCGTTTGAATTACCAGACGGGTGGGACGTGCAAGCATCTCAAGCTACGAAGCGCAAATTACGACAGTCACAGCGAAAGCAGGTCGCTCATCCCCGCTCTACCCTTTCGGCTCAGCAGATCGCGGCTGCTAGAAAAACGCTGCAACTGAGCCAGCGAGAGTTAGCCAACCATGATGCTAGAGCACGGTATCTACCTTGCCCCCTCCCAGTTTGAGGCTGGCTTCACCTCCCTCGCCCACACCGACGAGGACATCGACCGCACCCTAGAAGCGGCCAGAGCCGTGATGGCGAACCTTTAAGCTCAAAGGCTAAACATCAACGAAAACAATGTGAACGATGTCCTCTCTCAAGTGAGGACATTTTTTGTTTTGAGGATTCTCAGATTTGGCTCTTTTCAGATTTGGCTCTTTAAAGGAGTATCGGCTCACTTGTACTAATTTTGGGCTGTACTCGTGAGTTCGGATCCATCCATCACCGCGTCGGTCACTTGGCTGATGAGTCACTTGGCTAATGAGTCACTTGGCTAATGAGGATATGTGACTCAAAGAACCAATAATAAGCAGTGTAAATCTCACAGTATCAACGTGGTTCAAGGCCAAATTACTGGTTTTGCCTAAACTCTCTAACTGCTTGAGGTCGGGACTCAATCGCTGCGCACTGAGCCAGTCGTTCAAGATTGATACCCTTAACGAATTGACTTTTGTTTGCTTTTTGGTAGTTCGTTAGAACTAATTGATAGACACTGATCTCACCGTCTTCCCAAAACCAGACCTCTTGAACTCCTAACGCCTTGTATCGCTTAAGTTTGTCGGGTCCACCGCTGGTGATGACAACTTCTATTGCCAAGTCTGGAATTGATTTCCTTACACCAAAACAATAGGACTCATCTGCTTGAGCCGAAGCTACCGCTTCCTTTTCTTGAGAGAACGAACCCGTGGCAACAAACTCCATTCCCTGATTGAGCATGAAATCTTCGAGTAAGTAACCAATATTGCCTTTCACAATTTCATGTTCTGGTGAAGTAGACAAAATCTCTAGCTCTCCCTCGTAGTAGAACAGGCGAACTCCAGGTGAGCCAGCGAAACCACTTTGAATCGCCTTAAAACTCTTCCAACTCACACCAGTTTGGATAAATCGCTGTTCAGCGGGTTTGCCTAGAAGCTGGGTCATCATGGTTGCCCTCTGCTGCAATCGTCTGCCTATGATCCACGATACGATACACTCAATTTAACTGTCACACTTATCTGTCACACCATACCTGTCACACCATACCTGTCACACCATACCTGTGAACGACCCCGTTCACCTGCCGCTAGCAGCTTTACTCCTTCTGTAATGCTGTCACTCCTGACAGGTGAATTGTTATTTTGGCTGACCACTTCCAGAGTTGAAAGACCGCCCTGACTTCTACTCTCAAAAACGAGATCTGGCCAACTCAAAACGACTATTTCCAGAATATGCAGCGATCCCCTCTCATACGTTGCAAGACGTTGTGCAGCGGGTAGACACGACGTTTGAGCGCTGGGTAAAAGGGGACTGCAACGGCAAGCGTAGCGGCAAGCCAAGCTTCAAAGGTGTAGGGCGTTACCGCTCGCTTTCATTTCCCGATCCTGTAAAACGGGAATATATTCACGGTCGGTTTGTTCAGCTCCCCAAACTTGGCAAACTGAAACTGATTATGCATCGACCGATCCCAGATGGTTTTGCGATCAAGACGGCTGCAATCACCAAAAAAGCAGATGGCTACTACATCACGCTATCGCTGCAAGATGGTTCTGTCCCCGAACTCACTCCAGGGTTGCCGACAATAGAGAATACAATCGGCATCGATATGGGACTGAAATCGTTTCTAACGGATAGTGATGGCAAAGAGGTTGTAATTCCTCAACAAAGCTTCTGGAGTCCGATCCAATAGGAGGACTGTGAAGGAAGAAGCCCGCGCTCTATCCGTAGGATGAGCGTCGGGAGTATGTCACTTCTAGGCCTTGAGCCTTCAGTTGATTTCTGTCGAACTTCAACGCCAATTCAACTCAAAACTTAGAACTCAAAACGTTTATTTAACATCCACATCCCGTATGTCCACAGCCATGCTGACCGTTCTGATGGCCGTCGGCACAGGCTTGACTGCAATAGTATTTGCCTTCTTTTTCTACAGCCTGGTCCACGGAAACGACGCAAAGGCAAGGCTCACAGGCGCATTTCATTTGAGTAACGGTCAACACTCAGCGAGGCAGGTGAGATAAAATCAAACACAGCCTTGCTTCCTGCTGGTACCAGGAAGTCAGGTTAGCTGGTCTCGAGTGGTCCCAACACTCTGGATCAGCGCCCTGCCTTAAGCCGAAACACTGGTAGATCTAGGGCGAGAAAAACCAGTATCGGACAGGATAAAGCATAACTGAGCAGAAGGCAAGCGTATGCCAGCAGTTTGTCAAGATTTTGTTATGTTTGCTTTTGGCTTTTAGATTGATAGATTGTTTGTGCGCTTGCGAATAGGTATGGCACTTACAACGGCAGAGCATTTTCTCCTATATGCTTATGGCGAATCGACCGATTTGATACAACTTCTGCTTCTCTCTACAAAATTTTTTGCAGTTTTTGCAGTATGGTAATGATTTGATAAACATTGGTAGAAAAATGATCTAGATCATTAAATCCCTACCGGATGATTCCATATTGTTGCGAATATTGATAAAAAATAGGCGAGAGCAAAGCTGTTTTGCAACAGCGTCAGGGTGTTCAAGTTTGTTCGAATTGATTGTCGTTCGTTATTGTTTTGCGTTGCTGAGTCGTACCTGAATTCAGCAAGGGCCAAGGTTTGAATAGGGTGGTCACTGGATTCGCTGCTCTGTAGGTGCCTTCTACTAGGTTTGTTGAACCATCTTGTTCTCTTGGAGGCGATTTTGAATCACGATTTGAATAGCATTGCTCCCCACGGCGGCACTCTAATTAACCGCATTTGCACCCCGGAACAAAAGGCTCAATTTCTGGAGCAGGCCGATCATTTGCCACGCATCTGTCTGAATCAGCGCGCCCTTTCCGATTTGGAATTGATTGCGATTGGTGGCTTTAGTCCGCTCACCGGGTTTATGGGTGAGGCAGATTATCAGCGTGTGGTTGATGAAATGCATTTGGCTAATGGGTTGCCTTGGTCGATTCCGATTACTCTCTCGGTCAATGCGGAACAGGCGGCTCGCCTCAAGGAAGGAGCGTGGATTCGGTTAGATGATCCGAATGGCCGGTTTGTGGGCGTGTTGCAACTGACTCAGAAATACGTCTGTGACAAAGAACACGAAGCTCAGCAAGTTTATCGCACAACTGATGAGAAGCATCCGGGCGTTAAGGTAGTCTACAGCCAAGGTGATGTTAATTTAGCAGGCGATGTCTGGCTACTAGAGCGCCGTCCCCATCCCAACTTTCCTGCCTACCAAATTGACCCGGCTGAGTCCCGTGCTTTGTTCCGTCAAAAAGGTTGGCAAACGGTTGTCGGCTTCCAAACGCGCAATCCGATTCACCGAGCGCATGAGTACATCATCAAGTGTGCCCTAGAAACCGTAGATGGATTGTTTCTGCATCCCTTAGTAGGCGCAACCAAGGAAGATGATATCCCGGCTGATGTGCGGATGCGCTGCTATGAGATTCTGCTAGAAAAATACTTTCCGCTGGACCGCGTGATTCTGGCCATTAACCCAGCAGCGATGCGCTATGCCGGACCGCGAGAGGCCATTTTCCATGCCTTGGTGCGCAAAAACTATGGCTGTACTCATTTCATTGTTGGACGCGATCACGCGGGCGTTGGCGACTACTATGGCACCTATGATGCCCAATATATCTTTGATGAATTTGCACCCGGTGAATTGGGTATTCAACCCATGAAGTTTGAACATGCCTTTTACTGTCGGCGGACTCAGCAAATGGCAACCAGCAAAACGAGTTCGAGTACACCAGAAGAACGGATTCATCTATCAGGTACAAAAGTACGAGAGATGTTACGCCGAGGTGAGCTACCGCCGCCCGAATTCTCCCGTCCTGAGGTGGCGGCTGAGCTGGCTAGGGCAATGCAAATTCCAGTTGGTGTTTGAACTCAACCGAAAGCAGTTGAAAGTCCCCCTGATGTTGACGCAGTTTGCCCGTAGGGCATAGGGGGAGCAGCAATCATTCGTAATTAATACAGCAATGGAGCAAATCATGCAGCATCGTGGAGTTACCGTTTGGTTTACTGGATTGAGTGGAGCCGGAAAAACCACCATTACTCAAGCCGTCTTTGGAGGGTATATCTTCATTGCTTCTCCGAACTCGGTTACGCCTTACCACATTGACTCCGAGGTGAATTTCCTATTTCAGATTCATGGTGATAAAGATGTCAGCCTTTTTGACGCAGGCGATCGCTCGATTTTAACCGCCGAGGAGATTGAACAACTCTACATGGGGAATGTGGGAGCAGCAACCTATCGAGAAGAAAATCAGGCAAAGGCAAAGGTTTATCATCTAACTGGCGGAAAAGGAGTTCATCAACCAACATTAGCTCCACACTGGGTAAGAACTGGAAATAATTTTTCGATCGCACTAAGTGTACTCATGTATTTAGAAGAGTCTATTACACAAGCAAACATCTACCAATTCAATCACTACTTACGTAAATTGGGCTTCAAGCCAACTGAACCAGGGAATTCAATGCTTTTAGATAAGATCAAATCTACCTCAATGGCATTGATCGCAAAGCGGAATCCTCAAAACAAATCAGAGGTTGTGCGTTCAGGCATAACGCGAATCAACAATATTATTAATGGAATTGTAAGAATAGTCGGAAAATAAATTGCTGAAAACGCGAGATATTTAACTCTGCTAAGAACTACCAAAAAGTAGACAAGTTTATTTAGGGGGAAATTGGATGAAAGTTGGTGGAACTGTTATTCGTGGGCAAAAAAGCGGGCAAAATCTGAAGCAAAGTCTCCGAGATTTGGTTCTAAATATTCCGCTTTTATCAGATTTGTACCTGTACTACTGGGTATTTCCGAGAAGCTGTGCAGAGTATCGGGGTAAATTTTCATCCTTTTCAGCAGCACTTAAATCAATACCTCAGAAAGTGTCTAACAGCTACAATCAGGCTGAATTTTATAGATCTCATCCTACTTTGAGTATTGAAGAAATTAATAAATTTCAACCTATAGACTATCCTGTCCTTGTTTGGCTAAGAGAAGCATTCTCAGATAACTCTACTGTATTTGACTTGGGTGGAAATACAGGTTACAGCTATTATGCCTATCAAAAATATATTTCTTATCCCTCATCACTCAATTGGAAGATTTGCGATCTTCCAGAAGCAGTCAATGCTGGGAATGAAATTCTAAAACGATTTCCTAGTCCAGGCTTATCTTACACAGTTAACATCTCTGATGCAGAGGGCTGCGACATTTTCCTGACTTGTGGAACCCTCCAGTATCTGGAATTTCCCCTGTCAGAACTCCTTCAACAATTGTCTACTAAGCCTCGTCATCTCATTATCCATCATGTTCCATTTCATTCTGGGAAAGAGTATTTTACATTGCAGAATCTTCTATCTTCCTATGTTCCTTATAAGATTCAGAATCGTGCCGAGTTTCTAGCTTCTTTGATTAATTTGGGCTACGAACTTGTTGATAGTTGGGAGATCGATCGCACCTGTCGCATTCCTTTCCATCCAGAATGTTTTGTTGATGCCTATCATGGTTTTTATCTGCGTTTAAGAGGAACCACAAAACCCTTTTCAGCTAATTGCTCTGCCTCTCAGTCCCACTCTGTCGAACAAGCTTACTCAGTCACTTAGTAGATACCAACTCGGGTGAGTAGACAGGGTGCAAACATTAAAAAGGATGTTTTAAGAAGTAAGGATATATGGATATATGGATATGGCTTCTCCCCTAGATTCACCTCGCACTTTAACAGCAGTTGATTTTGATCCATTTGCTGATGGAGATTTGCTGTTAACAGCACCAGCAATGGAGGCACAAAAAGAGATCTGGGCGTCAGTTCGGCTAGGGAAAGATGCTAATTGCGCTTACAACGAATCCCAAACCTTGAAGCTACAAGGGCGTCTGGACATTAAAGCATTGCGGACTGCGTTACAAGCACTGGTCAATCGTCATGAAGCCCTGCGAACCACTATCAGCCCCGATGGAAGTACTCTATGTATTGCTGACTTGTTGACATTGGAACTGCCTTTAACTGATCTGTCTGAACTCAATGGTCCAGAGCAAGCCAGTAAAATTGCCAATTTGAAACGGTATGCCGTTGAGCAACCCTTTGATTTGGAACATGGTCCCCTATTTCGTGCTGCGCGGCCATTACCAAACGCTGGGCTACGAAATTTCCCGTTCCGATCAGTTGCGGTCTCTGCCCGGTGGCGAATGGTTTGAGCAGCAGTTCAAGGCCGGACAGTTCTATGTGGTCTTGGAAGCACCCGCCACAGAAACCACTCCGCCGAAACCTTGGCAGCCCGTCCGCATTAGCCCCACTCGTCCTACAAATCTGGCCGCAAATCAGGTGGCGATTCAGGGCCGCACGAACCGCTATGGACAAATCAGCTACGGCCTCGAAACCTACTACATGCCAGAAGCCCAGCGCAACGCACTCAACACCGACATCAGCCAAACTCAGGACCGACAGGCATTTGTGGTGGAGGTGAAGGTAGATGGCAGCGGTAATGCGGTACCGATTAGCCTCTGGGTCAAGGATCGCAATTATCGGTTTTAGGGGATTGGTTGAACGCTTGGCCAGCGGCTATGATTGGGCTAATCTTCTAGCTAAACAGCTATAGATGGCGAACAATTGGGCAATTATTATCGGCATCAACCAGTATGAGCATCATCCAGAGCGGCAGCTCAACTATGCGGTTCCTGATGCCCAGTTGATCTACGAGTTTCTCTCGACTCAGGCTGGCTTTGCTCCAGATCAGATCCGGCTTTGTCTGGGAGAGACAGAATACCGAACCAGCCCCACCTATCCCACCTACGCTACTTTAATCAAGCTATTAAACCGCGACCTGGATCCCAGCCGCATTGGTCCGGTAGATCGGCTCTGGTTCTTCTTTGCTGGACATGGCGTTAGCCAAAATGGCCGCGACTATCTCTTGACTGCCGATAGCCTGCTGGAAGACATCGAGCTGAAGATTGCCCTGCCCATTGATGAGGTGATTGCTTCGCTGCGAAGGCACCAGACCGCCGATATTGTGCTGGTACTGGACAACTGCCGTCAGCTTCAAGGTAGTCGCACGTTGATTTCTGCTGAGGTGGGCAAACAAACGGTAGAGTTGGCTCAGAGTCGCGGCATCACCACCATCTTTGCCTGTGACTATGGCCAGTATTCCTATGAGTTAGACAGCGTTAAACAGGGTGCATTCACCTATGCCTTAGTAGAAGGGCTGAAGCACCACACGCTACCCGACCAGCTAGAGCAGTATTTGCGGCGCAGAGTTGCAGAGTTGAATCAGCGCCGTGATCAGGTGCCTCGGATTCGAGTTGAACCTGCTTCTAAAGCATTGCAGCCGTTGCTTCCGAATGCTGTGACGGCAGCGGATATCACCGTTCTCGTTAATCGGGCGACCAAAGCTGAATTGGAGGAAGACTTTGAAACGGCCAAGCAACTCTGGTGGGAAATCATTGAAGCGGCTCAATCTAGAGATCGAATCCGGGAGGCTCGATCTGCAATTGATCGTGTTGACCGGAAGATAGCTCGATTGAGAAACAATTATTCTGTAGGCACTAATCCACCTCAACCTGAGCAATCTCAGCCATTGATCGCTCCCCTACCCGCAGAACTGACAATCTCACCATTCATATCATCTAATGATGATCTCAGTTCCGAACGATTTGGAGCCAATTACTACACCAAACTACGGGATTTGTTGAAAGCAGGCAACTGGAAAAAAGCTGATCGGGAGACAGCCAATCGGATGTGTGAAGTTATAGATCGGCAAAAAGAAGGCTGGTTTCGAGAAGAAGATATCCAAATGTTTCCCTGCCAGGATCTGCTGAATATTGATCGACTTTGGGTAAAGTATAGCGATGGGAAATTTGGTTTTAGTGTACAAAAGAGAATTTATTTGGAGTGTGGTGGTAAGCCCGATGGGAAATATCCGGGGAAAGATATATGGGAAAGATTTGGTGATCGACTCGGTTGGATCAGGAATGGAAGATGGATTTATTACGAAGATGTTATTTCAAATACCTCTGCTGTGACAGGACATCTTCCGTTGTTGAGAGTATTTGATTTTGTTGTTGGGGGAAGTTGGGGACTCTTCTCTCGTATAGAAGCCTGTAAACTATAGCGATAAAAAATGCCTCTCGACTGCTACGCGGCGGCTCCTGAGACGACCTTCGTCGAGGCCCGATGTTTGCCCGCCGACGAAGCCACCGCTGGGCCCGAGCGTCCGCACCTCCGCGGCCGAGGAGATCCATTGGACTGTTCTCGTATCTCCGGGGGCGACCTCGATGGCGGATCCGGTCTGGAGGATGACGCCGAGCAGGCCCAGGTCGTATCGGCCGTAGTACAGCACCTGACGCGACTCGAATGGGCTCGACCGTACCGCTCGAGCGGCGACGACGAACCTTCCGTCGTCGTTGATGGCAAAGCCGGGGACGGTCGTGACATTGAAACCCGCAGGCAAGAACGGAGCCTGCGAGTTAAGGGCCATCAGCGGCTGGAACGGTGTTCCGACGTAAAATGCTTCGGTGATCGGCTGAAACTCGCCTGTCACCGGGTTGAGCAGGTCGCCGACGTCGGCCTTGAAGAGGACGTGCCCTTGGCGGTTGATCACGCCCAGCGCATCGAGCGGACGGACTCTCCAAACCTTGCCTGGGTAGCCCGGGGCCGGATCGAGGCCCAGAACGATCGCGGTGGTGCCGCTGCTCGTGGTGCGATACAGCGATCCTCGTTCGAACGCGAAAGTCTGGATGTTGCTGATCAGTGCGGCGTGGAGCACACCTGCGGTCTCACTGATGCCCCAAGGCGTCACGCCGACGATGTTCCAGGCGTTGGTGTAGCCGCTGGGCACCGTATTGATCAAGGACACCGCCGTCGGCGCGGATGTTGGGTTGACGGTCCATAAGCCTTGGGCGCCGGTCGAGGTCGGCGGCACAGAAGTCTGTGCCCAGAAGACGAGCGTCCCTTGCGAAGTGGCCCTGGCAAGTCTGGTATTCCCATTGGTCGTGAAGCTTGAGAACGTCCCCGGAGCGAGTCCGGGCACGACTTGAGTCTGGTACGCCAGTGGCGTGCCTGAGCCCGACGAGAACGTGTGATAGCCCTGTGGCGGGGCTGGAAACCCTCCGCTACCCTCATTGAATGCGACGACGCCGGAGTTCGTGACGGCGTAGGGGAAACTTGTGACATAGAACTGATAGTTTTGGGCGAAGTAGGTGCCGCCTAAAGGGTTCGGCGTGCCGGAGCGGAACGGTGCGGTGAGGCTGCCGGGCACGCCCGCGACGATCGCAGTCACGCCAGCGAATGTGATCGGATCCTGGAATTCACCGCGGACGGCAAAGCGATCATCCCGTGTTGAGACCAAACTGCTCGGAGCAGCGAAGTTGAACAGAAGGCCGACGCCGGGCGCGACGGTCGACGATCGAAGCACGTCCTCGAAGAGCCCAGGCTGGACGCGCGCGATGACCGAGGTCGACCCGGAATCGGAGACATGGATACCGATGCGGCCTTGGTTGTCCACGACGGGATAGTCAAACAAGTTGGTCAGCGTTCGTCCGGCCGAGGTCGGATCACCCGTCTTAAGTACTACTTCTGCCGGCACTTGTGCCACGGCAGGGATCGCAAGCCCAGCAGCGGCAACGCACGCGACAACGTTTCGATCAACCACAGAAGCATCCTCCTGAGTTCGCTCGTGGCACGAGTTGACTTCATGATGCGAAGACGGCGACCGCACCCGAAGCAAAAATCCGAGAAATCGTCTGAAGATCGCGCATAGACCGATAACCTCTTCGCCCTCGAGGAGATCATTTCGATCTGCCACCAGAATGCGCGGAGGACCAAGGAAGGAAATGCTGCTCGGGCGGATGCCCTCGATCGACCCCAAGGCACACACGCAGCACGCGAAGCTGCGTGCTGTAATACGCACTGTCGCCCCGGTTCCTGCAAGCGTAGCCGCGATCCAGTTGTCCCGTTCCTGGCCACGAGCGGCCGATGCTGCATGCCGATGCCGCAGACGATCACGAAAGGGCGGCATCGATCGGCGCACCCGAGGAATCGAAGCGGATTCCGAGAGCGTTGCTGACACTCCGCGCCGCCTGAAGGCTCACGCCTCGTGCACGCCGAGCGTCAGCAGCTGCACGCGCGAGAGAGATAAGATCGGCTTCGGGTGGGCGAATCGAACGTTCTCGTCACGATCTGCGGAATCGGCGGCCCGCTCAGGCCGGCTTCCAGAGCGAACTTGCGATCGCCGCCAGGGAACTTCCTGCCAGAAAAGGGGTACAGCAATCAATCCAGCAACGAACTGGATGCCGCTAAAAATGGCCAGAGACCAACCAAAACCCAGATTAAGGAGTTCACCAAATATGAAACTGCCAATCCCGAAGCCAGTGAAGAGGGTAAAGACTTTAAGCCCCATGGTTTGCCCCAGATTATTGTCGTCGCCCAAGTCCGTCACGATGCCAACAAACAGCGGTTGGGTTAAGTCATACCCCAGCGATAACACCAGAATGGCGATTGTGGTTCCCGTGGGTGGAATTTCAAAAATCATGGCAATGCCCGCCAAAGCAGCCATTACTAATCCAGCGGGAACCAACCAACGTCGTCCCCAGAAATCGACCGCTTTGCCGATAGGCGCGCTGAACAAAAGCCCAGGAATGCCGTAACCCAGGATGGTTAAGCCAATATTGAAGGCATTCATATCGTAGCGTTGTGACAGATACAATCCCAGCCAGGTATAAACACCGGAATGATAGATGCCATTCCATAACACATAAGCATAGGTACGCTGCCCCCGAAATGTTCGTAAAACCTCGCTATAGCCTCGAAACACTTGGCGAATCGTCGGCAGCGTTGCTGCTTTAGCAGTATCGAACAAGGCACCATAGCGGCGTAGCCGCCAGAGAACCAGTCCGGCCATCACAGCAGTTCCCATGAACAACATTCGCCACCCTACGAAAGGCTCCAGAATTGCGCCGCCAGCGGAACCGGCAGCCATCCCTCCTTCCATGGCCGCAAAAACCAGCCCTAATTTACTTCCCCGCTGCGTGAAAGGAAACAAATCACCAATGAGTGCAAAAGTCAGGGGAATCACACCACTGGCACCAATCCCCGTCAGCAGCCGCCATATTGCCAATTGAGATGCCGTTTGGGCGGTTGCGGTCAATCCTGTGCAAATCACAAAAATGAGCAGGGAAATTCGGATGATCGCCCAGCGACCAAAGCGGTCGGATAGGATCCCATAGAACAACGCCATCAGGGCATAGGCCAGCATGTAGATCGGAACGATAAAGCCAATCTTCTGAACGGGAACATTGAACAGGTCTGCTAAGCGAGGAATTAATGGAGCAATCATGTAGCCTTGCAGAAAAATCAGTCCAGCGGCAATCGCTAAAAGTCGAAAAAGATCTCTGTGCTGCCTTAATCGAAGCTCGCGATTCGCAGGTTCGATATGAGCTGGATGATCGAGACGATTTTTCCCAGGTGACATAATGTTCAAGAGGTGTTGTCGATATTGTTGATTGAATTGTTTGACTGAAATGATCGCCAGTTCAGCTTCACCAAAGAGCGGTATTATCAAATATTGGTTAATGGATTAGAAAAACTTTTTGTGCTTGTTTTTAGAGTTTTTAACAAGACCTGGCCCATATGCTAAGTGCTCACCAGTTCCGTCGAGTCTCCCTTAGGGAAGATTTTCAGTCACCATCCTTGCCAGGAGGATAGAGTATTTCATCCTTGATGAGGGCAGAAATGATGACATTTTCTCAGTCAAATTTCATCTCTTAAAATCTCTTAAAATACAGCTTCTCAAGAACAGGGAACTTCTTGTTCCCTATCCTGGTATCGCCCCACTTTTTCACCAAAGCATGGGGTTATATGATGCTATTGGTGTCATTCCTAACGAGGGCTGCTGCTGCCCAAGGGTGGCCGCTAATAATCACGGTTGTATTCATTTGTGTATTTTTAAGTTTCAGGCAGAGCATCCATTGGTGCTTCAAATTAGTCAGCGGCGCACTGCAATAGATTTTAGTCTTACGCTGCTCAAATTGAGCTTGATTCTGACATGGCAGGACGGGTATCGCACCGCTCCAATTGTTTATCATTCTGCTCAATGCGCAAGGGCAAACAGGACATAGGTTGGTCTAATATTTGAGTTGAGGCAACTTGATGTCTGATTCATGCCCGGAGTGAGGCAGGAAGTTGGCTCAGTTCCAGCGTTTTACTGAAGTAGGCTTGTAAATATTGACTAGCTTGTGGAGTGATAAATTCAATTTGCCCAGAAACTCCACAAATTCCGAACCTGAAATGCTGAAGAAGGGCACTCCAGCTTCGCCCGCTACTGCTCGCGCCAGCAGAGTTTTACCAGTACCCGGCGGACCTACCAGCAGCACACCTCTAGGAATTCTGGCTCCAATCTGAGTGAAACGCTGCGGATTTTTCAAAAAGTCAACGATTTCGATCAGCTCGGTCTTGGCTTCTTCCACGCCAGCCACATCCGCAAAGGTGACCCGGCCCGAATCGCTTTCAACATAGACTTTAGCCTTACTTTTCCCAATCGATAGAGCGCCCTGCGGGCCACCACCCCGATTAATGAAAAACTGCCAGATCGCCACAAAAATCAGCGGCGGAATCACCCAGCCCAGAACATTGGTAAACCAGCCGTTTTTGGGAGGTGGGGCCGCGGCAAACTCGACACCATTCGCCTCAAGCAGCTTGGGCAGCTCCAGGTCAAAAATTGGCGTCGTGGACAGCACCTGTCCAGGCTGATCGGCTTCGGCCTTGAGCTGGTAGCGAATTTCGTTCTGCCCTACCGAGACTCGCGCCACTTCCTGATCCTGCACCTGGTGAATAAACAGACTGTAGGGCACCCGCGGAATTGGCGGACCAAATAGATTGGGCAAAAACAAATTAACGAGTAAAAACAGCCCAGAAATCAGCAGCAGAATATTGCCAATCTGCCGCGAACGAGGGGGCTGAGGTTGGTCTTTAATTGCCATAAATCTCAACGCGATTTTCTAAACGTCGTTTGGGCGTAGCAAAGACTAATCGGACACTCCAAGCGTTCTATGAGTGTTCAGTTTCGGGATTTCAGGTTTGCATCGAACCTATCAACTCAATTTTCAAGACTTGAATATTTCCGATCTTCACATTGCAATGGCGCAGCGCTCGCCAGTTCCAGTTGGTTAACTTCTTTGCAAAGCTACACACTAATTTTAAGTTGTTGACTCGCATCCCAGACTGGACTTCTGGTAGAGTTCCGGCGAGATTCTACGCCAGTCGAGATAGGGATAGCCGACTAGCATCTGTCTCCTACTCTCACGCCGTCTCCATCCACTCAAACACCTGGTTTAACTGCTGAAGATTAATCAATCCGTATTGCCACAGGATAATTGGCAGCCAGTTTGTCTCCGACTCTGGATGGCGTAAGGCTAGGGCAATGGCCGAAGACGGAATCGCCAACTCCTCTTGCAAAAAGGTAATCAATCGGGCCTGAGTAGCGGGATTAGAAGTCATCGCACAACTCCCATTAACAAATGTAACATTTATGTTAAGTTTTATGAAATAAATTCAGAATTGTTGAAGCTAATTATAGCGAGATTTGCTTTAGATGGAACATGGATCCTGAGAAAGAATTGAGCGAATTTAACGGTCGTAATCAGCTGGCTTGAGCAGGATTTGACCATCATTAAACCGGAAATAAATAAGCTGAAGATAAGAAGCAGTCTGGCTGCCATTTTCTCCAACTCAAATGAGAACAATCTGAGAAGCCGCTGGATATTCATTTAATTCTGCGGAAACTCCGCTATACTCTACTGTCGTTTCGTTGATCTGGTTTCTTGCCGTTTCGGGCGGACCTCAGCCATGACAAGCCTATCGAGCAAAATCGAGGCGATTCTCTACCTCAAAGCCCAGCCCCTGCCGATTGCCAAAATTGCCGAATATGCCGGCTGTGAGCGAGCAGAAGCAGAAGCAGGGCTGCTAGAGCTAATGGCCGATTATGCCCACCGCGACGGTGCCCTAGAGGTGGTAGAAACTCCGAACGGCTACTGCCTTCAGCTCCGCGAAGCCTTCCATGATTTGATCCAGCGGCTGATTCCGGTCGATTTGGGAGTGGGTGCCCTGCGGACGCTGGCTGCGATTGCCCTCAAGGGGTCGATTAGTCAAACCAAGTTAGTGGAATTACGCGGCTCCGGTGCCTATCAGCATGTGCAGGAGCTGGTCGGCCTGGGATTTGTCAAGAAACGCAGACAGGCCGATGGCCGCTCCTATTGGCTGCAAGTCACCGAAAAGTTTTATCAGTATTTCCAGGTTGAACAACTGCCCCAACCCACAGCCACATGCCGAGATGCAGACCGATCCTTTCATTAGCTACCCGGAATCACCCGCTGCCACCGAAGCCAAACCACAGGAGCCGCAATAGAGGCTTGAACCTAGAATAGGGAGAGTAGCATCCAACTCAGAACCACTAATCCAGGAATTAGTCAGGAGATGAATCGGTGTTTGCAGTCACCACAGAGCAGCGGCAATACAAAACCTATATCTTGACCGATCAAAGCAGCTCGGCCTGCTTAGAAGTAGTGCCAGAACGGGGAGGCATTATTACCCGCTGGCAGGTGCAGCATCAGGAGTTGCTTTACCTGGATGCTGAGCGGTTCAGCCACCCAGAACAGACAGTCCGAGGCGGAGTACCGATCCTGTTTCCAATCTGCGGCAACCTACCCAACAATCTCTACACCTACGGCGGTCAGCAATACAGCCTAAAGCAGCATGGATTTGCGCGCGATTTGCCCTGGCAAGTGATTGATCAGGCTAGTCAGGATGCAGCTAGCATTACTCTGCAACTCACCAGCAATGAGCAGACACGACAGAGTTACCCATTTGATTTTCAGCTCAACTTTACCTATCAGCTACAGGGGCATTCGCTAATCCTGCAACAGCGTCACACCAATCGGTCCGACCAGCCAATGCCGTTTTCAACCGGGCTGCATCCCTACTTCCTGGTAGGCGATAAAACTCAGCTTCAATTTGAAATCCCAGCCGTGCAGTTCCAGGATCAGCAAACCCAAACGCTGCATCCGTTTACAGGCAACTTTGATTTTGACCAAGATGAAATTGATGTGGCCTTTCGCCAACTGGGTCAGCAATCGACGCGGGTCACAGACCACCAGCGGCAGTTCCGCCTCACGCTCGACTATGATGCCACCTACTCGACACTGGTGTTTTGGACAATCAACGGCAAAGACTACTACTGCCTAGAACCTTGGAGTGGGCCACGCAACGCTTTGAATACGGGAGAGAATTTGGTCCAGCTAGAAGCGGGTGCTACGTTAGAAACCAGAGTGCGGCTGAACGTAGAATTCTTGAAATAGCTGCTTCTGCCTGACGGTTGCCCAGTTATTGGGTAGGGTGGGTACTTCGTTCACTACACAAGCCGGATAGTTCTGCTCTGTACACAGATTAGTCGGCTGCCCTTCTGCTGCCCTTCTACTGCACGGTTTAGGAATGCGGTTCCCAGACATAATATTTTCTCAAGCACTTCTCCAAATGCTGGACCTGGTTTTGATATCTGAGGGTGGGTAGCAACGGTAAATGCTTTAAGGCCCAGCAGTGAATTTGAGTTTGAATTATGTTCATATGCACAGAAGGTAATTTCGATACGGGGGCAAATCTTCCTATATTCAGCTTGGCGAATCTCGATAAATTTCACTAGTTCCCAAGGTAGGGATAGTATGCAGATTTTGTAAATTTCGCTACGGTTTACGGTACACACTGTCCATTGTTCCCGACCAACCCTGGGAGGCGACAATTGTCAAGTTTGTGGGAACACAAGTTCCAAGGTTTATCCCTGCCAGATGCCAAAAGAATTGATTATATTTAGGAAGTCTGGAAGTCTGGGAGCCAAAAATAGCTATCCCTCGACAGCAGATTGATTTGACTAGGAGGCTCACGTTGTCCTTTTCTACTGACGATTTTGCCAAAGCGCTTGAACAACACGATTACCAGTTTCAAAAGGGCCAGGTGGTTCGAGGCAAGGTGGCGAGCTACGAATCTGACGGTATTTATGTAGATATTGGTGGCAAAGCTGCGGCATTTCTGCCAATAGAAGAAGCGTCTTTGGGACGGGTTGTGAATCTAGCAGAAGTTTTGCCCCTCGGTGAAGAGCGTGATTTCATGATCATCCGTGAGCAAGATGCAGACGGACAGGTAACGCTTTCACTGCGACAGTTACAGATGAAGCAAGTCTGGCAGAATTTGGCTCTGCTGCAAGAAGAAAAACAAAGCGTTCAGGCCAGAGTCAGTGGAGTCAATAAAGGTGGTGTCACGGTTGACGTGCAGGGTATTCGGGGATTTATTCCCCGCTCCCATTTGGTCGAACGGGATAGCCTGGAGGCTTTCCCTGCTGGGTCAGGAAAAAAGCGGTCAGGTGCTGCTAATTTCGGCACTTGGCAATGGAGCCAACATTTTGCTTGACTATTTCTTTGTAGTGCGCTGGGGCTGGAACAGTGCCGGAGCTGGTTGGGCAATCACCATAAGCCAATACCTAATGGCGCTGTTGGGGTTGGTTCTATGCGCTCGCCAAACCTCCTGGCTGGAAATTCAGGCAATCCAGTCAAAGCTGTGGGATACTGCCGCATTCCAAAGCACTCTGACGCTGAACGGCAATATTTTTATTCGCACCCTGGCGTTTCTATCGACCTTTTCGGTGTTCACAAATTTCAGTTCCGCAATTGGAGCCATCCTGTTGGCAGAGAACGCCCTGCTGTTGCAGGTGTTCAGCTTCGCAGTGTACTTGATTGATGGCCTCGCTTTTGCGACAGAAAGTCTCACTGGTGTACTGCATGGGCAAGGCAACAAAAAACCGCTGCTGGGCTTGATTGGTCTATCGGGTGGCAGCAGTCTGGTGATTGGCGTCACATTTGCGCTGCTGTTTGTGCTGTTTCCGATGCCCTTATTTGCCCTCTTGACCAACCATACTGAAGTGCTGGCCCAAATCGGGCGTTACGTGTTTTGGCTGATTCCCGTGCTGGGCTTCGGCTCGATTGCCTTTATGCTAGACGGCTATTTCTTGGGTTTGGCAGAAGGGGCAACATTGCGCAACGCCGCCCTGTTTGCCACTCTCTTTGGTTTTGTGCCATTGGTAGTTTGGGCTTGGCAACTGCAAAGCAACGATTTACTCTGGCTTGCCCTCTCTGTCTTCATGGCAGCGCGAGTGGTCTTTTTGGGCAGTCAGGTGCTGAGAACAATTCAATAACACCAATCTCAAGAACACCAATCGGCTAATCTGCCGGTAGATGGGTTGAGAATACGTAAATGCGTTGAGTTTGCAAATTCTGACAAACCGTTGAGGGGTTGATCATATCAGGCGCAAAGGCTTGGTGATGTTCTAAACCATCCGGAGTACGAGCCAGTCGGAAAATTTGTCGATCGAGCTGCACCTGCAAATTGGTCAGCGGATCCTCTCCCGTTGCGATCAGAAATTCGAGTTGCTGCACTGACGGCCAAGCGGCTAAGCTATCCAAAATTTCGGCGATAGCTCGGACATAGGGATGACTCGGCTGGCGATACCACTCTGGTGTAGCCAATTCAGATTGATCAAACCCCAAATGAAAAGTGAGACTCGATTGTCCAAACAGAGCTGAGGCAAGCGATCGTGCTTCTTCTTGCAGTAAGAAATCGTGCGTTTTAGCCAAGTGACGGATTTTTTCTAACCGTTCATAGCGTTCTGTGACCGAAAGCTGCTCGTCTTGCCACTGAATAGACACAGTAATCAGAAAGGTGCGCAGCAGCAGATGACCCAGCTTCTCGGCCTTAGTCGCTAGGTAGTCAGCATTATAGGAGGTTGCTTCGATCAGCAGCGGCACTCGATCGACCATTTCCAACCCATAACCTTTAAGGCCGGCAATCTTGCGAGGGTTGTTGGTAATTAAGCAAAACTTTTGCACCCCCAAATCATTGAGAATCTGAGCACCGACGCCATAGTTCCGCTGATCCGCCGGAAAGCCCAAGCGTTCGTTCGCCTCTACCGTATCCAGACCCATGTCCTGCAGCGAATAGGCTTTGAGTTTATTGATTAGCCCAATCCCCCGCCCTTCCTGCCGCAGGTAAACGACTACCCCCTGTCCCGCATTCTCGATCATCTTCAGGGCTGCCTGAAGCTGCATGCGGCAGTCGCAGCGCAACGAGCCGAGAGCGTCCCCGGTCAAACATTCAGAATGTACCCGCACCATCACGCTTCTGTTCTTGAAGGTAGCCGGATCGCCTTTGACAATCGCAATATGCTCAGAATTATCTAGCAGGTTGCGATAGCCGTAAACTTGAAAATGTCCGAACTGGGTCGGCAAATTGGCAATGGCCTCGCGCTGTACAAATCGCTCATGCTGCAACCGATAGCTAATTAAGTCGGCGATGCTAATCAGCTTCAGCTCATGGCGCTTAGCGTACTCGATCATCGTAGCCCAAAAGCAAATGCTGTTCCCAACGGTAGGCGGCGTTGTCGTCGGCTTGTTCCACTAACTTGCGGCTGGCTTGCCCAATTAGCGGGGTTTTGACAATTCCGGCATCCACCGCTTCCCCCAGGGGCGTATCGCAGACAATATGTTTGAACAGTAGTCCTTTGTTGTCTTTGGGTGTGGCAGAGAAATCCAGTGGTGCTACCAATTTGTAACCGCTGCAAGACAGGATGGTTTCGTGCAGGGTGCGGATGGCTTCGTTCCAGGCAGAGCCAGAGTCCCAAACATGGTGGGCTTCGTCATTGAGTACCATCACCCGACGGTGGGCGGTGATTCTGTCTCGCAGAGCAGCCCCGGTATCGAGGGCTTTGGTTTTGGATACTACTGGACCCATCCAGGCGTAGGAATCCTCTTCAGCTTGCTTTTTACGTTTGGCGGTATCGTAGAGGCGAATATTGGTGAGGTAGAGCGTCCCACCCGTAGCGGCTCCGCTGGCTTCGTCTTGCAGCACCACCGATAGATTCCAGTCGCCGCGCCATTCGGGGGGATTAGCGGGTCTTCGTCAAACACACGCCCGTTGCCAAAGTCGTCTTTGAGGCGTTCGTAGACGGTGAGGTTGGGAGCGATCACGACAAAATGCCGTGCCATTTCTGAATGAGATTCTCGCAGGGCGTGGAAGTAGCTCCAGACGATGCAGAGGCTCATGACTTTGGTTTTGCCTGCCCCGGTTGCCAGTTTGAAGGCGTAGCGGCTCCAGGCATCTTCATCTTCGGTGATGCCTAATGCCTGTACTTCCGCATTCACGCCGCCAAACTCGGCAATGATTTGCGACAGACACTCAATCCGCCGCACTTCCTTGAGGTAAACCAGGGTTTCGACGGCTTCTCGCTGACAGAAGTAGTAGCGAAACTCAAATTCTTCACCATCGGGGGTGATTTTGCGATGGGCGCGGTTAAACCAGTGATTCAGCAGTTGAATCGTGGTGTCGCTGGCTCCGATGTAGAAGGCTTCTCGCCACTCTCGCACTGCTGCCCGTAGGTTATTCACCACCTCGATCGGGGATGCCCGTCGTCCCTGTTTCACCACAGCGGGGTCGCCAGATTTTTCAGCTCGGACGCGATGGGCGTTGGGTTCCTGCCAGGGGGCAAACTGGGGTTCAAGAACGGTGGGGTTGAGGCTGGAGGAGGTCATGGGTGGGGTCTGTGAGGTTACAGCGAAAGATGCTGTCGAATGGTTTGACGAATGGCAGCACAATCTTGAAAGGCTTGATTGGCTATAGTCTAATTAGCCGACACACCTGGATAGCGAAACTCAACGGCATAGGTTGTCAGAGCGTCGAGAACCGGACGCAGGGATGCCCATGCTGGCTGAACAGGCAAGAATAAATCCAATAGTGCGCTCAGATCGTGAGTTTTAGTAAATGCAATATTTTCTTCTTGCAGGCAAGCCTTTAAATATTTTTCAATACATTGCTGAGCGTGAAAGCACACAGCATCATAGTTGGGTGTTTGCTGCACCTGAAGCTCTCGCTGAGCAGTGGCAAAATCACCTTCTGCTTTATTGACCCACTCTTGCGTGATTGGCTTCATAAAGAACACGACCATTTTTCATGATGTCTTGAATAAAAAAGTCGCCCATTTCCATGCGTTGCTGAATTTGTTGAGGAGTTCTCGCCATCAGATCAAGCGGAAAGGGAGCTTTGATTTGTTGACGAATGGCGATCGCCTTTTGCACTGGCATTTCTTCAAAGGGCAGGATCACCAATAAATCCACGTCTGAGTCTTCAGTGGGTTGCCCATAGGCGTAAGAGCCAAACAAAATAATGCGTTCTGGCTGAAATTTTTCAGCAATTTGTTGGCTAAAAGCCTGAATTTGGCTGATGGAAATCATGCTGCATCTCCTTTTCAGGATTCTCTATGATGTTCAATTTCAGCAAAAATATCGTCTAACGAAATTTTTTGTAGGCGTTGCTGACGTTCAGCCGTGTAGTCACCTTGCCCTGGTTCAAACTGCCGCAAGAAACGGATCATGCCATCGAAACCGAGGGCATCCATCACGGGCTGCTTACGACGTTCTCTAATGCATACTTAGATTGAGTACTGAATCGATCCATCCCCTAAGCTGCCCCTGAATAGACTCCACCTGGCTCTGTTGGGGCAACAGATTGACGCCGCTCGGTTGGATTCATCTGTCGTTCTAAATAGCTGAAAACTTGCGAAGAAAGTAGCGTCAGAGCCAGGTAAATCACAGCGACTAAGGCATAGAGTTCAAACGGACGATAGTTGGCGGCCACGATGAGCTGTCCTTGTTGGAACAATTCTTCAAACCCAATTACAGCTACGAGACTTGTGTCTTTCAGAAGCGAGATAAACACATTTCCAAGCGGTGGCAGCATGCGGCGAATTGCTTGCGGAAAAATGACATAACGCATTGTTTGAGTTTCACCCAATCCCAGCGAATGTGCGGCTTCGGTTTGTCCAATATCAATAGATTGAATTCCACCGCGAACGATCTCAGCCACATAGGCGGCACAGTTGAGACTCAAGGCGGCGACAGCTGCTACAAAGCGATTCAGCGAAAATTCGACCCCGAGCTGCTGCATGATGGCAGGAATGCCGAAGTAAACCATAAAGATCTGCACCAGTAACGGCGTGCCGCGAAAGAACTCAATATAAGCCCTCGCCGCCCAGCGCAGCAGAGGTACTTTTGATAACCGAGCAATGCCCAACAGCGAACCGCCAATCAGTCCCAAAACTGCCGACAATGCTGTTAATTGCAATGTAATCAATGCACCCCACATCAATAGCGGTAGCGCACTTTGAATGACACTCAGTGACTCAACTCGATTAGCCGTAGCCTGCTCAATTCCCGGCGCAGTAGCCGGAAGCTCTGGTGGTTCCGCATTAAACCATTTCTGGTAGAGCTGTCTGTAGGTACCGTTCTCCAGAATGGTCGTGAATCCGCGATTAATTAGCTCTAGGTTCGGTGAATTTAGCGGTGTAGGAATCCCGTAAAACTCCTCGGTCAGCAATTGGCTATTCACTCGAATTCCTGCTAGATTGCCGGTTTTGATGGCGTATAGCATCACGGGCGCATCGTTCACAGCGGCATCGACGTTACCATTCTGTAGCTCCTGCAAAGTTAAAACCGCGGTATTAAAGGTGCGCACTTCGACATCCGGAATCGCTTCAACAGCCTTAGCGCCAGTCGTGCCAATTTGTACTGCAACTCGTTTGCCTCGCAGGTCGTCTAGCGAATCTATGCCCCTACTGCCGCATCAACCGTGCCCGCTTGCAGAGCCGGAATCATGCCGTCAAAAGCAATGCTCTGAAATTCGACCTGAAAATCTGCGGCTTCGCCAATCGCCCGAATAATATCAATATCAAATCCCTGGAGTTCCCCATTCGGGGCTTTGAATTCAAACGGAGCGTAAACTGGCTCAACGGCTACCGTCAATGTTCTTGGCTGCGCTCTCGCTTTTGAGCAGGTCGAGAAAAGCTTTGGTCCGCTAAAAGTGCTCAAAGGTATCACAGGTCAAGTTAATCAGGGAGAGGTATTAGCGGTAATTGGCTCGTCGGGCTGTGGCAAAAGTATATTGCTACGATGCCTGAATCACTTAGAAGCGATTGATCGCGGCCAAATTGTGATTGACGGTATGGATCTATCTCGTCTAAATTTGAGCCAGCGCCAGTTACGCCAGCTTCGCTCTAATGTGGGTATGGTATTCCAACAGTTCAATCTGTTTCCACACCTGACTGTATTGGACAACTTAACGCTAGCACCTGAGAAAGTATTAGCACTCTCACCAGCCGAAAGTAAGGATCGAGCGCACTACTATTTAGAACAAGTCGGATTAATTGAAAAGGCCAAAGCTTACCCTGATCACCTTTCAGGCGGCCAAAAACAACGGGTTGCCATTGCTCGTGCCCTCTGTATGCAGCCCAAAGTTATGTTGTTTGACGAGCCAACTAGCGCTCTTGACCCAGAACTGGTCGGTGAAGTGCTTGAAGTGATGCAGCAGCTAGGTTATGTAGTGGAAGCAGGACCAGCACGGGAAGTGCTGACGAATCCTCAAAGTGAGCGACTGGGGCTATTTCTCAATCGAATCAGACAACTGATCGCCGTATTCGTCAATTTTGGGACGCTGGGGTACATTCACCACGTCTTCTAGCATCAGCGGATGCAGGTCAAATACTTCACCAATTCGCCGCAGCACATCCTCGTTGCCCAACCCCTGCACATCCACCCAGGAAACCGAGACCGAATCGAGGTAGGGAGTGCAATCCTCCGGCTGATCGATCTTGACCCGAACTGCTTTGTTGGCATCATAGTCGATCAAGAAAATTACCGGCGGCGAGGCATCCGCTTCAATGCTGAGGGTGCCAGGAATACTGCCCGGTTCATCCGAGAAATACTCGAAGTATTCGTCTTCCTCTTCGGGTTCGGTGTTGATGAACGGCAATTTTTGCAGAGACAGTCCAGCCAGGGGCGTATCCCCATTCGGAACAGTACGGGAAGGTCGGTTGGTCATGGCTTGACTCGGATGCTTGGTATTAACTCGACATGGAAGAGGGTTAGCGTGATTGTACTCAATTCATGCCATCAACAGGTTAATCAACCAACCACGTCATTTTTGATCCCCAGGCATTTTATAGTGGAATTGCTGCGAATGGTCGGCAAGACGCTTGAGGTATCAAAGTTGTGAAAGCAATTACTCTGCTGGGTTCAACCGGCTCGATTGGAACGCAAACGCTCGATATTGTTTCCCAGTATCCCGATCAATTTCGGATTGTGGGGCTAGCTGCACGCAATAATGTTCAACTCCTAGCCCAGCAAGTCCGGCAGTTTCGTCCCCAGATTGTGGCGATTTGCAACCCGGATCAGCTACCTCTGCTGAAAGAAGCGATTGCCGACCTCGATCCACAGCCGATTCTGCTCGGCGGAGAAGCCGGTGTGGTGGAAGTGGCCCGCTACGGCGATGCCCAAGCCGTGGTGACGGGAATTGTGGGCTGTGCCGGACTGCTGCCCACGATTGCCGCCATTCAAGCTGGGAAAGACATTGCCCTAGCCAACAAAGAAACCTTGATCGCGGGCGGTCCAGTGGTGCTGCCGCTGTTGCAGGAACATGGCGTGAAGCTACTGCCAGCCGACTCCGAGCATTCGGCCATTTTTCAGTGCCTTCAGGGTGTGCCAGCGGGTGGACTGCGGCGGATTTTGCTGACAGCTTCCGGAGGAGCATTCCGGGATCTGCCGGTCGAAAAGCTGGCTACCGTAACGGTGGCTGACGCGCTGAAGCATCCCAACTGGTCGATGGGGCAAAAGATCACGATCGACTCGGCTACGCTGATGAACAAAGGCTTAGAAGTGATCGAAGCTCATTTTCTGTTTGGCATAGATTACGACCAGATCGAGATTGTGATTCATCCTCAAAGCATTATTCATTCCTTGATTGAACTGCAAGACACCTCGGTGCTGGCGCAGTTGGGTTGGGCAGATATGCGGTTGCCCTTGCTCTATGCCCTCTCCTACCCAGAGCGGATTGCCACGAACTGGGAGCGGTTAGATCTAGTCAAAGTGGGTAGCCTCACCTTCCGCGAACCCGATCACCAGAAATACCCCTGTATGAAGTTGGCCTATGCCGCCGGACGGGCAGGTGGAACGATGCCAGCGGTTCTAAATGCCGCTAACGAACAGGTGGTCGCTTTATTCCTAGACAAAAAAATTGGTTTCCTCGATATCCCTCGCCTGATCGAAGCCGTCTGTGAACGCCACACGACTCACAACCTCTCCAGCCCCACACTCGACGATATTCTAGAAGCCGACCGCTGGGCGCGGCAGGAAGTGTTAGCCATCCATGGCAAGCTCGATCAGGCTGTGGTCGTTTAGCGTTTATTAGGTCCTAGCTCTCGGCCCTTACAATGAATGGAAGGCACAAATCCGGGAGGCTGGCTGATGTCCATTGAGCTGCCAATTGACTCTAAACGGCTTTACGATACTGATTTTGTTCGCTGGGTTGAAACTACAGTCGAGCAACTGCGTGCCCAAGACTATGCCAGTGTCGATTGGGAAAACTTGATCGAGGAAATCGCTGATCTGTCGAAGCGGGAGCGGAAAAGCCTCAAGAACAATCTTGTGGTAGTTCTGCTTCACCTGCTCAAGTGGCACTATCAACCCCCCGCCAATCACAAACTTGCCAGTTGGATTAACCAAAAAGCGAGTGTTGGCATCGGGCTTGACATTAATATCAGCAAAGCAGGGTTGAACCACGTAGGTCCAAAGGTCTTCTTTGATTTTGGCTTGCACAGCCGCAGTATCGGTGATGTCTCCAATCGTCGGCGTGTGCTGAGTTGAAACCAGAATAGTGTCGATTCCAACCGGGCGGCCATCTTCGTAAGCTACAGTGACTTGGGTTTTGCCATCAGGACGCAAATAGGGAAGCTGCCCTGTTTTGCGGACTGCAGCCAACTTCCGGGCAATGCGATGGGCCAGCGAGATTGGCAACGGCATCAGTTCAGGCGTCTCGTTGCAGGCAAAGCCGAACATAATGCCTTGGTCACCAGCACCAACTGCATCTAGCTCTTCATCACTTGCCTGTTCACGAGTCTCATGTGCCTGATCCACCCCTTGAGCAATATCGGGAGATTGTTCATCGAGTGCTACTAAGACAGAGCAGCTATTGGCAGCGAAGCCGTTAACGGCATCGGTATAGCCAATCTCTGCAATCTTTTTGCGAGCCAAGTCAACAAAGTTAACTTGGGCTTTGGAGGTAATTTCTCCCGTAATTAGTACCAGACCTGTATTGACAACCACTTCTGCTGCTACACGGCTCGTTGGATCCTGGGCCAGTAGAGCATCTAAAATAGTGTCTGAAATTTGGTCGCAAATCTTATCAGGATGACCTTCGGTCACAGATTCCGATGTGAAGAGGTAATGACGAGTCAAGCGAATGTCCTCTCTATAAAACTAAACGACAGGAACGGTCTAACTGAAATCAGCTAAAAAATGCCTCATTAACTTTGGAGAATATCATACGCTTCATTGCTTTATGTAAATTTCAGCGATCTCCTCCACGAAACAGTATGAAATTTTGGTAAGTGATCCCACGAGTTTTGTTTTTTTTAGCGTTTAAATTGATGTGTAAAATCACTGAAAGCCTTATTCTATCTCGATTTGATCAAATCGAGATATTGTACACTTCGCTGTGGGAGATTTAGAAGAAAGGGCAGAGGTCCAACCCTCAGTGAAAACAATACAGCCTGCCATACAGGTTTGGATTGCAATCTCCAGATCAACCTGCGAATCTCCAATCATCAACATGTGTTGAGGCAAAACATTGAGTGAGACTGATAAATGCTGAAGAAGTTGAGGATTTGATTTGGTTGGATACTGTTGATTTACTCCACAAATTACTTGGAAGTAGGATTGTAAATTGTAATGTTCAACAAATTCGTCTACGTTTGTAGCACTATCCGATGAAAGGATGGCAAGTTTAACTTCTGCATTTGCTAATTTCTGAATTAGCTCTAATGCACCTTCAATTAAGGGAGTTTCTTGAGCTTTTTTAAGCATTTGTCGATCAGCTTCTGAAAAAGCTGCGTGAACTAGTTGCAATGCCTCTACCCAATCTTTTCCCGTTTCAGCAATATAAGCAGCTGCGGCAATTTCGTTCTCCAGTCGAGTTCCAACAGCCATCAATCCTGCTGGGTTAATTCGATTTTCGTCGATCCCAAATGCCATCAATAAAGGTTCTTGAACACCAGGAACTTGAGCATCAATTAAACGCGCTCGCCGGTGGGCCAAGTTGCGGAGATAGGCTTCAGAACTTGCTAAAGTACCGTCTTTATCAAAAACAATCGCTTGAATGTTTTGGAAAAGTTGACCTGGGCAGCGAATTGTTACCAAGTAGCACCTCCGCTAGTGAGTACTAACCAATTTGGTTAAAGGGTCTTGATTGCCACAGTAATCTCCCATTCAGTACCTGCGAAAAACGCTGTGTAAAAATAGCTTCCATAAAAGAGAGGAGGGATAACCCTCCTCAAATGCAATCAAATATTAATCCAGTAGGTTATTCAACCTATTCTTCTTCTGCTGAAGGCAATTCCTCTTCAACGGGCATTTCAACAGGAGCAGCTGCTTCAGCAACAGGTTGAGACTGTTGCAGCATTCGCTCGCGGTACTTAGCAGCCATCTCTTCCGCCTTGTCGTAAACCACTTGAGGGTTCTTCACCATATCACCTAGGCTGGTGCGGTACTGGCTAAACACAAGTTGGGAGCCAGAGCGGTCAGAGGGATTACCCACCGAGCCAGACAATCGCCAACTGTAAGCTTCCAACGTTCTTTGTAGTGGCACCGGGTCAAGCTGGGGGGCAACAGCAGCCAGAAATAATAATGATCGCTGATTTCCCCAGGCCATCACTAGGGCCGATACGGCCTGTAAGAGAATTTGCCAATTTTCATAGGCTTCTGGAGGTCTGGAGCCGGGCAGCAGCACGAAGGTAAGACAGCCCTGTTCTGACGCGTTTGGATCATCTGCCGCCATTGCCCACTCCACGCCGGTTGGTTCCAAGCCATCCATCATAGGATTTCCCAGATCAAAAGCTGGAATGCCCCATTTTTGCAATACGGTGCTAGTGAGACGATCGCGTGGAAAAACTGCCTTGCAACGAGGATGGGCCATCAACCAGCGATCCCAGGGCAGATACACTGAGCCAGACCAGCGCTCTAACCGCTCAAACCAGGATTGCCTGGGTAACCAGCCTTGCTCATCCCGTAGGTAATACTCCGACTTGGCCGTACCCACAAATCCATAAGCTGCTCCACTCCACCAGGCGAACAGTAGCGGAACGATATCGCCGACCGCCAGCACGACACCGCCCTGCTGCGCCCATTGCCGCACAGTTTTGAGTTGAGCCAGAGTGAGCTGTACCAATCCGCCTTGCAAATCGCGAGCCAGCTGACGACCATCCATATAAATAAAGCCTCCAGAAGGCATCGCCTGCACCGCACCCACAATCGGAATCCCATGAGCACGATAGAATTCTCCTTGTCCAACAATCGGTAGGGCTGCCAGCTGGAGTTGTTTAGAGTGGCGCTGTAACGCTTGCAAAATTCGTAGCGCAATCAAATCTTCTCCATGACCGTTACTGAGGCAAAGTAGCTGCATAGCACTGGTGAGTTGAAGGTGCGGTAGAAACTTGACCATTGGTCAGCCTACAAGGTTAGGGGCACTGACTCAACCCGCTTGGTCACCCGAAATAGTGTTGAGGGCTTTCCTAGTGGGTGTCATCAACTGCTTACACACCTTGACGATTGCTTGAGCGTTCCCTCAATCGAGATTTAGACAGCTACAGGCCGGCCAATGAAAGGCGGAAAGTGAAAAGCGGAAAGTGAAGGTCAGGCCCAAATCTCCCGCTGGTCTAGAGGAATTCACCGGCTAAATGCGCTAGTTTAATGAAAAATGGCTAAAAATCCTGGGCTTCAGGACTTGAGCCACAACCCTCTTGTAGAAAATTCTGAAACAAACTAGGTTGTCCCGGCATCCCTTGTTCAGAATACAGTAGGCTGGATCTGAACTTTTCTAGAGAAACGATGACCACTGGGTTGGTCTTGATTGCGGCGGTGTTGGTCTTAGGTGGGGTGATTGCTACGGTGGGTGATCGCCTAGGTACGCGCGTTGGCAAAGCCCGTCTCACCCTATTTAATCTGCGCCCCCGCAGAACTGCTACCCTGATCACAATTTTGACGGGTGTAATTATTTCTGCATCTACCTTTTCGCTGCTATTTGCGGTCAGCGACCAACTCCGGACCGGTGTGTTTGAGCTAGAGAATATCCAGGACGACCTAAAAGAAACCCGCGAAGAACTAAAAGAAGCTCAGTCTGAGAAGGAGCGCATCGAAACGCGGTTAAAAAACGCCCGTCGTCAACAGAACACTGCTCAGCGCCAGCTAGAGCAAATTAACCGCTCTCTGCAACAGGCAGTTGAGCAGCAGGTGCAAACCCAAGCCCAGCTCAAAAGCACCCAACAGCGCTTAAACGAAAGTCAGACTAAATTTCAGCAAGCGCAGCAGTTGCTCAGCACCGTTTCCCAACAGGCCGCGACATTACAGGCAGAAATTGAGCAGCTTCAAACCGACCGGCAAGAGCTAATCCGCCAACGCGATGCCGTGCGCGAACAAATTGCTCAACGCGATCAGGAAATTGCTCAGCGCGATCAGGCAATTGCCAGTCGAGAAACGAAACTCAAAGATCTAGAAAGCCAAATCGCGTTTCTGGCCCAACAAAAAGATACGCTGGAGCGTGATGTGCGCATCCATGGGAGCTCTCCAGTGTTGACGAACTTGGGGCCGTGAATCTGTGAGACTTGCCTCAATGACACCACGACAGTTCCACGCCAGACGCACGACAGTGACCTGACACTGCCGCATAACGTTCCGGTTGAGCGGATGCAAGTAACCTTTGCATTTACACCAGCATTTCCCATCAGTCCGCTCCAACCGGGTTGTTATGCCGCTTTGTCAAACTGGTATTTTTGAATCGTCTAATACACTTCAGCAAATCCATTATTCATATTTCATGAAAAACTTTATCTACTCTATTTATACTTACAGCAAAAACTTGTGGCTAGAGTATTGCTTTAATACTCTCTTGAAAATTTGCAAATAAACTGTAAATCCGATAAGTGATATTGCAAGATAGAGTGCCGCATAAAAAACGCTTGAATAACAAAGAATTGCGAAAGGTATAAAAGTAATGAAAGCAGCGAATGAAAGCACAAATGTTCTGAATGCTAAGCGGTATGACGCTACGATAAATCTTGTCTCTCCTTTACCTAAATTGAAATTGAAAACTTGTGAATCTTCTGCCTCTCTTAATTCTTTTTTGATTTCCACCTCATATGCTTGCAAGTTATAGACAAAATACCAAGAATAGGATTGTTTAATTAAGTTTGATAATGCAACCAACCCCAGGATTATAAGTAAACTCAAAAAACCCAAAAACAAAAACAGACTTGATTCAAGTTTTGGAATTGTAGGCAGAATGATTTCTGAAATTGGTTTCCAGACAATGATAACTGCGCCTACTACTCCAAGTGACTTGAAATCGTCATAAGTACTACTTATCAAGCTTTCTGCCTTGTCATTAAGTCTTACATACTCTTTGTAAAGATATTCTAATCTTTGATTAGGAGTTGTATCCATTTTTGACACACCATAACCAACCTGAAAACGTATTCCACAGACTATCTCGAATTGAATTACTTAACTTTGGATGCTGACAGATAACCTTCAAGTACAGTCTCCACCCATCGCCTTGCGGCATAACTCATATTTAGACTGACTTCCCTCCCCCTATTCTGCATAACACCCCCAAATGGTGTGTGTAGCCAAGACGGAAGTTGAATATCACCTCTACTGAGGGAGATTAGGCTGAAATTTGTTCTGCATAAGCTCCCATTTTTGGGGTGTTATACAGACAGATGTCGGGCTATTTACCTTGATAGAGACATTTATGCAGATTAGATTCTTGATAACACCCTGATTTGGGGGTTTAGCCAGATTTTTACCTATATAATATCCCCGCTATAGGGTGTTATGCAGATAGCTTCAACAAATCTTCATCGTTCTCACGGAGGAGCAAGATGTAGTATTTAATACATGTGTTCTATTTATGCATCTCCCTTGTTATGGAATCGCAACCTAAAAAATTACTCGACCAAGTGCGAGACGCGATCCGCCTTAAGCACTACTCCTATCGAACTGAGCAAACTTATGTGGGCTGGATTCGCCGTTATATCCTCTTCCATAACAAAACTCATCCAAAAGACATGGGCGGCGAAGAGATTGAAGCATTTCTCACTTACCTGGCAGTTGAAGGCAATGTTTCTGCTTCCACTCAAAATCAAGCGCTTAGTGCCCTGCTGTTTTTGTATCGCAGTGTGTTGCATCAAGAGTTGGAGTTTCCGTTAGACGCGGTGCGAGCAAAACGTTCCCGCTACCTGCCGACTGTGCTCACCAGAGCGGAAGTTCGTTTGGTTCTACAAAATATCTCAGGTGTCCCTGGACTGGTGATCAAGGTATTGTATGGCAGTGGCTTGCGCCTCAATGAGGGATTGCGGTTACGCATCAAGGATTTGGATTTTGCTCAACGTCAAATTGTGGTGCGGGATGCTAAAGGAAACGAAAGCCGAGTGACCATGCTGCCTGAGCGTTTGATTGAACCCTTGCAAGTTCATTTGCAAAGAGTCAAGCGATTACACCAATTGGACTTAGACCAGGGCTATGGTTCGGTTTACCTTCCCTTTGCTCTGGAACGCAAGTATCCTCATGCTGACCGTGCCTGGATCTGGCAATTTGTGTTTCCTTCCCCGGTTACTAAAGAAATCAAAGGCAGCTCCAGAGGCAATCATGATGGTGCCAGGAATTTTGTTGAGATGGTCCTGAATCCACTGATCTTGCTTGGGGGATCCCAAACCAACAATGATGAAATCTGGATTAGCCTGACGGATCTGCTCGCACACTAGGGCGTCTTCTTGCGGTGTGAGCTTGCGGAATGGCGGCGAGTAGGTGCCTACAATTTGCAGTCCAGGAAACTTGCTTTGCAAAAATTGCTGCATTGTTTCTGGAACTCCCTCTGCCCCACCGTAGAGATAGAGCCGGTATCCCCGCTGAACTGCAATGCGGCAAAGATTGAGAATAATATCGGGCGCATACAGCCGATCGCACTTTTGGCCTGTGACTAACCGAATCCAATAGACAAACGGCATACTGTCGGGACCGGATATATCAGCTCGCGTAAAAATTTCTTTGATCTCGCGGTTCAGGTAACTTTCAACTACACAGTTGACATTGACGCAAGCAACATGCTTCGAGCGAGCCGATTTGTCTTGTAGCCATTGCTCACACTTAGCAAACAACTCCTTGTAGGTGATCACATCTACATCAACGCCAATAAAATTGTATCTCATCGTATACTACTCCGTATGCTGAAATTTGCAAAATCTACGCTTGATTTAGTCAAAATCATTCCAGGATCGAAACATAAAGTTTCAAAATTGACTGCATATAGTGCTTTACATCTAATGCTCGAACTGTATTTTGTGCTGCGATGCCTAGCTCGTTCCGCAGTTGGTGATCTTGAATTAATCGCTTCATTGCCTCTGTCAGTTCCATTAGATTGCCTGGCTGCACTAACAAGCCATTTCGCCCCGACGTGATTACTTCTGGAATACCACCCACTGGTGTTACAATCACCGGTAATTCCCAGGCCATCGCCTCCAGCATCGACATGGGTAGCCCTTCGTTGTAGGACGGCAACACAAACACACTGGCATTTGCGAGCAGTTGATCACGCTGAGTTGGATTGACCCAAGCGTGAACCACCGCCCGATCGGCAAGTCCTAAATCTGCAATTAGGGTTTGGGCTTGTTCCACATTTCCATTCCCAGCCAGTACCAGTCGAGCTTGAGCACGCACCGATTCAGGTAGGGCAGCAAAGGCCCGAATCAGATCGAAAGCCCCCTTGTCCTGACGCGGAAAGGCAATCACTGAACGCACCACATCGAGGGCACCCCCATGCTCACCAATCCGACCCAAAAACACAAAGGTAATCGTTTGCTGCTGGCTCCGATCCGGCACTTCGGCTGGCAGCACTACAGGATTTGGCAGCACGACCATCTGATCTGGGCTGAGGTGAAAGCTTTTTGAGTAAAAATCGCGCCAGCTTTCGGACAGGGCAATAAACTTTGCACATTGACTGAACCCAGCGATAATCAACTCTTTCACAACGCGAGGTAGCTGGGTGTAGAATTCCCGGTAGGCGGCTCCATGACAATGCAAAACGAAAGGTTTGCGAAAACACAGGATAATAAAGGCCAGAATCAGCTTACGAAACGTACTGCCTCGATCGGAAAAATGAATGTGCACCAGATCGGTCTGATTGCGGCTCAACGCTTGAATCAGGGTAGCAATCGCGCCCAAAAAAACGGCAATATTGCGAGTCGCAGACCCCTTGGCGAACGTAGGCACATGGCGAATTTTGAGTTCCGGTGGCGCGTAGTCTAGCATCAGCTTTTCTACCGAAGTAATGCCGCCTTGGACATCCAACCCTGCGCCTAACATTAATACTCTGACAAATTTTCGATTAGCAAACGTATTCATTTTCAGATAACTCTATTTGATTTTTATCAAGTTTTTTATCTCAGCTTCGAGTAGATTCAATCAGAGTCAATCAGGCATGACAATCTTGCCACTGTAGCTTGGCAGCGGTGAGTGGCTCCTGCTGATGGCGAACAACTAGTGACAAAATGGCCGCGCTATACAACACCCAGTAAATAGTGTTGCGGTCCAAGAATGTGCTTTCGGTAAGATTGACTAGAACTGTGAATAAGAGGAGCATCAGCGGCAAAAAGAATTCCGGCGTTCGGCTCTGGCTGTGTATTTCTGTGTGGGTATTTTCCTGTTTCAATGGGCGACCCAGACCGTTAAACGGCAGGGCAAATTGGGTAGTTATTAGAACCCGACCTACCCAGTTCAGCTGAAAATAAAAGCAACTGGTCTATGGATAGTGAAGAGGTCCAAAATTCTTTTGTAAGAGTTTAATTAGGTAGTTCTGCAACATTTACTACCCTATTGAAAGAAGCTATAGTGCAGAAATATTCCTCTTAAAAGAGAAAATTAGAGTTGCTTTATCCCAGAATTGGTAAGGAGTTGGGCGAATTGTTAACTCAAATCAAGTTGAAAATAAACTTTCTTAAAGTTAGTCATTTCTCAAAAAGACATGTTATAAGAATGGGAGTCGCTAAACAGACAGATTCAGATAGTTTGAAAAGTCCACTCAATAGTTTCCTAGGCGTTAATTTTTCCGCTTAAGTGCTTACAATTTGGTTCAGTCTTCCAATCAATTACTGAAGGCAGTTCTGAATAGGTAATGCAGTTATTGTTCGGATGGGGATTACTTCCTGTTAGTGCTTAGAAATAGCTTGTAAATGATCTAATTAGATCTTCAGCTCTTCTTGAGTAAGGCTGTCAAATGGTTCTGTTGGTCTGGATTGGTTTGTCCTTGGCTGGATGGCTGTATCTGCCTGCCGGGATAGTTTTGGCTGTCTTTCCGATGATGGTCGGCCATAAGTTTTCTGTTTGAATAGCTGGTTTTCTACAGATTGAAACCTAAGCAAACGTAAAGGGATTAACAAGCTGCCCTGCTCGGTTTTTCCTGTAGTTGAGCAAGTATTCAATGCATCTAGACTTTAATGGATTGACGCTGATAGAAGAGTCCTGGAGTGAAAACTGGAATGGAAGTTAGGCGGAGGAAAACAAATTCATAGTTGTAAGTTGTAGTTATAGCTTATAGTTGCAAAGTATTCTTGCTTCTAACTATTAGCAATTTCTTTCCAGTGGCTCTTCTCTTATTTCGTGTGAATAGTTTAAGTAGGTGAGCATAATTAAACATAAAACCCAAAACCCTGCGCCGCCCGCGCAGCGGGCGGCGCAGGGTTTTGAATCTGGTTTTTAATTATGCCGAGGTACTTAGTAGTTTGTTTTTTGTAGTTCATCGTCCTAATTTCAAGAGGTATTTCTAATGCAATACTTGCTAATCGACACCCACCGCAGACCGATCGGTACCTTAGTCAGCGATAAGACATTTGCGGTTGGAGACACGTTTCAGAATCATAACTCTGAGACTTATACCGTTGTAGGATTGAACTGGTTTAATCAACGGCCTCATACCCAGTCTCTGACAGTCATTCCTCAATCTGCGATCAAGGTAGCTGCGAAGTAGCTTTGAAGTAGGGGATTCAACTCAATTAGAGCTGAGCAGCCTGTGCAGTTAGTTTGTGTAGGCACGGTTGATTCCAGAAGATCGTGTCTATAACTAACAGGCGAACAATGGCTAAAGTTTTGTGGTCAATCAAGATCAGCTAAATATTAAAAATTAAAGAACCGCCCTCATCGGTTCGGAAATAGGGCGGTTCTTTTTCAGTTGTTCTTCTTTGCTTAAAGCGGATTCTCTTCAGAGTCAAACTTTCTTAGGTTTCAAAATAGCTGAATTGAACCTCAAGGCTAACGAACCAGTCAAAAGCGATTAGAAGCGATTAGACTGAAGAACCCAATCCGGCATATGCACCATAGAAGAAGAGTCCTACCACAACAAGGACACCAGTTCCGGCGATTGTTGCTACAACCCAAAGGGGAATTCTGCCAGACTGCAACATTGCTTTTTACCTCCTAATACGACTTGGTTTGCTAGTATTCTGAAAACGCAAATATGAAAGACCTACGTAACCTAACTAGCCACAGCGAGAGTAGGGCAATCAAATTACAAAAGCCTACTAACCCTAGGCTACCTGGGCAGGAAGTAAGCGCTTTAGAGTGCATTCCTCCCCAGATATAACCTAGTTGAAGAAATAGCTAGAGAACAAAATACCGAGTACGAAAATGAGCAGCAGACCAAGATAGAGTGAAGTCCGGTTCAACTCAACAGGCTGCTTGTTAGGATTTGCATCCCAGGTGAGGCCGAGCCAGGTTAAGCCATCTAGAATATTTTGCGTATATTCAGGCCGCGACCGCTCCAGATCGGTGTCTTCGATCCGCAGAACAAAGGTGCCACCCTGATGACGCGCAAACAGCCAGTTAAAAACTGCCGTGCGAGCGGTACCAATGTGCAGGTTTCCGGTTGGGCTGGGAGCAATACGAACGCGAACAGACATAGAGATTAAGCTTAGGACAACGCATTCCCCATTCTAACGGCAGATGGCCTGCCGGATTTGCATTTGGCGTTTGCGCTTCGGGTTTGCTGTGGCGTTGTCTACTCTCCCCAAAAGCGGTCAATCCGCTCTACGTAGTCCAAACTGGCAAGTTGCTGCAAAATCTCGCGCCAGCGGGCCTGATGGGTATGGCCAATACAAAGAATCTGGTCGTCACTACAGTCAATTCGACCTCTGGAATGGGGGAAATACTGTACAGACGGATCGATCGCCTGGACTTCGGTGCGGTGAGTCTCGGTGGCTGGAATACAAAACTCGTAGCTGACGGACTGTAGATTGGTTCCCTCGCCAATCAAACCAGCCGGTGAAATGACGGCCAGGTTAAACGTAATTTTTTCTACGCTGTGTGAGAAGGATTCAGCTCTGCCGGATAGCGGTAGCACCAGCAGGGGAGCGATCAGCAGCGACAGCAAGCAGAATCTGAGCATGACTAGAAATTGAAGCAGAGCTATGGAGATGACTCGTCGAAGGGACAGCTAAGTTTTGGCAAGCTGGCAAAACGCCTGAGTCGCTTGCCAGAGTGTATCTTGCACATTCACTAGGGCATGATCGCTTTCCAGTTCCAGGAGTTGGACATGGGCACGATCGGCAGCAAAATCGCGGCTGGCCTGAATGGAAATCACGTCATCCTCTGTTCCGTGCAAAATCAGCGTTGGGATCGAGCGGTGCAGCTTGGTTTCATCGTATTGGGCTAGGTCAGTGATGAAAGAATAGCTGAGAGGAAGCTGTTGTTGAGCACCATAATGGTAGACCAGCAGCGAGCCGGTTTGTTGCCATTGCTGCATCGACTCTGCGCCCAGTCTGGGCTGCCAGTGGGCTAGAAACTGAAATGCCGGAGCCAGTAAAACCAAGCGCTCGATCTGCAGGAACCGTTCTCCCAGCCAAGCTGCCGTCAGACCACCAAAACTGGAGCCAATCAGAATCACTGCATCATCAGCCGACAACAGCGCCTCGACTTGCTGCAATTGCCGAGTCAGGGTGAGAGAGTAAAAGTTAGGCTGATTCAGATCGGGAATCTGCAACGGGATACCCAGCGAGGCAAACTGGTTGCGAAAGTATTGAGCCTTAGCGGATTGGGGACTGGAGGCAAAACCGTGGAGGTAGATGAAGGTCGTCAAGGTTTAAGGGTTGGGGTTAGGTTTCATATCTAAATTCTGGTGATTTGTATCCTGGTGATTCGTATCCTGGTGATTCACAAACTGGTGATTCACAAACTGGTGGTTCACAAACTGGTAGTTCACAAACTGGTAGTTCACAAACTAAGGCTACCGAAGTTGATGCTGAAGGCAACATTGAGATTTTCTAGCGAATCGATCAGCCAAGTGACGCTGTTGCGGGTGCAGGTTTCGTAGTGCTTAAACAGAATCGCGAACTGTTTTTCGAGATAGGGTTTGACCTTACGGCAGATCAAGACGATTTTTAGCAGCAGGCCAATGGTGGCGGTGATGCCCAAATTGCCGGTGAGGTCAACAAAAATAGCGTGATTCGGGCACTGCGAATTTTCGACCACCAGGAAATTGAGCAGCTTGCGGCAGGTACCAATCAGCAGCACATCGTTGAGTTGATGCTCGTCCTGGTCGGGCAGGATGGCTTGCAGGTGGTTATAGAGGCGCTGATTAAACTGATTGTTGCCGTATTTGGAATCAACCGAATCGGTCAGATATTCGTAGAGATCGTTCTTAAAGCCCTGATAGGAACAGGCGTGGCTGCTGTAGGTGAGGAAACGCTGTGCCAAGTCGCGGTAGGTATTGGAGCCGTCAATTTTGCCGCCAAATTGCTGTAAGGCCCGATCGAGACGGCGTCGCGTCCGGAGCGTTCTCTGGTACCAATCGCTGCACCTTTAGCCCTGCCCGCAGTTGATCGTAGGTGAATTCAGGATACTGGGTTTTCACCTCCTGCACAATTGAGGTCAACATGCTGGGGCTTTGTAGAATCTCAATTTGGGTTGAATAGTCCAGCGTAAACACATCGCCTGATGGAATGTTGTCGCCCTGGGTGCGGGTAACTGTCAATGGGTCAGTAACACGAGCAGCGTTGGAGACCGGTTCAACCAGCAACTGGAAGTTTCCTTGGTAGACGGGGCGAATCTTCATCGCTTGAAAACCGGCGGCAACAGCCACAACGGTAGCGACCCCGGCGATCAATAAGGCTTGTCGCTGAATCGTTCGACCCAGGGAACGCAAATTTAACCCTCGATTGGGGGCATTGTCCAGGTCATCGACATCGGGCGGGGCTAACTGCACAACTGGTCTCCCCCGCACCACAGGCGCTGATGCTTGAGCCGCTGATGCTTGAGTGGTTTGTTCAATCTCCATGTTGACCTCTGTGTAGCTTACTAACCCGACTTAGAGAAGTAATAGATCGCCGCGACACCTGGCTGAAGCTGCAAAAACCACCAGCAAAGTCTCCTCGCTTAGAGAAAAAGTATGCCCAGACTGCCGGGAGCAGTATCTCTATAATATGGGTGCTTGGTATCATTCAACCCTGCCTCTTTCGCAACCTGCGCCTATCTAGTGTTTATCATGATCAGCCTTTTACTTAAGATGCATCCGAGTTCTTACTGTTGGACCTGATATTAGACCTGATGGTAGAACAAAGCTGAGACGATGAGAGAAACGACCTTTTGCGTTTGTGGTCTGTAGTTGAGCAATAAATCAATTAATCATTTAGTACCTGTTTGTTCGTCATTAGCTGTCAGTTATTCAGTTATTCGTCTATTCGTCGCCAATCTCAGTAATCGTGTTGATTGTGCCGAAGATGGTGTTGAAAATCCCAAAGAATCGATCAAATGGATCTAAAACGCTGTTGAGATTGTCAGAGAATACAGCATTGCCGTTGCGGCTGACGATGATTGTGTCAAAGTCTCGCAAAGCTGGATTGGTCTGATCGTTGATGCCAGCCGCCAAGTCCACATCAACGGTGCGTCGAATTGCAGTGCCATTCGGGCTGAGGCGCACTAGCTCAACTTTGCTAGTTCGAGCACGAGGCCGTTGGAAACCGCCCGCTGCAAGCAAGGCTTGATTCATAGGCGTATTAGGGGATACCTCAATTACCCCAGGATTGGACACTTCTCCAATCACATTGACCCGAATCGTTTCTGGCGAGAGGTTAGCCGAGCCGAGCACAAGCGCTTCGCTCTCATTGAGGGTGGTTGCCGTAGGAATTACAATCGCGTCGCGGTCACGCAGTCGGATGTCCTGATTCAGCTCGCCGGTCCGCAGTAGCTCCCAGAGGTTGACATCGATAATTTCTAACGAACCATCAGACAAAGGTCGGCGCACCTGAACCCGACGCAAATCCGCAAATTGGGTAATCCCACCTGCGGCTTGCAGGGCTTTGGTGACGGTGGGCCATTGATTGGTTACACCACCACCAGCACCACCAGCTTCTACCAAAATTCGGTTGTCGGTCGCGCCTTCTGGGCTAATTACATAGGCTCCAGGTCGCTTCACTTCACCGGCCACGCTAATGCGAAGGGAGCGGGTTTCGATCAAGCTGACGGTTACAAGCGGATTGCGGATGAACCGGGCATAAGCCTGACTGATAGCCTGTTCTGCCTGTTGAAGCGTTAATCCTTGTACCTTGACCGGCCCGGCCCAAATTAAATTGATCGTGCCATCAAGCTGAACAATATACCGGCCTGCGGTCGCGCCGCTGAGTTCGGGCACATCAAAAATATCGATTTGAATCTGATCGCTGGGGCCCAGGGTATAGGCTTCTTCAAAGGGGAAGGCCGAAGTGGGAGGTGGAACAATCGTTCGGTTCGGCAGAGAAGGGGTAAGAATCACACCCCGGCGCGGTGACGATTGGGTGGGTGCACCAGAAGGCGGTACCTGAGACTGGGTAATTTGAGCAGGTTGGGTGTGAGGAGCAGCAGCACCAAAACTGCCTGCCGCAAAAATTAAAACGACTCCAGAAACCACTCCCAGTACAATCTGTGTCCAAAAACTGATCCAGCCCACGAGGCGAAATGCCGTAGCAACTTGTTGAACAACGGGCGGAAGCGAATAGGAATCAGATCGGTTTGCCATAGGTTTTAGATAGAAGCGAGCAGCCAGAAACTGCAATTTCCTCTAGGCTACTTCAAGAAAGCAAATCTGTGGTTACGATACCAGAGCCAAGGCGGTTCAGATCACCCTGCAATGCATCGCAACATTATCAATTCTCACCGCTTTCCTATGCCCAAGTCTTGGCTGAGCGCCGCCGCCAATAGATTGCTAGGCTCGCCAAAAACAGCAGTCCCACCAGCCCAGCTAGAGGATTTTCATCGATGCCAGTTACCCAAGCTGGAACCCGATTGGTTAGCGTTACTAACCCGCCGACTTTCAGCAAGTAATAGCCCCAAACCAGACCGGCATGAAAACCAATCGGCAGGCCCAAACGTCCATTATGAGTGATTAGTTTAACAGCAGTGCGTTGTTGCGACCGGGTAGAGCGCTTCATCCAGACCAAAATAGCGCCGAGTAGCACCAGACCGGGAAACTGGGGAAAAGTGCGGATAATTTCTGGCAGCGGTTTAATGAAATGCAGCGCCGCGAACACTCCACTATTAGCCCAGAGCGCCACCCCAGGGCTATAGTCTCGCTGCAGTTCGTCCAAAATCCAGCCGCGAAACACCAACTCCTCGGCCAAACCCACACCCAGAGCCACCAGCAAGCCCTCCAGAATAATTTGCCCAAAGGACACCTGCGGCGGACGCCAACTCACCCAGCCAACCAAACTCTGAACCAGAAACAGCAGCAGCAGACTTGCGGTTCCCCAGCCCAATCCTTGCAACCCTTCTACTAAACTAATTCGGTTCAAGGTGAGGCCATAGGTTTGGAAAACCTGCCGCTCATGATGAATCTGTCGCCCCCACCAGCGCACCAGCAGCAGGAACTCAACAAACAGCACCATCATGGCCCAAATCGTGGTCTGATTTGGATCGCGGCTCCACAGGGCAATTGGGATCGCAAACGGCAGCCAAATTATTCCCAACAGCAGCAAAAACGCCACAATCCGCAGCGGTGCTGGAAAATTCCTAAGCTGGTCTAATGGCGGTTTCACGATGCGGTAAAGAGTCCCGACTGAATGAGCTGATTTGGCTTTTGGCTGAAGTCTTTAGCCTTTTGGCTACATGCTTGGGTAGCCTATTCGTCTGGCTCGATCGTGCTGGTTAAACTGTGATTTTTCAGGGTTTCACAATAAAACTCAGCATGCTCTTGGGCACAGGTAATTACCAAGGCAATCCCGTTAGTGTGGGCTTCCATCATGATGTTGACAGCCTGAGGTATGGTCAGGCTTGGTACCGTCTTCATCAGCACCTGCACCACGTACTCCATCGAGTTGAAATCATCGTTATGCAGCAAAACCCGATAGCGAGGAGCAAGCTTTCGGGCTGTAGAACGTTGTTCAATCGTTTCGACTGCCACGGATCGTCCTCTCAGTAAACAACTCTGTTTTTACGTTTAGTTAAAAAATCTCACTTTAACTTATAACATCCCGGCTCGATTTTGGTCAGGCTAGAAGAGGACATTTATCAGGAAAAAGTTTAACTAGTCAGGTTTGCAGCGTTACCTTGAACCTTTGGTAAACCAATGGAAACTCAATGGAAACTTTGGGGCCGTTGAGTTAAGCAAATTTCGCAATCGAATCCTGCAAAACCCCACCTGTACTGAAAACCACAGAGGCACACTATAAAACTGGACCTGTTATTCTATTTACCCTACATCTAGGCCAAAATATTACTTAACAAAGCGGTTCAACTCTAGATATGGCATCTATCATGGTGCTGCACCCGCATCGAGAAAGACTATGAGCGCTAACTCATCCAGCTCCGACTTTCGCGTCAATACCTATGTCAGCGGCAATCAAGAAAAGCCCGATATTGCTATTGGTTCCCTCGGTAATTTTGTCGTCACTTGGCAAAGTCAGGATCAAGATGGGGACGGTACCTTCATCAATTCTTAACAAGGTTATTCTGTATACTAAATCACAATTCCTGGGCAAAAATTAAACAAAATCCATCATGAAACAACCAATCATGGCAATCGGAGCATGAAATGGTTGCGCAACGGTTGTTTAACTTCACTTAAATTCACTATTCACAAGTTAGGTTTAGTTAGGTTTGCCAAACGACTGAAACATCCACCGTCGATCAGGCCAACCTGATGGTTGACAAAGATCTTGTAGGGCTAGTCCACAGTTTCATCTTCTGGTTGCCAAGCTGGGTCAACAATGCAGAGGAAGACAAACGGTTCTGCACTCAGGTTGCGCACGAATTGTTTAGCGTCAGGGGGAATGTAAACCGCATCGCCGGGGACAATCGTTTGCACATCGTCATTGATATGCATTTCCGCAGTGCCGCTGAGGACATAGTAAACCTCAGAGGTCTTGAGAGAGTGTGGTTTGGAACTAGCTCCAGGTGGCACAATTGCATGGGCCAAACTGTAGCGCAGCGCCAAAGGCTGTTTATCTGGATGCAGCAATTCCCGCAGCAGAGTTGCATCTCCTGCAACAAACTCTGGGCATTCCAATAGCTTCCGAATCAACATTGCCGATCAATCTTGCCAATTAAACTAAGGTGAACAACTGTATAAATTCACACGAATCCAATCCGCAGGACGAACTATTTGACTAAAGTTTTCCTGGTTGCGTTTCCCTCAATGCCGGTAGGCTAGTTTCAGTACTAGTTGCCTGCTGGATTATCGTCTGGCAATTTCATCATCTGGCAAAATCATCTGGCAAAGTTGAATAACTAGCCGCTTGATAATCGGGACAGTTGATCGCCTCGGTTGACAGGGCTGCATTGGGATGAACCGGACATTTCAAGTAATGGCTGTTGGTAAAAAACTGACAGTCGGCACAGGGAATGTCATGCATCTGTTTGGCATGGCTAACAGCATCGCGCATCGCACTCCAAAGGCTCCAAAAAATTAGCGCTACCAGCAGCCAAGCGAGGCCAAAACATAGAGGTACTAAGATTGGCTGGATCAGGTGAAGCAAACCGCGAATCAATGGATGCAAGAGTTGAAGCATCGCTAATCAACTGAAACAGGGTGTGGAATTACTTCCCCATCTTAAGACCGAATTTTGGAATTGAATTACCGCTACAATTGAATGCTTGTGAATGCTTGGAAAATGCTTGGAAATAGATGCTTTTTTGTTGCGATTTGTTGCGCTCGGTTTTTTATGAATTGGGGGTTGCGGATTTTAGGCAGAGGATCGGCTGACCAAATCCTGGCAAAAGGCTCAAATCATTAAGAAAGCTCTAAACCCCCATCGGGAAACCGGAGTTTGTGAGATGATAGTTCATGGTAAGGATTGATTTGTTGTTGAAGTAACAGACAGGAATTTCAGTTATGGTTGCACTCCGACTTTGGGACACGGTTCCCAACTTCACCCAAGCCTCCACGGATGGTGAAATTAACTTTTACGACTGGGCAGGCGATAGTTGGGTTGTGCTTTTTTCCCACCCAGCTGACTACACCCCCGTTTGCACCACTGAACTCGGTACGGTCGCTAAGCTGAAGCCCGAGTTTGATAAGCGTAACGTTAAGGTCATTGCGCTGAGTGTGGATGATGTTAATTCCCACCAAGGTTGGGTCGGCGACATCGAGGAAACCCAGGGAACCAAACTCAACTATCCCATCCTGGCCGATCCGGATAAAAAGGTTTCTGACCTCTATGACATGATTCACCCCAATGCCAATGCCAAGGTGACGGTCCGCACGGTGTTTATCATCGATCCCAGCAAGAAGCTGCGCTTGTCGATGACCTATCCACCCAGCGCCGGTCGCAATTTCGAGGAAATCCTGCGGGTAATTGACTCGCTTCAGCTCACAGATAACTACAGTGTAGCCACCCCCGCCGATTGGAAGGATGGTGATGATGTGGTGGTTGTGCCAACGATTCCCACCGACGAAGCAAAGCAAAAGTTCCCCAAAGGCGTCACCGAGCTGAAGCCCTATCTGCGGATGACTCCCCAACCCAACAAGTAAGGCGATTTGATAGCACAACCTTTCAGCTTATCGTGTAATCGATCGTCAATTTCCGGCGATTTTGGTACTGGCACAAATCGTTGAATCGGTGTACGACTTGGTGCTTTGACTAGCGGCTGGCGAATTTCTGGTGGCAAGCTTAATTGGAACTGCTGGGACGGTCGAAAGGGCTGGATTGCAGGTGGTGTTTCGGATGGAGGAGAGTCATAAGTGGAAGGACGGGCTGGAAATACTAGCGCCGAGGTATCCACGCTCAGGTTTTGAGGTACGAGCTGCCTCGGTTCAACCGCCGAGCGGTATCTAGAATTGCTGCCGTTGGTTTCTGCACCTACTAAAACAGGTTGGGGAATCGTGAGGAGCGGTTCAGTGAACCTCGGTTCGGCAAACAAGAGCTGCAGCGAGCGACCCGAAATCATCCGTTCAAACTCGCGACTGAAGTGCTGAAGCGGTCTGCCCCGCCGTCGCCAAAGTTCCAAAATCTGCCAAACCGAAACAGCTTTATAGCGACCTTGATAAAGCGCCTCGATTACAGCCGGACTTAACCATTCTGCCGGATATTGCCGCAACCATTGTTCGATCCACTGCTCTAGCCCATAGCCTCCTAGATCAAAACTATAGCGAGTCATTAACTCAGCCACATTTACAGCAATCACATCTTTGGCTTGCTCAGTCATGCCACCCACAGTATAAAAAGGGTTCTTAACAAACTTTAATCGGGAAATTGGGGCAATGGATCGGAATCGCACGAAAATTCACTTTCAACAATGCCAGCTTTCAACAATGTCAGTGACAAGCTGAGCGTTCCATCAGTCCTTGAATCACGTGGTCAACGTATTCCCATTCATTCAGCCAATGTCTATCAACTAGTTCAAGATGAATTGCAGCCTAGTTGATACTTGGAATGACGCTACTTTCAACCGTGTTGCTGCCTGAGCCAGAAAAGGGTCCCGGATCACCAGTCCAATTGAAGTCATTTAACTGAAAGCTGAGGGTTGCTTCTCGCCTGCCGCTGCTATAGGTGGCAATGATGGAGTAAGTACGGCGTCTATATTCTAGTCTGTACACCGTATCAATCTCATCCTGAGTATCGAGGTTATAGGCAACCTGTACCCCAGCCCGTAACGGTCCATAGATCTGCTGGGTCAGGCTAGCAATCACAAACTGGGAATCGCCGACTCGGTCAAACAAAAAGGGCGATTTGCCCTCTAGTAGAGTATTGAAATAGCCAAAACTGAATTCTGTGGAGTCCAAAAATGGTCGCGAAAACCGACCGATCTGACCCAGTAGAGTAACACTACCGCGCAAGCTGGCCTGGGTGTCGCCGTTGCTATAGCCACTGTAAACCCCCTGCACCTGGGTAAACACGCCCAGATAGGGCACAACCGGGGTTGGTGTATAGCGCAGCCCTTCGGTGGGAGTCGGCGGCAGGGGAGTGCCATACCAGATGGGAAAGAAGCGACTGAGAGTAGCCGCCACCTGATAACGCGTTAGGTCTGCACAGCCATTACCAGTTGTAGCTCGGTCATCGGGATCGATGCAGCTCAAATCTCGATCCTGACGCAGCGATGGATAGAGGTCTGCCTGGTCAGTTTGGGCATTGACGTATTGAATACTGCCTTGATAGGTGAGATTGATCAAGCTATCTCCCAGCACATAGCGGGGTGAATTTATCACCAGGCCAAGGCTGCTTTGCACATCCTGAAAGCCCAACGAGCCGTTGAATAGCCGGTCGCGGTAGCTGTATTCCAGCGCCACGGTATGGTTAAACACCCGCTGCTGTGCTCGCACGCTGGCCCGCAGCCGATCCTCGATTTCGCTAAAATCCAGGCTGCTAAAATTGGCGACAGCTTGAACCGTGGTGTTGGGGCTAGGGCGAAAATCCAGATCGGCAACCAGACCGAAGTGATCGGGATCGGGAAAGCTACCCTGGTCAATTGCTCGCTGCACCAGAATTTGGGGTGTCAGGCTAAACGAGACTAGCGGCGTGGAATAGACATCAAACCTGCGTTCAATAAAGAAACCGTCCCGGTCCTTGTCGTCGAACCCGAAGTTAAACAAGCCGGAGTTGCGTCTACGGTTATCAAGTAGCAAACGGTTTGCATCCCTTTCTCGGCCTAACGGTAGCTGTCATTTTGCTAGCAAGCTGTTTTGCCGGACGCAGTTTGCGCCAAGCCGCTGAGGATGTACTCCAGCCTCTTGCAGTAGGAGACCTGGTTACCGCCAGAGCCAAGCTGAGCCGATATGTGGGCCGTGATACAGCAGACCTCTCAGAAGCGGAAATTTTGCGAGCCGTCTTGGAAACCGTGACGGAAAATGCCACCGACGGCGTCATGGCTCCCTTGTTCTACGCCATTCTGGGAGCCAGTTTACCAATCGGCAGCGCGCCAATAGCACTCGCTTACAAAGCGGCTAGCACCCTAGACTCAATGGTCGGCTATCGGGATCCTCCCTATACCCACCTCGGCTGGTTCAGCGCTCGGTTAGAAGATGTTTTGACCTGGTTGCCCTGCCGACTGCATGTGCTGACCTTGGCTCTCTGGTCTGGTTCTCCCCAACGGGTTTGGCAACTCTGCCAGCGGGATGCCGTTCAAGACCCTAGTCCAAATTCAGGTTGGAGCGAGTGCGCCTATGCCGCTATTTTAGGAGTACAGGTTGGTGGCATTAACCGCTACAAAGGCGTGATTAAACCCAAACCCATATTGGGGGATCCGCTCAATCCAATCAGCGCAGAGAAAATCAGGCAGGCGCTGCACCTGACTCGTGTGAGCTTTTTGTCCTGGCTAGTCGTTTGGCTAGTGTTAATTTGGCGATCACGCTAGCAAGAGTTGGTTCAGTTAGCTGAGCGGGTGGGCGTCTTCCGTCTATAGACCACTTTTAAAAACATCGCGACTATCAGCACTGGATTGTCTACGACAGTTTACAATCCTCTCCGCTACTGGTCGCCATCGCCCCCAACAGGGTTTTTACAATAACACAGCGCCTACTGTTGATATTGGTGTTATCTGCTGGAGAAGATACTGAAATCACGATGCCGTTTTCCCCTAGATCATTGGCTTCAATCGCAATGTTACCCCGGTCGTTGAACACCACACAGCCAACCGCATCGGGCGCGCAACCTACTTTCGCATTCGAGCTGACTTCGAGTTTCAGTAAATTGGCATTCCCCTGACTGTTAGGATCTTGCCCATCGATTGGTTGAACAATGTCCTCTGCAATTTTGACGGCTGGCAGTTGATCTGGCGGTGCAATAAAGTTGACTACCTGGTTTTGGCGGCTGCGAATCGCTTGCGTCTGGGCTTGCCGCAGGAGTTGAAAGATCTGCTCTCTGCCTGCTTCGGCGCGGCGGCTGTTGGCAAAGCTCAACCAACCGGGAGCTGCAATCAGCGCCAAAATCACGGCTAGCATGATCACCACAATCATTTCAACTAGCGTAAAGCCAGCAGTAGAGCGGTATGGGGCTAATTTGCTCATTGAGGGTTCAACTCCAGTGTGATAAGGATTGAAAGGAAGCTTAGTACGATATCTATTTATTTATTTGTCTTATTTATTTGTCCATTCTGTCGATTTAGCGACCTAAGCTTTAGTAGCCTAAACCTAAACCGTCACGGTGTCGGTTTGCGGCCTAAGACGCTACGGTTGAGGACTCGAGTTTGCAGCACCGGTAAAATATCCTGATCGTTGCTTCTGAGGAAGAGACCATCTCTATCGGGTAAAATGCCCGGTCTCCCGGTAGCGCTCCCTCTGAGGTACACAACAACATCGCGGTATTGGGTCGGATCCGGCAGTGAAATTGTCTGCCCTCCTGACCGAACCGACTGGGTCGGAGCCGCAACACAGGCATAGAAACTTCGCACATTGGCAAAATCTCCCTGCAACAAACCTGCTGGAGGAGAGATGCTGTAGGTAACGGTGCTAGCAGGAGAGTTAGGACAGAAGCCAGTTTGTCCAGCCGCATTAGCTACGGTGGGATCTAAATAATCAAAACCAACAAAATCGACTAACGTATCGGCTCTTCCGTTTGGGCGGGCCGACTGGAGGTTAACGAATCGACCATCGCTGTTGTTGCCATAGGGCCAGCTTGTGAAGTTACTGAACTGACCAGGATTGACGTAACCAGCGTTTCGGGTTCCGTCTGAGTTGAATTGGCTCAGAACGTAGCGGATCTTGCTAGCGAGGAGTATTTTGCCGATTCCAACCGAGCTACTAGAACCGTCCTATACGATGCTGATTGGCAACCTAGTAGGTATTTTTTTGAAGGGTAAACCCTACTGGCGCAGATTTTAGTGTGTTACAGATGCATACAAACGTGTTGCGGGTGTATTGCAGGTGTATTGCAGACAACGGGCATAACACGCAGTCTTTAATCCTACTTGCTTGCCGATTCAAATTCACCAATCCGGGAAACAAAGATTGCCGAGGTTAACGCATATCCACCCAAGAAGAGAAATCCAGCTAGAGCAACTAACATTGTGAGCCTCCTAAATAAATATTAAGAATAAGGCTTATATATCTAAAATATGCTTCTTGTGATGAATCTACATCCCCCAATCGGGGAATTCCGGATTTGCTTGAGGATCAGGAGAAAGGTATAGTTGCCCAGCAGGGTGGGAGTTTGGGTGTTTATGGCAGCTCAGGGTGTGTCCTAAGCCTACTAACGGTACCGAAGAGATTCGCGTATCCTAAATAAAGTCCTAAATCTAAAGTGCTCCATTGGGTGAGTTAAGGGCGTATGAACACGCTATTGGGTAAAACCTTGCAGGGCGGCAAATATACTCTGGATCAGCTACTGGGCCAGGGCGGTTTTGGGGTGACGTTTCGGGCCACGCACCATTATTTGGGGCAACCTGTGGTCATCAAAACGCTGAATATGCTGAACCAGAACCATCCCCAGTTCAGCAAGATGGAGCAGCAGTTTCACGACGAAGCACGCCGATTGGCTCTTTGTGTCCATCCCAACATTGTGCGGGTGAATGACTTTTTCATCGAAGATGATGTGCCCTATCTGGTGATGGACTACATCCCTGGCCAGACTCTGGAGCAAATTGTTTTTTCTAATCATCCTTTACCAGAAGAAATTGCGGTTCACTACATCCGCCAGATTGGCGCAGCTCTGGAAGTAGTGCACCAAAACGGCCTGCTGCATCGGGATGTGAAACCCCAAAACATCATTTTGCGCCAAGGCACTCAGGAAGTGATTTTGATTGACTTTGGCATTGCTCGCGAATTTACCGATGGCAAAACCCAGACCCACACCAGCCTAATTTCAGAAGGCTACGCGCCGATTGAGCAGTATGTAATGCAGGAAAGGCGCACCCCTGCAACGGATGTGTATGGCTTAGCGGCCACCCTCTACGCTTTGCTGACGGCCCAGGTGCCCATTGCCTCGATTCTCCGCGACCGGCGACCGATGCCGGCACCTCGTGACCTACAGCCCCAGCTGAGTGCTGCCGTCAACCAGGCTGTGATGCGCGGCATGGCGGTTGAAGCTCGCTACCGTCCCAGTACGGTGTCGGATTGGCTAGCACTGTTGCCGGAGGCATCTCCTGACCTGCCGCCAATTGCTTCACCCAATTCAGGTCGCCGCTCTAGCACATCCACAGCAGCAACTGTAGCCGTTAGTCCCCGCTATCGCTCTGGTCCGTTTCGGCGTCAGCCTCGTTCTCAACCCCAGCCTGTGATTCCGCCTCCACAAGTCAATCCAGCGAAAGCGAATCGCTCTAAGAGTAAGAACCGCGTCAAAAATTCCCGCTCTAATTCGGATCAGGCGGATTATATTGTATTGCCGGCTCCTGATCCCAGCGCTCCAACCGCACCCCCTCCAGGACACAAACCTTGGCGGGGTGGTTTAATTTTTGGGCTGCTGACGATTACCGCAGTGGCGGGCATCGCTGTTTATGCTGTACTTTCACCCACGGAAGGTTCCCAACCCGACCAAGAAGAATTGGCGCCCGCTCCAGAGATCATTGATAATGTCCCTAGATCAAGAAGAAGAGACCGAAACGAGCCAGAATTTCCTCTAAACTCACCCAGCCCGTTAGAGACGCTCGAGCCGAGTCCCGAAGCCACTGAGTCATCTCCAGAAGCAGTTGAGGCTGAACCCTCTCCGCCAAGTGAGGAAACAGATTCGACTCCAGAAGATTCAACCGATTCAGCTGAGTCAACTGAATCAACCGAGCCAATTGATGCACCACCTCCAGCTGTAGCGCCACCGCCTAGACAGGGCAACCGCAGCCAAAGAGCACTAACTTAACCTGCTCATAGCGATCAAGCACGGCAAACAGCGCTTCTGGATGGCGGAGGCCAATTTGATCAATCCAGTTAGATCCAATTGGGCAGGGCGGGTGATGTAAGGCAATTAGCGTGGGCTGGACAGGGCACTGCTGAAGTTGCTGCTCTAACCAGTCGAGAGAATCGGCTGACAGCTCACCGTAGACCTTGCCTGTGGTCATCGAGTTGAGCAGAATAAAGTTCCAACCGCCGCCCTGAAACACCTTGTCGGTAGCAATCAATGGCGTCATCAGGATTTGTGCCATCAGCGGTGGGTAGTCATGGTTTCCTGGTAGCCAGTAGGCCGGAATCTGAAGTGGCTCTAATAAATCACGCAGGCGTTCATAGGATTTGGCAGATTCGTCTTGAGACAGGTCGCCGGTCAGCAGCAGCAGATCGGGCTTGGGCTGGATTTGGCGAACTGAATCCAATACGGTTTTGAGCGAATCTGCCGTTGATAGGCCCAACAGCTCTCGATTGGGATCGGCAAACAGATGGGTATCGGAAAGTTGAACGACCTGAAGGGGAGATAAAAGAGGCATATTCACTGATGAATACTAAACATGAAGATTTTTTGAAGATGCGCTGATTCACGGCACTGGCAACTGCCACCTCAGTCCAGAATCTAGGAACCAGAATTCAGGGATTCGGCTCAAGTTGCTGCATTCATACTTCATTCAGTCTGGGCTTAACTCAGTTAGCGTTTATGACGGTCGGCGATCTAGCTAGATGCATTGCCCGAAGGGCAGGTAAGAACTTAGGTCTGGTTGGATGCAGAATCACCCCTGGTTGGGAGCAGTCGCTCTTCAATTCCCGTTACACGCGACCGCTTTTACACCATACTTGTTTCCTGATCCAGCAACAGGAATCCAACTCAAGCTTTAATGTGATCAAAATCACACTATCGATGGGCGTTTCGCCAGGTTAGTTGGGTGAATTATTGCGTGGTCTTGAATTATGTAATCTTAGATTGCATAACGTTAAGCTGCGTGAAGGTAATAACTCGCATCTTTGGGTAGATCATCGAGTCGCAGCCGCCTCTTTGCGAACGCTGCTTTTTTTGCTATGATGGCAGACCTGTGGCAAAATAAGCCATAGCTCAAATCCCCTGGAGAGATGGCCGAGTGGTTGAAGGCGCAGCACTGGAAATGCTGTTTAGGGGTAACTCTAACGAGGGTTCGAATCCCTCTCTCTCCGTTCTTCGCTAGGCTCTTAACTTAAGCGTCAGCTGACCTGACTTTCTGTTACCACCAGAAAACTAGGCTATGTTGACTGTACTGTGATTGAACGGCCAATATCATCGCCTCGCTTGATGCTCACTATAGTTAATAGTTATGCATCTGCTTGAGCGATTTCTTCTAGAAATCAAAGCAGCGAGGCTACATTACAACGACTATCGAATTTAACGAGAATCTGAACGTCTTTGATGACGAAAAAGCACAAATCTGGATTGTTGGTACCAGAGACCAAGCGCTGCACCAAATCAACGGATTAGCAATCTATAAGCCGCTAAATACCAGTTCACCCGCACCGGCAATCACTTCACCGATAGCATAGGCCGGCAGTTCTTGAGCGGTGAACCACTGAATGGTGGATTCAACCTGACTCGACGGCACCAGCAGCACATAGCCGATGCCCATATTAAAGGTATTAAACATTTCTAACGGCGCAACTGCACCGCGAGACGCCAGCCACTCAAAGACCGGCGGTATTTCCCAACGATCCACCTGAATCCGAATCGACTGATCCGCTGCCAGACAGCGTGGCAGATTCTCCGGTAGGCCGCCACCCGTGATATGGGCCATCCCGTGAATTTCCAATCCTGACCGAAGTGCCGATAGGACCGGCTTGACGTAAATCTGCGTCGGCGTCAGCAGTTCCTCAGCCAGAGTTCTGCCACCCAATTCATTGGGCCGATCCATCAACTGATGCCCAGTGAGTTCAATAATTTTGCGCACCAGGCTATAGCCATTGCTGTGCAGTCCCGCACTCGCCAACCCCACCGCTACATCCCCTACCTGTACCGCTGAACCGGATTTGTGAATTTCGACAACTTTCGTTCTCGCCTGCTCGCCTGCTTCTCCCATTAACTTTGCTTATCACCCTAAACCCAGAAGAGCCGTGCATCTGAATACTGTTTTAGTTTGATTGACATATATCCCAGATTTACAAGAGCAATGCCTTCTCCCTGTCGATCACAAATTTCTTTAACTAATTCGAGGGACAACTGTAAACTTTTCGAAGCCTCTGTGTAACGTTCAAGTTTTATAAAAATCTCACCCAGATTACTCAGAGCAGTACTTTCGCCCAACCGATCACCAATTTTGCGAACAATTCTTAAGTACTGTTGAAAGTAATTAATTGCTTCTAGATAGTCATCTAAATGATAGTGAATAATTCCCAAATTACATAGGGCATTCGCTTCACTTTGTTGACTTTCAAGTTTACGAGCAATTGTTAAACTTTGTTGCTGATACTCAATTGCCTGAAAATAGTCCCCTAGATTTTTGTAAACCAGTCCTAGATTACCCAAAGCGTTACCTTCCGCTAGGCAATCACCAATTTCACGTTTAATAGCTAAATCTTGTTGGTGATATTCAATTGCCTGCTCATAGTTGGCTAGTCTGTATGAAACAAGCCCTAAATTACCTAATGCATCGCCTTCACGCGAACGATCATTAATTTTACGAGCAAGAAGTAAACTCTGCTGATAGTAATTAGTAGCTTGCTGATAGTTAGCTAGGCGTAAGTAACAATTGCCTAGACTTGCAAGGCAGAGAATATCTGTAGCAGATGTTGTTTTGTTAAGAAGTCGCTGGCACATATCCATTTCTTCTTGGTAATACCCCCAAAATTCTAGTTGCCTAGATAAATTTACTCCATTAAAAGAATCAAGAGGGGTTAGCAGTATTTCCTGAGATTCTTCCAATCTTCCAATTCGCAATAATGATGAAATGCCTCGATCGCCCCCGCTATTTTTCCAGATTCAGCACGTTATGATCAGGTTCGTAGACTGTGAGCCAAAGTTCAGCCGCTTGGTGTTCGGCAACTTCCCATGCGATCGAATTTGGCATAGCAAATCGTAGGCGATATTCCGAATTAAATTATGTTGACGAATCAGGCGTTGATTTTGATTGACTTCCTGCTCAATCAAAGCCCGATCGCCCAATACTCGATAGGCTTCTTTCTGCTTCTGGAAAGAACGATCGCCAATCATCCCAAGCCAAAACGATTTGGGGACAGGACGGCGGTAGCCAGAACTACGGTAGAGTAAATCCAAGGCATCCGTTGGTAGTTGTTCCAGGGATTTCTTGATGCGGTCTCGGACTTTGCGATCGAGGGCTTCATTATATATTGTTTCATCCAGTCGGGCGACTTGTAGTTCTCTGGCAACTTGTTCAAATTCGAGTTGGTTCACTTGCCAATAGCGATCGACATCCCCTGCAAATTCCTTGAGAATATCTTCGGCATTTACCTTCAAAACTAGAGGATGAACTTCATAGATTTTGGCAATCTGCGCCAGGACGTCCTGGTTAACGGCATCTACTGCAATTCCACGTTTAGCAAAGAATTCCAGTTGTTGCTCGACCTGCGATAGCCCGTCCAGCCGGATTTCTACCCAGACGTTGGGGTAGCGATCGTTCCATTCAATTAGCGGATTGGGAAACGATTGGGAAGTCAAGACCAAACAACTGGCAAAAGGGGAGTTGGTTAGGCAACGCTGAAGAAAGGTAGCCCAGTAAGCATCAACAAATTCGGTGGGGTGCTCAGGATTGAGTAATCGTTCCAATGCATCCAGTTGTATCCAATAGGGATGAGATTGCAGCTTTCGCAACAGTCGTTTGGCTAACTGATCCGGGTTGTTCCGTTCCTGAGGGTCAATATCACGATCGCCTAGTTTAGCGAGCAAATCAGACGCAACAGAAGGAAAATCTGGACTTTGTCCCTCCAAAACTTCCAGATAAATCCATTGAAAAGCAGAATCGCTCTCCCAAGCTTTGCTGGCAAGGCATTCCCCTAAGACGGTTTTGCCAATTCCAGAAATCCCTGTGATCCACAGTAACCGGGTTTTCCCTTTCAATTTGGGCAGCAGATCGGTAATCAGCGAAGCAGCGAGCGTACCTGTTCTGGATTAAAGTCACCCACCAGCACCAGCGAGGTAGCACCCGGATGGTAGTAGGTTCGATAAAACTGCACCAGATCGGCCTGGGTAATTTGCTTCAGATTCGTTTCGGTGGGAAAGGCATGGAAGGGATGGCCGCTGGGGTAAATCGCCTGCTGAAATATCCGCCAACCCAAGCTACTGGGGTCATCCAGCTCAGCCTTGAGGCTGGTCAGCGCCCGCTGACGGCTCAGTTCGAGTTGGTCAGCCGGAAAGGTCGCCTGTTGCAGCACCTCGGCCATGGTTTGCACCAGCGTCGGCAGATGTTGATTCAAAGCATAGCCAGAAAAACTGACGCCCTCCTGATATGCGCCAAAGCTGAGTTCTGCACCCACATCTTCTAAGGTTTGGGCCAAACTCAAGGCAGTTTGGCGTTGGGTGCCATTCATCAAGTTGTCTGCCGTCAGACTCGCTAATCCAGCTTTGGCTTCGGGGTCAAACCCACTGCCGCCAGTTCCAATCCAGCCGCTCAGGTTGACCATTGGTGTACTAGGATCGGGCAGCAGCAGCACTTGCAGACCATTATCTAATTTGAACTGAGTCGGCAGCGCTTGGGAGGTAGTGGTGGAAGGCGGAATCGGTGGTAAATAACGAGCTACCTCTGCCGGATCTACAGGCTGACTAGGGCTAAAGCTTTCGATAGTTGGCTCTGAACGGTCAGCGGTTGCTAGATTTGCCTGCCCCGCAGTAGCAGTCGGTTCAAATAAACCCAGAGTGCGCTGGCTCGGATCGAGGTAGGTTTGGGCCACACGCTGAATATCAGCCACCGTCACTTGCTCAAGCGCAGCCAGATAGCGATCGCTGTAGCGATAGTCATCCGCCACAGTTTGGTCATAGGCCAACTGACTGGCCTGACTGGTAATGTCCTGATTGTTGAGCACAATTGCCGTTTTGAGCAGGGCTTTTGCCCGCTGCAATTCCTCTTCTGTAACCGGGTTTTGTCGAATGTCAGCCACCGCTTGCTGCAACACCCGATCGAGCTGAGCCAGATCCTGTTCCGGAGCCGCCACTGCAAAAATAGTGTACCAGCCCAACTCCAGCAGCGTTTCTGGATAGGCTGATGCCGAGCTAGCCAATCCCGATTCCACTAACGCCTGATAGAGCCGCGAATTGCGCCCAGCGGTCAGGATATAATCCATCAAATTAATCGCGGGTACATCCGGATGATTCAGATTTGGCAAGGGATAAACGGCTTCCAATAAAGCGACACTGCCAGCTTCTTGCAGCCAAATTGGAGCGGTTGGGGCAGACGACTGCTGGGACCGCTGCTGCGCAGAACTGGCAGAACTGGCAGAACTGGCATCTAAGCGAGCCGCTGCTTGAGGAGGCGCTAGGTGCCCAAATAGCTCCTGCACTGTTTGCAAAACCGATGCGGTGACAAAATCTCCCGTAATCACCAGAATGGCATTATCGGGTCGGTAGTAGGTGCGATAGTAGCGCTGTACCTGCTCTGGGGTGAACTGTTCCACAACGGCCTTGGTGCCACCCGGCATCTGGCCATAGGGATGATGGGGAAACGCAGCGGCCATCACAGCTCGGGTCAGCCGATAGTCGGGACTGTTTTCGTAGCCCTGGAGTTCTGAGCTCACCACCTGCCGCTCGCTATCAAGCTGCTCAGAGCCGATGACAGAATTGAGCATGCGGTCAGCTTCTAGGGTCAGCAGAGCTTCGAGTTTGTTACTTTCCACGGTGCCGAAGTAGGCGGTTTCGTCGTAGCCGGTAAAGGCATTCGACTGACTGCCCAACGCATTAAAAAACCGGCCAAACTGAAGCGGACGATCCACTGTGCCTTTGAACAGTAAATGTTCTAACTGATGGGAAATGCCGTTTTGTTCGGGCGTTTCGTTGCGCGAGCCAACCCGATACCACACCTGTACGCTCACCACTGGAGCTGTATGAATTTCCTTAGTCAGTACTGTGAGGCCATTCTGCAAGACTGTTTTCTTCACCCCCTGCGTCATCGACACCGGAGCGGCGGTTGGAGCGGCGGTTGCTGGAATGGCTGTTCCGGGAGTAGCTGCCGTGCCGCTGTTCCGGGCCGATCTGCAACATCTCGGCTCCCACATAGGCATTGATTGGATCAACCGGCGACAAACTCACCAGCACAAAGCTGAATAGGGACACAGCCATCAGCAGCAGTACCAGCCGAATCAGCTTGCGGACTGTAAATTGAGCCAAACGCTTTAGTTGCAGATTTAATTGCATGTCCACTTCCACTCAGCAATATTCGCAGTAATCGGCCAGCCATGTCCGTGCGGTTCAATTTGCGGCTCGCCAATATCCAAGCAATTGTTGACAAAATAGGTGTGATCTAAATTCACCAACCAGGCCCAAGCCGCATCTCCCTGAGCGGTAAAGCCCTTTTGACCATCCCACTGGGCCGCTTTCCAAAAGGCAATGGCCTCCTGTTCTGAAGGCGCACCCATCGCCAGATCCAGCACCTGATCGATCTGAGAATTGGCGTAATAGCCTGCGTTATAGAAATCGCCCTGCGCCGCTTTGCTGTGGTAAAGATTGTACATCTCGGTTTGGTCGTGGCTGCCCCAACCAAACAGCACCACATTGCTGTGCATCAACGGTTCGATTTCATCCCAGCTTTTACCGGCAGCTTTGGCTTGAATTCCGACTGGCTTCAGCATCTCTATCACGGATAGCGCTAGGGCTTGACGAGTACTGTCACTGGCCGGATAGAGAATCGTGAATTCGGCCTTGAGGCCATTCTTTTCAACGATGCCGTCTCCATTCGTGTCTTGCCATCCCCCTGCCGCCAAAATTTGCTTGGCTTTCTCCGGTTGGGCATCCTGAATGTTGGCTTGCGGCTCCTCCCAGGCTAAACCACTAACCGGACCATAAGCCGGTGAACCGTAACCCTCCAATACCCCTTCAACCAAAGCTTTCCGATCGACTGCATAGTTTACCGCTTGGCGAATTGCCCGATCAGCAGTTACATCGTTGCCAACCGGAGCACCGTCCGGTGTTTTCTTTTGATTTGCCGTTGGGTAGGGAAACATTAAGCCGCGATTATCGATACTGGTGACATCGTAAAGCTGCATGCCCTCAATGGATTGTACTGCCAGTGACTGGGGCACTGAAGCCACCTGCACCTGTCCCGCCTTGGCGGCTGCAAAGGCCGCATCTTCTTCGGTAAACAGAAACACCAGGCGTTTAATTTGCGGTGCTTCTCCGTAGTAGTTCGGGTTGGCTTCCACAATCAACTGCTGCCCTTCGTCCCACTGCACCATTTGATAAGGACCCGAACCAATCGGCTTGCGGGCATAGTCAGGGCCGTGGGCATGTTTCGGCACAATTCCCAACGTGATCAAGCGATTGATGAATGTACTCTGTGGTTGCTTCAGGCGTAACTCTACCGTTGTTGGATCGATGGCCACGGCCTGATCCAATACCGTCACATCCGTAAGTCCACCACTCTCTGCCGCTTTATTAAACGTATAGGCCACATCTTCAGCCGTAACAGGTTTTCCATCCGAGAACTGGGCATCCGAGCGAATCTTTACCGTCCAAACTTTGCGGTCATCGCTAATTTGATAATCTGTGGCTAAATCATTGACAACTTCTAGATTTTGGTTGCGCCGCAGCAATGTACTGTGAAACAGCGGCGAACCATAGCGCCCCCAGCCCAAGGTCGGATCATAGCCTTCCTCGCTCTCACCACCAATTGCTAAAACAATCTGCTCAGCAGAGCCAGCCTGAGCAGCTGAGCTACCGGCATTTGGGTTTGGATTTTGATTCGGATTTTGAGTTGTAGTGGTTGGAGTATTCGATCGATTGGGAGTACAGGCGGTGAACAACATGACTAATCCCAATAGCCAAGCAGAGAGTTTAACACGCTGATTCATATTGAACTGTAGATGAACAAATTGCTTGCAACATCAAAGCATACCTGGCGAATGAATAAGCCCTGCAGGCAAGCTTCACCAACGTGGCTACACAGACTATACAGACTATAAGACAACACAGACAACGTATGCAGTTGCCAGTCACCTTCATAGACAAAGCAGATTTGATGGGCCGTTGAGTGTGCGCAGGTGCACATTGTCTGTATAGCTGCTGTATAGCTGCGGTTTTAACCGCCAAGCATCTGGGAGCTTCTGGATAGAGGCGCTTCAACCGAGTCAAGATTTCCGACGCCCTTTGTTTTTTGGTTCCCAGCTTTTTAGTTCCCAGCTTTTTAGTTCCCAGCTTTTTGGCTCCTGGGTTTATCGCTCCTAATTTGCGTGTAGTAACCACTATCGAACAGGATGGGAGTGTAGAGTATGGAGAGACAGCAATGCTTTGCCCAGTGTGAAGCTGAGCAGTCTGTTAGGCAGTGATCCCGCTCACACGTTGTTGAGTTTATTCAATTTTCCAGACTTAAATGGCTAGACCTCAGAGAGGCTAGTAACCATTCTCAGGATTTACTAAAACGACTCATTGGAACAGGCGCTGGAATACTTCAAGTTGAGCCGTGTCGCGCACAATCAGAAAAATGCCCAGACCAAGTAGGAGCACTAACCCCGTTTGCATGACATTTTCTTGAATGCGGGTAGGAATGGGTTTACCACGTAAGCCTTCTACCAGTAGAAAAGCGAGTTGCCCCCCATCGAGAGCAGGCAGCGGCAGGATATTGATAATGGCCAAGTTGATGCTGATGATCGCCGTGAAGGGAAATAAGGTGTTGGCATTAGAAGAGGCTAACCCTGCACCCTGCTCAACAATTTTGACCGGACCTGCCACCTTACTGGCAACCGAAGGAAAATCAGTAAATAGCGACCAGAAGCCGTTTACAGTGGTGACAAACATGCTCTGAAACTGCTCGGCAGCCAAACCCAGCACTTCAAAAAAACCATTGGGACGACGATAGGCGGTAATGCTGCCATTAGGAGCCAACTGTACACCAATCCGAGCCACGCCATCATCTCCAATTTTGGGTGTGACGCTGACCTGAAGCTGACGTTCGCCCCGCTGCACCTTCAAATCGACTGGATCATTCGGGTTATCACGAATCACATCCATCAAAGTGCGAATTGCCTGCTCGGATGCCCCCAGTTCTTGACCATCTGCCGCCAGGATAATGTCGCCCGACTTGATGCCAGCTAATGCCGCCGGTGATTCCTGAGAGGTAACTTCCGGCACAATCACACCAGGCTGAAAATCAAACTTCTCGGGTACACCAATCACACTGTATTGGGCTACAAATACAAAGTAGGCAAAAATTAGGTTGGCAATTACCCCAGCACTGATCACAATTGCCCGGTCCAAAACAGGCCGATTCCGCAACAGGTTGGGATCGTTGGGCGGGATCTCGCTGTCCGGATCGTCATCGGGAAAGCCAACAAAGCCACCCAGCGGAAAGGCGCGAATCGCATATTCGGTTTCCGGTCCCTGATATTTCCATAAAATTGGGCCGAAGCCAATCGAGAAGCGATTCACATGAATACCTTGGAGCCGCGCTGCCAGAAAGTGCCCTAGTTCGTGAACCACAATGAGCAGCGCCAAAACTGCGATCGTTGCCAGAGTCCAAAACAATGACATTACCCCCAAAAACGTTTCTAAGTGCCTTCGTCTATTCTAGATTGCGGTTGCAAATCCGACTTTATATAAATATAGATAGGAGTCAGAAGTCAGAAGTCAGAATTTATTTTGCGGGTTGATCAGGCTGCAGGGAACTTGGCGTGGAATGACAAGAAACAGCAACTAGCATCTCTTCCGACTTCTGATCCAACAGCTGAAGCCTTATACAAGTAGTTTTGTCATGTCAAAGGATTGAACCAGGATTCCTACTTTGTTCACAGTCCTCTTTCGACTCTTTTGACAAACCTGCCCCACCTCCACGCCTGCCTCCTAACGCCTGCCTCCCTCAATGATGCTCCCTCAATGATGCTATGGTTGGGGCAGGTGCTGGCCTTTGCGAGCTGGCACTGAACGCCTTCGTCAAAGGGCTTTGCCATGATCAAGATTCTCCATCTTTCTGATATTCATCTGGGTAGCGGATTTTCCCATGGGCGAATCAATCCAGAAACAGGACTGAATACTCGTCTGGAGGATTTCGTGGCTACTCTGGGGCGCTGTATTGACCGTGCAATTGCTGAGCCGGTGGATCTCGTTTTGTTTGGTGGAGATGCGTTTCCGGATGCCACGCCACTGCCAATCGTGCAGGAAGCTTTTGCCGCTCAGTTTCGTCCGCCGCACCAACGCCAGAATAAGCCAAGCTGGCAGAGAGCGGAACATCGATTTCATTTTTCTTTCACTTTTGCCAGGTCCGTAGTACAGTAGAAAATGAAAGGATTATGAAAGGCGTTGGGATGGGAACTCGACTCAACGATTGGTGTAACTTGCTTCACAATCATTCCAGTCGTCGCTTCGGCAAGCATGTGTCCGTTTCGCTGGTGCTGATGCTGGGGCTATGGGCAGGTGGATGCACACTGAATGCTACTCAACCGCAGGCCAATTCCGGGTCTGAGGCAGAAGCGACGGCGGCCAATCAGCCCGTAGACGAACAGCAAGACGAGCAGCCATTGATCCTGACGACCTTTACGGTGATTGCCGACATGGCCCAGAATGTGGCTGGTGACAAGGCTATCGTGAGATCGATTGTTAAACCGGGCTTTGAAATTCATGGCTATGAGCCGACTCCCAGCGATTTAGCGACAGCGCAACAAGCTGACCTGATTCTCGATAACGGCTTGAACTTGGAGCGTTGGGCCGATCGCTTCTACAACAGCCTGCCCAGAGTGCCGCGAGTCACCTTGAGTGAGGGCGTGCAGCCGGTAGCGATTAGCGAAGATGCGTATCAGGGCAAGCCCAATCCCCATGCCTGGATGTCGCCTCAAAACGCGCTGATCTATGTCGAAAATATTCGCAAGGCGCTGACTGAGCTAGATCCGGCTAATGCCGAAACCTATCGGGCCAATGCTGAAACCTACAGCCAGCAGATCAAAGCTATCGATCAGAAATTGCGCAACGCCATCGCTGCCGTGCCGCCTGAGAAGCGCTATATGGTGAGCTGTGAAGGGGCATTCTCCTATCTGGCGCGGGACTATGGCCTCAAGGAAGTCTACCTCTGGGCAGTAAATTCCGAGCAGCAAGCGACTCCCAGGCAAGTCGAACGGGTCATCAACACAGTAAAAACCAATCAGATCCCGGCGGTATTTTGCGAGAGCACGGTCAACAATGAACCTCAAAAGCAGGTAGCTCAAGCAACGGGGGCTAAATTTGGCGGTGTGTTTTACGTCGATTCGCTCTCGCCTGACGGAACGGCCCCGACCTATCTCAAACTGCTAGAACATAACGTCACCACGCTCATTCAAGGACTGCAAGGAAGTTGATATGCACTCAGCCAACCGCTATCCAACCCATTCCTATCTGGTTCATTCCTCACCAGCCAATTCCTATCCGGCCCATGCTTCCGCTCATTCCTCCTCGGCAGCATCCGCAGCCCATTCTCCTGCGGCCAGCATTGATGTCGAAAATTTGACGATTGCCTATCACGGGAAGGTGGCTTTGCACGGAGCCAACTTGCAGCTCAAGGCGGGTTCGATCTGCGGTTTGGTTGGCATGAATGGAGCTGGAAAATCGACGCTATTCAAAGCCATCATGGGATTTGTCAAACCGGTTACAGGGCGGGTGTTGATTAATGGCTTGCCGGTCCGTCGCGTCCAGAAACAGAACCTGGTTGCCTATGTACCTCAAGCCGAAGAAGTAGATTGGAACTTCCCGGTCAGCGTCTACGATGTCGTGATGATGGGCCGCTATGGCTATATGAACTTTCTGCGGATCCCCAGCGCTCGCGATCGGCAGGTCGTGCGTGAAAGTTTGGAAAAACTGCAAATTTGGGAACTGCGAGACCGACAGATCGGTGAACTTTCCGGCGGTCAGAAGAAACGCACCTTCTTTGCTCGCGCCTTGGCTCAGCAGGGAACGGTCTTGCTACTCGATGAACCCTTTGCCGGCGTCGATGTCAAAACCGAGAAGGCGATGATCGACCTGCTGCTGGAACTGCGTCAGCAAGGCCACACGATTTTGATCTCGACTCACGATTTAGCTTCGATTACCACTTTCTGCGATCAGGTGGTATTGATCAATCGCACCATTCTGGCCTATGGCGATACCTCGGAGGTGTTTACCCAGGAGAATCTTTCTCGCACCTTTGGCGGCGGCTTAGCCGATTTGCCCTTCACAAAAAGCCGCCTAGCGCGAGGCAGTCAGGAGGAACGCTAATGGATCCACTGCACTGGTTCACCGCACCCCTCCAGCATGAATGATGGCGGATGACGCTGCCGCCTTGTTGAATTTTTTGAATGTGGATAACGCTCATATTTTGGGCTTTTCAATGGGTGGCATGATTGCCCAGATCATTGCACTGAAATATCCAGAGTTAGTGAAAAGTCTGCTACTCAATACAACCGCCGCCCAATTTCCCGCCAAAGCAAAACATTTAGTTCAGACCTGGCTGAGAATGCTCAACGAAAATGTATCTTTAGAAACCCGCATCAGAGAAGGCTTTTTGTGGAGTTACACAGACGAATTTTTTGAAGATGATGAAACGGTGATGGCTTCAGTCAATCTTGCGATCAGTCATCCTCATCCACTATCCACTCACGGTTTTGCCGGACAAGTTGCTGCGCTCATGAAGCATGACACGCGATCGCAAATCAGCCAAATCTCAGTTCCGACCCTGGTGTTGATTGGTGGAGATGATATCTTCATTCCTATAGAGTTTTCAGAAGAACTCGCTGCCAAGATTCCAAAAGCTGAGTTAGTCATATTAGAACGGGGCGGACATAACTGTTGGATGGAATTTCCTGAGCTATTTAATCAAGCTGTGCTGCAGTTTTTAGGAGAGGTGACATCGATGATGTGAGGAGCGAAAAGGAACAGGTTCCAGCAGTCGAACAACCGCGCTGCACCGGAACGTAAAAACATGGTCGGTTGAGACGCAAAGGTTGTTTGCAGCCGCTCAGCCGGAACGTTATCTTGCTTCGTTCCTGGTTTGGGACGGTACAATCAAGCTGTCTGTGAGAAGTTCAGTATTAGGTGAACGTTAAGTGTTGAAACGATGCATAGTTTATGAGCTTCGAGCAATCTGAGTTTGAGGTGCGGTGTGAGTGGGGCGAGAAGGGAGTTTTGCATTTAGCTCCTATCAGCGATGTAATCATCATCATTGATGTCCTCTCATTTTCGACTTGCGTTGATATTGCTAATAGTCGAGGTGCGATCGTTTTTCCCTATCAATGGCAAGATGAAGCTGTCAAAGCATTTGCTCAATCTATTAACGCAGAAATAGCAGAAAAGCGCGGAAGTGTCCGTTATTCGTTGTCACCCACTTCCTTGCTTTCTGTAGGTGAAGGAACTCGGCTTGTGCTTCCCTCGCCTAATGGCTCGTCTCTAAGTTTAGCAACAGCAGTAACTCCGACTTTAACCGCATGTTTGAGAAATTGTAGAGCCGTTGCTTTAGCTGCTCTGAACTATGGACGACGCATTGCTATTATCCCAGCAGGAGAGAAATGGAGTGATGGCAGTCTCCGCCCTTCGTTTGAGGATTTCATTGGAGCAGGAGCGGTGATCAGCCATCTTAAAGGGAACTTATCACCAGAAGCGCGATCGGCAGTTGCAGCCTATTTAGATGTTCATCAATCTCTGGAACATTTGATAGAGCAGTGTGGTTCTGGTCAAGAATTGATTGAGCGAGGCTTTGAGCAAGATGTTGATTTAGCATCAAAAATAGATGTTAGTGATTGCGTTCCCACGTTAGTGGATAGAGCATACGTAAATCACGCGAGATAAATAATCCGATTGGAGGTAAACCCATAGTATGGCACCGTCTATGGTGCTATAATGGTGTCATGCCTGGTCTGCTTTTACCTCGGATTGTGGTTGATACTAATGTTGTGTTTGAAGGACTGACCAAGCAGGGCGGAGCTTCAGGTCTGATTATTGATGCTTGGCTGGCTGGGCTGATAGTGGTTTGTGTCTCTAATGCGCTTGCCTATGAATATGATGATGTGCTGTCTCGAAAGCTCTCAGGAGAACGCTGGAGTAAGTTGCAACCTGTATTGGGGCAACTTCTGAATATTGCTCAATACACAAATATTTATTTCTCGTGGCGACCGACTTCTCCAGATGCAGGGGACGATTTAGTGATCGATTGTGCAATGAATGCGGGGGCGATCGTGGTTACCTTTAATATTCGAGATTTTCGGAGTGCGAGAGATTCATTGGGATTGCGGATTATGACACCTGTAGAATTTGTCAACTTACTAGCATTAGGAGAACAGCCGTGAGTCGATTAACATTACGATTGCCTGAAACCTTGCATCAACAGCTTGCTCACCTTGCTGAGTCGCCCCCACGCAGGGGTGGAACCCCTGCACCCCGTTCAAACTCAAGAAAGGATGGCTGTAGTAACAGATTAGTTATTGAACCAAAATTAAATGGTAGATGGAGCCTGGACCCCTTGCTCGCTGCCAACCGGATTAGCAGGGATGGCTCTGCGAATCATCTGGTTGCTTCACTAAATCCAATCAATCAAAAATTTTATCAACTGACTCTGGTGGTGTACAAAGCGAGCGGGTATGGCTACAATCAGGCAGCATTTATCCAAACATTGCTCCAAATTAGCTATGAACTACACTGAACGCCCTCAGCCTTGGTGCATTATTCGCCTGCAGCCCAACCTCCAACACTCTGTACTCAACCGCTTTCAGCGCCGGACTGACGCCGAGGCTCACCTGAAGATGCTGCAACAAATGACTCCTTCGGCCAGCTACACCGTGATGTTTGACAGCAGATTTGACAATTCGTTTGATGACGCTACCAACTGGATGCTAGGTCGATAGTGGCAAGCCACCTAAAATTGTTACGCCAACCTCCTATTTGTCAAGTTTTACCTCAATCTGTAAAGGATTTTGTAACTCTTGTGTCTTCTTGTGTGGAGAAAGACTGGTATCCAGTATAGTCAGATAGGCTAAAAAATAAAGAAATTCTTAAGTCGAGGTTGCCATGAGTCCTACAATGATGCGGCAATTCTGGTCTCTAGTTGAAGGAATTCGAGCCAACATTCCTGTAACGCTAGATGACAATAGCTTAGAACAGTGGCTCTTACGGCAATTGCGCTCTGAGCAAGCCTTAAATCATGGTGAGACGGCCATCTTCAGTAACTATATCCACAGCCGTCTTCCTCTAATCCGAGAGTTGGTGCAGGAGTGCTAGTCGGTCAGTCAACGTGTAAGGGTTTAGTCAAGTTAAATCTGCTGCATACAAACCAGGCTGATTGTTTGTAGCAAGCAGGGCGTTTGTACGCATCACAGAATCACTCAATTCATTTCCAACTCCATAAAGCCAGTTAGACCACCATCAGGCAAATTATCGAAATTTCAGAATTCGGCTCTTGATGCTGATGGGTACAAATCCTACTGCTCAGGAGTCATTTTTTGCGGAAATGCCTGCGGCAATGCCTTTATGCACCTCGTGCGCTTGCCTGGATGGCTCTCAGCTCACTTTAGTCAGCCGTTCAGCTGAATTGGGATGGCTCTTCTCTCTTCGCGTCTACCCATAACAATCTGTCTATAACAATCTGCCCATAACAAATAGTTAAGTTCTGATTCGACGCTACAGCCTGATCCTACTAATCTGGCTTTTCCTGATAAAAACTGTGAAGTCCGATACACACAAAATTTTCAAACCAGTAGACTGTTGAAAAAGCTGGTAAATAGTTTCAATTAAGGCACAGGGCAGATGCAATACATTCTGGATGGGTAAGCTAGCTCTCATTTGGTGGCTGAATTTACGTTCAGGCCGTTGTGTAGATGTTGACCAGTTTCTCCATGCAGATAAGTGCATTAGCTTCTCTGTCTAAAATAAAATTTTTGTTCATTAATGTTCGGTGAGTGAAATAGGGTTTATGCGTAAATGGATTTCCCTGCTGCTAGCCACCATCCTCACAGCAGCGGTTGCAGTAGCCTGCGCCTCAACGGGTGACTCAACAGCCCAGGGTGGAGACAACAATGCCAATAGCACACTCAATACAGTAACTAGTCGAGGTTCGCTGATCTGTGGTGTGAATGGGCAACTGCCGGGCTTCAGTTTTGTAGACAACACAGGTGAATACTCAGGGATGGATGTGGATTTTTGTCGAGCAATTGCGGCGGCATTGTTCGACGATCCCACTAAAGTTGAATTTCGTAATTTGAGTGCTCAAGAACGGTTTACGGCGTTAGCAGCAGGAGAGATTGATGTCCTGGTTCGCAACACGACCTGGACCATCAACCGCGACACTGCCCTAGGGTTAGAGTTCGCGCCGACCACCTTCTTTGATGGTCAAGGCATGATGGTGACTACTGCTTCAGGTATTCAAGACGTTAAGGGGCTGAGCGGTAAATCAATCTGCGTTCAGTCTGGCACCACAACCGAGCAGAACCTGACGGACAAGTCGATGGCTTTACAGGCAGCTTCAAGCTGCGTCAGGTCGATATTGTGCATGACGTAGGTGAATCGATCAATTCTCTAGTAGATCGGGGCCAGATCGAAGGTGGATTCGTCCAGGGAATGGGTTGGTTAACGATGGAGGAACTGGTTTGGGATGAGCAGGGACGCTTTCGCAGCGATGCACCTAGCACCTACAAAATTCCCACTATTAGCGAAATTCCAGAACACTTTGAAGTGCATCTACTGGAACGAGCCGCTCAAGATGGTGTGATCTATGGCAGTAAAGCTGTTGGTGAACCACCGCTGATGCTGGCTATGTCAGTTCGAGAAGCGATTCGAGCGGCGGTTGCTGCCTTTGGACAGGCCAATTACGTGCCGCTGGCGGCTCCGGCTACACCAGAAGCGACCCTACGAGCGATCGAGTATGTCCGCGCCCATAGTCGAGTGCCGGCTGATTCGCAGCTTACCGCATCCGTTTAGCTGGCGCTATCTATCCTAAGATAGGGGAGAAGTTCCTGCTCCTGTTGCCCATGACTTCTCCTCCCATTCAGTGGTATCCCGGTCACATCGCCAAAGCCGAGCGGCAGTTAGCTGAGCAGCTCAAAAAAGTGGATGTGGTGCTGGAGGTACGAGACGCCCGCATTCCGCTAGCGACTCAGCATCCTCAGGTGTCCCAGTGGATTGGGAACAAAGGCCGGGTGTTGGTCCTGAACCGCGTAGACATGATTCCACCTGCAGTCCACCAAGCCTGGATTCATTGGTTTCGCGAGCAGGGAGAAGAGCCGTATTTTACTAACTCCAACCAAGGACAGGGAGTGCCTGCAGTAGCTAAAGCGGTTCAGGCCATTGGTGAGCAAATCAATCAACGACGAAGGGATCGGGGCATGTTACCGCGTCCAGTTCGAGCGGTGGTGATCGGGTTTCCCAATGTAGGCAAGTCAGCTTTGATCAATCGGTTGTTAAATCGCCGAGTGGTAGAGAGCGCGCGCCGTCCGGGTGTAACGCGGCAACTGCGCTGGGTCCGCATCTCGGATCAAATCGAATTACTCGATGCCCCTGGAGTTTTGCCCTCTAAACTCACCGATCAAACGGCGGCCCTTAAGCTGGCGATCTGTGATGACATTGGCGAAGCAGCCTACGACACCCAACGAGTAGCAGCCGCCTTTGTAGACCTGCTCAAACAGGTGGCTCCGCGTCTGACTGGGGTAGAAGTGTTGGCAACCCTCGATCAACGGTATGGACTCGATCCAACGGATCTAACCGGCGAAAGCTATATTGCCGTTTTAGCCGAACAGAAATATCGAGGCGATTCAGAACGCACGGCTCGCCAGATCTTGAATGATTTTCGTAAAGGCATATTGGGAGCGATTGCCCTAGAATTACCGCCCTCCTAAAGGTTTGCTAAAGGTTTTTATACTGGCTAACTCTGTAGGCATAACGGCACTATGACTTCAGCTTACAGATGCCTGAACATGAGGTGCAAACAATCATCTGTCGCGTTTTGTAGGGCTGCTTTGCAAATAGGCCATTTCCCCTACTTTGCGGAGCACTAATATCAAGTCTGGTTGATTAGCTATAGTTCTGGTAAGGGCGAAGCATTTGCATCACAAGCTCTGTAACCACACCTAGAATTCACTTCGCAAATGCTTCGCCCTTACGATATTGGGGTTGTTCAAGCCGACTTGATATAAGCAGCGGTTGGCGAATTGCCGCTAGTGAAAGCCTAGTATACTACACCGTTTTTAGATCTCAAAACAATAGTAAAGCCATTGAACTTTCAGAAGCTAAGTGGTGCAGCATCTAAGCAATATTGCGATTGCCCATGGTTTTCAAATCGATTTAAACTCTCTTAGGTTTTACGTAGTATTACTTAGAAAATCTAAGTTTCATTAAGCTTGATTAAAACCTCTAGGAATTTCCTGATGAGGAATAGCCTGCTCTGTGGTTCTCACCCACTCGTGAAATCTTGTATTTACTTGTGCTGACAAAAGATATGACCATCCAATCATTTGATAGGCTGATTGAATCGTTGAATTGCTCAATGTTGCAGGATTACGCAGCCGTCAATTCGCAGAAAAATCCAGTCATAATTTGGTGCGTTTGGCACCCAGTCTCGGCGTTAACTTACCTTCAGAACCTACGCCTAGAGATCAGGAAGTGATGCAGCGCTTGATGTCCCTCTCTGGTGAGCAGTTTGATGTCGCCTTTATGAACGAAACTGGTATCAATGCCCATCTGGAAAATGCTGCAATCTATCAGCGGGAAGCGGGGTTGGGACAAAATCAGGACTTAGTCCGCTTGGCATCTCAAGGTTTATCAATTATCACCCAGCACTACAACACCGCTAGCGCTCTGACGGGGTATGAAGTGGCTCAAGTTCCTCCCCGGATCGATACCCCACCTCAGAGTAACCAATCTACACCCCGCAGCAACGCTGGCCGCAGTCCAGCACCCACGATGCCTGACTCCCCAGTTCGTTGACCAGCCTCAACTCAATTGGCATTCGCAAGGACCGTCTTCAACCTTCTGCCAAAATTCTTGCAGCCGCTGACCGATTGGTTAGTCTTTCGCTCAGATCTGCGCAGAAGGTTGATTACGCAGCAATTCCCTCAATCATCCCACCGCTGAAGACAACACATCTAAAAGCAGCGGGGTATGAGCGGGACTAGGATGATTAGCCGATGCTAGCGCGCTGTAGATCATATAAGAGAAGCTAAATCTACAGCTTGAGCGAGAACAGAATTAAAGAATTTGGCGCGAATTGATTCGACAAAAAAGATTTAGTATTAGCAATAATCAGTTAGGATTAGTTAAGATTAAACTAAACGATTAGTTTATTAGGCAATGATTTCAACTACCAGACGTTCTCCCAACGCAACTCTCGTCTCGAAGGATGCGGTGAATCAAGCATCCCAGATTTTGCAGGAACTGCCAGAAAAGCCAAAAGAACAGCTCTCGTTGCGAGAAGTTGTGGATGCTCTGCGCGGGCATATTACGGCTGCCTTAGATAAGGGCTATTCCTACGAAGACATTACAGCCATGCTAGCAGCACAAGGCGTTGCAATTGCCCCTTCTTCCCTCAAGCATTACCTAGCTCGCAGCAACCGCCAAGCCAAAGCAAAAGGTTCTGTTTCTTCAGGGCGGCGGCGGTCTACAGAAACTACAGGGAAGGCGGAAGCACTAGAAACCCTGGAAACTGAGGTAGGCTCAGGACTAGATGCAATGGCGGCAGAGGCTGAACCGGCCCAGAACGGACAATCGAACGGACAATTGGCTGAAGCAGCTCCCACCGAAGCGCCTGAAGCAGCTCCGAAACGAGGTAGACGGCCATCGAGTCAAAAGCAGGCTGAAACCAAAACAACTCGCTCCAGTTCACGCACCAGTTCGACTCGCAAACGGCGGAGTAGCGCTTCTTGAACCTATTTTCTTGAACCATATCTTGCAGATGCTTGGGCAATTCTAAAGCAGCTAAGTGTTATCAATCACACATTGATTTCACAGACGATTCCTCTTGGGAATGATCACAGGCGTTCTCAGAGTTGATAGGGTTGTTCATCATCTTATTCAAATAAATGCTCCTCTATGTTCGACCAGTTTGCCCATTCAGCAGAAGTAGGAAACGGCGATGCAGTGGGAACGGCTGTATCTTTTCGTTCGTCTGCCTGTGCGACTGAAGCAAGAACCGATGAACGCGGTCTGCCCGACTGTGCCTCTCGCCTGAGTGGTGACGGCTTGAATTGGGATTCAGACCAATCTTCTGTTCTCAAGCTTTTGCAACTTTTGTTGGACTGTCGCTCGTCTGTTAATGACGCCAATTTGATCCAATCGTTTGAGCGAGAAGCCGTTTCGCTGCAGCTAGTGGATGCTTTACTAGAAACGCTTGCCAACCAGCGAGTTCCTCATTCGTCAGCCAACCAGTATGAATTGAAAAACCAGCTAATCTATAGTCTGCTGCGGGGTCATGTCAGTAGTGTAGTGTTGAACCAAGCTAAGCACCTAGGCATCGACTTAAACCAGCCTAGAGCCGTGATTTTAATTGACGCAACCGACTATATCTTCAACAGCAAGACCGAACAATCCCATCCAAGCGCGAGTAAACAGCGGGTACAAACGGTTATCAATAGTATTGTCAGCTTTTTTCATTTGCCAAACGACACTATCTGCGCCGATCTAGGCTCGGCGGCTTCTACGGCTTGGCGACCCTTTTGGTTGTACTGGGCGTAATCTGCGGTAAAACCTGCCAGGTCATCCCATTTGCCTTGCTGTTTAGCGGGCATCAGCCGATCCATAAAGGTGAGGTCGGCAAAGGCATCCTTGCCATAGATCACCTGACCGCTGTAGGTGTTCTGGCAATCTTCGTAGACGAACTTGGGCGTCAGGGCCGCTCCACCCAAAATAACTGGCACCGTAATGCCGCGCTGGTTAAATACCTCCAGGTTTTCTTTCATAAAGGCCGTGGATTTGACCAGCAGACCGCTCATAGCAATGCAGTCCGCCTTGTGCTCGTGGTAAGCGTCAATAATGTTCTCTACCGGTTGCTTGATGCCGAGGTTAATCACCTTATAGCCGTTGTTGGTCAGGATGATATCCACCAGGTTTTTGCCGATGTCATGCACATCTCCTTTGACTGTGGCGATCACAAATGTGCCTTTTCCATCGCTGGCATCAGTCTTCTCCATTAGCGGTTCCAGGAAGGCCACAGCTGCTTTCATCGTTTCTGCCGATTGCAGCACAAAGGGCAACTGCATTTGTCCAGAGCCGAACAGTTCACCCACTACCTTCATGCCATCCAGCAGGAATGTGTTGATGATTTCCAGCGGCTGGTACTGCTCCAGGGCAATCTTCAGCGCCTCTTCTAGGCCAATCCGTTCACCGTCGATGATATGCTGCTTCAGACGTTCTTCGATCGGTAGGTCGGCCAGCGACGATCCAGACCGGGCATCCTTGGCGCTGACGCCCTCAAACATCGTGGTCAAAGCAGTTAAGGGATCGTAGACGCAAATATCACCTTCGAATCGGCGGCGGTCGTAGATCAGATCGCGACAAACCTCCTGTTGCTCGGGGGTAATTTTGGCCAGGGGCAAGATCTTGGCAGCTGAGACAATTGCTCCATCCATGCCGGCCTGCATCGCCTCATGCAGAAACGTGGAGTTGAGGGTAATCCGGGCTGCCGGACTGAGGCCAAAGGAAATGTTGGACACGCCCAGCATGAAGTGCACCCCAGGCAATCGCTCGCGGATCATCTGGATTGCTTCGATCGTGGCTTTACCATTTTCCCGGTCCTCCTCGATCCCAGTTGAAATGGGCAGCGCCAGAGTATCAAAGAAAATCTCATGGGGCGGAATACCAAACTCGACGGCATCTCGGTAAGCTCGTTGAGCAATCTGAAATTTCTTGGCGGCAGTACGAGCCATGCCGTCTTCGTCGATTGTGCCGACAACCACCCCAGCTCCGTATTTCTTAGCTAGCTCCAACACTTTAAAGAAGCGCTCTGGTCCATCCTCGTAGTTGGTGGAGTTGAGGATACATTTGCCTCCCGCCACCTTTAGACCAGCTTCCATTTTGGTCCATTCAGTGGAGTCGAGCATTAGCGGAATCGTGACGTTGGTGACCAGCCGCGAAACTAACTCCTGCATGTCGCGTTCCCCGTCCCGGCCCACGTAGTCTACGTTCACGTCTAAGACATGGGCACCTTCCTTTACCTGGGATTTGGCAATCGCAATCAGGCCATCCCAGTCGTCGGCATTGAGTAGCTCGCGCACTTTTTTAGAACCGCTAGCATTGAGACGCTCCCCCACAATCAGGAAGGAATTGTCCTGCTGGTAGGGTTGGGCCGTATAGATTGAGGCCGCGGCCGGACTGTAGTTCAACGCCGGACGAGGCGTCTCCGAGGCATAGACTTGGCCGTTCATCCAGGCGCGCTCATTGATCCGCACTGCCCGCTTTTTGGGCCGCAGGGTTTTAGCAATTTCGGCCAGCTCCTTGATGTGCTCAGGTCGAGTACCGCAACAGCCACCAATCACCTGCACGCCCCAATCTTCAACGAACCTATGCAGCGCCAGCCGCAGTTCGGTCGGCGTCAGCCGGTAGTGGGCATGGCCACCGACGTTCTCTGGCAAACCAGCATTGGGGATACAGGACACAACAAACGGTGCGTTTTCAGTCAAATATTTGATGTGGTCAGCCATGCGGTCGGGGCCTGTGGCGCAGTTCAGTCCCAAGATATCAATCGGATAGGGTTCCAGAATTGCCAATACGCCGCACTGTGCCTGCCAAAGCACTGCGAGAATTAGAGCGGATGATCCAGCTCAACTCGGCTGCGGACTCGGTTGCGGTGCGGTTTGATCCAGGTCAGTTGGTGTGCGAGTGGGCAAATCAACGCTTAACTAGCCGGCTGCTAGAAGGCCAATATCCCAACTACCGCCAGCTCATCCCCCGTCAGTTTTCGCGTCAAATGACGATAGAGCGGCGGCTGTTTGTGTCGGCGCTGGAGCGGATCGGAGTGTTGGCCGATCAAAAGAACAGCATTGTCAAAATCAATCTAGACAGCGTCAAGCAAGAAATTGTCCTATCTGTCGATGCCCAAGATGTTGGCAGCGGACGAGAAGCGATCCCGGCTCAAATTTCGGGTGATGATCTCGAAATTGCTTTTAACGTCCGATACTTGCTGGAAGGTCTAAAGGCATTCAATACGACCGATGTCCAAATGCAGTTCAATGCCGCCACTAGCCCTTCGGTGCTAAATCCCATCGGTGGCATGAAGATGACGTATCTGGTGATGCCGGTGCAGGTGAGATCGTAAGTAAAAATTGCGGTTTGGCTGTCGAAGGAAGCTCTCTGGTGCGGATAGTGTCGTAGCCAGCCTTTTGAAGCAGTCGAGCGAGCTGAATGGGCAGTGTTTCTAGCTATCCTGAAAGCAGATGATGTAACAGCTTGGGGTTGGTGACGAATGCTGAATATCTCCCTTCCAGACTGACACATGACCAAGCGAATCATCATCAGACCGAAGGCAAGCCAGGATTTAGATGATTATTTTGCCTATATTGCTGAAAATAACCTCGAAGCAGCATTGCGTTTTTTTGATTCGGCACGATCGACGATCGCCCAACTTGCCAGAATACCAGGAGTAGGCAGTCCTTCTGTTGAGAATTCTCGATTGCAAGGATTAAGGAAATAGGCAGTAAAGGGCTTCAAAAAATATCTGATTTTTTACTTTGAGCGGGGTGATGCGATCGAGGTAGTGCGAATTCTATACGCAACTCAAGACATCAGTAACATTTTGGAAGGAGAGTCAGATTGAGTAATATACAGTTTCAACACAATTTTAGGTAAAAACTAAAAAAAAGATTTAAATTTACAGATTCTTGAGAGGTTTCTAAGCTCTCATTTTAACAAATGGTCATTCGCTCTGCTCAACCACTCCTGCGTCTACTCCGATATGCCAAACCTTATCAGGTTCAGATTTGGAGCGCAATCATCTGCTCCATCCTCAACACCATCTTCGACCTCGCTCCACCCTATCTGATTGGCATTGCCATTGATGTCGTCGTGAGTGAAGAAAACTCCCTGATCGCTCGATTTGGTATCACCAGCATCACCGGACAACTGGCAATTTTATCCTTACTAACCCTGCTGATCTGGAGCTTAGAATCCCTCACCGAATATCTCTACAGTTGGCTATGGCAAAATCTCGCGCAAACCCTCCAGCACGAACTGCGCGTCGATGCCTACAGCCATTTGCAAGAGTTGGAACTGAGCTACTTCGAGGAACGCAGTACCGGGATGCTGCTGTCGATCCTCAACGATGACATTAATCAATTGGAGCGATTCCTTAACTTTGGCGCTCACAACATTCTCCATTTTCTCACCACCGTTCTGTTTGTCGGCAGTACGTTCATTGCCCTGGCTCCCGGTGTATCTTGGTGGGCAATGCTACCGATTCCCTTTGTGCTTTGGGGATCGATGGTGTTTCAAGCCAAACTGGAGCCGCGCTATGCCGATGTGCGAGAGAAAAGTGGCTTGATCAGCAGTCGATTGACCAATAATCTCTCTGGCATTGCCACGATCAAAAGCTTTACGGCAGAGGAGTATGAGCGCGATCGCGTCACCGTTGAAAGTGAAGCCTACCGTCGCAGTAATGCAAGAGCGATCGCCCTGAGTGCTGCCTTTGTGCCGTTGATTCGGATTGTGATTCTGGTCGGGTTCACAGCGACTCTATTTTTGGGTGGTGTTGCCGTCGCCCGTGGCAATTTATCGGCTGGTACTTATGGCTTTCTGGTGTTTATCATTCAACGGTTGCTGTGGCCCTTCACAGACCTGAGTGAATTGATGGATGAGTATCAGCGAGCAATGCTGCTGCTGCGCCAAATCGAATTGTTCGCTGTAGAGTTTGAGGGTAGAAGCTGCGGCTAAGATCGCCGTCAGGGGATTGCGGTACTCGTGGGAAACCGTTGCCACCATTTGCGACTTAAAAACATTGAGCTGCTGCGCCTGCTCCAACGCTGCCTGCATTTGGCTAAACTGTTCAGCCTGCTGCAAAGCACTTTCCAACTGAGTGACCAGCTCTCGCACAATCTCAACTTCATCGCTGTGCCATGGCTTCACCGCACTGTGCTGAGCCACGAGCACACCCCATAATCGCTGTCTCTGAATAGGCTGTCCCTGCGTGACCTCGGTAGATGATAGAAAAAGCGGCAGAATCAGTTTGTTTTGCGTCTCCCAACTCCCTCCAGTTGGGTCAATGGCGGCATTAGCTGGGTCTGCTTGATGGATTGCCGCCTCGATGGTCTCGATCCAGAGATCGCTAGGGGGAGGAGATACAGTTCTAGAGCGTCCGGCTGCTATGACTTGTTGCCATTTGCTGAGGTCGGGTGGTTGAGCTTCGCCATACTGCGCCTGATAGACTGCCACCTGGTCACATTCCAAAAGCTGTTGAATTTGAGTAACGGCAGTATGCAGTACCTGTTGGCGATCCAGAGATTGCCGCATGTGCAAGGCAATAGTGTTGACGAGCCGCTGCCGCTGTTCAGTTTTGTTGAGCTGAATTTGAGACTGCCAGTGCTGAATGGCATTGCGGACCGTGAGCTGGAGTACGTCGGGCTGCAATTGCTGCTTGATCAAATAATCTTGAATACCTTTCTTCATGGCTTCGACGGCCACCTCTTCGGCCCCGTAGCCAGTGAGCAAAATTACGGGTACTGGATCGGGTTGGTGCTGCTTCAGGGCATCAAGGAATTCCAATCCGTTCATCGTGGGTAAACAGAAATCTAGCAAGATAGCGTCGCAATTGCGTTCTTGACACAGCGACAAGCCATCTTCTGCCGAATCCGCTTCCAAAATTTGATAAGACTGTTGTGGATCTTTGAGCAAATACCGCCGGCAGACTTCTCTATCTTCTGCACAGTCATCCACAATTAGCAGCGTGCAGGTTTCTACCATAATTCACCTGGAGAAGGTCACTCTCCTCTATTAAGGATGTCACAACTTGCAGAGTCTGGGAAAAATCTATTCGTAGTAAAAGCAAAATCTAAAATTTCTTCAATTTGAGCAATAGTTGCTTTAGAGGCAGGGCAGTGTGGATGCAAGCTAGGGCCACAGGTTAGATCTGTCAAGGTTATGAGCGTGGCCTAGGGTGATCACCATTCATGATTGGGATGGCTGAATTGGAGGCATATTGGCCTCTAACCAATAGTCAACAAAGGCTTGAATCGTTCTTTGCAGTTCGCGGGCATCCATGGGTTTGATCAAGTAGCCGTTTGCACCATTCTGGTAGCAAAACTCAATGTCCTTTGGGTTAGACGATGTCGTAAACACAACGATAGGAATTTCCCGCAAGCTTTGGTCCTGCTTGAGTTGGGCCAGGACATCGCGGCCATCGGTACCGGGTAGATTTAGATCCAACAAAATTACCGATGGTAGTGCCCTGCCCGACTCCTCAAATTCACCGACTTGCTGCAAAAAATCCAGCACCGAATCGCCATCGGTACAGCGGTAAATTGGGTTTTGCACCTTCATTCGCTGCATCAAGCGCTGCAACGTTACGAAATCTTCGTCGCTATCCTCGGCAACTAGTAAAGGCTCGTAAGATTTTACCGTCATGAGATGAATCTAAAGATTTTATTAAAAAGCTTATCCCATTCTAGATCTCGTAAAGTTTTGTAATCATTTGTTAAGTTTAGCAGAGCTATTAAAAAGCTTAATCACTCCAGCGTGAAATAAAACACCGACCCCTCACCATAGTTGGAGTTGACCCACATTTCGCCGCCGTGCCGCTCGACAATCTTTTTGGCAATGGTCAGCCCTGCGCCCGTGCCACCGCCGTACATGGTTTGGGGATGCAGTCGCTTAAACAGCCGAAAAATCGTTTCCAGATGGCGTTCCCGAATGCCAATTCCGTTGTCGCGCACGTAAAAGATTGGCTTGGTTAGGGTTTGGGGATCAGCCCACGACCGGATCGGCCTGACTGTTAGGTACAAATTCTTTCAGCACGCAGAGTTCGTTAAAGCGCCGCTCATCGGCTGCTAAATATGTCCGTCCGAATCCGCCCCGTCCCAGGGTGCATTGAATTCGGTAGCGGCGATCCACTAAGGTCCCAGGGGTTAACTCTGATCCTGCTGTCACTATGCGGCTCCTTCTCGCTCAACGCTGTTCTAGCAGTCAACTCATCAACCTGCATCCGTAGCTCAATGACTAAAGCCCAATGACTGAAGTCCAATAACTAAGTGGAGCGGTTGAGAACGCAGAAATCACCCTGATCAAGCAACAGCGTAATGATATCAGTTACAACAACAAAGTTTTAGAACCCTGACATCATCTCATTTCTTTTAAATTTTGAATATGGTGGTTGCCCCCGTCACCGCAGCACGGACTTGGAATGCACAAATCAAGTAGAGCTGCGAAAAATCAACTCAGCCAAGGGAACCCATTGACTGAAGTGGTTCAAATGGTTGTTTGCATAGTTGCTTTCGTGCAAATCTTAACATCGATTGGCATCGATGCAGGAGGTCAACGACTACACGGTTGAACTATTGCGAGCTTCCCAAGCCAAATTCAGTAGCTTCACCCAGCGCTTTCTCACCTGTACAGGTGTGCATTTCAGAATTTTAGCAATCTCTTGGTCGTCAAGCTGCTTGCTCTTGAGCTGCAGGAGCTGCTGTAGATCAGGCGTCAATCGGCTAAGGAATAGATCCCACTGCTGCTGAGTCATGCCCAGATTTTGGTCGAGGTCTGCTCCTAGCCATTGGTGTACCAACTGCCAGCGATGGGATCGGGCAAACTTCTCGACATGGTACTTAAAGCGCTGCTGCAAATAGTCCCGCTGACGGGGAGAGAGACCGAGCAGGTCATCAATTTCAGGCGCAGACAGATCCTTAAGCTTTAGGATCAGATACTCAACGCAATCAGGTTGCCCCTGTTCCTCCAGATACTCGATTAATTCCGTAATGACCCGGTCACGGATCACCGAGTCGGCAGGATCAACGGTTTCGGCAACCATCTGTTCACGCACCTGCTGCATCATGGCGGAGCGGCTGTGCATTTCCGCTTCTTCTCCCTTGGCTGAGTCCATCGCTAACTCTAGGTCGAGCACAGCTTCGGGAGGTTGACGTTGAGCATACCCTTGAGCACGCAAAACAATCAACTGCTGTTTGCGCTGTCCTGGCAGCAGGATGTGCCGCTTGGCATACTGCTCGGTAAAGGCCATATATTCAGCAAGCTCTAGGCGAGTTTTGGGGCAGTAGTTGGCATCTAGCCCATTCTCCCGCCGAAAGGCTTTGAGCACTTCAACGTTGAACCCTTGCAAGAAATCCTCAATTGCGTTATAGCGGGCCGAAAAGCCGAGCTGCGACTGATGGGGAGCAATGTGGCGATAGACCATCGTACTCAAGTGGCTCATCAACTCGACGCGACCTTGTCGAGAGCCAAGCCGGTAGTAGTTGAGGCATTTTTGCATGCGCAGACGAGCTAGCTTCATCTGCCAGAATTGCACCTCACCCGAATTGTAAATCCGGTCGCTCTTACTACAAATGCGTACAACTTCAACAGCGATTCGAGTCACAACTGCCCGCACCGAAGCTGACAGAGCCGGTAACTCGGCTTGGTACTCCGTTAAGATCTGCTGAACCAGCGCCAAAATTTGATTTTCGTCCTGAAGCGGGTCGGGAGCGCGGTTAGAAGAAGTAGCCAGTGTCTCTGGTAGCAGGACAGTCGGCTGGCTAGGCTGTTCGGACCGTTCAGGCTGTTTGGATCGTTCAGACTGTTCCGGCTGTTTCAGCGATTGCGGCTGTTTCAGCGATTCAGATGATGGCACCCCGGTCGAAGCAATCTCAGTTGATTGAGATGGATGATCGTTTGAGTTGGGGGGACTAGCAGAGTTTACAGGTTCAACATTCATGGCTGTTTCCGGTGATGCACAACAGCAGGCAGAATCACACCGGGTGCAAGTTGTGGATCTTCCTAAATTCAAGAAATACTGGGTTTAAGAATTAGGAGTCCAAAACGAGCGAAGTTGTTTCTGCTCCACTTCCTGTGTCTACAGATATTCAGGCTCCTAAATTTTTCACGTGTGCAGACAATGGCGCTCAACCTACTTTGATCGAGTCCTTTATGATTGATGAGCGCAAAGTGAACTTAGATTTGCTGTTGCTCTATACGGTGCAGCGCTTGAACGGACAGAAATGGCTAGTGATGAATTAAATCTGCCCCATCAGTTCGACTCATCGGTAGGGCAGTCATAACATCATAAACATAAAATCTAGCCCCAAAGCGGTAGCTTTCGCTAACCAATTTGGGGCTTGTTGCTATGAAGTTTGGCTAATAGCCTAGCTCTACCGTTCTAAACGATTACCGTCAGTTGTCAAGCGAATGTTGTAACGTCCAGTTTGTCCCGCACGATAGGTGTTGGCTAAAACCGTATAGGTGCCGTCAGCCGGCAGAGATGTCACTAAGCGGGCATCGGAACCACCGCCGCCGTCATCGTCTTGGGCAACATCCCGACCATCCGGTGCTAGCAGAATTAGATAGGCGTCTAGTTCGCTGCTTGTCATTTCAATCACTACCTGTTGCCCAGCTTTGCCTTCAAAGGTATAGGCATTGAAATAGCTGTTGTCCGCCGGTAGGATTCCGCTCTCCTGACTCAACTGACCCGCTACAGGGGTATTTGGTGTGATCCGCTGAGCTGGTTGTCCTCCTGCCAGCATTGGCGATTGCTGAGCTGTGCGTGGAGCCGTACCATCACGAACCGCCGTCAGGAATGGCTGTATCCGATCCACCGAAATAGCAAAGCCAATCCCGATATTGCCCCCTGCTCCCCTAGGGGAAAAGATGGCGCTGTTGACACCAATTAACTCGCCGCGACTATTCAGCAGCGGCCCACCTGAATTCCCAGGATTAATTGCCGTATCGGTTTGGATTAACCCTCGATTGCTATCAATGCGGCTGACAATACCAGTCGTGAATGTCCCCTGAAACTGACCAAACGGATTGCCAATTGCAAAGGCCCGTTGTCCCACAGATACAGATGCAGGGTCGGCAATCGGAACCGTCGGTAGGTTGCGCTGTCCGCGTAGCTGCACAGCTGCCAGATCTAAGCCCGCTTCACCAAAGGCAACCACATCGCCTTGCAGCTTAGTGCCGTCGGGTAAGACCACTTGAACCGTGCGCGCACCGGCAACCACGTGGGCATTTGTCAAAATCAAACCGTCCGGGCTGATAATGGTGCCACTGCCGTTTCCATCCCCAGCTTCAATTGAAACAACCGCAGGGCTGGCGGCCTGATACACACGGACGTTCACATCTTCTTCCACTTCTTGAGCTAAGGCTTGATGGGATGCACGGCCCAAGGTAACTGGATTCAACAACTCAACGGCAGAGAAGGCATTGAGCAAGTTGATGCCCAAGGAAGTGCCAACAATGGCGAATCCTGAGGTGATGAGACGGAGATTGATGTTCATGCTTTAACCGTGGCTTGACTTGTGATGTGTGAGGCTGCTCTATCGGACGTGGACAAATCCAGTTCCATTACTGCCTGTTTTAACCTATAGCAGTCATCAGCAACAATGGTGGTAATTCTATCTACCTGATCCGGCTCGGATAAGTTTGTTTTTTGTTGGGATAGTCGCTCAGTCTGCGATTCAACATCCTGATTGTTGCAAACACCAGTGGCTGTCGATTGTAGATTCCAAGCAGCCAATTTTGACGATATCACCCTATCTCTTCGTCTCCTCACACCCCGCAATACCAGACAGGACTCCTCACACCCGGCTAAACAAACTATTCGTCCCTAGTTGTTCTGATTCAGGCAACCTCTTACCACCTCCCTGGAGCCAGAGGTTTGATCAGCAACTCTGACGAGTTTTCAGATAGGCTCTAAAAAAATAAGCTCTGAGCCTCACAGAACAGGAGAACATCAAAGCTATGGCATACCAAACTCAGGAGGTTGAGCAAACTAAAAGTGGGTCAACTATTGCCAATCATCGCGAGGATTGTCGGGCCGATCGTCTGGAAAATCAATCGGTTGGTAGTCTACATAATCAGAATCTGATCCAGACCGACGCCGGGGCGAAGGAGAAGGGCGGCGGCTACTTCTAGGCGGACGCGACGAAACGCTGGTATCTCGAATCACTTCCCGCTCTGCCCGATTTGCTAACTTGTCTGCGGCAGCAAACCTATCCGAGCGAACGGGTTGAGTATTTGCTGGTAGACAATAACAGCACGGATCGCACTGCCGAGATTTTGCAGCGTTTCATCTCTGATTCAGCCCTATCCAACTTTTGCTATTTGCGCGAAACCGAGATTCAGAGCGCTTATGCCGCCCGCAACACTGGCTTAAGAGCTGCTAGAGGAGAAATTTTTGTCTTCACTGATGCCGATTGCCGACCCCAGTCCGACTGGCTCATGCATCTGCTCCAACCCTTCAGCCAACCGAAGGTTGGCATTGTAGCTGGAGAGGTTGTCGCCTTACCGGGGCAAACGTGGCTGGAACGCTATGCGGATCGTCAGGCTATCCTGTCCCAAACCCATACCCTAGCGCATTCATTTCTGCCCTATGGTCAGACAGCTAATCTGGCGGTGCGGCGATCAACGCTGGAACAAGTTGGTCTATTTCGCCCTCATCTGACTACGGGTGGAGATGCTGATCTCTGCTGGCGGATCCTTCAACAGGGCTGCTGGCAAATTCAGTTTGCAGAGCAGGCAATTGTGCGGCATCGGCATCGAGCTACATTGGCGGAATTACGCAGTCAGTGGAGACGTTATGGGCGCTCGAATCGCTATCTGCACCAGCTTCATGGAGTTAGCTTGATGAAAGAACTGACTCGGCGAGATTGGATCTACCGATGGAGTCGTTGGCTACTAAAAGAAATGCCAGTTACAGTTATAAAAGTTAATCACAGTGAGACTGGCCTTTTGGGTTGGATTGATGCGATGGTAGAAACACCGCTCAATTTGCTTTGTCAGCAGGCTCGTGCTCAGGGACAGCGTCAGGCGCGTTTACCAGATGCAGCGCGAGAAATTGTCTGGTTTTCTTGGCCGGAACCTCTAGCCCCTATGGCAGCACAGCTTTCTCCACCACGAGATCAAGGCTGAAAGGCGTTTGTCTTTCTAGCAACCATCTCGGTTAGCAGATTCCTGAATCGATTGCCAGTAAATGCCAGTAAATGCCAGTGAATATTGTTCCTTGGTTTCAGCTTAGACGACCCCATCAGACCATGCGTCAATCCTCGTTGTCCTCTAGTCAATGGACGAGCAAATGGACAAATCAGTGGATGAGTGAGTGGTCTGCTATTGCTCGTTCCTGGTTCAGCAGCCTACCTGAAAAAGTATCTTGGTCTGGCTCTCCTAAAAAGGCGGCTTTAGGAACGCTGTGGATGCTGCCGCTAATGTTAGCGGGAATGGCGACACCAGGGTTGGCTGCAGAGCGGGTAGCTGTGCGTTTAGGGCCGTTCAAACAATCTGTAGCTATTTCCGATCTAGAGCGTTTTGCCGATACAGGAGAAATCCCTCCTGGCTTGCAGCTCTATGCACCGCTGCTGAACGCTGATGTCCGATATACGTTGCGGAGTCGGCTCCACCTTGACCCTAGTATTGGCGACAAGCTAGTGGAAGATTTGCTGCACTCTTCTGCCGGTGAGCGTTTTCTTAATACGCTGCAAGTGGCGATCCCCGATGCTAGCCCAACCCAATTGCAGGTAGCGCTGATGCAGGCAGCCAAACAGCCAGGTGGAATTAGCCTTTTAGGGCTGTTGCGAGCCTTTCCAAAGCAAACCGTCACCATCGATGCGACTTCAGCTATTGCATTAGCATCCCAACTCAACTTGCCCTATTGGCAGAGTCAGGCGCTGAGTTCGGTTCTGGAGCGGGAACTGACCGTTAAGAGCCAACCCATCCGCAGCTCCATTGATCCGACCAAGGCCGGATCCTATTGGGTTTGGAAACAAACGATGGTGCTGAGAGACTACCAGCGTGAACGAACGATTCCAGTTGACTTGTACTGGACGCGCCGGACTCACGGTCCACTCGTTGTGATTTCTCACGGCTTTGGAGCCGATCGTCGCTTTTTGGGGTATCTGGCTTACCATTTGGCCTCGCATGGGCTGACGGTCGTGGCATTGGAGCATCCAGGTAGCAACGTGGCTTGGCTAACGGGAAATTCGTTTAGTCAGTCGCGCACGACATTAAAAAATAACCTGCTTCCGGCCACAGAATTTCTTGATCGCCCGCAGGATGAGAAACACCACATCGCTAAACTGATGACCTTCACCGATCAACTGCTCTGTGCCAAGGGTGAATTGCCGTTGTCGGAGGTGAATAAGAGTATCTTGGAGCAGACGCTGCAAGGGAAAAAGCTCAAGGACATCATGGTGGTGGGATATTCGTCTCAGGTGGTGGAGCGTATTTTTGCACCGCGTCTTTGGAAACTTTTGACTGCAGTAATACAGCAAAAGGTAGAAATCAAGAATGTGCGTTTACGGTTGGAGAAGCAGCTAGAAACAACCAATTTGGTAACTGTTGAGTTACCTCAATTACCATCATCACCTATGCCTGTTCATCAGTCAGAGTTAAGTCTACAGACGAGTTCATTCATCTATCTGCCAAAAGGTGAATTCAAGCCCGTTACTGGCTAATTGCTGCCTCAGGTCAGCGATGCTGTTCAGAATTTTGTGTCAATCCAATTGTCTCGGCTGCGTCATTGCCCACCCGCGCGTCAACGACGGGCTAGTAGGGGAAGTCTGCTCTACGCACAGCGTTCCTGCAGGGTAGCAGACTAGACCAGGGTTTTAGCCCGTACTTCAGCAATGGATGAGCGATGTCGAAACCGAACACAACAAAATCTACAGACTCACCACCACCATCTTCTTCGGCGGGACCGCGATCGGCTGACTGTTGTTGACCGCCACCAACTGACTGTGGGAGAGATTGCCATCGGCAGCGAGGCGATAGAACAGAACATAGCGCGTTTCCCAGCCTGGATTAAAGGCCACCAGTGTTGAAGTCACGGAGGAATTTTGGGGATTGACTTGGGTGAAGGCTGCCGTGAACACAATCTCATTGACCTCGGCACCGGTTTGATCGGTGACTTTGGCGTAGATGCTCCAGTCGGGGGTGCCATACTCCTCGATCACATGCAGCAGATTCAGCACCGAGGTCGGCTGTTCCGAGGGCTGCATCATGCCCGTCACCTGACTGCCCGGTTCTTGCCCCACCACATTCCAGCTCGACCAGACCCGATCGACGTAGGGTTGGGTTTTCGTGGGGTCGTCGCCGGGGTTGTAGGGCACGCCACACAGAGACGAGGTCATCGCCATACCCAGCCAGTTCCCAGCTTGAAACAGGGCACTGTTGCGAGCATCGGTCCACTCGGCGCGGGTAAACACATCAGCCCACTGCTGCATGTAGGACGGGTTGCGGGTCATGCCCATCGTCCAGGGGGTCGGCGGATAGGCTTGAATGAACTTAGACCCCGTAGGAAAGGCATAGAAGAAGTTATTCAGCGACGGGCTGCCCTTTTGCAGAATCGAACAGCCGGCGCTCGCATCGCCGTAGAAGGCGGTGGGGCAGGCATCCACAAAGCCGGTATGGGTCGGGTAGTGGTTATCACCGTCCTTTTGGCTGGCAGGGGTGCCGGTGGTGAGGGGGCACCAGGTGTACTGGTTTTGACTGCTGTGCTTCAGGTTATAGTTTTTGTCCAGGAAGTAGAGATCGCTGGCGGCATTGCCGGTGGTGAGCAAGTAAATGCCCTGATCGACAATCGCTTTGCGGTTGCTGCCTGCACCCCAAAGAATCGCCGCACTATAGGCTTGCAGCCCTTCCCAGGTCGAGTTTTCGTTCTCGTCATCAAAGGAGAAATTTCCGGTGCCGTAGGACATCCACACCGACCAGGGATCGAACGGTTTTTTGGAGCCATCGCTGACATCGCCCGCTCGTCCTGGTGAAACGCCTGCCGCCCAGGGATGCCCATTCCACTGGTCGAAGAAGGCATATTTGCTGTAGGTGATCGAGTGGGATTGGCAAGTCTGGTTAAAGTCAAAATACTGCGGGTCCAGCGTCGGGTCGTAGACCAGGGTTTTCAGCCATTGGTCAATTGCCGTCCCCATCTGGTCGGGGTCAGACCAGAGGTGAGCCGGTTTGGTGTCGCTCCAGCAGCCATCCAGCAGAGACACCAAAGCCGCCGTAGACAGGTAATAGCCGTAGAAATAGTGCTGGTCATTCCACTGGTCGGACACTCCAAAGCCGCTCCACAGCATCCCGGGATTCCAATGGTTCAATCCCTGTTTCGCTCCGTTCTGCTCAGCGGGAACGGCAGGCGGATCGATAATCGAAAGGAAATCGTCGCCATCACCGCCAAAGAGATTATCATTGCCGAATCCACCAATTAGGGTATCGCTACCACTCATCCCAACTAACGTGTCATTATCAGCGCCACCATCCATATAGTCATAGCCATAACCACCTACCATATAGTCATTTCCAGCTTCGCCATAGAGGTAATTAGAACTGTAGTCGTAGATGGAATAGTGGCCGCCATTCACGTAGTCGTTACCAGCGCCGGCGTAGATGATATCGAATCCATAGCCGCCGTAGTTGGTATCGTTCCCAGTCCCAGAATAGATTTTGTCGTCGCCGCTGCCGCCATCGCAGTAGTCATCACCAATTTCGTCATGCGTGCTTTCAAAGCCGATCACATCGTTGCCGGATTCTCCGTATAAGTAATCATTACCCCAGCTTCCGATCACATTGTCATTACCGGTGCCGCCGTAAACTGTATCGTTGCCATAGTCGCCGTAAAGCAGCACGTCATTACCAGCATTCCCGTAAATTTTGTCATCTCCATTACCACCAAACACCGTATCGTTTCCTGCCAATGCATCGATCGTGTCGTTCGCGGCAGTGCCGAAAATGGTGTCATTGTAGATGGTGGGATAGCTTGCCATGAATCCATTCTCCTTGAGTTGAAATTCGTGAATTGGGTGGAACAATTTCCTGTTAATGAGCTATAGGAAGAAGTCGCTCGGTTTATTCACTCAAGCGGGATATCGATTGACAATTGTTTACAATTCTCTAAACCCGGAACAGGCGCTTGTTTGGCTGGAGATAGAATGGATGAATCAAAAACCGATTGATTTATGCGTCCTCGTCAGCAAATTACTGAGCTGTTCTCCACCTTTTTGCAGTTTGAAGCCGATCGCTTCGATCGCTGGATTGCCGATGCCCGTTTGCGTCGCCGCATGCAGCAGCTAGAGCAAACCAAGCAGGTGCCTACGTCTGAACAGTTTTGGGCGCTGTATTGGTATAAGCACTGGCAGGTTGCCAATCTGGGCATGGATGAGAGTCAGGTGAGAATGAAGGCCGAGAATCCCCATCAACAGGCTAGACTGCACCTGGCCGCCTATCTACAGGAGCCATGCTATTGGGCTGCCCAACAAACGGTGCGCAAGTTTACTGATTTGCACTATCGTCTGGCCGACTGTTTTCAGATTGCCGTCGCCGAGGTGCCAGTGGTTCTCAAGGGCTACAATCCAGAGCGGGGAGCCAGCCTCAAAACCTATGCTGGGATGGCCTTTAGTAGCGTGTTGCGGGATGCCCTACGGCAGCGGCAGGTGGTGGATTTGTCTACCGGCTGGTCTCTACTGCGGCGGACGAGCAAAAAACGGTTGCTGGAGGCGCTGCATCAAGCTGGACTGGCTGAAACTACAATAGCCCCCTATCGGTTGGCTTGGATCTGTTTCAATCAGCTCTATGTGCCCGCTGCACCAGGAGAAAGACTGCCCAAACCCGATCCAGCCTTCTGGGACGCGGTGGCTCAGCTCTATAACCAAGAGCGCCATCAGTTGGTGCCACCCGGTCCGGCAGTCCAAGCCGCTACGATCGAACGCTGGCTGACTCAGATGGCGAACTGGGTGCGTTCTTACCTCTATCCGGCAGTGGGTTCGCTGAATATGCCCAAATTTAGCGAAGAAGCTACCGAAGTGCAGGATACCTTAGCCGATCCCACCAGTGACTCCCTCCTGACCGAACTGATCGAAGCCGAGGAGAGCGACGACCGCAGCCGCCAGCAGGCTAAGCTGAACCAGACCCTCACCACCGCCCTGAGCCAGCTCGATTCTCAATCGCAGGACATTTTGCGGCTGTATTATCAGCAGGGCAAAACCCAGCAGCAGATCATGCAGGAAATGGCGATCAGTCAGGCGTCGGTGTCGCGGCGGTTGAGTAAGGCGAGAGAAAAATTATTAACCGCTCTGGTGCAGTGGGGCCAGTCGCTGAATATTGCGCCCACTCCCGCCCTAATAAAAGACATGAGCACCGCGTTGGATGAGTGGCTGAATGCTCGCTACCAAATGAACGGGACCGCTCCATCCACCTAGCAGAGGACCCATGACCATGTTTGCATTTGCTGACCCCACCGAACTCTGGCTTGATCAATACCATGGCTCGAAATTGTCGGTATCGGCTCCAACGCGAAATTTTCGACAAAGTCACCAGATGCGTTTACGTCCCGACTCGCTTGTCGATAGCCGCTTGCCTCCACGGTCATTTGGTAAGAACCCGGCAATATCGAGGCCGGTCCATATAGCCCACCCGGGTTCGTATCGCGCCGATACCGGCCGATCCTTACCTTCGCCTTTGTGATCGGTGACCCGGTTCTTGCGTCGGTAACGATGCCGGAGATGCGCGCAAAAATGGCAGGTTCGCATTCTTGGAATTTGAACCGGCCGATTCGGGTCAACCAGCCGAAATCACTTGCCTGCTCGCTTTCCAGCGAGTAGTACGCATTGGTCAGCCAAAAGGTACAGTCATCTGAGGGATCGACGCTCATACCGCTATATTCACCCCAACGCCATCCGAACGCTTTCTGCACACCGGTGCCTTCTATCAGACTGTTCTCCGCACGAAAGACGCTCGTCGGATCAGCTGGTGTCCGGCCACTATAATTTATTGAAACGCGCTTAGTATCAGAGACAAAATTGTAACCCACCGCAATGTTCGATGAATGGTCCTGCGCTGCAGAGCCGATCCAGCGTGAACTTTCCACGTCGCCTAATGTCGCACTTGTGGAGACGACAAAATTTCCTCCGTTCCTTCTTAACTCATAAACGCGGATCCCTGCCCTATATTCCGAACCAGGCGGCGTCATTCTTACCGTCTGACTAACGACCAAAGACTCATACGAGCCTATATTCCGGTAAGCAAGCCTATGCCCGAGCCTGTCGCTCTGCGAATCCAGTTTTTCACCGGGCGGCGGCTGTGCAATATCCGCTCGTCCGGCAGGACTTGTCGGGTCAAAAGCCGTCACTAAAAGTGGGCTTTCAGCAAGCTCCGTGAATGTCGAAAGTTCCGGCTGGCGAAAGTCGGCCTTGAATTCAAAGAGCCGCAGGGCATCGATACCATCCCCGTACTCTGTCGCGGCAAATGATATGAAGATGTTCGGTGAATTTGCCGGGGGGGGACGCAGCCCGTCAAGATCGCTCGGAAGAAACCCGCGACGTCTTATACCCGCCGGATCAGTGGTGTAGAAATAAACGTATCCGGCGGTCGCGTCGCCATCAAGCATACGCTCACGATCGAACGCGAACATTCCGCTGCCGCTATAGTCAGAACCGAAAAACTCATCTGTGGACATATAATACCCATCCGGCCAAATGCCGAATTTCCCAAAATCATTCAGCCGAATGTTCGGCATTGCGAATTCATAGGAATGGTATGGCCCTAGCGGATCGCCTGAGGTCGAGACAGCGATCATCTGACGGAACGGTGGAAATGCCGTGCACTGCTGGCTGATCAGCCATCGGTCAGCAAGCGTATCGTAAAGCACGTTCGGGAGCCCGTCGTTACGAGTTGAACACGCAGAGCCGAGCGGTTCGAAAAGTTTGCTGATCTTGAACGGCGGCGTCAGGGCGACGCCGTCCTTGTCGAAAACACGTAGGAGAGAATTCGTAGCTTGAACGTAATGGCTTGGGCCGACGTCGCCGGTCATATCGGGCGGTATTATCAGGTAATTATATATCGGCCCGTTATCGAAATTCTTCAAGCCTTCGAATGACAATGAAGGCGCCGGCATCTGGGTCGATCCAAAAAGCGATGGCAAATTTACCTCACCTGGATGATCATTGGTTCGGGTTGCCAAAAGCCCGAGTTCGTCCTTCGGGGAAAATACCTCGAGACCTCCTCCCAACGGTCTCAGATCTTGATCAGTGGTTAGAGCACCGAACTGCAGTCGGGGAACGAGAGCGTAACGGTGGGCTGAACCCCAGGTCGGACCACCTATAGAAATTCCCGATGTGGCCGCGGCTTTGCGGTCACGGCAAAGGATTCCCGATATCAAGACTGTCGCGACCAGAATAGAACAGGCGATGAATAAAGACCTATTCTGCATATCAACCGATCTGGATTTATGGATTCTTTTCGAAAATCGTAACGTCTATACGAGTTCGTGCCTCATCAAGGAACGAATCTAGGCTCAAAGCAACCCGCTCCTCGGTCAGGCGGCTATTTATTTCCTGCCGAACCGCATCAAACTTCGGTCGGCCCAAGCCAGGGTTTGCTGAGGAGCCTGCGGAAAGATCAGCGTTTGCAAAATCGGAGCCACAAACAGCCGCCCCTCGCCTCGTAGCGCCTCAAACGATTGCTTCCAGTCCGGCTGCCACACAAACGGATAGAGGCCAAAGTAAGCTTTTTTGGAGCGATCTGGAGCCTTGAATGCCCCTTGAAGGGTGCGAGGCAGACTGACCGGCTCTAGGGCACTAGGACGAAAATAAAAGGCAAACAGCGAGATCCGCTGCCATCCTTTGCGGCGATTGGTTTCAGTATCTTCTATCGGCTCAGTCGCACTATCTCTAGCATGAAACAACAAAGGATACGGATCGAGCTGAACGATCGCCGGCGGTTCCTCTGGCACAGACACCACTGCATCGGTGACCAGCAGGGTGCGTGACCGGCGGTGCAGCATCGCCACTTCGGCAAACGTACCTCGTCCTAAATCGATATCCAGGCTAGCATACTCAAACTCGTCAGCAAAGGGAGTCAAAATACTATACTCCGGCAGCACGCGAGTTCGCTTGGGCGGAAAACCCAGCCAGCTCAGCGGCAAATTTAGCGGAAAGCTCCACTGATTAGGGGCCACCCAGACCTGCGCCTGCGGAAACCGTCGCGCAAACGGTCCCACAAAAATCTTGTGCTCTAGACCCGAACTGGTGGGCAGAATAATATGTTTCACCGGACCATGCACCGCTACCAACTCATTAAGCAACCGAATGCACTCGCGGGTAGGAGCCACGGGCGCATAGACAAGCAGTCCCCCTGCCGCCAGCTTGACAACAGTCATCCGGATCGGCACCACCGTGTAGAGAATGCCCTGCACTTGGTCAAAGGTCCAAATCGTGTCCTTAACCACTTCGGTCCGGAGTGTCCGCCGCTTGTTGTAGGGATAGAGCGGCAGAGTAAACCAGAACGTCCAGGCTGAGTCCTTAGCATCAAGTTTCATCGCGGTCACGTCGCTCCTTTAAGCACCACCCGATCCTTTTCATTTTCGTATACTTGTGGTCGATTTCACAGGGGCCGCAGGGCTGATCTCACAGGGCCAATCTCATAGGGCTAATTTCACAGAGCCATGACTGGAAGCTGAATCACAAATTCAGTTCCCTGCCCTGGGGACGAGATACATTCCAGCTTGCCACCATGCTGCTGCGTCACAATTTGATAGCTAATCGAAAGTCCTAAGCCCGTTCCCTTACCTTCCGGCTTAGTGGTAAAGAAGGCATCAAACAGTCGCTGCTGAATTTCCAAAGGAATCCCAGGGCCATCATCGACAATGTGAATCTCAACTCCATTCTCTGTAGCCGCCGTTCGGATCGTGATTGTATTTTGTTTTGGCTTCAGCCCCGCCGTTTTCCGAGTCACATTTTCTTCCTCGATGGCATCGATAGCATTCGCAATTAAGTTCATAAACACCTGATTAAGTTGTCCGCTGTAGCATTTAAATGGCGGCAACTCACCGTATTGCTTAACCACTCGAATCGCTAGACAGTCGGGTTTCGCTTTGAGTCGATGGGACAAGATCATCAGCGTTGTGTTGAGGCCCATATGTAGATCCGTCCATTGTTTTTCTTTGCCATCCTGACGCGAGTAGTTCCGTAGCGACTGCATCACATCGCGAATCCGATCAATGCCCAGCTTCATAGAGTCAATCATCTGCGGCAGATCTTCGAGCAAAAATTCTAGCTCGATTTCCTCGGCATGGTTTTGGATCGCCGCTACCGGCGTAGGATAGTGCTGCTGATAGTGCTGCAAATGCTCTACCAAGTCCTGAATGTATTCAGTTGCGTGGGAGAGGTTTCCGGCAATAAAACCAATCGGGTTATTCACCTCATGGGCCACACCCGCCACCAGTTGACCCAATTGGGAAATCTTTTCGGTTTGCACGAGCTGCGCCTGCGTGTGTTGCAGTTGTTCTAACGAAGCCTGAAGTTGATGAGATCTTTCTTGTTCGCGAGCATACAAACGGGCATTTTCGATCGCGATCGCCGCCTGAGCCGTCAGTAGTTTCAGCAATTCCAACCGTTCAGCCGTGAATGCTCCTAGCGTCAGGTTGTTTTCTAGATAAATAATTCCAATGAACTCAAGCCCAACTGGCAATGATTAATGGCGAAGTTCTGTTTGACTATGATCAAAATGGCGATGGCTTTTTGCGTCTATCGGACGGAACGATGATTCCTCTGCAAGGACTAGAGGACCAAATCGGCAGCCCCAACCTGGCCGATCCCTTCTATTGGTCCGCTTTTACGATGATTGGCAGCCCCTGGTAACTGATAAAGCTAGCAATAAAGCTAACAATAAAGTTGATGGCAACGTTGCTGCGAAAGTTATTGAGGACGTTAATGGTTCTTAGCGCGAATCGAGAATGTGCTGCTAATCTCGACATGGCACTCAAATTGGTTTGCCAAACCACGGCGTTCCAGCGCTTGGGAAATGGCTTTGTGGGACTGGAGAATTTGCTCGATTCGTCGCTCACAGGAAAGACTTTGTTGGTGGGTTCTGTAATAGTACAGCGGCTGGTTGATATGGCAAATTTCTGTTACCTCAGATAAGCGTAGGCAAAGTTCGTAGTCTTCAGCGTATTCAAACTTTGGATCAATCCCTCCAACATGGTTATAAATCGAGCGTCGCATTAGGCGAAAGTGGAAAATCATAAAATCAACCAAAAGCCGCTCTTGCGAGTAAGGAATTTTACACCGCTCGCCTTGGCCTTTGATCCATCCCTTTTCATCGATCACCATATAATCTGTGTAGACCAAACCAACCGAAGGTTGAGCATCTAAAACAGCGGCTGTTGCTTCCAGTGCGGTTGCCGCTAAAACATCATCACTGTCTACCTGACCAATGTATTCGCCAGCAGCTTCAGCAAAAGCGGCTCGCAGCGCCCGTCCTTGTCCGCGATGCTCTGCTGCTATTACTCGAACTCGATTATCTTGCTTGGCATAGTAATGCGCGATCTCGACGGAACGATCGGTAGAACCATCATCCCAAATCAATAGCTCCCAGTTATCGTAGGTTTGAGTCAAAACGCTTTCGATGGCCTTATCAAGATATCGTTCCCGGTTATAAACAGTCGTGACGATCGAGATCAGAGACATTGAGTTTACGGTTGCATTGTAGAAATAATAGATTCAGAACCTCACCATTGAATGGCGGAATCCTATCATCAACGCCAGCCAGCGTCAACTCGAAAGGCACTATTCACGCTTGAACTGAAACACCTACAACAGAAAACTACCTGCGGTGAGCGCAAGTAGTTGAGTCAACTCGATTCATTCACATACTTCAGGAGAAATGGCTAGGCTGAAAACAAACCGAACTAGACAAACCGGAAATCCCTCGACATGCTGACGTTAGTGGTATCTTGAACGACACCAACCAAATCACTGCCATAGTAAATTCCCGTATCTGTGGCTGAAGAGCCGCCCCAGTTGCCAGAACGGAGTGAATATTGGCTGCGGCTGCCTCGTACCTCAATCCAATCGCTCGTATCCCAGCTTTTAATGGTGGCATAACCGCGTCCCTGATAGGAAACACCCCAAGAACCACCCAAGACAAACGTATCTGAACCCGTACCGCCATCCAGTGTATCGTACTCGACTCCAGTCGTGGCGTAGCCATCTAAACGATCGTTGCCCGATCCACCGACGAGCGAATCGTTCCCACTGCCGCCCAAGAGGGAATCATTGCCGCTGCCGCCACTGAGATAATCGTTGCCGGAACTACCAGAGAGATAATCGTTGCCGGAACTACCAGAGAGATAATCGTTGCCGGAACTACCAGAGAGATAATCGTTGCCTGTCCAGCCGTAGAGCGAATCATTGCCATCGTGACCATAAAGCGAATCATTCTGCGTATTGCCAAAAATCCTGTCGTTACCGCTGTAGCCATAAGCTACCAGACGATCTGCACCCATGTAATTGAAATAATCGCTATTGTTTGTACCATAATATGTATAAGTCATGGTAATGCCTCCAGAATGTATTGGTGAGTATTTGAGAGAGATAGGTTTGAACTTGTATTTTTCTCTCTCTACTCACTTCACTGGAGAGCTTTTTGGGTTTATTCAGCCTCAATACTGATAGCGAACGCTAAAGTAAAATCCATCATCCTGGGCATTGTCTCCCCGATCGTCCAGATCAATAAAGGGAAAACCATAATCAAATCTGAGGCTGAAGCCATCGGGCCACCATTTTCGCTACGTTCGCGAGCCAGCAAGCGATCCACCACAATGTGAGCCGCCTGTACCGCCGCGCTAGTCGGGATTGACTGCGGATCGAGGGCATGGATGTTTTTCCCGGTTGGCAGTACATCCGGGTTGCGAATCGGGTCACCGCCGGGTCCAGGCAGAATGTATTCGCCCTCCAGCGCTTTCACCAAGGCTCCCAGCTCGTTGTCGGCGGTCACCTGCTTGAGGCAGAACTCCAGATACTCGAACAGGGGCTTGATCGCCTCCGGATCGACTTTTGGATAGCCCGCCTCGATCAAGGCTTCGATCCAGGGTTCTTTGCGACCCAGATTAAAGAAATTGAGCTTGGTGACTTTCGAGACGCGACCGTCGGCATCGGTCTGCTCTTTCACCATCGCTGTAATGGCTGCGCGAGACGCCTGGTTGATCTCGTAGAGCAACTGCACGTCCGCCAGCACCCCCCGGTCGCTGTTGCGGTAGATCTCGTCGATGTCACGTCCCAGGCTGTTGGCAATGATGCGCGGCAGGCTTTGGATCTCATCTTCAGGCCGATCGATACCAGCAATATTCACCAGCGTGGCGATTGCCTCTTCTGCTGTGGGAGCTTTACCGATCACATGCAGCCCACAGGGCAACAGCCGCGATTCGATCTCCATTAGCTTGATGTAAACCTTGCCAACTAGCGTATCCCGCTCCTCAGCGGTGAGGTTGGAGGCATCGTCACCTTCCGGCAGAGCAATGTCCTTGTCTAGGTTGACCAGGCGGCACTTGTCAATGATCGCGTTGACAATCGGCACAGCTCGTCCAGAGTCCTTCAGGGTTTGGTAAGAGGCAATCAGTTCGCTTAGCTCTTTTAAGCCCTTGTAGAGTCCGGCATTTTCGGCAGGAGGCGTCAAATAGCTAATCGTTTCGGCATAGCTGCGGCGCTTGGCAATCGTCGCTTCCGAGGGGTTGTTGGCGGCGTAGTAGTACAGGTTGGGAATTGTACCAATCAAGCTATCAGGATAGCAATCGCCGGACATGCCCATTTGCTTGCCGGGCATAAACTCCAGCGAACCGTGAGTGCCAAAGTGCAATACCGCATCGGCCTGCCAGATATGCTCCAGATAGGTGTAGTAGGCAGCAAAGCCATGATGGGGACTGGCCGAACGGGAGAACAGCAGCCGCATTGGGTCACCTTCGTAGCCAAAGGTAGGCTGCACGCCAATGAACACATTGCCGAACTCTTTGCCAAACACCAGCAGGTTTTGGCCGTCGGTGTTGAGGTGGCCGGGAGCCGGACCCCAGGATTCCTCTAGGCGATGGTGATAGGGCGTGAGCTGCTCGTATTCTGGCACCGACATGCGGTAGGCAATATTCAGCTCCGGACTGCTGTACTGAGCCTGGGCATCGTGGATCACTTCCTGCATCAGCGCTTCGGGCGAATCCGGCAAGCCTTGAACGTCATAGCCATTGTGCTGCAACGCCTTGACGACTTCATAGATTGAGCCGAACACATCCAGATAGGCCGCCGTTCCAACATTGCCCTTATCCGGTGGGAAGCTGAATACGGTGATCGCTACTTTCTTGTGCAGCTTCGGCTTGCGGCGCAGGTTGGCCCACTTCATGGCCCGCTGGGCAATCGCTTCGATCCGGTCTTGCAGAGCGATGGCCTTACCTGTGGTGCCGTCCCGTCCCGATAAAATAATTGGCTCAATCGCACCATCTAGTTCGGGGATGGCAATTTGCAGCGCTACCTGGATCGGATGCAGCCCCAGGTCGCTGTCTTGCCATTCTTCCGTGGTTTGGAACACGAGCGGCAGCGCCACCATGTAGGGGCGATTCAGCCGCTTCAGGGCATCTACGGCTTTGGGATGATCCTGCCGCGCCGGACCGCCGACTAGCGCAAACCCGGTCAGCGAAACCACTACATCCACAATTGCATGCTTCGTGATCGGGTCATAGAAGAAGGCATCTACAGGCTTAGAGAAATCTAACCCGCCGGCAAATACCGGAATCACCTTAGCTCCCATCGACTCAAGCTCTTGCACCATCGCCACATAGTGGGCATCGTCGCCAGTGACTAGGTGGGTCCGCTGTAGTACCAGACCAACGCGTTGATGGTGGCGTCGAAGGCATCAATGCCGATGCTGAACTGAGAGCGGGCCGCCAACACCGAGCGAGCATCCCGTTTCACCCAGTCTTGCGATAAACGAACGACCGTGACGTTGGATTCACCGTCTTCGGGGCCGATTGAAAACGAGAAGGGTTCATCTTCTAGGAAGGTAGTGCTACGGCGCAGATCGACTCCCAACCCCAGGGCAAACTCTTCGGTTGGGGTCCTGACGATTGGCTGGCGGAAACTCAGGGAGAACGTCTCGGATTCGCTGCGAATATCGAGGTCTTCAAAATCGGTTTCCAGAATCCGTGAGGCATCGTTGCTATAGCCCAGGCTGATTGTGCCATCCATTGGATTAACCGGAATCGCAAAGCCGACATCAAAGCTATCCAAGCCTTCGGTAATGCCGTAACCCGCGCTAATCTGGTCGCCGAGGCCAATCAAGTTGGCGTAGCTAGCCTGGATGCTGAACTGCTCTGAGCCAATGCTGGGCGACTGGTAATTGTCGCCGCCGATGCCCAACTGAAATGGTGATGCTTCTTGAATTTCAACGAGCAAAATGTTGCGCCCCGGTGCACTGCCTGCTGTTAGCTCAGCGTTGACCTGTTGCACCAGCGGATTGAGTTGGAGTAATTGCAGTGCCTGTTCTAGGTCGCGTTGATTCAGCGGTGTCGAGTTGGCGAGATTGAGGCGAGAGCGGACATACACTTCTTGTAGACGCGTCAGTCCAGTAATTTGGATGTCTTCTAGCGTTCCTTCAACGACCTGAATCTGCACTTCGCCATCGCTCAAATCCTGATTATTGGGCAAAAAAGCACCGGACGTAATATAGCCGTTCTCAATATAAAGCTGAGTGATTGAGGAACGCAGGGTTACCAAATCATCAAATGTGGCAGTGGGATGATCCGCTAAAAATTTTTCTACAATTTCATCAATTTCTGCCTCTAAAACCGTATTTCCCAACACCTCCACCCGGTTGATTGAAAAGGACGTATCAAGCAAGGAAGGTTCAGCTTGAGGTGCTACGGATGGTTGTAGGCCGGGATCAAGGGGATCAGTAGGCGGTTGATTGTGCAGCGGTGGCAAATCTGGAGTCGGGAGCGATGGATCAACTTGCTCAGCTGTGTCAGGCGGTAGCGTTACTCCGGGGGAAAGGGTAGGCTGAGCGAAGGCATGGGAACTGAAGCCAAGGCTCATCGCAATGGTATATCCGGCGGTAAATCCCCCTTTGTTTGTTCGACTCACCCCTAACCTCTTCTAGCCTACATGCGAATGCTTGACCATACAATACCGGTAATCAATCCAAATTGGCTGGATTTTACGTAAAATTTATTTAATCAAGCTCAAAATACAATCATTTTTGATCTGAAGAAAAAGGCAATATAGATTAACTCTACATTGCCACTGTCGTAAGCTTGCGACAAAAACGATTCAGCCCAAACTTGTTGTTTAGCTACAGCGTTCACAAATTGGTTGTGAACAGGGGGGTAGGGCGCTGCCCCCACGCAGGGGTTCCACCCCTGCACCCCGTTCAGATCCTACAAAGGATTACTGTATGTAGCAGTCAAAACTGTACTATGTCTACAATCTTTCTCCAAAACAACTATGTGTACATCTAATTCTTGTATAGGTTCTGTCTATTCAGAAGGCTAAGCAGACAAATTATTATGACTCGGTGATATCATTACTGCTAGTGGAGAAAATCCGGAAGAGTTGCTATCAAATGGCGTCACCTCTTGCCTCTGAGGCTGTAAACCCCTTTGCTTCTGACTAAATTCTGTTCTTAAATCAGGATCACCAAAACCCATTGCCAGCTTTCTATCAGAGTCGTCTTGATATACAGCTTTACCGCTCACCTGTTTCACAATTGGCTCTCTATTGTTTTTGTTACCATTCTTCTTGGCAAAATAGTTCACTAACTCATCGCTACGGGTAATACCGATAAGACCCTGCTCCGTTCGCAGTCCTGTCAGCGAATCTGGTTGGTTCGTAATCCTAGTTTGCCCGCGTCCATTAACTCTTCTAGTTTGGGCAGCAGAAAACGCAATATACTGTGGCGTGCTCCTCGTCTGATAAAGCCGCAGGAATGCGCCCGTGGTGCGCTAGCGAAGCGATCGCCACATTGACCCAATTCAAGCCTGATCTGTTGCTGAGCGATATTGGCATGCCGGATGTGGATGGGTACATGTTGGTGCGCCAGATTAGAACATTGCCACCAGAGCAAGGAGGCACGATTCCCGCGATTGCGCTAACGGCCTATGCTGGAGAAATTGATTATCAGCAGGCAATGGCCGCCGGCTTCCACCAGCATATTTCTAAGCCCCTTGAACCCACTAAACTGGTTGAAGCAATTGCCCATTTAGTCGGACCAAAGTCATGATATGAGTGACCAAAACTTGAATGCTAATCACGAAAAGGGTTTAGCAGCATCGCGAATTTCGCTAGTAGAAGATGCGATTACTGACAAAATCTCCGGAAAAACCCTGACGAAATAGGGAACACAGTTTAAGCTGGGGGTAGTCGGATACCCTTAGCAAACGGCACCTCAAAAGATGGGGAGAGGTTTGGCTGCCTATGTCCAATCAAATCAGCACCCAGTGGCAAGCGGGTGATATTCTGCTGAAGCGGTACAAAATCGTAGCAATTCTGGGTCAAGACGAATTGGGGGAGATCTACAAAGCTACCCATCTGACCTGGAAAACCGACCTGATCATCCGCAGCTTCAAACCCGACTTAATCACGTCCATGGGGGGGGTAGAAGCTTTACAAACAGATGTGGCTGCCTGGATTAACCTCGGTTTGCATCCTCATATCCTCAGCTGTTATTACCTGCGTCAGATTGACGGCCTGCTGCTGCTGTTCACTGAATACAGCTCCGGCAGCAATCTGCGCACCTGGATTCGAAATCGCGATCTCTATCGGGGCGGCACCTCTCTGCGGCGGATTCTCGATATTGCCATTCAGCTAGCCTGGGGGCTAGATTTTGCCCATCAGCAGGGCGTCGTTCACCACAATGTCAGTCCAGATACGGTCTATTTAACTCCCAAAACCGTTGCCAAGCTGGGTGATTTTGGCCTCACCAATGCCCATCGGGCCGCGGGTGGTGGCCTACATCCGGCACTCAGCGATGTCGAGGGCTGGGGCTTGACTGTACTAGAAATGTTTTTAGGTGAACGGGTAGAATCTGGCTCTGCGGCAGAGGTATTGGCCACCTATCTCAAAACTGGCTCGCCCGATCGCGCAAGCGGGACAGATTCCTTCCCCCAGATTCCAGCCTTACCCGAACCGCTGCTGGACCTGCTGCAAACTTGTTTGACCATCCCCACCACGGTCGATATGCAACAGGTGGCCCAGCGGCTACAAACCATTTACCAACTCCTGACAGCCAGTACCTATCCCCGCCAAGCCTCACCTGCCAGCTCACTCGCCGACCGGCTCAACAATCAGGCCCTCTGCCAATTGGATTTAGACGCGCCAGAGGCCGCCACTGCCCTATGGGAACGAGCCGTATCCCTGCAGCCTGACCATGCCGCCTCGACCTATAACCGGGGCTTGCTGAATTGGCGACTAGGGGCAATCGACGACTGGGCGCTGCTACGCCAGCTAGAATCCTGCCGCACGATTGGGTCATCACCCGAAGCACCCACCGTAAACTACTTGATTGGGCTGGTGCAACTAGAACGAGGCGACTATCAAGCCGCCTTGGCCAGCTTAGATGCTGCCCAGGGCCTACCGGACGACCTCGCCTCCGATCTGGAGGCCGTCCGTAGCTTTGCCCTAACCCAGCCGCCCAGCCGCCAATGGCTGCGGCAGTTGAATGATCGAAACAGCCCTAACCGAAACAGCCCTGACCGCAGTAACCCTACCCCCAGTAGCCAACCCTCTCAAGCAATCGCCCTCAGTGCCGATGGTCGCTATGCGCTCTCTGGTGGGGCAGATGGACAGGTGAAGCTGTGGCAGGTGGAAACGGGCCAGTGTCTCTATGTCTTTCGAGGCCACCAAGCCGAGGTAACGGCCCTAGCCTTTAGCCCCGATGGCTCCTATGTCGTTTCGGGCAGTGCCGACAACACGCTCAAGCTATGGAATCTTACCTCTACCAGTTTGGTACACACTTTCGATGGCCTCAGGCTGCGCAGGCTCACCTACCAGAGTCCGGTAGACAAACTGCTAGAGCGACTGTCTGTATCAACCAAGAAACTGATTCTGCAGACGAAAAAGGGTAGGCGTCGGTGCGATCAAGCAACACATCCCCACCCTGAATCATTTGTTGCAGAGTTACTTGATTTAAACCCTGCCGAACCGTTTCAACTTCAGGAAGTTCAGGCACAACAGAAAATTCGATGTCCCCTTTTACCGTAGGAGCGACGGGAGTTAGGACTTAGCAGCTTTTGCTTTGGGCGCTTCCACTTCTGCTAACTCAGCTTCCGCAAAGTTATTCGTGTTAACGCCACCTGAATTGCCGCTGTAGCCAGTGTAGTTAACCGTATCAAACCGGACAATCACTGGGTACTTGATGCCACTTTGGTCGATCGACGCAACCGTACCGACTTGGTTGTACCAGTAGGACTCTTTCCGAAGGATTCGGACTTTAGAACCACGTTGAACCATGGGTTTTTTCCTTTAGGGGTATCAATCGTTTTCCCATCCCGGCCTCAGCGGTTGGCTAACACCGGAACAGTTTAAGCTATCGCTTTTCAGCGTACTACGACTGTTGTGGCGATCGATTTACCCACAGCTTAAGTTTTGTTACTCGACGTGACCAGAAATTGCGAACCGTTACCAAAGCGCTAGAACAAAACGCTAGAACAAAGCGCTGATTTGTTAGGTGGCTGGACTAGAAACAGCCGGAGTGGCTGCCGCTGGTGTATCTGCTGGAGCTGCGCCGCCTTCGCCAACCGCACGCACCACTTCTACGCCGTTCTGCTCCAGAATCACAACTGGCTCCGCTCGGTTCATTTCAATCCGGCGCACCAACACCTGCCCACCTGCCAACCGCTGTCCCGGTTGCACATAGCGGCTGGTCGGTTCATTGGGAGCATTAACAATGGCATAGACCTGATCGCCAATCTGCACCACTCCAGTCACCTCAACAGCCCTGGCTAGAACAGGCTGAGGCCGGGGAGGGGCCGCCGCGATTGGGCTAGTCGGGGCTGGTTTAGCAGGGGTACGATTCGCCGGACGAGCTTGAGAACCGCCACCAGTCCTAGCAGGGCGCGGGGCTTGGGCAGTCTGTCGGGTTTGGGGTTGAGTACCACCGGTCGCGGTAGGAGCAGGCGCGGTCGGTGCTGTAGTTTGGGTTGGAGGAGCGGCACCTTCCGCCAGTTGCACTGATGGCGTTGTTGGCAGCAGCGCAAACGGATCAGAACGGTCACCCTGAACTTGCTGAACTCTTTGATTAGGGTCGGTTGAGCTAATCAGATCGGGAGGTAAGATGCCCCTCGGTTTCTGTTGCACTGTCGGTTGGTTAAATGCTGGGGGAGATGCCTGTCCAGGAGATGGACTGGCTGTCGGAGCCGGACTAACCACAACTGGAGATTCCTCAACAGTTGGAGTATCGCCTCCTGATCCAGAAAACAAATCACAGCCAGCCGCCGCAAATCCTAAAACTGTTGCCGAAGCGATGAGTAAAATCTGACGCATTGCCCCTCCCCAATAAATCTGCACAACTCCAGGATAATTTAGATGTTTCTGCCTTGTCTCGAACTGGCCCCAAACTGCTTTGTTAAACTGCTTCGTTAAAACTAGATCAATCTACAAATCTAAAGTTGCACCTGGTTACATCTACAAATAAGTTTGTACAAGCAAATTCTGTTGAAACCCAAGCTGCAGAAGCAAAGACTGTATTGGCTACCATCGGGATTAACTGTCATCGGGAAAATTTTTGACACAATTTCTGAGTTCACCCGCTGTTTTCCCGCAGCAGCAGGTTTACCTTGCAAAGTACCCAGAATTACCTCAGGGTTCCCATTGAATTAAACACAACTGCTTAAACTCAACTGCTTAAACTCAACTGCTTAAACTCAACTGCGAAACTGAGTCCCTCAATCAAAAATCAAAATTTCAGCTCTGCACCACTAGAAATATTCTCTCATGAATTATAAAATTCAGTTAAGCAAGTCCTGCCCGTGAGTCCTACTTCCATAGACAATTTCTTAGCCCGTTGCTAGACGGGGGCCATCAACAAATTTTATTTTCATAAAAAATATTAATATATTTTTGCCTCAAATGGCCTGTTCGTACCCCTGAATCAGTGGAATTCTAAGGCTTGCTGAGCTATTGTTTGGAAGATCATCGAGCCTTGGTCTGCGCGCGGACTTTTCCTGTCTGGATCGAGCAATACACCCTTTGAGCGATTGTCTTTCTTTTTCGGCACTTCATTCTTCATTCTTAAAATTCCCCCATGCCTGCAGACCGAATATTTGACCCACCGCCGCGTGTGATCAGATGATCAAATTGCTTAAAGAAGTGCGTTAGGGTGCTCCGCAACCGATCCTCCGAATCTAAAGATGAAAGCAAAATATCGCGCGTTGGCTGGATACGATCAAAACGGTGCGGAGCCCGCGGGAAACGGCACCGCCCCATCTCGATAATTATTCGCACATAATCTACAAATATTCAAGACCAAACCACGCGAAACGCCCTCACCTAAAGCAGATCAGCGATAGGTGATCGTCATCCAACCGCTTAGTGTGCCATTTGCGCCATTCTTCGAGTAATTCGGAAGATTCTTCCGATCGACCTCGACAACATCATACCAAGGATCTAGGAAAAGCATCCGGTGGGTTGACCTGTCGATCTCTTTCAGCAACGTAAAATGGCCGCCACCGCCAGCCCACGCTATGTGGGCGATTATCGGCGTTCGCTCACCGCAATAATGCCAAAAATAATCGAAGATTTTCGATCCCCCGACACCTTCTGAGCGATACGCCCGCACGCCTATATGATTCAGCACATACGCAAGATTTGTTGCCTTAGTACCGTTTTTCGGATCAAAACTCCCTGGATAGAGCTGTGACACTTGCCTTGCCCGCCCTTCCGGATCGATCATACAGGCCTGCTTATAAATGCTTTCGGCCATTGCAACACATGCCGGCCCGCAAGACTGATCCATTTCCTGATGAAGTAGATAATGATAATTCCCTTTACTGTCTCTCGCCCATCTAGCTCCCATATAAGACCTCGATATAAATTACTCGATCGGTATCGGAACAGCTCCATATCGATCTGCAGGAGAATGACGAAAAGAGTGGGGTAAATTTGCATCCCCTCAGTCATAATATTCTCTGCCGAGATGCGTGATCATTTCCTCGCCCATGATATGGCGAAGTGTGTTCTTTAGCTTGACCAGCTGTATAAAGAGATCGTGTTCAGGGTAAAGTCCAGGGGCGGTCTGCGGAGCTTTGAAATAGAAGGAAAGCCACTCTTGAACCCCGCGCATACCAGCACGCTGCGCAAGATCGAGGAATAACGCCAGGTCAAGGGCAAGCGGTGCGGCAAGGATAGAATCTCTGCATAGAAAATCTATCTTTATCTGCATCTTATAGCCTAGCCAGCCGAAGATGTCGATATTGTCCCAGCCTTCTTTGTTATCCCCCCGCGGCGGATAATAATTTATACGAACCACGTGCGAGAAATCCTTATAAAGATCGGGATAAACCTCGGGCTGCAGAATATGCTCAAGCACCGAAAGCTTTGATTCCTCTTTTGTCTTGAAATTCTCCGGATCGTCAAGAACCTCACCATCGCGGTTACCTAGAATGTTAGTTGAATACCACCCGTCTAGTCCGAGCATCCTGGCCTTCAGCCCGGGAGCGATGATGGTCTTCATTAACGTTTGTCCGGTCTTAAAATCCTTTCCGCAGATCGGCACATTCCTGTCTTCGGCGAGCTTTGTCAGCGCGGGAATATCAACGGTTAGATTCGGAGCGCCGTTGGCGAATGGGACACCGGACACTATAGCCGCGTAGGCGTAGATCATCGAGGGCGAGATCGATGGATCGTTATCATAAAGACCTTTTTCAAAAGCCTGAATGCTCCGGTGTGCTTCGCTTTCCTCAAGGAAGATCTCGGTCGAGGCAGCCCAGACCATCACGAGCCGGTCGCACCCATTTTCCTTCTTGAAGTTTGTAATATCTTCAATGAGCTGCTCGGCAAGCTCCATCTTGTTCCGACCGGACTTTGTGTTGGTACCATACAGACGTTTCACATACTTCTGTTCAAAGACGGCCGGCATCGGCTTAAGCGAGGCGAGCTGCTCGGCGACCTGGTTCAGCAACTCCTTCTCTAAAACACCTGCGTTAAGCGCCGCTTCGTACGCGTTTTCGGAAAAGATGTCCCATGCGCCGAAAACGATATCGTCCAAGGCCGCAAGAGGAACAAACTCATTTATCTTTGGAACCCGATTGTCCGTTGCGAGATGGAGCTTCTTCCGGTCAGAAGAACTCTGCGTGTTCGCGGCTTGCAATCCCACGGCCGAACGACCTCAAACATCAGTGCGGGACAGCGAGCGGCTGTAAATCTTGCCGGCATCGATCATTCAAGGATCACGCGCGGGATGATCCTTGCCGAACCCGGTGTCCTGGAACCGACGCAGATCATTGACACACGATGCGAAATGCTAACAACTTCGCCGCGTCCGCTGAAAGATCGTCAACGGATCCGTGTACATATCGGAACGGCGGAGGTGCTCGCAAGGGTTTTAGTTCTTAATCAAGATGGCGAGATCTTGCCCGGGCAGACCGATTACGCCCAACTCCGGCTCGAAACGTCAATAGCTTCGTACACTGGCGAACGCTTTATCATCAGGACTTACTCGCCGCAGAGAACCATCGGCGGCGGGACCATCATATTGCCGCACACGGAAAAACATAGACGCCGTGATATCAAAGATGCGGCCACATTCGTGTCCGCCTTGGCGGATGTCGGTGACGATCCGCCCGAATTGGTAACCACTCTGGTAAAGCGAACAGGCAAACAAGGTCTATCAATGAAAGACCTCCGGACACAAACCGCATGGACACTCAGGACCGCTGAAAAGGCAGTTGACGTTGCGGTCGGACGGGGTTCTGCGGCACGCATTGGCGATGTATTGATCGACCCATTGGTTTTGGAAGGATCGATCCAAGACACTATCGCGGTTCTTTCCCAATACCACAGAGAAAAGCCGCTCGCCGCGGGGATGTCACGTGAAGAACTGCGAGAACGCCTTTTCAAGTTCGTACCGGATGAAGTGATGAACGCTGTGATCGAGCATCTCGCAGTGGAAAACAAGTTAGCGGTTGAAGGAACTACAATCCGACTTGCCGAACACAAGCAGCAGCTCTCCCCTAACGAACAGGCGTTTGCTGATCGGCTCATCACAGCTCTGACAAAAGCAGGTGTCGAACCTCCAAAGTTAGATGACGCTATTAGGGCGGCTCTCGGGAATATTGAAGCTGCCGAGGCGAAGAAGATCGTACACATGAAATTGAGATCGGGAGAGCTTATCAAGATATCGGAAGAATTCTGGTTTGCTCGGACCCCTATCGACGCTCTGGTGTCTGCCATTCAAAATTACGCTGACCGGACCGAGGACCGTACGATCGATGTTGCCAAATTCAAAGAGATCGCCGGTGTCTCAAGAAAATATGCGATACCATTGCTGGAATTCTTTGACCGCGAGCGGATAACCATTAGAAAAGGCGATAAGCGGATCGTGCTGAAATGAAGAGATTTCTTACTGCCGAATGGCGCGACCTTATAATGGCGAACTACGAGGTTCCGCCTAAGCTTCTCGCGGACCGCGTGCCGGCCGGGACCGATCTTGATCTTTACGACGGCCACTGCTTTGTCAGCCTTGTTGGCTTTATGTTCCTTGATACACGCGTAATGGATTTTTTGGTTCCGTTTCACATCAACTTTGAGGAGGTAAACCTAAGATTCTATGTTCGACGGGAAGTCAGGGACGAGCTCCGCCGCGGCGTTGTCTTTGTAAAAGAGATCGTGCCGCGTGCGGCGATAGCGATGATCGCACGCACGCTTTACGGCGAGCCATATGAGCGATGGCTGATGTCCCATAACCGCGACGCGCTGAATGTCAGATACTCTTGGGAAAAAGGCGCCTGCCGCAACTCGATAAGCGTCGAAAGCGGGAAGAACATTGGTGTGCCGGATGAAGGCTCGCATGCGGAGTTCATCATCGAACACTATTGGGGTTACACTAAACGCCGCGGCGGACGAACCGATGAATACAAGGTCGAGCATCCGAAATGGGAATTGTTCGAAGCCGGAAATCCGCGGATCGACGTTGATTTCGGCTGCACCTATGGGCCGGAGTTCGCATTCCTCAACAACGAAGAGCCCTATTCGGTCGTTCTGGCAAAAGGCTCGGATATATCGGTTTACAAGGGTGAAAAGATCGTATGATAATCGGCATTATCGCAATTTCAAGAAACTATGCCATCGGCAAGGACGGTAAATTGCCTTGGCATTATCCGGCAGACCTGAAATTTTTCAAAGAAACCACCACGGGAAATGCGGTAGAGTAGTTAGACTTTGACGCCTAAAGGCGTAACTCGGAACAGCTTACGCAACGTCGAAACGGTCTGCGTTCATCACCTTGTTCCAAGCCGCGACGAAATCCTTGACGAATTTCTCTTTGCTGTCGCTGCATGCATAGACCTCCGCAAGTGCACGAAGCTCTGAATTCGAACCGAAGATCAGATCGACGCGGGTTCCGGTCCATTTCTTCTCGCCAGTCTTGCGGTCGATACCGTTGAACACCTGCCCATCGCCGTTCGCCGATTCCCAACGCGTGCTCATATCGAGCAGATTGACGAAGAAATCGTTCGTAAGCTGGCCGGGACGCGATGTGAAAACGCCGTGTTTCGAGCCGTCCCAGTTCGTATCGAGCACACGCATGCCGCCAATGAGAACGGTCATCTCAGGAGCCGTCAGACCGAGGAGGCCTGCTTTGTCAACAAGCATTTCTTCTGCTGGCGTATTGTGATGGCCTTTTTTGTAGTTGCGGAAGCCATCGGCCTGCGGTTCCAAGTATTTGAATGAATCGACCTCGGTCTGTTCCTGGGTCGCGTCGCCGCGGCCCGAAGTGAACGGCACCGAAATGTCGAAACCGGCATCCTTTGCCGCCTTTTCAATCGCTGCATTGCCGCCGAGAACGATCAGATCAGCGATCGAGACATTCTTACCGCCTGAGTTGAATTCGGACTGAATTCCGGAAAGGACGTTCAATACCTTTTCGAGCTGGACGGGATTGTTTACCTCCCAGAACTTCTGCGGGGACAATCGGATGCGAGCTCCATTCGCACCGCCTCGATAATCAGTACGGCGGAAGGTCGATGCCGATGCCCAAGCGGTCGAGACCAATTCAGAAATGCTCAAGCCTGAAGCAAGGATCTTGTCCTTCAATACGGAAACATCAGCATCGCTGAGCGTTATGCCCGCGGGAACGGGATCCTGCCAAATGAGGTCTTCTGCCGGGACCATTGATCCGAGATATCGCGCCTTGGGTCCCATGTCGCGGTGAGTTAGCTTGAACCAAGCACGTGCGAAAGCATCGGCAAACTCTTCCGGATTTTCTAAGAAGTGGCGAGAGATCTTTTCGTATTCGGGGTCCATCCGCATCGCCATATCAGCGGTGGTCATCATTGGCAGGTGCTTTTTGTTCGGGTCGGCAGCGTCGGGGACGTTTGGCTCAGCATTGATGGGACGCCACTGATTCGCTCCTGCGGGGCTCTTTGTAAGCTCCCATTCGTTGCCGAAAAGTGTCTCAAAATAGCTGTTGTCCCACTGGATCGGCGTCGGCGTCCAGGCTCCTTCGATACCGCTCGTGATCGCATCAGCCCCCTTTCCCGAGCCGTATGTGCTCAACCAGCCAAAGCCTTGTGCTTCTATCGGGGCACCTTCTGGTTCGGGGCCAACGTGGGCCGCATCGCCTGCTCCGTGGGCTTTACCAAAAGTGTGTCCTCCGGCGGTCAGGGCTACCGTTTCATAGTCGTTCATCGCCATGCGACCGAACGTTTCACGAATATCACGCGCCGAAGCGAGCGGATCCGGATTGCCGTTCGGGCCTTCGGGATTAACGTAGATCAAACCCATCTGGACAGCGGCGAGCGGATTTTCAAGTTCGCGGTCGCCCGTGTAGCGTTTGTCGCCGAGCCATTCGCCCTCAGATCCCCAATAGGTATCTTCCTGCGCCTGCCAAACATCCTCACGTCCGCCGCCAAAGCCAAATGTCTTAAAGCCCATCGATTCGAGGGCCGCATTTCCGGCCAGGATGAATAGGTCAGCCCATGAGAGCTTGCGGCCATACTTTTGTTTGATCGGCCAAAGAAGTCTGCGTGCTTTGTCGAGGTTACCGTTGTCGGGCCAGCTGTTCGTCGGAGCGAACCGCTGCTCGCCGTTGCCTGCACCGCCGCGGCCATCGGCGACGCGATACGTTCCCGCAGCGTGCCAAGCCATGCGGATCATGAACGGGCCATAATGACCGTAATCAGCCGGCCACCAGTCCTGCGAATCAGTCATAAGAGCTTTGAGGTCTTCCATGACCGCGTTGAGATCGAGCGTCTTGAACTCAGCCGCGTAATCGAAATCCTCGCCCATCGGATCGGCGAGTTCGGAATTCTGCCTGAGTACTGGGCCACCCGCTGGGGGTTGGAAGTATGGCTAGGCACGGAAGGACTGCTGGTTCAGCTGATTCAACTGAGCGTAGCGGGGGCCATTGGTTTGGGCGTGTTTGCAGTTCTGGCGGCTCGTACTGGCCTACCCGAAGTCGATCAACTCGTGGCCCGACTCCGACAGCGATTTGGCCGCTAGGTAGCTTCAGGCGACTCAAACAAAAATCAGGCAGATGGCAGCCTGGCTCCAACTACCTGATTCCTGGCTCTATTCAACCCTGACTCAGATGATCTAGAGATGATCTAGAACTGACTAGTTTGACTGGCTTGCGCCTGGAGTTCTGCGGTCCGGACCGAAACCTGCTGTGTTCCGTTACCTCGTCTGATCGTGACCCGCAGAGATTTACCCACACCACTCCGGTCTACTAGGTTTTGCAATTGCTCGGCATCGGTAATGGTTTGACCATCGATTTGGGTAATCACATCCCCCCGACGAATTCCGGCATTGGCCGCAGGTGAGTTGGGCACTACGCCCATCACCAGCACCCCCGAAACCTCCGGCAGCATGATCGTCGCATTCGGGTCGCTGTTGTTCTGTTTTGCTAAGTCAGGCGTCAGCGTCATAATTTGCACACCCAGGTAAGGATGGGAAACTTTTTCTCCGCGCGCTAATAGGGGCATGACTTCTTTGGCTTTGTTGATCGGAATGGCAAATCCAATTCCAGAAGCGTTAGCCCGAATTGCGGTATTGATACCGATTACCTCACCGTCTTCGTTCAGCAGTGGCCCGCCCGAGTTACCTGGATTGATGGCCGCATCGGTTTGAATAAAGCTGTCCCGTTGATTAGGGGAACCGATCGCACTGCCGGCTCGATTGGTGGCACTGACAATGCCGACAGTGACAGTCTGATCTAGCCCTAGCGGGTTGCCAATGGCGATTGCCCATTCCCCCGGCTGGACTTGAGCTGAATTGCCCAAGGGCACAACCGGCAAATTGTTAGCAGGGATGCGCACAACCGCAACATCTGAAGATGCATCCGCGCCCAAAACCTGTCCGGTAAAGGTGCGCCCATCGTTTAAGGTAACTCGAACGCTCGTAGCCCGATTGACTACATGGGCATTCGTTAAGATCAAACCGCTAGCATCGAAAATAAAGCCTGAGCCAGTACCGCGAGCAATACCAGATTGATTTCGGAGGGATGACCGAGTTGAATCAATCCGCACAACTGCCGGACTAACTTCTTGAACGACAGCAGTAACGAAATTGGTATTGGTTTGGCTAGACTGAGCGGCCATTGGCTCAAGCGGTTGCGATTGAATGGGCGTCGGACGATTCAGGAGCGAGACACTGACAATCGATCCGACCAATAATGTGGATAGATAAATAGCTGACTTGTTCATGTGAGGAGTTAGGCAATGGGAGTAAGTAAGCGTTCTAGAAATGCGGCGGCTCGCTACATCCGGTCAGACTGATGCCTCAAACCACAGCTAGCTGGAGTAGGCATAACGGTTTTGAGCGGATCAATAAGCGATCATTCACGCGGTGCATTGGACTGTTTCTTACCTCTACCTGATATTGTGAGCCGCAAAAATGACAAGAAAGTGTCACGCTCTGTAGGCTGCGCTTTATGGTGTCGCGCTCTATACCCATGCTCTAGGGCTTTAGGGGCAGCTCAATTGCAAACGTTGACCCTTGACCTAAGACGCTATTCACCCGGATTTGTCCACCATGCGCCTGCACAATTTGCTGCGCGATCGCCAGCCCTAACCCAAAGCCGCCGGTTTCTCGCGTTCTAGCCTGATCGACTCGGTAAAACCGATCGAAAATATGCGGCAAATCAACGGCCGGAATGCCGCTACCGCTATCTCGCACCTGAATCATGGCCCGTCGCGCTTGGCTAAACACCTGTAGCTCGATTGTGCCGCCTGCCGAAGTGTATTTGATCGCGTTATCGAGCAGGTTTTTAACTGCTTGCTGCAGCAATTCCGGATCAGCCTGCAAAGGTATCGGTTGATTTGGCAACTGGTTGACGAAGCTTAATTCCTGGTCTGCGGCTTGGGCGGCATAATCCGCCGCTAACGGTTGCAGCAGAGACACTAGATCCACGCTTCGCAATGCTTCTGGGGCGAGAAACGGTCGAATTGCCCGGTGCCCTAAAGGGAATGCTCAACTTCGCCAATCCCGATTCGATGCCCGGTCAATTGGCCGCAACAACGGTTTCAGGAGCCGTTGAAACATTAGCGCATAAATATATTGCAGGCGACAACATTCAACAGGTGATCAAAACCATTGAACAGTTGCGCAAACAAAAAATGACCTATACGGTGGATCTGCTCGGTGAAGCCGTAGTAACAGAAGCAGAAGCCAAGCTGTATCTGGATCGATATCTGGATTTGATGCAGCAGCTCACAGAAGCATCGCAACGCTGGTCTACAGTCGATTTGATCGATCAGGCCGAGGGTGAACCGTTGCCCAAGGTGCAGGTTTCGGTGAAGCTGACCGCCTTCTACTCCCAGTTCGATCCCCTTGACGCCAAGGGCAGCGAAGAACGAGTCAGCGAACGAATTCGCCGCTTGCTGCGCCGCGCTCAGGAACTGGGAGCCGCTGTTCACTTCGATATGGAGCAATATGCCTACAAAGACCTGACGCTGACCATTCTGAAAAAGCTGCTTTTGGAAGAGGAATTCCGCCATCGCACCGATCTAGGCGTGACGCTACAAGCCTATTTACGCGATTCCTACAATGACTTAAAAGATCTGATTGAATGGGCCAAAGAGCGCGGCACTCCGCTGACGGTGCGTCTGGTCAAAGGCGCTTACTGGGATCAGGAAACGATCAAAGCCAATCAGCATCACTGGGATGTGCCGGTTTTCGCCCATAAAGTTTCCACCGATGCCAACTTCGAGCGGATGACGCGCCTGCTGTTGGAGAACCACGAGTATCTTTATGCCGCAATTGGCAGCCACAATGTCCGCTCTCAAGCTCATGCCATTGCCATTGCCCGCGAACTCAACATTCCTCGCCGCCGCATCGAGCTGCAAGTCCTCTACGGCATGGCTGATAAACTCGCCAAAGCCCTGGTCGATCAAGGCTTCCGGGTGCGCGTCTACTGTCCCTACGGCGAACTGATTCCCGGCATGGCCTACCTGATTCGCCGCCTGCTCGAAAACACCGCCAACCCCTCCTTCCTGCGGCAAAACCTAGAAGAACGCCCAATCGAAGAACTCCTCGCCCCTCCCGAAAGCACGGAGCTAACCAACTCCACGCCAGCCAATCTAACTCCCTCCCCGATTCAACCCTTCACCAACGCTTCTGACACCGACTTTGCGATTGCCGAAAAGCGTGACCGGGCACTGGCGGCGATCCAAACCGTGCGGCAGCAGTTAGGTAGAACCTACCTACCCTTAGTGAATGGTGAGTACATTAATACCCTAGACCACATCGATTCGCTGAATCCTTCGAATCCAACCGAAGTGATTGGTCAGGTGGGGCTGTTGAGCATCGAACAGGCCGAGCAAGCGATTCAGGCTGCCAAGGCCGCATTTCCTGCCTGGAAGAAAACGCCAGTCAAAGAGCGAGCCAATATTCTGCGTCGTGCTGCCGATTTGATGGAAGAGCGTCGGGCTGAGCTGTGCGCCTGGATGGGGTTAGAAACCGGCAAACCTTTGGGTCAAGCTGATCCAGAAGTTTCCGAGGCCATCGACTTTTGCCGCTACTACGCGGACGAGATGGAGCGTCTGGAACAGGGCGTGAATTACGATGTGGTGGGTGAAACTAACCGCTACCATTACCAGCCCCGCGGTGTGTCGCTGATTATTTCTCCTTGGAATTTCCCGCTGGCGATTCCTACAGGTATGACAGTGGCATCGCTAGTGACGGGCAACTGCACCCTGCTTAAACCAGCGGAGGTGTCATCGGTGATTGCCGCCAAACTGGCCGAAATCTTAGTCGAAGCGGGCATTCCTAAGGGCGTATTTCAGTATGTTCCCGGTAAAGGTTCAACCGTGGGTTCGCATATGGTACGCCACCCCGATGTTCATATGATTACGTTCACCGGATCCCAGGAAGTGGGCTGTCGGATTTACCGAGAAGCGGCGGAACTGCAACCCGGCCAAAAACATTTGAAGCGGGTGATTGCGGAAATGGGCGGCAAGAATGCCATTATCGTGGATGAAAGTGCTGATCTGGATCAAGCAGTGCAGGGCGTGGTCTATTCGGCCTTTGGCTATAGCGGTCAGAAATGAATGTGCCTGCGGCCATTCGCCTCAGTGGAAATTTAGATCAAACGGCCTTGGAGCAGGCGTTTGACTGCATTATCCAGCGGCACGCGACCTTGCGCACCAGATTTGTTGTCCGCGATGGAGAGCCAGTCCAGATTATTCTGAATAACGTGCAAGTCGATTTTTCAGTTATAGATTTGCACACGGTACCGAGTCATGAACGAGACCAAATTAGCCAACAATTGGCGGCGGCTGAAGCGCAACATCCCTTCAATTTAACGGTTGATGCACCGCTGCGAGTATCGTTACTGCAATTTGAGCCAACTGAGGTGCTGTTGCTGCTAACGATGCATCACATTGTGGCTGATGGTTGGTCCATTGGCGTGCTGATCCGGGAATTGGCTCACTTTTACGCTGCACTGGTAGAAGGCCGAACCCCTAGCTTGCCTGCTTTACCGATTCAGTACACCGATTTTGTTTATTGGCAGCGCAATTGGCTACAGGGAGAGGTTTTAGCGCATCAGCTTGCGTACTGGCGCAATCAGCTACGAGATCTGCCGATGTTGAATTTGCCAAGCGACCGGCCTCGTCCTGCAGTTCAGACCTACCGAGGCGCAACTCAGCCGCTGCAAATTTCTCCCAGCCTGACCCAACAGCTAGTCAGCTTGAGTCAGCAAGCCGGAGTGTCGCTGTTTATGACCCTGCTAGCGGCCTTTCAGACTTTGCTACATCGCTACACCCAACAGGACGATATTGCTGTCGGTGTGCCAATCGCGAATCGCCATCACAGCGATTTGGAAGAATTAATTGGCTTTTTTGTGAATAGCTTAGTGATGCGATCTGATCTGTCAGAGAATCCGACATTTCGTGAACTATTGGAACGGGTTCGGATCACTGCCTTGAAAGCCTATGAACACCAAGATTTACCATTTGAGAAGCTGGTTGAAGCCTTAGATCCGGATCGAGACCTTAGCCATAATCCGCTGTTTCAAGTGGCCTTTGCTCTACAAAATGCTCCAGTGCAAGCCCTAGAGTTGCCGCGATTGAGGCTGGAACCCGCACCTTTAGAGACCGCCAGCACCCGATTTGATCTGGAAATTCACTTGTGGGAGCCAACTCAGGGATTGCGGAGCCTCTGGCCGTCTCAGGACGGTTTAAGTGGTTTTATCTCCTACAGTACGGATCTATTCGACGATGACCGCATTCACCGATTGATCGGCCATTTTCAAACTTTACTAGCAGGCATTGTGGCTAATCCTGAGGCTCGTCTATCGGATTTACCACTGCTTACACCCTCCGAATATCAGCAAATTTTAGTTGCCTGGAACCAAACCGAAACTCAGTCCACCACCGATCTGTGCTTTCATCAACTCTTTGAAGCTCAGGTGCAACAAACTCCAGAGGCGATTGCGCTTGTGTCTGAACCAGATTGCCTCACCTATAGAGAACTAGACGAACGAGCCAATCAGCTAGCCCAACTCTTGAAGCAAATGGGCGTTCAGCCCAATACCCTGGTAGGACTAGCGGTGGAGCGTTCTACTGACATGGTGATCGGAATTTTAGGAATTCTCAAAGCCGGCGGAGCCTATGTCCCCCTCGATCCCAGTTATCCTGATGAACGGCTGCACTTCATGCTAACCGATACCCAGGTGCCAATTCTGCTGACCCAATCCTGGTTGATGGCCTCCTTCCCTACCTGTGAAGCAAAACTGTTTTGCTTAGATCACCTCTCTGATGTCCCTATCCCTTCCATTTCTGCTTCTGCCTCGTTCCCTCAACACTCGCTTGTCACCACAGATAACTTGGCCTATGTCATCTACACCTCTGGTTCCACAGGTGTTCCCAAAGGCGTTCTACTGTCCCATCGTGGTTTATCTAATGTAGTGCAAGCCCAGCAGCAACTCTTTGATGTCGACTCCAATAGTCGGATTCTGCAATTTAGTTCTCTCAGTTTTGATGCATCTGTGTTTGAAATTGCGCTTGCCTTCGGTTCTGGTGGCACGCTGTACATTCCACCCAAATCGGCTCAGCTACCGGGAACAGCCCTAGTGCAATTTCTTCAGGACAACGCCATTACCCATGCCCTGCTCACCCCAGCCGTGCTAGCGGTTCTACCGGCAGCCGATCTGCCAGCCCTAAACAGTTTGTTGTCAATGTCAAAGACCTACCCGACATTGATGGCACCCCCACCAATCTCACCCTCAGCAATAGCGAAATCATCGAAAATTCGCCAGCCAATTCTGTTATTGGCACCCTGATCACTACCGATGACAGCAATGGGCCTTTCACCTATACCCTGGATACGAGCTTTGGTGATGGAGATAAGTTCACAGTCAATAACGACCGGCTGATCCTCAAACCCGTTCCTGATTTTGAAACCAAACCGCAGTACACGATCCGGGTCAGGACTACCGACCCCGATGGCCGCAGCCTCACCAAGCTGTTAACCGTCACGGTTAAAGATATCAACGAAGCCCCCACGAACCTAACCCTCAGTACCAGCACCATCGATGAAAATAAACCGGCAGATTCGGTTGTAGGAACCTTTACACCGACGGATCCTGACGCCAACGAAACCTTCACCTACTCACTGGTAGCTGGCCCTGGCAGCGCCGACAACAGCGCCTTCCGCATCGTCGGTCGAGAACTGCGCCTGATCAATGCACCAAACTTTGAGGCTAAACCTAGCTATTCGGTTCGGGTGCAAGTGAAAGACAAGGGTGGGTTGGTATTTGAGAAGCCCTTCACGATCAATGTCCGGGATGTGGGAGAAAGACCGACCGATATCCGGCTCAGTGCTACCAGCATCCAGGAAAATAACCCGGCAGATGCTGTTGTAGGCCGTTTTAGTACGGTTGATCCCGACCCGAATGAAACCTTTACCTACGAGCTGGTTACGGGTACGGGCAGTAGCGATAATGCTGCCTTCCGGATTGTCAACAACGAACTGCGGCTGCGCAATTCAGCCAATTTTGAGACCAAGCCGTCCTACTCGATTCGGGTCCGCACGACGGACAAGGACAAACTGACGTTCGAGAAGACGTTCATCATCAATGTCACAGACATTAACGAACGACCAATTGACCTGGCCCTCAGCTCCACCATTATTGACGAAAACAAACCAGCGAACTCGGTAGTCGGTAAATTCACAACCATCGATTCCGACAAAAATGATTCTTTTTCCTATCAGCTTGTGTCGGGGCAGGGCAGCGCCGATAACAGTGCCTTTACAATTGTGAATGGCGAGCTGATTCTCAAGAATCGTCCCGACTTTGAGACCAAGCCTTCCTACTCAATTCGGGTCCGCACCACCGATTCCAAAGGTCTCAGTCTTGAGAAAGCATTTACCATCAGGGTCAGGGACTTAAATGATGACCCAGGGACAAATCCACCGCAGGACATTCTGCTCAGCAATAGCCGCATCAACGAAAATATTCCGGCAAATTCAATTGTTGGCAACTTCAGTACGATTGACCCTGATCAAAATGAAACCTTTACCTACACGCTGGTAAATGGAACAGGTAGTGCTGATAATAATGCTTTCACAATTGTCAACAACCAGCTGCGGATCCGGAACATCCCCGACTTTGAAACCAAACCCAGCTACTCGATTCGAGTCCGAACCACAGACAAGGGCAACCTTCCGTTCGAGAAGGTGTTTACAATCAACGTCAACGACCTACCCGAACTGCCGGGAACTAATCCGCCCCGCGATCTGCTGCTCAGCAATAGTCAAATCGACGAGAACATTCCAGCTAATTCGCTAGTAGGCCGATTCAGCACGGTTGATCCCGACATTGGTGATAGCTTTACCTACGAGTTGGTTTCCGGACAGGGCAGTACCGACAACAATGCCTTCACCCTGATCAATAATGAGCTGCGGCTTAAGGGGGTTCCTAACTTCGAGGCCAAACCCAGCTATTCGATCCGGGTTAGAACCCGCGATAAAGGCAATCTGGCATTGGAAAAGGTGTTCACCATCACGGTTAGGGACTTACCAGAAACACCTGGTACTTCCGTGCCACAGGACATTCGGCTATCCAACGATCGGATCAATGAGAACGTTGCAGCGAATTTTCTGGTTGGCAATTTTAGCACTGTTGATCCAGATACAGGCGACAGCTTTACCTACGCGCTGGCAGCTGGCACTGGTGATACCGACAATAGCGCCTTTACCATTGTCAACAACGAACTGCGCCTGAAAGCCAGCCCCGACTTTGAGACTAAACCCAGCTATTCGATTCGAGTTCGAACTTTGCTTATCACCCTAAACCCAGAAGAGCCTAAAGATTCCAAAATTCACTCACTTTTAAAAGCACAAAAGCCGGCCTATTGGGCCGTTTCAGCGTTCTATATTTAAATCCATAATTAGTTTAACGATGAGTCATTTTAGTTGCACTCACCGTGCTTGAAACTCAAACTCAAACATCAATTATTTTAGCTATTGTAGATCGGTTTAATTATTAACATGCCCTGCTTATAAGCAGGCCGGTGGAATTCTTTGTAGGACGCATTTCGACTACGTTCAATGCTCAATCCCTGGCTAAGAGGCTACGGTGTACACACAAGTCGCTAAATCAGTCCTACAGGGTAGGGCTAATTCTGGTTATGAAACTACAGCAATCCTTGATCGGATCTGAACGGGGTGCAGGGGTTCCACCCCTGCGTGGGGGCAACGCCCCCACACCCCCTGTTCACAATCAATTTGTGAATGCTGTATGTCTCGTTAATAGGGTCACACTAAGATCTACTCTTTAAACCTCCAAAATCCACCGCTAATCGCTTCAAATCACTGTTGTACATACTATCCATTCGGTAGTCCATTCAGAAGTTGATTGGCTGGAGTTCACATCGGTGTAGGCTTGATCTAGCTATTGAAATCGCTGCCTCACTTGCTATGCACAACTTCAACTCGTCCGATCAACATCAACAGGCTCTAAATCAGGAGCGGCGGGAGATTCTACAGCAGATCGAGGACTGGTTCGACATTCCCATGCTCATTCTTAGCATTGTTTGGCTTGCTCTATTTGTGATTGAACTCACATATGGCCTTACGCCTTTGTTAGAAGCAGTCAGCATGACCATCTGGATTGTATTTATTGTGGATTTTGTTGTCGAATTTCTCCTAGCGCCTGAGAAACGTCTTTATCTACAACGAAACTGGCTGACAGTACTATCCCTCGTCCTTCCGGCTCTCAGGGTTTTCCGTATTTTTAAATTCCTGCGGGTTCTGCAAACTACACGTACTATTCGCAGTCTCTGGCTCTTACGCTTACTCACTCAAACCAATCGCAGCATGCGGACCTTGGCAACGAGTGTGCGTCGGCGCGGCTTCGGCTATGTGGTTGGCTTGACAGGCTTGGTGACGTTAATAGGAGCGGCAGGGATCTATGCCTTTGAACAGGATGTACCCAATACAGGTATTCCAGACTACAGTACTGCCCTCTGGTGGACAGCCATGTTGATGACAACGATGGGAACTGACTATTCACCCAAAAGCCCGGAAGGAAGAGTGCTTTGCTTTTTTCTGGCGCTCTACGCCTTCGCCATGTTTGGCTATCTCACAGCCAGTATCGCCAGCTTTTTTATTGGACAGGATGCAGCTGATCCCAATAGCGAGGTTGTAGGAATGGAGGCAATGGCCGATTTAAAGGCTGAAATTGCTGCCTTGCGAGCTGAAATCCATACATTGAACAATCAACAGCAAGAACAATCATAGATGTGGTTGAGGCAAATCACAGCTACTAGTTGCTGATGAGGTATAAGGCGAAATCTTTAAAGGTCAGGAGTCAGAAGTCAAGAGCCAGGAGCTAGAAGTGGGATGGACAGGTTACGCTAAGGGGTAATTCATTGTCGGTGTAGCTGCTTCTGCCCGTAAGATTTCGATAAATATTCATGCAGAAGATTGCTTAGGATTGCAGTAAAAGCCCATTTGGTGAGACTAAGTTGATATAAATATAGAATGAGACAAATAAGTATAACCTATACTGCAAACGACAAGGCAAGAATAATTTAAAGATGCATACTAGCTTTAAACACAAGTTGAAAATGCGGTAGACTTTTTTAGTAAAGGATGGAGAAAATAGACAAAGGTTATTCTTGGTATCTCCTATGTCAAGCATTCCTCGGTTCCTCCGCTGTCCCAATTGTGGCTCTGATGACATCATGAAGAATGGCACCACTCGACGAGGCAAACAAAACTACAAATGCCGGGATTGTGGTCGCCAATTTGTCGAAAACCCTCAGTGGAAACGACGGGAACCAGACAAGAGCGCCATAATTGACCGCTTGCTGTTAGAGAAAATTCCTTTGGCAGGCATCGCCCGCGTGCTCAAGTTGTCCCAATCGTGGTTGCAACAGTACGTCAACAGAATAATAATCATTCTCATTTTTTTAAGAAAGAACTTACGTTTAGCCGCAATCGCTGCCGCGATTGTCTGGCTGGCCGAGTCAAATGGTGTTATTCAGCTAGGTGATTGGCGACCACAGTGCCCAAACCTTCCAGCATCTGTGGCGCATCGTGCGATGCTGGGGGTGTTTCTTTTATGTCATCGATGGTTGGAAGGTGTACCCACTGGCAAATCAAAATTCCCAACTGACAGAACCAATGATTGTAAATGGCTCGTTCCTCACAGCGAAGACGCCGCTGCCTCCGAGAGCATAGTCACTATCGAATAGATTGCTGATATTAATTGCCGCATTGAAGCGATCGCGTCGATAGTAAAGGGCTGCATCGGTGCGGAAGTAACCATCGAGTATCTGGGTGTTACTCGAATCTCCCGGTCGTTCACCCACATAAAATAGCCCCAGTCCAAATCCCAATCCTTCCAGACTGCCGCTCTGAATCTGATAGGTTGTCCAGAGGCTAGCTTGATGCTCCGGCACACCCCCAACTTGATTGCCTGCAAAAACGGGATCTTCCGAAATTTCAGCATTGGTGAAAGCATAGGAGGCAATGATGTTCCAGCCGCGTAAAACCTCTCCTCCAATCTCTAACTCAATCCCGCGACTGCGTTGCTCTCCGATCTGAATTTCAAAATCAGGGTCGTCGGGATCGGCTACGTTGACGTTCGTCTTCGTGATCTCATAGGCGGCTAAGGTTGCTGAAAGCCTGTCTAGAAAATCTGTTTTAACCCCAACTTCGTACTGCGTTCCTCTACTCGGCTCAAACGCGCTGCCATCTTGGCTCAATCCAATGGTTTGGTTGAACGATCGACTGTAGCTGGCATACAGCGAAACGGTGTCACTGGGCTGATACACTAAACCAATTCGAGGACTGAAGGCTCCATCATTTTGAATTCGCCTACTTTCTGTCGTGCTAAGTTCTCCAGGCTCACCTCCTTGAGTATCGCTACTGAGCCAATCGTAGCGACCGCCAATCAGTAATTTCAGACGATCGCTCAAGGCGATCTGGTCTTGGATATAAGCTGCATAATTTGTAATCCGCGTCAGTCTGTCGAACTCTGGAACCAATTCGTCTGGGGCATAATCATAGTTTGGGTTGCGAATGTCAAAAACAGGTACATTGGGGGCAAACTGAGCAGTGTAGTCATCTTCAGAGAGACTAGCGTCAAAGCCGACTAGCAGTTGGTGGGCAATTGATCCAGTCTCAAACTCCGCCAGTAAGTCAACCTGTCCAAAATATCTGTTTCTGCTAGATTCATTCTCGCCAACTCCGAAGGTAAAAAAGCGATCGTCTTCGATAGTATCTAGCGCACCTGAGCGATTATCGATGAAATCAGCCAGCGAGATAGCGAAATTATGCCGCAACTGTAAGTCTTCGTTAAATTCGTGTGTGAATCTATAGCCCATTCTGTGGTTTGTGATCGCGTATAAGCCCGGAATCGGATACCCCAGGTACAGATCTCTGGGTGTCAAACTGCCATCACTCAGGAATGCTGCATCGGTTTTGGGGGCATCCGAGAAATACCGAGCATATTCATAGTAAAAGTTGAGGGTGGTTTGATCTCCCAGGTTTACAGTCAGTGAAGGGGCAACCGTGATCAGTTCCTCTTCGACAAAGGGTTGAATATAATCTGAACGTTCGTAGCCAGCAATCAAGCGATACAGGACATCTCCATCTGCGGTGAGCGGCCCGGAGAAGTCGATGCTGGGCTGAACGTACCCATAATTGCCTGCTTCAAGTGCAACTTGGTAATAGGGTTCACTAAGCGGTTGCCGAGTAATCCTGTTGATTACGCCACCGGGTTCTACAGCCCCGTAGAGGATGGAAGCGGCTCCTCTAAGCACTTCCACGCGCTCGATCGTTCCAATCGGAATGATGTCAATATAATCCGCATCAGGAACCGCATCACGTAAGTTTTCCCTCGGTGAAAAGCCTAGACCAAAGCCTCGAATACTCACACCTCCTGAGGGCGCACCGAAGATGTCTCCACTATCAACAACACTTGGGACAGTTTGCACTGCCTCAGTTAAAGTTCTAACGTTGCGGTCTTCAAGCACCTGTCGCGGTATGACCGTAATCGCTTTTGATGATTTTGGCACTGGGTATTCTTCCCTTAGCTATCTGCATCGGTTCCCGATTGACACGCTGAAGGTTGATCGCTCCTTTATTCAACGAGTAGATATCGATGGCGAACAATTGGCGATTGTGCGAACCATCATTACCCTGGCTTGGAATCTGGGCATGGAGGTGGTGGCTGAAGGGGTGGAGACTCCCAAGCAATTAGCTCAGCTTCGCTCGCTCCGCTGCGAATATGCCCAAGGCTATTTATTTTCCCAACCGCGAGATGTGCAGGCGATCGAACCCCTGTTGACACAAGAACTAGAGCAGGGCCAGTTTAAGCCGTTTGGCAATCGCAGTGTGTAGAATTGCTAAATTTTCTGGGATTGCGCAGCGATTGGCATCAACCTTTTGATCAATTCAGTAATAATCTGTAAAGTTTTACGGATTATCCAATCACTCCAGCCGGTAATACCGCTAATATCGGCTAAATAACCCTAGGTAATTTGCTATTATGCGTCCTGCTTTCTCCAATGCTCCGACTGAGGTAGAAACCCAAACTCGCATCTTACAAGCCGCCAGGAAGCTGTTTGCTCGCCACGGCTATGACGGCACAACCACGCGGGATTTGGCACAGGAAGCTGGCGTTGCTGAGGGGACAATTTTCCGTCACTTCGAAAATAAAAAAGCGATTTTGATCGAGGTTGCCACTCAAGGTTGGGTCGAAATTCTGACGGATTTGCTCACCGAGTTGAGTGAAATGGCTAGCTATAAAGCCATCGCCCAGGTGATGCGGAAACGGATGCTGAACCTGCACCAAAATGCTGATCTGCTACGGGTTTGCTTCATGGAAGCGCAGTTTCATCCAGACCTACGCGAACAAATTCAGTCTGAGGTGATCACTAAAATGACGGACGTGGCGGAAGCTTTTTTTGAAACGGCAATGGATCAGGGCATCTATCGCCGCATGAATCCTCGAATTGTGGCTCAAGTTTTCTTAGGCATGTTTACCATTGCCGGGTTCAGTCGAGACACGATTATGCCTGGTGATTCGTCTCCCCAAGCCATGCTGGAGATGGCTGAAGGCATGGCCGATATTTTCCTAAATGGAGTGCTGGCTGCGCCTGCTTCTTAAAACTTGATTACTCATGTGCCTGACTATCTATTTCGCCTCTATCTATTCGCCTCTACCTATTGACAGAGAACAACATCAAACGTTATATTCATCCTGAAGCGAAGGGAAGTAGCTGCTAGCATAGAAAGATTTCTCGTAGGCTAGACTACTTAAGTCAACATACTGGTGATGAACCTGGCTTAAGTGACAGGCGCTGATTGCTTAAAGTCAAGATGAAACAAGATTTACGTAGAATCGTGTTTTCAGCTTAGGCGTTCAGAAGCTTGTAAGTGAGACCTTCACTGAGTTCACAGATGTGAGCTTGGTGGAGTCTTATGGTTCATCAAGCTCACTCAGATCCATATGATTCCCTAACGATTTGAGAGAGGAGCTTGAGGATGTTGACTGCTTTTACCGCAGGGCTTTTATTAATTACTGTTTCCGAGTTAGGCGATAAGACATTTTTTATTGCCGCTATTTTGGCGATGCGTCACCCTCGGCGTTGGGTGTTTATAGGAGCAGTGGCAGCCCTGGCTCTAATGACCATTTTGTCAGTGCTATTCGGTCAGGCGGCTACCCTACTGCCAGCCATTTATGTGCAGTGGGCTAAAGTGCTCTTGTTTGTGGGCTTTGGCTTCAAATTGCTCTACAGCGCTAGCCAGATGACGGATCAAGCCTGCGTGGAGGAGCAGCAAGAAGCACTGCTGGCAGTTAAACAGGCTGAAGAGAAGCTGCCGAAGCGGCATACTCCCATTGCTATCGTTACAGAAGCCTTTGGGTTGACCTTTTTAGCAGAGTGGGGCGATCGCACCCAGATCGCTACGATTGCCCTTGCGGCTGCTAACAATCCAGTTGGTGTGGCGGTAGGAGCTATCCTAGGTCATGCTGTTTGTGCCGCCATTGCAGTAGTTTGTGGGCGGATGGTGTGTGGCCGCATTTCTGAACGCACGATCACGATGTTGGGTGGTACGCTATTCCTAATTTTTGCTGCTGTTGGTTTATATGAACTGCTGCAAGCTTAAGGATAGAAAGTAACAAAAATTAACACTCCTTTTTCTGGGTAGTTACGGTTCCCAACCGGGCCCTAGGGTACTGCGGTTTTTTGCACCAAGGTTTAGCGTATGCAATCGACCGTTGGCGAGCTGTTGCGCCCACAAGCGCCGGTGGGTAAGCTTTAGCCAGAAACCAATCAGAATGAGGCTTTCAGCTTTATGTCACGTCGCTTTTCTCAAATCAAGAAGGGGGCCGAATACGATACAGCCCTGACAAACTACGTCGATTACATCCGCAATGCCGCCACCAGGCCAACCAAGCGGCTACAGGGAGGCACTCGTGGGGGTCGTAGGCAGACAGTGCCCGCAGCTTTGCGCCCATTCGGAATGGATTTAGGCGAAAATGCTTTTGTATTAGTTCGAGTTTCCCAGCAGTCAGTGACCGGACTGGGCAACGCGCTGACGAACCGGCTATTTATTCAGGGAACCCAGCTAGCTAATGCGGATCGGCTCTCTGGATTCCGTCCAGCTCGCGTGCAAGCATTCCAAGGAAACGGTAACGCGGCCTATGTGCAATCAAAAATCACCAAGCTGTTTTACCTCAAGTATGAGGGAGATAGCTTCACGGCCCCATTTGGAGCGCTGACTACGGCAGAAGAATTTGAGACCGGAGCTAGCGCGGTTCGGACTGCGGTAGTAACCGCATTCGGCGCGGCTGACATCAAGCGAATCTCATTCACACCTGAGAAGGTCCCCGTCTGATGCTGGCCGCCAGTCTAATTGAAACGCCACTCATCATTACGGCGGGCATGAGTGATGAGGAGCTGGCGGCGGAGTGGGATGCAATGGTTCGGCGCTCGAAGCTGACCCAACAATTGATTGATGGGCAGATTGACTGGGAATTCTATTTTGACTGGATGGCTCAGCATGGCTATGAGCCAGCCGAACTGCTAGATACGGCTGAAGAAAACTTAGAGTTTGCCATCAAAGAAGAGATTTTCATCGAGCGCTAATGGATCGCCGCTTTCTCGATTTCACCGATACCCTGGAATGGAACCTGGTAGAGCGAACCAGCTACCAGGCTCCACAAACGCCTACGCCCTACCAGAATCGCCTACTAGCTAGAAGCTGGGTGATTGAAAATAGCCACGTGCTTTTAATTGGTTGTCGGAGCGACTCGGCCCGATCCTATTGGGTAACGGCGGGCTGGGCATCACAGCTCTTACTGTTTCTGCCCAGCACAACCAGCAACTTTCCCGCAGCCACCCAGACCAGACGCACGCGGTTGCAATTGGGATTGCTAACGCTTTGCGTCTTTCCTAAAATTTCACCGTCTTGGTTGCTGCGGGTTGATTTCCCCTACTGGCTCGATGATGTTTCCATTGAAATCTGGCGCTACGATGGCGCGGATCTCACTGTATTTGAGCGGATCGATGCACTAGAGCAGCAGCTCTGAGATTTCCCATGATGAATACCCTGACAATCGTTAGTGCTGCGATTACCCTAATCGTAGGAATACTCAGCATCCTAGGCACCTTTGCCAAGGTACAAACCTTGCTGAATCGGTTAGAAACTCGTGACCTAGAGCTGAGAGAAGAAATGAGGGTGCTACGGGTTGAAATGGAAAATCTTGACGATCGGCTGTCGTTGACAACTCAGGGATTAAAAGAGCGAGTAGAGCACATCAACTTGAGGGTTTCTACCCAGCTCAAAGAAGTTGTCAACACTGTTGGCAGTATTGAGGCTTATCTACAGAAAAACACGACTTACGAGCGGCGCAACTCTAGCTGAGCCTCGGAGCTAGGAGAATCAGTTGAGATAATGAATTGGGATATTTGCTACTTGCGAATAGCTGAAAATCCCAATTATAAAGCTCTACAGCCAATAAATTAAAGTTTTGGGGTAGTAGGGGTCGTGGGTTCAAATCCCGCCGCTCCGATTGAATGAGACCCGCTATATCAGCGGGTTTTAGCATTTTAAAAAGTTTGAAGCCATCAGAGAATCACAGCACCAACTGCAACGTGAGGCTTGACTGATGGCAGAAACCAATAGGAACGCACTTTGGAGACTCTGGTAGACTTTGCCGATATTCATCGTCAGAGCCTCACTTGAGCGAGAGCATCGAGGCACTAACGGTTCAAAGGGGACACTTCTCAGAAAATCTGACGCGTTTTTTGAGATCTGCTTCTGTTAAGAAAGCCTCATAGGGAGCTAGCGGATCGACTCCCTGAGATAGCACATAGATTTGGCATTGCCTCACAAAGCTATCCCAATCCTTGAACCCAATTTTGGTTAGTTCTTGAAAAATAGATTGCTGGCGATTTTCATAGAGACTTAAAATTTGATTTGGATCGAAATCACCAAAGTCTTCTTCCTCAATCCAATCCTGATCAGCCTCAAGCTCATCCATTAAAGCTTCAAGTTCTCTAAGTTGATGCGTTGTTTCGCTAACACCAGAGAGTTTTTGGGCGGATTCTGCCAAGCTAGCATCTATTTCAGAAACTGCTAATTTAAGTTCTTGGAGAACACGATTTTGGGCTTGTAAAGCAATACCAAGCTCCACAATAAGTTTATTAGAAAGCATCTTAGACTCCAAAGGCTTGCTTCCGCTTAGCAATTGATTGCTGCATGAATTTCAGTCGCTCAGTCAACAGTCTAATTGCTTCGCGATTTGCTTCTGCATCAGAAGCACTAGCCTCAAGGTTAATCGCTTTTTCTTGAAGACCCTCAATTTGCTCTACTAACTGATTAATAGCTCCTTGCATGTTTTTAATCACTAGCTGCGCTTTGCGTTCTTTTTCAGCTTGTAACTGTGCCTTCTTGGATTTGTCTCCTGTATCAAGTAGGGCATTAACACCCATAAAAATGCCAGTACCTAAAAGAATAGGAAGCGCTCGCGGTGATCCAGCAGTGTGATGGTATTTATCAACTGGTCGTGAAGCTACTGTACGGGAGTGGTCTTCGCCTGAGCGAAGAATTGCGCTTACGAGTGAAGGACGTTGACTTTGCTCAACAGCAAATCGTGGTTAGAGATGGGAAAGGCAGCAAGAGCCGTGTGACCATGCTGCCATCAAGTGTCGCAGCAGAATTGCGAGATCATTTAGTAGGTGTCCAACGGCAACACCAACGAGACTTGAGTCGAGGGTTTGGAGCCGTGAATCTACCCTTTGCGTTGGAGCGGAAATATCCGCATGCCAACCAGGAATGGATCTGGCAGTATGTATTTCCATCCAGTTCAATTGCCAAAGATCCACGTAGCGGGCTAATGTGCCGACATCATTTACATGAAAGTGGCGTACAAAAAGCAGTTAAACAAGCAGCAAGGGCTGTAAAGCTCACCAAGCGGATTGGCTGCCACACCTTCCGGCACAGCTTTGCTACTCATTTGTTGGAGAGCGGGTATGACATTGGCACGATTCAAGAACTGCTTGGGCACAAGGACGTTAAGACAACAATGATTTACACTCATGTGTGGAATCGAGGGGGGCGTGGCGTCAGAAGTCCGTTGGATGGGTAGCGAGGTTTGAGGTTTGTAGCCTGATTTGGCAGAGCAGGGTTTAAGGGTTCAGCTGACAATCGGTGTCTAGCCAAGCAGTGGTTTGAGCCAAGCAAGGGATTCTGTTGAGGCAACATTCACCCACGGTTAACAATTACAGTGCTACGCTTGTGTTTCTCCCTGCTTTGGTTTATGCTTTGCGATACTAGTTTTTCTCGGTCCCGAAGAGGGCTAGTGGGCCGCTCAAGGCAGGCGATTCGGGGCGCTGATCCAAAAGTGTTGACACCACTTAAGGACCAGCTCACCTGACTCTCTGCGACAACCAGAGAGCAAGGCTGTGTTGATTGTACTGTGCAACGGTACTGTCTAGGCAGCCTCGTTTGATGCGTCCTGTAGTCAGGCATGGTGCCTTGAGCGATTTCTTTAGCGAAATCAAACAAACGAGGCTAAACCGAATGAATACCGAATGTAACGAATCACGGACCGTAATCGATCACACCTATGGAGACGATAGAGCACAGATCTGGATTATTGGTACTCGCGACCAGGTGATTCACCAGATGAACGAGTTCTATGTCCGCAATCTGGTGCCGGACCGAGCCAAGTTCACCCCGATCATCCCGGCCCCCTTTGCCAAGGGCAAATTCATGACCGTGCTGGAACGCTAATCGAATCCTGAACCGATAGGCTCAGCGCTGATCGATTCACAGGAAGATCAACGACAGGAAGATCAACAATTAGGAGCGGGGAGCTGTCTCTGCTCCTGTTTTGGTGCTGTAAAATCTGCTTAACTGTTCTCCTTGTTGTCCCACGCTCGGATTAGCTGCTGATGATCTGGCGGTAGATCGACCCACTTCACGAGCTTGTAGCGGCTACGGATGAAGCCTTCCGGGGTCTTATATCGGCCTGTCTCTATGTCCATGCCGACAACTGGGTAACGCAGTTCGCGAAGGCGTTTCTGCCAATCCTCTTGCCTGTCGCGGACGTTCGCAATGTCTTCGATGTAATGGGAATCGACCCACTCGCCTTCGTGCATCCGCAAGAACCGCGCTATCCGTTCGTGGACGGACTCGATTTTGACCAGTTCGGCCATTTCATCAGGATCGAACGACGCAAAAAAGTCGCGCTTGCCGTGATTGCATTGGACGCAAATGGCCCACAGGTTCTCATCAACTGTCAAGCCGCCCCATGTTTGCGGGACGCGATGGTCTACCTGGAGTTTGATGCCGTCACCTTCAACGGTCCGCCCGCACATCTGGCAGCGGCCTTTGGCAAGGTTCAGGATGCGCGCCCTTTGCTTTCCGCTGATCGCCCCGGAGTCGGTTTTGACGTTTTGCTTTTCGCCGCGAAAAACATACACCCATCTGCCATCCACCTTCTCATAGGGGACGTGATAGTATTTGCGGACGTGCCGCAGCCGTCGCATTAGTTGCTCTTGGTCGCCCGCGTCGCCAACTGCGGCTCGAATCTCGGCAGCATTTAGACCATCAGGATGCTTTTGCAGCAGTTCGAGGATTCCCACCCCGGCAGCACTGCCAGCTTTAACAGGGTCAATAGTCGTCATGGCTGACACCGTGTCACCTGCCCAACGGTCGGTCAATATGAGCAAGATCAGGGCAAAGGATACCAAGCCCGAAATGATTGTTCGGCGTCTGCTTCATCGAGCAGGCTACAGGTATAGGCTCCACCGCCACGATTTGCCGGGCAAGCCAGACATCGTATTCGGATCACGACGCAAAGCGATCTTCGTTCATGGCTGCTTCTGGCATCAGCACTCCGATACCGCTTGTTTGGATGGGCGAAGGCCGAAGTCAAACCCAGACTATTGGAACATAAAACTAGCTCGGAATATCGAGCGTGATGAGCGGAACAGAGCGGCTTTGATGGGGCAAGGTTGGGACATACTCGTGATCTGGGAATGTGAAGTTCGCGATCCCAATCTGCTTGATAGGCTCACTGCATTTCTCGACTAACACTGTCTCGCACCGCCTGCTGATGTGCGACTTCGCAAAATCCCACTGATTTGTCGCACGGACGTGGCCCAGAACTCATGTGAGACATTGTCCCGCAGGTCCAAAACTCTAGCGAGACAGGAGTATTTGCAAGGTGCCGAGACCTGCCCCTTGCAACGGGTTGCAAGTGCGATGCACTAGCTTTTAGATGTTGGACTGGGGATTGGAATGGCTGTTTTCTGCCGTTTTTGAGGCACTTGCTGCGTGACTTCGCCTGCACGGCATGCCAGCATTTTCCTCTGTCGGGAGGAAAACCATGCTCATCGGATACGCTCGCACGAGCCAGTTACATCAGCGCGCCGGGCTGGAGGGTCAGATTGAAGACCTGAAGGCAGCAGGGTGCGAACGCTTGTTCGTGGAACAGGTCTCGGCACTGTCGCAGCGCGCCGAGCTTGAAGCGGCACTCGGATATTGCCGGGAGGGGGATGTCCTAGTGGTGAAGCGCATGTGCCGCCTCGCCCGTTCGACGGTGGAACTGCTGAACATCGTGGCGAAGCTCGAAGCCAAGGGCGTCGGCGTTCGGGTGCTCGACTTCGGCGGGGGTGAACTCGACACGAAGTCCGCCACCGGACGATTACTCATCACCGTGCTTGCCGCAGTCTCGGAAGCCGAGCGCACCATGATGTTGGAGAGACAGCGGATCGGTATAGCCAAGGCCAAACAGGAAGGGCGCTACAAGGGCCGTGCACCAACGGCGCGACGCAAGGCGTCGCAGGTGGCGGAGCTTCGCCAGTCCGGCCTTGGCGCTACCGAGATCGCCGCCCGGCTCGGGATCAGCAGGGCAAGTGTCTACCGTGTGCTCGCTGAAGGGTCAGCGGCGTGATGCCGCAACGTCCCCAACGCATATTCGCCGATGTGACGGCGGCACTTGAGGATGCCCACGATCTCGCCGTGCAGGGCCAGTCACCGGACCTGACCACACAGCCGGTCTGTTCCAATTTCCCGGCAATCTCCGACGTTCCTGCGGCGATCTGCCTGTCGGACGTGCCCTCACGCAGGGTGACCAGACCAGAGATCGTATCTACGTGTGTGTGTGAGCACTCCACTTCGACCGTGAAGACATCGGCTTGCCCGGCATCGGCAATTACTGTGGCGTCTTTTGTAGTGATTGTTGTCGGAACCCCTGTTGCGGTTGCAACGCGAGTTTTTCCGGCGGAAAGAATTCCTACAACTGAATTGCCCGAAAAATTAAGAACCATGCTGGTGTCAGCGTTAAGTTCGATCCGACCATTCTTACCAAGGCTGATCGTTGCACTCGAATTAGGGCCTGTAACGATCGTACTGCCAGAAATGACCGTTGCATTCGAAACGGCAGTGATCCCGTTAACAGTAACCTGTCCAGTAACCGTGATCTCCGCGGTTACATCTTTTGAAAAAGCGAGTGCCACTGTCGAATAAACGCAAAGAACAGCAACGGCGGTCAATGATGTAAGAATTTTGCGAAAGCTATTTTTGCCAAGCATTTGATTCAATTTCCTCCTGTCGATCCCCTGTAATTTATAAAGATTTCAATCCACGGCAATGATAACTGCCGTGGAGCAGTTTAGCAAAACCCTAGCGAGTAGGACTGATGACGGTACCGCCACCTCCAAGATCCGCACGATTCGATTCTTTCAAAGTGGCATAAAGAATCCCGGCTACTGCGCCGCCCATTGCAAGTGCAAACCAAACCCAAGCGGCGCCACCTTTATCGTCATCATCGTCATTTTGACGGGCTTTGCCGGTTGCGGTTGCTGTCTCACCCGAATTCACAGTTACCGTCCCTGACGGTGTCTTTATTTCACCAGCTACAGAAGAGCTGAGGATCTTTACCGATCCTGATGTAAGCTCACCGCCAAATTTATCGCCCGTCAGGTCTAGTGTATAGCTTGTATTCGGAGCGATCTCAATACGACCAATGCCGTTGTAACTGATCACAGCATAAACACCTTCGGGTGTAACAACAGTACTTGGAGCAAATACGGTGCGTCCCGACCGCGAAGTTTCACCGTTGATCAAGATCGACGGTACTTCATTAGTCCCACTATTTCCAAAAACAGTCAAATCTCCAGCCAGCTTGCCCGGTACGGCAAGGGTGACCATCGAATACGTCGCAAAGACAGCGACCATCAAGCACGACGACAGTGCTCTTCTAATCAAAAGGTTACAAGTCATATCTCTCCTCTTAAATCGCCAGTTTTCAATGATTTCAAAAAAAGCAGACCTTACAACTTTTACACAAATCCTCACAGCGTGTCAATAAAAGTCACGCTAAACGTTCAAACCGTGAAAAGAATTCCTTGACAGCCCGTAAAACTTCTAAGCTAAGGATTTGTGAGACCTTTATATCACAAAACCACACTAAGACAAAGAAATAAATGTCTGGTCACAAAAAAATACCCCCGAATCCAACGCTATCTGACCCAGGCCTGGCAAGGTTTCAGAGCAGAGGTTTGCGACCTCGGGCCCTAATTAAGTTTGCGGGACCATATCTATTAATCTATTAACCCGAAGTTGGGTGGGGCAAGAATGGCCGAAGAAAGATCATCATAGGAGGAAATCAAGCTATTTCGCAGGCGAAATTTGGAAAATTGAGTTGCCCTGAATTTCGGCAATGTAAGTTCTACTTCTGCTATAGTTTGGAGAAGCTTTATGGTAATGATGAATTTAATTACCTTATGCATCTCGTAACCGACAAAGATGTTTTTGGATATGATGCATCATTAGCAGTAATTGCAGCTGATGTTGGGGGCACAAATATCCGGATCGGAGCCATTAGTCCCGACGGAAAGGTCATTGAGAAATTCTCAAGAAAGACTTTTCATTCCGCAGGGCCCTCAGAATTCGTCCGGTCTATATCTGAAATGGCCAGAGAGCTAATTGATTCTCGTCTTAAGGGATTCAAAGTGGTCGGGTTTGCAGCGGCGTTTCCGGCAGTCTTAGATATTGGCTCTGGGGTGGTGACCGAATCACCGAACCTCCCGTTTTTGAATGATTACCCACTTAGAGCTCAGTTCTCTAATTGTTTTGATGTTCCAGTCGTAGTAGAAAACGATGCGACTGCTGCTGCTGTCACACCGTAGTCTATACAAAAGTCTAACCTTCTTAACCTTTTAAATAGGCTGCAAGAAAATTTTGTCTTTATTTAGCCTCTAAAGGGGTCAAGGGGTGAGCTATCAAACTGCCAAATTCCTGACTGGCCGATTAACCGGTTCCCTAATCGAGAAAAGCAAATAAATATAGAACGCTATTGGAACCTGTAGAGAGAAACTGGAGTCGCAAACCCTAGTAAACTCAGGTCTGCCGCTTTGGCAGACTGTATCTGAACCATCAATTCCAAGGGGCAAAGTCAGCCATAATCAAACGAAATGGTTGTCAGCAATACTGCTGATAGAGATGAAGTCCCTGAACGAATGGCAGAGATGGGCAGACGGCTAATAAGGGTCCTTCGTCTCTGCATCGATTGGTCTCGCCAGCAGACCGCTAAATAGGGACAGCTTGAGTCTGTCTCAGAAGTCTGTACCAGGTCAACCCTTTTGCCACTTGGGTTCTGAGGATTTTGAGGAACTTCTTCTGCTTTTAGGATAATTTAAGAAAGGATTGAGATTGTTTCCAAGAGCCGTAGGGATAGGCCAACTACTCTCCTTGATAAAGTAAGCGGACTTGACTGTTAAAGTAAGCGAATGAATCGAAATGGCATCATGTTCAGTCGGTTTCTGGAGCAATTAATTCAGCGAGTGCCCAAATTGTCGTCCAGAAGCGATATGATGCTGCAACTAGATTCACAACCCCTTGAGCAGAGGATGCCTCAGCCCACGAAAACAGCCGTCTTAGTGATTGGCGGAGCCGAAGATAAAATTCATGGACGACAAATTCTGCAAACCTTCTTTCAGCGATCGGGAGGTGCAGATGCTCGCATTGCGATTATTCCTTCTGCCTCGCGAGAGCCGACCGTGATTGGCAGCCGCTACCATGACATCTTTGAAGAGATGGGAGCCAAGGCCATCGAGGTGCTGGATATCCGAGAGCGGGAGCATGGCGAAGATGCGGTCTGGCAAGCCTTTGTGGAAGACTGCACTGGCGTGTTTATGACTGGCGGAGACCAGTTGCGGCTGTGTGGTTTGCTGGCTGACACCCCGATTATGGAGCGCGTGCGGATGCGGGCACAGATGGGAGAAATTACCCTGGCTGGAACCAGCGCTGGAGCTGCCGTGATGGGATATCACATGATTGCGGGCGGTGGCAGTGGCGAACCCCCCAATCGTTCGTTAGTTGACATGACTACAGGTTTGGGGATCATTCCAGAGGTGATTGTGGACCAGCATTTCCACAACCGGAATCGGATGGCGCGGTTACTCAGCGCGGTTGCTTCCAACATCGACAAAATGGGAATCGGCATCGATGAAGATACCTGCGCCATGTTTGAAGGCAACGGCACGTTTCAGGTGATTGGCAGAGGCACTGTCACCGTGGTTGATCCTACCGACGTATCCCACACCAACTATGCTCAAATCAGCGCCACCGATCCAATCAGTATTCATAACCTGCGGGTGCATATTCTCAGTCATGGCGACCGGTATGACCTGCACAAACGTCAGGTAGTTCCGGTTAATCGCTAATCGATGCCGCTTGATGCCTAACTCTAAATGGAGTACGGAAAATAGAGTACAGACAGGATATTTAAGCAGAGGGACGACTTAGGATGAAAGATACGGCGTTGTGGAAATAACCTGTCAAAATAAAAGTTACACCCTCAGAAGCCAACTGAATCACCCGTATTCATCTAAATTGAAGGGGTATGATCTTGCAAAATCCTGCTTTTTGATCTAACCGTTGAGCTACTACTACATCCAGCCGATGGTTGTTTTTGCCTATCTGTTTCTGAGAAGTTTTTGCAAGTTCTCAGGCCAAACTGTTCGTGGTGAACGGTTTAGTGCTTTCTGAGGTTAAAGACTAGACTAGTGTTGCGCTTGCTGTCCTGCCGCTAGAACATCTTTTATTCGATTACCCTATGAAAATTCTCAAAACTCAAACCCTTCGTGGTCCGAATTACTGGAGTATTCGTCATCATAAGTTGATCGTGATTCGTCTCGATCTAGAAGGTCTGGCAGCAACCCCGACCCACCAAATTCCTGACTTCTACAAAGGGCTAGCAGAAGTGCTCCCCAGTTTAGCCGAACTTACGTCTGCTGATGATCCAGATGGTCCTCCTTTCCTGGATTTTCTTGATCGCTGGGTTAGTTCGAGTTACTCATGCATTGCAATCTCGCTCGCAACGAGGCTTTTGGCTGCGGCTTTTGGTTGGCATTCTTTACATCGTGACTGGCATTTTGTTACTGAGCAACATCTTTGGTGCCCAACTCACCCTAACCTTAGCGTTGGGATGGGCAATTTTGATCCAGGGAATTGTCGAGGTGATTGCCGCTTTCTCCATGCGTCCAGCTCCAAACTGGGGTTGGATGCTCCTGAGCGGCATGGTTGCAGTTGTGCTCGGCATCTTGATTTTGTATCGCTGGCCCTTCAACGCCTTTTGGCTATTGGGAGTTTTCACTGGAATTAGCTTCATACTGGCAGGCGGTTGGATGCTGATGATCCCCTGGGCGATTCGGAACCAGTTGTCGAATGACGCAACACAAGATCGAGTATGACTTAAGTCTTTTGATTGCAGCCCAACCTGACCGATTGAGTCTTGTTTCTATTCTGATTCATTTACATATCTCCGGATTTAGGAGCCATCCATGAGCACAGAGCAGCAGCGGCTAGAGCAAACCCATCGGGGTCAAGTTGATTGGTATAAATGGGGACCCTACCTGAGTGAACGCCAGTGGGGTACTGTGCGCGAAGATTACAGTACGGATGGCAATGCCTGGAACTACTTTCCGCATGACCATGCCCGATCACGCGCCTACCGCTGGGGCGAAGATGGACTGGGTGGTATTACCGATAACCACAACCTGCTCTGCTTTGCGCTAGGACTTTGGAACGGTAACGATCCGATTTTGAAGGAACGGCTATTTGGGTTGACCAACAGCGAAGGCAACCACGGGGAAGATGTCAAGGAGTACTACTTCTACCTGGACAGTACGCCTACCCACTCGTACATGAAGTATCTCTACAAATATCCTCAAAACGAGTTCCCCTACCGAGATTTAGTGGAAACGAACCGCAACCGCAGCCGCTATGAGTTGGAGTACGAGCTGTTGGACACGGGTATCTTTGATGAGGATCGCTACTTTGATGTGTTCGTCGAATACGCCAAAGCCGACGCCGAAGATGTGTTGATCAAAATCAGCATTGTCAACCGCGGTCCAGAAGCGGCCCCGATTCATGTGCTGCCGACGCTCTGGTTTCGCAATACCTGGTCTTGGACCGATGGCGGAGCCAAACCGGTATTGACCAAGGTTGAGGGAATGGGCAACAGTGCCGTATATGCCCATATAAACGATACGTTATTGGATCATTATATAAAAGACTATTATTTCTATTGTGATAGTCTTGTGCCGCTACTGTTTACAGAGAATGAAACGAACAATCAGCGGATTTTTGGCACAGCTAACGCCAATCTCTACACCAAAGATGGCATCAACAATTACGTAGTACAAGGGCAACTGGATGCCGTCAATCCCCACGGTACTGGAACTAAAGTTGCTCCCCATTACAAACTGCTAGTCGGACCTGGCGAGACAGAGGTGATCCGCTTGCGCCTGACTAAATATGAACCCACTCAAATGGGAGATCCCTTCGGCCTTGGCTTTGACCAAACCTTTGCAGCGCGGCTGAAGGAAGCCGATGAATTCTATGAGACCATAATTCCGCCAGTGGTTCTGACCAATCCGGATCGGGCTAACGTCATGCGGCAGGCTTTGGCTGGCATGATGTGGACAAAACAATACTTCTATTACGACCTGGACCAATGGCTGCGGGAACGAGGCGTTACTCCCTGGACCCGTTCGGATCAGAGGAGGTCTGTGCGGAACAGCGATTGGTTCCATATGCACAACGACGACATTATTTCCATGCCCGATAAGTGGGAATATCCCTGGTACGCAGCTTGGGATTTGGCTTTCCATGTGATTCCGATCAGCCTGATCGATCCAGCCTTTGCGAAACATCAGCTCATGCTGATGCTGCGGGAAGATTATCTGCATCCCAATGGCCAAATCCCGGCCTATGAATGGAACTTTGGTGATGTCAACCCGCCGGTGCATGCCTTTGCCACCTGGGAAATCTACACCCGCGATCGAGAGGTCAACAAGGGCGAGGGGGATATTGAGTTCCTCAAGTACGCCTTTTCTAAGCTGTTGATCAACTTCACCTGGTGGGTCAACCGCAAAGATGAAGGACTATTTTGCCATTCGTTAAACTTTATCTGTCACAACTTGCGACCCTGTCTTACTGGTTTAGGCTGGCTGTTTAGGTTGCTGTTTCAGATTAGTGTTGCCCCTGCTGCCCCTGTTCGCATCTAATTGCCGCTTCGGTAGAATTACCCAAGTTGTTCCCTCGATCCAAACATACCCACCAACTAAGAGCAAGAGCGTTGCTGCCATTTCATCAGATCTTCAAGAAAGAGTCACTTGAAGTAATTACAAATACAGATACGAACTACAAATTAGTCTTGGCTGTCTGTCCAGGATCACTCAAGTTGACTAGAATAAAGACTGGACTACCGTTTCTTCGACAAATTCTACTAGCAAATTTTGTCAGGAGAAGAATGTAATAGTCTACTGTCTCCGATTTCGTACCGAGGTGTGCTTTGACAACCACAATTCAGGAAACCTTCCTTGAACTCGACTGGGGTGATGAGGAACAAGCCCGGCAAGCTCGTGCGGCGCGCGCTGCTCAATTGCAAGAGGAAGGCTATATGTGCACTTACCAGAATCTCTATACAGTGTATGGCTATCGAGTCTTTCTCCTAGAAGCCACCAAACTCGAATCCATTGAGGAGCCGTCTTCTATACCACAGTCATCATCGTCAAAAACAAGAGATCGCCCGGTCTTACGTCAACGACGCAACCACCTGCCTAGCTTTGAGGAACGCTAGAAGCTGATGTCTCCCGAAAAACTCAGCTCTCAAGGCTGATCCGGATCGATGCCAAGTTCCCGCAATTTGGCAGCAAGGCGATCGGCGCGTTGACGTTCTTCTTCAGCGCGTTGACGCTCTTGTTCTGCAAGTTCCCCATCAGTTGGTAGCAATTCGCCGTCCAGGGTAGCCCAGCGCAGCCAAACTGCCTCGACCTGCTTGAAAACACCCTGCCAGCGAACCAAAGCTAAGCCAAGCTGTTCGCTCACAAGCCGTTGCTGAGCATCAAAATTTAAGGGTTGATAAAATCCTCGCTGTAAACTAAAGCCGGCAAAATCATCGGGGTTGAAGGGGTCATACCAGAAATATTCGGTTACTCGCAACTGATCCTGGTAAATCTGCTTCTTCTCCGTTTTATCGCGTCTAGCTGTGGAGGCTGACAGCAATTCAATCACCACATCCGGGGCTTTGCCCTCTTGCCAAACCAACCAACTGCGCCGCTCCCCGGATGGCACATCTTTGACGACAAACACATCCGGCCCCCGGTAATTCTGATTGCGGACCTGATCGGGGCTGAAATAAACAAACATGTTGCCCCCAATAAATCCCTGTATCTGATTGGCAATCAACCAGTTGATGTAGGCATCCACCAGGATATCCATTTGCAGCTTGTGGCGAAGCGTCTCCATCGGAATGTCATCATCGCAAGGTAAATCGTCCTGAGTCGGGGCATAGATCTGCCACTCAGCCTCAGGCTCTGCTGTGAATTGTTCTGCAAACTGTTCTGCTTCCAAGACGGGATCTGGCACGGCTAGCAGCCTCCTAAACACCGCAGAGGTTGTTCCTATTGTAGTTGATGGGAAGCAATTCCTTGAAGCATTAGATAAAATCTGCCCTCACCTAAGCAGCTTTTTTATAGAGGAGATAGCTTGACTAGCAACACCTGTCTATTCCTTGCCAGCAGCAAAGCTTACCAGCTATGTGAAATCTGTTGATGCCCAAGGTTGATGCCCAAGCGATGCAAAAAAGGCAGTTGAAACACTGCCTCTGTATTACGACTCAAATTGATCACTTCTGTGTAATCAATATTACTGTGAGGAGCGTCTTAACCGTTAGCTTGTTCCTGCACGGTGTCGCCCTTCCGCTTCCGCCAAGCTGTTAGCCCTAGACCAATCAGACCTGGCAGCAAAGCAGGAGTAGGGATTGGAACAACGGGTGAGCCGCCAACGCCCTTGAACGCAAAAATAAAGGTATTTGGTTCTCCACTCTTTGCACCCCCAGCAGGTTGTCCAAAGGAGTAAACTTCTGCCCCAACAGCCGCCAATGCAGACAGTGCCAAAGTCTCGGTAGGAGCCGCTCCGTAGAAGATGTCAAACGAGAAGGATTTGCCAGCCTCGAGTAAACCAAATCCGAAATCGTGAGGTGTACCCCATTGTCTAGACAGTTTTAGTCAAACTTTAAGAAAAGGCATGCAGAAATAGGTGGCCGCACTTGGCTAGATCGCTGCCGTTGATTTAGCCAAGCTGTTTGCAACCCAGGCCGCATCAGTCTTCATCAGCCGCTCAGAAACCAGCCGTCCTGCTTTACGAAAATCTAAAAATAAGGCAAAGATTCCTGGATTATATTCGGATCAACCCGCAAATCTACGGAAGTTATTGATAGTTCTGTTCGCTCACTCTAATCCCCTAGTTTCTACTAGCTTCAACGTCTACCTGATTCGCCTCACGGTCTGTACGCATTCTTCGTTCCTCTGTTCTCAAATTTCAAGGCCAATACCCATGTCCACGAAAATTGATTCTGTTCAACGCCCTAAATTATTCTTGCTTTTCTCTGGCGTTCTCGTTGCTGTTGCTGCACCGCTTCTCTTCGCTTTGCCAGCGCGGGCGGAATGTTGGTATGAGGGCATGAGATTTGAGACTGGCGAAAGAGTAGGCTCTTCAATTTGTATGCCTGACGGCTCCTGGAAAGCCGAGTAATCAGTTCAATTTCATCTGCAGTTGATTAAAACGTGATTAAAACGCCGAAAGGCGCAATTTTGGCTTGCCGTCTTATTGACAAATTATCAGCAAATTCTCTAGAAGGCTACTAGGATGGCAATTATCGACATAGATCTACTTTCTGATGATGACGATGACGATCAGGTGAATGACCAGAAAGCAGAACACGTAGCATCACCCTCAGGATCAAAAAAAGGGTTCATTGGTAAAAGTTGGGATTGGTTTTGTGCTGGCATTCGCAAGGAATCTTCGTTCAGTTGGCTAAAATTCATGGCCTCTGCCGCAGTACCTATTTCTGTTACTTTCTTAACCTTGCAACAAATGGATGCTGCCTCCAATCAACAGCGCCATGAAATCATGTCAACCTATCTTGAGGAAATGAAAGATCTCCTGGTTGACAAGGGACTGCGCCTGTCTGATAGCAATGAAGTCTCCTCTACAGATGCTGAAGCAAAAGCAAAAGCAGAGCAGAGAGCAGAGGCGAAGCGGATGGCAGAGGCTATTAACTTAAATGCAGCCAGCCAACTATATGAGAATCAACCTTGGCTATCTAAGCTCTTGGGGCAGCCAAATCCCAATGGAGAGCATAAAGGGAAGTTGATCAAATTTCTGTATCAAGCTGATTTGATTGGCGGATGCCCGGTTAATCAGAAGCTGGAAGTGGACAAAGCCAAATGTAAGCCTGCCGAACTTAAGCTGAGCACCATCAAATTAAATGAAATGATAATGGAGCGCCCTATAATCCGTCTAATAGGAATTGATCTTTCCGGAGCTGATTTGTCTAATTCCAAACTATCAGAATTGAACTTAGACGCGGCAAATTTACAGAGCGCTACTCTGACAGAGGCCGATCTATCTAAGACGGTGTTGACTGATGCCAAGATGCAGGCGACGGTCCTGAGAAAAGCCGATCTAACTGAAGCACTGCTAATTAGAGCCAAATTGCAAGTAGCGAATTTAAGTGAGGCCAATTTAGCAGGAGCAAATTTCAAGGAAGCAGATTTGCAGTATGCAGATTTACAGGGTGCAAATTTACAGGGTGCAAATTTACAGGGTGCAATCCTGAAAGGCGCTAAGTACAATCAAAAAACTGTGCTACCTGAGGGTATAGATAAGAAGGGAATGCTTCTGTGCACTATGGGTAAAGATAAAACATCAGATCGATTACGTGAATATTGCGAGGTTAATTGACGTAGAATCTAGAGAATTCCTGAAAAATAGTAATTTTGCTGAATTGAGAAGCTATAGTCAAATCAGTATGGCCTAAGAAATAAAAATTTTAAACGCTTTATCTGATATCTACACTGAATCAGTTGGAACAAAGTAACCAGTTTCTAAATCAATCTGTTCACGCTAAATATAGAAAATTTATTGATGCAGAAGTTTATAAGGAATTGACGGCTATGTCTACGAAAACAAATGATTCCCACAACCAAAAAAACTCATTGCTATTACTGTTTGCAAGCATTTTAATTGCGCTGCTAGCTCAAGTTTTTACAGCTTCCCCTGCACGGGCCGAATGCGTCTATGAAGGCGAAACTTACCAAACCGGCGACACAGTAGGTCCTCTGATCTGTATGCCAGACGGTACGTGGCAGCCGCAGTAGAGCAAAAGCGACTACCAGGCAAGGGGTTGCATCGATGTAAGCTGCTGGTCCTAAGGCAAATCCTGATCCTGTTCCAGTCAAAATCTAGTTTCGTGTTCTACGTTTTTGCCTGTTTTTGAGTTGTTGAATTGTTTGATTTTTGCCCTTTAATGACTTGGTGAGTGAGTGATATGAAGACTATGGCCAGAGATGTTTCCCACCTCCAGCAAGAGCAGGTTGAGCGGCTGATGCAGATTGGTGCTTACCTCCGGCATGTCCGAGAAGAGGGCGGGTTATCTCTGGAAGACGTGGCAGCTCGCACGCTGATTCAGCCCCGGCTGCTGAAAGCCATTGAAGAGGGCAAATTGCACCAATTACCCGAACCGGTCTATGTGCAGGGTTTTATTCGTCGCTATGCCGAGGCGATGGGCCTAGACGGAGTAGAATTTGCTGAAGCTTTTCCAGCCGAAAAGAGTTTGCAGATTGCCCCATCTTCCTGGAAAGATTCCCCTGCAGCTCAGTTGCGGCCCTTGCACTTGTATATTGCCTACATTGTGCTAATCATGGCCTCCGTCAGCCTTTTGTCCTACATTGTGGGACGTTCGGCCACTGCGCCCAGTTCAGTCAATGTCCGTCCAGGAAATAGCCCTTCCACTCAAGCTATTGTTCCCACTACGCCTCCAGCGACCAATCCATCGAACCAGCAAGGCGCTGCCACAGGAAGCCCCACGTCTCGCAGTACGGCAAATCGCGCCCGGAATGCCGCTTCTGATAAGCCTGTCCGCGTCGAGGTCAAACTGACCGCGCAGTCTTGGCTGGAGGTTGAAACCGATGGAGAGGTGAAACTGGCAGAGGTGTTACCTGAAGGCACCGAACGGACCTGGACCGCCGATAAACAAGTCCGCATCCGAGCGGGAAATGCAGGCGGTGTGACGATAGCCCACAATGGTGGCAAAGCTGAGCAGATGGGAGCACCCGGTGCAGTCGAGGAGAAAACATTTGCTTCGACGCAAACCAGCTCTAGTGCCTCCTCAACCGAAAGTACAGAAGAGAGTCAGTCAACTGAGCAAAATTAAGCAGAAAGTTAGAAGGGGGATCTTCCCCCTTGTCTGTTGTTGCTGTTGCTCCTAACTACTAGTCCTTTGATCTGGACTCCTCCGGCGTAATCGCGACCTGAAGCTTCTCGGTGCCGCGAATCACGATTAGGGTTGAGCGTAGCCCCACTCGTTCTCCAGTCAGGCGACGGTGCAGGTCATCAATGCTGGCAATCGGTTCGTCATCTAATCCGACAATTACATCTCCTTGGATCAAACCAGCCTGGTTGGCTGGGCTTCCCAGTTCCGTAGACAGAACCAACACGCCCGTTTCTACTGGCAAATCATGGTAACGCACTAACCGACGATGAAGCGGCACATTTTGACCGCTGACGCCAATGTACCCCCGCCGGATCCGGCCCTCCATAATCAGTGCCGCTGTGACAAACTTGGCCGTGTTGATCGCAGTTGCGAAGCAGATCCCTTGAGCCGGTAGGATAATTGCCGTGTTCACTCCAATTACTTCACCGTTGGACGCTACCAGCGGCCCACCAGAGTTACCGGGGTTCAGGGCTGCATCGGTTTGAATCACGTCATTGATCAGCCGACCCGAACGGGCACGCAAGGATCGGCCTAAGGCACTCACAACCCCCGCCGTCACAGTGGCCTGAAAGCCGTAGGGATTACCGATTGCTACCACCAACTGCCCCACCCGGATCGCTTGAGAATCGCCGAGCTTAGCTGGAACCAAATTGGCAGCATGAATCCGAATCACCGCTAAATCGGTATCTGGATCGTCCCCGATCAGCTCAGCCGGACCTTTGCGCCCATCGGCCAGGGTGACTTCGATGCGGCTGGCACTATGCACAACATGACTGTTGGTCAAAATGTAGCCATCGGGCGTAATGATGAAGCCAGACCCATTCCCCTGTGCTTCTGAAGCGGCTGCATGGCGACGGCGCTGAGGCTGATATACCTCAATATTGACCACTGACGGACCCACCTGTTCCGCCACGCGAATCACAGCCTGAGAATAGGCATCTAGGAGCGCATCATCGCTAACGGAATGATGAGGTGTACCCCATTGTCTAGACAGTTTTAGTCAAACTTTAAGATAGAATCTTTTTTGGTTTTGCAAGCGCCATGCAGGTGCGGGGTTTTACTACGCCAAATCAGCATCAGGTTCGTTGGCATCGGTTTCGCTTACGTGTGTGGGATTGGTTAGCGCTTTTAGGAATTGTTTTATTCTGGATGGCTCGGTTTCTCTGGGGAGGCAACTAGATTAACCTCCTGATTGATTAACTTGCATCAACTCGATCGCTCTAACTCGAGCCAATCTAATCAAGTTGAAACCAACTATTTAACCAACAATTGGGCTTTTTGTAGCAATGCGGCACATTTTCCCATACAGTAGGGAATGAAAACTATAGAAACTTTCTTATTTTGAGTTTATGGGCAGTGTTTAACAACTTCTACTGGGATAGGCGGCTGAAGCAAAAACGGCTAGCTTCAACTGATCCAAATCGAGATTCTAGGCAATGCAGCGTCATTCAAGCTCTGATTGCACTGGTGGAGCAGTCAATTTTTGCTGATCCCTAAATTGCGAGATCATGCTTTGAGCAGTCCATGAAGCAAGTAGATTGTAATTTTGGTCATTCCAGTAATTCCAACCGTTATTTTTTAACTCAATTGCGTATGTTCCGTACTCCACCGGAGTCTGTTTATTTTTTCTTTCGGTTAGGGTTGACCCAGCTTCGGCATTGCTATGCATCTCACCAATTCAGTGTTCAATCGCTTCCATCCTTGTTCTTCCTGATGCAGCCTAAAATCGAATGACTATCGAAACTTACCTAAATCATCCGACCCTGGGCTTGCTGTTCAGAATCTGTCTGCTGGAAGAGAATCGTGAACTCTTTGCCACCCTATATGCCCAACGCCTGTTTTTCCTTGTTATTACTGAAACAGCAGGAATTCGATTTGAACCCATTGGTCGTACAGATGCTCGTCTATTGGTAGAAGGGCGACTAAGAGAGCTGCGTCGCACGGGACAGGTGCAAGCGTATAACCAACTTCAAGCGATTCACAAACAGACCTTTGCATGAGTTTGGCATGAGTAGTTTGGCATGAGTAGTTTGGCATGAGTAGTTTGGCATGAGTACGGTTTCAATTGAGCAATTGGCTGAACGGTTAGCACAAGTTCGCCTGACGTTACCGGGGACAGTCAAGTTAATTGCGGTGACAAAGCAAGTGCCAGTAGAAGCAATTCAGGCAGCCTATCAACTAGGTCTGCGCGATTTTGGCGAAAGTCGGATCCAGGAAGCAGTGGTAAAACAAGATCAGTTACAGCATTTGCAAGACATTACCTGGCATTTGATTGGGCATCTGCAAACCAATAAGGCCGCTAAAGCGTTAGACCAGTTTCAATGGATCCATTCACTTGATAGCCTTAAACTGGCGCAACGACTGGATCAATTAGCGGCAAGTCTGCCTATAAAACCCAAACTCTGTCTTCAGATAAAAATCGTTCCTGATCCCAACAAATATGGCTGGACTGTTCCAGAGCTATTAGACGCTCTACCAGAGCTAAGCCAGTGCCAGCATCTCGATATTGTGGGCCTGATGACGATTCCTCCCTACGGCCTGCCTGACGCAGAAATATTAGCCATTTTCCAGCAAGCGCGCCAACTAGCCGAGCAAATTCGCCAGCAATCCAGCCTGCCGATTCAGGAGCTATCGATGGGGATGTCGAACGACTACCAGCTAGCAGTACAAGCAGGTGCAACCATGGTCCGGCTTGGCAGCACCCTGTTTGGCAAAAGAACTTAACATCTGCCTCCATTTTCGCCCTGTCACAACCTGTGGCAATTTTTGTGATTCTAAAAACGCCTTGTTGTTTTAACACTGTGCGTTTAAGTCGCTCGTTCCTGCAAGCAGTGTATGCACTCTGAAGCTATAGCCGTCGCCACAAGAATGTCCTATCTCCTCTGGCAAACCCTATACAGAGGAAGTAAAAGAACTTAAATCGATGTAACAGTCTTTGAAGAATCCGTTCAGTCAGCTTGACAGTTGGTTTAACAGTTGGTTTGACGTCAATTGGACAGGTTTAGGCTGACCTAAACACAGAGGATTGGTCGAGTTTCCCGTCTTGGGAAATTACTGTTTCGTCAACGGCTTGCTTCAGAGACTTAGCTGCAATCAGCACCAGGATCTTTTGACAGCTTTGCCTTTGCTAATTACCCATATTTCATGAGCGATACAGTGTTACTTTTATTTGTCATGTGCTCTTGGTCTGCACCTTTTACACTCCGCACGTGCACAACCTTGGTTTCCTGCGCACCCAAGCCGAGCGGATCGATCCACGCCTGACCTATGTCTGGCCGCGCGATACCAAGCGCGATCGCGCGCGGTTTGAGAAGCTCAAGGAAGCCTACGTCAAGGCGCGCTACTCCAAGCACTACCGCATCTCGAAGGAAGAGCTGGCGTGGCTCGGGGCGCAGGTCGAAGAGCTGGGCCGAACCGTTCAGGAGGTCTGCTCGCAGCGCCTCGACGCCCTTCGCCACGACGCCGCCACCGCCGTCTGATCGGCATCACCGCAGCACGCCCTCCGCACCTTCACCGATCAGCCGGCGGCATCCTTGCTGCGTCCTAACCGCATCCGAAATCAGCGCTGCTCAGTCCTAGGACCAACGTCCGTAAGCGTCGGATTTCAGGGCAGAGTTAGCGTCCGGTCCTTGCACGTCAGGCGTCGGCACGATGGCTGAGCGCCCAGTTCCACGGCAGGAGTTCGTCGAGTCGGGTGGCGGGATGGCCATCGACCATGCGGGTCAGGACGTCGCTGAGCCAGGCATAGGGCTCGACGTTGTTGAGCTTCGCCGTCTCGATCAGCGAGCACACGACAGCCCAGCGGTGACCGCCGCCATCGGAGCCCGCGAACAGGTGGTTCTTGCGCCCGAGCGCAACCGGACGGATCGCGCGCTCGACCGGATTGGTGTCGAGCTCAATGCGTCCATCGTCGAGGAACCGGGTAAGGCCAGCCCAGCGTGCGAGCGCATAGCGGATCGCATCGGCAAGGGTGCTGCTGCGTGGGAGCTGCGCCAGTTGTGCCTCGAGCCAGGGCTTGAACGCGGCCAGATGCGGCGCGCTGAGCGACCGACGCCATGCAAGGCGGTCGTCGGACACGGAACCGCGTACCTTGGCCTCGACCGCATAGAGATCGGCGATCCGGCGCAACGCTTCTTCCGCCACCGGAGAGCCGGTCTGCTGATGGACGTCGTAGAACTTGCGCCGCGTATGCGCCCAGCAGGCCGCGAGCACGATGTCTCCGCGCGCCGTGAGGCGCTCGAACCCGGCATAGCCATCGACGTGAAGCACGCCCTTGAAGTGCGCAAGATGGGCCAGCGGACGCTCGGCCTTGCGGTCGGGCGCGAACAGATAGACCGCAGCAGGTGGTGCAGGCCCGCCCCATCCGCGCTGCTCGCGGGCATAGACCCACAGGCGCCCGGTCTTGGTTCGCCCGCGTCCCGGATCGAGCACCGGAACCGGCGTGTCATCTGCGAACAGATGGTCGGAGGTGAACACGTCGTCACGCAGCCGCTCGTGCAGCGCCTCGAGCCACCAGCACGCACCGCCGACCCATCCCGCGAGCGTCGAGCGTGCCAGATCGACCCCGTGCCGCGCGAAGATGCGCGACTGGCGGTAGAGCGGGGTGTGGTCGCAGTACTTGCTCACCAGCACCTGCGTGAGCAACGCAGGCGTTGCCAGACCGCCCGCGATCACGCGTTCGGGAGCCGGGGCCTGGACCAGGTTGCCACATGCGCGGCAGGCGTATTTGGGGCGCGCGATGCGCACCACCCGCAGCCGTGCGGGCACCCAGTCGAGCATCTCGGAGACGCTCTCACCCATACCGTGCATCGCGCCGCCGCAGCACGGGCATACCTCGTGCCCGGGAACGATGACGATGTCTTCGCGCTCCAGATGATCGGGCAGCGGCGTGCGGTGGGGCCGTGGATCGCTGGCAGCTTCGACCACCACCGGACGGCTTTCCTCGACGCGTCCGATATCGGCATCGAGGTCTTCCAGGCCGAGCGCCAGCTGATCGGGATCGAGCCGCTCGGAACGGCGCCCGAACTGCATCCGCTGGAGCTTCTTGATGATCGCCTGGAGGCGTTCGATCTCGTCGTTGCGGGTGTCGACCAAGCTCGCCATGTCGCGCACCAACTGGTGCAGGAGGCCCACATCGGACGGCAGATTGTCGAGATCGAGCCGCATGGATTCAGATACCACGAGAACGCCGTTTTCTCAAGCTTTTCTGAGGTTTTCGGGCAGCTTTCAGCCCGCTTTTCGCGGCTTCCATTGTCGTTCGGGACGACGCCAGTCGATCCCCTCGATCAGCATCGCGAGCTGCGCATGAGACAGCACCACGCTCGCTGATCCAACCGACAGGCATCCCAGTTGATCGTGATCCAGGGGACAGCACTTGAGCGATTCTGCTGCAAGGCGAAGGCATCCATAAAGGCATTGGCAGCGGCATAGGCAGCGAAGCCCACACCTCCGACTAGAGCCGAAAGGGAGGATTGCAGCAAATAGAAGCCGTTGACCTTACCACGCAGGATGGTTTCAAATACCTGTAGCCCAATCACCTTGGCCCGAAATTGTCGCTCGATCTTGGCTGGCGTGAGGGATGCAATCAAACAGCTTGCCTGATCGCCCATAACATCAGCATGAACGGCAGCATGAATTGGGCCTAACTGCTGATAGACCTGCTCTACAATCGCTCGCAGTTTGAGTTCGTCGGTTAAATCGGCGCTGAAGCAATGCAGCTCAATTCCCTGGGCTTCTAACGCCTGAAGCGTCAAAATGTAGCGGCTCACCGAATTATCTGAGCCATGCGTACTCAACCAATTGGTCCAATCTTGTTTATCGGGTAGACCTACTCGTCCGATCAGAATCAATTTGGCCTGCACGGTGGCGAATAATTGCGCAAAGATTAGTCCTAGTCCTTCAACTAGATCCCCGGCAATTAGATAGATCTGGTGGGGTTGCAGCAGTGTGGAGTTGGCATTCTCTTCAGCATTCGGCTCTAGTAACTGAATCGGTTCAATAATCGGTATCCAGCGGTAGTGATCGCGGTGGGCAACAGCTAGTTCTGAATCGGGCCGCAGTAATTCCGTCAATATGTGCTCTGGTTTTACTTCAGCTAGATCGAGTTCAATCATGCGGCAGGGCAAACCACATTCCTGACGAATCACCCGACAAGCACCGAGTAAAGTTGCTTTTAGCGGCTCCCAGGTCGTTGCTCCGGGTAGATCAAACAACTGATTCGTGAGGACGGCAATCGAAATGGGGCCAATTTTCTGGCAGGCTTGTGCCAAAGCAATCAGGCTATAGAATCCGGCGTCTGGCCGCTCCAAGTTTGTAGCACTGGTGATACTCCAGGCATGAATAATCTGCTGCGGTGGGTTGTTTGATTGCTGCAAGGCGGTAAACAGACGGTGATAGTCCTGCTGATTTTTGGGATCGATCGTGTAAACAGTATCCTGCTGACTGAAGCGATCTCCCACCTTGACGCTGATCACGGTATGTCCGGCTTGGCGCAGTGCTGGAACCAGTATCGCTGCAATTCCCTCAGAATCCAGGAAAATTAACCAGCATCCAGAGGACGGCAACTGAGGTGGTGTGCTCGCAAGCCGAGTCGAGCGGCTCCAGGAAGGCAGATAAAACCAATCTGACAAATCAGGATTTTTGACTGAAGCTGGAACAGAGGTTTGAACAGGCACAGAGTCTGATTGTGGCTGAAGCTCGATCCAGTAGCGTTGGTGCTCAAACGGATAGGTGGGTAGAGGAATCCGGTGCTGGGATTCAGAATAAAGAGTGGAACAATCAATGTCAGCACCCGCTAACCAGAGTTGCCTCAAACTGTGAAGCAAGATTTCTAGTTCAGACGTTTGCTCTTGAGGATGCCGCAATGATGGCAAAATTAACGTTGGCGTGGCAGTACCGATGATTTGTTTTGACAAGGTGCTGAGCGTGCGTCCAGGACCAACTTCGAGCAAGACGAGGTCCGGTTTTTTCAGCAGTTCGGTGATCCCAGCAGCAAAGCGGACCGGCTGACGCAAATGCTGCACCCAGTAGTCGGGATTAGTCGCTTCAGATGCCGTGATCCAGGTGCCGGTCAGATTCGAGATAAACGGCAGTTGGGGGGGATGCAGCACAATAGATTGCAACCGCTCGCGCAGTGGATCGATCACTGATGCCATCAAGGGCGAATGGAAAGCATGGGAGGTATGGAGCCGCCGACAGGCCACCCCCTCTGCGGTGAGCTGCTGCTCAAATCGCTCGATTGCCTCTGGTGCACCAGAAACGACACAAGCACGAGGCGCATTCACAGCGGCAATTGATAAATCGGCGGGCAGCCTAGACACCACTTCCGACTCAGCCAGTCCAATCGACAACATCGCCCCTGCTGGACATTGCTGCATGAGCTGCGCCCGCGTCGCCACAATCATCAAGGCATCTTCCAGGTCAAACACTCCGGCCAGTGTAGCCGCTACATATTCACCCAAGCTATGGCCGCCCAACAGTTGCTCAGTAATCCAGACATTTCAATTGAGCAAGTCGCGGCAAGCGTAGGCTATGCGAACCGAGGTAACTTTGCTGCTGCCTTTCGCAAGAAGTTCGGACTCAATCCTAAAGCGTTTCAGTTGCAACGACGAAAAGAGATTTAATGAATGACAGATTTATCTAAGCAGTTGCATTACATCGATCGCCACATCAGGAAATGCTAAGGGACTGATGCTGCCCGATGTCAGTTCTTGCCGAGATTGATATTTTCCATTCACCGGGTCACGGAATACAATCAGCTGATTTTCCTGTAAATTGACCACCCAATATTCAGGGATGCCTGCTGCGGCATAGATACCCGCCTTCACTCCCAAATCTTTTTCCAGGCTACTGTTGGCATACTCAATCAACCAAAATATATTTTCTGGATAGGGATGGTGACTGCGATAATAGTCATCAAGCCGTTGGACGATCGCCAAATCTGGTTCTGGCTCTGAGTGATTGGGTAAGCTAATCGGTTTGGCAAACCTGATATGAGCGCGTTGTCCTAGTTGGTGGATCAGGAACTCCCCGGTTCGGCTCGAATCACTGGCATGAGGGATTCCCTCTGGTGCCATTTCAACAATAACTCCATCTAACAGCTCAACATGGCAGTCCTCCCAAACCCCAGCGTCAACCATGCGGTGATATTGCTCAAGGGTGATTTTTGCTGGGATGAGTCCAGATGTGGTGGGGTGCTGCATTGCTTGAGCCATGGCGATACCTCAAGTCGGTTGTTTCTGATCCTAGTCGCTACCCAGGGAGAGTTACAATGGGGCATATCCAGAACGCTGGAGGGCTGACATGCTTGAAGCAGACCTAAATCTTCCCACTAGCGACGAGCTTCCCAGTTCCGACGAAACTCCTGTGGATAATGAGGATCAGAATTGGCTGCCTAATGTCCTGCTATTTTGGCTGGAGTACCTGTGGAAAGACCGTCAGGACTGGTTTTTTGCGGTAGATATGGCAGTTTATCACACGACCGGAGTGAATCCACGGGTGCCAGTGGTTCCTGATGGATTTTTGAGCCTGGGGGTAGAACGGCGCAAGAACGGGCGATCGCGCAATAGCTATGTGTTATGGGAAGAGCAAGGCGTTCCGCCGATCCTAGCCCTAGAGGTGGTGTCGCAAACTCCAGGAGGAGAGTACGATGAAAAAATGAGCATCTATGCTCGCCTTGGGGTGTTGTACTACGTGATTTACAATCCCAGGTTCTGGCAGCGGGATAAGCATTTGCCTTTTGAGGTCTACAAGGTAGTCGAAGGTGCCTACCAGTTGCAGAGGGGAGAACCGTTTTGGATGCCAGAGATCGGGTTAGGGATTGGGCGTTGTAGTCTCCCAACTGACCCAATGCAGCGAGAGGCGTTGGGATGGTTTGACCAGAAGGGCGATCGCTATTTGAGTGAAGCCGAAGCCGAACGACAGCGAGCTGAAGCCGAACGACAACAACGCAAACGCTTGGAAAACTATTTGCGATCCCAAGGGCTTGATCCTGATCAGTTGCCTGACCTGTAGAGGATGCTTTATAAAGTCTTGCTATGGGTCGTCAAATGGTGTTGTTTGATCAGTTGGACGATCGCGACCTGCCTCCTCAGAGCAAAAAGTGCGTCGGCGGATCAAAAAAGTGCGTCTACAAGTCAAAAGCGCTAGTCAAGTTCTTCATCACCAGGGTAAGCTTCTTGAAACCTTTCTTAATTAGCTGACTTGAAGCGCTGACTTCTGGTGTGAGGATGTATGGGGATGCGATCGGGCGTTTGGGGACAATTGGCTATTATCGTGCCAATCTTATTGATGGCTCAACCTGTTTGGGCTGAAAATCGTTTAGCAGAAATTGGAGATCAGGAACAGCGAGCAGATCTGTCACAAGTCACAAATCATTTGTCGTTAGAACAGAACGAAGAACCAGTAACCCACAGCCCACAATCCGCTCTGCCAACGGTAATTCCTCGATTGAATGAACTAGAGGATGCTGCCACAACGGTTGACGAATGGATGACCCAGTTAGCGCAAGTGGCTGAAGTGTTACAGGCAACAGAAGTGGCTAAAATTCCGTCAATCTCGATGAGGAAGCAGCCGCATACATCAACCTAGCTTTCTTTAGCTGTAATAGTCAAGACTTAATAACTTAAAACGCAAGCGTACAGGTCTATCAGCAAATGCTTCGCCCTTACGCTGGTATGGTCATTGAGGCGGATTTGTATCAGGAGCAGGGGTAGAGATAGAGGGAGGGGTAGAGATATAAGGGCAGGTCTTACATTTCAGGTGAACAATCTAGGAGCACCCATAGGCTCAGCCTGTTCATGCAAACGTTAAACAACATTCTGACTGCTGACTCCTACCCTACAAATTTGTTGAAACGCTACAGTTTCTGCAAAATAGTTGACTAAAGAGACACGATGCGAGTAATCTCTCTGTTTAAGTTGTTTCAAAAATCCGAGGCAACCTTTATTAAGTTCAGTAAATTCAGTTCAGTAAATTCAGTTCGTTCAGTTGCTAATCTGATTCATTGATCTGATTCATTTGGTCTAGTTCGTCCAAAATCTAGCGCCGCCCCAGGCTGTATCCGGCAGCTCCAAGGCGGCTGACCCCCTCGGCTGAGTTCAGCAGCATGGGAGGCTAAGGTGGATTTTACATCACTGCATAGCCCCCTGTTTTTGCTTCGACTAAAGAGAGGCTAGGTTTTGGGATTCGTTTAATCTCTACAAACCTCAATCAAACCTATGCTATTCAACATTCGTGGCGTCGAAATCGACGTGGTTTTGCCAAAATCTTTGAAAGAAGCAAACCGCAGAATTCATGACTTATATCTGGTCCGGGCACGCCTGAAGCAAGAAATGAGGGACTTGCCCTACCGCAGCCGCATGTTTAAGGCCAAGCGCAAGATGTTTGAAGAAACCGAGCTGGAAATCGAAATCCTCAAGCAATGGACCCGCAGTGCCAATGCTCGTTTGGAGGCAATGCTGGCTAGCTCAAATATCCCCAATAGCCGAGAGCTGAGAACCGAACCGGGCCTGATCAAGCATTTGTATCTAGAGCTGTGCCAGGTGGTGAAGGAGAAAAAAGTCAGGCTGAAGCGCGATACCAAGCTGACAACGGTGCTATCTGCCGCTCACTATTGGTTGCGCGAACATTACTCAACCATGTTGCCTCCTGTGGATCTGGTCAAAGAGTTATTGGAAGAGGAAGCTCGTAGAGCCGAGGCCGAAGCTCGCCAGCAGGAAGAGCAAAATCAGCAGCAAACACGAGAGGCGCTAGCGCTACTCAGCCAGCTTGCGAAGCAATAAAGCCATTAGCTTACGACTGGCGAGCACGATTGAGCACCCGACAAATCAACTCGCCAGCTCCATTGGGCTGAAACGGCACGGTTATACCGTCTTGTCTGACTCGAATCTGCTCGCGGCAGTTGTAAATTTCGATCGGGCGCTCTTCGTCATTCACTTTCACGGCAGCACGATATTCCCAGTAGTTTTTGGCACTGCGCTTAATTTCCAGGATGCAGATAGTCTGTCCTCCGATGATGCGGCAAAAAGCGGCTGTAGCAGGTAAGGGTAGACTGAAGGCCAGAGCAAGTCCTAAAACCAGAGCGATGAATTTTTTCATAGCTTTAACTTTAAGTAGGTGAGCATAATTAAACATAAAACCCTGCGCCGCCCGCGCCGCGGGCGGCGCAGGGTTTTGAATCTGGTTTTTAATTATGCCGAGGTACTTAATGACTAAAGACAATAGCTAAAGATGAGTCCATCTGGATTGTCGAACTGCTCTTGGCGGGGTGTGATAGCGTTGGAAGTAGCTCTGGCAGAACTGAAAAATGGCTCAAAACATGGCTCAAACGATGCCTGACTTCAGCTTATACGATCAGGATTTTGTAGCTTGGTGCAAAGCAACGGTTGCCCAACTCAAGGCGCACAAGTTTGACCAGTTGGATTTAGACCATTTAATCGAGGAGATTGACGGCTTGGCCGCACGTGACCGACGTGAATTGGAAAATCGCTTGGTGGTTTTACTTGCTTATCTATTGAAGCGGGTTTATGTCCAAAAGCCCCCCAACTACCGGGGATGGGAAAACACCATTCGAGAACAGCGGCGGCAGTTGCGTTCTTTACTAAAGCAATCTCCTGGCCTCAAAAATTACCTAGTTGAGGTGTTTAATCAGTGCTGGAAAGATGCCCTAATCGATGTTCGAGCCAATTATCCGCAAGTCCAGTTTCCCGATCAGTGGCCGTTTAACCGTGAAGTAGAGACCCTGCTGAGTGAGGAATTCTGGCAGTTTTCAAATTGCCCACAGCGGCCTGACCCAGCTTCATCTGGTTGACTCCATGCACGAACGCAAAGCCCTGATGGCAGACTTGGCCGATGGCTTTATTGCTCTGCCCGGTGGCTACGGTACTCTAGAAGAATTCTGCGAAGTGCTGACCTGGACCCAGTTGGGTTTACATCAAAAACCGCATGGTTTGCTGAACGTGGAAGGTTACTACGATCACCTGATCCGGCTATTCGACCACGCCCTTAGTGAAGAGTTCGTTCGCTCCCAACATCGCTCGATTGTGTTGACCGCTGCTACCCCTGAGCAACTGCTCGATCAGTTTGCCGCCTACCGGCCCCAAAATGTAGCCAAGTGGGCTGAAGATATTAAGCCATGAGCGGTTGATACGTTGTTACCGATTCAGCTTGCCCATTCAACCCCATGCAATCAATGACTGCTACAACGATGGCTACAATTGGTGCAGCTAACCTTCCTCTCCCTGCCCTATGTTCCCTATTTTCTACTCAGACGAATTTTTGGAACACGACACCGGCTTCTATCATCCGGAAAATGCAGGTCGTCTGACGGCAGCAACTACTGCCTTGCAGGCAACCACTTGGGCAGAGCAAATTGAATGGTGCACTCCTACTCCGGCCTGTTTAGAGGATGGGCGATTGGCCGATGCTCTCTATGCTGTGCATCCCCAGCGGTATGTTGAGGCGCTCAAACGCTTAGCCGATGAAGGCGGTGGCCATATTGACCCGGATACGGTTGTTTCTCCTCGCAGCTACGAGGTGGCCTTGTTAGCAGTGAATGCTTGGCTAGACGGAGTGGATCGGGTGTTGCAGTCGAGGAAGCCAGCGTTTGCTCTTACTCGACCCCCCGGCCATCATGCCCTGGCTCAACGCGGGATGGGCTTCTGTATTTTCTCGAATGCGGCAATTGCGGCTCTGTACGCCCTGCGGCAGCCTCAGGTAGAGCGGGTGGCGATCCTCGATTGGGATGTGCACCACGGGAATGGCACTCAGGCCATCGTCGAAACCAATCCGGCGATTGTCTACTGTTCGCTGCATGAATTTCCCCACTATCCGGGCACTGGTACAGCTCAAGAACGCGGCAAGTTTGATAATGTACGCAATTTTCCAATGGCGGCAGGCAGCAGCCTCAGAGACTACCAGCCGTTGTTCGAGCAGAAAATTATTCCTTACTTGCGGGATTTTCGTCCGAATTTGCTGATCGTCAGCGCTGGATACGATGCCGCCAAAGCCGATCCCCTGGCTCACATCGCTCTCAATCCCAGCGACTACGGCCTTTTCACCCACTATTGCTTGCAGCTCACACCTCAGGTGCTCTTCGGTTTAGAAGGTGGCTATGATTACAAGGCTCTAGCAGAATCGGTTGTCAGCACGATCGAAGCTTGCAAAGAGTATTTCTAATCTGTCCTTGCTGATTCAGCAGACCGTCAGCGAAAACGACGCGACATTGCTACCACGAAGCCTTAGACTAGAGGATGCACCTTTTTGAACTGTTGAGACGAGATAGCCATTGAATTCACCCGTGCGTAAGGTCATAATTGCTGGCAACTGGAAAATGTACAAAACCCGTGCAGAAGCACTGGAGATGTTGCAAAAATTTCTCGATCAGCTCGATGAGATCCCAGAGGATCGGGAGATTGTCATCTGTGCGCCCTTCACGGCATTAGAGACGCTATCTAAAGCGCTGCATGGCACACGAGTTCGCCTCGGCGCTCAAAACGTTCACTGGGAAGCCGAAGGAGCCTACACCGGCGAGATTTCTGGCCCCATGCTGGCAGAGTTAAATGTACGTTATGTCGTGATTGGTCACAGTGAGCGGCGGCAGTATTTTGGCGAAACCGATGCTACAGTCAATCTGCGGCTGAAGGCGGCACAAAAACATGGTCTGATTCCGATCCTCTGTGTGGGAGAGTCAAAGCAGCAGCGGGATACGGGCGAAACCGAAACGGTGATCACTGACCAGCTCACCGAAGATTTGGTGGGAGTCGATCAACACAATCTTGTGATTGCCTATGAACCAATTTGGGCGATTGGCACCGGCGAAACCTGCGATGCGACTGAAGCCAACCGGATTATTGGCCTAATTCGCAGCCAGCTCAAGAACCCGGATGTCCCGATTTTGTACGGCGGTTCGGTAAAACCTGGAGGCATACCCTATCGGAGGAAGACGTGAAGGATTGTATAGCGCTACACTGCATTCTCGGGAATTTTTGTATACAGTCTACGGCATACAAGAATTAAAAACGCTTTTACTGCTTTAGAGCAATCAGTTCGCAAACTTAATTCGCAAACTTTGCAAGATAGAAAAATTCTTTTTTACGCTCTACGCCAATTACGCCATGTGCAGCTTGCTCAAAACAATTGATTTCTCGTGGATTGGACAGTTTGTCTGCCCTAACTGGGGTCAATACCTGGATGAACATAGTCCTCCCATCCACTAGAGCATTGAGCTGGGCACCGATGGCGTATTCAAGCATGCATTTTTCAAAACTGTTCAGAAGTCGCTTCAGCCCTAGTCAGTTCATCCAGTTCTCAAATTAGTCATTTACTCACTGCCCAACCTCTCTCAGATTTACTCGCATCAATCTAATCTCGCACCAACTCAAAGGAGGAGTGTTCATGCAAGTTCTTTCGGTTCTCTCGGTCAACCACAGTCGCCTCAATGCCAGTATCAACCGCCTAGCGCGTGTTGGTCAGTTGCCCAATGGTGATATTTGTCGGCTGGCGTTTTCCGCAGAAGACCTGCAAGCCCGCTATCTGGTACAGCAGTGGATGATCGAAGCCGGGATGAGCGTTCGTACCGATGCCGCTGGCAACATTATTGGTCGCTATGCGGGCCGCGTCGAGGATGCCCCAGCTCTGGCTACAGGTTCCCATATCGATACGGTGCCGTCGGGTGGTTGTTATGATGGCGTGTTGGGCGTGCTGGCTGGAATTGAAGTGGTGCGCACCCTGCGGGAAAACGACATCCGATTGAAGCATCCGCTGGAAGTCATTGTCTTTACCGACGAAGAAAGCTCGATGATTGGCAGTCAGGCAATGGCGGGCACGGTGGTGCTAAACGCACCCGAACGCTATCAGCCTAAGGTCGGTCAACCGATCGAGTCCTGTTTAGAAGCGATTGGCGGCAATTGGGATGAGATTCCTTCGGCCCGTCGCAGCCGTGACGATATGGCTGCCTTTGTGGAGCTACATGTGGAGCAGGGAGCGGTTCTAGAGTGCACCCAGACCGAAATTGGCGTGGTTCAGGGTGTGGTGGGAATGCTGCGGCAGATGATTACGATTAAGGGACAAGCTAACCATGCCGGCACGACTCCGATGGATATGCGCCAGGATGCGTTGGTGGCCGCTGCTCAGGTGATTTTGGCTGTGAAGCAAATTGCCCTCAGCATGCCCAGCCAGCCGGTTGCCACCGTAGGTTATCTGAATGTAGCGCCTAATGCCGTGAATATTGTGCCGGGTCAGGTAGAACTGTCGGTGGACATGCGCGATTTGTCACAAGACTGCCTCGATACAATGATGTCGCGATTGCTGCGTGAGCTGAACCAGATTGCTGCGGACACCAATACGGAAATTGATGTGACTCCGGTGCTGTGCGTTCAACCGACGCCAGCTGCCCCCTTAGTGCAAAAAACGATCGAATTCGTCGCTCAAGAGCTGAAGCTTAGCCACCGCTACATGCCGAGCCGTGCCGGTCATGATTCGCTAGAAATTGGCCGGATTACCGATATGGGCATGATTTTTGTGCCCAGCCAGGAAGGGTTGAGCCACTCCAGTGCTGAATACACCTCCCCAGAGCAGTGCACCCAAGGGGCGAATGTGCTGCTGCACACCTTGCTCCAACTCGATGCAGCCTACGCCTGCTAAGTCAACTCCCTTCAGTTAAGAATATTGAGAAAATTTACGTCTTATCGCGCCTGCTAAAGGAGGCGGAGGTTTAGCCATACAATTGAGTTCATTCGTTTGATCCCCCATCCTTCTCCCGGAAAAGGGAACCGTTTGTGGAGCAATGTATACACACCAAAACTGCCTGAAGTCCTGATCGAGACGGAGCTAGGGAAATCGAGCCAGTTTGGCTACCAGCAGTGAAGCGCTTTTCAGATCCTTTACAGCGTGCCGTCCTAGTGCTTCATCCCAGTTGCTGATCTAGCTTGCTGATAGTTCGCAGAGCGTTAAGCAGAGCATTGATGTGTCTACGTTGACAATTTCGAGGATTGAAATAGTGTAACTTTCGCTCATGTTTCCACCCATCCCCTTTCCGTCTACCCTGTCTCTAACGTTTGATTGTGGATTATTTTGTATCTTAGGCTCATGATGCTAGGGCGGGGAGACGGGACAGCAGCGATGGTAGTACTCAGCAGGAACAATCTGCGTAATTTGGTTCCACCTCTCCTAGCCTCTGTCTAGACACTCTATCTGGGACTCTATCCGGAGATAGGATGCGTAGACGCACGGGCTGATTACGCTGAAGCTAGTCAACAATATTGTCTTTGTTCAGCCTCACGCTAATCCATCTGGAAAAGTCTGTAATCAAAGTCCGCAAAACATTTCTTCAAAAGTGCAGCTTTTGTTGCATACGCAATTTCAGTTAGTGGGTACGCTCAAGAAAGCTATCTTTACTTTCCCTTAACCCAAGTTACTTACGCTGATAGCTTTCCAGGGATTTAGTTAGCATCAGTTTGGATTAGAAAAATGGATTTGCTAGAGTATCAAGCCAAGGAATTATTCCGTCAGATGGGCATTCCAGTTTTGCCCTCCCAGCGCATTGATCATCCCACTGACTTGAAGGGATTGAGAATTCCTTTCCCGGTTGTTCTCAAGTCGCAGGTGTATACGGGAGCGCGAGGCAAACTGGGTGGAATTCGCTTCGTTGAAAATACAATCGATGCGATTGCGGCAGCTCAAGCAATTTTCCATCTGCCGATTATGGGCAAGTATCCAAAGGTGCTGCTGGCAGAGGCAAAGTACAATCCCGAACGAGAATTTTATTTGGCCGTTACTCTGGATCCTTCTAGTCGTCGGCCTCTGCTGTTGGGGTCTCAATTTGGTGGGATTGACGTCGAATCGTCTCTCAAGCATATGCGGCAGGTGGTAGTTGATCAAGAATTCTCGCCCTTCTATGCCCGTCGCCTAGCGCTGAAAATGGGCCTACAAGGAAATCTGATGCGCTCGGTCAGTGCGCTAGTTGAAAAAATGTATCATCTGTTTGCTGAGCGAGACCTGGATCTAGTTGAAATCAATCCATTAGCTGTCAGCAGCAGTGGTGAGCTGATGGCGCTTGATGGAAAAATCACTGTCAATGATGCTGCCCTAGGACGCCAGCCTGACTTGGCAGCCTTGTTAGCGACCATCCCCGCCCAAGCCGGCCTACCAGTTTCTAATCTGAATGGGGTTGCCCGTGAAGGCAATATTGGTGTGCTGTGCAACGGAGCGGGGCTAACAATGGCAACCCTCGATCTGCTGCACAAAGCCAAAGGCAAACCAGCCAGTTTCGTCGATTTGGGCGCAGATTATCGCCAGTATGCCTCTACCAACGATCTGCAAGACCGACTGAAGCAGGGACTCGACCTGTTGATTCAGGAGAAGGGCGTTAAGGTGATTTGTGTAAACCTGGTGGGTGGGGTGGTTTCCTGCCTGCAAATTGCTGAAACGATTGCCTCTTGGTTAAAATGGCAGCCAGCTAATCGGCAATTGCCGACTTTGGTCGTGCGGCTGGTGGGAGATCAGTTTCCTGCGGGTCGTGGACTATTGGCAGCAATGGATATACCGGTGTACGAGTCAATGGATGATGCTATTGCTGAAACGGTTAGCCTCACTTCTGCCACTGGTGCCAAGCCGGGGAAGCCGCCTTCCTTGCTGCTCGCATCTGCCTGAGGTATAAAGTTGTCTGTTTACCATGAATTTCACTGCCGATAGTAGAGTGCTGGTTCAGGGAATTGCTGAAGCACTTGGTTCTTTACATGTGCCGATTATGCGAGCCTATGGAACGTCAATTGTGGCAGGCGTCAGCGCGGGCTATGGTGGTACAACAGTTGAAGACATCCCCGTCTTCGATTTGGTGGAACAGGCTTTGGACATCACTGACCACATTGATACAACTATAATTTTCGCCCCTCCCTATGAAGTGTTAGATGCGGCGTTAGAAGCGATGGCCGCTGGAATTCGGCAGCTAATTCTGATTACAGAAGGAGTGCCGCCCTTGGACATGGTGCGGCTTTTGCGGGAGGCGGAAGCCACAGAAACGCTGGTGGTTGGCTCCAGTAGCCCTGGGGTGATCGTACCCGACCAAATTTTGCTAGGCACCCATCCCCCCTATTGCTACACGTCTGGACCTGTAGGTCTGATTAGTCGCAGTGGTACCCTTACCTACGAAGTGGCATTAGAGCTGACGCGGGCTGGGCTAGGTCAATCGATTGCGGTGGGGATTGGCGGCGATCGAATTCATGCAAAGATAGCTCTAACGGTATTTTGCTGTTCATCTGGTAACTCATTAAAAAAGATGCACATTCGTTGGTAGATGCTGAAGGCTAGACAGGTTTGGCACGTCGTCTGACCAAGAAGCCTGACTGGACTGACAGGGAGAGAACACGAAGCTGAATAGCGAACTCCGAAGCAACGCTAAAACGCTGTGCCAAAGGTAGTTCAAATGCAAACTAACTAAAAACCTCGCTAGAAGGCACCCCACTAGCAAATATCTCCCTATCCTACCGCGATGTTCTACGGGAATAGCGGCAGAGAGGCATCAAACGCTTTCCCTAATCACGACGTACCGTGCACCTAAGATATAACCTGCCTCTAGGCTTAGATATGCAATCTAAAACCTGCAACTCATGAGAGTAGACAAAAGACACGTCTATACTTCAGCTAGTCCATTAAGATATCAACTTAAGATATCAATGTCAATCCCGCAATGGCAAGGGTATTGTCTAATTTTCTCCAGCCGCTGCTTTGACCTGAGCTTCCACGCCAGTCTTCGATCGTGGAGGTGCCTGAGCTTGGAGATACAAGCTCTTGCCTGATTCAGGCTAGCGACAAAGCCAGCAATGTAGCAGGGGTTAGCAGTTTCTGAAAATAGAAGCCTACTTTCGACGCAAGATATAATTTTTGATATCAATCTCCTTCAGAACCTTGGGCTAGACGCTATTTGCACACCTGTAAATCCTCTGGACTGCTCTGCCTTCTGATGTTTTAAGCAAGATTGCATAACTATTGAGGTGCTTGATGCACTGACTTTACCCAAAGCGAGCGGCAACAGGCTCAGCCTCCTCAACCACTTGCACTTCCTCTGTAAAAGCTCACTGCTATAAGAAATCCAGCAACAAGAGCATCAGACTGATATTAAAAATAGTATCAAATTGATATCTTGACAGAAATCATAAAAGTGGTCAAAATTGATTTACTGAACTTTTAGGAGGTCCGATCGGCCAGAACCCAATTCGGAAGACAACAGCAACTCAGCGGAATAACTCAGTCGATGCACAGCCCCCTAGGGTTGTGGCCTAAGAGAATGGGGTCAAATCCGCAATTTCCCATCTGCTAATTTCCGGTCCAAATCAGTCCCCCTTAGTTTGTGAAAGGTAATGCAGTTATGGCTATGTCGAAGACCTCAGAGCGAATCGAACTATTTGCCCAACCTGGTATTGGTGAAGTGGTCCAGATGATTGCGCCTAATCGCCGGGGGCGCGTGAAATATCGAGCTAGTTTTTGGCCAGCTCGACTCTATTCAGATGCGTATGTCCAAGCAGAACCTTCAGAACAGGTGGTTGTGGTTGGTCGAGATGGAATCACGCTGCTGGTCACCCCTGTCACTTCTGCTCAGCTTGCCTAGTGATGATTGGTCCAGAGCAGGAGAACAAGCTTAGAGAGAGGTAGAACACTATGCGTACCCCGATGCCGCCTCCTTCCGATCATTTGCGATCTGTTCGAATTGGTTTGGCTATGGTTTTGACGGGTTCGGTTTTCCTGGCTACTGGCTCACTCGCAGTTCGCTTCTACTGGCTAGTCAAAGTGGATCAGCAGCAGCGGGTCGAGCAGCAGCATCAGGCTATTTTGGCTCGAGTTGAGTACCTCAAGGCGGCAGGAGACCACCAACGCTGCATCCGGGGAACTCAGCAAATCCCAGTTGAGACCTTGTTTCATAGCCGAGCCATCGTTTTACAGGACCAGTGTCAACGCGCCTTAACCACGGCTGTGATCAACCGAGCACAAAGTCAAGCCAGTGCCGGCCAATTGAAGGATGCGATTAGCGAGGTGCAGACTATCTCAGATAGTGCTGTCGCTGCCCAAGTCCAGCAGTTGGTTTGGCAATGGTCCAATCAAATTCTGCAAGTTGCTGAAGGATATTACCGCGATTCCAACGGCAGATTCGAGGACGCCCTTAAAACGGCCAGCGCAATCACACCCGATAACCCGCTTTATAGCGAAGCTCAGAACAAAATTCGCGGTTGGCAACAAGAGTGGTTGAACAACCAGAGCCGTTGGCAAACTGTCGAAGCCGCCTTCAAAGCCCACCAATATGAAACGGTGCTGCTGCAAGCCCAGCAGATTACCCATCCCTACTGGAGTCGGCAAGTTGCTCCAATTGTGCAGGCAATATATAGGCGATGAGTAGATCTCCTCGTGCAATTGAGGGAGTAATCGTTTCACCGACTACATAAACCTGGCAGCCCAGATGCATGAGGCGCATTGCTGTCATCCGCATCACCAAACCACTGCGGCCTCCGCCAAACACAAAGATCCGGTTGGCTACGGTAATGGTTTGAGCCAGTTGCTCGAGCGCAAAATAACTAATCTTGTCTAGCACTCGGCGATTTTCGTCAAGGATTAACTGAATGGACTGGGCAAAACTTTCATTCGGAATCGAGTCACTTGTTTCAGGGGGGGAATTGTAGCGAATGTCGCAATAGGCGAGTTGCATGATCATATCCTCATATGCTTTGAAGTGATTGATGGTTGATGTGATTGGTGAGCGGTGATTGGGGAACTGTGTTGGTGAACCGATGCCAAGATAGAAAGCAGGATCTGGGTTTTTAGGATCCTCTAATAGAACAGCGTCTTGCGGTAAGTTGCTCCCATGAATCGCAGTTGACAGTTCAGCGAAACAGTAGGCTTAGCAGCTCGATTGAGTGAGTAAGTAATACCGCGATAGCGAGCGGTTGTTTGAGTAGGAAGGGTTACTTCAGCCTGAACGTTTGAGTTGTACTGGATACCACGATAAGTGAGTTGCATGGTTGGTTCTCCTGAGGTTTGTCAGTTGGATTGATTTCTGAGATGCTTTTAAGGTAAGAAGCAAAAGGGAAGAGATCGGGAAGATTGGGACAGGCGGCAGCAAAATTTTGGAGACGAATCGAGAATGCGGATCTTGCTGATTGAAGACGACGAAATCCTGAGTGATTTGCTGGTGCGCTCGCTGACTCAGCAACGCTATGCCGTTGATCACATTGACGATGGCAGCATGGGATGGGAATATGCCCAAAGCGCCGACTATGATTTGATTCTGATGGATGTGGGTTTGCCCAAACTCGATGGCATTTCCCTCTGCCAACGGCTGCGATCGCAGGGTTGTAAAACTCCGATTCTGCTGATTACGGCTAAAGATGCCGCTATCGATCGAATCCGAGGGCTGGATGCCGGAGCTGACGATTATCTGATTAAGCCGCTCGATTTTGGTGAACTACAAGCACGGGTGCGGGCATTGCTGCGGCGTGGCGAAGTTGCTCCTACAACGGTGTTAGAAATTGCCGATCTTCAGCTCGATCCTAGCCAGAAGCGCGTCGTTTATCAGGATCAGCCCTTAAAGCTGACGCCAAAAGAATACGGCTTGCTAGAGCTATTTCTGCGCAACCCCACCCGTTTGTTCAGCCGTGCCTATATGATTGAGCACCTGTGGACATTCGACGATTTACCTTCAGACGAAGGCGTGAAAGCCCATATTAAAGGACTGCGACAAAAGCTCAAGAAAGCCAGCGATCTAGACTGGATTGAAAATATTTACGGTATGGGCTATCGGCTCCATCCTCAAATTCTTGCACGCTCCACTCCGCCCCCTACGCCTGCTCCGCCATCGAGTGCTCCATCGCCAGAACAGTCTGGTTTACGCGACCGGCAAGGCGTGCAGCAGCAAATGGAGCAAACCTTTGCTAAGCTCTGGCAGCAGTACCAAGGCACAATGCAGCAGCGGCTTGCACTCTTGCAACAGGCAGCAATGGCAGTGCCAACTCTTACGCCTGAACTGCGTCAGAATGCTGCCCACGCGGCCCACAAGTTAGCCGGGGTTTTGGGTGCGTTTGGCAAAGATGAAGGAACTGAACTATCTCGAACGATTGAACGAATATTAACAGAAGATACAAAAGATACTGCATCAGAATTGCAAACCTTACCCACACTGCTGCATCGATTAGAAGCACACTTAAATCTACCTGTTGTTCAAACTAATGAGAATGCAGCTATAGATTTAAAGACTCAACCACAAACGCGACCACAAACGCGACCACAAACGCGACCACAAACGCGACCACAAGCACAATCACAGCTAAAACTTGACTCAAGTACCGCAACCGTTCCATCACCCTTGCAGATTTTACTAATTGGGGTTGATCCGCAACTACATCTGACGCTTCAGCAGCAAACAACGATTGCCGCTTGGCACAACTGCTCAACCGTCGCTGAGGCTCACCGTTGGCTCAATAATCATCAGCCCAATTTGTTGATTCTCAGCCTCGAAGCTCAGCCAGAGGCGTTGGCGCTATTGGTGAGTATCCTTTTTTATCCGCTCAAGCTCCAACCCAATCCGTTTCGTTTTCTACTCTATGCGGAGTGGTTAATGATTACGACCTGTTTTTCCTTCGCAGTGATGGAATCAGTGGAGGAAAATCACTTGCCAATCCAGCATGTTTCAGTTTTGGGCATCCTTTGTGTCATGGCAGCGTTCCTGCCTGGCAGCAATCTGATCCATCAAGTAAGCTATGTTGCCATTGAAATCAGTCTGATTTTTTATGGTGCAACGCTTGGGTATCTCCATGTTTTACCAACGCTATATCTGATTGTTCTGATTCAAAGCTGCTTCCTATTTGAGCCGACCGGTCGATGGATAGTAGCAATTTTAAGCTTTCTGCTGTTTCTGGTGCATCAAGTCCGTTATGTGCAGAACGTTGCTTCGCTGGTTGAAGTGGAAAGTCGGCATCTATTTTGGATGCATCTGATTGCTGAAACGTTAATGTTTGGACTGGGTCTGTTTTTTGCATTAAAGCTGGTCAGTACGCTGCTTTCGGAACGACGCATGAAAGAGCAATTGGCGATCGCCCACCAGCAGTTGCAAAACTATGCGCTTCAGGTTGAAGACCTCGCCGCAATTCAGGAGCGTAACCGGATTGCCCGCGAGATCCATGATTCTCTGGGACACACGCTCACCGCCCAAAATATTCAGCTCCAAACTGCGGTTAAACTTTGGCAGAAAGACATCAATCAAGCACAAGGGTTCGTCGAACAGGCACAGCGGCTGGCTACGATCGCCATGCAAGAAGTTCGGTGTTCGGTCAGCACGCTCCGAGCCGATGTTCACAAAGAACTCTGTTTCAAGGGCGCGATCGAAGCACTCCTCAATGACTTCCAGCAGGGAACAGGGATATCCGTTTCTACCCGCATCAATATGCAAACTTCTACACCGCCGGAAGCGGATCGAGCACTGTATCGCATTCTCCAAGAAGCTCTGACAAATATTAGTAAACACGCCGAGGCAACAGCAGTTGAAGTTCAAATCAGAGCGATCGCAGACTACATTCAGTTGACAGTAACCGACAACGGAAAAGGCTTTGATCCAGCTCATCAAGCAGGTGGATTTGGCTTGCAGGGAATGCGCGAACGAGTTGCAGCCCTCGACGGTCACTTACGCATCGAAAGCGCACCTGAAAAGGGATGCCAAATTCAAGTCGAATTGCCCCTGATCACTTACTCTACAGGGTACGGTTCCTCTCCGAATTTGTGAGTATGGTATCCCTTTGACCCCACGAGCCGCGCTAAAGGACTACGGGGTTCAGTTCCTGCCTTCAGGCTGTCGAGTACAAATTGAAAAAATTATCTCAACTAGCTCTGTAAGCTTTGGGTGTCATCCCTGTCAATTGACGAAACTGTTTGCTCAAGTGGCTGTGGTTGTTGAATCCACACAGAAAGGCAATGTCCATAATGGTATGATTGCTGTGTTTCAATAACTGCTTTGCCCGTTCTATCCGTTGTTGCAGTAAATATTGATAGGGTGTTATGCCAATTGATTGCTTAAATCGATGGCTAAGATGAGATTCACTAATACCCAGTAATGTAGCCAGATTGACCAACTTAATGTCTTGATCGAGATGGGCATCAATGTATTCTACAACTTTTAGAATTTGTCGCTCAGATAAACCCCTTTCATAAACAATCAGGTGATTTTTTGGAGCAAGATATTGCCTCAGCAGATGTACTGCTAGCACATTAGACAGGGATTCAACATACAGTTTTCCACCTGGATTTTCTTGTTTAAGTTCAGCTAGCAGCATCATGGCGATCGCTTCAAGCTGGGGATCACGAGTTTGAAATTCTAAGCGCAATTCCAGGCGATCGGGATCAGTGGTGAGCATATCCCTGGCAATGTTCTGAATGAACCGCGATGCAATCCGAATCTGTAGACAACTATCATCACTTTCCCAACGAAAAAAGGACGGCACCTTAGCAGGCGTAAGCGAAACGTCCCCTTTGGCTTGCAATCCTACATAGGTTCTGCCGCCTTTGATTTGCAGCAAGCGAACTGGACGCGGAGCCAAAGATAGACAAATGGCATGTTCCTCGCTGAAGTGACTACGCTCTTCTCCGGGAGGATGCCGGAATTGCTCAACTAAGATGTTGTCCCAACCTTGAGCTTGACTCGACCAGATAGTGCTCGCCGAAGGAATTTCAACCAAGTAGGGGTCATCATCCCAATCTGCTGCCGACCAGACTTTGATGCCTTGGTAGCCTGCCACCGTTAGCCGATCGCCGTCCGGATGCCAGGTAATATCAAGCACCGATGAGTTTTCAAAGTTGAGCGTTGTCACTACCTGATTAGCGGCAGCATCCCATACTTGCACATAGCGTCCTAAACTAAACGCCAACAAATTCTGCTGCGGATTCCAGGCCATCCGATCTACCCAGGCTGGCGCGTTTTCCAAACTGGCGATCAGCGTTGGTTTGGGAGAAGATAACTCAGCCAGTTCCACCTGCCAAATCTGGACTCGCCCATCTTGCCCCCCCGCTGCTACAAACTGCCCATCCCTAGAGACAACCAAACAATCCACAGACTGATCGGTCACGCTCTGGAGCATGGTGCCATCGAGTTGGGTACCCACTTGGTAGAGTGCCACTTCTCCGGCTGCCGAGCTGGCAACCAGGTAGTTAGCCGCTGAGCCGACTGCTTCAGGAAACCAGGCAATCGCCGTAACGTAGTCGGATAAGCTGTGCTGCCCCAGCAGTGTAAAGACTTGGCTGTTCGCCGTTTGCTGTTTGGCTGTTTTACTTACCCCTTTGTTTACGCCAGGCACGCCCGAAAATCCTCTCTCAGTTGTGCTTCATCGAGATTGCGTCCAATGAACACTAGCTCATTGCGGCGGGTTTCGTTGGGTCGCCAGGGCCGATCGGGTCTGCCGTCAAAGAGCATGTGGACCCCCTGAAAGACGAAGCGCCGGTCTTCGCCATCGATATTCAAGATCCCTTTCATGCGGAAGATATCTGGACCTTGGGTTTGCAGCAGATAGCCCAACCACTGGTTCAGCTTGACTTCATCGACGGCACCCGCTTCCACAATCCCCACGGATTTCACAGTTTCATCATGCTCATGCTCGTGGTGATGTCCCTGCTCAGCCTCTTCCAAAAAATCCGGGTCTAGCTCCAGTGCTCGGTCCAAGTTAAACGCACTGACGCCCAACAGCGCATTCATTTCCACTTCCGCATTGCGGGTGCGGTAGATTTTCGCAAGGGAATTCATCGAGCGGATGCGCTGTTCCAATTCATCGAGTTGGGCTGACTCAACCAAATCGGTCTTGTTGAGCAGAATCACGTCAGCAAAGGCAATTTGCTCCTGGGCTTCGTCGGCATCCCAATGCTGCCAGATATGCTTAGCATCTACGACCGTCACCACGGCGTCCAGTTCGGTTTGGGACTGGACATCCTCGTCCATGAAAAAGGTCTGGATCACTGGAGCGGGATCGGCCAAGCCGGTAGTTTCAATCACCAGATGGTCAAATTTGTCACGCCGCCGCATTAATTTGCTGATGATCCGAATCAGGTCGCCTCGCACCGTGCAGCAGATGCAGCCGTTGTTCATTTCAAAAATTTCTTCGTCAGTATCGACCACAAGCTGATTATCAATCCCAATTTCGCCAAATTCATTGACGATCACCGCCACCTTTTTGCCATGCTCATGGGTCAGAATCCGATTCAGTAGCGTTGTTTTACCAGCTCCCAGATACCCAGTCAGAACTGTGACGGGAACTGTATCTTTCGCTTCAACTGCAATCATAGCTAAACGCCCCTAATCCGAGAATGATTATCAGTTTAGTTCGTACTCTATGGTAAATGAATCTCTACGAAGCCGCGCCCTGCAATTGGTAGGCTTTTTGCTGCATCATCCGGAAGATGTTGTAAAAACCATTGGCGCGGGACGGTGTGAGGCTGACATTCAGCCCAGTGGCTTGAATAAAGTCTGGCGTCACCTGCAAAATTTCTTCGGGTGGTAAGCCGTCTAAGCCTTTGATTAACAGCGCCACCAAGCCTTTGACGAGCTGTGAATCCGAATCGCCCTGATATTTCACCTTGCCATCCACCAGATCCGCTGTGATGTAGACCTGCGAGACACAACCAGATACCTTGTTCTCTGGAATTTTGGCTGCTTCGGGCAGAGGGTCAAGCCGTTTCGCCAACGAAATCAACTGCTCATAGCGTTGCTTCGGATCTGAAACCCGCTGAAAACGCTGCACGATTTGGGCCAGAGCAGGGGGCAGTGGAGCTGAGGTTCCAACCATCACAAATACCAGAAAGGCACAAGCTAGAGAAACACCAACACCACTCCGACCCGAAATAGAGCCGCTGACGCTAGCTTCTCCATAGCGTAAGGAGACAACATTAGCAGTCTTAAGAGTGTCATTTCCGGCTGTACCTGTATCAGTTTCCTGCGTAATTGGCGGAATGTCTGCCGTCGTATCCACCAGTGTAAAGGTAGCGACGCTAGCGGTGGGGCTAACTTCATACCCCACACCAGGTAGAAGTGTGAAGGTAGCTTTCTCCAGCTGTTCAACCACGCCATCATCAGCAACGGCAACGCTAACGCTAGCAGTCTGGGAGGTGATGCGGAAGGTGAAGCTGGTGTTGTCAGGAGCAGCCGAAACTAGCTTTCCGCCCTCTGCTTTTAGAGTTTTGGAATTAAACTCTAGCATTTCTGGGGCAGCAATAGTTACCAACACACCTTCTTCCGGTGGCGGGGCGCTGAGGCTGAAATTGAGTTTGGCTACTGTTCCCTCAGCTTCCACCAGCACAGCAGGTGATCCGGTGAGGCTGACTCGCACTTGCGAATCAGGTGTATCCGCAATCGTAAACTTAATCTCACTCGCCTCGGTATTCACCGTGTACCCAGGTGCCTTCACAAGTTTGTAAGTAAAGCCTTCCAAACCTTCAGAGGCTTCCTCTGGCGTGTAGATTAGCGGCAACTTTGTCTCGTCCAGCGCCTTAAAGGTAATGCTGGCAGTCTGCTCGGTGATCTTGAAGTAAAAACCGCTGGCGTCGAAGTTGGCTGGCGGGAATTGGCCCCCTGTAATTTTGGCATTTGTCAAATCCAGCTCGCTCAGTGCTATTCTCGTCGGGCTATCGACATAGACCAGCAGACCCTCAGCTGGGATCTCACCTTTGACGTTGAAGGTCAATGTAGTTTCGGTGCCTTCCGATTCCACCAGCGCCGTTTGGCTGAGGCTAAGGCTGACTTCTGGAAATGGCTCCTTCAATACAGCAGCGTTGGCCTGCTCGATCGTGTCATAGACTGTCACCGGCAGAGTCGCTTTTCCGCCAATCTTGTAATTGCGGGTCGGCAACAGGCTAAAGTTAACAGTCTTAGGACCGTCGGTTTCAGCTTCCTTTTTGTTCTGTAACACAAAGGTGGCGTTGGCTTGGGGTTCAAACAAAGACAGCTTGAAGCCAATCAGTTCACCTGTGTTGCTGTAGATGGGTCCGTTGGTATTCGCGCCGACTAGCAGCACCCGTGCATCCTTGTTGAGAAATTCCGCAATGTCAGCATCGGCTTTAATGAATACCTCAACGCCTTCGGGCGGAATCTCGCCTTCAGTCTGGAAGGAGAAAGTGAGCAGAGATTGACCGCGTGCCAATGTAGGGGCTAGGGACTGCACCAATGCTGGAACTACAATGTTGTCGAAATTGGGGTTGACAAAATCGGGAGAAGGCGGGTTCGGCAGGTCGCGGGCACCCCGGACCCCATCGAATGTTCCCACTACCGTATCCATGGTCACAGTTGGCGCATTAGCAGCTGGTGTTCTTGCTGGAGGTAACGCCGTTGGTGCAGGCTGCTCTGGATTCAGCTTGATTTCCAACTCATACTCACCACGGGTGCTACCACTGCCAGTTCCAGCCTGGTTTGGATCATAGGCATTGTTGTTGGAACTGCTGACTGCGACATAGTAGGTGCCGTCAGTTTCAGCCGTATAGCTGATGAAGGAGTCCAGCGTTCGGAAGAACACCTCATCGGGCGCACTGCCGTTGTTGTTGAGAGCCAACTCGTTACCATTGGCGTCAAACAAGCGCAGCACCGTGTTGAAGCCAGTGTTGATGAAGTTGCCCAGATTAACGGCTGTAGCGTCCGTGTCGATGGTGACGGTTTCACCAGCTTTGAGGGTGAACTTATAGAAGTCTACATCTTCGGTCGCATCTACACTAGGATTCGCAGAGTCGAAATCAATGCGGCTCTTGATCTTGAAGGTGGGATACAAGTCGCTCAGCTTGGTATCAAAAGCGGTAGCAATTGTATCATTGGGTTCCCCTACTACAGTTGCGGGTGGAGCTTGATCGGCGGTATCTACAATCGTGAACTTGCCCTCGATAGCATTTGGAGCCACTTGATAGGTCGGTCCATCTTGCAGCGTAAACACGGCAGTTTCTGGCCCTTCCGCTGTGCCATCATCGGCAACCGGCAGCTTGATCGTGGCAGTTTTCTTCAATGACACTGGTTACCACAGTGCAACTGGGTGTGAATTGAGTTTGACGCCCCCTCTAGGTGAACGGTTGTTAACACAGTGGGTTGTGATGTGCTCCAGCCCATTGTGGCGGCTCGAATTGCCTCAAGCGGGAATTTGGGGGTGCGGTCGGCGTAGAGCAAACCGTTGGCTTCTTGGAATGTGTCGGTTAACTGGGTGTAGCAGAAACCGCTAAACAGTTCGATTTGGTTCACGGCAGTTAGAAGCGCGGTGTAGCGAGTTTGCAGCTCAGACACTTCCGCAGAACGTACATAGCCCCAAATGCTGTGATCATCTGGTTTACCATAAGCGATGCCGCCAAATTCGGTTAGCATAATCGGCTGTCCTTGATGGGGGTAGCCATCTAGGGTTAATACCCGCCCACCCGGACGCTGGCGATCAAACAAATCGGACAACTTCACTTCTGGGCCATAGCGGTTGATTAGCTGAACCGGATTATTGTCATAGTCGTGGATGGCAAGGATATCGGTAGCTGTACTCTCCCAGCCGTCGTTGCCCACTACCGGACGGGTTGAATCGAGGGCTTTGGTAAGGTGGTAAAGGGCTTGCACATAGTTGCGGTGGGCGGGTGTAGCGGTCAGATCGGGAACACCCCAGGATTCGTTGAATGGCACCCAAACTACAATGCAGGGGTGGCTAGCGTCTCGTTTGATTACTTCAGCCCACTCTTTCATCATGCGCTCTACGGCTTTGGGCGTGAACCGATAGGCGCTCGGCATTTCTTCCCATACCAATAGCCCCAGCACATCAGCCCAGTAAAGGAAGCGAGGATCTTCTACTTTTTGGTGTTTGCGGACGCCGTTGAACCCCATTTGCTTGACCAACTCCACATCCTGCCGCAAGGCTTCTCCGGAAGGGGCTGTCATGAGCGATTCTGGCCAATAGCCCTGGTCGAGTACGAGCCGTAAATAGTAGGGTTGTCCGTTGAGCATAAACCGATCGCGATGAATGCTGACGGTGCGCATGGCGGTGTAGGATTGCACCTGATCGAGCAGCTGGTTGTTTTGCCAGAGCTGGACCTCAGCCTGGATCAGCGTTGGTTTTTCTGGACTCCAGAGCAGTTCGTTGCGGTAATCGTCGATGCCCGGATCGGAGAGGGCAATGCGGCGATGGATTTCTCCGTTCAGTACTTCGTAGGTGTCGTTGACCAGCAACTGTTTGCCGGCCGTGAGCTTGACTTTGATTTGCACATTCTCTTGCTGCTGCCCGGTCACAAAAGCTTCAAAGCCAATTTCCCAGCGTTCAAAATGGGGCGTCCAGCGAATCGAGTCGATGTAGGTTGCTGGCACTTGCTCGACCCATACCGTTTGCCAGATGCCGCTTGTGCGGGGATACCAGATGCTATGGGGATGCAACTGCCAGTCCTGTTTGCCGCGAGGCTTGGCCAGATCAAACGGATCATCTTCGGCCCAAACCGTAACTCGCTGCTTGCCATCGGGATTCAGCACGGCAGTAATATCAGCACTAAAAGGAGTGTGACCGCCTTCGTGCTCTGCCACAAATTGGCCATTGACCCAAACCCGAGTGCGATAGTCTACCGCGCCGAAATGCAGCAGCACCCGTTTGCCAGTCGATGCTACAGCAGCTGGGACATCAACAGATGGCAGCTCAAATTCTCGTTCGTACCAGCAGTTAGGGTGAAAGCCGGTATCATAAATCCCACTTTGGATAGATTCGGGCGCAAACGGAACCTCGATAATATGCGTCCAGGTTGCAATGTCGCTTGGTTGACGGTAGTCTCCAGCATCGTCAAAGCTAAACTTCCACGGACCGTTAAGGCACAGCCAGTCAGATCGCTGCAATTGCGGGCGCGGATAAGCCATATCAGGCAGGTTCAAAGTGTCTGAGTTTGAGATGACGCAGGGTTGGGCGTCCTCAAGACATTTGCCAAATGCTTTCATCAGATTTCTACTGTCTCTTGAAAGGGGATTCTCTTTAGGCTAGGAGATAAAGCGGTTTATTACAAATCGCTTTATCCTCCTTTCTCTATGGTATCCCCGGATTTTGGGGAATATTTACGTTTCAACCCAATTGTTGGTCGTTGTTTTTCAGTTCAAGTGCCGATTTGGGTCGAATTAGCTTGGATTAGGTTGGTTTGAGTGAATTTCAGCAGCCAACAGCGAGAAATACTCCGCCGGGGTCTGCTCATCGGGCGAGCGCATCGCATCAGTGCGCACCTCGGTGCAGAAGGTGGCCGTACTAAAGCCACCAAAGCGTTTGACCGTACTGGTGCGCAAGCGCAGGTTGGGACTAGCAAACCAAAAGCGCTCAATCGAACTCATCGTTTCATACTCAGTGGTCAAAACCAGCCCATCGGTAGCGTCCATCTGGAACTGCCCCACCACCGGCACAATCTCGGCATAGCCGCGTTCGCGCAGCAACTGCCCCGAGCGCTGGCTCGCATCCTCGGGCACCAGCGCAAACACCGTCGAGCCGGTATGATTTTCATCCTCTGAGCGGTCCCAGGCCATCGACCCGTCCCAGCGCACATACGCACCGCCAATCGCCCTCGCCGGGTCCACCTGATGCATCTGACAAATCGCCACGACCTGCGGGTCATCGGCTGCCAGCGGTTCAACGACAATCGCTGACTCGCCTGCTTCGGTGCGGCGAAAGGCGAGATGGTGGGTTGTGCGCAACGAGCGCCAATGGCCAGCACTGTGGTGAAAGAACTCAATAGCATTCATGCGGTGTGTGTGGTCTCCTTCCAACTACATAGACCTCAAATAGGAGACTGGCCCTAGAGCGGTCCACCCTCAGATCGATGATAGACCTGGATGGGTCATGCTTGACTAAAGATAGGCACGGACAGAGCACCCAGAAAATAGACACTTTGTCAAGAGTTGTGTTACGTTATTTAACAACTAGGCTAGTTAGGCCCGAAGTAGAGCAAGGAGCCAGCGCATGGAGTTACCGATTGGACTGAGTTTAGAGCAGCAGTTTAGTCTGCGCGCCTATGCCGAGCAGGTGAAGCAGCTCAATCAAGAGCAGGCGCAAGAGATGTTGCTTGAAGTATTGCGGCAACTGATGATCAAAGAAAACGTGATTCGGTCGTTGCTCAAAGACGATCTGCTCAAGCCGGTCTAGCGCTCAAGCAATCGTCACCTCTGGCGAGAGATAAACGTCTTGAATCAAGTAAAACAATTCCACCCCCTTGGCTGTCACATGACTCACTCATTGGACGGACAAAAATCGGAAGTCCCCCATGTATGAGGTTTAAGCAGCGGCAAGGACGAGAATACCGACAGAATCAGCCTGTGTGTACACCGTAGCCTTTATAAGGAGGGTTAGGGAGGATCAAGCTCTAGAGCTGAGTTTAACATTTTCAACATCGTTTACAAATAGGCTACCAAGGCATAAACTTCACTGGTATAGCCGCGTAGATGCTGCTCAACTCACTTGCCTCTAGAGAATCCGGCCCGTCGCACAACCGCATCCGCAGTCACAGCTAACACCAAAACTGCACCCTGGACGATGTTTTTCACACCCTGATCCTGGTTCAGCAAATCTAAGCCATTATCGAGGCTGCCGATCACTAGAGCACCCAGCACCACGGCCCAAACCGAGCCACGGCCTCCAAATAAGCTAACTCCACCAATCACAGCCGCCGCGATTGCATTCAGCAGCAGCGTCGAGCTGATCTGAGTAGCAACAGCTGTACTGCGAGAAGTCATCATAATGCCGGCAAAGGCAGCCAGAGTGGACGCCAAAATGAATACGGTCAGCTTCATGCGAACAACGTTAATTCCGGCCCGGCGAGCCGCTTCCGCATTGCCGCCCACCGCATACAAATGTCGGCCAAAGGGCGTTTTGCGCAACACGAGCCAGAAAATGACCACCAATCCCAAAGCAATCATTACCGCCTGCGGCACACCCTGGTAGCTATGAAATAGGAACATCAGGATCAGCACCACGACCGTTGCTGTCAGGAGTTGCAAGACTAACTGAGTCGGATGTTTGACCGGCAAGCCACTCTGAGAGCGACGCCATTGGTTATACCAGACCCCTGCGGCATAGAGCGCCAAACAAACTAGCGGAATTCCCCAACCCAGCGCTGGCGGTAGGTAGGTCGGGGCTAGGGCGCGAATCGTTGGATCTCGCACAACTAGAGTTGTCTGCGGCCCCATTACTACCAACAGCAGTCCGGCATAGGCAATTGAACCAGCCAAGGTGACAATAAACGACGGTACCCGCAACACTGCAATAAACAGGCCGTTGAGCAAGCCAATTACTGCTCCCGACAGCAGCGCCGCTAACATCGCTAGCCAGGGCTCTGAGAAGGGTAACAGCTCGATTCATCACAGCCCAGAGCAGATTTCCGGACAGCGAGATTGGATCAGCTACCGCTATTGCAGAGTGGGCAAATTCTTCATCCGGTCTTAAGAGTCTATTTGAAATTCCTGAAGGGGTTTTAAAATTCAAAAACTCTGACGAGTTTTCGCATAGGTAATAAATACGCCAATATACGCCAATAAGGTGCGGTTGCGAGACGGACTGACCGACTGCGCCATCTAACCTGCACCTTATCAAAAATTATGAACAATACTGCGCGAAAGCTAATTAGAGACCAGACTCAAATTCCCTTATGCCTTGGAGCGAAAGCGGCGCTTCTTCCGTCTTGCTAGCGCTTTGCGTTTTTCCTTTTCTAACGGCGTCTCAAAATGCCGGTTCTTCTTCATGTCAGCAAAAATATCCGCCTTGGACACCTGACGCTTAAAGCGGCGTAGAGCCGACTCGATCCCTTCGTTCTCTCCCAAAATGACTTGAGCCATGCAGAAATTCCTCATTCATAAACAGCAGCAAAAATCTAAAGCCTAAAGGAGCTTCCAACAGAGCAAGGCAGTTCCCTGATCTGCTGAAAGCTCCGAATATTTTGATTAGCCTCATGTCGGCCTAAGCTCAATAGCGGCTGTAACAGCAACTAGTAGCGACGGTCGTTCCGTCTGCGGTTGTTGCCAAAGCTACCGCCTGCCGGACGCTCTTCGCGAGGCTTCGCTTTATTGACCTTCAGGTCGCGCCCCATCCACTCTGCACCGTCAAGCGCATCAATAGCAGCTTGTTCTTCCGCATCCGATGACATCTCGACAAATCCAAAGCCGCGCATCCGGCCAGTTTCACGATCAGTTGGCAACTGCACCCGTGTCACGGTGCCGTACTCTGAGAAGACCGTATTGATATCTTCCTCAGTGACCTGGTAGGACAGGTTTCCAACGTAGATTGACATAAACCGCTCCATGTAACAGTACAGAGAATTAAATAGTCGGAGCGTTGATTGTCAACCTTGTACAAATGCAACTTAGCACCGAATATGGCATCTCGACCTTCATCCTAGCTTGAAATGAAGGGTTTGAGATCAAGAATATTGACTACACCTGCCTGTAGCAATTAGCAGAAGCAATTGGCAGAAGCAACTGGCAGAAGCAACTGGCAGTGACAATTAGCAGTAGAGCGGCAGGTGCTTTCCCTAAACCCGAGACAGAAATTTTTAAAGGTTGTTTACAATTCAGAGATAATAGAACTCAATGCAAGGTCGTCATCGAAGGCAGTCAATGATTGCAGCTAATCCTGGCGATTAGTGAATTTAATTGAGCGAGTCAGCGCAGTTTATGCCGAGATCGACGATGGTGCAGGTTGACGTTGGGGTTTGATAGCATACCTTGGGTATTGATCTTCGCAGTTACGTATATCTGGACAGCTTGCAGCCGCAGCACGCTGCCTATTTGGGAACTCAAGCACTAGGCTTTTTGCCATTGCCGGGTGACTCTTCGCTGTGGGTTGAGATTTCCCCTGGGATCGAAATCAACCGCCTGATGGACATCGCCCTCAAGGCTGCTGTGGTGCGTCCGGGGGTGCTGGTGATTGAGCGCTTGTATGGGTTGCTGGAGGTGCATTCAAGCCGGCAGAGCGACACCCAGGCTGCAGGGCAAGCCGTATTAGAGGCCATAGGAGCCGATCGCCGCGATTGTCTGAAGCCGCGCATTATTTCTAGCCAAATTATTCGCAATATTGACGCTCACCACACCCAGTTGATCAACCGCACCCGCAAAGGCAATATGTTGCTAGCGGGGCAAACGCTGTATGTGTTGGAAGTGGAACCCGCTGCCTATGCCGCCCTTGCCGCTAACGAAGCCGAAAAAGCCGCATTGATCAACATTCTGCATATTTCTGCGGTGGGCAGTTTTGGGCGACTCTACCTGGGTGGGCAAGAGCGAGACATCATTGCTGGCTCCCGGGCGGCGGTGGCGGCCATCGAAAATGTGGCCGGTCGGGCCGAACGGGCCGGCGGCAGAAACGAGTAGCTGGGATTGTGAGATTGACGTTGGAGGCGCAGCGAACAAGGAAGGCAACCGAGATGGCAAACGGAGAGCATCTGGCAGTCCTGCATTGGAGCGCCATCGATTGGGGTAAGTGGCGTTCCCACTATCCGCAGAGCGCCGAATCGTGTTGATCGCCTTCAGGTGGTGACGATGCCCGCCCCGGACAGAGACCCCCCGCTGCATATCGACTCCCAGCGAGGTTCCCATCAGCGCTTGCTCAATATCGTGGACGGCGATCGCGTTTCCGCCCAGCAGCGCCTGCACATAGCCCTCGCGGATCAGACGCGACAGGTGTTCGGCACCGCCCGTATGGATCACCACCGGTCCAGCCACCACCACCATCTTGCCGCCCCGGTCGCGGATTTGGCGCAGTTCCCAGGCGATTTGCTCAACGACTAGCTCCACGCGCCGCTCGCTGGAAACCCCCGAACCCATAAAGCTGAACTCTTTGTCGTTGGCGGTCCGCACTTCCCGCGATTCGGTCTTGCGCACAGTGCGGATGCCTTCAACCCCGACGACTACGCGGTCCCCCTGACGCAAATCTCGCAGCAGTTTGCATTCCGCCACCACGCCTTCTGGAGTTTGAGAAACCACAATTGCTCCGTCCATGCGCTGGTTCTGGACCCGCACCCACTCACAGTTGACCCGCACCTCGGTGGGGTAGATCGTGGTGACATAGAAATCATCCGGTGCCACGCCATCTTGGGTGACGGTTTCCAGCGGGTTGTCACAAACTTCTTGCGGCGGTGCTACCGCTCCCAGATCGATCAACTGCGACATGATTTTTTCCATCACGTCGTGGGACGGTGCCGTGACCCGAATTTCTGCCGAAGAGGTGCTTTGCTTTTGCTCACCCAAGTGAAAGTTCAACACCTGGAAGCTACCGCCGCCTTCACTGACCAGATCCAACGCTCGACTGATCAACCCCGAATCCAGCAAATGGCCTTGCAGTTGAATTGTGCGGCTCTCGATTGTAGCAGCAGCATGGTGTAAAGGCTGAACCGATTCGGTCACCCGCAGGGTTAAGCATTTGGCGGCTCCACCGGCTTTCAAGAATTCCGTCAGCGGCGTTTCTACGATTCGGAAACCCACCTGCTCTAGTCGCTGTTTCAGGTCATCACTGGCTTTGTTCATGATGATGACGCGATCGATGTTGACCGCATTACAAGCAAAGTTAACTGCATCAGGTTCATCAACAGCAATTCGCTTGTGCTCAGGAACACGCATTTCGATCAGGCGATTCGAGTAGGAGTCGAACGCGGGTGGGTAATAGAGCAAATAGCCGTTTGCCAGCGGGCAGAAACAGGTATCAAGGTGATAGAACCGCTCGTCCATCAACCGCAACGACAGCACTTCAATATCCAACCATTTGGCCAGATAGGGATGGGAGTCGAGTTCAGAACGAAATCCATATCCAGCCCAGAGCCAGCGGCCTTCGCGGTCGAGCAAGGCATCTCCAGCTCCTTCAAACGGTAGGTCTTTGGGCAGCGTATGGACCGTAAACCCATTCTGTTCAAACCACTGCTGGAAGAACGGTTCTTCGCCTTGACGCTCTTTGTGATAGAAGCGGCTCAAAACAACGGTGTTTTCTAGAACCAAACCAGCATTGGCCGTGAACACCATATCGGGCACACCAAGCTGCGGCTCAACCAAGTCCACGACGGCATGTTCCTTCATCACATGGAACAATTTTTGCCATTGCTCCACAGCGCGATCGCGGGACGATTTATGCACATTTCCTTCCATCCACGGATTAATCACATAATCCACGTCGTAGTAGGTGGGAGGACACATCAGAAAACGGATTGAAGCTGTACTCATAATCAATTCAGTCGTGTAATGTGGAAGCAGTCATTTGAGAAGCAATGGAACCAACTTTCAAAGGGTCGTCTTGACAGAGACTCGCAGCCAAACTCTGTTACCCGTTTCCATTCACTTGCTTGCTATTCGTTTAAGTACCTGAAATCTCGTCTACAGCCTTTTTCAGGCTAGTGAAGTACGAAAAACGGGGTGCAGGGGCACTGCCCCTGCGTGGGGGCGAAGCCCCCACACCCCCATACCTCACATGAGTGAAAAACGCTGTAAGTACTTGAATTAGGGGTTGCAAATTGGTTAAAAAAGCTGAGAAAGCCAACTATCTATCTTATTACGGTAGCGAATTTAGATTCGGATAAGATTAGCGTGACGAGTCAGGAATTCATGACGCTAATGGAACGCTGCAGCTGAACGGGAAAACGCGAGGAGTAAATGAATGAGCGTCTGGCAGGTTGATTTCGGCTTGATCATCTCTGAGGGCTGAATCGCCGCAGGTCCAATTACCAACCAACGCGTCGCGCCATTTACCGTTGTGCCAATTCCCGGAATCAGCGTCGCCAGGATCAGTCCCAGGAAAATCATGATGCCCCAGTCAGCCAAACCCAGCGCATAGCGCATCGAAGAGTGGACCAGGATGTTGAAGCAAGTCAAGCCCAGAAAAATCCAGACGAGCTGACCTTTGAAGAAATATAGGTTATCCCCCCGCTCGGCACCGGCTGCCACGTAGGACGCCGAAAACATCACCACTAACCCGACTGACAGCCACAAGAAAGTCAACCAGCGCAGGGCACGCGCCTCAAATGACCAGGTTTGAGCCGAGGGATCATAAAACGGCAACAGGAAGCGAACGATTGAAGCCATGCCGGATTGACGATAATGAGATGGAAACTAGATACAGCAACTCGCAGGATTCTAGGCTGATCAACCAAGACAATCGCCTAGTAAGACAGCCTTTTGCAGAAGATGCCTCCATAGGGTAGCTCAAGTCTAAGGATTTTGATCCAGCCCCGAATTAAAGTTATTCAAACTTACTTGTGGATTTGTCGATAGGAGTCGCCTTCTATGTCTAGAGCAACGATTATTCAACCCGATCAGTCCTACATCTTTGCCGACTACTTCAAACTCAACTTTGCTCCGCAAGATATTTTGGCCTATTTCAACGCTTCTCTCCAACGCTGCTCTCTCAAGTTGCCTCATTACTCCGGCGACCTAGATCGCCTCACCGACTTAACGGCCCGAATCGAGGAAAGCCTTCCCCGTCTGAGCCTGACTAGCGAAATGGCACGACGGGAATTCTTGATTGCACCTGTGTTGATGGATGTGCTGCACTATACTCAGGCTACTCTCAACGTGGAATATCCTGTTGCTGTTAGTAACCAACTCAAAGGCTCGTTGGATTACCTGCTCCAAACTCACCAGACATTTCTGGTAATCGAAGCGAAGAATGAAGATCTAGAACGAGGCTTTGTTCAACTCGCCATCGAACTCATTGCCCTCGATCAATGGATAGAATCTGAGCAACCCATCTTGCAAGGAGCAATTTCAACCGGAACGATCTGGCAGTTTGGTCAGTTTGATCGCCGATCTCGTGAAGTGATCCAAGACCTTGATCTCTACCGGGTTCCTGCCGACTTAGAAGCTCTGTTGCGAATTTTGATCAAAATTTTGGAACCTGACACAAAGGCTAAATGATTATGCTTTTTGCATCTCTCGCCACCATCCCTTAAATACTTTTAAAACTTTAAGAGGATGCCCGAAAAGTGCGTCAAGGCTCACCCCTCCCACTCTTCAAACACCCTCTCAAATTTCTCTCAACCTTTGAGATTTTGCTTATTAGATTTTGCTTGACGCCGTCAGTCAGAGCTGAAACTCGTCTAAATAGATCCAACTGGAAAAGAGCTAAATAGAACTACGCCAAGCCCGTATTGACGCCCGGTTTACCCGTCGCCAATTCAACCTTAACAATCTTGCCACCCATCTTCATGATGCGCTGCTGCTCCTTGAACCAGTTATCGTAAGGAACCAGTTTGGTGAAGTAGGTGTTTTGCAGTTCCCGCTGTGTGCGAATCCGGGTTTGGCTAGGAACGCAAGCCGTGATTTTGAACATTCGCATGGGGCCGTCACTCTCCTTGTAAACTGAAAAACTTCTGTTGAATTTAGACTTTTAGACGTTATCTAAAATCACTTCAGCTAATTACGCTAAGCCTGGGAATCTAGGGCCAATCTTAGACTGCCATAGCCGCCTTGAAACAGCCATCAACGATCTAACACTCACACCAGACTTCCCAGACTTCAATCAGTTTTGAGTTCTAAGTTTTGAGCTTTGAATTAGATAGAACTTTCACCATCATTCAGCGCTCAACACTCACAACTTAAGAAATTAGCTCAAGCCAGAGCAGATGTAATCGAGGTAAACGCCCATTTCTTTACCAGCATCAGCACCCACCAAGCTAGCGGTGACTTCCTTGATTGCCTGGATTGCTTGCACGGTAGCGGCAATGGGTACACCCAGCGAGTTGTAGGTTTCCTTCAAACCGTTGAGCACGCGCTCATCCAGGATGGAAGGATCGCCAGCCAGCATAGCGTAGGTGGCATAGCGGAGGTAGTAGTCGAGGTCGCGGATGCAATTTGCTTCAGGGCCACCACTGCACCCAAATCCAGCACATTGCGCGTGTAGGTATCGAAACTGCGGATGCCGCGCTCGCATAGGATTACGTTGGGATTCCCATGACTCAGAATATATTCGGCAGCCATCACGAATTCTTCGATCGTCGCCGCCAAACCGCGCTTTAACAATACGGGTTTATTAATTTCACCTAGCGCTTTCAATAAATCAAAATTTTGCATATTGCGGCTCCCCACTTGCAGCACGTCAGCATAGGTGGTAATCGCTTCAATTTGGGAAATTGCCATCACCTCGGTGATTACCGGCAGCCCCGAGCGTTCCCGCACCGCTGCTAAAATCTTCAGTCCTTCCACGCCTAGCCCCTGAAAGTCATAGGGTGAGGTCCGGGGCTTATATACCCCACCGCGTATGGCCTGCACCGGAGCCATCACCAGCCGGCTAGCAACCGCTTCCATCTGGGCTTGGCTTTCAACGGCACAGGGGCCGCCTACTATCAGGAGATCGCTGCCACCGACGCTGACCTGTTCAGAGATTTGCACAATCGTTTGGTGGTCGGGGCTGGTTTTGAGGGTGAGTTTTGCTTTCTGCATGGAAGGATCCTTGTGGTTAGTTTTGAGTTTTAAGTTTTGAGTTTTGAGTTAGGAGAGCTAATCAAAATTAAAAAACCCGGTTCCTTGCGGTTCCGGGCTGCCTGAGCATTTGCATGACCATTTCACCCGGATGTTTTCCTGGTCCAAAAAAAGTAAAAACCAAACCAATTTGCGAGTGAGTGAGTCATCGAGGTGTCCTCAGGATGGGGTCGAGTGGGTCAATTAGTGAACTAGTAAACTAAAACAGACTCATAAAACAAAAACCGCAGAGTTCGTTCTGCGGTTCACCAAGAGGTTCATAACAAACTGAACTCACCCCTGGTGAACCTCCGTAAAAAACCAAAAATAAAAGTATTGGCTGGAGTGCAGCATAAACTCTCGGATTTGCGATAGAAAATTAACTTACTGCTAACCGTAGCAAAGTCTACAGAAGTCCGTCAAGTACCCTGTTGGGGCAGGTCGGTTTGTTGCTGCCATTTTGGCAGGAGAGCAATGGGTTTGCTGACCGCGTCTGTTGTAGAGTGGGCCTATTGCCCTAAGTAATCTATAAGTCGCTGTAGAACTCGGAGAAACTTGCCATGCCGCCAGAAACAATTCGAGCCTTAGTAGACGCCTACTTTACCCAGCTTCAAGCCATGAACCCGCAAGCGTGGGCTGAGAATTTCACTGAGGATGCACTGATTTACGATCCGGTTGGCAATCCACCCAGCAAGCCGCGCGAAAACGCTGAAGAATTTTTTAGCCTGCTGACACTCGCTTTCAAAGACCTCCAGCTCTCACAGGACCATGTCTTTATCAATAGCAACCAAGCCGCCGTCAAATGGACCATGCGAGCTGAGGGCAAGAGCGGCAAGCGAGGAATAGCTGAAGGAATTAGCGTATTTGTGATGCGAGACGATAAAATTCAGCAGGTTTCATCCTATTGGGATGACAAGGCGATGATGGCGCAAATCAGAGGGTGATCGATGTGGGGTTTTGATTTGGATTCGGTTGGTTGGGCGTCAGATAGGGGCGAAGCATTTGCTGATAAATCTGTAGGCTTGCGCTCCAAATGATTGAGCAAATGCTTCGCCCTTACTTGGAGGATCTTGCTGATAAATCTGTAGGCTTGCGCTCCAAATGATTGAGCAAATGCTTCGCCCCTATCGGACGCCCTAGGTTCCTAAGAATGAGGCTCGCCGAGCACCTCAGTACCTTCGTTCAAGAACTGAGAGGCATCTTCAAAAGCTTGTCCAACGCGCTCTAGCAACTTTGCATCCGGGTCAGAGCGATTGATACTAGGCTGAGGTTTGGACGGAATTTGGGCCGGATCCCATAGTTCTCGTTGCCGCTCTGGGCTGACAAAGTCATTGACACTACCAGCAGATTTAGCCTTGTCGGGGCCAGGATAGAGCAAGCCATCGGCTCCGTTGGGTTCAGCTACGGCTACAAGCGGCGTGAGCGGCAGGCTGGATTGGTCGTTGCGGTGAGCGGCTGGGTCGGTAGACATTTTGTACTTGGTATAGCCATCGCCGCCCATTTTGTAGGGGTTGTTTTGTCCACCCATTTGAACAGCGGGATTATCAGGCTTTGCGCCCATTTCATGTGCTGCGGAGACGGAGCCACACCCGTTCGATCATCCACCTGCTCAACTTGCCAAAACTCAGCTAAATAGGGACCCAGCAGCCTGTAGAGCTGCCAGCCGGCCCACACAATTGCAGCAATCACCATCAGCCAAAATAGCCCCTCGAGTAGCCATTCTGGTAGTTGAGGGATGTCGGCGGTAGGGGCGTTGGCGTTACGCGGCAGCAGACCCTCTAACCACTCGCCCACTTGTTGAGAGAGCTGCTGAAGCTGCCAGCTTAGGCTGGTTTTTTGGAAGGTGCCAGAAGCCAAGTTGAACAAGTCCTCTATGCGATGCGCCTAGATCATGACCCAAGCCATCATCTTAAGCCATGCTGTTTTCGATCGCCCAACGCGCTAGTTCAGTGCGGTTATGCAGCCCAGTTTTGCCCAACATGTTGCTGACGTGGCTTTCAATTGTCCGTTGGCTCACGTTCAGCTCCTCAGCAATTTCCCGATTTGCCATGCCTCGTGCCACAAACTGAACGACCCGCAGCTCGGTGGGAGTTAGCTCTACATCGAAGGGCACCTGGATTTTAGGAGTCGTTTCGGTAGACTTGTCTTGCCGCTGAATTAACCGCGATGCCTGCTTGAGTGAGGACTCGACCTGAGCTACCAATTCTTCGGGTTCGAAGGGCTTCACCATGTAGACATCAGCCCCTGTATTTAATCCCTTCACCCGATCTTGACTCTGCCCTTTAGCGGATAGAAACAGAACTGGAATCCAGCTTGTGCGAGGATTTTTGCGGACATTCTCAACCAGTGAATAGCCATCCATCTGCGGCATCATCACATCGCAAATGATCATGTCTGGAGTCTCGTTGTCCAGCAACTCCAGTGCATCTTGACCATTTTCTGCGGTAATGACTTCGTACCCTCGAAACTCCAAATAATCTTTGACTAATAGAATTAAGTTCGGATCGTCATCAATCAGCAACAGCCGCTTGTGCTCTCCTACGCTAGTTTCCTTGCTCATGCTTAACTACTCGCTATGTTCAGAGTCAATAGCAAAACCTGCCAATTATGATATCCAGTAATTCTACACAACGCCGAAATCGCCGAAACGACTTTGGTTGATTGCACGGGTGGATGGCACACTATTTCAATTTTGGAAGCTAGATTTCACAAATCTGAAGAGAGAAACTACTCAATCACAAGCCGAGGCGGTCAAGACAAACCGTGAATTCACTGAACTCAGAGAACCACTCGACGCTCCGAAGTCAGAGGTAGAAACTACGAGTCTATCTACCGCGATATTGTATATTGCTTTTCCTCCAATCGGGTAGTGTTGTTAGCATGACTCAGCAGAATTTTTCCTCAGTCATACAAAATCAGCTTCCAGGCATGGCTCGATTGGCGCTTTCCTGCTGCTTTAGCTCGGCTCTACCTCGGCGGGTTGGGGCAAGGGGTGAACCAAAAACGCATAGTCCTGCACGATCTGATTTCTTAGCAAATGTTCTTGAATGATCCGTTCGATCACTTCCGGAGTGGCGCTATGGTACCAAACTCCATCCGGGTAGACGACCAAAATCGGCCCCTGCTGGCAAACTCGTAAACAGTTGGCTTTGGTGCGAAACACACAGGAAGTCCCCTCTGCCGTGGGCTGATCCAGTTTGAGCTGCTTGAGCCGCTGCTTCAGGTAGTCCCAAGCGACTAGACTATCTGTTTTGCTACAGCATTTAGGATTGGTTTGATCGGCACAGATAAAAACATGGCGCTGAATCTGGGGCAACCCCAGCGCTTTCACACAGGTATGAAGAGAGTCAGACGCGAGCAGATCGCAGTCGGGAGGCATGGACGATCCTGTAGAACTCTAGTGGATTAGTGAAGCAATTATATCGAACGGAAATGAGCAACCGCTGGAGATTCACTTGGCTGGAGCCAATCGCCAAACTCTTCTACAAACCGATTAGCTAGAATCGCGGCTCGAATTCGTTCCGTGAACCGCACCAGTTCGGTGATGTTGTGAATCGAAAGCAGGGTGTAGCCCAGAATTTCCTGAGATCTGAGCAAATGGCTGATGTAGGCGCGGCTGAAGTGGCGGCAGGTGTAGCAGGGACAATCTGCATCGAGGGGCGTAAAATCTTCCTTGAAGCGAGCGTTTTTGAGATTCCAGCGCTCTCCTCGTACTAACGCACTGCCGTGGCGGGCCAAACTCTCACAACTGGTATTTGAAACCACCGTTCCTTATGCTGAAATTCTAAGAATGTATCAGCCCTGGATTACTAAAGTAAAACGTGCAACCGAACGCCAGCAGAATCAGCCGATGAATTAGCGAACAAAACTAGCTAGCGATTGTGATCACAACTTTTCCTTGGGCGCGTCCTGTCTCACTGTAGGTATGGGCGGCTGCAGCTGCTGCTAGCGGATAGGTGCGATCGATAACACTCTGAAGTTTGCCGGTCTCAATCTGCTGTTTTAAGTAAACTTCACCCGCCACATCAAAGCCAAGCACGATCGGAAAACGATTGCCGGTGAGAATTTTCAGCATCCCTTTTCTAATTTTCCAATCAATGGGGTTGACGCTGCTAGCATAGACCTTAACCAGCATTTGATCGGGCTTAATCTGGGGCTTGTCTATATCGGCATACTGCAATACATCCGGCAAACCATAACGGTTGATGATTACAGCTTTCATGACGCACTCCTTAGGATGAAGTTTGCTTCTGCCTTTGATTCTGGCACATTTGGGGGAATCTGATGATTCGCTGACAGTTCACCTGGCTGCAATACCAGCGACTTTAATATTGGTGATTTCTATAATTTCTAACCTTAGCAGGACGTTGAGAGACAGCAAAGTTGCTAAGAGTGGAATGCTTGGGCCATGCTTAGTCAGTTCAATTGCATTATCTGCGATTGTATCAGCATTAGCTCTAGCGTTTACTGAATCGTTTATATTTCGCGTTCACTTTTCAGTTTAGGAGATGAGTTCATTTATGGTCAAAATTGGTTTTCATGCCTCCCACGAACAGTTCAAACCCAGTGAACTCCTCCAATATGTACAATTAGCAGAACAGGCAGGATTTACCCATGTCCTTTCCTCGGATCATTTTCATCCCTGGAGTGAGCAGCAGGGACAGAGTGGCTTTGCTTGGTCGTGGCTTGGTGCAGCGATGCAGGCGACTCCCAGTTTGGCCTATCGGATTGTCAATGCACCCGGCGACCGCTATCATCCTGCGATTATCGCTCAGGCTGCCGCTACCCTAGCCGAGATGTTTCCGAATCGCTTTTGGCTGACGATTGGCAGCGGTCAGGCGCTAAACGAACGGATTACCGGCAATAAATGGCTCTGTAAAGACGAACGCAATGCTCGCCTGAAGGAATGCGCTGATATTATGCGTGCTCTGTGGGCTGGAGAGACCGTCACCCAGCGGGGATTGGTTTGTGTAGAAGAGGCCAGGCTTTACACCCGCCCCCAGACGCCACCTTTGATTATTGGAGCTGCCGTAACGGCGAAAACCGCTGAATGGCTAGGAAGCTGGGCCGATGGCCTGATTACGATTTCTCGTCCACCAGAAAAGCTGAGGCCGGTTGTAGAAGCCTTTCGGCGTGGGGGAGGAGTCGGCAAGCCAATGATCTTAAAAGTACAGCTTTCCTATGACCGGGATCTGGCAAGCGCTCAACAGAAGGCACACCAGCAATGGCGCAGTAATATTTTTCCTAACCATGTTCTGACCGAGTTACGCACGCCCCAGCAATTTGACGCCCTAGGAGAATTTATTCAGCCCGATGAATTGAATAACTATGTTCGCATCTCAGCCGATATTCAGCAGCATCTCGAGTGGTTGCAGCAAGACATTGAGTTGGGATTTGATGAGTTGATTTTACACAACGTCAATCGAGAACAAGAGCAGTTTATTCGTACATTTGGTGAGAAAGTGATTCCGATGCTGGCAGCCAAGCAAGATTAGTGCCAGATTGGAGTGAAGGATACGATCAAACCAGTTGTTGCGTTGAAGAACCGATGCCTTGCTTTCAGTTGTTTTATTCTCGCCGTTCACGGATCTGCTTAAGTTCCAGCTTTCGTTGGTTTACGCTTGTAATCTCGATTATTCTTAGCGTCAGTTTGCTATTTGGTCTTTTATCGCCTGCAATCGCTCAATTTCAAAATTCATCTGCAGCTCAAACGACTAATCCAACTGCCAGTCGAATCGCCAATCAGGCAACGGTTGTTCTGGATGGTCAACCCCTGTTTCAAATCAGCAATTCTGAACAGTTCAGTGCAGAGGAACGAGCTAGATTGATCAACTTGCAGCTCAGGGAAGCCGTCCAGTCGAGCCAACCAATTCAGGTCCAGTTAGAGACGCGCAATCAGATGCCGGTGATTTTATTTCTGGTGCAGTGATCGTAGAAAATGTGTTCGCACTGCCGGGACTGGGACGATTTGCAGTTCAATCCATTCTCAATCGCGATTATCCAGTCGTGCAGTGCTATGTCTGTTTAACAGCTGTGCTATTTGTCGTCGTCAATCTCATCGTTGATTTGACCTACAGCTATTTCGATCCGCGTATTCGTTTTGGTAAACAAGAAGTTTAATCATGGCAATTCTGCAAAAGCTTTTGGATCACAAACTGGCGTGGCTAGGTCTTAGCCTGATTGCGATCGTCGTTCTCACCGCAATATTCGCCCCGCTGATCGCACCTCACGATCCCTTAGCGGTTGATTTAACACAGAAGCTTCAGCCGCCGAGTGCTGCTTTTCCGTTGGGAACCGATCATCTCGGTCGCTGTATCTTGTCACGCTTAATCTACGGCTCACGGGTGTCGCTGTCGATCTCGCTGGTGGTCATTATGTTCACCACTACTATTAGCCTGATTGTTGGCTTGATCGCGGGCTATGTGGGCGGCAAAGTGGATAGCTGGCTAATGCGGCTATGCGATGTGTTTCTCGCCTTTCCGGCGCTGATTTTGTCGCTGGCGATCGTTGGCATCTCAGGAGCCGGAGTTGGGAATTTAATCTTTGCCCTGGCAATAACCCACTGGGCAGGCTATGCCCGCATTGTTCGCAGTCGCGTCTTAAGCGTGAAGGAAAGCGATTTTATTCAAGCGGCGATTGTATCCGGCGCAAGCAGTTTGCCGATCATGCTCAGGCATATCTTGCCGTATACGATCGCGGAACTGGCTATTCTCACATCGCTCGATATTAGCCACATGATTTTGCACATTGCAGGCTTATCGTTTTTGGGATTAGGCATTCAGCCTCCTACACCAGAATGGGGAGCCATGATCAACGACGGACGTGAGTATTTCCGCCGCCAGCCAGAACTGATGCTCTACCCAGGTTTGATGATTTTTATCACGACCCTCGCGTTTAATATTGTGGGTGATGTGCTGCGGGATGTGCTTGATCCGCGTATGGAGAAGCAAGTGCGAATGGAAACATTGAAAACGAAATTACAAAATGGCTGAATCTGTCCTCACTGTTAATCAATTGCAGGTTGCATTTCCGGTGCGATCGCGTCGCAATTCTGGAACAATTCCGATCGTCCGCAATATCAGCTTTCAACTGCGATCGGGAAAAGTTTTAGGCATCATTGGCGAAAGTGGTAGTGGCAAAAGTGTTACCTGTCTATCGATTCTGGGATTACTGCAAGGGGCAACGGTTCAAGGCAGCGTCCAGCTTTTAGGGCAGGAATTAATCGGGTTAAATCCGGCTGAGTTGCGCCAGATCCGCGGAGAAAAAATCGGCATGGTTCTGCAAAATCCCGCTAGTTTCTTCAACCCGATCGCCACGATTCAACGGCAATTTATCGAAACCCTACGATCGCATCGCTCACTGTCTGATACTGCGGCTCGATCGATCGCCACTGAACATTTAGCCGCCGTTGGTTTACCTGATCCGTCGCGAGTGCTGCGTCAATTTCCATTTCAACTCAGCGGTGGCATGCTGCAACGGGTCATGATTGCGATCGCGCTTTCTTTACAACCGCAAGTGTTAATTGCCGATGAACCGACAACCGCATTGGATGTGATTACTCAAATGCAAATTCTGGGACTGATCAAACAACTGCAACAGCAAACCAATTGCGCTCTACTATTAGTCACGCACGATCTAGGCGTGATTGCTCAACTCGCCGATCGCGTGGCGGTAATGCGGAATGGTGAGTTTGTCGAACAAACCAGCGTCGAGCAGTTATTCGATCATCCTCAACATGCCTATACTCGTTCACTTCTTGCGTCTCGATTAACGCATCACTTGGGAGCAAGACGATGACATTACTATCCGTACAGCATGTTTCTAAAACCTATCAGTTACGGTTGGGCTGGAGTGGTAAAACGCAGCTTATTCCAGCATTGCAAGATGTTTCGATCGATCTTGCGTCTGGAAGTTGTTTAGGTGTGGTGGGGGAAAGCGGTGCTGGGAAAAGTACGTTAGGACGGATGGTGCTGGGTTTAGAAAAGCCCGATCGCGGCGAGATCTGGTTTCAGGGCAAGGAATTGAGCCAGCTAAAACCACAGGAACTGCGATCGCTGCGGCGCGATATGCAGGTGGTTTTTCAAGATAGCTAAGCTTGCTGCGATAAGGAGTGCCCTTGCACGAGGGCGGCAAAAATCGCGCCTTCATCGCCCGGAGTATCGGTTGAATTGAGCTGCGCATCGAGGGAGTGCCCGATCTCTTCGAGCAACACGGCTGCAACGGCTTGAGGATTGTCAATGTGGCGAGACAGAAAATCCTCAAATAGGTAAATCGTATTCGTCTCGGCTGAAAATGCCCCTTGCACAATTGTCTCGGCTGACGAAGCTGTGGGTAAGATCTCAAGACGGAGTGGCGAAGGCGTTGTCATATCAGAATTCAGCAATTGGCTCAGCGCTGCTCGTCCGGCTTCAACGTTCCCCGTTCCTCCAAACGCTTGTTGCATTTTGGTAGTGAAGGCTGGATCTGCCAGGAAAGCCTCTAACTGCTCAGCAGCGATTGTAACTGCTGCTGATAAGGTTTCCTCAGTCGAGGTGCAAGGTTTGTTGAAGGGTTGAGTGAATTTCAGGTTCAATGATTCTACGTCCGAGTAGACCAGCGGAGCGTCGAAAGGATGGCCAGTGAGAATATCTTGAGGGGAAGGGGAAGCCCGATCTGAAACTGTGCTAGACAAATCAAGGGAATTTAGCTGTGGGACAACAGAGAATGGACTCACTACACCACTTGGAACAATCGCAGAGAATAGATCTCCTACACTTAGCTGAACAGGTTGCTGTAAAGTTAGCCCAGAATTAGGTTGCAGTGGATGCTTGTTGCCCAGCAAAAGTTCAGAAGCCAGCCAATGAATTTGTGTCTCTTCCATGATGGTAGGGCTGAATCATTTGAACGTTGAATAGATTGAGATAAGCTAAGCAGGCAAAACTGAGATGCTGCTGTATATAGCACCGGCAACAACTCAAAAACTTTGCTGCGTTACTTCTCATGAGAAGTCAGCAAGATGCGACTGAGAGCAATATCACTCTCAAACTAAAGTCAGCGAAATCTGAACGCAAAGAATAATCAACCGATTAGAAGTCACACATATTGATTATTTAGTTGAAGAAGAGGCGCATAGACCAAAAACATTGCCTTGAACACAGATTGAACCCCACTCACTGGGGCCATCCTCGGCAGGAATGCTCAACTTGCCTGAGGGAAGGAGTGAGGAGCTAATGACTTTGACTCAGTGGGGTGTACCGAGCGTTAAGCATTCAAATTGAGAAGAGTTGATGCGCTTGTGGAGGCTGTAACTAGGGCAATCTGACCAGGCCGCTCAATTTGATGCTGGATGACTGAAGTTCTTAACAGTCTTAAGTTATACAACAAACTGTAAATTTAATACTGGGATTAGATGAGGCTTAGATGAAGTTTGATGAGCAGATTCTATGCTATTGCAGTAACAAACTCCATTTAATACATGGGAGCGTCTATGACCCCCTAGCACTCCTTCTTCAAGCAGCAGGCTTCTAGTCTAAACCAAGCTAACCTCCGTAGATCTTGGCACCAGTCGAGTTTGGTAAAGCTCATCCTTCTTTTATGCGATGCCTAGTTTATGCAATGCCTCTCTTTGCCTCACCTAATTCCTGCGCAAATCCTGACACTTGATAGACAAAGCTCAACGTTGCCCAGGCATTGACATCGAGCGCATAAACATCGCTGGGCACCTCGCTGATCGGCAGCAATTCACTACTGGCCTGATGCAAATCGTGCAGGATTGCCTGCACCACGTCTAGCGGGTTAAGTAGAACAGCCACTTCCTGAGCCGGTACCTTAACCGGCATGTCTGCTAACACCTGATAGGTTTGCGTGAAGGGTGCTCGGCTACAGACCAGATGGGTTTCCGCCACACCGTTAGGAGGCTGCACCAACCAGTTGGCCGCATGAGCTTGAGGCACCGTCACCGCTTCACCAGGTGCAAGTGGATTGATAGCTGCCGCCGCAGTTGGCGTGAGGTTGGGATAGAAGATCAGAGCATTACCTTTGGTATCGAGGCCCAACAGCAGAAAGTAAACCGGATGCTCGCTGTAGTTGTAAAGGCGATATTGAATCTGACTGCCGACGGATAGCGTGGGTGTCCCTTCCGCCATCAGTAGGGTTGCGACTTTGGTGGTGGGCATGGTTCGCTGGGCACGCACCGTTTCTTGCTGCAGGATTAGACGTTCCTGGGGTGCCAGAATTTCTAGCGAAGCTCGGACTCCCAAACGCGATGAGCCTTGATTTTGGGTCAGCCGCACATAGCGCAGTTTGTAACCCCACTGCTGGGCGGATTTGAGGTTGAAGGTATACTGCACCTGACTGGGAGCCGCCTGCTGCCAATCGAGTCGTTCAATCACCGGATCATCGTTCAGAAAAATCGTATCGGTTTGGGCCGTAGTATTGTGCAGGGTGAGGGCAAAACTGCGGTTGCCCTGTTGCACGGTCATAGGAACCGGAACTTGTAGCGGAAAGGCGATTTCGGTCCACTCTCCCACTGTCCCAGCGCGGATGCTGCGGATCAGGGTGCGGGGCAATGCTGCATTGGGGATGGCTTGGGTCTCACTGGCTCTGATCCAGCCGCCATAGTCGAGTCGCAGCCATTCTCCTTCTCGTCCGGTAACGCTGGCTTGGGTGCCCTTTGGTAGAGGTGTGAGGCGTGAGTAGTCGGTGCTGGGGCCGCTGCGGGCCGTACCGGAATCGGCAGTGACTTCGACCACCTCAGCTTGGGCCGGCGCAATCACACTAACGCGACCGGGGCCAGATTGACGGACTGTAGAGCCGTTGAGGGTGAGCTGAAATTCTGGTACCCCCAGATCACCAGGACTTGCAACAGCCATGCAGCCTTGGTAGGTGGTAATCGGTGACGGAGCCGGCTGATTGCTAAAGGTTAAAACTGCAGAATTGGGCGGCAAATTGACTGAACTGGGTTGGGGCAGTAGCGCGATGGTTTGGTTGCTCAAACTGACGCTGACCGTGGCCGGAGCCGGAGCAATGGCGCTGAAACAAATCGGCTCATTCGGTAAACGGGCTATATCGACTGCCGGGACAAGCGACCCTTCGGCAAAACCAGTTCCCAGCGGCAGTGTTGGGTTGGGGTCGGTGCGAGTTACTCGCAGAACGAGTTCCTGATCTTGATAGCGCAAGGTGAAAGTATTCTCGCCAAGCTGGAGCGGGAAGCTAGGCGCAAAGTGTCCAGCCGTGCTGCGCTCAATGGGCTGACCATTGACGGTGACTTCTCCCGCAGGCGGAGCCGTGCCAATCAGAAAAATTTGGGCAGCGGTGGTTTCATGGCCATCGGATGGATACACCACTGACAGCGGTTGTTCGGCCCAGACGACGGCAGCAAGTCCCATGTTCATCACCATACCGGCGCTGACTCCAACCATCCCCATGATGTACTTCATATCTCGCTCACTTTTTCTGATCAACAGCCTCTGTTTTGATCAACAACCTCTGATCGCTGACTTCGAACTAGCCATTGGAGTGCCTCTGAGATTATGCACCAGGGATTATGCACCAGACTAGGACCCCAGCATATAGCAATCCGATAGCTGTTGTAGAAATGCATGGCCCACTGATCCTTCTGGGTTGGCCCTTCGCCCTACAGCTCCCCTCTAGACCGCCGCGCCTACTGGGCAAGATATCCACAGAAACCAGCTAGAGTCATGCGAGCCAGATCAACCCACTTCCTACCTTTTAGCTTCTGATTCCTTTACCCCAACTGCCCCTTGCCTCAAGTTTTTAATCCGGACTCTAGTGACATCTTGCTAAACTGACTAGAATTATGAGTAGAGTAAGTACATATACACAGTTTGGTAGTCCGACGGGAAAGTATATATGACTGGTGGTGAGTCTCAGACCTCTGGCTCTCTCTCAGAGAGAGAATTGCAAATCGTGGAACTGGTGGCTGCTGGCTTAACCAACCAGGAAATTGCCGAGAAGTTGGAAATCAGCAAGCGGACCGTTGATAACCATATCAGCAATATCTTGACCAAAACGGCGACCGGCAATCGGGTGGCGCTAGTGCGATGGGCGTTGCAGTGGGGCAAAGTGTGTATTGACGAAGTGAACTGCTGTACATTACCCATCTCTAAAGATGCTCTAGAACCAGTGCCGTTGCCAGAAGAAAGCGATTCGCTGTTGGAATAGCTGGATTTTGGGTTAACTAGGCTCTGTTTGAAACCCCTTTGACTTCCACTAGCTTCCCTTATCGATATCAAAAGAGGAATCCCATAGCCTATGGCATTCCAAAACGTCAAAGCCTGGGCATAGCCCAATTGAATAGTCCAATTAAATTGGTAATCCGCTCAGCTTTACGACCAGACATTGGCTGAGTTGCTGTGCTGGGCTGCCTCACATTGGATATCCTAAGCCTGATATCTTAATAGATTATGGATAAACAGATTACCTCTTCTGAGTCAGCCGAATTTCAGCAGCCGGCTCAAAGTAGCCCGTAAAGCTGACGGTTCCCTCTCCATCCGAACCAACGGACTGGTACAGGTCAAACTCCTGCTGGACTGTCGAGCGGAGCACCTCTGGCGAACGGGCTGTCAAGACCAACTGGCGAAATCGAACCAAACTCCGACGCACTCGCTCCAAGCTAAAGTCAGAAATTGGATAGGCTTGATAGACGGCAACCGCTTCTGGCGTTTGCAAATAGTCAAGCGAGTAGTCGATAGCGGTGACCAAGGCCGCTCGATCGCTGGACCGACTCCAGAGCCGATCGTCTAAACCTAGCTCAGATGACACCTCTGCACTCCATTCCACCCGCTGGAGGGGTAGCCTGGCCTGCTCTTGGTTCGTCTGAATCGGAGGAGCGGAGTCTGGACTCGTTACACCTTGACTAATCTGAATTGGCCCCTGGGCTGGCATAGGCGAGAGCATTGTGCCCAAACTGATAGCAAGCCAGACAAACGGTTTCATTGCGATGTAAAAACTCAACCTCAAAAATCTCGATCCACGCTGCCGTAGAAGACTGGCTCTACTCGCAAGGCCACTACCTGCGACGGACGCAGCACCATATACTCGCCCTGCATTGTTTTCAGCGGCACGTTAATGAAATCATCGGAACCAGATTTGGGCACCAGTTCGCCGCTATACCACTTTTGAAAATCTTGGATAGTCGAGAAGCGGACTTCTTCGCGGTGCCCCCCTTCCAGCAGGATGTGAACGGCATATTCACTCGGAGTTCTGGGCATAGGATCATCCTCAACGCCTTAACAACAATACCCTACGTTAGCCCGAGGGAAAATGGCTATTCACCTAGTCGAGCAACGGGGTCAACATTCCCTGTCAATATTCCCCGATCGGAAAGCAGTTCAACAGCACCACCCCAAACCTACAGCAATCACAGCAGCAAAATCACAGCCACAAAAAAGGTGGGTTGCGACCCACCTACGGAAACCAATCAGATGATTTAATCGATCACTTTACTACACTGCCGCAAAAAATTCCTTCGATTTAACCGGATCAGGATTCATCGTGGCATCACCGGGCTTCCAGTTTGCAGGGCAAACTTCATCGGGGTGAGACTGTACATACTGAATCGCTTGCAGCGTCCGCAACGTTTCATCCACGCTACGACCGAAGGCCAGGTTGTTGATCGTGGAGTGCTGAATCACACCATCTTTGTCGATGATGAACAGACCACGCAGAGCAATACCGGCTTCTGGATCGAGCACATTGTAAGCTGCGCTGATTTCTTTCTTGATATCTGATACTAGCGGATACGCCAAATCGCCAACCCCACCCGACTTCCGATCGGTTTGCGTCCAAGCCAAGTGAGAGAATTCGCTGTCTACCGATACACCTAAAATTTCTGTGTTGATGGCTTTGAACTCGTCGTAGCGATCGCTAAATGCGGTAATCTCAGTAGGGCAAACAAAGGTGAAATCTAGCGGGTAGAAGAACAGAACAACGTACTTGCCGCGATAGTCTGATAGCTTAATTGTTTTGAATTCCTGATCGTATACAGCAGTGGCCGTGAAGTCAGGTGCAGATTGACCAACCCGGAGACATCCTTCGGAACTGTAGGTCAGGGTCATGAATGAATCTCCTTAACTAACTACGTCTACTTTCAATAAAGTATTGCCCTTAACTAGCCGACTAAGCTTCAGCCGCCAGCAGAGCATATGCTTGAAGAACTGTAACAACTATATCATAGTCATAACGATTTTGAGTAGAGGCAGGCAATCTCAGTACTGAGTATTGCTTCCCTGTTGCCTAAAACCGTAGGTTTGCCAATAATTAAGTCTGACTGGTAAACCAAACAGCCATTCAACGTAGGGGGCATGGATAATTTAGATACCAGAGAATGGCTGCTAACGAATGGATTGGGAAGTTTTGCTAGCGGCACCATTTGCGATGCCCATACTCGCACCTACCACGGTTGGCTGAGCGCAGCTCTTGATCCGCCCGGTCAACGAACCTTGCTGCTGTCGCGTATTGATGCCAGCCTGGAGCTAGCTGGCCAATTGGTAGAGCTAGGCGTTAATTTCTGGAAAAGTGGAGCGGTTGCGCCGCTTGGATATCGTCTATTGCAAGGGTTTGAGGTCGATCCGGTGCCGACTTGGACCTGGAGCCGATCTCACTGGCAGTTGACTCGGCGGTTGTTGATGCGTCAGAGAATTGAAGCAACAACCTGGTAAAGACATCTGGTTGTGTGGGGCGGCAGTTTAGCCACAGTGCTATTTCCAGAGATCAACGAGATGATTCTGAAAGTCCATCCGATTCTACTCGGTTGCGGCATTCCCCTGCTTGCAGGTGCTGTTCCGCAGGTTTCCCTGAGCCTGACGAACAGCAAGATTTATCGCAACGGATTCATGTTGCTGCACTATCAGGTGAAACATTGAGAAGAAATGGAGAAATAGTTATCTATGGAAATTACCGCTTCAGCAATCTCGCTCAACGTTGATGATGTCACCGCGTCGGCTGAGTTCGTTAAGCAACACTTTGGCTTCAAGGAAGATATGTCAGCCGAGGGCTTTGTATCACTCTCTCGGCCCGATGCAGGATTTAATTTAATCTTTCTACAAACTGGGCTGAAAAGCTTTAAGCCAGTCCATCTACGCAGTCATCGGGCGGATGGCTTGCTCGTTGTCTTTGTTGTGAATGACATCGATCGCGAATACAGCCGATTACAGTCCGAAGGAGTCACAATTACAACTCCGATTGAAACAGAACCCTGGGGCGAACGATTCTTTCAAGTGACTGATCCAAATGGGGTTGTGTTGCAACTGGTTCAATGGATGACCGATCAAGCTGCATCGTGATCTACATTTTTGGAAAGCGATCGCAAAATTTTGACAGTAACGCAAGAATTGCACAACCGAAACTAAGCTAGTTGCCTAAACTGGGGTAATACAAAATTGACTACTGAGTTAGGACGTTGATCCAACTCAGAAAATAATTGTTGTTTGGAGGGCGATCGCAAAAGGAGGAAGTATGAAGCAAATTGTACACCTGTTTGTATTTGATATACTCGCTGATTAGGAAACGGGATATGCGATCGCTGGAATCAATAACCCCGATGCTCAAGCGAATCCTGGACGGTATCAAATCAAAACGGTTGGTTTAACGAAGACTTGATCTCTACGCTTCTCAAGTTCTAGAAGCCTGGTATGGATTGTTTAAGACCGGTGATCTGGCTTACTTTGCGACTTTGCAAAAATTGACAGCATAAAAGAATCGAATCACAACGATCGACCGAAAGGTAGAGTAGAAAAGTATTAGCCTCACCTTATCGGGTGAAGTACCGGGAAGGAGCGATCCGATAGGATTAACTACGCTGCGCACTAATCTGAGAAAATAATAGAACAAGGTAATTGGTGGCAAACAAATTTTTATAGGTCACCTTGCCGTTAGGACGGCTCACTGTGATTTCGCACCTGTGATTTCGCACCAGTTCACCAACAGGGCATCATTGCTATCTCTCAGGGGCACCCCATTGAGATAAATGACCGGGGTGATGACGCTATGGAAGTAGTGGGTCTCTCCTGACTTCAGGTTACGCTTTGAGCCGTTCGAGCAGTGGATTTGGCTCGAACTAAAGTATTCAGTTCCATCGATGGCAATCAACAGGGTGCCCGCAACCGAGCGGAAGCGCTCTAACTGCACCTGCTGTTCTAACCCCTGCAAGATCTCCTCAAACACAGGAAACACCTGCTCAGGGGCCACGGGATCTAACAGGTCCCGGATTTGGTTGTCGCTTAGGATCTGATGGACACCAAACAGGCTTTGGGCATTGCTTTTCCCTTTGCTGCCCTCCATCATGCGTTAGTATGCCAGAAACGAAGGGGTCTGGGTAAAGAACACGCTAAATGCGCTTAAGGCTGCATCTTCCATCCCATAGCGGGTATTCTTGCCAGTGCGTTTGTCCGGTAGCGAGGACAGGCGCTGGCGAAAAGCACCGACTATGGTGTCAAACAACCTCCGTTCTTTCAACAGTTCTGGCGCTCTTGGCTCTCTCAGATGTCCTCACAATACCGCTACTGCCAGGACTTGAAAAGCCTTTCGCCAAAATAGAATTGCTGTTGTAGTTATCTTAACCTTGACAACACCGATATTAAGGCGATAATGTTTCATTACTATGATTGGTTCGCGTATCAATAGTCTGATATAGCTTTTTCAAAACCATGCTTTCAGCCTTCCTGGAATTGTTTAGGATTGTAACATTAACGAATAACGAAGTAATTACAATGCTCACTAAGACAATTACTAAATCAATTACTAGCTCCGTTACTAAATCTGTTGCTAAAATTATCAGCTTGAGTGCGGCTACTATTCTACTTTCCACTGCCAAAAGACTTCTCAAGTATTAAAACCCAGCTAAAGATATATTGGACATCTATAAATCCAGTTCTTACCGTAGAGGAAGCATTGTTTCTTCTCAACTATGGTGGAGTTTGCAAATTCTGGCTTCTCACTCGTTTTATTATTTGGAGTAGCGCTACTGGGTGGCCTGATCAACGGTGTGGCGGGCGGTGGTGGTTTGATTGTGTTCCCCACGCTGCTGTTTACCGGCATGCCTGCAATCGAAGCCAATGCCACGAATACAGCCTCGCTTTGGGTGGGCACCGTAGCCAGCACGATTGCCTATCGAAAAGAGCTAATCAGTTTACGACGAGAACTACTGCTGCTGACCATCACCAGCGTTACTGGCGGCATTTTGGGAGCACAGATCCTGCTGCATACGCCTCAGGCTACCTTCACCACGCTGCTTCCCTATTTGATGCTGACGGCAACCGTTGTGTTTGCCTTTGGTCAACCCCTGATTCGCTGGCTGCGACGCCATTCCTCGGCTCGTTCGTCCACTCAGGCGGAGTATCATTTGCCCTTAGTTCTAGCCCTGCTGCTGCAATTTGGGATTGCGATTTACATTGGTTTTTTTGGCGGCGGTGCTGGCATTGTGATTTTGGCAATTTTGGAGTTGATGGGATGGAGAAACATCCATACAATGAACGCGATGAAAACCTGGCTAGCCACCTGTACCAATGGAGTCGCGGTGATTACCTTTATTGCGGCTCATGCGGTGCTTTGGTGGCAGGCAACGCTAATGGCTAGTGCAGCTTTGATTGGCGGCTACAGTAGTGCTCGTTTTGCGCAGCGGCTGCATCCGATCTGGGTCCGGAGTTTTGTGATTAGTGTGGGATGTGCCATTACTATCTACTTTTTTGTTCACTAGTTAAGGTAAATTATGGATGCCAGATTGTTGATAGCTATCCATGAGTTGGCTCAAGGTGGCAAAGGGCCACAGCAGTAGTTGCACAATAAACACCATAAAACCATAGGTGCCTACTGTGATTTGATTGTTGATCACGGCGACTCCACCAAAGAACAATGTCGCAATAAATCCTGCAACGATCGTAAACCGAATCATGGGGAAAAAAGCGGCAGACAAAGCGATCGCTTTACCAGGCAGTAGGCATCACTTTCAGATTGAACCTGATTGCGCTCATAGGCTTCTGCTGTGAAGCTTTTGATTGTAGCAATGCCCGTCAAGTTGTTGGTCACGTTCAGCGCATAATGTATGGAGTCGTTCGAGTAGTTGAGTGCCATCCGCTGGTTGATGTTTGGGTCGCTCTTCGGAAGAACGGTGGCAGGATTGACGAACAAATAAGTTATGTTTGGGCATAGATTTAAGGGGTGTTGATAGAGATATTCTGTAGTACACTTGCTCAAGTTCAGCAGTGTAAGCGGTATGCGACGCGATTCGATTTTTTACAAACTCTTTCAACAATCTTCATCCTTACTATTTGAACTACTGAGTGAACCACCCGCCAACGCCCAAGCCTATGGCTTCGATTCAGTAACGGTGAAAGAGCCAAAGTTTGAGATCAATGGAGTGTTTCTGCCTCCTGAAGGAGAAGTGGGCACGGTCTACTTCTGTGAGGTGCAGTTTCAGAAGGACCAACGGCTGTACGAACGGGTATTTGCAGAGTCAGCCTTGTATTTTTACCGCAATCGAGAACGGTTTAGAGATTGGCAAGCGATCGTCATTTATCCACTCGGAGAATTGAGCAAGAGGACGTGTATCCGCATCGAACCCCACTGAGTGGAGAGCAGGTACACCGAGTCTACCTAGATGAGTTGGGCGAGGTTCGGCAATTGCCAGTTTGGGTAGCACTGATGGTGCTGACGACGATTAAGGAAGACCAAACTCCTGAGGAAGCCCGCTATTTGTTAAGCAGAATCGGTGCTGCCCTTAGCTTTGGCGGAGAAATGATTTTGGGATTGGGACAAGTTCCGGTAGTCTGGCTTACAGCTGGTTTCCTTGGAGCTTTCTTTATCCCGTTCTACAGTAGCTCCTACCAGGCTATCTGGCTGGCTAAAGTGGAGCCAAGTGTGCAAGGGCGAGTGTTTGCGGCTCGCTCCTTCCTGTCTCAGATCACAGCACCATTGGGCTATTTAGTCGCTGGAGTGTTGGCCGACTTCGTGTTTGAACCTGCTATGATGCCCGAAGGTTGTTTAAGCACCCTTACTGGTTTAAGGAGCTGTGGCGATCGCTCAAACAAAGCTCAATTATTCTGACGAACCCGGACATTTTCCATCTCATTACCCATTTTCGCTACCGTAATCCTGCATACAATCAAGTTGATCTACCAAATACACTGGCGCGATCACCCGATCTGCATATTGCTGACGAATTTCATATCTTTGGAGCACATCAAGAAGCTGCTATTCTTAACAGTTTATTGCTGATTCGCTATAGCCGTTTGCGTAAACGCCCTCTGAAAGCGTTGTTTACATCTGCAACACCCAAGCAAACGTTCATTGATAGCCTACGCCAATCTGGATTTCAGGTTAAGCGGATCAAAGGGCAGTACGCCAGTGCTGAACAGCCAGGATATCGACAGATCTGTCAGCTGGTTCAGCTAGAATTCGTGCAGCTCGATGACAGTACAGATTCTCTGCAATGGCTCCTAGAGCAGGCAGATCTGATTCGCCAACTGCTGACTGCCGAAGCAGCAGGGCGTGGACTGATTATTCTCAACTCAATCGCTCAGGTAAGTCGGGTCGTCCGAGCACTACAGACAGTTTTCTCTGAGAGCGAAATCAAGGTCCAAGAGATCAGTGGGCGAATTGACCGCTTGGAGCGGGAGAAAATTCGGAATGAGCTGTCTAACGCACCTCAATCAGTCCTGGTTGTTGCGACATCAGCCGTTGATATTGGTGTTGATTTTCGGATTCACCTGCTGATTTTTGAAACCAGCGATTCGGCAACCTTTATCCAGCGATTAGGACGGTTAGGGCGACACCCTGGGTTTTCTTGTTATCAAGCCTTTGTCTTAATTCCAAGCCGCACCCCCTGGATTATGGCTCGCTTGCAAGAGCAGCTTGCCGAGGGGCAAAAAATCAGCCGGATTCGTTCGGCTGAAACGGAATCAGACTTTCGAGAAATCATTGAGTCAGCCTTCGACCCGCCCAAGGAGTTTGAGCAGTACCGCGCCTACTGGGGAGCTTTGCAGGCTCAGGGAATGCTCATCACCATGAGTAAAGGTAACGCCGATGTGATGCAGCCTTTACAGGAAAAAATAGCAGCAGATTTACGACGAGTGTATGGCGATCAGCTCGATAAAAAACGACATTGGCATGCATTGGGAAAGGAGCCAGTCGGTAAAGCAGTCCAGAAAGAATTACTGCGTTTTCGGGGTGGAACAGATTTACAGGCTGCGATTTGGGATGATTCTCGGTTTTATACCTACGATCTACTCCGGCTTCTACCTTATGTGACTGTAGACGTGATCGATCGCGCTTCGTTTCTGGAAACGGCCCAACATTACCATCATGCTGCAACTGAATTTGATGAACGTTACATTACAGTCTATCTCAGAGTTCAGAGATGGTTAGACGAACGACAGCCAATTGAGCTACAAACCGATCTTGGTCCAGAGGAGATCCAGCAATGCACGTTGTCTCTGATCAGTAAGTTGACGATCACTGGACATCCTCAAACTGAAGTGCGGAATTGTTTGCGCAAACAAAAACTGCTGACATTTCTAGTAGAAGTCAATCGCAGATCGCAGCAAAGCCACTGGGATGTTGCGAGAAGGTTGCGGCTCAGTCCTCTATTTGGTCTTTATCGTTTGACCGATGCCGATGGTCAGGTCTATGCCTGTGCCTTCAATCAAGATGCCCTGTTGCTGGAATCGCTGAAGTGGCGGCTCCAACCCTGTGAAAACTCAAGACCCTACATCTTCTAGCTATGCAAACGCTCCTACAAGCACTCCTGATCGAAACGCTGCCCGAAGAGACTGATCCAATCCTGCGAACGTTTCTGGAAACCGTACTCCCTGCATTAGAACGGGAGTTTTCCCTGATCACAGCACTGGGTGGGTCAGAGGAATCCCACTACCAGAGCTTACTGAAGCAGGGCGACCGCCGAGCCCGAGAAACTGCCCGAAAGTGGGCCAACCGACCCGACCAAAGTTTATTGGTTCATGTTCTCAATGCGCTGTTGATAGCATGGAATTTGAGTCAATATCTACCATCATCCCTCCAGTTGTCTGACACCGAGAAACGCTTGCTCTGCCTCGCCATGACACTGCATGACTATGACAAAGCAGAACGAGGACAGAAAGAATCGGCTCAACCACCTAAAGCGTCTGAAATTCCGGCAATTCTGGCAACCTGCCAGCGATGGGGAGACCGACTCAATTTTGGCGCATAGGTGATTTGTCTTCTAAGTAATTCAGCTTAAGACAGCCTTAAACCTAGGTAGATATATGGCTTGATCGATGTCTCTTTAATAACCATCATTGATGGTTATCTATGGCTACAATTTGTGTCTACCTAAATTCAACTAATTTTTTTAATCTAATCTTGTAATTGTAACTCTCGCTTGAACTGTCAAAATTGTATTTTGCTTATCTTAAAGTGTTTCCCAAACCGTTTTACTTCATCCATCTGAAATCTGCTAATCCTGCTTCTCTAACTATTCCTGTGATTGCCGAAAGATGTGAAAATCCTGACAAACGGCAAGAATTGTACAATATCCTACAGTTTTTTCTGGATAACTAATTATCTGTTGATGCGGCTTGTTACGTCTGCTAATTGCAGCTAATTGCAACTACTATGTCAACCGCAGAATTGTTTGCGGGAATATTACTTACGAAACGAATTCACGCAAATTACTCAACCATCAGTTGGACTGAGAGACGTCAGATGCAAATAAGCCAGTTAGCACGACAACGCATGTTGGCATTAGCTCTGCCATTCGGATTAGCAGCGATCTATTACGGCACCGCTAAACTCGGAATGTTAGTTGCGCTACCCATTCCCCCTGGCAATGTGACGCCGATCTGGTTTCCAGCCCCAATTGCCTGGATCGGCGTTTTCTGGTTTGGCTATCGCATGATTCCGGCCATTTGGCTGGGCGATTTGCTAGCCAGCACACCGAGCTTTTATCAAGCTAGCCAAAACTGGGGAGTGGCGATTGTCGTTGGAGCAATCTGTGCAGCCAGTCCCGCCTTAGAAGCCGTATTGGGCAATTTCCTGATGCAGCGGCTGATCCCGATGGGGCATTTCTTTAGTTCCATCAACCATGTGTTGAAGTTTGCGCTGATTGCAGCCCTCAGCCCAGCAGTGAATGCAACGATTGGCGTAACGACCTTCTGTATCTTTGGCCTGTCTGGCTGGAGCGATTTTGGTTCCGTTTGGCTGACCTGGTGGATTGGCAACATGATCTCGCTGATTGTGCTGCTGCCCATGTTTCTGGCCTGGGACGAGGTATCCAAGGGGCGATCGCGCATGGGGCAACTGATCGAGATGCTGCTAATGCTGGCACTGCTGTTTGGAATCAGCAAATTCGCCTTCTGGATGGCCTATCCTGTAGAGTACCTGCTCATTCCCTGTCTAATTTGGGCCACCTTCCGGTTGGGGCCACGGGGCGCGACGACCAGCGTAGTTGTGGTGGTGATGCTGGCAATTTTTGGGACGGTTTACGGCAAAAGCTCCTTCATGCGGGCGTCATTGAATGAATCGTTGCTGCTCTTACAAACGTTTATGGGCACCGTTGCCATTACCACCCTCATGTTAACTGCGATTTTGTCTCAGCAGCGACAATCAGAAGCCGCGTTAGCGACCGCCAATCAGGAATTAGCGTTGCGGGTAGAAGAACGCATAGCCGCCTTCGAGCAACTACAAATCCAGCAGCGACAGCTAGAAGAAACGCTGCAAGCCCTGAAGCAAGCCCAAACCCAGCTCGTGCAGACTGAAAAAATGTCGAGTTTGGGGCAACTTGTAGCGGGCATTGCCCATGAGATCAACAACCCAGTCAACTTCATCGCCGGAAATTTGCTGCACCTGGAAGCATATTGTCAGGATGTGATGACCTTGATCGAATGTGAGCAAGCGGGAGATGGTCAGCAATTTGCGGCTCTCGCCGCCGAGTTTGATCTGGAGTTTCTCAAAGCCGATCTGCCCAAGGTGCTGGGATCGATGAAATTAGGGACCGACCGCATTCAGCGGATTGTTACTTCACTGCGCAACTTCTCGCGCATGGATGAAGCCGAGGTGAAAGCGGTTGATATCCATGAAGGCATCGACAGTACCCTGTTGATTTTGCAGCATCGCCTCAAAGCTACCTGCGACCGTGACGCGATTCAGCTAATCAGACGCTATGGGGACTTGCCGCCGGTGGAATGCTATGTCGGCCAGATGAATCAGGTATTTATGAATATTTTGGCCAACGCCATCGACGCCCTAGAGGAAGGCATGAAACGAGGGCAGATCGAATCACCTACTATCACCATCACAACAGAGAAGCGCCATAATGCAGTAGCCATCGGAATTGCAGACAACGGCATCGGCATTCCCGACTCAGCCAAAACCAAGCTATTCGATCCGTTCTACATACCTGGAAGAATGCCATTACGTAAAGAAAGATCCAGTCGCGATCGCCCTTCTTTTGTAAAAGCTTGATGGCAGTAAGTGAAAGGATCAGGCGCGCCAAAATACCCGGAAGCTCCGTTTCAGGCCCAGTAAACTCAAAGAAGCCGCCTTTCCAAAGTACATAGAATGCTGGTAAGGCAAGCACGGTAAGCGCGGTTCCAACGCGCTCGGATATTTGCCAACGCGAACCTTCGATCAGTATCGAAACAATCAATACCGCAAAAAAAAGAGCGGTCCCAAATACCCCAAATACGCCAGATATCCACAGAGAAGCAAATCCGCAAAGGACCACCGCATACGACAAAATTCTGAATGTTCGTTCGATTATCACTGCGATATCTTCCAGATTAGAGTATAGATTTGCTCCCTTCGACTGTCCATATAATTTCCTTTTCTGTGGTTACATGACATTGGTGCGAACTTACAGCCGGGCCCGACCTTCCATTGATGGTTCTGACTAGCGGACCCGGCGAAGGTGTCCGAGTCGAGAATTTTGCCGGTGCGACCAGCCCACGGTCAGCTATCAGATATCTGGCAATCGACGCTGTGGAAATTACAGCATTTTTGGTCGTTAACAATGCAGCAAACAACTCTACATCACCCTAACTTCTAACATCAACCACTTTTTCAATAACGGCTCCGGAACGAACATTCTCGGCGGATTAGGCGAAAGACAGCCGGCAAGTGGAAACACGATCAAATATACATCTCACGGTGACCACTACTTCTACAACACCGGCTTTATCGATTTCGGCATTAAAGGGCTGGTCTTTGTAGGCGAGAAAAACATCGCGATACCCTACAATACAAACAACAATGCTGTCATTGCTCGTTTGTAGGGAAAACGCTTTTTTGGCAATCAGGGCGCGAATCTGCAATTTTACGGTACCAAATCACTGCTGGCATCCATTGACATACTTGGAATCGGCAACTCAGTGAACGTAGAACTTTACGGAAAACGGGCAAAGCCCTTTTCTTTGCTGATTATCCAGATCACGCCGGCAGAACCTGCGAACTCGAACATTGCGCTCTTAAATCATTGCTTGCCGTCTGAACCAAACGCAAAAAAGCCCGCTCAAACAAATGAGCAGGCTCTTTGAAATAGATCCGGCGACTACCTACTTTCCCACAACTGAAAGCTGCAGTATCATCGGCTCAAACAGGCTTAACTTCCGTGTTCGGGATGGGAACGGGTGTGACCCTGTCGATACAATCACCGGAAAACTTGTAAAGATCTCATCTGATCTCTGACAACTGAATATATGCGATATTTCCTACGAAGTTGCTTAAACATAAATTTGCCAGTCAACAAATTTTATGGTCAAGCCTTGGGACAATTAGTACTGGTCAACTAAGTACATTACTGCACTTACATCTCCAGCCTATCAACCTGGTGGTCTTCCAGGAGTCTCACGGGCAGAACTTATCTTGGGTCTGGCTTCACGCTTAGATGCATTCAGCGTTTATCCATGCTCCACTTAGCTACCGAGCGCTACCGCTGGCGCGATAACTCGTACACTAGAGGTGGATCCATCCCGGTCCTCTCGTACTAAGGACAGATTCCCTCAATTCTGCTACGCCCACACCAGATAGGGACCGAACTGTCTCGCGACGTTCTGAACCCAGCTCACGTACCGCTTTAATTGGCGAACAGCCAAACCCTTGGGACCTTCTTCAGCCCCAGGATGCGATGAGCCGACATCGAGGTGCCAAACCCTGCCGTCGATGTGAACTCTTGGGCAGGATCAGCCTGTTATCCCCGGCGTACCTTTTATCCGTTGAGCGACGGCCCTTCCATGCGGAACCGCCGGATCACTAACTCCTACTTTCGTACCTGCTCGACGTGTATGTCTCGCAGTCAAGCTGGCTTATGCGTTTACACTCTGCGGCTGATTTCCAAACAGCCTGAGCCAACCTTCGAGCGCCTCCGTTACTCTTTGGGAGGCGACCGCCCCAGTCAAACTACCCGCCTGATAATGTCCCTGACCCGGCTTACGGGTCGAGGTTAGAGTCCAAACAAGCAAAGGGTGGTATCTCACCGATGGCTCCGCCAAGCCCAAGAGCCTGACATCAAAGCCTCCCACCTATGCTGCGCATTACTTGCCCGAAATCACTATCAAGTTGTAGTCAAGGTGCACGGGGTCTTTCCGGAGATTCTTGCCGTAAGGTTCGCCGCAGCTCTTGGGTGCGGGTTTTAAGGACATTGTGGGTATCCACCGCCTGCCGCACTACAGCTTTTAGCTCTTCGTCGTCCCACGGTTTAGTGACATATTTGAATACTTTACCGGAGTTGATCGCCTCGACCAGATCTTCTACATCGGTGTAGCCGGTCAAAATAATCCGAATCGTATCTGGGTATTGGGTAGCAGTGAGGCTAAGAAACTCAGTGCCGCTCATCATCGGCATGCGCTGGTCAGAGATAATCACGGCTACCTCACCTACCTGCGCTAGCATCTCCAGAGCTGCCGGACCATTCTCTGCTCGCAGTACTTTAAATTCTCGGTGAAAGGTGCGGTAGAGCAGATCCAGGTTGTCTGGCTCATCATCCACCACTAAAATCGAAGGTTTGTTTGGATCTAAAGATTTCATGCACCGCTCTCCTCGGTTTGAGGGCAGTTAGATGAGTAGGGCTTTGTCAAGTAAATGCCTGCGGCAGAAATGCCTAGCGCTTGGCGTCAACAGTTGTCAACAGTTAAAGATTTCGGGCAAGTGGGCTGAGATCAACCGTGGCCAGTCAACTGCCTAGGACGGTACCGAACGCTAGGGATGCTTATCGGTGTAATGTTCACGAGTAGGCAGTTTCTATTCCAGTTTCTATTCATAGAGCTCAAAGAATTCCTAGGAGGCTAGTCGGTTGGTTGAACAGGGCTTCGGCTAAACGGATGGATTAAATTGGCATTTTCACTCTTTAGGAGCGATAATTGTCTGTTTAGCACCGAATATACAGCTTCCCGTCGATTTTTGGCTCTCAGGCTGCATTTGCTTCATCAAATCTGCAAACAGTCACGTATTTTAGGCATCATTTCAGTCTTAGCTTGATTGCAATCAGGTCGATCCGAAATCAGGTGCGAATGAAACGGTTTAGATGCTTAAACCTGATCTAGAGAGTGCCCAGTCCTGTAAGGCTTTTAACTGAAGTCCTATAACTAATTCTCAGGACTACAATGAGGGCATCCCCCCCTTTCTAAACGCATGTCTACCCCGCACTCAGAAGCTTTGTCGTCCTCATCACCTAATTCAACCTCGGCTCACAACCAGTCCGCTTATCAAACCCGTAGCGATACTTCCTTCTTGACGCGCACCGTTCGGCAGCAGGATCTACTCGCGTTAGCAGATTTGCTTGCTAGCAGCTTTCACGGCCAGGAGGGTTGGATGCGGTGGGTGTATCCTCTCCTGAAAGCCGGAATCTACGAAGATTTGAAGAGCCGCTTTCATAGCCGTAGCAGTCACTATGCCTGTTTAGTGGCTGTCAAACCAACGCTAAAAGGACAGGCTTTTTCAGAATTGAGTGGACGAGTTGCCCCAACTGGTTTGGTGCTTGGTCGTGATACCTTAGTCGGTACCGTAGAGCTGAGCTTGAAAACACCGTCCCTGCTGCAACCCTGGAATACTAAATATCTTTACTTGTCCAACTTGGCGGTTAAAAGCGACTATCGACGGCAGGGAATTGCCCAGCAGTTGTTGCAGACCTGTGAAAAAATTGCCCTTGACTGGGGCTTTAGCGATCTCTACCTGCATGTTCTAGAAAACAATCACCAAGCGCGGCGTCTATATTGGAAAACAGGTTATCGAGTGCAGCGAATTGAGGTGAACCCCGTCACGCTGCTGCTAGGACAACCTCGGCAGTTATTCTTACGTAAACGGCTGCAAGAATTGGGAGAATCGGCATGTTCTTAGTTACAGGTGCAACCGGAGGATTGGGACGTCGAATTGTGCGACTGCTGCGGGAACGGGAGCAACCGATCCGAGCCTTTGTTAAGCTCACCTCTCGCTATGGAGAGCTGGAGCATCGGGGAGCCGAGATTTTTATTGGCGACTTACTAGAAGAACGCGATATTCAAAAAGCCTGCCAGGGAGTCCGTTATGTGATTAGCGCCCACGGGTCGAATGCGTCGAGTCGGGGTGGGGCACAGGCATTGGACTACCGAGCCAATATTGATCTGATCGATGCTGCTAAAGCCGCAGGCGTAGCGCATTTTGTCTTCATTTCGGTGCTGGGAGCCGATCGCGGCTATGAAGATGCGCCGGTGTTCAAAGCCAAGTGGGCCGTCGAACAATATCTGCGCAACAGCGGCCTCAACTATACAATTTTGCGGCCATCGGGGTTTGCCTCGAACTGTGGAGCCTCGCTGGGCTGTCGGTATCGCCGAGGGAGAAACCGGAGGAGGCGAGGCAGGCGTTGGTTTAGGGGTTGGCAGAAACGAATCAGCATTCAGATCGCGCATCACTTCATCTGCAGACTGATAGCGCTCGTTAACCAGATCGCGGAGCATATTGTCCAGAATGTGGGCTAGCTGGTCACTGACAACTACACCTTTTTCGTGCTGCAAGTAATCGCGCCAAATCCAACGCCCATTTAGCGGATCGTAGAGGTTATCAGGGCGAGTTTCTGTCATTAAATGTAGGCAAGTGGCACCCAAACTATACAAATCGCTGGCTGGATATGCCTTGCCGCCACGAAATTGTTCCATTGGCGCGTAGCCTTCTGTACCAATTCGAGTCCCTACTTCCCCAGCCGCCTCTTCCCGGATTTGCTTAGCAACACCGAAATCGATCAGCATCAACCGATCATCGGTCTGACGGCGCAGAATGTTCATTGGCGTGATGTCTCGGTGGATCACCTGATGTCGATGCACAAACCTAAGAATTGGCAGCACATCGGCCAGCACATCGCGAATTTGACGTTCATTAAACGCGCCATGCTGTTTCATCTCTTGCAGCAGACTCTGGCCTTCAATGAATTGCTGCACCAGATAGAGGTAGCCGTCCTGCTCAAAATAGGCCAATAGGGCTGGGATTTGGGTATGCTCTCCCAATTCATGCAGCCGCACCGCTTCCTGGTTAAACAGGCGCACGGCTTTTTCCAGTGACTTTGTGCCTTGGACCTGAGGTGAAAACTGCTTGATCACGCAGCGAGATTTTAGCCGGTCTTCATCTAACGCCAAGTAGGTTCTGCCAAATCCCCCTTGCCCCAGCAACTGTACAGCCTGATAGCGGCCTCTCAACAGGCTCAAGGGTGTACCGCAGTTCTGGCAAACCTTTGTATTATCTGAATTGAGAGGTTTCTGGCATTGGGGATTGAGACAGCAGATCATAGCAGGTAGCGCACTATGGCATTAGATGAATGATTCACCCTGCGGTGGGTTTGTATCAGAGGGTAAGGCAATGAAACGAAGCCAAGCAAGCAAAATTGAGGGCTGAATCGCACAGTCAGTGGATGAAGTTTACTACATTGCAGGTTCAATGGAATGCATGAGGACTATGACAATCTCCACTAGCTTGCCATCTCAGGCTGAAGCAGGGTCTGAAATCCGTCCCCGTGGGGTTGGCATTGTCCTTTCAGTGAGCCAGCACACCGATGAAGATGAATCTGCACTGTATGTTAGCCACACGCCTACCAATAAATTTCCCTAGTCAACTTCCAGACCCAACAGCCCATAATTCAAATCTTAATCGGGATTAGATGCAGGACAAAATTGAATTTTTGAGCTGTAGGAATCAATAGTGACTAAAAGATTAAAGTGATAAACAGTTTAATTGTGTTTCTAATTGTATGAGCAATGGCAGGAACAGAATTCATGGCATTGTTTCAGTTCCACGCTATGAGTGGCAGCTATCTGAGTCACAGGGGTGGCAGGATATAAATCACTGTGAAAAGTGAGCGCTAATGGTGCTAGCACTTCAGATTTAGCAAAAGATTTAGCAAAGTAGAATCGCAGTTTTAGCAAGTTACAACCGGCTTTCCAGTAAAGAGTGATGGTTAGATGCTTGGCTTAAGTTGACCGACCATCGTTAAACCCGCAAGTAACGGTTTGCCTCTCAATTCAGGATGCTCAAGCTGCCTTGATCGCCGTCCAACTCGACTGGAACACCGACCGGCAGAGCTGCATTGACGCCTTCATGGCCAAAGGGCAATTCAGCAACTACCGGTATTCCTAAATCCGAGAGGCGCTCGCGCAGCACCTCAGAGGTCGTAAAGCTAGGAATTCCAGGAGTGGGGTCACACTGACTGAACCGTCCTAGTGCAATGCCTTTAACGCTGTTGAAAGCGCCCATCATGCGCCACTGCGTCAACATTCGATCGATGCGGTAGGGAGCCTCGGACACATCCTCAAACGCTAGAATTGCTCCGGTCAAATCCGGTTGGACCGGGGTGCCCAGCAGGTAAGTTGCAACGGTGAGGTTGGCGGGCAGCAGGATTCCACGAGCTTGTCCACCGCCCCAGCCTTCTCCTTGTAGCGGAGCGATATCCCGCCCTTCAACCCAATCGAACAGTCGCTGCACCGACCAATCTGGCTCGGCGTAGACGGGTCTGATGCCACAGGTAGTCCATCTACTGCTGAATCGCTACCGCTGATCAAAGTCCCAGACTTTCGTAGCGGCGATCCTGCGCTTGGCAGCAAACCTCAGTTCGCTGGAATTGATGGTACAACCTTCTCTACAGTTATTATTGATACCGGTATCAACCTGACCCATCCCTTCTTCAATGCAGCAGGCGGAGAATCTCGAATTGTCTCTGATCATGACTATGCCGATCATGATGACGACGCGACCGACGGCGCTGGACGTTACACTGGGCATGGTACGAATGTTGCCAGTATTGCGGCTGGAAGTGGAAGTGCTGTCAATAGTCAATATTCAGATGGTGTAGCACCAGGAGCAGACATTATCGCTCTCAAGGTGTTCCAAAATGACTCAGATGGATTTGAATATGGCTATGTTGAGCAGGCGCTGCAATGGGTAGTGGACAATGTCGATCGGTTCAATATTGCCAGTATTAATATGTCGATTGGAAGTAGAGATAAAAACTATGACACGCTGCAAAGACTTGAGGGTATTGATGATGAACTGGCAGAGTTGGCGGCTCGAAATGTGATTGTTGTCTCCTCTTCAGGTAATGACTTTTATGAGCATAAGAGTGCCCAAGGAGTAGCATACCCTTCTGCCGACTACAACTCACTGTCGGTTGGCGCTGTCTATGATGCAGATGTCGGAGAGCAGTTTTATCCTACAAAAAATTCTGATGATTCACCAAATGATGGTGCCAGAAGCATGACTACTACTGCAGATCAGATTGCGAGCTTCTCCCAACGCGATTCTACCCTGACAACTATTTTCGCTCCGGGTGCTCAAATTACCGGCGCAGGATTGAGCAGCACTCCAGGTGATCTGGACTTTATCAGTATTATGAGTGGCACCAGCCAAGCTGCTCCTCACGTTGCAGGAATGGCTGTTCTGGCACAGCAATTAGCGCAGCAAGTTCTCGATCGGCGGCTCACTCCTACGGAATTCAAGCAACTTTTAGTAAGAAGTGGAGATAGTATCATTGACGGAGATGATGAAGATGATAATGTAGAGAACACTGGGCTTCAGTTCCGCCGCGCCAATATGCTGGCTCTCGCTAACGCAATTCTGGCCCTCAATCCACCCGAAGAACCACCAGATATCCCACCTGAGGAGCCACCCGGCGAGAACTCAGTTGATTTAGACCCAGGACTCTTTTTGCTAGATCAGACGACATTTAGTCCGGGTAGTACCGTTAATACCAACTTCCGGATTTACAATACTGGCTCAGGTAACTCATCTCTCTTTGGAGTAGATTTCTATTTATCTAACGATAGCACGATTACTCCCAGCGACTATTCTCTAGGCAGTCCGGGTTCCTACGCCCTCAGTGGCGGCGGGAGTATACGAATAGCAGACCAACTCGAGTTACCCCCTGCAACTGATCCAATTTGGACTGACTTTAAGAATGGCAGTGCTTATATTGGGGTGATTGTTGATCGAACCAATCAAGTAGGTGAGACGAATGAGAGAAATAACATTATTAGCTCTGAGCGGCTCCAGAGTGAAAAATTGACCGTAAGTATCGACCGTCTGATCGGTGATTTTGATAGTGATTTCGGTCCCGTCGACAATGATTCTGATTTCTACGCTTTGGTTTCGTTCTCTGAAAACCCACCTAACGATGAAGCATTTTGGTTGAGGAGTCCGACTCAAACTGGAAATAATATTACTCCATACTGGAAATTGAGTCAGGCAGTGACTACACCTCAGGTGCCTATCACCATTCGAGTCTATGATGACGACGAGTTTCTAACGTTCGACAATGACTGGATCGATATCAGTCCAACCGATGGTTATAAAGACCTCAATCTGGTCTATGACTTTCTGACGGGTCAAATCAGCGGCGATCGCAGTGGAGGCGCAGGACAATCCATAGCTGCAACTGGAGTGGGCGACGATAATTCGGGCACGATTGAGTTTACAGTTGGGTTTGATCCCAATGCGTAAAACAATGTACTCAATAGCCCATTGCACCGATAGTCCGAGCCTTTTGCTAAATCTAGACTGTGTAAAAGGGGTAGCTGCACTGATAACAAAGCAATCGGCTGCGATCGCAGGAGCCTTTTCGAGCGTGAAGAGATTCGAGTACACTCTAAGTCAAGCACTTTTGCCAAAACTTCTGTCCCAGCTCAATTAAACCGATAAGCACCTCACCCGCTCGGTAACCCAAGCAATGGAATGCTGGCTGTAAATGACAGGGAATTGGATAGTGAATACCGGTTTGAATTCCCATTTCGGCCAAAGCTGTTTGCAGTGTCGTCCGTTCAATAGGGCTAGCTTCAGTAACCCGAATTACATAGAGGTGATAAACATGCCCTGCATCACAGTGGTTTTCAATCGGAACAATGCCATATTCAGCTAATGGCTTCAGCAAAGCGTCATATTGGCGAGCAATGCGGTTGCGGTCACAGTTCCAGTCATAGAGGAAGGGGAATTTGGTTTTGAGGACAGCGGCTTGAAGCGTATCGAGACGACTATTAGTACCAAAGTCAGTATGGAAATATTTGCGAGTTGCGCCGTAATTACGCAGAGAGCGCATGGTTTGGGCAATGATTTCTTCTCGTGTCACCAGCATACCGCCATCCCCAAAGCCACCCAGATTTTTGCTGGGGTAGAAGCTAAATGCAGCAGCAATGCCAATGGAGCCAGCTCGATACCCTTCCCGTTCGGCTAGGTGGGCTTGAGCTGCATCTTCGAAAATCAGCAGATCGTAGGTGCTTGCCAGATCCAGCAACCTTCGCGGCGATACCATCTGGCCATAGAGGTGGACCGGAATGATCGCCCTGGTGCGGGTTGTGATTGCTTTTTCGGCAGCCATCAAATCAATCAAGGCTGTTTTGGGATCGCAGTCCACAAACACAGGTGTAGCCCCAGAGCGCAGTACACCAATCAGCGTTGCGACAAAAGTATTGGCCGGCAGAATGACTTCATCACCTTCGCCAATGCCACATGCTTGCAGCCCCAGAGCAATGGCATCGGTTCCAGAGGCGACCCCAACCCCGTAGGTTGCGCCACAAGCAAGGGCAAAGGCAGTTTCAAACTCGCTCAAGGCTTGCCCCAGGACATAGTCTCCCTGGCGAATCACATCCTGAACGGCTTGCTCCAGCTTGGCTTGAATCGGCTGATGCTGAGCAGTGAGATCAACGAATGGAATAGTGGAATGGTGCATGGCGAAAACATTAACGCGACGGAGAGTAAAGCTTGAGAAGAATTTGCCTAACTGCGGAACTATTTGGCCGGACGTTGGCTCGTTATCCCAGGCTGCATTGTGGCAGGCATTGAAGGGAGGCTTACTTTAGTTATGCCGAATTATTTGTAATTTTTAATACTCGTAAATAGTAAAGTCTTTGTAAAATCAACGCGGTGCTTAGTCTAGCTAGGATCTAAGCAAAACTGTGACTAGATGACTTTACAAGCCTACTGAACAAGCCTACCGAGAAGCCCATATTCAACCTGTCGCTAGGCGCTAGAGCAGGCAGTGCTTTTGTCGTAATTCTGCTATCAACGCCGTAACTTTTGATACTCTTGCAGCTTTCTGCCGATTACAATCGACTTACAAACTGTACTCCCCGCAAACCGTAGGCTGGTTCGAGTTTACTAGGTCTGTTCGTGAGATGCGATTGTCGAGTTTTAGCGGTAGACGCTACCTAAATCACCCCTAACGGCTCTCAAGTTCACTCGTTAGCTTGGGCAGATCCTCCAGCAGAAAAACGGTCATTTGACCATTGTGGGGCTTGCCTTCTGGTGTTTGCACCGTTTCAACCCAGTAGCCGTAGCGTTCTCCCTGTCGTACTTCTCCCTGAATAAATCGCAGCAACGGCGCATTCTGACTTTCGGCTCGGCTCAGCATTTCAGCGGTTGGGTATTGATACACCACCTCAGCTTGTTGGTAATCCTGATACACCCCATCGCCGTAGATAATGCCCAGCGCTTCCTCCAGACGCGGCTGACTGACGCCATACACCATGTCAAATAAGGTGATGCTTTCACTGCGGATAATGTCTCTGCGATCACCGGATACAGCTCGACCTGGAGAAGTAATCGACGCTTTAAAGATAAATCGCCGAGAAGGACTGTCCGTTCTGCGGACTAGCAGAGTTTCGCCGGGGGCTGGTTGAATCGTCGGATTGGTTTGCATCCAGGTAGCAACCTCCGTCACCGTCTGGCCCGGTAAGGCTTTAACCGGACTGCTCAACAGCAGAACAATACCGACGGACAAACTTGACCACACTCCAACTTTGCTCATCACAGGCTTCCTTGGATCCGAGAAATTCGATCGCGATAGACAATACGTAGACAATAAATCATTGAATTATAGAGGTAGATTGCAGCCTCTCCCAAACCCGCAACGCCGCCTGCGCGCGTTCCGCGGCATCCTCCAAGCCGACGCGTATGCCGGGTTCAACGCGCTGTACGAGAGCGGCCGGGTGGTCGAGGCGGCCTGCTGGACGCATGCACGGCGCCACTTCCACGACGAGATGCTGGCGAACGGCAGCCCGCTCGCGCGCGAGGCGATCGAGCGCATGGCGCCGCTGTTCGCCCTCGAGGCGGAGATCGACGGCCAGCCGCCCGAGGCGCGCCTCGCCGCCCGCCAGGCGCGCGCGGCGCCGGTGATGGCCGACCTGCACGCCTGGCTGGAAGCGACGCTGCGCCGCATCTCCGGCAAGTCCGACCTGGCGAAGGCCATCCGCTACACGCTGGCGCAGTGGACGGCGTTGACCACGGTGCTGCGCGACGGCCGCGCCTGCCTGCACAACAACGCCGCCGAGCGGCGGATGCGCCCGCTCGCGCTGGGCCGGAAGAACTACCTGTTCGCCGGCTCGCTGGAGGGCGGCAGGCGCGCCGCGATCATCTACACCCTGGTCGGCACCGCGGAGCTGAATGGCTGGGACCCGCAGGCCTATCTGCGCGTCCTGCTCGACCGCATCGCCACGCAGCCGATCAACCGCATCGGCGAACTCGCACCCTGGAACCTACGGCCCGACGCCGCCTGGACGCCTCGAATAACCCTGTTTTTTGGCGCGGCTGAGGTCTTGCGATCGGCGCGACCGCGGCGAGCGCGGTCGACGTGGAGATTGGTTTCGGGCCGGAGCGGCTGGCTTGGGTGTTCCAAGCGGTCTGAGCGGTCAGGCTGGCGCAGTTCTCCCCTCGATCCAGACCAGCCGGCGCATGGTGTAGACGAGGTTGGCCAGCGTGATCCGCGCGGTGGCGCGGGCGAGGCCGATCGAGCGCACGATCAATCCCATGCGGCGCTTCTGGGCGGCGAAGACGTGCTCGACCAGGCTGCGCACGCGCGCGCGGGTGGCATTGCCGCGAGCGACGTGCGCCGGCATCGACCGTCCGCGCGGCTTGGCGCGCTGGAACTGTGGCGCCAGGCCGCGCCGTTCCAAGAGCGCGACGTTGGCCTTGCTGCGATAGGCCACGTCGCCCCAGACGCCACTGCCAGTGTTCTCCGGGTCCAGCACGGCGCCGAGCTGGCTGCCGTCGTGGCGTGCCGCATGGGTGACGGTGAAGCGGCGGATGAAGCCATGTCCGCGATCGATGCCGAGGTGGTTCTTGTAGCCGAACACCGGCACCGCGATCTCGCCCATCGCCTGACGCTGCGCATCCCCAGGCGGCGCCTTGCGGCCGCGCTTGATGGTCCAGCGGCCATCGCGATCGATCTGGCGCTCCCGCGCCTTCGACCACCCCTCGGGCGTGCCGCCCTCGCGCAGCCTGCGCTTCTCCTCCTGCGTCAGCCGCGGCCGGCGCGCCTCCACCACGGTGGCGTCGACGATCTGCCCACCCATCGCCAGATAGCCGCGCTCCGCCAGCAGCGCATCGAACCGCGCGAACAGCCGCGCCAGCGCGCCGGCCCGCCTCAGCCGTTCGCGATACAGCCAGATCGTCTTGGCGTCGGGGACCGGATCGTGCAGCGCCAAACCGACGAAGCGCATGAAGCTCAGCCGGTCGCGCAGCTGGTACTCCGTCTGCTCGTCCGAAAGCGTGTACAGCGCCTGAAGCACCAGGACCCTGAACATCAGAACCGCGTCGTAGGGCGGACGCCCGCCCCGGCTGCGGTCGGCGCGCGGCAAACCCGCTTCCAGCTCGGCGCGGAACGCCTCGAAATCCACCACCGCGCGCAGCCGCTCCAGCGGATCGCCGGCCGCAGACAGAGCGCGAAGCCGTTCATCCGCATCGAAGAAACCCGCCTGACCCACCATCGCCGACCCCTTCGCCGAGGAGATCAGCGAATCAGATCACCCCGCGCCGAAGCCAGTGGTTTTTCGAGGCGTCCAATCGGCCTAGTATCAAGGTCCGGAGCGAACCCGCCCTCCGGAGAGCGAAAACGGTGCTCGTTCCGCCTGCGCAGTATCAGGGCCGGTGCGCCAAGGCCAGGGGAAATCTGCGCCTTTCGGCGCCGGTCACCGGTCGGGAGAAGGGTTGGATACGGGGGAAGCTGGCGGAGGGAGTGGGATTCGAACCCACGGTGGGTTGCCCCACACACGCTTTCCAAGCGTGCCGATTCGGCCGCTCTCGCACCCCTCCTGGGTCAGGGCTAGATAGAGTTTTTCGAGGGTGTTGAGGCGCATGTGGGGGCATTCGTTACAGGCGCATTGGTTCATTGGTGGTGCCGGAATAAACTGCTTGTTGGGGGCGGCTTTCTGCATTTGGTGGATGATGCCCGGTTCGGTTGCCACGATAAATGAGCGCTGAGTACTGCGCTGCACATAGTTCAGTAGAGCCGTGGTGGAGCCGATGTATTGGGCGTGGCGCAGAACGGCGTCTTCACATTCGGGGTGGGCGATTACTTCTGCGTCGGGATGCTGGATTTGCAACTGCACAATTTTCTTTTCTGAGAAGGTTTCATGCACCATACAGCTTCCCTGCCACAGCACCATGTCGCGCCCGGTCTGTTCGATTACGTAGCGGCCCAGGTTGCGGTCGGGGGCAAAGATAATCGGCTGATCGGCAGGAATTTGGTTGACGATTTTGACGGCATTGGAGCTGGTGCAGATAATGTCGCTCATCGCCTTGATCTCGGCGGTGCAGTTGATGTAGGAGATCACCAAATGGTTAGGATATTTGGCTTTGAAGGCGGCAAAGGCGTCGGGTGGGCAGCTATCGGCCAAAGAGCAGCCCGCGTTCAGATCCGGCAGCAGCACAAGTTTAGCGGGATTGAGGATTTTGGCGGTTTCAGCCATGAAGTGAACGCCGGCAAACACAATCACGTCGGCATCGGTCGTGGCAGCCTGTTGCGACAAGCCTAAGGAATCGCCCAAATAGTCAGCCACATCCTGAATGTCGGGATCTTGGTAGTAGTGGGCCAGAATCACCGCATTCAGTTCCTGCTTAAGCGCCGCGATGGCACTGAAGTAATCGATCGGGGATGCCGTTGGTTTTTGGTAAGAAAGTGTAGTTGCAAACACAGTTATTCGTTGATTTCTGCTGATTGAGCTAGATAGATAGGGATGTTTAGTCCTCTAATTATAGTTTTTCTTACCAAAAATGACTGCAGCAGAACTGGTGAAAATCAACGGATAGCAGCAAAAACTGAGCGCTACTACGCTCTACCCAGTGGACTCTGGGCATGACGGCAAAGATGTCCTCATTTTAGTAGGCGTTAGTTTAGTAGGCGTTAGTAGGTGGTAGGCGGGTTACAAATCTTCTGGGTAGACCCACTGGGGTGGAGCCATGTGCTTTTTGCGGAGTGCTTCTTCAGCAATCTCCAGCATCCGGTCGAGCGATGTTTCCTGAATAAATTTGGCCGCTTGTTCCTGATACTCCTTGTTCGGGCACTCGTCACCCAAAACACAGCCATTTACGCAGGTTTCTACGCAGTTCACCTCAGTTGGATTCATCAGTGTGCTCCTCTCTCTCGATTCAGTCAGATGTTTGGTCGGATATCTGCCGCAGATTGCGCTGCACCATTTGCCATTTTGCCATGATAGAAAGTCTACTTGTAACAGTTTGGGGCCAACCGTCCACGGCTTACGACGAAAGCGGGTTGGTTCAAAGCTATTGTTTCAAGTCATCCAGCCAGCCCAAATCTGACCTACGGCTGATCTGCGCTTAACGAGTGGACTGTACAATCCTGCGTAGTTCAATAATCATCTGAGCGCTGGAACTAATTCACACCAGCTTATAGACGGAACCTTTAAATTAACCTTTCCTTTTTCCAGGGTTAAGGCGGTTCGCTGATAATCTGACTGATTGATTCTACTTTCTGTGGAGATGAAATTATGGGATTTTTGAATAGAATTTTCGGCAAAAAGAAAGAAGAAGTTCCAGCAACTCCTCCTGCTCCTAGCGATCCGGGAATTCCGGCCGCAAAGGTAGGACTGAATGGGGAATTCGACGAAAGCGGCCTAGCCAAGCGGGTAGCTTTAGCGTTTGATAATGATGCTGAGTTAGAGCCTTTGGACAATCTCTGGGTAGCCCAGCTTAGCAGCAAAGTCGTGCTGAAAGGCAAAGTACCCAATCAGCAATTGCTTGATAAGGCTGTGAGAGTTGCCAGCAGTGTAAATGGTGCTACCGAGGTTGATACCAGCCAGGTTACGGTTGGTTAGCTCCCTAGGTTCGTAATTAGTCCATCAGTGTGATAGGGACGGGAAGAGCACGCCCAGTGACCAAAGTGCCTGCTTTACCCGTCTTTTCTCTCGCCATCAAATCGATCTACTGCTCAAGTTTAGTAAATCTGGAATCATGGGACTTTTTGATCAAATCCTTCGCGCGGTCAACAAACACCATCGCCGGCAAAGATACCGCTGACAATGCCAATTCGATCAGCCCGGTCCGGCTCCCAGTAAAACTTTTCCATGCGGCCATCGCGGATCAGAGGCGCATACAGGGTTGAGAAATCATTGCCGGTGACGATAATTGGAATCCGCTGAATTGGCTCAGCATCGTAGCTGCCTGGTAGCTGCACGTTGGTAGGGTTGTCGGCAATGTTCATCAAGGTTCCGGCCACAAGCTGAGTGTTGACCGTATATTGCGTGAACTGATCCACGCGACCCATTCCCGCGTCAATGTCGTTAATCATCAACACGGCCATTTTGCCGTTCACCTTGACGGCTTCTGCTGCTTCTCGATAGCGTAACCGAATCAGCCGTGCCGGATCGCCTGCATCGGGGCTTTCTAACTCTCCTGCCGACATATGCACCGGAATCACGCCCATGCGCTCAAACACTAACTCGCACTGAAACGATTTGCCTTCACCTTTGCGGCCATGAATACCCAAAATCAAGGGTACTTTCACACCAGGCAAATCCAAATAATTTTTGGTGATGTGAATTGAAAGCTTATCGAGAAATCGAGGAGCAAGGTAGTAACTCATAAGGAAGCTAGCTCACGGTAGAAGAAATTACCCGTCCGGGTACTGCCAGTCACTCAGGCTATCGCCCAGAATGAGGATGCAGCGGGTGAAATGAGGTGAATCTCTCAATATAACCCCAACATATTGACTGAAAGTGTTTAAGGAGAATTATGCAACTTGTCATTTCGTTAGCCAACCTGCAAAAGGTAGAATTCAAATCTGATCCGAATAAGTGCAATGTTTCATTCAAGAATTACAAAGCTGGATCGAGCAATGCGCTGCTGATTACCGATGTCCCCGCTGGCGCTGGAACCATGCTGGGTGCCGTTCAAAACTCTAACCTCCAGATTCAACCTCCTTTTAATCAGAACCAGCCCGTTGTCATGATCGAGCATAGTGCGATCGCTGCTGGTGCTGGCGGGGTTGATCAAGCGCAATATGCGGGCAGAATCGAACTGCGCGAGTTTGTCTAGAATTTTTTGCGAACAAGCCTAGAAATTAAAACTGCATTGGGATAAGTACTATCACAATAATGAAGTTGTGACTAACAGTACTTATCTCATTGTAAAGCCTGATTGCAAATCCATAATGACCATTTAGGAATAGTTCAACACACAACACACAGGAAAACTGAAATTATGCCTAACCTAACATTTGATTACGAAAAGATCCAAAAGGTTGAGTTTAAAGGTAGCCAGTGCAACATCGGAGTAACAAACTTTGATGGAACTGGAACTGCACTGTTAATTACCGATGTGCCTGCAGCGGCTGGTTCGATGATTGGCGCGTTAAGCTCATTCCAATACTTTGTTGAAACTCCAGCAGGCGGTGGGTTGAAACCTCGCGTATATGTTGAGCTGACTACTCCAGTTGCGGGTGGAACAGGCTTCAAGCAGGCCAAATGCACCGGCAGAATCGAATTACGCGAATTTAACTAGAAATAATCTGGTGCCGCCTAACGGTAACAGACTTTAGCAAACGGTAATCAAACAGTAATCAACGGGAGGTAGATTGATTTACCTCCTATTTTGCTGATTTAGATTTCCAGTAAAAAGCCAGTAAAGGGATGTTGGGGTAATCAAAGTAGATTACTGCGGCAACGATACAATCAGTGCTTGCAAGAACAATTGCCAAGATAAAAGAATCGCCAAGATGAAAGGAGGCAGGCTATCCCACCTCCTATTCTCAATTGGGGTTAGTTCGGATCACCGAAGCCATCTAACAAGCTTTGAATTCTAATTGAATGAGCCTTATCAACTCAAAACTTAAAACTCAAAACTCAAAACTTTCTAGTAGCGGTATCCGCCTGCATTGGGCTTGTGCACAATAAAGCTCATCACCTGGCACTGCTTCACGTTGTCGAAGGCAACGACACGGATGTAGCAGCTGTTGTATTCAGAGCGGCACTGCTGAACCTCGTTGAGGACTTCTTGCGGCGATCTGGCGTTGAACAACGGCAGCTTCCACATCGTCCAGTAGTGGGTTTCGGCGGCGGAGTCCTCGTTGAACTCGACGCAAGGAATGTAGCCTTGATCGATTGTGTATTGAATTTGACGAGCAATTTGGGCATCGCTGAGCGGAGGCAAATAGGAAAAAGTTTCGTACCGACGCTCTTTGGGTCTGATTCACTCTATGTTGTAGCTCCCTTGTCACCCTCCCAGATCAACGTCTATTTCAAGGATTCGTTTTGCGGTGTGATTTTGCAAGATGCAGGTCTACCGCGCCCACCGGCTCAAAACCTCTCAGCCACCGAAGCTCAGCAAATGTTCAACAATCCAATTCAGGCCGCCGTCAACCAAGAACGGCTCGATTTAGTGAATGGCGATGTAATATTTACGTGGGTTGGCGAAAACACGTTAGAAGCAACACAAGACGCACAGGCTCAGATCGATAAACTCAAAACTGATCCCCTCTGGCAGAAATTGCCTGCTGTGCAGCAAAACCGAGTCTATTATGTGCCCAGCTACTGGATTGGCAGCGGCCCCATTTCGGCTAATCTAGTCGTGGATGATTTGTTCAAGTATTTGATCCCCGATCTCTCCTAGAGCAATCAACCCCTGTCAGCGTTCTGCTGCCAATACTTGGGTTGCTGTCAAGTTCAACTCGGAAAAGGTGGGAGAAACAAGCAGCTCATTTCCTTGAAAAACCCGATCATCATAGGCCCCATCCCGCAAAGTGCAAATTGTTACCAGTGATTGGATGGGGTCAACAATCCAATACTCCGGAATATTTAACACAGCATATTCAGTATGTTTTGCACGATAGTCTGCTGCCGCTGTAGTTGGGCTGACGACTTCTACCACCAGTATAAGGAGGAGCTTCATTTAACGTGATCACAGATTCCCGTTTTTTCAACCCTTCCCATTGCTCTAAAGGCAGCACAACCACATCAGGCACTCTTGAGGTATCCCGGCTGCTTCTTGGTGATTGAATCCCGATCTTCATATCTTTAGAAGTCCAAGACCGCGAGGTGCGCTTGATTTCGGCTTTGAATACTTCGTTGAGGAACTCGCTAATATCTCCATGTTCCCCGGTACCTAATGCCATGCAAACGAGATCTCCATTGACCAGCTCATATCTAGCCCCTGTGCCGTCGTCATAGATAAGGTACTCTGCAAAGGTCCATTTCTTGGTTGTGATTGCCATGATACCAATTTTTTGTGAAGCGGCTTATTATCAGACCCCTCCCAACCTCCCCTTACCAAGGGGAGGTGCCGTAGGCGGTGGGGTAAATTCTATGCAGCTTCACATGTGATTGCCATGACGTTTTTGAGATGACTTGTCTAGATTAATAGATTATAGGTTGAGCTGCCAGGTTGGATATCTCTGAAGCCGTTGAGGAGAACCGCAATCTTTGTTTATGAACAATCTCAAATCTCAAAGTTCTTAATATTCTTTATTAGAGCTGGCAGGCTTAGCTGGTCTGGGTTCCCGGCCATGCCCAATAAATCTACAAGCTACTCAGTTTGGATTCGAGCTAGCCTAGCAATAGGAGCGTTGTAAACGGCATGCATGTCCTATTTGTCGCGGCTAGCGGATTATGAAAATTTTATTGATCGAGGACGATTCGCTAATTGCTGAACCGCTCGTGAAAGCGTTGAGCGAGCACCATTACGTGGTGGATGTGGTAACTGATGGTGAAACGGGATGGACGCTACTGGAATCCTTTGCCTATGACCTAGTATTGCTAGACGTGGTGTTGCCGAAACTCGATGGGATTAGTTTATGTCGCAAGCTGCGCTCTCAGGGCAACCAGACGCCCATTTTGTTATTAACAGCCCAGAATGCCAGCACTAACAAAGTCACGGGTTTAGATGCCGGAGCCGATGACTATGTCGCAAAACCGTTCAATTTGCCGGAGTTGTTGGCGCGAATTCGCGCCCTATTGCGGCGGGGCGGGGCGGCCTTACCTCCTCTGCTGGAGTGGTGTAATTTAAGGTTGGACCCCAGCCTTTGTGAAGTCACTTGCAACGGTGAGCTGGTACGATTAACCCCCAAAGAATACGGTTTGCTAGAGCTGTTTCTGCGCAATCCGCATCGCATCTTTAGCACCGGTGCCCTGATTGATCACATCTGGTCGTTTGAGGAAACTCCCAGCGAAGACACAATCCGTTCCCACATAAAGGGGCTACGGCAAAAGTTGAAGACGGCAGGCGTTCTGAATGATCCGGTTGAAACCGTGTATGGGATTGGCTATCGGCTCAGACCCGAAGCAAAGCCCAAAGCGGCAAAAGCGCCAAGTGAACAAACAGAAAACGATCAAGGCGAAAATGTGACTACTGTTACTGTGCAGGCTGGGATTGACAGTATCTGGGCCTGATAGCCGATGATACAAACCGGAGTGCCACCCACCAAACCAGAAATACCGGGAATGTCACCGCCAGAGGTAAAATCCACTTCTCCTGCATTCACTGCTTCCAGGACGGGCGCAAAAGCAGGAAACGGCCCAACCCATTCCACTTTGATGTTTTGTTTGGCCAGTGTTTCTTCTAATACTTTCCGTTCTCGGGCAATTGGCAATAGCCCCCAGCGGACATAGCCAATTCGAACAACTTGTTGCGTCGCGTCAATTGAATTTGCGGCAGATTGACTAGAACTTTGCAGGTTGTCTACATTCGACTGGGTTGATTTAACCGTTGAGCAACCCGCCAGAGCACCCAGAACTAGGATTGCGCTTAATGTAGAGGGTACGAGCCTTTGAACATTAAAAGATACCGATAAAAACGTCATAGAGCAACTTCCTCAGGAGAATTGCAAAGGTTGAGATGATTGCGTAGGGTTTTACCCGTATATTCGTCTCGGAATAGACTGCGGTTTTGCAGCTCAGGGATGACAAGTTCAACAAACTCTTCAAATGCACCCGGCAAGTAGGCAGGGGAAATCACAAAGCCATCACAAGCTTGGGCGTGAAAGAATTGCTCTAGTTGATCGGCAATTTCAACAGCAGTACCGATTAGTTGCGGTACTAATACACTGGCTCCGTAGCGGCGGCCAATTTCCGCTAGAGTGAGCAATTCAGTCTGGCTCAGGTGCGCAATCAGGTCATAGATGCCGCGCATTCCCTGCACGCTGACAGCTTCGAGCGGTTTATCTAAATCATGCTGGGAGAAGTCGTAGTTGAGATGATTTGAGAGGGTTGAAAGCCCAACCAAAGGGTAGACAAGCTGGTTGTGCTCAGTTCGCTTTGCCTCAGCAATAGCCTCAGTTGCGCCAATAAACGGCATTACTGCCAGCAGAATTTTGCAGGAGTTGGGTGAACGTCCATAGGCCACAAGTCGCGCTTTCATGTCGGCATAGAACTGTTGCGCCAACGTCAAACTAGGCTGAATCGTGAAAATCACCTCGGCCCAACGCGCCGCAAATTCCTTGCCCCGTCCTGATGAGCCAGCCTGAATGATCACCGGATGCCCCTGCGGACTGCGCGGCACATTCAACGGTCCCCGTGACTGAAACCACTCACCCTGATGGTGCACATAATCTATTTTCGTAGGATCAGCCAGAATCCCAGCCTGTTGATCGAAAATCAAGGCATCTGCTTGCCAACTCTGCCACAATTTCAGCGTTAATTCTAAAAACTCATCGGCTCGGTCATAGCGCCGATCATGTTCTAGGTGTTCTGGTAAGCCAAAGTTCTGGGCTTCTGCATTGTTCACCGAAGTCACCACATTCCAGGCTGCTCGTCCGCTGCTGAGGTGATCAAGGGTAGCGAAGGTGCGTGCAACCTGATAGGGATGGTAATAGGTGGTGGACCGGGTAGCTCCCAAGCCAATGTACTTCGTACTCGCTGCCATCATGGACAGCACCGGAACCGGATCTAGCCGAAACGTATCCTGATCGCCGTACTGCACTCCGACTTGCAGATTCCCACCATACCGATCGGAAACAGCCAATCGATCGGCAAAAAACACTAGATCGAATTTACCTCGCTCTAGCACTTGCGCAATCTGCTGATAGTAAGCTGGTTGCAGAAAGCCAAGCTGAGTTTGGGGATGTCGCCAGAGCGCATGACTGTGAGCCACAGGGCCGGCAATTAAAAAAGCAGCGAGGTGCATTTGCGGCATCGATCACCCTCCTAGGAGTAAAAATCTGGGGTGGGAAACTCGCCATTCAATACCCAGTTGCCCAAAGCACGAATCTTGTAATCTACCGGATCATGTAGTGTGAAGGTACGGAGGTTGCGCCAAAACCGATCAAAGCCATATTGAGATGATGTTGCCCTTGCCCCCATCCAATCAAAAATGTTGCTGGTGATTTCCAATCCAATCCGAGTCACAAAGGTTTTTGCGGTTGCAATCGCCACTGCACATTCACCTCGTTCTGCCGCCGTTAATTCATTGCCTTTTTCCCAGGCCGTCTGCACGAGCTGATTAGCGCGATCGGTCAGCAGAGTGGCGGCTTCTAGATTAGTCCAGGCTTCGCCATAGTGATGCAGCATGTAGGGATCGGCGGTGGCTTTTTCCACACCTGAGGTGATCCAGGCTCTGGTTTGGCTTTGCGTATAGATTTTTGCTAAATTTGTTAGTATAAAGATTGTATTAGCCGCATCATAAGGACCGATACGACCCTAATAACTGTACAGCTGAAAAGCAAACCTTAAATCACCAATAGCCTAAACCACCAATAACCGTGAGTGGCGCTTGCGGTGGCATATGTGGTAACCTTTACAGGGCTAACTATTGAAGTGAACTGAAAAGCCTTCAGTCTGTCTGTGTCCCTTTGCTCAAACAAACTCAGGAAAGGCGTTGAGCAGTGTTCTGCTCTCTGTAGCGCTGTCTTTTTCTCGATATAGCTTTTCCTCGACTAGAGGGAACAGTAAGGACTGAAGCAGGTTTAAATCTATTCTAGGGCTGACCTAGCACAGGTTTATTTAAGCTACAAAGTTACATAGGATGCTACATGGAATAGTATCCATGAGAATGCACTACATGAGAGTGCATCAAGTGACTTGTCAAATGCCCTGATGGACTTTTAGAAGCAGGTTGAGTAAAGACTTGCTCAATCGACGTTTGAAAATCGCAAAACAACCACAAAACAACCACAAAACAACCACAAAACAAGAACCAACAACTATGTCTTCGTATAACCATTTTTCTACAGCGCATTCCGTAACACACCAGTCTACAGTGTCGTTAGCTATGAGGAAACAAATTACATCAAGCCAAACAACCCTACTTCCAACCAGACAGCAGCTGGAACAGTTTTTGCAAATCCAAGGTTCGACCAAAAAGCTGGAGCAACTGTCTACTTGGGAACAAATTCAGCTTACCCATGCCTACCAGAATTGGGTAGGAAAGCGGGGAGTTTAACCAGCTATTCAGAGGCTGTATCCGTACATACGTATAGCAACCCTCTAAACCCGTTTGAACAGTATCAAAGTACTCTGCACTAGCCTCTCCTATTACTCCGGCAATGTTTACTCCGGCAATGTGAAAGAATGTCTCCCTAGCCCCCCAAAAGGGGGTTGGGGGCAGCGAAGGCTGGGATATCCCAGCCGGTATGCTCCTGCCTACATTCTCTAACCCCGCCGAAGTAATAACTGCTGGTCCTAGCCAGGATCCCGAGAAGGGGGGATTTATTCGCATTTCAAACAGCTTCTGAATGAACTAATCAGGTGATCGCAAATACACTGCTTCTTACCTTCGCTTACTCAGATTGAGATAGCGAAAATTCCTCAATTTCAACATTCAGTCGCCCTTAGGATTGAGTTTTCCTATGGTCTCTCCTGCGGTTGATTTAGCAACTATTTTCAAACGTTAGAAAAGCAAGTAGCGAAAACCTAATGCTCTATTTTTGTTGCCTGCTAGCACAGGCATCCTTGCAGCATTGTCCAAGCTCTGTTTGAAGTTGAATTGAGGTAACTTCGATGTTTTATCATGCAAAACAGTTGCAGTATTTTACTCCGCCTACCAAGCCTGATGCCGCCTACGCTAAAAAGCTACAGGAACTGGTTGGCGGTGCTTTTGGTGAAATGACTGTGATGATGCAGTATCTCTTCCAAGGCTGGAATTGCCGAGGCCCTGCTAAATACCGCGATATGCTACTAGACATCGGCACTGAGGAAATCGGCCACGTCGAGATGCTGGCTACAATGATCGCCTATCTACTTGATAAAGCACCAATCAAAATGCAAGAGAATGGCGCTAAAGATCCGGTGGTGGGTGCTGTGATGGGAGGTAGTAATCCTAGGGAAGTGATTACCGATACGATCAATGCCGCCATGAATCCGCAGCATGGAATTGTTTCAGGTGGCGGCGCTATGCCAGCTGATAGCGTTGGCTTTCCCTGGAATGGTCGCTTTATTATTGCCAGCGGCAACCTGTTGGCCGATTTTCGCTCTAATCTGCATGCCGAGTCTCAGGGTTTGATGCAGGCGGTACGGCTGTATGAAATGACCGACGATCCAGGCGTGAGAGACCACCTCAGCTTTATGATCGCCCGCGACACGATGCACCAAAACCAGTGGATAGCAGCCATTGAAGATCTGAAGGCAGAAGGCTTTGAAGATGTAGTGGTTCCCAAAGTTGCTTACGAATATGGCAAGAACGAGTATGCCTATCAGTTCTGGAACCACTCAGACGGTGAGGAGAGCGGAGAAGGTCGCTGGGCCAAAGGGCAAACCCCCGATGGCAAAGGCGAATTTCAGTATGTTGCCAAGCCCCAACCCCTGAGCGAAGAGCATTTGCCGCCTCCAGGCGATCCGCGCTTACATGGATCCGACTAAACACCCTAATTTAGACACTGTATTGTACAGGCGTTTTGCAAAACGCCTCTACGCGCCCCCTTTCCACCCTACGTTACTCCACCCCCACGGTCGGGAATAACTAACAAGGACAAACCGCAAACGTTGTAGAGCTGCACCTATTCATAGTGCTAGTCAGTAGACCCCAGATCCAACCGCCTCTCACTCAAGCCGACTCGCCTGGTCAGGGCGAATTGAGCTTGAAGGAAAAGCTAGCACAAAAGCGCAAAGCCGCCCGACTCCGCAAAGAAGTCACCAACTTCACGATTTTCTCGTTCCTATTTGCCCTGTTTGTCAGCGCACCGTTGGGGCTAATTGGTGGCCCTAAGGTCGCTGTGGCGGTTGTGGTAGCCATCTTGTGCCTGTCGCTTTCGTTTAAATATCCGCGTTTGGCGCTGTGGGCATTTTTAATCTACATGCCGTTCGGCGGCACCATCACCTATTTGATCGGCAACAGTCCCCTCTTGCAGCTCGCTAAGGATGGGTTCTATCTACCAGCTCTAGTTGGTATCTATCAACATTGCCGCCGCGAACGATTGCCGATTCTGATTCCCAAGCAGTTAGTGACGCCCTTGATCATTCTGCTGGTCTGCTGTACGTTCACGATGCTAGCTAGCAACACGTATCAGCAGTTCTTTGGCAAAGGCGGCGAGCAGCCGATTGCGATGGGAATTTTGGGCCTCAAGGTTTTGATTGGCTATGCGCCTCTGATTCCTTGCGCCTACTACCTGATCCGCAACAAGAAAGAAATGCTGTTTTTGATGCGCCTATCCAGCATTTTGATCTTGATTTGCTGCGGTTTAGCCTTCATTCAGTACCTGATGCTGTTAACAGGGAAATGTGCAGGCACGCGCTTTGCCGAAGGAGCCGATCTGTTCAAGGCATCGCTGGAAGCGCGCTGTTTTGTCGGCGGATCGTTGCTCTACAGCCCGCAACAGGGAGTAATTCGGCTACCCGGTACGTTCGTAGCACCGTGGCAATGGGGTTGGTTTTTGATTTCCAGCACGTTTTTTGCCTTTGCCTCGGCTTTCAGCGATCCCAAGTTCTATGGCCGGGTGATGGGACTGAGCGCCTTGGGAATGACCTTTGTGCTGGCTGTGGTGTCTGGGCAACGGATTGCTTTGGCATTAGTTCCGACCGTGGCGGGGCTGCTGTTGATCCTCACCGGACAGGTAGCCAATCTGAAGCGATTTATTCCAATCGCCATTGGGTTAGGTGTGGTGCTGAGTGTGGCAGCGGTGCAAAATGCAGCTACAGTGCAGGAGCGGATTAACAGTTTTATCGTGCGCTGGGCGGCTTCGCCTCCCGATGCGTTTATTCGTGCCCAGTTTTTCTGGTCGTTAAAAGAAGGCGGCTTACTGGGTGCCGGATTGGGGCGGGCGACCAATTCAGCCCGTGCGCTGGGCAAAACCGAGCTAGTGGAAACCTACTATCCCAAGCTGATCTACGAAATTGGACCGTTTGGCACACTGGCGTTTCTAGCTGTGGTAACGGTCCTGACGATGGTGACATTCAAAGCCTATCGCTCGGTGCGTAATCGCAATATTCGCAGCTATGGAGCCACGCTCTGGGTGTTTGTTCTATTTATCAGCTACAACACCTACTACTACCCACTCGATGTCGATCCGGTCGCGGTCTACTACTGGTTTTTTGCGGGTGTGATTCTCAAATTGCCGGAAATTGAGCGTTTAGCCAAATTAGAGCCAGACGAAGAGGAAGAACAGGAAAGTAATCCGAAGGGCAAGAAGAAAAAAAAGAAGAAGAAAAAGAAAAAGCAGCGACGAAGGTGATAGCGGGAACAGTAAGAACGGAAGTCTGAGCGAATTAAAGCAAATTTAAGCAAGTTTTAACAGGAGGTATAGGTCATGGTGCCCTCGGTTTCAGTGATTATTCCCACCTATGGACGCGAGCAGGTGCTGCGGGAAACGCTGGCGAATGTGCTGCAACAAGATTATCCTAATTATGAACTGCTGATCGTCGATCAAACTGCCCAACATGAGCCGGAAACGCAGGCATACCTGGAGCAACTAGCTATCGAGCAAAAAATCCGCTGGTTCCGAGTTAACTGGGCTAGTCTGCCAGGTGCCCGTAACTATGGCGTGCGTCGCTCGCGGGGCGAAATCATTGTTTTTTTGGATGACGATGTACTGCTGCCGCCTAACTTCTTGCAGTATCCGGGTGCGCCGGAGTACCGGGAGTTCTACCGGGATTTGGGCTGGGATGCGGACTATGAGTATATCAAGCCCTACGTTATGCCCAACGGCCAGCGCAAGAATACCGGCATCAAGTACCACAAAATCACCGGACGTGGCCTGGGCCTGAGCGACAAGGCAGAATACGACCCCTACTGGGCCAAAGAGAAGGCGGCAGAACACGCGGGCAACTTTATGTATAACCGCGAGCGCCAGATCGAGCACCTCTATAGCATCATGCAGCGTCCGCCGATTGTGGTGTCTCCCTACGATGCCGAACTGTTTGGCCACTGGTGGTATGAAGGTCCTTGGTTTATCGACTACCTGTTCCGTAAAACCTGGTTCGACCAAAGCACCTACGAAATGACCCATCTAGCCGATTATCTGAGGAAACACCCGACGCAGCAGGTTTGCCGTCCGGCTCAGTCGAGCTGGGGTTTCCGAGGCTTCCACGAGTATTGGCTGAACGAAACCAACGCCTGGATCTATCCCCACCTGCACAAAGCTGCCGAGCGGATGATCAACCTATCGCGTCGCGAACCGAGCGATGAATTAGAAACCCGTGCCCTGAACCAAGCGGCTCGTGAGCTGCTGCTGGCCCAATCTTCTGACTGGGCGTTTATTATGCGCACTGGCACAATGGTGCCCTACGCGGTCCGCCGCACCCGCTCTCACCTGATGCGGTTTAACAAGCTCTGGGAAGACATCTTGCAAGCCAAGATCGACTCAGGCTGGCTGCAAAAGGTAGAAGCGATCGACAATATTTTCCCAAATATCAACTATCGGGTGTATCGTCCGTTGGGGAGTTGAGGGGCTGGATAAACTCTTGATGTGCTTGTTGATGTGCTTGGGGACTCCAATCCCCTCTGCAGCACAGCCAAGAGTTCCCATCTGCGCATAGCATGCTCAAATTCCTGGCCAGTCAAGCCGATTGTCACTTTTTAACGGTGCAGGACCAATCGCATGACTGACAGACATGATTGCAAGAACTAGATAAATTTGAGCAATCCTAATCTTCGATCTGCTTCACCGTCACATCAATCGCATCCACATCCACGGTTCCGGGTGGGGTGAGGCGATGGAAATGCTTGTGTTCCACTTTAAGCGGCTCGCTACAGCTAGGGCAACGCAGCTGGGTGTTGTTGATCCCTGCCGACTCATAGCCGCAGACTGGGCAGCGGTCGATTACCAGATTGCGCTTCAGCCACCAGCGAAAGCCTAGAAAGGCAACCACAGGCATCAGCAAAATAATTCCAATCAACACAAAAACCGATTTAACCAGCCAGCCTAAGCCAATCGAGCTGAGCAACCACACGATTGCCAGGAGGGTCAACCAGAAGCCAAACCCTGAAATTTGAATGCTTCTAAAGCTGTTTTGATTCACCTGTTACCCTCCTAGACAAACGGATAGTCTTATACGGCTGATTGTTTTCTGACTGTTTTCTGACTGTTTTTCTGATTGTTTTATTGTGTCACTCGAAGGCTCTGACCCGCATCGCGTTATCTGGATTCGCCACTCAGATTGTGTCACTCGATTGCTTCTCACCCATCTACCAACTGAAGGAAGCGGTTAGCTGCCATTCAAGCCGTCGCTGGAAGAAGGTTGCCCGTTGGCAATGGGTGCCATGCTTGTACAAGCATCACTTACCCACTTAAGAAAACAGTTTTCGACTGATTGAGCTGCTTTCTAAAGATAGCTTCAACTTTTGCTTTAGGATTCGCCAGACTAAAAGGATAAGGGTAGCGGTTCGCCGGATTACGACGGCTAAGCACAACCTCTAGTGCAGGCGGTATTTGCCTGTCTTCGAGTGGGCAAGTCAGAACCTCCTGATATGTAAAATCGTAGCCGATCTCAAGGGAGCCGAGATAGGCAGATGACGAATGCTGCTGGGCGGATAACCGTCTTATTGGCTAGCTCTCAACAAGGCTTGAAACTGCTGGGCAAACGCTGCCTTGTCGAATAGGGCGATGGCCTGTTCCCGCAACCAGTTACTATCACAGCGTCGGTCGTAGGGTTGGCCCTGTTCGCGTTTGGCAATCTCTTGCAGAATCGTAATACAAGCCGTTGCTACTGCTTCTGGATCGCGATGGGGCACCCGCCAGCCCAGCCTACCGTCCTGAAGCGGATCAGCGGAACCATCAGCATTGCCCGACAGCACCGGAACGCCACAGGCCATCGCTTCTGATTGAGAAATCACTCCTGTCCTGATTTATTCACGCATCACGGTGCAACCCCGCCCTATGACAAGTCAATTTCCCTTCCGATTCCCCCAATCCTCCGCTGTCAATCGTGCTAACCAGCGTGGCAATCGCTCGCCGCAGATGAAATTATTTCTCTGTCGGCTGCTGCTGGGCTTGAGTTTAGCGCAACTCGCAACGCCAGTTTTGGCCCAAACCGGAAATACTCCTACGAATGCTCCAGCGAATGCTTCAACGAATCCTCCTACAAATACAGCGACCAAATCGGTGGCTGTGCCTGCTGCACCCAAAACGCCCGTTCTAGCGCCCGGTTCCGCCGGTCAGTATGTGCTGGAATTCAACCGTAGTCCGATTGTCAGCAACCGCCTGCGGCTAGAGAGTATCTATGACGAAACGCGACTGTGGTTTACCCGACCGCGCCACTGGAAAACCGACACGGTGAAGGTACAGTTACGCTATCGTCATTCGCCGGCCCTGTATGCCAGCCGTTCCAACCTAACGGTGTTAATCAACGGTACCAGCATTGGCAGCGTGCCCCTCAATCAGCCCGAAGGTCGAGTTGGCAGCGCCATTTTTGACGTTCCGGTACGCCTACTGCGGGACTACAACGAACTTGCCATTGCTGCATTACAAAATAATTCACCCACCTGTACCCAGGACCCTTACGATCCATCCCTGTGGTCGGAAATTTTGCCAGATTCCAAGATTGTTTTTAACGTCCAGCCACAGCCGGTTTCGCTCAATTTCGACCGCTATCCCTATCCTGTGTTCGACACCCTCAGCCTGGAGCCGAACCAAATTGCCTATTTGCAGCCTAAAACTCTCGACGAAACCTGGTTGACCACTGCCGCCCGCTTTCAAGCCTCATTGGGCCAGATTGCCCAATATCGCGCCCTCGATAGTCGCCTTGTAGATACACCCGACCAAGTCAACGATGCCGAGCGGTTAGTGATCATTGGCACCCCAAACGAGCAGCCGATTCTGAGGGAATTGGAGTTACCGGTAGCGCTGGAAAACCGCAAACTCCTAGATGGCAATCAGAAAGCGCTAGGGGATGACGTGGGTGTGCTGCTGATGACAACGGTGAATCAGGGCAAAACCCCGGTGTTAGTTGCCACTGGCAATACGGCGCAAGCGGTAGAGAAAGCGGTACAGTTTATGGTGCAAGCTCCCGATCGCCAGTTGGGGACGGGCAGTGTGATTTTTGTCAACGAAGTGACGGCGGTGTCTCCGCCTCCCCTGCGCGAATGGCGCGGCTACCTGCCACCTACCGATCGGTTCCAGCTGAGCGACCTCAAAACTTTTGAAGACAAGCCCTATACCGACGTGTCAGTGCGCGGCTCCCATGCGCCCGCCTTGGAGTTTGATTTTCGTGCCCTGCCCGACGACCGCATCTTGCCAGGTAGCTCGATGACGCTGCGCTACAGCTATGGCCCCCAGGTGAATCCCTTAACCTCACAAGTAGAGGTGCAGTTGGATGGGGTGCCCTTGGGGGGCGCGCGGCTCACTTCTGTCAGCGGGGCCAATCGCCAGTCCTTGCGGATTGACATTCCTGCTGAAAGCATCAAGCCCAACTCGAAAATGCAGATCAACTTCCGGCTCGATCCGCGTGAACGCCGTTCCTGTAGCCGCGTCACCGATCAGCAGCTCTGGGGCAAAATCCATGCTGACACCAGCTTTGATCTAAAGCGCGAACAGGTGGCCAAACTGCCCGACTTGAAACTGTTGCAGGCAGGCTACCCGTTCACGGCTCCCCAGGATCTGTCCAGTACGGCGATTGTGGTACCCGATAATCCCAACAAAGCCGATCTGCTGCTCATGCTGGAAGTGAGCGAGCGGTTAGGCCGGTTGAGTCGTTATGATACCGTGCAGTTCTCGGTCTACCGGGCTGGCCAATTGCCCGAAGAACAACGGCAATCCAAACATCTGATCGGAATCGGTGTTCAGGCCAAGTTTCCCTTTCCGGAAGCCTACCAGGCTGATAATCTAGCCTTGCAAAACCTGTTTTCCCGGCAGTGGCGCGATAGTCAGGTGCAAACCTTACCGGATGTAGAAGGCGTCATCAAAGCAATCTTTTCGCCCTGGAACCCAGACCGGATGCTGCTGGCCCTGACCAGCCAGACCGACACCGGACTCGACCAAGTGCGCGATTTGATCAGCCGCGATCCGCTGTTCTATCAAATCGAACGTTCTTCAGGTTGGGCTGCTGTATGGTCTGATCTTGCTGATTTGGCAATGGCAACGCCTGCATCGCTACTGGTGGTTAGCCGGATTGGTGGGAATTGGATTAGTAGCTGTACCAGTTGGCTACACTGCCGCTAATTTGTCTCAGGTGACGGTGCTTCCAACTTCCGATCAGCCTGCCCTCGTGATTCAGGACAAAGGCAAAATTGGATTGATTCACAGTGGCAACCTCAAAGATGTGCAATTCAGCCTCTTGCCATTTCTACAACAGCAAGGCATTAATCAACTCGATTGGGCTATCGCTCCCAGCCTGACCACAGACAGCGTCGAAGCATGGCAAACGCTGATTCAAGCTAAATCAGTCAGTATTTTTTACGGTAGTCCCAGCAGTAGCAGTAATACTTCTACTTCATCTCACAATACATTTGCATCTGACTCCACAATAACTTACACAGAATTATTCGAGCAGGTAAAAAACCAGCAGGGAGTTGCTTTACCCCTTTCCATAAGCCACAAAATTCAGGCTGGTGGTACCAGAGTTGAGCTGATCGATACGAGACCGGATATTCTGCGAATACAGTTTCATCACCAAACCTGGTTGTGGCTCAAGGGTGTGCCTAATCTGAAGCGGCAGGCTGACTTGGGGCAGCGGTTATCCAAAATAGATGTGATTGCTTGGTCCGGTAATCCCCTCAGCCCCCAACTGTTAGAAAAACTTCAGCCCAAAACTGCCATTGTGTTTGGCGACCTAATCGACCCGGCGACACAACAGTGGCTGCTTCAACATCGCGTTACCCTACATTCTCTGCCGCAGAAAGGCGCAATCCAATCGACACCCAAGGGTTTTGTAGCCATGCAGAAGGATTAAAGTCGAATTGCCACAACCCAAAATTCGATTTGCAGATCGCCGAATTGCACCCTCACGCATTACAATAGATCGGTTGCCTCTGGAGAGGTGGCAGAGTGGTTGAATGCGCTTGACTCGAAATCAAGTTTGGGGTCACACCCAACGGGGGTTCGAATCCCCCCCTCTCCGTTCAGAATTTGGCTTAGATCTGCTCTTCACTCATCGCCGTTTTGGGACTGTCGCCGTTGTGCCAGTTCCCGCAAGATGTTGCGTGTTTCAGTTTGTAGCCCCACCATCTGCTGACGAAATTCTGCCCGGTCCCGCTGCTCAGCGGCAAGAAAAGCATTGGACTGAGCGATGTAGGCGTTGACGTTAGCATTCAACGCATCGAGATCAGAGGCTAACGTACTCAACAAGCTAACCAGATCTCCAGCGGTGTCTTGAATGAGTTGCCGTGTCTGCTGATTGAATTGCTCAAGCTGCCCCTGAAAGCGATCCTGTCGCTCCGAGAGTTGCTGAGTTGATTGCTCAAGCTGCCCCTGAAAGCGATCCTGTCGCTCCGAGAGTTGCTGAGTTGATTGCTCAAGCTGCTCCTGAAAGCGGTCTTGCCGTTCCGATAGTTGCTGAGTTGATTGCTCAAGCTGCCCCTGAAAGCGATCCTGTCGCTCCGAGAGTTGCAGCAAAATTGCTTCAATCCGGTCCAGTCGTTCAGTCATTCAACCTTGCCCCAAATCGAAATCCAGAATCTGCTCCATTCTCTGAAGCATTTCTTCAAGTAGAGCAGCGCATAACCGTGCAGCTTTGATATTGCACTAGTCAGCACGATTAATTCTAACCTTGCTTGTCAGTGCTGTAACTGTAATAGAGCGACAACATCCGTGCTTGGTGGATTCGTCTTTCTATGCTCAAATGGGTAGAAATATGCCAGAGGTTTGAAGTTTGGGAGGGAAGGATGATTAGACGCTTGATTGATTATCTAATCGAAGGTCTGGTTCCTAACGATGACTCATTGTGTTTAATTGCCAGAATCAATGGCAGCGCTGGGTTTGAACCCCACTCACCAGCCATTCTGACCCGACTAAATGACTTCGAGCAGGGACATCGTTCTCCCAGCATTACAATCGGTAACAGCGAATATCGGTTTTTTGCCAGTTGCACCGACCTTCACCAGCACTATCAGGGAACCTGGTCCTATGACGCGGCAGAATGGTTCATTCAATACACCACCTACATGGCTGCAGTGGAAAGTATTCGAGATACCTACCATCAAATGCGCGAAGTGGATCCAGATAGCCTATCCCCTGACGAACGAGAGCTGCATTTGCAACGGCTAGCGGATATGGAGGAAGTTGCAGTAGCCGTCGATCCGCCTGCATCAATAACGTCAATTCCTTCATTCCCGAAAAGCTGATCGTTACCGTTACCGCCAAATATCTTATCTCGACTGCGTCCGCCTTCAATCCGATCGTTACCTGCACCACCAGACAACTGATCTTCTCCTGCCCCCCCGATTATCTCGTCATTGCCAGCTTCTGCTTCAATTACATAGCCAGTCACATCACCGGGAGAACTAACTCGAATCACATCTCGTCCTGGACTACCCGCTACAACGACTGGCCCCGTAGCCGATTGCTTAAACACTTGAACGGGCTGTTCATTAATAATATTCAAACCCAGAGTGGGGCCGGTGGAGGGTGTACCGGGGGGATTGACTGTAATCAGTTCCGACATAATTACTCCTGCTCGTTACTCCTGCGACTCAAGCATTGCTAGGAGAGTAATAGCTACCGCTGCTCCTTTTGATCCTAATTTTGATCCTTGATGTAGCAGAGCTTGCTCCTCATACTGTTAGATGCAAAGTTTAGCATTGGCCATCAAATATGAACTATGAAATACGTAAGATTCAATAAACTTAATTGCCATATTCAAACCAACAAAAACTAATCGCTTGAAACGCGATCTTGTTAGCATAATTAGAATTTTTAACTAAGCCATACCGGCACTTCATCACTTTAATTGATCGTCACCAATCCTTATATCCTGACGGCAATTCAACCCTTAGAATACGCTGAGATGCTAGAAGTTAGCATCTATTTTGTAAAATCAGCATTCCATCTCTGTCAAATATATATTTGACGAAACGCTTTACCGATTATTGCTACTTAAATAAATTAACTGCTTAAATTGGCAAGCAAAAGCAGCTAATCTACGATCAAATTAGGCTGGTCAATAAAAAAAAACGCCCGACATCCCTTAGATGAGATTGGCTAATGTAAACATAGCCATATTGGCACTGAGATCAGGCAATCACCAGTCAATTAACTAACTTTAACTAACTCGTCAACCATGCCAGGTATACCAATCAAATCATCATGCCCTCTGAACTCTCGTTAAGCTTAGCTCAATTCTCACACAGTGGCACAAATTTTTCTGCCTAAAAAATAAAGGCAGCTAGGACAGCCTAGCTGCGAAATGGCTTAACGCAGGTGCAAGATTTCAAGAAGGATAATTTTATTCGAACCTCATTGAATGCCTAGAGTCAGATAGCGATAAGCAAGTAATCGATAAGGAATTCGTAAAAAAATCGCCCTTAGCGCCTAATAAACTAACTAAGGGCGAGATTAAACTTCAAAACTAGAAATCAATTGACTGGGTAAATCAACTGAATAGTTCAATAAATGACTACGCCACTAATTAACGAACGTTCTTGAGACTATCAGTTTTACGAGTGAAGAAGTCGGTGAAGATGCTCAAGACAGTACGCTTGCGGGTAATAATATTAGCGCTGACAGACATCCCGGACTGCAAGGGTACTTCATTTCCCCGGACGCTGATAGCCTGTCGGTCAATTTCAACCTTGGCTGGGAACCGATAGTAATTGTAAATCTGGTCAGGGGGTAGAGCGTCCGAGCCAACATTGACCAAAGTACCCTTGATGTCACCAAATTCGCTAAATGGGAAGGAATCAACCCGCACATCCACTGGCATTCCTTCGCTGACAAAACCAATATCTTTATTGGTGATGTAAACTTCGGCAACCAGTGCGTTGCCCGGTACAATCTTGAGGATTGGTTCAGAGGAATTGGCAACAAATCCCCGGCCTTTGGCTTGCAGATCAAACACAATACCATCAACAGGTGCGCGCAATTCCTGATATCGCAGGGTTAGCTGAGCTTGACTCAATCGCTTCTCGGATTCAGCAATTTGAGACTCATTATCGAGAATCACCTTATTCAACTGGCTATCGATGGCTGCAATCTGCTCATTGTTTTCGGCAATTTTGTCTAGCAAATCCTTACCTGATACGGCGACCGTGTTAGCCAACTCCTGTTGGGCTTGAGAGATCGCATATTGCAAGCGTTGCTCTTCCTGCTCCAGACGGTTGACCTCTGCCCGTGACTCGATCACCTGCTGCTCTTGCCGAACCACCTGCACGCGCGCAATCCCACCATCAATCAGCAACGGAGCAAGGTCGTTGTAAATTTTCTCGTCAATTGCTAAGCTTTTGCGCGCTGACTGTAATTGGGCTTGAGTTTGGCTGAGCTGCTGCTGAGCTTGAGCCACCTTAGCTTGAGGCTGTTTGGGTCATTTCGCTAGAGTAGTGACCAATCACAGCACTGAGATTGAGCTGAGGAGCTAAGCTGGCCAATCGTTCAGCCGTCTGATTGTAGGGGTCATAAACATGATTCGGATCGTTGACAACCATGATTTGCAATGCGAGCTTGCTAGACGTAATCGGCCCGGCATTACCAAAAACCGAGAAGATGTTGGATCCAGTGATTTTCGGCTGCTCAGCCTGATCAGATTTCCCATTTTGGCTAACATCCGATTCTGCCGATTGACAGAATTCCATCTCTAGGCTGGGAATGTCAAAATTCTGAAAGTTAACCTGAGATTGGATCTGAGCAATTCCGCGTAGAATCTCTGCCGCAATTCTCCCTTGATTATGATGAAACGGCACAACTACAGCCAGAGTATAGATGGGAATGTTCTGTTTTTCTAAAAAGGGCCTTTGATACTCAACTAAACAGTTATTCAGATAAATGCAAATTTCTGGATTACCTCTGCTGTATATTTTCTGTTCTTCATTCCAGGCTTTCACGAAAAATAGCAGCGCTTGGTAATATAACCCCTGTTGATACCGTTGGGTTCCTTTGATTTGAAGCTGAACAATGCGCTGATCCGGCGAATAGAAGAACATCTGCCGCCCAAAGCTGCCTTGAAAATTATCGCTGTTCAACTGAGTGGCCGGATTCAACCGATAGCCATGCGTTGGATTCAGCAAAAAATTCAGAATCAACACCCAGTTATTGGCGATTTCGCTTTGCTCTACCTGCATTAAATCGGCAATTCTGGGATAAATGTTGGCATTGAGCTGATTGCCAACTTCGGCATCGCACAGGTTAACTTTCTCAGCAATTTGCTTGCGGCGATAGCCTAGCAAAAACAAACAGATGATTTCCTTGTCCCGCTGACTGAGCGGCTTTTTATATAAACCTGCTTCTAGTCGCTGCAGAAACAGCTCTATGTCAATCCCTAATTGCGCGATCACCTGCTGATAGCTGGAAACCATAGAAGGCAACTCTTATCCGTACCTAAAACAATACTCCGATTGCTTCGAATTGAAAACTGACGGATGTAGAAGAATCGCTTACAGCTATCAGCACGGCAATAGGGGGTGTTTCCATTCAAGGTCGTCTTACAGCATTTTTCACTCATGTGAGGTATAGGGGGTGTGGGGACTGCCCCCACGCAGGGGCAGTGCCCCTGCACCCCGTTTTTCGTACTTCACTAGCCTGAAAAAGGCTATATCACCAAAGAAGAGCCGCCACTAAATGCTACTAAAACAGACGGAAGTAGCCCTGTCCAATAGACTTGATGAGCAGCGTGACGGCATCCTCCAAAATCATGCGCTGCCAAATGCAGCCGTGAATGAAAGCGAAACTAGCGGATCAAAATTTCAAGTTGATAAGTGGCGTTTCCGCGCGTTTTACCCACTACGATCAGATGATCACCGGTCAGCGGAAACCTCAAGATGTCATCGATTCCTGGAATCAATTCCTGATTATTAGCAGCAACGATTGAATCTATAACAGCGTTATCTTCTAGAGATGTGATATTGAGCCGAACAATTTGTCCAGCTTTGGCATTGACGACATAAACTTCAAAATCGCCTCGCACTGAACTAGTTTCAACGATGCCGGAAGTAGACCCAGGAGCAAACTCAACTCGAAAGGGTTTAAAGTTTGTGGTTTCTGAGAACGAATCTGGCAGCGATTCCCGAAATAAAATGGACCAAGTTCGAGGGCCAACAATTCCATCGACTGTGAGATTAAATAGAGTTTGAAATCGTCGCACGCCTGCTGCGGTCCGAGGACCAAAGTTTCCATCTACGGTTAATGCAGCTAAACCGGTTAGCCCAGGAATGGTGCGGATGATATTCAAGCGCTGCTGAAGTAAGCGAACATCGTCACCTGTACTACCAGAACGGAGGACTGCTAAGGGACGAGAGACGGTTGAAGTAGATTGCATGGAGAATAACCTCATATGTTTCATAAGCTTTAGTTCTAGTATGTCTAAAGCTCAAAGAGTAGTTTTCTCAGTATTGATCTCACCTTTTTCTCAGTTGCCTCAGTTATAGTGTTTGCAGAAGAGATAGGACACTGTTGTAGGCGCGCTGCGCGCAATATCTCTGTCCTAACTGTCGTGGCGACGGCTATATTTTAGTTGTTTCAAGGTTATAAGCATGAAAAAAGGGGCGGAAACGCTCTCCTCTCCCCTTGCCGAGTAAAACAGCTCCAGGAAAAGACTGAATTGTCTAAACTAAAGCTAAATAAGCTGTTGAATAGTCTGACAGAAATTGATGTACTAGAGGTACCCCCATCAGGAGAAATCAGCTTTTGCAAACCAATAGATAACCTAGAAGCAATAAGTCAGGACGTAGCTGAAAAGATCACTCAAGCGCGGAAACAGCGACAGAAATTTGAACAGTCGCGTTTAGAGATGATGCGGAGTTATGCCGACGTGAAAGGCTGCCGACGGGAGTATCTCCTCAACTATTTTGGCGAACAGTACAACAGCCCCTGCAATAACTGTGATAACTGTAAAGCCGGAGTGAGCATTGAAGCGTCCAGTCGTCAACCCTATGCTCTGAATTCTCAAGTTACTCACAAGGAATGGGGTTTGGGAACGGTGTTGCGCTATGAGGGCGATAAAGTAACGATTTTGTTTGATCGAGTTGGCTACAAAACGCTGGATATCCAGACGGCGTTGTTGCGTCGGTTGCTCCAGCGAGTTACTTGATTCCTAACCTATAGGTAGATTTGCAACTTTCCGCAAGAAATAGCGATAATCATTCGTTTTCGTTTGTTATTTTCGTTTTGCTATCATCTCCACCTTTGGAGTTGAATATCCTAGCCTAATCTTCTCCTTCGGGTAGAACAGATTCGAGTTTTTTTAGGATAGCACTATAGATAAGAGTTTATGAAGCGATTCAGGCTAGGTAGCCAAGGATCAGTTGAACTCTTGCTGAATTGAGGAATTTATTATGTCTGGACAAATATGCTGGTTAGAAGGCTTTGCAACCAATGGCGAAAAGATTTTGCATATGCGTCTGCAGCCCCATGAGCCTTGGAAGCCATACACTGCTTTTCCGGGATTGAGTGTGCCAGACTATGACATTCCCAGAGGCTCTAAAGGATGGGCCACCTGCCAAATGCTCTTAAAAGCAGGTTGGAAACTGATTCCATCTGACCAAGCAAAAGCGAGACCTGCAATGGTGCCCTTAGCGAGTGCTACTCAGCGTTGATTGGTAGCTGTTTTAAATCGCCCCTAGCTGTTGGAGAGATGCCGTCAATTACCAATGCAACTAAATGCCGACTAAATGCCGAGCAAATGGCGACCCAGGCATACCGTTGAAAATCACCTGAAGGTTCTGAAACTATGTCTGATAATTGTAACAGCAACAGCAATATGAGCGTTGCATCTAACCACCCGTCTGAGTCATTATCTAAGCCATTGTCTGAATCATTGTCTGAGTCATTGCTTGGGCCAGTATCTGAGCCAGTATCTGAGCCAGTATCCGAAGGTTCATTAGAAGCCGATCAGTTCACGATTCAGCTAAAGCGTGCAATTTGGCTAATAGGTATTCTAGCCTGGATATTTAGCTTCAGCGATCGCGGTATTGCTGCCTTCAAGGATGGCTATCTCTCCCTCACCGAAGGATTGGTGTTACTGGCTATTTTTGTCCTGTTTCTAAGCTGGGTTTCGCTCAAACCCCAACCTCAGCCCCAGCCGCAAAAGGTGGCCCCACCCAAATTGCCTTTCAGTTTCTATCCGGCTCAAAATCACTTGGCTGCGGCCCAAGCCCGCATGGACGAACTGCAACCCTATCACCTGATCAGCCAGTCCTATCTTCTGCCCTATCCCTATCTGCCGCAAATCTATCACCTGCTGAATCTGAAGCACCTGGAAACCATCCATAGCCTTAGTTTGAATAACCTGAAGGTGGTTAAAGTTAGCTCGCTGGAAAAAACCGAGCAGGGTGGTATCGTGACGTTTCAAACTATGCTGGATTCGCCGCTGAACATTCTGCGGATCTGGCGCGAAACGATAACCGAAGTCAAGCTGACGTTGCACACGCCCTATACGGTGGAATTGGGAATTCCGGTCTATGGCGATAAGGTGATCATTGTGTTGTTTAATGCTATTCCTCTGAGTGATACGGAACACCAATTTTGCGTAGACATCTACAGCAACCTCAACTGGTACAAACCCGTTCTCAAACCCATCCTCCACTTTGCTTCCCTGTTAACCCTGATCGAGGATTTGCCATACTTGGAAGCCCTGACGCGCAAGGTGCAGCACCTATCCCAACTCGATCGCGTCCAACTCGACAAATATCTCGACAAACAGCTCGATAAACTCGATAAAACCATTAACCACGAGATGTGGCTGTTCAATCGCTTTATCGGCCTGTATGGCGCTAGCCTGTGGGGAGGGGCAGTATGCTTACCGCTTGGGTGTTGATCCAGCTAAAATTGTACGCGGGTTGTATGGAATTGATTACACAACTTGGTCAGCGTTACAGACACAACGATTGCAATCTGCTTGGCCTCGATCTTTCCTATATGTAGGACGTTATACAGCAGGAAAAGCTGTCGATATCCTGGTTCGTGCGTACAGTAACTATCGTTCCCAAGTCACTGATCCCTGGCCGCTAGTATGCTGTGGAAAAGGTCCTCTAGAATTTCATTGGGAGGGAGTATCAGGTATCGTCAATCGAGGGTTTCTGCAACCGGCTGAGATGAATAGCATCTGGCAAACAGCAGGAGTATTTATTCTCCCTAGTCGCTCTGACCCATGGCCCTTGGCTCTAGTTGAAGCGGCTGCCGCAGGATTACCTATTCTTTGTACAGATGCTTGCGGCTCTGGGGTGGAAGTTGTTCGTCCTTGGTACAACGGTTTAATTATTCCACCAAGCGATGTCAATGCTTTGACTCAAGCTTTGTTGGTATTCCATCATTACTACGACGAATTACCAACCTGGGGACAGCGCTCTCAGCAGTCTGCAGCTCCCTACGCATCCGAAATTTGGGCCATTCGGTGGAAAGAGATGTTGCAAAACTTGTCCTTAAGCCAGACAACCGAGGATAACCTCAACTTTTCTACCATTACAAGAACAGCGTGAGAAATTAACCCATGGATTTTGTCACCCAGCTTCTGAACGTTGTTTTCAGCCCTCCTGGATTAATTGGGATTGCGCTTGGTTTAGTTTTGGTGGTGCAAGCTAACCGTTCACCTCACCTAGCATGGCTATTATTCAGTTTGTGTTGCTTTGCAGCATCTTTAGGAAAATTTCGAGACGAATTTGTTTTGGAACCACCACCGCTGGTTTTCCCATTACAGCAACTGCGCGATAATGGGCGACCTCTTGCCATTGTTTTGCTAGCGCTCGTATTCATGGTTGGACAAAAAGCTCAAAACGGCTGGCGGCAACAATTGGTACCTCAAGCAGTGAGGTATTTATTTTTTGTTCAGATTGCTGTTTTAATTAAAACCCTACTCTATGGAGATCAAGAATTTGCAATTTTAGCCATTTTGACATTTGGTTTTGTTGTTTATACGGTCAGGTTAGGTCCATCTCGTTGGTTACAAAACGATGAGGCATTTAGACTGGCAGTATGGTCAATCGCTATGGTTGCTATTATTTTTATGCTTGTCAACGCATACCAAGCACTATTCGATCGCCATCCAATTACCTTTGTTCAAGGACGTTTTCTAGGCACCACTGGTAATCCATTACACGCTACTGTGTTACTAGCATCAACAGTTCCGTGTTTTGTATTTATGGTAGAGAGTTCACCCAAATGGTTTTGGAATAAAATATTTTGGATTCTTGGGTTGCTATGTACTGTCTATGCTCTGTTTCTAACGGGTTCACGTACAGGCGTCCTAATGTCAGCAATTTCTATTTTGTTTTTTTATCGCCAAAAACCCACCGCCCTGTTGCGACTCGGTCTAGTTATAGGAGTTGCCTTGATCATTATCTTGCCCACCTTAGGAGTTGATCTCTCTAGTTTAAGTGGTACAGATCCTGCTGTTGCTGACAGATTCACATCAACTGACAATACAAGGGCAGGCCCTTGGGCAGCTATGTGGCGAGCCTTCACAAACTACCCTGTTTTTGGTGCACCGTTACGAGGTTCTCGAATTATTTACGGTGAGAATTCGTGGTTAGGAGCTGGAGCCAACTTGGGTATTATGGGACTTTTCCCGCTGATCCTATTTGGCTTATCTTGTATACAGACCATTGTGAAAATATCGCAACTCAGCAAACGTAACCCATCTTATTTCTTGCAAGCTAGTACAGTAGTGGCTGGTCTAACTTCGCTGCTCATTGGTAGTATTTTTGAAGCATTTTTACTAGGTAATCTTAGCTTTGCACTCCTGGTTTTGTTGACCTACTTGCTATTAGGACAATATCTAATGGAAGTCGATCGGGCAATGCAAATCTATAACACTTGGTCGATAGTCACAAGTTCTCAATTGCCAATTATAGAATCGCAAGGAAACAGCTCAGTTTTTTAGTGTGATCGTGAAGCAATACGCTCAGATTCGTTAGGGATAAATATTGAACATGCAATCAATTCAACCACTACGGGTCTGCCAAGTTGTATCCAGTATCAATGAATTTACAGGCGGAACTGCTGTTCCAGCCTCACGACCTGTACCTTCCAACGCCAGCTTCCGGCTCTACGCTGGTTTTCCCGCACCTGGAATTTCTACAGTCAACCGCGCCAGTTTCAGAAGTTTGCCCTCAGCGCTGAGCTACCGCAAGCCTCATTCGATCAGCTCATTCCGATTTTGCAAAAACGCCGCTACAAGATCTTTCAGGACGGCGACAAACTCTATGCCCATAAAGGAATTGTGGGACGGATCGGGCCAATCGTCGTTCATGCCAGCATGCTGTTGATTTTGTTGGGGGCAATTTGGGGGGCAATGACCGGCTTTTTTGCGCAGGAAATGGTGCCCAGCGGTGAAACATTTCAGGTGCGCAATATTTTCGATGCTGGTCCGTGGGCGGCAGCCCAAATTCCCAAAGATTGGTCAGTTAAGGTCAATCGCTTCTGGATTGACTACACCCCTGACGGCACAATCGATCAGTTCTATTCCGACCTTTCGGTGCTGAATCAAGCAGGCGAAGAAGTCGATCGGCAAACGATTCACGTCAACAAACCGCTGCGTCACAACGGTGTTACCTTCTATCAGGCCGATTGGGCCGTGGCTGCCGTGCGGTTTCGCCTCAACAATAGTCCCGTCCTACAATTGCCGATGGCCCAACTCGATACGGGTGGAGCAGGCCGACTATGGGGCACCTGGATTCCGACTAAGCCGGATCTGAGCGATGGTGTTTCTGTAGTTGCAAAGGATTTACAGGGCATTTTGCTGGTCTACGATATGCAGGGCAAACTGATTGCTACTGTCCGTCAAGGCATGTCTACCGACGTAAACGGCACAACCCTTTCAATTGTTGAAATCATCGGCAGCACTGGACTGCAAATTAAAGCCGATCCGGGGATCCCAATCGTCTATGCTGGCTTTGGCTTGCTGATGCTGGGTGTCGTGCTCAGCTACGTGTCCCATTCTCAGATTTGGGCCTTGCGCACAGCAGACAATTTCTATATCGGCGGCAGAACTAATCGGGCACAGTTAGCCTTTGAACGCGAAATGCTGGAAATGCTCGATCAACTGACTCAGCCACCCCCCGCACTTGCACAATCGATGGAGCAGCCAACTGGTTAGTGGCTATTGATAGCTAGGGTTAAAGCGTTAGTTCACACCGCTAAAAGCATCTGACTGAGCCAAAACGCAACTCCAGCGCTTCCCAGTGGCACAGTCAGATTGTCGATTCCCAGGTTTGAAAACGCCTCCAAACTTGCGGCAACCCCTGCCACAACCAGAGCAACAGCCCAAACTTGCCAGCTTGATCCGTAAACGCTAAGTAGAATCAAACTGCTGATTATCCAGCTCACCAATAGCATGGCCAGCGAGCCTTCCCAACTCTTTTGCATGCCGCCCAGCTTATAGCGATGCTGCCCCCAGTGTTGCCCAATTAAGGCGGCTAAGCCATCGCCCCAGGTCATGATTAATACGCCCAGCACAGCAATATGGGGAGCGTTTTGCCAAAAGCAGGCAATCAACACGCCAATACTGATGGCGTAAAAGAAAGTTCCCAGGCTCTTGCGTCCAACACTATCAATTCCAGGCAATAACGGAAATCGGTACGATAACAGCGTAATCGCGCTAAATAAAATAGATGCGCCAATCCCCACCGCAGCCGGAATCCCCAACCACCAGGCAAACAAGATGACATTTCCGGCACCGATATGTACCACTTTGCGAATCACTTCCGCATCCACAAGTTTCCAGTACCGCAGCCCAAAGGCTACCAACACCACAAAGCCAACCCAGAGCGCCGCAATGCCAATTTGAAGCCACAAGGTCGGTTCCGTCAGTTGTGTCAAGCCATCTTGTGTTAGTCCATCTAGCAAGAATCGCCCACCTGAACTTCGTTCTGTTTCTCACTTTACCTGTTTCTCACTTTAGAAGATTTTGCCGCTTTCTAAGCTACACCCAAGACTGAGCAAAAACCTGAAGGCCGCAGATTGCCTTTCGGCGAGTTCCCTAACCGCCTTATACTGAAGCTTATAGGTTTGTTAAGTTTCCTATGGTTGCCTCAACTCCTTCCATCGAATTTTTTGAGGGCATTCCTGAAGACCTCAGTGATGTCAGCCTGCGTCAAAACCGAGCTACAGGTGTGCGCTCAGTTCTAATGACGTTTACGGTACTGCGGTCAATTGAACGGTTCAGGAGCTACACCAATCGGTTTGCCAAAGCGCTGCTGCTAACCGATGATGAGGGCCAAGAAGTGCGGCTTCATCGAATTCTATATCATCGATACGCACCTCGGTCGTCCTAAGAGCTCTTGATATGAACGACGTTACAATGATGCCAAGAATGAACAGCGAAGCGATCTGTATTCCGCTCGGCTGCGCGATCATATTCACTATCGTCGTATATGAAAAAACAATAGTTATTGCCAGAAAAGCCAACCAACGTTTTTGTCCCTTTCGGCGAGCAGAGATCGTAACGGCAACCGCCGCCGAGGTCATCAGCATCAGGACTCCGGTAGCATACGCGCCGCCCTGTGCATTGACGCGCGCCTGGAAAAGTATCGTTACAACAAAGCATATCGCCGTGAAAACAAATACGAGCGGCCGTGTTGCCCGAGCCCAATCCGGGGCCATTCCATAACGCGGCAGATAGCGAGGAACGATATTCAAAAGGCCTGCCATTGCAGATGCACCGGCAAACCAAAGGATAGTGATAGTAGAAATGTCGTAAACCGTCCCGAATGCAGGTCCGATGTAGTCGTGGGCGAGATACGAGATCGCTCGACCATATGCCTTGCCGCCTTCCTGGATCTCAGAATACGGCACAAGCATCGTGGTGATAATGCTGCTGCCTATCAAGTAAAAGCTCATTATCACTGCCGCCCCGGTCAAGAGTTTCTTTCCATTCCGGATACGGCCCCCTATGTGCTTTTCTACGTCTGCGGATGGAGGCTCGGAGCCGAGAGACGATAGATGGACCGCACGGCCGTTAGTCTTCGGCATTGGTTCATCGCTCTTTACAAGCGGCATCACCACAACGCCTGTTTCAAATCCTGACAGCCCGAGTGCCAATTTCGGGAATACCAAGAGTGAACCAATTGCAAGATAAATAAGGCTTCCTTCAACTGACGGATGTTCCCAGATGTTTGTCTGCCAGTTTGCGATGACTTCAGGCTGCACGAAAAGGATCTGGTAAATACCGACCGCTATGGTGATCAAATTTAGTGTTAGGAAAACGGCGACGATTACCACCGCAAGACCGATCACTTCGTTGAAACCGCGGAGAAAGACTATACCGAGAATGCCGATAAGTATAAGCGTGACAATTATCCGGTGATCCAGAAAATGGAGATTTTCAGCCACGTATGGGTTCTCAATGATGTGAGCCGTAGCATCCGCGGCCGATAGCGTGATCGTTATGATGAAGCTGGTTGCTACAAATCCTAACAGAACGAGCACAAACATCTTTCCTTTCCATCGGGAAAGCAGGCTTTCGAGCATTGAAATGGAGCCGTCGCCATGTGGGCTTTCCTCCGCAACCCGTCTATACATCGGCAGAGCGCCGAACAACGTTAAAAGAACAAGGACGAGCGTTGCAAAAGGTGAAAGGGCACCCGCGGCGATCAGTGCGATGCCGGGTTGATATCCGAGGGTGGAAAAATAATCTACACCCGTAAGGCACATCACTTTCCACCAAGCGTGCTGCGGATGCCGGCCTGCCGGTTCGTGAGGGCCCTCCATCTCGGTGATGTCCTTGAAGAGCCAATCTCGCAGTCTACTCTTCCCACGTTTCTTCATACCAGACAATAAAAAGACCGCCCGTCAAAATATCGGCGGTCGCGATCCCATTAACTATTCTCGTGCGGAGCTATATGCAGCCTGCATTATCAGCCTGACCTAAATCTGCTCGATCTCCGAAAATGTCCTTTTCTGCTATCGGGCAAAATTTTAAGGGCGGCGTCTCCCACACCGCCGCCCGTTAGGTCACAAGTCCTCACCCCTCGTGACCTGGTGTTCACCGGGGAGGTGAACACTCAAATTATGCACACCGGTTGCCAAAAATCAACATTATAATAAAGTAAATATTCGCCCTTGTTCCCACTGTTTTCTCACAATTACCTCGCCTTAGTGACATTTAATACTCCGGGCAAAAATCCTAACAGTTCTGAGTTCCTCTTGAGCAAAATAGAATATCCGCCCGGCGGCGTGCCTGCTTCGGCAAGAACATCAAAACTGATCACCGAAATGCCTTCATAATCCGAATGAACGATCATCGAATCCTTCAAGACGCGGATCATGTCAGACCTGAACGTAACAGTATCCGGACTATCGGCGGCCGACGGCAGCTGGACAAAAACGCGTACCGGTGTTTCCGGTGTAATTTGAACCGCAACATTTGAAAGCTGGCCGTTAATGCCGAAGAGAAGGTCAGTTGGTACTTTTCGCTGAGAAACACGAAACGTCTCGCGTCGGTTTTATCGGGCTGATCCGGCTCGCACTTCTCCGGCTACCCAACATTCTGAACGCCCGGTAGGATCTGGCTTAGGGTTAGCAATTGCCAAAGTGATTGTGGAGAACCACCACGGCCAGATTCAGGTGACCAGTACGCTGAACCAAGGAACGACCTTTACGGTGTGGCTGCCTTGCCAGAAAAATGTTGCTTTAGCACATCCCAACGGGAGCAGTGCCAGTAATCTACATGGGAAATGATCTGCTCCTCGTGATCGAGCTGTAGCTCGCTCCAACCGGAAATCACGATCTGAGGCCGCCAAGGTAATGGGGTTGTCCAGCTCAGAGTCCAGTCGGTGCGAATCTGGTTGTCCGTGCGCTGAATCTGGTGCAACTCCAGATTGGGATCGAGAAACCAGGTGTTGATGAACTGGATCATCTGCTGATAGCGCCCTCGCCCCCTAAATTCGTTCAGGGGGTCTTTGAAATAGACATCCTCAGCATAGATACGGTAAGTCTGATTTCGCGGAAAATTGCGGTAGTCTGCTTCCAGAATCTCCAAAATCTCCATCGTGACCTCTATTTCTAGCCAACTGCGCTGGTAGTTAATGAAATTCGCCAATTACCCTTGGCGGAATTGCAAACTTTCGTTACATTCGTTTCATAAAGTTCTATAGTATCTCTAAGTCGTTGGCACCAAGTCCTTGGCATCAAGTTGTTGGGACCAAATTGTTGGGACCAAGTCCTTGGCATCAAGTTGTTGGGACCAAGTTGTTGGGACCAAGTTGTTGGGACCAAGTTACAGAGGTCACTCAGGCCATCACTTGAGTCAGCCCTTGGGTCATCAGTAGGTCAAAGATTGGGTGAGGTTTTGAATACAACCCGTTCTATGCTCCAGCTCTGTCCCTTTTCGATTTAGGTTGCCCAGCATGGTTACTCATTCTAGTTCACAGATTAGCTTGGCTTCTAGCTCGTCGCAATTGCCCATCCCGCCTATGGAACCTACGCCGATCTTTTCGCAAAAATTGGTGGATCGCTGTCACATCCTGCTGCCCGATACCCCCAAACCCACCAGCGCCATTTACTATGAGGGGCAGTACTATGCCTACGTCAAGTTCTTCCCGACGGTAGAGACCGCTCGGCAAAAGGCAGCTCTCCTAGCTCAGCGGGGCAACTCGGTGCTGCTAACGCGGGTTCCCAAGGGACTAGTGCTGTGGGTATATGAGCCAGATGCTCAGCCTGTTTCCAGTTCGGTCTCTAAGTAGCGTCTTTGGAGTAACAGACTCTAGGGAAACCACCGTCATAAGCTCAGCCCGTGGAGAGTAGGCAAGGCCAAACACCGCCCGAAATAATTCTTATTTAGTATAGATTCTCGGTTAACTGAATCTGAGGTTTAGTCTGAGAGAAGTGGTTAAGTGGCTCGATCTAGATAGCTCTAGTGCTCTGTGCCCGTCCATCTAGCCAATTCACCTGGCGAACTGTAACTGTTACCCTTAAAGCTGCTTATGAGCAAGCGTCTGCCTCAAACCACAGCCTATGTCCGCATCACGCACCAGTCTTGGCAGCAAGGCAAGATTGAAGGAGAAGTGCGTGCCAGCGAGTTTGAGTGGCAGTTTCAGTGGCGGTTCAGGCGCGGCGAACTGTCGGTTGAACCGTCGTTAGGACGCGCTTTGATCAAAGAGCCACTGACTCGCTTTCTCGAAAAGTGCGACTACCAGCTAGAGCCGGGTGGCGATTATTCTTTTACAATCCGAGCTGACCTCTAGATCCTCACTGAACCATCTTTGGGTCGCTCTCTACAACCTCGTGGGTTTTCAAGTCATAGCCCATTACAGTCGAAAACACTTCCTTCACCAAAAAGCGCCAGAATTTACCTGATTCCAGCGCTTACTTGGCTATTTGATGAGCAAATTTGCTCAAGAGGGCGTCAACCGATAACCTACCAGAGGCCGCGTACAGGTTGAGCTGCCCCATTATCATCATCATCGTCATCATCCACAGCAGCAGGGGCCGGAGCGGGGGCCGGAGCGGGTCGGGTCTGCTGCACCGTGGTTTCTCGACGAATTACCGTTGAGGACGACGAGCTAGAAGATTCACTGGAACCAGCCGCTCCAGACGTGACGCTGTCAGACGTTGTGGTTTCAGAGGCAGGTCTAATCGCTACAACTGAATCATCTCTCACGGTCAATACAACTTCCGAACCCACTTCGAGGCGATTGCGCTGCTGTTCAGCCTGGGAGAGACTCTCCTGGAACTGATGACCTACCAGAACGCACTGCTATTACCCTGGAGGCAATCCCCCGTTGTGACGCTGCCATTGCCCTATTCAGAAGTGATTTCCTGGCCAATGAATCCAGTCGGAAGTTTTTTCATGATGCCCAAAAGACTGGACTTCGTATGTTTTGGGTCGTGAATCTGATGCATGATGATCGACCGGATTCCGATGACTATCCGATTGCCTTTCTGTGGAGCCGAATTATTGAACTGACCTTGGGTGGACCTAAGTACACAGGACAGTCGCTTGCCGATTTTGCCCGTTATGATGTCTATTTTGTCAATGCTCAGAAGGCTCTAAAAGGACGTTTCTCAAATGATCAAACTCTGCTGCAAGAATCAGGAATTTTGTTGCTTGAAGAACGCTTGAGGGACTTTCTATTAAGAGAGCGTATGATTGGTCACATTCAGCGATATGTAGAGCTGGGTGTCAACCGGGCTGATACATTGCGGCAAACGATCGCTAAATTTAAGGGAACCCTCTCTGCAGATCAGAAAGAACTAATCAAAGCAAGGGAGTCGCTTGAACCCAAACTCGCTGAGTTGAGGAGACGTGGGCAGAGTTTAGACCACTTAATTGATCGGTATCAGCAAGAGATCCTCAATGTTGTGGAACTTGAGTTTGATGCCTATGGCAACAGCTTGGCTGAAAAACTTCCGAAGTTGCTCAAGCAGAAAAAACTGAAAACGCTTGAGGGAGGAAACCAAGCCTTTTTAGCGTTGCCCAACCATCAGAAAAAAGTTACAGATGAAGTTAAGCAGCTGTTTGAAGCAAGCTTAGAGGATTTGGGTAGTGAACTCACTAGTCGGCTGGAGTCACGTATCAAAGCCATCCTAGAACGAATGCATGGTGAGGTTAAGGATCGAATAACCGAACTGAGTCGGGAATACACCCAATTGAAAGCTCAGATCCCAGGCATTCCGCTTTTGCAAGAGAGTGAAGTGTATGGTTCTGCCGAGCGTGTCTTAGCAGCATTGGCTGGTTTACTGCTTGGCGATCCGGCGGGAGTTGTATTTGGTTCGGCATTGGGACTACGGGGGCTGCTTACAACCCTGTTAGTTCAAATTACTGCGTGGATCACATTTTTAGCCACAGGTAGTCTTGCTGTTTTCTGGATTGCCATTCCGGTCCTATTAGTATCTGTTATCCTCACTGGTGGCTTTGGACTTGAGGATCGCCTTAAAGATAAAGCGGTTGAGAGGTTCCTGAAACTCTACAGTTACAGACGATCTGACATTGATGCAGACAAGGAATTCCAGAAGCTCAGCTCCGAAGAGCGCAAAAAGATTTACCAGGCCACCAAAGAGTATCAGCGTCAAGAACTTGTTGAAAACATTCGAGTAGAACTGAATAGAAAGACTTTTGAGGAAGTTCGTAGTCAGGTGAAAGCTTATATTGATGAAGAGGAAAACATTATTCATCAGACCATTGAGGAAGGATTGAAGGATGAAGCTGAAAAAGCTCGGCGTTTGCATGAGTTCAGCCAACTTGAAGCCAAGATATCTTCTGCCAGAGCTGACCTCAAAGATGTTTTAGTCAAGGTCAAGCAACTGGGTTGATCGAAGGTGGCACCAATTGCCCAATGCTCCTTTCCCTTTACGAACTCAATGCCCCTATAAAAATTGCAATGTGGATATGAACAAACACGCTAAGACTGCCGACTCAACTGATATCTGGACACGCCATAGTGATTTGTTAGAACAACTGCGTGATCTGATCCAGGCGATTCAGAAGACGGATGCAGGGATGATAGAAGATCTGGATTTGCTAAAGATACTCCAATGTTGGACTAACAACGTTACTTTAACATTTGGTGGTTGTTTCAGTTCTGGCAAGAGTACCCTGATCAACGCCCTGCTCCGTCGCGCCCTACTGCCGACCGCTAAGATTCCAGAAACGGGAACACTCTGCCGCATTCAAGCTGGAGCAGCGGATCGGGCTGAAGTGATCAGTCAGTCAGGAACCAGACCAATTCCTTTGACCACTGAAGCTATTGCGGCCCATGTTTCACTCATTGACCGAGCAACTGGCGAGAGTAAGCAACAAGTTTTGGGAACCGAGGAAGTCAGGCTGCAAGTCACCCATTCCCATATTCCCCAAGGACAAGTCATCCTTGATAGCCCAGGCATTGATGACTCAGGCGTGATGGATGCTCGTGCTGCGCAGGCAGCCTCTCGGTCTGACGTAATCTTGTGGTCCCAGATCAATGGCTCGAAAGTATTTGGTGTTATAAGATTTTTCGTATTCCTCACCGTAGAAGCGAATATTCGGGAACAGACCTAGTAACGCCACTTCTACAAAGGTCTGAATTGAAAGATCGGCATCGCTAAGGGCGGCGGCAAAAAAGTTATCGGCCTGTTTAGCAGGGTGGGCTACAATCTGAGCCTGGATCTGGCGAGCGTAGGCGGCAGCGACTCGCAGATGGGGCAAAAGCAATTCCAGGATTTGGCGGGGTGTAGGTTGAGACATGGTTGGAGACTGATTTTGGATTTTAGATTTTGGATTTTAGATTTTGGCTTGACTAGGGGCCTAGGGTTTGTCAAATAGTTTAGAACGCAAGCACTCAGTGCAAGCGTCTCGCTAGTGCAGGCTAGATGCCCGACTGCATCTACCGTTTAATCTGGTGGACCCACTGAATAGCAGTAATTGGAACAAAAAAATAAAGACACGACAAATGACTGATTGCAACCCCCATGCTATCAGGCTGTCAGAATCTTTAGCGTAGCTATGCCCACAGGGCTGTAGATTCAAAACTTATAATTCAAACTCTAAAATCCAAACTCTAAACTCTAAAATCCAAAAATTTATTCACACAGCGGTTTTGCATCGTTGCGCTCAACGAGTGCCAACACTGGATATTGCTCACAGTTGTAGAGGGGCATCAGCGGAAAAACAGTGGCAAAGGCATTGCCCAAATCAACCGGAGTGAGCCGATCTAAAGCACAGGTGGTTTGATTCGTTTGTTGGTTAGCTAGACAAGTCTCTAATTCAGTTCTGTATTGTTGTGCTAGCGGATCGGTGGGCTTTAGGGCTAGCGCTTGCTTGAAGGCGTTGAGGGCGTCAGGAAAGCCGGATCGGCCTAGAAGCAAGGCGGCAAAGGCTTGGCTGAGCCAAGCTCGATAGTTCTGGGCTTGGGACTCTTTCGCTAACACTTGATCGCCAAAAATCTGGATGGCGTCCCGGTAGTTGCCGGCTCTTGCATTGAAAGAACCGTGGTTGTAAATTAAATTCACCGAGGCAGGATTGATGGTCTGGGCTTTTTCAAACAGGACATTCGCCTGTTCGTAGTCGGTTTGGGTAAGCGGATTTTGATTAATTAAAAAAGCGAGTAGTTCGGCTAGAATCGGCCAGTCGGATGCCGACAGCGTCGCCGCATCCTGTTCTAGATATAGGTTGATGGCTTGGCGATAGGTTTCGGAATAGGTAGGATTATCTTGCAATAACTGGGTTAATCCTAGGTAGAAGAACGCTTGAGGATCACTGCTGCGAATCTTGATCGCGGTCTGAAAGTCCTCTACGGCTCGATTCAGAATTTTGGCTGCATCAGCAGATTCGTGCTTCCATAACAGCATCAGGGCCTGACCTCGGTTTTTCAATGCCTGAGTATCGTTGGGCTGACGGGCAATTACCTGACTACAGGCTTCTAAGACGCGATTGGCCGCTACAACTAGCTGCACATCCGACTGGGCTGAGGTAATCGTCGTATTGCAGGAAGCAATTTGCTGCGCTTGTACTGAGCGGTAGTAGCTCCAAATTCCACCCAACAGCAACACCAGCACAGCTGCCAGCCTGCCAAACACCACCGGGCGATTGGTTAGCCAGGCTGAGGATGAGGGAGCTACGGTGGGCTGATTCAGGGCGCGCAGATCGTCGAGTACTTCCGTGGCGCTGAGATAGCGTTGATCCGGATCATGGCGCACCAGTTTGGTCAGAATGCGGGCGAGACCTTCACTAACGGGCACCATTGGCTGATCGGAGATGGTGAAGCGCCAAATAATTTCGCCAGTCTTGCGGTCGATGGTGAGATAGTTGGGTTGAATGCCGGTGAGAGCTTGAATTCCAATCATGCCAACCGCATAGAGGTCGCGGCTAAATTCCGATTTTTCTGGCTGTAGGACAGTGCGCTCGGCCCATCCGGCTGGCGGGTAGTAGCTGGGGACTCCCACTAAACGGCTGATCTGGCCTAACCGCTGTTCTAAAGGCTGCTCGAAGCGTACTGTCCTACGGCCAGAAAAATCAGCCAGCTCGGGCACCCCCTGCAGAATTCCAAAGTCGATTAACACGAGTTTGCCGTCCTGCTGGCGGCGCTTCAGGTTGGCGGGTTGCAGGTTGAGGTGGGACAGGTTTTGGCGATGGACAAATTCCAGAATTTCTAGAATATCCATTAGCAGGTGAATCACCTGCGTTTTGGATCCAGCTTTTGTCGTTCTTTCAGAATCACTTCAATGGTCTGCCAGCCAATTCCCTCCACAGTTTCTAGATCGACAGCATCCGCTTCCCAGGCCACTGAAACACAGCCAAACTGTTCGTGCAGACGCTTGAGCAGAATGGTGCCAACTCCTGGAATTTGCGACCATGCTAACCAGTATGCCCGTGCCGTCACTGCATGCTCCTTCTGCGTCTGTAAACCACGCTTTTGTAAACCACTGCTTTGAAAACCATCGCTCAGAGCATCTGTTGGTCAGGCCAATTTAGCAACCGACGCCCAGTTAAACCTGGCTCGGCCCATACCAACTATTCAGCCAGAACTCGTGTGCTTGAGCCGGTGTCAGCTTCAGTATGCCCAAAAGCATTGACTAGCTACAGGAGGATCTAGACCACTGTCTGCTGCTTGGATTGCTGCTTGGATTGCTGCTTTGACTGTTGTTTTAGATACTCGAACACGCTCTTGTCTCCAATATCGGGAGGAATGGGCTGAAAGGCTTTTCGGAGAGCAAAGATTACGAATAGCACGGCCCAAGCAGCCAGCAGGATTTTTTCTACGATCAGCGGTAGAACGCCCAACCAATGGCCAAGCAGCAGCAGCGGCACAATCAGCGTTAAGAGTTTGGTTTCTAACCGATTAAAACAAAATGCTTCTTTGAAAAAAATGCCCGTCAAAGCAGCGAAGGTGAAGCCAACGCCCAAAATGGTCTCTGGATGCTGATACACCGTGACAGCAAACGGTTCGGAGTAGAAGTGAGCCACTAACAAGGATGTTATTGTACCAATCAACCAAAAGATCTGGAGTGCTCGATGCAATGCGGCCAGATAGATATGGATGGTTGCTAAACCCACCCCTAGAGCAACCGTAAATAGGGTGTAGAGCGGAGTCACCGCCATCTGCACGGCTGGATCATTAGCTCGCCAAAGCACCAGTGTTGCCCCAATGGCAAAACACAGCGCGGCTACCATCAGTCCGGCTCGATAAATCACCACTCCTCGTCGATCCGCAGCGGTAATTGTAAATTCGCCAAACTGCCCCTGGTAGACTATAAGTTCTATCGATTCCGTCGCTGCACTCATATGCATCACCTTGAGTCCTTCACTCCCTAGGATACTGTGAAGCAGAGAGCGAAGCAGAGAGCAGTAGTGAAAGACGGAATCTTGAGTTTTGAGTGTGCTGCGATCGGCAGAGGGATAATGCTGACAAGAAACGAGGAGCAGGGGCGGCTGGGCCTTGATACAACACAGAATCACCAAGTCGGGCAAAGATTTGCCTGCTGGGTTGGAGGAAACCGCCAGCGGCGCATCAGCCTCTTTGCCCTCGTTCCTTCAGTTCCAACTATTTGCTGTCGATACTCAGCAGTTCCACAATCGCCCGGTGTTCTTCGGGTGGATTAGCCGGCATGATTTGGCGAGTATCCGTAATTAACCAATCGAGGGCGGCAGCCTGCACATCGATCGCGGCTCCCGTCTTATCGACGCAGTAACGACCGTACACTAGCTTATCCACCAAGCGCACCCCCGGCCCCAAGCGAGAGTATTCAAAGATCACGCTATTATCTACCGTGGCATTGCTACAAATATGGCAGCTTGGGCCGATCATCGCCGGACCAATAATGGTGGCACCATCTTCAATCCGGGTCATGCCGCCGATGTAAACTGGGCCTCGAATGTCTACCTTGTCCCAATTCACGGCTACGTTCAGGCCAGTGTAAATTCCCGGCGCAACTTCCTGTCCTGGGATTTGCACATTTTTGATTTTGCCGCGCAACACATCTCGAATGGCTTGCCAGTAGTCGGGCACTTTGCCAATATCCACCCATTCAAAGTTCATGGCCATGGCATAGAAGGGAGCGCCTTCCTTCACGAGCTTAGGAAAAAGCTGGCCACCAATGTCATATTCCACACCCGAGGGAATGTATTTGAAAATCTCTGGCTCAAAAATGTAAATCCCAGTATTGATGTTGGTGCTCAATGCCTCAGCCACTGAGGGTTTTTCCTGGAAAGCTTTGATCCGCCCCTGCTCATCTGTCACTACCACACCATAGCTAGAGACTTCTTCTCGCGGCACGGTTTTGGTCACAACAGTAGCGATGGCTCCCTTCTCCCGATGTTGACGCACTGCTTCGGTGAGATCGAGATCGATCAGCGCATCACCACAGAGAACCACAAACGTATCGTTAAAGAAGGGGTTGAAATCCTGGAGCTGGCACAGGGGCTGGCAGGGGTGATGAAGCTGGCCTAGCCTGGATAGCCTGCCGTTGCAGGATTGCCTGCACAGCGGCAGAGAATTGGCAAACTGCCGCTGGTTCACCGGTTGGAAGCAATAGGGTCTGTAACAGGGTCTGTAACAGTTGGGTATGTAGGGCTTGATTTTCAGCGATGGTTTCATCGATTCGACCTGTTGGCAAGGATGCGATCCAGGCGAGGTAAGTGGCGGCAAAATTTGACTGCTGCTGCACAGCGACTCGAAGATGCTGCTGCGCCAGTTCGGGTTGCTGCAGACACAGCCAAGCCCATCCCAGATCGGCATGGAGCATCGGGCAATTGGGGTGCAGTTGGACTGCTTGCTGGAAGTGGGGCAGGGCTGTTTGCCAAGCTTGTAAATAGCCGAAACAGACGCCCAAGCAATAATAGCTTTGCCAGTCTGGCGCTAGGTTGACTGCCTGCTGGGCTGCCGCAATCGCCTGCGGATAATCCCCCAGCTTTTGCCAAACCTGACTCTGGTAGCGGTAAGGCTCTGCCCAGTTTGATTCTGCCCAGTTTGATTCTGTCCAGCTCGGCGAGACCCGGTTTGCCTCTGCCAAACTTGAGTGCATATCAATCGCCTGCTGCCACCATTGGATCGCTCCATCTAAATCGCCCTGTAATGCCACTGCCCGCCCCAGTAGCACATACAGCTCCGGCTGATCGGACTGAATTTCTAGGGCTTGATGGCAAAGAATTTCGGCTAGATCGGGTCGGCGTCTTAGCTGCTGTTGAGCTTCGGTTTGCAACAAATGCCGTAGAGCAGCGAGTTGTTCTGCTTCCTGGTCTGCCTCCAACCTCAGCATGGCCGTTAGCCAGACTGATTGAGCCTCGGCTTCGTTGCCTTGCAGCAAATGCAGTAACCCCAGCCGCCAATAGGCAGCCAAAACTTCGGGATGGGCTAAAATTGCCTGCTCGCATGCAACAATCTCTTCTAGCCGATCGGTCTCGTCAGAGTCTGTGGGTAGGTATGAAAATGGCGATGGATCATTGGACATGGATGGAAGGCGGAGAGACTATTTGCAAGTCATCCCATTCTAGATTTTGGTTTTAGATTGATAACCTCACGAGTATGGCTGCACTCAGGGTGACAGAAAGCAGGCAGCAGAGGAGTTTTAAGCAGCGAGCTGTGGGATCTCGTTTTGAGTGGTAGCAGATTAGTAGATCCCATCGCAGACGGGATTACATCAAATGAAAAATCACTCAGGAAAAAATCATGTTTCCCCAAGATGGCTCCGTTACACTACGATCAAGATTTCCGGATTGACTAGCACCCAATCTGTTCAGATTACAAGCAATACGGACCAATCACAGACCGATCAAACAGCCGATCAATCGCCACTTTTGCCTCTAGTTTTCTTTAGCCAATGGGTTCTCTAGCATTCTCATGCGGATTCGACACGGTATTTCGCCATCTTTTAAACAACAATTAGGGCTAGAGCGCACTTCGCTGCAACTGCGGTTGACCGTAGGCATCACCACGATCGCTCTGTTAGGTATTGGCAGCATTGGCACCTGGACGGCTTGGCAAATGCGAAAAATGCTGGTTGTTGATCATAAGGAAACGATGGCGACAGTGGCCACCCATGTGAGTCAACGACTTGCGAAGACTGACCCTGATGCATGGCAGCCCGTTTTGGATGAGTGGGCGTCTCCGAATCTGTGGCTGGCTGCAAAGCGGTTCGAAGATGGTAAGGTACTGGCACGTTCTGGTCCTTTGGTCGATTTTGCCGCCAAGATGCCTGCTATACCGTGGGCGCAGACTTCCAGCAACCCAACCGTGCAGCGCATTGACGGTCGCCAGATCGTTCTCTGTCGTAAACCTGTGACCCGCACTGGGCAGCTCTTAGGAGAACTGTATCTCGCCCGCGATGTCACCCATGATTACAATGTGCTCTCAACGCTAATCAACACCCTGCTGTTTGCCACCCTGCTAGCGCTCGCCGTAATTGCTGGACTGATTGCTATGTACATCCGCCGTTCGCTGCGCCCCCTGCGGCAAATGAACCAAATGGCTAGCGCTCAAGTAGGTAAGCCACAGCCGCTGTCCCTACCTGCTCAGCTAGTGCCCGTTGAAGTTGAGGGATTTGTGCAGGCCATGAGCAGTCTTTACAATCAGTTGTCGGAAACCGGAGAACGCCAGCGGCAATTCACCAACAGTCTGTCTCACGAACTGCGGACTTTTATAACAATCTTGGGTTTTGAGTTTTAAGTTTTGGGCGATGGTGGAATCTGCATTACAGTTCGACTGGTAGCCCAGTTAGAAAGAAGTGGTATTAGAAGCAGCTCGGTTGATCTTGATTCTGAGTCTGCTGCAATTGGGGACGCATCGCAACAAGTTGAACAAAATTAACCCAATCGTAACTGCTCAATTCAGTCATCTCACCATTCCTTGAAAACCCTGTAGGAAACGCAGCTTTAGTACCATCAATAAGAAAATGACGAGCGATATTGTCGGAGATAGCAAAGGCATCATTGGTCTTGATGGCCGTCAAACCGTTTTGAATTACACAGCCTATCCTTTTCGTACAGTTGGGCGAATTTTGGCCCGCTGGCGGGGTCTGGATGGACAGCTCTACACGGCGGATGATATGATTCTTAGCTCGTCTGGCACGATGGTGAGCAGATATCATGTTTTAACGGCTGGACACGCCTTTCACAATAAAGATTTGGGCGGTTTTGCTGATGTGGTTGAGTTTATCCCCGGGTCCGGGGGTAGGGCGATCAGCAATCGGTCAGCAACCGATACCTATGCCGCCAGTAACGAATGGTTTGGTCGAGCCAAAGCAGCTTGGATGACAACCTTTGCCAACTGGTCAGCCAATCAAGATTTGGACTGGGATCTGGGAGTCCTTACCCTGGATCGCAACCTAGGCAATCATACGGGCTGGCTCGCCTATGGCTACACAGATACCTTGGCGGCTGGCACTAGCGTCACGGCGACGGGTTATCCAGGCGACCGATTTGATGCGGATCGAAACGGGGTTTGGGATAACTACAACATGTCTACCCAAACTGGGCAAATTACTAAACCGACAACTCATCAATTGCAGAGTACGCAACTCGATTACATTGCCGGAAATAGCGGTGGTCCTGTCTGGTTAAATAGTAACCAAACCATTTACGGTGTTGTCTCCCACAGCGATTTGAATGCTCAAGGACTGGCTGTTTCCAATGACGCCACCCGGATTACTAAAGATAAATTCGATACCATCAACAGTTGGATTAGCCAGGACAATCAAATCCGTCGCCCCACGGATCGTCCTGATCTGGTAGATTATGACCGCTGGTTTGATACTCAATTTGGCCGCTTCAACAAACTATCAGTCAGGTCAGGAGGAAGCTTTAGCGTCACTGCCTATCCCCGCAACAATGGCACAGCTCCATCAGGCAATTTTACGGTTTCGTTCTATGCCTCTACCGATCGCAGTGTGACCAATACCACAGGATCTCACTGGCTACTGGGCAATGCCAACATCTCATCACTAGCCCCGTTTAACTGGCGAACTGTGACCTGGAGTGGTGCGTTTCCTGCAGTACCAACCGGCAATTATCATATCATTGCCTTCTTCGATCCAACCAATGCAGTTCCTGAGTTTGACGATAGCGCCGACAGTAACCAAAAGGTGTTTGCCCAGAAGTTGACCGTTTTGCCGACCGCACCACTTTCTAACCCCTCGCCTCCTCAATCAACCCTAAAGCTGGGTACTACCCCCTCAATTAATCTTGGATCCAACCTAATCGTTGGCTTAGGCAGCGGCAATGGGGGCAGCCAAAAAGGAACAGCGGGCACCACCCTAAAAGCGCTGAATCAAATTCGCCAGTCAGGCCAAGCTGCAGATGATTCGCTGATCGGTAGTCGTGCTGATGTCTGGAACGCGATCAAAGATGATTGGCTCAACATGGCCAAAGTTGCCAGAGGCAGCGCCAAGGCCGACAGCTTCCGGCTCAGCTCTACTACTCCCACCTTAATTAGAAACTTCAGAGGAAGACAAGGTGATCGGATCCTGGTACGGGAAGGCTTCGACTATCAGATCGACACGGCTGACTATGGGTTAGGCACGCGAGCAAAAGATACAGGAATTTATCAGGACAATGAACTCATCGCCCTCCTACAAGATGCTAGAGGGCTTAGAACACTCACCGCCAATTCAAATCTTCGCCTCCCCTTGAATAACTCTTGAAACTACAGTATTCTTAGGGTAAACGAGGCTGTGTAAGACAAGGGGAGCTAAGAACTGGAGCGCGCTTCGTTATGCGCAAGGTTCTGATGCTCCCCTTAAGCTGTTTAGATTAATTGTTTGAATTAATTGCTTTAGATTAATTGTTTGGGTTACTGTTTTAGCCATCAAGCTGCTGCTATAGCTGGAAGAAACACTCGATGCGCCCAAAGTAGGACTACCAGCATCGGCGGCACCACCAGCGCCAAAAAGGTTGGATCGCGCCACGCCAGCCACCAGCTCACCACGGCAGCTAGCCCAAACAACCCTACAGCTAAGGCAATATAGCCTCTAGAGCGTTGGACCACGGCTGGAAATCCCCAGCGGTAGAATTCGCGCACGGCATTCCATTCTTGCTGCCTTGAACCTTGATAGATCTGGGAATAGGCACGGGTAGCCAGAGCTTGCAAATTCTGCACGATCAAGTCACCGACCTGCTGGGTGCGAGCACGGGCGAGATCAGCAACAACCGAACGATACAAACTCGCCAAGGTTTGAATTTCACTAGCGCTGAGGGATTTTAGACCCCGTTTTTCCACCTGATTGAGCAGCGCATCAAGCTGTTTCCAACTCTGTTCTCGACGAGCAATCCAGCGCTGAATGTTCATAAACCCTGTAGCAATCGCAGTTTAAACCGGGAAAACTGACACCAGCCTAACCGATTCCCTACAGCTGAACACTGTTTCACTGGGTTTTCGCTGGGTTTTCGCTAGCAGTCTGCATCTTTTATGGTTGAAGTGGAAGCAGCATACTTGAGCAATGTGGCCGAGCTATCTTCTGTAAAGAAGAACCGCAAGATTAAGGAATCTAGCTCGTGGGAAGGGTATCGTCTTGATTAGAAAGGGATTTTCTAGGGCTTGTCTGTATACCAGCAATATACCAGCGATAGTGGAGCAAAAATCCGATGGCTGCCAGTTCTAACCTTCAAGGTCCCCTTAGTGTCGGCAATGTAGTCAGTGCCGGGTTACGCCTATACAGCAATCATTTCAAGCAGTATTTTGGCACTGCTCTACTTGCCACCCTATGGGTAATTTTGCCAATTGTAGTGATGGCATTTATCGTTGGATTTTTTGCTGTAGCACAGAATTATTACGCCTTGCTGGGGCTGATTATTCCAGCCTGGATCGTTCTGTTGCTTTACTGTATTGGCAAATACATGGCTGGTTCTGCGGCTATTTCTCGGCTTGCCTTTGGCGAGCTAACCAGCGAACCGGAAACAACTCGCGATGCCAAGCGGTTTACCAACTCCCGCCTCTGGTCGTTTGTTTGGATGTCGCTGCTGCTGGGACTGCTCTACTTCAGCGTTGTGATAGCGGCCTATATTGGTATAGCAATTGTATTTGTGGCGATTTTTGCAGCTTTGGGAGTAAACCCTTTTAGTGCTCCCCAGCCCAATGTTAACGATCCTGGTTTGCTGATTGGGATTGGCCTATTATCGATTCTGCTGATTCTACTGGTACTTGGCTTGCTGCTGTGGCTGGCAGCTCGGTTCGCGGTTCCAGAAGTGGCTTTGGCCGTAGAAACTGAGGTGGGGGCAATCGAATCCCTTGGCCGCAGTTGGCGCTTGACCCAAAAGAATGGTTGGCGCATCATCCTGATCCTGGCTGTCACCTTTCTAATCACCCTGCCTTTAGTTATTCTGATCCAGCTCTTGACCAATCTGGTGCAAGGAGGCTTTGCTGCCGTTGCATCGGACCAGACCGTTGACCCGACTCCATTTTTGCTGCTAATTTCCTATGCCGTCAGCTTTTTGGGCAACGTGTTTATGCTGCCACTTTGGCAAGCGATCAAGGCTGTGATTTACTACGACCTGCGCAGCCGTCGGGAAGGATTTGGTCTGCAACTGCGCGACCGCCAGATTTAGTAACTAGCTTTGTTGATTGGATGCAACTTTTTTTGCTCCAGCTCTCCTCGCAACCGCTGTCTTGACTATGCCCTTGTTCAAACAAGTTAAACTAACGACTCCTGAAAGCGTTGAGCTAGAGTTTACGCTGGCGGGCATCGGCAGCAGAGCACTGGCTTTGCTGATCGACTATCATTTGCTGGGCGTGGGGTTAGTCGGATTTTGGATCCTTTGGATCATTTTTGCCAACCGCTTGATGACCTATCTCAGTCGGCTGGAGATTAATTACAGTCAGGTGCCGCTGTGGCTGTTGGCGATTGGTCTGTTAATTTCGTTTATTGTTTACAGCGGCTACTTTGTTTATTTTGAAGTTGTTTGGCAAGGGCAAACACCAGGCAAACGGTTTGCAAAGATTCGGGTGATTCAAGATGACGGCAAACCCGTTGGTCTATCGCAAGCAGCACTGCGAGCACTCCTGCGGCCCATTGACGATATTCTGTTTATTGGCGTTTTCTTTATTTTCTTCGGTCAGCAAGAGAAACGAATCGGCGACTGGGTAGCAGGGACGCTGAGCGTTCCACCACCATCCGGCCACGTCCAAGAAATCCTCTTATCTGGCCCCACGCACTTTGAATTCCGGGGCCTGCTACGAGGATGATGCCAGCCGCTCCTTTCTGTTCCGCGTATGTTGCCGGGTCAGCCCAATCAACCCCTTTTGTGCCTGTCAGGTCGGACTGGGTCACACCATCTGGCATTCTTGTTAGGGCATTTCTATTCGGGAACCCACCGTCAAAAAGAACTACGATCTTTCCCCGTACGTCCACGCCTTCGTATGCATCTATATTCTTTGACTTGATCATCCATCCGTGGCGTGCATAGACCAATTTTCCGTCAGCCTTGCCATTTCCGTTCACCCGAAAGAAATCGGTATTGAGCGAATAATCCTGCCCTCCTAGCGAGAGCTTGTTATCCGCGGGATCGATAGACTCGATTCGTAAAGCCATCTTTTGGAAAAAGGTGCCGTTGTCGCCTGCCGGCTTGAAGCCCCATCGTGAAAGCTTCATCTTCAAGAATTCAGCCGTAACGTCAAGACCCTGGGATGGCGTGTCGCGCCCGGCCATTGCATCAGAGGCAATGAAATGTAGCCAATTGCTTAGCTGATCTGCCTGGATAGTTTCGGCTATTTGCCGCTCCTGTGGCGAAATGCGGATGGGGGCCTGTGCCAGCGCAATGGATGGCACGAGCAGAACAATAACAAGAAAGAAATTATAAATTCGTTGCTTCATTTATTCTCCAATTTGAGAGGGTTTCTTTGAAGAAATTGATACGTCAAAAAAACAGATTTGTTTCTTTTCAGTTGCCGATGATCGCTATTTTGTTCTTGTCGGCCAGAGCGATCATTTCGTCACGATCGAAGATGAGTGTTTTCCCGGCCGTCACGGAAAGGCACGTCGCGCCTGCGGCGATCATCGTCTCGACAGTTGGCACACCTACTACAGGGACGTCAAAGCGCATATCTTGATCGGGCTTGGCTACTTTAACGACCGTTAGTTTGCCGTTGGCAAGCTCTCCGGCCCGGCGAATAGTGGCGTCGGTGCCCTCCATTGCCTCCACCGCAACACACGCCTTAGCTCTGACAACGATCGTCTGGCCTAGATCTAATCTGGCGATCTCAGATGCAACATTGAGCCCATATTCAATATTCTCCTGTTCGACCTTGGTCGGAGATCGTTTAGTTATTGAACCTTCCGGAGCTAACTTGTCTTGGATGAAATAAGTAGAATCGATCAGTTCAATCCCTTCTCTCGCAAGTTCTGCTGCAACTCCTCCGATCAATGCATCGGTATTGCGTTTCGGCAAATTCCATAGCATTTTCAACATCCGGGCATCGGGTAGCGAGCCTGAAAAGATCTGTATGTGCTTTACCTGTCCGGCCATGATCGCTCTATTTACACCTTCGCGCTTGAAAAACTCGATCATTTTTCCAAGCTGGCCTATCCCGACCCATTTGATCTTATCGGCCACACTCTCTATTTCAGGAAACGTCTCTTCCTTGATCGCGATCACGGATAGCTCGACACCCTGTCGCCGAGCACCTTCGATGACAAGAAATGGAAACTGACCGTTACCGGCGATCAATCCGTATCCCATAATTATACTTTTACCGAAGTTACCTTTATTTAAGTCTGCGTGAGTTGAGAATCTTGTATTGCGTATTCCAGCAAATAACTATAGTCGCTAATTTGAACTAATATGCCTATTCTGTGCAAACTTGTGTCGAAGCTTTTCTCGGCCAATGATTCCGCATGACGCCGGTGTTTAGTGGTTTATTTACTCCTAATAAGATGGTTTGGCCCGCGTTTTCGGGGACGCGGGCCAGGATTTCGGAAGGAATTCCTGTAGGTTGCGCGGAGTTGATAGGCAAAAGGCAGCTATTTATGGTGGATGTACCGGTTGATAGACCTCTCCGCTCGTTCTACTTCGCCGGTTTCGAATTCATCTTTTCGGATCGGACAAGACCGAATTTTTTGACCTCTTTTTCGACCGTGTCCGAGTCATTCTTCAAATAATGTATCTGCTCTTGTAAGGCGATATTCTCGATCATCGCTTTCTTTATTTCATCATTCAGGCGTTGGTGCTCTTCAGTTTCGCGTGCATGGTCTGACCAGGCCCTGAAATTTATGGTAAGGCACAGCAGCACCAGCATCGTTACCGCTGAAACACCGGGGATCCAGCGAGGAACCAGTCGCCGTTTGACGGCGCTACGGGCTCTATGTGCCTTGACCGGCTTTTTGCTGTGATTGGTCGTTGGTTCGACTCCATAGCATGGGGTTCCAATTCATTATCTAAACAATGCTTGAACCGCAGCTTAATACCGGTAGTAGCTGTAGGCTGTGCCTGTTTTCTCGGCAGAGTCGTTGACGACAAGCCCTAAAACTGGAATAGAAGATATTCTTAAGTCCTCTAATGCTTTTTCTAGGAGCGAACGCTTCAATTGGCCCAAGCGAGCCACAAGCAAAATGCCGTCCGTATGCTCGGAAAGCAGATAGGTATCTGCAAAGCCCAGCAGCGGAGGAGCATCATAAATGACCAGGTCAAAAGCAGTTCGATTTTTCTCGATGATTTGTCGCATCGATTCAGAAGAGAGAATGCGGGTAGGCTCTGGCGGAATCGATCCTGCGGGCAAAATATATAAATTGCTTTCCCAAGGTGTTTGTTGAATGGCCTGCTCATACTCCAGACTGTGAGCAATCAGATCAGTTAGGCCGCGGGAGTTCGACAAATTTAACCGATGATGCAGGCTAGGACGCCGCAGATCCCCATCGACTAATAGAACACGTTGACCCATTGCTGCCGCCACCTGCGCCAAATAGAAGGCAACCGTGGTTTTACCATTGGCTGGAACGGGCGAGCTTACGGTCAATGAACGGATTGGCCGATCTGGACTCAACAGTCTCACATTCACACAGAGTAGTCGGAAGGCTTCTAGAAATGGATCAGCCATTAGTCGATGGAATTGAAGAGAATCGATCGATCCGCTTCCGTTTAGAGAGCCTAACACTGCATTTGAACTGAGCCATTTATCCAACTCGTTCAGTGACTTATTCGTCGGAATAATCCCTAGAATTGGCAGCTTCGCACTATCTTTTACTTCTTTAGAGGTGTGTAGCACACTACTCAATCGATCAATCGCCAACGCGGCCCCTGTACCCAGCAGTAATCCTAAAATTGCTCCTAATGCCAGCGTTCGTTTAGTGCTTGCCGCACTAGGATAAGGCTCATTGGGTGCAGTTAGTAATCTCCACGGCAACTGGCGCTGTGCTGCATCAATGCGTAGCCCCTCACGCTTCGCCAAAAATTGGGTGAGATTATCAGTAGCAATCTCTAGCTCTCGCTGGATGTCGGTATATTGGCGCATCACAGCAGAGAGCTGCTTAATCTGTTGATTGGTTGAGCCAATTGAGGCACTCAGGGACTGCTCCCGATCCTGGAGTTCCTGAATTTGACTAGCTACCTGCTGTGCCACCCGAAAGCCTTCTTGCTGTAGCAAGGGCAACAGATTCTGCCGCTGTTGGATCAATACGTTCAGTTCAGGGCTGCGCTCTAGATAAAGAATGGAATCTTGCGCTAGCTGGCTGTCGATCTCCAATAATTGATCGAGCAATTTCTGATAGCGCGGACTATCAACGAGCGGGGACGAACCAGCTTGCTCCAGCGACGGCTGTGATAAAGCAGTTTGTAATTGTTGATAGGTCAAGCGAGTTTCGCGCAGCTGAGTTTGAGTTTCGATCAGATCCCGTCTAAGACTCCCCATCTGATCCGACAACAAACTAGCCTGTGACTCTGGGTCAATCAAATTATACTGTTGCCGAAATTCCTGGAGTTGGCCTTGCCATTGGGCTACCTGACTTTTTAAGGCAGGCAATTGGCTGTCTACAAAGTCGATCCCCCGCCGAATATCTTGACGGCGATCTTCCAGGCTATATCGGAGGTATGCCTCGGAAAGTAGATCCAAAACAGTTTGAACCAGCTCTTTGTCGGGGTTGCCATACGAGACCTGCAAAATATTCTTTGCATCAACTTGAATCACCAGATCGCGAATCAAACTTTCGTAGGTGATCTCAGGATAGTCACGCTTGAGTTGCTCCACAACCGGGTTTAAGACATCGGGGCTACGCAAAACCCGGATCTTGGTCTCGTCCAGCGTTGTCGTCGTTAGGGACTGGTCTTGGCGGCTGCTCAGGGTTTGGGGAAGAGAAGACAAAACTTCTGTTTCCACCGTAACCGGTTCCGTCAAAATCTCAAAACCAGATCGATAAATCGGCGTTGCCGTTACAATTTTGAGAACGGCTGCCCCTATCATCACGGTTGTCACACCAGCAATCAGCCAGACCTGCCGTCGCAGTGCCGCTACCACGCGCCCTAGCTCTAATCCACCTTCGTTTTCGGGCGGTGCCGCTATTGGGGGAGTTGATAGCAGGATCGGAAGATTTTGTGTTGCCTTCATAGTGGCGTTCTCAGAAACGTATCCCCAATCAGCCAAGGTTAATCACTTCCTCGGTTCATTGGCCGTGACCTGCTATGGGTTGTTCTCCTACCGGGAACTGCTGGAAAAACATTGGCTGCATCACCGCTATCCGGCCAGCGATCAAGATCCGGACTTTCATGACGGTGAACACAACCATCCTGTACGCTGGTATTTCTACTTCATAAGTCGCTACTGGAAGTGGAAGCAGTTGATTGGGCTAACGCTGGTTTATATCCTGCTGCATCACATTCTACATGTTCCTCAAAATAACCTAACTCTATTTTGGGTTGCTCCATCGGTGCTAAGCTCAGTGCAGTTGTTCTACTTTGGCACGTTTCTAACCCATAACGAACCAAGTGAAGGTTTCAAAAATAGCCATCGCGCTCGTACCAATCCTTTACCGATATTCTGGTCATTTATTACCTGCTACCACTTTGGCTATCACGAAGAGCACCACGAGCATCCATCGGTAGCTTGGTGGCAATTACCAACCGTACATCGGCTCCATCGTTCCTGCTAATTTTCCGGCGTTGCCGAATTCGGCTAGCCGATTCTAGGCGTAATCAATCACTATTGCCGACAGTGGAAGTTGCTGCCCTATCGTAAAACTTACGAGTCGATTGCCAAAACCCACATTAGCCAACAGCCTGCTGCCTTTGAGTTTCCGATACCCGACATACCCGGTCGTTTTCATTACACCGGACTCTTTCGCAATCTATCTCCTCGATTGACAACCTTTCCATTTACTCAACTGACTGGACAGCTGTTAATCTATGCGTCTTTAGGCAGCGTTCAAAACATGAAAGAGATTTTTCACTGCATTGCAGCAGCGTGCAAAGGGTTGGATGTTCAGCCCGTGATTGCGCATGGAGGGGGACTGAGTGCATTTCCAACAAGCGGGTGGCGTCAAACGAGCGGCAGATATTGTGGAACAAGCCGTTGGGTTGGGGTCAAGCGGGTGGCGCAAGCTGCCTAGCTTCTACAATCCTGATTCGGAACTTAGCTTCTGGCTTTGAGTCTGAATCAACTGGATATAGCTAAACTACAGAGCCACAGAGCGCACCGAGCGATATACTGATTTCTGTCTCCTTGTGTAGGTACTGCTCAATTCAAAAGACAATGATAACTTTATATACGTTTGGCGATTCGATTCTCGACTGTGGACACTACAACGAGTTTGGTGTTCACCCTGGTCAACTGCTGGTTTGGAATAATGATGTGCTATTTCCCGAATTTGCGGGTCAGGATCTCAGCTCTAGGGGACCGGCTCGGCTGGAGCATCGAGCTGTTGATGGTGCGACGGTTGAGGATTTACCTGCTCAAATCCAGGGATTAAGGGTTGAGGAGCCTGCAATTGCCCTGATCACGATTGGCGGTAACGATCTGTTGCAGGGATTGATTCAAGATACGGGTAGGGGAATGGATGTCTTTGCTAATGCTCTTAACCACTTCGTCCAACATTTACCGATTCGCCCTATTTTACTAGGTAATGTATACGATTCTAGTTTAGGTGATGACAGCCGCAATTTTCTCAATATCGACCCAGCGATTGCCCGCAAAAGTCTTGAGCAGATCAACACTCTTATTCAAGAAGTCGCTAATCGCTATGGACAGTTAGTTGATCTGCATGCTCACTTTCTCACGGGCGATCCGTCCTGGTTTACTGCCGTAATCGAGCCAAGCCTGCGGGGTGCTTCAGAAGTGCGGCGAGCGTTTCTTCCTTATTTGGGATTGTCTAAACAAGCCTAGGATGATTGGGCTAGAGCAGGGCAGCCAGATTAGCTCTGCTAAAACGCCTCGGCCTACCGCAGCTAGCCATAAACAAAATGTATCAACTCAGTTAAGACTTTTATCAGTCAAATGCCCCTGTTCGCAAAAGATGTATATCGATTTACAGATGGGTATCCAAACTACTGGATTAATAAGTTCCAAATGAGTTGAATAATTTGAGTAATGCAAGATAAGAACTGGCTCAAGCAAGGAATTGCGTCCTGTTTGGTGATGGCTTCAGTGGCAATAGTGAGCGGTTGTTCCAGTACAAACTCTGAGCAGACGAGTGCGAATAACAATTCTGGTAACAACTCTGGAAAAGTCATCCGTATTGCGATTGGAACACAGGATCAGGTGATCAATACGGCGGTGGGTGGGGCGACTGTTAGAGAACTAGGACTGCTAGAAAAACATTTGCCCAAAACTGGTGAATACGAAGGTGTCAAGTATGATATCCATTTGAGCAGGCCCTGACGCTAACTCATCGCACAGGCGATCGCGCTCAAGCCAGTCTCATCCTCAACAACATGAGCGCTGCGTTCAGCTACTTAGGTCAGTACGCGCGGGCCTTACAGTCCGCACAGCAAGCTTTGGCAATTGCGCAAGAACTGAAGGATGAGGCTCAAACCGCCATTGTCTTGAATAGTATCGGCGGCATCTATCGAAATTTGGGGCAATATTCCCTAGCCTTGGAGCACTTTCAGCAGGCTCTAACCCTGCTGCGGCAAATTGGTGACCGCACTCAGGAGGGAACGATCCTCAATAATATCGGTGCCATTTACATCAATCTGAAACAATACCCACAAGCCTTAGCTGCGTTAAAAGATGCCTTAGCGGTACAGCGAGAATTAGGCAATCGCATTCCGGTTGGCGTGACGCTGAACAATATTGGAGCCATCTATTTAGATCTGGGAGAGCCTGAACAGGCGTTGGAATTTCATCAGCAGGCGCTGGTGGTGGCCCGCGAGGTGAGCGACTGTTCTGGAGAATGGTTTGCGCTCAACAATATCGGCACTGCCTATATGTATTTGAAGCAATACACGCAAGCGTTATCTTATCTTCAGGCAAGTTTGGCAATCGCGCGGACAATTGGCGACCGCGCCGGTCAAGGAATAACGTTGGTGAATATAGGGAGTACATTATTCCAGGAAGGGCAAGTTGCCGCTGCTGAAGAGGCATGTTATGACGCTTTAGAAATTTTAGAAACATTACGGCAATCTGACTTATCAGACACCCATAAAGTTTCGCTCTTTGAAACCCAGCTCCAAGCCTATCAGTTCCTGCAAGACGTTTTGGTCAGTCAAGCGAATCCGGAGAAACAGCTCAAAGCGCTAGAAGTGGCGGAACGAGGTCGAGCCAGAGCCTTTGTAGAGCTATTGGCGAATCAGCTTTCGGATCAGCAGGCCAGAGCGTTAGCCGCCTCGGCCCCCACGATTGCTTCGATTCAACAAATTGCGCAACAACAGAACGCTGTACTCGTACAGTATTCGTTGATCAATAATGTTGACGGGTCTCATCTACAGCTCTATATTTGGGTCGTGCAGCCCACCGGCGATATTAGCTTTCACTCAACTGATTTAGCTAATCTGGATCAACCGCTCAGCGAGCTGGTGCATCTGAGCCGAGCCATGATTGGTGCAAGGGGACGCAAGATCAGCAGTGCGTCAGCTCAAATCAACAGCAAACCCGATGTAGAGCCAACCCATCCGCAGCCACTGCTTTATCCATTCCAGCAGCTTTATGATCTGTTAATCCGTCCGATTCGAGATCAATTTCCGTCTGATTCCACGACGCGGGTCATTGTTATTCCCCAGGCTGAGCTGTTTCTTGTTCCCTTTGCCGCTCTCCAAGATGAACAGGGCACCTGTCTGATCCAGCAGCATACGGTCTTAATTGCCCCTTCAATTCAAGTTCTGGCGATGACTCACCAGCGACGACAGGAACTGAGTTCACTGTACGACCAAACAGCCGTTGCTCCGGATACCGTGCTAATCGTGGGCAACCCGACGATGCCAACATCACCAACGATTCCACCCCTGATGCCGTTGCCAGAAGCCCAACGCGAAGCTGAGATGATTGCTGCTCTTTTTAATGCCAAAGTATACACTGGGGCAAATGCTACCAAGAAAACAATCGTGCAACAAATGCCCCAGGCCCGATTGATCCATTTGGCTACTCATGGACTGCTAGAGTATAGCGTTACCAATCCAGCTGGAATCCATACCATTCCCGGTGCGCTTGCGCTTGCGCCAGAACCCGATTCTAATAACCCAGCAGACGCGGCAACTTCCGTCGGGCAAAATGGCCTACTGACGGCAGCTGAAATTGCCGAATTGTCCTTAGGCGCAGAGTTGGTGGTTCTAAGCGCGTGTGATACGGGTCGAGGTACAATTACCGGCGATGGAGTCATTGGCCTATCGCGCTCATTGATTGCGGCAGGAGTACCGAGTGTAATTGTTTCGCTTTGGAAAGTACCCGATAAGAGTACGGCCTATCTGATGACGCAGTTTTATCAGAATCTGCTACACCAGTCTGATAAGGCTCAAGCCCTACGGCAAGCCATGCTCTCAACCCGGCAGCAATACCCCCATCCCCAATGCTGGGCAGCATTTACCCTGGTGGGGCAGGCGGATTAAATTTAGACCTATCCCAACCGGACTTGATCGAGCACCGGCACCAGGATTTGGTCGCGAGGTAAAACATCGACCATCCAGTGAAAGTAGGTGTTACCAGAGAGACTTGATAACACGGCGACCCTTCCTTCAATATTCTGCAACGAAGCCAGAGAAGGTTGTGTATATATTCGATGAAGATTAGAATCAGGATGGTCACATCCAGGTAGTTGTCCGGGATAGGCACGGTAAAGATCAGCTAGCAGATATTGATCAGACGTAAGTACAGCAATGGCATTGCACACCATCCAAGCATTCTGTTGCGGAACGGCCCAAGCTTGTCCATAAGGAAGCTTCGCAACAAATAAAGGAAATGTATCAATAGATACGGGATTTCCATTGCAGATATGTAAACCATCACCTAAATGAATTGGATTAAACCGATCCCAGATTTGCTGCAAACAGCGCGTACAGTTCAACCCTGCACAACTATCGCCGTTACCCGAATTAGCATTAGCTGAGCTAGTATTTGCTAAACCAACAGCCGAACCAATAGAATAATCATTTTGCTCCATCGCCAACTGCTGGGTTGCCGCATTGGCCGTCTTGCCAAAGGCATTCAGCGATAACGCTACATAGTTATCCGTCAGGTCATGGGCAACCATCCAATCCCAAGTGGAAGCGTAGTAGCTTTTGGAAACAGCATGGGGAACACTTTCCGCAACGGCTGTCAACCCTACTGTGAACTCGGTTATCTTAACTGCCTTGTTTAATGGCAGCTTTGATGGTAGTTTTAACGGTAGCTTTGACTGACTTGGCAAATTCAACGCCTTTTGATAATACATGATGGCAGCTGAGTAGTGCTGTTGCTGCTCCAAGACATACCCTACTTTCTGATAGATCGGAGCAGCATCCGGACAAATGGCTAAAGCCGCATGGCAAACCAAAATTGCTGCATTGTACCGTTCTTGCTGTACTAAACAGTCGGCTAACCCTAGCGCAATCAGAACATTTTTCGGCTGTAGCTGCAAGGCTCGCTGATAGTAGATTTCGGCTCGTCGTAGCTGTTCGCTGCCGCCATAGGTGGTTAGAACATTGGCCCAATGGCAATAGGTTTGAGTCAGGTAATCACGGGCCGGCTTCCAGTCGATTGATTCAGTCTGCTGCAATAGCGTTTGCAAAAACCGACCGCAGCTTTTTTTCGCTAAGAGCAACTCATCATCGGTATCTGTCACCTGCTCAACCCCGTCGCAGTAAGATTCAAGTTTGTCAGCATCAAGCTGAATGGCCTGCCGCAAGCTATCCAGCATTAAATCGATTTCACCCAACGCTAACCAAGAGACAGCACAATCGCTATGAGCAGACAGATGGGTTGGATTGAGTTGCAATGTGCGTTGGAAGCAGTCAATGGCAGCACGATGCTGTCCCTGATATTGCAGCGTCAAGCCCAGGTTGTGGTGCGCTAAGACAAAATCGGGCTGCAATTCAATCGCACGGCGATAGGCACCAATAGCCTGCACCGGATCCTGGCGAAACAAGGCACGACCTAAATTGTTATACAACGCCGCTTGGTTAGGTTGAATCGCAATCGCCTGCTGATAGGTTTGAATTGCCTCCTGCCATCGCCCCTGCTGTACAAACAAACAGGCTAGATTGTTGTAAATCTTGGCGTAATCAATCGAGTTGACATGGCGCTGGGAGTGGGATCGCTTCACCCGTTGACCATGCGGCTCAGGACCAATCGTCAGACGTCGTTGGGAAGCTGTAGCTGCTGGTATTGGCTTCAGCGCTAGTGCTTGACTGTAGCTATCGGCTGCTGCGGCCAACTTGCCCTGTTGATGTAGAATACATCCTAAATTGTAATAAAGGCTATGCAGACGCAAGTTGAATGATGAATCAGTACTCACTAGATCTGTACCTAGATAGGTGTGAGCAAATAGAAATAGTAGATGACTTAGTTAATAAATAGAGCCTTGAAACACGAAACGAAGAAATTCCCAGAGCCGTAATTGCTGTGTAAGCTTACGAGGCAAACCCTAAACAGCACTCAGAGCTTACCACAGCGTATGTTGTTTCTACGGTTAATAGACTAGCAGGTAACAGACCACTGTTCCTTGCTAAATGTAGATGCTTGACAGTCTCAGTGGATCAATTGCACGATCAATTGAAGCAAATCAAATCTACTCAATTTCTAGCCAATAACCCGGAAGGAATCAGCACCAAGATTGAGATTCTTGTTCAACTCTAGTAGAGCTACAGGTGTACTGCCAGGTTTATCGGGGTTGTAGTAGACCACACCTGTCGAAGCTTCGTGACAGCCAACGAAACTTTATAACCAACCTCACCCGGAATCAAGCGCTGAAGCAAAGCCTCTATTATAAAGAATATTATAAAGAATCAGGCTGCACGACAGCTGAGTTCGCCGTCAGGCAATCCAGTTTCTATCCAGGATATTTGAAGATTCAGTTAATCTTGCTATCAACCATTGCCAGATCTGAATCGAACACAAGATTATGGATTGAGTGTTGTGCTGTTATGACTACGTTTCCATCTCAGCTGTCTCGAAGAAGGGACTCCATAAAGATCGAAGTCAGGATTCCCATGCAGGATTTAAGTAGGGTGCAGATTAAGTTTTGAGTATCTACCGCTTCAACCAGGGTTTGCAATTATCTGCCGATCTAGGGTTCGAGTCTCAAATCCTGTACCAACTATCGTTGGGGTAAAACCTGCGGCTATTCAGATCCACCTGCACACGCCGAAAATAACCAGGATTCACCCTACGGAAATCTACAGTTATTCGTAGAGCAACCACTTCGTATCCACGATCGCTAGATCACCATGTGAGGAGTTCTAGCCTAAATCCAGCATCAAATCAAAGTCTATTGCCTGCTAGTTTTGAGGCGAGAAGAGTGACCGCTTTGAGACATATCGAATTCTTAAAAAATCTTGAGCAGCTTCGGTTCACCGGCCAGTTGGTGCAGACTGACGCCGCAGGACAGTGTTGGAATTTCTATTTCTGTCAAGGTCGTCTTCTATATGCAACAGGCGGCCCACATCCTGTGCGACGATGGCGACGGAACTTGCTGACGTTTTGCCCTCGCATTCCAACCTATCGGCTAGCTTGGCAAGCTGACCTAGCGAAAGTCGATCCAACCAAACATGAATTTAGCTGGGAGTATGCCCTATTAAACCTGTGGGTGACGCAGCAGCGAATCAAGCTAGAACAGGCCGAAAAGTTCATTGATGTGGCTATCACTGAAGTCATATTTGATGTGATGCAGGCCACAGAGGTAACAGAAAGAATTCAGTATAGTAAAACATTCTCACCTCTATTCCAGCCAATTGGAGTAGACATGGCTATTGGGAAGGCTGACTTGTGGCAACAACGATGGCACCAAGCTGGTTTAGAGGGCTATTCCCCAAATCAAGCTCCGATCATCAAGCAGCCCAATCAACTACGGCAGTTAGGATCAGCTCAACTATATCAAACCCTAATCCATTTGCTCGATGGCCAGCGGACTTTAAGAGATGTGGCTATAGAAATGCGACGAGATGTAGTAGAGATCACATCAGCCTTGCAGCACTTTAATCAGATGGGTCTCGTAGAATTCACAAGTATTGCTGACTTACCCGGTCTCGTATTTCAGCGGGAGCCGCCCAGAGCCGCGCAGATTATGGTCACACCGACCTCAGCATTGATTGCCTGCGTAGACGATAGCTCAACGGTGCGCAACATGATGGAACAATTGCTGATTACATCGGGGTATCAGTTTTTGGGGGTAGAGGATCCGCTGCGAGCAATTGGAATTTTGCTGGCTCGTAAACCAGATTTAATTTTTTTAGATTTGATAATGCCAAACGTGAATGGATATGAAATCTGTGAGAAGTTACGCAAGATTTCCTGTTTCCGTAAAACGCCAATTGTGATTTTGACTGGAAGCGATGGTTACGCCAATCGGCTGCGATCAAACTTTGTGGGGGCCTCCGACTTTCTTAGTAAACCACTCAACGCTGAGGCAGTGCTGGGGGTTATTCATAAACACCTACAACCTGCTTCTGATCTTTCTTCGGTGCAGTTGTAGAAATTGAGTGGAGGGGTAGATGAGGTAGGGAGCAAAGGTTACTATGAAATACATGAAAAATTTATCAAATGGGGGAATGCTACTTTGGCGAACATTCGTCATGCGTCATTGCACTACTAGTGATTTGCCGTTTGTAATCAGGTGAACAACCGATTTACTACTAACGACTAATGGCTAATGGCTAAGTAGGTCAATCTAATTAAACGGTAGATGCAGTGCGGGCATCTTGCCCCCACCAGCGAGACGCTGACACTACGGCTCTTCAAATTGATGATGTTGATCTACTTAATGGCCTAATAACAACGACGATAGCAATTTTCAAGTTCATTTTCTAACCTGCTGCTTACATACGAGGGAATAACTATGGGTACCGCACTTGTTGTAGAAGATTCAACCACAGATATGCATATTCTGATGAGCTGTTTACAGCAGAGTGGCATCACCGTTTCAATGGCTCAGTCCGGAGAACATTGCTATGCGGTACCTATTCACTTACCATCTCTACTGGTTCTTTATAGGATTGATTCTAATTGAATTTATCTTCATCCGGCGCAGCCGCAACTATCACTATTCTTGGAAAGAGAGCCTGGCATCTCTTGGAGTCGCGATCGGGCACTCTGTGACTAGCGCCATGTTCAAATCGGTACATGTAGGAATTCTGCTCTGGGTGTGGAAACACCGCTTGTTCACTCTGCCACTCAATACCGGTTGGAATCTCCTCCTACTGTTTGTAGGTATCGAGTTTTGCTATTACTGGTACCATCGGGCGACCCATCGAGTGCGATGGCTGTGGGCAACCCACGCTGTACATCATTCAGTCGAGCATTTGAACCTGTCTGCAGCGTATCGGTTGGGCTGGACGGGTTGGTTGTCTGGCAACATTCTGTTTTTTATACCACTAATTTGGCTAGGCTTTCATCCGCTTGCTGTTCTCACAGGTTTGTCAATTAACTTGCTCTATCAATTTTGGATTCATACAGAGCTGATTCCTAAACTGGGACCGCTAGAATGGCTTTTGAATACACCTTCCCATCACCGAGTTCATCACGCTTCAAACCAGGAGTACATCGACCGCAATTATGGTGGCGTTTTAATTGTGTTCGATCGCTGGTTTGGCACCTTTGCCGAAGAGCAGCTCCACAACCCACCAGTCTATGGCTTAACCCAGCCAATTCGCTCTTACAATCCTGTTGTGATCGCCTTAGGTGAATGGGGTAGACTGTTCAACGATCTGCGCATAGCTCGAAGCTGGACAGAAAGATTCAAGTTTGCCTTCTACCCTCCGGATTGGCGGCCAGACCAATCCTACTCTAATCGCGCTACCCTCGATTCAACTCAGTATACACATCCGCTGGAGGGGCAGGGCTGAGGGAAGACAACTCGTATTGCTGCTCAATGGACACTTGATTCAATTCGCTGTTGGTCTCGTCTATCTAATTAGGCGAGTTTTTTGTGCTGCCAACCCAACAACAGCTAGCGATTTTCACTCTGCTCCACATCCTGACCACGGATTACTCAACCTATATTTTTTCTGATACAGCAAAACACTTAGTTAAAAATTTTATAAAGTTTAAGTACAATCACGTAGAACACTGTAAAATCGAGCCTAGGAAGCCGTTTTGGCATTTTCCTAACTAGTATTACTAGTAACAAATGTTTTTTCTTGATAAAGAAGCAAGGAAGCTACTGAGCTGCGTCAAATAAATATGTAAAAATTCAGGCAGCAAGTAAAGGTGTGCTTCTCAAGGGTGCTGTTTTGTCAGTCAAGCATCTTCAAGCGCTTGTCTGAACCTCAGCGTTTTGGTTTATTTCATGGTGGTCAATCGATTGTCAATTCAGGTCCATTGTCAATCAAGATGGCCTATGTTTTGGCAAGCAACGAGCGTTTTTAGCAATTTGGGTGTAAATACGTTGACGAGAAGGTTGTTGATGAAGATTATGAAGCTGTGTTTAGTGCATTCAACATAGCTAACACAGAAAATTAGCAGTCAACAGTAAAAAGCAGCTAAAGCCTGAATTTATCTTGGACCTTTCAGCTAAAAGGTCTAGCTTTGAGTTGCAATTGCTGGCTTCGCTGCCCCAAGCTTTCATACAGCTTGATAGATTGGGCTGATTTTTCATAGTCGATTTCATCTTGGTCTAGCTCCAGATTTTATTTGGTTTGTTTAGCTCAAGCTCACTCTAGTCATATTCTGTTCTAAATAAACTATGAACGTTTTCCCTTGGTTTCAGCGCGGAAACAATACTTTTTCTAATTCTTTCATTACCCTTAACCCCTTTCAGAGCTATACCGATCAACTATTATCCATAATTATAGCTGGAGTATGGCAGAGTTATTCTCTTGCAAATCCTCAGATTGTTACCTTCCTAGAAGAACCTTCTGAAGACAATAGCATTATTGGTTCAATTCTAGGATTATTAAATCCAGGTACTCCAGGCAGCGATATTCTCCTCGGCGACCCGACAACTAACCTCATTTTATGGGGACGGGGAGGTAATGATACTATCCTTGGCATTGATCCGGGTGCAGCAGAACCGGGTGCTGGAAAAATTGATGTGCTGCTTGGTGATTCGAGCTTAGGTAGTGCACCCGGAGCCGATCGCTTTGTCTTGGGAGATGAGAACAAAGCCTACTACGCTAGTCAAAGCGTACTCGATTTTGCAATTATTTCAGACTTTCAAACTTCTCAAGATAAAATTCGCTTGCAGCGGATACAGATCAATATGATTCAGCAATTCGCCGGTGCAGTAGCGGTACTGCATCTGATCCATCTGACCGCCACATTTCGAGATTTGATCGCCCAGGCCCAAACGGTTGAGAACCTTGACCCCATTAGACCAGAGAGAGATACCTGCCCCCGCCGGACGCAATTCCCCGACCCGATCATAAATCTCGACTTGATACCCGGCCTGAGCCAGTGCAATGCCTGCGGTCAAACCGCCAATGCCCGAACCAATGATGACAACCTTCAAGTTGTGCATACTGTTTTCCTCATGCGTCTTGGTGCTGAATCGATTGGGTGCTGAATCGCTTGTTGCGGGGCAGGTATGACTGGTTGTGAACTGGTTGTGAAATTGTGCTGTTCTTTAAACTTTACTCATTCTCAAGCTCGATCAATCCTCAGACCTGACAAAGCCTCGGATGTTTGAGTCAATTCGACCTGGTTAGCTGGTTAGCCTAGAGTGAGAGCCTCTTGGCCACTGCTTGCCTATTCGATAAAGCATGGATAAGTACAAGCATTTAGCCCGTCGCCAGCGAGCCGCTAGTACTGCACGAGCTGAAAATTTGGTTGATTTAGTTGGCTACTCAAGCTCTATAAGTATACCAAACTCTTTGTATACAGCATACAGAGGCTGATCGGGCTGTTTTGTAGTTTGCTATACAGTAGAGCTGGCTTCTGCCAGGGCGCAGCGTGGCAGATTCCCATGACGAAGCCTTGGCGCTGGCAATCCGCGAGACCGGTTAGAGCAATCTCTGGAGCTATTTCTGATGCGGTTGAACAAACCACAGACGCAGGATTTTTGCCTTAAGGTTGAAAGCGTTCAGCTAGCTAGATCCCTCCTCATCGGGCACATACTCCAGACAGTCTCCTGGCTGCACGCCATACACCTTGCAGATTACTTCCAGAACAGGAGCAGAGGGGTAGACGGTGGGATCTCTATAAATTCTGTAAGCCGTGCTCTGTGGGAACCCAGTTCGCTTCCAAAACTTGTAGTTGGTGTTGTCTCCCTTAGACGCTGCTACAGCTTTAATAGTGTTGCGAATGGGCATTCCCGGACCAGTTGGACATAGCAACAACTCGTAGCCTACTCCTGGATCGAGCTTCGGCCAATCTTACTGTTAGATGACACTTCCTACTAACAGTACTGCCATTAAATGGTAGTATAGGGTTTGTAGATTGTTTTGGTCATGAGGTTATGGACGCCATTCATCAGGTGATTCGCTCGAACTATGCGCTGCTGTCCGACGCCATTCAAGCTGAGCTAATCTTCTTGTCAACCCTGTCCGAACTGACCGAAGATGCGACTTTCCGCGAATCACTGGCCGAAGTAATCTACAGTCTTGGTGAACTGTTGGACACGATTGATTTGCAGCGGCGCTATTTGAGGTCGCGTTAGAGTGGGTAGGAGTCAGAAGTCAGAAACTCCTTCAACCAATCGGCTTGGAGGTCATAGCAAAATTCATTTTTCGGCCAACGCCTGAAGAATTGCGGCAATTTCGCTCCAGTAGATCCGCTTGAACGGCTCATTTTCGCCCAGATTGTACTGCTCGACCAAGCCCCGACTGCGCACTGAGATAGCGTCTCTTTCTTTAATCACCACCGCAGCATCTTCTGGCACCACCCGACTAAGCGTCAGTTCAATATCGGTCGGATCATCGAGGATCAAGATATCGCTGCGGTCGTAGAACAGCCCTTCCTGCTCAAATACCGATTCGCGGTACTCGGCAATTAGCAAGTCGAGTTTGGGGTTGCGCAGCAGGCTCTGAACTTTGGTGTTGTAGGAACCAGACAGATTTTTTTCGGAGCGATTGATAAAAACCGCATCGCGACAGATGGCTCCGATTATCCAATTGGGGTGTTGCAGCAAAATCTGATCGATTAGCTCTTGTAGTTCGTCTACGGGCAAATAGTTGAACGTGATGATGGGAATACGGGCATCGTCTCCGGTCTCAAAAAAGGTATGCAGGATCGGCAGCGTCACATCGACGCAGTGACCAATAGCCGGCTTGAGGTGCATATACACTCCCGGAGCCGCGTTAATTTCCACGATCCCAAACTGGCCCTCGCGCCATGAGCGACTGATATCTGGCGTCAGCACATCGATTCCCAAACAAACGAGCTGAAAATGCTGGGCAATATCCTGCGCCAACACAATATTGTCAGGATGGATCAAGGGCGTGGCATCAATGCCCATGCCGCCAGAGGAAAGGTTGGCCACTTTGCCACATGGGACTGGGCACCCAAGTTGTAGATCTCGGTTGGCTGCACTTCTTCTAGAATTCGCCGCAGGGTGGTTCCATCCGTTAAATCACCATAGTGTAAGAATAGACGAGCCTGTTCTTCATGCGGATCTTCATAGATATGGTCGATCCGATCCGTATTGAAGGTTGAAGTTCGGCGGATAATGCCATGCACTTCGTAGCCCTTTTCCAGCAGCAGTTCGCTCAGGTAGGAACCGTCTTGACCGGTAATCCCGGTAATTAGTGCGCGTTTCGATGATGTCATGCTTGTATATTCCGTAAATCACATGAGTGAAAAAACCTTACCTAGATTTAAAGAGCAGATCATATGGGAATAGGACTACCTTTATCATCTAGGTATATCTCTGCATGGACTGAATTAGCAGAACTTTACTTTGTAGAGTTCCCTAAAATTCAAGCCGCACAACTCCCGAATCACGGATCGGGTATTGGGTAATATTACTGAAACAATCATCTAAAGACCGTAAACATTACGCTCTTTCATCATATTTTGACGTTACCGCTTTCAATCCGTCAGCAGTATAACCAAGAAATGACCTACACCTCTATTTCATACAGGGCTTGCCTGGTTAACGTGCTCTGATTTGAAGTTTTGTACAACCCTGAGACCAAACCCAATTGACTGGGCACTCTACAACGGTTCTTAAAACGTAATTGCAGCCAGGAAGCGAATCTTGCGGTTTAATCATTCCGGGACCGTAAGTATTCCTTGATGCTGCATCAAGGAGTCTCTGAAGATGGTCGAATTTCCAACTAGCACAACTCTGATTCTCACAGGCCCCGACTCTACGGCCCATTATGGCCTTCTGGGTGGTCTATTGGGCAACCCAGGAACCCGCTTACCCCAACCCAATCAATCCCATGCGTTGGAGAAATCGCCTTTTGCTGAGCTGCCTTCTCCACTCAACCGCTCAAGCAAATCACTCCACCTCGACGCCGCTGACATTTCGGATGTTGCCCAACCTCATGCTCGTAAGCCAGTTGGTCAAAGGTCCAATCCACTTTCTGCGGATTCTTTCAGTCCAGACCGTGATCCATTGCTTCCATCCGAGGAAACAGACGCGGCTAAACCGAGAAGACGCAATAGTGCTGCTTCAGGCAAAGATGCTGAGAAGGATCCATTAACTGGTGTGAAGCAGGGCAATGCCTTAGTTGCAGTAGATGGTCAGAAGACTGGCCCCTTGGGTCCTGCTACTCGTCAAAGAGCCGTAGGCTTGCCCTATCCAGGTCGAGTGCTGAAGTATGTGCCCGGTGCACCCCTCAAGTTCGATACAGCCGCTAAACAATGGCAAGAACGGATGCAAGAGCGGGGCTGGTCGATTCAGGTTGATGGCTTCTACGGGCCGCAGAGCGACAAAATTTGCCGCCAGTTTCAGCGCGAAAAGGGATTGCAGGTCGATGGCATGGTCGGCCCTGCGACTTGGGCTGCTGCCTTCCGGGCCGATAATGTCACGACTCCGAATCCCGGTGGCTCCTCGGAACTAGGTCGGATCAATCAAAAGGGACTGGAACTAGTGAAGAAATTTGAAGGATTAGTGCTGAAAGCCTATCGCGATCCGGTTGGGATTTGGACGATTGGCTATGGGCATACGGGGCCAGAGGTGGGGCCAGGAGATGTGATCACCAAGGCCGAGGCGGAAGCATTGCTGAAAAAAGACCTGATGCGGTTTGAAAAAGCCGTGCGCAATCTGGTCAAGGTACCGCTCAACTCAAATCAATTTTCGGCGCTGGTGTCCTTCACCTTTAATGTAGGATCCGGTGCATTCGCCCAATCCACCATGCTTTCGCTGCTGAACCAGAGAGACTATCAAGGCGCGGCCAATCAGTTTTCTCGCTGGGTTTACGGCGGTGGGCAGGTTCTGCCAGGGTTGGTTCGCCGCCGCAACGAGGAACGAGCGCTCTTTCTCACCCGCGTTTAAGCCCATGCAGTTGGGAAGGGAATCGCCTACCATCTAAAGGTGGAGGTGAGAAGAGAATGCAATTTATTGATCAGGCTGAAATTGAAGTGCAGGCAGGCAAAGGCGGCGATGGCCTAGTGGCGTTTCGCCGGGAGAAATATGTGCCGGCGGGCGGTCCAGCAGGCGGTAATGGGGGCCACGGCGGCTCCGTAGTGCTGGTTGCGGTTGAGCATCTGCAAACCCTGCTGGACTTCAGATACGCCCACTGCTTCAAAGCCGAGGACGGTAAACGCGGCGGCCCCAAATCATACTCACTAGGCGCGTCGCACAGCGACTTAAACCAATACTGCGAAACAGCGGCAGCAAATAGTGACGCTCTAATCGCCAAGCCGGAATTTTGTGCGCAATGCGCATCTCAGGATTGTGCCAAATCTCCCAGTCTGACTGCTGAATGTAGGACAATGCCTCGATATCTTCACTGCAATCATTACCGTCAGATCGCTTGAAGTGCAAACGGTTCAATAGGGTTTGCTCTGGTACATGAGCCAGCCAAGCTTGTTTGCGCACCACTAACCCAGCCGAAGGGGGCAGTAGCTTTTTCTCAGGCTCATAGCGATGGGGTTGGGAACCTCGCTCTACGATCGCCATAAAGGGGGCAATGCGCTGAAAATGAGCCGGTGGTTCCACTTCAAACTCGCCAGTAATCCGGCTGCCGTAGGCACCAACTCGAGGATGCTGCTGGGCAAACTGATAGGCCGCCAACACCCAGCCTGGATCGGGCAAATTGTCGTCGTCGAGAAATCCGATTAACTCACTGTAGGACTCTCGGACCGCTCGTTGGCGAGCATAGCTCGCGCCTTGCTGGCGTTCTACGCAATAGCGGAGTGGACAAGGGAACGTGGTCTGAAACGCTTCAACAATTGCGGCAGTCTGATCCTGGCTGTTGTTGTCTACAACCAAAACCTCCCAATCGACTGCCTCAAGCCCAGTTTGGGTTTGTAATCGCCTCAAAACATCGGGCAAGCGTTGTTCGCCGTTATAGGTTGGAATTGCGACGGTGAAGTCCATCATGTCCTGTTACTGGCTGCTTTTGGATAGTTCGGCTGTATGGTTCCGCAAGTCGATTCAATCAAGTTCGACAAGTCTTCTAGTTGGTTCAACTAATTGGTTCAACTGCGCTGAGTTCAACAAGGAATGGCTTGATGTTTAGACATCGAGCAGATTGATTCAGTTCTAGGGTTGATATCTAGTGTTCCCGCAGTTCTCGCTATTGCCGCAGCCGATTCAGAGTATGAGCCGTAAGCTGCCAGATTTAGGCCGGGTTTGATGCCAGGTTTAGCTCTGGGTTAACAAAAGTGGATCAAGTTGACTGCCGAAGCAGGTGCAGCAGTCTGAGAGATCCCAGAACAATCTTGATGAGTATTTGTAACTATTTGAAAACTTAGCTAACGCCTTTGCCGCGTTAACTGAGGAATATTGTTACAAAATATTGCGAACCGCCTAAGAATGTGAACTGAATGCCGGAAAATGTTTCCGGAAGATGGCTGTGTTCAGACCATATTCCGCGGATGAAGGGTCGAGGCAGGTTGCAAATTCCTATCACATTTGGCAGAAATGTCAAGCTGTAAAGTCAAGTTGGCAAGGACGTCAGATTTGAGCGGAGCTAGCAGCCAAACGAATTCACCTGGGTTGTGGTGTAGCTCTAACTGCCTTAGATTCCGTCATTCTCAATGGTGAACGCAAGTTTAATCATCTCTGGTTACATTTTGCTTTTCGGAGGAATCCATCGATGAGTATTGTCACGAAGTCAATCGTGAACGCTGATGCCGAGGCCCGTTACCTAAGCCCCGGTGAATTGGATCGGATCAAGGGCTTCGTCACCTCTGGTGAGCGTCGTCTTCGGATTGCGCAAGTTCTGACTGATTCCCGCGAGCGGATTGTCAAGCAAGCTGGCGATCAGTTGTTCCAAAAGCGCCCTGATGTGGTCTCCCCTGGTGGTAACGCATACGGCGAAGAAATGACTGCTACCTGCCTGCGTGACCTCGACTACTATCTCCGCCTGATCACCTATGGAGTGGTTTCTGGCGACGTAACTCCCATCGAAGAAATCGGTATCGTTGGCGTGCGCGAAATGTACAAGTCCCTCGGTACTCCCATCGATGCAGTGGCTGAAGGCGTTCGTGCCATGAAGAGCGTTGCAACCTCCTTGTTGTCTGGCGATGATGCTGCTGAAGCAGGCACCTACTTTGACTACGTCATCGGTGCAATGCAGTAAAAGACTGAGTGATGAGTGTTGGGTTTTGAGTGTTGAGTTAACTCAATTCAAAACTTAAAACTTAGAACTTAAAACTTTTTTAACTGTGGACAACGACTTGATCTAAGGAATCAAAATCATGCAAGACGCAATTACCTCTGTTATCAACTCTGCTGACGTTCAGGGCAAGTACCTGGACAGCACCGCTATGGACAAGCTCAAGAGCTACTTCTCCAGCGGTGAGCTACGTGTTCGGGCTGCAACGGCGATTAGCGCTAATGCGGCTGCCATTGTTTGTGAACCTATCCCTTCAGCGCTCGCTGGAAATTTTGCCGATAGGAACGGTTCACCATCAAAACCGGCCACAGCAAGGCTAAGTAGGGACGACCATTAGAAAAATTGGTGCGGTGAAAGCCAGTCCAGAACTTCCATACGCCGCCGAGGTAAACAATGACTACCACCAAAAGAAGCAAGTTGCCCATGAAGGTTTATCTCCTAAATCGTTATCCTGGGGATATTGAATCAGCTTGATGCTTGAGTCCATTTTCTAGTTAAGTAACCAGACATAAACTTTTGCAAACTCTGGCTGACTCAGAAGTTAAAGCTTTTCTTCAAGTGTAGAGTAGCCCACCGAAGTCCTGCTACAAGTCAAAGTATGGTCGGTATAGGTAGCTTCATGAGCTGGATGGTCAAACCGAGTCGTAGATGCCATAGATTTCACCTCATTTTTTAGCCGCTGAACGTTTCGAGAGTGCAATCAACCTGTGCAATCAACCGTTTACAAACCGCTTCGTAATAATTATTCATTATTTTCCAAGCTGAATACTTCCTTGGGGAAGCACGGCAAAATTGGCTTCCGTAGGAGACTGAAGCTGGAGCTAGAGCGATAAAAACGCGATTGGTAGATTAGAGAAGGGTCAATCAGAAGGAGGAATTATGAGAGCAGTGCTGATGGCGGGTGGATCAGGGACACGTCTACGGCCCCTAACCTGTGACTTACCTAAACCGATGGTGCCCATCTTGAATCGCCCCATCGCTCAGCACATCGTGAATTTGCTCAAGCGGCATCGCATCACCGAAATTATTGCCACGCTGCACTATTTGCCCGACATCATGCGGGACTACTTCCAGGACGGCAGCGATTTTGGCGTGCAGATGACCTATGCCGTAGAAGAAGATCAGCCATTGGGCACCGCAGGCTGTGTTAAAAACGTAGCCGAATTGTTAGACGATACCTTTTTAGTAATCAGCGGCGATTGCATTACTGACTTTGACCTGAGTGCAGCAATTCGATTTCACAAAGAACGTCAGGCTAAGGCCACGATCATTTTGGCCAGTGTCCCCAACCCGATTGAGTTTGGCGTGGTGATTACTGACGAGCAACAGCGAATCAAGCGATTTTTAGAAAAGCCCTCTAGTAGCGAGATCTTTTCCGATACGGTCAATACCGGTACTTACATCCTGGAACCCGATGTGCTGGACTATCTGCCCGCCGATCAGGAGGCTGATTTTCCCAAAGACCTGTTTCCGCTACTGTTGGAAAAAGGCGACCCGATCTATGGCTATGTGGCGCAGGGCTATTGGTGCGATGTTGGTCATCTAGACGCCTACCGAGAAGCGCAGTACGCAGCTCTGTATCAACGAGTCAAGCTAGAGTTTGACTATATCGAACGGTCACCAGGGTTATGGGTGGGGCAGAATACCTACATTGACTCTTCGGCCCGCATCGAAACACCAGCTCTGATTGGCAACAACTGCCGGATTGGTGCGAGGGCACAGATTGCCTCTGGTACGGTAATCGGCGATAACGTTCAAATTGGTGCTGACGCGGACCTGAAGCGTCCGATTATCTGGAATGGGGTATTGGTCGGGGAGGAAGCCCATCTGCGGGCCTGTGTAGCGGCGCGGGGAACTCGCGTCGATCGGCGCGCGCATGTGTTGGAAGGCGCGATTGTTGGCTCACTGACCACGGTGGGTGAAGAAGCACAAATTAGCCCAAATGTGCGGGTTTGGCCCAGTAAAAAGATCGAGCCGGGGGCCATTCTGAATATGAACCTGATCTGGGGACAGGCGGCCCACCGGAATCTGTTTGGTCTGCGCGGCGTTTCTGGGTTAGCGAATGTAGATATTACGCCGGAGTTTGCGGTCCGGTTAGGCTCGGCCTTTGGGTCCACGCTGAAGCCGGGTTCCTATGTAGCGGTTTCGCGGGACCAGCGCCCGATTTCGCGCATGGTGTCCCGTTCGCTGATTGCGGGCTTAATGTCGGTGGGAATTAATGTCAAAAATTTGGAGGCAACTGCGATTCCAGTGGCTCGCTCGGCGGCTCCTACCCTAGCTGTGGCCAGCGGCATCCATGTACGGGTTCACCCCGAACGACCGGATCATATCTTGATTGAATTTTTTGACCACAAGGGCATCAACCTCAGCAAAGGGCGGGAAAAGAAAATCGAAGGCGCTTACTTCAAAGAAGACTTCCGTCGTGCCCAAATCCAAGAAATCGGCAATGTCTCTACGGTTTCTCAAGCCACCGAAATCTGAACGCACCGCCCACGGAGACTTAGTGGTTATGTCTCTGACGGGAGGCGAAACAGGCGAGCGTAATGCCGAATTGAATGGACAACTTTGGTTGTGGAATCGTCAAGCCCGTTTGGGGCATTTATATGACTCCTCGACTGGTTTTCGACTACCCAATGGAGCCATTCGATCGCCTGATGCCGCCTGGATTTGCCAATCTCGCTGGGAAAGGCTGACGCCAGCACAACGGCAACGATGGGTGCCTCTCTGCCCGGATTTTGTGGTGGAGTTGAAATCCACCTCAGATGAAATCGAAGATCTGCGGTTAAAGATGCAGGAATACTTGGAAAACGGATTGCAATGGGGCTGGCTGATTGATCCCGAAACGCAAACGGTTGAGGTGTATCGGGCAAACCATCCCGTAGAAGTGTTGCTCCAACCGACGGAACTGGTGGCTCCAGAAGTGCTACCTGGATTTGTGCTAAATCTAGCTGGAATTTTGTTTGATTGACAAGGGAAATGGCGAGTCAGGCAACCCAGTTCAAACTGGTACTGCTTGAGAATACGCCCATCTGCATTTATGCGTCTAATCCGGCTCATCCAACGATAACCTCTTGAACCACCGATCCAGGCAATAATTCTACGGGTGCAGGGTCAAGGTAAAGCACGATTGCCTCTGAATGTTCCTGAGCGCTTCTTCCTCGGTTTCTCCGGCTGAAGAGCAACCTGGTAGCTCTGGACACCACACTGCCCAATCTCCGGTCTCCGGCTCTGGCTCAAGCACAACTCGCCACTTCTATCGGGCATTGTTCCTTTGATAGGCGTTACAACGGCTGCACTGCCTTTTATTTAGCGTAACAAAAGAGAGCGCCAACTCTCAAGCTTAGTCGGCCTCGGCATGGCAGCACTGCGGAAGCGGAAACAGAATCAGGGACAAGAAGCAGCGGAAACGGCGCAAAGTTAGCAGTAGCAAGTTCGTTTGTTGAAATTTAGTTTACCTACCAAAGGGTGCTCTACCTATTCGATTGAAATTGAGGTGGCTTTGCTGCTCTTCCAAAACGAGTTGAACCAACTTTATACGGAGCCTCACCCGATGGGGCGTGAAATCAACACGGTATTGTTCACTCTGCTCCATGAGCAGGTAGCAGCAACAATTGATCTTGAATAAACCAAGTCACTGAACTATGAAACTATTTACAATTGGCGACAGCGTTGCTCAAGGCTTTATGTCTGCGGCAGCAGCTCGCACAGATCTCTGTTTTTCGACTTTACTGGCTCAAGCCCTAGGACTACATCCAGATTGCAGGATGACCGATGTTGCCAACTATTTCTATCCAGAGTGGAAAGCAAACGGGGCGAAAACCAACATCGAGGCAATTTTACGGCGGTTGGAACGTCGTTATGGTTCAGATATTCGAGACATTGAATGGGCAACGGCACTGTTCACACTCGACAGCGTTCTGGACGAATCAGAGCAATATTACGAACGCGGAGAGGGAAAGGAAGATCAATCTTATCACCATCGAGGAGTCGATCATTTCCACAACGTAGCAATTCAGGGCTTTAGTGCCGCAGATGCTTGGCTTGTGACTCCAGAGCTGTGTCGGCAAGAGATTGCTAAACAAAAGCAAGATCGCGGCAATAACTTCATGCAGGGAGCAAATGCTGCATTTCATCGGATTGCTCTCAGAGTTCTCAAACCCAACGTAAATCAAACCGAGGAGTACAGCCAGCTTGATTGGTTGGGGCATCATGCCCAAACGGAAGGCGTCGAAAATTTAATTTTGTGGTTGGGAAACAACAACGCATTGGGTACAGTGCTAGGGCTAGATATCAAACTGACACCCAATCATCCCGATATCCCGGTTCATAAGTTATCACAGCCAGAACGCTGGCAAAAGGGATGGAATCTGTGGCATCCTAATGATTTTGCGGCAGAATACGCAGAGTTATTAGAGCGAGTTGATTATCGGATGCAGCAAAACCAGTATCAGGAATGGCAGGTGTTTGTTGCTAATATTCCAATGGTAACAGTGATTCCGTTTGCCAAGGGAGTCGGTGAAACAACCATTGTAACTCGTGAAGTAGAGCATTGTGTGAACGGAAAATCTGAGGCTAGAAAAGTCGATTGGCTCTACTACAAATACTACACCTACTTTCCCTTTGAAGAAGAGTTTGCAATTGAAACAGGTAAGCATCTGACAATGCAGGATGCTATCTTTATCGATGATTGCATTCTGGAATATAACAAAACAATTCAGCAGTTGAATGAAGTACTCATTTGAAATTGTAGGCGTATCCCCAGTTTTATCGTTTTTCAGCCATCAGCAGGAAATTCAAGCCCATCCCCATCCTGGTGCTGAATACTTAGGCACCTACCAATGTACACTGGATGCCTTCATTGAATCGGTTGAATCGCTACCCATGCGGCGCGGTTGGCATCTAGACCAAGTCGTTGATACCGTGATTAACTTCTGGCTCAACAACGCTGAACAAATCGGTCACTGGAAACAGCGCCTCAGGGATGCTGGCACCCAAAATCTACTGGTGGCTAGGGTAGCAGACCTAGATGCCCTCCGGGCAGAGTTTGAGTTGCTTTTGAAAAATAACTTTTAAGAAGTTAGGAGCCAGAAGCTAGAAGCAGGAGCTTGATGGGTATAGGTTACTGGTCTAGCCTGTTTCGTCCTATCCCAATTTGGAAGCAGACTTTAGGGAAGCACCAGGAGTTTTCTCACTTCATGTCCTGGTTGCTATCTTCTTCTGATTCCTATTCCCCCTCATCCAGGCACAACATTAATTTGCCCCCGACAGGTGATGCCCGTAGTCTCGATTTGGAGCTGTTGTAGGTTTACCTCTGGGCCAAGGTCGATTGCCAGGGATGGTTCTTGGATTCTGGTGGGGGCTGGCTGAATGCTGGTGGCTAAATCGACCGCAGCATACTGAAGTTCTAACTCTGTTAACTGAAGGCAGGAAGGCTGAATTAGTTGGAGAGAGGTGCTGAGGCTAATTTGCCATCGCTGGTCAGAGGTTGTACTGACTTCGGCAATCAAGCAGAAGCGATTGGATTGGAGCCAAAGCTGGGGCTGCTGTAATTGGATTGGAGCCGCTTGCAGGAGAGCCAAGTCAGGAAGCTCGGTGCTGTGGGCTTGCTGCAAAATCCGTTGCAGAATTTCGGCCAACGCTTGCTTTAGAAGGGGAGCAGCCAGGGATGCCTCCAGATCTGCTTGGGTTAGGTTGACTTCTCCCTGTACTGGAACGACCTGAAGCAACCGCAATGGCTTTCCCTGCAAGACTTGGCCCAGGTTGATCCGAATTTGGGCGGCACTTAGATTAAGTCGATTCAGGTGTAGTCCTTGATAAATGACCTGCTCAGCTCGGACGACCACATGTGGGATGATGCCTTGCAGAATCTGCCGATCGCGCCCTTCGATCTGAAAGTCCAGAACGGCAACTGCCTCAACCTGCGAGCGTAGCCAAAGTCGAATCGCGGGCGATAGAACTTTCCCAATCATCTGACTGCCGCTAGCCAGGTGTAGGTGGGTATCCGATTCGCTTTTTAACAATTGATTTTTCCCAGTCATCAAGCAGCTATTCAACCCTCAAACTACTGGGTAATCTTACTCAGCTTCCGTCTAAATGTCTATCTGACTATGACCGACTCAGCTGATGTCATGATTTCCTGACATCAGCTGTGATCCCCGATTCAGCTAATGTCATGATTTCCTGACATTACGATCCCCATTTTGCCGATAATTGCGTAACTTCAGGCAGAATAGGCAGAGTAGCCCCTTGATTCCCAAGCTGATTTTCTGCACTATGGGGTCACAACCGATCCCCACGATCCCTAATCGTTCTCACACGCTCAATGCAAACGCTCAATGCAATTAGTCTGGTTCGTGATCCTGAGTAATCCTTTGGCAGGTGCAGAAGGGTTGCTGGAGTGGAAAGTCGGGTTTGCTATGGTCGTTTAACTTAACTGAGGCGAATGCAGTTGATTAGTGTGCAACAGTTCAATCAAGTTTCAGGCCAAGTTCCGGGCTACGTAACCACAGGAGCGATCGATACCGAAAGTTTTCAGGTGCTCTTAGCAAAACTGATCCGATTAAGCACTGGCATTGACCAATTTTTTTAGACTCTATCGGAGGCTAACCCTATGTCAGCAGAACGTCCGCCTTTAGAAGAAATGACACTCCGGCAGCTCCGCCGAGTTGCGAGTGAGCTGAATATCTCGCGCTACAGCCGGATGCGGAAAGACCAGCTTTTAGAGGCAATTCTAGAAGCGCAACAGCTTCGGTTTTCACCAAGTCCGTCCCGTACCTTGGAGGCACAAGCAGAAGTGGAAGCAGCAAAATTTGATGTTGGACAAACTGATCGCCAGGGAGGTCCCCTTGTGGTAGTTGATGAGGGCTTGCCGGATTTACCTGCCGGCTATGGCGATAGTCGAATTGTACTCATGCCCCGTGATCCCCAGTGGGCCTATGCTTATTGGGACATTCCCAACGAACACAAAGAGGAATGCCTTCGCAACGCAGATGAATCTTGGTGCTAAAGCCGCCTTTTGACCAGCCCAACGCTTCTCGCTGCTGCACTTGTTGGGTTGGCGTTAGCTCGCTTTGTGGGTCTAGCTCCCCTTTTTTGCCCCTGCTGCATGTTGGTGAGCACGGATGACACTGCCGTCTACATGATGCAGTTGCCAATTGAGTTGTCCTTGAGCATCGGCTTGCTGTTGCAGGGTGGAAAGGATCTGATGCCACAGTCCATCTCTGCGCCAGCGATAGAAGCGCCCAGAGACAGTTTCCCACTTGCCATAGCGCTCAGGCATTTCACGCCACGGGGCACCTGTTCTAACAATCCAGAGGATGCCATTGATGACGCTGCGGTGGTCAAGACTGGGGCGTCCAACACGAGGCTTCTGAGCAGGCAGCAGGGGTTGCAGACGTTGCCATTGAGCGTTGGTCAACTCACCACGACGGTGAATTGAGGTCGGCGGAAGTACCATAGACAGAGGCTAAACTCGGCATATCTAGGGTTCCCAAAGTTTTAAAACACGCCCTAGTTTCTAGCATCCTCACAAGTTTCTCAAATTGTTGGCTTACTCTGAGAGTAAATTACGCAAGATGCAACGATGGCTGACTTGGAGGTGTCCAATGGAGACAGTCAGGATGATCACAAATGAGCTTGCGATTGCAGGACCCCTCACCTTCCAGCAATTCCAGCAGCTTGCCCAAGATGGTTTCAAGGCGATTTTGAATCTGCGATCGCTAGATACCTACTTGCTGATCAACGAGCAACAGCATGTGACCAGTTTAGGATTGCACTACATCAATATACCAATCGATTGTTTCGCCATGACTCCTGAAACCGCAGGCAGTGTGCTCAAGCAAATCGATCAGCTACCTAAGCCCACGCTGGTGTACTGCAACAATGCCATGCTAGCCGCCGCAATGGTGCTGATGCATATTTCAACTCACCAGGGGGAAACCTTGCCCCAAGCTTTTCAACGAGCTGAAAACATGGGGCTATTTCAGGCATCTGCCGAAGCGGTAATTTAATAGCAAGTCCCACAGCCTTCGCACACAAGCAATCGCCTACAGCCATCCTTTCTTGAGTTTGAACGGGGTGCAGGGGTGGAACCCCTGCGTGGGGGCGAAGCCCCCACACCCCCTTGTTCACAACCTATTTATGAACGCTGTAGTTTCAACGACTGTGTAGTTTCAACGACAACGAGCTAGCTTCAGTGTAATTCTTTAAGCTTAGAAACTAAATAGATCAGTAACGTCTGTCTTTGGGCAGAGTAAACCCTGTACGGCATCGCTTCTTGACTTTGATATTCCACCAAAAGGATGATGGTTTGCCTCGACGGCAATGGCACTTTCAAATAGTATGCCGATGCAGTTTTTGGTAGCAATCAACCTGCTTGATCCTGAGGAGAACCCAAATGAAGACGCAAGCGAAAGACATTCTTTCTTTAATTGAGACTGATCACGAAAAGGTAGAGCAGCTGTTTGAGCAAATGGCAGAGGCTAAGGGAGCCAAAGCTCACACCTGTTTTAATCAGATCTATAAGGAACTGACACTGCATGCCAAAGCAGAGGAGTTGGTGTTTTATCCAGCAATGCTGGAGTATGAGGAAACCAAGCAGTATGTAGAAGAAGCTGAGTCTGAGCACAACTCTGCCAAAATTCTCTTGGAGCAGATGAAATCGCTCAATCCGAAAGACGAGGAATTCCAGACCAAGTTGACCTACCTCCAAGAGACAATGCTGCATCATATCGAGGAGGAAGAGAGTGAGCTATTTGAGGCTGTTGAATCCTGTATGGATGAGCCAATGCTGCAAAAATTAGGTGAGGAATTTCAGGCTGCTAAACAAAAGCTAGAATCAGAAGTAGATTTAGCTTTGACGCAGTGAAGCCTTCGTTAGAGATCAGCAGATTGCCTGATAAATCTTTGCTGAGTTATCTGATTGAAGAACTTGGGCGATCAGCCTGAAATTTTCGATTCTGAAAGCAACAACGCAGAGAGATGTTGTCCCATTGCCGCAAACAGCATTTCTAGCTTCTGTCAGGCGCTCGGTGGAAACTAGGCAAAATCCTAGACAAGATCATTCAAAATTGTATTCAAATAGACGAAGTGATGACTGGGAAGGAATATCTTTCCCAGTTTTTTGTTGTCATCTTTCTCAAATGTGCAATTGCATAACTGGGCTTCGTGAAAAATTTGATTCTTTATGCAATTGCACGATGAATCTTGACAAATAGAGCAACGGGCGATTTTTAGCCTATCCCCCAAAAACATCCGCATATTCAGAATTGCCGGTAAGTTTTCTGAGCGCGAATGGACAGGTCGCAAATATTTTCAAACCATTTTCACGGGCATATCCGACCGCTTCTGCCAGGAGCCTGTCTCCGATCTTTTGTCCACGCAGGCTTTCATCAACCTCCGTGTGATCGATAATGAATCCTGTCTCTCCGGCAGTTACGTAAGTCATTTCAGCCAGTCGCACTCCGTCCTCACCCTTGATCAGAAATGCGCCGCGGCCTGCTTTTTCTAAATGTTTTATGTCCATAGCGTTAGTTTCACGCAAAGCTCATATGTAAGCAAAGTCCTTTGCCCGCGAAAAGTGCTTGCATTATTCTTGAGCAATGAAGATATATGACGTAACGGTTGCGATCAGCAGCGATATGCCGATCTATCGCGGCGATCCGGATGCGGCTGTCGAATCATTCAAAGCCATTGCTCGCGGCGATTCGGCCAATGTTTCGGCGATCAGATTTGGCGTTCATTCCGGAACACACGTCGATGCACCAAATCATTTTATCGAAGGTACGAAACACGTTCACGAACTCGACCTTTCTAAACTTATCGGCCCGTGCCGCGTTATAGACGTAGGACCTGACGTGCGCGAGATCGAGCCGGAACACATTGGCGATATTTCCGATGCGGAACGCATTATTTTCAAAACTCGGAATTCTGAATTTTGGTCAGCTCCCGAAGACGGCTTCCGTACTGATTTTACCTACATCACTCCTGGCACCGCCGAGCTTTTGGTTTCTAATGGCATCAAGCTCGTCGGTATCGATTATCTCTCGATCGAACGAAGCGGCGGCCCGGGCAAACCCGTTCACATCGCTCTGCTCGAAAACGAGACCGTGATCCTCGAAGGCGTCGATCTCCGCGAGGTTTCGGCGGGCGATTATGAATTGATCTGTATGCCGCTGAAATACATAGGCTCGACCGGCGACGGCGCCCCGGCCCGAACCGTTTTGATCAAGCGATGAACGTTAACGACAAGGCCTACAAAGAAAAAGTGTACGAGCTTGTCCGGCAGATACCTGTTGGCCACGTGATGACCTATGGTCAGATAGCAACCATTTTGGGTGAAGGTTACACGCCGCGAACGGTAGGCTATGTTATGCACGCGGCTGAAACCGAAAATGTGCCCTGGCAGCGTGTTATCAATTCGCAAGGGAAATGCTCGACCGGGCGCTTGACCATTCCGATGAACCTGCAGCAGCAAATGCTCGAACAAGAAGGCGTTGAATTTAATGCGAAAGGTAAATGCGATCTGAACAAATTCGTCTGGTGGCCAGAAGGATCAGAACCAGAGGAGCTACATCCCTCATTGTTCAGTTAGTTTTACCAGATGATTTGGATACTTTTCTCTACGAGCCAACCAAAAATCCCACCTAAGATCAACCCGACAAAAAAGCCGCATAGCCCATAAGCGAAAGCTCGCCTGATCTGAACGCTTCTTCCTGAGGTATCGCTGAACGCTAATTTTGCCCCAAAGAAACTGATGCTCAACGACCCAGTGACCGCACCGATTATCAGATGCAAAGCCTCACCACTGACGAACCCAATCAAGGTTCCAGATACAAGTCCAATCCCGGCACCTTTCACGCCGAAATGAGCTGCGATCCTCAGAATGTCACTCCAATTCACCCAGCTGGACCACCAAACTGTTAGAACCATTATGCCGAAACCTAACCAAATACCTGAGGCACCCAGAAGCAAAGCTCCAACTAATGCTCCAGTGATGACGCTTTCCAGCAGTGGGTTCATCAACGGCCCCACCTCAGCTTATTTCTTAACACGTCAAAATAATTGCGGTTTGGCGGTTGGACCAGGTTGAATGTGGTGCTGCTTTTTCGGATCCTGACTGTATCGCCGGAGCTGAGCGTGTGACCGATCTGGCCGTCGAGCGTTAGTACAACGCCCTCATTCTCATTCTTGAGCTCAAGCTCTACATTTGCTGTATCAGGTATAACGATCGGCCTGTTGGTCAGTGAGAACGGGCAGATCGGCGTCAGCACCAGTGCATTCATAGAAGGATAAACTATCGGCCCACCCGCGGAGAGGTTATAGGCGGTAGAGCCCGTTGGTGTTGAGACTATAAGGCCATCGGCACGGAATGAATTCACAAAATGGCCATTGAGCTTGACGTCTATCTCGATGATTCGTGCAAGGGCGGCTTTGTTGATGACAACGTCGTTCAGCACGCGGCCTTCCGCTATCAGTTAGGCTATTTCAATATCACTTTCACTCTGGCGATTAATTTCAGCCAAGCTCTGGCTCGACACTTCGCGAAAAAACACCGGCGCATTCAGCAAGCGTTTGTAGGAACGATAGCGCTCATACAGTTCTAAATCGGTGAAGAAGAACAGCGAAACGGCTTCCCATAGAAACACCCAGCCGCCGATGAATATCCCTTCAGCCAAGAGTGAGGTTAACATGGTTTCTCCGAACCGATCGGGGAAGATTTGCCCTACCCATAAAAACACAAACCCAAGCAGAACATAGCGCACCAAGCGGAACTGAGTTTTTTTCAGCTCTTTTCTGAGCAGATACATTTTGAAGGCAATACTGTTCCTGATCCCATGCCGCGCAGCCTGCTCTAGCGCCTCATTGCGGCTGCCTTCAGGCATGAGAAACATCAACTCAATCGGATGGCGCAGAGGAATTTCCTCGGAACTACCTTTCAGGTAAAGCTCCAGATCAGGATCGAGGGATCGCCGCTTAAAAGGAGCTGGATCCCACTCATCAAAGATGTCGGCGTATTGATCCAACCCAATCTCGATGATGTAGCAATTGGTGACTGGGTCGAGTGTGTAAATCTCACTGAATATGCTATTGCTTTTCTTCATGAAAGTTTGGGCGTTGGTCAAACCGACTTGATGCACCTGATTCACAAGTTTGATCGATGCTTTTTCCCGTGCTCTGCTCACGCACTAGTGACCGCCCGCCGTGCCGCCATCGCCGCCACCAGTAACGAGATGCCACTCAGCAGCAGACTGATACCCACATACAAACCAATCAGCCAAAGAGAGCTATCGGGCCAGCGATTCAGCACCAGGATGCCCAAGATCAGGGTGACGATGCCGTTCAACGCCACCAGCCAAGACATGTGATGACCGGCCCGGTTTGTAAAGGCCATGATAATGGTGAAAATTCCTTCCACAATGAACAGAATGCCGAAAGCAAAGGTCAAGGCTACTACCGCCGCCCCCAAGTTGAACAGGATGTAAATACCGGCAATCACATAGGCAATGCCAACCAATAAATTCAGCCAAAAGCCTCTCAGTGGGCGAGATTGAAAGGCTTCTACAATCATCACGGCACCGCTAATGATTGCGATCCAAGCCATGACAGAGGTAAAAAAGGCAGACGCGATCCCTGGCAGCAGAATCGCTATCACGCCGAGAATAATTAAACCAATGCTGAGGGCAATTACCCAGCCCGTTGCTTTTCTGATCTGAACTTCGGGTTGAAAATCAGTCGTCATAAATTCACCTCGTTATGTTTAGACGGTTCAATTATCAATCAACAGCATTCTTTACTGAGTATGGGTTAAATCGCTAGCGGTAACTGCAAAAAGCTAGCTCAGCTATTCGCCTACTCTAGATTTTGCCAATAGCTGCTTCACAATTACGGACTACTAGACCCGAAACGCAACAATCTTCGGCATTTATCTTTTAGTACGTTTCTCCAGTACATCTATCTAGTACATTTAATAGTACACCCCTGCATTCTATACGTATTTTCTTAAGTTAAAGAATACGTCAAGAACATGGATGAGCGAGCGAATTACACACAAAATTTCAACTTCCTGAGCTTTCCCCAGACTCAATTGACTCTGACTCAGTTGACTTTGAGTTGAGCCTAAATTACTACAAAACTACTACAGAGGTAAAGTTTACGCAACATTACAGGTTATTTGATTGCTTACCTACGAGATCGGATAATGATATCTTTTGCAGCAATATTTTTTGATTGCTGATGAAACTACGGTTCTGTAGCTGCCCTATAATAGTGACTCGAAAGTAGCTCGATTGTCAGGGGAAATGCCTTAGCACGTATCTGCTTGATAGGTTTTTAGGCATCCACAGCAGGTGATCTGAGGGACGCAATTGAGGAGCAAAAAAGCACCTCAAAATGGCAGCAGTAGCAGAAGATCTAAAACTAGAAAAAGGCGGTTAGACCAGAAAGCTGAAAAAATGCTGAGCAATTTGCACAAGCTTAAGTTTAACGCCTATTCTGACTAAAGCCTCCAAATAGCCGCTCTGGATTCGATTTAACGAGTTCGATTTAATGGGTTCGATTTAATTAGGCATTAGTCCGGTGAAGTTGAGCAGTTGACCTCGCCCCGAAGACGACCGTTGTTTAGATGGCTACAGCTTAGACTAGCAGGCAGCTATTCAGAGGAATTCAAGGGCACTACCTGAATTCTTAGACTGAGGATTCATTCGTAATTATCTATCCATTCGAGGGCCGCGAGTACCTCAGAATGTCTGCCTTGGCTGCTAAAAAGCGAGATCCGCGCCATCCGCATCTCATTGTTTGAATAGCCGGCTTTCTCGGCTCGGTCAATATAGCTTTCAGCCTCGACATACTTACCATCTTCGAGGTATGCAAGTCCTAACGGCAAATATATCGAAGACATCTCCGGATCTACCGCCAAGGCCTTCTCCCAGAACGTGATCGCCTCCGAGTTCCGTCCATTCGAGTCATGCACATCACCGATCTTGGCAAGAGCGACCTCGTTCTTAGGATCAAGCTTGACAGCTTCGTCGAGATAGACGATCGCGGCCTGATTTCCAGACTCACCAGCGACCTCGATGCCCTTTGCCGTCAAGGCTTCACTTAACCCGCTGATCGCGTCATTGTTTTTAGGATTATTCTTGATCGCTTCGCGGAAAACCGGTATCGATTCATCTATCTTTCCATCTGCCATCAGAGCTTCGGCACGCGTCGTGAGGGTATTCGAAAGCCTGAGCTTTTGCGCCCGCTCACGTGCACGAATACGAGCGATCTCGGCTGCACGAGCCCTTGCAGCATCCGCTTTACGTTTACGTGCCGCGGCGAGTTGAGCATTTATGCGTGCCCGACGTGCAGCCGGTGAACCAGCCGACCCACCCGAGACAGTGAATGCCGCTGCGGATGCTCCTGCCGCCTGAGGACGTTTGCTGGAACCACGAAAAACAAATGCGCTTGCGCCGCCTGTAAGGTCTTCGGACGGTACGAGTTCATTTGCCTTGACTGGCAAACCGGAGACCAAAATAGAGAAGACCGCAAACATCGCAGCCAAAACATTCGTGAATTTTCTTTGCCGGATCATACTATGAATTCCTCTAGGAATGAGATCAGCTGGGAGGCTGAGACTCAATTATTATACAAGCTCAGGACGAATACCGTGCAATATTTTTGCTTAGCAAAATACAGAAGGAGAATTGATCAGAACCCGAGAAATACGGGCTCGGGCACCAATTCGACGGAATAGCGCTCAAAGACTCCGTGCTTTATTAAGTTCATCAGATCAATTATCTCTTTTGCCGTTGCTCCACCGCGATTCACAAGGGCAAGGGAATGATTCTCAGAGATCGCTGCATTCCCCAATCGAAAACCTTTTATGAAACCCGCATTTTCAATGAGCCACGCAGCTGGTATCTTTACGAGATCCGGCCCAACCGGAAAGGTAGGAATATCACGGCCTTCTTTCATCTTTATTCGTTCATATTCGAATGAGGAAACAACCGGGTTCTTGAAAAAAGAACCGGCACTTCGGGAGTTTGGATCAGCAGGGTCGATGACCATCGACTTTTTCCGGCGTATCGAGAGAACAGCCTCACGAACTTCCGCTACGCTCGGCCGTCTGTCCCCGAAATGCTCTGAAAGGTCCTTATAGACAATTTTTGGACTCCCATCGATCGTCAAGTCATAGGTAACAGAAATCACAACGTAACGATCCCGCTCGGACACATTGAAAATGCTTTTTCTATAAGCGAAACCACATTCGACGTTGGAAAGCAATGCAATGCGTCCTGTCTTTCGATCAAAACATCGCACCGAAACGACCACATCTGAGACCTCTTCACCATATGCACCGACATTCTGGATCGGTGTACCTCCAACTAAGCCGGGAATACCGCTCAAACATTCGATACCTGCAAGTCCGCGGGCTACGGCGAATTCCACAAACTCATCCCAATTCTCTCCCGCACTAGCCGTTATCCTGCATTTATCTCCGTTGGTGCTGCACATTTCGATACCGCGAATTCCAAGCTTTACGACAAGCCCGTCAAAACCGGCATCTGAAACAAGCAAATTGCTGCCGCCGCCCAGTATAAAAACCTCGAGCGAATTTGCCTGTCCGAACCTGATCAGATCTGTTAGCTCGTTTTCATCGGAGCATTCAGCAAAAAAGCGTGCCGGACCGCCCACGCCAAGCGTGGTATATTCCGAAAGGAGAACATTCTGACGGATATAAGCCGGATCAGGAGACATAGAGATCCTCGCGCCCGCAAACAACCCTCCGAACCTGAAGAATGAACAAAAAAGCGGAGCCCGATAAGCTCCGCTATTCTATTCGAAAACAGGATTCGAATCTAACTGCGAACGGCACCGTTCGTAATGGTTTCCAATTGTTTGGCATAGTTTGCGGCATCTTCACCCTGCATTGACCTAAGCTTTCTGTAAGCCTTCTTTGCCTCATTGAGATTGCCGTTCTTAAATTCAGCGTAGCTCTTGCTTGGTGCTCAAATCCCAAAGGCGAATGGTTTGATCGGCACTGGCGCTAGCGAGCAGTCGTCCGTCGGGGCTGATAGCCACTGCATTCAAATAGCTGGTATGGCCCTTGAGGGTGCCGATTTCCTGGCCGTTGCCCAAATTCCAGAGTTTGATCGTCTGGTCATCACTGCCGCTAACCAGAGTTGAGCCATCGGATTTGACCACTAAGCTGCGAATAGCGCTGGTGTGGCCGGTAAGGGTAAATAGCAACTGGCCAGTATCCACATTCCAGACCTTGATTGTTTGGTCATTACTGCCGGTAATCAGCCGTTGCCCGTCAGGTGTAAAGGTTAAACAGCGGATCGTACCTGCATGTCCTTCTATGGTTTTGAGCATAGTGGCCTGCTCGGTGCGAGTGGCCTGTAGAAAATGTTCTGGTTTGAGTTGCCAAAGGGTATATCCTCCTGCCGCTAGCAACAGAGCCAGTGCTCCACCCCAGAGCCAGCGGCGGGATCGCAGACCAACTGGCCCTGGTTGAGTGGAACCCAATCGAGCCTGATCTTGAACCAGCGTCGATACAACAGCCTGAGGCGAAGCTGGCTTTTTTTCGGACTGCGCCTTCTCCACGCGGGCCAGCATTTGCAACAGTTCTTCTGTATTCCGGGGGCGTGCACTGGCCTGAGGCGCAATCAACCGATCAATCACATAGGCTAGGGCGGGAGAAACCTGGGGAGCAAACCGGTGCCAGTGCAGTTCGTTGTGCAGAGAGTCGTACATGTCTGGATCGGTGGGAGGCTTACCGGTCAACAGGTAGATCAGGGTATAGCCCAGGGCGTAAAAGTCAGATTGGGGAACAGCTCGGCCTTTTTCCTGCTCAGGCGGCGTATATCCGGCAGAGCTGATGCGGGTGCCGCCGGTGTTACCCATCTGGGCCAGATAGGTGTAGGTCATCTCACGAGCTGCGCCAAAATCCACCAGCACCAACTGTCCGTTGGCCCGCAGCATGATGTTTTCTGGCTTGATATCGCGGTGAAAGTAGTTCTTGCCATGCACCAGGTGCAGAATTTCGGCTAGCTGCTTCAGCCAATTGAGAGCCTGCTTTTCGCTGATTGGGTTATTGCCCTGCTGCTGCATCCATTCCTTCAGGTTGGGGCCTTCAATTTTCTCCATGATGATGCAGTGCAGTGGATCAGAACTGCCCTTGGGATAAAACTCGAAATAGCTCTGGGGTTCAATCGCCGGAATACCCGGATGGGGCAACTGACCCAGCACAATCGCCTCTTGCCGAAACAGCTCCACCGCCTTGGCATGATGGCTGTAGTGTTCCTTCAGTATTTTAAGAATCTTAGGCGTGCTGCGATCAAACGCCTCATACACCCGCCCAAAGCCACTTTTGTCGCTCAGCAGGCGCATGACTCGGTAGCGTCCCAACAACAGCAAGTCAGACCCACAACTTCGACAAAATTGGCTACCATCATTCCCAGTATGATCGGGCTGAGGGCAGTGAGGATTAATGCAAAGACTCATAGGGAACTCAAAGGTAAATGCATCCTTAAACAGCGAATCGCGGTCGCGCTCAGTTGGGTCTTGTGACGATTATGCCCACGTCAATCAGGCAATAGAGTAGAGCAGTTGCAGTACAGTCGCAGCCCAGTTTAGGATAGCAAACTGACTTTCTGACTCCCGTCGGCTGACGCTCTGGGAAGCCTGGCTTCTGACTCCTGACTCCTGACTCCTAATTTCTAACCTGTCGCAGTCCAGTCCAAGATAACAAGCCCAAGGTAACCCTTAAACCACTTGAATCACCCTAGGATCACTGTAGGTTTAATTGGTCGATTCAACGCAACTTGAAAAAATTTCGTAAACCGTCGTAAACCGTGATGAAGTTGACGCCATTACAATCGGGGCATTTGCAGCTAGGATTTCAGCGCGACTGGATCTGGCGCGGCTGGAAAGTTCGCTATACGTTTGCCTGGAGCGGTCAGGCGCGATCCGGTGAAGAGGCCACTCCCCTGCTGCTGCTACATGGCTTTGGTTCTGCCCTAACCCAATGGCACGAAAATATTTTGCCGCTGAGTCAGGCCCATCCGGTCTATGCGCTTGATCTGGTAGGATTTGGCGTCTCGGAAAAAGCATCCACGACCTACAAGGTTGGGCTGTGGGTCGAGCAGATCTACGAATTATGGCGCGTGTTTATCAATCGTCCGATTGCCTTAGTGGGACATTCGCTGGGGGCCTTGGTGGCTTTATCGGCAGCAGTACGGCCTGAATCCGACCCGCTTCAATCCGGGAAAAGTCCAACAGCGTATTGACCAGCTTTAGCAGACGTTGGGAGTTGCGATAGACAATTTCTAACTGCTCGCGATCGTTGGGCGATGGGCCATCAAGGTTGGCTAAGGCATCCTCCAGGGGATTGAGCATCAGGGTCAGCGGGGTGCGAAACTCGTGGCTGATGTTGCTAAAAAAGGTGGTCTTGGCCCGATCCAGTTCTGCCAGACTCTCGGCGCGTTGGCGTTCTTCTTCGTAGGCGCGAGCATTGGCGACGGCCAAAGCAATCTGTCCAGCCACTTGATTGAGAAAATCACAATAGGACTCATCCAGGCGGCGACGCGGGCTGGCGACCGCGATCAGCACCCCAGTGACCTTCCCTTGGCTTGTAACAGAAAACGGCACTACCATTGCTTCCTGCGGTGGTTCTGGCCACGGGCTGCCAGGAAGGACACCAAAGCGAGTGGGTAGATCGGTGATAGTTTGAGATTGGCCTGTCTGCACTGCCCGCGCAATTAACCAGTTATCTGGATCATGTGCTGCCGTCAGGTTGATGCTCGCAGGACTGATGGTGCTATCGGGTGTAACCTCAGTGCTACCGCAGAGGTGGGCATACGTTCCGTCCTGGTCAATTAGATAGAGAAGCGCAAACGGAATGTCCAGCGGATCTGACCTGAACGCCTCAAGCATCAAACTACATGATTCTTCGGCAGTTTTAGCAACTCCGGTTTTTGCAGCTATATTCCGCAGCAGTTGAGCACGACGCTCGTTCAACACCCGATAGGTTGTTTCAGTCACAACGTTCAACACCCCTTCCACAACCCCTGCTTGTCCTTGAATTGGGTTGAAGGTGTACTCAAAGAAGCATTCTTCGGTATAGCCAAACCGATACATTGATAGCAGGGTGTCTTTGTGAAAGGTGCCCTCGCCTGTTGCCAAAACGCTCGCTAGCTCCGCTCCAATGTCGTCCCAAATTTCGGACCAAACTTCTCGTGCAGGACGCCCCAATGACCAGGGATGCTTATCCCCTACAATGGGTCGCCAAGCGTCGTTGTATAGCAGTGAGTGCTCTGCCCCCCAGTAGATGGCAATAGGAAAACGGGAATTGAGGCAAATGCCCAGCGTCGAGCGCAAGCTTTGGGGCCAGGTTTCAACCGCATTCAGTGATGTTTGCGACCAGTCATACGATCGCATCAGCTTTGCCATTTCGCTGTTACCAACAAAAATAGTTTCGGGAGTATTAGCGCTCATCTCATCGGACATAGATACGGATTCGAAGTAGAGTACTCACTATAGGCTGAGCGGGGCTACTATCCTTTCAGCCGCAGTTATTCCAGAAAGCTAGCCCCTAATAGCCAACCCCAAAATACCTCCCTGCAGATTCTCTACCATTTGGTAGATTCAGAAATCTATCCAGAGATGGAGATTGGCAACAGGTTGGTAGTTTGAGCCAACGCAAAATACCTACTTCATTTCATCATTGTCTTCTACTTTCGACGGACGCTGATCGAGTCAAGACAGTTTAGGTTGAAATGGTAATAAAGCATGTATTTCTGCATCATACATCACAAGCACTCTCTGGCTATGATTGATTACATTATCTTTTCTATTATCGTTTTTTCTTTGCTGGGTTTAGCTTTTTCTGAATGTTTACTGTTTATTAGCTAAAAGCCTGGTTGAAAAGTGGCGACCTATCGCCGCTTCCCCTCAGAATTGGCTACCGTGTCTACACAAGTCGAAGATCTCCCCTAACCCCCTTTCAATCAAGGGAGGAGAGGCGAGCCTGTGCGCAGCACCTACCAATCCGGGATTGAAGTCCCCCTTCATCTACGCCGAAGGCGCATTCCCGCTGGGGTTTACTCGCGTCGCTCAGGAATGCGAAAGCAGATTAGCGATCGCCTTCACTAACGCTTCTGGTTCCACTGGTTTGGCGATATGTTGTTGAAACCCTGCGGCAATGGCTCGTTGTCGATCCAGTTCCCTCGCATAGGCACTTAGAGCGATCGCCAGAATCTGTCCATCTTGCTCTGTCAATCCGCTTCTGATTTGTTGGATGAGGCATAACTATCGACACTGCTGGTGCTCGTCCATAATGAAGAGGGCGAGCGTAGCGTTATTGCAGACTACTTCCAGAAGGCGCTTATAAAAATCAGAAGTTTGAGGCTCTTGAGGTAAACGATGGTATTCACTCAATGCTACAATTTGATCAGGTTTCATACTCGTTTTGCTTCGAACTTCTGAATAGGCAGCGGTTGGCAACGACGGACATCCCTTGATCGCACCGTCCGCTTCAATTCCCAACGTTGATAGCCCAGCCGAACAGCCTTGCCAGAAAGTCCATTCATCCTGGCGTCCCCGTCCTCGCAGCAGTCGTTCGTAAGGCCCATAGTAGCCAATATTATTGCCAGGCTGGAGTTGGACCCCTTCCTGATACGCCCGTAGGGCGACCTGTGCCAGCATCGGATATAGGTCGAGGAGTTCGTAGGGTTGGAGTAGAATATCGGCGTTGTCAGCCGCATTGCCCATTGGCACCGTTAGCTGAATTTGCCAAGCCCGAGCACCAGCATCGCGAATATGCTCGTAAATCCGCGGGAACTCTGGGGCAGACAAACGGTTGATTTGGGTATTACAGCCAAAGGGAATGCCCACCTGACGAAAATGGCTCATCGTTTGAAACGCTTGCTGCCAAGACCCTTTACGGCCCCGTAGACGATCGTGAGTGGCTTCCAAGCCATCGATTGATACTGAAACCGTAGCAATTCCAGCCTGCTGCATCCTATAGGCCGTGTTCAAAGAGATGCCGTAGCCACCCGTCGTCATCGTGCACCGCATGCCCGCCTGATTAATGGCGGCGGCAATTTGCAACCAATCAGGGCGCAGAAACGCTTCTCCGCCAATGAGGGTGACTTCTTTGATGCCAACCTCGGCCATCTGCTGCACCAGATCCAGCGCTTCGTCAGTCGAAAGTTCTTGGGCGCGGGCATGCCCAGCCCGGGAACCGCAGTGACTACAGGCCAAATTGCACTTTAAAGTGATTTCCCACACGGCATAGCTAGTTCGGTGATATGCCATAGCTAATTCTCATTTTTAGGTTTGAGAGGGTTTATTTTTAAGAATGATTTAGTTCTTGAGAAGACGTTGCTGATTTTACAGAGTTGATTTCACAGAGTTACGCATCTTCTGGTGCGATCACCACTCCATACATCGGTTGGACTTCACCAGGAGGCGAAATCACCACCCCATACATCGGCTGAGGATAGGGATAGGGAAGCGGTTTTGGTTTTGGTCTGGGATATCCGTCGCTCGGTGGTTCCACGATCACGCCATACATCGGCTGAATAGGGTAAGGATTTGAGCAGGGAGTGTGGCAAGGTCTGGGATAGGGATACCGACGCATCCACCCGCCGATAGCTCCCACTAATTCGTCTTCGGTGAGTTCGTGAAACTCATCACGTTCTTTTAGATCTAGAAGCTGGATAGTTGCTGTTTCAAATTCTGCGTTCGTAAACGTGTATCCAGACTGGTGTAAAAGTGATTGAATCTGATCAATCGAGCTAGTTTGTAACTGATTAACAAAGGCTGAGTCTTTGACCAGTCTGATCAAAAAGCCTTTCACCTTTTCTAAAATCGTGTTAGTAGGATGCATCACTTTCTCCTTAGATTCTAAAGTTCAAAGAATTGAAGATGTTTGAAGAGAAAAGTCATCGATCAATTCGTGATTGATAATATTTACTGCTCTTAACCATATAACTCGAATTGAGCGGTAAAAATTGCCAAACTGGCAGGTTTCTTGCTGACACCGTTTACTCAAGCACAAATCAAGGCAGCACAGTCAGTAACGTGCAGGATTTCAGTGCGTTTTAAGTCATTTAATCAATTCAGGAGCAGGGAATCTGGCCCATCATCAGTGAAGCGCCTGCCCTGCAGAAGCTAATAAATTTTCTAAATTCTGCCAAACTGGCAACATTGCTAGCTTAGTTATCTGGTTCAATCAACTAATCAACCAAACTCAGTAGGTCAACCAGATTAAACGGTAGATGGTAGATGCAGTGCGGGCATCTTGCCTGCGCCAGCGAGACGCTTGCACTACGGATCTCCAAATTGATTAAGTAGATCAACTTAATCAACCTTAATCAACCACAACCTTAATCAACCAATAATCAACCAAACCGATCAACCAGTCCTGCCCAAAGGAAGCGCGGTAGGTTTTTGCTAACCTGCTATTTTCTCAAACTATGGGCAATCACTATGGGCAATCACTTGAGCAATCACTATGGGCAGCAGGATCAGGCTTTGAGGAGGTTCTAATTATGTCTCAACCGGATGTGCGTCTCTCGCTTAATATCGCAACTTCTGGAGCTAGCAGTACATCCAGCAGTTCGCACTCGTCTGTCAGCCAAGCAGGTGCAGGAGCTAATAGTAGCGCGATTGCTACATCTGCTAGTGGCAAAGTCAGCACTAGCAGTCAGGAAGCCTACACACCTGCCGCCACCTCTAGCAACTTCTGAAGCTGGCATAGTCGAAGTGAGGGGGTAATGCGTTCATGCTTGATCTATTCTTAATTTATAGAACTCAAGCAATCAAAACAAATAGTCCTGGTTGTTGAAACCATAAATTGAATTGATGCAGCCAGGATGATCGGAAACAGGGGCATAGACACCACAGAATTGAGTGCCGCAGCCCCTGATTTTGGGTTCAATGTCCTAATTTCCTGTCTTCACTGATCGTAATCAGTGGCCTCAGTCGGTAGGAGCTTGGGGTAATTGCCGATTCAGGTCAGCTTCGGTCACATCCGGAATATCCCAATTCACGTCGCCTGCCTTAAACAACCGAGCGGGAGGCAGGTTAAATTCAATCGCTCCATCTGGGGTTTCACTGATTGTCAGACGGGTACCGCTGAGGAATTTAGCAGCACTGGCAGATCCCAGATCCAAACCCGCCACCTTCAGATCGCTGGGCAAAAACACACCTTCACAGGTCCAATCATCATCTGTCGCGGCACCGCTAGGCAGCAAATAGAGCGTATTGTCGAATTTAGAGGTTGACTTTTTGCCAGTTGGCCCATAGACCGCAATCGTGCGTCCGGTGTTATTAAAACATTCCGTCACGCCCTTGCCCGACTCCACAATGTATCTCTGATATTGCAGTTCAGTAATCTTTTGTTGCAGTTCTTGCGACGAAGAAATTCCTTCCGGAAGCTGCTGGGTTGCCCTAGCCTGGAGCAGCTCACTCAGAGTAGTCGTAATCTGCTGATAGTCGGGATTTTTGTCTAACTTGGGAGCATCAGCGAACGCGGGTTGGGCGATTAACAGGTTGATCAACACAACCAGACACACCAAAACTGTTTTTAACGGTTTCATTATCGTTCTCCTTAACATTCTCTCTTTTCTAGATTAATGCTGCCAACGAGAGACGGTTTGGCAACAAGCTTATTGAGCAGCTGACTTTGTAGCGATGATCAGCTAGCTCATAATCCTGATTAATTCTTTTGCGGTAATAGCACCTTGTGATTCATCATTACCATAGCAATAGCGCTAACAATCAACGTCAGCACAGACAGGCTTTGATCTTCCAGGGTATGGCTCTCAAGTAAAATCATCAAACCCAGGCCAATCAAAACAAACGGCACCAGCAGGTTGCCATAGCGAGTCAGGATTTCTGCAATCATTGGCACTCGTGTTAACTGGTATGCTGTATAGCACCAAACTCCAACCAGTGAAAGAAATACACTCAGAATCACTAGCAAACTTTCTACTGTACAACTCGCAAACAAAGGCATATAGATGCCAATATTGTCTCCCCCATTGGCAACTGTGATCGCGGCGATACTGCACGTCTGTGGTGAAAGAAAACTCGTGAAGGGCGAGGCAGATGGGGCTATGGTTAAATCTGGTTCCGATTCTTCGTCCTGATCTCGGCTGAGCAAGCGGTTCACACCAATTGCAATCGGCACAATCCCTAACATGCCAATCCAGGTTTGGGGCAGCAACTGTCCTCCCAAAAATCCTGGCATGCTCATCAGTACCAGAGAGGTAAAACCGAGGTATTGCCCCATAACCACATGCCGACGTTGAAAGCTGCGATTCACCTGAGAAAACAATAGCAGCAGAATGATAATATCATCCAGGTTAGTGGCAATGAAAGCAGCAACACCAGTGGGAAGAGCGGTGAGTAAGTTGCTCATGAAATCAAATCCTGTTTAGAACGACTGAATTATGCTTTAGGGAATGTACAAGGATATGCGATAACTAGATCGAGTGATTGCTTAGCTGCTTGAGTTGCATGGTTCTACTTTAGGTAGACACAAAGATAAAATCAAATATTCTTGTTTGTTGAAATGATAAATTGAATTGATGAATGGCTTTATGCCAATATTCATAAGGCTTTGCAGTTTTCGATGCAACATTTTTATAGACATAACCTGCTATTAATCTGTGTTCTTCTCTGATTTCATCTACTGTCAATCAAATCTATTTATCGATTCAACAAGAAAGAATGTTTGATCTTATTAATAGGAATGACTAAAACTGGAATAACCAAAACAGCAACAATATGCGAGTCACATCGTCATCGGATTGCTCCGAACATAGCAGACGTGTTAGATCAACTCATCCAGTTAGGGCAATTGATCCACTATGCTGGCCGACTTCAGAACTGTCAACCATCGGAAAATTCAAATCATAGTGTTGATGTTACTTTGCGTCTGCGGGGTACTAGTCGTAACATTACCTTAACCGTTGAGCGGATCATCAACTGTCCAGCAGGTCGTAACTGCTGCCCAGCGTCGTAGAGTAGACATCAACTGCTGGTGCAACCACATAATTAAGCCGCTTCAGCCCAGCCGGATTGGAATCAATGTAGAAGTTGCGTTTGTGATCCACGCCACCCACGGCGATTCCTAAACCTGCTGAGGCATAGAGGGCGGGCCGATCCGGTTCTAATGCACTCAAAAGCTGCCGATCATTGCCGGCAGAAAACACGACCACGACACCAGCCTGTCTGGCCCGTCGCAGCGCTGCCTCGACCTTAGGCAGGGGCGGATCGCTCGAACTGCTACCCAAACTAATATTAATCACCTGTGCTCCATTGTTCGCTGCATAATCAATTCCGGCAGCCACATTCGCGTCAAATTGCGCCAGCGGCGTTTCGCCTTGAATCACCTTTATCGGCATGATCTTAGCGTTATGGGCAACTCCAGTGATCCCGATCCCATCGTTGGCGGCAGCAATAATTCCAGCCACCTGGGTGCCGTGGCCTTCGGTGTCGTTCAGGTTAGAATTTTGATCAATAAAGTTCCATCCATGCACATCATCGATAAACCCATTGCGGTCGTCATCAATGCCGTTACCAGGAATTTCGCCGCTGTTGCGCCACAGGTTTTGGCTCAGATCGGGATGGTTGAGATCAATCCCTTCATCCAGGACAGCCACCGTCACGCCTTGGCCTGTAAAGCCCTGGGTCCACACCTCTGGTGCTCTAACCAGATCCATCCCCCACTGATTGCCGCCTAAAACAGGAACATCTGCCAGAGCCGCCGCTTTGAACAGGGTTTGCCCAGCCACCTGATTGACGGCCGCCGCAGCATCGACTAGACCATAGCCATAGAACAGGTTGAAGTCGCTGGCAATCGGCTTGAGGACGCGGCTTTTGACCAGATATGATCCGATTTGACGCCGTTGGTCGCTGCTGACCCGCACTAGATACTGGGTCTGGGGCTGCACCGTGAATACGACTCGGGCATTGGTATTGGTGCCGCCCAGATCGGATCCATAGAGGATGGGCTGCTTGGTGCGGCCATTCACCAACTGGAGATAGGGATCAAATTGGCGAGAGTTGAGGCGAACTTCAATTTGCTGCCCTGCCGTTACCCCTCTGAGGCGGTAATCATCGACGTAGTAGGTGCCCTGAAAGTATGGATCGATGGAGTCGGTAGAGCTAAGTATGCCGCGCAACTGGCCCTGCGGCTTCAGAAACGGTGCGGATGAATTGGTCCGGCGGCGCTTGCCGGGTTGGCTGCGGTTAGTCGCAGCAGCGTTGACAGCAGAGCTGGCAGCAGAACTATGGGTATATCGCGGCTTGGACGGACCAGAAGCTTGAGCAAACCCTTCACCAAAACCCCGACCACTGGGCTGCCCCAGCAGATTTTTGGCAGCAGCGTAGGCGAATTCAGGAGACGAAGACTGGAGGCGGAATTGGCGAGGCAAGTGAAAAGCGGACATGCAAAACAATGGCTCAGAAATTTTGAGTGTTTAAACTTTGAGTACTTAAACAAAGCTGCCCAGATGAATTGAGCAGATTGGCAATCAATATTTACCCCAGTTACCCCTTGATCTACAGTGTTCTCACAGCATTTCAGGAGAAGAATGCGCCGAGATTTGGCCGCAATCAGCAATGGTTCGATAGAATTCTTAAATGTCCCTTGTCGTTTCATTCCTAACTCCAGATCCCACCCGTGACGCTAACAGAACCCGGAAGCTACAAAGATACCGTTAACCTGCCCCAAACCAAGTTTGACATGCGGGCCAACGCGATTAAGCGCGAACCGGAACTGCAACAGTTTTGGGCCGAGCACCAGATCTACGAAAAGCTAGCTGAGCACAATCCGGGAGCACCCTTCATTCTGCACGATGGGCCGCCCTACGCCAATGGCGCGATTCATATGGGCCACACCCTCAACAAGGTGCTGAAGGACATTCTCAACAAATATCAGATGCTGCAAGGGCGCAAGGTGCGCTATGTGCCCGGTTGGGACTGTCATGGCCTGCCGATTGAGCTAAAGGTGCTGCAAGCCATGAAGCCAGAGGAACGGCAAGCCCTGACGCCGCTGGAATTACGCCGTCGCGCTAAAAGCTGGGCACTCGAACAAATGGCGCAGCAACGGGACAGTTTCAAAAAGCTGGGCATCTGGGGCGATTGGGATCATCCCTACCTGACGATGCAGCCCGAATATGAGGCCGCCCAGATCCGCGTGTTTGGTCAAATGGCGCTAAAGGGCTATATCTATCGCGGCTTGAGTGGATTTATATCTAACTTGGGGCGAACCGCCTCAGCAGGTGGCCGAGAAAATTGCTTCAGTGCGGCAACTAGCGGCGGAGCAGGGCCGCACCTTGCGGTTTGGGATTCGTCTGCATGTGATTGTGCGGGAAACCACAGCAGAGGCTTGGGAAGCAGCAGAGCAACTAATTAAGTATTTAGACGATGATACGATTGCAGCAGCTCAGAAAGCCCTGTCTCGCGCCGATTCGGAAGGGCAACGCCGCATGCAACAGCTTCACAATGGTGGGCGAGATGCATTGGAGATCAGTCCTAATCTCTGGGCTGGAGTAGGATTGGTGCGCGGTGGAGCTGGAACAGCCTTGGTGGGAGATCCGGATACGGTGGCAGAACGGATGCTGGAATATGCCAGTCTTGGTATTGATACGTTTATTCTGTCGGGCTATCCGCATCTAGAAGAAGCCTATCGAGTTGCAGAACTGCTGTTTCCTAAATTGCCAGTTGATGTAGTCTTACCGCCACCTAGCCGTCAGATGAGTCCAGTTGGTGAAGTGATTGCCAACGAACGGATTCCGACTAGCGCTAGCTGATCGGCTTGCTGGTTCAAGCCACTCATTAGGTTGCTGTCTCTGCTTGCTCCAAATTTGTAACTACTCACGAGGTATACCATGACCAACGTTGTTGCGATTGCCGGCAGTCCGTCCCATCCGTCTCGATCCTATGCTGTGTTGGAATATGCAAAACAGCTTTTAGAAGCGAGTACCATTTCAACTCATCTGTTTTCGGTGCGCGAGCTACCGCCCGAGATTCTGGTATTCGCCCAATATAGTGATGTGATTATTGAGATTGTGTCTGTAATTGAACAAGCAGATGCCCTAGTGATAGCCACTCCAGTCCACAAAGCATCCTATACAGGCGTACTGAAAGCATTCCTTGATCTATTGCCACAGAATATCCTCGCCAATAAACCAGTCCTACCCATTGCGACCGGCGGCACCATTGCCCATTTGCTCGCGATTGACTATGCCCTCAAACCAGTTCTATCTGCCCTGGGAGCGAAGCATATCCTGTCAGGTGTATATTTGGTGGACTCTCAAATTCAGCGCCACGAAAGCGGCGAACTTCAGTTCACTGATACAGAGGCCGAGCAGCGCTTGAACCGATCAGTAGAGGAGTTGATTCAGGTCATTCGTCCCATACCCGCTCTGGTTGGAGCCGGACAGTAGGGAATTAGAAGGGTTAATCATAGGATAGGATAATCGAATGATTGGGCGAATAATTGGTTTGATTGGGCAGGGATTCATTTGGCTGCGGACGCAGCAAATACCTGGGTTTTCAGTCCTGTTCTCTGTAGCGCTAAGTTTGACTTTAATTACCAGCAGTTGTAGTACGCAAACTGCAGCCAAACCAGATACGATTAAGCTGGATTTTGCTTACTATAATCCAGTGAGCCTGGTATTGAAGCAGCAGGGTTGGTTAGAGCAGGATTTAGCCGAGGATGGCATTAAGGTGGAATGGACCCAGAGTGCTGGTAGTAATAAGGCTTTGGAGTTCCTGAATAGCCGCAGTATTGATTTTGGGTCTACGGCTGGTGCAGCGGCTCTGTTAGCCAAAGCCAACGGTAATCCGATCAAGGCGGTGTACATTTACTCAAAGCCAGAGTGGACGGCGCTGGTGACTCGCAAAGATACTGTGATTCGTCAAATCGAAGATCTGAAGGGTAAACGGGTAGCTGCCACTAAAGGAACCGATCCCTACATATTTCTGTTGAGAGCGTTGGACCAGGTCGGGTTATCTGAAAAGGACATCGAGCTGGTACCGCTGCAACATGCTGATGGCAGGGCTGCTTTAGAACGAGGGGATGTAGACGCTTGGGCAGGACTTGACCCTCATATGGCCAAAACCGAATTAGAGCAAGGGGCGCGTTTGTTCTATCGCAATCCTGACTTTGTTACCTATGGGTTTCTGAATGTGCGGGAGGCATTTGCTCAACAATATCCTGCTTACGTCGAGCGGGTGATCGCAGCCTATGAAAAAGCGCGACAGTGGGCGATCAGTAATCCAGCAGAGCTGAAAGCCATTTTGGCCAAGGAGGCCAAGCTGAGCGATACGGTGGCAGCAAAGCAACTCGAGCGCACTGATCTAGCAAATTCGCTGATTGGTGATACTCAGAAGGCGGCAATTATTGCGGCAGGCGATGTATTAAAACGTAGTGGAGTGATCCAAGCTTCGGTGAATGTTGAGGAGACCGCAGCGGCGCTGATCGATCCCCAATTTGTTGGTGAAATCTTTGCCGGCCTGGAATTTCAGATTCAGCCTGCAACGTTTTTTCAGGTTAATACAGAACAGGCCGAAGCGCTAGTGGAGGTGATCCAGACAACACTAGAACTAACCGGCCATGAAATCTTAGTGGATGTCTACTGTGGTATTGGCACTATGACGTTGCCGTTAGCGAAACGAGTGCAGCAGGCGATTGGAATTGAAATTCAGCCAGACGCGATTGAACAGGCCAAGCGCAATGCAGAAGTAAACCAAATCAACAACGTTGTCTTTTATGAGGGTAAAGCCGAAGCGCTACTGCCTGAGTTGACGATCCAGTCCAAGGTTGTGACACCCGATATTGTACTGTTGGATCCACCGCGAAAAGGATGCGAACCTGCCGTGATCGAAACCTTGCTGCACCTGCGTCCGCAACAGATTGTCTACGTTAGTTGCAATCCATCAACGCTAGCTCGTGACCTCAAATACTTAAGCCAGGTTTACCAATTAACGCGAACCCAGCCGGTTGATTTCTTTCCACAAACTGCCCATGTGGAATGTGCTGCATTTCTATCGCTGCCCAGTTAGAGAAGTCCTGGTTGGCAGTCCAAAAATGATTTCATCTTGAACAGCAACAATTTTTCTCAAACTTAAAACAATTTTGATTACGGAATCTTACGATACCAGGATGTTAAGCACGCAGACGTTAATAATCCTTCCCAGTGAGGAACCCTAACGGGTGATGCCAATTGAGGCGAGATTTGTCACGATCAAGCTAGATCAGCTACCACCCTTTAATTTACGAGGTCAATCATGCTATCCAACCTGCTTGGAATCCCAGATTCTGCTCTAACCATTGCAGCAATCAGCATCGTTTTGTGTCCTACGCTCTGCGGTGTATTGGCCTATCAGGTCAGCCGCACTTACCAAACGCTGCGTAACGCGAACTAGATTATTCGATCTATAAATGAATCAGAAGCGGACTGCTTGGGAATTAACCTATCCTTCAGTCCGCTTTTTTCATGCTTTGGAGGCTTTTATTCACCCTGCTGTAATTGGAAGAAGTGACCAATCAAATAAAGAGAACCACAGAGTACGAGGGTTCCTCCCTTCGTTTGAGCCTGAATTGCCGCGTCTTCCAGCGCCAGCATCACATCATCGTAAACCGTGCAGGCTGCTAGGTTAGAACATACGGTTGTCGCTAAAGTTTGTAATTGAGATAAATCAATCGGAATGTGATCGGGAACGGGCACCAAGTACAGCCAATCGTCTGGACGCAACAGCGCTTGGAACACATCGGCGTGATCTTTATTGCCAATCATGCCCATGACAAAGTGGATCGGCTGACTCTGAGTTTGATCCAGGTAAGCCCGCAGCATAGCGGCTCCGGCTGGATTGTGCGCTCCGTCAATTAATAGACGATGACCCCGCCACTCGAACCACTGCAATCGCCCCGGCCATTGGGTTTTTGCCATTCCCTGCACAATTTGCTGATGATCGATTTGCCAGCCCCGTTGCTGAAGGAGTTGCAGCGCCGCGATTGCCAAGGCCGAGTTGATCAGTTGATGAGCACCCAGCAGCGGTAGGGGATAGTGCAAACCCACCGGCATTAGACCTGATGAGTCAGGCTCAGAATCAACCCCAACGAATTCTGCCCAACCATTTCCCAGATCGCGGGACGGCTGCACCCAAAATGCCGGACAGTGGAGTTCGGTCAATCGCTGTTGTAGAACCGTGGCAGCTTCGGGGGGTTGGGGTGCAATCACGGCTGGACAACTCGGCTTCAGGATACCGGCCTTTTCGCGACTGATGTCAGCTAGGGTAGGGCCAAGCCGCTGCCAGTGTTCCCGACTGAGGGAGGTGATAATACTGACCAACGGATGGTCGCAGACATTAGTAGCATCGAGCCGCCCTCCCAATCCCACTTCGATGACGGCAATATCGACCTGCTGTTGAGCAAAGTAGAGCCAAGCCGCCGCCGTGATCACCTCAAACTGCGTCGGAGAAGAATGATTAGGATCAATCGCGGCTAGAACTTGCAGCAGAATTTGATGGAGCTGCGTGGCAGGAATTTCCTGCTGATTGAAGCAAATTCGCTCACACCAGCTGACCAGATGAGGAGAGGTGTATCGCCCCACCCGATAGCCCGCCTGATTCAGCACTGCCGATAGATAGGCACAAACCGACCCCTTGCCGTTGCTGCCTGCCACATGCACAATCGGCACCTGCCGTTCCGGATGACCCAATGCCGCCAGCAGCCGTTCAATCCGCTCTAACCCCAACTTGTAGGAAAATGGATTGTGTCAGGCTTTCCTCAACCATGTTGGGCGTTGCATTCGCCGCGGATCGTATCCACTTCGCACAGCGGCGCACAAACCACCGCGCTCTTGTGTTCTTATTTTGTTCCTGCTAATGAGGGCCTCAATGCTCGACTTGTCGCCGGAGAATGCCCTGATGTTTCGCATCACCCATCGCGACAATATTCCGTGGATTTTGGACAACGGCATTCATTGCCGCAATTCACCTCAGGTTGATCCCAATTTCGTCAACATAGGAAACACCGAACTAGTCGGCAAGCGCACTCGCAGGAACGTGCCAACGCCGCCATTTGGGACGCTGTCAGATTACGTGCCATTCTATTTCACGCCCCGTTCCATCATGCTTCTTAATATCCTGACGGGGTACAATGGCGTGCGAAAGCGGCAGAAGGAGGAAATCGTCATTATCGTCACCTCCCTCCCCAAGCTAAGGGATCGCGGAAAGCCGTTCTTGTTCACTGATCGACATGCCTACCTGGTGGCAGCCCAATTTTCGAACGACCTCGCTGATCTCGACGCGCTTGCATGGGACGACTGGCGAAATTCGGATTTCAGCTATGACGCCGAACGTCCCGATAAGAAGGAGCGGTATCAGGCTGAAGCCCTGGCTTGTCAAAATCTGGGCATGGACGACCTGCTTGGCTTCGCAACGTGCAGCGCAACGTCTAGGGACGCGCTAACTGCCGTAGTTGAGCAAGCTGGATTCGACACCAAAGTGCTCGCAAAATCTTCGTGGTATTTCTGATGCTGAGATTCACTCAGGGCAACTTACTCGACGCTGACGTCGAAGCGCTTGTCAACACGGTCAACACCGTGGGTGTGATGGGCAAGGGTATCGCACTCATGTTCAAGGAGGCATTTCCAAGTGCCTTCAAAGAGTATGCGGAAGCCTGCGAATCTGGAGATATCAAAGTAGGCCAAATGCATTTGGTTGATCGTGGCGCCCTCTTTAATCCCCGCTTCATCATCAATTTTCCGACAAAAAAGCATTGGAGGCATCCATCAAGAATGGAGTGGATTTCCGATGGCTTGGAAGATTTGAAAAGGGTTATCGCTGAGCATCAGATCAAATCTATAGCCCTCCCACCTCTCGGGTCTGGGAATGGTAAACTCGAGTGGACTGGAGTGCGTCAAGAAATTGAACGAGTGCTCGGCGATCTCAATGAAGTAGACGTATTGGTTTACGAGCCCACTCGTCAGTATCAGAATGTAATGAAGAAGGAAGGAAAAGAGAACCTTACGCCGGCTCGAGCTATCATTACCGAACTCATACGACGCTACCTAATCCTCGGTATCGATTGCACCGTGCTAGAGGTTCAGAAGCTTGCGTGGTTTGCAGAACGGATGATTAGGCAAACTGGATCAGACAATTTCCTCAACCTGCAATTTTCTCAGAATAGGTATGGGCCTTACGCTCACCGGCTGTCCTATCTCATTGACTCAATCGATGGCAGTTACCTGCATTGCTCCAAGAGGATCGCAGACTCATCGCCTACGGATCCGGTTTGGGTCGATCCAGCGAGATCAGAGAAAGTCGAGGTATATCTCCGCTCCAATGCGAAGGTAGCATCGGAAGTTATCGAAAAGACCGCCGCACTGATAGATGGATTTGAATCTCCTCTCGGGCTTGAGCTCCTCTCAACGGTCGATTGGATCATAAACGAAGATCGTGTCGAGCCAACGTTGGAGAAGGTGAAAGCGGCGATTGCAACATGGCCAGGCGGACCGGGTTCAGGGGCAAGAAAAGCATCTATCTTCGACGATAGACTCATTATGCTCGCGCTTGAACGGTTGCGAATCAATTTGCACTGACTGGCGACATCACGTTGTTGGTCACGCGGCGGTCTTTACCTGGCGCTTCAGTAGCGAGGCGAGGTAGTGCCCCGTATAACTCCGCTCCACCTCCACCACATCCTGAGGCGGCCCCTTCACCACAACCTCCCCGCCGTCGGGGCCGAGGTCCACGATCCAGTCGGCCGTCTTGATCACCCCGGATCAAGTCCGGGACAGGCTGCCGGTTGTGTTCGATCACCACCATCCTTCGACTACGCTACGAAGTTCGTTCTCCGCTTCGCTCAGGACAGGCTTCGGTCATCGTCACGCCGCCGTTTCTGCCCGGCGCGCCAGCATCGGCGCAAGGTAGTGCCCGGTATAGCTCCGCTCCACCTTCACCACATCCTCAGGCGTCCCCGCCGCGACTACCTCCCCGCCCCTGACGCCACCATCCGGTGAATGGGAGGCGAATCCTATGGCGTTTGTTGTGTTTCATCGTGTCTGGTGGAATGGGCTGCAACCAATCAAACTCAGCGATCCGACTTCTCGATTGACTTCTCGACTGATCGGTATTGCTTGCTGTTTCACCCCCGTGGCTACCACCTGCCTACTGCACGCCCCTATTCGTAATGCCTTCATGTTCAGCCGATGCAGGAACTCAACAATGGCTTCTACAAGGCCAACGGGATTGCTTCCTGGCAGCAGCCACTGATCGCTCTGGCTACAGAACAACAAGCCGTGGGGCAGTTGGCTGATCGCAATGAAGGGAAAGGGCGATTGAGCCGTGAAGATCACCACAGTTTGCGGCCCAAATGGGAATACCCAGAGGCAAGGCGGCCAGACGTTGCGGATGTAAAATCCACGAGTATTTGTCATGAAAAGGGCGTTAGTACAGAACCATGCCATCACAGTGCACAATTCTTCGCTCTAACCTCTCAAAGAATTGCAACTTCAAAAATCTGGGGAATCACGCGACCAATCCAGGCCATGATCTAGATTGCTTACCTGCAACTCGATTCAACCGAAACTAAGCGAAACCAGCGATAAGAGGCAATTAGGCCAAACAACTGAGCAAAGCAACTAAACCAGGGAACCTCAGACACTTCAATTTAATAGGGGAACACTAGCAAATTAAACCTACAAGCAATGCCTCAGATCCAACTCTTGCCACGGGGAACCTACGCTTCCAATCTCAATCAATCTCAATGGTTGGTTATGTTAGCTATCCAAATGATCATGATGATCATGCAATTATTAATCAATTATCAGCTTTTACCATGACTGGTGCCGGTATTTTCAACATCTGGTATAAAACATCTAGAATCATCCTAAACTGTAACCCTCAAAGAAGCACTAGGCAATTTGGCCGCTAGCTCCTCACCTAACGCAGAGCATCTAGAAGCCAGGTAAAACCCTATACATTTTAAGCACTAGTAAAGAAAAATTACTGAGTGTGACGATAGCAAAAATTTAGTGGAAAACTCGGGGAATTACGGTCGTCTGTGGAGTCAGGCGGCAGCTCAGAAACTAGCACTACATCCTACATGTTAAGGTTTGCCAACTTTAGTGACTAATTCAATCGGTTTTTGTTGAATCACAACTTCAATTGATGACAAAAGCCTTAACAGGCTGTCCGCTCTGCTGTTCTCCGGTTGTTCTCTGGTTGTTCTCTGGCTGTTCTCTGGCTGTTCCCCGGCTCGGCAATTGTTTCCGAGCTAATGGCCCAAATTCAAGCAAAGCAAGTTTGATGGAGCAAATTCATCTAAGCCTGGGGTTGGCGTAAAGTTTGCCAGTCGGACTGGAGATGGTTAGCCCACTGTGCTGCGAGAGACCCATCTGTAAACGGGACGGCAATGGTCTCTGCATCTGCGAACTGAAATTCCAGGGCGATAGTTTTACCTGCTGGTACTGCGTCTAGATCCACCGTTGGGTCCACAACTTGATTGTCAATCCGTAACTGAATGGCCTCTACCTGATGTAAAGAGAAAGTTTGCAGGTCCAGAGGCCCCCGACGTGACGGTTTACCCCAGGTCAGCTCACTGCCTTTTTGCCCTAAAACTGCATAGATGTCGTATTTGGCATGGTCAAATTGGCTGGCCCAAGAGCGATAGGCTTCCAGCTTTTGAAATTCATTCCAACCCGCCCAAGCCAGCCAGCAAAACACCGCCAGCAGCGGCAACCACAGTAAACCTCTTGTCATAGCCTAACTCTAGGACGAACTACCTGCACTTTACCCCCTAAGTACGGCTTTGAAATCATTTTTAGAAGTAATTTACAGCACCCGCGCCTATCGCTCTGGAGATGGAAATATTCTTAATAGGGTGGCTATCCCCCCTAGGGGGATGATAGGCTAGAGGACGTTCAGACTAGCGTGACGAAATCCAATCCAGTCATCCCAACAAACTACCGCTGGTGGGGATTCGCTGCTGTTGACCTAATTACGAAGAAGCAGAGGTGCCAAGCGTGGTTGCAACCCCGGAAAAACTCGAACAGTCTCCGTCTTTGTCTAATCCCCCATCCGATCAGGTAGCAGTACTGCTGATGGGCTATGGCGAAGTGGAAAGCTACGAAGATTTCGCCAACTATAACGAGCAAGCGCTCAACCTGCTCACCGCCAAATTTGCGCCCGTACCGACCTGGATCTATCCGAGCTTAGCAAAACTGCTGGCAATGTTTGACCTGCACGAGTGGCAGCACCAGCATGGCAACTTTATTTCTCGATCTTGCCGCGCTCAATCCGTCCCGTCGCCACAGTACCCCGACCGGTGATGCTGAAGACATCCTCAACAGCCATCAAGAACGGCTTGTCCACATCGCGCTCAGGAGTAGGAATGAAGGAGTCAACGGCATCCATGAGTTCATAGATTCTGTCAACCCACTCATTGTCACCCCGCTGGGTTTTGGGATTCTTCTGCATTGCTTCCAATGCCATCAACCCAGAACCGCGAATAATGGGAATATCGTCACCGGGGAAGTCATAGCTGCTGAGCAGTTCGCGCAGCTCTAATTCCACCAGTTCCAACAGCTCTTCATCATCTACCTGGTCAATCTTGTTCAGGAAGACCACAATGCTGGGTACGCCGACCTGCTTCGCCAACAGGATGTGCTCTCTGGTTTGAGGCATTGCACCGTCGGTAGCCGCTACCACCAGGATGGCACCATCCATCTGAGCCGCTCCCGTGATCATGTTCTTCACATAGTCAGCGTGACCAGGACAGTCCACATGGGCATAGTGGCGATTTTCAGTCTCGTACTCCACATGGGCTGTGTTGATGGTGATACCACGAGCTTTCTCTTCCGGAGCAGCGTCAATCTGATCGTAGCTCTTGGCCTGAGCTTGACCCAGAGCCGCCAACGTCATCGTGATCGCAGCCGTCAAAGTGGTTTTACCGTGGTCAACGTGACCAACCGTACCAATATTAACGTGGGGTTTAGTCCGTTCAAATTTTGCGCGTGCCATGTATCTATCCGTTCCTCTTTACTGACTATGCGTTCCCTTTGTTCTTTGCAATGATTGCTTCAGCCACGTTTCGGGGAACTTCCTCGTAGTGACTGAACTCCATCGTGAATATGCCCCGACCTTGGGTTTTAGACCGAATATCAGTAGCATATCCAAACATCTCCGCTAGGGGGACTTTTGCCGTTACCTTTGCTACCCCTTGCTCCGTGTCCTGACCTTCAATTTGACCTCGACGAGAGTTGAGATCACCGATAACGTTGCCGATGAAGTCTTCAGGAACCTCTACTTCAACCTTCATCATAGGCTCAAGCAGAACTGGTGACGCCTTCATAACAGCTTCCTTAATTGCCATTGAGCCGGCAATCTTGAATGCCATTTCTGACGAGTCAACATCGTGGTAGGAACCATCCACCATCGTGACCTTCAAGTCGATTACCGGATAGCCGGCCAAGATGCCAGTCTCGCAGGCTTCTTTCATCCCTTGTTCTGCTGGCGGAATATATTCCCTCGGAACCACACCACCGACAATTTTAGAGACAAACTCGAAGCCAGTACCTGGCTCACCTGGTTCCAACTCGATCACAACGTGACCATACTGCCCCTTACCACCACTCTGGCGGACAAACTTACCTTCGGCTCGCACAGGTTTACGAACTGTTTCGCGGTAAGCTACCTGAGGTGCACCGACATTCGCTTCTACCTTGTACTCCCGCTTCATCCGATCCACCAGGATATCTAGGTGCAGCTCACCCATACCGGCAATCACGGTCTGATTGGTTTCTGGGTCAACGCTAACTCGGAAGGTGGGATCTTCTTCAGACAGAGCCTGTAGTGCCTTGGAGAGTTTTTCCATGTCCTGCTTTGTCTTCGGTTCAACGGCAACCGAAATCACAGGCTCAGGAATAAACAGGGACTCCAGAATGATTGGCTTAGTTTCATCGCAGAGGGTATCACCAGTGAAGGTATCTTTCAAGCCTAGGGCTGCACCCAAGTCACCTGCCCGCAGCTCGTCAACTTCTTGTCGCTCATCTGCTTTCAAGACAATCAAGCGAGAGATCCGCTCTTTCTTGCCTTTGGTGGCGTTGTAGATGTAGCTACCTTTGGTGAGTACACCAGAGTAGACCCGAATAAACGTCAGACGACCATAGGGGTCAGCCATAATCTTGAACGCCAGAGCTGAGAATGGCTCATCGTCGCTTGCCGTCCGTACAGCAGTACTGCCATCAGGTAGGGTACCTTGAATCGCTGGCACCTCTGGCGGAGAAGGCAAGTAATCCACCACCGCGTCGAGCAAAAGCTGGACACCCTTGTTCTTGAAAGCAGAACCGCACAACACCGGTACAATCGTGCCCTCGATCGTCCCTTTACGCAACGCAGCCCGAATTTCTTCTTCCGTGAGATCTTCGCCGCCAAGGTACTTCTCAATTAAGTCATCATCAACTTCGGCTACCGATTCCACCAGTTTGACCCGATATTCTTCCGCAACATCCTTGATGTCATCAGGGATGTCTACGACCTGAATGTCGGTATCAGGCTCGGTCGAGCAGACGCGATCGCACGGGTATTGCAACTGGACAGCGCAGACGACGTGAGGGGCAGTGTCTGGGTAGTGGTCCTCGACATGGTCGGGCGCTATTTCCCGGCAGGAACAGGATTCGGCACTTTCGATCCCGCATTCCGCATAAGCGAACCGCACGGGATGCTAGCCTCGCAATACATCAATCACGCTCACAACGACTGGCTCGAGGTGGTGCTGGACGGCGGCATTGTCGGCCTTGCCCTGGTGCTCGGCGGCCTGGCTTGGTTTGTCTGGCGCAGTTACGGCGCGTGGTTCCGCTCGGCACACCGGGATTCGCCAGACGATACCGCTCTGGCGCGAGCCGGTTCAGCAATCATTCTTCTCGTGTTCATCGCGAGCATCCCAGACTACCCCGCGCGCACTCCGATGATTATGGCGATGGTCGCACTGGGCGCATTGTGGATGACGCCATCGCCGGAACGCTATCGTGAACGGAGAGGCAGAAGCCCGGAGGATCGGAGCGCGCCTTTACGATAGATTCCATTTAACCTAATGCGACCCTGACTTCATCTTCGGGATTTACCCACCAGAATGCGTGCCACCGTTTTCTTTGCCTTCGCCCTGGCGTCAAGCACGATCCTGCTCGGTGCTTGCGCCGGCACGGAGCCGATTCGTTCGACTGCAAACCTGACCGTCATCGAGGGAGCGGGTGACCTGCCGAGCCCACAGCGCGCCGACCTTGTCGCCCCCGATCGAGTGACCTTGATAGGGCCGCTCGACACCATCCGGGTGGAAGTGTTCGGCGTGCCCGAACTCAGTCGGCAGGTGCAGGTCGATTCATCCGGCCGCATCGCGCTGCCGCTGCTCGGCGTAGTCGATGCGCGAGGCAAGACCTCGTCCGAGTTGAGCCGCGAGATCGAAGCGGGTCTTGCGGGCCGCTACGTCAGAAACCCAAGCGTCACCGTGAGTATCGAGAGCGCGGTCAGCCAGGTCGTCACGGTTGACGGACAAGTGATCGAGCCGGGGCTTTACCCGGTGACCAATCAGATGACCCTGCTGCGTGCGGTTGCGTCCGCCAGGGGACTGACGGAGTTCGCCAAGCAGGATGATGTCGTCATTCTGAGGACGGTCAACGGTCAGCGCATGGCCGGACTGTACAATATCGGGGCCATTCGTCGCGGTGTATACGACGATCCGGCGATCTATGCGAACGATGTCGTGCTAGTCGGGGATAGCCCGCAGCGCCGCCTGTTCCGCGATTTCGTAGCCGTCGCACCGCTGCTTGCGGCGCCGATCGTCGCGATCCTCCAGTAATAACGGTCGCAGATAAGATGAACGTTCTCAGCAAGAATCTGGACGGCAATGTGATCGTCGGTCCGGCATCACCGACTGCCGCGCCCGACTCGACGCATGGCAATGATTCAATCCTCCAGCACTATTTGCGCATCGCCTTGCGCTGGAAATGGATAATCGTTGGCGCGACATTGGGCGCGATCATTCTGGGGCTGATCGCAACCCTGCTGATGACGCCGCAATACACAGCGAGCTCCACGATAGAGATCTCGCGCGAATCCGACCAGGTGACGAACTTCCAGGGCGTGGAACGCGATGTCAGCGTGGCGGACATGGAATTTTACCAGACCCAGTACGGCTTGCTTCGCTCAAGGACGCTGGCCGAGCGAGTTGCAACCGACCTAGGGCTGGTCAACAATCCGGGTTTCTTCGCCATGTTCGGAGCCGGCAACCGGGAAGAGGACGCCTTTAACCTTGTCAACGACCGCTATCCCGCGAAAGGTCGCGAGGTCAGGCAGCGGATTGCGGGAGAAATCCTGCTCGCGAACGTAGGTATCGAGCCCGCACGGCTTTCGCGCTTGGTCGACATACGCTTCACCGCCCCCGATCCGTCGGTTGCCGCCGGCGTTGCCAACGCCTGGGCGGAAAATTTCATCGAGACCAATCTGGAGCGCAAGGTACAGTCAACCTCCTATGGTCGTGACGTGCTAAGTCGTCAGTTGGCTGAATACAAAGATCGGCTCGACGAGTCCCAGCGCCAACTCGTTGGCTATGCTTCGAACGAGCAGATCATAAACCTGCCCAGCGGTTCAGGTGGAGAGGAGGAGCGGTCGATCGTTTCCGACAACCTGGCTACGCTCAACAGCGCGTTGGCCCAGGCGACGGCAAAACGCATCGAGGCAGAGGCCCGTGTCCGCCAGGCCGGGCGGAACGGCAGTTCCGTGGAAGCCCTGACCAACAGCGCCATCAACAACCTTCGACGCCCCTACAGCCTGTAGCTCAACCGTCCTTTACGCTATCTAAGCCACTGCCTAGCACTCGTCGGCCTGAGCAAATATGCCAACCCGAGGCTGCTACTGAAGTCACAGTTACAGTGTTACCATCCCATCAAAGCCATCCTCTAGACTGGGATGAACCTAGTTTGGCTGATAGTCTTGACCTGCGCCAGCGGCGTCCTCTATCTTACTGGCTTTAAGCTGGAGCACTTTAGGAATTTCTATTATGCTTTATTACTTTTGAGCATCTCCCTGCATGTCGTCACTAGGACTAGGGGAAGCATTGTAAAGGGCATCCAAACGCTCGCGGGCGTCTTCGACCGTAATGGACCGCATCACCAGAAATGGCTCGTTGACAATATTGCCCTGTTCATCCAACAGCTCAGGATGGGGAACTGAACGGATGCGTCCGTTTGCCAAATCCTGCTGACTAGAGCCGTCCGGTGCAAAGCGGCCCCGATTTCCGTAGGAGCGCTGTGACTCCATCCCCAGCATCATTAAATTCCGGATTAAATTGCCAACCGCTAAAAATGCCAATATTGTGAAAGCAAGAATATAAAGCAAATGCAGCATAAGCTTTCCTCGAAACCGACAGCTTTGATCGAATAGATGGGAACCTAAACCGAATGACCGACGTAAAGTATTGGTACTGAAATAATAACTTTATTTAACCATTCTCAGATCAACCAGAATCTGAAGACAGGATTACAACTCTTCCTCAAGCTTAATCCTTTCAAGGCTGGGATGAGTCAGATCGTTCCTGAATTGTAATATCAGGATTTTCTAAACGAAACTTCATTCCAACTTGCCAGCATTCGGTCACCAACTGGTGCCAAGGCACGAGCACCGAGGTTTCAACTCCGACCTGTCCTCCAGTTGTTCGAAATAGGAGCTGCGCTGTACTCACTTCCTGCTGTGCCTGCTTCACTCGCTCCAGCAGCATTGCCTGCTGCTCTTCACCAAGAAAGTCAATGGTGTAATTTTCTAAGAGGATGCGCGCTCGTTTAAACCAATATTCAAAATCTTCTAATAAAGGCTGCAACAGGGCTTTTAGCAGCTCAGGCTCAGGTAGATTAGAACCAGAATTAATCATCTAACGTAGAAATTTATTGAAGCTAGAGTTTTACTAAAGCCAAGCTTAACGCAATTTACGTTTCTTAACAAATCTCGCGAGCTTTTTCATGAAGCTTAGAGAACCCTGTAGAGAAAATGTGAATAGACTGGGCTTTACGCTGCGGCTCTGCATCTAGTCTCGATAAGATAGAGGCTAGTAATTTATTAAGTGGTAGTGTCTTCATTTCCAATGGTTAAGTCAGACGCATCTGTTGCAGAACAGCCTCAAAAAATTAATCTGCCGCGCACCAGTGAGTCAGAAACACTGAAGAAAATTCGCCACACCGCCTCCCATGTCATGGCAATGGCAGTACAAAAGCTGTTTCCTAAAGCGCAGGTGACGATCGGACCCTGGATTGAAAATGGGTTTTATTACGACTTTGATAGCCCAGATCCCTTTACCGAGAAGGATCTTAAAGCGATCAAAAAGGAAATGACCAAAATCATTAATCGCAAACTGCCGGTGATTCGCGAAGAGGTAAGCCGCGAAGAGGCAGAACGGCGCATCAAGGCTATTAATGAACCCTACAAGCTGGAAATTTTGGCCGATTTGCAAGAGCCAATCACGATCTATCACTTAGGCGACCAGTGGTGGGATCTCTGTGCTGGTCCCCATATGGAGAGTACGGCTGACCTCAATCCAGATGCCATTGATCTGGAAAGCGTTGCTGGAGCCTATTGGCGTGGAGATGAAACCAAGGCTCAACTTCAACGCATCTATGGCACTGCTTGGGAAACTCCAGAGCAGCTCGTTGAATACAAGCGCCGCAAAGAGGAAGCGATTCGCCGAGATCACCGTCGATTAGGGAAGGAGCTAGGACTATTTGTTTTTTCCGATCAGGTCGGGCCGGGTCTGCCCCTCTGGACTCCAAAGGGCACGGTGCTGCGCTCCATTCTAGAGGACTACCTGAAGCAGGAGCAGGTTCAACGTGGCTATCAGCAGGTGGTGACGCCCCACATCAGCCGGGTTGATTTATTCAAAACCTCTGGGCACTGGCAAAAATACAAAGAAGATATGTTCCCGCTCATGGCCGATGATGACGAGCTGCGAGCTGAGGAACAGGGCTTTGTGATGAAGCCGATGAACTGCCCATTTCACATTCAAATTTACAAGAGCGAGCTGCGGTCTTATCGTGACCTGCCAATGGCCTGCCGAAATCGACTAGAGAACTGCTGCGCTGCCAGGTTGTGGAGCAGTTGCCCTTTCAGCAGATTGAAACCTATATTAATTTCAAGTATTAATGGCGGAACGACGCACCTACACTAATCCGGTTTACGCTGGCTACTTTGCCGATCCCTTTGCCTGGGAACATGGTGGCACCTATTACGCCATCGGTACGGGTGCGCCAGAAGCGGCAGGACAGGTAGATAGGGCTGTTGATCAACGAGTTGAGGAAAATAGGAACACAACCGTTGCTGCATCGGTCGATAAAGTGGGTAAAATAGTGGGTAAAATAACGGATGCTTCTGTCTTTCCGTTGCTATACTCGGAAGATTTTGTTACCTGGCAGTTTGCTGGTCATGCACTGGTGCGTCCCGATCCTGCTTTGGGAGATAGCTTTTGGGCACCGGAAGTTGCCTATTGCGACGGTATATTTTATCTGTATTATTCGGTAGGCTGGGAAGACAAACAGCATCAGTTGCGGGTAGCCACCAGTGAGCATCCCTTGGGTCCCTATTACGACATTGGCTCACCGCTGCTACAAACTGATCCCCCCTTTGCGATTGATCCCCATCCGTTTCGGGATGACGATGGACAATGGTACCTGTTTTATGCCTGTGACTTTTTAGACACCGCAGCCGGTGCCAGAGCCGGTACGGCCCTGAAGGTAGACCGATTGGTCAACATGACCCAGCTTGCCGGAGAAAGTAGGGTTGTGCTACGAGCACGCTCAGACTGGCAGCGCTTTTTGACAAACCGTTCTATGTACGGCGGTATCTATGATTGGCATACTCTGGAAGGCCCCTGTGTTCGGAAGTATGCCGGTCGTTACTACTGCTTCTACAGCGGTGGGCGCTGGGAAACCGAGAGCTATGGAGTTGATTACGGAGTAGCCGATACGGTGATGGGCAATTACTCTGATGCTGGGAATGAATCCGGTCCGCGAGTGCTGCGTTCAATCCCAGATCGGGTATTGGGGCCGGGGCACAATTCAATCGTGGTTTCACCCGATCATCAGGATGAATATATCGTTTACCATGCATGGAATCAATCGAAGACAAAGCGACAAATGTGCTTAGACAAGCTAATTTGGACGCCGGATGGCCCCCGCTGTCTGGGTCCTACCTGGCTACCGCAAACCGTCAATAGAGCTGATAGCTGTATTTCTAATAACAGATTAATTTAGCTAAATTCTATTCTCTAGTTAGAGGACCTGATTCGCCGCTCCTGTTTCCTTAGGTAGAAGCGTAATAATTATAAACGCATTTTTATATAGTAAGAGCACATCACCAAGAATTGATGGTGAAAATCTTCATCCGTGGCGATAGAGCTTCACGGCGACTGATCGAGCGAACAATTTCCTGAGCTTATTCTAAGTAGGTGAGCATAATTAAACATAAAACCCAAAACCCTGCGCTGCCCGCGCAGCGGGCAGCGCAGGGTTTTAAATCTGGTTTTTAATTATGCCGAGGTACTTAGATACTTCCCTGGGATGTTTACTCGGATCTTTTGGACCGTTGCTTCGGGCTGTTACTTTCACCGCTGTCAATCTGCTTCGGCCTTGCTTTGAATTCTTGATTCAAAAATTGGGACAAATCTGGCTCAACATGAGTAACGCCGGTGATCAACGTCAAGTAATTGGGATTAAACAATGATTCAACCTAATATGCAAAATACTAATCCGAAAAATGGCAATGGCGATTACGGCTCTAATCGTTCTCATAACCCAGACGCTCAACCTAATTTGCAGAATGGAAGCGCATCGGCTAATCCGCTTGCCTCTAGACGTTTATATCTATCTAGTCCCCAATTTACTGACTCGTTGGCTGATTCGTTGTCTACCCAGACGGCAGCTCATCCAACGGCGACTGGCCTTCCCGATCTAGTTTGCCTATCTCACTTGCGCTGGAATTTTGTGTTTCAACGGCCTCAACATTTGCTAACTCGCTGTGCTCAAGCTCGACGAGTTTTCTTTATCGAAGAACCGATCGTGCAGCCGCAGATTTTGGCCCATGTGCAAGTGAGCAATCCGGTTGGCAATGTGTGGGTCGTGGTGCCTCATTTGCCAGAAGGGTTGAGTGAAGCTGCAATGCAGACCACTCAACGATTGTTGCTAGACAATCTATTTTCAGAGCACAGCATTCAGCACTATATTTGCTGGTACTACACTCCAATGGCGTTGTCGTTTACTAAACATTTGCAGCCGTTGCTAGTAGTGTATGACTGTATGGATGAGCTGTCAGCCTTTAAAAACGCTCCTGTGTAGGTCGTACCACCCCGATCTAGCTCCAGATTTTCGTACCAGCCATAGCGGGCAAACAGCCCCAGATTAATTTCCGGAATAAAGTACTCAGCATTGAGGCCATAGGCGGCTTCCCGGTCCCCCGACCGCAGCCCAAACTGATCGCCGCGAGCAATCTGAAAAATTTCTTGAAAGCCACTGTCCTGTCCAGCATCGCGTCCGGTAATGTAGGTGCCGCGCAAAATCAAATTCTCGAATCGCAGCCCGATTTCACCCGCAAAGCCATCCAGAGCAAAATCACCCAGATCTCGATCGGACGAAAAGCCAGCAATTTTAATTTCCAATGGATCGGCCACACTCCAGTTGAGCAGAATCGCCGGACGTGACCCCAACCCAGCCGCTGCTAAAGCCGGATTACTTTGGAACACCGGATTCAGAAACTGAGTCGCCGAATCTTTAGCAAAACTATTGCGGTCGAAATAGGAGGTTAAATCTAGCATCCCAACTATGAAGCGCAGATTGGGCACTTCGGTCGGCGACACAGCAACATAGAGTTCATTCAGGTCAAATCCTGTTTCTGGCGAATCTGAAAAAGCATCACCGCCCGTGACCTCAATCGTGCCGCCAACCAGAAGATTGGGCGTAATCGCATAGGAGGCACTCACCCGTCCGCGTGCCGAGGATTCCTCACCCTGAAGCGTATACACCCCCTGTACCTGTACCAATGGTTCGCCCAAATCCTGACTACGGCGAGAAGCTGGTGTCAGTGACTCGTCGCTGTGATTGGCATCATCAGTAGATTGTGCTATAGGTTCAGAAGATAGTTCAGAAGTCAGTTCAGATTCAGGTTCAGGAATACTCTGAGTAACAGTAAGCGACTCGTTATATAGTTGCTGTGATGAGTCATTTAGAGTTTCGTTAGATTCAGTGGTTGGGTACTCATACTGTCGATTGACTAAAAGTGCGTCCAAAGCTGGTACTGCTAGAACATCGGCCCTTACAATTTTTATATCTTGTGATTCATCCATTGCTGAATCCAAAGACCTATCAGAAGCGTCAAGTTCAGATGCGACCGGAGAGAACTGGAGGTCATCACCGTCGAGTTCGTTACTCAGTTCAACTGCTGATGCTTCAACATCAGATCCACTATGCACCGTAATCAATGGTGGGGAAGTCTGGATAGAACGCTCAGAATTCGCTTGGGCAGAAGGTTGCCAGCCAGCGCAAACACCTAATGCAACCAATGTTGCAGCAGATAAACGAGACCAGCATTGAGTATATGGCCATACAATTTTTCTCTGATGCAGATGCAGAGCAACATCATGAAGTGGGGAGTTCATGTTTCCTGATAAATAAAAGACGCAATTTCCTAATTAGCTAGGAAAAGCAGGGACCTGGAGGTGATGGCTAGCAAGCAAACGCAGATTCATGGCTTGTCAATCCTCAGCCAGCCGCTGTAATCAGCCACTTCTGACTGCTGGCTGCTGCATGGTAGGTTGAGCAAATTTATGATTGATTTGCAGTTAGCCTTTTGGCATAACCTACTCCTGACCTCTGTACGGGCAGACTTAATAATTTACTTCGGTTTATGAGCGACTTGTAATTCGTCTTCAAGACTTGCCCTATAGATTTAGCCCTGAATTTGCTATAGCTAATCTTACTGCTTTAGGCAGATTGGCAGATAGCACCTAATTAGATAGAAAGTAACTTTCAGGAAGCGATGCACGTCCTGAGAAGACCTGGTAGATGACTTTAGGAAGCGATTAAGGAGCGCTTCACAACTAAACTCATTCTATCCTCACGAAATCAAAAAATCTGAAGGAACTATTAAGGATAAGCGGCTCGATATAAAGGTGAGAAAAACTTATTTCAATTACTTAAATCAGCTAAACTGGTCAGCAACAATTTATACTTGAATTAATCGTGATTCTTCGTAGGTTGATTAAGTCTGACTGGATTTTTTCTGTTGGCAGTCTGTCAGTGATTTTACGAACGCACAATTAATTTTAATTCTAATAGCTGTATCTCGTAATTTTCAACTGCTTTTATCACTAATTAATTCTCAAAATTACCTCAATATTCTTTGATCTCCAGATTGGGATTGAACAGAATCATTCATCAGTTTAGACCAATAGTCTCAAATTGAGGAGTGAGTTGATCTTCTTAATTAACTCAATCGTAGAGAATCCCTTGGTGAGGTAATCGGTTGCTCCCAGACGATGGGCTTCGTTAGACCACTCTTCAAATAAACGGGATGAAACGACTAAAATCGGCATTGTCATGCCGTGACTGCGACAGCGGCCGAATCGCAGGGCGAGGCAGGGCCAGTTTCAGTTCGGGATACAGCGGCAGCGGAAAACCGGGAATGCCATAGATTTTGGCTCCCCGATATTCATTCAACCCGCCATCGGGGGAAATCACCAGCACCTGATCGCCCATCCGCTGCAGATGATCAACCGTGTGGCTCAGACGAGTCACAATTCCATCGACTTTAGGCAAGAAAGTTTCGGTGAAAAGGGCAATCCGCATAGGGGCATTTCAATAAAGACACAGAGTTGAGGAGAGGGTTAGGATCGGCGAGGCATGGTGCAGAGACCGTGAATCCCAATTGCCCAAACCACGCTTCCCAGCAAAACCCCCACTCCTTCGGCAAAACAGTTGATCCGGTGGCGGTTTTCAGCCGCAGCAGCAATCATCAAGTCCGTTTGGGTCGGGTTTGCCGTTGCGACCTGCATGTACCGTTGATGACTAGCCGTAAGGGCTGCCCAATCGCGCCACAGCCAATAAGTGCTTACTGCTGTGAAACCGAAACCAGGAAACACAACCAGCACCAACAGCGCTACAGCTCGCATTGGTTCAGCCTTTCCATTTCACCTTGGGCAGAATCTGCTTCTCGTCTACTCGGTTCTTGTACTTAATGCTGAAGTTGAGCAGCGAGTCGAGTAGCGAGTCAGACAGGTAGTGGGGCTGCAAACCGAGATCAATTAGCTTTGTATTTTTGGCGTTGAAGTAATGCTCTTCTTTTTCAATTCTGGGATTTTCCAAATGGTTGATCTCAACATTCAGACCCATCGAGTTGCCTGCTTGCTTCACCATCAGGGCTAAATCACCGACGCTAAACATTTCGGTGAACTGGTTGAAGACACGAAACTCTCCGGCCTCGGCTGGATTGTTGACGGCAATTTCGATGCAGCGCACGGTGTCGCGGATGTCGAGGAAGCCACGGGTTTGGCCGCCCTTGCCGTAGACGGTGAGCGGATGCCCAATCGCAGCCTGAATGCAGAAGCGGTTGAGCGCGGTGCCGAAGATACCATCGTAATCAAGGCGGTTGATCAGCAGCTCGTCCATGCCAGTTTCTTCGGTCAGGACGCCATAGACTACGCCTTGGTTCAAATCAGTCGCGCGCAGGCCCCAGATGCGGCAGGCAAAGTGAATGTTGTGCGAGTCATGCACCTTGCTGAGGTGATAGAAGGAGCCGGGCTGTTTGGGATAGGGGAGGGTATCTTTGCGCCCGTTGTGTTCAATCGTGATGTAGCCTTCTTCAATGTCGATATTGGGCGTGCCGTATTCACCCATCGTGCCCAGCTTCACCAAGTGGCAGTTAGGGAAATGGTCATGCATGACATACAGCAGGTTGAGCGTGCCAACCACGTTATTCACCTGAGTCAGAACCGCATGTTCTCGATCGATCATCGAAAAGGGAGCCGACCGCTGCTCACCGAAATGCACGACTGCATCCGGCTCAAATTTCAGCATGGCCTGCTTGAGAAACTCGTAGTTGTTGATGTCACCAATGAACAGTTCAATGATTTTTCCAGTCAGGTCCTTCCACCGCTGCAACCGGGTTTGAATGGGAGTAATCGGCGTCAGGGTCTCGATGCACAGCTCTGCATCCCAATGCCGACGAATCAAATTATCTAAAATGGCAACTTCGTGCCCTTTGTTGGACAGGTAGAGTGCAGTTGCCCAACCGCAATAGCCATCACCACCAATAACTAGAACTTTCATGCGCTGCTGAGTTGATCTTCTTACGGATACTCCGCTAAATCTACCAGAGATCGTCGCTCTCTAACCCACCATTCTGGAGGAATCAGCAAAAGGATTTTCGGCGCAATTGGGCGTAGCGGGGCTAAATTAAAGAATGGAGAGGTAACAAACAAAACGCCGTCATGGACCAAGAACCGATTATTTTGCTGTCAAGCCGAGAAATTGAAAAAATGCGTCAAGCTGGGCGCATGGCTGCTGAACTGCTGGACTATCTGGAGCCGATGGTCAAGCCGGGAGTCAGCACGCTGGAACTCAACGATGCGGCAGAGGGATGGACACAGGCCCGTGGAGCCAAGAGTGCCCCCTTGGGCTATCCCAGCGGCAGCGATAATCCGTTCCCTAAGTCAATCTGTACTAGCGTTAATGAGGTAGTCTGTCACGGCATTCCCAACGCCAAGCAAATTCTGAAAGACGGCGACATTATTAATATCGATGTCACTCCCTTAGTAGATGGCTACCACGGTGACACCTCTCGCACGTTTTTTGTGGGTGAGCCATCGCCGCTGGCCCGCAGGCTGGTAGAAGTAACCGAAGACTGTAACCAATCCGAGCCGCCACTGCTGAGCAGCACCAGTTGCTCTGCTGCGATCCGTTTCAGCAACCCATCCACAGAAGCCTGCTGATTGTGCCATCGCCAAGTTGGAACCATTACCTGATGGGTGTGCATGGCAAAAGCCAGCGCGGTTGAACTGCAATAGCGTCCTAAGATCCGTAACACGGCGCACATTTCGGTATAGCTGGCTCCACCTCCGCCCAGTTCAGTCGGAACCCCTGCGGCAATCAATCCAGCAGTTTTCAATCTGGCAATGTTATCAGCAACAAATACGTCAGTCTCATCGGCTTCTATCTCTCTGGCGGCAAATTGTTCTCCTAAAGATGCTGTCAGAGATAACCAATTCATGTCATTCTGCGGCATCATTTCCATAGACTGTAGCTCCGTCATCGTTATGTCTCCTCGCAAGTTCGCAATGTGTCTAGAGTATCTCTGCAAATGACTCAAAACGTTTATCAGCAATTGCAGAATGTTTAATCAAACGTTGTGATTAACTAAATGTGTTGTGGTTGTAAGACTGCTCTAAATGAAGGGCGATAAGCAACCAGTGGGGAACACAATTCCCCACCAGCCACCAATTAGAGGCTAGCCTCCTACAAAAAAGTTTTTGTTCGTCATTGCTAAGCCAGTCGATACTTTGGCAATCTGAACCTGAGCCACTCCGCCAATGCCATCAGCGTCGAAGAATACCGCTCCGGTGGATTTGTTGTAGATAAAGCGATCGCTCCCATCCTGAGCACTTGACCCAATCCGGAATTGATCGGTTGTGATGAATCCTGCCGCTAATCCACCCCCAAAGCCGCTCCGAGTGATATAGAAACCGTCATCTACAACTTTGAAATCCTTGATTGTGTCAATCCCCTCCCACGGCGTGAAGAAGCCGAAGGCATCTTTCCCTGATCCACCTGTTATGATGTCATTTCCTGCCAGACCTACTAAATGATCATTGCCGCCACCGCCGGAAATGGAGTTGCTAGCAGCGTTACCGTAGATTTCATTACCTAAGTTGTTACCTGTACCGTTAATAGCAGCCGTGCCATCCAGGGATAAGACCTCAACCTCTGCGGTCAAGGTATAGCTAACGGTGGAGCGCACACCATCTTTTCCCCCAGCAGCAGCCTCAAAAACGGCGGTAGTGGCATTCCCGACATAGTAAATGTCATTGCCGCTCCCTCCAAATAATTGATTGGTGCCTGAACCCCCATCCAGATGATCGTCTCCATTTCCACCATCGAGAACGTCACTGTCATCGCCACCCCGGAGAACGTCATTGCCATCGCCACCATTAATGTAATCGTTGCCTAATCCACCGTAGATGACATCGTTACCACCGCCACCGCCTTCATAACTGTCGCCATAAAGGGTATCGTTACCGTAACCACCATAAATCTCGTCATTGCCAGCTTCCCCCTTGTGGGTATCGCCATAAACAATGTCATTGTCACTGACACCTGCTACAGGGGTTTCTGGTCCGGCGATAATAACGTCATTTCCTGCCCCAGCCTCAATGCTATCATCTCCTGTTAATGCCTCAATCCAATCGTCATTGGAGCTGGTGTAGATTCCGTCTGCACCAGGTGTAGCATATGGATAGTAAACGTAAGCCATGTTGATTTCTCCAAAAAATTAGTGTGTTGTGTTGAGGATTAAGTAGGTGAGCATAATTAAACATAAAACCCAAAATTCTGCGCCGCCCGCGCCGCCCGCGGCGCAGGATTTTGAATCTGGTTTTTAATTATGCCGAGGTACTGAATTCCTCTTGATTAACTTCTGAGTTGGCTTTGGCCAAACACTTAAGAACAGTGAGTTGAAGTGATTTCGTTGCAGCAGAAACTTGCATACCTTACTGTTTCAGTGGGATGACTCATTCCGGGCTGTCGTCTGAAATCAAATCTTGAGCATTAAAGCTGTGCTTGTAATGCGATTGTGTTCAAAGTTGTTTCAGTTACATTCATCAACCTATAAAAAAGAAGTTGTTGAATGCGCTGTTGAACTTTGATATTTAGACCTTAATTCTTTGCCGATTCAAAGCTCTTCACCCGATCGGATGAGGGATATAAAGGGTATGAACAGTCATCTATGTATCTTTTGCCAATCAGTCACTTCGATATCGAACAATGAATGAATCGTCAATAGATAGAAGTTCATAGGTTACGTGACCTGAATGGTATAGAAAGATTGCTAAAAGTAAAGAAATTCGGCGAAATCTGATAGATTTGTAGTCAAATTAATCGGTGCTGGATGTATTAAGCCAATGGACGTAGAGATACGGGGTGGGTACGCTGTTTTTGGCCTACTTTCAAACGATGAAAACCAGAGACCGACAACCCATTGACCTGAGTGATATTCCGGTCGAGCAGTGGTTTAGCGTTGACGTGTACATTCCTACCTACAACGAAGATGTGGAGATTGTTCGCAAAACCGCATTAGCCGCCCTCGCCCTCGATTACCCAACTGAGAAAAAGCGCGTTTATATTCTCGATGACGGACGAGCTGAAAAATATCGGGAACGGCGTGCCCAACTGCGGGATATGTGCGACGAGCTAGGCTGTATCCTGCTGACGCGAGATAACAACGATCACGCTAAAGCGGGTAACATCAACACGGCTCTGCACAAAACCACCGGCGATCTAGTGCTGATCCTGGACTGCGACCATATCCCGATGCGGCGGTTCCTCCAGGAGACGGTTGGCTTCTTCTACAACGAAAAAGTGGCGCTAGTGCAAACGCCCCACTGGTTCTATAATCCCGACCCGTTTGAGCGCAATTTACGCACCGGAGGCCATGTGCCTGTCGGCAATGAGCTATTTTACAAAGTACTGCAAAAAGGCAATGATTACTGGAATGCCGCCTTTTTCTGCGGTTCTGCGGCAGTCATCCGGCGGGACTATGTGCTGAGCATCGGCGGCATTGCTACCGAAACTGTAACTGAGGATTGCCATACTTCGCTGCGGCTGCATGCCCTAGGCTACAAAAGCGTCTACTACGACAAAATCATGGTGGCTGGGTTAGCGCCCGAAACGTTCTCGTCCTATGTAGGGCAACAGGTGCGGTGGGCACGCGGCATGGCTCAAATTCTGCGGCTGGAGAATCCGTTGTTTAACCGGAAATTGCAGCTGCGCTTTCCCCAGCGGCTCTGCTACTTCAGCGCTACGTCCCATTTCTTTTTTGGCTTTCCGCGACTGATGTTTGCCATCGCACCCGCCTGTTTTTTGCTGTTTGGCATCAACCCGGTGAAGGGATTAGGGGTTGAAACCTTGGCCTATGCTTTGCCCCATATTATTCTGTCGATGCAGACGAATTACATTCCCTACAAACATGTGCGGTTCTCGTTTTGGAATGAAATCTACGAGTTCGCCATGTCGTTTCAGGCTGGGATTGTGACCATTCTGGCGCTGATTAATCCTAAGCTGGGTTCGTTCAACGTGACGAGCAAGGGAGAAGTGGTCACCGAGCGGCGATTTGATTTGGATTCGATTCGCTATTTGGTGCTTTTGGGCGTGATTACCTCGGTCTCGCTGCTGACGGTGCCGTTTTGGCTGGTGATCAGTCCGTTAGAAACCCAGGCGGTGATCATCAATGCGCTCTGGTGCTGTTTCAACATTTTGCTGGTGATGGCTGCCTGTCTGGTGGCGCTCGAACAGCCACAATTGCGCCGTGCCCATCGGTTACCACGCCAGCTAAGAGCCGTGATCCACAGCGACGGTAAATTTTGGATTGGCAAAACGGTGAACGTGAGCGAAACGGGAGCTTTGATCTTGCTCGATCTGTGGCCCAACATTCCCGATGAAGTGCGGCTGGAATTGATTGGCGACGCCGGAGCTAGCGTGTTGCTTGATGCTCGGATTGTGCGAGGAATTGCTACCAGCAAACTCCAAGTACTGCTGGCCGTTGACTTTATTGAACCAACGCGCACCCAACGCGATGATTTAACGCTTGTGATCTACTCAGATGTCAACGAGTGGTATGCTCAGCACCGGCGCGAAACCGATCATCCGCTGGCCTCACTGCGATTTATTGCTACTAGCCTGAATCGAGCCTTCCAAGAGTTTCGACCTGAAGTAGGAGTGCGAGTACGTAAACAGGTACGAGCTACAGCCGAGCTGTTTTGGGAAGGCTGGGAAGGGGTGTCTTATAGCGGCAAAGTAACCGAGATGAGCCATCGCGATATCCGCATTGAACTGACGGGCGAAAGGGTAGCGGAACTCGAGGAATTGCAGTATACCCAACCCCTGATTGCCCTACTGCTAAGCCAATCCACAACTCAGCCCAATCCACAAACCTATCCCCAGAGCTTACTGGCTCAGGTGCAGTCGGTGGAGGTGTTGCCTACCTATTCCCGCATCGATTTGACGCCAGCAGCCAGAAGCCCGCAGATGCAGCACATCATTATGGAATTAACGTTTCCTGAAACGCTTGATCGGCAGCAAAAAATTAAGATCAAGCGACTTCTACGCATGCTTTCGTAGCAGCAGGCTCCTCAATCAAGCATCTGTCAGATATCCGGCAGCCATCTGTCGGATGCTTGTTTGGTCTACAGACTGGCTATGCAAGCAAAGAACCATACGCCCTTGTCAAATGAGATCAGCGGGACACCGTTACCGAACATCGGCGTCGGAAGCCTCCAGCTTGCCTTTCCGCCATACTGGTTACGGTTTCGGAAGGGACGTGCCGCACCGGTTTTATTGTTAAAGAACGAGTTCGCAGCAAATGCGGAATTTCTGTTATATGCGAACAATGCCCCTCGGAAATCCTTGGTGCCGCGCGGCGTAACTAGGCGAATCTGTGCACCGCCGTATCCTTGGTCCGCTTCCTGGTTGGTCAGCGAAATGGTGAACTCGGCGGTATCGTCAACCGACGGACGGCCCGGAGCGAAGTCCGTTGCGTTCGTTCGGATGAACGTGTCCTGAATGTTTATACCGTCACGGGTAATGTTCGTGAACGTGGTACGCATTCCGTTGATGGTCGTGTTCTGCGCACTGTTTGCAGAAACACCCGCCTGAAGACCGGCAAGCGTAAGCGGGCTTCGGGTGATCAGCGGAAGCGATAGGATCTGCTGCGGGCTGACGGTTCCGCTGACCTGGGCAGATGTGGCGGTTACGACGTCTGCACCGGCGGTAACGACAACCTCAGCTGTTACCTCACCTATATCTAGCTTGAGGTTTAGAGTAGCATCGCGGCCGACGTCGATCTTCTGATCGCTGGCTACGAGCGTTTTAAAGCCGGTCGCAGTTACTCTAATGGTGTATGTCCCGAACTCCAGTTGGGGGAAACTGTACTGTCCCTGTGAGTTCGTGGTCGTAGTGGTCTCCCTGCGCGTGTTATTGTCGATCGCGACAACGGTTGCCCCTGGCAACACGCCGTCGGGCCCGGAGACGGTGCCGGAGAGACCTCCGGTCGTACCCTGGGCTAACAAGATCGAGGAACTTGTCAATACGAGCAAGAAGGCAAATAAAAACCTTTGCATTGTACTCCTCCTGTGGACTTAATATATCTGTATGTATGTTCTCTCAGTGAAACGATCTAATAGGGAATGGACGTTCAGAGTGAACAGTTATACTTCCTACAAGATGCGTGCCATTCAAACTCGGTAATGTAAACTATTGATTTTATTAGGATAAATACCAGCAAAACCTGACCACTAATTTACAATGTCGGATAATCTACAAAATTCTGAAAAAAATTTAACGTTAAACATTCCGAACCTTTGTCAGCGATCCCATACATCACGCAAAAGTGCGCAGCTGTTCAAAATCGAACGGCTGCGCACTTTTTATGGCGTCGAACCTAACAATACCGTTGTTATCGGTCTGCCCCTGCGGGCATAGACCTGCCTTCGTTATAAGCATCTCGCAATGCTTTAACTCTGTCATGAGCGTTCAAGACGGCCGAGTACTGATCTTGGACCATTGTCTGGATATACGCCGGAAGGGAGCTTTCGAGAGCTTCCTTATAAGCATTCTTTGCAGAATCTTCGCCGCGTTCGCATTCATTGAGTATCGTGGCCTCATCCTTCCCCGTAACGGCAGTTTTAACGTTCATCCAGCCGCGATGCAGCGAACCCACAATGGAACCGGAGTTTTCCGGATCCCCCCCAAGCGTCCTTACAGCGTCCTGAAGCTCACCGGCGAACTTAGACCTTTGCTGGGAAAATTCAAAGAAAAGTGATTTAAGGTCAGACCGCTCAAGGCCCTCTGCAGCCTGTTTGAAGCCTTCTTGACCGTCCTTACAGGTCTCGATCAATGCGTTGAGTGTGTTTATTGTGTCTTCGTTATTCTGCCCTGCCGGCTCGTTTGTCCTTCTGCCATCGACAGGCGGTGTTGGTTGATTGAATTCGTTTATCATTGCGCTCTCCTCCTTGTATTGTTGCTCAAGTCGTTTTGACTTGGTGTAAATGATGTAACAATCACCGTGCCACGAGCCTAAACTACAGCAATTACGGCCCTTGCCTTCAGTGCTCCGAACTATATCCGAACACAAGTCGCGATCGTGCGTATCGTTCAGATACTATTTTGGCTGAAATTATTTGAGGTCATTTCCAAAAAAGAAACATCTAAGTTTCGGCCCTTCACTCGTCCGGCGTGTGGGTTTTCAATTGCTTGTGCGATAATTTGGGAAAGATGCCCGCTAAACGCGAAGATTTTGTTGAAATCCTGCCGCAATTGGCCGTATCTAGCTGTTGAAGTTACACCGAATAAGTTAAGTGAGGCGCGGAGATACCCCCGTTTTCCCGCAGTATTCGTGTGTTAGAACTGATGAGAATAGAGAAGCCCACAAAACATAGGTTTCTTGACCAGACTGCCGAGGAGAGCGGCGTCGCTATCACAATTCTTGATAAGAATCAAATTCCGGGCGAGTTAACAGTTGCTCTAACTCGGTTTCGATCCGCAGTAGTGCCCGCTCACTCGCTACAATCTGCTGAGCTAGTTCCCGACTAAATTCCCCAATTCCTAAGCCACAACTTTGATCGATAATTTTTTGCCATTTCGGTTTTGCGTGTCCAGCGATCGCTTGCCACATGCCCGCAGGCGAGGCTAGCCATTCTCGCCTTGCTGCATGTTGGGCAAGTTCCGGACACTCCCAGCTCAACTGCTGTCGTAAGCGGTTGATGATGGGCGTCATGGCTGAATTGTGGAATTGAATTTGCAGGTAGTAGTCTCGGAGTCGTCGCGCGATTTCATCACGCGGATCGAGAAACATTCCTGGCATATTCCAGCGCTCGACTCCATAGCAGGCCAGTGCAACCGCGTCGGTTTTATCCGTCTTATCGGGCAGCTTCCAGCTTTCGCGGTAGCCCGCCACTTCCCGATGTCCTACCCAACGCACTTCCCGACCGGAACGCTCGATTTGCTCAGCCCATAGCTTACTGTAGTGCCCTCCCGTTGGCTCCATTACCGCAGCATCGAATGGCATTGCTAAAAATTCGTCAATCGCTTCGCCTAAGTTCTGTTTTGGTTTAGGAAATTTGTGAACCTTGCAGCTTCTAATAAACTGCTTCATTTGGCGATCGGGGGATCGATCTAAAATGCACACGGTAACACTACCGCGTGAGACATCTACGCCAGCAATAGCTTTATTCATGCGATACCCTTTCTATGTCATTAATCTCTAAAGCGACCGCCTAAAACGGTCGCCATTTGTGATTCAAACTAATCGGGGCTTGCAAGCATGAACCGCTAAAATAAGAAGCCCCCTTCACCTGAGCCATTAATCATCTCAAGCGAGGTCGCCATTAAGCAGTTAAGCTCATGCTTGCAATTGCGGTAGCTTTGGACGCTGCCCGCGATGGCTCAGCGAGTGAGCCATTTCGTCTCTGGCGTCAGTTCAGAGACTCGTCAGGCGGGAATTTTTCACCTCGAAGCTGAGCTTCAATCATCAGAGTCATGCGGCTGGCCAGTTCGGCTTGCTGCTCAGGCGGGCAAAGCTGAATCAGTTCAGTGATGATGCTGGCTAGGACTTCCCCTAATGCCTCACCGCTACTACTCTCAACGTCAATCGTTAGGTGAACTTTGATCGGTTGGGTCATCAGAATTGGTCTCCAGGTCCAGGTTTATTCGGATCCTCTTGATTGACCAACGGGAATCGGCTCGGCTCATTCGTGAGGTCGCTCATCACCTCCCGAAACAGCTCATCGGCCTCCTGGCTCTCCGAGCGAGCTGGCTCTGGTGCGAGTGCAATGCACCGATGGCTATTGATCAGCCGATCCAGTACGTCTTGCTTGCGCTCGAATGCATCGAAGATCAGCCGGTACAGAATATCAGCCGCCTCTTTAATGGCCGTTTGTTTCCAGTCATCCATCGATCGGCCGCCCTCCATCGGTGCAATGTGAGATCGACTTCCCAACGTAGCGCACTACAAAGTAGCTATTTCGGTGCATTCGTTGGAGTTGGCGCACGATTGATTTCGCTTCCAGATGGCCGGTTGCTCTGGCGGCTTCCTTGCCATCCCGGTAGATGATCCAGGGCTGAATTTTCATAGACTTTCCTTTTGTGAATGGGTAGGAAAGGCGATCGGGATCCAGGCCGATCGCCCTCAATTTGCTCCAGGAGACTCCCAGCACTGCTCTAATGACTGGGAGTCTAGCAAGATTGTATACCTAATGTGCTGATTAGGGCTATATTAGAGCAACAATCATTTGTTTTATTAGGGATACAATTTAGGAGGACGACATGACTAGCGAGAATGCCAAAAGCCAAGCACGGGGAACACGGGGATCTGAAGAGCGAGTTGCTGAGAGCGAGAATATCGCTCCAAGCCAAGAGTGGACTGGAGGAAATAGCAGCGGAATTTCAAGTGTCCGTCTCGGAGCTGCTAGAGCAGGTGGGGAGAAGAAAAATTTTGTTGGTGCCTCGCTCGGAGGGAAAATTATTGCCCAGTTGATTCGAGAGGCTGAGGATCAACTGGGCACCGCTCGTGAGTGTATTGATTGGTATCAAAGGGAGGAGCAAAAAGCCCTTACCAAGCTGGAACAATTGCGACAACTGCAAGAAGAACAGCAAGCTGAAGAGTTGTAATTTCTAACAAAAACTCAAATCGCCTCTATCCCGTCTGTAGTCAGAGATAGAGGCGATTTTGCTAGCAAAACATAGACCTGTTTGTCTAATAGAAATGATTGCCCCTTGAGTTTCTGAATAGACCCCATCAAATACTTGGCTTATATCAGGCAAGTTGACAACAATCCCTTCGATTTCCCCATCGTCCCACAAAGACTGAATCGCTTGAGTCGAAGCTACGACGTTTCCGAACTCGTCGTAAAATGCTAAGGCTGGTTCACCATAGGCATTGTCAAGACCCTTTCCAAGAAACGTAATCGTGGCAGGTTGATTTAATGCATCGAGTAGATCTGGGGAAGCAGTAAACCCGGTAAAACGACCCGGACACACTAAGTTCACAACGTCGTTAAGATTAACGTTTCGGTCTGAGGTAGCAAACGTCAGGCAAAGGCTCCCCCGCCTGGGATATTCGGGCCAAGTGTAAGTCTCCAGGTAGCTGGCACCCTAGCTCCAGAGGCTATTAATTGTCCTACGCCACTGTGGCTCAGATTAAATGTCTCCAAAGTGCCAGTGGTCGTGCCGTTCGGTTGGAGAAACTGTCCATTAACCTGTGCTGCTGTCGGGAAGAATATATTACCCGTCTGGCTTTGTGCATACGTTTGCATACGGAAACCTGCATTTGGGTTCGGCGTTCCGCCGCCGCCGCCACCGCCACCGCAGGCCGTAATCAATCCCAAGGAGGCAAATAAAAGAATTTTCGAAGTTAAGTGTTTCATTGTCATTTTCCTCCTTATTGATCGATCCCCATTGTGTTTAGCGTAATTGTTGAAAGTTGCAAAGCATCGGAAATGGGTGTTGTAGAAGCTGCTCTGCTTAATGCTTCCCGAATCTCACGACTACGATTCGGAGCAGGGTTGCTAGTCCCATTACGACCCGGACTATGATTGTGGGTTTCAGTCCATCTGCTGATCCTCTCAGAGTATGTTTGCTGATACTCAGGATTTGCGAGTTTTTGTTGAATTAGTAGGCCTAGAACAAAAACGGATTCCGCTGGTGACATGGTCGTATCAAGATTTGTGCTGATAGAGATGGGTTGCCTAGGTTGGTTCTTCTGATTGATTATCTGAGGAAATTGAGAAAGCAGGCTCAAGCGAAGTTTCCTGACTTCGTAAATATCAGTTCTTACATACGCAGGCAGGTTGAATTTACGCACGAGTCCGTTTAATGTACGCACAACCTTCGCCTCAGGAATGCCGCTTGAGTTACCTAGTTGGAAATTATTTTCTGCACGTCCTACTCGATCTCTGATCGAAGAGGCTGTGAATCCGCGAAGTTCGCTATCAAATCCAGCGACTTTTATGATCTCGCCGATAAGCTCCTTGCTGTCCTCGACACTACCACTTCTAGAAGCCAAGGCCAGTGCATTTACCTCGACAAAAGGATGCGTAGACTCTGGATTTGTATTAGCACTTACAGAACCATTTTTCATCATCCAAAATCCCCCCAATGCAATGGCTACAAAAAGGCTTAGACCGAAGAACATTAAAAATGTCTTTTTCATTCTTTTCTATTGGGTTAAGAAAGTAATGCAAATAATCAAGGTCAGGCGTTAATTATTTCTACTTTCTTTGCCAGTAATTGAGCCTTTGCCAAGTTTTACGCTAAGATGGTTTTGCTTTTGTTAACGCATCTGTTGTCCTTAACACGGCAGAGGCAGTTAAAAACAAGCAAGCCCTGAGGGTTATTCGCGTAACCTTCAGGGCATTTCTTGTTTGTGACTTAATTTGAGTTGAAAAATTCCGGCGGCACGCCCTGTTCGAACGCCAATGGGAGACGCAAGTTGAACCAATAGTTTCGGGAGCACGGGAATTCATTCAAAACAAAAAAAACGAAAAACTGTTTGCAATACATTACGCCCCCCCAATTTTGTCAAGCTTTTTCTGAAAAGCAGTTACATAGAGTTAGAAGTAAGGTCTGGTAGAGAAATAACTTGCTGTAAAATGCTGATGCGGTTTATCTTATTGATATGAGATTCGTGTCCACCGTTGCTCTCGCGGTTATAATTCTGTCAATGCAAACATTTGCGCAAACGCCTGCGGAGCTGGCCGAGCTCTGGGAAAAGGAGCATGTTTCGAAGATATTTCCGTCGAATATGCGGCATCGGAACTTGCTGCCGATGCTCGAGGATCTGAAGAAGCTTGGGGTAAAGGTCGAGCAGGTTGGAGCGAGTTATGCCGGACGTTCTATCCATCAGATCGAATGGGGCAAAGGGCCGCTGAAGGTATTTATGTGGTCGCAGATGCACGGCGACGAACCTACCGCGACGCCCGCATTGATCGATATGTTCACGATACTGCAAAACAATCGTGATAAAGAATGGGTAAAACAGATCGAAGAAAAGATGACGATCCGCGCGGTGCCGATGGCTGAGGCTGAAGTTGTGCTGGCAATCCACGGTAGTGGTTTAACCAATATCGTGTTTTGTCAACCAGGAACCAAGGTCGTTGAACTGTTCTCGCCGTACTATGTGTATCCCTGCTATTGGCTGCTGAGTAATCTAATGCAGCTGGAGTACTATTACCTGCTGGGCAGTACACCATTGGGCGTGTTCTGGCATCAGTTGCTGTATCCCAATCCCCGCACAGAAGATGTTTGGATTGACCCGATGCAGCTAGAAACCTTGCTGCAGCTAGCAATGTAGCGGTGGACCCTTGGACTCCCAAGCCAGGGTGGGAAATTCGAGGTCAGCTAAAATTTGCAAAAAATCTTTTTCCTGCTAGTACATTTGAACTATTTGTGATAGGATTTAGGACATTGAGCAGTACAGAAGTACTAAATATAGTGTACTGAGTACTAGCGGACCGAGTGCCTTAGTAGAAGGCTAGGTGAGGCCCAGTCACCGCAAGTTAACCATTGATTTGGGTTTGTCTAGTCCCAGGTTTTGCAGTCCCCCCTTCACAGGAATAGTTATGAGACAGTCGCACGCAGAAATCAAAGCGATCGAGGCTGAGCTACGCTCCATTCGAGCTGATCAAGATTCGTCTCGATCCGTAACTTTGCTACAGCCTGATCAATCTTCTGAGACGGCAGCACTGAGTGCTCCCATTGCACCCACGATTGCACCCACGATTGTGCGCCCAACTCCTCAACCGAGTGCAGGCAAACCCCAGAAGCCTACTCAGAAATCAACTCAGAGACGTTCAGTGGAATGCTTTCCGTTGCCTAATCAGAATGGGGTAGTGAATCCAGCATTGTCCTCTCAGCTATTACATACAGTCGAGCAGTTGCAGCAACAGTCAATGGGAACGGTACGACGATTTAAGCAGGTACAGGCCCAATACTCACAAGCCGCTTCCCAGTCCCAAAAGCATGCTATGCGCCATTTATTAGCGGAAAAGGCGAAGCAAATTAATCATCTCGCTTCGCAGCAAGAGATGGTGATTCTGGAATTGATTCAAATTTCTGAGCAGTTGGAACAGAACGAGTCAACCAATCAGGCCAAACGCAGAGCTAAGAATGAGCTAATTTTTGAATGTTTTGAAACCGAAGTTCCTTATGTCGAAGTGAACGATGATGGAACGTTGATTTTAACCTCTCGCGCCATTGATCCGGTCACTTCAGACGAGCGACCTGATGCCGATGCTCAATTCCTGGCCCAATCCCTGCGCCAACGCCGTCATAAATCCAGTGCGCCGATTTTTACCCTTGCTCAAAGACTGGTTAAAAGTCTAGTCAAAAGTCTGTGGTGGTTAGTCACAACGCCGCTCCGTATCATCAGCAGCGTGGCTAGTTTGGTGACGGCACCCATTGGTCAAATTTTTCTGGGCCACTCCGCCTCAACGGCCCGTCCCAGATACCGAGGTTCAGGACGACGAGCGACGGCTACCGAAACGCCGTTTACGCTGCGAGAAGCGGCCAGCCTAGTGGTGGGATCAGCATTGCTGCGGGTATTTCTGGACTGGATTGTAGCCACCTATCCCGTCCTCTGGGTTCCGAGTCTGCTGGTGATGGTGACACCAGCCTTGTTAGCTGCCTACCGTTCTACAGTCATGCCTCAGAGCGGATTTGCCTGGGGCTATCGGTTGTTCGCAATCATGATTGGTCTATTACTTGGAGGAAGACTATGACCCCTTTGCTACTTGGTGCCGCATGGCTGCTGTTTGTGGTTTCCTGCTTTGCCTCGATGGCACCCACCGCAGATCCAAAACCACCAACCAAATCATTGACTAGGCCATCAACTAAATCATTTTCAGGAGCATTGGCAAAACCGTTAGAAAAAGCATCCGCGAAAGCATTCGTGAAATCCAAGGTTGGAGGTAAGGATGAAGAAACGACCTGAACCCCATCAGCAGCTCGGCATGAGGCTGTTTCTCATGGGTGGAGCACTGGCTGTGATTGCTGGTCTAACGATGGATGTGCGGGAAAGTATTTCGTTTGAACGCGCCAACCGTCGTCCAGAAAACTGTGCCGGAACCGTGAATGCCGATGCAACCATCTCTAGAGAGCAATTGGCGTCCTTTTTGACCATACCGGAACGAGGCACCAAAACAGCGGTCCTCGATATTCTGCAAATGCCCTACTGCCAGCTTCCCAACCTAGAGATCCGAGCTGGCGTGCCAGCCGAACGATCCGTCTACCGCTTGGCCTTTGATCCGCAAACTTGGCTGGTGGTTTTGTTTGAAGGTGAAGAATACGCTGGTTATCAGTTTCGAGTCATTCTGCGGATTCTTCGGTACAAATTTGGCAATCTCGCAGCAGTTCCCCGTCAATCCCCACTTCGCCAAACTCGTTTACTAAAACTGCAATGCGCCTGCCACCGTTTTGTTGCAGTAAATGGCGGACCAGGGTGGTTTTGCCAGCACCCAAGAAGCCCGTGACTACTGTAACAGGAATTTTATGCATGAAACTCCACATCCATTGCTGTAGATCGCGAGCAAGCTAGACTTCAGTCGCCGCCTACCCTGAGCTTGAAATCAACTTCAGGGTTCGATCAGCTAGCGTGAACCCGCTTATTCTCCTCAATACCGTACCATGAGACCGATGCTGCCCCTAGGCTAGCGGGAAATCTTTACTGAGCTGTCTGGAGCTGCTTCACAGATTTGAATGCTACCCAGGAACGCTAACCCGATGAGCCAACACTCGTGCTTCGTCCGAAGTTTCACCGATGATCTTTACAGAAACGTTACAATGATTGAACAAGTGTGATTGGTTTAGAGATTAAGATCTAGACAAGTTCCTGCATTCAGTTCGTCACTAAGCTTTGTTTTCAACCGAGTCAACTCCTAATGGAGTCGACATGATCGCTTCATACTCTCTGCATTTGTATTTCTGTTCGTATTCCTGTGTGTTCTCTGAAATTGTGTTCCTTGAGATTAGCAAGGTAGATCTGCTGAAACCTTGCTTTTGCTCGACTTGGAAGGCTCTTAGCTCATGTTCCAGCCGTGTCTGCGTGCTTGGGCTAAGTGCCTAATACTTGCAATTTGAGAGTTGAGTCAACTGTCAGATATTGCGAGATGGAATCATTCATGTCTAAAACCCTCGGATCAACTCCAATGATGGGCGCTCGGATTCTGCTAGTTGAAGACAACGAGGCAAGCCGCCAATTGATGGGCGACTATCTGGAGTATTACGGATATAAGGTGATGGGGCTGGCGAAGGGCGCTCAGTTTGGCGCTGCAATGGCCCAATTTCGTCCTCATCTCGTGTTACTTGACCTCAAACTACCCGATGTGGACGGCTATTCGCTATTACAGCAGCGACAATGGCACGCAGACTGGTTGAAGATACCAGTGATTGTAATTTCTGCGTTTGCTTTTCAGGCTGATCAGCAACGGGCACTCAAGCTGGGTGCTTCCCAGTATTTAGTCAAACCAGTTAGTTTAACCCAACTCAAACAGTCCATTTTGCAGGAGCTGAATTATCAACTAGTTTAGAAGCTGAGACTCAGCGAGAAGATTGTCGCTTTTGTTGAGCAATGAAGTTCTCAATTAGCTGACTAAGGGTTTGTACAGTTTTCCCAGTTTCAGCAATTTGAGTTTCTAGCTGCCCGACAAGCAAGGAGGCTGTGTGCAGTTGGTTGAGCGTTTGCTCGATGGTTGATCGAGTTTGAGCCTCAAACTCCTCAAGATCCATATTGTTGAATTTTGCGTATGTTTCTATACATCCTCTGGCACGATATCACCAACTCCAGCAGGCACGAACCATAAGACCTGCGGCTTAGAAGAGAACATCCATTTATATCTCATTCTAGTATATCCGAAATAATACGGTATACAACCAGTAGAGTTGTACCTTTCGCAACCAAAAATGAGCCTCGACTCACTAGAATCTCTGGTTCAAGGTTGACACTTATATCATCCATTATTGATAATTGGAGTTTGTGTGAACTTTAGCACCTGAGAAAACCTTGGCTAACGTCGTTGTCATCGGTGCCCAGTGGGGCGATGAAGGAAAAGGGAAAATTACCGATCTGCTGAGCAAGTCAGCCGATGTCGTGGTTCGCTACCAAGGTGGGGTGAACGCAGGACATACGGTTGTTGTCCAGGGTCAGACTTTTAAGCTGCACTTGATTCCCTCTGGGATTTTGTATCCCAGTACCGAGTGCATCATCGGTTCCGGTACGGTGATTGATCCCAAGGTTTTGATTGAAGAGCTGGATCAGCTCAAGGCGCTAGATGTTTCTGCCGAAAATTTACTGATTTCGGGTACGGCCCATGTCACCATGCCCTATCACCGGCTGATTGACCAAGCCTCTGAAGAGCGACGCGGCACCCACAAGATCGGCACCACCAAGCGTGGCATTGGCCCTACCTATGCCGATAAATCTGAGCGAATTGGCATTCGGATTAACGATTTGATGGATCCAGACGGGGTGCGGAAGCAGTTGCGCTGGACGGTTGAGTACAAGAACGTCATTCTGGAGAAACTCTATGAGTTGCCTCCCCTCGACCCAGATGCGGTGATTGAGGAGTACCTCACCTACGCAGAACGGCTGCGCCCCCATGTGGTGCTGGGCCAACGATCTAGCCAAGCACCTGCCGCCCTTTGCCTATTTTCCGTTTGGTGGCGGCTCCAGAGTTTGTATCGGCAAAGCCTTCGCCATGATGGAAGCGGTTCTGGTGTTGGCAACGCTGATGCAGCAATTCCATCTAGAACTCCTACCCGATCAGGAGATTGTGCCGTGGGCGGCCTTCACACTGCGGCCTAAACAGGAGATCAAAGTACGGCTCCAGCGCCGATTCGCGTAAGGGCGAAGCATTTGTGTCAAAAGCTCTGTAACTACGTCTGGGATTGATTTCGTGAAGGCTTCGCCCCTACTCTCCAATAAACGGCGTGCCCCAAAACTGCCAGTTTTCTTTATTAAACGGCGATCGCCACTTGTGAATCAGGGCCGATTCCAGCTTTTGGCGCGGACGAGTTTGCACTGGAGCTTGAGACCAAAAGGCAATCCCCAACATGGATTGAAGTTGATACTGATAGTGGGACTGTCGATAGTTGAGCAAATAGCGCTTGCAGTCGTGCTCTCCTTTCCAGCGCTGGTTCGACTTCACCGTTTCGCCCACATACAGCAAAATCGGCCATTCGTAATCGATCACAAAATAGAGAGCTGCCACACCCGCGTCCTCGGCCTTCCAGCGCCAAAACTCGGTATTTTGCTGCGGTAAGCCAAATGGATCGAGGCTATCTGGATCGGTCACATCAGGCTCAGGATTGGAGGTCAGTTGATCAGACCAGTCAAACAAACTGCCCTGCTGCATCGGCAACTGCTGTTTTACCTGCTGCTGATACTCGAAAATTCGCTGCTTCCAAGCCGATAGAGCCGACCGGCTGATTTCCAACTCAGTTTTAGGAGTGACGGTATAGCAACCGCTCAACTCCGCAGCAGAGAATAGGGAAGGCTGGTGCTCTGTCAACCGTCGAACTCCTTACGCAGATTCATCTAGCCAGTTTGGCACAGGTTGCTGGACTTGAAGCAGGAAGCTGCCGCCTAATTGACAACCGACTTGAACAAACAATGCCAATCACCGATTGCACATTGGCCTTCACCGGCCGTCACAAACAGGGTGAGATTGCGGGCAGCTGAATCGTCTAACGCCGCCAGACAGAGAGCTGCCACATCAATAGCGCTAACTTGGCCCTGAAGCGGTTGACGAGCAACTTGCAGGGATTGGCCTCCGGGAATCTCCTCAACCTGGCTGGGGCAAATCATCGTATAGGGAATGCCGCTGTGTTGGAGCAGTCGCTCGGTTTCCTCCGTTGCGCCCACTAGCACCATCCGGGATGGGCGATGGCGATAGACAGCAACGGATTGAATTTGAAGTTGAAAGAAACCTGGCTCAAAGTGTGGGTTTAGGGCACCGTCATACTCAAATTTGCTCAGCATCAGTTGCCAAGCATAAACGTGGCTGGGATCCACGGAGCTATTGGCGACTGTGCGGGCGCGAAACACCGGCACCAGGGCCGAAAACGGAATCCGTACCGTGAGCCATTCATCGGCTACGGTATCGAAGGAATAGCAGTAGGCCACCCCATCCCAGCGGGTTTCGCTGCGAAGCATGAATTTATAGCGCTTACCATCGCCTTTGATGCGCAGTTCCACGCCTTCGTAGGCAGAGAGGTCCAGCGGCGGCTCCAGATTGCGAGTCCGCACCGAGGCAAAGCCACCCGAATTAGCCGTAGACACAACCCCAGAAAAATAGGCCACTCCATCGCCCAAGCGAATACTGCTCTGACTCACGCCCCCCATCACCACATCATCCAGTGCCCCCCAAATCTCTTGCAGATCGGTCGAAGGCTGAGCAAAATCGAAAATCGGCTGCCGCACCACCCAGTTTTCTACCTGACGAATCAAAGCCGCATCACGGCTCTGGGATGCCTCAGTACAGCAGATCACGGCATCGCAGATCACAGCATCTCCATTTGGCCCATCAGTTAGCTCGGACAACTCATCAACCTCGATTGATCTAAACCGATGGTTTTGAGCAGTCAACTGCTGTACCACCTGCTGTCCGACCGCACTTGTCGTTCCGATCACCAGAATCTGCCGAGTTGACTGGGGCTCGGTATCGACTGCACCAGACGACTGAACTGGCACCAATCGACGACTATCCACCTTCGGATCTGGACGGCTGCCAAACCACTGCTGAAACCAATCCAAATTACTCAAAAACGGAACCGCTCCAAAATAGGACAGCGTTTTAACAAATCGCCCCACCTCCCACCGATTGGCGGCAGACAAGCCGGGTGAACCAGAATTTTGCGACATAACCTCCCCTCCTGAAGCAGCAAAGAGCGCTACTTCATTACGATGGCTGCCTGACCAACCCTCGGATGTTCAAGCGTTAGACCCGGAGCGTCAGCCCCACAGCTCCAACATTCAACCGCTCATCTCAAAGCTTCAACTTCAAACCACCAATATTCAAGCTCAAACTGCCAATGTTCAAGCTCAACCCTCAACGATTCAACCGCACTGCTTCAACCGCCAATCGCCAATCTTAACGGTTCAAGCTCAACCTTCCTGGATGCGATCTTCCCACCTCCAGGTGCCAGGGTTCAAACCTGCACAGATTCTTTTGGTGGATGACAATGCTGATATGCGGGATTTCCTGCGGCAACTGTTAAGTCAACGATGGCAGGTAGCGATGGCTACAAATGGTGCAATGGCGCTTGACTTCCTGCAACACCAATTGCCCGATTTGATTGTGAGCGATGTGATGATGCCAGAAATGGACGGGATCCAGTTGCTGCAAGCATTGCGCAGTCATCCTCAAACCCAGAGCATTCCCGTGATTCTGCTGTCGGCGCGGGCAGGCGAAGCGGCAACGATTGAAGGACTGGCCACAGGAGCAGATGATTACCTGATTAAACCCTTTTCTGCTCGCGAATTGATGGCGCGGGTTGAAACCCAATTACAAATGGCACGACTGCGGCAAGAGCAAGTAACAAACCGTTTTAAGGATGAGTTTCTGCTAACGGTGACCCATGAACTACAAGCTCCGCTGACAGCAATTCTCGGTTGGGCAAGGTTATTGCAAACCCAATCCTTTGACTCAACCACAACGGCACGAGCACTTGCCACCATCGAGCGCAATGCCACGATTGAAGCAAAACTGATTAAAGAGTTGCTGGATATTTCCAACCTGCTCTCAGGCAAGGTGCAATTAAAGTCTCAGCTCGTCGATTTGGTCGGGCTAGTAAAAGCTGTTGTGACCTCGTTCCGTGCGGCGGCTGAGGTAAAAAACCTTCAGCTCATCGACACCCTACCGAATGTTGCCCAGCAGAATGTTGTTGTAGATGGCGATCGCCTCAAACAAATCATTGCCCATCTGCTAGAAAATGCCATCAAATTTACGCCTAAAGGAGGAAACGTCGCGATTCACCTGGAACGTCTTGATTCTGTGATTGAAATTCAAGTCAGTGATACAGGAATTGGTATCCGTCCCGAATTTCTGCCCCATGTCTTCGATCGTTTCAGTCAAGCAGAGGTGCCCAGCCGCCATTCGCCAGGAGGGGTCGGCATCGGATTGGCAATTGCTCGCCTCCTAGTAGAGTTACACCACGGTACGATCGAGGTAGCCAGTGAAGGAGAAGGGCGAGGGGCAACGTTTATGATCAGGCTACCAATCCGAGACGCAGAAGCGGGGGAGAGCGAACTGGGAGAAGCAGCAGAAGCAGATGAGGCTTGATCTGGCTTGAACATGCTTCTGATGAAGCAATCTAGTATCTTCCACTCCTTTTCCTGTTTACTGCCATGCCTCCTCCCAATCCCGAATTTGAAGCATTGCTAGATTACCTCAAGTACAATCGTGGCTGTGACTTGACGGGCTATAAGCGCTCGACCTTGATACGGCGGGTTCAACACCGCATGCGGCAGCTCAACATCGAAGACTATCCAAGCTATTTAGAATATCTCCAGTCCCATATCAATGAATATCGTGCCCTTCTCAACGAAGTTCTGATTAATGTTACTGGTTTTTTTCGCGACCAAGCGGTTTGGGATTATCTTGCAGTTAGCCTTATTCCTCAAATCATCCGGCAGCAGCCCAATCAAGTAATTCGGGTTTGGAGCGCGGGCTGCGCTGGCGGACAGGAAATCTATAGTCTGCTGATCTTGTTAGCAGAAGCGTTAGGGATTGAATCTTGCTTACAGTGGGTTCAGTGCTATGCGACCGACGCAGATGAAGCAGCGCTGCAACAGGCCCGACAGGGCATTTACAGCAACTCGGAAGTTAGCGGCATTCGCCCTGAGTGGCTGGAGAAATACTTTCAGCGAACCGAATCGAACTATATTTTTCATCCTCAACTTCGCCGCAGGATCATCTTTGGTCGTCACAATCTGACCCAGGATGCTCCTATTTCTAAAATTGATTTAATCCTGTGCCGCAATGTCTTAATTTACTTTAACCCCAATGTTCAAATATCGACTTTAGTGCGCTTTCACTTTGCGCTCAAAAAGGCAGGGTTCCTTGTCCTGGGTCAGTCAGAAACCTTCAACCACCATAGGGCTATTTTTATAGCGGTTAATTTGAAGCATCGAGTTTATGCCAAAGGGCTAGCTCTAGATATGCAAGAACATCTATTCATCTCTCCCAAGACCCCGGAGTCTCGACGATGACGCCGGGATGCCGAGCACCGCCGACTAAGTGGTGCGGGACATATGCCTGCGGCCGAACGGATGTATCCCGAAAAGATGCTTTGTCGGCTGCCGCTGCAGATCCATCGCCGCCAGATACATTGTCGTTGAAAACGGGCGCAGCTATGCCCGGCGTTGTATTTTCCTGACCTGTTAACATTTTGTTTTTCTTAGAAAGCTTAGAAAGAAGGTTTGAACCGTAGGCCCGCCGAGAGAGCTTTTTCAAAAGCGTCCTCAACTGACGAAGCACTGATAATGAAGGAGTGTTCTACCGAAGCCGGTCCGTCGTAGTCCTGCTTGACAAGCTTGTATCCGAGGATAAGCGTCACGCCAACGTTCGTGCCGTTCTTGTAGTACTCGCTGCCGGGTAGTTCTATTGAGGCGGTCACACGAATATCCGACGATAGCGATTCCCAGAACATTTTTCCTGAGCCTGATCGAAGCGAACCACTTTCGCCCAAGATGACTGCAAACCGTCCGCCTGCATCGAGACGTCGAAGTGCGGATTCAACGTGACGGAATCCGAGCTTCCGTTGGTTCCGCTCGGTCCTCCCGCCGCTGGATGAAAAGGGCGGATTGGCGAGTATGACGTTAGGAATTACATTCTCCGGTTGCAGATCGTCAATAAATTCAGCATCATGTCCGGTCGGGTCAAGCCCCAGAAACGTCGCAAGTCCTCTTCTTCTGGGATCAATCTCGTTGGTTATGACCGTGGCTCCGGCCGCGTATGCCCACACAGCCAGGCTGCCGGTGCCGCAGGACGGCTCGAGAACGATGTCATTGCTTTTTAGGTCCAGTAGGTACGCTGCAAGGTATGCGATAGTAACCGGAGTAGAGAACTGTTGATAGGTTATCTGTGTAGAACTTCGCCAGGTTTGCGTCGGAAGACGTTCCTGCAGCGGGCGAAGTATTTGCGAACAGGCGGCTGCAGGGTCGGCTGAATCTAGAAGCGGTTTGCCGTACTGAGTGCAAAAAAGGTGATTTACTGCGGTTTCAGCGATTTCATGACAGAGATGCGAATCGGTCGATAAGCTTTTGATTCCGGATGCAGTACACAACTTCAGAAGTTCCCGATTTGTGATCTTTCTCTTGTCTACATCGATGATCGCGGCAATCTCTTCGACAAAGGCATTAAGATAGAGATTCGGTTCCTTAGACTCGCTCATGACGCTGTTTGACCGCCGCTTCTTTCCTACCTAACGAGGACAATTGTTGGATCGCCTGTTCGACACACTCGGGGCGAAGACACTTAAGCCATTCGGCAACAGTTAGGTGTTGTAGTGGAACGCCGGCCAATAGAGCTTCATCTATACCTTTGAGCTTCCTGTCCCAGGTTACGATTCGGACCTCTTTGTTATAAGCAAAGGAACTCTGATCCGAATGTCGGAGTCGTATTAGGGCAGCCATTGCTCGTGCGACGTGCGGATTTGTGAAACTGTCGTTGTCAAATGCGATCTCCAGTAGTCTTTGCCGAGCGGTCTCGACGATCTCCCTATGAGAAGTTGCAACGCCGCTGTTTCCGACCACATACCTATGGTTCAAGAATCTTTGAGTGGTTGCGGCTTTCAACGCACCTTCCGTTACTAGAACAGTCTTGTCTATACGCTCTCCGGGACATGCATGGTGTAGCGGCGATCCAGGACCGCACCCCATTCGTTCTTTTGCCGAGGAAAGCCACACATATTTTCCAGATCTCTTTTCCACATATCGCATGAACCTGATCTGGCAGGCCTGGATCAGGCCATCCCGACCGACAAACGGGATGAGCATTAGTTCGTCGTTCGAATCGAACCGGTTCCATGATCGCCATTCGCCGGCAGCATCCTTCCAGAAGCCGGGGATGCCAGCAAACGCGCCAGGTTCCCCGTCAGCATCTTTTGCAAACATCTCAGCCAATCTTTCGACCAGGATTGCTCTTTCTTTGACAGTTTTGGGGAGGCCTCCATATTGCGAATAGTCGGAGATGCCGCGTTCGCTTAAACCGCCACGTCCATTCACGATCTCGTAATTGGAGGATGCAGGCGACAATTCGATAAGCTTGCGATAGACCTTATCTCGGATCTCAGGGGTAGCCAGGTCCCTTGAAACCAGGGTTTTCTTCCGTTTCCGAGGCTGATAGAAGATTCGGTTGTAATCGAAATCAAAACCGAATCCCTCGTGAAAATACACTCCCCATCCGTGCCGGCTGACTCGGTTGGCATTTAGAGTGGACCGAGCGCAGAACGATATCGTTTCCGTTGCGGTTCTACTGCACCAGTCCGAGATTGTGCCCCAACAGGATCTGGTACCCGGTGGTTGAGCGGGAGCATTCCTGGCTGAGAAATTACTGGCTCAAAAGCTGATTGCGCAGCATCGTGCCGTACCGCTTCAACTCCTCGTTGCCTTGATCGGTGGGTTGGATCGCAACCAGCGTGTCGTCGCCCCAAGACTGCTGCACTCGCGTTAACAGGAGGTCCTGCTGGTTGTGGAAGCTATCGAGATTGCCCGCCCCCAGGTTGATGATCGTAAACCAGACTGGCCCCCGGTCACGGGTGGGTAGAACGCCTGCTAATGCACTGACTTCATTGAGTGTGCCAGTTTTCACAACAGTGCTGCGAGGAGTCTGCCGGCCTTCCAGGGTGCCGCCATCGCGACCAATCACCGGGTAGATATCGGCAATTGTCAACTTGCGAGCTTGCAAATAGCGCTGGGTGGCAATCAGCATCGTAGTGACAGCTCTGGGCGAGAGGCGATTCTCGGTTCCCAAGCCAGAGCCATTAATGATTTGAATTTCGGATGGCGGAATTTGGGTTAGCTCCGTAACTTGCCGAGCTACGGCTGCTGCCCCTCCTACCGAATCAGCCATCATCTCCGACATGACGTTATTGCTGTAGATGTTCATCGCCTTCAGCAAATCCACCATGGGCAGCGACTGGTGCCGCAAAATTCGAATCGAGGCAGGCTTCGTGCTACCCACCTGAACACCGCCTAGAATCTCGATCTGAGGGCGAGGTGTACCAGGCGGTAATTTCTGGTACTGGGTTTCGACTTCACCGTTCCAGAGGCTAGCATTGAGCGCTTGTTTCAGGGCATTCCCAGCCGTAAATGGGTCCGTCTCAAAGTTCATGGCAAAATTGCCCGTGACGACCAAGTTCCCCTTGATTTGTCGGATGCCCGCTTGACTGAGGGTGTTGCCCACCGCAATCGCTTCTTCCCACACAAACAGCGGATCGCCACCCCCCTGGACGATCAGATCGCCTTGGAGTACCCCGTCCTGAATCGGCGCGTTGGTGCTGAAGACTGTCTCGAATTGATGAGCATGTCCCCATTTGACCAGAGCGGCAAGGGTTGTGGCTACCTTGGTGAGGGACGCGGCAGGCAAGGGTATTTCTCCTTGGTGGGCTACAAGCACCTGATGGCCGGTCTGCATCCACACCGCCTGATTGCTGGTAGGTAATCCCATGCCGGCTAAGGCGGCCAAATGCTGCTGTAGGGCGAGCTGAGCCACCGGATCGGGGCTGGGAGCTACCGCTGACTTCACCCAAACCGGATCAAGCCAGGGAGACCAGTTGGTAGCCTGCAAGGGTTGCAGTTTAGGAGAGGGTTGAAAAAGTAAGGAGAAGAGTCCGCCCAGAAGTTCTAGCACGTTAATCCTCTGCAAACACTGCTCTATTCAGTGTGGACAATGGAACGATACAAAAAAACTCACCGATTTAGGATAGCTGATTTGCTGAAAAACGGAAGGGCAATGCCTCCACTTCACTGATAATTTATGCCTGCATTCAATCAGCCTGGGTTTGGACCGACTCAACCGAGCTGTTGTTCCAAGCGTTTTTCCCAAACGTTTTCCCGAACGTTTTTCCCAAACATTTTCCAAGTGGGTGATGGTGGATTAAACTGTGCCTCTTTGGTTAGCAAGGTCATGTCGGGTGTAGGGTAGAGGAGAAGCAACCCTTGGAGCAATGGCTAAACCCGATCAAAATCAAGTTTTGCGCCAGTTGCCGATTGCCGTTGGCATTTTGGCTGGTTTACTGCTGATGGCAAATCGGCTCCTTACCCCTGCCTTAACCGACTCTCAGGCCCGTTCAGACGCCTTGGGGGTGATCCTGAGTGCCGTGTTGATTCTGACTGGCCTATTGTGGCAGCGAGTTCAGCCGAAATCACCGGATGCCGTGCAGCTAGTCGGCGAAGAAGGCTTTGAGCTAGCGCCTGACCTACCTGACCCGATCAAAACCGAGCTGGCCTGGGCTTCTCACCTGCTGTTGACCAACACGGTAACGCGCTCTGTTGTCGTTTGGTATGACGGACGAGTGGTATTGCGACGAGGTGTTTTAGGATCACAGGCCGAGGTTAAACCTGGTGCGATTGTGCAGCGTGTTCTGAAAACCCAGAAACCCGTCTATTTGGTTGACCTGAAGCTTTATCCGGGCAGAGTGGAATTTGACTATTTGCCGGAAAATACCCAAGGTGTGATTTGCCAACCACTCGGCAGTCGGGGGGTGATGATCCTGGCAGCGAATGCTCCTCGCAGCTATACCCAACAGGACGAAACTTGGATCGCTGGTTTAGCCGACAAGTTTTTGTCCTGTACTTAGCCCTGGCCCAAGCAGATGCGTCAGATCTTGGAAGCTGGGAGCCGGCAGTGTCAGATCAATCGCCCCATCGTCCTGAGTGCTGACTCGGCCACTCGTCGAGCCAGTGTGTTCCTCAATCAGCTCACCATCCTGCCAAACCCGACGAGACCAAGACTCGCTCCAGTCGGCCACGCCGTCTTCAATGAACCGAGCATGAGTGTTCGACCACTCGGATGTGCGCGACCAACGGCGACCCTCTGCATCGACGCCCGATTCGGTGGTGGATGTAGTATTTCCTGTTCTATTAAATCAATTCCGTTATTGCTCTGTCTAGATAAAATCTGCCTATGCTGGTAAACCACTTAGTGGTTTGAGAATCTGCTTAGGCAGACTTTGCACTAGTAGCCGCGGTTTCAATCACCAAGCCCTTCTCAAACTAATTTTCCAAATTGAAACTTCTGTTAAGAAATCTTGTGTATTCATTAACTCTGGCAACATCCCTGAACAAAACCAGTTTGGCAAACTCCCTTAATTCAAAATTTTGGCTTTGAGTTGCAATCCGCTCCAGTGTACATACAGTTGCTTCAGATAGAAAGCCTTGGTTCTGATGGCTAACTAAAACTCCCAAAGCCTCCATCAATCGCATTGATATGAGCATGTCCTGTGATTGGTTAAGTTCATCGACTAGGAGTTGCTCTGCCGTTGCTCTATTTAGTCTGAAAAGTCTTCCACAAGCATCATAATGATAATCTATGGCATCTCCATCAGATGCGTCTTCGATTCGACAGACTTTGATGATTGCCAGCAGTCCTCGACTGATTAATACTTGCTCTTCCTGGCCGATCAGCTTGTCATTGTAACCAATTAGTGCACCATCTATGAATCTAGGACTCCTCGTAAAGCCGAAAGCCCATAAGCCGACTATGATTTGGAAGAGGAATACGTTATGGGAGAAAAGCGATTTCAAGTCATCAATGGTTAACTGCTGAAACTCAATCTTGTGCAAAATGGTATCTAAGTCTCCAATGGCTCCTTTCGCATTGAGATCCACCTGCTGGGCACTTTTAGTAAATTCATCGATTTCCATAATTAATCTCCAAATGCATCACTGACCTGAGTTACCGTTAGATTCTGAGATTCAAGTAGTCTTTGAACTCGATTAATTGCTTCCGGGGATTGCCTGAAATATCTTCCACTCTGGTTATTGATTAAGACCTCACCGTTCTCTCTAAACAATATTTCACCAGCAGCCTTAGCTGGGCCACCGCCAGTCAGTTGAGTATGTTTCACGCCACTTTGCCCACTGGAACCACGAGGAGCAATCTGAAGAGAGTTTAATTCATCAAGAACATAAATATATGGTTTGTTCAATTGCACAGATGACAAATTATCTGGAGTTAATCTAATTTGTTCTGGAGCTGGTTCTATACGATCAAGTGAACGAGGCCTAACAACTGGTAAATCTGCAAATAGGTCATTCGATAGGTCCCCAAAATCACAGGTATTATGAACTAAAATGCCCAAGCTGGAGACGAAGTAAGTATGCAACGCCTCAACTTCAAAGTTATAAACGGCAAATAGCCCTACTTGTCGTTCGATGGCTGTGACTGAGACGATTTGGCCTGCTCTAGTCAGCAATGCTGTACCCAAGCTTAACTGTCCTGCGGCTGTCCATCCTTGTCCTGGCACCCAAAAGGGATGCTCTGGAGTACAAGTAATAATCTCCTCACCGACTTGCATCGTCAAGACAACAGCAACCTCCCGCACAAAGGTTTGCAGAATCCGACAGGCTTTCACGACTCCCGTTTCTGGATCAGCAGCCAATACAAACTCTCCGACTTGCAGGGTTTCAATAGGCCGATGCCCAGTCGGCGTCAGTACCAGAGTGCCTGCCACAAAACAAGCAGCCTCTAGGGCTTCATCAGCGCTCTGGCGGGCCAAGAGTGCTTCAGGAGACCCCGGTGCCATCTGTTCCAAGAAGTCAGCCGCCTGATCTGCTTGCTGTGCCGCCTTTTGAGCGTTGGCTAGATCACCGGCCGCACCAGCCGCTTTCGCCGCATCACTACCTGCTTCAACGGCTCTAGCAATATCCCCGGCCTTCTGGATTAGCTTGCCCACATCGCTAAGGTAGGGCAGAATCCCAATCATGCGTTCCCACGCAGCCAAGTCTTCCCCGGTGATCAAATCCTTGCCGGTCACTGCCTCTACCAGCCCTTTGAGTTCCCCCACCCCAGGCGTCAGATCGAGCGCCAAACTCAACCCTGGCCCCTCAGTACAGGACAAAAGCTTGCAAGGGGGTACTTGATGCAGAAACAGGAGTGAGGGGCTATGGTTTGACGCAGCGCGATCAGTTCCTGACTCCCTATAATCGCGCTCAAACCGTGATTCCTCGCTCCTTGGATCAACTAGAGCGACTAGTACAAGACAATCCGGAGCAGACCCGTCGTATTCGAGATATCCGTGTCCTGGTTGCTGAAAATTTAGCGATTTTGCAGCAGAAGTTGACCTTGCAGCGAGAACTAAGACGCATTCATACTGGCATCGATACTCTGGTTCCAGCCGCCTCCCTATACGAATGGTTGGAGGAAGGAAGAACGACCATGGATGAAGCACGTCTTGCAATTGATCGGTTTATTCAAACAGAAGAAGATCTGTTAACACAACGAAAACAACATCAGGATTTCTATCGCCAAATTACCTGGATGGCGCTGTGTATCTCAGGAATAATCGGTACAGTAGGGGCCTGGTTTGCAATTCACCTGTTTTACCAATTGGAGCGGGAATTAGCCAACCGAGAAGTTGCTTTACGGCAGACGAATGAACGGCTAGAAAATGTCTGTGACCAGCTTCAGCGATTTACTGCCAATGCCTCCCATGAACTGAGAGCACCGTTAGCTGCCATGCTGAGCAATGCCCAAATTGGGTTGATGGATCTGGAAGACTTAGAGGAGCCTGCGCCACCACTCCGCAAACGACTGGATAAAATTGTCAGCCTGACCAAACAGATGAGTGGCTTAGTCGATGAGCTGTTGTTTCTAGCCCGTCATGAGGGGTTATTGGCGGCTGAAGCGCTACAACTCGTTGATCTGACGAGCTTATTGCATCAGCTCGCGGCAGACTGGTTGCCCAGGCTCAAGCCCATCAGCTACAGTTGATCGAGCAATTGCCCAGTCATCCTGTAATAGTGAAGGCCGACGCTTGTTTGCTCCGTCAGGCAGTTGCCAATCTGCTCAGTAATGCCTGCCGCTATACGGCTGCTGGGGGGACGGTGAAACTACGCCTACTCATACAAGGCAATCAGAGTCTGATTCAGGTAGAAGACAGCGGCATTGGTATTCCTCCAGACGCACTACCCCACGTATTTGAGCGCTTCTATCGCGTGGATTCAAAACGGTCTAGAGCGTCCGGTGGAATGGGGTTAGGACTAGCAATCGCCCAACAAATTACTCAAGCCCATCGAGGCCAAATTAGCGTCACTAGTACTGTGGGCAAGGGATCAGTATTCCAGATTGTGTTACCCACTAGTGCAGCTTTGATAGAGTAAACAAATCCCTCCAGCAGTAATGCTGGTCATAATCTGGTCATAATCTCTCGTTAGTCTATTGTCATAGTCGATAGTGTAGTTTGATTTAAGTCTATGAAACCAATCCTAACTACAGTCTTAACCTCTACTCTAGTTGCAATGACGCTTCCTGTTGCAGAAGCACAGATTCCAATCCGTGATTTGCAGCGCAATCCGGGCACCAGCATTTCTGGCGAGATTCGCAGTGTTGTCGGCAATGAATTCATTTTGGATGACGGCACCGGCCAAATCATTGTAGATGCAGGACCCCGCTGGTATCACCAATTGAGCCTGGAACCAGGAGAACAAGTCACGGTTGTAGGTGAATATGATGACTACGATTTTGACGCCTTTCGCATCACCCGCAGTAATGGAGAAGTAATTCAAATTCGCGAGGCGGGTGGTCCTCCTCCCTGGGCAGGTGGGCGGAGACGGCTGGCTCGGTAAGCAACTCAATGACCTTTAGCGAACTAAGTAGGTGAGCATAATTAAACATAAAACCCAAAACCCTGCGCGGGCGGTGCAGGGTTTTGAATCTGGTTTTTAATTATGCCGAGGTACTTAGTAAATGGGGAGTGGTGAACAGTGACTTAAGAAGGCAGTACATTCGATACTTTCAAAACATTCTGCAAGCAGATCGTCTGAAAATCAGTCAAGTACCCAAGCGGGGAATAGCCACAGCGTTGTACTATCAAGCACAATGGCTAAAGCGATTTATTCTATTTTTTGCTGACCTCTGTGCACTCTACCTCTTCAGACCGCGACCATCCCGCCCATCCCATCTATCATCCGGCTCAGAAACTCAAGGCGTTTATTACTACGGCCCAGCTTGGGTCAGATCCGTTGTTTGGGCAACAGTGGTATCTGCAAAACACCGGCCAATCGGGCGGCACTCCAGGTGTGGATCTGAACATCGTCAAGGTATGGCAGGATTACAGGGGGAGAGGCATTAAAGTCGGCATTCTCGATGATGGTGTGCAGTATACTCATCCAGACTTACAGCCCAACTTCAACACTAACATCGACTTCGATGCCGCACCAACTGGGAATCCCAAGATAATCCCGAACATTTGCGCACGATTAGTAATCGCATCAAGGAGCGCGAGGGAGCCACACGTTTACTGAATTTATATCAGCAAATTTTGAAGGAGGGGCAGATTCCGGCTGATGATAGTCTAGAGCAGGTAGAGCTGCGGCTATCGGGTCTGGTAGTGAAGCAAGAGAGCGCTTTGCGAGTCTACAATCCCATCTACAAAGAGGTGTTTAACGAGCAATGGGTACAGGATGCGCTGACCGAACTGCGACCTTACGAAGAGGCGATTGCTGAACGGTTGGGAGCGATTCGAGATGCAATTTTGTATAACAACGAGAATTGCGTTAGTTTACTACAACTCTACCAACGCATCCTTCAACAAGAGTCAGTTGCAGCCGATGATGATACGGATGCAAGATACTTGCTCTGGTTGGGGCTAGTCGAAGAACAGCAAGGACATCTCAGAGTCGCGAATCGAATTTATGCCAGTGTATTTAATCAAGAATGGGTAGAGCAGGAATTAGCTAAAGCAATTGAGCGTCGTGTGATCTGCAAACGCTACGAAGAAATTAAACGATTAGGATATGATAAATTTACTCAAACTTACTTAGTCAAAGATATTCATCAGCCGCGTCAGAAATGGGGCGTTCTCAAGCAAATAACACCGCCCGCTACCGATATTGACAGCTTTGGTAGAATTCGTAATCTGATTAACAGCAGCTTCAAGGAACTAGAAAAACTGAATGGTCACGATCAGATTCCTGCTCTGCTGGCTTCGTTTGAAGAGGATGAAGAATTTTATGTTGTTCAAGAATATATCAAAGGCACTAATTTAGACGAGGAGTTTATACCAGGGCAGTGTTGGCCAGAACATCAGGTAATCGATCTGCTGATCGAGGTTCTCGAAATCTTGAAGTATGTACATCAGCAGAATTTGGCTCACCTTAATCTCAAGCCTGCTAACTTAATGCGCCGTCAAGATGGCAAGCTTGTGCTGATTGACTTTGGCATGTTTAAGCAAATCATTCCTAGCGTACTGGATTCAGGAGCAGAAGCGGCTCAGGTTGGCTCTCCAGGCTATGTTCCACCGCAAAATGTAAAAAGCCAAACCAAGTTCTATCGCGACCTCTATGCGGTTGGCATGATTGGAATTCAGGCACTGACGGATACCCATCCTAAAGATTTTCCTCTGCATCCGCGCACGAAAGAAGTGATCTGGCTTTACACGCTGGCAGACCAACCAATGGCCCAGGTGAGTGACCAGTTAGCCGCAATCCTAACCAAAATGGTTCGCCATGATAATGCCGATCGCTATACTTCTGCCTCTGAGATCCTGAAAGATTTATATGATCTGAGGCGAACCCAGTCTCCTACTCGCTGGAAGCGGCTCACTAATAAACAGCAATGGCGCTGGCTCACCGATAAACGATTCCTGCTGGCAAGCTGCCTGGGTTTCTGTGTCAGTGCTGCCCTCACCGCCTCCTGGTTTACCCAAGTGAATCGCTGTCATGCACTGACTAATTTGGAGCGGCTTGAAACAGGCGATGACCTGGTGCAGCGAGCCATTCAGGTTAAAGCTGCTTGCGATCGCATTCTGTTTATTCGACCCAACTATCCACCTGCCCTGAAGGAGCAAGGACGCGCCTCGCTCATCCTCTGGCAACATCATCAGGAGAAAGGCGAACAAGATGATGCCACTGCTAGCTTAGTGAACGCCAAGAATTCCTTAGCAGAGGCAATCAGGCTCGATCGTGATGATCCACAATCGCATTTCTATTTGGGTCTTGTACAGTATTTACGCGATGAAGACTATGCTGTTTCTTATCAAGATGCAATTACAGCTTATTTGTCTAACGCTAAATCCAATGCATCCCCAGAAGATTTTGTCATTTTGATGAAATTGGCGACATTCCTGATTGAAAAAGCAGACTATTCCCAGGCAGATTTCAATGACGCTGATGCCCTGTTCGAGCAAGCGCAACAGATTGACGCTAATTCTGCTAGTCGCCTCTATAATCACGGTTCTCTCTATGCTAGAGCCGGCAATTATCGAGAGGCAATCAACGTATTTGAGCGGGTAATTCAACGCCATCCAGACTACCGCACGCACGCTTTGCGAAGTATGGGATTTGTCTATCTGCTGCTCGGAGAATCTGAGGCACAAACTGCCTGCAGGCAGTTTACTGAATCGCTGAAACAAAACAGCGCAGCCCTGAATATCTCCTTCAAAAATCCGCGTATTGCAGATTACTTGTCACAATTTACTCAGAACGCAGTGTCCCAAACCAATACCAGTAACCCCAATTCGAATGCTCTTGGCGTTGTCGGAGGCACAGGAAAACGTGATGTCCTTGAGATGCGATACGTACCCGGCACGATCTCCGTCGAGGTCGGACAGATCGTTTACACATCGGGCCAGGACGGCATCTATCCGCAGGGCCTTAAAGTAGGTGAGATAGTCGAGGTGCGATCAGGGTCTGCTACCACGCCGCACGTTATATTGGTGCGGCCCGCGGCCCGGCTAGATTCTATGCGCGAAGTTGGGATCCTTCTCTATGAACCAGCAGCAAAAGAAGAATTTGATAAGAAGATACCCAACGCAGTAAAAGAAACCAAGGGCAAATGAATAACGTAAAGCTAACGATAGCATTGGTGATCGCCGTAGCGTTGCAATGGACGCTGCGTAACATCGCTGAACCGTTCGCTTACGTAGATCTACCGTTGATAATAGTTGTTTATGCCGCTCTTCAGCGGGATGCGATCAAGGCCATCTTTTTCGGCACGATCGCGGGGCTCGCGGTTGATGCATTGAGCGGCGGATTGCTTGGCGGCAATGGCTTTTCGAAGACCGTAGTTGCTTTTATAGTCTCGGAGGTCGCCCGACGAGTCTATCTGGACAACTTGCTATTAAGAATTCCCGTCATAGCAGCAGCGTGTTTGCTTGATGACCTTGTGTATTACGGTTTGCATCGACTATTCGGTCAAGAACCGGCCGGACAGGTTGTGGTAACCATTGCCTATTCACTGATCGGAACAACTATTGCCGGAACCCTTGTTTATATAATGCTAGATCACCTTTTCTCTGAGAAGGTCCGCTCTCGCCGAAGTGAGATGTTTCCAAAGCGCCGGCATACTAGAAGACGAAACCCGATCCGGTTAGGAAAATGACACAAATGGCTTATGAAGTTCAATGAGTCCTCACAGAATCTTGGTTTCCGTATCGGTACGATCCAGGTGATCGTGTTCATCTTATTAACGATCCTTGGCGTGCGGCTTTATTATCTCCAGGTCGTAAAGGGTGAATACTACAGCGAGCGGGCTGAGAATCAACGCATTCGCCTCATCCCGATCCCAGCACCGCGCGGAGCCATTTTTGACCGTAACGGAAAGATACTTGTGGACTCACGTCCCACATTCAATGTCGTCCTTTCAAACGAACCGATAAAATCCATCGACGTTTCCGACCGCATAGACGACTATGCGAACGGGCTTTCAATCGCTCGCGAGTACGTCCTTGAGAGACTGAACGCGATCAAGAAACAGAATGATTTTGAGACTCTAGTTCTAAAAGAGAATGTAACGATGCAGGATATCGCCTGGGTCGAATCTCATTCGCTTGAATATCCAGAACTGCGTGTTGAGATCAGGCCGCAGCGGTTTTACCCACACGGCGAGGTGCTCGCTCACGTCCTTGGCTATGTCGGGGAGATCAGTCCCGAACAGCTCGAAAAACAGGAGTATAAAGAAAAAGGGTTTCGGCCGGGAGACATAATCGGAAAAGGTGGGCTCGAACAATCCTACGATGAATTTCTCCGCGGACGTCCGGGATATCGAAAGGTTGTAGTTGACAGCCGTGGCCGCCTTCAGGCTGAGATCGATCGCGTCGAACCTCAGGCCGGACAGGACATGGTCTCCAGTATAGACCTCGATATTCAGCTTGCGGCCGAGGCACAGCTCGCTAGTTCAGTCTCAAAACGCGGCTCTATCATCGCGCTTGACCCACGCAACGGTGAGATCCTCGCTATGGCCTCCCTTCCCTCTTTCGATCCCAATATCTTCGTTCAAGGCAGTAAAACAAAGGAAGGACGGGCGAAGATAGCTGCGTATTGGCAGGACGAGAATCGTCCGCTATACAATCGGGCGATCCAAGGTCGTTATCCTCCGGGCTCAACCTGGAAGATACCGATGTCAGTTGGCGGTTTTCAATCAGATGCGATCACGGTCGAGCGATCTTCTTACGCCTGCGGCGGCGGCATCCAGATCGGCAGCAAGTTCACGAAATGTATGGGCAGCCATGGAGCTCCTACGCTCATTCCGGCCATTTCCCGTTCATGTAATGGCTATTATTACCGACTAGGATTGAAGATGCAGGTCGAAGGCATAATCAAAATGGTCGAAACATTTGAATTCGACCGCACCACCGGCTTGGATATTCCAAATGAGAAAGTAGGGCAAACACCGAAAAGCTGGAAACCGATAGTTGAAAGACGCGAGGGACGTTGGCCGGATATCCGGACAGTCTATGCTTCGATCGGACAAGACACTGTCGTGGTAACACCGATCTCTATGCTTCGTGCGGTCGCGGCGATCGGGAATTTTGGGAAGTTCGCAGTGGATACCTGAATCGCCGACAGTAACACTGCCCTTCCAATTGAATACAAATGTTATTGAAGTACAGGTCTTTAGTTTTCAGGAAGGACCAACTTTGGTGGGTGCAATTGAGTTGATCAGTCCTGCGAATAAAGATCGTCCTGCTCATCGAGATGCCTTTACCTCCAAATGCCAAACCTATGCAATGATTTGCCTGTGCTGACCTGGAGGGATTGAGTGCAATAGTTTTCTATTGGCTATCGCGTTTTGCTATAGCGTCACTATTACTGCCTGAAGTTCCTTCGCCTTTTCCTCAGGCAGCGCATCGTTAGCAAACATGCCTGCTGCCAGCTCGGTGCCTGCTAGATACTTGAGCCGATTCTGGGTGCGATAGGGCGGGTAGAATTCTGCATGTAGATGCCATTCTGGATGGGAACCCTGGGTTGGCGCTTGGAACCAGGCCATCAGATAGGGAAAGGGGCGATTCCAGAGTCCGTCATACTTCAGGGTCACGGTTTTCAGCGCTCTGGCTAAGCCCTGCCGTTGTTGAGCAGATAAATCACTCAGGGTGGCAATGGGGTCGATGGGTGCTAGCCAAACTTCGTAGGGATAGCGAGCACAGCTCGGCACAAAGGCAATGGCAGTTTCGTCCTGATAGAGGATGCGCTGATTGTCCTCAATTTCTTTCTGAATTAAATCCTGCAATAATCCGCGCTGATGTTTTTGATAATATTCTCGTTGACATTGCTGCATACGCGCTGGTACAGGCGGTACAAACGGATAGGCATAAATTTGACCATGGGGATGGTGTAGTGTCACGCCCACTTCGACGCCTTTGTTTTCAAACGGCAAGACATATTGAATTTCAGCATGGCGGCTAATTGCCTGCGTCCGATCAGCCCAAACTTCTAACAGCAATTCCAGATGATCTAATGGCAGCAGGCTCAGGTAGGATTGAGGGTCTTGGGTAAACACAACCACTTCGCAAATGCCCTGAGCGGGTAAAGTAGGTACAATGTTGGCGGGTGGATCATGGGCAGTTAGCGTCAACGAGGGAAAGCGGTTGTCAAACACGGCAATGTCGTACTCTCCCTGGGGTAGTTCGGTGGGGAATTTTGGGTCAATAGTGGGCGCGAGGGGATTGTATTCGGGCGGAGGCATGAAGGTCCGCCCTTGTCGGTGACTAGCATAGGCCACCCATTCGCCTCGCAGCGGATGCCAGCGCAGGTGAGGATTGGCAGTAACGGGTTCGTCACTGGGGCTGGGCGCGATAATGCCATTCGCAATGGGGGAACGGCTATAGAGCGTTAGGGTGCGACCATCGGGCTTATGCAGGGTTTGAAAATACATGCTTGGTTTCTGAAAGGTTGAATAGGTAGCATTTTGGCTTCTGGGCTATTTCAATCATGGCTGAATCTGATGCAATCGGATTTCATGAATCGATTGAATCCTAAAAATTCCCACCTTGGGCAGACTATTTTTTTCTCGGTTTTAGCGCAGACTAAAAGCAGTTAAAGGCTAATCTAGATTCTTAATAGCGTTATACAAATTCCTCAAGTAAAAATTACCGAGAACTACCCCGATCAATTACATATCCCGATCGATTACAACGGAGCATGATTATGGGAGCACGCTATTTCGCTTTAATTAGCGGTATTATTTATCTTCTGATTGGTATCTTTGGATTTGTTCCGGGCATGGTTGCAACACCGGGCACAGGTGGACCTGAAGTGGTTCTAAATGAAGGTTACGGCTACCTGCTTAACCTATTTCCGATTAATGTCCTCCACAATATTGTTCATCTGGCCGTTGGTGCCTGGGGGTTATTTGCCTACCGCAGCTATATCCAGGCTCGCACCTACTCACGCGGATTGGCTATTTTCTACGGCATTTTAGCGGTGATGGGACTCCTGCCGGTACTCAATACCATGTTTGGATTAATTCCCATCTTTGGTCATGATGTCTGGCTGCATGCCCTGACTGCTGCTATTGCTGCCTACTTTGGGTTCAAGACGCCTACCCCTGCCGATATCCGCGAGCATGAACGCGAGGTGGTAACGGGCCGTTCTCGCGGGCGTTTTTGAGTTGACTGACTGATTTGGCTTCGCAACTGGCTTTATAAGTAGCTATACCTGGCGCTCGAGTTTAATCGAGTTCAGAGATACAGCAATCCTTGATCGGATCTGAACGGGGTGCAGGGGTTCCACCCCTGCGTGGGGGCAACGCCCCCACACCCTCTGTTCACAATCAATTTGTGAATGCTGTAGCTTTGTTTTGGCTAAGTAGGTGAGCATAATTAAACATAAAACCCAAAACATAAAGCCAATTTTCTGATCGACTAAACGGCGGACAAAGGGTGTCAGAAACCACATCCACCAGCTAAATCCATTATAAAGAATGGGATAGCGAATATAGAGTAACACACCTACGAGCAAAGCGCCTGCCGGAAAAGCCAAATTGAGTAACTGGCTTAATCCCGTAGCTAGACATAAAGCCGTGAATACCACAAAGCCGAGAATGATGCTCCAGCCAACGGCTGGCTGAAGACCAAAGCTGAACGACTGAGGTAAGGCATGGGTAGTTGTTCTTGCTTTCACACTATGCTCCGTGATGCCTTCAGAAAATTGGCCTTACTAACTGATGAGCGTCAAACGATGGTTAGTTGTATTTGTAACCATATCTTCAAACAGTTGAATATAGCGCTTGGCCTTACTACTCCAGCTATGCTGTTGAGCAATCAGGTAACCGGCTTTTCCCATGCGGTGGCGCAGGTCTGGATCGGCCATCAATCGCTGCATAGCGGCTGCCAATGCGTCTACATCTTCTGTGTCGGCTAGAACGATGCCACAGTCTGGGGTAATTAATTCAGCTACGCCGGCAATGGCGGTGGTAATTACCGGCAATTCGGTTGCCATTGCTTCTAACACCACCATGCCAAATGGCTCATAGCGGGTCGGGAATACAAAGAAATCTACGACTTGCATCACCTGGGCAATATCTGAGCGAAATCCCATAAAATGAACTCGATCGGCAACGCCTAACTCAACCGCCATTTGGGGATAGGGACTACGCTCCACCGCCCCAATTACGGCTAGATGTAGTCCGGGTACCTGCACCAAAGCACGCAGCACCGTATCTAAATTTTTGCGGTTCAGCCGAATATCGCCTGCAAATAGCGCCAGCGTAACGTCAATAGGTAAATTGAACTGACGCCGATCGGTTGGCTCTAGATTTGGCTCTGGATGAAATTCGGTTAAATCGACACCGTTGTAAATCACCTCAATTTTCTCAGCCGCGACTCCAATATCGATCAACTGCTGTTTTACGGTTTCGGCTACGGCAATGGCCTGTTTAGTTTGACGAAAGGCCCGCTTTTCCCAATGGGCATGCCAAGCGGTATGCAGCCATTGATAAACGCCATAGAGATCGCGCCGCTGACGACTGGCATGTACTGGCGATTTTAACCAAGCATTGTGGGAAAACTGAGCGGTGTTGATGTCGCTGGGAATGGCAGTAGCGGTGCCGTAGACTTGAATCAGGTCAAACTCGTGCCGATGTTGACGTAGCCAAGCGGTACTGCGCCAAGCAAAGACAATCTCGCGAATTAGCGCCAACGGATACTGTTTCGTTGGAATATTGATCCAGCGAATCTGCGGCTGTTGCTGCAAATCGTGAGCTACCTGACTGGACACCAACGTCACCTGATGCCCCTGGCGGATTGCTTCCCAGACGATTTCGTAATTGGCTCGCCCTTGTCCATCGCCGCGGATCACGCCGGGTGTGACTACACAGAGCTTCATGCAATTCCTCCTTTTGCACGCAAATAAATTGGCGAATAAATTTCTAAGTGGATTGCCTGATTGCAGAAAAGTTTACGATCGCGGTAATGCCTGGGATGAGACTGGATTAATCGACTCTAGTTCGTGCTGCATTTGGTGATATTTCCAAAGCACGCCCCGCTGTTGCAATAAGTCTCGGTAGCTGCCCTGTTCTACAATCTGACCCTGCTCTAGTACCACCACCTTATCGGCCCGTGTAATGGTAGAAAGCCGATGGGCAATGGCAATGACGGTACGGCCTACCGACAACTTTGCCAGCGAAGCCTGAATCAAACGTTCTGAAACTGAATCGAGGGCACTAGTTGCCTCATCGAGGATCAAGATCTCTGGGTCACGTAGGAGTGCTCTAGCAATGGCTAGCCGCTGACGTTGCCCTCCTGATAACCGCACACCCCGATCGCCCAACTGAGTATCAAACCCCTGCGGCAGATTTTCGATAAACTCTAGAGCGTTGGCAAGATGGGCCGCCTCGCTCACGGCAGTATCGCTAACATTTGCTAAACCGTAGGCTATGTTGTCTCGGACTGATGCATTGAAAATAAACGTATCCTGACTGACCACAGCAATTTTGCGGCGCAGTGAAGTTAGGTCAAATTGGCGTAGATCGACACCATCGATTTGAATGAGTCCGGCGGTTGGGTCATAGAAGCGGGGGATGAGGTCGGCCAAGGTGGTTTTGCCAGCACCCGATGCACCCACAAGGGCAATCATTTGTCCTTGTGGAATGGTGAGCGTAATGTTCTGCAGGACTGGATGGGTGGCATCGTAGCTAAAATCCACGATCGAAAATTTCGGTTGGAATGGCTAGGGTGGCGCAGGCATTAGGAATATCGACAATACCGCTGATGCGGCCCTCAACGGGAGCACAGCTCAGCAGCAAATAGGCTTGCTCGCCGGTGTAGCCAAATTTTTTCAGGTATTCGATCGCATTCAAACAGGCGCGGCGGTAGGCAATGTGGACATCCATGTAGTACTGCTTGCCGGTGAACTCATCGACTGAAATGCCTTCAAAAACGAGGTATTCCGAGTAGCGTGGTTCTACCGGACCTGGCTTAAAGATAGGATTGACCATGCCATACTTTTCCATTCCGCCTTTGATAATGTCTACATGCAGATCAATGTAGCCAGACATTTCAATGGCACCACAGAATGAAATTTCTCCATCGCCTTGCGAGAAGTGAATATCACCCATTGATAATTTGGCTCCTTCCACGTACACCGGAAAATAAATTCGAGTGCCTCTGGAAAGATTCTTGATGTCGCAGTTGCCACCATGTTCACGTGGGGGAACGGTTCGGGCAGCTTCGGCGGCTACCCGTTCGTACTCAGACGCTGGCAAGGTGCCCAAAATGGCGTTGTTGGGATTGGGCAAAGCGGCCAGTACCGGAGCTTCTCCCGACAGCCCAGCCCCGTAGGTGCGTAAATCGGGAGCAGTTTGAACGAGTTCTGCCTCGCGTTTATTCCATTTGGCGAGCAGTTCATGGGACGGGGCACAGCCAATTAAACCGGGATGGGTAATGCCAGCAAACCGGACGCCAGGAATATGGCGCGAACTGGTGTAGATGCCCTGAAAATCCCAAATTGCCTTGGCTGGATCGGGAAAGTGATCGGTGAGGAAACCACCGCCGTTCTTTCTATCGAAAATGCCGGTGAAGCCCCACTCATCGCCTTGAAGCGCACCAATATCGAGCAGATCGACGACCAAAATATCACCCGGTTGGGCACCATTCACCCAAATCGGCCCACTCAGCACATGTACAACCGTGAGATCGACATCGCGAATATCATCTGGACTGTCATTGTTTTTGATCTGGCCATCGGTCCAGTCTTTGCATTCAATTCGAAATACATCGCCCGGATTGACGGAAACCACCGCAGGAATATCCGGGTGCCAACGATTGTGGCCCGGTAATTCCTGTTCAGTCATTGGCTTCGTCAAATCAACTTTGAATAGCGTCTTAGGCATGAAGTTGCTCCTTGTGTACCAAACCATATCTGGTGGACTCCGCCTCACTGGCTGAAGGCGATTGGCCTAATCTTGTCTTCAATTGACTTGCTTCAATTCGCTTTCAATTGGCCTACGTTGATTCATCTGTAGTCTATCTCGGTAAGCTGTACGAGCTGCTCATATGACGGTATGTTCATATAACATAGAACAAAGTTGGCAAGTTGAGGAGAAGGTTGAGATTAACTTTATTGAATAAATTCTATGGATAGTCAGGTTTATTTAGAAAGTACTGAACCGATGGATGGTTTATCCAATCTAAAATTAATCCCGGCTACCAGGTGGAGTCAGGCCAGTCCCGCTTTCAGCGAGACTTCTGTGCGACAGACACGCGATGCGTGCGGAATCCAAACGCTTAACTATAAAGACCACAACTACAAAACTAAAAAAGTTTCTTCTGATACAAATTGCCAGAGTACTCTTCTGGCTGGCTGGCTTCACGAATGATTATCCGTGGTATTCGCAGCAGGATTCGCTGGGAAAATTGTTTGGTCAATCAAGCCAGTTTCATCAAAGCTAGTTTGGTTTGGATCCAGCTCGGATCCTACAATGGTGACTCGTAATCCCACTTTGCCTAGCCGAATTTCATCGCCGTCTGCGAGGGCATAGTCAGGCAGACTTTCTGGAGAAGGCTGCGGTTGGTTTTGGGATGGATTAATGGCGCGGCGTCCAATCATTTGACCATTGACGTAGGTGCCGTGCAAACTGCCCAAATCGCGAATGCGGACCATGGGTGGATTAATTTCCAGAGCGCAGTGATAGCGAGAGACGGTGTTGTGCTGTTCGTCGTTGGGTAACTGGAGCTGACAGTCTTTGGCCCGCCCGATAATGCAGGTGGTTGGTTCCTGAAACACAAATTCCTCACCAGTGAGGCTGCCCGATGTGACGGTGAGGGTAACTCTGGCGGTAGGTGAGTCACCAAAAACCGTGGTGAATTCCTTGAAAGCAGTAGCAAATACGGTCGAGTCGGGCTGTTTTAGGACGGGTTGGGCGGTTGCCGCTTGGGCCATTCGCATCAGCTGCTGCCGGACTCCTTCCACCTGGAGCCAGCCATAGCCTGCCTGCCGTAGCGTTCGGAGCAATGCAGCCGACGGACGCATTACCGGTGCTGGTGATCGCAAGATTCATCATGGTCATTGCCATGATCAGGACAATACAACTAGCCGATCGTAATAGACCTGTTATTTTTGCAGGTAAGTTCATCTTCAATTCTCCTTTGTGGGAAGTGCCAAAGCACATTTCATTCCGCGACATTTCATTAACAATGAACGTGCCAGAGGCAAAGGTGTTAAAAAGAAAGAAGTTAACGGATCAATGCTTGAGAGATGATGTCAGTTCCCTGTCAGTATGAATGACCGATCCGGTCATTTTGACGCAATCGTTCTTTCACGCCGCAAAAGAAAAAGGGCCGTCGTCTCCGACAGCCCTGACGCATACGGATTCGATCTACCTATCAGATCTCCAGAATATCGACAAGCTCCTGAACGGCGGCGGCGCTCTTGTGCAGGGCGGCGCGCTCATCATTTGTCAGCGAGATCTCGATTATCTGCTCCACGCCGTTCTTGCCTAGCTTTACCGGCACGCCTACGAACAGGTTCGAGATACCGTATTCGCCTTCAAGGAAGACCGCGCACGGCAGTATCTTCTTCTTGTCCTTCAGTATCGCTTCGGCCATTTCGACCGCGCCGAGCGAGGGCGCATAAAATGCCGAGCCCGTCTTCAGCAAGCCGACGATCTCCGCACCGCCGTTCGCTGTGCGGTCAATTATCGCATCCAGCGTCGCCTTATCAAGCAGTTCAGTAACCGGGATACCGGCACAGGTAGAATAACGCGGCAGCGGGACCATCGTATCGCCGTGTCCGCCCAGCACAAACGCCGTAACATTCTCTACCGAAACATTCAGAGCCTCGGCCAGGAAACAACGCATACGTGCCGAATCAAGCACGCCGGCCATTCCCATTACGCGGTTTTTCGGGAAGCCCGAACGACGGAAGGCCACCTGCGTCATCGCATCAAGCGGATTTGATACAACGATGATAAATGCGTTCGGTGAATATTTCGCGACCTGATCCGTAACCTGTCCGACGATGTCCGAATTCGTCTTCAGCAGATCGTCTCGGCTCATACCGGGTTTGCGTGGCAGCCCCGCCGTTATGATGACAACGTCTGAATTCGCAGTTTCTTCATACGAATTCGCCCCGATCAATTTCACATCAAAACCATCGATCGGTGCGGCCTGTGCCAGGTCTAATGCCTTGCCCTGCGGCGTGCCCTCAACAATATCTACCAACACAACATCCGCAAGCTCTTTTGCCGCGATCCAATGTGCCGCCGTCGCACCGACATTCCCCGCACCGACGACCGTAACCTTATGTCTTCCAGCCATTCTTGATCCTTCCTGTTCTTAAAAATAGTATTAAACGAAAACACATATATTCTCACACACCCGCCAAAACGGCAAAAACGTGCAGAAAGGGCCGACTGCTGTTTCTTGGACATTGGCCCGCGTTGGAAGCTTAAAGATCATGTTTCCGATATCGTTTTGTTCGTCAGGTTGTTCGTTTGCGGGTCTCGGTCAGCGGCTCGCCTGCATTGCGGTCTAAGCTCTCTTGTTTTTTACCTAACTTCCACATCAGTAAACTGATGAATACATAGCAAACAGCCCCCGATCAGGCACAAAAGCCAACAAAGGGCTGTAAAATGGCCACTTCGGTAAAGAAACATCTAACAAGCCGCGGCATACCTGCGGCCAAACGGCACGAGACCCGACCATCAGTTAGAATTTGTGAAATTCCGTTCGGCAGCGGTTTGCCGATCGAATGCGTGCGAGAGCCAACGATGTTCAAAAACTTGTTTGGCGGCCGACCCGTCCGCGTCGCCCTGTCTGAAATTTGACTCTTTTGGCTGTAGAAATTATTATTTATAGTTTCGACTCTTGTAGCCGAAGTGTGTCTATATGTTCGAATCGCTGTCCGATAAACTCAAGAAAACGCTGAGAGATCTGCGTGGGCAGGGCCGTTTGACGCCCGAACACGTAGATGCAGCGTTGCGCGAGATCCGGATGGCGCTGCTCGAAGCGGACGTAAATTACAAGGTCGCCAAAGAGTTCGTCGAATCAGTACGCGCAAAGGCCGAAGGTCAAGAAGTTTGGCAGGGACTTAATCCGCACGAACAGGTCGTCAAGATCGTCTATGACGAGCTTGTTTCGCTGATGGGCGGAACAAGTTCTCGGCTTGTTTTCACAAAGCAAACACCGAACGTTGTTATGATCGTCGGACTGCAGGGCTCTGGTAAAACAACGTCCACTGGTAAGATCTCGCGTTGGCTCCGCGATAATCAGGAACGCAAGCCGCTGCTAGTTTCGGTCGATGTTTACAGGCCCGCAGCCCGCGAACAGCTTGCACGTTAGAATGGCCTCGAATCGGCATCGTGCCTGCCCCTTCCTTGCCGGCATTGCCCGTGAGCAGAGCCGTGTTGGCAATACTGTAAACGTTATCGACTCCGTTATCGTGTTGAGTTATACCCATTGCCCAGGCAAATACAACGCCTTTTGATGTACCAATAATGTGCGCTGCTGCTTCAATTTCTGTTTGAGATATACCGCAGGTTGAGATAATGGTATTCCAACTCGTATTCTTTGCTTGTTCTAGAATATCCTGCCAGCCTTCGGTATATGCTTTTAAATAATCTTCTCGTACCAATCCTTTTTCAATCAGTGCTTTTTGAATCCCGACAAACAGAGCCACATCACTGCCGGGAGCAAGTTGAAGGTAAAGCGAGGCAATCTCGGAGCCAGTTAAGAGCGATTTAATCGGAAAAGCAGGCGAGGCAAATTTAACTAGGCCAACTTCGATGACTGGATTCACCACAATGACCTTACCGCCGCGTTCCCGCAGTTGAATTAGCTCGTTCATCAAGCGCGGATGATTGGCAGGCGCATTGGAACCGATCAGCACCACACAGTCAGCTTTTTTCAGGTTCTCTAGACTGACCATTGAGGTACCGGAGCCGAACATCTGCTTCAGTCCCACGGTAGAAGGCGAATGGCAGAGGTCAGAGCAATCGGCTAAGTTGTTGGACCCCAATGTGCGGATCAGCAGTTGCAGTAAAAAGGCGGCCTCGTTAGAAGAGCGACCAGAACTGTAAGAAGCAATTCGTTCCGGCGGTTGGCGAAAGGCAGCTTCGGCGATTTGGTAAATCTCGTCCCAACCAATCTGTTCGTAATGGTCGCTGCCAGCTCGATGAATCAACGGTACACTCAGCCGACCAAGACGATCCGCTTCTAAGGAAGTAAGCTGTTGCAGCTCACTGAGCGGGCGCTGTGCAAACACAGACGACGGCACTGCCGGCTGAATTTCGGCGGAAATGGCTTCTACACTCTTCATGCAGCGCTGGAGTGGTTCGCCCACTTCGTTTGTGAAGCCTCCTTTTTGGCCTCCCGTACCCCAAGCGCAAGACAGACAGGCACTTTTGTGCAGCAGGGTTTGCCAGAGTTTGGGACCTTCGGGCGAGAGGGTATGTTCGGCCCAATACTGAATCACCGGCAGGCCGCCGCCCATGTTGGGAGCATTTTCGGTTGTATCCTCAACGGGTGACAGGGGTTGATTGTTCAAAGGCTTCTGAGTATCCATACGGCTAATGCTGCGAGTCTGGCTCTCTTCAACTTAGCGCAAATCGCCTATTCGCAACATTCCTATTCGCAACATTGAGTGTTCTGAGGCTCGATCCACGATTAAATTTTTCCTGTTCAGGAATGGAGACTGCTGCTGATCAAGATAACCTAGGCGTCAGGAGCAGACAAATCCAATGCTGAAAACCAGTACTGGCAATCATTGGCATCGAGCCTGGTAATAAATTGTCGGTTTTATTTCGATTAGTCTTTTCGATTAGTCTTGGGCAGCGCGAGCACTTCTTTCAGCTGTATCTGGATAGAGTTTTGCCCAGTCTTTTACGGCTTCTTTGCTTTCTTCGGCAATTCGTTGCAGACGCTCACCTGGAGCACCCTCGGTTTCACGTGCTTCCTGCTTCCATTGTCCTACAGTTTTAGGCCGATCCGAATCATTTTGCTGAATCGCTTCATCAACTTTGTTCTTAATCGCTTGAGCGCCGCGATCATTGCCGACATTCGCAGTTAATACTACGAACCCAATCAAAACAACCGCTAAAAACCGCTTAACTTGGAATCCATTTAGAAAAGAACCAATACGAGCCACTGCTCCGGAAATCAAATTCAGCATAATTTAAGTCTCCATTGCTTTTGATTGCTCAGATTCACAGACTCTGCGCCAGCTTAAAGTTACCGATCGGCCATGACCAACAACCAATCTTTACTTTCACAAGACGTATGAGCTTTTGAATCCAGTTACAAACGTAGCGATAAACAAACTTACTCTCCTCTGGCAAAAGTTGTAGCTTGACGAGCAAACAGGAGAGACTTTTTGCAACTCTGTTCATTTCTCTAGGTTGTAGAAATCATTAATATTTCCTAGAAGCAGGCTCTAGGAGCTGTTAGATTAAAACTGCCGCGCATCTCCGCATCTCCCGTTCAACTCCTCAAATCCATGACCCTTGAAGAGGCATTAGCCATCGTCAACCAAGCTTTAGACCACCAACGTTTAACGAAAGTTCAAGACCTAATCTTCCGGCAATCTTGGCAAGGCAAATCCTATACCGAAATGGGGACAGCCTTTGGTTACGATCCGGCCTATCTGAAGGACGGTCATTTGTTCGATGGCGCGGCAACTCCAGATAAAATCAAAGCTGTGATCTGGATAATCAATCCGCGTCAGGTCCATCGGGCGAACTTCGAGACGATCTGTGGCATAGGGGAAGGGATTGCGGCGGTAAACCTCTTGAGTCGTGAGCGTCTCTCGCCCGTTGTAGAGATCGTACAGGTCGGTTGCGACCACTCGATTACAACCGTTGGCAAACGCATAGATCAGCGGTTCGTCACCCACTGCCAGCCCTAGGGCTGTGGCCTGCCCTCCCAGCAATCCCAATTGATGCAGTCCGGTGTAGATCTGAATCAAGGGCCAGACTTGACGATTCCTCACCGACTCCAATTGCAAAAGAGATGCTGTCGCCTGAAACGCCTCATCTTGCCAGTCGGCAATGTCAGCAACCTTACAAAATTTCATGGCCTGTGACTCAGTTTGCTGCCGCCTAGTAGTTTACCAAAGTTACTTCAACGATAATGACTGATTCTAATCCACCTGCTCTAGCTACGCTCGCTGCCATTCCAGTTCTGGATCAAGACGGAGAGGTCAGCTCCCAGTTTGATCAGCAAGTCGGCGTCTATGCTGTTTTTGATCAGGCCCATGTTTTGCAGTATGTCGGCTATTCTCGTGACGTTGGCCTTAGTTTAAAGCAGCATTTGGTCCGCCAGCCGCAGTCTTGCTATTGGGTCAAGGTGAAGACGATCGAGCGGCCTAGCCGCACCGTTCTGGAAGCGATCCGAGATGCCTGGATTACCGAAAATGGAGCAGTTCCCATCGGCAATGGGGCGGCAGCAGATCAATGGAACCAGCCCATCGACGCCAAAACTCAAATGACGCCGGAAGAACAAAGCGCCTATGCTGCCAGCGACGAAGCCGGAAGAATCAAAATTCTGAAGCAGGTGGCTCGGCGAGTAGAGGCAGAAGTGTTGGCCGCGCTAGAGGCAAGAGGCGTCAAGATGGCCATCCGGTTCGATCCAAAAGCGAAGGAAGCAGGATTGCTGAATTTGAAGTAGTGCCATACCCCAATTCCATTTCCAAACAAAAAAGGGCGAGAAAAACCCGCCCTCCGGTTCGATTCACGTGTAGCTTATCGGGAGCAATTCCCGCAGCTCTATTTAATGCTGACTTTGCCGCCTGCTGCTTCGATTGCTTTCTTAGCTTCTTCAGCCGCCTCTTTGGGAATACCTTCCTTCACGGGCTTAGGCGTAGATTCTACCAATTCCTTGGCTTCCTTCAGACCCAGACCGGTCAGTTCACGCACTGCCTTGAGGACCGCGATCTTCTTATCGGCAGGAACTTCATCAAGAACCACGTCAAATTCGGTCTTCTCTTCTACTTCCTCAGCCGGAGCCGCAGCCGCAGCACCTGGGGCCGCCATCATCATCATGCCACCCGCCGGAGCAGCCGCACTAACGCCGAAAGCTTCCTCGATTTGCTTCACCAGTTCAGCCGCTTCCAGCAAGCTGAGGGTTTTCAATTCTTCCAAAATTGCATCTGTTTTTGCAGACATGAGTGAACTCCTTGTAGATGGTTAAGTATAAACAGGGTTGAATGAAGGCAACTTAAGCCGATTCGTCGGCCTTGTCTTTGTCCGCATAAGCTTGCAGCGCCCGCGCCAACGAGGATGGCACTTCGTTGATACCAACCGCCAGTTTGGTGGCAACTCCATTGATCGCACCGGCGATTTGGGCCATCAGCTGCTCCTTCGACGGCAGATCCGCAATTGCCTTGACATCTGCCTCGCTCAGCAGCCGTCCTTCCATCGCGCCGCCGCGAATCACCGTCTTCTTGGACGCTTTCTGGAAATCTTGATAGGCTTTCAGCGCCTTACCCAGATCATCCTTCAGCAGCAGAAACGCAGATGATTCTTTGCAGATCTCGGCCATTGGCTTCCAGTTGGGATCATCCTGGACCGCGATCCGCATCAGCGTATTTTTGGTGACCTTGCACTCGGCCCCAGCCGGACGCAACCGCTTCCGCAGATCGGTGATCTCAGCAACCGTCAGACCTTTGTAGTCAATCACAACGGCAAGCTGTGACTGGCTCAACGATTCCTTTAGTTCGCTGACAATCGCCTGTTTGTCTTCGAGTGTTCTTCCCATACGTATCTCACCTCCTTGGTTGTGGGAAATGACCAAGCTTGAACGATCCCATGCCCTCTAACTCCTTTGACATGTAAAAAACCCCAGTCAAATTAACCGGGGCTTGGCAGGCTTCAGACTCACTGCACCAGTTTGATCTCACAACTGGACAGGAGTTAGAAATCAACCTCGGCAGGATATTAAGCGAGTCGCACCTGCTGTCTCCGGCTTCTATTCAACCGGATTGACCTGATCCTTAACAGCTCCAAAGTCGATTAAAACAAGTTTGCGGTCTTGAGAGCGGCGGATCAGATTGGCGGGTTTAATATCTCGATGAATCACCTGCTGGCTGTGGATATATTGCAGCATCGGCAGCACTTCACTGAGAAACTGCTTGACCCCAGCCTCACTAAATGGCCCTGAGCGCTTGACCTCCTGCTGGAGGGTGCAGCCACTGATGTACTCCTGGACCAGATAAAACTCATTGTTGGCTTCAAAGTAATCTAACAAGCGCGGCACTTGAGGATGATTGCCCACCTTCCCCAGCGTATTGGCTTCCCGCTCAAACAGATCCCGCGCCATCTGCATCACGCTCGGTGAAGTAGCCGCCGGACGCAATTGCTTGATCACACAGTAGGGGCTACCTGGCAACGCTTCATCTTTGGCTAGAAACGTAGCTCCAAAGCCTCCCTGCCCAAGTGCTTGAATCACCCGATAGCGGTCCCGCAACAGCAATTTAGAGCCGCAAGAGTGGCATCGCTCAGCATGGATCGAATTTTCTGGATTAGAACAGGCTGGATTTAAGCAGTAGCTCATGCCGGATTACTCGCTTCGTCATCGCTAGATATCGGATTCTCCAGAGGCTGGTAGCAACACCCTAATACCATTATCTTTCCAACAAACCCGGGACAGAACGCTATCCTCCCTAGAATTCTTTTGAAGACTTGCTGAAGTTTGCCTTAGTTTGCTTAAAGCCAAGATAAAACCTCATAAAACTCACAGTGTGGTTAGCACAGTATGACTAGTAGAGTCTAGGTATGACGACAGGATAACTGCTTAGGGATAGTCTCCCCATCCGCAGCAGGAGCTGCCTCGAAACAGAGAGACTTGATTCCAAGTCAACTACAGCCCAGGAATGCATGCCCCCTAAAACCAAACGGCTATAATTCAGGACCTGTTTCGTTTGTACCTCAGTTTCGCACGACTTTCCGTAGGGGTCACTCCCATCAGACGAATCTAAACGCAGATTTGAAATCCACCCAACTGACCCAACCTTTACTCTCATGCTGCTTAATTGCTTCTCTAATTGCTTTTCAGCGGTCTACTGAGTGAGTTGCTTGGGGCGTAATACCTATTTAGGTTTGTCAAAACTTCACTAAGCGCTGGGACGAGGCATTGGGTGGGATCCTGTACTGGAACTAGACCGGAGCATATGAAAAATTAGAGCATTAATTAGAGTATTAAAAATCAAACCATTAAAGATCAAATCATTCAAACAAAATATTGATTAAATCAACCTCAGGAACAGACAGTGGGATGAGGTGACAACAAACGGTATGGCTTGATCAAGACTCGGATCAAGACTCGGATCAAGACTCGTTCATATATGTGAATCTGCCCATTACCCTCGATTGATGCAAAATAGCTGACTTTAGCTTTAAGGCAACAGGCAAAACCAAACATAAATGCAGGGCAGCGAATTGATTGATCGGCCTCAGTTGGCCTGACTGACAGCAGGTAGAAATGAGTCGAAGGCATCGTTCTGCCAGTAAACCGGCTCCTCTATGAGCAGAACCATTACCGCCTCTGTTTTGATGTTGCGTTCATTGCAGGTAGCAATATTGGTGTTCCCCTAACTGCTTGTGGATTACAGGTTCAAACTTGGCCTAGCGCTGCAAACGCTGAATCACGATTACAGCCTTTTTCAGGCTAGTGAAGTACGAAAAACGAGGTGCAGGGGCAGTGCTCCCTGCGTAGGGGCGAAGCTCACACCCCCCCCATACCTCACATGAGTGAAAAACGCTGTATCAGGGAATTATCAAAATAATTGATTCAAATTTGCCAATAGCATTCAGAATTAGAAATAGTATTATATACACCAACTACTGTGTGTAAGGATTAAGAGAATGGTTAGAGCGAATAAACGTTTGCCATCAGCTGTAAGTGTTTCCCAATCTGCCCTCAACAACGTCAGCTCCGTATTGCAAGGATTGCCAGAGAAACCTAGGGAAAATTGGTCTTTGCGAGAGGCAGTTGCCGTGCTTCAGGAGTCGATTAGCGCAGCCTTGGCTAAGGGATACAGCTACGAAGAAATTGCTGAGATGCTGAGCGGGAAAGGCGTTCAGATTTCTGCTTCTTCCCTGAAGAGCTACTTATCGGCCGCTAAGCGGCAAAAAGGATTGACGTCATCAAAAGGTAAGAGAACAGGGCGGCGAACCAAAAAGGTGCAAACGAGTGATGTCAGTATGAACGGCGCTGCAACTGCTGCGGTACTTGACACTAGCAAGGCTAGCCTGAGTGCGCTGAAGGCCAATTCCGCCACTGCTGACATTGATCTGCCAGCTGACTACATCGCGGCCAGGAGAAAAGCATCCCACTCGAACGCATGGAGTGTGGTTAACGAGTATTTGCTTGGCTCCTGACAAAACGGCCAAATAATCAAAACCCTTTCCTTCTACAGGCTTAAGAGCGGCACAGAAGGAAAGGTTGTGTTTGTTTATCAGGTTTGCCAACCAACTGAATGAATCTGCTCAGATTAGCAACCGTGCCAATTAAAGATTAAGCTGGTTGCCGCGCTTGTATTGCAGATAGGCCGCTACAAACAAACCGGCCAGTGTTACTGGAATCAGACCTAGCACAATGCCCGAAAGTAAAGGTTCAACCACTGCTTCATCTCCTTAGCGTCGATTTGGATTTTATCAAATTTAACGACCCAACTTTCTCTTAATGCTTTTTATTCTTCTATCATAATTCTTGAGGGAAGATAGCCCCAGCAAGGTCAACCCTTCCAAACGAAGCAGTTTGGCTTGAAAAGCATGCAAGACGAGGTTCGTACTTGCTCTGCTATGTACCTTTTAGGATGCAAGACAAGCTTCAGGCTGAGGTAATGCTTTAGAAAAGTTAAATAACCTCTAGTTTTTACATGAAGTAAGTTAAATTCTTGAGGTATGTCGCTGGTCTGCCTGCGCTTCTCGTTCACTAACCGTTTTTGATGGCAAAAGAGCTTTTGGATAACCAAATTGCAACCACCGACATCTCAGTTCAGAAGGCGGCTTGGATCGTTCTAGCGGTTTTGGTTGCCCTGCTAGTTGTGACATTAATGTTCTACCAGTCTCGCCGTTCTGATCCTTACGTACAGCATGTTTTAGGACTGAATGGCAATCCAGCTCAGGGGCAGGTAATTTTTCAGTTGAATTGTGCGGGTTGTCATGGGGTTGCCGCGGATGGTCGAGTCGGTCCGAGTTTGCACCATGTCGGGTCCCGCAAGTCGCGAATTGGGCTGATTCATCAGGTAACCAGCGGTAAAACTCCCCCAATGCCGCAGTTTCAACCTAGTCCGCAGGAAATGGCAGACCTGTTGGAGTATTTGCAAACCCTCTGAAAATTTTCTATATCAAAATATTTTTTAGCCAAGCAGTAGAAATTGCCACCAAAATCCGATACTCTTAGTACATATCTGTAGTACAGACATCCTAGTTTTGCTAATCGCTATTTGTGATTAGCAAAACTAGTAATCAACCAAACTAGACAAGCTGAATCATTTGGTGATACAAATGTTCTAGGAGCGATTGATTGGCCCTTTATTTTCTGCCAATGGTAATGTTCTATGGACGCTCGTCTTACTGAAGTCCAGCAGCAGCTTTTTGACTGGCTGGTGGAATACATCAAGCAAAATCAGCATTCGCCATCGATTCGTCAAATGATGCGAGCGATGGGGCTAAAGTCTCCTGCGCCGATTCAGAGTCGGCTGGAGCATCTCAGAGCAAAAGGATACATTGATTGGACTGAAGGTCGGGCGAGAACGATTCGGATTCTGCGACCCCAAGGTCTACCTATTGTGGGAGCGATTGCAGCTGGTTCGGTGGTTGAATCTTTCCCGGACGCAGTAGAGCAGTTGGATTTCTCTAGCTCCTTACTTCGACCCGGAGATTATGCCTTGCGGGTTCGGGGCGACAGTATGATTGACGCATTAATTGCGGATGGTGATGTGGTGATTATGCGCCCAGTGCAGGATCCCAAAACCGTCAAGAACGGTACGATTGTGGCAGCTAGGGTGAATGGCGAAGGACAAACGCTGAAGTACTATCACCGCAAAGCCAACCAGGTAAAACTGGAGCCAGCAAACCCCAACTATCCTGTGATAGAAGCCCCAGCAACCGATGTGGTGATTCAGGGCGTTCTGGTAGCCGTCTGGCGGGGCTATGGCTTTATGGCATCCTGACTTTGCTCTCAAGCTGTTAATAAAAAATGCTTGAACGTTTGGAAAGTGAATACAGCTATTGTTTTGGGCACCTAGATTGGATAGTCCATGAAATTTCTGGGTGTTGATTTGGGATGGCAGTCCCAACCGAGTGGGTTATGTTGTTTAATTTGGCAGCAAGGAAAATTACAGTTGCTGCATCTAACCCGTTTGGCAACAATTCCTGATGTGCTGACCTGCATAGATGCTTGGGTGAGTCCTGAGGATCCCGCTATGGTTGCAGTTGATGCCCCAACTTTAATTGCCAATCTGACTGGAATGCGGTTGGCCGATCGGTTAGCTCACAAGTATTTTGGTCGCTATCATGCAGGCTGCTATCCGGCTAATTTGGGTCGTCCCTTTGCCCAACGTACCATCGAATTTGGCTTGAGCTTAGCTGCAAGAGGGTTTGTACATGCCCCAGCAACACCTCCTTTACCGTCTGGAGATTGGCTCAGGATGTGATTGTATAAAGACTCATAGCGACGAGCTTGAAGCTCTAGAGGAAACTCTTTTTCAGTTTTTTCACGAGCATAGTAACATAGGCTCTGATGCCTTTCCTGATCTTCTAAAATCCAAGCAATTCCCTTAGCAAACTCTTCAGTTTCATAAGGTTGTACCAGATAGCCGTTCCGCTGATGTTCGATCATGTCTGGCATGCCACCAATTTTGAAAGCAACTGAGGGAGTGCCACAAGCGATCGCTTCCAAAACGGTATTGGGCAGGTTATCCTCCGTTGAGGGAGCGGCAAAGACATCTGCAACGGCATAGACGAGAGCAAGGGAGATTTCATCACTCAGTTTGCCTACAGCATGGGACTTTAAACCTGAACTGAGCTGATTGTTCGAGTTTGAATTGCCCAGGATCAGTAATTCCACTTTATCTTGCCATCCAGCTTCTACAAGCTTTTGCAGTGCTTGATCTAAAAAACGAAATCCTTTTCTAGGATCGTTAGGGCTGATAGCGCTAAATAAGATCAGTTTTTTGTCCTGGGGAAGGTTCAAGATTTCGCGAGCTATGCGCCGATCCATTGGTTTGTATCGTTGCGTATCCAATCCATAGGGAATTATCTTGACCGGAAAGTTTTTGAACAGAGAGCTAGATTCAGCGCAGCTCGCCATCCACTGACTGGGGGTCACAATGGTCATGTCTAACCCTTTCCATGCCTTCGCTTTGCGTTGCCAGACCCAATGAGATAGGTCTCGATCGCGATTGCTTTTCAGTTGAGGACAATTTCCACAGGATTTGGTGTAGCAATCACACCCCTCGCTATAGTGGCATCCGCCAGTAAATGCCCACATATCATGCAACGTCCAGACTAGCGGTTTGTTTAGTTTTGCTAAGGTTTCAATCTGAAGAAATCCACCACAAACCCAGTGCAAATTAATAATATCTGGGTTCATCTGGGCAACTTTTGCTGCAACAGCATCAGGAAACCATTGTAGAGAAAACATTTGCTGCGGATGCTGATGAAATTGGAGAATAAGACTGTCCAGCGATGATCGCAATCGGGTCGGTATTCTGCCTTCCACAGCTTCTACAGCTTGATTATTACCCGACTTAAACTGCACCAGCATATGAGAATCAGCCCCAACCTTTTGTAACCCCTCATGAATCCGGTAGGCTGATCGTGCTGCTCCTCCAGCTGTATCGAAAGAACTCAGGTGCAGTGCTTTAATACCCATCTTGACCTTATTATTAGTTGCGATATTTCTTACTAAATTTTATTTCTCTTATGCGTTAGCGCTACTGAAGTAAGTTAGGAGTGTTGCTGCTTCTTTCTGTAAACAACAGTCACAGAATGCCCGTTAGGCATCAGCCCTTGCTCTTGAAATCCTTTTAATAAAAACTTACTTATAGCAGATGCGATTTTTGAAACAACTTTAAACTGGAAAGAAGTATCCACTAATTTCTTTCTCATACCAAAGGATTTCAGCAAAGCGAGCAATGCAATACAATACAAAAATAGTCCTCTCTCAGCTTCACCCAGTTTTTCGTGATATACCCCAATAACTTCCAAATTAAATCGATGTGCTAAAGATTCAAGTGCTCGATCTGACCATCTCGTTACATGATGAGGAGGGAGATTAAGAATATCGTTAACCCTAGTTGAGTAGAAAGCATCCTCAGATGGAACAGATATAATTAAGACACCATCTTCATTTAAGCATTCTAGAATTGACTGAACAAATTGAGCTGGATAAGCAACATGTTCTAGAACTTGAAAAGCTACAGCAACTGAGTACTTTGCTTTGTTATCTGAGTTGCTTGAATGATCTTCAACTGATTCTTTCTTAAGCTCAATTCCTTCTTTAGAAGCTATTTCTATGGCAGATTCACTGAACTCAAGCCCAATGTATGCTTTGGGTTTTATGTACTTAAAAAATGCTCCTTTCCCTGCACCTACCTCAAGAACGATATCTTCTTGATTGACAAAATGACTTGCATATGAATATTCACTCTTTCTATCTGGATAGTAAACATTATTATTTTCGTTTAATTGATTATAATATTCCTCAGAAGCGGTTATACAAGGATAGAAAAACTTTAACCCAGTTTCAATACACTCGTATAGACCTACATTTTTTACTCCTTCAAAATCGGCTTTTACAACTTCCAATAGGCTAGGTTGCTTCTCATACAGTTTCGTGATGTCGGCAACCGAAATCTCCTCAATCAATTCCACATGGCTTTGCTCAGTTAGCGGTGACAAAATTGTCATTAGTCACTCTCCTCTAATAAAACTACGCTGCTGCTGGGTGGCTCGATAAAACGAGCGGGAGGATTCTAAAATCAAGCGAATTGATGGAGCGAAATCGCGAAACACCGCTTCGTCCTGGACCGTAAAGCCAATCAAGTCAATTTTTTCTTCGAGCGGCGCTAACGGATCATGAATCGGCTTGAGCTTGTTAATCAACTGCACCACGGCCACCAAATTGCCCTGATCGTCTAGCAGCGGCAGAGCCAGCATCGAATAGGTGCGGTAGCTGTTCTTTTTATCAAACTCTTGCGCCGCAACCGAGCGGGCATCTTGATAGAAATCGTAGGGAATATTCACCACCTGTTTGCGGGTGGCGACCTCTCCAGCGATGCCAACGGTTTTGGGAATTCTCAGCTCTAGATTATTGCCTGCTTCGTCTTTGGCGACAATCGACCACAGTTCGTCGCGTTCTTCATCGAGTAGAAAAATCGTGGTGCGGTCGGCGTTGAGCAACTCTCCGGTCTTGAGGGTAATCGAGCGCAGCATCTCGTTGAGGATGGCATCAAACCCCTGCGAATCCAGCACATTGTCCAGAATTGAGAGGGTCTGGTTGACCACACGCAATTTTTGCTCGACATCGGCGACCACCTGCTTGAAGGTGTCTTGGGTCAATGGGGCTAAGAAGGCGGAGAAGGAACCTTTTGACGTTGCCAAAGCGGTTTCCGAGCTAGCATGCGGTAGGCTGGACTCCTCAACCGTAACAGGTTGGGCCGGAGAAAACTGCTCCCGGTTAACGACTGCTGTGGTCGCTTGGGCTATATCGTTGGGCCTGTGGGGCATGATATCAATTACCCCTCCGGTTTCTTTGGCCGCAGAACAGGGGTTGGAAGCTGGCCGCTTAGGAGATTGTTGAGGCGTCTGCAGCGCTAGAAGGGTGGTCGCTGCGCTTTCTGCTTCGATACTGAAACTTTCGCGTCGCTGACTGACGGGTGCATTGTTGTCAGCCAACTCCTGATGGGGCAGATGAGAGAATGAAGCTGTCATAGATGCTTAAGTGGCTGAGCTCCCAGGTCAAAAATAACCCAAACCCTAGGATTCCTCTACAGCGAGATCAACTACTGGCCGCAGCGTAGAAATCACTGCTTGTGCTGGCGCAAAGAGCTGACGATGTCCGCCTGCATTTGGTTGCCAATAGTCCACTGCTGAGGCGCTTTGGGGTTTCAAGTTCAGGGTTCCCACCAGCTTGACTAAACTAGCAGCTAGGTATCAATTCATTAAGCGTAGAAATTATGGCAACCACCACCAGGAAATCCAAAAGGGGCAAGCTGGTGCTGACAAATATGGCTCTGTAAATGGTTCTGTGTCGCTTCGTTGCTTGACCCACTCGCAGATGAATTGCTATTGAATAGGACTTATGCAACAGAGATCTCCCAGACCTCCTTAAAAAGGGGGTTTCTGAGGTTCCGCCTTTTTAAGGAGGTCTGGGAGGATCGAGTTTCCATCTTTCAAGTGCGTAAGTCCGATTGAAGCAAGTCCACTCAAGTGGACTAAACCCCTCGTCTAGTCTGCTACTTTGCGAGAAGGCTACGCCCATAGCAGACTTCCCCGATTAGCCCGCAATGGATTCGCGGCTGGGAGAAGTACGAAGTTAAAAGCTGGATTGACCCAAAACTCTGAACAGACCCCTTTATGAGCTTGAGCAATTAGCCCGGATATTTCAATTCGAGATAGACCAAACACCTCGCTCAGGCAGGTTTTGCCTCTGCAGATGCGGTTTCAACCGCCAGCTAATTCATTTATTTCATTAGGCAATCTTATGCCCTGCGGCGGTGATTAGCTGCTTAAAGGTTTCTTCCGATGCTTTGCCCTCGATCGTCACCATCTTTGCGTTCGCATCAACCTCGACTCGTGCATCCGGTTCAGTCGTTAGAATCGTTTCTTTCAGCGCTTTGGCGGCTTCGGGGCCGTCGAGAGTTGGAACCGATAGTTTTAAGGCCATAGTCTGCTTATAACTTGTCTAAAGATCAGATTTAGCCCTATTCTCTCGGCCTCGCCTCAAATCAGGCACTCCACCTGGGGTAGATTCTGGCGACTGGGCACTCCATCGGCTGGGCAGATTTCTTTGTAAAAGGTTAAAAAAATCACCAGACCCAAAGCAGATTCAGGGCATCCAAGATAGAGTTGGGGTAGGCAATCTTCGAGTTGTCCATCTGCAAATTGGATTGAGCTAACTATTCAGCGAAACAGGAACACTGACTTATGAGCGCCTACGAACTTGAGCTTGAAACAACTCAGGCCGGAACGTCAGAAGATGCAAGCTTCACCGTCAACTATGTGGAAGTGATCGAAACCGTGATTTCTAGCCTGCAACATAGAGTTTGATCGCACTCAGCCCGCCCGCTTTGGCATTGATTGCTGCCGTAACAATCTCGTCGTTGTCCAGCTTCTTATTGATTATGCGCCGCAAGCGATCGCTACCCGTTTCGACCGCAATTGTAATCGAGCGAGTGTCGTGCTTCACCAATAAACGAGCCAGTTTCGCGGTTACGGTGTTGGTACGGACCGAAGCAATACTGAGACGAATATCGTCATACTGGGGCTGATCCAGATGGTCCAGCAAGGATTCAAATTCTGGATGTTGCGTCACCGACGCGCCCAACAACCCCAAGCGATTCGTCACTTGGAGTCCCCGCTCAATCGCAGGTAACAACGAGGCTTCTAAGCTGGCTGTTCGGAAGGGCAAAGTCAGGTAGCTGGCTAAGCAAAAGCGACACATCTCTGGGCAGCTCCGCACCACCTCCACCATGTAAATGCTTTCCCAGGCTGCTTTTTCAGTCACAACCGTAGAGGCCAGCAGGGTACTGCCCCGATAGGTCTGCTTTTGCACTTGGGCCGGAATGGCTTCGTCAACTGGGTCAATTCGCTCGATCTCACCATCTGTGGCTTTGTAAGTCACCTGATACAAACTGGGCACATACACGCCAGGAACTTGGGCTAAATGGCGCAACTGAGTAAGGCGATCGGCCAAGCGCACTTGCTGATAGGCATCGATAAAGGCATCCAGCAAGCCCTCGCCATCCCCCAGCAGCACCAGATCAAAGAAATCAGCAAAAGGTTCAGGATTGGCCGTTAGCACCGGTCCTCCGCCAAAAATCAGCGGGTGGGCATCGGAACGGTCGGCGCTGCGCAGAGGCAGGTTGAGCGACTCTAACAAGCTGAGGATATTGACATAATCCAGTTCCCAAGAGAACGAAAACCCAACTAGCTCCGGGTGCCCAGGCAAGGGGTCGTGAATATCCGTAAACAGACGGCTGACCTGCAAATCGGGGCGCATCGCCAATGTGGCCCAAATCACTTGATAGCCCAAACTCGTGATGCCAACGCTGTATTCGTTGGGAAAGGCGAAGATCACTGGAGCGGCATCAGCACTGGGGGTGGCGGGCGTAAATAGCAGGGTTTCAGCAGAGAAGACAGTCACAGGAGAGATGAAGGTAGAAGGAACCGGCGGATCACTGATCACTTCTTCAGCCTAGCATCTGACTTTAGCAGCAAGCAGATTAGAGATTTGCTGAATCGATCTCTACAGAGGTGTGTCAGGCCAAAGGATTCCGAAATTTTGCGCAAACCACCCTGCAGGTGATTATCAATTTTTTTAAACAAGTTCAGGGCATTTACTGTGGGTACTAGCAGTTTGCTTCGTCAAAATTTAATGGAAGAGTAAGAGACTGTCAGGTCCTTTCTCATGTTTAAGAAATGCGGAGTAGATCTGCATAATTACCACTCTCAATCCTATTTCAACATCAGTTGAAGTTTATTCCTCGGACGGTTAAACGCTAAGCTACGCAATTGCTTGAGATTTGGGTCTAAGCACCCTGAATACACTGGATTCAATGCATCTACCTTTCCTAATCGCAATTGGGGCAATTGGAGATTTGGTTGCACAACTAATAGGTTGCACAACTAATAAAGCATAAACAAATTCAGTGATGGAAGGTGCAGAAATGACAAAAATTCGCGGCCTTGAGAAAATTTGTGGCCTTGAGAAAGATAGAGCATGGTAATTTATTTTTTCTTTAGCAAGCCGTCATCTGGATGTTGCCAAGACTTATCAAAAATACCGGAAACTGTATCCTAGGTTGCCTGAGAAAATTTGAATTTGTGTTCAGAATTATGATGTGATTACTGTGTAACAACACCAGTGCCAGAAACAGAACTCTAGGTGAACTTTTCAGGTTCAATCATTTAATTCACTCTCGTTTAATGAAATCGTTCGTCCTACTAAGTACCTCGGCATAATTAAAAACCAGATTCAAAACCCCGCGCAGCGGGCGGCGCAGGGTTTTGGGTTTTATGTTTAATTATGCTCACCTACTTAGTCTAAACCACCATTTAGACAGGTTCAGGCATCCGTCCTTAGAGTCTCTGCATATTTTCTCATAGCATTTCTTACAGAATCTTTTTCAAATCCCCTTGTTAGGTCACGTTTTCGCTTCTTCTAAACATCCCAAACAGACACTCGATGCGTATCAGTGCATTAGTTGACTTAGAACTCTTAAGCACGGCTGTCGTTCAGCTATCGTTCAGCTATCGTTCAGCTATCGTTCAGTTCAGGGCCATCAAGGTTGAATTATGGTGAAGCCATTTGACGATAAATTTGGAACATTTGTCCCGCCAGCAGAGCGAGGATGGGATGCTGACCCGGCATTAATGCCAGTTATCCCGATCTGCCGCAATTGGTTTGTAAGTTCCTCGGCAGAGCGTGTTTTTGTTCCATCATCTAACAGCTGGGCAGTAAAGTTAGAAACACCGACCTTATCTGCTGGCTCGTTATCTGAACCTGTCTTGAAGACCATGTTCATTGCAACGATCGGAAGCTCACGTTGTTCGACCATCCATATCTCGAGACCATTTGGCAGCTTTGTCTTTTCGATCTTCGGAAGCGAAAGTTTTGGATCCGGTCCACCTTTAGGAAGCGCTGCCGTCTGGGCCGCAAGTTTTTCTTCATCGGCTTTTTCGCTCTTTACAGATGTCGGTTCGTTCGCGGCATTTTGTGCGCGCTGTGCCTCGCCAGTACGCGGAACGTAGGTCATTACAAGCCTATTTCCCGTCAAATATTGCTTAGCGACTCGTGAGACATCTGCAGGTGTTACTTTCTTATACCGGTCAAGATCATCTTGAAACCAACTCGCTTTCCCGACATAGCCCTTATAGTTAACAAGCTGATTTGCCTTCCCCAAAACGGTTTGCAGACCAAAAATACTCTGCGATTCTATGAGATTAAGTGCTCTTGATAACTCTTCCGCGGAAGGCGGCTCATTCTTGATACGTTCTATCTCCGCATCTATCTCTTTTTCGATGTCATCAAGCGACTTGCCGGGCCGGGCAGTTGCCTGTATTTGAAAAAGTCCGGCTATTTCGTTAGTGCCGCTGTTTGCGAAGACCTGTTGAACAAGCTCTTTTCCGTAAAGAAGATTGCTCTGCAGCCTTGAGGTGCGTCCGCTCGAGAGAATATTGCTGAGAACGTCAAGTGCGGGTTCATCAGGAGAGTAAGCCCTCACCCCATGCCAGACAAAATAGCGGCGAGCGAGCGGGACGCTATCTTCAACGGTGGTCCGTATCTCCTTCTCCAACTTCGGCTGAGCAGGGTTTGGCCGGGCGATCTTTCCGCCTGCGGGTATCGGGCCAAAGTGTTTCTCAACGAGGGCACGCGCCTGCCGATCTTCAAAATCTCCTGAGATCACAAGGATCGCGTTATTTGGAACGTAATATTGCCGGAAGAAAGATTGGACATCGTCCATTGAAGCGGCCTGAAGATCTTCGAGCGATCCAATAGTTGACCAATTGTAGGGATGCGGTTTGGGATACATTAACTCGCCGATGCGTTCAAAGGCGGTTCCGTAGGGCTGATTATCAACCCGCTGTCTTCTCTCGTTCTTGACTACGTCCCGCTGATTATCAAGCTTTTCTTGCGTCATCGCCGGAAGTAGGTTTCCGAGCCGGTCAGCTTCCATAAACAGAGCGAGCTCGAGGAAATTGGATGGAACGGTCTGGAAATACCAGGTCCGGTCTTGGTTGGTAGTTCCGTTTATTGAAGCACCGGCCTCCTGAAGCGGGGTGAAATAGTCCGCATCGTAATTCTTTGAGCCCTGAAACATCATATGCTCGAAAAGATGTGCAAATCCGGTCCTGCCTTCAACCTCATTCTTGGCACCAACGTGATACCAAACCCCAACGGCAACGATCGGTGTAGAACGATCTTGGTGAAGCAGAACACGCAGCCCATTCTTCAGTGTGTACTCCTCGACACGGATCTGCGGAAGCCTATCCGCACGCTGTGCGGGAACCATGGCAGCCAATGCTACAGCAACCGCCAAAACTCCCAAAACTCCCAAAACTCCAGGAAGAAGTTTCCTTAATCGCATCTTGATCTCCTATTGAACACGAAAAATAGATAAAGTCAGCCCGCTCGACCCCAAAACGAGACCGGGCATTGGTCTGACCCGCTTGTAGTTGGTTATACGAGGCTATTAGGCAGACGGTTTCACAACCGCAAGTCCGGCTATCCGTTTTCGGTCGGACACGACAACACCGCCGGGCTTCTCGATAGTGATAGCAAAGGCCTTTGGTTGGTTCGTAGCAAGTTTCGCGTCGATAGGTATGATCACCTCGCCTTCCGCATTCACATCGAATACGCCCCCATCCTTCGGGTGGGGTTCAAGCTTACCGTCTTCGAAGATCCACAATTGATATTGCTCTTTGCTCTTGTCATTGACAGGCAGGCCGCGAAGGCGCATATACCCTACCTGCTTATCGTCACTCCAAACGACGTCTCCGGAAATGTTCTCACTTGCTGCGACATTGCCCTTCCCCCACTCAGCCTTTACGAGTGTTGCTTCGCCCGATGCCAGAAGTTGAGCCCGAAGAGCGGCTGGTGTTAACGGTGTTTCAACGGTCGGCGTCGGCTGGGGGCCCGTTACGATCTCGGTTGTTGAGCGGGTTGTATAAAGATTGACTGCTAAAACAGATGGGTCAGGGGGTGATCGAATGTATTGGCAATAATATGGCTAAAGTACAGGCGAGTGTACAATCACCGAATCCAGATCGGACGGCCTACACAGTTGTCTGGCCCCGCCCGGATCTGGCGGATGTGCAAGTTGAAATCACTCCGCCTGGAACTAAACGAGGACAGGGTGAAGAGGGTCGGGCTGGCTTAATCTTCTGGCAGGACGAAAAGAATTACATCATCCTCAACAACTGGCTCAACGACGACTATGAAGGCGCATCCATCTCGTCTTTCTTCGTGATTCGCGGATTTGAGGATCTATACGACGCCGTTTGGACCAACATTGGCAGTCGGATTCACTGGGGTGTTCCCTGTATTTTTCGAGTTGTGTTCGATGGAATTCATTATACTGCCTTTGTGAACGATGAACCCGTTCTGTATCGTGCCCTGACTGATGTTTATCCCAATACATCTCGTTTGGCAATCCATCGAGTCGGAATTGTCGCTAATTGGGAGTGGGGAGACGACACCGGCAGTTGCTTCAGACAATTTATTGCAAAAGGATAATTGACAGCACGATTATAGAAACTATGGTGTGGAGTTTTCATTTAAACTATGTCATCATCCCAATCATCCCAATCTTCAATCAAAAAGCTGGCGATTCGGGGAACCGTCTGGACTGTTCTGAGCTATGGTGCTAGCCAAATTATCCGCTTTGGTAACAATTTGATCCTGACTCGGTTGCTAGTTCCAGAATTGTTTGGTTTGGTGACGTTGGGGCAGGTTTTTATCACAGGCTTGCATCTGTTTTCAGATGTTGGGCTTGGAGTCAGTGTGATTCAAAGTAAGCGAGGCGATGAGCCGGTTTTTCTGAACACGGCATGGACGATTCAAGTAATTCGAGGTGGAGCGATTTGGTTGGGCTGTCTGTTGTTGGCCTATCCTGTAGCGCAAGCCTATAACGAACCACGATTGCTGTGGCTAATTCCGGTGCTTGGCTTAAATACGGTGATTTCTGGATTCAACAGCTCGTCTCTTTTTACGCTCAACCGTCACCTCGCGATCAAACAGCTCGCAATCTATGAATTAACTGGACAGGTAATTGCTTCAGTGGTGATGATTACATGGGCGTGGTTTAGCCCTACGGTTTGGGCCTTAGCGGTTGGGGGCTTAGCCGCATCTATTTTCCAGATTATTTGGAGCTATCGTCTCAATCATTGGAAGCTCAATACTTTTACCTGGAATCGAGTCATTGTCAAAGAAATTCTGACATTTGGCGTGTGGATTTTCCTTTCTACTGCCATGACATTTCTGGCCGAGCAAGCCGACCGCCTGATCCTGGGAAAACTGTTAACGCTAGAACTGCTTGGTATCTATGGGATTGCGCTCACATTTGCCGATATACCCCGCGCTGTCACTATGGCAGTCAGCGGTAAGGTGATCATGCCCGCTGTCGCTAAAATTGCTGATCTGCCCCGGTTTGAAATTCGCGCCAAGTTGTTGAAAGCACGCAGATGGGTATTAATTGGATTGGCGGCCAGTGTAGCAGGTTTGGCGGCCTTTGGGGATCTGATTATCAAGACGTTGTATGATCAGCGCTATGTTCAAGCGGCATGGATGTTACCCATCTTGGCTATCGGTATCTGGCCCCGCTTGTTGTGCAATACAAATGAACCGGCTTTATTTGCCATCGGCAAACCTCAGTATACAGCTGCTGCCAATCTGAGTCGCTTTCTCTGCACTGCCGTCGGAATTTTCATTGGCTATGCGTTGTTTGGTTTACCAGGTGCGGTGGTTGGAGTTGCCCTGAATGATTTGTTCTATTACTTCGTGGTTAATTATGGCCTGTGGCGAGAAGGGCTAGGCGGCGTTCGTCAAGATATACTTTCAACTCTGTTACTGATGGTAATTTTAGCTGCCTTCGTTGCTGTCCGCTATAGCTTGGGGTTTGGCGTATCGATTTGAGATTTTGATGGCAGAGTTTGCGCTTCTGTTCTGACCAATAATGATATACCCCGAAAACTGGGCAGAGGAATAAGATAGAGTCGCTGCTCGCAGAACCAGTAGAACTACGGGGATGACCAGGATATACAGCATAGACACAATGCTGAGCCGATTTTTGCGAACTTGCTCAGCTCGAGTGTGAAGAGTAGGCAGTGTAATCATTCCCTAGGACCACTGGCTTCAGCCCAAACCGCAAATGCTTTTGCCGCGCCAACCAGCGTCTTTCGATTACCGGACGCACCAAGGGCGAGAGCTGAGTCAATAGCCCTCGTAAAACCGACGATTGGCAAAGGCGAGTGGCGAGTTGCTGTTCGCTGGCTTGAAGGCTCTGACAACGACCGAATTCAACCAGATTCGACTTGAATCGTGCCTACGCGCCCACTACAATCAAGACTTGTGGTCCTAATAATTATCGGGAAGTCCAGATTTACCCTCAAGGCGAGAAACCTATGGCATTGATTACGACTGGTAAGCCCTTTATTCGCAGCTTAGAAGCGACGGGCGCATTGGGACTGTACGTGCCCCTCGAAGGTGGGCACGAGGGGCGGTATCAGCGTCGTTTACGAGCGGCTGGCTATGAAATTCTCCACATTACAGCTAGAGGGTTGGGGGATCTGTCAGCTTACCTATTAGGGGTACATGGAGTCCGTCCGCCCCATCTGGGCAAGAAGACGACCGAACGAGAAGGCGCTGTTGGCTATCGCTACTTTTTGCCTCCAGCCGCTACTTATCAATTGGAACAGCTACCGCCCGAAGCAAAAGGGTTAGCAATCTGGATGCTGGAAGGTACAGTTCTGTCACAGCAGGAGCTTCAGTTTTTGGTGAGCTTGCCCCAGCAGGAGCCTCGAATTAAAGTCGTGGTTGAGATGGGCGGCGGACGCGAGTTCAGTTGGAAACCTTTGGCTGACTTCTTGGTGGCTGCCTAAGCGCTGACATCGCTGCTTTGGATTACGCTTCCATCAAATTGCTGTCAAGCAACGCTAACCGCGATACATCCTAGTTTCAGGTTCCATAGTAGGCTAGTCCAAGGCACTCGCCTTTTTCTGTATAACCTTTTAGTATAGTAAGGGTGACTAACTTGTATCGTCCCTTACGATCTTTAAGGGAAGGTTCTTGGTTCAAGCTGATTTGCGGCGCGAGTTTCCAGAATCTTCCTGCTGTGAGGAGCTTAACGCTGGCTTACGCTTTAGCTGGGGCTGACTGTATTGATGTTGCAGCCGATCCAGCCGTAGTTGCCGCTGTTCAGGAGGCATTGAGGGTAGTTGCTGATCTTGCCACCGCTGCTCGATCGCTAGGCTATTGAGTTGAGGGACTGCCTTGGCTGATGGTCAGCCTGAATGATGGGGAAGATCCCCATTTTCGCAAAGCGCAATTAGAACCAGCCCTTTGCCCTCCGAGTTGCCCTCGTCCGTGTGAGCAGGTCTGCCCAGTTCAAGCCATTGTGTTTGAGCGGCCCTTAGATGGATTTTCAGGAGTTGTGGATAGTGTCTGTTATGGTTGTGGGCGCTGTTTAACCATTTGTCCGATTGATCAAATTACTGCCCGCTCTTATGTGTTCACACCTACAGCAGTTGCTCCCTTGGTGCTGGCCGGAGTCGATGCAGTTGAAATTCACACCCAGGTAGGCCGACTGGCTGATTTTAGTCGCCTATGGCAGGCCATTGCCCCCTATGTACCGCAATTAAAGCTAGTTGCGATTAGCTGTCCCGATGACGACGGCTTGATTGACTATCTCTGGTCACTTCATGACCTGATCGCCCCCCTGCCCTGTGCCTTGATCTGGCAGACCGACGGCAGACCGATGAGTGGAGATATTGGCGAAGGTGCAACCAAAGCAGCGGTAAAGCTAGGCCGCAAAGTGCTAGCAGCGAAACTACCAGGGTTTGTTCAGCTTGCCGGCGGCACCAATCGCCAGACTGTATCGAAGTTGCAGGCGCTTGGGCTAACGAAACAGACCGCCGAGCAATCATCCTACATTGCTGGAGTCGCCTATGGCAGCTATGCGCGTTCGCTGCTTGCGCCGGTTCTAGAGGCGCTGGAACACCGCAGCACAGCTAATTTAGAACCAGACGCTGGCATCCCGCTCCGGCTGGAAAACTATCCAGATCTACTGTGGCAGGCCATTGATTATGCTCATCGGTTTGTATCTGAGCTAAAACAATTGCAACCCCAACGGTCCCCTGCGCCGATTTCGACAAGTTCTACAACGATTCCTTCCACAACCCTATCGAGGAGATTCCCATGCAGCTAAGCATCAAACCTCTGGCTATCGACCCTTTCAGTAGTCAGCCTTCCCATTTTTTGAATCAGATTCAAGCCAGCTCTACCCATTAGCTTTATTGACAAACCGTTTTACAGCCTTTGTACTCTCGAACTATCCATGATATTCAGCGGCAACAATCTTCCTGAACAGCCCAACCATCAGCCTTCCAATCCACCTTCTCCACCACGCTCGCTTGCCCAAGACTCCGAAACCTTCCAGATTACCGACGACCTACCCCAACTCCTAGATATCCTTCCTGGCCCGATTCGCCAGGTATTGCAACACCATCCCCAACGGGACAAATTGGTGGAGGTGGTGCTCGATTTAGGTCGTCGGCCTGAAGCCCGCTTCCCCAACGCAGCCGAGTATTTATCAGACCAGCCTGTCACCAGAGCCGATTTCCGACCTTCCCCGACCGCGACACAACCGGAGAATTGTCATTCTTCAAACCAAAGGACTCAGCATAGACTTTAGTTCCAGTGGCATGGGTAACAGCACCCGCATTGGAGGTGCCGCCCAACTGGTCTAGCATATGGCCCAGGTAAACCCCCGCATTCGAGAGTTTATCCCAGTTCAATCTACCGTCGGGTCCTTGGCTAACAAAGCGGGCAGCGCCATAGTGGGATGGGCTAGTGCCATCTGGGTGGATGAAAATAACGTGATTACCTGTGGTCATAAAACCTCGAAAAGGAAACTTTGTGAATCAGTGTTCTGCTCAGGAATCGAATCGGTTGATGAATTGACGCAGAAAACCTTCCAACTACGAAAATGCAGTTGGAGGCACAAACGCGATTAACCAAACTTGGAAAATCCTTAAAGCAGGTTCCTGCTAATTACGCTAAATGAAACGTTTTCAGAACTCCTTACTCCAGATCTGATTGCTACAAATAATCGTCAAGATGCACCGCCGCCATCTAGAATTTCACAGCAACGTTAAGAATTTGCAAAGGGAACTTGCTCACATCGGTTAAGAAATCGATGAAAGCCAAAATACATAAATTGGTTATATTTAATAGATATTCAGTTAAACATCTAGTTAAGCGATGTTTAACTAGATGTTCTATTCACTTTTTACTATTGAGTCAAGAGAGTTAATTCAATTGGTTGCAACCTCCTGTTTGGTCGGTGATGCTGAAGCAGCCTTGACTCAGGGCGGAGGGGATTTGCTCGTACGCCTTCGGCGGAGCGAAGCTCTATGGGTCTGGAGCGGTTGAATCAACCGTTAAGCAGATTGATCGTCGTTTGCAAATTTCTGGAGCGAGGTGGAAGCGGGAGCATGTTCCCAAAGTATTGGCTCATCGTTGTGCTTATCTCAAGCAACAGTTGTAACTGATTATTCTCTCAAGAAGGTGACACGCACCCTCCTGCTTGTTCGTCAATCCTTCCACCATTCCTCCGAAGAGCGACCCGAAGATCAACCCGTTGGCACTCATTAGTTACTAAACAATTCAACACGTTGTGGGATAGGCGATCGCCATTTTTCCTAGGCAAGTATGCTGTTTTTTTCTCCTGACTCCTGACTATGCCACAAACAATCGCTGCAAATCGGTCATACTCCGCGCTACTGGCGATGGAGAGAGTTGCTCGTGGAATAGAGTTTCGTAGAAAAAGCAGGAGACTCCGGCAAAATTGCGGCGGCGGACTTCTTGCAACTGCTGCTCTACAAGGCCAGTACTGACTGATCTAGTTCTCAAACCCGTGAGGATCCCAACGGCGGTTGGAATATGATTTTGGGCATCCATAACCTCGGCTTTGCTGATTTCGCTAATAAAGCTGGTCATGTTATCGCGATACACTTGCAGCACCAGTTCCTCGATTAAGCCCTGCCGTTCCCAGCTCCGCCAGTCTAGGGCATAGTTAGCTTTGGAAAACACCAGCGGATTGGGTGACAGGGAGATCCGACAGTCAGATTTGGATTTAACGGCGCTATAAATCTGCGTTAACAGATGCGTCATCTTGTCAGCCAACCATCTTAGCCGCTGTGAATTAGACATATCCTGAGGCATGACCCTACCCGTTTCTGTTTTGTACAATTCCTGCGTAAATGAGTCGTAGCCTAGCTCCACCGGGAAACAAAAATGATCATCCAACTGCACTCCATCAACCGCATAGCGAGCCGCCACATCGGCAATTAAATCAACCATGAATTGCTGCACTTCTACTCGGCAAGGATTGAGCCAGACGTGAACATCGGGCTGCCCGGTTATATGGTTAATCCGAATCGGTTCGCCACGTTGATCCAGCGTCAGCAGGTGTGCTTGTCGATGGTGCAGCGGTGAGTTAGCCGGAATGGCTAAGCCGTACTCAAACCAGGGAACAACTCGCAATCCACAGGTTTTGGCAGCGTCCACCAGTTCAGCCAGCATATCGCGGTTGGCAAAATGAGGATCGGGAGAGACACAAGCACCCGTAAATGACTCCGCAACCGTACTAGGATAGAGCGTAAATCCTCGTTGCCATACAACCGGATAAATCGTCGTGAATCCCAGTGCCTTTAATTGCTGCAGGCCAGCTTCAATACTGTGACGAGACCAGAGGACATCACTATCAACATTCGTCAACCATGCACCACGCAGTTCCTGTAACTGTACTTGAACATGAGGCAGAAAAAAATAGCCAAACCTGCCCACTGGGTCGATGGGTTGCTTCAGCTTGACAAAACCATGCTGCCCAACCCGGAAGGCATATTCAATTCCCAATGGGCTGCCAGCACTGACACTAGCTTTATAATAATTTCACAATTTAATCCAGGGAGAGTGCTATGGCAACAGGAAAACGGGTTGATCCCTATCGCAATCATCGGTTTCTGGTAGAAATTGATGGAATTGTGCAGGCGGGTTTTTCAGAGTGCAGTGGGTTTGGTTCCAGCATTGAAGTGGTGGAATATCGAGAAGGAGGTGACCCGACCACAGTACGCAAACTGCCGGGTAAAGTCAGCTATCCCGATATCATGCTGAAATGGGGCGTAACGGATTCGCGAGAACTGTACGACTGGCATCTCGCTGCCGTCAATGGACAAATTCAGCGTAAAAATGGTTCTATCATTTTGCTCGATGACTTGGGACAGGAAAAAGTGCGCTGGAATTTTTTCAACGCTTGGCCCAGCAAGTATGATGCCCCTGATTTGAGTGCTAAAGGGAATGATGTGTCCATTGATAGTCTCACGGTGAGCTGTGAGCGGATCGAGCGAGTGTAAGCCATGATCAACGTCATGATCCAAACCGAGTACGAATTCACCTTACCCACGGGCTATATCGATGCGACCGGCACCTTACATCGAGAAGGCACAATGCGGTTGGCTACCACCGCCGATGAAATCCTGCCGTTAAAAGATCCGCGCGTGCAGTCTAATTCTGCCTATTTAATTGTGATTTTGCTGTCGCGTGTGATTGTGCGTCTGGGAACGGTAGAAGCAATCAACCCCAAAGTCATTGAAGGATTGTTTGCCTCGGATCTGGCCTATCTACAAGACCTCTACAATCGCATCAACGGCAATGGTGTGCGCTCATTACCCGTCACCTGTCCCCACTGTCAACAAAGCTTTGCCGTGGAGCTGGATCTGGCGGGGGAATTTTAGGCTACCCCCTTGATCATCTGCATGAGGAGGTAGCCTATCTCGGTTATCACTTGCATTGGAGCTATGAATCGATTTTGCAGATGGAACATCAGGAACGCCGCCGCTGGGTTGAAGAGATCGCCAAAATCAATCAGCGATTGAGCACTCAAATAAGCTAAACAGCACTGAAGTTAAAACTATTCATGGAATCCCCAATTGCCTCATCCGCTGCCCCATCCGCAGACTCCCCCACTCAGGAGCCACCTCCAACTGCTTTGGTCAGACGATTACAGCGCCGATTGCATAGCTCACCTGGGGTAATTCGTACTGACTTGCCCCATTCTCACTATCCTGCTACCCAAGCCACCTTATCTCGCTTGATGCGGCGATTGGAATTACCCGAACAGATGCAGTCACGCTACAGCTCTGGACTGTTGCCTACTGGTTTACCGACTAGTGCTGCCCGGTTTCAGCGGCAACGCACAGAATCCGCTGATGATCTAGTAATGAGGTATGCGATTCGAGAGACAGATCCGGAAATTGGCAGCCAAGCGAATAGCAAGCATTATCGTTTGCGATCCTTAGCAGAAAACCAAATAGAAAATTCAGGAAGAAATCAGGAAGGAAATCAGGAAAGAAACCTTGTAGGGAACAAAAGCATACAGGCAAAAGGTATAAAAACAAACGGCATAGAAACAAACGACATAGAAACAGTAGCACCTCAAGACAATCAAGCCAATGCAATTTTGTCTACTGCTCCTGTCACTCCGCAAAAGCTGAATTATGCTTCTACAGATTCTCGTCAGATCGGGCAAAGTGACCACTCAGAGATTCAAACGATTCGATTGACGGCTGCTTCTGATAATACTGCTCGTCCAATTAAAAGCGATATTAGAGATAATGTTAGCAGTGATGTTGGAGATAGGATTCAGCGATCGGTTGATGTTGATGCTGAGATTCAAACGCCTGCTCGATCTTCGTTGCCTCCACTCTCATACACTCAAGTCTCTCCAGCGCCATTTTCGCCTACCCAATCCTTATCATCGGTATCAGGTACACCGCTTAGAGTATCACGTTTCAGTTCAATGGAATCAGCAAGTCTACCGAATGTCATGCTCTCGCCTGCATCAGTAATTTCGTCTAAATCTGCGAGAACTGATTTAGCTCATCCTCAATCCAATTCTAGTTCAATTTCAGAGTCTAATTCTATTCCTGATTCGAGGCATTCCTCAACAGATTCTAGTTTTGATCCTATCACCGCTGTAGCTCCTATTAAAACGGCGAACACTCCTCTGTTGCGAATCAATCATCGGGCTACGCTGGAGGCCGCCAAGATACAGCGACAAGCAATTTATCCTTCCCTGCCACCGCAGTCTGTTCCTTCACAAGCGGTTCCTTCACAAATTATTGATTCACAAACGATTCCTTCGCAAACAGTTCATTCGGTGCCCACTGCGATGCAATGGCTTCAAACTCAGCCGCAAGCAACTGCCGCATTGAACACCAAATAACATACTCAGCCGTTCCCAAGCAATCAGGCGCTGGTAGGCATGGTCACTCCGCTGCTGTTGATACTGCACGAATGCGATGCCCAGACACAGCATGGTAATAGAGGCAAAACCACTGAAGACCAGGGGATGCACCATCGGCAGATAGAAGAGTGCAATCGGGATAGAGATAATTAGCAGCACGACTAGCCCCCAAGCAATGGAAAAGGCCGTGTTGGCTCCCCAGCGATTGGCGACAGTAACCACGCCTTGACTGCGATCACCTTCTGCATCGTGCACATCCCAGATCAGCTCTTTAGCTAAGGTATAGCAGAACAGGAATCCAGTCGGATACAGCATGGCAAAGGGTTGACCAACCACTAAACTGCCTAGAAAGATCAAGGCGGATACAATTGCAGCGACAACCAAATTACCGAGGATACCGTTAACAAGCAGAATATGGGAGTAGTTCCATAGCAGGGCGATACTCACAAGCACGAGCAGGAGCGGATAAATCCCTAGCGGAATAGCAGCTAACACCGCCAGCCCAAACAGACCAACCGCCAGCCACCAAGCCTGTGGCAACGATAGGTTACCCGATGGCAGTGGGCGTTCCGGGTGATCGATGCGGTCTTTTTCCACGTCCCAATAATCATTGATCACACAGGCGGCAGAAAACATTAAACCCAGCACCGCAGCCGTCAGCAAATAATCATACAGCGGCAGGGTTTTATCAAGGGCGTAAACCGTAGCCCAACCTGCCATACCGGCTACAATCGCCACGGGTAAGCGCAACAGATGTAGCAATGCCTGCATCGAATCAATGCCATCTAGTTTCGCTAGCATAGAACGCACCTATAGAAACTCAAAGTAATTTAGAAACCGCCACCTGCATTCGCTCTAATGCTTCATAGATATTCTCTAACGAGTTTGCGTAGGAAATTCTCAGGTATCCATCGCCATATTTACCAAAAGCTGTACCTGCTAGCACCGAGACGCCCACCTCTTCCAGCAAATAATCGGCCAGGGCATTACAATTGAGCGGCAACTGCTGGACATTGGGGAAGGCATAGAAAGCACCTGCCGGTTTGAAGCAATGTATACCGGGAATTGCGTTTAAACCCGCCACGACCACATCCCGCCGCCGCTGGAATTCGGCCACCATTTGATCGACAAAGTCCTGAGCTTCTCTCAACGCCGCAATGCCCGCGATTTGGGTAAAGGCGCAGGTGCAGGAGTTGGAATTGATCATCAATCGCACAATCGCCTCAACCAACGGTTTGGGCAGAATGCCGTAGCCGAGTCGCCAGCCAGTCATGGCATAGGTCTTGGAATGACCATCGAGCAGAATTGTGCGGTCCTTCATGCCCGGAAACTGAATCGGACTGTGGTGGTTACCCTCATAGAGAATGCGCGAGTAAATTTCATCAGACAAAATATAGAAATCGTGGCGCTCGGCCAGTTCGGCAATTGCAGCCAGATCTTCTGCCGCTAACAAACCGCCGGTCGGATTTTGGGGCGAATTGAGAATCAGCAAGCGGGTCCGGTCCGATACGGCTTGGCACAAATCATCGAGGTGAAACCGAAAGCCCACATCTTCCCGCAGCGGCAGCGGCACGCCTTTGGCTCCCACAAACCGAATCACCGATTCATAAATTGGAAAACCCGGATCGGGATAGATCACTTCATCGCCAGCATTCACCAGGGCCATCAGCGTGAAGAAAATAATTGGTTTGGCTCCAGGGGTCACCACCACGTCACTCGGATCAACGACAACTCCACGGCTGAGGGTAATGTATTCAGCGATCGCTTCCCGCAGTTCCGGCAATCCCGCGGCTGGAGTGTAACCCGTGTAGCCATCCTTCATGGCCCGAAAGGCAGCTTCACAGATGGGAAAGGGCGTCGGAAAGTCGGGCTGGCCGATTTCGAGGTGAATAATCGAACGGCCCTGCGCCTCTAGCTGTTTTGCCTTAGCAAATACATCAAAGGCAGATTCGGTTCCTAAGCGACTCATTCGTTCGGCAAGTTCCATCGGCAACACCTCATGGATAATTTACGAATAAACTTCAGGATTGACGCAGTGGGGCAACCGGTTGCCCTGGAGCCCGGCAACTAGATTTTCGATGGCCATCGTCGCCATTTTGGTGCGCGTCTGGCGGCTGGCACTGGCAATGTGGGGCGTGATGATCAGGTTTTCTAGTGTCAACAAAGGACTATCGGACGGAATCGGCTCTGGCTCGGTAACATCAATCGCCGCCGCCGCAATCTTGCCCTCGCTAAGAGCACGATATAGGGCAATCGGATCGACAATCGAGCCTCTGGCCGTGTTGATTAAAACTGCATCACGGGGACTCACCAGTTTCAGCAGCGACTTGTCGGTCAGATCGGGGTCAGGTGGATTAGAGCGGGTAGCTACAATTGGCAAGCCATGCGCCATCATCGCCAACAGAGAACCACTTTTGAGGGTAATGCCCGCATGAAATGGTAAAACGCCCAGATCGGCAGCCCTGAGGTACACAGAAACCTGGTCTGAATATCCCGTCATTTGCACAACTTCAGTCAGACCCAGTTCCGCCACTAGCGCCTTTAGTTGCTCCCAATAGCGGTCGGCCTGTGCTCCTGGCAACGCTAAGCTTTCGACGCCTCCGATCAGCAATAGTCGGGCTTGAGGATAGGCGGCCACAACTTGCTGAAAGGCGGGTAATAAAGTTTCCAAGCCCTTAACCGGATGCAAAAAGCTGAAAAAGGCAATAATCGCCACTTCACCGAACCAGCCATAAGCTTGCTGCACCATCTGACGTGCGGTGCTGCGATCTAGCAGTGCGGTTTCCACGTTTGCAGCAATTGGAATTCGGTGAGTGACGGACTTCAAGTGAGGCAAGCGTTGATAGATAATCTGCTCGGCTTGCTGATTTGTCGTAATAATCGCATCGCTGTAGGTGAGCAGAAAACCATCTTCCCGATCCCACCAGCCGCGCCGTTGCCCCCAGGTTTTGAGCCATTCCAGCAACGGGGACGGTAAATAGGCCGGACGCCACTCCCACCAGCCATACTCGTGCACAGTGGTCACAATTGGCAGACGCCAGCCCCGGAGCCGCAGCAGCAGCGGCAGTAAAAAAATGGCTCGATCAAAGCCGTAGGTGCCAGCTGCATGTTGAATATGCAAACAGTCAACCTTTGACTCTATAATCGCCTGCGCCAGTGCCAGCAGCTCAGACAGGTGCCAGCAATTCACTGCGCCCTGTACCGTCGGATCGGTTAGTTGATTTGCAGCCTCACGGGTTGTGAGAATCAGCGATTCTATGCCTCGTGCAGATAATACCTGACGTAAATGAGCAGTGTAATGAGCGACACCACAGTGCTGTGATTGATAGGTACCAGCAACAAAGGCAACACGAACCATAATAAAAGGATTCAATCATTTAAGAAATAGCGCACCGATGCTCGATTCTCAGTGCGCTACCTGGATAGATGACTTATTTCATCCGCTTTTCTTTGGCTTTCTCTTCGTTGAATGCCTGCAAGCGAGCAAAGACATTGTAGGCATCGGGGCCAGGATCATCCATAGAATCCACACCTTCTAGCGGACCGTCGATCTCACGCCAAGCGTCCAGTCCACCCTTCAGTTCAGCAACTCGGCGGAAACCCGCTTCCCGCAGCATCCGGACTGCCTGTGAGGTGTCTTCGGCACTAGCACCATACACATAGATATCCCGATCTTTTTGTAGACTGAACTCCGCACCGCCAGGTAGCCGATCCATCGGCATGTTCATTGCACCGCGAATCCGGCACTGGTTGTAAACATCGTGGTCACGGACATCGATAATCGACAGGCCCGGCTCGCCCCAGAGCAACCGCGACTTCAGCTCATGCACACTGGCTTCAGGATGAAATCCAGGAGGAGTTGGGGTTACATTAGGCAGTTTATCTTTGGCATTTACAATGGCATCTTGGACGTTCGACATAATTATTGTCCTCCATACTTGCACTTCAACTATAGGGAAGCAACCAACCTTTAATCCTCACCCTCAAGAACGAGACAATGATCTGCCTTAACTCAGAAATCAATCAATACCGGAGAAATGATTCGTCATGACAACGACATGTATTGGAGATCAACAGGTTGCAAAAGTTCCAATCCGGCAGTAATTACTGTCTCAGGAGGGATGTCTAAACATTGCAATTGATAAAGACATTGAAACTGGTAGCAAGGACTACAAACTGTTGAACGTCGCAATACACGATTTGGGCTATAGCGAGGTTTCCACTGCGATTCCAATTCAGTGCCAGCAAATAAAATTACGCTAGGTGTGCCAGTAGCATCGGCAATGTGCATGGTAGAGGTGTTGTTGGTTAATACGATTCGGGCATGGGCTACCAAAGCTACAAGTTCGGCTAAACTAGTAGCACCAACCAGATCCAGCGCATCATTGCCCAGTCTGGCCAGCAGCGATGGGACCTGCAAACGGTCTTTTTCCACGCCAGTCACAACCACAGGCCAGCCAGTTTGCCGACTCAGCTCACGGGCCGCTAGCGCAAATCGCTCGATATCATAGTTGCGAGATTGGCAGCTTGTCCAAGGGTTCAGCAACAAGTAGGGTGGAAATTGGGCGCTAGAGGCTATCTCCTCTAAAGGTGAAGAATCTACAGCATTCACAAATTGATTGTGAAATGCAGCAGGGTCAATTCAGCCGTAGCTGTGGGGTAATGCTGCTGGAGTTGAGCAACCTGAGTATCAAGGTCGAAGGCTTCAACATTGGTTAGGTTCCAATCAGATTGGGATTGCTCTAACTGTTCCGCCTGATGCAGAATCTCAACCAAGCGATGCAGCAACCGCTGATATTGGGGGGCGATACCGAGTTGCTGGTCCTTAGTGGCTGTCAGGTGCTGAATTGATGTCCAGCCTAATTGTTGAAGAGCCTGACGAATGTAAGTAATACTCAGCCGCTCTAGTGCCGCTAATACCTGCGGATATACAATTACGTCGGGCTGAAGCAACCATTCTGACAACTGTGGCAGCAGATAATCATAAAGGTCGGTCGGGGTGGGTAAGTTTGGTAAAGGTTGCGCCTGCCAGTTGATTTGATACAGCCAATCCTGCCAGCGATCAGCAGTTGGAAGACTGATTGATTTTTGCGCTGGGCGGAGATGTAATCCTGCAATTGTAGCGATGAGTTCACCGTCAGTATCCGTAATCTGTAGATCGACTGTTATTTGTTTTATAGACTGTTCTGTTACGTTGTCTGGAATATCCAGCCTCACATGGGTCCAAACCGTGCGTTCTGGCCGTTTGTAGAGCGTTAACTGATCACAGCCAATGGGTAAGTAGAGAGAGTGGGAATCTACATTAGGCAGAGCAGCACCAATGACCTGAAAGGCGGCATCGAGTAGAACCGGATGACACTGATAGGGGGATGGGTCTAACTGAGCAGCAAGCCGAATCTGCCCTCGTGCCTGTCGGTCGCCGCGCCAGAGTTGCTGAATCGCCTGAAATAGCTCGCCATATTCAATTCCATAAGTTTGTAGGGTCTGGTAGTAATTGGCCAGGTCAATGGGTTGGGGACACTCTAACTGTGACATTTCACTAGCAAATGATTCAGCCTGACTGATGGAACCCGTAGCGTGCAGTTGCCAATTAGCGTCACCTCGTTGACTCAACACCTCGAACTGATAAACACCATCCGGCTGAGGACTAAGTACAACCTGAATGACCAACTCTGCTTCTGTCAGCGTGATGGGCTGCTGAATCGACAAATTCACTAGTTTCAAGCAATCGGACTGTAGAACCTGTTTCCCCGCCGCCAATGCCATCTCAATATAACCCGATGCCGGGAGAATGGATGCACCCAATACGCGATGCTGCGCCAGAAATAATGGTTCGGTTTGGCTGAGACGATGGGAAAAGTAAATTTCTGGTGAACGAGATAGATGCAGTTTTTGTCCAAGCAGGGGATGAATTCCTAAATGACTAGTCGGTCGATTCACAAATGAATTTTTATGCTCCTCAATATCCACCCAGTAACACTGTCGCTGAAATGGATAGGTGGGTAGCAGTAGTGGCTGTAGACGCTTAGGATTAACTACTTGAGAATTCTCGTGAGACGAGCTTGTAAATTTGAGTTGGTAAGCTTTTTCCTGCCTCAATCCTCCATAAATAGGGAGGTTTGCACCGCTTGCTATAACAGTTCCCAACTGTTCAATCGCTTCTGCGGTAGAGCTGGCTGTTACAGTCAGTTGTTCGGCAAACAGCGATCGTCCAGTCTTGACCTGGTAACATATTTCTGCGAAATCAAGAGTGGGATTTTGCCGCAAATACTCATAGTATCGATGGGTGAGTGCTTGCAGGGCAGCAGGCGTTTTGGCAGAGAGGGTCAGGCTGTAAGGAGGCTGATCCAGCCAGGGCCAAGAAACTACATCAGGATTGCTAGTCTCCACTGCCGAGAGCACCACATGGGCATTGGTACCGCTAAAGCCAAAGGAACTTACACCCGCAATTGGAGAAACATCCGAGGGCCAGGAAGTTGGCACAGTCGGCACCTGTAGCGGTAATCGTTCCCAGGGCACATGAGGGTTAGGCTGCTGAAAATGCAGATGGGGCGGAATTTCTCGATAATGCAGAGATAACGCCACTTTGATCAATCCCGCAATGCCAGCCGCCGCTTCCAGGTGCCCCAGATTGGTTTTCACCGAACCGATCAACAGCGGTTTATTCGCTCGATTGCTATCCGATGGCTTGAATACTTCCCCCAACGCCAACAATTCGATTGGATCGCCCAAGGCCGTGCCGGTGCCATGCGCCTCAATATAACCGACTTCTGAAGCTGCAATACCAGCATTAGCGAGCGCCTGCCGAATCACCGCCTGCTGAGCCGGACCATTGGGAACCGTCAAACCACTGCTGCGTCCGTCCTGATTCACCGCAGAACCGCGAATCAAGGCCCAAATCCGATCGCCCGCTGCCAGAGCATCCGAGAGCCGCTTCACCACCACCACGCCACACCCCTCTCCTGTAGCATTCACGACAACATTTCCCTTCAGCACCAAGGTTTCGCCGGTTTCAGCATCCTGTACCTGCACGCCGGTAATCTGCCCTGCGGTTTTGCTGAAGCCGATCACGGGAGCATAATTGAGGGCAAGGCCGCCCAGATCTAGCAGTGTTCGCAGCAGGGTGATGGCTAAGCGCGCATCATCAAATTGACCATCGTGGTAGAGTATGCCACCGCGCAGACCGTCCTGCTTGAGGGTTGGCAACTGTTTCAGAGTGGCTTCGGCATTGAGCCAGCGACTGGGGCCGAGGCTGAGCCGTCCGGCCAGAAAATCATACAGCTTCAAGCCAGCCCCATAGAAGAGCTGCGACCACCAGGTATATGCCGGCACCACAAAGGTTAAGTCTTTGACGAGATGGGGGGCATTCCGCCGTAGCACTCCTCGTTCGTACAGCGCTTCCTGCACTAGCGGCAGGTTGCCCTGAGCCAGATAGCGTACACCCCCATGCACTAGCTTCGTAGAACGGCTAGAAGTGCCCTTGGCAAAATCAAATTTTTCCAATAGTAAGGTTCTATAACCGCGACTGGCAGCTTCCACCGCAGTTCCCAATCCAGTCGCACCACCGCCAATCACGATGATGTCCCACGAGCTAGGCTGCCGCAGTTTGTTCAGGAGGGTGGGTCGAGTGAGAGACGTCATATCCAATCCGGTTGATGAGCCACAATTTCTGAAGCGGCAGTACTCCTTGTTAATTATGGTTAATTATGGTCATTTAGTTGGTTGGATTTGATGTCATGCCTGATTGCGCCCTATTTCAGCCAGAGCAACGATTGGAGATGCAAAAAAAGGTGCAGAGAGACTTCTCCACACCCATTCAACTTCAGCTAACTCAAATTTGAGACATCAGACTCAGGAGGCAAATCGTCCTGCGGTTGATGCTAGGAGGAAGGCCGCATAGGTGAGAATGTAGCCCACCGTAAAGTGGGTTAGCCCCACTAGCCAGCCTTGAACGATGGACAGCGCTACCGGTTTATCTTTCCAGCGCACTAAATTAGCGAGCGGCGTGCGTTCATGCGCCCATACCAGCGTTTCAATTAGCTCTTGCCAATAGCCCCGCCAAGCAATCAGGAACATGAAACCCGTGGCCCAAACCAAGTGACCAAACAAGAACATCCAGTCCCAAACCGCCAAGTTGTTCATCCCAAACGGGTTGTAACCATTGATCACCGGAGCGGAGTAGAGCCAGAGATAATCTCGCAGCCAGCCCATCAGGTAGGTAGATCCTTCGTTAAACTGAGCTATGTTGCCTTGCCAAATCCCCAGGTGCTTCCAGTGCCAGTAGAAGGTGACCCAAGCAATGGTGTTGAGCATCCAGAAAGTAGCAAGGAAGAAGGACTGTTCCCAGGCAGCGGTTTGGCAGGTGCCGCCCCGTCCAGGACCATCGCAAGGAAAGGTGAAGCCAAAGTCCTTTTTGTCAGGAAACAGCTTGCTGCCACGAGCATCGAGGGCACCTTTGACGCAAATTAACGTAGTCGTGTGCAGTCCTAGCGCAATTGCGTGGTGCACCAAAAAGTCTCCCGGTCCAATGGTGAGGAATAGGGAATTGGTACCGCTGTTGATCGCATCCAGCCAGCCCGGTAGCCAGACGTTGCCGTGGTTGGGCCAAGCGGTCGAGGCAATGCTGTCCGGATTTGAGAGCAAGGTATCAAAACCATAGAGCAGCTTACCGTGGGCTGCCTGAATAAACTGGGCAAACACTGGCTCGATCAGGATTTGTTTTTCTGGTGTGCCAAAGGCATTCACTACGTCATTGTGGACATAGAGACCCAGCGTGTGGAATCCCAAAAACAGCGATACCCAGCTCAAGTGGGAAATAATAGCCTCTTTGTGCTTGATCACCCGATCCAACACGTTGCCCTGATTTTGCACCGGGTCGTAGTCGCGAACCCAGAAAATGGCACCATGAGCAAAGGCTCCCACCATCAAAAAGCCAGCAATGTACTGGTGATGGGTATAGAGAGCAGCCTGAGTCGTGAAGTCCTGCCCCATGAACACATAGGGTGGCATCGAGTACATATGCTGTGCCACCAAGGAGGTCGCTACACCCAGAGCAGCTAGGTGAATGCCTAACTGAAAATGCAGCGAGTTGTTGTAGGTGTCGTAGAGGCCATGATGCGGCAAATTAAACTGGCCTTCGCTTCTGCCGCCAAACAGTCCGGCTTTGGAGTCAAGCATCTCGCGGATGTTGTGACCAATGCCGAAGTTGGTGCGGTACATGTGCCCAGCAATGATAAAGATAATTGCCAGGGCTAAATGATGGTGGGCCATATCCGTTAGCCAGAGGGACTGAGAGAGCATTACGACCAGCTCTTTGACCAGATTAGCGCTGCACTCGATTTTGACTGTGATCTGACAATTGAGCTGATTTCTCACCGCTTTACGCCCGGTTCCAAGCAGGTGCTGCAATCCTGGTATCCCAATAGCCAACTCGACCTCGATGAACAGGGCCGCGTAATCAAGCGCAATAAGTTTGGTGGCATCAAGTATGTCTATGACGGCAACACGATGAAGACACTGAAGCGCTACTTTGAGCAGCAGATCGCTCGCCGCTTGCCCAACGCTAAGATTCTGTACTGGACCTAGGTTTATACAACGCTGCTTGATTGGTATAACCGCGCGGGTGCTTCGTTGGCTTGTTCGAGCTGGCGCAGCGAGTTGAGCGACAGAAAGCCAAATCCGACTTTCGAGGCAATATCAAGCAGGGTGTAGCCCATGGTTTCATAGCCCTGACTGAGGATGTTGAAGCCAGTGCTGGCTAGAATCCATACCACCGGATACAGTGTCCACAGCACTACATGAACCGTCAGCAATTTCTTGAATACCCGTCTGGAGCGGGGATGTTTTTGTTCGGCTTCGACTCGGTAGGGCTGCACCAGCAGATACAGGGTTGCCAGAAAAGCGCCGCAGCTCACAATATACCAAATGTAATTCATCGGTTTGGGCGTGATGGCAGCAACAAAGCCGGTTGCCATCATGTAGGCGTTTGCCCCAATCAAGCTGCCGGTGATCGGTAGACTCGTGCGTCCTAGAAAGCCCAGATCTAGCAGCAACAGCGGCGTCGAGAAAAACCAAGTGAGATAGCGGACCCAAAAGGTGGGCCGGTCGTAAATCACGCGGAAGCCTAATCCTAGCGCCATTGCCAAATAAAGCCCTGCGGCGATCAAGCAAATAAAGAAGTTGAGGATGTATAAAATTCGCCACGTTCGCTCTTAGCATTATGAGCACCAAAACCGAAAATCAGCTGCCTAGAGCCATACTAGCCACACCAATCCAAAGCCAAATTTGCACCATACTGAGTTACCTAAAAATATCTGCTTGGCGTTCGACCGGAAATCACCTACATATAGCCGAAATCTTCTATAGGGTGCTTATCTTTAGACAAGGAAATTACAGCCCTACAATCTCACTCTCATGAAAATTCGCCGTAATGCTCTATTCTCTCTCAGCGCATTTCTACAAGTTTGCTTCTAGTCATCAATCCGCCAGGAATAGGTAAATTATCTGTAGATCAGGTTCAGGCTCAATCAGCACCTCGTCCTTATGTCATTCTTGTTAACGGCAATGCAGATTGTTGCGTTTGGTCTGAAACTGACAGTTTGCAGATGAGCGAGCTTTGGAATATACCTAATGCTGAATTTAGAATGACTGCCTGGGATCACTTTCAACATGGAGGAAGACAAAGACGGAATATTAATATTGGCGTTGTAGGAAGCTATTCCGCATCTAACGACAGAGATTTTATCAATCAAGCTTCTGACTTTATTAATAACTACAGCGTTCACACATAGGTTGTGAATAAGGGGGGTGGGAGCAAAGTCCCCACGCAGGGGTGAAACCCCTGCACCCCGTTCAGAAATCAAAAAGGATTGCTGTAACTTGACCAGAATCGCTCATGGGGTGACAGCGAAGCTAGAAGGTAGAGCAAATCAAGCTCATGGCATGTAGACCTCGTCGGAAGAAAGCACGTTTCTGCGGCTTGAGTTGCATTAACTGTTCTGCCCACTCTGACCAAACATCCATCGCCTCAATCCACAACTGCCCATACAACCCAATCCAAAAACAACTGTGACGCTGCTGAGGTCGATGAAGTTCTTTGACTCGTGCAACATACCGCCCCACCTGCTTGCGCCGCATCTTGACGCCTCGTTCAATCGTGGTTGTGTAAGCCATCGCTTACGCCTACGGCGGGGCGAAGCCCTACAGCACTAACAATGCCGAAAGTCGTTGAGCACTGGCATGACATGCCTCAAGGTCATACCCTCCCGATTTGAAGTCTCGAAACATCGGCTCAATGGAAAACCGTTTGCCGTACAATGCCAAGGCGGTCTCCAAGGGGCGTATCTAATGGTTGGGGGAGTAGAGGGTGGGAGTGAGAGGGTATTTAGCGAACAGGGAGTCAAAGCGATGATTGACCCAAGCTAGGCGCAAACAGAGCAAATGGTCGAAGCCCGTTTCGCTCCAGCGCATCCCGGTTCCCTTAAACCGTTGAACGATAAGCCATTTGCAAGCACTTTCCACCATGCCAGAGCCAATCGGCAATCCCAGCTTTTTGAAGTTTCGATATTGCAGATGCTTGACATGCGTTTTGAGATAGCTTCGTACCTGCTGCAAGGTCAGTTTAGCGGACATCATCAAACGGTACCTGCAAGTGTTTAGCCGTGTCGGCAAACAAATCATCGTCTACATTCGAGAGAATTACTAGCTTGTATTTCTGCTTCAGCGCTTTCAATGCATCAACCGTATCCGAGAACGGCAGCCACTGCTGGATCGAATTGGGCAACGCGCTTTTTTCGGCCTCCGAGGGCGAGAAGCCAAACCGCTCGCCAAATTTTTGTACCACCTGCTCCAAGACCTGCCGGTAGGGTTTGTACTCTCCTTGCTCCAGCTCGGCTTCAAATTCAGCAAACAGATCTAAAATCGCATCATCGTCTAATTCAACTCCATGCTGAGCAAGCAGTGGCTTCAATGCGCCCAACATGCCAGTTTCCCAATCTACCAGTGTGCCATAGCAATCAAACGTCAGAGCTTCATAACGTTCAAAGTCGAGCATTTCTTATCTCCTCTAGTTCTGATTCACTGAAGTAACGAATCTATTTCAGGATTATCAACTCAGGTTGATTTTTGACTTTCTAGTTTTTGTAAATGCTCAATCAATAGTGGGCCATCAATACTATGTTCCTTAGCAATTTGCTCGGCCAAATCAGCATCACCTGACGTAATGGCTTGAACGAGCCGTTGATGCTCCTCAGCAATTTCATCCAGATTGAGATGCAGCGCATTAGAAGAGATGATATACAGGCGAATTTGCTGTTCCACAAACTTGTACTGCTGTTGCAAGCGCCGATGTCCAGAGCACTGAATAATTGTTTGGTGCAGCGCAAAATCTGCGTCGGCCACTTCGCTCCAGCTTCCTTGTTTGGCTGACTGCATGATTTGCTGCAAGGCCGCTTCCAACAGTTCTATCTGAGTAGGTGTGATTGCCTCTGCGGCCAATCGAGCTGCCAAACTTTCTAGCGCTTGCCGCAGCGTGTACAACTCCCAGGCATCCTGAGAACTCAAGCCACAAACCGTGCAGCCGCGATAGGGATACTGCACGACCAATCCCTCATAGGTCAATTGTTGCAGGGCAGAACGAATTGTGCCCCGACTCAAATTGAGTTGCTCTGATAGCTCAATCTCCAGCAACCGCGAGCCGGGGGGAAAGCGGCCCGACAGAATTTGCTCCCGCAATACATCAGCAGCCTGAACATCTAAACTACGGGGATTAATCGGACTAGAAGCTGGTTTTCTCATGAATTAATCACAAACATTTGCGGCCTACAGCGTTCACAAATTGGTTGTGAACAGGGGCGTGGGGGCAGCGCCCCCACGCAGGGGTTCCACCCCTGCACCCCGTTCAGATCCTACAAAGGACTACTGTAATCATTACACGACGGAGTCACGACAGAATTACTCCCGGTAGGACGGATCTTCACGGTCGAGCATTCGCAACAGAGCGTTCCATTGAAGCTGGCCGAGATTATCAAACTCTTGCTGAACAGCCGATTTTTCACAGATATCAACGGGTGGGTAAATCAGTTTACTGCCTGTTGACTGGGCTAAGATCTGAGTTTCGCAAGCTTTCTCCATATAGTAGGCTCGATAAAACGCTTCCGCAACGGTACGTCCTACGGTTAATAATCCATGATTGCGCATCAGCATCACTTTGCGATTACCCAAATCGGTCTTCAGACGTTCTCGTTCTTCTAACTCCAACGATACTCCTTCATAATCGTGATAAGCTACCCGATCATAAAACTGGAGCGCTATCTGAGAAATAGGCAGCAGTCCGCATTCCAACGCTGAAACAGCCATCGCATAGGGGGAATGGGTATGCAGCACACAAACCGCATCGGCTTGCGCCGCATATACTGCACTGTGAATCACAAACCCGGCAGGGTTCACAGACTGATTACCTGGATCAACCCGGTTTCCTTGCAAATCAATTCTTACCAAGCTTGAGGCAGTAATCTCGTGAAACAGCAGCCCATAAGGATTGAGCAAAAAATGCCCCTCGGTTCCGGGCAAGCGCACCGAAATGTGGGTATCCACCAGATCCGACATGCCGAATTTATCAACTAACCGATAGGCCGCAGCCAGCTGCATCCGCAAAGACTGTTCATCGGGCGTTGATTCTTTCGGCAAAGACGGCAAAGCTAATTCTAGTTTCTGGCTCATGACTGCCACCTGCTCTCTACTGCTAAAACTCTATGGGCAATTTTGTAGATTGTCAACAATCGACAGGTAAACTTTTGTCATGCATTTGTCATGTATCTCTTATGCACATTGTTCTGGTAAACAGCTTTGTGGATCACGCCAGCGGCCTGCCAGTGGCGACAGGCGACGCCCTATTGCTATCGCTCAGGTCACGGCTCCAAGGGGACTACCGCAACCTAGTAGTGCTTGCTAGTTCTGCAATTCTGCCTTCTCCAGCAATGGCTTCGGTACCGGGACCAATCACGATGTTGATATTGTCCTGAATATAGGGATTACCCGCTTTGCCAATCGCATGAATTTTACCATCCTTAATGCCAACATCCGCTTTGACAATGCCCCACCAGTCAAGAATCAGCGCGTTGGTGATTACCGCATCTACCGCACTTTCGGCATTACTGATGGGAGATTGCCCCATGCCGTCCCGAATTACCTTACCGCCACCAAACTTGACCTCATCGCCATAGGTGGTATAGTCCTGCTCGACTTCAATAATCAAATTTGTATCGGCAAGACGCACCCGATCACCCACCGTTGGCCCAAAGGTTTCGACGTAGGCGCGACGGTTCATCCGGTAACTCATAGCAATTTCCTTACTTGCAGATCAATTCTCTGAGCAACGGTAACACAGAGTTAGGTCTGAAAAGGTAGCATTTGAGCAAAGTTTAATATTACGCCTAATGTGAATTAGACAAAGAGAGGAGAGAAGAATCGAAGTACTTTTGCATCGCTCCAAGCGAATGTTTGGGGAGTGATCGCAAATCCGCACAAAGATTTAATTTGCCTCCAACCATAGTCCAATCTTGTACTCAGATCTCTCAACACCTTGAATAGGGCTTAGTCGAACAAAGTATTACCCAGAATAGGTTGCAACTCGAATAGATTGCAACTCCCTGTCCTCAGTACGGGACAAAACTTGCAAAAGAAGACAGGGCAGGGTTTCATGAGAATTACCACATCCTAAACATGAAACCCCATGCATCAGGTTACAGCGTCATGTCCCAATACCAAGCGGAGTATCGTGGAGTTGTCCAATACTACCGCATGGCATATAACCTCCACACACTGGGAACGCTTCGACGACTCACGGAATTACCGCCGGTAAAAACCCTGGCAAACAAGTTCAAAACTTCATGCCAGAACGCGACAAGACTCGCCATGAGCGAAAAACGATTGATTCTTCTAAGAAGCTGGTGACAGGATTCGAACCTGCGACCGGCTGATTACAAATCAGCTGCTCTACCAACTGAGCTACACCAGCAGAGGCTGTACGGCACTCAATGTACAGTAAACCTATCGAAGTTTAAGGATTTCCAGTACCTTTGCAGTACAGTTTCAAATTGTAACCTACAACCGATTGTACTTACAAGAGTCTCAAGCAAACCCCAGCAATTCTCAGTATGGAAATTCAACTGGTGATTAGGCGGGATTTCCAGTCTAAACCCTCATGCATAAAGGTGAGCAGCTGATTGTTGAAGTCCAGGTAACGGGTAAAGCAGCTATGGCGTTGGCTTCAGCACACCATTGGCATCGCGCCGCAGGGGATGAGGCTGTTTCGGCAGAGGTGCGCCCGGTGCTTCCAAGACAGAGACGCCGTACTGCCAGTCAGGCGGGCAAATTGCGATATAGCGAGCGTAGCCGCCGGTCCCGCCCTCCGGTTTGGCAAAACCAATCGACACTAGTGCACCTGCTTCTGGAACTTGATCCAGATTAGCCACGCCTTCGGCTTGGGTGTAGTGATTGTGCAGCAGCCAAGCTTCGCCTTCCAGAGTGGGCGTGGTGTCTGTATCGAGCGGCTCGTGGCCGTGAAACAAAATCTGGCGTTCCAGGTGCAAAAATTGCAGCGCATCTAGCTTTACGCCCGGAAATGGTTTTTGGTTGAATCGAGCGGTTTCCGTGAACCACTTTTTGTACCAATCTGAGCGGATCATGACCACAGCACCCTCTGGAATCGTGCCATGTTTCGCTTCCCAGGCTTTGATGTCGTCAACCGTGGCGTGGTAGCCCGGATCTTGCGCGACTTTTTCGTGAATGTCGATCACGACAAGCGGCCTGACTGCAAAGGTCGCAGGCAAATCGCTGATCGTCGCGCCGTATTCCTCCCAGTGGGCTGGTGGGTCAAGTTGGGTACCGTACTGGTCTGTAGGCAGCTCGTAGGCTGTGGCAATGAAGCCGTGGGTACCGTAAGTATACTCTTCGCCGACTTTGACATAATTTGGAATGTCGGCTCCGGCCACTGCGGGCTTAAAGGTCGCTTTGCTAAAACCTTGCCAGACGGGAATTGTAGGACTAAACGCATGGGTCAGGTCTACGTATTTGGCCGACTTCAAGCTCATTTCATAAACTTGCCAAAGAGCATTACTTTGACTTTTAACCGGATGCACTGTAAACGTAAGCAGGAATGTTAGCGCAGCAATGGCAGCAGCAATGGGCACAAACCAGCGTCTGGACATGGGCGAAATCCCTGATTCATGGGTTGATAATGGATTGAGGAATTATCTAACAGATTTTCAGCCCACTGTTCTGTTTTTAATGATTCGTTTCAGAGTTGGCGAGCAGCTTTGCCAGGAGCTGGTTTGGAAGCGGCGAGCATCGGCATGTTCGGTGCCAATCTTGAAGCCTTGATTGATGAACTGATGTACTTTTTCGATCACATCAGGGCTGAGCTGCGAGGAACCACTGTAGCTGCCGCCGTAGGAGGGTTGGGAGCTGGGAGCGCTGTAGCTGGAGGAACCATAGCTAGAGGAGCTATAGCTAGCCGGATCTGCCTTGGGTGCGGTTGCTCCTCGCATTCCCGAACCGTCTGGACGCTGCACAATTACTTCTGAAACACGCCGTTTGGCTCTAGGATCAATGCCAAAAACGCGGACATATTCGCCGCTATGCTCAGCGACACATTGCTCTAGCGCATTCAGCACATCCGAATCACGATTGGACTGAATTGAGCCGCAGCTATGCCAGGAGCTGGTTTGGAAGCGGCGCTTGTCAGCGTATTCCACTCCAACGCTTAACCCCTGAGATAGGAGTTGGCGCACGTAATCGACTATTTCCGGAGCTAGACGAGTGTTTTGCATAGAACTAGAAGTAGAACTAGAAGGACTAGAAGGATCGGAAAGACGAGCGGAGGACTCAGCCGCCGGATCGCCGTGGAAGCTTCGCTCTAACTGCTGGCGAATGGGCATGATGCGGCTGATCTGATCGGCACTGTGATATCCAGCTTGCATCGCGTCGTTGAGACCCACCATATAGGCGGCAAAGCGTCGGTCATTGTCCTGCACATCGGGCAAGCGGTCTGCTTGTTGCTGAGAGGTGATCACGGCACCCGAAGGTACAAACTTACCCGGTGGAACCGCCACATCCTGGATCAGGGCATGCATCATCACAATGCAACCATCGCCAACCCGGGCATTAAATACCGTTGAGCGAAAGCCAATAAAACAGTTGTTACCTACATAGGCAGGACCGTGGATCAGCACCATGTGGGTGAGGCAGGTATCTTCGCCAACCCAGACCGAATAGTGCTTTTGGTCATCTCCAACGACCCGGCCCTGTTCCAAGCCATGAATGACAACCCCATCCTGGATCTTGCTACCGGCTCCAATGTAAAAAGGACTCCCTTCATCTGCCCGAATGGAAGTCCCCGGAGCAATTAAAACGTTTGCACCTACCTTGACATCCCCAATCAGATTCGAGAAGGAATGTACATGGGCAGTCTCATCAATCTGAGGTTGAGCCAGACTCTTCGACCCAGGCGTCGGAGCAGCAGCACCACGGACTACCATATCAGTTCTCTCTTGCCTTAAACAGCAGCGAAGCCAGCCGTTGACATGTAATCAACACACCGGAAATCAACACCGAACGCTCAAACCATGTTTGTACATGAGTGCTTGTACAGGGGTATCAGTGCAAGATACCGCCCATCAAACCCAAATTATTCCAAATTATTACTGCCAATTTCGCCAATTACCCCCTGCCAACCGTAATGACCAAGCGGTCAAAATCGCGAGGAAAGCGTCACCTAATTATGCAGCCAATCAACACCATAAACCTTAACCCTAGACTCACCTCGGAAGCAGTTCTAAGTTCCAAATTTTGAGCACGAATCAACACAGTGAATTCAAAACTCAAAACTCAGAACTCAAAACTTTACCTACCGGTCTTGGTCCCGCTTACTGTAGAGCCGTCGATTCTCAACACTTACCGTATCAATAATGCCGACAACCAGCGCATCAATTGGGCGAGTCTCGCCTCCTTGAATTTGACGGGCAGCACTGCCACGGCTGACCAAAACCCACTCATCAATTCCAGCCCCCACACTATCGGCAGCGACTTCGTAAGCGGGTAACAACTGGCCTTCCGAATCGAGGAACTGCACCAGCAGAAACTTGACTCCCGTGAGACTAGATTCCTTTTGCGTGCTGACAACGGTGCCACAAACCTTAGCAATTTGCATTAGCGTTGGGCCAGCGCTTAGGAGCGGCTAATCGGACGAATACCGCTGACGCTCTCCCGGAACGCTTCCACCGCCTCGGTGTACCGAATCGGCAGTACATACTCCAGGTTCTCATGGGGACGGGCAATGATGTGAGTAGACAGCACCTGTCCGCCATTCACACGCTTAACGTTGTCGATACCAGCCGCAACCGATGCCTGCACTTCCGAGACATCGCCCCGGACAATCACCGTAACGCGACCGCTACCAATTTTCTCGTAGCCCACCAACGTCACCCGCGCCGCCTTCACCATCGCATCTGCCGCTTCCACCACAGCGGGAAATCCCCGCGTCTCAATCATTCCTACAGCAATCGGCATCGTTTATCTCCAACAAGAGAGGATGAGTAACCTGCAAAACCTGAAAACTTCGACGGAAACGCCGATCTTGATTTTCAGAACTTGCCAAACCATATACTCCTGCACCCCATTGCGACGGTACGCTTGTTTTTTGGCATGCAGGTCAATCGCTGCACTGCTAGCGGCAATTTCCACAATCAGTTCTGGTGCCCCTTCGATATAGTCATCGTCACTCAATCGGGCTTGTCCTCCGACTGCTGGGTCGATCAGCAAAACAGCATCAGGCTGTGGTTCGTTATCTAGGTCAAGCCGCACGGTTGGATTGTCGCCCAATACCACGCCAGGAGTCGCCGTTGCGTAGGTAAATAACCAGCCAATCATCCAGCCATGAGGTTGACTGTGGCTTCTAAACCTTAACGCGGCAGGCATGTAGACAATTCCTTCAATTAATTCGGCTTTTTTGAGGTTGGGCATTGCAGTATAGCGTCGCTCGAATTCATAGCGGTTCAACCGATCACCGTTTTCTAGCGGAGGAATGGTCAAGCGTTGGGCCGGGGTTTTAATCATGACAGGCTGAGAATAGACCTATGCTCATTCTATTGAATCGCTTGGTGTTTGAAGCAACGGCAATCTGGGTGCATCGTTATATCGGCAGTTATGATGGATGTGTCGTCTGTCTCTGCTGGCAGTATGGATGAGTTGGGCAGTGAGTTTCGAGCATATTTAGCAGCAGTTTGTAACGATCGGTCTGTGCAGCAGCAATGCAGAAGCTATGCCCACCGATGTGCTGGATCGAGGACAGGCAGCAAGGCAGAGCCAATGACAGGTTCCAGAGGATTTTGATTTTTTCGAGCAGTTTGCAGATTTCGATCTGAACCTGAACGTTCAAACGGCACATTGTCGCTTCTACAACTACGAGATCGAGCAAATGGCTTTACCAAAGGATTCTGCCAAGGATTGTGCTGCTTCCGTAACCAACATCTATGGCGGTCAGTTTGGCGATGTTGTTGCTGGAGATAAAAGTGTGAACGTAAGGGGAGATTATATTGAGAGCCAAGAGAATACGATTGATCCACTGTTAGATTGAAGTTTACACGTTCTGCTTGTATAGTTGATTTAGATACAACGTACGCAAATGCCTACGGTTCTTCAGGTTGGACCCTATAGTTTTATCTTCTTTAGCTCAGATCGGGGCGAACCTGCTCACATCCACGTTAAGCACGATCGACAAATAGCTAAATTCTGGCTCGATCCGATTGCTCTAGCTAAGAATCGTGGCTTCAAAGATCACGAACTCAATGAAATCGCCCGACTGGTGGAGGAACATAAATCAATATTATTGGAGGCTTGGCATGACTACTTTGGTACTTGAAACAGAACCCCTTGCCACAAGCGTGACAGTCACAGATGAAAAACTGATTGTAGACTTAATCGACGGTCGCAGTTTGGCAACTCCTCTATTCTGGTATCCACGACTAACCCACGCCTCGCCGCAGGAACGCCAAAACTGGCAGTTGCTTGGAGATGGCTATGCAATCGAGTGGCCAGATTTAGACGAACATATCGGCGTTGAAGGACTATTAGCAGGTCGGCAAAGCGGCGAAAGTCAGCAATCGTTGCAGCGATGGTTAGCCACAAGAGCGAGCTAGTAAAATCGATGCAGAAAACCGATACCACACCATCCCCCGCACCCAACCCGGCTAGCCCTAACTGGAGCTTTGCCGAAGTTTGGATCGATCCAATGCTTTCGCCCCCTTACGTTTTGCTCCTGCTCAACGAACCATCCGGCAATTGCTCAATCTACGATCCGGCTGAGGAATATCAAATTATTTACACCAGCGCCAGCTACGATGAAGCTCAGAATTGGTTGCTAGAAGATGAGTATGAGCCAATCACAGGGCGGTTTTCATCAACAGAGTTGTAACATTCTCGTTTTCCTAGCCGCACACCTCAAGTTAATCCAGCGGCATCCGCGAAGGTTCAAGCCTGAATCTTTGACAATCAAACGCGATGGGTTGAACTTGGCAATCGTGACTCCACCATTCAACCGTGATGGGTTGAAGTGCAACCGTGACTCTCAGAGATTGAAAGGCGATGCTTCCAGCTACAACTCCGAACTGCTGAAGTTCAAGCCTGATTCTCCAAGATACATGCCGCATCCTCAGCCCATCGACCGCCTAACTCGCCTGTTTAAGCGGCGTATTAGCAGGTTCAGCGGCAGACTTCGCAGGTTTAGTTTTGATCGCTTTGAATAAACTGCCAAGCTGTTCGGCAATTGCTTTTAAGCCCGGAGTCTTTTTGGCGGCGGTTTTCACGTAGTCATAGACCGTGAGGCTGCTGCTCATCGCTTCACTGCTAACGGCCATCAGTGTATCATCCACCTGTTCGGTGAGTTGGCGTAACAGCATCAGCAATTCACTCAGGTTGCTAGCGAGGCGATAGTCCCGGCACTATACAACGACCCAGACCCGCTCGTCTTCGCTCAAGTTAGCCAAATGATGGCAGAATTGGGACTTGAACCACCTCCTAACCCAAAACCTCGCCCTCAGGCCACACAACGAATTCTTGCCAATTTCGATTCTGACTTAGAGCTGATTTAAAGTCCTCTCCTTGCTATGCTCACTAGCGTTCAGCGGCTATTGTTGATTCAAAAAGTGCCCATCTTCGAAGAACTGCGCGACGATTTTCTAGTGCGATTGGCCGCCACCATGGAAGAATTATCGTTTCCAGCAAAACATACGATTGTGAAACAGGGAGACGAAGGTCGCTCGCTCTATATTCTGGCCTCGGGACAAGTCCGGGTTCACATCGGCGACCGCGAGCTGGTAAAACTGAAGAAAGAAGACTGTTTTGGCGAAATGGCTGTTTTGGATGCCGAGCCCCGTTCTGCTTCCGTAACATCCCTAGATCCCTGTGAATGCTTGATGCTGACCCAACAGCAACTCTATGAGGCAATAGAAGAAACTCCTGGTGTCGCTGTCAACATTATTCGGTTGCTGTCACGGCGGATTCGAGAGCTGAACCAGCAAATTAATGCGCTAGAGTCAAGTGGTCAGGGGCGATCGCTGATCTGACGGGAGCAGTGGATAGGCATAGGAGTAAGTAGATGGGTAGATGGATAGCTTTTTACTTTCTAATGTGAAAGTGCTTTGGTTGAACTGCCCTAGTTAGTAAAAGTCGGTTGTAAAGCAAGGAGTATGCTGTGCGTGAACGAATTACCCCCGGTCCTGGGCAGGAATCGGTATGGGATTATCCGCGGCCGCCTCGGTTAGAAGATTCCTCGAAGCATATTCAGGTAGTGTTCAACGAGGTAATTATTGCCGATACGCGACGAGCCAAACGAGTCCTGGAAACGAGCCATCCGCCGTCGTACTACATCCCACCGGACGATATTCGCCTGGAGTATTTTCATCGCACTACCCGCTCAACGTTTTGTGAATGGAAGGGCCAGGCCGCCTACTACACCATCCAGATTGGCGATCAGCAGGCCGAGAATGCTGCTTGGTTTTATCCCAACCCGACGCCAGATTTTATCGGCATCAAAAACTATGTTGCGGTTTATCCCAGCCGTATGCAAGCTTGCTATGTAAATGGGGAACTCGTACAGTCCCAACCTGGAGACTTCTATGGCGGTTGGATTACCAGCGACATTGTAGGACCGTTTAAGGGTGGTGCTGGAACCTGGGGATGGTGATGGCAAAAGTGAGTGGATTAATTGATATCAAATTGGATTAATACGGTTCGCGTAGCCAATCTAGATCTGATTTCGATCTAGATTCAAGGCTACGTCAATGGGATATATACGGATGCAATTGCCATACCAAATGCAGTTGTTACATTAGTGCTTTCATGTAACTTGTAATCAACTTTGATTATTCCGAGAAAACTACCAGCGTAATCGTACGGTTTTGCATCTTCTATCTTTGCATCAATTCACAATAAGCAAATATTAGAATGTTTACGTATTTAACCGCTTGCCGTTAGATAGAAGTAGTGGTATGTAAGCTTTTCAGGCATAAGCAAAGACAATTTACAAAAAAAATTGATCGCGTCAATTTTTTTCCGGACCGCTCAGCAGCTAGGTAGAACAATAAGTTGGTGGCTGTCGATACATTTCCGGCTGCATATACCAAAATCAAAAATCATCTCATAACTAGCTACCCAGCGAGTACGATTCTTTGACCAAGTGTTGTCGATTCATCCTTGGTTAAAGAGTCTCTCCTGATGTTGTTGAGGTAATTCGCTCGTTTGCATCTTTGTAGATGTAAAACCACTTGTTCTGAACATTAGCAGGTAGATAAAGGAGAATCTTTTATGCCTACAGGTAGAACTATCATCGGTACAATTGGCAATGATACCTTGATAGGAACTCAATTCGATGATGTAATCATTGGCAACGGGGGAAATGATGTCATTCGTGATCTGAACGGTGGCAATAACTCGATTGAGGCTGGAGATGGCAACGACTCGATTTCAACCGGCCTAGGCAACGACACGATTCGCGCTGGTGCAGGAAATGATGTCATTAACGACCAAGGTGGCAACAACAACATCGACGGTGGCGATGGCAACGACCGGATCACGACTGGTGCTGGTAACGATGTGATCAATGGTGGTCTTGGAGATGACATTATCAATGCCGGTAATGGTCTCAACGACATTAGTGGCGGCGACGGCAACGACCGGATTACGACGGGCAATGGCAACGACTTGATTCGCGGTGGTTTAGGCGATGACGGAATTGCCAGCGGTGCTGGTAACGACCGGGTGTTCGGTGGTGATGGCCAAGATTTGTCTGCTCCTGCGCATGGGACCCCATCGGATTCTGCTAGATTGTGGCTTAGAAAATATTGCACCTCTCTTGGCTGAGCGGGATGCACCCTTGCCGGCTGATTTAGTCTTGTGTACCCATGCCCACCCAGATCACGCAAAGGGCCTGCTGTCGCTTCATTATGCCTTTCCTCAATTGCCAATCTATGCCAGCGAGGTTACGACTGAACTGCTGCCGCTCAACTGGCCCAAGGAAGCTAAAGTCCCCCAGTTTTGCCAAGCGTTGCCCTGGCGTTCACCGGTGGAATTTCGAGAGGGTCTTAGTGCTGAGCTGATTCCGGCCGGTCATCTACCAGGGGCTGCGGCCCTGCTCCTAACCTACACCACCAAAAAACGCGCCTATACCGTGTTCTACACAGGTGATTTTCTGCTGTCCAATTCTCGATTGGTGGATGGGCTGCCACTGGAAGACCTACGGGGTTTGAAACCCGATGTGCTGATTGTAGAAGGCAGCTATGGTACGGCTCGCTTCTCTCACCGCCGCCAGCAGGAAAATCTGCTCGCCGAGCGCATCTACCGCGCCATTGCTGAGGGGCAATCGGTGCTGCTACCCACGCCGACCCTAGGGCTGGGGCAGGAGCTGTTAATGTTGCTACGCAGCCATCACCATTTCACCGGACGAGATTTGGACATCTGGGTAGATGGGACAGTTGCCTCGGGGTGTGACATCTACCTTTCGATGCTGTCCCATTTTCCTAGCGCGGTGCAGAATTTTGCTCGCCACCAGCCATTGTTTTGGGATGAACGAATTCGCCCCCGAGTCCGGCGATTCGCTAGTCTCACACCTGCTGAGGTCTCTAGCCAGTTGGGTAATTCTGCCTCAATTGTGCTTACGAACCAAGATGCGGACCTCAGCCAATACTGTTGTTCTGATACCACGTCGTGGCTTTTATTGCTACCGCAGCAACCTGGTCGATTAGGTTCTGTCGAACGAGCGGTGATGCAGATGCTAGAGTCTACGCCAGCGCTGCAAGCCCAAATTCAGGCAGGACGCTTTACGGTTGAAAATTACCTGCTCAGCGACCACTGCGATGGCGCTGGCACAACCCAACTGATTCACAACCTGCGTCCGCAACATGTGGTATTTATCCACGGCTCTTCGGCTTATTTGAATGACCTCACCAGCCTAGAGGAACTGCAAAATCGCTACCATCTGCATACTCCCTCGCTGGGAGCACAGGTCGCCTTACCAATTGGGGAAACCTTCCTTCAGCCCGCTGCCCCCGAAGCTCGCTATGAAGGCGAAATTATTGAAATGGATACGGCAGTACTGATTAGCTTGCCAAATGCGATTGTGACCGATCCACGCTGGCAGGAGATTGCAGATACGGGTCTAGTAGAAGCCCGCTGGCAAGGTGAAGAGCTAGTGTTACGCGGCATCAGCCAACGCGAACTGCTGAGCCAAAGTGCCGAAGCACCCATGCCCACCAATGTAGAATGCTGCCAAAATTGCATCCACTGTCGGGGTCAACGCTGCTGGAATCAAGCCTCGCCGATGTTTGGGTTTAGAGTCAGTCTAGATGGCTACTGTCCAGTATTTGAAGGCATTCCCAACAGCGAAAACTAGGCGAACCTCCGCTTCTGATGCAGTGCCAAAGTTGGCAAAAAATTGGCAAAATTCATAAAGCTATTCACCTGATGCAGAGTACTATTCTGTAATTGATTTTCTGGATTAGATTTTCTGAATCTTCTGGATTGAACTAGGCTAGTCAAATCCAATACGGTTGATCGTTTCGGTCTAACTAAGCGAATGCAAGTCAAGCAAATAATCCGGTATTGTGCAGGCCCAAACCTCAAAATTTTTCTAACTCCCCTGCTATTCCTCCTCGTAATCGATCTATGGCGAATCTGACTGCAACTCCCAAATCTCGATTTTTTCAGCCCTTAGACCGGACAGCAATTGTGCTGATCCTAATTTTGAGTTTGTTAATTGGTGGCTTGCTGCTGAAGGGAGATCGAACTGCGGCCAAAGTGCGCTCATTTAGTTGGCAAGACCGACAGGTTGGGGCAGAAGATACCGCCTTTATTCTGGCCTTCAACCGTCCGATGGAGCACGAGAGCGTTGAGCAAAATCTCCAGATCAATCCACCGCTGCCAGGAAAAATTAGCTGGGCTGGACGCCGCATGGCCTATACGCTAACCGCACCGGCTCCCTACGGTAAATCCTTTGAGCTAACGCTAGATAAAGCTAGAGATCGGTTTAGCCAGGCTGACGACCCCAGGACGCAAATGCAGCCCTTTAGCGGCCAATTTCGCACTCGCGACCGGGCCTTTGTCTATCTAGGCGTGAGTGGGGAAGAAGCTGGAGAATCAGCAAAATGCCGCTAATCACGACGATGGGGCCACTGATATAGCTCGGAATTAATCGGGTAATGGTGCGGAGGAAATCCCGTGTAAATTCACTAATGTAGTAAATCGGCGTTAGGTTCGACCAAATAGCCAACCCCAGCGCCACAAACACGACACCAGCTGCACTAATCAACAGCCAGCGTTTGACTAACAATCCAGGAGCTAGCCACTTGAACCATTGATTAATCCGAGCTGGAGTCCGATAGCGCGATTCTTGCTTTAGAACTTGAAACGCCTGTTTAAGAAGACCAATTGACATAGGAGTAGGCGGAAAAGAGAGAACTACGGCCCAGCCGTGCTGCCGGGGCTAAACTCAGCGCCCTACAATCAAATAAATCATCAACGCAAAGCAATCGAACCTAAGATGGCATCCCTGAGTAACTTTAGCAACTCTTCCATAAATTGGTAATAAAGTTAGTTTGCTGATGACTGAATTTAAACCTGATCGGCAACGAATTTGACTAGACTGGCAGAACGGAATGTTAGCCAAATTTTGGATGAAGCGATTAGGGCTGGTATGGCTGAACCACTGATTGAGCTAAAAGGCGTCACCAAGGCATATGACAATCGTGTCATCTTGGATCAAATCGATTTAACGATCTATCGAGGGGACGCTCTTGCCATCATCGGTCCATCCGGTACTGGTAAGTCAACTACACTCAGAGTGATTTCTGGCCTAGAAACCCCTGATGCTGGTGAGATTTATGTGCAGGGACAGCGCCGCGAAGGCTTGGTCGAAGACAACAAAGACCCGATTGGCATCACCATGGTGTTTCAAAATACGGCCTTATTCGACTCACTTACAGTTGATGAAAATATTGGTTTCTCGCTCTATCAGCACACCCGACTGCCGCGCCGCAAAATCCGAGAATTGGTGGAGCAAAAATTAGAGATGGTGGGCTTACCCGGTATTAGCAATCTCTACCCAGCTGCCCTTTCCGGCGGTATGCGCAAGCGGGTTAGCTTTGCCCGTGCGATCATGGAAAATCCGGAAAATCCGGCTAGCAATCCGGAAGTGATCCTATACGACGAACCCACTGCCGGCCTGGATCCAATTGCCTCAACCGTGATTGAAGATCTAATTTGCTCCCTTCACTGTCAAGGTGGCTGCAGTACCTACGTGATTGTGACGCACCAGGACAGTACCATTCGGCGGACTGCACAGCGAGTTGTCTTTATCTATCATGGGAAGATCCAGTGGGAAGGAACGGTTGATCAGATCGATACCACCGATCACCCAATGGTGCGACAATTCTTTAGCGGTCAAACCGAAGGTCCAATTCAAGTTGCTGGATGACTTGCCCTAAGCTGGTGCGCATCAGCTGATCAACCTGGGTAAACCGTCGTCTCAATCCGCAAACCCTGTGAGGAAGCGTCATGCGAGCGAGAACCATTCGCGAAGGCTCTGTTGGTCTACTAATTTTGTTAGGCTTGGTTGTTTTTGGCGGTCTCTTCCTGTGGTTGCGAGGTTTTAGCCCCGGCAGACGCAGCTATCAGGCGACGATCCGCTTTCCCAATGCTGAAGGAATGCAGGTCGGTGCTCCTGTACGCTACCGCGGAGTAGTAACTGGCAAAATTTCTGCAATTCGCGTCAGCGCCAACTATGCCGAAGTAGATATCCGGGTTCAGCCAGCTACCGTCATTATTCCTCGCAATGTCACAATCGAAGCCAAACAGTCGGGCTTGGTGGGTGAAACCTTTATTGACATCACACCCAATGCCCAACTCGCAGATGCTTCCGCCACTGGCAATCCCCTTTCCAGGGACTGTAACGAGCAGCTGATTATCTGCGACGGCAGCTATCTACAGGGTACCAACAGCGTGACGCTAACGGAACTGATTGGCTCGGTGATTCGCTTCACCAACCTGTTTTCCAGTCCAGAATTTTTCGGCAATGTCCAAACCCTGACCAGGAACTTTGCTGCCGCTGCCGAAGGAGTCGATACCCTGGCTGGAGAAGTGACCGTGCTGTCGAAAACGGTGCGTAGTGAACTAGGAACCTTATCCAATTCGGCCCAACGCTCTGCCGATTCGGTGGGTCAAGCAGCTCAGCAAATCGGGACAACGGCCGGACAGTTCGGCTTCACCGCGCAGGAGCTACAGGGCCTAATTGCCGAGAATCGCACCTCCTTGGTCAGTACGTTAGACAGCCTCAATCAAACCGTAGGCAGCGTGCAATCGATCGTGAGCGCCCTCGCCCCTACTATTGAAGAGGGCGAATTTCTTGCCAATTTAGAAACCCTCTCGGCCAATGCGGCTGAAGCATCAGCTAACCTGCGCAATTTGTCTGAAGCGGTGGGAACGCATTCGCGCCCTCGCCGGCAAGTAAAACATGCTCGGTTTTCTCCATTACTGATCGAGCAAGCTTGACCGGATTTCTGATATTGCGAACAAAGGCCACAGCTCCTGCCTTTAACGAACGCCCATCCATTATCGCCGCATCCATTTCATTCTTCCCCTCAGATGTGAATACCGAACCGCGACCGGCGTTAAACAACGGAAAATCCTCAAGCGAGACTACGGCCGCCTCCACAGCATCCAAGGCCGACCCATCCGCTTCCAGGATCCTCCATCCAGCTTGGAGAGCAGCTTCCAGGCCACTCCTATATTCGCGTTCAAGCTCCGGCGTCATTTGTGATCTAAGTATCGTTCCAGCCCCGCCATGGACCGCTAGTGCTAACTTGCTCATCAGTTTGAATTTAACATAGCCGATCCGATACACGGAATTGATGAGTGACAGGAACAGAAATGAACTGTTGTGGGATCTATCGTGAGGAAAGGTTGTTGCAAATAACTAAAAATTCACCTTTCGCAACCTAAGCGCATTTGCGATCACAGAAACGGAGCTAAACGTCATTGCGGCACTCGCGATCATGGGCGACAGAAGCACGCCGAAGATGGGGAACAGAACGCCGGCAGCGATCGGCACACCGATGAGGTTGTAGGCGAAGGCGAAGAAGAGATTTTGGCGTATGTTCTTCATCGTGTTTCGGCTTAGGTTTCGAGCTTTCAGAATGCCGTCGAGATCAGGCCGAAGCAGCGTGATGTCCGAAGATTCGATCGCTACATCTGTACCCGAAGCGAACGCAATTCCTACATCAGCCTGTGCCAAAGCCGGAGCGTCGTTTACGCCGTCGCCCGCCATGGCCACACGCTTACCCATAGCTTGCAGCTCTTTTACCTTTGCAGCCTTGTCTTCGGGCATCACTTCGGCAAAAACCTTGTCAATACCAAGCTCGCTTGCGACTGCGTCAGCCGTCGCCTGATTATCTCCGGTCATCATTACGACCTCGATGCCCTTTCGGTGAAGTTCGTCGATGGCGGCTTTGGAAGAAGGTTTGATTGCGTCGGCGACCGTAATTGCACCGATTACTTGACCGTCTTGGGAGACAATCGAAAGTGAAACGTCCGGTCGAATTCGTTCGTCGAACATTAGAATTCTAGCCGCATCGACTCTGATTGTGGGAAGTTTAGAAAGGACTTCATCTTCATCCGAATATCGGTGTCCACCGGTTATCCTTATATCCTTGCCGTTAATAAGTCCAGCGACGCCAACACCGGTTATGGAGCGGAAATCTGCCACTCGAAATATTTCAACTTTTCGTCGTAATGCTTCTTGGACAATCGCATCTGCGAGAGGATGTTCGCTGTGTTTCTCTACAGATGCTGCTAGAGCAAGCACATTGCTCTCTGAGTTTTCGGATGGGTCAAAAGTAATTACGGCTTCAACCCTTGGTTTTCCTTCGGTCAGAGTTCCTGTTTTATCGACAACAATTGTGTCAACGGTTTCTAAAAGTTCGAGGGCTTCGGCTTTTTTGATGAGGACGCCGTTCTTTGCACCGACTCCGGTTCCGACCATTATAGACATCGGAGTTGCGAGGCCGAGGGCGCAGGGGCATGCGATTATCAACACGGAGACCGCGGCAACTATTGCATAGGTCAGGCTACCGAAGATCAGCCAGACGACAAAGGCTACGATCGCAACCACAATTACGGTAGGTACAAAATATGCCGAGACGGCATCCGCGAGACGCTGTATCGGAGCTCGCGAACGCTGCGCTTCGCCGACCATCTTTACGATCTGTGCAAGCAGCGTTTCTTTTCCGACCTTCTCCACACGCATCAGGAAGCTGCGGTTGCCGTTCAGGGTTCCGCCGATCACCTTTGCACCTGTGCGTTTGGTGACGGGCATCGATTCGCCCGTTACCATTGATTCGTCGATAGAGGTCTCGCCGTCGATGATCTCGCCATCGGTCGGCACCTTTTCATTCGCCTTTATGCGAAGCGTCTGGCCAGCCATCACGTGTCGCAGGTCGATCACCTCTTCCGAACCGTCGTCGAAAACCACCGTCGCGGTCTCAGGGGCAAGCCGCAGCAGTTCTTTGATAGCGGACGAAGTCTGCGAACGTGCCTTGAGCTCTAACATCTGACCCAACAAAACCAGTGTTGTAATGACGGCAGCGGCCTCGAAATAAGCGGGAATGATGCCGGAATGGGCGTCCCGCAGCGTGTCAGGGAAAAGCCCGGGAACGAATAGTGTCGCAAGGCTGTATATCAATGCGGCTCCCGTACCGATCGCGATCAGCGTGAACATATTCGGGCTTAGATTCTTCACCGAAGCGACCGCACGCTCAAAGAACGGCCAACCGCCCCAGGCTAATCGTTTAACTTTAAATTTGAAAATTAAATAGCTTCCTGATGGAACCTCTCGAAGAGAGCTGGATAGGCACCAGTTCTTAGATCCCCCCACCTAAACCCTCCGTATACTCCACTAGCCCCTAGGAGACACATCATGACTCGTTTGAGATTGGGATTGCTGGGACCGATGCAGGTGACGCTGAATCAACAACCAATCGTCACGTTTCCCTACGAGAAGGTGCGGGCGCTGTTGGCCTATCTAGCGACTGAGTCTAATCATCCGCATCATCGCGATCGGCTAGCTACACTGCTATGGGCCGATCAGTGTGAGTCAAAAGCTCGCAGCAATCTTCGTAAAGCGTTGTCTATGCTGCGCCAGATGTTAGAAGATATTGCGGATCACTCCCCGTTGTTTCTCACTACCCGCAACACGATTCAGTTTAATCCGGTAGCAGATCATAGCCTAGATGTTACTATCTTTACTCAGTTGATTGATAGGTATCTGCATCATTCTCAACCAGCTAGTGACCTTTGTCCCGAAAGCGTTTCTGGATTAGAACAAGCGGTTGCCTTGTATCGTGGACCATTTCTTGAACAGGTTCATCTTCCAGACAATGAAACCTTTGAAATTTGGGCAGCTCTGACCCGTCAACGTTTGCATGATCTAGTGATTAATATCTATGTAAAACTCGTTACCTACTACGAACAGCAGCAGGAGTATCATAAGGCACAGCAACATGTGCAGCGACAGCTTCAGCTCGAACCTTGGAATGAAGTTGCCCATCGGTGTTTGATGCGAATTCTGACACAGCGAGGACGACGCACCGAGGCATTGCAGCAATATGACCGCTGCTGTAAGCTGCTGAAACAAGAATTAGCCACCGAACCAGAACCAGCCACAATTACATTATGGGAAGCAATTCGTTCGGATGAATACAGAACAAAAGTTTGTCAAAGCCTAAGTAAGGTTAATTAGCCAAACAACCAATGACCAATCCGCCTAGTCCTCAACCATGCTATAACCCATTCAGTGCAGGGTTAGGCAGGAACGATGCAAACAGATGTGATTGTAATTGGTAGCGGCATTGGTGGCTTGAGCTGTGCGGCTCTGTTGGCCCAGTATGGCTTCAAAGTCACCGTTTGCGAAAGTCATTCGATTGCGGGCGGTGCAGCCCACGGCTTCGAACGGAATGGCTTTAAGTTTGATTCAGGGCCGTCGCTCTATTCTGGATTGTCCAGTCCGTCTCCTAATCCGCTGCGGCAGGTGTTAGACGCCATTGGAGAAGAAGTGCCCTGTCTTACCTATGAGACTTGGGGCTGCCGGCTGCCCGAAGGAGATTTTGATACCTCTGTAGGAGCCGATCAGTTCTGTGACGTTTTACAGCGACTGCGAGGCGGGCAGGCTGTGAGCGAATGGCGAAATTTGCAGCAGATCATGGAACCACTCCAAGCTGCCGCCATTGCCCTTCCACCTGCGGCTCTCCGCTGGGATTGGCAGGCCGTCCGCACCGTAGGGCAGTTTGCGCCAGCTCTAGTTCGTCATGCGCCGCAGATGGCGAAATTAACCGGAGCCTTTACTAAAATCATAGACAACAAAATTACTGATCCATTTATCTTAAATTGGCTAAATCTACTTTGCTTTTTGCTTTCTGGTTTGCCGGCGAGTGACACCAGTGCCGCAGAGGTAGCGTTTATGTTTGCTGACTGGTACCGTCCCCAGGTTGCATTAGATTATCCGGTGGGTGGAAGTGCGGGATTGGTGAATGCCCTAGTGCGAGGATTAAAGCGGCATGGTGGCACCCTGTTGCTGAATGCCCATGTAGAGCAAATTGTAGTTGAACGTCAACGTGCGGTTGGAGTACAGTTGCGCAATGGGGAAATTTTGCGGGCACGGCAAGCGGTAGTTTCTAATGTCTCTGTTTGGGATACTCTGAAGCTGATACCAGCCGAAGCCATTCCTGACTCGTTTCGTCGCCAACGCCAAGCCACACCTGATTGCGATAGCTTTATGCATCTGCATTTGGGCATTGATGCAGCAGGGCTGCCCGATTTGGCTTGTCACTACATTGTGGTGAATGATTGGAGCCAAGGCATTACGGCTCCTCAGAATGTGGTGCTGGTCTCGATTCCGTCAATTCTCGATCCATCCCTAGCTCCATCTGGTAAACATGTGATTCATGTTTACACTCCTGGTAACGAACCCTATGATTTGTGGCAAAAATTGGATCGGCGCAGCGTTGCCTATGCTGAACAAAAGCAACAGCGAGCTGAAGTAATGTGGCAAGCACTAGAACGGATTGTTCCAGATATTCGGTCGCGCTGTGAAGTGAAGCTGGTGGGAACGCCTTTGACCCATGAACGCTTTTGCCTCCCACGACCGGACCCGCTACTCGTCTACCGCGTCGGTCTTCTACATTCTGACTTCGTCTACCAAATTCCCACCGCATATCACCCTTAGCCAAATCAATATGGCGCTATTCTACGGCCTCTATATCAACCACAAAAGTTTACTTCAGAATGATTTTTGTTTGTCAGCATAACCAAAAATAGGAGTGACAAGCCGTAAACGTCTCAGTGAAAGCAATGGCAATGACTCCAAAGCTGCCTGCTACAAGGCTTGCTCTGGGATTGGCTCATTCAGGGTAGGAGGGCTGAGGGAAATCGGTAAACCTGATGCTACCGCCGCCTGCTCAGAAAACTCAGAACTGGGCGCAATCCAACGACTGGCTTGGTTGAGGGCATGGAAATTGCCGCAGAGCAACAGTCGATCGCCTGCCTGTAGATCGCTCGACCCCCTAGGGAAGCTAATAAACTTGCCTTCTCGCCGAATCGCCTGCACCAGTACGCCAAATTGACGACGAATGTGGAGTTCGGCTAGGGTTTTGCCCACCACAGGACTATCATTGGGTACCAGCAGCCACTGACAGGAGGCATTTTCACCCGGAACGGCGGCTTCCCCTTTAGCCAGTTCACTGAAGGCCGCTAACTCGTCGGGTTCGCCCACCACCAGCAACCGATCGCCTTCTTCCAACTGGGTTTGGGTATCAGGATAGTCAATCTCTTCGCCGGTTTGGCGTTCAATCGCCATCAAGCTGACGCCGGTCAAGCGACGCAGATCAGTCTCTTCTAGCGTCATGCCTACAAGTGGCGAACCTTCAGGCAAGTTGTACCATTTGCTGTTCATGTCTTGGGCGGCCACCTTCAACTCCCGCGACACTTGCTCCGGCAACCGTTCGGGTCGGAATTCTTGATAGCGAGACCCGCGCAACTGTTGCACCTCACGCTGAATGACCGGTAGCGGCACTCCCAGTCCTGTGAGTAGATGGGCCGACAACTCAATACTGGCCTCAAACTCCGGCTGCACCACTTCCCGTGCTCCCAACTGATACAGCAATTCCAGATCCTTATCCTGAGTGGCTCTAACCACAGCGTCAATATCAGGCGCTAGCTCTAGGGCACGCTTCAGACAAAGGCGCGTACTCATCGGATCGGGCAGGGCAATCGCTAGACCACGGGCTTGATCGACGCCAGCAGATTCCAGCACATGCAGACTAGCCGCATTGCCATAGATGTAAGGAATATTGGCCTCGCGTAACTCTTGGATACTCTGCTCGGACTGATCAATCACGATCACGGGTTGTTTGTAGGCTTGCAGCAGGCGCACAATGTTGCGTCCCACCCGCCCGTAGCCACAGACGACGATGTGATTTTGAGTCGGCAAATCCTCGGCCACTTCGATCGGGTCTTCGCTGCCATCTAGCAGACGCTTCAGCCAGGGGACATCTTCGGCCCAATCCGTCAGCTTCGGCACAATTCGCAGCACAAACGGAGTCACGACCAGAGTAACGGCAGTCGTTCCCAAAATCAGCAAATAAACGCGGCGCGATACCAAGCCCAGTGCCTGTCCCTTACTGGCTAACACAAAGGAAAATTCTCCAATTTGGGCCAGACCCAAACCGACAATCAGCGAGGTCTTGAACGAATAGCGAAATGCCCGCACCAAGGGCATCACAATCAAAAACTTGCCGACAAATACCAGGGCCACCAAACCCAGAATCAGCTCCAAGTTGTTCCAGATGAAGACCGGATCGATCAACATGCCCACGGCGGCAAAAAATAGGCTGGCGAAAATATCGCGGATTGGCTCCACGTAGGTCAGGGTCTGGTCGGCGTACTCTACCTCCGAAATCATCAATCCGGCGATAAACGCCCCCATCTCAATTGAGAGGCCCAGATATTCCGTCAGCAGGGCAATTCCTAAACACAGCGCTACCACGCCCAACAAAAACAGCTCGCGGCTCTCGGTTCGGGCTAATAGCTGCAACAAGCGGGGAATAATCCAGATCCCAGCAACCACTGCTCCAACCGCCAGCAGGCCAGTTTTTAACAAAGCGATCCCAACCGCGACACCAATTTCTTCCGAGGGCCGATCGAGCGCCGGTAAAACCGCCAGCATCAGTCCCAGAGCCAGATCCTGCACTACTAGAATCCCCAGCATGACGCGCCCGTGGGAGGTTCCTGTCTCGTTGCGCTCCATCAGACATTTCAGCACGACTGCCGTGGAAGAAAGGGACAGAATTGCGCCCAAGAAAATGCCCTGTGCCGGTGACGTGACCCAGCCAACCCCCAGCGATACTAACGTCGTCACTAGAATCGTGGAGAGAATCTGCAAGCCTCCGCCACCCAAGCTGATACCCTGAACTTTTTTCAGCTCAGAAAACACCATTCACCGAGCCTGAGCGTTCGAGAGCCAGCCAGGAATCGAGCACGGCAGTTGGTGCCATTGCCTGCAACCAGCCCTCCGAGCGCACCAAATTCAGCGGCGTCAATTCACCTTGCTCGCCAGCATTCCAGATAAACGGTTCCAGTTCGCCTCCATCTTCGTGGTCAGGAAAGCTGAGCTGCCAACCCATCTCGGCGGTGATCAATGACTGGATGGTACTGAGGAGTTGGTCCGTATCAGGCTGCATGGCTTTGAAATTCCTGCCGTTCCTGTAAACGTGGTAGACGCCCCTAGCTTACTACGCCTAATCCGAATTCTCTAAAGTCTAAAAAGTCTAATTTTTCTGGTGCTTCGCCAGTCAACACGTCAGTATTCCAACCTGACATCTCCTACAGCTCGCTCCACACCTGTTAGCTTTGATCAGTAGTGCAGCCCTATGGGCACACTAGGCAGCAAGAAAAATTTAGCTGATAACCCTTCAAATTTCTGGCTGAATATAAATTAGCTGAATATAAATTAGCTGAATCATATTTCCAGCATCGACCTTAGCTCCATCACTTCAGCTCGAATTTTGGCACTTACTCGAAGCTGCTTTGCTATCACAGAGAAGTTCACTGCATAAAACTTTGACCGTTTGGAACCGCTTGATAATGCAAGAATTCGATCTTCCAGCCCAGCGCAAACCCGAATTAGACTTGCCCATGCGCAACGAAGCCTGGTTTCGTCAACTAGCCGATAGCGTACCGGGGATGATCTACCAGTTTCAAATGGCTGCCGACGGCTCACTTAGTTTTACCTTCGTTAGTTCAGGTTGCCGCGACCTGTTTGAACTCACACCCGAAGCCATTCAGGAAAACGCCAACCGACTGATCGAGATCATTCACCCAGAGGATCGGCCCCGCTTTGATCACTCCGTTGCCCTTTCGGCCCAATCTCTAGAACCGTGGCAGTGGGAAGGGCGCTTTATCTTGCCATCCGGGAAAATCAGATGGATACAGGGCGCGTCTCGGCCAGTCCGCCAGCCGAATCAGGCCATTCTCTGGAGCGGTCAGTTGATGGACATTAGCCAGCGCAAGCAGATGGAAGCGATTCTGAAGCAGCTCAATGATGATTTGGAAACCCGAGTTGAAGACCGGACTCAAGCACTACTGGAAAGCCAAGCCCAATTCCAGCGACTAGCCTCCAACATTCCGGGGGTGATTTTTCAATGCAAGCTCAGTCCCGACGGTGTGGTTTCCTTTCCCTATATCTCAGAAGGCTACCGTCACATCTATGAGCTACTGGCCTCTCAATTAGATCAGCAGCCGTTCCAGTCTATCCATCCAGACGACGAGGCAATTGTGCAGGAGCGGATGTACCAGTCGGCCATGACCCTGGCTCCGTTTCAGCAGGAATATCGCATCCTCACCGCCTCTGGCAAGCTGAAATGGTTACAGACCATTGCTCGCCCAACTCGCCAAGCCGACGGTTCAATTCTCTGGGACGGAGTGCTGATCGACATTACCGAGCGCAAGGTCGCTGTAGAAGCCTTGCAAGCTTCAGAAAGTCGATTTCGAGAATTGTTCGAGCGCTCTGCCGATGCGATTTTGTTACTCGATGGCGAAGTGTTTATCGACTGCAACAAAGCCGCGATCGAAATGTTGCGTTGCACGAGTAAAGAGCAGGTCTTGCAGCTCCACCCTTCGGTGCTGTCGCCGGACGTTCAGCCCGATGGTCGTCCCTCCTTCGAAAAAGCCAACGAGATGATTGCCACCGCCTTTGCAAAAGGCAGCCAGCGGTTTGAGTGGATGCACCGCCGCGCCGATGGCGAAGATTTTTGGGTCGAAGTGGTGCTGACGGTGATTGAGCTAGAAGGACGCCCGACTCTTTATACGGTTTGGCGAGAAATTGGTGACCGCAAAGCTGCCGAAACGGCCCTAGCCGAAAGTGAAGCCCGCTTCCGAACGATTGCCGCTACCATGCCAGGAGCGATTTTCCAGTTCTGCAACCGCAACGGCCAGTGGGCGGTAGACTACATGAGCGAGCGGTTTTATGACATCAGCGGCATTACGGCAGCCGAAATCATGCAGGACATGAATTCCTTTGTCAACTGCCAGCACCCAGACGACCGCGACTCCTATCTTCAAGCAATTGCTGAGTCTGGCGAACAGCTTATCCCCTGGGTTTACGAAGGGCGGTTGATCAAACCCGATGGAGAAGTCCGCTGGTGGCGCGGCGAATCCCTACCAACCAAAACCCAGAACAATGAAATCGTGTTCTGCGGCGTCCTGTACGACATTACCAATCGTAAAACCGCCGAAGATGCCTTGAAACAATTTGCCACCCAAAACCAGATCAAAGCCAAAGCGCTGGAGTGGCAAGCAGCCCGTGCCTACGGTTGGTTTGATGTACTCAAGAGCAACCTGGAAAGGCAGTGCCATGAGTTTACAGGCGTTCTCCTTGGCGGCGCAGGTCGTGCCAGAACTGCAGCTTGTGGCGTTTGGCGTCAGCCAGCCTTCGCGTCAGATGCCGCTACCTAAAGGAGTCAAATATGTTATCCGACCTCCCCAAGCCAAACTGAGAGAGATCTATGCCCAGTGTGATGCGTGGCTGTTTGGCAGCACTATTGAGGGATTTGGTTTGCCCATTTTAGAAGCGATGGCCTGTCGGACACCGGTAATCGGCACCCCGGCTGGAGCTGCCCCCGAATTGTTGCAGCAAGGAGCTGGCATTTTAGTTAGGCCAGAAGACCCAATGCATATGGCACAAGCAATCGAACGGATTTGCCGGATGACCGACCGGGAGTGGCGAATCATGTCGCAGGTTGCCCATCAGCGCGCAACAAGTTATACCTGGGATGATGCAACTCATTTATTTGAGGCGGCACTGTGTCAAATAGTTAGACGCTCGCGTCACAAAAATTTGATTCAAGACTTGGTCTAAGCATTCGATCTAAGCATTCGATAAATCGAGCATTCTGGCCGCATTGAAGCCATTGCAGGTGCATTCAGCATACTAGTTGATCCGGGTAGATCCGCCACCGCCATTTAGTTTATTGAACTTTGCAGCTATGAGTTTCATTTTTCCCGGCAATCCCATGGCCAGTCCCAACCTGCTTGTTCCATTGGTTATGTTGGGCTGGATTCCCGTCGTTCTTTACTTATTTTCGCGGCTACCTGCCCGACAGGCTGTTGTCATCAGTTTTCTATTCGCCTGGATGTTTTTGCCTCAAGCGGCCCTACCCCTCACAGGCATCCCTGACTACACCAAAACCTCCGCTACCTGCTATGGAATTTTGCTGGCAACTTTCATTTTTGACGTGGGGCGATTCCGTTCCTTCCGGTTTGGCTGGCTGGATGTACCCATGCTGATTTGGTGCCTTTGCCCCTATATGTCGTCGGTTACCAACGATCTGGGTGTCTATGATGGTTTAGCCCAAGCTTTGGATCGCACGGTAACTTGGGGCGCGCCCTATTTTTTAGGCCGAATTTATCTAAACAGTTTATTGGGATTGCGCCAGTTAGCAATTGGAATTTTCATTGGTGGGCTAGTGTACATGCCGCTGTGTATCCTCGAATCGCGGCTTAGCCCTCAACTTCACCGGATTGTTTACGGCGGTTACACGGTACAGGATTTTACCCAAGTCATTCGCTTAGGTGGTTATCGACCGATTGTGTTTATGCAGCATGGTCTAGCCGTCGGAGCTTTTATGATGGCAGCGACCCTGATTGGCCTATGGCTGTGGCAAACCAATACCATCAAACGCCTTTGGAATATTCCAATGGGTGGCTGGATAGCTGGATTATTTTTAACCTTTGTACTAGTTCGATCGATCGGTGCTTTGACGCTGCTGCTGCTGGGAATAGTGTTGCTCTATATTGGCAAACAATTTCGCACTGCCTTACCCGTCTTCTTGTTAATTGCAGCAATGGCAGCCTATCTCTATATCAATGCGGAAACCGATACCTACTTCACTGATCAGTTAGTTTCCTATTTGTCACAAATCTTTCCGCCAGAGCGGGTTCAATCCTTGGAATTTAGATTCAATAACGAAGAACTACTGGCCGATCACGCGCGGGAAAGACTATTGTTTGGCTGGGGTGGATTTAACCGCTCGCGGGTCATCATTCCGGGAACTGTTGATCAGCTAGCAATTCAGGATAGCTTGTGGATTCTTGCCTTTGGAGAAAACGGTACGGTTGGCCTAGTTAGCATCTTTACCTCCATGCTAGCGCCCGTTGTAGCATTATTTTGGTCTCGTTGTCCGGCGCGACTCTGGACCCATCCCCAAATTGCTCCAGTTGCTGTTCTGGCAATCATGGTAGTCCTCTACATGGTGGACTGTATTATGAACGCCATGATTAACCCTATTTACATTTTGGCCGCTGGAGGAATTGCAGGATTTGTTATGAGTCCTGAACCTCGACGACGAAAGGCAAGCAGTCTAGTTGTTCCGGTTCGCCGTCAACTCGTGCAGCAGAGGCCGTTTTAGAAACTCAGCCTGTGAAAGGTTTGCTTCTAAAAAATTTTTTCAACACGCTGTCTTCACCGTTTATCACCGCCTGTTGCTCTGCTCAGGCGGTGTTTGATTACAAGAATTTTGTTCGCAACTGCTACTTTGCAACTGCTACTTTGCAACTGCTACTTTGCAACTGCTACCTGGCTCCTCGCAAGGCGAGAGCTAATTGTCATCCAATCATAGATTTGCAGCCAATTTGCTGCTCAAACTTGGTATCAGCCGTTACCTGTACGCTAGGACCTCCCAAATCCAGACAAATGACTGGACATCCCGCTGCCATCGCTTCCAGGCAAACTAAGCCTCCTGAATCGTGCAGGCTAGGATGAACTAGCGCCAAACAGGTTCCCAGATGCTGAAGCGTTTCGGCTCGCGGTAATCGGTTCCAAAACTTAACTTGATGGGCCACTCCCAGCGTCTGGGCTAATTCCTGAAGCGGCTGGTTTTCTGGTCCTTCGCCCACAATCCAGTACTCTGCCTCAATAGGCAAATTGGCCTGGGCAAACGCTTGTAACCCCAGGTGAAAGCCTTTCCAATGTAGGAGTCTACCAATGCTGATAAACCGAATGGGTAGTGATTCCGAGGACGCATAATCAGTCAGCACTGAAATTTCTGCTTCGTTGAGTCCAACCTGCGAAAGAACCTGGACCTGCTGAGCGCCTATACGATGCAATCGTTTGGCGGTCTCTTCTGTAGTTGCCCAGGCAATGCAACTGCGACGGGCCGTAAGATGAACAAAGGGATCCAGCTCGCCCAATCGTCGAGATGCCTCCCGCAGCGTCTCATAAACTTTGGCTCGCAGGCTCAGTCCCTCCCAAAAACGCCTGGGGCTAGATTCACCGCCCCCCACCGGACCCCAGAAAAAGGGGATGGGCAGTAGCGACAGAAAACTGGGGCTGGAATATTTAACATAGGTGACATGATGCACCAGATCAAAACCAATGGTTTGATGGAGGCGTCTAGCCACTAAATAGGCCTTAATTTGCCAGAGATAATAGTGAAGATGTACATCCCACTGGGCGCGTTTGCCTTCTTGCGACCAGTCATATACCCAACCGAAAGGATCAAGGTAGACAATGTGCAAGTTGGGGATAGGGCGTTGATTCAGTTCAGCTTCGATGGCATCGCGATGTGTATGGGAAACCAACACCCAAACTTGATGATACTGAGCAATTTCTCGAGCCATATTCCAGCCCACTCCTGGTTCGGAACCGCGATTTGGCTCACAAGCGTAGGCTGAAAGGAGCACCTTCAGTGACCTGTCCTGTTGCACTGCAGAAATGTCGTCATTCAACGCTGTCAAACTCATAGTCTGACCTCCGCAACCATGTGGGTGACTTTAGTCAGAAATTGAGCTGCGTCGCCTGGAGTATGATGGGCAATGAGCTGCTGCGATCGCTGCCCCATCTCCATAATCTGCTCCGGTGTGTCAATCAAACGTGCCATCGCATCTGCTATGTCTTCAGGGTTGTCAGGCTCAAACAGGTGGCCATTCTCCCCGTCTAGCACCATTTCGGACGCCCCTGCTCGCTGAGAGCAAAGAATGGGCTTGCCAAATGCCATCGCTTCTAGCACCACCATACCCCAGACATCTTCCAGAGTTGGCAGAATAAAGACATCTGCGCTTTGGAAATAAGCTCCTAGTTGCCCGTAGCTAACCCAGCCCAACCAATACACATAAGCGTCTAGATTCTCAGCCCTGCAGAACTCTTGTAATGCTTGACGTTGGGGACCTTCTCCGGCCACCAGCAAGGTGTAGTTGTGGTAGCCACGATCGCGCAACACTCTGCAAGCTTCTAGCAGTTGATGCAATCCTTTACGCGGGATTAACTGTCCTGCAAACAGAAAAATCGGACATTGAAACGGTTGAGAATCGGATTTGACCTGTTCACTCTGCTTTAGCAACGCAGCTACATCGGGAACTTGATAGGGGCGAGCGAAAATAGCTTGCGGGGCGACCCCCAGTGTTTGCATCAGGTAGTCTTTGCCGGCAAGACTGTTGGTGACAAACGCATCGGTAACCCGCCTCATCAGTCGCCGCAAAAGGGTACGAATTGGCGAATCCTAATAATCGACCCCTGGTGAGCTGCCATCATAGACAATTACGACCCGCCAGCCTCCCACAGGCTTAAACAAAAGCGACAAAATAGACCAGAGGCAAAAACCGCTGGTGAAGATCACGTCCGGTTTGAAGCGCAGCAGTCTACCCACAATTGCTGGTGAAACCTTAATGAATCCCTGACCATATCCTGTTTTCGATTGGGTTAGATCCATAAACTGCATTCTACCGACAGTTTCAACCGTAAAGGCACCTTCAAACCCAGGAGAGAAACCAGGCCAGTCTCCGGTATATACAATCGTTTGAGGATAGGTCTTGGTGAACTCACTGAGCACCGGATGCCAGTAGTTCCCTAACCTGAGCGAGGGAAAAAGCCAAGCGACTCGTAAATCTGCTGCCATCTTGGATTCTATTTGCCATAAATGTGCTGAAAAATGGTGCTGGCGAATCGGTCTGTTGAATTTAGCGCTGCAAAAGTTTGCATCTGCTCAAATTCGCAGAGAGATTCAGGAGATTATTGAGGCCGACAACCAGCCGGGGCTGTTCTACAAAGTCATGTATGCGATTTGGCAGGAGGATTTGCTGATCGTGAATGCCAACTTGCTGGTTTGGCGCGGCAGGACCCGACTGATTCTCTACCTGCTAGGTCCTAACGAAAATTTGATTCCAGAATACCTGGGGCAGAAAATTGCGGAAGGCGTGCGCCAACGCTTGTTAGGACGACAGCTTTAGAAAAATGGCTCTAGGTTGAGAAGCTTCGCCATCGTCCAAACTTTGAACCATCCTAAACCGCTTCTAGCTCGGTTGGGATGCCTAAAATAGGGCAAGACGAGCAGGGGACTAGCTGTTGCACCAGGGGATGGGTGATATCACTACAGCCGACAAACAACAGATCAGCAGCTTGGGCTTCTACCACTTGTTGCAGTTCGGTGGCAACTGCACCAAATCGGAGATGGGCTTCGAGAGAGCCGCGCCATTCATCCGACAGGCAGCGGGCCTGCCAAAGAATCCGATCTACCTGCTCTAGCATATTGGCTAAAGATGCGGTGGAGGACTGCCGTTCTACGACTTGCGTTCCACTTGGCCGCGAGAGGGTGCCTGTATCGCACTGAAAACCAAACCGTTCAGCACTAGGAAGGTGACAATTGGCCGCTTCTTGTAAATCCAAGCGATCTAGGGGTGCCTTTGGAATAGTATTCTCTAGCGAGTTATAGCAATCAATCACGTAAACGACATGGACAGTAACCTGCTTTTGCGTAGCGAGCCGAGTCTGGTATGCCATCCATAAAATGAAATCCAGCGCCGTCTGGCTGTTGGGAGAACCGTTGTAGCCAATTACAAAATTGCCGTTGATTTCAGACGACTTGTCCAAGTTTAAGCCAGGATAGAGCAGCATTTGCTCACTCAGATTATCCTGACCGAGCGCGTTTTGCAGACGCAACAGCATGGGTTTGATGTTCATAACACTTACGAAGGTGAGGAATCAAGCAAAGGTAGATTGCAGTGGTTCGCGAACAGAATTGTTCAGCCACAGACTCGCATAACACGGCTTGGAAGATAGGCTACTGCAAATTGAAAAGCCGGAGGAGGTCGCTTGTTTAAGAAGATTTATGGGTAAAACAGCGGGTTGAATGTTTCTGCTAAGACCACTCAAATTCCTGAAGCCAGCATTATTTAGAGCTAGCTGCTTTACCAGCGCCATCCTAACTGACCATCCTTGACCATTAGCGGAATCCTAGAGGGGGGATCCTGTTTACAGGTGTTGCTGAAACAATTTGGCATGAGCAAATGGCGGTTCATCTCTAGTATGGCTCAGAATCCCAAACTGAACCTGCTGCCCCAGCAACCATAAATTAAGGCTATCCAGCCGTTTCTTTAAGTTTTATTCGGCTATCCAATTCTGATCTAACCGAGACATGAACGATATCTTAAGCATTTTGAGCGGCGTTCCCGACGATGCCACCGGCCCAACAATCTCATGACGAAATCTCCCCAAAGTTAACAACAAGTGCAATAAACACTACACTCAACCAATTGGAGATACTGACGAGAGCAGGCGATTAAAATTCTGTCTCTTCAGTCTCCCCTCACCGCCGACGGAGTTAGCTGACGGGCTAGGGCTGAGAGGTACCCCTTTAACAAAGTGAGCCAAAAAGGACTCACAGTTGCAAAATGCGCCCCTTATAAAGTGGTTCCTCCGCTCTGGTCACTGCATTAGATGGCACCACTACAATCTTGTGACCAGATTAGGCTGACTCTACAAACTAGCACTGCAAACCAACATAATGAACAAGTCAAATCTGGAAGTAAGAAGGTTGGTTTGCACGCTGGCATCCTCATGCTTTTGCAATGTAACACTGTCATCGGTTAGCGTCAATCTGCCATTGGGGCGATTAAAATTGACCCATTTAGCGTCTTGGCTCGGTTTATCAACCTTTTTCTATCCATAGGTAGCTGAAAAGGCTGCTACAAAAGTTAAGACTTGTAGACATAAACCCAGCGTCCCCCTGCTGACTCCGTAAAATCTCGGTATGATTCTATGCATGTCCTCGCATGTTTTCACTACTTATTGGATCACCGTGTTGAGTCACTGTTAGTCACTGTTAGGTTAGTCACTGTTAGTCACTACAGTCCAAGTCACAAACATGGCTGTAATGATACCTGTTGTAACCATTTCGTTTTGAGAGCTTAGGGCAATGGTCGATCTGGTCATACTGCTAATTATTTCAGTTGCGGTTATGGCAGCGTTTGGGTTGGTGGTGGCTGGCTTCGTCTGGGCACCTTGGTTGATTGGGCTAGTACTTGTCGTATTGCTGGTGGCCCTGATGCGGATAGCTGGCTCTAGCGAACAACAGCTGCTAGCAGAATTAGACCAAAGAAGCTCTCAGCGAATCTTGGCAACGGGATTCGTTCTTCTTCCAGTGTCTTCGCTCAGCCGGCAGCGCGAAGATGAACGATTCGCAGCGAGCTGATTTTGACCTCGCCATCGTGTTCTTCATGGAGGAGTGGGCTGGACTCAACTCTCGGACGCGATCGACGGTTGAGAGCACGCTCACCTCGGCAACCGATGCACTCAGTCGCGGCGCGGTGCGTGACATGGTGTCGGCTCCGAATCCGAACTTCTCCCCCGAGTCCCTCTACAACGGTTCGGTTGTCATCGTGGACTTCCCGGTGCTGGTCTATCGGGACATCGGTCAGTTGATTCAGGTGGTCCTGAAGTACTGCACGCAGCGATGCCACGGTCGGCGTGACATCAACCGCAACGCCCGACCGACATTCATCGTGTGCGATGAGTGTCACCTTCTGATCGTGGATGCGGACCAAGCGTTCCAGACGACTGCTCGCAGTTCTCACACCGCGGTCGTGTATGCGACACAGTCGATCTCGACCTACCTCGAAGCCTTCGGATCTCAGTCGGAGGCAAGGGTGCACTCTCTGCTCGGAAATCTTCAGACACAGATCTTCCACCAGCAGACCGACATCAAGACCATCAACTACGTCCAGGAGCTCGTGGGCAGGTCACGACAGCTCTTCATGAATAGCAACGCCACGCGGGGCGGTGACTGGCTGGCGCCGCTCTGGGGCGAGTCGAGCGGCGGCTCCGCGGGCTTCTCTGAGTCGTTCGAGTTTGAGCTTCAGGCAGGCGAACTGAACGGATTGGCAAAAGGTGGGCCTCCGCACTGGTTTACGGAGGTGATCGTGTATCAAGGCGGCCGTCGGTTCCCTAACGACCGCACGTGGTGTCGGACAGCGATTCCTCAACGCAGGTGAGACAGCGAACAACGCGGTGCGGACGAACGCGTGCGTTACGCGGGCGGTCACTCTGCGCAATCAAGGAGACAGCAATGAATCAGCAACAGCAAGAGCAGCAGGCAGGATGGACTCCGATTCAGGACGCCAAGAAGGCGGCGAACATTCTGGTATTCCTCGCCAACGCGGTGGCGAGTCCCGTGGAAGTGTTTCTGCGAACGAAGTTCGGCTCCAACTACTTCGGGATGCCCTCGGTCGTCGCCCTGCTTCTGGTGCCGATGTGGGCGTTGTTCTGGCCCCAGGAGAGCCCTGCCGGTATCTGCGTGTTTTGGCTCCTCTTCATCGCCTTTCAGTTGCGAGCTCGCATCGAAACATTCCGGATGCTCGCACGCGGTGAGCATGTGCATACGAGGTACAACGGCTGGCCCCGTTTGGCACGGATCTTCAAGCGAATGCCGGAGAGCCGCATCAAGGCGGGCTTGGAGCCTCTCTTGGTGTTCGCGGTCGGCGTCCTGATGATGCCGCTCAGTCAGCCCCTCGGCAGCTACCTGATGGTCGCCGCCTTTGCTCTGGGCATGACGCACGCCGTCATCGACTCCGTGGAACGCGCCCGAGCCCTGGAAATGAACGACGCGATGATCGAACAGCAAGCCCTGGCGGATCGGTTCCGTCAGATGAACGGCGGTCGTTGATCTTTCAAGGAGTGACACCCCATGAAACTGAATCTCCCCTTCTTTTCGCCGGACGACCGCAAGCGGAGCATGGAAGTGCTCGGTGCGTACTTCCGGCAGGGCCTTCACGAACTGGGCTCCGTCTTTTACGGAGCCGGAACGGCGGCCCAGCATCCCGAGTACGGAATGATCGGCACGAAAACACCCGGACAAGTCGCCGACGGCCTGCGTGGAAACGCGGAGCCAGAGCGAGGCAGGGACGAACCGGGTCAGAGTGCACTAGATGCGTATCTCGCGAAGTCGCGTGAGCGACAGGCGACGACGCCAGAGTCGGAGCGCGACCGTGACACCCCTGAGTTGGAACGAGAGTAATCCTCAACACCTTACGGCTACCCGCCGCATTTTGCTGGAGTTTCACCATGACATTCGACCGTGAGACAGTATTGGCCATGCTGCTGTGGAAGGGCGTCAAGCGCACCCCGCTTGTCGGCTTCGCCTTGGGCACGCTGTGTGGTCCGATTGGCGTCGGTGTGTTCCTGTGGAGCATTACCGACTTCATCCTCTCCTTTGCACTCTGCACCGCTCTCGGCGCTTGGGACTGTCCGTACTACGTCGTTGTGGGCTGGATCTGCTGCGGGATATGGAACGTGGTACGCATGAAGCGCAACCCATCGGAGGAAAAGCCGATCGCTTCCTCGCGTCCTGGCTCTCCCACCGCCGTCCATTCCTGAAAGAGAGCGACCGATGGCGCCCTGTGTGATTGCAGCCTTAATGGTCCTGCTTGCCGTGATCGCAATGTGCGTGACGTTGGTCGCGATCGAATTCAGCAGATCAAAGGGGGCTTCTGAAAGCGTGACCCGGCCTGCTTCGATTTTGGAGAATTCCAGCACGTCATTGATCAGGTTGAGCAGGTGAGCACCGCTGAGGTTGATGATTTCCAGATTTTCTCGCTGGGTTGGGCTAAGGGAGGTATCCCGCACCATCAGCTGGGCAAATCCCAAAATGGCGTTGAGGGGTGTACGCAGTTCGTGGCTCATATTGGCGAGAAATTCGCTTTTGGCCCGGTTGGCCACTTCGGCATTGCGACGGGCGGCCTCTAGTTCCTGGGTTCGCATTTCGATCCGCGCTTCTAGAGTGCTGGAGTAATCTTCTAACTGTTCGTAGAGACGGGCGTTTTCCAATGAAATGGCGGCTTGAGCCATCAACAGATTCAGCACATTTAGACGGTCACGGGTGAAGGCTCCGCTAGTGAGGTTGTTTTCCAGGTAGAGAATACCCGTCAAGTTGCCCTGCCGCAGAATCGGCATACAAAGCATCGACTTGGGCTGTTGCTGCTGGATGTAGGGATCGGCGGTAGCTTCTCGCGATGCATCTTCAATGGTTAACGTCAGGCGGGTCCGCGCTACATAGTGGACTAGCGACATCGGCACATCTTGACTCGACTCGGTTGGCAGCGAGCGATACAGGGAATCGATTTGTAATGTTTGGGGATGACTGCGGTTTTGAGTGACTTTGGCTCGGATCAACCAGCGGTCACCATCGGGCAACAGCAAAACGCCTTTCTCGGCTCCGGCATTTTCAATTGCAACTTGCATCAAGGTGGCCAGCAATCGCTCTAGCCGAATTTCGCTGGAGAGGGCTTGGGAGGCTTGCAGAACGGTGGTCAGATCGAGCACTTCCGAAATATCGAGCCGCGTTGCTGTGATAGTGGTCGTGGAACTCCAACTGCTGGTGCCTGCATCGAAGCCAGGAGCAGTCAGGTTAGCAGCCGGTGGGTTGGCTGGTTGATGCGCTGGCTGATGGCCGGCTTGCCTCGCAGGTTGGTTGAAGAGGGCCGCCAACTGAGGATAACGCTGTTCCAAATCCCGAACTTTGGCTTGGGCACCCCAGCGTGCATAGTTATAGTAGGCATCGGCCAAATAGGTTTGGGCTAAGCGAGTTTTGCCTTGCTCCAAACAAAACCGAGCCGCCAGTTCGTTGGCAAGGGCTGCTTCGTTAACATAGCCATGCTCGACTGCCAGGGCAATGGCTCGATCATAGGCATCCAAGGCGGCCACAACTTGACCCAAAATTCGGTAGCGTTCTGCTTCCACCAGATAGAATTTATGTAGATGGTTCATTGGGGCATAACTGGCCCACTGCTTCAGTTTGCGTTGATTTGCATTCACCTGATGCAAAATTTGCTTCTGTTCGATCTGGAATGCCTGCGGGAATATTGCCAGGCTAATCAAGGAATCATAGAAGTGAAATAATACTACAATCAACAGTCCAGAGACACTATCCAAATGCTGCCTCGCCTGGGTTACGTTTTCTGCTGCCAACGCATAGGACTGAAATAAATAGCAGAGAATTGCCTTGTGAAAATAAACATTAAAGATAGCGTTACGGTCATTAGCTTGCAGATGCAGGGGCAGAAAAATATCTTCGTTATACGCTTCGCCAACCAAACGGCAGGGATCTGGTGAGCGACCGAGCAGATTTAAGACTATCTGGCGGTACCGCTCGTTCATCGCAATGTATTTGGCCTGTTTCAGCTCGCGGATGATGGTTGTGTAGTTGCGCAACTCTTGCTCTAACTGGCTCAGCTCGCGTCCTAAAAAATAGGAATGATAGGAATAGACCATCGCGGATCGGGTGGCAAATTCTAGATCGCCAGTTTCCAAACCGCTCTGATAGGCTTCTAGAAAGGGGGATAGCGTTTCTTTGACATGGCTCTGCCAGTGAGTGATGTAGTCATGGACAACCAGCAGTACTCGCGCCTTCAGCTTCTTGGCGTTTAGCTTGGTCATCAGATTTAACGCCAACTGACCAAACTGATAGCCTTTGGGAATATCACCAACTACACCACAGAGAATTTGCCCATAGGTAGCGTAAGCATAGGCCGAGAGATCAATATTGCCGTATTGCAGCGACAGATTAAGAATTTTCAGTGCTATCAAAACAAACAAATTGGGTGAGCAAACATAGGCCGCAGACATCACACTCGCCAAGATTCGCATAGCGGCCAGCTTCCTGGGATTCGTCATCTGCGGTAAATTCAGCAGCGTATCAATCGGTTTTCCGGCCAGGGCAAGCTGGGTTTTCCAGAGAGCAAGGGAGACATCGTAGAGCTTGGGATTTTGTGGCAAATTCACTCCCAGCGATCGGAGAACTTTTAGGGCTGTATTGACCGCATTAACCGGCCTATCTCCCCCAGCTTATAGTCAACCCCCGCTATCAGAATCGCCGTCTGCACCTGCATTGCCGTCAGCCCCTCAGCCGCGCAGTCTGGCTCCTGACCTGGTGATTCCTACTCTGCCTGGATTGGGTGACTTTTCTCGCTATGAGCCACAGGCCCAGACCGTATATGTGGTGCTGAGATTGGGACAGCGCAAAGTCTATGTCTATCAAGGTCAGAAAGTAATTGCCAGCTATCCGGTAGCAATTGGACGGCCAGAATTTCCGACTCCGACCGGCGAATTTAAGGTATTCGAGATGATCGTCAATCCGGCTTGGCAAAGCCCCTGGACTGGCGAAATTGAACCACCTGGCATCGATGGGTCCCTAGGGTTGCGCTGGATTGGGTTTGCCGAAATGTCGAACGGCGTGATTGGCTTCCACGGTACGCCCAACGTTGCCTCGATTGGTCGAGCTGCCTCGCATGGCTGCGTCCGCATGCGCAACGAGGACATTGTCAAAATGTATGAACTGATCAAAGTAGGAACATTAGTGCGGGTCGAACCCTAAGCCCTACTTCTTTGATCAGATTTTTGATGAAATTCTCCAGGCTCCCATTTGCCCATCTATCCATCCTAAGCTCTCTTTCTCAATTAAATTGTCCTGATTCCCTAACCTCAAGCGCGGAGAAGATGATTACGGAAACAGACAGACAATTACATTCAATTCTTGCAAGACTTGAAAAGTAATCTCCCCCAGCAGAAGAAACCTGGATTAGTGCGTAAATCGACTGTAGTTTAGTTTTACCGTTTTGGAACGGGTCGCACAGAGGGTGAACTCAGCCAATCGGCGTAGAAATCTACCGAAATTCCCCCCTCTGTAACTGTAGTGGCTTATATCAGTATCCACGGCATCTACGACTCAATCCTGACTGTTTTATGCAGATGATGCAATTTTATGCAGCAACCGCCTTTGTTGGTGAACTGATTAAATCGAACTAATTGGATCATGGTGTGAGGAAAGCTAAAACGAAATCAACTTGATTGCTTGATTTAAATAGATTCGCCTTCTGAGGCAGTGTCAAGTTCATTTACAGCCCCCAAAATGATGAACACTGTAACCTATCCTGATCGCAGATCGACTGCGAAACCTTCAACCTTATTGTCCCCTAGCCAACTCTTTCAAGTCCTAGTCGAAAGCCAGATTGATGGTGCCATGATTCTCACCGATACAGGAGAGCTAGTGGTTTCCAACACCAATGCCAGCCAGATTTGCCATCAGTTAACCCATCAACTGACGCAAACCTTATCTAAAGTGCCGCAACAAATTTGGCGCTGTTGCCAAACGCTAATCGAAGACCAGCTCAAACTCATCGAAGACGAAATCAAAATCGATGAGGCTGGCGTGATCCGGATTCGCGCTTGGTGGTTAGCATTCGGTTATGGTGATCAGCCCCATCTGTTTGTGACGTTGGAAGATCAGCACCAATCGGCTGAGCATCGCGCTAGAGCAGAAGCTCGCAAGTACGGCTTGACTGACCGAGAAACTCAAGTCTGGTTGCTGAAACGAGCTGGCTATTCTTATAAAGCAATTGCGGCTGAGCTGCATATTGCCGAAGATACGGTTAAAAAACACATTAAAAGCATCCATGCCAAACGGGATGCCAGTGAATGGGTAAATCATGAATTGAATAACTAAAGTTAAACAGACTGGAAAATTAAGTCAAGCTTCAATAAATATCAGGGTGTACATAAACGTCTTTGTCTGTTGCCATTATTTAGACGGTGGGAACGCATTGAGAAAACGGCAACGAAACAAGGCGATACGGCAAAAGATATCGCAATTAGCACCACAAAGAGGTATAGAGCATGATGCATGAGGACGGGCTGGAAGGTTTACCAATGGGCATTTTGATCTTAAATGTAGAAGGTGCTCTAATTCTAGCCAACAGCGATGCGCAGCAGATCTGTCAGCAGCTTTTAGCCATCGATTTAGATGAGGCAAACCTGCCCTCGCCAGTAGACCAATTTCCCCAGCCAATTCACCGCATTGTTGAAGCCGTGTTAGAAAGCCGAGAGCTATTTCCTGATCAGGGTGTCATTATTGAAGATACGGTTTTCTTACCGCCAGCTACTATTATCCATCTGCGTGGCCGCTGGCTCGATCTAGACATCGAATCCTACATCTTGGTAATGCTAGAAGCTCAGTCTCAACCCGAAAACAATCCAGAGCCTGTAGCAGCACCTGGCTGGCACCGCACTCAATGGTAAGCTGTTTGATCGCCATCAGCCGCCAGCATTTGGAATTTTGTTAGTTCACCAAAATCAAAACTGATTTGTTTGGAACTGGTTCGCTTGAAACTTGTTAGCTTTATAAAAGTGACATTCGATAGCGAACAGTTTCGGCGGCCAGTTCCAACAGCTCATGAATTTCTGCGGCACTCAGATCCGCCATGCTGAGCAGGTCTCGACCTTTTAATGACGCTACGCTCATCCTAGATTATGGGTATAGAACAACAGTGTCCTAAAACCCTACCAGATCTTGATCCACACCGCAGTTCTCATATAGCAATTTGGCGAAATTTTCTAACCTTACTTTTATAGCCGTAGTCAGAACGGTTAGGACAGTTTCAGATTCCCAAGCTCATCCGTTCGGGGGGCAGCGATCTGATGAGTGTCCTATCCGTTTCATCCGTTGCCATAGCAGTCAGAATTCAACACTATTACTGATGCTGCTTCGCCTAATCCAACGATTGTGATTTTTTGCTCAAAATCACAATTGCTCTGTCAATATCACGTGTTTTGATGCCGCGTAAAGCAATCAAAATTGACTTGAGCAGCGCTACTTCATCGTCGGAAAGAACAACCATTGAAGTCACCTTAATAGTACAAATATTAAAGTGCGGCATAAGCCTCACCTAAATTTCATCATAGGGCAAAATAGCCACATTCTGATTAGAGTGCGGCATGAGTCCTCGAAAAGCAGATCAAAAGGAAATTAGAGTTACCGTGTCTCAGGAGGTCTACAGTCTGTTGAAGCGGATTGCAGGCGTCAAGGAAACGTCAATGAACAAAGTTGTAGGAACTGCAATCGATCGATTTTTAGAAGATGATGATACAAGAGAACTAATCCAGCACTACAACCTGGAAGATTAGCGGCAGTTAGAAAGGCAACGCTGAGAGGTAAAACGATGACTCAAGCGCCCAACAACGCTTTAAAAATGACCTTTGAGGAGTACCTCAGCCTCGATGCCAGTGCTGATCTGCCCGCCGGTCAGTTTGAATATGTGGATGGGGAGCTACGCGAATTGCCGCCAGAATCAAGACCAAACATTGCGATCGCCAATTATTTATTTCTGCTGTTAGTCAATGCTGGCATTCCGTTTAATCTGGTTTATCCCCACACCTGTGAAGTAGAAGTGCCGGTGCTGCAACCGAGTGACGCCAGAACTCGGTTTCCCGATCTGGTGATTCTGCGACCCGAACACCTTCCCCTGACTCAAAAGCGCCTGACCATCACTCGTGAGATGCCACCACCGCTGCTGATTGCCGAAGTCGTGAGTCCGGGTGATGCTAACCGTATGCGTGACTATGAGCGCAAACGGGAACAGTATCAAGCCTTGGGCGTGCTGGAATATTGGCTAATCGATCCAGCGCAGCAAATCATTACCCTGTTAGAACTCCAGAACGGTACCTATCGTGAAGTCGGCACCTTTCGAGGCCAAGACCGCATTACTTCACCGAATTTTCCTGACCTGACGCTGACGGCTCAGCAGGTGTTGACTCCAGCAAACTGCTAATCCCCTCATTCCACCTAACTAGGAGAAGCCGATCATGCTCCAGACCAAACCCCGCTTTCAAAGCTTTGAAGAATACCTCACCTACGATGATGGGACCGATTATCTGTATGAGTTATTCAATGGAGAGTTGATTGAAGTGCCACCCGAATCAGGAGAAAACGTTGGGATTGCTGGCTTTCTATTTCTACAGTTCGCTCTACTACTGGGACATTTGAGAGTACGAGGGCATGGGCTAGAACTAGAAGTGCGGGGAGAACCCAAAAACCGTTATCCCGACCTGACAATTATCCGTGAAGAGCATATCCAGCAGTTAGCTCGCCGCAACACAATTCGTCTGTCAATGGCTCCGCCGCTTTTAGTTGTGGAAGTCGTCAGTCCCGGTGAATTACAGTACGAGCGGGACTACATCGCCAAACGAGCACAGTACCAAGATCGAGGCATTCCCGAATATTGGCTAGTTGATCCGCAGCAGCATACGGTCACGGTTCTAGAACTGCAAAACAGCACCTATATCGAAGTTGGCAGCTTCCGAGATGGCGATTCCATCTGTTCGCCCCATTTTCCTGAGCTGGCGCTAACAGCGGCCCAAGTGCTGAACGCGGGACAAGATACTGGACAAGATACTGGACAATAAGCTTGCCTACTCGGCTCGAAATGACGATAAATCCTGCTGCCCATTATGGCTGGTTCTGCCAGACTCGATGCAGCCAAGTAGGATAGCCAAACGAATCACGCGCCTTCAGAACCGGCAGCCCGATCTCATGGCACACATGTTGCACTGCGGTTGTCAGTACCTGCTCCAACGTTTCGGGCGGACCAAAGGTTTCAAAACAAAGGCTATGCCAGTCCTGATCCCATACCTGCAATTCGGATAGCTCTAGCGTACAACCTTGCTGCATCGACTCTTCGGAATCCGCAGGTTGAATCGTGCCATCCGGCCCGAAGGCATAATGCTGGCACCACCGTTTTTTGGCGACCCACAAGAATGATCGGCCCGAATTGCCCGGGAATAATCTCGCCCGGGAAATGCAAGATCGGCATTATGCCCGGTCATATTCACAAAGAAGGGCGCATCGGTGTTGTATCGCGTTCCGGCACGCTAACTTACGAGGCGGTAGGGCAGCTTACCGCACTTGGGCTTGGACAATCGACCGCTATCGGCATTGGCGGCGATCCGATCATCGGAACAACACATACAGACGCGCTCGGGTTGTTCCAGCAAGACGATGAGACGGACGCTATCGTAATGATCGGAGAGATCGGCGGGACTGCCGAAGAGGATGCAGCTGCATATGCCAAAGACAACGTAACAAAACCCATCGTCGCATTTATCGCAGGCCAAACGGCGCCTCCGGGACGCCGAATGGGTCACGCCGGCGCGATCATCTCAGGCGGAAAGGGCACCGCGGCTGAAAAGATGAAAGCACTTGAGGCCGCCGGCATCCGGGTCGTTCAGTCGCCGGCGGACATCGGCCAGGCAGTTGGGGAAGTTCTTGGATCAAAGGCTGCCGCTTGAGAAAGTTTGCCTTCGAGATCTGTAAGTCATACAACAAATAAGCAAATAAGTTAGTGAGTTTGATCCGTTTTTATCTAGGATCAATAATTCGATCAAGATAATGAGCAATTTAACATTTGGAATAATCAAGCCCGATGCGGTTCGGGCGGGTAAACAGGGACAGATAATCTCGCGCATTCTTGGCGCGGGATTCAAGATACGCGGTATGAAGCTTATTCATCAGACGCGGAAACAGGCGGAGGGCTTTTATGCTGTTCATGCGGCGAAAGGGTTCTTTGATGAGCTATGCGACTTTATGTCGTCCGGACCGTGTGTCGTGATGGTGCTGGAAAAGGAGAATGCTGTGCCGGCTTGGCGCGAATTGATGGGGGCAACAAATCCGGCAGAGGCTGCTGAGAACACGATCCGGAAAGATTTTGCCACGTCTATCGGGGAGAATGCCGTTCACGGTTCGGATTCGGACGAGAATGCTGCGATAGAGATCGCATATTTCTTCAGCAAACTTGAATTAGTTTAAGGCTAAGGGTATAAAGGGAAAGCAATTGCGGTTAGGGGGCGGCAGTAAGGGCTCAGTTCTCTTGCTTCCGACTGTCTGCCATTCCGAAAGTTTCTTTTTAAGGATCAAACACAATGAAGCGCTGCCCTACGTGCGACAAGACATTCGACGACGTACTTAAATTCTGCCAGCTGGATGGCACTCCGCTAGTAGATGCCGCCCCGGCCGAAGAGGTGGACCCATTCAAGACAATGGTTGCAAGCCCGTCGGATATTGCCGCAGCAATGTCCTCGCTTTCAACCCAGGAAGAGCCGGCAGAAAAGATCGAAGAGCCGGTGCTTGAGATCCCGGAAGCATTTGATTCCGGGAAGACTCAAGTTGTCTCAGAAGCAGAGCTTCGTGCGGAAATGGCGAAAGCCGATGCGGCCAACGAACAGGTTATCGATGTTCCGCCGATCTCCGATACTCCCGCGGCAGAGGTGGAGCCATTAGCAGAGGATAAGTTCATTCAAACGTCGCCGCCAATACCATCACCATTTGGCGATGCCGGGCAGCAGGGCGTAAAGGCCCCTGATTTTGGTCCCTCGGAACCAGAACCTATATCTGCTTCGGTCGCAGAAGCAGAGCCTCCGTCTCCATTTTCGCAGGCAGAACCTCCTTCGCCGTTTTCTCAATCGTCGGCAGAGCCAGAAATTTCTGAACCGGCAAAGCCGGAAGCGGCCTATAACCCCTTTGAGCACTCGGCCCCACAGGCCAAAGAACCGCTTGCCCAGGCTGAATGGACGCCGCCGGCAGCACAGGAATCAAGTATGCAAAATCCACAAAATTTTGGTCAGAATCCCGCTGCATCGGCCGCCGGGCCGAGCAGTACGTTGAGTATAATCTCGTTGGTCTTAGGTATTCTTAGCCTTGTTTGCTGTACCTGGTATATCGTCGGACTTGCCGCGATCATCACAGGATTCATGGCTCGAAGCAAGGCTAATAACGATCCGGCCAATTATGGCGGAGCCGGAATGGCGACTATCGGTATCGTTCTCGGGTTCCTAAGTTTCATCATCGGAACTGTGATCCTTGTTCTTTATCTTTTCACCGGAGTATTTGCCGGGGTGATGCAGGGTATCCAGTAACGCGGTAGCCCTTCGAGTACAGGGCAGATAGCTGGCGATAGGTGCTAATCGTTTGAATCAGTATCCTCAAAGAATGTCCAGCCCAAGCCCGACCCTTGGGATCATCTCGATGGTGTCGGGCATCTTTGGGTTGTGTCTTATTTTCCCGACACTGATCTTCTGGTTTTGTGGGATCTTTCCGTTTCTGCTCGGTCTGCTGGCCATCATTCTTGGAAGGTCGTTAGCGGTGGCCGGATAGTGAGCTCCGGGGAACTGGCTCACTATGGAAGCCTGCCGGTTGGTAAGCCCCCGATCTATCGACCGCTCAGCTTCCTTGTCTCTCCGAACACACCGTGCGGTTCGAACATTCAACTGCGGTTTCGTATTCGCGAGCTGGGGAATGAGCTCAACATCATCGAAATACCACTGACGGCAGGCGCTCAGATCATTTCGTTCCAAGAGAACTTTGACTCGGTCGCGGCACCATCTCTTCCCGCAGGTTGGACGACCTCTACAACGGCCAATCATCAACTATGGCGTGGCTCATCCAACCGAAGTGAATCGGCCCCTAACGCGGCTTTTTCTCCGGCACCGATCCAAATGGGCGTGAATGAATTGGTTTCGCCCCCCTTTTCCATAAGCTCAGGTATTGCGAGGGTGAAGTTTCGCAATTGGTATGAACTCGAGACCACTTTCCTAAGGAACCGTTTGTATGACGGTTCTGTACTAGAGATCAAGATAGGAAGTGGCCAATGGGAAGATATCCTGGCGGCAGGCGGGAGCTTCGTCTCGGGCAGATATGACGGTGTCATTGATTCGTGCTGCAGCAATCCGCTTGCAGGCAGACAGGGATGGTCAGGACGCAGCGGTGTGAACCAAACATCTGAATTCATTACAACTGAAGCACGACTGCCGGCAAAGACTGCAGGCAACACGGTTCAGCTAAGATGGAGAGTTGGTACAGATATCGGAACATTCAGAGAAGGCCAGTACATCGATGATCTGGTAGTAACCGATGGGTTCGCCTGCTCGTGCAGCTCGGTTCCGACACGCGCACCGTTCGATCTGGATAACGATGGCAGAACTGATCTTTCGGTGTTCGATTTGAATGACGATGGTCAACGTCCCGATTTCCGCGGGCTAAGATCTGCCGACGGGACGCTCTACGAAGCTGTCTTTGGCGGCGTCGGCGACATTCCAGCCGTCGCGGATTTCGACGGTGACGGTAAGGTGGATATAGCGGTATTCCGTCCATCGGTGGGTGTCTGGTTCATTTCAAGGAGTAGCGACGGCAATATCGATTACGTAAGTTTCGGGCTGCCCGGAGATATACCATTTCCTGCTGACTATGATGGCGATAACCGCGCAGACATTGCACTTTTCAGACCTTCGACGGGCGTCTGGTACTTGTTGCAAAGCTCGCTTGGGTTTGCGGCTGCTCAGTTCGGCTTAGCCGATGACATACCGGTAACAGGAGATTACGACGGCGATGGAAGGGACGACATTGCAGTATTCCGACCTTCGACAGGCGTTTGGTATATCGCTAGGTCGAGCGGTGGCTTTCTGATATCACAATTTGGTCTTGCAGGCGACCGCCCGATTCCCGGCGACTTTGACGGGGATGGAAAGACCGATCTTGTAGTATTTCGTCCAAGCGAAGGGATTTGGTACCTGATGACATCGACCGAGGGGCTTCGTTACGGATTCTTTGGGCTCGGTACCGATGAACCTCTCCAGGCCGACTTTGATGGCGACGGGCGTAGCGACATTGCCGTTTATCGCGGTTCTGACCAAGTGTGGTATTACATTCAAAGTTCTGATTCGGCGTTTAGAGCCCATCAATTTGGATCCGCCGGTGAACGGCCGGTTCCCGGGATATTTGTGCGTTAGGCTTTCTTGACGTAGCCGCCCGCGAACTTTATCATCGTAAATTCCACGCCTTTCCAGGCCGGAGTGGCGAAATTGGTATACGCACTAGACTCAAAATCTAGCGGGCTTCACGCCCATGTCGGTTCGAGTCCGACCTCCGGCACCACCTTATTCTGTAACACTATTGGCCGGCCCGCAGGTTGCCTTTTTAGCTAGCTCGAAATTAAGAATGCGACACCCAAAATGAGTGTCGCATCTTGAAAGGTAGAAGTGTAGATTCGAGCGATCAGCGCCGGCGGTAATCGATCACGACACCACCACCGACGAGCGTTGTTCGAATTCCATTCGACAAACGTGTCACATTAGAGACGTTCCCACCGATCGCCAACTGATTCCCACGTATGAAAGAGCCATAAGACATTGATCCACCGATATTTGCCGTAACAGCTCCATTGCTTGCGATGGTGAGCGTTATCGGAGTTCCGTCCTGTGCAATACCGTAGAATGTTCCACGAGCCCAGCTTGGCGGAGAGACCTGCTGGCCGCCACCCCAACCCGGGTTGCCACCACCCCATCCGGGGCCACCACCGCCGCCCCAGCCAGAACGTCCGTAAATTATCCGAAGACCATCCGTGCCGGTGGTCAATATCCCATCGCCCATACGGGTTACAACCGAAGTGTTTCCGTTGATATAGAGACGGTTGCCGGAAATGAATGTTCCGTAGGACATATTGCCGCCCATCAAAACTGATTGCTGCTGGCGATGCCTCTGCCACCTGCACCGGAATCCATCCCTGAACCTGAAGAAGAGCCAGAACAGGAAGAAGTCCAAATTTCTAGCTTAAAGTCCCTGACCCGGCCTGCCCCCAAGCCAACGCCTACCCCAGTGGCGACACCTACCCCAAAAGCGCAGCCCAAACCACCAGTGCAGAAACCCGTTGTGGCCCGTCCACCAGTTCCTCCTCCAGTTCCCACACCAACTCCCATAGCGCCGTCTCCCACGCCCACACCGACCGTGGCTGCCACCCCTACTCCCGTCGCGACGCCTGCCATCGAAGCTAGCCCTTCCCCCGAAGCAGACCAGGAATTGCAGGCTTTTTTAGGACAGTTTCAAAGCAGCATCGGTGGTGTTGGAGCCGACGAAACGGCTGGACTCGGCATCCCTTATTATCTGTTTCAGCAGCCAGAGCTATTTTTTACACCGGATAGCCTGGCAGCAGCCGACAGCAATGACACAGAACCTGTCAGGGTGGATGGAATTGATGACATTTTGTGGGCATCGCGCAAGCGACCAGATGCTGTTTACCAGGAATTGCAAACTCTATTTGAGGGCTTCAGCTTCACCGAGGCTGGTGAATATGGAGGTGGAACTCTCTATCAGGTCACCAAAGGCAGCACCGTTCGCTTTATCAACCTCATTCAATCTACTGATCGAACTGCCACCTTTGTTGTGATTTGGAATCGCGATCCCAATGTTCCAGCCGCGACAGCAACCATGCCAGTCCCAGCCGCCGCTCAGTAGCCTGACCCTTCTTCTGCCGCAACTAGGTGCAAAATCGCAAGAGACGCTAAATTATTACGTAGGTCGTCTTGAGCTTGGCTTGAAAAACGCGGCGGTATGAGCCTTAAACTTCTTCGTTCCTTCCACCCAGCCCGACTCCGTGTAGTCTGCTTCGCATCTGTGCTGTCAATTTTGCCAGTACAGTCACTTAATGCGTCGCCACCAGATCCCAATTCGTTCCCTGCAACGCCGACAATTCAAAATTCACCGCATCTACCCGTTCATCCAGTCAGCAGTGCTCCAGCTTCTACGGCCAATTTTGTTCCCCAGAATGTCCTAGATGCAGCCAATCGGCTGGCAGCAACTACCGTTCCTCCCCTGCCAGGGCTGGGCTATGCCGATCGGTTTTTACCTGCGCCTGACCTGCGAGTCAATACCCGCCTGGTAATTAGGCTAAACGAGCGGCGCGTGTATGTTTATCAAAAAAATCAGGTTGCTACCAGCTTTCCGGTAGCGATTGGACGCGACGGCTGGGAAACACCCGTGGGGCGGCATCAGGTCATCCAAATGCTGCATGATCCGATTTGGGAGCATCCCTTTACCGGCGAACGGGTGCCTCCGGGCCGCGATAATCCGTTGGGTGCCCGCTGGATTGGCTTCTGGACCGATGGCACTAACTACATCGGCTTTCACGGCACACCCAATGAGGAAACCGTCGGGCGACCCGCGTCCCACGGCTGCGTTCGCATGTATAACCGAGATGTGATCAAACTATTCGAGATGGTGAAAATCGGCACTCCGGTTGAGGTCATCCCTTGATGTTCCCCATGTTTTCGTGATACAGATGACCGGAATACTTCATCGTTTCATACCTCAGCAAATCAATTGAATCAGAGGCAGCAGTCGATTCGAATGCAAGCAAGGGAGAGAAGCAATGGATCGAACCGTGATGTGGATGCAGTGGAACAACTTAGGGATGGAACAACTACATATCGAGAATAATCAGAATGGCATCATGGCTGATAGCGTAGTGGTTGGAGTAAAGGATGGTAAACCATTTAGAACACGCTATCAAATTGATACCGATCAGGATTGGCAGGTGCGCAACTTGCAGATTGAATTGCTCAATGCAGGTGGAACAAGGTTAACCATTCGCTCAGACAAAGAAGGACAGTGGTGGCAAAACAGCGATCAGCCGATTCCAAAACTAGGGGGTTGCCTTGATGTCGATTTATCAGCAACGCCCTTTACCAATACGTTGGCTATTCGACGGTTGGCCTTGCAACCCGGAGACTCCTGCGATCTGACTGTGGTTTATGTTGCCGTTCCAGAAATGCAGGTCCGAGCTGTGCCACAACGCTACACCTGTTTGGAGATCAATTCCCAGGGTGGTATTTATCGTTATGAAGCTCTGACACGAAACTTTTCAGTCGATCTCCTGGTTGACCGTGATGGACTCGTGATTGAATATCCCCAAACGTTCCGTCGAATTTGGTCGGTTGAAGAACCACGTTAATCTTTAAGAAATTCGTTTTTGGATTCAGCTCTAAACTCAACTTCCTAATCAAACAAACATGAATTTAACCCCAGATCTACCAGAACAGTTCGCCAGCGATAACTATTCTGGCATTTGTCCCTTGATCACATACTGCTGACGAGCTGCATCCCAATAGATTTTAATCTCATCAGCGCTGACATTGTCTCGATAGAGTTGGTTTAAGCGAGCTGCCGTCGTGGTTGCTCGCCACACCGGATCACGAGAATCAGTGGAATTGGTGCTGACATGACCAGGAATGGCATCAGTGATGGGTGCAGTCGAATTGGTCAGGGGATCAACCGTCGTGTTTTGAATTGCGGCAGCTGTACCAGAGGTGGTCTGAGTGCTGGCAACCTTGACCTCTGCACCACTAGAGGAGCTTGCCGGCTGATTAACCTCTGCACCAGAGGCAGATTGGCCTACAGCTTCGCCCAGAAACGTTAAAACAGGGATATTGCGGACATAAAGCGTAGCAGCATTACGGCCTTGTAACGGATGGGGTTGGATGGTGGCAACCGTAGCATTAGCTCGTGAGGCATCCTGGGATTGATATTCCCCAACTTTGACGACCTCTACGGATTGGCCATCGCTAGATTCAGCAGCAGTTGAGTTCGAGGCAGAGGGGGCAGCGGCTGGGGCAACTGCCGGAGTAGAAACTTTTTCACCAACCTTCTCGTCAGAAGGGGAAGGAATTGCAGTCGCTGAACTGATTCCATTAGACGCTTGGCTAAGAGGTTGAACGGCTTGCACCTGATCTTGCGCATTCTCAGGATTCTCCAAGCTGGAATCCCGAAGAGCCGAAGCGGAAGCGACCTGAGCAGCAGACCCTGATTCAGAAACGCTTACTCCTGATTGTTCGTCTGTTGATTGCTGCTGGTCAGCATATCCCGAAGGTGCTAATCCCAGCGTGGAAACCAACAAAGCTGCGGTAAAACCGCTTAAGAGTTTTTGATTCATACATCCATCGTGAATAGTACCTGAAGATAGGCTTTCGCCGGGATCGGGCAGCAACGCTACCCAACCTCACAAGCCAAACTTGGCAGCGGACTAAAACCTATGGAGTCTCGGCAGTGCGGGGAGTTGTATCAAACCCACTGATTAGCGGGATCAACAAAACTCCTACAGAATGCTTAACTCGTACTCGTTACGTGTTCACTCCGGGCTAAGGAACTGCAACAGCGTAGCATGAAGTTTTTGTAGATTGGATCCGGGATCACGGACAAACGACGTAACTTTACATAATCTTCACATTAAGACTTAGGGTTAAAAGTCTTGCTAGATAAGACTTTTGGGCAATATTTACAAAAAGCAGCTTTATGAAAACTTTATAATAATTTAACCCCATATTTAGGTGCGGCTCGCTAGCCTGGAGAGTAAGCCTAAATTAGAGAGTAATTGCGGTCCTTCAGCAGCCATTCAGGCGTAGGCGGAATTAATTCGACACCCCAAAATGCTTGATTGAGTTGCGTTCATCGAGGCTTTGCGAGGCCCAGGTCAGCGAGTTGGACCTGGGGTGGGTTAAGCGAATCAGCCAAGCCAAATGCCAAATAAAGCAAGCCAGATAAAGCAGAAGTTGCTCTAGTCGCCATCAGTATTTCCGTGCCAACCTTGACCTGATGGATTTTGAGTATAAGGCGCAACACCAAGTCAAAGTATTTAAGTACGTATTTAATTACTCCAAGAACTGCAAAGTCAGTATCACAACAGACGCAGTTGAGCTGCCTCATCCGTACTCGTCTCAAGACTAGTAGCCGCATTCAGTGGTGCTAGTTGGGGAGTGATTGCCGAGCCTGAGCTGGCCCACTCCGAAGGCTCACCTGCCAAAAGTTCCGCAGCTGTATTCAGCATTTCAGCTGCAATATCAGCTAAATGAGGTTGGTTATCGAGATAGGCTTTCAATGCATCGACCGGATCAATCGCATGGCCGGTTCCTAGTTCTGGTAAACGAGGCCGAGCCAGTTGGCTGACTAAATCGGCCTGAATCGTATAGGTATGGGCAGCACTGAGATACTGGTGTAAACAATGACTCTCAATCTGGTCGAGCTGGTCTGGTCGGACCTGGTAAATTAATCGCACCACCGCATCTGTAAACTCTTCGGCCTCGATGGCTGCGATCAGGGCTGCCTGAGGATCTTCTACATCCGATACATTGACCCGAATTGTTCGGAATGAACGCACCGGCAGCGGACAAAACTCTAGCGTGGCCTGACCCGGTTCTACCTCAACCAGGACAAAGCCTTTTTCTTCCTGCTCTTCGCTAAAATCCACCCGTTCGATACTACCCGGATAAACTACCAGCGGCTGTTCTGCCAAAATTTGATGGCGATGCACATGCCCCAACGCCACGTAATCAAAACACGGGCGAGCTAATAACGACATGGGAACCGTAAACCCCTTCCCAACGGCTAAAAACCGCTCTGCCCCAAACTGAGCTGTATCCGTCATAAGATGGCCGAGCAGCACTGTCGGCAGGTTGGGATCCAAGGATCGTCCAGGGGAATGAGCGCCCGCTCCCGACTGGAATACCAGGCTAGACCCGCTCCTGGTTCATTCGCCATTAAGAAGTAGCCCTGGGCGTAGCCGCGAATGATTTCCTCAATGTCGTATTGATTTCTAGTCACAAACTTCTAGTCACGAATGGCTGTGCTCTGTTTTATGCTGATTACCATAGCAACAACGGCTGACGCTATCTCGCTAAGTTGCTATGATTTCACTCGTGGCTGAGCTGACCTGCATCTTCAGCCCTTTGAACTCGATTCTGATATTTTTCCGACGGAGTGTCGTCTATGGCAGAACCGATTCAATCAATTACTTTACCGGCGGCTCAAAACCCTCAACAAGAGGGCGAATGGCTGCAGGCGGCTTTGCATCAGTGGCTAGACCAGGAATTTATTCCAGAAGCGATTAATCAAACTATTGCTGCTAGAGCTGCCCAAGTCTTCGTTCGGCAACGCATGGAGGGAGAAAATGACCTGGGATCCCTCGTGATTGCTATTGTCACTGAAATGCAGGCATTTGATTTTTCTAAAAGCTTTTTTAGCGAATTCGCCGTTGCCAATGCCGTCAGCGATTTGTTGCTCAATAGCCTGGGTGTAGATCGCTGTTGCGGCCAGTAACTAGTTGCGGTCAGTAACTACCAGTCAACTAGTGCATAACCAGTCAGTCCAGGTTTAGTCGGACCACCAAGTTGAACTAATAGCTGAACTAATAGCTGAACTAATGGTTGGGTTAATTGTGTAGACTAGTCGTATCATTAACAACAGTTAAAAAAACTGGCTTAATATTCTTTTCAAGCAGCAGGGATTCCCTGTTCTGCTACTATGAGCTAGAAGCACTGAAGCACAGGAGCTGTATGCCACTCGCAATCACGCCAGAAGCAACTCGATTCCAACAGGAGGTTAAGCTAGGGCGAGTTTTAATTGTTGAGGATGAAGAGCTAATTCGAGAAACAATTGCGCTGGCACTAGCTGAAGAAGGCTACGAAGTGTTTACTGCTGAGGATGGCCGCAAAGGGCTGGAATTCATTTCAAAGATTGGTGAGCCAAGCCAGGCAGAAGCTATCACGTTTGATCTAGTTATATTAGACCTGATGCTGCCCTATGTCAATGGGTTGGATCTGTGTCGCCTAGTCCGCCATGAAGGCAGCAATGTTCCCATCCTGATGCTAAGCGCCAAGGGAACTGAAACGGATCGGGTAGTGGGCCTAGAGGTGGGGGCAGACGATTACTTGACCAAACCCTTTGGTATGCGGGAATTGATTGCTCGTTGTCGGGCGTTGCTACGGCGGCATCGACGTTCTCAGCTTCAGGTCCAGGAATCGGCGTTGCGATTTCACGAGATTGTGCTGTATCCGCAGGAATGTCGTGTCACGATTCGCGGCGAAGAAGTCAACCTATCACCTAAAGAGTTTCGGATTCTAGAGTTGTTTATGTCCCATCCGCGTCGGGTTTGGTCGCGGGAACAGTTAATTGAACGAATTTGGGGACCCGACTTTATGGGCGACAGCAAAACGGTTGATGTACATATCCGCTGGCTGCGCGAAAAATTGGAACTCGACCCGAGTCGTCCAGAATATTTACTGACTGTAAGAGGCTTTGGCTACCGATTCGGTTAAGACATCCTAGGATTCAGCTAAGGTGGTAAGTGTACTGCTTCTCTTCAAGGGCTTTTGCTCACCTAGGCTAACCTTATCCGAGCGCAAATGACATTGTGGCAGTCCTAGACTTTCTCCTTGGATTACTGGTCGGACTACTGCTGCTGGGGTGGCAGCAAATCCGCTCGAATGTCCGCCTCAAGAAAGTGTTGCGTAAGCTACAGTCTAGCGTTGACTATTCACCGTTTCCGCTGACATCTCAGCTTTCCCTCGCGGTTTCCCAGCACCGCAAAGAGCAACTCCAACTCCAGCAACAGCTCGAGATGTTGCAGCAAATCCTTCAAGTTGCGCCCATCGGCTATCTCCAAGTCGATGATGAAAATCGCCTGCTCTGGTGTAACGTGCAAGCTCGCAATATTTTGGGAATTTCGCCAGAGGCCACTTGGCCAAAGCCGCGTTTACTTCTGGAGCTGGTGCGCTCCTATGAGCTAGATGATTTGATCGAGCAAGCGCGGAATGCAGGCCAACCTTGCCATAGTAACTGGACGTTTTATCCAACCAGTGCCGATCCATCCGATCTATCGCGGCAACCTGCCATCACCCTGCAAGGCTACGGTCTGCCATTACCCGATAACCAAGTCGGTGTTTTTCTGGAAAACCGTCAGGAAGTGATGGCTTTGATGCGACAGCGGGACCAATGGGCTTCGGACCTAGCCCACGAGCTGAAAACTCCGCTAACTTCAATTCGTCTTGTGGCAGAGACGCTACAAATTCGCCTGGTTGGCAGCCATTCATTTGGGCTTAGGGGTGAGCGGCATCGGGGGCTTCTTTGACGACGAAGTGAATGAAGTGCTGGGAATTCCAGTAGATGAAGCGGTTTTGTACATCACAACCCTGGGTAGACCAAGGTAAAGGCAGGGATGAGTCATGGTTTCCCTCCGCCTCTTGACCCTAGCAGATGCTATCCTGCTGGCTGACTATCACCAGCGCAATGCCGAATTTCACCGCCCTTGGTCGCCATTGATGCCACCCGACTATGCAACACCCGCCTTTCAGGAACAGCGCCTGCGCAACTACTTTCGGCGGCATAGCTGGGGCGAGCAATACCGCTTTGGCATTTTCTGTGATGCAGATCCTGTGCAGTTGATTGGAACGATTACCCTAGCTGCCGTTGAGCGGGAGTTTTTTCAGAACGGACGTTTGGGCTATTCGATCGACCAGCAGTTTCAGAATCGGGGTGTGATGACTGCTAATTTACAAAAGGTGATTCACTTTAGCTTTGTAGAACAGGGCTTGCATCGGCTAGAGGCCAGCATTATGCCGCACAATGTTGCATCTCGGCGGGTTTTGGAAAAATGTGGCTTTGAAAAGATTGGTTATTCGCCAAAATATCTGCAAATTCAAGGAGTTTGGCGCGATCACGAGCTGTATATGCGATTGGCGGACGACTGAGCTGCAAGCGCTAGTATTCTAGTGCTTCCATTATCAATCCCTTTGATGCATGATTGTCTTTCAGTAACGATTGCGGTGTTCGTTAACTGCTTGACGAATTTGGGATATCTACGTCTGAGCGGCTTTGTCCGCATCATTCAATTAGCTCGCCGCGATTGAAATGCGACCTAGTCTACTTGAAACGATTGAAATGCGGCCTAGGATAGAAAGTCCGCTTGAAGAAGCCGCGATTGAAATGCGGCCTAGGATAGAAAGTCCACTTGAAGTGGACTAGTGAGTTGAAGTTGAGTCCTGAAGGGACTTGGCTAGGTTAGCCTGCAATTGTATTTATGGGGGAAATGAAAGCAACGTTAAGAAAAGACAAAATTGGTTCACTCTAAAGGGCAGCGTAGCAGGGTGAGGCATGTCTATTTGGAGAACCTATTACCATTTAGTTTGGGCTACCTATAATCGTTTGCCGCTAATTTCAGAAGCCAGTGAGTCGGAATTGTACTGTCGGATCACATCTAAATGCGAGTCTATGGAGTGTCGGCTGTATGCGATTGGCGGAATTGCAGATCATGTGCATTTAGTGGTTTCGATTCCGCCCAAATTGGCAGTCGCAGAGTTTGCCAGACAAATTAAGGGCAGTAGTTCTCGCTTTATGAATCAGCGCTATCCGATCTGCCAATTCGCATGGCAACGGGAATATGGCGTCTTTTCGCTAGGCAGCAAGCAGCTTGATCAGGCAATCACCTATGTTCAAAACCAGAAAAGCCACCACGCCTCTGGCACTATACTCCGCGCCATAGAACCCGAAATCCTTAACCATAATGGACCGAATCAGTCCACTTGAGTGGACTTCCTGCTCTAGCCCGCAATTCTATTTGCGGGACTCAGAACCGGAAACGCGATTAGCCGCGATTGAAATGCGGCCTAGGATAGAAAGTCCACTTGAAGTGGACTAGTGGGTTGAAGTTGAGTCCTGAAGGGACTTGGCTAGGTTAGCCTGCAATTCTTTCGCGGGACATCTTTTGCATCACCTGCTCTGCGGTCAACGGCTGAGTGAATGGTGGGATGACTGCGGCTGGCATAACTTTACTACCTGCAACTATGCTGATTTTCTCACGCTCCATCATCTGCTGGATCAGGGCTGTACTCAATCAAGTCGCTGGGGGTGCATCTTAAGTGATTACAGAGCGCGTTAAGCGTATCTCCTCCAATTCGAGGCATGTTGTCCTGATTCTTGAGTGACGAAATTGCATTAGGGTGAACTCCCATCAATTCTGCTAGGCGTTTGTTTGTCATCCGCTGCCTAGCCATAATTTCCCGCAATCGCCACCGAATCGTCAATTTTAGAAGTCCGATAAACCTGCTATCTCACACTGCTGCGACTATACTTGGTCAAACTTCACACAAATATGCTTTGACTTTTAACGTACATGGTTAAACTGTGTGATAACATCTGAACAATGAGAAGCCAGTGCGTAGCAGCGACCAAACTCCTTGCACTGGCTCACGTCCCAATTTGCAATAGAGACAAAATAATTATGACCTATGGCAACCGTCTTAGGCGATGGATCGTCGTGCGCCTTTCATCCAATTTGCAGCATGTCGATGTAGCCCGGTTTCTCAAATATGCCGATGCAGAAGGCTATCGCCAAATTCTGCGCCGCATCGACCCCACCCGCCGCTACGAAATCATGTTCGACGCCGGAGAGCAAGACACCGAAACCGATTACTATCGTCCCTGCTATCGCGGTTACTACTACTAAACCCCAACCCGAAAACTGGAGAAGTTTAGTTTAAAGCTTTGAAGGTCTCGGACGGCGATTTAGTTCAGTTCGACGGTAGATTCTTCTACCCAGGCGAGTGAGTCTTTCGCCTGATCAAACCTCAATTAATGCGGGTATATCAGATCCTCTTAAGGCTTCGTCTTCGATAGGCGGGGCGAAGCCTTTGAACTCAGTTAGATAAGTCAACTTGAGCATTTATATTCTGCTCATGGTTGTGTGGTCGCTATATTGACTTGACTGCCTTTGGTGATAAAACCATAGAGGCACTGGAAGTGCGGCGAAAAAGTTCTGTCTTGAGTTATTCAGTTGTTCTGCTTACTGTTAGGTAGAGTTTTGACCATCAGGGACAATTGGCTTCTGTCTTTCAGGTTACGTCATATTCAAGCTTCTATTTCCCGAAAGAAGCATCCGGGAATTAAAGCCTGGATTCACTTGGTCCTTATAGGGACTTTACAGAGAATTTGCATAATGCATTGACTTGTATTGGCGCTATGAGGCACCAAGCAAACTCAATTCTGAATCAACTAAAAAATTGATTGAGAGTTGAGTATTGATCAAATCGTTGAATCAGTTGTTTTGAGGAAAAGCTATGGAAACCCTTGCCTATCTCCACGGTGCAGAAAACCTAGAACAGTCGGAAGCAAAAGAGTTGAATCTCGGCAGCTTGAAGGCTGTGGTGACTACCGGTTTGATTGCCGCAGGCGTTACCGCTGGTGTTACTGCTCTCGATGCTACAACCAACTCTGCTTCGGCCTACGGCTATGGTCGTGGCTGCTGCCGTCGGGTGGTTGTTCGTCCTTGCTACTATCCGCGCCACTACTACGCTTATCCGGTGTACTATCGTCCATGCCGGAGCGGTTGCTACTACTAAGGCGATTGCAAGTTAGGCGATTGCAAGTTAGCGTCTTGGCACTTGAGGATTGCTAGATCCGAGCAAGATTGCTGGACCTAACAAATGAATCTTTTTTCAATTTGTGTGACAAACTGCGGTATATCAGAACGCTAGGCTTCGTCTTTCTCTAAGGCGGAGCCTTATTTGAGTTTGACATAGTAGTTGGAATAGAAGATTATCCATACATCTCGGCCTTGAGGTCTCGCTCCATCAAAGCCTCTACCGCCTGTTTGGGCGTAATTTTGCCATTGAGCAGCAAATAGACCTGCCGTGAGATAGGAACCGCTATGCCTTTGCGCTCCGCCAATTCAATCAACACATTGGTGGTGCTGACGCCTTCAGCCGTACTTTGTAATTCGGTGAGAATTTGCTCTAGGGGCTTACCCTGTGCCAACCCATAGCCAACCCGGTAGTTGCGGCTAAGCGGACTGGTACAAGTCGCCAGCAAATCACCCAGACCTGCCAAGCCAAAAAAGGTTTCTGGCCTGGCTCCTAGATGGGTACCGACACGAATAATTTCGGCTAAGGCGCGGGTAATCAAGCCAGAGCGGGCATTAGTGCCTAGATGCAATCCATCACAGACACCAGCAGCAATTGCAATCACGTTCTTTAGCGTACCGCCCATCTCGGTACCAAGCGGGTCTGTATTGGTGTACACCCGAAACCGATCCGAAGACAGAATTGCCTGAGCCCGTTCCGCCGCGACTTGATCGTGGCTGGCAACCACCGTGGCCGCAGGCAAGCCCTGCTGAATTTCCTCCGATAGGTTGGGGCCGGAGAGAACCACAATCGGATGGTTAGGAAAGGCGGCCTGCCAAATAGGTGAGGCCGTGAGCTGCGTAGCCGGATCCAATCCTTTGGTTGCGCTGACCAAGATTGCCGTATCCGGCAGCATCGAGGCTCTTACCCGCTCGACGGTTTCGGGCACACCCTTCATGGAAATCGCCGAGATCACGATCTCCGCTGAGGCCAAAGCCGCTTCCAAGGTGGTTTCTCCCCGACGCGACCAGACCTGCACCTGATGACCTCGGTTCCGAGCCAGCATTGCCAGTGCTGCCCCCCACTGACCTACTCCTAAAATTGCCACTCGAGTTGGTGACAACGACAACCGATCCGATGCAGTCGAACGGATATCCACAATCAGCCAGCCATCCCTTGTTTTTCTACTTTTAGCTTTTTGCTGTTTAGCTTTTTGCTTTTTACCACAGTAAACAGTTATTTGATCCGTCGCTCATGCCGCTAGCCCATTATGCCGCAGCAACGCCGTCGTATTTGGCTCCCGGCCTCGGAACGCCGTGAACACCTTCATTGGATGTTGGCTGCCACCTAGGGCCAGTACCGTATCACGGAAGCGATGCCCCACCTGAGCCAGTTTTTGCTCATCATCGAGTCCAGCTTCTTCAAAGGCGGCAAAGGCATCAGCACTCAGCACTTCTGCCCACTTGTTTGCGGAAACCGTTGACAAATTTCCCGTGTTCCGGCGACCCCATCTACAATCGGCATCTGCACATCCATCAACACCACATCCGGCTGCAACTGCTCGACCAACTCCACGGCTTCCCGCCCGTTGCTACCTTCTCCAACCACGGCAAATTCAGCATCTGTTTCCAGCAGGGCTTTTAACCCACGCCGAATCAGGCTTTGATCATCGACCAGCAGCAACCGAATCATAGAGCAACGTCGCTCCAAACGTCACTCAAAACATCACTCAAGCGGCAGCCATACTTCAACTCGGCATCCTCGCGCCGGCGCTGTGCTGATTCTAAGCTCACCAGCCAGGGCTTGTACCCGTTCCTGCATGCCTTGCAGCCCAAACCCGGTAGTATTCTTCTCCAATTCAAACCCATTGCCGTTATCTTCTACAATAATCTGAATCTGTTGGTTAACTGGTTGCACAATAACACTCACGGCAGTTGCATCGGCATACTTGCAACAGTTTGTTAGGCTTTCCTGGATGACCCGAAAGATCGCGAGGTTGTAGGCATGGGACAGGGGCTGATCCAGGTTCACTTGCACCGTAGGTAAAACGCCGGTAGAGCGATGAAAATGATCCACCAAGGTGGCGACCGCCGCACCCAATGGCTTACCTCCGAGCGGATCGGCGCGCAGGGCCGCAACCGACTGGCTCACATCAGCCAATGCCTGCGCTCCCAGTTGTTTCAGTTCCAGTAACAGAGCTTCGGCTTTGCTAGGTTTCACCTTGAGCAACCGGATTGCCGCCTCCAAATGAAAGTTAAATGCCGTCAGAGAGTGCCCCAACGAATCATGAATATCGCGGGCGATCCGATTGCGCTCTTGTATTGTCGCCAATTCCTCTACTTTCATTGCATACTGCTGTAACCGAATATTCGCCTCGGCCAAAGCATCTCGACTTTTGCGCTCTGTGATCACTGCATCAACCAGCAATTGTAGAAACAAAATCACCAGCCCGAAAATTAGCAGAGAACCCAGCCAGAACACTCCTAACTGATCCGGAGCAACCCGAAACGGTAATGCCCGACGATTGAGCAAACAAACGATGCAGGCTACAAAAGTGAGAACGGTAATGATTGTGCGAGCGTATCCGTCAAACAGCACACAATTGCGAATCACCAGCACTAAAAACAACAGTTGGAATAGCGGAATCTGCCCGACCAGAGCCAGCAGCAGCAGCAAGCCAAACTCTATGATTGTGTACAGCAGCTTTTGCCAGCGGCGAGTTGGAAAGACTAGTCCCATCGCTGAAAAAACCAGCAACCCCACCCCATTCAACCCGACTGAACCATGGGTATGAGCCAGCCGTGAAACGGGGATAAGCACCATAACAATGCCTAACAAAACCCACTCCAACCAGAGTAATAATCGCAATGGAGAGGATCGGGACAGTTGGCGCAATCTCATGTTAATCAGCGAGGAATTGACAAGGAATTGACGAGGAACCAGCAAAATCTTCTTTCACTGTACGGCTTGAACCGCATTCATGACTAGAGGCAGATGTCCTGTTCACAATCGGGACAAAGTCCCAGTTAGGTCGGGACGTTGTTCTCTAGTAACAAAGGCTGTGCTGCTCCTAAATTAGGAAGCATCCACCAATTCAGGAGCTGAAGTGCAATGAACCGACGCTGGATCGCTGTGATGCTGGGTGTGCCGATTTTGGTTACACCAAGCAATTGGAGTTACGCAATCTACTGCAATTCACACGAGCACAAGTCACCCAAACGCTAACTCCAGAACAACAGCTACAGGTCAACGCTCAATCGTTGCAACAGCAGGCTCGCTAGGTTGTTTGGATTCGCTGAATTGGATTGTTCTCAACTCATTTCATCTAAAAACAAGGAGTCCTATCATGCAGAAATTCACTCACTCATTCAAGGTTGGCCTATCCCTAGCCGTTGGCTTGGCTTTTTTGACCACAACTCTACCGGCTTCTGCTAGAACCATTTCGGGTCCACGGGGCGGTACAGCTACGGGCAATGCGAGGGTAGTTGCCAACCCCAGAGGCGGCCAAACGGGAGCCGCCCAGGGTTCCTTTACCGGCGGCCATGGCGGCAGCGGCAGCAGTCAGTTTGGCTTTCGGAGCAATGGCCGGGGGCAGGCCGTTTACAGCGGTAGCGGAACGGTGACCACTCCAAACGGTAGCAGTTACACAGGCACGACTCGCGGCTATGGCAGCTACAATTCCACCTCCGGTTATAGCGGCGAGAACACAACCATAATCAACGGCAATACCTACAATACCTCGACTCAAAACGGTACCACCACAGTCACCACTCCTTCTGGCTCTCGCACCTTCAATCGGCTGCGCTAGGTAACGATCGATAGGTAGGGGAATGGGGATAGAGTAGGTAAATTATTCGCCGAAAGTTGTACTCGACATCATTGTGCATCACGGCCATTGGCGCACTGCGAAAAATAGCGGTGCCTTTGCCAAGTTTGGCCATCAACTGTTCACGACGCTGGGCATACTCGGTTTGCATAGTCACTCAAGCAGGAAAGGGAAGGAAATAACCTTCTACCAACCTACAATAGAGCCAAGAATAGAGCCAAGCGAATTGGAGTGAGATCATGACTTCGACCGTGCCAGTTTCGCCGCCTGGATTGACTCTGCCCGATCACACCCAGTTGCCAGAATCGGATGGAACGTTTGTGAAGAATTTCCAAGAGCACCCTGAAAGTGTCTTACTGACTGATTCGATCTATCCTACGCTACAGGCTCTCCATCCTGACGGTCAGTTCTGCATCGGGCAAGATTCTGGCATCTACTGGCGGTTGACCGATCCCCCTGAGCGCGGAGCCGTAGCTCCAGATTGGTTCTATGTGCCGAATGTACCGCCCACACTAGAGGGACAGCCTCGTCGCTCCTATGTGCTTTGGAAAGAGTATGTGGCTCCCTTGATTGTGATTGAATTTGTCTCTGGCGATGGTTCGGAAGAACGTGACCGGACGCCCCCAGCCCAGGGGACCAATCGAGTCGGTAAATTTTGGGTCTATGAGCAGGCAATCCGCGTGCCCTACTATGCCATCTATGAGGCCGAAAACGCGCAAGTCGAGGTTTACCACCTGTTAGACAATACTTATCAACGCATGACGCCCAATGCTGAGGGACGGTATCTGATTCCGCCGATGGGAGTAGAATTGGGCATCTGGCAGGGCCACTACCAAAATATGGAACTACCCTGGTTGCGCTGGTGGGATCGGCAAGGAAATTTGCTGCTCACGGGTGACGAACGTGCCGAACAAGAACGACAGCGCGCCGAAGCAGAGAAACAGAAGCGACAGCAGTTGGTAGAAAAATTGCGAACGCTCGATCCAAGCCAACTAGAGGCGCTAGGAATCGATTCAGAATTGCTCGATCTCTAATTAATTTCTAATTAATCTGGCTAAACTGACGCTATCAAGCTCTAGGTAAGGTAGCACGGCAGTATTGTCAGCAAGCGTGGGGATTAGCAACCGAATTAAGGAGCCTGAGCGCATGAGCACAAAAGAATGTAAAGCACTCAAGCAAAAACCAGAGGAGGAACACAATGGCAGCAACGGTTAAAGTACAAATTTCACCGAAACGATTGCAGAAATTCAAGCTGTCCGTGCAGAGTATGAGGCCAGTGAATATCAGACTTTAGAAGATTATCTTGCCAGTCGATCGCAGCTATCATCATGAGCTACAAAATCGTCATTTCTAAAGCAGTGCAAAAACAAATAGAGTAAACTGCATCAGAAAACAGTCCGATTGCCTCTAGCATGTGGAGAAAATTTTGGTAGCACGTATGGCAAGGGCTGCGCCGACGTTTAATCCTCAAGATTTTAAGCTAACAATCAACACGAAAGTGAGGTAGCTTTGGCTACCCCACTCTAAGTAGGTGAGCATAATTAAACATAAAACCCAAAACCCTGCGCGGGCGGCGCAGGGTTTTGAATCTGGTTTTTAATTATGCCGAGGTACTTAGTAGAAGGCAAATTGGCTATTGCTGACATTCCTGCTAATCATGACCCATCACATGCAAAGGTAGAGCCATGCCCTAAAGCTTGCCTTCAAATCGCTGGTGCCAGACGATGTTACCCAAAATGGTAATGACCAAGGTGATGCCGCCTCCAACAAAAGCTAGCATGGGGTTATAACCGCTGCGGCTAAGGGTTTGCATCCACACGTGAGTACGTTCCGAGGAAACCAAAAGATCCGCCAATAGCGGAAACAGGTACATCAGCGATGCGCCTACAATCAACCAGCCCCCCATCAAGGCGAGTAGAAAAACAGTTTTGACAGTTGATTGGCTACTCATAGGCATTACCCATAGGCATTACAGACAAACCTTACTATCAAAAGCTACACCATCGACTGTTATTTGATCAAATTGCTCCTCACTCCTGGCTTTCGCCTCTCTCCCATTTTTGCCCCTCACTCAAGATTGCCTCGCACCTGCCGCAACTCCTCTGGTGTATTGCAATTGAACAGCATCTCAAAGTCAGTCAAGGGTAAGGCTTCAACCGCTTGATTGGCTAACCATTGCTGGAACGAAAGTCCGCCATTTTGCACATAGGCCGCTAGCGAGGCCCTACACCCCACTCGGTAAAAGCCACATAGCGGCTCCCACCAGCCCGCCGGATTCCGAGGCAAGCAGGCAATAGTGGTGGTTGCAGTAGAGGGTAGTTCGCTCAGCCACTGCTGCAAAATCTCTGGACTTAAGTTGGGCAAATCGCAAGCCAACAGCAGCACCCAATCGTTTGGAGAGGCTTGAATCTGGGACAGCCCTTGCAAATATCTGTATGACAATCTAGTAGATCGGCAAACCGGACAGCGAGCTTGTGCCTTAGTGCGTTTTTTCATGACCTGCCCCTTTATGGAGCTGAATGAGGAACTGAGAGCAGCCGCACGGGACATTGTTGGTGGTCGCAGCGTCATGTCTACAACTAAATGTTTGACACTGATGGCAACGGCTGGTGATGAACCGCAATGGAACTCTCGCCAAACCTCTAGGGGGCATAAGGCCATCCCTCTGATCGACCGAGACTTTATCAGCCGTGCCCCGATGATTTCCCAGTTGATTCACCAGTTTGGCCTGGACGTGAACATGCTGCTAGAACCCGATCCAGAAATCTTGATGGATCTAGAAAAAACCACGTTCAATGTCTTCTATGTGCCGGAAGCGGCTGGAAGTAACCATATCCCGGCCCAAACAGAGTTTGTCTTACCCTATCAAATCAAATCCGTACTGGGATTTGGCGGCATGTTACCAACAGGGAATCTGTTTGCAATTATCCTATTTACTAAAGCGAAGGTTTCTCCCGAAGCAGCCGAATTATTTAAGTGGATATCTGCCTACGCCAGAATTTCCGTTGCATCGTTAGATAAACGTGCTGTATTCGCCTAAGTCGTATATTGTTCTTCATCACCTGCTATGGCAATTAACCCTGACATTCGTGATCAAGCCTATCAGTTTTTTATTGAAGAGGCCCCTGAACTATTACAGGCGATTGAGTCAGGGTTACTGACCCTACACCAGGACCATAGCACCACCAAAATTCACAGCCTGATGCGAGCCGCCCATTCCCTGAAGGGAGGTGCCGCCAGCGTTGGATTAGACACAATTGCTACCTTAGCCCATCGTTTAGAAAACATTTTTAAGGCACTCTATAACGAAACATTAGCTGCCAACCAGGAGTTGGAAAACTGGCTGCTCCAGGCGTATGACTGCTTACGGTTGCCGTTGATTGCTCAGATCACAACTGGCTCTTTTGATCACGGGCAAGCACTAGCTGCCGCAGAACCAGTCTTCAGTCAAATTGAGTCCTACTGTGGCGATGCACTCACCCAAGCTGACAGCTATATTCCCAGTTCTAGCGAGATGGGTGTGGATCTGGTATTTTCCATTTTTGAGGTAGATGTAGCCCAAGGATTGGAACAGCTAGCTCAAATCGTTAACCATCCTGAGGCGTATGATCTGGCCAGTGAACTTCAGGTCCAGGTAGAAGTGTTTGCTGGATTTGCTGAACTATTGAATTTGCCCAATTTTGGCGCAGTTGTCCAAGCCATTCAGCAAGCCCTCGCCCACTATCCTGACCATGCCCTCGAAATCGCCCGGATTGCCCTGAATGAATTGGAAGCTAGCCGACAGGCAGTACTCGCAGGCGATCGGATGGGGGGAATGGGTCCTTCTGCTGCCTTAACCGAATTTACAGCTAACCCTGACGCCAATCCTCCGTTTGCGACTCCTCCCTCATTCCGACCCTCTCTAAGCCCATCTCTACAGGAAACGGAATTACTCGATCCAGCAGTCTATGGGCAAGAGGCTGATCAAAAAGTAGACCAAGAGATTTATCAAGAGGTTTATCAAGAAATAGACGACGACACAGAAGAAGAAATAATAGAAGAAACTATCAAAACAGCATTGCCGTTACTAGAAAATATTTTTGGAGTATCGCTGTTTGACTTTGAGGAACAAGAAGGCTCTCAAGTAGGTTTAGATGTTACTGACGAGGCAGTAGAGGCTGATACAAACATTGGAGAAGACGATTTACCAACCGCTTTAGAGTCAATTATAGAAGAAGCTGAAGAGGCTCAGATCCCGATCTCAGCCGAAGAGAGTCTAGAAGATACTTTGATCGAGGCAGATACTCTCATCGAAGCAGCACTGGAAGAGGAAAGACTATTAGCATCCGAAATCGCTGATACAGCATACAATACTAATTTGTTTGATCTAGAATTCAGTCCACCTGACTGGACGCAGCCAACCTTGACTGAGCAGCAAGAGGCAACGTTATCTATCACTCGTTCGGCATATCAGGCAACCCAACCCAACACCAACTGGCGCTTAACCCCGATCCAATCGGCCCGATCCGCTTCCGCTCTCACAGTACGGGTTGATTCAGAACGGTTAGAGCGCATGAATAATCTGGTGGGCGAGTTGGGAATTAACCGCAGCAGTCTGGCGCTGCAAAACGATCAGTTGCAGCGAGTTTTACGGGAGTTGCGCAGTCGGTTTACTCGCTTCCAGTCTCTAGTCAGTCGGCTACAAGGTGTATCGGATCAGTTGCTGATCGCTCCAGAGCGATCTCGTCGGATTGGGGTAGCCCAAGAGCGCTTTAGCTCAGGTGATCGGTTGCTGTCTTCTGCAGCAATGGTCTCAGATGCAGCAGCAATTGAGTTTGATTCGCTAACCGCAGTCGGATTCAGACCCAATCGCTGGTGCGGGGCGGCAATATTCTGATTAACGTCCGACGCATCGAAGCCCCGATTGGAGCCGACAGCGATATCATTGCCCGACGCCCACTAGAACAGGGCGGTAAAATTAATATTTTGGTGGGCAATGAGGCGGAAGACATCATTGGCTTTGTGCAGGGACGAGCGATTGCTGGAAATGGTCTCAACGAAATTGATGCTGCTGCAGGTGTGGTCATCACCGAGTTTCCAGCGATTGAAGTGCCAGAAATCCAGCTCCCGTCAGACGCACTGGCGGCTCGGTCCGTAGCTCAAGGCTGCGAATCCATCAGAAACGAAACGAGTGAATCTGTTGCACGCTTTTTCAACACTGGACGCAGTGGCCTCTCAGTTACACCCTACGAACCCGTCAGCAACAGCGACATTTTAGAAGACCTGCGGCTGCCCGATTCGCCCGATTCTCAGACAAATGCATCCACTCCTATCGTAGAAGCCAAAGGCTGGATTCGAGATGCCCACGGTAACCTGTCTCTAGTTGCCAACCTTCCGCTTTCAGTGAGTTGTCACGCGAATGCGGGGGAGACGCTGCAAGTGGGTCGGTTCTGAGTTGGGTTTGGTCATGTGCGGATAGGTGAGGTTGGATTGCACAGGACACTGGAGATAGAGTGCGTTGGATGATTCTGCTGCTGTTGTATCAGATGGTTCTTGGATAGATAGCCGATTTTGCTACGATCAGGGTTGGGTCGCCTCTACCAGTTCGTCAAAGGTGCAGTTGAGCACATCCATCAAGATTTTGGTTTGACGTAGACTCAGCTTAGGTTCAACACTTCCCTTTTCCCATATTGAAATTGTCTTCTGGGTCACTCCAATCGCATCGGCTAAATCTTGCTGAGTTAATCCAACTCTCTGTCGCAATTGTACAAGCGTTAATTGAGCATCAAATTCAGACATCAGGGCTGACCGCACAATAGCTTCTCGAAGAATAGGGATTGCATCTTCCAGCCCTAACCGCCCTAATGATTCTGCTGCTTTCGCTCGGATTTGTGCATCTTCAGCATTTAGTAAAAATTCACAGAGAGTTTCAAGAATGAGCTGGATACTTTCTGGAGGAATCGACACACTGGACTTCTCATTTCGTAGCGAGTCTTGATCGAGTGTAAATATTTCGAAAAATCCAGATTAGAGGCAGCAGACATGGCACGAGGGCAGAAAGCTTGAGCCTATTCTAACCGAGTAATTCGGCAGACAAGAACTTGCGGTATTGTCGCAATACATTGTATTACAATGCATTCAGGATCTAATTGGGAGACTCCTATGCCATCACCGTTTCCAGGAATGAATCCCTATTTAGAGCATCCCGATTTGTGGTCGGAAGTGCATAACCGACTTGTGGTTGCCCTTGCCGATAGTTTGGCGGTGCCGCTGCGTCCTTGCTACTATGTGGCAATTGAAAAGCGAACCTATTTCAGTACGCCCGAAGAAAGCATTTTGGTTGGTATTCCAGATGTTTCCATACTGTCCAAAATTACTAGTTCACCACAGGTTTCTAAGCTAGAGGCAACTGCCACACTACCATTCCAAAAGCCATTGCAAGTAAAAGTTCCGATGATGGAAGAAGTACGAGAAAGTTATTTAGAAATTCGGGAACTTAAAACGGGAGCTGTAATTACAACAATCGAGGTTTTATCACCCAAAAATAAACGTGCTGGAGAAGGAAGAGAGGCTTATCTGCGCAAGCGGTATCAGGTATTGGCAAGCTACACCCATCTGGTTGAAATTGATTTGTTGCGAGCCGGGACACCTATGCCGCTTGTTGACCTAGATACCAAGACAGATTACCGAATTCTGGTCAGCCGTAGTACTGAACGCCCAGTCGCCCAACTCTATGCCTTTAATCTTCAGCAGCCGATTCCGGTGTTTCCGTTACCGCTACGTCCGGGAGATGCTGAGCCACAGATCGATCTGAAATTGCTGCTAGATGGCGTTTACGACCGGGCTGGATTTGACTTGCGGATTGATTACAGTCAGCCACCCCAACCGCCCTTATCTGAAGCAGAGCAGGCGTGGGCAAATACCTTACTAGCACCTCTGCTAAACCAATAAGACAATGTTCGTTTCCGTGACTCGAAACACAGCAATCAAAATTCGCAGCACCATCTCCAAATCTTCTGGAACTCGGTAACTGTTAATATCCTCAGTAATCGATTTGGCTTGACGCTCTAAGCGGCCAAAACGCCATAAATCCCTAATCGTGACCGCATCGATCAGCACCGGCTGTTGCTCAATCGAAGGCGACTGCTCCCACTGATCCAGAACAATCAACTCTGCCACAAGTTGGGTAAAGCCGTAATCAATATCGTCCTGCTTCGCTTCAATTACCGCTCTCTGGCTGCATGCCTATCCGGCACGACATTTTACTGAGCTGCAATTTATCGACCCCCAGATTGTAGAGGGGCTGACGATTCCATTAATGGCAGTTGGTGAACCCCTAGGCGTGATTTGGATTGTCTCCCACGATGCCCAGCGGCAATTTGATGCTGAAGATGTGCAGGTGATGATCAGTCTGGCGGATTTTACCGCTACCGCCCTGCATAATGACCAGATCCGTCAGTCCCTACAGCAACGCGAAGCAGAACTCCGGGTCGTCACCAATACCGTCCCGGTTCTGATTTCCTTTGTGGATCGGGAGCAGCGCTACCGCTTCAATAACCGCACCTATGAAGAATGGTTTGGTCGATCTGCCGCCGCGGTTTATGGTAAGACGCTCTGGGAGGTGCTGGGTGAATCGGCGTATCGCACGCTTCGTCCCTATGTGGAGCAGGTTTTGAGCGGTGAGCTAGTGACATTTGAGAGTGAGGTTCCCTATCAAGATGGCGGCAGGCGCTATGTACAAGCCACCTATGTTCCCCGCTTTGACAGCCAAGCTACGGTAGAAGGATTTGTGGCGTTGGTAAGCGACATTAGCGAACGCAAGCAAGCTGAGGCTGCCCTCCGCCAAGGTGAGGAGCGCTTGCGGATTGCCCAACAGGCTGCTAAAGCTGGCGTTTGGGACTGGGATGTCCTCACAAATCAAGTGACCTGGTCCGAGGAATATTACCAGCTCTATGGTCTGGATTCGGCCACTACTCAACCCTCCTACGAAAACTGGCTGGCAGCAATTCTAGAGCCAGATCGCGCTCATGCCGATCGCGCTGCCCGTGAGTCCTTAGAGCACCAGACCAATCTCAACGTCGAGTTTCGGATTCTTCACCCTACCCAGGGAGAGCGCTGGATTACGGCGATAGGTCAAACTTTCTATGACGCTAACCACCGTCCCATCCGCATGACCGGAATTGCCCTAGATACAACCGACCGCAAACGAGCAGAAGAAGCGCTGCGCCAGAGTGAATTCAAGTATCAAACCTTGGTGAAAAATATGCCAGGGATGATCTACCGCTATGTTCCTAACCTGAAGGGTAAGGATAGCTTTACCTATGTCAGTTCTGGTTCTCGTCAGCTGTTCGAATTAGCACCGGAAACCATTCTGCAAGATGCGGATGCCCTCTGGTCCCTGATTCATCCTGAGGATTTACCGTCGCTACAATTCTCTGTAAACACTGCTATAGTCAACTCAACTGACTGGCAGTGGGAAGGCCGCATCATCACCCCGTCTGGCCAACTCAAGTGGATTCAGGGCAAATCTCGTGTGGAAGAAACCGAGCATGGCAAGGTGTGGGATGGCTTGCTGATTGATATCAGCGACCGCAAACAAGCCGAACTTGAACGCGAACAACTGCTGACTCGTGAGCGTCACTACATCAACCAATTGCAGGGACTAACCACCGCCGCCCTAACGATTAACTCTGCCCTTTCGGTGGAGCAGGTGCTGCAACTGATTACCGATCAGGCCGCTGCCATTATTGGAGCGCATCAATCGGTCACCAGCATGACCTTGAACCAGAACTGGGCGCAGGCCATTACTGCGATTTACCTATCTGACAAATACGCCCAGTGGCGAGGCTATGACGAGAAACCAGACGGCTCCGGCATCTACGCCTGTGTGTGTCATCTGAATCAACCCATGCGGCTAACCCAAGCTGAACTAGAGGCCCATCCCCGTTGGCAAGGGTTCGGCCAAGCGGTAGCCAATCACCCTCCCATGCGCGGCTGGCTGGCAGCTCCCCTAGTTGGACGAGAGGGCCAAAACATTGGCCTAATTCAGCTTTCCGATAAGTATGAGGGAGAGTTTAGCGAAACCGATGAAGTGATTCTAGTGCAGCTAGCGCAAATGGCTTCGGTCGCTGTTGAAAATGCCCGACTGTATGCAGCGGAACGGCAGACCCGATCCGCTGCCGAAGCATCTCGCGAAGAGGCCCAAGCTGCCAATCGAATTAAAGATGAATTTCTTGCTGTACTCTCCCATGAACTGCGCTCGCCCCTCAATCCAATTCTCGGCTGGGTCAAACTGCTACGAAATCGCAAGCTGAATGCAGAAAAGACGACCGAAGCGCTAGCCAGCATTGAACGCAACGCCAAACTACAAGCTGAACTCATCGAAGATTTGCTCGATGTCTCCCGCATCTTGCGCGGCAAACTCAGCCTTGATGTATCCCCAGTCGATCTCAGCTCCACCATTGCAGCCGCTATGGACACTGTGCGACTGGCTGCAGAAGCCAAGCGAATTGAGCTGCACTTTACCGTCAGCACCGGGGGAGACACAACCCCCTCCCCATCTCGACTGCTGCAGGTGATGGGCGATGCAGGCCGCCTACAGCAAGTGGTGTGGAATCTGCTCTCCAACGCCGTCAAGTTAATGGCGAGCGCTGGTATCCCTGGCCTGGCTGGATTCGTGGCAGAATTCTTGATTTTCCAGGGCAGCTACAGCACCTTCCCGATTCAAACGCTGGTAGGTGTGGTCGGTACAGGTTTAACAGCAGTTTATTTTGTGATTTTGCTCAACCGCACCTGCTTTGGTCGCTTGGATAACGCGACGGCCTACTATCCCAGAGTGCTGTTTGAAGACCGCTTGCCGGCATTGATTTTAGCCGGCCTGATTATTTTCCTGGGCGTGCAGCCAAACTGGTTGGTGCGCTGGAGTGAAGCAAGCTCTACGGCGATGGTGGCCGCGGCTCCGGCGATTGAACAGGTTGAGCAAGTAGCCGTACAGGCAACTGCAAATCCCGAATTGCCAACGCCCGCATTGCCAACTTTAAACTAATTCACTCTTACCTCCAGACCTAAACCTATGACTGCAACTCTGATTCCTCCTTCCACAACTAAGTTACCGCCTTCAACGCACGAGTTTGCCGAGATCATTCATCGTTTGGAAGCAGGTGGGGCCATGTTACCCGACACGCCCGAAAACCTGATGCAGATCATTGGGCTGTATAAGGCGTATGCGGTGCCAATGGACTTCTACTGGCGCGATCTGCTTTACATTGCCGAGCAGGTATTTCTGAATCCGCTGCCGTTTTTCAAGTACTTCATTTCCGACGAATACTTGCAGCGGCAAAATCACTATGCAGGCGACAATGCTGACCTCCGCATCTGGCGCGGTACCGGCAGCGCCCATCCAGAACTGCTGGAGTTCATGGAAAAAGGCGAGCTGAAGCAAAAGCTACCCAAGCTGCTGCACCACTGGTACCACGACCGCATCAACATGGAATTTGCCGAAGAATGTATGCGGGCGATGCTGTGGCATGGTCGGGATATGGGTATGGGCAAGTTCGATGCCTATCTGGATAGCGAAGAATATAAGCAAAATGCTGACCGCGCCATCAAAGCCTACTTCAAGGGAAATCCGCTGATGCTGGGCTTATACAAGGCATTTCCCGATATGTTCCTGGAGCAAGTGCGGCAGATGTCCTACTATGCCAATCTAGGACTGTTCTGGGAAGTGATGGCCCCCGTATTCTTCGAGATGTCTGACTTGTATGACGAAGGCAAGATCGCCAGCGTTCCTGATGCCATGAATTTCTTGGTTAACGGTATTTTCGCGATCGCGGGTCGTCCGATCTACCATCACGTTTACATCAACGGCGAGTGCTACGAGATCATTCCCAAATCAAAGGGCTTTATGTGGCTCTACGAAGCCGCTCTGCCCTATGTTGAAGCCGTGTTCTACCGCACTTCACCGTTCCGGGGTACCAAATCCTACAATGCTCAAGCCGGTCAGGTTCCCGCCGAGCAGAAGGACTTCCACTATGGCGTGCTTTACGCCGATAAGTTCCCGGTTGGCACAGCCGGAATTCCGCCTACACTGCTGGCCCAAGACATGCTGCACTTCTTGCCACCCTATCTGGTGGAATACTATAAGCAGCACTGCCGGGGTGAAGACGACATGCTGATTCAGCTTGCAATCAGTTTCCAGCGCTCAATGTATTGCGTTACCTCTGCGGTCATCCAAGCCCTGCGAACGGCGTTGCTCTATCCGCTCGATGATCCCAATCCCGAACATTTGATGGCAAACCGCAAGTTTTTTGAAGCCCAGTTGGATCGATTCAAGCGTCCGGAAGCACGACTGCGGAATATTCAAACGCCAGATTATCGCTAGAAAATCAGACCTCGGTAGAGAGAATCTAGATCGCTTCTATTGAGCTGAAATAGAGGGCAATCGTCTCCTTCGATTTGATATCTGATTGATATCTGATCAATTGAGATGATTGCCCTAAATTATCTGCGCAGTTCACTGCATGGTTCTATTCAGAATACTCATAAATTTACCGGGGCAGTTGGGCACTGGCAGCAGTCTACTCCACGCTCCGGCTTCTGTTACACCCAGGGTATGTTGGCGGTGAATGTAGGTTGTGATCTGCCCTTCGGTGCCAATCAAAAGGACGGTGAAGATACGCGGATCGCTATTGTCGAAACTATCAAGATTGAGCAATGAGGAATTGATCATGGCAGTCTAAAACTCCACTGAGGTTAGGGATATTGAAAGTCCCAAAACCGAAGCCACCCCGCTTTTTGTCTGCATAGCAAAGCTAAGGTGGCCAGTGGAGTGTTAAACTGCCTTCTAGCCCACCAGACTGCCTTCTACAGTTTGGGGGTTAGTTCCTTGAGGGTGTTCCCGCACTCTCTTGGAACGCTTCCAGTTGAGGAATTTTCAGTTGTGGTTACTGAGCCTATCGTAGTGTGCGGCTTTTGGCAAGTCGTTCTTGATACAGGTTTACGAAAGTTTCTTGCTTGAGGGAGGACTATAATCAACGCACGTTGCATGGCATCCAAACCGATACGAATGCCAAGAGCGATGTAGGAGCCAAAACCACCGTGTACTCGCCGTCCCAGTTCTACCCATTGATCGGGTGTTTCGGTCGGACGAGTTGGCTGAAGCGCAAGTTGTTGATGGTCATTGAGTAAAGCAAATTTGTCCTGGGCGGAATCGCGCAGCATACCATTTGCAGCAGTAGCAATCTGACTTCCATCAAATCCCAAAATCCCACACAGTATTGCGACCCAACTCAAAGTATTGATACCCTTAATCATTTTGTAATCCTCAAATGCCCCTTGCCGGGATAGTCAAGCCGGATGCGGTCTGTTAAATTATGCCGAAGTGCAAAACTACAAGCAATCCGGTCAAACCATTCCACATGAGAGCAGACGAACTTCTAGATCATTATCGACGGGGAGAACGTGATTTTCGAGGAGTCAATTTACGCGGTGTTTATCTCAGAGATGTCCACTTGCAGGACGTTGATTTAAGCTGTGCAGATTTGCGTGGTGCCTCCCTGATGAGCGTTGATTTCAGTGGTGCGAACTTGCATCGCGCTGATCTAAGCGGATCATTCTTAATTCACGCCAATCTCAGTTTTGTTAACTTAACACAAGCCAACTTGACAAAGGCATTTCTGATTCTGGCAAATTTGCACCAGAGTTGTTTAACTGAGGCAAATTTGAGTCAAGCCAATTTGACGAAAGCAAATTTGTCTGAGGTGGCTGGGTTTGCTGAAGCTAGTCTGGATCGCACTATTTTGACGGGAGTGTTACTGCCACCGCGAAAGGCGGGTCATGAACTATTGCGTTATTTGCAAATCTGGAAAGATTGGCAGTTAAAATTCCCGCAGTTTAAGCTTCGACCTGGATCAGATTTATTTGATTTACTACCTTTTTCAACCGTGATAGTCCATCGCCAGAAAGTTCGTTAAAGCTAATCACAAAAAGAGATTTTCCATATAGCGCTAAACTGGCTGAGCATTAGTACTCTCTTAGAGTGCAGAGAAAACTTGTTCTGAATTCAGCGATCGCCCAATAAAGACCAATCGAGTTTGATGCGGTTCATTGGGTTGCCAGGGGCGATCGTAAAAGGTATCAAATCGATTGCCAACGCCTTGAATGACCAACCGCATGGCTTTATTGGGCACCGCTACAAAGCCCTTAATCCGATAAATCTCATACTGCTGAACCAAAGATTGCAAGCGACTAACCAACTCCGCTGGGTCAAATGTTTCGTCTAAAATGACATGAATTGAAGTAATGTCTTCATCGTGTTCATGCTCCTCTTCCGTATCATGATGGCTGGGACGGGAGTCGAGATTGTCTTCAACGGCTGCGTTAAACCCTAGCAAAAGATCGGGACTAATTTCTCCCTGCTTGCAGGGCACAATCTTGACACCATTTGGCAATTCTTTTTGTAACCACTGCTGAATACGATGTTGAGTTATTAAGTCAACCCGATCAACCTTCGTTAACAACACCATATCGGCACACGCCAGTTGATCTTCAAACAGTTCTTCAATCGGAGTTTCATGCTCCAGGCTATCATCAGCTTGCCGTTGAGCTTCCAGCGCATCTAGATTGCCCACAAATCGACCATTGGCAAGGGCTTCGCAATCCACAACAGTCACAACGCCGTCAACGGTTGCCCCAGTGCGAATTTCAGGCCAACGAAAGGCTTGTACTAACGGCTTGGGCAGGGCTAAACCAGAGGTTTCAATCAGAATACAGTCGAGGCGATCGCGTCTTTTTAACAACTCCTGCATGGTTGGCAAAAACTCTTCCTGTACCGTGCAGCACAAACAGCCGTTTGCCAGTTCCAGGATATTCGTATTGGGGTCTTCATCATCGTCACAAACCCGACATGATTTCAACAATTCGCCATCAATCCCAACTTCACCAAATTCATTCACCAGCACGGCAATGCGGCGACCCTGATTGTTCTGCAATAAATGACGCACCAGCGTCGTTTTTCCGGCTCCTAAAAAGCCTGTGACGACGGTGACAGGAATTTTGTGCATGATTGACTCCTAGGTGATTTTAAGGTTGGTTCGGCAAGGGCGGCAGAACTGCATGAATGTTCTGTTTGACGGTCGCAGGGCGGTCTTTGTAGGGAGCTTTGCCATCTGAAGCAGTGATATATTGACGGCTAAATTCCAGCAGATCTGGGACTGAATTGGAGGGGGAGAGTTGACTCAGAATAAAGGTGAGTTTGTAGGGAGCAGTAAACGCCACCACACAGGCGCGATCGCACGCTCCCATACAGCGAACAGGTTGAAGCCGGATGCAAGCTTTGTTACTGGTTTCCAAGCCATCCTGGAGTTGATTGAACAGGAATTGTCCTTCACTCAAACCTCAGTACAGGACAAAAGCTTGCAAGGGGGTACTAGGAAAGGGTTTACTAGCAGTGTAAGTCAGAATGCGATTGGAAATTCTCAACAAATCACTCTGGATGTCTCAGATTTATTTCTAAGCGATAACTCCTTTATTACTGCTGCGAGTTCCGGTCAGGGCAATGCTGGTTCCATTCTGATTCAAAAGGCCGATCGCATTCGCCTAAATCGCAGTACTATTTCCACTGAAATCAATACTGGAGCAATCGCCACAAGCCCCAGCAACATTCGCATTGCCGCCGACCAACTGCAACTCAACAATGCTCAGATCACTGCTAGTAGTGCAGGAACAGGCAGAGCCGGAGCTATTACGATTCGCGGCGACGAGACCAGAATCGCCGATCGCGTTTCCCTCACTAATGGCAGTGCCATCTCAACCGATATCAGACGCACCGGAAACGGACGAGGGGGCAACATTAGCATCCGCACCCAAACTCTGAATCTCGACGATCGCTCTCGCATTAGTGCCCGTACCCGTGGTCGAGGGGAGGCAGGCACCCTGGACGTATTTGCTACAATCCTTTCCCTAGCTCAAGGCTCCCAACTGCTCACCAGCACCTCCAGCAACAGTGATGCCGGAGATATTAGCCTTACTGTTAGCGATCGTTTACTGATTGATGGCCAACAAGCGGGCAGCAACAGTGGCATCTTTGCTAGTACTTCCCGCAACTCTAGCGGTAGAGGAGGAGCGATTGCAATAGACACCACCGATCTCAGGCTCAGCAATCGAGGAACGATCTCTGCCCAAAGTCGAGGAAGTAACGATGCTGGAAATATTGACATTGAGGCAGATGGATTATTTAGCCTCAGCAACAGCGATATTCTGGCCATTGCCACTACAGGTGCAAGCGGCAACATTCGGGTTAATGCAGATCAACTACAACTAGACGATCGGGCTACGATTTCTGCCCAGGTATCGGGAGATAATCCTGCTGGTTTCATTCGCCTCACCGCCACGGATCTGCGCTTACAGAATCAATCGGAGATTTCTGCCAGAAGTAGTGGCAGGGGCAATGCAGGGAACATCGAGATCGCAGTGGAGGACAGCTTCCTTGCCAACGACAGTATCCTCCTCACCGATGCGGCTCAAGCCTTTGGTGGAGCAATTCGTCTTCGTGCCAGCGATATTCGCTTAGAAAATGACAGCGACATCAGAACTCAGGTTGCTGAGAGTGGCGGGAATAGTGGTGGCAATAGTGGTGGCAATAGTGGTGGCAACATTATCCTCACTGCTGATACGATTCTCGCCTTTGATGACAGTGATATTGATGCCTCTGCCCCCACTGGACAAGGAGGCGACATTACCCTCAATACTGACGTGTTCTTTGGGGCAGGCTATCAGGCAGAGCTGAACTCTGGAGAAACCAATGGAAACAATCGGGTAGATGTGAATGCCAGTGGGGAACGGTCCGGAGTGGTAACGGCCCCAGATGTCAGCTTCATCCAGAACAGTTTAGCGGACTTGCCTGCCAGAGCGATTAACACCGACCAACTCCTAGCCAATAGCTGTATTGCCCGCACGGAACAGGGTGGCACGTTTTTGATCACTGGCACCGGCGGCTTACCAGCAGCACCCGGCAACGATGCGGCCTCGGTCTATCCCACTGGAGAAGTGCGAGGAATACCGGTTGAGGGTGAGGGGGCTAATTGGCAATCAGGTGATCCGATTGTGGAACCACAGGGGGTGTATCGATTGCCTGATGGTCGCTTGGTGATGAGCCGCGAATGTGATTTTCGCTAAATGTTAGACTCGTTGAAACGAGCTTAGAACCGAGGTTTATAGCTCAAGGGACTGAACGCTAGTTCAACGCGGACACCGTGACTGCCATCGATTGTGAGGTTAGCCCGCAATTGCCGCGCTAGAATCTGCACGAGTTTGAGACCCAACGACTCAGAATTACGCCAATCCAAATTAGCTGGTAACCCAACTCCGTCATCCTGAACCACGATGTGAATAGTATCCTGCACTTGAAATAGCATAATCGCAATTTCTCCGGGCTGTTCTGGAAAGGCATGTTTGAGCGCATTAGTCACCAGTTCGTTGATCAAGAGACCGCAGGGCACAGCTGTTTCTAGGTTGAGCAGCACAGGTTCGGCAGTGAGGCTCGATTGAATTGGGTGGGTAGGATCACCAGCAGCCAGCCTAATATTATCTAACAGGCGGCGCAGGTAGTCAGCAAAATTGATTTGTCCTAGGGAATCAGATTGATAAAGCTGCTCGTGAATCAAAGCTATGGCGTGAATTCGAGTCTGTGCATTTGTAAATAAGCTCAGCAACTGTGGCTCTTGAATTCGGTCTGACTGTAAATCCAGCAAATTAGCAATAATGTGCAGATTGTTTTTGACCCGGTGGTGCACCTCCTTCAGCAGCGCCTCTTTCTCCGCCAATTTTTCTGCTAAACCCTCTTGAAGGATCGAAATTGGTCTTCAAGGCCGATATCATCGCGGAAGCGAACGATGTGATATATCTTGAAGGCATCTATGTTGCCCCCGAATATCGCGGAAAGGGCATAGGTTCGGCGTGTCTGGCAGAGGTTTCGAGAAGGCTGCTCGGAAGAGCAAGCCACATCTGCCTGCTGAGCAATCAGGAATTCAAACACGCACACCGAAGCTTTGAGAAAGCGGGGCTTAGGAATACGGGAAGCTGCACAACGCTCTTCCTATAATATTTGTTCCATTTTCAGGGGAAAGGCTGTATAATCCCTTTTTGGGAAAGCCTTTCCCTTTTTCAGTATCCTCATCTTTTTCATTAAACTTAACCCGCCTTTTCCCATCTTCCCGCACACAAGATGGCAACAAAAAACGTACAAGCTGAACGAAGCGAGCAGAGCCTCCAAAGATACGTTACTGCTGTAATGGTTACCGGAGCGTTATTGCTGATCTACGCGGTTGCGACATTACCAATTCATCAGCTTGACTGGAGAGCGGGCGTATTGGCGATCTTCACGGTCGGGATCGCATCCCGCGTTCTTCTTAGGATCCCTTCTTTCAAGGCTCACATCGCTATTTCAGATATTTTTATTTATCTCACGCTGCTTATGTTCGGTGGTGAAGCGGCCATAATACTTGCGGCCGCCGATACATTTGCTTCGGCCTGGCGTTTCTGCAACAAATACAGAACTATCCTGTTTAATACGGCAGCGCTGGTTATTTCGACATCGGCCGTTTATTTGGTCTTATTTGCGTTAGGGCTTTATTCAGAGCCGCAGCTTCACGGTTATCCACCGTATTTTCAGGATTTTCTGCTTGTGCTTTGTCTAATGGCCCTCACCCAGTTTTCGGTCAATACTGCCTTAGCCGGATATTACGACGTACTTAACGAAGGAGTCAGTTTCAGGGAGAATTGGAAGAAAAAATATCTCTGGTCGTTTCTGACTTACATAATTGGGGCGATAGGGGCCGGGATGCTGGTGCAGCTGGTGGATTATATCGGTTTTGGTGTTGCTCTTCTCGCCTTTCCGATCCTTATTCTTATCTATATGACCTATCGGATGTATCTGACCAACGTTGAAATGTCGGTGCTTCAAGCAGAGAAGGCCGAAGATTACGCACGTCAGATAGAGGAAAGGTCAGCCGCACTTAGGGAATCAGAAGAGCGTTTCAGAAGCGCGTTCAACTATGCCCCAATAGGTATAGGTCTGGTTTCTCCGACGGGGCAATGGGTAAAGGTAAATCATGCGCTTTGCCACATCCTCGGATATAGCGAGATGGAGATGCTAAAAAGCGATTTCCAGTCAGTGATCTATCCGGATGATCTTCCGCAGGCGCTGATGAAAGTGAATGCTCTGTTGACCGGACACACGCGCAATGAACAGCTTGAACAGCGTTATCTGCATAAATCCGGACGGATGGTATGGGTCTCGTGGAGCGTTTCGCTTGTCGGTGAGACGAACTCCGAACATTCGAATTTGATATTCCAACTTCAGAACATCACGGAGAAGAAGCTGGCACAGGAGAAGCTGCATCACGATGCCACACACGACCCATTGACCGAGCTGCCGAACCGTTCGTTCTTTATGGAGAAGCTTGCCGCGGCTATCAGCCGATCGGCTGCCGATCCTAATTACAAAGTAAGTGTTCTTTTCATCGACCTTGACCGATTCAAGTATGTGAACGACAGTCTGGGGCATTTATTCGGAGACCGGATGCTGGTAGCGATCTCCGAACGGCTTCGCGATTGTATGCGTCCGACGGATACAGTCGCTCGTCTTGGTGGTGATGAATTCACGGTCCTTGTTGAGGGCTTCTTTGACCAATCCGAAGTAGTCGGAATAGCTGAACGGATACAGTCGAAATTCAAGATCCCGTTCGAACTGAACGGACATCAGATCTACAGCTCCGCCAGCATCGGTATCCTTAATGCGAATGAAGGACATCACACTCCGGAAGACGTGATGCGGGATGCAGATACAGCAATGTATCAGGCAAAAAGGGCCGGCAAAGCCAGACACGAGATCTTCAATCCAAAGATGCATACCGCGGCAAAGGAAAGCCTGCGGCTGGAGACCGACCTCCGTTCCGCGATCCACCGCGGCGAACTGAAAGTACTTTATCAGCCGATCTATCGCCTTGCGGATATGCAGGTTGTCGGCATCGAATCGCTTGCCCGCTGGGAGCATCCACAGCTTGGCTCCATTTCGCCCGAACGCTTTATCCCGCTTGCCGAGGAAATAGGATGGATCGATGCCCTCGGCGACTGCATCTTGAGAAAAGCCACCGAAGAGATCGCACCGATCATTGCTGTAAGCAGTAATAGCCGGGAGTTTAAGTTGAGCGTTAATCTTTCGAGCTCACAATTCGGGCGGAGCGAACTGCAGAGCTTGCTGTACTCCCTCGCCGGAAACATCTCGCGTAATCGAAGGATTCTCACTCTTGCGGGCAATTTTGTCGATTTCGTCAATGTAGATAATGCCGCGCTGGGCTGCCTCTACATCCAAATCAGCAACTTGCAGCAACCGCAGCAGGATATTTTCTACATCTTCACCGACATAGCCCGCCTCGGTGAGGGTAGTAGCATCAGCGACTGCAAAGGGAACATCCAGCATCTCAGCCAACGTTTGGGCCAGCAGAGTTTTGCCGCAGCCGGTTGGTCCAATCAGCAGAATGTTGGATTTTTGTAGCTCGACCGTATCCTCTAGCTTACCAGTGCCTTTAGCTTGGGCGTAGCTCAGACGCTTGTAGTGGTTGTAGACCGCTACCGAGAGAATTTTCTTCGCCTCATCCTGCCCAATTACATGCTCGTCGAGATGCTTTTTAATCTCACGCGGTTTAGGAATCTGGTTAATCGAAAACCCAGACGAACGTACAGGCCGCTTCTCGGAGGCGTGCTCTCGCCGAGCAGAAGGCTGGGGAACTGATGCACCAGAGTCAAATAGCTCCTCATCTAAGATTTCATTGCACAGGTCAACACATTCATCACAAATGTAGACTCCTGGTCCAGCAATCAACTTTCGGACTTGTTCCTGGGATTTACCACAGAATGAACATTTGAGATGGGAGTCATATTTAGACATAGTTTCCCCTTACTTGACTGCGGTAATCGTTTCACCGGGCATGGGCAAATATTGGCGAGAAACCACCTGATCAATCAACCCATAGGCTTTCGCCTCTTCTGCCGACATGACGAAGTCGCGTTCTGTATCTGCTTCAATCTTTTCGATCGGCTGTCCTGTATGATAAGCCAACAATTCATTAATCGTGCGCTTATGGTATAGAATTTCTCGCGCCTGAATCTCGATGTCAACGGCTTGACCTTGAGCACCACCCAAGGGCTGATCCAGGATAATCCTTGAGCTAGGTAGGGATAGACGCTTTCCTTTCGCTCCTGCTGCCAAAATAAAAGCTGCCATCCCGGCCGCCGCACCATAACAAATTGTTACAACATCAGGACGTACCTGCTGCATTGTGTCGTAAATTGCCATTCCGGCAGTCTGAAAAGTGCGAGAAGCCAACCCTGGGGATTGAATGTAGAGTTGAATGTCGCGTTCCGGATCTTCTGCATCCAAAAACAGCAGCTGAGCCACGATTAAATCTGCGATGGCATCGTCGATGGGAGTTCCTAGAAAGACAATCCGCTCCCGCAACAGCCGAGAGTAGATATCAAAGGCCCGCTCTCCCCGACCAGACTGCTCTACCACCATCGGAACCACTGCATCGCCGATAGCAGCGGGGCTAGTCGAGGTAGGCGAGCCGATTGCGGGGAAATGGGAATTAGTGGATGGAGGAGTTGTCATAAATTAAAGCTTCAGATTTGCCGATGCAGTTGAGGTGGATGCTGAAAGCCAGAGCAAAGATGGCGAACAATCTACGGCAATCATTTCAAAGGCACCTATCCGTCATTATGCCCTAACTAAACTAGTACGGGTGGGAATGCAACAAAATCTGCGGAATTTATCTGCTTCCCTTGACTGTAATACCCTTGCTCTGCCGTCATTTACCGCAGAAAAGCCGATCAAGACGACTGCTTACTTGTCCTAGACTTCTTAGCCGATTCCGTGGATTTGCTAGATTTTTTAGCTGCTGTTTTAGCTTTAGCAGGCTTTTCAGCCGGAGCTTCGGATGGCTCAACGGTTTCTGGCGCTTCAGCAGTTTCGGCAGGAGCTGCAACAGCTTCAGATGGAGTCGTAGGTTCAGGGGCTGACTCAGCAGGCACAGCTTCCACATCAATAGCTTCCACATCGACAGTTGTCTCAGAGGCCGCAGCTTCACTAGTTTCAGGAGCAGACGACTCAGTAGGGGTTTCAACCGCCGCCGCGTCAGCGCCCTCTGCCTCCGGTTCTGCTGGCTGCAGTGAACCTTCCGGAACTAGCTCAATCGTATTGTTTTCCTCTAACCAAGCAAATATCTTCTCCCGCAGCAGATCGTCCTCAACTGCTTCGCGCAGCCGTTCAAGGTCAATATCGTCGTCCATACCCCGCTCACGGTACTCGGCTAACTGCTCCTCAACCTTGGCCTGCACCGCATCCGGCTCAACAGCTAGCGATTCTTTTTTAGCAATTTCGCCTAACACCAGCGTCCGCTTCAAGCGATCCAACGCTTCTGGGCGGGCTTGCTCCCGCAGCATTGCAATAATTTCTTGGGTGAACGTCTTCTTGATGTCCATCCCCTGCTGACTCAGTTGGATCGCAGTTTGGGTAATTGAGTAATCCACCTCGTCCCCCCCCCCCCCCCCCCCCCCCCCCCCCCCCCCCCCCCCCCCCCCCCCCCCCCCCCCCCCCCCAATATTAACTCTTGCCGGCTTGATCCTGATGAATTCAACGCTAACCTTGCCAGGAATTGCTGGTTTCATCCTTGGCGTGGGAATGGCGGTCGATGCGAATGTTCTCATCTTTGAGCGTATGCGCGAGGAGCTACGTGCCGGCCAGGATGTTGCTAAGGCGGTATTGACAGGATTTGACCGAGCGTTCATTACTATCGTCGATACCAACGTAACGACGATAATTTCGGCTCTTATTCTTTATTTGTTTGGGTCCGGGCCTATACGTGGGTTTGCAATTACGCTCACTTTGGCTTTGCTTATTAATCTCTTCACGGCGGTATTTGTTTCTCGAACCATATTTCTTTGGATATTAGAGCGGAACCCCGGATTGAAGAAGATCAGCATATAGGAAATGAGTTCATCGAATGCGCGGCGTCCGGTGATGTAGTGAATATAAATGTTTGAGTTTTTTACTGACCTTAAGGTTGATTGGATGGGCTGGCGACGGCCCCTCATATTCGTTTCAGTGGCGATGCTCGTTGCCGGGCTTGTATCGGCTGGTTGGCGACAGATGAGCGGACAGGAGCCGTTCAATCTCGGCGTTGATTTCAAGGGCGGTTCGGTGCTTACCGTAAAGTTTCGTGAGAAGCCAACGGCAGATGCGATACGGTCTGCGTTAAATTCCAGCGGGATCACGGAATCAGTCATTCAGGATTCAACGGATAAGACGGACGAAGTTCTGATAAAGATTCCTATCATTGAAGGCGAAGAGCGACCGGCGCAAGCGGTCGAAGGTCAAGAGGAGCCGACGGCAGTCGCTGCGACACAGGTTGATAAGGGGAGGCAAGCTGTCAAGTCTGCCCTAGATACGTTCGGTAAGGAAGCTGAACCGACACTTTCCCTCGAACAGGACGCTGAAGCAGCATATAAGATCGTCGGTACTGACTCGGTCGGCCCGGTCGCGGGCGAGCAACTTCGTGATGCGGCAGTTATCGCTACGTTACTTGGGCTTGTCGGAATGTTGCTTTTCATCGCTTATCGCTATGACTGGACCTATGCGGCCGGTGCCGTTGTTGCCGTCTTTCACGATGTCCTGGTAACGCTTGCCTTCTTTTCGATCTTTCAGTGGGAGATCGGGCTTACTGTATTGGCGGCGATGTTGACGCTTGTTGGGTTTTCGGTCAACGACACCATCGTTATTTTTGATCGAATACGGGAAAATTCTGTCCTCAACCGCGATGAAGACCTCTATACCGTTACGAATCGTTCGATCAATCAGACAATGTCCCGTACGGTCGTGACCAATGGGCTCACGTTCCTTTCGGTCTTGGCACTTGTGCTTTTCGGCGGTGAGGTATTAAGAAGTTTTTCACTTGCACTTTTCGTTGGAATAATCGTCGGAACATATTCGACGATCGCAATTGCCAGCCCTATTGCTATCTGGTGGCAAAGTAAGCTCGGGCGTGCAGAAATGAAAGACATAGGAGCAAAAGAAGTTACCTCGACCAAGCTTGCGTCTGCGTCCAGACGTTCAGTCACACGAAGGCCGGTTACTCGTTGACTGCCTCCGAGGATAATGGACAAGAGGTAGTGTAAAAATTTGCAAATTCTCTCAAAGTCTTAAAGTTATTCTTGACTTTTAGGGAACGAATAAATAGACTTTCTAACGTTGCTGGTCAATTAAATAGAGAGAATTTGCAGTTCCGTTTTTGTTCATAATTCAAAAAGGGGAACGAGATTTTTGTTTGGATTGCCGGCAGGATTCCGTTCAAACCCGCACTTGATGAACGACGGTTCAAAATTCGTTGACTGAAAAACTGTGATCCTTCACCGTAACCGTTACGGCCGTTCGGTTACAACGGGGAAATTGCAGAGTTCATCAAATAGATCAGTAAGGTTTCGTAGCCCTTGGCCCCAAGTTTGGCACCGGAATAGGGAGGAATTTAGAAATGTTAGATCAACTGGTCGAGTCAAAAAGTAATGCCGATATCGACTCCAAGAGGGGCGGATATCTTCTGACCACTTTAGCGATAATGGTCTCCATTATGGTCGGAGCTTATCTATACAGCCTCTATGGAAAGAACTTCGACATGGCCGATGGCGATTTGAGCTTGGACACGCTCGTCGCTCCGCCGGTGATAGAAGAGGCTCCGGAACCTGAACCGGAGAAACCGCCAGAGGAAAAATCTCAGAAAGATCCGAATGTGGATGTTCGTCAAAAGGCAATTGCCACAATGGACGAACCTCCTCCACGGGTTCCTGACAGGGTAAGTAACGAGGCGTCGAAGATCCCGCCGCGTAATCCTGATAGGTTTACTGCCATCGGTTCGCGAAATATTGATGCTGCGAATGCACCGCCTCCAGATTATCGAGGGCCGGTGAATACCGAAGGAACAGGCAGCAACAGCGGAAGACCAGGACGAGGAGGGGATATTCGACGACCACATGCTTGCCTGCCTGTAAGGCTGCCCGTGCAATCGGGCCGTGATCGCGATTAATGGTGGCAATTACGAGCAGATCCAGCTCAGCTCGGTTTACTAGTTCCATCCAGGAGGCTGCCGGTTGGGCTGCATAGGCTTCGCTAAACGAACGAGCCTTGTCGATTGTATGACCGGCCACAGCTACAAGCTGAGCGCGCGCATCGGCCTGTAGACTTTCGGCTCTCACCTTGGCGGCATAGCCGGTGCCCACTAATCCCACTCGAATCGGATGCATGACTTTCTCGAATTCGCTAAGGTAAATATTAAGACATGTTAAATATTAAGCTGTATTAAGTCATTAGAAGCGCATGGAAGTAACCCTTGGTTTGAATGGTCCTGCAGTATCGCCCCTCGGTATTGGTACCTGGGCATGGGGCGACAAGCTGTTCTGGAATTACGGTAAGGAATACGATGCTACCGATTTGCAAGCAGCCTTCAAAACCGCTCTCAATTCGGGCATTCTTTTTTTTGACACGGCTGAAATTTATGGATTTGGCGAATCAGAGCGGCTCTTGGGCGAGTTTATGCAGCAAACCGATCGCCCAGTTACGATTGCCACCAAGTATTTTCCCCTGCCCTGGCGATTTAATGGCGATGCGGTAGCCGATGCCCTCACCGCTAGCCTGAAACGATTACAGTTACCTACGGTTACGCTTTACCAGGTGCATTGGCCGTTTGATTTCTTGATGGGACAGACCACATTGATGAACGCTCTAGCCGATGAAGTGAAGCAGGGTCGGATTCAAGCAGTTGGGGTGAGCAACTATTCAGCCGAACAAATGCGGCAGGCGCATCGGTTGCTGGCCGATCGGGGTGTGCCTCTGGCGGTAAATCAGGTGCAGTATTCCCTGCTAGCACGTCAAATTGAGCGAAACGGGGTTCTGTCTACCGCCCGTGAGCTAGGTGTGACGATTTTGGCCTACAGCCCACTGGCCCAAGGATTGCTGACCGGCAAATACACGCCTGAAACCTACACTCCGCCAACCGGTGCCCGTAAGCTCGATCCGCGCTTCAGCCGCAATGGTTTAGAAAAATTAGCGCCGGTGATTAACTTGCTGAAGTCGATTGGGGAACGGCATGGCCGCACCCCCGCTCAGGTGGCCTTGAACTGGTTGATTGCCCAAGGCAACGTGATCCCAATTCCGGGAGCAAAAAACCCAAACCAAGTTGAGCAAAACGCCGGAGCGCTCGGCTGGTCGTTGACTGAATCGGAAGTGGCTGAGCTAGCGGCTGCAACTCAGAAGGATTGAGAATGGTCTACTAGATGTCAACCACTTCAGGCGAGCATTATCAAGAGCGTTCGTCGCGAAATTGCAGGTTCTCTAGCATAATCGTCGAGCGCGGCTCAAACCCATCTCCATACTCGACTGGATAGTGGGTCAAGGCATAGAAGGAACGCCCTCGGTAATCGCCGATGTAAATTGAGCCAAAATAATCTGTTTTGTCAGCCCGCTGCTGATAGATTAGCTTTTCTCGGGCCCAAGCATAGCTGACAATATCGGTGCGATCGACCAATTCCCAGTTATTAGTTGCCAACAAGCCATTCTCGCTCAGCAGCAGTTCGCGCATTTCTTCCACAGTGGTGCGACGAGACGGCATGAAGATTTGCACATAGGCAGTCTCGTCTTTTTTGCCGCCGGGACTGAAAATAAACTGAGCTACCGTACCCTGATCGGAACTATCGACCTTGTCCTGAAAATCCTTTTTCGGTACATAGGTCGTGAACGGCAGCGCGGACTGATCGAACAGGCGCAGTTCCATTTCAACGACTTCCCCTTCAATCGTCATCGGCATGATGCGCGTATCAGGGCGAAGTTTTTCGGTTACAGAATTAGGACCAGCACTTTCCGCAAGCAATTCTACTGGCGATTCCACAGGGGCAGCCAGCGAAGTGTCTGAAGTCGCGGACTGCTTCGCCGAACCCAACGAAGTGCAGCCGCTGATACTCAACCCGATCCCTAGCAGCAAATAGATGGCCTGACGTGGCTTCATGACAACCCTCCCGGCATCATTCCACCACAAAATTCACCAACTTACCAGGCACGACAATCACCTTTTTAATATCTTTACCAGCAATGTATTTCTGCGCTAATTCCGATTCGCGGGCATACTGCTCCAGCATCTGCTTGTCGGCCTGAGCGGGCACCTGAATCGTGCCGCGGGTTTTCCCCATAATTTGAATCACCAGCGCAATTTCATCCACCACCAAGGCAGACGGATCAGCCTGCGGCCAAGCTTGCTGATGCACGGAATCGCTATGTCCTAGGCTATGCCACAGTTCTTCAGCCAAGTGAGGCGCAAAGGGGGCCAACAGCCGCAACAAGGTTTCGATTCCTTCGGCATAAATGGGCGAATCCAGATGGCGCTGACGATGTTATTCGCTTCCTTAGTCAGGTAGTGCTTCCAGGCTTCGGTTTCATGACGCTCGCGCGTGTTGCCGGGTAGCCGAGCAAATTGTAAACCACAGTCAGTAACAAAGGGTTCATAGTCAGCCTCGGTGGCCACACAAACCTCATGCCCAGCCGCTTTTAGTCCCATCCCTAGCGCTACATAGGGTTGAACATCTCCTCTAGAACCAATCGTTAGAATCGTGATGTGCATAATAATCAAAAATACGGCGGAATTTAGAAGGAATGTCTGTTCATTCGAGTTAAGAGCGAGTGCAACAAAACAATAGACAAGCTGTTTCAGAACGGTTTAGAGGGAAACGGTGGAATTGACAGGATGTTCCAACAGACGGTACGGATTGTACTGTACTAACTGAATTTGCTGTGCCGCGTTAATTTCATAGGTAATGCCGCGCCATTCGATCCGACGTACCAACAAAGCTGACATCAACACCAGGTTACAGAGAATTTGGGATAGGGGTAGCATTACCAGGAGCTTGATAATTGCAACTGCAGAAAAGGCAGTCACAGGCTCTCCTCGGCGCTGTAATTCGTTGCTGAGTTCGCGGTGAATCTGCCACAACTGGACTAGACTAACGGTGAAGTTAATCGCTAGAGCAGCGCCCAACCACAGGACGGCTTGCCATTGCTGCGTTGAAACAGCCACCAGTAAGGTGCCATAGACCAGCACTAGCAACCCAAAAACAATGCTGTTGTAAATAAAACTTTCAGTCCAGGAACGATGATAGAGCCGCACAAACACCATCTGCCGCTGCAGCCACCGCAAAAAGCTAGATAACTTGCAACTTTCCCGATTGGCCATCAACACCGACAGCACCACACGAATCTGCAATCCCTGGCTTTTCAGCACCCGATCTAAAGTCGCATCCTCCACTAGTGCCTGCTGCCATTGCGCTAAGACGCCCGATTGCTGCAACACCTCGGTCCGCACGGCCAGCGACCCACCCCAAGGAATCGAGTCTTTGTGCATACAAACCACCACCGAGGTGTTCCACAAGTATCGCGTTAGACTGCCCCATTGAACATCAGCAGGCAAATACCAGCGACAGCCGGTTGTGGCTCCCACCTGCGGATCCTGCAATGGGATGATTAGCTCACGTAACCAAGTCGGATGGGCCAGCGTATCGGCATCTGCTAAAGCAACCACTTCACAATCTGGCTCTAATTCGGAAATGGCTTGCAGCAAAGCACTACACTTGAGACTACAGGTAGCATGTCTGACGTGCAGAGAACTAACCTTAACAGGTAAATCGGTTTGATTGGTTACAATCTGGTTAACAACGCTCCATGCCGGATCATCCGGATTATCGACTACAATATGCAACTGATAGTTGGGGTAATCCTGGCTTAATAACCGCTTCAGGCAATCAGGCAGAAATGGATCGGCTCCCCGCAAACACAGGATTATGGTTGCTTTCGGTAAATCTGGACTAGGCAAGGCTGAAGCCGCGCGGGTTTGCCGCAATTGCTGAAGGAAAGCGACCACGTAGGGAATCTGAATGATCACCAGCGCTGTCAAACACCAGAATAGGACAATGGAGACCGCAATCATGAATAGGCTCTCTGGAAGACGGACCAATTGGAATGAACCAAATACGAGTAGCAAACCGAAAACAGCCAAACTCAGCGTCAAACTACGGAAGCAGCTAGAATGCGAAAAACGTCAGAGAGTAGAACCTAGAAGTGATTAGACAGAAACGTAACTGCAATGCGATCGATAGACTGACCTAAAGGAGAAGGCCATACAAAATTATTTTCCGGAATGAGTGATATTGCAATAGTATGAATTAGCATCTGAAAAGTATTTTAGGTATATTGTAGTACCTCTATGCAAATAATTCGTGTGAGTATAGGGTTTGGGCATCCATCAGCATTGTAAAAGTTCAATCATCAAAAACTCAGTCACTATCAATGTCATTATTAATCACTAGATATCACAGCTTGCGTACCTTCATGCTGTCACCTAAGAGCCACTAGGAGTTTAGACAGTAGACCATCAATTTCAGATCTATCAGATCTACGGAATTTCTCAATCTTTCTAGCGGTAGAGCAGGTTGAAATCATCATAAATCCTTTCCGTTGTTTCACTGGAATAGCCTCGAAATCTTCATACTTATCCCGAACTGAATTTGAAGCAACGATAAAGTGTAGTCTAAGCGACAGTACTGAACTGCATCTAGGAAGCCTTTGCTCGCGCTAGCCACTCGGGCGACAAAACATTTTCCTGTTGCAACCATTCTGCTGTGTATCGCATTCCCTCATCGAAGCTAATTTTGGGTTGATAGCCAAGCTGAGTGCAGGCTTTTTCAATCGAATAGGCGTAGGCACGAGTCACACTGTCGATGCTGGCGCTGGAAACGCTCGGTTTATTGATCGGAGCTGTTGCCGGCTTCTTCGGTGCCAACAGCCTTAATCGCAGTGCACTTTCTTCCCATTCGCCAGCCACGCCCATGAATGGCTCAGTTCCCGCTGAGATCACCGCCGGATCGGTTGATGGGATCCTTGAAAAGGCGGTGAATGAACCTCAGAATTTTGCCGCACAGATGCAAACAGGTGATCTTTACGCTCAGATAGGGCGTTTTGATAAGGCCGTCGAGTTTTACAAGCGTGGTCTGATACTTCAGCCTGAGAATTTTGAGGCAAACGTTGTACTTGCCAATGCATTATTTGATTCGCAGCGTTTTGAGGAGGCCGAACCGTATTATGCAAAAGCTTTGACCCTCAAGGAGGACGACGTTAATGCAAGAATAGATCTCGGGGCTACCTTTGTGGAGCGGGCGTCTCCTGATTACGACCGCGCTATAAAAGAATTCAACAAAGCCCGTGAGCTGGATCCTAAAAGCACCGGAGCCGTGTACTATCTGGGCATCGCTCATTTAAGAAAAGGCGATCGGGAAACAGCGATTAGAATGGTGTCAGAACTTGAAAAACTTGACGCGGCAAGTCCGTTAGTTGGAAAACTAAGACAAAATATCGATCCACCAAAGTAATAATCATTCGATCGATACACGAACAACATCTGTCATCGAATATCTAGCGACGGTCCCGTTCTTGTTCAATACCATAAGCACTCCCCTGTCAACCTGAAACCGATTCACGTCTTTCATTGGCCGTTCCATCACCGAACCGTCGCGGAATTCCACAACCAGCTTGAAACCGGCCATAGGATCGTTCGGGTCGCGGCGGCGAGCCGAAGGACGCTCCGACGGAGAACCGGTAGCCCGCCCTTCAGGGCTCTGATCTGTCCTCGTATTATCTGCACGTCCAATACTCGGTCTTTCCGCACGTTCGATCCCGTCTTCTCCACGTTCAACGATAGTACCTGCAGGGGTCACCTTAACAGGAACATCAACAATATCTGTTACTCGGGGAATGTCCGGCGGTAGCTCTGCATCGCGAGACGCAGCCAAAAAAGCGCCGGCAAACTTGAATCTAAATCGTCCTGGATCATCGTTAGGAGTTCGGCCCTGAATACGCAAAAGCAATTTTTCGGGTTTGCGCAAGTAGATCACCCTCCCCGTTTCAGTCTCACCACTCCCGGCATACACCATTATCTTTGTCAATGGCCGCAGGCCCTGCTCTATGAATATGTCTATGTCCGCGTTTAGATTCGCAGTAACTATATTGATAAATAGATCGCCTTGAGATGCATTGAAGGTATAGAAATAAGTGGTCTGGCGCGGATCACCTATGCTCCTTGCCCTGATCTCACCGCTCAATTCATTCTCAAAAACAGGTGTGGGAAACTGTTGTTCGCTGGATTGGGCTGTCGCTGAGCTGATAAAGGATCCTAAAATGAAAAGCAAAGGGACGACCAAACAAGGAAGATTGGAACTCTTACTGCACATTTCGTTCGTATTACCTCTCAGGCAAGCTCCTTGCGTAAATGAACCAGACGTGATGTCTCCGAATATCCGAGTTTTGTGTGGGCCGCAAGACTAAGTTCGTTCCCGATCTCAGCATCTGACGCTATTTCAGTACAACCGCGTTCCCGAGCCCAAGCTTCAGCAAATCTAACTAATTCTTTTCCGACACCCTTTCGGCGAAAACTGTCTTCTACGAACCAGCCTTCTAGATATCCGACATGATCTGTCTCACAGTCCTCGACAAAAGGCCGAATACTCACTTCGACAAACCCTATCAATGAACCATTTCCTTTGTCTGCAACACCAACCCCCTGAGTCTCCGGATGCTCAAAGATATCAACCATTTCGGCCTGATGATCATCCTCAGAGGTCTCATCCCAAAGCAATTTCCTGAGACGCAGCCACTCACTAAGATCACTTTCCCTGAGCGCTCGGATATTTGCTTGTTGCTCGTCCATTTAGAGCGATTCTAACAGGCTTATTGCATCGCAACAAGCATAAGGAAAAAGGCCGAGGAATATCCCCGGCCCGCTAATGCTCATCACGCCAAATGAACCACGATCTTAATTACCGGAGCGAACGGCGCCAGTTTTATCCTGCAGCAACTCGATAGCCTTTTTCATCTGAACATCTTCCACAGGGGCCTTAGTGGCTTCCGGCGATGGCGACGTCCGAGGCCGATCAGATGGAGAGGTATTATTCTCATCTTCCTGCTGATCGATCAGTTCCTGAACCTCGACCGGCTCTGGCGTGTCCGGACGCTTCACCTCAACCGTTGGCTTAACACCAGTAGTCTCTCTGTCCTGTCCAAGGAACGGCACACCAGTCGGGGAGGCCCACTTCGCTGTGGTCAAAAGCAATCCGTCGCCGCTCTTAAGCGGGAAAAGCTGCTGTTCGGTTCCTGCTCCCCCAAATCCATCCCAATCACGCCCGTTCCTAGTTTCCGCTCAGGCTGGCACTGTACCGTAATCGATGCGTACCATTTGCCATTACGATAAACGATGGTGCAGGTGGTTGGGGAACCCCAAGTTCTCGCCTCACCCCGCATCTGAACCTTGCCCAAGTTGGACAACACTAGATGACCGTTCTTGCCGTCACTTTGAGCTTTCCAACCTGATTTGCAGGGGTATGTCCACCCGGAGTAGTGCCGAATGGATTTGAACTTGGGATAGCCACCAAGCCCCGTAAAGAAGCGTTGATAGGCAAAATCCACCCGCTTGAGAGTTGCCTGCAATGCGTGGGATCCTAACTCTTTATATTCCGGCCATACTTCCTTAAAGGCGGGCAAGCTGTTCTGTTGCTCAAAATAGTCAACCTTATGCCCAAACTTTTGATATTGGGTTTTTCGATTGGACAGCGCCGCATTATAGAGACTGCAATGCAATCTACGCCAGTAGTGCAGTTTGGCGACCTGCTGACGAGAGGGATAGAGTCTGAATGTAATGCGTCGTGTTAGCATATTGCTATTGTAGCAACAATGTAGCAGCATGAGCAAAGAAAAGATGCTTAGAGTTCGATTGTCTAATGAGGATTTTGCAAGACTCGAAGCCTATGCAAAGTCAAAAGATAAAGCATTGTCTCAAGTAATTAGAGAATACATTAAACGCTTGCCGAAACCTGAAGAATAATGTTCGCTTCGCTCACTCGCTATCCTTCCCCATCCTCTTAGGGTGGGGACTGCCGCTAGTTAATTCAACGAACTGCTGCCGGTTTCGGATGGCGAGAAAACGCAAATCTGGATTGTTGGCACCCGCGATGATGTCCTGCATACGATCAACGAGTTTTGCGTCAAACGCATCGCCACCGACCGAGCCAAATTCACACCGCTCGTTCCAACTCCGTTTGCAGCCGGCAAATACATGACGGTGTTAATCAGATAGGGTGACAGCCTGAATACCTGAATCTGAATATCTGAATATGAATACCTGAATAACAGTTAGGGGCGGGATAATCTCGCCTCTATACCTGGTCAAATGTGTCCTAGCTCTTACCGGATCAGTTGCTCGGTAATGACTCAAAGCTATGTTCACGATTAACACAAACTTTTTGACGATCGTGGCTTTGCTGCGTGATGATGGGGATTAGTGCAATTTTTGGCATGTGCCGGTTTCAGCATTTCGCTGGCGGCATCCTGTTTATCCTCTCGCAGTTGGAGCAAAAGACAAGCTATGAGCTTTACTGTGCTCATTTTATTGATTCTGGGACTGGTGTTACTGGTTCTGGGTGCAGAGGCGTTGGTCCGAGGCGCGTCCAGATTAGCCACGATTGCTGGTATTTCGCCGCTGGTGATCGGACTGACAATTGTGGCTTATGGCACCAGCTCGCCTGAAATGGCGGTGAGCACGATTACCAGCCTGTCGGGGCAAGCCGATATTGCCTTGGGCAACGTGGTGGGCAGTAATATTTTCAACGTGCTGTTCATTTTAGGATTATCGGCGTTAGTCGCTCCGCTGATTGTGGCCCAGCAGTTGATTCGTTTAGATGTGCCAATCATGATTGGTGTGTCGGTGCTGGCCCTAGTGTTTGGTGTAGATGGCAGGATCAGCCGCGTAGATGGGGTAATTTTATTTATTCTGGGCGTCCTCTACACGGTTTTCTTAATTTACCAAAGCCGCAAAGAGTCAAACCAAGCAGTACGAGACGAGTACGAGCAAGAGTATGGCCGAGTGGCAGAACGCTCGCCTTTGCAGTGGCTAATTAATATTGGCTATATCGTTGGCGGCTTGGTCTTGCTGGTGATCGGTTCGCGTTGGCTGGTGGATGGTTCGATTACCATTGCCCGTGCCTTGGGAGTCAGCGATCTGGTGATTGGCTTGACGATTGTGGCGGCTGGGACTTCTCTGCCCGAACTGGCAACCTCGGTCGTGGCTAGCCTCAAGGGAGAGCGGGATATTGCCGTGGGCAATGTAGTGGGCAGCAATATTTTCAATATTCTGGCCGTCCTGGGACTCTCCGCAATGGTTGCCCCGGATGGTGTTAATGTCTCTACCGCTGCGCTCGGATTTGATATGCCCGTGATGATTGCGGTTGCCATCGCCTGTCTGCCTGTGTTTGCCAGCGGTAATTTGATTGCCCGTTGGGAAGGCTTTGTGTTCGTGGGATACTACATCGCCTACACGATCTATCTCATTCTCGACTCAACCAATCATGACAGCCTGCCGTTGTATAGCTCGGTGATGCTGTGGTTTGTGCTTCCGCTAACGGTACTGACCTTAGCCATCGTTGCCAGCCGCACGTTTCGCTTCCAGAAGAAATTGCGGGGCTAGCTATCAGATTGTGAAGCCTCTTTCTGCGTTGCTTCTGCCTCTGCTTCTGCTGCAGTCATCTCATCGGGCATCATGGCCGCCCCTGCACTCGTCCCACCGATCACGACGCCTTCCTCGTGCCGTCTATGAATCGCCTGATCCAGTGGTGTGCCGCGAATAAAATCCACAATGCGGGACTGATCGCCTCCAGTAAAGAAGATGCCGGTCGCCTGTTCGATAATGCGGAGTGAGTCTTCGCGTCTAGAGTCTTCCCGGTCTTCAGTATGCACGGTCTCGACGGAATCAGCCCCCAACCGCTTAAAAATGCGAATATAGTCATCGCCGACTTCTTTGGGCATGCTGGTAGCTGCCGTCATCACCGCAATCCGAGCCTGCAATCCGCCTGCTAAGCGCAGAAACTCCCGCAGAACGATGCACTCACCGTCCCTATCTTCAGCGTCGCCGATGATGACCAAAGGCCCCCGCGCCGTATCAGTACCCATAATTGTTGCTCCTAGGGATTTTCTACCTTCGCTAGTTTATGGACTGTTCATAGTAGCGAAACTGGTTGAGCAGTGCTTCAGCTTGAACGTGATGCTCGCAGTCCAGCAACAATTCTTCTAATACTTGTTGGGTGAATGTTACTAGATTTCGAGCAGACGCATAATCGCGTTCATAAAGACTTTGTAGCGCTTGGTTTAAAGCATGGGACGCTGCTTCAATCCGCTCAATTTGAAATGAATCATTCCTAAACCAGTCATCGCTGTGCATGACGAAGCATAAGTATTAAAAGGATTTAGCCTTCAGCCTAAATCAAAAACATATGAAACTAATAAGACCCGTTTTGCTCAGCACCTGCACTGCTCACTGGCTTGCGATTTACTGGTCTTTCGATTCACTTACTTTCCGGCCATCGCGGAATCAGCTATGGGCTGGTATGTCTGGGGCTGCCCCAGTTCCTGCCTTAGCTCGACCAGCAGTTGCGAAAACCGATCGGCAACTCGCGCTTGTTGACTGAGTCTAGTTTCCAACAGACGTTCAATTGCTCGTGCAATATCTGAAGCTTTGCTACAGCCAAACGTTCCCAAACCACCGGCCAGCTTGTGAGCCTCGGTGCGGGCGACCTTTTGTTGCTGCAAATTACAACCATCGGCATGGAACAGCAAGGCTGTCGCTTCTAGTACAGCAAGCCGCTGCTCCAGGGATCCGTAGAATCGTTCGGCAATCTGCTGAATAGCCGTTTTTCCGCGCTGCTGCCTCATCTCTGCCAGGAAATTGATTTCGGCCAAGGATGACATCTCCCGCTGATTTTCCCTGGGACTGGTTGCAGCCTGACCCAATTCAGTTTTCTCTTCGGTCTTTTCTTCGGTCTTTTCTTCGGGTACAGGTGCCGTTTTTAATCGATATCCTAAGCCATACACAGTTTCGATTAGATCCGCTGTCATTCCTGCCGACTTCAATCGCTGACGCAAATCCTTGATCAAATTAGTGACAGCCCCTTCCACCGGGGTTTCCTCCATGGGCCACATGTGATCGATGATGGCGCTGCGGCTGAGAATCCGTTGGGGGTGACGCAGAAACAGCTCCAGCAGGCTGTATTCCTTGGGGCGTAGAGAAATGCTCTGCTGATTGTAAGTCACCTGGGCCAGGGCTGGATCAAGGCAAAGCGGCCCCCAAGATAGAACCGGAGACGGTGGAGCCATGCCACTGCGCCGCAGCAGCGCCCGCACTCTAGCCAAAAGCTGAGACGATTCACAGGACTTGGCTAAATAATCATCTGCCCCTGCATCTAGCCCAGTCACCACATCATCATTCGAATCTTTTGTAGTCAGGATCAAGATTGGCGTTTGGCAGCCTTGTGCCCGGAGTCGGCGACAGACTTCGATGCCGTTCAAGGTTGGCAGCAATACATCCAAGAGAATTAGATCATAATTCCAGCGAGTAGCCAACTCCAACCCTACCGAGCCATCTGTGACAGTATCCACCGCGTAACGATGAGCTGAAAGGGTGGCTGAAAGCACTTGACTGGTGTATTCGTCATCTTCTACTAAAAGAATTTTCATTACGCACCTTCCTCGGTAAACCTAGCCCAATTTGCCAGCTTCGTCTGTGCAGGATTACCAATGGGTTAGCAATCATGCTTGTTGTTATGGTTCTTAATCTATTGGCTTTTTACTCGTCGTTTACTTTTATTTGTCGTTTACTTTTATTTGTCGTTTACAAAGACATCGAAGGTAGGACTGTAGTGTATCTCCAGTGTATTTTCTCTATGAAATTGAACCATACGCAAACGTTAAACCCTACTTTAAGTGACGAGTGAAAGGAGGATAAAAAGCGATCTTTCTTAAAAAGACCCAGCCTAATGTCAGGTTTGCCTAAGATCCTAGTTTTTAAGATTTTATCTTCAAGATCTAGATGTTTGAAAAGCTCCCTACATCCCCCATTTTGGGAGGTCCCAAACTGTCGCTGTTCCAAGTTCCCCATCAGTGGGGGTCCATTCGGAAAAGCATGTTTAATAGCGTTCGTGATTAGTTCATTCAGCAACAGCCCACAGGGAATTGCCGTATCGAGGTTGAGGCAAACGGGTTGCAGTTGGTAAACCAGACGCACTTGGTTCGCGCTGCTATGCGTTGCCAGAATCGTGTTTGCTAATTTCTGAATATATTCGTCGAAGTTGAGCTGCTCTAGATCGTTCGAGCGGTAGAGAATTTCGTGGATCAACCCAATAGCGCGGAGGCGATTACGGCTATCTTCTAAAACATCGAGGACGGCTGTATCTTGAGTCACGCGAGCTTGCAGCTTTAGCATGGCAGAAATCACCTGCAGGTTATTTTTGACCCGATGGTGAATTTCTTTAATCAAAATCTCTTTTTGCTTGAGCTGAGTTTCTAGCTGCACATACAGCTCCGATTGCTGAATCGCAATTCCCATTTGCACCGCCACCTTTTGCATCAGCTCCACTTCCGCCGGCTGCCATTGGCGATAGACAGCACAGGAGTGGAGAATCAATAAGCCCCAAACCGTTGAGCCGGTCTCCTCATCGCTCTGCACAATTGGCACTACCAGTTTAGACTTCACCTGAATCTGGTGCATGAACTTTACTAAGCAGTCTGCCAGAATGTCAGTGTCTACATTTGTGATTGCGCGAGCTTGCCCACGCTGATACAGGGTGCGGCACTCCAGCGGAAACTGCTCTTCTGGAAACCGCATCTCGGCTGTAACCGGGTACTGCGGCAATGTAGCTTCTTTGATCACACAGCCAGTTCCGTTGGCGTATAGGCGAAAGACAAGGGCGCGATCCACCTGCAAGACCTGCTGCACCTGAGTTACGGCAGCGGCCAGGATTTCTTCTAACCGAAGAGAGCTGCGAATTTGCTGGGAAATGGTTTGCAGCAATTGCTCATACTGCACTTGTTGCGCCAGGGCTTGTTCCGCCCGTCGACGTTCTGATAACTGAGTTTTGAGGGTGTCGTAGAGATTAGTTTGGCGAATCGCGATCCCGACCTGATCGGCAAATTGGGTCAGGAGATCGATCTCAAACGGCTGCCAGTGACGCGGAGCCGTACAGTGGTGAGCCAGCAGCAAGCCCCAGAGCTGCTCATCTTGTAGAATTGGCACCACTAAATTCGCGCGCACCTGGGACTGGGCCAAAAAGTCTACATAGCAAGGGGTTAGATCTGCGCTATAAATATCGCTGATGGCGCTCGTGTGTCCTTGCTGATAGCGCTCGGCCACCTGCATCGAAAAGCAAGGATCGTGAAAGCGTGCTCCCAGAATGGAAAATTGAGGGTCAGAAACCGCCTCCACCGCAATATAGCCGCTGCCCTCTGGCTCAAACTGAAAGATCAGCACCCGATCGGTTTGTAAAAACGCTTGTACCTGATTGACGCTTGTAGTGAGAATATAGTTTAGATTGAGGGACTCGCGCGTCCGAAAGGCGACTTGGCGCAGCAAGGCTTCCCGATTCGCCTGTTGTTGCAAGAGTTGTTCAGATTGTTTGCGTTGGCTGATGTCAGACACTCGGACGAGCGTCATTTTTCGTCCAGCGACATGAATCGTCTTGGCGGCAATGCTACCCCAAAAAAAATGTCCCTTCAGCGTGCAGTATTCGATTTCACCACTCCAGACGCCGTTTGCCGCGAGCTGTTGCTGCGCGACTAGCACATCGTTCCCCCAAAATGGATAGCGATGCAGCGTGTGCCCCTGAATGCCGATCAACTCATCGGTGTGGTTGGCTTCAAACAGATCAACGGCTCGCTGATTGCAGTTGAGGATCAACAATGTGACTGGATCCACCAGAAAAACTGCGTCAGCCGATTCTTGAAAGACAGCTTCAAATAAATCGCGGCTGCGGTGAATTTCAGCTTCTGCCTGCTTTTGCGCCGTGATGTCTTCGGCGATGCGGGCTACTCGGTAGGCTGCTCCTTGAGAATTATAAATAGGGAAAGCTCGCTCCCGAATCCAGCAAATGTCTGTATCCGATTGCAGAATCCGGTACTCGATATCTTCTTCGTGATATTCCAACCGATTAATTGCCACAATCGCCATCCAGATACGGTCCTCCGGATGCACCGCATCCAGCCATGCTTTCGGGTTCTGGTAGAGGGTCGCGGTTGGAATGCCCCAGACTTCGGCAAACCTGGGACTCACGTAGAGTAAATTTCCCTCCAAGTCTTCCATCCAAAACACCTTGGGAATATTTTCGGTGAATTGGCGAAACAGTTCCTCACTTTCTTGCAGGGCGGCAGTGCGGGACTGAATCCGTTGCTCTAACTCCGTATTTAACTGCTGTAGCGCTAATTCTGCGGTTTTGCGGCTAGTGATGTCGATGCAGTAGCCAATAATTTCTACTGGAGCACCTGCTGCATCTCGGATCAGTTTAGCCTCATCTTGGAGCCAGCAATAATTGCCATCTTGTTCTGAGCTAACGTGTTTAGCAACGTATTGACGCCGGAACTCTTCCTCTAGATCACTAATTAACTCATTGAAGTCTTGACTGCTTAATTGTTCTGGGCTTAGTGGTGCTGAAACAGTCCATCTAACCTCTGGGTCAGGTAACAAATGTGCTAAATAGGCTTCTTTGACATAACCAGTAGCACCACCACCCCGGCGCTCAAAACCACTGCCAGTTATGGTGAGGGTAACCAAGGCATCTAGCCGCTGAAAGGCCATGGTTGTCATGGTCGCCTCACTGGGGGGACCAGCCTTAAGTTGAGTTGCGATACAGCGGATGCCACTCAACCGCTCTGCCCCATATCGGGGCAACTCCAAAGGGGGAATTTGAGTCTGCCGTAAGGTTCCAACCCCAACTCGAATCACTTGACCCCGCCGATTCAGATAGGCGCAGACCGGCTGGTTGATCTCTGTGCTGATAGCAGCCAATCGTTGAGCAAACTCAGGTGTAACTAAACGATCAATCGGCAATCGCTGGTGATACACACGCTGTAGCTGCTTCAGCTGGCTAGATTTTAATCCTTGCAGTTGACCATGAATAGTATCGATAGACACCCTCACCAAAGTCCTAGACACTACATTGATAGTGATATTCTATCGATTCACTCAAACAATTGGTGCTACGGAACCCACACTCAAGACTAGGACCAAGGAAAACCTAGGCTTGAGGAAGCTGTCAACACGGTTAACTCACCTCCATACTGCATCTGGATGCTTCTGAAGACCATTACCTTAGCAGAATTTGGATTTACCAGGCTTGAGTTTACCAAGCTCAAAATCTGAGCTTGACGCTACAGGGCAACTCTACAAACCAGTTACAGCGTTTTTCACTCATGTGAGGTTAGGGGGTGTGGGGGCTTCGCCCCACGCAGGAGCAGTGTCCCTGCACACCGTTTTTCGTACTTCACTAGCCTGAAGAAGGCTGTAAATAACATTAAAACTACTCAATTTTTAACTTACTCAGCTTGAAAATCGCAGATCTACCGACTTCAAAAAACAAATCACTACTGGCTTTCCGCGTTATGACGGTTAGCTTCAAATAATCTTTATTCCTGAAAACAAATTTTATTACTGCTTTTAGATCAAAAACATAGATAAGCAAGGGTTCTTACCCCCTTTTACGACAATTAGAAGATTAGATATCTTCGTAATTGTAATACTTAATATCTCTTTTCAAGACGCTTCAAGCTATGCTCAACAACCATTTTCAAAGCAGTTCATTTGCAGAAATGATTTCAGACAAGAAAGTAAATTGCAACCATCACATAGATAAAGTGATGTTGATCACTTCTACTTGATTATTAGCTAGACAAGTGAATTTTTAGGATTCAAACTTCTTAAGTACTGGTTGAATAATGCCTGGTTAATAGCATTTCTTTAGCTTAGTTATAGCGCTATTTAGATGATCTAATCAGTTAATTAAAGCCCCCAGTAGCAATCGGTTTCTGCCACTTTAGCCGACTCTTATTGGTGCAACCAGTTCATGTAATCAAGAAATTTGAGCAACGACTAGTTCTGTTGTGTAGAGGGTGTATCGATGTCACGGGACGCTTTGATAGTAGGGATTAATACTTATCAGTATTTACCCAGCTTGAAAGCTCCAGCTAGGGATGCAGAAGCCATTGCTCAACAATTGCATGCCTACGGTGAGTTTAGAGTTCATCGCCTTCCAGAAGTGATTCAGGAGGGAAAACCGAAGATAGGGCAGAAAACGCAGGTCAGTTTGCGCGATCTGGAAACTGCTCTGATCAATTTGTTTAAGCCGAGAGGAAATGCGCCCCAAACTGCCGTGTTTTACTTTTCTGGTCATGGCATTCAGCGCGATGCAGGGATTCGAGAGGGATATTTAGCCCTGAGCGATTCCAACCCAGACAAGGGTTTTTATGGTTTATCGCTATTCTGGCTGCGTCGTTTGCTGCAAGAAAGTCCGGTCCGGCAACGGATCATCTGGCTTGATTGTTGCCACAGCGGGGAGTTGCTCAATTTCCTGGAAGCTGATCCAGGGGCTCATCCTGGTACGGATCGGCTCTTCATGGCAGCATCTCGAGAATATGAGACGGCCTATGAATCCTTGGACAGCGAGTATAGCGTCTTCACGGATGCCTTACTGACCGGCCTCGATCCGAACCGAGTTGCGCCTGGAATCGTCACAAACCATTCGCTAACCGATTGGGTCAATCACACTCTCAAAGGGGAAATTCAGCAGCCCCTATTTGAAAGCTCCGGCAGTGAAATCATTCTAACCCGACGTAACAGCGAAGCTGTTGGCGCACCAAGACTGGCTCAATCTACTATTCAATCTAAAGATATCTGCCCCTACAGAGGACTAGAATTCTTTGACGAATCGCACGCTGAATATTTCTTTGGTCGAGAAGAGCTGGGGAGGTGAGGGCAAATATAGTTGCACATGGCGTTATGAAATTTATGAACGGCAGATTCCGTAAATCTATCCCCTTTCTAGGATGCACGACAGGGCTGAAAGTTGGGGGATTGAGCGGGCTGAGAGGAAACGAAACCCAAACTCATTGCCTCATTCAGGAACGCCAGACATTGTTACCAGAGCGCCTTAACTCTGTATCTAGCACGGCAGCAACTACAGCCTAATCAGCATCTTCTTGTGGACTGTCTTCAGGAAGTTGCTCTAACAAGTCTTGCAGCAGTTGCGTTTCAGATTGATCGGCTGAAGGCTGGGCATCTTCGCGCGACTGCATGACTCGTTTCAGATTGGCTCGCATTAAGCCGATTTGGTAGGAATTGAAAGAAATTTCTACAGGCTGATTGGTTTCCGGAGTTTTGTCCCAAGCCTGTACTTTTGACTGAAGCTCCTGCTCAATAGTCTGGACAAGCTGACGCGCCGACTCATAATCGTCAGTTCCATAAGTCAACAGGTTTTCTTCCTGCTGACTGCCATTTGAGTCAAATGCTCCAGCTTGTTTTTGGTTCTCTAAATCAGCAATAGCCTGACTCGCAGCTTGCTGCATCAGCTTGAGTTGCTGTTGGTTAACAACGAGAGGAAGGGCATCCATAACAGTTTAATCCGATGAGTCCAACGTAAAAACTCCAATCACCTTATCTACTGCTCGACCAATCAGCATCTATCATTCGGTACCTTTACCAAAATCCAAGGAAAAGGTTGGCAAGTTAGATTCATCTGCGGTTAGCAGTTGCACGGGTTGTTGCACGAGATGGAACAGTTGTTGGGGGCACTGAGTAATTCGCATGCGGTGAAAAATAGTCAGGGCAATTAATTGCCTCTTCTGTCAGAGCGTTATGAGGATGGACTGGACATTTAAGATAGTAGCTGTCTGTAAAAAATAAACAGTTAGAGCAGGGAATTTGGTGGAGTTGTTTTGTCTGTTTAACGGTGTCTCGAACAATAGCCCACAGGCTCCACACTGCTGTTGAAATAAATCCCCATGCTGCAAACGCAAAAAACCAATGCATACTTTCATCTCCTGATTTCCGTGCCTAATTTATACTCACCATCGAGTCTCAACAGGTCACAGCAGTAATCCGAACCCGTTCTCTACCTGTTCTCCACCTTAAGGATTGATAATCCCGTAGTAGATAGCTATCACAAACAGCGAACTCAGCAGTGCTGCTACTACCAAAACTCTGAAGTTGAATATGAAACTAAATATACGCACATCTTTTCTCATCTATAGTCTCTCTTCTATTACTTCAAAACGCTTTGAAACTATCCTCTCTCTTGGGAGTAAAATCAGATGAAGCAATTTAGTGTTAAAAGAACATTCTCTTCAGTCTATTTGGGCCATGTATTGGGGCTGTACATAAACTACCGGTGAAATCAACGCAATTCTCATTCTAGGGGTAGAGAGAGGGCAAAGAAGCCGCAGTTTAATGTAAGGAGCTAACTGGCACTTTACGGCACAGGGCATACTTGGGATAGGGCATACTTCAACCCCAAGCTGGAGACATTGGTTGCTAAAGACTAATCAGTAGAACTAGATTGCTAGAAGCAGATCGCTAGAAAAATCATTACCGGAGAACGCAGGGTAGCCCTTACGCCAATCAAGTGCCGCTCAGGGAAGTTTAGCGCCCGCAATAGCGTTCACCCTGGTGTGAGTCAATACCTGATGCGCTTGAAAGCTGACAGAGCATTTCTTCAAGCGCCATTCAAGCGCCAAGCGCTGTTAGGGATGAGGTAACTATATGGCAACAAAGTTTCCGAAATTTAGTCAAGGGTTAGCGCAAGATCCCACCACTCGTCGAATTTGGTATGGGATCGCGACAGCCCATGACTTTGAAATGCATGACGGCATGACGGAAGAGAATCTATATCAAAAGATTTTTGCGTCTCATTTCGGTCATGTCGCAATTATTTTTCTCTGGGCTTCGAGTCTGCTGTTTCATGTGGCTTGGCAGGGTAACTTTGAACGCTGGATCAAAGACCCGGCCCATATTCGTCCGATCGCCCATGCGATTTGGGACCCCCACTTTGGTCAGGCGGCAGTTGATGCTTTTACTCAGGGAGGAGCAACCTATCCAGTCAACATCGCCTATTCCGGCATTTATCACTGGTGGTATACCATCGGTATGCGGACCAATGGCGATCTCTGGATGGGTTCAGTGTTCCTGCTGCTGCTAGCGGCAGTGTTCTTGTTTGCAGGATGGCTGCATCTCCAGCCCAAGTTCCGGCCTTCTCTATCCTGGTTTAAGAATGCTGAATCTCGTCTGAATCACCACCTGGCAGGCTTATTCGGCGTTAGCTGCTTAGCTTGGGCAGGCCACCTCGTGCATGTTGCAATTCCTGAGTCGCGAGGGCAGCATGTTGGCTGGGGCGCGGCTTGGCCTATATTCGTACCAAAAATGTGGAACCCGGACTACAGGTCAAAATAGGAGATAGCAAAGGCGAACTCGTTGCCCTGCCCTTTGTGAACCACGAGTATCTATAGCAACCCTCGCTTAGAAGCTGCGGTCCTAAGCGACCTGCCGTCGCCGTTGTTGAACTGGAATTTCAATAATGAACTCGGTTCCTTCGCCCGAAGTTGAATCACACCGGATTGTTCCGCCATGCCTCTCTACCACAATTTGATGGCTGATTGATAAGCCCAATCCGGTTCCTTTCCCTACAGGTTTGGTTGTAAAAAAGGGATCAAACAAGCGGGATTGCAATTCTTTGGAAATGCCAGGACCATTATCTGCAATATGAATCGCGATCCAATCTGAATTGACTACTCGCGTTTGAATCCGAATCTGGCCTGGTTTGGCTCTTGGGATTTTGAGCCGTTTTAGTTCATCCTGCTCATCGAACGCATCAATAGCGTTGCTGATCAGGTTCATGAATACCTGATTTAGCTGGCCGGGATAGCATTCTACTAATGGCAGTGTCCCAAACTCCTTAACTACCTGAATGCCTGGATGATCAGGTTTTGCCTTCAATCGGTTGTGCAGAATCATCAGCGTGCTGTCAATGCCCTCATGAATATCAACCCCTTTGACTTCTGCTTCATCGAGTCGGGAAAAACTGCGGAGAGACTTGACGATTTCGCGAATTCGATCCGTTCCTACCCGCATCGACTTCAACAGTTTAACCAGGTCATCTTTAACAAAATCTAGATCAATTGCTTCAATTTCCGCTTGAATTTCTGTGATAGGAGTTGGATAATGCTGCTGGTAAAGCTCTAGTAGATGCAAGATCTCTTGGGTATATTCGGTGGCATGAATTATATTGCCGTGAATGAAGTTAATTGGATTATTAATTTCATGAGCTACACCTGCAACTAACTGCCCCAAGCCCGACATTTTTTCACTCTGGACGAGCTGTACCTGAGTTGCTTGCAATTCCCTCAGGGTTTGTTCGAGCTGCTGCGCCTGCGCCCTAGCGGTTTGGGCAATTTCTTCTTTTAAGGCCAACACGCTTTGCAATTGCGATTGCTTCTGGGTCAAGTTAGTCGTTAGGTTCTGAGCATCCGTCAGGGCGGTATCCCTCACCTGCAAAAGAAACAGGAAATCAGCAATCGGATCATGGATAGCAAAGTCCTTGAGCTTAACGCCAATTGGAGTCAGATCGCTGACATTGGTGACCCAGAGCGAGCAAAGAAAGAAAATAGCATCATGGTCATCCACATACATCATTTGGCCCTTGAGCTGCATTTTGCCTTCCAGAGACTCCAGCAAAAAGATGGAGCGTGATCGTTTTTGAATGATGTCAAAATCCACTGGAATGCTGGGGCGACTAATTCGGAAATGCTGCTCCAACTGGCTGCCCAGTAGCGGTTTAGGACTGATCCGCTGCAGAACTTCTCCCACTTGCATGATCTCCTGATTTCGGTTGAACACAATATGAAAAGGAAAGGCTTGGGCAAACCATTGGGGTGGTAGGCTCAGATGATGGGAAATCATATGCAAATTAGAATTCTATGCATTGGTAAGAAGACAATTGAGTTAGTGCACGCTCATTACAAATTGCAGAAATATGACGAACATGTCAAAGTGAGTTAATTTTGCCTATACCGAACCGAAAACTCGTCGTGATCGCTTCCTTCTTCTCTACTCTTAGTCTGTGTAACATTCACTTTGGTGTTAAAGCGCTTTCCTAAACCCTGAATTAAGCCAAAAACCATCGGAGTCAGCCCTTGCCGATGTGAGTAGTAGTGCAAATTCAGCGTCTCCTCTTTCACGTCGGTGCACTCAAATGAAGGAGGCTGAAGCTTCGGGAAAACAACCCCAACTCGTGCATGAAGATTGTCTAGATTTTCCAAAAATTCGGGTAAATTATCACCACACATATCAATGATCTCAGCAAAACCTTCACTAGCGGTATATTGCACCCAATACTCTCCAAAGGCTTGCATGATTTCCGAACTAGACAGATTTAGCACCTGGCTCGCAGCCCTAACTAAGCGATGAGTGAGGTCATCGGGGTAACTCTCTACGTTCACAAACGTTTCTATATCGATTTCGGCTTGCTGCTGCACCATTTGCCACGATTCTTCCCCAAAGCGAGTGCATACCATGTCTTTGAGCGCTTTATTAACTAAGCCATACATTGTTAATCTCCTAAAGGGTTCTGCTACTGCTATTTCAAGCTTGCAAACATCAATTTGGTCAGCATGACAGTCAGAGTGACAGCAGCATCAATGGCCACAACTCTGGCATCACCATACTTAGTATTAATAATCACTATACTCTTGCTTCTCTGGGAGGGTGACAAGGGAGCTACAACATAGAGTGAATCAGTGCCATAGCCTGTTTTCCACGTTAGTTTGGCAATCGCGGCTCTGGCCTTATCGAGGGCAAACAGGGTTTTTCCCTTGTCAAATAGTTCGGTTTCCGGCGAATTGAGGTATTTGGGCTGCTCGTTGCCCAAGGCTCTGCCGCCAAACCCAATCACGCGCCCCTGCAAATCATGAATCGGAATCATTAGTCGGTCGCGGAAGCGGTCGTAGTAGCCGCGCCCTTCTGAGCGCGGCACAATCAGGCCAGCCTGTTCGACTAGCTCCACTGGAAACCGCTTTTGTTCAATTAGATAGCCATACAGGGTTTGCCAACCAGCGGGGGCATACCCAAGCTGAAACTGTTGGATCGTTTCCTGGTTTAGCTGTCGCTGCTCGGTCAGGTAGGTGAAGGCGGCATGACCGTCGGTTTGGTGCAGGGCGTGCTCATAGAATTTGGCTGTCAGAGCCAGCACTTCGTAAAGTTGTTCACGCAGAGATAGCTGCCGCTGAAGTTCCTGCCGCTGGGCCGGCTCTAGCGTTTTAACCGGCACCTGATAGCGCCGCGCCAACTCCAGCACCACATCAGCAAACGACTGCTTGCCAATTTCCATCAAAAACTTGATTGCGTTGCCGCCCGCACCACAGCTAAAACAGTAATAGAACTGTTTTCCCGGACTGACGCTAAAGCTGGGCGATTTGTCGTCATGAAACGGACATAGCCCTGTAAAGTCTTTGCCGCGTTTGCGCAGCACAACATGTTCCGAGATGACATCAACAATGTCCACTCGTTGCTTCACGGCTTCAACCGTGTCTGGATGCAGGCGGGGAATGTCCATAACCCATCTTAGTGGCAAATCGGAGAGGTAGACTGGGATTCTACTACATCTAGTGTCTAAATTCCGTAGAGTTTGGATGATGCACTCAACAGATACACCCTGATGCGCTCAACAGATGCACTCAACGCTGCTCTCAGTGCCAATTAAAACAGTGCCAATTAAAACGCATCGAACGGCACAGTTACGGCAAGGTTGGAGATTGATTGTGAAGTTTTGCGTGATTGAGGAGCGGTTCACCCAGACTTCGGCCAAGATTTTGCCAAAATCAACAGCAGCATTTGCGCCAATTCACCGGAAAACTGCTATCCCTTTAAGGATTAGATTGGTAGTTCTAGATGTGGAAGGAAGTCAGATGGGACGAGTTTTTGTAGCCGTGGGATACGAGGAGCCTGGGGAGCATCTGAGCGGTGTCAATCTAGCGGCTGCCGTTCAAGCCGTGAGCCTGATGCAGGATCTAGTGGTGCAATATCTGCGAGCCAATCAATACGAAGCCGCAACCGTACCTCAAGAACTGACGCCAGAGCAAACTATCGCCTGGATCAATCGCTATGCTGAGGCTGGCGACGTGGCGATTCAGCTTCAAATCAGCAGCACTATCAACCCCAACCTGCGGGGTACTCGGCTGTATTACATTACAGCTAACGATCAGCGCCGTGCTCAAGCCGACCAGCTCTTACAAACCTTGCTGCGCCGTGCGCCTCAAATCCTCAGCCAAGGCGTCAAGCCTGATACCGTTTGCCCCTTGGGATATGCAGCCTTTTGTCGCCAGCTTGTGATTCCGGCTCTGGTCCTGAACATTGGATATATGACCAATCCGGAGGACCACCAAATTCTGCAAGCCCAGCGGCAGGACGTGGCGTTAGGCATTGCGGAAGGATTGGCTCTTTGGAGTCGCTCGGTGGCTGGGACGGCAGCGTTGAATCCGGTGCCCACCTATCCGGCGATCAACATCAACCTGAATGGTGCCTTAGTTTATGGTGAAGGTGTCATTGCCAATGGAAACTTCTATATTCCGATGGATCTCGTCGATCAGTTGGGGATTGATCTACCGCTCGATGCCTCGATTCGCCGCCTCAGCTACCGCAATATCGTCTATGTCCGCGCTATAGATTTACGCGAATTCAATCTATCGCTCCACCCCGACAAAGACAGCCACACGCTGATTCTGCGCTCGATGCCAATCGCCTACCCTGGACAACTGGATCGAATTATGGGGCGCGGTTCTGCTTCGGAAGTGCAGCTATTGATGTTTCTCAAAGGCCATAACCCAGAAGGGTTTGCCCCTTTTGTAGAATTGCCCAAACTTTATCGGGAAGAGGCTGCCATCGAGGGTGTGAGTGCCGATATTGCCTTTGCGCAAATGTGCGTGGAGACCGATTTTCTGCGATTCAACCGGCTGATCAAACCAGAGCAGTATAACTTTGCTGGATTGGGCGGCATCGGTGATGCGCCTGAAGGAGCCAGTTTCCGGGATGCTCGGATTGGAGTAAGGGCACAAATTCAGCACCTCAAAGCTTATGCCAGTACGGAGCCGCTGGTGCAAGAGAGCGTCGATCCGCGTTTCCGGTTTGTGCGACGAGGCGTAGCCCCAATGGTGAACCAGTTGAGTGGGCGCTGGTCTGCCGATCGGCACCACCGCGGATTCGGCGGGCAAGTCCCTGGTATTGAATGTGGCTGTTGCTCCGCTTCGCTCAGTATCAAACGAGCAAACGGGAGCGATCGTTGTACTTGAGAATGTTACCTCCAGGGTCAAGCTCGAAGAATCCTTACAGCAGAACGAGAAACTTTCGAGCATCGGACTGCTTGCCGCCGGCGTTGCTCACGAGGTAAACACCCCTCTGACCGGCGTATCGAGCTACACGCAAATGTTGCTTGGAATGATCCCGGAGACCGATCCGAAACATGCTCTTTTGCAGAAGATGCAACGGCAAACGGAGCGAGCCTCAAATATCGTTGGTAACCTCTTAAATTTCTCACGAACCGGTAACGGGATCGAAGCGTTCGAGCTGAATGTCAACAAGCTTCTCGACGATACACTCCAGTTGCTGGAACCGCAGTTGCGCAGATCTAATGTTGAGGTAGTAAAAGACTACGAACCGACATCCCCTACAGTATTCGGCGACGCTGGAAAGCTACAGCAGGTATTCACCAACCTTATTTTGAACGCTCGCGATGCTATGTTCGCCGGCGGGACAATTACGCTGACCACGCGAATGCTTGATACAGATACTATATGCGTCGAGGTAAAAGATACGGGCGAAGGTATTCCAGCAGAGAATCTTAAAAAGATATTCGACCCATTCTTTACTACGAAAGGTGTTGGAAATGGTACGGGGCTTGGACTTGCGGTCACGTACGGTATCGTTCAGGAGCACGGCGGCTCGATCGAAGCGATTAGTGAGAATGGTGAAGGGGCAACCTTTAGGATCGTGCTTCCGCGTTCGTCCCGAAGTCTTCACCGAGCCGTCAGTTAATCAACGTTCTTTCCAAGCTCGCCCGAGAAACTGCCATGCGTATAAATTGCGGCAATAGCCGCAACCACCATGATCGCTGAGGCCGCTTGAAACGTCCTGCTGATGGTTGAGTTGTCAAGAGACCCCGTGGCATTATTCAAAAGAACTCCCCCGATCATTGGTGCGATCGCCCGAGCAAGACTTGCACCGGATTGCATGATACCGAGAGCTTTACCTTGCTCTTCTTCGCTTGATATCTTTGAAACCAAGCTCGTCAGCGCGGGAGATGCCATCGAATTTCCGAAGGTAAGCAGTGCTCCAATCATCAAAAGCGCGGCAAGGCCGCCTGCCGCGGGGCCGATGAAAGGCATCGAGAAGAGCGTTGCCGCCATAATTATGCAACCCGCGATCGTTAGCCTTGATTCGCCAAAATACTTCGCCAATACGCCGAACACCAATCCTTGGCATACGACTGAAATGACCCCTAAAAATGTAAATATGTAGCCATTCTCAGATGCACCGTAACCGTACCGGTATGATGTGAAAAGAACAAAGGCATAGGTCATTATCGAAAAGGCCGTAACTAGCAGAAAGTATGTCAGATTCACAAGTGTGAATTTTCTCTCACTGAACATCATTGCCAGATCCTCAAAGCGGCCTTTGCGGCGGACAGGCTCAGCTTCGCTCTGCTTTCTGCTCTCCGGTAGGAAGAAGAACAATGCTATCGCGTTCACAAATGCAAGCGCCGCAGCAAAATAGAACGGGACGTGAACGCCGTACGGGCTAAGCAGGCCAGCGATCGCCGGACCGAGAATAAAACCGAAGCCGAACGCCGCCCCGAACAATCCCATTCCTTTAGCCCGCTGCTCGCGCGTGGTAACGTCGGCTATGTATGCCTGTGCAGTAGATATATTCGCTCCGGTAACGCCACCTATTACCCTACCGACAAACAACACTAGCAATGATTCTGCCACGCCCATAACAAGGAATCCGACCGCAGAGCCAAGTATGCTAAGAAATAGGATCGGCCTTCGCCCATAACGATCCGAAAGCCTTCCGAGGAGCGGTGCGAAGAAAAACTGCATCCATGAATAGACTGCCCATAAAAGCCCTATTTCAAATGGGGTTGCATTGAACGGTGGGTTGTTTGCATAGAACGGCAGGATCGGGATAATGATGCCAAACCCGACAAGATCGATGAAAACCGTCAGGAATATGATGATGAGAGGCGGGGTAAAAAAGCGCTCTTTTCCTTTGTCGGCTGGCATAGCTCTCCCGAACGACAAATTTTAGCAAAGCGGAGATTGAATGTAGAATAGGTCAAACAACTATTCACGCGATAAGATAACTTCGTTACGATGAGAACAATACTTAGGCTGAGTATCTGCACGCTTGCAGCGTGCTTAGTTTTTACTATGGTGCAGCATGCGAATGCGAAGAATGTCGCCGAACGATCCATAGCAAGATCGTCTAAACAGACGGATAAACATCCGAAGATCGAATTCACCGTTTCAATGAACAAGCCGAGTTCGCATCTGCTTGAGGTAGAGATGCGTGTTTCCTGGACACGAATGCCCGAGAGGCTTGAATTAAAAATGCCAGTTTTCGGTTCGAACTGCCGCCGCTGCCGGAATTGAGGCAATTGTGCAGCCGGGAGGCAGCCTCCGAGATCAGGAGTCAATCGATGCGGCGGATGAACTGGAACTGGTGATGGTTTTTACAGGTGTACGCCATTTTCTGCACTAGATTTGCACTAGATTTGATACTGAGGTTAAGAACGGAATGGGTTAGAGCACAACCATGAAGCGGAAAGGATTCGTAGAACAGCGCAAAAAAGTAGCCAAAACACAGCCGGAAGCAACCTCCGATCAGGTAGCCATTACGCTTTTGCTTACCGGCGGCCAGCAGTACACGGTTACTGTCATGCCTGAAGACCCGCTGCTGCACGATCTATATGAAACCTTAGTGGCCGGAAACGGCAATTCGGTCAAGCGGTTGTTCCAAATTCCAATTCAGCATGGCAAAGCAGTTCTTGCCTTTCCCAGCGATCGGTTGGTGGGTTTGATTACCGAACCGCCGCTGATTATTGAGCAAAACCAAGTCGCCTCATCTAATCCAAGTACCACACCATTGCAATCTGATTCCGATCCCTGTATCTCTAAGTATCTTCAGCTCGATCAGTTTCTTGCACCTGCGGATCATCAGCGATTGTTAGATTACGTCATCGAACATGAGGCTGAGTTCGTTCCTTCGTCCACCTTCACAGGTGAAGCCAATTATCGAGAATCAGTTGTCCTGTATTCATTTCCTGAATTTTCCGAGCTAATCACCCGACAAATTCAGCAAGTATTACCGCAAGTATGCGAGCAATTCAGCCTTGCTCCGTTTCCAGTTACCCAAATCGAAGCGCAGCTCACTGCCCATAATGACGGCCAATTTTACAAGGTTCACAACGATAACGGCAGTCAGGACACAGCCACTCGCGAATTGACCTATGTCTATTACTTTCATCGCGAACCAAAAGCCTTTAGCGGCGGCGAACTCGTGATCTATGACAGTAAAATCCAAAATAACTACTACGTTCAGTCCCACACGTTCAAAACCGTTGAACCGCGTAACAATAGCATTGTGTTTTTCTTGAGCCGCTACATGCATGAGGTGCTGCCGATTCACTGCCCCTCACAGTCCTTTGCCGACAGCCGCTTCACGATCAACGGTTGGATTCGCCGCTGATTATTATTAAATCAATCCCCGCAACAGCGCCTGCAACTTCAGCTTCACCTCCGCCAATTCTCGCTCCGGGTCAGAACCGGCCACAATTCCAGCCCCCGCATACAGGCGGGCACGATTGCCATCAAGGACCGCTGAACGGATGCCAACAATAAATTCAGCGTTGCCGTGGGCATCGACCCATCCTAGCGGTGCGGCATAGAGGGAACGGTCAAACTGTTCATAGTGCAGAATTTGCTCGCAGGCGGTTTGGCGCGGCATTCCGGCTACGGCAGGTGTGGGATGCAAAGCGGTCAGAAGTTGCAGCGGATGTAAATGGGCCGGCAACACCGCTTGAATCGGAGTATGCAGGTGCTGGATATTCGACAACCTCAGCAGGGCAGGCACTTCTGCATAACGCGGATGCAGTCCCAGAGCCGTGAGTTGCTGAGCAATAAACTCCACCACGAGCTGGTGCTCCCGCCGCTCCTTTTCGCTGTTGAATAACCGATTAGCGAAATCGACATCTTCGACGGCAGTACGGCCCCGTGAGGCGGATCCAGCCAATGCGTCGGTGATCAGCTTGCGATTGCGAATACTCAACAACCGCTCTGGACTAGCCCCAATAAACCGCTGTCCGTTGCCGTTTCCGGTGGAGAACACACAGCAGTCAGGATGGAGCTGCCGCAGATGATGCAGCGAGCGGCCCCACTGAAACGGCAAATTAGAACAAACATCAATTGCATGAGCTAAAACAAGTTTTTTATAGGCTTGTTGATGAATTGATTGCAGTGCTGAACTGACCGTTGATTTAAAATCGTGAGTCTCGATAACTTCCCATCGATTTAGCCGCGCTTTTTGGTCTTCAGCTAAATAGAATCCATCGTATTGAATCAACTGTAATTTCTGCAATTGATTCCAAATCGTTTGGGTTAATTCACCAATTCGAGAAGCTGTATCAATTTCCCAATTGACAATGACAAAGCTCGCTTCCTGCCATCTCACAATTTGCCAACGCGGTAAAAAAACCGTGGCGGGCGGAAAGGGCGAATCAACCGTGCGATTGTGATCAAAAAAAGTGAAGCTGCTAAAAAAACAAGGTGTATTCCACGGCGGCTGAACCGCATAGATATCGGGATAATTGGACAGCAATCGCTGGAAGCAACCCTGAATAAACTGCTGTGCCTCCGAGAACCGATTAGCACCGCTCATTTGTTGCAAAATTGCCGTATCAAAAGCAGCAATTGCTTGATGTTTATCGCGATTTTCAAAATAAAAATGCGGTTGATTTTGTTTAGCAAGTTTAGATAAAACCAGCAGGCACTTTGCAGAGCCAGAAACAGCTCCGGTCTTGGGTCTGTTCAAATAGATTGCTGGTTCACTGCTGGTTCACTTAAGTTTCTACGCTCAGATGATCCGATCGTTCCTTAGGGGCGATCGGTTTTTGTTGCAAAGTGGTATTAGAAAATGGCATTTCTGTAGTTTCAAAAGAGTAGGAGCAGAGAAAAACCGGGAGCATGTCACTTTTTCTATAAGCAATTGTGCTTAGTTGATAGACAATAGCGAACCAATTAACCCATTGAGATAAGCACAGCGATGAGCTAACACTTGCGGGATATTTTCCCGGTTCCATTGTGCACCTGAAAGTTGCACTCGCCGACCAATCTGTTTGATAGCAGATTCAACAGCACCAGAACCAATTGAGTACACCCCTTCTGCCTGATAATACTCGTAATTCACAATGCGATGTTGATGCTTACGCAGATACTCACAAAAGTTCTTCGCCTGTTTTCGTTGACAGTGGCTAAACAACGCAATCGCTGCCTCAACTTGACCTTGCCAGAGCAACCCCTCTGCTTGAGTGAGGCGTTTGATTGACCCGCCAACTTTGTGCAGATTTTCCACCAAATGATACCAGTCCAAAATCTCTAGCCGTTGCTCAGTAGTGGCAATTTGGCTGATGATGTTCCAGATGCCATCATGACCATCTCCTAAACAAACCATCGGTTGAGCTAAGGATTGCCCATTGACCCAATCAATTAATTGAGCATTATTTTGAAAGTTAGCCAGCATTCCTTGACCTGTAGCAATCGCTTTGTAATCTTTCCATTCACATTCCTCACCCAAAGGTGTTCTCACTCTGACTTTACCGCCATCGACACTCAACTCCTCAATCGGTTGCTCCATATAGGGCAAGTCAAATGTCTGACGATGCACGATGCGTTGTTGAGTTTTGGCAGGAACCCGGATTCCAGTTAGGTAAGCCAGGTCTTGTTCTGCCTGCTCATAAGAGACGGTCGCACTCAGCCGTAAACAACAGTTTTCCAAATGAGGAGTGATTTGACGATGCGGCAAAACCTTCAGTTTCTCGGCTTGTTTGGCAGTCATTTCTAATGCCCCTAACGTGCTTTTCAGAGTTCTGGATCGTGCTGCTGTTGTTGCTGTAATTGCTCTAATAAAAAATTTCCCAACTCTGGACTCACATGGGCTTGAATCTTCTGCCTGACGGTCATTTCAATGCCTTCCAGCGTTTGCATGGTATCGGGGTCACTATCGGCATAGAGAATTTGGGCAATCGCTTGCAGATGGGCTTTAAGGGCTTGCTCTTGTTCTGGTTTCATCACCTTAGTTGCCTGATTAATCCCTTTGATTCTGACCAATATCAGTTAAATTTTCTAGTAGCCTCAGCCTCTTAAGCATTTCTACTCATTGCAAAGGTGACATGCTCCCTTTGAGAAGTATCCCAAGGGGAAGTTAATTAATTACACCGACCATCAAGGGCAGGTGTGGCAGGGATTGATGATGCCGAAGGGATTTGATATTTAGGAAAGTTTGGAACAAGAACCCGTTGCATTCACCCAACTTGAACAGGTCAAGGTCTTCCTTACTGAATTAACCGATCGCCAGGGAGCCGTGAAAACCCTGGATGAGTTGCTGATTCTCAAAACTCAACTCAATGGCAATGGCTTTGTGCTGCAAACCCCCAAGGCAAAAGAATCAGGTGGACAATACTATCTCGATGAGCAAATCATTGCAGCGGTTGGTTCCGATTTCTACTCAGTGAGTGATCGCATGGAGGTTGTCGTTTCTGCCGATCGGTTAGAGCAGACCCTCAATGTCGTTATGAAACAACGAGGATACACGTTAGCGGCTTTTGACCACAAAGACATCGCTCGTAACTATTTAGGCATAAAGTTACCGGAACTGGAAGCGATTGAATCTGCTACGTTCGGACAACAGAGTAATATTATTCCCAATGCTCGTGAACCTAATCCAGTGGATGGGAGTACGCCTATCCGTTTGAGTCGGGATATCAGCAGTGTTGAAGTAACACCGCGACCGTTAGATGGCAGACTTAAAATTGCTTCCTCCAAAGAGCAGAAGGGAAACTTAGAAAGACGCATTGCTCAATTTTTAGAGGAAGCTGGATTACGAGAGCTGATCACGGCAGAAGAAGATTTTCACTTACGTATCGAGAATGAACCGTATATTCCTCTCGTGATAGAGTGCCATAATCATGAACTGTATTTAACCCATTATCTGAAACAAAACGGAGATGTCTTTATTGACTCCGAAATGATTTTCGAGATTCAACTGGATGGCCAGCTTCAGTTTAAGGAAACGGCAGTTCAAGATCTTTTTCGAGGTGGAGAACACAGAGCGATCGATCGTCCCTTTGCTCAAATGTTTGCTCGCAATATTCTTGAACAGGGATTTGCAGAAGCAGCAAGAAAAGCGCAGCACGAGACGAGTTACAGCAAGATGTCCACTACGAATTGTTCTGATCGACTCAGAGCAAATGAATGTAGAGTGTTTCCGTCAGGGTGAAGGCAAGCTGTGGCTTTACGCACCTTATACAGCTGGAGAGATTGTCACCTGGGAAAGTATTGAATATTCTTGTGCCATCGAGCAAATCTATGAAGATGTACAATTAACACAGGAAATTGAGAATGTTGATTTGCCTAATTGAATCGATCGCTGAACATTGAGCAGAAATTGCTAAAGATGCACAAGTGGCAATCGCAAGAAAGTATGATCCAAAGGTGGAATATCGGATGTGTCGATTTCTTCATCGGTCATGGCATCAACTCTAGCCTAATTGGTTTCGGAGGAATTGTTCATGTTGGCGTCGTTCATGTTTTAAGGCTTTTCGTAAGGAAATGACTCGAATTGTATTCCCATCCGGTTCTGTAAATACAATCGTAACAACTCGATCGCGCAGTACATCAATACCAATCCGGCGATCTTCTCCAATGACCTAAGCCACAATCATAGCCAAATTCACAATTACAAATGAATACAAATGAATGGTCTCAATAAGCGGGTGATGGGACTCGAACCCACGACATTCAGCTTGGGAAGCTGACGTTCTACCACTGAACTACACCCGCAGATTTGTGGCACTGAATCTAAGCAGATTTCGTGTATCCAAGCATAGCGCATTTTTGAGGCGATCGCTGTGTCTAATTTGGAACAGAATCGATAGGATTTAAGCAGTTCAATAAAATAAGGTAACAACCGCGCCGATCTGGGCATGCTTGAGGAAAAGAATGGTTAAGCAATCTTAAACCCCTAATGCAGATTAAGTGAGAACCCAGGATGTTTAACGCCACCGAACTGCTGATTGATGACTTCGTGCAGAAGCTGAAAGAAGGCTATCGTCGCACCTATGGTGCATGGAAACACGATTACGAAGACATTATTGGTTGGGTCGGGTCGATGGCGCTAGAAAATATCGCCAATAGTGACGCTCTATACCACAATGTCGAGCACACCATTCTCGTCACTTTGGTAGGCCAGGAGATCCTACGCGGTCGGCATATTCGCGAAGGTGGGGTTTCTTGCGAAGATTGGCTGCACTTCATTATTTCATTGGTTTGTCACGACATTGGCTACGTTAAGGGGGTTTGTCGGGATGATCGGGAGGGCTGGTACGCCACTGGGCAGAACAGTGAAATGGTTTACCTGCAGCCCGGATCTACCGACGCCAGCTTAACGCCCTACCATGTGGATCGGGCCAAGTTATTCATCGATGAGCGCTTTGGTGGGCATAGCTTAATTGATTCCGAGCGCATCAAAGTCAATATTGAACTAACCCGCTTTCCCGTCCCCAATAAAGAAGATCATCAAGACACGATTAATTACCCCGGCTTGATTCGCGCTTCTGATCTAATTGGGCAACTCAGCGACCCGCGTTATCTCAAGAAGATTAGTGCGCTGTTCTATGAATTTGAGGAAACGGGCGTCAATAAGTTTTTAGGATATCGTCATCCAGGAGATTTGCGCAAAAACTATCCCAAATTCTACTGGAATGGGGTTTATCCCTATGTGAAAGATTCATTGAAATATTTAGAGTTGACGCAACAGGGAAAGCAAATCATTGCCAATCTCTACTCCAACGTATTTGTTGTAGAACATGAACCTATTGGACTGGAGCTTGCTGCGGTTGAGGCTGATTAAATAAGTCGATTGACAAACTGCTTTATAAGGGTTTGGTACGGCAGCTGGTACGAGATTAGCAGCCTGATGTAGCGTGTCTAGTTGAGTGGTTTATAAATCACTTTCACCACTCAACAGCCATTCCGGTTGTGAATCCTACGGGCTGTGTTTGTAAAGACTTAGCAAATTTTTCTGCAATTCCAGGGCTACAGCGTTAGAAAGCTGAATTTTCCTCTGGATGTTGATGTAGGGTGTTTATTGTTGCAATTTTGACGTGGAACTTAAATTGGCGTTTGGTTCAGGTTTTGATTTTCCTCGGCAAGTTTCTGCTCTCAATGGTGCAATTTAATGGCAATGTCCCAATTTAATTCTCGATTGCTCTCCCTGTGGTTGGTTCGCTTGATCCCGGTTGTTCCCGCCATTCTGGTAGGCGGATTACTCAGCGACTCTCCGGCAGCAGCACTTCCGACTGCAACTCAACCTCAGCACCTAGCGCAAGCCCAAACTCAGCAGGCAGTGATTCTAGGGGTGGTCAGAAGTGCAGACAATCAGGCCCAGTGGGCAGACATTACTGCTCGTCTCGATGCCACTGGACTGACCTATCGGGTAATTGATTGGCATGCAGTGCAACGCTCTACCGACTTTGGCGATATCACGGTTCTGTTTTTGCCCAATGTGCAAACCATTACCTCTGAGCAGCTTTTGGGAGTCCAAGCTTGGCTCAACCGAGGTGGGCGCTCTATCGCCTTTGCTTCAGTCCTGTCCCCCCATAAACCAGTTGCAGCGTTGCAGCGGACAGTTGAGAGTCTTTTCGGCTATTGTTTAAGTTCTTTCGCTGCCGCTGAATGCAATCGTTAGCTGGCTTGGGTTTTCTGTTGGGACAGTGCTTCCAAGTTATCTTTGAGTAGCAGAATATTAGAGCTGAAGAATGCCGACCATACAGCCATCCTTTCTTGAGTTTGAACGGGGTGCAGGGGTTTCACCCCTGCGTGGGGGCGAAGCCCCCACACCCCCTTGTTCACAACCTATTTATGAACGCTGTAGCTTCATTGAATCCTCCAGAGTTTCAGCAATATGTAGCTGCTTTTCAAGCAATAGATAATTTGAAAGATACTCATGTTCAAATACTTCAGATTCACTATCATGCACATGAAAAAACAATAACTGCGAAGATACTTGCTCAGGCTATGGGCTACAGCCACCATACAACGGCAAAATGATGTATGGGCGTTTAGCTCGTTTGGTTGGTGAGAGGTTGGGTTACAATCCAGAATCGGAGAAGTTAGGCACGCTGGTTACGTTTGAGAAACGCAAGGGGGAGTGGCACTGGATTTTAAGACCTGAAGTTTCACAAGCTCTAGAAGCATTAGGATAGATTGAGAGTGGTACTTTCAGGTTTTCCTCGGATGAAGTAGGTTCAGCAGAAATATTTCGTGAAGGGGCGGTACGTCAAGTAGCGGTCAACGCCTATGAGCGAGATCCTAAAGCACGACAAAAATGTATCGATTATTACGGGTTAAATTGTTCAATTTGCAATTTTAATTTTAGTAAAGCTTTTGGGCAATTGGCCGAAGGCTTTATTCATGTGCATCATCTGTGTCCTATTTCAGAGAAAGGGAGTACGAAGTTGATCCTGTAAAGGATTTACGCCCCGTCTGTCCAAATTGCCATGGCATGATTCATCGGCGTTCTCCTCCATTAAGCATTGAAGAGATCATAGAATTGAAGAAATCTCTAGAATAGAAGGGCAAACCCAATTTGACTGGAGTGTTTTGCATGATTTCATCAGATCTGATTTCGACCTTGAGAGGGCTGAGTCGCTCAGACAAATTCTATGTCATGCAGCTTTTGATCTCTGAGCTAGCTCAGCAGGAAACCGAACTAATTAAACCTGAACAAGCTTATCCAGTATGGTCTCCCTATGGCGCGGATGAGGCTGCGGATACAATGTTAAAAGTGCTACGGGCTGCCAAAGCTCAAAATCATGCGTAACACCGAGCGGTATCCATTTCTTCCTGGGGATCCAACTTTAGGTGAAGCTAGTTTTCGCCCTTACTTGCCATTTACCTTGGTTCATCAACAGGTTCCTATCACAGCATCCGGGCTGCTGGATACCGGTGCAAGTGTTAATGTGCTGCCCTATTCAATAGGGGTCGAGCTTGGGTACGATTGGGAACGACAAACAACAGCACTGAGTTTGACAGGAAATTTGGCTCAGTACGAGGCGCGTGTCGTGCTTGTCCAAGCTGTCGTTGGGCAGTTTGAATCTATTCAACTGGTATTTGCTTGGACACAAGCTACAAATGTTCCGCTCATTCTGGGGCAGGTGAACTTTTTTATGGAGTTCGATGTTTGTTTCTACCGTTCACAGCTAGAGTTTGCAGTTAGCCCAAAATCTACTGCCACAGAGTAAGCTAGTGGTCTTCAGCCACCTAACACTGCGTTGGTGCGGACGGTACGGAGGTTATCGGTGGGAGTTCAAACTTGTCTGCCGCCGCACAACTTCACCGTTAGCTGGCTTCGGTTACAGGTGGTGGCAGTAATTTGAAACTGACTCGTTGGTGTTCAAGATACTGTTGTAAGATTGTGTCTTTTACACGCACGGAGTTCGCAATGATCCGACCCATCACACCAGATGATACAGGTGAGCTAATTAACTTAGCTAAGTCGATCGGGCTTTTCTCACCTGATGAACTAGAAGAGTTGCGCCAGATGTTGACTGATTCGTTAAACAAAGAGGGCGACACTTACCCGTTTTGGATCACAGATGATGATAATGATGGACTTGTGGGATTAGCCTACTGCGAACCGGAACGGATGACCAGTGGAACCTGGAACCTGCAATTGATTGGCGTTCATCCAACTCATCAAAAGCAAGGACGGGGTGGGAAGTTGCTACGTTTTGTAGAGGAGACTTTGGCGAATCGGGGTGCGCGGGTCTTGCTAGTTGAGACGATGGGTACACCAGATTTTGATCATGTGCGGACATTCTACCGAAAAAATGGGTATGACGAGGAGGCACGGATACGCGAGTTCTATGCGGAAGGGGCGGACAAAATAGTTTTCCGCAAGGCACTCTATGGTCAAAGGTAGTAAATTTCACAGTTGTTCAAAAATTGTAATAGTCAAGACTTAATCTGACACTTCTTGTAAACTGAGACTAAATCAGAGTTCTAACATCGAATGCTCCTCTCTGCGTTTCTTAAGAAATGTTAAGAGTATTTTAGAGGAATTGAGTCGGGGTCATGTAGCCTGTTGATCGGTTTTGGTCTGGACTGGAGTGGGTTTGGTACCATAAACCCAACGGGCGTCAACAGGATGGCAATGCGCTATGGCAAAGGGCAAAAAACACAACCTCAAGTGGATCAAGGAAACGCTTGATCTCCAGCCTGGTCACCATTGGCAATCGAAGCCGGGCTACAAGATTTTTGTGGCGGGTCGGGGTGCGGTGCGGTTTGATGTGCCTGCCGATTGGGTGTTTGAGCCGGATGAAAAGTCTTTTCGGTTTCTGGATGGGGATCCGCCTAACGACAATGCCCGCTTAGAGGTGTCCTTTAATCTACTGCCGCCAGCAGACTGGAGTTTGGTGCCGCTCAAGCCGCTGTTGAAGCAAGTGGTGGAGGACGATCACCGCGATGTAATTTCCCGCAGCGAGATTTTTACCGTTAAACGCCAAACCGCCCAGATTGTCTGGACTGAACTGAGATTTATCGATACCCAAGAAGCACCCCGCGAGGCATTTTCGCGCATCTGTATTGGTTTAGGCTCCAACGTGCAGTGTTTGATTACGTTTGAGTATTGGGCCGATGAAGCCGAAAAGATGACGCCAGTTTGGGATGAAGTTTTACAGTCTCTGACGCTGGGCCTTTATATCCGCGATCCGATGACGGGTGCTGCTTTTCCGGATTAAACTTTTCCGGATTAAATTGGTAGCCTGATTTACGTCTACTCCATGCCCAGGCTAGACATTAGACCTGTTGGAAAAGAGTAAGGATAGTCGCTGCGATGTCTATTTGGAGAGAATTTCAAGAACTCTAAGGCTTATTGCCCAACAAGTCTATGTTTCAGATCAAATATGTTCCAGATCAAATTGGATTTTTGGCATTTAGAAGACAGCGTAGATCTGGTTGATATGCATTTAAACCACAGACAATGATTCCATTGCACATTCACTTCTGATTAAACGGACATGCATCGTAACGAATCAGTCATCTATCCCGATCCTCGCATTTGAGTGCGAGAGTAAGACCATCTGCAACTGACACTAAGCTTAACTGGATGCGCTGATCACGATGTAGGTGTTGATTCAACGTGCGGATGGCAATCGTATGTTCATCATCTGCTTCAGGATCGGCAACTCTGCCGCCCCAAAGAACATTGTCAATGACAATCAAACCCCCTGGACGAACCAGTTGTAGAGACTTTTCGTAGTAGGCTGTATAGTTATCTTTGTCCGCATCAATAAAGACAAAATCGAAGGTTTCTGCCTGTCCATTGAGCAAGAGTTGATCGAGCGTTTCGAGGGCGGGAGCAAGGCGCAAGTCAATTTTGTCAGCAACGCCAGTGGCTTGCCAATAGCGACGGGCAATCGCCGTATCCGCTTCACTGATATCGCAGGTAATAATGGTGCCATTGTGAGGCAGCGATAGAGCTAGCCAGAGGGTACTGTATCCAGTAAAGGTGCCAATTTCCAATACTTTCCTGGCCTGCATTAACTGGACCAGCAGCGCCATAAACTGCCCCTGATCTGGAGCGATTTGCATACCGCCTGCCGGATGTTGAGCCATTTCCTGGCGCAATTGGGTCAAAATTTCGGGTTCTCGCAAGGAAACAGCCAGCAGATAGTCGTAGAGATAGGGGTGTAGTTGCCCAGCGGCATCGCTGAGAGCCAGGATTTTGTTTGACATAGGGGTGTTCTCTTACAATTAAAGAACTGATTTTAAAGAACTGATTCTCTCAAAGGTGGTGTTTGCGATGGTGCAGTCGTTTGACGAAGCTCACGAGGCGTCTGACCGATGGCTTCACCTGCCGAGCAGCGATGAGCTTCCCTGTTCTAATGACACACCTGTGGACAACGAAGACCAAAATCTGATCCCTAACATTTTGCTGTTCTTACTCAAGTTCATTTGGACAGAATGCAATGACTGGTTTTTTGGCGTAGATATGGGCATCTACCACACGACTGGGATCAATCCACTGGTGCCTGTTGTACCGGATGGGTTTCTCAGTTTGGGAGTTGAGCGGCATAAGGCGGGTGGATCGCGCAAAAGCTATGTGGTATGGGAGGAGGGTGTTGTTCCATGCTTCGTGCTGGAGATTGTTTCTCTGACACCGGGTGGCGAATACGATCCAAAGATGGGTCTCTATGCCCGACTGGGGGTATTGTATTACGTGATTTACAACCCTCAGTACTGGCAACGAGATCAACATCAACCGTTTGAGGTTTACCGCTTGATAAATGGTGGCTATGAACAGCAAATCGGTGAACCCTACTGGATGCCAGAAATTGGTTTGGGAATTGGTAGACATCCCTATCAAGACGGAAATATCTGGCGAGAGGCGCTTTATTGGTATGACAATCAGGGAAAACGATATTTGACACCAGTCGCCCAAACGATCAGCAACCCCGGCAGCCACCAGTTGGCCGATGCGCTTGGCTGCACCAGCCTGACAATTCCTGGCAGCAAGGCAAATAACAGGGCCGTCATGCCGGTTCCCAGCAGAATGATATAGAACCGTCCCCCGAAGCGTTGGGGCGTGCGATCCGAGGTGACCCCGGCCCAGGGTTCCACCACAATTGCTAGCAGGGATTCAATCAGCAGCAAGACCGGGGCGAGACCTTTGGGAAACCCTGCTTGGGTGAGTAATCCCGCCAAATGCACCCGGTAGATAATCCAACTCAAGGTAATGGCGGCATTGACACTGGCAAGGGCGGCTGTGGGACGCCACAACACCGACTGCGATGACGAGAAAAAGGGAATACGAGATGGTGTTTGCATAAAAATCTGATTAAAGCGATTGAGACAGTTCAGTGAATTAGGCCATCAATTTAAGCAAACAAAGCAAAATAGTTAATTGGTTCACCGAAGTGGCTAATCTACTTCCTAATTGTGGCGAAATTATAGTGCTCTGAAAACCGTATGGCCGAAACAACCGACCTTTTCTGACTTTTTCTGACCTAATGCGAATCGATGCAGAATAGGCCGTAAAAACATGGCTGAAAATCACTGAGTTAATCTAACTTTTTCAGGCTGACTCAAGTGAGTTAATCTACTAATCTAACTTCAAGGGTCAGTGATGCCATTCCTGGAATAGAGGCACACAAAATCAAACCCATTTGTTTATGAAGTTGAGCGGCCTATGAAACCCGTCGAATCTCCTACCCAAATTCCCAGATTTTTCCTGGTGTGCGACCGTTCGCTCACTCAACAACAGGAATCTGTGATGCGGCAACGAAAGCTGCTCTTGATTGCGCTATTGATGACAAGTGCGTTATTCACAATTGTGTTGACCAGCCTGCCCCAGCTATCCAAATTGTTTCTGGGTAAGGCATATCACGCTCAGATGCTGCAAACCCTATCGCCACTGGTTGTACCACCATCGGCTCCTGAAGCAACTCCTATTGTTGTGCAAATTCAGCAGCCAGAAGGAGCAAGCCATTTAACAGTTCAGATCGTTACGACTCCATCTCAGCCATCTGCAACCGTGGGTATACCATCAACCAATTCTAATCCAGCTTATAATCAAGTTCCCACAATAATTCTCAAAACCGTATCTGGTGAACCACCAGTAGAGCTAAGCGAGCAAGTGATCAAGCCCAAATCGGGTTTAGCTGGCGGTTGTGCGCTTAATTGAAGTATGACCGATGATATGACAGGAGAATTCTAGGATAAAGTATGGAGGATAGAAGGTTGCACCGAGCTGAAGCCAGTGAACTATGATTGAGTTATCAAATTGCATTGTTCTCTACGGATCTGACCTCGAACCCTATTGGTGCGACCGCTTTGTTGTAGATGGCGATACAGTTCAGCAGTTAGTGCTCAGAGAACCTTGCCAAAGCATCGATCAGGGCGCTCTGGTGATTGTGCCAGGATTTTACAATGGTCATACCCACATTGGTGACACCTGCCTACCGGATGGAGCAACCGGGATGACCTTAGAGGAGGGATTTTTTCGTCCTGATGGCTACAAGTATCGAGAATTAGCCAAGCGTTCGGAAGCAGAGCATTTGTTTCATATCACGAATCACTTACATTACATGGCCCGAACCGGCACTATCGGGCATATTGATTTTCGCGAGCAAGGGGTCTACGGCAGTCAGCTATTGCAACGAGCCGCTGAGCAGACAGGCGTGAACTCCATTATTCTGGGACAGTTCAACGCCCTCCCGTTTACACAGGTTGAGCTAAAACAGAATCGCAGCAGTCTCCCGCCCGCAGCCGTCACGGAACTGGAAGCAATTCTGGCGGTAGCCGATGGTTTTTCAGAAAGTACGATGAACGATTTGACCGATCCTGCTTGGGCGCAGATCCGAGAAATCACTCAGCAACATAAAAAACTGCGAGCCATTCACTGCTTGGAGAACAATGCCTATCGAGCGGACAGCTTAGCGATGGCAGGACGGGGTGATTTGGAACGCGCGATCGACCTTTATCAACCTGATTTGATTATTCACGCCACCGTTGCAACTGATGCAGAATTGGCGTTGCTTTCAGCCCAGCGGGCCAATGTTGTTCTAAATCCTCGTGCTAACGCCAATTTAGGGCTACCTTTACCACCCGTTGCCAAACTGATTGAAAGTGAAGCAAATTTGCTGCTAGGTACTGATAACGGCTTGTTGAATAGCCCAAATTTGGTGCCGGAACTAGACTTTACTTACAAAATAGCCAAAAGTCAATTTGGAGACGGTGTACGGCCCGATCCAAAAGTGATTCTGAAGATGGTAACAAGTAACGTCGGCGTAGTTTTGCAAGACAGAATCTGTGGATATTTGGCGCAAGGATTGCCTGCCGATTTTGTAGTGCTAAATTTCACCAATCCGCATAAGTAGATGCCTCGACCGGTTGGACGGCTTACCGGGCCATGATCGATCGGGATTTGGTTTTGGCGCAGGACATCGACAGCCTGATCAAACAACGCTGGGTCAATATCAAAGGCTAAGTGTCCCGCACGGGTGAATTCTTTGCCTGGATCGGGGTCGGGCGGTTCGAGCTGCGGCTTCCAAAACAGGTCAATCACGGTGCCATCGGGTGTGACAAAATTGGCCGCTTCGCCCGCTTCGAACAATGCCTTCAGAGTCTCTGGTACTTCTTCGCCCTGCAATTCCCGCAGTCCTAAAATCTGGCCATAGAAGTGACAGGATGCGTTCATGTCACGAACATGTAAGGCAATGTGGTGCACTCGACGCAGCATTCCTGGCCGCAGGGCTGATTGAGCTGTGATCAATTGCTCTGCCATAAGCTACTCTCCAATCGTTACAATTCAGTAGAGCGAGTGACCAGGTTGTTTATCATACAACAATATTACTGAAGTCATTGCTAAAAAAATCACCAAAACCATTACAACTATTTTCAACTGCTCTGCTCAAGCTAGAATGACAAAATTTCATCATCGAGCGAGGCGCGCAGAAACAGCAAGCACCCATTGCGAGTCACTGGCTGATGTTCTGTTTCCGCTTGCGAACAGACGCGATCGCCTTGACTGTACACCTGACCGTCAATCTCCAGATCGCCTTCCAGTACAATAATTTCTTCAGCCTGAGCATGCCGATGATTGGGAAACTGCACCGCTCCAACTGCCCGAATAAAACACTGCACTTCTCGTGTATCTGGATCCTGCAATAGCGTTCCTATTTTTGTCTGGGGTGCGAGGTCATAGGGTCGCCATTGGATCGCTTCTGCCTTTTGCCGCAAATCTTCGATGACCGTAGGAGCAAGGGGGGAAACTGGCGATGGCAGTGGCTCAGCGGCAATCCGCTGCATCAGTCGCTCCTTCAAATCAGCCGCCATTGGAACCGCAGGGGCACTATAGGCCAGAGCTGCAACAGTTGTTTGGAAGCTGGCCAATTCGTCTGCCCAAGCAGTTGGGCTTGCTAGTTCTGTCTCAATCCAAGCGCCTTCAGCTTCTACCAGCCCATCCAGAGCGTAGAGCGCCGCCTGCTCGGATATCTCTTGCCGTTCCATAGGTCTTACTCGATTCGTAGTTTCATTCTAGCCTGCGAATTTTGGATTTTTTGTCTCCTTTACTCTAGAGTTGAGTGTTCAGGCTTCAGGACCATGCCCCTAGCCGATCTCGTAGCTTGGTCAATCCCAGCCGAATTCGCGTCTTCACGGTTCCCAGTGAAAGCCCGGTGGCCGCCGCAATTTCACTATGGCTCAGCCCACTGTAGTAGGCCAATTCAATGGCTTGCCGCTGTTCTACCGGAAGCTGTTCTAGGGCAGCTAGTACCTGGGTGCGTCTCTCTCCAATTAGGGCATCCTCAACTGGATCTACGGTCTGTTGGTTGAATTGGATCTGTGCGGCCTCGACGGAAGCCATATTTTTCTTGCTGACTCGTTGCAGCGAGCGTAACCGGTCGAGGATGCGGCTGCGGGCCAGCATAAACAGCCAGGTGTCAACCCGCCCTTTCTCCGGCTTGTACTGACTGGCAATTCGCCAAACCTGGGCAAACACATCCAAAACAACTTCTTCGGATTCTTCGACCGAATTCAGGCTTTTATAGGCAACAGCGTAAATCACCCGCGCATAGCGATCGTATAACTCAGACAAAGCAACTTGGTCTTGCTGAGCAATTCGTTCGATGATGGCGGATTCTGGACTGGGTGGGGCTGCCATTATGGAGGGACGTTTGTTCATCCCGAAAAGACGTATCCTATTATCCCTTAGTCTCTAAAGATTTAAGTGGTCCATACAGGATAAGAATTTCAGAATCAACCCTCTATAGATAGATTTTTATGATCTGCTTGTTGTTGATAACTCGGTAGGCTAAATTAACCTTCACTCCAAAATGCCGGGTTTCGGCAGCTCGAGTGCCTTTTCCTTCCGGAAAGTTGCGCATTGAGCGCAGTCGAAATGGGAACCGCACGCGAGGCGTAGGCTAGAATCGTTGAATTGCCTGTCACTTCTGCAACAACGCCCAACGGGGCAGCAAAGGGCATTTTCACCTAGACATCGGCAAGCAACTGAGTAATCACTTCTGACAGCAGCTTGACGTGCTATGAACCTGCTCAATCATTCATCTGGCCGACCCATCATCTAACATCTCTACTTTGCACAGGAAATAGAGGATTTTCAATCTTTACAATTAGTCTGTCCTATTCATACCTCGATGCATTCAATTAGAGATTCTGACCAATTGCTAATAGATCGCCCTTGAAGGAGACTAGAATATCGCTACCTTGCCGCACAATATCGAGTTGGTTAAACTTCACACCCTTGGGCAACGACACCTTGTCTATCCCATCTTGGTAATCTTGAACGATTAGATAAGTCTTGTGGCAAGTCTTGTGGCAAGTCTTGCTGTACCGCAGCGGGCGGCACGTAGGGAATTGCTTTCACACTGACCCGCACACCCACACCCAGTTCATTCAGGGTTTCACTCAGGTAGCAGGCAATTGCCATCTCCTCTCCCCGTTTGGCCAGAGCGGTGTTGGAGAGGGTGAGGGCGACCAGATCGGGTGGCGGAGTGATGGGGTGACGGAGTGGCGAAGTCGGGGCGACGGTGGCTAGGGCTGGGGTGCGGAGTTGGGCGAGGTGGTGATCTAGTTGATTCAGATAAATGGGGGCGACCCAGGCAGAGCGTTTTTCGTCGGGTTGGCAGCCATATAACCGCACTTGATAAAGCAGTGGTTCGCCAGCAGGCAGCAGCTTAGTAAAGTCTGTGTCTTTCAGAATCGGCAGCAGCCATTGCAGCAGTTCGGTTTGATCTGGGCAGGGCGTTTGGCGACAAAGCAGATGCAGGGTATTGCCGCGCAACCGATATTGAATCTTTAACCCTCGACGAGCAAAAGTGTGATGCAGCCACTGCTCTAATCGGGAGGTGGTGCGCTTAAAAGCGTGATTTTGACCTGGTTTAGCAGACTGGTTCGCAGACTTAGACATGCAACTCTAAACGCTTGGCTGGCTAGACGAGTGGGTAGACACAGGCGACGCCCTGGTCGGGTACTTGCCGGGCATCTATCAGGCATATAGAATACTCGCTCTTTTGCAGATCGCTCACGCTATGTTAACGATGTTAGTAACTGGATAAATAGCCGGTCAATTGAAAAGCACCCAGATTCAAGCAAGCTAAATCTCTAGGCTGGCGCTACAATCCTTTACCAGAACAGCATTGTAGCCGTTTGAGTAAGCTTAGGCAGGCGCTCTGACCTCGACCCTAAATCAAAGGCTTTAGGCAATAATTCTTTATTTTACTTAACAATTCGACCGAGCCAATTGTGGTCGTGATGTCAAAATCTTATTAAGCATGGTAATTGCCGCTCGTCATTGTTAAGAGCAGCTCGGTGTTGGTTGGCGTAGCTCTGGGAACGCATAAATTCCTATTAGGTACCCTTTAAGTACCCTTTCAGTCTTCTTTAAGCGTAAGAGTGATAGGAGCTAATTGTCAGAATATTTTCCTACTCCTGCCTCGACAGGGGATTGATCAACTCGTTTAATCCTTCGCCAATCAGCGACAGCCCCACCACAAGTAATGTCAGCGCCAGCCCAGGAAACAAGGCTGTCCACCAAATTCCTGTCGGTAAGGCATCCAATGCTTGCTGCAAATCCCGGCCCCATTCCGGTGTTTCTTCTGGTAATCCCAAGCCGAGAAAGCCCAGCCCCCCCAACACGAGTACGGCATCAGCAGCATTCAGAGTAAAGAGAACTGGAACACTCTGAATGACGTTAAAAAATAGATAGCGAAACAATACATGCCAGGTTGAAGCACCCATTGAGCGAGCTGCTTCGATGAATAGTTCCGTCTTAACGCTGATTGTATGGTTGCGCACAACTCGATAATACTGTGGGATATAGGCAATGCTAAGGGCAATCGCTGCATTCCAGATGCCCCTGCCCACCACAAACGCCAGCGTCACCGACAGCAGCAGCCCCGGCAGCGTGTAGATGGTGTCCATTAAGAACAGCAGTACCCGATCCAATCTGCCGCCCAAGTAGCCGCTGATCATGCCCAAGGGCACTCCAACCACCAAACTCAACACCGTTGCTGCCACCACTACCTGTAATGCTGCCTGCGTGCCAAACAGCGTGCGCGAAAACACGTCGTATCCTTGCCGAGAGGTGCCAAACCAGTGGGCCGCCGAGGGCGGTTCGTGAATTGGGTTTGCCAAGGCTTCCATCGGATCCTGAATCCATCCCCATGACTGAAGCAAGGGTGCGAACACAGCGATTAGCACAAATAGCAGCGTGATCACAATCCCAGCTACCATCATTTGGATCGAAAGGCGTGGGTACTGGGAAAGGCGACGCAAACCGGGAAGGCGAAATTGACTGACAGCCATGCGTGCAATTGGAAAAGAATCTGTTTCATCTTACCGTTTACGTGTAGTGCAGTTAAAACATGCTATATAAACTTCCTCTACCGTCCAACTCTACCGTCCAACTACCGTCCAAAGTTGATTGAAGCCAGAATGACGAATTCTCAACCTTCAGTTACGCTCAACACCTCACTCGCTCTCAGGAACCAAACCTTTGAGTGGGGCAGCCAAACCTATCTGATGGGCATTTTGAATGTAACTCCCGACAGCTTTAGCGATGGCGGCCAGTTCAATACCCTGGACTCAGCTCTAAAGCAGGCTCAGCACATGGCGACTAGCGGAGCGCATATCCTCGATGTTGGTGGCCAGTCTACTCGGCCTCAGGCAGAAGATATATCGCTAGAAACCGAGCTACAGCGGGTTGTGCCGGTGATTGAAGCCATACGCTACAGCTCCAATCCGCCCGGCCAACTGATTCGGTCGGCTCGATCAGCATCGCACCTTCAACCACCAGCGGGAAATAAACGGTCGGCGGATGGAAACCATAATCGATCAGACGCTTGGCGATATCGAGCGTGTGAACTCCTGAGCGAGTCTGATTCTTGTGTGAAAAGATTGCCTCGTGCATGCAATCGGCATCGTAGGGTTTGTGGTATGTTTCCTTTAATTTTTCGCCGACATAACGAGCATTCAGAACAGCGGTTTCAGTAGCCTCTTTTAACCCGGATGCTCCATGTGTGTAGATATATGATAGTGCACGCACCATCATCCCAAAGTTGCCGAAAAATGCCTTAACTCGGCCGATCGATTTCGGCATATCGTAGTTCAATTTGTATGTGTCACCCAGCTTTTCTACCCGCGGCACAGGCAAAAATTCAGCGAGTTCCTCGGTACAGCAGCAAGGCCCACAACCCGGACCGCCGCCGCCATGCGGTGTTGAGAACGTTTTGTGCAAATTCAAATGGATAACGTCCACACCCATATCGCCTGGTCGCGCAACGCCCACAAGAGCGTTCATATTTGCTCCGTCCATATAAACAAGGCCGCCGGCTTTGTGAATAACATCGCAGATCTCTTTGATATTCTTTTCGAAGATCCCGAACGTATTAGGATTAGTGAACATAACTCCTGCAATCCCGCCTTCATTGCAGAGTTCGCGAAGATGTTCCATATCTGTGATACCCTCAGCGGTAGCACGAATGGTCTTAACCGTAAATCCAGCCATAGCTGCCGACGCCGGGTTTGTGCCGTGTGCCGATTCGGGAATGAGCATAACTCGGCGGTCTTTTGAAGCTTCGCCATCGCGTTTATCAAGGAACGCGCGGATCAGCATAACGCCGGTCATCTCACCCTGTGCACCTGCAGCAGGCTGGAGTGATACGCCGGGCAAGCCTGTGATCTCAGCCAGATCCTCTTGCAATTTATAAATCAGTTCAAGTGCTCCTTGAGATTCTTCTTCCGGTGCCAGCGGATGCAGATTCGCAAAGCCGGGTATTCGGGCCATTTTTTCATTCAGCCGCGAATTATATTTCATCGTGCAGCTTCCGAGCGGATACATTCCGAGATCGATCGAATAATTCCAAGTGGACATCCGCGTAAAATGGCGAACCACGTCAACCTCGGACACTTCGGGCACGCCCGCGAGATCGTCGTCTCGGCAAAGCTCCGCAGGAATAGCGTCAGCAGTTTCAGGCACGTCCAATGTCGGTAGGCGATAGCCGACGCGGCCAATCTGCGACCGCTCGAAAATAAGCCCTTCGTTCTGTGTCGGATGTTGTGTAACTTTCTTAATGCTCATAAAACCTATGCCGTCGGCAAACCTTTCTTTGCTACGTCTTCGACGATGTTTGAAAATCTATCCAATTCCCAAAGTGTTGTGTAAACATTCGGCGTTATGCGAATGCCTGTAAATTCTTCGTGGATGATAGGCGTGGTGAATATCTTGTGTTTCGCCATCAGATAACTTCCAAGCTTTACCGGATCAACGCCATCGATCTTAAAATTCGCGATCGCACACGACTGAGCGGGATCGAATGATGTATTGAAGCCGACCTTGGGGATATTCTTTAGCCGATCCATCCAATATCTTGAAAGATATCTTAGCCGCTCTTCCTTTCGCTTCCCGCCGATCGCGTTGTGAAACAAGACGGCTTCGCCTATTGCAAGCCGCATCGCCGCAGAATGCGTCCCGATCTCTTCGAATTTGCGAATGTCATTTCGATTCTTGTCCTCAGCAGCCATTAGAGCCCATACTTTCGGTATCTTTTCCTTACGAACGTAAAGCATTCCTGTTCCTTTCGGAGCATAAAGCCATTTATGAAGCGAGGTTCCGAAATAATCACACCCGATGTCGTCGCGTTTGAAGTCAAACTGCGCGAACGAATGAGCTCCGTCAACTATCGTTTCAATGCCACGAGCACGTGCCATTTCGCATACTTTCTTGATCGGCGTTATCTGCCCGGTCAGGTTTATTTGGTGCGAGATAAGCAGCAGCTTTGTTCGCGGCGTGATCGCACGTTCATATGCGGCGGCGATCTCGTCAGGGTCGTTCGGCGCGATCGGTATCTTGACAAGCTTTAGCTTTAAGCCTTCTCGTAATTCCCGCTGCCGCAGCGTTGTTAGCATTCGCGGATAATCTTGAGTATTCGCGATGATCTCGTCGCCGGACTTAAGATCAAGCCCGAAAAGTAATATCTCAAGCGATTCTGAGGCATTTCGTGTGATCGCGATCTCTTCGGGTGAACACCCGAACATCTCAGCAAGCCCAGTTCGGACAGTTTCTGATTGGGGTTCCAATATCTGCCACATCGTGTAAGCCGTTGCGTCCTCCTGCTGCCAGGTGTAGCGGACAAATGCCTCGGTAACGATCCGCGGGCTTGGGCTGACACCGCCGTTGTTCAAATTAATACATCCGCCCCTATGATGAAACAACGATACTATGGTTGCTCTTAGCACTGGCTCCAACGCCCCCCGCCGCGCAGAAACTTCTCAAATTGCTAAACAGGCTGCTCCGATCGCCGCTACTGAATCTGTTGCCAAATTGGGTTGGATCCTGATTCGACATCGCTGGATTTCTGCGGCTCAACTGCATACAACTCTGACTCAACAACCCAGTAGTTCTAAAAAACTAGGTGAACTGCTGCTAGAAAAATCCTTGATTTCTGAAAATCAGCTCAGCCAAGCCCTACAGGAGCAGTACTGGCGCAGAAATGGCTATTGGGTAATTGGATAAAGATTTAAACCAATTGCACCAACCGAGAGACAATCACGAAATTGAAGCTGTAGTCTGAGTATTGAAAGATACCATCAGTTTCAACGAAATTTACAGCTTCGTAGATCTTGCTATCGACTGTATCTGAGATACTCAGTGGCTGTGATGGTAAGACAAGCGCTCACGTTATTGCTTTACTCGCTTCATGGTTTGATTAGCCCAATCATTGCAATTGTGACGATTATGATTCTCATACCTCTATCAATCTGCTGTGCGCTTATTTGTCGTGGATCAATTTTTTCAATAGAACTGCATGCCTCGTAATTGGCAATACGTCTATTAAAGCAACGCAGGGCTTTAACGATACACCAAACTAAAGCCGCAAGGAAACTTCTGCTTGCTGCCATCTTCAAAAAGAAGCTCTGATCAAATCAAAACCCGACAGAAAATTTGCATAGGTTGCTTGTCTGTTTTGCTAAGAATATGTGTGAAATCCATTTGGAGGTCAAGCCAAGCCTAGAACTACACCGACCGATTTGCACATTCACAGGTATAGGCGCTAAGAGATACTCAGAAAACCTTACACCGATCTGTTTGATTCATATACTCAGATCTACATTGCTGCAACTTTACTGAACATGTTGCTCTGAAGTTGAGGTGCAAATGTGATTGTAGTGATTATAATTGATGCCGAAAATGGCAGTCGCGCAACATAAATAACTGCTTTCTAGAAGAAATTGCAGCAAACTACCAGCTTAACTGTTGAACATCATAAATTAGCTGACTAAAGCAAAATCAACCTGAATTACCAAATGAGATCGCACCTGAGTTCAACACTGGACTTATTTCACTGTAGATCTAGTGGAAAGTAGTAGTAGACACTCTCTTCAATCATCAGGTAGCACTACGCCATCTTCAGTTATGTACAGAAGGAAATTGATATGAATACCAGAACTCTACAGTCTTCATCTCGCTCACTTTCGTTTCTCTTTGTAGGCGGAATCGGCTTTCTGTTACTGGCCCTGTTTCTCCGGCCTTTCACAATTGTAGGTGCAGGTGAGCGGGGCGTGGTCATGTATTTCGGCAAAGTGCAAGACAAAGTTCTAGATGAGGGAATCCATCCAGTGTTACCTGTAGTAACCAATGTGAGACGACTGAGCGTGCGAGTCCAAAAAACCGACGTAGAAGCGGCAGCAGCCTCTAAAGATTTACAGGATGTCAGCACGAGCGTTGCCGTTAACTGGCACATCGAACCTTCCAGAGTAAATCAAGTGTTTCAGCAGGTTGGTGACATGGACGCCATCATCACAGGCATTATTAATCCTGCGGTTTCTGAGGTAGTAAAAGCTTCGATTGCCCAGCGGCCGGTGAAAGACATTTTGCAAGAACGGGTAAAGCTCAAGGATGAAATTGACAATGCTTTGACCAAGCGCCTAGAACCCTATGGTGTCGTTGTCGATGATGTATCCTTGGTGAACTTTGCCTTTTCAGCGGAGTTCAACGCGGCTATTGAAGCCAAACAGGTGGCCGAACAACAGGCTCAGCAGGCCGCTTTCAAAGCCCAACAGGCTGAACAGGAAGCTAAAGCCGAAATCAACCGTGCCAAAGGACAGGCTGAAGCTCAACGGCTCTTACGAGAAACTTTGACCCCTGCGATCCTACAGCAGCGAGCCATTGAAAAGTGGAACGGCCAATTTCCAACTGTGATGTCGGGTGAAGGAACATTGCCGCTGATTAATGTCAGCCCTCAACAGCTAGCAGAGCAAGCAGAAACCAATCAAACCGCAGCTCAACCACCACAGTGAAGATAGCTAACTTCGGTCTTGAGTTAGTTCGTTTTTCTAAGCCCGTTCTTTTGTACTATCTCGCCCCTTAAGCATTCAAGGCAAAAGGGTTTCCTGCTGTTTCATTGCTAGCTTCAGCGTTCTTAGGGCTATCACTCTCAATGGAATCAACATTCCCTGCTTCATCTTCATTCTCATTACCGCGAACGATATCTAGATCAACATCCAGAACCGTCATTTCTAACCCAGCTTTAGGTACATTTCCATTACTGGAAATGTACGGATTTGGCTCAATGCTACCTGTACAGATCACAACTGATCCTTTTTTCAAGTACTGTAACTTTCGCCATGCGTATTGCAAAAGATCGAGTTTATCCGTGAAGTCCTGATGAAGCTTGACCTCGTTATCAAAGGTCATAAATGCTCCCTTGTCTTTTCTTAACTGAACTACTGTGTAGAAAAAATTCGCGGCTGCTTCTTTTGAGAATCTTAGCTTGCCGGCTGTTGAAGGAGATGTATCCATCAAAACACCAACGAAAACCGGCGGATTGGTCTTCTCATCGCTGAAGAAAGTGATTTCCTGCTCAACGCCATCTTCAAGTACGATGAAATCCGCTTTTGTAAGGCCGGAAACAAGCGTGTTTTTGCGTTCTGTTACCGTTACAGGAAGCCGGACCTCGAACGTCTTGATCTGGCCGCCTTCATCAGGCGGCGTCGGGGAGGCTACCTGTGCATCGGCACTGAGCGAAAGGATTAGCAAACCGAACAAAGCGAGACAGGCTGACCTTAGGTTTCTTAACATCACGGTAAAATAGTAGGTAAGGCGATACTGCCAAAAGTGGTATGATGCCGCGCACGCGGCGCTTGTTGCCATTCATCAAACGAAAAGTATAACAGAACCGGCCCAGCTGTTAGAAGCTTTGCAGACAGCGGCTTTGCCGTTTGCAATGCGGCTTGGTTATGTGGCCTTCTATTACAGAATGAATAGCCATATCTTTCGCGAATATGACATACGCGGCATCGTTGGGCCGCAGCTAAACGACGCAACCGTTGCGCGCCTAGCAAACGCCCTCGGGCGATTCTTCGTTCAGAACAAAGCAAAGCGGATCGCTATCGGTTACGATGCACGTGAAAGTTCGCCGACGTTCTGCAAGATCCTAACACGCGAATTTCAGGCCATCGGCTTGGACGTTTTGCTGATCGGCCGCGTCCCCACGCCGGTTCTTTACCACACCGTCTATACATGTCCGGTCGATGGCGGAGTGATGATCACTGGTTCGCACAATCCGCCGGATCATAATGGCTTCAAGATCTGTCTCGGCAAGGCGGCGCTGTTTGGCTCGCAGATACAGGAGATAAAAGAACTTGCCTTCTCCGCGCCGCAGGGAGCGTTTGACGGTATCCGGACCGGTCAGGTCGAAACCCTGAATGTGCTGGAAGAATACATTGCTGATATCGTCTCGCGGATCGAACCGGGCCGACGCAAACTAAAAGCCGTTATCGACGCCGGGAACGGCATGGGCGGCGTAACGGGAGTTCCGGTGCTCGAGCGGCTTGGCGTAGATCTGGTCAAACTTTTTGTCGAGCCCGATGCGGCTTTCCCGAATCATCATCCTGATCCGACGGTTGAGGAAAATCTGATCGACACGATCAACGCGGTGCGGGAAAGCTCAGCAGATATCGGCATCGCTTTTGACGGCGATGGCGACCGGATCGGAGTTGTTGATGAGACCGGCAGAGTGATCTGGGGTGATGAACTGATGGTGCTTCTATCGCGAGCCGTGCTGTCAGAAAGGCCGGGCTCGACTATCATTGCGGAAGTAAAATGTTCGCAGCGGTTATACGACGACATCGAAAAACATGGCGGCAACGCCGTTATGTGGAAGGCCGGGCATTCGCTGATAAAGGCGAAGATGAAAGAGACCGGAGCGGCCCTCGCTGGAGAGATGAGCGGCCATATCTTTTTTGCTGACCGCTTTTACGGGTTTGATGATGCCACATATGCCGCCGCACGGGTCATAGAGATATTATCGAAGACCGACGAAAGGTTATCTGCGCTGTTTTCCGATCTGCCTGCAACATATTCGACACCGGAACTGCGCGTTGACTGTCCGGATGATCTGAAATTTGAAGTTGTTTCCGCGATCGCCGAACATTATTCGCATGATCACGAGGTGATCACCATTGATGGCGCCAGAATGAATTTTGAAGGCGGCTGGGGCCTTGTTCGCGCGTCGAACACGCAGGCGATACTCGTTCTTCGTTTCGAGGCCGCAACTGAAGAACGGCTTGCGGAGATACGTAAAGCGGTTGAAGATAAGGTAGCAAAGACAATTGCCGTTGCGGTTGAACGGTCTATGGAAAGATCCCGAGCTCAAGATAGCTGACGGCGATCTTGTCAATGGCGTTGATGAACGCCGCCGTCCGCAGATTGTCAACGTCGTCGCGTTTGCCGATCTCGCGAATTTGCTGGAACGCAGTAATCATGGTTTCTTCCAATCCTGAATAAACAAGGTCCGTCTCGTCGGCTCCGCGCGACGCCATCGCACGCTCTTCAGCAGTTAGCTTACGTCCGGTCTCGCTTTCAACAACGTTTAGAATGCGGTCAAAGGCAGATTGCTCAAAACGCTTCTCGATCCGGCCAAAACGTACCCGCGAAAGATTCTTCAGCCATTCAAAATAAGAGACGGTAACCCCGCCCGCATTGATATAGATATCCGGAAGCACAACGATACCTTTCTGTTGGAGAACTACCTCAGCACCTGCAGTTATCGGGCCGTTCGCGGCTTCGGCGATGATTTTTGAGCAAGAATGCAGGAAGGCACGCTCTCGCTGATGCAAATGGGCAAGATCTCTGCGGCCCTTTCAATGCTTCACGAGGCGAGACAGCCTTTCATTTCAGTTCTCACTGACCCGACAACTGGTGGCGTAACTGCGAGCTTTGCAATGCTAGGTGACGTGATAATCGCAGAACCTAGGGCCCTGATCGGCTTTGCAGGCCCCCGCGTTATCGAACAGACTATCCGACAAAAGCTCCCGAAAGGTTTTCAGCGCAGCGAATTCCTGCTCGAACACGGTATGGTCGATATGGTCGTCGATCGCCGAGAATTGCGGGACAAGATCATCCGCGTGCTTGATTTCATGATGAGCGACAGAAAATCCGCTTAGTTCCGAGATGCTTCAGAAGGTTCTAATCGAAATATTTGACCGCGACCTGGCGAATCTCAAAACGGAGGTCGAGGCTTATGCGAACGAAGACGATCTTTGGCGGGTTGATGGTGAGATCGCGAACTCCGCGGGCAATCTTTGCGTTCACTTGACCGGTAATTTGCGGCATTTTTTCGGGGCGGTTCTTGGAGCCACGGATTATGTGCGTGACAGAGATGCCGAGTTTTCTTCTAAGTTCGTTCCGCGAGCGAAGCTCTTGGAAGATATCGAGTTGGCCAAGACAGAAGTGAGAACCGTCCTCGAAGGACTGACCGAAGAAGAACTTAGTAAGCCCTATCCCGTCGAAGTATTTGGCCACCCGATGACAACTGAGTTTTTTCTCGTTCACCTAGCTGCCCATCTGAACTATCATCTCGGCCAAATAAATTATCACCGGCGACTCATTGCTACAATATAGACCGTGAACTTCGCCGAAGCCGAAAGTTATCTATATTCGCTCGGCAATGAGGTCGAGGCGATAAAGCTTGGCCTTGAGAATATTCGAGCGCTGCTTGCCGAGCTTGGGAACCCACAGGAAAAGTATTTGAAGGTGCAGGTTGCAGGCACGAACGGGAAGGGGTCGGTCTGCGTATTTCTTGATTCAATATGCCGCCAGGCTGACGTCAAGACCGGGCTTTACACCTCACCGCACCTCATTTCTATAACCGAACGCATCAAGATAAATGGAGCCGACATCGGCGAAGACGATTTTGCCAGCCTTGCGACGTTGGTTCGTAAGACATCCGAAAGACTTTTGGCCGAAGGCACGCTCACCTACACGCCCACATTTTTTGAACAGGTTACGGCGATCGCCCTGGTTGCGTTCGCTAAGGCAGGCGTCGAACTTGCGATCCTTGAGACGGGCCTCGGCGGTCGGCTAGACGCGACCACCGCCGCAAATGCTGAGATCGCCGCGATAACTCACATCGATTTTGACCATCAGGAGCATCTAGGCGACACCATCGAGGAAATAGCCGACGAAAAGGCGGCGATCATTCGCGCGGATACACAGGCCGTCATCATAGGCAGGCAGAGTCCGAACGCATTGGAGGTGATCTGGGACAGGCTCCGAAGGCTGCAATACCATCCGAGGAACATAATGGAATGTGCCGTAATCTTTGACGAAAGTGCATTGGGGAATCCCGTCAGAATGCTGCCGTCCGAAATAGGCCTGCTTGGTGCTCACCAGATAGAGAATGCCGAAGTGGCAATAATGCTGGCCTATGGCCTTAGGGGTCATTTTTATATTGCGGACGACCAAATACGTCTCGGCCTTAGAAATGCACGACATCCGGGGCGGCTTGAGTATATCGGAAACTTGTTGCTTGATGGTGCACACAATGTTTCAGGAGCAAAAGCACTGTTACATTTCTTGACATATGTCGAGAAGCGTCCGCTCACGATGATCTTTGGTGCGATGAGGGATAAGAACGTAGGAGAAATTGCAGGGATCCTGTGGCCGCGTGCTGAACGGCTGATACTGACGCAACCCTCAAACTCGCGCGCTTTGACGGCAGAGGAGCTCTCCGAGTTCCTTCCTGAGAATATCGACCCGAAAAAGGTCGTACTTACAGTATCGGTCGAAGAGGCTCTCGCCGTCGCAAGTTCGGACGAGTTTGTTGTGGTCACCGGATCACTTTATCTGGTTGGCGAAGTTAAGAATCTGTTGAATAATTGATGAAGCGTGCGGACAGGAGATTCCGCGTTCCAAGATATGCGCAAATTAGTATTGATACGTCACGGCGAGAGCCAGTGGAACAAAGAAAACCGGTTTACCGGCTGGTACGACGTTGATCTTTCGGAGAAAGGCCTAGAAGAGGCGAAAGCTGCGGGACAGTTGTTGAAAGATGAGGGATACACGTTTGACGAGGCATATACATCGGTGCTGAAACGAGCGATCCGAACGCTGTGGCTCATTCTGGATGAGATGGATCTGATGTGGATCCCGGAGACGAAATCGTGGCTGTTAAATGAACGGCATTACGGCGGTTTGCAGGGCCTGGATAAGTCCGAAACTGCGGCGAAATATGGCGACGATCAGGTTCCTTGCCAGAATTTCAGCCCCAGTGGGATGCTCGTACCGGAGCCAAACAGCTCTATGAATCCTATCAAACCGTAGGATTGACACTGGAAGAATTTGAAGGAATCCGCTATCGGCGCGTCTCGCAACTGCAAGACCTTTTGGATTGCCACTGTCTGGATACTACCCTGCGCTGGTTGGCCCGAATGCCTGCTGTGTTCACCTAGCCGAGTTTGCGATTGCCCTCTACCCTGAAAACCCAGCCATGAACGTGATACCAACTTCGACTCTCAAATCGCCGGGACTGTCTCCGCCAGTGGTGAACTCACCGTATTTTTGGCAGTTGCTGCAGTGGACATTCTGGCCGGTAGAGTTTTTGGATCGCTGTGCTGCCCGCTACGGTGACTGTTTTGCTGTTCGGATTAGCAAGAACCAGCCGTTTTGGGTGTTTATCAGCGATCCGCAAATGGTGGCTGAGGTGTTTGCAGCCGCTGCAGGACAGATGGACACAGGCCGAGCTAGTCGTCAGGTCCGCTACTCGATGGGTGAATACTCCACGCTCGTCCTAGATGGCAAGCCGCACCAGCGCCACCGTAAGCTGCTGATGCCACCGTTCCACGGCGAGCGAATGAAAGCCTACGGCCACGAAATTTGCGATATCACCACCCAAATGACGTGCCACTGGACGCCCGGAACAGCCTTGACGATGTTGCCGGTGATGAATGACATTACGCTTCAGGTTATTCTCAAAACCGTGTTTGGCCTCTACTCTGGCGAGCGCTATGAGCAGATCAAGCTATACCTGCGGCAATTTCTGGCGGTGTTCGGTCATCCGCTGTTCTATCCGCTGTCCTTTTTCCCGGGTTTGTTGAAGGATCGCGGACCCTGGAGACCGGTCGAGAACTTCATGAGAATGCGGCGGCCCATCGATGATTTGCTGTTTGCCGAAATTCGGGAGCGGCGGCAGAATTTTGATCCCAATCAGCCCGATATCTTGACGCTGCTAATGGCAGCCCGTGATGAAGATGGACAGCCCCTCAGCGATCAGGAACTGCGCGACGAACTGATGACCATGCTGCCAGCAGGGCATGACTCTAGCGCTTCGACGCTGGCTTGGGCCTTTTACTATATCCACTCCCATCCAGCTGTGAAGACCAAACTGCTGGCCGAACTAGATACGCTAGGTGATCAGCCAGAACCGATGGCAATTGCCCGCTTGCCCTATCTCAGCGCTGTCTGTTCCGAATCGATGCGCTTGCGCTCTGCCGGACCCACGATCCAGTGCCGCATTACCAATGGCCCCATGCAAATCGGTCCCTACGAGTTTCCGGTCAACACGATGCTGATTCCTAGCAACTACCTGACCCACCACCGGGAAGACCTCTATCCAGAGCCGCAGCAGTTTCGACCAGAGCGCTTTTTGGAACGGCAATATACACCCTACGAATACTATCCATTCGGCGGCGGCAATCGCTACTGCATTGGGGCAGCCTTTGCCCAATTTGAAATGAAGCTGGTATTAGCCACGATTTTGAAACGCTATCAGTTGGCATTGCGGGACAAACGCCCGATCAAGGCGATTCGTCGCGGTGTCAACATCAGTCCCCAAGGCGGGGTAAAGATGACCGTGCGCGCTCTACGCCCTGTTTGAGATCCTGTCCTTTAGCGCCATTCAAAAGCAGTTTATGCAAAACGATTTAGCCAATCCTTCCTTTACGATTTCGCCGAGCTATGGCCACAACTATCCTCCCGTCGTCAGAGGGTGGAGCTTCTGGAATTTGTTGCGCTGGACCTTTACTCCTCTGGAATTTTTGGAGAGCTGTGCCAAGCGCTATGGCGATTGCTTTACGATGCGGTTTGGTAGCGGTGAATCGGTTTGTGTCAGCCATCCCCAGGCCATCGCTGAGATCTTCACTAACCCCCAGCTCTACGATTATGGCCGCGCCCAAGTCGCCCTCAAATTTACGATGGGCGATTTTTCATTGCTGACCCTAGACGGTGAACCCCATCGTCGCCAACGGCAGTTGCTCATGCCTCCGTTTCACGGCGAACGCATGAAAGCCTACGGCGATACGATTTGCCAGATTGCTGAGCAGGTGATCCACCTCTGGCAGCCCGGTCAACCGCTGACGATCCTGCCCGCCATGCAGGAGATCACGCTTCAGATCATGCTGAAGGTAGTGTTTGGCCTTAACGAAGGCGAACGCTATCGCCAAATGCGTAGCAACATTCGTAAACTCCTATCGATTGGCGCCGATCCGCTGTCCTACATGTTCACTTTCTTTCCGGTGCTGCTGAAGGAGTGGGGTCCCTGGAAACCTCTGGCTGTCTATGAAGCGCTAAAACGGCAGGTAGATGACTTGCTCTATGCTGAAATCCGCGAGCGACGCGCTAATTTTGATCCCAACCGCACCGATATCTTGACCCTGCTGCTGTCAGCCCGCGATGAGGCAGGTGCTGGCATGACTGACCAAGAACTGCGCTTCGACTGGACACGATTATTCATTCTCCCCGGACGGTAAGGAAGTTATCTTTATCAAAAATCTCGACCCGATCGAGGCCGCATCTACCAACAGCGACCTTTTCGTAATGCCGATCGCAGGCGGCCAGCCGCGAAACATTACAGCGAATAATAAGGGCTACGACGCCTCGCCGTTCTATACGCCGGACGGTAAATATATTCTCTTCCGTTCGCAGAAAACGGCGACATTTGAAGCCGACCGATGGCGGCTTATGCGCTTCAGCCGCCAGACTGGAGAAACGCAGGAACTTACGATAGGCTTCGACGAAATGGTCGATGAGTTCATACTCTCACCAGATGGCAAGACGGTCTATTTTACCGCCGGTGCACGTGGCAAACATCCAGTCTATTCGGTTCCACTCGAGCCTGATTTCCGAATGCGTATCCGCACCCACGTCCGACAGCTGCCGCTTACCGATAAATATCCTTTCATCACCGGGATCAACATCGCGCCTGACAACAAAACGCTTGTGTTCAGTTCGATGTCGATGACCTCGCCGCCTGAGATATACGCCGCGAATATCGATGGTTCCGCCGGTGTCGCATTGAGTAAGGCGAACGGCGATCTCGGTCTCCGCCGTCCCGAAGAGATCGAATGGATCGGTGCGGAAAACACACCTAATCACGGCTTTATCGTCAAGCCAAAGAATTTCGATGCGAACAGAAAATACCCGATGATCGTTCTCATCCACGGCGGCCCGCAAGGTGCTTGGAATGACGCCTGGAGCACACGTTGGAATCCGCAGGTTTGGGCGAATGCGGGTTATGTGATCTTTATGCCGAACCCTCGCGGTTCGACCGGTTACGGCCAGCAATTCGTCAACGAGATCTCCGGCGATTGGGGCGGCAAGGTCTTTATCGATATCAAAAACGGCATCGTTGAAATGCTAAAACGTCCTTACGTCGATAAGGAACGTATTGGCGGCGCTGGGGCCAGCTACGGCGGCTATATGGTCGATTGGATACTCGGCCACAACGACGATCCGCGGTTCAAATTCAAAGCTCTCCTTTCGCACGCTGGTGTTTACAATCTGGAAAGCATGGCAACCTCTACCGAAGAAATATTCTTTGTAAATTGGGAGTTCAAAGGAATGCCGTGGGAAAACCCGGAGATGTATGAAAAATGGTCACCTCACAAATTCGTAAAGAATTTCAACACGCCGACGCTGATCACTCACGGAGAACTGGATTTCCGAGTACCGGTAGATCAAAGCTTACAGCTTTTTACGGCGTTGCAGCTTCGAAAGGTTCCGTCGCGTCTTGTCATTTTTCCTGACGAAGGGCATTGGATACTCAAGCCGCAGAACTCTGAGCTGTGGCATAAGGAAGTGCTCGGTTGGTTTGGGAAATACCTGAATCCGTAAAGCCATTTTTGACGAGATCACCGAACCGCATCCAACACTTGTACGAAATGGTTCTGTGATCTCGGAGATCACTTGTTTAGTTTTCTGGCGTCGAATGATCACATCTGACGATCCCTAATTGCCAGATCTGCATCTTAGATTTACCAATGAAATTATCTATCTTTCGCTCACTTTGTCTTCTTTTTGCGATCTTCACTGTTTCTTCAGGTGCTCTTTCTCAGCGCCCGAATTTCAATCGTGCTCGGACCTATGATGTTCAGCATTACGCGATCAGCGTTTCTTTTGACCACAAAAAGCGCACTGTGTTTGGCGACACTACGGTTGAATTAAAGCCACTAGCTGACAGTTTCCGGATCGCCGTACTCGACGCCCGCGATCTTAAATTCGAAAGCGTTACGCTTGCCGATCGCTCCGAACAGCTAACATATAGAACATCCCCGGGAAAGATAACGGTAACGCTTGATCGTGACTATATGAAAGACGAAGCGATAAAGATCCGTTTCAAATATTCTGCTACGCCGAAGAAAGGTATCTATTTTATTGACGAGAATTCGTCTGATCATAAGATCGAACATTCGGCACAGATATGGACGCAGGGCCAGCCCGAAGAAGCTCATCATTGGTTCCCTTCATTTGACTTTCCATCGGATAAAGCGACCTCGGAAACTCGTATTCGAGTTCCTGTTGATATGACGGTGATCGGCAATGGCGAACTTGTAGGCGGCGAGGTCCACGATGATGGCACAAAGACCATTCACCACATGATGGGAACCCCGCATCCGACGTATCTTATCTCGTTCGTTGTTGGGAAATACGTCAAAAAGGAAGAACAGTATAACGGAATTTCGTTGGCTTACTATATGTATCCGGGAACCGAGTATATGATCGAAAAGGCTTATGGCCGAACGCGTGATATGCTACGGATCCACGAAGAACTTACCGGCATCGAGTATCCATTTGCCAAATATGATCAGACGATAGTTGCAAAATTCAGTTTCGGCGGAATGGAAAATATCACAGCCACCACCATGGCTGATACTGAGATATTCGCCGCTGAGGCCGCGCAGAGAGGCTGGAGCAATAAAGCGGCCTTTGAACTGCATCAGGCCACCGAGCGGCTTTATCACTGCGTGCTGCTAGTCTGCACCTTCTACACGCCGCATGTGCACAACATCGGGTTCCTGCGTACCCAAGCCGAGCGGATCGATCCGCGCCTGACCTACGTCTGGCCGCGCGATACCAAGCGCGACCGGGCGCGGTTCGAGAAGCTCAAGGAAGCCTACGTCAAGGCGCGCTATTCCAAGCACTACCGCATCTCGAAAGAAGAGCTCGAATGGCTCGGGAGCCAGGTCGAGGAACTTGGCCGGGTGGTGCACGAAGTATGCTCGCAGCGGATCGAGGAACTGGCGCGCGGCGCACGTGCCGCATAGGCGACGCGCCAGCAGGGTGGCGGTTTCCCTACTGCCAAACGGAACTGCATTCCCGTCTCCTGAGCCCATGACCTACGGCCGGTCGAACCTCCCGAAACCATCGCGGGCGAGATTCTTCCCCGCCGCATAGCGGCTCCTCGCGCACAACAATCTCGCCCGCTCCGGTCCTCCGCTTACGCTGCGGCCCTTTGGGGTTCGGGCGCTTCTTGTCCCGGCCGTCGCGGTCGGCCCATCGACCAGGGAACGGTTCCCGGATCGACAGACAAGGAGACCTGCAATGCCTGCCATCGGATATGTCGCCCAGAGCGAAAACGGCACCTTCAAGGGCCAGCTCAAGACCCTCAGCATCCGTGCCGAGATCACCATCACACCGAATGCCCGCAAGACCAACGATGTCCATCCCGACTACCGGGTCCACTCCGGCGACGTTGAGATCGGTGCGGGTTGGAACCGCCGCTCCGAAGCCTCCGGCAACGAGTACATATCGCTCAGCCTGGCCGCACCCGAGTTCGGGCCGCGTCGGCTCTACGCCAACCTCGCCAAGGCCGCGGGCGATGACCGCGACGACCGGTTCGTCATCCTGTGGAACCCGGCGGATTGAGGTCAAGGTCGCCCGCGGTGCTTCGGTGCCGCGGGTTGGCTGGAACTGGGCCGGTAGCAGACTGTCCGCTTTCAGCGGCCCAAACCAAAAAACAGACGCGAAAAATAGTCCACTCAAGGCGGGCCTTAGTCAGTCACGGGTCGGATTTTTGACGCGAGAGTTCCGCGCTCTCGCGCTTCAGCGGCCTTGATACCGGGCAGACCTGCTGCACGTAGGAATTGAGCGTGTTGGCGAGACTTTCAGGCAGCAGAACATAGTAGACAAACTGTCCATGTTTCCCGCTTGCGATCAGTCCGGCATTCTCAAGCACCGAGAGGTGTTGCGAGACAGAAGGCTTCGACATTTCGAACCGAGCGGCGATCTCGCCCGTGTTTAGCTCGGCCTTGGACAGATCGGCGAGGATTTTGCGGCGCGGTGCCGACACGAGCGCTTCATGCTGGGCGGATGCCCACCCGACAGGGGAAGCTGCACAAATCGAAGATGCGAAAGCGCACGCGATTGATGCCCGGACGGGCCGTGCCGGATAGGCTCACCAGAAAGAGGCCGTGACGGTCGTTAGCGGTGCTGGTCGAATACAGGGAGAAGATCGGTCAGGATCATCTGCCCTCACGCCTTGGGCGGCATCTCCAGGTGCGTCTGAAAGGCAAACGCCACAAGCGCACTGGCCGCACCAACGGCCAGCCATGACGAGAAGTCACACCGCGCGCTTTGCCATCTCGACCGTGCCCCGTGCCATAGAGCCCGCGGATTTCAGCGAGGCCCTGCACGACGGTCGCGAGATTGCATAAGAGAACCTTGCGTTAGGTCAGCCCAGCCAGCCTCTCCGACAAAATAGGCAGGGCCTTTTCTTCGGCGACGTTCGCAGCTTCTTCTACGTCTTTGTAATTGGTCGTGTATTCCGCTGCGAACTTTTCCAAGCCCCATTCGGCATACTGCCCGACGTGATAGAGCTCATGTACCCACAGCAATAGTCCAGACAAGCTAGATGAGGGACCAGACGAGAAAATAACTATGTCGTCAGCAGTCACAGCATGAATCCCGTCATCTGACAAGTGATTCAACAGATTTGCCAAACCAGCAACGTTGTCAGGCGTCTTATCAATGACGTATTTGGCACGGTTGAGAATCTGGGCTGGGACGATGCCATTTAGGAGATACTTGAGTTCAATTGGCATAGGTCGTGCAACAGGAGAATAGAGCTGATGAGCGTGTTGCAGTAGGGTGGAAAGAGGGCTTCCAACTAAGTCCTCGGGCTCGATATCACCTTCCGCGACCTCGACGGCGTCTCCTGCTAGATTTACGACAACTAGAACCGGGATGGCCGATATCAGTGCAATGGATTCGGCCAGCTTCTCGGCATCATCACCAAACAACCCGAAAATCTCTCCTGATGCGCCAACCTGATTGATTACAAGGTCTGTGGTAGCCTCGGTGAGATTGTCGCCCTCGGCCAGCTTGGTTACAATGTGGATCGGACCTACCCTGATGCCGCAGGCGGCGCCGCCAGCGCCCAAAACAGTCCAGCCAGTCCGGTTTCCCATTGGGGCTTGGATAGGCTTCGGCCTTGGTGCCACCTGTTCCCTTGGGGCGGTGGCATACAGCTACATCGCCGGGATGGCGAACATCGCTGAGACTTCGCGAAACGTCGGGGTCATCTGCGCGTTGCTTGGTGCAACCCTCGGCATCATGGCCGCCGTACATGGATTGGCACGCTCCCGTGCTGCTGCCGCATAACACGTCGTTGGAGCGCAGCCGTGATCGATAAAGTGCCCTGTCATGTGCGCCGCGGGCGGCGCGCTCAACTCAATCGTTAGCTGGCTTCGTTCTCTGGTTGTGGTAGTACATGGAGGTTTTGGCTCAAAGTTCTAGGCTCAGCTTAGACGGATGCCACAAAATCTGATGGGCTATATAATAGGCAAACTGAAAAGGTTGCTTTGCCAGGAAAACGCTCTAGCCTTTATGGAAGTTCAAACAGTTCTTTACATTTATTCATTTCCTTCGTATCTAAAAGAGCAACCAAGAGTCAAGATCGGTAGAACCTCTGGTAGTGCTGACGTTGATCCAATAGACTTAGCTCTGCGACGCATACAAGCACAAGTTAAAACTGCACATCCAGAGGAACCCCAGTTATTAGGAGCAGTTAGGATTCCAGGTGACTGGATTGAAACAACAATTCATAATCAACTGAAAGAGCGCGGATATCACATCTCAGAGGCTCCTGGAGTCGAATGGTTTAGATTTCCTGGGCAAAAGGAATTCCAGGATTTTCTAGATAGCCTTTATAGGGCTGTAATCATTGATGATTTCTCAGAACTAGGTGGAGGACGAAGGGATGTCCAAGGGGATTCCTTTGACTCTGTCATTACAGCATTTGGAGTTAAACGACTGGATGGTGAGGCTTTCAAACAAGAGACTGCCTTAATAAAGATAATTGATGAAGAGTTATCTTTACTCTATCCAGGCTTTCCGCAGTGGTTACTTAAAACTCTTAACCAAAAAGACACTATCTTCAACGTAGCTTATAGAGATGGGCAAGCTGTTGGGGTTGCAATTTGGAAGCCAAAAGGCAACGACATAGCTAAACTATCAACATTATTTGTTACGCAAGAGCATAGACGTAGTGGGATCGGACGAAATCTGATTCTAACTTGTCTTGAACAATGGAAATTGGAGAAGATTAGAAGAGCATTCGTGACAACAGCAAGAGTTGAATTAGTTCCATTTTTTGAGCGTTATGGTTTTTGGGTAGAGGGTATTGGACGTGAAATTTATATTCGTCAGAATCATGAGCCAGAATGGTTTTTGACAAAACTATTTTTTTATGAGTTGGAAGAGTCTAGAACGGATGATTTAACTAGAGCCAGAATACTCTTTCCATCAATCATTCCTACTTCCTATAATCCATCGGGACGGCAACTCATAGAGAGTATCCGTTCCAATAATGCCGTAATTCATCTAAGTGATGCTGACTCAAATCCTATCAATCAGTTCTCCCTGCATTCTTGGTTAAATCTTATTTATCCGGGAGAATCATCTTTTGCGCCACAAACAGCTTATGTCATCCCTATTCGCCCTCAATTTTTAATTCAAATATTTCAAGCTGGGAAAACTGTTTACTATGGTCGATGTAGCTGTATCCATGATGACATGAGGGGTGCATCCATAATTTTTTACGCAAGTAGTCCGATATCTGGCGTAGTAGCTACAGCCAGAATCATTACTCGATATATTGGAACGCCGACGCAGCTCTATAACGATTTAGGAATGAAAGGTGTTCTCACACTACAAGAAATTGGAAATGAAGGGCAACAGAGACAAGCTATTGAATTTGATTATTTAACACCTTTTCGTGAAGTAGTTCGACTCAATGATTTATTAAGTAGTGGAGTGCTTAGAGGCGCACCACAAGCAATGCATAGTATCGATTTAAGTCGTTATAAGAAGGCTATTGAACTTGGAGGTCTTTATGCAGGTTAAATACATCAAAGCTCTAAGTATTAAGAAAATCTACGCTGAGCGTATTATAAATGGAACAAAAACCATTGAATTGCGAAAGCGTCCCATTGGTATGGAGTTAGGTGATTTAATTCTTCTTTATGAAACGGCACCTGATTCTATTATTCAAGGAGGTTTTATAGCAGATAAACTAATATCCTTGCCTGTTTCCCAAATGTGGAAAGAATACCATGCTTTAATGGGCGTAGAAAAAGAATTTTACGACAGCTATTTTGAAAATTGTGAGATTGCCTATGGTACTTTAATTTATAAGAGCTTTACTTTCCCACAATTGTCTTTGGAAGAAATATATAAACTTTGTCCGGGCTTTGTACCACCACAAGCCACAATAAATTGGCGGGAGAACTGGTATCTAAAACCTGAGTGGATTGATGCACTGGATGAGGGAAGAGACCAGCTAATGCAGGAAGGACGACTGAGTGAATGTCGGTGCTGTCCTAGTAATTGGATCACTGCCTGCCATGACTGGGTTGCCCATCCCCTTCATCCCCATGTGGTTACACAATCCCTGGCTTCAGCTTGTCCTCACGACTCCCGTGTTGTTTTGGGCAGGGGGTGAATTCTTCGTCAATGCTTGGAAAGCTTTGAAGCGTCATACCGCAACGATGGATACGCTGGTGGCGATCGGCACTGGAACTGCTTACCTTTACTCTTTATTTCCGACCTTCTTTCCCCAGTGGTTCATCAAACAGGGGCTGAGTCCAGACGTGTACTTTGAGGCGGCAACCGTCATTATTGCGTTGATTCTATTGGGAGGATTATTACAGAACCGGGCGAAGGGACGCACCTCTGAAGCGATTCGGAAGCTGATGGGGTTGCAGGCAAGAACGGCACGAGTGATTCGCCAGGGTCAGGAAGTAGATGTTCCGATTGCGGAGGGGATGTTGGGAGATATTGTTCTCGTTCGCCCTGGTGAAAAGATCCCGGTGGATGGCGAGATTATTGATGGCTCCTCCACGATCGATGAAGCGATGGTGACGGGTGAGAGTGTGCCCGTGAAAAAACATCCAGGCGACGAAGTAATTGGCGCAACGATTAACAAAACCGGCAGCTTCAAGTTTCGAGCCACACGAGTTGGGAAAGATACTTTCTTAGCTCAGATCGTGAAGTTGGTGCAGCAAGCCCAGGGGTCGAAAGCGCCCATACAGCGACTTGCCGATCAGGTCACGGGATGGTTTGTACCTGCGGTGATGGCGATCGCCATTCTCACGTTCATCCTCTGGTACAACATCATGGGGAACGTAACGATGGCGCTAATTACCACCGTTGGAGTGCTGATTATTGCCTGCCCCTGTGCGCTGGGATTAGCCACACCCACTTCGATCATGGTGGGCACTGGGAAAGGAGCCGAGAATGGCATCTTGATTAAAGGGGCTGAAAGCCTGGAACTCGCCCACAAAATTCAAACGATCGTTCTCGATAAAACGGGTACGATCACGCAAGGGAAACCTACCGTCACGGATTTTGTCACGGTGAATGGAACAGCCAATCGCAATGAATTCAACCTGCTACGTTTAGCAGCATCGGTAGAGCGCAATTCTGAACATCCCTTAGCTGAAGCAGTGGTGCAATATGCTCAAACTCAAGGCGTGGATTTGACTGATGCACAGGAGTTTGAAGCGATCGCCGGAAGTGGGGTGCAAGGATACGTGTCGGATCGATTGGTGCAAATTGGAACCCATCGGTGGATGAACGAATTGGGGATTGAAACCAGCCAGTTGCAACAACACTGGGACAAGCTGGAATACCTGGGTAAAACTGTAATTTGGATTGCGATCGATGGCAAAATCGAAGGCATTATGGGCATTGCCGATGCGGTCAAACCCTCTTCGGTCAATGCCATTCGTGCCTTGCAAAAGATGGGCTTAGAAGTGGTGATGCTGACCGGAGACAATCAGCGCACTGCGAATGTGATTGCCCGTGAAGTGGGAATTGAGCGAGTGTTTGCAGAAGTGCGTCCCGATCAAAAAGCGGCAACTGTGGAGAAAATCCAATCGGAAGGCAAGGTAGTGGCAATGGTGGGTGACGGCATTAACGATGCCCCTGCTCTGGCTCAAGCCGATGTGGGGATGGCAATCGGAACCGGAACCGATGTGGCGATCGCTGCCAGTGATATCACGCTAATCTCTGGTGATTTACAGGGCATTGTGACTGCGATTCAACTCAGTCGTGCCACCATTCGCAACATTAAACAGAATCTGTTCTTCGCGTTCATTTACAACGTGGCTGGAATTCCGATCGCCGCAGGGATTCTCTATCCGATCTTCGGTTGGTTGCTCAGTCCCATCATTGCCGGTGCAGCAATGGCATTCAGTTCGGTTTCTGTGGTGACGAACGCTTTACGGTTGCGGAACTTCAAGCCAGTAGGAAATCGGTAATGAGTAATGAGTAATGGGTAATAGGATGCATAAAGGTATGGAGATATGAGTAAGCATGTAGATCGACAAGGAAAAATGAATTTTCAATTACCCATTATCCCTTACCTATTACCATTATTAACCCTTGACTTAGGAAACAACGATGCTTAACTATTTGACATTTTTTGGAACACTTGCAGGATTCGGTTTTCTGCTTGGTGTGATTTCAGGTTCAATTTTAGAGACGTTTGGATAGGAGGATTGTTCAATGGTGAAGCAAACAACCATCATCAGCGGTATTGCCAGTTTAGGATTAGTTTTCGGACTTGCGAACGGGAGAGCAGTTGCTCAAATGCCCCACGACATGAACGAGATGCAACCGCAGACTGAACAAACTGGACAGTTTCGCCGCATTGAACAGCCCCTTGGCAACAAAGTTGCTGTGACTCTGGGCGGATTAGGACTGATTGGCTTGGAACTGTGGTGGTTCCTACTCAGCAAACCGAAATCCAAGAAGGCAGTTGCGGCTTGGGTCGCACCTGTACGATCTGAGGCAGCAGTTGATAGCAACGATTGACGTAGCGTTGCAACCAGTCTTCGAACAGGTGCAGTCTCCGAGCAATCCCAGCTAAATGGTGCCATTTTTCATGATGTCATCTGAACCGCAGGTTGAACAGATCAGGTAGGGTTTCATCGAGGTTCAAACAAGCGTGAGAATTGACTGGAATAGGATAACTGCTTCTATTTTTCTCTACCCTTTAAGAAATAGGAGTACCAAATCATCGGGCCGTCTGATAGGTAATAAATCCATTGTCGGTTTGTTCTTTAGCAAGTCTGGGCGACTGAGACAAGACGATCCCTATCATTTTGCTGTTTCTGCGGAACGGATCTGGACATTCCTTTGCCTCCAGAAAGCCCAGGCCGAGTTGGAGCAATCTGGCACAGTTGAGTTTCTGGTTGAGGGAGGCGGGCGGGCTGTAGGTGATCGATGCCGCAGAAACCCACCAGTACAGCGGTGGTGAAGTTAGGCTGAGTCACGAAGACAGCAAAGTCGTGATTGAACGAATCGGTCCAGACTTTCCTAAGTACAGATCGGGTGTCTGTGTAATTAATCATGCATCAATTGATAACCTAGCAGCGTTTCTGACTCTGTTTCACAGCCTGGTTGCTCCGGAGCATAGTTGAGCGAATGCCCATGTAGGTTCAATAAAGACGCAGTTAGGCTACTGGTATTTACCAGGGGTATTAGGTAAAATACTTGACCGTGTGTTGAAAAATTGAGGAATTGATAAACTATGGCAGCAGATGATCGCTTGAATGGTGCTCGTAACGTCGGAGTGCTAAACGGCAAGAAAACTTTTAGGGGATCAGTTGGGTTACGAGACAAGAACGACTTTTATGCGCTGAATATCAATCGACGCAGCAGCTTCAACCTATTGTTAGGCAGTCTTCAGAATGACGTTGATGTATCTCTGATTCAGAACGGTAAAGCGATAGCCAGCTCAAACCGCAGGAAGAATCGATCCGAAAAGATTGACGCCACTCTAGAACCTGGAACCTACTACGTTCGGGTCTATCCAAAGCGAGGCGGCAGCAAATACCAGTTGAGCCTCAACGCAACCCCGCTCTCCCAGCCAGGTTTGCCCAATCAGCCAGCCCTGACTGATGCTTTCTACAACAACGTCTTCCTCTCTGGAACCTCGGCTGCCTATAACTGCGGGCTAAACAACGATCCGACGAGCTGTATCGATTATCAGAACGTCAGCTCTGTCCTGTCCAATGGATGTTCTCAGGGAAGTCAAACTGCCTGCTCGCTTCTACTGGAGCTGATAAATATTGAAGGCACCGCTAGACTCATCGGCATGATCGACTCCTTCTGATTCTCCCCATTCCTTGAAACGCTTCTATCAAACCTCGTAAACCATGACCCCGACCCATACCCTTATTCCGGCTGAAGTTCGGTAACGCTGCCGCGACGGATTGCTGACTGGATCCACAGCCGGTCTAGCCCTCGGCTCTGTGCAGACCAATCTCGTGATTTTGCCCACCGCCTGGGCCTTTGAATTTCTGCTGTTCTGCCAGCGCAACTCCAAAGCCTGCCCCGTGCTGGATGTTACTGATGCAAAATCTTTCTTGAAAAAAATCTTAAAGTGTGCTTTCTAGACTTGATCGAGGCAGAACTCTGGCTAGAATTGGGAAGGAAGACTCGATCTTGAGCCTTTGATTTGGCTGAAATTAGCTGAATCAGCATCAAATTGATCGTCAGTTTGATGCTTGTTAATCGCTTGTTAACCTAGTTATTGGCAATTTGGTTGCTGCTAATCCTGTTGTGGGAGGACATCAAACCTATGACCGACTTGAATCGAGGAATCATGGAATTTAAGGGGGCAGACAGCCTACCCGTCGTAGCGCTCTCCGGCATTTTGATCCTGGGCGCAATTGCATTCTTGATTGTGTGGGCGTTGCAATCGGCCTATGCAGTCGGTTGAGCTGCTTAATCGTTGCTAAATCAATTAAGCCAATCAATTAAATCGTTAAACTGTGGAGGGCAGCCTGATCTAATCACGCTGTCCTTTTGTTTTTCAGGCTGTTGTGGAACATCCTGCCCTTGCAACATACTACAGTCATGCTACAATACGTGAATCCTAGTCTTCATGACTGAATTATGATGATTAATCAGATCTCTACTCAAGCAATGCCGCTCCAGGCTGCCGCTATCCGGACTCATTAACTTTGTTGGATCGCCTGCCCTGAGGGCAAGATTTCGGTTCTCAAATTTAGATTTTTCAGATTCGTTTCAGATGCCGCTCCTTGCTTAGCAAATCGCCTAGGCAAGTTAGTTTTGTTGCGCTCACCTCCCAAGCTGTCTGATTCGGGTTTTTCCCTGCTCGATTGCAACCAATTTGATGCAGCCCAAACGCGCTAATCACAAGCGCTAACGTTTTGCGCTGCCTACCCTCTAGCCTGAGTTGAACACCCAAGCTCAGGCATTTCGTAATCTCGGTATCGCAAATCCGCGGGTGCTGCGTGCAACTTCGCGGCAGGACGTGTTTCAGGCTAACGCAGATGGATTGCTCGACGGCATAACCGGCGTTTTTATGACCGGTGGCGATCAAATGAGGCTTGTTTCCTTGCTGGGTGGTACCGAATTCGCGGCAAAGTTGCGGAAGATGGTACGTGAAACACCGATCGTCCTTGCCGGCACGAGCGCCGGTGCGGCCGGCATGAGTACCTCAATGATCGTGCGCGGAGAGTCAACGTCGCATCCTCATAAAGGTGCGGTGCAGCTTTCTCCTGGTCTCGGATTCTTGAAAAATATCATCATCGACCAGCACTTTACGGAACGCGGCCGCATTAGCCGTCTGATAACGGCAGTATCTTACAATCCCTATAATCTCGGCATCGGCATTGACGAGAATACGGCAATAATCCTTGACGGCAAGGGTGTACTTGAAGTAATTGGCAGAGGCTCCGTAACCATCGTTGACGGTTCGTGTATAACGTATAACGAGATCGCTGAGGTCGCTGAGCATGAATCATTCAGTATTTGCGGCGTTCAAATGCACATCCTGCGCGATGGACTGATATACGACTATCTTAAGAGGCATCCGCTACAGCCGCCGCAGGAGTTTCTGCTCCCTGATCTTGGCTGAGGAGTAACAAAATATAACGACGCAATAACGAGAATGACCGCGGTTTAGATCCAATATGGATCGAGACAAAAGACACATTCTCTTGGCGGGTTTACCGTTTGAGACCTTTAGGTTGCAGAAAAGTATGGAAATCCTGGAAATTCGCACACTTCGCGGGCCGAATTATTGGAGTGGCTATTGGAAAAAGCTGATCATAATGCGTCTGGACATAGGCGATTTTGAAGAGCGGCCATCAGATAAGATCGAAGGTTTTTATGGGCGAATGAATGAAGTTCTTCCGACGCTCCTTAAACACGGTTGTAGTTACGGCGAAGAGGGCGGATTCTTGCGGCGCGTTCAGGAAGGGACTTGGGCAGGCCACATCATAGAGCATTTTGCGCTCGAGCTTCAGACGCTTGCCGGCATGGACACTGGCTATGGCAGGACTCGTGAGACGGGCGAGCGGGGTATCTATAATGTCGTCTTCAGTTATCACGAAGAAGAGGTAGGCCGGTATGCGGCAAAAGCCTCGGTGCGACTATTCCTTGAACTTGCCGGCGATCGGCCGATCGAGGAAGTAAAAGCGGACGTGTTCGCCGACATTCAGAAAATGCGCGAGATTCGCGAAGATGTCCGATTCGGTCCATCCACGGGATCTATTGTTGAAGAGGCGGTAAATCGCGGGATCCCCTACATCCGACTTAATGACCAGTCGCTCGTGCAGTTGGGATACGGTGTGTATCAAAAACGGATCCAAGCGACAACGACCGCGAATACTAATATGATCGCGGTCGATATCGCCGGGAATAAGCACGCAACAAAAACTCTGCTTGGCGATATGGGAGTTCCGGTACCGAAGGGATACCGCATCCGAAATGAAGAGGAATTGGAAGAAACGGTCGAGCGGGTTGGTTTTCCACTCGTGATAAAGCCACTTGACGGGAATCACGGCAAAGGGGCCACTGTCGGAATAAAGTCCATCGATGAAGCCAAGATCGCTTGGGAAAAAGCGAAAGAATATTCCCGTTGGATCATTGTTGAAAAACAGCTTGTAGGGTCGGATTTTCGGGCGCTCGTTGTAAACAACCGATTGATCGCAGTCGCAGAGCGTGTGCCTGCACATGTTGTTGGCGATGGTGAACATACGATCGAACAGCTCATCGAAATTACGAATTCCGATCCGCGTCGCGGTTACGGCCATGAGAACGTGTTGACTGAGATCGATATTGATAATCAGACACTACGCTGTATCCGCAAGGCCGGCTATGAACTTTCAAGTGTACTCCCAAAAGATGAACGATTGTTTCTAAAGACCACTGCAAATATATCGACCGGCGGAACGGCGATCGACGTTACCGACGAGGTTCATCCGGAGAATGTGTTCTTGTTTGAACGTATTGCCCGTATTATCGGGCTGGATGTCGCGGGTATTGACGTTATCGCTCCAAATGTAAGCGAGCCGCTGCACGAAAATGGCGGAGGTATCATAGAGGTTAACGCAGCACCCGGGTTTCGGATGCACCTTGCGCCGAGTGAGGGCATTGGCCGAAACGTTGCTGAGCATGTTATCGATATGCTGTTTCCGCCGGGTGCGAAGTCACGGGTACCGATCTTTGCGATCACGGGAACCAACGGCAAAACAACCACGACCCGGCTTATCGCTCACATTCTGAAGGGAACGGGCCGTACGGTTGGCTTCACGACTACGGACGGCACTTATATTCAGAACCAGCAGATAGTTCGCGGCGACAATACCGGGCCTGTCTCAGCTCAGTTGGTGCTGAAAGATCCAACGGTAGATGTCGCCGTGCTATACGGCACCTCCCCTTACCAAGGGGAGGTTGGGAGGGGTCTGATAATAAGCCGCTTCACAAAAAATTGGTATAAGGGGTGAATTTAGCAGGTTCACCCTATTTTTTCGGCTTTGGGTTTTCGGCTTTGGGCTGCCCATGTCCACTGCCATGCCTGCTCTTCAACCCCACTGTCATCTCTTGATCTCAACCATAGTTCCAAGCCCATATCCCCCGTTCCCAACGAAAGGCAGCGGCATTAATCAAGCTATCATTGTTGCACTGTTCTGTTGCACTGTTCTGTTGCACTGTTCTAAAGCTATTCCTGCGTGCAAACATAGCGGATGACATTAGCAGCACTGCTATCTGTCATGGGTTGAGTAAGAGGGCCATTATTGCCATAATCAACTCGCTCAATCACTTGCCGATTCTGATCAAATATCACTAAGCGGCGGGTGCGTTCTACCCCAGAAGTGCAATCTGCCGAGCGATAAATCATTACTCCATAAACGGGTTGTTCTACTTCAAAGTCTAGAAACGCATTGTTGGCCTGTTTGAACTCTCGATATTCCCAATAGCGAACGATGTTTTCGGATCGCTGAATCGAATTCTGATCCACTAAAAATCGATCTCCTACCGCATTCACGGTCACCTCAACCCATGCTTCAGCGGCCTTTACGTCAGAACTCCATCCAGCTGTAACAGCCATCGTGGTCATCACCATCAGGTGCAGCCCCTGCTTGATCCATCCCTTCATCGCGTTATTGCGTTCCTGCTTGACCAGGCTGATTATGGTAGCGTTCCACATTTTGAATAGCTCGTTGAGCATAGGTGTCATTCGGACGTTCATCTAAGGCCCGTTGAAAGTGTAATAGTGCGGCTTCGTAATCCTTCTGCTCCACAGCAGCATACCCAGCTTGCATATACCGATCGTAAGGGGTACTTTGGGGTTGATTCGAAGCCGGTGGAGCTGAATTTGGTGGAGTGGCTGCCGCAGGGGTTCCAGACTGTTGCCGGTAGAAGCTGAGCACTTTTTGAGTATAGGCCGCTGTCTCACCGCTATTGTAGCGGGATGGATCACCCGTCATCCACCAAGCGGCAGCACGGCGGACCGCAGTTGCCTCATCATTGCCACTGTTGCGATACTCTTGTTGCAAAACATCCCGCATCACACAAACCAGAATGGTGCGTGCAGTCGTTAAATCGGCCTCAAATTCCTGAGGAGAGAGCGATCTGCCAATACAAGCCTCGGACCAGCGTGGAATGTTTGGCGCTTGAATCTGCCAGTCGCTGTATAGCCCATCATTGGGGTTACCGGTCTGTGGAGCCGCTTCGCGCAATGCTTCCACCAGTGAGCGCACCTGTTGATCAGATTGCGCCTGAGCAGGTAGGATGCCTGAGCTAACGCCGATTGCTATTGCAATAATTGTTCCTTCAATCCATCGTTTGATTCGTAATCGCATGATTGAAATCTGGCAACTTTCGGGCAACAACTACAGCAATTCTATGCGAAAAGTAACCAATTTGTTTTACCTCTCTTGACAGGTTTTTCGACAAAACGGATATCAAATGCCGTTCACTCAACCATACTTACAGTAATCAACCAGAATAGTAACTAACTGGAAGGAGCATATCACTCCCGTTAACAGCAACACGCAAGCACCAACCTCACCAATTTCCTATTTAATTAAGTAGAGGTCATTCAAGTAGAAGACATTGCAAAGATTGGACTCCAGGGAGAGAATCGTTCGCGAAGCGTCTCCGCATGGAGAAACTCTCGCATGTCGGTTTTGCGGACCGATGTCTTTCCATTTGGCGACCTGGAGATTATAGCGTTTATATTACTTTTATACTACAAATGCACGACAAAGCATCAAGAGGGTACTACACCTTTTGGGGCGGAGGGGAGAGCGATTGCAAAGAAAAAATTGGATCGCCCTCTCCTGCTAGGTTTGCCCCCTCACGCTAGGGAGGAAATGTGAGCCGCGCTGATCTGCCACAGCCTGTAGATCAAGAATTCAGTTCGGTCACTCACTAGGGTCAGAAACATGCCTTCATGAGCGTCTCTGTCTTCGGCAATCCAGCTTCCAGTCAGACTGACTTCTACAAACTCGCGATCGACAGGCAGCAGAGTGACGGTTGAGCTAAGCTCCCGTTGTAATGCTGTTTCCAGCACTTTTAGTTCACGAAGATCAGCAGGCAGCAGAAAGCAAGCACAACCCGGTTCGACATGGAACGATTGCCCCAATCGCATGGCCAAAACAACCCGCTGGGCGATGAGCAGTTCGGGCGTTGTCAGAGTGCGTTCCATGTACAGCCCAACTTCGGTGTAGTTCAGCTTCAACATTGATCTTGTCTCCTTTCAGGTTTATGTCAGGTGTCAACAGGCGGCTGTTCTTTCCAGAACTGTTCGGCAAAAGCAATGGCTGGGTGAATCGGCGCTTTCGGTTTCGTTCTCAGCATCATTCCCGTTTCATGTAAGAGTCTGAACTAGCTCCCAACTCAGTTTCTCCCGACTCTACCGACCCTAAATCCGATTCTGACCCATCCGCAGTCATTCTCCACTCCTCTATCCGTTTTATCCCGTTTTATCCCGTCACGACCTCATCCTCCACTGCATCCCAAATTCGCTTCAGCAAATCGTAAAAAGGCGTCCAATTATCATCCTGAGTAATCGGTTCCCAAATCGCTTCAATTTCGGGTCGAATGATCACCGTCAGCGGATTATGTTGCCGCAGGCGTCGCGCAATTGTATCCAGTTCCGATTCCGGTAAGCTGTTGAGCAACTGATAATAAAACTGCCGCCACGATTCAAACTGAGGCATCACGGCGTCCGCTTTAAGGGTAGGAAAATCGGCTTGGGCCAAAATCTGAGTGGCATCCTCGCGCCATGAGCGGTCGAACTGTTGCCGCAGGGTGACAAAAAACTCGTGATAGCCAATTTTGATTTGCCAGAGAAGCTGGAGAGTCCGCTTCAGCAATTCATCGCCTACATCCTCTGGAACGTGATCGATACCCAACTCAAAGCCCAACTTGCGCAGCATCCACTGGCGGTAGATCGTGTGATAGTGAGCGTCAAACTGGGTTAGGGACTGCTCCATCGCGAACGGATCGATTACGGCCTTTAGGGGCGCTTGCAGCATTTGCAGATTCCAGAGACAGGCGGCGGGTTGGTTGGCGTAGCAGTAGCGGCCAGAATAGTCGAAGTAGGCAGCCGTGAACTGAGGGTCGAATTCATTAATAAAGGCATAGGGGCCATAGTCAAAGCTTTCGCCAGTAATCGACATATTGTCAGTATTTAGGACGGCGTGACAAAAGCCCACCGCCATCCACTGCGCCGTCAGGTCGGCCACTCGCTGCACTAGTTCGGTATAGAAGCGCAGGTAGGCATCCTCCTGCTGCCAGAGATGGGGATAGTAGATCTGAATCACGTGATCCAGCAGTTTCTGGATCAAATCCTGGCGGCCTAGGTAATGCAACCGCTCAAAGGTGCCAAAGCGAATGTGGGAACGGGAAAAGCGCACCATTACAGACGAGCGCGTCGGAGACGGTTCATCGCCACGCCAGAGCTGTTCGCCGGTTTCGATTAAGCTAAAGCAGCGCGATGTCCGCACGCCCAACCGATGCAGCATTTCTGCCGCCAGCACCTCCCGCACGCCGCCCTTGAGGGTGAGCCGCCCGTCCGCGTTGCGCGAGTAGGGAGTCCGGCCCGATCCTTTGGTACCAAAGTCATAGAGTTCGCCATCGCTACCCCGCACCTGCCCGTAAAGGAAGCCACGTCCGTCGCCCAAGTAGGGGTTATATTCGCCAAACTGATAGCCGTGATAGCGCATGGCAAGCAGGGGCTGCCGGTCGCGAAACAGGCCAAGCGCTTCAATAAAGTCAGCATCGCTCACAGACTGAGGGTCGAGTCCCAGCAGCGGCAAAATCTGGTCATTACGAAACCGCAAAATCTGGCGCGGAAATTCAGCCGCCGTGACGATATCGTAATAGTCTTCGCCCAGATTCTGGAAAGCTGGTTCGAAAGTGAGCGACAGCAGCGGATTGGCAGCGGAACGGTCAGAAACTTCGGAAAACATTGGGGTGGCTAGGCAGATTGCTGTAAAACAGGTGAATCCGGTGGGGGCGGATTGCCTTTTTAAGTCTAGCGTTTCAGTCCAATCTCCCATGAAAAAAGGGAGAGCCATTTGCAAACTCTCCCAACCATCAGGGTGCATCTACATAACACATTATGACATTACAGTGCTGGGGGGCGTCACCCCCTCTTCAAGCTTCTATAAGAAAGTTTTTTATAAGAGTGAAGGAATGGTGGTTTTGGTTATAGTTCAGTAGCGTTCTAGCAGCAATTGCACTTCTGCATCTAGCGTCATTCCTTGCATCGCGGTCCACTCGGCTTGACGAACGGCGAGGAAGGCTTGAGCTAGCTCAGGTTGGAACGCGGTGAGCAGAACCGCATCCTGCTTCAGGGGTTCGATCGCTTCTCCTAGATTGACCGGCAACCGTTCGATGCGCCGCTGCTGTCGTTCTGAGTCTGGCAGATTTCCCGGATCGATGGCAACCGGATCGCCGGGGTCGAGCTGGCGGCGAATTCCATCTAATCCAGCGGCAATTACGGCACTCAGCGCCAGGTAGGGATTGGCAGAGGCGTCGATGGTTTTTAGCTCGATGTGGGTGGGTCTGGGCAACTGGGGATTGGTGGGCACCCGCAGGGCCGCTTCTCGGTTGTCGATGCCCCAACAGCGAAAGGCTCCACTCCAAAAGTGCGGCTGCAAGCGACGGTAGGAATTGGGACTCGGCGTCGTGATCGCCATTAGGGCCGGTAAGTGGTGCAAAATTCCGGCCGCAAACGAACGAGCCAGCGGCGATAGGTCTCCGGCAGCAGTGGGCAGCAGATTCTCGCCATTGCGCCAGAGGCTGAGGTGCAAATGACAGCCATTGCCAGCCTTGATGGCGGAGTGGTTACGCAGAGGACTGCAAATCCTTGCACGCCGGTTCGATTCCGGCTCGGGCCTCCACTTCTGATCGCGCCCGGCGCACCCGGGACGAACAGCGAGTGCCGCTTTAGCTCAGTTGGTAGAGCACATCATTCGTAATGATGGGGTCACAGGTTCGAGTCCTGTAAGCGGCACCAGTTTTCAGCCCGGAAATCCGATACGATAGCCAGGAACGTGGCTCAGGCTTGCTTCGCGTTCGAAATGGGGCTGAACTATGTCAATTAGGAATAGGCAAATATCTGTAGCCACAAAAAATTCTAAACCGCTTCCGGCTGCCGCTCGACTTGGCCACGAGCACTAATCAATCTCGATCTCAGAAAATCAGGCAGAGCGAAGAGCCAACCAAATCCCAGTTTTTTCAAGAATGTGTGCAGTAGCAAACAAAAGGCTATCAGAGCAAGATTCCCGGCAAGAGAAAACGCCAAAGCCCATCCTGTTTCTAGTGATATTACATCTTCACTAAATGTACGGATGCATATCAAAATTATCACATGCATGACATAAATCGGAAGAGTATTACGTCCAACGTAGCGTATAAAATCGACACCCGGAACCCTATCAAGATTTCTGGATATTTGCAGCAGGAGCACGATGCCGACGAAAGTCGGAGGCAACCATATGCCGGGCAAATTGCGATCTAGCAAAACAAGCGGGATCAAAAATATCCCATACAAGATGGCAACAGCAAATACACTTCGCCAGCCCCCCCCCGGATCACCAGCCCTTAAAAACAAGCTTGGAAAATAGATACCAGCGAGAAAATAAGGGAGAGTTCTGATCATTTCCGAGAGAGCAGAGCCTATAAAAACATCTGAAAAGCATGAAAATATCAATGCAATCGCAATAGCAATTCTCGGGTAATTTCGAAATATCTTTGCAATTATGAAAAATAGCACCAGCCCATACAAAAACCATGTTGATGTCTGAGGGAAAATTGCTTCCAAAGCGATGCGTTCGAAAAATCGAAGAGTATTCTCGCTGCTGAAATTTTCAAAAAGTAGATACAAAATAGAAACACATATAATCGACCATATCAAGTAGGTCCAGTAAAGAAGAAAAATTCTCTTCTCTGCGGCCACTTTGATGGGTTTAATTAGCGCACGACTAGCCAAGTATCCAGAAATAAAGAAAAATGTCGGCATCCTGGCAGGGCGGGCAAGGCTGGTTAAGTTATCGCTCACCTTTTTGGCAAGCTCAGGCACATTCAGGTGAGTGAAATACACTTCATCAAAGTGCATCATCACGACGAGAGTGATGCAAATCCCGCGAGCAAGATCGATCCAGCTTTGACGCTCAACAGCGTGCCCCGACTCCCTAGAGAGATTCTGCCCCTGCGACCCCATAGAACAGCACTTAGGGCTTACTACCTTACATCGGCAAGAAGTTTGTCCATTATAGGGCGATACGCCTCGAAGAGCACCATCTGCCCGCTGGGAGGGTTGGCCTTGCTACCGTCAGTAGGGTGAACGCCGTCGGTCTTGTAGAGCACGCGATTGAAAGGAGCGTCGTCGGGACCCATTTGCGGGTCATTGGCAAAATCAACAACCCCATCAACCCAGTCTACTTTGCGTATGATTTCGGCGACTTCCTTCCTCATCGCATTGTATCTTGCATCATGAGCACTGCCAGTTTGACGAGGGAGTATCGTGCATATCACAACCTTAGCGCCGGTGCGGCGTATTTGCTCAACATACGATTGCAACCGCGAAGCGAAAGCGTCGGCGCTGCTATAGCTCGTTAAATCATTGGCGCCGATATACACCGAAACTAGGTCAGGCTTTGCGACGAGCACGACGTCTATCCGGTCGATCAGATTGTTTAGGCCACTTCCCCCGACCGCCAATCCGTGAAATTCTATGGCACTACCCTTGTAATCCCGGTACATGCCAGTGTGGTTTCCGCCATACGCAAAAGCCGAGCTGCTACCTTCGGTAACGACCACGATCTTTCCGTCGCCTCCGGGCGGTGTTCCCTGGCTTGGCGTAGGGGACGCGCTTGGACTGGGGCTTGGGCTCGGCGTGGCGCTCGGTGTCGGCGTAGGACTTGGTGTCGAACTTGGACCTTGTGCCGTGCCACTGCCAACACCGGTCGTTCCACCGCTCTCGCCGCCACATGCGGCCAAGCTCACGGTCGCGAGTAGGATAAATAGGCTACGCATAAGGGCGCGTTAGTTGTTCGAGCTTAATTTCAAGTTACTTGCCAATGATCTGCGCCCGGCACCATTCACGCCCCCGCGCTTTCCCTTACCACCGCCTCGCCCGCCTCGCGCTGGCGGCGCAGTTCGGCCTTTAGCCGGGCCGGGTCGCCCGCGAACACGAAGCCGAAGCTCACGCCGCCTTCCTTGCCGATCGTCGCATGGTGGAGCTTGTGCGCCTGGACCAGCCGCTTGGCATAGCCCCGCTTGGGCACCCAGCTTGGGTTAACACGGTTTCAATTTCACCCAACTCTACCCGAAAGCCACGAATCTTGATTTGGTGATCAGTCCGACCCAAAAACTCTAGATTTCCATCGGCGCGATAACGAGCGCGATCGCCGGTTTTATAAAGTTTTGAAGGTTGTACGCCCTTCTGGCTGGCTCCGCCAACACGTAGTATCTCCGTAGCAGAAGGGTTGAGGGTTGAGGGTTGGGCTGCTAACTGAGCACTCAAAGCTGAATCCTCAAAACGAATGAACCGTTCCTCAGTTAGCTCTGGACGATTCAAATATCCCTGAGCTAATCCCTCACCTGCCAAATATATTTCACCGCTAACATTGACTGGGACTGGATTTAGTCGCTCATCGAGCAGATAAACTTGTGTGTTGGCAATAGCTTGACCAATCGGAATAGTTGTAGCGTTCTCTGAAATGTTTTCTACTTCATACCAGGTGGAAAAGGTTGTGTTTTCAGTCGGTCCGTAGACGTGAATTAGATGTTGGGGTTTACCTTGTTGCAGCACTGATCGCACACACTCAACGTTCACCATTTCACCGCCAAACAGCAAATATCGCAGGGATTGGAAGGCGGTAGGAATCTGGCTGACGGTTTGATTGAATAGGGCCGTGGTGAGAAACAGAATGCTAATTTGCCGCTGTTGCAACTCGATTGCTAAATTAGCGGGGGATAGGGTAATCTCGCGCTCCAGGCCAATCAATTGGGCACCATTCAGTAAGGCTCCCCAGACTTCAAATGTAGCGGCATCAAAGGCGAGGTTGGCAACCTGGGCTATCCGATTGCTGGGTTGGATTTGCACATAATCAGTTGCACACACCAGGCGGTTAACAGCTCGATGCGGCACCATTACGCCTTTAGGAGTTCCAGTTGAGCCAGAGGTGTACATCACATAGGCGAGCTGGTCGGCTGTGCAGGGAAGTGACAAATTCTCAGTCGGCTCCTGAGCAATGGCATACCATTCTTGCTCCAAACAAACCAGGATCGTTTCGGGGGTTTGCAGGATCTCAGCCCAATTAGGCTGGGTGAGCACCACAGTAATTCCGGCATCCTTCAGCATAAACTGCAGCCGTTCCAGAGGATAGCTAGGGTCCAGCGGCACATAGGCTCCTCCTGCTTTCAGGACTGCCAGCATAGCCGCAATTGCCTCTCCACTGCGTTCCAAACAGATTCCTACTCGCGTATCAGTATCAACTTCTAAGCGTCGTAGATAGCGTGCTAACTGATTACTACCTTGATTCAGCGCTTCGTAACTAAATTGTTGATTACCAAATTGAATTGCAATTGCAGTTGGATTTTGTTGCACCTGAAACTCAAACTGCTGATGAATACCAACTGTAGGATAGGGAGATTGATTGCTATGCCAACGCTGTATCAACGCTTGTTGTTCTGTCAGCGTTAATAGAGACAGGGTCGAGAGAGGTGTATCTGGGTTCGTTACAATATTTTCTAACAAAGTTTGGAAATGGTTACACAGTGATGTGATAGTAGCTGCATCAAATAAATTGGTGTTATAGACGATCACACCCCGTAACCCATCGGTACGTCGCCATCCTTTGCCCCATAGGTTGCGAAAGTTATCTGCACATTTCCAGAGGTATAGTTCCAGATCAAACCGCGCCGTTTTGGTCTCTAATTCCACCGGACTGAGCACTAAACCGGGTAACACGAGTTGCTCCATTGGTGTGTTTTGTAGCGCAAACACGACTTGAAACAGGGGATTTTGCGTCAGATTCCGCACGGGTTGCAGCTCTTCGACCAGCTTCTCAAACGGCAAATCCTGATGGGCATAGGCAGCCAATGTGACTTGTCGCACTCGCTCTAATAGCTCACGAAAGCTGGGATTACCGGCCAGATCAGTCCGCAATACCAGGCTGTTTACCAAAAAGCCAATCAAGCCTTCGAGTTCGCTGCGCTGGCGATTGGCAATCGGGGAGCCAATCACAATATCAGTTTGTCCAGTATAGCGATGCAGCAGCGTCTGAAAGGCAGCTAGCAGAGTCATGAACAAGGTCACTCCAGCCTCTTGGCTTAGCTCCTCCAGGGCATCCAGTAACCGCTGGGGCAATTCTAGCAATTGGCTCGCCCCCCGATGCTCCTGCTTCTGCCCTAGCGAACAAGGCTCTGACGAACAAGTTTGAGCACCAGGTAAATTTAGCACCGGCAAATCCTGCAACTGCTGCTTCCAATAGCTGATCTGAGCATTGAGTGCTTCTCCTTGCAACCATTGCCGCTGCCAGTGAGCAAAATCAGCGTATTGAATTGGCAGTTCCGGTAAAGTAATAGGCTTGCCTTCTACCAAAGCCCCATACAGTTCGCCGAACTCCCGAATCAGTACCCCACTGGACCACTCGTCAAAAATAATGTGATGCAGAGCCAGTAGCAATAGATGTTCCGTATCCTGCAATTGCCACAATCGAACTCGCAGCAGCGGACCTTGGTTGAGGAGAGTGACGGCTGATCAAATCACCGCCATGATTCACAAGGTTGCGGCAGCACACCCCCAAGCGATCGTCACTTTCTGCACTAATCTGCGAGCCGCGCCGTTGGTGAACGAGCTAGAGCAAGCGTTAGATATCCCGATTTACGACACGATTTCGGCAGTGGTTTGGAAATCACTGCAGATGGCAGGCGTTGATCCAATTGGCGTAAAAGGCTGGGGGCGATTATTCACTGATGTCTATTAATAGATCAATGTTTATATACTTCAAATAATTAAACGACACTTTAAGAGAATTAATTTCCATTTTTAATCGTGCCTTGTTCAAGGTAGAGAACAATGAATCAACTACCAAATCAACTAGCAAATCAACTACCAAATTAACAATCGTTGCAAGCGATGTATTCAGGTGTATGTACACCTTGCCACCTATTGATTGACGCTTTATCTTGGTATCTTATTAATCGCGTTAATCATTCACTGATAGCCCTATTTGGCTGCAATTAGAGTACCTTGTTTAGATTAAGAGGCTTTGCAGAACACATAGTGATTTTCCACAATGATTTTATGCTGCTGAACAGGGTATTGTCCATTTAATCTACCGATCAGCATATCTCTAACAGGTAATTCGACTCAGTAAAACCAAGCTCAAGGTAGATCTCACTCGGATTTGCAGAGCTTAAACTAGCGAGTAAAGTGTTTACTGATTATCGAAGTCCTATGAAGAAGTTACCTATTCCTTACCAAACTGGCGCTAAGCTTCCTCAAAGTGCTACAGCTGATGCCAAATCAAGAAACTCGGTTCTGCCTGAGCTGAAAACAACTGATAAGAAGTAAGGCACTGGCAGTTGAAGTTGTGCCACAAGCAATTAGAGCTAAACAACTCAATCAAGGAAACGAGTTAGCGGTCAACCCTGATCGCTACTTTTTTATATTTTATTTAGCTTGAGTGCTAGAAACCAAGAAATTCAAGATTTGCTTCAGTGGCGCAATTAGACGGGGAATTATCATAAACTCAATTTGGTGACAAGGAGTGACACACCGTTTATGCCCTACTTGTTTCAGCTTATTGGTCGCTGCGTCCGCCAGTTTTATTGGATTCCCCGGTTGGGTCGGTTTGGCTTGAGTCTGTTATTGGGCTTGGGATTTGTGCTGTTTTGCGGGATCCGCGCCGTAGCATCCGACACAGTTGTGCTGCAGTACTACGACCAACGATTATCGATTCCCCGCTCTGAGCTGCAAGCCTTTGCTGATACGGCTGAACTCTCGCTTGACCTAGAAACTTTTTTGCAGCAAACCGAATCTGATCCGGCTCTGGTACGAACTTGGTTGACAACCCCCATTGCTCCACGTTTGGGTTCGGTGTTGCCTCAAGAATTTGCGCTGCTGCAAATCAACAAAGTCGTTGGTGAACCTCTGGGGCGTGAAGCGCTGACCTCCCTGAGACAAGCATTGAGGCAGGCGATTGCGGATGACGAAGCCTTCTCAGTGATGGAAGTAATCAAGGAGTATCCGCAAAGCAATGTGCGGCTAGTACTCAGCAATTTGGAACGGGTGTACACGGATGTTTCTCTGTATGTAACGCGATTGCAGCCCGTGCTGAACGTAGCTCAGAAGCTGCTGCCTGAATTGGTTTGTGAATGTAATTCGCCCCTAGCAACTCAAGCTTCTAGCCCAGCTTCCCATCCTGCCGCTGAATCCTTGGCCTATCAAAAAGCCCACACAGTATTGGAAACTCTCTTCACTACAGAGTTGATTAGTAACAACACCACACCCGCCAACTCAGCCACCTTATCTAAGGAAGCTGTTCTCATAGCTGATGCCCGCTCCACCAATGCAGACAAACGCATCGTTCTCGCCTTTGGCCCGTTTCGTCCCTCAATTCCGCTCGGTGAGTTAGCTCAATTTGCCGCAACTGGTGAGCTGTCTCGCGGCTGGCGGTTCTACTTCAATGTTGCCAATGTCGATCAAGACAGCGTTCGCAGAGCGTTATCCCAAACTATTAACCTCAATGCTGGCTTTCTCGATCGCAGCCTCAATACAGTGCTAGGCGAATTTGTCCTCTATGAAGTTGGGCAACTGGTGCAGACGCCTTCTGGAACGGCCAATATTCAAGCTCTGCGAGCGGCGCTGGTGCTTTCGACCCTAGAAGATAACCAACTGTCGCTGCTGGAGTTTCTGGAAAACTATCCGCTCCAGCAAATTCAGCTCAACGGCCTGCGGTTAGCCCGACTTGGGATAGCGGCAAACCAATTGCAAGCACGAGGCGGGTTCGATGCTGTCGTGACGGATTTAGAAGGATGGCTATTGCAAATTCAAGCCACCGCAGCCAAGCGAGTTTGTGACTGTGAGGCAATTGCAGAGGCCGCTAATCCGCTGGTGACTGCTCCCCTACCCGCGATTCCGCCCGAAACTGCGGCCCAGTTTTTACCTGCCAATTGGCAGCCTGTTGCTCCCCACCGGGAAGACCGAGGCATCAAGCACTTCCTCTGAAGGTTTTGCTGCCTCCAGTGAAGCTTCTACCGTTTTCATTTCCAAAATATCAGGTTCTAGCTCTAGGCCGCGCCGCTTCAACTGCGAAAAAATACGATAAACCTCTGTGTCTGGGGTTAGCTCTTGTCGGGAACAAGACTCATTCATATTGACTAGATTGTACTCAATATTCTCAGTATAAATGGCCGTCACAATCCGGAACATTTCGAAGAAATTGACCACCCACTGGCACTCTTCTTCCGAGTAACTAGAGTAGTAGCGAATTAAGTCAGCGATGCGAGCTTCCAAGTGGGTACGAGCATAGCGGCAAATCAGGATAATTTTCAGCAAAACAATCACCAGTGTCAGCGAATTGCCCTGCGAAAGCAAAAGCACAAATAGGGCAGATGGCTCTTGATGATTTTCAGTGGTTAGGTATTCCAAGATGCGGTTTGCGGTTCGTAAAATCAAAGCACTAGTCACCGCTTTATCGTCGTGATCCGTGTAGAGCGTACTTAATTTTTCAGAGAGTTGTGCTTTTAGAATGACAGCGAATTCGTCCTGCTCCACTGAAAAAATTAGATACTCCAGCAAGCTTTGCTTAAACGATCGATAGGTTAAATTCTTAGTCTGGTTGAGAAAAATATGGGCAATATTGGGATAGTTAAAAAATCCTCGTTTTGCAACAATTCGTTTGATTAAACGAACCACTTCATCCCCCAAGCTGGTTGGATTTTGTGGTGGTTGCTCTCTTGGTGTGGCACTTTCCGATAGAGCTGTGTACATTGCCAGCTCAAATTTAAATTGCTCCTTGAGTTTCTTAGATAGATTTCTAGCGGCTTGTCGCTGTTCCAGCGGATTTTCTAAGTTGATATATTGAGGGACTAGCAAATAGGATGTATAGCGCTGACTCCAATGAATTTTTCCTCGGTCTTCATAGCGAGCAGCAAAGAGTTTAAGCTCTTGAAAATCGGCGCTAGCGATGAAGTTTCTTAGCCACTCTCGCAGACGTTTTAGAGTTGGTGAAATGGTGTATTTGTAGAGGATTGGATCCGAAAATAATTGCACCAGTTTTTGAATTGCTTCGTGGTTGCGAGTTAAATCCCAATTGTTGATGAGAATGTAGCAGCAGCGCTTTAAAGTGTTGCGAAACTCTTGCTCCTGATTGGCAAACACGATTTCATACAAATAGGGCAGTGTGTTCGAGCCGGCGGTATCAGAGTGATGGATAAATAGATGCTTGAATTCCTTTAAGACATCATCGGGCGCCCAATTTTTAACAATCTCCAACAGAAACTCATAGATGGCTTCTTGAGCTTTAGGAACATTACGTCGAGACTGATTCAACTTTCCGAATGGTTGGAGTGGCTGATTGGCTGTCAATTTGTCTCCCAATTTATCTCCCAATTTGTCTCCCAGTTTGTCTCCGAACATAATGGCATTCACACTCATAACGCAGCAGGCAAGAAATACGGCCTGATCTCAAGTTCCGGATCGGGCCAAGGGCAAGAATGGAATCTTCTGGAAGGGAACATCACGGGAGCATCGCCTGAGCCAGAGGTCTCAGTGGATATCTGGTAGCAATTATGGACCGGATGACGGAACGATACGCAAATTCTTCAGGGTTTCAACAGTTCTGGTGAACTTGTTGGCGCTATGGTCCTAAGTGCAGGGCTAAAAGGGCTTGCATTCAGGCTTTGATGCGTACTAAGTACCTCGGCATAATTAAAAACCAGATTCAAAACCCTGCGCCGCCCGCTGCGCAGGCGGCGCAGGGTTTTGGGTTTTATGTTTAATTATGCTCACCTACTTAGTTCAATCCTGATCAATAGTGAATTACATCTAGGTCCGTTAGCCAGATTGAGCTGGGACTCTATGGCAAGAACTCAGTGGGCCAAGCAATCTATAGGCCACAGAAGCAAATCTGAAGCCGATTCTCTCTACAGACTAAGGTTGCTATCGTGAAAAACTGGGGGAAAAGGATAATGCGACATAGAGATACGCTCGCCTCTGAGCAAAATCTGAGTAAAGTAATGGATTCAGTCATACGTGCAGGGGAACTCATCATGCCTAATGCGGGTATGAACTCAAAGTACTCTAACTCTAACTTTTATGTCACTTTTAATACCTAAAGTTTACAGTCTCTTAATTCCTGCATCATCGTTTAAAGTCGCTCAACTTGATGATTTAACTAGACCTTACGGGGACCAGTTTTGCTGGCAACGACCAAGACAACTGTGCTGCTCAGCCTTACATGGAGGCATTCTAACTGCTTCTAACTCAGTCCAATGTTTACTATCAGGCTCCGTCAAACGATCCATCAGAGCATCATGAAAGACGGGCTTCTAACTCTAGTAGGTGTAAAATCTAACTTCCGTATTGCCGCAGAGTAAACACTCAAGTTTTCGTATCAATTATTACGTTAATCTTTCAAATCTGTCTGCTGAAGTTGGCTGCAGCCAAGCGACTGCATAGGTGTTCTAAGGCATCGCGGGCAGTCATGGCCGAGGCATCCAGCTCGCGAACTCGCGCCATCAGAAAAGCGGTACGGGCTTCATTCAATAGATTTGAGGTGTCATTCGAGGCCGAGCCATCGACTCCTAAACCTACGGGAACGTGATGATTCAGCATTTTTCGAATCGGAGCCATACCGCTTGCCAGACGCATATTACTACACGGACAATGGGCCACCCCAGTTCCGGTCTTGCCAAATTGCTGGATCGCCCGATCATCCAACTGAACACAGTGCGCATGCCAAACATCCGCCCCTACCCAACCGACAGATTCAGCATAGTCCCCCGGCGTCATGCCAAAGGTCGCCAAGCTGTACTCGATATCGGACTTGTTTTCTGCTAGGTGGGTGTGCAGGCGAATACCGGGATACGCTCTTGCCAGCGCTGCCGATTCCCGCATCAGATCCGGAGACACGGAAAAGGGAGAACAGGGTGCTAGGGTAATTCGCAGCATCGCATGCCGAGTGTTGTCATGATATTGCTCAATCAGGCGCTGGCTGTCCTTCAAAATCGCTGCTTCTTGCTCAACTACAGAATCAGGCGGTAATCCCCCTTGGCTTTGCCCAACACTCATGCTGCCCCGACTAGCATGAAAGCGCAGCCCAATTTCCTGGATGGCTTGAATTTCGTCATCTAATCTACTGCCGTTTGGATAGACATAGAGATGGTCGCTAGCCGTTGTACAGCCTGATAATATCAACTCGGCGGCAGCCATTTGCGCACTGACATACACGGCCCTTGGCGTGAGCTTGGCCCAGATAGGATAAAGGGTTTGCAACCAGTTAAACAAATCACAGTTCTGAGCGGCTGGAACTGCACGGGTCAGGGTTTGGTAAAAATGATGATGCGTATTGACAAGACCGGGAAGTACAACGAAACGATCCTGTAGATCCAAAACTTCATCAGCAGTTTGAGGCAACGCCAACGTTGTTCCCACTTGCTCGATCCTGTTGTCTCGGACTAGCAATGCTCCATTCCGAATTTCCCGGCGAGTTGCATCCATTGTGACCAAGGTATGGATATTTTTAACAAGCAAGGTAGACATAGAGTTCAACAATAAAGATTGTGCTTGATGTACAACAACGACGAATGGATTAATGTATTAAAACTGACAAAGTTACTACAGAAGCATGCTACAGAAGCTGTCTCTGCATCTATCTAGCTTTCAGCCCCAATTTGGAGTTTGTGATTGGTCTTGTGTCGCTGTGCGTCGCACAACCTGCGGGCAGTCCAGATATCCGCACCCCATTAATTAATTACCAATGGGCAAGAGATTGGGACAAGCAATCGGGGCAATTACAAGAAAAGAACAGATTTATTCTTGCCAATTAGTCCAGTCAATAATAGAATTTCTTCTATGGTGCCCTGTTGACTTATAGTTTTGAATCTATAAATTCAATAGATTCAGTCGCCGGTTAGCCTGCTAAAGAGCTGATGTCCCCGTTTGGATGTCCCAGTTTAACAGGACAAGTGACTGGCGAATTTAACTGTGCTGATTTTGCCTAGCTATCTACATCACCTGTGTTTTTCTATTTAGCAGCAGACTATGATCTCTCCCTGGGAAAAACTGAGTAAGAAAGTTAGCAAAGCGGGTCAAGACGAGAATTTTCTTGGCGTTGCCCATTGGGTAGAAAACATTGCCGCCAAGGTTTTGGCTGTTGCTTTGAGTTTAGTGATTCTGATCTCGCTCACGGACTTGGTGATTCTGCTGGTTCGGGATCTAATGGCGGATCCAGTTGGTTTTTTTGATAAAACGCTGATTGATATTTTCGGTCTGTTTTTAAATATTCTGATTGCGCTGGAGCTGTTAGAAAATATCACCGCTTATTTAAAAAAGCATGTTGTTCAGGTTGAATTGGTGATTGTGACTTCGCTGATTGCGATTGCTCGTAAAATCATTATTTTTGACTTCAGTAAATACAATAATCTAGACCTGCTCGCCCTAGGAGGCGCAATTTTGGCCCTCTCGGTAAGCTATTTGCTAATTAAACGCACGAATAGAAATATGAAGAATGAACGACAGTAGAGCCGATCCAATTGCTCTAACTGAACCATTGGTTATCGGCCATCGGTTATCGGCCAACTGCTTCGCAGAAGCTGCGATTATGGGTCATTGGATGGTTCCATAAAGTCCCACAAAATCTCATCAGGCTCATCATCCACCTCATCCTCAGGCAAGGGGCCGGGCAAGGGAACCGCAACGGCAAGACTGAGATTGGCGAGATTGTCATTGGTAGTGTAGTGGGTGGCGATGCGTCGCTCTAGCTGCTGCACTTGCTGGGTTAGCTGCTGCATCTGCTGTTCAACCGTAGCAAGGCGAGTCGGCCAATCCACATCCAGAACGTTGGATGGATTAGATGAATTGTCTAGGTAGGGAGTTTCCAGCAGTAGGGGTTGGGTTTTAAGCACAGCAGCCAAGCTATCGACACTGCTACAGGTAGCCCTGCTGTACCGGCAACAAATGGTACCACCACCCCAACTACAGCTACCACTGCCGCTTGTGGACCAACGCGAATCAACTCTTTTAAATCCGACTCTAGGCCAATCTCAAACAGCAGGATGATGACGCCAATTTCTGACAACACCGAGATGACTTCCCCGATCGATTCCGCTACTTTAGGAACCGCTTCTGGAGCTAAACCCGCGGTTGATTCCAGAAATTTAATTACAAATGCATCTGTACCGTGACTTGCGCCTTCTGGAAAAACTAGCAGGTTGAGGGCCGAAACACCGACCACTACGCCCCCAATCAACTCACCCAAAACAGGCGGTAGATTAACGCGAGCGCAAAGTTCTCCGACTAGCTTGGAGGCTAGATAAATAATGACCAAGCTGAGTAGTCCCCCCGCTAACACAAGTGGGCCAAGCTGCGCGTTTGTCACTTCTGCGGCTTCTGCGACTTGTGCCAGTAGAGAGGTCGGGAGTAAGGGCGAAAGCAGTGATGGAATCGATAGAAAGAAAGCCATGCCAGTGCTCACATTGACCATGTATACAGCGAAACTCATTCAGTCTACTGTACATGGTTCTTAACAAGATGAGGAGTAGCTTGGTAATCAATTCCGCAGATTTTGGTTGCTCAAAGCAAGAGCCTCAGCAACAACTGTTAGCCAAAGATCTAGGAAAAGACTCGGTGCTGGAGGCTTGGCATCTGACGGCGCACCTGCTCTAGTCGGGACGGCTCAATTGACGCAATGGCTACGCCAGGTTTGTCGCCCGCATCGGCCAGAATGATGCCCCAAGGATCAACAATCATGGCATGGCCGTGGGACTGCCGCAGAGAATTGTGGCGTCCAGTTTGGGCTGGGGCAATTACGTAGCAGGTGTTTTCGATAGCTCTAGCCTGGAGCAACACTTGCCAATGGTCTTTGCCAGTGTAGGCTGTGAAGGCAGCGGGCACAAACAGCACATGGGCACCCATTTGCGATAGATAACGGTAAAGCTCAGGAAAGCGCACGTCATAGCAGACTGATAGACCAAGATGGCCCAATTCCTTGGAGGGGTGAACAGGCGGCAAATTTGTACCGGCCAGAACAGTTTGGGACTCTTGATAGGTGTTGCCATCGGGTAAGTTGACATCAAACAAATGTACCTTCTCATAGCGGGCTAACTCTTCGCCATTGGCTCCCACTAGCAGAGCGGTGTTATGGACTTTACCTGCTGCAGTCGGAACCGGAAAACCACCGCCAAGGAGAGTGATCTGATAGCGTTGAGCCATCGTTTTGAGAAACTTTTCACTACTTTGAGCAATAGTTGCTGCTTCAGCGATTTTGGCTGCTTCATCACCCAAGAAGGAAAAATTTTCTGGTAGGCAAACGAGTTCAGCACCTTGCCGCACCGCCAGATCGATCAGGTCTTCAGCCTGGGCCAGATTTTCATGCAGATCCGGCAGGCTATTCATTTGAACTGCAGCAGCGAGATAAGACTTCATAATATTTACAATGAAAGGAGCAACCAACAAACTCAGGCATTGGGTAGGAAGCGTCTACGGCTCAAAGTCTGTTTGTATATCAAGTCTATAGATTTAGAGACCCTTAAGGAACACTTATAGTTAAGCCAATTGCTAAACCAAGCCATAACCTACCAAAACGTAAGGAAGCCGGAATGTAACTAAACCGAAACTGAACTAAACAGCTGAGAAATCGAAAGTTGAAGTACAGCAACAGTCAGAGTACAGCAACAACCGAAATGCAAAGGAGGCATAACACGCCTATGCCTCCCTACCAGACTTACAGCTACTGAAACTCAGTAAGTCAATCAATCGCGCTGATTAACGAAATCTACGCTTCCGTCTTGCCATAATTGCTTTGCGCTTCCGCTTTTCAAGCGGTGTTTCAAAGTGGCGATGGCTCTTTACATCGGCCAAGATACCTGCTTTAGAAACCTGGCGCTTAAATCGCCGCAGTGCTGATTCTATTCCTTCATTTTCTCCTAAGACCACTTGGGTCATGCTTTTCTCTCCTTTTTTGATGGACTAGAGAACGGGTTTACAAGATAGGCAATTGTAGACATTTTAAAAATTTTAAGCTCTCAATAGCAACGTAAAATCATCATCAAGAAATCCTTGAAGGACTGATGCAGGTAGCCTTCAAACTAACCAGTCACAAACTAACCAGTCACCCTACTGAGCCACAAATCTGACCGGACGCTGCATGGCGCAGCCTGTGCCAATGTCTGCGATTTGCCTGTCGTAGGTAAATGGCGATTCAATTGCCTCTGGGTAAAAACCCAAATCCTACAATAACTCAGTCTCTTGGCTAGACTCAAGCCTTGGTTCGCTTGGATTCGTTAATAAAAACTATGAGGAAATCTCACGATGGCAGTATGATGACTGCTATTCGTTTTGCATCTCGGGATTTGGCATCTCGGTTCGCGTCGAATTGTTTAGCATTGCATCCGTCATCGCATCCATCATGGTTTCTCAACCTCGCGGAATTTTGCCGCTCCTTCTTGTTCATTACCGGGATAACCGCCGACTGACGTCAGGCCGTCCGGTGCGTATGCCATATAACCAGCCTTCGCAAGGCGTCGGGCGACGTCTTCGATATAGGGATTCAGTCCGCGATTTTCGTGGATAACAAGAACCGCAGCAAACTTCTCTCCCTTCGCCGGCCGAGCATAGTAGCCTCTTATCGACCCATTGCCTTTAGGCGATTCAACCGTTTCATAACTGGTTTTGATCTCTTCATCATCAGGGCTAACAGTTTGGGCCCAAGCATAATTTGGCGTCAGACTTTCGAGCAATGCGGCAACCGTTAGGCCCCCAACGGCATATTTCGCGAGTCCGTCAAGGAATGAGCGACGATCGATCTCGCCATGCTGCCACTCGTGGAAGAGGTCCAATAATTCTTGCGGATATTGATCTGCGGTCTTACGTTCCATTTATTTACTCCAGGTTGAATATGTGTTTATGAAGGATAAACGACAAATGCGGTGAACGACAAGTATTTTGATCAACATGTCCAGCCGTTGACTTGCAAACTTCAGTAGAATAGAATCGCTTGACTCTTGGGCGATCACATCGTCTTCGAATTAAACATATGAAACTTATTCTTCCGTTCGCATTATTGTTTGCCGTATGGAGTGCATGTAACCTTGGTGAGGACCGACGCCAAACCTCGGCTCCCAGCAATTCAACCTCCGCTCCCGGCAATTCAACCTCGGCTCCCGCAGCCAAAGCAACACCCGATCGCGAGGAAGTAAAACGTGAACTGATACGCATCGCGAACTCGGTCGCACAGGCGGCGAAGGATGGTGATGTAACCTTCTTGGCGAAGATCACCACTGACGATTTTCAGTTAACCGACATCGACGGAAAGATCCAGAACAAGAATAAAGCCCTCGCAGACGTCAAAGAGGAACGGCTAATCAGATCTTTCGAGATATCGGATGAAAAATTGGTAAGTCTCGATGATTCGACGGCTGTCTTGAGCTATACCCTAAAAGTAACGGCTAAGAACGGCCGTTCGGCAAAGGCGGCAACAACGGATACGTTCGTGAAGCAAGGTGGTGAATGGCTGTTGAAAAGTGAACAGCAGACCTTACTTAAGTAATGGCTGATTCAGCTGCCTGAAGCTGATCGTTGGGCCGACCATGTGTCCTCAGTACTGCCGATCAGGACCGTGCCGCTCATCTTGTTAGCTTCAACCTTGCCAGTGAAGAACAGCGTAAGGTCGTTGCCGCCGTAGCTGATCGTGTAACTGAAATCTATCTTGTCGCCTTTGATCGAACCCGCCAATGGCACATCGCCGTTCGGTCGTTTTACCGTACCTGTAAGCTTTTCGCCATCTACTACTAACATGAATCTGAGCGGCCGAGCTCCGCCAGGGGTGTTGTAGGTCCCTTCCCATTCGCCAGCGACAGAAGATGTTTGCCCAAAATTACTGCCAACAATGAAGAGTACAATTCCAAAAACAACGAAAGACCTAGGGAAAACCCTTTTCATAATTGACTCCTTGTAATGATTCTACCTGACTTCTGTCTCCGATGCGATACCGCCAGCTGAAAAATGATCATTAGCTAAATGCATAAGAAAGAATAGAGAGAACGAGATCGTAATGCCATTACCAGTCGTCCGTGTGAAATGTGCCCTCCATATCGATTCGCTGATAGGTGTGTGCCCCGAAATGATCGCGCTGTGCCTGGATCAGATTTGCCGGCAGTCTTTCTGATGTCAGTGCTTGAAGATAGCTGAGAGACGCGGCGGTGGCCATACAAGGCACATTCAAAGAGATGGCTTTTTGGACGAATACTTTCAAATGATCGTTTTTATACCGAATAATATCTCGGAACTGAGGTGTATAAACCAGGCTTTCGTGCTGCGCCCCCTCGAGCAATGCCGACCGAATTTCTTCCAGCATCGCGGCACGAATGATACAGCCACCTCGCCAGATATTAGCGATCAGCGGAAGGTCAAGTTCAAGATCAAACTCCTCCGCGGCAGCAGCCAGCATAGAAAAGCCTTGGGCATAAGACAAAACAAAACCGAGGTGCAGAGCATCATGAACCATCTGAGTATCACCTGCGGCAACTGAAGGAGACGATGCTTGGGAAAGTCGCCCTCCATAGATCAGAGCCGCCTTCAGGCGTTCCTGCTTGCGAGCAGAGATCTGCCGCATCGTAACTGCAGAATCGATCGTCGGGACCGGAACACCTAGATCCATCGCCGTCTGTGACGTCCACTTTCCGGTACCCTTTTGGCCGGCCGTATCCAATATAAGATCTACAAGCGGAAGTCCGGTCTTTTCGTCCAGTTTTTTCAATACGGTCGAGGTGATCTCAATAAGATACGAATTCAGTTCTCCTTGATTCCACTTACCGAAAATATCGGCGATCTCGATTGTTCCTAAATTGAGACCTCGTTTGATGAGATCATAGGCTTCTGCGATGGATTGCATCATCGCATACCGCTATGCCGTCAACGACAACATTGATGTTACTCCCGGTTTCATCTGGATCACCGCACCTAACCACAACGATGATAACAACGATGAATTTATGGGTGTACTACGAACCACTTTCCGGTTCTAGACTTTCCGGTTCTAGACTTTCCGGTTCTAGACTTTCCGGTTCTAGATAGGTCAACTACGCAACGGTTGAATTTGATTGTTGATTGATGAGTTGAACTTGATGAATTGAACTTGACTGAAGGGGCATACAGCCCCTTTTTTCTGAGCTGTTACTGGAAACCAATCTACTGGGAACCAATTTACTGGAAACCAAATCGCATCACCGCACCTAGATATTCGTTGTAGCTGATCCGCTTCTTGCCAGCCTGATCCACCTGAACTAACTGATCTAGCCATTCCCTCGTAATCGGAAATTTAAATTCTTCGGCAATTTGGAGCGCTTCTTCTACTGAAAGCAGGCCGTTATGATTGGCATCAAATTCTCTGAACCGCTTTAGGAGGGAATAGTTTGGCTCAGCAGCAATCAGGAATTCTTCAAATTCAATGTATCCGTCCTGATTTTTATCAGTATATTGAAAACGCTTCAATAGTTTCTCTCGTTCCATCGCCAGGAAATATTCGAGGTATTCCTCTAGCGCAATCTTACCGTCATGATTACTGTCTAATTCAACAAAGGAACGCTTGATTTTCTCTAGCTTTTCTGACGGAACTAACGCTTCTATTTCAGCGGCAACTGGGAATTTAGAATCTTCGCTCATGTGGCTCATTCAGATATGCGAACAGATGACCCTAGTATGATACTGCCTCTCCATCGATAGGACTGTGCGCTGGACAGCATCTGCCGATCGATCCCAAACCGTGCCTACTCAAACCCTGCATAGTAGCGGTGGGTCAAGAACTATAGCTAATTAAGTCGAGAGCAGCTAGTTTTACAGCTTGCATCCCAAGATTCCAAAGTCTTGCGAAAAGCCCCTCTCGGCTTGTGAAGCACTGAATAGTAGCCTTACCCCCACACCACAGAGCAGAGACAATGCACAGCATCCCAGGAACCACCATTTCGCTCCGCCAAACCACCCGTGCCTTCTCCCGATTCACCGCTCTGTCTGGCCTCTTCGTCCTGCTGGGCACAGTCTGGTATGCGCCTCGAGGACTCGCTCAACCGCAGCCAACCCCTGCAGAGGCAACGGCAGTCAGCGAGACCTGTCTGGATCTGGTCTACCAAAACGCGGCCCAACAGGCCATTGTTACCTGTCAGCAGGCTATTGAACTGAACGGGAGGATTGGCAATCAGCGTTTAGAAGCCTACAGCCTGGGGAACTTGGGAACCGTTTACCTGCAACAGCAAAACTATCCGCAGGCGTTGACGCTCTATACTCAGGCGCTAGAACTGGCTCAAACTATTTCGGATCCCGCATTGACGATCAAAGCCCTAGTGGCAGTAGGAACCACCTATTCCCATCTAGGAGAATTCCAGCAAGCCTTGGGGTTCTATCAACAGGCGCAGACCCTGGCAGCAGCGAGTGGCGACGGTCAGGCTGCTGCAGTTGCTTTTTACAATTTGGGATTAACCCATGAAGCGCTGGCCCAATACCCTTCAGCGATTGAAGCTTACCAAAACGCTATCCTCATTGCTCAGGAGATCGGCGATCCGATTCTAGAAGGCTATGCTGCTACCAAGCTGAAGCTCGCCTCTGAAACTTTGAGCTTGGAAACCCGACTCCAGTAGTTGAAAAATCTAGTTTCTAGATAAGCAAGATTTACTCTCACATTCCAGACGCAATTTGCAGAAGTGCTTTTTTTGAAGCGATTAGCTGTTTCTGCTATGGTGAACTCAAGAGTCAAACGATTCTTGTCCTAAAGCCCAAGGTAGATCAGTTGCATGGAACGTCAGCGGATTGAACAAATGCAGATGCGCCTCCGCTCTGAAGCTCTGAATCAGCGTAAGGAAGCTCTGGATGAGTTGGCCGAGTTTCCTCCAGAGGTGGCCGTGCCCATTCTAGAGAAGCTGGCTAGCGAAAGAGATTTTGCGCTGCGGCGTTTGGCAGCAATGGGATTGGGCAACCATCGGACAGATGCCGCTTTCCATGCGCTACAGCAGATGGTGAGTCAGGATCAGGACGCGAATGTGCTGGCCGAAGCCGCCAATTCCATGTTTGAGTTTGGCGAGGCGGCGATTCCGCCGCTCCAGCAGTTGTTTGAACGCTCGGATCACTGGTTGGTGCGGCAGACAATCATCTCTCTGCTGATCGGCACACCTTACAACGAGGTGCTGCTAGCAATGGTTCGCCAGGCACTTGAAGACAACACCGAAACAGTCAGGGAAACCGGCATTTTGGCCCTCAATCAAATCTTAAAATCTCCGTTGCAGCCGCAGGCGCTGATCTTGTTGAGCGAATTGGCTCAGAATGCAGATTGGCGGACTCGTTGGCGAACTGCAACCGCACTGCACGGCTGTCAAGATCCACAAGCCAAGCAACTACTCGCCCAGGCCTTCCTGACGGCCGGGCAGATCAGGCAGGTCGCGTCCACGCGGAGCTCCTGTTCCGACAAATACCGCATCATAATCCTGCTCCAAGACCGCTTTCATCGATGAGACGTAATGCTTGAAATGCGTATGGATCCCGAGCCGCAGAATGTAATCAACCTCTTCCTCAAGCACAGATTCCGGCAAGCGGAAAGCCGGTATCTGCGACCGCATAAAACCGCCGCCTTTTATCTGCTCGTCGAATAAATGTATCTCGTATCCAAGCGGTGCAAGATCACGAGCGACGGTCAATGAAGCTGGTCCGGCTCCGATCAATGCGATCTTTTTCCCGTTTGGAGTGAACGGACCTTGCGGCATATACGGTATCACGTCGTCCCGATTATCCGCAGCAACCCGCTTTAGCCGGCAGATCGCTACGGGCTCTTCGTCAACGCGGCCACGACGACAAGCGGGCTCACACGGGCGGTCGCACGTGCGCCCGAGAATGCCGGGAAAGACGTTCGAATCCCAGTTGATCATATATGCCTCGGTGTATCGTCCCGCGGCGATCAATCGGATATACTCCGGCACCGGCGTGTGAGCAGGGCACGCCCATTGGCAGTCAATTACCTTATGAAAATATTCGGGATCGGCAATGTCGGTAGGCTTCAAGTGATTACCCTCTGGAGATGAAATTTGACCGTCTTACTGTAAACATTGAAATACAAACTTTGTTCTCTCAAAATAATACACTTAAGAGCGATGTAACAACGAAAAAATCATGAAAATTTATTTGTTCGCGGAATTTATCCGATCCAGTATATCTTTGTAAGCAATGGTCAAAAATTCGCTAATGATCTTACTGGCATCCGTTCTTCTCGGGACGAATATATTCGCCGTTACCTCCCAGTTCGTTACCCGCCGCGGAGACCACCTGTTCATTGGGGAAAAGCCTTACTATTTTATCGGTACGAATTATTGGTACGGCTCGCTTTTGGGGCGCGAAAAAGATCCCAAACGGGGTATCGAACGCCTTCGAAAAGAACTCGATTTTCTTAAGAAGAACGGCGTTACGAATCTCCGTTTGATGTCCGGCTCGGAAGGCTCGGGCCTATTGAATGGTGTGCCGCGCGTAGGCCCGCCGTTTCAGATCGAACAGGGAATTTTTGATGACGATGTACTGAAAGGTCTGGACATTCTGCTCGACGAAATGGCCAAGCGCGATATGCGTGCCGTCATTTTCCTGAGCAATAACTGGGAATGGAGCGGTGGATTTCAGCAATATTTGATATGGAATAAGGTCATTTCCGAAGAATGGCTCACCAAAAAGCCCGATTGGGATACTCTGCGCGATCTTGTAGCGCAGTTCTATTCCTGTAGAGAATGTAAATGTGCTTATGCCCAACAGGCCGCGCGTGTCGTCGGCAGGAGGAACTCCGTAAATGGCCTCAATTATCGTGACGACCCGACGATAATGTCCTGGCAGATCGCCAATGAGCCGCGTCCTATGCGGCCCGAGGCTAACGGAGCCTATAAAGAATGGATCGCCGAAACTGCGCGGCAGCTTAAGGACATTGCCCCGAAACAATTGGTTTCGATCGGCCACGAAGGCTGGATAGGGACACAGGACATTACGCTTTTTGAGGAGATCCACGCCGACCCTAATGTGGATTACGTAACGATCCACATTTGGCCGAAGAATTGGGGATGGTTTGAGAACGGTAAGATGGCAGAGCAATTCGGTAACACTGGAACGACGACCGAAAAGTACATTTTCGAGAATGGAGAAGTCGCGAAAAGGCTTATGAAGCCGATGGTTATTGAAGAATTCGGTCTGCCGCGGGACGGACAATCGTTCGCTGTTTCTGCAAAGACCCGGCTCCGCGATAAGTTCTTCAGACAAGTGATCGGTAATGTTCGCTCACATCAACATATCGCCGGTGCGAATTTTTGGGCCTTCGGCGGCATGGCCCGGCCAATAAGGGGACAGCTTTTCTGGAAAGCCGGCGATGAATATATGGGTGATCCGCCGATGGAGGAACAGGGGCTCTATTCGGTCTTTGACCGCGACCATTCTACTTGGACAGTCATCAGACGGGAGGCGGTGCGCATAGCCCGCTAGATCTTTCAATTGGTTATGCTCGGGTTGATAAGCAACCTTGGTCTTTGAGTTTCCCGAAGGTTCGCTCCGCAAGTCTCCGAATTGAAAGTCGGGGCGATCAGGTATAAATTCAATTGCTGATGTGGTGTTTGCTATTTCCGAACCGCCGACCTTCGACGTCGCACTATTCGCTGCTGCTTTTTGGCTTGCTTTGCCTTATGCATTCCGGCTGCTGGTCATCTACCGTGCATGAACGACGAGGCCAGGCCAATTCATCACCGACACCCGAACGAACCGTTACAGACAGCGGAAGAAATACCTCTGCAACACCCTCGCCTATGAAAACTGCGAACCTGAACGATGCGCCAAAAGCGGGTTTTGAGGCCAATCTTCCGGCAGGATTCGAACGCCCGACGCGCAAGATCCGGCACGATCTCGTGGTACCGCCCGGGAAAGCTGATCCCCTCAGGCCGTGGCCAACTGAACCACGTCCCTTCCTGAGGCTCCCACTCCGCGGGAAACCGAAACCCCTGCCCAAGTGGCGTGCCCGACAGCGTTCGCAGCCGTGTACTCATGGGCCCACAATAAGCCCGAGCCGCCCCACTCGCTCCATCCCGGCGCCCACACGCTCCCGCCTCCACCAACAATCAACCATGCCCGCCGCGATCGAACACACACTGATGTCCACGGAGATCCACACGCCCCTGGGGACCATGCTCGCCATCGCGTCCGACCGCGGCCTCTGCATGCTCGAGTTCAACGACCGCCGCGCCATCGACCGACAGCTCGCGACCCTCCGACGCCACTTCACCTCCAACATCCAGCCCGGCCGACATCCCGTCCTCGATCACGCCGCGCACGAACTCGCGCGCTACTTCGAAGCCCCCTCCCTCACGTTCACCGTGCCGCTGGCCGACCCAGGCACGCCCTTCCAGCGCCGCGTCTGGGACGCACTCAGGCAGATCACGCACGGCACGACACGCACCTACGCCCAGCTCGCCCAAGCACTGGGCCGACCCACCGCCGCCCGCGCCGTCGCACGCGCAAGCGCCGACAACCGCATCGCCATCATCATCCCATGCCACCGCGTGATCGGCTCCGACGGCTCGCCCACGGGCTACGCGGGCGGCATCTGGCGAAAGCAGTGGCTGCTGACGCACGAGAGGGACTGCACAGACATCACGCAGGTCGATATTACGTTGACTTGAGAGCCTTGAGTTTCCTGGACAGCTCTTCTGCACGAAACAACGACGCAGATATTGTAATTATTATTTCAATAGCTAGCTGAGCATGTTTCTCTTCGATAGAATCAAAATCCTTGAGCTCAACATGTACCGCATCATTACCAAGATCCTTTAGATTGCTGAGTGCTTCAACAACTTCCGGAGTGATCGCGACCTTCGTCGCGAGATCATCGAGCCTTTGTCTCAGCTTGTCGCCCTTTGCCTCCTTTTCGTCGCAAATAAGCTCAATCGCACGCCGGACCATGACCACAGCCGCCCGCCAGCACGCCGCCTCGAAGCAGCGCACGGCCTCGTCGATGGTCTGCTTGATCTCTTCTGGCAGCCCGTCTGTCTGAACCTGGATTGTCGAACTTGGCCAGAAACAGACCCGACTCGGGCCGGACGCAGCACCGTGCAGATAGCTCACCGCGGTCAACTGTCTGCAATCTCGATCCGGACAAACGCGCCAACCGATCACAAAGTATTGACCTTCTGACGGAGCACGAAAACCCATATCATGTATGCTAAGTTCTTTCAGCATAACATGCTTCCGACACGACGGGCATATTGTTGAAAGCTGGGTGCCCGATTGCAACACTGTTTCACTCGGCTTCGGAATGCTCGGAGGTCTATTCGTCATGGACGAAACTCCATGCGGTCTCCTGTGAACCGCCGCGTCATCTCCCCATACGCATCGATCCGCCGATCCCGAAGAAACGGCCAATGCGTCCGGGCGAACTCGACCTTCGAAAGGTCGCAGTCCACGATCACGACCTCTTCCTTGTCGACCGACGCCCGGTGAACCACCTGGCCATTGGGCGACGCCACGAAGCTCTGACCCCAGAACTGGATCCCGTCCTTGCTCACAGGCTTCCCGTCGGCACCGCGAACCAGCTCGTGACCGATCCGGTTCGGCACGCACACGTAGCACCCGTTGGCGATCGCGTGCGAACGCTGGATCGTCTCCCAGCTGTCGTGCTGCGCGACACCGTACTCCTTCTTCTCCTTGGGGTGCCACCCGATCGCCGTCGGATAGAACAGGATCTCCGCCCCGCCCATCGCCGTCAGCCTCGCCCCCTCGGGAAACCACTGGTCCCAGCAGATGAGCACCCCGATCGTCGCGTGCCGCGTCCTCCAGCTCCTGAACCCCGTGTCGCCCGGCGTGAAGTAGAACTTCTCGTAGTACAGCGGATCATCCGGAATGTGCATCTTCCGGTAGATCCCCATCAGCGAGCCATCCGCGTCGATCACCGCCGCCGTGTTGTGGTACAGACCGCTCGCCCGCTTCTCGAACAGGCTCGCCACGATCACCACGCCGTGCTTCCGCGCGATCTTGGAGAACAGCTCCGTGCTCGGCCCCGGGATGCTCTCCGCCAGCGAGAAGAACCGGTGGTCCTCGGCCTGACAGAAATACTGGCTCGCGAACAGCTCCTGCGTGCACAGCACCCGCGCCCCGCCCTTGGCCGCCGCCTCGAGCAGCCTCGCCTGACGCGCCCGGTTCTCGCGAGGGTCTTCGACGCACGCCATCTGCGTCAGACCCACCGACACCACGCTCGATGAAGATGCCGCTGCGGCTCGCCGTGCCATCGACCACTCCCGCGTCGCCCCGCGGGCGTCTCCATCAGCGTCGCAGCGGCAACGGCCAACAGCCCGCAAAAGGGCTGAAAAACAGGGGATCTAGGATTCGAACAATTGCGAGAGCAGCAGCAATAACAGAAGCAGCAGCAATAGTAGGATTCATGATTTTCTTCCTTCAGTAAACAAAACAAATGAATGACATGTTCAACTTTTTGGCTTCTGATTTCTCTGACCAGAGGTCAGTATTGTCGGCAGGATAAATCTAGTCCAACCCTACAATTCAGAACTCCAAAACCTTACGTCAGCAAGAGCACTAATGCGCTTCATGCTCCTCTCCACCGTGCCCCTCGACGGCCTCATGAATGTAGGCACCTGCCAGAGTGGCAAATACAAGCGCCTGAATGGCACTAGTAAACAACCCCAACAGCATTACCGGGATCGGCACAAACAGCGGCACTAGCAGAACCAGCACGGCAACGACTAGTTCATCCGCCAGAATGTTGCCGAAAAGTCGGAAGCTGAGGGAAAGGGGTTTGGTGAAATCTTCTAGGATGGCAATCGGCAGCAAAATCGGGGTCGGCTCGACATACTTCGAGAAGTAGCCCAGCCCTCGCTTGCTAAATCCGGCATAGAAGTATGCTAGGGATGTCAGCAGCGCTAGTGCCACCGTGGTGTTGATATCGCTCGTCGGAGCGGCCAACTCGCCTTCCGGCAGCTCAATCAATCGCCAAGGAATTAATGCCCCTGACCAGTTAGAAACGAAAATAAACAGGAACAGCGTACCAATAAATGGCAGCCAAGGACGATATTCCTTTTCGCCTAGCTGGTTTTTGGCGATATCGCGCACAAATTCTAGGGCGTATTCCATCACGTTTTGGATTCCCTGCGGCACCCGCTGGATATTGCGAGTGGCCAGCACAGAAGCCGTCAGCAAGATCGCAATCACAATCCAGCTCGTGATAAAAACTTGCCCATGGAGTTTGAGGTTGCCGATTTCCCAATAGAAGTGTTTGCCCACTTCTAATTCAGCCAGCGGAAACGCAGTGAAGGTGTCCAGAAAACTCAGCATTTGCATCAGAAAACTGTCCAAAAATAGTGGACATAAGACACTCTAAAAGCATCTACTCCTGCTTCGTAGAAAAATCTAAGAATAAGGAGTAGATAGGGTCCGAAACATAAAAACGATGAGCGCTGCTTTATAGGTCAGGAAACCCAAAAAAATAGGTAAGATTTCTAGCTGTTGCAGTTGCGATGCCAATACAATGACAGCAACAAACAATGCTAGCTGCGTCTTGCCCACCTGCTTGCGCTGCCTACCAAGCTGCTCCACGTTTCTAGCCAACATTTTTAAGTAAACCACACCTGTGCACGCGCCAATTAGATAATTGAGCGCAATATTAAGAGAGTAGAAAATCCAAACCGAGAGGAAAATAATTCCTGTTAATATCAGGGTTACTTTCAGCAGGTACATTTGCAGCTTGTAATATTCCTGCATAGAGGGATTCGGCTCTGGCGGTAAGCCACCAGGCTGATTCTCTGGCGAAATATCGGACTGCAATTCTGTCTCAGGTGTGGTCGGCTCAAGCGGTAGTTCTGACGAGTTCACGGAACCTATAGAACCTAGTTCGGAGTAGTTGGCTGGGTCAAGCTTGACCCTCAAAGATCATAGCACCGACAGGTAACAATACTTAGTAAAGTTGAGATCAAAAAATTAATGTCACTTTTTTGCTGTCAGAGCAGCTACAGACAGTTGATCGAGACCAATGAAGGCGAGATCAATGAAGGGCAGATCGCTGATGGGTTGATCCTGGCTCAATCCTAACAAGGCAGGGGGCTGGTCGTGTGGCCTTTTAGGGGATCAAATCTCCTCTGGGTCAATACCCAACTGCCGCAGTCGTTCTGCCAATCGTGCGTTTTCTAGTCGAAGCTGCTCGGCTTCGAGTCGGGCTTGTTCGGCTTCGAGTCGGGCTTGTTCGGCTTCGGTGGGTACCCAGCTACCAGAGGCATCATACCAGCGCAGCCACAAGCGATTGATGCCGTCGTACTCGCCCTGCCAGAGGCCCAAACCCAGCTCCAATTCTGGAATCCAAACTCGCGGATCGTCTGCTGCTAAGAGCTGTTCTTGATAATGGCCGCCCATCAACTGAAAGCAGCGGAGGCGATTCGTATAGCGGCTAAACACCAGATAGTAGGGAACTCGCAGAATTTGCTCGTAGACTTGCCATTTGCTGGGGGGAGAAGCTTTTCCAGTCTGACCATTGCCAGACTCAGCGGTAGCTTCTGTCCTGCGATCAGAAAAATCAGCTTCTGAGCTTTGATCCGCATCGGTTAGGTCTTCCAGGCTTGGTTCTGTACCAGCAAACGGCCCCAAGTCCTCTTTTTCGGTACCGGGAGAAAGCAACTCCACCACCACAAACGGATTCACGCCCTCTTGCCACACCACATAGCTAGCTCGCAAATCAACGCCATCATACAGTCGGGGTACGCCCAAGGCCAAAAACCAATCGGGCCGCTTATGCCAAAGCGGATGGTGCACATCGTAGTAGAGGTTCAAGTCGGTGCCGGTGAAGATCTGGGTTTGGGCATAGGCTTTCAGCCGCAGGGTGGCGCCGCGTCCTTTTGATGATGTCACGGTTGTGTTGCGAGGGGATGTTCAGCGAGAAGGAAAGGAGATATTATTGGGTGATTCACTGAGCTATTTACCAGAGAATTCACTTAGTAACTCGCTCACGCTGCGAATCGTCCGTGAACCTGTGCAGGAAACCGGACGCTACTACGGGCTGGTCAAGTTTGTTGAGCCAGTGCTGCCGGCCAACGCAGCCTTGCCAACCCAATGTCCAGGCAGTCCACCCTGTACCAGCGATTGGATGCGGGTACGTCACTACAACCCAGTTTCTCGCCAATTTGATGGGGTTGAAGAAATCATTCGGATTCCGCAGCAGCCCCAAGACAAAGACGGCGTCTACAACATGACGACCCGCGATTTGGCCCAATCTCCGGCAGGTGAGGCCGGTTGGTATATCTCGGGAGCACTCGATCAGGCAGGCGTTTTTACCGTACAGGCTATGCAGCCCCGCTCGATAGTGCAGCTTCAGCCGCAGCAGACGGTACTAGGGTTTCGCAGAGGACTGGATTACATCAACTTCCGCAACTGGGAAGCCGTAGAGACGCGCAAGGGAACGATTCAGACTGTATTGGTCGTTCCAACTGCGAACCGCTCAGGTAATGCTCTAGTAGATTGGCAAGAGGGCGATCGGGTGCTGGTGATGCACTTGTTTGGTGGACGGGGTGGTAATCATGCAGCTCATGAATCTTTGATTTTAGGAACCTATGCAGGACACTTCTCCTTTGGCTTGGGGCGGGTTGTGCGTGACCCCTTCACGAATGATTTGATCTTCGACATCGATTATCTTCAGGTCTACGGCAACAGTTCAGACGGAACCATCTCCGGTGCCAATACCTGGCGCAACTATATGGGCAATTTGGTACGCGGCAAAGCAGGAACTCGCCCGGTTTCAGATGTGCTCATCAAGCTGGATACGCTCACCGAAGACTACAACTTTGGCGGCACGCGGCTGTCGTTTTTTAATGAGTTGCTGGGTGAACCCAGCCTGATCGGTGCGCGCTATCGGATTGGCGACGGCAGCGGTGATTCTACGATTACGTCGGCCACCTCTTGCGTCCAGGATTCAGCTCAGGGACTATTTTTAGCCATGCAACGCTTTCGCCAAATAATTGAGACCAACCCACAGGTGATGGAATGGATGCGAGCCAATCCCAACGATCCGACAACTCAACGATTTCGACGCCTGATGAAATTGGGGACCGACTTAGAAAATCATTTGACACCAATGGGCGTAGTGCGCTGGGATTGGTCTCAGAATGGCGAAGTGCTGATGGGAGTGCGCTCGGAAGATGATCAATTCATCAGCATCGATGATTTCCAAATTCGCAATCTGCTGACCGGACTGATTAGCTGGCGCACAGCCTTACCTCGTCAGGCCCACGATGAGCTGGGCATGTTGTTTCTCACTAATGGTGCCAAACTATGGTTTCTGCGCCCTAACCAAATTGGCGGCAACGATCCGGGTATTGAACCTCTAGAAGCAACGCTAGCGATGGGTGGCTGGAAGCTACCCCTCACCCAAATTCCCATTTTTTCAGTTCTGATTCATCGCACCTTTGGCGGTGTGACAATTCCTAATATCACCGATTGGCTGATCACGCTAGCAGTTTTACTGGGTTTCATTGTGCTAGCTTTTGCCATCACTCAAACCGCCTACATTGCTTCACCGGTCAGTTCCACGACCCATTTCCTCTCTTGGCAACCTAGTACTTTGCCTTGGTATCAAACGATACTCACATTGATTAGATTCCTTTTCGTTCCTGCTCTGTTGAAGGAGTATATATTCCGAGTTTTGTTGATTCCTTACCCTAAACCGTGGGTTTCTGAATTCACCTGGTGGAGCTGGGCACTGTTAGCGTTGGGAATCTACGTGGCCTATTATGTGCTTTCTGTTAGGCTCAGGCGTTCAAAAGCTGCCATCAGACCGATTTTGCTGGTATTAGTGGTGCTACTAGGCTTTGCCTGCATAATTGCCTACCGCTATACCGGTTCGTTATGGACGATTACGATCATTCACTGGGCTGCAGTGAGCGTTTGGTGGTTACTATTGGGAGGACAGCAATGGCATGATGCAGCACCCCGCTTAGCGAAACCATGACTGGCAGATTCCAACCAGTTCAATGACAATAGCGATGCGGCAATTGCGGCTCTCACAACCACATTTGAGTTTTGGCAATGCTTAGACTACAATGAGCTTCAGCAAACGGAGAATTGACATGAGTAATATTAGAATCGGTAAAACACGAAGTTTTCTAGATGATGTTGTTGATGTAGTCGATGATGTCGGCGATTTTATTGATGATGCGAGCGATGCAGCCGATGATATTAATGACACAATTAATGAAATTGATGATGACATTGAAGATATTGCTGACGAATTTGATGACGATGACGATAATGACGACGACAATGGCGGCAGTGATATAATGACCGAAGGCCAAAGCAAGGCGACAATCGCAACAACAACCTGAAAGGAACCAACGTTCCCCCGTCACCACAACTTGCAGCGCATCATCTGGAGCTTCGACCGACCCGCTGGTTTGAGCTGCAATGCTGAAAGTCACCTGCTGCGCCTCAGTCCGCACTGCTGCCGTGGGGGGAGCCGTGGTACCAGTCACCGCTAACCGCACCCGATTGCCGGGTAGATTCGTCACTTCCACCAGGGCAATTCCTGCAACCGGATTACTCTGGCGGAACGCGTCTCCCGCCAAACTAGCGTTCGGAATCTCAGTGATCAGGGCATTGCCAACAATATTTGGCGCATTCGGCGTCAGTTCTCCGGTGGTTTCTAGGATCACCTCTATCCCATCTGCCAGCGGATTTAGCCGCACCTCAGTCACCTGGACAAACGTTGGCGAGACTTGCGCCAGCCACTCATCAACCGTGGTAGCAGATGGCTCTAACTGATCGAGTCGGGGAATCTCAGTCTCGGTCACTTCTATGGCGGCTGCTGCATCACGGGAGATGGGCTGTGCCCAACCTGGATAAGCTACCAATACCGACATCACACTCGCCAGCCAAATTAGCCGTTCGCCTGAGTCAATCATCAATTCTCGCGCCATTCCTAGTAAAAACTCATGACAATCTTTTGCAAGAATACTGAGGAACTGGGCGGGATTGAAGCTAGACCTGGCCACTCAACGGAATTTCTTGAACGCTAGGCGGAATTTTTGTGGTATAGGTAATCTTTAGGATTGATGCCAAACTTTTTGCGGAAGGCCGAGGCAAAATAGCTGCGATTGGCAAACCCGACAGCACGGCAAACTTCAGACACATTCAACCGGCGCTGCTCCAAAAGCTGACGGGCCTGTTCTAACCGATAGTCATGCAGGTAGCCAAAGGCACTTTTACCAAAGACCTGACGAAATCCCCGCTTCAATGTGCAGTCATTCAGCCCGACCTGGCGAGCCAGTCCCAGTAGCGATGGCGGATTCTCCAGATTTTCTATCAAGATGGCCCTAGCCTGATAAATTCGGTCGATGTCATCGGATTTCAATGCAGGTGTTTTGGTAGATCTCTGACTAGTTTCTTGCAGTTGGCAGAAGCGCAGCGTGATTAATTCCAAGGCTTTACCCTCTAGATAGAGCCGCTTCATCAACCCTTGGTAAGGGCAATCCAGGATTTGGTGAATCACAGTTTGCATCATCGGTGTGATGGTACTCAAGTAGTAGTAGGGTTGTATTTTGCCTGCGGCGGCTTGCCTGATTTCGCGCGGTAGGGACTGCAAGTGTTCGGAAGCAAAGTTTTTCAAAAATTTGGCTGGATTCACACAAACCTGCACTCTCAGCATTCGCTGTTCAGCAGCCCAATCTTCTGTCTCATCAACATTGGCAAAACAACTCAGGTAAGTCCGTCCAGAGGCTTCATCAACATAGTCCGTTAAGCCGTGTAGGATGGTGTGAGAATCGCCTGCGACAAAGAAGCTCAGCACCGACCAAACACAGTCCTGATTCTGTGCTGTTAGCCGCAAATGATTGGTTAGATGATAGTCGTAACCGCAAATCTCTAGTCCTTCTTGCAGTTCCATGCACCACTCATGAACCTGCCCAATCAACCGACAATATCCCTGCCGATGGGTTTCAAAATCATTACTACACTCATTGATTGTCCCAGCTTGCCTGCCTTCTTCCCACAGGTCATACCAATCCTGCTCTGAAAGAATGATTGCCATTGTTGCACCGCATTCCTTGCCGAAAATGATTGGGATGTTTGCAATAAATTATGATTGCTGATAAAGATTCTCGTTTATCATATGGCTTGGTGGCGTTCAATGCAATCGGGCCAATTACCTAGTAACAGTGGCTGCAATTTCAGCGGTAGCTGTTGTGATTGGTAAGTAGAGATCGGGTTCTGGCCCAAAACAAATGGAGATTTGAGATGACAGACTATGACAAAGGCTGGTGGGTCTTTGCTTTACTTTCAGCATTCTTTGCTGCGTTAACTGCTATTTTCGCAAAGGTTGGCGTAGAGAATGTAAACTCTAATTTGGCTACTGCTATTCGCACCGTCGTTATTTTAATCATCGCTTGGGGAATTGTGGGAGTGAGCGGGCAATGGCGCGGGCTATTGACCCTCTCTGAAAAAACCATGCTGTTTTTAGTACTTTCCGGTATAGCGACCGGGCTATCTTGGCTTTGCTACTTCAAAGCGCTGCAAATGGCACCCGCTTCCTGGGTCGCTCCGGTGGACAAGTTAGGATTGGCCCTGGTGTTGATTCTGTCGTTTCTATTTCTGGGCGAAGCAATGACCCTAAAAACAATCCTGGGAGCCGGGTTGATTATATCAGGAGCCTTAGTGCTGATTTATCCAGAAGGTGGCTTTGCCTCAGCCACTGCACCAACCAATGTTCCGAATATGGATGTTGAACCGATTGAACAAGTTGAAGTTAACCCGGTAACTGCTCCCACGAATTTACCTGTAGTTGATGCCGTAATTGATCCAGAGAAGGAAATGCCCTAGGAAAAAGAATTTAATTGCAACTCCAGCGGTAGAACTCCATCTAGCCAGCAAAGATAGATCCACCGTCGAGGCCCTGCTGCCATTGTTGACCGTTGGGGATCTCCCCTAGCCCTCCTTGCAGAAAGCTACTGTGTACACACAAATCCTCAAAGTCTCCCATTGATGCAAGATTATAGCCCTGCAGGCATCCCAGAAAAGGAAGCTGAGAGGACTTGTGTATACTTCGTAGCTTGCAGAAAGGGGGGAACCGTATAAGTTAAAAGCGGTTTGAACTCCCTTCTTTATTTATGTCTAGACCGATCGCGGCTCAGCCGCAGTTGCCTCTCCATTTAATCATTTCCGAAAAATTGCGGGAACAGATTGCTAGCGGCGAGTTTTTACCCGGCGAACAGCTTCCCAGCGAACATCAACTGATGCTGCATTACCACGTCAGTCGGATTACGGTGCGGCGAGCGATTGCCAATTTGGTCAGTCAGGGGCTGGTGGTATCGCATCGCGGCAAAGGGGTGTTTGTGAAAGAGCGCCGCAAAATGACCCGCTCGCTGTCCAATCCATTGATCTTTTTTGACGAAGACATGGCCCAGCAGAATGCCTCCGCCTCGATTCGCAGCCTTTCATTTGAAGTCTTGCCGGCTTCGCCCACAGTGGCAACCAACTTGCAGCTTCCGCCGCATCAGTCAGAGGTGTACTGTCAGAAAAAAGTAATTTTAGTAGATGAAATTCCGGTCGCCATCGATATCACCTACATTCTGCTGGAACTAGGTCAAACCTTCGCCACCGAATTGCAATCGAGCTTGATCTATCCTACTCTCGACAAAAATGGCGTCCTAATCGAACGGGTAGAAGCGCTGTTGGAATGCACCCATGCCAGCCACGAAATCAGCGAACATCTGGAAACCACCCTGGGCGCACCGCTGTTGGTGAATCGCTATGTCGCCTATACTACCGGAAACCAGCCGGTAATTTGCGGAGAAACCCTGTCGCGAGCCGATCGTCTTTCCTATTCGGTGGTATTGAAGAAGTCGTCGATGTAGACTGCAATCTGAGTTCAAAGCGTAACTCGTGACACAATTCCGCAATTCTCTACTTGTTATAACTAGTTGCATCTTTAAGATTAATCATCATGTGCGGTATTGCAGGGCTGATTTACTACAACTCAGCACTCTACGATAGTCTGGGTTCAACGTTGCTTTCCCTGATTCAACCCCTGGAAACTCGCGGGCCTGATTCGTGCGGCGTGGCGCTCTACAGTGGGCAGGTTACGGCAGCGCAGATCAAACTCTTACTGCATGGCAATTCCTCAACCCCGTGGCCGCAGGTGCAGCAGTGGTTAGAGCAGCAGTTGGCGGCAATGAATTCTCTGGTAGATTGCCAACCGATTCCCGAAGGATTGCGGCTCGTGATCGATTTAGCCAACGGCAACTTTGATCCGGCGCAGTTCAAGCAAGCTTTGCACAGCCAGTTCCCGATGCTGCATGTCGTCGGCATGGGACAGGCAATGGAAATCTACAAAGAAACCGGCGCGATCGAACTTCTCAACCGCAAATATGGCCTCAACCATTTTTCCGGTACGCATGGCATCGGCCACACCCGCATGGCGACTGAATCGGTCGTCGATACGCACCATTCCCATCCCTTTACCAGCAGCTACGATCTGGCGCTTGTGCATAATGGGCAGGTGTCCAATTACTATAAACTGCGGTTTCAGCTAGAGCGAATGGGAGCCATGTTTCAAACCCAAAACGACTCAGAAGCGATTGCCCACTACATTCACTATCAGTTACTGCAAGGTAAATCCCTGGAAGCCGGATTGTATCAGCTTTTGGATGACATCGACGGCACCTATACCTTCCTGGTTGCCACCCGCGATAAAGTGGCTCTAGTGCGCGACAAATTCGCCGCCAAACCCGCCGTGATCTACGAAACTGAGGATATGGTTGCGATTGCTTCTGAATATCGGGCGTTGCTCAATCTGCCTAACTTTGACTCTAACGCCACAATCCGCGAGCCGAGTGCAGGTGAGGTCAATATCTGGTCAGTGCTGCCTACAGCTAAAGAAACAGCAGAACGAACGCTAGTTAACCACTAGAGGAGCAAGTAATCGTGAATATTCTAATCACTTCATCAAATAAAAACTATGATCGAACAGGAAATGCTAACTGGTACTGTGGTTGACTGTAGCGAGCTAACCACCAGAGAAATCAACCAACAGTTGCGCACATTGGCGGCTGAAGGGTTAGAGCAAGTGACGCTAACCAACCCAGCCGGACGCCACAACCTCGCTGTCGGAATGGACACCCGCATGAGAATCCAGATTGCCGGTCCAGTAGGTTACTACTGTGGTGGCTTGAGCGAGCAGATTCATCTCGAAATCGACGGCAACTGCGGTTGGTCGGTAGGGGAAAACCTGATGGCAGGACAAATCTTGATTCGAGGCAGTGCTTCGGCCAATGCAGCAGCCACCGCTAGAGGCGGCACGATTTGCATCTTGGGTAATGCTGGTCCCAGAGCCGGAATTTCCCTCGATAGTGAAGAAGTGACTAATCTGCTTGAGAAGCAGCAGAACTCATATCCTGGAGTTCAAACTAAGGTGACACCTACAACTGAAGCGAAGGAGAAACAAGGCATGATTATCACCATTTTCAACAATAAAGGTGGGGTGGGAAAAACCACATTAACAATTAACCTTGCTGCTGCACTAAATTCTCTAGGCAAGCGAGTTCTTTTGATTGATATTGATCCTCAAGCAAATTTAACGACAGGTTTAGGAGTTGATCCTTTGAAAGATGTTGAGTATGAGAAAAGAAAGGATATATCTGATCTGCTAATAGATCCTAGATTACCTCTAGAACAAGTGATATTAAAGAGAAGGTGGGGCAATGTGCAGCTAGATATTGTTCCTTCACACATTCGCTTAAGTGACATGGAAGCGACTTTGATCATGACGCCTGATATTGATCGAGTACTCAAGAAAAAGCTTAAAAAATACACTACTGAATATGACTATATTTTTATTGATCCTCCTCCTTCCTTTGGAAAAGTAAATACTATTGCTCTTATGGCATCTTCAGGAGTGTTAGTACCTACCCAATTAGCACCATACCCTATTAGAGCTTTGGAGTATGTAGTCAATAGAGCAATTGCAATTGATCAATCCAGAGATGGAGAACCATTGCCCATTTTGGGTGTTGCAGTCAGTATGTATAATAGGACTGCTCATAAGCTTGCTCGTAACATGGTTGATGAAATTGTTAATGTTTTAGCAAAAAGGGATGAAAGTAAAAATGTAGAACTCTTTCCTGAAAAAACTTGGATTCCAAGTCTCTCCATGATTTCTGTGGCTTCGGGTAAGGGATATCCCGTTTGCTTTGCCGAGTATGACAATGAGTTGGACCAACGTGATAAAGAAGCTGCCCAAGATGCACTGAATTGTTATATCAATTTAGCCAAGCATCTCATTCAAAAAACAGGAGTTTGATGTGATGGATCAATTAGAGCGCCAAAAACGTATAGTTGAGTACCTTAAAGTCAAACCAATTAGTCATGGTCAGGTTTATACTTTCCAGATTGCGATTCCAGAGACTGAATCATTAGAAATCTCTCCTGATAGATTTGAAGCCTTAAGCAATAGCTTCAAGCAACAAAACACAAATTTAATTCCAGTGATTGTTCGTCGTACTGATGCATATAGTGAAGAGGAAGACTATGAAGTTGTTTATGGGGTAGATTGGTGTCTTGTTGCGAGAGAGTTGGAGATTGAAAAGCTGTGGGTCTGGGTTTTCGACATGACCGATGAAGAGGTTGTACTCGCAAAACAGGAAATTGAGCAGTTGTTGGGGAGAGCTGAAACCCCAGTTCCTGACATAGTGAAGCAGGTTGAAACTTTGTTGAAACGACATGTTGAAAATTCTCTTGAGAAAAAGCTTAAACACTACTCCGACTCAATTAAGGAAACCATAAATGAAATACAAGAAAATGTTAATAGTTTGTCTCAAGAATTTCGAGTTTTGGATAATTCCTTTAGCAAGTTGAGTCAATCTGTAGTTTTTGCAAATATGACTATAAAACAACTACAGGCACTTGCGAAGGAACGAGGGCTTAAAAAATATTCCAATAAAAAGAAAGGAGAGCTGATTGATCTCCTACTTAATAGTTAGCAATGACAGTATTCATCATGATGTTGTGTGTACCACTAATTTTGCATCATTTGATGCATTAGGGTTTAATATCTGAATCTTTTTGGTCTCTTGTAAATAGTTCATGCGTTGATTCACAAACACCTCATCCACCTGGGGAAACTGCCTTAAAGAATTTTGGACTAGCGTTTGCAAACCAATCACCGGATGGGTACGCACCAGGCTGAGTAAATAATCTTCGACTTGGCGGCTCAAGCGATGACCATTGCCTAGATCGGGAAGGGGCGGAAAGGGTGACTCAAAATTTGCGGCTAGTGCAATCGACTCTGCGGCTGGCTCCGGATCTCGTACAGTCACCATGCCCAACGCCTGTAGCAGCGTACAGTCTTGCCAAATCTGGGACTGCTCGGTCAGAGATTGCAGTAGCTTCAGGCCAATCGTTTGGCTGCCGATGACTAAATCGCCTTCGCGGGCATCTTTCACCAAACTGTAGTAGGCGGCTAGGCATTGAACTGAGGCAATATCCGGCTGAATATGACAATGAGGTGTGACGGAAAAAATTTGTTGATAAAGCTGGTGGCCCTTGAGGCTGGGTTTGCCAACTCCTTCGGCCCGAATCAGATACAGGGTTTGACAGAGATTTTGCTCAAGCGCTCGCTGGCAGGCTTCCATGACGCGAAAGAAATTGTCCATGCCCTGGTCTTCAGTCCAGACAATGCCAATCCGATCGCGGGAATTGGCTAAATCAGGTCGTTGGTAGCTAAAGGAATAGCCGGCAAATTTGGTGCGTTCCAGCAGCGGAGCCTGAATTTCGCTAGCTTGCAGAGTAATCAGGGCTTCCTTCAGCATCTCAATCAGCTCTAGAGACGTAAAGTGGCGAATCCGGGACTGGGTCATGCTCGGCAAAGCCACCGCCCAGACCGCCCTCCACTTCGGAGCCAACGACCTCGACGGCACCATCACCGACGGCGGCGAACTCACCCACAGCTACTCGGTCGAATCCGGCGGCGAAGTAAAAATGGCCAAAGCCGAGATTATCGAAATGATCGAGCGTGCAGGGTTTGAGGCCGTGGAAAGGGATACCGTCTACAACCGTATGGAGAATGTCGCGGCCTGATGCAGGAAGGTCCTGAAATTTGGTTTCCTGAACCATCTGGGGATGACGAGTCAGCGGCAAGCCGTGAAGAGCATACTTTGGAATGGTTAGCGCGTTGCAGTAACTGGAAAGCCAAAGAGTGTCGTCGTTTCCTGAACGAAAATCTCTTCAAAGTCCCACTAGAAGCTAGTGAGTCATTCATGAAGAACGCTCGACCTCGTTGGAAAAGTGCTTTTTTCGAATTGATTGTTTGTAGGTTCTTACAAGAACTTGGTGCAACCATCGTAGTCGAACCACCTAATAACGAGGGAAGACAACCGGATTTCAAAGCTTCGTTCCGCGACTGCTCAATCATCGTGGAAGCCATCTCTCCAGTGTTCAATGCTCATGCTTGTGACGAAGTAGTACGACGAAATCCGTTACTAGAAATTATCGAAAATACACTGCCGGCCGGATGGCGATGCGGAGTGCGGGAACTTCCAAGGATCGGTTTAGCGGATTCAAAAAAGGAGTTCAAGCGAGCCTTAGACTCAATGTTTTCTAAGTTACCGCAAAGACAAGACGGCGATAAATTGGAATTGAATGAGGAAATACCTACAGGCATGATCCGAATTACTCTTTGGCCAGGAGAGTCAAAATCTGGACGCCTAATGTTTGAACCCCCGATAACCGTTTTTGATAACTCAGAAGATCGAATTAGGCTCGCGCTAAAGCGGAAGAAGCGGCAGGTTCGTTCTTCAGATGAAGCAGTATTGCTAGCGATAGACGCCTCTGGAATATCAACCGAACTTGAGCATTTCGACAAGGTTTTGTTTGGCCATACCTTCGAGAAAGTCGGTTACGACGGATGCGTTCTTGAAAGTGGCTTTGATCCTGATGGCTATTTCAATCAAAAACGCGACGAAAAACCAACATATGCCGGTATCCTCGCTTTTCTTGAGGTTGGGTGGCAAAAGGGTCCCAATCCTGTTTTGTATATTCACACTCGATTCGAGGGTTCATTGCCTGAAGCACTCAAGGCATTAGAGCGGCGGTACTACGATCAAGATGCAAACGGGATAGAAGTTCACAGAGCAAGTCTCGATATTATGGATCGCTTGAACTTCGTGAAGAAGCCACTTTGACGAAGCGGTCTCAATAGCTCACTAGGGCTTGCGAGTGCCTCACGAAGGCCCTCAAGGGTTTGACGAAGCGGTTAAAATGGCTTGCGAAGCAGTAACAGTTCGTCCCGAAGCACTACAACTCGCTCCCGAGGCCGTAAAAGTGTCTCACGAAGCGGTGCCAATTGCTGACAAAACGTGTAAACTCGCTCGCGAACCTTTCGGTCTTGTCTCCGACGGAGACCAGAAAATAATGAACGACACAGTAACCTTAATTTCCGCATTAGAAACGGCTCCGGGCGTGATCATTCCTCTGATCCGCGAGGTGCCACTGCAGATACTGAAACGACGTCCAAGTCCGACGAAATGGTCGGCTTATGAGAATGCGGTTCATTTGTCGCAGTCGGATGTTGCGTTTCGGGCGCGGCTTGATCTGATATTGTCGGAGCCTGAGCCATTCATAAAGACGATCGAAAATTCGGCCGAGGACGAAGCAGGAGCGATGCTCGAAGTTGACCTTGACGAAAGCCTTGAGCGATACGTCCGCGAGCGTGCTTCGCTCGTTGAGAGGTTAAAGAAACTCACCCCCGAAGAGTGGCAAAAGACCGCCGTCCACGAGGCGTTCGATCATTATTCGGTGTTCATAATGTTCCGCCACCTGTTTGTCCATGAGATGCTCCACGCCTACCGGATCGAGCAACTGATGCTCAAGAATGATTGGGAACCCCTTCCAGCATAGTAATAAATCAGATCATACGAAACCGTTCGATTGCATTTGACATATGCAACTGAATGGTTGCATACTCCTGTTTGATGTTATGAAACGAGATGTTTTTCAGGCCATTGCTGACCCGACAAGACGGGCGATCATCGCGCTTATCGCGTTGCAGGCGATGACGCCGAATGCTATTGCGGAGCATTTCGATACTTCACGCCAGGCTGTTTCTAAGCATCTGCGTATACTGGCCGAGTGTGGGGTCGTTACACAAGAACAAAAAGGCCGCGAAATTTATTACAGCCTTGAGGTTGACAGAATTAGAGAGATCGACGAATGGCTCGAGCAATACCGCAGGATCTGGGAGAACCGATACGAGCAGCTCGATACGCTGTTTGCCGAGTTAAAACAACAAGAGAACAAGGAGCGAGAGAAATGAAACCAGCAGAAGTGAGCACGCCGTCAGAAACCGAGGTACGCTTAGTGCCGGTAATCCACTCCATCGTCAGGACGCGCCGCTGGGTATATTGCCAGTAGATGCGCGGTACATACACATCCGGTAAATGACCGTAGAGTTGGGCAAACCGCTCGGCATTGCGCCCCTCTTGGGTATAGTCCATTTCTTCAAAAATGCGGGCACCAAACTCATCCATGATGCCGACCAAGTCGCTGCGGATGCGCTTGAAGTTCTTGTTGGCCCACACGGCGAGCTGCCGCAGAATGTAGAGGTCCAGCGTAATCTGCTGAGCAAGGCCAGGACGCTGCACTTTCACCGCTACCGTTTCGCCGCTCTTGAGTTTGCCTTTATACACCTGTCCCAAGGAAGCCGCTGCCAGCGGATGATCTGACAGTTCGGCATAGATCTGGTCCGGCGAGTCTCCTAGCTCCTCTTCGATAAAGCGAAAGGCAATCTCATTTGGGAAGGGCGGCAACTGGTCCTGTAGCTGGGCTAGTTCTTCGAGATAAGCAGGTGGCACCAAGTCAGGCCGAGTCGAAAGCGCCTGCCCCACTTTGATATAGGCCGGTCCCAGTGTCGTCAAAATTTCGCGCAGTTGGGCAGCTCGCTTCGGCTGTCTACGTTCCACTGAGTTGGTGCGCCGGTCCCACCAGAGAGCCACCATAAACGTAGAAAAAATCCAAAACACGCTCAGGATGCGGCCCCAAACTTGCAGGAACCGCCCCCGATAATGCTGGGCAATCGCCACCGGATCGTATCGTTGTGCCACCGCCTCCGGATCCAGCACATTCACCTGCACCGATTTGAGGTGTTCTTCTGGAGCAGGATGAAGTTCACTTTCAACTACAATTCCTGGAACTGGCTCGGTGCGTGGATCAGACGAAGATAGGGTTTGCATGGAGTCTCCGGTATATCGATCAAGCAGATTCCAAAAAGTGATTCTGAATAATCTATGAATAATCTAAGTAAACAGTGGGGTTGCGCTCCCCTTTCTCACTCTACTCATAACCAGGTTGTGTTCTGGTCGCTACGCCAGCGCGATAACCAGTCTGCCGTAGTACGGATTCCTGATAGCTTGCCGATCGGACCTCAATCAGACCTCAATCTGCCGCAGAACCGACTTAATTATGTGTAAAGCATTGTAAACGTATTGTAACAGTGCAGTCAGGTCTTGTCTTGACCAGACCGGGCTAGGCTGAAGGGCAGAGGAGCGGCAGGGCTAGATCTGGTTGACGCTTTCACCTTAGGAGTGATTGAAAAGCAAAGTCAACTACTAAACTGATAGATGAGTGTCTTGGCTCTACTACTCCGTCGTGATTGATTCATGCTGATTTCCCTTCAGATTGAAAACTTTGCCCTGGTTGACCAACTCGATTTAGAATTTGGTGCCGGACTCAATGTATTAACGGGAGAAACAGGAGCCGGAAAATCGATTATTTTAGATGCACTCGATGCAGCCTTGGGTGGTAAGGTCTCTAGCCGCGCTATTCGCACCGGAGCCGAACGGGCCCTAATTGAAGCGACCTTTGACCTCGATCCATCCCTGATTGCCTGGTTATCCGAGCAGCAAATCGAGCTAGTGGATGACATGACGCTGGTGTGCAGTCGGGAAGTGGTGGCGGGCCGAGGCAATGTGCGCAGTCGTTCCCGCGTCAATGGCGTGCTGGTGAACAAACAGCAGATGGAATTTTTGCGCGACCGGTTGCTGGAAATCACGGCTCAAGGCCAAACGCTTCAGCTCGGTCAACCCAATTTGCAGCGAGAATGGCTGGATGGTTTTGGTGGTGTGACCTTGATTCAACAGCGGGAACAGGTGGCTGCCGCCTATCAAGCGATGCAACAAGCCCTGCAAGCCCTAGAAAAACGACGCCAGTTTGAGCAACAGCGCCTCCAGCAGCTCGACTTATTCGAGTATCAGGCCAAAGAACTGACTGCGGCCCAGTTAACCGAACCCGACGAACTCGACCAGCTCGAACAGGAACGCCAGCGGCTCAGCCATAGCGTGGAGCTACAGCAACAGAGCTACCAGGTCTATCAGGCGCTCTACCAAAACGACAGCGGCGACTCAGCCTGTGCCGATTTGTTGGGCGAAGCTGAGAATTTGCTGACGGACATGTTGCGCTACGACTCCCAGTTGCAGCCGATTCTGGATATGGTCAGCGAAGCTCTAGCGCAGGTGGAAGAAGCCGGACGGCAAATCAACGCCTATGGCGAAAATTTGGAAACTGATCCAGAGCGGTTGCAAACCGTCGAGGAGCGGATCGTCCAGCTCAAGCAGATCTGCCGCAAATACGGCCCTACCCTGGCTGATGCGATTGCTTACAGTCAGCAAGTCCAGCGGGACTTGGAAGAACTGAGCGGTGGCGGCCAATCGTTGGAAGTGCTGGAGAAAAACCATCAAGAGCGTCAAGCTGCCCTAGAAGCCGCCTGTGCCCGTCTAACCGAACTGCGTCGAACAGCCGCTGACCAGCTAGAAGCTTTGCTGGTAAAAGAACTGAAGCCACTAGCAATGGACAAAGTCCAAGCATCGTATAACTCCCCGCTAGGAAGAAATTCGAGATGGGCGTCACCTGATCCGGTCGATAGGCTTGGCTACCGGGAGCGGCAGTGTAAACCGACCGGGGAGTTTTCACCACCTTATATTTGCGCAGCTTGGCTGGGTTTTCTGTGCCAAAGTGCTGCGGGAACAGTTTCTCGAGTTCCTTCATTGTGGCGGCAATAATTTCTTCGTCCGATTTGTCGATCCAGTCTTTTGCAGGAGCCAACACGAGTTCCAGCATCGAGCGGTCAGGATCGGCGTACTCTTTGCAGGTGATGCTCATATCGGCATAGACACTGAGCAGATCAGAGCGCGAGAACAGGAGTTGATCGACATCGGTCAGCTTACGGTCAAACCAGAGATGCAGATTGATTACCGGCACGCCTTCTAGATGGTCTAGCTTCTGGAAAAACTCAATCGACCGCCATTCTGAAGGCAACAACGCCTTAACCACATCCACTGACATGGCCGAAACATAAGCGTCGGCGGTAATTACTTCATCCGGGGCGCCATCTAGGCCGCGAATCGAGAAACCGCGCACGCTGCCGTCTTCATTCAGCAAAATCTGCTTTAAGGGTTTCTTCAGGTGCACTTGGCCGCCACGCGCTTCGATGTAGTCTACAATCGGCTGGCAGAGGCGCTCGGTAGGAGACCCATCTAAAAACGCGATTTTGGACCCGTATCGCTCCTGCAAAAACCGATTTAGAGCCGTTAACGGTACCGTGGCCGAAACATCTTCGGGGTTGATAAACGTCAACGCTTTAGAAGCAGCAATGAAAATATCGCTGTTGACCCGCTCATCGATGCCCTGCCGTCTCAGCCACTCCAGCAAGCTGTACTGATCCATGTCCTCAACATACTTTTGTCCCCGCACAATGGCAGGTAGCAACCCAACCGCAAAGCGAATCTTCTGCTCCCAGGTCAGCATGTCGTTGTTGCGCAGAATTGACACGATCACATTCAAGGGAGAGGGAATATCGGGCACATCAAACCGGGATAGAACGCCGGGTTTGTCGGGTTGATTAAAAATCAGGGTGTGTTGCTTCCACTGCAAGCGGTCTTCGATGCCTAGCTCTTTCAGCAGTTGCAGCATGTTGGGATAAGCTCCAAAAAAAGCATGTAATCCCGTTTCGTACCAGTCTCCGTCTGCGTCTTTCCAAGCTGCCACCAAACCGCCCAAGACATCACGACTCTCTAAAACAATGGGGGTATGTCCGGCATCTGTAAGATATTTGGCACAAGCTAGACCCGCTAGTCCTGCTCCGGCGATTGCAACTCGCATGTATTGCTTTTACCTTCAGTGATGGGTGTCAGTGATTTGTGTCGTATTGACTCTCATATTATATGTTGCAAACTGTTACATTTCGACCCGATTCCCGTGAGAATCTAAAGGAAAGATAAAAAGGTAAAAGTGGATCCGGATGTAAGATACAAGATTTGAGAGCTATACGCATTGACTCCTAAGCTACGGTCCTATGGCGGTCCTATAGCTGGAACGCTGGATCAAAGCAATGAGTGGGTCAAGGCAATCAGCCGTGTTGTGCCGGGTGAATTCTATGGCGAAACCGCAATTTGTTCAGTTTTTCAAACGTTATCCTTGGCTGTTGCTGCTTCTACTAGCTGTGCTGCAATTAGCCGGAGTGCTGCTCTTTCTAAATCTGCAGCGCCAATCCTCGTCTTCAGCCCCCAGCCTGTCTGGTTCACCTGCGTCAACACCTTCTCCAGTCTCGTCTTTAGCAGCCCCAGTCCAGCCAACTTCCACACCCGGTAAGCGAGCCACCAAAACCCAAGCTCCGCCATCGGCTACCGCCCCAGGGTTAGAACAATCAACGCAACCGGCTTCTCCTCAGCCCAAATCCTCCTTGACCGCAGAGCAAAAGGCAATCAATGAGCGGTACAAGCAATCTTTTGTCAGTCCGGCGACGGCAGTGGATACTTTGATTGAAATGCGGGTGGCGATTGCAGAAGGGGTGCCGGCCTTGTCTCTTGGCAATTCCACCTCAGCCACATTGATGGACCAGGACCGTCAACCTCTATTAACTCTCTCTGCTGAGACTCGGTACACTGCTCAACCAAGTGGAAATGGGATTGCCCTAAATGGATCGCAACTCCCTGCGGTCGTGCTGGTGGAACCGAGTCAGAATGGCTTGCTCTATTTAGGCGATCGGACTTATCGCGGGCGACTGCTGTTGGTGAATGATGCGGGCAAACTTTGGGCGGTGAATTTGGTCAACATGCGCAACTACTTGCACAGCGTTGTGGCGAGTGAAGTGTCACCTAGTTGGCATCCGGAAGCACTGAAAGCTCAGGCAGTGGCGGCTCGCTCCTATGCGCTGACCTATTACTTCAAGCCCATGAGTTCGTTGTTCCACCTGGGTGCTACCGAATACTATCAGGTCTATAGCGGCATCAACCGGGAAGCGCCCGAAACCAACCAAGCGGTAGATGCAACGTCAGGACAGTTTGTCAGCTACCGGGGTGGGATTGTCGAATCTTCAGCAAATTCTTCTGGGCTGTTGACTTTCTGAATATTGCGATCAGCCTGATCGACTCGCGCCTTTATTTCGGATTTCAGTCCTTTAGTGTTGTATCTCGGGTCTGTATCGCTGTAGGTGTTCATGCCACCTTCATTGGGTTGAATCGTGCGATAAAGCTCAGTCTGAGGCTGTCTGCCTTGCTGGTAAGAACCTGTACCAGAAACACTGGGTGAACTGGGATTACATGCTGTACCTAACATTAAGATGAAGCTAGCAGCAATAACGACAGCAACGCGACCCAATCGAACACGCTTCAAATTGCTAATTCGATCAAAAACTGAATTGCTCATATAGATACTCCATCAAATCTATTTAACGTCAATCTCGCCAAAATTGTGGCCCGTCAAGATATTTCTTCGCAAAAACGCTAGCGGTTAAAGAATGCGCTGTGAATGCATCCTCAGATTAACGGGTCCCTGACCTTTGGTTCCTCTAGCTCAGGTGAGAGATCTGTAACGCTTGATTCAATCTACTAAGCAATGTTGTAGCGCTCAATGCAACAATGAATCTCGCTATGATAAGTTTTTCAGAATACGTCTGTAGATATAAATACGCCTAAAGAAGGATTTATACTGTGCCAGACCAAAGTAGTTCTAGAATATAAGATTATTTCCACTAAACCATTTCCAGAAACAGAGGAAGGCATTTATGATTCAACGCGGCTCTACGGTAAAAGTTCTGCGGAAAGATTCCTACTGGTATCAAGATACGGGGGTTGTTGCTTCTGTAGACCAGAGTGGCATCAAGTACCCTGTTGTGGTCCGCTTCAATAAGGTCAGCTATTCGGGCATTAATACCAACAATTTTGCCCTGAATGAACTAGAGGAAGTCGCGCCGCCCTCTGGCAAAGCTGGAAAAACCACCCCAACGGCCTCTGGTGGCAAGCAAACTCCGCTCGAGCCAGCTCTGCGTCGCACAGGTCAAGGGGCTGCACAAGAGACATCACCTGGCGCTGCACCCGATGCACCCGGAACCGATAATCCTCGCGTTGAGGGTGATCCAAACCAGGGCACCGAGGCTCGCTAAACCTCAAATTTCCGCCCTCTGTTCTGCTTGTCTACAATGACCACAGGAACAGACTTGACCAACTAAATCTGCGAAGATCTACCTTGAGTTGGAGTCGTGAACATGTGGGTTTATCGTTACAATGCTGAACAGAATCTATAAAGATTAGTCTTTAGCTTTAGGGGATCAATACGGGGGGATGCTGTTTGGCGTTCCCTCTTTTTTTATTTCGGTTTTCTATATGGTATTTCTCGCTTTAGTGGGAGGCTAGCTCTCAGTAAAGCCGCCACAATAAAGCAGTCAGATTGGATAGTTCGATTAGACGCAGTTAGCTGAAACCGTTACCTGGCAATAGACCAAATACAAGCAACCAGGCTTTTTTGAGCTTGTTGAATTGTCTTGTTAACTGTTGAATCAAAAGTTGAATCAAAATCTACTGGTTAGTAACAATTTAGTAACGATAATCACCAACTCTCGGTGCAAGATAGGGTATTAAAAGGGATTAATAGATATGTTATAAAGTTCCTATGCTACAGTTCTTATCAACTCATCATAGTTTGAATTGTTCGAATTGTTTGAATTGCAATTTATCCCCTTCGACTCATAGTTCAAATCTCATCGTTCAAATTATGATTGGAGCCATAATCGATACTTCCGCCATAATCAACCGCCATAGTTCAATCACTGATTTGACTACCGACATGAGTAATTACTTCATTGTCTTTGGTTCGCCAGGCTTATCTGTTCGCTCTTGGATCGCTCTTGGATCAGTTCCCTAGCAAGTTTGTTGAAACTTTTACAGCAAATTAACGTCTAGACAAAAGACTCACGGTATGGCTGAGGCGATGTTTGGATTAGTGAGAATTTAGCATCTGCCTCAAAGTAACACTCAAATTAACAATCTCGAAGATTAACAATCAGTTGTCTACCGTTCATCGAGAGAGCATTAGGAGGTAATCTTTCATGAGTTGGTTACAGCGCGTTTTTTCTTTAATGCATCAAAGCAGCTTTCAGCCCGAAGCCGCAGTTAGCAGCTATGCCCTTAGTCTAAATTCAGTCAGCAACCCAGCCGATTGGCTACCACAACCCAAAGAATCCCAACCGGCATATCCGTTAGAGTATGTGGGGTTGAAGGGAGAATATGATCCTCAGGGATTAGCCAAACGGGTGGCTCAAGCGCTTGATCAGCATCCGCAGGTACAAAACATCAAAACTCTTTGCATAATTCAGCATGGTAATCGGATCACGCTACTAGGTAAGGTGACCAATGCGGCTCAACTGCAGCAGGTGGTTGAAGTAGTAAAGCAGGTTGCAGGTGTCAAGGATGTCGATGTTGATCAGGTGACAATTGGGCAACTCAAACCCACGGCGTCAACTCCCACACTAGTTGGTGCTACTGCTTCCTAGCAAGCGGTTGTTTTCCCAATCGGCGCGGTATGAGTATTTATCAGCGTCAGATCGCGGCCTCTGTTTCTCGCTCTAGTCATTTGGGCCACACGCGTTGCAGTAGTCCACATTCTTGAGAACACCGTTCGGATCGAACAACTCGACTCTCATGTGCACTCGATCCGCCTGTGCGTAGAACGTCGTAACGCGCCTGTCTCCCGCGATTATTGGCGCCCCACTGTCTTGCCCCCAGGTCCCTGGACCCGATGGAATGTTAGCCAACCATCGAGGAGCAAGGCATGGGACGCAAGAGCGAGGTACCTGCGGACAAGCGCGTAGAGCTGGTCCTGGCGCTGTTGAGGAAGGAGGAGCCGGCGGCGCAGATTGCCCGGCGGGCTGGGGTCAGCGAGCAGACGGTCTATCGCTGGCGGGACGAGTTCATCTCGGGCGGCAAGGCGCAGCTTGCCGGTAAGGGTAGCGATGCGGTCGCCGCCAAGGAGGTGGCCAAGCTTCAGCGCGAGATCGAGTCGCGGGAGCAGGTGATCGGCGAGCTGACGATAGCGAACCGCATCCTAAAAAAGCTCTCGGGCCCGTCGCTCTGACTGCGGAGCTGCGGGCCATGATCGAAGCAGAGAAGGGGACGGCGCGGCTGAAGCCACTGCTGGGCGCGATTGGCGTGGCGTCGTCGAGCTGGTACCACAGCCCGGCCACCGAGCCGAAGCGGCCAGGGCCGGCACCGCGGCCGCTGAACGAGGCGCTGAAGGCCACCGTGGTCGAGTTCGCCAGGAAGTACCCCTGGTGGGGCTACAAGCGGCTGGCGATCGTGCTGCGGCGGGCCGGGCACATGGTCAGCAAGAAGTTCGTGCACGCTGTGTTCAAGGCCGAAGACCTGATGCAGAAGCGGCGCGCAACGGCCGCCGAACTGCACCAGAGCGCCAAGCTGTTCGAGCTGCTGCCGACACGTCCGAACGCCCTGTGGCAGAGCGACGTCACCTACATCCACATCCCGGGGCATGGCTGGTGGTACGCGGTCACCGTGATCGACTACTACAGCCGCTACCTGCTGGCCTGCCACCTGACGCCGAGCTACTCGGCCCCTGAGGTCAGCGCCGCCATCGACCTGGCCGTGCAGGAGGCTGAGCGCCTGCATGGCAGGCTGGAGCAGATCCCGTTCCTGGTCACCGACAATGGCAGCTGCTTCCTGGCCCGGCACTTCCAGAAGGCGATCAAGGACCGGTTCCGCCACGTCCGGACCCGCTACCGCACGCCGCAGCAGCTCGGCCTCCTTGAGCGCTTCCACCAGACGCTCAAGCGCGAGGAGGTGTACTGGCAGCTCTACGATCATCCGCAGGACGCCAGGGAGAAGTTGGCCGCCTTCCGGGACCGCTACAACACGATCCGCCCGCACTGGGCGCTGGAGCCAGCCGAGGGTGGCGACGTGCTGACGCCCGAAGATGTCTACGTGAAGGGCCGGGCGATCACGTTGCCGCGCTGGCAGGGCTGGGCGAAGGCAGCCAAGGAGAAGCTGGACGATTCGATGCACCAGGATGCACAGTTGCGGCAAGCCGCCTGACCCGGAGCGGACTCACACAATTCCGGGACGAGCGGGTCCAAGGGAACTGGGAGGCAATACACAAGGCCATGGGCATGGACGGAATCTCCAAGAGCCAGGTCTCGCGCTTGTGCGAGGAGATCGACGAGCGGGTGACGACATTCCGGGAGCGGCCGATCGAGGGGGACTGGCCGTACCTTTGGATCGACGCGACCTACATGAAGGTGCGGGAGGCCGGCCGGATCGTCTCCGTTGCCGTGATAGTGGCCGTCGGCGTCAACAGCGACGGCCGCCGCGAGGTGCTGGGGCTTGAAGTCGGCGCCTCCGAGGCCGAACCGTTCTGGACCAGCTTCCTGCGCAGCCTGATGCGGCGTGGCCTGCGCGGCGTGAAGCTGGTCATCTCCGACGCCCACGAGGGCCTGAAGGCGGCCGCCAGCAAGGTCCTGCGGGCGACCTGGCAGCGCTGCCGGGTGCATTTCATGCGCAACGTGCTGGCCCCCGTGCTCAAGGGCCAGCGCCGGATGGTGTCGGCGATGGTAGGCACCATCTTCGCCCAGGAAACTCCGGAGGCCGCCCACGCCCAATGGCGGAAGGTGGCCGACCAGCTGCGCGAGCGCTTCCCCAAGATCGCCACGCTGCTTGACGCGGCCGAACACGACGTCCTGGCCTTCATGGACTTCCCGAAGGAGCATCGGACCAAACTGCACTCGACCAACCCCCTCGAGCGGCTCAATGGCGAGATCAAGCGCAGGGCCGATGTGGTCGGCATCTTTCCCACCGAGAAATCGATCTACCGACTGGTCGGCGCGCTGCTCATCGAGCAAACCGACGAGTGGTCCATCCAGCGCCGCTACATGACGCTGGAAACCCTGGCCCACGTCGGAGAGAATCCCACCGTCAGCCTGCCCGCCGCGGCCAGCTGACCCCAGCAACCTGACGCTGGCGAGGACCCACAGGTCCGCTCGTTGTTACACCACGCACTGGGACGCCATCCAGCTTGCCGTCCGCCTGCACGGCCAGCGCGTCGATCTGGTTGAGATCGTTAGGAATGCGCTAAATGTCTCTGGTTTGCCCCCGGCCTCGTTGATCTTGGAGATTACCGAAAGCTTTATGATGCAGGACGCCGAAACGACTATCGCAAAGCTGGCTGAGCTAAAGGATCTTGGGATCCGCCTTGCCATCGACGATTTCGGGACGGGTTATTCCAGTCTTAGCTATCTGCAGCGATTTCCGATCGATATCCTGAAAATCGATAAATCATTCATTGATAAACTCGGCCAAGGTTCTGAAGGAAATGCCGTGGCAAAGGCGATAATTATGATGGGCGAATCACTGAAACTGAAGACCATCGCCGAAGGTATCGAGCACGCCGAACAGATAACCGAACTCAAAGGGCTTGGCTGCGGTGCAGGACAAGGCTTCCATTTTGCGCGTCCGTTAGCGAAAGACGCGATGGAAGAATTCTTGAAAACCCTCAATTAGTCTCAAAGATCGCTATCTACATAAAAGGCCGAAGGAGATGATGCTCCTCCGGCCTTTGAGTTTTTTTGCTTTTTATTCTTTGTCCGCGATGATCATCGCCAGGGCCCCGGGCCGCACGATCTTCGCACCGTAAACATGCAACCCCTTGACCGCGTCGCCGAATCGTTTTTCCGGCTTGTAGGTTTGCAGATCGAGCACTTGCTCGACATAAGCCGTAGCAATTGAGTGTCCTGCGATCAGCTTGTATTTTTCGCCCGAAACATTCGGGACGTTGTTCGATTTCAGTATCGAAAACCCGGCCGCCTCACCAACCTCGCCGTTCCGCAATCTCGCGTCCGAACGCTCAGAACCTGCTTTGATGAACCGCTCATCTTTCAGCAGCATTCCGTGAAACCACGCAGGAACAACGACAAAACGCCCCTCGAGCGGAACGTTTGCCTCGTCAAGCTTTACGCCTAGATCGACCAGATACTCATAAGCATCATCCGGCGTGGGTACCACCGGCGATATGGTAGTCCCGATAGTGTTGCCGGAAGTTACCGCCGCCGACATCAACCCCGCGATATAGCTGTCCGCGGCATCGCGTAGCGACCAGGCAGCACGCCGCATCGCTTCATCCAAAACATTAACGTTCTGCTGCGCGCGGTCGATGCCGTCCACAAAAAAGTGGAAATACTTTTGCTGGTCGATGATAAGCGAAAGCTCAGAATCCGTGAGAATTTCCGGATCACCGATATCAGTGTTCTGTATGTAATCGCCGACGGTGATGTCGCCTACCGAAGCTATCCGGACCGTGTTACCGGCCTCACGTATCTCGCCCTCGTAGTCTCTGTTTGCGACCAACGATTGGCCGTAAACGAGTGTCTTATCCAATGCCGTGAGCAGCCGCGCCGCCCAAACCGTAGGTATGAATGTCAATGCCATAATTCGTTCTCTGTTTTATGTTTTAGGTTTTTACTTATTCCGGAGGAAAGGCCGGAGTCTTGTTCTGCTTCGTTCTGCTACTATTCGCCTGCCGCCAAAATGCTCCGCACCTCAGCCCAATCTAGCTTGGCTATCTCCTGCGGACTCATCATAGAAAGACTTTTGTGCGTTATTAGTGTTTGCTTTGCCCTGACACCTGCGGCTGCATCGATCTGTCGGAGCGGAGGGTTGTTATCGAACTGTTCCGGATACATCTTCTTGAGATCACGGACAAGGTGGGGCACATTCAATGGTTCATCGTTCTCATCAAATTCTATGCGGTCCTTGAAAGTTTCAAATAAAAGTTTCGGTGATCGGGCCCCTGCATCCACCAGCTCACGTGTTATCCGCTCGTCCGCCGCACGCATCCGTATCACCTGTTTCAACACCAAATTCTCACGCCGGAGCTTTTCCAGCTCGGCACCTGTTTCGGACTCTGCATCTGCTGATCCTGCCGTCGCATCGCCCTCGATTTTCTGTATTTCTTCGTTCATACAGCGGCCAGAATAACCATGTGCAGAAACGAAAGTTAAGACCAAACAGCGCGGCCCGCGCGATCTGCACACGATGCACTTTTTGCAAGCGCGTCATTCGTTCTCGTTATCGAAACTGTGAGCCCATTTCCAAAAGCTGTCTTCATAGACAAGCCAGCCGTGCCTTGTTGGGGCGTTCCCGGCTGTTTCGAATATCCCCTCTTCACACATCTTTATCAGCGTGTTTCTTGCAAGCGGCGGAACTATGATCCTGTGTTTGCGAATTAGCCTCTCTATCTCACCGAGCCGTATTTTGGGCCTTATCTTCTTATCCAACATATGTTTTACCCTCTTTCTTTCATCCCTCGCACATCGAGCAGTATTTGAATATCAAGCAAACCTGACGGTTCCCCCATTCCGCTATCGCTCATTAAACTTTATTTTCGTATTCTGCTCATGGCCGGGCGGTATGTAAGCGGCGATGGTAATAAAGAGCATTTGGCGTCCAATATCGCCCAGCCGTTTGAATATATCAAACAAATGTATTGTTTGCAAGAAAAACTTTCACAGATGAAACATTCAGCATTCACAGTGGCGGACAGGAAAAAGGCGCTGGCGATCGTCGTTCGTCCTTCAAAAAATCGAATCAAGCGCAGAATCCGAAACCAACGAAAAATCCGAATAAAGCGAATATCCAACGCTGTAAACAGAAACGGTAGAATCGCCACCAGATCAATCAGCGAATAGGGATTGAAAACAAAGCGCAGTTTGTCCTCGGCGCTCCAAAACCGCAGAATATATTCGATGGTGAAAACCACCAAAATCAGATTATTCAAAATCGCCAAAACCGCCTTGGCGGAAGCCGAAATCGGATAGGTTTCGGCTACAAAAATGGCAGACGATAGCAGCACCATACCTGTAATCATCAGGTTGATCGCTTTGCCAACCGGCGTTTCAATATCTTCAAAGTAGAACCTGACTTTTTGCTGCCAATTCTGATAGGCTGATTGCGTCATTCCCGATCCCCGATTTGGACAAATTCCACTTCGCCAAAAATGGCCGATGGATGAGCGTAATACTTGAATTCCATCAAATTGTGAAACGGATCTTCTAAAAAGAAAGTGCGATGCTCTAACGGCGACCCCGTGAACCGATACTTCGGCGATTGGTAGAACTTCAACTCCTTTCGCTCTGCCCGTTCTAGTAACGCTTCCCAATCCGCTTCGACCAGAAAAACTAAACCAAAATGGCGTGGATAGATCCCCGGTTGCGGAGTCAACGGCTGATCGGTGAGATGGGCTACTAGCTGATGACCATATAGATTCAGAATCACCGATTTGGCATTTTCTCGCCCTACAGCACAACCTAGCCCGTTGCCATAGTACTCTTTAGCTGTCGCAATGTCGGTGACGGGAAACGCCAGATGAAAGAGGGTTTGCATCGTCCTAGCCCTGCTCATTTGCCTGATTAAACTGCCTTCGTTAAAACAAATACGTTGCCCTCGTTGCCTTTGCCAATTCGCAGATCATCATCTAGATAGGTAATTTCTAGCCAGCCGCGCTGCTCGCGAGCCGTGATGTTGAAATCAATCGCCGGAAACTTTTGGCCTGCTTCAATACGCTGAATAAAGTGGTCGGGTGAACGATAGTCAACCAGCCGCTGCAAGCCAATGATCGAGCGCTCAAAGCTAACATTAACTCGCTTTTCTGATACGGGTTCAAACCTCGCGGCCACGCTGACTAACCCTTCCAAATAGGGTAAACCATAGACCTCGGCAATATTGTAAAGTGTGGCAGTTCTGGCTCGAATGCATTGATAGACCTGGCCCAGTTTGAGGAATGGAAACTGATCAATCCGCAGCAGCCCCCGGCTGGTGGTGTAGATCAATCGCCAGTTGCCGTTCAGCTTATCAACCGCTTCTAGCGGCTGGGGAGTAGGGTTGCGGTCTTCTAATTGGGCAATTGCAGAGAGGATAGCCAGTTGCTCCGACTCGGTTGCCAACAGGCCCCGATTTTTACCCGCAATCGCTTCCAGTAATGTGGATTTACCAAGCATAATGCCCTCTTCAGATGAAAACTGAGTGACCAGAGATCGGTTCAAACTGCCCGTAGAGGCGAGTGGCTAGGTCCGCCAGCCGCATCGTTGACAGAGCCAGATATCTTTCAAATCTAAACTTTGAGACCTAAAACCAGATCTAGACCAAATCGGTCGTCGGTGATCGTCAAGTTAAATCAAAATCATTGCGACTACGTCAGTCCGATTCAGCCAAATATTTCAAATTGTTTCACCAAAAGCTTGGTGTTGACATCAAGTAGGATTTAAGCTAGTAGTATCGAGGGTTTTTGGTTGGTCCGCTGGCAATTCAGCGAATTCGCGTGGCCGGCCGCTCGATCTCCATGTTTGCTACCATTAGCTGATCCAAACTAACCACGCTGTTAACTATGCATAATCCTGCTCTACACGAGATTCCCCGCAACCAACCTGCTGCACCAATTCCTTTACAGCAAGATGCTTCTATCTTAGATTGGCTAGAGGGAACCGGACGCCTGCTGTCTCGTGATGTTTCCGATTTTGATTTCTCCGAAGATGAAGAAGAAATTAGCGAGCTGATGTCCGGTGACGATGCCGCCTTTGATCTCGATGATGATGACGATTCCCTCGACTTGGATGAATAAGCTGCGGTTGCAATTAAGAATTTGGAATTCCAGAAAATTCAGGTAATCATTCGGTGATCCATTTTGAGAATTCTGTGGCATGATTCCAGCACTAGTTTGGATTTGCAAAGAAAAACTTTGATTTCCTGAAATTAGGCTGGTAGGCTTTGTAGTGTGTGGTGTGGAGTGAAATCTGAAATTGTGGATGCCAAGATAACACCGGACAGAAAGACACCGATCCTTTCCCAAAAATCTATCAAATCCATCGGGCTGTCTGGATATCGTCTGTTTTTGACACTGGGTGCAGGACTTACAACAGCCGCTTTGATTCTGGACTGGATTGCTGGCCGTTCGCTGGCTGCTGGTTTCGGGTTAACCCTGCCTTTGGTCGTAACTGCCTTGGTGGCCGGCATGCTAGGACTGTGGGTTGTCCCCCTGCTGCGCGATCTAAAAGCAGGTCAGGTGATTCGCCAAGACGGCCCGCAAGCGGTAATTCTCATGAAACCCTTTCCTAGTACCCCCTTGCAAGCTTTTGTCCTGTACTGAGGCTGATTATAAACATTGCAAACTGCAGAGGCATCGTTTTGCGATCATGACTGATCAGAATACGACCTTGTTGTGCTGCCAGTGCCAATACCTCCGAATCCTTGACACCCTCTAGCCCAGCAGCAAAAGCGGTTTGAAAGTCAATCGCAGGTTCACGCCGTAAAACCCCCGTGACAATCATCTGGTTTAGATCAGCATCAGCTTGGTAGCGAACAGTCATGATTCTGTCCGATGCTTTGCTGCTTTAGCTGCCATAAGTTTGTTATACAAAACAGGATCAGTTGATTGAAGAGGTTGGGGCATTGCATCGAATGCCTTCTCTTCATCTTCTAAATAAGCATCAACCTCAGCCCGATTAGCAAGATAAAAGGTAATCGCACCATAAACCTGTTCAAGATTCAGTAATGGGAAAGACTGAACAATGCTTTCAGGCGATAACCCTCTTCGGAAGGCATAAATAATTGAGTCAAGGGAGATCCGGGTTCCTTCTACCCAATACCCCTCGTTTCGGTACACTATATAAGACTTAGGCGTTAGGACTAGCATATATGGGTGCTGACTTAACTGCCTCCATCATAAATGGTTTCGATAGAACCGAGAAGAGTATTTGTCCAAATCAGGGTGCCCTGTTATGTTGGTGGTTGAGTTGTTGAAAGGCTATAGTGTCGTTTTTACAGTACGGGCTTAAGAGAGCCTAAAAAGTCATTCCGTGACTACGGCAGAATGTCACGATATTTGACATATTAGCTGCAAAAGGTAAACCTGCGGTTACTGCTTGGCGGTAGGAGCTAATAGTTTGAGGACACAGGCTAGGATCGTTATAAGTTCTCTCTGTAGCATCAATTAGTGCCTGTCCAACCATATCTCGGTATGTATTCTCGCTTGATGCATGGCTCTCTGCCACTGTTGATGAGCAACTTAAAGGGCTGCTGCTAGTAGAAGTGCAGGTACGGAATCTAGCTTCTGCTGCTTGTCGTTGCTGAGATGCAGACTGATAGAGTTGAATTAACGTAGCAATCGAAGTATCTGAGGCAGAATTAGGGCTTGAAGATCCAGTTGGGCGACCACCTCGCATTTGCCAAAATAAATTGCACCAGACATCAGAGCGATGAGAGGGTCGACTGCACTGCTCAATAGCTTGCTGTTCGTTACTTTCCTGCATACCCTGATTGATTGCTTCTAGAATGTCCTGCAAATCCAACGATCGAGCAACTTCTGGGCAGAACAGTAAGAATACAGATGAGAGAACAATTGATGCAAAATATCTGGTCTTAGACATGACGTTTTTGTCCGAAGTTTGATCAATATTGGAATTGCTTGAAGCTGAACGGTACTACACTATACGCTTTGACAATGTTTAAAAGAAAATTTTCAAATGCCTATCGGTACAATGTACGTAAGCTCTCTACAGCACCTTGATTGACACTCGCCTCCCACCCATTAGGAGTGACAACTTTAATGGTTGCGGATGCCTGCTGTAGGGCTGTAGCTAGAGCAGTATCAATTGGGAAAACACCTTCCCAACCCACTAAAGTGAACACTTCAGAACCAACGAAGACTTGAATTCTATGGTTTTCCTCATATTCCTGGCGCATTACCCCACTTGAATCTGGTACAAGCCTAGGTGTTCGTGAAGTACTATGTACTACTGTCGGATCTACCGTCACATTACAGAACGCGCCTCCACAAGTTCGAGTTACTCTTGAAATTGGAAACAAGCCTTGATTTACGGGATCTGGATCAATAATCAGCGTAGATCCATTTCTTTGAGCTTCATAGGCATACGCTCTCAATTCGTTCCGGCTCCACTGCGTCACTAATGTGCGCTGTCGAGTAGTAACTTCAATAGTTTGAGGCGGAGGATTGAGGGTGTCCCTACTCAAAACAGCTAAATACTGAGTGTCAGTTCCGTTACGGATATAAACAGGTGTGTTTATGGGCATTTCGGCTAAGGGATTAAGCCATACCTCGGCTTCAATAGTTGGATAGGTAGTACTCTGGACGACAAAGTGGATTGTGGCAGGCATGATTCTAAGCTCTGAGTCTGTCACTTGTCCATCAGCTTTAGAAGCCAAACAACTGCCAAGTAGAAGACCAGAAGCAAGTATTGAGGTTAGAGAATTAAACTGTGCCGACTTTTGCACCACAACATACCTCACATCAACTTTATGTCTGCAACAAAACAGATAGCGTTCAAGCTACCACCCCACGAGTAACCCAGCAGGCTAACGTGTAATAGACAAGACTTAATCTGATACTTCTAGTAAACTTAGCATAGAACAGAGGGATCTTTCCTGTTCACACTTCTCTAATCTGTTCGACGTAGATTATTCATGCTTATTAGTTAGTAGAGCACCCACAGATAGGCTTAAAGCTGATGCCTCACAGATAACCAGGAGGGCTAACGATTGAGATGAGCCGCCGTAGATAACCTAGAACACTCAACACATAATCTATCGGCACCCGCTAAAATTCTCTCACTTCTACTTTCATGCAGACCATCTGGAATCGACATCCCACCGCAGCCGCCAGCCAAATCGCCGTATCAAGCGTACAACTCCCCGACTTTAGAGCACGCTCGATCTGAGAGCGCCGTTTCACCACCGTCGCGCCTTCATCTCCGTTAGCAATGGCGATTTTGACATAGGCTTTGACTAATTCAGCGATCCACTTTTCGCCCCAACGCTCCTGCGCTCGCTCTTGAATAGCTTCTAGTACATCTTTTGCGGTGGCAGTCTCCACAAGGTTAACCCAACTCAATCGAGTTGATTGTAGTTCTAAAATTGCCATATCGTCCTTAGTTTTTGCTGTAGAGGTACAAGCCAAGTCCAAACCGGGCAGCCGCTCGACGAAACGCCATACTCTCTGCGTTACTGGATGGATCGCCGTAAGCCAGCTCCACCTCATCGGTCATCGGGCGGTCGTACTCGTCAAAAACCAAATTGCCGTCGCGGTCTTTGATCACCTTCGAGTCTTTCAACAGTTCAGTGCCAGTCGCTTCACGATAAACGTTGCCCTCCGCTGTTGGAATCGTTAGCCGTCCAACCAGAAATAATCGCTCATTGCTTAGATCAATGCTGCGGATCTCCCACGTCCAACCAGGTGCGTACTTGTCTAGAATTTTGTTGGCGCTGTACCAGGGGATGTAGAGAATCGTTGTGCCACCTCATAGCGTTCATCCGTCAGCGCTAGGCGTTTCTTCCATGCCCAGTCCCAAAAGGCATCCTCTCCGTCTAGGGCTTCGAGCATGGGTTTCCAAACTAAGTTGAAATCATCCAGATGCCGCTGCACCATCGGGCAGATCAAGGCTGTCACAATTGCTCCATCCGCCTGCTGTAGCTGAACAGCCTCACTCACCGACACATTAGCAGCAATTTCACGCGCCGAACTGTTCACAGACGAGTCAGCAGCCGTTCAGTTGAGCAGCATTGGTCTCTTGTTTAGTATATTAGTACTATTTTGTCAAACCCAAACAAGGTGCAGCTTCTCTCCTCACAGCCCATCGGTGCGGTGCAGCGATTCGATTAACTCCTCGACTTCTTCTTCATCCGGGCATTGCCGCACCTGCTGTTTAAACCAGTCCACTTCCTCCACTTCGATCTTTTGCACCCGGTAGACTAGCAGCGTTCCAGCCACACGGGCTAAAGTCAATGGCTCATAGCTGAGGTGATCCAGCAGGTCAGTGGCTTCGTAGTAAAGCTGTTGGGCCGTGCTCTGCTCAATCGGATGGCCCATCTGGTCGGCAAGATCCTGTAAGCTCTGCTGAATCGAGCGCTGGAGTTCGTTGTCAGCCGTACTGCTCATAACGTAAGTTCCCTATTGCATCATTGCATCAAACTGCCTCGATTCTAGTGTGCTTCCCAATGCCACAAAAAAAGCGCCAGAGCGCCGCAGCACCCCAGCGCCACAGAGAAGCCGATAGCCATCTACTTGTAGTTCATCAAAAAAGTAACAGTTGTACACTCGACTCTAATTGGTTCCATGCTGCTTGCAAAGCAGGGTGAAGTTGTTGAATTCTAAACGCTGGTTAGCTAACCTATGACGGATAGTTGATTTGTACTATATTTAGACAATCCTATGCAAAGAGATTTCAATCTCATCCGAAGCATTCTATTTTCAGTAGAAGCCAATCTAGCAGGAAGTAGAATCGACAGCAGCGAGCTTGTGTGCGACAAATACGATCCAGCAACAATAACCGAGCATATTGAAATTTTGATTGAACACGGTTTTCTCCATGCTGGAGCCTCGTTTGCTAATCCTGAAACTGGTCAGAAAATATACGTGATCGACAGATTGACATGGCAAGGACATGAGTTTTTGGATAACGCCAGAAATGACACCATCTGGAAGAAGGTAATGGCTCAGGCTCAAGAGAAAGGAACTTCGGTGTCTATGACTGTTCTGAACGGTCTTCTTACCAAAGCGGCGCAGAACTATTTTGGTTTGGTGTGAAGGTCATCATTCGGGTCAGGGATTATGCCAGAAGCAAACTGAAGATAGAGGGGCTAACCTCCAGGTAAGGGGCAGCCCCACGTCAGAGGATGTTACTTCTTCTTCGGTGCCCGTTGGGACAGCGCAGAAGCGGCAACAGACTTGCTAGCTTTGCTATATCTACGATCCCGAAGGATCTTCGACGCCTGCTGAGCGACTTTGGCACTGGTACGGCGTTGTTTTGCCATAAGTTTAAGTACCTTTTGTATTGATGGCTCCCCTATCTCGACCAAACCGTACTGTTTGAAACAGCGCAGCCGATGTGGGAGGAGGACAAAGCCCCCTACTGTATAAACTGTTGGTGATCAGCCCTAACTGCCAGTGTCGCTAGCTTTTTGACTTGGGCAATGACCGTCCAACATAGGCCCCAACACAGACTTTTGCTAGATCAGCAAAAAGGGGTCGATTACTGGCATCGATCACAGCAAGAAAGAAAGAGCCACTAATCAGAATTAAAATGGCAACTTCTAAAGTGCTATCTTTGGTCATGAGAATAGGCCGTCAGAAACGGCGTGGGAATGGTGGCAGCGTCGCTGAAGCTAAGGGCTTCCGGCTTGGCGCTCACAAACCCAGCAGGCACGGTCACAAATTGTCCCAAGCTACCCACTGCCGCCACGGCAATCACCGCATCGCCCACCTGCAAATGGCGAACATCTTTCCCTACCGCCGTCACAACACCAGCACACTCCCAGCCAAATGGGATCTGCGCAGCATCCACAACACCCATCTGCTCCAAGTAAGGCTTCAGCATCCCCAGCGCATTCAGCACATCGCGAAAGTTCAGCCCCGCCGCTCGCACTTGAACTTCTACTTCTGCCGCCGCTGGCGCTTGCCGTTCGACCGAAACCAGACGGAGCTGATCCAGCATGCCATAGTCACTAATTTTGAGCTGAAATGCTTCTGAATCGGGTAGGGGCAGTTTATTGGTAGAAAACTGATCAGATGGGGCTGAGGAGTCCAACGAATCCGAACAACGCACCAACCGCGCCACATAGCGATGATTTTGGCGAATGGCTATCTGATCTTCGCTCTCGTCAGCTGCTGGATTCAGCAATTCCTGTAGCAAAGATGTGATATCCGGCTGCATCGGATCGAGATCCACACAGGTGCATTGCCACTCTGGATGCTCAAGTCGAACCACACGTCCCAATCCCCATAATGCCGCTTCCTGCACTTGAGGTAAGGATGCCTGCGCTCCCACTTCAATAGCCTGTGCCCCTTGGGTGACGAACCACAGTTTGGGAGTCCATCGCTGCTGGGTCAGAGCTTGGATCAAAGCCAGCGCCCGACCGCAGATTTTTTCCTGAATCGACATCAACTCCTGGCTAGATAAAAGCTGAGGCTGACAAAGGTAGATCACTTGATCTGGCGGATGGTCCAGTTTTGTCAGACCAGTTGGATCGGCGTCTTCAGCAGAGATCCAGTTGCAGTGATGCCCTTGCTGTCGTAGGGCTAGGACCAGCTCGGCTGCCAAGTCCTTTTCTGCCCCCTTTTCTGTAACTTTGTGATTAGTAACAACTAACCAATATTGAGGACGTTGACGTTCTACTTGACGTTCTGCCGAATGCTCTACTGAATATTGTTCAGCACTTGACAGACGCAATGGTTTTGGCTGCCAGCTAATTTCGTAGAAGTGATCTTCAATCGATTCAGTTGCTCCAAACAGACGTTGCAGCGAGCGAGAACTGACAGCCTGCAGACAAAATTCCCTGATTGTCGCGATCAGATTGCCTCCTGCATCCATGAGGAAGAGATTGGCCTTAATCTGCTGTGCATCACCATTCTCAACCAGTTCCACCAGCGTCCAAATCTGCTCAGTCACAGGAGCAACCTGCTGCAAATCTCCAAGGCTAACCGGCAGAAATGGGGTTGGCATGGCTGTACCCACTGCCGCTCCCACAAGCTGAAAACAGGCATCGAGCAAAACCGGATGAAGCTGGTAGCCGTCTTTTAGAGAGCAACCTGATGGTAACTGAATTTGACCCAGGGACTGTGCTTTACCGCGCCAAAGCCGCTGCACTGCCTGAAAGCACGGGCCATAGTTTAATCCTTCTCTCCTCAACTGTTGATAATAATCAGAACTAGGTACAGCAGGCTGCATCGACGCTTGCAGAGCGTTCAAATCGCGCCACTTCGGCATCGCAAGATTCCCTGAGGCTGACAGAATTGCAGTGGCATAGCGAATAAAATTCGATTCAATATTCGCGGTTCTGTCGCAGCTAAAAATTTCAGCTTTATATCCTGAATCGATTGACGTCAGCTTAAGCTGTAGAATTTTAATCTGATCAGCCTGTAAAAATAAAGGCTTTTCAATCGTCAGATTCTGAATCACAAATTCGTTCTGCTTTAGGTTTATGACAGCGGCCAGCAGTATTTCTACATAGGCCGCAGCAGGAAACACGATTCTGTTCAGAATTTTGTGATCTTGAAGATACATTAGTTTCTGTAGATCAAGCTCAACCTGAAAATAGATTTCTGGTTGGTTGGCTAGGGTGATTGCCCGACCGAGCAGGGGATGCAGAGTTTCGCCGCCAGATGCTGATACCAACGCAGTTTGTTCAACGCACACATCAGGCTCCCACCAATAGCGCTGCCGCTGAAACGGATAGGTTGGAGCCGCAACCCGCTGCCGCCCATAGGGCCGATCAAACTCATCCCAATCGACCTTTACCCCTCGCACATAAAGCTGACTTAAACTCTGCAACAGCACTTGCCAATCCGATTGACCAGATCGCAAACTGGGCAGCCACAGGTTCTCTGGCTGGGGCAAACAGGTACGACCCATACTGCACAGCGACGGTTTAGCACCAATTTCGAGAAACACCTCATATCCGTGTTGCTGCAAGGTTGCCAAACCATCAGCAAAGCGAACTGCCTGCCGCACCTGCCGACACCAATAGTCCGGAGTCGCAATCTCTGCACCGACCGCATCACCCGTGAGATTAGAGACCAGCAGCAACTGCGGCACCCGATAGCTAACCTGAGCCGCCACCTCTGCAAACGCGGCCAGCATCGGCTCTGCGAGTGATTCGCCAGGGCAAAGTTCACTACACCAAAGGCATTCTGCTGGCCGGGGTCAAGGATGAATCGCAGCGACAACAGCTGCTTGAAAAGGCCGTATACGATTCCCTTAGTTTATCTGAACTCAAAACCCAAATTAAGGCTCTTAGCCCTACTCCTGAAGCTACCGCCAAACCACCCAACCTACAGCAACGTTTGACTCAGGTGACCCAACAAGTCAAGAAAAACAAGACGCTCTGGCAGGATACGGCTAAAGCGCAGCAGCTTGAAGCCTTACTGAATCAATTAGAGGAGTTGCTGATGGGCTAATTGTTGGAACTGTCATATTTAGCGTAATTTTTAGTGTAAGTCTGAGCGAGTCAACCCGATAGGAAATAGGAGCTGTCATGAAGCGCCGTTTGATTTCTTCTGGATCCTCGTTTGAAGCTAAAATTGGCTACTCCAGAGCAGTAGTAGTCGGCGACTGGGTTTTTGTCGCGGGTACTACAGGGTTTGACTATGGCACGATGACGATTGCCGCTGATGTGGTCGAGCAGGCTGACCAGTGTTTTCAAAACATCATTGCAGCTTTGGCTGAGGCAGATTGCACGTTAGATGATGTCGTTCGAGTTCGCTATATCTTGCCCAACCGAGATGATTTTGAACCCTGCTGGGGAGTGTTGCGCCAGTATCTGGGGGAGGTGCGACCTACCGCCACGATGATCGTCGCTGGACTTGCCGATCCTCGGATGCGGATTGAAATTGAGGTAACGGCCTATCGAGGACCAGATGTAACTCAGTCAGGAGCAGTTCCTGTTTAATTGCGTGGTAATCAAAGCGAGTTCATTTTCGATCTACAGCGTTCATAAATAGGTTGTGAACAAGGGGTGCAGGGGTTCCACCCCTGCACCCCGTTCAAACTCAAGAAAGGATGGCTGTACTGAATTTATATCTTTTGTCTAGTAATTTATCTAGTCATGTCAGCAGCTTACGAGGCTAGTTGCTATCTGTTGAAAAGGGTCTACCTTCATTGGGGCTTGGGGAGCAAACTGGAACTGTCCGGTCATGACTGTATGGGGCAGCAATGGCGGTTTGCCACCAGTCAAGTCGAGGAATTCTGGGGGATTGCAGTGCCGTTGCCGAAAGCCCAGATGCAGTTCAAGCAGATTTGTCGGCAGGCGGTTCGTTTATTCGATTCAACGGTGTGGAGTTAAGCGAAGGAGCCATCTGGTAGCAGCGCCAGCGAGACACGCCCAATCTGCACCCACTGGGCCTGACAATCATCGGCTGTCAGAACATCTCGAATCCGGATTGGCATGACGCCATTCGGTGGAAAAGCCCACCATTGCCCATTGCGACAGAAAGGATCGGTATAGCCATGCTGCTGACACCAAGCCTGACAAACGTCGCGAATTGCAGTAGCGAGGTCGGGGTAAATTACCTGCATTAGAACCACCTTAAACCACCAAGAATTTTGCCAAACCAATTTTCTGGAGCCACTTATTGCTGCATCTTTCAGGCTTTTCCTGTATTATCTTAAATGAGAATATTTCCTATCTGCAAGAATTGATGGTTTGATGCCCGACTCTTTACTTATATTGAACAAAGCATGACCATTACCCTTTGCCGGACCGATTGCCATGATCTGTTTGAGGAAGCCGAGCGCAGCAGGATAGCTTGTGATTCCAGTGGATTTGAAACAATTCGGGAATACCCCAAGTCGCTTGGAGAAGGGTACCGTCGGGATATACAATTACGTCCTGGACTGGGTCTATTTATTTTTGATCATGTAGTATCAAGGGATATCCGTACTACATCGTTTGACCGGGAACACCCCATAGAATTGGGATTCCTGGTGGCAGGACAATGGAAATGTAACCATCACATACGGAATGATCAGACTTACCTGAGTTCTGGAACTCATTTTCTGTATGGTAGCGGGATTTGTCCGGGCGGAACCTCAGGCATTCAGCTCAGCAGCGCCACTTGTTGCTGACAATCGAGTTTGAGCCACAGCTACTGGGAACGCTGGTTACGGGTCAACCTGAATCATTGCCTGAATGGTTAGAGCCGCTTGTTGGCGATGCCAATCAGTTAACGTATTTCCGCACGGGAACGACTACAACTACGATGCAATCTGTCTTGCAGCAGACTTTGAATTGCCCTTACGAGGGGCTGACGAAGCGCATGTACCTTGAGGGCAAAGTTCTAGAATTAATGGCGTTGCAGTTTTCCCAATTGTTGATGGCTGAAAAGTCACCTCACTCATCAGATACTCGATCGCTGCGCTCGGATGAGATCGATCGAATTCACCACGCTCGAATGCTGCTGGGACAAAACCTAGACAATCCGCCCTCGGTGCTGGATTTAGCGCGGCAGGTGGGATTGAATCGCCGCAAGCTGAATGAAGGATTTCGGCAGGTATTGGGAACCACTCCGTTTGGTTATGTGCGCGATCGTCGCTTGGAGCAAGCCCAACAGCTAAGTACAGGACAAAAAATGAAGGGTGTGGAAAAACTCATTTGTGAGTAAGTCAATGTTGCGGGCACCGGTTGTGGCACAATTTGCAGCCCAAAACGGCTACTCGTTTTCAGCAGAGGAATTAGTCACCGTTGTAGAGGCATTTGCCAAACACCAGGCGGGCGAAATGTCGGATGCGGAATTTGCCAACCTGATCGGTCTTTCTTCATCTGATACGGAAACGGTCAACGAAGTGTCTGAAGTGACAAATCCCCTAAAACGGCTAACCCGTTACCTCAGCAAAACCTATCTGGGCATTGATGTGTAGCTTGTGCTTGGCGAGCTGGGTATTGGCATTGTGAGTTAGCGTCCTTCGTGCTGGTTGCTCTAGTGGGTTGCAACCATTGCTTGGTCTTATCCATACCCAAGTGCAATGCGCTAGATTTCTAGTCGATGCTATTTGGGTAAAATTAAGCATCAAAACCACATCGTGTACGTGGCTTGCACCATTGTAAGCAGCTCCTAAAGCTCGTTAAACATATCGAGCTGATCAACCGCATCGGATTCGGCTTTGTATTTACTGGTTCTCTCCTGCGATTTTGGTTGGGATCTTGAAGATTTTGGCTGCGTCTTTGCTGGTTCAGATGTGCTTTGCCGTAACCCAACTGCAATGTGCGAGTGTTGTTCGATTTGGCTCATCACCTGTTTTGCTCGCTGAATCACTGAAGCTGGCAAACCCGCTAAGCGTCCTGCTTCAATGCCGTAGGAGCGATCGGCTCCACCGGGCCGCACCTGATGCAGAAAAATAATTTGATCTGGTAATTCCTTCACCACCACCTGATAGTTAGCAATGTTCGGCAAAATTGAAGCCAACTCATTTAGCTCATGGTAGTGGGTGGCAAAAATCGTGCGGGCGCAAATCTCAGTTGCTAAATGTTCTGCCACTGCCCAAGCAATCGACAAGCCATCAAACGTGGCCGTACCTCGACCAATTTCATCTAATAACACCAGAGATGTTTCAGTGGCATGATTGAGAATATTCGCGGTTTCATTCATCTCAACCATAAACGTTGATTGCCCAGTCGCCAGATCATCCACTGCGCCCACACGAGTAAAGATGCGATCGCAAATCCCCAACGTGGCTGCTGTCGCCGGCACAAAACTGCCCACCTGCGCCATCAACTGAATCAACCCCACCTGCCGCAAGTAGCAGCTCTTTCCACTCGCATTCGGCCCAGTCAGAATAATCAAATCAGGAGGACTTTGAGCTTCTTTATCTCCCTCATCTTCCCCGTCTTCCCTACCACTTCCCAAGACCGTCGAATTGGGTACAAAAAAACCAGCAGGCAAGGATTGCTCCACAACCGGATGACGACCGTCAGTGATGTTGATTTCGCGGCTAGGCACCATTTGGGGGCAGCAATAGCCCTGGTAGACGGCCACTTCCGCCAGTGAGCAAAGTACATCAACCGCAGCAACGGCCTGAGCAACGGTGCGGATAGCGTCCGCATGTTGGCTTACCTCGATGCGCAGATTGACGAAAATCTCGTATTCCCGCTTGCCTAATTCCGCCTGAGCGTTGAGCAGAGCCGTTTCCTTATCCTTAAGTTCGCTGGTGATGTAGCGTTCCTCGTTGGTCAGGGTTTGTTTGCGGATGTAGCCTTCCGGCGGATTGTCCTTGGACTTGGTGCGGGAAATGCTGATGTAGTAGCCAAAGGTTTTGTTGTAGCCCACCTTCAGGTTGGCGATGCCGGTGCGCTGGCGCTCGGTCACTTCTAGATTGGCAATCCACTGTTCATCCTCCGCGATTTGCTGCCGCAGGGCATCGAGTTGGGGGTTAACGCCGGTGCGAATCAGGTTGCCTTCGGTCAGGTGAATGGGTGGATTATCAACCAAATGGGCTTTTAGCCGCTGACCCAGGTGATCCAGTTCGGGCGGCACGGTTTGTAGCGGCACCAGATAGGGCGATTGAGCTGCCGACACCAGAGCAGCCAGTTCCGGTAGCTTTTGCAGCGAATCGGCCAGCGCCACTAAATCGCGAGCATTCGCCGTACCAGACCCCGCTCGTCCGGTCAGCCGCTCCATGTCGTAGATTTGCTTCAGCAACTGCTGCAAGGCTTGGCGGAGGTTGCCATTTTCGACTAGCTCTTGGATGGTGTCTTGCCGCGCCTGAATCGCGCTAATCTGCAACAGCGGCTGCAACAACCAGCGCCTCAGTGCCCGTCCGCCCATCGCCGTTACCGTTCGATCCAGCGCCCAGAGCAGCGAACCGTGAAAGGTGCTGTCCCGCACCGTTTGGGTAATTTCCAGATTGCGGCGCGTCTGATGATCGATCACCAGATATTCCGTTATTGTGTAGGTACAGAGGGGTTGCAGCAAAATTGCCGCATCAGTCCCAGAGTCGGTTGCGGTTTTTGCGCCTTTCCAGGTGTCTTCTAGATAGTCGAGCAATCCACCTGCCGCCCGCACCGCTAAGGGCAAATGCTCGCAGCCCATCCCTTCCAACGAGCGCACCCGGAACCGCTCTAGCAGCTTTTGGCGGGCTTCACTGAGGGTAAAAGGCATCTGAGGCCGCAGCGTGTAGCAGAACTGGCTGGGCAAACAAGCGCTCGTACCGCTCTTGATGCAGGCACCAATCCAGCACGGTTTGAATGTTTGACCATTCTGCTTCTAAAACATCATTTTGCGTCTGCCAGTCAAAGCGGCTCTGCCCACCATAGCGTTGTACCAGCTTGAGGCACCAGTTGACCCAGCGCTCGCGTGCGGCCTGCTCAAATTCTGGATAAGCTGGCAATTCGGCCATTACATACTCACGGGTCAGGGGCAACAGACTATAGCCGTCCTGAGACTGCAACACAAGCGATAGCTCTTGGAGTTGGGCAAATGGTTCTTCTGCATGACTAGAAGCCGCTGTTGAATTTTCCTGCGGCAGTGCTACCTCTAGCAGGGTTTGTCGCTGAATTGGTGAAGCAAAAAAAGTCAAAGCCATCAAAATAAAATGAGCTGGCTGCTGTCGCACAAGCGCAACGGAATGCTCAAAACAAAAACGAGTTACGTCATTGCTAGCCTGAGAGAGTTGTTCCAGGACATATTGCACCGAATAGCAGCTCACCATTTGACCGATGGCATAGTAAATTGCAACCGGAATTCCGCCCGTGCGCTGGTACAAGATCTCGCATTCGTCTTGAGTTAGATGTACGCCTTTTTCGTCTGCCTCATGCTGAATTAGCTGCAATGCTTCTGATGCGGATAGAGCCGATAGCCGCAGTGGTACAAAGACGCCTTGCCTGCGGGTTGTAATGACCGCTTTCACAGTGGGTGGCAGATCGTGATACAGGAAGGATAAAACATCCTGTTGATCCTCAACAGTTTCTAAGTTATCAACGATCAATAGCGTCCTGACGGTCGATAGGGCATCTTGCAACCGCTCAATCTGATCTTCCAGATTAATGCCAGTGATTTCGATATTACCTAGTGTGCGAGCAATTTGCCGAAAGATGTCCTGCAGCGTGCGATGGGGTTTGCTGATGCGGGGCAGCAGACTGAAGCATGTGAGCAGGTGCTGTTTGGCCGAGGTGAAAATGATGACATCAAAGCTGGGAAAGCCTTGGAAAGTTTCGTCGAGATTTTGGCTGGCTTGCAAACAGCGATAGGCGACTTCGACAACTAGGCTAGTTTTACCAACGCCGCCAATGCCATCAATGCTGATCAAATGAGCACCGTGTCGAGGCGAGAGTAGCTCTAGCAGTTTAGCAATTTCGGATTCTCGCCCCACAAATCGACTATAGGTAGGGGTGGGCAAGTTGTGGCGAACTCGAGAGGAGGCTGGATTGGAGGGCTTGGTAGAAGAACGAGCTGGAGGAACCTCTGCGGACTGATGGGCGGAATCAGGAGTGGAAGGAGTGGAAGAATGAGCTGGGAAAACGTCAGTAGGTAACGAATGGGTTGTAAGCTCAGCCGCACTAGGCTCTAACCCAGCGGATTGTTCTTTCAAGTTCCTCAGCACTAGAGCAACGGTTCTAATGCTGACTTTTTGATGAGTCGCCTCTGAAAGCAGTTTCCAAAGTTCTGGGCAATAGAGCTGCTGCACGGTCAAATCAGAATATCCTTCAATCGTAATGTGCTTCAGCCGTTTTCCCCCTAGAGCCTGCCGCAGAATTTCTTTTTGCTGGAGCGTCAGAGATCTACCTTGCTTGGCATGGATCTGGGCATCGGCAACTTGAATCAATTCTGATATTTCTGTGGAATTCATAGCTTGCTAAAGTCAGCTCTGCTATTAGCAGCATAGCTTGAGTTTCTCTAGTTAGAAAAGATCTGAGAAATTCAAAACAGAAATCGTAACGTACAAACATTTGAAAATTCAAAAAAATGAATTTTATCAATTTCTTGAATTAGAAAACTGATCGTTTTGAATTAAATTACTCAATTGTCTTGAAAATTCTAAGACAATATGAGCTTTCTGTTCAGTACTGTATGAATGTAAATCAATTCCTCGCAGCGCATTCAATCTACTGTTCTTATCGCTTGCGGTATTTAGTTACCATTGTCATTCTCGAACTGCTTTCACTCTAGAGTTTGATAATTTATCAAAACTCCAGTAGGTTTCTCCTAATTCATTAATTTTGCTTACCACAACCATAGCCGCTTGAGCTGAAACAAAGCAGAAATCCTGTTTTAGCTGCCGTTTTAGCTGCCGTTTTAGCTGCCGTTTTAGCTGCCGTTTGAGTTGCTGTAAATCGTCACACCAAGGAGAATTCCCATGCGTCTGTTTAATGGGGTATTACTTGTAGTGCTACTGTTGCCCACAATTTTGTCTTTGTCGAGCTGTCAGCTACGAAAGGGATTGCTGATTCAGCCCCAATCTTTGCAGTCTGTAACTGATTTAGTGCTGACTGCTCAGCAAATATTGGCTAATAATACTGACCAGCATCCGATCATAATCAAAAGATCTCCAGGTGGTTCTCGCTAGGAGAAGCAGTGAAGCTACTTGAGACGTTGCTGAATTCGACTATGATAGGCTCCCCTTGCTCCCCCTTACAATCAACTATCAATTCGGATGAGGCCAATCTTGCCGTTACCAGTCAAAATACAGCCATCCTTTCTTGAGTTTGAACGGGGTGCAGGGGTTCCACCCCAATCACTGGAATTTCCATCCTCAAACAGTAGTCGAGCACAGCTACTGGCTATCAACGCCAGTTTACTGTCCAGAGCTAGATCTAATTGCCGTTGCTCCAGACGGAACCTTTGCAGCCTTTTGCCACGGCCATATTGATGCCGAAGAAAACCAACAAAAAGACCGGCGTGAAGGCTGGATTAATAGCTTGGGAACACGGCGTGGCTTTCGGCGCATGGGGTTGGCAAGAGCCATCCTGCTGGCAGGTTTACAGCGGCTGAAAGCAGCCGGAATGGATACTGCCAAGCTGGGTGTGGATACCCAAAATCCGAACTCAGCGCAAACGCTCTATGAGTCTGTAGGTTTCCAAACGCGATATGCATCTCTGTCTTATAGCAAGACAATTTCTGGCCAGACAATTTCTTAAGAGCAAAAACAGCACAAATTGACAACCTGACTCATTTCACCTGCTCGATCGAATACTTCTGGTAGCCTTGTTCTGCCATCCATTTGGATAGCGCTTTCATTACAACAGGGGCACGACGATCGGGCAGGCGAATCAAACAGCCGTAGTCGAATAGCGGCGTTGGAGCCATTCTTTGAACTTTTTCAGACTCCCAAAAACTTTGGGGAATTTTGCTGTCAAATGTAATTTTGATGTGCTTCATTCTCTTCCTGGGGCGCTAGTCAACTCATGGAGAACACCCTGATGAGAAAGGCATTATAGAACAGTTGCCTTTAAACCATGCCTTGAACTAACTCAGCAGAGGAGCTACAGCCTCACATTTAGGGATCTATTCGGTGGTAGTTGCTGCGGTACTTTCTGAAGTACCTACCGGATTAGCTGCTGTGGTACTTTTTGGGGCACTTCCCACTGGGGCAGTGTCTGGGGCAATGTCTGGGGGATTAGACTGGAACACACCAAATGTAGCCCAAACCGTGTAGCCGTTATTACGCACTCCTCACCCATATATAAATTTCTACCACAAAAGAACGGTTGACTTCTGTACTTCCTCAAACAAAAAGGGGAGATCCAGTAGATCTGGACTATAGCCTTTTCCTGGTTCGATTTAATACTTCTGAAAAATGAAACTACAGAAACCGCCATTTGTAGTAGATCACCTTAGGCTAATTTAGTCTTTGTCGGGTTTACTTAAGCTGGAACTTGTGCTGCTGCCGGCGGGGGTGAGCGGTCAGCGGCAGGTTCACTTCACCCTGATTGCAATCTTTCTTAACCCATCTTGATTAGTTCAGTCAAGAGAGTAAACTTGTGCTAAAAACTCTCAACAAATCCTCATGAACCGTAACCCATTCCGAACAAGAAGCTTAAGGTCCAAGGAGACTTGATGTTCTCGTGGTAGCTTGTGGCTAGAAGGGAGCCGAATTCAGTTAGGCTCGTCTGCGGCCTTTGAGTTCGTTTGATTGCTTTCGTTCTATCTCTACTGTCGTTGTCGGAGATTCTGCCATGATACAAACTCCACCGCCTCCTTCGATCACACCACGCCAAATGAATTTGCTGCGAGTTGTCACAGCGATGGCTTGGGCCGATGGCGGTTTAGCCACTGAAGAAGTTGATGTGATGCTAGACCGATTCAGCAGCATTTTTGCAGCTGATGCGCCTCAGCAGCAAATGCTACGCCAAGAATTACAAGACTACATGATGCAAAATATCCCGCTTGAGGAGCTGACACCCAAACTGCAATCGACCGAAGAAAAAGAGCTGGTGCTGTGGCTCGGCTATGAAGTGATCTGCTCTAGTGCCCGTTCGCCGGAAGAAGAGAATATCAACGAAGAAGAAGAAGCTGCCTATCGAAAACTAGTAGAGCTACTAGATTTGCCAGCAGAAACAGTGGAGCGAATTCAGGCTGAAGTTGAAGCAAGCCATGAGTCCGGCAGTTTGATTGATAACCTGACGCGCAAGCTAGAAGAGTTTATGCGTTGACGGTATGAACAGTGACCTAAGGATCTGGACTTGTGCAGGAGCGATCGTTCGACCGCTCTTTTTTGTTCTGTAAGTCGAGCAAATCAAGGGTTAGTGTCTTAAACTGCGTTTCTTGAGCACTAGAGCCTCAATGCTATTTTAAGATTCCACAAGATACACAAAGAAGCCATAAGAAGTGCACCGATGCAGCCAGATCATGCGAATATCAATTGCATTGGTAGAAAAATTTTGCTTTCGCGATTTTGCAGTTTTAAGCTTGTGTCTCCTGTTTTGATGTTTGAGCTGATCAATATCTCTTCGTTTTCTGATTTCCTTCATTTATTTCGAACCACAGCTTACCGTTCTCGATACACCCATTCATTCATCTATCAGTTGACTCAACTATGGACATTCGTTTTTCTCGTCGGGCTTTTCTGCAGACTGCATCACTGGCGACCGTTGCCATGGTCTTGCCGATTGCCAGTCACTCTAGTCAGGCGGCTCAGGTGATGCAGCCTTCTCCGCAGTTGCGTAATCCTGGCTTTTACCGTTTCAAGTTGGGCGATTTTGAGCTGGTTTCGGTGAGCGATGGCACCCTGTCGGTTCCGGCGACTCTATTTGCCGGTAATCCATGTCCGGGGTGGACGCGATAATACCGGCATCGATGCCATTAGCTGGGCCAAAGAAGTGGAACAGCGGGGAGCAGGAGAGCTGTTAGTCACCAGCATGGACGCTGATGGTACCCAAGCTGGTTATGATCTGGAACTGACCCGCACCATTGCCGAACAGGTGCAAATTCCGGTGATTGCATCGGGTGGGGCAGGTAACTGCCAGCATATCTATGAAGCCCTGAGCGATGGAAAAGCCGAAGCAGCTCTGCTCGCCTCCCTATTGCATTACGGCCAGCTTACCGTCGCCGAAATTAAACAGTATTTGGCAGAGCGTCAGGTGCCAGTTCGCTTGATATAAGCGACCTTGGGGAACCGAAGTTGTCAGGATTTCAAGCAGGTTTAGCCGCACGGATTGCTTTTAAATCCTGTAATGCCTTGTATCTGTGCCATGCTGCCTACATTAAGGACTAAACACGCTTGTCAAAGCTTTAAAGATGCGCTATACACTAGCAGCAGTCTTGCTAAAAACTTGTGACGCTAGGAGTAGAGCCATCTGTTCTAAGCAAGCAAGTAGCTCGAAAAAAGTGTTGCACAAGCTTACCAAAGCGATTGCTATTTTCAATTGGTTAGGTAGGGGGCTGGGTAGGAAAACCTAGAGACAGCTTTCTGAGAGTTTGTTAATATGTGTAAATATTACAATTCGTAAAACGATTTAAGAATGTTTTTTATCTTGATCGTCGTTATTGGGTTGGTAGCTTGGGCCTTGCATCTGATGCAGGAAGCAATTCAGCGTCGCGAATTTTCGTTGATGCTGGCCGGCTTTCTGGTATCCACAGCAGCGGCTGGGATGATGGCAGTTTACTTTCTGATGAGCCATTATGTGGGCTACATGTCGGAGATGGCCCATCGCTCCTATGGAATGACCGAATGGTCCGCACCAATTGTGTGGTCTACCTATGGTGAAGATTGGCTCAGCGCCGGTCCTGCTTTGAATCCTATTGACTATCGCTCCAATTAGATTTAGCCAGGTCAGCGCAACTCAGCGCGCCTGAAGTCAGAATTTATAAGTCGAATTAGGTGGTTGGTTGACCGGGTTGCAAGTCTGCCCGGTTTCGCTATTTGATTGAGCCAGCATTCTTGCTTTTCTGCATTCTTGCTTTTCTGCTAATTGCGGGTTACGACGCTGCTGGTGATTCTGCGTTGTGGATTCCAGTGCATTCGATTAGCAGACTCGCTGTCTGTAAGCAGGGTGGCCGCATTCATTGATTTTGATTATCTTCAATGGCTGGCTGCTGAGTCAAAGATTCGGTAGCGATTAGCTGTATATTAAAACCATTCCGTAGTGAACTCTGTAGGCCCTTCCTAATTGCCCATCTTTCTATGGTTGGCCTACGGTTAGCTCTATTGCATTGTCGGTTGCTTGACTGTGTTCACAGTCAGATTTTGTGTATTAAGAAGGCGAATTTTGTCGAGTTGATTATTGAAATCAAATCTGGTAATCAAAAATTTGTCATCCTCAGATCTAGATCCTGTGCTAAAACTACTCTCGGCAAGTAAAACTTAGCTGTAGAAAGTTTTAGTCTTTTTGTTCTATACCCATTTTTTGGTGATGCCCTCTCAGTTTTACCATCTAGCTGCATTCCTTATTTCCGCTGCGGTAGTGTTGCTGACGACGCCGATTGTCAAGAAGATTGGGCTGAAGAGCGGTTATTTTGACCCACCAGGTGGGCGTAAGGTGCATCAGCGTCCGATGGTGCGTTTGGGTGGCGTTTCAATTTTTTTGGGCACGCTGATCGCTCTGCTTTGCGTCTGGTGGGCTGGCGGTTTTGGCACCTTGCCTCCCGATAAGGAGTATGAGATTTGGGGCCTCACCTTGGGGGGATTAGCCTTCTTCTTGATTGGGCTTGCAGATGACCTGTTGAACCTATCGCCGTTCCTGCGCTTGCTGTTGCAGGTGATTGCGGCCAGTTTGGCTTGGCAAGCCGGAGTACAAATCGAGTTCCTCAGTATTCCGCTGATTGGTCTGGTTTCGTTGCCGGTTTGGATTAGTTTGCCGGTGACGGTGATCTGGCTGGTGGGCATGACCAATGCGATCAATTGGATTGATGGTTTAGATGGTCTAGCAGCTGGGGTTTCAGGGATCGCAGCCGTTGTGATGCTGATTGTCTGTCTGTTTATGAATCAACCGGCGGCAGCGTTGATTGTCGCCGCTCTGGCCGGGGCAGCATTTGGCTTTTTGCGTTATAACTTCAATCCAGCGCAAATTTTCATGGGCGATGGTGGCGCTTATTTTATGGGCTTCACCCTAGCAGGAGTCGGCGTAGTTGGTTTAGTCAAGAGCGTCACAACCGTAGCGGTGCTGCTGCCGATGCTAATTTTGGCGGTGCCGTTGCTCGACATGTCTGCTGTGATTTTGGACCGCTTACGCCACGGCAAATCTCCTTTCATTGCCGACAAGCGGCATCTGCATCATCGATTGCTGAAAGCAGGTCTATCCCATCGCTTGACGGTTCTGTTCATCTACGCCCTGACACTGTGGGTTGGTACTGGGGATCATCTTTGTTGACCCGCAGTTCTGGATTGAGCCGACGGGGATCATAAGGTGGATTGAGGATTTCTGGATTGGTGTTGGCATAGCGGTAGACTGAGGCACGGGAACGGTTTAGGGCTTTTTCGACGGCTTCAACGGTCATCAATCCCTGAGGTAGACTGGTTTCAAACGGCATAGCTCTGTTCTAGTTCGGCAACGATAGACTATAAGGGGTAAACGCAATCGGCTACAAGCGATCTATTCTAGTCCTGCGATGGGACTTTCGTGTCTCATTTCAAGAATGAATAGCACAGTCAAGTCTTACAAGTTTTACCCTTAAGCTGCGCCTTGAGGAACTGCCAGAGGAACTGCCAATAGTGTTTCGTTATCCCATTCGGTCAGGGAAATTTCCAAGGGCTGAAGCTGTTCGTTACGGAGACTGTACGGGAATTCCTCAAACCATTGCACGGCCATTTGATACTCTGCAGCGGCAAAGGCGGCGATTCCCTCTCGTTTGGCTTGTGTCAACATCGTTGATTAACTGCCGCTCTCCCAGGCTAAAGCGCCTTGCTAGGGCTACATTCAGAGATGATGACGCAGAAGACTGTTCTCCTTCTAGTTGTGCAACCTGTGAAGTCAGACGGGGAGAAAGCCAAAACCATAAAATACCGAGAATTCCTGCTGTAATCAGCAATGAAATCGCTAATAGAAAGCTCTCTCTAGAATTCCTAGAAGACATATCTCTTCCTAGAGCATTACAAAATTGGCACAGAAGGCATAAATAATGCGCCTACACAGACTAAACCCACCTACGCGGGTTACTCATTCACAAGAATAGTCGGCGCAGGGCGTTCGACGAAGCTCAGCCGAGTCGCCGACTTGACTTGTATACAGCGTTTTTCACTCATGTGAGGTACAGGGGGTGTGGGGGCTTCGCCCCCACGCAGGGGCACTGCCCCTACACCCCGTTTTTCGTACTTCACTAGCCTGAAAAAGGCTGTAGCAGTTTGTATAGCAGTGGTTTTAACCGCTCCTCTAATAAACTCCTCCATAAACCCATAGGCTCAATTGCTTCAGTAGATATGCATTGAAGCAAACAGCAATCATCGATCGAGAAAAACAGTTAAATTCTGGCCTGCTACAGAGGTTACTTCCTCAACCGATCGCTAATATGAAGAGGCACGGGACGAGGACGCCTTATGTGTGGACGATTTACCCTGACTCAATCTGCCGAGGCTATTGCGGAAGCCTTTGATCTTGATGAGGTGCCCAGATTTGTGCCGGGTTATAACATTGCTCCGACCCAGCCAGTACCTGTGATCCGGGCCAGTAAGGCAGGCGGGCAGGAATTTGATTACCTGTACTGGGGGTTGATTCCATCCTGGTCCAAAGATCCAACCATCGGTGCTCGCATGATCAATGCCCGGGCGGAAACCGTGACTGAAAAGCCTTCGTTTCGGACCGCCTTTAAGCGACGGCGCTGTTTGATTGTGGCAGATGGTTTCTATGAGTGGCAGAAACTCGACTCAAAGAAGCAACCCTTCTATTTTCAACTTCAGGATCATCGGATTTTTGGCTTTGCCGGTTTGTGGGAACATTGGCACAGCCCGGAAGGTGACGAGATTCAATCCTGCACGATTCTGACCACTGCGGCGAATGAATTAATGCGTTCAGTGCATGACCGCATGCCTGTGATTTTGCATCCCCAAGATTATGATCTGTGGCTTGATCCAACGATTCAGGCCAGCGAGCGCCTGCATTCCTTGTTACGTCCCTATCCTGATGCAGAGATGCACGCCTATCCGGTCAGCACCAGAGTCAATAGTCCCCAGAATGACAGTCCAGACTGTATTGCGCCGCTGGAACAAGCCTCGGTTGATTGAGGAAAACGATGATCGATAAGACTGACCCATATTACTGAACGGATTGCGAGCGTGGTTGTTGATCGTTCTGGCCTGGAGTTAGAAAAATCGGTTTTGCAGTTGGCTACTGAATGGCAAAAATTGATCGCCAATGATTTGACCCGTCGCCATTTTGAGTATTCTCCTGCTGTTATCAATCAGACTGGATTTAACATTATTGTCGCTATCCTCTGCCTTTATCTTTGTGAGGCTCGACGGATCATTCGACCTGGCACACTCAAGGCATTACAAAATCAATCCAATTCTTATCTACAATTAATCCAGCTTTGGCAATCTTGCTGTCTGCGTTGGGGGGACAACCCAAGCATATTTGCCCTACCATTGCCCCTTGTTCTCTCTGATTCACTGCTGCAGGAGATGCTTTATAATCTATACGATTCTAGTGATGCAAAACTGTCGGTAGGGATTTTGGGGCAGGTATACGAGACCGTCTGGGTGGCATCTGAGCCGCAACCGCTCTACGGTCAGAAAGAACAGTTTCCTTTGCGTAAATCCGGCGGCATTTACTATACACCCAAACCAATTGTGCAGTACATGGTGCAAAGCACGATTGATCAAACTGGTCTACCGTTGCCTCAAATCCTAGATCCAGCCTGCGGCGGTGGTGCGTTTTTGATCGAGGCGTATCAGTAATTTCGCTATAACTAGCGCCTAATTTCGTAAATTTTTCCACCAAACCGCTACATTTAGTATTAGGGCTAGACTCAATGATCTGGAGATATTCTTGGCGAGATAGTATACCGTGCTCGATTACGCTTTTCCAGCTTGGCTTGAGTTTTTGGTTGGCTGCAACCTGGGAGAGTCGAACGTTAGCACAAAATTTGGTATTTATGCCCCTGTGTGTGTTTTTGTTTTGGTATAACGGCTTGGTAGCCAGCCATAATTTTGTTCACACTCCCTGGTTTCAATCAAATTTCCTCAACCGAATCTATGCAGCCCTGAATTCGCTGAACATTGGTCTGCCCCAGAGTCACTACCATCTGGAACATCTGAAACATCATCGCTACGGAAACGATCGCCCGGATCAAAATGGCTTAACCAAGGACCCTACTTCTACGTTCGCCTATGGTAAGAATGGCCAGCACGAGGATATGGTTTCCTATTGCTTCTTGGGATTGTTTCGCACGGACCTGTTGGAATCGTTTCAGGAAATCGTCAAGCGTGGGGGGGCAAAACAGCTGAGTTTTGAGTTAATCACCTGTGTTCTTGGCTTAGTGGTATATCTGGTATTGTCCTGGCAGTATTTTCTGTTTCTGTACCTACCGTGCTTCTATTTGGGCTGGGTTTTAGAACATTTAGAGAATTATTACGAACATTTTGGTGGCATGCCAGAGGATAAATATGCGAATTCTACCAGCTACTACGGCAAGCTATACAATTCGCTGTTTTGCAATGAAGGCTACCATCAAGAACACCATCTGCGGCCTAATGTCCATTGGCTAGATCGACCCCAAACCCGGCAAGAACTTCAGGAAGGATTGAATAAAGCTCATCGCGTCATTCTCAACTTTCCACCTACCTTAGCTTGGCTGGAGCATCAGCGGATTGAGTATCAGTATGTGTACCGATTGCAGTTGACAGAGTCCAGGATAGAAGAGGTGAGGGTCGAGACGGAAGTAGCGTAGTTGATGAGAGGGGAGTAGATCGGGTACGGAAAGACGCTGTAGTTTCTATGGGACAGCATCTAGAGTGGTAGTGTAAAGATACGCAGGATTAGGGGGAGTGAAGTCTAGGGCAAGCCGCTTGATGGGAGGATTGCATGGTGTTGCTGGAACTGAGCCGATTGAGCATTCCGCCAGGGCAGCGGATGTTATTACATGACGTAAGTTGGCAAGAGTTTGAGCTGATTTTGCAGGAGTTGGGAGAGCATCGAGCGGCTCGAATTGCCTACGAGGACGGAATTTTGGAGATCATGACTCCCTTACCTGAGCACGAAGATGATAAGGAAATTATTGGAGATTTGATCAAAGCTTTATTAGAAGAGTTGGATGTTGAATTCAGGAGTTTGGGTTCAACCACCTATAAGAACCAGGCCATGCTCAAAGGGATTGAGCCAGATCAGTGCTTCTACATTCAAAATGAATCAGTGATTCGCGGCAAAAAACGGCTGGATTTGACGGTTGATCCACCGCCTGATTTGGCTCTGGAAATTGATATTACTTCTCGCACTCATCCAAACATCTATCAAGCGCTCGGAGTACCCGAGCTGTGGCGATTCGACCAAGGAAAGTTACAGATCAATGTACTGCAACAGGGGAAGTATATAGAAGTTGAAGACAGCCCAACCTTTCCAGCAATGCCGTTAAAGGAAGCAATTCTTCGATATTTAGAACAGAGCAGAACAGCAGGTCGGAATGCCACTATGAAAGCCTTTCGGCAGTGGGTAAGAGAAACTACAAAAGTCTCATAGGTTATGTTTAAGCTATGATTCAAGCTATGATTTCTGCAAATCCTCGGTGGTGATAGTTTTGTCGCTACCGGGGGTTTTGTCTTTGATTTGCAGTTTGGGATTGTCGGTATTGAAGAGCGGCTTCCGGTCATTGGGAATATCGCCAATATGCTCCTCGAACACTTCGTAATCCATCTGGTCTAGGTTGGGAATATCGGATAGATCGGACGAAGTACTGTCTTTAATCGAGTGCTCCTTGGAAGGGTGGCGCTGATCTAGAGGATTGTGATTGTCTGCGTAGGCAGCGAAACGATTCAGCGGCAGAAAAACCAGCAGCAGCATGACGCTAATTATCAGCAAATAACGCAGGCCGATAGTGACTAGGGCAGATAGCTTTTTCATAGCGGTTTCGTAGCGGTGTGGGCTGTTAGTGTGATTGCTTTCAAGGTAAAGCGACCGCACCAAAACTACGTCTGACCCAGGTTAGAGTTTGCCCCACAGCTCAGATTGACGGCCCGCGAAGTAAATTCTATAGTGCAAAAAGTTATTGTGCAAACTAAAAAAGATAGACAAGACGTTTTGCGGTTGCTGCTAATGAAATTGTGCAGGTATGTAGTCCAATTTTCGATGAAGCTGGTGATTTTGCTGGTCGGATTGGTCAGCTTAAGCTGGCTGTGGGTACCGATGGCAAACGCGGCTGGAACTCAACTGAACTGGCTGGAGGCACCCCCAGCGGACACGGCGCAATTCGAGAAAGCAATGGCTCCGAAACCATGGCAGTATATAAAGTGAACCTGACGCAATCTGCGCACAATCTACAGCTGAAGGGTTTAAGCCGCTAAGTTCTGGTGGCAAGCATCTGACTTGCTAATGCGGAAGAATTCCGGGACGACATAGAAACCCATCCATAGCAGGTAGATAACCTACCACCAGAAATTAAGTGAGACTCCTATCAGATTGATGATGTTTAATGACGTAGCCTTCCTAATTCATTGCTGAAAGCACTCCTACGTCACAGTCATCCTAAAACCTGGAGGTTTGAACCTATAGTCTTGTGGCCTGATCCTGTTCAATTCCCGTAGCTGTAGGAGCAATGCCCATCGGCGAAACAATGTCGCGGAACAAAGTAATTTGCTGATTAAACTCAAGCCCCTTAATCTGAGTAAATAGATTATTAGCCTCACCGCTCAGTTGGTAATCAGCCGGCATCGGAATGATAGTGCCGTTGTCCATGCCCTGGGCCAGCAGGTACCAGAATAGAAGCTTTGTTGTATCGCTGAGAGCACCATATTCGCGGGTAAGTTGGGTATTTTTGTGAGTAATCAAATCCCGCTGAAGCTGCAACTGCTCCTCCTGGGACAACTCTTTCACCTGATTGAACAAACCCTCGGCAATCTCGGGGGAAACGGTGCTAGCTGCTGGAGCCGCAGGCGTAACAGATCCACCCATTTCCCTGTAGACGAAGTAGAACAAAGCTAGCTGCTGATCTACATCCAGATTCTGAAATGCTTGTACCAGCTCAGTATGAGAATTTGATGCGGTGTAGGTCATTGTTATCCTCCAAATTCACTGACCGTCACTGTAACAAGGGATGCATCTTGACTGTGACCTACTAAAGAGAGAGACTGCGACCTGACTCCAGAGAGAAGTTAAACGGTGAAGAACTCTAGCTTACTCATCTTCACTTTTTTCCTTCGGCATCAAATCATCCCGCAGATCTTCCGGTGCTTGCTCCACCATTTCGGGTGCAACAGCAGGATTCTCAACAATTTCTCGCGGATTGCCACTGTATCCACCCCGGTATACTAACTCTCGTGGATCGATCAGTTGATTGTCCTTAATCTCTAAATCTTGGGCCTCTGAACTAGATGATTGAGGATTTGTCACCTGGTCGTGATTAGCATCATTCATATGTTGTACTCGCTTAATTTACAAATCAATTCACATTAGCTTGCTATCAGCTTAAGAATTTTCTGTTTTTAAGAGAACTACCTTAAGGCGTGTTTTCCAGCTAGCGACTTGGCTCAACCACGCACTTCCCTCCCAGACTCGATATCATAGCTAATGGACTCCGCATTCCAACGCTGCCAGCACCCATGAACCCCACCCACTCTGCTCGATCCACCGCTACCCCACCCAATGCAGGCCGGTTGACTCCAGAGCTGTTGGCTCCTGCCGGGCACTGGGATTGTGCCAAAGCGGCGGTCGAGAATGGAGCTGATGCGATCTACTTTGGGTTGGACCGCTTCAATGCCCGCATGCGTGCCCATAACTTCACCGAGGCAGATTTGCCAGAACTGATGGCGTTTCTACATCGGCGTGGCGTCAAAGGCTACGTGACGTTGAATACGTTGGTATTTCCGCAGGAGTTAGTTGAGGCAGAGCACTATTTACGCACGATCATCGCTAACGGTGTGGATGCCATCATCGTGCAGGATGTGGGAATTTGTCGGCTGATTCGCCATCTGTCGCCTGATTTTCCTATTCATGCCTCTACCCAGATGACCATTACCAGCACCGCAGGTGTTGAGTTTGCCCAAGCATTAGGCTGTCAGCTCGTAGTACTAGCGCGAGAGTGCTCCCTTAAAGAAATCAATAAAATTCAGCAGCAGTTAGTCAATGCCGAAATATCGCTGCCGTTAGAAGTCTTCGTGCACGGAGCGCTTTGTGTTGCCTACTCTGGACAATGTTTGACCAGCGAAGCCCTAGGCGGACGCTCAGCTAATCGGGGTGAATGTGCCCAAGCGTGCCGCATGACTTATCAGTTGATAGCAGACGGGCAGCCAGTTCCTTTGGGTGATCGGCAATACTTACTGAGTCCCCAGGATTTAGCGGGGTTAGAAGTGCTACCAGAATTGGTTCGAGCAGGTGTGAGCTGCCTCAAAATTGAAGGCCGACTGAAAACACCTGAATATGTTGCAAATGTCACTCAAGTTTACCGTCAGGCTATTGATCGGGTAATGGAGTCATTTCAATCCGATCAGGCCAGTCGTGAATCGAATTACTATCAGGCTACACCGGAGGAACACTATCGATTAGAAATGGCATTTTCTCGTGGTTTATATACCGGCTGGTTTGATGGTATCAATAATCAAGCGCTAGTACATGCTCGGTTTGGGAAAAAGCGCGGCGTATATTTGGGTGAAGTAAAACAGGTTGGCAAGGATTATGTTAGTGTACAGCTCCAAGCTCCTGCAAAACCGGGCGATGGCGTCGTGTTCGATCACGGTAATCCACAAGCCAACGAACAGGGCGGACGCATTTATGCAGTAGAACAACGAGGCAGAGAAACCCAGCTCAGCTTTGGCCGTCGGGATGTTGATCCTCTTCCAAACTGGCGACTGCATGACTGACTGCCGATTGAGAAATGCCGAGCTGCAATGCTGCCTCGCTGAAGTTGCCACAGTTTGCGACCGCAACCAGAATTCGTAACTGAGATAGTTTGATCGCTTCTAAATTCATGGGTTCCTCTAGCTGTGCTGAATGCATTGTGAAGGTTCAATCGCAACCCGTAACAAGAGCTGCGCGGCGGAAGATTTTGGCGACAGACTTTAAAAAGACCTGTCTTAAAGTCTGGCAGGACTTTAAACAAGTATGCTCAATTGTTTTGCAATCAACGGTCTTTATTCCCACTTTAGCCATGAATTTTATTCATGCATTTGATGAATATTACTTTTTGTTGCGGAAGCGCCAAACCACTACAGTGGAATCAAGAGGAGTTGCATCTGTGACGACGAGATGCGCCAGCCTTGAGGCTTTGATGCAGTTGCTCTACTGCTGCGATGGGAAAGTGCGGTAGGACGGTACTCAGGCGATTAGCCCAGTACAGCATCAGCATTTCGCAGCAAAACCGATAAACCAAGCGCAGAAAATAGCGCAGAATTCTTTAGTGAGGAGGATCAGTCGATGCTGAAAACTCATCTCCAGCCCATTGTGGCGTTTCTATTCCAAACACCAAATCACCCAAACCAAACTCAAGTTAGCGATCGGCACCAGCAACCCACCTCGGACCAGGTAGATCGCGAATACTCCCATCCTATGATTGACTATTACTTTGTGAATGCCGAAAGTAACGGCACCAGTCAAGCTCCTTCTGACCATTCTGACTATTGGCAACCGATGACAGGATACTATTTTGTCGATGCCAATCAGCTTGACACGAACCAACCCGATCAATCCGAACAGAGCGCAACCAAGTCACCTAAATGGGCGACCTTCTTCAGCCACCTCTGGCACTCACTGGTTACGCCCAATACCGATCCACGAGTCGAGCAGCAAATTGACCGTTCTGGCCAACCCCTCTGGCAGGTCTATGACCCGATGAGCGATCGTCACCACACCTTCTATTCGGAAGAAGATGTGTATCAGTGGCTCGAACGTCGCTACTATGAATAGCCATAGAAGTGAACTCAGCTCTGGACGAGCGTTTTTCTTAGCATAGGTAGCGGTATCCACTAGCATGCATCTCATTCAGGTGCAGAGTGGTATACCGCTATATCTATATCTATATATGGGGTAACCCTAGCTTAGCGTTTAGCGCTCCAGCACCGTCATGTACTTGCCTTTGGCAAAGGGAGCCGGAATGATCGGCGTGAACCTGGCTCGGTCCGGCACCAGATTGCGGACATAGAACTCGTTCATCTGATGAATCACCTGGTCGCGAGTACCAATAATCCAGATCTGTGCTCTATCGTCTCCGTAAGTGTGATCGATCACGGTCCGTGATTCGTTACATTCGGTATTCATTCGGTTTAGCCTCGTTTGTTTGATTTCGGTAAAGAAATCGCTCAAGGCACCATGCCTGACTACAGGACGCATCAAACGAGGCTGCCTAGACAGTACCGTTGCACAGTACAATCAACACAGCCTTGCTCTCTGGTGACCTCAGAGAGTCAGGTGAGCTGGTCCTTAAGTGCGCTAACACTTTTGGATCAGCGCCCCGATTAGCCTGCCTTGAGCGGCCCACTAACCCTCTTCGGGACCGAGAAAAACTAGTATCGCAAAGCATAAACCAAAGCGTTGAGAAATACAAGCAGGTGGCTGTAATTGTTAACAGTGTGTGAATGTTGCCTCCAATAGAACTACCCGCTCAACTCAAACAACTTCACAGACACAGCCTACAAACTCAAAACTCGGTTCGGCTGGCTCACCCCTTAGCTTTACATCAATCAAATCCCTTGATATGCTCCATTAATGAGATTATTCTTATTAAATCGATCGCTAGCATTAGTAAAGAATCGAGATAGACTCACATGACTATCACCATTTCAGGCGCAGAGTTCGAGCAGCTTAGACAAGAGGCGGATGAGAATGCGCGGCTTCTAGGAGCGTTTGAGTGGAGGGCCGAGTATCCGCGCTCGCTGGGCTGTGGTCATTGGCGGGACATTAAGCTTCGGGATGGAATTTCTCTAACGCTGCATGATTACACCTTTCACGACGATTTGCGGGTTGAAAACTTTGATTGCTATGAGATTGGAGGTTTCGAAATGGTTTTCCAACTGTCCTCCAACTTTAAACATGCGAACGGGTATGAGGTGAGTCCTGGACAAAACTATCTGATCCGCAGATTCGACAGTCAAAAAATCAATGGATACAGTGGTCAGGACGAGTCTTGGAGGTGGATATTCACGTTGATCCCTCGGTTTTCCAGTCATTTGTAGCCGATCGAAAGGACTTACTGGAGCCAGAGTTAGACCCGATCTTTGAGGAAAACAACCATCACTTTTTTCAACCGCACACAACCACTCCGGCGATGCAGCGGGCATTAATGCAAATTCTGAATTGCCCGTATCAGGGACTAACGAAGCGGATCTATTTAGAAGGAAAAGCGCTAGAGTTAATTGCGCTCCAGCTAGAGCAGACAAGCACTAACGGCTTAAACACGTTGGCAGTATCATTAGGTTCAAAGGCAACGGTGCGTCCGACTCGCACAATTTGGTCAATATAAGCTTTAAACACGCTGGGAACACTGAAGTTGTACATTGGTACACCAATCACGTAGACATCAGCCGCCAAGAATTCATCGACGAGTTCATCACTCAAGCGAATTGCTTCGCGCAGTTCAGACGTGTATTGTTCCGGTGGTGAAAATGCAGCAGCAATCCAGGATTCATCGACATGAGGAATAGGATTGCGACCAATATCCCGATAAGTAATCGTATCGTTGGGATGGATCCGTTTCCATTGCTCAACAAACTCTCTGGTCATGCGACGAGAGTGCGATCGCTCCCCACGCGGACTTACATCAATGTGCAGTAAATGTACCATTGTTATCAATCTCCTGTTGAGTTGAAGTGTGTGAAATGTTTAGCGTGCATGAGTTACCGTTTTAGTCTAGGCAAACCCTTTATGACTCAACTATCAAAATCCTGCACAACTATCGAAATCTTGCAATCAGTTTTCAGGCTATCCACTAAAAACTCTCCGAAAGTAAATAGAATTAGAACTAGATGAATTGGGTTTGTATGATGAAACCGTTCTCTTCGAGTTACCTGCAACGGATTGCTACCGATCCAGTTAAATTGCTTCACCTGCCAATCCTGTCAAGTCGATCACAGGGCTGGGAAAATATTGTGGTTGAGCAGTTTCAGCATCCTCCCGGAGAAGAGCACCACCATTTCAACGATGAGCATGCCATTTGTCTGTCGATGGCTCCCCGTCCAGTTCGCCTGCTGCAAATCAAGGGCGGCAGAACTTATGTAGGGCTGCAATCCAGAGGAGACGTTTCGCTCACCCCTGCCAAAATGCCACACTTTGCCCGTTGGGAGAGTGACGACCATTGTTTGCAGATTCGGATTGCGTCACAGTTTATTCAAAACATTGCCAGAGAAACCATTGCGACAGATCCAGATCAGTTAGAGCTACGTCTGGAGTTCCAGGTTCGCGATCCCCAACTTGAGGCAATTGGGACAATGCTACTATCTGAACTCAAACAGGAAAATGTGGGAGGCAAACTTTACATTGAATCCCTGGCGAATGTGCTGGCCGTGCATCTACTCCGGCAATATGCTGTATCTAAGCCTGACTTAACTCTGTATGAGATTGGGTTGCCGCAACGTCAACTCTCGCAGATCCTGGAGTATATTGACGATCATCTCAACCAGGAGATCAAGCTGGCAGATTTAGCAACGCTGCTGGGAATTAGTCAGTCGCATCTCAGTCATCGATTCAAACAGTCTATTGGTTTTACTCCTCACCAGTATTTGCTTCAGCAGCGCATCGAACGGGCCAAGCAGTTGCTAAAGCATAGCGATCAATCCATCCTGGAGATTGCTCTCCTATGCGGCTTTAGTAGTCATAGCCATCTAAGCCAGCAGTTTCGGAAATTGACTGGAATGACGCCTAACGACTACAGAATTGTGTAATGATCAACTACATCCGTGGAGAGTATCCAATTCATGCCGCTTTCATCGACTTCAAATTGTAGATTTAGACAGATGACTGTGACTTTAGAGAATTCGACCGACTGAGTTGGCATAGATGGCAAGCTGTGCCCGATTGCGCAGGTTCAGACGACTAAACAGATGCATGACGTGGGTTTTCACGGTACTTTCAGAAATGTAGAGCTTTTCAGCAATTTCCCGATTGGTTGAACCGTCTCCGATTAAATACAGCACCTCTCGTTCACGCGGTGTGAGAGTGGCCAGAGCAGCGAGAATCTGTTGTGATGGAACCATTTGCGCTCCCGATGAGTTCGCTATCAACTTTTCCATCAATCCTGGTGCTATCTGAGTATAGCCACGATGGGCTAGCCGAATAGCTTGCGCCAATTCATCAACCGGCATATCTTTCAGCAGGTATCCTTTTGCTCCTGCTCGCATTGCGTCAACAATATATTGATCGTCATCAAAGGTGCTGAGCACCAGAACTTTGACTGCTGGAAACTGCTGACAGATAGCGCGCGTCGCTGCTCGACCATCCATCTCCGGCATACGCACATCCATCAATACTAGATCGGGTTGTAGAGCCGAAACTTGCTCAATTGCAGTGGTTCCGTTACTTGCGACGCCAACAACCTGTAAATCTGCTTCTAACTCCAACATGGTTTTCAGCCCATGCCTAATCAATGCCTGATCATCGACCAAAAGCAGACGGATTACAGAAGTAGCACTTGGGGCTGATATAGAACAGTCTTTGTACATTACGTTCTATCCTGATCATATTAAACATGATATTGCCGCTCAATCCATACTCGCAGGTCCGATTCAGAGGCAAAGACGCCAGAGTGTTGAGTTTTTGGATTGTAAGCATACCACCAGACTTCACCGTTTCTTCGAGTTCGCTGCCAGACTTGAATCTCATCGGATTTGATGAGAAGAGCAGCAAGCAATTTGCCAAGTTTGCTGAGCCAGAGAGCAAGATTGGTGCTTATCTTGTTATTTTGGGGTTGTGTCTGGCATCGCTCAGATGTTTCAGTTCTGTCAATTTTCGGAGCGATGCTTCCCCCTCGGTTGCCACAAATAGAATGTCTCCATTAATATCCATTAACCTTTCCTCTGAAAGGGAAGTGATTCCGCCAGCGATGGGAGCCGCTTGGGAGGGAGGTCGCTTTACTCCAACATCGGCAAGAATGCTGCCATTGAATGAATTTTTTGAGTCAATATCGATCGTGCCACAGCAGATATGCACAAATGAAACTTCCAGGTCTTGCAGTCGATCTCCCAGGGCTGACTTCAAAGCCTCAATGCGTTGATAGTAATTTGCCCAGACCTGTTTTGCTGCTTCGGTTCTCCCCAGCACTTTAGCCACAAAATCAAAATGGTCTCGCCACGAGGGATATCCCTCCCAATCATCTACTACCGTGGGTGCGATCCGAGAAAGTTGAGGATAAATCGCTTCCGTTGCATATTTGATGCCAATAATCAGATCGGGCTTCAATGCCAATACTTTTTCAATATTGGGCTGTTCTTCTTTGCCAAGTATCTGAATCGATTCTAGATGTTTTGCCAGATAGGGAGGCGGATCATCAAAGTAAACCAGGGAAGCGATGGGTTTAACCCCTAGCGCCAGCGCATTGCCTAATGTAGGTACACTCAATGCAATGACTCGCTGCGGCTGATTCGGAACACAGGTTTGGCCAAGCGCATGTTGAATCATGCGGCAATCAGAGTTATGAACCCCTGAGGAAGGTGGACCAGCACAAGCTACGCTCAATACTACAATTAGGAGAAACACGAATACATATTTTAAGGATGCTAAATAGCATTTAGCAAAGTAACTAAAAGATATTATCCAACGAATCATTGTATTTCTCCCTAAAATTCCACCGCAACTGAACCTAGGATCGTCAGAGGTGCACCGGGAACAATGAAGTAGCCCTGGCTATTGTAGTATTCGGTGTCAAATAAATTTTTGATATTGATGGCGAATCGGTAGCGATCCCGGCGGTAGAAAAGGCTGGCATCGGTGCGGAAGTAGGAGGGCAACGTCAACCCTGTATTGGGCAAGAGGGCTTCTCGTTCGTCCACATAGACGAGTCCTAAGCCAAAGCCCAGCCCTTCCAAACTGCCGGATTGGATCTCATAGGTCGTCCACAAACTGGCGCTATTTCGCGGCACTCCCACCAAGCGATCGCCTTCAGGAATGCTGTTGTCTTCGCTCACAAAGGCATCGGTATAGGCATAGCTGGCAATGATGTTCCAACCCGGCAGAATTTCACCCGTAACATCAAATTCAACGCCGCGGCTAACTTGCTCGCCGGTTTGCACACTAAAATTTGCATCTTCCGGATCGGTGGTCAATACATTCTGCCGCGACAAATGATAGAGCGCTAAGGTGGCAGAGAGATCGTCAGTGATGTCCTGCTTAATGCCGACTTCAAACTGCTCGCCTCGCTGGGGTTCAAAGGCTTCTCCGGTGCGGCTGCGGCTGAAGACTTCGGGATTGAAGGAGTTGGACCAGTTGAAGTACAGCGAGGTGGTATCTGTCGGTTGATAAACAAGACCTAAGCGTGGCGCAAAGTTGGTTTCGGATTGTTCGTTATTAATCGTGTTAGTGTTGCGATCGCGGTAGATGGTGTCACTCCAATCGAATCGTCCGCCTGCTAACAAAATCAGATCGGGCGTGAGGTAGATCAGGTCTTGCAGATAGATGCCAACGTTATCTGAGCCGTATTCCTCGTTAAAGTTCGGCTCAAATTCTCCCGGCCCTGCACCATAGTCTGGGTCAAAAAAGTCGATTGGACCAATTGGGGCGCTGAAGAAATTATAGGCAAAACGGTAACGCGCCAGTTCAACCCCAAACAGCAAATTATGCTCGATCGATCCGGTTTGAAATTCCCCGATCAGTTCAGTCTGCATGGCAATGTTGAATTGGGATTCGTCCGTGCGGTTGGAACTGCGGGTTAACGTGCGGCCATCCGGCTCCAGAATCGTATCAAAGTTGCCTAGCGAAACCTCTTCAATCCCACCTTGCACACTCGAGACGTTCAATCCATTGCGGATGCGCCACTGATCGCTAAATTCATGCTCAAAGTCATAGAATAAGCGCACTGAATCAAATTCAGCGTCATTAAAATCCGGCTCAATAATGGTGCGGCTAATCGGTACGTCAAAGGATGCCTCAATTGGCGGTAAGCCGCGATCGTAAGCATATTTGTAGTCTTGATATTCAAGCCCAACGGTCAACCGCGTGCCGGTATTAGAATCCCAGCTAATCACTGGAGCTACAAAGATGCTTTCACTGCGGTTGAAATCGCGGAAACTATCGGCGTTTTCGTAGGCAACATTTAACCGATACAACACCGTTGCATCGTCGTTGAGCGGTCCGGTGAAATCCAGCGTGGAGCGGTAGAAATCATAGCTGCCAACGATGCCCTCAACTTGATAGCGCGGTTCGGGCAGCGGACGTTTCGTTACGGTATTTACTGCACCACTAAAGGAAAACCCACCTCCATAGAGCACCGAGGCTGGTCCACGCAAGAATTCCACCCGTTCTACATTGGCTACATCCCGGCATAATTAAACATAAAACCCAAAACCCTGCGCAGCAGGCGCTGCATGGTTTTGAATCTGGTTTTTAATTATGCCGAGGTACTTATATATGAACCATTGAGGGTTGCCGAGACAAAAGGCGTTCAATTGCCGCAATGCCGCGCTGGGTCGCTTGATTATCTCTAGGATTGAAGACGCTATAGTGCAACAGGGATTCACGCATGGTTTGATAAGAATCGACGGCTAGGTTAGCCTCCACCAAAGACTTGAGCTGCCGCATATCATGGCAGACTGGGCCGCATTGCCAGAGGTATGTCATGGACGCAACATCCGTGCTCGGTTGCAGCACACCGGGCTGGGGATTCAGAAATAACATCGGGCGGTTGTAATAGAGCCATTCGTAGCCTGCCGCAGAAATATCGCCAATGAATAGATCCGACTGGGCGTACCAGGGCATCACGTTGCCAGAGCGAATCAGTTTCAGATTGGGCAACTGCTGAAGCTGCTGCAAGCGATCAACAATACTGGGATCATAAAACTGGCGATCGGGGTTGAAGAGATTGGGATGGGGTTTGACAATCAGATTGTAATCTTGGGTGAGCTGGGCGATGACATCGGTGTGGTCGAGAAAGATCTCGATAGAGCTAATGTTTTCCTTCCGCCAAGTAGGACAGTAGATGATCGTTTTGCGATTATTCTCAAACAATGGCGCAGCCGTCGGAGGGTGATCAAACTTGGGATAGCCAATCAGTGTCCATTGCATTGTTTGATTACAAGGTGTTTGCAAGAGGCGATCGACTTGGCGTTGCCCTACACAGAGACAGAGAAGATAGTTGCTGAAGTCGCGTTCGTAGGGGAACGGTTTATCGGACATGCCGTGAAAGATCTGAACCGCCGGAGTCCGGTCGCTGCGCTCCTCTGGCCGCAGGAAGGAAGGTGTGACGACGAGATCGTAGCTATCTAGGTCACAATGGGTGGTAAATAGGTGGGTGAATCCTGCATACTCTGGATTTTGCAAACAATCTTCGTTGATTTGAGTAACAACGAGAAAAACCTGGTGATGATTTGCCTGGACAAAGTAGTTTAGGTAGGGTTTAATCGCAGCGAAGTAATGCAAGTTACCGCAAGAGCGAAGATAGAAAGCAATCCGTTTGGTGGTCATAGTAACAAGGTATCCTTCTTAGAGACAGTTAGGAAAGAGCATTGTCAGGTCAAAAAATTACGATGCAGCGATAAAACATTGGGAAAGCGGCGGTAGCACAATGTATTGACTACAGCCTGCCAGCAGCCATTCTGCTTCAGCCACGACAAACTCCAAATCCTCTTGCCAATGGGGAGGTAATTTCCGCAGCGAGGAAATCTTACCGCGTAGCAGGATTTGCATCGTCACATGCCAAGCCAAACAGGTGCGATCAAGCTTCCAGGTGATTGCTGATTCATAGCCTTCCAGTAGCGCTTCAATGCAGGTTTTAACGGTTTTAGTTGCAAGCTGCTCGTGTCCGGCTAAGTATAGAAAGTGGGCAATCAATCGTCCGATATCGTAATGAGGATCACCCAAGGATAAGGTATCCCAATCAACGATGCCAATTTGATCGCCACTGTAGAGAATCTGATCACCGAACAGATTGGCGTGAATAGGATAGGAGCTGGAAAAATCAATGTGATTTGCTAACTCAGTCAGTTGATTGCTAATCCAATCGATCGATGGGGCTAAATGGGGCAGTGCCAGCTTCACGTCCGCCATGGCGATGTTGAAGAGTCTGAATTCCTTTGCAGGTGTCCAAACGCTAGTGGGATGCAAATCAGCTTGGTGGAGTTCTGCTAAGACTTGTCCGACTCGCTTGAAGGGTTCTAGTTGGGGTCGAGCTTGGCACATCACCGTCGTAAACTGCTGTCCGGGAAGTGCCCGCATCGAAAAGGTCCGAGATACAGGATCAGCCGCAATGGGTTCTGGCACTTTGAAGCTGAGCTGAGCTGATTGCGCATAGATCTGCTGAAAGTTAGCAACGACTTGAGTGAACTCCAGTTCCTGGCAGAGTTTGACGAAGTAGCGATGCTTGCCATTGGGAGCGTCCCAAGTCAGGATGGCGCGTTTGAACGGCACATAGCGGAAAATTTGCGGGGCCGGATAGTCGTTTAGATTGGTTGGCAGATCATCCGGAGCAATCAGCAGCGGGCAGAAGTAGTCAGGCCGCAGGAGTTCGGTCAGTTCGGGTAGGCATGGGGCATGGGGCAATGTCCAAACCACGGTTTGCCAAGCATCGATTGCAAAAACGGGCAAGACAGCGTTGGGAGGGACTGCTAGTTCGTAACCCTTGTTAACTTGGTGACGAACCTTGTCCGGATCCGCGAAGCTGTGAAAAAACATATGCAATATCAGCGGCTCCGCAGCGTTGCTAGTCAATACCGTTACCTCTGCGACCACGCGGGCGCAATTAAACGGACGGTAGTATGTCAAAATTGGCTTCACTTTGAGGCTTTGGGGCATCTCTCCTAACCAGTGATTCCAGGTATCGATCAAAATCGGTTCAATGGCTGTAGGGTGATTAATTTGCTGGACAGCGTGATCAGCTCGCTCAGCAGCATAACTTGCCTTGGCGTGAAGTGCACCAATTAGCGCTACAAGCCTGGTACAGTCAGAGGAGTGCTAAAGCGCCAACTCAGGCAGATTGATGCTCACGTAAGCGTGATCAGTGATTCAACAATTCAACGAACTAAGGGCTGCCTTGTGCGGCTCCTAACCTGTTTACAGAGGCGGAGTTCGGTTCCCGCACCATTCCAATGGACTTGGTCAAAAATTTGGTGAAGGATGTATAACCCTCGCCCGCATTCATCAATATCGTTAATATCCGTCTTGCTGTCGTCGAGGTTGGTGGAGCAACTGGGAACAAATCCATTTCCCTGATCCGAAATTACCCACCAGTGCTGATCCTCTAGGACAAAGAATTCGACAAGAATGGTTTTACTAGGATCCAGATTATTACCATGCTTGGCCGCATTCACAAGCGCCTCTTGTAAACCTAAGCGCACATCGGGCTGCCATTTGGGCGGCACATCAGCAACCAACAGATCTAGAACCGGACATAAGTGCAGGGTAGAGGCGAAACTAACTGTGCCCCACTTACGACTAGTTGGGCGTAGTGAAATAGCAATCACTCAGACAACCTCAAAGCCTTCAAGTGGATTAATTGCTCAGTGCAAGGATTAGACTGCCCCTGCCAATCAGGGAAATTCCCCGTAAACCTAAATGAATTTGCCATTACGCCTCATTTCGATTTGTAACAGTGCAAATCCTGAAGTAAGGCGAGTTTTGAGGCTCTACCCACTGGGATACCCCCATAGTAACATATTGCCAACGGCGTCTTCGGCTATGATTCGGCCCCCGTAGGACCGACATCTGTACTACTAACCTACTATTGACACTGCGGCTAGTTTGTGGATAAACCTATCAAGTGGATAAACCTATCAAGATGAATCCCTATCATTACAGCAACAGGTAACAGCTACAGTACAGTTTGTTCCGTTTGTGTTACAAATTTATCTCTCCAGTTTATTGCTAGTTTCCTGGGCCAATAGTTTCCTGGGCCAATTGCTGCCTTCCTAGGCTAGAGGCGAGCATAGAGTTAAAAGTTAGCTAGAAATAGAAAGAAGTGTGAATTTTCTGTGAAGAAGCGAGGGTTGCTTCTTCGTGAATTGACGCCCTAACTCGAGAAGATACGGATTGAATTCATCAGGCAGCTAGCTGTTGACAGCATTGAGTTGTGAGGTTTCAGTAAACTTGCCGCTGGAAGCTGGCATTTTTGCAGCAGAAATGTAACTCTAGAGGACACAGCACAAGCAGTTCAGCGGCATCTAACTTAAGTTTTAGTAACTTGGTAATGTTTGGTATTTAATGCTTAGTTTCAAACGTCGGTTTCAGTAATTCTGCGGTGATTGTTGTAGAGCTTTATGTAACAAAAATGCAGACATACTGCTCCTGATGGGCTTGATTCGAGCAGAAGGCAGCCTCTGTAAGGTCACTGATTGAATTCAGTAGCGGTTAACGAAACTGATAGAAACGGGTTGAGAGGAGTGTTTTAGATGAGCAGCGTCAAACTACTGAATACGACAATTGACAACCTGACAATGGCAGAGCTGCTGCTGAAACTGAATCAAGGAGTTGTGTTTACCCCTAACGTTGATCATTTGGTCAGGCTGCAAAAAGATCGGGAGTTCTTTGAAGCATACAGCACGGCAGATTTTCGCACTTGCGATAGCAAAATTCTTTATTACATTTCGCGACTGCTTGGCTCACCAATTTGCGAAAAAATTTCTGGCTCTGATTTGTTTCCAGCCTTCTACTGGTACCACCGCAGCAACAGAGATATCAAAATTTTCCTGCTGGGAGCGGCTGAAGGGGTAGCGGCTGAAGCCCAACGACGCATCAATGCCAAAGTTGGGCGAGAAATCATTGTCGGTGCCCATTCCCCATCCTATGGTTTTGAGAATAATGAAGCTGAATGTCAGAAGCTGATTGACTTGGTCAACCAGTCTGAAGCAACCGTACTTGCGATTGGGGTCGGTTCTCCAAAGCAAGAAAAATTTATCTACAAGTATCGTGACCAATTCAAAAACATCAAAATCTTTATGGCCATCGGCGCAACCATTGATTTTGAGGCTGGCAACGTTAGTCGTGCGCCTCGATGGATCAGCGAGATGGGGCTGGAATGGCTACATCGGCTGCTTTCAGAACCGCGTCGCCTTTGGAAGCGCTATTTGATTGAAGGACCGTCCTTTTTTTGGTATGCCCTGCTGCAACTTCTTGATCTCTACGTTGAACCCTTTGCTGATGCCAAGCCACAAGAGCAAAAGCCGAGTAGCCCGGTCAAATGTGATAGTTTGCTGATTTAGAAACTGCTGTAGAGACATAGAAGTTCCATAAGGATCCTTATTACCCTGAATGGTTTATCGTTCAGGGTAATTTGGTAGTTAACCTGGAAAATACGGGAACCTTGAATACTGATACGATGTTGAGTTGCTATATCTCTGCACCGATGGTTCTTTTCTAGAAACTAGAAGGCAGAGCTGACAGCAGGCTTGTCAGAAGTGCCGCTGTTTGATAAGCAAGTTTCATGGCTAAGTTGACCTTTCAGGTCATAAACGGCGAGACTCAAGTATCTCGATCTCGTCACCGATACGAACGGACGCTCCTGGGTTGTCCGGGATCAAATTTTCGCCGAAAAGCACGGCATTCGCCGTCTGGCCAAGCTCCTCAAACTTATCGGGAAATACATCTTTCGCCATCCGAAACCCAGCAAGCGTTTTCAATGGCTCTTTTCCATCAAATTCGCCGCGTTTCTGATCAACAGTCGTAACAACACACCTTGCACATGGCTTTACAACACGGAATATTGCCTCACGGACCTTTATCCGTGCCCAGCCGTCCTCTTCAAACGGATCACTTCCCTGAACCACAATATTTGGACGAAACCGGTTCATAGGCAGCGGAAGCTTCTCTCCATACTCTTCCGAATGATAACGACCCTGTAAACGCTCATTCAGCTCCGCCAACGATCCTTCTCCGATAAGCAAAAGCGGATAGCCGTCTGCAAAGCTCACGATGTCATCGCCCCGGTCAAACCTTTCACTGACATGCCGTTCCGCGTATTCAGGCATACGCACCAGCTTGCAATTTCTTCTAAGCACATCCGAGAACCACTCACTGACCGCCCCGCGATATACTTCTGCCAAAACTTCGCTTCTCCACACCCGGACCTGGAGCCGTTCTCCAAGATCAGGCTCGAACGGTATTTGAATATCCTCAAATCCGTTGGCTGACACGACCAAACCGCCTTCAGTTAAACCGACAGCAATAGTAGCCATTGCCGGTACCTCCCGCTGCGTAAAAAACAGCCCCTCCTTGTCGGTCAGCATCCATCTGCGGTCAAAACGCAGACCACGCCTTTCCACTATCGCACTTTCGAGAGGAATTCCAGCCAGAGATTTGATCGGATAAATATTTATCTCAGAAACTTTCACACTATACGTGAATTCATCGTTCGTCGACGAAATTAGCCACGGCAGAAATTTCGGAGGGTTTTGCAAAATATGACAATATCATTATCAAGTTTTCTACACCCCACTGTTCACTATTGACAAGTTTAACCGCGTTTAGTAAATTAGCACTCATTGAGCGAGAGTGCTAATCTTATTAAAGACTTTCGTCTCAATTCGATATCTTATTACTAATAAGACCATTTACAAAGGAGTAACCATTATGGCAACTACCATAAAACCACTACACGACCGTGTGATCATACGCCGGATCGAAGAGACCGCTAATCAGACGGCTGGCGGACTTTTCATCCCGGACACCGCAAAGGAAAAACCACAAGAAGGCGAGGTTATCGCTGTAGGCGAAGGCAAGTATAAAGATGACGGCACGCGTCAAACGCTTGATGTCAAAGCAGGTGACCGCGTTCTTTTTGGTAAATATAGCGGTTCTGAGATCAAGCTCGATGGTGAAGAATATCTCATTATGCGCGAGGACGAGATCCTCGGCATTATCAGCCGTGCGGGAGCAGCCGCGTAGGAGCGACGGCCTCAGCCGTTCCACTCTTGACAAAACAAAACGCCTAAAGGCGTCACTCTTACTTTTGGGAGACAGATTATTATGGCAAAACAAGTAGTTCACGGAGAAGATTCACGCGCGGCTATTCTGCGCGGGGTAAATCAACTTGCGGATGCGGTAAAAGTTACCCTCGGACCAAAAGGCCGCAATGTTGTTATCGACAAGAAATTCGGTTCACCGACCATCACCAAAGACGGCGTAACCGTTGCAAAAGAGATCGAACTCAAGGACACGCTTGAGAACATGGGAGCACAGATGGTGCGTGAGGTTGCTTCGAAGACCTCTGATGTAGCTGGTGACGGTACGACGACCGCTACTGTGCTCGCACAAGCGATCTTCAAAGAAGGCGTCCGCACGGTCGCTGCGGGTGCAAATCCGATGGCCCTCAAACGAGGCATTGAAAAAGCCGTTGAGAAGGTTGTCGGGGAGATCGCAAATCTTTCGAAGCCGGTTTCCGGAGACGCTATCGCGCAGGTCGGCACCGTCTCAGCAAATGGCGATAAGACGATCGGAACCATCATTGCCGAAGCGATGGATAAGGTCGGGAAGGACGGCGTTATCACCGTTGAAGAGTCGAAGACGATGGATACAGCCCTTGAAGTTGTCGAGGGTATGCAGTTCGACCGCGGCTATCTTTCGCCGTATTTCGTTACCGATCCCGATCGTATGGAAGCGGTTCTTGACGAGCCGGTGATCCTTATTCATGAGAAGAAGATCTCTAACATGCGAGATCTTCTGCCGATCCTTGAACAAGTTGCAAAGATGGGCAAACCATTGCTCATCATCGCTGAAGACGTTGAGGGTGAAGCCCTTGCGACGCTCGTTGTCAATAAACTTCGCGGTACGCTGAATGTTGCCGCGGTAAAAGCTCCGGGCTTTGGCGATCGCCGCAAGGCAATGCTTGAGGATATCGCTATCCTTACCGGCGGTAAGGTAATCTCCGAAGATCTCGGTATCAAGCTTGAAGGCGTTACGCTCGAAGATCTTGGCCGTGCGAAGAAGATCACGATCGACAAAGAGAATACAACCATTGTAGAAGGTGCCGGCTCTGCCGAGCGGCTGCGGCGGGAAGTACCAGCCCTGAATCATGCCGATCGGCAAAGCTTAGAAGTATCCGTGCTGGCCGATGAGAAAGTGCTGAAGCTGCGGCGCTGGCATCACGACAGTCAGGTTTTATGCCTGCTGAACTTTAATACCCAACCTAGTTCGATTAAGATGGCCCTACCGCCTGGAACCTGGAAAAAACTGCTGAGTTCTGCTGATCCACAATGGGGTGGTATAGGGGCTGATTTGCCTGATCTGATTTCCACTGAACGCGATCAAACGATTGCCGAACAGCAGCTCATCCTCGGTTCAGAAAGCGTTGCCATCTATGGTAGTGTATAGCACCTGGTAAGCTGGGAGGCTGCTTTGGAGAGGCTGCTTTGGAGATGGTAATTAAACTCACCTTTGCCACTGAAGCCTCCCCCACGACAACGGGTTGATTTCCCGCTATGCTTCCTTATACGCTAACTCCTAATCTGTTGTCGCTGAGAGATTTCACTTTTATCAATAGTGGACATCAATATTGATCAATATCAATTGATCAATATCAACAGCGGTCAATAGCATCGCACACTAGTGGCGATCAAATAGCTTGCGCTACCGCTCAGTGTAAGCTTTGTAAACCCAAAGAAATTAATCCCTGAAAAGTTAAGTCACTTATCCCCCAATTGTTGAACCCTAGCTGTTGCAGCCCAAAACCCATGATGCAAATTCCCCTAGCTACCTACCGAATCCAATTTCACGCTGGATTCAATTTTCAAGCTGCTCAAGCCATCGTGCCCTATCTAGCCGAACTGGGAATTTCAGACCTGTATGCGTCCCCCATTTTCACGGCCAGAACAGGCAGTACCCACGGCTATGATTCGGTCAATCCGAGTGAAATTAATCCAGAGTTGGGAGGAGCAGCAGGATTTGAGGCACTGTCAATAGATTTGAAGCACCATCGCATTGGCTGGCTCCAGGATATTGTCCCTAACCACATGGCATTCGATAGTCAGAATTACATGCTAGTGGATGTTCTGGAAAACGGCCCAGATTCCCATTATCGTGATTTTTTTGACATCGATTGGAATCATTACTACGGTGGCATCAAAGGACGAGTACTAGCCCCATTCCTGGGTAAGTTCTACGGAGATTGCTTAGAAAGCGGGGAGTTGCAGCTCAAATATACTCAGAGTGGACTATCGATCAACTATTACAATCTGTGCTTTCCGCTCCGCATCGAGTCCTACAGCCATGTTTTGATGTATGACCTAGCGCGTTTGCGGGAGAAGTTAGGCAGAAATCATCCCAATTTTGTTAAGCTGCTCGGCGCTTTATATATGCTGAAGTATATCCCTTCTGGAGAAGAAGGCAGAGAGCGCTATGATCAAATTTTATTTATCAAGCGAATGCTGTGGGAACTGTGGAATGACAGCCCTGAAGTTAAACAGTTTATTGAAGAAAACATTCAGGTATTCAACGGTGAACCAGGCAACTCAGAGAGCTTTAACCTGTTGGATAGTCTGCTCTCCGAACAGTTTTTTCGCCTCTCCTACTGGAAAGTGGGAAACGAAGAACTCAACTATCGCCGCTTTTTTACCGTCAATGAACTGATCTCACTGCGAGTAGAAGATGAAAAAGTATTTGATGCGACCCATCGCTTCATCCTAGAACAGGTGAGCCAAGGTAAATTTACGGGCCTGCGGGTTGATCACATTGACGGCTTGTATAATCCAGTACAATACATTAGCCGTATTCGGGAACATTCACCGGATGTTTACCTGATCGTAGAAAAAATTCTTGAGCCGCACGAAGAGCTGCCCCTTAACTGGTCGATTCAAGGCACGACTGGCTATGACTTTATGAGCAAAGTGAATGGCCTATTCTGTCAGCAAGCCAATCAGCTTGACTTCAGCGCTGTTTACTATCAGTTCATCGGCAACTCTACCCCCTGCGAAGCTCTAATCGATGAGAACAAACGGCTGATTATTGGCAAACATATGGCAGGTGATATTGACAACCTAGCCCACTTACTAAAACAAATTTCTGACCGTTACCGCTACGCTAGCGACTTTACCATGTATGGCTTGAAGCGAGCGCTGGTAGAAATCCTGACGCTATTTCCAGTGTACCGCACTTACATCAGCCAGGAAGGTGCCCGCAAAGCTGATCAGGAACTAATCCGACAGGTGATCGAAGAAGCCAAAGAAAACATTCCCAACTTCATCAATGAGCTATGTTTCATCGAGAAGTTTCTGTCACTGGAGTTTGATGATCGCCTCACTGAAGAGGATAAGGATCAGTGGCTGCATTTCATTATGCGCTTGCAGCAGTTTACCGGCCCCCTAATGGCTAAAGGCGTAGAAGATACAGTGATGTACGTCTACAACCGTCTGCTATCACTCAACGAGGTGGGTTCTAATCCAGGTGAATTTGGCGTTTCGGCAGAGGATTTCCATACGTTCAACCAAAACCGCTGCACCCAGTGGCCCCATGCTATGAACGCCACCGCTACCCACGACACCAAACGTGGCGAAGATGTGCGTACCCGCTTAAATGTTTTATCGGAATTGCCCGAGGTGGCCTATCAGCGCCTGCACTCTACATCCACGATGGCGGCTCAGGTGGCGCTTGCGGCTCAGGTGAAGCAGCTGATCATGACCCACTTCAGCCCCCGCTATGCCCCTGGAAATGCCATTGTCCTCGATGACTTGCTAGCCGAAGCAAAAGCGATTTTTCCCAGGACGATGATGGCACATGACTTCTTTACTTACGAGATTCCGCGCCGTCAACCAGCCGAATTAGCAGTTGCTTCCTGAGATCGATCCTGGTCAAAAATGCTAGGGAAGCTTACAGCCTCGAACAATCTTTGCATCAGAAGTTCAAAGCCATCAGACTAGCTGGAGAGTGGTTCAAAGCAACACCTGAGCTTTTGGACTATATTAGCCACGTTTAGAGGCCCTTTAAGGTTTATCTCAAAGTAAAGGAGTATAATCTTGGGGTTTAGCGCCTAACGTCATTTCCTATCTCCGCTTAACCCTTGTTTTTTCTTCAATCCCTCAAAGCGACAGTGGCTGCTCCTACCCAATTAATGTGGGCACTAATTGGTCTAATTCTGACCATCGGTGGCACATTACTAGAAGCATTTATAGTGAGTTTTCCCTGGAGTTGGACCCAGCACGGAGTTCAGGCCCACTCACTAGGAGTGACCTGTCAGATCGCGGCTGTGTTACTCGTGGGTTGTCTCGGAGGCAGCAGTGCGGCGGCTATTTCCCAAATTGCCTATCTGATTCTGGGCTTGACCTGGTTTAATGTGTTTACTCAAGGTGGCGGGTTCGATTATGTCCATCGTCCTAGCTTCGGGTATTTGCTTGGATTTGTGCCTGGAGCCTGGATTTGCGGTTGGTTGGCCTTTCGGCTGCCCCGGCGATTGGAGAATCTGGCATTGAGCTGTTTGATGGGTTTAGCAGCCATTCATGCCACCGGAATCGGATACATTCTGCTGGCTCATGCTGCCAAGTGGCAAGGATTTGAGGCCCTCTCTGTGCCAGAAACACTGATGACCTATTCGGTTACGCCCCTGCCGGGTCAGCTAGCCCTGGTCTGCGCGGTCACGGTTTTAGCAGCCTTTCTGCGGCGTTTGATGCTTTACTGAGGGAGGATCGGCTAAATTTGTGCAACAAATTGCCGTCCAATAGTCGAAGAATCAAGAAGTCCAGCGGCTAGCCCAGTGGTAAATTTGTGACTATGAGTTTGAAAAATCGCCTTTTTTGGGTTGCGGCCTTGGTAGGACTGATAGCCGATCAGGTCACAAAGTTTTGGGTGGTCCGCACGTTTGAACTCAACGAGACTTGGCCCCTATGGGAAGGAGTTTTCCATCTCACCTTTGTGACTAACAAGGGAGCAGCCTTCAGCCTGTTTAGCGAGCGAGGAGAATGGCTGCGCTGGCTGTCGCTTGTGGTTAGTTTAGGATTAATTGCCCTAGCGGTTTTGGGGCCGCGAATGAACCGGTGGGAGCAAATTGGCTATGGCTGCATCTTAGCCGGTGCATTGGGGAATGGGATCGATCGGTTTCTATTTGGGGAAGTGGTCGATTTCTTAGATTTTCGCCTGATTCGGTTTCCGGTTTTTAATCTGGCAGATGTGGCGATTAATATCGGCATTCTTTGTTTACTGATGGCGGCTCTCGTGCGGCCCCCCACTACAAACGGCAATGGCAAGCGGCCTTCAGTTTAACAGCCGTAATTTGCTATTTCGCGCAATGCATCTGCTCAGTCAATTGCAACGGGTTTGGCTTGAAATCGAGCTGCCCAAGTCGGACCGAATCGGTTCTCATCATTGGCGACATTCTATGTCATAATCTTTAACAGAATTTTTAATATTTCTATCTCAAGTTTTCTCCCCCAAGTTTTGTTGTGTGAATGAGTACCACCAATGACTACGGAAGCCGTTGATCTCAAAACTCTCGATCGGTACGAATGCAAGGCTTGTGGTTACGTCTATGAACCTGCTAGAGGGGATGACAGCAACGACATTCCCGCTGGGGTTCCGTTTGAGGAATTGCCTGAAATCTGGCGCTGTCCTGTGTGTGGAGCCAGAAAAACAGCATTCAGCAATGTGGGTCCGGTTGGCAATCCCTCAGGCTTTAAGGAGAATCTGGGCTATGGATTTGGCGTCAATACTCTCACGCCGGGACAAAAGAATATTCTTATTTTTGGCGGTTTGGCTTTGGCCTTCTTGTTCTTCATTAGCCTTTACGGACTGAGGTAAGTGGCTGAAAAGCGCTTCTGCAAGTCAGGTTAAGCTCGTTTGGTGTTTAGATCGCAGTTTTGTTAGTTGGTATCTGTAGTTAAGTCCGATGCGCTCACTTCTAAAGTCCTTTCAAACCGTTATTGTGCTTGTTGTCGCTGTGCTGCTGTGCAGTGGCTGTGCCCGAGGGTTTCTACCTTCAACCAGCTACAATCCCTGGCAGCCAGTTTCCCTACCCACCGAAGAAACCCTTTCCGATGTTTCGTTCATTGACTCAAATCACGGTTGGCTAGTGGGCAAAAACGCCACCCTGTTGGAAACTAAGGATGCAGGAAAGACCTGGGATCTGCGAGCGCTTGATTTAGGCGATGAACAGATCTACATAGACTTTCGGCCGCATTTTTCACCGTCTCAAAATTCTTTATCACGTCCAGCCCGCCTTCGGTCGTTACTTCGCCGGGTTTTTCTGGAACCAAAGAGACGGCGTCGGGCCGGGTGCGCGTCGCGATGGCGATCATTTCGTCAGTTGCGGCCATCTCGACGTTCAGATATGTTGTTACAACATCGCGCAGAAGCTCGATATCGCGGTCCTGAATGTGTCGCCGGTCGCCACGAAGGTGGACGGTAATTCCGTCGGCACCTGCCTGTTCGCAAATGACAGCGGCGGTTACGATCGACGGTTCGATGGTCTTTCGTGCTTCGCGTATGGTCGCAACATGGTCGATGTTTACGTTGAGTTTGGCGGTCATAAAGGCAGTTTAGTTAGGAACAAAAGGAATGTCACGGATCGCACTTGAGCAATGGCGGATCTGCTTCGCTAGATTCTACTCAATATCGACATTGTATTTGCCGTTTCGGGCGTTTCGGCGTATCTGTCGGACCTCGTCAAACATTCGAATGCTGTCGCGAAGCACGTTTACCTTGCTGCGATCGTCGTTGTTCCAGCGAACGGGGATCTCCATAAGCCGCAGGCCGTGGAGTCGCGCAACATAAAGAAATTCGACATCAAAACCGAACCGATCGATCTTCATTACATCAAGCAGCGGCCGAAATTTTGGCATCGAGAACGCCTTGAAACCGCATTGTGTATCCCAGAATGGCATGCCGGTCATCAGACGAACCACAAAATTGAATACCTTTCCGCCCTGTTCACGCCGCCACGGCTGATGTGTACCTATGAGCGAGCGGTCCAAAGCTCTCGAGCCAAATGTAAGGTCGTATTCTCCCGATCTGACCGGGTCGATCAATTTATTCAGTTCTCCGATCGGTGTCGAGAGGTCTGCGTCGCTGAACAATGCGATATCTGCTTGAGCAGCCCCAAGGCCTGTCCTGACTGCGTAACCCTTGCCACGATTGCGTTGATATCTGATGACCGAGACCGTCTGAGCGGGAAATTCACCTGCAACTTCTTCAGCGGCGGCTGATGTGTCGTCAGTAGAACCATCATCGACGATAATAAGCTCTGACCGGATATTGTTGGCAGATACGTATTCAAGTATCTGACGGATGGTCGCTCCCAGGCGATCCTGCTCATTAAATGCTGGAATTACGATCGAAAGTTCCGGTTCCATTGACAAAACGATTATGGTATTTGGTTGTGTTTGAAAAGTAAATTGGAGTTGCCAGACTAAGTATTGGCTGCAACCCGTTACACGATTCAGCCAACTAAATTGTGTTATAATTTCGCTTCGATGATGCTTTTTTGAGGTATTTTTGATGAACTTGCGTTTTGGCCTGATCGCTTTGATAGTAGTGGCACTAGGTGCCGTGATCGGTGGAACTTTCGGTAAATTGCCGTCAACGTCGGCAGACAACACAATGACACCCGCCCGAGTTGTAGCGGATTACCGAGAGGCTCTTGACGTGATCGACAAGAATTATCCGACCGCGATCGACCATGAGCAGATAACGGACACCTCGATACAGAGCATGCTCTGGTCGCTTGATCCCCACTCGCAATTCTTTACGCGAGAAGAATTTCGAAAACTGACTGAGGAGCAGGCATCACAGTTTTACGGAATAGGTGTGTCGATACTTCAGCATCGCGACGGAGTTTATATCCAATCTATCCTTCCGGGAACCCCGGCAGATAAGGCCGGCCTGAGATACGGGGACAAGTTTCTGCAAGTTGATGGGAAAAGCTCTCTAGAATGGACGAGTGCAGAGGTTTCCCGAAATGTTCGCGGTGAGAGAGGTACTACTGTAAAGGTCAGGGTCGAGCGTGTCGGAGCTTCAGAGCCTTTGGATTTTGAGATAGTGCGGGGAGGCGTTCCTTTGCCGTCTATTCGTAATCACTTTATGCTCCCGAATGGTGTCGGGTATATCGGACTTGTAGGCGGATTTCAGGAGACTACCGCCGAAGAGCTTGATAGCGCTCTTGCAGATCTTTCAAAACAGGGAATGAAGAGCCTCATCCTTGACGTTCGCGGAAATCCAGGAGGGCTTCTTCCTCAAGCGGTTGAGGTTGTTGGAAGGTTCATCCCCAGCGGGCAGACGGTAGTTTCAGTCAAAGGTCGATCTCGGTATGCTCGTACAGTTCAGTTAAGCACGCGCGGGAATCAGCATGGGAACTATCCGCTGGTGGTTTTGATCGACGGACGTTCAGCCTCTGCATCTGAGATAGTAGCCGGAGCGATGCAGGATTATGGGCGTGGCTTGGTTGTCGGAACGGAGAGTTTCGGGAAAGGGCTTGTACAAAGAGTATTTGGTCTGCCCTATCAAACAGGCCTGACGCTTACGACAGCACGCTACTACACGCCGCTTGGTCGCTCGTTGCAGCGAGATTATTCAAGTGGGTCGATCTACGAATATTACACCAGCCACAATGGGAGTGCTTCGAATGGGGCATCTGATGCTCCTAAGCCGAAACCGGTAGGCGTACCTGTAACGACCGTGGATGGCAGAACTCTTTACGGCGGCCGCGGAATCGAACCCGATGTGCTAAAGTAGCTTCTAGAATGCGGGCGGCAGCACGTCGAATTCTCTGCGGATGCTGAATACTGCCGACTCGTTGACGCCAAGCCAGGTTTTGAGTAATCACCCGTCCGGCTGAGGTCTGTAGCATTAAGGGCAGAGGCAGACGTTCGAGGAGATCGATCAACGGGTCTGGGCAGATGGCCTCACTGATCAAAGGCTGAAGGGATGGGATGGGATGGGTCTCGACTGGTGCGTTTGAGGCTGCCATCTCTGGAGCCAGTGCTTCAGTTGGGGCTTCTGTAGCAAGCTGATGCAGCAGCTGTAAGCGATCTAGCACGCCCACATAGCGCCCGTTGTCATCAACCAAAACAATAGAGCGTTGAACAATATCGACTAGATGAGTCTGCACTTGGATGGAATTGGCATCGGTTCGGAGCACAATCACCGCATCAATCAAATGCTGATACATGATCAGGCTATTCTGAAGCTGGCTCTGGATCGACGGCAGCGCGTTGCCGATAGCAAATACGGTGATAAATCGATTCAACCTCAGCAAGCCTAAGGGCACCTGCTGTTCATCAACGACCACTATCTGATCGGTTCCCGCCTGCTGAAATAATTGCCAAATTGCGGCCAGGGAGTCAGTCTCACCGCAGACCGGAGCTGATACAATGAATTCTCTGAGAGGAGAGATATTCATCCGTCACCGAGCCAGAACGCAATAAAGGAAGCGGTTACAGGAGCAAAGCTGAAGCAAAGCTGATCAGGATGGGGCATGCGCTGAGCTACAGAGCTGAACGGCAGACTAGAGAGCAAAGGATAGGGCGTGGGGTAAGACGTGAAGCAATTGAATCGACAGCTAAATTCCCGAACTGCTTCCGGACTAACAAATTCAGAGCCAGAGGTGGCTGCCAGCCACCCAATCAGCAAATTTCCAGCTATTTCTATTGGGTAGTCGGTGAACAAGCGAGTTTCTAGCAGCAATGAATATCGAGAATCTGAACCCACCTCAATTATGACGGTATAGTCGAGTGAGCAGGCGTTTTTCAACTACAATAAATGTTAAGTATTTTTATTGGTATTGACTTTGCATATTGACTCTCCTACCTACGTTGAGCCCTGTTAGTCAATGGTTTTAATCAAATTTAGCCATTGATCAGATTTCGTTAAGTTGTAAAGTGTTGCTGTGCTGTAACCCCAATTCTTCAAAGCTTTGCGTTCTTCCCTCTCAATTTGTGTCTTCTGCACGTCTGAACCGTTTGCTCAGCTCCTCCTGCCCTACCTAGAAGAGCTGTTGCTGCCCGAAGTAGGCCGCTATCACAGCACGATATTCCGCTCAAGCGATGATTTGCTGGCTCATATTCAGCAGACTGGCCATGTGGATTGTCTGGTGCTGGAGGCAGAGCCTGAGCTGCAAGCGTTTCTTGATCAGCTGCAACAGCAGGCTTGGTTTTTCCCAACGGTAATTTTAGAATCTCCGGCGTCGGATCCGAAGCCAACCAATTCCGAGCAGGGTGATTTAGCCGATGGGCAATCAAACCATCTAGAGGAATTTTCCTACCATGCGGCCCTGATCTGCCTGTCAGCTCAGCAGTTCAACCAGATCGGACTGGCCATTGACCAGGCCATTAGCAAATTCATTCAACTCAAACCCGGAAACCAGGTACCTGCTACTATTGCAGAATCTTCCAACAGTCGGGAACTCATGGCACAACAGCTTCGATTAGCTGAAAAATTGAAGGAGCGACTTGATTATTTAGGTGTCTATTACAAACGAAATCCGCGCAATTTTTTACGTCACATGGCTTCACCTCAGAAGGAAGACCTGTTGCGGCAACTTAAGGCAGACTACCGGGACATCATTTTGGCTTATTTTTCAGATGAGCCTCGTCTGAATGATAAGATTGACCACTTTGTCAACGTTGCTTTCTTTGCAGATGTGCCGATTTCCCAGATTGTGGAAATTCACATGGAGTTAATGGATGAATTTTCCAAACATCTTAAACTAGAAGGCCGCAATGACGAGGTATTGCTTGACTATCGCCTCACCCTGATTGATACATTGGCCCATTTGTGCGAGATGTACCGTCGATCAATTCCGCGCGAATCTTAGATTGCTGCTAAGTTGATCTAAGGGTAGGATGGCAAACTGAATCTGTGCTGCTACTACCGGTGATCTAAGCCGTACTGTGCTACCTGCTTTATTATCAACCCTATAAGCACCTGTGATTTTAACCCTGCTCCTAGCCCATTAGTTCTAACCTGTGAGCCTAGCCCTAATCCCATGAGTCCATTAAAAAAGACCTATATTCTGAAGCTTTATGTGGCAGGAAATACGCCCAATTCGGTGAGGGCGCTCAAAACGCTGAACAACATTTTAGAGAAAGAGTTTCAAGGGGTGTATGCCCTCAAAGTGATCGATGTGCTGAAAAACCCTCAGTTGGCTGAGGAAGATAAAATCCTAGCAACTCCCACATTAGCAAAGATCCTGCCGCCGCCTGTGCGCAAAATTATTGGCGATTTGTCGGATCGGGAGCGGGTATTAATTGGTTTAGATCTGCTTTACGACGAACTACAAGAGGTCAGGTAGATGCTGGTGTACTGAAACACTGTATCAATCATATTTTTCGACAGTTCGTCAGGCTGTTGATCCAGCACATGCTGTTTGGCAATCGCATCCTGATAATCTAGAAACTCCTTGATCATAGCATCTACTTGGCTGCTATATCTAATCCACAACTCATTCTTATCATTAATTTTATTTCGATATGCTTGAATGTCATCCAATGCATTCTTAGCACTATCTCCTAGTGCATCAGTAAATTGCGAAACAAATTGATCAATCTGATCTAACTCGGTTAGCACAAGTTCACTTTGCTGTCGATCCGCATCACTGCCAATTGTGACTGACATGTCCGCAAGCTGACTTAGAGTTCCAGAAAACTGATCAATCTTCTTTAGCATTCCTTTGGATACATCAGCTCCATCATTGGTTTTGATAGTGGTAGCAGCATCCAGGGCCAAGCCACCAGCGGCCATACCACCCATTACTGCCATCGCAGGAGGATCTGAAATCACAAAAGCCATAGACTGTAAACTACTCAGGATTTTAGAAATATCATCAGGTAACTTAAAATTCCACAGGCTATTTCCGGCAGTTTGGAAGTCTGCCATCGCGGTTTGTAACTTCTTACAAGCCTCCTGGCAGTCTGCCATACTCTTAAGGAGTTGTTCTTGCCAGGATTGTCCTGATTTGTTGCCTGGTGGTCCACACAGCATATCTCTCAGGGCTTCATAGGCTACTTTATGCATCTGCACTGCTTGATCTGCGGCATCTCGCATCTTCTGCAGCTGTTTTTGGTCTTGAACGGCTTTTTCGTACTCGTTCTTGAGAGAGATGTACATGTCTCTCACATCTTTTTGGGTATCGTAACCAGCGCTTAATAGGTCTACCTGCGTCTTGTAAGGCAAGTTAGATACATGGTTAACCTCAAAGCCCCACATCGTTTCTCCAGCCGCATACCATCGATACATTGCTGTGACAGCAGTTGCGACCGACTTCTTCATTGATAATTCTGGATCAGTGGAAATATCAGCATCCGTTTGCAACTTACCCTGATAGCCGTAGACAAACATCAAGGGATATATCCAATTAAGCAAGCGACCTATATCAGTCCATCCTGGTGGGTAGTTATCTTCATCAAACGTGGAAGGTTGATTTTGAATATAGCTGAGTTTCAGGCGGTGATAGAGTAGCTCCCAGTATCGTAGATCACAGTTGACTGCGGCGTAGGAGAAGTCAGGAATTACAACCGGTTCCTGCTTGACGTTATACGTAAAATTTGGAACGGTGTAGCAAATTTCAGAGCCTGCTGCCCCCTGATCAGCAGGTGGGGCCGCTGACCCATAGTGATGGACTCCGTGTGCTGTTTCAAATGCATCTCCGGGATTACCCACTGATCCAGGATCGCCACCATTCGATTGAATGTCTGTGCAATCCCACAGGTTAATTAGATTGCCTTTGTCGTCATGAGCTTTGGAACAGGCAAGGTAAACACTGCCACCGTCTCCACCTGCTCCTCCACAACCGGCATTACCCCCATATGCACCATTGACCCAATTTCTGCTTTGGCCATTCACGCCGGCATTTCCTGGTGCACCGTTTGCATAAAGCTTGAACTGTCCACCTGATGGCACCACTAAATTTTGGCAAGCGATTGTGATGCTGCCTCCAGTGGCACCTTTTGCAGCCCAATCTTGCCCTGGATCGCTACTGAAAAATCCTTGGAATTGTCCTTGCTTCAATGCTGCAGCGATTTCATCTCCGGATGAAACTCTCCCTGAACTGCCAGGATCAGTACTCACAATATTACTCTGAAGTGGCTTCTCAGGTTGTAAAGGCTTGTCATACTGCAGACTACGAGTTGCAGAAACATCAATTGTAATACCACTTTCTAGCAATACTAGCTCATCGCAGAAAATACTAATATTCCTTTTAGGATTAGTTAGATTCGTTGCAAGTGTAACTCGAATACCATACACGATTAAGTCTTTTTCTGGCGGAATATAACAAGCCTCCTGCTGTAGTCCACTCACTCCAGTTAAGACTATTTCGTCCAGAGCCGAATAAATAATTGTTTGAGATGCTTGCCCACTTTCATCTGTAAGGATAAACGGATTGAGAGTATCAGCAATACTCATAATTACTCCTGTAAATTACGATAGGTTTACAAGATTGTGGGGTGATTAACCTAGAAGTAAAATTACATGCCCCTTGATATAGCAGTCCTAAAGGAGTGGTGAAAATCATGAAGGAGCCAGAATACAGGAGTCAGGAGCGGCTTTTGCAACCCGTTGACGGTTGGTCGTTAAGCTGCATTCTGGTTTCTGACTTCCATTTTCACGACTGATATAGGATTGCTAGGACACCAACCGAATATGAAAAAAATAGGTAATCCACTCACAATCTAGGTTTTGATTGACTTCAAATTGCTGTTATAGCTAAAGTCATCCTTGCAACTATATGCTTCCACCACTCTCGCTAAATTAAGTGGAGAATGATGATCTAAGCTATGTTGATCACAGTAGACATATAGTGCATCAAAATATCGCATTAAAGCATGATATTGAGATACATAAGGATATATTGCTGCGGACGAGCCACTGGGCTGCCGCTACTGGCATAAACACTCATTGCAATTCTATTTTTAGTATAGGTGGATCAAGTTATTCGCTAACCGTTCAGTGATTTAACCGAATTCAACAGCGAGCAGGTAGTAAAGGCATTTTCCCGCTGCAAGCCATTTACCCGATGCAGTGCTGCGTCAATTGCTGTTCCGCTGATCGGTATTGATGATTATTTGCCAACCGAGGTAAGACAGTCAGCCAGCTCAGTTTGGGAAATGATCTGGGAACTTGATGATGAATTAGATGCAGAATTCTGAAGATGAACAGCTTTTAGCAGATCGTAAACCCCCTGACGCACCACTTTTTCGATATTCAATCGTTCTTCAGAAGTCAGGGAAAGAGAACGAACAGCAGCCGTTAACCGTTCATGGCCTTCAATCACCCGATACCGACTATGAACACGGCTGAGAGTATAGGCAATTAATTCCTGCCGCATCTCCATCGATCTCAACAGGGGTTGATAGTCTCGGTATGGCTCTTCTTCTAACACATGATCAATTTCTTCCAGAATGGCTGGCAAGGTCAGGTTCATAATCGTTTTAGTCATACTTCCTCCTTGGGGGAAGAAATGGGGCGCGGAGGCTACAGGTCTTGGCCGGTGACATCACTCCGTCCCCAAAGCGCTGTTAAGGCTTGAGACCTTGAATCAGGTAATCAAAGTAGGGTGCAACTTCAACAGCATCGTCTAAAGCCAACAGCTCTAGAGCCGCTTCTTTCAGGCACCGCATACACTCCACTAGATTGGGCAAAGGCACCCCCAGCGAGGCATACATCTCCTTCGCACCGCGCACACCGCTGGTCTCAATTGGCTCAATGTCGCCTAGCACAATCGCATAGGTAACTAGCCGCACATACCAGGACTGGTCGCGCATGCAGGAGGACTGAAAGGTAGGGTTGCCGCTATTGCTGGGCGTTACCGGGCAGCGCTGCCAAAATCGCTGTGTGGCCTGCTCGACAATCCGCTGTTCATTTGCGGCTAACGTAGCAGCCAGTCGCAATCGGTCGCGCCCTGCTGCGTAGAAGTTTTGCACGGCATTCAATTCTTCTACGTTTAAGTAACGCGCCTCCCGGTCGGCAGTGGCAATCACGTTGGTAATAATGCTCATCAATCCAAATCGTTAAACTGCAAAGGGGTTAGCTCAATCCAGCGCAAATGTAGTCAAAATAGACACCCATTTCCTTGCCAGCTTCGGCTCCTACCAAATCGGTAGTCGCTTCCTTCATCGCCTGCACAGACCGGATTGTGGCTCCAATCGGTACACCCAGCGAGTTGTAGGTTTCCCGCAGTCCGTTCAGAATCCGCTCATCCAAAATAGACGGATCGCCAGCTAGCATGGCATAGGTTGCGTAGCGGAGAAAATAGTCAAGATCGCGAATGCAGGCAGCATAGCGACGACAAGTATACATATTGCCGCCCGGAGCTGTGATGTCTGTATACATCAGCGATTTAGCGACCGCCTGGGTCACAAGCGAAGAGGCATTAGCACTGATGGTAATGGCAGCCCGCGCCCGCATTTCACCGCTCTGGAAATAGGACCGCAGCTTGTCCAACCCATTATTGTCTAAATAGCGGCCCTGCACATCCGAAGAGTTGATCAGCGCTGTAATGGCATCTTGCATAGTTATGTATCTCCTTCTGTTCTAAGTTCAAGTTGTTTCGCCTCCTAAATCCCCCACTCTGGGAGACTTTGAGAAACTCAAATGTCACCTACTGTTACGACAAGGCTCGAATGATATAGTCAAAATACGGCGCAACTTCAACCGCATCTTCTTCACTCATGAGTGAAATCGCCTCATCTTTCACGCACCGCATCGCTTCTACCAAATTCTTCAGCGGAATTTCCAGCGAGTTGTACATTTCTTTGATACCAACCGTGCCGATCTCAGCTAGGGGTTTCTCACTGCCCGCCAGCACCGAGTAGGCCACCAGCCGAACATACCACCCCTGATCGCGCTGACAAGATGCGGTTTTACGAGGATTACCGCTGTTGCTCGGCGTGACTGGACAGCGTTCCCAGAATTTAGCGCTAGCATTTTGGACAATTCGCTGTTCGTTTTCAGCTAACGTGGCCGCAATCCGGATGCGTTGCTCCCCAGAGCGCAAGAAATCCTGGAAGATACGCATTTCTTTGGGAGCAGGATAGCGCGATTCACTGTCTGCATTCAAAATCAGTTCGGTTACAACACTCATGGGTTTCTCCTTGCAGCAAATTCTTTTGTTAAAGCAGGTTGGCGAATGGTAGAGAAAATCCCCACCACCATCCTCAGGCAAGTGATGGGGAAGCGCTGCCGTTTAGTTCAGCTCGGGAGCACTGGTGCAGCCATATTCATGGCGACAGGAACCGCTTCTCCGCCAGCTAGATCTAAAGGGAAGTTGTGGGCATTGCGCTCATGCATCACTTCAAACCCTAAATTGGCTCGGTTGAGCACATCAGCCCAGGTATTCACGACTCGCCCTTGAGAATCCAGTACGGAATGGTTGAAGTTGAAGCCGTTCAGATTAAACGCCATAGTGCTAATCATCTCTAGAGGGCGTCGCCAATAACACACCCAATTTCACCTTTTTCCCCAGTGGTGCGAACCGCACAGCCCCTTTCTACAGCTTGCGCGGTGTTACCAATTTCAACGCCTTTAGCCGAGATGCAGTAGGCTTCTTTGTCGATGATGTGCCTTACGATTTTGCTGGATTTATTGATCAAGATTTGATCGATTTAGAGCGAGTGGAAGTGTTACGCGGTCCGCAAAATACGCTGTATGGACGCAGCTCATTAGGCGGAGTGATCAATGTGATTACTCGTCGCCCCACGAATGAGTTTGAGGGTGGTGCAGCGCTCAGCTACGGCAACTATAATCGGTTTGATGCTCAAGCTAACATCAGTGGTCCCATTGTCGAAGATCAGCTATTCTATCGGCTGTCTGGCAGCTACAACAGACAGGATGGCTTTGTCCGCAACACGCTCCTGGATACCAATGTCGATGGGGGATCGGGAGGAACCGGACGCGCTCAGATTCTCTGGACACCTTCCGACGAGTGGGAGATTTTGCTGAATGCCTCCGTTGCCGATTACCGGGAAGGGGCAGAACCCTTTGTGTTACCAGGGTCTGAAGACCCGTTTGAAACCGAACTCGACTTTGATGGCTTCAATGATCTGGTAACGAATGCCCAATCACTGCGAGTTGCCTATAGCACCCCCAACATTCGAGTTACCTCCATCACTGCCCATCGCTTTTCTAGTCAGGAAGCGGCCTTTGATCAAGATGCCACTGCCGCCGATTTGGAAATCAATACGCCCGATTTTTCATCGCGAGTGTTCACCCAGGAACTGCGGGTGCAGTCACCAGAGCAGAGGGAACGACTTCAGTGGATTTTGGGTGGCTATTTTGAAACGTCAACCTTCGACAACAATCGCGCCTTTATCACCGGACTGGATACTCCTGCTGATTCGCCCCTACCGCCCGGAGAAAATCGTGGTAATGGTGACACTCGCAGCCGCACCCTGGCTGCCTTTGGACAAGTTAGCTATGGTGTAACCGAGGATCTCACCCTCACCGCCGGATTGCGCTACGAAAATACGCAAACCACGACTGACTTTGAGCGCATCTTTATCTCCCGTGATGGAACGCAGGTGATACCGCTGTTACAACTCGATGATATAGAAGCGAACGGTTCAGAATGGTTGCCTCGGTTTGCTATTGACTATCGCGTTACCCCCAACCTAATGGCCTATGCCAGCATTACGCGGGGCTATCGTCCGCCCGGAGCCAGTTTTGACCCCATTAGTGCCGACACTGCTGTGTTTGATGCCGAAACTTCATGGAACTATGAGCTGGGATTAAAATCCTCCTGGTGGGACAACCGCTTGATTGTGAATCTAGCAGGATTTTACAACGATGTGTCTAACTTTCAGTTTCCCAGTATTCAGGCTGGTAATGTGGTAATTGGCAACGCGGATATTCGGATTATTGGCGGTGAGCTAGAGCTGATTGGGCGTCCGGTGACAGGACTAGAGTTGATTGCCGGATTGGGTCTAGTGAATGCTGAGTTTCGCAGTGGCACCGATGCCTTCACGGGCATTCCCCTCAAGGGCAACCACACCCCCTTTACGCCAAGTTTGACCTACAACCTAGCGGCTCAATACCGAAGTGATATTGGCATCTTGGGACGAATAGAAGTAATAGGATTTGGCAACACTTTTTTTGACGAACTCAACACGATTGAGCAAGATACATTTACATTAATGAATGCCCGTCTGGGTTATGAATTTAACGATTATGGTATCTATTTCTTTGTAAATAATTTGTTGAACAATGAGTACATCACTCAAGCCTTCAATCTAGCAACTGGAACAGCAGTCATCTATGGTGCGCCTAGAACCTTTGGTGTTCAGGTGCGAGCACGATTTTAATAAACAAATTCTTCAGTAGCTGTTGACGACGGTTTCCCAGAAGCCCCAGGTTGCTATCACAGACAAATCCTCTATAGCATTGGTACAATTGTTTTTACGTTCAGAATGAAGCTCGCATTCGCGGCAAGCTCAACATTGACCTAGACCGTGATCCACCTCCCGATCTAGCGCTCGAAATCGACATTACCCGCAAATCGCTGGAGCGCTTCCCGATTTATGCTCGGCTGGGCGTGCCCGAAATCTGGTGCTACGACAGCGGAGCGCTGAGAATATATCGGCTGCAGCAAACGCACTACGTTGAGGTTGAACGAAGCCAAGTGTTTCCTGCATTGGCAATTCGTGAGTTGCCTCGCCTGATTGAGACCCATCGCAGTCAGGGTAGATTGGCATTGCGGCGTGCCGTGAGAGTGTGGGTCAAAAGTCAGATCGGATAGCTGGGAGCCAAAGCACAAGCACCGATCCGTTTGAAATCAGAAAAAATCCGTTTCACGCAAGACACAATTGCCATTGATTGGGTATAATCGCGCTAAGGCTAATTGAGAATAATTCGCAAAAATATTGCGAATTGCATTATTGATAAATTGCATTTCCGCTCAATTCGGCCTTTGTGTTTCCCTGGCTTGTTTCCCAGTCCAAGCATCTTCAAGCAGCAAGGATAGCCTAGATTATGCTTACCATGCGGCATTGCGGGCCGAACAGTTGCAGCGGGTCGTGATCGATCCCCAGTCGAGCCAGGTGCAACAGCATGAGGTGTATTTGCAGGGGCAGCACGGACGACTGCGGGAAGCAATTATGGGACCCGACGGCGAGCTGTACGTGACAACCAGCAATTGCGATGGTCGCGGCAGTTGCCCAGCAGAACTAGATAAAATTTTGCGAATTACTCGCTAAAGTGTGTTTTAAGGAATAACAGTAGAGCATTCATCAACCATTGCTCTGCTTAAATCGGTCTAGTCGCCTTGCCGATTTGAGTAGGCTGACTATTGTCAAATTCAGTTGACCTTTCAAGTGCAGGAGAATTTATCAGCAGTCAATCAATAGCCAGATTAATAGTTCAGTAAACTCATAGCGCGGACCTGCCACCAGCAAGCCAAATGCCTGCTCTACCTTTGATATTAAAGGTTTGCTTATCTATAGCCGTCGCCACGACAGATAGGACAGAGATATTGTTGTAACAAACACTATAGTTATTTAAATCAATCTAATCAAAAGAGTTGATAAACAAAAGATTAAAAGCGATCCTCATGACTAACGCAAGCAATAAAAATAGTCACACTTTGATCACATTTGTTTTAGATCATAAAAGTAGAGTAGCAACTCAAACAAAATTAAATAAATAAAATCAAATCAATAATTTGCGCGGGCTAGGGGTTGGAGGAATGGCCGGCTCGTCCGCAGTTGCAGCCGATCTGCTCCGACAGGTTGGGGGAGAAGCAGGAGCCACGTTTATTAGCTTACTGGTCGTGGTAGCCACAGTTGGTTCTATCAACGCCACGATTATAACTGGTGCTCGAAGCAGCTTTGCCTTAGGACAAGATGTCTCACTATTTCGTTTCTTGGGAACCTGGCGACCCAAACCTAGTTCGCCAACAGCTGCTTATTTAGTACAAGCAGGGATTGCCCTCGCCTTAGTGGGGTTAGGAACTTACACCCGTCAGGGGTTTGAAACAATGGTGGATTATACAGCCCCGATCTTCTGGTTTTTCTTTTTATTCAGCACCCTTGCCCTAATTGTGCTGCGATTTCGCGAGCCATTCCATCCACGGCCTTTCCGAGTGCCGCTTTACCCACTTATTCCCCTATTATTCTGCATTATCTGTGGATATCTACTCTACTCTAGCCTTGTTTATACTGGCATTGGAGCCATTGTAGGTGTCGTTGTAGTTCTACTCGGTATACCTTTGATTCGGCAATCAGCATAAACTGGATTGACTGAATCGTTACTTAACTCATAAGTCACTGCTGATTAGGTTCAGATTATGTAGAGACATTACAATCAGTATTTACCTCAGTACATCAAATTGCGCAAAAATCGCATTCAGATTCATTCAAAAAGCAAAAGGAGAAACACCAATGTCACATTTTCATCGACCAAGCAAGTATCGTCTCGTTCGATTCAGCGAATTCTTCTGGCAGGAATTGGCGCTCTTAGCTTCACAGGCATTGCCTGCACTCAGCAGCGCAGCTTGGAACAGCCTCAGACCGTCAGCCCCCAAGCTAGTACAACCGAGCAGACCCAGACCTCACCCGACGCTACAATTCAACCCCCCAGCCGCAGACCGGATGTGGTCTACGTGCCGACACCGATGCCAGTTGTTGATGAAATGCTGAACTTAGCCAATGTCCAGTCGGATGATGTGGTGTATGACTTGGGCAGTGGAGATGGACGGATCGTGATTGCAGCCGCTCAAGAACGAGGAGCCAGGGGAATTAGCGTCGAGATCGATCCGCAACGCATTCAAGAAGCCAATCAGAATGCTCAGCGGGCCGGTGTAACCGATCGGGTAGAGTTTTTGCAACAGGGAACCAGATCAGGTCGTAGAGGTGAATGGCAGAACTGTTTATTACTGGGTAGTTCCTGAAAATCCACCAGCTGATTTACTCTAACTGGTACTAGTTCCCAACCCGTTACATCGCCTGTTATATTCAACAGGTCAACAATCCAATCGCATCGCCGATTAGCACTAGCCAAACTGAATTGAGTTTGAATTGGATCGAAAATCAGATTGGTGATGCCCAAATCTCAATTGCTTCCGATCTGCCCGTTGAATCAATTGTGCAACCGCTAAGATATTAGCAAAGTCACAATGCTGGATAGAATAAATCTAGAGCTTAGTTAACAGTCGATCGGTTCCAAAGCAACCCATGCTCAACCCTATTCAGCCCATTGGGCCTCTCGTATCTCAGCCTGTTCCGCTGCCGGTGGGAGAGAAGCGGGTCGTATTTCACAACCTAAGTTGGCAGGACTATAAGGCGATTCAGCAGGCGGTAAAAGAGAGCCGCAATGCGCATTTGACCTATGATCGGGGAGTGCTAGAGATTACGATGCCATTGGAGATCCATGAGTTTGCGGCTGAGTTAATTGGATTGTTCATTCGCATTTTAGTCACTGAACTAGGGCTGAAGATCAAATCCATGCGGTCAACTACTCTAGAGCGGGAAGACCTGGATCGTAGTCCGGAGCCAGATAATGCCTACTACATTCAAAATCAGCCGCAAGTAGCGGGTAAAATTGTCGATCTAAAAAGCTGATAGAGTTCATCACCTTTTAGCGTGCAAAATCCGTATGGCCTTCCGGGCGGACCGATCACGCGGGTGTCCGTGAGTAAGTTCGGCAATCTTTCACGGAAACTGTCGAGCGTGCGGTCGTCTTTTAGCTCCTGTGGCAGGAGCTCGGCGTGAGCATCCTGCCAGCCGTCATACCAGATCTTTGCCAATCTATCTAGTTCATTGGCTTCGGCTGTTCGGACTCCGATGTCTGCATGCATCTGAAGAATGTAAGGCGTGAATCCGGCCTTTTCGTAGGCTCGGACCGCGGCGGGGTTCGTGGGATAGACCTCGAGACGGACTTCGATGACGCCGCGTGAGAGGGTCCATTTGTAGAGATCGTCCAGGATCAGTTGATTGATGCCATTGCCTCGGAAGTCGGGCAAAACGTACATGAAGCCGAGATAAGACTGGCGGTCGTATTTTAAGTACGGTTTAGCTGCGTCGATCCTGGCATATCCGCAGCCAACGAGCTTTCTATCGATCTCAGCGACTGCGAGACGGATATCCGGCGAGTTTATCAGCCGCTCGATGTCATAGTAGCTGATCTGCCCTTCTTTGAGTCCGGCGTCCATAGGGCGCTCGGCCTCGATCACTCCTTGCTCGAATTCCAGAAGAGTGGGAAGGTCATCGAGCGTCGCTTCTCTTATTTTGATAACGCTCATCTTACGGTTTCGTACCTGACCGAGACCACGCCGCTTGGGCTCGTCTTTGATTCTTTCAACCGCAATCGATGACGCTGTTCGACATCCGTGAAGAGGGGCTTGCCTTTGCCGAGAATGACCGGCATGACTCCAAGCCAGAATTCATCGACAAGATCAAGGTTCATAAATGTGGTTACCAAGCTTGCCCCTCCGTATAGCCATATGTTCTTTCCGGGACGGCTCTTGAGATCGGAAACAAGTTCGGCAATGTTGTCGCTGACGACTTGTACGTTGCCGTCGAACTCAGTTTTCGTTCGAGAAAAGACGTAGCGGTCCATCTTCGATATCGTGCCATTGAAGCTCTTTTCAAACTTGGAGCTTTCATCTGTGATGAGCGGATTGCCCCACATCTCATAACTGACGCGGCCATAAAGAACGGTGTCGATCTCATCAACAAAATCCATTAGGTCTGCGGCCCCTTCGTTTTCGCCGAAGATTATCCAGTCGATCTCGCCGTTCGGGCCCTCGATGAATCCATCAAATGAGATGGCTGCTGAAAGGATGACATTTCGCATACTTCAAAACTTTTTGTAGAGTCTAAAAAGGCGAAAATGAAAATGCAAAAGAACTGTTGAGATTGGGGAAGGCAGATGACGCTCCTGAGACATTCGCCTTGGTGGGAATGTTCGGGAGTAGTTGTTTTCATTTCTTGGCGATAACGCTTTAATTCTGTAAATGTCAGCTCCGTTTATGATCTTTATGGACTCGCATGAGGTGACGTTGATCCTGGATGAGGTCTGGCTCGTGAATACGCGACCGGACCTTTTGGACCAAAGGTCGACAGTGGATACCGAATGATGACGTTTGATATTTTGCGCGAGCTGTCTGTCGTAGGACTTAGCGCGGAAGTTTCGCGAATACTCGCTAACGCGGGAATGCGTATTCATTTCATCGGCTTATTCCTAGGACAGTTTGCTGATAGAAGAAGGGGATATCGCAACGGCGTTGAAGACGCTAGGACCGTTTGCGGGTAAGGTTTGTTGAGGTGGGTGGTGAGCGATTTTTACCTTGTGCCGGTCTAGGGGGGAGATTACGATTACACGCATTATGAATTGGAAAGGAAGAACGGTTTTTATCACAGGTGCTTCTAGCGGCATTGGCGAGGGGCTTGCGATAGCATTAGCCACTCGTGGTGCGATCATTGGGCTCGCCGCTCGCCGGAGAGAAATATTAGATGATCTGGCTGATCGGTGCCGAGCAGCCGGTGGAACGGCACGGGTCTTCCCGCTGGATGTGATCGATGAACAGGCTGTTTTTGAGGCTGCCGATGATCTTCGGAGCGAGTTTGGCCGCATAGACATCCTGATCGCGAATGCCGGAATCGGCGGTAATGATGAAGCGACACGAAATTACACACCGAGATCTGTAAAGAAAGTTATTGACACTAATCTTCTAGGTGCGGTGAACGCAGTGCATGCAGTTCTACCAGGAATGCTAGAACAAGGTGAAGGTCATTTGGTTGCAATATCAAGTCTTGCTGGCTTTCGGGGTTTACCCAAGTCTGCGGCCTATTCTGCGAGCAAAGCAGGGATGACGGCATTCTTTGAAAGCGTTAGGCTTGATGTAAGGCACAAGGGGATAGATGTTACGATAATCCAGCCTGGATTCATCAAAACACCTTTAACGTCAGGTAGAGCCAATAAGATGCCCTTCCTAATGGAATTAGAAGATGCGATCCCCCACTTTATTCGGGCCATTGAGAAGAAAAAGCGCTTTGCTGCGTTCCCATGGCAGCTTGCGACCATAGTTCGTGCCGGAAAATTTATGCCTGCATGGATGTATGACCGAATTGCCGGCAAGGCTCGATACCGCGAATAGTTTTTATATTTCAGAAACCAAACGTATGTTCATGAACCGTCGATCAATTGCTTTAGGTGCTTCGATGAGTGCCTTGCTATGGCTGCCAATTCAAGGACTTTATATCAGTACGTCTATAGCAGAAGCTTCGGCTCAGGAGGTTGTTTCTCCCCAACTTTCTCAAGAGCAACTAGAGCAATTGGCTCAATCAATTACTGTTATGGTTTCTACCAAAGACAGGTACAGCAGCGGTTCGGGAGTGATAATTCGCAAAGAAGGGCGAGTTTATACGGTTCTAACCAATCAGCATGTTCTGGAACCTGGAGCACCCTACCAGGTTCAAACTGCTGATGGTCAAGCCCATACAGCCGAGTTAGTTACCGGAGTCAACTTTGGTGAAAACGATTTAGCCTTGTTGCAATTCAGCTCTGATGCAAATTACACCGTGGCTTCTCTGGCAAATCTATCAACCATTACTGTTGGCGATGCCATATTTGCTGCGGGCTTTCCATCCGAAGCGGAGTCTGGACAATCAGCTGGATTTGTTTTTAGAACGGGGGGGCAAATTTCTTTTGAGCTAGAAGAACAACCATTAAAGGGAGGTTATCGAATTGGGTACACCAGTGAAATTGAAAAGGGCATGAGTGGTGGACCCGTTCTAAATCGTCAAGGTGAAGTAATTGGTATCAACGGCATCTACGCTCATCCGCTTTGGGGAAATCCTTATGTTTATGCTGATAATAGTCGTCCGAATGACGAACTACGCAGTCGCATGAGAAATTCTAGTTGGGCCGTTCCGGTTGAAATGCTGGCTCAGCTTGCTCCCCAGTATGTTTCAGCTAATTTAGCCCAGCCAACTAAAGCTGATGGCTCATCCTCTCAATCTTGGCCTGAGATAGTGCGTACGGTTGATCAAAGGGCTAAAGAAATCTCGGTCTTGATTAAATGGCCTACTAATAGCGGTTCGGGCGTGATCGTGGCTAGGGAAGGCAACACCTATTATGTGCTCACTGCCGATCATGTAGCCAGCAATGCTGGATTGACCGTTGTTACTCCCGACGACCAGGTGCATTCGGTCGATTCTAGCTTGATTAAACGATGGGATGGAATTGATTTGGCGATTTTACAGTTCACCAGTCCTCAGAACTATCAAGTGGCAACGTTGGCGGACAATCCTCGTGCCCTTGAAGACCAAGTCACTTTTGTCTCCGGATGGCCTGAACGGCAAAGCAGTGCAACCACAAACCGTCAGCTTCATGCTGGCTTCCTGCTAGGTTGGGGGAATGATACCAATCGCGCCAGAGACGAACGGTCTTTAACGCGCGGCTACGAATTGCTTTATACGAATTTTACTGAGCGCGGCATCAGTGGTGGACCTGTTTTAGATACAGAAGGACGAGTGATTGGAATTCATGCTGCTGCAGAAGCCGATCAAGGTAGCCAAAGCCCTACTGTAGAAAGAGCTGATCAAGCATCTCGATACGATTTAGGTTATAGCCTAGGAATTCCCATCCGTACCTTCTTAACCAAAATTCGCCAGGATACTATTGCGCTCAATCTAAATGTTGAAGAGGCTCTGCCTCAATCCTTATCTGCTCAAGCACAAGATAAAATTGTTGCCTCCACAATCAATTTGGAGCCTCCCGGAAGTGATGCCAATGAAATTGAGTGGTTGAGCTACGGAAATAAACTCTGGCGATTGCGCCGCTATGAAAAATCGCTAGATGCCTATGAACAAGCGATTGCGCTAAAACCAGACTTCTTTGAAGCGTGGTATGCTCACGGCATGGCCGAGATGGGACTGAAGCAATATAGGAATGCCATTGCATCCTTTCAGAAGGCGCTTGAATATGGCACTAGTACTGCTGATACCGACTTGGCTGATCGACAGCGCAGTCAGGCGTGGCGTCAGATTAGCGATGCCCATTATTACTCTGGAGCCTTTGAAGAGGCACTGCAAGCCATTCAGCAAGCAATTGACTTAACCCCTAATGACTTTATTATTTATCAATGGAAAGCCACGATATTGAATGATTCGGGTCGTCATCTAGAAGCGCTCAAAGTGAGTGCTGAAGCAATTCGTAAGAACCCTGATTCTTCTGTGGCCTACATCAAAAGTGCTCAGACTCGCGAATATATTCTGGATTACTCGGGTGCCATTGTCGAAGTTAACAAAGCAATCGAACTTCAGCCGGACCTTGCCTTTGCCTATAGCTATCGAGCTTATCTAAGTGCCTTACAGAAAAACAGTGCTAGAAGCCCGGTTAGTACTTCAACCGAAGTCCAGCCTAACAGTGCCACTAGTGGCGATAAAAACCAAGGTGGACTTGGTGTTGGTGACCGAAGCGGTCAGGTTTCGGTAGAATCTTCACAAGCAATCTATTCCAAAGCTCAAATTATTGCTGATTTAAGAAAAGCTGAGAGCTTGCAACCTTACGACGCCAGTGTCTATTCCGTTCAAGGTCTTGTCTATGCTTTTCTAGGAGACCGTCAAGGCTGCATAGAGGCTTTTGAGCGCGCGCTCAGGCTCCGGCCAGATAGTGCTGACATTTACGCTCAAAAAGGTTACGCTTTTGCATCCTTAGGAGAGCCTGAGGCAGCTATCAATAGGAAATAGGGGGAGTTTCAATTCAATTAGATTCTATTTCTATAAAAAACAGCGAAGGTAAAGTCAAAACGTTCATCACTGGCTTAATTCCACCTGAATTAATTAGAGATGATACTGTTTATACGAAGCTAACTTTCAGAGTTAATCGAGTTATCCAAATCAACTCAGATAAAAGTGGCAATCCTCGCCATGTTAGTTTTGCAATTGATGGTTTGTACATTGAACGGGCGACAGCAACAGGAATATTAGAGGCTATCACTCAGCTCAAAGAAAATTTTCAAGAGATGCAACAACAAGTTTGGGATCTTAACTATAAAATCAACGAGGTCAATGAAGCTTTACAACAAGCTCAAGCCGAAAGGCAAAAGCTTCATCAGACTATGGACCAAGAGAGAAATTACATCCAGCAGATGCAAATAGATTTGAGGGAGAAACAAAATCAAGCCCAGCAGATGCAAACCGAATTAATACAAGCCTGCAATGCATTAGCACACGCTCAGAATGAGTTAAGTGAAGTTCGAGAGCAGACAGAAAAAGCTGAAAGCAAACGCAAACAGGTCGAGCAAAAGTTAAAGCAAACACATCTTCAATTCCAGCAAACCCAACTCCAACTTCAGCAAACGCAATTTCAACTTCAGAAAGCCCAAGCCCGCATTTCCGCAATGGAAACCAGCAAGTTCTGGCAGCTTAGAAAAACTTGGTTCAAGTTCAAACGAGCTTTTGGTGCCGGTCATGATGAGTAAATCAGGTGCAGTTGATCCAGATTTACTCTAGCAGCGCTTGTCCTATCGCCTCTGGAAAACTGTGAAAGTTTCGATTATTACCGTCTGCAAGAACTCTGAACACACACTGGAACGAGCCATTCAAAGCGTGGTTCACCAGACCTATTCAAATATTGAATATATTGTGATAGATGGAGACTCGACTGATAACACCAAGAAAATTATCAACCGCTATCTTCATCAGATTGCACACTTTGTCAGTGAAACAGATGACGGTGTCTATCAAGCAATGAACAAAGGAATTCGTTTAGCATCAGGAGATTGGATTTATTTTGTTAACTCAGATGATTATCTATTTGATAATAATGTAATTCAAGATTTAGTTCACTTTGTTTCCACCAATTCCGATTGCCACTTTGTCTATGGCGATCACGAAGCTCGTTACACCACAGGAGACTCCAACATTCACAAACCAGCTCCGCCAGAACAAATGCTAGAGGAAATGGTCAGCTTAGGCGAGTGCATGATTCAACCTGCCTGTTTCTTTCAAGCGGAGCTATTCCGCAAGTTGGGATTGTTCGACGAAACTTACAACATTGCCGCTGATTACGAATGGTTTGCTAGGCTGCTGCAAGACTCCAGCTTAAAGCTATGCTACTACCCACGTACACTGGTTTCCTACGCTCATGGCGGTCTGTCAGGCAACATTCCGGCTTTGTTTGCTGAAGTATTCGCGATTCAAAATTCCATACCGCTCTATCAGCAAGAACCTTGGCTCAGCAAACGCATGCAAAAACTCCAGCAATCTTTTATTGAAAAGTACGATTTACTAGAGCGAACCCATCAGCTTTCGCTCAAACGCCTGCATCACATCGAAGCCGTAGAAGCCCATGTCAAAAATCTAGAAAAGCAAATCCAAACTTTAGAAGCCAAACTAACCCAAGCCACAGCAAACACTTCATTTCCCGTTGTCCAAATGCAAGCCGAACTAGACGCATTACAGAGCAAAGCAGAGGCTCTGCAAGCCCGAATTACGGCAATGGAGACTAGCAAGTTCTGGCAAATCCGCACTGCTTGGTTTAAGTTGAAGCGCCTACTAGGGCTACCTGCTGACAATGAGTAATCATTCATCAACTGTACTCAGCTGACCGTCTGCCAAATCCGCTCCCGATTAAAATCAATCAGCGCCTTTTGTTCCGGCCAATATAACGCAGGCAACTGATTGAGCGGAAACCATGCCAACCGATTGCCCGACTCAATCCGTTGAGCGTTCGGCTGAACTTGAGAGGTCGAAAACAAGAAATAATATACTTTCTTCCAGCGCCGTTTAGAAAAACTGAGCCGCTCTCGCATGCCTAAATCGGCCAGCAACTTTAAATTAGTTAAGCCCGCTTCTTCGGCAATCTCGCGATGGGCTGCCTGCTGAATTGATTCACCCGGCTCTAATCGTCCCTTTGGCAATACAAAAGTAGCAGCACCTCGTTCCTGAATCAGGGCTACATAAACCTGCTCAGATTGCCGCCGCACCACCACACCACCTGCCGAAACTTCCTCTGGAATTCCAGGCAAGCGATGATACCAGCTATCGTCAATTGGTGGATATTGAAACGAATACCCCATAGGCTGCTGCTTGATAGAACGAAGTTAGCTATTCTGAGGAGAGACGGTCGCTCCTGAGCTATTTGCAACTCAAACCTTATGCTAGAACTGCACTGCCACACCACCCACTCAGATGGCACGCTCACCCCACTGCAACTCGTAGAGGCTGCTGCCGCTGCCGGGGTTGAAATTTTAGCGATTACCGATCATGACACGATGTCAGGCTGGGAAGAAGCAACTGCTGCTGCTTTGACTAAAACTGTCTAGACAATGGGGTACACCTCACTGTTTTGTGCGCCCACTTGAATCAATCGCGTTAAATCGTTCGGGTCTGTCGTCAGAATATTGGTGCGAGTTTGATCATAAAGTGCCAGGGTTGCTGAAAGGCGATCGCTCACATCGGCTTTGACACCAACTTCATATAATGTGCCGCGTTCTGGATCTGAAACAGTCGCACCTTCAAATACATTAGTTAGCGGTCTAAAGGAGCGTCCATAAGCGGCATAGAGTGAAATTGCCGGAATCGGTTGATAGACTAATCCAACTCTGGGGCTAAAGACTTGTTGGAGATCGTAACTATCAGTCGGATACGTGTTGACAATGCGCTGATTAGCAACGTCAAATCGCCCTCCCAATACCAGCCTAAGATTATTCGCCAAGGAAATTTGATCTTGCAAATAAAAGCCGTAAGCATTAGACCTTGCTTCTCCCTCAAAAGGGGTGTCGAGCGGTTCTCCAAAGGGCTGATTATAGACTGGATCAAAAATGTCGATGGGTGCTGCGGCAACACGCGAACCCGCAGTTTCAGAGGCATCCTGGTCTGTGCGAGTGTAATTAACTCCAACAAGTAGCTGATGCTGAATACTACCTGTTTCAAAACTCCCGACTACATAGTTATCAAAGGTCAACGTTCTAGCATCGATTGAACCTTCAAGATATCTTCGTAGTAAAGTTCGATCGTCTGGCTCTAGACCAGATGGAGTCACAATTTCTCTATTTTGCCAAAGCCAAGCCGCTTCAAAAACACTGCGTAACTGCCAATTCTGATTAAATTCATGTTCCAGGTCATATCCTACCCGGAACAACTCCGTAGTCTCATTGGCAAAAGGTTCACCTAAGTTGCGACTCAAGGGAATGTCGCCATTTGGGTTGGGCAAAACAGTTCCTCTCGCTGGCAAGCCAAATTGCCCAAAAGCGCCGTCGATATTGATATACTCAGCAAACAAGCTGAGGTTCGTGTTGTCTGTAATCTGCCAAGAAATCGTGGGAGCAACCGTAAACTGTTGCCGATCGAAGAAGTCAAGGAAACTTTCTGTGGTTCTTGCTAAAAGGTTCAAACGATATAGCAACCTGCCATCCTCAGTGAGTGGGCCTGTCAGGTCGATCGCACCGCGATAGAAATTATAGCTACCAGCCGATGCTTCTACAGAATATTGAGACTCACTCAAAGGTTGCTCTGTAATGACGTTAATTACACCACCCAGCGACCCTTGACCGAATAGAACTGAAGCTGGGCCTCGCAAAACCTCAACCCGTTCAACAGTTGCCGAGTCAAAACTAGAGACTCCGCCGTAGGGAGTGCTTAATCCATTTCTCAAAATATCGAATTCGGTAGCCGTAAATCCTCGAATCACGGGTTCTTCGTAAATCGATGTAGATGGCTGACCCTGCGTAGAGATACCAGGGACACTCCTGAGTGCGTCTACCAGGTTTGTTGGCTGTCGATCTTCAATTACCTGTCGCGGTACAACCTGAATCGATTGGGGAATGTCTCGCAGCGGCGTATCGGTTCGCGTGGCAGTCGTTGCGCTCGACGGGTTATATCCCTCATCCTGCTCTCCTGTCACCACCACCTGAATCGCATCGTCTTCTGCAACGGTATCCGCATCTCCTAGTGTTACGGCCAGCGTTAACCCTTGAGCTTCTGCTGTCACTTCAGCCACAGGCGGTGCCTCCGTTCCAGTAATGGCAACCCGCACTCGGTTATCTGGTAAACTCGTCACGCTCACCAGCGCAATCCCCTCGATCGGCTCTGCTTGGGAAAAGTCTTCGGCAATAGCGGCATTGGGAATATCTGCAATCAGGGCATTACCAACCGATCGGGTTTCCGGTGCTTCCAGAGAACCCTCTGCCGTTTCTAAAATCACCTGCAATCCAGCTTCCGTTGCTTCAACTCGCACATCGGTAATTTGCACCAGCGAGGCCTCAATTTGGGCAACCCAATCTTCGATCGTAGTAGCAGGTTGCTCCAATTCGCCGAGATGCGGAATAGCGGTTACAGGCTGAAGCTCTGCATTACCCCCCACTCTGCGAGAAGCGCTTCGCTCTACAATCCCCCCTTGGTAAGGGAAGCCAGAGTCTGCTCCCTCCCCTGTTTCTACTCCCTCTCCTTGGTAAGGAGAGGGTTGGGGTGAGGTCACCTGCGCCCCAGCGGGCAAAATAAGCAGCCCATGAGCAATACACCCCGATACACCCGTCAATAGCCAAAGCCGCACCTGAAGCGACAACTTCTTCCAAGAACCCACAGTCAACCCTCGATCGCTCATACCCACTCCACACACTGTCAGCAACAAATCACCCTCTTTTGAGAATAATTCTTTATAAGCTGAAAGTCAGTCTAGTAGAGTGATTACAGCCTGTCTACCCTGAAACGATCAATCACCGCGAAACGATCGTTTTGCCACACAGACATTCCTTAGGCGTGATGCCAAACTTGCGCTTAAACGCCACCGCAAAATGCGCTGGGTTAGAATAGCCAACAATGGCAGCCGTCTCCGCAACCGTACAATGCCCTTGCCGCAGAAGTTGCTCTGCCAGCTGCAGCCCCACCGATGCAGCCCCCTAGCCCTGCTGCCAATTCGCCTGCCGCCAACCCCATCCCTACTAATGCGCCAATCGTTGCAGTGGATCCAGTGCTGCTGCTGCAATCGGCTCAGGCAGCATTCGAGGCCAAACAATATGAGGATGCCAATCGTCAGCTCGCTCAACTTGCGGCAGATCAGCGCACACCCGAACATCATCAGCTACTGGAGCAGACCAACCGAGAACTGCTGAACAAGGGCAAAACTATGCTGATTCGCACTCGCAACCCTGTCCAGGAAAATCAAGTCTCTGATCTCGTTGAAGCGATCAAAATGGCGCGTTTGATCAAGCCCGACCAACCCCTATATCAGGAAGCACAGCAGGCGATTGACCGCTGGAGCCGGGTGATCTTAGACATGGCACAAGGCCGAGCTGCCCGCTCTAACGAAGCATCCGTGATCGATGCGGCGAATAACTACAGTATGGCGATTTCGGCAGCTCGCTTAGTGCCATCGGATCAGGCGAAAGTCCACGAACAGGCCCAGCAGGCGATTACGCTCTGGAGCCAAATGATTCTAGACCTAGCCAACACCAGAGCCGCCAATGGGGAATTGGATCTAGCGATTCAGATCGGGGAGCTGGTTCCGCCCAATACACCCACCTATGCCCCTGCCCAAGAAGCAATTGCTAATTGGCGCAATCAGCCAGCTCCGGTCGTTGCAGCGCCGAACCCAGACGATGCGGTTTCCGAAGAACCTGTGGCAGAAGAGGGTGAATACTAACTCCTAGAGTTAACTCCCAGAGCTAATTCCCAGATTCACTGCTTGCGGAGCATCTTTTTCTTCAAGTTCAGATGGTGCTGCTGGTCCGGTGACCGTTGGGTAAACGTGCTCGATAATGTCTTGCATTGTGCTAGCTAGAGGAATCGCCAAAATCACGCCGATCACGCCTAGAATTTGCGCACCTAGCAACAGCGACAGAATAATCCAAACCGGGTTGAGTCCGACTAGCTTGCCCATAATCCGGGGACTAACAGCGTTATCGATGATTTGATCAATCACGAGACAGAGGAAAAATACCCCCAGCCCCAGCCAGACATTATTCAAGGCCGTCAACAGACTAACTGACAAAACCCCGACAATATCGAAAAAGGGAACCAGACTCAGCAGCCCAATCGTGATGCCAAACAGAAGAAACAGCGGCAGATGAATCAAGAAAAACGCCAGCGAGAGAGTAGTGCCTTGGATCAGCGCGACCGTCGCTTGTCCCACAAAGTAACTCTGAAAATTTTGCCGCAGCGATTGCTGGATCTGATTGCCCCAAGGCTGAGGAAACCATCTAAAGATGCTTTGCCAAAAAGCACTACCATGCAGCAATAAATAGAGCGTCAGCGCCACCACCAAAACGGTTTCTATTAAGCCACCAGCTGCACCAATTACTACATTGGGAAGCTGCAGCGAAAATGATTCGATCCCTTCGGGAGCGGATGCCTCTAACCGCTGGATCACACCACTCAGGTTGACTGGTAGCCGCCGCACCACAGCCCAGCGTTGAAACGCTTGAAGTTGGCGGCTACCGGCATCGAGCCAGTCGGGTAGATGCTTGATTAACTCTTCGAGCTGGGTCAGCATCAGCGGTACCAGCGTAATCGCCAAGGCAGCAATTAAAGTCAATGCCAGCAAAAAGATAATTAAAACTGCAGAGGGACGCTGAATACCGCGCTGCTGCAAAAACCGGACCGGAAAATCCAACAAAAAAGCTAAAACTGTCGCCAGGATCAGGGCTGAAATAATTGAATCGAAGTAGTTCAACCCTTGCAAAATCACCCAACCATCTAGCCCGATCAGGGGAATCGCTAGGGCTACTACCAGCCAACGCGGTAGGCGACTCAGCCAGCTAGAAGACTTTGGTTCAGTTGTCTCAGTCATAGGTAGTCTGCTTTGGTCATCTGGTCATTCGTCAAGGGTCATTCGTCACTGGAGGTTCAGAAATGACTAATGACAAAGCACAAAAAACTCCACTTTACTACAATGGAAAAAGTTAGAGGCTAATTTCAGCCTCGCTTATTTACTGCTCAGTTAGCCGTTCAGTTAGCCGCCTCAGTTAGCCGTTCAGCTAACAGTGAGATACCAATTGTTGAGGTCAATAGCTGAGCTTTGTCTTTTGCAACACTGGCAATTTTTATTATCTATTGTTACATTAAATAAATTTAATCCCTTTTATTCATTCTGCCATCCTTCTTACGGATGGTGCCCTGTCTCTAGTGCTTGTCCTGTCGTCACTTCAGGATGAGCTATCTGTTGTAACCCTGCAAAAGGAGAATGCTCTCAATTAAATCAGAGCTGAGTTGAGGTTTGAGCTGATTCTTAGCCGATCGAGAGTAACTCCTGACCCTACTTGTGCCTGTACTTACAGCCCGTCTGAACCCTCCGTAGGGGGTTTAAAGTTCAAAAACTCTCATGAGTTTACTGGCTTGCAGCCAGAAAAATCGGATGAGAAATCAGATGGGCACTTACTTGTAACTGTTCCCATATCTAAAACAAAAGAGGTTCCCGTGGCATTATACGCTGAATTGCATCGCCAATGGTTCTTACTCGCCTCTGGGGCTGTTCAAGATATGATCCGACTCCATCTCGAGGCTGAACGTCCGCTGGAGTCGCTGCCCGACCACTTTCGGGTGCAGTTAAATGATCCGACCACGGCCTTAACTTTGGCAGAGCTGATGCACCAGCTTGTCGATGAACATCAGCTTGACTGGGAGCAGGCTTGGTCAATCACTGAAAAGCTCTGTAGCTGCCGCCTGTATCACTTGACTGCAACTGCACGCGGTGAGCAGTGGCCAATTGAGTTGTTCAACCAGCTCTTGCCCAGACATCTGGAAATCATCCATGAAATTAACCGGCGTTTTTTGGATCAGGTGCGGAGCCGTTTTCCTGCAGATGAGGAGCGTATTGGTCGCATGTCGCTGATCGATCAAAGTAGTGGCAATCTCCGTATGCTGCACCTCGCCTGTGTTGGTAGTGACACGATTGCTGGTGTATACCCGCTCCACACCCAGTTGCTTCAACGCGCGCTTCTAGCAGACTTTAACGACATGTATGCCGAACGATTTAGTGACACATCGGCCAAAATTACACCGCGCCGCTTTTTAGCTCAAACTAATCCTCGCTTAGCGAACCTGATTACGCAATGGTTGGGGGATGACTGGATGATTCACCCTGAACAGTTGCAGCAGCTTGAATCCCTAGTTGATAATGCTAAATTTTGTGGTAACTGGTGGGAGGCGAAACGGGCAGCCAAACAAGATTTGATGGATTACATCCAACAACAGACGGGCATTGCGGTTAATCTTAATTCCCTGTTCGATGTGCAAGCCATGCCAATCGAGGCCAACAAGCGCCAGTTGCTGAATCTGCTGCATATCATTACCCTCTATGCCCGCCTCAAAACCAATGCCAGCACCGATACGATTCAGCGCTTCGCGCATCGGTCCGTGCCGCGGACTTGCCTATTTGTTGGTGAAGCCGTGCCGAATCATCCGGTTGCCGCCGCCATTGCCCAACTGCTCCGGGCTGTGTCAGATGCCATTAATGGTGATCCAGATGTCCAGGGGCGACTGCAGGTGATTGTTTTAGCGGACAATCGCTATAAAACCATCCGTCATGTTTATGCAGCAACGGATTTAGCCGAGCAGATTCCGCTAGCTGATCAAGATGTGCCAAGTCTGATACCGCTGCAATTTGCCCTGAATGGCGCTATCACCATCGGAACACCCAACAGTGCCAACCTAGAGTTGCGGCAAGCCATCGGAGCCAAAAACCTGTTTCTCTTCGGCATGACGGCCACCGAAGCCGAACGCCTCAACGCCAGATATGATCCCTGGCAGCTCTATGACACCGATCCAGACCTGAAGCAAGCTTTGGATTTGATCGCATCCGGCTATTTCTCCTACGGCGACAGCAGTGTTTTCAAACCCTTGATCGAGTGGCTGATCAACAATGACCCTAATCTGGTGCTAGCGGATTACCAGTCGTATATGAACTGTCAGGAGCGCATCAGCCAGGCTTATCAGGATCAAAAAAATTGGACCTGGATGTCGATTTTGACCATCGCTCAGATGGGGCAGTTTTTATCTAAGTAGGTGAGCATAATTAAACATAAAACCCAAAACCCTATGCCGCCCGCTGCACGGGCGGCATAGGGTTTTGAATCTGGTTTTTAATTATGCCGAGGTACTTACACCGTGAGAAACAAGATTGGGAAACAAAATTAGAAAACAAAATCAGAAAGCAAAGAGAAACAAAAAAGCAACAGGTCGTTAACCCGCTGCCGATCACATTTTGCTATTTGGCCAATTGTCAGGTTGACCTGACTTTAGATACGAGTCACCGATAGGGTCACTTCGCCTTGATTGTCCTCCAGGTAGGTGTCGAAGAAGAAGGCACAAACCGTGGCCGCTTCTCGAACTTCTAACCGCAGCATATCGCTGTAGCCATTCAGAGAAATCCAAGTTGCCGCAACCTCAATCCCCGTCTGCTGGTTGACCACCTTACCGCCATAGATCCAGAGCAATACAATTGGCTCGCCCTGAAGGCTAGGTTCAGACCGATAGCCGAACGCGCCGCTCTTGATCCGAAGAATATAGGTGCCGCGCTGCAAGGTTCGGGAAACAGAAATTTCCTGCTCCAAGCTGCGCATAGTGTCTGGATCAATAAAGTGGCAGTTATATCTGCTGTGGACCGTCAGGTTATCGCTGTAGCCCGGTCCTTCTACTGAAACGACTACTTCTCCCTCGTTGTCTTCCAGATAGGTGTCAAAGAAGAACCCGCAGAGGGTGGCTGGTTCAATCACCCGCAGCAGCAGCATGTCATTGTAGCCATTCAGGGTAGACCAAGTGGCACCCACCTCAATCCCAGTTTTCTGATTGACTACTCTGCCACCATAGGCCCAGAGCAACACAATTGGCTCACCGGGATGCCCTGACTCAATTTGATAATCAAACGTACCGCTCTTAAGTCTGATGGTGTATAGCCCCGGCTGGAGCAACCTAGACACTGCCGTTTGCTGCTGGAGCCTATCCATGGCATCGGGAGCAATGTAAAGGCAGTTTCGCTGACTGTGGACAACCAGATCTTCGTGGAAGCCACCGAGGTGAGGCGGCAATGCGGTCCTTGCGGGCTGTGATTTGAGTTCACCCAGTCCTCGAGCCAAACAGGGGCGATAGTGATATCTTCATCTAGCCGGATCAAAGCAAAACTATCCTGCTCATACTACAGTTACTTCATCCTTCCGATAAATTTGCCTGTTTCAAAAGTAGTTTCATATTATCAATGGCCTCATGAATTAAATTTCTACTTTCAAAACTCAAGCTTGTTTCTCCCCGATCCCGTGCAACTGCATAAACTTGTTCAAGGGTCCACCACTCGCTACGCAAGGCATCGACCCATGCTTTCTCACTGTCTATGTATCGAGTATGCTCTGAAGGCTATTGATTAGGGAGTGAATGGGTAGTTTTTCTGCTTCAAATTCTTCGATGCACTTTTCTATCAGACTGCATCTCTTTTCTAAATTACTCATGGTCAAGATAAACTGCTTAGAAAGTAAGCTAGTATTCCTCTATTCTGTCATCTGTCCTTTCGACGTTGTCAACCATCTTATCTAGCCAAACATAGGCTTCATCGTCTGTATTATCATCCAAAACTTTGTTGGCTGCTTCATGAATTAGTTTAGGTGGCTGACCAGGTAAAAGATTTCGCTCTTGAATGGTTGACTGATTGAATTATAGGATTCCTTCGACGACCAACGCTTGTAAATCCTACACCTGTTGGTGCACTCTAATGAGAGGAGCTTGTTGCTCGTTCGTATGTTTACACAAACACAATTGGATTCCCTTCTCTCCGAGCCGCTTGGATCAATTCAGTCATATTCTGAATGAATTGCTCTAAAAGGACCGTTCTCTGTCCGGGCAATTGTTGTTTGAGTCGATTAATTTCAGTTTCTAGTTGATCCAATTCTTCTAAGTCTATTTTGTCTCCACTGTGAGACCCGCTGTAGACCACTTTCTCTAGCAGTAGAGACGTTTCATTCGGCAATAGGTTTGCAATTTCTTCATTGAGATAACCGATATTGCTGGAATTGCCCAGTCTACATTGAACAGCTACAAAACTACTGTTCGGATAATTAGACGCAAGATTGTCATCGGCAATAAAAACTTCGCCAGTTTCTTCATCAACTTGAAGCATATTTGAGTTGGTATCGATTTGTAAGTTGTTTTTATGAGTGTAAACGACAGCATCTAAGCCCATGTCTATCTCCTTCAACCGTCCCAATTCCTTCTGGGGTTAAAACTGTAACACGTCCTTCTAAGCCGCCAATATTCTCTTGCGCACGTAGGATTTGGAGGCGTGCATCGCGGCAAGTGACTATGTCGCTAATAAATAGCTGGTCTTTCAGGGAGCTTTGAAAATCTGGTACTAGCTTGACAGCCTTTAGCAAATTCTTTTGAAACTCGAGTACTTTCACCTGTTCATTCTTGGTCTCTGCCTTTTCAAAGATCTCACTGAGTTTTCCAGTTGCTTGCTTGATCACCAAATCATCTGCTTTTACTAATGCAGTCTCCCACAGTGTAGCGAGAAACGCTGCCAGTCCATTTTTAGTTGCAGGTGCTCAGTTGTTGGGATTGAGCTTGGCAACCTCAAAGCCAAAGGCCATGAGATCTCTCAGGAACTGGGCATCAAGCACCGCTGCCTCAGCGAGGGATTCCACATTGGTGACCGCCTGCACCAAGTTATTGATAAAGCGCAATGCTGCTACTGGATCTTCTACGCCTTCTAGCAGTGAATCAAGAGCCGTGATACCGCGTTGCAGCTCTGCTCGAATCTCTGGGTAGGGTTTTGGCGTACTGGGGTCACTCGGCAACTGTGCCCGCCAGAGCGAATCAAGAAAATCAGGCGTGGCGGTAGTGGCGGTATCGGCTGCTTCGGTTGGATTGAGCGCGGCATAGGTGCGGCCCAACTCCAGCAAGGCATTCACCAGGGCTTGCATTTTATCCTCACTGGGCACTGGGTAGTCCTGCTTGTGCCAGACTTGCTGGACAACTGCCAGCAACATCACCTGATACACCTCGGTGCGCACCGCATCGCTGTCCTCAATGATTTGGGCCGCTAGTGTCATGCCCCGCTCACTCGCCTGTTGCCGGGTGACAATCGTCTCCTCGGCTTGGTCATAGATGCCATGCAGCACCGCTTCCATCGCGTCATACATCTGGTAGTGGTCCACCAAGGCCGCCACTTCCATCAACAGGGGAATGCGATGCTTCAGCGCCGCTTTTTTGTGAATCGTTTCTGGCGTCTCATCGATGAAGTGCAGGGTATGATGTGGATTGTTGTAAGACTGTCAGCTATCTATCTAATACGGGCAAAGATCTCCACTCCATATGTCAGCAACTACACATTTGTTTCTGTCTGCACTACTCTAACCTCAACTCAAATGAGTCTGCTCCATGCGTTTGTCAAGCAATTTACTGACTGCTGAATGCAACAAACATGGTTTCATTCTGATATCTGATCACCATGAAATAATTCTTAGGTTAAAACAGTATATATGTATCCTGATTGCTGGCAGGTGTGGCAAACCAACAACTTAAACCCAAAAACTTTGAATGTGAAAATTCTGATGTTGTAGATTGTCGATACTGCTGTTTTACAAGTTTCCCTTCAGATTTCATTTTGGCAGGTAGCTCTAGGGCATGAGCATAGGCAGTTCCCATCGTTAATGCAGCCAGAATGAGCGTAATGAAGCGCCAGGTTCTCAAAACCATGATGCATCCTCCTACAATAAAATGCTCTGTGACGGCATCACCGGAACCAGTCATAATTGAATTATGACAACTAATTGTCATTTTGACTATTGATTGTCATTGTAGAGTATCAACTTTTGTAAGAATCTTTGTAAGAATCAACGTCAATGGCAAAGCGAGTCACGAAGAGAACTGAAGCAGGACGGGCGATCGAGGATTTAATCATTGAAATTGTGGCAACCTTCTTTCTCCTGCGAGCAGAAAGGATGCGAATGGGAGTGGTTTCACCTTCAGGAGAAGGGTACTGGAGCTACTTTAACAGCAGGACCGTGAATAATGCTGCCGCTGCCAATGATGCGATCGTCCGCACATGGTTCCAGAATGTCCAATCGGTCAGGTATCTTGCCCAGAGTGTTGCCCCTTCTGGACTGTCGGGCTTCACGATTGCCAAAGCATCATTCAGCGGCACATTGAATGCGATCGTCACTGCGATCGCGCCAATAAGGTAGAGTAGGCTACCCGCTAGCAAATAGAAGGCACTCGGTTGGTGCCACTTAAACAGAACGGAGACTGCCAGAAAAAGGCAAGCGAAAGCCGTTCCAAACAACGCGATCATGAATAACGGATTAATCGCCGTAATGTTCATTGATTGCATCGCGGCAATGCCTTGAGGTGGCTGGAGACGGGCGAGAGCCGGCATGACGAACGTGGAGAAAGCGAAGAACACTCCTGCCATCAATCCGCAGCCGAGTGCAGCGACAAGCATTAAGGGAAAGTGCAAATTGTTAGCAGTTGCCATAAGCCTCCTATGGATTAATGTCAGTTTGACGGACTAGTCTATGTTGCATAGAAGCAGGCTATTAACCTTAGACTGCCCGTTTCAACGCCTGAACCACTGGTGGATCACCTGTCCTTTCCACATCCACAGTCCAGATAGGACAACAATTGGAATGTATACAAACTTAGTTGCAAATGCCTCATCCGATCTGTCCGCTACGGGTTCATAGAGGTAGCCAACAATTGGGAAACTCAAAAGAATGTGAACCCATCGCAGTATCATTCGTTCGGTACTTAGTTTCATAAGACTCGGTTAATCCATAATCCTAACTGGAATAGTTACACCACCACGACCTTAGACTTCTGTTGGCACGCAATTTTTCTACATCTCCTTCTGATTTGTCTTCTGAATTGTTACCCTTCCAGCTTAGAGAAACGATCGATGCTCAACTATCTAATTCTTGTGCAACTATCACAATCTTGCGGTCAGTTTCAAGAGTGTCATGGGAATCCCTCAATATGGATACAATTGAAACTAGACGCATTGGGTTCGCATCATGAAAGCTTCTGCTAATCGCCAGCTTGAATGTACTCACTTGCCCGTTCTGTCAAGTCGAGAACAGGGTTGGGAAAACATCCTGGTTGAGCAATTCCAGCCACCTGCGGGTGAAGCGAGGTTTGATCAGGGCGATGAACATGCAATTTATCTATCTCTTGCACCTCGTCCAGTTCACTCGCTGCAAGTTCAGGGAGGCAAGACCTACGCGGGGCTGTACGGCAAAGGAGACATTTCCATCATGCCTGCCCAGGTACCGTTTTTTTCTCGTTGGGATGGTGACGATCGCTTCTTGCTGATTCGGATTACGTCTCGTTTCATCCAGACTGTTGCGAAAGAAACCATTAATAGGAATCCCGATCGCCTGGAACTCCTGCCCATATTTCAGACTCGTGATCCTCAGCTTGAAGCGATTGGGACACTGCTGCTGACTGAACTCAAGCAGGAAGCCTCAAGTCGGCTCTACATTGAATCACTGGCAAATGTTCTGGCGGTTCATTTACTCAGACAATACGCGACAGCCATGCCTCAAGTGACAGTGTATGAAGGTGGATTACCCCAGCGTCAACTTTCACAAGTCCTAGACTACATGAACGACCATCTGGATCACGACATCAAATTGGCAGATTTAGCGGCGTTGTTGAATATGAGCCAGTTTCATTTCAGTCATTTGTTTAAGCAGGCGATCGGCGCATCCCCTTACCAATATCTGCTCCAGCAACGCATTGAACGGGCAAAGCAGTTGTTGAAAGAGGACGATCGATCCATCATGGATATTGCCCTGATGTGTGGATTCAACAGTCACAGTCATCTGAGCAAACAGTTTCGGCAAGTCACAGGCATGACACCCAAAGCCTATAGAGCAAGTTAGGCAACCATACATTTGTACAGTAAGAAGAACAACGACTTTGTTCAACAGTGACAAACATCTTGAACTCAACACCAAACTCTTTCCACAGTCCGCTACATTAAAATATGGGAAGTAAGTAAAAAGAGCAGTTCACTAAATCGATTGCGCTGAACAATATACGTGAACTGAAATATTAAATTGCCTGTACCGCCGATCGCTGCATCGCCCGTGAAAATGGTTCTTTAACCGCTATGATCAATCACACGACTTATCGACCGCGATCGCTCCTCTCACAGTTTGTAGAATTTCTTTTCTGATGCAAGGAAATCATAAATTCGACTGGCTGTCGGATTATAATAATTATCTTCGCTTCAGGATTAAATCTCTGAATGTTTTCTCTAGCAAAATCCGAGAATATATAGAATACCGAAGCTTCACCAATTCGCTTAGCATTATTTGCTCTTTCAAAAATTTTAAGGTATTCTGCTTCTGTCTTAATTTGCTGAGGATAAACATCTGGACTAAAAAAGTGCGGCTCTTTGAATAAAGGTTCAGGAAAAAAGACATCAGGATGCGATCTGAGATAGTATGAAAGTGATGTGGTACCGCATCGGGGCAATCCAATAATAAAAAAGTTTGGTTTTGGCATAAGCTATACCTCAGAAAAAATTTATAGTAGACGCAAAAATTATTTTAGATGTGTAGGATTATGAACGTAATCATAACAGACTAGTTGCTATTATCTTGAGAAATGCATTATCAATTTCTCTTTAGGCTTCTTTTTGGGGCTTCTTTAGAGATTTTCATGCTGACTGAGGTTTCACTAATAAGCAATTTTTCAAACTCTTCAAGATAAGACTCGGCAGTCCTACTGTAGCTAAATTCCTGAGCAAGGCAACTCGCATTCTTAGCTAGGTTGCAGGTTTGTTGCCAATTTTTGAGTACTGTTTCTAAGCTCTTGGCTAGATTAGAAATGGCTTGATTACTTCGATGGTCAAAGAAATACCCTGATACTCCTTCGATAATAAAATCTCTAAAACAATCTAAGTTTGATACGATTGGTACTAGTCCTGTTGCCATTGCTTCAAGCGGAGCTACACCGAAAGCCTCTCCCCTTTCTGCTAAGGAAGGATAGCAAAACAGATCCGCATCTCGATAAAAGTTTGCTAGTTGATGAGGATCAAAGGTTGGTTCCAAAAATTCTACGTTTAGATTTTGAGCTTTCAATTTGAGTTGCTGGAGATAGCTCTGGCCTCCTCCCCCTTGGTGTTCTTGATAGGGACCGATGATTCGTAGTTTGATAGTAGGAAATTTCTGGGCAAGCACTGTAAATGCGTCAATAAGCAGATGTAATCCTTTCTCCGGGTGAATCCTACCTGCGTATAAAATAACCTTCTCTTCTCTCTCTGGTTTAGGCAGCCGAGAAGGAGTAAAAATTTCTGTATTAATCGGATTAGGAATTGATGTAACTCGCGAGGCCATCCGAGGATTTTGCTGAATAATGGCGTTTTGTACAGCTTTCGATACACCAACAATCCGGTCAACCCCAGAATAGAGAAAATATTGCCCTTTAGGGGCACGCGCTGCATTTACAACGACTTTACCGCTTGTGGGATGAAGGGGCACAAACACAGGTAACCAAAAATCGTTGGTTACTAAAACATCTGCCGGTGGCAAAGTTGGAACAGTAGAAACTGCATAAATAAAATCTTTGACTAAATCAAACGCAATGTTTGTACTCTGTGCAAAACCACCACGGCGAATATATTGTACTCCTTTGATTACTTCGGTTTGCGGCTGATCAGGATGAGCGCGACAAAGAATTCTCACCTGGTGTCCTCTAACTGCAAATTCTTCTGCGACTCCTTGCCAACGCCGATTAACGGCCCCTCCTTGAATAGCTGGAACGGGTAACCAAGGGCCAGTAGCAATTGAAATGATCATAAGCCTCCTCTACTTATCGTCGCAGAATTGGATGCATTGTGGTGGTTGACCTTTGCCAACTAACCAGTGATAAACTTCTACCATTTGTTGAGTTGTTGATTGCCAAGAATACCGAGTTTCAACTAAAGCACGAGCCCGCTCTCCCATTTCTAGTCTTATTTCTGCTGATAATTCCATTCCCTCAACTAATGCATTTAATAGAGTCTGCTGGTCATCCTCAATCCACCATCCACAGCGATATTGTTCTAAATCTTGCCAAGGAGCTGCTTTTGTAGTGATTGCTGGTACACCATAAGATAAAGATTCTGCTACAGCAATGCCAAAATTTTCAGAGTGAGTTGGTAGAACAAATAGCTCGGAGTTAGTCATTGCGCTGGCTTTAGGTCGTCCGGTCAGCATACCAGTAAAAGTAACTCGTTCGGCTAACTCCAAGTGTTTTACTATCGACTCTAGCTCAGCTTGATAATTATCGATTGAGTTCGGCCCAGCAAGAATCAAATGCCAATCAGGAAATTTACCAGCTAGTTCATGCCAGACCTTCAGTAGGGTTTCCAAGCCCTTTTTAGGGTGTAGTCTAGACATGAACAGTAGCCATCGCTTTTCAGCCAGTTCAGGGAATACCTGGATTAATACTTCTTTCCCTACAAACTGATCTTTGTTAGGTAAATCAGCGGCATTGGGGATCAAGGCAATGGGTTGCTTTAACCCTAGCCGACGGATTGATTTTGCCTCTTCTAAAGAGGCCGCATGCAAAACGGTAGCACTCTGCAAATTCTTGCGCTCATATAAAAGCAATGCTAGCTTTTTTTTGAATTGACTATTTTTGAGGGACCATGACTCAAGCATGCCATGTGTTGAAATTATTAGAGGTAAGTGATTTCCTAAAGCTGCTCTACGGGCATAGATGTTAGGCAACATCCATAACCCATGGCTATGAATCACATCCAATGGCAATGCTGCAAAAACGACTCGCAGGCTAAGAGAGGCATAGCGTCAGCGGACGATTAAGTCGATGGAATTCCCCGCAGGTTTTCTCTGTTTCATGCTGCTATCTAATCGAGAGAACAATCTGCAGCGGGTTGCCAGAATTATCCAGCAGTTGACCCTGAATCAGATCACCTCCTGATCAACAACATCGGCGTTTTCCGACGGCTTACAGGCGAGAAATTCAATGTGATAATCAATTACTTCAAGTCCTACCTGTTGCTCGACTGCTTTCACCAGCTCTGGCGGCAGCTTCACTTCGACATCTAGCAGGCGGTTATCGTCTAGGCAACGAACATGGGAATGGGAGGAGGTGTGATGGCTATAGAGACATCCTTCTGCTCGTTCAACACGCTCAATCACTCCAGCTTTCGCTAACACATCTAAGTTTTGGTACACCGAAGTATGACCGATAGCCTCACCCCACTGACGCAGCCGATCGTAGATTTCGCTAGCGGGCAAGTGCTCATCCGTATCCCACAAAAGCTTGAGAACGAGCTGACGTTGATTACTTAAGCGCATTCCTTGCTGACGACAATAAATTAGACACTCTTCGTAGGACTTCAACCTGGGAGCCATAAACCTAGCTTCTCCACGTTATGGCAGTATTTCCATACTACACAAAACCAGAGTCAAGCAGTACTCATTACGAGTTTATATCTTCCGGGCTGTCTATTTTTACTCATACCGACCATGCGTAAAGCCGAAGCATAAACATGAATAAATATAACTAAAAAGAGAAATCAAAGGAAAGAGAAGAGATAGGGCTTTGAAAAACAACCTATGATTGAAATTAACGATTTATAAAAACAACGATTATAGAACATAGAAATTCTATGGACGCAAAAGAACTCCTACGGCGATATGCCACAGGAGAGCGGGACTTCGGGGCTGTAGACCTGAGTGAGGTCAATCTCCATGACGCCGATCTCAGGGGAGCTACGTTGAGAAAAGCCGTTTTGATTGGGGTAGATCTAAGCGGGGCCAATTTGATCGATGTGAACTTAAATGGGGTCGTCTTGCGGCAATCCAATTTGCGGGAAGCCTGTCTGAGTGGAGCAAAGCTATCCGGCACCGATCTATCCGAAGTGGATCTGACCAAGGCAGATTTAAGCGGAGCGAACCTGTGGCGAGCCACTTTGAGACAGGCAATTTTGGATCAGACCAATCTCAGTCGAGCCAACCTGCATGAGGCCAATTTGATCCGAGCCGCGTTGACCGCTGCCAACCTGATTGGAGCCAACCTGAATGCTGCCAATCTGAGTGAGGCTGATTTATCAACTGCCGATCTAAGCCGAGTGCATGGGATTGGATCAAAGCTGCACCGAACGATTTTATGCGGCGCTAATCTGGAGCGAGCCGATTTCAGTAATGCCGTACTACAGGAAGCTGACTTGAGCCGAGCCAATCTGAGCGCCATCAATCTGGGTGGTGCCAACCTCAGTCAAGCCCATCTAAACGGCGTGAATTTGACGGGTGCAAATTTATCTTGCGCCAACTTGATCGATACCAAGCTGATGCTGGCAGAGATGCGGGGCGCTAGATTGGATTGGGCCGAATTAACCAGGGCCAATTTGACCGAAGCCGATCTGAGTTGGGCTAGTTTGCGGGAAGCCAACTTGAGCGCTGCCATACTGCACCAGACCGTGTTGACCGAGGTTGATTTAAGTTTCGCCATTCTACGAGGTGCCGATCTGAGCAATGCCAAGCTGAATCTAGGCAGCTTAAAAGAGACAAATTTGAATTGGGCGATTCTACCTCAAGGTACCGTCCGCTCTAATTGATTAGGTTGATGGGGATAGAGTTGTTTCTAAACGAGGTTGCATTCAACATCTTTAAAAACGTTTACAAGCTTGCTGTTGATTTTTGGTCATCGTTCGGTTCTTTGTAGTGTTTTTTAATATTTTGATTTGTAAAGGATCGAATTCTGTCAGTGTTTACTTTTGTATTCAAAGTAACAAGAGCAGAGTAGAATGATCCCATAGATCAAACTGCAATCATTTCAAAAACAGAATCAAGAACAGAGGCGTTCCAACGATTGCGCTGGCGTGATGCTTTTGGAACATCTTTTTTGCTTCGCCGGAAAAGCGCTTGAACACTCGTTTCCTCTAGTCCAAATCGCCGCATCGAGGAGAGTTTATGGTAGACGTTGTACCTAGATTAGAACCGTTCCCCGCCCAAGCCCAAAAAACTAAAAAATCGGTCGGCATTCCTAGGGAAATTGTTGAGCAGGAAGATCGGGTTGCAGCTACACCTGAAACGGCGAAAACTTTGCAGAAGCTGGGGTTTGAAGTTCTGGTTGAATCAGGAGCTGGCGAAGCAGCTCACTTTGCAGATGCTGCCTACTGTGAGGCAGGGTGCCAAATTGTCGATGCAGCAACGGTTTGGTCAGCCGATATTGTGCTGAAAGTGCGGCCTCCAAGCATCCGGCCAACCGGAAATCACGAAGCTGAGATGCTGGCCCCAGGTGGCACGTTGATTAGTTTTATCTACCCGGCGCAAAATCCAGACCTGTTGGCTAAACTGGCAGCTCGTCAAGCGACGGTCGTCATGGTCAGAAGCTTGGATCGTTGGTGGTGCCATTACCGTTGTTATACCTAAAGCCGTCAGCGCTAAGCCAAAAGCTGCTGCCGTTAAACCAATGTTTTTGGGGGTCGATGCCGCCTTTCCGATAGTAAAGATGCGCCTGAGGGCTGTTTGCATCGTTTGCCCTGTAATCAGCAAAATCGGCTGAATTGCCATTTCTGTATCTCCTTAAAGCACCAGGAATTGAGACTCCGCCAAACGCGAGTCTGATAGAAAATTTGAGTTCGTCGAAACCTGTCAATCTGGGGAGGTTGTCCTCTTGTGGGGAATTACGGAGGTGGATTGGCTTTGGATTTAAAGCTTGAACAAAATTGTTTTAAATCCTGTCCTCAGGTTTGATCCGACCTTTTCCGACCTTTTCCAACTGACAATCACCAATCTGTTGCATATTCTTGAAAAGTGCTAGCCGAGTGAACGTTACTATACCGTCACCATTTGAAATTCACGGCAATCCTAAGCTGCCAGATTGAATACTCCGGCTGTCATTCATCATGCCAGCTAAATAGTCAGCTAAATAGTCCTGGTTTCTACGCAAATCAGTTTGCAGTCATCCCTATCTTGACTCCTGACTCCTGACTCCTGACTCCTTCTATACCCTATCTCGTCACATTAATCTCACATAAAAAGGCATTAATCATGATTCACCACATCTCGATTGCAGCTAATCATCCATTACATGTTGCTCAAGTGTTAGCAGAACTATTCCAGGGAGACGTGATGCCGTTTCCAGAACATGAAGGCAGCTATGTTGCTCTCACCTATGATCCTCACGGCACCTTGATTGTGGTCTTGCCTAAAGGGACAGAGCTGATGCCCAATCTGCCGGATGATAGTACACAGGTAGTTGTCGATGCCGATGCCGGTAGCCAGTTTGTTCATAATCCCTATACTCCAACCTATACCGCAACCCATGCGGCGATTTCGGTGCCCGTGAGTGAAACCCAAATTCGAGAAATTGCAGCCCGTGAGGGATGGCATGTCGCTCACTGCGATCGGCAAAACTTCTTTGAGGTCATCGAGTTCTGGCTGGAGAACCAAGTGCTGATAGAACTGTTACCGCCCACAATCGCACCTAAATATACTGCGTTTATGCAGCCCGAATCATTGAAGCAATTTGCAGCAACGATGGCTGCTTCGTGATCGATGGGATTATCAAATCGACCCTCAAATCAATCATCCAATAAATCATCCAATATATCGCGAATTGAAGAACGGAGAAAAATCAATGCAGTTTCGTGCATCAGCATCGTCTCTAAATGCCACCAAAGATTATACGCCGCATCCGCTGCTACTGACCCTGTGGCAGTTTGTGTATCAACGAACTGGCCTGAATAATGCGCTCGATCAACTGGCCGCCACTCTGCTCAGAACTCCTGAACCTGAGGTTAATTGGAGGACAGATCGCTACGGTGAACCCTACCTAGAAATTTACGATCCAGCTACCAAAAAGTTCCACTACTTTACTTCAGACCAAGACGCCTTAATTTGGCTGGAGCGGCGATTTCAGCCATTTCTATAAAAGAGTCTTGTAGGCTAACGCAAGTATTTCTTCTACGCCTCTTTATGCGAGTGCTGGTAATATACTTAGCCGCCTCCTATATCGTGATTTGGCTGGTTAAGCAGTGGTTCAGTCAACGTTCTTACATTGGGCAAAGCGGTGCTTATCCAAATTCTATGGGCGCATGTCAGTCTACTCACTACTTCGAGCTTTATGTCCTGGGTCATCCCCTGACCCAGCTATTGATCGAAATTCCAGACGGCATCTGCATCAATGGTGAAATTGCCATCACCTACTCGTTGTTTGATTCAATCCCACAGCGAATGGATGTCACCAGCGCCATTACGTTTGATTACGCCACCATTTGTTTTCCGCAGCCAATTCCACCGGGAGCAATTATGCTAGTTTCCCTGCAAAAGGTCAGGAGTGCAGAAGGCTCAAGCCAAACCTGGCTCTACCCGGTCTACGGTAGGAATGATGCAATGCCATTTACGTTTCTCGGTATTGCTCGGATTCGATGCTGGTGAAGGGAGGGAAGATGGAAAGGAGGGATGGGTGATAATCATTCATTGCTGCCCAATTTGTGAGATAGTGCTGAAAGTAAACTCAACAAGTGAACTCAACACACTGCTTCGCAAAAGCGAGCTGCAACACTCAACACTCCCAGTCGTCCCATGTCTGATCAAGCGATTAGCGCCGCTGTTGCCAAACTCTACGATACCTATCCCTTTCCGCCCGACCCTCTGCTCGATCAGCCGCCTCCGGGCTATAACTGGCGCTGGAATTGGCTCACGGCTTATGCTTTCTGTACGGGACGCAAACCAGCTCAGCAGGATATTCGCATTCTCGATGCGGGCTGTGGTTCGGGTGTAGGAACCGAGTACCTGGTGCACCTGAATCCGCAGGCGCAGGTGGTGGGGATTGACCTCAGTGCCGGCACTCTGGCTGTGGCGCAGGAGCGCTGTCGTCGGTCTGGGGCCGATCGGGTAGAGTTTCGTCAGCTCAGCTTGTTTGATGCCGATCAGTTACCCGGAGCATTTGACTTACTTTGACATCCTGATTCTCCAAATACAGGTCCCACAGCAAACCTTTGACAAATTCGGTTTGGTCGAGCCGCTGTTGGCCGCTTAGGTCTGGCACACTTTTGAGCGAGTAAAGAATGCCCAGCAATCGCACAAACACCGGATGTTTGCGGCCCAACTGCTTGGCCAGTTTACCTAGGTTGTGAGTCAAGAAAGTAGCGTAGGATTCGAGCCGCAGAGGAATGCAGAGGCTGTAGTAATTAACAGTCAATCCAGCTTGATCGTAGCGCAGTTGAATTTCACCGTTTTCCAAACATTCGCCGTAAAAATTACCCAACAACGGCACCAGAATCGGTTGATGATTTCCATCAAACCGTGAATTCCAGGCGATATCGAAGTAATTGACATAGTTGGATGCGGGGCCATTTTCTAACACATCCATTAACCATCGGTTAGCGCTGTCATAGGCCATGTGGTTTGGTACAATATCCTGAAGCCAACCCATCTGCCGCTGCTGAAGGGATTGCACGAGCTGCTCAAATGCCGCTTCGGTACCCAGTTCTGGATTGATTTGAGTGGGGTCTACGACATCATAGCCATGGGTGCTGCCCGCCCTAGCTTTGAAAATTGGAGAAGCGTAAAGATCCGAAATCCCTAAATCAATCAGGTAATCAACAATTTGATTAGCAACATCAAAGCCAAAATCAGCGGTGAACTGAATCCGATAGGTCGCTTGAGGAATCCGCATTGTAATTTACGATACATCCAAGTTTAGGTTTAGGCTAACAGCACATTACCGAGATTAGTCGATTTTGCCTATCTCTCGCAGGATAGAGACCAGACAGATGCATTATCAAAAAAACATTAGGCACCAGCAGGGCCATTAAACAACCCAACTGATACCCAATTCATAGGAGTAGAAACAGGCTGACGGATCTTCGCGTATACGCTACATCGTTAGCTCATTTATTACCGCAGCAGTACTGATTCATATACCGATCCAAATAGCCCACTGAATAAATGGTTGCCTAAACCGAAGCAGCCTGAGTAGGTTGACCTGCATCCGGCCTGTGTAGGGATAGCATCAGGCGAGAAATTCCAGTAAAAAGCACGCTAGCACCGACCAGAGTACCCAAGAGCCAAGGCGCATCAAACGGCCACTGGAACCAAATCATTCCACCCAGCAGCAGGGTGATTACCCCATCTCCCAGAACCCACAACCAGTTTTTCTGTGACCGCAGCCGAAAGGCAAGAATCAATTCAAACACACCTTCAGTAAGCAGGAAGCTGCCTAATAATAACGTCAGGGTCAAAATACCAGTATATGGATAGACAAACAGCATAATACCAGTAGCAACATAGAGAATGCCCAATAGAAGCTGCCAGATAAAACCACCCGATTGGCGCGTCTGAAACGCATAAACGATCTTGGCAGCACCCGCCGACGCCAAAATCAGAGCCGCCCAAGTTTCTACAAAAATTGTGGAAGCAACTGGCAGAGCAATAGCCGCAATTCCCAACACGATCAGCAGTACTCCAATCCAAGGAGAACCACCCACTCTGGGAGCAAGTCCATCGGGTCGAGAAGCGGTTGGATTTGTGGCGTTCGCATTAGTGGCATCAGGATTTGTATTTGTCGTCATATTAGTCGTCTGGCTCAAAGCAACATTACCGATCAGGTTAGGAAATTTTTCAGAGCCACAACAGTTCCTTTGGGTAGACTCTAGGCTTTGCAATAGCAGCAGCAAGCTATACCTAAAACGATGAAACTATATCTGAAGCGCCACATCCTTCTGAGTACTTGCTAAATCAAGCGGGTCAGCATTTTCTAGATCAGGTTCGGCAACCTGTAAATACTGTTCTAGAAGCGCTAAGTTGCGAATATTGGATTTATAAAAGGCATCAAATAAATCGCCAAACAGAGGAATAGTTCCAACCACAGCTTCTAAACCAATGTTGAACAGCATGCGGCGAATTACCGCACCAGGCAGGTGAAATCGGGTTGCCAAATAGAGAATGTACAACGAAAACCCCGTTGCAACCAAGTCACCAGCTCCTGGAACTAAACCAATGATTGGATCAAGTCCAAATCGCACGCCAATCACAGGAAGACGAAACGCACTATCCATCAGACGGCTGAACCAGCGAATTCGATTTAAAGTAGCAATACGTTGAGCAATATCCATACTTGTGATCATACAGTGGCTAACCAGCCTACCAACTTGTATCCCAAGGTAGATCTTGCTTAAGCCACCGTAGCCATTTGCAGGTACCATTTTGAATTGATCTGGTGGAGTTGACCTGATTGAATTGACCTTAACTTGACCTTGATCTGACAGCCTTTATCACGCAAATTGCTGCCTATGCGGACTGTTTCTGCCCCTACCCTGCCATCTTCTCAATCTATAACTTTACTACCGCTACTGCGGCGAGACGAGTTAGGGCAGCAAGCTGCTGCACAATTCTCTGCCTCTACAACCCCCAAGCCGCATGCCAATTTTTTGCATCGCTCTAGTCAGAATCTCAGCCAGAACCTCAGTCGAAATCATCGGCAAAGCCAGTCCAGCCGCTCTACAAAGCTGCCTAACTTGAGGTCTAAGAGGTCTAAGTCGAATTCCTGGATTTGATCCGCCATCCGGTTAATGTTGGTACCCAGTATTGCCACTTCATCGTCTCCCTGCACCTGCACCCTGGTATTCAACTCACCCTGACCAATCTTCTCAACCGCCTCAGCCGCATTCAAAATTGGACGAATCACTCGATTTACCAAATAAATCGCCACAGCGGAGGCCAGCATGGCGCTACCGCCTGCTCCTAAGAGGAGAATCAGCAGTTGATTCCGTTGAGCCTGAAACGCCACTGCGGTATCTGTCGCCACTACAACGCTCCAATTCAACTCTGGTAGGTTCCAATTCAACTCAGCTAAGCTTGCCGATCGTTGAGGTGGCACATAACTAACCAGTTGGCGAGCCTGCGTTACCTGGTTTTCCGCGACGAGGCTGTCTGCCTGTTGATTCGCTCTTAGTTGAGCAATAGCAGGAAAAATAGTTTCAATTGCTTTCAGATCGGCTGCGGTCGTTGCTGGATCGGCTGCTGGCGCTTGACTACTTTCAGGTTTGGTAGCCTGTTTCAGAGAACTGTAAAAGACATTTCCGTCGCGGTCGAGCAGGTAATAGTCAGTGCCGCTTTTGCCGTCTAGCAACACAGAAAGCTTGGTTAAATTTTCCACCGGGACTCGCATCCGCACTGTGCCGATGATTTTTCCGGTTGCTTTATCCTTGATCGGAGCCGCCGCATATACACTCAAGACGCCTGAGCTGATTGAAGTCATCGGCTGACTCAAAATCGGCCCTTGTGCCCGTAAAGCAGCCTGAATATAGGAGCGATTGCGATGGTTCCCGAGCGGCTCTCCTTGAGATTGAGCAATCACGTCTCCATTCAGATCAAAGGCAGCCACGCTGTCATAGATCGGATAGATTTTTACGAAACGATCAAGTGCTTGGGTTTTCTGGGTTTGGGTTGTAGTCTGGCGTAGATCCGAATCGATCAAAATATCTAGTTCGGCAACAATCTGCACGTCACTGGCTCGCTCCGCCATCAACTGGGTTAGCTGAATCTTAATTTCAGTGGCAAGCCGTTGCTCGGATTCTTCTGTTTTTGCTCGGTCTAATCGACTGAACACAAGATATCCCACAACACCGATGCCCAACAGGGGTAGCGTACCGATGGCAGTTGCCAGTAAAGTTGCTTTGAGACGCAAGCTCAACCCCTTGGATTTAGCCGACTTGAATGACTTGGTGCCAAAGTCTAAATTTGGATCGATTGTATGGATAGGCAAATGGTCGGGCAGGGAAGTACTGAGTCGTGACATGGGGGGGTGTCCTCATTCAAGCAATCGTCTAGTGACAGGACTTAAACCATTCAAGCTGTAAAATCTAAAAACCTAATAGTGTAAAGCCCAATCGTGTAAGCCCAATCGTGTAAAGTTTAATAATTCGGTTAACCTAAAAACTTAGAAGATCTCCGTAATACCTTGTAGTGCCAGGGGCTAGCCGCAGGCATTCAACCCGTACTTCATTTGCTGTTTAAGAAAGTTGAATGCCTTAGACCTAATATAGGAGAGTCCTACTTGAATACAACTCTGATCCACTTCTAACCAGTCTCGCAATAAAAAGTGTATATTTGGTGGAAGTAAACTGAATCAACTAAAAATCATTGATTAAAAGTTGAGATTTTAGATTCTAGAGCGGTTGCCAAACCTGAGTGGGCACATCAGTGAGTTGAAATATACTTGTTTGACTAGGGACTGCTGCAATGGAATGATCATCGATTTGAGCAACTACTCGATCAACCACGATGCCAACACCAGATAGATGCTCAGCGGATTGACTCAGCCGGATAACTGACAATTTTTCTTTTAGAACACGAAGTGGAATATCTGAATTTAATTGTCTGGATAACAGCAGGTGAGCTGTGATCAATGGCACAATTACCCCTTGGTGATAGATCAGGCCTAGCAGCAAGGAATCATAGAAGGGCAGAGACAGAATCTGGGAACGCTCAACTAAAATAATCTCAGCGACCCATTTGGTTGGAACAGCCAGCCGTTGCTCACCCACATAGGTCAGAAAATAACGGTTGTTCAAACCTGACGATGCAGGCAAGGGGAAGTCTTCAATAATTTCCATACTTAGAGTACCAAACCCGGAAACATCGGTTGCTCGTATTCAAATTTTGCGTATGATCTGTTCTAGGCGATCGCGGGTCACAGGTTTCACTAAATAATCATTGGCACCAGCCCTGTTCAACCCGTAATTTACCTCGACCTTCGTTGCTTTCGTGGAACAAAAAATAACGTGCTGATCGGTGGTCAGTTGGTTTAGGCGCAATTCTCGTAAGAACTTGTAACCGTCTTTGTCCGGCATGACAATATCCAGAAACACCGATGAATACTGTCCGTCTGCGATCTTCTCTAGGATTCCTGCTGTACTGTCAAATGCCTCAACCTGATGTCCCATTTCTTTCAACAAGGACGATAAAAACAAGCGATCCACTGCATTATCATCAATAACCAAAAATTTCATCTTCTCTCCTCGATCGAACCAGCTTTAGGTTAGATTGCATCGGTAATTTATTGAGCCACTCTTGCAGCGACAGGTTGATAGATGGGGACAAATTCTTCTAATAACATTCGCAGTTCCGCCAGATTAAAATGACCATCCCACGCGCTATGCTTATCGGCTTTGCCGGCTTGCTACTGGCCGCATTAACTGTTGCTCAGGAGCGGAGCCCGCAACCACCGCCGCCACCGCTAATATATTCGGCTCCGTCAGACGCGGATCTCGTCGAGTTCTCAGATCCTTCAGGATCATTCAAGGCAACATTTCCAGGTCGACCAACGGAGGTTGTCCATAATTCCGGTTCGATTCAGGAACGCCATTATACTGTCGTAAGAAGTGGGTCGATGACACGGGTCATAGTGCTTGAATTTCAGGACACGATCGAATCCAGATCATCTGAAATTCTCGGTAACCTGAGAAAGAACGTTTCAAGTTTGACAAGAAATCCACCAAAAGAATTAGGTGAGAATCCGGGGAAGATCACGGTTGAAACCGTTTCAGAAATAAACGGTCAAACATTTGATCTCCTCGGTTACGAGTCAACGATGTTCTTTACTCACCTTGCCTTTCACATCACCGGAAAGAAACTGTATGTGATCAGCACAGACGTTACAAACTGGCACATTTTAAAGCAGTTCCATCCGAAGATCGTGAATAATTTTAATAGTGAGGCCGACCGGTTTCTACGCTCATTTGCAATTGCGAAGTAATGCTGATCGATTCCCATTGTCACATTGACGGGCCTCAGTTCGATAACGATCGAGACGACGTCGTCAGGCGTGCCCGTGATGCTGGCGTGGCAGCGATGCTGAATGTCGGGACCGGAGATCCGCATTCGGACGACTTTCGGCGCGCAGTAGCTGTTGCTGAAAAATACGAAAATGTTTGGGCAAGTGTCGGCGTTCACCCTCATGACGCAAAGCTTTACGATGACCTTGCCGAAGAGCATCTGATCGATCTCGCTGAGAATAAAAAGGTCATCGCATGGGGCGAGATCGGGCTCGATTATTACTATGACCATAGCCCACGCGATGTGCAGCGGGAAGTTTTTCGGCGTCAGATAGATGTCGCGAAAACCCTCGGCCTTTCCGTCATTATCCATAGTCGAGATGCCAATGACGATACGGTCCAGATCCTTACGGAGGCCTTTTCCGGAATAACTGAAAGCTCAGAACTGAACAGTAGGAACGGTGTGGGAATAATGCACTGTTTTGCAGGCACTCCGGAAATGGCGGAGAAACTGATGGAGGTCGGGTTTTATATCTCGTTTGCCGGGAATGTAACCTTTAAGAAAGCGGATGATCTCCGCGAAGCTGCTCGGGTCGTTCCGCTGGAGCGGCTCTTGGTAGAGACCGACTGCCCGTATTTAACACCGGTGCCGCACCGTGGGACACGAAATGAGCCCGCGATGGTCGTTCATACCGCTCAGTTCCTAGCAGAGTTTTACGGCGTATCATTTGAGCGTCTCGCCGAGCAGACCACGCGAAATTTCTACGATCTATTTCGCGTTCAGCCCGCCACAGATCAAACCGCCGAGACTGAAGGAGCTCGATCGTAAGCTGAAATACACTCTCTGTGCGGTCTGTGGCAAAATGTTTCTATGGCAAAGGAAAATTCATTCGATATCGTTTCAAAGACCGACTACGCCGAGGTTACCAACGCTATAAACCAAACGACCAAAGAAGTATCTCAGCGATTTGATTTCAAGGGCAGTAAGGCAACGGTGGAGCTACAGGGGAAGGACCTGCTTCTATCCGCTGAGGACGAGACCAAGCTGCGAAATATGAACGACATCTTGCAAGGCAAGTTGGTTAAGCGTGGCATATCATTAAAAGCTCTTGATTATCAGAAGGTGGAGCCGGCTGCCGGCGGGACTGTACGCCAGACAGTCAAGATTCAACAGGGAATCCCGATTGATAAAGCCAAAGAAGTCGTCAAGTTCATCAAGGACAGTAAGCTGAAAGTGCAGGCCTCCATTCAGGGCGAGACCGTCCGCGTCTCCGGCAAAGACCGCGACACTCTTCAGGAAGTGATCGCGGCATTGAAAGGAAAAGATTTCGGGATCGATATGCAGTTCGATAATTACCGCACTAATTGAATCGATGTCAAAATTTGCTGCTACAACAAAAGAACTACTTCCGGAAGCGACCGCTCGGCGGATCTTCGGGATGATCAAACGCGAACTTGCTCTCGTTGAAGACGAGTTTGAGCGTCAAGCCGCATCTAATATTCGGGTAATTGATTACCTTGGCGATTATTTGCGGGCATCTGGCGGAAAGCGTGTGCGGCCGGCTCTTCTGATCTTGACGAATTATGCCGTCGGGGGGAGAGCGTCTGATGAGAACGTTATCCGAATGGCTACCGTAATGGAGATGCTCCATACTGCTACTCTGGTTCATGATGACATAATAGATAATGCAGAGTTCAGGCGGAACAGGGCTTCGGTCAATTCCCGATTTGGAAACCATGCGGCAGTATTGATGGGGGATTGGCTTTATATGTCCGCTTTCGAATCTTCTCTCCGTGAACGTTCTCTTTCGATCTTGGATATTTTGACGCGATTGACCCGGAAAATGACCGAGGGCGAGATAATCCAACTTTCGACAACGGGTAATTCCGAGATCACCCGCGAAGAGTATTTTGATATTCTTCAAAGAAAAACCGCTTTTTTGTGCGGAACTTCTCCGCCATAGACCTCGATCAGTCGTTCGCACGCCGCTTTGATATTCTTTGCTTTGTTGCGGAAAAAGCCTGTCGAATGGATCTCTTTTTCAAGTTCTTCTTGGGTTAAATTAACGAAATGTTGGGGCGTCGGATACTTGCGGAAAAGTTCAGATGTGACCATGTTCACGCGTTCATCCGTACATTGGGCGGAGAGAATGGTCGCTATCAAGAGCTGAAATGCGTTTGTATGTTGTAGAGCGCAATGGGCGTCAGGGTATAGTTTTCTCAGCCGCTTTATGATCTCGGCAGCGTGTTTCTTTTTATCCGGCAACATTGTGGCTAGGCTAAAATGGGCAGACGGAAAATGCAAATCGCTCAAGCATTAGTTAGAATCTAGGCACAAGGAAAAAGATCTTCTTGATCTCCCGATATAGCTAGAGTTTTTAATGAACATACCTCTTTTAGACCTGAAACAACAGAACGAAAGTCTTAGGCCGGAGATCGAGGCCGCGCTTGGTCGCGTTCTCGATACGAATTCGTTCATCCTCGGCGGCGAGGTCGCGGAACTTGAAAGAGAACTCGCAGATTATTGCGGCGTAAAGCATGCGATCGGGTGTGCCTCCGGAAGCGATGCTCTCTTGCTTGCAATGATGGTGTTTGACATTGGGTCCGGGGATGAGGTCATCACAACACCATATAGTTTTTTCGCTACGGTTAGTGCTATAACCCGGCTTGGAGCAACGCCAGTCTTTGTAGATATTGATCCTGAGACATACAACATCGATGTAGATCAGATCGAGGCGAAGATAACCGACCGCACAAAAGCTATACAGCCGGTTCACCTTTACGGCCAGTGTGCCGATATGGCCGCACTTAACGCTATTACCGAAAAGTACGGCATCCCTGTTATCGAGGATGCCGCACAGGCTATCGGAGCCGAGGAGAATGGTCGTCGGGCCGGAGCTATGTCGGCTGTTGGCTGCTTTAGTTTCTATCCTTCAAAAAATCTTGGCGGGATGGGCGACGGCGGATTTATGACGACGAATGATGACGACATTGCCGATAAATTGCGTGCTCTTCGTGTCCATGGTTCGAGGGAGCGCTATTACCATAAATGGGTAGGGCTTAATTCGCGGCTTGACGGATTTCAGGGCGCGGTCCTTCGCGTTAAACTTCCTCATCTAGATTCGTGGTCAGATAAACGGAAAGCAAATGCCGATTTATACCGAGAGCTTTTCGCGAAGACCGCGCTTTCAGAGCAGATCGTACTTCCATCGGAGCGTACAGGATGTCGCCACATCTATAATCAGTTCGTTGTTCGCATACCGGAAGTTCGCGATAGTGTCAGGGCATTTTTAACGGAAAGGGGCGTCGGTACGGATATTTATTATCCGGTTCCGCTTCATTTGCAGGAGTGTTTCTTGTATCTGGGGTATGCACCGGGCGATCTGCCGGAATCTGAAATTGCCGCAGCGGAGACGCTGGCTTTGCCTATTTATCCGGAACTGTGTCACGAAGAGATCGAGTATGTAGTTACATCGATCAGCGAATATTTTGAACAGACCGTCTTGGAATCTGCCTCACCTAAAGGATGAACCACCACATTAAAGTAATAGACGGCAAAGGTTCGCGCGGACGCATTTTGGCCGCGGTCATATTTGTTTGCGTTCTGCTTTTTTGCTGGTTTGCGGTCCGATGGCAGATCGGACATATGCTTGTAGAGCTAACGCCGGTGAATGATCCTGCCGCGGGGCGCATTGCGGAAGCCTCGGCCTCTTTGGCCCCATCTGACCCAATGCCGTTCTGGCTTGCCGGGAGCAAGATGCGTGAAGAATTCTCGGCCGATGCAATTACGGCGGCCGTTGAGTTGATGGAAAAGGCCGTCCGAAATGCCCCGATGGACTATCGCTGGTGGATCGAACTCGGGCGGGCTCTTGAACAGGCTGATCAATCCCAACGCGCCGACACCGCGTTCCAAAAAGCCATCGAACTTGCACCGGAATACGCATTCCCACGCTGGCAGTTCGGAAATTTCCTGATACGCCAGGACCGCGTTGATGAAGCATTCGCTCAACTAAAGCGCTCTGCGGAGAAGAATTCCGTATATCGTGAGCAGGTATTTTCGCTCGCCTGGGATTATTTCGACAAGGATCCGCGACGGGTCGAAGAGTTCGCATCTGATTCGCCGGATGTTCGGGCTAATCTCGCGTTATTCTATGCCGTACGTTCGGCCTCAGAGGATTCGCTCAGAATGTGGAACCTTCTCCCCGATGATAAGAAGGCCGAACATCAGATGACGGCAAAGATAATTGCTCAGGGCCTCTACCACAAAGGGCTTTATCGGCAATCACTGGAATTCGCTCGGCAAACGGGCATCGACCCGGAAGCAGCATTTGAGGCTATAACTAACGGCGGTTTTGAGGGGCCGCTCGGCAATCCCGATGATACGCTTTTCGGTTGGAAGGTCGTGCGCACCGAGGGCCGTGTCGATGTTCAGTCGGATACATCCATCATAAAGGAAGGTAAACGAAGTCTTCGCATAAATTTTCGTTCATACGATAAACCGGAATATTACAATTTGACCCAAACCATTGCGATCGAGCCAGCATGATGCTGACCGGTGGAGTAGACACCGATAATTCAGTCTTTGCCTATCTTTGCTTCAGTAAAACGCCTGCTCTATCTAAGCAACAAATGACTCGCCCCTTTGATGCTGAAGCGGACGGGATGATGTTGGGTGAAGGCATCGGCATGATGGTCCTGAAACGACTCAAGGATGCCGAGCGAGATGGTGACCAAATCTATGCCGTGATTCGCGGCATTGGTACCTCCAGTGATGGCCGGTTTAAGAGCATTTACGCGCCGCGTCCATCGGGTCAGCTCACAGCCCTGCGCCGTGCCTATGCCGGAACGGGAGTGGCTCCAGAGACTGTGCAGTTAATTGAGGCCCACGGCACCGGAACCATGGCGGGCGATCCGGCTGAGGTGGAAGCCCTACGTACCTTCTTCAATGAAAATCAGGCCGAGCCGCAGTCTGTGGCTCTAGGGAGTGTTAAGTCGCAAATTGGTCATACGAAAGCAGCAGCTGGTGCCGCTAGCCTGATTAAAACGGCGCTAGCGTTACACCACAAGGTTTTGCCACCCACGATTAACATCAGTAAACCCAATCCCAGGTTGGACTTGGAGAAGTCGGCCTTTTACCTCAATACCGAAGCGCGTCCCTGGATCAAGGCGGCAGGTGCACCCCCGCGACGGGCTGGTGTCAGTTCGTTTGGATTTGGTGGCACAAATTACCATGTTGTTCTGGAAGAATACCAGGAGGAACATCAGCGAGCCTATCGCATGCATCAGGCCGCTCGAGTTGTGTTGCTGCATGCGCCAACGCCGACCCAGTTAGTTGAACGCTGTGAAGCAGTACTGCACCAATTGAAGTCCAACAACGGTGAACGCAGCTATGCCGAATTAGTAGCTGAATGCCAGTCCTTGGAGATTCCGGTGGCCGCTGCCCGTTTAGGCTTTGCAGCAGCTTCGCTTCAGGATGCCTGCACCAAGTTGCAAACCGCCATTGGGTTACTGATTAAGCCGCTCGGCTCAGCTTGGGAGCATCCGCTCGGCATCTTTTATCAACAGGGTGCCGAACTGCCTGGCAAGGTAGTCGCTCTCTTCCCAGGACAGGGATCCCAGTATCTCAAGATGGGTCGCGAGCTGACAATTGACTTTCCGGAACTGCGCCAAACCTATGGCTATCTGGATAACCTACTCGCCAAAGACCGGATGCACCGCATTTCCAATATTGTGTTTCCCCAGCCTGCCTTTGAGCCAGAGCAGCAGGAAGCGCAAGAGCAGATGTTACGCCGCACCGAATATGCCCAACCGGCCATTGCTGCCGTGAGTGTAGGACTGTACAAAATTCTGCGCCGAGCGGGTTTCCAGCCTGATGTTGTGGCTGGCCACAGTTTTGGTGAATTGACGGCACTGTGGGCTGCCGAAGCGATTAGCGACGAGGATTACTTCTTCCTAGTCAAGGCACGGGCCAAAGCAATGGCAGCTCCAGATCAGCCCGGTTTTGATGCGGGGGCGATGCTGGCGGTAACGGGGGATGCTCAACAGGTAGAAGTTCTATTGCAAGCTCATCCTCAAGTCACGATTGCTAACTGGAACTCGAATCAACAGGTCGTACTGGCGGGCAGCAAGCCTGAGATCGCTAAAGTGCAGCAGATTTTAGAGTCTAAGGGATTCTCAACGGTGCCGCTGCCGGTATCTGGTGCGTTCCACACTTCGCTCGTGGCTCATGCCCAACAGCCCTTTGCAAAGGCAATTGAGGCAGTAACCTTCAAAGCACCTGTCATCACTGCCTACACCAACGTGACCGCTGCGCCCTATCCCAGTGAACCAGCCGCAGTGAAGCGCAATCTGCAAAATCACATGTGCTGTCCGGTTTCCTTTAAGCAAGAAATCGAAAATATCTACAACGCAGGTGGGCGGTTCTTTGTGGAGGTTGGTCCACGCAGTATCTTGACGAATCTGGTGAAGGAGATTTTGGGCGATCGGCCCTACGTTGCGATTGCTCTCAACGGCAGTCGTCAGAAAGATAGCAGCTACCAGTTTCAGGAGGCAATTGCAAGATTACGAGTTGCCGGTTTGGCTCTGAAGGATGTAGATCCCTATCAGGTACCGAAACTTTTGCCAGAATCAAGAAATCCCAAGGGCTTCTATGTGCGCTTAAATGGCTGCAATTACGTCAGCGATAAGACCAAGTCGGTATTTGAGAAAGCTCTGAACGATGGATTCCGCATTCAGCTTGCTGTTAGCGAAAATGGCAATGGTCATGGCAAAAATGGCAATGGTCATGGCAACGGAAATGGTGGCAATGGTTTCCATCCGGTACCGCAACCTCTACATCCGCAACCTCTGCAAACGATCCAAGTTGCTGCTCCTGCTCAAGAGAAAGTGACAGTAGCTGCAAGCTCTGAATCACGGCACGTAGTTGCGAACACCTCACCCATTACCCTGGCGACATCAGCTGTCACAACGCCTATGGGCAAATCCAATGGATATGATTGGATTCCTCAGAGTGGAACCAAAAATGGATATGCCTCTAGTCATACCAATCACGTTAATGGAGCGATAAACGGAAATAGGACTGACTTGCAGTCAGAAAAATCGGTTGCTCGTAATGGTTCTGTGCATCATCAACGCGAGACGATGCCCATAATAGGTTGGAGAAAAATGTTAAGGACGCCCCAAAGTGTGCCGCCCATCTTGAAGCTGGTAATGATGTTCCAGATCCAACCAACCAGGATAAGGATCCCACCGATGGCAAACAGGATACTCATATTTCCTCCGTTCTTTGTTTGGTCTTCAAATAAGGAAAAGCAGGCTGAGGATATATGAAATCGCGATGGATTTCAAATCCTCAGTCTGCGGCCTTGTTTACGAGCTGTGAAATTAAAGAGCCGCGGCCCCTGATACCACTTCGATGATCTCTTTTGTAATGGCTGCCTGGCGGATGCGGTTCATGTTCAGGGTCAGAGTGTCGATCAGTTCGCCGGCGTTCTTAGATGCCGAATCCATTGCGGTCATACGCGAGCCTTGCTCGGAGGCGACAGATTCAAGCATCGCCCGATAAACCTGCGTTACGACCTGCTTTGGAAGCAGTTTGCCGAAGATCTCGGCTGGCGGCTGTTCGTAGATATATTCTGCCTCGACGGAAGTTTCTTCCTCGTCTGCTGATTCGATCGAGGGGATCGGCAATAGCTGCTCTACAACCGGTTTCTGCGAGAGAACCGTTCGAAATTCAGTAAAGATCAGAAAGACCTTATCAATCGACTCGTCCTCAGTGAATTTCTTGATAAGGTTGTCGGCTATATCCGCCGCGTCAGAATAGCGTACGGTCCCGGTGCCGGTAAGTCCGATGTACTCATCAGAAATATTAGCAGAACGTCGCTTAAAAAAATCGCGTCCCTTTCGTCCGACGGTGACCATTCCGATCTCTTTTTCTTCGTTCTCACGAACGAAAGCCTGAGCAGCTTTTATGACGTTAGCATTGAAGGCGCCCGCAAGGCCCTTATCCGCCGTTACGACAACGACAAGATATTTGTCGTCGCCTCTGGGCGTAAGGAGCGGATGTGAAAATTCTTCGGCGACCTTTGCACTTAAACCGCCGAGAACAGCGGTCATCTTCTGTGCGTAGGGGCGTGCGGCGGTTACGCGATCTTGTGCGCGCTTGAGCTTGGCCGCGGCGACCATCTTCATCGCCTTAGTGATCTGCTGTGTGTTCTTTACCGACTTGATACGTCGGCGCATGTCTAAAAGACTTGGCATATCTTTAGATCCAGAATCCCGTCTTCCCAGTCCAGATCCGTAAATCAAGGTGAAAAGGATCGGGAGTGTGAAACGTGGAGATCTTAATTGCTAGGCAGCTGCAGCTCCGGCCTCTTCTTTATTCCAGCGGGTCGCCTTGAAATCTTCTACGGCTTCCTTAAGCTCGGCCTTGAGAGCATCATCTATCGTTTTCTTTTCGCGGAGCGTGTTTCTGATGCCAGGATGTGCGTTCCTGATGAAATCGAGCAGCTCAGTTTCGAAACGCCTTAGATCTTCGACAGCGATATCGTCACCAAAACCGTTCGTCACGGTCCAGATGATAACGACCTGGTCCTCCACCTCCATCGGCTGGTATTGCGGCTGCTTCAATATCTCCGTCAGCCGTTTACCGCGTTCGAGCTGGGCCTGAGTCGCTTTATCAAGGTCCGACCCGAATTGTGCGAATGCCGCTAGTTCACGGAACTGTGCAAGATCGATACGCAGCGTTCCGGCGACGGCCTTCATCGCCTTGATCTGTGCCGAACCGCCCACACGCGAAACCGAGTTTCCTACGTTGATAGCGGGACGCACGCCCGAGTTGAACAGATCGGATTCAAGGAAGATCTGTCCATCTGTGATCGAGATCACGTTCGTCGGAATGTAGGCCGAGATATCGCCGGCTTGCGTTTCGATGATCGGCAAGCTGGTCAGCGAGCCGCCGCCGCGTGCATCGGACATCTTTGCCGCGCGTTCAAGCAAGCGTGAGTGGAGGTAGAAAACGTCTCCGGGGTATGCTTCGCGGCCCGGCGGACGGCGGAGCAGGAGCGAAATTTCGCGGTATGCAGCTGCCTGCTTTGAAAGATCGTCGTAGATAGTGAGGGCGTGGCGCCCATTGTCACGGAAATACTCACCGATCGCGCAGCCCGAATACGGAGCAAGGAATTGCATAGCGGCCGGATCGGAAGCGGTCGCGGAAACAACTATTGTGTAATCCATCGCGCCGTAGTCTTCAAGCTTCTTTACCACCTGAGCCACAGTCGAAGCCTTTTGGCCAATAGCCACGTAAACGCAGATCACATCCTTACCTTTCTGGTTGATGATGGTGTCGATCGCGACGGCGGTCTTACCGGTTTGACGGTCGCCAATGATAAGCTCACGCTGTCCGCGGCCGATCGGCACCATTGCGTCGATGGCCTTGAGACCCGTCTGAAGAGGTTCTTTAACGGGTTGGCGGTCGATAATCCCCGGAGCGATACGCTCAACGGGATTATAAGTATCTGTAATGATCTCGCCTTTGCCGTCGATCGGATTTCCTAGAGCGTCAACCACGCGACCGATCATCGCATCGCCTACAGGCACGCTCATGATGCGTCGGGTGCGTTTCGCCTCGTCGCCCTCTTTGATCTTCTGGAAATCGCCGAAAAGCACGCAGCCGACCTTGTCCTCTTCAAGGTTAAGTGCAAGGCCGCGTACGCCGTAGGGGAATTCGAGCAAAGCATCCGTTTGAATTTTACCGTTTGAATTTTACCGTCAGGCAGGCATTCTCAACCTTGAGGATTGACCGGCTCCAGATTGAATGGCTCCGGGCGGCACTAGCTTCGGATCTTCCCAGATTACACTGAGGTGCTGTTTAAGGTGAATTTCTCCGTTGTTGCACGTTGCCTCTGCCCTGTTGCGTAAGTTCCTAATACTGGTTGACAAGTCTGCCAAGCCACGAGTTAGAAATTGCTCAAATGACTCCCTACAACCATCGGGAATGTCCTGGCGAAGCCAAATTGCAACAGGCGCACCCGTCCCAATCAACACTGGGAAAAGACCTGGATTGTCTTGTGTAAAGGATTTGGGAGCTTGCGTGAGATAAAAGCCGATGATTTCTGCTCGACGTAGTTCATCACATAGTTGTACGGGCGTAACATTATCACCTGAAACCAACCCATGATGAGCAGGATGAGCCTGAATTTGCGTTAAGGTACTCCACTTTCCACTCCATAATGCCTTGATTTGAGCAGTGCAATTTTTGGGATTCAATCGCTCCGCAATGCGAACAACCAGGCTATAACGCGAACCAATGGATTCTGGTTTAGGATTAAACATCGTTTGCTCGTCTGCAAACCAGCCATCAACTTGCCAATCCAAACAGGAAAGAGGCAAAAAAACTTCTACTCGCAGTTGGGCTAAATCATTCATCTCCGCCAATTGTTCAACACTTTCATCTAAACATTGGCGTAAGATCTGCTCGATTTCCGGGCGATTCACCTTTTCATCCTCAGACTTTTCAAGAAATGAAGCCGGAGATTGGAGGGGTAATGCTTTGAGTGGGTCGTATTGGTCTCGATTTTTGACCAGATAAGCCTGCACAAAATAGCGATCGCTGTTTAACTCCGCCTGTACCCAAAACAGCAGATGAGGAGCCAGGGTTTGGGGCTGCTGTGCTTGATGAATTGCTGCTTTTTGTCTAACTGCTTTTAACAGGTCCTCGACCTTATCTACCCCTTGTTCTTGCAACCACTGAAGAAGTCGGGGTTGGATCAATAGCCCTAATTCAGGCAACGCCAAGTAGCCAATAAATAGCACGATCGCTCGATAATCACTCCCCTGAGCAGACATCGTTTGAACTTGCAGGATTGCTTCCTGAAGCGTCTTCGGGTAGGATTCTGTGGAAATATCAGGCCGCAACAGCCGATAGGCATTTTTCCAGGAGGGATCCGGCACGGCTGCTTTCGGCAACAGTAGCTCAAATAGCGCGATCGCCTCCAGAGCAGGCTTGAGCTTCTGATATGGGATCATAAAGCCAACTTTGGCTTCCTCCCGATCTTTATCATGGGCAACGGTCATCCCTGCGATCCCGCCCAATCCCTCATCCCAAACTGGGGCACCGCTAAATCCTGGGACAATGGCTAAGCCTTCGGGTTTGGTATCTTCCATCTGAACCCAGCCGCTAGCCACTTCCCCCAGGAATTCCCCTCTAGCCCATATACCATCGGGATGTCCCTTGGGAAATCCATAAACGTGATAGCGATTGTCCCGATAGGAACTAGACTCCGGCAATGACAAAGGATTAACGCCGTTCGGAATAGCCTCCACAACCTTGAGAACCGCTAGGTCTTGACCGTGCAATTGCCATAGATCTGGCAGAACTTTCGCGTCTTGAAATTGCTCTTTCGCCACGAAGGGAAAATCAAGCTGAATCGGCTTGCCCGCTACCGCATCCGCCGGAATCCCCGCTGGCTCTTTTCCCAGGTTCAGGCTTTGAGTAACAACATGGGCACAAGTTAATACATAGCCAGTCCCAACATAGAACCCCGCTCCAATCACTTTATGGCTTTCTTGATGGCTTGGGTGAAACCGAACCAGCCCTGCTTTGTATACTGATTCTTGATTTTCTGTGAACATTTGCTGCGATCGCTTACCTGCCCCACTTCAAAGTAACTTCAAAGCTGGCTTCACTGCCTACCGCACAGATCAACACCCCTGCATCAGCAGTCAATTTAAAACCAAACTTGACTTCTACTTCATCAGCAGGAGTCGTTAATCCAGATACCAACCGATCAATTACAGCATTTGCCACAGGCTGGACTTTATCGAGTGCCCTTTCAAATGTTCCTTTGGCTCCATCTACAACTTGGTAAACTTCCTCGCCCAAAGCAGCTGCTTTAACGGAGCTACCAGAAGAAGGTTCCGGAACCTCAACGTAAACTTTAGTGCCATCTTTTAAGGTGAATTCAGCGATTGCCTGTTTAGTCATAGTTCAGCCCAGATCATGAATTGCTGGATAGCTAACTTTAAAATGCCACGATTGACTTTTGCAATGTAGTGCCAGGATTAAACCGGCCATCATCAATGGACATCTTGGAGTTGGGATCTTGCCAGTGTTCATGAAATGGTAAGCGTTCGCTTTTATTGTTAGACCATTACCGAGGCAGCTAGCCGGGATGCTGACATCACAGGGATTTGATAATAGCTGCGGTACCAGTCTACAAAGCGGGGAATGCCCACCTCAATCGGAGTAGTCGGCTCAAAGCCAACGTCGCGGGTTAGATCGTCAATGTTGGCATAGGTTTCCAGCACATCGCCGGGTTGCAGTGGCAGCAGGTTTAATGTCAGCCGAACAGCAGGCAGCGGCTATCTGGTCGAGTTTGATAAAACTGAAACGATCTTTGAGTGTCCTCAGCAAGAAATTACTCGCGAATATGTGAGTGGACGATTTGGATAGAAGGTGATACCTGCATAGGATCTTCGACTTCTGTAATACCAACGAGTACATTTTTTCGGGGTTATGGAACAGCTAGAAAAATGGCCGAATCTTGGTTATGCTTGTCGCACCATTCTTTGACCATTCGTTCAATCATTCCAGCTTCCTGATTAGATAAGTCATTTTTCCAGCGTCCTATCTTAACTGCATCGATGTGATTCATGTGCAGTAGTGTGGCTTCATCATGATAGTCAACCATGTCCCGATGATCATCAGGGCTAGGCTGGAGCTGTAATACCTTTTGCTTAAACCTGTTGATTCTCTCCCGCTGGACTTCGAGCGTATAGTTATTGGCAATATCACTGCAAGTTTCGGAGTCTGTTTTGATATGTAAATGCTCGGCAATTCGCCTTACCTCTTGCGCTGGATCGGCAAGAATTTCCTTGTACTGGGAAGCTAGTACGTTCGGCAAACTCGTCCATTTTTGGTGGTTTTCCAGGCATGTTTCTAAAAAGCCTTCGTTCCATAAAAACTCAAACGACTTCTGCCGTTGCTTCATCATCGAGGCATAGACATCGCGCACGTCTCGATGGGCATAGATGCCGATAGCATTATTTTTGAGAAATTCGGTTTTGATGGCCTCGGTGCATTTATGCACCTTGATTACCTTCAGCCCAGCTTCCTGTTTATACTGCTGACGCACTTCAGCAAACCGATTCGCGTCAATCCAGCCGACTACCTGCCCTAAGTCAAACTGCTGAACGAGATGGGTTGTGATCTGAAATTGTAAGGTTGACGCCGAACGATACATGCCGCAGCAAAATACCCACATAAACGCTCCCAGCTCAAACCTCAAAAAATTCGCTACTCTGATCAATAGCGGATGGAGACAATCCTAATCCAGTCTCGCAGGGAGGATTTGCAATGGATGCCTATATCCCGATTAGCTGCGATTTTCACGATCGGCTAGAAGCGCTCGCTACCTTACGGCAAACATGCCAGATTGTTTACCGCAATCAAGCAAATGAGGTCATTGAAGTAGAAGATTGGATTGTGGATGTCTATGCTGCCAATCAAGCCGATTTTCTAAAGCTTAAGGACGGCACCGAGATCCGGCTTGACCGAATTGTTACTGTGAACGGTGAACCAGTTTCCTACTGCATTGATTGAATAGCTTGAATAGCGACCACCCAGTTCAAACTAGTAGATGATCACAGAGTCGATCAACTGTACCAATATGCACGCCTGCATCATTCGTACTGCCCAGTCCTTTCGCGTGAACCATCAAATGTTCTTTAATCTGAGAGATATCCATTTGGCACCCTTAGTGAATACTAGCGAGTGCTCGTTGAGCATTGTAATGAATGGTTCAGTGAGCACTCAAAAACTTGAGTTGCAGCAATCTTAATACAGCCCTGGCAAAATTTAGCTTCACAGTAAACTCTCCGAACAGAATGCGCTTCTGCCTGCGGGTAGAGCCAACCTGATAAAATGACTGACTACGACTCTAATGACTGATCTAATGACTGAGAGCGGATTACGACATCACTCGGCATCACCAATGATTTACACCTATGATTTACACTCACCAATTCAATGGCGTTCCCCTTACAACCGGCGATATTATCTGCACCGTTGATGGCGTTCCTGGCAGCTTATATGGTGAATTTTGGCGGCAGGTTGGGCGACTTCTACCCGGTAAAGTAGATCATTGTGCGATTTATCTGGGGCCAGAAGGCCGATGTGTGGAAGCGGGACCGGGCGGCGTGATTGTCTATGAAATGCCTGGTGAACAGTGGGATGCTTGTTCCTTTGCAGAACAACGGCACTTTGTTGACAGTTTCTACGGCGTGGCCTATCCATTGGCCAATCGCGGCCTATCCATCGTTGAACAAAACCAAATCCGCAAAGCAGTAGTGGCCTATTGTCTAGAGCAGGCCATGCTAGAAAAGCCCTATAACGTTGTCTTTCCCGATCCAGACACCGAAGACGGTTTCTATTGCAGTCAGCTCGTCTACAAAGCCTACTTGACTCAAGGCATTGACCTCAAAGCCAGTAGTGAAGAATCGAAGGGGCTACTCAATCGCATCGTCTTTCCGGACGAAATCTGGACCAACTGCGTTCATCGACGTGCTCAATCGGAGCCTTCTGCATTGGATTGTTCTGAATCTAACCTCAAATTTGGTTGATTAGCATCGGTGCGACCCGCTTCTATTACGCCGGCATGTGAAAGCATGCCCCCCTAGCCTTCCAATTTTGGGGGAACCAACTCGTAACGCTTCAAAGCTCCCAGGATTGGGGGGTTGGTGGCAACGAAGGCTTGGACATCCCTGCCGGTATGCTCCTCTGCATTCTCTAACCCCGTCGAAGTAATAGAGCAAATAATCGGCCCTCTAAAGAGCTTTGGTTACATCCCCTGTTAACGCAATCAATTGCTCTAGCTGGAATTCATTCACTAGTGCTCTCAGGGCGTTGGCCAGCGATGTTTGAGCGGGAGGAAGCTGCTCTAGATTGCGGGGCGCAACTCGAATCCCCTTCCCGAAGCGATCGGCAAATCGCGCCAGCAGCACCCAGGCTGGACTGGAAGCCACGGCAAACACAACTGTCACTAAGGTGGAAAGCCCATAGCCAACAATTGCTAGCTCTTTGCGGCGTTGCCAGTAGTCGCTCAAGGCTCCAGAGCCAATTTTGACCACCGCAGCCGTGGATTCGGCGATTCCTTCAATCAGCCCCACGGTGAGCAGGTTTGCTCCCAGCACCGACACCAAAAACAGCGGTAGCACTGACTGCACCATTTTGGAGTTAATGTCGGCGAAGAGGCTGACAAAACCTAAAATCCAAACATTGCGGGGTAATCGTTGGCGCAGGGGTTTGAGCATGGAAGCAGGAATTATACAGGCTATTTATGCAGGCGGGGAAAAGGGACAGTGATGGCTGCCACGTCGATTTGGATCGAGGGTTTGCAGCCGCAACTGGGCAAACTTATCGAGTGTATCGATGGCGTTGCCTGCTTCAAATCGTAAACTGCCGGTGCTGTCACCGCCAAATTTTTCGCAGACGGCGCGATGGGAGGTGGCTAGCATCAGATAGGCTTCAACAAATCGCTGATGCTGGGGCTGTAGCTCGGCTGGCAAGGTGCGGAATGCTGGAGTGAGGCGTTTCCAAAGCTGCATCAGAGCCGCATGTTCCCAGGACATCAACCCACTGAAGTTATCCGACTGCACTTGAGGCGGCATCATCGATGGGCGAACCTGCTGGGCATAATCGCGGGGACTAAAGCTACCGGCAAGCTGCATGGCGGCTCCAGAGGCGAGCATGAGATCGGTGGCGGTTGTCAGTTCAGTTTGGGCCATCGCCAGATTGCCAGAGACAAGGCTGCGTTCAAACCGCTGGAGACAGATAATCAACCCCTGAATCTGAATAATAAATGACCAGTGGAATCCTTTCCAAATTTGGAAGGCGCTGATGGCTGAATTCGAGTCTGATAATGTGATAGATGCTGTTTCAGATTGCGTCATTTTTATATTCTTCATTTTATTCTCACTGATTGATTTGTCGTTAATAGTTTCCTGTTTCTGGATCGGGTAATTGAAACACTCTCAGTAGCAAATAGCCGTAACTAACAAACCCCTGTTTCTGGTAGGCAATTTGCTGGGGGTCAAAATCACCGCTGAGCCAGAGCTGGAGTGCTCGCTGATAGGTAAGCAGCAGGCTCCGCACCAGACAACCCACCGGATCGGAGGTTTGCACATGAACGGCTTCAAAGTAATGATCAAAATCTGCGATCTGCGGCTGTTGCAGTGCTGTTTTGGTCGAACTCAGCTCAGAGGGAGCCGAGTCGATGGAACCGAGTTGCTCCAACGCCTGGGTAATCCGCGACAAAGCAACCGCATCGGGTTCCCGTAAAGCCTCTAGCAGCGAGTGTAGCGCCCGCCCGATTCTGGCTTGATCGGCTGCACTTAACGGCTGCTCGGTGGGGAGTTCCCAGGGAATGAGCAATTCTAGCCGGGGGACAGGCGCTGAAGACATGATGGCTTGATTAACGCTGCTCCATATAGCGCCGGAGGCTGAGCGGACGCATATCGGTCCAGACTTCCTTGATGTAGTCTAAACAGTCTTGTTTCGGCCCAGTTTTGCCGACTGCTCGCCAACCTGCCGGAATTTCCCGATAGTCGGGCCAGATGGAATATTGTTCTTCTTCGTTGATTACAACGTGATAGATGGTGGTGTCTTCTTGGTCGGGATTCATGGTGATCTCCTCTAGGGGAAAGGGGGTGAATGGGTGGTTTACTGTAAGGGAAATTTTATTCGTGGGGGGTGGTGGCTGCGATCGGTTCTAGATGACCGGTGCCGCTGAGGGTGCTGAGATCGATGTCGGCGATGCATTTGACTGGGACGTAATTTAGCGTTAGGTGGCCGACGAGATGGGCTTGGCCGGTTTGCTGGTCAAAATTGGCGGTGGTTAAATCAGAGGCATTGTGGTCTAACTGCATTCCTAAATCGGTGCCTCCCCTGGTATCAGTAAATTTGATATGGACATAGCCGCGATCGATACAGGCTTTGAAGGCGGCAACTGTGCGTTCAGGACGCAGACTCGCTTCAACGGGATGGTTTCCTTGAGAAAGACGCTGCACGAGTTCGTTCATTGTGATCTCCTAGTTTTCGTTACGAAATTTGTCCAAAAGCAGTTGAAGAGGTTTCACTTGGATGATTCAAATGTGGGCACTTCAAACTGTAGGACGGTTTGGCAGAATTGTTTCCATTCAGGTGTTATCTGATCAAAGACAATTTGTTCGTCCTGGAAGATACCGTTTGTGACCACGTAGTTTTCTTGTAGATATAGCACATCATCGTCATCAAAACTGTTTTTAGCTGTGTTATCTGAAGCTTGGATGGCAGAAGTATCTTCGCTCCATTGCTCAAATTGACGCAATTGCTTGACTAAGTATGCCTTACAGTATTTGCCCATTGTTGCCATTTTTAACCTCCAGTATGTTTGTTTATATTCATACCATTATTTAAATCATGCGAAAAATCCGGCTTGTTGCAGTTCGCTGGCGCTGTCTCGAAATGCCTGTTGGATGAAGGCGAGATCGGCATCGCTGTGGGCTGTGGAGATTTGAGCTTGTCTAATGCGCTCTCAGCCGCTTTTGCGATCTCTGGTGTGTAGCCATAGGTCCAGATAAACATGATATCAGCATCTAGGAGACTAATCAGTTCCTTGTCGATCCGCTGTTGGTTTTGCCCGCGTGGTTCAATTGCTTGAGCCGGTGGCCGCTGGATTCCAGCATCCTTGAGAATTGAACCTGGAAATGAACTGCTTAGGTAAAAAGCAATACTATCGGGATAGATGCGAACCAGCGAGGCTTGCAGTTGGTGCAGACGATCCCCCATTTTTGCTTTGAACTCAGCTAAACGAGCGTTGTAATTTGACAATACCCTATCTGCTTCTACTGTTTTTCCTAATGCTTCCGCAAATTTAATCAACGCCCCTTTCCATTGTGCATCAGTTTCCAGCTTCACCCCAATAGTCGGCGCGATTTGCGATAGCAGTTTGTAGGTGTTCGCATCCATGTCCCAGGAGGTTCCCAAGATCACATCCGGCTGTAGCTGCAAAATTGCTTCTAGACTGGGTCGATCGCCAACTAAGCCAATGATTTGCGGTGGCTCGGTTTGGTCTTGGCTGAGGTAGGGCACAAACAGTGGATCTAAGTTGCCAGCAATTCCAACAGGCTTCACGCCCAGTGCCAACACGCCATCTAAACCACTTAGCACAATCACCCGCTGAGGATGGAAGGGAACACAGCTCTCGCCCATTGAGTGTTGCACTATCCGACAGGGGCTTGAAGCCGTCGCTTCTATAGTCAGGTGATGGGGATGGCAAGCAGCAGTGAACAGAAGTATGAATAGTCCCAGACCAGTTAATCGCAAGCGATAAAGCTGCTTTATTGTCGCTTTAGTAAATCCCAAAGTGAGTTTCTTGGCTAAATTTGTGAGGAGCACTGTCATGGGGGTACTGATTCAATTCACCTGGGACAACTAGAACGCAATAAGTCCTCTCCTCTTAATAAAGGGAAGTTAGAGGATAGTAAAGGCTCAAAACTCAACCGTGAGTGAAGCTACAACCGTCAAGGGTGCTCCTGGCATAATTGCTACTCTACCAAAGTTGACCGATTCAAAATATCGCTGGTCAAACAGATTTTGAACATTAATAGCAACCCGCCAGTTATCGCGGCGATAAAACAGCGAGGCATCGGTGCGTAAATAGGCTGGTAAGGTGTAACTGCCTCCATCTTGCAGGCGCTCATCAACAAAGAATAAACCCAGCCCAACGCCTAAACCTGCTAAATTTCCCGACTGAATTTCGTAGGTGGTCCACAGGTTGGCTGTACTGCGAGGCACTCCATCGATTTGGCTCCCTTCAGGAATATCATTGCTTTCGGTTACTTCGGCATCAATTAAACCATAGGAAGCAATCAGATTCCAGCCTGGGAGTATTTCACCGCCTATGTCAAATTCAATTCCTTGACTGCGCTGCTCGCCAATGGCAATGCTAAAGTCTGGATTGTCGGGATCAGTAGTAGCCACATTCGTTTTGGTCAGGTGATAGGCAGCCAGTGACGCAATCAGGTTCCTACCAAATTCTGCTCGGACGCCAATTTCGTACTGGGTACCGCGTTCGGGTTCTAAAAATGAGCCATCTTCACGAATACCAAAATTAGGTTGAAACGAGCGGGCATAGTTGGCATAGAGCGAAATCGGTTCAATGGGTTGATAGACAATGCCAATCGTGGGGCTGAAGGCCGTGAGATCTTGGTTTGACGTTGTATTGTCTATAAAAGAACGACTGTCCTGCGACACGATATCGAATCGTCCATTGATCAGCAGCTTCAAATTATCCAAAATGGTGATCTGGTCTTGGAGCAAAATGCCAATCAGTTCGGTTCGGTTTCTGGAGATATTGGCTGGTAGCGTTAGATCATTACGAGTTGGGCGATCGATCACATCATAGACTGGATCAAAAATATTGATACTGGGAGTTCGTCCCTCGGCAAATCTAAGGAAATCTGTACTATCGTTGAATACGCCATAGTCCACGCCAAACAATAGGTTGTGACCAATTGAACCTGTGGTGAACCGTCCCAAAATATCTGCCTGCAAATTATAGGTTTCAGTCGTCGTTTCACTATTGCGGTAGCTGCGCTCCAAAATTCCAGTTTCCTCATTCAAGACATCTGGTTCAGCATGGAAGTCGGAACTGTGGTCTGAGAAATAATTAAATCGATTACGGAGTGTCCAGTTTTCGTTAATTTGATGTTCCAGTCGATAGCCTGCACTGGTTGCGCGCACGCTGCGGATGTCATTGGGTTCGCCCAAAATCCGGCTGATTGGAATATCCGCCACCTGATCGCCAATCGCCACTAGCCCGCGATCCATTGGTCGGTCGTCGCGTAGGTGGGTAAAATCAAACGTGATGTTAGTGGCATCGCTCAGTCTCCAGGTCAGGACCGGCGCGATAAATAAGCGATCCACATCTTGTTCAAAATCTCGAAACCCATCGGAATATTCATAGGCAAGGTTGAGCCGATAAAGCAAGCGGCGATCGTCGGTTAAGGGGCCAGTAAAGTCGAGAGTTGGCCGCACAAAGGCATAGCTGCCGATCTGTAGCCCCACTTCATAGGCTGGCTCTTCTTGCGGTTGTTCGGTAATCAAATTAATAATGCCACGTTTTCAGTTCGGCTTCAATTCGAGCTGTCACCTCGCTCCGCAGTTGCGTTGCCAGGTCATTAACTGCCCGTTGCCCGTTGCGAAACGAGAGGTATCCCACCAATCCGACAACTGCCAGAATTTGCAGAACAAAGGGTACTACTAGGGTAACGCGCAGGGGAAATTTACCCGGAATGGGGGGAGTGGCCTTACCAGTCATTAATACCATCTCCTCCGGCGATCCACTCCTGCAAATTGCGCTCTGGCTTAGCCACATTAAACAAATGTAAACCAAAATCCTGGGAGAGATCCTCACAGACCTTGATGCCCCGCACACTGTTGCCTTTTACATCTAAGGGGGGTGAGAAAGTACCAATGCCTACTTTTCCGGGTGCAATTGCCGTAATGCCGCCGCCAACTCCACTCTTAGCCGGCAGTCCCACTCGATAACACCACTCGCCGGAGGCATCATACATGCCGCAGGTCAGCATGACGCTAATCACATCTTGCACATAGCGTTCATCAATCGCTCGTTGTTTTGTAACTGGGTTCACGCCACCGTTTGCCAACGTTGCCGAAAGCATAGCCAGATCGCGAGCATTCACCATAATTGAACATTGCTGAAAGTAGAGATCCAGCGTTTCATCAATCTTCTCGCTAACCATGCCAAAGTTCAGCATCAGGTAGGCCATGGCTCGGTTGCGATAGCCGGTTGCCTTTTCAGATAAAAAAACCGGCACATTGATATCATGATCCCGTCCGGTATAGCGTTTGAACATTTCCAGCATTCGTTTTAAGCGTTCCGTGCCGTTTTTGCCCTTAATTAAATCTGCCGTGGCAATCGCCCCAGCATTCACCATTGGATTATAGGGGCGGTTAGTCACTTCATCTAGCACAATCGAGTTGAATGCTTCGCCCGTTGGCTCTACGCTGACTTTGCTATTCACATAGTCACGCCCGTGGTCTTCCAGCGCTAAGCCAAACACAAACGCTTTAGAAATGGACTGAATCGTGAACAACTGGTCGCAATCTCCAACCTCAAATACCTGTCCCTCCGTGGTGACCACACAAACGCCAAACCACTCCGGCTTTGCCAGTGCCAGTTCTGGAATGTAATCGGCCACGGCACCTTCATTCAGCGATCGATACTTCTCATATAAATCGTTCAGATAATTACGAAAGGGCGACGTAACCGCAGTAATAGAATTGGCTAGGGATTGCAATTCTCCAAAATTCGACATGCCACTTACCCCTCGATAATTTGCTGTGCCACTTTGCGAAATTCCTGACTCACCGGATGCTCTGGATATTTCACACAAAATACTCCTTCACTGGCGAGCTGCACGATATCTTCCGACAATGGAAATATTCCGGCAACCATTTCGCCGTATGTTTCCTCTACTTTTTGCTTTAGGGCTTCCAGGTTGAGTTTGCTGTGGGCTTTGTTGATGGCCAATAGCATCTTCCGCACTTTCAGTTGCCGCGCCACATCCATCGTCACCGCCGTGCCCTGATAATCTTGCTTGTCAGGGCGGAGAATTAGAACTAGCACATGAGAGATCGCGATCGATAAAAATGTTTCTTTCGAGAGGCCAGGATGGGTATCAATAAACAAATAATCAAGCTGAAGTGCTTTTACCAGATTGCGAAACCCATCATTCATCAGTTTGACATCATAGCCATCCTTCAGGATCCTGGCAATATCATCCGCCTTAACACTGGACGGAACCAGAAATAGCTTGCCTGCACCCTCGATCCCCACATTGGCACTCAGATCATAGGCGGCATCTTCGATTGAGCTTTCACCCCACAAATAGTTATTCAGGGTTTTGTCCATTTGCTCTGGTTCCAGACAAAACAGGTTATGGATTCCTGGAGAAGGGACATCTGTATCAACAACACCCACACGATTTCCCAGGGCAGCCACGGTGGTTGCCAGGTTCGCAGTAAAGTTAGACTTACCCGTACCACCTCGATACGAGTGAACGGAAATAACTCTAGGCATGTTTACTTAAAATGGCTGTCAATGACTTCCATAAGATTAGCATCTCTTTTTTAAAGGGAAAATCTAAAGGGAAGTGTAGTATTCACAACGGATGATCGAGCAAAACTGCTTGAGCAGCTCTTTGCTTCGTCGTAAGCCATCCCCATGGCTAAAGGCAGGGGCTTTAGCCCAAAGCTAGAGCCAGCTTCCCAGACTAAGGGTTTATTCCCTACGTTCAGACTAAGAGGTTAAGTTCCTACCCTGGATTGCGTGCTAGATCCAGGCTCTAGAACCAAATTGTTAAACAGGACTGAGGATACAGTACAGTGCAATTTGGAAAGTACCAAGTCTGAACATTGTCGAAGCAAACATAACGCGCAAACAGAAGAGACAAAACCATGTCTAAAAGATGCAACTGCAGTTAATTCTACTCGGTGGGCATTGTTCAATGCTTTGAAGAAAACCGGTTTAATGGTTTCAACGGGATCTGGCGGACAGACTAAGTTCAACTATTGCAATGTTGTACAGAAAAAGGATGGCTACGCATATGGTCCCCCTTTGTTTAAGGAGGGTTAGGGGAGATCTTCGACTTGTGTGGACACGGTAGTCCCTGAAGGGCGGGGTATCCCGGAGGTACCGATGACCACAGGTCAAAGATCACGTTGATATCGGTGAGGATTTGGGGATCTTGGATCTCGAGCGCGCGACGAAGGTAGCCGGAGCCAGATTTTCGATAATGAACGGCGCCGGAGCAAGATTGTCGCGTGCATTGGTCAATTTTATGCTCGATATTCACACCCGCGAGCACGGCTACTCGGAGACCATCCCGCCTTTTTTGGTGAACCGGACCACGCTATTCGGGACGAATCAATTGCCAAAGTTCGAGGATGACCTGTTTCACATAAAAGACGAACGGGGGTTTGCATTGATTCCGACAGCAGAGGTTCCGGTAACGAACTATCACGCGGACGAGATACTAGATGCAAAAGATCTCCCGAAATATTACACAGCATATACGCCGTGCTTCCGCAGCGAGGCCGGAAGCTATGGCCGCGATACGCGCGGCCTTATCCGCCAACATCAGTTTGAAAAAGTGGAGCTGGTCAAGATCTGTCTTCCCGAAGAATCGGAAAACGAACATCAGTCCCTTACGGCGAATGCGGAAAAGATCTTGCAGCTTCTTGGTCTGCCTTATCGAACGGTCGTTCTTTCAACCGGCGATATGGGTTTCGGCGCAAAAAAGACCTACGATATCGAGGTTTGGCTGCCATCGCAGAACACTTATCGCGAGATCTCAAGCTGTTCCAATTGCGGAGATTTTCAGGCTCGAAGAATGAACTTGCGTTTTCGCCGCGCAGGCGGAGCTAAACCGGAGTTTGCCCACACGCTGAACGGAAGCGGACTTGCCGTCGGCCGAACCTGGATCGCGATCCTCGAAAACTATCAGCAGGCAGATGGTTCAGTAACCATACCGGAAGTATTGAGGCCGTATATGAACGGTATTACTTTGATCAACTAGCACATTAGCCTAAACGCAAATACGTTCAAAACTATGTTGCAAAAACCAAGAATATACCTTACTCAAGATCTGCTCGGCCCATACTGAAGATTTGACGAAACTCACCGCCGTAATTACGATGTAATTATGAAAGCTCAGATCATACAGATAGGCAATTCGCAGGGCATACGAATTCCGAAGATGATGCTGGAAGACACGGGTATTTCCGGCGAGGTCGAGCTTCAGGTAACCGCGGAAGGTATTCTGATCAAGAACATCAGAAAACCAAGATGTGATTGGGATGCGGCATTCAAAAAAGTCGCCGATACCGATGACGATGTAAGTTTTCAAGCGGTTTCATCTGAATTCGACAAGAAAGAATGGCAGTGGTAAACCCCGAACTCAGCTAATGGTCAAACGGTTCGAAGTTTATTTGATAAATCTGGACGACGAGATCTCCGATGATCCGAAGAATACGCGTCCGGCCGTCGTCGTTTCGCCTGATGAGATGAATGCCAATCTTGATCATGTGATGATCGCGCCGATAGCCTCGACAAGAACACCTTATCCAACCCGCGTCGAAACCGAGTTTCTAAATGCGAAGCGATGGGTGATTCTAGACCAGATCAGAACCATTGATCATACTCGCCTTGCAAAAAAGATTGGCAAGATAGATGAAAAAACGGCCGATTCTGTATTGGGATTGTTAGCTGAGATGTTCGCCCCGTAAGGCTAGCCTCCTTTTGATTTCGCCTTTTCCCAGAGCATATCCATCTCAGAAAGCGAGGATGAAGTGATGTCATCTCCGTTGCGCTTGAGTTCATCCTCGATGAATTTGAATCGTTGACGAAATTTTCGGTTAGTTCGCTTTAGGGCGGTCTCGGGCTCAACGTCGAAATGTCGTGCAAGGTTAACGATAACAAACAATAGGTCGCCTATTTCTTCCTCGATATTTTCCTTATCATTGGTTTTGACCGCGCGACGAAGTTCATTGATCTCTTCTTCAGCTTTTTCGAGGATCGGAGACGGCTCCGGCCAGTCAAATCCCACGTTCGCGGCTTTTTTTGTGAGTTTAAGAGCTTCTAGCAACCCGGGGAAGTGAACCGGAACATCGTCTAACAGAGAATCTTTTGTCTTTTCCACTTTACCCGATGCTTTTCGTTCGTTGGCCTTCAGCGTGTCCCAATTATCGAGAACATCCTTGGCTTTTTCGAGTTTTGCATCACCGAATACGTGTGGATGCCGCAGGACGAGCTTCTTAGAAACGGTCTCGGCAACATCCTCTATGGTGAATTCACCACGCTCCTTTCCGATGGTCGAGTGAAAGACTACCTGAAGCAAAAGATCGCCAAGCTCCTCTTTCAGGTGTTCGATGTTTCCGGTCGCTTCTGCATTCTGGATCGCGTCAAATGCTTCATAGGCCTCTTCCAGTAAGTACTGGGAAAGCGAAGAGTAGGTCTGTTCCGCATCCCAAGGACATCCGCCCGGTGCCCGAAGGCGCTCCATCACCGAAACAAGTTCATCGAATCTTTTTGACATATCATCATTAAAATGCAGTAATCCACGGAAGTCTAGGAGCATCGAACAACGCAACGCAGCCCGTGGGTTCAAAATTTAGATAAAGTCCCGGCAGGAGATTCCGCATGCCTTTATTAACACACACTTTATCGACCGATTTGCTAAATGATAGAATTGAATAAACTAAAATGACAATGATCGGACAAGACGAAAATCAGGAAGAAGTTACGTTCAAAGTTACCGACCACTTCCCTCCCAGCTTTCGCTTCAGCCTCATCTCGTTTTGTCAGTCAATCAGGCTAGAGCACTTTATTGAAACGGGCATTTGTGAACTTCATAAGGAAATCGAGCAAAGGCAGATCGTACGGGAAGAAATCGTCAACCAACTGAGATCGTCTTTTCTACACCAAGGTATCTTCCTGGAACAAGCTCGTGGAGTATTTTCCTTTTCCCATATCGCATTTCAGGAGTATTTAGCTTCTAGGCAAATTGTTTCGAGTTTTAACTTGAAGCATGACTTGGCCGATCTCTCAGGCTATTTAGCTGAACCCTATTGGCGGGAAGTGATTGCTCTAGTCAGCTCTAGACTGCAAGATCGCAACCTGTTGCTTAGCTATATTAAGCTGGAAGTGCAGTCCTTAGTCTCCCATCAGCCCTACATCAAAACATTGCTGGACGAGTTACAGCAGAAGTCTGGCAAATGGTTGGTCTATCGTCAGATTGCTGAAACTCACAATTTACTATATAAGATCGCTCGGACTCCCGACCTACTCTGTCGCCTTGCAACTTCCATAACCTACATGAGCATTCTAGCTCAAAAGCTTTTATTTGAGGTTGTTTTAGCAAAATTGATTCTTTGGTTTGCAGTTCCAAATTGGCAAAACTCCCAAATCTCAATTTTGATTCAACCTCTGCTTGACCAAGCCATTCTATTGGCAACGACCTATCAGTATCAAAAGTTGGCAAATAGCTTGGCTGATTTGAGAGAGCAACTTTTGTGCCCCAATTGGGCTAGCCAAGACCTATGGCTGGAGTGCTTGGAAAGAGCAGTCAATGACTATGCGAGTAAGTTTGGGAATTTTCGCTTCAATCGTGAGCAAATGCAATCGCTTCAGCTCTGTCTTTATACTGTTCAACTGCTGGCAGACCTACAGGGGAAGAGTGAGTCTGACAGCCTAGAGAGTCTACAGCTTCAGCTATCTGAGCTATTTTCCGTTTTCGACTTTGACAACACAACCTCGACTGACGAGCTACCTGGCTTTCTAAGTCACCATCCATCAAATTCTTCCTTCACTTTGATTTAAGCGATTAATCTGCTTTAGAGCAAGTTCTGATCCACAATCTTCTTCAAGACCACTGGATAGAACTTCTGGAAGAAAATCGACCAATTTGTGACCTCTAATACTGTATTAAAAACCATAATTGTGGCAGCTAATATACACATTCACGATAGCTTATATGTAGCTATCCCTGGGAAATTATATAACCCAGGTTAAGCTTAAAAAAAAATCCGAATAATTAACCTAGGGTCAGCATTTACTTATACGTGAAATCAAACAGGCCAGGATTAAACCTGAAGCATGGGTTTGAGTGATGGGAGCAAATTTATATTCATAAATCTATCATCCTGCTTATTGACATAGATATTGACACAGAATAGCCATTATGGATACTGCTATGAGTACTCTTTCCAACACCGGCATCAACCACTCGTTCAAAAGTGATTTACCGGAAACTCACGCTTCAGTTAGCAGTAAGCTAAAGCGCTCAATTGATATTGTTGGAGCTGTGATTGGATTAGGCATCACAGCCTTACTTTTTGTTCCGATTGCAGTTGCGATTCGACTGGACAGCCCTGGTCCGATTTTTTATCAGCAAACTCGCTGTGGATTGCTAGGAAAGCGGTTTCGGATTTGGAAGTTTCGATCAATGATCCCAGATGCAGAATACTTACAACATGCTGTACAGAACCAGGCTAAGGGACTGATTTTCAAAAACGAGGCGGATCCTCGCGTCACTCGAGTCGGCAAATTCTTGCGGCGCACCAGTTTAGATGAGCTGCCTCAGTTTTGGAATGTGCTCAAAGGTGAAATGAGTTTGGTCGGAACTCGTCCACCGACTGTTAACGAAGTCGATCAATATGATCTGCGGCATTGGCAGCGGTTAACTATTAAACCCGGCATTACGGGCGAGTGGCAGGTGAAAGGGCGGTCAACGATTCGAGATTTTGAACAAGTTGTAGACCTTGATCTGCGCTATTTACAGCATTGGTCCGTTAGATATGATTTGCTGCTAATTCTTAAAACCATCTGGATCGTTCTGCTGCGACACGGAGCCTACTAACAACCTATTAAGTAGGTGAGCATAATTAAACCTAAAACCCAAAACCCTGCGCGGGCGGCGCAGGGTTTTGAATCTGGTTTTTAATTATGCCGAGGTACTTAACAACTTAACAACTGACTCCTATAAAAACCGCTGTTTGATCTGCTCTTGCAACCACTGTTCCAATAATTCGTTCAGCAGCATTTGTTGGATTGATTCATTAAACTGTACAGGTAATACTGCTTCGAGCTGAGCAATCACAATCCATTCATCGATGCGCTGAGGTGCCCACACCTGGCCTGGACGCGCTCCGTAAAACATCCGCGCCAATTGAGGATGCAGCTTACCTAGCTCGATTGGCCCAGTTCTGCCACCCACTGCGGCGGCTGTGCCTTGAGAATAGAGATGAGCCACTTCGGCAAAGGATTGTTCGCCTTCCACAATCCGAAAATACAGCTCTTGGGCCATGTTGCGGTCGTGCAAATAAATCAGCGAACAAACGACTTGGTCGAGCTGGTATTTGCGCTGAAAGAAGTAGGAAAATCAGTTTGTTCCGTTTGATCAGGCCAAGATCTCGATTGCTACCCATGCCCTACACTACGGGACAGGTGCGTTTGGGGGGTTGCGTGGCATCCCCGATCCCCAAAATCCGAACCAAATTTTGCTGTTTCGGCTGGATCGCCACTGTCGCCGTCTCAGCGATAGCGCTAAGTTTCTCCACTTCGATTTACCTGCCGACAAAATTTATCAGGTAATTGTTGACTTTGTTAAGAAGAATCAGCCTACCTCGTCTTTCTATATCAGACCGTTCGTCTACACTTCAGATCTGGGAATTGCGCCTCGACTGCACAACATCGAAAAGGATTTCTTTGTCTACGGGCTAGAGCTGGGCGATTACCTTTCACCAGAAGGCGTGAGCTGTCGGATTAGCTCCTGGCACCGGCAAGAGGACCGCAGCCTGCCCCTGCGCGGCAAAATTAGCGGAGCTTATATCACCTCGTCGTTGGCGAAAACCGAGGCGGTCGAGTCGGGCTTTGATGAAGCGATTTTGCTGAATGCTCAAGGTAAAGTCTGTGAAGCATCAGGGATGAACATTTTTGTGGTGCGGCGCGGGCAGTTGATTACTCCTGGTCCAGAACAGGACATTCTGGAAGGCATCACACGAGACAGTATTCTCACCTTGGCGCGCGATCTGGGGATTCCGGTAGTGGAGCGTCCGGTAGACAAGTCGGAGCTGTTTATTGCCGATGAAGTCTTCCTTAGCGGTACGGCAGCCAAAATTACCCCTGTGCGGAAGATCGAAAACTACAATCTAGCACCAGAGCGTCCGATTACGCACAAGTTGAAGGATAAGCTGGCAGCCATTACCGAAAACCGTGACCCCGATTACAAAGATTGGGTATGCGCGATTTCGCTGGTGCAGTAGAATCTCCTTTGTTTGGGTGTTAAGTAGGATTTGGCCTCGCTGACACCCCCTGCATTTTTGCTGAGGAAGCATGGATGAAACCCTAATCCAGACAAAAAGCTTTGAGTTTGCCCTCAGTATGGTTCGGCTCTACAAAAAACTGCAAGCAAGGCAGGAGTTCATCTTATCGAGTCAATTGCTCCGCAGTGGTACCGGCATTGGCGTCAATGTGGAGGAAGCCGCCAATCACGATCGAAAGCATCACAATCAAGATTTCACTCAAGCCATGATGATGGCAGCTAAGGAAGCCCGTGAGACGCGCTACTGGTTAAAGCTGCTTCAGGAATCCCACTTAGTCGATGTGGATGTCTCTAACGAGCTGAACCAGTTGACCGAGCTGATGGAGCTACTCAACTCGGTTGTTGAGTAAATGGGTTTGTTGAGCAAATTAGGTTGAGTCAGGCTTGCTCAAGCAGCGGTTTCCAACTTCATACCAAATTGCCACCGCCGATACTTCATCTTTAGCAAGGCTATATTAAGCTATGCCTAACACAGAGGGATGTCTAAAAACCCTGACATAGAATGGGATTAGTAGGATTGGCTAAAGCGCCAGAGGTGTCCTATGTTAGTGGTCTTGATGGAAAACCAATTGCTTGCCCCAGAGCAGGTGTGTCACAGTTGCCTAATGGCGGATCAAAGCGGTCAACCCCGATGGCAAGAAGGGAAGTTGCGCTGTGGCCGCGCCCTGCGGAGAATGGCTGACGACCAGCCAGTTCAGTATGAGTGCCAAATGGGATTTCGGATTGCTCAAATTGAGTAGCCTAAACCAGAGCTATACAAGCTTATCCCAGAACCAGTCATCTCAGAACCAATCAGCCAAGCAGCAGGAATGCAAAGCAGCATCAAAAGCAGCATCGACAGTTGCTAGGGTTGCGACAGGGTTTTATGGATAGAACATTGAATTCCTGTAGAAATTAATTTAGCTGTGCATCAACCATTCCAGGCCGATCAGCGTTTAAGGATTACGTTATCCTAGGCTTATTGAAACCCTGGAAGACAGACACTTCATTCTGGAGAGCACAAAATGACCTGGCGTGGTTCTACTACCCCTCAAGACCGACTGTTTGCCTGCCTTGTATATCTCCTGCCCCTACTGGATGGGCTGAGGTTTGCCGCTCCTTTTTTCCAACAGTTTCCAGCTCTGTTGCCCATATTGATTCCGTTTCAGCCGCTGATGGCGCTCTACAATTTTCCCTTCGCCGCTTTTATTATTTTTATCCTGCTGTTTATGCTGGTCGTACGGAATGACAACATCAGTCATTTCGTTCGTTTTAATACCCTACAGGCGATCTTGCTAGGGATTGTGCTGAGCTTGTGCAGTTTGGTGATGGGCTTCATTTTGCAACCAGCGCTGCAGGGCGGTCTGATTCTAGAGACGCTATTTAATGTCATCTTCCTGGGAACGGTCGCTGCTGTGGTTTACGCCGTGGTGCAGTCTGCTCTGGGGCGCTACGCTGAAATTCCCACCATTTCTGATGCAGTTTACATGCAGGTCCGCTAGAGGTCAGGTCCATGTGGTAGGGTGGCCCCGTCTTACCCCCTACCAGCCAATGGCGAGTATCAGACGGTTGGGCTAAGCGTAGGTCTGGCAGCTACCGGGTTTTCTAGTGAGCCAATGCCCTCAATCTCAACTCGCACCCGATCGCCAATTTTCAGAGCACCCACGCCTTCGGGTGTACCGGTCAGCACCACGTGAAACCTCCACTAGTCCTTCCTTACTGGAACTGCTCGACCGCTTACTGCATACCGGCGTTGTACTCCAGGGCGATGTGGATTTGGGGCTAGCTCAGCTCAATCTAATCCACGCCAAATTACAGCTTGTGCTCACCTCCCAACCCCTGCTCTGACTCCAGTAAGTTAGCCAACTCACTCCCCACCCATCCACCCCTTATCCCCCTACTCAGTTATGTCCAGGCTCTACCTCTACGGTATTCTCCCTACATCGGCTGTGCAATTGGCTGCCGAAGGCTTGGATCACCAGCCTGTGCAGACCCACGAAATCCACGGATTCACCTTTCTCTACTCCCAGGCTCAACAGGACCGCTACTTGGCGAGTCGGCGCAATTTGTTAGGACATGAGCGAGTGCTGGAGCAGGCAATGGCACAAGGCTATCGGGCGCTGCTGCCGCTACAGTTTGGCATGACGATTGCCGATTGGACCACGGTGGAACAGCAGTTGATTCTGCCGCAAGGTGAGAAATTAAAGCACCTGTTTGCCAAGCTCGAAGGCCGCCGCGAGGTAGGCGTCAAGGTGTTTTGGGATGCGGAACAAGAGCTAGCTGCTTTAATGGCCTCGGATGCTGAATTGCGAACAAAACGCGATCAGCTCGTTGGAAAACCTCTGGGTATGGATCAGATGGTGCAAATTGGACAGGCGATTGAACAAGCGATGCAGGAGCGGAAGCAGCAGGTCATTGCCACCTTCCAATCAGCATTGAACTCTTTGGCCGTTGAAGTAGTTGAAAACGAAGCCTTAACCGAATCCATGATTTACAACGCCGCCTACTTAATTGAGTGGGAGGCTGAAGCCCAATTTGGTCAGCAGGTGGAAGCGCTGGATCAGCAATTTGAGGGCCGTCTCCGCATCCGCTACAACAATTTCACGGCTCCCTTTAATTTCGCGCAGTTGAATTAGGAAAGGAATAACCATGTTTCTCGATTTGCTGATGGCACCGTTGACGGCACCTGTAACTGGCCTGACTTGGATCGCTGAAAAAGTGTTGGATCAGGCTGGCGCGGAGCTGAATGTCAAAGAAAACTTGGGCAAACAGCTTCTGGCCCTCCAGTTGGCGTTTGATATGGGCGAGATCCCAGAAGCCGAGTTTGAACGGCAAGAGGAAGAACTGCTGCTGGCAATTCAGGCGCTAGAGGAGCAGGAGACAGTTATGTCAGGGTTTGATGACTAAAATACTCGCCAGACTTGACAGGAATCCAAAAAACGGTAACAATAGATACAGAAAAGAAAAGTAAATCGTTCATCTTCTAGGCACGTTTTACTGATTGAGCTAACTCGATTAAGAACAGCAGCTAGAAGACGGAAGTAGGGAGTCATCCCGAAGGAACGCGCCTCAAATTCACTGCATTCAAGAAAGAGGCGAAGACCATGAAACTGACATATCGCGGAGTAACTTACGACTACAATCCTCCTCAAGTTGAGTACGGCGATCCAACTCAAGTGGGCAAATACCGGGGCGTTGATATTCGCTTCCGGACGATTAAGAAAGAGCCAGTACAACAGCCCACGCTAGATTTGCTGTATCGCGGTGCTGCTTACACCACCAACTCCACTGATTCCACAACTAATGCAGATGCTTCGACTGAAGCAGCTCCGGTAACTCCGGCTGTGCCCTCTGTGAAAGAACAGGCTCGCTGGTTAATGCTGAATCATCATAAGAACGTCAAGCGGCGTCAGCAGTCGATGTTGAGCCGTCTGGATGCCAAGGTTGGCCTGCCCGCTACCGAAGCAACCCGCTTCTGGAACCACATTCGCGGTGAAGCCCATCCCAGCTTTGAAGCATCCTATGACCGCAGCCATGCTGCTATGAGCTAGTAACAAGCCCACGCTAGATAGCTCGGCAACTGATTGCTTCAGAGTTTAATTGAAGTTTGTCTCAAGTTAGCTGGTTGGAGGCACCCCCGGTCCTAAGTGACAAAGGGGGTGTTTTCTTGTGAGAACTCTCAGCCCTCGGTTGGACGATCTACCGATGCAGGACCATAGTAAACAGCGGAATCAGAGACAGCAGGAGCCAAAGCCACGGTAGCGAAGCGGATTCCGGCAAGGTTTCTTCAGATAAGAGCGCCTCGATCCGTTCTTCTAAACGGGTGAGGGAAGTGCCAGCGCTAATGGCAGCACAGGAATGCTCCAAGGCAGGTTCCAGCCCAATCAACGGTGCTTGGGCCATTTGCAGGAGGGCTTCAGCGACGAGCAGTGGATCAACCTGCTGAGCAGCCCAGCGATCGGCCCGGACTTCCCTTAGCAGCAGTAACTCTTGCCAAAGGGCTTCTGTGTTAGGGAGCCAAGCAGTTAAGTGACGCAGCCAGCCCAGCCAGAAAAACCAAAACGTATCGCGGTAGTGGGTATGGGCCTGCTCGTGGGCGATCACGGCTTGAATTTGGTCTGCGGTGAGTTGAGTAAATAAGCCTTGGCTGACCACAAGCCTTGGTTGCCAAACGCCAATCTGGGCTGCAAAGGGAACGGCGGAATCAAGCAGATAGGCCGGGGTTTGCTCAATCTCAATCGCCGGATAGTGCCGGAGTTGCCGAGACGAGTGCCACGCCTGCCCAGCGCGCCAGACCAAACAGCCGAACGCCACGTGATGAACGATTAATGGGCAGTTGACGAACTGTGATGTCCTGTGTCTAGTCTAGGCGAAGAGCGCATGACTAGCGTAATTGGGTAATAGCTTGGCAGCCTGGCTATCCCTTGCAGGCATAATCAGCGGCGGTTTCTACTGCACCTAATGCCTTGAGCGTGGCTTTTTGCGCCTCGGTTAATCCAGTTATTCCAGTAATATTCATCCCTTCGTAGGGACGAGTAGTTCTGATCGTTTTCCAACAGTCTCCAGTCTGAACATTCCAAAACCGAATCGTCTGATCGCTGCTGCCACTGATCAGGCAAGGCCCCTTTGAGGGAAATACTGAAGTAAGAAAGTACAGCTCTACGGCTGCGGATATGGCAGAAAAGAGAGTAGGGTAGCAATGCTTTAGTTCATCAAAACCTGACAAACAATGTGTTTGAGACAGCAGAGGAATCGAAAGTGGGTGCTGTAGGCTAGGAAAGAACCGCAGCAAGAGGTGTTTCCATGAGTTCCACTTCGATCAATCGCAAGCTGATTGAACAGTCAATTAGCAAGAACGCAAAAAAAATAATTGCTGCTAGCGGGATGAATCCTTCGACTCGCAGCGGCAGTAAAGAGCTGGACCATGCAGTGAAACGCCTCGCCCAACAGCCTTTCGCTAGTTTGACGGCGGCAGTTCAGGTTGGGGAAGAATTGGGCCGCAGGATTGTAGAACTATCTCAGCAAATGGGCAAGCAGAATTTGGATGGGGGCATAATTCGGCAGCTAATGCTGAAGCAGCAGCTTCCCTCAGTTGACGCTTCCCTCGTCGATTCTCGGCCTATTATGTCTCCTCCGCTGGTTGAGGGAGAGGGAGGCGATGGGGGAGATGTTTCAGACCTGCAAGTCAGTGAAGCTGAAGACGAAAGCGAAGATAATCAGGTTGAAAGTGACGAAGTTGATGAAGTTGATAATGAAGCTGATGATGCAATCGAAGAAATTCCCGACCAACTGGACGACGATTTGGCAGAAGAATCACTGGCAGAAACAGAGCTGGTCGATAGTGGCAGCGGTAGTCTAGAAGACGATTTAAACGATTTAGTAGACGAGGTGGCGGAAGAAATGGCTGTGGCTGAAGGCAGCGACGATGTAGACGACGATTTAGCCGAGCGTTCGGTTGAAGCTGAAGCTGATGCTGATGCGGCTGTGGCTGAGACAGATGAAGTCCCGGTGAATCCGGCTGAAGCAGATGGGGTTGAAGCAGCTCTAGATGATATGGAGGATGTCGAAGCTGGAGTAACTGCCGAGGAGCTGGATGATGCAGCTGTGGCTGAGGAACCATTAACCGAAGCGACAGTAGCAGAGCCTGAGAGCCAAGACCCTAAAACAAAATCTGAAACAGAACCTGAGACAAGACCCGTGAAAACAGCCAAGTAGGATGCGATCGGTTTACGATCCCTAGAGCACTGCCAGTAGCCATTTTGGTCTTCATCCTCTAAAGTTCATTAAGAGTGATGTAGGCAAAGCAATGACAACGGCTCAAGCGCTCTATCAAGATCTGCTGCGTCTCGATCAACGAAGCTACAAAGCTTACAAAGCGATCGAGGGACGCTACCGTTTCCGCGATTTCTGGCTAATGGTGGACCATGTGCAGGGTGATCCATTCGCAGCTCCCAGTCGCCTGCGCATCCAGATTCCCCAAGCAACCGCCGGGTTTCCGCAGGCGCTCTATCAAACGCGCAGTCGGGAAATTGCTTTGCGGGATTATCTTAATCGTCAGTTTGGTCAGGTGGCGGCTCAGATGGCAGCCAAACGCGGCAGCGGCAATAGCGGCCTGATTGCCATTGCTCGTCCGACGCAGCAAGTTCTGGAGCGCACCGCCGTCTGGATTGACGATCAGCAGCTTGAAGTGCGGTTTACGGTAGGCTTACCGGCGCGAGGGCGCACTATCCTGGGCCGACAGGCAGCCGAACTCCTCTGCGAAGATTTGCCAGCGATTGTGAATCAAGCGCTACTCTACAAAGCTCTCGATCCTAAGGCAATTCAGCAGCATGTAGAAACCGTAGAAGATGCTGATTGGCTGCGGCAACAGTTGGCAGGTCAGGGCTTGGTAGCCTTTATTCCCGATGGAGCAATTTTGCCGCGCTCCAGTGGGGTGGATGAGTCGCCTTTGCGGGAATCCGTGGTGCCATTCATGTCACCAGCTTCGCTGCGGGTGGAATTCGAGCGCCCTAATCAGGGCAAGATCAGCGGCATGGGTATTCCAGCTGGCGTAACGCTAATTGTCGGCGGCGGCTATCATGGCAAATCTACTTTACTAGAGGCGATTAGCCTTGGTGTTTACAATCACATTCCTGATGATGGTCGCGAACAGATTGTAACGGAGGCCACTGCTGTCAAAATTCGGGCTGAAGATGGTCGCAGTATTGTTGGCGTTGATATCTCTCCCTTCATTAATCACTTGCCTCAAGGTCGTTCTACTATCCATTTCTCTAGCCAAAATGCTAGCGGCAGCACCTCCCAAGCTGCCAACATCATGGAAGCCCTAGAAATCGGAGCAAAGGTACTGCTGATCGACGAAGATACGTCTGCGACTAACTTTATGATCCGCGACCGCCGCATGCAGGCATTGATTGCTAAGGATAAGGAGCCAATTACGCCAATTCTAGAGCTGTGACTCGACCAATGCCGCTAGAAGCGCCAATTAGGGCCACAACCTGCTGAGAGATTGGCTTTAACTGAATTTTAGTCATTAGAAATGTTAGTCATTAGATAAGTACAAAGTGAAGAACTGAAAGCGGCCTATGCTTTAGCATTGATCCCGTACTTTTAGCTTTTGCTTTCAGCATTAGGTTTTATGCAATTGCAATACCGCAGGATCGCCATGTACTTGTCTATGTAAATCTTTATTTCGCTTCAAGGGGTCAATCAAAAGGGGGAAATGCGGATTCATTGATTCTACCCCTAGTACTCCTTGGGAAATGACTTGGGTTAAGTATCTATGTTATTTAGACGACGTTGCTTAAATAACCCTGGAGTTAGGCAGCTTAATTGTCTAATTGACTGTCTAATTGATTGTCCGATTGAGCAACTGCGACAGTGCATTTGCGTAATGTGTATTACAAACATCGGCAACAGTCTTTTGGTCGCTTTCGGTTGCTTCCAGTTTCCGCTCCGAGTGGGTAAAATCTCTTACTCCTAGCGGTAGAGGGGCAGAAGGCATTTGCTTTTTAAAATAAATAGCAAGCCTTGCTCCTGTGATAGTTCGCTGGTTGATTGCCATGGGACGAATAAGCAGCGAATAAAAAACAGGAGCATGGTCGAATCGAACCAAATCAAGTAAAGCGTTTAGTGAATTTATACATTAACAGAAACAATTATGACAGACTCCACCAATACAGCCCATTCTAAGCAAACTGAAAGCTCCGAACATTTAAATCAGCTAAATCAGCTAAATCTAAATCAGCTAAATCAGCTAAATCAGCAAGTGAATCAGCAAGCAAAAGATCCCAACACTCTGGAGCAGCAGGAATTTCAGCCTGAATCAGGTGCTGTGGATCAGGCGGCACTTCAGGCCAGGAGGCGCACGGGTGAGGGAGTCGAACGGATTAATCAAGCTGACGATACTGCAACCGAAGAAGCTTAGCTCTAAGCTAGATTAAGCAGATAGATCATAGAATAGTAGATTATGGAATAGGCAAAAGAATAGATGAAAGCATGATCATAGAAGTGAATACAATAGAAGTGAATGTAATATAAGCGAATACACAGGAGAGAACAATGGCAGACACTAGTGTAATCAAAATTGATTCCCATGCCTCACCCAAAGGTGAAATGGGGCAAATTTATTTAGCTTCCGGTATTCATGTTTCGATGCGGCTTTGGCGAGACGAACAACCCAGCGAACCCAAGCCAGAAACTCAGCGGGACTACGAAACTGTTGGCTATGTGATTCAAGGCCGCGCTGAACTCCACATTTCTGGTCAAATGGTACTGCTGGAACCGGGTAGTTCCTGGGTGGTACCCAAAGGGGCTAGCCATACCTACAAAATCCTAGAGCCATTCACCGCCGTTGAAGCGACTAGCCCTCCAGCAGAAGTGCATGGGCGAGATGAAGCGTCAGCCAGCTGAGCGCTGGTATCAGGGGCAGGATTCAGGAGTCAGAAAGTTAGGTTAGAACAGGTTTTGCTATGAGTTTATTGCCACTTGACGAATTCAAAGCATTGGTTGAGCAATCTCACAGGTGCTGTGTTTCTCTTTACATGCCAACCGTGCAAGCCGGGGCTGAAGTTCAACAAAATCCGATTCGGTTTAAGAACTTGATTAAACAGGCTGAGGCTTTACTAGAAGACCAGAAACAGTTACGCCCTAATGAGGTGTTAGAGCGATTGCAGCCTGTCCTGGAGTTGGATAGAGATGAGTTTTGGCAGCATCAGAGTCAGGGTTTAGCGATTTTTCTGGCAGATGGGTTTCTGCGCTACTATCGCCTGCCGCTGGCGTTTGACGAGTTGGTGGTGGTTGGCGATCGTTTTCACCTCAAACCTCTCCTGCCCCTGTTGACCGGCGATGGCAAATTCTTCCTCTTGGCTTTAAGTCAAAAGCAGGTGCGATTGTTTGAAGGCAGTCGCTACAGCATGCAGGAAATTGAACTAGAGGATATACCCACGAGCGTAGAGGCGGCTCTACTCTACGATGAAACGGCAAAGGAAGGACAATTCCGCATCAGTACATCGAAGGGCGGCACTAGCAATCCATTTCCACAGGCAGGCAGCTTTCATGGGCAGGGTAGCCCCGATCAGGATGAACCTCAGTCGGACATTCTGCAATTCTTCTATGTGTTGGACCGAGGGCTGCAAAAATACTTGCATAACGAGCAGGCTCCCCTGGTTTTGGCTGGGGTTGAGTATCTTCTGCCGCTTTATCAGCAAGCTAATACCTATCCGCACTTGGTAAACCTGATCTTGCCGGTTGAAAATATTGGCGTCCTTAAACCTGAGGATATCCATGAGCAGGCTTGGTCGGTGGTGGAGCCTTACTACACCGAAGCGCAACAAGCGGCGGTTGAGCGTTATCATGAACTAGCGGGAACCGGAAAGGCTTCTACGGACTGGCAAGAAACGATTGCTGGTGCTTACTATGGGCGTATTGATCAATTATTTGTCGCGGTGGGTGTGCAGCAATGGGGCAGGTTTAATCCCGAAGCGAACGAACTGCATCTCCACTCAGAAGCGGAACCGGGAGACGAAGATCTGCTGAATGCTGCGGCGATGCAAACGTTACTGAACGGAAGCATATCACCGTATCACCGCGCCGCCTTCTGACCCGTCGGCACTAGCCGTGTATTGCGGCGGCAATAATTATCGAAATACCGATCATTATCGCACCGATTATTATACCGAGCGCCGTGTTTTGGTCTTCTTCGATCTCGTGGTGAATGTCAAAGATGCGGCTAAGAACGAAATACGCGATCGTAAAGAAAACCAGACCGAGAACAACGAAGATCAGCGTGGTCAAAAGTATTTCGGCCAATTGGTCGAGCTTTACGACCATTGCCGGAAGAACAGGGATGAGCATTTATTTTCCTCCGCGAAATCCAGAATAGATGAACGGTACACCCAGACGCGACTTGCTTCCGGCATTAGCCAACTCCCACCCGAACCAGGCGGCCGAGGTATAAAGCAAAACCACGCCCATTCCGAACAGCATAGTTAGGATCTTGAACATAATATCGTCTTTCCTTTTTATTCTTCATCATCATCGCCGCTGGAACCGAACATGCTTTCGCTCCAGCGTCTGCTTTCAAACATCGCTTTTCTGATAAGGCCGATGACCGGTATCAACAACAGTACTATAAGAGCACAAATGAAATTGATCCCGCGCATAACGCCCTGTTCTACCTTTACTTTCACGGGCATCGACTGCTGCCAGTTCTGCCAAGTGCCCTCGACACGGAGTGTGTACTTGCCGGCAGGCAATGAGGACGTCGTCGCATCCTGCGTCTGCCCGCCTTCAGTCCAGGCGCCGTCACTATCGGTTCCGGAATAGAATTCGATCGGGATGTTTACTGACTCCACCTCTTGGCTTTGGTCATTTATTAGGTCAACATCAAGATCGACCCAAGAATTACTGACGGGCGCGCTTGCCGTTATCCGCACATTGCGATTCGCCTTTAGTTCGAATTGCTGGCTAAACTGCGCCTGCGGCGTTGTTGCATTCACGAGTGGCGGCAGGTTTATGTCCTGCGAAAGAACGGTGCGCGATATTCCGGCGATCGGGATCATAAAGATCGCGATAACAAGCAACAAGAAAAGCGGAAGAGCCCCCCACGTGTAATAGAACGAGCCTGTGAAGGGTTGGTTTGGAGCGACCGACCAAGGCTTGGGCAGATCAGAAACAGCAAAAGCCTTCTCAATGTCGGCGTTGGTCAGGTAGACACCAGCTGACCAGTTTATCTCCCCCGGCGACATCTCCTGGGAAAGCATCAGTGGCGGAGCAACGTAATCCACCGCACGGACAGTTTCGCCTTGTTCTACACGCCAGTAGAATTCGCCCTGAACATACTCTACCGAGGCCTGGGCATCCTGAAAGATGCGGTATGTTCGGCCGTTGAATAGCACTGACGTGCCATAACCTATCGTGCCGGATTGCACGACCTCCGCCGGATTAACGGGTTCAACAAAGTTCCAGTGATTATCTGAATGAACCAGCCAACGAAAGCCGATGATGGGCTCGTAAAGAAGATACTCATGCCAGTAATACTTTATGCCCTCAACGGTGACGCTGCGGACCGCGGCACCGATTATCTTGAATTTTACGCCGTCCTTAAAGGTTCCTTCGGCTCCGATCGGCAGAACGAACGCGTGCGGTGAGGGCGATGGCGAAAGCGTCTTGAGATACTTCAAGCTGCCCTGATCAACATCAAGCAGAGAATTGCAGTTCGGACAGGTAACACGCTCCGCCTTGTCAGGTGCGATCAAGGCAAGCGGACCGCCGCAATTAGGGCAGCCCATTGCCGCAGCTGAGGCTCGACGAGGCTGACGCTGAACAGGTCGCGCGTCGGCAAGGCCTATATCAGCAAGCGTTACCTGCTGACCAACGAACACCCAAGGCGGCGAAATGCTGTAATCTATCGTCCCAAAGGCATTATTTATCCCGCTTAGGTCAGCGTATTGATTTTGCTCACCGGGAACCAATTTATACGGTATCTCGCCCTCGGCGGCAGCGGCTGTTGCAATGCCTTTTTCCGTTACCATCAACGGGGCTTTGCTCGGGATCTGGCTGACGGTCGAACCTATCTGAAGCTCATCGAATGTTGGCAGAACGACACCGGCCGGAAGCGGGTGAAAGAACGTCATATAGAACCGGCCTTGTGCTTCGGCAAGCCAGCCGACCCATCCGTTCGCAAAGGTCGCGTACCATTCGTCCCAGTAACCGCCTAGTTCGTGTTTTAATTGGGCACGGCCGGTCAATTCAAAACGCTGGCCATTGAATGTTCCTTTCAGCCCAAGCTTTAGCGGGGAGCTTGAATCGAACAACTCTGCGACCTTCCCGAGATCCTCAACGCCGCGATCCGTTCTTGCCACTGCCGAACGGCAATACGGGCAAACGATAACTATTGTAGAACCTTTTTGAAACTCGATCGGTGCTGCACACGACGGGCAGTTCGCCTGGAGAACGCTCATGCATTACCTCCGGCGGTCGTAGATCTTCTGTCGGCGTTTCCACGTTCGATACGTGTAACCATGACGGATCGGGCATCGAGCATCAATGAAAGTTTTCCTTCCCAATCCCATTCGGGACGGGTCCTGCAGCAATAAAGATTGAAGGTAGCTATATTGTGTTCCGGGTACGTATGACAGGCAAGGTGCGACTCGGTGAGCGCGGCAATTCCGGTTACACCACCTTCGCCAGGAAACTTGTGAGAAGAAGAAAAGCCTCGACGAAGTCGATCCAACCCTGCTGGAAACCTTCGAGAAACTGGGGATTTCCCTCTCGGAGCAAAAGCGGTTGTCGAACGTGGCGGTAGATGCAATTTTTGACAGCGTTTCGATTGCCACCACTTTCAAGGAGAAGCTGGCCGAGCATGGTGTGATCTTCTGCTCGATTTCTGAGGCACTGCAAGAGCATCCGGAGCTAGTGCAGAAGTATCTGGGCAGCGTGGTGCCCGTGGTCGACAACTACTTCGCGGCCCTCAACTCAGCCGTATTCAGTGACGGTTCGTTTGTCTATATCCCCAAGGGCGTTAAGTGCCCAATGGAGCTATCTACCTACTTCCGGATTAACAACGGCGAGTCGGGACAGTTCGAGCGGACGCTGATTGTGGCCGAAGAAGGCAGCTATGTCAGCTATCTAGAAGGCTGCACGGCTCCGATGTACGACACGAATCAGCTGCATGCGGCTGTAGTTGAACTCGTGGCACTGGATAATGCCGAGATTAAATATTCCACCGTGCAGAACTGGTACGCGGGTGATGCGGAAGGTAAGGGCGGTATCTACAACTTTGTCACCAAGCGCGGGTTGTGTCAGGGCGTCAACTCAAAAATCTCCTGGACGCAGGTGGAAACCGGTTCGGCGATTACCTGGAAATATCCGAGCTGTGTGCTGGTGGGCGACAACTCGGTGGGTGAATTCTACTCGGTAGCGCTGACCAACAACCGGCAGCAGGCCGACACCGGCACCAAGATGGTCCACATCGGCAAGAATACCCGCAGCACGATTGTATCTAAAGGCATCTCGGCAGGCCATTCCGAAAACAGCTATCGCGGCTTGGTCAAGATTGGGCCAAAGGCAGAAGGCGCACGCAACTATTCCCAGTGCGATTCGATGCTAATTGGCGATAATGCTGGCGCGAATACATTCCCCTACATTCAGGTGCAAAATAACAGCGCCAAGGTGGAACATGAAGCTTCTACATCCAAGATTGGCGAAGACCAGCTCTTTTACTTTTCTCAGCGCGGCATTTCCATGGAAGATGCAATCGCCATGATGATCAGCGGCTTTTGTCGGGATGTATTCAACCAACTGCCGATGGAGTTTGCCGTTGAAGCCGACAAGCTGCTGGCGCTCAAGTTAGAAGGTTCAGTCGGATAATGGTTCAACTTCTTCAAGCACAGGCAGTCACCTTACGCGACTTGATTGATAACTTTGGATTGGTAGAAGTCCGAAGTCAATCGTTTTTTCCGGAATGGCAACAAAACCTACCCGAACTAAGCGAGTTTGAAATCCAGTACCTCGATAAGGTGAAAGCGGGTTATTTAAATCTTCGAGACGCTCTCCCTGTGCTTGAGAGACCAGTTCAAATGGTGATTGTTGCACCCTTGCTGTTCTTAGCAGACTTTTATTTGCCGCCTTTTCAAGTTAAAACTGAACGCTCTATCGAAATCTCAGAGGAAGATGAAGGTATTGTGATTCGAGGCACACTCGATATTGTTATTTTGAAAGACAACTTTTGGTTACTAATCATTGAATCCAAGCGATTGTCCTTTTCATTAGAAGTAGGGATAGCTCAGCTACTGTCCTATATGATTGCCAGCTCTCAACCAGAGCGCCCTAGCTACGGCCTTTTAACCAATGGCAGCAATTTTATGTTTGTTAAATTGATTCGAAGCGAAACCTGGCAGTATGCCACTTCAGATCAGTTTGCAACCAGGAATCAAACGAATGGTTTGTATGATGCATTCAGAATTCTGAAGCGAATTGGACAGTTGTAGAAATTGATTATGCTGTAGACAAAATTTGTATCAGAAATAGGGAACGCAGTTTGAGAGGTAGTTTGAGAGGTTAAGCACGTGATTACTGAAACCAGCGAGACAATTTTATCGGTCAAGGATCTGACCGCCAATGTGGACGACACGCCGATTCTGAAAGGCATGAACCTGGAGATCAAGGCGGGTGAAATTCACGCGATTATGGGACCGAACGGCTCCGGCAAAAGCACCTTCTCGAAAGTATTGGCCGGTCATCCCGACTATGAGGTCACGGGTGGTGAAGTTAGCTATCTGGGCCAGAACCTGCTAGAGCTAGAGCCAGAAGAGCGGGCGCGGTCGGGCGTGTTTCTCGCCTTTCAGTATCCGTTAGAAATTCCCGGTGTCAGCAATCTTGACTTTCTGCGGGTGGCCTACAACTCGAAGCGCAAACATGCCGGACTCGAAGAACTCGATGCCTTCGACTTTGATGATTTAGTGGAGCAAAAGCTGGAAATTGTCAAAATGGACGCCAGTTTCCTCAACCGCAGTGTCAACGAAGGCTTTTCGGGTGGTGAGAAAAAGCGCAATGAGATTCTGCAAATGGCCGTGCTGGAGCCAAAACTCGCCATTCTGGATGAAACCGACTCGGGTCTCGATATCGACGCGCTGCGAATTGTGGCGAACGGCGTCAACCAGCTCTCGACGCCAGATAACGCCATGTTGATCATCACCCACTACCAGCGGCTACTGGAATATATCGTGCCGGATTATGTGCATGTGATGGCCAACGGACGGATCATCCGCACTGGCGGCAAGGAGTTGGCTCTGGAGCTAGAAGAGCGCGGCTACGACTGGGTGCTAGAAGCGGGCGTGCTGAGGTTTTTGGTCTCTCGGATCGAATATCCTTTTTCGAAGCTAATGCGGAAAGACTTTCAGACACCATTGCGCCACAGAAATTCGATCTTGTTTATTCGTTCGGGGTCATACATCATTCGCCGCGTCCTGCTGAGATCGTAAAACAGATCGCCGACAATTTCTGCGGTCCGGAAACAACTCTTAAACTAATGGTCTATTACCGTTACTCTTGGAAAGTACTCTGGATGCTTCTTCAGGAAAAAGGGAGATTTTGGAGACTTGATGAGATCATCGCAAAGCATTCTGAGGCTCAGACGGGCTGTCCTGTCACGTACTCTTATTCGAAAAACAGTGTACGAGATCTGATCGGAGATCGGTTCAATATCGAGGAAGTTTTTGTTGACCATATCTTTCCTTACCAAATACCAAAATATGTAAAGTACGAATACGAAAAGGAATGGTATTGGAGAGTATTGCCGCAGTCGGTATTTAGGCAGCTTGAGAAAACATTCGGCTGGCACCTTTGTGTAACAGCCAACGCAAAATAAAAATGATAGACAAAATTTCGGTTATCGGACTAGGTAAATTAGGTGCGAGTATGGCGGCGGCATTTGCAAGCCGCGGTTTTGATGTGATCGGTGTGGATGTTAACCAACGCTCGATCGAGCTGGTGAATGAGGGCAGAGCGCCGGTTCAGGAGACCGGGCTTGATGAGTTGATCTCGGCAAATAGGCACCGTATCCGGGCTACTGCCAGTCATGAAGAGGCAGTGCTTGGATCTGATATTTCGTTTGTCATAGTCCCAACGCCAAGCGACGAACGTGGAGCGTTCTCACTTCAATACGCAGCCTGGGCGTTCAAGGAGATCGGTAAAGCTCTGGGAAAGAAGAATTCTTATCATAATGTTGTTTTGACAAGTACCGTGTTGCCTGGCGGTGTGCGTGAGGCTTTGCTTCCGATCCTCGAAAAAGAATCAGGGAAGAAGGCGGGTAAAGATTTTGGGTTATGCTATAGTCCGGAGTTCATCGCCCTTGGAAGTATTATCCGAAATTTCCTGAATCCGGATTTTACTCTAATAGGTGAATTTGACGACCGGTGCGGTTCTCAATTGGAAGAACTTTATTCGCGTGTGGTCGAGAACGGGGCCCCCTCCGCAAGAATGAGTCTGGAGAACGCAGAACTTACAAAGATCTCAGTGAATGCCTTTGTTACGACAAAGATAACTTTCGCGAATTTTTTGGCGGAGATGTGCGAAAAGATCCCGGGCGGGAATATCGATATTGTTTCAAATGCTTTGGGTATGGATTCACGTATCGGCCGGAAATATCTGACCGGCGGACTTGGGTACGGTGGGCCATGCTTTCCCCGAGATAACTTTGCGCTCGGCTTTCTCGCTCGCGAATTGGGCGTAGATGAGCATCTCTCCTCAACCACCGACTCACTGAACCGCAGCGTGGCAAAAAAGGTGGTTGAACGGCTTCGGCCGATGATTCGCGAGAATATTACCGTTGGAGTGTTGGGCCTTTCTTACAAGCCGTTTTCGCATGTCCTTGAAGAATCTCAGGCTCTGTTTATTGCTCAGGCCATCTCTCGTGCGGGTGCTCGTGTGGTTGCGTACGACCCGATGGCATCGGAAATGCCGCAGGAGGAACTGAGAGGGGATTTCGTCGTTGTTGATTCAGTCGAAGAATGTATCCGTCAGTCTGAGATAATTTTGATCGCAACACCCGATCCGGCGTTTGCTGAACTCAAAGCTAACAACTTCAAGAATGGGTTTTCGAAGGTAACCGTAGTCGATTTTTGGAGGATATTGAAGAACGAACTGGAAAAGTCTGAGAATATACGATATGTCGGCTTTGGGCTTGGACAGGACGACGGATCGAACTCTAAGCGTCTTCGCGAGCTTTGGACGGGTGGTGGGCCCGAAGAGCTTGTTACCGGAGCGAAATGAATGATCGTGATGTTAAGGTCGCGATAGTATTTCCGGTTCACAATCGTCGCGAACTAACACTGCAGTGTCTTGCAAGTTTGAGCGAGATCAATAAGACCGGACTTGACGTAAAGATCTACGTTGTAGATGACGGATCGACAGATGGAACGTCCGAAGCGATCGCTGCCGAATTTCCTGAGGTAATCACAATTAAAGGCGACGGCGATCTTTGGTTCACAGAGGGAACGAATGTTGGAGTACGGACGGCACTCGAACATGATCCTGATCACGTTGTGATGATGAATGATGATCAGGTTTTCGATAGGGAGTTTCTGGTCTCGCTTGTGAACACAGCGCAAAGATTTCCGCGCTCGGTCGTTGGATCGCTCCTTTTGCTTTGGGATCGAAGAGATACCGTATTTCAAGTGGCCCCAATGTGGAATGTCTGGTGGGGATGTTGGCGTCATTGGTATAAGCAATCGATCGAAACGGTGCCCGATCGGCCTTGGGAGGTCGATCTTATTGTTGGTAATTGTGTTCTCGTTCCTCGTGAGGCCATCGAAGAATGCGGACTAATGCGATCCGACCGCTATCCCAATTTTGGTGACGCCGAATACACACCAAGGTTGAAGCGAAATGGTTGGCGATTGCTTATCGATCCGGGTTCAAAAGTTTATTGTCAGCCGAACACTGTCCCGGCGAAAGTAATGAAAATGGACAACATCTGGCAAGGCACAATTCCAGGCTGTCGCTGGCTGGATCTCTGTACCGGCACTGGGGCAATGGCTGCCGAAGCGTTGAGCCGTGGAGCAGCTCTGGTAGTGGGAATCGAGCAATCGGCGAAAGCTTGTCGGGTGATTCAACAAAACTGGCAGCAAATCGCCAAACCCGATCAAACAGTGCAGCTAATTCGCGGCAATCTGGTCCAGAAGCTACCTGCTTTAGCGGGACACCAGTTCGACCGCATCTATTTCGACCCGCCCTATGCCAGCAATTTGTATGAGCCGGTGCTAGAGGCCATTGCCCGCTATCAGCTTTTAGCCGACGGTGGCGAGCTAGCGGCTGAGCACAGCCCGGCTCGTTCTATGCCTGAGATGGTAGGAAATCTGAACTTGCAGCGACAAAAAATCTACGGCAATACAGCTTTATCGTTTTATTCAATTAATTCATTACAAGGTTCACACAAACCAAAGAATTCCAGAGTGTGATAGTAAATTTTGAATGGCATTGAGGACTGCAACTGCGCTGCTAATTCCTGAATGGGGCAATGATCGAGAGGGAACGACTGACCACAGTGCAGGCAGGTTAAGTAGTGTTGGTCATGATCTACCGGGCTGTAGAGTGATTCTCCACTGGCGCCGACTCGGCTCTGGGCTAGTCCTCGTAGTCTTAAGATTTCCAGTGCTCGATACACTGTTGCTAGCCCGATCCCCTGTCGTTCTCGCAGTAAACTGTACAACTCCTGAGCCGAAATAGGATGGGCCTGCTGATTCAAAATATCTAGCACGGCCTGCTGATTTCGAGTCAAGCGCACTGGTATCAAGGGCATCGTACTGTTTTGAGTAAGAAAATCCTTTTTCACGGCAAGTGCGGTATTATAGGCGAATGATAATCATTCTCATTATATTCTATGTCGCCGACTGAATCTTCTATTCTTGAATCACAATCTTCCCAGGCTGAATCTGCCCTTCACGAATCCTCAGTGCCTTCAATGGTGCAGCGGCCCCGGCGGTTGCGTCGAACCGAAACACTGCGTCGGATGGTGCGGGAAAACACGCTGCGGGTCGAGGATCTGATCTATCCCCTGTTTGTGATGGAAGGCGAAGGACATCGTGAGGAAGTGCCATCCATGCCAGGGTGCTATCGCTACACGCTGGATTTACTGTTGGAGGAAGTACAAGCTGCCTATCAGTTGGGAATTGGTGCCATTGCCCTGTTTCCCCTGATTCCCTATGAGCAAAAAGATAACGCTGGCACCGAGAGCTACAATCCGGATGGCCTGATTCCCCGAACAGTGCGAGCTATCAAACAAGCGGTTCCCAGTATTTTAGTGATCACTGATGTCGCCCTCGACCCCTACAGCAGCGAAGGACACGACGGGATTGTCCAGGATGGCAAAATTCTCAACGACGAGACAGTAGCAGTACTGGTCAAACAGGCGTTAGCGCAGGCCGCAGCCGGAGCCGATTTTGTTGCGCCTTCAGACATGATGGATGGTCGGGTCGGAGCAATTCGTCGGGCTTTGGATGCTGAAGGTTGGATCAATGTGGGAATTCTTGCCTATTCGGCCAAATATGCTTCTGCCTATTACGGCCCATTCCGCGATGCCCTCGATTCAGCTCCTAAATTTGGCGACAAGAAAACCTATCAGATGGATGCCGCGAACGCTAGAGAAGCGATCAAGGAAGTGGATCTGGATATTGCCGAGGGGGCAGATATTGTCATGGTCAAACCGGCGCTGGCTTACCTGGATATCATTTGCCGGGTGAAACAGCATACGCATCTGCCGGTGGCTGCCTATAACGTCAGTGGAGAGTACGCCATGATCAAAGCGGCTGCATCGCAGGGGTGGATTGATGAGAAAAAGGTAATTTTGGAAACGTTGACAAGTATGAAACGAGCCGGAGCTGATTTAATTCTGACCTACTTTGCCAAAGATGTGGCGTTGATGTTGTAGTGATAGGAATGGGGAAGGTGTCTCGCCCGTCGAGATTTGAGCAGCCCGATGTCCGCTACGGCAAAGTTTGATCCAGTTCTGGCGATGGGTGTATCTTGGAGCATGGCTTTTAAGTTGCAATCTGCAAGTTAATATACCTGAGTTTGCTTGTAAATTGAAGCATATTCCTGATAAGTACCTCGGCATAATTAAAAACCAGATTCAAAACCCTGCGCTGCCCGCGCAGGGTTTTGGGTTTTATGTTTAATTATGCTCACCTACTTAGTTCTATAGCAATCTCATCACAGTGAAAATAGGGTATCGTGCCACTCCCACCGAACTTAACTCCTTCCATCTGAACCAATGCGCCAGAAGCGCCAACCTTATCCATAGCCATCGGAAATGCCCACATATCCATTCCAGGACTTTCGAGCTTCTCCAGCTGCATCTGAAACACAGACTCGTAAAAACTCTTTGCCCGATCCATGTCCTGTACATAAATTTCACACCAAACAATGGGATCGGATTTCATGATATGAACCTCTCAATTTCGCAATGACAGTGTCTTTCTTGGGAAAAGCTCAGAGCTTTACTTTTTGGGTTTCGTAATCATGACGTAGTTAAAAATCGTAATCACGAAGCAGCATATCATTCGTTCTGTTTTCGGTTTCTACAGCAATCCTTGATCGGATCTGAACGGGGTGCCAAGGACCAGGTTACGGATTTCGTGAATATTATTGAAATCGCCTGTACCGGAGGCAAAACCAAACTTAATCGTTTCGGGTTTGGGAGTTCCGGTGAGTTGAGCTACATCGATATTGCTGAGCCGCGGATCACTCTCAAACGGATCGAGAAAATCACCATCGTTGTTACCATCAATTTGAACGGATAGACGACCAGCGGGGGTCAGATCAATCTTGATCGTGCGCGTAGCTTCTTCTCGCGTGGTTGCGGTTGGGGCGTCAATACCGAAAGGTAGAGACTCGGTTCCACCTAGGAAAAGATAGTTTGAGGCTTGGCTACCCCGAATCCCGATCGAGTCGGGCACTCGCCCTTGTTGACCGCCATTCCGCACAGGAGGTTGACCAGGGGCATCAGTAGCGCTTGAGAAGTTACCAAATTCATCAAAGCCAATGCCTAGATAGCCGCCCACCAGCCCTGGCGCAATATCTTCTTTTTGGGCATAGCCAAGTGAACCACCAAACGCCCCAGCATCAGTAGGCGAAGCTGTGCCATCCAGCAGAAAGAAGCTGACGCCATCAGCTCGTTCCGGGTTAGTCGTTCCACCGTAGGCATACAGCTCAAAGGTAATCGTCAAACCTTGGACCGATGGAACGGGATTGTTGTAAAGAACAAAGGTCGCTTGATCAGGTAGGGCGCTGGTTAACCGCAGTGCGCCTTCTCCTTCTGGATCTAGCTGACGGCTGGGGTTGCCTGGTAAGCCGCCAGTCGGAGCTATGGTCGTATTCCGAGCTGTCAAAAACGGTAGCTCTGAAGGTGGTCGGCCTGGAGCTGGAGCATCAGTACCAAACACCCAGACTTTATCAGTAACATCTCCGTTTCTGAATGTATCTGAGACCAGTACTGGCAACACATGTGGATAGCTAGCCATTGCTGAAGCAGAAAAAGCTAGCGGTGTGTGGATCTCGCCCGTTGTAAACTCTAAGTTCCAGTCTCCTCCTAGAGCGGAGCTACCGGTGAGATTCGTCGAAGCTGCAATTTCCGCACCGGTCAAGGACTTTAACTGGCGCACAAACCATTGCCCGATCGATCCAGCCGCTACCTTACAGCCATAAAGTAATATTTCTGCACCAGCTAGTGGTTTTGCCCAAGCTTGTAGTTGAGCACCATAGCGCCTTAACGTTTGCCAATTCAAGCTAGTTGAGCCTAATTGCAGTACCCCAGCACTACCGTGGGAAAGAATATGCAGGCTTTCTAGCGAATCAGCTTTAGCCAAAGCTTGAGAGATTTGCTCAATTCCATCTCGCTCAGCGTCAAGAACGAGAACGGCAGTGCCCGGTTTTGTGCTGTTAACTAAACTTTCGTAATCTACAACCGTTGAATCGACTACGACTAAGGCGGAAAGATGACGACAGGAAGTCATGGCCAGATGCCTCTGAGTGATTTTTTTTACTTACAAACTCGGAATCCTTTTAAAGCATGTAGCTTCAGGAGATGCATAACTTGGTGAAAACAGGTTCTACTCATCAAGTTATAGCAGTAAATCCCCTGAACTAAATGCAAACTTAAGTTAAATTAAGCACCAAGATTCCGGGAAGATACTATAAACTACGAATTTCTCAGGGATTTCTACTAAAAAATAATTCAGATTTTACCCGGAGTTCATAGAAAATTCACCTTATTTCAAGATTTACACTGAAATGGGTCGCTTGTGATCAAGTCTGTTGCACTGTTGCTCATACAGCTGTAAAGTAGCCCGTTTTTGTAAGAATTTGGTATGAAACCAACATTTACAGCCTTTTGGGCAGCACACTTTTGCAGCTCAAGCTATGAGCTAGCCCAAGGCTGACTCGAGTTGCAACTTGTCGATCGCAATGGCAGACAGATGTGTAGGCAAATTCGTAGGCAGATTGCAGCCGACTTGTCTGTCAACTTCATCTGTCAACTTCATCTGTCAACTTCAACAGATAGGCGCTAGCCCAAGACTTCGCCTTATTTGGATGGAGTTCAGTTAGGCCAGTTTGGTCTCTGCGTGATCAGATCTCATCTGAACTACAAAAGCCGCAAGTTTAAAGCTTTACCAAGCTGCGTCAATAGGCATTACTACAAACCGCATAGGCGAGCAGTGCTGCCGTAAACAAGGGCAGCTTTCAATACACCCCAGCAGCATCCCTGATGTTAGGACTACGCTTGTCTCAAGCGCTGTATATCTTTCATACCATTAGCGCTGAACCAGCACACTCAACCTAAAGTAGTAAGTGCTACACCGGACATCTCAGCTTTACGATAGTTTGCTTAAAGAAGCAAACTCGTTTAGGCAAAGTAATTCGCGACATTCAAAGTGCCATTACGGGTATCGCCTGGTTTAAATTGAATCCCCGTGACGTTAATCAGTAAATCTTGGTTTGCCGCAAATTCCTGGCTTCTATCGTTGACCGACAGGTAGGTGCCGCCCCGCCAGTTAAAGAAAACTGCTTGGTTCGCCAAAAGCTTTTGGGCATTTTCTGTCGCTTGATCCTTGTCGCGATAGGCGTTTTTAGCCGCTTGCTCTAGAGTGCGACCTTTGACTCGTCCGGCGTTAAACAGGCTGCGCGGGCGGTCTGAACTATTCAAATTGTCGTCAAAATCCAACTGGAATTTATCACCCTGAGAAAATCTAAATTCCTCTACAGATCCGGGCAGCAATGGTTCACAGCCAGTTTCTGACTCAAACGGTGCTCCTGGTTCCACAACTGGCACAAATGGATCTGGTAATCCGCAGCCATCTCCCGATGGTGGCACTCCTTCTAGTGGACTCAATCCAGCACTGCTCTCGGCCATCATCAATAGCCCTGATCCATTGCAGACGGCTCTAGAGCTACTGGCGAATCAACTTGGGTTACCGCCAGGAAGCCTGTCCCTCAATACCGCAGAAGCTAGCCTCGGCTTATTAGAAACCCAACTCGGTTTACCGAGCGGCACGGTTACTAATGTTGCGAATCCTCAGGTAGCGCTACTGCTCTTGGCGCAGCAAGTCTTGGTGGGGCTTGGTGTTCCCCCTGAGCTGATTGATCCAAGTCGGTACTATCAGCCTGGTAACTACTATCAACCCGGTGGACCATCGAACGAACCATCTAATGAATCGCCAACCGACAATCTTCCAGATGATACGGGTACTTCTAGCGGCAGTAATCCTCCACCAGAGGACAATACCGGAACGGGTAATCCTAATACACAGCCCGTTGCAGTAGATACTTCTGGAAGCGATTCTGGTGATAATTCATCAGATGGTGGTGATGACGTAGGCAGCGATCCAGATACTGACCCACCCGGTACTGACGACGAACCTACTTCTGATACCGATCCAGATGGCTCAGATCCTGACTCAACACCTGTTGACAGCGATTCTGGCTCCGGTAACTCACCCGATAATCCGCCTGATGATGCAACCGATGGTGACACGGATAATCCTAATCCGCCTGATGATGCAACCGATGGTGACACGGATAATCCTAATCCGCCTGATGATGCAACCGGCGGTTCACCAGATGATGGTCAACAGCCTCCTGATCAGCCACCTCTTTCCGGTGGCCCCAACCAGGGCGACGACCAAACAAATTCAGGTGGGACTTCACCGATTGCGGATCCAGCAGCAGATCTAGCAGATAACTCCACTCCACTCGGAGGTAACATTCAAGCCACAAAAGCTCCACCTACTGTCCGAACTGGAAGCCGTGGGCGGGATGTGCTCAGGGGTACTGATGGTGATGACATTATTACTGGATTGAAGGGTAATGATGTAATCAGCGGCTTTGGCGGCGATGACCAACTGTTTGGAAATGCTGGCAATGACCGATTGTTTGGTGGTGCTGGTGATGACATTCTGGTTGGTGGCGGCGGCAGCGATATCCTTGTGGGTGGTCCTGGACGTGATGTTTTCGTCTTGGCGGTGAGCAGAGGCAGAGATATTATCCGCGACTTCCAAGTTGGTGTCGATACCATCGGGCTGGCTCGTGGTTTGACCTTTGATCGGCTTACGCTTAGCCAATCCGGTCGTCATACAGTAGTCGGTGTCGGTGATACGGTGCTGGCAGTTGTAAGGAACGTACAGGCGAATGATCTAACCCAGGATTCGTTCAGCCAAGTCTAAACTCTATCGCTTTAGAGGATCTTCGGGTCGCAGCACTGGGGGTGGGCAATGCCTGCCCCTTTCTCGTCCCAACTGAAGGTACAGTCTATTTGAAGCCTATCTGAAAGCAAATTAGTCTAAATTTTTTGAACCTAGCCTAAGTCGTAGCTGTTGTTTGATTGGTTTGAATAATCCAGATACCGCTCTAGAATTTTTGGTTAATACTAAGAGGAACAACGTCAGTGGCAACATTCATCTGGTTGAGCATCTGCTGAATCTCGTTACAGTAGATTGGGTTCATCACAATTACCTGATCTGGCTGATAGGCTTGCAGGAATTGAGGGGACATGATTTCCTTCCCTAACCCAGGAATGAAGCGCCCATGGCGATAGGGATTGATATCAACAATGTATTCAATCTGATCGGTCGCGCCCAAGGTCGTCAAGAAGGAAACGCACTTGGACCCCGATCCCCAAATTACTACGCGCTTGCCTTGTTGCTTGAGTTGATTTAGGTGCTGTTTCCAGCTCGATAAATAGGTTTGAATGCGATAGAGAAAATGCTGCAACTCTTGAGTCAGTTGCTCCAACGTTTCTTCCTGCGGGTGAATCAGATTAGAAGGTGCTGCCACCGGACGCGCCTCAATCAGCAAATATTGATCGGCATAGGCACGGTATAAATCTGTCACTTCAAAGCCACAGGACCGGAACAGCCGCGCTAGGGAACCTGGCGTGAAGTAGGAGCAATGTTCGTAATATATATCTTCAAAGGCCAGCTCTTTGAGAATGCGAATCGTATCGGGGATTTCAAAAAATATAGCTGTGTCCAGGCGATTACCAATCGAACGACGAACCGTTTTCAACAAGTCAGAGACATCATATATATGTTCTAAAGTATGGCGGCAGCAAATCAAATCACCCACATACTCGCTGTGGCGTTCGGAATAGTATTCGGGGAAGAAGCGCACCCGGTCAGCCGCTGCACTCTGAACCCGCCCTGGAACTGCACTGGGATCGATACCGATGCCGTAATTGTTGCCCAATTCGCACAGCAGCAGCAAAAAATCACCCTTACTACAGCCAATCTCGACAATCTGCTTGTGATGTAGGTCGTATCGCTTAACCAGATGATTCGCTAAATCCAGCGCGAATTGATTGAAAGTGGGGGAAAAGCTCTGCTGATCTTCGTAATTGCTGTTCTAGCCCCAACTGCTGGACCTGTTGATGCAACTGCTCGACATACGCCTGTTCGCCAAACAAGGCATCGCCTACAAACAGGGCCATCGCCTGTTCAGGGCAATGGGATAGCGCTTCCAGCAGGACATGTTGCCCTTTCCAGGGAGAGAGACGACTAAAGTGTCCAATTACCCACCGCCCCTCTAGCCCCAGAGCGGCCCGAAGCGCCAAACGCTGCTGCTTGGCCTGCTGATAGGGCTGGGGGTCAAATCCGTTGTAGACCACATGAACCCGCTCAGGGCGTCCACCTGCCTTGATGAAAGCTGCTTGGGTTGCGGATGAGTTGGCAATAATCAGGGCAGCAACTTGATTGGCTAACGTCACCAGAATTTGTCGATTAACTGCACTAAAGTGATCAGGTGAGAGAATATCGTGGAGATGATAAACTAACGGTTTACGGCTAATTAAACTAGCCAATGCGCCGAGTACGAATGCTTTCTGCGTGTTGGCATAGATCAGATCAAACTGGCGGCTGAGCTGAGCAATCTGTCCGATCAGCGGTAGTAACTGTATGCCACTGCGGATTCCTTCCAGCCAATCGCTCTCTTTACGGACTCGAATCGCTTGTGTGGTCAGCACTCGAACTGGGATTTGCTGCTGCTCTAGTCGCTCCCTAAAGCTACCATCTGCCAGCAGCCCAACTAAACAACATTCCCGATAGGGGGTTGCGATATCCAGGAGACAGAGTTCTGCTCCGCCCGGTTGGCCGCTCTGATCCAAAAACAGAATGTTCATGGTGCTATTGCATATTCTGTCTAGAAACTGGATGCTGCTTCATAAATTTCTCAAGGCTTAACAAACTGATAATTGATGCTGCAAGGAAGTAAGCGTTGCAAGTAGGGCAGCTTACTCAAAATCATGTAGTATAAAGTTTCCCTACCCCCACGTCTGAACGTGTGGGGATAGAAGTTTGGTGTACAGACTAATCCTGATTCACGGGCGATTGCCTCGATTTTGGGGTAAATTAGCACATCCTCTGGAACCTCTGGCCGCTTGTGGTTGACTCGCCAATGGGCCAAGCTGTATAGGAATGCTAGACAGGAAGGTTCATAGAAGTAGTAGCAGTGGCCATTTGGTTTCAGTACTCTAGAAATTTCTTGCAATGTACGGCGATGGGCAACAAAGTGATGGGCCGCTGCAAAGCAAAAGATCAGATCAATAGATTGATCGGGTTTGGGAATTTCGTAGCTTTTACAGGCGATCGTTTCATCGATCTTGACACGATAAATGTATTCCCATTTATGGATTGATTGTAATGCCCAGTCGCTGATGTCGGTAGTGGTAACAAACGCAGTTGGACAGAGTCGCTTTATGAAACAGGATGCCCATCCTTGCCCTGCTCCCAGTTCTAAAATCGTTTCAGCTGAATTGAAAACGGCGGCATAGGGCTTTAAACAATCTGAGAAGATAGATGCATCAATTGCTTTGTCAAGCATTACCTGTAATGAATCAGCCTCAGGCCGCTCAATTGGAGAATACTTCCAAAAGTTGATTTCAACCTGTTGTCGTGCTTGTAGTTCCATGCTGATGGCTCCAAAATTGCTGCTTTTGTTCCTATAGGTTGTTATTGAGTTTTGTTCTAGTCATTTGATGTAGCTGTTGATAATACATACGCGCTGCTATACTCACACCTAAAAAAGACCAGAGGATTACCCCGCTCACTCCGCTAATTGGGTCATTCACAGGTAAGCGAATCATGGCACTCAGTACCGCAGCATGAGCTGCCGCTATAAACGGATCAAAATTCCCCTCCGAACCTTGGAAAACAGCAAAAACTAACAATAGTAGACCGCTGAGATAAAAGCTGGTGCCAATCCATCCCAAATTGAGCAACATGGTTAGAATAGCGCTATCGATAGCGCTATCTGCGTCTGTGCGATCGACCCTTTCGCTGGCTGCTCCTAACCCTCCTCCCACAACTTCAGTCACCGCTTGTCCAGCAATTTCGCGATAGGTATTCCGCCTAGCCTCCACGCTGCCATCTTTGTTCAAATTAGAAAATGTGCTGATTCGTTCAGAAATCATTTCTGAGAAAGGTTCCATTGTAGTTAAAGGAGCCAACAGCAGAGCAATCACCAAAAAGGTCGCAAGCAGGCGGATTTGCAAACTAGATTTCAACGATTTGGCCTGAGCGAGCAAACCAATCAACCAAGCCAGCCAAGCTGCCCGCATTGCGGTGAGCAGAAACGCCAGAAAGCCAACAATGATGGCTGGAATTTGTAAGGCACCGCTGGCGCTGAGGACAACCAGCAACCCTGCCGCCATGAATGTCCCAAAGGGTTCGACTGAGTTCATGGTACTCCAGACTCGTACCGCCAAGGGTTCAGGGTTACCATGCGAGGTTAATTCGGTGCTGATCAACCAGAATCTATCCCATTCTGGTAACACTAAGAACTGAAGGATGCCGTAACTGCCCATGATTAAAACACCCCAAACAAAAACATGGGTGATGTTGCGACGATAGGCAGGATAGCTGCGCCAGTTTGCCATCAGATGAAACCCCAACAAAATCGGAGCAAGGCTTTGCAAAAAATTCAGACAGACTCCGACTGGAGGGCGTTGAATCAACCCAATCAGAAACCCATAGGTTACTCCCGCTTCTTTAAACCCAGATAGGCTTCGAGCTGGCGATCATCGATCACTAACTCTTGCTCCCAGGGCTTTTCCAACTGAGTAGCGTGGGCCGCGTAGATCAAATGCATGCATGCTGCGCGGATATCAAACGATTCCACCACCGCTAAGGCGGCAGCTCCTGCAAGGGCGGCAGGGTATTCGTCTTCAATGTTCTCGGTTACCCAAAAGTGAACGGCCCCTTTGCCGTCACCGATATCCTTGGCGTAGCAGAGTCGCCCTTGTGGATCGACAATCCAGGGTAGATTGACATTTTGGGCCAGAACATTGCTCGCTTCCCAAATAGGCAGCGCTGACGCCACGCGGGTCGTTTCGCTATCGGTAAATAGGTCAGGGTTGGTTTTAGGACGGTCACTGCTGGGAGTAGCTTGCCAAGACTCAGTGAGGTCGAGTTCCAGACTAGTAGGAGCCACTTCTACAGGCAGCCCTTTTGCTTTACTCCGAGGTGATAGATTGGGGTGGCCATCCTGGCTGGGAGCGGGATGATTCTGGGTCAAGCGTTTCTTGCGTGGCATTCCTAACCTTCTTCCTAACACAGGGCCTAATAGGGGAATCTTCCAATCCAATTCCCCTGGGCTAAGGGGGAAGAGGATAGCAGCTAGCCGTTAAGACTACAATCAACCCCTGTTCAAACATCTTGATCAGCAAGCAAAGCTACTGAAATGTTAATCATAAGGACGATTCTGTCAAGTGTAAGTAATAAATGTCTGTGTCGATCTATCCAGTAAGATTTTGTGTGGCAAACTGCCCGAAACTAGTAGCTTTATTTTTCAGCGAGTTGCTCGCTAACTGTTGCGGATTGCCTCTCTGTAATGAAAGTATCAGAAACAGCGTTTGATACAGTTAATCTGCATGATTTCATCATCCCCAGTTTGGCAATTCACGGGGATAGGAGCAGTTTGTCGACCGCATTTCTGCATCTCTCGCTACTGTCAACAGCAAGTACTGTTTATTGAGTGTTAAATTTAACTCACTATTGAGCTAAGAATTCTAAACTGATCCAGGCATAAAGTAATAATTTAGGCTAAGCCATGCCCTATCGTTTATGATTGTGAAGCATATAGTTGATGTGGACTAGAGAAATGCCAGCGAGGTTACAAATACAAGCGAAGGATTGCTCTCCCTTAGGGTTGCTGATTTTGCAATATCTGGAAGAGCACCATATCAGCATGAATCGCTTGGCAGAAATGGCAGATATTCCCCAGCCGCGCCTACGAGGAGCTTGTTTTAAGGGCACTTGCCCCACGCCAGAAACGCTCAGAAAACTCTCCAAGGTTATGGGAATGCATCATCTAGAGCTTTACACGCTTGCCTATGAAGGCAGAATAGCTAAGCGCCCAGAAGACGCAGATGATTACCTGGATAGCTTAATTCGAGAACTGTTTGAGACCGCTCGTGAAATGGATCTAGTTCCACCGAAGCAGCGCCCCTCGAAAGCCAGGATCGAGCGAGCATTGAGAGAGTTGGGGTTTGCCCATCAAGATGAACGTCAGGTTGAAAAAATAAGAACCCTCCGCAGTTTGTAGGAGGGTTTCGGAAAAATCAATTTATCGCCCTGTTTATTAGGCCCATCGTAGCGCCCATAGGCGCTACCTCGATCTATTTTCTATAGGGGACCCGGTTAAGGAAGTCGACATTGAGGGCGGAGAGGCGCTGAGGAGGATTGGCTTTGGGGTCAATCGAGCGAGCCATCGAGAGGAAGTTAGCAGGGTCGCCCGGTTTCGCTTGTTGGTCTTGAGGTTTATAAGAACGAGTGGCATTTTGCCAGATCATTTGGGGGAAGCCGAGCTTGCGGCGGTAGTACTCATCATATCTCGGAGACTTGATATTGAAGGGGAGATCGCCTTGAGTGCGACCCGGCAGAGAGCGGCGGCGCTGATAGGGGACAATCGAGTCGCCAAAGGCATCGAGGTACTCTTGGGAGTTGAGGAGTTGGTCAACAAAGCCCTTGAGACCCTGGGTAGCCACGACAATCGACCAGGCAATCTTTTCGCGCTCATTGAAGACATCGCGCCCGAGGACACGCTGCACGGTTTGCTCGACAAAGCGATAGTTACTATTGAGGTCATAGAAACTGCGCTTATAGGTGTTGGAGAGGAGTAAGCCGCGGACGAAATCGCGCACGGTAATCTGACCAGAGCGGAGTTGGGATTCGAGGAAGGGTTCACGGTCGGCTGCAAAGGCATGGAAAAAGAGTTGGCGATAGGCGGCCTCGATGAGCGTATCCATATCGGAGGGAGAGAGGAGGTTATCGCTCGAGAAGATCCGCGGTTGGTCATCACCGGGGACATCATAGCCGGTGACGCGAACATTTTGAGATGAGGGGGAATAGGACAAAAGAGGAATAGCCACGCTAAAACAAGCTCCCTACGCAAACGAACGGTACGAAAATCACCCTAGATCATACGGCGGCTGGGGTGCTTTATTCGCTTTAGTCTGATAAAGTGTTACGGAACTTCATGAAGCAACGGGGATGGGAGCGGTTTGTAGGGTGAGAGGCGCTGGGGGAGTTCTGTCGAGGTCGCCGCGAGTCAGGGTGTGGAGACCCAGTGGGATAGGAGCATGAGCAAGCCCAGCTGCACGAGAAGGCACTGCCTCCCCCAGCCAGATGAGCATCATGCGGAACGCTGTCAGTCGTGGCTTGCTCAGAAACGCTGTCTAGCGCTTTGCGGGCAATTCGAGTCACATAGAGGGTTACGGCAACGGTCGCTACAAACCCAATCCCGCGCACCAACCATTGCAATAGGGGGTTTGCTGCTTGTGTTTCGGTTCCCAACATGGTGAGGCTACCGGCCAGCGAGCCAATGTAGACGTACAGCACCGTACCGGGCAACATGCCGATGCAGGCTAGGGCATAGTCCTGCAGCTTCACGCCGGTAATGCCGTAGGCATAGTTGAGCAGGTTAAACGGAAACACCGGTGAAAGTCGAGTTAACAGCACAATTTTGAAGCCTTCCCGTCCGACCGCTTCGTCAATCGCTTTGAATTTAGGATTATTTTCAATCTTTTTCGCCACCCAATCACGGGCTAAATACCGACCGACCAAAAACGCCAGCACCGCACCTAAACTAGCCCCAATCAGAACATAGAGCGATCCCTGGACCACGCCATATACAAATCCAGCTCCTAGAGTCAGCAATGATCCTGGAATGAAGGCTACGGTAGCAAGGACGTAGAGAGCAATAAAGGCTACAACGCCAGCAATTCCCAACTGCTGGATCTGTTCCAGTGCTCGCTGAATCACTTCCTGGAGGTTCCAACCGCTGCTCTCTTGTAGGGTGGTGGCAAAGGCCGGCACAGCGCTGACAAGAAAGGATAAGCTGGCAATTCCGATAATTTTCAGGAATCTCAGAAGGCTAGAATAGCGAAGTCGTGTTGGTTGGATGGGCTGCGGCATGGCTTCTTTCCTCAGGGGTTGATTGAGTCGTCCCTGCATTCACTGTAGAGGCATTTCTATGCAACGGAATGATGCCTGCGTGAGCTGTGCCTGAGGGTTTGCTGAGAATTGTTTTGTTTCTCAAATACAAATCGAGCTGTGGGCAGAATGCTTGGATGAGAGAACGTGAGCAAGATGCTCGCACTAATCGTCAATTTTTAGCATGGCGATGCTGTCCAGGAGAATCTCGACCTCTAGCATCACCTAGCCCAATGCTGAAAAGAACCCAATTGTCAGAGAATAAAAAAGGCGTGCACTTACTCCAGCCAATGACCACGACAATTACGCTCAATGCAGACGCAATCAATACGCTTGATCTTGCTCCGGCCCAAGCGGTGATTGAACCCTGGATCAAAGATGGCTCCGTTGCCAACCACGAGCAAGAAATTCGCTTTGTGATCGACTTTCCTCAAGAGCCGGAGGACCCGCGTGAGCTATCTGAAATTCCGGAAGTGCGGCTCTGGTTTGTGCGCCTAGATGCCAACTATCCCTGGCTGCCCTTTTTGCTGGATTGGGAAGCGCAGGAGTTGGGCCGTTACACCGCCATGCTGGTGCCCCATCAGTTCGGTTCCGGTGGTATTGAATTCAATCCAGAAGCATTGGAAATCTTCTTAATGCAAAAAATCTTTGTATTGGCGAACTGGATGCAGGAACAGGGCATTTCCAGCCGCACCAAACTCACATTTATGGCGCAAATGCTGAGCTATGCACTGGATTACGGCTTTTTCGATCTGCTGAACATTTAAGCAGCATAGATCGTAAGGGTAATGCATTTGAGCTGGGCGATGGCAAGATCAGCGATACCCTATAATCCAGCAAATAATCCAGCAATGAGAATGAATTGACTCAGCTTTCAGGTCTCTGAAACAATCTCGCCCACTGCGTTATCTCAACAATTCCTTATTCCTGATACAGTTCAGGAAACTGTTCCTGAAGCCGAACGATTTGAGGCAAGTCATGCAGGATCACATAGGGATTGCGGGGATTACGCTTAATGAAATCCTGATGGTAGTCTTCAGCCGCATAAAATCGGTCTAAGTCTAAGGGACTGAGCTGAGTTACAATCGGGCGATTGAAAACACCAGCCTGATTGAGTTGGTCGATATAGGCTTGGGCAACTTGCTTCTGCTCATCGTTCGCAAAGAAGATGGCGGAGCGATACTGGGGTCCTGTGTCTGGTCCCTGTCGATTCAATTGGGTTGGATCATGCGCCACCGCAAAGTAAACCTTGAGAAGCTGACCATAGGTGATTTGCGATGGGTCATAGGTGATTTTCACCGCTTCTGCATGGGCAGTTGTACCAGCACTCACCTCCTGATAACGTGCAGACGCCGCACTGCCGCCAGCATAGCCGGTGATGACCTCAGACACACCTTTAAGATGCTCAAAAACGCCTTCCATCCCCCAGAAGCACCCGCCTGCAAAAACTGCCGTCTGTTCTTCCGTCGTTGCAGCAGTTGCTATATCTGTAACAGGGTTAGGAAACGTTGCTGTAGTTGCTACATCAGCCGCAACACCCAAATGGCTTGCACCATAGATTAGAGCCGCAGCAGTCAGCGGCAGAACCGAAAAGCGACGCACAAAGGAATTGGAAACAGCAATATGCAATGACATAGGTTTGAAGTTCTCCAGCAGTTTATCAATCGTGATAGTCAATGAATTCCAGATTTTTAGAGAGCTTAATAACAACAGCGTTGACGCTTGAGCAACAAATTATTAGACAACAAATTATTGAGCAACAAATTTAAGAGCAACGCCGTTTATACAGTAGCGTTTTCCAGTGGGTGCGGGACCATCATCAAATACATGTCCCAAATGCCCACAACACAATTAGTGTTCCAATCAAACTTCCTACTCCGAGCCGTATGGCATTTACTAGCATCGCCTCAATTCCTAATTTATCTTGCTAGCTGATTTTGCACTGTTCTCTATTCCGTTGTGATTTCGTAAGCTTTGGCTACTTGGTGACGTATCAAACGCTGTACAGCAGGAATCGCTCGATTCAGTTCGTAGTTACGCTGATGGGGGTTGTTCAAATACGCCTGCTGCTCTTCTTCGATCATCTGCACATCCTGTTTTACCAAGCCATCTAACATGCGTTGAGCCGAGCCAAACAGGCGATTTTTAAGGAATCGCCGAAAGGCAATTGGCATCCGGTGCAGGTTATCGAAGGCATTCAGCGAAGTGAAATGCACCAGGTAGGCGCGTGTCGCGGTGGCATGGACGGGACATACCAGACAATAAATCTTGAAGTCCTGCCCGAGCGTTGCCATCCAGTGGGGATAGGCATAGCTAACATGCAGCGGTTCGGGATGGAGTTGCCGCAGGGCCGGGAAAAAGAGCTGAGCAATCGACCAAATGTGATCAATCCGGTAATAGCTTTGCGCCTGATAATAGGCATCTACTCGATTATCAGTTTCAGACAAATCTTGCAGGACTGGATTGGCCCATGCCTGATGTTCTTCATGCAGATGGCCGTGGTACATGTCCATTAAATTTTCGATTAAAAACGAGTAGTGCGCTTCAGATTCAATCACCGAGACGGTGGCAATGTAATTCAAATGGTCCCATTCTGGTACGCCTAAGAGCGGCACCCGTTGCGCTTGTGCCGCGTCGCCAGGGAACAACCAAATAAACCCATCCTGTTCTTTGACAGGATAGGACCGCAACTGACAGTTGGGCAACTTTTGCTGCTGAGTCAAATAGGGGACCGCCACACAGCGACCTGTACCATCAAAACACCAGCCATGATAGGCGCACTCCAATCGGTCGCCAATCACCTTGCCATGACTCAGTTTTACCTGCCGATGCGGGCAGCGGTCCTCTACAGCCTGCACTTGACCATTGCGATCCCGGAACAGCACGATAGGCTGCTGCCACAGCGTAATGCCGTAGGGTTGAGTGTTAACCTCTGCACTGCGAGCAACCACATACCAGCAGTGGGGATTGATTTCCAGGGAACGAACATCCCCTAAAGCTATTTCTGTTGCAGGGGGAGGTGTGATTTGCTGCATGCTCAGTCTTCCAAACCGCCAATGGCGAGTACACAGTAGCCAATATACACCCTCAACTCGAAAAAATGCATCTGCTCTAAGCTAGACGAACTAATTGCCTAGTTGCCATGCAATCCATGCCATGTTCGTGAAGGACGACGCTACAGGAAACTGTTTTGGAGATGAAACGCTTGCACTTAAAAAGAAACATTATGTTGCAAAAGGTAAAACTAAAAAGAGTGAAACTAGTAGCTAAAGCTGGTGAAGAGACGGGCTAACGGCTAAAGTGAGCGGCGGCAGACAACCCTGAAACGAAGCCAAAAACTTTGTAGCGTCCGCTCCACTGTGTTGTTAGACCATGCCCCACCGCTCGCTTTCAGTGGGTATCATAAGGCTTCGATTTTGACGATGCCGCCCTCAACAGCATCAACCTGCAACCGATAACCATAGAGCATTACCATTCCGAGCAGAGGTTCTGTTTCTGATTCTGCGATATAAATGTCGCGGTACTGCCCATCCCAAATCACAATCGCAGTGTACAAATCAAACAGAGTTTCGCTTCCGTCTCCCAATGTAACAATATCAGACGCGCTCCAAGGTAAATTCAGAGTGGCAATGATTGCAGAGGGTAAAGACAGAAACCCAGTGAATCCTGTATCAATCACTGTTTCGATTGCTTGTAGTTGCTGATTCGAGTTACCTACAACAACAGACAGCGTTGCTTCACACCGTAAATTTACAACTCCTTGCATCATGAATTTTTCTTCAGACTTCGCGCTCCAAAATGATCGACGGCGCGGTGTCCAATCCGAATCACCCAGGGTTGAGCACCGGGGTGTCGCCCAAACAGTCGGTTAGTTGCGGGCACAACATTTTTATCGACCTCAAACTCTCCGGTTTCGATATCGATCGCCACAATTTTGCCCTCGTTTCCAGCTTCGACTTGCTGCCGAATGCCTGATTCATAGAGTTCTTGCCCACGCCGAGCTATTTCTTCTTTGCTATAACGTCGTTGGCGAATTGTCATGGCGTTACCCTCGGTTTTGACGTTCCCCCTCCATTTTATCCTGAGTAATGGATATCAAGCCAAACATCGAAAGTACTCGGCAGATTCATCGTAAAGTCGCGATGCTGATTTGTCTTGCTGACGCAGATATTTGCTCACCAATTCAAAACCCAGGGTATAACCTGTATGAAGCGGTATGTCATCGCTTTGACCTAGAAACCAGGCAGCATGATTATAGTTGGTGTCCGAAAGACTTGGAATTGCTTTGGCGAAGAAATCGGGGATTTCTGCTTTCTCTAATGCAGCAGCATAGAAGGGAATGACACCGGGGCGTAACTCTGTTTCAAAGTGGCAAGCTAGCCCTTCAGAAACTAGCGCTTCAAGCAGAGTGTTGCCATAACCCACAGTACGCCATCTCATACAGTGGTGCAACTCATGTCCTAAGGTCGTGAAAAATTCGTTCTCCAAACTGTGGCCGCAAGAGCATAGTATTCGTCAACGAGATCGCGGAGGTGCTTTCGATCGCGTCGCTGCGTTCAGTTCTGATCGGCGATATCACCGCAGGTAAGTTTAAGCTCGTCGGCGGCAGTTCTTCTACAGCTTACGACGAAAAAATTTCCTCCCACAAAGATCTCGCGACGCTTTTTGAGCCGATCAATATCGGCGGTGTCAGCGTCGCAAACTCGGGTCTCGCGGACGAGCAGCGCGATGAAGCGGAAGGATTTCGAGGCGACAACGTATCCCCCGATCTTCGCGAAATGCTCTCCCGAGACCCGGCAGGAAATACACGGATCGATGCCATAATGCAGGCAAAGGATGCAGATTCTCCGGCTCTTCGCTCGCTGCTTGACCGAGAGGGGATCATCGTTCGCGACCGGATCGGCGATTCGAATGTGCTTGTATTGGATCTTCCGATCTCGTCACTGCACTCCCTTTCCACCAGCGGCATGGTCAATTATGTTTCACCAGATCGTCCGCTTTCACGCTCGGGACATATCGAGGAAACAACAGGTGCTTCGCTTGGCCGCATCCAGCAGATCGCCGGGCAGACGATGAACCTTAAGGGAACGGGCGTCGGCATCGCCATCGTTGATTCCGGAATTTATGCGGACCACGTCGGATGGTTAAATTCATCTGGCCAATCGCGCGTCAAGGCAAATGTTGACTTAACGGGCGATGGACTGGGCGACGTTTACGGCCACGGCACACACGTTGCCGGACTTGCTGTCGGTAACTCGGCGAAGAACAACGGGGCCTACCGCGGGATCGCGCCGGACGCGAACATCATCAGCGTAAAGGTGCTAAACAATTCCGGGCTCGGTCAGACGTCGTGGCTGCTGAACGGGTTAAACTGGATACTCCAGAACAGGACACAGCACAATATCCGTGTCGTCAACCTCAGTCTTGGGACGGTCGCCGTAGATACATATACGAATGACCCGATCGGGCTAAAAGTAAAAGAGCTTGTGAACAATGGCATCGTCGTTGTTGCGGCTGCCGGCAATCTTGGACGAGCTCCGCAGGGCGGGAAGCTCTATGGCACGATCCATTCGCCCGGCAACAGCCCTTGGGTGATAACGGTTGGTGCGACCAACACGTTCGGTACTGGTGATCGAAGCGATGACCGGATCACGACATACAGCTCACGTGGCCCGACACGCAGTTTCTATACGAACTCGCTTGGTGTTCGTGTTTTTGACAACGTGATGAAACCTGACCTGGTTGCCCCCGGAAATCAGCTTATTTCGTATCGTGCCCCACAGAATGTGCGCTCTGCCGCGGCGCCCGAACTTGATGTTGCGCTAGCTGCGGGCGAGACAAACGCGGACGCATTGATGTACCAGAGCGGCACTTCGATGTCATCGCCGCTCGTTGCAGGTGCAGCGGCATTGCTGCTTCAGGCGAACCCGAACCTGACGCCGGGAATGATAAGAACTATCTTGCAATATACCGCTCAGCCGATACCCGGTGCAGATATGCTCGAACAGGGTGCCGGCCAGATGAATCTGGAAGGTGCTCTTCGGCTAGTTCGTTCATTCCGTACAGACCTCAACTATGCGACCGGCGTCAGCCGCGGAGCTTCTGTGGTGGTCAGCGGATGGTCAATGCCTACAACTTCTTCCAATATAGAAGGAACCAATTTTGCGTGGTCGCAGATGATAACGGCGAACCATGCATTCATAACGGGTTCGTCGTTGATATCAAACTTTCAGGTTACGTATCGGCCGGAATATCACTCCGGCAGCGGGATCTCAAATCTAGCCGGCGTACTCAGCCTGAATACAACATCGTTCCATTCCGGAGGGCTGACGCTTCATTCGAACGTGATGATCAGCAACGGCGGGGCGAACGGAAGCGGCACCGTACTTATGCCTTCAGGTGTGTTGATCGGTGACGGTGTTCTCATAGGCGATGGCGTCTTGATCGGCGACGGCGTCCTAATTGGTGATGGTGTGCTCATCGGTGATGGGGTACTCATCGGCGACGGTGTCCTAATAGGAGACCGAACATCGCGAATGCAGTAGCTCATCATTAATCAACAGAAAGCTTAACCATCAATAATAGGAGGATCGCTGTTATGTTCGACGTATATATTGACGCAAGGCATAAATATCGTGATAACGCGGTAGAAACAGCAGCCATTGGGGCTAATGATCTTTCACAACTTGGAGAACTTGGCAACGAGGATACGGACAGCGTAATGCAATTCCTTGGCAGGCGTCCGGTTCACACCGTCGTAATGAGCAGCTTCATCCAGGACAATGGGATCGTCAATCCATTGAACCGGGGAAAGTTCTATGGTTACTTCCGCGAGGACGGAGAACTTGAGGGCGTTGCATTGATCGGCCACACGACCTTGGTCGAGGCTCGTTCGGACCGCTCGCTTCGGGCGTTTGCTCTGAAGGCAAGGTATTCAGAAACGCCGATCAACCTGATAATGTCCGACGGCGAGAACGCAGAACGCTTCTTCGGGATTTACGCGGTCGGCGGCTTGGTCCCGAGGCTCAAGTGCACGGAATTGCTGTTCCAGACGGATTTTCCGTTCCCGGTCCAGCAGTGCAGTTGGGAAGTAAAGTATGCAAGGCCGGAAGAGCTTATGCAAACCGCATTGGCTCAGGCAGACCTTCTAATCCGCCAATTTGCAAGCGACTGCATCAATCTGAAAAATTGAAGTTGAAATAAAGGCAGAGTGTCACCTTTGTAAAGTCTGAGCGAATTCTGGCCTTTAGGTGCAAACCCACTGGCAACACATTAAAAAAGTATGACAAACTTGAAACATCGTAATGCTCATTCACCAATCTAGGCTAGTTTTAGCCTACGGCAACTTGATGGTTGGGTATGCGATTCACCTTGTCTTTAGCACCAGCAATACTGCTCGGTATTAATTCTACTGCTCAGTATTAATTCTAGGGACATAGTCGGGAATCTTGAAAAACGAGAGCCAAATATTTGAGAGCCAAGTAAATAACAATCCAATTCCGTAGATCTAGAGTGTTGCCGATGTACCTCTACTGGAAATAGCTATTACTCATAATTCCGCAAATGTTGAGAGCCATCCTGTTTTGACAATAGATAGTTCATTCACCTAAACCGGAAGCCGCTTCAAGTCCCCCACTGGAGCCGATTTTCTCTATTGGCAAAGCGATCTCAAATAATACCATCGACTAATCTGTTAGATGTTCTTTACTTAGCAAAGCATTTGTTCAGAGCGCCCAGATATTCTTTCGATGTGCGGATTTGAGTCCGTTTCGAACTTTTGATCTTTTAAGCGCCTATCCGATTTCCCTGACGACAGGTCAGTAAGCTGGTCAGAGTTTTGGAATTCCAAAACTCTGTCGGAGGACTCCGGATAGGTACTAAGTAACCTGATGTATTGACAAGGAGCAATGAATGATTACTCCCAACTTTTGGCATGGCAAACGAGTCTTTGTAACTGGACACACAGGATTTAAGGGCAGCTGGCTTTCACTATGGTTGCAACTCCTGGGTTCTGAGGTGCTTGGGTTCTCTTTGCAGCCCCCTACCCAGCCCAACCTATTTGACCTAGCGCAAGTCAATCAAGGCATGCAGTCTGTCACAGGCGATATCAGAAACTTAGAATTTCTGAAGCAAATCATGAGTGACTTTCAGCCTGAAATTGTGATTCACATGGCAGCTCAGCCTCTAGTCCGTCGCTCTTATGCCTTTCCCCTAGAGACACTCTCGACCAACGTAATCGGAACTGCGAATGTCATGGAGGCAATTCGCTACACAGACAGTGTGCGGGCAGTTGTAGATATTACCTCCGACAAATGCTATGAAAACCGTGAATGGGTATGGGGATATCGGGAAGACGATCGATTGGGTGGATATGATCCTTACAGTAGCAGTAAGGCTTGTGCTGAATTAGTGGTTGCAACGTACCGGAATTCTTTCTTCAATCCTTCTGATTATTTGAATCATGGCGTGGCCATTGCTACGACCCGTGCTGGCAACGTTATTGGAGGCGGAGATTGGGCTGAAGATCGGCTTGTTCCAGACATTCTCAAATCGATTCTACGGAGAGAACCAGCACATATTCGCAACCCCTATGCTACCCGTCCTTGGCAACATGTTCTGGAGCCATTGAATGGTTACTTAATGTTGGCCGAACGCTTGTACAACGATGGCATTGCATTTGCTGACAGTTGGAATTTTGGACCGGATCAAGCTAATGTCGAAACCGTGGGTTGGATTGCTGATCGGCTTTACTCACTTTGGGGTGAAGGACTGTATTGGGAAAAAGATAGCGCTTCTACCCATGTTCACGAAAACACTTACCTGAAGCTGGATTGCTCAAAGGCTAAGGCTAAACTAGACTGGCATCCCAAGCTAGATTTAGATGCTACCCTCTCATGGATTGTGGAATGGACCAAGGCATTTCAGGCCGGGGTAGACATGCGCCAATTTACTGAATCACAAATAAACCGCTTTATGGTCTACGGTTTATCCGCTGCCTCACAGGGGAGCACACTAAATTTTGCCCGTTCTAATTCCAACAGTTCGATCGCGATCTCAGATCCGGTCTTACTATACGAGTAAGCTAGCGTTGCCACCTCGGCATAATTAAAAACCAGATTCAAAACCCTGTGCCGCCCGCGCAGCTGCCGGCACAGGGTTTTGGGTTTTATGTTTAATTATGCTCACCTACTTAGAAACGTCTTAACTGGAGTTTAGAACCTGTTTGAAAGTCCCCCCTACATCCTCCATTCGGGGGCTTTCCCAAACTAATCGCTGTTCAAGTCTCCCACTATGGGGAAGGGAGCAGCCAAACGACGAAATCTTTTCACCCTAAACTTTCGCGAAACTCATCCGGCTCAAAAAGACGCGCAGCCGCTCACTCTGGGGATGGGTCAGGACTTCTCGCGCTGGCCCTTCTTCTTCGACCTGTCCCTGATTCAGAAACAAAACCCGATTGGCGACCTCACGGGCAAACTGCATTTCATGGGTAACAACAACCATCGTCATGCCTTCTTCGGCGAGCTGCTGCATCACCGCCAAAACCTCGCCCACCAGTTCTGGGTCAAGGGCGCTAGTTGGCTCATCAAACAGCATAATTGTGGGACGCATACACAGCGAACGGGCAATCGCGACTCACTGTTGAGTATTACGGCATCGCCATGCCCAAAGATTCCTGGTTACGCTACAACTCACGGCAGTCACCGTATTTCTAGGTATGATTCTGGGGTCGCTGATTGGCATTGCCCGCTTGTCGGCCTCACGAGCCTTGAGTATAGCTGCCCGCATCTATGTTGTGGATTGGCTAACGCCTACAGCAAGCAAGAATTTCACCTGGCGGATACTCAAGCCGTAGCGCCCCTAGTGCAACAATACTTGATGGGGGCACCGCTGACCGAATCTCCAATTGAACAGACAACCAGGGATATCTTGATTTGCACCCATGGCAGCCGCGATCGGTGTTGCGCTCGGTTTGGTAACCTGATTTATCATCAGGCGCTGCAAATCGTGGATGAATACTCTCTGGAGCAGGTTCGCGTCTGGCAAGCTAGCCATATCGGCGGACATCGCATGGCCCCGACGGCAATCGACTTTCCAACCGCTCGATATTATGGCTATCTCGATCAGTCGTCTCTAAAAGCAATTTTGACCCAGACTGACAATATTCAAGCTTTAAGTGCCGTTTATCGAGGCTGGGGGCTATTGCCCTGGGCAGCTCAGGTGATTGAAAAGGAACTGCTGCTGAAGCACGGCTGGGATTGGTTCAACTGCAAGGTTATTGCGCAAGTGTTAGAACATAACGAAGATGAAACCTTTAACCGAGTTGAATTATCCTATCAAACCGCTACCGGTGAACAGCAAACCTATCGAGCCGAGATCGTCGCTGACGTTGAGCAGACCGTGTACCTAAAGAGTTCATGCAACAGTGAGAACGCAGCTGAAGTAACTCCATATGTGGTAAGAGATCTGTTTCCAATGCAAACTGCTGCAACAGAGAAAATGCAGCTGATCAGCATTGACTAAAGGACATATAAAAATGAATTTATGAATGGCCCTGTGAATCAAATCTCTATCTGGCATCTCCTCTATCAACTGCTGTTGTATGCCCCTCGGCTGTATTTGCTTGACAGCTTGCTGTGGATGTTTATTATGGGGCTGCCTGCTGTACCTGGACTGATCATTCGAGAGTTTTTTAATCGCCTCACTGATTCGTCATCTGCTAATTTCTCATCTGCAACCCTGATTGTGCTGTTGCTGGCTACCGGAGCCGCTCGGATTGTTGCCATCTTCATGGGGCGAATTACCAAAACTCAACATCGGTTTACCATCAGTGGGCTGCTCCAACGAAATCTCTTAGCTGGTATTTTGCGCCGTCCAGGTGCTTTGCCGTTAGTTGCCGGCGAAAAAAAACTATCTTCTGGGGAAGTGCTGAGTTATTTTCGCGAAGATGTCGCTCAGATTGAAGATAATGTGGTCGGCACAAACGAAATTTTAGGAGCAGGGGTGTTTGCTGCTGTATCCTTGATTATTCTTCTCAGTGTTAATATCTATTTGACGATTTTTGTATTTTTCCCTTTGGTTGCGATTGCCGCCATTGTTCAGCAGGCCGAAACTCGGATTAAGCGTTATCGTCGTGCCAGTCGTCAGGCCACCCAGCAGGTGACAGGGCTAATAGGCGAAATCTTTGCGGCGGTGCAGGCAATTCAGGTGGCAGGTGCAGAATCTCCTGTGCTGGAGCGATTTCGGCAGGTCAGTCAACAGCGGCAGCAGGCAATTATCCGCGATCAGGTTTTCCTTGCTATTCTGGAGTCTATTTTGCAAAATATGGTCAACCTGGGGACGGGACTGATCCTGCTGCTAGCCTCCCAAACCATGCGTCCTGCCCAAGCGCTCAGTGTTGGAGATTTTGCTTTATTTGTCTACTACCTTGCTTTTGTAACCGATTTTTTCTGGTTTTTGGGTGGTTTTTTGAGCCTCTCAAAGCAAACTGAAGTCTCATTCGACCGGATGACAGACTTGCTGCAAGATGCCGAACCATTGCCTGCTGAAAGCGCACCATCATCTCTGGTTGTTCATGCACCGCTGTATATTCCAAATCTGAGAAATCAAGCCTCTCCCTTGCCCGCTATTGAATCAACCATCCGTCACGCTGAGGATAGCCTAAACACATTATCTACTGTTGGTTTAACCTATCGATATCCTGATACAAATTGCGGTATCTCTGATATTAGCTTTCAGGTTCAGCGCGGTAATCTCACGGTCATTACAGGACGCATCGGTTCTGGCAAAACTACTCTACTACGAACTCTATTAGGTTTATTGCCCCATCAGGCCGGTGAAATCTATTGGAATGAGCGCTTGATTCAACAGCCTGCTAGTTTCTTCATTCCACCTCGCAGTGCCTACACTCCACAAGTGCCGACTTTATTCAGCACCACGCTGCAAGAAAACCTGCAATTAGGATTGGACCGTTCTAATCAAGAACTAGTCCAAGCGATTAGCCGGTCAATTTTAGTCCAGGATATTGTAGCCATGCCAGAGGGATTAAACACCGAGGTGGGAACGCGGGGAGTGCGGCTTTCGGGAGGGCAAATCCAGCGGGTAGCGGCGGCTCGTATGTTCCTACATCAGCCTGAATTACTGGTATTTGACGACCTCTCTAGTGCGTTGGATGTGGAAACTGAACGTCGTCTCTGGTCCCATCTGCTGGAGCTACGTCAATCTCGTGGTTCACAGGGTTGGACCCCAACATGTCTGGTTGTCTCCCACAGACCTGCCCTCTTGCAAGCTGCCGATCAGGTGATTGTGCTGGAGAACGGCACTATTGTTTCTATAGAACATCAATGATCGGGTTTACGAGGCGTTGAATGATGAAGGGATGGGCGATTGCCTCTCTACTAAGTAGGTGAGCATAATTAAACATAAAACCCAAAACCCTGCGCGGGCGGCCTTTGTCAGTGTCCGCTAACTCCCTTCTGTCAGATTAAGTTTCATCTATTACAGATCGCGCAATCTAACATCTTCAGGAAATGGTTGTCCTGGTATGCCCATTTTTACTCCAGAAGCGGCAATACCGAATAAATTGCTACTCACTGCTTCGTAACATTCATCTCCAGCCTTGTAAGCTTGTTCCAGCAAGTTTGAGACAAACTCCAAATGACCAAAAATGAACCCAGCATGAAATTCTCTTATCAATCTACTAGCGGCTCTAATTTTCTCTGCATCTTCAGAATTGATCCATTCATTCAGCACTCTCAGACTTATAGGACTAATATCTAGTTTCGGCTCCTCGATAAAAGCAAATGAGGCTTCTTTATAGAGTTCTTTATATAGTGGTTCCAGCTTGAATGAATATAATAATATTTGATTCGGAATTGAATCCTTGCAAATCCCTGGAAAGATCATTTCCATTTGAGCTTGATAGTCAAACCAAAGATCACGAATCTTCCTTAGCATATCCTCATACCCTTCAGTATCTGATAGATAGTGAAGGCAATTCTCATAATAAGTTGAGGGAAGTGGATCGTAGTTGATATCATCTTTTTTCATGCTCACATCGATTCGATTCAATATCAATTGAAGTACACGGGACGGTATCTTTTTGGCTGCATAAACGAGGAATTCACTAATGTGATGTTTGCTTAAGTTAAGAACTCTCTCCAGTTTACATAGCAGTACTCTCAACTCCTCTTCCTTTAAAAGCTTCAATGAATTCCTACTGAGAGCTTTAAATAACTCCTCCGCAAGCTCTGTGTTCTCATCAATCTCTACATTTAGTGCTAAAGAGATAGCTAGCTGCGGTCGAATTTGTATCAACATAGCTAAAGATTCGATAGCAGATTTTCTAACTTCGAGAGCAGGATGGGTTAGGAGCGTTTGAATAAGATTATGAAAAGTATCTGGAGCGATGTCATTTTCCCATGCCCAGTACCTCTCTGCAAATGATCGACAGAAGGAAGATATGCCACTATCAATGGCACATTGAAATACTGTGATGGCTCGTTCAATGTCAAACGTTCTTGCTTGGTAAAGTATTGGAGCAATATGTACCGCAAGTGGACAGTCCCCAATTTCTAGAACTTGCTCACACAGTTCTATGGAATAGCTTGGATTCAATGCAGCAAGTGAGCTTAAAAAGCCAGTTGATATATTATCTTTATTTGTTGTGATTACTTGTAAGCGCTCATTAAGGATTTGAATGCCCTGTTGAGGAAATGGATATTTCTTTAAGAAACTTTCCAAAATATCTTTGTTAATCTGATTGATAACTTGTTCGCGTTCTCTCCAATCAAGACGAAATTCATCTACTTGTGGATTCCACCCATAGTTACTCATTAATGCTCCAGTTAACTTTAACTTATCAGTACAGGGAATCGAGGCAATGATATTTTGTGCTTTCTGTTGAACCGTGCTTAAGCTGCTCCACCGGGCGTACCAATCCAGTTTTTTAATGGCTTCCAACTGGATTAGTGGCTCTACATCACGTGTGACTAATGAATGAATCATTTCTAAAATTTCTAACTGTTCAGGTTCCCACCATTGATTTGCTTCCTCAAGAGGTTGACTAGTTCGATCGCGTAGTTCTTCAAGTGCTTTCCCTAGACTCTCTAATGCTCTCAAAGAAACCTTGATATTGTTTGAGATTAATAAACCTGCGATAAGTTTAAGAGCTTTACTGCGGAGTGTTTGAGTAATTTTATGATCTACTAAAAACGTGCTGATTTTACGACTTCTGCCATCATAATCATTGTGTTTAATGTCCTTCTCTAGGAATGAATCGAGGATATCTAGAGGAGAATAGATATGGTCATGAGCATTAGGTTCTTGAAGCCATTGCTCAACTGTCTCAAGAACTTGCCAATTAAATTTGATTGACTTATCTGTGCTATATTTAGCTAACTCAATCAGCATCCTTATTGATTCAGGAGGATTGTTGTATGGTCTACTTGAATCATTCCTTCCAAGCTGCCAAAGGAGATCACAGCATATGGGCACATACTCAAGCGTGTAGCTAATTCGACTGAGAATTGCTGGTAGTTTAGACAGCACGTTAGAATGGGTAAAACGATAGCGCTCAGAAATGCTTTCATCCTCTGGTGTTATAGCAGGATGACGCATTGAAAATTGCACAATCTCTAAGGCGTATTCTGGCTGGTAATATGCAATTTCTTTAATTAAATCTAGTAGCTTACATCTATCCAAATTAGAAGATTGTTTAAATTCTTCTTTGAGATTTAGCAGAATAGTATCAAGTAAATTCGTTTCTTGATCGTTGCTAGAACGAACTCGCCAATCTAATTCAGCTAAATTGCGAAGCACTTGTGTTGGATAAATCTCTCTGAACGCTTCAAATATCTCTTGTGCATATCCTGTAGAATCACCTTGATCAGTCAAACAAGCTTTATGCAGGATATGGTCAGCAAGTACATCAGGAGTAATTCTTAGTTTATTACCACGGCGCAATAAAACTCCTGCCTTTTCCAAAACACTTATACTCTCGATTAATTCCCTCTTCTCAATCTTAAGAAACTCTATTGCTGTTTCTTGAAATTGTCCATCAGTCAAACGGATAGGTGCAGTAGTGGCTATTAGCTCTAGTATCTTTGCGCCGCCCTAACGAGATGCTCAGCAACCCATTTAGTTTGGGCGTAACCGACATTAAGATCTTGTCCGTGTGCTAGAGGCTGATCTTCTCTGATCCTATCCATCTCAAAGTAAGCGGGGGATTGAAATACATCGAGCGTTGAGATGAAATGGACAGGAATCGCTTGGCTCTGGCTGGCCAGTCGCAATACCTCTTGGGTTCCTAAGACGTTAGCAGCCCGTAGTGCGGTGTAAGGATAAATCAGATTGACGAATGCACCAGCATGATAAATTCGATCTAGCTGATTCGATAACGCTTGGAACATCTCTTGTGCTAATCCCAGGCAAGGCTGCGACAAGTCGCCCAAGACCGGAATTACTCTAGGGTTTAGCTCACCACTGCTCAACATATAGCGAGCCAAATTGTTCTGCAGTCTTTGCCGTCCTTCTTCGAGATGAGAGGCCCGCACCAAGCAGTAGATGTCTGCCTGTGTTTGTTGCAGAAGTTCGTGCAGCAGAAATGCTCCCAGAAAGCCAGTTGCGCCGGTTAAGAAAATCCGCTTTGGCTCTCGATTGAACGGCACCAATCGAGTCTTGGGCTGAATGGCCGCATCCAAAATTACATCGGCATCTAAATCAATCCTTGTTTCTTCCTGTGCTGCCGTACTCGCATCCAGATTTTGGATTAGGCGAATGCCTTTAACCAAACCCATGATTGTAGGTTCTCGCAGGAGGTAGAACAGAGGTAGCTCAATTTGAATTATTTGTTCGATCCGAGCGATCAACTGAGCCGCTAATAGAGAATGTCCTCCCAGTTCAAAGAAATTGTCATAAATTCCAATCTGGTCAATACCCAGGATTTGAGACCAGATTTCGGCCAGTTGTCTTTCCAGCACAGTCGCAGGCGAAACATAGGGTTCAGCTAAAGCGGGCCGTTCCTTCTTCGGTTCTGGCAGAGAGCGGCGATCAATTTTTCCGTTGGGGGTCAGGGGCAAATTCTCCATGACTACGAATGCGGAAGGAACCATATAGTCTGGCAGTTTAGCCTTTAGAAAGGCTCGCAATTGAGCCACGAAATTATGTTGATTACCCTGTAGAGGATTGTTCGCGTATGCATTCCAGGGTTTTGGCTTCACGGGTGCAGGCAGAAGATCGGGCAAGGACCTTTGAGCCTCAATGGCGTTGCGATGTTGTAAAACGACATCGTAGGTGCTGTTGTTTGAATCAAACCAGCCAATCTGGACATCGTAAGGTAGGGACTGACTTAAGCTCCAGAAGTCTTCAGGATCCACTCCCCAAGTTTGGTCTACAGTTTGCAGTAGTGAGATCAATTCTGCCACTGTTTTAGGCCGTTTAACGTCTGCTAATGCCTCTACTATTCGCAGATCAGAGATAATTCGTTGATTAGGAACACGAGTGATTTTGAGTAAATTGAAGTAGTTATTTTGAAGAAAATCTTTGATAGACTCCAATGTTAACTGATCCTTCTGCCAATCCAGGTTTTGAGATTCAATTGCAGGCCGAATTTCGGAATCAATGTGAAGAACCACATCATAACGGAACTTGGTCATCTCATTGGCGTAATGTCCTCGCTTCAACTGAATTTGAACATGATTAATTTGCGGTAAATGCTGTTTAAGATCCACGAAGAACGCCGGATCAATCACCAATTCTTTATCTTGAGAAATTTGTTTGCGGATGCGCTGCTCTAATTCGGTTGTGCTCAAAGTAGGAGAGGCTTGACAAAGCTGAACCGAGGCATGAAACGCTTCTAGCAAGGGTAAGCTTCGGACATCACCAATAAAAATGCGGCCTTTTGGCTGAACAATGCTTGTTGCTGCTTCTAAAACACGCACCAAGTACTGAATATTTGGAAAATACTGAACTACAGAATTGAGAATAACGGTATCAAATTCTCCTATCTCTGAATCTGAAACGACATCCGCAGCTCTTTGACACAGACTTACATGAGATAAGCGATCCTGACTCATCGCAATTTGCCGCTCAAGATACTGAATTGCTGTTGTGGAAATATCTGTGCCTTTGTAGTAAGAACAGTGAGGTGCAATTTGAAATAATAACAGCCCCAGCCCACAGCCAATTTCCAATACTTTGTTGGGCTTTAAATCTAGGATTCGAGCAACCGTGTTGCTAATCCATTCATGCATTTCCGCTTCAGATAGGGGTAACCCTGTATAGCTATTGTTCCAACCAATTGTATTGCAGGTCCAATCCTGAGTCGTAGATGATCGGCTGTAAATGGTATTCCACAGAGTTTGCCACTGTTGAACCTGTTGGTTGCTCAGTTCAGACAAAGGTTGTGTTGCCTCGATATCATTCTCCTGAGGAACTACGTAGGCAATCAACCGCTTGCTTCCTGATCCATCTTCTCTGGCAATCACCGTAGCCTCTCTTACAAGGGGATTTTGGCTGAGAGCAGCTTCAATATCTCCCAACTCGACTCGAAAACCACGAATCTTGACTTGATGATCAATCCGACCAATAAACTCAATGTTGCCATCAGGGCGATAGCGAGCTAGATCCCCAGTTTTGTAGAGACGTGCCCCCGGCTCAGAACTAAACGGGTCAGCAATAAACCGTTCGTTATTTAAATCAGGGCGATTGAGGTAACCTCGTGCTACTCCATCTCCACCAATGTAAACCTCTCCTGGCGCACCAAACAGGCAATCCAGTCAATCACCACCACTCTTACCGGGGTGGCGGGTACATTCCAAGATCTCGTCGGTGCTGTACAGGCGATCGTCACAGTCATTGAGAATATCAATGCAGACCAATTGTTGGGCAACGCTGATGACAACGCGGCAAGGGCGGCTGTCAATACCATGTCCACACAGGGTCTTCTTGCGATACTTCCTGCTCTATATAAGGTTAAGCTAATAAACAAAATGCTGGACGGTCCTACCCTGGACGAGGACGAGAACGCGATTCTGACGATTCTGCGGGAGACGAAGACTCGCTCCCCAGCAGAGTTTCTACAGCTCACCGCCTCTGCTACGTGGGAGGCGTTGGATACTGATTTTAACGGTGAGCAATACGATCAACTTGAGGCACTCTTCAGATTCTGACCAACATGGTCGTATATGCCCTGCTGGGCTGAATATAGTCCGAGGAAACGTGCTTAGAAGAAGTTTAATACTCTCAACTCCATAAACTAGCTAACGAAAAAATACCAAAGGAGAAATCGAATGGCAAACTTAGTAGGTACATCGGCAGACAACTTAGTTGCAGCCGTTTCAGGTGAACACCAATCCAATGGATTTGGAGTACTTGGCAAGAGCAATAGTGGTGTTGGTGTTTGGGGCGTGAGCGAGACCTACGAAGGTATGCACGCTGAGACAAAATCAACCGAAACAGCCGCTTTTGCTGCTTACAATAACAATCCTGATAGCGGTACTGCGGCAGTCTTTGGTGAGAAAAAGGGAGAGAAGGGACACGCAGGCTTTTTCGTTGGTAATGTGTATGTCTCACGCAACCTTGTTGTCGAAGGAGATGTCACACTCCCAAATGCCGATTTTGCCGAAGATTTTTGTGTGTTAGAACACCAGATGGTTGAACCGGGTACGGTCATGGTGCTGTGCGATAACGAGACGTTGCAGCCAAGCAACAAACCTTACGATAAGCGAGTTGCAGGGGTGGTTTCTGGTGCTGGTACTTATAAGCCCGCGATCATTTTGGACAGACGCGAAGAGACTATCGAGCGGAAACCGCTTGCACTTGTTGGCAAAGTGTACTGCAAGGTGGATGCAAGCTATGCACCAATTGAAGTGGGTGACCTTCTGACAACATCTGCTACATTGGGACATGCCATGAAAGCAACTGATCCATCCTCTGCTTTTGGTGCAGTGATTGGAAAAGCCTTACGCGCTCTTTCTAACGGGCAGGGGACGATTCCAATCTTAATTGCACTGCAATAAATGGAAGTGATTATATTAGAGTGATCAAAGTTCAAAATACGAGTTGGGGGGCGATAGTCTTTGATGAGTAGAGTAGAATGGGATCAATCCCCATTCCCTACTATTAGCGATGGACAGAGCTACTGTAGAGCGACAAAAGCTGATTGAGGCAGTCGGAAATCTTCCCGATGAAGTATTGTTTGAACTTGCTAGTTTCCTTGACTATCTTCGTTACAAGTCAATTCTACGGAGAGATTCTAGTCATAACGCTCCCAACTTTTTAATCACTGTTGCAGGTTTAGGTAACTCTGGACAACCTGATATCTCAGAACGAGATGAGGAGATTTTACGTAACGAAATTGATCCGGTTTATGGTTGGAATCTTAAGCCAAGCGATCCAGCGTGACAGCAATACTCGACACCAGTTTTTTGTTTGCGTTAACTGACCAGGGTGATCGTAATCATCAGCGAGTATTGGCTATCGCTCAAAGCGTAAATGAGCCATTGGTGCTGCCTGTAGTTGTTTTGCCTGAAGTCTGCTATCTGATTGCATCAAGATTAGGGCATCAAGCGATGCGTCGTTTTGTATCTAGCATGACACCTGATTCAGTTCAAGTTGAGTCGGTGACAACCGAGGATTTGGTGCGAGTGCATCAGATCTTGGAACAGTATAAAGAAATTAGATTTGCTAGATAAGCATTTGTGCTTATTGAAAATCTAATTTCTTAGGAGACCTCTCAGGTATCAGTTATGACAGATATCTGAAGGCATCGGTAAGCATTTAGAGCTAAGTCAATGCCAGACGACAACAGCAACAAGAATAAGAATCAAGATTCTCGAACTCAAATTATTCTGGCTCTCATTGGGCTATTCGGCACAGTAGGTGTATCTTTGATCACAAATTGGTTGATAGACCAGTGCAATCAACCTGGCAATTTATCGGTACTGCTTCAACAGGAGAGAGCGTTTTTGTTGATAGCAGCAGTATCAAAAAGTTAGCCGATGTAATTGACTTTACTTATAGAATTGGAGGTGAGGTCTTGGTTGCACGGGCTGATTGCAGCAGCGATCGATGGTATGTCAATAAATATGACAGATGGTATTCTCCATCAAGTCAGGCAACTCAAGATATGCTGAGTTATGTTTGCAGGTAAACTTTATGAGTCGAATCCAACAATTTACAGCCATTATCGAGCGTGAAGGCGACGGATATGTCTCTTTATGCCCACAATTAGACATTGCGAGTCAAGGCAATACGGTTGAGGAAGCCAGAAATAATCTGGTTGAAGCACTAGAGCTATTCTTTGAAGCTGCTGATCCGTCTGAAATTAGAAGTCGATTGCACAGTGAGGTATTTGTGACGAGTTTGGAGGTTATCGTTGGGTAGATTACGAGTTCTATCAGCCCAAGAAGTGTGTAAGATTCTCGAGGGTTTTGGGTTTTATGTTTAATTATACTCACCTACTTAGAAGGATTTGGTCCAGGTTTTAAGAGTTGGCAGTTCTTGAGCATTCGTAATGCTATTGTTTGAAGTGACTGGTTCAACTGAATAGCGTTCAACTCAAACCTTGAAACTCAAACCTTAAAACTACTGAAGGGTCAGTACAATCAAAGCAGCTAAAGTTGTTTATAGGCTTCGGTTTCTATGGCACGCGGCGATCAAATTTATGTAATGCGCCCCTTAATCAATCGAGAAGGGGACTATGAACATCATGGCATCGATTGCGGAGACGGAACGGTGATTCACTACTACAAGGGTGGAGAGGTGCCAACCATCGCCCGCACAAGTTTTGAGGTCTTTGCGCGAGGCAATCCGGTGTTTGTCAAGCCCTATGTCGCTTCCTATGTGCCGGATGTAGTAGTGGAGCGAGCTGAGAGTCGGTTGGGTGAGCAGCAGTACAATCTGTTAACCAACAACTGCGAGCATTTTGCGACCTGGTGTAAGGTGGGCCGCAGTGAAAGTCAGCAGTTGCTGGATTATGGCGTGGGACTGGGAACAGTCAACCCGTTTGACGCCCGCTCGATGCTAGATGGAGCCGTGCAGGACGGTGATCCAGTCAAGGCGGCTGAATTGTTGGCTGCTGCGATGAGCAGTAGTACTTCTGCACGGAGTCGGCTGCAAACCCAGGCCAACAGATTGCAAGCGGAGATGAATACCTGGCAACGGGTGGCGCAAGCTGCCTTACAGCGAGACCGAGAGGATCTGGCACGAGCCGCCTTGGAACGAAAGGTCAAATTCAAGCGCCAATGGAATGACGTTCAATCCCAGTTACAGCAGTTAGATGCGATGCAGGAAACACTGGTCCGTAATTCGCAGAAACTCCAGCAGCAGATCGCCATCAATACACCCTATCCATTCGGCTAACATGCCTGGGAGGCGAGCAGATGCTGCTCATTCACGGCTATGTCATAACGGCATTGCTAGTGGAAGCGGCTGTAGGGGAGGCTGCCCCCAGATCGACCTCTAGATCAACCGTGCCCTGAACGGTCAACACAGAACAGGAGGCGTGATGAAGCACGTAATTGCTGACGCTGCCCATAAATAGCTCATTCAATCCCTTATAGCCACGACGGCCCATAATAATCAAATTGGCATTCCAATTGCGGGCGAGTGAGCAGATGGTACTGCCAGGGTCACCAAGGGCTTGGGTAAATTCGGTAGGAATACCAGCAGATGTGGCAATTGCAGTTTGCGCCTGCAGAAACTCTAGAATTTGATCCTGAACGGCCTGCCATTGTTTCAGATGCAGCTCGACATCTTCAGCCCGAAACATGGGATAGGTGCCATGAATCGCAAACACCGGACTCGGAAAGCTGGATTCTGCTGGGGATAGAACATGCACCAGCATCAGTTGAGAGTTTAGCGTCTTGGCCATTGCCATTGCGGTTGCAAAGGCCTGCTGGCTGACATCCGACTGATCCAGTGCGACCAAAATTCGATGAAACATACAACCCTCCTTCAGAGCGGTATCCAATTTGGATGCATGGAATTCCAAGCACTCTCCATCTGATTTGATGCGGCAATTTGGTTCTGTGGTGATCTTGCGGCAATTTTGGGGAATCAATTCGAAGTTGGTTGAGTACCCATGCAGCTTTACCCTTCCTATTTCATTGTATCGGCTCAGACCGTTCGTCATAACAATCGATCACAAAAATTAGATTGACTTACTCAACTCAGCCAATGAGAACAGGCTCTTTGGTCGCTCGCAGTTATGCTCGCAGTTATGGAAGTTCAGAAAATAACGCAATGTGCGACTTGATCATTTGGCAATTGAAACCGCGACCCAGCAATATCTGCCAGCGCGGGATCCAGCGACTCACTGGCGTTGAGCCGGCGCAGGTTTAGTCTGTGTAGCTGCGCCTACCCTGCGGGACGCTGCGCTAACAGTCGCCAAACACCATTTTAGTTACATAGTGCGTTACTTGCTTTTTCAGATTTTATACACTCTAGCTTTCCTGATAAATTCACCAAGAGTAATCTAAGCTGAGTTCACCACTTGCTACTTTTTCCCGAATCAGAGTCAGCAAGTTTAGGAAGATTGCTTAAAATTGTGGTAGCTAAAGTTTGCTTGCAAAGCATGAAGACAAGCTAGATTTGGTAGGAGATTACAGGAGGTATGGCTAATTTATTTAGGCAGTGTCGCTGCAGTTCATACTGTTGGGGGATGTTTTGCCCTAGAAAAGCCGCTACAGAGTAGTGAGCTAACTAGAGGTGGCAATCGCAAAAATGTAGATCTGAACGCGATCTAAAAGCAGTTGCGCTACAGAGGTTATAGAGTTGTATATATGATTGTGTTGGTATTGATTATGGCTGTACCAGTTAGGCCAATTGCCTGATGCTAGCTGAATTTAACTAGATGCTAACTAAATTTAAGATTGTCTCTGCCAATGCTGTGCTAGCTAAGCTGTGCTAAAACTTGGGCCAAGAGCTTGCCAGCTAGGAGAACTTAACTTTCTGGAAGTGCCCAAAGAGTGCCCCTTGACTCTTTCTTAACCGATCAAGTTTCGATACACTGAGCTTCATTGCTTCTGAATCCTCTCATTAGTCCTTCCATTCGCCATTTTGCAATCATTGCGAGAATTAGAACCGTGGCCAAGGCTCAGTAAGTGGTCAGTATTTCTGCTGATCCTACCGAGGTGGCTTCCGTTCATTCCCGTGGAATAACGATGGTTTGCTATCTCTTCTCTGCCGACAATGAGCCTAAATCCGATACAAGGTGGTTCATTCAAATGACGGCTACTCAATCTTCTCTTCGTTCTAACTGCATGGAATTGTTGATGGCCTATCAGCAAAATCCTTCTGTAGCACTCCGTAACAAACTGGTGCGCATGAATGCTGGCTTGGTTCGTAAGATTGCTCATCGAGTCAGTCATCAGTGTGCCGAACCTTACGAAGACCTGGAGCAAATTGGCTATCTCGGTTTGATCCGGGCAATCGAACGGTTTAATCCTAGTCAAGGTTGCGCCTTTAGCTCGTTTGCGGTGCCTTACATTCGGGGTGAAATGCTGCATTTTCTCCGCGACCGGGGTAGTTCTATTAAGGTGCCCAGACGCTGGCAAGATCTACAAAAAGAAGGTCAGAAAGTTCGGGTAGCTTTAGCTAAGAAACTGGGCTATCAGCCAAACGACACAGAAATTGCTGAAGCACTGGGAATTTCTGCTTATGAGTGGCGCGAAATCAAGCTAGCCGTTAAGAATCGTTTACCCCTCAGCCTAGATGCTACCGTTTGCCAGCAGGTCGATTCTTCGATTACGTTGGGTGAAACCCTGCCCGATGCTCGCTATCAGGCGCTCCAGCGGCTAGAAGAAGACCGGCAACAGCTTCAGCGTGCCCTGAGCCAATTAGAAGATAAGACCAGAGCTGCGATCGAATTTGTCTTCTTCAATGAACTGTCTCGCAAGGAAGTAGCGGAGCGAATCGGCGTCAGCCCTATGACCGTAACTCGCCGGATTCAGCGGGGTTTAGAGCAAATGATGGTATTTTTGCAACCGCAGACGCTCCAGACCGATCCCTAAGCATCGTCCAGTCTTAGCTTTAGAAAAACCTAACTTAAACTGTCACCCGTCGTTGAACGTTGGTCAGCCTCGAAGCAAATCGCAATGACGGATAGCAGGTGACAGCCCAATCCCTAAATCCGTATTGCCTCAAGGATTGAGGATTATTCAAGCATTCAAGTCAGTTTGCCCCTACCTCACCAGTGTTTCCAAGCTTCAGCCACAACTCCAACTACGACTAGGCAAAAGATGAAAACCACTAGGCGTAGCAGGAACTGTGCTACTGTCGCAACCAGAAAGGCAATTACCTCGAATGCCCCAAGGCCAGCTAATACAATACAAACGACTGCAAAGCAAAGCCAGCTCAGCAAATAATATTTGAGTACATTTCCTGCAAACTTTAGCAACGGACTATACTCGGGTGGTCTTCCCATCATGATCAGCGCCCTCAGGATGCGGTTGGCGTCACGAGTAAGGTAATTCCGCGTATTCCGATGATGCTCACAGGTTCACCAACAGAGACTACCGTCGTTGGCTCCGGTTGATACAGTTGGGCAGACCAGTAGGTTCCTTTGTACTTGACTCGCCCATTCTGACCATAGGCAAGCGGTCGATCTGTAATTCCCAAGGCAGGCTCAGGCAGCAGTTGGGAATTAGAAGGAATAGATAGACTACTCATAATCGCACCTACCTCGAATGAAAAACTGATTGGATGTCGAATTTGCCTCCCTTGAGGGAGGCATTTGACTATGTGAAGCATTTCAATCCACACTCTCACTCAAGTGAGAAAATTGTTTTTGGCAACGCCTTACTGCCTATCTCTTACTGCTTACCTCAATCAAAAGGCAGCACTCCCACCGTCGCTGCCGCAGCAAAATTAATAAAAAGTCGCCAGGAAAAACTATTGATCTCACGTTATTGATCTCACACAGTCTCACACCACATTCCCGTTCATTCTGTCCTGGCTTAGTGCATTGGCGTAGGTTCTGTCTGATAACCGCCTTTATCTGAATGGAAACTTGGATGGAATGGGTTACGTCATAACCATATCTCACTTTTGTGAGAATATCAACCAAATTGTGAGAAAGAGGCAATTTTACTATAGCACTTTGTTTTCAGCCAATGGTCGAACCAGGAGGCAAAAACGGTTTGCAGTCTTGGAAACAATCTGATTGAATCGTTTACTGGCAGGTCAGACTTCACGGAAGATTCATCCAGAAATCTCACAATACGCACTATCCTAGAGAAAGTGAATCACATAAGTGATTTGTGCTAGAAATGAGTATCAGCCTTGAACTGAACCTTTAGCAATGCGAGCTAGTTACAGTGATCCCCCAAGACGCCTTAAGAACGCTCGTTAGTCACCGTGGTGTTTCAGATACGGAGTTTCAAGTCCTACACCTTGCCCTAGAGGGCAACTCTATGGCTGACATTGCTGTGGCGTTGGAAATTGACGCCGCCGCTGCTCGAAAACGATTGGGTGAGGTCTACCGCAAGTTTAATATTCTCGGCAGGGGACCGGGCAAGCTAGCCAGGCTTCTACAAATATTGATGTCCCAATATCAGCAGCAGTACCCGTCTCAATTGCAGGTTGAACTAGCCAAAGATCCAAAAGATCTATCAAGGTCAGTATCTGCACCCAAATCCACGAAACAGACCGCAAAATGGGCAGATACACCGGAGGTGGTGTTTGAAAGCCTTGCCGAGGTTGATGCTTTCTATGGCCGTAGTCGGGAATTGGATCAGCTAGAAGCCTGGGTTGTTAAGGAGTCTATAATTTCGCACAACTTCGGCCATCATCTGTTGCTATTAGTCACTGTTTAGTATTCATGGTTATTCCAGGTCACGTTTTACCATCATCTTTGCCCATTCTGGGGTCGTTTTTGCCTTCCTTGCCGTTAGATAGCCTGCTTTCGACTCAAGGCATTATGGTGCTGCTGCTGGTTGCCTATGCCGGAGCCATGTGGATGTTTCTCACTAGCGCCCCCAAAGTTCACACCATCATGGTGTCGGACCTAGAACTGGCACGACAGTTTTATGAAGGGCTGCTGGGTCTACCTGTTGCCGATGTGCCGTTGCACTACTACTACAACTATGAGCAAACCCTGGGCACCGCCAGCATCGATCCTCTCTATGCCTCTACAGCTACCTTAGGCCGCCCCATGACCCAGGGCTACCAATCCTCGTCTGGACTTTGGTATCAGTTGAAGAAAAATACGCAACTGCATGTAATTTCGGGCGCTAGCCTGGGGCTGAAGAATCGCCAGCGCCATGTCTGCTTTGATCACGATTGTCTGGAGCAGTTGCTGATGCGGGTACAGTCCTACGGGGTAAAACACAAAATCCGCCGCGACAAACCCCTCAATTTCCTGGTGAAAGACCTGGATGGCCGGATTATTGAAATGGCTGAGGTCTCCAACTGATCGAGCCTCAAATTTAGCCTCAGGGCGGTGTCAAAATCTTGCAAATTGTTCCTAGGCATTCTTCTAGAGTGCCTTTTTTTGTACTAGTTTTTGCGCTAGCCTCTATTCCAGTTTTTGCACTCGTTTTACACTGACTTTTGCACTTGTTTTTGTGCTTAAGTTCTTTGCTCTGGATAATTCAATCAAATCAAACAATCCACTCAAATCAAGCCAAACTAGCGGGTGTCAGAAAACTGAACTGGTTCGGATGTCAGGCTTTTCTGTTGTGATTCAGCCCACAATTGAAGATTTAATGAAATTTGCTTCAGAATCACTGGCGAGCAATCAGAACGCTGATATTTTCTGTAGCAAGTTCATGCAGCACAACTACCGAAAAGTGGCTTCAAGCTATAAACTGTTTGCAAAAATAGCTTTTAGTTTTGGAGCTGTAACTCTATGAGTCCTAAGCTGGCCTGCTTGAGGCACTGTGATTTTATGCAACTTAGCTTGCATGTAGAGAATCAAAAATGACTAGGGAACTCTAGGGTGGTCTGGCTCTGCTGTGAGCAATTACCTGTCAATACAAAGCGTCAAACTATGCGGATTCTAGTTACAGGTGGTGCGGGCTTTATCGGTTCTCACCTGATTGATCGATTGATGGAGCAAGGACATGAAGTTATCTGCTTGGATAACTTTTATACCGGTCATAAGCGGAATATTCTGAAGTGGATCAAGCATCCTTACTTTGAACTTATCCGCCATGATATTACTGAGCCAATTCGGCTTGAGGTTGACCAAATCTATCATCTGGCCTGTCCTGCCTCTCCGGTGCATTATCAATACAACCCGGTCAAAACCATCAAGACCAATGTGATGGGAACGCTGAATATGTTGGGTTTGGCAAAGCGGGTCAAAGCTAGATTTCTGCTGGCTTCCACTTCTGAAATCTATGGTGATCCAGAAGTTCATCCTCAAACCGAGGACTATCGCGGCAGTGTCAATCCGATTGGGATTCGCAGTTGCTACGACGAAGGAAAACGAGTCGCAGAGACGCTTGCCTTTGACTACCATCGCCAAAATGATGTGGAGATTCGAGTCGCTCGCATCTTCAACACCTACGGCCCGCGCATGTTAGAGAATGATGGTCGAGTAGTGAGCAACTTCGTGGTGCAGGCATTACGAGGTCAATCACTGACGGTTTATGGTGATGGTTCTCAGACACGCAGCTTCTGCTTTGTCTCTGACTTAGTAGAAGGCTTGATGCGGTTAATGAATGGAGAGTACATCGGTCCAGTCAATTTGGGCAATCCCGATGAATACACCATTTTGCAACTTGCAAAAGCCGTCCAGCAAATGGTGAATCCCAGCATCGAAATTGATTATCGCCCTTTACCCCAAGATGATCCGCGTCGCCGCAAGCCAGACATTACTAGAGCGCGGACTTGGTTAAATTGGCAGCCAACTGTACCGTTGCAAGAAGGACTTCAGCTCACAATCGAAGATTTTCGGGCACGGTTGACCGATACGGTTCCCAGCATAGCTGAGCAGATCATCTAAACAGCATCTGCACATTTGGCGCAAAGCCGACAGGTAAGCTGTGCTGAGAGTGTTGGGTAGCGCGAATCAGCAGAACAGTAAAGCAGCTCAATCAAGCACAGACGGGTGTGCACAATCAAGTTCCATCTAGATTCCATTGTTTGATATCAGGAGCCGGAGCAGTTAAGCTTTTGACTGATTTTTCCTTTTTGTGTGTCTATGATGTTTCGATTCCATCGCACCTGATATCGTTCCATTCACTTTAATGTAGTTAAGGACTTATCCCTATGCGTGTTTGTGTCATCGGTACTGGATATGTTGGCTTGGTGACTGGTGTTTGCTTAGCTCATACTGGGCATCATGTCATCTGCGTTGACAATAACGAAGAGAAAGTGAAGCTAATGCAGTCCGGGCAATCTCCAATTTTTGAGCCTGGGCTATCTGAACTGATGAAGGGTGTGATTGAAGCCGGACGGATTGAGTTCACTACCGATTTGGCGGGGACAGGTCGAACGAGCAGTCAGCCTCTGTCACCATCTGACCAACTGTTCTAACGCCCAAGTTCAAATTTGGGCCATGCAGCGGTTAAAGTCCATTACTCAAGCAACAACTGCGGCGGCTAAAACCCCTGCCCCCTTCGCAAGATTTGCAGTTTTGAGCAAATTAGCTCAACGGTTTCGTTTTGCTTAGCAGAGATTCATTCGTGCTTTTTCACTACAAATTTAACCGGGTTAAATCTAACTTTAATCTAGCTGTGGAACAGTAGAGATGTTCCATTCAACTAATGAGTCAGCTTAGTTCAGCAGCTTAGTTCAACAGATCATCTCTACTCAAATTGCCACTAGTCGCTAAACCCTAGTTATCGTAGATTCTGGCTTCTAGAGCATCGGGGTTTTCTTCACAATAGAGTTCAAAGGCCGTTTTGCCAACGAAAGCTTGACCCGCCTTTTGATGGGCTGCCTCGGCTTGCAGCTCTTCCACCTCATCCCACGCTACAGCACATTCCGGTGAGGTTGCTCCTTTCTCAGCACAAATGGCGCGGGCCTGCTCAATTGCCGCTTCGATCCGCTGCTCTAATAGAATTTCCTTCGGCTGTTCAACAAAATCGCCCTTGGTCAAAATGTCGCGGATAGTGATGATACCCAACAATTCACTCTGAATGACCGGAGCTTGATGGATACCCGTATTGGCAAACAACCTCGCCACATACTCCACACCCAAATCAGGATTTACTACGATACAGGGCTTGGTCATAATGTCACAAACGCGGATACGCTTTGTATCTTTGCCGTAGGCCGTAACTTTGTAGACCACATCCGTCTCCGTCAGAATGCCATAGGCGTCCTGATCATGACGACGATTCACGATTAAGGCATGCACCCCTTTTTCTCGCATTAGCTTTACGGCATCTGCTACGGTAGCAGATCCTCGGATCGTGATCGCTTCAGACATCACATCCGCCGCTTTTAGCATCACTTACCCCCGCAATAATTTGTAACATCGCTCTACATTGTCACCCAAATCGGGTCTCAAGAGCGTCTAAATCAACCGGTCAAATCGTCCGCGATTCTCCCCAGTTAGGCGGCGGTCCAGCTAATTTTCTCGGCAGTATTACGGTGAACGGAGCTGTAGAGGACCGTATAAAACCGGACATGAAGCTCCCACTGGTTGAAGCCGGCCCATTTTGCGCCTGGGGCAGCACTGTCAACTCAATTTCATCTATTGGATTAGCTGATCTTCTGTGATCTATGAACACCACCCTGTCCACCCAGCGTCACGCTCTGCCTTTCCGGTCACGCTCTACTGCTCAAAAGCCGATTTTGGTGATCATTGACCCTCATGTAACCGCTGCTGATCAGCTAGCCGCAGGCGTTGTACCAGAAGCAGCCGCAATTGTGCTCGATCCAACTCGCGATGGTGTCCTGCAAATCACAGAAGCGCTGCAAGCTCACCCCGATGTCATCAGCCTGCATATTATCTGCCACGCTGAACCGGGTTGTTTGCTTCTTGGCAACAGCCAACTGAGCTTGGACACCATCGAACGCTATGCCTGGGATCTGCAATCCTGGTTCTCCCAGCCCTTCTCAACCGTCCAGTCCCCAGCGCTGCTGCTCTATGGCTGCCACGTCGCGGCTGGTGCAACTGGAGCCGAATTTCTAGAACGGCTGCATCAATTCACAGGAGCTGGAATCGCCGCATCTAAAACCTTAACCGGAAGCGCGGCCCTGGGAGGGAACTGGGAGTTGGAGGAATCGATTGGTGCAGTTGACAAAACTCTGGCCCTGCAGCCGCAGATCTTGGAGAACTATCCTGCCACCCTAGCAACCATCACAGGCAAGGTATGGAGTGATTGGGATGGGGACGGGGTTCAAGATGCTCTGGAGCCTGAATTAGAAGGTGTGACTGTCTACCTAGATGCCAATGACAATGGTCAGCTAGACACGGGTGAAACCTCAACCGTCACCGATGCGAATGGCATCTACATGTTTACCAGCTTAGTTGCTGGAACCTATAGCATTGCCCAAGTGCTTGAGGCTGGCTGGCAGCAAACCTCTCCACTCACGGTTTCGAGTATTTCAGGGGTTTCAGGGTTCCGTGATGCTGGCTCTGATGCAGGCGATCGGCTCGAACCCAAAGGGGATGGCATTGCCTTAGCAGGCTATACAGCAGCTAAAACGGCCAACGCAGCAGCGATTGTGCTTGGCAATTCAAAGCGTACTCTGGTGAACGGCTTCTCGGTTGACGCAGCCTTGGCGGATTCAGAAGGCTTGGCTTTAGCAACCCAAGAAATTCAGCTTCTTAGCAGTGGGGTGAGCACCGTTCTCATCTATCACGCCTTACAAGGAGAGACGGAAACCCTTTTCCAAACTGCTGCCACAAATTTGGGACTCACGCCTCAAATTTATTCCAGCGCAAATATTGCAGGGTTTGAGGCCGCCGTTACCGCAGCAGATCCCAATAGTACTCTGATCATTGTTACAGTTGAAACCGATGCTCCCAATTTCACAGGACTGATCGACTATGTCAATGCAGGGGGGCGCGCCATCCTGCACTTCTCGGACTTGGATGGCAATGATGCTCTGGCTTCAGCGTTTAAGGTGACAACGATCGGAGAGCGCTCCTCGTCTGAACCGATTTACAGTTGGGCTACGAACACGGTAACCGTAGCGAAGGCCGCACGGGCCGAGCTCCCGAAGCTCGAGGCCGAGCGCTCACGCCACACCCAGTACTACGAGCTCGAGCTCGATCGAAAGCAGGCCACCCTCACCCACGAGGGCGTCGCCGAGGCCCAGCGAGCCGCCGGACTGGGCTCCCTCTACGTGGGCGAGAACATGGACCTGCCCCACCTCCTCCAGCAGGCCCTGCGCGCCCATGCCGTCTACCAGAAGGACCGCGACTACGTCATCATGAACGTCCCCGATCAGATGACGGGACAGGTCCAGCCCTCCATCGTCATCGTCGACGTCTTCACCGGACGCCCCATGATCGGCCGACAGTGGTCCGACGGCCTGCACCAGGCCATCGAGTCCAAGGAGAAGGTCCCCATCAAGCAGGAGACCCAGACCGTCGCCACCGTCACCATCCAGAACTTCTTCAAGATGTACAAGCGCCTCGCCGGCATGACCGGCACCGCCGACACCGAGGCCCAGGAGTTCCACGACATCTACAAACTCGACGTCGTCGCCATTCCCACCAACCGACCCGTCGCACGCAAGGACTTCGACGACCTCATGTTCCTCCGCGCCAAGGACAAGTGGGACAAGATCGTCGATGAGATCAAGACCTTCCACGACGTCGGCAGGCCCGTGCTCGTCGGCACCACCAGCGTCGAGAAGAGCGAGACCCTCTCAAAGATGCTCGCCGCCAAGCACGGCATCAAGCACGAGGTCCTCAACGCCAAGCAGCACGAGCGAGAGGCCCACATCGTCGAGAACGCCGGTCAGCTCGGCCAGGTCATGATCGCCACCAACATGGCAGGCCGCGGCACCGACATCAAGCTCGGCAAGGTCACCCGAGAGCAGCTCCTCGACCACTGGCTCCGGCGGGGCATCGCCCCGCGCACCGTCACCGTCGACATGACCGACGAGCAGCTCCGCGAGCACATCTTCCGAAAGATCGCCCCCAAGGAGCTCGGCACGCAGAAACGCGACGTCGAGGCCATGCCCTTCGAGCAGCTCGAGCTCGACCTCCTCAAGCACTGGGCCGGCCTCTACACCTTCCTCGGGCCCAAGGCCGACTCGATGTCCCCCGAGCAGCTCAGGCAGGAACTCGACCGATCAGGACGATTCCTCCTCCACCGCATCCGATGGTTCGCCACCATCGAGGAACTCGGCGGCCTCCACGTCATCGGCACCGAACGCCACGAGGCCCGACGCATCGACAACCAGCTCCGCGGACGATCGGGACGCCAGGGCGACAGGGGATCCTCCCGCTTCTTCGTCAGCATGGAAGACGACCTCATGAAGATGTTCGGCGGGGAGACCCAGATGAAGCTCCTTGCCAGACTCGGCATGAAGGAGGGCGACTCCATCGAGCACCCATGGCTCTCCAAGAGCGTCGAACGCGCCCAGCGAAAGGTCGAGGAGCGGAACTTCCAGATCCGAAAGAACATCCTCGAGTACGACGAGGTCATGGAGCACCAGCGACAGTACTTCTACGGCCTGCGCCAGCGCGTCCTCGAAGGACGGGACCTCAAGGGACTCGTCCTCGAGTACATCGAGGAGGCCGTCCGCGATGCCGTCGGCGAGTACCTCGACAAGGACTACCACCTCAACTGCATCGCCGAGTTCGCCAGGCAGAAGCTCGACACGCCCATCGAGGCCGTCCGCCTCCGAGGCCAGGAGGACTTCGAGATCGAGAAGTCCATCCGCGAGGACGCCAAGGCCGAAGCCCGCGGCATGATCGACATGACCCTCGGCGAGTACATCCCCGACGAGGGCTCCGACATCAAGGTCGACTTCGACGCCCCGGGCCTGGTCAGTTGGGCCCGACAGCGCTTCGGCATCGAACTCAGCCAGAAGGAGGTCGAGGACCGCGTCGCCTCCAGCGGCAGGTCCGCCATCCGCTCCGTCCTCGTCGACGCCGCGGAGGCACGCATCGACGAGACCGACCTCTCCGGAATCCAGCAGTTCCTCGCCCCAAACTACGGCGTCCACCAGCTCGTCTCCTGGTGCCGCAGCAAGTTCGGCATCGAGGTTGATCCCGACGCCCTCGTCAAGGCCATCGAGACCAAGGCCGAGCCCCCGCTCGAGACCATCATGGCCAAGGCCCGAGAGACCTATAACCGGCGCGAGGTCGAGTACCCCGTCACCTTCCAGATGGAGCTCACCACGCTCCTGATGCGTCAGAGCCCGCAGGCCGCCGCACGCATGCTCGCCGAGTGGGCCAATCGCCGATTCAACCTCGGCTGGACCGAGCAGAAGATCATGTCCACTCCGCCAGCGAAGATCCGCCAGGAACTCGAAGCGGCCCAGAAGGCCTTCATCGAGACCGGAAAGCTCGAGGACGCCGTCGCACAGGCGCAAAAGTGCGCCACCGACGCCCAGCTCGAGCAGCACCTCCAGGAGCGCTACGGCCTCAACCTCCCCGACTGGATGCGATACCTCCACGGCGAGGAACGAGAGCACGCCATCCGCGCCCGCGTCGAAACCGCCCTCCGCTCCGAACTCATCCAGTTCGAGCAGCAGGTCCTCCTCCAGACCCTCGACCAGTCCTGGAAGGACCACCTCTACGGCATGGACCAGCTCCGCGACGTCATCAACTATCGCGCCTTCAGCCAGAAGGATCCGCGCATCGAGTTCAAGCGCGAGGGTGCCAAACTCTTCCAGACCATGCTCGACGGCCAGATAGCCACTGACGCCATTTTCTACCAGCTCACTCACGCCAGCGATTTGAGTTGTCACAACTGGCACACCAGCGGCTAAGGCTTCCATCAGCGAGACTGGCACTCCCTCCGCAAAGCTGGGCAGCACAAACACATCAGTAGCCTGTATGTACTGACGCACTTCTGCCTGTGATTGATAGCCGACAAAGTTGACGTTTCGGGTTAAACCAAGCTGGGCTGTCATTTGTTCAAGCTGAACGCGATCGGGACCATCGCCAACTACCGTCAGCAGCACATCCGGATAGGTCGCTTTGAGGATGGCCAGACTTTCTAGCAGAATCGGTAAGCCTTTGACGGCAGCAAGCCGTCCAGTATAGAGCAGTCGTTGACCAACTTGCTGATGGCAAACCGGGTCGAATAGGGCTGGGTCTACCCCACAGTGGACAATATGCATGCGTCGCCACTGCTCCATGGGCGCAAAAATCATGCCCTGACTGCGACAAAAATAGCTGATGCAGCAAACAAACAGCGCTCGCTTCAGTTTTTCATCAAGTCGCCACCGCAACGGCTCGAAAAAGATGTAAGGGCCATGCATTGTGAAGCTGAAGCTAAAGCCGCCTAATTCGGCTGCCAACATCGCCACAGTACCGCTTGAGTCTGGGAAATGATTATGTAAATGCTGGATCTGTTGCTGATTGATCTGGTGAGCGACGATACCAGCCTCGAGAAAGTAAAAGATCTGGTAGAGCGTGCCGCGCAGTCCAGGCTGGTGGGTTTGCCAGGCTAGCTTGACAGCTTGGAAATAGCGTTTTGGTGAACGGAAAACCAGCGCTAGATGGGCTAGCAGCAGCTTCAGCGGGTTGGGCGGCAGGATATAGAAAGTCCGATCGGCTTCGGCCTGCTGCTCTGGGCCAACAATGTGTTCCGCTCCAGTGCGGCGAATCGAGAAGGTGAATACTTCAATGCCCTGCTCTCGCAAGGCGGCAACTTCCCGTTGGATAAAGGTGTCGGTGGCTCTGGGATATTCACCCGTCAGATAGGCAATCCGCATACAATTTTCCTGATCAAGACTGGTTAGAAAGCATGGCCCCTAAGAAGGGACAGAAGGCGATTGACTCGATGGTTGAATAGCTGTGACTGCTAATAGATCGGCGTCTCCCCAGCTTCGTGCTAAAGCCGCATCGAGAGAGTAGGAAGGTGTCCAGTTCAGCATTTGTTTGGCGTAGAGATTGCTGTACTGCAAGGGTTTGAAGCGGGCATGCAAGCGTGCCGGAATCAGCAATCCTGGTAGTTTCAAGCGTCCAGCAAACAGGATTTTGTTGGTCTGCCAGACCAAACGAGACAGCAGCCGCATCACGGTCCAGTGAATCACAATCGTGCGGGGCGGAGCGGACATGCGGGCCAGCAGCTTGTTAGCGTAGACGCTTTGTGTGGGCAATTGATCATCCACAATATTGATCGTGGCTCCGACTGACTGCTCCTGCTCTACGGCATTGACAATGGCTGCCGCGCAATTTTCTACATAGGTCAGTGGCAAGATGGCATCGGTTCCAATTCGCAGCCAGAGATTGCCGCTCTTTGCCCCCAAACAAGCATTCCATAAGGCATCGCGCCCATAGATTATACCGGGACGCAGAATTGTGACCTGCCCTTGCTGTTGGCCAAACTCGCGCATCAATCTTTCCTGCATCAGTTTGGTTTGAGCATAAGCATCTCGCAAGCTGGGGTTGGATTCTAGAGGGGATTGTTCGTCTAGAGTGGAGCCAGCGGGCAAGTGCAGATAGTCGTAGACGGAAAAACTACTAATCCCGATCAGGCGCTGTACGCCTGCTTTCGTCATGGCCTGAAGCAAATGTTCCGTTGCTGTGACTGTGCCACTGAACTGAGTCTGCCAGTCTCCTGATTTGGCTGCGGCCAAATGCACAACAGCATTAACGCCTTTAAGAGCAGCTTCCCAATCTCCTGGCTGGGTTAGATCGAGTCGAATTATCTCAACTTGGGGAGAATTGTGCCAAGCGAAGGCACCGACATCAGCGGTTGGTCGTATCAAGGCGCGCACCTGATGGCCACGTCGCAGCAGTTCCGCGACCGTATAGCAACCTAGAAAGCCCGATGCACCTGTGACAAGGATGTTCATACAAAAGGGATTGGAGAGAAATAAGCAGGAAAGCGTGGATGGGTGGATGAGTAGATGGGATGTGGAGGAATGTTCGTCGCAAAGTGCTGCGGCTAGGGGCTACGCAGCGCAGTTGGAGCCTTGTACTCGATCAGGGTGGCCTGTTGGCCACGCCAGCGGGTCAGCCAGTATTTTGCCTGTCCAAGCATTTCGGGAAATTTTCCCAGCACACAAAAGCAAGCGTAGAGCCAAGCGTGAGTAGGCGGATCGTTGAATTTCCGTCGGTAGCGGTACACTTTTGCCATTTGAGCGGGATAGCCCAACAGCAGCAGCAGGCTGAGGCCGGAGGTGGGCCAGATCAAACCAAACGTTAGCACGGGCACAATCAAGCCCCAGATCCAGCGACTCCAGGTTTCTTTCACCCGATAGCGTTCTGGTGAAGCGCCATGTAGTGCAGCTCCAGCCGCCATTGCCCAACCGCCGCGCACAGTGCGTTTCCACCACTGACTAAATTTCAGCATGGCCGCGTCGTGGAGCGTCATGTCGGCATCAATCCGCTCGATTTTCCAACCCCGTTGGCGTAGCCGTCAGCAGCTTTTGATAGGCGACCCCTTGCCCATGGGCCTGGTACATTGCGCCTCGATTTAGGTATTTTTTAATCTCAATCACCATATCCGGCGTGACCAGATCGGCCCGCACTCCGTTACCACAGACGACTTCCCGCTCAAACGAGATGCCCTGCTGCTTGAGCCAGGTTTCAATATACTGGCGAATATCCGCCTCTTGCTTTAGTTCCACAAGCCGCTGACCGTTAGTTCGCTATTCACTGGCTACAGCGTTTTTCACTCATGTGAGGTATATGGGGGGTGTGAGGTTCGCCCCCAAGCAGGGGTACTGCCCTTGCACCCCGTTTTTCGTACTTCACTAGCCTGAAAAAGGCTGTATATGATTATTCACTCATTACAGCAAATTTTTGTGAGCAAGATTTCGTAGTGCCAGCGTTTTACCTGATCTGCCGGGAGAGGGACGCTTGTACTGAGGGGACGGAACAATCATGAGGTTAATTGACTGAGGTTAATTGACTGAGGTTAATCGACTGAATGGGATAGAGGCAATTTGATTTTTCCTGATGTGGGTGTGCAAAATCTGTAAGTATCCAATACCACGCTGTATTCGTACCCTCGACCAATGAAAGCTTCTGCTGCACTGTTGTCAATTGGGTTGTTGAGTTCTGCTCTTACGGCTGTCACCGTTGTTGGCCATTTGGCTTGGAACAGCCTGACTGAGGTCAGCGAATCAGCTCCGACCACTCCATCAGGGTCAACCGTTGCTACAGCTCCGACCGCTGGACAGGTCGTCCAATCGCCTCAGGTAAAACAGGCAGTTAGTCAAGTTTCCCCAGCACCTACTGCTGCTCCAGCTTCAGCTTCTAACGCTTCCAACACTTCTACTGCCGTATCCAATCCTCTCTCACCTGCGGTCAACTCATCTCAAAACCCAGCACCCATCGCACCCTGGACCCAGCAAGAGAACGACTATTTGTTCGATCTATCTCAAGCTCTACAGCCGGTTGAGCATCATCGCCTCAGCGCGGCAGAGCAGTTGCAAGTAGCCCGCAATATTCAGGCTTGGGTCACGGCTGGAGCAGACTATTGGGGCGTGCGAGAACAGTTTGACCGCACCTACCGCCGTGCTATCGCCGGAGACTATGCCCACAATCGGGATGTATACATTCGCTTTGCCACGGCCTACTTTGCACCAGAACTATTGGCTCGCGTGATGCAGCCGCCTAGGGTAGTTCAGCCTCCTCCAGGACCGCCCTCCTATCCGTCAGTTTATCCAGGACCCTACCCAGTCGATCCCTATGCGGATCCCTACCTGTATCCGTACCCTGACCCCTATCTGCACTATTCCGATATACCTGGTCCGAGCAGCCCTTATCCAAACGAAATCGCTCCCAATCCTGACCCTAATCAAGCCCCACAGACTCCTCAATTGCCGAATCTCACCGAAGTAGCGCTATAGCAAAGCACTAGAACTCCGGTTCAGGCTCAATGGATTGGGGATAAATCGCCATCCAAGCGGTGGGGTAGGTTCGTGCGCCCAGACTCTCGGTCCGGATGCGGGCATAGTTGCCGCGTACCTCAACCACTTCCCAAATCGCCATCAGCTCGGCTCGCGATAGGTTTGGCTGAGCTTGTAACACGATCCAATGCCCTACCGCCACCGTTGGTTGAGCCGATAAATTCAGCGGTTCATGGGCAGTGAGGTCAATTTCTGCCAGCGCATCCAGATCAGATGTTTCATCGCTTGCGTCAAACCAGTCCTCTTCCAATTCCGACGAATCGATCAGGTTGAGGCTGGCACTTGCTTCAATTGGTTCACTATTAGGGCGCTGCAAAGGTGCTTCATTTGGCTGGGTAGCACCAGCTCGCAATTGCTTCAGGCGCATGCGGATAGGTTCTGGCGTGGCGTCCCAGACTTGCCGCTTTTGGGCAGGCGTTAAAGTTTCTAATAAGGCCAGTTCTTCTAGCGAATCAATCACCTCTAGCATGGTCAAGACCGTGTGTAAACTAGAGGCATCTAATAGTTCTTCTAATTCTTCGCTGTCTGGACTGGCATCCACTGTCGGGTTTGACCGAGCGTACTCAAGTTCTGACATAACCCTGCTCGGGTTGATCCTAAAAAGCTTTGAATAAAGCAAAACTCAGAAGAGTGCCGTTATATCATTTCCCTTTGATTGAGCTACAGAGCACCAAGCTCAACAGGCTACATTGTGCAGGGTCCGTAACTCAAAACTTAAAACTCAAAACTAAGAACTGATATTAAACACTCCCTTTTCCATGTTGACCGATCAAACCCGAAATGGACAGTCTAAATAGTACTTTTGTATTATTTTTTGAGTCCTTATCTAAATTTTGCTGCCAAACTTGAGCCGGTTTCACCAGTTACCACCCAGAGCGTCGCACGCGCCGCATCGCGCACCACCTTAGTGAGGGGTTCGGGTGAGCGGGCCGAGGGTACAGCAACGGGGCGAAAATCAATGCCGCGACTGCCGAGCACAATCTCGCCAATCACCTGAGCACGACGCATGTGATAGTCCGAGGTGATTAGGTAAACGCTACGAATATTGCGAGTTTTGAAATAGTCGGCCAGGGTGGTGAAGTTGGTGACGGTATCAACCGCCTGATAGTCTAGATGAATCCGATTGGGGTCAATGCCTGCCTCAGTAAACACCCACTCTGCATACTCTGGATTACTGCCAGAAGAGATGATTGGCGGAACTGGCAACGATGTTTATTTGGTCACAGATGCAGGTGATATTGTCGATGAAGGAACGGGCAGTGCGGCTGGGATTCCTTCGCTGGGTGGCGTCGATCTGGTACGCTCTACCGTTGACTTCACGCTGGGTCGCAATGTCGAAAACCTGACCCTGGAAGGCACTGCTGCCAACGGTACAGGCAACGAATTGAATAACGAAATTCTTGGCAACGGTGTGGCGAACGTGCTGGAAGGTTTAGCCGGCAATGACCGCATCCTCGGTGGAAACGGTAACGACATCTTGCGCGGCGGGCTGGGCAATGACAACCTGCAAGGCGACCGAGGTAGAGATGTGATGACCGGCGGTGAAGGGGCAGATGGCTTCTTCTTCGATCTGAATTCACCGTTCAATCTGGGGGCAATTGGTCAAGACACAATCAGAGACTTTACATCTGGTGTAGACCGCATCGTACTAGATGAGACGACCTTCGGACCACTGTCCAGAAACGATATTGCCCTGGTAGCTAACGATAGAGATGCTGCGATTAGCAACAAACGCATTGTCTTCAGCGAAGAAACAGGTAAACTGTTCTTCAACGCGAATGGTAGCGCTAGAGGATTCGGCAACAATGGCGGCGGCGGTCTCTTTGTCACCCTGCAAGGTACGCCTGATTTTGCGGTTAGCGATATCGTGATTCAACCCTAAGTAGGTGAGCATAATTAAACATAAAACCCAAAACCCTGCAGCGCCCGCTGCGCAGGGTTTTGAATCTGGTTTTTAATTATGCCGAGGTACTTAGTAGATTCAATTCTGGGGATTCAACCGCAATTCTGAGCCAAGGCATCATAGAGCACTATCAATAGAGCAACTGTACCATCTGCATCTACCACCATCTGGCCTATCTCTAGCCGCTCTCTAGCCGCACTAACCAAACATTTGGATAGAACGAATGCTCTGAGCATACTTAATCAAAAATTCAGGATTGCTGTATTATTCCAGCTCCGAGTGCTTGAAGTAGCCGCTCCCATGTTCCCACCGGGCGTGGGATTTCTGCTTATCTATGTGAATCCATACCGAGGATCTGGACAGCATCCCGGTGATTAAGCATCTGTTGAGGCAGTTGTCTGCAAGGATTCTTGACAAAACTGGGTATTTGGTTACTGTAGTTTAATTACAGTTTAATGAAATGTATATGCTTGGTTTAGTCTGAGTCGGCACCTCAATCTTAATATCGATATCGCTAGCAGTGTATTTCCGTACCATAAAGTGCTCTATGCACTACGGGCTGCTAATCCGAATCTGATATTCTGACTCTGCAAATGTTGAATAATCAAGAGGTTGTTAAAAATGGAAGGGTGTGCAGTTACAGATCTGAAAGTTGACAGCAAGCGCAACTGTTTCTTCCTCGATGCCGGATTACTGCAACGAATTCAGCAGGAGACCGCCGTTTCAACCCGACTGGAGCCGGGAACCAATGTGGTCAAGATTCGCGCTGGTGCATTCAATTACCAATCAAATTCTGGTCATCAAGGCGAGCCAATGGTGCTGCTTTGGATCTATGGCGGCAAGGTAATCAACAAAAAAACAGGTATTCCAGTCGGAGCAACCTGGTCAACTCTAAACGGTTATGACGATACCTTGACGCTAGAAGTCTTGGAACCTGCTACATTATGTGCCTTTTTCTTCGACACCTATCTAGAAGACAACGACGGAGAAGTGCATCTCTCGGTCGTTCGAATTTAGCCTCTGATGCCCTGAATGGTTTCGCGATATTGATAATCAAGGCTGAGGTATAACAGTACCTCCAGCGTACAGATAAGCATTCAGAATACCCATTCAGATGAGCGTAATGGCGTTGGTCTGTTCCTGAATCGCGCTTCACTGATGACTATTATTTTGGGTGTCAACCATGCATTCCAGAAATATTCTTTTTTTCAAGCTTTTCGTTGCGGCGTTGGCTCTCACAGCGACTCCCAAGCTGCTGGCCGAGACCTTCGCCATACCGTCTGTTTTGGCGCAATCTCCTTCGCCGACCTCGTTTCCCCTACCTGAGTCCCTGCCAGAAGGCGCAACTGTCAAGGTCGATGGCTCGACCAGCATGACCGTAGTGAACGAAGCGCTCAAGGATCGGTTTCAGCAGAAATACTCTGGCTCTACGGTTGAGCTGGCAGCCAACGGTACAGACCAAGCGCTGCAAGCCCTACAAAATGGTGACATTACTGTGGCCGCCGTGGGCCGTCCGTTGACCGATGCTGAAAAGGCGCAAGGGTTGGTAGAAGTGCCGATCAATCGCGGCAAAATCGCCATTATCGTCGGTCCAGAGAATCCGTTCCAAGGCGACATTACCTTCGACCAATTCGCTAGGATCTTCCGAGGTGAAATTACCGATTGGTCGCAATTGGGCGGGCAGCCCGGACCGATTCGCTTTGTGGATCGACCGGATTTTAGCGATACCCGGAAATCGCTGAGTAACTATGCTGTGTTCCAATCAGCTCCGTTTGAAACTGGTCCCAACACCACTCAGGTTGCTACCGATGAAACGGCTGCTGTAATTCAAGAACTAGGCCGGGATGGAATCAGCTATGCGATTGCCGATCAGGTGCTGAACCAGAGCAATGTCAAGATCATCCCGATGCACCAAACGCTGCCCGATGACCCGCGCTATCCCTTCTCGCAGCCGCGTGGCTATGTCTATAAGGATATCCGATCAAGCACGGAAAAAAGAAAGAGCCCCACCAGGTTTACCTGATGGGGCTCAAAAGTCGGCGATCACCTACTTTCCCGCGGAGCAGTATCATCGGCGGCCTTGGCTTAACTGCTGTGTTCGGGATGGGAACAGGTGTTTCCCAAGGCCTATGCTCACCGACAAACTCGCCGATCGGCTGTCGCCGACCGGCGTGATGAACCGGAGAAGAACAACGTCTGTCGCGCCGATAGCCCGGCAACGAGTGACCACGCGGGCCGGAAGTCCGGCCGCGGCGGCTGGTTGGTGCGATCACGTTCGACCGTTAGTACCGTTCGACTGAGGGCCTTTCAGCCCGTGCATCTACGGCCTATCAACCTGGTGGTCTACCAGGGGTCTCACCCTTGCGGAACCAGATCTCATCTTGCGGGGGGCTTCACGCTTAGATGCTTTCAGCGTTTATCCCTGCCCAACGTAGCTACCCAGCGGTGCACCGAGCGGTGCAACTGGATCACCAGGGGTTGGTCCAACACAGTCCTCTCGTACTAATGTTGACTCCGCTCAAATCTGGAACGCCCACAGCAGATAGGGACCGACCTGGCTCACGCCGGTCTGAACCCAGCTCGCGTACCGCTTTAACTGGCGAACAGCCAGACCCTTGGGACCGCCTTCAGCCCCAGGATGCGATGAGCCGACATCGAGGTGCCAAACCGCGCCGCCGCTATGGACGCTCGGGCGCGATCAGCCTGTTATCCCCGGGGTACCTTTTATCCGTTGAGCTACGACCCTTCCACTCGGGATCGCAGGATCACTAGAGCCCACTTTCGTGACTGCTCGACATGTCTGTCTCGCAGTAAAGCCGGCTTGTGCTCTTGCACTCTCGACACGGTTTCCATCCGTGCTGAGCCGACCTTTGCACTCCTCCGTTACTCTTTTGGAGGAGACCGCCCCAGTCAAACTGCCCGACACGAACTGTCCCTCGCCCGGATGACGGGAATCGAGGTTAGGCCACAAACGTACAAAGGGTGGTATTTCACATTGTGACTCAGCCCAAGCCGGAACAAGGGCTTCAAAGTCTCCCACCTATGCTACGCAGCGTATGCTCATGGCCAATACGAGCCTGCAGTGAAGGTCCACGGGGTCTTTCCGTCTTGCTGCGGGGAGGCGGCATCTTCACCGCCACTACTATTTCACCGAGTCGGTCGTGGAGACAGGAGACCAGTGATTACGCTATTCATGCGCGTCGGAACTTACCCGACAAGGAACTTCGCTACCTTAGGACCGTCATAGTTACGGCCGCCATTGACTGGTGCTTAGGTCGAGAGCTTCTCTTGCGATGACCCCCTTCCATGACATTCCAGCATTGGGCAAGCGTCACACTGTATACATCCACTTGCGTGTTGGCACAGTGCTGTGTTTTTGATAAACAGTTCCCAGTCCCTTTTCTCTGCGCCCTGCCTCGCGGCGAGGGCCCCCTTCTTGCGAACGTACGGGGTTAACTTGCCTAGTTCCTTCACGACCGTTCTCTCGAGCGCCTGAGGTTATTCACCACACCCACCTGTGTCAGTTTTGGTACGGGCTACGCACCTGTATTTCTGGTCACCCCTTCGCCCCGCGTCGGCCACAAGGGCCTGCCAATCTGGTTAGGCCGCGGAACTCCGGGATGCGTCCTTGGTGCTGGCTCAGGAATATTAACCTGATGTCCATCGACTACGCCTTTCGGCCTCGTCTTAGGCCCCGGCTCACCCTGGGCGGATTTACCTTCCCCAGGAAACCTTGGGTATTCGGCGAGCAGGATTCTCACCTGCCTAATCGTTACTCAAGCCGGCATATTCACTTCCTGGCGCTCCACGACCCCTTACGGAACCGCTTCGCCGCACCAGGAACGCTCTCCTACCGCTCTTTCGAGCCCACAGCTTCGGCTGCCCGCTTATTCCCGATCATTATCGGCGCCAGTCTCCTCGACCAGTGAGCTATTACGCACTCTTTAAATGATGGCTGCTTCTAAGCCAACATCCTGGCTGTCACCGCAGACTGACTTCCTTTCGAACTTAGCGAGCATTAGGGACCTTAGCTGGTGGTCTGGATTGTTCTCCTTTTGACCCCGGATATTGTCACTCGGGGTCTATCTCCCAGGCCAATACATGTGGTATTCGGAGTTTGGTTGACAGCGGTAGCCGGGTAGGCCCCGACCATCATCCAGTCGCTCTACCCCCACATGCTGACACCTGAGGCTAACCCTAAAGTTATTTCGGAGAGAACGAGCTATCTCCCAGTTTGATTGGACTTTGACCCCTCCCGTCAGCTCATCGGAGACCTTTTCAACGGTCACCCGTTCGGCCCTCCAGGCGGTGTTACCCGCCCTTCAGCCTGGCCAACGGTAGATCACAAGGTTTCGCGTCTAGCCCGCACGACTTAACGCCCGTTTCAGACTCGCTTTCGCTCCGCCTCCGCCCCGATAAGGCTTAGGCTCGCCGTGCAGACTAACTCGCCGGCTCATTATGCAAAAAGCACGCCGTCAGTCCGAAGACCTCCGACCGCTTGTAGGCACACGGTTTCAGGTACTCTTTCACCCCGCTCATCGCGGTGCTTGTCATCATTCAGTCGCCTTACTGGTTCACTATCGGTCGTCCAGGAGTATTTAGCCTTGGAGGGTGGACCCCCCATCTTCAATCCGGGTTTCCCGAGCCCGAATCTACTCTAGGGCCAGTCACCGAGGTGCTTCCAGATGGGTTAGAGTTAATGAACTGGACAACTGCCAAAACCTACACAGTCAGGCTGACTGAGGCAGAGCTACAAGCCGCCGCCAAACTAAAAGAAGGGGATATTTTATTGACCCAAATTGTGCCCCTGTCCGATTCGGACTGGATGGTATCTAGCAAGTGGATTGCTTTAGGAAAATTGGGCAAACCCAAGCTAGCGGTGGCGATTGGTAACTTTAAGCAAAACTATAAAGAGCACCTCTATAGCGATGCTCCAGATCTATTAGAAGAAGCGTGGAAGTCGGTAGAGCGATACCATCAAGATTTTACTGATTTCTTTGGCAGTGGCGAAATTACAATGTCGGGCTATCAGCTCAGCAAAAAACTGGCCGAATTTCAAGAAGTGATGACTGAAAAACAGCTTGAGCGCTCCGGCATTGATCACTCTAAATCGGTGCAGGAGTTAGCTGAAGAAGCAGGCATTTCTCAGGAAGAGTTGGAAGAAGCCGCTACGGCAATGGGGGCCGATGCCAAGGTGGTCAACCAAATGCTTGATGCCAAGCAGTCAACTAAAATGATGGCACCCAAAGTTGAATTGCCGCCTGCTTTGAAAAAAGCAGAACAAGTTACAGTTCTCACCGATCCCCGCTGGGGTCAAGTGTTCTCACCCCACTACGCTCAGTTCAAAGCTAGCTTAGCGGCCTTGACTAGTAATCCAAACAGCTCTTCAACCGACGACGATACGGCTATTCCCTCAACTGCCGATTCAACCGCAGACTCATTAGCGCGGAAGTTTTTAGAAGATCCGGCAATTCCCGCTTTTGTTTGGCATCAGTTAGCCGAACAATATCCGGCCCAGCTTGAGGTGGTTTTGCGTCGGGTACTTGAGCGCCCAGACTTCAATTTGTTGCAGGATTTAGACAAAGTTTTACAGGACTTTGGTAAGCCGTTACAACCCGAATTACCTGAGATTGCCAGCGTGCCAATTCATTTACATAACTTATTCCAAGCAGCAGTTATCGAAGTCAGCAAAGATAAATCTAAGAAAAAGATTAAGTCTAAAACGGGCGCTGGATTTCAGCGCTAGACTAGTCGTCTGTATAGATAGATACGAATCGCGCTACGAGAACCCGCCCTGAGAATCATGCCCTTGCAAATACCAGGGTTGTATCACAGTTAAGAGGATTAGTTGAAAAACTAATTAAGGAGCTGATGAGGATCGCTGCGAGCGGTGGCTCACAGTTAGCGTTCGTGTGAATGACGTTATCTGTAATACCCAGGTAATACCCAGAAGCATGCTCAAGAGTCTAGTTACTTCTTGAGATAGAAGGGTTTTGTCATCAAAATTGGTAACGTAGATGTGTAAGTAAAGCTGAGAAAATTAAAACGGAGTAAAATCATGAATATCATTGCGTGGTTACTGTTGGGTCTATTGGCTGGAGCAATTGCCAAGGCGATCTATCCGGGACATCAAGGCGGCGGTATCTTGGCGACTATCGTGCTGGGTGTGATCGGCGCCTTTGTTGGTGGTAGCCTCTACACGCTGCTCACTACAGGAACATTGCAATTGGCGGCAACTGGCTTGAGCATCCCCGGTTTAATCATCGCAGTGGTTGGTGCGATCATCGCCATTTTCCTATGGGGTTTGATGACTCGTCGCGCTGTTTAGTTTAACCTAAAGCTTAGGGTGCATCTCGCTTCATCTTTCCACTGGTGCATCTTGCTGAGGTGTCCTTCGTTCACAGGATCAACCAGCATGTAGGACCACAACGAACTCCTCTAGTTGCAAGTTTTGCTCTGAAATGAGTTGAAGATGGATTAGGTTGCTGACAGTTGAATGTTAGCTAAATGCTAAGTGCCCTAACTTCTCAATTCTAGGCTGAGCCGCTGAGCTAGGGGAGTTGCGGTTGCTGGTCAGTTCTATCAAATTCGGTGTCAAATTTGTCAAATTTAGTGATCTAGTTAAACGGCTGAGATTTCCCTCAAGCTATGCCAGCGGTCAGTCTATTCCAGGGACTCTGCTTATTACCTACGCTAATTACCGACTCAGTTGACCGGCTGAATGCCTGGAAGTATGATAAGGACACCAGTCCGGTTTTGTCTCCAACTGAGCCTAACTAAGCGCCCAGACTAAGCCAAGCCCAAGCTAAACCCAAGCTAAACCCAAACTGAGCCATTGATCGCTAGGATTGATCAAGATGCTCACTTGCTAGAGGACAGCAGGCGATGGCCCCAGAACCGGAAAGTTCTTCCACTCCCAATTCTTCTCTGCGCGATCGATATATCGCCCTGATTGACCAGATTGTGACAATTACCCTGAAGGGGCAACTGCGATCAAAGGAGCAGATTTATCAGCAGTTAGTGCAGGAGGTGGAAGTTGGCACGGGGGAAATTTTTGAGCGCTGCCTGACCGAACGATTAGAAGCCACCCAAGCTCAGGTCAAGCAGGCTGACGATGAATTGAAGCAAGCTAGAGCTAGCCGCAGCCTCCGGGCCATGCAGACAATTCAAGGTGAGTGGGAGCGCTACCAGAAACAGCAGCAGGCATCGAATGCCCTGACCCGCGCGACCGAGGCAATTTTGCAGGCTGCATCTACCGAGCGGTTGAGCGTTTGGTTAACTTACGTTGACCCCAATCAAGGAAACCGCTTTAATCCAGAAGCTTTGAAGCAATTGGCTCAAGCCTTGGAGCGAGCGGTGCAATTCTAGCCAAATGGCCTATGTAGAGCTGACGCTAGAGCAGGTGAATCAACTGCCGTTCTGGAGCAGCCAATCTGATAATTCTCACCAGGATTGAATCATAGACTGAATCACGTCAGCTGACATTCTCACGATAATTTCACGATAATTTTCAGCTTCTGAGGCACTGATGTATAGTAATAACTTTAAGATCAAAACCCAAACCTTCCCTACAATGCCACTGCTGTCTCTCGGTTTGCTTTGGTTGTCCTATGCCCTAGTCGGATGGCAGTTGTCGGTTTATTACATTTTTCTATTTATAGGAATTTTGATTGCTGTTGCGGCTGTGGCGTTTGCCTGGAGCAGTACTCCATGGTTTGAAGGACTCTTTGGTTATTTACCCCAGGTCTTGCTGATTGCCTTCACCATTAGTATACTTACTGCCCTAATCGCTATATTTCCAATGTTGGTTCCTCTAATGGTCATCCCAATGCTAACTACTTTGTTAGCTTGGCAGGAGATCCAAGCTTTGACGATGCGGAAGTGCTACCTATGGAGCGTGCTGATCACGGTTGCCATCATCGGTTTGGGAATTGGGGAATACGTCGATCTCTTCATTCTGCCAAGCGAGAAAGGCATGTAGTTGCTCTTCGCAATCTCTACTGAGACTAGACAACTCTAATCATCGACAGGAGCAACCATCTCGCGCAGGTTGTCAGGGTCTACATAGTGACAACTCATTTCATCCATGCAGATCAATGCCCAGCCAGCTTGGTCAATTGCAATTAGCTTGTAGGCCGTGTCTTGAACAAAATACCCTTTATGATTACGAGTGCCTGGAAGGACTTCGAGAGTGTAAACATCTGAATTAATCATCATAACCTCTTTTTGTTAACAATTTTCTGCTTTCGCCTTTGTTCTAGGCCGAAGGCCCATCCCTACAGGGGTATAGGGGGCTGGGGGGATCAAAAGGTTTTAAAACACTGCCTAGATAGCTCTAGATAGCTCGGTGAATAAATACTAGCTTTTCTAACCAACTAGCTATAGCGTATAGCAGAAACTCAGGCTAGAGATTAATATTGAACGATTAAATTTAATCTTTACATTGGCGCTACAGCCTTTTCCTCTCTCGTGAAGTAAAGTTCTTGGCGCTTAGTCACTAGTAATCATCATTAGCGCTTTGTGTGCTCCAACGAATAGCCAACAATAACGCAATGCCGAAGCAGAGCACGTAGCACCCCAGTAATCGCAGTTTAAGCTGCCACGCGCTTGCCAATAACTTCAGTAAGAGAGTTTAGCAGGGAATTATCTGCACAATTAACGAGCGTTTATCTAGGGTTTGAACTTTACCCGCCTGGGATAGATCAGTAACGATTCGATCGATTAGATCTACCGCACGATCGCGATTTTGATGTTCACGTCCGCGTAAACGTACCTGAAATTTGACTGAATGCCCTTTCTCTAGCCACTCAATAGTTCTGCTAATCCGCAGGCTGTAATCCGATTCACCAACGTTAGGACGCAACCTAATCTCTTTAACAGTAGTTCTAGCGCTAGAATGCCGCCGTTTTTTCTGTTGGTACTGGTGCTTGCCATAGTCTAAAATCTTAGCCACCGGAATTTCTTTGCCTTCAGAAACGATGACTAGATCAAGCTTGGCAGTTTCAGCAAGGCTGAGAGCTTCACCAGTATCTACCAAACCACGATTGTTATTCTCGTGATCGATTAGAAGCACCTGAGCGGATTTAATTTGCCGATTAATCAGTTGTTTTGTAGCGATGATAATTCTCCTAAAACTTGCAAGATTGGATTAGCTTACTTACTCAGGGTAACGGAAGGCTGGCTGAAATGTTGTAAAGAAATGCTTTTTTAATGATTCGATTAGCTGATCACTGATTCTGTTGATTGGTTCAGCGTTGTTTAGCCATGAACCTGTTTAGCCATGAACCGTTCCATCGGGCATCTTAGCCCCTTTTAACTTGGCCGAACTCAAATCAGCACCTTCTAGCCTAGCCCAGCTCAAGTCAGCCCCTCTTAAATCGGCTCCGTGTAAATTGGTTTGGCGCAAGTCGGCCCAGCGCAAATTAGCATGGCGTAAATTGGCTTTTGAGAGATTTTTTCCCCTCAAATCAATACAGCTAAGATTAGCGGAGCTAAGATCAATAGTCTGGAAATCTTGTTCTCCTACTGCCAATAGCATTTGAAGTTCAGTTATGTTCATACTACAACTCTAGCGTAATTCTCTTACTCTTTTCTGCTTATTCCGTCCCGCTATGTCAATTTTGTGTTAAGCTCTCTATAAGGCTTATTTTCGGGTGTGTAATTCGTCCCACAAGCGTTTCTCCGAATCTAATTCTCTACATCCTCCTGACGATTTTGGAGAAACCGCTATGTCAATTTACGTGGGTAATTTGTCCTATAAAGCTACTGAAGCAGACTTGACCCAGGCTTTTACCGAATACGGCACTGTTACGCGCGTTCAGTTACCAACAGAACGGGAAACGGGGCGTATGCGTGGATTTGCCTTCGTCGAAATGGAAAATGAGGCAGAAGAGACCGCTGCGATTGCTGCACTTGATGGTAGTGAATGGATGGGGCGTGATCTGAAGGTGAATAAGGCTAGACCCCGCGCAGAAAGAGACTCTTCTGGTTGGGGAAACAAGAGCGGTTTTACGAGGCGCTACTAAACTCAAAAGTCAAATCAAAAGACAAAACGTCAGCGCTTAGCAGCGACCGAATCAAAACGACTTCATCATCGGAAAGGGTAATCATAGGAAAAACCTCATGAGAATGTAACCCAGATTTGATCAGGGTTCTGGGTGTTTTTGACATGATTTGAATATAAAGCAATTCGGCAATTCGTACAACCTAGAATTTCCAAAATTAAAGAGAGATTCTTAAACCTCGCTACGATCGTTGGGTCGCTGAGGCTGAGTGGGCACTAAGAACCTTCGATGGCTAGGAAAAAGAAAACCGAATTGCGCCTGTATATCACGCCTAATCTAGACAGGCTACTGAAGACGCTATCTGGTCTTAGTGATCAAACGGTAAGCAGCATCGTTGAGGACACACTTCGAGAAAGTCTGCCCGACCGATACAAGGACTTAATGGATACTCACAATCTTGGAAAGCTTCTAGAGGACGAGGATTAAGCTTGCTTCCCCAAGCCAAACTTGATCAGATGTCACACTAGAAGCAAGGACGAGAAGACACTCCCAGCAGGACAGGATTATGGTAATCTCCACCGAAAACAAAGTCTGGACAGATGAGGAATTTATGGCGTTGTCCAAAGACGGGCACCGTTATGAAGTGGTGAATGGAGAACTAGTCGATATGGGCAATTCGGGGATGGAGCATGGCTATGTAGCCTGTATTTTAGTTGCAGCCCTAACAGCCGTTGTTCAGCAAAATAAACTGGGAGCTGTTTGTGATTCCAGCACTGCGTTCACATTAAAGAATGGCAACAAGCGCTCACCCGATGTATCTTTTGTGGCTAAGGAACGGCTCAAGGGCTTAAAGCGTCCTCCACGTGGTTTGTTTCAAGGCTCGCCCGATCTGGCCGTTGAAATCCTTTCCCCCAGCAATACGATCGAGGAAATCCACGCCAAAATTGTGGAATATTTTGAGAACGACACGCGCCTCGTTTGGGTAATTCATCCAGATGAGAAATATGTGTTGGTTTATCATTCGCCCGAACCGGATCAGTTCCTGCGTCCGCCAGACAGGTTAGACGGTGAAGCGATCGTTCCAGGCTTTTCAATGGCAGTTGCTGAACTATTTGAAGAATGGGATTTCTGATCAGATGCAATGGTGATTCAAGCCAAACTAGAATTCGCTAGCTCTGAAAACTATCTGGACTGGGGTAGAGAGTGCTTCCTCCTCGCTTCAGGAAGGTCGCTAAGATATGAAGTATCTTGTTTCCCAGCCGTTTTTCAAATAAATTATGACGACTCTACCGTTAACCGAACCCGTTGTATTGGAGATGCCCTCGCTGCCTCGGTCTGCTTTAGATGAGCTATATCACTTTCTGCAATATTTGCAATTCAAATACAACGTGGATTTAGAATTGCCCCTTGAGGCCCTAGAAGACGAGATAGACAGTTTCGATGCGGATGCTGCTTTACAGGAGCCAGGAGAAACATCTCTAAATAACCTGAAGCAAGAGCTAGGGCTGGAATGAGCCATCAGGTTGTGATTAAGCCTGCTGCACAGCGGCAATTTAAAAAACTCACGTTGGCAATCCAAAAAGATTTAATTGCCCTCATTGAGGGACTGTCAGAAGATCCTAGACCATCCGGTTGCAAGAAACTCAAGGGATGGGAAAACCAATATCGAGTGCGCTCAGGTGACTACAGTATCGTTTACGGTGTTGAGGATGCATTGCTAATGATAAGGGTAATTAAGGTGGGGCATCGTCTAGATGTCTATGAAGAATAGCAGCTTGTCTTCTTCAATTTCGTACTGAGTCTAGTAATTCATTCTCCTCTTCTCCTCGATCCCCCTCCGAACTCAATTCCTGCCCTTCAAAACAAAGCCGTTAGCATAACTTCTTCAAGAATCCCCCTCCGAACTCGGACCTTGCATCTCGAAATTCAAAGCTTGCCCTTCTAAACCCAAAGTTTGCGCCTCAGAACTCGAACCTTGCTGCTTGGAACTCGAACTTTGCACCTCGGAAGTGGAACGATTGACGGACTGAAATAGGTGGCATGAAGACCCTACGAGTCAGAGCACTAATGCACTAATAAAAACACCTGCTCAAAAGCGTTTCCATCTCTCCATCTAATGATGCAAGCAAGATGAAGAGCTAATTGACAATCTTCTTCGGACTCGAACAGCGCCCCAACCGCTTGAGATGTGATATCATAGGCGACTGGGCTTATATAAGTAGGAATCAATTAGTTTCATGGCACTGCTGCAAGAGCGTAAACAAGAAATTATCTCGGAGTACCAAGTTCACGAGACAGACACCGGATCGGCAGATGTTCAGGTGGCAATTTTGACTGAGCGCATCAACCGGCTCAGCGCTCACCTCAGAGAAAACAAGAAGGACCATGCCTCTCGGCGGGGTTTGCTAAAGATGATTGGTCAGCGCAAACGGCTACTGGCTTACATCCTCAAGCAAGACCAAGAACGCTATCGGGCACTGATTAGCCGCCTAGGAATCCGGGGATAAAGCGGAGATAAACCCATGTCTGCGAAGCCAAAGCCAGATGCCTCAAAAGGTTCGAGCGATGCCTCGAAGCGCAAAGCGATGCCGTTTGAACCTAAAAGCACTCAGTCCGAGAAGAAGAGCGAGAAGAAATCTAGCAAGCTTGAGACAAAAGCGGCATCTGCATCTGGCAAAAGCAACCTTAAAAGCAGTCAAAAATCCAAATCTAAGGCACGAAGCGAGGGTATTCCTGAGGTGGTGAGTCGCCGCATGGTGCCTTCAGAATGATGACAACCTGAATTCCCCAAAACAGAAAGAACGAGATCCACGTGTGCAGCGGATTTCCGGCGATCACTGCGTCGATCGACGCCCAGCCGCTCCAAACTGCCGTCAGCAAAGCATCTATCGCCGTCCCGCCGATCCACGTCTGTATTCCGAACCATCCACACGCGACTATCGCCCGCAAGATGGCTGGGATGTTCGCTCCTTTGGTTCCGAACGAAGCCCGCAGCAGAACCGGAAACGAGATACCGTATTTGGTGCCGGCGTGAGCGTTCAAAACCATCGGGATCAGCACTATGCAGTTGCCGAGCAGAATGGTCAACATCGCCTGCCACCATGTCATCCCTTGCGCAATAAAACCACCGCCGAGCATATACGTCGTGATGACGACGCTCATTCCGATCCACAAAGCGGCGATGTTCCACGTCGTCCATGTCCGCTGCTCGACGCTGGTCGGCGCAAGGTCCGCATTCCACAACGGCGATGCGGAGACATCTTCGCTCAACTCGACAAAGTCAGTGCTTCTCATCGTCGTTCAACTGTTCGATATATTGGTTTATTGCGGACTTCAGTCGATCGAGATCATTTTCGATGACCGCCCAGACTATTTCGGTGTCGATATTGAAGTAGCTGTGAACGAGAATGTTTCTCATTCCGATGATCTTTGACCATTCGATATTTTCTGATCTTGACGTAGTTACGGGTGACAGCGCGCGAACGGCCTCGCCGATGATCTGAAGGTGGTGCAGGACCCAGGTTTGGATCAGCTCGTCTTCTTCGAAGGCAGAACGACCGCGGGCCGTGTACTTTTCGATCCTCTCGATGGCTTCGAGAATGTCGAGCAGCCGTTCCCGGTCATCTCTCATATCGCGCGTGCCTCGCTGAGAACTCTCTCGCGAATACGAGGTTTTAGGCCTTTTTCGGTAACTACATCAACTGGTCGGCCAAGTAATGCTTGCAGGTCGATAAGCAACCCGCCGAGATCGAGTAAACTTCGTCCTTTTTCCAGATCAACCAAAAAGTCGACGTCGCTCTCATCGTCAGCATTGCCGCGTGCAACTGAACCGAACACACGAATATTCGTCGCTCCATGTCGTTTGGCGATCATTGCTATCTCATTTCTTTTGCTTGTGATCTGCTCGATCTTCATATTACCGATAATTTAACATACCTCTATTCGGGATCCTGACCTTTTTGATCAATTCCTTAAATCGCAGGTCGTCTCGCACGAAGTCCCAGGTTTTGTTGACCTTGATGGGAATTAGCTGTTCTGAACGCTCTTCATACGCTTTGTTCAGATATTCGATTGTTTCATCTTTGTCCCTATTCCGGCAGATTCATACGTTTCAGCAATCCAGCGAATCGCGGGTCGTCGCGGATCGGGTCGAATAGCGGTTCGACCTTGCCCCATTTGAACCACGAATCTCTTGCCTCGATCGATCTCTCCAGCTCGGCAAAAGCCTTCTCTTTTTCGCCCATCCCTCCGTAAACCGCCGCAATGAAACTCGGGATGACGTACTGCGTTTTGGAGATCTCCCTGAACCTTTCGATGATCGCTTCGGCTTCCGCTCGTCGTCCGGAACGCCCGTATGCGAAACCCGCAACGAGAAGCATATGCTGGTTGTTCGGGCTGCTTTGAAGCTCCTTTTCGCTCAACGATATTGCCTCGGCGTAAAGACCCGTGGCATTGAGCGTCATACCATAAAGCAACCGCGCAATGACAAAAGTTGGATCGGCCTCATACGCACGTCGGGACTGTTCCAGCGCCCGTTCGCGTTGCCCGTCATAAAGATATATCCGCGAAAGGTTCGCGACCATGTTCGGGTCAAGCGGCTCGATCTCCAGGGCACGTTCAACGCTGGCAACCGCTTCTTTGGTCCTGCCGATGGAGATAAGATATTCGGACGCGTACCGATAATGAGCGGCCGCGCTATTCGGATCAAGTTCGAGCGCGCGCTTGAAGCTTTTCTCGGCTTCTGCCCAGTTCCAGTCGAATGAGGTCAGGGTGTTCCCCATGGCCGTGTGGCCTTCCGATAAGGTCGGGTCAATTGCTATCGCTCGCTCAGCCGCCGCCTTCGCCTTTGGAAAAGCTTCCTTCGGTGAAGCATACGGATAGTTGGACATCTGGTTATACGCCTCGGCTATCCGTGCGTAAGCGAGCGCGAAATTAGGATCGATCTTGATAGCCTGCTCGTAGTTTTCAATTGCTTTGTTGATGTCTTCTTTTGTTCGCCGCGCAAAATGATAGCGGCCCTTCAAATAAAGCTGGTATGCCTCGTTGCTGTTCGTGTATTTTTTTGCAATGCCGGTTTCGTCGCCCGCTAACTTGAGTTGAAGTTTCTGCGTGATAGTTGTCGCTATCTCACGCTGAGTCGCCAGTAGATCCGACAACTTCCGATCGTACTGCTCGGCCCAAATGAGTTTGTCGGTTCGGGCGTCAGTCAGTTGCACGCTGATATTTAAGCTGTCGCCGACCTGAACAAGCCTTCCTGTCATTACCGCATCGACATTAAGCTCCTTTGCGATCTGCAACGTGTCACCGCCCTTGCCTTTGTAACGCATCACCGAACTCGTCGGGCTTACCTTCAGGTTCGGCAATTGCGAAAGGCGATAGATCAGCGAATCAGCCAACCCATCAGAAAGATAATCGGTATCACCGCTGCCGCTGCGATTCTCGAACGGCAGTACCGCGATCTGCCCTACAGCGGCTGGCCCTTCCCCAAGTCCCATCTCGATCCGTTCTATGAGCGGGCGCAGGCGGTCTGTCAAGCCGGTCCCTATGCCTACGATGCTGAAGCTTGGCAACGGCCAGACAGTCAACCGCTTCCCCTCAACCCCGATCGATTCGAAACGGCTGTGTTCCAGTTTGGGCCACGCCAGGTTTTTTACCAAGATTACCGAGACGCACTTGCCCAAGCGAACAACATTAAAGTTTGTGTTGATTCGACCGTAGTGGAAATTGAAGCGCATGAATCTACGCAGGCAGTGGCGCGGGTTAAAGTTTCTACCTTTGCCGGAAAACAGTTTTGGATTGCAGCCAAATTCTTTGTATTGGCGCAGGGTGGCATCGAAAATGCCCGTCTGTTGCTAGCTTCCAATCGTCAACAGCCTGCTGGTCTTGGCAATCAATACGATGTAGTAGGGCGGTATTTTATGGATCACCCCCTCGTCGATGCAGGGATGTTAATTCCCCATGATCCGAACTTGTTCAACAAAACGGCGCTTTACGATCTGCGGTGGGTTGATAACACTCCCATTCTGGGCAAACTGGCTCCAAGTCCAACCTTGATGCAGCAGAAGCACTTACTCAACTTGGCTGTTCTTGCCTTTCCTAGACCGAGTTGGAGACAGTTTAAGGCGATCGCTGCCTTCAAAACCGTGGCTGAAGCAGGCGTGCGAGGAAAATTGCCCGATCAGCTGCCTCAACATCTGTGGCACATTCTGGGTGGTTTGGATTATGTCGCTCGAGCCGGTTATCTTGCGGCAACCCAACATCAGTCCTTGCTGCACGGGTTTGGTCGGGGTGGCTGGTCAGAAATGCCTGACAATCGGCAGCGTTTTCGCATGTTTCAATTCTTTTTTCAAACTGAGCAGGCTCCCGACCCCAGCAATCGGGTGTTTCTGAGTGCGGAACGGGATCGGTTTGGCTATCGAAAAGCAGCGCTACACTGGCAATGGGGAAGCATGGATCGCAGCAGTGCGGCTCATAATCAAAAACTGCTAGCAGAGGAACTGGCGAACGCTGGAATTGGCAAACTGGCCTATGATGCAGCTCAAGCACCAGCCTTATGTTCTCCCTCAGGTGTGGCGCATCATATGGGCACGACTCAAATGCATGCAGACCCCAAGCAGGGAGTTGTAGATCAAAACTGTCGTGTGCATCAGCTGGCCAATTTGTATATGGCCGGTAGCTCTGTCTTTCCGACCGGAGGTTCTGCCAATCCAACCTTGACCATTGTCGCCCTCTCACTGCGCCTAGCCGATCATCTCAAGCAGGCGATCAAAACTACATCAGTTGCCGGATCGATGTCTTAACAGGTCTTAAGCAGGGTGTGCTCCTTTAGTGCGGTTTTGACACTCAATATCGTTCGTAAAGCCTTGGCAAACCAATGTCAGAACTGTAGCGGAGGTAGATGAGAGCGCAGCTATGACTGCTAACGATACAAATCAGACTATTTAGAAACAAGTCCAGTAGGACACTTAAGCAAAAGCCGTGATCAACTGACGGTGCCCAACCGATGAATTCGGATTTACGCCCATGCAGTATGGCCGTTGTGAGACTGAGCGTACTACTTATGCAGGATTACGCCCTCGCTTACCCGTAGTGGAGGAAGAAGCCTTCTTGCCAACAGCAGCACGGCTCTTACTAACAGGAGTTGCTTTAGCTGCTGATCGAGTGGTTGTGGTTTTCCTGACCTGCCGTTGAGCCGATCGCTCCCCAAACGTGGCAGCAGATGGGGTCGTAGCCATTGGTTGTGTAACGGCTAGGGCCTGATTGCGAGGTTTTCTGGGCTTTCTAGTTTTGGCGTTCCCTTCGCGCCTTGCGGTCGCCAGATAGCGTTTGAGCGAAGAAGCGGTAATGGAAATGTTTTTACCGGCCAGGAGTTTGACGATTTCGTCATAGGTGTATCCCCGGTTGAGCGCGTCTGTAATATCCTCTTGCAAAATGGCGACCGCCTCCCGTAGAGACCAAGATTCCTTGGGTTTATCCGGCAACTCTTGTAACCTTATACCAGCCTGTTCGAGCGCATCTTTAGAAACAATGGTGACGGCAGAGGGCCGCTGTTTGGTTTTTGGCATATTCAAATCCTTGAAAGAATGGTGTCTCCTCTGTTACAAAACGAGGATGATGGAATTGACTTTACATTATCAATTTATTCCTTGAATTGATCAACTAAGTAGGTGAGCATAATTAAACATAAAACCCAAAACCCTGTGCCGCCCGCTGCGCGGGCGGCACAGGGTTTTGAATCTGGTTTTTAATTATGCCGAGGTACTTAATTACGCAAAGCCTATAGAGCATCATGGCCTAGTCAGGTTCTTTAGTCGCCTTCTTATTCCAATTTCTATAGCTCAAATCAGATTGCTATATAGAGCCAATCGTTATTCTACAATTTTGTTTTGCAATAATTACTGCGCTATGACTTGGCGCTGCTTTTTGATGAGCGATAGCTGTTGTCGAGCAATTTGTGGTGAAAATAAAACCCCTAAAAATGCTTTTACCAAAGTTAATAAGGTTAAAAACTGACGGCGGCGGGGCAGGGAAGGATCATACTTCACAGCCTGTAACAAGTAGCGAATCGCTTTAAGGCTGCTAGAGCGAGATTGACTCGCTTCAAGTGCTTTTAGGGCTAGATACAAATAAAAGTTGCTAAAACACTGGCCTCGCAATGGCTGAAGCTCAGCAATCCTTTCTTGGATAAAGTGGCCTTTATGGTTGCGCGTTTCAAACGCTACTTCAACATCACATCTGTCTGTCGTAATCATGATCGTTACTCCCCCATGTAAAGATCTGTACGAAAAACTGTCTTCAAAGGTTTATCAAACTACATAAAAAGAAGTTACCATTTGATTCCTTTGAATTAATTTGATCTTATCTTTAAACCTATAAACCCATCATTAAGTTCAATGAATAGAAATTCCGCAAAAGTAATATGTCAGCCCCTAGGCCGAACTCTAGGCCGAAAAGGTTGAACCCTGCTTGCGTTTAGCCTGACGTCAATTTCTGTTGCTGCAATGGGTCAATTGTTTAATTTGATACCTAGGTTGAAGCATACCTCTTGATGACAGTTAGGCGAAAGGGGGAGCTGAAGAACTCCCCGCACATCCAGCAGCTAAAAGCATTCACCGAGTAAAAGGGTAGTGAAAGGGTAGGGAAGCCTCCTGCCACCTGTAATGCTGCGATTGGGCAATTTACCTGAATTTGGGATAGAATCTCAGGCGTGTTTCGGGTAGAGGGGCGGCCAGCCGCAACACCTTTTCCAGCAGTCGCGGCGCGATTCGGTTAGCCCATACTGCTAAATGGCTCTGCCATCCCACCAGAATTTCGGGGGAGTCCTTTTGTAGGCCAGCGATCAGGGCTTGCGCCACTCGCTGCGGTGTTGTAGGAATCACCCAACGAAACCAGATCAAATTGCGGGTCATATCGGTATCGGTAAGAGACGGCAACAAGGCAACGACACGAATATTGTGACCTGCTAGTTCACTGCGCAATGCTTGCGTGAAGCCCACAATAGCAAACTTCGTTGCCGAGTAGGTCGCCATAGTCGGAGCGGCTACCTTACCCATGAGGCTAGAAACATTCACGATGGTGCCCTGTCGTTGGGCTACCATCCGGCGGGCGATCAAATGGGTTAGGGTATACATTCCTACCAAATTAACTCCAATTTCCTCCTGCACATGAGCCAATCTTGATTGCAAGAAGGGAGTTTGATGAGCAATCCCAGCACAGTTGACCAGCAAATGAATCGGGCCATAATCCCGCCAGGTTTGGGCAATTGCAATATTCACTTCAACCGGTTGGGACAAATCTAACGGCAAAATAATCGCTTCTGCACCCAATGCTTCAACCTCCTTGGCGACAGCGATAAGGCGTTGATGATCTCGGGCCAGCAGCAGCAACCGTTTAACTCCATGTTTGGCCAGTTCCAGCGCAATTGCACGTCCAATGCCACGAGAAGCTCCGGTCACGAGCACCGTTTTTCCTTGAATATTCATCTCAAGAACCTCCAGAATGGTGTCGATTCTGCACTCAACAAGATTGCAGAACAACTGAGAACAACTTCAGTGATACTTCAGTGACATTTCGACGATATGAACTCGATACCGCTACTCAGTATTAGGGCGATATCCTTACGGGAATGTGCTGCTATATCTTGTATTGCTGTCTCTACGCTACAGCTGTAGTCACGGTTGCAGTAGAGTAAAACAAAGCAATAACACTGAAAACAATACTAGTGTGCACTTGTGAATCTGGTGTGAATCTAGCGTTGATCTTCTTAACCCCCAATAAATATGAGCTAGATTCATGAGCTGCAAAAAGCTAAACCATTGCTTCTAGCAGCTAAACAGTACTGGTTTCCACAGAACAAACTGCACTTGATAGGTAAGGTTTTGGACTTGAAGCCAGTTTTGGATGGGATCCATAAGTTGACCTCCTATATTCCTACAACAGTCGTACCTATTTGGCGTACCTATTTGGAATCACCAGGACTCTCCAACGCTAGCAAGGGGATCAAAATCCTGCAATATTTCTTAACAAAAAAGCCGATACTTTACATAAGTTTACATTTGGTTCATTTGATTCTGTGTCCTATTGTGCTTAGCTCAGTGCTAATCGATTTTCGGTAAGGCGCGGTTTGACTTTATTAAAGTCGTTGTTGAAAGGGAGCGGGGCAATACGATTCATGCTCTATTGCTCCGTTCACTCACTGACTAGGCTGATTGATTGAGAAAACTTCTGATGCTGGCCTGCTAAGGCTGCGTCTATCCAGACAAAACTTGCCTGCGCGGGCTACTCGGTGAAACTGATACAACCTTGCTTGTCAACCTGGATATTCACGAAATTCTCGCGGTTACTTCATCGCAAATTAGCCATCCATTTGGATAATCAGGATAGCCTGAAGAGAAGGATTCTTTACCGGAATCCTACCCAGGTAACGAGACAGGCAGATGTGGGGGCTCATGATCTGCCTGTCTCTCTTGGGGGTAGTGCATGACTTCAATGCCAGAATGAGCGATTTCGGTCAGGCTGAGAATCTGAATCCAGCCAGTCTTGCAGTTTCTTACGCCATTCCCTTTCCTCGAACCAATCTTCCAGCCATTCCCCGGCCTCTTCGGTCAAATCTGCGATTTTGGGGCTGAACATTTCAACCAGGGGATCGCCCACAACTCTGACGATCAATCCACTGATAACGGCTATCATCAACAGGCCAAACCAGCCAAACTGCTTGTTTGTTTTAGGCTGCATACGCTTGAAGCCAATGCGGTCAATGGTCAGTCATGCTAGCATAGCGAACTATTCAGCCAACGTTCTAGTGAATCTTTCAGTTTTACTAGCAACTCTGGCCTTTAAAACACGTCATGCCAGTGATAGGATGCCGTTGAGTCTTTCTCCGAATAGGAGGTATGGGGATTGCTGATATCAATTTCTAGTGTAATCCTGGCTCCGAGCTGGGAAAATGCCGTCTGGCTAGCCAGATAAAACGTATCGCCAAACTGCGGTCTCTCTCCAAACGGCAGAAAATCCTGACTCAGATCGAGGGGAATTTGATTCGCAAAAGCAGCATCGAGCGAGAGATTGGTTTCTGCTAGCTCCACCTGCATTGTTATGTCCTGAATCACTGGCAGTTGGCTATCACGCACTCGATCCGCTCGCGCCTGTTGTGCGGTGGTAATTGGAGTTAGCAAGCGACAGCGCAACCAGCGATTTTCAACAGCATCGACGGTCGTGAGGGGAACAGCCGCTAGATTGGTAAATTGCAGCCTGTGGCTGCCGGGTTCAGTCAAGTTCCGGGTTTCATCTTTGACCGCAGACAGGCTGATGCCATTCGCGCCATCCCAAATTTGCCACTCTATCTGGGGACGCTCTCCGAAGCCGCGCTCTAGGATCAGGGTCAGTGTTACGGTTTTGATCGCAGCAAAGCTCAACAGGTGACGATGCCCGATATAGAAACTGCGTTCGATCGGTTGATTGCCCTGAAACAGCAGCACGTTGGGCCGCAATTCTTCTTGATTTCCCGACACATGCTGGTAATATCCCTGCTCTAGGTTAAACACCAGCAGCGAGCGCAACTGAGCCGGAGCCAGGATTAACTCACGCTCGGTCTCAAAGATGACGGGTTCTGCTTGGCCGGCTGTAGGCGGTGCTGCCACCTGAGTTCCCGCCGGGACGATTGCCCCCACGGTGGTTCCGGTTGCTAATGAAAAGGTGATGGGAACACGGGCCGATTGGGGCGGTAGACGGGATGCTCCCAGCAAATCCCAAAAGGCCAGCAGCGCGCGATCGGGCACCTGATTCAGGCGCTGAATGATCAGTTCGGCAAACCGGGCAAAAATCTGCACCAGTGCGGCATTGATGCTTGACGAAGGTAGAATATCTGCTTGAGTGATTGCAACCGGATTGAAAACCTGATTAGCGATCGGATCAACAGCTTCGCTAGCAATTTGACCAGGAACGTGATCGGGAATATATTCAGCCATCAGAAACTGAATCTGCTGCACAATCTCTTGAGCATTTCGTGAATCAATCTTGGCAGCAGGTTTGACCATCAGAACGCACTCCGTTCTAGATAAAAGGGATAGACTAGGTTAAAGACATTATTGGTGGCTCGCACCTGATACTCAATTCGGATTAGCAGCAGCCCGGTCGCTGGATCTGAGTCTGGATCAATCTGCACCTCCAGCACATCAATTCGGGGTTCAAATTGCAGTAATGCCTCTTGCACGGCTAGAGAGATTTTGCCCAGGGTTGAATCTGCATAGGGTTCAAACACTAAATCATAAATGCCACAGCCGAACTCTGGCCGCATGACGCGCTCGCCTTTGGCAGTGCTGAGAATCACCCAAATCGACTGATGCACAGTCTCTTCATAGTAGGCTTGCTGAAAATTCCCTGCTTTATTCCATTCCAGGGGAAACTTCAACCCAACGCCTAAGAAAGGCTTCGCCATAGTGCTTCTCCGATTTTGCAAGCGGGCTGGTTCATTGCGCTTTCACCCTGGATTGAGTGATCAGAATATTCAACGGTGTACCCGTCGGTAAACAAATCGCCTGACTACTTTGCAATACCACCGGCTGTCCCATCACTTTGACGCGAACCGATCCGGTCAGCCAATTGGCAGTGACACAGGGTCCCAGATTTGTAGGGGGATTGCTACAGCCAGCGATTGTGTAGGGAATGGGTTGCGTCACCACCGGCTGCCCCATGACTTTAACGCGGGGATTGGGAGCGGTGGGCTGCCCCTGTCCGCTATGTATGCACATTACTGTTGCTCCTAGATGTAGAACATATCCCGGCATTAGATCACCTCCAGCGCTCCGTTATTGACGTTCACACCAGCCAGACACTTGACGCCCAGTCCGGTATTGGCTTCCAGATCCAGGTTGGCGGCTGCTTTGATCTGACATTTTTGCTGAGCCTGCACTGAGAAGTTTTGACAGGTAATGGCCACATCACCACCGCTAGTTCTGAGGGTAATGTTTCCTTTAGCTTCAATGGTCAATTCCTGCTCGACTTGAATTGTGATTGTATTCTTTGCCGAGTCAATCACGATTTGGTTCTTTTTTGTTTTGTCGCAAATAGTTATTTTCTCTTGATCTGAAGTGTCATCTAGAGTGATGGTATGTCCACTACGCGATTTAATCATGTGAATATTATTTTCTCCATCTTCGTTGGTGGCAGGAGGGCGGTCGGTTTTATTCCATAGCGCACCTAAGATGTAAGGATCGTGAAGATTGCCTTGATTGAATGCGACTAATACTTCATCACCTACCTCTGGCAGAAAATACAGACCCCGATCTTTGCCAGCCATTGGTATGGCGATGCGCGTCCAGTGGCTCTCATCCTTGTCGCTCAGCCAAGGAAATCTTACTTTGACGCGACCCAACTTATCTGGATCTTTGTTATTCGTCACGAGGCCGATGGCTACACCATAGATGCGGCCAACCAACGCCTCGTGGGATTCTGAATCGCGAATCAAATCAAACCAATTCATAGAGCATTCCTCTGTGCGGTGAAATGAGTTTCGTATCCCGTTTCGGCATGGTAGCGATGCGTGGTGGCTGTCACGTAGTACGAACCGCTAAAGAGTTTACCGACTCCCTTAATGTCGATCACTCGGCCATATTGCAGGCGGATGGCGCAGCTCAGGCCAGATTGATGGCAGCTAATGCCGAAGCACAGGCAATACAGCAGATAGCCCAAATGATCGGGAGTGCAGACCAAACGGCACAATATCTCATCACGCAGCGTTATATCGAATCTCTCCGAGATATGACACGAACCCAAAACTCAAAGGTGATATTTATGCCGGTCGAAACATCTTCGCTGATGGCAAGCGTTGGATCGTTAAAGGAAATCTTCGCGGAAACTGGTGAGAAAGCGGAACAGCTACCTCAGCCGCCCCGCGGTCCTCGGGAATTAAATAAGTAGCATCCGATTTTAGAAGAGAAACGAAGTAAAACGATATGAGTTGGTCAGTCATCATTGGTGTCGGAGTACTCGCAGCTGCGGGTTTCGGTGTTTTTGCGGCGGCATACAGGTATGGAATGATCCTAAACCCGTCCCCCTCAGAAGCACGGTCAGAGCGGTCTATGTATGAATTCACAATGAAGAATATTGACGGCGAAGACGTCAAACTAGAAAAGTATAAAGGCCAAGTGGCAATGATAGTGAACGTGGCCAGCCGTTGCGGTCTAACGCCGCAGTATGAGGGCTTGCAGCGTATATACGAAAAATACAAGGATCGCGGGTTTGTGATACTTGGCTTTCCGGCAAATAACTTTCTTGGACAGGAGCCCGGCACGGAGGCCGAGATAAAGGAATTCTGCACCTTGAATTACAAAGTAAGTTTTCCGATGTTCGCGAAGATATCCGTGAAAGGCTCGGATCAACACCCTTTTTATCAATTCCTTACCCACAAAGACACAAATCCGGGTTTTGACGGTGATATATCGTGGAATTTTGAGAAGTTTCTAGCTGATAGAAACGGCAAGATCATTGCGCGTTTCAGCCCGCGAACACTTCCCGACGCCCCAGAAGTGATCGAGAAGGTCGAAGCAGCGCTTGCTGACAACTGATCAATATACTTAGGTGCCAAGCTTAGTTTTCGAAAGCACTTTATAGATCGGTCCTTGCGGTAATAGAGTGCTTTCGTAGATCACAATTTCTGAAACTCGCTCATTAATTGGTCCAAAACCGCGTTTTAGATGTTCCGAGACTGTCTTACTTTTATTTGATAGATATTTGGACCGCGCAATGGTCAGATGTGGTCGAAATCGCCGGTTCGCATCAACTAGGTTTGAGCTGAAATCCATTGACATCTGCTTGGCGATCGCCGTTAGCGACCCCGAATCATCATCCACACCAAGCCAAAGTACATTGGCAATACCTGACCTTAAAAATATTCCGGCATTAGAAAGAGCTATCTCAAACGGCACGAAATTCTTTGCCGTATTTTCTACGGTCCATACAAAGCGGAAGAAAGATCTTTCGTCTATCTCACCAACAAACATCAGCGTGATGTGCAATAGCTCAGGGTTGACCCAACGTATCCTTTCCTTTTGGGAAACATCCCTTAGTGCCACGATATGTTCTGCGGCCTTAATTCTCGACTCTTCCGAAATATCGATCGCGGCAAAAATGCGTTTCATTGCGAAGAGACTAAACTAGATGATCGCTCTTCTCAAAAGGCACAAATTCCATGCAGCCTTCAACTGACAAGGCTCCTATATGGTGCAAATGGAAACGCGGCTTTGATAAACTTTACTTGATGATAAAGTTGGTGAAATTCTTGTTTGTCGGCTTAGCGATACTTTTGGTCGCAGCGATCGCCATCGGTTATTCCATGGTCAGATCGCTTAGTACGCCGGCCGAACACTCCAGATCTGAAGAATTCATTTCTATTGAACGCGGCACCTCACCCTCTGGTATAGTTGACAAACTTTCGGGAGAGGGCGTGATAAGATCGCCGTTAGCTCTGAAATTGTATCTTAGATTGGTCGGTGATCCGACAAAACTTCAGGCAGGCGAGTATCGGTTTCGGTCGCCGATATCACCGCTCGAGGTTTTGAAAGAACTGGAAAAAGGCACCGTCCAAACAAAACGGATCACCATACCTGAGGGGTTTACGCGGTTCGACATCGCAAAACGCTTGGCAGAACAGCTGCCGACGGATCCTCCTACCACCGAACAGGAGATATTGCTGATGATGGCAGAGACGGAAATGATCCGCGAAATTGCACCGCAGGCACGCAACCTTGAGGGGTATCTTTATCCGAGCACTTACGAGCTGCCGGCCGATGCCCGCCCTGAACAGGCGATCAAAATGATGGTCGATCAGTTCAAGAAAATGTGGAAAACCGAATGGAACGAACGTGCCCAAGCTCTTGGCCGGACTCCGCACGAAATAGTTACGATCGCGTCGCTGATCGAGACGGAATCGCCGGTGGAAAGCGAGCGGCCGATAGTTGCCTCAGTAATATACAACAGGATCAAGCGTGATATTCCGCTTGGCATCGATCAAACGGTCGTCTATGTAGCGAAAATGCAGAACCGATGGGATGGCACGATCCATAAGAGCGACATCGAGGCAGATTCACCCTACAACACGCGGAAATATCGCGGCATCCCGCCCGGACCGATCTCAAGTGTTTCTATCAGCGCGATCGAGGCCGCTCTGAATCCAGCCGAAACGAACTATATCTTTTACGTGCTCAACGTACAGAAAAACGACGGTTCGCACCACTTCTATGCCTCCGCCGCTGAATTCGAAAAGGGCAAGGCCGAATATCAACGCTGGCTCGAAGAACAGAGACGCATCAAGCGGGAGCAGGAAAATAGTGCCAGACAGGTGTGCCCGCCGTTTTGCGCAGTTGATTGATGCGACGGGTTGAAACCGATTTGAAATTTTGCACGATTGCACCAATTGACCCCGGTTGTGTTCCATCCCTTGGTAGGGGCGAAGCATTTGTATTGATCCCCTTTGACATTGTTGTGAATCTTGATACAAATGCTTCGCCCCTACAATCCATCCCACCCAACCAAATGATCCCATGCACATGATTCGGCATCACCACAAAGGCATCCAGTTCCACCGACCGAAAATGTTGTGGCAATCTCAACCAACAGGATTGGACAACCTGCCCAAACAAACTCAACTGCACCTGCCCATCCTCAATCGTTGCAAATAAGCACTCGCGCTGATGGGTGCAAAGGGTGATGAAATATGCCCCTGCTGTGGTGTAGTCACAGCCTTTTAGTCGAATCGAACGACGGTGATGCTTGTTGGGATCGTAGTGAGAAGGCATAGATGTAACAACTTATCTTTCTCATCGTTCCCCAAAATGGCTCTTGTCTACCTTGGCCTACCTAAACAGACAAGTTGAGCATAATCAAGCCGACGCAAGTTGATTCGTCACTGCGTTCCGAGCAGCATCTAACGTACCATTCAAGTGATTCAAAATTAACTTGGTGGCGGCTTTTGTGTCTTTGCGTTGATAGGCACGTAGGATAGCGCGATGCTCTTGTTCAGATTCTGCTTTACGAAGCGGCTGCTCGCTGAAGGAAAGATTGATGTAAATCGCAGCTAAATCCGAGAGCCGATGCAGCATTTGTCGGAGTTGGGTGGTTTGAGTAGCATCGTCCAACAAATTGTGAAACTGGCGATTCAGATCAACCCACTGTTCGTGATCGGAGGTCGCTTCCATTTGATCCAGCAGGGCTTCGGCTTCCTGAATCTGCTGCGGCGTAATTTGAGCAATGCCTCGTTTGACACTGAGGGGAATCAGCGCGGCCCGCATTTCGTACACTTCTTCCAGTTCAGATAAGGTGGGCATCCGGACCACTGCCCCCTTGAAGGCATCGAGTTCGATCAACCCCTGGGTACTCAGTTCTCGCAGAGCTTCTCGGATGGGAGTAACGCTAACGTTCAAGGCTTCTGCCAATTCGGCCTGAACCAAACGAGTTCCACCCGGCAAGTGCCCCAACAGAATGGCCTGCCGCAGATGTTCAGTGACCGTGGCGTGCGTGGTGCGGGGGAACTTGTTTAACGCACCGAGTTGCAGTTTGGCCAAGGCTGGTTGCTCCTAAATTCACAGTCACTATTATGCCATTTCTGAAAAATCATGGATCATATATGATATATGCTATATTTTGTAGCCTGTATAACGTTTTCTGCTAAACGCTGCCGGTATAGTGGCAAAAGATCGAACAGGAATCGATCACCAGGATTGCTGAGCAATGCTCACGCAATGTGCAACTTTAATCATCTAGCGGTTGAAACCGCCACTACGCAAACGATGTCCGCCGGCGCAGACTCTAGCCCATTCACTGGTTTTGAACCTGCGCAGATCCTGTCTGTGTAGCCGCGCTAACAGTCGCCAAGCACCATTTAAGTTGCACAATGCTCAGATTTGCATATCCAAGTTTTCGCAGCTCAGATTCTACTCAACCCGATCAAATTGCAACCCGATCAAATTACACGTTGAGTGCTCTCGTTGTTCACCTGTGACGGACTTAATCAGGGAAAGCTTTTTGCTCTATGTCTAGTGTTTTAATTTGCGATGTGACTATTTCGCTGTTTACCCGGCAGTCTGATGGCAGCCTCAATCTCTTTCCCCAGATTGCCGAGGTTTTCGTATAAGTATCTCAAACGCCGATTTGAGTTGATGTTCTAGTTATGTCTTGTTCAATTCTACGGCTCGGTTCTATCTGATCATTCGCGCTTATCTTACATGAAACGTTCATTGAGGGATATCTGATGTCGAATCGATTTGTGCAGCGCATGTCTCGCCGTACCGTTCTTGGAACAGGTCTGTTTTTAGGTACGAGCTGGGCACTCAAAGCCTGCAATACGGCAGCTGGTCCTGGCGGCACCACTCAAGCAGAATCACCAACTGCAGGAGCAGGTGGGCAGATTGTGACGGGATCGTTTCCTGGCACAACTGAAGCCCTGTTTCGAGAGTATGCGTCTTTGTTTAACCAATCGGGCAAGGGCCAATTGAGTATTGTGCCGTTGCTAGCGTTTGAGCAGGTGGCGCGCCTCAAGGCGGCACCCGATAATCCACCATTTGATGTGGTGATTCTAGATGACGGGCAAACCGATATTGCCCTCAAAGAAGGACTACTCCAGCCTTTGCCGGCGGACAAGATTACTAACCTTAGCAACATTGACCCATTGTTTATCAACGCTAAGGGACTGGCACCGACTTTCTACATGCAGGGCGTGGTCATTGGCTATAACCCAGAACGAATCAAAACACCGCCATCTTCCTGGCAGGCACTGCTAGATCCGAACCTAGACGGGCAAATTGGTCTGGTCAGCATGAATAGCATTTTGGGTACTTCATTTATGGTAGAGCTGGGCAAACTGCAAGGTGGTAGTGAATCTGATATCGAACCTGCGTTTGCAGCCCTGAAGCAAATGCTGCCCAAACTTGGCGGCGTGGCGGCTAATCCGGGTGCGCTCTCAACTCTGTTCCAGCAGGGCGAGGTAGATATTGCGCCAATCTGGCATAACGACGCTCTAGCCCTGAAGGCAAAGGGAGTTTCGATTGAGTGGGCGGTACCAGATGGCAATGGGCTGAACTCCCCAGCTTTGCCAAAGTTGAGCCAAGGCATACTCCACGGCAAATAGGGCAGGCTGGGTATAAACCGTTTGCTGCAACAGTTCAGCTGCAGTTTCTGGCGATTCTGCCGCGTATAGCACCTGCCGCAAATCGCGGTTGAGTAAGGGCTGAAGGATATGGGCACAGCGATCAATCGCAGTCCGGAAAACCGGTTCATTTTGATAAAGGGTCTGCCCCATGCGGACATACTGCGCTCCCTGGCCGGGAAACATAAACACCACCTCCGGACCACGCCGGTCTGTGTAGCGAGTGGCGCTGCGATGGGCTGGTAGGGTCTCCAGATCGGCAATCGCTTCTTGCCGAGTTCGACACAGTACAAAACGGCGGTAGTTAAACCCGTTTCGTCCCACTTGCAGGGTGTAGGCGACATCGACCAGATTAACAGCAGGGTTTTGCTGAAGATAGAGGCGCAGATTAGCAGTTGCCCGTTCAAGAGCCGTTTCAGTTTTAGCAGCAAGCAGCAGCAGTTGATAGGGGCGGCAGGGTGGGGCTGATTCCTCGGCTAGCGGCGCTTCTTCTAAGAGCACATGGGCATTGGTTCCTCCTACTCCGAAGGAACTGACGCCAGCGCGTCGAGGGGTTTCTCTAGCCGGCCAATCGGTTAGCTGCCTGTTGACATAGAAGGGGCTGTTGGCGAAATCAATTTCGGGATTCGGAGACTCGAAATTAATGCTTGCTGGAAGTTTGCGGTGATAAAGTGCCAATGCAGTTTTGATTAAGCCAGTCACGCCAGCGGCAGCTACCAGATGCCCTACGTTACCTTTTACAGACCCGATGGCACAAAATTGAGTCGCTGTAGTCTGAGTCCGAAAAGCTTGAGTCAGTGCCTCAACTTCAATCGGATCGCCTAGAGGTGTAGCAGTTCCATGCGCTTCAATGTAGGAGATGGTGTCTGGGTGGATATTGGCATCTGCATAAGCTCTAACAATCGCTCCCATTTGTCCATGCACGCTGGGAGCAGTGAAACTGGCCTTATCAGAACCGTCGTTATTGATTCCCACTCCTTTGATCGTGGCATAGATGCGATCACCATCCCGCAGCGCATCCTCAACCCGTTTCAACACAACAATCCCAGCTCCGTTATTAAACAGGGTGCCCTGCGCTCTAGCATCAAAGGGGCGGCAATGTCCATCCGGAGAGAGCATGCCACCGTCCTGATACAGGTAACCCGTATTCTGAGGCGTACTGATGGAGATTCCCCCAGCCAAAGCCAGATCGCATTGACGACTCCGCAGTTCCTGTACGGCATGAATCACCGCGACCAACGAGGTGGAACAGGCCGTGCTAATACTAATGCTGGGTCCGGTCAGATTCAATTTGTAGGATGTGCGGGTTGTGACAAAATCCTTCTCATTGGCCAGCATGGTCTGGAACGCACCCAGTGGCTCGATGATGTCTTTACGCCCGCAGATATGGCGCTCAAAATAGGTGTTTTGTCCTGAGCCGGCATATAGCCCAATTAAGCCAGTATAGGCTGAGGTGTAGCCAGCATTTTCTAACGCGGCGTGGGCCAGCTCTAAAAATATCCGCGCTTGGGGATCCATGACTTCAGCTTCTTTGGGGCTGATGCCAAAAAAGGCCGCATCAAACTCTTCTGCCCCTTTTAGAATGCCCTTGGCTGGCACATAGTGGGGATCGCTTCGCAGTTCCTGATCATCAATTGGGTCCAATTCGGCATCGCTAAAGCGAGTGATGGATTCAGCTCCAGCACAGAGATTCTGCCACAGTTCCTCGACGCTATCTGCACCAGGAAATCGACCCACCATGCCAATAATGGCAATGTCACCCGTGGCTGTTGGGCGGGCTGCGGTCGAGTGAAGGGCTGGGGAGTCGCCAATCTGATTGTTCTGACCAAAGGTCAGTAGGCCCGTCTGCTGCTCCTGATCTAGATAGCGGGCCATGGCTCGAATGGTTGGATATTGATAAAGTTTGACAGCCCGGATCTGGGAATTAAAGCGCTTCTGCACACGGGCAATCATCTGTAAACCTAGCAGCGAGGTGCCGCCCAATTCAAAGAAATTCTCCTCGACACTGAGCCGATCGATTCCCAGTACGCCAGCCCAAATTTCGGCCAATATCTGTTCGCTGGGGGTTGTCGGGGCAATTCCATCAACTGGGGCAGACCGAATCGCTGGCTTGGGTAAGGCCCGACGATCGATTTTTCCGGTTGGGCTGAGGGGCAGCTGATCCAGCACCATCACAACAGCAGGCACCATAAATTCGGCTACTCGTTCTCTGAGATAGTCTTTTAGCTGTTTCACCCCAGGTGCTTGCTCGCCCTTGGCTGTAACGTAGGCAACTAGACACTTATCGCCTGGTCGATCTTCCTGCAAAATCACAATCACATCGGCCACCTGCTCATGTTGTCTCAGCGTGGCTTCAATCTCACCTAGCTCAATGCGGAAGCCCCGCAGTTTGACCTGAAAATCGCGTCGCCCAATAAACTCAATATTGCCATCAGGCAAATAGCGCACTAAATCTCCTGTCTTGTAGAGCCGTGCTGTCGGATCAGCATCATAGGGATTAGGAATAAATCGCTCTTGAGTCAGTTCCGGTTGGTTGAGATACTCCCGCGCCAACCCATCCCCGCCAATGTATAGCTCTCCTGGGACGCCGATTGGAACCGGTTGGAGATAATCATCTAGAATATAAACCTGAGTGTTCGCAATTGGCTTATGTCGGCGGCGGAATGGCCGTTGATTATGATGGCTCTCGCACCTCATTTGAATCATCCGCTAATTACAACGCTCGGGAATTTGCGAATGACGTTATCTACGTGATCAAAACAGTGTGTGATGATGAGAATGTACCGCATCCTACAATAATCCAAGAATCCGGCCGCTATCTTTCCGCTTATCACGCCATACTAGTCACAAATATTCAGGATGAGATCGAAACAGTCGTCGAAGATCTCACCCCGATGGAGGTGGATGAGGATGACCCGCAGGTCGTTAAGGAGCTTCACGACCTTCGCGAGACCATTAACAGCAAGAATTATCGCGAGTATTACCACGATGCGCTTGAACATCGCGAGGAACTTTTCACGATGTTCAATCTCGGATTGATCACGCTGGAAGACAAGGGCAAAGGCGAGGTCTTGTTTTGGGACATCTGTGAAAAAGCAGACCAATTTGCACAGCAGAAGAAATACGTATCAGAGGAATTTGACGAACTTCGACGTCTTATGTGCGCGAAATATCTCGCGAATTTCTCAGTTTTCCGCTCAATGCCGGATAATTGGGCTCTAGAACAGCTATTTCCAATTATTCCAATACATAAACTCAACAAAAAGCCGACAGAATATGCTACGCTATGTGATATAACGTGTGATTCTGATGGAATTGTCGATACGTTCGTCGATCTGCACGACGTCAAGCCGGTTCTTGAATTGCACAAGCTCGTCGATAACGAGCCGTATTATCTTGCAATGATGCTGGTTGGGGCTTACCAAGAGGTAATGGGCAATAACCATAATCTTTTTGGAGTACCGCATGAGGCTCATATATTCATCGGCGAAGATGGCCACATTATTAAAAAGGTCATTTATGGCGCTACGCTCGCCGACTCGCTTGCGACGGTTCGCTTTGATGCAGACCATCTGCATGATCAGTTTCGGCGATCAGTTATGCAGCGCATAAAGCAAGGAGAACTTTCTACAAAGGAAGGCAATCAATTGATCGAATTTTACGAGAACCAAGCAGAAAGCTACACGTATCTCTCCCATAATGGCAAGGATGCTGAGTAGTGTGATAAACCGAATGGTTCTTTGGCCGTACCCGTTGGAACTACGCAATTATTGGACAGGTAACGGCTGCTTCGATCGATCGCATATCTTAAATTATGGTAGCTCAAAAGAAAACTAAGTCTTCAAAATTCCTAACCGTGCCGACCCGTTCGGTCCCCATCGACCGAGACCGCTCCGTTGCGGGTCTTCTTGAGAAAATGGAGGGTGCCGGCTTCGGTGCCAAACAGCTGGCTGAGGCCCATCGGATCTGGCTTGATATGCTGGACGATAACACTACGATCTATGTATGTGGCTCGGGAAATCTGATAACGTCAGGTATGCGGCGTCTGCTCGCATACGTAATAAAAAACCGCTTCGTTGACGTTCTGATAATGTCAGGCTCTGTCCTTTTTCACGACATTCACGAAACGCTGGGCCGCAACCACTATCAGGCTCATCCGAGTATGTCGGATGAGGAACTGGATACAGCCGAGATAATGCGTATCGGCGACGTACTTGCGAATCGTGAAGAATATCACGAAGCTGATGAGTGGATCGGAAGCGTAATAAATCAGTTGGAAGAGTCACGCGGATATTCGGTAAGGGAATTCCTCCATTTGATGGGCCGGGAGCTCGCGGAGATCGCACACGAAGACGGCATAATGACATCTGCTTTCAAGGCTCGGATCCCTATCTTTTGTCCGGACATCCTCGGAAGCGAACTGGCCGTCGGTCTTGCCCGAGCACGTTTTGAAAAGAAACCGCAGTTCATGTTTGACAGCACTCAGGACGCCTTGGATATGATGGCGATCGCGCAAAAGACGCGCATATCGGGAATGATAACGCTCGGAAGCATCAACAGCCAGAGTATGGTAAATATGACCGAGATCGCCTCCTACATAACCCGAACGAACCCAAGGGGTCATAAATATGCGATCTCTATCACGACTGATCCGGTTCCGCTTGACACTCGAACACCGTCTTACAGCGGCGGGCACACAAGTATCTTTGGCAAACTCGGTAAGGGAGCAACTACTGCCTTCGTCCCGGCAGATCCTTCCATCGCTTTGCCAATGATAATCACGGCACTTTCCCAAACCGCGGCGAAATTCATGAAAGGCAGGAAACGCCCGAACTTCGCGTTTTCAGGCAAGGATATGACCATAGACGTCCCGTGATCTAGATATCTTTTTGTTTTAGCGACGACGTACATATACAGCAACTCTAAAATTGAAACGGCCATTGAACTTGGTTCTTGGCCGTTCATTTTTTCCAAATATTCATTGTTTGTTACTCTGCCTGAATTGGCTCGCCCGCACGTTCCTGATTTTCTTTAGCGATCGAATAGAGTGCGGATTTTACTTGAAATGGAGTCAGTTCAGGATGAGCTTCCAGCAAGAGAGCTATCACACCGGCGATATGAGGACACGCGAAACTATTACCCGTAAGATTCCTATGGCCGCCGCCGGGCCAGGCTGTTTTTACATTTACTCCCGGCGCCGTCAGTTCGATCACCTCTCCAAAGCGAAAACCGAACTTCAGAGGATCACTTTCATCGCTCTTGATGACAGAAATAAGCGACGATGAGAATACTGATGGAAAACTCGGGTGCGGCAAATTGTTCGCTGCTGCAACTACGACACATCCAGCCAGATATGCCCTATCTAAAAGATCGTGAAGCGGAGTAAGACCCGGAAATTTATCGGCTACTTCAGGCGTCGCGATGGTCCAGCCGATAGGGATACCGTTCGCCATTCCTTTGGCTGAGGTGATGATGTCCGGCTCGACGCCCCAATGCTCGATCCCGAACCATTTATCGCCGGTCCGTCCCCAACCGGTCTGAACTTCGTCGGCGATGCAGAGGCCGCCGTGTTTACGTGCGATCTCGTAAACGATGCCGAAATATTCTGGCGGCGGCACGATAAAGCCGCCTACGCCGAGGATCGGCTCTGCCATGAATGCCGCGATCTCGCCGGTAGTCGTCGTTTGGATAAGTTCTTCTACGTCCTTCGCACAGGCAACATCGCAACTCGGATATTCCAACTTGAACGGGCAGCGATAACAATACGGTGCCGGTGCATGGACGATGCCCGCGACCTGAGCGGGCAGCGGGCGCCAGTTCGAATGCCCTACCGCCGAAAGCGCCGTCGCCGAACGCCCCGAATAGCTGTGCCTGAGCACAACGATCTCGTGGCGGCCTGTTGCCGTTTTTGCTGCTGTGATAGCCGTGTCGTCGGCTTCGGTGCCGCTGTTCGAAAAGAATGACTTTTTTAGCCGTCCGGGCGCTATCTCGGCAAGCTTTTCCGCAAGGTCGGATTGATTCTGATTCGCGTAAAGAGCAGATGTATGCTGCAACGTCCTGTTCTGCTCCAACACCGCTTCGTTCACACGCGGATTCGCGTGCCCGACGCTTACCGTCAGCACACCGCCGAAGCAATCGAGATATTTGTTGCCCTGATCGTCCCAAACATATTCACCCTCGCCGCGGACGAGAGCGATCGGCTCCTGATAATAGGTCGCAACCGCAGGGAAAAGGAACTCTTTGTGTTTCTCGACAGCTCTATTCACCGAGGATCTTTCTGCTTGTGATTCCATATCAATACAAATTACCTTCGCGCTTGCGGCCGGTGTGATCGACGTAAACGACCTTCAACTCGGTGTAAAAGTCGAGAGCGGTAGAGCCTTGTTCGCGCGGGCCGATGCCGGTGGCTTTGATACCGCCGAACGGAATGTGGGCCTCGCCGCCGGTCGTAGGTGAATTAACGTGCGTCATTCCCGATTCGATCTCGTTGATGAACTGAGTGATGGTGTTGTAATCGTTCGAGAAAATGGACGACGAAAGTCCATATTCGCAGTCGTTGGCGACCGCCATCGCTTCCTCAAAACTGTCAACACGCATTATGCCGAGCACAGGGCCGAATATCTCTTCGCGGGCGATGCGCATATCGGGCGTTACATTGTCGAAAACGGTCGGTTCAACAAAATAGCCGTTCTCCAGCCCGTCACCCTCGGCCTTTTTCCCGCCGCAAAGCAGCGTCGCGCCGTCCTCGCGGCCGATGTCGATATATTTGAGAACAGTGTTGAACTGAGCCTCGTCAACAGACGGGCCGATCTCGCTCGCTTCGTCAACGCCGGGACCGAGACGATATGCCTTTGCACGCTCGACGATCTTCTCGATAAAAGGTTCGGCGATGCTGCCTACGACGATCGCACGCGACGTTGCCGTGCACCGCTGCCCCGTCGAACCGAAAGCTCCAGCAGCCGTGTGTTCGACCGCGAGGTCCAGATCGCAGTCCGGCATTATGACCACGGGATTTTTCCCGCCCATCTCTGCCTGAAACGGAATGCCGCGTTTGGCCACCTCTTGATACATCTTGAAGCCGATCTCGCTCGATCCCGTGAACGACACGGCACGCACCGCAGGGTGATTCACGATCTCGTCGCCGACCTCGCCGCCAGAGCCGATAATAAGATTTAGCACACCATCAGGTACTCCCGCTTCAACAAAAAGCTCCACCAGACGAACCGCGCACGCCGGCGTATTCGACGCGGGCTTGAAAACGACGGTGTTGCCTGCCGCCAGAGCAGGAGCAATCTTCCACGCGGGAATTGCAATAGGGAAATTCCACGGCGTGATCAACCCGACGACGCCGTGCGGTTCTTTAATGGTGTAAGCATAGTTGTCGCGGAGCTCCGAAGGAATGTATTCGCCATTCATTCGCCTTGTCTCGCCCGCGCAGAATTCAACTACATTCGTCGCGCGCTGCACTTCACCGCGGGCTTCGGCGATTATCTTGCCTTCCTCGCGGGTGAGCATCTGGGCGAGCTCTTCCTTGTGCTGCTCCATTAGGCGTGCCGCCAGCGTCAGAACTCGGCCGCGAACAGGTGCGGGCGTGTTTCGCCATTCTTTGAATGCCGCGTACGCCGCCTCGATCGCCCGCCGAGTGTCCTCCCGCGTGCAAATCTGCGCCTCGCCGATGATGTCATTTGTATCAGCTGGGTTTACGTTGGGCAGCGTCTTTCCGGATGATGCATCGATCCATTTTCCGCCAATGAAGCTTCGATAGATTGTCATATTTTTACGTGCTAATCTTAATCAATCGAATGTCTGAAGGCAACGAGAACATCCCGCAGCTTCTGCATAAGCGCGTCGCCGCCGATCCTGACAAGGTCTTTCTGATCTCAGAGGCGGACGACCGCCAATGGACATATTCCGAATTCAAACAAACGGTCGATCGCACCGCCGCATTCCTGCGTTCATACGGCATCGGCAAAGGTGACGTCGTCAGCCTGCTGATGCCGAATTCGCCCGAATACATAGTTGCGTATTTCGCGTGTTGGCAATTAGGTGCGTTGGCCGGGCCGGTGAATTCCCATCTCAAAACCGAGGAGGTCGAATGGGTCGTTGGAAATTCTGAGAGCCAGAATGCCATAGGAGCAGGAGAGCAACGATTTGGACGATAGCCGTTTGCCGAAGTAGAACAGGCCACCCAGCGTGAGGGAGATTAGAAATTCACCCAGGGGAAGGGTATGACTGAATTGACCAGAGACAAAATCGACCAGGATTAGCAAAACCAGAATCCAGAGCAGAGCCATGCCGAACAAATTGACTTCTAGCACTCGACTGGGTGGTTTGACGGAACGGGAGAAAAAGCTGCTGTAGGCGAGAATGATCGGGGGCAATGCCGCTGCCGCCAAGCTTCTCAGTCCCACTTCTAGACCCACAGCAAAGGCTTGAGCCACAGCGCTCAACAGCAAGCCGACAATTACCGCATAGGCAATCACAACCACCAACCGATTGATGGCATAGGTGAGTGGCCGATTCCTACGAGCACTTTCCAAATTGCCGGGACGATCGGGAGATCTGGGCATGTTGGGTCAGAAAAAGAGATAGAGTGCTTCTATACTATGGTGGCAATCAAGCCACAGCACCACTACCCAAGGAAGGACTTGGGGGGTGTGACCCTCCAGCTTGAGTAAAACTGCAAGGGGTGCAGGGAGAGAGGCAATAGCCAGGATTAGGACATTGTGGAACGCTGTTAAACCCTCGAAAAGCGCCTAAGTTCGAGGTGCATAGACTCCACCGCTGCAATAGACCCAGGCGATTCCATCTGGATCGAGCTGCTGTGTCCATTCGCTGAAGCCGGGCTGGCTTTTGCGTCGCCGAATAGTTTTAGGATTGGTCCCCAGCCGCTGAGCCAACTGACGACTAGAGAGGGCCGTGGCTTCTACGTCATCTAGTAAACCCAAGTAGGTATCCCAGAGGACGAATAAGGCAGCCAGCAGGACAAAGATGACCGCTTCTGGACGATTCAACAAATTAGAGTCGGATGATTCAACCATAGGACAGAATCACGGCAGAGGTAAACGAACATATGCCTGCTGTTTGTAGATTGTACCTGACGGTTGCCCTGATTGGCTGTGTTGCGCATTGCTAAACCGCAGCACGGCCTGTCTCCAGTTCCTGTAATTTTTCGTGTGGGGTGTCTGCCAGCGGTAAGGTACCTACTACTCCGCCCAATTGCGCTTAACCCTCGTGTTGCCTGTGACTAGCGAGATGCTCCCATGACAGAAGCTAGCAATCTACTGCAATAAATTACTTGAACAGTTAATTAACTATAAATTTAAGATTCAAAGTTAAATCCCATTCAATTTCAATTTAATATCCTAATTCTATCTACTTACTTACACTGAACCCTTGAGTTCATAACAGAGATCTACAAAAAAAGAAATAAAATGAATTTCTATTCAACCGTAGTCCGGTTCTAGTTCTAAAATTTTCTCAGCAGTAGGTAGATCAACATCATTAATGTGAAGATCCGTAGTGTCAGCATCTCGCTGGCGTGGGTAAACCGCCCGCACTACATCTACTGTTTAATCAGGTTGACCGACTTATTAGATTTGGCTTAATTAAAGCTTCAAAAGCAGACTAATGCTAAAACAACGCGGTGCTGAATGAAGCAGAATAAACTAGGAGGAAATTGATGATTATGTAAGATATAAATCAATACAAAGAAATTGTATAAAGAAAATCTATAATCGCTCAAACAAATTTGAAGAAATCAAATATTGCTTTTAGCTGAGTTTGTTAATAAAGTGCAAACAGGACTGATCCCGATCAAGAATTGAGTTCTGCTTTCTAAGTAAATACTTTTGGTGTTTCTCCTGCAGCTGTCGCTACTGAGGTTTGTTTGCTAGTTTCTACTGGCAGAAGATAGAGTGCATTGTGAAATGCCGTAGCGAACCTATAGATGAGTAGGTGCAGGCACACACGTAGTATTTATAAGCGTATTGCAGAACTAAATCTAACTGTATCGTGAACAATATCTCAAACTGTTAGGAGACTATCATGCGGAAACTGACTGGAAGCCAAATTGATGTGAATGAAGGCTGGGCTGTGCATGTCTATGGCGGCGATCGGCGGCGGCTCTGCTCGTTCGGCTCTTCTCACTGCTGGTTATTTGTGCTCGGTCTAGTGGTAGGCGGATTGTTGACTGCTACCTGGATTCGATGCGAACCTTCTAATGCTGACACCTCTTCGTTTTCTGCCCCTAAGCAAGCACCTCTGGCGATCGATTAAGGCGATCGATTAAATAAATAACCAAATTATTTTTAGATCCTATAGTGGAGCTAGCTTGCCTTGCCGAAAGCGGGACGCTCGCTCTATATTATTGTTTTGGTTGAATTACTTAAAACTGCTTGCCAATTAGGGCAAACAGGCCATGCAGTCAATGTTTCCGAAGCTGTAGAAACCCAAAAATACAAGCATAGAAAAAGGGGAGCAGAAAGACTGGTAAACGTTTCTACTCCCGCTGAAGATGTTAGTTGTGACTGGTGATCTGAACTGTAGAGGTTTGAACTGTTAAATTAGCTGACAACCTGCTCGGCATCGGTAGCGGCCTCTGACTCTAGACCCCGATCGAAGGCAAATCGTAGGCAGGGAGGGGCAAGGAAGGTTGTCAGAATCACCATGATGATAATGGCTGCTTCTAACGGTTTGGTAAGAACGCCGCTAGCTGAACCGATGCCAGCAAACACTAAGCCCACTTCACCTCGGGGGATCATGCCTACTCCAATCGCAAGCCGGTTGATCTGCGGTTGACCAAACACAGCCCAACCGGTGATAACCTTACCAACAATGGCAACCCCAATCAGTGTGAGCAATACTAGGTCCAGCAAAATGACACGCGAATGGTCCAATGATCGTTCGCGTGTTTGTTCATTCGAGAGTATTGCCGAGGATGTAAATAACTATGTCGATCTTACGAACTTCAATCTTTTCTCTTTTGATATGGAGCATAATCTGTGTTCCTGCCGAGGCTCAAAACCGTGATGCATCCGAAGAACCAAACCTAAAGAGTTTTGAAATTGGAGGACATTACACTATCTTGTTTCAGGACGATTTGAATCCTGCGAATGTTACCTTCCAAGAGTTCGGGTTTTCAGAGCGCGTCACAAAAATCAGACAATATGAAAGCGGTATAGGCGTCAGACTTACTTACAATTTCTCTCGATCCCTTGCCGTTGAGGGTGAGTTCAATTTTATTCCAGGTTTGCCGACTTTGGATGATCGATCAACGTCTGGTGAACCTTTTGATCTTTCTCTTCCTGGTGGAAAAAAAGCTCAGTTTCTTGCAGGGGTTAAATACGGAGTTCGGCGAGAAAGATGGGGAGTTTTTGGGAAGGTACGTCCCGGCGCAATTAGATTCTCAGCTTTCCCGAAGATTGTGGGTCGGTTTGTTGCGACGAATCCGAAAGGCGGACAGCCGCTTGATGTGCTTATATTCCAAACAGAGAACCCGGCAACATTTTTCAACATCGATATCGGCGGCGTATTCGAGTATTACCCCTCAAAACGAACGATCATTCGCTTCGATGTCGGTGACACGATAATCCGTTATAGTGACCAGGAGCCGAAAGCGATTAATCCAAGTTTTACGCGGCACAATCTGCAAATGAACCTTGGATTCGGGTTCAGGTTTTGAACTTTTTTCATGTTCAGTGCATCCAAGCCGGAAATACTATGGGCATTCGCTATCCGTTTAAGCTATTTCTAGCCATTTTGACGTTTTGCGTGGCGGCAGTTTCCGTAAGTGGACAGGATCCAACGGCAATACCGGATCAAAAGGTTGTGACCGAGGAGGTCGTGGTAAAGATACAGGCGTTTGATCGGGCCGGGAATGCGGTTTCGTCGGTAAAGCTTGAGGACATTGTTGTAAGGGAGAATGACCGTTTACTGCGGCCAAGCTCGATCAGAAACATTCCAGCGTCGGTTCTGATCGCACTCGACACCGGCGGCGAGATACGTCAAAAAAAGAACATCGTGACAACGCGCCGTGCTGGTTTAAATATTCTGCATGGCCTCGAGGCCGGATCGTCTGTTGCGGTAATGAATTTTCACACGCAAGCAGAGATGCTTTCCGAATGGGGCACAGATCGCGGAGAACACGAAACCGCCATCGCAAGCCGAACAAAATTTGGGCAACGAGCTTCATTTACCGAAGCATTGAAATTGGCGATCGAAACATTGAAAAATGCCCCAACCGAAAACAGACATCTTGTTTTGATAACAGACGGGCTGGATTCGAACACTTCGCCCGAGGAACGAACCGCTGCAATTGCCGAAGTCTGGGCAAGCGGGATCACGGTTCATATTCTTAGTTATACTCAGATAGAATTTTCATCGCTTAGACCGCAGGCAAGTGTTTTTCGAAAAGGCGAACACAAGCCGAGACGAATGCCCGACGAGGTGATGGAAGCAATGATCGAGGGCCTGCCGATGAAAAAGGCTGATGCCATTGATTTTGTAAATCAGATCTATCAGCCGAGATTGCTCTCGATAATAATAGACAGGCCATTTCTGAGAGACCGCAAGACGCGGTTGCGCTCGCTGGCAGACAGCCACACCCAGCTTTCAGCCCTTGCAGAATTTTCCGGCGGCTCGATCTTTCTACCCGAAACAATTGATGAACTTATCGAAAAGGCTTCGGCGATCACGAAAAATATAAACCGCAGACTGTTGGTTTACTACGTGCCGCCTGATCCGACGGATCATCCCGCGGAGCCGGAAGTAAGACACATCAAAGTAATATATCGCGATCCTGATATTCGGATCGAGGGAGATCGGCGGCTGGTGATTGTTTTATGATGAGCTAGCGGGTTATCGCCGAAACGGTAAAATGCAAAGTCGCCTTTTTCGCATTCTCATCCCTAAAACTTATCAAAAGATCACGTCAGAAAATAAAGAGTTCGTTTTTCTATTTCTTATTCTTATATTTTCCAAGAGCAGGGAGTAAGAAGGTTCCTGTATGAGAGTTCTTTTGTTTTGCGATCTTTTCGGGAGGGCCAACCGCCACGATCTGGCCGCCGCCAACCCCGCCTTCCGGACCGAGGTCGATAACCCAATCGGCAGTTTTTATGACGTCCAGGTTGTGTTCGATGATAACAAGACTTGCTCCGCCGTCAAGAAGCGAACGGAATGCAGCGAGAAGTTTATTAATATCTTCAAAATGGAGCCCGGTTGTTGGCTCATCGAAGATGAAAAGTGTCTTTGAATTGCTTGACTGTGCAAGATATGAAGCGAGTTTGATACGCTGAGCTTCGCCGCCGGAAAGCGTAGTTGCTGATTGGCCGAGCCGCAAATATCCAAGACCTACTGACTCAAGAACGCGAAGTCTGGCCACCAATTTTTTTGATTCTTTGAAATATGGGATCGCTTCTCGAACCGTAAGGTCAAGAGCTTCTGCGATGTTCCGGCCTTTGTATCTTACCGCCAAAACATCATCCTTGAAACGGCGACCACGGCAGTCCTCACAGACGAGTTCAACGTCGGCGAGGAACTGCATCTCGACAATGACGGTTCCCGTGCCCTGGCACGTTTCACATCTTCCGCAGCCCCGACGATCCTCGAAAATGGACCGACGACAAGGCCATTTGGATGAACGCCGAATACATCCGCACGATGCCGCTCGCCGAGCTGCTGCCGCTCGTCAAGGCAGAACTGAAAGCCAATAAACTATGGCGCGAGGAATACGAGGAAGATGACCGTGCGTGGTACGAGCGAACCGTCGATCTCATCCGTGCCCGCTTCTTCACCCTGAAAGATTTCTCCACACAGGGCCGCGCATACTTCAGCGAAGATTATGATTTCGACCCGGCGGCGATTGAAAAGAACTTGAACAAGTTTCCTGAGCTCCGCGATTGGCTGCCGGAACTCGCCGATCGTTTCGAAGCTGAATTCGGAACGCGGACGCCCTCGTCCGCATCTGCTGAAGCGGATACGCAGACTTTTTCCGAAGCCAACATCGAAACCATCGTCAAAGCCTTTACCGAAGAAAAAGGCACCAAGCTCGGCGTCATAATGAACGGCGCACGCACGCTCCTGACTGGCGTCGCCGTCGGCCCGTCGATGCTCTCTGTATTCGAGATCATTGGCCTCGAACGCACGCTGATGAGATTACGAAGTCAGGTCGCGTGGAATACATCTACGACAGGCGATAAATAACCATCACCAAAACACTTAAAGAGCGAAAGTTCTTTTGGATGTAAAATTTCAACCGGATCACGGAATGCAATATTTTGGTCACTTTTTAGTTCTAATTCATTTATTCCTGCTGATCTGGTCGTTGGGTGGGATCATTGAGTTTCTCTCGCCTACGGTTCCTTGGACGCGTTATACCAACCTTGATTTCCCAAATTGGCTGCTTCCGATCCATTGGGGCTTGGCATTTGTGACGGGTTTGGGTTTTCTGATCGGATATTTTACGGCTTGGAGCAGAACGCCCGAGTTCATGTTGGCGGCGTATGCAATGCTTTTGGTGCTCTGTATCGTTGAAACATTTGGATATATGAGCAGTTCAACGAAATACTTTGCATTGGTTGCTGAGGCCGTTGCGTACACAGTCATCCTCTTGATCCTGTTCAAGCACAAATATTTTGTAGAGTATTTCAGTTGATATTTCCGCGCAGCAAGTAAATGACACCGGGTCGGAAACTGCAATGAAAGCCCTTCTTATCTCAATGGGAACGCGCGGTGATCTTGAGCCGTTTTTGGCGGTGGGCGAAGTGCTGCTTGAGCTGGATCGGAATTGTGAAACATATTGTGTAAGTGGGGCAGTGATGGCATCAGGCAGTTTTTTCTACTCAAGAAAACTGTTATCTTAGGTTTCTATGACCGAAGCAAAAGTCAAGAAAGTAAAGCCGGATATTCGTGCGATAACGCGGCTTGTGCCGCCGAGCGGTAACTTGGTGCAAGGACAGTCTGAATTACCTATCGATCCTCGGCTTGCTGAGGAAGCTGCTGCTATTATCGCGGCCAGTCAGAATCATTACGGCGGCAGCGAAGGCGACTCAAACTTGCGTAAGGCTGTAGCAGAAAAAATCAAGAAATATAACGGTATTGAGGTCGATCCGGCTGCGACGCCATTCGAGCTAATGATCACCAATGGAGGCACGGGTGCCTTGATCGGGATCGCACAGGCATATTTGCGAGGTCGCTCGGCACTCGTGTTTGAACCCTACTACCCTTATCACCGCCGCATTTTGGAAGAGTTTGGTGCCAAGAATGAGACGTTCGAATTAAATGCTGATCTTACCTTTGAAAAAGATGCGCTTTATGCTCGCTGCAAGGAGTTGGCAGATCGCACAGAGTTTCCCTTAAAGGCTATTATTGTATGTTCGCCCGCTAATCCGACCGGTAAAGTTCTGTCTCAAACAGAGCTTGAAGCGATCGCTGATGTTGCCAAAGAACTAGACCTGCTTGTTATCTCGGATGAGGTTTATGAGCATTACGTCGTGGGCGAGCACCCGCACACACCTATTGCATCGCTTCCCGATATGCGCGATCGAACGATCACCGTTAACTCGTTCTCAAAATCCTGGAATATATCCGGCTGGAGGCTAGGTTACGCATTTGGAAAGGGAGATCTTATCGCTCCGATCAACAATGCGGCTAACGTCATCTATGTTTGTCCGGCAACGCCGCTACAGGCTGCATTAAGCCGCGTTCTTATGGCGGATGATGACTACTATACAAAACTCCGTGACAAATTTGACGCTAAACGTCGGACGTTTTCAGAAGGACTTGGCGATCTTGGATTCGAGATCTATCGGTCCGGCTCGGCGTTCTATATTTGGGCCCGCATACCGAAAGAATACAACGATGCCATTTCATTCAATGAGATGCTTATGCGGGATGCCGGAGTCGGGATGACGCCAGGTTCTGCATTTGCCGATAGCGATCTTTGGGACGCTCACGTCCGCATCTGTATTGCCCGTGAAGATCATATTCTTGACGGGGCGATGGAGAAACTTCGCGCTACACTTTCGTGATCGCTATGCACTATCACCTGATCGGAATTTGCGGAACAGCAATGGCCTCGCTTGCAGGTATGCTCCAGGCTCGTGGGCATAAGGTTACTGGTTCTGACCAGAATGTGTATCCGCCTATGTCTACGCAGTTGGAAACACTTGGCATCGAGATAATAAGCGGATATAAGGCTGAAAATACCGATATGCCAAGGGATATAACGGTCGTGGGAAACACTATAATGCGCGGCAATCCCGAGCTGGAAGAAGTTCTTAACCGCAAGCTTGTGTATCGTTCACAGGCTGAGACGGTCCGCGAAGAATAAGCTAGTCAAGTCATGGACTGCCAATTCCAGAGGGCATATTTTTAGCATCTCCTTTAGCGCTGATGGTCAACAGATTGCTACAGGCGGAGTAGATAATAGTGTCAGCCTTTGGGACCTATCCGGGAACCGGGTAGCGCAGTTGAAGGGGCATGGAGGGTTTGTTAATAGTCTCAGTTTCAGCCCGGATGGACAGTTTTTAGCTACTGCTGGGCAGGATGGGCAGGCGCGGCTGTGGACAACTGCCGGAGATGAAGTAGCCCTACTGCAAGGGCATCAAGATGTGGTGAGTGCGGTCATGTTTAGCCCTGACTCATCGACGATTGCAACAGCTGGTTGGGACGGTTGGATTAGACTCTGGGATACCTCTGGAGACTTGCTCCAAGAATGGCAAGGTCACTCGAATAAAATCAGCAGCTTGGACTTTAGTTCTGACGGTAAGCTGATTGCAACGGCTGATAAAGGCGGCATGGTGCGTCTCTGGACTAAAACAGGTCAGCAAAAGCTTGAGTTTTATAGCTATCAAAGCGGTGTCAATACCCTGCGGTTCATTCCCAATGCGGCGCTGCTCAGCACTGGCGGGATGGACGGAACAGTGCGAGTATGGGATTTTTCCGGACGGCAGTTCAACGAATTTACCCATGCAGGCGCGATTTGGGGCATCGCTCCGACTGTCGATGGAAGGCAGATTTTGGCAGGGGGAGATGCGGGTGAAGTCCGCCTCTGGGCAATCAAATCACTACCTGAAACGATTGAGCAAGGTTGCAGTTGGTTGCAAGATTTCTTGCAAAGTAATAATTTTTCAGGTGACAAAGACATTTGCTCATTCTAGGATGAACATCTCAGATAATCTTCAGGGAGAACTCAACGTCGGCGTAAATTGATTTAATCAAAAATTTAATTAAGCTGTGAGATAATACCTTTGAAATATCCTTTGCAATACAGATGCAATATAGATGCAATATAGATATTAATTATTGGGTACACGATTCAATGGATGATTCAGGTATTCCATTGACTCCACAACTTTGACCGCTTCCTTGAGAGAGAGCGTTCTTCTGCAATTACCATCCCATAAAGAATAGAGTTGACTTCCACCCCATTTGGTCGGAATTTGAAAATTCTTAAAGCTGAGAAAGGATTTCTTAGTCTCCTGAACAAAGTCAATATACATCAGAGTTACACGACCCAAAATTGGTGAATCTGCTTCTGCATACTGAACATCTTCTGCTCCAGCACCTCCTCGACCTGTCGCCCCTGAAACCACAAAACATGAGTCATCTGGAGACTGATAAGTAAGTTGGTATCTAGGTTCAAACGCCAAGTTTCCACTTGCTGGTCTAGCAACCGCATCAACTGATTTAAGGGCATAGTCGTCAGGAATGTAAGTCGGCACAATCACATCAAAGGTTAAGCCCATATCCCTGTACCGATCCACAGCCAGTAACGTTTTGGTCTGTTCTGAACTGAGTTTGGCTTTTTGGGCCACAGCTTCGGTAGATGAAGGTAAGTCTTCTAGCACGATAGGCAGCCCGATATGAGCGATGTCAAGGCTGGCTACTTTTTGGCTAGCAAGTTGCTCGTTTAATTGGTCTGAAGCTTGTTTGGCTTTAGATTCATTCGTGAAATAGCCTAGAATTGCCGCAGATGTAGAATAGTTTCCAGTATCTTCCTCACCAATTCGGATATAGCCCATGTGAGCACGTGGGCAAAATTTGGTTCGGACTTCTACTAAGGCTGGCACAGCTTCTCTCGACCATGACCACTCCTGGCTTTCAGACTTGATATACAGCGGGTATACCTTCAGGGGATAGTTACTGCGGTTAGTAGGTGACACATCCCCACAAAAATCTGAAAATGACAGATCGGAATCGAACGAAGCCTCTTGATCATCTAAGTTTATTTCTTCACCTCGTGCTTCGGGAGGGCTAACAGGATTAGACTGGTTCTGACCACAGCTAGCCAGCACGAATATGGTGCAAGTAGACAGCACAGCCCTCAGTAGCCAGTTTGCAGAAAGATTTGGCTTGTGATGAAACTTGTTATGAAAATTATCCAGATGTTTCATGAAAAATAGCTCTTTACAAGATTACTGCTGCTGAAAGCAGTGTGTACAGAAGTATCAGGAAGATTTTCAGGAACTCGCTCAATCACGCGCTATTGAGCTTTTCTTACTTCGGTGGGTAGATCAGGTAACTTATGGGAACTATCAAGGATTCAGATAATCAAGTGATTCTACAATTTTGGCAGCTTCCTGCAATTCAATCGCATTACATTGGCTGTTAACAGTGCCGGGAGACCAGAAGGAGTATTGTTGATCAGAAGGAATGACACCCGGTACGGTAAATTGATTAAATCCTATCCTTGGTTGATTTTTTACCTGATCAAACTGAGTATATCCCAGCTCTACATTGCCCAATGCTTTAGAATTCACCGTTAAAATTTCAAAATCCTCTGCACCTGCTCCAAAACCACCTGAAGCGCCTGAAACCTCAAAGCAGTTATTATTCTCATCGAAGTAGATAATACTATAGCTTGGCCCAAAGCGTTTGTCATCGTTAACAGCGACCTCTTCAACCTTAAAACCATCGGGAACATAGGTCGGCAAAACTATTTTTACTGGAATGTTTTTGTAATTGTTCTGATCAATTGCAAGTAATTCATCTTTCTCTTGGGATGATAGCTTTGCCGCAGTGGCCTTCTCGGGCTCTTCTGGGTTTAGGGTGATAAGCAAAGTTAAGGCAACTAAGATAGCATCGAATGGGGCATAGACCTGCCATCCTTCAGTGCCATCGGCGGTGCGGTATGAAATATTTCGATATCCCATACCCATCAGCCGCTGCTTTGCTTCAGCCGCAAGCGAAGAAAGGCGTTCCACTGCGAAAACCTTACGCGCAAGAAGGGCCAAAACAGCTGTTTGATACCCCGAGCCCGAACCGATCTCCAGCACCCGCTCTCGGCCTTTCAATTCAAGGAGTTCCGTCATCCGGGCAACGATGTATGGTTGCGATATGGTCTGCTTGGCTGCGATCGGTAATGCATTATCTTTGTACGCCTGCGAGCGGATCGCTTCCGGCACGAACAAATGCCTGGCTACGCGGTTCATCGCATTCAAAACGCGCTCATCGGCGATACCATAATGCTTGCGAAGATGTTCAACCATTCGCGCGCGTGGAATGGCAAAATGGTCGGTTATATCATTTGTTTGGACGGTGCCGTTTATCAATCTAGTCTTCCCAAGTTTTCAGGTCTTCCAGTACCAAGTAGTTTGTTAGATCAGTTCGCATTGGGGTAACAGAGACATAACCCTCCTCTACCGCCTCAAAGTCAGTTCCACCCTCGGCAAGAAAACCGTTCCGCTCTTCGCCGATCCAGTAATAAAGCTTGCCGCGAGGATCGATATGTTCACTGATTACGGGACGTGCAGACTTGAATCCTTGCTTCGTGACCCGAATACCTTTAGGAACACCTTTTGGTACATTCACATTCAGTAAAGTTCCCGGCGGGATGCCCTCGGCAAGTGCCTTCGACGTAACTTCACGTGCGATGCGCGCAGATTCAGTAAAATCGTGACTCCGGTATGCAACAAGACTGAATGCCAACCCGGGCACTCCCAGTATTGTCGCCTCCATCGCTCCGGCAACAGTTCCCGAATATGTCGCATCGTCACCCATATTCGCCCCATGATTGATCCCCGAAACACAAATATCGGGGCGAATATCAGGGGCAAGTATCTGATTCAGCGCAAGAGTAACGCAATCCGTCGGGGTTCCATCGATCGTCCAATGACGTTCGTCGATCTGCCGGATCCTTAGCGGACGCGCGAGCGTGAGGCTGTGTGAAGCTCCGCTCATCTCAGATTCCGGAGCAACGACGTAAACCTCTCCGATCTCACGCATCGCTGCTTCAAGTGCTGCGATACCCTCGGAATGTATCCCGTCGTCATTTGTGATAAGAATCTTTTTGTTACTCAATGTCTCAGTTTCCGGATCGAATATTCAAAACGTGAAAAGGTGAAAAAGTCGGGCTTTGCCGGAACTTTTTCACCCCATAAGATTCGCAGCCATCTTAGCTTGCCGAGCCGCCGCCCACTGGGCGTGCACTATTGTTCATTGGCCGCTGCTGGCGGAAGCGTCTTCGATTGCGTTTGCGGGCGTTTGCCGATTTCAGCTTCGCCTTTTGTCCCGGCGGTATGAAGTGAGCGTGTTTTTTGAGATCTTTAATGATCTCTTCGCTGATGACCTTTCGCTTGAATCGGCGCAGTGCGCTTTCAATTGATTCATTAGCGTTAACGGTAATATATGCCATTTATTCTCTCACCTCCTTTTCGGCAAAGGATAGCTCGCCGACGCCTTAATGCCGGCGACCCGCTCATACGAGCAAACTAATATTAGAACTTTTTCCTTTCCCGAGCGCAAGCCGCGTGCTACAGATAAACAGCCCGCCGAAACTTTCGACGGGCTAAAAGCTTCAGGTATTTATAACTTAAATTGCTCCACTCAAAAGAACATTTTCGAGCAAGACGCTCACAAGATCGAGCGTTCCTCCGCCTTCGGCAATGCCGTAATGATCTCGGTTAGCCATGGCATCGCGATAGCCTAACTCATATCCCTGACTCAGCAGTCGCTGACGTTCCGTAAAGCTAGCTGAATAATTATCGAACCAGCCGCCACTATAGGCGTACGGATGATAATAGTCATTGATACCAAACCTGCGAGCATTCATAGCGTCCATATATCCACGGCAATAGCCCGTCGCGGCAGCGCGTTCGAACGTATGCTTAGCAAATGGATCAGAATATGCGTTTATGTAAAACGGGTCGTAACTTCCCATCGGCTCCGCATAATAGTAAACCGGCTGTGGGTAGTATTGGTCATAGCGGCCGGCATAAGCCGGACGGTCAAAATATCCGACATCGCTGCGTCCAAAGACTGCCCCGAGGATCATTCTGAAAAGCGAATTTCTCCAATCTTCTCGACCGTAGTATTCATCCTCGCCCCAATAATAGTCGTCATTATCGTAATCGTAGTGCCGGTCACCATAATAAGGCTCGGAGTAATAGGAACGGTCGCGGCCGACATCGCCGTAACTATATTGACCGTAGTAATTAGGTTCGCTGTAGGCAGCTAACGAAAACCAATTCTCAACTTGTGGTGTGTAATAGACAATGGGCGCGGGATAGCGGTAATACTCTCTTCGCCGCTCAGCAAGTCCGTGTCGTCGATCGCGATGTGCTCGTCTTTTGTCTTTGGGATCGTAATCGTAATAGGACGAAAAAGTCTTATATGGCAAAGCAGCGATTAGCCATTTGCCGTTCTTGCGAACATTGCGTTCATATTTTCGATATTCGCGATCCTGTCGTTTTAACTCTTGTCGAATGGAATTCTTTTCAGGCCGTTCATAATTTCGATTCGCCCAAGGTGGCGTACCATTCCCGGAACGACTCCATCGTGCTCGTGGATTATCGTTCTTATAGCGGTTCAATTGGGCTAATTCATAGCCAAGATTCATGGCGAGAGTCGTTTTGGCCACGCCTCCGGCCTGATTAAAAACTGAAAAAATGTGGCTCATGCAATCAATCCTCTCTGTGACTATGGGAAAACAGACTAGAAACCGGATTGGAGGGTCGGAGTTCAAGCTTTATGCGATATTCGGCTGCGGTATCCGGGTGAGTGCTGTCCAATCTCTAATTAAGAGTGGTAATTAAGAGCGGGTACCTGTTGACTGGATAGCTATGGCGAACATCTGCCCTGAGCTGAATGGCTCATATTCTACCCAGAAATAGTCAGAACAAATCACAAAATTCTAGAAAATCCCAAGCTTCGAAGCACTGAATAAGCACTGAATATCGATATTCAGCTCGAAACTGGGTCTAAATTGGCTTGAACTTGTCTGACCAGAATCATGAGCAAAATTAAAGTTGAGTTGAACAAGTAGAAATCTAGCCTAGGTCAGGTTATGATTTGTCCGGCTAGTTTTAGGCGTTGAGTTTTGAGTAGTTCCTAAAACCCAAAATCATTTAGGGGAGCTAACTATGGAAATCCATCCTGCCCGCCAGTGGGTCAAGTTTGCCCAGAGGAATTTGATCTTGCATGTGTCACAGGGAGTCATTCTGGCTCTGGGGCTGGTGGGTGGAGTAGTGACCGCCCAGACGTTGCCGTTGCCTGCTCATTTGATTGCTTTTGATTCGGCCCAGGGGGAAGAGTTGCTGTTGGAGAGCCAATCAAGAGACGATTTTTGGACTCTCAGTACCCAATTTGTTACTCAGATCAATCAAGCTTATTGCGGCGTTGCCAGCATGGTAATGGTGCTCAATGGTCTGGCTATTCCTGCTCCAGCCGCGCCCGAATATGCTCCCTATCATGTGTTTACTCAAGAAAACTTTTTCGATAATCCGGCTACCCGTCAGGTCTTGAGTCCGGATGTGGTGTCTCGACAGGGCATCACGCTCGACCAATTGGGCCAACTGCTCGCCAGCTATTCGGTTGAGGCCACGGTTTATCATGCGGCAGATACCACGCTGGATGAGTTTCGCCAGTTAGCAGCAGCCACCTTAAAGCAGCCCAAAAATTTTATTTTGATTAACTATCTGCGGGCCGAAATGGGTCAGGAGCGAGGCGGTCATATCTCTCCTCTGGCGGCCTATCACGAAGAAACCGACCGCTTTTTGATCCTGGATGTAGCGCGGTACAAATATCCGCCGGTTTGGGTTGAGGCCGCTACCCTGTGGCAGGCTATGAATACGATGGATACTACAGCCGGGAAAACGCGGGGATTTGTGACGGTGCAATTGCCGGAATCAGCTTCCACTCGCCTTTTAGATAGATAATCGATAGATAATCAGAGCAAATCATGGCACCTTTTTTTCATCGTAAATCTACTCCCTCGTTGCTGTTAGCTGTCCTGAATGTACTTGCCGATTTTGATGGTGAAATTTCAGGGGAAGCGGCAAAAATGCTCTCGGCCTTGCGGCATCGGGCAGATCGACTTCCCCCGCTCTACTCTGATGTGTTTGGCTTGTCTGCCTCTGCGACCTGTGCTGATTTTGTGCGACGCGTTGAGTCCCTATCTCAACAGCAAGTAGCCATTGCCAGCTATGCGTTTCAAATCTTTCGTTCCTATGAGCAGCTCCTGAGCGTCAGCGCGGCTGATGTATCTCCCCACCAGCAGGCCGCCTATGAGTCTCAGCTTGAACGAGTCCGGCTGTTAGTAGCTCGCACTAGAGTTGCTTTGGCCGAAGCCATTAACCGAGAGTAACCTGCTAATCGCTAGATGCAAAAGGCAATGGAGGTCGTCATTAGTCGGTGACAAGTGATCAGTGACTAGTGAATAATCCTTTGTTCGCAACGACTTCTGACTCTGATACCAATTACATATAAAGCTGCACAGAATTCACTCCACTGCCTACGGCACCTCCCGTGCTACGCGCCGCTGACGCTAGAACAGAGGGAAGCTGAGAGGGGTCAAATCACAAGCAGCTTCACAAAGAGTTAGTATGACTCCTGACTTCTAACCATCAAAACCGACAAGCAATATCTTTTGTCTAGTTAAATATCTCGTATTGCCTTCACATTACGATACGGGGATAAAGCCGAGCGCACAGTAGCGTCAGCCCGGTTGCCGTTATGAGCAGGATGACTATGTCGAGTCCCAAGCCGTAGGTTGTTGTGCCGTCGATCAGCATTAGACTCCGCAAGGCATCAACTTGATAGGTGAGTGGATTCAAGCGAGAGGCCAACTGCAAACAAGTGGGCATGAGAGCGACAGGGTAGATGGCATTGCTGGCAAAGAACAGCGGCATCGTCATCAGTTGGCCGATTCCCATAAACCGCTCTCGCGTTTTTACCAAACAGGCTACCGTGAGCGAAAACAGGGAAAACAGGCGGCTCCGAGCAACACCACGATCAGCACTCCCAACAAGGCTAGGGGATTGAAGTTTAGATTCACCCCCAAAATCCAGGTGATTAGATAAACGATTCCGACCTGCACAAGGCTACGGACACCCGCCGATAGTGCTTTACCCAATACCAGCGAAACGCGAGGAGTTGGGCTAGCTAGAAACTTGTGGACAATCCCCAGATCCCGTTCCCAAATAATGGTCATAGCGCTGAAAATGGCGACAAACAGCGCGCTCTGGGCGAGAATTCCAGGAGCCAAAAAATCTAGATAACGAAGATTTCCTGTAGGGATGGCCCGCACGCGGGTGAAGACTTGGCCAAAGATCAGCAAATTTTAGCAGCAGTGGCTCAGTTTCAACGCGATTGGTTGCGCTGTATCGCTTTGATAGATCAGCGGCTATTCCAGGCCGATCAGCAGCGGTTTCAAGCCCGAGAAGCGCTCGATCGCCAGGTTACAGAAGCCGCCATGACTGACTTGGCTTCGATTCTGCAACCCCGTCAAGTGCCGCTTGAATCTGCAGAGAGCGATTTATTAGTAGCTGCTGGAGCCGTTGGGCGTGCTCTAGGGATTGAGATTCGTCCCCCTGCTCGTTCGGATGATCTCACCCGCCTGAAAAATCCGCTAGAGGCAATTGCGCGAGCTTCACGGGTGCGGCTGCGACGAGTGATTTTAACAGAGGGCTGGTGGAAACAAGATTGCGGCGCACTGATTGCCTACACTCAGGATAGCAACCGACCAATCGCTCTGTTACCAATTGCGGCAGGACGCTACGAGTTACTGGACCCACTCCAACTTACCCGCGCACCCTTTAATGCCACCCTACACGCTACCCTAGCTCCAGAAGCTTATACCTTTTACCGCTCGTTGCCTCAAACCGGATTAAATGCTATCGATCTGCTCCGATTTAGCTCCAAGGGGCTGCTTCCGGATCTGGCCATTTTTATGGCGACGGGTATCCTGGCTACCCTACTCGGTATGCTGACGCCGCAAGCCACGGCCATTATTATCGATAGTGCTATTCCAGATGCTGATCGATCGCTGTTGTTGCAAGTTGGCGTTGGCTTGTTTGCAGCGGCCTGTGGGGTAGGGGTGTTTCGCTTTGTGCAAGGCATTTCCCAATTGCGGCTAGAAAGTCTATCGGAAGCTGCCACCCAGGCGGCGATCTGGGATCGACTGCTCAATCTCAGCCTCCCCTTCTTTCGCAACTATTCCACGGGCGACCTAGAAGCGCGGGTTTCAGCCGTCAGTCAAATCCGCCGTCTGATCAGCGGTACCACCACCACCACGCTCTTTAACAGTCTGTTTTCATTGCTAAATTTAGGACTATTACTCTACTACAATGTCCAGCTTGCCCTGATTGCCATTGGGGTTGCCTTGATTTCCATCACCCTGACTATTACCTCTGGTGTGGTGACGTTACGGATTGTGCGACCACTGGAAGAACTGCGAGGTAAAATTCGAGGCTCAACGGTGCAGTTAATTTCAGGTGTCTCTAAGCTGCGGGTTGCAGCCGCCGAAGCACGGGCTTTCGCCCATTGGAGTCAGCAATATAGCCAGCAACAGCGCTTATCCTTGAGCACAGAGCGGATTGAAAATGCCTTGATGGTTTCCAATAGTTTGCTGCCTATTTTCAGTTCGATGCTGCTGTTCTGGTTCACAGTGACGCTCCAACAGGATTCATCTAATTTATCGACTGGGGTATTTTTAGCATTCCATGCTGCCTTTGGTAGCTTTATTGCCGGAGCAACGTCCCTCAGCAATTCGGTGGTTAGCGTTTTGGAAATTGTGGCCCTTTGGGAACGCGCCAAACCGATTCTCCAGGCTCAACCTGAGGTAGATGCCAGCAAAACCGATCCAGGTCGATTAAGCGGCAAAATTGCGATGGATCATGTCACCTTTCGGTATGGTCAGGATGGTCCGATTACTCTGGACGATGTTACCCTGGAGGCGAATCCTGGCGAATTTATTGCCCTGGTTGGGCCTTCTGGTAGCGGCAAATCAACGGTATTGCGGTTGCTGTTAGGATTTGAGCAGCCTCAGTCAGGTGCAGTTTATTATGACGGTCAGGACTTAGGCGGACTTGATCTACAGGCAGTTCGACGACAGTTGGGGGTCGTTCTGCAGCAGAGTCAGGTATTATCGGCTTCTATTTTTGAGAATATTGCTGGTAGTTCCCTGATTAGCATGGATGAAGCCTGGGGGGCAGCTCGCAGTGCTGGCCTGGCCACAGACATCGAAGCAATGCCGATGGGCATGCATACTGTGGTCAGTGAAGGAGGCACCAACCTATCCGGTGGTCAAAAACAACGACTGTTGATTGCACGGGCGTTAGCCCTAAAACCGAAACTTCTATTATTCGATGAAGCAACGAGCGCTCTTGATAACTATACCCAAAGCATTGTCAGTGAAAGTTTAGATCGACTCCAGGTAACGCGCATTGTAGTGGCCCACCGCCTCAGTACCATTCGCAATGCCGATCGGATCTATGTCCTGCAAGCTGGACGAGTTGTCCAACAAGGCAATTTTGAAACCTTATCGAGACAAGAAGGGCTATTCGCCAAACTAATTGAGCGACAAATGGTGTAATACATACAAATGGTGTAATACATCAGGAAATCCAACAAACAAAATAAATTCTGCTTAGGAAACTTGGTCCTCATGCAGACGCTGCTCACAATAAAATAGCCCCTAGCGATGCCAGAGACTATGATATAGATCTATTTCAGTTAATGACCTTGAATATGAATGGAATGAAATCTGCTAAAACGACATATTCTACTCAAGCAAAAAGCGAGATACTGCCTCAGCATACATCCTCGGTGCTGTGGTCATACCTTCGTGTGCCTGACCAGGTAGCGCTTCGATACGAACATCGGGCAGGACAGCAGCAAGCGCATCGGTGACATAGAGATCACGAGGGCTTTCAGTCAGGGGTTTTACGAACTCCCAGTTGGTGTTGTGGTCACTCAAGGAACCATGTACGAGGACCAAGGGTGGACCGCTGCCGTATTGGTCGTAGGAAACTGTGGTGTGAGTGGGTGAGGTGAGATATTGCATGGGTTGATCTCCAATTAGTTAGAATTATTATATCCGGGATTTTGATAAGCAGAATGAGCATGATCAGACAAACGGTCCTGCGGTTGCTTCAGTAAACAGGTCTACAGACATGCTTCACTTCAGCTTTTCTGCGATTCAGGATGACAACCGGAAAAATTCTTGTGATGATGTGATGAATATTAAGTGACCTGAATCACTCGCAGTTGCGTCAACAGATTGATTTCCCAAATCTCTAGTGATATAGGTTACACGATGAATATTTTATGTACAAAAAATTAGACGCATTTGTGATCCACATTACCGACGTTGTATCTGTCTTTTGGTGGGATTCTTAAAAATTTCGGAAAAGATAGCATTTGTAAGCTGGATAGCATTCTTTTTCAAATCGAAAGACCTATTTTAAGGAAATCCAGAAAAACCAGGACAGGGAGCCGTATTCAGCCATGCTAGCACCACCCCATCGCACAAAAATTGTTGCTACGATCGGTCCCGCCAGCCGCTCACCAGAGATACTCAAGCAAATGGTGCAGGCCGGAATGAGTGTAGCCCGGTTAAATTTTTCCCACGGTAGTTACACCGATCATGCCCAAACCATCGCGCTGTTGCGTTCGGTGTCGGAAGAGCTGGATGCGCCGATCACGATTCTGCAAGACTTGCAGGGACCCAAAATCCGGGTGGGAGACCTGCCGGATGGCGCTATTAAACTCACCGCAGGCGAACTGCTCACTCTGGTCCCAATTGCCGAATTTACGCAGCGACCCGATACCGTTGGCATTGACTACCCTTTCTTGGCAGAAGAAGCCGAACCGGGCACCCAAATTTTGCTGGATGACGGCTTGCTAGAACTGCAAGTGAAATCGATCGTAGATAATGGCGTGCAGTGTCTAGTGATCAAAGGTGGATTGCTGAAGAGCCACAAAGGCGTCAATTTACCCAGCCTGAATCTAAAGCTGCCTTCCATGACCGAAAAAGACCAGCAGGATCTGGAGTTCGGTTTATCGCAGGGGATCGATTGGGTGTCGCTCAGCTTTGTGCGCCAGGCCGAAGATGTCCAAGCATTGAAACGATTTCTGGCAGAGCGCGGCCATACTGACCTGCCGGTACTGGCGAAGATCGAAAAACCCCAGGCTATCCAAAATCTGGAACCAATTCTGGGCGAATGTAACGCCATCATGGTGGCACGGGGGGATCTGGGCGTCGAAATTCCACCAGAGCGAGTTCCTAACCTGCAAAAGCAAATTATTCACCGCTGCAACCAGCTCGGCATTCCCGTGATCACCGCTACCCAGATGCTGGAAAGCATGATTCAAAATCCGCGCCCCACCCGTGCCGAAGTCAGCGATGTCGCTAACGCGATTTTGGACGGAACCGATGCGGTAATGCTGTCTGGCGAATCTGCCGTAGGAGCCTATCCGATCGAGGCCGTGGCGATGATGTCCCGCATTGCCCATGATGTCGAGAAAGACCTCAAGTTTGAAAACAATCCAGCGATTAAGAGCGAAATTCCCAATGCCCTCAGCGAAGCCCTGAACGCGATTGATGAGGTGTTGCATCTGAAGGCGATTGTCGCCCTCACCAGCAGTGGCGCATCAGCTCTACTGGCCGCATCCGAACGTCCCAAAGCGCCTGTTATTGCCGTCACCTCGAATGAGAATGTCTACCATCGCCTCAATTTGGTCTGGGGCGTCAAGCCACTGCTGATCGAGCAAGAAAAGGAAACCTTTGAGGAAGCACTGCATCAGGTGGAAACCTGTCTGCGTCAACGGCATTTGGCTTCACCCGGCGACCGGATTCTGGTAATGGGTGGCATTCCAATGCGGCAAGCGGGCGGCACCAACTTCTTGAAAATTCACACAATTTCTGCCTAGATCTGTCAAAAAATAAGCACACAGGACGAATGGGAAATCATGGAAGCATGCTACAAGGTGAGAAGCGAAATGGATATTCGCTACGCTGATTCATGACGCTTGATCCATCAAGGTTAAATCATGGCTAAGTTAAATCATGGCTAAGTTAAATCATGGCTAAATTGATCCTAATTCGGCATGGGCAGAGCACCTGGAACGCGGCTAACAAGTTCACAGGCTGGGTCGATGTCCCCCTCAGCCATCAGGGCATGGAAGAGGCTCAGCGGGCCGCCCAAAAGCTGAAAAGCTATCCGATCGATGTCTGCTTTACGAGTCTGCTGATTCGCGCCATTCAAACCGGATTGATTTGCCTCGTCGAATCAGATGCGGTCTGCAAACAGGGCAAAAGTCCAGTGATTCACCACGAGGCGGATGATCCCGATTGGCATGGCTGGGACCGACATGCAGGCAATCCAGAGGAGGAAATCCCGGTTTTTACTGCCCAAGCGCTAGACGAACGGTTTTACGGCAATTTACAGGGCTTAAACAAGGCCGAAACTGCCGCCAAGTATGGAGCAGAACAGGTAAAACTATGGCGACGCTCCTATGCCGTGCGCCCTCCCGGTGGCGAAAGCTTGGCCGATACCGTAGCCCGGACAATTCCCTTCTTCAAACAGCGCATTTTGACCCACCTGAGGCAGGGCGATCACGTTCTGGTCGCCGCCCACGGCAACTCACTGCGGTCGATCATCATGGATCTGGACCAGCTCAGCGAAACGGAAATTCCCCTGTTGGAACTGGCCACCGGCATCCCGATCATTTACGAAATCGATCAGGAGGGCAACGTGGTCAGCAAAGAAATTTTGGCGGATGACGCGCCAGTTGTCGTGCCGGGAACTGCACCAGCCGTGTAGTTTCGTCTAATCCTTCTGGATTAGGGAAAGTCCACAAGAATCACGGCATCTGGTCTTCGTTCATCAGCAGACCTGACTAACGCTCGAAATGCTTTCCAGAACATTGGCAGCTTTGCCGCGATCTCCGGCAATCCTATCACCGACAGTTCATCCGCGGCCACTATGGCCTCGACATCGGCTTCGCGCATCAATTGTCCGGCACAGCCGAAGAACTCCGATCCCGGATAAACAATCTTTAGCTCCTTTACGAGCTTTGCACCATGAAGATCGCCGGAATGTTCGCCAGCAACTACCAAGAAACTTTTTTCCGAATATTGCTTCATTAAGGAAAACAAAGTTTAAGTTTAAGCCACACGTAGCGTTACAACCAATACGTCTGAAATACGCATCAAACGTCGTTGATTGTTTCTGATTTCCATAGATGTCTGCCCACTTCCTTGCAGAAGCACCGCTTAACCTTTAAAATACGGTGTTTTGTGCATTGACGGGATATTAGGTCGTCATACTTTACGTAAAGGGCTATTTTTTGGAGGCGTTTGTGAAGCTTCGTGGTGTTTTGGGGTTTGTGCTTGCTGCACTTTTCGTAGCATCGCCATTTGTGATCGCGCAGGTAGATTCTGTTATAGGGCAATTTACCAACTCATTTGAAGAGAGTTTTGTTGGAGGAGTCAGCGGCGATGGCCGTCTTGTTGTGTTTGAATCTCGCGGCAACCTAGCCACCGTCAACCCTCGTAACAAAGATGGTAACGTTGAGATATTTCTCTTTGACTATGCTCAGCGTCAGATCTTTCAGATCACAGATACAAAGAGCGTGAGGATAAATCCGTTTGTTGATCCGATCCAGAGCAATATTCGTGTCGAGATAACGAACCGACAACCCGTGATCAGCAACGATGGACGTTGGATAGCATTCAGTTCGAATGCGACAAGTTCGACTCCAGCTACCCCAAATTCATCGAATCCGGGAAATTTCGACGGCGAGACACTTAATACTCAAGCCCCGCCGCCCTGTACGCTTCCAACACCGACGCCGACACCGTCCCCGACCGCGACCCCGACACCGTCGCCAACCCCGACGCCAACGGGAACGCCGACGCCGTCGCCAACCCCTTTCAATAATCCATTGGCCTGCGACGCCAATATGGAGATGTGGATTTACGAGATCCCGGCATACGCTCCGGCAGATCTAACAACAGGCGAAGAGATCCCCTTTGTCGATCTTTCAGCTGGCACATTTACACCGGTAACAAACACACCGACGAGCCGGCTTCCATTGGCAGCGACGATCCTGACAGGAGCCTTCGTTGCAGAGGACAATCATGACCCTTCGATCGATGACGATGGATCAACTATCGCCTTTGTTTCGACCCGCGATCTTGTTGCGGGATTGAATCCTTTTCCCGAAGCGGATAATGATGAGGTCTTTACTTTTACGCGAACAGGCGGCGGAACATTGAGTGGGGCATTTTATTCCGAAGGAAGCGGTTCACCTTGTACTCAAATAACTGGCGGCACGGTTTGTCAGGTAACCCAAACTCCTCGAGGGCCTATCTTTGACCCTATATACAATAAGAATCCCACGATCTCCGGAGATGGCAACCGGCTGGTCCTTGCCAGCACCGGCGATAACCCGATAATCGGAATGACAGGAGGAAATAATCCATCCACCAGTCGTAACGAGGAGATATTCGTTACTGATCTCGTTAATGGAGCACCGGCCGGAGTGCGCCGTCAGATAACTGTTACGACACCGACGAATCCGGGTGACATCGTAAATATTCTTGAAGTTGGCCGTAGAATGAGCCGCGATGGACGATACATCGCGTTTGATTCCTATGCCGATCTTGCTAACGAACACAGCGGCACTAATCAGACAACATTTGCCACGTATCTGTACGATTATAACTCGAACAATTTCAGACGTGTTCTTCCCAGAAGCGGGGCGGACTCAGAGGCACTCGGTGGTGATATCTCACGTTACCCTGGCTTCACTGACTACGACGTTAACGGAACCCCGGCTACCATGGTCATGGAAACGCGCATGAACATAAAGCCTGACGGGACCATGCCTACAACGGCCAGCGATGGTTTGAACAACGTCCAGGGTCGCCCGACTCAGATCTATAGCTTCGATATGACTGCGGCCTCCGGAACTGCTGCATTCACGCGTCTCACGAAATTCCCGCTTTCATCATTTTTCCTTGCCTCAACGCAACCGTACCCGAGTAATAGTTCACGCCGGATCGCATTTAATCTTGCATTGACAGAATTGGGAACCGGCAATCCAGATCAGAGGTCTGAAGCATTTTATCTATATGAGCCGATCAAGCTTACAGACACTGTCGCTACATTCAACTTGGCTACCGGCGCCACAAGAATGCCTGTATCGTTGACCGCGGTACCTACGCCGTCGCCAACACCGACGCCGAGTCCAACGCCGACGCCGAGTCCAACACCGACCCCGTCGCCTTCACCATCGCCGACTCCCTCCCCGACGCCGCGGACTCCATCGGCTGTATTGGGAGTGTCTCCGGGAATGCTTGCGATCCTTAATTTCAATCCGGGATTGAATCAACCGGTCGTTGCCCGAACCGCCGTTGGTTCGCTCGACCGCAGCTTTCAGTTGCCGATCGAACTAAGTGGTGTAACGATGACGATAAACGGTGCTGCCTGCGGGCTGAAGTTCGTCAGCCGCCACCAGATCATCTTTCAGGTTCCGCGCGGATTGGAAGGAACGGCGGCAGGGAAAAAGTATCCATTGGTTGTAAACAACAACGGTACAGGAGAGCGATCGCTGGGGCCAAACCGATCATCTCGACCAGATGGACGACAACGCATATCTTCTCCGTATTCATCCGCACCTGAGCGGCTATCACGACTGCCTCGAATCCGACGAGTTACATTGCGCTGTTCTTCTAACGGCGTCAATTCATCTAACTCGGCCCGATAGACGCGACTCACCGGACGTTCGTCATCTACAACTGGCGTGGCCCGTTTGGCCTGTTCGGTCGTGATTCCTCTCAAACGAATAGCTTCGTAGGCAAACCACACCGCAGAACCAATTGATAGGAATTGGGCAAATTGCAGAATCGGATCAAGTCGCCAGCTTTGGAAGAGTAAAATGCCACCGCAGAGCAAGGCCACTGCCGCGAAAAAAATGTCATGGTCTCTAGCCAAATTCGGACGAACTGTGCGCAGAAAGTACAGGCCTACTCCTGCTAAAGCAAGGGCAATGCCCAATATGCCACCAAGTCCGAGGCTCCAATTTAACATTGCTATTCTCCGTTGGTATGTCCCTATGTTAGCGAGTCCAAGAACAGATTCTCCACTGAAAATTCCACAAATCCAGTGGGTGAAAGGCAGTTAATCTAACAATTCTGACGCTCGATAGAGAAATAGCGCTTAGGGCTAACCTCAGCACCGAGCAGGCTAATTGCCCAAACCAACCGCGAATTAGAGTTCACACTCAAATGGCATAAAGCTGTCCTGCCGACAAAAAAGTCATGGCAAGACAGCCAAGGATGTCACTCCTACTAAACCTGGGATAAGCAACAAGGGGCAGCAAAGCTATTGCCCTCATCGCCTCAATTCATCCCATGAATGTAGCTAGGAACGCTGAATTTTATCTTTTTGGCTGATGAAGACAAGTCCTACGACCACGGGGATCACAACGATCACCACACCTGCCAGCAGGCTGTAGAAGAAATTTACTAAAGATGGAGTCATGGTGTCCTACCCTTGCTAGTAATGCTAAATAACTGAGGCTTCTGCACTAGATCATATTATCGACTCAATGACGCTTTTGGAAAGCAGGGACAGGATTCAATTGCTCTCGGTCGGTGGGGCTTTGGTTGACGATTCTGGTGTACTTGCTGATGCATCTGGATCCCCATCTGACTGGGGTTGGAGTGTCAAACTAGCCGCACAGTACTGCAACAATAGGTCCAGGCGATGGTTGATCTGCTGCTTTCGCTGTTGGGCTGTGGTGGGTTGCCGCGCAGCTTGCAAAAATACCCCATCGGTTTCGAGTAACCTTAACTGCTTGTTGATTTCCGTATGAATGGATTGAAGCTGCGTACTGAGGGATGCCTCAAGCGTTTCTGCCAACAGCACAATTTGCAATTGGAATATCTGCTGAATTTCAGCAATTGCTACTCGTAATTCGTGCGGAGAGGCGTCAACGAGTTGGACTTGTAGCTGCTGGAGACGCTGCTGGAACTGCCGATAGGACGAATCAAACGCTGATGCCATGAATAACCAAAATCAGTAGAAACGAATTGATCAATTTGGGTTAAAGTATTGTTAAGTACTCTGTATACATCGTTAGTAAGCCCCGCTCTGCAACCGGTTAGCTTTTTGTTAGATTATTAAATTTTTTATACAGTCAATTTGTTGAACGTGGTCCAAGCTCAGGCAGAACCGATTTGTTATTCATCTGAGCAATAAGCCGTAGAAGTCTTCATTTCTAAACACTTGCAGCAGACAAAGCCGGTTTTCAATTCCTGATCCCAGCGGATCCCAGCATTTGATCTTCAGCCATGTTGAAGTCAATGTCGAGGCAGGTTTTAGAATCGCTTTCTACTCGGAACTCGCTCAAATCCCTTAGAATCAGCAAACATCCACTCAATAGTTTGGCTCCTTTACCCACTTCGGGCTTGACAGCATGAACGTAGCAACTCTGACTTTTCCAACTGATATTGCACTTCCTGAATGGCTGCAAGCTTGTTTGCTAGAGTATCGCTCGTCAAGTGGTAGCAACTCAGACGCTCCTTTGGCTGATGCCGATTTAATCTGCGAGGCGTTTAACTTTGCCTACAGTCTCCACGAAGGGCAATACCGAGCCTCTGGCGAACCCTACATTGCCCATCCGGTAGCCGTAGCGGGGCTACTGCGCGATCTCGGAGGCAGTGCCGCCATGATTGCGGCTGGCTTTCTGCACGATGTGATCGAAGATACTGACGTTACCGCTGAGGAAATTGAGCAACGCTTTGGGATCGAAGTGCGACGACTGGTGGAAGGCGTCACCAAACTCTCTAAGTTTAACTTCTCCAGTAAAACAGAACGGCTAGCTGAGAACTTTCGTCGCATGTTTTTGGCAATGGCGCAGGATATCCGCGTGATTGTCGTCAAGCTGGCCGATCGGCTGCACAACATGCGCACGCTGGAATACCTACCGGATGAGAAGCGTCGCCGTATTGCCTTGGAAACGCGGGAAATCTTTGCGCCGTTGGCGAACCGATTGGGAATCGGACGGTTTAAGTGGGAACTGGAAGATCTGGCCTTTAAGTATCTAGAACCAGAAGCCTATCGGGCAATTCGGCAGCTAGTAGCCGATAAGCGTATCGATCGAGAGACACGCCTAGAGCGGGTTGCCACCACGCTGCAGGAACGGCTCGATCAGCTAGGGATTCACTGCTATGACATTAGCGGACGCCCGAAGCATCTGTATGGCATCTATGAAAAAATGCAGCGGCAGCAGAAAAGCTTTGAAGAAATCTATGATATTGCCGCCATCCGCATCATTGTGGAAACGAACGACGAATGTTACACCGCAGAATTTTCCGGCAAGGTATTGTCGGGGCGGATTTGGGCTATCGCTATGCTACCACTCAGCAACCAGAATAGACCGCCGCCGTTGATTAGCCAAAAGATTAGCCAGAATTTGAAGTCAGAAAGTTTCATAGCATTCAGACTGTTCTGCACTGAACGTTAGCCTCGTTAACCCTACTGCCCTTTGGCAACCAGATTGGTGGACGCAGTTATCGGAACAGGAGTTAAAACACTGCCGCCTGCAATATCCTTACCTTGCCAAATCGGATCGTCTGAAAAGCCGATGCCTGAGAGCTTGTTACTGTTAGAGCCATCTCCCAGCAGGTTATTTTGCACAATATACTCCAGTGAGTTAACAGCCAGGTTCAGGTCAAAATTCTGCACGAAATTAGCCGTGATAGTAAACCTTAGCCCGAAAATAGTTTTATCGATCCCCGGTTGAAATTCATTCACCGGTTCTTGGAAGAATCTGTACTCCAGGGTTCCAGTTTGAGCGAACGGATCATAGTTCAGTAACTCTGCTCGCAGATTCAGTGACTCATACGATACTTTGTTATCAGATTGAAAAGGCACAACTAGATTAGAGCTATTGATGCTCTCTAAGCGTCCTGAGCCAGATGCAAAATTCCCAATTGCGCCGGTAAACAGACCTGTGAGGTTACTGCCTGCCTGATCGGAGATGGGATTCCCATCGGGTGCGGTAGAGAAGAGTTTAAATTGAGCCGAAATATTGGTTTCGTCGGTGCCGGTAATCGAGTATTGATTTCCTATGCGGGGCGGAATGTTGACCTCGAAGGTGCCTAGCTGTTTAGCTGCGGCAAAATTACTACTGGTATCGTTGATTTGATTTGCCTGTAGAGCAATGCTGTAGCTGCCGTTGTCGGCATTGTCCCAACTGCCACCCGGTGGCGTGATCCGGTAAATGACAGTCCGGGTTGTACTATTGCTGCTGTCATTGGCAATCACTCGGGTGACTAGCTGGGCACCATTGGGGCTGATGACTTGAAGATCACTATCGTCGATGCTGGCCGCATTGATAGTCAGATTATCTCTGTAAACAACTGTCAGATCGCGAGTGTTGGAATCAACGCTGAGCAGATTAGCCGTGGGCGCTTCCTGATCGGACACAGGTGTTTGAGAAATATTCACCTGAAAATTACCTAACACGCCTGGGGCGACGAATTTACCACTCGTATCGCTCACCTGATTGGCTTGTAGCGTGATGCTGTAGCTGCCGTTATCCGCACTATCCCAACTGCCTCCCGGTGCTGTAATTCGGTAGGTGACACTCCGGGGCGTGCCGTTTCCGGTATTACTAATAGAAACTCGACTAGCAAGTTGATTAAATCCATTTGTGCTAGTGACTAGAATGTTGTTATTAGTAAGGCTATTGACGTTAACAGCTACATCATCGCTGTAGGTGACCGTAAAGTCATAGCTACTATTGCCACCAACCGAGAGATTCGTAGCGCTGAGACTGGCAGTAGGATTCGCTGTATCAACTGGTGGGGCAGCTACCTGGAGGCGATAACGGCTGTTGCCGGCTTGGTGCAGCACTCGGACAAAATAAATCCCTGGCTTTTGGCTGCGGCCTTGTTTAGCGGCTGGAATCAGCTTTAAGTTAGCATTGCGCTCTTTCCGCCCAATCTTTCTAAAATCGAGCTTGCCGATTTGACGCAGAACCTGGGCAAGGGGACGCTTCAGCGCATAAAGCTCAACTGCACACCGACCTTTCCCCGGTTTGGTCAGGGTCAGATCCAAACGGCTGCGCTGCTTTAGGCTGACGCGGTACAAATCATCTTGATCGGTTAGCCCAACTTTATTTGTTCGACTGATGGGCGAACTTAAAACGCCCAGATTCTTCGCACCCCTTAGCTTATTATCTGCGTTTGACATAGATCCTACCTTTGAGGTTTTCCCGTTCAGGCCAATGTGAGGGTGTAACTTCTTCCTAACACTTATTGGGTGGCTTATGGCGATTTATTCACCAATTGTAGGAATGCAATCACATGTTTCTGTTTAATTCCTTCAGAAGTACAGCTCATCCGGCAAATTTGACAGGCATTTATGCTCGCCCTAGCTCTCAGCCGTCGATTCGTATAAAGCCAATTGCGCTATGCCATTGCACGGACTGATTGGTCAGTGATCGGGTAAAGGCTTGACGTATGGTTTTGAGTTCTGCGGTAGACAAAACCTGAGCGAGGCGGTCACGGTAGCTAGGTCGGTCTTTGCCTGGGCTAAACCAGCGTTCAATCATTGTGGAGGTAATCTGGATGTCAGTTATAGTTTGTTCAATCTCAGTTCTGATTTGGCGATGGTCGATGTCAGCTTGTTTTCCTAACTGACTCACTAGATCTTCCACGTTCCAATTCACCATCACATCTGAAGAGTCGGTATAAATTGCTTCTTCTGCCTCAACCAAACGTTGATAAAGCTTGCCGGAAAGCGAATTAGCCTCGATCAGGGCATAGAGCCGCTGGGTGTGACGAGGAAGGGTTTCTGCTAAGACAATTGCTCCCTCGGGCCGCAGTAGGTGCAGCCATTGCTGGAGCAGTCCAACTTTATCCGGCTCCGTTGATAGCACATTGCGCCCAATCAATCGATCAAACCGGAGGTCAGCCTGGGTAAAGTGAGCCAATAGATCTTGCCGGACCATTGTCAGAATGGTTGGACGAATCAATTCCGGCAGTAAGGCTGCTTGCTCCGTTAGGGCCGCCGCATCGGTCGGATTGGGGGCACAGGTATAGACACCTCCTTCGGGCACAGTGAGTTGTTTAAGACATTAGACACAAAAGAGCAACGAGTGAAACTACTAGAGTTTGAGAAGCAGTTATTCAAGATTGCCAAACAACTTCCAGCCGATTCACAGTTGCACAGTAATGATTCTAAATGGATGAGTCGCTTCGCAGAATGGGGAGCTGCCTATACTGCGCTTAAACCTGACAAATTCAGCGACGCCAATCAGTCTTCCAACTTCTTCTTCAAAACGATCTGGGATGCTAAAACGGCTGAAGATGCTCAAAAAGGAACTCACGAACTAGCCAGTTATCTTAGTAGTTCGGCAACTTCAAGTACATTACAGTTCTACCGTGACGTAACAGTATTAGTTGGTCATCTTCAGTATTTCATCGATGATGTAGGAGTTGAATTTACTGAGGCAATCCACAAGTTGGCATCCGTGTATGCATCTTTAAGTTCATCTTTGTCTTCTACATCCAACCTAGCATCCAATTTCTTTTTAGACCGTTTATGGCAGATTCAGAACACTGCTGGGGATGTTGTTGATTTAATCGATATTGTTGATGCTGGGCAAAAATTCTTGAACTTTATTGGAGAGGTTAAGAACGCCGGAACAGCAGCAATAACCGAGTTGATTGACTACTCTGCAAGAGCCTTAGAAACGTTAGGACAGGTTCCCGCATTAGCAGACAGCATCGGAGATGGCCGCTTCATCGAACCGTTTTTGGAGTTGGTACGGCTGCACTTTCAATTGGTATCTGCCAATGAATTACCAGAATCAAACAGCTTCTTGTCTGCTATACGGAACGCAGAAACTCCTGAAGCCTTGAGCGTTGCAGCCAATCAGTTCCAAACCAAAATAGAGACTTTAACCGAGCAAGGAAACGTCATTGCTCAAAACTCTAGTACACTGAATGTCTCTCAAAGTGTTCCGCTTACGGGACCAGATGTTGATAGTTTGATTCAAGCACTGACTACAGGTGATGACTCAAGTAATCTACTTGAGCAATACATTATTTATGATGTTTCCCTCGCCTATGAAGCTGATATAGGTGATTCTAATTCAACATCGGGTCCATACCTGGCTCTGACCACTACGGATGAGAATCTCAGCATAGATGAACTGTACAATGTCGGACATCAGTTTGACCATCGCACCATTGAAGGAGATACATATCCCTATGCATTAGTTCTCCATGAAGGGCAACTCACGTATTATCCTGAGGGGGTCAATTATACCCTTCATCCAGGGGATAAAGTTCTATACTCAGCAGCGTCCAACTCTCAATTTCCACTCGCGTTACTGCAAAATTACATTACTGAGAACGTTGTTGAACCGTTACTGGATTTTAATGTAACGCTCGGTCAATTTGTGCTTGGCGCTATCTATCAGTTTTCTGTTAATCAAAGTGAACCCCTTACAACACTCTTATCGTTGGATCCAGAAGTCCAGCAGTGGTTTGAAAAGGCAGAGGTAGGAGCTGAAGAAGTTTTACCCGATACAGTTGCGTTTCAAGCAGGTCGTTTATTAGGAGACGGAGCGGCGATAGTCGCTGGCATCCTCGAAATCATAGGAGGAATAGGCATTGGGGCTGGAGGAACCGGAGCTGGATCAACCCTTTGCCTCACTGGAGTGGGATGTATTGCAGGAGCACCAGCCGTCGCAGTTTCAGTTGCAGCAGGTGCAGCGCTGGTTGTGCAAGGCGCAGGGACAGTTGAGGCGGGTGCTCAAGGAGCCATCGAGCGAATCGCCACGTTGATGGCTATAACAGGTGGAGGATCTGGAAGTGCGCCTCTACCCGGTGATCCCGTTCCAGGAATTGAAGGGGCAATATATGGTAGAAGCCGCAACAACAGTTCCAATCAAGCAGATATAGATTATGAAATCAGGGTAACTGGCAAAAATGCAGACGAAGAGGAGCTTGCTGTTTATGTGAATGGCAAAGAGTTCGATTGGTTCGATGGAACAACTTTGATAGATGCTAAAAACTGGAACAAGGGTGGAATCAATGATGTAACTAGAACAGATCCCTTTATACAAAATGTTAGACTTCCTAAGATTATTCAGGATGCCATAGGTCAGGTCAAGGCATTACGTGGAACTGGAGCTACAGGAATTGAGTGGCGTGTAGCAGATGAAGATATCGCTCGAGCGTTGCAAGATCTATTCGATGATACTGGCATTAGAATTACAGTCAAACACTACTAATAATTTATTGAATTAAGAGCAATGATGAACTACGTTATCCACTTCATGTCTTTCTATCCGCACACAGTAGAAGTTATCTATCAGATTTTATCTTGTCCTACACTAAAGCAAATTCTCTTTCCTGCAAAACTTTATATCCAATCTGATGTAAGTATTGAGCTTTCTACTCCTGATGATTTTTGCATTTCTCAGCTTCCTAAAGAATTTTCTAATGAATCTCTAAGCAATATTCCTCTCTTTGGGAACAATGGTATTGAGTTATTTTCAACAATTTATTTTGATGAGAGTCCTACACCACATGTATTTGGATTAAAGTTCACAAGCGAACATATACGAACTAAACAAATCTGTTTTGAATCTTTGAAAAACTTGTTCACGGAGGCAATCCCAGCTTTTCAGGCTCATCACGGAGCTGTTTATGGTCGGCATCTGAATCGCCAACTTTATCCAGCCCCAAAGATTAGATACTACACAGACAAAAACTACAAATCTTATCCGCTTAGAATAGGATGGATGACTTATTTTGGTAAACCAATGTTAGAGTTCTTAAAGCCTGAACGCTTTATGCAACTGCATACCTGTTCCATGGTGTTGGGAAACTCGCGGAGATGGTGCTGCACCTGCTCTAGGCTGTCGTATCCATGCAGAGCTAGCGCTGCTGGGTTAAACATCAAGATGTTGCCCTGCGGATCGGCGATCACCAACCCCTCAGTCATGCTGTTAATCACGGCTTCTAGCTGTCCGAGGCTGGTTTCTAGCTGCTGGAGCAATCGTTCGCGTTCGACTTCAAAGCGTTTGCGGTCGCTGATATCGATTGACATCCCGCCCAATAGGGAGCGTCCGGTTGCATCTTTGAGCGGAAATTTGACCGAAAGGTAATGGGGCTGATCATCATCGAGCGGATTTAGCTCAACCACTTGAATCATCTGCCCGGATTGCAAGACGGCCCGATCATTGGCTCGAAATGTTTGAGCGACATCAGCGGCAAAGAAATCAAAATCGGTTTTACCCAGCCACTCGGCCAGAGGGCGGTTAAAAGCGCGCTCCACGCTGGGATTGACATACACATAACATCCCGATTCATCTTTGATGTAAGCATTGATGGGACAGTAACTCATAAAGCTTTGAAACAGGGCTTGGCTGGCTTGAAGTTCTTCTTCAGTCTGTTTCCGCTCTATAAACTGCCCAATCTGGCTGCCAATAGCTGTCACCATCTGCAACAAGTTCTGATCGGGTTCTTGATATCGATCGCTAAAGCATTCAATGACGCCTAAAATATCTTGATTCAGCGAAACCGGAAACCCAAATACGCTGCGCAGCCCCACCTCCAGAGCAATCGCCTTTCTCGGAAAAGCAGCATCTTCAACCAAATCGGGAATCCATGTGGCTTGACCCCTTTCCCAGATCCGGCCCGGTAAGCCCACGCCTGTGGTAAAGGTCATGGTTTGGTTGGCCTGGATCAAGGCCGCGCCATCCAGCTCAGGGGAATACCAGCCATGCAGATAGCGTAAAGTTTGGGTCTGCGGGTCAACTCGCCAAAAGCAGCCCATCTGCCAACCCAGGCTTTCACAAAGCGACTGCAAGACCAGAGGCATTGCATCACTAATGGTAGTTGCCTCAGCCAAGGCTCGTGCGATGGTGTATTGAATGGCCAACTGCTGCTCGGCTCGTTTGCGTTCGCTGACATCGAGAATGAAACTGATAATTTGTTCTGGGTTATCTTCTAGCAGCGCTGTTCCCACGACCACCGGCACACGCTGCCCTTGCTTGCCAGTGAATGCTTTTTCATAGGGTGTATTTTTTCCTTTGGTCAGCAATTCTTCATAGGCAGACCTATCTAAATATTTCAAATCTGCTGGTGTCATCTCATCCCAACGAATTCGTCCGGCTACTAGATCGGCGCGAGTGTAGCCAACGCTATTGAGAAACGCATCGTTAGCATCGGTGATAGCGCCATAAATATCTGCTGAGACTACGCCGATTACGTTGGAATCTACCAGACGACGAAATTTAGATTCGCTCGCTTTTAGCTGCCGTAGGCTCGCTTTAGTTTGCTGTTGGGCACGACGCAATAAACCAATCAGGGTGCTAATCAGAACACCTTCTAGCAGAAAAATAATTGTTCTGCTACTACCCACCGTATCGAGCGAGAAGGCATCGGTGGGAGCTATAAAGAAATAGTTAGCTAGCAGAGCTGACAGCACCGTTGCTATAATGCCGCCTCGCCGACCTCGATACAGAGCTGCAATCGGTACAGCGCCGAAAAATAATAGAAATGGGGTTTCGGTCATCCCTAACCAAGGGTTGAGGCCAATCATTAGCAGGAGAGCCGTGACGACACTTCCGGTGGCAACGACGCAATCTAGGGTGAGCGAATTGAGCTTAGGCATGGTCAACAGCGAAGGTCAGCAGCGCGGGTCAGCAGCGGAGGGTTATTTCACGCCACAGGCAGAAAATCGGCAAAACGATTGCCGTACAACACCTCCGTACTGATTTTCTACCATCAGACAGAGAAAGGAATCTACCGCTAGAGCGAAATTTTAACTTCCTGTATAGGGCACTACTTCTAAGAAATTTCTCATCCATACTTCATTGAACGTTCATGAGGGAGGTCTCATCAATCCTTCATTGACAATTCACACCCCTTTGGCAAGCTGTAGGCATAAAACTAGCGGTGAAAAGGTAGGTCTTATGCAAGTATGCGTGATTGGAACGGGATATGTGGGTTTAGTGACTGGTGTATGCTTAGCTCACGTCGGGCATGATGTAGTTTGCGTAGACAAGGATGAAACAAAAGTAGCGTTAATGCAGTCTGGACAGTCTCCGATTTACGAGCCGGGATTGTCGGAGTTGATGAGATCTTCTATGCAGTCTGGGAAGCTATCGTTTACGTCTAATCTGGCAGATGGGGTTGCCCATGGAGAGATTTTGTTTATTGCCGTGGGTACACCAGCTCTACCCAGCGGTGAAAGCGATACGCGCTATGTAGAAGCAGTAGCTCGTGGCATTGGTGAGCATTTGAACGGTGGTTACAAGGTAATTGTGAACAAGTCTACCGTACCCGTTGGGTCTGGTGATTGGGTCCGCCGCATCGTCATGGATGGAGTTGCAGAACGTCAGGAACTGATTGCTGGATTTGATGTGGTCAGTAACCCCGAATTCTTGCGTGAAGGCTCTGCCGTTTACGATACCTTCAACCCGGATCGGATTGTGTTGGGTAGCCACAGTGATCGGGCCATCGCCTTGATGCAGCAACTCTATGAGCCAATCGTCAATCGCCAGTTTGCTGCCGACCCATCGCTGCCGCCTGTTCCCGTGGTAATTACCGACCTAGCTTCGGCAGAAATGATCAAGTATTGCTATTCATTTGTGTTCCTTCAAATAAAACTGACATCGCCTTTCGCCAATGAAAAACCTAAACGAGCTGTAAGTGGAAATTTCGGCTACAACAATATATTGTGCTGACGGGCGATTAGCATACTACTATTTGTGGTAAAAATCCAGCCGCCGCGAACAAAATCACCGAAATTTTTCACGAATATTTTCAAACCATCCAACAACCCCCGACCGGCCGGAACCCGCACCGCTTTTTTGCTGCATCCGCATCGATGAAAGGGCCAGGCCGCAGGCCACCGCCCAAACAGGTGTCCTAACCTCCGCAGCAAGACCTCCGAAATATGAAGGCTCCAGAAAACCTGCTCGTGTAGGTGCATCAAATACTTGTTCGGCGATCTCGACCATCCCGCGAGCCATCGATCCCCCACCGGTCAAAACAACGCCGCCGGGTATTTGCGCTCCTGTCGCCGCCGCTTCTTGTGCTACGTGCTGCAAAAGCTCAATGGCACGCGGTTGCATAATGTCGCAAAGGATCTCCCGCGAAAGACCTCGGAGTTCGCTTCTGCCGACCGGCTGGATCTCTATGGTCTCTTTACGCTCCTCATCATCCAACAAAAAGCCTGCAACACAGCCGTGTAAATGTTTGATCTTGTTCGCCTCTTGGATCGAGACCCGCAGCCCGACCGCAATGTCTTTCGTGAAATGAAGCCCGCCGAACGGAAACACAGAAGTGTGCTGAACCGCTCCGCGGCCAAAGATCATCATGCTCGTGATCTCGGAACCAATATTTACAACAGCACAACCGTATTCTTTGTCATCATCGGTAAGAGTAGCCTCTGCGGCTGCCAAAGGTTCGAGAATCATCCGCTCAACCTCAAGACCTGCTCGACGCACTGCTTTTTCCAGATTCTGACGTCCGGCACTTGGCCCGCTTACGACGTGAACCAAGGCTTCTAACCGAGTACCACTCATCCCGACCGGCTCGGTTATTCCATCTTGTCCGTCAATAATGAATTCTTGGGGAAGCCGATCAAATATCTCCCATCCCGATGGTAATTGGATAGCGCTGGCAGATTCGATCGCCCTATCGACGTCTTCGTCTGAGATCTCGCGGCCCGCACCAGCGACAGCAACCACTCCGCTTTTGTTATCCCCTCGAAAGTGTTCGCCGGAAAGGTTCACTACCGCAGAGCCTGCCTCAAGCCCGCTCGAACGTTCGGCATCATTCAAAGCCTTCCGCACCGATTCAGCTACCGCCTCGGCGCTAGTAACGATACCGCGACGAAGCCCCTTTGATTCCGAGTCGCCAACGCCGACGATCTTCATTGCATTTCCTGAAGTCGCTTCACCTATAACGCACCGGACCCTACTCGTTCCAATGTCCAACCCAACTGCGTGGATCTCGCCTTTCATAATCGCCTTCCTATTTGACGTTTCGGGGAACAAGTCTAAGATTCGTCCCGACAAGGATAACGCCTTCAAACGTTTCACCCTTTCCAGCGATCGCAGCCAGACCATTCTTAAGATTCTCGCCGAATCTCTCACGGCCGACAGAGATCACTACTCGCTTGCCAGAGTCCTCAGATACCGCTACTGGGTCACGCATATCCGAAAGATCTACCGAGACCACTCGGGAAGCAAAACCGGCGTTCCGCCATTCATCCAGCATCGTTCTGTACATTCTCAACCGCTTACGATTTGCCATATCCGCTTGCGGTGACGCCGTCTCATCCCAGCCGTTTATCGAAAAAGGAAACAGGGACTCCGCATTCACAGCGGCCGTTATAACCACGCCGTTCTCATCCACAAATACCGGGCCATTCCGCAGAGTGACGATCGCCGCCGGCGTTTTCTCGGCAACTCTTACGCTGATACCGTTCGGCATTATCCGCGCTACTGAAGCAGATCGTATCCATGTCAGCTTCTCGATACGCATCTTTATTTGGTCGAGATCAGCATTCCAGGAACCGGTTTGCTCGACCTCGCTCCTTACAATGTTTCGGATCTCATCAGCAGATGCTCGATCGTTTCCTTTCACCTCAATACTCCGGACCCGAAAAAAATCGGATGCCGCAACAGCGCGGTACCCGATCGCCGCAAGTGCACCGAGACATATGAGCAGACAAAAACTGAGAAAATAAGGCAGTAGCTCACGAGCAGTCTTTTCAGGCGGTGAAACGGAACGTCCCGCGCGCGGACGTCGCCGTGATGCCGCTTTTCGTTTACTTACTGCCCGTTGCTTTGCTTTTAACGGTTCTTTCTTTTTTACCTTTACCTTCGACATCGCATTAGATCCGATCGTTTGCCGTCAATTGAGCTCCCCATTCCGAAGAAGGTCGAGTATCTCATCCGATACGCGTGTGACATTCCCAGCTCCGAGTGTGATGACAAGATCGCCTTCTCGGAGTTCAGGAATCACCTTTTCGGCGGCAGTTTCAATATCTCCGATATAGTTCACATTCTTGTGCCCGTATTTCTTTATATTCTCGGTCAATGCCTCGGCAGTAATACCCTCGATGGGCTTTTCACTGGCCGCATAAATATCCAGGACATAAAGGACATCGGCGTTGTTAAAAGCCAAAGCGAACTCCTCCATCAGCTCCTGCGTTCGTGAAAATCTGTGCGGCTGAAACACTACGACTGTTCTTCGCCCGCCTGCCGAATTCTTCGCAGCAGCGAGCGTTGCCAAAATCTCCGTCGGATGATGTCCGTAATCATCGACGACCGTAATGCCATTCGCGTCGCCTTTGAATTGGAATCGACGATTTGCATTTACAAATGTCTTGAATGCCTCGGCACCGATCCGATCACCGCTGGCCACACGAATTGAACAGTATCCCGACTGGCAAGGTAAGCCTCCGACCCAACCCGCCCAAGGCGATCTGATTTACCCAGACTGGTTTGCTGGCGAATGGCTGGTCACGACCACACTGGTAGACATGACCGCACCGCTCGCGCCAGAGATCGTGACACCCGGATTTGAGAGTAACCGCCAGTTCCTCAACCAGCCGATTCACTTTCAGGTGCGATTTGTTGAAACTCAGCCGTCTGGATTGATGCGCGTCTCCGCTCAATCGAAGCTTCAATCGAAGCATTGGGTATCCGATCGGGCATACAACGGGATGCAGCTAGCGAAAGCCTATTTGGGTGAGCGGGCAGTGCAGGCCGTCAAAGTTGATCCCGCTAATCCAAACCGCCAGATTACGCTCCTCAAGGGCGACCGGCAGTTAGTTTCTACTGTCACCGAGCGGGCCACTGAAACACCTACGCCGCATGAATTTATCACAACTGAGTTCTTCCAGCAGGAATTTCGCGGTGCGCCCCAACTTTATTTCAACGAAGTCGAAAACACCACGGCTTACAGCTATCAACCCAATCCTGATCAGACTGACCAACCGCTCATTGTTGCCGATCAGATTACGGCTATCTACCTGTCGCCGCAGGATCCCGACTATTTCAAAACCCTTGTCAGCGACAATCCCTTTTCCTCGCCCCGTCCGGTGGCTCTGTATCGCTATCGGATGGAATTTCGCCAGCCTGCTATGGTGTCCCGCTCCTACGCGGCTGCAACCGCCCCAACAGTTCCTTCAACTCAGTCAAGTTAGGCCGTTGGCCTCCATAGCGCCAGTGCACATAGGCTTGGGAGATCTCGTTAATCGCCTTTGCCTGTTCGTTGGGGTAACGGGTCCGACAGTCAGCCGCATATTCTAGAGGAGTTTGGGCGGCCTGTTTCTGAAGTCCTTGCTGTGCCAGATATTGCAGCATCTGTTGGTAGATGGCCTCCATCGGCGGCAGGTTGGTCAACCAGCGACGATAGCGCCATGCCTGCCAAGCGCTCCATCCCAGCCAGCCCAAAAACGCCAGACCAGTAATCAGGCCAATGCCGAAGAGCATACCTACCCAACCTTGGGAAAACAAAGCCGTTAGCGCCATTAACCCCCAGCTCAGTCCAGCCGCTATTTGCTCGAACAGTTGATTTAGCCAACCAGTCAGTGGCGAAGGTAACCAGCCAGCCACCCAGTTCCAAAATTGCTGCAGAACACCAAAGCTGCTGGATTCTTCGATCGAAGCCGGCAAAAGTTCGTGGCCGGGAATTGGATCGAAAGCGAACCAGCCGTATTTATGAAAATATACTTCTGTCATGGCATGGGCATCCATATTACGGACTACGTAGAATCCGGTGAAGGGATTGAATCGACCAGCGCCAAATCCCATCACTAGCCGAGCTGGGATGCCAATCGAGCGCAGCATTACCGTTAGCGTCGTCGCGAAATGATCCGGGTAGCCGCCGTTGTATTGGGTGAGAAAGGCCAGTGCTAAATCTTCATTTGGTTCAAAAAAGGGCAAATCCGGCTGAATTTTGTAGTTTTGCTTCAAGTACTGAGCCAAATAAAGTGCTTTTTCGTAGGGCGTAGTTAGGGGTTTAGGAGCGCGGGCCAAAATAGCTTCGGTTTGCTGCCGCAACGGTTCTGCCACCCTCGATGGCAGCTGCAAATAATAGGTGCCGATTGAGGCGGGTGGACGGACAGGAGCTTGGTTAAGCCGTGTCCGGTCCCGATAGGGGACTTCCGAAACAACGGTATAGGTCAAGCCTTCCGACAGGGAAACGGGCGACCGCAATCCGCCTTCCTTGTCCATTGCCACTACGTTAGTCGGGAAGTAAAGTTCCTTCGGTTCGTACAAGACGGGAATCAAATTCGGCAAATCTGAAACAACCGTGTAGGTTTGAATCACTTCTTTTGTGCGGTTTAACGTCACCGACCACGGCAGACTAAACCGAAATGACCACTCGGGCCGCTCTAGTTTTTCAACCTGTTCTTCAGCGTTGCGTGAGATTTCCCATCCCTGGCCGGTGTAGCGATCAAACGCCAACACGCGCCAAAAGCCTGGTGCCTGAGAGCGAACCCGCATCACTACTCGCGGCGTCATCGTGCCCCGCAGATTTTGATTGATTTTGCTGTTGAAGCCGTAATAGAAGTCTTTGTTGAGTTCACCTGGCCCCGTCGCTGAATTCAGTCCTGGGGAACTCCCACCGCTACCTGTGCCATTATTTCCTTCCTGGACATAGCCTGGATTGATAATGGTGCTACTGTTGTACTGCTGTGGCAACGGAATCGGCGCACTCACTGGAAAGGAACGCAACTGATAGCCTGGTAAACGCGGCATCATTAGGAAAATGATCAGCCCCAAGCTCAGCACAATGGCCAAAAATTGCCCGAAGCGCTTCGACGTCAACCCTAAACCTAGGTGAACACCTTGAGTTGGCAACCCCAACCGCGAACGGTAGTCGAGCACCAGCACGGGAATGGCAATCGCCAAAAACAGCAGCAGTAGGGGAGCAAAAGTTAGGGTTTGGCTAAGAGTGGCCGCCACACCCAGCAAAATTAGGCCAATCACCACCGAGTAGCCCAAATCTTTCCGGCGTGGCAGATCGAAGCTATGAAACACCTGAAGATGAATCAGCAGCGTTGCTAGAGCTAGTCGCGTATCGTTGCGCTCTCCCCATAGGCGCACAAAAAAGACGCCTAGCGCAATCAGCATGGCGATGGCAATACAAAATTTGACAGCCGTTATATAGCGCCGTCCCACATCTCGATACAAGTTGCCCAACTGCTTACCCACACCTTCATCCAAGAGCTGGTGAATCGCGCGGGCTTCGGCTTCTGGCAGCAACTCGGCGAGATTGTCCCGCAATGCTTCTAGGCCATAAAAAACCGGGTGGTAGTCGTCCTCTTCTAACGTAAAGTCAATTAACACTGCTCGGTCATAGAGTCCGGCAAAGGCTTGTTGCTGCGCCGCAAAGGCACGCTCGACGTCGGGCAAATCGGGTGGATAAGCAGGGTGATCAACCGTGCTGCTGGGGTAAACCTCATGCAAACAGGTGACGGCCAGTAAACAGGGAATCTGGGGATATTGCCGCCGCAGTTGTTGAGCAATGTGACGCAACGTATCTACCGCAAAGTCATTAACCTTCACCGTTAGAATCAACACTCTAGCCCGCTGGCTAGACTGCTTCAGGTTGCCAATTAACTCTTGGGTGATTACCTCTGTTTCCTGAGTGACATCCCCCAAACCCACCGTATCGGTGAACACGAGCAGCGGCAAATCTTCAGACGGATAGGCATAGCGCTGCATGTGCTGGGTGTGGGGACGAAAGCCCTGACCGACAATCTCTGCCGAAACGCCGGTTAGCCCCCGCACAATCGAGCTTTTACCAGCCTGCGGTTTACCGATCAGCAGCGCTTCAGTGGTGGGCAGTTCAGCTCGGACCGTAGCCAGAATATTAGCCATCTGAGCTTCATCAATGCTGAGCCACCCAGTGATAGTCTTCGCCATTAGTTCCAGCGGCAGCGCTTTGCGTAAACCACTAGAGGCGTCTTTGAGTAGGCTCGTAATCTGCTGTTTCAAATCGGGATGCGGTTGGGAATTTGGTTCAGCGTTGTGAGGCTCAGGCATGGATCTGTTCCTCGTCAGGGACGCTTGTATTGTAAAAGATTAATCTGCTTGCCCTAAAGTGCAGATGCCCGCACAGGACTCCTGTCGCTAAGTTATTTTCTAGGCTGTTTAAAACGCAAAAATCCCCCCAATCGGGGGGATTTACTTAGACTAAAGCTGAGACAGGATTAGCCATTGATAGCAGGAGCCGTCAGGGCTACTGGAGTCGCTTCACCCGCCGCCAAGTCCAACGGGAAGTTGTGCGCATTCCGCTCATGCATCACTTCCATCCCCAGGTTCGCACGGTTCAGCACATCCGCCCACGTGTTCACTACACGCCCTTGACTATCCAACACCGACTGGTTGAAGTTGAACCCGTTCAGGTTGAACGCCATCGTGCTGATGCCCAACGCCGTGAACCAGATGCCCACTACTGGCCATGCTCCCAAGAGGAAGTGCAGCGACCGCGAGTTGTTGAAGCTGGCATATTGGAAGATCAACCGCCCAAAGTAGCCGTGCGCCGCCACGATGTTGTAGGTCTCTTCTTCCTGCCCAAACTTGTAGCCATAGTTCTGCGACTCGGTCTCGGTCGTCTCACGCACCAGCGAAGACGTCACCAAGCTCCCGTGCATCGCCGAGAAGAGCGCGCCACCGAACACACCGGCCACACCCAGCATGTGGAACGGGTGCATTAGAATGTTGTGCTCCGCCTGGAACACGAACATGAAGTTGAAGGTGCCGCTGATGCCCAGAGGCATGCCATCACTGAAGCTGCCCTGTCCAATCGGGTAGATCAGGAACACGGCAGTCGCCGCTGCCACCGGAGCCGAGTAGGCCACGCAGATCCAAGGCCGCATGCCCAAGCGGTAGCTCAACTCCCACTCCCGACCCATGTAGCAGAACACGCCAATCAGGAAGTGGAACACAATCAGCTGGTAGGGACCGCCGTTGTAGAGCCACTCATCCAGAGAAGCGGCTTCCCAGATCGGGTAGAAGTGCAGCCCAATGGCATTGGAGGAGGGCACCACGGCACCGGAGATGATGTTGTTGCCATACATCAAGGAGCCAGCCACGGGTTCGCGGATGCCATCGATGTCCACTGGAGGGGCCGCGATGAAGGCGATGATGTAGCAGATGGTAGCAGTCAGGAGGGTGGGGACCATCAGCACGCCGAACCAGCCGATGTAGAGGCGGTTGTCGGTGGAGGTGACCCAGTTGCAGAACTGCTCCCACAGGTTAGCGCTTTCGCGCCGCTGTAGTGTTGTTGTCATAATTCCGATGAGTGCTTAATAAACAACTGAAATCTATGTATGTGAGCGAGTTGCCTCAACTCATGTCTTTAATATTAAGGAATATGTTGAGATTTGTAAAGTACCGTCAGAATCTTTTTACTACTCTCAAGATTTCCTTAACAATTTGCAATCATTCAACCTGGAGGCCAGGTCATCCTTCTGCCGCCCAATAGGTGCAAATGCAGATGGTACACGGTTTGGCCGCCATCCTCGCCGGTGTTGATCACCACCCGATAGCCGTTCTCTAGCCCAAGTTGCTCGGCTACCCGCTTTACAGTCAGTAACAAATGCCCCATTAAGGCATGGTCTTGAGACTCAGCATCCGAGAGTTTAGCAATCGGCTGTTTGGGAATCACTAGTACATGCACCGGAGCCTGCGGATTAATGTCTCGAAAGGCCAGACAGAGGTTGTCTTCATAGATAATGTCGGCTGGAATCTCGCGGCGGATTATCTTGCCGAAAATCGTGTCATTGCTCATAGCAGTTCGCTCATAGCAGTTCACAAAATTAAACCAAAAAAACGGTAATTTGCTGCCATTCTAAAAGTGAGGAAGACTAGAACTTTAGTCAATTTGCTCTCCTGGTCTCCAAGCGATGCAAGTACGTGGGATGACCTATCACACAGCCTATGCCGGATTCTTCCATGAACTATCAACGCGCCCTAGAGAGTTTAGAGCAGAATCTTGCTCAGTTTAATCAGCACCAAGCTGAAGCCCTCAAAGTTCATAGCCAGTATCTGAATAATCAACTGGAGTATGCCAAGCTCGTGTTTCAGTTGATGCAGCAGAATCAGACGTTTGCCAGTCAGCCGCTAGAGACTCAAGCTACTCTAGCTGGCAACCTGGAGCGCAGTATTCTCAAACTGCACGACCATCAAGCCGAGACGCTGCGGATTCATGAACAGTCTCTCATGCACCATGCTGAATGCGGCAAGCAATTTTTCACGCTACTGCAGCAGCAGTATGGTTTGCTAGCTGGAGATCAAGTCACAGCGGAGTCGTCCTCAGCGACCCCGGCAGTGGCTCCACTCGATCCGGCTGTGCCAACACCTCAGCAGGCGGCACCTCAGCAGCCCATTCCTCAGCAGGTTGCCTTACAGCAGTCTGCGTTTCAGCAGCCGGTTCTCAAGGCTGAACCCGTGATATCTAGCGGCTCTGCAGCGGTGATGACCGCACCCTCGACTCGTAACGGACATACTGCCGTTCTGCCTGCGCCGACTTCAGCGCCAGTTGAACCGGTTGCCCCTGCCCAAGTGACAATTCACGCCGAGATCACAACTGAGGTCACAACCTCCCACACCGAGATGACAACGGCTGAAATCATTGAAGCAGCTGATACTGCCTCTGTTGTGGTTCCCGCCAGCTCATCGGATCTGGATCCGAAGCTGAGCGAGATGCTGGTGCAGATTGTGAGTGACAAAACTGGCTATCCGACCGAGATGTTGGAGTTGGATATGGACATGGAAGCGGACTTAGGCATTGACTCAATCAAGCGGGTGGAGATTCTCACCTCGCTGCAGGAGTCGTTGCCAGAGATGCCCAAGCCCAATCCAGAAGAAGTGGTGGAAATCCGCACGCTGGGCCAAGTGGTTGAGGTCATCCAAAAACTGCTGGCTACTCCGGTGCTGGAAAAAAAAACAGCGTAGCGCCGCTTGAATCACCGATTGTACCCAGCGTTACTCCGCTTGAGGAACAGGTCGAGGACACCATCGAAGCCATTGATGGCATTGAACGAAGACGAGTCAAACTGCAACCTCTACCTGTTCCCGATGTTCTAGAGTTCACACTGCCTGAGTCCTACACCTGCTTAGTGACTGACAATGGCTCTCTCACCACGTTGAAGCTTGTAGAAGCGCTAGTGGCACGGGGCTGGAACGTAACGGTTCTGAGTTTCCCGCCGTTGATTTTGCCCCAGCAAGTTCCATTACCAGCAGGAGTGCGTCGAGTCATGTTGGACAATCTGAATGAAGAGCACATGCAGCAACGCTTAGCCGAGATTGCGGAACAGAAGGGCACGATTGGGGCGTTTATCCATCTGCATCCGCTGTTTGCGCTCCAGTCGCAAGGTCCAGCCTTCCTAGAAGCAGACCGAGCTATTCTCAAGCAGGTGTTCTTCCTGGCTAAGCATCTGAAGCAATCTCTGAACCAGGTGGCCAAGTCTGCCCAGAGCTGTTTCTACACAGTGACTCATCTAGACGGGGCCTTTGGATTGACTCACCAAACCAACTTTGGCTGCATTGGGGCTGGTTTGTTTGGACTCACCAAAACCCTAGCAATGGAATGGCCTGCGGTGGCCTGTCGCGCCATCGACCTCAGCCCCAGCTTAGATGCAGATCAAATGGTCCAGTGCATTTTGGCCGAACTGCATGACCCTGATCGCAGCTTGACTGAAGTCGCCTACGGTGCCCAAGGGCGAGTGACCTTGACTATCTAGCTTGACCATCTAGGTTGACTACACCTCAGTTGAGTTTATTGACCCAGTTGATTCCCAGCCAGTTCCCAATCCATTCCTAATCAATTCATCACGTTCTTGTAAATCAGTCCTAGTGAGAGGAGCATTAATGGCCACAACTGCCCGAATTTGCCCAGAATCGGTCTTCCTCGTCAGCGGTGGTGCACGGGGAGTGACAGCGCAATGCGTGATGAAATTGGCGCAGAGCAGTCAGTGCAAATTTATTCTGTTGGGTCGCTCCGCTATTAATGGACAGGAACCTGAATGGGCACAGGGATGTGAAGATGAAGCGGAATTGAAGAAGCGGGTGATGCAGGCGTTGATTGCTCAGGGAGAAAAACCTACCCCGATGGGTGTGCAGAAGGTATTCAACCAGATCATCTGCCAGCGAGAAATTCAGGCAACATTGGCAGCCGTACAACAAGCTGGCAGTCAGGTTGAATATATCAGTGTTGATATCACGAACAAGATCGAACTTCAGCAGGCAATTAGCGATATCAGCCAGCGTTTGGGCGCTATTACCGGCATCATTCATGGTGCTGGTAACTTAGCAGACAAACTAATTGAAAAGAAAACGGAACGCGACTTTGAAACCGTTTATGCGGCCAAAGTGCAGGGGTTAGAAAATCTGCTCAGCTGTATTCCGCTCAGTCAGCTTCAGCATTTGGTCCTGTTTTCCTCGGTGGCTGGATTCTACGGCAACGCCGGGCAGGCTGACTATGCGCTGGCTAACGAGATTCTCAACAAATCGGCCCACCTGATCAAACAACATCACCCCCATTGTCATGTGGTTTCGATTAACTGGGGACCGTGGGACAGCGGCATGGTGACACCGGAACTAAAGCGAGCCTTTGCACTGCGCAACATTTCAGTGATTCCGTTGGACGTGGGTGCCCAGATGCTGGTCAAGGAACTGGCAGAGAAGAATCAGAACGATGCACTCTCAGCAGATCATTCCGATTTCGCTAGATATTACCGATGAACAGTCGGTCACGATAGCAGCGGAAACCTGTCCAGACGTCACGCTTCTGATTAATAACGCTGGAATTGGTCTGCTCAAAGGTTTTATTTCTGCAACTGACCTTTCCAGCGCTAGAGCCGAGATGGAAGTGAACTACTTTGGCACACTCGCAATGTGTCGTGCTTTTGCTCCAGTGTTGAAACGCAATGGAGGCGGAGCGATCGTCAATATGCTCAGTATTCTCGGAAAAGTTAACTTTCCCATGAATGCTTCCTACAGTGCTTCCAAGGCTGCGGCAATATTAATGACTCAGGGGATTCGGGCTGAGTTGACAGCCCAAGGCACGTTGGTGATTGGTGTGATGCCTGGAACAGTCGATACTGATAGCAGTAAACATTTTCCGCCCCCTAAAGTTTCCCCGGAGGTGGTTGCTCAAGAAGCCTTGCAAGCAGTGATGGATGAACTTGAAGATGTCTATCCAGGTGAGCAAGCTAAAGAAATGGCAGCCCAGTTGCTTGAAGATCCCAAAGCCCTCGAAAAGAAGATGGCAACCCTGTTGCCCAGCCATGCTTAACAGCAAACACTGATCCAACCATAACGAGGAACTTTGGAACGTAAAATGCTGGGGATGGGGCTGCCAGTCGGTGGCGGAACGGATGCCACTCGCGCCTCAAGCTGCTGATACACCAGTGTAATCAACTTGGTAATTTATCGGGATTGCTTCAACAGGAGAGAGCGTTTTTGTTGATAGCAGCAGTATCAAAAAGTCAGCCGATGTAATTGACTTTACTGATAGAATTGGAAGTGAGGTCTTGGTTGCACGGGCTGATTGCGGTGGCGATCGATGGTATGTAAATAAGGCTGAACCAATTGGAAGCGCTGTTAGATTGCTCCACCTAAAGCTCTTGCATTTATCTTGCAAGGCTATTGTCGGTCCTGCCAATACTTCATCAGGGCAGGAAACTCGATAGTATCATCCAACGTCATATTTGCTAGAAATCCATTACAAACGGTGTACGTATAGTCCTAAAAAGGTACTTACTTCACAACCAGCAGTAGGGGAAAATATACTTAGTCGTTGCAGAGAAGACCTATGAGCCGTCTTTACTTCTTAGCTACAGGCTGCGGAATCTTTGTTGTTACCAGTTTACTGTTAGTTGGTTGGGCATTGGGTGTATCCATTGGGCAGTCGCCGCGTGAAGTAACCAAACAAATGATAGGAGTACCCCTTCCAAAAGGTGTCGAGCCAGAGGTTCGGTTTGAAGGGCTACTCGGCTCCGTTCCAATCAATGTTGAATATGAAGCCCATGTGCGCTTTTTAATGTCATCAGACGACCTTGAGGCATTTGTAAATCGTCTAGGTTGTCCGTATCCAACAAAAGAAAATGGGTATGAATGTAATTTGACATACTGGCAAAGTTCTGGCGGGCGTCCGCCAACTAATGGAACGGCAGAGTCTCGCCTCTTCCAATTTAAATTGCGTGAAGACAATACTGTACTGGTTCAGATGCGCTTACTGTCTACATAGTAGCGTCTAAGAGGGGGTGAGTAATGCCAGTGGCGAAGGTCATTTGTGCGCAATCCAGCTAACACCGTTGCAGCGGGGGATCATTGCCTGCAAATTTTGAGCAGTTTGAGTGACATAGTGAAAATCTTTCTCGACCAACTTGATCGGAAACAGCGGCGCATGATTTTGAGACACGATCAAACTCTCTGCTCCCTTTGCTGCCAAACTCAGAACGGATGAATCTCCTAAATATGTCATCGTTGCTTCTGGCGAGATGCCATATTTTGATAACATTTCTAAGCGTTCTGCCAGGGCTGCTACCTGATCCCAAAGAGGGTATTGACTGCTAGTTTCATTGCCATGCCATGCCCTACTAAGTAGGTGAGCATAATTAAAAACCAGATTCAAAACCCTGCGCCGCGGGGTTTTGAATCTGGTTTTCAATTATGCCAAGGTACTTACAACCTATCTGATGAATTGCCGCTGGCGATGAAACAGGCTAGATCACTGCATCCGGTGTAGCTCTGCTTGTAGATTGGCAATGGTCTGATAGTGAGAGCGGAACTGGTCCAGCAGCATGGCATAGAGCGGCATGATTTTCTGATAGATAGCAGCATCGGCTAGATTAGGCTGATGTTGATGGGTTGCGCCGATCATCATTGGACTGGCGTCGAGGTTATCGATTTGCTTGAGGGCATAAAGGCCCAAAATTGCGGCACCGAGGCAAGAACTCTCGTGTTGTTTGGGAATGGTAATTGGCTGATTAAACACATCAGCCATCATTTGCCGCCAGAGCAATGAGCGCGCAAATCCGCCCGTTGCCTGAATTTGCTTGGTTTTTCCGGTAAAGTCTTCTACGGCTCGCAACACCACCAGCAGGTTAAACAGAATCCCCTCCAGGACAGCTCGAGCCAAGTGTGCCTTGCCGTGGTTGATCGTTAAGCCAAAGAAGGAGCCACGCGCATTGGCATCCCAGAGGGGCGCCCGTTCCCCTAGCAAATAAGGATGGAAAATCAGACCATCGGCACCGGGGGGAACTGTCGCAGCCAAGTCCGCCAGCAGCTCGTAGGGATCTTCCCCCAACCGATGGGCCACCATGATTTCGGCATCGCCAAACTGATCGCGCAGCCAGCGCAGAATAATCCCACCGTTATTCACTGCACCACCGACTACCCAATGCTGTTCAGTCAAGGCGTAGCAAAACAATCGCCCCTGTGGATCGGTCACGGGACGATCTACTACCGCACGAAATGCCGCCTTCGAGTATCTCGTCCCAGCCGATGATCTTTTTGCCTTTTGAATTGACGAATCTCTCGATCCTGCGGATGAAATAGGCTTGCACCTCGTTCTCATCTTTCAGGTTCTCGCGTTTCTTTAGTTCCTGTACGAATGCCGATTCTTTCCAATAATCTTTCAGCACCTCGTCGCCGCCGATGTGGATGTAGGGTGAATCCGGGAAGAGCTTGATCGTCTCGTCGAGAACGTCTTCGAGGAATTTGAATGTCTCGTCGGTCGGGCAAAAGACCTCCTTGAAGATGCCCCACGTCTTTTTAACTTCGAATTTGTGGCCGGGCGGGGCGCATTTCTCACCCAACTCCGGATATGCCGCGAGAGCCGCCGACGCGTGCCCCGGAAGCTCGATCTCCGGGATGACCGTGATGTAGCGTTCCTTCGCATAGGCGACAATATCTTTGATCTGCTCCTGCGTATAAAAGCCCTCGATGGGCCGTCCGTCGCCTTTGAAGATCGGTGAATACGAGCCTTCGTGCGATTCACTCCGATACTGTCCGACGGTAGTAAGTTTTGGATACTTCTTGATCTCGATCCGCCAGCCCTGATCGTCCGTCAAATGCCAATGAAAGTAATTGAACTTGTATTGAGCCATCTGGTCGATGAACTTTTTAACAAATTCCACCGGCTGAAAATGCCGCGAAACATCGAGATGCATCCCGCGGTATTGAAAGCGAGCGCGATCGTTAACTATCGCGTTCGGGACAGTTACTTTTTCACCGTCCTTCCGAATCATCTGAAACAGGGATTGCACGGCATAGAATCGTCCGGCTGGACTTGTCGCCTCCAAGTTAAGCAGGTTTCCGTCATTCGTGATGATGTATCCATCACTTATTATGAAGTTATCATCCGTGCGTGAAATAAAGATTGTGGGGCTACCGTCTATCTTGGCCGTGATCTTTGACTCAATTCCGAATTCCGATCTCAGTCGATTCCTAACCAGTTCCGCTAAATGACGATCCTGACGATGCTCAACAACGATCTTGGTCCCATTGTCCAGAACAAAAGCTCCGCTGCGAGTTTGCACATAATTGGGCCTTGGAATGATGTTGATCTCCTCCGACTGAGCAAACTGAACCGTCGTAGAAAGTAAAACAAGCAGAATTGCGGCAAAGAAATTTTTCATAATGTATTCACTTCTTTGACTGGAATGCACGCACCTCCGCGTGCAAGCGTTCGATAGAACGCTGGTGATTGGCGGCAAGACGATTAGATCGCTATCGCGATCTTGCAGGCGAGGGCTCCTGCGTTCCAGTCAAAGCATCTTCAGCAATTGTGTCAGTTCTTCGGGGATTTCGGAAGTAAAACTCATATATTCGCCGGTTTGGGGGTGTGTAAAAGTGAGCTTTTCGGCGTGGAGAAAAAAGCGGTTAAGCCGTTCGACGGCTTTTTTTATTTCCTGGTTGGCGATGGTGTTGTCGCGGCCTTCGTTGTAGGTGGCGTCGCCGACGACCGGGTGGTTTATCGATGCGAGATGAACGCGTATCTGATGTGTCCGGCCGGTCTTGATATCGACCTCAAGGAGGGTGAATTTTTCAAAGCGTTGACGGACCTTCCAATGGCTGATCGCGTAGCGACCGTTCGCGGCGACGGTCATTTTCGTTCGATGCCAGCGGTCGCGGGCGATCGGGCGATCGATCGTTCCGCTGTTCTGGTCCGGCGATCCGTGAACAAGAGCAACATAACATTTCTCGACCGTCCGGCTGCGAAACTGTTCGGCAAGTGCTTCGTGAGTCTGTTCGTCCTTGGCAACGACGATCAGGCCGGATGTGTCTTTGTCGAGGCGGTGAACGATGCCGACGCGGTCACTCGTCTCTGAGGCCCGTGCGTCATCAAGGGCTATACTCGGATCTTGTGCGTTAAGCCCCTGCTCGCGCCCGGGCTTCTGCAATCTGAAGTGCCACGCGATGGCATTGGCGAGCGTTCCGGTCTGGTTGCCGGCACCGGGATGGACGACCATCCCAGCGGGTTTATTTATAATGGCTAAATACTCATCTTCAAATAAGATCTCGAGCGGGATGTCTTCCGGTTCAAAGCTCGACACGGGACTGTCGTTACTTAGGTCGATCTCGACAGTTTCGTTATAGCTAACTTTATAGGAGGGTTTAACCTGGCGCCCATTTACGGTTACGTCACCTTCTTCAATAAGACGTTTGATCCTGGAGCGGGACCTGTCATTTAATTGCTCTGCCAGAAAAACGTCAAGCCGTTTCCCAGCATCACTCGCCAGCGGATGACAAATGAACAAGTTATTCTCCGCATCAGTCACTCAGTTGATTTTAACGTTTGACCGGAACCGAGCGAAGCCTAATTATCATAAAAATGATACACGCGACTGCGACCAAAAGACTGACGAGCTGTGAGGTTGAAAGCCCGGTGGCAGATGTAAGTCCGAAGAGATCGCCGCGCGGGTCGTCGCGAATGAATTCGATGGTGAACCGGAAGATCGAATAGATGATGCCGTAGGCGATCAGTATCTGGCCGTCGAATCTCTTGCGTTTGTGAAGCCATACCAGCAGGCCGAACACCGCAAGCATTGTGAATGATTCGATAAGCTGTGTCGGGTGAAGGAATAACTCTGACGCATCCGGCCCATAGATCGGAACGCCGGTATATTCGTGGCCCTTCTCGGTAAAATGCACGCCCCAGAACCAGTCCGTCGGTTTGCCCCAACAGCAGCCTGCCGCGAAACAGCCTTGCCGTCCAAATGCCTGGCCGAGTGCCACCGCCGGCGCAAATGTCCGCCAAAGCTGGGATCAGCCGGCGTTTGAGCACCAATCTGGGCAACTAAATCTAACTGGCGGCGAACTTCGTGACGCAACTGTTCCGGCTCCGGATCTCTAATCCAATCACTGAGCAGTTGGTACGGATTCTCGCGGCAATGAGCTAACCGCAACGAAATATCAGCCAGATAACATAGAAACGCTGCCGGTAAGGGATTTTGACTATAAACAGTAAAAATCACGGCGGCATCAAACTTAGCCTGCTGCAGTTGTTCAATCATGGCATATTCGGGGTGGCTGTTGATTCGCGGTCCGGTTGATTTTAACCAGGGAGCATCATAGACGATCACCTCATCCACTGCGGGGATTAACGGTACAGCCATCGCTCCTGCCTCTGAGGTCATTAGCGTCAAGCGTCGCCGAGGCTGGGCTGCCTTGAGAGCCGTCAGAGCGGGCGCGGTCATGATCACATCACCGATTGTATCCAAACGAATGCAAAGAATATGCTCAGCGGTATCCCAGGAATTCATAATTCACCATTCAACAGCGCAGGGCTTGAATTTGAGCAATCAAACGAGTGGTAGACCGATTGTCCACATAGGGCAGAATCCGCACCACACCCCCCAGCGATTCGACCAAGTCGGCCTCTGGTAGGGTTTCTCGCGTGTAGTCGCCGCCTTTGACATAGATATGTGGACAAACAATCCGGATCAGGTTTTTGGGCGTCAGTTCGGCAAATGGCACTACATAGTCAACACAGTTCAGAGCCGCCAGTACCGTCAGGCGATCGCTTAGCGGGTTGATCGGGCGGTCGTTGCCTTTTAACTGCTGCACGCTTTCATCTGTATTGACACCTACAATCAGCACATCGCCCAAGGCTTTGGCCTGGGTCAAATATGCCACGTGGCCTGGATGCAAAATATCAAAACAACCGTTCGTAAACACGATTTGACGCTCGGCTGCCCGATACTGCTGCACCAAACTGGCTAAATCCGACTGATCCAAAATCAGCTTACCGCTGGGTTGGCTATTAGGATCACTAAGCAACGACTGCTGCAACTCCTCGACTCGGCACACCGTTGTCCCCGACTGACGCACAACAATCGCTGTGGCGGTAGCTGCTAAGAGAGCAGCCGTGGTTGGGGTTGCTCCTGCTGCTAAAGCCAATGTCAGGGCGCTGATGTAAGTATCGCCCGCTCCAGAGGTTTGATTGGACGGCACGGGACGGGCATCGGTGCGAATCGGCAGTTGTCCTGGTTCAAATACAACGGCTCCTTCCCGGTCTAGGGTAACGGCAACCATCGCGGCTCCGGTTAAATCCAGCAGGCGATCGGCGTGAGCTGTAATCTGCTCTACTCGTGTGGTTGACTGCCGCGACAATCCCAGGAGCCGTAGCGCTTCCTCGTAGTTTGGTTTCACCGCCGTTGCTCTCACCGAGCGAAACTGCTCCAATCGTCTCGAATCGATCACCAGGATTCGCGGCTGCTCGGCCTGGAGGTCGGCCAAGGTTTGAATCAAACGCGGAGTCACAATACCGTAATCATAATCCGAGATCACAATGGCATCACAATTGCAAAACTGCTGCATCAACCGATCGATCAACGCTTGTTCCAGAGCGGGCGAAATTGGGCCGGTGCTGCCTTGGTCTAACCGCACCAGAATTTGCGAGTCCGCCATCACCCGCTGCTTTGCCAAGGTCTGCCGCTCCACACTGCTAACCAATAGCGCCGTTGAAACCCCTCGATGCTCCAACGCCTGCCGTAACCGTTCCCCTTCCGGGTCGGCCCCCATCACCGAAAGTAGTTGCGTGCGTGCGCCCAAGCTAGCTAGATTGGCCGCTGTATTGGCCGCGCCTCCAGGAACATCCTGGCGTTGGTTGACTGCCACTACAGGGGCTGGGGCTTCTCGACATAGCCGATTGGCATCGCCGCTCAGATAGCCATCCAGAATCGCATCGCCGATCACCAGCAGCCTGAGCGACTTCCAGGCATCAATGAGTTGAAACAAATCGAGTTGAAACAAATCAGCACTCATGGCTGGCCTCCAAGAGGGAATAGGCAAGTGGAATGAGCAACAGCAGGATAAACAGAATTGGCGAGAGAAGGGGCAGCATCCAACGCTAGAATAATAGCTGCCGCTTCTCGTAAATCGGTGACGACATGGTGCGGCAAACGGTTTTGGGAAAGTTGCCATTCGGTTTCGTTGCCGTTATCGAGCAAAATGGTGCGACAGCCAGCGGCTCGTCCGGCTTCCACATCGTGCAAAATATCACCAATAAACCAGGACTGCGTCAGATCAATCCCCTGTTCCGCTGCTGCTTGGTGCAGCAAACCCGGCTGGGGCTTGCGGCAAGTACAGACAACATTGTAGGGAGGAATAACGCCATCCGGATGGTGAGGACAGTAATAAAACCCTCGCAGCAGTATACCAACCTGTGCCAACTGGCGATACAAATGCTGCTCTACTTCAATCAAAGCCGTTTCTGGGAAATAGCCACGAGCAACGCCAGATTGATTGGTGATTACGATTAACACATAGTTAGCTTGATGCAGCAGTTGCAGAGCCGTGAGCGCCCCTTCAGTGAACCGCATTTGGTTGGGATCAACATTATAAGGAACGTTTTCGAGTAAGGTACCATCCTTATCGAGAAATACAGCCCGCACCGCAGCAGAAATCCCTGGCTTGGCGGGAGAAACCTGTAACGAAGAAAGGGTATTCATGGCTTGCTGTTCCGTTAGGGCCAGGAGGTTTCGCGCATTGGAATCACCATAATTTCAGGAATCACGGTTTCAGCGGGCCTAGTTTAATGCTAATTCTTTTCAAAATGAAACCAGTGAATCGTTGAGGGATATAAAACCTAAGACCCTTTTTGATCAGCCGGTCTCATAGCTCGCGCTGCCATTAACATAATTCCCGACAGTATCACGCAAAGGACGGGAACAACCAGCATCGCATCCTGCAGCCCATATCCGCGGAATGGCTCAAGGGCTACAGATGAATCTTCCACAATACCCTGGAGTATTGCTGTCCGCCGTGTGAAGTGGTCGCTCAGGATTCCCACTACATAAGGCCCCAGGGCTCCGCCAAGAAAATACATTGCGAAAAAATAAACGGCCATTGCCGTCGCGCGATTCTCAGGCGGTGTGATATCGGCGATCGCAGCGTACGTGATCGAATAATAGAAATACATAAGTGCGAACGCCAGCCCCATTGTCCAAAGGAAAACGACTGTATTGCCTTTTTCCGACAGCACGGCCGCTATGAAAAGCGGAGCCGAGAGCAACGATGCCGCAGCGACGACCAGCAAACCGCCATTTTTCCGCCATTTTCTTGCTGCGTCACCGGCAATGCCGCCCAGTAAAAGCCCCGGAAGCGTGAAGACCCCGTTCACCAACATCGCTAGCAAAGTTGCTTCCTTTATCTCGAGCCCATGGAAACGCATCAGGTACGGCGTCATGAATGCCGAGAGGGCGTAAAGGCAAAAATTATGAAGCACGCCCGAAATGACAAGCCATCGCATCGTGACTGGACGAAGTACGTTTAAAATCGATTGCCAAAATGCGAGGCGTGTCCGCTCATCCCTCGCAAGCGGGGGCCTTTCCGGTTCGCGGATCAACAAGATCAGAAATGAGAGAATTATGCCTGGGACGCCGGCAACAAAGAAAGCGTATCGCCAACCGTACGCAGCAGTGATGGCTCCGCTAACCAAAAAGCTCAGAGCGATCCCGATCGGCAATCCCAGCATAAATATGCTCATCGCCCTGGCTCTTTTTTCGGCGGGGAAAATGTCGCTGATCAATGAGGTCGCCGCCGGAGCACAGGTCGCCTCGCCAACACCGACACCCAAACGAAAGAAGAATAGCTGGCCAAAACTACGTGCAAACCCTGAAATAAGTGTTAGAAAGCTCCAAACGAACACGCCTATCGAAAGAAGTCGTTTGCGTGAATACTTATCGGCAAGACGCCCTAAAGGCACACCTACCAACGCATATAACAAGACAAAAGCCGTGCTGAGAAGCCCAAGCGATGTATCGGAAAGATCGAACTCTTTCCTTATGGGTTCACCGATCGCCGAAATTATAAGCCGATCGTAGAAGTTCGCTGTGTTGATCAGGAAAAGCAGCAACAGTATGAACCAAGGGTTGGCGATTACGGAGCTAGATAACTTTTGCATTTCTTAATTTTCTCTCTGGAGGCCAGTTGTCCGTTACCCAATGCTTTGCAAATGAATCTTTCGACTAATAGAATTACTGCGTGCGATCTGATCTAAGATATTTCCTCGCCATCCTTTTGTTGATCCCTCCGATGTTTGCCTGCGGTGGAACTTCTCAGGGTAACAATACTACAAATACCATTGCCAATGCTGGCAACGTTTCCCGCCAGGTGCGGGCAAATGACAATGCTGAAGAGCTTGGGATGGTGATCCGCCTGCCATTCGAACCCGAGGAGGCAGTATGGATAGAGGAACCCGTGACAGGCTCTGGCTCTGAGGCTGGTTCGGCAAGACGGCTTAAAGCCGTTCTGTTATTCCTCCCAAACGATGCCGAGAAGCTTATTGCAGAGGCAAAAAAACAGTCGCAACCCGAATCTGTTGAAGTGAGAGTGGACGAATGGTTTCCGTCCGAGCTTATCTCAAAGAGTGAGATGAGTGAGAACCAGCGTTTACGCGGCTTGCGGATGTCAGCAGAACAGTTTTTCCAAACGCCATTCAATTCCGGCACTTTGATAGACATAGACGGAACGGACTATTTCGTCCTTGAGCTATCAACTAATCTTCTCGGTCAGTGAGTTCGAATCGTTTCAGTTTTCTATAAAGTGTCGAAAGGTCTATGCCAAGTGCCTTGGAGGCTTTTACTTTGTCGTTCTCCATTTGAGATAGAACCTCGTGGATGTGTCTTCGTTCTATTTCATCGAGCGGTAATATGCCGTCTTCAGATTTCTGGGAGACGGACCTGTTGATAGCGTTGCGATCGAGAATCTTCGCCGGAAGATCTTCGGCTTCGATTGTATCTTCGGCAAGCAAGAAAGCTCTTTCAATGCAATTTTCGAGTTCGCGAACATTTCCCGGCCAATCATGATCCATCAAAAGAGCCATTGCCTCTTGTGAGATCTCCTTTAATGGTTGATCTTGCATTCTTGCCGTCCTCATTGCAAAGTGCCTTGCTAAGGCGGGTATATCACTCCGCCGTTCGCGAAGCGGCGGTACATTTATTTCGATAACATTCAATCGATAAAACAGATCTTCTCTAAAGAGTCCGTTCCGCACATCGGCCTCAAGATCCCGATTTGTAGCAGCAACTATCCTTGCATCAAATCTGATCGGGTAGGAAGCTCCAACGGGTGTTACCTCGTGTTCCTGAATAGCGCGGAGCAGCTTTACCTGTAACGAAACGGGCATATCGCCTACTTCATCAAGGAATACCGTGCCGCCGTCGGCAGATCTAAACAGGCCCTTGCGGGCTTGGATCGCTCCTGTGAAAGCCCCTCTCTCGTGGCCGAACAACTCGCTTTCAAGAAGAGATTCGGACATTGCCCCACAATTTACTGCCAAGAATGGCTTCGAAGATCTTGAACTGTTGATCCTGCTTGCGGCCTCAAAGACCAAGTTATCACAGTTTTCCGTCCCTAGTCTCGCTTGCTGCAGATAACCCGACAAATCAGTCAGATGAATGTGGCAACGGGGCGGTTTCTGATGTAGAATCAGGTAATTTAAACAACTTATCTGCTTTTGAGAGCATCGAATCGACGCTTTCTTAAGAGCGTATATCGGAGGATTCTATGTTTGTAAGATCATTTTTTGGTGTCTTGTCGGCTGTGATGGTTTTTGCCGCAGCGGCTTTCGGTCAGATGGCCCAGCCGATCTCTGGCCTTGTTGAGATGGAGAAGGACGGATCGAGAGTTCCCGTCGCCGGGGCGAAGATCGATCTTTATCGAGAAGACGTTAAAGGTCAGGGACAATCCGTTACTACCGGTGCAGATGGCAAGTTTGCGTTCTCAATGGTCCAGGAAGGACAGATCTATTTGATATCAGTAAGTGCTCCGGGTGCTGCTCCGACTTATCTTGAGAAACTCAAACCAGGGATGGTTGGGCTTTTGGTTACGCTCACCCCCGGCGATGGTAAATCTGTAACTGAAGATGAGTTAAAAACCGCCCTTGCCACTGCTCGCAGCCAGATGTCCGAAGCTGACCGTAAAAAGCAGGAAGAGTTTGAAAAGCAACGCGATGCCGTACTCGAACGAAACAGAAAGATCGAAGAGACCACCAAAGCGGTCGAGGCCGCTTTGAAAGCCGGAAACGCTGCATACGAGGCAAAGAATTGGGACGTAGCTGTTGCCAAGTATGAAGAAGGCTATCAGGCTCAGCCAGACTTCGTGGGAAGCGCACCAGTTTTGCTGAACAACAAGGGCACCGCGCTCAACGCCCGTGCAGTACAAACATATAATACGAACGTCAGGGTTACTGATCCCACTGAGCGCCGTGCGGCGATGAGCAAGGTCAAAGAAGATCTCGGCAACTCGGCGGAAGCATTTGCAAAATCGTGGAACATTCTGAAGAATGCACCTGCTGCGGACATAACTGACAAAGCAGCCTATGATGGCAATAAAGCAAAAGCTTTGTCCGGCGTTCGCGAAGCATTTCGCCTGATGGTCGCGACCGAACAGATCGATCCGTCCAAGGGAGATCTTGCTCGCAATATGATGGCAGAGGTGATCGCCGCCGAAACTGATAAAGCAAAGAAACAGGCCTCAATGCTGATCCTTGCTGACGTTTTTCGTGTCGCAGGTGATTCTGAGAGCGCGGTTGCGGAATACAAAAAGGTACTTGAGGCTGATCCGTCAAATCTTGATGCGATGGCCGGTCTTGGTATCAGTCTCGTCAACCAAGGTTATCTTGAGGATAATAAGGAAATGCTTCAGGAAGGTGCTAATTTCTTACAGCAATATGCATCAGCCGCACCTGATAATCATAAATTTAAGAATGATGCCGTCGGGCTTATAGATGTTTTGAAAAAAGAACAAAACATCACACCGCAGCGTACGACCCCGACACGTCGCAGAAACTGATCTTTCATTTTTTCTTTCCGTTGCCCGCTTGTCCTTAGGACCGGCGGGCTTTTTATTACCAGATGTCATAAATGGTTTTGTGGCGGTGTTCCACTATCGAAGAACGTATCGTTCGAAAAATATTCGGAGGCAAGCTATGCATAAGATCATTTATTCGGCGGCACGCGCCGCATTCTTCGTATTTATCATTATCGTCATTGGCAATATCGTCATTGTCGCGCAGGAACCTTTAACCGGAACTTGGACGGCCTCATCCAAGGAAAGATCCCCGCAAAAGCTTCAAATAAGTTTCTCTGTAGATCGGGATCCTAACCGCCGGAACGAAAGCGGAGCCTCGTTTGATTACAGCGTCCTGCACGGGCTTTCCCGGGAAATGACACAAAACGGGCCGGTACGGTTCTCTATAATTCGCGATGCCGGCACGATAGAATGCGAGGGCTCTTTTGAAAACGGCCGCGGAAAGGGCACATTCCGCTTTACTACGCGCCCCGGATTCATAAGCGAAATGCAAAGCCGCGGATTCGATTTCACAAAACGCTCTGGTGATCGCGATCAGTCGGTTTCCGAACGTTTATTGGCAGCGGCACTACTGGACGTTACGGTGGCAATCGCTGATGATCTTAGATCATCTAACTTCCCTGATCTGGAGGTGGGCGATCTTTTTAAGGCAGCCATCTTTAAGATCGACGGACGATTTGCCGCGGAAATGGCGGCTACGGGATTTCCGGAGTTAAAATTCGAAGATTTAGTAAAAGCTCGTATCTTCAAGATAAACGCAGATTATGTGCGCGAGATCAAGGACATGGGACTTGGGGCGGACAATTTCGAAAATCTCGTCAAATACAGCATCTTCAAGGTAACTCCGGAATTCCTTCAGGAACTAAGGAACGAAGGGCTTACAGATCTAAGACCGGAAGATGTTGTCAAGATCCGCATATTCAAGATCGATGCTGCTTATGTCCGGCAGGCTCGCGCCGAAGACCCAAGCATCTCTGTTGAAAAGATCGTTCAAAAGAAGATCAGTTCTTGGATCAAATAGAACTACTCACCATCCAAAAACCGAGGCTGCCCACAAGCAAACGGCAGCCTCCTCTTAGTTTCTATTCTTTTTAGATATTCTCTCTTCGGTGGACTTATCTGCTAGATCCTCTCGCGGTCAGAAATTCTCTCTGTTAGATGTTACCACTCTTCTTCGGGTTACTCCCTCCTTCGATCGCGTTAATTGTTTTCAAATGTAAAAATCTTGGGTCGTCGATCGGTTAATATGCCATTTACCCGGCGTTTACCCGCGACCTGGCCATACCGGCAGAGCAGTTGAAATCACGGCAAGTCGATTTCTTGATTGAACCGCAGATTCGCTTTGCGAGCGAAGTTGGGGAACAGGCGACGCTGTTTATTCAAGATCCAAGTGGCAATGCGCTGGAGTTCAAAGCGTTTCAGGATCAGGCGCAAATCTTTGCCTCGTGATGGCTTGTATCGCTTGCTTACGGTTTTCTAATTAGGAAGCTGCTGTCTAAGTTGACGGATCGCTACCGGCTGGTAGATCAATCTTGCTAGGGAAAATGAGAATGTGCATTGAATAGGCTATGCATCAGCGTAAGTTTACGCTCAAGTTTACTCTATTGTACTGGCTGTGCTGTAGATTGCTTGATTGAGGCGAGTGATACCAATTTGAATCGCGTCAGTTGATAAATTGCCATAGCCTAGAACAACTTTCTGAGAATGCTGATTTGGATCAATTGCATAGTTTAAAACTGGATAAACCTTAACATGCTTCTGTTTGATCCTCTGTATTGCTTCTGCTGTAAACTCAATATTCTTAAAATCTGCGACGAGATGCAAACCTGTGGAGTCTCCTAAAATCTTGACGCAATCGGAAAAATTTTCTAAAAGGCTCTGTCTCAAAACATTACGGCGCTGACGGTAGAGCTTGCGCATCCGGGCGATGTGCCTTTCTAAATGTCCAGCTTGGATGAACTGGGCCAAGGTGATCTGCTCCAGGCTAGAGGTGTGTAAATCGCTCAACCGCTTCAGCTTGCGGCAAGCAGCTACGTAGGCCAGCGGCAAAACCAAATATCCTAACCGCAGAGCAGGCGCGAGAATTTTGCTGAAGGTGCCAATATAGATTACTCGTTCTGGATCGAGTCCCTGTAGCGAACTTACAGGCGTTCCTTCGTAGCGAAATTCGCTGTCGTAGTCGTCTTCAACTACTATGCAGCCAGTCGTTCTAGCGAATTCGAGCAGTTCGATGCGGCGCTGAATTGTCAACACGCTGCCTAGGGGAAATTGATGGGAAGGCGTTACCAAAACAAAGCAAGGACCTGGTATGGCAGAGAGCTTTTCCGTTTGTAAACCCCGCTCATCTACCGGAACGGCTTGTACCGTAAGCCCTTGGGCTGCAAAAATATGGCGAATTTCTGGAGGCGTCGGATCTTCCAGTACTACTGTGTCGCCTGGAGCCGCCAGCAGTTTAGCCACGAGTCCAAAGGCTTGCGCTGCTCCGGAAGTGATAATAATTTGATCCGGTTGGCAAATCACGCCGCGAGTTCGTTGCAAATAGGCCGCTAAGGTTGAACGCAATTCGAGCCGCCCTTCAGGTGAACCATATCCAAACACTTCAGTCGCTGCTGCTGCCCCGACCTGTTTGGTGATTTGCCCCCACAGCTTGGAAGGAACCCGATCAAGGTCAGGAATTCCAGAACGAAAGTCAATCCAATTAGCTGGATCTGGTTCAGAGACTGGTTCCGATATTGGTTGGGACGACAACACCGGCCAAGCGGCTCCCGCTGCCACATAGGTGCCTGATCCGGCTCGGCTCTCCAGATAGCCCTCCGCCACCAACTGATCGTAAGCCTCCAGCACTACATTTCGCGAAACCCCTAATTGAGCCGCCAAAGCCCGCGTGGCCGGAAGCTGTTGTCCGGCGGTTAGCATTCCCTGCAAAATTTGCTGCCGCAATTCTAGATAAATTTGGCGAATCAGCGGCGTTGAAGCATTGCGGTCGATCGGCAACCAGAGCATAGAACCTATCTTCAAAAATGGTACTGCTCAAATTAGAGCAAATTGGTCCTACTGCGAGCTAGGCGATTTGGCTATGCTGCTAGCAGCAACGAACTGAGAAACATATGATTCCATATCACCTCGCTCAGGTTAATATTGCCACTATGCGTGCTCCCTTGAGTGATCCGCTCATGGCTAATTTTGTGGCCCAACTCGAAACGGTAAAGGCGGCTGCCGATGCCAGTCCAGGATTTATTTGGCGACTGCAAACCGAAGCTGGAAATGCGACCGAGATTCGGGCTTATGATGGTGAGCGGATTCTCTTTAACCTCTCGGTTTGGGAGTCGTTAGCAGCACTGTCTGACTATGTGTATCGCAGCCAACATGGAACTGCAATGCGTGACCGCCGCAAATGGTTTGAGCCAGCGCCCCAACCTACCGTAGCGCTCTGGTGGATTCCGGCGGGCCATATCCCCACAGTTTTGGAGGCCAAAGACCGATTAGAATATCTGCGTCAGCAGGGTGCAACGCCCTATGCCTTTTCGTTTCGCCAGCCTTTTCCCGCTACGGAGCTGGTAAATTCTAAAACCTAGTCTGCATCGAATCTGTGATTCCTTATCTGATATTCTCAACTATGGCTGAATGGATCACTGTTTTTGTGATTGCGAGTCTCGTGATCATGAGTCCTGGACCGAATTTTTTTATCACCTTACGCAATAGTCTAGTTCACTCTAGACAAGCAGGTGTGTATACGGCGCTGGGTTTAGCGATTGCCGATTTGATTCACATGAGCTATTGTCTGGTTGGCATTGGCGTGATTATTTCTCAATCAATTCTGGCATTCACACTATTGAAATGGATTGGCGCAATTTATCTAGTCTATGTCGGTGTTAAATCACTTCGAGCTAAACCGCAGCAAGCATCAACATCACAGCCAAAAGCAGCAATGAATAATCGCTCGGCCTTTCGGATGGGGTTATTCACCTGTTTACTGAACCCGAAAGCAACGCTGTTTTATCTGGCGCTGTTTACGCAGATCATTCAGCCCAACACACCCTTATGGGTGCAAATTCTCTATGGTGCTACGGTGGCTGGAATTGCTTATTCAGCAGGATACGCCTTTTTTCTCCTTTTTCTCATACACCAGATCCAACCATAACTCAAACGGATGAGCGCGGAAATGCTGTGTATCGGCTAAAAATCGCCCTTGACCGTAAAGCAGTGGTTCATGAGGGTCGCACCGTTCAACTGAAACCAGGCCAAACGGCTCAGGCGGAAGTCGTGACTCGTCAGCGACGGCTGCTGGATATCTTCCTCGACCCAATCAAAAAACTACGCGAAGCTGGAATTAACCTGTAGCGATCAGGTGGGGTAATTCCATTTTCGTGTCCTAGTTTTTGCTGAGCAGTTTCAATCTCACATTGAGATATTAGATTTGCTAGAGGTATTTGTGATGTTGGAAAATCACTCTAAGTTGCATAAAGCCATGACTGTGGATCAATTCACCCAAGTGGTAGAGGCCATTCTGGAAGGAAAATACTCGTGGGCTTGTGTTCTGATCCTACGGTTCGCAGGATACAATCCGCTGCACTACATTCCCTATCGCACCTATAACCGTTTGATGAAGGAAAACAGTCAAAATTGTAAACGGCAACAGCATGCGCCAAAAGCCTACACGCAGCACTCTGAAGAATCAAGATTATCGAATAGTAATTGCCAGATTGAAGATTTAGGTTATCTGGAAACCGTCAAGCAAAAACAGGCGTTAATTAAAGGAGGAAGCTATATTTGGAGTGACGTAGAAATCTATAAAGCTTTGAGACTTACCGCTCATTTGTGAGAATGAAGTTGCGAAATTACTTTGCGAAATCACTCTGCGAAACTACTTTGCGTCAAACTGATTGCCCATCTACAAAGATGCTAATTGGCTGGTCATTGATGGATGATCTCAATCAACCTCGGGGTCCAGTTTATAGAAACTAATTGGTTATGAAGCTATGCAAATCAATGATCTGAATTACTTAGAAAGCATTGCCGCCCCCAACTCTGTCTGCGGTGGAGCGTTGGTAGCTGTGAATGCTTATGCAAGCGCTAGCGGAATTTTAACTCTCACTGACGCTAATACAAATACTAGAGCCATACAGTTAGGGAATGGTGGTTCTATCGGATTCGGACGCGGTAGAGCGATTGCAGTTGGTGACGATCCGATGGCAGAAGTCAGTGTTTATGGTGAGGGGGACAAAGTCATTAAAAGAACGCGGACTCACTATATACCCGGCAGGGATATGGCAGTTGCACGAGGCTTTGTGCTTGCTATTGATTTACCATAAATCTGCATTGTAAGAGGTGATCCCCCTTTTCTGAGATGCCCGCAGGGCTATAATTCCCCTAAACCCCAGCGGGGATGGGCCTTCGGCGTAGATGAAGAGGGACCTCAATCCCTGATTGGTAGGTGCTGCGCACAGGCTTAACCTCTTCCCCTTTATTGAAGGAAGGGGGGTTAGGGGGGATCTTCGACTTGTGTGTACACGGTAGCTTTCATAAGGGGGGCTAGGGAGGATCAATCACAATTTGCGATCTATTGAGGCTAATTGTTGTTGATAGAATCACTTATGTCCTGTGGCAGGAGTGTCTGAAGAGATTTTGAACAGCAACGGTTCGGGAAAGTTCCTCAGAATGAGTAATGTAGGGGGCTTTCCAAACAGCTTCTAAGCCTAAAATATATTAATGTGGAACCGATTTAGGAATTTTGAATTCAAAATATCAAAGTATTCTAGTAAACCTGCCAAAATGGCAACCTCAAAAATTCAATTCCCTTACTCTATTAATTAACAACTCAACTAGAGTTGATTATCTAAGGAATCCAAAACTCTAAGGAGAAAGAACAATGATTATCACCGATCTGAACTACCTGCAATCAGCTGATGACAACATTGAGGGTGGTTACTATTTTGGTCCTAGCAGTAAAACACTTGTGACTGCTAAAATTACCGAAGTTTTAGACATTAAGAAGAACTTTGTAGGCAAAACGCTTGTAATCGGTAACTTTGCTGGAGCTGAAGCTACCGCGGATGCGATGGGTAAAGATACTTCCACTCAGGCTATCTCTTCTACCGTTGTCGTTCAAGGTAAGGGTTCTTCGTCTAACGCTACTTCCATATCTGCTACCAATGGTTACTACTTCCGCTGGTAACGCTGATTGGAGCTGCAAGTGCTGTTCCTAGTCTAGGAAACGTTAATAGGGCTACTGATGGCTTAAGGTAATCAGTAGCTCTTGTTAACTAAGTAAAGAATAGGAACAGAAGAACTGGTAACAGGAAAAATAGATATTGAGGTTCAACGCAGTGACATATGAAATTCAAGATCTGGATTTTTGGGAGGTTCAAGATAACTCTAAGCCAGTTTTAGGAGGTTTTTATTCTCAAGTAAATGCTGTGGCTAATACTGGTTTTAACTTTGCTTCAGCAGGTGTTGAAACTATTGCCCTTGGGGAAAAAACAGCAACTTGGTCTACAGCGCAAACCAATGTTATTAATACCTCCTTTTCTACTAATAGCTATGCCAAAGCCAGTGGATTTGCTCATGCCCAAACCGGAGGGCATTCATCTACGAACGAGGCAACTGCTATCTCGTATTCGGGATTTGTTAACTATGTTCAAATATAACTGTCAAGCAGCATTTCAAAAATTGATTTTGTTAAGAATGCGACAAATTGAGATGGTCGTTATATTCATTAGACTTGTTGGGAAATAACGAGAAAAATCGCTGGAATACTTGCTAAGCAAAGGCTTCAAGGATTTTTAAGCTTATTGCCCAACAACTCTTTTTTTATTTATTTACTGTTTTTAAAACTGTTTTTAAACTGTCTTGTTAGGAATCTAGAAATGTATATCGAAAACCGTGTCTAGAATATAGAGACACCCTTGCAACTGAGAGGATTCACTCGTGGTCACGTCTGTTTCACTGCAAGATCGGCTTTCGGATGCCATCGCACCCTACCGCAATCGGGTTGACTATCTAGAAATTCGCTTAGAGCAGAGTGAATCTACGGTGATTGCCTATCGGGGCCGCCAGTTGGATGCGGTGGATCGCAGCTTTTCTTTGGCCGGTGGCATTCGGGCCTGTCATAAAGGCGGCTGGAGCTTTGTGACATTCAACGGGTTGGCCGATCTGAACCACCGCATCGAAGAAGCAATTGCCCAGGCCAAGCTAATCGGTAAAGAAACGACCCATCTCGCCTCAGTCGAGCCGATTCAAGACTATGTCGCAGCCGAAATTGCCAGGGACCCACGCGGCATTGGATTGGATCTGAAACGGCAGTTGGTCGAGGGCTATAATCATCTGCTGCTGCAGATGGACCCGCGCATTCAAACCACCATGACTAGCTACAGCGATCGGTTTGGCATCACTTATTTCGTCAACTCGTTGGGTAGTTGCATTGCCCAGGAACGGCTAGATGTATCAGGACGGTTTGGCGTAGTGGCTCGTGGTGAAGGCAACGTGGTGCGGCAGGGGTTTGAATCGGTTCATTCCCGTTCCGATTACAGCGTACTAGAAGGAATTGAAGCCCAAGTCAAGAGTGCAGCGGAGCGAGCCGTGCGGCAGTTGGAGGCCAAGCCGGTCAAGGGAGGTCAGTACACCGTGCTTCTCGATCCCTATCTGGCTGGAGTGTTCATTCACGAGGCGTTTGGGCATTTGTCGGAAGCGGATTTTGTCTACGAAAATCCCAAGATGCAGGAGCTACTGGTGCTAGGCAAACCGATGGCAATTTCCCAACTGAATGTGGTGGATGATGCCACAATGCCCGGACTGCCCGGTTCGCTGAAGTACGATGATGAAGGGGTTCCGGCTCAGCGCAAGTACTTAATCAAAGACGGAATTTTGACCCAGCGTTTGCATAGTTTGGAAACCGCCGGCAAGATGCAGGAACAGCCTACTGGCAACGCCAGAGCACTGAATGCCGCCTATCCGCCAATTGTTCGGATGACAAATACCGGAATTGAAAGCGGCGACCAAACCTTCGAGCAAATGCTGAGCGATATCGAAGAAGGCGTCTATGCCGTGCGGATGCTGGGCGGTCAAACCAACGGCGAGATGTTTACCTTTGCGGCGGCGGAAGGCTACATGATTCGCGATGGGCAGTTGGCTGAACCAGTCAGCGACGTCACCCTCAGTGGTAATGTCTTCCAAACGCTCAAGGACATCGAAGCAATTGGTAATGACTCAATCTACCGTAATGGCGGCTGTGGCAAAGGGGGCCAGTCTCCCTTACCGGTAAGTGTGGGTGGCCCCCACGTGCGGATCAAGAATGTGGTTGTAGGCGGTCGCTAGAAGCTAGCTTTTTACTCGAACTTATGCTTACCTCGGACTTATGCTTACAAAGTTCGGCTTCTGACCAGCAGCCCCCAGAGGTAGATGGTGATGATTGCACCGATCGTGGCGATAAACAGTCCGGGAATTGTAAAGCCTACAGATGCAAGCTGCAAGGTTCCAGTTGAAAGCAACGTGTATAAACTGCCACCCACAAAGGCTCCGATAATGCCAAGCAGAATAGTACCGAGAATGCCACCACCTACGTAACCAGGGTAGATTGCCTGAGCAATTGCGCCAGCCAAAAGTCCTAAAATAACCCATGCGATAATTCCCATCGCTACACCTCCAGAGTATATTGAAAAGTATTGATTGATACGATCAATCGTTACGTTCAGATTACGAACTAGAGCTAGGAAACTGCTTCTATCTAGAGGGGTACCTAGGTGAACCAAAAGGAGTAAAGTGACTCTGCTAGCTGACGCGCTGGATGTGCCATGCAGTCAGGCTGTAGACCGCGAGCGCGGTCCAGATTAAGCCAAAGGTGATCGCGTGCGTCTGGGTGAAGGGTTCGTGATAGAGAAAAACGCCCAAGATCAGCTGCAGACTGGGAGCCAAATACTGAAAAAATCCTAAGGTTGAGAGCCGGAGGCGCTTAGCAGCATTGTTAAACCAGAGCAGCGGAAACGAGGTGACAATACCACAGCCAATAAAAAGCCAATTCAATGTCCAGCTCGTATTCCAGTGGCCGGTGCCGGTACTCGCTCCATAGCCAACAATGGCTAGCGCGACGGGTGTAATCAGTAAGGTTTCCACGGCCAAACCCGCCATGGGCGCAACCGCCACCACCTTGCGTAACAGCCCATAAAAGGCGAAGGAAAAAGCCAAGCCCAGAGCAATCCAGGGCACTGCCCCAAACTGCCAAACAAAATAGGCAACTCCCAGTCCAGCCAGTAAGACAGCGATCTGTTGCCCTCGGTACAGCCGCTCTTTCAAAACCACAAATCCGAGCAGGACGTTGACGAGGGGATTGATGAAATAGCCGAGGCTAGTCTCTACTACCCGATCGGTGTTAACGCCGTAGATGTATAAGCCCCAGTTAAAGGCGAGTAAGCCTGCCGTCAGTAGCAGTGCTCTCAGATATTGGGGCTGCCAGACCCGCCAAAATTCCGCCCGTCGATTTTGTAACCACAGTACCGCGATCAGCAGCACCGCCGACCAGATCATGCGATGGCTCAGCACTTCCACCGCAGGCACTTGGGCAAAAAATTTCCAGTAGATCGGCAGCAACCCCCAAGAGCCGTAAGCCAGAATTGCGTAGAGGGCACCGACGGGCATGAATGAAGTTGGATCGGACTGAAGAGAACGCGCCACAGGTCAACCTTACTCACAAATGAGTTTTTCCACACCCTTCATTTTTTGTCCTGTACTTAGATGACCACCACCACTCTCAGGTAAGCTACTTCCGAGCAATATACCAACCTTCATCTTCCGCCCCCTCGAGCAATGAAGTAAACCCCCCAGCTATTAAATCCCGGTGTTTGCTTACTCATCCATTCACCACAGTCTATCAGTTCTAAAGCTGCGCAGCGCAGCAATAGTTCGATCTCTGGTTGAAACAGATAGCGCATGCGATGGGTTTCGTACAATTCCTGCACAGTGTTTCCATATTTTTGTTTGATAAAAATCTGATACTTCACATCTACTAAATTTTCATTTGGATGCATTACAGGCTCAGCGATCCGGGTAACGAGAGTTTCCTCATCTTCCAGTCGTTTTACCCTCACAGTAGGGCGATCGCTCAGCACAGCAGGGCCATACCATACATCGAAAATGAACACACCACCTGGCTTCAGATGCTCTTTCACGGTTTGAAATGCTGCCAGCAAATCAGCATTGGTAGTTTGATAGCTAATCACATGAAAAAGCGATAGAACCACATCAAATGTCTGATTCAGCCGGATTTGACGAATATCACCCTGAGAAAAACATAATTTAGAAGACAAAACAGAAGCAAGCTGCAACCGTCGCTCATTCGCTTTCTGGAGCATTTCCTGGCTTAAATCAACCCCACGAACTTGATATCCTGCTTTTGCTAGGAGAGTAGCATGAGCACCAGTTCCGCATCCTAGATCTAGTAGGCTTTTAGCATGAGGGGCATGGGCCTGAATTAGCTGATGAATAAATTGTGTTTCTCCAGAATAGTCCTTGTCCCGGTAGAGCAGATCATAATAGCGGGCATACTCATGAAATACGTTCATAATAACTATGCCCTCAATCTAAAATACAAATCTGAGTGGAAAGGAACAGATTGCTCCGGGTAGAAAGGAATTTTACAGGAGTCGATCCTATCCTCCCAAATATCAACTAATTCATAATCAATCTCTTCCATATCTTTGATGAAATCTACTTTATTAAATACATGGTAATGCTCGATTAGCACCTTCCCAGTTATCAGTTTTCAACATGTGTTGATATTATTGTGTAACTCTGCATTGTCATACCCAATACTTTTTGTCTTAGGTGCTGCTTGTTTAGCTTGCTCAATTGTTTCAAACACACCCCAAAAACAGCCGTAGGCGTCTGAGGCAAACTTTTCCCTATATTTCTGTTCTTGCGGTTGACGATGGATTTTCTTTACTAATGGAATTTTTTTGATTAAGCCTTTCATTTTACGACCTCTTGCACAACTTCTACCACTCGTTCAATCTGTTCTGCAGTTAAAGCTAATCCACTAGGAATGTAGAAGCCTCGACGTGCTAACCTTTCGGCAACAGGGCAAGATTCTCCCTCAAATAATCCCATCTTCTTAAATACAGGTTGCTCATGCATACACCAGAAAAATGGTCGGGTGCCAATTTTTTGCTGCCCTAGACGATACATTACTGCTTCTGCTTCAAACGGGATCTGGTCATCTAGAACCAAGCCATAGACCCAATAAATATTATCGGCATAGTCTGTCTGAGAGAGAGGTAGCTGGAGTCCAGCTATGTTTGACAGTAAATTGGTATAGCGTTGCCCCATCCAGCGTTTTTGGGTAATGAACTGATCCAGTCGCTCTAATTGAGCAACTCCTAACGCTGCCTGCACATTACTCATGCGTAGGTTCCAACCCAACTCTTCATGGACAAATCGTTTGTGGGTTTGAAAGCAGAGGTTGCGCAGTGATCGCCATCGTTCTGCCAAATGAGCATCATCTGTGACAATCATCCCTCCTTCACCTGTAGTAATGTGCTTATTGGGATAAAAGCTGAATGTGCTAATTTGCCCGAAACTGCCACAAGGGCGACCCTTATAGGTCTGACCATGCATCTCTGCCGCATCTTCAATCACCGCTAAACCATATTTATCCGCAATGGCAAGAACGGAGTCCATATCCGTAGGTAAGCCATAGATGTGAACTGCCATAATAGCCTTGGTACGTGGAGTAACTTTGGCTTCAATTTGACGCACATCCATGTTCCAGGTGCTTGGATCAGAATCGACGACTACTGGAATAGCACCTGCCCTGACGATTGCTGCGGCACAGGAAATAATGGTGAATGTTGGTAAAATAACCTCATCACCAGCACCAATACCAAGGGCTACAATAGCTGCATCAAGGGCGGCTGAGCCATTACTTACTGCAATGCCATACTGCCGCCCTACTCGTGCTGCAAATTGCTCTTCAAGTTGCTTAACAAATGGGCCTTCTGAGGAGATCCAGCCAGTTTCAATGCATTCCAGCAAATATTGCTTTTCATTACCATTGAGCAGGGGCTCGTTGACTGGAATTGGGTGCATAACTTACTTGACTATCTTGGCTTGCTTTGCTGTGATGCCTTGAAATCGGGTCTTGTCTTCCTCACCGACGTAAGGACCTTGCTTGACTTCAATCATTTCAGTTTCTTCTAAAACCTCGAATCCGTGACCTCCTGTAATCAGCAAAACTACATCTCCGGTTTCCAAAACACGGCTGTCAAGATATTGTTGCTGATTGTTGTAAAAATCGACTCGCAGTTTTCCCTTCCTGATAAATAGCACTTCCTGGGTATACACCACCTGCCGAGGAACAGGATTATGTACATGGGGTTGAATTATTTTGCCAATCGGATGGTGAATATAAGCAAGTTGCTGAGACAATTCATTGGGCGTAAAGAAATGAATTCCTGGTTGATCAAACTGGTGAGAAATAATCAATGCTAACCTACTGGGATGTGCTGGAGCATCATAAGGAAATTGCCAAGCAGCACGGTGGAGAAAGCTTTATTTTGCGGATCTGCGATGTCACGGGCATCGAGCTGGAGCGGCAAGCGCCCCACAGTATCCAACAGTTCAACTGCGAAGAAACCGACCGGGATCGCCATGTCACAGTGCCTGATATAGGCGAGTATGTAGCCGAAATTGGCTATTTGGCGAATAACGGGCGCTGGCTGCGCATTGCGCGTTCGGCTCCGGTCCATATTCCGCCCCGCTAGGGCCAACGTTATTGGCTACTGGACTGATGAATTAAGTTGCTCATTTAAGCTGTTTGGGTAGAGACGATGGAGGCTGTGTAGCCAGGATTCTATCGCTCTACCCAATTTCTGTTTATGTATGTAGGAGGACCATTGAAGATCAGGCAACATGAAGCGCAATCAGACAAAATTTGACAAAGTCAGACCCGGCCAATCCTAATAGAATCGGCCAAAACTGCTGGCTAGCGTGGAGGATTCAAAAATCGAGTCGCAAATCTAAACACATCTCCTAGATCCACGTCCTGATCGCGATCGCTATCCAGGAAGGTGGTGAGCAATGGGTTGCTGGCTAGCCCGCCCATACTCATTCCTGTTCCTGACTTGGGGGCACCCATATTCAGTAACTGCATCACCACCGGAATCAGCGCGGGCAGCATGGACTGAATCGTACCAGCTCCGATGCCGGTTCTGCGCGAAACAGCGTCTGCAATTTGCTGCTGAAGTTGTGGTGTCAACAGTGAAGACAGGCCACCAAAGCTGCTAGTACCGCCTGTGAGTTGGCCAGAGGCAAGCTGCCCCATCAAACTACCCAAGCCTCCACTGCTTGCCTGTTGCTGGAGCGCTGGTCGCAGTGCCCCTCCCAAGCTAGACATCACCGTTTGCATGGCCGATGGTTCAATATTGTTGCTAGCAGCTAGCTGCTGGACTGTACCGGTGATTGAACTCAGTTGATCTACACTAGCGTTTTGATTCGGATTATTAATCGCACTCAATACATCAAAAAACAGTCCCATCTTGACTAGACCTCGTAAATAGCAAAGGACAAACTAAGAACATTTTGCAGCAGTACTAGCCGATATCGGATTGATCCGGCTGACTGATTAGTATTTAGTATCGTTAATTGCCGCATACTGGCCTAGTTTTAACCTTTTCTCAAACCTTTACGAAAGTCAGATCGAACGGCTGCCCAGGTCTGAACCAGCTAGATCGGTTAGTCTTGAGCAGGATGCTAAGCAGAAATGGATTCGGCTTTTGGTTGGGCCGGTGCCTCGACAGCCAGTGGCTGCAAGCTATACCCAACCACCGGAATGCCTTGGCAAAAGAACCCTTGCTTGGGGCGAATCTCAAACGCAGGTTCCCGACCGCGCTGCCATTCCAGTTCAGTGATAATTTTGCAGCCATGTTCAGACGGAATCAGCTGCACAGGGGTTTGACGCGCCCGCGATACCAACAAATGAGTGGGTTGAAATGGGGATTGAAGCATGGGAATAACCTCTAAAGAGAAATGGTGAACAAGAGAAGTCAATCAAGCGAAAACCTGCCAAAACCGATGGAACGCGCCATCAGCCGCTGAAGATTTGATCGGTGATGCACCGGTAATCTTCCTGGGTGGATGAATACTGGATCAATACAACGCTTAGCTGGGATTTTCCTAGATGAAGGGCTGGAGTGGACCGGATTGAAATTCACCTTACCTGGCGAATTCTCAGGGCCGCTGTCCGGTTACAAAATTTTCAACCACCTGTCAAAAACTCTTTTAAGAGAGTAGCAAAGTGGTTTCTGCTTTGTCTGGGGCAAGCCGTCCGGTTTGGGTAGGGACAGCCGTACTCAAAAAGGCAACCTGCTGCCTATAGGGGTTGATATGGCCCTCTATCTCCACCTATAGGTGGGAAGACCGCACTGCTGCTAGCGGGAATCTCTGCCCAAACAACGATTAACTTGTCATTACATTCCGTTACGATGGGAACATAGCGAATTAATAAACTGAACATCAAATTTGCCTGATCAAGGTCAGGTCTGGAGGTGAATTCCATGAATGGCAACCTTCGCATCGGTTCCCTATTCGGTATTCCTTTTTATGTCAATTTTTCCTGGTTCCTGATTCTAGCCCTGATCACGTGGAACTATGGCCAGCAGCTTGGTGCTGCATTTCCTTACCTGGGTGGAGGTGCCTGGCTTTTGGGATTGGTGACCGCTTTGCTGCTGTTCGCCTCCGTCCTGGCCCATGAGCTGGGGCATAGTCTAGTAGCGCTGCGTCAAGGAATCCCGGTTAACTCCATCACGCTGTTCATTTTTGGTGGCTTAGCCAGCCTGGGTGAAGAATCGAAAACTCCGGTTGAAGCCTTTTGGGTAGCGATTGCGGGGCCGTTAGTCAGCTTGGTGCTGTTTGGTCTGCTGACTGTGATCAATACCTCTGTTAGTTTGTCTGCCCCTCTAGCTGCTGTGGTGGGTTCGCTAGCGCTAATCAACTTGGTCTTGGCTCTATTTAACCTATTGCCTGGTCTGCCGTTGGATGGTGGCAACGTGTTGAAGGCGCTAGTTTGGAAGATTACTGGCAAGCCATACAAAGGTATTGCCTTTGCTAGCCGAGCTGGGCAGTTTTTAGGTTGGGTTGGAATTTCGCTGGGATTGTTGAATTTGCTGGGCATCAGCAATGTTGGTAGCATCTGGACGCTGTTAATTGGCTGGTTCTTGCTGCAGAATGCTGGCCGCTATGCTCAGGCTGCTTCGGTCCAAGAACAATTGAGTGGTTTGACAGCGGCAGACGCGGTCCTCCGGTGGGAAAAATTCTTGCAGAATGGCGATCGTCATTGGAACGGTAATCACTGCCAGCAGAGAAACTGTTGCTTGCAATGCAATGGCGTAGGACTGTGCCCGGTTATGTCTGGGCAAATAAAGCGTTAACGATGTACCAGGGGCGATCGCGATCAAAATTAACCCAACCTCGACCTCTTGTGGTAGCCGAAAAGAAAAGACCACCAGTGACACTAACATGGGTACGACAACGATCGTTGCCAAGACAGAACGATTGAGGAGTCCCGGTCTTTGCCATAGCAAGAAAATTTGTTCTAACCGTAGCGTTACCCCTAGAGACAACATCAGCGAGAACAACGTCAACTTAACTAAGTTGGGACAAAGCAATGTAGTTGAGTCGCCCATAGAGAACACTGCTAGCTACACGTCGGTACAACCAGAAATCAAAACCTGCTCTGGATCGGGAGATTAAACTGGATTCATGGGACATCGATCGATTAACCAGATACTGGTATAACCTCATGAATCAAAGTCTGAAGTTAAACGCCTGATGTGAGAAGTTAAGTAGAAGATAAGGATTAGGGCTGATGGTCGATTGCAGCAAGGGAATTAGGATGCATAGAGAACACACCCTATCCCCTCAGCCCCGACTGGGTGCAGGCGCTTTTTCAGGAGTTGCCGCTGCGCCATTCTGGATTGCTGAATAGCTGGTCATCAAATTCTTGTAGTCAGGAATGTAACCTGCCAGGAGGCTGCCCAATCCTTCAACATCATTGCGCCAATCGCGATGCAGTTCACACGCGACGCTGAACCAGTTCACTAGTTGAACTCCTGCACTCGACATCCGACTCCATGCAGCATCGCGACAGACTTCGTTGAAGGTGCCAGATGCATCCGTTACTACAAAAACGTCATAGCCTGCTTCGACAGCAGACAGAGCACAGAATGAAACACAAACATCTGTAACAATGCCAGCGATAATTAGCTGCTTTTTGCCCGTTGCCTCAACGACTTTGACAAAATCCTGATTATCCCAAGCGTTGATTTGTCCAGGACGCGCAATGTAAGGAGCATCGGGAAACAGTTGCTTGATTTCTGGCAGCATTGGCCCGTTTGGCCCTTGCTCAAAGCTGGTGGTCAGAATGGTCGGTAAATTGAAAAATTTGGCTGTACTGGCGAGCGCAAGCACATTGTTTTTGAAGTCGGTTGCACCAAAATCCTTGACCAGGGAGAGAAGTCCTGTTTGATGATCGACCAGCAAAACAGCCGCATTGTTTTTGTCGAGACGGTTATAGGTGAATCTAGCCATGAATTTTATTCCTCGTTAACGTTACAGTTCAAATGTCAGTGCTGAACTGTGAATCGCAGTTGTTGTCGCTAAGCCCTGCGAGTCGATAATTCGTTCTCTTCCAGGAAATGCCTGGCTTGGAGTGAAACTCAGATCAATACCCCAATACTGACATAACCTAACGAATTGGAGGCTGAAGTTAACCCTAACTTGAGAAGTTAAGCAGAAATTAGAAAGTTTTTAGGGTACATCGCTGGCTGCATCACAGATAGTCCGATCGCTCTCTGGTAAATTAGCATTATTGTGTAGATACCCCGCAATCCACTCACAGCCAAGCTTCAACATATTTCCAGAATTGACGATGGTATTGAGATCCCAGATGATCGCGGTACTGTCGGCGCTGGCGGAAATCACCTGCTGACCATCTGCACTGAACGCGACTTTATTGACGGCTCCGGAATGTCCGTTTAAGGTTGCGACAGTTGTACCGTCGGGTTGCCACAGTTTGATGGTGCGATCGCCGGACGCAGATGCAATCAAGGTACTTCCCGAATCAACGCCACTCGAACCATCTCCGTAGCGAGCATGGCTGGTGTAAGCCACACTTAAAAGCGGTGCTTTGTGTTCTGCAAACGTGGTTAACAATGTACCATCCGATCGCCACAACTTGGCAGTACTATCCACAGAGCCAGAAACAAGCTGCGTTCCATCTGGACTTAACGCAACCGCCCGCACCATACCTTGATGACCGTTGAAGACTTGCCGCAGTTGACCGTCCAGGCTCCACAGTTTCATCTGGTTGACGTTACATCCGGTGACGATCGTTCGACTATCGGGGCTGAATGTGACTCCGCCCACGATCGAAGAGCAGGCCGACACCGTTCTCACCAGGGTTCCAGCTTGATTCCAGATCGTGAATTTGCCGCCATTGAAATCCCCCGCCGCGAGGTAAGCCCCATTGGGACTAAAGGCAACCGTTCGTTTGGGAATCAAGTTAGCCGCTGTGCCGCGCAATACGTTGAGTAACGTGCCATTGCGATCCCAACGCTTAACGGTGCCATCCCAACTGGCTGTGGCAAACGCTTTGCTATCAAAACTAAAGGCAATGTCCTGAATTTTAGAGTCGTGGGCATCGATCGATTGCAGCAATCCTCCCTTTTGATCCCACAGGTAAAGTTTGCCGCTACTGGTGCCTGTCACAATCCGGTCTCCGTCGGGGCTAACCGCTAATCCACTCACTTCTGCGGGGTGGCGAAGGAGGGTGAGAAATGGCATTCCTCCAGGCTTCCAGAACCGCACTGTTTTGTCTAAACTGGCTGAAAGAATCGTTTCACCATCTGGACTAAACGCCACGCCTCGAATCTCGCCATTGTGTCCTTGAAAGGTAGTCAGGAGTGACCCATCAGATCGCCATAGCTTCACCGCTCCATTCGCATCCACCGAAGCAAAGGTTTGACCATTGGGGCTAAAGGCAAGATTGGTAAACCCGCTATCGCTTTCGATCATTTTGATTAATTTGCCGTCGGGTTGCCTTTCAACCTAACCAAAACGTTTTGGTTAACTCGTGAGCTAAAAAGAGCGAATGCAGTTACTAATTTGGATTAGCCCTAGAGGTCATCAATTCAGCTATGTGGCGGTCCAGTTTGTGGGCTACCGTCTTCAGCGGAATCAGCGGTTCTTGTCCTACCTGGTATCGCACTAGTGCGGAGTTGATTAGATCTCCCCGGCGAAACAGCACCACATCTGTTTGACCAATTTCTGGTTCGGTTTTGCTGAACCCGCTGGCCACATCACCGATGTCTTGAAGCTGGGACAGTGTCTTGACTCCTTCTACCCCCATCGACTGCGCCTGTTCGACCAGCGCCTCAGGATTCTGCAAAATTGCATCATAAACCTGTCGCACCTTATCTACCTGATCCGGATCTGGACTCACCGCCGCTAGGGAAAACGACGACACACAGATCAGCTCAACCAGTTGGGATTGCTGCTTCAGCACAAACGCCGACTTTTCACCCGCCATCTGACAGCTCTCGGCTTCTGCATCAGAGGCTACCACAAACTCCGCCGGTAAATCCTCCAGGCGAAAGAATGGGTTAGCGTTGGCGGCTGGGGCAGCCCAACTTGCCAGAGGCAGGGCTAACCAGAGGTATAAAATTATGCAACTACAGATTATGCAACTACAGAGACACAGAGAGAACAGGGAGCTAAGTTTATGCTTGAATCTGGACAGAGCAGCACAAAACCAGGATAGGTAATTGGAATGGGAAATGATCACTGTGTTGCTCCTCTGGCATCAGATCGCTGCTTTCAAAAATAGTAATCGATTAGCAGCAGAAACGGGGGAGGCTGAGGCTGATCATCCAGTTACCGCATTGGCCCTAGCCTTGGCCTGCTCCAGCAAAGTCCGAGACGGAGCGTGGTTGGGATCTAATTCTAGCGCTCGATTCAGGGCAGCAATCGCTGCATCAAGTTGCCCTTGGCGCAGATAGGCCCGTCCTAAACCGTTGTAGCCAGCAGGCCATTTTTCATCCAGTTCGACAATGCGCTGAAAGGTAGTTAGGGCTTGATCAAGCTGGCCTTGCTGCAAATAGGTATGGCCCAGACCGTTATGAGCCTGAACAAAATTGGGATCGAGCTGAATCGCCTGTTGGAATGCCTGCTGTGCTTCGTCAAACCGTCCCTGCTGTAAGCTAGCATGCCCCAGACCGCTATAGGCTTGCACAAAATTGGGATCGAGCTGAATCGCCTGTTGGAATGCTTGCCGCGCCTGATCCAACTGCTTTTGCTGTAAGTTCACCTGCCCTAGAGCATTGTAGGCTGGAGCTAGGTCAGGTTTGAGCGCAGTGGCCTGTTGGAGCGCTTGCCGTGCTGCATCTAACTGTTGATTCTGCAAACAAGCCTCTCCCAACCCTTGGTAGGCCCAGAATTTTTCTGGGTTCAGCTCGACAGCCCGTTGAAAGGCAGCAATAGCCTCGGCCAATCGCTGCTGACGTAAGTAGGCCCGTCCTAAGCTTTCATAAGCTTTAGCATCCTCGGGAGAGCGTTTCGTGAAGTAATTAAAGATTTCAATCGCAATATCTAGATCCCCTTTACGCAGCGCAGCAAGGCCGTAATTGTAAAGCGCAGGAAGGTAAGTGCGATCTAACTCAAGGGCACGACGGAAATAGTTGAGTGCAGCATCGAGCTGGCCTGTTTCCAACAGCACTTGCCCCATTCCATCCTGACTGACTACCGCAGTCGGAGCTAGTTCTAGCGCTCGCTGAAACGCGGCGATGGCCGCATCGAACTGTTTCTGCTGCAGGCGGGCAAAACCCAACCGCTCATGGGTCAGGGCAAAGTCGGGATTGAGGTCTAGCGATCGTTGAAGAGCTGCGATGGCGGGTTCAACCTTTCCCTGTTCTAGGAGTGCCTGCCCTAAGTTGCTGTGGGCTGAAAAGGAATCTGGATTTTGTTCAACCGCTTGTTCGAGTTCAGCAATAGGCCGGCTAGCTTGAGTGTGTGGCATAGAAGGAGTTTCAGGTGCAAGATTTTCTGCAAGAGACTTTAGTAACGCCAAAGCAAACGGTTCTGCAGCCCTATCTTGATTCACATCTGTATTTACATTCCCAACTGGCAGCAATCGGGATTTCTCGGCAACCAATTGTTCAGGTACTGGTTTAGAGATAGATTCAGGCACTGGTTCAGACACCAGTTCAGGTACTTGGTCTGGTATTTGGGCTGGTATTTGGCCAGAAACATCAGGAGTCCCTTCCGGCAGCGCTGGTTTTTTGGCAGCTACAGCTTTGGATAGCTCAGTGTAGATAGCAACTAGAGAATCAAGTTCAGTGCAGGCCATCTCCAGCGCGTTGGATAGCTGCGTATAGGTGGACTCCAGCGTCGATGCTCTAGAGGCTTCATCAGCAGATGCTTCATTCAGCCCTGGCTCGATTGACGTTATCTGGTTCGCCAGATCGTCCGTTGCTGAAGCTGAGGATTCGGGTAGAGCAGGCGGCGACGGCAGAAGGTCAGGCGCTGCTGCAATTTCTAGCACCTCTGGTTCAAGTAATTCTAAAGTCAGCGTTTCTGAAACCGAAGAGTTTGCAGCAACAGAATCGGATGAAGCAGTACTAGCGGGAAGCTGTGGCCTAGAGGAATTTCTGGAAAACTGACGGAACCAACGTTGAACTTTGTGCACCAATTTACCGATCACAGCGATCATACCCTGCTACTCCAAGGTGGTTGTGCAATGCCCAAGATAGCTAAACCTGCAATCAGTTGATGGGTTAATGGTGCAAACTTCAATCTATCTTTAATTTTGATTTTTTTAGGAGTTACAGCCTTTTCCAGGCTAATGAAGTTCTGTGGCATCCGCACCGTCAGCCATCAATTGCATCGTTTGCCCACCCTCGACTCCCAGCTTCAGCAAGGAAATCAAACTTTTGGCATTGGCGGTTTGCTGGCCGTAGCGAACTCGAATCTCGGACTGGAATTCTTTGGCTAGATTCACCAGTACTGTAGCCGGCCGGGCGTGCAGTCCTGCACCAGGAGGCAGCTCGACCTCAACCGCATGAGCCAAATCTGGCTCTGATGCTGGCCCTGAGCTAGAAGCCGATGGCTGCGTCAACCGCCGAATAATCTCAAACGGTTCGGTGGTGGTAGCCATCTGCTGAATCGCGGCTTCGTCTCCCAGCACATGGGTCAAGTTGGCCAATATTTCTAGGTGCTCATCGGATTTAGCGGCGATGCCAACTACTAGACGAACCGCCTCACCCGCATTCCACTCCACGCCAGCAGGAAGCTGCAACACCGCAATTCCAGTTTGGTGAATCAAAGTCCGATCGTCTGGCAAACCGTGGGGGATTGCGATGCCGTTACCGAGATAGGTATTAGCGACCTGTTCCCGTCTGAGCATGCTAGCAACATAGTCGGCCTGCATATAGCCCGATTGCACCAGCAGTTTCCCTACCTGTTGAATTGCATCTTCCTTGTTCTGTGCTGATGCCTGCAACTTTATATTTTCTTTAGATAACGTCAACATAATAGTAGAAGCGGAGCCTATAGATTTCAGCTTAATGTTTTCAGCTCCGCATCATCGTGTTCGTTAATGATTCGATAAATGATTAAAAATAATTAAAAAATGTTAAACTGTCTTATTGATTAAATAGTGTACTTAAACTTAACTTCTATATTTTAATTGTCAGGCTCATCAGAATACAGTAAAACCTGAATCCCTCGAAAGGAAGAGTTCCTAAGCTCTTTTGCCTGATTTCTTAATCATCTAATCTCCCAGTAATCTTAACAAAGAGCCTATCTTATGAGGGATGTGTCACAGCCCGAAACACCGTAATTCTTGAAAAAGCACCTCTTCAACTTTGTCAGAATCTACTATGGCTGATCTTTTAGCAACTGCTGCCCAAGCTGGTTCGTTCAAAACCTTGCTCAATGCAATTGAAACCGCTGAACTAGCTGACACCCTCAAAAGCCCAGGTCCATTTACGGTACTCGCTCCCTCGGACGAGGCATTCGCCCAACTTCCAGACAGCATCCTGGACGATCTAAAACAAGATCCTTCTAAGCTAAAGCAGGTCTTGTTCTACCATGTCCTTTACGGCGATGTCCGTTCTGATGATCTAGCCGAGATTCATGAAGCCCCAACCGTGGAAGGATCGGTGGTGATTGTAGAGCAGCAGAATGGCATCAAAGTCAATGATATTTCAGTTGTCCAAACCGATATTTTGGCCGATAACGGTGTAATTCATGTGATTGATGGTGTTTTAATGCCCACTATTCTGTCTCCGGAATGAGCTACCTTGATCAATGCATAACCACTTCTATCCTTTTGGAGCGATGGCGACCATAGAGAGGTTCGCCACACTGGTTTAAGAAGTGACCATCTATTTAGATACTGAAGGATAGAACTGAATGAGCGGTGAGCAGAATTTAGGAGAGCAAGCACTCGATAAAGTTGCTGAGGTTGCCATTACCAGCCAGCTCGATCAAGCAGACCAAATTGACGTAGACATCCAAACCGATCCTCTCAAACTAGTGCAGGGTAAGCTAGATTCGGTGGCCATCAGCGGTGAGGGTCTAACAATGAAGCAGGACCTGCGAGTTGAGTCCCTGGGGGTCAGTACGGACTCGGTGGCCGTTAACCCCCTCAAGGCGATGGTAGGTCAAATTGAGCTAACGGAGTCAACAAATGCCCAAGTCCAAGTGCTTTTGACTGAAGCCGATCTAAATCGTGCCCTCAACTCTGATTTTTTGCGGCAAAAAATGCAGTCTCTAGAAGTGACTGTCGAGGGAGAATCTTTAGCGATCACCCTTGAAGATACAAAGCTGCAATTGCCTGAGGATGGCAAGATGGTGATTGACACAGCTCTGAATTCGCCAAGTTTTGATCAAGCTAAGCAACTGTCGGCGGTAGTGAAACCATTTTTAGCTGACGGGGGACAGCGGATTGGGCTAGAAATTATTTCAGCAGAAGTGCCTGAACTTTCGGTTGAGGTAGTAACAGCACTGTTAGAAAAGATCGTCGAGCTACTCGATTTGCGCAATTTTGACATGGACGGCTTTGCCATGCAGCTCAAGGATTTTGATCTCCAAACCGGTAAAGTCCTGCTGCGTGGTAATGCCACCGTTGAGCAGGCTCTATTTGAGCAATTTTAATGATTTGTAGAGCAGGTGTTGCCGAGATTTGGCGCAAATCAACTACCAATTTGCTAACCCTGCTCTTCCCATACTCTGTCAGCCGATCTTAAATCACAAAATAAACTCCAGAGTCACATTAGGAAAGAGGAGGATTCTATGTCTCAATCAACGCAGCAATTACAGCCTAAACAGCACCAGGAGCAACGGCCTGGAATTGAAGCTGAAATGTCGCCTCAACCCAAATCACAGGATGAGCAGTACAAGGGTAGCGATAAGCTACGGAACAAAGTTGCGCTGATCACCGGCGGCGATAGTGGAATTGGTCGAGCTGTGGCCATTGCCTATGCTAAAGAAGGTGCTGATGTCGCAATTGTCTACTTGAACGAACACGAAGATGCGAAACAAACTCAGCGGTTAGTAGAACAAGAAGGTCGCAAGTGTATAGCGATTGCGGGTGACATTGGTGATGAATCTTTCTGTCAACAGGCTGTGCAAAAGACAGTACAGGACTTAGGCAATGCGGCCGGATCGAAATTCTGTTCCGACTGCGGCGAGAAAATGGAGATCACGCAGGTACCCTGCGTGAAGTGCGGAGCGAAACTCCGCGAAGGGGCAAAATTCTGCAGCGAATGCGGAACGTCACAGGAAAAGCAGAAATGCTCTAATGCTGAATGCGGTGCCGAACTTAGCGCAGGAAGCAAGTTCTGTCCGGAATGCGGCACAAAGACCGCCGACGCTGATTGATCTGCAGTATATAGTTTCCTAAGAGAAGGCCGGGAATTTGGTCCGACCAAAACTTTGGCCTTCTTTGAACCATCAAGCAAATAAAAAATGCCGCTAAGCCCTGAATTACTTGAGATCCTACGCTGTCCGAATTGCAAGTCTGAGGTCAAGATCAATGACGAGCAGACAAACCTAACCTGTCAGAATCCAGAATGCCGCCTGGTCTATCCGATACGTGATGACATTCCCGTAATGCTTATCGACGAAGCCACCGTGGCCGAATAAGATTGGACAATGAATGGCGGACGTTGGAAAATGGCGAATGTCCGCGTCCGATATGCAGATCGATTGGCAATCCATTGAGCGCGTTCTTGTCGTGCGTCTCCGCTCGATCGGCGATACGGTACTCGCAACGCCTTCCCTGATCGCCCTAAGACGCTTTCTTCCTACTGCACGCATAGACATTCTTCTCGAAGACTGGGTCGCACCGCTGCTCGATGGATCTGAACATCTCGATAATGTGGTCTCGGTAGGGCGATCGGGCCCGGAACGATTTCAGATTGCCCGACAGCTCAGAAAAACCAGATACGACGTCGCCTTCAATCTGCACGGTGGCACGACATCGACATTTCTGACGCGCGCGACCGGAGCTCGGCACCGCATTGGATATGCAAATTACCGGTACGCCAAGCTTTACACTCATTCGCTGTCATCCTCAGCCGACTTTTGGAAACGCTCGCCGACGCATTCCGCCGAGCAACAGCTTGCACTGCTTGGATATGCAGGCATTCCGGTCGAAGATCGTCCAAAAAGCCGGCTTCCGATCAACGCAAATGCGGTGGAGTCGGTCGTAGATCGGTTAGAACGTATTGGGATTAGCGGTTCGGCAGCTTCCTTTGCGTTGATGCATCCGGCGGCAGCCTTCCCCACAAAGCGATGGCCCGCGGCAAATTTTGGTCGAGCGGCAGAATATCTTGGCTCGTTAGGCATAGCCACCATTGCCGTGGCTTCGACAGACGAAGCGGGCATTCTTGAAGAACTCGTCTCTGCGTCGAAGGTTCCAATTACCACATTCAATGATCTTACGCTGCCGGAGACAACTGCTCTTGCTGCGCGTGCGCGGATCTTTATCGGAAATGATAGCGGCATCGCCCACATCGCCGCCGCGGTCAAAACTCCTTCTGTGGTTATCTTCGGCTCTTCGAACCGCGACCATTGGCGGCCCTGGACCGATGCACCAAACGAGCTCGTCTTCAGTGAATTCGCTTGCCAGCCGTGTCCCGGCTATGTGTGCAAGGAATACGGTGAGCCGCGATGCATTCTCTCAGTTCCGCCCGAATACGTTATTAAGGCTATGGAGCGGCTGCTGCCAGGCACTGCTCATCGTTGAAAAACTTGCTATAATATCCGGAAATACCATCTTGATGCTAACGCGGACCTTATTGCTCATTGTTCTGTTGCTTTCGTTGTGTATCTCACGCGGCGAGGGAGTGCATATTTTCCCGTTTGCTGAAGGAAACATCGATACAGGGTCCCCGAGCATTCTAAGCACGAACGGGGCCGGTCTCTATGGACACTCGATCTTTCCACAAGATGGACTGCATGGCCAGAAATTGGCAAAGATCTGCAGTGATGGCATCGATAACAGCGCAGGATGCCCTGGTAAAACTCATTCAATTTCTCCTTGCGTCCTTATTGATGCACTTACGGCCGCCGCGTATCTGATCGTCCCCCGAGGACCCAAGTTTCTTCTCGCATCTGGTTCTGACAGATCCCCGCCCCCGAGCTTCCTGATCTGAGAACAATAAATAATCACCGGCTGCCCCAGGAAAAACTAGCGGGCGGCAGATACGTAGAAAAGTCCCCGGACATTCAGGGGAAATGTACAAATGCGAACAAGAAATATCGAAGATATACACGGCACCATCAATCCGAATGATGCCGATCACTTACAGGAGCCCGTCCACCATTATGCCCGGACCGACTTTCCAGGCCTTGATGAATCACTCACAGTTGAAGGGGCTCTTCGCCTTATCCGGATGAAAGGGCTCGGCGAACGGATAGTCTATTTCTATGTAATCGATGCCGAAAGACATTTGAAAGGGATCTTATCAACAAGAGCACTGCTTATGTCGAAGCCGTCGGTCAGGCTCAGCGACATAATGAGTACCAACCTCGTTTCTATTCCGGCTTCCGCATCCGTGCTTGAAGCCTGCGAGATGTTCCTGGAGCACAAATTTCTTGCGTTCCCCGTAGTAGATGACGCCGGAAGAATGATCGGCGTAGTAGATGCGGGCCTCTTTACAAAAGAAACATTGAACATTGCCGAACGACATCACGTTGACGACGTCTTTCAAATGATCGGTTTCGGCATTTCACAGATAAAAGGAAAGTCGCCGTTCGGTATTTTCCGGTATCGTTTTCCGTGGCTCATCGCAACAATGGCAAGTGGAACCATCTGCGCGATCCTTACAGGTTTCTACGAAGCAACGCTTGCCGAGGCCATCGTACTCGCCTTCTTTATCACGCTAGTACTTGCGCTCGGCGAAAGCGTAAGCATTCAGTCGATGACCGTAGCGCTGCAAAATCTGCATTTCGGCACGCGTCTTTGGCATTGTCCACATCAATAACGCGATAGCCACCCTGTTGAAGGTAATGGCTGAGTAGCTGGCGTTCAGAGGGAGTATCCTCCACGACTAAAACAGTGCTCATACGCAGTGCTCTCTGTGAAATAGAATTTTGAATATTGAGTTGGAGAAATAGCGCAAATACACGAAATGTACGTGAAAGGTTCAGATGGATAACTAAGCAAACATGTTTAGCTAAACCACTCAGTTTGAAAGGTCCAACCTGCTAGCGCCTATTTTCAGGTCAGGTGTTTGAATACCATCTTCACCAAATCTGGCTGGGTGAATGGCTTCGTCAAATATCCTGAGGCTCCCACTAGCTTGGCTTTAGCCCGATCTAGAAATCCTGTATTGCTCGTTACCATAATTACCGGCGTCTGGCGAAAGCTGGGGTGTTTGCGCAGTAAGGAACAGAGTTCATACCCATCCAGATTGGGCATCGTCACATCCAGCAAAATCAGATCGGGTTTGCTGCGGATAATCTGCATCAATGCCTTCACCGGATCGTTGATCATAATTACCGAAAAATTTTCGTCGTCTAGAAACGAGTTGATCGACTTCAAAACGGCGGGACTATCATCAATGCAGGCAATGGTGTAAGACGACTTGCTGCGAGGCAGGGTGTGAAGGCCCGTTGTCTCCTTCTCAGCAACCGGCTGGTGAACGGGGCGAATGGCGGTAGCCGACTGTTGGGCTAGAGTGGACAGGGAGTAGGGACTGGTAGGGTTGAATGAGGTGGGGCGACTTGATGGGACCGTTAGTCCAGCCGCTTGTCGTTGTCGTAACCGGCTCTGACAAAATTCCAGCAACGACGGCAGATCCAACTGACAAAAGACAGGAAGATGCTCAATCGTCAACAGCTCGTAGTCTCCTTCCGGAACCGAGAGCAGCGATTCCATCACTTCCTTCGCCAACTCTTCGATCAAAATGGCAGCTTGGGCTAAATTGAGATGGCGCTGCTCGACCAGCCAATTGATGGCTTGATAATCCCGGCAGAGGCTGGAATCTTCATTAGACAATAATTTTGGCGCTTCAAATAACAAGCGCACCTGAATCCGAATCGCACTCACCAGCGACGGAATTTGTACGCTGAGCCTGCGTAAATATCGGTCAAATCGCCCAAACGGATCGATGGAATTGCTGGCATAGAGCAGCTTGCCCTGCTTTAAGTAGACAAACCAAGAGACAACGCCACCCGAAAGATGCAAGCACCCATCCGCTTGCTGTTCAACCAACTGAGCAAACAGTTGAGGTAAGGAATAGTCTTTAGAAAATCTGTAGTGTCCCATCAAGAGCACACCTGTTCAAGCTTTGTGAAATTCTTTAAACCTTTAAACGACTTTCTAGCCTTGTCGTATTCAGGCAGAGTGTCCGGTCCCCAACTCGAAGCCTTGACCAGCGCTCAAGCTTGGGTACTTACCCTTTGCCCATCAACTTTGCATCAACCGTAAGGACTGAAACTCAGGTGAGACTGAATTCCATTTGCCATCAACTTGCCATCAACAGTCAACCGCTAAGTGCTTTTCATGCAGCTCCTCTTACATGCCCGATCTAGCTGTCGAGCCTTGGAAGACCGAGACCTAGAGCCTACCCAACACCCATCAGAGCTTTGAAATCTCAAAACTTCCTGAGACAATCGGATAAATAGCTATTAAACTCATTGAATAAGGGAATCCACACAAACAAAAGCTCAGAGGTAGCCAGAGTCGGCTAGAGGTTCAACTGACTTCCATCAACAACTTGACGCAATCCAGCGAACTATTTAGTCAAATAATATACCAAAAAGAGATTAATTCTGTAATCTTACTGAGCTTCTGTATCTTTACTCAAGACTATCAGATGTGCTCAAACTTTAAGCAACTTCATAGAAATTTCACAGTAATTGCCCCAGATTCTAGACTATACGGCTTGAAAGAGGGGTGTTATTCTGGGAAACAATGAGCAATCATATCGATACTAGGTTTTCATCCGTTTATCGGTCCCTTCCGCTCTTTTATATAGACGTAACGCAGAATTGGACAGTGAATCAACCAATCACCTGGGAACTCGCAAAGCAGCTTGCGATTCAGACTACCGCTGAACAAGTTGCCCGCCTCAGATATAGCATTACTGCTTGGAACCAGTGGCGAGCTACCAATCCCAACACGAGTGCCGAGTTGATGGGCGCTAATTTAAGTGAAGCGGACCTGAGGGGAGCGGATCTACGGGAGGCCGATTTGCGCAACGCTGACTTGAAGCGAGCGAATCTGAACGGGGCTGATTTGGTTAGCAGTTATTTGATTGGCGCAAACCTCAGCCAAGTTAACCTGAGTGGAGCTGATTTACGCGGCGCGAACCTCAGTCTTGCCAATCTGATTGGGGCCGATTTGCGGGGTGCTGATTTGCGGTTAGCTAATTTGAATGGGGCTGACCTGCGAGACGCCGACCTACGCGGCGCTGATCTGAGCTTGGCCGATCTCAGCCTAGCTAGCTTGGCTGCTGCTAATTTGATCGGGGCCGATCTGGGTGAAGCCATCTTGACTGAAACAGACTGGCGGACTGCGAAAGTCGAGCAAACGCTATTTTGCGATAACCTTGGTTTGACTGAACAAGACAGGGACTATTTATCGGCCAAAGGCGCTCTTTTCTCTAATAATTTGCGCACAATGATCGCTTCTGAATAGTGTTAGCGGTTCAACCAGAACTCAAGCAAGACGCAATCAAGACTCAACTCAGTTAGCTTGCTGCCATTAAAAAACAGGCTGACAGCGATTGCGGTTGAATCTGCCTGGTTCAGCCTGAAATGACTATGGAGCAAGCTGGAGCAACCGTTAGAGCCAGCACTTCAGCTACGGAGGCTCTCCAGCAGGTGGAGCAATTCCAGCCCCATGTTTTGCTGTCTGACATTGGCATGCCTGAGATGGATGGTTACACCCTACTTCACAAGATTCGAGAATTACTGCCCGAAGGTGGACAGATCCCCGCCATTGCCCTGACCGCCTATGCCGGAGAATTCAACCAGCAGCAGGCATTGGCCGCGGGCTTTCAGCAACACATCGCTAAACCTGTAGAACCAGATAGGCTGGTGAGGTCGATTACAATGCTGCTTAAATCCCAGTAAGAATCCGACTAAACTTAGGCACAGGTGGGTCATAGGAGATGCGATCGCGATGGTTCAATTGTTGGACAGGACCCAGGATCAGTTGATTGTCCTTCCTGGCACATGGGAAGGCTTCAAGCTGGTTCAGCAGGGATTGCAGGACTCTCCGGGTGCCAGATTAGCGTTCTACGACGGAGTGATTGAAATCCTCATGCCAGGAGAATTGCATGAGATTTTTGCTCACATTATTGGCTATCTGGTGACGACCTTTCTAACCGAAAAGGGAATTCCGTTTGTGCCTACTCGGCAGAAAGACCAGGAACGAGAGGGATTAGCGTTTGTTCAAGCTGATGAGTCCTACTGTTTGGGTCGGTCAAAACCGATTCCGGATTTATCGATTGAGGTTGTTTTCACCCGTGGTGGAATCAGTAAACTGACTCGCTATCAGGCACTTGGCGTTCCCGAAGTGTGGTTCTGGCAGGATGGCACTTTCACGCTTTATCATCTCGTTGCTGATGGCTATCATCGTATCGATCGCAGTCAGCTCCCTGGGCTGGAGGAGTTAGACATTGAGCTATTAGAACGCTGCGTCTTAATGGCGGAAACTGATGCTGCCGAAGCAATTCGTAGGTTTCGTCAGGAAATCGCTACTGTCTAATTGAACGTTTAATTGACTATCTACAGCAATCCTTGATCGGATCTGAACGGGGTGCAGGGGTTCCATCCCTGCGTGGGGGCGTTGCCCCCACATCCCCTGTTCACAATCAATTTGTGAATGCTGTAATTGAATATTCGACAACATCAGTATAATCAAACTTATCAATTAAATTAACCGTAACATGTAGTGATAGAAGGCTTCGTCTTTAACGTAGTTGCGAGACTCATACAGTCTTTGAGCCGCGATATTCGTGATTTGGGTTGCTAAGACAATTCGGACTGCGCCACTGGACCGGGCATACTGTTCTGCCACATCCATGAGTAAGTTAGCAACTCCCTGTTTACGGTAATTCTCTACCACAAACAGGTCATTCAAAATCCAAACCCGCTGCATCGATACCGAGGAAAAGCTAGGATACAGTTGAGTAAATCCGACCATGCTCTGATTATCCATAGCCACAAAAATGGCAGAATCTCGCTGCTTGAACCGTTCACCCAGGAATTGCTTAGCAGCAGCAAGATCAGAAGCCTGATTGTAGAAAACCCGATACTGATCAAACAGGACAGCCAGATGGTCAATGTGTTCAGCTTGAGCCAGCAAGATGTTCATCACAGAAACTTCTCCATCACGTAGTTGATAAACGGCATTTTTGTCGCTGACTCCATCTGTGGTAATGCTGGAAAATATTCTACCTGACAGCAACTGGATGCGATGGAGCTAATCGCACTCACGCTAAAGATCTAGGATCAGCTGGCGATTGCCCACCTCGAAACAGGAGTGGAGCTAGAAGATCGCCTCAACTATGATGAGCCTTCTCCCTGGTATGCGCCGGTGCGCCAAATGCTCGGAGCTGTGCTGCTACAGGCAGCTCGTCCCGCGGCGACAGAGCAAAATTTATTGACTCTCTTGTTGCTGCGCCAACAGATCCCAGGCTCGATCCAGCTCATGGACCATTTCTTGTTCATCGGATTGCAGAATTTGCTCTAGATCTTCAGTCAACTGTCGCGATCGAGCCATCAACGCTGAATCATCTTCCGCCATCGCCGCCATGTCTTGCAGGGCTTCCTCATCGTGATGCCGAAAGGTCTGAGCGGCCCGATGCGCCCGGTAGGAGCGAACCCCCAGCAGCTTGAGGGCTTCAACTCCCATATCCAAGGCTGAGCTAAACGTTTCTCGCTGAATTACATCTACCTCACGTCGAATCAGCTCATAGGCATGGCGTCGGTCAATCGCCCGCGCCAGAAGTTTCAGGTCAGGAAAGTGCTTCCGGGCCAAATCCACCATCTCCAGGATTTTCTCGCTATCGTCAATCGCGATCACCAGCAGCTTGGCTTGGTCAGCACCGGCGGCATAGAGCAAATCGATCCGCGAGGCATCGCCGTAAAACACCTTCCAACCAAACCGGCGCAGCAGTTCAATCTGGGCGGGATTGTGTTCCAGCACCGTAATCGAACAGCCATTCGCCAGCAGCAACCGGCCGACAATCTGTCCAAATCGACCAAACCCAGCAATGATGACTGGATTTTCGTTGTCGTCAATCTCATCGGCCTCCCGCTCGTCGGACGCAGTCGCAAAGCGCGGTTCGATCAGTCGGTCGTAGGCAATCATGAACAGCGGCGACAGCAGCATCGAGAGGGCCACCACCGCAATCAAAATTCCGGCCAGATTTTCCGATAGCACATTGCTCTGAGCCGCAAAGGAAAACAAGACAAAGGCGAATTCATCCCCCTGAACCAGAGCAAAGGCAAACAAAATACTTTGGCTCAGCCCCAGTCTAAACAGCATGCCTAGCCCAATCAACAGCCCAGATTTGAAAAGCGAGACACCGATAATTAGCCCCACAATCAGCAGCGGTTGTCCCAGAACCAGGCCCCTGGAACTGCGGAGCCGGCGCATCCGGATTTACTCGCTGCTTGGCTAATTCGTCAGGTGTCCGTTTTGGCGGCGGGTTCAGATTTACCGGCACAACGCCCGGATTTCCGTAAAAAACTATGCTTCCCCGCACGTTCTGACGCACACTATCAAAATAGGCGGTCAGTTCTTCTTGGGTCGGGCGATCAGGGATCACCATATTAAAGGCTTTGCCTTTTACCACGCCGTTAGTGCTCGGTGTCCACGCAAGCACCTCAAAAACCAGCGAATCCTGAACAGGAGATGTAATGAAACCGTATGCACGTTCACTGGTCCAGCCCACATGGCCCCAATCCCAGGGCTCGAGTGCTGCGTTCTTTAATCCCCATTCGGTCATCTGGCGCGCTGCCCATTCGCCTGCGGCTTTGAGCTGTGGCGAACCGGTAAGCCGAGGCCCGTAAACATCTGTCAATACCTGCAGGTGCTTCATCACCTGAGAATTCTTTGTTCCTTCTTCGCGGATACGGTCGTAGACATCGCGCTGCTGTGCCGGAGCGACTGAGACCAGCAACAGAGCGACAAGAACCGTTACGGCGATAAATCGAAAATGTTTTGAGATCTTCATTCTATTCTTTGCGAATTGACTCCTCTTGGATTTTTGGGTGAAAGCTCCAGCAGGAAATGCAGATGCAGATCAGGGTAATTGCTGGGCGAAATACGCTTGTAATACTTACCAATCGTACATAAAGTTTCGTAAAAACCTAATCGCTCGATAACGAAATCGGAACTTTTGTGTATCGCTTTCGGGAAACCGTGCGTTAATATATCACCGCTGCGGAACGTTACGAATAAATTGCTGTAGTTATCGCCGGCATCTTCGGTGGCATTACCGCAAAGGCTTCTATAGTCTTTACACAAGCGCTTTCGGCATTGATCGCATTCGCCTTGGTTTACATTAGTTCGGACGGAAAAGTCTCAGAATAAATTGCAGCCAAATTCAGCATCGGGTAGGTAATGAACCTTTCTTGAGATCAAATGATCTCTCCGATCAGATCATATTCATAAGCTTCGGTGATGCGCACGTTATATATCTCACCGATCTGCGGATCAAGGCCTTCGGGAACATCGTTTATTAGAATGTAGCCGTCGATCTCCTGTGCCTGTCCTTCAGATCTTCCCTGGAAAAGAAGGTCAGATTCTTGCGAAAGCCCTTCGAACATCACGGGAAATACTCTCCCGATCTTCGACCGATTCAATTGACGGCTTATCTTAGCCTGTTCCTTCATCAAACGGTCGCGCCGCTTTTTAGCGACTTTCGGATCGACCTTGTTTGGGAGATCAAAGGCGGGTGTTCCCTCTTCATCAGAATAGGTAAAGACACCGACATTATCGAACCGGCAGTTCCGGACAAACGTCAAAAGCTCTTCAAAATCCTCGTCGGTCTCGCCGGGGAAGCCCGTTATGAACGTAGTGCGGATGGTGATCCCAGGCACACGTTCACGAACACGACCGATAAGCCTTTCCAGTGACTTTCGCGTCCCGCCACGTTTCATCAACTTCAGAACACTACGTGAGGCGTGCTGAAGCGGCATATCCAAATATTTCACTGCCTTCGGCGTTTCTGCGATCGCGGCAAGAAAGGCGTCAGAGATATGGGTCGGATACGCATACATAACACGCACCCATTCGAGTTCATCGATCTCACCGAGAGCTCGTATCAGAGCGGCAAGCGCATCTACCTCGCCGAGGTCTTCGCCATAGCGCGACGAATCCTGTGCGACCAATACGATCTCTTTGACACCATCTTTTGCCAAATTTCGAGCCTCTTCTATGATCGAACCAAACCGCCGAGAACGGAAAGAACCCCGCATTCCCGGAATTGAGCAAAAGGTACATGGGCGGTCGCAGCCTTCAGCGATCTTTATGAATGCAGTGTGCGAATCGGTTGCACGAATCCGAGGTGTATCCAGGTCATAAAGATATGTAGCGGTCTTATTGCCGATCGGCTTGATGGTTAGTTGTTTCGCATCAAAGTTTGCATCCGCAGCCTTTAGTATCTCGTTGACCTGAGAAGTTCCTATGAACGCATCAACCTCGGGCAGTTCTTTCACCAGCTCATCCCGATAACGTTCAACAAGACAGCCGGCGACTACAACACGTTTCGCATTACCTTCGGATTTTAGGGCGGTCGCTTCAAGTATGGCGTCTATCGATTCCTGTTTGGCGGATTCAATGAATCCGCAGGTATTCACGACAATCGTCTCTGCCTCTTCGGCGTTATTGATTATTTCCCAACCGGCCTCTTTCAACGTACCCATCATCACCTCGCTATCAACGAGGTTTTTGGGACAACCGAGACTAACAAATCCGACCTTACTCATATTCCGAAAAATTTGTCATCTGAAACAAAATTATAGATTAGCACAATGTGCCCTCTTCCACTTTGCATAATCTAATCTTCTGCTCTACACTTAACCGGCTTTATTGAACAAACTTTCAAGATTAGCATCGGAGGCGATCAGTGAAAAATCTATTCAGCACAGCAGTCGTACTCTCATTTTTACTTCTCGTCGGACTTGGATGTGAGGCCAGCTTCACAACGGCGAACATCAGCGAACTCAAGTTCGGCAAGAACGATAAGGCAGATCCTGCCGTTACAACATTTGAAACGAATGAGGATATCTACGCCGTTGCGGTCGTCTCGAACACTAGTGGAAAACATAAGCTTACCTGGCGCGTAACTTACGACGACGTTAAAGGTAAAGCTCCGGGCGAGGAGATCGGGACGAATTCGTCGGATTTCGAAGGTGCAAGCCGTTTGTGGCAAACATTTTCCTAGCCTGTAATAGGGTTCATCTAGGGGTTGCCGAGTAATTACATTAATGATTCCACCTGGCTCTAAAGCTCCAAACAAAACTGAGGCAGGTCCCCTAAGAACTTCTACTTGCTCGATTGTTTCAAAGGGGGAAGTAACAACACCAGCGTCATCACGCAGACCGTTTCGTAGTGTTTGCTGATTAAACCCGCGAATAAGTCTATTGCCAGAAGGTGAATTATAGAGTGAGAAGTTATCAACTACGCCAGCAACAGTTTCCACTGCTTGTGTTACCGTTCTCACATTGCGATCGTCCAACACCTGTCGCGGTACTACCGTGATGGATTGAGGAATATCGCGTAGTGGCGTATCGGTTCGCGTGGCTGTAGTTGCACTCGACGGGTTATAGCCTTCATCTTGCTCCCCCGTCACCACTAACTCAAGTGCTTCTGCTTCACTAACCGCAGCCGTCCCAACCGTGACCACAAACGCCAGTCCTTCAGCCGCTGTTGTTATCTCAGCGATAGGTGGTGCATTGGTTCCGGTAATCGCAACCCGCACCCGTTCTCCCGGCAATTGCGTTACATTCACCAGCGCAATTCCTTCGATTGGATTTGCCTGAGAAAATTCTTCTGCAAGGGTAGCATTGGCAATATCGGCAATCAGCGCATTCCCCACGGCGCGAGTTTCCGGCACCTCTAGGGAACCACTATCTGTTTCCAGGATTACTTGAAGTCCGGCTTCAGTCGCCTCGACTCGCACATTGGTTATTTGCACCAGTGAGGCTTCGATTTGAGCAATCCAATCTGTGATCTTTGTAGCAGGTTGCTCAAACTCACTCAATTGCGGAATTCCAATACCGGAACCAGCCCATTCAGATTCCAGCGACCAATCAGCCCCTTGCTGGTTTGCCTGCCGGTTTAACTCAGTACTCAAACCGGAAAACAGATCATTCGCTTGCTGCTCCTGCGCCCATCCAGGCAATGCCAACACCTCGACCAAACTGCCTGACAGAGCCGCTACCAACGCCAACTGCACCGGACCCGAACACTGCAACATACCCATCTCAATCACTCTCACACCAATCAAGCTACTCTGTTAGAAATCATTCTTAATAGCAATAGAGAGCAGTCTAGAGAATCGCTGTGACGGTGTCTATGCGGTAAACGGCTTTCTCTGATCCAAAAACGGCCTTTGCAGATCTGCATGCGAGTCGCCACTGCCGATTAGGAGGTCAGCACCTCACTCAGTACAACAACGGGCAAACCAGCCACGGCCCGAAACTGGCTATCGCTGGTCAAAAACAGCGTTGAACGAGCGGCTAGAGCAGTTGCAGCGTGAATGGCGTCTGGAGTTTTCAGATTAGTTGTGGCGCGTAGCTGAGCTGCTGACCGCAAAATCGGCTGATTGATGCGAATCAACTGAAAGTTGGAAGCTACAAAAGCTGTTCGTAGGCACTCGTCAAAGTCGCATTAGCTCTGCGAAGAGGAAGAACCAATGCCTCCGGCAGAATCAATTCGCTGCTCAGTAGATTGCTGCTTCAAACTTAACTCACATCTTTCACTAGTACAGATGCGCTATTTGCCTTGAGGGACAATTGATGCGAAAAAAGGGCGTGAAGTTATCAAAGTTTTCCAAGAACCGTGAAACCGATTCTCGTACACGCCCAAGCGCTAGTTTACACCCTGCTCAATCTGATGCCGACCACTGACCAAAGGGACAGCCTGCAAGCGCTGTTGGCTTTGTTCCTGGAGGCACAAGGACACCCGCTACCGCAACACAGTTCGATGAAGTCTGCTGGAGCCTTGAGCCGGTTTCTCAACCACTACCGGTGGCCGACTCGCCAATTCATCCGCACCATTCGTCAACAACTTGTTGAACAACTGCTGAGCTATAGCGGTCGGGGACGACGACCCTGGTTGCAACTCATCGTAGACCTGACAACGCTAGAAAAGTGTGGCAAGTTCAAGCAGTTTGCCCCGCTCATCAGCGTTCTGCAAGGCAAACGAGGACTGCATCTGGTGGTGCTGTACTTGGTGGTGGGGCAGTTTCGAGTGCCGTGGGGGTTTCGCGTCTGGCGTGGTAAGGGTTCCCCCAGTGCCGCTCAACTGGCCGTGCGGCTCATTGACACGCTGCCCAAAGTTCTGGTGCGAGCGTTTCGAGTCGTGGTGCTAGCCGATACTGCCTTTGGCAGTGTGCCGTTCCTCAACGCGATGCGAAAGCGTCGTTACCCGGTGATTGTCGGAGTCAGGTGTGACCGCAAGCTGGCCGATGGGCGCAAGGTGCAGGATTTGGCAACCAAAGGACAACAAGTGGTTCTCGAAGGCTTGTCGTTTCCAGTGACGATTTCCTGGCTCTACCTCAAACGCGATGGCAAGTTGGAAAAACGCTTCGTCCTCTCAACCCGCCCGCTTAAAGGCAGCACAAGTACTTGGTGGGGTCGCCGTCGCTGGAGCATTGAGGGGTTCTTCAAGACCATCAAACATCGCTTCGGCTTGCATTGCTTTGGCCAACAGACGCTGTTAGGAGTCTACCGCTGGTTCGTTCTGTGTCTGGTTAGCTTTATCCTGGCGCATTGGACTTATCTGTCTACTGGCTCCGCTCTGTTGCCTGATTGGAAACAGTCCGCTACTTCCGCTCTGCAACTGCTCTTGCCTGATGTCGCCATCTGCCTACTGCTGTCTCAGATAGAGCGCTCCCGATCTCTGTTGCAATCACGGGGACTCGATCTGCAATTAGTGAGCATGAAAACGTGATGCACTTGTACTGGTGAAAGATGTCAGATAACTCATGCCGCGATTCCAATGGGCATCGACTTGCCGACGATTACCCGATGTAACTCCGCGTCTAATCATTTCGTAGGCTAAAATCTGAACCCTCTCAACATCCAAAACCCAGTACTCAGCTACACCCAGGCTTTCATAAAGTTCGCGCTTGGCAGTACGGTCATCAACAATGCTACTTTTGGCAACTTCAATCACCAAATCTGGAGGCGGATATTGATCGAGGTCGATTACTGTTGTACTACTAGGAATGACACGGGCATTTTTTCCTAGATAATAGGAAACATCTGGCTGACATTCCTGCTTACCTGTTTTGCGATAGGTACAGTTGTCTAAACCTCTAGCAGCAATGCCTTTTAACGTCGTAAATAGACCAACTGTAAAGATAACCAGAGTATGGTCGCCGGCGTGATCACTGCCAACGGGTAACATCTCAATCCGCATCCATCCGTCTAGATAGTAACCCTTTGCCTTCTCGTAGCCCGGCTGCTCGATCTGCTGCAAATAGTCTTCCCAGGTCGCTTTCACCCAGGTATCGGTAGCGGGCAAGATTTGAGAGTCAGTCATGGCATCAACTCTACACTTGGCATGCCGGAAGATTTGCCTATAGTGTAGCAAGATAGGCTGCAAAGAGAGGAACAACGCCTAATGGCGATCAGAGGTTGAATGAATGGTGAGGCTGTGGTTAACTTGATTTCCTGCTGCGTTTGGTTTTGGTAGCTTTTGCAGGTGCTGCGGGTGGTTGAATGGATACCCAACACGCATCTGTGAATGCATCACCAGGTTCAGCAATCGAGAAGCGCTGAAATGTTCCCTGTGTCGTTTGGCGATTGATCCAAACTGGTAAACTGAGCAATCCACGCGAATCTTTCACTAGCCAACGAATAGTCCCATCCGTTTTTCGATAGGTTCGGATACCGTTGACCATTGCCCAAGATTCACCCAAGCTTAGACCACCAAAACGGGTAATTTGTTCTGGCGTAGAGAGGGCGATCGCCACTCGATCCATTAGCTTTAAGGCGGTTGATTCTTCACTAGAGTCGATCTGGACCACTGCCTGTAAATCGGTTAGCAGTTCGTGGTGATTGGGCTTGGAGAATTTGCTAGTCGGATAGGTGCCCATGTGGTCTCGGCTGAATTTGTGATGTCGCTGTTTGCGAACAATGCGAGAGATGGGCGGATCATTCCCAATCATGCCGATGGCGAGTTTCACTCCAACATGCGCCATCATGTCTATCTCACCCACCAACGACAGCAGCAATCCGTAAACTGTGGATGGTGGTGGATAGCGATAGGTTTCTTTGTAATCCCGTGCAAAGCTGCGTGGAAAGCTGGTGCAAGGGCAATCGAGATAGAGTTGCATAGTTTGATTTGTCTTGATTACTTGTAAACATCACGACGATGACCAATTTTGATGACTAGGATGACCAGCCGGTCTTCCTCAAGACGGTAAATGATACGATAGTCTCCTACTCGTATCCGCAGTCGCCCATTCCCGTTTTTTAGTTTTTTGCTGTCCGGAGGGCAAGGATCAACTGAAAGGGCGTCAAGTTTGGCCGCAATGCGTCGTTGAACATCCTGCGGGAGTTTAAACAGTTCCTTTTTGGCCGTTTTCAAAAACTCAATATGATAACGGCTCACAGGTTCAACTCCTGCTTAACGTCTTCCCAGGTGACCCGTTCTTGGTTTTCGGGATCGGCTTCTGCCAAGATTGCATCTTTCACATCCAGCAAGTCTTCTAGCTCGTCAGCGTCAATAATGACCAACTTGCCCTGAATAATTTGAGTCAGAAGCTCTTCAGTGGATAAGTTAAACTGCTGGGCTAGAGCGGCGATACCATCCAAGACTTCGCTAGAAACAGATAGGGAACTCATAGGGCAGACTCCTAAGCTAGGCAGTTTGAAGAATCGTTAGCTTTTGCTTGGCTGCCGCGATTGCTTCTTTGACTCCACGATAAACCTTTACCTCCAAAGCTGCTAACTTTTCTCCGTAGGGAGTATCGGCAACTTCCCCTGCTACGATCAGTTCGCTAGCCTTTACGTCACCCACTTCGACCAAACGAAGTAGTTTGGGGCAACCGACAGATTCACCCATGCGTTTGAAGCAGTCCATAATCCAAGGACTGGGATCGTCAGTGATACGAATTACAATCGATTCAGGACGGAAATCGTACAAAAAACGGGCATGATTGCCACCAACATGCCGCACGGCTCCGATTGCATCCAATGCCAATGCCGCTCGGTTGAGATTTTTCAAACTATCAGGCGTGAGGGCAATCGTGTACTGATAGGCGGTGCAGTGGACTTCGGTGCTGTGGATTGAGGTTTTACCTTTCTCGCCCCCCTTAGAACCAAAGGCAATATCGCCCCAGTAGGGGTCAAGACTGATAGCACGGCTGATCTCTAATGCACCACGCCGCTTGGTTGTGGCATCTTTATTGTCTTGCCCTTTCTTGGCATCCATGTAGCCGAACAAATCATCATCAATGTATTTCTCAGCGCTAAACTGCTCGCTTTTGAAGCTGTACTTATCCGTGTCTGGGTCAAAGGTGCGATTAGTAGCAGACTCATTGTGATTCTGAAAGTACTCCCGCAGTCCCCAGCGAATCGCTTCTGCACTCACAGTCGTATACTGATCGTTGCCACGAGTGATTTTTTGAAGCGTTGCCAAGGTACTGCCATCTCCTTCGCCCCGGTTATTGGCAGCAACAGCAGTGGCGGTGATAATGGTGGCAAACAAATGCGTAGACATATCATTTCTCCTTTTATAAATCAGTGGGATACATTACAGAACGTTGGCGATTTCTTCGGTTGATTCTTCGATCAGTCCTTGCTCGATTACGATCTCTTCTTCTTTGGATTTGCCTTTGTAAGTGGCGATTGCTAGTTGTAGGCAATGACCGTGTTCAAAAGGTGTTCGGTCTTGTCAAAAAATGTTATAGACCGTTCGAGACATTCGATGCCTTCCGCCGGCTTTCGCAGGAACCAATATGCCCCGGACATATCTGTGTAGAGCTTTCCGAGCATAAAGGGCGCAGAGCGGTCTCCAATTATCTTTATTCCGAGATCGAAATACTCAAGAGACTTTTCGCTATCGCCTTCCTGATGGTAGCTAAGGGCAATTTCACGGTAGGCTTCTGCCATTCCAAGCCAATCACCCGTTGCACGGTGGTCCGCGAGAGCACTTTCAGCATGATCGCGGCATATCGGGCACTCATTCAACTTGCGGTAAACGCGCGCCAGCCCCACCTCAATGCTTCCCAGAAGATGGGTGAAGCTGTTTTCTTTTGCCTTGAGTTGGGTTTCTTTAAGCAGTGTAACCGCTTTTGGATGTTCGCCGGTGTTGTTGTATGCGATAGCAAGCTGCGTTACCAGACGGATCTGGGTCTCGACGGAGAGGGGAAGGAGATTTGCTTCGTTTTCATACTCCTTTATTTCATCAAGTGATTCCTTGTAACGGCCAACGGTTTCAAGTGTGAATGAAAGCAACCGCTTCAGATTCGCAAGATCATCCTTTTCTTGGGATGCTTGGCAATAGCGTCTCGAAGGATCTCCTCTGCCTCACTTGAACGACCTTCGCGAAGTTTCTGTCCTGCTCCCGCGAACACAAGATCAAGCTCAGTTTTATCGGAGCGGGCATCCAAGGACTTAGATCCTGTGGGACTTGCATTGTTTCCGCGGTTGGCCGACCGGGGAATGTTATTGATGACACTTGCCTTCATATTGAAGAGTCCGGTCTTGGATCCGCAGGTGTCCTACAACACCTAGCCGGAGAAAGTGCAATTAGACCGAAAGTGAATACTAAGTAAACAGCGCATCCAAACATACCAAATAAGGGCGTCTAAAGTCCATCTATTTTTCAATGGCTCTTGTATTCACGAAAACCGATCGTATGTGCTTAGCGATGCAAGTCTGTGATAACCTCAAAAATGTGCAGATATGCCCGAGTTCCCAGAAAACGCTACCGACATACTTCCTGAGACCAAAACTCGCTTGGAAAAGCCGAAGCTTTTCCGTGTGCTGCTTCACAATGATGACTTTACAACTATGGATTTCGTCGTCTTCGTGCTTGAGTACGTGTTTCAGAAGCCGGAGTCAGAGGCTGTTGCGATCATGCTGAAGGTACATCGGGAAGGCATTGGCGTCGCAGGCATTTACCCGTATGACATCGCCTATATGAAGCAGCAAAAGGCGATGAATCTCGCCAAGGCACGAGAGTTTCCCTTCCTTGTGTCTATTGAGGAAGAGTAAGCCTTCTGCTCCAATTGCTGATTCAGATTTTTCCTGGTCACTGTTACAATTAAGGTTTAACCAGATCACGCGGTTCTGAAACAAACTGCAGGATATCTATGACTGATTCATTGGACCTTAAGAAAACCGTTAACCTGCCAAAAACGAATTTTTCGCAGAAAGCAAATCTTGGGCAGAGCGAGCCATTACGCCTGAAGAAATGGAAGGAATCGGGCCTTTATGAAAAGATCGCCGAAGCACGAAAGGGACGCAAGAAGTTCATCCTGCACGATGGGCCGCCGTATGCGAATGCGGATATCCACATAGGTACGGCTTTGAATAAGATACTTAAAGATTTCGTTGTCAAAACGCGTTCGATGATGGGCTACGATGCGCCCTACGTGCCCGGCTATGACTGCCACGGATTGCCGATCGAAACGCACGTTGAAAAAAAGTTAGCAGAAAAAGGTAAAAATAAAGCCGATATTCCTGTGGCATCGTTTCGTCGGATTTGCCGCGAACATGCTTCAACGGCAATGAATAATCAATCCCGTGATTTTCAGCGGCTGGGAATTCTTGGCGAGTGGGATGACCCGTATCTAACGATGTCGCCGGAATATGAATCGGCAACGGCAAGGCTCTTCGGTAAGTTCCTGGAACGTGGGTATGTATATAAAGGCCTGCGGCCGGTTTATTGGTGTATTCATGACCAAACCGCACTCGCTGAAGCCGAGGTTGAATACAAAGAACATACATCGCCCTCGATCTACGTAAAGTTTCCGCTGGTCTCTGACCCCGCCCGGATCGATCCTGCGCTTGCGGAGAGGAACCTATCTCTTGTCATCTGGACAACCACACCTTGGACACTTCCGGCGAACATGGGGCTGGCTGTACACCCGGATCTAGAGTATTCGGCGATCAGTATCGAAGACGAGGTTTACATCGTCGCAACTGAGCTCTCACGGGGATTTAGCGAAACTTGCGGATTTAAGTCAGCGAAAGAGCTTGCCAAGTTCAAAGGTTCGAAACTCAACCGACTTGAGGCAAGGCACCCTTGGCTTGATCGGATCTCGCTAATTGTGAATGGTGAACACGTTACGCTGGGCGAGGCTGATGCTGAGACAGAACTAGATGTTCGCTTTGAAAGCAGAACTTCATCAAAGGCAGGCACGGGCATCGTTCACACGGCTCCCGGCCACGGGGCGGACGATTTTCACGTTGGGAAACAATACGGCCTTGAGATCTATAATCCCGTCGATAGTGCCGGCCGATTTATCGGTGAGGTCGAACACTTCGGTGGGATGAAGATCTTTGATGCAAACCCGAAGATCGTAGAATTTCTTCGCAGCAATGGGATGCTGCTTCATTCGGAAGCTTATCAGCACCGTTATCCGCATTGCTGGCGTTGTAAGAATCCGGTCATATTTCGTGCGACCCCGCAATGGTTCATCTCAATGGATGAGGTAGGTGGAAGCCCGTCCGGACTACATCGCCTCCTGCCAGTGGACTGGTGTGATGCACCCGCGATATGCGATGGTTGGTTGCATAAATTCTACCGCTGCGGCTCATGGCAAAGATGGCATATTTAGCACCTGATGCCACACTGTGCATATTATTAGTTGAAAAAAGGGCCGGTGGAGTACCCTGGGTGATTCCACCATTTCCAGGTTTGAGTTCTAGAGCTGCTCGTTCAGGATTACTTCTATTGTAACGAACAATGTAGCTCCCCATTTGGTTTCTGTCTATATCTAAATCCCGTAATTTCTGTTGCAATCCTGCATTAGTAAGCCGTCCTTGAATAATATCGTCTTCCCAGACATCAACTAGTCCGGCTGCGATGGTCTTTCCACCGGGTGCTGGTTTTTCTTCCTTTTTGTATTTCTGATCGCCTTCATAGACCGATCGAACCTGGCCCCTATTGTCTATGAACATTCTGTCTTCTAGTTTCAAAAACTCTTGATACTTGAACGTTTCGCCATATCCCAAACGCCCTAGATGTCTATTGGCCTCCTCAACCATCGCCGGAGTTGCCGGGATCGCGTGATCAGCACGTTTGATTCCCTCACGAGTAGGAAGGGCACCATATTTCCCCTCGCCTCGGTTTTCCCAATGTCCCCGACGAACGACTCGATACCAGATATCGGCTTTACGCAGGTCTTTTGCTTCTTTATAATTTCTAGCTGCTTTTAGCGCATCATCCGGTTGCCGGTCCTGTTTGTACGCCGCCTTGTAGAATTTTGCAGCCAAACTATATTGTTTTAGCTGAACTGCACACTCCGCCGCAAGACGAGCAAACTTTACATTCCCAGTATTTGCATAATGTTCATTAGCAGTATCCAATGCTTGCTCATACCTATCTTTTATCGGCTTTTTATCATCTTTCATCAGTTTCTGAATGTACAAGACCGGATCAAACTGAATTGATGCTGCTACATCGCCAATTACCCGTTGAATCGAATTTTTCTGTGCCCCATTTGTTGAAGCGAAGGGTGTTTCTGCGCCTTGGCGCTGCGTTATCTGAGTGTTTTGCTGCATCACATGAGTTAACTCATGGGCAATCAATTCCTGTCCCTGATGGCTGCCCGGATCGTAAGCGCCCTGCCGAAAGAAGACATCCTGCCCGGTAGTAAACGCCCGTGCCTGCAACCTCGTATTCAGTTGATGCGAGCCGCTATCTGTATGCACTCTCACCTGGCTAAAATCAGCTCCCATCGCCGCCTCAAACTTGTCCTGCAACGAGCGCGGCAACGAGCGCCCCCTGCCTCGCGCTTGCTGAATCGAGGCTTCTACATTGGGAGCAACGGTGGTACCACTGATATCTGACTGGCGCTGTACCGAGTGATTTTTTGCCTGGGCCTGCGGTGATTGGCCTCCCTCAGCAGATGAGCCAACAGGTGCATGAACTTGGCGCATGACTTGCTTGGCAACCTGGTCCGCCTCCTGCTCATACCGATCATCTGCTTGGCCGACGGTCAGCTTGGCCTGAACCAGACTGCCCGACGAGGATAGCTCCGCCCCCAACGCCTGAGCCAGTCCGCGAAACAGCGGCTTTGGCAAGTTTGGCAAGTCAGACGATTGCTGGGGTTGCAGCGATTGGTTGACAGGCTGGTGGCCCAGCTCAGCTTGAAACTGGAGATGCGTAGCCGATTTAACGGGAGCAATAGCGCGTTGGGGCTGGCGAGCGACGCTGGATCGTTGCTTGGGAGTCAGTTGCTGTCGTCTCATCCGATGTCCTCCACAATGCGCACACTAATTCGCGCCCGATGATTCTACTAGCCTACAGCAAACTTCACCGCAAGTCTCGCTTTTTCTTTGGTTTGAGGCTGCTTTTACAAACTAGGAAGACATTGCTGAATCGGAGCCTGAAGAGCTGAAGTTTCGTGCAAAATCAAGGCTAGAACCAAAACTCAACTACTTCATGATTCAGCAACGCCTTCTGCTTAGCGATTCATCACCCGTTCGTGAGCCTCCCTAAACCGCTTGTTAAGCGCATCAGCCGATGGAGTCAGGCTGGGTATCAGCATGGATACAGTAATCATCGCAAGAGTAATCAAAATCAACCGTTTCATAAACACCTCCAAAAGGCATTAGAACGCCCAAATTGAAAGCATCAGAGCTTCTGTGGTCCTGACAATCTCGATTCAATCTCTATATTCGCGCCTGTCCAGTTGTAGAAGAAACTGCGATGGTTCCCCATGTACTCTCTACATTGGAGAGACTATCTCGCAGAACTTTGAGATATTTTTTGAGATATTTATCGACTAACTGTTCAAGAAACTATCAAGCAATCGTTTTACGAACTTTAATGGAAGATATGGCCATACTTCCCTCCTTTGTGAGGTGAACGGAGAATGAAGCTCACAATCGCCATCAATCCATATTTTGCATCCATAATCTTAGATCAGATTTGAGCAGATCAGTGGTAAATTGTTATTTTTGTTACAAATAGTTATCTCTGTTACTGCGTAACGAAGTGGCCTGCTATGGCAGTCAGTTAGTGCCAGCGATAGAGGAATGATCGCACCATTCCCCTACTTGTTCTAGCTTCTATTCACCGCGCCTACGGTATAGCATTAACACGCTCATCACTTCGTCTGAATTGGGAACCGGCAACAGCCGACTCCAGGAACCTGCTTCCGCTAAATCGCGTTGATGCATTTTGTGAATCATTTCGCGAATGCCTTCAGCCGAACCAATCAGAATCAGCTTTAGACGTTCCCGTTCCCCAGATACATAGTTCGGTGGAGACTCAGGATAATTAGGCTCGAACGCAAAATCCGACAGAAACGCATCTGCCATAAATAACACTCCTCGTGTTTCCCGTAATGCGTCCTTCGGTTTCGTTCAATTCAACGAACGCGCGGCTGTTCTCTAACTTTTCGCCGTAAAGCTCGAACGTTTCCCAACGGGTATCAGATCCATTTCCCCCAATAGCCGAAAAGGCGGTCGCGAAGATCGCAGCAAAAGCCAATATTCCCTTATACATCAATGTTTCCCCCATTTCGCAAAATGGCTATCGGATCAGAGATCCGTGCCGTCAATGAATGAACGATGGTGCAGCGAAGAACTTGCAGCTTTTTTTCTCGAGGGCTTGCGGCAGAATGTATAATCTAAACAAGAGTGGCCTGCATCATCCGTGCAACGAGCGTCCTGACAATAAGCATCTGTAGATCGTGCCGGTTTTGGTTCCGGCAAAACGTGGAGGAAAGATGAGTTCAAGTTCCAGATCGGCGGCATTTTTTCTTTCGGTCGTATTGATGTTGTCGTCCGTCGTCAGTGTTTTTGCTGACACTGTTCGTCTGAAAGACGGAAGCATCATAAAAGGCCGGATAACCGATTTTAGCGGAGGGAAGTTCACGATCGAGATCGGCGAGGGAGAGCGAAAGCGTACGCTGACCTTTGATGCGGCGGACGTAGATTCGATAACGTTCGATTCATTCGAGAGAGCATCTTCTACAACCAACAGGCCCGGCCCGGGTTCGGCCTCAATCCCCCCGCGTTATGAGACCGTTGTTACGAATTCTACTTCCAATACAAGACCGTCTCCGACCAGACCGACTGAAACAGCCCCCGCAAATTCAAACACACAGACGACCTCGGATAGCACCACTCCGCCGGCGGCGAACACCGCGATCAAGCCGATCGAATTGAGCATAAAAGTTCTAGCCGACAATACCGCAAACGGTTGGACTAATTCGGGCTGGGTCGTCAAAAAGGGCCAGCGGATCCGGATCTCAGGAACCGGCGAGGTCTCGTTAGGTAAGGGCATCAAGTCAACTCCGGCTGGACTTTGGGATGTTGAAGACCCGAATAAGTTGTTAAAGGCCGTGCCGACCGGGGCATTGCTTGCCGTTATCGGCGACGACAATAATGATTTTCTTTTTATCGGCGATGAGCGTGAGTTTGTTGCCGCTCGCGATGGTGCATTGTTCCTTGGGATAAACGAAGGGAACCTTAATGACAATTCCGGTGCATTCAATGTGAAGATCGAGATCTTTCCCGGAATATAGTAATTTGGCTGTTTACGGGACGATCACTAATTTCCCTGTAGCTTTTGTTTCGATAATGTCTCGGTGCGACTGAGCCGCTTCTTCAAGAGAATACTCCTTCGCTACGATAGGACGCACGGTCTCATTTTTTAGGCCGTACCCTATCGCCTTGTGGATCTCGTCCATCGCATCCGGCGGGGCATTGAACAAAGACATTCCCAGAATTGTCGCCTCCTTGGTCATTGTAAGCCGAGGCGTGAACTCTATGCTGCCGCGGCTGCCCACGACAACGATACGGCCGAACGGGGATAGGCATTCGAAATCTCGTTCGAGGTTAACGTTTGCAAGCATCTCAATTATCACATCGACGCCACTGCCACCGGTCGCTTCCCAGATATCGGTGAAATGATCTATGTCTGTGTGGTCAAATGCCGCGTCGGCACCATTTCGCAGTATCAGATCGCGGCCTTCTTCGGAACTGGCTGTGCCGATCACGCGAAGTCCCGCCGAGCTGGCCCATTGCACAGCGGCCAGCCCTACACCTCCCGATGCCCCGTGAATCAGCACGGTCTCACCCGCTTTGCATTCCGCCTTTTGAAAAAGAGCCCGATAGCTTGTTGCATAAGGCGTCCAGATCCCGGCTCCCTCGGCGAATGAGATGTTGTCGGGCAATCTGTCAAGCTGCGTTTCATCGCAGATAGAGTTCTCGGCATAAGTTCCGGAAATGGAGCCCGCGGTATAGACACGGTCGCCGATGGCGAATCTTGTTACGTTAGGACCGACCGAAATTATTGTACCGGCTCCGTCCTTTCCGGGTGTGTAAGGCAGCTTCGGCGCATGTGCGTGAATTCCGGAACGTAGATAAGTATCGACAGGGTTCACCCCGGCGGCGTGGATCTTAACAAGCACCTGCGTTCCGACAGGCTCCGGCAGATTCGTTTCTTCCACAGCCATTACTTCGGGCGGGCCGTATTCTCTGACAATTATTGCCTTCATCATTCGACCGTAACTGATTTAGCCAGATTGCGCGGCTGATCAACATCGCAGCCACGGCGAACCGCGATATGATATGCCAAAAGCTGCAGCGGCACTACAGACAAGACCGGGCCGAGAAGGTCGGAGGTCTCGGGTATCTCAATTACGTGGTCTGCTACCTTTGAACTCATGGCATCGCCTTCGGTCAGGACCGCGATAACGATGCCGTCTCGAGCCTTTACTTCGACGATATTTGAATGGGTCTTCTCGTAACGAAGTTCGCTGCCATGGTTTCCGGTCTCACGCGTGTTGACGACAACGACCGGAAGTTTCTCGTCGATCAGGGCATTAGGCCCATGCTTCATTTCCCCCGCCGGATATCCCTCGGCGTGAATATAGCTTATTTCTTTCAATTTCAACGCGCCCTCAAGAGCGACGGGAAAGTTGATGCCGCGGCCTAAGTAAAGGAAGTCCTGAACGCGGAAGAGATCTTTTGAAAGTTCCTCGATCGTATCGGCATCGTTCAAAAGTTGCTCGATCTTGAGCGGTAATTCGGCCAAGTCTTGGGCCAAACCTTTTGCCTGCTCCTCATCGATCGTTCCGCGGAGTTCGCCCAAATAGAGCGAGAACAAATAGAGCGCGATCATCTGAGCGGTGAATGCCTTTGTCGAAGCAACGCCGATGCGACCTGTTCGCCGGTCAGGTCACCAGAGGCGATCCTCGCCTGGCTGACCTGTTCCTGCTTAGGTTCTTCACGATTTGGCGTAGGTGTTTGGGCCAAAGCCGGTATCGCAGAAAATAGAAAAATGGTAAGGGCCGCGGAGATTCGGGATCCCGTAACGAACGGCGTATTAGATATAATCATCTGAAATTGAACAAACAAAAGCGGATTTTAGCATAATCACCCGTTTTCGGCATCGAACGGCAAGCGTTTACGATCTAATCGATGATTTCAAAGTAAAAATAGATGCAATTGAATTGAAATACCGAGAAACCCCTTTTCAGCAATAATATGCCTCACGTTGCACTTTACGAACCCGAGATCCCACCAAACACAGGAAATATCGCACGCCTTTGTGCAGCAACATCAACGCCACTTCATATCGTCGGCGTTACCGGATTCCGAATGGACGACCGGACGCTCCGCCGTGCCGGACTGGATTATTGGGAACACGTAGAGCTCTATCGACACACGGATATCTACGAATTGTATTCGTCGCTTAAGAGGTCTCGGTTTGTTTTTTTGACCACCCGCACAAAAAGGCAATATACCGAATGGCAGTTCACAGAAAGTGATTGTTTAGTTTTCGGCCCGGAAACCCGCGGGCTTCCATCTGACATTTTGGACTCATTTCCGGAAAACTGCCTGACAATACCGATGCCAAGCGGAAATGTTCGCAGCCTGAATCTTGCGACTTCAGTCGGTATTGTTCTTTATGAAGCTTTGCGACAGCTATCAGCCAGCAATTAGGGGTATCTAACCTGTTCCCGAAAGTCATTTTTCAGGCATCCTTTTGGGGGCTGTTTTCGTCCTAAGACAGAGTCCAAGATCGGACGAATTTTTGAGAAGGAGGGAGAGACTTGGGTCATGAAAAGATTTAGTTCATTCTTGATATTCTCGGTGGCACTTGTAGCACTATCATTTCTAAATGTAAACGCTCAAGGCCTTTCCATTGACGATAAGACAACGGCGATTGGCCAGGAGGTTCACAAGAGGATTCTTCGGCTGCCGTATTATGAAGTGTTCGATCACATCGGATTCAAGGTGGACGGCGACACGGTTACGCTTACCGGAAAGGTTTTCAATGGAGTTAACCGTTCTGATGCGAAAGCAGCAGTCGAGCGGATCCCGGGTGTAAATAAGGTGATCAACAACATTGAGATCCTTCCGCCCTCGCGCTTCGATGATCAGATCCGGCGTAATCTATACACTCGGCTTCACAATACGAGCGGGCTTTCCGGATATCTCTGGACAGTCAACCCATCAGTAAGACTGATCGTTGATCGCGGCAATATTACGCTCGAGGGCTATGTAAGAAATCGCGGAGACTATGACACGATGTATATAATAGCCCGCGGCATTCCGAACAGCTTCAGCGTTACCAATAACCTGAAGATCGAGAACGATGTTGCCCGTTAATTCTGGTCTTTGCTAAAAGTAAACACTGCGACACTATAGCAGATCGAGATAGTCTGCCGGTTCCATCGGGGCCGGCAGATCTATTTTGCGGAATTATCCGTCGGAACGTTTAGAAAACAGCTTGTTACCCCAATAAATAAAATTCAGGTAAATGCCCGTTGCAGCGGACAGAACCGCAAGAGCCGAAAACAGCAGCAACAGCGGTACCTGCCATTTTCCGGCGAAGAAATAGAAATGGGCCTCACGGAAAAATCGCGTCCGCAGTGTTGGTGGTTTTGAATGTTCGGCAACGCCGGTCTCTGCATCGATGAAGATCGACTCCGCGCCGAGTCCGCCGATGGCCTGATATTTTGGGCTGCCGTCTTTCATTAGCAGCGTGAGCGCAGTGGTGGGAAGCTGCCGTCCGGCCAGCTCATTTGCACGTGCCATCGCTTCAGCAGGTGTGATCTTCACGCGTTCAGGAGCAATATTTTCGATGACACCGCCCTCGACGGTGTTTGGCAGAGCGTAGAGAAAACCGCTGGCCGCCCAGGCAAGCAATGGGATCGACACGATAAGACCAAGAAAAAGGTGTGTTCTATATATCAAATTATGCATAGTGGTCCAACAAGGATCTGAAACAGACTAGCACGGAACTAATCCACGGTTCCCCTGCATGGGAAGACCTTTTTTGATTAGAATCCGCGGCCATCTGTGCTAATCTGTTGTTCTAGACCAATTAAGTATGAGCAGTCCAACAGTTACAGAGATATTCAAGCGTGCGCTTGAGCTTCGTGAAAAGAACCCCTCCGGTTCTTACAAAGATCTTGCATCACAGCTAAAGAACGAATTTATCGGAAAACCGTTTCCCGAAACCGCGTTTCTAACCATACCAGAATACGATAATATCGTCCCCGAAGAGGACTGGACGGCAGGCTTGCCGGTAACGCTTCGCGGCATCCAGAACGAAGATTGGGACGATGTGATTCACGGCATCATCATTAGCCTAGAACAAGTGGAAAACTATCCGAAACAATCTGGCCGCGAAGACGATCCCTCCAAGGATTGGCGCGATCGTGGAGCCCGCATCAGCGAGGCAGAGCAAAAAGTCCTAGAAAAATGGATGCCCGAGGACCTAATGGCAATCAATAAGCGGAACTACGCCGGCAATTGATCGTTCACAGATCTACAACCATTCCATCAAAAGCAAGCAGCACCTCACATGGCGGCTGAAATGCTGCAATTTCCTTAGTCGCATCTATTTCGTCCCATTCTGAATAAAGATGCGTCAGCATCACCCGTCTCGGCTCTGCTTTCCTGACCAGAAACATAACTTCCGGCAGATTTACGTGTATATCGACCGGCTTGTTATGAACGAACGAGCATTCGGTTATAAAAAGTGCGGATCGACTGCAACCGGGGACGCGGCACTTGGACATCGTCGGGGCCGAATCAGCTTCAGTTTGGCCCAATTGCGACGACTCGCGTCCTCTGTCCACCGGATTCTCTCTACAATCGCATTGTGCAGGATTTGCCAGCAGTGCGGTCTTACACACTCCAAGAGAATCATCTGTTTCTGTCGCTGATGGCAGATGGTGGTATTTACGAATTCGAGCCGATCGAGGCGCAACCAGCGCCAAGCGCACCAGCTCGATCCCCTAGCCTTTGAAGTGCTCGCCTTTGGGCGGTTCAACCCTAACATCCAGATTTGCCTCTCGCCTTTGACCTCTCAATCGAGCGGCTCATTGCAGATGGTACTCAGTTCGGCGTTATGCAGGACTACCAGAGCGTGATATTGCTTGGGAGAGATGGGCTTGGTTCTAGTTGATAAACCTGTCTCCTTGGGCACGTTAATAGGGCATGATTAATAGCTGGCACTGATAGCCGTAGTTCCTATGACAAGCGCCCCCTCCCCTCCCACCGCTCTGTACTGGCAGTACCTGAGTGGATTTTACCCCAACCTACCGCCAGAGGTTCTAGCCTCATTCCCCACCTGCTGGGAACAAACCGTTTGGGATGATCCACAAACTCCACTCGACTGCAACAATCTAGCTGTGATTGCCCTGATTGAAGCTGAGCAGGCTGAAGGGGACCTGAGGGCGATGGGGTTGGAAATGGCGCTGGTCGCGTTGATGCAGGGCGTTGAGATGGAACCTGGTCATCCGCTGTGTGTAGCGCATTTGGCTCTAGTGCGCAGTTTGATTGGTGAATCAGAAGCCGCATTTCAAACCGCCTTTCCGGCCCTGATCGATCTGCTGCAATTTGCCTACACGGGTGAGGTATTTCCGCTGGGGCTGATCTACTGGCCACAAAGCGATTATCATCTGCTGGCCGACCCAACAACAATTGAGTCCATCTTCGCCGCGGCAACAGGTACCGATCAGGCCATGCGGCTTTTTGCAGCCGTGCTTTGCCATTGTCAGCTCGTGTTCTATGGGGTGAGCGGTAAGCGGTTTTTGCAGCTCGCGGCCCAACTTATGCCCAACTCAGCCCGATTCAACCTGACGCTGGGATTAGCCCACCTGATGCAGCAGCAGTGGGAAGGACTGCTCTACCTACACCAAGCTCGCACCATTGCCCCTGAATTTGCTCCTGCGGTTCAGGCGCTCTATTTGGCCTACCGCCCCCTGCAACCCGAAGTGGCCGACTTTTGGCTGCAACATGCACGGGAATTAGCCGAGGCACAACCTCAGTCGCTCGACTGGCGCTGGACCAGTCTCGATGCAAACAGTGCCTTCACTTACCTGCCGTTTGAGCGCACGCTGTTAATGGCCGTAGAGCCAAATTTGCGCAGTATTGTCACCAGCGTTTTGTTGGCCGAAGCAGACTGGTTTGAGGCAGAAATGGAGTTTTTGCGCGAGCAGCTCCAGCCAGGGATGGTTGTGATCGATGTCGGGGCAAATGTTGGCGTATACACATTCAGTGCTGCCCAGAAAGTGGGTTCCAATGGGCGCGTGTTGGCTGTAGAGCCGTTTTCTGGCTGCATTCGCTGTTTGCAGGAAACGCAGCGGCTAAACCAACTGGATTGGGTGACTGTTTGTGCCGGAGCCGCCAGCGATCATCACGGTACCTCCTATTTGTCTCTGCAAGCGGCCAGCGAACTGAATGAAGTTATTAGCGAAATTGATCCTACCCTGGGCGAAGCATTTGAAGCCATCACCTGCTTTCCTCTCGATAGCCTGATCGACTCCGAAGGAATTAATCGCTTGGATTGGCTAAAAATTGATGCGGAAGGCCATGAGATGCAGGTGTTAGCCGGCAGTGATCGCCTCTTAGCCGAATTCGCTCCCGGTATTATTTACGAAAATATCGCTGGAGACAAGGGCAGCAACACCGAGGTTGCCGCTTATCTTCAGATCAAAGGTTATCGTCTATTTCGCTATCAACCCTATTTAAAGAATTTGATACCAGTTGAATCTCTAGAGCAATTACAAGGCAATCTCAATATCATTGCACTACCCAATCAATCCGGCTAATATCATGTCGGATGGAACAACCATCCTATCGTAAGGGCGAAGCATTTGCGTCAGAAGCTCTGTAGCTATGCCTTGGATTCATTTCGCAAATGCTTCGCCCTTACTATCGGATTATTGCAAATAGCGCTGCCACATCTGCTCATAGGCGACTTCCAGGTCACGCGTAAACTGTTTGGCGTTCCAGAGGGGTGCTGTTTGGCGAGATTGCCGCAACTTCCAGGCGATGTTCTGCCGCAGGGCTGCATCCGTACCCAAGCGAATTCCCCATTCAACATACTCCGCATCTGTCCAGGCGATTCCTTCAGTGATACCCGCGTTCATCATCATGCCGTAGCTGTTGCGAGCTGCAAACTGCTGACCCACTTTGGTGACAATCGGAATGCCCATCCAGAGGGTTTCGAGCGTGGTGGTGGCCCCGTTATAGGGAAAGGTATCTAGCACCACATCAGCAATGCCCAAATTAGCACGGTGGATTTCTTCGATGGGCACATGGGGCAAAAACCGCAGTCGATTGGCCGCAACCCCTGCTTCCTCAGCCATTTGCTCAAAGATAGCTTGTGTATTTTGCAGATTACCCAAGCCTTTAATTAGAAAATAGCTGTTCGGAACCTGGCTCAGGATCTGCATTTGCAAGCGAATGGTTTCGGGATGGCGTTTGACAATGAACTGGGAGCTAAAATAAACCACAGCATCAGCAGGAATATCCAGATCTTGGCGTCGCAATGTTGGCACTTCAACTTCAAAGCCATCCACTGCAATATAGGAAAATTGAACATGGGAATCACGTTTGCCCAGTGAATCTTCCAGCTTTTGCTGATGGTGGGGTAGCGTTCATCCCATTTCTCAGCAAACAACTCCAGGTTGAACTCTGCCTCTTCTTCAGTGGCAGCCGTGTAAATGGCTTTGAGGTCAGCACAGACTTCCTTGCGGTGTTTGTAGGACACGTAGGAGACACTGTTTCTGACCATGTGAACCATACACAACTGCACGAGAGTATCGGGATAGGTGGCAGCAATCGCTTCTGGAAAGCCCGTCAAGCCATCCACGCAGGCAATGAAGATGTCTTGCACACCGCGATTCTTCAGCTCTGTGAGCACACTCATCCAAAACTTGGCTCCCTCGTTCTGAGTCATCCACATCCCCAGCAATTCCTTTTCACCACTGGGCGAATGCATTCGCCCTATGTTGAGGTTGACCGCCAGTACCAAGTGAATCGCTTTGTTAATCACCCGTCCGTTTTCTCTGACTTTGACGACAATCGCATCCATCCACACCAGAGGATACACCGCACTCAACGGACGGCACTGCCAGGCTTTAACCTCATCTAAGACCGCATCAGTGACTTGGCTAATTAGGGTGGCTGAGACTTCCACCCCATACATATCCTTGAGTTGCTCCTGGATGTCACCTGTGGTCATGCCCCGACCGTAGAGTGAGAGAATCTTGCCGTCAAAGCCATCAAAACGGGTTTGTCCCTTTTTGACCATGACTGGCTCAAATTCTCCGTTGCGGTCACGGGGAATCTCCAAAGTCGCTTCGCCAAACTCACCCTTGATCGTTTTCTTAGAATGTCCGTTGCGACGATTGCGCTTAGCTTTGCCCTCGCTTTGGTACTGGGGTTGGTCGAGATGGACGCTCATTTCTGTTTCCAAGCAGCGCTCTACCAGGGCTTTGGTCAATTGCTTGAGCAGTCCGCCTTCACCGACTAGATCTTCGGGTTTGGCGTAGTCTTTGAGCAATTCATCGAGCAGTTCGGGTCGAATGGTCATGGTTGTCTCCTGGGGATAAAAGTACAGTAATCGACTTCCCTTTAGAATTTAACCTCTGACACAAAATATTTTACAGACTCCTTTGCACTTCTCCTACTCATTCGATAAAGCTGCCTCTGACGCTATTCACTCTATCTCACTCCACCTCGACTACGAGCAAAACATGAGGCTAATCAGCAGAAAAAAATTTACAGACTCGAATTCTGGGCTGATAAACTCGACGATTCAACACAGATACGATAGTTTATCTTTTTTGTTTATCACTCTCATTAGTTGTTTTGTTACTCACTGTTTTTGAGGTAGACCAAACTGTGCCGTTACCTGCTTCAAGTCTGACAATATAGGTCACTGCCCATACCTCTTTTGGGATTTCTCGTTGAGCAAAAAACGGAGCTGTTTCACCGCTTGCGATCAAAATCATGGGATCTGAAATTGTGGGATCTGCTGAAACTGAATTGCTACCATTTTGGAACCAGGGTGACATTGTGATTTCATCTTTTGGTGAACTCGTTCTACCTACATCTGAACTCATTCCGCCTACATGAGGCACAACCGTTAGTTTGACCATTGGATTCCATAAACTAAAGCTGCCAATGTTCTTTACCGTTAAGCAGATTACATGTAGTTGGAATGGAGACTCTTCAGGTGGACCGTGGACAGAAACATCGAGTAACAGCTCTAGCCGAATAGCGAGTGTTTGCCCATAGAAGAATCGATAATAAGAGAAGGTAGAACCGATCAGCAATAACACAATTGTTACAATACTATTCAGCGCTGCTAGGGCATCCTTTCGCTCTGCCAACCACCGAATAGAAATTTTCTGCTCTTTCTGAACATTTGCAACTACTAGTAAAGCAATAAGAGCTATTAGAATAAATTGAATGGTATGCTCGTGCCGTCTGTAGAGTTTCTTACGTTTCTTCAGAAAATCGCAGATAATTTTAGAAGAATGGGCTACTTTATCTTTAGCACGAAGCAAAGTCTTTCTAATTGAACTAAAAACCTTGTTACTGATGTTCATTAACCTGAGTTTAGCTCAGAGTAGCTTAAGTTAGAAAACGTATTATTAAGAAAGCAACTAACACTGCAAATAAAAAGACGTAAACGCTACCACCTATAAAAAGGGTTGTCAAGAGAGCAACCGATACTGCAAGTAAGAAGGTTATACAACCCCTACTGGGACCTATAATAGCTTTTGCGGGAGGAGGTGAGTTGGAAGTCCTCCTTGCGTCAGGTCTATTCGAATCCTTTCGTCCCATCTATAAAGTTCTACTTTAAGGTGCTTCTCCAGATTATAAGAGGACACCTGAGAAGCCGCAAAGTTGGCTGCCTGACAGGTTTCCGAGGAACAGGAGTGCATTAGGTGTAACGAACAAGGGAGCGGGCACGGAAAATCAAACTTGATCAAAAAACGAGCTATTGGCAAGTCTGGACACTAGGGGAAGAAAAGTTGCCTGACTCAAGCCAATCCAAACTCCATTAGTAGCACTCCATTAGCAGCAAAATCCCAGCAAAATCCCAGCAAAATCCCAAATTCGCTCGACACCAATTGCCTTGCTGCTAGAAGTACTGTCTAGGTCAAAGGCAAGCTGCCAGTTTGCAACCAGTCAGCCAAAAGATCGCTACAGACTGCTCCGCCGCATTGCCCTATGTTAAGAAGCATAGCCGGTTGGCTTCAGGTGCTCTCGGCGAGCGTCACCGTGTAGGCATCGCGGATGCCGGGAACCTTAGTAATTTCCGTCAGGATGCCGTCTGGTAGGGGATCGTCGATACTCAGCACCATCACCGCATCGCCGCGTACAATCTTACGGCCCACCTGCATACTGGCGATATTGACATTGGAGTTTCCAACGGAGCAAGGAGAAATTCCACCTGTGTTTCGCGGCATCGCCAGTTGGCAGAATGAGTCGGTAGAGTGAGTTGGCCTTCAAGCACTAGTCTCTGGCCTCTGCACCTGCTGAGTCAGAATTTGCAAAATTAACAGGACACCAGCAACGCTAGACAGGGCGGCAATCCAAAAGCCATCGGCTACGGCTCGTGGCTCACCCATTGCCCATCCTCCGATCGTTGGACCAACAAAATAACCTGCTGCCCAACAGAGCGAATTGATCGACAGATACACTCCTCGTAGCGATTCAGGTGCCAGATGAATGATCAGCGAAGAAGCAGATGGCGTGTAAGCCACGGTCGCAATTGCCATCACGGCTAATGCCAGCCCAGCCCAGAGCGGATGCCCATTGGTCACTCGGCCCGTGTTCCAAATCAGGGCAAAGCCCAGTGCCCAACTCAAAGCCGAGAGCATCAGAGCATGGGGATAGCTGAACCGCTGGAGGGATCGGATGACTGGTAGTTGGCAAAGCACACATAGCCCGATGTACCAAGCAAACAGGAGGCTTAGCATGGCGGGGTTGAAGGTTTGGGCTGGAGTGGCCGAAACGAATTGAGTTAGGTAAAGCGGCAGAGCGGTGTTGATTAGGGCTAGATAGGTCGTGAACAGAATGTTAGCTGGAATGAAAATTAATAGCGGTCGATCCCGCAATGCTATAGCCCACCCCTTGAGCGCTGGAAGCGTCACCTGATGCGGGTTCAGGGTTTCTGGAATGGCTTTGTAGATAACGGCCAGGAAGATCGTGAACGAGATGCCGTCGATTACAAACATGGCTCGGTAAGCCCCGGTCGCTGCAATCAGCCAACCGCCAAACACCACACCCAAACCAAGGCCCAAACTGTCTGCCAGTCGGTTCAGGGCAAAGGCTTCACTGCGATTTTGCAGATTGGTTAGATCGGCAACGACCGCTTCGGTAGCCGGCCAATATAACCCTACCCCCAGCCCCATAAGTAAATTACCAAGTAGAAAGGTGGGAAAGTCGTGGCTGAATGTTAGAACCACATCCGCTAGTGCCGAAATGGCTGCCGAGATTAGCAGAATCTTGCGGCGACCCCAGCGAGGCGAATCGGCCAAGGTACCGCCTACGACCCGCCCCACTACACCGGAAATGGATTCGCTGCCAATGCCAAATCCAACCGCAGACGGCGAAAGTCCCACCTGATTCACGAAGAAAACAGCCGCATAAAACATAACAAACCCAGTACCGACCTGCGACAGCAACCGCCCGAAGATGAGGATCCATAGCCGTTGATCAATCTGGGGCAACCAGGCACTGAATTTTTGGGTTAGATTCATGGCAGAAAAATCACAAAAGTATTTTCAGGGAACTTTAAAATTCAAAACTAAAAATCCATAACTCCGCTTCCTGAGTATCCGCAGGACTATAGGTTGCAGGACTATAGGTTGAGAGGAGGCGATTTGAGCAACCATTCCCGTCTTTGTCAGCCATCTTTTCATCCATAGACAAATAGACAATTGGACTATCCATCATGCCCCCAACCAGTATGGTGTTGATAACCTGTTAGAAAACTGTTCCCCTGGTACATGTAAGTCCTAGACAGTTTTGTTTATGATTGGGGGACGAATCCCAACGTGATTGATTATGCTGCTAGAATCCGCCCCTTCTGTCCAACCAGCATCTCCTGATACGGGTGTAGACTACCGTCGCCGCACGGTTCGCCCCTTTGCGGTTTATATCCTCTCAGGGCTGGCTTCTGATGGAGAACATCTGCTAGCGCTCGATACAGTCCGCGGCTATTTGATGCGGGTCAACTGCCGCAACGATGATACAACCATTTTGAATTCCCTTCAGGTCGAAGAGTTTTTGGATGGTTCGGGCTTAGCCGTATGGCAGCAGCAGGTCTGGTTTGCCCGCGACAACGACGTGTATTGGTGCAACCTAGGTGACTTTACGCCTCATCATTTTGTTTCCTTGCCCTACCCAGTGAATGGAGTGGCAGTCTGGCAGTCGGCGGTTTATGTGTCTTGTCAAAAATTGGGCTACATTTTGGTGTTTGACCGCAACAGCGGCCGGGAAATTACCCGTTTCTCAGCGCCCGGTGTCGGGATTGAGCGGTTGACGATTCGCAACGAAGAGCTATGGATTTGCGATGATATCGAACGCTCGGTTTACTGCATGGACCGGGCCACGGGTGAGCTGCACTTCAGCGTGCTGACGCCCTATGCCAACCCCTCCGACCTCACCTTTCATCCCAATCCCCAAGGCGGTGAAGATATTCTTTATGTCGCCTATGCCGAGGAAGAATACTACATTCGCGACAACCCAAACGACGAGGAAAACCCAAAAGAGCTAACCACACGCGACCGCACTTTTATTCATCCGCTGCATGTTCACTACGATGCTGCCAAGCGCTATGCCCTCTCTAATGGCTATCTGGTGGAAATGTCCTACGTGGAAGAAATTTCGCCCCTGGAAGAGGTGCCGCTGACCGATCTAGAATGGCGGATTGCTCTGCCTGCTACTACCGATCGGCAAACGGTGTTGCGGGTAGAACCCGTTGGCATCCCCTTTACCGAAGAAGAACAGCAGGGGCAGCGGGTAGCTGTGTTTCGGTTTAATCGGCTGGAGGCGTGTGAAGGCCAGGTGTTTGGCTGGAAAGCGCTCTTGGAGGTGCGGGGGATTAAGTACCAGTTGACGCCACGGGATGTGGAAAACCTACCGCCCCTTTCATCTGAATTTCAGCAGCGCTATCTAGTCGATGACGACGATCTGGCTATGGATACTCCGGCGATCCGACGGGCGGCGCAGGAGGCAATTGGAACGGAGACTAACCTGCACCCTTGCTGAGCTAGATGATAGGTGGCTCCCAAACCAGCCCATCCTGCTCCAATCACAACAATACGCGGACGCTGTGAATCTTGAGACATGCTTCTTCTTTCCAACCGAAACTGCGCTTCACCGTCCAGGGCAATTTTGCACTCAGCACTGGCTATTAAATATCCAACCCTACGATGGCTCGATCGCTGGACCGATCCCACTGTTCCTATGCCACCGATTCGTCAAATTTTTGCTCAAAAAATCCGGCTGAGATCTAATACAAATCCAGGCAAGAGATCCTCGCCAGATAAACTAACTGGGGCATTAAGCACTTCGACGGGTTGCCCTGGGCGATAAATTTCTACCTGTCGATCTTGAGGGTTGATCAGCCAACCCAGCAATACGCCATTATCAATGTACTCTTGCATTTTGGCACGGAGCACTTCCAACTCATCTGATTCAGAACGCAGTTCAATCACGAAGTCTGGAGCAATGGGGGGAAAGCGACGCTTCTGTTCTGAAGTCAAAGCATCCCATCTTGCTTGCTTGACCCAGGCAGCGTCCGGAGAACGATCAGCACCATTGGGCAGTTTGAAGCTAGAAGAAGAACTGAAGACAACTCCCAAACTGTTTTGACGATTCCATAGGCCCAAATCAATAATTAGGTCAGCTTCGCGCTTACCTCCTTCTCCGCCGACCGGTGACATGACGACTAATTCTTCGTTTGATGTCCGCTCAAACTTACCATCGGGGTTGTTCCGGCAGAGTTGATAGAAGGCTTCATCTGTCAGTTCAAAGGGTGGAAATAGCTTTACAGTGACAGCGACCATAGTCAATTACAAAATGTAAGTGATCAGAGAAGGCAGCACACTACTAGGCTAGGACCAAGAGAGTCCAGGTAGACTGACGCGGAACAGCCGACTATGATTAGCGAGGATTCTATTCATCTCACTAGTCATTTTAACGGTTATGGAAATTGTGTCGGTGCTAAGCGTCGTTCAGGGCGAGGAAGTGATTGAGGCTAATCTGAAACAGTTTTTGTTAGTTTTGTCGATCTCGTTAGGCGTAGCAACATTACCACAGGTGTTTAGCTGGTTGCGCCAAATTCCCTATACCCTGTTGCTTGTGATCGTGGGATTGGGTCTAGCCTTTATCGATGTGCGGCTGGCGGACTTGTCTCCCGAATTGATTCTGTCGATCTTCTTGCCGCCGCTATTGTTTGAGGCTGCCTGGAATCTAAAATGGTCCGAACTAAAGCGAAATCTCGTGCCGATCAGCCTTTATGCTGTATTTGGGGTGGTGATTTCGGTCATAGGCGTGGCGCTAGGACTGAACCAACTGGCTGGACTGACGCTAACGACGGCCCTGCTGCTGGGAGCCAGCCTCTCCGCCACCGACCCGGTTTCGGTGATTGCCTTGTTTCGCGAATTAGGGGTCGGTAGCCGCCTATCGACGATGATGGAAGGCGAAAGCTTGTTCAATGATGGGATGGCCGTAGTTGCCTTCGAGTTTCTGGTGGCATCCTCCTTGGGAACGATTGAACCGACGCTACAAACCACGCTGATTCAGTTCATTCAGGTAGTTGGGGTCGGCCTTGCAGTGGGAGGGTTGCTGGGATTTGGCATTTCGTTTCTGACGCAACGGTTTGATTTGCCGCTGGTAGAGCAATCGCTGACGTTGGTATCGGCCTATGGTAGCTACCTATTAGCTGAAGAGTTTGGCGGCTCAGGTGTGATTAGCGCAGTGATTACGGGGTTGATTTTAGGCAACTTCGGCTCCCGGATTGGGATGAATCCCCGCACCCGGATTATTGTTACTGAGTTTTGGGAATTTCTCGCCTTTTTTGTCAATTCAATTATTTTTCTGTTGATTGGCGATCAGGTACGCTACACCAATCTGGTTGACAATCTAGGAATTATCGCCATTGCCATTGGCGGCATGATCGTGACGCGAGCCATTAGTGTCTATGGTCTGGGTAAATTAAGCAATGTGATCACCGAAACGGATTTATCGCTGGGCGAACAGACGGTGCTATGGTGGGGCGGACTGCGGGGTTCGGTGTCGATTGCCTTAGCGTTGAGTGTGCCAACCCAACTGCCAGAGCGGGATATGATTATCTCCACTGTGTTCGGCGTAGTGTTATTTACGCTATTAGTGCAGGGACTCACAATCAAACCGTTACTGCAAAAACTGAATCTCCTAGGGGACCAGCCCTTACGACAGCAGTACTCCGAATCGGTAGCCCGACTGGCAGCGCTGCAGCGAGTTTTAGAGTATCTTCAGACAATTGACGACCGTCCCGGCATCGAACCAGATTTCTATCGCTATCAGGAAGCTCTGCTCAAAGGCGAGATTAGTCGCTTAGAGACCGAAATTGACAAGCTCCAGACCACCTATCCCAACCTGCGCGACTACATCACCGACCAACTGCGGGAAGAGCTGTTGAGCGTGGAAGCCAATACTTACGCCGAGCTAGTCCAAACCGGACGACTGAATCGGGAACTGGCTCCCTTCTTGCAACAGGCCGCAGAAGGTAACGACGCTTTGCAAGCATGAGTCTAAAGCATAGAGCCTCGAGCCATACCTGAGTGTTGCACCGCCATCCAGCTCCCACCGGTAAGATAGAGAAGCGAATCCAAGTTGCCATTGGTCATGTCTCTTTCCTTCTCTACCGAGCCAGTTCAGCCTTCCCTACCGGTCTCTCCTCTGGAGCAATCTGATGAAAGCGCTTTAGCTAAGCCACTTTTGGGCCAATCCCTGGCTGATTTAACCACCTGGGTCCAACAGCAAGGCCAGCCCGCCTATCGCGGCAAACAGTTACATCAATGGATTTACCAGCAAGGCGTGCGCCATCTCAGCGACATTTCCTGCCGAGGACAGTGCTACCCAGTGGAAATCTCAAGGCGTTGAGGTTGAAGTAGCGCAGCCGCGTCAGTGGCAGGTGTGGGCCAAGCGTGAAACCTACAAAACCCCCCTATTGCGTCGGTTACTGATGCAGAATCTGCGGGCTAACGGCTCCAAAACGGCCTTTATTGACACTCAGGTGCAGCAGCAAGAGCCAAAGGCCACCATTGCTGTCAACGGCACGCGCTATCAGCAGGATGAGATGGAGTTTGCTGCCTCAACACAGCAGTTTGAGGTGACGTTTAATCGTAATGACCACGGCACTCGCCTCTATGCCGGAACCTTGAAGCTCCAGCCCAATGCTTACGGTACTTACACGCTAGTCAATCAGGTGCCGATCGAGACCTATTTGCGCGGTGTAGTGCCCCACGAAATTGGCCTGGGTGCTCCGCCAACCGCAATTGAAGCTCAGGCAGTTTTGGCGCGGACCTATGCTTTACGAAATCTGCGTCGCTTTGCGATCGATAATTACCAGCTCTGTGCCGATACTCAGTGTCAGGTGTATTGGGGTTTGATGGGGGCTGCCCCTGAATCCGACCGAGCAATTGCGGCCACGCGAGGGATGGTATTGACCTACAATAACGAGCTAGTGGACGCACTCTATTCCTCCACAACGGGTGGTGTTACGGCTCCCTTTAGCAATGTTTGGAATGGGCCGGATCGCCCTTATTTACAAGCGGTAGTGGATTCGGTACAAAGCCTGTGGGATCTGTCTCAGCGTAGCTTAGCCGATGAAGCTAACTTCCGCTCATTCATTAACCTGAAGCAAGGTTTTAATGAAGCGGGCTGGGATATGTTCCGCTGGCGGGTCGAAAGTCCGCTAACTGAGATTGCTCAAGATCTGCGCTCCTACTTACAAAGCAAACAGCATCCCTTAGCAAACTTCACGCAAATCAAAGAACTGCAGGTAGTAGAACGCTCTCCGGCTGGGCGAGTTCAGCGCATGGAAGTCTCAACCGATCGCGGCTTGATCGAGTTAGAAAAGGATGAGATTCTGCGAGCACTCTACGCGCCCAACAGCACACTGTTCTATCTAGATCCTATCTACGAAACCCGACCCCAGCTCAGCCCACAGGCTTCTGCCAATCCCCAACCATCTCCAAATGGGCAGCCCATCCCTGCGGCTTCGGTGCCTGCTGCTAGTCCCCCAGCTAGTCCTGTAGCCAAGGTATTGAAAGGCTATGCCTTTGTTGGTGGAGGTTTAGGTCATGGAGTTGGCATGAGCCAAACGGGCGCCTATCGACTGGGTGAACTAGGCTGGTCCAGTGAACGCATTCTGCGCTTCTACTATCCAGGTACTCAGCTTCAGCCCTTAAACCCCAGTATCGCCTTTTGGCGCGAACCGGAAGTTGTCAGCAGCCAGAAATAGAGTACGCTCCTCTGGATATCCAGAAAGCGACAGCTCAAGATCAATACAACAAGGCAGAAGCACAAATCGCACTTCTGCCGAGAAAACTTTGCTAGTGCTGTTAGCCCTGAATAGCACCAGTTGAGATAATACTAGTAAGGTAGTTGGATTAATCAGAAGGCGACGAATCGCCCTCTTGATTGTAAGTACCGTTTGCTTAGAGCCTATCTGAAAACCCTTTCGGGGTTTTGGAATTCAAAAGCTCTGACAAGTTTTCGGAAAGTAGTTAGTACAGCTCTTCTTCTTGGTGGGTGATGATGGTGCAATCAGAAGTTGGATAGGCCACACAAGTCAAGACATAACCTGCTTCAATTTGATCGTCATCCAGGAAGGATTGATCTGACTGGTCAACTGTACCGGCGGTAATTTTACCAGCACAAGTAGAGCAAGCACCGGCACGGCAGGAATAGGGCAGATCCAACCCTTGCTCTTCAGCAGCATCCAGGATGTACTCATCGTCGGGTACTTCGATCGTGGGATTCAACCCTTCAGCGTCGTTAATCAATGTAACTTTGTACGTAGCCATGTATATCCTCTCAGTGTTCGAAACGGCAGTCAAAGTTTACCTATTACCCAGCTAGCAATGATTATTAAAGAATCAAAGCTCATTCTGGACAAACTCTAATTCTGATACTACGGGAAAACCTTATATCTGTAACCAAAATTCAGCTGACTTGATGAATGGGATTCGTAATGAAACCGGCTATGTTTAGCCTGAATTACTTATACTTTAGAATTATTTTAGGATCCCATAAGGTTAGCTTAAATAGTGGCACAGAGCTAAAGTTTTGCTTAATCAACTGCCACCGCTAACATAATTAAGCTGAAGCTTTTTGCTGTTGGTAATTTGACCTTTGATCCCATAGGAAAGGCGTTTGTTCAGCTGAGTAATATATAGCTTTCACTAGGGCTAAAAGCTGCAATGAATTAGCAGTAATTATTGTTTTAGTTATCATAATCATTCAATAGAATTTAATAGAGCATACTTATCGGTTCGCCAAAATTGCCGCTTTTGAATGGCTTCTGATTTGATTGCGTAAGGATTGCATAAGGCAGGTTTTTGAGTAGATTTGTACACGATTTTGCAGATACTGAATTCAGCTCCAGGGTCTGTAAATTTTTTGTGTTTGCTGGCGGCATCGCCTACCCGTGCTGAAGTATGGGCTAATCCAGCAAGTCCACTCATATGCTTGCGTTCCCGCAGGGTAGTGGAACTAGAATCCCTGTCTAGTCTGCATGAGCAGACTTCCCCCACTAGCCCGCCCCCTACTAACCTGTTATTGACGCGCGGGTGGGAGATGACGAAGCCAGACAATCGGATTGCACAAAATTCTGTACAGACTCTCAGTCGGTCTACTTAGACGTTGATAAACTAGATAAACTGGGTGACAAAATCATCTGATAGAAAGCATCGGGGCACGGTTCTTTTTTTCTGATGCAAAGGTTCGATTGAACTCTAACCCCGACACTCTTGGAACGATGCCGCCAACGAACGCGACGATCATTGATGCACGCGAAGGCATAAATTTCGTTGCTGACGCGAACGACCCCGACGCTTTTCAAAGATCACGGTTCTTGAGCAGCGTTTTCACGGCTTCGCACGCATTCAATTCGATGGTTTCTATACAGGGATATTATTCGAATCTGCAGACACGTCGCCGAAACGATAACGGTCCGCTTGGCTCAGGTTTTCAATCTGCATCGACCTCGCATAACGACGGCTCAATCCAGACGGCTAATTTTACCACCGCGATCACCCCGAAGTCCCACACGATAAAGATCGGATACGAATTTGAGCACGAAAAATATGTAAATGAGAACAGCACCCCAAGCGGGACGACGAACAATTGGACACGCGCGTTTCAATCCAGCAATACGATCTTTGCACAGGACGTGATCAGCCTTTATGGAGGTAAACTTCAGCTCGCCGGCGGTGCACGCGCACAATGGTTTGACCTGAAAATGCCCGAATTCAGCCTTGCGAATGCGTTGTTTTCAAACACGTCAGCAGCAGATCCCCGACCTGCGTACACCTTCGATGGTGCAGTCTCATATTTCTTCAACCAAAGCGGGACAAAGCTGAGGGCACACGTGGGGAATGGCTATCGCGTGCCGTCGCTTTACGAGCGCTTTGGCTCATTTTTCTCCACTTGGCCGGCGCCCGGATTCGTTGCGCTTGGCGATCCTGAATTGAAGCCGGAAAAAACGATCGCGTTTGATGCCGGAGTAGAACAATATGCGTTCAATGACAAGGCTCGTTTCGTCGCAACGTATTTTTATACGCATCTCCGAGATGTGATCGGCTTTGGAAGTGTCCCGCAGCCCGATCCTAACAACCGCTTTTCAGGCTATCTGAATACAAAGGGCGGTATTGCACGCGGAGGTGAATTTAGCGTTGATGCGAAGCCATCAGGTTCGACCGATATATTTGCCTCGTACACCTTTACGAACAGCGATCAGCGAAGACCACAGGTTGCGGGTACTGGAATTATCAGAACGCTAGGAATCCCGGACCATCAATTCACTATGAATTTCACGCAGAGATTCGATCGCTTTTGGGTGAATATGGACATCCTGGTCTCGTCTTCATATCTTGCGCCGATCTTCAGCAATTCCACGTTTATCACCTATCTTTATCGATTTGAAGGAAACAGGCGTGCTGACCTGACCGGAGGCTATACGTTCCGTGTTGGAAAAGATCGATACGGGCTGCGACTATTCGGAACCGTCGAGAACCTTTTCGATAACGCATATTTCGAGAACGGGTTTCGAACTCCGAGAAGACATGCACGTGCCGGGCTAAATTTCAGTTTCTAGGAGCGAATTGATTCGCTGAAGTAACTGACTGTGTTAGAATAGCCGAAACTCGAGGTGGGGTTATGAAACTTCTTCTGGGTTTCGGCTTTATATGTATTGTAGCCGGAGTGAACTCCGTTCCGGCTCAGAGTAAAACCGTAACGAATGCCGATCTGGAGAGATTTAGGGAGCGGCGTCTTCAGGCCGAACGCGAGTATCGGGAAAATCACGTGCGGTTAGGAATGCCATCGCCGGAGGAGCTGGAACAGCGTCGTCAAGCAGACATCGCAAGGGCCATCGAGATCGGCGAGAGGCTTCGTCGTGAAAGGGTCGAGCGCGAGATGCGCGAGGCCGAGATTGCCGCGATGGCGAATATGCGAACCGAGCAAGGGCCCGTTCAATCTTTAATATTGCGTGATGGCGGATATTCAGTCAGCTACATGTACGGGAATGGTTACCGTGGACGCTATAGGCGACAGCATTGGGCCGGCGACCGACAGCCCATATATTGGCGTAGTGCTGGGGGAATGGTCATTTGGGAGCCGGGCGGCAGGCCGAGTACGGTCTGGCCATCACCTTACCGTCCCCGTCTGTCAAGACTCCAGGGGCCAAGGTAGCCGTGATCTTCCGTTGGTATCAAAAAATAATACTATTCATTGAATGAATAAGAAAAAGCTGGCGCAGTTTGAGCGATTGCTTGAGGACCCGTCGGGGCTTAATATGACGTGGCCCGACGCGATCGGCCTTTTGAAAGCGGCCGGAGCAGCCGTCAGCTCAAAGAACGATCGTGTAAGGATCGCGCTAAAAGATGTCCGCGGGATATTGCATAGGCCAGTAGGGGAAGAATACCTTTGCGCTGGATCGGCCAGAGCATTGCGGCGTATTTTTCTTACAACCAGTGAGTGAAAGCGGAAAGTAACGATGAGATATAAGAATTACGAGGCGATCGTTAGGTATGATGAAGACTCCCAACTCTTTTTCGGCGAGGTTGTGAATACCCGCGATGTGCTCACTTTCCAAGGTAGATCGGTCGCCGAACTTAAGCGTGAGATGAAGGCAACCGTCGAAGAATATCTGGAGCTCTGCAGAAAACGTAAGGAAGATCCGGATCGGCCGTTCTCGGGGAACTTCGTGCTTCGGCTTTCCCCACAACTTCATAGTCGCCTTTACGCAAAGGCAAAGGCAAGCGGGCAAAGCTTGAATTCATTTGTCGAACAGCAGCTGGAATCTTCACTGAACAGATCATGAAAGAAGGTTGGGAAGCGGTTATAGGTATGGAGATCCATACTCAACTTGCTACGGAAACAAAGATCTTTTGCGGTTGCCGGGTCGAGTTTGGCAGCGAGCCGAACTCGAATACGTGTCCGGTTTGTCTGGGATTGCCGGGAGCCTTGCCTGTGCTTAATCGGGGCGTCGTGGAATTGGGTGCGCGGGCTGCCTTGGCTCTTGGGCTTGAGATACAGGGAAAGTAATTCGGCGTCCTCACCGGCGCGTTTCTCGGCAAGCCGCATCAATGCGACCCCACGCCGCGTGATGCGCTCGTCGCGTTCAGAACGGCCAAAAGAGTAAAGGCAACGTGCAAAGTCAAAAAGCAGCCAAGCGTCAGTAGGGTTCAATTGAAGAGCACGCCGAAATGCCTCTGCTGCCTGGAGCAGCGAACCGCTATAGCGCAATTGATTTCCGAGTATCCGAAGCCCTTCGGCTTTATCTTCGGAAAGGAACGTTTCGTGCGTATCTGTGGGTCTTAACAAGCCGCGTCCCGAACGAAATTGGTTACGCATGCTTTCTAATACCTCAGGTGAGGGTATGCTGGAGCGCTGCGCGTTGCGGCTTGCCTCACGATGATCGATGTAAAAATCCCTGAGTTCCAAAGATCGGACATCGAGCACATCATCCGGAAGCCTTGGGAACAATGCCTGGACCATTTCGAGGTATTTGCTGCCTCCGGACGCAAATGTCATAGTGATACCGCGGCCCCTAACAGTCGTACGAAAAGCATAGATAACACGACCGCTGCGTCTAAACGCTCTTATGGCCTGAGTATCGACCTGTTCGATGTGGTTTATCCGAAGCCGCTCGGAGTAGTTAAAAAGCCAACTTATTACCTTCATTACCGGCCCGCTCCGATAAAGCCTGAGGCCATCGAAAACGATCCTGTCAAAGAACGCAAGAACCGGCGAGACTATCAGGGCAAGAACTGCAGCAGCAATAGCGTACACTTCCTGCTCAATGTAAAAAAGAAATCCGGAAATGAACAACAATAAAAATGAGACGCCGAGATATGCGTGTGGTGAAACACGGATCGCTACTTTATTGCCGAGCTTCCCGCTTCCTCTTATAAGATCCGACTTGCTGACCATTTTCGTTAACCTAGAATAACAAAAGGCGGAAAAGCAATAAAATTCTTGCCTTCCGCCCATCGAATTGATTTATTTCGGCCTAAAAAGGCAACGAGCCCAGATCCGGCTTTATCTCCGGAAGCTGCTTAGTACGCTCGGGATCAAGTTGCGTAAGTTTGTCCTTGGCTTTTTGAGCCGTAGCTGTCAGCGGCACGGATTTACCGTCAAGGTCTTTTGCCTCGCTCGCGGTCTTGACGAGCTCAAACAGAACATCAATAGCCTCTGCCTTTTTGCCCTGTTTCTCATAAAGCTGCGCAAGTTCCCAGTTTATTGTCTCTTTTGAGATTATGGGGTCAGATGAAGCAGATAATTCGGCATAAAGTGCAGCCGCCTGGTCTAGTTTGCCGTCATCGGCAAGCACCTGAGCCAAAGCGAATTTTGACAGGCTGCCCACTTCTCCGCCGGAGCCGGAAAGAGCTTCAAGCTCTGCGGTACCGGCCGCTCGATCGAGTGTCAAACGATTGATCGCTATGAAATATTTGGCCTTTTCACCAACACTGCCACCATATTCCGCGGCAACCTTCTCAAACTCGGCGATCGCTGCCTGGGCCCGATCAGCTTCCGTCTTGAACGTTTTCTCCGTAGAACCCGCCGGCGGTGATTCCATGATCTGCGCCTGCTGAATTTCCATTGCCCGGCCCAATGCGGCTTGTGCCTTTTGGTTCGAACTGTTGTTCCAAAGCAGGATCAGCCATATCAGAATGCCAAGAACGGCAAGGGCCCCAATACCGTAAAGTATATTTCGGCCCTGCCCCTCGAAGATCTTCCCCGCCTTTTCCAACTGGGTTCCAACCTTTTCTTGAAATGGGTCTTGATACCGCGGCTTAGGCTCCGACTACGTCTGCGGAACTGCGACGGGCATTGTACTGCGCTTTTTTCGTGCCATTTTTATAGTAAAAATGCAATTCCCGAGCTCGAAATCGTTATATAATCGGAGGACACGGGTTGATGCAAAATATTGAATTTAGCGTAAATTCGGCCTTCGGGCAACCAGCGGTTGACTAAAACCCGTCGGATAAATAAGGACAAATATTTTGCATTTGACTGGGAACAAAGCACACGAAGTGGTGTCTAATTAAGTGGTCGGTGCGGTCGGCCGATGCGTTAAATGGCGTTTTCGCTTCGTGTTAGGATAAAAGAGGCACGATGCAGAGCACAAAATCAATTGCCTTCGATGATGAGAGGTTAGTTGAGGCCGCGGCGGCGGCAAGTAATGCGTCTGTCCTGGATGAAGCGGAAAATAGTTTCGTTGAAAGATTGAAGAACGGAGATCCGGATGCGTTCGACATCTTGGTCAATCGGTACTCGAATGAGATCTACGCGCTACTGCGGCGGCTTGTCCGAGACCCGGATGATGCAGCCGATCTGACGCAGGAGACTTTCCTGAGCGCGGTCAAGGCGATCAAGGGGTTTCGCGGAGACTCTGGCCTAAAGACCTGGATGTTTCGCATAGCAATGAACCACGCCAGAAATCAGTTTCGGTGGTGGAAACGTCGGCATAGAGACCGTTCCGTATCTTTAGACAATGCTGAATTTGACGGCACTGTCCCGCTATCAGAAAAGATCGGGTCCGACAGCCCGGGCCCTGAAGAGACATTCATTCGGCGGGAAAGAGAGGATGCCGTTTTAGCAGAGTTGGCAGAATTGCCAACAATATTTAGAGAAGTTGTAGTGCTTTGCGATATTCACGGTCTGGGTTATGAAGAGATCGCTTCAATGCTCGAGGTGAATATCGGAACCGTAAAATCGCGGATCTCCCGTGGACGGGAAGAATTAAGAAAGCGATTGAAGGATCTTTGAAGACGGAAAGGATGGTTGACTCGCCCCGGTTTTAACTTTGGTTAAGGACGTATCGGTGCCAAACGAGAGGTCTAAAAGAACTAAGACGGGTCAAATATAGTTCCGGCAGAGTGAAGTGTTTGTTGCGAAAAAAGTCCATCATCGTCATCGGAGCCACTACCATTCCCCTCTCCCTCACGTCGCGCTAGGCTGCATCTCGCTTGTCCGAGCATACCGTTCTGGCGTCATGCGGATCAATCGGGGGAACGCAAGGCGGTACAATACCTCTGAGGCTGGATGCTGTGATTGTCCAGGAAACCCTGCCCAATGCCAACCTCTCCAGACACGGTGCTACAGGCCGTCCAGGCTAAGGTGGAGCTAGACCACGCCGATTTATACCACATCAATCTTAGCGGGCTTGCCCTAGAGGCGGCTCACCTATCGCAGGCGATTCTGATTCGGGCCGATCTGCGTCACACCAACCTCAGTCGAGCCGATCTGCGCGGCGCCGATCTGCGCGGGGCGGACTTACGGGGGGCACGGCTGCAGGACGCCAATCTGCACGGCGCCTGTCTGTATCGCGTTGACCTCAGGGGTAGCGATCTGCGCGGCGCCAACTTAAGTGAGGCCCGCCTGCAGGGAGCCTACTATGACCGGCATACCCAGTTCCCTGACGGCTTTGCTTACCGCTCTGCCGGAGCGATTGGCCCGGGTGCTCAGCTCAATGGCGCGCCGCTCAATACGGCCAACCTGCGCGAGGCCGATTTGCAAAATGCCCAGTTGTTGGGCGCTTACCTGGGTGGCGCAGACCTGACCGGAGCCAACCTCCAGGGCGCGCGACTCGTACAGGCCGATTTGCGCGGAGCGACGCTGACGGGGGCCTATTTGCGGCAGGCGCGTCTGAATGGCGCTAACCTCGCGGGCGTGGATCTGCGGGCTGCCGATTTCAGCGAGGTCGAATTCGAGCAGTTCGAGAGCATTGCCGGGGCCGATTTTACGCTCGTGCAAGGTCTTAGCGCCGCGATGCGCCAGCGCCTGCTGAGTCATCCGCCCGCCCAACTCGATGCGATTCACCCACTGACGCTCAAAACCACCCGCGCCAGTTTGAGCGAGTAGCCACTGCGGCAACTAGGATGGCACCGCGATCCAATCCTTTTTCAACAGCGCCAGAAACGTCGCAATCCCTTTGGAAAACCCGTCGGGATCCGGCAACGCATACTGCGGAAATTCTTCGTAGGGCCGCCACGGCTCCGAGTCGTTGTGGCGTAAGTGCAACACCCGCTCCTCGCCCTCCCGCTTCCACAGCATCTGCCCACCGCTCGGTATCTCCGCCATTCGCTCCTCCTGGTCTCTAACTGACCAACCTTGACTTTCCTCCATTCTGCGGATCTCATCCTCACCGTCTGTCATAATGATTACGTTTTGTTTAGAGAAGGCCGCATCCAAGAACACCCGTTATCCTCACTATAAAGAGGCCGATTCCGTCTGCCCCCTCCCGCAGGGGAGACTTTGGGCCGCCATCTGAATTGAGGTGGGCTGGTGCCGGGGGGCCAGCAGGCTTTACAATTTGGAGACTGGGGCTTGAAGGCAGTCAGGCGTCGAAGCCTGCAGTCGGGGTCGCACCGGTTGGTTCATCCGGTGGACCAGGCTGATAGGGGGAGGTCGCGATTGGGGTCGGGCGGCACCAAGGGGCAGCCAGTTGTGAATTCAGGTGTGAATGAGGGGATGGATATTACAGCGTTTGTCGCAAATTCAGTGGGTCGATGGCGGTCGCAGCGCAGTGCCCATCATCTGGCTTTTGGCCATTTTGAAGCAATTATGTCCGACATTGAAATTGTCGCCCTGACCTGCGAGGATCCGGCGGTGATCACCTTATGTCACCAGTATGGGATCAATCCGGCCACCGCGGTGTCGCCCTTTCGCATGAGTTGGCAGGGGCAATCGGATTGGGATGAGAGCGAGGTGCAGGGCCGTTGTGTCTTGGTGCCGATTCCCGACCCCTCTCACCCTAATCACGGCAAACTCTTGCGCAACCAGGGTTACGCCGAAACCATCGCCGCTATCGGCCAGTACTATCTGAGTGAGGATGGCACCTTTGTCCTCACCACCCCCTATGACCGCGCCGCCGCTGAAGAAAAAATCTGGTTCGTGAATCCCCATCTCCGCTGCCGCGTCTCCCTGATCAAAACCAGCGCTGGCACAGGCGTGGTCACGGCCTCCTTTGCCTCCGAAATTCGGCAGCCATCCTCCACCTAGACACCAACTCCTCGACGCTTGCGGCTCCCTTCTTTGTCCAATCTCAGTCACGCTCATGTCCTTCTCTTCAGCCACCTCATCCCCCTTCACCCCTTCCTCTGATTTGCTCACCTTGGCGCAGTGGATGGCCGGCCATTTTAGCAATTTTCACCAGGCCCAAGCCCAACCCCAGCAATTTGCTCATATTCATGTGTTTTTTCGGCCTTTGCCCATCGAGTTCTTTGGCACCATTGGCCTCTATTCGGAACAGGTGTATGACTATGATTGGTGGCGGCCCTATCGCCAAGGCGTCCATCGACTCCTGGATCAAGGCGACCAGATTTATATCGAAAATTATGCGATCACCGATGCCCTGCGCTATGCTGGGGCCGCCCGCGAACTTAGTATCCTCCACACGATTCGCCCCGATCAGATCACCCGACGTCAGCATTGTGCGATGGTGTTTCAACGGCAAGGCCACTCATTTCGCGGCGCGGTGGAACCGGGCAATCGTTGCCTGACTACCAAGCAGGGCTGCTCGACCTATCTGGTCAGCGAGGTAGAAGTCACCGCCACCACCTGGACGAGTTTAGACCGGGGCTTTGATGTCACCACCCATCAGCCGGTTTGGGGATCCGAGCATGGTCCCTTGATCTTTGATAAACAAGCGTCCTTTGCCGAGGAAGTGCCCACCCTATGACTACGATGAATACTCTTAAAAAACATCTAAGGAAATCAGTCAGTATAACCATAGGAATATCTCAAACACCTATAACGAACACGCAAAAGGTCAGTAAGGCGGAAAGTGCTGGTGAGGAGAACGATGAGAAAACGATGGCGACCGCGGTGATGATCGTTAGCTCAAGAAAGATCAGAGCTATACTGCCCCAGATGGTTGCCGCAAAATTACCTCCGCCGACATAAAGAAGTGCCAATGAGACGCCGATACCCATTATCACAACATTTACAAGCAGCGTTAAGCAAAGGCCGAGATACTTGCCTATGATGAATTCTCCCCTACCCACAGTTTTTGCAAATATCGAGAATACAGTTCGCTTTTCTATTTCTTTGGAAACTAGCCCAACACCGACAAAGATAGCGATGAAGACGCCAAAGAAAAGCATGGCATTGAGACCTATGTTAATGATCGTTCTGACCTCGTGTCCGTCTGTAAGGTCGCCGAGCAATATGGCGCAACCGACGAGCAGCAGCACGAAGATAACCAGGTTATACAGCACTCGGTCGCGAACGGCTTCGCGAAACGTGTTTTTTGCGATGGAGATGATTCGTGAAAACACTTAACTTTACAATAAGTTAGGCGGACTTGAACGGATAGGCTCGCAGGACGCAGCCAGATATATGATAGACGATTATTGGTATTACGAAAAGGGAGTTTTGCACCCCGTTTATCCTAGGTAACGCTCGGCACGCGGAGCCGGATCGCCGCAGGTACAACGGAGTACTCGGCGGGAAGGAACCCCGGAAGCTCGCCATCCACGGAAATAGGTATTTCTTCGTTCGGATCTTCTGCGCCGACGCTGATCGTTCGGACAAGTTTGCTCTTCACCTCTGGCAATTCCAAATGCGTTCCTGTATAGAGTGAATAGGCGTTGAGAATGATCTTCGCTGTATTTATATCGCCGACATTGACGACGTCAAGCAGCCCATCGGCAAGCTTTGCATCCGGCGCTATCATCATTCCCCCACCAAAAAAACGTGCATTCGCGATACACAGATTGACCGAGCGCAAGCCCGATTTGGGACTGCCGTCTATTTGTACACGAAGTGCGAATGGCCCCAGCCCGACTACTTCCTGAAGTGTTGACAACGCGAAACTAGCCCGTCCGCGAACCGTATCCAACGGCAGCCAAGAAAGGGAAGTTGAACCTTTTACCCGTCCGATGATCGCCGCTGCAAGTCCAATAGATGATTCGTTGATGAAATATCTTTGGGCATCATCTCCTAGCTCGTTTTTGAATTTGACTGAACCAAGGTCGATCCGGCGTGTTTCCCCATCGCGGAGCGATCGAGCGACATCGCGCGGTGTAGTCGGCATACCGATCGTCCGGCGAAAGTCACCACCGGTCCCGGAGGGGAATATGCCAAGTTCACAATCCGCACCGGAAAGCATTATCCCATTAACTACCTCATTAATGGTTCCATCGCCCCCGCAGGCAATTATCATTTTCGCCCCGTCGCGGGCGTATCGCTTGGCAAGGCCTATTCCATCACCCGGGCATTTCGTGAATGCAGCTTTGAAAGGACCAAAATGAGCACGCAGATCAGCGGCGACACCTGCCCATTTATCGCGGGTCGAGCCACCTGCCGACTTGGGATTTACAATTACGATCGGAAGCATTCAAGAAAGAAACTTATTGCCTGAATGATGACATTAACGACCAGATCCTCTGGCCCGCGAGATGAAATTTTCGATCTCAGGGATCGACCGCGGCAATGCCTTTGACATCCATTCGACGCCATCTGAAGTAACAAGCATCATATCCTCGATCCGAACACCGATGCCTTTGTACTTTTCAAACACGGGCCGGACTTTCTCAATGAATTCCTTGTTTTCCGGATTTGAGGCTATCCATTCAAGCGTGTCGGGGCGAATATAGATGCCGGGTTCGTTTGTAAAGACCATTCCGGGAGCAAGCGGTGTTCCGTAATCTCCTACATCGTGAACATTCATACCGACCCAGTGTCCAAGGCCATGCATATACCATGTGCGGTACTGCGCACCGTCTTTTGCAGTGATCAATCCTAATTTGAATAATCCATCCTCGATAACACGTGCCGCTTCCTGTTGAAGTGCGGAAAATCGAACCCCCGGTTTCGTCATCTTTGCAACCGCTTCCTGCGCATCATAGACGATCTGATAGATCTCCGCTTGTTCTTTTGAGAACTTGCCGTTCACGGGGAATGTCCGGGTTATATCTGCTGTGTAATGTTGGTACTCGGCACCAACGTCCATCAGTAAAAGATCTCCGGAACGCACCCGGTCCGCCGGTATCTGATAATGGAGTGTTGTAGCGTTCGGTCCGCAGCCGACTATAGACGGATAACCCCAATAGTCGGCGCCACGTCGGCGAAAAGTATATTCAACCTCCGCCTGAACCTCGTATTCCCACTTCGCAGTGTGAGCCATTGCCTGTGACCGCATATGAGCCTCGGTCGAGATATCCACAGAGTGCTGCAGTATCTTCAGTTCATAAGGGGATTTGATCAAACGCAGTTGGGCAAATATCGGCCGGGCGTTTACGACCGGCACACTAAAATACACATCTTTGAGTTCGGTTTCTAGAGAGAATTCTCTGGCGCCGTTCGTGTCCTGCGGACCGTTTGGGAGAAGCATATAAACTTTCTTTGGAGCAATGATGCGAACATTCTCATCATTGCTGCTGATGAATTCCTTGCCTTCCTTCATTGCAGCGCGGAATTGTGTTCTTTCAGGAAGCGGAATGATCGTTCTTAAACCCGAGATCTGCTTTGCTTCCTCAACGGAATACATCTTTCCATCCCATGTCTCTGTAACCGGATTCCTCACGGGCAGAAAAAGATACTCAGTAACCGTATTTCCATCCTTGGTCATCACAAATGTGGCAGATTTCTGCTTTAGGCCGGTTAGATAGACAAAGTTGTTCTCGATCTGGGCCCGAATGAGTTCGTTGATCTCGTTCGCTTTGATTGCTTCCATATCTTTATCGTTTTTCAGCGCTTCATTGGCAGAGGCGGGAACCGACTTTGCCTTATACGCCGCAAACACTATTTTTGCATTAGTTCTTCTTTCAAATTCTCCAGCTTTGTTCTTACTGAGCTGTCATAAACCGTTGATCCGATGCGAGTAACAACGCCGCCGATCAATTCAGGATCGATCTTAAAATTCAAATTAACGGTGCGTCCGGTCAGGCGGTCAAGATTCGCCTTTAGCTCCTTCTTTTGCTCCTCGCTAAGCTCGTGAGCCGATGTAACATACGCCTGCAGCAGTCCGCTGCGTTCTTCCAGGACCGAGCCAAACTTCTCATTGATGGCCGGAAGGTCCGTAAGTCGCCCATTTTGGAGCAAGACCCTTAGAAAGTTAGATGTCGTCTTGGTCGGCTTCGCCTTGTCGATCAAACCTTCCAACAATCCCTCTTTTCGGGAATGGGCTATCGCAGGATTTGAGAAAGCATTTTGCAGGTCTTGATTCGATGTGAAAAGTTCCTTCAGCGTGCCGATCTCATTTCTAACAGTGTCCGATTCGCCGGTCTTGACCACAACATCCGCCAAAGCTGAGGCATATCTGCGTGCGATCGTTTCTGTGCTCATCTTAGTTCATTCCTCCGATCGCCTTGATCCCGGAGCCGATCAGCATCGAATCTACTTCTCCGTTAACCTTGGAACGCAATTTCTCATCCGCTCGGCGAATGCTTTCTTCAACAGCAAAACGTCGAAGCTGCAGCTTGGCGACCTGCCCGATGCGCACGGCCTCACCCTCTGCCTGAGCCTTAAGCTTTCTGGCTTCTTCCTCTGCCTGGGCGACCAGGCGAGCCTTTTCCTGTTCGATCTCGGCACGAGCTTCGCGCAGGATCGCGGCTTTTTCGGCATCTGCACCGGCGAGTTTTGCCTCGATCTCCGTTAGTTTTGCAAGAGCAGCTTTCTTGGCTTCTTCGGCCTTTATCAGCTCGGCACGGATCTCTTCACGTTTTGCCTTAAAAGTGCTTGAAAGCGGCTTCTTGAGGATATAGGTCAGCGCTGCAACGAAGATGAATAGGTTTACGAACTTCCAGACCTCAAAACCCGGATAGTTCATATACGTTTCCCAAAACTGGGAGAAACCGCCCTTTGAACCGCCGGGACTGGCCGCAAAGATTAGATAAAAAAGGCTGTTTATGAATGCTAACATCTTAACCTTTCAGAATGGTTGAGCTGATCTGGTCTGCCATTTTCTCAGCTTCAAGAGCGATCTCGACCTTGGCCTCCGCAACCGCATCGCGGAGAGCTGCTTTTTCAGCTTCGACGAAGGACGCGGCTTCAGATCGGGCATTCGCTATTGTCGTCTGGCGAAGGTCAACCGCAGCCCTGCGTTCTGTTTCAATGATCTCGTAGCTTTCCGTTCGGGCGGCAAGCATCTGTTCTTCGTAGCGCTTTTGCTTCTCGGCAACATCGCGAAGAATTTCGTCAGCTTCGCCTCCGCGTCCGGCCTTTTGCTTGGAGCGCTTCTCAAGAACAGCATTGATGGGCTTGAAGAATGTGCGATTGAGCGCCCAGATCATAAAGAGGATCAGGGCAATGTGTATGAACAAAGTTCCGTCCGGAAAAAGCTGTATCCCGGCAAACGCCAGAAACGACATATTTTATTAAATGAAACTATTAAAATTACAGGGCAAAACGCACCCGATGTCCAAAACATAAAAGACTATCACGCGCCATTTTAAGGGTCAAGGACACCTTTCCGACAACGCAAAGGCGCGACCGGCAGTGTCTCATATGATATGTTTCTCTGGAATGAGTGAAATGTCACAAGCTTTTCCGCCAAAGAGGCGGGCCGGACGCAACCGGACCCTGGTGGTATCGGCTGAGGAGCGTGAAGAACTCGCCAGCCACATAGCCTCAAGCGCATTGCGCAATTCGTCAGAAGCGGCCTTTATCCGCGGTGATGCGTTTACGGTTTTGAATAACCTGCCGGAACGCCAATTTGACCTGCTCTTCGCAGATCCTCCTTACAACTTGACAAAGCGTTTCGGTAAGGAGGCATTTAGCGAACGTTCGGCCGAGGAATATGAGCAATGGCTGGATTCGTGGATCTCACTTTGCGTTCCTTTGCTCAAGCCTACGGCCAGCGTTTATATCTGCGGCGATTGGCGAAGCTCGGCTGCGATACAACGCGTCGGTTCTCGGTATTTCAAACTTCGAAATCGCATCACCTGGGAACGCGAAAAGGGTAGGGGAGCAAAGACTAACTGGAAGAACGCCGCCGAAGATATCTGGTTCTTCTCGGTCTCGGACGAATACATATTCAACCTAGATGCGGTGAAACAACGTCGGCGTGTGATCGCACCTTACCGGGAGAATGGAAAACCGAAAGATTGGGACGAGACGCCTGACGGAAAATTCCGTGACACGCATCCGTCGAATATCTGGACGGACATTACCGTGCCGTTTTGGTCGATGCCTGAGAATACCGACCATCCGACGCAAAAGCCGGAAAAACTTCTTGCAAAGATCATTGTTGCAAGTACTAATGAGAACGATCTTATACTTGACCCTTTTGCAGGAAGCGGAACTTCTGCGGTCGTGGCGAAAAAGCTCGGCCGGAGATGCGTTGCGATCGAATCTGACGAAGAATATTGTCTTCTTGCGGCAAAGCGTCTTAAGATCGCCGAAGATGACAAAACTATTCAGGGATTTTCGGATGGCGTTTTCTGGGAGCGAAATGCAAGAATTTAGTGACAGTGAACAAACTTCACATAAGTTCTTTTTTGATTTTGTGGGGGCTCTCGATACCCGCGACTCGGATCCCAGGCGATTCGGCTGGTTTGTGGGCTATTTGGAGCAAAACAACAATACGTATTTCTTTGCCACGAACATTACGATGCCAAGTGCTGATGATGCTGCCAAACGGCTAGACATTACTCGTCGCTGTTTCAAAGCACTGGGTTTACTCTAAGGCAATCGTCAGCAATGTAGCGGCTGCCACTGCGGTTATTGTGCGAACATGGTTCCAAAGCGTCCAGTTGGTCAAGTACTTGGTCCACAGGTTTGCTGCTTCAGGGCTGTCGGGTTTAACGGTGGCTAGCGCGTTATTCAGCGGCACATTGAAGGCGATCGTCACCACAATTGTACCAACGAGATAGAGCAGACTACCAGCTAGCAAGTAGACTGCATTAGGTTGTTGCCAGTTGAACAGCGAGGCGATTACCCACCCAAGGCAAGCCGCCCCCGTACCAAACAGCGCCACCATGAACAATGGATTAATCGCCGTGATATTGATCGACTGCATGGCGACAATGCCGTCTCTTGGCTGAAGTCGAGCTAGCGCACTCATGATAAACGTGGAGAAGGCAAAGAAGACTCCGGCCACTAGTCCACAACCTAGTGCTGTGAATAGCTTTAAGGTAAACATAGACACTTACCTGCCTACGAGTTGAGCAATTTGGGTGCGAGCATTAGCAATCGATTCTGCCAAACCTGTACCGCCCGATTCATCGTTTTCGATGGGCACAAAGGTAATATCGGTGATGCCAATGAAGCCAAAAACTGTTCTCAGATAGGGATCTTGATAATTCAACGCTCCGTATCGCTCACCTATTGCATATCCGGATGCTCCGCGTGCTGTGATGATAAACATTTTCTTACCCAACACTAGCGGTTTGTAGGGATTTTCAGCATTCTCTGGGTCAAATTCAAAGGTGCGCCCAATGCGGACAATTTGATCGATATAGGCTTTCAGCATACTGGGAATGCTGTAGTTATACATGGGAACACCGATCACATAGATATCGGCAGCCAACAATTCGTCTACTAGCTGATCGCTGATGTGAATAGCATCTTGAAGATCGAGAGTACGTTGGGCTGGAGGGGTATAAGCTGCCGCAATCCAAGATTCAGTGATATGAGGAACTGGGTTGCGGCCAACATCTCGATAGGTGATGGTATCTGCTGGATGGGACTGTTTCCAGGACTCAACAAATTCTCTGGTGAATCGGCGTGATTGCGATCGTTCATCTCGCGGACTCGAATCAATATGCAGTAAATGAGCCATGCCATCCTCCTAGTGAATCACCCTTTCAGCATAGGGAATTCAACTAGGCTCAGCTATCTAATTCTTGTTGCACTATCAAAATCTTGCTGTCAGTTTTCAGGTTAAGGGTTGAGTTTTTAGAACATAGCTACGCTATTCCGCAGTATCAAAAACGCTTACTCTACCTCGGATAACGCGATGCTCCTCTCTGGTCTCGTTGCAAGGTTTTACAGTCATCGTACCATCTGCTCGTGCATAGAACTGAGCGCAGAGTTTGCCTTCGTGCTGATTGATTAGAGCTAAGATTTCATCCGGAGCCATCCCAGCGAAGTCATAAACATTAAGCTGACAAATCGGGCACTTTCTAACCGAGCGGTTGCCTACCATCGTTCCCCAAGAAACCGCACATGGTTCCTGCACCCTAATTTCTACATCTTCAAGCTGACGAATCGCCCTAAATCGCCTTTCTTTGCGAGGTAGTTTTTTTGACATGGTTGAGCCTTCCTGAACACACATCCTGAATACATGTCCTGAATACAGAGGTAAACAATCAAGAACTGCTGGTACGAACAATAATCTCAACTCGGCGGTTCTTTTGTCGTCCTTGAGGATTATCTGACCCATCCGGGTTCGTGTTGGGGGCTACAGGTTGGTTTTCTCCTAACCCTTCCACTATCATTTGGTCAGGATTCATATTTTTGTTGGTGGTTAGCCATTGTCGCACCGATTCTGCTCTGCGTTTAGAAAGGTCTAGGTTATAGGCATCGCTACCAATAGAATCAGTATGTCCGTTGATTTGAATTGAGGCATCGGCAAACCGTTGGATGATCGAACTCGAGATTTGTTGTAGGGCTGCTTCAGCATCGGGCCGCAACTCGGCTTTGTCAAAGTCAAACAAAATATCTGCTGGAAGTGTATATATCGTAGTGTTTTCATCCTGCTGGATTTTTACATTAGGAAACGTTACTTCAGGAAACTGGACTTGCGGAAAACTAGCTTCTGGGAAAATAATGCTTGGAAACTTAGCTTGGGGAAACTTAGCCTTTGGAAAATTGGCCTTTGGAAAATTGGCCTTTGGAAAATTGGCCTTTGGAGTATTTGCTTTTGGAATACTGGGTTGAGGAGTATTGACATGGTTCGCTGAATTGGTTGCTGAATTATCTTCAGTCGGTGAAGCCGTATTTCGTTGACCACCACAGGCGATCAGCATGAACATAATTAGGAAACCCGTAACAAGAGAATAAATTTTCATCGCCTGAACTAACGAAAGCATATGCTAATTGTTCAATGAAATTTTCTCTGTATCTTGCATTAATTGACTAACAATACACTTTGCAAAAGCCTAGCATAACCAAGCTGATGCATTCCAGTTTTAGAGGAAGTCGTATGAGTATAAATTTTTCGAGCCTATAAAGGCTGTGGAATGGGATGGTTTTGGCAAACTGTGCTCTTTGGATACTTTTCTACTGTATAAGTACCTCAGCATAATTAAAAACCAGATTCAAGACCCTGCACCGCCCGCTGCGCAGGGTTTTGGGTTTTATGTTTAATTATGCTCATCTACTTAAGCAGTTTAAAGTGAATAATCTCAGGTTTTTTGTCAGCCATGACCTTCAATCACAACCCGAATTTCCATTTGATAAAATGCTTGCGCTGGATCGAATCGACGCGAGCGGATTGGCCACCAGCTCGCGCATCGCATTCATGACCACCTGCTCGGCCTGGCGGACGCTCAAGCCGTTGAGGTTGAGCTCCCCAAGCTGCGGCAGGTTGATCGCGCCACGTGTATCGACAACTACCGGAAAGGGAACGGAGCGTCCCTCATCCGGGATGTCGAAGACGATGACCGTCAGGCGGTCGCCGGGGCCGATCCGGTACTCCGTGATCTCGGGAAGGAGGTCGTCGGGCCTGATGTCGGAATACTCAACGAAGTCGTCTCCCGGCCCCTCGATGCTGGCGATGCGCGTGAGGATGGGGACGCGGGCGGGCGTGTGCTCCCACCGGCCGACCACGCTGGGATCGAGCATGAAGCTGTCGGTCTCGCACCCGGCCATGCCCACCGCCACGCCGGCAAGGGCCACGACCTTCGCGACGGTACCCAGGCCGAGCTTGGAGGTCCGATACGTCGTACGGCTCGTGTGGCGATCCAAGGGGTCGGCTCCTTCTCGATCGGGTCGGGTCGTGCCAGCTCATGGCAGGGGATCGTTGGCCCCTGCGGGTGATAAACCTAACACTCGCGTACTCCCTGTCAAATCGGGTGGCGGAATCCCCACCCTTGACTGTCGCCCGTGCGGAAGGGGAGAGATCGGTGGGTGCGGTCGGGCGGAACGGACTTCCTGGAGCCCTGCCGGAGCATGGCCGAGTGCGGCATCGGACGCCGACCGCACCGGGAAGGGCATCGGCAGGGGCTAGAGTTGGCTTCCATGGCCGAGCAGGTCCCGACCGAACTCCCGCCCGCTGGCACCGATCCCATCGCCCGGACCCTGGCGCGTCATCCGCGTCCACTGGGCGGCGACCCGCTTCGTCGGGTGGATCGCCCCGTGGTGAGCCTCTCCGGGATGGTGCTCAACAACGACTCGAACCAGCAGTTGGCCACCAAGAAAAAACCTTCGTGGCTTCGGGCGAAGGTTCCCGGCGGCCCGGGTTATACCCGTCTCAAGAGCATCCTCAGCGAGCATCGCCTGCACACGGTCTGCGAGGAGGCCGGATGCCCGAACATGGGAGAGTGCTGGTCGCGCGGCGTGGCGACCATCATGATCCTGGGCGACACCTGCACCCGGGCATGCGGGTTCTGCAACGTCAAGACCGGCCGGCCCGCCGCCGTGGACAAGGACGAGCCGCGCCGCGTCGCCGAGAGCCTTCGGCTGATGCAGGAGGGCGCGCACCTCAAGCACATCGTCATCACGAGCGTCAACCGCGACGAGCTGCCCGATGGCGGGGCGGGCATCTGGGCCGAGACGATCCTCCGCACGCGCGAGCTCTGCCCGGGGCTGTCGATCGAGGTCCTCATCCCCGACTTCGAGGGCAACTGGGCCGCGCTGCAGATGGTGATCGATGCCAGGCCGCACATCATCAACCACAACCTCGAGACGGTTCGGCGGATGTATCCGGCAGTGAGGCCCAGCGCCAAGTTCGACCGCTCGATCGAGCTGCTCCGTCGGGTGAAGGAGCAGGGCCTGGTCGCCAAGACCGGGATCATGGTGGGCATCGGGGAGACCGACGAGGAGGTCATCGCGCTGATGCAGGAAGTGCAGCAGGGCACGCGCGTGGAGTCGGACCAGCCCGGCCGCGCCGACGCGTGCGACATCCTCACCATCGGTCAGTATCTCCAGCCCACGCGGAACCACCTGCCGATCGACCGCTGGGTGACGCCGGAGCAGTTCCGCGGGTTCCAGGAGCAGGGCCTGCGTCATGGATTCAAGGTGGTCGAGAGCGGGGCGCTGGTGCGCTCGAGCTACCACGCGGACCACCAGGCCGACGAGTTGACCGACGTCCTCGACGAGCGAGAGACGCAGATGCGTCGCCGCATGGCAGAGCTGCTCGGGCGCGGCTGACACCGATGGTCCGGCTCAACGTTGGGTGCGTGCCGGCCGACTTGGTATGCTCTCTCGCATGGCAGCGTACGCCGACGCCCTCGTCGCACCGATCCGCGAGAACGACCTCGAGCACGCGGGAAACAGGCGGGCGATGCCCCGAAGGTTCGGACCGACCAGGGCGCCCTCTCCGACGTCGAGAGCGAGGGAGTGGACCTCGACGCTCCGCTCCGCACGCCCTTTCCGAAACGCTGCGCCTCGAAACTCGGCGTGCCGATCGTGTTCGCTCGGATCATCGACACGATCAGGGTGCGCCACGTTCGTATCACCAGGACAGACTTGGCCGATCCCGAGGAAGAAGGCAGTGAGGGAGTCCGACACGATGGGCCTGGACGCGGAGCGCATGATCCGGTGTGGCCTCGGCATGATCGTTGAGCGCTGATCGGGGAGGCAGAGGCATGCTCGAATCGGCATCGGTCTCGGCTCGGCCTTGGGTTCGCCGGGCTGGAGTGCTGCTGATCGTGCTTGGGGCGATCGGCGTCGGCGTGCTGATGTACCTGGGACCGCAGTGGGCCAGGCCGTGGCACATGGGCGGAGTGCTCGCGATGGCGGGGCTCGGTCTGTGGTTGCTCCGCCTGTCACCCGACGCGGCGCGTCTCCGCCCGACGCCGACACCCCGGGCCAGCCTGCTCATGGCAGGGATCTTCTTCACCTTCGGCACGCTCGGCGTGCTCATGCTGCTGGTGTTCGAGAGCCCGCCACCAAGTCCAATCGGGGGCCTCGCGGCCTTGGTGGTGGCCGGGTTGATCGCCTGTGGATGGGCCAGCGCATTTGTCTTCCGATGGTGGTGGCTGATTCCGGTGGTCATCGTCTTCCAGATCCTGGCGCCGCTGAGGCTGTTCCGGCTGCTCCAGGCGTGGGGACTGCTCGACAACTGGTGGAACCTCAGCGAAGACGCTCGGCGCGGTCTGCTCGGCCTGATCGCGGTCGCGTCGGTCGTGCTTGGCTACGTGCTCGAAAAGAGCATTTCATTGCCGTCGATCACAGATACGAGCACTGCTCCTCCGGTAAGCTTTAGTGCTGTGCTTACCGATGCGGTGAGCCGCTCATTCACGCCTTCTTTGATCAGCAAACGATCAACGACAACCTCGATCGTGTGATTCTTTCGTTTATCGAGTTCGATAGCTTCATCCAGCTGACGTATCTCGCCATCAACGCGCGCTCGGACGAAACCATCCCGGTGGAATTTTTCCAGATCCTTTTTGAACTCACCCTTTCTTCCGCGGACCACGGGAGCAAGTATCATTACCCTCTCGCCTTCATCCAGTTCCATGATCCGGGCAATGATCTGTTCAACGGATTGGCGTGTTATTGGCGTTCCGCATCCATGGCAATGTGGCTGGCCGATAGAGGAAAAGAGCAGGCGAAGATAATCATAGATCTCCGTTACCGTTCCCACTGTTGAACGTGGCGAACGAGAAACGGTCTTTTGCTCGATGGAGATCGCCGGGCTTAGGCCTTCTATAGAATCAACATCAGGTTTTTCCAATTGATCTAGGAACTGACGAGCATAAGCGGAGAGTGATTCTACGTAACGCCTTTGGCCCTCTGCATAGATAGTGTCAAATGCGAGCGAGGATTTACCCGAGCCGGACAATCCCGTTATCACAGTAAACTTGTCCCGCGGTATATCTACATTGATATTCTTTAGATTATGCTGGCGTGCCCCGCGGACGTTTATCTGCTTGATGCTCATTACGGTGTAAAACTACTCTCTCTGCCAAAACGAGTATTATACCGCTCACCTTAAACAAAACGAAGAACCGCTGCGAGCGATGCGGATGCGATGATGATCCAAAGGATCGTCCCCAATGCGAACGGTCGCCAGCCGACATTTCTTAGCATTTCTCGTGAAAGACTAAGCCCGATGAGAAACAACGTGATCGTAAGTCCTGCTTTTGCAATATTTACCAATGAGTCAAAAACACTGGGGAGTATCCATGCAGGAGCAAATGTCCGAACAGCGGCGGCACCCACAAAAAAGAAAATGAACCAAGGTATTGCGATCTTTGCCTTTCCATTTCCCTTTCTATAGATAAACGCAAGAGCCAGAGCCAGAGGGATTATCCAAAGAGCACGTGCGAGTTTAACGGTAGTTGCGGTTGCCAAGGCCTCGCTGCCAAACACCGTTGCCGCACCCACTACAGAACTCGTATCTTGAATCGCTATTGCAGACCAAATTCCAAACTGCGCCTGAGACATTTCAAGGCCGTTCCCGATAATGGGGAAAAGAAATAATGCGACTGCGTTAAGAATAAAAATAGTCCCAAGGGACACCGACATCTCATCATTTTCCGCCTTAATGGCGGGGCCGACCGCAGCTATTGCACTTCCACCACAGATCGCGGTCCCACAGGAGATCAGAGTTCGAACACGTGACGGTATGTTCAGCAAGATCCCGAGAAGTGTTCCTATCAGCAAAGCACCAAAAACAACCGTTACAATGAAAAGGATCCCATCTTTTCCTGAGGCATAGACTGCACCCAGATTCATCCCGAATCCTAGCAAAGCGACCGAGGCCTGCAGCAAATATTTAGCAGGTTTACCGGAAAGATGAGGAAACGGATCTCCGAGCGTAAGGGCGATCACAAGACCGATCGCCAAAGCAAGCGCAGGAGATCCGTAAGGCGATAGCAAGAACAGGACAGCCAAAAAGAAAATGAGCTTTGCAACTGACATACAAAGCTCAAAAGTATAAAACGTATCTACTAAAAATAATAACGCTAAGCCTAGCGAAGAACACCGAAAACGGTCCGGAGTATCGCTGTCGTTCGCCCGATCGGGTCACGCCGGATCTTCTTCTCTTCCTCGGCGATAAGGAAGAACAGCCCATCCATTGCCTTCTCGGTGACGTAACCGTCAATATCGCTGGCATCCTCGCCGATCATTCGGCCGACGAATGAATATCTTCCGATCATTTCCTTATATTTCTGCGTGACGCCTACCTGCACTGTAAATTCCTCTACGATCGGACGGAACTTCTGTCTCAAACGATCTTCGCTCGTTCTTCTGAAGAATTGTGTCGCGGCATCGTCCTGTCCGCTAAACAGGATATTTCGAGCATCGTTGAATGTCATCTGCTTTGCGGAATCTAGGAAAATATCAACCGCGACCGGAACTGCCTTCTCAGCCGCGTGGTTCATAGCCGCGACAAATTCATCGACACGCTTTCCCTGGCCAAGAAAGCGCAGTGTACTTTCGGTCCGCTTGAGGCCGTTCGGCAAAGGGATACGGACGTCTGCATTATCGAGAAAGCCATTCTCGCGCCCAAGTTCGGCAACAGCATTCTTGATACCAACGCTCAGTGCCTCTCTAAGCCCCCGGCTGATATCCACGTTTGAAAGAGAGGTTTGCCTACGGGTCTGTGCGATTCCGGAGCCCGATGCCAGTATCGAAAATATCGCGATGAACGTAATGAACCGAAGTTTCCTCATCATTTTCACTATAAAATAAAAGATCGGCAGGACCGTTCCATACCGATCATTTCGATTAAAATATAAGGAAATTAGTTTACAACCGATTTCGTGGCGTCACACCCGAAATCGTTCAAGGTGGACTATTTAGCCTTTCCTTGATTAGCGACAGCTTCTTGGGCAGCTCTGATCGCATCTTGGTCGCCGAGATAATAGCTGTCGATCCGCTTAAGGTCAGAATCAAGTTCGTAAACGAGCGGCACACCTGTCGGTATGTTCAACTTAACGATCTCATCATCGGAGATACCGTCCAGATGCTTGACCAACGCCCGAAGGCTGTTTCCGTGAGCGGCGACAATAAGCCGCTTTCCTGCTTTAACTTTCGGCCCGATCTCGTTTTTCCAGTAAGGAACTACACGAGCGACTGTGTCATCGACAATCACATTCCGTCCTCCGATCCGGTATTGTTCTATGAGATAGACCTCGGGGATGCATCAGAATTTCGCGGAAAGCTTCGAATTCGGGGGGTTGATATAGACGGCTACAAGATACTTCGAACCGAGGCTCCGGCGGTGCCGAACGCGATCGCTGCGTTGCTTTTACATCTTCGCGACAGAACAGGGAAGATACCGCACGTTTATTTTGGCTGGAGTGAAGGAAACCCAATAATGTACCTGGCTAGATACATTTTGTTCGGAGAAGGAGACACGGCACCGGTAACCAGAGAAATATTACGGCAGGCAGAGCCGGATCCGGAACTAAGACCGAATGTTCACGTGGGCGGCTGATCGTTATTGCCGGCAGTTCCCAGAATGGAGGGATTCATCTCGATGAAGCAAGACCGGCAAAAAACTGGACGACCTTGAGACGGATAGAAAGGCACAGTTGTTTGCTCTTGACACTTCGCACATTTCACATGTACCTCTATTCGCTGCCTGATACCAGTTTCCTGTGCTGCCAAGATTGCGGCAAGACGGGCATTTTTGGCCTGCTTGCAATCCTTGCATCTTTTTGGCGGATTTTGAAGGCCTTTATCGCGGAAGAATACCTGTTCGCCTGCTGACCAGATAAAGTTACTGTCGCAGTCTATGCACAATATAGTAATGTCTTGAAATTCAGCTTCTGCCGCTAGGGAGGTTTGGCCGTTCACTTCAATTTCAACTGATCGCATTCCTACCCTCCTTAGTTTATCGCTGTCCGGTTTGGGAGTCATTGCCGTAGATTCGACCCCGTTGCCGCTTAACTGTAAGTGGAAGTTTGTAGTAGATTCTTACTAAACGGCCGGACCATCTTCCGTTCTGGTGAACGAACGAAAAACAGTCTGACGATATAACTATCGACTTCAGGTGTCAAGTTTAGGTTCCGATAACGATGTCCTAGGCCATGCATAGATCGGCTATATGAAAGTATTAGTTGTCGGTTCGGGTGGGCGTGAACACGCCATTTGTGAAAGGTTTGCCAAGAGTACGCGCGTAACCCATCTTTACTGTGCTAACGGAAACGGCGGCATCGCCGGCATTGCCGAAACTGTTGACATTAGACCCGATGATGTAGTTGCATTGGCCGACTTTGCATCGCTGAATAATATCGATCTGACGTTCGTCGGGCCTGAGGCTTCGCTCGCACTTGGTATCGTAGATGAGTTCTGCGCTCGCGGCCTTCAGATCATAGGAGCGTCGAGGGCGGCGGCCCGGCTTGAATCAAGTAAAGCTTTCGCGAAAGATCTCATGGCCCGGCATTCCATTCCAACGGCACGATATTACGTAGCTAGTTCGGGTTCGGAAGCGATCGACGTTCTTTCATCAGGCTTCTTTGGCGATGAGCTAACCCCAACGGTGGTAAAAGCCGACGGATTAGCAGCAGGGAAAGGCGTTGTCGTTGCAGCGGATCGAGCCAAGGCGCTCTCGGCTATCGAAGGAATGGGAGAACTTGTTGGGGAAGCAGCTGCATCTTCGATCGTTGTAGAGGAATGTCTGGTCGGCAAAGAGATTTCTCTGATAATGTTTTGCGATGGCGAGCACTTTGCACTTATGCCGCCCACTCGCGACCATAAGCGCATCGGCGAAGGCGATACTGGCCCTAATACCGGTGGGATGGGGACGATAACCGATGACTCCCTTTTAACCGATGCGGACCGCGACCGCATAGTTGAGACCATAATCCGCCCAACTTTAGATGGATGCAAGAAGGAAGGCTTTCCGTTCCGTGGGATCCTTTTCCTCGGGCTTATGATGACGGACGATGGTCCTAAGGTGCTTGAATACAACGTCCGCTTTGGCGACCCCGAAACACAGGCGATCCTTGTCCGCCTAGAAACAGATCTGGTCGATATTTGTGAGGCAATGCTCGAAGGGAGGCTTGATAAGCTTTTCATTCGTTGGAGAAAGGGAAGCTCGGCATGCATCGTGCTTGCCTCAGAAGGTTATCCGGGAAAGCCACGGACCGGAGACATCATAAGCGGCCTAGATGCCGCCGCAATGATGGATATAAACATCTTTCATGCAGGCACGGCTCTGGCTGCGGCTCAAGTATCGGAGAATGAATTGATCGGTGCGTCTGCCGAACCGCGGTACGTTACCGCCGGTGGCCGTGTTTTGGGGGTAACGGCCGTGGCAGATGATCTGGAGACCGCACTTGCTTGGGCGTACGCTGCTGTTGGTAAAATATCCTGGCCGGGAATGCAGTTTCGTCGCGATATTGGAAAAACGTGAGCGGAGTGTATTTTAATGTTATTCCGTAGGATCGTTCATCACTATTTGCCGGCTACTTTATCGTCTGAACCCTCGGACAATGTTTCATCCGATCCATCTGTGGACTCCGAGCGCCGCAAGCGGATAACTTGCAGCCGTTTTTCATCAGCCTTTAGTACCTCAGCATCGATGCCTCGCAGACTGAGTTTTTCACCGACCTTGGGGACGTATCCAAGATCGCTTGTGATCATTCCGGCGACCGTGGTGTAGTCTTCGTCCTCTAGTTCCAGCCCGAAAAGCCGTTCGATCTTGTCTATATCTGTGGAGCCGATAACGTCATAATATCCATCAGCACCTTCGATTATCTCGATGATCTCTTCTTCCTCTATGTCTTCGTCCTCGATCTCGCCTACTATCTCTTCAACGATATCCTCAACTGTCACGATTCCCGCGACGCCCCCGTATTCGTCTATCACGATAGCTATTTGGACGTGATCGATCTGCATCTTCTTTAAGAGTTCTGCTGCAGATTTAGTTTCCGGCACAAGATACGCGTCGCGGAGCATTCCATCGATCGTCTCATCCTCGCGGCCGGCTGCCCAAGCCTGCAAAAGGTCCCGGACATAAATCGAAGCGGTGCTTGCTATTACTCCTGCCCAATACATCTACTGCTATGCGCTGCGAGGCCAAGGCTGTTGGCAGGGGCACTTAGACGATCCACTAGACGCCTGCCAGCCGTTGCAGATCTCCCAACCCGATCCGACCATTTTCCTGGGCTGGGTAATGGGCCATTTGGCTCCCTTCCTAAAAGACCGCTACAGGGTGATCGACATTGCTAGCTCCTATTCCAACCAGGTGCAGGTCCCATTGATTAATGGCATGTTAAGCGGTGAAGTCGCAGGAGCAGTGCTTAAGGCCGGACAGTGGATCGACAGTGCGGCGCTAGCCTTTATGGCTAAAGAAGCAGGGGGACTTGTAACAACACTAGAGGGCGAAGCTCTGCCACCTCTCTACACCTGTCAAGAGTATCGCCGCTCCGGACTGATCATTGCCGCATCCCCATCTGTCCACCAGGATCTATTAGCAGCAGTGCAAGCAGCCAGCCAATCGATATAACCTATCGGAACTCGTTCTCTGTAGGATTGAGAGTTCTCACGTTGGCACGGGAATTTTAGTGTAGGTCAGTGGCAGTTCCCAAGTTAGAGCTAACGGTGCGAGCCGGACTCGCAAGCTGAAGTTGAGGTAAGTGGTGTTCAATCGGAAAACATGGAACGGTAAATTTAAACACCGCAGGCCGGTATCCCTGCGAGCCATTCTTTTGATACCATTTGTTTTGCAAATTGCTGGAGCGGTGGCGCTGACTGGATACTTATCGCTTCGTAACGGGCAACAATCCGTCAACCAAGTAGCTAGCAGGCTGAGGAACGAATATAGTAACCGGATCAATCAACATCTAGAGAGCTATCTGGTATCGGCTCGGCATCTTAGCCAAATGAATGGTACTGCAATGGAATTGGGATTGCTCAATCCTAAAGACTTAGATGGGTTAGGGCATTTGTTTTGGCGGCAGATGCAAATTTATGATGCTGGCTACATCAATTTTGTGGCTGACGATGATTTTGTAGCAGCCGGTCGCTTCTATCCAAATAGTCCTATCACAATCGATCTAATGTCTCCTCAAAAGTACGGGACTAAAGATGTCTACAGTTACACCACCGATCAGGTAGGCAATCGTCTGCGGTCTCAGACGGTAGTGCAGAATTATGACTTCAAGCGAGAACGCTGGTATCAAGCGACTGTAAAAGCGAGTAAGCCAACCTGGACACTGTTTCAATGGGAAGTTGAGCCTTACTATCTTTCCCTGGCTGCCAGCTATCCGGTTTATGATGCCAAGCGCAACCTCGTGGGAATTAGTTGGACCGAGCAACGCCTGTGGGAAATTAGCCAATTTTTGCAACGACTGAATGTTAGCTCAACGGGTGGAACCTTCATCATCGAGCGCAATGGCCTGCTAATTGCCAGTTCAACCAGGGATGAACCCTTTGCGATGGTGAATGGCAAACCCAAACGCTTAAATGCCAGCGAGAGCCAAGATCAACTGATTCGTTCAACAGTCGCCTATTTGCAGCAACATTTTGCTGGACTAGACCAAATTCAAAAAGCAGACCAGGTCGATTTTCAGAGCAACGGTGAACGACAGTTTGTGCAGGTAACGCCGTGGCAAGATGTGTGGGGCATCGACTGGCTGATTGTTGTGGTGATGCCTGAGTCAGACTTCATGGGCCAAATCAATGCCTACACGCGCACGACGATCTTGCTGTGTCTTGGAGCCTTGGTGCTGGCAACCTTACTGGGACTATACACCTCCCGGTGGATTGCCAAACCGCTGCTGCAATTAAACCAGGTATCTAAAGCAATTGCTGCCGGACAGCTTGATCAGTCGGTGAACGAGTCGAACCGAGTTGGAGAAATTGGCGAACTGGCAAAATCCTTCAATCAAATGGCTCAGCAACTGCGGGCCTCGTTTGGAGCACTAGAGCAAGCGAATCGCGATTTGGAACAGGCCAATGAAGAGTTGGAAACTCGTGTACATGCCAGAACCGAAGAATTGTTCAGTGCCCTGCAAGACCTGAGACGCACGAAAGCCCAATTGGTGCAAACTGAAAAAATGTCCAGTTTAGGACAAATGATTGCTGGCATTGCCCATGAGATTAATAATCCGGTGAATTTTATTCATGGTAACCTCAACCATGCTCGCGACTATATTCGGGATTTGTTGGCAGCCGTACAGCTTTATCAGAAACACTATCCCTCACCTGATGCAGAAATTGTGCAGCATTCGGAAGACGTAGATTTAGACTTTTTGACAGGAGACCTGCCAAAGTTACTAGATTCAATGCAAGAAGGCACACGGCGGATTCGGGAGATTGTTTTGAGCCTGCGCAATTTTTCTCGGCTAGATGAAGCAGAAAAGAAGCATGCTGACATCCATGAAGGCATTGACAGCACGCTGCTAATCTTACAGCATCGGTTGAAACCGAGATTGGATCGGCCCGGTATCGAGGTGATTAAACAATACGGTCAACTGCCGTTAGTTGAGTGTTATCCAGGTCCCCTCAATCAAGTATTCATGAATATTCTTGCCAACGCCGTCGATGCGCTTGAACCCTATTTGCAATCCACCAGCTCAGTTTCTCGGCCAGCTACGCTCACAATCACAACCTCTACTGTTCAAGATCAGGTGTGGATCTGTATTGCCGATAACGGTATGGGGATGGCCGAAGCGACTCGGGCGAAACTCTTCGATCCCTTTTTTACCACTAAACCCGTAGGTAAGGGCACCGGCTTGGGGTTATCGATCAGCTACCAAATTGTGACTGAACAACACCACGGCTCCTTGAGCTGTACCTCTGCCCCCGGCGAAGGGACCGAATTTGTGATCGCGATTCCGATTCGGCAGCTCCCTAACCTCAACTAGCGTCTAGCTGCAAACTCTCTGACCAGTTCCGATGAAAGTGACGGATACCTGCAGAGAAATCAAAGACGCGGCGGCATTTGACCGAGTTCTGGATGGTCGAGCCCGAGGTCGCCTACGCCGGATACGAGGACATGATGGATCTCGGCGAAGGGCTGATATTGTTCATCGTCGATCGCGTGCTGAACGACCGTAGGCAGGAACTCGCCACGCTGGAACGCGACACGACAGTTCTGGAGGCGATCAAAGGGCCTTTCCCCCGTTTGCATTACGACAAGTGCGTCGAAATGCTGCAAGAAGGCCACGAGAAAGGTGAGCTCGAGAACAGATTCGAGTGGGGCGGCGATTTTGGTTCGCCCGACGAGACCTATCTTTCGAAACAGTTCGGTCTGCCGGTTTTCGTGCATCATTTCCCTACCGCGATCAAAGGTTTTTATTTCGAGGTCGATAAGGATCGCCCTGAGTGCGCCCTTGGCATCGACCTGCTCGCACCCGAAGGATATGGCGAAATAATCGGCGGCGGCGAACGCGCGGCGAATCTCGATTATCTGATCTCGCAGTTAAAACATCACGGCTTGCCGCAGGAGATATTCGAGTGGTATCTCGACCTGCGTCGTTACGGCTCGGTCCCGCACGCCGGTTTCGGCATGGGCATCGAACGCACCGTCGCCTGGATGTGCGGCATCGAACATGTCCGCGAAACAATTCCATTTCCGAGAATGTTATATAGATTGAGGCCTTAATTATGTCTATTTACACCGCAAAGATCGCGTGGACATCCGACTCGCCAGAGACATTCACAAACAACCGCTATTCACGCGGTCACGAATGGTCGTTCGATGGCGGTGTGACCGTACCGGCTTCGAGTTCGCCGCAGGTCGTTAACCGATACTCGGTTGAGGAGGCGGTCGATCCTGAAGAGGCTCTGGTGGCTTCGGCTTCGGCGTGTCATATGCTGACATTTCTTTATTTGGCCGCGAGAGCAGGCTTTCGGGTCGATTCATACACGGATAACGCTGTCGGCGAGATGTCGGCAAATGAAAACGGCAGGCAATGGATGTCAAGGATCATACTTGATCCTCAGATCGAATGGGCCGGCGACAAATTGCCGACCGCGGACGAGATCGCTGACCTGCATCATCGTGCCCATCAGGAATGCTACATAGCAAATACGATCATGTCTGAGATCGTCATAAAGTAAGCGACGGAGATTTATTTTATTGCCATATATCCCAACAAGGAGGAAAAGACATGAGGTCTATTTTGAGACGCACCATCTGCGGTTCGTTCTTTATCGTCTTATCAACATTGGCGGCTTTTGGCCAGCAGTTGATCTCGTCTTCCATCAACGGAACGATGACGGCGGCCGAGGTGAACGAGCGAATGGCCAAAGCCTATGGGAAACATTCGCCATCCCCAACCAATACGGCCATAGAACTTTTCAAGATCACGTACGCTTCGCTCGACGCGAAAAGTAAAAGAGCAAACCTCACCGGTCTCGTTGTGTTGCCAGTGGGTGGTGCTCCGAAGGGGCTAGTTGTTTATTGCCACGGCACGACCGTGGATCGGGATCGTTCGCCGTCAAGGTTCACAGGCACGGGGGAAGCTCCTGAAACTATTGAGGCTATAACCGGATTTGCTTCTGGTGGCTATGCAGTCGTACTCCCGGACTACATCGGCATGGGCGATCATAAAGCCGCTCATCCATATCCTTTAAGTAAAGTCAATGCACGATCTGGCGTCGATATCATCCCGGCCGCACGCGAACTGATGCGTCAGCGTCAATATAACGCCGGGCCACAGCTTTTTATAACCGGTTATAGCGAAGGCGGCGGTGTCGCAATGGCTCTGACTCAGGCTCTTCAAGCGATGACTGGTAAGGAGTACGAAGTAACCGCATCAGCTCCGGCGGCAGGACCTTATGATCTCTCAGGAGCCACCCGGGTCTCGATACTAGAAGAAACCGGCGAGCAGGTCGGCTTCATACTGCGGATATACCTTACCTCATATGGCGTCAATTATTTGGTCAAGGAAAAAGGAATGCGGTGGCGCGATTTCTTCAAACCGACCCTTGCCAATGCACTTGCACTCAATTACAACCTGGGTCCAAGCGATGACGGCCTGATCAGAAATATTGGTGTTACAACAGCTTTAATGCGTGCTAATAATCGGCTAGACAACGTAATGCAGCCTGCATTCCTATCAGCAATGCGGCGGAATGATGCAAAGAATCAATTTGTTCGAATGCTGAAAGAGAATGACGTCTTCGATTGGTCCCCGCGTCCACCGATGCTCTTAATCGCGCTTGAAGGAGACACAGTAGTAACGGAGAAAAACACAGAAAATGCCTATAACGCGATGCGCCGCCGAGGAGTGCCGGAATCCCGACTTCAGAAGTACATTTTCCGAGATCCTGAACTAAACCATCTGAATGCGGTCGCGCCTTCTCTATCCAAGGCCCGAGTTTTCTTTGATGGTGGTTTTAATGCGGTAAGGTAAATATTTTTTGTGAGCCACATTGCGGATCAGTTTCTAACTGCTTATTAGCTTAATTTACAGCGTCCTCAGCCTTAACTGATCTTTCGACCGTGTTATCCCGTCCGTTGTTTGTGATAATGGGGCGTTTTCCGTTAAGAAACTTAGAATAAGTGATGGTGTTCTTGTGGCCATTCAAAACAATTTCGGATGTCGCCGCGATGTTGACCACATTCCCATCTCCATTGACCATAACCTGACTGCATCCGCCCAAGATATCTATCTTCCGATCAAATGCGTTTATAGTTATGCGATTATGGGCCGAACAGTTGACACGAGCCGGATCTTTTGGTGAGTCAACGGAGATGTTTGGCCCGTTCTTTGAGGTATCGATGGTCACAATATCTGCGGGGTCGATAGGTTCCTCAGTCGGCTGGGGTCTTGGCAACGGTGTCGGCGTGCTCACATACTTCTCCACACCGTTAATTAAAAACCAGATTCAAAACCCTACAGCGCCCGCTGCGCAGGGTTTTGGGTTTTATGTTTAATTATGCTCACCTACTTAGTAGAACAACTGGCTCTCGATTTAGAGAAATCGAGCCGGAGCAATCAAGCGCGATTACACGCTCAATCACTTACAAGGAGAACCCTATGCGTTTACTGCACACCATGCTGCGCGTCGGCAATCTAGAAGAATCGCTGAAGTTCTACTGCGATGTGTTGGGCATGAAGCTGCTCCGCCAAAAAGACTATCCAGGCGGTGAGTTCACGTTAGCCTTTGTCGGCTATGGCGATGAGGCGGATCATACGGTGCTAGAGCTGACCTACAACTGGGGAATCGATCACTATGACTTGGGCAGTGCCTACGGCCATATCGCAATTGGTGTGGATGACATCTACCAAACCTGCGACCGCATCAGAGCATTGGGAGGCAAAGTCACTCGCGAACCAGGGCCGATGAAACATGGCTCCACGGTGATTGCATTCGTGGAAGATCCAGATGGCTACAAAGTCGAGCTGATTCAGTTAGGCACGCAGGGATCGGCTGCTGAACGTCAGACGGCTACAGCCCAAACCGTTTAGCGCCAGATAGAATTTAAGCGGTTTGAAACAGCCGTAAGCAAGGAGAACTCAGTCTAAGGCTGAATTGTAGGGGGCGAATTGTAGGAAATTTAACGTTAATTTCCTTAACAGAAATACATAATTGACTACAATCAGGTAAATACCTAGGACTGAACCCGACTAGCCCATGCACATCAAGCTAACTGAGTCAAGATTGCCCTTCGCTCCGCTGCTGCTGATTGCGCCCTTCTTCCTGTGGGGCACAGCAATGGTCGCGATGAAGGGGACACTGCCCCACACAACGCCCCTGTTTATGGCAGGCGTGCGGCTGCTGCCCGCAGGTGGATTAATCCTACTGGCTTCACTCTGGATGGGAAGACCCCAGCCGAGGGGCTGGTTGGCTTGGTTCTGGATCAGCCTATTTGCTTTGGTGGACGGTACCCTATTTCAGGGCTTTTTGGCCGAGGGCTTGATGCGGACCGGAGCCGGACTCGGTTCGGTAATGATTGACTCTCAGCCGCTGGCGGTAGCGCTAATGGCCCGTTTGCTGTTTGGTGAGCAGGTGGGGCTGTGGGGTTGGTTAGGGCTATGTTTTGGCGTGGTAGGCATCAGTTTGTTGGGCATTCCGCAGGACTGGTTGTTGGGCTTCTGGCAGGGCAATGTGGCGCTGGAGCAACCGTCGATTGTGGAGGCTGTGTTCCAAAACGGTCAGTGGTTGATGCTGCTAGCTGCCCTCTCGATGGCCGTGGGAACCGTGATGGTACGGTATGTTAGCCGCTATGCCGATCCGGTCACTGCAACGGGCTGGCACATGATTCTAGGGGGCATTCCCCTGTTTCTTGGCTCTGCGGTTTGGGAAGCGGATCAGTGGCAGTATCTACAAGGCTCAGATTGGGTTGCTCTGGCCTATTCCACTATTTTTGGTAGTGCCATTGCCTACGGCTTGTTCTTCTATTTTGCATCGAGCGGCAACCTGACGAGCTTTAGTTCACTCACCTTTTTGACACCCGTGTTTGCCTTGCTGTTTGGCAATTTGTTTTTGGCCGAGGTGCTGGATCCATTGCAGTGGTTTGGTGTGGTTCTGACCTTGATCAGCATTTACCTAATTAACCAGCGGGACCAGCTAGAGCAACGGATTCAAGCTTGGCGGCAGTGGCTTTCGGGTACGGGTGAAGCATTGCCAAAACCGGATGGGGCTGACCTAGCCGATCTATCAACCGATTTACCAACTGTGCGATCTGCAGAAGCCGAATCGGAAGCTTCGTCGCTCTAAAAATTCTGCTAAATGGGTGTTGCTTTACCTGTTATCTCTAGCTTACTGATTGCCCCTGTGATCGTCCTAGCGGTTGCAGGGGCTTAATATAGAAAAGTCATACCCCAAAGTCCTGTGGACAGGGAAACATGGCTTGAGTTGACTTATTTTCTGTTTACCGTTGGTCTGTAAACAGCTTTTCGATGCTATGGTTCATCGTTTCAAGTTATTGCTAGTGGCGGCCTGTCTGAGTCTGGAGCTTTGGGGACTCAGAGAAACAGCTAGCGTTCAGGCAAGTCCAGCCCAACCGAGTCCGGCTTCAACGGGTTCGGTTCAGTCTAGCTCCATTCCGGCTAAGGCTAAGGTCAACGCTCAGGCCAATCCTCCAGCGAACAAAGCCAGCTCGGCTGCAGCCAGGCCAGGTTCAGCTAGTCGCACCAAGCCAGTTGCTAATCCAGTTGCTAATTCGGCGGCCAATTCAGTTCCACCAGAGCCAGCTTCTACCCCAACGCCTACGGCCAATGCAGCTAATTCCTCTGGAACCATTCAGTTGGGGTGGGTGATGCTTGCCCTGCTACTGACGGGTGGAGGAGTGGCAGTAGGACGCCGTTCCTGGCAACGCCGCTCGTCTGATCCAGCTCGACAGGCTGACTCAAAGACTAATTCCCTTGCACCAGGAGCCGTTCAAATACTCGATCCAAGCTCTTCTAATCCGGCTAATCCGGCTACTGACCAGACTAACATTCTTCCAAAGGCCGTTCAGCCGGACAATTCGCCAAGCGAGAGCCAAATTTCAGACATTGCAGTTTCGGCTCCTCCACCGGCAGATATATCAATCTCAAATACTCAATCTGATATTCAATCTGACATTCACGCTGCAGATTCGATCAGCGTCACACCAACAACCCGCCTCGCGAAGGTGGATATTGTGCAAGCCCTGATCGCCGATTTGCACCATAGCGATGTCGCCAAGCGACGTAAAGCCATCTGGGAATTGGGCCAGCGGGGCGATTCGCGGGCGATTCAGCCTTTGGTAGATTTGCTGGTAGATGCAGATTCTCAACAGCGCAGTTTGACTGATTCCGCCGTCGCCACCTGTGCCAAGGCCACTTTTCGCTGCCGAACCGCCGTTTCCTGGGATGCTCTGGCACTTTGAAGGGTCGCTGTAGCGCCTTGCAATTGGGGCGTGGTTTGGTCGGGTCTCAGTGTTGTAATTGGAGTGCCTCGCCCAACCCGATCGCCGGGCTGCACTAAAATGTCCTGAATTTGTCCCTGAACTTCTGGCCGAACTTCAACAATCTCAGCGGCCTGCAGCGTACCGACGAATTCAGACGCCTCTTGCACTCGTCCTGGCTCAATTCTCTGCCATTGCACAGGAATAGCCGTGGGTGCGCTGGACTGCTCAGACGAGTTCGATTGGCTGCATCCTCCTATGAGTGACGCGGACAGCAACACCGTACTCAAGAGAGACTTAGAAAAACATTCAATTAATTTTGTAATCATTGCTTCGCAATCCTGGCAAAGACCGTAGCAGTTCACTTTACCAACTACTTCACAAAAAGATGACCAAGTAACTATAGAAAACTCTAGATGGATCAGAGCCTGAACCTATCAGATCGCCAATTAAACCGCTTGAAAGTCACTAATTCGGATCCGTGAAAAAGCCTATCTATCCAGCTATCAGCTCAGCTTTTACACCAATCCCCTAAAAGCAGCATTAGTTAAAATGATCCTTAACATACTCATTTACATTTGATACCTAGTTTACATTTGATACCCATTCACATTTTGACATCTTGGCAATCGTACCAATAGTAGTAACATAAAAATTTAATTTGCTCAAACTCGTTAAATCAGGGGGTGGATTGTAAAGCCTTGCAGATTCTAACGCTATCAAAAAACGGCAAGATCGATACAAATGGCTCGACCTCTTTGGAAGCCGTTTTGTTTGCGGCGCAATGCCCTACCAATGCCGCAAAACCAATTCCTCAAGTAAGAACTAAGTAAGAACTATAGATCACGCCCCCTCCGCCTCCACCTCCCGCGCTACGCGCCGCTGACGCTAGAACTAAGGGGAGGATGGGTGGGGTCTGAACTGTAGCCAGACTTTAGAGAATCGCGCTAGGGAATGAGCTGGATCGGTCTATGTGCAGTTTATTTTATGTGCAGTTTATTTATAGAGACTCACTAATCGAGCAATAAACACCGCTGGATAGATCACACCTACCATTCCTTCCAAATTGGCTAAGACTCTGGCAACCCTGCTGGCAGGAGAGATATCTCCGTAACCCACGGTAGTGAGGGTGGTAAAGCTGAAGTGGGCCAAATCCGCTCTGGTGAGAGGGGTCGATGCAGCAGTGAAGGAACTGGCGTCGAAACTGTAAACAATCTCATATAGGGCAGCCCACAAAAACCCCAGTAAAAGATAAATGCAGATGCCTCCTTTGATAATGTCAGCTGTTACCTGCTCAACAATCGCTAATTCTCGCAGAATCAAATAAACAGACAACACGAGAAACGCCAAGAAGATAACCATGCTAGCGGTTGCTAAAACGCGACGGTCATTTGGCAAGTGGGCAAGCGAATCACTAAGAATTCTCAGCAGCAGCGCCAGGAACACTAAACCGATGTGAACCTTGAGTGCCCATTGACTGTGCTGAATTTGGTAGACAACGGTAATCAAGCCCACCAGAAATACGAAAAGAAAAATCAGGATTCCGATGGACTGCTCTTCCACAAATGGAGACAAAAGATAGATCAGAATCAAGAGGGTCAGGAGGCGATTATACTTATTTTCTGCGGCTCGAATCAGCTCATGAAATCGCATAGCATCAATGGGTTAAGCCTGATAATGAAGGACTCAGTGAGGGACGTTACCAGCGGTACAGGGTCGAGTCCTTTCAAAAAAGCCCTTTCAAAGAACCTCTTAATAACGGCTCTCAATAATGGGTATACATTGAAGAAAATCTGCTTGACAGAACTTAGAATCGGTGCTGTAGGAATACTTAAGAATTAATAAAATATGACATAGGCTATCAAAAAGCAGCAAGTAATGAAGATAATATCAGCACAGAGTAACTGAGATAGTGAGGATCAAAAACCAAAGGTAAACGTTTAGGGGTTTTTAACGGTTGCATCTCGTTAGGCTACGGGCTAACTCGAAGCTAATCTAGCAGAGTACTAGCTCAACAGTATGCTATGCAAAAGATTACACGATTCTCGTATGCCAAATCTTCTCGCTTTTAGCCCAATTAGTCCGGCGGCTTCGACAAGTGACCGCAGCCAACTCATGAAGCGAGCCGAGGCGATGATTATGGAGAATCTCGATCGCCCCTTGAGCGTTCATGACCTATGCCTGGAGCTGCACATCAGTGAGCGCACGCTTCGCTATTATTTTCAGGACTACTTTGGGATGTCCCCAATCGCTTATCTGAAAACCCACCGTCTCAATGCGGTGCATCGTCAGCTCAAGTCATCAACGGCAGCTCAAACGACCGTTACCAACATTGCGATTCAATGGGGATTCTGGCACATGGGGCAGTTTGCCAAAGATTACAAATCTATGTTTGGAGAATCGCCTTCTGAAACCTTGCGAAAGTTGATTGAGTCAGCTCCAGATTTGCAGAATTTTGATAGCCCTTGAACGAGGGGCGCAATGTATGATTACACCACCCTCTACCCAATCTCTACATTGATGTTCATGTAGAACAAATCGAAAGCACTCATCATGGAAATCTCACGCCCTAATCAAGAATTAAGCGCCGCAGAGCAGCAAGAACTTGAAAGATTGAAAACTATCATAGAACGAGCCACTGCAGACGGAGTGATTACCCGAGCGGAGCGCGATCAAATCTCGGCAGCCATGAGAGCCGATGGCAAAGTTACGGTTGCAGAATTGGAGCTTGTGAGAACATTACTGCGTGCCAAGGTAGAGCAAGGAGGGTTAACGCTTGACTATACCTGATTATTTATCTCTAGTAATTTACCTAGCAAGCTCCTCGATCGCGACAATTGCATTGAATATCGTCGAACCGGCCCCGCCGTATTCTTCAGGTGATTCGATCGCCATCAGGCCCAACTCAAAACATTGTTTGATCAGGTCCGGGTCAAGTTTAGATGAATGTTCCATCGCCTCAACACGAGGGCGAACTTCTCCTTCGGCAAACTCACGGACCGAGGCCCTGAAAAGTTCCTCTTCTTCGGTAAGAACTGTCAATCCTGCTGTTGAAAGGGCTGTTCCTGCGGCAGTGCTCATATTTGGCTTCCTATAAGGTTTTGTTATTCGTATTTGATTAAAATACCATTCTAATCAGCCAAAAAAGAATAGGCAACGAGACGTGAATCCGGGAACCCCAATCACACAAGCGGCAGAATTCGCACCCAAACCCTCAAGAAAGGCCCGAAATTTAAAGTTCATCGGCATTTTTTTGACGATTTGCGGAATCGGTCTGTTTGCCTATCTTGTTTATTCGGTTGGTATTGCAGAAATTGCAGGCAACATAGGAAGATTCGGCATTTTAGGCTTCCTTGTCATTTTGTCTATCTATGCCGTGAGAGTGTGTTTACGAGCTGCTACTTGGAAATTGTCGGTATATGAACCATACCGTTTAAAGATGCGTGATACGATTCCGGCGGTAATGATCGGTGAGGCTATGAGCAGCACCATACCGCTTGGCATTGTCGTAAGCGGCACAGCGAAGGCAGTGGCGGTTCGAAGGAAAGTCCCGTTGGTTGTTGGTCTATCGTCAGTGGCGACCGAAAACCTTTTCTACAGTTTTACGACGACCGTTTTCCTTATCTCGGGGGCTTTCGTATTTGCCAGATGGTTTGCACCAGATCCAAATACAGTTCTTTTGATCGACATACTTATCGGGCTCATGATCGGAACGTTGGTTTTTCTTGCATTGCTTATAATTCGGCAGTGGCATTTCGCAAGCGAATTTTGTGAATGGCTCTACAGACGGGGCCTTTTGACCTCGATCCTTGATACGGGCCGCGTACAAGTACGACTTTTCGAGAACCTGATATACGGCTTCTATAGACGACATCCGGATCGCTTCATCCCGATAGTTCTGATGGAGATTGCATTCCATTTTCTGGGGATCGTTGAGGTTTGGTTCATTCTCACACGCATTGCTGAACCCGCCAGCCATATGGTCAATGCATTTCTGCTTGAATCAGTAAGCCGTCTGATAACAATAGTCTTCAAACTTGTTCCTTTTTTGATAGGTGTCGATGAGGCAGGAGCTCAGTTCGTAGGAGAAGCTGTTGGCATAGGGGCTGCTATCGCAGTTACGCTCGCGATCATAAGGAAAGGCAGGATCCTTTTTTGGTCGGCACTCGGCTGGCTACTGATAGTGAATCGCGGACTGGGGATCCGTCGCATTTTTCACGGCAGATCCTCACTTGGAACACATACCAATATCGGACAAGATCGATAACCTCACCAATACCTTTTAAAATGGCCAGAATACCGGCACGAGCAGCATTGAAACAGTGAAAACAAGCAGCGTCAAAACCGAACCTACCTTAACAAAGTCCATAAACCTATAACGGCCGGGTGTATAAACAAGAACACAGGCCGGCTCCAGTGGCGTGATAAATGAAAATGAAGCAGCTAACGTTACAACTATTGCAAATGTGCGCGGATTTACCCCCATTGCTATCGCCGTCTTAATTGCTATTGGCAAGACTACAAGAGCAGCAGCCTGATTAGACATCGGCTGCGTTAAAATGACAGTCAGAACGAAAAATCCGGCGAGCACCGCAGTTGGTCCATAAATGCCAAAGTAGCTTTCGATCAATCCGGCAAGAAATTTGTCCGTGCCAGTATTTTCCATCGCCACGCCGAAGCTCATCATACAAGCGATCAATACAAGCAGCCGGAAATCTATAAGAGAATACATTTCCGAATATCGGACCGTCTTCGTTGCCAACATTACAAACACGCCTGCAAGCACGCATATCATCACAGGCACGTCAATCCCGATAGTTACCTTGGAAACCGATAACAGGAGAAAGAAAAGAAACGCGGAGATCGCCCATTTCCGTTTCGCAAGCCGCATACTGCTTGCCGATACGTCCTCAAGCAGAAGAATATCGCCTTCGCCCACCATCGCTTCCAGGTTCTCTTTCGAACCCTGCACAAGAAGCACATCACCGAACTTTAAGGTTACATCACTCAGTTTTTCAATGATCATCTCGCGATGTCGATTAATGGCAAGCACCGTCAGGTCAAATCTTTGCCTGAACCGAAGTGTTTTCAATGTCTGGCCTAAAAGCGCTGAGTCGCTCATAACCAAAACTTCATAAAGCTGTGCGTCGTCGCTTTCAAGTACGCCGTCGTTCAGCATAAAGTCCGGCTTGATCTCTAAACCGACAAGTTCTTTGACCCGAAGCAGGTCAGTTATTTTTCCTTCGACTAGTAAAAGATCACGCCGCTGTATCCTTTCGCGAGGATCTGGATTGATCTTGCGTTCATCTCCGCGAATGATGCCGATCACATTCAGTTCGAGGTCGGTGCTGATGTTCGAACTGCCGAGCGTCTTACCTACGAGCGGTGAATCAGGAAGAACAACAAGCTCGGATATGTATTCACGGATGCTGTAATCGTCAGTCAGCGATTCGCTCGCGCCCGCGGATGGCAATAAACGCAGGCCGATAAAAAGCATATAAAGGACACCAAGCAGCACCATTATCACGCCGATCGGCGTAAGCTCGAACATAGAAATCGCTTCATAGCCGTATCGTTGGATAGCTCCGCTAACAGCAAGATTCGTTGACGTCCCGATCAATGTGCAGCTGCCTCCCAAGATCGTCCCGAAAGCCATCGGCATCAGTAGCTTTGAAGGCGGCACCTTTGCCTTGGCCGCAAGGCCGATGACTACCGGAAGGAATTTAGATATGGAGTGAAAGGAACGCCCAATTTAGTGGATTGCATTGAGTAAATTGCATTGAGTGGATTAGACGATCAACGGCTCTAGAGGACTGCTGGATAACACTGGACGACATGAGATTGGCAGCTCTAGACCCCCAATAAATTTTGCAGTTCAAGTTCAATAAGGAGAGTTTCTGATGGCTCACAATCTGGCGCCATTACCCTACGACTATGCGGCACTGGAACCCTACATTGATGCGCAAACCATGCAGTTGCATCACGACAAGCACCACGCCGCTTATGTCAACAATCTCAACAATGCCTTAGCCAATTATTCTGACTTGCAGGCCAAATCGGTCGAGGAGTTGGTTACTGATTTGAACGCGGTGCCTGAAGCAATTCGGACAGCAGTTCGCAACAATGGCGGTGGTCATGTCAACCACACGATGTTCTGGCAAATTATGCGTCCGAATGGTGGCGGAGAACCGACTGGTGCCTTGGGAGACGCGATTAGCTCCACCTTTGGTGACTTCGATACCTTCAAGCAGCGGTTTAATGAAGCGGGTACCAAGCACTTTGGCAGCGGCTGGGTTTGGCTAGTGATCAGCCCCGAACAAACGCTGCAAATTACTACCACACCCAATCAGGACAGCCCACTCACCACTGGTGCTAAGCCCATTTTTGGCAATGATGTCTGGGAACACGCCTACTATCTGAAATACCAGAACCGCCGCCCAGAGTACCTGGATGCTTGGTGGAATGTGCTGAACTGGGAAGAAATTGAACGTCGATTTGCTGCAATGCGTTAGGACTACTGCCAAATGTATTCTAAGCAATGGCGAAATCGGCAGAACGACTGTATAAGTTAAACATGGAGTCAAGGAGATACATCAGCTATGACTGCAACGCTACAAACTCAACAAACTGTGGTTGAAACCCTCAATCGCGAGCAAGCTAATGCGTTAGTCGCCTACCTAAACTACAAAAAGTATCACTGGCTCACCTATGGACCCCTGTTCCGTGATCTGCATTTGCTGTTTGAGGAACAAGGCGCAGAAGTGTTTGCCATGATCGACGAGTTGGCAGAACGCAGCTTGATGCTAGATGGTGCCCCCGTGGCCGATCCCGCTGATTATCTACCAACCGCAACCGTGCAGCCCTCGACGGGTAAACTGGTGGTACGGGAGATGGTGGAGGAAGCAATTGCCACCCACGATCGGATCATCCAAGAGATGCATCAGGATGCAGAAATTGCCACCGAGGCTGGTGATATTGGTACGGCAGACCTCTATACTCGCTTAGTGCAGGTGCATCAAAAGCATCGCTGGTTTCTGAAGGAAATCCTCAAGAAAGGCGACGGGTTAGTGTCCTAGCCAAATCGCTGCTCTGAAGCAGGTTTCTTCTCCAACTAATTCCCTAAGTAGGTGAGCATAATTAAACATAAAACCCAAAACCCTGCGCAGCGGGCGCTGCAGGGTTTTGAATCTGGTTTTTAATTATGCCAAGGTACTTAGTTGAATAGAAGTCTTTCCCCTAGCGCGCCGAATTGGCAGCAGGGGTTTTTTGTCAAATCCATGGCTGCCGTCAATGTAATCATTACCGCTAGTGGCGAGTCCTGCATCATTGCCATCTAAACCAAAATTTCATCTATACCGGCTATAAGATACACTACCTGGTATTCAGACAGTTTGGCCTTCATGGATTCAACCCACTCCTCAGGGCGTCCAGCCCGCTTCTATGCTTGGCTTTCGATTGTGGCCTCGCTCGTGATCATTACGCTCAAAACGCTTGCGTATCTGGTTACGGGTTCGGTGGGGCTGCTGTCGGATGCCGTGGAGTCGATTGCCAATGTAGTAGCGGCTGGAGTCGCACTGTGGGCGTTGACGTTAGCCAGTCAGCCTCCCGATGCAGTGCATGCCTTTGGTCATTCTAAAGCCGAATATTTCTCCAGCGCGCTAGAAGGCGTTTTGATTCTAGTTGCAGCAGGTGGGATTGCAGTTGCGGCAGGTGGACGGTTGTTCCATCCCCAACCTATAGAGTCGGTGGGACTGGGTCTAGTTCTAAGCATCGTTTCTTCGGGTATTAATGCAACCGTGGCGTGGATTTTGCTGCAAGCCTCGCGTCGGTTACGATCGATTACACTGCGGGCCGATGCTTACCATTTACTGACCGATGTGTGGACCTCGATTGGGGTAATTCTGGGAATTGTGGTGGTCAAATTGACCGGCTGGTTGGTGTTGGATCCACTGATTGCGCTGGGAGTAGCAGCCAACATTGTCTGGACGGGCATCAAGCTGCTGCGGGAAACGGGGTCAAGCTTGCTGGATGCAGCCCTACCGACCGATATGCAGGAAACCATTCTGTTGATTTTGGATGAATACAAACGGCAAGGCATTCAGTTTCATGCGTTGCGGACGCGCGTGGCCGGATCGCGGGGCTTTGTTTCGTTTCATGTGCTGGTGCCGGGGCAATGGACGGTGCAGCAAGGTCATAATCTCTGTGAATCAATTGAGCTGGCCTTACTGAAAGCGCTGCCCGGGATTTATGTGATGACTCACCTAGAACCACTGGAAGATCCGGCGTCTTGGCAGGATGAGCAATTAGATCGGGTGATCGATCCAGATTCGAGTGGGAAAGGGTGATGGCCTAAGCCATTTTAAGCCGATGGGCGCAGTAGGAGGAGACAATAACTAAGCATCCCCCGATGGATTGGGCAAGGCTAGGCTGTTCACCCATGATCACAATAGCGCTGGTTACTCCAAACACGGGAATCAGAGCGATATAGAACGCCGCATGGCTGACGGGAAGGTTTTGCAACGCAATCAGATAAAGCAAAAATGCCAACGCATACTGCATGATGCCGGAGCCGATTGCCAGTAGCCAGAAGGGCAGGGAAATGCCAACCGCACTGATCTCATAGCTGGGATTTACCATTCGGGGTTGGTAGAGGTTCCGCCGTACATTGTTACCGTATCGGGTTTTCCGTCCATTTTTCTATGATCGTGCTTCAGCTCTAACCTGTCGCCCTTTCGTGTTAAGACCCACGTCCGCGAGCGGTCTTCCCCGACGAAGAAAGGGATGCGGATCCGGTTCTCTTCACAGCTTCTTACATGCATGACGAGCCGTTTCCCAGCAAAGTCTGGGCTGTTTGAAGTGTCCTCGATGATCGCGCCCTCAAATGCCTTTCCGCATAGCGAACTCAGATGCCTCCAAAACACGTCGAGCGGCGTTTCGCTTTTCGTTTGAGCCGACGAGGCAACGGAAAAGATAACAAGGCACGTAAGGCTTCCGGTCAGCCGAGCAAACATTCTTTTTCTCATAGAACCTATTGTAGCCTGAACCGAGACACACTCATCAATAATCAAGCAATTCGGCGCTGACGACACGTCCATTCCTTATACGTATCTTCCAGATAACTGAATATTCAGAATCCTGCAGATTACGAAAAAGTTCTTTACTTAGGATCACGTTGGCAAGGCCTGGGATGGTATTCGAATGGCCTGAGACGATGTGCCGCTTGATACTGCTTTTTAGTATCTTATCAAAGAGCTCCTTGGGCTGACGTGGATCGTATATCTCTATCTCCTTGCCACGTTTTTCTGCAAGCGGGCGGATCGTATCACGCGTACGTTTAAGATCCGTCGAATGAAACGCTCCGGGGCGGTAGCGTCCGGCGATCTTTGTAAGCCGGTCGACGCGCCGGCGACCGGTTTCTGAAAGTTCGGGGTCTTCGCTGGTCTCGTCGGCCTTTTCCGCATGCCGGACAAGAATTATCAGCTTGTCCTGTGCATAGGATCCACCCGCCAAGACCAGAATAGCAAAGATCAATGCGAGTATGGCGACCATCAGCCGATACGATCGGAAAAGTTGACGTTGAGAAATATTCACAAGAAAAATGTAAACCTGTTGCGGGATGTTGTCATCCGTTCGCGGTAATATTTTCACGGACCGTTCCGTCGAGCTCAAGTATCAGATCTGCACCATAAGCCCTTGCAGGAGTCTGGAAACCCGGGAGAAAGTTTCCGGCAAGGATCTTTTCGGCGATGTTCAATGCTGCAAGAGCGGTCGTGGTGTAGCCTTCGGGGCACTCCATCCGTGCTTCAACACGACCGCCGGCTTCGTCGCTCACTTCACCCCAAAGGAGCGTTTTCCCCTTTGCCCTCTCTTCGTCGGTTGGCCCTCCCGGCGGGATCTTACTTTGCAGATATCTCTGAATCGGCCGGGTCGAAAGTAAAGGGCCTAGATAACGGCTGAGCTTCATCATCTTAACGGCGGACCTAGGAGCAACAGTATATACCTCGATATTTGGAATGCCGGTCGAGTAGAACGCGGTCGAAACATCGCCCCAAGGAATTGTCACGCCGGTCTTTACCACACCCTCGCCGAAATCGATCTCGCGGGTACGCCACGCGGCCGGCACGGGCATTATCTTCCCTTCACGACGCACCGCACCGCCATTTCCGATGTTCATTGTCATCGTGGCCTGAGTGCCATGAGACATTCGGCCGATGCCGTAGAATGCCAGCGTAAGATCCGTTGCTGTCGGCAAGCGATCCTTTAGATGCCGTGCGAGACAATCGCTGGGCACCACGTCAAAACCGACACCCGGCATTATCATTATTCCTGCATCCTTTGCCTTCCCATCAGCGGCGGCACAGGCCTCGAAAACCGCGATCTCGCCGGTGATGTCGGTGTAGTGCGTCTTCGTCCTGAGACAGGCCTCACCCATTTGCCGCGATGTCATAGAAAAAGGCCCTGCACAATGCAGCACCATTGCCACCTCGTTCAAAGCCGCATCGAGCTTCGCTGTCTCATCAAGCGAAAAAACGCGATGCCCCAACCCGTGCTTTTCCGCCAATGCACGTATCGCCGTCTCATTTCGCCCCGCAATGATCGGCCGCATCCCGCGCTCAACCGCATACCGCGTGATCAACTCACCGGTATAACCATTCGCGCCGTAGATGAGCATCTCTTTCTTCAAACTCTCCGAACTGCCTGCTCCGAAACAACTGACAACTGATATCTGATAACGAAGATCTATTAGTTTTGCGTTATCAGCTTTTAGTTATTACGAAAATATACCCTTACTATGTTGGGTCATTGCAAGGCGCTTCAAAAACTCCCGCCTAGGCACCTCAATTGCCCCGAGCATTTTCATATGCGGGGTCATTACCTGTATGTCCATCCAGGTCGAGCCGCGGCCGGCGAGGTGGTCGATCAGGAAAAGAAGGGCGAGTTTTGAGGCATTGGGACGTTTATAGAACATTGATTCGCCGCAGAAGACGCCGCCTGCGTCAACTCCATAGATACCGCCGACCAGGTTGCCGGTCTCGTCCCAGGCCTCGACACTGTGTGCGTGGCCGAGCGCGTGAAGATCTGAATATGCTTCGATAAATTCCGGCGTTATCCAGGTTCCCTTTTGCCCTTCGCGTTTTGCTTGTGAGCATTCTTTGATAACGCGGCGGAAAGCCTTATTGATGGAAAAGCTAAAAGACCTTTTGTTTCGTGCGCGTTTCAGGCTCGCCGGTATATTGAGGTCTTTGAATTCCAGTATCGCCCTCGGATCTGGGCAAAACCAAGGCAGTGGCATATGATCCATATGCCATGGAAAAATACCTTTTCTGTATGCCTCGATAAGGTTATCGCTCGTCAAGGGATCGCCGATCGAGACGATGTCGCTGGCATAATAGATCGAATCTTCGTGTTCCAGCCAGTGTGGAAAATGGTACTTCAGCGGATCGGGAAACGCCATATGAGAACACAGCCACAGATTAACACAAACAGACACGGATCTTTTCAGATATATCTGTGCCTATTTGTGCCCATCTGCGGCATTGCCGTCAAACCACCTTTGTTCCAATTCCCCACACAACCGCTCGCTGACTCTGACTGGCAATTTGCGTTAACTTGATTCTCCAGGTATTGAGCTTGTGGTGAAACTTGTCAGCAAAGGTGAGCACATCTTGTTCAAGTTGCTGCATCTCAACTGAGTCGGAATCCGGCGGACAAGGCTGGGCAGCGGGTGTTGCTTCGAGGCAGAGGAATTGTCCCTGATAGTCTTCTGTCACACGATGGACCTTAAATCCACAACCAGAGAAATAGTTCCGGAGAGCAATAGGAGAAAAGTAGCAGCAATGTTCGTAAAGAATATCCCAGATCGCCAGACGACGAAAAATATCGATGGCATTGGGAACCTCGAAAAACAGACATGTGTCCAGCCGAGTGCCGATTGAGCGACGCAGCATCTGTAAAAAAGCCGCTGGATCCTGAAAATGCTCTAGAGTATGCCGGCAGACGATCAGATCACCCTGGTAATCTGCGTATTGTTCCGAGTAAAAATCCCGGATGACTTCTACTTGTCCTTGCAGGGCAGCTGGCAATCGCTGCGGTATATAGCTTGGATCAAACCCGATCCCCCGATTTGCACCTAACCGACAGAGCAAAAACAGAAAATCACCCTTACCGCAGCCGATTTCGATCACCGTTTTGTAGTGCAATTGATAGCGATCGATCAGCCGCTCTGCCAGCGATTGGGCATAGGCTTGAAACCGAGGGGAGTAATCGAGCGAGTTTTCGTAGTTTGGGTTATAGTCGAGCCGGTCTGGATCAAACGCTGTGTTGTAGATCAAGCCAGATTGTCGATCAAACGCTAGCTTGATATCGCCTTTGGCACAGGTTTGGGCGGCTTGGCGATCGGGCCACAGCACATTGCAGAAGATGGGCATCTCCAACATCTCAAAGAAGCTGGCAGCAGTAGGATTGTCTAAATAAATTCCGAGAGGCGCAATCATGATCAGAAACTGAGTCAGGAACTGGGACAAAAACTGGGACAAAAACTGGGTAAGTCGAACAAAATATTGGAATTTCAGGACCGTACATGCACAGGCTGCTTAAATGGGAGTTACTTCGGTTACCACACCCATCTGATCCAACATTTGCTGAATCTCTGGACAGTAGATTTCATTCATCACAATAACCTGATCCGGTTTATAGTCCTTTAAAAATTCTGGTGCCTGGATCTGCTTGCCCACGCCTGGGATGAACTTACCCCATCGATGGGGATTGATATCTACCACATGCTGGATTTTGTCAATCGTGTGCAGCGTCGTCAAAAATGCCACACACTTCGAGCCAGATCCCCACACAACTACCCGCTTCCCCTGTTGCTGCATCTGTTCCAAATGCTGTTGCCAATAGCGAATTTTCGCTTCGATTTTGCTAACAAACGTAGCGACATCTTGAAGCGTTTCGGTAACCGTTTCCTCCCCTGGATGGGTGCGATCCGATAGGACATCCGTTGGTTTCGCTTCAATCAGCAGATATTGATCGCTGTAAGCCCGGTGCAGATCGGTAATTTCAAAGCCGCAAGCGCGGAACAAACGCGCCAACGAACCCAGCGTGAAGTAGGAACAGTGCTCGTAATAAATATCTTCAAACGCCTGCTCGCGCAAGACCCGCGTGGTATCCGGCAACTCAAAACAAACACCGATATCAAGCCGATCGCCAATCGACCGCCGCACAGTACGCAGAAACTCAGCAGTGGGTTGAATATGCTCTAACGTATGCCGGCAGCAGATGAAATCACCTACATATTGGCTATGAGCCTCGGAATAATAGTCGGAGATGAAGGTGACGCGATCGGCTGCCTCACTTTCAACTCGTCCAGGCACGGCGGAAGGATCAATCCCAACACCACGGTTATGCCCCAACTGACAGAGTAGCAGCAGGAAATCACCCTTGCTGCAGCCAATTTCTAGAATATCTTTATTGTGCAGGTCGTATTTATTCACCAAGTGCCCAGCTAGCTCGAGGGCAAACTGATTAAAGGTAGGAGAAAAACTCTGCTGATCTTCGTAGTTGGGCGCATAGGCTGACCACTTGGGATCAAAAGCGGTGTTGGTAATAAAGCCACAATCTTGACAGGCGGCCAAAACCACATCCCCAGTGGGAAAGGAGAGCGCAGCTTCAACCGTCGGCATCATCAGGCAACTGTGCACTGGCACATTGGCAACTTGGTAAAACACCGACAGCTTACGAGAACCGCAGCTTGGGCAAGCGTGATGATCTGCCGATGGCATTGGAACAGTTTTTGGATCAAGTGTTTCTTTCATGCCGTTACTTCCTGAGTGAATAGTTCTAGTTCAGACTGTTTGAGTCGGGGAGACGGGTCTGCGGGCGACCAATCCTATCGCAGCACGATGCGCTACACGATCCTCGGCTGAGGGATGGGAATAATGAACCGTCCGCCCTGTTGCTGATAGGCTGACTGTTGCTTGATGATTTCTTCAGCAAAGTTCCAGGCCAAAATCAAAACATAGTCGGGTTTATCCTCCAGCAGCTGGGTTGGAGGAAAGATCGGTAAATGATTGCCGCCCATATAGCGACCATGCTTGAAGGGATTCAGATCAACTACATAATCGAGGTATGGGGCAATGCCTGTATAGGCCAGCATTGTTGTGGCCTTCGCTGCTGCACCATAGGCAGTAATTCGGTTTCCCTGCTGCTTTAGGTCCTCCAGCAATGCCCGCAGTTGTCGCTTTACCCCATAAACCTGCTCGGCAAAATCGCGATAGTAATCCAGTCGATCAACGCCCTGCTCCTGCTCAGCCTTCAGCAGTGCCTCTACCGATGGATCAATAGCCTCATGGGGCTCCACAAACAAACGCAGCGAACCACCGTGAATCGCCGTTCGTTCGACTCGATTTAAATAGAGTGAGTGCCGCCGGAATAGGCGATCGAGGGCCGTCACCGAAAAATAGCAAAGGTGCGATTTTGTCCTGACGTTGCAGCGCTCGCCCTTTTTGCAAAGTGAGGATGTCAGGCTAGTCAGCTCCCAGTTGATCGATAACCCCACCGAAGTTGAGTTTGCCACCGAAACAGGCGGCCAAGATCTGGAAGTCCGGCTGCCTCAGGTGGTGCAGTACCGGATTGAAAGTAACCTCACCAATTTGCCTGCCTCCGAGTTGCTACAAGACCTAGAGCGCACCCTATCTGTTGGCCTCGCCTCCCGCATCCAAGCCCTTCGCGACAGAGGAGTATTACAGAAATGACCTATGGTGGAGACTTCATGACTGTTGGAGAAGGGCGGGACGAAACCCCCACCTATCCTAAAGTGTTTGGCGTGAGTATTACTCCCACGGTTGGTGCCATTTTACTCACCTTATTGGGGGCAGTGGTTGCCTACTTGCTGTGGGCGAACTTAGTTCAGGGCACTCTGCAGCGCAACCGAGAGCTAAAGGCTGATATCGCTGCCAAAGAACAGCAGCTCCTCAACCAGGAGGAAACCCAAAAGCAAATTGCGGCAGCTAGAACCAGGCTACAAGAGGCGCAGCAGCTCCAGGCCGATGTGCGCAGTTTGTTTGCGTCTGAAGATAGCCTCAACACGTTATTGCTGGACATCAATGAACGGGTCCAGTCGGTCAACGCGGGCATCACCGATCCGGCGCGGCGGGCTACCCTAGCTCGGTTTGACCTAAATGCAGAGGAATCGGGTTTGATTACCGATGGCAGTTTGGGTGGACAGGTCAATAACCAGCTAGAGCGACGGGTCTACGATGTGGAAATTAGAGGTACGTTTCCCCAAACTCAGTCGATTATTCGCAACATTGAGCGACTTCAGCCCTTACTCGTTGTGAGTGATCTGAATTCGAGTCTAGACGCCACCAGCCAACGGATTGTCCTGGACGATCGGGGCCGCTTAACCCCCACCGGCCAACCCGACACGCGCATTACTACGACCTTTAAACTGGCGGCTCTGGTACCCGTAGATACCCCTGCGCCGACTGCCGCTTCGGCTGAAACTCCAGCTGAGACAACTACACCACCTGCCCAATAGCATCGGCACTGAAAATGACTCGGTCGTGGGTAACTGCAATCTCCTTCTAAACCAGAAGGAGTATTTTTGTCTTGCCCAACAGATAGGCAAAATTACGTTTTTTTAATTTCGTCGCTATTTTCTCCGTTGAGCATAAATTAGGGTAAAAAGTGCGCTATATATGGCGAAGTAGATTAAGATTCAGATATATAAACGCTATATATAATGCTATTCAAACTCCAAAGATCAGCTCAAGCTTGAGTCAATGGTGCCTGTCAGATCATGAAGGAGGAGTGAACCGTGAAACGGCGTCTTGGATTCGGTAGTTTTCTTAGCAGTGCGGCGATGGTGTTGTTATCCGCCCAGGCGGCCCAGGCGGCGGCCACCCAAATCACCAACATACAGGTTAAACCAGCCGAGGCTGGGTTTGAGGTCGTTCTAGAAACCAGTGATGGTGAGCGTCCGCAGGTGTTTACCGTGAATCGAGGTAACGCTTTAATTGCCGATCTGGTCAACACTGAGTTGCAGCTTCCTGAGGGCGACAGCTTTGAGCAAGCCAATCCCGCTCCAGGTATTCGTTCCATTACCGTAGCCCAACTCGATGAAAATAGCGTGCGGGTAACGGTGGATGGCGGCAATACGACTCCGGTGGGGCAGGTCAGCCAGGGACAAAATGGAATTGTGCTCAACGTCAGTCAGACGACAGCAGCCAACTCGGCAGCCCGTGCTCAATCGGCTCCAGCCTCTGCTCCAACCTCTGCCGCACCCCAGGCTGGTTCATCCTCAGCCAGTTCATCCTCAGCCGCTCCAGCCCCACAGGTCGCGCAGGCTAACCGCTCTAGAGATGTGCTGGTACCCAATCCGCAAATCACGATTGATGGCGTTCCGGCGGTAGAGGGCCTACCTGAGTACACTCCGCCCCTCCTGCCCAGAGCCATTGCTCCACCCTTGGGCGATATCTCGGTGTCCAACGTGGATGCCAGCCCATCTGAGGTTAATCTTGGCTCGACTGAGGTTGTGCCTCGTTTGGTGTTGCGGGATGCTCCGGCTAGAGATGTATTGTCTCTCCTAGCACGGGCGGCAGGCTTGAACGTGGCCTACATTAACGCTATTCCAACCGCAGATGAGGCCGCACAGGGAGGAGATCCAGCAGCCCAAGCCGCACCCACCGGAACTGAAGCCCCCCAAGAAGTCCGCATTTCGTTGGATATTGAGAACGAGCCAGTTCAGAATGTGTTCAATTACGTGCTACGGGTTGCCAACCTAGAAGCCAACCGGGTTGGACGCACAGTATTTGTTGGCCCACGTTTACCCGATACGGCCCGTGATGTGATTACTCGAACCCTCCGCTTGAACCAGGTATCGGCCTTTTCTGCATCGACCTATCTAGCCACGTTAGGAGCTGAAACCCGCCAAGTCATTCCAGAGCGAGAGATCAGAGAGTCGATTACGGAAGGAGGCGTCACTCGGACAGTAGTACGGATTGAAGATTCTCGCATCCAGACTTTCACAACCCCGTCAGGGACCGGACCCTTGCCGCTAACTGGCACATCGGTTTCAGCCGATCAACGCTTAAATTCGGTCACTTTAATTGGTGAACCGCGCAAAATTCAGATTGCTGAGGCAATGCTGGCTCAATTGGACCTGCGACAGCGACAGGTAGCCGTTAACGTCAAGATTGTCGATGTCAATCTGTTGGCCACCGAAGATTTCAACACCAGCTTTTCCTACGGTGATGGCGACTTCTTTGGGGTGATTGATCGAGGCGCTGCTGTGATCAACGTGGGCCGCTATAACCCACCGAGTGCGCAAACAGTGAACGGAAACACAGCTGCTCCACCGATCATTCCTAATCCGTTTGAAGGCGAACCCTTACTTTTGCTATTGTCTTAATTGAAGGGATACGATAAGGTTCCATTTGGTTGCGGTCTTGATAATTGCCGCGCTCTAAATGCTCAATGTGAACTACAACTCCCTTCATACGTTCCAAGGTTTTTGTCGTGCCGAAGAGATGCCCCTCGCCAGGATCGGTGATCGACATATATGTTTGTACACTACGAAAGCCAGAATTACCCCAGGGACAGTACGGATAGACCAATCGCTTTCCTTCTTCTAATAGCTGGTAAGCAACACGAATTGCTAAAAACTCAGTATAAGAAGGCTTTTGTTGATTGTGCCGCAACGTTTCAAGTAACGCTGCAACTGAACGTAGTAGAATTGTGTTACCAATGTGATTTCCAGTGCCTTCACTTACAAGAGCACACTGCTGATCATTCCATGCAATGATTGAATTCTTAATTTTGATTTTGAGATATTCTTCGTCTGCTACCGCCTCAAAATTGGATGCATCTCGATCTTCTAGTGAATTCAGCCAATTAGATTGAACAGCAAAGAGGGCGTAACACGCATTGAGATAAGTTGTTACTGCATTAAAGCTCGCAACTAAGTGTAAACAGGCATCGATGTCAGGTTTTAATTGGCTGAGATCTGGAAACAGAGTGACGTTTTGTTCAAAGGCACGTCTAATCTCGTGACAACATTCCTCAACTGTGTAATACTTCGGCAAAGTAAAAGGTTTGCGTTTGACAAACTCTTTGTCGTCCTTAACAGTTTCCAAAGTCTTCAAAACGTACAAATCTTGAATAAAGTCCAACAAGTTTTGAAGAATCACTCGACGAAACTTACCTTTATTCAACACAAAGTAAAACACGGTTATTTGCCTCCTAGTGCGCGAGAAAGTTGAAAATGCTGACTTGGTCACGACCTTAAAATTGTGCAATAACCAAAAGATGCTTAATGAACACAAGAACAACGAAATTGAAATTCCCATCCTAAGTTTAGATTTGAACTACTTTATCGCCAATGCATTATTTATTTCAGCAAATAACATATTTTTACTTCTGCTCCTAAGGAAGTAGGAGTAATTATTTGCAATTAACTCCAGTGCCTTCAGCCTGCACTCACTATTTAAGAAGTGAAACAAAAAAGCATTCCTATTTATTTAAAATGAAAGAATACTATAAAGTAGTCATTGCGATTGACTTGCGGGACAAAAGATGATATATTCATCTTTATTTATCCAAAGTATGATTTCAATACGGCGGCGTTCGTTTGATTGATGCAGTTATCTAAAACTTCGCCAAAGAATAAACATTTGATTGGATTGATTAGACTCGGTAAAGATGAAAGACAAAATTTTGGAGTTGGCAGCACAAATACTTCGCACAGGCGGATATGAAGCTTTAAATTTTGGTACGATCTCTGAGCAGCTTAATGTTAGTCGGGCGAACATTCACTATCACTTCAAAACTAAAGAGAATTTAGCCATAGAAGCTATCAACCAATATATGCTTAATGTTGAGGACAAGTTTGAGCAGCTACGTCAACGCTGTCAAGGGGATTGCCGTGCCATTCTTCAAGCGTTAGATGACGAATTATGGATGAAACTGAGTGAAGATGAATATCAAGGGTTTTGCATGTGCCTAAACATTGCTACTGGACAAAATTGGATTCCTCAAACTTTGAAGAGCCGAGCCATTGAGCATTTCGAACAACTCGTTAAGGCATTTGAGCAAGTGATGAAAGATGCACAAGCATCGGGGTTGATTCAGGAGGATGCTGGTGCAGAGGACTTGGCACGTGAAGCAATGCTCGTTCATTTTGGAACTGCTCAACTCGCAATGATTCTGCCAAAAGAGAGGGAAGCAGGCTCCTTCTCACGCAGATACATGAAGATGTGGATTGATCGGTTGTTAGAGCGATCGAATTTGGTTGAACATTCGTCTGAAACAAGCAAGCTGCTTTCCGCTTAAATTATCATTGAACCGCTTTATTCACTTATACTATTTCTCTCCAGCAATCGAGCCTCCTTTAGCAAAGGACTCGGCTCCATTTCTCCACTGGGAAGGCGTAACACCGTGCAACCGCCGGAACTGTCGAAAGAAATGATTAACGTTAGAGTAGCCAACCTCCCAAGCAATTTCTTCAATTGTTCGATCGGTTTGTTTCAATAATTTTTGCGCTTCGAATAAGCGCCGTTTCACAATCCAAGCATTCACAGTGAACCCTGTTTTAGCACCAACAATTTTGGTCAAATAAGCAGGTGAGTAGCCGACAGCTTGAGCAACATCAACTAACGAAATTGCTCGGTGGTAGTTTTCGTCAATAAACTTAAAAACAGCCTGAAGAGCTGGAACCATGGGAAAGCAAAATATTGTGTCTCCGTTCGGGGGAACTGCCTCTACAATTGAATCAGAACTAAGTACACAATTTAACCCAAGTTGCGCTGATGAAAGCTGAGTAAAGCGTTGGTAGTTTCTCTGTAACAAATTCGCATAGTAAAGTTGCCGCTCTTCAGTCCAGTTCTGATCATATTGAGCTAAGAGCTTCAGGATAGTAAGCGAAAAATTCATCGAACTGAGCGCTTCAAACAAGCGACTGATGAAAAATTTTAGTTCAGCATCAACCGAAATTGTGGTGTACTGTTCTTGATGAATTGCTCCACTTCTAACAGACATAATTCACCTATTGCTGGGTTTCCGTCAGTTTTTTAGAACAATCGAACTAAACAACATGTCACTATAGTAGTAATCTGCCATTCCACGAGTTCGCCAGATCGACCAACCTTCTTGCAGGATAAACATCCTGGACACCCAATTTAGGACGGGCAAGATGCCCCCTCACAAGCGATTAAATACTTCATCAACAACGAGAGCCAATGACACAAGCTGTAATAGATGAAACTTAATCTGACAGAAGGGAGTTAGCGGACACTGACAAAGGGTGTCAGATGTGTCTCATTTGCTGCTACCAGAAGAAAACGTTGAATCTGAAAATCTAATGAAAATTTGCTCTAGCCGTTCAACTGCAGAATTCTGTTGAAAATTATTCTCTAAAAAGTGGTTCAAAAGTGCTTTTTCGGAGAGGTTTCGTTGTTTGTCTGGTTCTAAAAGTAAGGGATAATTTGCCGTGTCAGAAATGGGATCAAAATAGGAAGTTTTCGTCTTTAGACAGCTCTGCCACATCTCCTGATAACGGGATCTAAATTCTGTCTTAGCAAATTCATATAGCTCATAATCATATTTATTGACCTCACGAATAATTGCAAGTTCCTCACTAGATAAAGTAGCTGCTATATCATTACTATTTCTATCGCTTTTGTTCAAATAAACATTGAACTTTCGGGGTAACCATTTTGCTCGATAACACAGCAATTCAATGGAGGATTGCATCCATTCACATAAGCCAAAATGAAGTAGCTCAAGTAAATTTCTTTTGGCAATCTCTAACATTTCATTATTACATTCGTTGCTGGGTCTATCTCTTATCGGGGGTGCATCACCAGCTAAATAGCGAACCTGAATATTATCCAGACGAAATGATTCAATTATCCCTTCTTTGCATAGATCGATAAGTGAAGATTCACAAACTAAATCTAGGTATTTGATTGCGCCAAAATCGGAATAGCTGAGGAATAATTCTCGGAGCATCTCCTGCTCGCGTCGCAAATAATTGTATTGCGAAATTTCACGAGCAATAGGATCTCGAAGCCAAGTAATTGTGTCAGGTTTTTCAGGTAAAAAATTATATAGCTCCAATCCAAAATGACCTGCAAAGAAGCGATATTGCGAAACTTCTGCCGGGGTCAGTTGAGTTAAGGCTTTAACGTCATAACACTTGAGAAAACTAGAAGCCGGAAAAAAGTCTAAGAACCACTCCCGCAAGCTTGTGCCCGCTGTTTTAGGAATATGTAGAAAATAGAAAGGCTTGGTGGATAATGACATGAGTCTTTGCTAACTCAACTCTACTTTTGCATTTTGATCGAATTGAATTGTGCGCTTATCTCAGTAGGCTTTTAATCAGTAAATTTGAACTATTAGGAGGTACATCTCCACAGGCATTACCCTATACATTTTCTATCCTCAGAACACCTAAGATTAGTCAATGACCTAACCCAATTGAATCTTTAATCTTAAACCAGGTTTTTCTCATCTTCCAAAACTTACTAGTTTCCATGGCCTCAACTTCCGCTTGTGTCTGCTGAAGCTGTGATCGAGTTTGTTCTAGCTGTTGACGGAATTGCTTGCGCTTATTATCTACTCGCTCCAGTTTGCTTTGCGTCTTTTTCAGCATTTTTTTAGTTTGTTCTAATTCCTGACAGGATTGATGTAATTCGCTCTGGAGTTGCTGAGTCTGAAGTTGAGCCTCTTGCAGTATTGCTTGAACATGGAGCTGCACTTGCTCCTCAACTACATGAGGCTGTGGTTGCTCTTCAACTAATGATTGTTCAATCTGAATCGCAGCAGCGTGCTCTTTTAATTGTTGTAACTCAGCCTGAAATTGCTGCACCTGTGCTTGGGAGTCGTGAAGGGCTGTTTGAATCTGCTGAACTTGAGCCTCAAAGTGATGAGAGCGATCTTGGAATTTCTGAAGCTGCGCATTGGTCTGCAGCAAAGCTTCAACTAAATTAGGATCGGTTACTGGCTCAATTGTTAGTCCGTTGGTTGCGAAACTAACATATCGGACAGGAGGATCTGATTCAGCAACTTCAAGAGGAACAACTCGATTAGTTTTAAAGATGATTTTGGTGTAGGCGAAGTCTTCGCTAATCAATTCAGATGGGATTACTCCTGTTAATAGTGTTTGAACATTTTCGTTTGCATCAGTTACGTAAAGGGATTGCAATGGAATTGGTGTTCCTTCGACCTCTAGAGAGATAGATTCTTGAATATCAGCAGACATGCAAAATAAAACCCAAAAACTAATTCGATAGCTCGAACCGGGCTTTAGAGGTAGGTATAAGTAGGATGTTGTGTCAGGTCCTGCCCATCGTAGCCATGTTTTCAGGGAGTTGTTGTATTCTCGTGGATACCAACCAGAGAGAAATATAGGATCTGAAAATTTGATATTTAATCGCTCTAATTTCTTGTCTCCAGAATGCTGATGTTGAAAATGCTCCTCAAGAAAATCAGAGACAACTGGGCTGGTTTGAGGTTCTGGCTCAAACGGATCTATGTGGGTAGGGCGTTTTTCAGCATCAGGGGATAGGTCAAAATGATGCTTTTTAGCCCTCAGGCTTTCCTCCCACAGTTCTTGATAGCGCAATTTGAACTCAGCTTTAGCAAACTCATAGAGCGCAAGATCGTATTTATTAACGTCGCGAATGATAGCAATTTCCTCCGCTGAAAGAGCATCTGCCAACGCTTTAGCTCCAGTTTGGCCGCGGTTGAGATGGAGGTTGAATTGACGAGGTGCCCAATTTGCCCGATGGCATAGCAGCTCGATGGAAGCCTGCATTGATTCACATAGGCCAAAATGAAGTAAATCAAGCAAATTGCGCTTTGCTGCTGCTAGCATTTCATCGTCGCAGTTTTGCTTGGCCGCTCTTGTCCATAAGCTCAGGTGATCAGCGTCCTCGGCGTTCGTTGTCTGGCCATACTGCCCTGGCGCGACCCCAGATAGATATCGAACCTGTAGGTTATCGTAATACCCCAGATGCAGCTCCGATTGCAGCAGGTCTGCGATTCCGAGTTGAGAAGCGGCATCAATGTACTCAACCGAACGGGATTGGGTGACTTGATCCAGCAGCATACTCCGCTTTTGACGAAGATAATTATATTGGGAGATTTCTCGTTCTATCGGCTCTCGCAACCAAGTGACAATATTGGGCTGTTGGGGCAACGCTTGACAGAGGCTGAAGCCGAGATGACCGCTAAAGAACCGATGTTGAGCAATTTTCTCTGGATTTCTTGCTATCGGCGATCGATGAATTGTCACCCGAAGAACAAGAGGTATTCTTGCGGGGATTGACCAAAATGATCCGCAAGTTGCAGGAGCAAGGTGAAATCCCCATTTCCCAGATGTGTGTCACCTGCCGCTTCTTTCGTCCCAATGCTTATCCAGGCAGCGACCGTCCGCATCATTGTGCGTTTGTGGATGCGCCCTTTGGCGATCGTGATTTGCGGCTGGAATGTCCAGATCATGTTCCGGTTCAAAATTAGAAATTGTTCAAGTTATATCCTTCACTGTTATTTTTTCAGTATCTGAGCTAACTTGTAAACACTCTTGTACAAGGAACTGATGCCGCCGCTCGGATTTGGCTACTCGATAACCTGGTTCTTCTAGAGCGATCGTTTCTCCTGAATTAATTAGCAACCGAGTGACGAGATAGAGTGCTTGCTGTGCGCCATTTGTAATCAGAATTTGGTCAGGATTACAGTTGGTGCTGCGGGAGTCTGCTAAGTAATTGCTAATTGCCTCTCGTAAAGGTCTATAACCGTAGTCCGAAAAATTCCCAGTGTCTCAGACAGGGCTTCTATGGCGAATTTCGTTCCTGCATAGGCACCAGCAGTCACTCGAACCTTTGTGCCTAACACACTAGAAGTATTAATTAAATGCCCTCGTCCGACCGTTTGAAAGTGCTTTAGAGCTGTATAGGACATCCGAAAAGCCGCCTCAACATTCACTCGCACCATGTCACAAACGCGATCAATTGATATTTCATCAATAGTTCCAACTGTGAGCAAACCAGCGTTATTGAATACCACATCACACGATCCAAACTGCACGACTGCTGTATCAATTAGCTTTTGTGGCAACGTGGACTCCGTTATGTCGCCAGCAAGAATCTCTACATTCTTTAAATCCGAAGCCAACTGCTGTAGATGCTCAAGTCGTCGAGCTGACAGAACGAGATTCATACCTGCTGCGCTCAGTTCCCTGGCTGTAGCAGCACCAATGCCACTACTCGCTCCAGTGATGACTGCTGTTTGATTTTGTAGAATCATCAATCTGCTTATAAAACTGCAACCGTATCATATCTCCACCACATAGGGTTATGATCCGTTATTTTGCAACCAATCAATAACCTCATCCGCATTTCTGTCGGGTGGAAAGACTGGATAGAAAACCTTGATAATCTTTCCAGCATTTGTAATAAGCGTTAGTCTTTTGATAAATTGATTTTCCTCAATCTCAAATATGGGCAAATCGAGTGCTCTAGCAAAACTTAAGTCCTGATCGCTCAACAATTCAAATGGTAAATGGAGCCGCTTTACCGCTTCTTTTTGAGACTCTGAGCTTTGTGTGCTTATGCCAAAGACTCGTGCCCCTAAGTCAGTTATTTCTTGATAATGATCTCGAAAAGCGCACGACTGTGGAGTACACCCTCTCGCTCCAGGAATTTGATTCCATCCATTAGGGAGTAGTATGTCTGGCTGCCCCATCATTGGATAGCAGTAAATCACAAGATTAGCAAGCACTTGAGATCAACGCCAACGGTTTTTGATTGAGATGAGGGTAGAGTGGAAAAGCTTCACAGAGTTGGGCAACGCGCTGACGGCAGTGTTTCACGATCGCCGCATCATTTGGTTCCAAAAGGCGAGCACTGATAATCTTCCCAATTTCTGCAAACTCGACGCTGCCCATGCCACGAGTTGTGAGAGCAGGCGATCCTAGCCGAATTCCACTGGTAATCCACGGGGGTTGGGAATCAAAGGGAACCGTGTTTTTGTTGACAGTAATATTAATATCACCTAGCAGTTGATCGGCTTGTTTCCCTGTCAGTTTGAGTGGGTGCAGATCAATCAGTAGCAGATGATTGTCAGTGCCGCCACTCACAATTTTGATGCCCTGGAGTTGGAGTTGAGCGGCTAGAACTTGAGCATTTGCAACGACCTGCTGAATGTAGGACTTGAAAGCGGGTTGGAGGGCTTCGCCCAAGGCAACTGCCTTTCCGGCAATGACATGCTCTAACGGACCGCCTTGAGTACCCGGAAACACGGCTCGATCGAACTGTTTACCTAACTCCGGGTCACGACTGAGAATCATCCCTCCTCTGGGACCGCGCAGGGTTTTATGGGTGGTCGTCGTCACCACATCGCAATCGGGAATTGGACTGGGGTGATAGCCCGTCGCAACCAATCCAGCAATGTGCGACATATCAGCCAGCAAGTAAGCATTGACTTCATCAGCGATCGCCCGAAATTGCTGAAAGTCAATCTGGCGAGGATAAGCCGTGTACCCACAAATAATCAGTTGCGGAGAATATTGATGAGCCAGCTCACGAATCTGCTCATAATCCAGCATTTCCGTTTCCGGATGAACACCATAATGAATAGTGCGAAACAGTTTTCCTGAAAGATTGACGGGTGAACCGTGAGTGAGATGTCCACCATGAGATAGATCAAGACTGAGAATGGTATCTCCTGGTTTTAACAAAGCTGAGAAAACGGCAAAATTCGCTTGTGAACCCGAATGGGGCTGAACGTTTGCGTATGCCGCATTAAAGAGTTGTTTTGCCCGATCGATGGCTAACTGCTCAATCTCATCAATAAACTCACATCCACCGTAATAGCGTTTACCAGGAAGTCCTTCAGCATATTTGTTAGTCAATACCGATCCCTGGGCTGCCAGTACCGCTGGAGATGTGAAATTTTCACTGGCAATGAGTTCTAGATGATTCTGTTGTCGTTGCAGTTCGCACTGAATCAACTCAGCAATCACGAGATCAGTTTCAGTCAAGCAATCAAAGTTGGATTTAGGCATAACTTTCTTAATACAGTTCAAATCCGCACAGCTATTCGTTTGCCCCAACCAACCGAGGTTTAGGATCAGGATTAATACCTCGACTCGCACGATTGGCTAAGGTGCGTTGCCAATTTGTAGCAAGGAGTGGACAAAAAATTTAGAACTAGTTGGTCAGCAGTTTGGTTGAAAAGCGATCCGGCAATTTGGATGATTTTACTAAACGCGGTTGAACTGCCCTAAACTGCCCCGTACTGCCCCTATCCGAATTAGCTCTGAGTTCCGTATTCTGAATCTCAACGGAATTTACCCCAACGGAATTTACCTAAATTGTCTTTTCTTTGCATCACCGCCTATGTTGTCTAACATTTTAAGGATTGTTCCAACTGCTCGTACCGAGAAGAACCAGCCGCAGGCATTGCCAAAGCACCAGTTCTTTGCCGCTTGTCCAGATGCGCATACTGTTACAACTCATACTGTCACAGCAGTTGCACCGCAGCAAAGCCAATCTGAGCTATACGGTCATACCGCTGATGAGTCATACGGTCAAAACTCCAGCGATTATAGCGTGCAGCTCTCGCCGCCTCTGGTGACTCTACGTCCTCTTCACCAAGATTTTACCCAATCTCCTGGTTCTACCCCTGCTGTTACAAAGCCAGCCAGCTCCCTGCCGCCACATTCTCCTGTGCCGTTGCTTGAGCGCATCAATGATTGGGTCAACCACTGGTTAGACGGAACTCCCGATCACCCAGCCGAACCAGGAAGGGCAAACAGCACCCACCGAGCCATTGGATCGACCTGGCTAACCAAACCCCGCATTAACCAGCAAGGACTGGGGCTACTACGCCAATTTGAACCGCTGCCATCCTACTCAGAACAAACGATTCGAGAAATTGAGCAGGCAGTTCTGCGCCAGGTTAAGGTGCCGCTGACGGCCAACCAATTTTCGGCACTTGTTTCACTGACGTATAGTTTGGGCGAAGCCAACCTCAGACGCTCAACCTTGCTGAAGTATCTCAATACAGGTCGCTATCAAGCTGCGGCTCGTGAATTTGATCGTTGGGTTTATGTTGGTCCTAACCGTAAGCCGGATTTGGTGGTGCGGCGAGCTGCTGAGAGGAAACTGTTTCTACAAAGCGATTAGCGGGAATTGCCTAATTTATCAGGTTGATGACCTCATTTTTTCGTTGATTCAATCTACGCCGAGTCGCGAATCACTTGTAGAACTATAAAACGCTCAGGAGGAGGAAAAACTCCAATGGAATCTAGCAAATTGACCAAGGCCGAACCGACTCAAACCCAAGCACATTGGAATAGCGATCCCCTAGAACAAGCACTCCTCAGCACCCCAATCGGACTGATGGAACAGATGTCGGCCTCTTTGCTAGCCGTTGTTCTTAGTGGCATTAACCGCTTGAGTCACTGGTTTATTGGACAGAAGATTAAGCTAGAGAAAGTCAACATGCTTGACCGTTGTCCTCGTATCGATTCAATTGCTTTACCGATTAGGGTTGGAGCCAATGCTCGAACGAATCCCTACGGCATCGACATCATCAAACGCTTCGAAGGGTTTCCCTCCGATGTGGAACCAGACGTGAGAGAAGCAGAGCAGGCGGTAAAACGACTGGTTAATGTGCCGCTGACCTCGAATCAGTTTTCTGCACTCGTTTCCTTCACCTACAACTTGGGTGAAACTACCTTCCAGCAGTCCGATTTGTTGAGGCATCTGAATGCAGGCCGCTACAGAGCTGCAGCCAAAGAATTTGATCGCTGGGTTTACATTGGCTCTAGTCGGTTCGCCAAATTGGCAGCCCGACGAGTCGCAGAGCGAGGACTATTTTTGCGAGACGATCGGATAAATCATTGTGGACAATAAAGAAGAGTTGAGAGAATTAGATCCGGATTGGACAGGAATAGGGCACCGATAGTCAGTTTGCGATAGTGGGTTTACTGTGAGGTGATTGCGAGGTTACTGCGAGGTTACTGTGGCGGGCATCTAGCCCGCTTTTGTGTATTCAGTTATATTAGTAGCGTTGGCTATATTGTAAAATATGCACTCATGCGCTTTGTAAAGCATTTTGTGAGGCATCCTATGTCTGAGAGAATCCAACGAACTGTTCACCAAACTCTGATCAATGCACTGACGATCTTGGCGAAACAGGGAGATGAGCGAGCAGCCGAGGCGCTGCAAGAAGTTCAGGCTACCGACTACGAGATTATCGAGAATGAACCCGACGAGCACGTCGAGATGATTTTGAAATACTCTGATGGCACCTATCTAGTCACAGAGCAAGGGGCAAGCTTTTTCCCAGCTCAAGAACAATGATCTGACTATCAAGATCTGACTACCAAAATTCCATTCTAGTCAGGCCTCCACGCTCAACAGGTACATCAGTAACAGATGCAACGGATAGAATCAGGATGATGCAGTAAATTGGCGATCAGTTAACAATCCAGTCGCTCATCTCCTATTTCTAGATGACCAGATGATTTTTGAGGCCAGATAGTTTTTGATCTGATTCGCTGACTTCATCAACCAATCTTCGCTTTTCTGGACCATCCTTTGTCAACGACCCAAAACCATTGTTTTTCCATCAGTTATGACAAACTTTGCCGGTATCAATCAAGATATATTGACATTGGCTATAAAACTTGAGACAAATTTTAGAATGTCAAGTATACACAATTGGTCAAATTAGCAATAGAATAATCTCAAGTAATTTACTCTCAGTATCTAAAAATGGCAAAAACGGCAGCAACCCGCAATCGACCCAAATCGGCCAATGTCTCTAAAACCGCCATTGACCAACTCGGCTCTATGTTGCAGGATCTCTCTGAAAAACCAAAGGCAGAAATGTCTTTGCGAGAAGCAATTGATGAACTGCGTGGGCCAATTCAAAGCGCGATGGCTAAAGGGTATAACTACGAAGACATCGTGAAAATTTTGGCAGAGGAAGGGATTCCCACCACCGTTACCACTGTGAAGCGCTATATTTCCCTGGGTAATCCTCCCAGACGTAAATCGTCAGGCAAAACTCGGGCAAAGCGTAGCCGCACTGCATCGGTCGAGGCTGAAGTGACAGAAGCTCCTGCAGAATTTACCCCACCGCCTACGGCACCTCCCCTTACCAAGGGGAGGTTGGGAGGGGTCTGATAATAAGCCGCTTCACAAAAAATTGGTATTAGTTTGCAGTAAAGCATTCAGTACGGCACTGAGAGATCAAAGCTATTGACGTAGAGGATATTTACAGGGAATTTCCAGGGACAGAAACCGTGATGGCAGATACGGAAGAAACAAAGACCAACCAGACTCGAGAGGCAAACAGCTCACCTGTCGTCACTCGCGAGTGGCTTTATCAGCAAGTAGCTCAAGGCCAAAATGCGGCATCGGTTGTAGTTGTGGACTGTCGCTTTTCCCTTGCTGACCCAGACTTGGGGCGGCAACAGTACGAACTGAGCCATATTCCAGGTGCCTATTATCTCGATTTGAATCAGGATTTGTCGAGTCCAGTGCAGCAACATGGTGGGCGGCATCCCTTGCCTGATCCAGTGCAGCTAGCGGAGAAGTTGAGTGCGATCGGAGTTCGTTCCGGGCCAGAACCCACCTTAATCGTGGCCTACGACGATTCGCGCTTGGCCTTCGCAGCTCGGCTCTGGTGGCTACTGCGCTACTTAGGACATAATCGGGTGGCTGTTCTAGATGGCGGCTTTAGCGGTTGGCAGGCGGCTGGCTACCCAGTGACGGCGGATTTGCCCCAGCCCCAACCCGGTCACTTCGTGCCGCAAATTCAGGCCGATTGGACGGTCAACATCGAAACCGTAAAAACCTACAAGGATTTGCCCAACGTGATACTAATCGATTCTCGTGAGGCAGAGCGCTATCGAGGTGAACGCGAACCCATCGATCCAGTGGCGGGACACATTCCAGGTGCAGTCAATTATCCCTGGCCAGAGGTCACCGATGAGCAAGGGTTTATCCGGCCTCTGTCTCAGCAGCAGCAGCGTTGGGCTAATTTGGGAGCTGAGGCTGTAGCGGAGACCTCTACGCCTGCAGAGCTGATTGTCTACTGTGGCTCTGGAGTAACGGCTTGTGTCAATTTACTTGCTCTAGAGATAGCAGGAATATCCCATGCCAAGCTTTATCCAGGGAGCTGGAGTGATTGGTGTTCCTATCTGTAAACAGCAGTAAAATGCCCGTTCTGCAAATTTGGTTACTGCCACTATTACTGCCACTGTTGCTGCCACTGTTGCTGCCACTATCGGGACTGTCTAATTCGGTTGACCGACTTACCACTTCGTACAGCCACTCTATCCAAGATATTTATAGAGGTCACTCAATGAAGTTTATAATTCTATAATATTTAGAGATCGCTCTATGTTCTGGATAATCTTAAGTAATTAGATTTTCCAAATATGCTTCTAATGTTTCTATATTGTTATGTATTGCAGCATGAAAATTGACAGGCCGAAATATCTGAATTTGCTATTGTTCAGCCTATTGTCCAGTCTCTTGTCAACCTGTTGTTCAACAGAGCCAGCAACCAGCACAGTAAGTCGATAGCGGCTAAACCCAACATCGGCTCTTTCCCATCGGTGCATCTCACTTGCTTAATCCTAACTCTAAATCAATTTTTAGTAGGCTTCGGAGCCAAATTTTTAGGGAAAGAAAGCAGCCAAAGATGACTGAATCGAGGCTGAATTGAGATTAAATTGGGCTAGTTCTGAGCTAATTCCTCCCACTGGAGAAATTAAACTGAAAATCCCAGCCTAAGGGCGTAATATCGTAATTTCGTTCTCTTTAAGCCTCCCTAAGTTAGAATGGCGAGGTTGTGATTTTGAGGGTAGATAAAGCAATCAGGAAGGCCGTTTTGATGAGTTGTCTATTCAGGATAAATCATCAAACACAGTCAAACTAAAATCATTTAATTGAGTTACTGCTAAAAATATTAAGTCTAAATTTTTGGTGTTATTACTATGAACCGTCTTTCGATTTTTGTAGACGGGAACAATATGTTCTACGCGCAACAGAAAAATGGTTGGTTTTTTGATCCAAGGCGGGTGTTGGAGTACTTTACCAACGATCCAGAAGTGACGTTAGTGAATGCGTTTTGGTACACCGGGATCAAAGATCCGCAGGACCAGCGAGGATTTAGAGATGCGTTGATCAGCTTGGGATATACCGTCCGCACAAAAACGCTAAAAGAGTACACTGACGAAACCGGCAGAATTTCGCAAAAGGCGAATTTAGATATCGAGATTGTTGTCGATATGTTCAACACGGTGGATCAGTATGACCGGGTGATTTTATTCAGTGGCGATGGCGACTTTGAACGAGCGATTGAACTCCTGCGCTCCAAAAATACGCATATCACAGTTGTTTCCACCGAAGGCATGATTGCGAGAGAACTGCGTAATGCTACAGATCGGTATATTGATCTCAACGATATTCGCACTCAGATCGAAAAAACTGATTTTTAGCTGTTCATCCTGTTCAAGCTTGCCAATATAATGACTTTCGACCATTCTCAAGCTCAAGTTTCACCAGCCCAATTTTCACCAACCAGCGAACCAACCAGCACACCAACCAGCGAACCAGCGAGCTGCACGATTGCCGTGGTGGGGGATGTGCACGACCTCTGGGATAGCGGCGACGAGAGAGCACTTCAGCATTTAGGTGTTGATTTGGTCCTCCTGGTAGGAGACTTTGGTAACGAAGCGGTTGATGTGGTACGGACTGTAGCCCAACTCTCTTTACCAAAGGCAGTCATCTTGGGCAATCACGATGCTTGGTTTACAGCCACCGCTTGGGGACGAAAACTGCGCGGTCTCGACCCAACTGACCGAGTACAGCAACAGCTTGATTTGCTAGGAGATACCCATATTGGCTTTGGTAAACTTGACTTTCCCCAGTTTGGCCTCACGGTGGTAGGCAGTCGTCCCTTTAGCTGGGGTGGTTCCACCTGGAAAAATCGCTCGTTTTATCAGCAACGCTTCGGAGTGGATGGATTCGAGGCATCAACAGCCAAGATCGTCCGTTCGATGAAGCAACCGGACTAGACCAAACCGGATTCAACGAAAATTGGTGGTTTGGCCTAGCAACCCTGCATAACCTGTTTGTTCGAGAGCACAATACCCTCTGCGATGAACTAAAGCGCCGCTATCCCAACTGGAGCGATGACGACCTCTACCACCATGCGCGGCTGATCAACGCGGCCCTGATGGCAAAAATTCATACCGTCGAATGGACACCTGGTATTTTGTCGCATCCTGCCCTGCAAATCGCCATGAACGCCAATTGGTATGGCATTCTTGGTCAACAGGTCAAGCAGTTGTTTGGCCGAATTGGTGACGGTGAAATGCTGAGTGGCATTATTGGTTCACCCACTGATCACCATACTGCTCCCTATTATTTAACCGAAGAATTCGTTTCAGTATATCGCTTACATCCCCTGATTCCAGATGAATTTGATATCTATTCGGTTGACGATGGCCAGTTGCTGATGCAGCAGGATTTCTTCCAGGCGTCAGGTAAACGGACACGAGCCATGATGGAAAAAATTTCCTTGTCCGATTTGCTTTATTCGCAAGGAGTCACCCATCCGGGAGCAATTACCCTGCACAACTACCCACGCTTTTTGCAGCAGTTGGTCAAGGACGACGGCGAAGTCTTTGATCTGGCGGCGATTGATATTCTGCGCGATCGTGAACGGGGTGTACCGCGCTATAACCGCTTCCGCGAGCTGATTGGTCGGGGCCGGGTCAATTCGTTTGAAGAGATCACCAGTAACTCGGTTTGGGCCAAGGAAATGCGCCAAGTCTACAACAACGACATCGATAGCGTAGACCTGATGGTGGGCATGTTTGCTGAGGATCTGCCTGAAGGGTTCGGCTTTAGCGATACAGCATTCCGGGTGTTCATTCTGATGGCCTCTCGGCGATTGAAGAGCGACCGCTTCTTCACCAAAGATTACCGGGCTGAGATCTACACCCAGTTTGGTCTCGACTGGATTGACCAGAATACTATGCTGACCGTTTTGCAGCGGCATTTCCCTCAACTCAAACCAGCCCATTTTGGCGTCAGAAATGCTTTTGCTCCCTGGCGTCCGGTGGGTATCTAGTGGCCATCTAGGCTGCAACTTTGGTTGCGCTACTGTAGAAGGAGCGGGGAGCGCAATTGTGCTGGCAGGCTTTTAAGCCCAAAATGTCTGTACAGTGCAATGCTCAATCTCCCTTCTAAGATAGATGCAATTATCATTTGCCTTCGGTTAGATCAGTTAAATCAAATAAATAACACCAGGTTACTTTCGTTCCCAGCCCGTAGAGCAAAACTCAGGGATGTGGCCACGGCGGGTGGATGGACCGCATCGAGTAAAATCATCAGCACAATTGTGATGACCATCGCAGTTCCAGCAGCGACATATCCACCGCCAAATATCAAATAGGTGAAAAATCCAATAGTGGCAGCCATTAGTTGTGATGTAATTAGGGTGCGAATCGAATTGGTACCATGCTGCGGATCGAGATAAATCAGAAATGCACTCGATGCTAGCGAAGCAAACAGCAGCCGTTGCCGACTTAACACTTCTACCAGCGCCAAGACAACCAGAATAATCAGGGTGGGAGCGAGGGCCAGCATAAACTCACCCTTGAGGTTTAGACGGCGTCGCAGTGAGCGGTTGGCTCCCTTGATCGGTTTGAGGCTTGAGCGGTCATGAGTCATCGGCTTGGAGGTGTGGTACTGAAGGAGGGTGAGGGTTCATCGAGTTTCGCTGCTCTTCAGCGCCTTAATTACCCGCAGGTAGCGTTCTTCCACGTCGTTGCGGTCTTGGGCTTCAGGAAGACCTTCGCGGCTGCCTTGGTAAATCATCTCAGTATGACGGTGCAGCGCAGCTTGGTCATCAGGACGATGGGTAAATGCGGCAATGGTTGAGATGGCTTCTAATAGTCGGATCGTCACCGCGGCATCCGAGCGACTGTACTGTCGGATTTGATTGAAGGCAGCATCCACGAGTTGCCCAAATAAAATGGGTTCAACGATTACCCGCAGTTGACCCTCTCGATCAAATCGATAAGGAGATGGGATATCGCGTTGGGCTAACTGGCATAACCCATCTGTGAGTCGATCAATACACCGAACTGCTGTAAACGGATCATTAATTCCAGGAGAAATGGCCCGCAGGGCAATCTCAACCAATTGATCAATAGGAAATTCTACATCCTGCTGCTCGGTTCGTTCCTGTCCTAGGATCAATGCATTATTAATTAAATCAAACAGTTGAGGCTTGATCCGTTCACCGGGATACACCAGGGCTAGTTCACAGCCTTTCACCATAAACTTGCCAGGACGAAACTTGATTTGTAAAAGCAGATTGTGTTGACAGGCGATTTTCATCAACGTTTCGTTATCGATGGCCTGCAAATAGCCGCTGTGTTTCGCTGGAATTGAGCAGGCCGCCGTTTCAAAGTCTGGCGGGATCTGCTTTAACCATGCTGTAGGCTCCGGTGCATTGTGGCCCAGTTTTTCTGGGAACAGCCGATCGATTGTGGCGGTCAAATCCTGACTAACTTCTGTAATCACATGGGAGGCTTGAATGATTGTAGAGGCATGGTGAATGAAGTAAATCAATACACCGATGCTGACAATTGCTAAAACAATTCCCACTGTCACCGAGAGCTGCGGCACAAAGAAATCAAAATCTTCTCCTCGAATTGTTCGCAGCACTAGCAAACAGTAAATAAACGTAGAAATAAACGTACCGAGAACAAATTGATTACCGGTATCTTGCATGAAGTTGCGCAACAGCCGTGGACCAAAATTGGATGATGCAAGCTGTAACGCCACGATGGTAATTGAAAAGGCCGTAGCCGCGACTGTCATCATTGAACCTGCAATGGCGGAAAGCAGAGCGCGTGCTCCCTCTGGGCCTCCAGTATAGAGCCAGTTCCATTCATCAAAGTTGACCTGCTTTGTGCCGTCGAGGTGACGGGTTTCGTGACTTTGATCAGGGGATTGAGCGTATTTTTGTCGCTCCAGTGCTTCTGTGGCGAATTGGCAATCGCACAGATTTATTCCTTGAGTTGGAATATCTCAACGATGAGCGCCCCTTCGATCGAGGGCTACTTGCCATCGGTGATGGTACTGTAGATATTCCATTCAGTCGCATTTTAGGGGAACCAGATGATATTGCTAGAAACGAGGAGTTCTCTATCGGCTATCGTCTAGAGCATCGGTTGAGTGAAAACTGGAGAATTCGGAATGCATTTCGGTTTACAGATGCCTACCAACCAAATCGCAGGGCTGAACCAAACAGTTTTGATGAAGGTACAGGTATTCTGACTAGAACCTGGGAAGATCAGGAATATTTCGTCAACGGGTATGCCCTACAAACAAACATCGTTGGTGAATTTTCTACTGGTTCGATCGAGCACACGCTGCTATTCGGGATTGATTTGGAACGGCAGGCGTATGATTCTGAAGCGTTTAGCACTGATGCTCCTAGCATCAACATCTTTGACCCAGATTATGGAGTGGCATCTCGTCCTCAGCAAGATGAGTTTCCTACAGAAGCCGGAATCTTCAATGAACAAATCGATGTGCTGGGAGTCTATCTTCAAGACCAAATTACGCTGCTCGACAACTTGAAATTGTTACTGGGTGGACGATTTGACATTGTAGATCAGCGAACTGAACTGGGCGGCAGCTTTGGAGAAGGAGAATCTCAGCAGCAGGATGAGGCATTTACGCCACGTATAGGGCTAGTCTATCAGCCGATCGAGCCATTGTCCCTTTATGCCAGCTTTAGCCAATCGTTTGCACCCAACTCAGGCAGAACTGTTGACGGTTCCATTCTTGAGCCAGTGCGCGGAACCCAATATGAAATTGGAGTTCGGGGTGAATGGCTGGATGGCAGACTGATTACCAATCTAGCAGCTTATCATTTAACCCGAAGTAATGTGGCTGCAACTGATCCAGATAATCCAGATTTTAGTATTGCGATTGGAGAGCAACGAAGCCAGGGAATCGAATTGGATCTAATTGGAGAAATCCTTCCCGGTTGGAATGTAGTTGCCTCCTATGCCTACACAAATGCTGAAATTACCAGAGATAATAGCCCCCGCGAAGGAAATCGATTATTTGGCGTACCAGAAAATGCCGCGAGTTTATGGAGTACCTATGAGATTCAATCCGGTAATTTGCAAGGATTGGGGTTTGGGCTAGGGGTATTTTTTGTCGGTGAGCGACAGGGAGATGTGGATAATTCATTTCAAATTCCCAGCTACGTTCGTACAGATGCCAGCCTGTTTTATCGAAGAAATAATTGGCAGGTGGCAATCAATGCTAAAAATTTGTTTGATGTCAATTACATCGAGTCAGCCGCCTTTAGAACAGCGGTTAACCCCGGCATCCCATTTACAGTTCTAGCTACGGTATCAGTAGAGTTTTAGGGATCTATGATATTGATTCAATTCCAGTGGAAAGAGTACAAGAACTCCCTCATGCAGGCATTGAGATGGTCCCATTATTGGTTGTTCACTCTCATACTTGTCACCATCTGTTTCATTTCAGCTTGTATTCCTCCGTCCTCTCGCAATTCTCTCTCTTCACCCTCATTAGCAACTCCACCCAACTGTCGAATGGTACGGCATTCAATGGGTGAAACCTGTGTTCCACTAAGACCGCAACGAGTAGTTACTTTGGATGGTGTGGGTAATGCTCTAGCGTTAGGTATTGTGCCAGTTGGGAGTTGGATTAATCCAATAATTTCGTCACACCTCAAGGATAAAGTTGCAGGCATCGCACATGTTTTCTCTGCAGGAGAACCCAATCTTGAAAAGATTCTTACGCTGAAGCCTGACTTGATTCTAGGCAGTTCCTATCAAAGAGCAATCTATAGTCAACTTACCCAAATTGCACCCACCATATTAGCTGAATATCAAACTAATGAAGATTGGAAACGTGTCTTGATTAAACAGGCTGAAGCACTTGGAAAAAGCCAGGAAGCTGAACAGCTAATAGCAGATTATGATACTCGATTAGCGCAATTCAGGATTCAAATGGGAGACAAGCTTCAGCAAATTCATATCTCAGTCGTGCGAATCTACCCAGAAGGGTTTGCGCTGTATACAAATGATGGATTTGCCTCTACAATTTTGCGAGATGCTGGATTGGCTTATCCACCCGTACATGACCGCTATGAAAATACACTAATTCCCAAAGAGCGCATTCAAGATATTGATGCCGATATCATTTTGATTTGGTCTTACAGTAATAGCCCTGCTGATGAGCAAACAATTCAATCAACCCTAAAGAATTTAAAGAATGATCCCCTCTGGTTACAGCTTCATGCCGTTCAGCAGGGGAATGTTTACAACGTGCCAAGTTATTGGATCGGGGACAGCATTCTAGAAGCAAATGCCATCGTCGATGATTTGTTTAAGTACTTGCTTGAGAACACAGAACTACAGTCATGACTCAAATTGACATCATCAAAGAATGCCGATTTTGCTCTGAAGTGTCCAAAGCCAACGGCGAAGATCCAATTGGCTCTGCTGGCACCTACGGTCAGTTCCTCTTCGTTGAAATGCCGGAACCCTGGTCAGCAAACGCGGTTTACGAGCATCCTCAGCTTGGTGTGATTCACAAAATGGCAAAAGCGTTACATCAAGAACAGGGCATTAGCGCTAGAGTCTTAGCGATCGTTCCTGATTATGACTCACACCCCAATCAAGCCCGCATACTGCACTATCAGCGACCAACTGAACGCTTTGCTCATTACGAGAAACAAGAATTCCTGATTCCTCAAGAGAAGATTATCCCGTTGGCAACGGCGCTCCTGAAGCAATCGGATCAGCTATCTCAGTTTGAGCACTACCGACAAGCAACCAGTCACATTCGAGACATGATGCTTTGTACGCATGGCAGTTACGATCTCGAAACTTTGAGCAAACCCTACCGCCAGCTCAGTCGGATCTGGCCCATCAGCTTCTCAAGGACCCCTACAACTTCGATTTCCTCAGCTTGGGCAAAGAGGTGCAAGAGCGCGATCTGGAAAAAGCTTTAGTAAATCACATCCGTGAGTTTCTGCTGGAGCTAGGCGTTGGTTTCGCCTTTGTCGGCAGCCAATATCATCTAGAAGTGGGCGGCGAGGATTTCTATATTGATCTATTGTTTTACCATCTGCGATTACGCTGTTTTGTTGTCATCGATCTGAAGATGGCTGAATTCAGGCCGGAATATTCGGGCAAGATGAACTTCTATGTCTCTGCTGTCGATGATCTACTGCGCCATCCAGACGACCAGCCAACTATCGGCATGATTCTGTGCAAATCGAAAAACAAAGCCGTAGCAGAATACGCCCTGCGCGATGTCAACAAACCAATTGGCATTTCCACCCACCAAATGCAAGGATTGCCAGAAACGCTGCAAAGCAATCTTCCCACAGTGGAGCAATTAGAAATGGAGATGAATGCCGTCAGCCTGGAGGTTCCAGCTCAAGAGGTCGAGGCGTAACTTAGGGTACATTTAACAACGAAATGAGTAGAACTAACCCAGCATTAAACAAGTAAATGTACCCTAACTAAGTCATTCATCCAATTAAACAATAATAGAGTACGAATATACTATTTGCGGTGGGCAAGACACTCGCACTCCCTTGATCGTTTCATTAAGCTGATCATTAAGCTGAATGACTTGAAAACTAAATAAAATTAATCCGACCTTTTCTGACCTTTTCCGACCGACAGATATAGATCGTTGGTTTAACCTAAAACTAAAGGTCCAAGTAAGCCCCCCTAGAAAACGTCATGATTGACATCACATTGAACTTGTTAGGGCCAATAGAAGCTACGTTAAACGGCCAGCAGATCACCTTCCCCTATGAAAAGCTACAGGTGCTGCTGGCTTATCTAATGGTAGAATCTAACCGGCGTCATCACCGTCAACATCTAGCGTCACTATTATGGACCGATCAGGATGAAGCAGATGCCCGCAGCAATCTGCGCAAAGCCCTATATATACTGCGCCGTCTGCTAAACAGTTCACCCAGCGATGCTCCACTCTTTTTTGCGACACGCAACACTGTTCAGTTTAATTTTAGAGGAAATTGCTGTAGACTAGATACCATCATATTTACAGAACAGATACATTCCTACCATCAATATGTGCTTCAGCCTAGTATGTTTTATGCAAGCCACATATCCAACCTAGAGCAAGCTATAGCCCTATACCGAGGACCCTTTCTCGGTCAAGTCCGACTACCAGATAGCAAAATTCTCAAAGACTGGGTGATGTTGCATCGCCAGTGTTTCCATCAGCTTGCCATGGATGCCTGCACTAAGCTAATTGGCTATTACGAGTCTCGGCATCAAGATAAGGCACAATATTATACACAACGCCAGCATGAGTTAGAGGGATGGAATGAAACAACCCATCAACACCTGACTCAAACTTCAATCTCTAGAAAACACCATACGTTACAACAGGGTAACCATCACGAGGTTGGGAACCATAAACCAACTACCCAAGCGGAAAAAGCAGAAAAAGATGGCGATAAAACGCAATCTGCCAAAAAGCTAGTGCTACTAATCTAACTTTGATTGGACAATCTACTTCAACTTTCACCGGATTATATCTAAACCTAACTTCCTTCGTTCTCTAAATCGAACTTATATTTCATTTTACTAAACTGGGGTATATGCCAAAAATATTCAGTAGCCTATTTCCTAAGATATTTAGGATGAAACTAGCTTTTAAAAGCCTCAGCAATCCTTAAGCTTTTGGTTTAGCAGTAAACAAAGGCATATCTCGACTTTGTTTAGAATTTAATGAGAATGCTCACTCCTCGGTTGGCTCACCTATCTGCGAAGGTCTGACTCGACCGAGGTAAACGCTTTTGTGAGTTTTGCCATACCAATAACGTAAGTAACGGTAAGGGCCATAACCATTAATATACTTATCTTCAAAACTGCCTCTTCCGCCGCGAATGCCTTTTCGTTCCAAAGCAATTTGTTTACGGCTCTGTTTATCAGGTTTTTGCTGAGCTGCTTCTGCCTCTTCCATTGCTTGCAGAATGGAGATTAACTCCAACCGCTCCCCTCGTGAGAGCTGGGCAGCTTGAGCTGTGATGGTTTTGAGAGTGGGTACAGCTTTGGTGCGAGGCATGGTTGGTTTTAGTTAGGGTACATTAAGAGGTACTTTTCATGTAGTTCTGGACTCAAAATAGCCCCTAAGTTTCGCTTGTTGGCTTCCTCTTTGCTCTGTTTAACTAGAGGTGCTCTAAGGTTTTTATTGGGTTGAGTACGGGCTGCAGTAGGCTGTGCGTTATTTTGTGAGTTTGGATCATCTGTATTTGGATCATCTGTATTTGGATCATCTGGGTTAGCCTTGTCCGGTGTTGATCCAGTCAATGAATGATCTAGATCTAATATATCTAGGGGTGGATCAGAGATGCTAGCGCTACTTGTGGAGGTAACGGAGGTCGGGGATGAACTGTTGGTGTAGATGGCGTCTCGGGTTTGCCAGTGTCTGAATATTGCATCTCGCTGATCGTTTGGCGGATCGTACTGATACACACGCAATCCGCCCCGGCGGCCATCAATGGTTTGATCTCGCCGGATGCAGGCTAGCTTCAGGCCCAATTTACTCAATAGTGCTTGAATAATTTCGATTGGCGTCATGCGGTCTGAGACGGTCAGGTTGAATAGCGTTTTAATATCCTGACTGTGCTGAATGCAGAAGTTGGCAATTTGCTGCACATCGGCATCAGTGGCCCGAACTTCTCGCTGAGCGTCGAGCAGATTCAAGATCTCTAACCCTTTCAAAACTTCAACTTGAGCGGTCAGTAGTCGCACATCTTGCAGAGCAACCTTGCCGTTGCCGCGCTCCAGATGCCCCCCTGCGAGACGGACAGGGTTTAGCGGCTAGTTTTTACGAACCCTCTGGGCTAAGCATTGCTGGCGACTGGCTGTTTATTGCCGACACCAATAACCACACGATTCGGCGCGTCAATCTGAAAACGCTGACCGTCAGCACCCTAGAATTTCCTGGGCTATGCGCCCCTCAAGCCTGTTTTGATCTAACCTGAAATTAAATTCACTGTAGAAGCCCTACCTCTACAAGCTCGTCGTATCCTCGGAAAAGGTTTTCGTGCCTGCACTTGAGAATAACCCAAAGATTGGCCCCAAGATTGCTCCTACGACAAAACCACCAGCGTGCGCCCAGTAGGCAATCCCCCCGTTTTCCATACCAATATTGGCCGGTGCACCCAAGCTAGCAAAGCCATAGAGCGCCTGTTGGATAAACCAAATCCCCAAAAACACCACTGCCGGTACGCGAAACGTGAAAAAGAATAGGAAAATTGGCACAAGTCCCAGGATCCGGACTTGTGGGAAGCGCAATACATAGGCTCCTAACACACCCGCAATCGCGCCACTTGCTCCCAGCGAAGGAATGCCAGAATTCGCCGCAAAGAAATACTGGGCCAACCCAGCTAAAATACCGCACAGTAGATAAAAGACCAGAAACCGCACATGCCCCATCTGGTCTTCGACATTGTTACCAAAAATCCAGAGATACAGCATGTTACCGCCTAGATGCAGCAGACCAGCATGGAGGAATTGCGAGGTAACCAGCGTTACGGCTTCTCCCGCAACCGAATAGCCTGGGACTCCTTGAAGACTAGCCGTCAGCTCTGCCGGTACAACCGCCCAACTATGAAAAAAAGTTTCTAGGCTCGGCCCCATCAAACTAGCTTCGTACAAAAAGGCCAAAATATTTAGGATAATCAGCCCGTAGGTAACGTAAGGCGTGGTTTGGCCTGGATTTTCGTCGCGAATTGGAACCACAGCGATGCCCTCAATTGTCGATAAAAGCATTGTAAGGGGAGATGAGATCATTCGGAATCGCTGGCGCGTCCAACTTCTGACAGATCTTGAATTGATTCAAAACTTAACGTTATGGCAACTCTGGGCCAGCTACCACTCTGCACAATCCTGCTGACTCAAATGACGCGCAATCACAATCGCTTCTTCAGGCGTAAACCGAATGGGTATACCGGGTTCCCACGATTCCACATAAGTACGCCGAAAAATTCCTTCGCAGGTGAAGCTATAGGTCTGCTGAATCCGCCATTGAGGAACATCCCGATAGCGATAGTGAACTAGAGTGAGAACGGCTAATTCTAATGACGAATCAATCGGCAGTTCTCCTTCCACCTGCGAAAAATCGTTCAAACCTGTCAGACCTCTTGCCTCACGCCGCTGCTGCTCCTTCAGACGGTTGAGCAACACTTCTAGGCTATCTGCTTCACCCATATTTTCCTTGAGCGCAAAAATTAATACATAAGTACTAAAAGAATAGTACCAGAGGTGCAGGCAAGGGAGATAGTATTTGCAAAATTTTCTGCGGGGTTGGTTGGCGAACTGCTATTCAAACGAGATAGGGCAAGAATCAAATCTTACTCAGGTGCGGTAAATGCCTAACCCAGAGACGACTTAACTCTTGCCCTATTCTGCTTTTTCGTGTTTTTGAGACCAGTTTGCTACCACACGGCGTTCAAACTCTAATCTAGAGTTTCTACAGCAAAATTATTGAACAACTATTGGACAACAACTTTGCCAGCCATGCCTGCTCCCCGGTGAGGAGAACAGTAGTAGCTGTAGGTTCCTGGCGTATCGAAGGTGACTTCGTAGGATTCACCCGGCGAGAACATCAGCTGATCGTGAGACTTATTAGCCGCATCCCCTTCAAACACGATGTTGTGGGGAGGGAGTTTGTTATTGACCCACTTAACAGTGTCGCCCGCTTTGATCGTTACAGTCGAAGGCTCAAAGGCCAACATACCGCTGTCAGCACCCATTTTGACGGTAACGGTATCAGCAGCAGCAGGAGAAACTGCCATGAAAAAGCTGCCAATCACCAATACAACCGCACACAGGGCGAGACTTAAACTCCGCGAGACAGAAGAAATCAGTTTCATGAAATACCTCGGAGATTTAAGTTAAATTCATTCTCACTGAAAATTTTATCTTGAATGCTACCCTTTACCATCCTGACTACCCTTTTCAAAAGGTAGTATTTCCCCAACCGGGCGCTTTTTGAGCTGAGCGCAAAATGAACGCAGAGACATTCTCGGCCTCTTCCTGCGACAGCCAACTCTCTGGCACCTGACGGCAAGCATAGGTTTCTTCACTACCGTCGTAGGTCATGGGCTGCCTTAAGAAGGTGACCAAGTTCAAAACCATATCGCGAGGAGGGGTAGCCCCACGCAGTGCCTCTAGCGACAGGGGCACTGTGGGATTGGGCAAGGTTGTGCCGCCAACATGACAATTCTTGCAATTGTCCTCAAAGAACCGCTTCCCGGCTGACATCTCTGCTGCTGAAAAGACGCGAGTCTGCCCCTCGGCATTCATTACCAACGACACAGGTTCTTGCACATCCAAATAGCGGCGGACATAGGGATCAACGTTATTTGCCTTACTACTTGCCCAACTTGGCGAGCCGAAGCCGAACAAGCCGCAGCCAACAAATAACAGAAATGCTGCAAAACGCAGACAAACGTTACGCCCAGGCAAAAATGGCATGGCAGGGCAACAACCTACTTCTAACTTTGATGTTCAGCCTAATGATGTTTAACTTGTTCTAAGCTAGAGCAGCACAGCAATCTTAATGTCAGAATGCCGTGCTGCAAGGACTATCCTATTACCGAAAACCCGTCCAGATTTTCAGCAATAGATTGGGCTTAGTAATAGATCTTGCCGCCGCCCCATTTCACACCAACCACCTTCGGTTGCAGCAGAATGTGCCCCGCAATCGCAACAAGGTCATCCTCAGTCAGGTTACGCATCTTGGGGAAAATCCGCCAGGAAGTGCAACGGTCGTACTGCACCATAGCATGGTAAAACTTCCGGAGAATCCGATGATGCCGCGGCTGTTCGACGAGCGCGTAGGATATTTTTCGGTTACGCAGATGGACTACGGTCGTCCCGAGCATCGGGCCCAGCAGCGTCGCTACATAACGCGTTGGCGCTTGGAAAAAAAAGATCCGAATGCTGAGCTATCAGAACCTGTAAAGCCGATCATTTACTATATCGACCGCGCGACCCCGGCATGGCTTGTACCGTTCACCAAACGTGGAGTTGAAAAATGGCAGAAAGCTTTTGAAGCCGCTGGTTTCAAGAATGCGATCATCGCAAAGATGGCACCGACGAAAGCGGAAGATCCTGAGTTCCATCCAGAAGACGCGCGCTATTCGGTGATCCGCTGGCTGCCCTCAACCGTTGAAAATGCTTCGGGCCCGCACATCAACGATCCGCGGACGGGCGAGATACTTGAATCCGACATCCAAATGCATCACAACATAATGAACCTGCAGCGTTCATGGTATTTTCTGCAGGCCGGAGCCGTAGATCCGCGTGTTCATAAGCTGCCGATGCCGGATGACCTTATGGGGACGCTTGTTGAATACGTGGTCGCACATGAGGTAGGGCATACGCTCGGCTTCCAGCACAATATGAAAGCGAGCTCGATGTATCCTGCGGAGAAAGTGCGTGACCGCGAATGGGTGAAGAAGAACGGGCACGTTGCCACGCTTATGGATTATTCGCGGTTCAATTATGTCGCACAGCCCGAAGACAATATTGACCCCGATGACCTGGTTCCACAGATCGGCCCTTACGATGTTTGGGCGACAATGTGGGGATACAAACCCATTCCCGGAGCAAGAACGCCCGATCAGGAAAAGCCGATGCTTGACCAGTGGGCACGCCAGCAGGACGAAACGCCTTGGTTCCGTTTTTCGACGCAGGGGTCGGCCGGAAGCGATCCCGGTGAATTAACGGAAGCGGTCGGCGATGCGGACGCGATCTACTCAACTACACTAGGGCTTCGGAATCTGCAGAGGATCGCAAAACTTTTGGTGCCGGCAACCTCGCAGCAACGTGGGGAGCCCTACAATGACCTTAACGAACTCTACGGGCGTATGATGGGGCAATGGACGCTTGAGATGAATCACGTTGCGGCCATCGTCGGAGGATTTGATTCGCAGCAGAAACATATCGGCCAAAGCGGCGTCAGATTCAACCTCATACCGAAAGCCCGGCAGGTGGCAGCCGTAAAATTCCTCAACGAGAATGCATTCAAAACGCCGGAGTGGGCGATCGACAAAGAGATATTAAGGCGCATTGAACCGATTGGTGCGTTGAACCGAGTTAGAAATGCTCAGAATAGCGTGCTGAACAATCTGCTTTCAAGTGCGCGCTTTGCACGGCTGGTCGAACAGCAAACGTTGGATGGTTCAATGGCGTATCAACCTGCTGAGTTCTTGGCCGATGTTCGCAGCGGAGTATTCAGTGAACTTTCTTCGCCGCGTCCGGTCGTTGATGCTTACAGGCGGAATCTCCACAGGGCCTACTTGGATATAGCCAACACGAAGCTGAATGCACCCGCTCAACAGACGCCGCAGGGGCTTCCGCCGGGATTTGCGGCGATGTTCATATCAAGCGGCGATGAACGAGCCTTTTATCGTGCGGAACTTCAGGCGATAAGCAATTCGGCTGCTTCGGCAATGGCCCGAACCACAGATAAAGCAACGCGGGCACACCTTGAGGCGGTTCGCGATCAGATCGCAAAGATACTGAATCCGCAATTCGCCGGCGTGGCCGCACCCGGTGTGAACGTCAATAGGCAAGCTCTAGAGTTTTTGGAGCTTTACTACAACCCAACCTCTTGCTGGCCGGATTATAAGATCGATCCGTGATCATCTTTGTCTTTACTCCATTGTGCGGGCGGCCCGGCTGCCCGCTTTTTTGCCGAATCATTTGGGTAAGATCGATGTGTCCCTTCGCCGAAAAGGTTTGATGTATCGGAATGGCGGCAGCCTAAAAGAAGGCACACACATCTTCAGACGGGTTCGCTAGGTAACAGGCCCGGCGAACCCTGCTGACATCTATATTTCAAGTGACGGACCAACCCTAGGTTCCACAAATGACCGAACGGTTACGCAAACCGCTTTGCGTGTTCGATCAGGGCTTCAAGCATCATACGGATGATCTTCTGTGTGCCTTCGTGAATAAGTTCGCCGCTCTCATCGAACTTTTCTGCACAGTTGTTGATCATTACCTCCGGCTTGTTTATCGGATGCATGTCAAGGAATACCATTATCTGCCGAAGGTGATACTGCATTCTGGCGGTTCCGATCGCGCCCGGCGAGGCTCCCATTATTGCCGCCGTTTTTCCTTCCCAAGCGCTGTCTCCGTAGGGCCGCGAGGCCCAGTCAATGGCGTTCTTAAGAACACCCGGCACCGAATAATTGTATTCAGGTGACGATACCAGGACGGCATCAGCCGAACGGATCGCCTCCTTAAATTTCGTTACTATCTCAGGCGGATCCTCGTCCTGCCCCTGAATAAATTCAGGAAACCCCGCAATGCTGAATATCTCTATTTCGGCACTCTCAGGACACAGCTTTTTGGCCGCGTTCAATGCATAAGTATTGAATGATCCCTCACGGAGGCTGCCCGATATGCCCAATATCCTTATTTTTTTTGTCACAAAAAAGTCCCCCTTGTTTGTCCGTAATCGTTGACGTAATTCGTTAATGCTTATCGGAAGTATATCAAACTTAAAATGCCAACTTCCGCGCACATCATTCATTTAGTCGTACAGGAGTTGAAATGAACCCGGAAACATCAATGAATCCCAACAAAGCCCTTTGGGAAAAGGGCGATTTTGCTCGCATTGCCGCAAATATGCGCGAGAGCGGCGAGCAACTGGTCAGAGAGGTCGGGGCGGGACCCGGAATGACGATACTGTACCTTGCACCTTGGGATAGAAGCTGGTCCTGCGCTTGCAGAATTAAATTGGCGGCGGCCTGTTCTTCCCATTGCTGCAACATCATAACAATACTGTTGATCATTCCAAGTGGGTTGGCAATTCCTTTACCGGCAAGATCAGCAGCAGTGCCGTGAATCGGTTCATAAAGGCCGAATCCATCTTCGTTCAAGCTGGCTGATCCCAACAGGCCAACCGAGCCTACCAACGCTCCACCGATATCACTCAAAATATCGCCAAATAGATTTCCAGCTAAAATCACATCAAAATGCTGAGGCTGCATCACTAACTGCATCGCCAGATTATCAACCAACATGTACTCAACAATTACATTGGGAAACATCAGCGCCTCTTCGGCCACAAGTTGGCTCCAGGGAATATGGGGCAACGCATTTTCCTTATGGGCGACTGTTAGCAAACCCCGTCGATAGTGAGCTTGACGTAGGGCGACTTTAGCAATCCGGCGAATCTCCCAATCGTAGTACTGCATTGTGTGATAGCCATACTCTCCGTTGCTATCCATTCCTCGCCCCGATGGACCAAAATAGATGCCGCTCACCAGTTCTCTTACAAATAGAATGTCAACGTTCTGCAATTGTTCCGTCTTCAACGGCGAGCAATGAAACAGGAAAGGAGAAGGGCGAACTAGGCGCAAATTGGCAAATAGATCAAACTGTTTGCGTAGCTCTAGCAATCCTCCTTGGGAAACAGCTCCAAATACAATGCCATCGGATTTTCGACAGAGTTGCCCGGTTTCCTGGGGCAAAGCACTACCACAGGCGGCTAAGGCCGGTGGACCAATTAGCGCCCAGTTGATCTGAACGGAGAAATTATGTAACCGCGCTGCACAGTCAAGCACCAACAGCGCTACACTCATGATTTCTGGACCAATTCCTTCACCTGGTAGGGCAACCACACGATACTGTTTGCTCATTCAAACCCTATTCCTTTTTGCTTAGCGCTTCTAGTTCTGCTGCTATTACCTTCACCGTAGAGGCAATTTGATCAGCACTGTGGAGGCAAGTGATAAAGAATCGTAATCTGGCCGCATGGTAGGGCACGGCCGGATACACCATTGGCTGAACATTAATCCCCCGCCGACGCAGCGCATGGGAGAGTTTTACAGCCCTGTGGGGTTCTCCTACAATTACAGGAATAATCGGCGATTGCTGACTGTTGCCAGTATTCAGTCTCCGCTGTTGGGCCAGCGACAGGAAAAGCTGAGAGCGCTGCTGCAACTGGATGACTCGCTCTGGTTCTTGCTGGAGCAGTTGGAGCGCTGCTAAGGCTGCTGCTGTATTGGCTGGAGACATGCCGACGCTATAGACGAATCCAGGAGCTGTGTATTTCAGGTATGTCACCACTGCCTTACTGCTGGCAATATAGCCACCACAACTCGCCAAGGATTTACTCAGCGTCCCCATCCACAGATCCACCTGGGCCGCCGAAATGCCGAAATGCTCACCGATGCCGCGTCCGGTCGGCCCCAAAACGCCAATCGAATGAGCTTCATCCACCAGTAAAAAGGTTTTGTACTTTCGCTTGAGCGCTACGATCTCCGGCAGTGGAGCCAGATCGCCATCAGTACTGTATATTCCCTCGATAGCAATCAATACCTTTTGGTAACAACGACGCTTTTGCGCCAGTAAATACTCTAATGTCTTCCAATCATTGTGGGGAAATTCAATTGCCGTTGCCTTTGCTAGTTCACAGCCTTGACGAATACTGTTATGACTCAGGGTATCATAAATAATCAAATCATTTTCACCAAACAAATGACCGATTGTAGTGACGTTAGTGGTATGTCCGCCGATATAAACAATACAATCTTCTGTACCCAGAAAATTGGCAATTTCCTGTTCCAGTTCACGGTGAATCGGACGTTCTCCAGCCACAACTCGACTAGCTGAAACCGATGTCCCATAAGTCTCTACAGCTCGCTTTACCGCAGCGGTGACAAAGGGATCGCCCGATAGGCCCAGATAGTTGTAGCTGGAATAACTCAGCAACTGCTGACCGTGGATTTGAGTTGTATCTCTGGCGATGCCTTCATGGGTTTCAAAGAATGGATTGCCGAGCTGTTCCACCCGTTCCAGATCCGAGCATAGGTTGAGATATTCGGGTGTTAGTTCAAAGTGATAATACGCGGCTGGAATATTGAGTTCAGCTTCAATTAAACGAGAGTCTGTTAACTCAGGAATTGACTCAGTAGTTAATTCAGGAACTAGTTCCGTGCTTAACCCATTAGCTGGCTCAACTTCAGAATTCGGCGCGGCTTTGGGTAACACAGCGCTCGGTGAATTAGTTGCGAATGGGGCCGATTCTATTCCACCCGCCCCATTCCTGAAAGAATGTTGGCTTCCCTCGTTGAGATGCTGCATCAACAAGTAGTCGGTTAACAGAGAAACGGTAGGATAATCAAAGGCAAGGGTTTGCGGAATTGGGCAGCCCAGACTAGCTTCCAAGCGGTTTCTAAACTCGACCGCCATCAGCGAATCCATGCCCAGATCGCCAAAATTCTCTTGTGGATCAACTGCTTCTGCTGAGCTAAAGCCCAACACTCGCGCCAACTGCTCCCGAATCTGATTTTGCAGTGCCGCAGCCTGATCGGTCGTTGAGGCTAGCTGCAACACTGGTGATGTTGAGTTTGATGATACTGGGTTTGATGATACCGGATTTGATGCTATTGGGCTTGACGGTGCTTGACTGGTTGGCAACTGGCTCGACTGCGATGCAGCCATTGGCACTTCGGACACAAGGTCCCGCACCAGCGGCAATGTTCGGTTAGGCATCTGCATGCGGAAAGTAGGCCAGTCCATTGGCAGTACACTCACCTGCGTGACATTTTTTTGCAGCAACCGTTCCAGTGCCCGTACTCCCTCAACGGGATCGATCAACCGCATTCCACTCTGAATGATCTGCTGCTGCTGTACCTGCCCCAACCGCGCCGCCATCATGGCGGCAGGCGGATCGTCATCCACGGAGCCGAAGTTGCCGTGCCCTTGCAGCAGCGGATAGCGGCTGGAAAAGTCCTGCACCATCCGCACCAAGGCATCGTAAACCGCCTGATCCCCGTGGGGGTGGTATTTACCCAGCACATCTCCGACGACGCGGGCGCATTTGCGGTAAGGCCGGTCTGGGGTTAGGCCCAACTCATGCATGGCGTACAGAATGCGACGATGCACCGGTTTGAGGCCATCGCGGACATCCGGTAGCGCCCGTCCCACGATTACACTCATGGCATATTCCAGATATGACCGCTGCACTTCGGCATGGAGGGCGGTGGGAATCACTTGCCCCGATGAAAGAATGCTCAACTGATCAGCCATGAGTTCGGTTCCTTTTTCGTTACTTGACGCAGAGTTTTCAGGGGTTAGGGGTTGTCATTCCGGACAGGATGTCCTAGCGTGATATCACAAGCGGAGGACGCCAAATACATTTCACAGTAATTTCACAGTATTACTAAATTACCTAGCATCAAAAGAGATAAACCGTGTCCATCCTGAGATTATGAGATTAGGTAGGTAGGGTATAGATGTTATGAAAACGGTTCTGATTGTTGAAGATGACTTGATCAACGCGCGGGTCTTCTCCAAGATTCTGACAAAACGGGGTGGGTTGGAAGTTAAGCATACCGAGAACGTGGACGAGGTGATGAAAATTGCGCAGGCCCGTGAGGCGGATATTATCTTAATGGATGTCTCCCTCTCTCATAGCATCTACCAGGGCAAACCCGTAGACGGAATTAAAATTACCCAAATGCTGAAGGCTGATCCGCAAACCTCCAGCTTACCGATTATTTTGGTGACGGCTCACGCCATGGAGGGCGATCGGGAAAACTTCCTACAGCAAAGTGGGGCTGATGATTACATCTCCAAGCCGGTTGTCGATCATCAGCAGTTCGTTGACCAAATTATGGCACTGCTCCCCAAGGAATAGCTTTAAGGATAGTACATAGATACTATTTTGCCAAACATTTGTGTAGGTTGAGGCGGTTTGGGTAAAGTCAATAAGCCAGGTCTCAGTGTCTCAGTGTGATCTAGTAAGGGCGAAGCAGTTGCCAAACAGTCTAGAGTGCAGTCAGACAGATCTATGAGCAACTGCTTCGCCCCCACCGACCAAACAGTCTAGCGTGCAGTCAGACAGATCTAGATCTATCAGTAAGGGCGAAGCAGTTGCCAAACAGTCTAGCGTGGGGTCAGGCAGATCTAGATCTATCAGTAAGGGCGAAGCAGTTGCCAAACAGTCTAGCGTGCAGTCAGACAGATCTAGATCTATCAGTAAGGGCGAAGCAGTTGCCAAACAGTCCAGAGTGCAGTCAGACAGATCTATGAGCAACTGCTTCGCCCCTACCGAACCAATGGCGAATCAACCGGATCTGAATACGAAATCGAATTAAAAATGAATTCTAAAAGAGGGGATCTGCCTTAACAGAAATCCCCTCTTTGGTTTGTGAAACTATTAGACTGCAAGCATCTTGTCGGTAGTAGGCGAACTGCGGCAGTCAGGCTAATTCAGGATGCCCCCAAAGAAATCGAGGGTTTCCTTCAAGGCCACAATAAAGGCGTCGATCTCTTCCCGCGTGTTGTAGAAGTAGAGGCTGGCTCTGGCGGTGGCAGAAACGCCCAAGTAGCGGTGCAAGGGCTGGGTGCAGTGGTGCCCGGTGCGGATGGCAATGCCTTCCTGATCCAGTAGGGTAGACAAGTCGTTGGGATGGACGGCACCGGTAGTAAAAGAGGCTAGAGCAGCTCGGTTGCTGGCGGTAGCGTTGGGTTTGGGACCATAGAGCTGGACTTCTGGAATCTGCATCAGCTTCTCGAACAAATAAAGCGTCAGCTCTTGTTCATAGGCGTGGATTTTGTCCATGCCTATGCCGGTGAGGTAATCCACAGCTGCACCCAGGGCAATGGCTTCTCCAATAGCAGGGGTACCGGCTTCAAACTTGTGAGGCAAGTCAGCGTAGGTCGAGTGATCGAGGAACACATCCGCGATCATTTCACCGCCGCCCAGGAAGGGAGGCATCGACTTCAGCAGCTCCAGTTTGCCGTAGAGAAAACCAATGCCGGTCGGGGCGCACATTTTATGTCCGGAAGCGACTAACCAGTCACAGTCCAGCGCCTGCACATCGACGGGTAGATGGGGGATGCTCTGGCAGGCATCCAGCAGCACTCTGGCCCCGTGGCGATGGGCGATGGCGGCAATTTCTTGCACCGGGTTGATGCAGCCTAGAGTATTCGAAACATGAACCGTCGCGACTAGCTTGGTTTTGTCGGTGATGAGCGACTTGAACTGCTCTAAATCAAACTCTTGGGTGTCAGTTAGCTCCACGAACTTGAGGATAGCTCCAGTCCGCTGGGACACGAGTTGCCAAGGCACCAAATTGCTGTGATGCTCCATCACCGTCAAGATAATTTCGTCTCCGGGCATCAGCGTGTTCATGCCCCAACTGTAGGCTACCAGGTTAATTGCTTCGCTAGCATTGCGGGTAAAGACAATCTCGTTGCGGCTAGCGGCATTGACAAAGGCAGCCACCTTATCGCGGGCCGCCTCGTAGGCGTCGGTGGCTAGGGCGCTGAGGGCATGAACGCCTCGGTGGACGTTGGAGTTATAGCCCTGGTAATAGGTCTGCAACGCTTCTAGCACCGCCGTTGGCTTTTGCGATGTGGCGGCATTGTCGAGGTAGATCAGGGGCTTGCCGTATACTTGCTGATCCAGAATTGGGAAATCAGCACGGATTTGAGCAGCGAGTGTTCTTTCTTGAGTGAAGGTCATGGCAACAGCGGGAGGGGAAGAGTTTAGGAGTTTTAAGTTTTGAGTTAAAGCTGGGAGGTGAGGCTTTGGCGGAGGGGTTCTAGGGGAATTTGGCTGAGAATTTCGTAGGCGAAGGCATAGACGAGCAGTTTGCGGGCGCTGCTGGCGTCGGGGATCTCAAAATAGGGGCATTTCAACTGTGCAGCCAGTGCTTTGCCTTTTGCGGGTGAAACAATTCGATCGGCTGAGCCATGTAGGATGACAACTTGGGGCACCGAACGTAAGAGGGCTAGATCAATTGCGGCCCTGTTGAGCTGCTGCAAATCCTGCCGCAGTTGTTCAATATTGAGCGATTCTGGTATCGGGCCATGCCATGCAACTGGATGATAACTTCTGGTCTGAAATTTTTGCAACATCAGCCGGGGATCACGAGTTGAATGACTTGCTCCATCAGAGGAAAGTTGACCGAGCATTTGCTGTACTGTCGTTTGCGAGCGCGTTTTGAGACTGGGTGGCTCCTCTGGATGGAACGCACAAAAGCTACTGAAAATAACCAAAACATCTGCCTGAAGCTGCTCTACCGGACACCAGTGCAATCCATAGGAGTGAACAAAGAGGATTTTGATATCACTTGTGAAATTTACTAATTTGCTAGCGCCAAAATATCCTCGATCCGCAGCTTTCAAACAACAAGCCTGTTTCTCTAACCATGTTTGCCACCCTTGCCAACAGGAATAATCAAAGCCCCATCCGTGATAGGCAAGGACCTCGGCTCTGTAGAAAGAACAATCACTATGAATCATCATGTACCAGAACTCTAAGCAAACTTAAATAAAATTATCCATATGATCAATGATTAATATTGTCCCAGATGCAAATCGCTGCAACTAAGCTATCTAGATGCTCTGGTGTATGACAGCTTGATAGCGCTAATCGAATCCGTGCCGTGCCCGCAGCCACCGTTGGAGGGCGAATCGCAGTTGCTAAAATTCCCTGCTTATCTAACCAGCGCGATAGAGACAGCGTTTTCTCCTCTGTACCTAAGAGGACTGGAATAATCTGCGAGCTGGATGCGCCCGTATCATAGCCCAACGCTTGCAACTCGGTCCTCAAACGGTTCGATTGCTGCCTCAGAAATTGCCGCTCCGACTCTAGGGTTGGCATCAGAAGTAGGGCTGCTTCAATCGCTCCAATCACCGCTGGTGGTAAGGCTGTAGTATAGATGAAACCAGGGCAGCAGTTGATCAAATAATCACACAGTTTTCTCGAACAGGTGACAAACGCCCCAAATGCCCCAAACGCTTTGCCAAAGGTGCCGACTACCAGATCCACACCCGCCCGATGGGCTGCTAACCCCATACCGGCTTGACCCAGAACCCCGACAGCATGGGCATCATCGAGATACAAGATCGCGTCATAGCGCTCGGCCAAATCAATCAGCCCATCTAGATCGCTGCAATCTCCGTCCATACTAAACACCGTTTCGGTGACGATCAAAATGCGGCTGTAGTTTTGCTGAGCTTGCTGCAACGCGGCTTCTAATTGATGTAAATCATTGTGAGCATAGCGCTTAAACCGGGCACCGCTGGCGAGAATTCCCTGTAGCAAACTATTGTGTACATATCGATCACACAGCACCAAGGATTGCCGATCCAAGAGCGCCGCCAAAATTGTTGAGTTGGCCTGAAAGCCAGAGTTGAATAGCAATGCTGCTTCCCGTCCACAGGCCAGCGCCAGCTTTTCCTCTAGGTTTTGGTGAATCTCGTAGGTGCCGCTCACCAGCCGAGACGCCGTTGCCCCAGTGCCGTACTGTTCCGTATACTGCTGAGCTGCCGCAATTAAGGTTGGATGCTTCGATAACCCCAAGTAGTCATTCGAGCTAAAGTTGAGCAACACCTGGCCAGAGCGGGCCACATGCACCACATCAATCGGCTGGAGCGGTTGGAGCGATCGCAAGCGTTGGCTTTGCACTCTCTCGGTTAGCGCTGACTCAATAAAAGTGAATTTGTCGTTTTGCACCATACTTGCACCATACTAGAAAAACATCCCAATCCATTTGCTAGGAGGGATAGCGGTTATGACCACCGATCAACAGCTTGACCTAATTGAATATCCAGAGTCTGATGGCAAACCGATGACGGAAAGTGATCCAACCCGCGATTATCTAGTGTATTGCGTAGAAGCGCTGGATCTTCATTTTCAGAGCCGGGAAAACGTCTACGTCTCAGGCAATCTATTTGTTTACTACCGGCAGGGCGATCCCAAAGCGGTCGTCTCTCCGGATGTGTTTGTGGTGTTTGGTGCCAGTAAACGCAAGCGGCGCAGCTACCAAGCCTGGAAAGAGAACAACAAGCTGCCTGATTTTGTCATGGAAATTACGTCCAAAACAACAAGAATTGAAGACGAACGAGACAAGCCATCGCTCTATGCCCAGCTTGGCGTGCAGGAATATTTTCAATACGACCCAACCGGAGACTACCTCCAGCCCCAGCTCAAAGGCTTTCGACTGGTGGAAGGCCAATACCAGCCGATTCCGGTAGAAACCCGTCCCGATGCGCTACTCTGCATTTCCAGCCAGGTGTTAGGACTAGAGCTATGGTTAATCGAGTCCGAATTCTCGCTGCTGTTTAATTTTGACAACGGCCATGCCATCCGGCGCGAGCTGCGCTTTTTCGATCCCAACACCGGCGAAAAACTGCCCAACTACAAAGAAGCCCGACAGGCCAAAGCATTCGCGGAACTCGCCAAAGAACAGGCCGAACTTGCCAAAGAAGAAGCCGAACAAGCCAGAGACCAAGCCGAACAAGCTAGAGACCAAGCCGAACAAGCTAGAGACCAAGCCGAACAAGCCAAAGCAGAGGCTGAACAGGCCAGACGATTGGCAATACCACGCTTGCTGGCGCTGGGATTAACCGTTGAGCAAGTCGCAGACGCCTTACAGTTATCCGTACAGCAAGTAGAAATCTTGAACCAGAATAGGGGTGACGCCAACCCAACGTAGCCCATTGCCCACCCAGATCATGCATCCCGATACGGAATAAATCCCTTGCGGCTCGGTAGAGTAAAAAGTGAGGGTCTGTTAGACTGTCCCCACTGGATATAACGCATGGAGAGCAAGGGATGACTGTAGCCGCAACGCACTGGATCAAGCCACTGTCCGATTTGCTCATCAAGCTGCTCAAGCTTCGGAGCTAATACTTCATCAATTTGATTAAGGGTGTCCTCTACGTCGTCTGCGACCTCTTCCGACAGGTCAAGCAGCGCATCGGTAGCTTCTGCCAAGTCGCGCCCTACTGCTTCAAACAGCTGACCCACTTCCGCCGCAATGGTTTCAAAGGCTTTAAACCAGTCTTGTTGCCAATTTTCCATAGTTTATATTAAGTGTTAAGTTTTGAGTTTTAAGTTGACTTGTTACCGATTTTCCGCAGGGTTTTAAGTGTTAGCGGCGTAGCACGTAATTCAAGCATGTAGTCTAAGTTTGAAGGCGAAGCAGAATGGGAAAACATAGCTCTCAGCTTTAAGCCTGTACACAGACTCAACTCAAAGCTTAAAGCACTGCTACGCAGAAGCAAGCTACAAAACTTAAAACTACTTTCTTAGTCCTGCTTCAGCCGTCGCAGTTCTTCTTGTAACTTGGCCACTTGTTTCCGCAGATCATCTACCTGCGATTGAGGAGCTTCAGATCGAGGAGTGGAGACCGACTCGTCCTCGACATCTTCTACCAAAATTTCGATTCTACGAGGTTCAGAAGGCCGGTCGGCTTCAGATGAGGGCGGCACCTGCTGTGCTCGGCTCACCATCTCATCCACCATGCGTTTTGCTTCTTCGGTGGTCATTTCGCCGCGAGCCACCATTTCATCGGCAATCTTTTGGGCTTGCACCTTTAGCTCTGACAAGGTGATGCCTGCCTTCTCTGCTGCATAGGAGGCTGCTCCTACACCTAAATAAAATGCCTTTTGTACGATATCTCCAAAACCAGGCATCGCGTTTTTCACTCCTTTATGCCATCGGACTCCTTTTAATATGGAGCCATGTCTCTAGGATAGGAGGAAACTACAAAAAGTGACCCGGAGATCACGCCTGTCACAAGCATCCCGTATTGCTGCTACCTTCCGGTCCTGACAAGGTTTGGGCGTTGTGACCGCATGAGTCCGAGTCTTCTTAAGCATAACATTATTCGTTGTCATTCATAGAAGGACTAAGGCTGAACTAGAGGCTGAGCAGGTTAACAATTGAACGTTGGTGCTTTACATGCTGGCTGTTTGATATCGACTCGTTACAGACTAGTAAATTCCTGTAAGTGCTGGCTCTCACGCAATGGCTGTGCTTTCGCTTCTCTTGCTGCTCTTGGGAATTAGATCTCTAGACGACGAACTATCAAATATTAAAAAAAATGAAAATTTCTCACCCGTGGGGTAGAGCCTAGGATCAATAAAAAACCGCCATTTTGTTCCTCAGGATGCATTCGTTAATTAGATTCAACCAGTATTCTAGAGCTACGTTTGGGAAATCAACGAACCCACGGTAGGCTTCAAAACATGTGACAGCTTCATGAACAAATGTTACAATTTTGAGAAAATCATCAATCCGCGGGTGATTAAAACTGAGTTTCAGCTTAACGAAAGTTTGGCTGGCGGCAGCCGAGCAATGCACCAATTAACTGTAAAGTCTCGCTGTCGCTGTTGGCTTAGCAGTATAAAGTGTGACATTTTAGTCGGTAATACTCTTTGTTGGAGTGGGGTTTACACACCATAGGCGGAGCTGAGCGAGTCTCAGTTTACAGAACTAGAAAGTCCAGTGATCAGGTTTAAACGCTTGTTGTATTTATTACTAAGTTCAATAACGTTTTTAGGGTTCTGACTTGATTTTGATCCCTGGACTTGGTGCCTAGAAACATGGGTTGCCACTTCTCAAAATAGTACAAATGTTCTAAACTTCTCTTCTATACTTTGGATTTGGCGCTATGAATACGACTTCAACTTCCCCTGATATGGTGCGCGCTTATCTAAGAGAAATCGGACGAGTGCCGTTACTGAGCCATGAGCAGGAAATTCTCTTTGGTAAGCAGGTGCAGCGCCTTGCAGCCCTTAATGAGCTTAAGGAAGAGTTCATTGCCAAGGTTGGACGGGAACCAGATGTAGAGGAATGGTCTCAACAAGCCAAGATTTCGGTAGCAGAATTGCAGCAGATTGTAGCTGAAGGTGAATTCGCTAAGCGCAAAATGGTTGAAGCCAATTTGCGTTTGGTAGTTTCGGTGGCGAAAAAGTATATCAAGCGCAATGTTGATCTGTTGGATCTGATCCAGGAAGGCACGATTGGCATGCAGAGAGGCGTCGAGAAATTTGATCCAACCAAGGGCTATCGGTTTTCGACCTACGCCTACTGGTGGATCCGACAAGCCATTACCCGTGCCATTGCTGAGAAAGGACGCACGATTCGTCTGCCGATCCACATCACCGAGAAGTTGAACAAGATTAAGAAAGCGCAGCGGCAGTTAGCACAAAAGTTAGGACGGGCGGCTACGGCATCTGAGCTGGCAGCAGAATTAGATCTAACAACTAAACAGGTGCGGGAATACCTGGAGCGAGCACGCCAACCTCTGTCCCTGGATCTGCGAGTAGGAGATAATCAAGACACCGAATTGGGCGAGCTACTGGAAGATACGGGTCCTTCGCCAGAAGACTTTGCTTCTCAGTCAGCTCTTAGAGGTGAGTTGGAGCAGCTCTTAGCCGATCTAACTCCTCAGCAGCGGGAAGTGTTGTCCCTTCGGTTTGGACTAGAAGACGGTCAGTCGTTGACCCTGGCCAAAATTGGCGATCGGCTCAATATTAGCCGGGAGCGTGTACGCCAAATTGAGCGGGAGGCGTTGACTAAACTGCGCAAGCGGCGGGCTGATATTCGCGAGTATCTAGCAAGCTGAATTGGACCGTTGGGCCTGAACTCAACGACAAAATCTATAGCTATCGTTTCTTAGCCGCCTTCCAAGTGCCCCCATAGACATAATGGGGGTTATTTTCTTTTAAGATAGGCAAACAGACGGAGCAGAGAAAAATCCACTGGTTCGATGCATCAACTCGGGCACGAAACAGCTTAGCTGCCGCTACCTGACACGTCCCATGGCTGTAGCAGAGCGCAACAACGTATATTGTGCGGGCTATGTTCAAAGTTCGCCGATCTCAACGGAGAACCGAGTTGTCGGTGCAAATGATGAAGCAGATCAGTTTCTCTATGGTGAATGGGACTACATCTACATTAATGCAGGCGCAAACAAAGGGGTTCAGGTCGGCGATGTTATGTCCGTTGTTAGGCCACGCGGCCAAGTGAAAACGAAATGGACGCGAAAAGGACGTCTAGGCTTTTACGTGCAAGAGGTTGGCACTATCGAGATCGTGCGTGTAAAGAATCAGGTCTCAGTTGGCAAGGTGAAGATGTCGTGTGACAACTTTCTTCTTGGCGACCTAGTGCAACCATTCCAACAGCGAACAGCTCCGATGTTTACGCAAAGACCGGCTCTCGATCTTTTTGCCGATCCCTCAGGAAAAGCTACCGGTCGTATCTTTATGGCAAGAGATATGCACGAAATGTTAGGACGTGAACAGATCGTGTACATTGATCTTGGAGCTGAGGACAATGTCCGTGCCGGAGACTATCTAACAGTATATCGTCCGCTTGGGAAGGGCAATCTTTTGCTTGGACCGAACGAATCAGTAAGCGCTCGTGATTATGACTATCAGAGTAATGTTTACCGCGGCGGAAAGTTTTCAAATCAATCGGCACGAAAGAGTGGTAACGAAGCTCGCGGACGAGTTGTGACGACCAGACGTGCAAAGGACGGACGTCCTGATCTACGCAAAGTGGTAGGCGAGTTGGTGATCCTAAACGTTAAAGAACGAACGGCGACTGCGATGGTCGTGCGTACAGCCCAAGAGATACATACCGGCGACTGGGTAGAGGTTCAATAAGAAAACGCAGATCGACCTGTGGCTGATTCCACTGCATAGTGTGGAAAGGCGGCAGGTCGTTTTAGGATCTTTTCGGAGGATAGATGGAATCGGCTGCGTGTCCGCATTGCGATCTCTTAAATGCTTCCAAAGCGGTTGCTTGCATACGCTGCGGCGGAAAAATGGACGCGCCGCCCGATATAAATAGTGTTTGGTTTGGTCTCGAAACAGCCCGCCCAGATATCGGACAGGATAGTAGCTCGCATACGGTCAGTTCCTCCGAAGTCGCAGGGCTAGGGTCTGAATACTCTCATCACTCTGCGTTTGGCAGAACGGTTCAACTAAAACGAAGGCCAAAGAGCTCGGCGGCTGCGATCTGGTCAGTAATACTCGGAATTGCTGGGTTCCCGATGATATGGGTCTTGATCGGATTGTATATCAATTGGTTTTATGTAACCCATTTAGGACACAGAGAGCTTATTCTTGGGGTTGCTTTAAGTCTTATCTTGATCATTGGCGGACTTGCATGGGGAATATGGGCGTTCCGCAATGCGATCATTGATCCTAAACGATATGCTCCACGCAAGACCGCATTGCCGGGCATCGCGATCAGCGGAGCAGGTTTGCTTCTTTTCCCGTTGGTATCTGCTATTGCCATCCCAAGCTTTCTTGAATCGAGACGGGCAGCGAATGAAGAAGCAGCACTTTTGAAGTTAAAACGTATAGCAATTGCGCAGAAGACTTATATCAAAAGTGTTGGCAATGGAGCCTGCGGCGATCTGGAGGTAATGCCGGGACTTACTCTATTGGATCTCGATACTGCACGGCCTGAAAGTGACGGTTACCGATTCTATGTGGAACCACTCGCAGAAGGCGGCTGTGAGATCCATGCGCTACCGCTGTCTTCCTCGGAAGGAGACCATTCGTTCTATTATTCAACTACCGATAACCAGCTTCGCTCAGGATCGAATCAGGGTAAGCCTGCAGGACCACGGGCACCTGTCATAGGAGGAGCTGCCACAAGAACACAAACCGCTTCAAACCCATCATCATACTAATCATTGTTTAAAGGTTCCTGTTTCTTGCGAAGAAAGTACCTCAAATAATCGTAGAGCGACCACACCGCCATTGCGACGGCTATCCACAATGCTCCGCGGCCGATCAAATAGCCGAATACTTTCCAATCATTCGAGGTTAACGACAAGGTCGCTAGATTCACGAACGCAGTCCTAACTTCTGCCACTTCCCAAAACCTGATCGCCGGATAGTCTTGTCCAAAATTGGATACGGGCGGCTGCCCGGTAGCAGCGGCGACAAGGAGTGCTACTATCGCAACACACTGGGCCCACATTTTTATCTTTCCGGAAGTTTGAGCGTGGATAATGATACCTTCTGCGGCCGCCACCGAACGAAGACCTGTTACGACAAATTCACGTCCAAGAATTATGACCACCGCCCAGGATGGAGCGAGGTGTTTTTCGACTAGGACAATAAGGGCAGCGGAAACAAGAAGCTTATCCGCTATGGGGTCAAGGAACTTTCCGAGCGTCGATACCTGATTGCGACGACGAGCAAGGTGCCCATCCAGAATATCTGTTAGCGAGGCTGCCAAAAAGATCACTATCGCAAGGGCGTATCCGCTGATCCCGAACCAAGCCTCAGAGACGGGCGTAAGCAATACAACGACCAATAAAGGGACGATCAAAATACGAGCAAGTGTAAGATAGTTTGGCAGGTTCACGACTTCTCAAAGTCTAAGCCTCAACCGATGTTCGTTCAAGCCCCGAGACCTGATGGGTTACCAGACCTACGAAAGTTCATTTTATTTCGACAGCCAAATTTATGCGACACATTTTTTTGACGTTCACATAAGGCCATCTCACACTACAATGTCCGGGTTTACAATTCCCAGTTGCCGTGTTTCAATGAAATGAGGCTTTGAAGAGCCGAATCCAGCGATGCCCGGAAGGGCATTCGGGCGGGCAAATGGTGTGGCCCGTCTTGACAAAATATCCACGCCGAAAATTATGGCGCGAAGAAAGTTTCGACATAGCCCGCGTTCCGTCCCTTCTGCGGAGCTTTCCCACCAGGAATACATTCTAGACCAACCTGCGCAGCTGACCACGCGCACGGAGCTTCTAATGATTTCTCAGTGACAACCTAAACACCCTTCCTCCAGCTTGTTGCTCAATCGCATTTCTGGGGCATTCTAAGGAAGCTGCAATCAAGCCAAATGCCTCCGAACAATCATGCAGATTAGCCGCAAGCTGGTGTCTATTTTTGAGCGTTTTCAGCGTCATTATCCTGAAACAGCGATCGGGGTAATATTGGCACTGCTTTATGTTCCATTGCTACTGCACTGGGTTGATGGGTGGCTCAATAAAAGCATCAGCACCGAGCATGAATATTTTAGCCACGGGTTGATTGGCTTGCCATTTGCGACCTATCTAGCCTGGCAAAACCGACAGCAATGGCAGCAGCTACCGAATCAAACTCACATGGCCGGATTAGGGCTGTTGGTGGTTGGAGTTGGCTGCTATCTGAGTAATTTGACTGACTTAGTGAATCTATCGCTGGTTGTCATCCTGGCTGGTCTCTGTCTGTGGTTCAAGGGTGTGCCGGGTCTGCGGCTTCAAACGTTTTCGCTGCTGTTGGTTCTGTTAGCAACGCCGAATCAAATTCCCTACCTGATAGCACCCTACACGCTGCCGCTGCAACAGTTCATTGCTGGAATGGCTGGGTTTATTTTGTTCCAGATTGGTATGGAAGTGCGGGTAGATCAGATTTACCTGTTCGTAAATGACCGGATTGTTGAGGTAGCCCCCTACTGCGCTGGCCTCAAGATGCTGTTCACCAGCCTGTATGTCGGCCTGATCTTGCTCTACTGGACCGGAGCCTGGAATTCTCGCACCAAGGTGATCTGGTTCTACAGCGGTGTGATTGCTCTGAGCGTAACGGCCAACATTATTCGCAATACGCTATTAACCTTCTTTCACGGCACTGGACAGGCGCAGGCATTTGATTGGCTACACGATGGTTGGGGTGGCGATCTCTATTCCACCGCCATGTTAGGGCTTTTACTTTTTCTTTTGCAAGGAATCAATCGTTGGATTGTCACAGATGAATTAATTCCTGCATTGGAAACGGAATCAGGTGATGCATTAGAGTCAGAAGCTTGAATTATTAGCGAAACAAATCATGCTGCCATCTCAACTTGATTCCTTCTATCGATCAACCTTGATCAAACAACTCGTCGTTTTAATGATTTTGGCAATTGCTTTAGCGGGCGCAATTCCCAGCTACTTGACGAGTCAATGGCCTTGGCAAAAAGTACCAGAAATCAGCCAACTCAAGCAACTTAAGGACATGCAAAAAAACGGTCTGTCGTTGCCGGGTTGGCAAACTCTCAGCCAAAGAACTGTCGAAATTGGCGGTCACAAATGGTCGGCGCAGGAAATTGTTCTAGCCACAGTGGATTCACAGATAGATTTACAAGTAGATTCACAAGTAGATTTGCAGATGGATTCACAGCCCGTTTGGCTATTGTTACGGCCCCAGACTTGGGCACGAGATTTGCCGCAGGTGGATTGGATGGATATCAATGGAGTGCGACAGTGGACGGCTGATTCACGCAAGGCACTCGAATTTACGCTGCCCGTCGCTGATAGTCAATCCCAGCCCAACCGAACCTACTCCGTAAAGGCTCGATTCTTTCGTGGTTGGACCCAACGACGAACCGATGCGGTGATGCAGTGGTACGCTTGGCCAGATGGAGGTCATCCTGCTCCCAGTCACTGGTTCTGGGCCGATCAACTTCAGCAATTGCGTCATCGCCAGCATTTACCTTGGGTAGCGGTGAGCATCCAGATACCGATTAAGCCACTGGGGGACATCAAGACAGCAGAAGCGGAAGCCAAAGCTTTGGCTCAGTTGGTGCAAACAACGCTGATGAAATCACTGCGGAAGAACGACACAGTTGGGCAGGTAGATAGTTTCATCTCGTTTGCTATATCTAAATCTGTATCTTGAGCTATCTATCTTTAGTTTACTGATTAATCAATTTTAGTTTTCCAATTCGATTAGGGCTATTTCGATTTTGATTTTTACAACTCCGTCAAACTTCTAATTTGTTGACCTTGCCCCTATGGTTACCCTGTTACGTCCCGCTGTATCTCGATTCAGTCTCTGTGCCCTATCCTCGCTATACAGTGTTGTAGCTGCTTTGCCCAGCATCCTGCTTGGGCTGATGTGGCACACTTCTGTCGCTGCTCAAGCGATGCCTGCGATCGCCCAACCGGCCTCACCTCGTGAGCTATTAGAAGATGCCAGACGGCGTTTATTAGAGAATACACCTGATGCAGAACTTGGTGAAAGTCCTGGTCAAGATGCCTTTGCATCCTACCGGCTTGGTCCGGGTGACACGCTGTTTGTGAATGTGCTGCGCTTTCCCGACCTGTCGTTTCAAAACACGATTGATCTGGAAGGAAGCATGCTAATTCCCCTAGTGGGAGCCATGACGCTAGAAGGATTAACGGTCGCCGCAGCGCGGGAGCAAATTCGCATTGCCCTGGATCAGTTCATTGTTGATCCGCAGGTGGATGTGATTCTGATTGCTCAGCGTCCCGTGCAGGTAACGTTGTTGGGTGAGGTGGTTCGCCCCGGTTTGTATCCGTTGGCGGCTCCCCAACTTTCGGTAGCGCTGGTGTCGGCAGGAGGCGCCACCACAAGAGCCGATTTGCGGACGGTGCGAGTGCGTCGCCAGCTTGTGGATGGTTCGATTGTCGAGAAAGATGTGGATCTGTTTACGCCGCTGCAAACGGCCTCACCGATTCCTGATCTGCAATTGGCCGATGGCGATACGATTGTCGTCCCAACCTTAACTGCCAACGCTGACTACGACCGCAACCTGATTGCCCGTTCAACCCTGGCCCAGCCCCAGATCAACGTGCGCGTCCTCAATTACGCAACTGGAGCACGGGGAGGTGGCTCGATTGGCAGTGTCCAGCTACCGAATGGCAGTAGTTTTGTCGATGCCATATCAACGCTTTCCCTCGATCTTGGCAGTGCCGACCTGCGCAACATTGCCTTAGTCCGGTTCGATGTGCAACAAGGAAAGGCAACCGCCAACGTCGGTCGGGGCCGAACCAATCCACGAGGTAATTGCCAACTGGCGCTCAACGCTGGAAAATCTCTATCGCCGCAAATCGCAAGAACGGCCCCTACCCGAAGGGGATCCGCGCCGGTTTCGGGATTTGGCTGCCTCGATGACGGTTCCGTTACCGGAGGCTTGAGCGGCTGATTCGCTACTGCTCCATTTCTCTGACGGCAAGTCAGTAAACTTGTCAGAGTCTTTGAATTTCAAAACCCTGAAGGGGAGGCGGCCCTAATAGGGTTGACCACAGCGGGACTGCAACTCGGTTTCGGATAATCCAAAATGCTGCTGCCGACAAAGCAAGACTTGGGCCGTGCGCTGCTGGGCATAAACCCGATGGGCGAACCATCCGAGCGGAGCACCCAACAATAAGGCTCCGAGTCCGATGCCAATCAACAAACTATTGACTAAATCCCGCCGATGAATGCGTTCTCGTGCTTGAACGTTAAAAGATAAGTTAAAGTTCCATGCCAAGCTGGGAAAGTTGTGCATCACCGAGGCGAAAAAGACGGCTGAGCGGGAATGGCTGAGTGAAGTGTTCTGTATCCCTTTGCAACAGTCAATTCAAGATTTGGGAACGGCATACAGCAACTTTTTCAAGTCCTGTAGAGGTGAGAGGAAGGGGCCAAAAATTAAGCCGCCTCGGTTCAAGAAGAAGGCTAATCAGCAATCAGCCCGCTATCGTCGGGGTGGATTTTCCATCAAGGCGGCAAAGGTCTCTTTGGCCAAGATTGGCTATATCAAAACCAAATGGTCTAGACCATTGCCTTCCGAACCAAGCTCAGTCACCGTCATCAAAGACACCGCAGGACGCTACTTTGTTAGCTTCGTGATTGAGATTGAGCCGGAAATCAATCCCGCTCAAAACGAGTCTATCGGCATCGATTTGGGACTAAAAACCTTCGCGGTGCTCAGCACAGGTACAAAGGTCAACTTAGCCTGTTTGCTTGCTAGGGAATCCTCGCCCTTGAGGGCGGTGGAGGATGTCAAACAATCCAGCGACAATCCATCTGAAACACGGCAACAACCTGAGACAATGAAACAAGATAGACCACCCCCTGACTCGCCGTCAGACCACTAGCCTCGCTGTGATTTGAGCGCTGGGGTGAGGCGATTCGCTGGTCACTTGTTGCACTCCTTGGGTAGGACCTTTTGATTATGAGCGAACCGTTACAATCTTCACCGGCCACGGCAGAAGAATTGGCCGAAGTAATTGCCGAATTTGAGCAGTATCGCGAACGATTGGTCAACGAAACGCTGGAAACGGCCCAACGGGCCAAAATGCCAAAAGCAACCGTGATGGCCAAACTCGAACCTGAGTTAGCCAAAATTGATGCGGCGCTGCAATCGTTGCGCGAGCAGCAGGCGACCTTGGGCAACGCTGACCGCTCCTGAAACAGGACCGCTGCGGTTGCTGGGCACCTGCACCGCTGCTCCTCAAGCCGCTAATTCGCGTTCGATGGCGCGGATCAGTTCTGGCGCATCAGGAGCTACCGCGCTTTTAAAGCGGGCCACAACTGCACCGTGTTTGTTGATCAAAAATTTCTCGAAGTTCCAGGCTACGTCTCCTTTGGGGTCGGTCTGGGTGAGTTTGGCATAAAGCGGATGCTGCTGGGCACCTTTGGCATGCACTTTGTCAAATAGGGGAAAGGTCACCCCATAGCGGGTCTGGCAAAACTGCTGAATTTTGTCGAGGCTATCGGGTTCCTGCATGCCGTAGTCGTTGCAAGGAAAGGCCAGAATCTCCAATCCTTGCTCGCGATACTTCTGATACAGCGCTTCCAACCCTTGATATTGAGACGTGTAGCCGCAGTAAGAGGCGACGTTGACAATCAGCAGCACTTGGCCGAGGTAATCGCTCAACGCTCTGGTGTGACCCTCAATCGTCGTAACGGAAAGATCCGTGATGGTTATACTCATGGGAAGACTTTGCTCTCCTGCCCTTTCACCTACTTCAACCGCTTTTCGAGATACTGCCCAATCATCTGCTCTTCCCCAGCCCGCGAAATGATGGTCTGGCGGGTGCGGTACTGAGTGCCAATTAGTTTGACTTCTTCTTCAAACGAGTTGCCGCTGTATTCGGTCTTGAGGCACATCGTTTTAGGATCACGCATGTAAAACTGAGCGGTGATCGGCTTGCCGGTGGAAAAGCCGCGATCGCGATACAGCAAATTGCCCAAGACGCCAAACAAGGTCGAACCGGTCAGGGTTTTGGGACTCGGACCAATATAATTGCTCTGCCAGGTGGTTAAGGCTCCGGAGGTCAGCACGGTTTCATCCTCTAACTGGTGCATCCGGGCCAACTGAATCAATGGCTCGCTGCCCGGGGGCAAAAACTGCACGGTTAAATAACTGATCACCTCTTGCGTCTCGCCATCCTTGAGGGTGTAGTAGCGCCGATGCGATTCCCACTCGCCCTCTGACTGCTGAAAATAGGCTTCTACGATAGTGGCTAAATCAAGCTCGACAGTCTGAATCATGCGGCGCTATCCTCTCTCGGTGGTGGCTTTCAAGTGAATGGACGATCTTGGCATCAACCCCTGGGCTAAAAATGCCCCCAGTGGAACTTTTGAACCGTTAGTCAAGCAATTCAAAACAATTGTTTACATTTTGTTGGGTTTCTTCATAGTAGTGCAGACCGGACTATCGAGGCAACGTGGGGTGGGAGTTAACCGGGGAGAGAGAGGCTATCGAAATGGAATGTTTGCCCCTGTCTGGCCTCAGTCTGGCCTCCCTGCTTGAGTGCATGGCCTCAGTGCATGGCCTCAGTGCATGGCCTCAGTGCATTGGCGCGGATCATTGCCCAAATTTTGCCAAACTCACGGCTAAATTCTGTAAGTACTTATACTTAGCATCGTAAAGTTTGGATAAATCTTAAAAAATTTGTAAATTTATCGTGGATAGGATGCCAAAGTATGCATTCAAATCTAGTTGCACTATAGCGCAGCGACTTAACGAATTTGCGCGTAGCCGTGTTGGCAACTGACGGATTCGAAGAAACGGAATTGACAGAGCCTGTGCGGGCACTTCGAGACGCAAAAGCACAGGTTGATGTAATTTCAAACAAAACTGGACAAATTCAGGCTTTCCGTCATCACGACAAGAGTATTACAGTTAATGTAGATCGTTCGCTTGATCAGGTACAGCCTAACGAATATGACGCGGTATTGCTGCCGGGCGGTGCTTTGAATACCGACACACTGAGAGCTGAACCTAAGGTGAAAAGTTTTCTTCAGCAAATGCAGCAGGCTGGCAAACCCTTTGCCGTAATCTGTCATGCGCCTTGGCTGCTGATTTCCGCTGATTTAGTAAAGGGCCGTACCCTAACCAGCTATTACACGATTCAAGACGACATTCGCAATGCAGGCGGCCACTGGATTGAGCGGGATGTGATTGTTGACCGCAACTGGGTTACGAGCCGTCAACCGGATGACATTCCGGTGTTTAATCAAGAGATGCTGAATCTGTTTGCCCAGATGGCACCGGCGACATCGGGTTCAAGGTAAGCAGTCAGACGGTAAGCTATTCGCCATCGGTGCTGCACCAAATAAACTGAATGGCTCCCTACTCTACTTGAGCCAATTGGTTTTAGTGGGGTAGGGACCCGTGTTTATAGGTCAGTAATGGCAGCCGCACAGTGAAGGTGCTTCCCTTACCTACTTCGCTCTGCACCTGGATTGTTCCCTGATGAGCGTTGGTAATCGCCTGAGCAATCGATAAACCTAACCCTGAACCACCCGTTGCCCGCGAGCGATCGCTGTGGACGCGATAAAACCGATCAAAGATGCGAGCTTGATCAGCAGTTGAGATGCCAATGCCCGTATCCTGAACCGCAATCACAGCAAAAGATTCCTCGCGCTTCAGCTTAATCTTTACAATTCCACCGGCAGCAGTGTATTGGATAGCGTTATTAACCAAATTGGCAAGCAGACGATAAAGTTGCTCTTCGTCGCCCGATACATAAAGTTCTGATGGCAGTTCTGTCTGATCGTTTTCAGCTTCTAGCAAAACCTCTTCGGCTACGGCTAAAGCAGCAAATTCCTCAATCACATCACTAATCAAATCATTGATGCAGCAGGGCTGATGTTTGAAGTGAAATTTCTGCATATCCATGCGTGAAAGCAGCAACAGATCCTGCACAAGTTGGGAAAGACGGTTATTTTGCCGCTCGACAATTTGTAGCGTTGTGTGGGCTTCTGCTTCTGATAACTCTGGCGTTTGCAACACCGATTCTACAGTAGCTCGGATCGCTGCCAAGGGGGTTCGCAGTTCATGGGCAGCATCGGCAGTAAATTGCTGAATTTGGTTGTAGGACTGATAAACCGGCTGCATCGCTAGCCCAGCCAACCACCAGCTTGCTAGTGCCACTAAAAATAAGGCAAACGGCAAGCCCACCAGCAGTAACCACTTCAACGTATACAAGTGATCATCAAACTCCTTGAGCGAGCGTCCCACTTCCATGTAGCCCCAAAAGCGGCTGTCTTTGGTTTTCAAAGGAATCGAGACTTGATGATAGCGATTGCCATCCGTATCTTTCAGAGTTTGCCAGGTTTGCTGAGACGAGAATTGAGATGATGCATAAGTTGGCTGATTGCCAATGATTGCCACAACTTCGCCAGCCGGATTGAGAAATCGTAGATAATAAGCTTCTTGTCCAACTACACCCAGAATATGGCGCTGCTTATTCGTTTGCGTTAATTCTTCTGCCTGTAAGCCCATACAGTCGGTATTCACAACACACAGGCTAGGCAAGAGCGCTTGTACCGCCGGATTAATTGCACCGGGCTGACTCAGGTTGGGTTCTAGAGCATCATGCAGGGTGCCCGACACCACCTCCAATTCCTGATCTAACCCGTACCAATGCGCCCGCGCCATTACCTGATAGATGGCAAATCCAAACAAGCAGAGAATAAACCCCATGACGCCCGAATACCAGCCAGCCAGCTTTAGGCGAGTCCAATTAAACAGTTTATTCTGGTGCATGGGTGAAATTAACTCAAATTAAAACGATATCCTAGGCCATAGACAGTTTCAATCATACCGTCACAATTGTATTCGGCTAATTTTCGCCGCAGCAATCGAATCTGGGCAGAGACTACATTGCTAATTGGCTCCGCCTGCACTTCCCAGAGTGCATTCATCAACTGATCGCGATTGACAATCTGCTGGGGATGTTTCATAAAATATTCTAAAAGCTGGAATTCTTTAGCCGTGAGTTGAATGATTTGTGCCTGACTGCCCTCCTGTACCGAAACCGTAAGTGTGGCATAGTCGAGCGTAAGGGGGCCGACTTGCAGAAAGGGGCTGTAGGTTTGGGGTGAGCGACGCTGTAAAGCCCGCAGCCGTGCCAGTAGCTCGATCATACCGAAGGGTTTGACCAAGTAATCGTCAGCTCCCGCATCTAGCCCAGTCACTTTATCCTCCAACCGATCTTTAGCGGTCAACATCAGGACAGGCAGTGAATTCTGCTGCTGACGCAAGCGTTGACATAGCTCAATTCCAGACAGCCCAGGCAAAAGCCAATCAAAAATTGCCACTGTGTAGGTTGTCCAGGCATTGTCTAGATAATTCCAAGCCTCGCTACCATCCTGAACCCAATCGACGATGTACTTTTCCCGAGTGAGTGCCCGTTGAATGGCTCGCCCCAAGTCTGGTTCATCCTCGACTAGAAGAATTCTCATTTTCGTTGGCTAATACTGTGTCGATTTGAATCAGTCCCATCATACCTAAGTCTTCATGGTCCAGAATATGACAGTGGTAAACTGTTTTGCCAGCGAAGTTTCGGAAGGGAATTCGGATGCGGACGGTTTCATTACCTTTGATTATCACAGTATCTTTCCAGGCGCGATAGGGTTCCGGCTGTCCGTTGCGGCTGAGGACTTGAAAGGGATTGACATGCAGATGAAAGGGATGGTCCATCCGATCTGGATCCCTAATTTTTCTTTAATTTCATCACCCAACCTGGAGTAGCTAACGATGAGAATTACCAACCTGCAAGAACTGGAAACGCTGATTCAGCAAGCCAAAGCCGCTCAGGAAGTCTACGCTACCTATTCACAGACGCAAGTCGATGCCATCTTCAAGCAAGCGGCTCTAGCCGCCAATGCGGCCCGGATTCCCTTAGCCAAATTAGCAGTCGAAGAAACGGGAATGGGAGTGATTGAAGATAAGGTAATCAAAAATCACTTTGCGTCTGAATACATTTACAACAAATACAAACAGGAAAAGACTTGCGGCGTGATTGAGGATGACAAAACCTACGGAATCCAGAAAATCGCTGAACCTGTTGGCGTGATTGCCGGCATTGTACCAGTTACTAATCCTACCTCAACCACAGTGTTCAAAGCACTGATCACGCTCAAAACCCGCAACGCGATTATCTTTTCTCCCCACCCCCGCGCTAAACAATCCACGGCGGCGGCGGCCAAAATTGTCCTGGACGCTGCTGTTGCAGCCGGTGCTCCAGAGCATTTAATTGGTTGGATCGATGAACCCACGGTTGAACTGTCGCAGGCGTTGATGCAGCATCCTGATATCAAGCTAATTTTGGCTACGGGTGGACCGGGTATGGTGAAGGCCGCGTACTCCTCTGGGCATCCTTCACTGGGAGTGGGGGCTGGCAATACCCCAGCCGTAATCGATGCCACGGCGGACATCCAAACCGCGGTCAGCTCGATTTTGCTGAGTAAGACCTTTGACAATGGCATGATCTGCGCTTCGGAGCAATCGGTGATTGTGGTGGATGCAGTTTACGAGCAGGTGAAGCAAGAGTTTATAGCACGGGGAGCCTATTTCCTATCACCCGATGAGCAGACTCAAGTGGGGCAGGTGCTGTTGCAGAACGGGCATCTAAATCCGGCGATTGTGGGACAGTCGGTGGCAAAGATTGCTCAGTTAGCGGGCATCGGTTTAGTCTGTCTGGAAGATCAGGGCCAGCAGCGCCAAACCGGCGAGCGGCTGAATCCCTTGCCCTGTACGTTGCCGAAGGTGTTGATTGCTGAAGTTGAGCAGATTGGCCCTAACGAACCATTTTCCTACGAGAAGCTGTCGCCGGTTTTGGCCATGTACCGTGCCAGTCAGTTTCACGATGCGGTCGAGAAAGCGGGACAGCTAGTGGCATTTGGCGGCCAAGGGCATACTGCGGTTTTGTATATTGATCCGGCCCATCTGGATGACATTGCCTACTTTAAGCACGCAGTTAAGACGGCGCGGGTGTTGATCAACACGCCCTCATCCCAAGGTGCGATTGGTGATCTATACAACTTCAAACTCGATCCATCCCTAACGCTGGGCTGTGGTACTTGGGGCGGTAATACCGTATCCGAGAACGTTACACCGCATCATCTCCTGAACATCAAAACTGTGTCTGAACGGCAAGAAAACATGCTGTGGTTCCGCGTTCCGCCCAAAATCTACTTCAAGTATGGCTGCCTGCCGGCAGCGCTGCGTGACTTAGTAGGCAAACAGCGAGCCTTTATCGTCACGGATCAGCCGTTGTTTGATCTGGGTCTAGTGAACAAGGTCACAACCGTACTAGATGAGATGGGCATCAAGCACGATGTCTTCCATGAGGTGGAACCCGATCCAACCCTCTCAAACGTCAACAAAGGTCTGGAGTTGCTCAAGAGCTATCAGCCGGATGTCATTATCGCGATTGGCGGCGGCTCTCCGATGGATGCGGCCAAAGTCATGTGGTTGATGTATGAGCATCCAGAGGTCGAGTTTGAGGGCTTAGCAACTCGATTCATGGACATTCGCAAGCGGGTCTATGAACTGCCGCCGCTGGGGCAGAAAGCAATTATGGTTGCGATTCCTACAACCTCAGGAACTGGTTCCGAAGTCACGCCTTTTGCTGTCGTCACCGATGACCGAGCTGGAATTAAATATCCTTTAGCTGACTATGCCTTGACGCCCAACATGGCAATTGTCGATCCAGAGCTAGTACTCCACATGCCCAAGAAGTTGACTGCCTACGGTGGTATCGATGCCCTGACCCATGCCTTGGAATCCTATGTTTCGGTACTGGCGACCGAATTCACCGAAGGATTGGCCCTAGAAGCAATCGGGCTGCTCTTTCAGTATCTGCCGCGTGCCTATCATCAGGGAGCGAACGATCCGAAAGCCCGCGAAAAAGTTCACTATGCCGCCACGATTGCCGGTATGGCCTTCGCTAATGCATTCCTGGGTGTATGTCATTCAATGGCCCATAAACTAGGTTCTACCTTTCATGTACCGCATGGTTTGGCGAATGCACTGATGATTTCCCATGTGATTCGCTATAACGCTACTGATGTGCCCTTCAAACAAGCCATCTTCCCGCAATACAAATATCCCCACGCCAAGGAACGCTATGCCCAAATTGCTGATTATCTGAAGCTGGGCGGCGACACTCCTGAAGCAAAAGTAGAGCGGCTGGTGGAAGCCATCGAAGCGCTAAAACAACAGCTTGAGATCCCTGGTACGATCAAAGAAACTCTGCCCGACGATGCCCAAGCTTTCTACAGTAAAGTCGAACACATGGCTGAACAGGCGTTTGATGATCAGTGTACGGGTGCCAACCCCCGCTACCCGCTGATTCAAGACCTAAAGGAACTCTATACGCTAGCCTATTTAGGCTGTCGATTGGAATCGGCGACTTACTATCGGACTGAGGAGCCAGGAGCCAAGAACGAGATAGAATTGCTTCCTGTTGGTTGACGGTTTGAAAGCTTGATCGGTGATTCAGGAGCCAGAGTCAGGAGTCAGAATTCGACTTGATTTCTGGCTCTTTTTTCCAATCACAAAATTGATCAATTTAGTAGGGGCGAAGCATGTGCAAAATGAATTCAAGGTTAGCTACAGGGCTTTTGACGCAAACTTTGCCCTTACATTATTGTGGTATAAGATAGGTGGGTAGTTTGTGGTCTATCAGGGGGCAATCATGGTCCCTGATGGTAATGCTCGTCTGGAAAGTGTCGCCGCATTGACGTGTAGAGCAAGTTCCAGGAGGTCAAGGTCTGTCGCATCGGCATTCGTTGAATGGTGCCATTGCGCTTCAAGTAATAGCGCTCCTGTGCCACGACACCGAGATTATCTTGAGAAATACCTGCCCGTTGAAATGCTTCAATCACATCCGGCTGGAGCACAATGCCACCGCCGCGACTGTCGAGAGTATGGGGCGATCGCTCATAGATATCGACCTGCCAGCCGATCGATCGCAGCAATGTTCCTGTAAATAACCCTGCCAGTGATCCACCAATCACAATGGCACGACGATTGGTAGCGTTCATCCATTTCCCTCCAGATACTTATGAACAAAAGTAATCGCAGTAAATATAGTTAGGCGATTGTCAATTCATTCACTGCTTTTTGCAAAGCGGCAATAAAAACTTCAATCGATTGCGCTCCCGATATAATCTCTTGACCAATGCGAATCGTGGGAACACCATGAACTCCTTGGGCGATCGCTTGTTGTTCCAAGGCTTTGACTTCTTGAATGCCTGCTTCTGATTCCAGCAATGCTTTTGTTTGTGCTGCATCAATGCCGATCTCTGCTGCCAATGTTGCCAGCGTCTCAACATCACCAATGTTTTGACCTTCCGTGAAATAGGCAGCCAGGATGTGCTCAGCCATTTCGATCGCTTTGCCCTGCTTGCCCGCAAACCAAGTGAGACGGTGCGCTTTGAGGGTATTAGGGGTGACAGTCATCAGGTCGTAGCGAAAGTTGATGTCATCAGCTTGGGTTGCCTGTACTGTTTTTGCGTCCAACGCTTGTGAATATTCCCAACTGCCAAATTTCTGAGTGCGGTAGGTTTTGCGATCCATCCCTGCTTCTGGCATCTGCGGATTTAGCTCAAACGGAATCCAAAGGCGCTCAATTTCGACAGGCGGATTCAGTTGTGCGATGGCTTGACTTAACCGGGTTTCTGCGACTAAACACCAAGGACAAATGAAATCCGATGTAATGGCGATCGTTAGCGTCATCGTTGCCTCCTTTCTTGTTCTGTAACGGCTGATAGTTTCACTCTAATCTCATTCACAAAGAATGTTAATGTGCTAAATATGCCAAACACTTTTGCATTTTTTGCAATAGACAATTCGGAGGAATGCAGTGGATCAATTGGCAGCCATGCGATCGTTTGTCAAAGTCGTCGAAACGGGTGGATTCTCAGAAGCGGCTCGGCAGCTACAGCTAGCCGTTTCCTCAGTGACGCGCCAAATCAATGCGTTAGAAGCAATGCTGCACACCCAGTTGCTCAACCGCTCCACGCGCAGTGTCACGCTGACGCTACAGGGGCAGAAATACTACGATAGAGCCGTCCAAATTCTACAAGACGTGGAAGAAGCCAATCTCTGCATCATGGAACAGGGTGAGATCCCGCGTGGTATTTTGCGGGTTAGCTTGCCTGTCACGTTTGGTCGGCTGCATGTTGCTCCAATTCTGAGTGATTTTCTAGCTCAGTATCCCGACATTAAACTTGACCTCCAACTCAGCGATGGATTGGCAAACTTGGTCGAAGCCGATTTAGATGTAGTAATCCGCATTGGCAATCTCGATCGATCCAATCCCAACTTGATAGTTCGCAAATTAGCAATGTATGATCGATTCGTCTGCGGTAGCCCAACCTACTTTCGCCAATGTGGTAAACCAACTCATCCCAACGACTTAACCCAGCACAATTGTTTGCTGTTCGCCTATTCCACCAGTTCTCAAATCTGGCGATTTCAACGTGGGACAGAAGTGTGCGAAGTAAAAGTGAGTGGGTCTTTAGTGGCAAACCATTCGGAACTGCTGCTCCAAGCTTGTTTAGATGGCATTGGGTTGATTTTGATGCCCACCTGGTTGATTGGCGAAGATATTCAAGCTGGACGATTACAGGCAGTGTTAACTGATTTCCAAATCTCTCCACAAACTGATCCAGATACAGGCATTTATGCATTATATTTACCCAATCGTAAGTACTCGCGACGTGTGCAAGTGTTTATTGATTTTCTGATTCAACAATTTGGCAATCGACCCTACTGGGAGTAAGGGAAGCGAAGCCGTCATATCTGCTCATCAAAAGCGTGGATTGATTTCGATCGCATCAAGTGTTCTCGAATTTTGCCAATCACAATGTAGAGAATGGGCACTACAAACAGGCTGAGGAACGTTGAGATTAGCATTCCACCAAACACTGCCGTTCCCAAGGATTGGCGACTCGTTGCTCCGGCTCCAGTTGCTACAACCAGTGGATAGATGCCCAGTAGAGTGGAGATTGCTGTCATCAGAATTGGGCGTAAGCGCTCTTGGGAAGCTTGTACGGCTGCTTTCGTAATTGAAAGTCCTTGGTCGTGTAATTGATTGGCAAACTCGACAATCAAAATAGAGTTCTTACTAGCTAAACCAATCAACATAACAAGCCCAACTTGACAATAGACATCGTTATATAACCCTCGCAAGGATTGAGCCGATAACGCTCCGAGAACTGCTAAAGGAACGGACAACATAATAATGAGTGGATCAAGAAAGTTGTTGTACTGAGCTGCCAGTACCAGGAAGACGAAAAACACTCCTAGTCCAAAGATGATGGGGGCTTGCCCTCCGGATTCTAATTCTTCCAAAGAGATGCCTGACCACTCAAATCCCATGTTGGGCGGTAGCACCTCAGCCGCCAATTTTTCCATTGCTTGAATGGCTTGTCCAGAGCTAAACCCAGGCGCGGCTGTACCGTTAATTTCAATCGATCGATACAAATTATAGTGATTAATGGTTTGTGGTCCAGTCGTTTGAGTCATAGTGACGAGATTACTCAAAGGAATCATCTCGCCTCCTCTAGAACGCACATATAACTGACCAATGTGTTCTGGATTGGAGCGGAATTGCTGATCCGCCTGAATGTAAACGCGATAGGTGCGACCAAACGCATTGAAATCATTGACGTAGCGCGAACCGATTCGGGTTATAAAGCGCTTTGCCAATGTCGCCGGGAATGGCAAACAGCGTAAAGGCGATCACCATTGCGGTGAGAGCGGGTTTAGCGGCGATATAGCGAAAGCCAAAGGTGAGGTCTTGCCAGGTAGTTTTGGCTTCAGCGGTTTCAGTAGCAATTTCAGTCACCGCAGGCTGGGGAATTGGTGTCACAAGTAAGCTGAGCAGGGCGGCCAAAAATGTGAGCAAATCGATGGCAATCATCCCGACAATCCCGATCAGCGGATAGAGGCTGCCGGCCAAAATGGGAGAGAAAATCGCGCCGCTGTAGCCCACCATTGCGACCATGCTTTCGGCTCTAGTGTAGTGCTGTTTAGAGACCAGCATGGCAATCGAAGCCGAGTAGGCTAGGGTTTGCAACTGCCCAAAGCAGCCATACAGCGCCACCACGATATAGAGATGCCAGATTTGCAGTGCGCCGGCGGCATAGAGCAGTCCAATCGCCAGGGTACTCAAGAGCGCGACGATATCCCCCAGCAGCATCAGCCGTTTGCGATGAAACCGATCCACGATAATCCCCGCGATTGGCGTGATCAAGATGCGCGGCAATTGGGAAAAGAAAGTCACCAAGGCCAGCGTTGTCGCCGATTCGGTTTGCTGCCAGACCCAGATCAGCAGGGCGAACACGGTCATGTAGCTGCCGATGGTTGAAACGAGCTGACCGAACCAGAGGATCGTGAAGTCCCGCATTCGATTTAAAGGCTCCCAAACTGTGCAGACAACCTAAATAGGGAGCTGCAAATGACTCGCACCCCCCATAATCTTCTCACGACACTTCAATTAAGTATTTGTCGTTACCTCAGTAATATTGAACAATAAGAGGAGGAGCAGATGCACCACCTGGCCCCAAAATAGTCATAATTGCTTGACCACTATAGCGCACTTCGTATCTAAATAAAGTATTGACTCCACCAACATCAATTAAATTAATCGAAATCCCAGTCCTTAGCAGAATGAATCTGCACCTGAACCACCGTACATCCCTATAGAACCGCCTCCTGTAGACCAAAGCTGATCATTGCCGCCTTCGCCATAAAGTCGATCTTGCCCACCGCCACTGTACAATCGATCTGCACCAGCACCACCATAAATTAAATCATCGCCACCATTTCCATTGATCTGATCATTACCTGCGTAGCCATACATTGAATCTGCCTGATTAGTGCCGTTTAGATTATCCGCTCCACTGGTACCTCTAATTGTTGCCATTCTTAAAATCCTCTAAATTGTCGAGAGATAAGTAGTAGATTCCTTTTTACATCATAAGTTGTAACTAATGGAACGTTCTTTCATGTATGTGTTCTAACAGGGATTATATTGAAAATGAATTTCAATTTCTTCTTCGATAGGAGAAACTAATTTATACGGCTCAAACAATTTATATTTTCCTTGCATTCCAAAAACGTGTCAAAATTCCCAGCTAATTTTGCCAATTACTGTGAACGGCTGTCCGGGAATGACTCTGACATAATCTCGACCGGCTGGATAATATTCGACATCAAACAGATTTTGAACATTCAGGGACACCTGAAGCTGATCCCGACGGTAAAAAATTGCTGCATCTGTTCGCAAAAAGCTGGGTAAGCGAAATAAATTTTCCGGCGCAACTTCACGATCGCTCTGGAAAAAGAATCCAATCCCAAACCCCAGTCCTTGCAGCACCCCGGACTGAATTTCATAGCTTGTCCAGAGGTTGGCAGAATGCGCTGGTACGTTCGGCAGTCGATTCCCTACCTCGATGCGATCATCTTCAACGACTTCAGCATCTGTATAGGCATAGCCAGCAATAATCTGCCATCCGGGTAAAATTTCGCCAGCAATATCAAACTCGATGCCGCGACTGCGTTGAGTTCCGACCTGAAACTGTGACCTTCTATCACTGCTTTGAGCCACAACGTTCGTTCGCTCCAAATTGTAAAGCGCTAGAGTCGCAGTGATCTGATCTGAAATATCTGCCTTGATTCCGATCTCATATTGCTGACCGCGCTCAGGCTGAAACGGCTCACCAACAATCCGCTGACCTGCTGCATCTTGTGAAGTTTCGCGTCCGTTCACGGGCAAAAACGATTGAACATAGCTGGCATAGAGAGAAATTGGCTCAACCGGACGGTAAACCAGTCCAATGCGGGGACTAAATGCCTGATCCGTCTGCTCAAAGCTAAGACCTTCATCGAGGAAGTCTTGATTGGTCTGATGAGCAATGTCAAATCGACCGCCCAGCACTAGAATCAGGTTTTCTAGTAGCGTGATCTGATCCTGTAAGTAAAATCCGACTGAAACGGTTTCACTTATGCCGTCCTGAAATACCGTCAGTGGGCGGCGACTGCCTGGACTATACTCCGGCTCAAAAATATCAATCGAGTCCAGCACGTCAAATACAATTCGATCTCTAGAACGATCAGAAAGTAGCTCCACACCTGCTAGCACTTGATGTTCAATATTCCAGGTGTCAAACCGACCCGAAAGGCTTGTGTTCAGCGTTACGCTGGTTTGCTCTGAGGGGTTAATGGTGAGCAACCGCTGTACCGTTCGCAATCCTGGCTCCAGCCCTACATCAGTGCGAATATCCTCAATCGGAGTCACCCCAATTCCTTCCGACTCTCGATGCGACAGCAAAAACTCATTTCTCAGCCTCCAGTTTGAATTGAAACGATGCTCAAATCGATATCCCAAGCGGGTAATGATATCCTCTCCTTCCGCGAGCGATGGCTCACCTAAGTTGACAGAGCGATCGACCTCGCCATTTGGGTTATCCAATACCGTACTCGACGCAGGAAGTTCTGGCGCAGTACTATAGAGTTGAATTTGAGATATTCCAGATCGACCAGCAAATCAGTGTCTTCGGTAGCAATCAATTGCACTGTTGGTGCGACAAATATTAGTTCAGTTTGCTCAAAGTCTCTAGAGCTATCCGCAAACTCGTAGGAAGAATTGAAGCGAAATCCCAGCGGACTGTCAGCACTAATGGCCCGTCTGTGCCAGACGGTTTCAAGGGCACTGGAATCGTTGGTAGTGAATTTTGCAAGTTAATTGGCCAAATCTCTATCACTCTTAACTGAGCACGAGTGACCGTAACCAGGTAAGCCGTATTCGGCAATTGCGAATGATTAAACAATCTTGTTCTGCGTCGTAGGAGATCAATTTCCACCAAATGCACATTAGTTGAACAGTCGTGACGTTCATCTTAAATATTCCTGAAAATGTCCTCAGCTTTTCACTCCTAAATGCTCCTTTATATAATAAACGGGAGCACTTGTTTATCAGCAGCAGTTAATCGTGAAATCGTGAAATCATGAAATCGTGAAAAGTACACTGGCGACCAGCTAGCTTAATCCTAGTTTGGCCCCTAGGCTAGATCGACACCTAGAGAAGCTTAGATACGCTATAAGAACCAGTTTATGTAAAGCCTAATTGAAGTTCTACAGCTCAGAAGTTGGACCTAAATCCAGCTTCTGAATTTTTTGGTCAAGTTATGAGGTTACTACAGAGATTTGAGAGGACAAGGTTCGATTGGGCAGAAGCTGGGGTCATAGCGAATTTCTGGCTCAAAGGTCTTGATGCCATAGGTTTGGTTTAAGTCTTGCAAAACGGTTTGTAGGTATTGCCTCACTTGGCTGTTGGTCATCCCCATACAGTGGGTTGGTGGAAGCTCCTTAAGCTTTTGGTCCCCCTGCCAGACGGTAATTGCTAACGCATGTAAGTGAGCATCTCTACGTGACTCTCGATATAGGTAGAGCAATGCTACCGGGGGCGCAGCCGGTTTGACAGCATCTCGATCCCTCAGTGCTTCTCTACGGCTTGCCTTCACCGAGACGTACTGCCCTTTCCGCTTCTGGTTATTGTCGGCTCGGTTGCGGTAGTGGGACCGCCGCCGATGGCAGATCTGATCATCCCAGCAGCCATCTCCAGTCTCTCCATGCAGTGCTTTGGCCGTTTTACTATCGAGCAGGCTGCATTCCCAGCATTTTGGATTGATCGGACGCGCCATTGCCGTTGCCTCAACTTAAGATAATTGCGGTATTAGGGTGATAGCCAATTATAGTGTAAGAATTAGTGTAATAATAGCTCGATGGAGAGAGAGTGAATAGAAAGTGAAACATGATCTAATCTTGGCAGTACTGTAGAATTGACTGGCAAGGATTGGAACTGAATCATTAGAATGGCTTGAGTTCAACTTGAATTTCGCCATGGAAGCGCCATTGAGTTCGCAGTTTGTAGATTCGCAGTTTGTAGAAGCGTATCGACATGCGTTGACTTGTCCAGAAGTAGCAAATATCGTAGCGCTCTGGCAGTTGGTAGAACGCATGCTGCCTGATCTGTCTGAGGCAGAACAGCTCCAAATCGCCGGTACCGTTCTAGTGCAGCTTGCCGAACTCCATGCCAGCAAAGCGGATCGATTGTTGGGTGACTGGCAGGATCAGCACAATGATGATGGCCCTGTCCTGGAAGAAGATTTGCTAGCTGGGTTGATCCAGCGCACAATGTATCTCGATCTAGCAGAACTAGTCAAAACTCGGCAGCGAAGCCGTCCTGCTGCACCTAATTCCACGGTTTCACGGCCAGACAAATCGGTGGCTGGCGTAGTAGACAAACAGAAAGTGCTAGAGATGGTGACTGCGCTTGAGGCGACGGAAGTAGAAAAACAGCAGGCACTAGGTGTAGCCCACGATGAAAACGTTACGGCTTGGAGCCAATCCATCGCCGATTGGATGAGCCAGCAGGAGCAGCCAATTGCATTTTTGGAATTGATTCGTGCTTTGAAGATGCCTTTAGTAAAAGTTTGGTTGGCGCTTTTGTTGGGCAATTTTGCCCTGGAGTCAAGGGGAGAATTCTATGCCGCAGATCAGATCTGGGTCCGCTGTTTAGCCAATAGCCTAACCGAAGGAGGATCTGAAATAGCCCCTCAGAATGGCGATCCAGAATGATGATCCAGAATGATGATCCAGAATGATGATTCAAATCCTACAGTGTCTTCACATCGCGTGTGCATCGATAGACACCTCGCTTCATCCAGATACCCGCACTCCAATCAGCCCTACATGTTAGGAGGCTGTGAATTTTTCTGTGTTCGTTTGTGGCATCGCCTACCCGTTGCTGAAGCATAGGCTAATCCAGCATGCCCCCTCATCCGCTTGCCTTCCCGCAGGGTAGTGAACTAAACCCCTTGTCGAGTCTGCCACTCTGCGAGAAGGTTGCTTTAGGCGCAGCCTTCCCCGACTAGCCTGCTGTTGACGCGCGGGTGGGCAATGGCTTGATTTTGGCTCTCGAACTAAGTTGAACTCCTGACTCCTGACTCCTAGCTTCTTCCTTCGCCTATCGCTCCTTCTCCGGTGAGATAATCTCCCAGAGCTGATCCAGCAGCTTCTCGACCTTAGCTTGGTCGCGTTTGGAGAGGGAGGCGAGGACTTGAGATTTCTTAAGGGTTTTGGCGATGCCGGTGGCGCGAGTTTGGATCTGATGCAACTGAGCTGGCGTCTTTGACCTAGATTGCTGATCTAGCTGCTGATTTAGCTGTTGGATGGTTTGCTGAATCTGGGCCTGACTTAATCCTTCGTCAATGGCCTGTTGCAGTAGGCGACCCTGTATCGACTCATCCTTGACTCGCGCAATTAGCCGAGCTTTGGAGTACTCCAACTGTCCCTGACTAACGGCGGCTAAAATCGGCTCTGGCAGATTCAAGAGCGGCAGGCGATTGACGCGGAAGCTATCGGGGGTGAACTTACCGATGACCTCAAACAACTGTTCGATGGTTTGCCAATGCTGGCTAAACTCCGCATCAGTGTTCTGAATATCGATATTCTGCTGCAGGTAGGCATGGCGTTGAAACAGCGCAATCACTTGAGTTTCCTGTAGTTGCAGCCGTTTGGACAACAGTTGCAGGATTCCTTTGGTTTCTTCAATCGGGTTGAGATCCTCGCGTTGCAGATTTTCGATTAGCTCAAATTCTAGGGCTTGCTCTCTTCGGACGGTTCTTTAGCGGTCAGATTACTGCCGCTGGCAAGATTCCTCCCGCCAAGGTTTTAGTGATTGGAGCAGGGGTGGCTGGTCTAGCGGCAATTGCAACGGCAAAGGGGTTGGGGGCGATTGTGCGCGCCTTTGATACGCGCCTAGTGGTAAAAGAACAGGTGCAAAGCCTAGGAGCTGAGTTTTTGGAGCTGCAATTTGCCGAGGATGGCAGCGGTGAAGGTGGCTATGCCAAGGTCATGAGCGAGGAGTTTATTCAAGCTGAAATGGCGCTGTTTGCGGCTCAAGCCAAAGAGGTCGATATTATTATCACTACTGCGCTGATTCCCGGTCACAAAGCGCCGCTGCTGATCACGCGGGAGATGGTAGAAACCATGCGTTCCGGATCGGTGATTGTGGATATGGCAGCTGAACAAGGGGGCAATTGCGCTGTTACGCAACCGGGCAAAATCATTTGCCATCAAGGAGTCACGATTGTCGGCCTGACGGATCTGGTCAGCCGTATGTCGCAACAAGCTAGCCAACTCTACGGTACCAATCTCTGCCATTTGCTAGCAGAACTCGGCGGAGCAGAGCACTACCAGATTGATCTAGAGAATGAGGTAATTCGCGGGGCGTTGGTCAGCTACAACGGTGAGATTACCTATCCGCCTCCTCCCTTACCCAAGAAAAATGCTGTTGCTTCGCCGGTTCAGGCCGCATCTGCATCCAATCAGCAAAACAACAATTTGGACGAGAAAAACACCGTTGCGCCGCCGCAAACGACCGCCTCAACCTCTGCCCAACCAATTTCGTCCCATCACTCCAGCCAGCAACAAGAGCTTCCTACCTCATGGATCTGGATGCTCCTGGCAGGTTTTGCATTGTTTGCGATTGCCTTCTGGGTGCCGTCCTCGTTTTTATCCCATTTCACAGTCTTTGTGCTTGCCTGCTTTGTGGGTTGGCAAGTGATCTGGAATGTGAAACCTGCCTTACACACACCGTTGATGAGCGTGACTAATGCAATTAGCGGCATTATTATCATTGGTGGCATGCTGCAATTGACCAATGCCTCATTAGCTACGACTGTTTTGGGGGCAATTGCGGTCTTTATAGGAACCATCAATATTGTTGGTGGATTCTGGGTGACGCAACGCATGCTTAAGATGTTTCAGAAATAATTTCAAAAGTAATTCCAGAAATAGATTCAGATGCGGGTTCAGAAGTCGCTCTAAGAATAGATTCAGAAATAACCGTGGGAATCAATCATGCTCGAAAATCTTCAGACCGTCGCTTACATTGCTGCTAGCGTCCTGTTCATTTTTAGCTTAGGAGGGTTGTCTAACCAGGAAACGGCGCGTCGAGGCAACCTCTATGGCATGGTGGGAATGATAATTGCCTTTGTAGCAACCGCCATGGGTCTTGGAATCGACAGTGACGGAATTCTAGCAGGAGTTGTTTTGCCCGCTGCTGTGGTTGGCATGCTGGCGGCCTCTCGGGTAGCAATGACGGCCATGCCACAGATGGTTGCCATCTTGCACAGCTTTGTGGGAGCGGCGGCTGTCTTAGTCGGCATCTCTAATTACCTACAACCAACTTCCCTGACTGGAGCAGAAGCCACGATTCATCAGCTCGAAATTTTCATTGGCGTCTTTATTGGTGCAGTTACTTTTACTGGCTCAATTGTTGCCTTTGGAAAGTTGCAGGGGTTAATTAGCAGTAAACCTTTGCTGTTACCGGCCCGTCACTGGCTAAATCTAGGGTTAGTACTAGCATCGATTGCTCTGGGCGCGCAATTTATGAGCATAAACTTCAGCAGTGGGGTATCTGCTGGATTACCTAATGCATTCCCTGCTGGATTACAGTCTTTGCTGATTATGACTGTACTGGCTTCTATTCTGGGCGTTCATCTCGTGATGGCGATTGGTGGCGCAGATATGCCAGTAGTCATCTCGATGCTGAATAGTTACTCAGGCTGGGCAGCCGCTGCGGCTGGATTCATGCTCTCCAATGATTTGCTGATTATCACCGGAGCGTTAGTCGGCAGCAGCGGTGCTATTCTCAGCTACATCATGTGTCGAGCGATGAATCGTTCGTTCCTCAGTGTGATTCTGGGCGGTTTTGGGTCTGGAACTGGTGTTGCGACACCACAGGGCGAACAAACGACGGGTGAAGTGCAGATGATAACGGTAGAGGAGACGGTGAATCGATTGGGTAATGCTAGGCGGGTGATTGTGGTACCAGGATATGGCATGGCGGTGGCGCAGGCACAACATCCTCTGGCAGAAATTACCAAACTGCTGCGGGAGCGTGGCATCGAGGTGCGGTTTGGAATCCATCCTGTGGCAGGCCGATTACCTGGGCATATGAACGTGCTGCTGGCAGAAGCAAACGTCCCCTACGACATTGTCCTAGAGATGGATGAAATTAACCCGGATTTTCCCAAAACCGATGTAGTGTTGGTAATTGGGGCCAACGATACGGTGAACCCAAGTGCGCTAGAAGATGCCAACAGTCCGATTGCGGGTATGCCGGTTCTGGAGGTTTGGAAGGCCGCGACTGTGATCGTGATGAAGCGCAGCCTAGCTAGCGGTTATGCAGGAATTGAGAATTCCCTATTCTATAAAGATAATACCTGGATGCTATTCGGAGATGCCCGCAAGAACATGGATGCGATTTTGAGCAAGATGGTCGAGCAGGAGGCAGTATCGTCGCTTGCAGCTAGTCGCTCGTAGGTGAATAGTCCTCCGGCTTCACCTCTCGATGATTGCTCAAGCAATTGCTCACGGTGATGTTTCAGAAAGAATACTCAAGCGCACAGATTGGCCTGATTTCAGCGGTTGATTGCTGCGGACCACAAATGTATCTCCTGGCTGTAGACCAGAGCGAATCTCCACCTGTCCATTAGCGCGTTCACCAATTTGTACCGAGCGTGCAACAGCTTTCCTCTCCTCGCCTGTTTTCTGTAAAATAAATACGATTGGCTTAGTTGCATCTCCCCCTACTATGAATGGCTCGCTTTTATAACGACTGAGTCTCTCAGGTAGATTGCCTGCTTCGCGTCTTAATACATACCGTGCCATATACAGCGTTTCATTTATAGCACGGTTGCTGTTTAGCCCGAAACCGCGTTTGACCAAAGCCGAGCCAAACGCTTACGCCCCGCGATCTTTAGCTCAAGATCCGGCACCTCTCGGCAAAGCGTCTCAAAGTGGAGCAAAAAATCAGGTTCACCAAACACTTCGCGGACGCCCGCCAGATGATCTGCGATCTTTGAATAGACGAAAATATGCTCGGTGTTCGCATCCAGAAACATCTTTTTGTCGATCCCTCCATTGAGCACAAATGAGGCGGCCGTGTCCCAATAGGATGTGACCATCCTGAAATTTGCGCTTGCGCGTTCGCCCGCCTGAAACAGCGCTGCGATGTCCATCGCAGACTGCGGGGCAAACTCAGTGAAATACCATTGCCGGGCGGCCCGCATCGCCTCTTCGCGTCGAAGCTCGTACAGCTTCAGTATTGCCATTGTGTCATTTTGTTTGTTCATAATTGGTTTGAAGCTTCGTATAGCGTTCGATCAACGCGAACATTGATCCTCGTTGCCCATCGTTTGGGTTCCTCATCATTTCTCTGCTGACATTTAAATTCTCGCTAGCGATATTTGAGGAACTGCCAAATAGCCGCACAGCGTTCTTGAAATGCTTTTCGGCATTTTTGAGATCGCCGGACTTTGCAAACAATACACCCAGATTATTCTCAGCGATCGGCATATCCACTGTTTTATATCGGATCGAACGTTCAAAAGCCTTCATCGCCATTTTATCTTCGTTAAGTGCGAGATACGCATAGGCGAGATCGAACCAGGCCTCGCCGTTCTTGCTATTTATCGAAAGAGCGGAGACAAAAGCATCGCGAGCCGACACCCAATCACCCGTCTCCGCATAGGCCATTCCGAGAGCGTAGTAGGCTTTTTCGTACTTATATCCGGAAAGAATTATTGCATCCTCCAGATGCGGGATCGCGAGATCAAACTTGCCAAGATGATAGGCTGAAACGCCGATGTTGTAATGCGTCCTGGCTAGAAAATTTTGGTCATTCGTTTCATGTTCGGCGACCTCTAAAGCATTTGTAAACGATCTTAATGCTGAGACGTGATCCCCGCTTTTTGATTCGGCAATTCCTCGCGTGAATGACTCTGAGGCGATGCTCGGCTGTCCATTAGAAGGAAGAACCAGAATAGAAAGTAAGACAAAGAATAAAATAGAGCGCATTTCTTGACCCTCCTGAGCATATTTACTCTACTGAGAAGTCTAAAAGATGACGGCCTCTGTGGTCTTTCGGCTTATTGCTGAAAATGTTCTGAGATTGCTGAATTCAAACGGCTCGCATAGAACGCCATGTCTTTGGCGTAAGTCTGGTCAGTCTTCGGAAGGCTGCCGTGAAGTGGCTCTGGGTCTTAAAACCGGACCGCAAACCGACCTCGACAAGCGGAATGTCAGGTTTGCTAAGAAGCTGTTTCGCCCGTTCTATTCGGCGCTGCATTACATACTGCTGAGGTGTCTGCCCGGTCGAAATGCGGAAGGCACGAGCAAAATGGAAAGTGCTCAATCCGGCTGCTGCGGCAAGCTCCGCGAGGCCAAGATCGTTCTCGAGATGTGCTTCGATAAATTCCTTTACGCGGCTAAGCTTATAACCCGAAAGCCCGCCGATCTTAGGAAGTGGCTGAGCGCTCGATTCTGAATAATTGGTCAGCAAATGCAGCGAAAGCGATTGGACCAAAGAATCGGCATATAGCTTGTCGAGATGTGTGTCGTCGGCATTTTCGATCAGCGAAAGAGCGATGGTCTTTATCATCTGATCGTTCCCGCGATATATCTCGCGAAGCCTTACCTGCGGCGAAAAACCATTCTCGAGCGCAAGATCCGAAACATATCCCGCGTCAATGAATAGCCCGACATTGTCGATCGGTTCGTCCCATTCGGCGGACATAGCCTGTCCAGCCGGAGTCAAACAAATGTTCTCGCCGTTAACGCACGTGATCCTTCGGCGGCCGGTTCCAGTGTTCTTGATGGTCTTAAGCTTCCCGGCGAGCGACACGCTGATCTCATGAAAATCGTTCGTATGCTCGGATATGCTCCCCGGCAAAACCCGCGCCCTTCGCACGGTCAATCCCGGCCATTCTGCAACACGAAAAAAAAGATATGGATCAAGATCCGGCAATTTCCATTCAACCTGCATACAAGCTATTTGTATCTATAGAAGGTTGGATAATCAAGCGCGGGCCGGACTTGCCGACCTTCTTTTCATTTGATCCAAAGTTGACCGGGAATGCCTCGGGCACGCTTCACGAGCAAGTCTTCAAATAGTATGCTTAGAGTTCGAGCCTGTTAATGCTTATTCGAACCTCGAAAACCTGTCTTCTAATACTGACGACATTCGCATTGCTCGTATCGGCTATCTCGGCGTGTGCTTGCTCGCACCACGAGATCGCGGCGGTAGAAAACAACTCATCGTGTCACTCATCTGCACATGGAACACCGGTGGCCCAAAGCGAACAGCCGACGCCATCCGGCGATTCATTACGCGTCGATTGCGATTGCCTTGTCCGGCTTCCGATCCCGGCCATTTCCGCAAAAACTGAAAAAAGATCCTTTAACACGGTCGAAGATAACGAGCAGATCGCCTTTATGCCAGTTCGTTTCGAGCTGAACTATACTCGTACGCTTGGCATCCCGGACTTTCACTTTTCTCCCGATCATCATTCACCCCCGGAGCTTTTCTCCGGGCCTTCGCGCGCTCCTCCGCGCCTGTAGATCGATAGATAAGCTATTGAAAATTTCCGCAAGTTATTTTTGCGGTTTATTTGCCATTGGCTCGCGCCCAATGGCGCGGCCTTTCGTTTTACAAAGGAGGTACCTTGTGAAGGTATTAGGATTTTTCGCATTTATTATTTTGTTTTCACTCGCTGTCTCTGCACAGCACGATCACGGACGGCCCGCGCCGTCTCCAACAAACGAAAAGGGCCATTTCCAGCTCCTCGCACGCCTGAAAGAATTCGAGAAACTGTGGCTCGCCAAGATTCAGCTGATTTACGTTCGTCCCTATCTGGACGCCAGCCATTCCGATCTCTTTACAGCGTTCGAGTTCGCGAATGGCCAGGGCCGTGTCCTGCATAGGAACTGTTCCGAGTCCTATAAACCGCAGCGGAAACTCGCCGGCTATCTCGGCAATGTGGTCGTTCAGGAATTTTGATATCTCAAGTCCATCTGCAGGCTTTGCCCAATAGGTGAACATCACCGGCACGGTCGAGAGGACCTGAACGTTGACGCCGTAACTGTCCATTTCCTCGATGCGCTTTGCAGGATCCCAGCAATTCGATTCGACATCGCGAAATTGCTTTCCGTCGTCCCGCACCATGGTTGCTGAACACGGCCTGTGGTGATCGAGAGTTATGAAGCCTCCGTACCCGAATCTCTCCTTCCACGCGGGTATGTCTTTGGGAAGGATATGCGTATGAACATCGATCTTGAACATTTATGATACGACCGGCGGCGGCTCCATGACGACGCCGCATTTTTTGCACGTGCGTAGGTTTTCGGAACCGTAGAATTTCTTGAAAACACCTTGAAACTGCGTAGTTATGTCCTCAAGCTGGAAATACTCCTCGTAGAGCTTCTCATTGCAGTTCTCGCAGAACCACAACAGCCCGTCGAGCTCGCCTTTGCGGCGTTTGCGCTCAATGACAAGACCGATGGTGTTCTCACCGCGGATGGGATTATGTGGGATCCGCGGCGGCAGCAGGAACATCTCACCCTCACGGATCGGCACCTCGACGGGTTTTCCATCTTCTTGGATCAGAACTTTGATGTCACCCTCGATCTGATAAAAAAGCTCTTCGCCCTCGTCCCAATGATAATCCTTTCGCGAGTTCGGACCGCCGACGACCATTACGATGAAATCCTCATTATCATAAAGGCATTTATTACCCACCGGCGGCTTGAGCAGATGCCGATGCTCGTCGATCCAATTTTTAAAGTTGAAAGACCTCCGAATTGGCATATAATGTCTGTCGCTCTTGGTGCATTATATAACCATTTCGGCGTTCTGGTGAATTTGCATCAAGGTCTTTATTGATACGCGTGCGGGGTGATTCGAGCAGGGGGTTCGGTTGTTCTCAAATATCTGTGTTATATGGAGGACACGAATATGAACGTGAATGAGGAAAAACTGAACGAACTCTTGGGTAGATTTGTTGGTGATCTTGGGGCAACGTTACATGCCGGGCTGATAGTGATCGGAGCAAAGCTTGGCTTGTATAAAGCAATGGCTACTCCGAACGAGCGCATAACTGCTGCAGAACTTGCAAAGCGGACCGGAACCAACGAGCGGTATATTCGCGAATGGCTGAATGCAAACGCCGCAGGCGGCTATGTAGAATATGATGCTGATACAGACGCGTACTTCTTGAGTGAGGAACAGGTTTTCGCGTTAACAAGCGAGGATAACCCTGCGTACTTACCCGGAGCCTTCATTCTTGCAGCGGCGGCCTTGAAGGCAGTGCCTCAAATGCTAGAGCGCTTCAAAACCGGTGAAGGGCTCGGCTGGCATGAACACGACTCAGATCTTTTTTGCGGTACCGAGCTATTCTTTCGACCAGGGTACAATGCAAATCTGGTAAATTCATGGATCCCCGCCCTAGAAGGCGTCGAAGAAAAGCTATGCTTCGGGGCAAGAGTAGCAGATGTGGGTTGTGGACTTGGAGCCTCAACTATTATCATGGCTCAAGCCTATCCAAACTCTGAGTTCGTAGGTTTTGACTATCACGATGCCTCGATCGAAAAGGCAAAAGAAAAAGCCGATGCTGCGGGAGTAAGCGACCGGGTAAAATTTGAGGTGGCGTCATCAAAAGATTTTCCGGGCGACGGTTACGATCTGATCACGTTCTTTGACTGCCTCCACGATATGGGTGATCCAGTCGGTACGGCACGGCATGTGAAAAATGCCTTGATAGACGATGGGACATGGATGATAGTCGAGCCGTTTGCCAAGGATACATATCAAGAAAACCACAATCCTGTTGGACGCGTCTTTTATTCCGCATCGACGCTGATCTGCACCCCCGCGTCACGCTCGCAGGAAGTAGGATTGGGGCTGGGAGCTCAGGCCGGTGAGGCAAGGCTTCGACAGATTGCCACAGACGGCGGATTTACGCGATTCAGAAGAGCGACCGAAACACCGTTTAATATGATCTTAGAGGCAAGGCCGTGACCTAAGATCTCTTAATCTGCTCTCACACTGAAACGGGAGACGCCTCTGCGAATCGACCATATCGGACGGCGGCCTTGCGTTATGCGAGTCAAACTCAAGCTTTGACAACTGACAAGCCGCAGCATGAATAATTGATGTAATGCATTTGCTGTAAGGTAGAAAAACACCGCCGGAATTCTCGGATTTACCGCTCTAAAGATCAGAGCTCGACAAGTTTTTGTACAGTTCGCCAGTTTCGTGCGGTAACCGCAAGTTTCAGTTTCTTTTCAATGTAGCTCTTGCCGAGCAGACTGTCAGCAACGCCCATTGGTAGATGGCAATAGATCTCGCGGCCGACGATAGCAAAACGTTCAGGCGGCGTCGCTGCCTCGATGAGTTGCTGTTGTTTGTCGAGAGGCATTTCGTCTTTGAGAAATAGCACATGCATCTCCTTGTGACTTTCAAATTCGCCGTCGAAAGGATTCGCCGAAATAATTCTCACGACATCACTTCGCGAACGGATCATGACGGGCACCTGCCTTTCAAATTCTGTTGCTATCGCCGCTTCTGCCACACCAATTAGATCGCTCTCGGATCTATCGCTGTCAAATCCGATGTTGCCGCTGTTAATGTACGTCACGACATTATCAAGCCCTGCCCGTTCGAGGCAGGGCTTGAGATCTGACATCTTTAACATCGTATTACCGCCGACATTAATGCCGCGGAGCAGTGCGACGAATCTAGGCATTTTTCATATCTATGACAAATCAAAGGCAGGGTGATGATGAACAAGCAGGAAAGGAATAGAAACAGCATTCCAGCCTCCACTGACGGACTTGAGCGGATCAAGGCTGAGATGGCAAAGCGAGGATGGCGACGAGAAGATTTAGTCGAACAGGCACAAGTCTCTAAGGCAACGGTTGATCGGTTTTTTGCAATGAAGAATGTGGATGCTTCAACCGTTGAATCCATCGCCGAGGTATTGGATTTATCGATGGAAACGATTGTGGATGCCAACGTTATCGCCCCACCAGCCAGCTACGAATTTTATATTCGCCGTACTGAAGAAGAAGCCCGATGTTACGCCGCCCTACAGAAGCCAGGAGCGATAGTGCGAGTCAAGGGGCCGCAGTTGATGGGCAAAACCCTATTCCTGAATGAAGTACTCACCAAACTCAGCCAGCGCATTGATTTCCGTAAGGTCGAACTAGACATCGATCGACAGGTGCTCACTAATACAGAAGCTTTCTTCAAATGGCTCTGTGTGTCGGTCAGTATTGAACTAGATTTGCCGGTCAAGCTCGATGTCTACTGGTTAGATGAGCTAACGCCCAGCCAAAAGATTACTAATTATTTTCAAAAATATGTGCTGACGGAAATGGCTAACCTGCATAGCTCCTTGCTGCTGGTTCTGGATCGGGTTGACCATATTTTTGAGAATCTCGATATTATGGACGAGTTTCGTGCTCTACTGCGGAGCTGGGGTGACAAAGTGATCAAAGGCAGTGCAGCTAGCCAGAAAATCTGGAGCCACTTTCGGCTAGTCACAGTTTATTCAACCGATATTTACGGGTTATCGAATGACATCGATTACTCTCCTTTCACCTCGATTGGCACTGACGTTGAACTGTCAGAGTTTGATAACAACCAAATCGAGGAACTGGCCAGACGATACCGATTACGCTGGGAAAGCAATTATACCGATGAACTGGTGAAACTGGTGGGAGGGCATCCCTACTTGGTAGATACTGCCTTTCTTTACATCAAGCATCAAAAAAAGGAAACAGACAAGGTGCTGAAACGCATCACGGAAACTGCTTGCACTCAAATTGGCATCTATACGAATCATCTGCTACAAATTACCACAGCCCTGGAAAGCTGCACCGAATTAAAAGCTCAATTTAAAGAGATTGTTACGGTTAATGAAGCAATGCCCATCGCAGCAGTTGATGCCTTTAAGCTATACAGCATGGGCTTAATCCGTCTGATTGACGCCTCTGAAAATGTTGCAGCGCCGCGATGTCATCTCTATCAACGATATTTTTATAACTATTTCAAGCGTCAGAGCTAGATGTGGATGGGTAAATGGGTAAATGGGTAGATGGGTAGATGGGTCAATGGCAGCTTTGTAGCAGTTGGGTGGATGGCAAACAGAGCGATGTTTATTATAAAGTGCTCTGGTTAGTAACCTTAGAATTTAGAATCGGCAGATTATTTATTCCCTATGGTTGGAATCAATACAGATGCTAGAACCAGATACTGAGAGCTTTAACCCATATTATGAGTACCAAGTCGGGGGCACCCTTGACCCTAATCATCCAACCTATGTGGAACGCGCCGCCGATCAAAAGTTGTATAGTCTGTTGAAAGCAGGTGAATTTTGCTACGTCCTCAATTCACGGCAAATGGGAAAATCCAGCCTGGTGGTACGGACGAGAAAGAAGTTAGAAGCCGAAGGGGTTTTGTTTGCCTTTATTGACATGTCCTCGGTTGGAGCCGAAGTAAAGTCATTAGACCAATGGTACACAACGATACTGGACAACTTTAAGGAGAGCTTTGAGCTAGCCGAGATTAGCCTATCGGCTTGGTGGCAACAGCATGATCACCTCACGCCCTCCGCTCGGCTAGGGAAGTTTATTGAAACCTTCTTGTTGACCCGATTTCCAGACCGCAAGCTGATTATTGTAATTGATGAAATTGATTACATTCTAAAACTTAAACTGAAGCTGAAAAAAGAATCTATTGATGATTTATCAACCGATGATTTTTTTGCCTTCATTCGCAGTTGCTATAACCAGCGTACTAGTAATCGAGACTACGAACGACTGACCTTTGTACTGATCGGTGTGGCAACGCCTTACGATCTCATTTCTAACGTAGACTGTACCCCCTTTAACATCGGTCAAGAGATCAAGCTCTACGGTTTTAGTCAAGCAGAAGCAAAACCGTTAGAATCTGGAATCGGCACGGTTGCAGATCGACCAGATTGGGTATTGAAGGAGATTTTGGATTGGACCGGCGGCCAACCGTTTCTGACCCAGAAGCTGTGTAATTTGGTGTCTAAAAAGCAGCGTAAAATTATTGCCGGTCAAGAAAAATCGGCTATTGATACGCTGGTGCGTTCAGAAATTATTCAGAACTGGAGTCAGAAAGATCAACCCGCCCACTTTGGTGTAATTCGTGACCGCATTCTCAAAAGTAGACGGTCGCCCAGCCACCTGCTGAACCTGTATCAGCAAATTTTAGAGCAGGGGGAAATCATTGAGAATCGAGAAGACTTGGAACATCTGGAGCTGAAGCTATCGGGGTTAGTGATCGAACGCGAGGGAGCTTTACGGGTTTATAACCCAATCTATCAAGAGATTTTTAATCAACAGTGGATTGAGCAAGAGCTGGCAAAACTGCGCCCCTACAGTGAAGCGATCAAAGCCTGGGTCAAGTCAGGTTACACAGATGAATCACGGCTGCTGTATGGACAAGCGCTGCAGGACGCTCTAGCTTGGGCTGAGAGCCAACGGTTAAGTAAAGCAGAACTCAGTGAAGAAGATCAACACTTCCTGGAAGCAAGCCGCACCCTAGAACAAATTTCCGAAGCAAAACCGGAAGTGATCCCGATTCTCAAGGCATTTTTGCCAAAGCTAAACCAGATCACCAGCCAACCCTCTCAGCTAATTCGGGCGATTCGCACCTGGGTCGGTTCCCAACCTGTTCTAACCGAGCTGCTGTGCCAGGACTTGCTCAAAGCTTACCAACAGCAACCGATTGCAGATGGAGGGGAGGTGCCGTAGGCAGTGGAGTAAATTCTATGCAGCTTCACATGTAATTGGTATAAGTTACTTTATCCTCTCTGGAGTCTTCAGCAAGACCGCACGATACTAAAAATATCAAGCTCTTCTAGAACTCTTCGTAGAAATCATTTGAGGTCGCCCAAATGAGGTTAAAATTGTCTTCACAGAACTACCATCTCGCCCAAATCAATGTTGCATTGATGAAAGCTCCTTTAGACGATCCAACCATGTCTGAGTTTGCAGCAGCGCTGGATGAAGTTAATGCCGTTGCCGATCGAAGTCCCGGTTTTGTTTGGCGATTACAAAGTTCATCCGGTAATGCAACCGATATTCAAGCCTACCCTGATCCAAAAATGCTGGTTAATTTATCGGTTTGGCAGAGCGTAGAGCAGCTAAAGGACTATGTTTATAAAACCTTGCACGGTGAATTTTTTAGCCGTCGTCGCAACTGGTTTGAACGATACCAAGGTGAGCATCTTGCCCTATGGTGGATTCCTACTGATTGTTTGCCCACGGTTGAGGCAGGAAAAGCAAAGCTGAAACAACTTGCCCTATACGGGGATTCACCCGAATGTTTCACCTTTGCTAAACCTTACCCGCCACCTGTAATGATCAACCTCTAATCGGTCGCACCTGATATTTCCCAATTTTACAAGCCGACCTTTTCTGACCTTTGATCCGACTTTTTCAAACCGACAAACAGAGCATCAATTTCTATTCTGAAATGTAAGCAACGAACCTGCTGAATTGAGCGAAGCGATCGAATCTATGTCTCGCAATTTGCAATTCAGTACTCATTTAACTTTTCACATTCAAGGAGAAACTCATGGTTGAAAAAAATCTTGGTTTTATTTTTTTGGATGCAGCTCCGAAAACGGAAAATGGCGTTCTTCCGGGTGTTTTCCAAACCCAGCAAGACACTTATGCGTTTAGGACAGGCACCACCACTGCAAACGTGAATGTATCAGCATCATTTAGCGGAGGAAGTACTCAGCTCGCGCTCTTTCGAGACAACAATGCCAACGGTAGACTCGACAACGTTGATAGCTTTTTGTCACCAGGAACCACTGGTACCACTTTTCTCTCATTGAATAAGTCACTTGGTAAGGGTAACTTTATTGCCAGAGTGCAAGGCATTAGCGGTAGTAACATGTTCTACACCTTTAAGATTAGCCGATCCTCTCCGGGCAGTGCTAATCCCCTGACTACGCCAGAGATTCAACTGGGCACGATCGCTCAGGATTTGCGGCGGCGCGATCGCATCAGTGATCAAGATACTGCCGACAACTTTGCCTTCACGCTTGATGGAAATTCCAGTCTCAACATTGCAGTGCGGGAACTGGGTAATCAAAAAGGCGATGCTAACATTCGCGTTGTTCAAGACCGCAACGGCAACGGCTCTGTTGATCAGAACGAAGTCGTGGTTAAGGGTACAAGCACCCTCAAAGGCAACCTTGACACCATCACTGGATTGAGAGGAGCAGGAGATTATATTCTGCAAGTTTGCCAAAGCAGTGGTAATACGCAGTTTGGCGTGACCTTCGATCACTCAGCTGCTTAATTTGAACTGGGTAGGGCGATCGCCAGAAATACTTTTTCTCTTTTTCTACAGACGAGGGCGACAACATGCAAATTGAAGAGACAGTGGTAATTTCTACACCCGACGGACAAATGCCTGCATTCTTGTATCGGTCTGTTGAGGGTGGACAGAAACCAGCCGTAATTCTCCTCATGGAAGCATTTGGATTAACTTCCCATATCCGAGATGTGGCAGCTCGTATTGCAAACGAAGGCTACGTCGTTCTCACGCCGGATCTTTACTATCGTGAATTGCCCAACAACAAGTTTGAATATGGCGAGGTTGAGCAAGCCATGGCGATGATGTACCGCATCGATTTCGGTAAGCCAGTAGAGGAGGATATTAGAGCGGCGATCGCCTATGTGAAGTCACAGCCCGATGTTTTTCCAGAGCGGATCGGAGTGACTGGATTTTGCTTAGGCGGCGGTCTGACCTTTCTCACTGCTTGTAAATTTTCGGACGAAATTGCGGCAGCGGCTCCTTTCTATGGAATGGTTCTAGACGAATGGATTGAGGCAATGAGCAACATCGCGGTGCCGATATATTTGTTTCATGGTGGTATCGATCCATTCATTCCACTCGAACGTATTCAGCAAATTGAATCTCGGTTTAAGGCACTTGGCAAAGAATACACATTGAAGGTTTATCCTGATGCCGATCATGGTTTTTTCTGCAACGAGCGTTCTTCCTATAATCGCTTAGCAGCCGAGGACTCATGGCATGAGCTTACACAATTCTTCCACAAAAATTTGAAAAAGTCTGTCTAATAATGCATTCCTGATGCCAGTTAAAAAGAGTGTTAATATCTCTGTCACTTAATGGTGCAGGCGACTACATTTTGCAAGTTTGTCAGTCGAAGAGTGATACCCGGTTTCAGGTCAACTTCGAGCACAGCGCAATCACTGCATAGAATCGCTCAGCAACGGTGGCGCTGATTAGGTCTCTGTTAGCGCTGCCGTTTAGAACAAATCCTTTCACATTTCCTAATAGAACAAATTCCCATGAAAAGCATTGATCCAATCTCACACTTCAACGTTTAGTCAAACATTTATCTTGTCAATTCTGAACCGTCTACTTCGACGTTGTACAGCTCAACTCACACTTTAATCCAGTCCAATTTACGCAAACAAACTCATTTTGGACTCGTTTTTGGGACAGTTTATTTAATCTCTTGATACCTCGCTCACAGCCTAGAGTTGTTCAGAAAACTGAATCGGACGGCACTGAGTATTATGAGGTCTATGATCCGCTAACAGGATATTTTCAAACTTTTGGCTGTGAACTAGAAACGCGAATTTGACTCGAATGCCACTTTTAGCAGCGCGATTATCACTTAATTAACTCAGCAGTTCTACCAACTTCACAAAAGATGAATTAAGCCAGCTAATTGCAGCAGCAAATGTACTGCTCAAGTCAATTTGTACTGAGTGCTGAGTAAAAACAGATCACCCTGCAGGTTTTGATGCACTTGGGTAGCGCTAGAGTAGAGCGCCTTTTGAAAACCGAGTTGGACAAACATCAAAATGGCGATAAAAGCAATTCCAGCCAGTGTCACCATCAGGCGTGCTCGCTGGCGAATCAGCTGTAACCAGAACAGAGGCAGTTTGAACATGGAGTTGCAATGGGGGCTTGAAATAGGGAGCTTTCAGCGTTGGAACTGGGAACATCGAACCTCAGAATCATGGAACTTGAAGCATTGGGATGATGAAAATTATTGCAAGGGTATCATTACCTCCACCTGTAAATTAGTCAGTGCAACAATTTGATCGATTTGAGAGCCATGAATGCGAATTTTTACCTGAATCACTCTGCGATCGGTATCGCTGCTGGGGCTAACATTGAATACGCTTTGGCGGTCCACCTGCCAGCCAATTTCGCTCACACTTCCTGCGATCGGACTGGGTAAGGCCGGGCTGGTTATAACTGCCTGCTGGCCAACTTGCACTTTATTGATATCAGTTTCATAAATTTCTGCTACAGCATACATTTGATCGGTTTGACCTAGGGCAACCACACCCTCTGGCCCGATCACTTCTCCTGCTTGCGTATGGATCTTTAGAATACGTCCGGCTTTAGGAGCACGAATCGACTCTAACTCAAGTTCGGCTTCGGCTTGCTTGAGGTTGGTGATGGCGCTTTCCAGTTCTGCCTGCGCCAGTTGCAGGTCTACCGGGCGAACTTCGGCAATGCTGCTCAAGGTTTGTTTCGCTTGATCAAGCTGTTTCTGGGTTGTATTAACCACAAGCTGTTTACTATCTAAAAGTGACGCTGAAACTGCTCCATCTTGATATAACACGCGATATCGCTCTAATTCTTGCTGGGCATTTTGCAGTTCGGCTTCTAGTCGGGCAATGGATGCTTTTTGTGCCTCAATCTCTCCTGATTTGGCTCCTGCCTTTACCTGCGCTAGGCGAGCCTGAGCAATGGCAATCCGATCCCTCGCCTGCTGCACGGCTACCTGCTGCATGGTGTAACCATCTAGCTGAGCAACCACCTCTCCGGTCTGGACCTGATCCCCTTCTTGCACCAGGAGCTTTTCAATCCGGGCATTGTGTAACGAAGTCGGGGCCGATAGGTTAATTACATCTCCTTGAGGCTGCAAGCGTCCTAGTGCGGCAACTGCCACTCGATTGGCGCTGTCTTCACCAGTTTCATTTAGCGCTGCCGGAGAGAGCGGCGACTGAGGTGAGGAAGAGGAGCGAAAACTGAGAGGTTGTAAAAGGCCAGCTGCTATTGTACCTAAGCTAATCACAAGCAGCCAAAAAAAGCTCGAATTCAGTAGCGATCGCTTTTGCTGTTGCACCACTCTTACCTCTGATCAGCTAAAACTTATTGACTAGAACTACTTGACTAGAACTACCTGGGGCTTTTCTAATGTCTATTTGCAATCTCCTTGCTGATTAAGCCATACAAGATTCAGCATGACGTGACTGTGCAGCAAACTCACTGGAGAGTCATATTGCTACCGTTCTATATCGCTGATATCACTAACATGAGCTGGTTGATTGACCTAATAGCTACACTTAAAAATAGGCATGAACTGCAAAGCCTGGGTAAATTGCAGCATGCTTGATATCAGCCTTCTAATACGAGATAGTCACACTATGGAAATAACTGAGATGCACAACTATTTATCAACTCACTCCTATCAGCTCACCTGGATTACCGGATCAATAGATAAAAATGAGTGAAAAAGTACGTGGCTGCCACTCAACATGACTCAATGTCCACTCAACAGACATCAACCCATTCTAATTGGGTTAACCTAGAAGTAAATTGATCGAACGTGACCCTTCAGCCCTTTGGATCAACCCTTTGGCTCTTTCTTCAATTGCTTCAACTACACTTCTCAGAAGCATTCAGTTTTAAAAAGGCTTGGCAAAAGCTATGTAATAACGTAACCGAATATCACCATGTAATATCAAAGCTTATAGACTTTCTTAATATTTCGACTAGGGTCCCTCAGTACTAGAAGGAAACAATCACTAATTCTTTATAAAATATAAAAAAAGACGTGTGCTGCTCAAACATACAGGAGAATGTATGTACCTGATGGGCGTTAAGCTTACAGGAAGATCATGATTAATCTGAATCTAGAGCTAATTGTAGAGAGATATATTTATAGCTCTAAACGGGTGCGTTCTTATCTGGCTATTATTATTTGAGTACATATCGGCGTACTCAGGTTTATATTAAGTTTCCTGAAGATCTGAGATTGGTTCTAAAAATTAGTTGATCCCAGGTGTGCCATGAACCTATTTAGAGTTGATTTTAGTTATATGAGCTGCATGGGTCCGGAGTCAGATGCAGAGTTTAGTCAAGTCCGTATCTATCAATACAGATTCGTGTTCGTACTATTGCGTTTGTAGTTTTTTCTTGACTAATCTTGACCTCATGAGATACACTCCTCAGGGGATTATTCACGGAAAGGTTTGTTAATCTCAACTTCATTGCACACTCGAAGAGTAAAGCTTGCAGAGCTGAGCGAGTTTCTCATCAACGAATCTGTGGGCTGAAACGCAGCTGTCTTTGAATTATTTGGTTTAACTTGGCAAAGCTTTTTGGTTGAGCTAGTATGTGTTGAGCTAACATTTGTTAGCTGTTGATTGATCCAGCTAGTGATTAGCGGTAATTCATCCGTGTTTCCGGTTCGTCTTTCTGAGTTCTGCTTTTGCAGCAGTTTAGTGATTACTCAGACCTGCGCCTATTGCGTTGGGGCTGAGCTAGGCGCAAAGTTTGTGATTCATTTTAAGAATTAGTTGGATACCCTCAGGGAGGGCATAGGCTAGGGTTTGCGCATATCCTGTGCTTTCCTCAAGCTGGAGTGTTGTGTTTGCAGCGACTGATTAGTTGATGCAAAATAGTCTATTCTTTAATTTTGTCGCTCTGTTACTCACATCGCTTAGATTGCGTTCATTCAATCGTTTTGATACTTTTAGCCGCGCCGAGCTTGCGGACGCGATAGATATCGCGCAGCGGACAGAAACTACCATCTTTGGCATCTCAACAAAGGCGGGCTTCCTTGGAAGCGTACCCGGCGTTGAGGCCGGTACGGTCAAGGATCGCGGCGACAGGCTTCTGACCCAGCTCTGCGAACAGACTGGCGGGCAGGCATTTTTTACCGGAGATATGCTAGAGCTTGAACGTGCATTCAAACGCATCTCTGAGGAATTACGGACCCAGTACATAATCACTTACCAGCCGGCGAATCAAAATTACGATGGCCGTACGCGAAAGATCGAGGTCCGTCTCCGCGACCGCACAAAGGCGAACAGATACAAAATAAGAACAAAGACAAGCTACCGGGCGGTGCGCGACAGCATCTGATACGGTGCGGGGAATGAACGCGATGCAATTGATCGTTAAGAAAAGCACTATTACCAGATATTTCTTTCTATTAGCTGTGGCCCTGATAGCAGGGGTCCTTCTTTTTTTCACGGCTCGCACTGACGTACGCGCATCTGCCGACCTGCCGCTGCCGACGCCTACGCCTCCGATAGAAGAGGAGGACGATGTAATTAAGATCGATACCGAAGCGGTCAATGTTCTCTTTACCGCTCAGGATAAGGACCGACGGCTTGTTTTGAACCTGAAACAGGAAGACATCGAACTTTATGAAGATGGGCGCAAGCAAGAGATAACTGCGTTCAGCCGACAGGTCGATCTTCCGCTGAGCCTTGCGATCCTGATCGATACAAGCTGCTCACAGGAAAGGGTCTTGCCCGAACAAAAGTCCGCAGCGAAGGCCTTTCTTGAGACCGTGATCCGTCCTGATCGTGATGAGGTCGCGATCCTTTCGTTCACGGGTGAAACGGTATTGGAACAGGGAATGTCGGCGAATCTTACCCGGCTTATGCGTGCGGTGGATAACGTCCGGTTTCACGCTCCGGCGGGATACATTGGAGGATGTGTGCTCGGTGCGACCGGAACACCGCCTATCTCCGGGCGCAATCAAGAAGCAATGCTCGCGACCGCAATTTGGGATGCCATCTGGGTAACTTCGGAAGACATCCTCGGCCCCGCTCCCGAACGGACCAGACGGGCCATCATTTTGCTCTCAGATGGAGCCAATACTTATGGTCGCAAGAAATTGAGGGATGCCGTCGAAGCAGCACAGCGTGCTGAGGCAATCATATATTCGATCGGCATCGGTGATAATTTCTATTACGGCGTTGATAAGGGAACGCTCGAAAAGGTCTCCGAACAGACTGGCGGGCGTGCATATTTCCCGCGCGATGAACGGCAGCTTCGTGACGCATTCAAACAGATCCAGGAAGAAATGCGTTCGCAGTACCTGCTTGCATATGAACCGACCAACAACGCGCAGGACGGTTCATACAGAACCATCGAGATAAAATTGGTCAACCCAGACCTTCAGCGGCAAAAGGTCCGCCTGACCCATCGCCAGGGCTATTTCGCAAAGTCAGGGAAGAAATAAACCTCATTTTGATCACATCGAAAATGCCCGCGACCTGATCCCCGGGCATTTTCATTTGCCTTAAACGCCGGCGAGCGACCGATCCGTCTAGCCCTTTGATACAGCAGCGCGCTTCTCCATTTCTTCCGCGGAAAGATCTTCCTTGTGAGTTGCAAAGCACCACTTATAGCCAAAAGGATCTTCAAAGTGGCCAGAACGATCTCCATAGAACTGCTCTTCGATAGGGCGGACGATCTTCAATCCTTCTTTAACTGCATTCTCGGCAAATACATCGACGTCTTCAACATAGACCATCATTGTGAACGGCGTGCCACCGATTGTTTCGGGAGAAAAACAACCGAAATCGGCGTATTCATCCGAGACCATCAATATTCCACTTCCGATCTTCAGTTCAGCATGCCCGATCTTATTATCATCGCCTGACAAACGAAATAGTTCTTCAGCTCCGAATGCTCGTTTATAGAATTCAATAGCTTCAGCACAGTTCTTTAGTGTGATATAGGGTATGATTCCCTCATAGCCTTTTGGGATCGGGTTCGTTGCGTTGGACATTTATTCACCTCGTATCGTTTTTTATTAGAACAAGGCAAGAGTATAGGAACTGGGCCGGAATGTATTGGAAAAAACCGACAATCTTTAAATTGACAGAAACTCGGACCCCTCTGCAAAACCGTCGAAATAGACTTTTGGGGAATAGCCTGTAAATTCCCGAAAATCTTTGATGAAATGCGACTGATCGTAATAGCCGTATTTAAGAGCAATGTCTGTCAATGAGATAGATTTGGTGTCTTCCTTTATAGCTGCCTGGAACCGCAGGATCCGTGATAATAGCTTTGGACGAAATCCAGAAAATTCCTTGAATTTTCGTTCAAATGTACGCTCAGACATAAACTGATCTTTTGCAAGAGTTCTTATGTTAACGACACCGTGCAGATCGATCATCCGGCGGATCGAAGCTATAACGGGTGAGAGTTCGCGTCGGTCAATATCAAGACGGTGATTCAAAAAAGCTATTAGCAATTGAGCACGTGCCGCATTGTTCGGCGCATATAACATCCGTTCTTCCAGCTCGCTGCCTATGGGGCCGAGCATTGTCATAAGGTCGGGATCATGGTCGGTCAGGTCGCTTGCCGGATAACCAAAGAATTTAGGGATCGCATAAGGAAAAAGCGTGCAACCAAAAATGCCGAAATTCTGATCTACGACAAAACGCCTGACATTTCGGGTCTGTGCGTGAAGCCCCGCGGTATAAGAACTGATCCGATCAGCTTCAACAATCTCTTCAAATACTCCGTTGTAATGGAAAAGTAGTTCGGAAAACCCATCCGCATAACCACGATAGATATAAGGCTGGACGGCAGATGCCTCTCCCTCCAAGACCCAGAATGCTCGCACATACGGCGAGAGCGATCGGGGCGGGGCTATCGTGAAATACTTCATCACACTTACGGACTATCGACCCAGCCCCAAGGAGCGGACGGGGCTTCGACCTCTTTCGTAATATAATCAGTCCTGCTTGGTCGCGCACCATGTCATACCGAGGAGCTAGCCGAGATTGGAACGTGAACGTTCCCCACAAAATGAACGGAATCGGCAACATGGCAAGCCATGCAATCCCAGGAGCCAGGAATACAAAACTAATGCCAACGGCGAATACTCGTGTGAAAAAACTGATCAGATCTTGTGCACCAAAGTTGAGAAATCGCTCTAGCTGGTTGATGTCATCATTGAGAATTGATAACAGCGTTCCCGTACTGCGGTCTTCAAAATACGCCAGTTCCAGTTCTTGGAGATGATTGTAGGTATCGACTCGCAGTTCATGCTGGAGGGTCTGAGCCAGGTTGCGCCAGAGTTTATCGGCTCCGTATTGACTGAGGGATTCTAAACCCCAAACGGCGATCGTCAGCAATGACAATACCAACAACTGCGTCAGCGGATCTTGAATGCCAAAGCGAGCAATTAACGAGGCTTCTTGCTCAACCACCACATCCACCGCAACGCCAATCAGATAAGGCGGAGCTAAATCAAATAAGGTGCGAAAGATAGAGCAGAGCGTTGCCCCCCAAATTTGCACCTGATAGGGTTTGGCATAGCGGAGTAGACGCACCAAAGGAGCCTGAGTCATGATTCGATGGGATAGGGCTATACTAGCCTGTACAAGGTGAGCCAGCTTGCAGGGATGTGGAGTTTGAGTTTGATCCACAAAAGAGCCAGTCTAATCGGCAAAAGCACGGCATTGACTTTTGTCAAGGTTTGGCTGGCTGAACGGCTTGAACGAGTCAGTTAAAGCAGAGCTTGTAGTAGGGCGATTCATCATGTTTTATGGAGAAGCGCGATCGCCTTCCTCCACCACAAACCCCGATCGCCCCTTCTCAATTAGTTTCGATCGGCTTTGCCGTCTCGTCGAGAATTGCCCGTAAAAGACAAAGGTAAAATCGGTTTGCAGAGAGATATAGAATAGTAGAGACGCCCAATTTGATAGTGTCAATATTGGAGATGCAAGCCAGTGACAACGAATCTTGAAATTGATCAGATGTTGATCCAGGAAGCGTTGACTCTGTTCGATGTCCGCCCAGAGAAAGCGGTTGTTGAAGCAGCTTTGCGAGAATATGTGCAGCGGCGTAAACAATTGAAAGTTTTGGAACTTTTTAGCACGATCGACTATGACCCAGGGTATAACTATAAGCAACAACGGCAACGAGCATGAAGGTTGTTGTTGATACTTCTGTTGGGTCGTTGGCTCTGCGACGAAATCGAACCCCGGAAGAGCGATTCCAGGTTTTGAGGTTGCGTGAGTTGATTGCCGATGACAGAGTTGCTCTGTTGGGTGTGATTCGGCAAGAAGTACTGTCAGGAATTCGAGAAGTCGAACAGTTTGTTCGTTTGAGAGAGTATTTACGAGCATTTCCTAACCTTGAACTGGCGATTTGGTGAACATCTTCCGATTAATTTGTGGCAATAATTTTTACATTATTAGCATAGACCGAGAGATGAGTGAATTTCTCGTTAAGAGGTTTTGGACTGTTGGGTTTTGTTGCCTCTTCCCAGCCTACGACAAGGGGCGATCGCACTAAAATAGTAGGGAGTGAGGAAATCTTGCAATTGCCTGGGATAACCGATATTTGGATATGTGATGGAGGTAAGTTCATGAGTCCTTTAATTGAGCAAATTGTTGTCACCCTTCAGAAGCTACCAGAATCTAAAATCCAAGAAATTTTAGATTTTGCCCGGTTTTTATCCTGGCAAACCCTTAAAGATGAGGAGCTTTCTACAGAGGAACCTTTACTTGCGGTTGCAGGAATGCTTTCTGGGGAACCGATCGCAAATGAAGATATTGATGAGGAGTTGTACGACGGCAAAGACGTTTAAATCATGAAACCACGATCGTTTTTTGTAGATACTTGGGGCTGGGTCGCGTATGGACATCGGCGAGATACTTATCACGAGGCTGTTGTCAAAGTCTTTCAGAATTTGCGCTCCAGTAATATTCCAATTCATACCAGTGACTATGTTTTGGATGAGGTCATTACTTTGCTTTTCAAACGAGAGGTATTTACTGAAGCTAGAAGATTTTTAGAAGGAATTTTTGCAGCAGAGCTAGGGCAGGTTCAAATTCATCGGATTACTTCGGATTATTTTGTAGATGCATGAAGATTGAGAAAACAATTGGTGATTTTGCATTGTTTGGTGAACATCTTCCGATTACGTTGTGGCAGTAAGTAATAAGTCAGACAATAATTTTTGCGTCATTGGCATATCTGATCGTTCCGATCGCCCTCCTTCACCGCTCTACCATTACAACTATGCGATCGCCCCTTCCTAATCCCCCATCCACTCATTCACCCACTGCCGGAATCTTGGCAATACTCACTGACTGCAACGCTTCAGGAAACTGCTTCCAGGGGATATCGCCAGTCTTGCTATCGAGATAGCGTTTGCCAAACTGGAGTAGGGCAGGAGCCGTTTGACCGGTTGGCAAGGTCGTGAACAGATAGGTCGGTTTGTGGGGAGCGGAGAAGGCAACGGCGCAGGGTTTGTCGCACGTCCACAGGCAGCCGACGGGTTGAATTTCAAACTCGTTGGACTGGATGTGTTCAGTGCCTAATGTGTTGAGTTGTTCGAGTAAACGTGTGCCATCAGCAGGTTGATGGTTGGGGCGATCTTCGGAGGAGTGATGGCAGGATTGGCAGATGAAGAGGGTGTGTTTAGGCATGAGCTAAGAATCGTTCACTAAATATTTCTCAATATCATCCAGTACTGCATAAGCTGCAAAAATGCTATATCCATGCCAAGTGGCGCGATCAACTAGATAAACTTGATCAAGCCGAACAGCTTTAAGTGCTGACCATAAGGGACGTTGTTCAAGTGCTGCTTGATACTTCATGTTGGTTTCCTTGTCGGTGTCGAGGTTCACGACAAAAAAGACTTCACTATCCAGTTTTGGCAATATTTCTTCTGAGATCGTTTGAAAATCTCCTGTAATAAGATGCTGAGAGGCTAATAAGCCAACATCATCAAGGTTTCCATTGAGCTTGCGGCTCCTGTATCCAAGACTTTTGCAACATTTCCGATGTCGGTACCGCAACTCCGACAGAATTTGCCGTCTTCAGGATTTTTCGTTCCGCATTTTGGACAAAACATAATTAGCTTCCCTTTATATTAGCTCTTTGACGCTGTGCTTCAAAAAGGATTACGCCTGCAGCAACCGAAACGTTCAAGGAACCGATCTTTCCGTACATTGGTATTCTAACCAGAACATCGCAGTTCTTGGCAACAAGACGATGCAACCCATCCCCCTCGCTTCCCAATACAAGAGCTGTCGGACGGTTCCAATCCCAATCAGTATATGCGGTATCAGCTTCACCGGCCGCTCCAACAACCCAGATGTTCTTTTCTTTTAGTTCATCTATCAAGCGGTTCAGATTTTGAACACGCGCGACCGGAATATGCTCCACAGCTCCTGCGGAGGATTTCGCAACCGTCTCTGTCAAACCCGCGGCCCGTCGTTCCGGTATGAAAACACCGTCGGCACCGGCACATTCGGCACTACGTATGATCGCTCCGAGGTTCCGCGGATCTTCAACGCCGTCAATTATCACAAAAAGACTATCTTCACCCGCGCTCTCGATGATCTCGTCCGCGTCAACATAGTCCTTTGCCGAAACAAGTGCGACGATCCCCTGGTGATTCGAATTCGGCCCGGAAACCTCATCCAACTTTCTCCGATTCTTTCTTTCAACGATAACTCCATTCCTACGTGCAAGCTCCAAGATATCTTTTACGCGATGATCGGAAGTTGTTTCTAGCAATAGGATTCTAAGTATCGATTGTGGGCGAGAGCGAAGTCGTTCAGCGACCGGCACCGATCCATATACTATCGAACCAGAGCCGGCAGGTTGCTCATCAGGCTCAAAACGGCGGGAAACCCCCGTTTGCTTGAAATTATCTCTGATCTTTTTGTCGGGCGACTTTTTGTCCTTCTCTTCCCAACGCATTCGTGGCCGCTTCTTCATATATACCGAGCCTGAAGGCGTGAATATTTCGTGAACTGTCTCAGATTGTTTCGAGATGTTACTGTTGTGCGGCCTTTGTTCTCAAGCCCGATACGAAGTACTCCCCGATGGTCTTTATGAGATTCGAGATCCCATACCTGACATAAAACCCCCGTGACTTCATCGAAGTGGTTATTGGTAGGAGCTTCGGGACAGAACTCGCCTAGCATTACCAACAGGCGTTCAATGTTGTCGGCTGCCAACATCGCCTTGTTTACACCTAAACACGAAAAGTCAAATCCATTGGTATTGACCCTAAAACCAACGTCGGGAGCCGTGTAGAGATCGATCATCGGGGTCAAATTTACGCTCTCTTGTTTATCGACCTTATCAGGGCGATTTCTTTTTTTCTTGACCGTTGCGTGGACCCGCTCCTCGCGAATCGTCCCACTTACTATGAGTTTTATTTCGGAAGGATGGAACCGATACACTTGTCCGGTGTTGAAATTAGTAAATTGGATCTGCTTCGGTAAGATCTCAATGCAGCGTATTCGCATCGGCGGAGCGGCTTCCAATAAGGCGTCCGATACGATTCGCACCTCCAAGCCCGTCGTCGAAAGTTCGTCTCCGATCTGTTTGGCTTTATGCTCTACGGAATACCGAGCAACAGGTAACGCTATCTGAGAGAGATCAGCAATATCCGCGATCTGAAGATCGAATCCTGTAAGCATCTTGAGCCGATTTCTTTGATCTGTCCAAACACTATTTCGCTGTGGGCCGATAACAACATTGAAACCATTCAGAACCTCAGAAAATATCTCAAGTTCTTCGTTTGATGCATCGTAAGCCGACGCGCCTGTTCGAAAACCCTCTCCGCAATAGATACAATTACTTCTGCCCGGCGCATTTCGTCTTGCGCAATTAGGACATAATGGCATTTCTTCAGGTAGGAATCCGATATCGTCTGAACGGATACAAATTTCGGAACCCAAACCTTCCAAAACCGACACTTCTTTATCTTCTGTGGCCATCTTCTAAACCCGGAAAATGTTAACACGTCCGAAACAATTATGCTTGACCATTCGTAAACGCCGTAGCAAACTTAGACCAGACGGTTTTTTGAGAAAGGTTTATTGATGATCATAATGCGATAATTTTCCTGATTCGATCTAAAAAAATTGGCTAATTCTTGGACATTGCATACGAAATGATCAAACATCATAAAACGCGGTTCTTTTCCCATTTTTCCCGACGTTCCTTTCTCTCTGAACCTGTAAATTAAATGAGGGTTCATTAAAAATGCAATTCGACACGACCACAACTTCGTCGTGGAAATTCGGGCACAGGGGTAGGGTTGCCGTTTTCATTGACGGAAACAACCTTTTTCACGCTGCCCGCTTTCATAGTATTGACATCGATTACAATAAGCTTTTAAGGATACTTCTGGGTGACGGAAGGCTTCTCAGAGCGTTTTTCTATACAGGTGTAGATGCCGGGGCAGAGCGACAACAGGGCTTTCTGCTTTGGATGCGCAGAAATGGATTCCGTGTTATCCAAAAAGAGCTTAAAACGTTTTATGATGGTACGCGAAAGGCAAATCTTGATGTTGAGATAGCCGTTGATATGCTGAGCCTTGCCGGCAGATATGATACTGCGGTGCTGGTCTCCGGGGATGAGGATTTCGTCTATGCGATAAATGCGGTAGCTTATAAGGGATGTCGTGTTGAGGTCGCCGGATTCCGTTCAAATACTGCCCCAAGGCTAATTGATGTCGCGGATTTCTTCATTGACCTTGGTGAGATCTCCGAGCTTATTAGAAAGGACATCACTCATTCCGGAGAGTTCGAGATACCGTCTTTCGTTCCCCCTGAAGGTATTGCGGTTTCAGATACTCCACGAACAAATCGAGAAACGTCACCTCGAAATGCCCGAACGATCGCCGGGAGCCCGATAGAGGATCAGCGGCGGTCAGGCGGCTTCATCAGGGTCGATGTTGATGACGAACAATGAAACTGTTTTCGATCGAAGAGGCAAATGAGATATTGCCCGTTCTTGGTCGGGCGTCTTGGGCGGCGGCCCGATCGGACCTGGCGTTGACCCACAGCCTCTTGGATCCTTGCAAACTCCCGGCGGTATCACTATCTGGCCTGCAATAGATCCAACAGACAGTAAAAAGAATACAAACGAAAGGAGAACATAAAACGTATGTCCAGCGATTTGCATATCCACTCCTAATGAGAGCGTTGTTTGATTCGGCCAGACAGGATTCTATATCAAATTGAAGATTTTGTGGGAAGAAACTTTACACGCAGAAACGGTGTTTCCATCGCTCGAAAACTTGCGATCCGTGGGAAGCGTTTGGCCCCATGATGCAGGTCTTCCTATCTTGGTTTTACTCCTCTATGCTTAGATCTGTGACTTGATCCGGCAAAGCTCATGACCGCCTAATTATCTAGTGTCCATCGATAAAGGCTCACATACTTTCGTGCCGCGTTTTCCCAGGAGTTATCGACCGACATTCCATTGTGTTGTATCTTTTGCCACAAATCTTTATCGCCGTAGGCAAAGAGAGCCTCGTAGATCTTTTCGAGGAATGCATCAGCCGCATAAGGGCCGAACTTGAATCCGTTGCCGGTCTGGGAAACGGCATCCCAATTCTGGACGGTGTCATCGAGTCCGCCGACAGCACGAACGATCGGCACCGTTCCGTAACGCAGGCTGTACATCTGATTCAATCCGCACGGTTCGAACTTCGAAGGCATCATGAACATATCGGCTCCGGCTTCGATCAGATGTGCGAGCGGTTCGCTGTAGCCGCGATAGATGCCGACCTGGTTCGGAGCGTGATCGCGCAACGACTGCCAAAAATCCTCATACTTCTTCTCGCCTGAACCAAGCGAAATAATGTAAGCACCAGCCGCAAGCACCTCCCCGACAACCTGCATCATCAGATCGATCCCCTTCTGAGCCGTAAGTCGGGTTATGTTTGCGAGTACGGGCCGTTCAAGATCGATCGGCAGGGAAAACCGCTCCAGCATTGCGCGTTTACATTCACGTTTTCCGGAAAGATCATTAATGTCGTAGTTGGCTGGAAGCTCAGGATCGGTCGCCGGGTTCCAGACCTCATAATCAACTCCGTTGGTGATACCGATCAGCCTGTCTGCACGCTTTCTGGTCAACCATTCAAGTCCGTAACCGTATTCAGAAGTTTGGATCTCAAACCCGTATCTTCGAGAAACGGTTGAAAGGGTGTCAGAAGTTTCCAATCCCGCCTTCATCGCGGATGCGTGCCCATCAAACGAAAATCGATCCCGGGCAAAACCAGAGCCAAAGCCGAGCTTCCACAGTTCGCCTAAACCGAAAGCCCCCTGATACGCCATATTATGGATCGAGAAGACCGTTCGCGTACGCTGCCAAAACGTGTCCCATCGTCGCCGTTCAGCCAATTCAACCGCTGCAAAGCCACAATGCCAATCATTTAGGTGAACAATATCCGGTGCGCGTCCGATCCGCCTTAAAAGCACAAGAGCAGCTTTGTTAAAAAAGGCAAACCGCTCATGATCCTCAAGGTAACCGTAAATAGAATCGCGATGAAATAAGGATGGAGCGTCAATGAGAAATGTTGGAGAGCCGTTCGCCTCGCTGTAGAATGCCTTTGCCGGATAAATGCCGCCGCGCCATTCAACATTAAGATCGCGGATAGCGGTCTCCCACAGAAATTCTCCCTTGGTTTGCCAGTAACATGGCGTGATCAGAACAGAATCGATGCCGATGTTCTTAAGGGCTTTTGGAAGGGCACCCGCAACATCACCTAGGCCGCCTGTTTTGGAGTATGGCACCGCCTCGGCGGAGATGACTGCTACACGCATATAAAGGTCAACAAAGGCCGGAGGTCAGCGGTCAAGCGATCACATCGAAACCACTGGCCACCGGCCACATTTCATCACAGAAAGATCAGGTCTGCATTGAAGCCAAGAACTCGGCATTCGTTTTCGTCTTGCCAAGACGTTCTAGCACGACCTCCATCTGTTCGACCGGCGAGAGCGGATTAAGCACGCGCCGCATTACCCAGATGCGATTCAGGTCCTCTTTATCGATAAGCAGCTCTTCCTTGCGAGTCCCCGAACGCTGCAGATCGATCGCCGGGAACAGGCGCTTATCAGAAAGCCTCCGGTCGAGATGGATCTCAGAGTTACCGGTTCCCTTAAACTCTTCAAAAATGACATCGTCCATTCGCGAACCGGTGTCGATCAAAGCAGTAGCGATTATCGTAAGCGAGCCGCCCTCTTCGATATTCCGGGCCGGGCCGAAAAGCCTTTTTGGCCGCTGAAGAGCGTTTGAATCAATCCCGCCGGACAGGATTTTGCCAGAAGGCGGAACGACCGCGTTGTGAGCACGGGCAAGCCGAGTTATAGAATCTAGAAGGATCACAACATCACGCTTGTGTTCGACCAGCCTTTTTGCCTTCTCGATCACCATATCCGCCACCTGAACGTGACGTGTCGGCGGTTCGTCAAACGTGGAGGAAATAACCTCACCCTTGACCGAACGCTGCATATCGGTAACCTCTTCCGGCCGCTCATCTATGAGCAGAACGATGAGCGTCGTTTCGGGATGATTTTGCGTGATCGAATTGGCGATCGTTTGCAAAAGCATCGTCTTACCGGTTCGCGGCGGAGCAACGATCAAAGCCCTTTGCCCCTTTCCGATAGGCGTAACAAGATCGATCACGCGAGCCGCTATATTCTCGGGCCCGACCTCCATCTTGAGCTGTTCATCCGGATAAAGCGGTGTTAGATTATCAAAGAAAACCTTTTCGCGGGATTGCTCCGGCGCTTCGAAATTTATGGCCTCAACCTTGATAAGGGCAAAATAACGCTCGCCTTCTTTCGGCGGACGGATCTGACCCGAGACCGTGTCGCCGGTCCGAAGATCAAATTTGCGTATCTGCGACGGGCTTACATAGATGTCATCAGGGCCCGGAAGATAGTTGTATTCCGGAGCCCGCAAAAAACCAAATCCATCCGGAAGCGTCTCAAGCACACCTTCGGAAAAGATCAAGCCGCTCTTTTTTGTCTAGCTTGGGATTGGGGTACCGGACCGCGATTGCCTGGATGGTGGATTTGGCCGTGCAGCTGTTTCGGCGCTATCCCGACAGTGGTGATCCGTTGGCGGAACCAGCGATTGTGTTGGTGGATGAGATCGACCTGCACCTGCATCCCAAATGGCAGCGTATGATTATGACCTTCTTGACCGAACGATTCCCAAATACCCAATTTATTGTCACGGCCCACAGCCCGCTAGTCGTTCAGGCCGCCAAGGATGCCAACATTGTGCTGTTGCGGCGAGAAGGTGATCGGGTCGTAATCGACAACAATCCGGAAATTATTGATAATTGGCGCGTTGATCAGGTGCTAACGAGTGTATTTGAGTTGCCCACGGCTCGACCTGCCGAACTAGAACCTTTGCTGAACCGCAGGCGGGAACTGCTGACCAAAGCCAAACTTACCAAAGCCGACAAAGCCGAACTGCAAGAACTAGAAGCGAAAATTGGCACCTTACCCACGGCGGAAACTCCAGACAACATCAAAGCAATGGATATTATTCGTCGGGCAGCTCAGTTGTTGGAGAATTCTTGAGCGGAGGGCATTGGGTGATTCGGATTCGCAAGCCAGATGCGGTACCAGAGAAGCTTGCCCAAGATGGGAAAAACAAACGGCGCGCTCATTCCGCTGCCTATTCGCGTGATCCAGAGGCTTATCAGTCTGGCAAGAAAACTTTCTCATTCGCTAGCTCTATCTATGCTCACGAAAGCGTTAAGCAAGCCTTGATTGTGGCCCAGCGCCAGAAATGTTGTTTCTGCGAACGACTGATTGGAACTGATGGCGATGTTGAACATTTCCGACCCAAACAAGCCTACAAACAAGCGCTCGGCGAACCCATGCAGCGTCCGGGCTATTACTGGCTTGCCTATGAATGGGACAATCTTTATCTCTCCTGTCCGTCCTGTAACCAACGCCATAAACAAAACCTATTTCCGCTCCAGAATCCCGCCGAACGCGCCACGGATCACAAGCAACCTATTGAGCGCGAGCAGCCTTTGTTCATCGATCCAGGTAAAGAGGATCCAGAAGCATTTATTGGTTTTCGAGGCGAGATTGCCTTTGCCATCGACGGCAGTCAGAAAGGGCAAGCCACGATTGACTCACTCAAGCTCAACCAGCGTTCTTTGCCTGGAGCTAGACTCCAGCGGTTGCAGTTATTGAGGGAACTAGACAATGTAATTAAACTGGCCGCCGACCGGCCTGACGACGACAAATTTCAAGAGCAGGCAAAAAAGGCAAAAGATTTGCTGGAACGGGCAATTCAAGATGATGCCGAATTCAGCGCTGCTGCACGCTGGGCCATTCGTACAAATTTTGAGTTTGTGCTTGGGTGAGTATATGCAATCGAATTGCAACTCGATGCAACAGCTATGTAAGCCAGTGCAACCGAATTGCAATCCAACCCAGGCAACGCTAGCAGACCAGCACCGTCATCACCTTACCCGGAACCGGAGCCGGAATCAGCGGCGTAAAGCGAGCGCGATCGGGCACCAACCGCCTGACATGGAACTCGTTCATTTTGTGAATCACCTGGTCGCGGCTGCCAATAATCCAAATCTGAACTGCATCCTCAGGCGAAGAAGGCAGCAGTTCGTTGAACTCTGTCGTCATAGAATTTGCCTCGTGATAGAAGAAAAGCTCAAGGCTAGGTGGTTCCCTAACCACTTGTTTTGCATCAGCGAGGCGATTGATAATCAATACAGCCTGGCCTCCTGCCTATTTCAGGAAGTTAGGTTAGCTGGTTAGGCAGTGTGCCTGCACTCCTAATCAGCGCTCCGTGCCTTGAGCCTGTTTGGAACTACCGGAAATCTCCGGCAAAAATCAGCATAAAGGAAACATCTGGCTAGCACAAGCGTAGGCAGGGATTTGTCAATAATTGTTGATTTGGCGGTGTTTGTTCAGGAGCCAGGAGTCAGGAGCCAGAAGAATGTTACTGGCCGCATCGCTGGGTTGGAGTAAGCGATTTCGTGAGTTTGAAGTGGGAAAGATTGTAACTGAAAGGTAGCTTTCTAAAATTTTTGGAGATGGTTGGATGGTATCTAAGAGCGAGCTACAAGATACGTTGAAGGAAAAGTATGGCATCAATAAAAATGTTAGCCAACCATTAAGTGAGGCAGAATGCGAACGATTATTAGATTTGCTTGAGCGTGAGCCAAGTGCACTTAAGTTAGTCGAATCTTTTTCTCGCAAAAATGCTGAATTAGGGCGCAATAATGCTGCTCTGGGTAGAAGACGCAGCCAGGCAGAAAGGAAATTGGAAACTCTTAGTTCTGAATATGCAGAATTAGAAGCATCAATCCAGGCTTTAGAAGCCTCGAAAGTCAGTTTGGAAAAGCGCAAAAAACAGTTAGAACAAGAAAAGCAGCAATTAGAAACTGAAGTCAAAGTTTTATCTTCTCAAACCATCGAATTGAGCGATAAGGTGGAATCTCTAACCACGGAGAATACAACTCTTGTGGAAGCGAATGACCAGCTTAAGCGAGATAACAAAGCGCTCAAGAATATAGTAGACGCCATCAAGCTGAGGCTGGCTAGAGACACAAATGAATTGCTGAAGTACGAAGATAGCGAAATTCGGAAAGCCCTGATTCGTCTATTTAAATGGACACTCGGTTGAAAATAGGAAGAGAGTTGCATGGGCAGCAAGCGAAGAACTTATAACGGCATGAGTTACCGTGATGTACAGCGGGCAAACTCAGAAAATCGGCTTCAGCTTAAACTAGCCGATCAGCAGTGGTTGAAACAGAACAACTACCGCAATGTAGGTTGGGACAATGTGATTCGGCTATATGAAACAATTAATGATTTTCTAGAAAAATATCGATTTGAAGAGTTACCTCTAGAAGAACTATTCTTAGAAGCGGATCGGATTGGCAATAAATATCTGTCGCCTGAAGAAATAGAAGATTCCCACCAGAAACTCGCCAAGGAAGTCAATCAGATCTGCGAGCAAATCGACCAACAGTTTCCTGATATGTAATAGTCAAGACTTAACGCTGCCAAAAACTTGGCCCTACTAGCCCAGCACCTTTGAAAGGACCTAAACCTAGCAGAAAGCCAACCCTAGGCCAATTGCTTGGTTAACCACTTTAGGTTGACCAGTTTGAGCTGGCTAGCCTTTAGTTAACCAGTTTTGGTTAACTGTTTCCGGCCTAACAGATTTAAGTAGACAGAACCCACTTTCTAGCTTGCCGCTCTGGAACTGTGGACCATTAATCTAAACAATGAACTGCCGCCCTCAGAGTGCAATTTAGAACAAGCTGATGCGTATATGCTTAAATCTACACAATCGATCAAATTACAGAAGAAAGCCAATGCAATAAGAATATCAAGAGATGCTATTCAGTAAAAGTAGTGTCCGCTAGTGTAGCAAAAGATCGCAGCGTGTCATCACTTCGCAGCCAAACTTTAAAGTCTGTTTAGATCTATTTAGATTTAGTAAATTAGATTTAGTAAAACTTGTTGTAGACCGCAGCAGCTGTTCTTAAAGAAACTACAAGCAGTCAACTTTTTCAGGCGGCTAACTTTCTTTAGGCCCCACTACCATCTGAAGCGCAACTGTTTTGCCGCCCTTTTGATGGTGTCGATCGGCCCAAGCTCGGATGATCTCATCTAGTTCTTCCAAGGCGTCTTCCATCTGATCAGCCGGAATGTCAAGTTCCTCCAGGATGCGAATGGTTCCTGGTCGCCGCTCCGACCAATCCTTCATCATGCGGAAGAAACGAGCTGTGTCCTCAATCATCGTGTAAGCCCGCTCTTCTTCATCTGCTGGAGCATAGGAGGCTCGCATCAATGCATATAGCGGGATACTCCAGGGAGAATCGATGCGGGTAATCGTCCCTGAGTAGATTAAACGGCGTTTAATGTGTTCGGCTAAAGCCTCACTGAGTGGTGCGCGACGGTCGGGTGGTAGGGTGCTCTGGGATTGCTCATGCAAATACTCGATCAAGTCCATCAGCTGAAAAGCATTGATCAGTTGAGCGTTGGGTAGATTGGGCGGCAGTTTTTCTTCGATTTGCCGCTTTTCTTCCAACGTCAAGCTGGTTCCCGGCACTCGTGAGCGGCCCGGCTGCCAGGGATACTGCTCCAACCAGATATAGGGAAACTCGATCAAATAGCTGGGTTCCTGCGAGCCAAGCATTTTCAGCAACTTACCCTCGGTTAGCGCCTGCCGCACCTCTTCTACGATTACCTTGACCCGCTTTGGCTCAATATGGTGCAGATGACCCGTCATGCGCAGGTTTTGATCCTGCTCTAGGTAGGTCATGTAAATCGCACATTTGGCAGCTGTAGCCGCTGCATCTAAAAAAGCACCATGCCGATGCCCACCCATTCGCATCGCGCTAAAGGCAAGATAAATCATGATCTGATCGATCGCACTGGGACTTAGGCGTTTAATCAGATCGACATCATTCGTCATTGCGGCACTCAAGAAAAGGTTACGGGGGAACTTTACCGAGGACTATTGTAGAGAAGAGGAATTCACTGTCAAACAATGAATTCAGATATCCTCACTATATATTTGCAGCCACATAAAGGAATCGTGTAGATAACTGAATTAACAGGCTATTCACAGCATATCGATGGATTGAGCGCGGCTCACGCAGCATTGTTTCACTTCCTAGTCTCGCTTCCTATTTTACTTCAGAGACCAAAAATCCAAGGGCAAAATCAAGCTCTAAACGAAAATAACTAGCGAAACCTGAAAGATGGGTGAAAGGAGTGTGGGCAATTGAATCTTAGCAGTTTAATTTGGAGCAAAGCAGTGGATCATAAAAAACAGCGCAGACCGGTGAGACGATTGATTTGACTTAGCTTGACCAATTCAGCTCCTGATTCAGGTTTTGGTGTGGGGTACACTGAAATGTACCCCGTCTTGCTGCTAGGTTGAAATAGGTTAAAAACTCAACTGTCACCTTGCCGCTATAGAAGAACTCGCTTAAGAGAACGGGTTTGAAGCAATGGAGCGCAGGAAAGGGAGAAACTGCACTCTGCGTACTTCTGAATTCTGCTAATCAGAAAAACAGCCGCGTCACTGAACAGATATGCTTTGAAAAGCTGTAGACTGGTGAGACATTCGGCTTTGGAGGTGGCAGAACAGGGAATTGGAACCATTGGAAAGCTAGTATTTGACTGTATCAACGCCCACTACCCCGGTTTAAGGCAGGACGTGTAGGCACGGCAAAAGCATCAATCGAAAGAGCGACGATTCGTGTAAGCATGATTGGTTTCCGTATCAACGTCATCTAAATTGGTGATACAGAAACTTTGCTGTTCAATCAGGAAAAAATTGGACCAAGTGCAAAATTGCGCAGAAAGGTGATACGGGTAAGCAGTAGCAACCGACTCACCAACTGTCCCTTTTCCGGCTAACCTGGACTATGGATTGTTGATTTACTGATTGTCGATATAATGTTGGACCAATTGTTGGCCCTCGTTTCAAGTTATGACTTCAACCTGGCAGAACTTAACCCTGATCAATCTATCGGCACAGCAATGGATTCGCTCCAGTTATCTGCGCTATTTGGTAGGCCCCCTGAGATCCTGGCGTCAAGGTAGTTGGTTGATGCAGTGGGCAGAACCGCTTGGCGGACTATTGGTGATGCTCGTGTTTTCACTAGCACCGTTTGTATCCAATGCCCTGATCGGGGTGCTGCTCATGGCCTGTGCCGGCTATTGGTTATTGCTAACCCTTTCAGATGACGCTGAGCCAGGATCGGTAATTACACCGATTCATCTAATAGTGATACTTTACTGGGGAATTGCTGTTGTTGCAACTGCCGTCTCGCCGGTTCGCTCCGCCGCGTTGGAAGGACTTTTCAAACTAGCACTGTACATCCTGCTGTTTTTTCTGATGGCACGAGTCATGCGCTCGCCGCGAATTCGTTCAGCCATAATTACGGTCTATCTGTTGGTGGCGCTCGTGGTAAGCGTGGTGGGCTTACGCCAGTGGTTTTTTGGGGCGAGTGCGCTGGCTACCTGGGTTGATCCAGAGTCTTCATTGGCAGGTACTACACGGGTCTAGTCTTAGACAATCCAACTAGGCAATCTAATTCAGCAACCAAACTGAGTCATTCACCAGCTACAGCGTTCACAAATTGATTGTGAACAGAAGGGGGTGGGGGCACTGCCCCCACGCAGGGGTGGAACCCCTGCATCCCGTTCAGATCCAACAAAGGAGCACTGTACTCTATCCAAAAATAGAACAAATAGTAGGACGAATCATGCAAATGAATCAGAAGCCGAACGAATCAGAGAATCTTTCAACGGAAAAATTGATGAACCAAACTGCGTGGCAGCAGCTAAAGCAGAAGCAAATTACCTGTGAACAGGCGCTGGACTTACTGGTTGGCTCAAACGGTCATGTCAACTTAGAGTTGCTGGATCCAGAAGTTAACTATCGGTTTTGGCGACACTTCAGTAAGCGAGAAGCGCTGCCGCCGGTCGTGCCTTTGCTGCTGTGGCAGGGCTGTTACTATCTGGGCAGTCCGGTGACACTGACAGGTCCAGTAGTGCAGCAGTTGAAGGACCAACTGAATACAGAAATCAAACTGCTGCCAATCGCGGAGAAAAGCTATACCTACTGGCACCGTCTGCAATCGCTGGATATGGATCGAATTACCAACACGGTGACGGTAAATCCACTAACCGGTGAACTAGAGCGGGAAAATATCAGTGAAGTTGCCGAGCTATATTTATCGCAAGCGGACAATCAAATCGAGCGGATTAAAGCCCTGATTTCGAGTGCGCTGCGCAACCGGGCCAGCGACATTCACCTAGCCCCTGCTCCTGACGGTCTGCGAGTCCGCTTTCGCATCGATGGCATTCTGCGTCACATCACCACCCTGCCGCCCGATATCAGCCGTAAAGTCATCGTTTCTTTGAAAGTGATGAGCGATATGGACATTGCCGAAAGCCGCCGCCCTCAAGATGGTCGGATTGGCGAAAAATATATGGCTGATCAGCAGGAACAGGGGCTGGATTTGCGCGTCAGTACCCTGCCTTGCGTGAGCTGCCGTAAAGGCGAACCGGGCGAAAAAGTTGTGCTGCGGCTATTGCGACAACAAAATTCCTTTGCCACGATTCAGGATCTGGGCTTCTCTAAACAAACATTGGCCATTTACGAATCCTGGCTACAGCAACCTCAGGGTATGGTGATCCTGACGGGGCCAACCGGCTCTGGCAAAACCAGTACACTTTATACCAGCTTGCAGGCGATTGCCACCGAATCGGTAAATATTGTCACGGTTGAAGATCCGGTGGAATATGTGCTGCCGGGCATCACCCAAACCCAGGTGCACGAACCAGCTGGCATGACCTTTGCGGCGGGACTGAGGGCCATTTTGCGCCAAGATCCGGATATCATCATGGTTGGCGAAATTCGCGACCATGAAACCGCTGAAACGGCTGTGCGGGCTGCTCTCACCGGCCATCTAGTGCTCACCACACTCCACACGAACGATGCAATCGGGGCCGTTCCGCGCCTGCGTGATATTGGACCAGATCCGGGCTTGATCAGCGATGCGCTGTTGGGCATTGTGGCACAACGACTGGTGCGGAAAGTCTGCCCTCACTGTGCCGCTCCCTATCGACCCACTACCGCCGAACTGAAGTTTTTGGGACTACCGCTCGAATCCGCCTACGTGCAAAACTGGCGCAAGGGCCGAGGATGTTCCCACTGTTTTCAGTCTGGCTATCAGGGCCGGGAAGCGGTAATCGAAATGATCCATATCGATGATACGATTCGCCAACTCATCTACGAAGGTAGCCTTACTCATCTACGGCGCTATCTCAACGAAGATCGCTTTTATTCGTTTCGTTTAGGCGCGGTTGCTAAAGTTACTAGCGGTATCACCACTCTAGAAGAAGTGCGACGAATTTTACCTCACAGCGCATTTTATCAATCTGTGAATGGTTCTCGTTCAGTTGCAAAGCCGCTCAGCGTGGTGTAAACCTTTGCGGAATATCGATCTTGTCTTTCCAACTCAAATGTTTGTTCAATACACGATTCCTCTCTGAGAGGGTATTGGACCCATTTTGGAAAGTTAAGTTTCGCGCTAATCGCCTCACTATAATACGGAGCATGGTGAGATAGAGAAATGTCTCTGCAGTTGCGGGCAGGAGCTTGTAATCTCGAACCAGTTGCCTCTCCGCTTATTAAATATTCTCTTACAGCAGTATCGAGCAGTTGCAGCAGGATGTGGATGTAGGGCTTTTCTTTCTGGCTCCTGGCCTCGGCTCTTGACTCCTGTCTTCCCTCCCACCATTAAATTCTAAAAATTACGGTAGGGTTAAAACAGTGTGAGCGAGCGATAGCGTTAACTATGGTCAATCCCCCACCTACGGTTCTAGCCCTCGACTATGATGGCGTGCTGTGCGACGGCATGAAGGAATACTTCCAGACGGCATGGCGCGCCTACTGCCACCTCTGGCAACTCACTGATCCAGTTCCGCCAATTGGTTTAGCAGAGCAGTTTTATCGCGTCCGGCCTTTAATTGCTACGGGTTGGGAAATGCCGCTGTTGCTGCGGGCCTTGCTCACCGGCTATAGCGAAACCGAAATGGCGCAGGACTGGGACCAATTAGCCCAGCAGTTGCTGAAGCAGGAAGGACTCAGTGCCGCCATCCTAGCTGCCGAAGTAGACGGCATTCGTGACCACTGGATTGCCTCCGATCCGACAAGCTGGCTGGCTGAGCAGTACCTCTATCCTGGTGTGGCAGGGCAACTGACGCTTTGGCTTAACTCCATTCAAGTGGTCATCATCAGCACCAAAGAAGGACGATTCATTCAGCAGCTCTTGCAGCAGCACGAGATTGACTTGACCAACTTACGCATCTTTGGCAAAGAAGTGAAGCAACCCAAACACCAGATTCTGCGCCAGCTCAAAGCTGAGCAACCAGATTCTGCCGTATTCTGGTTTGTGGAAGACCGGCTGAAAACGCTGCAAGTCGTGGAGCAACTGGCCGATCTAGAGGATGTTCAACTCTTCTTAGCGACCTGGGGCTACAATACGGCTGCCGAACGAGCTGCGATTGCGGATGATTCGAGAATTCGGCCTCCTTGGGTTGTCGTGCGTCTGTTGCCCAAAATGCAGCGCTGCACCCTCGCTCGATGCCGAAGCCGCTCGGATGCCGAAAGCTATGCCCAAACTCTACGAACGCTCAATCCCGGATTACAGATTTTGGTGGTGTTTGATCCTGGTAGCTCCAAATCGTCGATATAGAGGGCTACTGTTGTACCAATTAAAGTTGTAGTAGCTTGTATATTCCCAATCAGGAGGGCCGCATGAGTCGGCAGTCGATTCTTAAACCAGGTCAGTCCTACACCTTTCGCAGCTATTTCGAGCTGCCCTATGAGCCAGATGATATCTTGGCTGAGTTTGGCTATCGGCTCCAACGAGCACCGCTGCATCTGCCCCAGTCTACTGCTCCCACCACCCAACTGCCACTCCTCAAGGCCAAGCTAGAACAGCGCCTTACCTATGTCAGTTTGACCAGCGAAACGGCTCGTCGGGAAACTTTAATTGCGCCAATTCTCTTGGAAGCGGCTGAAGTTACAGGAGCACAGGTGCGAATCGAATATCCGCTGAATGTTAGTGAGGTGCTCAAGGGGTCACTCGACTATTATCTCTACCGCAATTCAAAAGTGATTGTACTGGAAGCCAAAAATGCTGACTTAGCGAGAGGATTCACTCAGCTAGCTGTAGAGTTAATTGCGCTCGATCAATGGTTAGAAAACGACCAACCGACCGTGTTAGGAGCCGTAACCACAGGCGACATCTGGCAGTTTGGACAACTTAATCGGCAAGGAAAGCTGATCATTCAAGGGATCAAGCTGTTTGTGATTCCCGATGAGCTAGAGGCCGTCTTCCAGATCTTGCGGGCAGCACTGGAGTAGCTGTTGACGAGAGCTATCACCAGAAGCATGGCGAGAACCATCGAAAGGTAGACGTGGACTGGAGCCTATCTCCACTAGAGTGGACGGTATGATCGAGTAGTCCCACTTCGTTCTTCCAATTCCTATCTGCCCTATGTCAACCCCTAACAATCCGATTGACCAATTCAACCAGATGCTGACTGCGGTAACTACCACCGCCGAAACCACAATCATGCCGGTGCTACAGGAAATGCTGGAGCAGGGAACCGAGACTGTGGGCCGGATTGTTACCCCGATTGCCGAAAATCCAGTTGTGCAATTCGCCACAAAGGTACCGGGTGTCAACTGGTTGATGGCCGCCTTGGGACAGGTGAACGTGGAAAAGGTGGAGCGGGAAGTGGCAGCCCTGCGGCAACAGTATCCGTTAGAAACCTCTGGTGAATTAGCACAGCGGATTATTGCCGATACTGCCATGAAGGCGGCTGGAGCTGGTCTAGTCACGAACGTTATACCGCCTGCTGCGATTAGTCTGTTGGCCCTTGATATTGCGGCGGTAACTGCTCTACAGGCCGATATGGTCTATCGAATTGCGGCAGTATACGGGTTTTCGCTACATGAGCCAACCCGACGCGGCGAAGTTTTAGCGATTTGGGGTTTATCCACCGGGGGATCAGGCGTGCTCAAGACCGGGTTGAGCTTGGTTGAAGCGATTCCGCTGGTTGGAGCGGGCATTGGGATTGCCAGTAACGCTGTGTTGATCTACTCCTTGGGACAAATTGCCTATCGGTTTTATGAAGCGAAGCAAGCAGCCCTTGCCAAGTCAGCTCAATCCAAACCAGAGGATGTAGTCAGTCACTCTGATACTCCGGTTTGATAGGCAAAGCGAATAAATTTATTGCAATCGTATATTGCAATCGTAAAGCCTGGTGAATTCAGATGCCCGTTATCCCGCATTGGTGGTATGGTGGTACTGCATTGAGATCGGCTCTGGTGGGGAACAGCCATCAGACGTAAGGGGGAAAATCTGGTGCAAGTCCGGTACTGTCCCGCAGCTGTGAAGGAAGGTGCAAGTAACTTTCCCAGTCAGAATGCCCGCCGATTTGATTCACCGTCTCTCATCTGCGAGGTATAGATGATTTTGACTTCTGCCTTACTTGCTAGTAACAAAATTCAAATCTGGCCTGTCTTACGGCCAGGGCATCGCTGCACCATCTCGTTTCCGATTTTTTTTGCGCCAATCCACGAGTAATAGAGCCAGTGCTCTATTGAGCGATTACTTGCTGGCGGCTTTTGGGCTGACAAATTTGGCTGCGATTAGTAAAGCGCGATGGGTAAATGAGTTATTCAGCATAGTTCACGAATCTATAATCCTAGACGATGCAAGCTAATCAAGCAGCATACACTTGCGTGTGTGCACAAGCATTCTGCCTGCCGCTAACGAAAAATTGCTAACAATTTGCTTGATATCCGCCGCTTGATGATCTGTTATTAGCTCTAGCCAGCCACTCGGATTGTTCAAGTTGATGCAGCAATGAAAATCAACTCAAAATTAATCCAAAATCAATTAGAAATTACACCTAGTTATCAGTTTTGTTTGTTCAATATCATCAACTATGACTCACCATACTTTGTTTGTTTGCACTCTTTGCCGATTTTCTAAAACCAATCAGCCACAGCCTGAATCGCATGGTGCTGGACTGAGTGGGGGTGAACAGCTATTCAACCAGATCACGGCAGCAGTAAACGATTGTGATTGGCATGAGCGCATTCAGATTCAACCAGTGCGCTGTATGGGCGTCTGTAGTCGCTCCTGTGTGGTGGCATTTGCGGCAGCTGAGAAACTGACCTTCATCTTTAGTGACCTGTCGCCTCAGCAATCAATTCCAGAGCTGATGCAGTTTGGTCGCCAATATACTCACCATCCAACCGGCAATGTTCCCTATGGAGAGCGGCCCGCCGCCATGAAACGCGGACTAGTAGCAGTATTACCGCCGGTACCGCCCGGTTGACCTAAACAAGCTAAAAGTTGCTCTATTACCTACAAACATCGCACCGGAAACGAGCAGGATGCCTGCACTAGCACTATCTTTACCTCATTGGGTTGAATGACTGATCGTTTCCCTAGCCACATTCCCTAGCAAGCGGCAGTGGTACACTAGCAACCTCACTAGTAGGTCGTCGCTTAGGTGGTCGCTGTGCCCGTAAAAGCCAATAACAAGCGGCCGTTTGGATTATCGGTGGCTTTCTCTTCATCTATTTTCTGATCGGTATGGTCGGTTTGCAGCGATTCGGCATCGACCATGGCGGCCTGATGGGAACGATCGCGGCAAATGAGGCAAACGACCGCTACGAGCGGGCAATGGCCTGGGCGACCGGAATTAACGACCGCGGAGAAGAAAACATGCCGGCCGGTGAACGTATCTTCAATGCGAATTGGGACGATTTCCCGAAGCTGTTCTTTTATAACCAGAAGCACAGCTATGTTTACGGGCTTGATCCGAATTATCTTTACTCAAAAGATCCCGATCTGTATAAGTTGCTGACGGAGATAACCGAGGGGAAGATGGATGAGGCCGGGCCGGCGATCCGTGATCGCTTCGGTGCGAACTATGTTTTTGCGGATGCTCGTGAGAATGAAACGATGATCGCAAAACTGCTTGATACCGGCTGGGCGGACATCGTTTACGAAGACGATGAGGCAAGGATCTTGAGGATCAGAGCCATTAAAGGGCAGCCTCCGGCAGTCGATGACGAACCGGAGACCGAGGAAGAAAAACGAATCCTTGATGAAGAGGAACGTCGCTCAAATGCTAATATCCCAGTGGAAGATCCCGACGTTAACGACGAGAACCAGGATCCTAAATGATCTTTAGGCATATTATCTTAGGAATTGCGTTTATCGCAGCCTTTAGCTCTACAGGGTGCGGACCGAATCAGCGCATAATCCGATCCGGCGAGGAAAATCCGCCCGCAAATGTATTCGAACAGAAAGTAGAACCGGCCAGAACCAGTTTTGAAACTGATCTCGGATCAATGCGGACCGCAGGCTTTGAGGCTATCTACGTGATCCGTCGAAAAGACGACGGCCCATTCGACGCCGATGATAAGCGGTATCTTGCCGCCAACATCCCAAGCGAGGTTAACCGTCGTGAGATCTCTGACGAGGGCAAAGCGTTGATCATTGGTACGAACTTCGTACTAACGTCAGAGATCCTGTCTGCGGTCCGCCAGCGTTTTGATGTTCAGGATGTTTCGGTTGGACAGCAAACATCGGGAATAGATCTTAAGAACGAGGATCGGGTTCGGTAGCATTTGCCAGGTAATTGCATAGAGGGCAGACAGATGGACGAAAAGGAAGGATCACCTATTAGTTCAGAAGAGCCGACGATAGCGGTGCCAGAAGGTACGTTGCGTCCGAAACGGCCTTTGATCGATAGTTCATGGCCCTCGGTCGGGGCTGTTGTCAGAATAGTTGTCGTAACGCTTATCCTTCTTTTCATCGCCAATCGGCTTGAGGTGATCATCACATCGTTAACCTACCTTTTCTTCCTTTTGGTTATCGCCATCTTTCTTGCCTATCTGATCGATCCATTGGTAAAGCTTATCCGGCTGCCGTTCAAATCGCGCGGACTTGAACGCGTTATGCCGCGTTCGCTGGCCATCGTATTGGCATTCATTTTAGTTTTCGGGTTGTTAGGCACCGGTATCTCTTACATTGCACCGCGTGTTGTGCAGCAGGGGAAAGAGCTTGGTGAGAGCCTGCCTGCCTTTGCGATTTCAGCAAGGCAGACACTGAACGATCTGAATCGGCGATTCGACCGTCTTCGTATCCCAGAAGAGTTCCAATCACGGATAAGTGATCAGGCAGCTATGATCGGCCAGCAAGTTACAGCCGCATTCGGCAATGCGGTTATAAATGCTGTTACGTATATGCCGTTTCTGGTCGTCGTCCCGTTTCTAACGTTTTTTTTGCTAAAGGACATAAACTCCATCAGGCTTGCGGTATTAAGATTTTTCCCCGCCGGACGTTTGCGCGTTCGTGCGGATGCAGTGATGCAGGACATAAATTCAACGCTTGCGGCCTACACACGCGCGCAACTGATCTCGTGCGTCCTGATCGGAACTATTTGCACGATCGGATTCTACTTTCTTGGATTAAGATATGCCCTGCTTTTGGGCATATTAGCAGGCATTTTTGAATTTGTCCCACTGCTCGGCCCACTTTCAATAGGCATTATTGCGACAACAACAGCTGCTTTCGGACAGGATCCGTGGAGGGCCTTGTATGTAGCGATATTTCTTATCGCGCTCAGGATATTTCACGACTATGTTACTTATCCGCGAATTGTCCGAGGTGGACTGCATCTGCATCCGCTGCTCATAATCCTTTCAGTCTTGGCTGGTGAACAGGTAGCCGGTATTCCCGGCGTATTCGTCGCAATACCTTTAGTTGCACTTTTTACGGTTATCTATCGGCACGTGCTTGAACATCGCGGAACGCGAACGCTTTTTGACGGAATAGGCCAGGACACGACTTCGACGACTGCGGAGGAAAATTACTGATGTCCCCGCTTGCCTGGCTTGTAATTTTTTTCGTTTTACTCTTGCTGATCTGTCTTCTGGTTTACGTGTTGGTCGTTCGTGCTTTTTATTGGGGCGACAAAAAGGAGCCTCCCTCTAAGAATAAGAAGGAGTAATTATCCTGACAAACGCATCCATTTCATTGATCTTCGGGGTGGTTTCGACAACGAAGACGGGAAGATCAAATCTTATCTTTTCAAGTTTCACCGCGTCCTTTGCAGTGGTCAAAAGAAAACGCGCTCCGGAGTCTTGAGCGTTTGATCCAAGATCAATGGCGTCCGATTGCCGGTAGGCTTTATGGTCGCCATAGTTTCGATGGCCAACGACATTAAATCCCTCTTCCTTAAGCATAGTCAAAAAACTCTCCGGGTTACCTAGGCCGCAGAAGACAAAAGCCGACGTAACTGCTTGGCGATCTTCATCGTTATCTGGCGTGAGGCGGTCCGCCAAAAAGTCTTCGAGTTTCGTGATCTTATGCAGATGCGTTTCCAGTTCAAATATCGGTGCATCGCTGTTCATGTTTCGAAGGCCTGTCTTGATCGCGTCAACCTTCTCTCGGGAAACAAGGTTCATTCGCGTCAGTACGATCGCATTGGCCCGCGAGAGACCTCTTAAAGATTCGCGCAAACTGCCCGCCGGGAAGATTCTGCCGTCGCCGTATGGGTTGAGATCCGTCGCGAACTTCCACACCGCAAACATCGCATGTTCGTTCGATGGCCTCCACTTCGTTCATTCGCTCTATGTTATCTGCTCCTGATCTCCTGCCTGATCCGCTGAGCAGTCTCTAAGACTTCAGGTCGCGTTTGCGGGACAAAAAGCCGGCCGCCAGATTCCTTCGCGATCTTATCGAGCAGCTTCGTCTCAACTTTTTGTTCGGCGATTCCCATTATATAGACCGCGATGTTCTCATTCTTTAGCTTAGCAACCAGATCCGGGAGCTTTACTCGACTGGCACGTTCGTCTCCATCAGAGATCAGAATGAGGTACCTCCCTTGTACATTCTTACTACTGTCGACAAGGTAATCGGCGGCGGCCCATAGTGCATCAATTATCGCTGTTCGGCCAGGTTGAATAAAAATGTTCTCGATCTCATCCTCCAGCTCCTCCTTGTTCGTGGTCATCTCCTGGCGAATATTAATATTATCCGAATCGGTAAAGGTTACAAGGAAAACCTGGTCATCGGTTCCATTTAGCTCGACGAACGATCTTAACATCGAGATCACCAAATCCATCTTTAATCGCATTGTTCCCGATGTGTCCACAACCAATCCACCCGAGAAACTCCGCTCATCAGATATCTTATTGATCGAATCATTTGATTGCGCTATGACAGCATGGCAAGTAAATGCAAAAAATAGGAGCAAAAATAAAGGAAATTGTTTCTTCATGCTTTAGACTCGAGAAAACACCTCCTTCTCTTCTCCTAGATCCTTTGCAGATGGAGTAATAATGGTCTTTGAGTTTATGTAGATCTTTTTTCCTTCATCGAGAGCGTCTCGCACGTCTGATTCACTGACAAATGCAACTGGCACGCGCAGCTCACCATTCTCTGTTAGCGATTGCGGTCGTAGCTCGTGAATAACCGTCTTTACCGGAGACTCGGTCGCGGGCATGGACTCTTTCTCGGTAAGGCTTCGGGCACCCTTATCAGGTTGCTCCTCGGCCTTTCGTTTCAGAAATTCATCAACAATAGCGGCTATTGCGACTCGCTTTGCCGCAGGTAGAGCTCGCGGCCTTTCAAAAGTTGGGACAACCTGTTGTTCCGGAGCAATTGCAGCAGGGGTTGTTTTAATTATCGGTTTTGTCTCAAATGCAACACGTTTCACGTCCAATAAATGTATCGGTGATATATTGTCGGACGTAACATTTCCTCCCCATGAACCGCATCCAAGCGTCATCGACGGGGGCAAATCGGTTGAAAATCCGATCGCACCGTGAGTTGTCGGCGAATTGATTATGACCCGTGATGCAGGCATCATTTCACCATATCTGATCGCAGCGGCACGATCACGCGTGTGCATCCCAGCGGTATGACCCATACCACCAAAGTGAAGTATCTCATTACATCGGGCGGCTGCGGACTCCATTGAGTCAACCACAAAAAAGGCCAGAGTAGGCGAAAGCTTTTCTATCGACCAAGGGTGATCACGGCCGACCCCATAACAATCAGCGATCAAGCATCGAGTCCCTGACGGAACCTTGATCCCTGCCAGGTTTGCAATATATTCAGCAGACTTTCCAACAATTCCGGGGTTCAATGTTCGATTTTCTGTAACAAGCACCCTCGCGACAGCCTTTGCTTCATCTGAAGAAAGAAAGTGGCCGCCTCTGCTCCTGAAGGCTTCACGAAGTTCGTCCTCGATCGACGACTCGACAACAACCGACTGCTCAGAAGCACAAATGGTACCGTTATCAAAACAAGTTCCGGTAAGGATATCTGCAGCAGCCTTATCAATGTCAGCACTTTTCTCAACGTAAACTGGAACGTTACCAGGTCCAACACCAAATGCGGGCTTACCAGAAGAATATGCGGCGCGAACGAGTCCGATCCCGCCTGTCGCAAGGATGACAGCTGTCTTTTTATGACGCATAAGCTCTTCAGTTCCCTGAATCGTGGGGTTCTGAAGGCAATAGATCGCATCAACAGGTAGTCCGGCTGCGACCCCCGCATCCTTCATTATTCGAGTAGTTTCAGCGATACATCGCGTGGCCGAAGGGTGAGGTGAAAGAACTATACTGTTACGCGATTTGATCGCGATGAGGATCTTAAAGATCGCAGTTGAAGTAGGGTTGGTGGACGGAACTATCGCTGCAACAACGCCCCTCGGACTCGCTATCTCGATGATACCCGGCGTTTCCTTGATTACCCCGACCGTTCTAAGTCCGCGAAAATACGACCAAACATCTTCTGCGGCAAATCGATTCTTTTCAGCTTTATCTTCGGCTTTTCCAAAACCCGTTTCTTCATTGGCGAGTCGTCCGAGCCGTACGGCATTAGCAAGCGCAGCCGTGGACATTGCGCTGCATATCGAGTCGATCTTATCTTGTGCGAACGTCGCGAGTGTAAGGTAAGCACGGTTAGAGGCCTCGACCGCGTCACGAGCTTCCTGTTGCGCTGCTAGTTCCGTATCCTCCATTGTCTATCTTAGGAAATCTAACGTTGATCAGCGGAATTTTACGGTGAAAAAACTCTACTTGGACCGGCTCTTGGTCCGATCGTTCGCGGAGATCGCGGAACCAGCTTCACCTGAAGCAAGCTGACGATCGGTACCACTCCTCAAGGCCTTTTCATCAGGGCTCAGACCTACCCGACCACCTTTAGGAATCACACGCTCGACCTCATTGTGAGGGCGAGGTATCACATGGACACTTATCAATTCCCCTACTCTCCTAGCCGCAGCTGCACCGGCATCAGTGGCAGCTTTGACCGCTCCAACATCACCACGAACAAAAATAGTTACATAACCTGCACCAATGTATTCCTTACCAACAAGTTGAACATTGGCCGCCTTGACCATCGCATCGGCGGCTTCGACCGCGCCGACGAAACCTTTGGTCTCAACCATACCGAGTGCTTCTAAACTCATTTCAAAACCTCACTTTGACCTAATTATTAAAAGTAACTGAACAAACCAACTGTGCCTAAACGTATCACGCACAGAATGTAAGAATCAAGCAACGTTGTCTTCGAGTCCTAATTGTTGACCCATCTTTGGGGCACGCGACGATTCGAGACGCGCGACGATTCGCGAAACAATCCGCTGATCGCGGCGCTTACGTTTGGCGAAGGATGGCACAATAACCATCACGCATATCCTCGCTCAGCACGCCACGGGCTCAAATGGTATGAGTTCGATCTTAATTGGATACAGATCTATCTGCTTGGGAAGATCGGGCTTGCAAAAGATCTTTACGCTTTTAGTGAGGCGACAACCAAGAAAAAGGAATATCGCGAGCCTGAGGCAGTGGAGCTGGATCCGGTTGGGGATGCAGCCTGACGGACGGGTGACAGAACATATCAGCGGGCAAAGGTATCTCCGGGATTTACTTTTGCCCGTTTGGTTTTAAACTCAGAGCATAAGCGATGAGGCGACGAAAGACGGCCATATTCTTCCTGGTGCTCGGGATAAGCCTTTCCGGGCTTGCCATTGCGCTGAATGTCGGCTGGATACTTTTGAATCTCCGTGAGGTCGTTATCCTGGTGATCGGCATCATCTTTTTTGCGGCGATAATTACCGGCCTGATACTTAATACGATCTTTCTCGTCCGCGAGATACGCCGCAGCGAAAAGCATGATGCGTTTTTAAATGCAGTTACCCACGAGCTGAAGACCCCGATCGCCTCGATAAAGCTATACCTGGAAACTCTGCGTTCGCGGGACGTCCCCGAGGAGAAGCGGGCCGAATTTTATGACGCAATGCTAGCAGACAGCGACCGACTGTTAAAGACGGTCGAACAGATACTCGAGGCTGGCCGGCTGACGGAAAAGCGACGCGAATTTCACATAACGGATGTTGATATCGGTGGGCTGATAGCGGAGGCCGCAGCTTCTACCATTGCCAGCCATAAGCTGGATGAGAATACTATAAAGCTGTCCTTACCTGAGAGAAGCCTTTACGTTTCCGGTGATGCCGAAGAGCTTCGCACCGCGTTCACAAATCTGCTTGATAATGCCGTGAAGTATTCGGGTGATGATCGCAGAATATCAGTTCGGATCAGCACGACAGCGATGGGCCGCCGCGTAGCCATCGTCATTCGGGACAACGGCATCGGCATACCTTCGTCAGAATTGAAGCGTATATTCAAGCGCTTTCATCGTGTTGCGGGCGGCGAGCTTCGGGCAAAAGGAACCGGTCTGGGGCTTTTCATCGTGCGGTCCATAATTGAACGCCACGGCGGGCGAATAAAAGCGGACAGCCGCGGTACCGGCCACGGAAGTACATTCTCTATACATTTGCCTCTGACTGAATATGAAGATACTGCTAATTGAGGATGAGGCGAACATCGCCGAAGGGCTTCGTTTCAATCTGGAAGCGGAGGGTTTCGAGGTAGAACTTGCCGCCGATGGCGAAAGCGGTCTTTCTATAGCGAAGGATGGTGGCTTGGATGTGATTGTGCTTGATGTGATGCTACCCGACATCGATGGGTTTGAGGTGGCGAAAACACTTCGCGAGCGGGCAGATCACACACCGGTGCTTATGCTTACGGCACGCGGGCGTCCTGAAGATGTGCTGGAAGGATTTGCCGCCGGTGCCGATGACTATCTGGCGAAACCATTTGATCTAAATATATTTCTTGCCCGCGTTAATGGACTGATACGCCGCAGCGAATGGGCTGAACGGCGTTTTGGGGCCGGCCGCACCGCCGAGATCTACAAGATAAATGGCAGGACGCTCGACCTTAAGAATCTAGAACTTGTTTCCAAAGATGGGGTCCACCAGATGACCCTAATGGAAATAAAGCTGCTCCGATATCTTATCGAGCATGAAGGAGAAGCTGTTTCGCGAAAGACCATTTTAGAGGATGTCTGGGGCCTTCAGGAAGATACGGACACGCGTGCGATCGATAACTTCATCGTCCGGCTCCGCAAATATCTTGAGGACGACCCCGCGAATCCGCGTATTGTCCGAACTGTCCGCGGCGTCGGCTATAAATTCGTCAATTCCTGATCATCTGTTCATTTGATTCCTACAACAACTACTGAAAATTTTAGCAGTCGATGTTAAATCAAGGCTGCAATCAATAGGCTTTGTTTTATGAATTCTATCTTTGAACGGCAGAATTGGAGATCTGATTCATTAGGCGATCAGTCTCGCGAGTTCGATTTTCGTGTGCGTTTAAACCCGGAGCCGCTCCGACGGCGTTCGCTACTCGCTGTGATCTTTGTCGATCAAGCTCTGCTCGGGTCTCTGATGAGGTCTTTAGATCGGAAAGTCTCGTCGAGTTCGACATCTGCTCAGCTGGATCGGATGAGGACATAAAATAGGTCGAGTAAAAGAAGTATCCAGCGACTGCCAGCGCCGCGATGAATGCCAATTTACCGAATGTAATGCCTTTGGTTCCACTTGTAGAGCCCGTTGACGTATGTAGGGAGATCGCGAGTTCACCACCACATCGCTTACAGTTGTCTTCTGAGGCGAAATTGATCAGGCCGCAAGCTCTGCATTTAACGGAATTCATAACGGATGCAGCAGAAGTGTGAGGTGTGCTGCTAGGTCAAATTAGATAACTTTTCAATGTCCGGTGTCAATAAGTTTTAGCGTGTATAACACAGCCATTAAGTCCTACATTAAACGGACATTTATTGAACCGGTGTTGCAGGCTGAGGAAAATCGATGTAAACATCAGCAATAAGATTCGCGATCAACGCGGGATTGGCCGATTCAAGATTTGCGAGCACAATTATAGTTAGTCCGTCGTCAGGAAACATTGCGAAGTCAGATCTAAATCCTGAAAGGCTGCCGCCGTGTCCTTTCCGATCTTTTCCTCTAAACCTAGAGACCTGAAACCCAAGCCCATACGGTGCCGATGTGCCGTCATTTAACTTGAATGCAGCCATCATCTTATCGAGTGTTGCCTTTTTTATGGGACCGTCACTCTCCAGAGCAATCCCGAATCTGACCATATCCTTTAGATTTGAAAAGAAAGCCCCGCTCGGTCGCAGAGCTCGAAATGACTGTGCGTTCGTTAGTTTGTCGCCGTTCAATACATATGAGCCGGACCGATTAGCAATAACATCGACCCGGTATTGCGGCAGTTGTGGCCCAAGATATGGCTCTGTTCCGGCAAATTGCTGGCTTGCTGTCGGCCACCGACTTTGGCAAGCGCTACAATGTGGTGGATTTAGCCGATGAATTTAGTGCTTCACTACGCAATGAGCTGGACTTTACTCAAGAAGCCAACTACACCGAGCGGCTCCGACAGAACCTCAGCACCAGTCGCTGGTTTGATCCAGAGCAGATCGTGGTTCCCAAGGTGTACCGCCACTTGTCAAACCGCAAAATTTTGGTGCTGGAGTGGATTGAAGGGGTGCCGATTCTCAAATCACAGTTGGCAACTGGACAAACCGAAGCTGATCAGGCCGCCAGACATACCTTTACCTCGCTCGCCTTTCGAGTATTTTTACAGCAATATCTAGTGGATGGCTTTTTCCATGCAGATCCCCATCCCGGCAATTTGTTTTACCTAACAGACGGGCGGCTCGGCATTCTGGACTGCGGCATGATGGGGACTCTCAATCCCCGCATGCAGTCGATCATGGTGGAATTAGTGTTGGCTATTGTCGATTTTGATCCAGACCGCTGTGCCCAATTGACATTGCAGTTAGCTGAGCCGATGGATATCAGCCAGCCGATCAATGTGGCCCAATTGCAGGCTGACTATGATCGATTGCTGCGGCGATATCATAACCTAAATTTGTCGAGCGTAAATGTCAGTGAAGCATTTAGCCAGATCATCGAAGCCGCTCGCCGCAATAACTTGCGCTGGCCTAGCAACATCGGCTTACTGACCAAATCCCTCGCCAACCTAGAGGGAGCCGGACGGGAATTTGATCCGACGATTAATATCATCGATGAAGTGCGTCCCTTGATGATCGATCTATTCCGTCAGCAGCTAGTCGGTAATAACTTGGCCCAAACCGCCCTGCGGACTGCGCTGGAATTTAAGCAGCTTTCGCTTGACTCGCCGCGTCAGGTCGGTTTCTTGCTAAATCGCCTCACCTCTGAAACCTTGACGCTCAATTTAGCGCTACAGGATCTCCATGCTCTGCGTAAAACCTTAGACGATGGCGCCAATCGCCGTTCGTTTAGCACAGTAGTGGGTGCACTAATTATCGGTGCGGCAATTATTTCGGCTAGCCAACAAACACCGCAATTACAAATCGTCAGCAATGTTTTGTTTGCCGTAGCAAGTCTGTTAGGGCTGTGGTTAATTGTGACGATTCTGCGTTCTGGCAACCGTTGAGCCAATATTTCAGTCTACGGAGTTTACTGAGATAATAAGCGGCCATCTTCCATCGAGATGATGCGGTCAGCTATATCGAGGATACGATTGTCGTGAGTTACCATCAGGACTGCCGAACCCTGATCTTTGGCTAGACGCTGCATCAGTTCGATCACATCTCGCCCCGTTTTACTGTCGAGAGAGGCGGTGGGTTCGTCAGCTAAGATCAGACGAGGGTGAGTAACAAGCGCACGGGCAATTGCGACCCGTTGCTTTTGCCCAATCGATAACTGCTGCGGATAGTAATTCATCCGATCGCCCAGCTTAACGGCTTGCAGCATCGCTTCGGCCTCTTTACGGGCCAGCCTAGACGGGACCCGGTACAGCTCAAACGGCATTTGTACATTTTGACGAGCGGTGAGAAACGGCAGCAAATTGTGGCCTTGAAAGATGTAACCAATCTGGCGACGAATCTTGACCAGCTTTTGGGATGAAGCACCAGCCAACTCCTGACCCAATAGCTGCAAGCTACCTTCTCGCACCGTTCTCAAACCGCCAATTAACGTCAGCAAACTAGTTTTCCCGGCCCCTGACGGTCCAGTCATGATCACAATTTCGCTGGGCTGTAGCTCTAAATTGATATCAAACAGAATTTGTCGCCGCAGGGATCGTCGCCCTAAATATAAGTTCAGATTTTCGATTCTCAGGATTGGCTCTTGTAAGGTGACTTTATCAACTTGCATGGGATTGATTTAGAAAATATCGGCTGGGTCGGCTGAGCGCAATTTCTGAACGGCAAATACCCCAGAGATTGAACACATTAGAAAAATTGAAACCAGCACCAGCAAGCTCTGATCCACATTCATATTGATCGGTAGACGGGTTGCTTCTCTCGCCAGACTGAATAACCTTGAAGAAAACACAATCCCTGGAAGATAGCTAAACACTGCCAAAATAACTGCTTGCTGAAACACTGTTATGAGCAAATAGCCGTTAGTAAACCCGATTGCTTTAAGGGTGGCATACTCGGTGATGTAGCTGGAGATGTTGCTATATAGAATTTGATAAGCAATTCCGATCCCAACTATAAAGCCCATCGTTACCATTAATCTGAACGTAAAGCCAATTGGTGTGCGCTCATTCCAATAGGCTCGTTCCATACCAATAAATTCTTGGCGAGTTAAAACTTGAATATCATCCGGTAGATGAGCAATTAAATTTGCCTTTACCTGCTGTACGTTAGCTCCAGGTTTTAATTTGACTAAACCAATATCAATTGATTCAGTACTGCGATCTGTGAAGATATTGATTAAAGTGGTTAGGTTGGTAATTAAATTACCATCTACCCCAAAGGAAGGTCCAAGGCTAAATACACCTTTAACATTCAAGCGGTAGGCGGTATTAATTGAATTGAATGGTGTAATTTCCAGGCTAACCGCTCCTGTCTCATCAAACCGTTCAGCAATTGGGCCAAATTCAGGTCGAGATTGTCGATCGTATAATGCTGTGCTGGCTTGTTTCAACACATCTAGGTTGCGGTTGATCTCTGGAAGGTCAAAGATAGGACTTCCTGGCTCCAGCCCAAACATGAAGATCGAGAATTTCTGCCCCGTCTCGATGTTTTTCAATTTGCCAAACTGAAAGTAAACCGGGCTGACCGCTTCAACGCCATCAAATGCTAAGGTTTGATACAACCGACTTTTAGGAAAACTTTGGGGAGCCACCAGCGCTTTATACTGAGTACTCACTAAAAAAAGATCGCCAATTAGCTTTTGATGCACTCTCACTGCGCTACTGAACAATGCATCTTGAAAACCGAGCTGCATAAACAGCAGCATTTGATACTTTACACAGAACGCGGTTTCAGGAAGCTGGCTGAAAATTGTGGATACAAGATCGAGGGGGTCATTTATGATTCGACGGGATTCCAATTTTGGGGAAGCACTTTATACAGGAATGATGTGCCGCTAGCGGGAAAGAAAGATGAAAATAGGGCAGGTTTTGAGACCGCTAAAGCGATCTTCAGCACAGCCGAACTTGATGAATGGGAGCGACGTGCTGAGAAATTGAATGCAGAGTGCAAGGGCGATCAGGCATGCTTTTATCTAAGCCCGCGACAATAGCTAAAGAAAAAGTACCACCTATTTCTTCGATCTTCCAAGAAGTTTTCTGAGTAATTGGCTTCTGCCGCCAGCTTGCCGTATGCGAAAATCGAAATCCGCTACCAAATTCTTCAGGCCGGTTCCTATTAGTTCTGTGGCGGCAATGTGTTCGATCTGATCACGTTCGGCGGCTTGAGCGAGTTCAAGCCGCGACTGACGCGATTCGGCATCTCCTCTATTCTTGCCGAGCGCAATAAAAAACTCATTACCGGCTGTTGGGAAGAAACCGATCTCGGTCAGATCAATAAGTCCGAGTTCATAAAGATCGTTTATCATCAACCGGAATGAATTCGGTGTGAAGCACCAGGCGTGGCAATCAGTATATTCTGACGTCGGGTTGTCGGCTCTCAGATCTGAAGCGACCTTTTCCGGTTGATTTGCGAAGTCGTAACCATCGGTTCCCGTAGAAAACCGGTCCCAGGAGATCAGACCGTTTTTAAGGACCTGATTGAGCTCAAAGTCAGTGATCGAGCCGATAGAATGTTTTGTTTTTCCCGCTAGATGGCTATCGATTACCTGCGCAAGCGATGACACAGGACGAAAACGATCAAAACAATAGCGTTTGTCCGGAACAGCAAGCGAAAGGACGCCGCGACCATTCAAAACCTCCGAACAGGAATTTAGAAAGCCGACGATGTCCGGTACGTGTTCGATGACATGCGAGGCAATTATCCAGTCGTAATGGTCTTTAACGCCGGTCAATTCTGCATAGGTCTCTCCGTTCCATAAATGATCTACTTCTTCTATACCGGTTGTTTCAACACCATGGGCCTGAAATTTACTGAGCAGTTCATCTTTCGGCGCATAGTCGATGACCTCTACATTGAAACCTTCCTTCTTCGGAGCTATCGGGAACGGCCCCGGCCCGACCTCAAGCCCCCGGCCGGAGGGGTTTATGTATTGGAAGAACTTTTCGTTTCGCGTCATTTGAAACTCTTTATCAACGAAGCTTCATTTCACTACGGTCGAAGTAAAAACGATGCATCAGGGTTTGATGATCAAACCCTGCCCAGTCGGGAGCGAGAGGATCGGAACGCCTTTACGTGCAGCGAATTCATCAAAAGCCTGTTTCTGTACAAAATGCTGTTTCCATCCATAATCGTCAAGGACGATTGCTGCCCCGCTGACCAATCTTTCCCAAAAGTATTCGGCTGCGGCGATCTCGGGTAGTGCATTGTTCAGATCTATCGATAGAAATGCGACACGCGTATCGACCTCGCTGAGTATCTCCGGTACCCAGCCTTTTATAACTTTAACATTCTGATATTCGGCAAATGCATTCAGGACAGCTTCGTAATTGTGCTGATAAGGGAATGCCAGCAGGTTCTTTTCTTTCTCAGCTTCGACAAGATGTTCTTCGGCAATACCTTCGAAGCTATCGACCAGGTAGAACGTTTTGTCTTGCCTTTTTCCAAATCCGATGTATTCAATTATCGCTTTTGAAAAGCCGCCTCGGTGAACGCCGCATTCGACGAAATCGCCCTCCAATTCGATGCCCCGAACTGCTGCCCAAAAAAGCACGTGTACGCGCCATTCAACATCGCCACCGAACCATGAATCAAGCGATCTTCCGGCCCGATATGCTTGTATGAATCGCGGATCGGAAATGAAATCGCAGTTGTGGATCGTTCGCAGTCCGTCATGATCGTACGTGAATTCATCAGTCTGGTTTTCGTGTCCGTGCAGCAGAACCCGAAGCGCATCGGCAATGCGCGTGGGAAGAACACTTTTTAGCAGATCCTTAACCATTTTTTTGCAGATCCGTCTCCCACTTCAGGACGGGCCGAACAAGCCCGTGCAGCTTGCCGCCGAAATTCCCGCGGGCGGAGTCTCCTTCGATCGGATCGACGACGTGGAACCCGACAACCTCAGTTTCATTCACATGCACGTTCGGCGGGTCGTAAGTCGCGATCACAACAGTAATGAAGAAATGGCCTTCGGCTAGAAAATTACCCGGAATAGTGGCCCTGCTGGTATAAACTCCAGGTTCGCGCGGATCTTCTTTCCACGTCGGGTCCTGATCGAAGGAAACAAAGACACAAACGCCTGCCTCATTGTAAAGCTGGAAGTTTGGCGTCATTACCTTTCCGGGTACATTCACCTTATATTTTATCTCCACAACGAGTGGCCGGCGTATGTCCACGGAGTAAACAGACTGCGCCGCTTCATCGCATATACGCACCGACATAAGACGCACCGCCTCATTCCCCGGCATCTCGTTAACGTTCCAGATCCTTTCAGCTCCGGTTTTAGATTGAGTATGAAGATATTCGCTTACGACGTCTTCTGCTTTCCCCGTTCTTTCTATACGGCCGTCTTTCAGCCATATAGCGCTATGGCAGATACGAGAGATCGCCTGCATATCGTGCGAAACAAATAACACTGTGCGGCCTGAACGCCCCGCCTCTGACATTTTCCCGAGACATTTTCTCTGAAAACCAATATCACCAACAGCGAGCACTTCATCCACCATCAAGATCTCCGGTTCAAGGTGTGCTGCAACTGAAAATGCAAGCCGCATATACATACCGCTGGAATAATGTTTCACGGGCGTGTCCAAGAACTCTTCTATTTCTGAAAATGCTACGATCTCATCAAATCTCCCGTTTATCTCTGCCCGACTCATCCCAAGAATTGCTCCGCTAAGATAGATGTTCTCGCGCCCGGTCAGTTCGTTATGGAATCCGGTGCCGACCTCAAGCAGGCTGCCGACCCACTCCCATAGCTGAAAGCACCAGAAGACCAGCAAAGGCAAGCGGCACATCAAAATTAGAGCTGGCGCTAACAACCAGATAGCCAATCCCGCTGTCAGAAGCAACGGTTTCTGAGATCACTGAACCAATGAAAGCGAACGAAACGGCTACCTTCAACGAGGCAAATAGATAGGGCATTGTGTGGGGGAAGCCGATTTTCTGAAAGAATTCAACTTGGCTCGCTCCCAACGAGCGCAAAATATCCTTCACCTCTGGCTCAACCGTATCTAGACCGAGAGCCACATTAACTGCAATTGGAAAAAAGGCGAGCAGAAATGCCGTAAGGATAGCCGGAATAGTACCAATACCAAACCAGAGGGCAAACAATGGTACGAGTGCTACTTTAGGAATTGTGTTGAAGCCTACCAATAGCGGGTAAAGAATCAAGTAGGCGATGCGAGAATAGCCAATCATAAACCCCAGGATGACGCCTGCAATAATTCCTAAGAAAAAACCGCCCAAGGTAGTAATCAGAGTTTGCCATGCATTTTCAATTAGTGCCTGACTTTGCTTGATCGCAGCGGCATAAATGGCAGAAGGGGCAGGTAGATTGTAGGGTGGAATTTTGAATAAATGGGTTGCTAGCTCCCACAGCACAAACAAAAGCACCGTAGCAATTAGGGGCAGGATAATCCCGGCGGATTTGGAACGAAGCAGTTTCTCAAGTCGAGACATGGTTTTAGCTGAAGAGGAATAACGTAAGAATAAATTGAGTTGTAATGAGTTGTAAAATCGGGAAAAATTCGGCGAGATTAATTTGACAAAAGCATAACCGTTAGATTAATTGCGGTGAATATGGCGTCGTAGATCAGTCACCAAATGGTTGAACTGATCCGATAACATCATTTCAGTTGTAGTGGGACGCGGCAAATTGACCTTGAGCTTGTAAATAATACTGCTGGGGCGGGGTGCCATCACATAGACCGTATCGGACAGGAAAACGGCTTCTCGCAAATCGTGGGTAATTAACACGCAGGTGCACTTGAGCCGCATCCACAGTTCCTGGAGCATCCCCCACATCTCTTCGCGAGTGAAGGGATCGAGTGCCCCAAAGGGTTCGTCCAGCAGCAAAATTTCGGGTTGGTGAATCAGAGCGCGACAAAGCGAAGCCCGTTGCCGCATACCCCCAGAGAGCTGCCAGGGAAATTGCTTTTGGAAATCTTGCAGTCCCACAGTTTTAAGCAAATCTTCTGCACTTTTAATATATTGAGCTTTGTTTTGCTTAAAATTGCGTTTGTAGGGTTGGACTACCTCTAACGGTAAGATTACATTGTCAAGAATATTGCGCCAAGCTAAAAGAATCGGGCTTTGAAAGGCGATACCAACGCTTTTTAAGGGCTTTGTAATTTTGCTGCCGTGATAGCGAATTTCACCAATCGGGGCGGGTGCTAATCCCGAAATCATCCGCAAAATTGACGTTTTACCACAACCGCTAGGGCCAACAAACGAAACGAATTCCCCCGGTTCAATAGCAAGAGAAATTGCTTCGATGATGCGCCTCGGTTTACCATCAACCATATACTCAAGTCCAACCTGATCAAATTCAAGAATAGGAATGGTGCTGGTGGCGATGGGAGGATCAGACGGCTGATGTTGAACCATAATTTTCGAGCAGAAGCAGCAGAATTTTTATGAACTGTACACCCTATACAGTGAAGGCTGAAAGTGACTCTGTATCGCAGTATACAAACTGCTTGATTGTTCCTAGATAGTCTCGAAGGTTTAACATATCGAAACCGATCTCAATACAGCATTGAGCGTGAACTCTTCAGTATTTCAAAAATATAGCAGCAGCCAAAACGCTTAGAGGGGCACTGCCCCTGTGTGAAGGCGAAGCCTCCACCCCCTCCACCTCACATGAGTGAAAAACGCTGTATCTGTTTCATCATATTTCAGTTTCCGGCAATTAAACCTGCCGGTTGCGGTTGTTCAGTTGCTTTAATTTGGCAACTAAGATTACAGAGAAGCCTGCTGTATTCACGATTGTGTCTCTCTATTGTGGTAATCACAAGCTTCAGAGGATTCAATCATGTCCCAACAACCGATTCAGCAATCCGGTTTTCCACGGTTTCGTTTTGCCGAGTTTGAGCTGTTGTGTTTAGAAATAGCAGCAGCTACTACCCTCACTACATTGACCTTCGCGACCTTGGGCAGTCTTGTTGCTAAACCAGCCGCTGCTAAGCCAGTTCCAGCACCGTCAGTAATTATCACTGATGCGGCTCCAGAAACGGTTTTAAATACGAGTTTGGATACACCGCTGTTAGAGGCAGACATCAGTACGGATGCCTCTGGCTTAGGAGAACCAATGTCGCTTCAAGTCGAGCAGATTAGCGATTTTGACTGTGTGATTGCGGTAGCTTGGCAAGATAAACCCTACTGTTCAGCTTCTGGTAATTCTGAGGGATTGGTTTTTGATCCAATTTCGCTTCAGTTTACGTTAGAGAATTCCACCCGTGCCAACAGTCAACTCAGGTTGTTTGAAGTCCAATTTTAGGTGAGCGGGTTTTCCCTTCAATTCTTTCTGAATAGAGCAGTTCTTATAGGACTGCCTACTCGTATTACCACTCGTATCACCTCAAAAAACTGAGATCCATCATTGATTTCATTAGGTATTTCCATGTTTGACAATTCTAGTAATCGCAACGTTTCCTTTTGCGTTCAATCACAGCCATTAGCTCAGCCAGAAATCGATCCAACTCCTTCCCCCTATTTTCCTACCGTTCGTCAGCAGACCCTGCTCTCGCAAGCAAAGCTAGAGAAGGAAAACCACCTCAATCGGCAAACCAATTTAGTAGACCGCATCGATTACTTTGGTAACACTGAAGCCCTGCTCGTACAGAACCGAATATCAACCGAGCAGGTGATCACGCCGTTAAAGCTCAACCAACAATCTGGGAAAGCAGCGCGACAAGGTCAAGACTCGCTAACGGGCTTAAAGCAAAGTCAAACCATTGTGGCAAGTGCAACGGCAAGTAAATTGCTGGGTAGCTCATTTGATACTACGTTCGGAGCGAAAAAATACGACCATCCGAAAAGGACGATCATCGAAAGCACCGCCGCCATCAAAAATCTCGATTGGCCCTGTCTATCTTGTTGTTCCATCTATGATAGATATTCGCGACCGGAGACCCGCGATCAAAGATCGCAGCTCACCTGACCGGATCGTGTCCGCCTTTACAAAATGGCTGACAGCGTAATATACGCTTCACGCCCTTCCAGGTTCCCTTCAACGCGCCGAATCGTTCAACGGCCTCCCGCATATACTCAGAGCATGTCGGTTCAAAACGGCACGCCGGAGGCAGAAACGGCGAGACCACCATCTTGTAAACGCTAAGAATATCCAGAACGAGGAACTTCATCGTATCAAGCAAACTGTTGAATCTTTTGCGGTCGTCCCAAAAACCTTTTATTAACTGTATCGTTAGATAAACTATATGGCCAAAAAACGTTAAAGGCCGTTGTTGATTCCCACTCTGCGCACTATGTCCCGAAATTCAGCAAGCGGTTTCTCTAGCTTTGCAAATACCAAGCTGCGTCGTGCATTCAGCACCCAGTCATACGTATGGCTTACCTTGTCCAGCTCTTGCCGGCTCAATCTGAACGCCTCCCGCAGCAGCCGCTTTGCCCTGTTCCGATCATGGGCCTTGCCGATGGCCTTTCTTGTTGCGGTTACGCCTAGCCTGTGGATCGAACGCTTATTGGGCAAAATAAAGACCGTCATAAAACGGCCTTCGATGCGCGCACCATGTTCATAAACGCGAAGAAACTCGGCGCGTTTTAGCAGCCGAGCTTCCTTCGGTAAAGTAAACCTTAATAATGCTGTACCGTCAGGCGCTTGCGGCCTTTGGCCCGGCGGCGCTTCAAAACGGCGCGGCCGTTCTTTGTAGCCATCCTTGCCCTGAAGCCGTGCTTTTTGGCGCGTCTTCGGTTGTTTGGTTGAAACGTTCTCTTCGGCATAATTGCTCTCCATCAAAATTCACCCGAAAGTGAAAACTTAGAGTTTACGGTAAATACCCGCTTTCTGTCAAAAGCTAGTGGGGCTGCGAGCTCGGATTTAGAGGGCATACGATCATCCCTTAAAAATTTCTAAGAAGATCTTGTTATAGCTTACAGATGATCGGTGTTTAATTTATGTACGGCCCCGAACTTTTGGGTTAAAACTAAGATATTTTACGAATTACAAGCAATTTTTATGTGGCATCACTGAATGATCTTATCATCGTTTAAGGTTCTCGCACTTATTTGTGTAACGCTCTGTTTTCTGGCAAAGATATCAGCACAAAAAGACGTTCCGGCGAAAAAGGAAACAGATATTCCTGAGGTTTTAGTGGTCGGGGTTTACCATATGGCGAATCCCGGACAGGATATCTTTAATACTAAAGTCGATGATGTACTTACCCAAAAACGACAAAAGGAGATGGAAGAGGTTCTGGCTGTTCTCCAAAAGTTTAAGCCCACCAAGATCGCGGTTGAACAATCCTCTCAGCGGAGTCTCGACCAACGATATACAAAATACCTTGCCGGCGAATATACCCTAACGGCAAATGAGGTGGACCAGATAGGATTGCGGTTAGCAAAAATGCTCGGACTCAGCTCTGTATGCGCGTGCGATGCCGATGGTGATTTCCCATTTCCACGGCTCCAAAAATACGCTAAAGCAACGGACCGGTCCGTCGATCTTGATGAGATAATGAATGGCGGGTGGGGAGCAATGGCCAAGCAACAGACGGAATTCCTAAGGTCACATTCTATTCTGGAAACTCTGCGTTTCATTAATTCTGACCAGAACGTAGCCCGGGATGTTGGCCTTTATTATCGACTGGCGCATTTTGGCGAGCCATTCGACTTCGCGGGACCGGACCTGCTGGCAGAATGGTACAGGCGAAATCTCCGCATTTTTAACAACGTAACGAAACTTGCAGAAAGATCAGATGAACGGATACTTGTTATATTTGGTGCCGGACATCTCGGTTGGCTCCGTCAGGCTTTTGAAGCAGACCCGACCTTTCGATTACGCAAACTGGATGAATATGTGCCGAAACCTTAGCTTGACCTAGTAAATACAAATAACAGTGGTAACTCATCTTTCCTGTAAATTGCTAAATGAATCTTTTTAGCGTGGTGTGATGACCTGCATTGTTACAATTCTCTTTATCGCCTCAACATAGATATGATGCTCCTGTTCAAGTATTCGGGCGGCGAGAGATTCGGGCGTGTCGTTTGGAAGAACGGGGACTTCCCGCTGAAGGATCACAGGTCCCGCGTCGAGATCTTCGTTGACAAAATGCACAGTGCATCCGGAGCGGGTCTCACCGGCAGCAATTACGCGCTCGTGAACATGCAGCCCCGGATATGCCGGCAGCAAACTAGGGTGAATATTCACGATGCGGTCAGGAAACGCCTTTACAAAAAGCGGTGACAGCAGCCGCATATAACCCGCGAGACAGACAAGCTCAACATCACGTTCCCTGAGTGCTGCGACGATCTCAGCATCGTGTTCCTCGCGTGTCCGGCCTTTGCGTTCGATAACTAATGTCTCAACACCACGTTCTTTTGCTTTCTCTATCCCACCAGCACTTATCTTGTCGCTTATCACCACGGTAACTTCCGACGCCGGTATCTCGCCACTCTGCACCGCTTCAATGATCGCCACCATATTCGACCCCCGGCCCGATATCAGGATTCCTATATTCATAACTCTCAGGAGCTCTATATCACACTGACCGAACCTGATCCGGATACGACCTTGCCAATGACGCGGCTTTCGGCAAGCTCTGCTGACAATTTTTCTACATCAGATGTCGAACAAACAGCCACCATTCCGATGCCGATGTTGAATGTGCGAAACATCTCTTCGTCCGCAACGTTGCCGAGCCGCTGCATCATTCCGAAGATCGGGGGTTCGTGCCAGGAGCCGCGGTTTATCTCCACACCAACGCCTTCCGGCAGAATTCGCGGGATATTCTCCAAGAATCCACCGCCGGTAATGTGGGCAAGGCCTTTGATCTTCCCGCTTTCGAGCAGCGGACCGAGCTGCGGCAAAAACGATGAATCAAGCTGCCATAGACTTGAATCTTGGCCCAAGGCCCAGAATTGCAGCTATCCATTGGGCTGGCCAATAATTCTGTACTAGCTCCGCGACCTCCCCTGCAACTTCGCGTGGACTATTCTTCTATCCAACTGAAGAGTTGCCCAACCGTCAGGCTGAAGGATTCGACAAAGGCAGGTCCTGAAATGCGTTCGTTTGGCTGTTCAAATACCAACACAGTCCGGGGAGCACAGAAAGCACCCCAAATCTGCTCTTTCGAGATCGATACATTTGGGCCGATGCCAATATTGCTGAGAAGACTGCAAGAACCTTTGGTCAAACCCACGCAGCGATGGCCGTAGGAGTCAGCGATGCTCATGGCTCTTACTGGCAAAGCCGTGGCAGCGCGAGATTTATAGCAAGCAATCTTGTGGGTGATACAAATTCAATCGATGCCCTGAAGATTGACCCAGATAAAGATACTCTAGCCGCTACTGATTACGTTGGAAACCTTTTAAATTTATCAGGCAAGTTCGTGAGCCAGAAATTCAAAGACTTTGGCAGCGTTTGATAACATTTGCAAGTCACTGAAAACGGCAACCCCTATTGCGCATCTGCTCCTCGTAATCAGGGTCATGAGTGCCCAGCAGTTTATCCCAAAAGGTAAAATACAGACCATAGTGCACTCTGTATTTGAGGTGGTGAATCGAATGATGGGCCGGGCCAATGAACCATCTGCCTAGCCAACCATGGGGAAACGATAGAGGTAGCCGATCGATCCCCAGGTGATTTACCACTGCCCATACCGTCATCGTAACAAGTACGGCAATTAAAGTAATCAGGTGAAGTGGAATAATAAAGACAATTCCAATCAGAAACAGGCATTGAGTAACAGCCTCTAAAGAGTCAAACGCAAACGAAGTCCACGGGGTAGGATGACGTGAACAGTGATGACCTCGATGCAACCAAGAAAATAGTAAGCGATGGTGAAATAATCGATGGGTAAAATAGAAATAAGTATCTTGAAGTATTAATACAGCTATATAACTGATTCCTAAATACCAAAATCCATATTGTTGAGGATAACTATACAATCGAGTAATGCCCCAACTATATCCTGACATGATAAATGCTGCTGCCAATGCAAATATTCCGGCTGATAGAACAGAAAGTTTAATATCATGCCAAATTGATTGCCAGGTTGGAGATTGATACTGCAAAGGGTGATCAATAAAAACTTGGCTGAATGGTGAATAAAAGAATAAGTATGTTCCTCCTGCTATTAGAAAATAGCGCAATAAAATAATTGCAAAAAAAGCAATGCCGTAGAACCCAAATGAGTGATCTATCATTCAATCTCCTTGCTACTCCTGATCTGTTAGCTCCTTCGGCGTAAGGAACAAGACTTAACACGACAAGTTGATCCATCAGGGTCTCACCTTATGTTAAACCCTTTTACCTTAGTAGAAGGATACAAAAATCTAAAGGAATTTTTGACCACCTACAGGGTGATGTTAATCCAGCCCAAAGTTGAAGATCACTTACAACCCAGTGCTCTCGACGTTATGGGTAAGCGTCTTTTCTACTTGAGGATTGCAAGAAGAATTTACAGAGTTGATGGGTCAACTCCTAGTTCCTGTAACTTTGTAGCTAAGCGCTCAGCCCGCTGCTTTTCTTGCTCAGCCCGCTGCTTTTCTTGCTCAGCCCGCTGCTTTTCTTGCTCAGCCCGCTGTTTTTCCTGTTCAGCCCGCTGCTGAGCAGCTTCCTCTGGGAGTAGCACTAGCTCCCCCTCAGGAGTGTAAAACCGCAGCCATAGACAACTTCCAGATGCCGGTTCCCGATCAATTGCCCCTTCCCAAGTGCCCAGCCATAGACCTAGAGTTTCGCACCAGAGCCAACCACGATGGTTGGGGGCTAGGGGTTGATAGCCTCTAGCTAAATCGAGTCGCCAGCCTGCCAAGGAAGTAGGAGCGAAGGGATCAAAGACAAAATAGTCGGGCGTGCGGAAAACTTGCTCGTAGAGGTCCTTTTTGACTCCCCGGTCAACGGCAGCAGTGCTAGGAGAAAGCAGTTCGATAATCACATCGGGATAGCGACCGGCTTCTTCCCAAACGACCCAACCTTGTCGCTCTCGATTCGCTTCTACCCCTAATACAGCAAAAAAGTCGGGGCCTCTAAAGTCGCGGTTCATAGCTTGGTTGCGGCTGTAGTAGACAAACATATTGCCGCCTACGAAACTATCGGGTCGGGATAAAAGTGCTTGCTGTGCTGAGCGGATCAGCACATTCATGGCAATGCGATGTCGATTACTTTCCAAGGGTTCTCCATCATCAAAAATCAAATCAGTTGGAGGGGATGGGGCTTCCCAGTCCAATGACTCGTCAGTCTGAGGATTCAAGGTGGTCTCCGGAAGCATGGCTCGTACCTCCAGCAAGTTTTTTCAATTATATAGATGGGAAACCCTCCAGAGAAGTCTTGCCCAGCGCATACTGCTTACTACATGATGCTAAATTTACGCAAGCAGTAGCAAAATCTCCCTGAGTCGCTGTGCTGTGATCTTACTCAATCATTGCCCTAGCTTGAGGCGCGTATACAGTTTTCCAGGCTTCGACCGTTCCTTGGCCAATTTCACTGTCAATCGTTTCACCACTTTCTGTAATCAGGCGAATACTGATATTGCCCTCTGGTGCATTTTGTAACGCCTCAGCCAACTCCTCGCTGATTGGGAAGGTGCTGTTTTGCCCAGAAACTTGAAACACCTGATCGTTAATTTTAATGAACAGACTAGTGAGAGGGCGAGCACGATTAAACTCGGAACAACCTAAATCAAAAGAGAAGCCAGAATGAAAAGGCCGACTCAAGCAATCTTGATCACGGGCGACTAACAAAAACCGTACCGATTGCGGACTCCAAAGGCTCTGGACCTCAATACGAGCGGTGGTGTTGAGAAAACGATCGTAAAAGTAGTTACGGTCAAATACACCGACAAAGCTGCCTTCAAACGGGTCGTCAATTTGAACCGGCTCCGACCAAGGCAGATTTCTGCTAGTTCCTAGAGCAGCAGAATCAACACGGCGCAGGAAATTGTGGTCGAGGATGAGCGAGTAGGACCAACCTACCCAGGGGATGCAACTCCCGAACCAGAAACGCCATTGGGACCGGTGCTGCCTGAGGATGAACCAATTCCAACACCCCGTCTACAGCTGCCTACCGGAGACATGATTGCCGGGCGGCCTTTTGTTGTTACGGTGAAGCTGCCCAGTTTGGAGGCTAGGGTGTATGTCAAGCTCTGGCTGCGAGACCGGCAAACGCGAGAACTGATCGGCACACCGCGCTGGATTATTGATTTTCTACCCGACGGGTTTGGTAATCAGATGGCTCGGACTGAGGTAATCGTGCCGCCCGGCTGCATCAAAGTGCAGTTCGAAGCGATTGCGGTGGAGATCGCCACCCAGCGAGAAAGTGACAAAGTCACCCTGACGCGCCCGATCGTGCCGCCAGATTTGTCGCCGCTTTCCCTCGACGGGCTGGAGATTTAATTGCTAATCAACTTGAGTAAAGATCACAGTTGTTAAAATTTCTTAGCAGTCAGGCATTTGGTGCCAATTCACAGTAAATTTGGCTCTAAGGTTCGTTGTTTCAACCAGGAGAGTCGAACTAATGGCAGCTTCTTTTTTGCCTTCCATTTTTGTTCCTATCATCGGCTGGGTATTTCCCGCAGTCGTCATGGCGTTTTTGTTCATCTATATCGAGCGGGAAGATCCTAGCGGCATTTAAGCCCATTTCAAACCATTTCATCCAATCATAGATAAATCGCTTTTGGAGAGGAGATAAATCAAGATGCAAAACTTGCCTTCAGGCGTACAGGCACAAGCTAACAAGGAAGTGGTGAGTGCTGCTGGCGATCCCCAAGTAGGGAATCTCGCTACCCCGATCAATTCGTCTGATTTTACAAAGGCACTGATCAACAATCTGCCGGCTTACCGTAAGGGCTTGTCCCCACAGCGGCGCGGCTTGGAAGTTGGCATGGCCCACGGCTATCTACTGTTTGGCCCCTTTGCCTACACCAGTCAGTTTCGCAATACTGGCGTCTCGGATGTTGTAGGGTTAATTGAAGCGGTGATTCTCGTGGTGATTCTCACCGTCTGTTTGTCGCTGTATGCGGGTTCAAATCCCAAGAAGCCGATCGGCACGGTGACTAATCCCAATCCTCCAGCTAGCCTAGAGCACTCCGAGGGCTGGAGTGAATTTGCCGGCAGCTTCCTGATTGGTGGTATTGGCGGTGCAGCTTTTGCCTACATCATCTATGAGGTGTTTAAGTCGGGCGTGTTGCAAACCTTTGGCAATATGGTTGGCTAACGTTTGAGCACCAAGCTTCTGACATAAAACTCCAAATTCACCGGCATGATCATTCGCTGATCGTGCCTTTTTTGTTAAATGAACTTTGTTAAATGAACTTGCTGAATGGGGCTACTGTCTCAGCCGACGCTGCTCGCTCTTAAAGCGGATGTATTCCGACAGGAAAGCCAAAAAACCGGAAAACAGAATCAAAATCACGCTGAGGGCATTGATATCCGGCTTCACACCAGTCCGGACGCGGCTGAAGATTTCCATCGGCAGCGTGTTGGCTCCCCCACCAGCAGTGAAGCTAGCAATCAGCAGGTCATCCATACTAAGGACAAAGGCGAGCAGACAGCCGGAAAAGATCGCAGGCATCAGTTCAGGCAACAGCACCTTCAGAAAGGCTTGAAATGGCGTTGCTCCCAGATCAAGAGCAGCTTCTTCTAGATGGGGATTAAGCCCAGTCAGCCGAGTCGAGACCACAACGGCAATGTAGGCGAGGCAGAAGACGATATGGGCGGCGATAATCGTCCAGAGGCTCAAAGAGGCCCCAATCGACACCAAAAACACCAGCGTCGCCACCGCAATTGCAATGTCGGGAATAATCAGCGGCAGGTAGGAGACACCCCGGTACAGTCCCTTGCCCGGAAACCGATACTTGGCAAGCCCAACGGCCATCATCGTGCCTAATACTGCCGAAATCACCACGGCGCAAACGGCCACCTTCAAACTATCGCCCAAGGCTGAGAGAATGCGAGAATCATTCAACAGGCTGCTGTACCAGCGCAGGCTAAATCCACCCCAAGTAGAGCTAAAGCGCGAAGCATTAAAGCTGTAAAACGCCAGCACTAAAATCGGGATATACATAAAGCCGTACATCAGCAGGGTGATTCCGAACTGCCAGGAAAAGGAACGCTTTGAGCGGGGTGGAGAAGGCAGATAAGTCACATCACGCTCCTTGGGTAATGGGAAAATTCTAGGGTTGTGAGTTTAAGATTGAGCCGAGCTGCGATCGCCATACTTTAGCAATAGTGCGATCGCGATACTAACAGCCAAAATCAAGATCATGCTGAGACTAGAACCAAAGCCCCAATTGCGAGTCGCGCCTAAAAACTGGTTGTAGATCAAGCGGGAAACCGTCATGCTAGACGCACCGCCCAGCAATTCGGGCACCACAAAATCGCCCAGGCTGGCAATAAACACCAGTAACCCTCCGGCGGCAATCCCAGGTAGCGTCTGGGGTACGGTAATTTTCCAAAACGACTGCTGGGGAGTAGCTCCCAAATCAGCCGCGGCCTCTAGCAATCGCCGATCCAGCCTCTCCAACGAGGCATAGAGAATCAGTACCATGTAGGGCAAAAAACTGTAGGCCATGCCAATAAACACGGCTGGACTACGATTCAGCCAATCCTGCCCGGGTAAGCCAAACACTCCCAGCAGCGAGTTGAGCAAGCCGCTCGGTCGCAGAATCGTGATCCAGGCATAGGCCCGCAGTAGCGAAGAGGTCCACAGCGGCAGAATAAAGCTAACCAGCAGTAAGTTGCGCCAGCGCCTAGGGGCTTTAATCGCAATCCAATAGGCAACTGGGAAGCCCAGCAGCAGGCAGAGAAGCGTGGAGCCAACCGCAAAGAACAGCGACCGCAGCACCACCTGAAAATAGACGGGTTGAAAAATCTCCAGATAGTTGCCCAGGCCATAGGCTCCGGCTGGCTGCCCCAAGCGAAATCCTGGAATCAGGCTTAGTTCTAGAATTAACAGCGTCGGAAACACCAACAGAAGCAGTAGAGAAAGGGAAGCTGAGATTCTGACTACAACTCGCAATCATCTAGCTGCTCGTGCTGCGCTGAAGGATGCTTTTACATAAATGTGACTTATGATTTTCTAGCTTCAGCCTTGCTGCTGGACGCAAACAACGACAATAGGTCAACGGTTTGAATTGTATAGCTGCCAAACACCTTCAGGCTTTCGGTCTCATGCTGTAGTTCTAGCAACGCTGATTGCACTGCATCGGATTGCAAGCTGGCTTCAATGTCTACAAAAAAGAGATAATCGCCCAGCGATCGTTTGGTTGGACGGGATTCAATCCGACTGAGGTTGAGATCGCGTTTGGCAAATACCTGTAGCGTTTTGACAAGCGCACCCGGCACGTTGGCTGGAATGCTAAAAGCTAATGAGGTATGACTACCGATTGAGGAACTGTCCAGACTTAACACCCAAAAGCGGGTGCAATTATCTGGATGGTCGTTGATCGGATAGGCCAGAACTGGCAGATCATAGAGCTGGGCCGCTCGTTGAGGGGCAATAGCGGCAATCGTAGAACTCTGATTCAAAAATTGCAGTGCTTCGGTGGTGGAATTGGTTGGAATCAGTTGGGCTGTCGGTAAATACTTAGTCAACCACCCCTGACATTGAGCTAGTGCCTGTGGATGAGAATAGACCGTTTGAATTGTACCTAGGCTACCAGCGCAAGAGAGCAAAGCGTGAGAAATCGGTAAGACTAAAGCTTGCTGAATTTGGAGCGCATCGAGCTGCCATAGCGTATCCAAGGTAGCCCCCACACCGCCTTCAATCGAATTTTCAACCGGAACAACACCTAGACGAGTCTGCTGGTTTGCAACTGCGTAAATGGTTTGGATAATACTGGGATAGGGGCAAAGAATATACTCTTCGCCGGTTTTAGCGCTAAAAAGCTGGGCACAGGCCAGAGCTGCACTTTCAGCATAAGTTCCTGACGGGCCGAGATGGGCGATTGATGTAGCCATAGAGTCGGTCTTATAAATTTCAAAACAGTAGGGAGTAGCGGGGAGTGAGGCTGCAACTGCTGGCGACCAATTGCTCGCAGATACAGCTTTTAAGTAGTGTAAAGGAATGATGCAGTGTAAAAGAATGCAACAATCAGTGAACTTTACTCAGAAAGTGAGCGCCTAGAGAACTATACTCTCTAAGGTCAAGGTTGTTTTCTGGGAGAAATTGTAAAATTTATTTAAACACTTTGACAGCAGCTACTCAAAGCTCCTTGATTATCCTTGATTAACTGATATGAATGTTCGCTTCTCCGCTGTGCAATCGGTTGAGATCGCCGTCCCCGAACAGCCGATTCCGATTCAGCATTACCTGCGTCAGCCGCAGCGTCTAGTCCATGCTTTGATTGACCCAACTCAAGTTGAGCTATTGGGCGATGATTGCTTTCGCTTCAAAATGCGACCGCTCCATTTTATGACATTGAGTTTGCAGCCTACGGTTGATCTAAGAATTTGGTCAGAATCGGATGGAACTATCCATCTGCGTTCAATTGGCTGCGAAATTCGCGGGATTGAGTATATCAATCGGCGCTTCCATTTGAACCTAATGGGGCAATTGTCTCCTGTGCAACAAGCAGCCAAAACTTATCTAAAAGGGCGGGCTGACCTCCAGGTAGAAGTTGATTTACCTCCCCCTCTATCGTTGACACCTCGGCCTTTGGTAGAAACAACAGGCAACGGATTGTTGCGCAGTGTTTTGTTAACCATCAAACAGCGGTTGGTTCACCAACTTTTGTCAGATTACTGTCTCTGGGTAGCTGCCCAAAGCGAAGCATCGCCTCAAACGCTAGGAATTGGGATTGATCAATCGGCTTTGCTATCGCCTAATGGTTCAGCCCTCTAGGTCGCTAACGAAGGCTGGCGGTTAGAAGCAGCACCTAATATTAGAAAACCGCCTACATAAGACAAAACCCGCCTTCGCGGGTTGCTGAGCAAAAGGACAATCAGTGTCTTTGAAAATCTGCTTGTTGTTTCAAGCTATAGGCACTTGACTCTAGGTATTGATTAGCCTCAACTATCCGAACGGCAGGGGCTGAAGGAGCGGCGATGTTGGCGGGAAACTCCTAACTGCTGAAGGGCTTGCCGATGTTTAGGGGTACCATACCCTTTGTTTGTGGCCAAATCATAGCCAGGATAGCGAGCTGCTAAACGAACGACTAGTTGGTCGCGCCAAACCTTGGCAATAATGCTAGCTGACGCAATTACAAGCGACTGCCGATCGCCCTGAACAATAGTCTGTTGCGCCATCTCTAAGTTAGGTATCCGTTGGTTCCCATCGATTAAACAGAACTGCGGCTGGGGCTGAAGGCGACGAACGGCGCGTCGCATTGCTAGTAACGAAGCTTGCAGGATATTAATGCGATCGATTTCCCATACTGATGCCAGTCCAATTTTATAGTCGAGGGCAACGGCTTGAATCTGAGCAGCGAGAGTTTGACGTTGAAGTGGCGAGAGCTGTTTACTGTCTGTAACACCAGCCTGCTGGAGTGGAGCCAAAGCCGTTCTGGGCAAAATCACCGCCGCAGCCACCACCGGACCGAATAGCGCGCCTCGTCCTACTTCATCCACACCCGCAACTAATTCGCTCTCAAAACACGGATGCCCGAATAAATCAGACGAATCATTCAACGACAAACTCAACTGCTGCATCGTGGCAGATTCCCCATTGTCATTGTCCTATCATTGCCTTGTCTCAGAAATCTCAGAACACAGGCTGAATCACCCACCTGAGGTTGAAGACCGCCGCCGCCGCCGCCGTCTGCTGGGGTCGATTCCAACTTCAGCAGGATTAAAGCCGCCGGGTGCGGAATTCGCTAGTGTGGGTGCCGTAAACCCAGAGCCGTTCCCAGTCTCGGCCATATCAGCGGTATCCAATTCGTCATTGACTGCCATTTCTGCCTCTAGGTCATCCGAGTCTCCATCGTAGTCGAAATCACCTTCGGCATCATTGGTTAGAGCAGATTCAGCGGCTTGTCCAGTTTGGGCAGCAGCCAACTGATAGTCAGATCGAGGAGACTCACCGGGGGCCGTAATCGCAATCATTTTGACGTATACCTAATTTAGCGCGTGCGAATCCTTCTCCATCCTCGAAGTCAAAACTGCTGAAGTGATAGGCTAGCCGCAGGGATGCGAGACGAGAGAGGCGGTATTGCACACTAGCTAGCAGATTCCAGGTCCAGTTTTCATCGGCACCGATGTTGAATCCAGATACATCGCTCCGCAATCCAAGCATCCAACGCTCAGACAGTCCTAACCCAAATTCTGCTCCAACTAAAGGTGAGACCAGAGTTTTAGAGTAGCGAAAGGTGCGGTTGATGGGCGGCAGTACGTCATCTGCAATCGGCAGGTTTTCGATCCGGATAGTGTCTACTTCAATGGTTTGCCGCAAAAAGTTGGTTCGCACGCCTAGGATGGGGGCAAATAGGAAACGAGGATAAACTATTTCTTCCGGTGACTTATCCAAGGCTGTATCCACTACCCGATAGGATACTGCGGCATCCACGGTGATCTGGCGAACCGACACATCGCCACTAGCAGATACTCGGACAGGGGTATTCAATCCAATCTGGCGTCCACTCCCTACAATTTCTTGGATTTGTTCGGGATCAAACCGTTGGATAAACTGTTGTAGTCTTTCAGGGTTAAACTGTTGGACAAACTGTTCCACTCTTCCAGGGGCAACCTGTCGAGCAAACTGGAGTAGACTTCCAGCAGCAAATGTCCCTCCTAACCTTCTACTATCCTCACCATAAACATAGAAACCATCTAGAATGAACCCCCAGCGGTTGTGCTGCGCTTCTAACCGCAGGCCCGCATCAAAGACTTGATCAAGGTCTAAAATATCGTCTAATCCTAAATCAAGAGATGTACTGCGGCCATCTACGGTTATATCTGCGTTAACGTCAAAAGGAAGATAGAAATAAGGTTCGACTGAAAATTGCCAGCGATTGCTGGGTGAAGGGTCAAATGATTCAGTTTCGACAGGTTGGGTAGCCGGTTCGTCTTGAGCAAGAGGATCGGAAGGAAAGGACTGCTTCGTAGTCTCATGAGTGGTTAACTCAACAGCAGAGCCAGGAGGTTCAAGCTCATCAACTTGAACAGAATTGGGCGGAGAGCTGGGTTCAATAGAAACAGGCGCAGGAGATTCAGTGAGGAGTTCAACAGGCTGATAGTTAGCCTGTTTCGGGGGGTGCGCCAGGTAAATAGGGCCTTCTGCTTCTGATATAGCAAAACCTTCTACGGCAGCGCGATCCGGCTCGGCTTGAAAGGTAATCTTCTCAAAAGCAACCTCACCAATAGTTGCAATCCTGAAGTTCTGACTTGAAAACTCTGATAAAGAATCCGGTGGAGGCTCTGAATTGAGTAGGGAATCAAACTCAGAAGTGGGGGGGTGAGAAGCATGCAGAATAGGAGAGTGTTCTTCTGCCCGTGCAGGCAACCCTGAAAGGACAATCGCGATTGATAGAATGCTGCTTGCGTATAACCCAAACGGCTTCAAAAATAGGTAATCCAATCTACTCCAATATTTTTTAGAGGTTGGGTTTACTTGATTAAGGCAATCGATTTGAATAGGTCCAATGCTTTCTCTCGTCTCAAGGACAATTTTTGAACTTGATTCCTCTTGCTTGATGGTGGGCAAAGTCGCCAAGTTGATGATACTCATGACAAAAAGATAGGCTGATACAACTTACTTATATTTAGGTTATTTAGATTTTCGTTTGATTAAAGATCGTCGATGCAATTAGGTCATACAGCGTAAAACCAATATCTATATGTATCTCATTAACCTATACTGACACTTTCCAGCCTATAAGGAAAGCAGAACCTTGGAGATTTTGTCAATCAATTTACCAATGAGTTGAGCTTCAGCACCTGCCAAGCTGCTCAAGTTGCCACCCAGGTTTTCCAAAGGCTTTGAATCACAAGAACGATATCACAACTTTATATTTGTTTCCAAGCACATATAAAATATATCAGCGATTTTTATTAAAAATATTTATTGTGATTAGCTGTATTACATCATTGTATTGTATTCTGGAACTATAGTTCTGCTCGGCATCTGGTTTGGCATCTGAAATTAGATAGGACCTAAGTTTAGAGAGCAAAATCTACTCAGTATGTTTTGCTTGTCTTCTGCTCAGAAAGGAACGGCTGACATAAAAAAGACATTCGGTGAATCGAAGATCCGGCGAAGAATTTTGTTGTGAGCATGGAAGACGAGAAAATTCACAGGAATCTTCTCAGTTAATGCAGCGAATCGATTTTTTGGTTGTTGCAAGCTTTGATTCAAGTTTTATCTAGTTCTGCGTGTTTAATATTTTTCTGGGTTTTACCGTCTACTCTGCTAAGCCAAATTACGCGGTAGCAGAGACAGCCGGTCGGAGCGGGGCAGGGATTTCTCATGCCCCACTACACTACCTATTGGGCAGGTTTATTGTTATCGACTCAGCATTCTGATGATTTCGTCATTGAGTTCTCGAAAAACATAGCGCGGACTCACCTCATCCAGCATTTCGACTATCCCTCTAGCCTGAGCCGGCGTGAGTTCTCTGTTGTCCGTCAGCAACCCCAGCTTGATTCTAACCACATAGTCTCGGATCTCGTCCATTGAGGCTCGACTGGCAACCATATCGGCAACAATCTTGCTCGACTTCGCGAACTGAATAAAATCTTTATTCAAGAGTTCGTAGGACAGTTCACCCTTTTTGTTTGTGTAGGCTTTTACGACCGCTTCGTACTCGGCACTACTCACGGTAGCCAGTTCTTCTGGCGTCTCTTCTTCCGTATCAACTGCTGCCTGATTCCCACTGAGTTTCACGGCTCCCCGTCGAGAATAGGGCATACCAGAGGTCAATTCGATCGCCTCTTGAAAGGCTTCGATCGGAAATATCTCCAGATTGGTATTCGCCGACGGTTCGGGGGTGCCTGTCCGTCTATTGACTGAGGCTAGTCCGGGTTGGGATGTGTCATAGCGCAAAATGACAATCCCTGATTTTCCATCCCGGAGCTTCTGGCGGTACGCTGCTGCCTCTATCGTAGACAACTCAACTATTTTTGTTCTAATCACGATTGCACCTTATGAAAATCTCTAGTGTTAGGATAAAACTTTGTTCTCATCGGCAGCGGGAAGATATAATCAGATTGTTCCGATATTAGCATATTACGTGATCAGAGACGGTATATTCGGTCTGAAAGAGCAAAACTCCTATGTGTGGGCGTTATAAATTGGCCACTAACCGTACAGAGCTACAACGGGCATTTCCGTGGCTGGATGATGACGAATATTTTGATCTTAACAGTCCTTTTGACAGAGGAGAGATCTTTCCGGGCACTGATATTCTCGTCTTCAATAAGTATCGCAAGGCTGAAACCGTTCACTGGACGATCCGTGACAGGACGTGGGACGGAAAGATAGTAAGCGCTATAAACGCCAAGGCTGAGAACGTCCGAAAAGTTGGGATGTTTCGGGGCTCATTCCAGAACGACCGCGTTCTCATACCAGCTTCCAGTCTCTATGAATGGCAGCAACAACCTGATAAGTCTAAGAAGAAGTTTGAAATATGGTTTGACGAGCCTTTGTTTGCATTTGCGGGTATTGCTCGCGAATGTGAAATAAACGGCGAACGTCGTCGTTGTGCGGCAATTTTAACTACACATCCAAATGATATCTTCCGTGAGATCCATAATTCGAAACAGCGGCAGGCGGTAGTGATCCGTCAAGAAGATCACGAAAAATGGATCGATCAGACGACCGCTCTCTATGAACTGCAACGTATGATGCAGCCATTGAGAAATGAAGAAACACATGCGAAGGCCATCGAGGAATGAGAGTTTCATTGAGGAACTAATTATGAATCAGCAATACAAACGATATAGCCAAAATTCGGTAACAATTAATATCGCTCTCTTTTCAATTCTCTTGGTCCTTAGCTTGGCAGTTAGTGCTCAACGGGAGATCGATGATCTCAAGCCTACGGTCCTGCTCATTTCTATCGACGGATTCCGAGCCGATTACTTTGAGATCCACAAACCATTTACGCTGAACGAATTGGCGAGGAATGGCGTTCGTGCAAAATGGATGAAGCCTCCTTATCCGACAAAGACATTTCCAGCGCACTACACAATCGCAACCGGCCTATACCCAGATAACCACGGAATGGTCGAAAACAATATGTTCGACGTCGAGCGAAACGCGGTGTTCGGACTCTCGGATCGCAATGCTGTTCAGGACCCACTTTGGTGGGGCGGCGAACCAATTTGGAATACCGTTCAGAAACAGGGGCAGATCGCCGCATCATTCTTCTGGCCCGGTACAGAAACCGCTATCGGAGGAATGCAGCCGAAATACTGGAAACAGTACGATGGAAATGTATCTAATACAGAACGTGTTGATACTCTGCTCAGTTGGCTTGACCTGCCACAAGCTGAACGTCCGACCATACTTACTATATATTTTTCGGATGTAGATGATGCGGGCCATGGCTTCGGTCCTGATTCGCCGGAAACTAAAGCAGCCGTTATTGCGATCGATCAGATGATAAAAAGGTTGATGGATGGACTTTCTCTTCGAGGAATTGCCGATAAGGTCAACATCATCATTACATCAGACCACGGAATGGCTCCTTACAGGATGCGCGACGCTATAGTACTGGATGAAATGTTCGACACAAATGACGCAGAACGCATTTTCTGGGTAGGAGAATTCACCCAAATATTTCCCAAACCGGGAAGAGAAGACGTTATCTATAGAGCCATTAAAGCGAAGTTGCCGAAAAATGCATTCATATACCGAAGACATGAATTTCCGCGCAGATTCAAATTTGGCAAGAATAAACGCATTGCGCCGCTTGTCGTGATACCGACTGAGGGGACGGTCATAACAACGCGGCAACGTTTTGAGCGTGCCGAACGTGAAGGTCGTTTAGATGCTGTCCGTGGCGCTCACGGCTACGATAATGATTTAGTGTCGATGCGGGCAACATTTGTCGGTCATGGGCCGCGCTTTAAGCGGAATTTTATTTCAGAACCGTTTGAATCGGTCGATGTTTATGAGTTGATCTGCAGAATCTTAGAAATACGCCCCTCAAAAAATGACGGGAAATTCAAACGTATCCGTTCCGTATTGCGGTAGAGGACGCGGTCTGGTGGGACTCGTATCCTTATTCAGAAGCTCATAACGGTCATTCTTCGCGAACTAGTTTTAGTAATGCGATCTCCGGCGGAACAAGGAACCGAAACGGCAATACGCTTGTTCCAATGCCTGTCGTAACAAAAAGATCTTTTCCCTCTTCACGTATATGCCCCATGCGATACCGTTGTCCGTATGATGAAGGCACAAGCGGCGAACCGATTATTGGGAACCACACCTGTCCGCCGTGAGAATGCCCAGCGATCATTAGCCTGTGGTCCTTGCCCGGCAGATCAAAGTGTTTTACCAAACGGAATACATCAGGGCTGTGCTGTAGAACGATGATATCTCCTTCCCTTCCGTCAGCCGCGAGTACACGGCGGATCTGTTCATCATAAAAACGCCATTCGATGAACTGCATATGATCATTTAGACCTAGCAGTCTAAGGGTTCGTCCATTGTGGTCAACAGATGCGATCTCATTCTGCAAAACTCTAATACCCTTTGAGGTAAGAGCATTTGCAATTCGATCATTCCCATAAACGCCATCGTGATTGCCTAACACAGCAAAAACGCCATATTTGGCTTTAAGCGGCGCTAGATAATTTGCTACCGCTTCTATCTCCATTGGCGGCCGTTCACCCTGACGAAAGTGTGAGATGTAATCGCCCAACAACACAATGATGTCAGGCTCAAGCGAATTTACAGACTCAACGAGCCGCTCAAGGTTGCGATCAGAAGCACCGTTCGAACCACCGTGAATATCTGAAATTGCAGCGATCCGGAGACCCTCAAAAGCCGGGTCAAGCCGCTTTAAGCTTATTTCTTGCTTATTGATCACTAGCCGGTTGGGTTCAACGAAATAGCTATAAGTAAGAAGGCCAATCAGTAATAGGCATCCTGCAAGAATTATTTGTAAACGGCCAGTCATTTATGGACATTCCTGATCAGACCAAAGCTTCCATCATCATTGATCAAGCGAACGAAGAGTTATTACGTTTATCTCCGGCGGCACCCTGAATCGAAAAGGGATGTCGTACAGGCTACGCCACCAAAACACTGCTACGCGGAAGCTAGCTATAAACCTCAAACCTCAAAACTGAGCACTAGTATTAGCAGGATAGGTATGGGTCATTTTGATTCTGGGATATCGAACCTGACGCTGGAGCAGGCGGCAGTTCGTTATCTGCGCTCTACTGAGGCGATTCGGGAGCGGTGCGGCCAGTTGTTTGAACTCTGTTTGCAGGATCGGTTGGCTTATTTTCGCTGTGATCTAGAGCGGCTGGGATCGGTGGCGGATTATGTGACGCAAGAGATTCAAACCAATTATCCAGATTGGCAGGTGCCGTTCCATAGCCGCTGGCGGCATTTTCAGGCGGGGGGGGTGGATCGATTGGCCCAACTGGATCAGAAGCTGGCTCACCTACCATCCCTGGAGCAGGCTAGAGTTAAATTCGATCTGGCGGTGATGAGTGTGCTGCTAGATGCGGGTGCAGGTGCTACCTGGACCTATAGAGAAACCGAAACTGGACAAACCTTTCAGCGTTCGGAAGGATTAGCGGTTGCCAGCTATCATCTGTTTTTGGACGTCGGTTTTGCTAGCCAGCCAGACCAGCTTCGAGGCGATGCGGTGGGACTGCAGCAGTTGACCTTAGAAACCTTGGCAAACGGCTTTCAGGTCACAGCAGCAAATTCCTTAGTGGGCTTGGAGGGCCGCTTGCAGTTAATGCAGCAGCTCGGTCGTGTTCTGGCTCGCTCTCCAGAATTGTTTGGTGAACTTGGGCGTCCGGGTGGCTTGGTGGACTACTTGCTGCTCCAAGCGCCACAGGGCAAGCTTCCGGCTCATACCGTATTCGAGGCGGTGCTGTTGGGCTTCAGCGAGATTTGGCCGGGACGAACCACGCTTGCAGGAGTGAACCTGGGTGATGTTTGGCGGCACTCTGGTTTGCCAAATTCTGGTTCACCAAATCCGGACTTGGGTTCGCAACTCGTACCGTTTCACAAGCTGTCCCAGTGGCTCACTTACTCGCTGCTAGAACCTTTGCAGGATCTAGGGTTGGAAATTACCGATCTGGATCAGCTCACCGGCTTAGCTGAATACCGCAACGGTGGTCTCTGCCTTGATCTCGGTCTACTGCAACCTAAACAGGCTATTGTCCTCAGTGAACCCCATGCCCCCAGCTCAGAGGTAATCGTAGAATGGCGGGCGCTAACCGTTGTGCTGCTTGACCAGATTGCCGCAACCATCCGCCAAAGGCAAAACCTAACTGCGGCAGAATTACCCTTAGCCAAAGTGTTGGAAGGTGGCACTTGGGCGGCAGGGCGCCGCATCGCTGCTTCCCTGAGACCCAATGGTGAGCCACCAATTCGCATCGTGAGTGATGGAACGGTGTTTTAAGGCATACGCTTGATGTGGAACTTGTTGATAGGGTAGATGAGTTGGTCTCGGGTTAATACCCCTATCTATCAACCTGGATACAATGAAATCAAATGATGTGAAGCGGTAGTGTGAAATGAGTAATTTACAAACCAGACCATTCACCGATACCTGGACTGTTGCCTCCTGGGACGGGTACATTCGCCTCATTGCAGATCCCATTTATGAGCAGGCCAAGGGGGATTACTACAAAGGACACATGCGGATCGAGATGTTACCAGTCAGTTTTGAGCATGGCAAGGATCATGTGATCATTATTTTTGTAGTGAATCTGTTCACTACACTTAAGGGAATTCCAGCAACGGGACTAGATACCACAACATTGCGTAAAACAGGCGTGCAAGACTGTCAGCCGGATGTGTCCTATTACCTTCGTGAGCGCGCTCAAGCCATCCCATCGAGTACAGGAATTGTCGATTTGGATCGATATCCTGCTCCAAATCTAGTGATTGAGGTTGCCAAGACTTCATTGCTGGACGATGTTGGTACGAAACGAGCACTGTATGAAGAGCTGGGCGTGGATGAATATTGGGTCTTGGATGTGCAGAATGCTCAGGTTCTTGCCTATGCCATTGCCGATCAGGGCAGTCGGCGAATTCAAGAATCGCAAGTTCTACCAGGGTTAACGATTGCCCTTATAGAAGAAGCACTGCGTCGCAGTCGAGCAACCGATCAATCTCAGGTAGGAGCCTGGTTATTGACCCAGTTTCAGTCAGAAGGCTAAAGCAGCGATTGTCAAAGAGATTAAAACTCTCCTAACTGGAAGCGTTCCAAGATACGAGCACACCCTAGATTACATTCTTTCTAGATGAACACCATTGATCGCTTTGCCAATCTCGCTCATACTTTCTTCAAGTCCTTTCTCCTTGCGTTCACTGTAGCGATCGGTTAAATAATCTACCTTGTCGCGCAACAGTAAGGTAAATTTGTAGAGTTCTTCCATCACATCAACTACCCGATCTCGATAGCTCGATGGTTTCATCGTTCCATCTTCGTTAAATTCTTGATAAGCTTTAGCAACCGAAGACTGATTTGGAATCGTGACCATTCGCATCCAGCGACCCAATATGCGCAAGGTATTCACTGCATTGAACGATTGTGATCCTCCACTCACCTGCATAACGGCCAGCGTTCTTCCCTGTGTCGGTCGTACAGCTCCAATACTCAGCGGAATCCAGTCAATCTGGTTTTTCATAATCCCGGTGATGTTGCCATGCATTTCGGGACTGGCCCACACTTGTCCCTCCGACCACTGACTCAAGGCCCGCAGCTCTTGTACTTTGGGATGGGTATCGGGCACGCTACCATAAATCGGAAGTTCACGCGGATCAAAGAACTTGACCTCTGCGCCAAATTCCGCAATGATGCGAGCGGCCTCTTCCGCTAACAAGCGACTGTAGGAGCGTTCCCGCAAGGAACCATACAAAAACAAGATTCTGGGTGGGTGATCAAAGTTCGTCATAGATTTAGCTTCTTTCCGCCAAGTCTTGCAAAAACTCAGTTTGAGCCTCGCGCAGTTCTACATTTGGGTTAACCAGCAGGATGGTCTGCATCGCATCCTCATAGGAGTAGCCAGATTGGATCAGGTAGGCAGCCAGCACCGTTCCGGTCCGGCGTCTGCCGCTGGTGCAATGAACTGCCACAGCGTTCCCGAGCTGGTGTTCCACCATTTCAGTGGGGTGATCGGTGTAGTGCAAATACCAGGCAATCCACACCAGGGTGTTGTAGCGCGTTTGATTCTCTAACCAGCGAATATGCTCCGGCAGGTTGGGTTGGGCGAAAAAATGGTCAATGACGGCAGCGAGGGATTTGGCTTGCGGTAGGCCCTTATGCATGGCGCTGGATTCATGCTGCCGGTAGTTCACTGTGACTTGGGGTAACCACGTCGCCTGACAACCCAGTAAGGCTAGCCGCAGCACCAATTCTGTATCTTCAGCCGGAGGAAAACGTGGATCAAATCCACCGGCTTGCTCCAGCCAGTAGCGGCGAAACAGCATGGCGCTTGGCAACACAGGCTTCCATCTGAGCCAACTCTCTAGCGTTAATTCAGGTACCTGATGCCACGGTTCTACAACCATCAGCAGCCGACCTTGACTATCAACTCGCTGCCAGCCGCTATGAATCATGCCCAACTCTGGGTTAGCGTGGGCTAACTCGAGCTGAGCCTCTAGCTTGTGCGGTAACAGCACATCATCCGCATCTAAAAAGGCAACCCACTCGCCTTGAGCCAGACGAATGCCATGATTACGGGCTAACGCCACGCCTTGATTTTGCTGCTGTACGGCTCGCACTCGGTCTCCATAAGACTGCAAAACCCCAGCCGTATCATCGGTTGAACCATCATCAATGACGATAATTTCAAAATCTTGATAGGTCTGAGCCAAAACGCTATCAATCGCTTCTGGCAGGTAACGCGCGCAATTGTAGGTGGGAATGATCACACTCACCTGCGGTTGGCTCATGAACCTATCATCCTTGCATCACAACGTCTTTTTGCTGCTCCTCTGGCAATTCTAGCGATGGCAGCTCATCTTTCAATTCCCGATATTTAGCCCAGTCGGAAACGCCAGCAAACCCACCAGAGAGCTTTTCTGCCGCGTCGCAGAGATATTCCAAGAACGTATTGGCAACGACAGAAAGTTGTTTGCCAGCTAGATGCACCACATACCACTGCCGGGAAATGGGAAAGCCTTCCACATCTAGAATGGTCAGATCACTGTTGGCGGCTTCTGGCATCAGCGTATGACGAGATAACACCGATAAACCCAATCCGCCTGCCACGGCCTGCTTAATGGCCTCATTGCTACCCAATTCTAATCGTACCTTCACACTCAGCTTTTGTGCATCCAAAAGTTTTTGAAAGGCACCACGGGTACCCGAACCAGGTTCACGCATAATGAAGGACTCTTCAGCCAGCCGTTTCAGGGAAATTTGTTTTTCTCCAGCTAAAGGATGATCAAGTGGGGCCACAACAACCAGAGGATTTTCCAAGAATGGGCGAGACTTGATGTCCATGTTGTCCGGCAACTGGCTCATCACATACAGGTCATCCTGGTTGTTATTCAGGCGGTCAATCACCCGCTCGTGGTTCGTGACGGTGAGGGATACGTCAATTCCAGGATAGCGCTGGCAAAACGGCCCCAGCAAACGCGGCATGAAGTATTTTGTGGTTGTAATCACCGCTAGCCGCAGTTTGCCTTGCTTCATCCCTTTGAGATCGGCAACGGTCATTTCAAGCTGGTCTAACCGCTGGAAAATTTCTTGACAGGTTGAATATAGCTCGCGTCCGGCATCGGTCAGATAGAGCCGTTTACCGACTTGCTCAAACAGAGACAGGCCGATGGCTTTTGTCAACTGCTTTACCTGCATCGACACCGTTGGCTGGGTCAAAAACAATTCTTCGGCAGCTCTAGTGAAGCTACCGTGACGGGCAGTTGCCTCGAAAACTTTTAGCTGGTGCAAGGTCGCGTGAATCAACGGCCTATTCTCCTTTATTTATTCAATGGATAGGGGATTTAACAAAAAACGGTGAAGCCAGATCAGGTATTCAGGAACTGGCCCTGAACAAGGTTATTTCAGGCAAGGAAATGCAATGAGGTGATCGCAACAATCAGTTGAACAAAATAAGGGAAGTCTATATTTTATTAAGCGTATTGAACAAAGTTGTCGGGTTAACCCGCAGTTCTGTATATCTAGCCCTGCCAGTCCTACCCGTTTTCCAGCCGGGGATTCTCAGCCGGGATGTTTAATTAATAGAATCAAGTCTATCACAGATATCAGAACTAGAGATTTTCATCTATATTATTCGGGGATATGATATGGTTAATGGCAACTACATGAGTTCCCTTCCAGTAAGCGTTGCATAGAATTTAGAGAAATTGTGTTGGGTTCAGGTAGCACCTAAATTCCCAATTCCTGCATCAGTCGGTAGTAACAACGGCTTGCACCAGCGCAATTTTTCTCTATGCAGCGCTTTTTTTGCAGTTTAGGTAGAGTATCGGTAGAGTATTGACTGAAATCTATGGCTGATATTGTAGATATTGCAGTAGGTGCAGGATCCTTCACAACCTTAGTAACGGCTGTTCAAGCAGCTGGGTTGGTAGAAACCCTAAAAAGTCCAGGCCCGTTCACTGTTTTTGCTCCCAATGATGAGGCATTTGCCAAGCTACCTCCAGGTACCGTTACCACCCTGGTGCAGAACATTCCTCAGTTGACTCGCATCCTCACTTTTCATGTGGTAGCAGGCAAGTTGAGGAAGGAGGATTTGGCTAAGCTAGGTACGGTCACTTCGATTGAGGGGTCGCCTATTCCTATCAGCTGCAAAGATGGCTTCGAGGTGAAAAACGCGACGGTAGTGGCAGCCGATATTGAGGCCGACAACGGTGTAATTCATGTGATTGATCGGGTGATTTTGATGGGGTAAAGCGCTCGCGTCTCCTATTGCCACCCTTCTAGTTCTAGCTCCTCGATTACTTGCAGTCCTCGGGTATCACCCACCTTCAGGACTGCTGTTTTAGCATCTTCTCGCACGCCCATTTCCGGATCTTCGGCAAACGCTTCGATCAAGGCATCAATAGCTTTGGCGTAGACCACATTAGAAGGCAGTTCCCGGCAGAGTTGACCAATCGACCAGGCACAATTGCTGCGAACCGCCGCCACTGGATCGCGCCTCAGTCCTTCAATCAGGGGTGGAAGCGTTGAAATAATTACGTCATAGCTAACATCGGCCATTTGTGCAGAAAATTCTGCCGTCCTTACTTTTTGCAAAGGCCTGCATCGTTTCCTTGGTATGAATTTCCATGCCGTCAGGAAAGGAATAACCTGCGAGGGCGGCGGATCGGCGGACGATGAGGTTGCCATTCTCATCCTGTTCCGGCTCAAGCAGCACACGCCGAGATTGCCACGTTAGGAGATCGATCGGGCCATCGGGCAAACGGCTGCCGCGAATGGTCGGCGTATCGCGTTCCCATGCAGGCTGGTCTTTGTTCTCATCAAATTCGAAGGGAGCTGCATCTTCACCGCAGTAGCGATGCAGATTGAACATCAGTGTCTCAAACAGACTTTCGCCGCGGATCAGTGCGACCGCAGATTGGATCAATGGTGCCGATTTTGCCGAATCCGCTCCGTTGTCGCCAGTGATCTGGCCGCCGGTATCGAATGCCTGGATCATCACCAGAAGCCGGGCTGCTTCAGCCGGCGTCAACACCTTAGGGCTGAAAACCGAGGTGTGGTCAAAAAGCGTTGCGTTGTTGCTGCTATGGAAATACAGCTTGATAACCGCACCATCTTTCACTTTGTCGCGGACGGATGTTGTCTGATAGAAAGGATAGGTTTCATGAAACAGGTCGAACCGGTCAGCGAATTCGTTGAAGTATTCTTTGATTTTGTCCGCATCGAATAAACCGCCAGAATACAGCGTTCCCCATTCATCGGTGTCCTGTGGACCGCGATAGATGCGGTGCAATATTGCGAGCAGCAGGCGATGAAGTGCGATGGTTACCGGCGGCGAATCGCCGATAAGCTCGCGGATCGTGTGCGCTTCTGTCAGCACATCGACGAGCGACTTTTCATAGATACCGTGTGCGGTTGCGCAAGGTATCCACGGTTCTTTTCTTAGGTCGAATTGTGGCATTCAGTTTTCCTCCTCTTTGTAAATTAGCAGCCCTTTTTCAGGGTGCAGTTCGAATGTGCGGCCGAACTTTTCGCATTTTCCGTCCGGCCCAAACAACAGAACACGGTGCCGCCTCAGCAGCGGCGAACGCTGCCACCCCTTCGGCGATTCCTCCTTGAAAAAATCAAAAACAACCGCCTTCGTCGAGATGCCGACCGAATTCAGCACCAACCGTTTTTCACTATCTCGCGGCGGCCTCTGTTCTGACTGGAGATCAAGCATTTTTTGAAAATCTTTGTCCAGAAAAATAACCCCGTCGCGTTTCCACAGGCAGACGACCTGCACCGAAGGTTCGACAAGCCTCGTCATTGCCTGACTGTGCGGATGAAGTTCAGGCGCTTCCTCTTCGCGCGCTTGTTGCAGCAGGTCGGCGAGTTCACCGCTATAGCGCGGGTGATTGATATAGCGGTTCCGAGCCTGATCTTGGTCGGTCGTCAACTCCGCATCAAACTGCTGCCTTGTTGCGGTCAGAAGCTCAATCTCGACGTCAGAGACATCGTTCGATAGATCGTTTTGTCCATATACAGCTTCGATCAGGTTTTCGACGTCTGCCGGGATGTTGATCAAATTGCGCTCTCGCAGCATCAGCCAAGTTCGCAGCAGGATGTGTTTGTCGTAGATCAGGCCGCTCGTGCCGAAATCGGGCATGCCCTTCTGTTTACCTTCGGCGATGATCTTCAGATCGCCGTTCTCATCGAGCGGTGGTTTCAAAATCCAAAGCGTCGGCGATTTGCCTCCGGTCGCGGGATCACGGAAAGCAGGCGGGCGTTTCAGATCTTTGGCTACGTTCTCAGATTCGCGGTTGTGGCGTTGCAGCCGGCCCGAACGCTGCAATAACAGATCGACGGGAGCAATCTCGCTGATCATTAGATCGAAATCAAGATCGAGCGATTGTTCGATGATCTGTGTCGAAACAAGCACCGCTATATCCGGCCGCGCAACCTCGTGCTCGACTTTTTTGCCGTTCTCGGTAAAAGGAACCTTCGAGCCGGCCTTGCCGAATCGCAGCAATGCACGTTTTTCGCGTTCCTGCCTGTCGATGAAACGATAGCGTGCGTGCAGCAAGTCGAGCTTTGGCTTTCCATCGCTCGCATTGTCCGAGAAGAAACTGTCAGCCTTTAGCTGATCGTAAATTTCCTGCGCGCGACCCACTGTGTTGCAAATGATGGCCGCGCAGCCACCGTTTGCGAGTTTTGTTTTTAGTTCTTCGACAAATGATCCGTCGTCCTTCCATTCGATCTGCAATGTGCGGGCATTTTCGGGTGACGTCTCTAGCTGGCGGACGACGAACGATTTTTCCGTATCGGTGGCCAATGCATACGAAATTCGCGGATATTCATCAGTATCTCCGGTTGCGGTCGGTATCTCATTCTTTCCGAGTTGCCCGCAGCCTTTCAGGTATGCCTTTATCAAAGCACTTCGCCGGTCTTTGGGCAGCGTTGCGCTCAGTATGATGACGGGGGAACCGAGGGCCGCAAGCCACTCGAGCAGACGCTCAAGCAGCGTAGTCATATACGCATCATAGGCATGAACCTCGTCGATGATTATTGTTCTATGCGAGAGGCCAAACAGCCGCACAAACACGTGTTTCGTCTGCAAAGCTGCAAACAAAATTTGATCGATCGTGCCGACGCCGAACGGAGCCAGCAGTCCACGTTTTCTGTAAGTGAACCATTCGGCTGCGGCGACATTCGCAATGTCCAGCTGAGATTCGCCGTCGGGGTAAAGGTTTTTCAGGTTTTCCTGAACATTGCGAAAGTTCTTGACATTATCAGCGAATTCATCCGAAAGCGACGCGTGGCCGTGCTGCAGCATCAGGTTGACGAAATCGTCGGTGTCGCTGAAACGCCCTCGCAGAAACTCCGCCACGCGGCCAAACATCTGATCGCTCGTTGTCATAGTTGGCAATGCGAAATAGATGCCGCGTGTGCCTAGCTTGGCATTCAGCGCATCCGCCAGATACATTGCTGCCTCCGTTTTGCCTTCACCCATCGGGGCCTCGATAACAAAAACACCCGGAGCGTCAACGCCCTTGGTAATTTCAATGGCCTTTTGCTGTAGGTCGCGTTTGTCTTTGATAAAGCTGAAAAGCTCGTGAAACTCCTTGTGCTCGGTCGAACGCGGCCAATTGTCCCAGCCGACCTAGCACCTGGGCAATCGTGCGGTTGGTCAAGCTAGGGCCTTGACCGGCCGTGATTCGTGTGCGACCGCGTAGATCAGGCAGCGTCAGCGCCTTACCCGCAATCCAATCAGCATTGGCGCTGCTGCCCTTGTTGGCTACTGGGTAGTGAGGCCAGAGCCTTTTATAGAGGCGTTCGAGGTGAGGGCCGGTCAAGTTAGCACCAGAGCCAGCCGCGCCAATGGTCCCACCCGCTGCCACCACCCAGTAGTAGCCGTTATCGTCAGTCCAGCCACCGCTGCCCACATTAAAGGCCAGGTCTTTAAATTCACCCGGTTGGGGGCCAATCGACTCAAAGCTTTGCCAAACTTGCAGTTCCATCTGAGCGTGCCAAGACAGAAACAGCAGTTCCACCTGATAGGACGCCCCAAAGACAGGAGGTACCTCGATTACGGTGTAGGTCGTCAGCCACAGTTCATAGGGAGCGCTTCTGGCGTCAACCGGATCGGGCAAGCTAAGGTCAAACGAGCGGTTGAGAAATACCCGTCCGGCCCGTGTCCAGTCAGACTGAGCATTGGGATTGTTGGCATAAACTACTAACTGGCGGCCCGTGACATCGTACAGGGTGACTTTAGACTCCCCATACTGCTGACCGCCAGAGAGCGTGTAGGTTTGATCGACTAGCAGGGTCCAGGTCATTCCCGAAATTCCCAAATCCGAATTTCTAGCTTGGCCCTCACTAGCCAAGTGAGAGCGGTATAACGCACTTTGTAGGGTCGGACCACGACCGGAGGCACCTGGATCACGCAGCGCTCCGCCAAAGTAACCAGCGTGTTGGGCGCTAACACGACTCTGCCCACATTAGGCTCTTGATACTCAATGGCCACCCAGCCGCCCCGAAACCAGGTGGCTGGAGCTGAAACCCCTCGCCCTACCTGCACCGCAATTTGGTCGCCCGTGTAAAACTCTGGAAAGGTTTGCTCCAGCCGTCGAATGATGCGTAGCGTGCGAAATCGCCAAGGCATCAGGGGTTAGGTCCGAACGCCAATAAAGCTAGCCGACTCGATGGTTTTGCCATTCGACTTCTTGCCGCGTAGCTTATTGCCAAAGGTGCAGTCTTTGGTCTTATCGGGTGAACAAAAGATCTTGGCCCCGTCCCCGTCTTTGTAGTTGATCCGCAGACGCGGCAGGCGCGGTTGGTTAACCCCAAACACCAGACCCTTCTCGTTTTTGCCGGCTTTTTTAGCGCCAATCGTCGAGAGGATCCCTTTGTATTTGCTGTCATCGGCTCGCCAGGCGATTTTTGCGCCTTCGACTTGGATGTAATAGATTGTCTGTGCCATTGTTGTTTACTTCCTATCAGGTTAACGAGTGAGAACGGAGGGATTAACCGTTAGGGAGTGGGGGGAGCGGGGTAGTTCTGAGCACTGATCGTCAAGCCAGACGCACCGTTGGTGACGCTGACGTTGACGGTGGCACTTAACGTGACCTGCGGCGGATTGGCATCCAGATCTAGCGCCAGCGAGTAGCGCTCTTCGTTTTGGTCCTCTGGGAGAGACCGCTCATAGGCGTTGGCAGCTTGGATCAGTTCAATAAGCTGCCCTTCCATCGTGGTTGAAGTCAAATTTACGGCGGCTGCCATAGTCTCACGTCCTTAAAGTAAAATTTGCTGATCTCAGCAAGCCCGTAAAGCCAGCCAGAATAACGCTTTCAAGCGAAGGTTGGCTCACGGGCCTTAAGCCCTAAGCAGGCCGGCTAGCGCGGTAGCTTAACCCGCCGATCCAGGTACCACTGGCCGCCCCATTTCCATGCCTTGACGCGACGTCGAGCAATCCAGTAGCGAGCACCAGAGGCCGAGAGGTGATTTTGTTTAGCCCAATCCTTGAGTGGGATTAAGTGCTCAGTCGTTCCCCTAAACGACCGACTTTTAGTCCACAAACTGATATACTTTGACATTTCTATTTACGAAATCTTGTCATCCAATTCGGCTTCATATCCATTTGACCAGTTGAAAAATACCGAGCGGTCACAGGAGTAACCTCTACTCGTTTTAGAGGTTGTCCTTTACGTTCACCAACTTTAACGAAAGAGTTTACTAGATAATCAGAATTAATGTACTTTTTCATTGCTCTAATAACTCTCTCAGCCTCATATTTTGAGGAAGCATTGACAATCAATTTTGAGTTATCTCGTAAGGTTAAAATGCCTTCCCATTGTCCTTTACGATAGTCAGGGAATTTGGGGTTTCTCGATCCGGTGTAGTGGGGAATAGTAAGGGGCCAGCGAGTGCGGCCAATTGCACCATTTTCTAGCTTTTCAGCATAAAAGATGACGAGCTGGGGGCGCTGGGCTTCGGGGCGTAGTTGCCAGTGCTCAGGAACGGCGGCTATCGCGTCAATCTCACAGGTTTGATTGCGAGTTTGGTTGACAATTCTCGCTAGACCTTCGAGCTGTCTGTAAATTAATTCAATTCCTTCTCCGCTGTAAGGAACGATTGTCCGCTCTTTGTCTCCAGGACAGCCGAGTAAATATTCGCCATTGCCGGTAAAGCAGGTACAGTCTTTGATGTCCTCTAGCAGCTTTTGAATATCCTTAACTTGGGGCGGTTCACCGTTTTCTCCGATGTTAAACAGGTCTTTGAGACCGTTAAGGATTGAAATAATTTTATCGACCAGTTCAGCGGTGGTGAGCACTCGCCCAAACAATTCCCGGCCTAGAATGATGTCCGCAAAGCTAAACCCTAGGTCAACGCCGAGGCCGATCTTGGCAACTGCTTCCACTTGCGCCCTTAGGAGTGCTAAGAGCAAATTTCCAGTTAAGTCTAGGTTGGTTTGAGTTGATTCGCTTAATAGCTCACGGCTGAGTTGAATAATTGAAGATCCGGGGTCTTCGGTTGGGGTAGTCGTGGGTTGATTGTTGGCGTCAAATTGCCAACGATCGCCACCGAGAATGTTGTAGATTCGCTGGGCGGTTTGAGTGTCCAATTTGAGTTTGAGATCCAGAGTCCAAGTGTTGTTGCTTTGCTGAGCGGTGAAGCTCGATTCTTCGGTTGAGTTGGGCGGTAGCAGGGTGAAGTTAGTCGTGAGGTTTTGCGGTTCGCAGCGTCATGCAGCACCATCTCACGTTTCTGAAGCCAAACTCGATCAGCTCCAGCGATTTTAAGGTTTTCATACATTTAGACCAAAAATAATGTTCCAGGATAGGACGCTTCTTTATAGCAACTTTACATTAAGTTCATATAAACTTTATAATTGGGTATAGCGCTACCTAGAGCAGTATGTGATACTGACTTCTATCCTTGGTTTAGCTAGTCGTACTGAATCCACTGTTGATGCCCGGAACGAGAGAGTGCAAGGTTTTGACCGATTTTTAGTTGTCTAATTCTCAGAAGGTGCGGTTCAGGAGCTTCAAAAATGTTACTTCTCAAGGTCTGTCAGGCTAGCTCATTGCTTCTATTTGAGCTAAGCGCTCCGTGCAAGGCTTTCAAGCGGTTGCACTTGAGGAAGTGGTTGCTCTGAGTGCTAGACGAATTTTGGGACGAGACCTGTTCTTGTGCTCATTGTCTTATCGTTCTATAGCTTTGCTTTCTACTTGCTTCTTCTGCGAATGAACTGCTCCATAGCAGAGCTGGGTTCCTAGCTAGAGTAAGAAGTCGGGCTGGAGTCTCTCTGATTGCATCAGGATATCTACTCGACGTCACTCAACTATAAATTCGTGTCTGGCTTCCAAGTTCTGATCCCATAGCTTCAGTCCTGTAGTTATATATGGCTGGGACTATAGATAGGTGTAATTAGAAGTGTTCTCTGTTTGTTTTTGCTTCGTAACCAGTTACACAACAGCACCTATCAGTCGATCTAGGAATAATTTGACAAATAGATTTAAATATCCAAAATAGGCTGATATTTTGCAGCTTGTTTAAGCGAATCGTTATGCAACGAGCGCTTTGCAGATCGTAAAGCTGGAACTGAGCCACGTGATGCTTCTTGGCATCAACTGAAGCATAGTTTTCTGTTTCCATATTTTTCACCTGAGTTCTTATGAACATACAGTAGGACAATCTATGAAAGTTGCACTGGTTCATGATTACTTAACGCAGCGTGGCGGTGCCGAACGGGTATTTGAGCTGTTGTGTAAGCGATTTCCTCAGGCTGATGTATTCACATCGCTGTATAATCCCCAAGCAACGGTTGATTTGGGAGCACGTCCGGTTCATACCACAAGTTTGCAAAGCATTCCCGGTTCTAGTAAATACTTCCGGCTATTAGCTCCCCTCTATTACCCTGCTTTCCGTGCCATCGATTTGCAGAACTATGATCTGATTCTCAGCAGTACATCCAGTTTTGCCAAAGCCGTGAGGAAACGTCCGGATGCAATACATGTCTGCTTTTGTCATAACGTCACCCGCTTTTTATGGGATACTCAGGTCTATCTTCAGGGATACCGTGAGTATCAACGACTTTATCCCATGATCAACAGTGTGTTTCGCCACTTGAAAAAATTAGATGTCAAATATGCTCAGGAACCCGATCTTTATATTGCCAACTCTACTACCGTCGCCCGTCGAATCCATTCAATTTACGGTAAACAGGCAATCGTAATCAATTATCCAATCGATAACAGTCGCTTCTTCTTTTCCGATCGCAAGCAAGATTTTTATCTTGTGTCTTCTAGATTACTTAGCTATAAACGGATTGACATTATTATTGAAGCATTCAACTGGTTAGGTTGGCCCCTGTTGATTACTGGTGATGGACCAGAGCGCAAACGGTTAGAAGCGATCGCCCTGGAAAATGTCAAATTTTTAGGTCATGTGAGTGATGCAGAACGAGCCAGCTTAATGGCTCAAGCCAGTGGAGTCGTGGTGGCCGCTCTCGAGGATTACGGTCTAGTTCCAATAGAAGCCAACTTCAGCGGTACTCCGGTGATTTGCTTTGGGGCAGGCGGTGTTCTAGATACCCAACGGCCTAGTGTAACCGGCATCTTCTTCAAACGCCAAACACCCGATGCAGTCCAAGCCGCTCTGCTAGCAGCGAGCCGAACTGAGTGGGACTATGGCAAGATTCGCGACCATGCCCTAAATAACTTTACCGAGGAGGTATTCTTTCAGCGGGTTGAACAAGTGCTCGAGGATCTGGGCGTTGGGGCCACCCTGACCCCAGCCTGAAAGGCCAACATCGTAGATTATCGGAATCCAATCAGGCAAACGAGGTTTTTGTGACTGTAGACCCTCTTAAATCTGCGGCTAATGATGAGCTTAGCTACGGGCAACTGTTTGCAGTGCTGTGGCGACGCAGTCTCTGGTTAGTTGGAACATTTGGGCTAATAGTGGGTACCTCAATGCTGATCACCTTATTCTCCAAACCTACCTATCGCAGCTCAATGCAGCTTTTAGTCGAGCCAAACTACCAATTAGGACTGAAGCGGAACAACGAACGTAATACATACCGAACAGATCGTCAGGATGAAGTAGACTATGCCACTCAATTGAATTTGATACGCAGCTATCAGTTTATGGAACAGGCACTGGAGCGATTAAAGGGTACGTATCCAGATTTAACTATCAAGGAGATTAGGGAAAACCTGACGATCTCCCTATTAGAAGAAGGTAAAGTTGAAACTAAAATTGTCGAGGTGGTTTATACCGATAACGACGATATCAAAACTCAGCGGATGCTAGAAGCAATTCAGGAGATCTATCAGGACTACAATTTAAAGCAGCAAAAGCTGCGGTTGGATAAAGGGCTAGCGCTAATCAATGAACAGCTGGAAATGCTGCGGCAAGAACTATCAAGCTCTCAGCAGCAGTTAGAGCGATTTCGGCAAAATCAAAACCTGATCGATCCAGAGGAGCAAGCAACCACTGTTGCAGAAGCACTAGAGAAAGTTTTGCAGGATCAACGCGAGGTGCAGGCTGAATATCGGGATGCTCAAGCAAAGTATGCCAGTTTGCAGCAGCAGCTCGCTCTGTCGCCTCGCAATGCCCTGATTGCCTCTCGGCTGAGCCAATCAACCCGTTATCAAGAATTGCTCAACGAGCTTCAGAAAACTGAACTGGAGCTGGCCCAAAATCAGGTAATTTACACAGACATCACGCCGCGTATCAAATCGCTTCAGGAACGGCGACAGAAACAGCTAGAGTTATTACAACAGGAAATGGGACGAGTATTAGGAGCAGCTGGTGCGTGCGTCCGTCTGGAGTTCTTTGAGTAACTTGCGGTCTATCTCGTCGATCATCAGCCCTACTTTATATAATAAGGCTTTTTCGCCAAACAAACTAATAATGTAAATCCAATCAGGCATCGAAACTTAGGTAACATATTCAAGAAATACTTCTTTTGCATTAGAATATTTTATTCAAGGATAACCCTTCGTTTTCTACCGGCATCGTACCGTATGAATGGAGCCGCGCAACCAATGCTTACAGAGATTGTACAAACCGCCGCCGAAAGTGATTTCCCACTCGACAATTTTCATATCACTGACGCCGATCTGCCTGAATTCCGCGATATGCCGTTTGAGGATATAGAGGAGCTTGACCTTGACCATCCCGGAGCAAGTGACCCGGAATATCGGGAGCGGCGCGATTATATCGCTAGTCTTGCCAAGAGATTTCGCGAGACAGGCGAGATAACGGACGTTGACTACAACGAACAGGAGCAGGCGATCTGGCGGCATGTGGCGACGCGTCTGGAAGAACTTCATCAGAAGCACGCTTCGCCTTTTTATCTGCGAGCAAAGAGCGATCTTGGTATTTCGATCGAGCGTATTCCTCAGCTAAGCGAGATGAATCGACGGCTGAAAGAGCTGACGAATTTTCGGCTGGCTCCGATCGAAGGTCTTGTTGATACACGTGCTTTCCTGAGCTGGCTTTCGTGGCGCACTATGCTCTCCACCCAATACATTCGGCATCATTCGCGGCCCGAATACACCCCCGAACCGGACATTGTTCACGAAGCGATCGGCCATATCCCGATGTTCACAAACCCCAATTTTGCCGATTTTTCGCAATTCATTGGCCACGGAGCTCGCATAGCGACCGATGCACAGATCGAGGAACTCGGGAGGCTCTATTGGTTTACGGTCGAGTTTGGCCTGGTCGAACACGAAGGTGATATCAAGGCCTATGGCGCCGGGTTGCTTTCCAGTTACGGTGAGCTCGAACATGCATTTTCCGACAAAGTAGAACGCCGACCGTTTGACCTTGAAGAGGTCATCAACCACGAATACACTTATAGTGATATGCAGCCCGTTCTATACGTGATCCCTTCGTATGCCGAGCTAAAGGAAGTAACGCGGAAGTACATTGAATCTATTGCGGCGAATAATTAACATTCGCGCTCGGTCTAAGATTGCCGGTTTCATCTAGACCTCTCGACTACCATATTGGCGACTAGACCCGATATCATATTCTGAAAAAGGGGCAATTATATTATGACGTTCAAGACAATGTTGATTTCTGTTTTCGTTCTGAGCTTTGGCATCAGCGTGGCGGCCCAATCGGTTTACACTCCTGCGAACGGGTCTGAAGAAAGAAAGGCGATACTGGCAGCTTTGCGTGTGCCGGTTGAGAAAGATTTTAAGCAGAAGATCGTTTTTGTAGTCGGTGAGTTCAAGTCTAACGGAAGTTGGGCATTCATAGGCGGATCTCCAAAACGCCCTGATGGCGGCGACCCCGACCTGAGAGGCACTAAATTTGCCGGATACGGGGATGCGTATGATCACAATTTCTTTGGCCTTTTGCGGAAGACGGGTGGCAGATGGCGAGTCGTTACTTATGCAATTGGCTGCACAGATGTTTGTTGGCTCGACTGGGATTCGCAGTACAAAGCCCCGCGTGCGATATTTCCATTCCCGGAATAGCTCACGGCGTTTTTGGTGTCTAACATTATGATCTTCCGAACGCTTTATATCGTTTGGTTCGTTCTGGCGTTCATCCACTAGGCTCCAAAAGCCATCTTCCCTTGCGTTGAATGACACAATCCAAATGAAACCGCGAAATGCTCTTCGGCGTATTTATATTTTATCTTTAGTTACACTGGAGAGCATTATATGAGACCACTTCGTATCGTTTTCTTTTGCTTTGTTCTTGCCTCCTTACATTCTACGTTGTCTGCGCAGTCTGATGAACGTGCCTTGGTAACCATCCCCCTCGAGAACTATTTGTTAGCCCACGCAACTGGCAATCCGGAATATGCCCGGAAGGCATTTCATACCGAAGGCAACATGACGTGGATCCGCGATGGAAAGTTCACCAGCGAGAGTTTTGATGCCTTCATTAAGCGTGCATTTACGGGAAAACCGGCCGCTGATGAGGATAAGCGCAAGGATCGCCGAAGGATCGAAATGATTGACATTGTCGGTAATGCGGCAGTAGCCCGAATAGTGCTAGATTATCCTTCCGTGAAGTTGGTTGACTTTATGACCTTGCTAAAGATCGACGGTGAATGGAAGATAGTAAATAAGACCTTCTTTGCGGAGCCGAAACCACAATAGTGAATAAGACAGATCTTCTATGGAAACTCGGCTACCTCGCTATAACCGGCGGGGTTTTTATGATCGACCAGACCACAAAGGCCTGGGCGGTAAAGCGTTTGCGTTTCGGCGAAGACATTGCCGTCATTCCGGGATTCCTTAATTTTGCTTATGCTCAGAACACGGGCGTCGCATTCTCAATGCTTGATGATTATGGCGATCCGGGCCGTTGGGGACTTTCGGCTGTGGCCATTGTTGCGGGCATATTGGTACTTTATTTTTTCTGGAGAACACCGCGATCAGATGATCGTATCCTCGGATCTCTGGCCCTCTTACTGGCCGGAATCGCCGGAAACGTAACCGACCGGATTCGGCTCGGCTTCGTAGTTGATTTCATTGATGTCCAATTCGGTTCGTGGCATTATCCGACGTTTAACGTTGCTGATATGGCGATCGTGACCGGTGCTGGGCTTTTAATCCTTGACATGTTTTTATCGAAGAAGAGTGCTTCGCCTGAAGTTATCCAAAACCAGAAATCCGAGATACAAAATTGATAGATGTATCCAGAGCTTTTCCGCATTGGTGATTTTCCTATAACGGCATACGGCCTTTGGCTTGCCGGCGGTATGCTGATCGCGTTATATGCGGCTTCGCGGTTGGCGACGCGCGATGGATTGCCGAGGGACCGGATATACGATCTCGGCCTTTGGACACTGCTTGGCGGCTTATTGGGATCAAAGATCCTGATGTTCTTTGTCGACCCGAACGTCTCATTATTTTCATTTGCAGCAACCACCTGTTGCCGAGCTGTATCGACCGCAACCTGTGCAGCTGCAAGCTGCTGCTGGGTTTGCGCGAGGTTATTCTGAGCTGCGGTTACCTGCGACTGTGAAACATTGACCTCATTCTGTGCGGACTGAAAGGCGGCAAGCTGTGCATCGGTGCTGGATTCAAACTGATTTGGGTCTAGCCGGACCAGCGGGGCCCCTTTTTCCACCTTTTGGCCTTCCTTTACATAGATCTCTTCAATGCGCCCCTGGACCTCACTCGTGAGATTCATAAACTGTATCGGTCTCACTTCGCCGGAAGATGTTACGGTTGAACGGAGTTCGGGCCGCATCGTTATCTTTACCGTAGTTACTTCAGGCACATCCTTTCTCGTCGCTAAAATGCCACCCACAACGACCGTGATCAGGAGTGCGGCTGCTATCGCACCAATAATGATCTTTTTCTTTCGGCTCATTGCCATCGTTAATGATTACCTCGCGTAAAAGAGATTCCGTGATTTCGTAAGTTCTGCAACTAAGAACAGCAGACGATCCGAGTCAAGCCCGTTATACGACACCAGTCTTTTCATTGTTTCAAAAAACTGAGCGATAACAAAGAGTTAGGGTACGAGGACGATTGACGATACACCCGTGTAGGTTTACGATTTACGAAGCCTTGAATTATCTGTAAACTAACCATATATTTCATTCGTTGAAATAGCCCGATATAAAAGCCTTACGATGAAGAATTGTCCGAACTGCGGCAACCAAACGCCAGACACTTCGCGTTTTTGCAATGAATGCGGGACGCGTCTATTGGAGGAGGTTTCAGTACCTGAGCAACGCGAGCAAGTTAGCGCAGAAAATCGTCCGCTTTCTCCCGTGAGTAATGTACTCTCGTCTCAGGTTACATCGATCGGTGTACCACCGGTCGCTGAAAATGGGGCCTCGTCGGATAATGCACCATCGGCACCGCTAGAGATACCGGAGATACGCACTCCGCGTCTCGTGATCGAGCGCGGTGAAGCAGCGAATACGGAATTTGAGCTTGCCGGGGACGAATCGAACATCGGACGCTGGGATGCGGATAACGGAATATTTCCCGATATTGATCTGGATGCTTTCGATCCGGACGCGAAAATATCAAGGCGTCATGCACGTATCATCAAAAGGGACGGAGCTTATTACATCGAGGATCTGGGATCAACAAACGGCACGTTTGTTAATCGGGGCAGGCGTCTTCTTCCGGGAGCTCCACAGTTGCTCTCGGATGGAGATGAAATTATCGTTGGAAAAACATTCCTAAGGTTTAAGATCAGATAGTGTCGTCGCGGTAGTTATTCAAATGCGCAGCTGTAACGAATGCGGCTCTGAGGTCGCTGAAAATGATGTTTTCTGTCCGTTCTGTGGGCTCAGCCTGCCCGCGGCAGAACCGATGGTCTCCATTCCGGAAGCTATTCCCGAACCGACTGTTGCCGAAGATGAGCTTGAAAGCACGATAATGATGACGCCTGAGGAGGCTCTAGGACTTGCTGGTGAAGCCGTAGAACCGGCCGCTTCTGTACGATCGACCGTAGCAGAGGCGTCCGAGGCTGCAGGTAATATTGCCGTTGCTGAAGAAGTTAAAAGTGACGCAGAGCGATCGGACGATGTAGATCAACCGGTGGTGACATCGGTCGCCGATGACCAGATCGACACGACCATCGGGCAAAGTGCTTCTTCAATAGAGGTACCGCCTCCAGCGATACTTTCCGATGCACCAAACACGAGCGGAAATGTCCATCTGCGGTCAACCTCAGAGTACGAATCGGCCGATGCAGAGATATTTGCTGAGGGTTCTGACGACCCAAGTGAATACGAGGCAACCATGATTGGAATGCCTCTAGAGGAAGCAAGCGACGCCGATTCGGTTGACACATCATCATCCGCGTCAACGCCTGAAGATCAGTATCAACACACCGAATACGACGTAACGGATGAAGAGAGGAAGGATGATGGGCTTAACCTTGACGTCGCTCCTACTGAACCGGAAGAAAAGATGATCTCTATGCCGTCAGTAGACCTCGGAATGGAGGATTCGTTCGCTGCCCGAGCGATGTTTGACTCGGTCCGCATTATCGAAGGCCAAAATCCATTCGCTCAGGATGATATTGCTACCCGTATAGGTACTTATTCCGATCAATCAGTGAATTTGGCAGATGATACCGCACAAGGAAAAGAATCAGAACAAAAGCCGCAAACCACACCGAATATTGGATTAACCGATACCGATGGACGAAAGTCCACAAAGCTGAAGCCGCTTTCCGAAGGAACTATCCTCAACTCCCGTTACGAAATAATTCGAAAGATCGGCGGAGGGGGGATGGGAGCGGTCTATCTGGCCAGCGACAATAATCTGGGCGGCGTCCTTCGCGCGGTCAAGGAAATGGTTCAGGCCCACATCGAAGAAGACCAACAGGAAAAAGCGATCGCCGATTTCAAGCGTGAATCAATGATTTTGTCCACGTTGGATCATCCTTCGATCCCGACCATCTTTGACTATTTCTATGACGAACAGGAATGCCGATTTTACCTGGTAATGAAATATATTTCCGGTGGTGATCTCGCGTCTCGGCTGCGGGCCGCTCCAGAAGGCAAGATAGATGAAAAGACCGTAGTGGATTGGGCGATACAGATCACGGACGTTCTTGATTATCTGCATAATCAGCCCTCAACAATAGTGTATCGGGATCTTAAGCCATCAAACATAATGATCGATGGCAATTCGGGGCGGGTAATGCTTATTGACTTCGGTATTGCGCGTTCGATAAGCCAAAAAGAGGAAAAAGGCGTTACGGCGGTGGGCACCATGGGATACGCTCCTCCAGAGCTATTTAGTGGAAACGTTGAACCGCGGTCGGATATTTACAGCCTCGGATCGACAATGTTCCATCTTTTGACCGGTGCCGACCCGCAGAGCAACCCACTTTTAATCTTTGATTTTCAAAAGAATCCACGCCCAAGACAGATAAACCCGCGGCTTTCTGACCAGATCGAGCTGATATTGATGCGGTCTGTGGAATACAATGCCTCGGCTCGACATTCCAGCGCCGCCGAGGAGCCGATCAGATCGCCGGAGGATGCTCGAAAGGCCATTGAGTTAAGATCTGGGAAGATCATTAACCTAAAGAATGGCAGGGTCGGGGGCCACGCACAGTCCATAGAAGTAGAGCGCGTTTGTCGGGAGAACGGTATTCCGGTTTGGTGCGGTGGAATGCTTGAGTCCGGTATAGGCCGGGCGCACAACATTGCAATATCGACTTTAGCCGGATATACGATGCCGGGCGATGTTTCAGCTTCAAAAAGATATTGGCATGAAGACGTGATCGAACCAGCAGTGGAAGTATCCGGTGAAGGTACCATTACTGCACCCGAAGATCCTGGAATTGGCTTCAAAGTGTTGCAGGACCGTATCGCAAAGGTTGCTGTACGGCGAACGGTTATCGGCTAGACTGAGAATGTAGATCCGAGGTGAGGAAAAATGATCTTTGATCGCTACCACTGTATTTCGCTCGTAGTTGTCGTGCTTTCGTTATTGCTGCCCGTAGCTGCACAACGAGAATTAGGCGTGCGCCCGTCGGAAACCGGAGGGCATCTGATGTTTGAACAAGCAGTATATGATGTTCAAACCTATGACGTCTCAATTAAGGCCGATCCAAATGAACGATCAATAAAGGGCACAACTGTTATGACGGCAAAAGTCGTTATTCCGACAAATATTATCGTGCTCCACCTTGATGATACATTCACGATCGACAGCGTATATGGAGATGTTGGCGGCCGCCAGGGACCACTCCGTTATGAACACAGGGACGGTAAGATATGGGTCCATTTCCTGGTGACGAAACAGCCCGGCGAGAATCTCGAAACCATAATCACCTATTCCGGCAAACCTCGTATTGCTCCGCGCCCTCCCTGGGTTGGCGGTTTTATGTGGGAGAAAACACCCAGCGGTGCCGATTGGATATCAGTTGCGTTGCAGAACGATGGGGCAGACCTGTATTTTCCGGTCAAAGATCATCCGTCTGATAAAGCAAACCGAGCTGCACTTAGAGTCACCGTTCCAGATCCACTTGTTGTGGCCGGGCCCGGCAGATTGGAGGAAGTTAGGAAGAATGCAGACGGGAGCTCAACATATAATTGGGTAATGACGAACCCGATCCCGAATTATTCGATCGTATTTAACGCTGCGCCATATCGTGTTATTAAGGATTCAATGAAGAGCGCGGCGGGTGACAGTATCCCGATCGAATTTTATATCTTGCCCGAAAGTTATGAGAAAGGAGCGAAACTGATAGCCGAAACGAAAAAATACGTACAGTTTTATGAGAAATACAACGGACCATTCCCATTTCGCGGGATAAAGCTTGGAATTGCCGAAACCCCGCATCTTGGAATGGAGCATTCAACGATGCTCGCCTACGGCAATAAATTCCAATATAACTCAGACGGGTTCGACTGGTTGCAGCTTCATGAGCTTGGGCACGAATGGTGGGCAAATCTGGTTACGGCAAGTGATTGGCGAGATTTTTGGATCCATGAGGGTATACAATCTTTTATGGACACGCTTTACTTGGAGCATCTTGGGAAAAAGGATGCGTATTTTGCTGCGATGAAACAGCGTGCGTCGCGAACGCGGAATATCCAGCCGGTCGCTCCGCGTGAACCCAAATTCGCATATCAGGTATATCTGGCCGCGCCGGACTATGTTCAAAGTGACGGAGACATTTATGGCAAGGGCGCCGTCATTATGCACACATTGCGATATTTGATCGGCGATGATGCTTTTTTTCGGACACTGCGGCGAATGGCTTATCCGACGCGTGAGATGGAACAGCTCACAGACGGCCGCCAAACTCGTCTTGTAAACACTGATGATCTCCTTACCATTGCAGAACACGAGTCGGGAATAGAACTCGACTGGTTCTTTGAGGTGTATCTTCGCCAGCCGAAACTTCCTAAATTAGAACAGTTGCTCACAAGCTCCTTTAAGGATGGCAAGACGGAATCTTGGATGGAATTGAGATGGGAAGCCCCGATGGATCTCCCATTTCCAATGCCGATAGAAATTCAAATAAATGGAAAGACTGAGAGGGTTGAAATGAAGAAAGGTCGGGCTGTGGTCGGTTATTCGGGAGAAGTTCCCGTCATTGATCCCAAAGGCTGGATACTTAGAGCCCAATAAGGTCAACCTGTTTGTGTGAGCGAATTTCGTGCCGACCGAACCAGCTTTGAAGCCTCCTTAGCAGAATCGGCAGTTGCAGTTATATGCCCCATTTTACGTCCGTTCCTTGGTGCAGATTTTCCGTAGATATGAAGTTGGACATTTGGTTTTGATAAGGCTGCTATCCAGTTTGGTTCGCCGCTTTCCCAAAGATCACCGAGGAGATTTGCCATTGCCGCCGGCTTGTAAAATTCGGTCGAACCAAGCGGCAATCCGCACACGGCCCGGACCTGTTGTTCAAATTGCGAGGTGACGCAAGGGCCAAATGTGAGATGTCCCGAATTATGCGGCCGCGGTGCTATCTCATTAACCAGAAGCCGATCATCTTGCGTGAGAAAGAATTCGACGCACATCGTGCCTACGTAACCAAAGGTTTCCGCTATATTGCGGGTGATCTCAGCCGCATCATCTCTAACCGCTGCAGAAACGCTGCCCGGAGCAAAGGACAGATCGAGAATGTGATTTCTGTGTACGTTCTCGATCACGCCGTAATGAACAAATTCGCCATCAGCTCCCCGAGCGCAAACGACAGATACCTCTTTCTGAAAATCAACAAATGCTTCCAAAATGGCTTGGCTGCCGCTCATTGCCGCAAATGCCGACTCGATGTCATTGGGTTGATCGATCTTGGATTGGCCTTTGCCATCATACCCAAAGCCCGCAGTTTTCAGGACACAAGGAAAACCGAACTCGGTGGTCGCAGGATACAGGTCATCTAATGAACTAATGTGGCGAAAAGGCGTAACCGGAAAGCCATTGTTAGATAGAAATGTTTTCTCCCGAAGCCGGTTTTGCGTAGTATGTAGGACAGAGCATTTCGGATGCACCTCCACGAATTGGGCCGCAGCTTCAATCGTTGCAGCCGGAACATTTTCAAACTCGAACGTCAGAACATCAACATTGCGAGCAAATTCGCAGCCGGCGGTAGCCTTCGCAGTTCAAGATACAGGCATTGGCATTGCGCCGGAGAAACAAAAGGTGATTTTTGAAGCGTTTCAGCAGGCAGATGGCACAACTAGCCGCAAGTATGGCGGTACCGGCCTAGGGCTATCGATTAGTCGCGAACTAGCTCAACTCCTCGGTGGTCACATTGAACTGACAAGCCAACTAGGACAGGGCAGTACTTTTACACTTTACTTACCATTGCAGTCCAACCACTCCACCGTTCGCCTCCAGGATGCAGGCCCCAAAAACCAGGAGCAGGCAACTGCATCCGCTCAACGCCCCGCTGTGCTGCCGCCGGCTCCTCTAGCTCTACCCGATGATCGCGATCAGATCCAAGCGAACGACAAAGTGCTGCTGATTATTGAAGATGACCTCAACTTTGCTCGCATTCTGGTAGATATGGCCCGAAACCAAGGTTTTAAGGTGCTGGTCTCTACTCAAGGTGGAGCAGGATTGGTATTAGCGCAGGAATTTCAACCCACGGCTATCATGCTGGACATTCGCCTGCCTGATACCGATGGCTGGACGATTTTGGATCGGCTCAAGCATGATTCCAGCACTCGTCATGTCCCAGTGCATATTCTTTCAGTAGACGAAGAGCAGCAACGGGGTTTGCAATTAGGGGCAATCGCCTATTTGCAAAAGCCAGTTTCAGCAGAAGCAATTACGCAGGCGTTAAATAAAATCAAAGGGTTCGTAGAACGTCCAGTCAAACAGCTTTTGGTCATTGAAGATGACCCGGTACAAGCTCAGAGTATCATTGAGCTGATTGGTAACGGAGATGTTAAAAGTACGTCAGCCCACAATGGTGCAGAAGCTCTGGAGCTGCTGAAATCTCAATCATTTGACTGTGCAGTGCTAGACCTTGGCCTACCAGATATGAACGGCTTTGAGTTGCTAAATCGAATTAAGCAGGATCCCCAGCTCACCAATCTACCGATTATTGTCTACACCGGTAAAGAGTTGAGCCGTCAGGAAGAAACCGAATTACGACGTTTCGCCGAAACAATCATTGTCAAAGATGTGCGTTCGCCCGAACGGCTGCTCGATGAAACAACCCTGTTTCTCCACCGGGTCCAATCTAATCTACCCCAGCCTAAACAGCAAATACTGGAACAATTGCGCCACAATGATCCAATCCTAGCGAACAAGAAAGTATTGATCGTAGATGATGACGTTAGAAATATTTTTGCACTAACTAGTCTACTAGAAAAATATCAAATGGAAGTCATCTATGCAGAAAATGGTCGAGATGGAATTCAGCAGCTCGAAGCGAACCCAGATGTTGATGCTATTCTAATGGATGTGATGATGCCCGAAATGGATGGCTATGAAACAACGCGCACTATTCGTCAGCAGTCTCACTTTCAGACGCTGCCTATCATTGCCCTTACGGCTAAAGCAATGCAGGGCGACCGAGAAAAATGCTTGGAAGCTGGTGCATCCGACTACATCACTAAACCAGTTGATACCGAACAACTCCTCTCGCTGCTGCGGGTCTGGCTCTACAGTCGATAGGCGTGCTCACTGATGCTATTGAGCCTTGCCTAATTTTGCTTCAACCCGAGCCAGTAGTTCTGTAAATCGAAAAGGTTTGGTAATGTAGTCAGTTACGCCAAAATCAAGGCTAATCAGCCGATCTTGAATATCATCCCGTGCCGTGACGATAATAACGCTCAGAAAATGGGGCAACTGCTGTCGCAGTTCCTGGAGGACTGTCCAACCGTCTTTACCCGGCAACCCTAAATCGAGTAAAAGCAGATCAAATTCAACTGCTTGTGCCACTTCTACCACCTGAATGCCGCTATGAACCACAACTGTTTGGTAACCATGCTTTCGCAACCCCTTTTCGATAAAGGCCGCAATGCGCGGCTCGTCTTCGGCAATTAGAATCCGGCACATGCGTAATTGATTAGATTAGAGCGCATTCAAGCAAGCAGAAAGAAATTTTGCAATATAGAAATGAATTTAGAATGAATGTTTCATGAGAAAATTCTCATGAAACATTCGTCTACTAGCTAGGATGTTTCACGTAAACGGTATCTACTCCCCTAACTGATTCGCCAATTTCCAAGACTGCAAGATTGCAGAAATTCATGCCCGCAAACGATACCCCATACCGCGCACAGTTTCGATCAAGTCGTTGCCTAGCTTCTTGCGTAAATAGCCTACGTAAACATCCACAATGTTAGAACCAGGATCATAGTCATAGCCCCAAACACGGTCTAGCAGCTGCTGCCGGCTCAGCACCTGTCCTGGGTGGCGTAAAAAGATTTCTGCCAAGGTAAACTCACGCGCCGATAGATCAACTGGGCGATTGTTCACCCGCACCCGCCGTGTTCGCAGATCAAGAACAATCTCTCCAAATGTGATCTGCATATCTGCTTGAGATTGGGCAACCGGAGCCGAGCGTAACCTGGCCCGAATTCGGACCAGCAGTTCCTCAAACCGGAACGGCTTGGTGATGTAATCATCGGCTCCCAGTTCAAACCCACTGACTTTGTCGTGAATGTCATCCCGTGCCGTCAGAATGATCACTGGTGTCTGAATTCCCTGCCCTCGCATTTCTTCTAGCACCATTAGCCCATCTTTATCAGGTAGCCCCAAGTCTAGGATGATCAAATCAAAATCGCCGTCTAGCGCTAGACCGATAGCACCGTCACCGTCCTGAATCACCGTTGTAGTGAACCCATTGGCTTGCAGCCCTTTTTCAACAAAAGCGCTAATGCGCGGTTCATCTTCCACAATCAGAATATGACTCATGTAGACAATTGCTCCTTCGGTGGTTCTAACGGTAAGACCAGCGTGAACGTAGACCCTATTCCCACGCTGCTGTTCAATTCCACTCGCCCGCCGTGGGCTTCCACAATTGCCCGCACAATCGCCAAGCCCAATCCCGAGCCTTCAGAACGGCGAAACCGGCTGCTGGCTCGCGCAAAGCGAGCAAAAATTCGCTCCTGATCTTCTAGGGCAATACCTTCACCCGTATCGCTGACCCAAAAGCGGACCTCATTACGATATAAACTAACACCCAGTTCAATTCGATCGGTTTCAAGGAGATTCAGCAAGCAATAAAAAATACTGGAAACTAAATAATTATCAACATGACTGAGGATCGCCTTGGTTTAGGGCAGGTTGCTGCTTTCCCAGGTATGCCTAATCTCCAAGCGATTTTATTTAAACCTTGAAGAGTTTCTGTGCTTTTGCCAAATATGGAAGAACTGCTGATAAACTGCTCTCAGCATTCTTCACCATCAACCCGTCCACTCAGATATGAAGACGATCGAGCAGCTTAAACAAGAAACGCAGGTTCCTGTCATTGTAGTCGATGAGCAGGGGTTTATTACCTATATCAATCAATGTTTTCAAGAAACCTATCTTTGGGATACCGAATTGATTGGCAAAACCTTACTCGATGTGATTCCTGCTAGTTTTCATGATGCTCACAACTTAGGCTTTTCTCGCTTCTCAATGACTGAAAAGTCGAATATTCTTGACCACCCAATCAATGCCAAAGTAATTACCAAAGATGGTCGTGCAGTTTGGTCAGAGCACTGGCTGATCGCCGAGCAGCTAGAAGGAACCTGGTGGTTTGGCGCGACGTTACGGCCTTTAGATCGGTGAAGCTTGCGGGAGGGCAGTGAGTCATGGAACGTGATTTAGCGATCATCGTCAGGGAGCTACGGGCAACGTTGGGGAAAATGGAGCTGGCGCTAGGCTCGATTGATGAGGCGATTGTCTGGACAGGCGAAGATGCAACGATTCAGTGGTGCAATACTCGCTTTGATCAGTTGGTTGACAAGCTGCACATTGCCATTTTGGGCAATAGCCTTCTAGAGTTGCTGCCCCTCACCCGTCAAGGAGACATGGTGACACCAGTCAATCATCCGGTCGTTGCCGTCTTACAAAACGCCTACAGAACCACCGAGTATGAGTTTCAGCAGGTTGATCAGCCCTTAATTCTAGAAATTTCTGGGGCTTGTCTGGAGTTCAAGACCGGCGAAAGGGCAGCCGTGCTCACCATTCGGGATGTTACCGAGCGTAAGCGGATGGAAGAAACCTTGATCCTGGCAAATCAAGAAATCACCGCGTTGAATCGGAAATTAGAAGCTGAGAATTTGCGGATGAGTGCTGAACTTGATGTGACTCGCAAACTTCAGCAAATGATTCTGCCCCGATCAGAAGAACTGGCGGCGATTGCGTCGTTGGATATTGCCGGATTTATGGAGCCAGCGGACGAAGTAGGCGGCGATTATTATGATGTGTTGCAATGCGATGAGGTGATTACAATCGGGATTGGCGATGTGACCGGACATGGATTGGAAAGTGGCATTCTGATGGTGATGACCCAAACCGCGGTGAGAACCTTATCAGAGATGCGAGAAGCCGATCCCGTCAAGTTTTTAGATACGCTCAATCGAGCGATTTATCAAAACATCCAGCGAATGAACTCGGATCGCAGTTTGACCTTGGCGATTTTGAACTATGCCGACCATCAGCTCAGTATTAGCGGTCAGCATGAAGAAACGTTGATTGTGCGTGCCAATGGTGCCATCGAGCGCATCAATACTAAAAATCTGGGTTTTCCGATCGGGTTAGATGATGCGATTGCTCCGTTTATTAGTCATGCCTCGATTCGTTTGGAATCGGGAGATGGGATTGTGTTGTATACCGATGGCATCACGGAGGCAGAAAATTTGGCAGGCGAACAGTATGGTATCGAACGACTTTGTGGCACCGTGGCCCAGAACTGGCAGATGACTGCTGAGGAGATCAAACAGCGGGTAATTGCCGATGTGCATCACCATATTGATGAGCAAAAGATTTTTGATGATATTACATTGCTGGTGCTGAAGCAAAAATAGGAAGGAAGATGGTTATTATGAACGAAGTTGAAATCTATGGCGACTTCAAACTAGTCTCCGCTACCAAAAAGCAGGAGTTTTTGCAAATCAACTTTTCGCCTAGCTCGGTATCGATTCAGCAACGCTGGCGTAACAACGGCCTATCAGCCGATTTCGCAGCCGATTATTTAACCACGTTTTTCCCGGCTGTCAGCGATAGCTCTAGCGCCCGTCGCAAGCAGGCAGAAATCAAAAGTGCCGTTAGCTATGTGGCAAACGAACTGTTAGAGAATGCGATGAAGTTCAACTATACCGACTATCCAATTCAGTTCGGCATGCATTTACTCAATGAACCAGAAGTGACTGTAATTCTATATACTACCAACAGTCTTTCAGAAACAGCGATGAACAAATTCAAGCAGTTTATTCAAACTCTGAGTGAATCCGATCCCGCCGAACTCTATTTGCAACAGCTGGAGAGAAGCGCCGAGAGTGAAGCAGACACAGTGTCAATGGTAGGGATATTAACCATGATCACCGATCATGCTGCTAAGCTCGGCTGGAAGTTTGAGCCTGCTCCAGAAGATCCTGCCATTTTGATGGTTACGACAATGGTTCAGCTTGCGGTTTAGTAAGAAATTGCGTTCATTCCCGTTTTTAATTGCTTTGAACTTGGTTATAGGAGCTGCAATATCGATGGTGACTCAAGAGGTGCAAGGAGAAAATTACAACGTTGTTTACGATCACACAGTGGCGACCATCTATTTTCAAGGGTCCCTGCGGTTGAGCGGCATGGCCGACTATCAGCCAATTGCCGATTTGCTTAATCAGGCCAGCGAACAGGCTGATACCTCAATCACTCTAGATCTAAAAGCATTAAATTTTCTCAATAGCTCTGGAATCAATATGCTGTCTAAGTTTGTGATTGGCATGCGGAAGAAGAATACGGTGCAAGTAATTGTCAGAGGATCAGAGGAGGTACCGTGGCAGGAAAAGTCACTGCAGAATCTGCAGCGGCTGATGCCAACACTTCAGCTTGAGTTGGAAGCGCCATAGTTACTATTAATTTTTACGCGAATCAATCAGCCTATGTCACCGTCCAGAGAAGAGCTACTGCAACAAATTGAACAGCTACAGATGCAGCTGGAAGAGTTGCAGGCTGAAAATGCCGATCTGGAAATCTTAGTGGAGACGATCACCGAACATTCCACCAGCCTAGAAAATCAAATCTACGAAAAAAACGAGCAGATGACCAGCTATCTGCAGCAGGTTGATAAGGTGACGGCCGCCGCCACAGCATGCCAGGAAAAACATCTTCACTCCACTCTAGGTAAGCAGCCTTGAACTTCTCGACAATTCGCTGAATGTCTGCCTCAGGTAGGCCACAGTTCTTTAAGACCCGTTCCCACAGAGGGGCATGCATCCTAGCACCCAGTGGTGTTGTCAACTGCTTGCCGACCGATGAACCAAGAATGACGCCAATCTTGCTGCGATCAAACTCTCGCGACTGCCCGTAGCCCGCATTTTCCATTGCTCGCTTAGCAATTACAAGAGAGAGCAATTGGGATACGTCAGTCATCTCAACTAGATTGGGCGGCAATCCAAATTCAACCGGATTAAAGTCAATCTCTGGAATGAAGCCGCCCCGCTTGCAGTAGGTTTTGTCTCTTGCTTTCGGGTCGGGATCATAGTAGGCATCAACATCCCAGTAGGATGGAGGAACATCCTTGATGCAGTCCACCTCATGAAGAATATTCTCCCAGTATTCATGAAGGTTCTGAGCTTCTGGGAAGATTGCTGCCATACCAATAATGGCAACCGGATTGTCGCGTAATCGCTCATTGAGCTGACTGGTCTGTAACGATTTTTCAGATTTATCTGACATCAATTTTTCTCTTCCCTGAATAGTCTGCATCACGATCCTCTCAACAGCTTCAAGCTCCTCTTGTAGCTGCACTAAAGCAGCAGCAACCTTGTGAGCGGACATAGCTCATTTTTACCATCGCCAAAAAAGTGAACATAGAACACATAGCAGCTAAAACCTGACGAACATATGCTGAACGATGCTCAGGCAAATCTGCCAATCGGTCACGAAGATCTCAACTAATCCTCGCTCAAACTCAAATCAGCAAAAGCTGCAAACCTTACAACATCCTGAGCTACATCGACTTCAATAATCTAGGTAACGTATGTGTATGCCTAGACAAGTCATCCAGTAAACAACAGATGCTCCTGTGTGGAAAAGACGTCCGCAAGCGAAATCAGCAATGTGCAGCAATGTGCGGATAATAGCTTTATCGCAAAACCCTGTTAAATCAGTAGCACCAATGCTACATCTCACCAACAACTGAACCACAGACTCCCTTACCCATGAAAATCTATATTGTTAGAAAACCTTGACATAAGTTAAAGCATACTTTCAGCCTTAGCTGAAAGTGCCGGAACCTCAACCCATTGATCAAGTCTTAAATGGATGCCTGAAAACCCTGGATCTCAAAACTCGGAGTGAGAAAAATAAGCAATCAAACTTGGGTGTAGGAAGCGGAAGTACGTTAAAAACCTGATTAAAACCTTAGCAGCGCCCAGATAACCTACCGCGACTAACGTAACCGAAATCGATCTACAAAGCAAAGGCGAATCGTATCGGACTAAAGCCGTACCGGGCAACATCGCATCAGACACATCTACCTGAAAATGCGAACCAACTCAACTCATAAACCCACCACCGCACCTCCAGCTCTAGAATCATCAAACAATGGAACAAACTACATGAAATCGAATCAGAACAGCAGAAGCTCTCATCAGGATACAGATGCCACTGCGCTAAGTAAGCATTGCCCCTCTGGGTGAGCAGACGTCATACGTGAATCCACAACTACCAGATATACCTAAGACCCTTGCAAGTTCAAGCGAATGCACTGAACTTCATATACATTTTACATTGCGTCCCTGACTTAAATAGGAAGATCAGCAAATTCGTATTGCGGCAATCATGAATTTTTGACACCTTCGTTTATCCGTATTTTCACTTACAAGCTCAGTTATTTGACGGCGAGAGAAAAATTGTTAGCTTCAGGGTGAAAGCAGGTGGCCTGTGACGTAGAAATCTGGGTTTTGTTCCCAGTTGGTCGAGCGGCTTCGCACTTTGTATCACTTGTGAACAATTTGAGATGAAAAATTTCTATCGCAACGGCCGGTCGAAAAAATTGCCGTAACTTATGTTTAAAGTTTCCGTATGATTCCCTATTTTGTACCCAGGATTACAGAAGCCAAATAGGTTGACATTGAATGCTCGTTTTGGGTAGAACTCGTTTGAGTGGAAACAATCTCGGCTCGGGTGTAGCGGTTTTATGGTTTGGTCTGATTCGCGTTTCGAGTTTTTTCTTTTGGCTTGTGTGTTCTGTGCTCCGGTTACCGTAGACTCATTTGTCCTGTAGCTAGTTGCCTTGAGTGCCCTGGGCTATTGGTGGTGAAGGAGTTGTGGATACTGAGTTGGCATCGAGATTACGGCCATTAACTTACTCGCCTAATTTTGCACGGCCCAGTTTGTCTTTACCAGGCTTCGGCAGTGCTATTTTCGGTGATTGTGTTTGACCTACATGCTCTCTTCCACAAGATTTCATGAGGATCCGGAAAAGTTTGCCCTTTTTTCTGAAGATTTCGTGATTTTGTCAGCACGGGCAAACTATTGCCGCAGTGCATAAGTTGAGGTGGGTCAAGCTATAGAGCATCAGTTCCGATAGTTTCGATTAGTGATTGATAGCTAATACACCAACCTGAGGTTAGGAAGTTCTGCCTATATTGCGGTACTGTTAGGAGGAAAGATTGCATTTAGAACTAGGCCCGGATAAATTTGATATGGGTGCTGGTTGCCAATCTACATCACAATGATGTAGATGTATTGGATTAAAGACCTCAGCTATAGATTTTCAGTCATACGAGTCTTGAATTACCTTGAATTACTAAGGTATTACGCTGGATATTGCACCAGATCGGTGTGTGCAATTTGTCTTGTACGGTTAGTTTTGAGCTGTTAGTGATGAGCCACAGCCGTTTCTCAAGCTATCAGGGATGAGTGGGAGCAATCGTCTTTTTTCGACCTGCTGTGCAGCTTTTTGACACTTTTTGAGAATTAAGACTTTAAAAAAGGCTTTGGAAAAGAGTTTTGCAAAAGTACTTCGTGGAAAACGTTGGCAGAATTTTAGCAGGATGTTTTGAGGGGTGATGTTTGCGCAGGATTATGTGTAGTTTTGAGCCGCTGCACAAATCTTTGATCGGATTACTTGGACTACTTACTTGGACTACATTGATGGCAAAAGGCAGTTGGACTGGAGTGCAGAAGCAGTCAAGGTGAACGGATCGGGGTCAGTAGTCAGAGCATTCTGGATGTTGCCCAACACTGCCGGCTGCAAAACTGCTGAAGAAGCCGTGCGGGTGGCGCGCTTGGGACGGGAAATGGCAAAGCTGCTGGGGCAGGAAGACAATAATTTCGTCAAGCTAGAAGTGATTCCAGACGCCAAATACCTGCTGCCCGACCCGATTGGCACGCTAGAAGCAGCAGAGCAGTTGGTGAAGGAAGGTTTTGCGGTCTTGCCCTATATCAACGCCGATCCGCTGCTGGCCAAACGCCTAGAAGAGGCCGGATGCGCCACGGTGATGCCGTTAGGTTCGCCAATTGGCTCTGGGCAGGGCATCCGCAACACGGCAAATATCCAAATTATTATTGAAAACGCCCAGATTCCAGTTGTAGTTGATGCCGGCATTGGCACACCCAGCGAAGCGGCGCTGGCGATGGAAATGGGAGCTGATGCCTTATTGATCAATACCGCAATCGCTCAAGCTCAAGACCCGGCCATGATGGCCCAAGCGATGGGACTGGCCACCCTGGCCGGACGCATGGCTTACCTAGCCGGCAGAATCCCGATCAAAGACTACGCGAGCGCCAGTTCACCCCTGACTGGAACGATCACAAGCTAGGCGCGTGGGGTCATCTAGCGGGGTCGTCTAGGCGGCAAAATTGCTGCTCAAATTGCCAAAAAAGGCAGGTCTCTAAACCTGCCTCACGTTTATTGAAGTTTATGAATTATTGCCACAGCTAAGGGGTTAGCTCTGGAGCTGTTTGGACTGCTGCACTTTGCAGCGCCACAGGCCGGGCAGTGGGTACGGGCACGATCGCCGACTTCAGGAACTCGGTTTGCGCCACTGAGCCATTCGCGAGGGCAAACAGCGGATTCGAGAGGATGCCAGCAAAGGTAGTAGCCACCAGACAAATAATCAGCCCCACCTGCAAGGGACGCATGCCCGGTAACGTCCAGCGTACTTCCGGGTAGTTTTTCACCGCGTTTGACATTTCTTCTGGTTCCTTCACCACCATCATCTTGACGACGCGGATGTAGTAGTAAATCGATACAACGCTTGTCAGCAGTCCCACCAGCACTAGCGTGTAAGCGCCCGCTTGCCAACCAGCCCAGAATAGATAGATTTTGCCAAAGAAGCCTGCTAGGGGTGGAATGCCGCCCAAGGAAAGTAGACACAGGCTGAGACAGAGCGTCAGCAGCGGGTCTTTCTGGTACAAGCCGCTGTATTCACTGATCTCGTCGGTCCCAGTTCGGAGGGTAAACAGGATCACGCAGGCAAAACCGCCCAGGTTCATGAACAAATACACCATCAAATAGAACACCATGCTGGCATAGCCTGCCTCGGTGCCAATCACCAACCCGATCATCACAAAGCCTGCTTGCGCAATCGAGGAATAGGCCAACATCCGCTTCATGCTGGTCTGAGCCAGCGCCACCACATTGCCCAGCACCATACTCAGCAGGGCCAGTGCCGTCAGCACAAAGTGCCACTGCTCCGACACGGTGGGGAACGCCGTTACCAAGAGACGAATCGCCAGAGCGAAACCAGCGGCCTTAGAGCCGACGGATAAAAAGGCCACAACCGGGGTTGGCGAGCCTTCGTACACATCCGGCGTCCACTGGTGGAAGGGGACAGCGGCAATCTTGAAGGCAATTCCGGCGATTACGAACACCAGCGCAATCACCGCTCCGATGGATTGATCACCTGAGTTGCTGATAATGTCAGCAGTAATGCGGCTGAGGTGGGTTTCTCCGCCCGACAAGCCGTACAGCAAGGAAACACCGTAGAGGAAAATTGCTGAGCTTGCCGCTCCAATCAACAAGTACTTCAGGGCAGCCTCGTTGGAACGGGGATCGCGCTTCATATAGCCCGTCAGTAGGTAGGAGGAGATACTGAGGGTTTCCAGGGAGACGAAGATCATCACTAGCTCGTCTGAGCCTGATAGGAACATCCCGCCTAGCGTCGCGGTCATCAGAATCACCAAAAACTCTGCTAGTGACGTTCCCGACTGTTCGACATAGCGCACGGTGATGAGGGTGGTCACTGCCGCCGATAGAGCGATGATGCCGCGAAAAACAATACTAAGAGCGTCGCCATTAAACGCGCCCAAAAAGGAAATGGGGTTGCTATCCCACTGAAAGTAGAGGGCCACCACGGCGGCTAAAAGTCCAGCAATGGTGACATAGGGTGTCCAGCGAGCCGAAGCACGCCCTACAATCAGATCACCAACCAGAACCACCAGCAGGGTTACAATCACAACCCCTTCTGGCAGGATGGTTCCGGCATTCAACTGAGCAGCAAGATTGGCAAAATCCATAAGCGTTAGGCAGGTTGAGTGCAAGCAGATCGGAGATTCACGCTTAGAGTAGAGGAAGTGACGGTTGGCTCACCAATTGGTTACGAATTGTTTACAAATTGCCAAGCTCCTTCCAACCTCCCAGATCGTTAAAAATCCTTTATAGAGGATCATACCGTTTCCATTCCCTGAATCTGAGTTGAATTCTGACTACAATTCCAGGATCAATCTTTGGTTCTGCTGATATTAACTATAAGTAGGAGATAAAAAAGAAGGAGACTGATCAAAACTGATCAAAACTGTTTCTTTCCTCCACCCGATCCAGGGGCAAACCTCCGACCCACCGTTCGACCGATCACGGTCCACTTGCAGATCGAGCAAATCTCTCGTTAAGTTGGAGTTCGCCTTGTTAGCCATTCGAGTCCTAGAACGCGATTGACCCATGCCTAGCCTTGTTATTGTTGAATCTCCCACGAAAGCTCGCACCATCCGTAACTACCTGCCTGCTGGGTACCAGGTCGAGGCTTCGATGGGCCATGTCAGGGATTTGCCTCAATCTGCCAGTGAAATTCCAGCCAGTGTCAAAGCGGAAGAATGGGCCAAAATTGGCGTCAACATAGAGGAAGACTTTGAGCCGCTCTATGTGATTCCGCAAGATAAAAAGAAAGTCGTCAAGGCGCTGAAGGATGCCCTTAAGAACGCGGATGAACTGGTGCTGGCGACGGACGAAGACCGCGAGGGCGAGAGCATTAGCTGGCATCTGCTGCAAGTGCTTCAGCCCAAAGTGCCGATCAAACGCATGGTGTTTCACGAATGCCACCGTTCAATAAGTTCTTCGCCCTCAGTAGATTTTTCCATTTCCAAGCTTGTTTCTGCCTAAGTTCCTGGAATTCGGCTTCGATAATCGCAGATTGTTGAGCTGGTCAATGGATCATCCGCTTGCATTACAAGAAAAGTCCCGAAATTCCTTTCCAGAGAAAAAAGCTGCCAAAGATGAAGGAAACGATGATGGTAATCTGACTGTTATATCGCATCAGCCAATCCGAAGCAGACTGGAGCAGACTGGCGGACTGACGAGGGGTAACCGCATAGATCACCAGCGGCAGAATGATCAGCGCTTGTGCAATCAGGGTGTAGAGGAGGAACGTTTGAAACTCTTCGCTAGGGTTGAAGTCAGCACTACTAATAACTCCAATGGCCGAGAGGGTGAACACCCATAGCTTAGGTGCGATCAACGTGCTCAGGGCGCCCAATCCTAATAGAGAAAGGGCGGTGGCTCGATCGAAGCGGCTCATCCACTTGGGAGGAGGGGCATCAAGGTCATCCTCCTTCAGCAGTTTTTTGACCGCTGAGATCAGCAGTAAAATCCCCAGCACCGCTAGCAGTACCGAAACAATTACAGAGGGGCCGCTGCCTGCTTCACCCACCTCTGAGCTGCGGAAGATATGGCCAAAAATCAGGCCCTGTAACAGTCGCACGATGGTTGTCCCAGCGACAAATGCGGTTGCCTTCACTAAGCCATTGTCGCTCCGTAAAATCAGCAGAACGATGATGATCCAGGCGGGGGCCAAAGCCGTCCCCAAGATCATCGGTAAAAGATCCCAAAAAATGTTCATAATTGCTGTGCTTTGCTCAGAGTATCGATACAGTCAATTGACCAGTATGTTGACCAGCAGCAGGTCGGCCAGTGCCCCTTCTTCGTGGGTATGGCAATTCACTGCCAACCCAACCGGGCACGAAACCTACGGCATCCTAAATAGCAAAATGCATGTCAACAGGACGTAAAAGAGCATATGTGGTAATGCTGTAGGTAGATAGGATAAAATTCTCGCATAGATTGGTGTGAATATCTATTCAGATCTCTGTCGCCCACTAGACGCAGCCCAGAGAAATTAGTGTAGTTTTTGCTTGTGGCCTATTTATTGCAATCTATGCATAGGGGTGAGGACAGCCGAAGCTTAATGCTAGGTTAGATTTGGGAATTTATCGAATGAATGATTCCTAAATTACTTAGAGCTTTCATGGTTGCTGCCATTCTAGTTTGAACGCCGAACTTCTCATAGATGTGTTCAAAGTGTTTTTCAACCGTTTTCTCACGGCATCCGAGAATAGAAGCAATTTCTTTAGTGCTTTTGTCGTTAGCACCCCAAAATAGGACTTCAGCCTCCCGTTTCGTTAACCCAAGCATTTCCAATACTTTTGGTGAAAACCAGTTAGATGGCTGTTCTTCTAGCATCAGAACATATTGTTCTTGAGGGCGATCGCAGATCAGGCGCACGATTAAGCACTTCGTTTCTTGTGCAATTTGTAGGGGTGGATGGAGTTGCGTTACATCGTTGCGAGTGGACGAGATTTGATACTTGACCCAATGCTGTAACAGTTCAGGCAAGTGAAATCCCTGGGTCCATGAGTCTTGGAAATAGTGGGTCAGCATCGCCCAGGCTTTTTGCGTCATGGTCTGGACATTACCGTTGATCGATAGGGTAATCATCCCCAATTGCTCCTTCATGCGATGCAGTTGGGTTAGTTCTTGCTGCATTTGGCTGAAGACGCTAGCGTTTTTGTAAGCTTGGAGCAAATGGGGGCGCAGTAGATTCAGAACCAGACGATCGCGTTCAGAAAAATTCTGTTTGGGGCGATGCAGGGCAATCACAATATCTGTAACGGTATCTGTAGTATTTTGAAATGGAATCTCTGTCGATGCGATTGGCAATACTACAATCATCTGCTCTTCTGCATCAACTAGGCGTAAGAAGCCATGATACAAACCCTCTAACTGGTGCAATTCCGCTCTACTGAGGAAATCGGATATTTTGTGAGCACTGGCATCATGGGTTTCCACATAGTGTCTGGCCAGGGGATGTTCATAGAAATGGTGATAGGCAGTGCGACACCTGCTGCTTATGCGTGGCCGCAATTTCATGCCGATGGGGCCAACTCAGGCTTTGTTGCCCTCCGAACCTCTCCAGCGCGTCAACCAGCTTGGTCAATCGAAGTTGGGCCTGTACTCCACGCCTCTCCCGTGGTGGGTACGGATGGAACTGTGTATATCGGCAATATGAATGGCGAATTATCAGCATTCAATTCCAATGGCACTCTCCGCTGGAGGCGCACCCTGCCCCGACGAGGGGAACGGATCATGGCCTCTCCCTCCGTAGGCCAGGATGGGAACCTTTATGTAATTGGAACCTTTGCGGCCATCGTTCGAGATCATCGAGGTGGCAGAGGTGGGATTGAACGCCGAGTGCTGCAAAGTTACTTACACAGCTACGATGCGAGTGGTAATCTCCGCTGGACTCATACTTTCCCGGAAATCAACGGTCAAGGCGGTTTCACCAGTGCAGCTCCCAAGACATGGAGCGACGGTCAAACCCTCTACGTTTTTGTTCCAGTTCTTTATACCTACTCAAATCAAGCCAACCGCTATGTCGCTGTGGTTGACCAGTCAGGCACTGGAGTTGGGCGCTACTATCTCAGCGCCTCTGAGCGCTCGAATGCAGTAATTGGTGTTGGACCCGATATCAGGGGATTTTTTGCTGACGTCCTGGGCAAGATTTGGGATTGTGTGCGTCTATCCTGCATTGAGTTTGATGTCTCTGGACTGCCGCCCGTCCCTTTGCCGAAAAATGTAGGCTGGCCCCACCCCCCAGTTGCTATCCTGGATCGTCCTCCCCATGCCAATCAGCCTTTAATTATTGTGGATGATAACGAGCAGAATCTAGTTGCCTATCGTCGCAGTGGTTCCTGTCTGCAAGAAATCTGGCGGAAAACGGATAGGGAACCCAGAAATGCATCTGCACCCTCAGTATTACTGAACGGGTTACTGGCCGTAGGTTACAGCAATGGCTTCTTCAAGGTGTACGATCCGGCAACTGGTAATGAGGTAGCCAGACCGTGGCCCAGAGAGAGACCCTGCCTGAGATAGAAAATTCGGTTGAGCCTCAGTGATGCCAATCTAGGATTGGCAGAGTGTTTGTCCGAAGCTTCTTCTAGGTTTGTCAAAAGGGCTATGCCATTACGCATATTCAAGTCATATGTGAGATCGCTGACGCCGCTATTGATTCACTGCTTAAGGTTTCAGAATGGTCGGGCTGTGGTAAAGCTACGAAAAATTCTTGAATGGCTAGCTGGCACTGAAGTTGCATTTTGCCTACCTCAATTACTGGCTTTAGCTAAATTGCTCTATTGATTCACTTTGAATAAATGAACTGGTAAGGCGCAGTGAATTAGCGCAGCAATTTTGTTCGCATTCAGGTATCTATACAGCAATCTAAAGTAGAGCTAGCTGAGTTTAGGGATTGAAAATTTTCTGTTAGCTACTAGCTATTTTCCTGAAGAATTGCTCAGGGCGTGATTGGTAGTTTTACTTCACAGCAATTGTGTCGCTTCAATGATTGCAACTATTTCTCTCGCTAGATTTTTGGCTCCTAGATTTAGCGTAATTAGCAAGATTTGAAGCGAGTTAGACCACAAATGTTGATTTTTTTGATCTACTTCAGATTTAATCATGCTAAATTTGAAGCAGCAGAGAAAAATCAATCTTCTATTCTCTGTTTTTCCATAAAACTACTCACAACTGCTCTGATTTTCTAACTGAATTGGTCTGTCGGGTATAAAACACTTGGATTTTCAAGAGCAGAGTGTGAACTATCTAAACTGCATAGTTTGATCAGCGATCGATGAGCAGTTTCAATATGGAAACGTTACCCACTATTTGAGGAGAAGAAACCTATGGAATCACTTGCTTATCTCCAAGTGACTCAAGAACACGAAAATCTTGAGGATAAGGAGCTAACGCTTGAGGCTTTGAATGCAATTAGAATGTCGGGCAAGGTGACAGGAACGCTTTTGGGAGTTGCAGGGGCTGCCATTGCTGTAGGCGTGGCAACCGATGCTCCAGCTCAGGCTCATGGCTATAGCCATGACTATGGCTGCGGTGACTACTGTGGACCTACCTTCGTTGGTGGCGGCTACCTAGTGACGTCCTACCAGACCTACGACGTCTCCTTCAAGTCCTATAAGGACAATTGCTACGACCACTACTGCGGCGGCGGCTATCCTGTCAGCCACGGCTGCTACGACTACTGCGGCGTCAGCTATCCCAAGCACGACTCTTGCTACGACTACTGCAAGGATGACTATTATCCGGTTAGCTACGACTATGGCTATGGCCATGGCTATGGCGGCGGTTGTGGCGACTACTGCGGCGGAGGTTATCCAGTTAGTTACGGCTATGACTATGGCTATGGCGGCGGCTATGGCGGCTGCGATGACTACTGCGGCGTTTCCTACGGCTACAGCACCTACGACATTCAGGTCGCGCTGAACTACGCTGGTTTCCACGTGGCGGTTGATGGTGTCTTCGGTCCGGAAACTCAAGGTGCCGTTGTTGCCTTCCAACACGCCGTAGGGCTGGTACCTGATGGCATTGTAGGCCCAGCCACTGCCAGCGCTTTAGGACTCTACTAGGGGTAGTAATCGAGTCATCTAGGCTGGTATTTCAACAGATCGTTCTCAATTTGTCAAGTCTAAACTGAAAAACTGGCTGTGGGGGTGGCATTGCTCTCACAGCTTTATCCGATCCAGGAAATAGAGCGAATTTATGAACTAGTTATTTCAATTGCTTTGATTGAGGCTTTGATCTTCGCATCTACCTGGCTCAATAGTGAGGTAAGGCTTATACCAATTACATGTGAAGCTGCATAGAATTTACCCCACCGCCTACGGCACCTCCCCTTACCAAGGGGAGGTTGGGAGGGGTCTGATAATAAGCCGCTTCACAAAAAATTGGTATTAGCTCTAATCAATTGTTTTGGTTAGAGGTGAGTTGATAGCTTTACCTCATTTTCCTGTACTTATTTTCTGAACTCGATTCCTAAGGTTTAAGCAATTTCTGCTATTTCAAAGTTTTCTGGTATCAACTATTCAGAATCATCTGGATAGAAGCTGCAATTTACTAAATTTAATTGATCAGGATCACGATTTGAAAATTCTATATCTAGCAGCTTTCCGAGGAAAAAATTTCAGCAGGCTCTACCTGTGGGGTGTGTTCCAGGCTGTAATTCCTGGAAACACAGTTGAGGAGGTGGAAAGTTCTCTTTGTCTGACCTGGAGGGTTACTATTTTTTCTGTAACGGTGCAATAATAAGTCTGAGAACTGTTTTTTAAACAAAAACTTTGGCTCTCTAGCTCAATTATTGGAATAGATTGCATCAATTCAACTTACCCTTGCTCGCATTTTGAGGAGAGAAACCGATATGGAGACGTTGGCCTATCTTCAGTTAGCTCAAAATTACGAAGATTTCGAGTCATCAAGCTCAAACTTTGAGGTGAAGGATATAAAACTCTCTGGAAAAGCAGCGGCTAGCGTCGTTGGAATTACAGGCGCGGTTTTAGTGGGTGGGATATTAGCTGCCGACCCGGCCTCCGCTACTGGTTCTTCCTCGGTTTCCTCTAACTGCTGTATTCCAGTCGTGGTGCGCCCTGTGTCCTCCGTTTGTTGTCAACCGGTTGTTTCTCGCCCGATTGTGGTGCGTCCAGTCGTAGTGCGGCCGATTGTGGTGCGTCCGGTCGTCGTGAAACCAGTAGTGTCGTCCTCAATTTGCTGTCGCCCGATCTCCCGCCCGATTCATCCTCCTTCAAACTGCCACCCATCCTGTTCTGGTCCGCAATCCGATTCTGCCGTCAGTTCCGATTCCGACTACTACAGCCAAGACTACTCGGACTACTACAGCCAAGATTACTCCGATCACTACAGTCAGGGTTACTCGAACCACTACGGCAACGATTACTCCAACTACTACAGCTACAGCTATGGGCAAGACTATTCTCAGAATCCGTGCAACTGCTCTGCTGAATCCTCTGGTCATGCTGGTGTTGGTCAAGTTTCCTACTATCCAACTAACGACGCAAATCATTTAGGGCCTATGGGTGAAGTAGTAGTGTTGCCGCAACAGGCGCACTTTAATGCAGGTATTGCACCGAGTGCGCGCAGTGACTTCGCCAAATCCGTCCGGTCGATCCGGTGACGCTGGAACCCACCACTGCTACAACAGCGTTTCAAGCTGTGAGAGAGTTGCTAAATCGCTTGGATGCATTCCTGTATGTGCTGCTAGAACGCCCTTAGAAAAAAATTCTCCCCTGGTGATATGAAACGAAACCAAGATGGGCAAGTTATACCCAGGAGTTAGAAATCAGTATCCCGCAACTCAAGGAGACATTTCCACCTATGAAATCCGAACTAAAAGCCAAGTTTCTGCAGCATCTGCTCAGCAAGAAAAAAGACAACGAAGGTTTTACTCTGATTGAGCTGCTGGTCGTTATCATCATTATCGGTATTCTGGCTGCGATTGCGCTGCCCTCTTTCCTCAACCAAGCCAACAAAGCCCGTCAGTCTGAAGCAACCACCTATGTGGGTTCGATGAATCGGGGTCAGCAAGCTTACTTCCTGGAAAAAGGCCAGTTCGCCACCACCACCGAGCAGCTTGAGTTGGGTATTCCCAAAAACACCGAATTTTATGACTACAAAGTAGGTACCGTGACCACTGGCGCGAACGCTTCTGCTGAAGCAATCGGTGATCCTAACGCTACCAAAGGTAATACCCTTAAAGGTGTTTCTGGTCGGGTGTTTACCGCTAAGGATTCTGCTGGTAACTCTACAACCATCGCAGTACTTTGTGTCAATCCCAAAGGTGATGGTAACTATCCTGCTGTCGCTGGTGTTACTTCTGTAACCAACTGCCCCAAATAGATTTGGGCCTGCAACGGCAATACCTAAATTTACTTCCATTGAGGCTACCAGATCAGCAACAGGCATCTGGTAGTCTTTTGCTTTGGTAGGGTGATTTTGAGTGAGTTTTAGGAGCAGCAAGGATGGGATTACTCCAAATCATGAGCTGGACCGCAGTTAAAACCCTGATCTCGGCTCGGTTTCCCCAAGTGCAGCAGATCTCGATTTCTGAATTGGCCAACTGGTTACAGCAATCACCCCAGCCGCTCCTTCTCGATACCCGAACCCCAGAAGAGTACGGCATCAGCCACTTACCCAACGCAATTCTAGCTCCGGAGAACCTGGAGGAATTGCCCAACCGGGGATGGTCGCAGGACACGCCGATTGTCACCTACTGTTCGGTGGGCTATCGCTCGGCCAAAGCGGCAAACCAATTGCAGCAGATGGGCTACCGTCAGGTATGGAATCTGGACGGCTCGATCTTTGCTTGGGCGAATGCGGGCTATCCGGTGTATCGCGATGGAAAAGTCGTACAGCAGGTGCATCCTTACAACGCCCGCTGGGGAACGCTGCTGAAGCCGGAATTACACTGCATGAGTTGCGGTAGTTAATTGCGTTACTCGATACACTCAGGACGATCGATTCTGCGCTAGGGTACTGGCGGAGGCGTAGAGTGTTTGGAAAGGCCGAGTTTATCCAAGCAGAATCAGCAAAACGGGAAAACAGCATGCTCAAAAATCTGTATATCGTAGGACTGGAACCGGGCAGCGGCAAGGCGCTAGTAGTGCTCGGGATTATGGAACTGCTATCGAAACGGGTCCATCGCCTGGGATTTTTTCGTCCGGTGATCCATAGTGGTATGGAGCAAGACAACGATATTGAATTGGTGCGTGGCCGTTATCCGCAAAATTGCCCTTACGAAGCTCATTATGCCTTGATGGATGAGGAAGTGCGACAGTTGATCGCGGCTGGGCAGTATGGTCAACTCTTGCAACAAATAATTGCGGCATATAAGCATTTAGAACAGCAGTGTGATTTTGTGGTTTGCGAAGGGATTGACTCCAGCTATATCGATTCAGCCTTTGTGGATAACTTTGATAGCCGAGCTGCCAATCATTTAGCTGCGCCAATTCTGCTGGTTGCTAGCGGTGCCAACAAAACACCTGAACAGGTGGTCAATACCGTACTCACCGAACGAGAAGCTTTTCTTCAGGAAGGGTGCGCAATGGTGGCTACGATCATCAACCGAGTTGTGCCCGATCAGTTAGAACAGGTGAAAGCAGCCTTGCAGGTCAACTGGACCTTTGCCGATCCCATTTTTGTTCTGCCCGATGACGCAATGCTGTCTAAGCCGACCATTGCCGAAATCGCCAAAGCAGTGGATGCCAAGCTGATTCATGGAGATGCGGAACGCCTGAATCACGAAGTCATGACTGTCAAAGCCGCCGCTATGCAGTTGCCCAATTTTCTGGGACGGCTTCAGGAGGGCAGCTTAGTGATTACTCCTGGCGACCGCTCGGATGTGATTTTGGGCTGCTTGGCGTCTACGCTCTCGAATCAATCTCCGAATGTGGCGGGCATGGTGCTGACGGGTGGGCTGAATCTCGATCCGCGAATTCAGCAATTGATTCAGGGAACGCGGTGGACCGCTCCGATTCTGAGCGTCACCAGCGATACCTACCAGACTGCCACCCAAATCAACGAAGTGCGCGCCGAGATTACGCCCCACAATGCCCGTAAGATTGCTTCTGCTTTGGGATTGTTTGAGGCCCATGTGGATACAGCAAGATTGGCGGAACGAATTGCCGTCTCTCGTTCGACGCGGATCACGCCGATCATGTTTGAGTATGAGCTGGTGGAACGGGCGAAGGCATCGCGGCAGCATATTGTTTTGCCTGAGGGCAGCGAAGAGCGAATTTTGCGAGCCAGTGAGATCCTACTGCGGCGCGGCGTGGTGAACATTACCTTACTGGGCGATGAACAGGAAATTCGCACCCGCATCGATGCTTTGGGGTTGAAGCTGGAGCAGGCGAATATTATCAATCCGCTTACTTCGGAATGGCAAGAAGAATATAGCAATACCTATTATGAATTACGAAAACACAAAGGAATCACGGAAGATTATGCCCATGACATCATGAAAGACGCTAGTTACTTTGGAACGATGATGGTTTATAAGGGCATAGCAGACGGGATGGTGTCCGGTTCGGTTCATACTACGGCTCATACAATCCGACCGGCATTGGAATTCATTCGTACCCAACCTGGTGTATCGATTGTCTCTAGCGTGTTCTTTATGTGTTTAGAAGACCGGGTGCTGGTCTACGGTGATTGTGCCGTGAATCCCGATCCCAATCCGCAGCAGGGCAGGATGTATTTGCTCAGCGGTTCGATGCCAGAGGTCAGCGCTTGGGGTCAGAGTTTCGGGTGAATCGCAGCACGCTCCAGGATCAGAACAACCCGGATGTAGCTATCGATGGCAGCGGCAATTTTGTCGTAGTTTATCAAAGCGATGATCAGGACAATAACACTACTGGACGTGATGATGACGGCGCGGGCATTGTAGGACAGCGGTTTGACCGCAGCGGAGCACTGATTGGCAACGAGTTTCGCATCAACACCCGCACCGAAAACGACCAAACCGCGCCGGTGGTCGCCATGAATGCGCAGGGGGATTTTGTCGTCATCTGGGTTAGCGAACGGCAGGATGGCAGCGGTACCGGCATCTTTGGTCAGCGTTATAACAACATTGGCAACCCAGTTGGGATTGAGTTTCAGGTCAATACCGAGACCAGAGATAACCAGCTCAACCCATCTGTAGCAATCGATGACAACGGGGATTTCGTCGTGGCATGGCAGAGCGACAGCCGCGGTTCTGACCAGGATGGCTATGGCATCTATGCCCAACGCTATAGCGCCAGCGGCAATCCGCTAGGCCATGAGTTTCGCGTCAACCAAACCACTCGCGGCGATCAAACCACGCCAGCCGTCGGGGTCGATGCAGGCGGCAACTTCACCGTCGTGTGGGCCAGCGAAAACCAGGACGGAGATGGGGCTGGCATTTTTGGGCGGCGGTTTGCCGAAAACGGTAGGCGGCTCGGCGGCGAATTTCAGGTCAACCGGGAAGAGGCCAATGACCAATCTCTCCCGGCCATTGCAGTTTCGCCTACAGCAGACTATGTCGTGGCGTGGCAGGACGATTCCCTCTCAAGGAACAACCAGGACATTCAGTCCCGCTTCACTACCTCTCGACGCACAATTCGCGGCGATCGGTTCGACAACACGCTACAGGGCAACAGCGGCAATGACCGACTCTTAGGGCTACGCGGCAACGATTTGCTCAAAGGCTTTCGGGGCAATGACATTCTGGAAGGTGGCTTGGGCGATGATGTGCTGGAAGGCGGTGGCGATAATGACATCCTGTTGGGTGGAGCTAACCGTGACACGCTAGATGGCGGCAACGGCAATGATCGGCTGACGGGCGGTCGGGGGGCTGATACCTTTGTGCTGCGGATTAAACCGGGCAGTACCCTGATCACCGACTTTGAAGATGGGGTAGATGTACTCGGTTTATCGGCTGGGGTCGAACCACAACACCTGCGCATTGTCCAAGAAGGCAGCAATACGGTCGTTTCCTGGAAAGGCATTGAGTTGGCGGTCTTATTGGGGATTGAGGCGAGAACGATTTCCTATCCGGCAGATTTTGTCCCCGCGTCTCGCTCCGGCAAGGAAATTCGCGGCACCAATCAAGATGATCGGCTAGATGGCACCGGCGGCAGCGACGAGATTACCGGCTTGCGAGGCAACGACGTTTTATCGGGCCGAGCGGGCAACGATTTGCTGCAGGGCGGTAACGGGAACGAGCGGCTGTTTGGCGAAGCCGATGCTGACTATCTAGAAGGCGGCGAGGGCAACGACAAGCTGGATGGTGGCAAAGGCGACGATTTTTTGGTCGCTGGCAACGGCAATGATCAGCTCACGGGTGGCCCCGGTGCCGATATTTTCTTTCTGCAATTCAAGAGTGGCACGACCGTAATCAAGGATTTCCAGGACGGTATCGACTTGCTTTCTTTGGATAGCAATATTGACCCCAATTTGCTGCAATTCCAACAGCAGGGCTTGGATACGGTCATCACATCCGGTAGTCAGCCACTTGCTGTGCTCAAAAACGTGCTGGCTAGCCAGATTACCTATGCGCCTAGCGATTTTGTCACGTGAGTGGGCACTGGCAGATATTTTTATTCCACCCCCAGCGGGCTGCAAAGTTCGACCAGAATTCCGTCTAGATCTCGCACATAGGCAACCGTTTGTCCCCAGGGTTTAACTTTTGGTTCGGCAACAGTGACTGCGCCAGCCTCAATTGCCTGAGCAAACGCACTGGGTACATCCGCTGTGACAAATCCCACCTCGATTCCAGCCGGTGGTTGAGACAAACTATTTTCGACAAACCCTTGCGGCAGATTAGACTTGGCTAGGTCGTTAGTCGCGAAGGCAAGGGTAGTGCTACCCGTTTCCAGCTCCGCATACTGCCCACTCTCATGCACAAACCGCGCCTGCAACCCGAACGCTTTCCTGCAACCCGAACGCTTTGTGGTAAAACGCAACAGCTTGGGGGACATCCTTGACATAGAGAATGGTGTAAGCAAACTGAACCATAGTGGAGCCTCGCCGCAATCATTGAAACAAGACTAGTACATTTGCTCGAAATCAGCAATCCAGCATCAGGCCAACCTAGACAGAAAAACCGAGAAGGCTATCATAGAAGGCAGTTGATATTTCTTAACATCTCATCTAGATGATCAGTGGACTTCCCGGTTATACGAAAGCCAAACATCTTCTAAGCGAGAGGCTCTTGTTTGGGCATAAACTCAGTCCAGAGTTGGCCGCCATTTTGCTGGTTTACTTTGTTCAAGGCATTTTGGGGCTGGCACGGCTGGCCGTGAGCTTTTTCCTCAAGGATGAGTTGGGGCTGAGTCCGGCTCAAGTGTCGGCCTTTATGGGGATAGCAGCTTTACCCTGGATGATCAAGCCCTTATTTGGGTTCATCTCCGATGGGTTGCCGATTCTGGGCTACCGCAGGCGTCCCTACTTGATTTTGTCGGGGCTACTCGGCACCTTGGCCTGGGTGATGCTGGCGACGGTTGTGCATACGGCCTGGGCCGCAACCATTGCGATTGCCCTCGGTTCATTGTCGGTCGCCTTCAGTGATGTGATTGTAGACTCGCTGGTGGTCGAGCGTGCCCGGCAGGAATCGGTGCAGGAAGCCGGTTCCCTGCAATCTATTTGCTGGGGCGCTACGGCATTAGGGGGATTAATGACGGCCTACTTCAGTGGCTTTTTGCTCGAACACTTCAGCAACCGCACGGTGTTCGGCATTACAGCCACCTTTCCGCTGATCATCTCTGTGGTAGCTTGGTGGATCAGTGAGTCGCGTGTTGAGGCGAGCAGCGAATGGTCGGTAACAGATGTCGTTCCTTGAACATTTGGACGAGCTTCGCCGGCGGCTTATAAATTCGATCCTGATCGTCGTCGTGGCTTTTGTTATCTGTTGGTTCGCTTCCGGAGCGATCTACAATTTTCTTTCTATCCCTGTTCGCGAAGCGTTGGCAGAGGCAGTGCGGCGCGAGGTGCCGATAAAAGGTTTGACTGGGGATGAAGCAACCTTTCCACTTACTTTATTACAACCTGGAGACCGCGGCCGTTACGTTTTTGACCGTGTTACGAAACTCGGCTCCGGCGTTGTCCAGCCCGGTACTTCCGTCGCCGCGGTTGTCGCGGCGGACAGCGAGGGCAATATCGGGATCTACACGGATGAGCCGTTGATAACCGGGAATGCGGTCATTCCAAAAGGCGTTCTTCTTCCCGCGGATCTTTCAGGAAAACAGATCGCCGAAGGAGCCGATGAACGGCTTATTGTTACGACCGCTCCAGAATCATTCACGCTGTATGTTACGGTCTCGCTCTATTCCGCCATTGCCCTATCCGTTCCTTTCCTTCTCTGGCAGATCTGGGCCTTTATTTCGCCTGCATTATACCGTCACGAACGGACGTACGTTACGCCATTCATCTTTCTTTCTACGGTTTCCTTCGTGCTCGGGGCGGCATTCGCCTATTACATTCTTCTTCCTCCGGCACTTGGCTATCTTCTGGGACTTGCGGAAGATTTCCGTCCAATGCTACGCGCTAGTGATTACCTGGATTTTGTTACGATCGTCCTCCTTGCGATGGGTTTCATTTTTCAGATGCCTGCGGTTACGTATGTGCTTTCACGCATCGGGCTCGTCTCGGCATCATTTCTTATAAAAAGCTGGAAGGTGTCGCTTGTTGTGATCTTGATAGTGGCCGCATTCGTTTCTCCGACTGGAGATATCCCGAACATGATGCTTTTCGCGGCGCCGATGATGGTCCTCTATCTATTTTCAATATGCATCGCATGGATATTCGGACGGAAGCGAGAGTCTTCGCCTTCTGCTGGGTGAGCAAAGGCAACCCGAATATCGCCAAAAAGCATCTTGAAGTATTGCAGATTACCCTCTAAAATCTTTGATTGCGCCTATTTATACGATTTGCCACAGTACGGCGACTTGATCGAAGGAGTTAAGCGATTATGTCAAAAACCGTTTTCTTACCCGGAGTTATTCTAGTTGCGGCCTTTTTCCTGGCTGGGGCCTTGGAGACGTATGCCCAGCGGCAGCAGCCGACGCCGACACAGGATATCAGTGATAAGGCCCGAAATGTTCGTCCCGAACTTAAGGAAGCATACAAGCGTTGGATAAATCAGGACGTTGCTTACATCATTACCAAAGATGAGCGACGCGCGTTCATGGCGCTCCAGACAGACGAAGAGCGCGAGAATTTCATAGAGAATTTTTGGCGTCGGCGTGACCCGAATCCCGATACCGAAGAGAATGAGTATCGCGAAGAATATTACGAAAGGATCGCCTACGCTAATGAACGGTTCACTTCGGGGATCCCGGGATGGAAGACCGATCGCGGCCGGATCTATATCGCTTGGGGCAAGCCGGATTCGATCGAATCGCATCCGGCGGGTGGTTCTTATGACCGTCCATCGTGGGAAGGCGGAGGAACAACCTCGACATATCCCTTTGAGATCTGGTTTTACAGGCATCTTGAAGGCGTGGGCGACGGTATTGAGATAGAGTTCGTAGATCCTACCGGGACCGGTGAATACCGCATCGCCCGAAACGCTAACGAAAAAGATGCACTTCTCTTCGTTCCCGGCGGCGGACAGACGCTCAATGAGCAGCTTGGCCTTGAGAATCGTGCGGACCGCATCAGCGGAGTAAATGCCAATCAGCGCTTTATGCGTGAGCAGGATATGCCCTTCCGGCGAATGGAGATAATCGCAAATCTTCAGCGGCCGCCGCAGGTAAAATTCGGTGATCTTGCGGGACTTGCAGGCAGCGATGTTCTGGAAGATCGTAACCCACTGAATTTTGATCTTCGGGTAGATTTCTTCCGTCAGTCTGATGATCGCGTGATCGTAACCTTCACCGTTCAGACCGACAATAAGGAGTTGCAGTTCCAGGGCGATGGCAGTGGCATTGAAGCGGCTCGGCTCAACATCTTCGGACGCATCACAGCCGTTTCCGGAAAGCGGTCCGGAATCTTCGAGGATGCGGTAACTACCTATGCGACCCGCGAAGAGCTTGCCGAGGCCCGTGAAAGAAAGTCGATCTATCAAAAGGCAATAGCGATGACGCCGGGAACATACAAGGTTGACGTAGTTGTTCGCGACGTAGGGACCGGCAATCGCGGAATTGTCAATCAGGGTTTTACAGTTCCTCGTTACGACGACAAGAAGCTATCCACTTCCTCGCTGATCCTTGCCTCAACATTGCGTGAGACCACCGAGCGCGACATAGGCGGTGCATTCGTGATCGGCAATGCTAAGGTTATCCCCAATCTTGCCGGACGATACAAGCGCGGACAACAGGTCGGCCTTTACCTCCAGGTTTACAATGCCGGCATCGACCAGACGACCCTTCGTCCGGCGGTTGACGTCGAATACGTTCTAAAGAAAGGCAACACAGAGATAATGCGGCAGGCGGAAGATTGGTCGGGGCTGAGCGATTCGGGCCAGCGCCTTACGCTCGCAAGGCTTTTGCCGACCGACAATCTCGAGAACGGTGAATACGAACTGATGGTCTTGACCAAAGATCGGGTCGGCGGCCAGGTGATCGAGAATAAAGGCAGATTCCGCATTGAACCGTGATCTAACACGGATCGTAGATAATTCAACCGGCCCGTGTTCGCTTGTTCACGGGCCGTATTCATTTGGTCTATTCGGTCGCCAGCCTGCATGAAATGACAATTCAACCGATTTCGGCTATAGTTTTCACGAATCGCACCCCGGGATTTATCCACCGATTTAGGTGTTCTCAAGAAATAAACTTTTGATCAGGGAAATTCGTAACGTTTTGCAGATGGCGGCATTAGTAATTTAGAGCGCTGTTAGGCATTCATCGTTTGCGCCAAATGAACTAACGAACTTAGTGTTTTGTAGAGATAATGATGCTTGACCGCACGTATCGCTAAAATGGTCGGGCTCCGTAATCGACCGTTGTCAGAAATTTTGAGATTACGGAAAGTCCCAAATAGCCGTCGATCTGCTGGTTGCGCGCATGGAATTTTCGTATGTACACCGGCACGTTCTTGACTTGAGCATCGCCGATCCTTAGTTCACGAAGAAATCCATAAACTATCTCAAATCTCCCATCCCCGCCGATGCCCTTCGCCATCCCTCCGCGGGTTATCGCGTTTACCTTTAGTCGGCGAGCTGTTTCTTCGGAGAGAACAGATATGCCCGATCCGGTATCAAGAACAAAATTTAGCGGTTCACTTCTGCCATTTATTCGGACCTGAAGTATCGGCCGATTTCCTACAAGCTGGAAAGGTACTGATGTCGCCTCCGCCCCGGTGCTGGTGTAAAGTGAGACACGATTTCCCAAATACCTTAGAAAATTGATCAGACCTTTTATCCTGGCTCGGCGTTCGTCGTCTGTTTCCTTGGAAACATCGAGAAACCGCTCATAGGCGTCTGCCGCGTCACGATACCTTTCTGCCCGTGCAGAAACCTGAGCCAAGGCGTAGATATAGTCTGCATGGTCAGGATCGTGAAAGACGGCTTCTTTAAGATTAAGTAATCCCTCTTCTATACGATTCTCATAGAAATCGATCATTCCGAAGCCGGACCAGGCAAGAGCTTCCCGTTTGTTCAGCTGGATCGCACGAAAGAACAGCGGACGTGCCTGCGAGAATCGACCGGCCGCAAGAAGTGCGGTGCCGACCACTGCCAGCGCGTATGAATTCTGTGGGTTCGCCTGCGCGATCGGCATTGCCATCTCATAGCCTTCTACCACATTGCGCTGCCGGATCATTATGTGCGCCAATCTGAGTTTTGCAGTTGTATTATTGGGGTCCGCTGCCACGATATTTCGCAGGATCTTCGCGGCGCTCTCATAGCTTGCCTGGCGAAACATCCGATCCGCTTGGCGGATCATTCTTTTGGTGGATTCAGGATCGTTCGGGTCGTTATCCTCAGCCAAAGCCGCTGAAGATGCGGCAAATACAAGTGAGAGTAACAAGAAGAGCGAAACAACACTGGGCCGTGATCCGCTACCTTGTCCTAGCAGAAACCGGATTATTCTTTCCCCCATAACTGCAACCTCCTGAGGAACCGCTGAGCCAGAGACTTTCGAACGGGATCATTTTAGGATCTTCCCGGTCTTCATTGACCAAAAGACAAGGTCCATCTCATCCGGATCGATCCCGATCTTTTGCGAAAATTCTAATAGCCGCTGTTCGATATCAAGATACCGCATTCTGTTGTTCGGCGGCTTAACATCGGAAATGATGCCGAGTTCTGCCAAACAATTCAATACGTGTTTATCTAAGATGCCGAAACCACGAAAACCGATGTTTCGCAGGAAATGGCTTGCTTCCTTGTACCCAAGTCCCTTGATGCCCTTCTCTTTCGCCAACCAATCGCGGCGAGCCAGATCGGATCCAAAAGACAAAAGCGCTTCTCTAAGCCGCATTCCACAGTGGCTCTCAAGAAATCTTCGGGATTCCACTACGTATCGCGATCGGGCATTCGGATACCGATGTTTCCCGACAAGAGCTTTCGTGATAGCTTCACGAGTCCCGTTTTTCAACAGCGGCTTTACCGATTCCAGCGAATTCAGCCCCATTCGAGCAGAACAGCCGCCGGTAAAAAAGCAAAACACCATTTCTTCCCAAAGATCATCGTCAGTGCCGTATTTCCAAACTGCGGCAAATTCGGCCAAACGAGCTCTTATCTCATCGCGTCGTTCCGCGTGAGTTCTGCGAATAAGTTCGATTGTTACTGGATCGGCCTTCGTACTATTCACGCAGAGGACGGAAGTAAATTCTAGTCCCGTTGCGGCAGAGTGTCAATAAAATTGGGAACTTGAATGCCTTTTTAGGCGTTTGTTAAGATACATAAGTCGGGTTGATGAGAGCGATAATCACCCGATATGATTTTTGCATCGTTCCGGCAGAAGTTTTGCATCAAAGCTGCTGAGTGTTTCGGGTACACCCTTCCCAAACACCATTTGGCAGATCGGACATAGGTTGTGTTATACTGTGTTTTGCCGCTTGTTTCTACCAAGCCGCCAACCTCACGATCACCACCGAATTAAGAAAACGATGAGTTCAATGGGATTTAAAAATTTTGTTCGTGGACTTTTCGTCGTTATTTTGATGAGCGGCGGCGTTGCGGCCCAATCTGACGGCACGGTCAGGCCGATGCTGCAGCAGATCAATGTACATCGGGACGAACCTGTTCCGACGGCAACCCCATTAGTCAAAAGAACCAGTTCGGCAGAGGCAGTCGAACCCGCGGCCGCTACATCAAGCGTTCGCACGTCGTTCTCGGTCCTCCGCGACATCCCGATCCCGGGGAATTCGGGAGTGCTTGTCGAATCGCTTGACGGCAATCTGGTGGTTGAAAGCAATTCAAATATAGCGTTGAATCCTGCATCCAACGTAAAGGTGGCGACCACGTATGCAATACTGAAAACTTTTGGTCCGGATTATCGTTTTCCGACTATGGTCTGGACGGATGGAGCTTATGACCAAGCAAATCAGAAGCTTGTCGGGAACCTTTATGTTTCCGGCCGCGATCCGGTTTTCGTATTTGAACACGGCGTAGCTCTCGCACAAGAACTAAACCGAATGGGGATAAGGTTCGTTGAAGGAGACCTTGTCGTTACTGACAATTTTTCGATGAACTACTCCTCCTCCCCGATCGTTTCTGCAAAAACATTGCTTTCTACGATGGATGCGACGAAACGCAGCGCTGCGGCGTCGCGATCATGGTCGAATTATCTTATTCATTCGGGCAGACTTACGCTCTATACAGGTATCCCGAGCGTTTCGTTCACAGGCTCTGTTTACGTTCATGCTTTGCCAACGAATGCGAAAGGGCTTTTCACGCACGAATCGGCTCCGATGCGCGAGATACTAAAGGCAATGATGAGCTATTCCAATAACGAACTTTCGCATCGTCTCGGTGATATGGTCGGCGGTGCGTGGGGCGTAGCTAACATCGTGAGGCAGAACACCGGAACCACGCCGCAGGAATTTCACATCCAGACCTCTAGCGGGCTCGGTATAAATCGCGTAACTGCCGGAGCGATGCGTTAGCTTGAAATAAGCAGGTCATCTCAGGTCATCTCACGGCCAGCAAGCTTTGCTGGCTATGAAGTTCAAGTTGGGACACAAACATCTTGCCAACCCCGATACTGCGATGCTGCAACCCCAAAAAGTTTGTTGTATAGAGGCTGAAGAAAACAAAGTTCTGCTGCTGGCTGTAGCTAGCGATAAGCTTAGCAGCCTGATCGGTTGGCAAAAGGCTAATGGTTGAACAGGCAATATGCATCGCCGGAGGCTGCTGCACCTGTTGACAAGTTGTGGTTTGAAACGTCCAGACTAGATGTTCTGCATACTCCTGCTTGTCTGGGTTCGTAGCTGCTAGTAGCGAAAATAGGCCAGTAAAAAACAAGGCTGAAACTGGAATAAGTCGTGGCATTTTGATACTCCTAAAGTAGCTAAATTGATCAGAACATCATTTCCTAAAAATTCTCGTAGCGTTGGATCTGTTGTACATCTGAGTCATTGAGGAAGAGGCCAAAATAATCAGTTAGGTATTGTTCCCAAAGAATGCAATGCATTGGAATCACAATCATCGTGATGTTCTCTCGCCCAATAATTAGCACTGGCTGGCCCATCTGCAACGTGGCATGACAGATCAGTTCATGGAGTCGAGCTGGATAGTCACGGCCTTGGGATCTAATCCGTCCTGGTGCAAACACGGCAATTTGCTTGATCACAGTGGCTGGAATACCTCGTAGAAACATTTCGCGTGTGGGAGGTCTCATAGGTCATCTCAAGTAAGAATGGGATTGGCAATGGGCAAAACGGTAATAAAATAGCCGGAAGAAATGGCATTTACCACCTCCACCGGCTTGTGCAACTCACATGCATCAAACGGCCTAATCGATTGATTTATAGGTATAGACGAGTTGTACCAATCTCTCGCAATCTGGATTGCAGCTTCAATTTCAGCAGATTTTTTCTTAATGTACTAAGTAGGTGAGCATAATTAAACATAAAACCCAAAACCCTGCGCCGCCTGCTGCGCGGGCGGCGCAGGGTTTTGAATCTGGTTTTTAATTATGCCGAGGTACTTAGAGGTATTGTTGAACCTGCTGCAGCCAACAAACAATAGGTGCGAGATCTTGATCAGGAATATAAACGTTGTAGCTTCTGCCGGCTTTCATCAGCAGCCGTACCTTCTGTTTCTGCGATCGATCCGTCACAATCTGGAACTCACCAAACCCAGAGGTCAAACAAATATCGAGTTGCATGCCCAGTACAAGCAAAAGATCAGGAGGAATTTTCACACTCAGTTCCATCGGGCTTGATGACGCTTCTGCTCCAGACAACGTTGCTGGATGCTGATACGTCAGTTCCAATCGAAATCGTTCCGGGTGAGTTTGAATCAAATGCGGCAAATCTAAAAAATGCTTCATCGAAGATGTCCTTAATTGCTAAAGCGAATCAGTTGCTGAACTAAAGTAGCTAAACCATCTCAGGACAGCGCTCATTCTAGATTCATACTAGATTCATACTAGGTAGAGTCAGTCAACGCATGGGTGGTTTGTTAGTAAATTACCGGTGAACGAAATGGTGAGCCTGTCCTGCTCCTCAGACAGTAGAGTAACTTGGTGTATATCGTGTAATTAAGGTTGAACTGCCGGAAACAACCTGTGAATACGCTCTGTAAATACATTGGGCCAAACTGGTGAATGCATCACGCTTTCTACAACATTTCAGTTGGCAAAAGTCCTGAAAGTAACAGTGGAAACAAACGAGCAAAGCAGTAGGGTTGATAACCACCCATTAGACTAGCTTTCACTTCAGCTTAACCCTAGAATATCATAAAATTTCAGAGACACTCTATCTATCTGTTCAAAGTCTACCAAACTTACTGTACATCTTATAATGTTGCAGTAACGATTCTAATAAAACGTCATCTATGTTACAAAATTGCCTCTTTCAACTCAAAAATTGGGCAGCGTGGTAAATAAATCAGGCAAAATCGTTCATTTCGGACTCAAACTGTTATACTGATTCTCCTACAGAACAAATTCAATCATAAATAGGCTTTCGTTCTGTACATTTTGTTCACTTAGATTGCATTAATATTGCTGCTTGCTGTTCACTAAAAACCATGAGGCGTTTATGCAGAACCAGGCGAAACCAGCTTCTCAAGCTCAAGAAGCAGCTAGTATTCAGGCAAATTCAGAAATAGAACTCGACCACGGACGGCGTGATCAAGACGACCAAAATCGAGATAAAGCTGTGTATGAATATCTACTCAGCCTCAGCGATCTAGATTTGTCAATCAGCAGGCGCGGCAAAACCAGAAAAGAGACAGGCAGTAAAGATAGTAAAGATAGTAAAGATAGTAAAGAAAAAGATAGTGCTGAAGTTCCGACGCCCAACGAAAGCAGCCTTGCCAAACAGTGGGGCGTTGAACGAATTTTCATTCGTCGGGTGCTTCGTTCTGTACTCTATGAAACCTACTATGCCCATGAAAAAAAAGAGAAAGAGCCTGTACCAGGATTAACCTTGGGTAAATTAATCAAAATATTGACTTCTCTCCAGACTCACCGCAAGCAACTTTCGGTAACCGACCGGAAAGTACCACGCATTCTCACTCGCGCCGAAAAATTGCGGGCTTTGCAAAAGTTCTTTCAGCTCTCAATCACCGAACGAGAAACCCTAGATCTGCCCGTTCATCCTGCCGAAGTCTTGCTTCAACGCCTATTTGAAGATGCAACCGATCCAATTAAAGGCATGCAGTTTGAAAATGCGGTACAGCTCTATACAAGCTTTTTACAGCAATCATCGCTGCTGCCTACCCTGGAAACTGAAACTTTGTTTCCTCATGATGGTGACCGAAAAAGCATAGCTAAGGATTTGATCCGAGAGACCGTAATTCACCTGATCAATCCGTATTTCAATGAGTCAGGGGATAAACGCAAACAAGAAAAAACTGATGATTTGGTGGAGAAAGTCGAGCGAGAAATTAGCCGAATTGAATTTCAAGCCGGAATCAAGCAGGCGGAGTTTTTCTTGGGAAATAAGCTAAAGAAGGAAATTCAACAAAAGTATGCAGAATACCTGACGCCGCAATTTGTGAAACGCTTGGCTCGTTCGGTTGTTGAAAATGAAATTTTAACCGACGAATTCGGCAAGCTCTTTTCGTCCCGCAGTCTCATACTGCTCTATCGAATCCCGTCGTTGTTTGACCAGTGAGATCAGAGCTTTCTGGATCTCTTCATCTGATAGCTCGGAACCCTTTTCGATCTTCCGATTCATCAGCGCTGCCTTCACCATTCTTAGCGTTGACGTCCTTTCTGTATCCTGTGCTTTGAGCGATTCGGTAAGGTCAGAGATTATCTGTTCATAAAGTCCCATGGGAAAAGTTTAGTTTCGGTGCAAAGAAGTTACAAGGAAAGGCCGAGCTTGGCATTATTTTTTCGAGGTAAACCGATCCAGTCTATTAAGCTGATCCTGTTGCAGTTTCGGGTTTAACCGCTAAAATTTAATCTGCAATGCTGCCGTCGCCGAATCTTGTATCCGAATCATATCTCGTCAATGCGACGATCGATTTTCTTCGATCTGTCGGCGGACGCGCGACTTCTGTTAAGGTTGTGGATCGCGTGATGAAGATAAGAAGGCCGGAACGCCAGCTTGCAAACTTGCTCGTACAGGACATTGCAAACCGAGATCCCAGGTTAACCCTTAATGAGGACACACTTGAATTATTAAGCTTTGATCACGATTCGTTGGATCTTTCGTCGTCGAGTTTTGTGGTCATTGACCTCGAAACCACAGGAGCGAAAGCACCACCTGGCCGCATAACCGAGATCGGAGCATATCGTATTGCGGGCGGTTGTGTAACTGATAGTTTTCACACCCTGATCGATCCTGAGATGCCGATCCCGTCGTTTATAACCTCATTGACCGGTATTACAGATGAGATGGTTACCGGCTCACCAATATTCCGGGATGTCTCCGATGAATTGCTTGAATTCATAGGTGATTCCGTATTGGTCGCGCATAATGTCAGGTTTGATCTTGGATTTCTTAATTTCGAGATCGGTCAGGTTTATCCCGATTATCGGTTGGCGAACCCGGCCTTATGTACCGTTCAGCTTTCGCGCCGATTACTGCCTGAGATCGAGAACCATAAGCTGAACACCGTCGCTAGACATTTTGAGATCAAGCTTGAGAATCACCACCGAGCAAGCGATGATGCTCTTGCGACAGCCCATATTCTTTTGAACTTATTGCCTCGGCTGGCAGAACTTGGTATCAAGGATGTAGGATCGGCCCGGCGACTTACGACCAGAAAACTACGGCGTGCCGTGTATAAATGATATGGAACTTCAACCCGAAAACCTGCAGCAACTCCCGATCGAGTCAACCCCAAGAGGGGAAATGGGACTTTACCCGCTCGACACTTTCAGCTATGAATTCCCCGGCAAAGAGATCTGGGTAGATTTTGAGATCCCAGAATTCACCGCGATCTGCCCGTTCTCCGATTTTCCTGATTTCGCAACGATCCGCCTTCGATATGTCCCGAACGAGAGATGTATTGAACTAAAGAGCTTGAAGCTTTATGTCAATTCGTTTCGGAATGTAAAGGTCTTCCATGAGCACGTGGTTAATATAATCCTGGAAGATTTCGTGAAAGCCTGCGACCCGTTGAAGGTAGAGATCGAAGGCGATTTCCACGTTCGGGGAAATATCAAAACCATCGTCAGCGCAAGCTATGCAAAACACGAATAGTTTGACTTAAGACTTCTTTTATCGGTTATCTTGTGAGGCGATGAGCTAACGAACTAGTCGTAATCGTCGTATTCTTCATCTTCGTCGTAGTAGTCGTCTTCCTCTTCGGAACGAAGATCAAGTTCGATAGGATCCAGCCCAACGACCACAAGATCGGAACCGCATTCATCACAAACAACTATGTCGCCCTGTTCCGAGTCGGCATCGACATAGACCTCTTCATCACACTCTGGACAAATTGCTGTTGGCATTTTATGTTTTCCCCGGAAATCGAATAAATTTGTATGGAAGCTTACTAGAACAATAACAATCTAAACCTGAATCCGTTGCTTGCGCAAGGAATTCAGATCGAAAAACGCACAAAATCGTAAAGATTTTTTTGATCGACCTCTTAAATGCGATTTCCTTTCAAACTTGATCCTACAAAAGAATTCGACGTGGTTGGTTTTGGAACCAATGCCGTCGATCACCTGATCATCGTGCCGGAGTATCCTCAGTTCAGCGGAAAGATCAAGCTCTCCGGACACCACAAGCTGGCCGGTGGCGAGGTCGCTTCTACGATGGTGGGGCTAAGCCGCCTCGGTCTCCACACCGCCTACGCTGGCAGATTTGGATCGGATGAGGAAGGAGCATTTGGAATGGAAACTCTTCGATCGGAGAACGTTGATCTTCGATTCGCGGAAAGGATTGATGGGGCACGAAACCAGATCGCCTTCATCGTAATAGATGAACGCAACGGTGAGCGAACGGTGATCTGGGATCGCGACGTTGGCTTAAGTTATACGAAGGCTGACGCGCCGATCGCTGCAGCATATAAATGCCGAGCCCTGCATCTGACGCCGCATGATGTTGACGCGGCGGTTGTGATGGCCGCTGCGGCGAAACAGGCATCGGCCGTTGTATCAACCGATATTGATAACCTTTTTGAAGGCATAGAACAGTTACTCCCGCTGGCGGACATCCTTATCTTTTCAGAGAATGTCCCCACAAAACTTGCCGAGACAGACGACATACATTTGGCACTTCTATCGATAGCTGAGCGATTTGGCAGCGGCGTGGTGGGCGTAACGCTCGGCTCCGCCGGTTCGCTGCTATATTCATCGGGCGAATTCATAACGACCAAAGGTTATTCGGTTCCAGGAGGATGTAGGGACACGACCGGTGCCGGCGACGCGTTTCGGGTTGGGATACTTTACGGTTTGTTGAAGGGAGAGTCCATCGAACGATCGGCTGAGATGGCAAATGCTGTTGCTGCGCTAAAGTGCCGTTCGGTCGGAGCCCGGACCGCGCTTCCGACCGAATCTGAATTACTTGAGTTTGTAAGAGAATGACACGAAAGGTGGGAGTATTCAGGTCATTAAAGATTTTCTTTGAAAAAGCCAACGGCTTGTGACCAGGCATCTTGCGCCGCCGATGCATCGTAAACTTCCGGTCGTGTATTATTGAAAAATGCGTGGTCCGCATCGTATTCAACCGACGTTAGCGGCAGTTCGTATTTTGCCGCCGCCTCTTTCAGCTCTGTTACGACAGGAGCTACCTGTACTTCAGAAGTAGATTCACTAATTTCACCGATCGGCGTAACCCGGTAGTAGCGCATTAATCGAGCAGCCCATCCGAGAATTTGCAGCATTGTTTCAGCCTCTGCCTCTGCTTGTCGCAAATGCTGGCTACAGGCTTTGTCGATATTGCGGTAATAACCAAGGGTTTTGCCGCTATGTCCAATTTGCTTACCATTGCTAACAAGCATCTTGAGATACTTGAAAAACCGTGATCCAGCATCTAACGGATTTTGTTTTATGGCATGACGCAGATAAGCAATCGCCTTACCCAATTCATTTACATCTGTCTCGGTTCGAGCTAAATCTTGGGCAATCGCATGAGCAATCTGCCATTCAGTATCCGTTAGGAGTTCGGTGGAAACGTCAGTTATTGTCATGATTAGTACATGCCAGCGGGAGGTTCACGATCGGTGGGGTAACGGAGCACTTCCAGCAAGGCATTCAATTGAGGTGCTTCAATCAACTCAGCATGAGCTGCTTGGATCTGCTGCTGCATGAATTGTTGCAACGCTTCTCCAATCAGATGATCTGACGCTGGAGGTGTATAGACAGAATAGCGATCGCGCAGGTCTTGGATTCCCTCTACTCGATCGATTGCATTCACTGCAACAGTCATCGTCCCCATGCCGATCGGTTTGCCGCCACCAACTTTTAGTGCGATCGGGTATTTAGGATCTTGTCCTAGCGTAACCAGTAAAGTCCCCAATTCTGCTGCCTGCAAATTCATGAAGTGTAGCTCTGTCGCGAAAGTATATTCTTTTGCCGCCTGCTGCACCGGAATTCCCTGATTTTGTTTTTTATCAATGGCTCTAATCGTGTGGTAGTAGAACTTGCGACCTGCAATTTTGCCTTGCGCGAAATAAGCTCGTCGTTGATCGGGTCGAGGACGATAAAGGGATGGCATGAATCCAGTAGTAAAACCTGTGCTTTGGCACGTTGCATCGTTGAAGTCAACCAATCCCTGCCAATCTAATGCCCCAAAGACTCGACTAGCTGGACACAGCTCTTCTTTTTTCCGACAAGGCAACCGCTCTGTCGGGATCTGGCTTCTGTATTTAGAAGTAACCACTGCTAGCGTGCTATTCGTAATCGCCTCATAGACTGAGCGAATACAGCCCTTGAGTGAACTGCCTTGAATCGAGAGCTTTTGGTCATTGTCTTGCACCATTGTTTTGATCAAGGGAATTCGATTGTTGCCAATATCGCTACCCATGACAACAACGCCAGTTGAAACATGCAAAGCAGTTTTGACCGTGAGCGTCAGAAACAAAGTGCCATGCAGACGATCGGGCAAATACTGGTGATGTCCGGCTGGAGCGTCTAGGGTTGGACGTTTTTTGGGGAAAGGAATCAGTTCGTAGGGCTTTGGTGCAACCTCATCACCCATTCCGCCACGTGTATAAGATGGCGAATTAGAAGGGCGTTGCGGTCTAGGCGGCGGAGTTCTAGTCATGGTCGTTGCCCACTGTAAGCGCGACAAAGTGAATCGTTGCGGTTTGAGTATCTCGAAAATATCTCTGCTTCACAGGAATTGCTTTGGGGGAGATAATCTCTCCGTTCACACCCTGATAGGTAAACCCTTTTGGGAATTTAGTTTCATCGACAGCATAAAAATGAGCATGGCGATCGCACCATTCCCACTCGCCGGGAACCGATGAAAACTCTAACTCGGAGCTAGGTGGTGATTGACTCAACAGCAACACCTCATAGCCCGATTTCTGGTACTTCCATCGCAGTTCTAGTTCTGCATTGAATAGCTGTCCTTCTGGGCTGGGAAACTCCTCTGGTAACTTCATCTGAATGCCGCTAATGCGATGAGGCCAGCGCAGGAAATAGTAGCTGGGGGCAATTGCTATTCGTTGATCGCCTACCAGCGTTTGCAAGACCTCAAGGGACAAGTTTCGCCTTACCCCGACAAATCCATTCCTCATCTGGCGACTCTCCCACTCCAAGCTTTAACAGCTCTCATAAACAAATCTTTGACTTGCTCCTTTCCCTGCCAAATTAGCTGCACACCAAATCCCAGCTCCATTGCCTCAGCTGTAACAGACAGTTCAGATTGCAGATCGTTTGACAGGAATCCATATGCCTCACGTTCTTTCTTTTCCTCATCCTTGCTCTCGTCAAAGAAGGCACCTGCGCCGAGTAATGTCGTCGGTTCCCAACGTTGTGAACTACCAAGACGGTGAATTCGGTTGTCTTCACCCAACACACAGCCTGGATATTGCACCGTAGCCGTTTTTAGTTTTACCTGGACTGTCCCCAGGCCCCGCGATTTGGCAAAACCTAAACCAAACCAACCATCATTTAGATCGCGTAGCACTAATCCAACCAATCCCAGTTGCGCCAGAGTAAAGTTTTTCAAGTGGATTTTGGTACAAAATTCTCCCCTAGTGCAAACTTGGTAATTGAAGGGACCCACGGCAACTGATCCAAACACGCGATCAATCGCAACTCCATTCCGTTCTTCAAGTTTCAGTTTTCTGTTTGGATCGTTTTCTGCTTCAGGATCAGGATAAGCATCTTCGATCCGAATTCGGCTAGCGATGGCGGTACTGCCAAACATCTGGTCTGTAAACGATGACCATTTATAAATATTGTGAGTTTTATAAATATCGTGAGTTTCTGAATAGTTTTTGAGATAGTCATAGTCGTTGAGTTGAAGAGGATTGCTTGCCCAAAGATGCTGATAATCATCTTGCTTACGCTGCTCACTACCCACTGTTCTGACAATCCTTTCTGCATGGGCACGAATGGCTCCCTTTAATGAGCTTCCCGGTAGATAAACCGATCGCCCTCCTTGGTGATAGGTTTCGACAAACTCCATATCAGGCTTTGTCGGATCTGCCCCTTCTTTACCCGACTTGATCAAGATGGGTCCGTTCGGGATGATGGAGAGTTCGATTGTGCAGTGATTAACGAGTCGTTTGTGCATATAATCGAGAAAATTAGACTGAAGGGTTTATGCTGCAATCTTCTGGTCTAGCTGCAATTCACACTGTTGAAAAACATAGTTCACCGCAGCAAAAAGGCGATCCAGATCTTGAATGGGGTAGAAAATTTTATTGCGTGTGAATGCCGATGGTGAAATCATCCCAAAAATTGCGAATCAGGGCGGCCACGGCTGGGTGGTCTCTCAGGGCTGCATGGGATTCGGGAATGGAAACGTAATGGACGTAGGCGAAGCGAGTGCAGTTGACTGTAACCGTGCCGTCACTGCCCCCGTCTATGTCACCGGCAATTGCTAAAGTGGGAATCACCGCCGCAATTTCGGTGGCCATTGGTTTGCGATTACAGCCCAAATCCGCTGCGATTCCTAGGCCAACACCGAATGGATCTAGAATGCGGCCTAAATCGGCTCCACCCACAGGCGACCCCACCAAAACTAGCGAATGCACTCGTGGCCACCAGTTTCGATGCCGATGTAGCAGTTCGATCCAAATCAAACCTCCCATCGAGTGGCCGACAATCCGCAGGGGTGCCTCTGGATAGGTCTGAAGTTGCTGAAAGGCGACTTTTTCCACCATTTGGATCAACGGTTCAATCCGCAGCCAGGTTTGAACAAAGCCCAGATCTGGGGCAACAATTAAAGCGTTATCGGCGGCCAATTGGCTAGCGAGATTGAGCATTGCTCGATTATCATCCGCCCAGCCATGCTGCACAAACAAAATAAACTCTGGCGTTTGGGACGACATAGACCTGTGGATCGCAATTAGGGTACTGATTGAGTTGAATAGCTGCTCTCAATAGTAATCCAACAGGAGCCGAGTCGTTTTGAAGATTAGTGGAAGATAACGTTTAGATTATTGAATCTGGTTGAAGACCATCATCATTACTATTAACGATAGTGTAATCGCACCTGTAACCATGAGGTCGCTTCGACTTGAGGTTGGCTGATGGGCAGGTTGGAGCCAGAACTGGATCGTCTTTGTGACAAACGGCATTACGGTCCAGGTGAGAATCGAACTGGAGATAACATTGTTGATAAGCATCGCGCTAGCCAGCGACCAATCCTGCATGATGCCCAGTTTGGCAAATAGCAGCGTTTGCACCATCACCGTTGGGTATAGGCCGAGAATTACTGCTAAATTTTGCTTCCAGGCCGGTGCTCCCAGCCCCACCTGATCGGAGTTTTTTTGGCGCGAAAACCAACCTTCTAGCCCGGTTTCAAATGATTTGAATTGATAGGTTTCAAAAAATTGCTGGCCTTCTAACAACAGCGCTTCTCGTGTATCCGACTCCAACCAATCCTGCAAATGCTCAGGGGACTCAAAGTGCATAATCGAATACCACTTGAGCTGATGGGCATTAACGGGTGGACAGAGGTCGGTGCGAATATAGCCTCGAAACTGACGGGCAGTTTGTCTTAGTCTGGAATGCCAGGATTGGAATGCCGTAGCCTGCTCCTTTGGCACAATCGACTCAAAAATGAGGCTGGCATGGTGGGGTGTATCGGACGGTAAACTTAGCATTGGTAGAAACTAGAGAATATAAAAACTAACAATTCCAGTGGCCTTTGCTTTGCCTGAAAGACTAAAAGGCCAAAATGCATCATTTGCTACATTTTTATATTTTTCTTTTATTTCCCCAAGTACATCGCGCTTTAGGCAGAATTTCTATTAACCGATACATCCATCTCAATATAGAGTGGAACGTAGATTGGGTGTAGAATCAAATAATCAATGATGTATAGTTTCTCCCTGGATATACTCTTTTAGATATACAAATTAGGCGACGGAAACGTTTCAAGAAGCGTATCGGTCTCGAGAAAATAGCCCAAACAGCGGTGCTAGCAACATGCCAAACACAAATCCACCAGCGTGTGCCCAATAGGCAACCCCTCCTTCTGCATTCACATTAGTAGGCACGTTCAAACTAGCAACACTAAAAAACGCCTGCTGAAAAAACCAGAAGCCTAAAAAGAAAATGGCCGGTATGCGGACAGTGAAGAAAAAGAAGCCCAAGGGCACTAAGGTGGTAATTTTTGCTTTTGGAAATCGCAAAATGTATGCTCCCAAAACACCAGCAATCGCGCCACTCGCCCCTAGTGAAGGAATTGTTGAATCCATTGAAAAGAACCAGTGGGATAATGCTGCCAGAGCGCCGCAGATGAGATAAAAGAGCAAGAATCTGAAGTGGCCCATCTTATCTTCGATGTTGTTGCCGAATATGGCCAGAAACAGCATGTTACCCGCGATATGCAAAATACCGCCATGTAAAAACTGTGAGGTGAACAAGGTCATTAGTTCTGGCAACAGCAAGCTTGTGTCACCGCTGTTGAAGGCAACCGTTAGGTCCTTAGGGACTACAGCATGGCGGAAAAAGAACTGTTCTAGCTCCGCCACCGGCAGACTAAGTTGGTACAAAAATACTAAAACATTAACCAGAATCAGCAGATAAACTACATACGGAGTAGTTTGGGTGGGATTGTTATCGGTAAGAGGAACCACTATTATCCTTCCTTGTTCACAACAGAGACTCGTTTACCTTCAGCTATTAAAGCGGCTGACCGCTGATTTGGACCCAAATCTATCAGTCTCTTGCCATTGTAATTGCCTAATTCTATACTGCCAGGCTTTCCCATAACAGCTGCAGTCTAGGTTGATGGGTGGGTAGGTCACCGAGAATGTTACTCAAAAGTACGCTGGCTAGTAAATCCTGCTCAGTTTAACCTCTATAGAAAGAGAGATATTGATTCAAGTTGATTTGCACCCTTGCTGAATTGATTTGTAGACCAGCGGAGAGGCTTAGAAAAGTTACTGCCCATCTATGATGGCTGAGGGTAAACAGTTGGATAGTTAATCAATCCTTGATTAGCATGATTCTAGATAGAAAGACGAATCAAATTGGGAACCCAATCAGAATAAATGAATCAGCACTTTCAGTGTTCTAAAGGGCAGCTGATACCAATACTCTAAATACTAGATAACTTTGAGCTGAATTAATTTTTAAACTATTATCTACAGAGTTTCAACGTAGGAGGGAAATAGTTGGTGAATAATATTCGAGCGCGATTTCGCCACTTTAGGCAAAGAGCAACAACACCCATTCAACTGGAAAAGCTTCAGGCTGAGCTGCTAGCTGAATCAACACTAGATTCCTCCTATATTGTGCTGATTGTAGCTTCCTGTGCTATTGCTACCTTTGGCCTCCTGACTAACAGTACGGCTGTGATTATTGGAGCGATGATTATTGCACCATTGATGAGGGTGCTACTAAATAATTTTCTGTCAAGGTGGGAAAACTAGTGAATTTTGCTGTTAAAGCGACTATATTAAATTGACTCAGGTTCCACCTCTATATCTAGCGTGTGAGGAAGTTCGTGTCCACTACTAATAGTCGTAGCTCCTTCTCCAGTCCTTCAGCTTCGCCGCAACATTCTAGTCGCTCTAGAAAGTGGCGCTGGTTGGGGTTAGGACTGGGACTCTGCGGTGTGGCCGCCCTATCTGCTTCAGCAGGTGCACTCCTAGCCGTTGCTATTGCCGGTACTCCTCTAATGCAGACCGAGCTAACAGCAGAAGAATCCGAGGTGTTCAACAAGAAGGACATCTCGACCGGCATGAATTTCCGCTTGCCGCAGCTAACCCGCCCGGTAAACATCCTGGTTTTGGGCGTCAAGGTGTTGGCTACAGATGTGGATGATCCGCCACCGGAAGCCCAAGGCTTGGGCTATCACGCGACGATCAACTCCCTCAAAGGCTTGACCGACAGTATGCTGCTGCTGCGGTTTAATCCAGCCAATCAACAGCTTGTAGTCCTGTCGGTCCCGCGCGATACCCGGACCTACATCGATGGCGCTGGCGTGACGAAAATCAACGAGGCAAACGTGTTGGGTGGTCCGGCGTTGGCCGCTCGCTCTACGAGTGATTTGCTGGGCGGTGTGGGTATCGATCGCTATGTGCGCATCAATGTATTGGGTGTGGAAAAACTGATCGACGCGCTGGGTGGCATCACGGTCTATGTGCCGCAGGACATGAAATACCAGGATGACAGTCAGCACCTCTATATCAACCTGAAGCAGGGAGAACAGCATCTGAATGGCGCTCAGGCAGTTCAGTTTTTGCGGTTTCGCTATGATGCCTATGGCGATATTGGCCGGGTGCAGCGGCAGCAAATGTTTCTGCGAGCCATGCGAGAACAGGCCCTCAAACCGTCTACCTTAGCTCGGCTGCCCCAGATTCTCTCAGTGGTGCAGTCCAATTTAGATACCAACCTGAGTGTGGAAGAACTGATTGCGTTAGCTGGCTTTGCTTCCCAGATCGATCGCTCTAACATGCAGATGCTGATGCTACCTGGCAGTTTTTCCGGCAGTGAATTTGCCGCGAGTTACTGGTTGCCCAATCAGTCCCAAATTGAGGCTATGGTGCGGCAATACTTTGGTGTGGCAGTAGCTAATTTTGCTCCCCCCGAGGCTTCCGATCACCTGACAATTGCGATTCAGGACAGTACTAATGAGGCTGGAGTTGTGGAAAAGCTGATCAACTCTCTGGGCAGTCAGGGATACGGCGATATTTTTGTGGATCAACCCTGGTCTGAACCATTAGCCGTGACTCGTATCATTGCCCAACAAGGGGATGCTGACAAGGCACATGCGATTCAACAATCCCTGGGATACGGTGAGGTGCTAGTTGAAAGCACCGGCAGCCTTGATTCAGACATTACGATTCGCTTAGGGAACGATGCCCTTGCTGCCACTGAACCACCGACTGCACCTGTGCTAGCCCCGGCCAATGAATTAGGAATACCTGAGTCTGAACCCACACCGCTGCCTGCAAGTTCTCCTGAAACTCCGGCCGCATTCGATGAAGCTACTATTGCTCCATCGTCCGGGTCTGCCGGTCCAGCGCCCATCGACGCCGTAGAACCAATTCTCCCCCCGCCTCAGCCTGCTGTGCCAGAATCCCCCGCAGCAGATAGTCCAGCACCCATTCCGACTGCATCCCCCGAACTTCAATCTTCTGAATCTGAACCATTACCGATGGCCCAGTGAAGCGGTGAACGTGAAGAAGAATGAAGCATTCATACTGCATTGCCCAGAGCACTCTGGAACATAGATTGCATTTTATGTCAATTGCCCTAGCGCAAATTTGAACGCTTTAGAATGTACGGAGAGGTGTTTTTAGATTGATGGGCTGACACGATTAGCCTGGTTGAGCTACTGGTTGAGTCGCTTAAGCTGGCTCAAATTCAAATTGTTTGACTCAATCTACTCAAATGATTTGATTCTGGCTGGTTTGATTTGAGCGGTTCGTTACAGGCTGTGCAATTTAGGCTATGTCAGCAATATGGCCTGAAGAATTCTCTAGAGTATATGCGTAGACTGTAATCAGGCTATTGTTTGGTCTATCATTCGAGACTACCTTAATTTGTAATTCTGCTTGTGTCGTTCAATTTCACTCTTCAATTTCACTCCCTTCATCAGACTTCTGCTTTTCTGAAATACGCACCGCTTAATCTGATCTGTAATTTGATCTGCAACTAATCTGAACTGATCTGAACGTCCTATTGCCCCAGAGGACACCTGCAAGAGGTCTATTGCCCAACCGTGGGAGATTGTAGCCATTGGAGGTTTTAAGCATGACAGCTCTCAATCCGCGAGTGAATCATTCCCAGTCTCGTGCCGCATCGGTGTCATCTCGGCTGAAGGATGAATTGGCTGGTAGCGATTCCGTTAGCAATCCTACCAACTTGGGGATAGATCCGTCCGTCTCTGGCAGTTTGCTAGCACTGGGAATGAAAAATCTGGGGCAGGTGTATCGTAATCTGGCGGTGCCTGCCTTGGTAGAGCATGCGTTGCGACGCGGCGAAGGCCAACTTAGCAATAGCGGTGCCCTCTGTGTAGAAACTGGTAAATATACGGGACGTTCACCTAAGGACCGGTTTATTGTCAATGATCCCACTGTCAGCGCCGAAGTGGATTGGAATCAACACAACGTGCCCATTTCAGAAGCTACGTTTGAGCGGCTCTACCAGCGAGCACTAACCTATGTAGCAGGACGAGATCTCTATGTCTTCGATGGTTACGCCGGAGCCGATCCCAACTACCGCTTTGGTGTGCGGGTGATCAATGAATTTGCGTTCCAAAACCTGTTTGCTCATCAACTCTTTCTGCGCCCTTCTGCTCCAGAATTGCAGCAGTACCGACCCGACTTTACGGTAATTGCCCTACCCGGCTTACAGGGAAATCCTGAACTCGATGGTCTACACAGCGAAGCATTTATCATTCTGCATCTCTCAAAAAGAATCGTGCTAATCGGCGGCTCTCGCTATGCTGGAGAAATCAAAAAATCGGTGTTCTCGTTGCTCAACTACCACATGACCAAGCGGGGTGAAGCTCCCTACGCAACAAACTGGCTAGCGGGCAAAGCACTTGCTCAATTTAAGGCAAATGATCTGAGGCTACCGGAGCAAAAACAATCATTTGATGCAGTTCTTGAAATTCTAGCTCTTATTAGCTATTACAACGAGCTTGTGATCTGTTTCGATGAATTAGATGATCTAGTATTTAATGATCATGGCCTTCATATATCCTTAATCGTAGCTAGCTTTGTCAAGGAGCTATTTGAGAACTTACATCGTGGTGTCATTCTTAGCGTTATGGTGCCTGGTACCTGGAATGATCGAATTAAGAAAGAGTTTTCTGGTGTTGGCGGTATCATAAGCAAAATAACAGCTCAGGGCCAGCCTTATGAGTTGAAATATTTGGATAGCGACTCTACGGTTGAACTCGTTGCCTTCTTTCTTAGGGAATTCTACGATTCAAGAAATTTAATTCCTCCTCATCCTGTTTATCCTTTTGAAGAAGGACAGCTTCGAGCTATTGGTCGGGAAAAACCAACTGTACGAGAAGTATTAAAATGGTGCCGGGAACACTGTAAACCTCCACAAATTGATGACGGAGAAGTGTCTCCACCTCCCGAAGTTGACCCAGTTGAGCTAGCCTTCACTAACGAGTTGAGTGTTGATATTAGAAACTCGCTAGATGACAATCATCTTTTAGCTGATGCCTTGTGTTTTGGATTTGAGACGATTCTTGGTGAAGTAGTCGAAGGTGTCAAGTTAGAAGAGGTTACAACTGGTGTTGGTAAGCGCGGTAAGAAAGATGAATACCTGAACTTTAAAATTCTGGGTCAAGAGAATGGTCGGCAAGTCAGTATTGGTGTTGCTGTTTTACAGCACGATGGCGGCAAAGCGCTTGGAGCCGGATTTAAGAGATTACTTGACCAGAAGAACAACTTTGATTTAACTCGCGGTTGCTTAGTTCGATCAAAAGACAAGCCACTGAGTGCTCACCTCCGGAATACTTATCTTCAACCATTGGTTCAATCAGGCGGTGAGTTTGTTGAGCTGAAAGAAAACGAGATCAAGCCCTTAATGGCGATGCTTTCGGTTTATCGCAAACGCGAGTCAGATTACAAAGTAACAGAAGCAGAAATCTTCAATTTCATCAGGCAGCAAGGAGCAAAGTATTGGCTGGGAATTCACAATCCTTTACTTAAAGAGATTCTGAGCGACCCATCTTATCAAATCCCTGCTGATCTTCAAGATGAACCTGAGGTTCAAGCCGATCTAGTCAATAATTTCGAGGAAGAAGATACAGACGCTCTAAAAGAATTAGCACATGCTTGATTCAGTTCTACTAGACAGGGTTTTATGTCTACCATCCGTTGATGTTGCTGCTTTACTGCAAGGGCGACTGATAGCAGTGATTCCAAAGATTTCTGTACAGAAGGAATGGGTGTTTGCTCTCTATCCTTGCACAGAGATAAATGATGGTTTGTCTGTTTATCAACAGTATCGGCAACACATTTTTCCATTGATTGACGCCGTATCTCAGCAACAATCCCAGCAGATTAAAATTGAAGCATGGGCAAAATGTGAATCCTGTAAGTTGCTGTATGATGTGGAACAGGTAGATGCCCTGTCTAGTTTAACTATCTGGGCCAAAGAGCCACTTAGAGAGGCGTTTAAGCAGAGACAAAGCTTGTTTTTAGCCTTTCTGCGTGTTTATCGAATGCCAGAACCAATCGAAGTTTCTCAAGAGTGCATTCCGCCTGAAAAACTAGGTAAATTTGTAGGTTTGCCTGCTTTAGGTCAGGAATTCTGTAAGCCTTTGAGAGTTACTCAGCTTCTGCCGGTATTGGATGAGGCTGTTTTCTTACAGCGCAAGCAGCACCTTGAAGAATTAAAACCGTCACCTTATCTTGAGTTAGAAGAATTACACAGTGCTGTAGCTCAACTAGCAAAAGTTAAACCAGAAGCCAAAGTATTGGCAGAAGACATTAGCACTTTTCTCGGATGGAGCAACATTCCGGAAACAATCATTGATCCGATTGATCCAGATTTACATTGGATTAAAACAATTGCAGAGGTGGGTAATTCCTCGGATGGACATCAGTTTGAGAAATTAGTTCGAAAAAGTCTGATTAAGCTTGGCTTCTCCAACTCTCGCGATAACATGAAAGCAAGCCTTGATCCAGAAGCAACGGGTGGAGCAGGTGGTATTGATTTTTACTGTGACGCACCTTTTCCAGTTGTTGGAGAATGTAAGGCGACTAAGAGCGAAAAAATTCCTAGTAAAACTCCGGGGCAACTGCTTCAGTTGGGTAAAAATCATCTTCAAGAAGATTACGATCCTTGCATCAAAATGATTGTTGCCGCTGGGGAACTAACACAAGATGCAGAACTAACTGCTGTAACTCATCAAATGAACATAATTAGACCCGAAACCCTACAACGCCTCGTAGAATTTAAGGTAAAGTATCCAAGTGCTGTTGATCTTCTAGAGTTAAAGCCTGTTTTGGAAAAGTCACCGTTTGGTGGAGAAGCTGATACGAAGCTAAACCAGTACGTTGATAATTTAGAGAAAAGCCTTAAAATTCGTTCCCATATAGTTGAGGCCGTTAAACTGTTAGCTGTTGTTGAACTAGATAAAAAACAGTTTGAGGTTACGGAGATTCGAGTTCAATACAATGCTTCTTTTGCTCAAATTGATGGGGCTGTTCTAGATAACCAAACTGTATATGAATACTTGATAGAACTTTCTTCACCGCTTGCAGGTTATCTAGGGCGAATTAAGGTCAGTGGCATTAACAGTGATCGTTTTTATTTTCTCCGCGATCTAAATCCTTTGGTTGAGTAACGGGGTCTGTTCAGAGTTGTGTGTCAATCCAGCTTTTGACTTTGCACGGATCTGTCAATTCTTTTGTGTCAAAGGATAATCTCTTTAGGGAATCTATCTTCAAACTCGATGGCAAAGCGATTGAGAGCAGGTTTCCACTCTCGAATCGGCATCGTCCATTTCTTAGAAATGTTCTCAATTGCCAAATAGACCACCTTCAAAGCAGCCTCGTCATTGGCAAAGATGCGATGATTGCGTGTCACCTTGCGTAAACACATATTTAGCGATTCGATGGCATTGGTGGTATACATCACCCGACGAATCTCTGGAGGAAAAATTTTTGGAGCATTCCATCTGACCGGGCTATTTGGGCCTGGTATGTGGGTATCCGATGCCTACGGATTGACGGGCAGTGTTCAACCCGTAGCGCCTGCCTGGGGACCGGAAGGATTCGATCCCTATAACCCAGGCGGAGTTGTCGCTCACCATATCGCGGCTGGTATTGTTGGCATTATTGCCGGTCTGTTCCACTTAACGGTTCGTCCACCAGAACGCCTCTACCGCGCTCTGCGGATGGGGAACATTGAGACCGTGCTGTCTAGCAGTATCGCAGCCGTGTTCTTTGCTGCCTTTGTGGTAGCCGGAACGATGTGGTACGGCAGCGCAACGACACCAGTCGAACTGTTTGGTCCAACCCGTTACCAGTGGGATAGCGGCTATTACCAGCAGGAAATTCAGCGTCGAGTTCAGGCTAATATCGCCGATGGAGCCAGTCCGTCTGAGGCATGGGCGTCTATTCCGGATAAACTCGCCTTCTATGACTATATTGGCAACAACCCCGCTAAAGGCGGTCTATTCCGAACTGGTCCAATGGTCAAGGGCGATGGCATCGCTCAGGAATGGTTGGGTCATGTGGTGTTCAAGGATGCGGAAGGGCGCGAGTTGTTCGTGCGTCGGATGCCGAACTTCTTTGAGACCTTCCCAGTCGTGCTGACTGATAAGGATGGCATTGTTCGGGCTGATATCCCGTTTCGCCGAGCCGAGTCGAAGTATAGCTTTGAGCAAGTGGGTGTAACCGCTAGCTTCTACGGTGGTGCCTTGGATGGCCAAACCTTTACCGATCCGGCTGTGGTCAAGCGGTATGCGCGGAAAGCCCAGCTCGGTGAAGCGTTTGAGTTCGATACTGAAACCCTCAACTCTGATGGTGTATTCCGCACCAGTCCTCGGGGTTGGTTCACCTTTGGACATGCTTGTTTTGCGCTACTGTTCTTCTTCGGACATATCTGGCATGGTTCTAGAACTCTATTCCGCGACGTGTTTGCGGGTATCGATCCAGACCTGTCAGAAGAGCAAGTCGAGTGGGGCTATTTCCAAAAAGTTGGAGACAAGTCTACTCGTCGTAAGCAACCCGTTTAGAATTTAAAAAGAATAGGGTTTAGCAGATCGTTGGCAGATCGATTTTGCGACGTCTGCTAAATCTATTTCTAGGGCAAAGCAGTAGGTCAATTGGCTGAATAGTTAGGAGAAGTCAAACTATGGAAGTTGTTGCATACGTTCTGGTTCTAACGCTGGCGCTGGGTGTTCTGTTCTTTGCAATTGCATTCCGCGAACCGCCTCGCATCAGCAGAGACTAGGGCACCATTAAAAACCAATCAAATAAGAACGACAAAACTAAGAGTTGCGAGGTCAAGTCCGATCTCCTCAAAGGCAACATTTAGATGGGATGCGGTCTTGACTCTATTTGAACCTGAGCAATCCTTTAATCTGATTAATTCCCTAGTCAGATTAAAATAATTGGACTGCTCAGGTTTTTGCATAGGCAATTGCAGTATGATGACATTGGATGCCAGAGGTATCACTTGAATTCCGTCTCTTATCAGGTTAGTTTCCCGGAGGACATTTGCTATGCGATGCCCATTTTGTCAGTTTCCGGACAATCGGGTTTTAGAATCGCGTTCAGCGGAATCCGGGCACAGCGTTAGACGCCGCCGAGAATGTTTAAGGTGTGGTCGGCGCTTCACCACCTACGAACGAATTGAGTTTGTTCCAGTTGTCGTTCTGAAGAAAAGCGGCGAACGAGAGTCCTTCGACCGTTCCAAGCTGCTGAGAGGCATTGTTACCGCTTGTGAAAAAACAGGGCTTGCCCACTCCAAACTAGAGGGCATTGTCGATGAGATTGAAGCCGAGCTGCAACAGCGTTCTGCTCGTGAAGTATCGAGTACAGAAATTGGTGAACTAGTTCTCAAACATTTGCAAGGCTTGAATGAAGTAGCCTATATTCGTTTCGCCTCAGTGCATCGCCAGTTCAAGGGGATTCGTGATTTTATTGAAACCTTGAATCACTTACAAAGTTCAAGCGAGCAGTCCGATGTGACCATGTTATCTCCTAACGAAGATACATCCTCTGAACTCGATCCTTCTGCAACTGCAACTGAACCTGAGGAAGAGTTGGAAACTTCATCTATGAGTCATTCTTAAAGCTATCAAAGCGTTGTTGCTGAGCTGTTCATTGGTTGTATTGACGTAAGGCAAAATAACTAAGTTCAACCCACCATTGGAACGCCTAGAAATGCGGGAAACTTTCTAGCGGTAGGAGTGGGCTGATTGAGAAAATTAAGCTATGATAGTTTTCCTATGGTCTAATCTTTCGGGGCTACAGGCCTTCTGGAACAGGCTTCTACTGTTGGCTTAAGTTCATTTGGATAGATGGTGTTCGCTTATCCAATTGCTTTCATGCCTTAGACCACTTACATTCATCACGGAGACAAACACCAGGAAACACATCGCATGGTCAATCAGGAAGTAATAGATATTGGCTTTACTCACGAGGATTTTGCTGCTCTCCTCGACAAGTATGATTACCACTACAGCCCTGGGCAAGTTGTTGCTGGAACCGTGTTTAGCATCGAGCCGAGGGGCGCTCTGATTGACATCGGTGCTAAAACAGCAGCTTACATTCCAATTCAGGAAATGTCCATTAATCGAATTGACAGTCCTGAGGAGGTCCTCCAGTCCAACGAGACCCGTGAGTTTTTCATTCTTACCGATGAAAATGAAGATGGACAGCTGACGCTTTCGATCCGTCGGATTGAGTACATGCGTGCATGGGAGCGAGTGCGTCAACTCCAGGCTGAAGATGCCACCGTTCGCTCTGCGGTCTTTGCCACGAACCGAGGCGGCGCACTAGTCCGAATTGAAGGGCTACGGGGATTCATTCCTGGCTCGCATATCAGCACCCGGAAGCCGAAAGAAGATTTGGTTGGAGAAGAGCTACCGCTCAAGTTTCTAGAGGTGGATGAAGACCGCAACCGTCTAGTTCTGAGCCATCGTCGTGCTCTGGTTGAGCGGAAGATGAACCGCCTAGAGGTAGGCGAAGTAGTGATTGGTACGGTTCGTGGGTTGAAACCTTATGGTGCCTTTATTGATATTGGCGGTGTTAGCGGTCTGCTGCACATTTCTGAAATTTCCCATGACCTTTCGGGTGATTGCGATGCTGCGCAATCCGGGCTGGACGAATCCATTTACAGGTGAAGTGCTGCCTCCAGGGGCCAATAATCCTCTAGGGGAGCGCTGGATTGCGTTTTGGACCGATGGCCAAAACGATATTGGCTTCCACGGCACTCCTAACCGAGAGTCGGTAGGGCAGGCGGCTTCTCATGGCTGTGTGCGAATGCTAAATGAGCATATCCGCGAAATGTTTGAGTGGGTAGAACCAGGAACACTGGTAACGGTGGAGCCTTAGATAGGCTCAGGTTAGGTTGGCAGGTCCAATCTAGCAAGACCTGCTTATCCTCATATCCCTGCCCACACACCTTGCTAAGTACCTCTTTCGGCGGATAGAGGGCTACTTGTAACATCTGGTATAGTTTAACCGCTACTACACCAGGCAAAGCTCTATATAAATAAGCAGCTGGGGTTTTGTTTCAGAGTGTGAATTGGTGGGAGAACGGTCACACCACTCCTTTGCCAGTCGCCTTGAAGCAGATCGAATGGCTATTGCACCAGATGGGCACGGTGAAGACCTATTGGCGAAGTACGTTTGACACCAATGAGGCTGCGACGAGCTTATTCACCTGAATCTCCGCCTAAATCTCGGTAGGAGGAACGTCAATGACATTCCAGTTTCTCTTGCTCGCAGATGATTCATCAGATGCAGAAATAGTTAAGTCCACGTTAAAAAATGGCGGCATTGACTGTAAACTGCTGTGGGTAACCACTCACTCTCAGTTTGTTTCAGCCCTAGAAGCCAACGCATTTGACCTGATTCTGGCAGATTACCTGCAGCCCAACTTTGGTGGGCTTGCGGCCCTAGACCTTGCCTCTAGGTTGTGTCCTAATGTGCCCTTGATTGTCCTCTCCGGCAGTTTGGGTGAAGAATTGGCAGTTGAAACCATCAAACAGGGCGCGACAGACTATGTGCTCAAGCAGCGATTAGAGCGGTTGGTGCCCTGCGTGCAGCGAGCCTTGCGGGAATCTGAAGCACACCGCGAACGCCAACAGACGGAGCAAGCGTTGCAGCTAGAACAGGCAAACGAAGACTTGAAAGCCGCTCTGGAGGAGATCCAAATTACTGAAGAGGAACTGCGCCAACAGAACGAGCAGTTGGCAATGGCCCAGGAAGCAATTGCAGCAGAGCGCCAGCGCTATCAGGACCTGTTCAATTTCGCTCCCGACGGCTATGTGATCACGGATATAGCGGGCGTTATTCAAGAGGCAAATTGGGCCGCCGCCGAGTTGATGGGTTGTAATCCTAGCCAGCTGATCGGTGTCCCATTGAGGCTTTACATTACTGAGTCAGACTATCGGGCTTTCCAAAAGCTACTGGATGAGTTGGGACAGCAGCCTCAGCTACACACTATTGAACTTGGCTTAGAATCGCTGGAACGCAGCCTGATTCCAGTTGCCATTACTGCCACTGCGATCCATGATGCTCAAGGCCAGTGGATTGGCGCGCGTTGGCTGATTCGAGACATTACTGAACGCAAACAGATCGAAACGGCACTACGCCAGAGTGAAACTATTCTCAATGCCTTTATTGCTAGTTCACCCGTTGGCATAGCGTTTTTTGATCGCAATTGGCGCTACATCTATGCCAATGATGCCTTAGCAGCTACTAACGGCATTCCCTTAAGCGATCATCTAGGCCGCACCCTTAGAGAAGTATTGCCCCAGTGGGCACCTACGATTGAGCCAATTCTGGAACAGGTGATGCAGACTAAAACTCCGTTGCTGAATCAGGAAGTGGTCGGAGTTACTCATCCTGTTAATCTGACGCGGTATGGCCTAATCAATTATTTTCCGGTATGTCTTCCTGACGGAGAGGTGATCGGCGTTGGGATAACATCCCTGGATATCACGGAGCGCAAACAGGTTGAAGCTGAAAGAGAGCGCCTGTTGCAAACCCTGGCAGATGAACGTGCTCAGTTTGAAGCGGTGCTGCGCCAAATGCCAGAGGGCGTGATGATTGCCGATGCAGTGTCTGGTCAGCTAGTACTGTCGAATGAACAGGCCGATCAAATTTTGCAGCATGCCTATGAGCTGAATCATGAGCTAGAGCAGTATGAGCTGCAGGTACCATTCCAAGCCTATGATTTAGACGGACAACCCTACGCCGCTAACGAGTATCCTCTCGTGCGATCGCTGCATACCGGCGAGGTGGTTATCCACGAGGAAATGGAACTCCGCTACTCCGACGGCAGCCGCATCTTCATTAGCACCAGTTCAGCGCCGGTCTTCAACAGTCAGGGACAACTCATTTCCGCAGTAACTGTCTTTCAAGATATTACCGAGCGCAAGCAGTCCGAAGAGACCCTGCGGCAAGCGCTGCAAAAACTCAACTTCCATGTGGAAAATACCCCGATGGCCGTGATTGAGTGGGATGGAGAACTGCGGATCACCCGCTGGTCTGGCGCAGCAGAGTCAATCTTTGGCTGGTCTGCCGATGAAGTGCTGGGCAGGTTCATCTTCGACCTACAGCTCGTGTTTGAGGACGATGTCGAACAGGTTGCACAAGTATCAAAGCGATTGATGGACGCAGAAGCCTATGTCTTCTCCTACAACCGCAACTACACCAAGCAGGGCGATGTCATTCACTGTGAGTGGTACAACTCCAGCTTAAGGGATGAAGCAGGACGCATGATCTCGGTGCTATCGCTGGTGCTGAATGTCACTGATCGCGTTCAGTCTGAACGCGATCGTGAACGTATTTTACAGCAAGCACAAGCCGCCCGTGAAGCCGCCGAAGCCGCCAACCGCATCAAGGACGAGTTCCTGGCCGTCGTCTCCCACGAACTGCGCGCTCCCCTCAACCCCATCGTCGGCTGGGCTAAGCTGCTCCGCTCGGGTCAGTTGGATGCCCAAAAGACCGAGCGGGCGATCGAAGTCATCGAACGCAACGCCCAGATGCAAGCCCAACTGATTAACGACCTGCTGGACGTCTCCCGCATTCTGCGCGGCAAGTTGAGTTTAGAACCCAAGCCAGTTGACTTAGTCGCCACGATTCAAGCCGCCATGGAAACGGTACGACTAGCAGCAGACGCCAAGTCGATTCAGATTCATACCCAGTTTGCACCCGATGTTGGAGCAGTCTCCGGTGATGCAGGCCGCTTGCAGCATAGCGTCTGAACCGGTATTCTTGATCGTAACCTCAGCACGGTAGAGATACGGAGTTCTGGCATCTGGTATATATTTGTGCGTTACCTCAAAGATTCCAGTCGTATTGGCTACTATAGAAGTTGCTGAATCTGCGGTTGAGCTAAAGGACTTGAGAATAAGGTTCGCCGACCCGCTGGAATTATTTGCCCAAGCTGCAACGCTGCTGAGGTTGTCGGCAACACCCCAGCCCTCACAGAGACAGCCTGCTGCAGTTGCCTCATTGTTAGTTGGTAGAAAACGCAACCCGACACTGGTAGTTCCGACTGCTGCCGGAGGTCCAGGAATGTTAAGTTGGCCAAAATCATCAACACCCAGTTGAATAGTACCATTGTCAATAATGGCAGCAGCACGAGCCTCTGCAGTGAAACCTAGACCAAGGATAGCAACAGAAGCTAAGCCGTAAGCGAATTGCTTAAAAGCTGTTCTAGCGATCATGAACTTATTACTCCTGAGAATATGTGTGAATGAATGGCAGGAGTACCCTGAAGTTCAAACCCAGAAATCAATGCTACAAAGCTTGCAGATTTATTGAATATTGTCAGGGTTATGTTTAAGTACCCTCAATTCTGGATGACTACTGAGTAGCATAATACTTGGTTGTCGATAGTTCCAGTATTTACCCTGAGGTTTACTACAACTTCAAACGACTTTAAACCCCAAATAAAATATTGATTGAAGGCCTTGTACTATCATGAGCTATTCGCGCTGCTCTAAGTGATTCAGTGTCATGAATGGCTGTACGTAGTTGCTCTAAAATATTGACCTGTAATTAAACTGAGGTCTTTTGGAATACAAGAAATACAGGTTTACACGAAGAGCCTCATATAATTTAAAGTGCTGAGTGAAACAGCTAACTCCATCGTGATTGCAAAAAAAACCTGTTCAAAAATCTACAATTCTCTATATTTTTGACATTCTCAGAATCGATACAACTTCCTATAGTCGCACCTGTTCTACCTGTAGCCAGCCATAGTACCGAGCGCCCCACATCTCTAGCAATTCGGAGCTTTGCCTCTGGAGGATTGTCGGATGGTACGGGTACCGATGTAAATGCAATTCCTTGGCTTCCCAACACTACCGTGGCGATTGCCTGAGCACGAGGCATGTGAAAATCGGAGGTTACTAAAAAAATATGTTGAATTTGGTTCTGCTTCAACTTAGGAACTAACGTTGTGAAATTGGTGACGGTATCTGTGGCTCGATAGTCGAGGTGAAGTCGTTGCATTGAGATGCCTGCTGTTGCAAAAATTGCTCTGGCGTTTTGAGGCAGTTCACCGCTTGATACCCAAATATCTAATTCTGGATACTGATTTGCCAGTTGCGCTGCTGCTGCCTCTCGATCAGGATTGCCACCTAATACCAGAATTGCCTCAGGGTGAGGTGAGTGGAAGTAGGCAATAGCTAATCGTGCCGGGATCATGCCAAAGATTCCAACCATTGCTAAGCTCAGTAGACCGACAATCCATTTATGTTGACGCTTCATCCTGCTGATATACTATTTGCTTACGTGCTACACACATTAATAACAATGCTGCTTCTGGCAAGCTTGAGTCAATCCCAGTCAGCCATTGTACTAATTGCATTTTGGGTTGTGGACGGCCATAATTTCCCTGTAATACCTCAGTGCCGCCCCCACTATGGGGATAACACTTCACTGCAAATCCTAAAGGATCAAGATTTCGATGAAAGAAATCAGTGGTAACTCCATCGCCCGGTTTATGGTGAACCTCAGTTGCGGTACTCCAATATTGCTCTTCGATTGTTGCATGGCCGCCTCGCTTGGTCCAACGGTAAAGTGGCAAGCGTGCATTCCAAATCCATCGAGCAAAAGGGCCGTCTTTCCAGGCGGTTCGCTGTGGATCATGATCGGTAACTAGCAGCCCTCTAGGTTTTACAAGGCGAGCAGCCTCCCGCAATACTTGATCCATATCATCACAGTGGTGCAGTGCTGCATTTAGTGTGACTACATCTGCAAAGCCATCTACAAAGGGGAGGTGATGAGCATCAGCCAATATTGGTGTATAGCCAAGCTCTTGAGCAATTTGCAACCCACCTGGAGAAATATCGATACCAATCAATAGACGAGGTTTACCAAGGTGATCGCGCAGCGCTCGATAAATGTTGCCAGGACCACAGCCAATATCAACTACAATTTGGTCCTGCCAACTATCAATAGCTGTTTTCCAGCGTTCTTTAAAAGTACTATTTTGATGACAGGCTGCAAGATAGTTGCGACTCCACTTAGGGTGTCCAAAATAGTATCTATTTGCCTTTAAAGAGAATGTATTACGTGAAATAGGAAAAGCAAGAATATTGTTATCGAAATAAGAGCATGCTTTTGCTTGGGGTGTGATGTATTGAGTCAGAGGCTCCGTTGATTGAGTATACATTAGGAAGCTAGTAATAATTTAGTTGTCAAGAGGCATGCCCCCTGTTCCATTGAATAACTACTACTCTAGCCAAATCTATCCGAAAAACACACTCTATTGCTTATTCTATATTACTGATCCTGTATTGACTGTTGTTTCTTATAGTATTGGGGCTTGCGGATTAAGTTTTTGAGTGACCTAGGAGCCAAGTTACGCAATAGCGTATCGATTCGAAGAACAGTATCTTTTAGCTTTTCGTCTGGCCGTCCTCGAAAGGAGGTGACATGGGTATAGTCCTGTGCATCGGGGGATTGGGGAGAGAAGTAATAGTTGTTGATACAGCAGCGTCGCCCAGCATAGCGTATTTTACTGACAGAATGCCAGGAGGTTTTGTTGGTGGCCATAATCACCAATCGATTGAATTTGCTGTAGATTGTGCGACAAGGGTGCTTTAGTCCCTGATCCCAAAGTTCTAAGTTGCCGCCATACGATTCTTGCCAATCGGGAGTGACATAATAAAGCAGATTCAGAACGCGATAATGAGTCCGACTTTTATCATGGGAATTATCGAGATGGGGGTTGAGGTAGCAGCCTTCGTTCATCAAACTGATGCCACCCGCATAAAGTTCGGCGTCAGGTAAGAGCTGCTGCAATCCGGTGATCTCGGATATCAGTGATCTCACATCTTTCACTAGTACAGATGCGCTATTTGCCTTGAGGGACAATTGATGCGAACTGGCAATTAATTCACCGTCCGGACTCACGGCGAGAGCTGTGATTTCTCCCTGATGCCCCGTCAAAGTTTGCACGCAGCGCCATGCCTCCACCAATGGACGAGACAACGAGGCCGTAGACCCACCTCCCGTGACCGACACTCCCGTGACCGACACTGACGGCGACGCCTGCACGGTTGCTTCTAGACGCAAATCTTGGAGAACGGCTGTAGCGGTGTCGTAGCGTTGGCTGGTGGCCCGTTGCAGTAGCTTATCCAATACTCGACGCAACTCCAGACTGATCGGTTGGGTCAGATATTGTCGCCAAACCCAGCGATCCTCACTAATCGAATACAAGTCGAATGGATGTACTCCTGTCAGCAAATGAACGCAGGTGACGCCCAAACTATAGAGGTCACTGGCAAATGTAGCCTTACCCATTGCTTGCTCAGGTGCTGCATAGCCGGCGCTGCCGATCGTTGTTCCGGTCTGGGTAAGGACCGTTTCGCTGAGAGACTTGGCGGCTCCAAAGTCAACTAAAACGAAGCGTTCGCCTTGGCTTGGCCAGATGATATTAGCAGGTTTGATATCTCGATGGACCACCTGCTGGCTGTGAATAAAGCGCAGCACCGGCAGCAGATCGGCGAGCAGCTTGCGAATTTGAGCCTCACTGAACACGCCCTGAGTTGCCAACACCTGCTCCAGATTCTGGCCGGCAACATATTCCTGCACTAGGTAAAGCGCTGTTTCCTGCTCAATGTGGGTTAACAGCTTAGGAATTTGTGGGTGCTGCCCTAATTTAGCGAGTTGCGCGGCCTCCTGCTGAAATAGGCGAGTGCTCTCACGCAGATTGTTTTGCAGCGGCAAAAGCTGCTTGATAATACAAAACCCTGACTGTACCTTTGCATCTCTAGTCTGGATGTTTCGTGTTGCTGCAATATCTTCGCTCCAGCCATCAATCCCACCTTGATCGAGCTGATCCCGATTTATCAATGTGTTATCAGCCTGCTGAATAGTCTGATCATTCGCCCGATCAATTGCTAGGAAAGTGCGGCCAAATCCTCCCTGCCCGATGAGCTTCACCGCCTGAAATCGATCGCCCAACTGTAGTGGATGACCACAGGTTTGACAAAAGACGGCATCATCTGGATTGACAGGCTTGGTACAGGTTGGATCGAGGCAAACAATCATCAGCTAGGAGACCGGGGTTGAGGCCAGAGGTAGTCAGGATGCTAGCAGGAGATGCCAAATCATGGCCAAATCTACTCCTGTCCTGCTTTACCTATCCTAAACAACAGGCCAAACCGACCTGCTGGTAAAAAGTTTGCCCAAAAAGGTCTAAATACTGAAAGCAAATTTACCTCAAATTGAGATAAACCCAGTTGAGATAACCAATGAGTGATTTCAAATCGTCTAGAGCCACGGCAGCATCAGGTCGGCACTAGTTCACCCGGACGCAACCGCGACCACTTGCCCATTTCTGCTTTAAAGCTGAGACAGCCTACCACATCCCACTCCATTTCAATAATGTCGTCTTTGTGGCGAATATTAACGTTGATGGTCGGCTCCGTCGCCTCAAAATCGGGAGAATCTGTCAAATGAGGCTGCTGGTGCTGGTGTTCGACTGCATGATAGGTGGTGCAGCGATCGACATAATGACAATTCACACAAATACACATGGTGAATTCCTCCACAGATTCAGCAGCGATTGGGATTTGTGGGTGCTTTTCTGATACTCTAGCTCAAGTTTGCTGGATCTGGAGTCGACTATGGAAGGGATGTTGCAAAATGAAAGGTGTAGGTAGGGTGGTTCTAGATGGATTGTGAAGGTGGCCGAGGAGCCAGGAGTCAGGAGTCAAAAGGTAAAGATAAGGTTCAGTCATTCTTGAGGATTTAACGCCAATTTCAACCAGAGCTTTTATGCTCACAATTTGAAGAGATTGCTGATCATTCGGGGCTGACAAACTTAAGCCTAAGCTGAGAAACTGCAACAAGTCACTCAAAACTGCTCAAAACTTGAAATTACAACTCTATACAGGTTACGCCACCAAAACTTGAAGCCAAAGCCTATGGGCTGCCAGCAGATTGAACATGACTGAGATTCCCTACTGACTTCCAGAAATCAGCTATACTTCCGGCCTCCAGCGGGGCAGAACGATATTGTTAACGGATTGAATTAAATTGTTTTTGAAGCGTACAGAACTTTCTACTGACCTTCGGTCAGACCAAGCAGAATTCAAACTGACCGTTGGCCAGAACAATCAGCCGCGGCAGCTGGAAGCCTCGGCCCTGTCTCCTCAAACTTGGCCTTTTGGTTTGGAGTGGTTGCCTCCTGCGGCCTATTTGGTAGGTGGAAATGTGCGAGATGCCTTGCTGGGACGGCAGGCGGAGTATCTGGATTTGGATTTTGTATTGCCCGAAGCAGCGGTGCATACCGCTAAGATGATTGCCAATCACTATCGGGCCGGCTTTGTATTGCTAGACGCAGAGCGGCGGATTGCCCGGGTGGTGTTTGAGCGCGCTACGGTTGATTTTGCTCAACAGGTGGGATTTTCGCTAGAGGAAGATCTAGAGCATCGCGATTTTACCGTCAACGCAATTGCCTATGATCCCCATACAGCTCAGGTGATTGACCCACTGCATGGGTATAGCGATCTGCAACTGCGTCTGATTCGCATGGTGCGTCTGGAAAACCTCAAGGAAGACCCGTTGCGGTTATTGCGAGCCTATCGACAAGCTGCCCAACTTGGGTTCACGATCGAATACAAGACGCGAAAAACAATTCAACAGCTTGCGGGGTTGCTTCAGTTTGTGGCGGCAGAGCGGGTGCAGTCTGAGTTGAGCTATTTGCTGGGTTCAGCGAGCAGCACCCCATTCCTGAAGTTGGCCTGGCAAGATGGCTTACTGGCCGCTTGGTTGCCCCATGCCACGGCTGAGGGATTAGAGCGGGTGGCGGCGGTGGATCAGGCTGCGGAACGGCTGGGTTCGACGCAGTCGGGGTTGGAGTTGTCGGGGTGGCTGCGGGATCAGCAGCGGGTTTCGGGAAGTACTCGCAGTTGGCTCAAGGTGGCGAAGCTAACGAGTCTACTAGCCCCTGATCCCGAAATGGCTGAACAGGAACTCTGGCGGTTGAAGTACAGTCGAGCAGAGATTCAGGCTGTGTTGGCGGTGATGTGCCGGCAGTGTTAGCAACTTAAAGCAGCCCTTTACCGTCATGGTAGATGAGTCCACTTTAGACAGTTTAGGGATACAGCAAGTCAATGATACGGCCACGCTTGGCTCCTTGGGGCTAAAGCTGGTGGGGCTAACTCAAGCGTCCCAGTCGATTACATCGAGTCCTTATCTATTCACCTCAATTGAAAACGCCAAAGCCTTTTCGACCAGCGGTTTAACAGCTAGCCTGAACTGCCGCTTACAGAATGGTGAGTTTAGCTGCACGAACGTCTACCAAAAATCACCCGATGCCAATCCGGCTTCGTCGCAACCAACGCCCCTCACGGCTACCGACCCGATTAGTTACATCTTGGTGCGGGCAAAACCAGGGGAGGATATACAGGCGTTGAAGCAGCGGTTAGAGCAAGCCTTACCGGGCACTCTGGCCGTAACGCAGGCGGAAATGGCCAGCCGAACGCGCAGCTTTTGGGTGCGACGCACGGGGGTTGGCTTTATTTTGGGGCTGGGCGCTACCGTCGGCGTGATTGTTGGCGTCGTAATTGTGGGACAAATTCTTTATTCGTCGGTATCCGACCATATGAAAGAGTTTGCTACTCTCAAAGCAATGGGCGTGTCTGACAAAGTGGTTTACGGCATCATTATTCGTCAGGCGCTTTGGATGGGCCTACTGGGCTATCTACCAAGTTTGGCGCTGTGCCTGGGTTTAGGAGCCTGGACATTTCAAACCCAAGGCATCATGATCTTGATCACACCGCTGACGGCGGCTGGAGTTTTGGGGTTGACGATCTTTATGTGTGTGGGGTCAGCAATGTTTGCAATTCAGAAGATTACTCGTGTGGATCCAGCGATTGTGTTTAAGTCCTGATTGATGGCATCTAACCAGTGCCAATCCATGTGAGTTCTCCGTAATTTTTCGGTGTCTGTAGAAAACTGTTGAGCCAAAACAGCATGAATACTTTATCTCCAGCCTGTGTAAAAACCAGCAATTTTGAAAGAATGATAAAAGAGCCGTCAATTTCGTTACTTCATCCGAATTTTGATTGGCCTCTGGTGAATCTACCCTGAGGATTGGCATCTCTTCTGTGACAGATTCGTAATGTGCCAGATGCACAACTGAGCCAAACTCCGGTTCAGGATAAGTTCTCAAACCTCACAATTGATAGGCTGTGCCAGATTGAGGACTGTGCCAGATTAACAACCATCCCTATCAAAAACTCGCATACTGCATAAAGTAAGGGTCATCAAACATAAGTTTCCATAGCGGAAAAGATTTACCTACCCAATACGACCAATGACTGCTACGCCAATTAACTTCCAAATCAACCTAACAGAATCCCATACAGTCTTGAATCAGGGTGCTGATGCATCGGTTGACTCGATTAAGGCCGGGGCCAGAGCCATTGTCGCCAGAGGGGTGGAAATGGTTTTCCAAAGTGGGACCCAGCGATTTCAGGCGCTCAAAAATATCGACCTCGATGTATACCGGGGTGACATTCAGCTCCTGATGGGACCCTCCGGTTCCGGTAAAACTACATTGCTGTCAATTTTGGGAGGTATTTTGACTCCAACGACAGGAAGCGTTTGTCTACTGGGACAGGATTTGACCCGCATGTCACGTTCCCAGCTTGCTCGCTTTCGCTTAAAGAACATCGGCTTCATCTTCCAGGAATTTAATTTGTTTCCGGCATTGACCGCCCTGGAAAATATCGTGGTGGCAATCGAAATGAAGGGCGTGAAGGGACGGGCAGCTCGACAAGAGGCGATGCGGCTGCTAGAGCAGGTGGAACTAGAAAGCAAAGCCAACAACCTGCCCCGCGACCTCTCTGGTGGTCAAAAGCAGCGAGTGGCCATTGCCCGCGCCTTAGCTGGCGATCCTCACTTCATCATGGCTGACGAGCCAACTGCTGCCCTCGATTCTCGCAGTGGTCAGGCGGTAGTGGCCCTATTGCGCCGTTTGGCTAAAGAGCAGGGCCGTACCGTTGTAATGGTGACCCACGACTCACGGATTGTTGAAGAAGCCGATCGGGTGGCTTATATCGAGGATGGCATGTTGCAATCGACGCGGTTAGGTGGGGCGACTGTAGGAGCCTAGGGTCCTTCCAAAATCCCGCTTACCACATCGCGCAGGGTTTGCTCCACCGATCGGGGCTGCCAGCCCAATTCATTCCGGGCCTTATTGCCGCTGACACGAACACAGCGATCGTAAACATAGTGCACCCGCTCGCGACTGAGGGGCGGCTGCCAGGAGAACAGGCGTCCAATCGGATCGAGAAGATTACCAGCTAGGCGCACCAACGGTTCGGGTACTTCCTTCGGTACTGGGATGCCAGTTTCTCGGCTGAGAAACTCAAACATTTCGCGCGTGCTCATATCGCCGGCAGAAATGATGTAGTGCGATCCAGGATTGGCCTTTTCTGCTGCTAGCAGCATTGCTTCGACCAAATCATCGACATGCACAATCCCGGTAATCCGCCTGCCGCCCGCCCATAACTTCAGTCGGCCTTTCAGAAAGGCTTTCAGCACCGGACCAAAGTGGGGATCATCGGGACCAAAAATACCGGATGGCATGACGCTGACTACCGGCAATCCCTCAGCCGCAAACTGATCGACTAATTGCTGCGCCTGGTACTTGGTCGAATCGTAGGCCGAGGAGAAGTCTTTTTGCTGCCGCTGGAAGGATTCGTCCACAACTCGCCCTTGCGTGTCGCCATAGACGCCAATCGTGCTGCAATACACCATTTTGCGAATTCCGGCTGCCAAGGCAGCTTCTAGCACTTGCCGGGTACCTTCTACATTCACCCGTTCCATCAGTGCCGCATCGACTAGGCCCAATTCCACATAGGCCGCCGTATGAAACACCCAATCTACTCCAGCCACTGCGGTTGCCAGAGCCTGTTGATCGGTAATGTCGCCGTAAACCAACTGAGCGTTAGTGCCCGCCAATCGCGACAAATCGCTCGATTTTCTCACCAGCGCCACTACCGTATCGCCTCGCTGTTCCAGCCGTTTGACCAGATGGGAGCCGGTAAAACCATTTGCGCCTGTTACAAGTGCTTTCATAGGCAGTTTTGACAGTCTTGAGTTTTAAGTTTTGGTGGCGGAACCTGTGCACAGCACGTAGTTCTGTAGCTTACAGCCTTTTTCAGGCTAGTGAAGTCAAGAGTTCCGGCAAGGTTATCTGGGATGCAATGTTCTCGTGCTGTTCGTAGCTCATAATATTAGGCAGGAGGCAGGCGGCGTTCTGAAGGGATCCTCACGCCGCCTAGACCTGATATCGGAAAGGATCAGTCTCTTGAAGCTTGCTGAACGCGACCCGGAGACTGTAGCGATCGGATAACTTTCTCGGTCTCTTCAGCGACCTTTTCAGCGGTTTCGGCTGATGAATTTGTCGCAACGCTGTAGATACGTCCGTTAGATTCGGTGAAATAGAACATTCTTGACTGAACGCGGCCGCCCGGTGCCTGTGATTGAGCAACGACCACATAAACCGGTTTTCCACCGATCTCTTTCTGGTAATCATTTACCACCCAGCCATTCTCACGGATCATTTGATTGATGACCTCGCGTCGGAGAGACGTCGTCGCAACGCCGCCGACTGTACGATTACGTCCGGATGTAACGGTCTCACCCATTGCTGGTCCGACGACCGTGATCGCGGCTGATCCGGCATCACCTCCGCGGCCGTTATCGACCTTGAAACGCACCTCTGACGGGTTCGCTGAATCCGCCTGCCACGACTTCGGAGCAGACTCTCCAGAGGGCATTACGACTGAGCGTTTCGCGACAGGAGCCTTAGGAGCAGGTGCTGCAGCAATTACTCGCTCGCGTGCTTCGGCGGCTTGGCGTGCACGCGCTAAACGCAACTGTCGAAGGCGAAGAGACCTCTGTCGCCGAGCGATAGCCTCTCGGCGAGCCTTTTTCCGACGCTCCTGCGCTCGATAAAGCTGCCACCACCGCTTTGAATAAGGCTTGACACCGCGCCAGGTTCGAACTTTCTTTTTCTTGTACTTTCGAGTCTTCTTAGTTCCGGCTTCAGCATATTCCGTCGCAAGCGGTATTAGTGTGCCGACGCCTACAAGTAATGCGATTGACAAAGCGATTGCCCTTACCATATTTCCTCCGTGTGTGCTAGAGCACCGTTTCCTTGACGACCTCCTCGATCGTCGTAATACCCTCCCTGATCTTGTAAAGTCCGGATTCGCGAAGCGTGATCATTCCCAGTTCGATGGCTTTTTTACGGAGCTCCATAGAGCTCGCACCAATTATGATCAACTCCCTAAGTTCGTCTGTAACTTCCATAACCTCGTAAAGTCCGACCCGTCCTCTGTAACCGGTGTTGAGACATGCCTCGCATCCACGACCTTTGTATAAAGTCAAAGTTGAGGCCTCTTCTATATCAAAACCGATCTCAACAAGACCCTCTGGAGGAACATGTACCTCCTCCTTGCAGTTATTGCATATTCTGCGGATCAGCCTTTGAGCTTGGATCAAATTAACGCTCGTCGCGACCAGAAACGGCTCGATGCCCATATTGACCAGACGAGAGATAGTTGAAGGGGCATCATTAGTATGAAGCGTTGAAAGCACCAGGTGGCCGGTCAGTGCTGCTTTGATAGCGATCTCAGCCGTTTCGAAGTCACGTATCTCACCGACGAGAATGATGTTCGGGTCTTGACGAAGGAATGATCTGAGTGCGGCCGCAAAGTTCAGACCGATCTGTTCCTTCATCTGCACTTGGTTGATGCCTTCAAGATTGAATTCGACAGGGTCCTCGGCCGTCATGATATTGGTCTCAGGCGTATTAAGCGACTGAAGAGCCGAATATAGGGTGTTCGTTTTTCCGGACCCGGTTGGCCCAGTTACAAGGACCATTCCATAGGGATTGGCAATGTTCCGTTGAAACTTTGCAAGACTTTCCGGTTCAAAACCGAGTCTTGTCATATCAAGCATCAGCTTCTCTTTATCAAGAAGACGAAGTACGACCTTCTCTCCAAACAGTGTCGGAAGGGTCGAAACACGAAAGTCTAACTCTCTCGAACGGTCGTCAACCTTGACCTTTATCTTGATGCGTCCGTCCTGCGGCAACCGCTTTTCAGAAATGTCCAGCTTCGACATTATTTTGAGACGTGATATCAACGGGTCTCGCAGTTTCATTGGCGGATGCATAACATCATAAAGAACGCCGTCGATACGAAAGCGGATCCTGAAGTCTTTTTCATAAGGTTCGACGTGGATGTCTGATGCTCCACGACGAAGACTGTCAACCATAAGGACGTTCACAAGCCGGACAACCGGAGCACCTTGGCTCTCTTTGGTAAGAGTGGCAAGGTCGATCTCCTCGTTATTGTCGATGACCTCAAGTTCCTCGCCATCGCTATGTGCAAAATCAAAGGTTTCCAGGGAAACATCCAGATCTGAATCGGACAGCCCAACGTCTGCCTTTACGGTTTTTGAGCCATTCCTGCTCTTTCTCGATGTCGATTTATCCGGCTCGAACGCAAAGGCAGCGTCAAATATATCGATCTCAGTTGAACCGCTGTAATATTTACCGATCGACATTTGGATCGACGCTTCAGAAGCAATGACCGGCTCAACATTCAGTCCGGTCATGAACTTTATGTCGTCCATCGCGAAGACGTTCGTCGGATCGGCCATCGCGAGTTTCAGTGTAGCCCCGCTCCTGGACACCGGAAGCACCGTGTACTTGAGAGCAACTTCCTGAGAGATCAGCTTTATGACGCTTGGTTCGATCTGGAAGAGATCGAGATTTATGGAAGCCACGCCATATTGGCGGGACAGGACTGCAGTAATGACATCATCAGAAATAATGCCGAGCTTTACCAAATTTGCACCAAGGCGACCGCCACTGGTGCGTTGATATTCCATCGCCTCGCGCAGTTGTTGTGGGGTAACAAGATTTTCGCGGACAAGAATTTCCCCTAATTTAGATGACATTTTGTTTTTAAGAGAGACTCCCTTTCCCAATTATCGGGACTTGGGAATTTGACGAGTTTCGTTCGAAAGCGAGGGTGTAACAACGATGCTAAACACCGTTGAAACACAATGATATTAGTTTGAAGACTTTGTGTCAAGTAATTCTTTCTGACTAAGTTCTGGCTGAGCTTCGGTCATTCTGACTGAACTGCACGGAAGGTTATTTTGCAGACTCTATATGCGGCTAGACTAATACAATTCACCTCACAAAAAGAAGGCCGTTCATTAAACGACGGAGATCGTTGGAAAATATAGAAACTCTAGGCTAGATTCAGGCCTCAAATGGGATCTCGGCATTTTGGAGTACCGAAAGTTCGTTTCGTGGATCACCATCATCGCGAATTTGCAGCGGAATGGCGGTGTCGGCATCACCCACCGTAGCTAGAATGTCTGCATCAGCAACATAGAGATTATTTTCGTTCAAGTTCCACGGAGCTGGCAGACCATAATCCAGCCGACCATCGTAGCGATTCTTGGTGCCTCGGCCAGTGCGATGCCTAATTTTACGTGCCATGATTGTTTAGCTCAGCGTAAACTCGAAACTACATCTATTCAAACTCGCAATTTTCAACCGATCCCGGTAATTGTCATAATTTGCAAACAATTTCCAAACCCTAGCCTTCTCGTTGAGCAGGGGTTCCGTTTTGAATTCATGGGTTCAATCTATTTGGGGTTAGATTCCCCGGCCTTTGGGCGTTCGTATTCGGTCATGTGAACCGAAATTCCCGCCGCAAGCGGTCTACGGTGTCCACACAAGTCGAAGATTCCCCCTAACCTCCCTTCAATAAAGGGGGAAGAGGCGAAGCCTGTGCGCAGCACCTACCAATCAGGGATTGTTGAGCAGCTCCTTATCGATCAACAGCTCAATGCCACTCATTTCCGGAGATTAGAAGCACCTGTTTATGGGGCAACTTGAGCAATTGCACAGCGTATACGTTGCCAATTCACTCTGCCAGCGATCGGATTCAAGAGCTTAGAGTTGTTGACCTAAAACAATTTACTCACCAAACAGCTAAAACCAGGCAAAATTGAGCTGGTAATTTCATCTTGAGAATAAAGTGTTGCGACGAGTTTCAGCATTGCGTTCTCACGGCGATACACTTCAACGCTTTGTTCCCTAAAATTCACAATCCAATATTCCAGCACTCCCCGGACAGAATATAACTTTAGCTTTGCTTCTCGGTCTCGTCTTTCGTTCGGTTTCCCTGGAGACAGCACCTCAACCACGAGTTCAGGGGCCGCCGTGAGATGACCTGCATCATCGAGCAATCGCTCTAGGCGTTCGTGACTTGCCCAAACGACATCGGGAATGACATTATCTGATTCTGAGAAAATAATGCTAGGATTGATGGCGGCTCTTCCTAAATTGGTTTCATCAGACCAAAAATTCAACCGCGTAATGATTCTGCCACACACTTCCTGATGCTTCCAATCCGGCGCTCTGGTTACAAACAATTCCCCATCAATGATTTCGTAGCGATTGGCGCGATCGCCTTCAAAGATCGTTAGATCAGCAATTGTCCAGCGAACTGAATTGGTGATTTTGGACTGCATAGAACCTCTTGCCCTTCTTCATTTGATCATAAATCACCTCGTGTGATCCCAGCCAAATGGATACACAGCGTCTCCGAGAGAATCATCGCAAACTCCCTCATCTTGAAAACAGCCTCAATAAAGCCATTACTAAGGCACTTCGAAAGCGGGCATTGAGTCCTATCAAGTTCTTTTTAGGAAGGAGAACAATCTTGTTTCGTCGGATCGCTTAACTCCTGTAAGCGATCGCGATCCAATAATTCAATTTGTGAACCATTAACTGCAATTAATCCTTCACTGCTGAGGTAATAAAAGGCTCTAGAAAGAGTTGCCGGAATGGTTCCCAAAGCCGAAGCCAGTTGGCTTTTGGTCAAATCGAGTGTCACAACATTGGTGGGATGAGTGGTGGGATGAGAGCGGGTAGAGGATTCACCTATGCTTGAACGGCTCAACTTGAGTAAATAAGTGGCTAATCGTTGCGGTACATCCTTAAACGATAAATCTTCAATTACGCCAGTGAGATGTCGCAAGTGTTGTGAAAGACTGATCAGCATATTGATCGCAATATCAGGATGCTGATGCAGCAAGTCCAGAAATGCCTTGCGTGGGAAAAAGATCAACTCTGTGGGTTCCAATGTGGCAGCTGAGGCAGGAAAGGGTTTTCCATCTAAGGCAGCAACTTCGGCAAAGTTTTCTCCAGACTCAAAAATATTGAGAATTTGTTCTTTGCCCGTGGGCGATACTTGAAAGACTTTTACACGTCCACTTTTAACAACAAAAAAGCCCGTGGCTTCACTGCCCTGCTTGAAAAGTAGTTCCCCTTTGTTGAGGGATTGCAACTGAGCAATCTGAACGATGGAAACCAGTTGCGATCTTGATAAACCCTGAAAAACCAGCGTTCTCTGCAACCAACTGCTTAGCTCAAATTCACCTACCATCTCTTCATTTTGATCGCAACTTCCACTCGATCTGGAAACTATTTTAAGTTTGGAACATTGAGCACCTGTTTGAAGAGTTGATTTTTGTGAGATTTGCATATAAAACTTTGTTTTTATTTAAAAAATTCAATGTTGCCCCAAAATTAAGAATCTTTCAAGGACTGTTTTGACTTAAGTCAAAGCGTTCCGAACCTGGGTTCGCCTACCCTTGAGATGAGTCACTTAGATTGTGGGAGCAGGTACATGCAATCCTGCCCTTAAGTTCTGAGAATCATTCCATCGAGACTCTCTGCGATTGATTCCATCGTCATTGATAAGCTACTGAAACTGCACTTATGGCAAATCCAACTTTTGATATTGCGGTGACTGTTCGTGAGCGCCCTTGGCAGTTCAGCCTTCCGGCGTGGCTGGTGCTGATTTGCTTGGTCACCTTTACTGTTTTAATTTCGGCAGGTGCGGCCATTTATAAAAACGCGCCCCCGATTCCGGCAACAGTTGTATCACCACAGCAAGAAATTATTCTGACTCAGGACAATATCCAATCGGGGCAGGAAACCTATCTGGCAAGAGGCGGACAACACATTGGCAGTGTCTGGGGGCATGGGAGTTATCTGGCTCCCGACTGGACAGCAGATGTGTTGCATCGCTGGGGCTTGGCCACGGCTGGCGTGTTGTACAACAGTGATCCAAGTTTTGATCAAAACGATCTAGAAGCCTTGTCAGAAGTCGATCGCGCTGCCCTCCAGGTGAAAGTCAAGCGTGAATTTAAGACCAATCGCTACAACGCTGATACTGGCTCCCTGACCTTGACCCCAGCACAAATTCAGGGACTCCAACAGGTCTTTGACGATTACCGAACCTTACTTTCTCAGGGATCGTCAATCCATTCGATCCCCAGCAATTGGTTTACCGACCAAACCGAGATCCGAGATGTCACTGCCTTCTTCGCCTGGACGGCCTGGGCTGCATCCGCTAATCGTCCCAATGCGCCCTTTTCCTACACCGCCAACTTTCCCCCAAGGTCCGCTTTGTAAACTGCACAGCCCTGAACAACCGCTAAATCTGGGCGCAACGCTGCACTCGACTTGGCTTTCTGCAGCTGAATTTGCAACTTACCAGTATCCAGAACCAGAGCGTTCAAGGAGACGGAAACACTCGGTAGAACAGGATTATGAAGAGGTAGTTGTAATTGCTAAGTCGCGAGGCAACCAAAAAATCAAAGACTTGTTTGAAACTATCATCTACCCCCACTTTGTTGCCCAAACGAGCGAAGCGAAACTGATCACGCAGCTTAAGCATCCAACCAAATCTGCTCCAGCCGAAGCTGCACCCGTTGACGATACTCCAGCCTATGCCGACATTTCTCCAAACGGTTCTGTCCCTGCAATCTCTGAAAACGGTTTAGCCCGTTCAACTACCGATGCTGCTGCAACACCTGATCCATAAACTACAATAACTATTGCCAGGTTAAATTAGGCATCCAGATTTTGTAGAGATCTTGCTTTGCAGTGGCTTCATCGATTTGTTCGTAAATCCGCCAGTAAAGATACATGAATGCCGATACTCGCATGTTCATAGCGCAATGAACAAAAACTGTGTGGATTGTCTGCTAAATACTCTTATTCCAATACTCTAAACCAGTCAGAATTACATCTTCTAGCCATTGCTTAAAACGCCCTACTAAATTCTCTTCTTCATCTGCATAAGAGAATTGAAATGGAGAATCTGTTAAAGCTTGAACATCACTGATAATACTATTGATATTGCGTTCACCTTCTTCGGAATCGTCCCTATCTCTATGGTAAGCACAGGCAGTACATACAAGTAAGCCCCGATACTCATGTCCAAGAACATGAAATGAAAGCAAAAGAGTGGTTGATGTTTCTACATTAATAACCAGTTGGATCCAAGTGTGATAGTTTCGGAGGTTTGCAAAGTATCCTAACTGTTTAGCCGTTTCCACTACTTGGTAACGATGATAATATGAGCGAGGATCACCGGCAGGAGCGTAGATCGTAAAAATCTGACTATCATCGACGAAATCCTGGACAGATGATCTGATTTCATCAGCAACCTCCTGTAAGCGCTTATAAGCTATGTCAAATAAGATTGAGGCGAAGCTCTCAACCTTCTTGCATCGTTCTTGAATGGATGCAGATTGATTTTGTTTTAGCTTTTCAGTGATAGAAGAAATAATGACTTGAGTTCGTCGTGCCTCTGATAAAACCTGCTCTGATAAACCAAGACTTCTGAGGAAAGCTTGCTTCTGGCTTTTCGCGAATAGATTAATCAAGCTGGATAGATTGCCTTGGTCTGCCTCTTCCAAAGCTGCAATATAAACTGCTCGATCATCACGGGTAAGAACTAAAGGAAACCAACTAGCTTGAATGAATACTAAACTAGCCAAACAACGAGCAACGCGACCGTTACCATCCTGAAACGGATGAATCTGCGTAAACCGATGATGTAACCACGCAGACTCAATTTCAGGAGGAACTTTTTGATCGCGATGCTGATGATGCAAGGTAATCAATCTGTCCATTTCAGATGCAACTTGCTCAGGAGGACAATACTCATGAACTGAACCATCTGGTCGCAGAGGATTGTTAGGTTGCCGCTTCCAATCACCTTTAATTAAAGGAACGCGCATTACCTGTCCAGTGATTGGATTAAGGGCTTCCGTACTGTCTTGGCTTTGAGTCAAAAGCTGATGTAGCTGCTTTATGTACGAAGTTGACAGTGTTCTTTGTCCACCTACAAAATCAAATAACCCTTCAATTGCAGCTTCTTGATCTTTAATCAGAGAAATAACCTGCTTGACCGGGCGATCTGTAGCTCCATGAGGAATTAATGCCTCATTGATTCCTTGTTCGATCAATAAACGAGTAATACCCCGATCTATTGTGTACAAACGCTCAATGATTCCAGTTTCAATTGCTATTTCTCGCCGTAATTTCTGATTGAACGCTTGAAATTCACCAGATTGACGCAATCGATCTGCCTGCTCATTCCAAACAGTAACTAGAGGTGGTAACTCAGAACTTGCCAGATTTTCCCAGTTCAACGGTAAGTCTTCTATTGGTTGCCACAGCATGAGCATGTCCACACCGGTACTTGGATATTGTAACAATGCTGAACACAGACCGTTTCTCCTCGCCCGCATATAAAAAATTCCTCCCCTGATGGTTTTACCCTAGCAGAGGAGGAACTGTGATTAGATTAAACGAGCTGAGAATGAACGAATAGATTATTCTTCATCATCCTCATCTTCATCCTCATCCACGTCATCAGCTTCGTACTCGTCGCCATCATCGAGAATCGGCGAGAACGGATCATCTTCATCGTTGGCACGCATACCGTAGCTGGCCCCAAAGTCACCGAAGCCGCCATTGTTGCGGCTACCGATCGGCGGGAACACGTCAAAGCCAGCTTCGCGCTCATAGGTGCGGGCTGTGCGATCATCCACCACGATGTCATCTAAGCCGCCCATCTCCTCTTCAAAGCCCGGATAGTCGCTCGCGTCAGGTTCCACGGCAGCTGTGTCTTCGTAGGTGTTGAAGCCAGTACCGGCAGGAATCAAGCGTCCGATGATCACGTTTTCCTTCAGGCCGCGCAACCAGTCGGACTTGCCTTCGATTGCTGCTTCGGTAAGAACACGAGTCGTCTCCTGGAAGCTGGCTGCCGAGATGAAGCTGTCGGTGTTGAGCGAGGCTTTGGTGATCCCCAGCAGCACCGGAGTGTATTGAGCCGGAGCACCGCCGGTAATCGACATGGCTTCATTCACCTGTTCGATCTGGCGTAGCTCGACTAATTCACCCGGTAGCATTGTGGTATCACCGCCATCATCAATTCGGCCCTTCGAGGTCATCTGCCGTACAATCACTTCAATATGTTTGTCGGAGATCTCGATGCCCTGGGATTGGTACACCGACTGGACTTCGTTCACTAGGAAAGTCTGGACCGCCTGCAAGCTGCGCAGGGCCGACTCAGCATCTGGCATGCCTTCACCCCGGTGATAGTCGAAGAAGACCTCCAGAATTTCGTGTGGATTAGCGGGACCATCGGTGAGGGCTTCTCCAGCGTTGACATCCTGTCCGTCGATTACCATCAGGTTTTGGCCTGGAGTGAGTTGATATTCGGTGATCACTCCATCCGGCTCAACCACCTTGATTTCCACTGATTCATCAAGGTAGCGCCAAACTCGCCTAAGGCCCGCGCAAACGCTAGGGTAACTCCAGCTAAGAGTCCGGGTACTGCCAACGGTAAAAGAATCTGTCTTACAACTCGCGCTTCGGGTGCTCCTAGCGTCCGGGCGACTTGCAGAAGGCTGGGATCAATTTGTTCAAATGCTCCTAATGCGGTTTTATACATCAACGGGAACGAAACCACGAATGCAGCTACAACGGCAGCATACCAGGTAAAGATAATGGTAAAGTCAAATTGCTGCATCAATTGTCCGAACGGTCCATTTTTGCCAAACAGCAGCAGCAGCAGAAACCCTACGACCGTAGGCGGTAAAATTAGCGGCGCAATCAGAATGGCTTCGATGATTGATTTCCAGCGGCCTCGGTATCCCAGCATCCAGTAGGCAGCCGCTGTGCCCGCCAGGAATGTGATCAAGGTGGCCAGCCCAGCCGTTTTGAGAGAAATCCAGAGGGGGGATAAATCCGCAGGCATAATATCAACCTCAGGGAGCAATGCCGAAACCGTACTTCTCGAAGATAGCGTGTGATTGTTTGCTGCTTAGAAACTGAGCGTAGGCACGGGCTGCCTGTTGATTGGGGCTAGCTTTGATCACCGCGATTGGATAAACAATGGGCGTATGGAGGGTGGCAGTAGCGGTGAGAGCGGATTTGACTCGGTTTGAGCTTTTGGCATCGGTGGCGTAGACTATGCCTGCATCGGCATTGCCGCTCTCTACGGTGCCTAAAACGCTACGAACCGAGTTGCCATAGACGAATTTTGTACGTAATTGATCGAGGATGCCTGCGTTATTGAATAATTCTTCGGCATATTGTCCAGCAGGAACACTGCGCGGTTCACCCACCGAAATTTTCTTGATATTTGGATCGGTCAACTGTTGGAAGCTGGTCAGTTGCAAGCGGGAATTTTGGGGTACGACTAGCACTAATTGATTAGTCAGGAGGTTACGACGAGTCTCGCTGAAGATCAAATCCTTGGTTTGGAGCGCATCCATTTGCTTGGTTGCGGCGGAAATAAACACATCTACAGGCGCACCTTGTTCGATTTGCTGTTGCAGCGGACCGGAGGCGGCAAAGGTATAGCTGACTGTAATGCCAGGGTTGGTGGCTTCAAATATTGGATCGATCTCCTCTAGCGCATTCTGAAGGCTAGCAGCGGCAGCAATCAAAAGTGTTGTAGATTGCGTAGATTGATCACTGGTAGGAACCGGAGCAACCGTACTGCAACCAAGCGATCCGGTCAGGGCAATCAGCAAACCGCCTAAAAAAGCAAGAACCTGTTTACGTTTCATGGGACTTGAGATAGTAGAGTGGGTTAGAACGAAGTGGCGACTTTGATTAGCAGCTTAGCTAGAATAAAATGATTTTTGGCTAATTGGGCACTCTTTGCACAAGCTTACCGGGTATTCATCAGGAATCGAACTCGAAATTCTGTCTTGAAGAGATTGTTTTCTAGAGAAATTGTTTTACTAGCAATAGTCAGTCCCAGTAGATCGCAAATCATGTTGAGATCCCCCCTAGAGGGCTAGGGGGAATCTTCGACTTGTGTGGACACCGTAGCTTACCGAAGGGGGGAACCAAGCCAACCGTGGCTTGAAGTCCCTCTTAGTCTACGCCGAAGGCGCATTCCCGCAGGGATTTAGGGGGATTGTGCGATGCACACACTGCGCGAACAAACCCAAGTTTAGGGATCAAAACAAATCCATTTCCGATCGACTGAAACTGTTTACATATCCTTTTAGCTGCCATCTTTTAGATTGTGAACATAGTATCAATCGCAAAACGTATTTAAAGGTACAAAAATAATGAACTTAAGAATACTTTAAAATTGATTTGAAAATATATGGTGATTGATGGGGTTAAAAGTTTGTGTTTTTTTGCTAGAGTGTTATTGAAGGCTACAAGTAATATAGATTTCTCTTGAATCAAACAGTAGATTTTTCTCAAATTAAGTAAGGAATAGGATATGGAAATTAGCGCTCGCAATGCTTTAAAAGGCACAATCAAAACGATTGACGTTGGAGCTGTGAATACGGAAGTGGTGTTGGAGGTAGCACCTGGCGTTGAAATTACTGCGATCATTACCAAAGCTTCGGCTGAACGGTTGGGATTGAGTGTTGGCAAAGCAGCCTATGCTGTCGTGAAAGCCAGTGATGTAATGGTGGCCTGCGAGAACGGGTAGACGAAACTCAGCGCCTCCCAAGTCAATCAAGTCTCCTAACAAGCCAATGGGGATAGCTAGAAGGAATGCCAGTCGCAGATAATGCCTTGGATTAAGTACCTCGGCATAATTAAAAACCAGATTCAAAACCCTGCGCGGGCGGCGCAGGGTTTTGGGTTTTATGTTTAATTATGCTCACCTACTTAGAAGCTATTTCTGTTTGGGCATTATTGCTTCCGTGCCACGATGTGAAAAATATGCCAGTGCTTTTCTTCGCCTATTGCCGTGACGCCGGGATGATCCTCTTCGTCTAACCATTCCACCTCAAACGGCTGTAGTAGGGCGATGATTTGTTCGCGAGTTTGATGGCTGCGATTCGGGAACTGAACCCATGAATCCCGGTCACCAAATAGCTGTCCGCAAAACCGACCTTCGGGGTTCAGCGCTGCCACAATCGTTTGCCAGAGATGGGGAAAATTAGCCGGTGGACAAAAGGGCAGACAAAAGCTGGCGTTGATCAGATCCAGCCCAATCGGGAGGGCCAGCGTTTCAAAGCGCATCAGTTGGGTTCGCAGTTGGTGCCGCCAACTTGGCTGGAGATCGGAACGACTCAGCATCCGCTCAAATGCCTTTTGCTCCGCATCGATCGCCAGTACTCGCCAACCTCGTCGTAGCAGCTCTATGGTATCCCGTCCGTCTCCACAGCCCAGATCAACGGCCAATCGAGGCTGAGTGGTATTACCGCTTGGCTCTGCCTCAAAATTAGCGAGAGCCTTGAGCAGCGTTTCGCGTGGTGGACGGCCTTCTACTGCTTCGTAATAAGCTGTCCAGTTATGTCGGGTAGGATGGGTGGATGGGGTCATATGCCAGCTAGTGCCAACTCGGTATGGGTTTGACAATTTTTAGGACAGACTCTAGCACAAGCTTCACAGCCGATGCAATTATCTGCATTCGCAATCGTCATCACTTTGCGTTCAATTTCGTCATCTTAAACGTATGACTCAATCAATTCGCGAAGCCAAGCAGACTTCTAGCCTGCCCAATACCCATGCTGATGACTGGAGTGTGGGTGACCGGGTGATTCACCGAGCCTTTGGTGCAGGCGAAGTGACGCATATTTTCGGCGCGGGTAACAAGATCTGTCTGGCGATTAAGTTTCCTAGTTTGGGGCGGAAAATCATTGACCCCAAGATCACGCCACTGCAACGAGTTGAATAAATTTAACTCTAGGATTTACACCTAATTCGTTTTGATCTGTCAGGAAACCATTCCCAGCCATCTTCACCGAACAATTCATTTAAAACAGGCTTAAATAGATCTCTAGCGACCTGTTCCACTTCAAAAGTATTATCAGGGAGCGCATTACGTATCTTTTCACTTAATTCGCCCCCTTTTACACCTATATTAGGATCACGCATCTTGCTCATAAAAGATTCATCTTCCCGAAGCTGCTTAATAATTGCACACCGTAAGATTACGAGCTGATCGACTTCTCCCGTTGTCGGATGTACAGGCAAATATTGCTCTCGAAGTATTTCGGCGAATGTTTGTACTCTTGGACGGCTATATTCATGATCTAACATCTCGTAGATTTTCTCAAAGGATAAAACTCGCACTCCTACAGGATAAGGTTTGCCGCTGGACGAACTCCAGAAAATTCCCTGTCCAGGGATTGGTTCGTTCAAGAGGCCGCTCAAAATATCGTCACTGAAGTGGGAATTAGCGTTTTTGATATTTCTAAGATCAGCCGCAGAAAGCAAGTGGAATACGAACCAGTTATCCCCTTGGCTTAAAATTTCATTCGGAATACTACCTGGTTGCTGCGTAATCAAGACAGAACCTAGATCATATTTACGTCCTTCCTTAACCCATTCAATGTAAGGTTCAGCACCCGCTGCGCGCTCATTTAACACACTCTGAGCTTCTTCAATCACCGCTAAGACAGGAATTGTTTTAGGTTCGGCTTCAGTAAACTGTTCTTGATTATGATCAAATATTTTTCTAAGAATAATACCAGACAGAATTAAACCTTGCTGACCTCTCATCTGGGAAATGTCGATTATGCACAACTTGCCTTGTTCTAGGGCGTAGAGAAGCATGTCCATCAATCGGCTTTCCTTACTATGCAAACCCCTCACAATTTTTGTCATATTGCTACGGGCCGCCAATGCTTCTGCATCCTGTAGTTTCTCCAATTTAAGAAGTCCTTTAATTTTGTCAAGATCAGCTCCATTGCCGTCTCGATCAATTAAATCGACAAGCTGAATCCATTCATTTGGCTTTAAGCCTTTTAGCTTAGCAATATTTTGCTGGTTCTGTTGTTCTGGGCTAACTGACAGAGAAATGACATCTGCTGGTCGAAGTGTTCTGATGTCGAGCTTAATTCCACCTGCAACAAAACAGTTATAAAATTCGCTTGGTCCTTTCCGATTCGTAAAGACAACCAGTTTATCTTGAAGGTGGGGTACGTCGCACAAACCCGGTCTTCCTTTATCGTCTGGCCAGAAATATTCTCCATCAGGATCAAAGAGAATTGTACCAACTGGAACTTCTCTTTTTTTTCGCTTCTCTACGGTTGGTGTTACTTCATACAATGCCGAGAATAAAAGCTTGTTTAAATTGGATTTACCAAACCCAGCTCTTGCAAAGATGAATGAGCGTCGTGATACTAAATTACGAATTGGAAATTTAACCTGAACCTCTGGTGATTTTACTTGCATTGCCGCTTCTATTTGGGCAGCTTTGCTATTACCACAGTAAATAAATTCTCCTAGTGCATAATGTCCAATAGGAGATCCAGAATCATTATGTCCCACGATTTCTCTAAGAACCGCATCATCGAGGAATGCTACAGGACTGCCGACATGAGGTAGCCTGCGATGAGAAGGAATAAAGGAAATTTTGTTAGCGCTAAGTCGGAGTATGCCGAGTACGCGAATATCGATTTGGTACTTCAAATATTTTTCCCGCAAATCCTCAGGAACAGGCCGATCCTCTTGTAGCGCTCTTATATTGAACTCTTCCCCAACGCCAGAAGCAAGTTTCCCGGCTGAAGATAATGATGTAATGCGACCTAGAACAGCTTCATTTTCTGTTTCCAACTGAACGAGCAAAAATTGTCCATGCATTGGGATGCTTTGAAATTCGCTTTTATAAGGCAAAACCAAATCTGCATGAAATTCTAAACCTCCTTCACTAAAACCTCTGAAAACACCAACAATTTTATGCTTGGGGAAAAGTGCAACTTGACTCATAGAAGTTTCCTAATATCGACGTTGCGAGGGATCGGTATCTTGAAAACGGGCTGCATCTAGAACATCACTATCTTTCCCAAGTAACTTGCGGATACCGTCAAAAATTTCATCTTGCAGAACATCAAAGTCGAAGTCTACTAGCGCAGCATTTTCATGAGCTTTTTGTAGACAGAGTGGGTAAAAAGGCACAGGAAACCCATTTTCTGCATCAGCCAGCAAATAACCCATTACAGCAGCAGCATCTTGAGTCTGTGGTTCAAAGACATCAACAGGCCAGACTGGGTCATGGGGACTCTTACCAAACTTGACGAAAAACATCTTTCCGCCAACAAACTTGTTTTCTTCTTTACCCTCTACCTCAGAGTCTTCTCCGCGGGCATATTCTGGCCATACATAAGCTTTAGTTTCAATATCGCGAGGAATTTCTACATAGCAAGGATAATTGGCAGTCATCACATCCTCTAATGACATAGCAAGCCGATAGCGAGACAAAACTTTGCTATGCTTCGCAAGACCTACCAGGTAAATTTTGCGTCTATATCGACGCGCATGTTCTTGAATAGCTTCTTGTAGCCCAACCAGTAGTTGATGGAAGAGAGCACCAGTAAATACCTTGCTTCGGAGTAATCCATCAAAGACAATTAGAGTATCTGAGCCAAATTGCGTTTTGCGGATAATATTAAAGAGGATGGCCCATTCTGATATCTCCCGATAGACTTGGATCCAACTTGGACTGATTACGGCATTATCATCTTCATTCAACCGAATCATTGGGCTGAGCTTATGCAAACTATCGACACCTAAATAAATCATTAACTCGCCTAAGGCTGTCGGTGAGTTATCGTTTAAATGAATATGATTTAAGTTTTGTATTCTTGTAGAGGGTGTGATTGCCTCCAAACAATATTTCTACTCCCAGCGCTCGAGCGTTTTCTAATGACTTTTGATCTCGATAAATCCGATAGGACGAGTGCAATAATACATGGCGGATTGCCTGATTGAGAAAATTAGCACCCAATGGACCCACACCACACCCAGTTAACATAGTTGGGATATTTGCCACGACTGCTCGTTGGAAAAAAGCCATAATTTCAGCCATTGCTCCAATTGCCATTAAGGGTCCGCCGCCAAAGACAACCAGGTCCATTGACTGAACGATCTCCAACCCTTCGCTTAGAGAGTGCAAAACACAGCCCTGCAATTCAGGCATTTGCCGAATGGTCATCTGGGAAATGTAGACCTCAATTGCTACCAGATGGAACTCAACTTCTCCTATCGCTTCCTGTAGGGCTTGGAGCACACCTCCTAGAATTGCCTTATCTCCCAGAGTTTCAGTGCCATACCAGCCACAAATTAATACCTTCCGTTTACTAGAACGTGCATCCGGAAAATGCATCGCCACCTTTGGAGGAGAAGAAATGCTCGAATATACCCCTAGAGTTTGCAAGTGTTTCTGGAAGCCAACCTGTAATCTTAATGTCTTCAAGGGCTTCAGCAGCTTCGATGATTTCATTTGACTGAGCAGGCTAACTTGCTTGAACAGAGTCCGGAACGATATTTTAGACACTTTAGATACAGTTTTCGTTGCTCCAGGCAGAATACAATCCTGCCTACAGGAATGACAGGCTGTTTGCAGAATCTGGTACCAATGCTCCTGATGGGTTTCATATAGGCTTACAGAGTCTTGCTTCAGAGTAGATCCCAGTGATTTGCTGGCAATTGCACAGTACCGTAGTTCACCTGTAGCAGAAAGCGTTACACCTCCAGACTGCCACTTGCACCCGACACTACGAGGTTTATGATCGATCAGTTGGCCTATCAGGGATTGGTAAAACTGAAGTTGCGTTGCCGAGGTTTCGTAATAGCGGATCAAATTTTCTAGAAAGATGACCAAATGGTAGATCTGTTCAAATGCAAATGTATCAGGTTCGACTGGCAAATTGGCTTCAGCGACTTGGTGAGGAACTCCTAACTTATAAACAATTGGAATATTGTGATTGATAGCAAACTCCAACCATTCATGCAACTGATAAACCGTTGCTTGATTGATGGTGCATTCTAGCTTTGAATCTGTAATAAATTCACAGCTTTGAATAAAGTTGAGTATCCTAATCAGAGGCTGAAGCTTGACTAAATTGACGCTATTCTTTCGGTTCAATTCACTGAAATTATGTTCCAGATCTAATAAACTGAGTCTGACAGTAAAATGAAGTTTATGGGCTTTGGCGATCGATCCAATTTGGATAATGCGGTCGATCACGCGATCAGTGTCTAAAACGGGTATTGCTAGATCAATTCTGTTTAACCTGGATAGGTTTTCACATAAGCTACTGACCCAGTGTCCTAGATGAGGATGCGGTAAAGTTGATTGACTGCAAATCTCAACCGTTTGAATTTCTGTAAATAAGGAACTTGACAGACTATCAGGGAGCCAATCGCACTTCGTTGGATCGACCATCCACAACTGCCAAATATTACCAAACTTACCCTCCGTAGTGCAGATTTCATCAACTCTCAACTGTAGAAAAGATGGTTTTGCAACGTACCGAACTCTATGCCCTGCTGGCTTAGGCAACTTGACTAAAGTATTCATGAAACAGATACTCCGGCAGTGCTTGTCTGTTTTTGAAACGCAGCATAGCGAGATGTATAGAAGTCTCTATAATCATCCATACGGGATCGAAAGGTATTGCGCTTGGGAAAATTTCGTAAATATGTGTTGTAGATCTTGCGTAAAATCTTTCCTTTTGTTTGAGAAATTCGACTGGCGTACTTTTCCAAATAAAAAGCTCGAAAAGTGCCGCTACTGTAGTGAAAGATGTAACTTTGGGAATCTAGATTCGTGTTATTATTCCAATCATGAGTTAACAAATAGATATCAGGATTTTCTTTGGCATGATGGATAATATAGGGATTATCGCCCCAATCTACGATTGATAATTCTGGGATTTCCTGTTGGGCACTATCTAATACCTTCTCGAAATAATGAATTGCTTCGCTTGAGGATTTTGCGATTAAAATACCAGCATTAATATATCCAGAATGGCCAGGTGCCAAATAGATATATTTGTTTATGACTTGAATCTCTTCAAGTCTGGGGGTATGATTGCGAATTTCACAATCTGAATCTACAAAAAATACCCAATCGTAACTGCTCTTGAGAGCTTCAATCATTAGGACAATTTTCAACCATGTTGCCTCTTCCTTGTCTGGAATTCCAGGAAATTTATCGATCAATACATAATCGTAACCATACTTTCGACAGTAGGCTCGATGGGAATCAATACAGTGTTGGAAGATCTGGTCATAGCCGATTAGGGCTATAGAGAAAACTAGTACTTTCGACTTCTTCATTGCTCTCTACTTTCCTTTGTTCAGATTGGCTTTTGAGAATTCGTTTAGTTTTCGCAGGAATACCTACAACAAAGTGATAGGGTTCAACATCTCGATTAACAACAGCACCCCCTGCGACTACTGCACTTTCACCAACGGTTACACCATGTACAATTAAAGACTTTGCTTTGATGCTGGCACCTGCTTTAATATGAACCGGTTTTTTACCAATCGTATGTGCCAAGGATTCGTTAAGAAAGGAGTTTGTATCATAGGAGTTATGGGTCATGATTACAACGCCTGGTCCTAAATTGACTCCTTTCTCCAGAGTAATCCTTTCATATAAATCAATGAAATTATGACCATTGAGCACGCAGTCATCCTCAATTGTGAGATTGTGAAAGGTTGGCTCTTTCCAATTCAATGTCACAGGTCCAAAAATCCGCACATTCGTTTTGCCAATTTGAGCACCGAATGCCGATAGCAAGCGTTTATTGATCTCAGAATGATAGATTAAGATACGGGGTGGTTCGGTTAATTTGAACCAGGTCCATAGCCACCAATATTGAGTTGTTAATAATAATCGACGACATATACGCTTTACTATAGACATGGAATCTGAACCAACCCTTTCTAATTCATGCTGAACTGTTCAAATTTGAATCAGATCTACGAAGCCTATTAATTACCTATGTAAGGTAAATACTCCTGGAATTATTGTAAACTGGGCAATACAGCCTCCTAAACAACACCTGAATTTAATTATTGAAGATTTGCCACCCGAAGCAATGGATCCGGGTACCGCTTGGTACAGCCTAAATCTGGTTCATACCATCAAACCACAGCAGGTACTAACAGCAAGGGGCTGCAATATGTCGTTTCGGCGCGCTCTGTTTGAACAGCACAGTCTCTGGTTTGACGAACGCTTTCAAGGCAGCGCAGTCCGCGAAGAATCTGACTTTTGCTTGCGCATCCGCAAAACCGGTTACAAAATTTGGTATGACCCAACAGCCCATCTGGTTCATTTGGGCGAAGAATCAGGAGGTTGCCACGATATTAGTACGCGCTCCTTCAAATACCAAATCACGTTCTATCACAACAACTTCTTGATGGGCCTAAAAAATTTGACCCCTACTCAATTTTTGCGTTTATCCACTGACTTATTCGATTGCCAGGTTTTGGGGCATCCACCTTGCTGTAAAAGTGGCTCGCCGCTTAGTATCATTAGTCGCGCTATCTTTTATATTCTAGGTTGTTTGGCAGCCGTCAAAACCTTGCTGAGTTCGCTATGGAATGACGGCCAGCGCTATACTCAACTCGACCAAATGGTCGGCGATATGTAAGGGGTGCTAGTGTCAGTTCAAGTTAGTACTGCATTTGCGCATTGTAGGCCGGCAATTGCTCAGCCTGCTCTTTACTTAGACCCGTAGCATATACGCGACGCTGGTCTTGGTCAATTCGTGCCCGGTCTGCCGAAAGCAGAACTTCTCTGCCCGAAGGATTGGTTCCTAGATCAACCACGATGTACTGAATTTGACCCATGTCATCCACCAACGCATTGGTTACAGTACCAATCTTTTCTTCGGTTTTGCTAGCCAACATGCCAGCTATTAAGTCAGAATACACGCCAAATCCGCTAATTCTGTAGCTACCCGGCTGACGATTTGAATTCAGATCATATTCATCAATTGTTTTCAAAGCCATAACATGTACCTCAAAATATCTTCAATGTGATTGTCAGACAGCAGATTCAATTTCGATAGGCTCTACTCCATGCCTAGTCCAGTGCAGTCCAGTGCAGTCCAGTGCAGTAATGTTGCACTTTACTAAAACCTTACCCCGGCTATGTCTCAAAAATCATCACTCAAAAGGTCGGAGAGCCACTACTCCTTTGGCAGTAGTTAGCTTGGTAACACCTTACATATTTGGAGTGAACGTATTCAGGCTGCACGTATTCAGACTAAGCCATGACCCTTGAAATGTTTCTCGTGACTTTATCGTGACTTTATCGTGACCTTATCCTGCCTTTATTGCTTTAACTTTATCTATGAAATCATTGCGAGTTCTGCAAATTGTTCCATCCCTATCTTTGGTCTACGGTGGCCCCAGCCAAATGGTATTGGGGCTATCAAAAAGTCTGGCAGCACAAGCCATTGATGTGACTATTCTGACCACTGATGCCAACGGCGATACGGGCCAGGCTCCACTCAATGTGCCGCTCGATCGAGCGGTACTCCAAGATGGGTATCGGATTCGTTATTTTCGCTGTTCACCATTTCGTCGCTATAAGTTTTCGCCGCTTTTACTAAACTGGCTTGCTAACCATGCTCACGAATATGATATCGCTCATATTCATGCCTTATTCTCACCAGTTAGTAGTGCAGCAGCGGCAATCGCTCGTTGGAAGAAATTGCCTTATATTCTGCGGCCCTTAGGCACCCTTGATCCAGCCGACTTACAAAAGAAAAAACAGCTCAAACGACTTTATGCAGCTCTGATAGAACGCCCCAATCTAGCAGGAGCAGCAGCAGTGCATTTTACTAGCGATCAGGAAGCAAAGGTATCTGAACGGTTCGGCACCGTAACCCGTGACGTTGTGCTGCCTTTGGGCGTCGAGCTGCCAAATATAGCCGAACCTATCCAGAAGAACCAGATCCGCTCACAGTTGGGTCTGCCCCTAGATCAGCCACTAGTTTTGTTCATGTCGCGCATTGATCCAAAGAAGGGGTTAGATCTGTTGCTACCAGCATTGGTGCAGCTATTGGCAGAAGGAGTGGAGTTTCATTTCGTATTAGCAGGGGCCAATCCACAGGATCCAAACTATGAGAATCAGATTCGTGCCCAGATTCAGGCTTCGCCTTTAGCACACTGTACTACCATGACTGGCTTTGTGACTGGAGCTGCTAAGGCCCAGCTCTTGCAGGCAGCCGATTTGTTTGTGTTGCCGTCCTATTACGAAAATTTTGGCATTGCAGTAGCAGAGGCAATGGCCGCAGGAGTGCCTGTGATTGTTTCCGATCAGGTTCATATTTGGCAGGAGATTGCGCAAGCTGAAGCGGGCTGGATCTGTACCTGTGAGGTTGATTTCTTAATCCAGCAGTTGAGATTTGCTCTCGCTGATCCAGCTAGTCGGATCGAGCGGGGAGCCAACGCCCAAACCCACGCCCTGACGCATTATAGCTGGCAGGCGATCGGACAACAGATGATTCAAGTTTACAAATCTGTTTTGGATCGTTCCCAGTGCGCCCGCTAGCGTGGCAGGGTGAACCAAAAGCGCGAGCCGTGGCCCACTTCGCTTTCTACACCAATCTTGCCGCCATGAGCCGTGATGATTTGTTGACAGAGGCAGAGACCAACGCCGATACCCGTCAACTGCCGATCTGGTCCTGCGCCCAGTTTGAGATCAAACAGCCGTTCTCGCTGCGACTGACTAATCCCTTTGCCATTGTCTGCCACAATAAAACGCAACCACTGCGGTTCTGGTTTGACCTCAACTGTAATGTGCACTCCAGGCAGATTGTGCTTCACCGCATTGAGCAAGAGTTGCTGGAACACTCGTCTAAGCTGTTCCCCATCTGCCATCACTGGAGGCAACTTGTCTAGTGCCAGCTCTAGCGTGGCTTGGTTGCGCTCCAGTAACGGTTTGAGGTCGGTCGCGACCGTTTGCAGCAGTTCCTGTACTTGCATCGGCTCTGGCTGGAGTACTACTCCTTCGGTACGATTGGTGTAAGCTTCGAGCAGGGCATTCAACTTACAGAGCTGGGTTTCGCCCGATTGGGTCATTCGCTCTAGCAAGGAGCGAGGAATCGAAATTTCATCACCTGGATGTTGCTGGAAATTTTTCAAAACCATCAGCGTTCCCATAATCGTTGTCCGTAAATCATGGGCAATCGCATGTAGAAAAACATCCTGTAATTCATTCATGTCTTCTAGCTTTTGATCGAGTCCAGTGAGAGATTGAAAGCGCTCTGGGATTAAGCCAAGCCGAACTGTCCAATCCAACACATGATCGTAGAGGGTGGTATCTCCAATACCAATGCGATCAATCCCGGCTTCGAGTTGTGTTTTCCAGTTCGCAAATTCAACGTCTCGAACCGTTTGCAGCAAGCTTTCGGCATCAGATTTACTGCTCCAAAAGGCTTCTAATGCCTTTTTAACCTCACGATTTCTACCAATGCGGGGATACCCCAGCGTTGCAGTTTGAATAGTCATAGCTGTAGCGTTCTAAATTCTGTAGATAAACATGAAAGATTAGCTGTCCCCAGATTGGAAACAGTCCATAACCAAACATCTTGAGGACGCTAGCCACAAATACCAGCACAACGACAGGCTATCTCTACTCAGATAGCCTCGCCAGATGTTATCCTCTCGTTCAACTCAGAACGCTACAACCTTAAAATTCTGGCAGAAAGCCAATTGCAAAAACTTGAAGTTTTCATCATCCGTACCTCGCAGATGTTTATGTAACGGGTTGACAACTCGGCGGGCATTCTGACTCAGAGAGTTGCGTCTCTCCTCACAGCTGCGGGACAGCGGCAGATTCGCACTGCACTTTCCCCCTTGCGTCTGATGGCTGCTCCCCACCAGAACCGAATGAGTAACTAAACCATAACACAATCAGGGTGTTATGACACATTCTGAATTTCAGGTTTAGTTAAATCAGCGAACTGCTCATAGCAGTGTGCCTCAGTACCATACAGGAAGTAGATCAACCGCAGGGGTGGTATCGCTTGCGAAGAATTGCTTCAGTTTTTCACCCACTTCCTATATAATGAGAATGATTATCATTTTTATGGATAGCTTGCTGCTAGAACAGTATGCCGCCTGTCTCCCAACCCTTGCCTGCCTCCCTTGAGCGAATTGTCCAGCGGTTCCAACAGATTACGGAACCGAAGCGGCGCTATGAGTACTTGCTTTGCTTTGCCAAGCGCCTGCCGCCATTTCCCGATGAGCAAAAGGTGGCAGAACATAAAGTTCCTGGTTGTGTGTCTCAAGTGTATGTAACTGCCAGTTTGGAGCAGGGCAAGGTGATCTTTCAGGGCGATTCCGACGCTCAACTAACCAAGGGATTAGTGGGGCTGTTGGTTGAAGGATTGAACGGGTTAGCTCCCGCAGAAATCATCCAGTTAAAGCCCGATTTCATTCAGCGAACTGGGCTGGATATCAGCCTGACTCCTTCTCGTGCCAATGGTTTTTACAATATTTTTCAAACCATGCAACGGAAAGCACTGGTCTATCATCTGGCTGAGACTTACTTGCAAACTTAAGGAGTCATTATGTCCAACCCAGTCATGCAAGTTTATCCAGAATCGGTGAATGTCCCTCAGCGTGTCATGCCCGTTACCATCATCACAGGCTTTTTGGGCAGCGGCAAAACCACGCTGCTCAATCATATTCTGAACAATCGCCATGAGTTAAAGATTGCTGTAATTGTGAATGAGTTTGGTGACATTGATATCGATTCACAACTGCTAGTTTCTGTAGATGAAAACATGGTGCAACTGGGCAATGGCTGTATTTGTTGCACCATCAATCAAAGCCTGGTTGATACTGTGTATGAAATGGTCGATCGCCATGACTCAGTTGATTACATTGTGGTTGAAACCACCGGAATTGCTGATCCTTTGCCGATCATGTTGAGCTTTATCAGTACAGAATTGCGAGATGTCACGCGACTGGATTCAGTACTGACGGTCATCGATGCTGAGTCCTTTACACCCAGTCATTATGACAGTGAAGCCGCACTCAACCAACTCATCTTTGGGGACATCATTCTCTTAAATAAGACCGATCTGGTTTCTCCTCAAATCGTGGATGGGTTGGAAGATTATATTCGCTCGATTAAGCCAGGCGCTCGAATCATCTCGACCCAATATGGGGAGGTGCCACTGCCGTTAATTTTGGATATTGGATTTAATGATGCCAGTACCTACATCAACTCATCCCAGCCAACTCATGAGCATCATGACCATAGACATTCTCATCATTTAGAAAATGATGGGTTTGTAGCGGTGTCATTTGAAAGCGAATCGCTTCCAGAGCAACTGCGCCAGTGTCCCTTCGACTTACCCAAATTTCAAAACTTCCTGCATCATCTATCTCCTGATGTTTACCGCGCCAAGGGAATTGTCTGGTTTCAGGGCAGCCAACTACGCTATGTTTTGCAACTGAGTGGTAAACGATGCGACATGAAAAGCGTTCATGCAATGTCTCTGAAAGAGAATCGATCGCAGTTACCCAAGCATAATCAGTTAGTATTCATCGGGCGAAACTTAAATGCTGAATTAATCAAAGCACAGTTGATTGAATGTATTGCGATTTAATTTGAGGAATTGGATATGACCAACACAACAACTCTTCCCACTCCCAGCACCCTGGACATTCCCAAACGAGGAATGCCTGTCACGATTATCACGGGATTTCTCGGCAGTGGTAAAACCACGTTACTCAACCACATTTTGAACAATCGTCAGGATCTAAAGGTTGCGATCTTGGTGAATGAGTTTGGTGACATTAACATTGATAGCCAATTACTGGTGGCGATGGATGAAGACATGGTGGAACTCAGTAATGGCTGCATCTGTTGCACGATTAATGATGGACTGGTGGATGCGGTTTATAACGTGCTGGAGCGGGACGATCAGGTCGATTACATGGTGATCGAAACGACGGGTGTTGCCGATCCACTGCCGATTATTTTGACCTTCTTGGGTACAGAATTGCGCGACCTGACCCGGTTAGATTCGATCGTCACCGTCGTCGATTCTGAGACTTTTACCCCCGATCATTTCGACAGCGAAGCGGCATTCAAGCAGATTGCCTATGGGGATGTCACGATTTTGAATAAGACTGATTTGGCAGATCCAGACCAGATCCAAAACCTGGAAGCTTATATTCATACGGTCAAAGAAGGTGCCAGAATCCTGCACAGTCAGCATGGAAAAGTACCGCTGCCACTGCTTTTAGATGTGGGCTATAACAACCCAGAAGCCTATGCCAATCTCGTGCAGGAAGAGATTGAACAAACCCAGCAGGATCACTCACACGAAGCGCATCATCATGACCATGATCACCACGCTCATGATGACCATCACGATCACGCCCATCACCCTCAGGGTTATTGCATAGGCTCCCTTCCGTCAGGAAATTATCCACGGATCCAATCCACATTCCTCTACCCGGCAATGCTTTGCAATTACCTGACTGTTGCTTTGGGGATGGCGTTTATATTGTTTCGAGCGAACCCTCGTTCGCCATATTTGATCTTGGCCGTATTGCTGATCAACTTAGCGGCCATTTTCACACTCACACCAGGTTTGGGCGGATTTATTCTTTCTTTATGTGTACTTCTTTACTGCACGAAAATACCAAATTCGCTCCCGCGATCAAGTTTGATATTCGTTTACCTCGGCCTTTTTATAGCTATCTCGTCTGTATTAATTTCCGCCTATCCACCTTGGGACATAAGTTCAGCGATAGTCAATTCAGATGGATCACGCACGTTTTATTCTCTCGGACCAAGAGCGCTGACCTGGTACGATTCCTTTAGAACTTTTCTTGAATATCCTTTCACAGGAAAGGGGCTTGGGCTAGGGGTAGCAAGTGTTTACTATCAATCGGCTTCGGGACGAGGAGCTATATTAACCGATGCTCATAACACCTGGCTAAATGTTGCAGCTCAGGCGGGTCTCCTTGGACTTATCGCAATTATTTGGCTCACCGTTCACTTTGCATCTAAAAGTGTAAGACTTATCCGCGATAAGAATCCCTTTTCTCCCTTAGCAGCAGTATTTATCGGAGCATTTCTGGCACAGGGATTTATCGGATCTTTCGAAAATGCCCGACATCTATGGGTTTTGTTAGGTGTATTGACTGCAGCAGGCCAACTAGACAGATACGGGTCAAACACTGGAAGCGGCTCTGAGTAATGCCTCACGCATTTCGCCCGCGGTTCGCCAACGAAGATCGACCTGTTTTGCCAAAGCAGTTTCAAAAACCGCCGCAATACGGAGCGGGACGTCCGGAACCCGTCGGCTGATCGGGACTATCGGTTTCTCGAAAATGGCTTTTACAGTTTCAGATATTCCGGCTTTCGGTCCGATATCCAGCGCATGTGCACCGGTGAGCAGACTATAAGCGGTCATACCGACCGCATAAATATCAGAAGGCGGTCTGACCTCCTTAAAATCGCGGACCTGCTCGGGAGGCATATAAGCGATCGTTCCAGCGACATCACCGACCATAGTAACTCCGCTTAAACCGCTTTGCTTATAGCTCTTTGATAGACCAAAATCAGTCAGCTTGGCCACGTATTTAGGAAAGTTGCCGTCAACTAGTATGTTCTGTTCCTTTATATCTCTATGGACGAATCCCTTCGTATGTGCGAACTCAAGAGCAGCAAGTGTCTGCTCTATTATCTTAACAACCTCTTGGTAATTTAGTCTTCCTCCGCGCTTCTTCGCTAATCTCCCGGCATCCATCCCGCTGATATACTCCGTTACAAGGTAAACAATACCGTTGTGTGTTCCGTGTTCAATATAGCTGACAATATTCGGATGTTGGAGAGACGCAGCCACCTCGATCTCGCGCATAAAACGCTTTAAGGATTGATCGCTAACCGCGACTTCCGGCAAAAGAGTTTTTATTGCGACCGCACGGCCATCGCTAACGGCGCGTGCCAACATCACACTACCCATACCGCCTTGCCCCAGAACCCGGATCATTTGATAATTCGGTATCGGCTGTGGATTCTTCCGTAGTTTTTCTCTGCAATCATCGCAAACATATGTTAGCTTTGCGTCCGGTCGTGATGCTTCCGCCTTTGACGGGACACCGCAATTGAGACAGGCAACCGTGATTATCGAAGGCTCCGTCTTTTCGATCGACGGAATACCGGACGATCCGGCATTTGCCATATCACTCTCAACTCGAACTTCCAGGACAGTTTCTCCCCCCTGAAGTCGATCGCCGTGTTTCAAGTGCGCGGTCTCCACGCGAATGCCATTTACGAAAGTTCCGTTCGTCGAACCTAGATCACGAAGAAAGCACTGAGGTGGCGCGATCTCAAGAATGCAGTGATGGCGCGAAAAAAATCGGTCATGCGGAAGACAGAAATGTGCGTCCTCGCTCCGGCCGATCATGAACGTGTCGTGTTGGTCAAATGTAAATTGGCGTCCCGTTTGTGGTCCCGCGACAACAAGCAACGTTACACGCATCGGTTTGAGTATAGAAGATTTACGTCGGCTACGCTACTTGTCCATATATCAGGAAATAGAACCGAACAAAAGAAAGACCAAGGATAGGAAAAACGTGATGATCCCAATAATCATGCCGCCGAGAGCCATTCCCCGTCCGCCATATAGTTGTGGCTTATCATCAGCGTTTCTCATTCCAATAAATCCGATGATCGCCGCTGGAACACCAAGCCATATTCCTCCAGCGCAACACACAAGCAGGATCGAAGAAATTGCCAGGATCATCGAAATTGTTGGCAAGGTGTGATTACGAGCTTGAGGAAAACCCGGGATCGCAACCCTATCGATCGGTGGGCGATAGGTTTGGTTTTCTTGATAAGGTACGATGGGCGCAGCAGGCTGCCAATTGTCACGCGTTTCGCGAGCTGATCCCATTATGACGGTAGGCGGGGAATCGTCAGCGAAAATGGTTGGCGGCTCATTAAAGAGATCCGAGGACTCGCTTAGACGCGACAAGAGCTCGCCGTCATTCAAGCAAAAATTTATATTTGCATCGGTGTAGGACTGACCGCATTTAGGACAAGTCTTCATATCGGGCGGACTTACTTCACGATCTCCAGATCTTTGAACCCGATCCTGATACCATCTGCCGCATACAATCCCGCGACACCGCCTTTGTGTCCGTAAACATTGCGGATCGACGTAAGCAAAGTATCATTCACATATATCTCGTTGATATCGTTCTTGTGCCGCACCTCGAGTTTATTCGCCTCCGAGCCGCCATTTATCGCGCTCGAATCAGTCCATGCAACCACGTTATGCTCTTTGTTAGGTTCATGCCGAACGACACGATAGCGTTTCCTAGCCGTATCTATTAGGAATGCGTAACCTTTTACAAGTGGCTTTGGATCACTATGAAAAATAAGCCCATAACCAAGATCTGATGCTGTACCATTTACGTTTCTAACAGTTACGCGAACGGCAGAATCTTCCGTTTTGAAATCCGGAGCGGCGCACATCGCGTAATAATAGCGGGCGCGGGCAGAGGTCATGAACAGCTCACCGCCGGAAAATGTAACCGTTCCATGAGTGGAGGTCGTTTCCCATTGAGAAAGATCCGCCTTTTAAAAGGCGATCAGCGGCGAATGGAGCCGCTTCCGTCCGACCGAGTTCTTCGAGAACGTCCTAATGTCCGGTTCAGATTCCGGTATATATTCTGCTATCGAACGACTTGGACGTTTTATTGTTAAGCACGAGAGCGACCTTCTGGACCTTTCGTCAAAACCGGAAACCGAAATCAAGGACGAAATTTCGAGGCGTGTCGAAGAATTCAGTACCAGATCGGAACAAGTGCATGGTCCCGTCAAGCCTCAAACAAATGATCAGAGCCGCATTGGACCTGAAGCTTCACGGTTGAGATCACTGCTCGGGTCGCTCACAAAACTTGAGTATTCTGAGGCCTGTAAAGCGATCCTGCAGTTTCTTGCCGACATTTATGAATTCGATTCATTGGTTTGGCTTGAGCGACGGGGCGACGCGCTGGTCGCTACTACGTCGTTCGGACGGCTCGAAGAGAAAACCGTCCGGATCTCGATCCCGGTCGAGAACGAAAGGCTTGAAGCGGCGATCAAGGCCAAACGCTGTGTAAAGCTTCGCCAGCGAAATGACTTCCGGTCGCCCGGCTCGCCGACGAGGCTCTCGCTATTTCCGGTAACCGTGGGCTCAGAGATTCGCGGAGCATTTGCCGTAGCCGGAAACAAAATAAACGGTGAGGTCGAAAATGAACTTGTGCGATTCGCGAAGGGTATCGGCCCGCAATTAGAGATATTACGGCTTCGTGATGAGGTATCCCGAAGGGATTGGGTCGCAAAGGGTGTGAAACGATTTGTCGAAAGCCTGAAGCAGATCGACAAGGACGATTTTCTAACGCACGTAATGCAGATCTCAGCCGAGCTGCTGCAAGCTCAGCGTGCGTCCTTGCTTCTGCGCGGCGAGAAATCTGACGATCTATATGCAACGGCATCGATCGGGGCAGCAACCGATCTGAAAAGTCTCGGAAGTGTTGGCTCCAGGATCGCAGTGCACGCGCTTGAGCAAGGTGATCCGGTCGTTGTTTCCGACATTCGTAAGGAAGGGATCGCTTTGGCACCGAGCGAGTGGCGATACAGGTCGAACTCTTTCATTAGCTTTCCGATCCTGATCGGGGATCGCCGCCTTGCCGTGATGAACTTTACAGATCGTGCCGGTGGTGATTCGTTCGGCGAGCGTGACCTCGAATTATTGCAGACCATCGCACCACAGATCGCTGTGGCGATCGATCGGACAACTCTAAAGGACCGCGCCGGTGAGTTTGAGCAGCTTTCAGTTACTGATCCACTGACCGGTCTTCTGAACCGCCGATACCTGGATGAACGACTTCAGGAGGAGATGAACCGGGCTCGTCGCCATCGTGCGCCGATCACGCTGATGATGATCGACGTGGACCATTTCAAATCCTATAACGACAGCTTTGGCCATGCTGCCGGTGATCTAGCTTTAAAGATGCTCGCCGGTGCAATGAAGGATACGCTTCGAGCAGACGACGTGGCGGCTCGCTTTGGCGGTGAGGAGTTCGCGATCTTACTGCCGCGAACTAGCCCGGATGAGGCCGCTACTATTGCAGAACGCATTCGTTCCCGGATAGAGCATACCCATTTCCCGTATCGCAGGGTAACCATTAGTCTCGGCCTTGCCGGGTACAGCACCGAGTTCGAGTCACCGAAAGATTGGATCGACGCAGCCGACCTCGCCCTATACGAGGCGAAGGAATTGGGGCGAAACGGCGTGCAGATCTATGAACTGCTAGGCAAATCATTCAGGGATAAGATCAATTAAATGTCTGCCGTGCAGAAGAGAAGTTCACAAGGGAAATCAAATGGGCCGAATGTTCGTGCCGATGTTATTACCCGTCTTGAAAACTTTGCACCTGGGGATAGCGGACTGCTTCTGCTTGAAAGCACGCCGAATTCCGGGGCTTCCACGTTGCTGCTTCATTTTGCAGAAGGTCTGTTTCTCAGAGCGGATGCACCATTACCGGTTTATTTTTCGCTTAGACATGGCGAAAGTTCAGTCCTTGCGGCTAAGCGATTTGCATACGAGTTCTTGGCACAGACGATCGCCTATCGGCGAAGCGACCCAATATTTAGTAAAACATCGCCCGGATTTAACGAAATTCTTGGATTGGCTCCGGCCACCGATATTTCTTGGATAAAACAGGCTGCGGAGAGAATAGAGGAAGAGTCTGCCATTGATCCAACATCTATTGAGCGCTGTCTGAGCGTTCCGATGCTCTCCGCCTCATCAGGTCTGCGGCCGTTACTGATCTTTGACGACCTGCACTTAAGCAGCAGTATTGATGGCGGTGATGAATTCGTACGATGTCTCTTTCGCGTCGCGGAACGCGCGGAGTTCCCCGTTATTGCCGCAGGCCGCCGCCGATATCTTTCAAGATTTGACGGTGAGCGGCTCTCGCTTTCTTCACCAACTTTCGAAAGCGTTCGCGATGGCGTAAGCCTTTCGGCTGAGACGATCGATCTGAAGCTTGATGATGCTTTGCTAGATCTCGTGGCAATTCAGATCGGAGATCGTCCCGGTTTTATTTCGTCGCTGTTGAAGAGAGCGAAACAATTTGATGGAACACTTTCCGGATTCCCACTGATACAGCGCGCCTACCTGGAGGAGATCTTTACCGGAGCGATCGGACGCTGGTTCGAACGAGAGATCGGGTACGCATGCAAAGATATGCGCGAGGAGATCAAAGTAAAGGAATTGTTTGGCGACCTTGGCATTCAGAATACAGCCGCCGCTCCCATAGCTTCACTGTCATATTCCACAGGGATTTCTGAGGAAAGGCTCTTTGATATTGCGAACCGACTTTATGGATCAGAGGTCGTCGAGTTTTCCGGCGGTGAACTTCGCGTGCCGGATGCTGATCCGCTTTTGGCTGATCTCTTTCAGGCGCAGGGACGCAGATCAAATAAAAAAGAAGAGCATTCAGTAGTGTTCACTACTATGCTTGCTGCGGCGGTCAGACGTGCGCCGCAATTGTTGTCCGAACACTACCGTAATGGTTCAGCTCTTGGGCTACGTGGGCTGATAGAAAAGTTTGGCCGCAGATCGATGCCGAAGGCACTGTTTGACCAACAACTATTCAACATTAGATACAAAGGCCGTGCGAAAGAAGAGATCATAGCTGAACTTGCAAAAGACGCAGACTCGGTAGAACTGCCCTCGGTGATCTTTGCCGGCAACCTGGATTCAATAAGCAAAGAGATCGGTAAGTTTCTAATTCAAAGCGTTTACGATCGCGTTTTCCAAGCTTTCTGATGAAATCAAGCGGCTCGTTATCCTCAAAATCTATCCCCATCGCATGTGCATTCTGTTCTACATCCGATTGATCAGGTGTGGGGTTATGTCCGAAGACAGCTTCCGAACCAGAAGAATTCACCTCCTCCCAGTTTGCATCTATGTCGCCGCCGGAATCTGCAGGTGAAGAAGAATTATGTTCGGCGAGACGCTGGTAAAGCTCAGATGGCGCTTGCGGTGCAAGAGAGATCTCCTGCTCGATAAATTCTACTATCTCTTCATCCGGAAGCGGCTCATTGCCGTAAAATTCTAGACGATTGGACGGCATCTCATCTGCTCCTTGTTTGGGGTGCAGAAAGCATAACACAAATTGCGTAGCAAAAACTAGATAAAAACGACAGATTGTGAGGTAGGGATCTCAAAGCGCTTGCGGCAGCGCATATTCTTACACATCAACTGATCATCAATGCGAACCATATAATCCCGTGATTTTTCAAACCGGGCCCGCTCGTGTTCGGCAATGCCGCGGGGAGGCTGTTTCTTTTTGGTGCGTTTCATCCAGCGGACATCATAATCATTGCGTTGACGGCAAAATGGGCACGCAAAGCTCGCCTTTTTTAACTCTTGGCGTTCATCGAAAATATCGCGTTCCTGCATCGAAATTATTTTACATCATTGGGATGGATGCCTTGAATCAATCTCCCTCATTCAATCCTCGCATGTATTGAAAGCTGAAGATGCCAGTATCGTGGCCGTCTGAAAAGTGAAAATTTAGAGCATAACGTCCGACGATACTTATCTGGTCGAAAGTAAGTCCATCGGGGATATCATCGTCAGCAAGCAATTTCTTTCCGGTCCATTCGTCGATACAGCCGGCACAAGGACATTTCCGACGCAGCCCAGTTGCTGAATACCGAGTTTCAGATCCATCGGGCCAAACGATGGTTATTTCCGAGTCACTTTCTTCGATGATCTGGGCGGGTTCGGTCATATAGTCAGATTATCGCTTTTTGTATTAAAAATGTCCTGTTCATCTGTGCCTCGATCCGTTCCCAGGTGGGCGGCGATGTCGTCCGATGAGATCGAGTAATGTGAGGCCGAATAGATCAGTTTGTTCGATCGAAGAATGATCACCTGAGGAGTATGGTGAATGGTTTGGGTTCGGCGTGCTATCTCATCCGAAACATCTCGGTGGCGCTGGACTATGACGCGGTGGATCACAGCGTCCAAACCCGAAAGTTTCTCCTGAATGTATGCGCTTGTCCCGCAAGCATTGCTGTGTTTGAAGAGGATAATGGGTCGATCTTCTGTGAATTCGAAAAGCCTGTCCAGTTCTTCGACACTGCAAATGTCTTTAAATCGTTCAACCATTGAATTGCTCGGTAAAATACGCTGTCGGTGGTGGAGGTCCGGATTCCGGATCGATCCGGTTGGCGGGAAATACCCTTCTATATGCGGCAACGGTCGCTGCAAGTATCAGCGGCATCACCAAATAGATACCGATACAGAATAGCAGCATTCCTGCCAAGGAAACTATCATCCCGACACCAAAAAGCGATGCAACGCCGCTCAGATTCCTCCAAACTCCCTTTGAGCTCCATTTTATTGCCTGGATAACCCCCATCCCTTTATCAACGATCAGCGGAAACGCAAAAAGAAGGAGGGTGTGAAAGCAGGTCATAATGACGATGAAAATTGCCTCAATTGCCAGTGTTGTGCCCAAGAATGCCCAAAGCTGCGATTCGTCCATTCTCTCCCCGGCAAGTGTCATCGCGATAATAGGAAGGTAGATGAGGGCGATCATTACGATAACAGGGAGCATTATTATCAAAACGAGAAGGAAAGACGGAAGAAAGAATTGGAACCCTTTGAAAAGACGATCGAATGAGGGTGACCGTCCCTCATGTACATCAAATAGCACGAGGTAGATACCGCACATCATCGGCCCAAGCAGGATCGAGAACGCGCCGCCGATCAGCATTCCAACGAAAACAACGCCGAGAACCTGCCAATAAACCGGCTTTAGTAGCTGCCACGCCTCTCGGTAGCATTCGATCGCGCGTATGTTTCCTGTTCTCATCTCCATATCGGAAGTGATCGAAAGATCAGCCATAGATCTTTTCAAAATAATCACGAACCATCCGGTCGCTTGAGAATTGCGGTGTTAACGTTGCGATAGCTTCTTTCATCATTGCCACCCAATCGACTGAGATGCCATCGTCGCCGCGATCATAGAATTTCGGGACAATCTCGTTCTCAAGAAGTGAATAAAGTGCATCGGATTCTATGGCATCGATCTCATCGTCACTATCAAAATCACGCATATCCCCGACTGCAAACCCGTTACGGCCGTTATATCCTTCAACCCACCAACCATCAAGTATTGAGAGATTAAGCACACCGTTCATCGCGGCCTTCATCCCGCTAGTTCCACTTGCTTCAAAAGGCCGACGCGGAACATTCATCCACACATCCACTCCCTGAACAAGATATCGAGCTACCTCCTGATCATAATCCTCAATAAAAACGGCGCGCTGCTGCCAAGAGGAATCGCCATCGATGGACATCAGCTCCTGAAGTATCTGTTTCGCCGTTCTGTCCTGCGGATGGGCCTTGCCAGCAAAGACGAACTGCACTGGCTGAGTGTCGTTATTGACAAGCCGGAGCAGTCTTTCACGATCGAAGAGAATAAGATTCCAGCGTTTATACTGGGCGACGCGTCTCGCAAAACCTATGGTGAGAGCATTCGGGTCCAAAAGTCGATTCGTGTCCGAGCGTTCATTTATTGTGTCCTTTGTCCCGGTATCGCTTTTTTGGGTTCGCTGCCGAATGAATGCGACCAACAGATCTTTAAGCACCTGATGCGTTTGCCAGATCCGCGGTAAGGGAATTTGGGCGACTGCTCCTTTCCAAGCATCGGGATCTGACAACAGGTGTTTCCAATCGGCTCCGATCTCATTCTTGTATAAATTCTGAAACGCTGGAGCGATCCAGGTAGGAGCGTGAACACCATTGGTCACGTAGGTGATCGGTACGGGTTGATTTGCTGGGAACATCGCTCGCCAAAGCTCTCGCGAGACCTCGCCGTGCTTTTTCGCGACCCCGTTTGCCGAACGGGACATACGTAGAGCAAATGGCGTCATCCCGAACAGCTCGTTCTCATCATTTGGATCGACCCGGCCGAAAATCGCTATGTTGGCCGACGATGCTGTTGACATTACGTCATATGGCTCGATCTGGTGGACGCTCGATCGTTATGGTGTGAAATTCAGCGCATTCTCGGCAGCCGCTATCCGCAGCGGCGTATTGAAGGACTACAACGTTTTAATACTCCCGAACGGCTCCCCCGGTCGATATATGAGCGCTTTCGGCTCGGGTGGTGTGTCAACCCTTAAAGAATGGGCACAAAATGGCGGCATCATCATAACTGTTCGTGGTGCATCGGTTTTTGCCGCATTAAAAGATGTCGGGCTTTCCTCAACGCGTATGGTCGGCAGCGATGACGACAATGAAAAAGATAAGGCCGAAGATCCTAAACCTACAGAGACTCCGAAGGATCCTACCGACTGGAAAACTGATAAGGACGATGGTATCGCTCCGGCGCTTCCTCTGATCGCATCGCCTTCGGCCGATGCGAATAAAGTACCCGTCCCGCTTCCGGGCTCAATAATGCGTGCATCGGTCGATCGTACAAATCGTCTGACCTATGGAGTAACCCATTCAGAGATGCCGGTCCTTTTGGCTAGCGGTTATTTCTTCAGATATTCTAAGGAAGGCACTAACGCATTGATCTTCGACAGCAAGGGTGATAAACCGCTCACCATTTCCGGCTTTGTTTGGGAAGGAAACACGGAACGCCTTTTGAAAGGAACTTCCTACCTCATCGATGAGTCGATCGGCAGTGGACGGGTCACTCTTTTTGCGGAAGAACCATTTTTCAGAGGGATCTTCCGCTCGACAACACGTCCGTTCTTCAATGCAGTCGTGCTTAACGGAGGGATCTGATCAAGTTATGTTCACAGTAAAGGCCGTTTTCAGCGACAATATAGAACTTAGATCGAATGTAGAAAAGGTCCGGGATTTCTTTGCCGACCTCGGGAACATAGCTGAACTTATGCCCGGCGTCGCTAGCATTCACCTGGACGCGAAAGGCGTTGCTCACTGGAAGATCCAAGCCGAGCTGCCGGTCGTCGGCAAGATGATGCAAAACTTTGCCGTAGAGCTTGCCGAGAAGACCGAAGACCGCATCGAATGGTTCCCGATTCGGGCGGAGACGCAGAACTTTCTCCGTATTTCGGCAGATTTTTATGAAAAAGCGAAGAATGTTACGCTCGTTCGTTTTTCGCAGATGGTGGAGCTACGGCGAAAGAGTTCCCGCGATCTACATATGCTTGCAGGCCTTGCGGGGGAGACCTTGATAAGCAATGAGATGAGTAAGCGAGTTACGGAAATGATCCGCATTTTCATTGATCGTGCAAAGGAGAGATTGGAAAAATGAAAAATATCATAAAATTTGCAGTCGTTGTTTCGTTATTCTCGATAGGCATCGCGGCTCAGGTCCAATTGCCCCGTGAAAGCCAGAGACAGGAAGTTGTACAGACGGTCGGCGATGCAACGATCCGGGTCGTTTACCATCGCCCAAACGTCAAAGGCCGTAAGATCTGGGATGGTCTTGTGCCGTATGGTAAAGTCTGGCGTGCCGGTGCGAACGAGGCCACTTTGTTTGAATTCTCACGTGATGTAACCGTTAATGGACAGCCGCTGCCGGCTGGTAAATACAGCTTTCACGTAATACCCGAGAGCCGCGAATGGACCTTGATCTTCAATAAAGACGACGGACAGTGGGGCAGTTTCAGCTACGATGCGGCTAAAGATGCACTTCGGGTGAGATCAAGTATAGAAAAGGCTCTATTCACAGAATCGCTAACATACACTTTCGGTAAAGTCGATCCTGATGGTGTGGATGTTTATTTGATCTGGGAGAATGTGCAGGTTCCGTTCAGGATCGGCATCGGCAACATACACGGCCGGATACTGTCTCAGATCCGTGAAGGACTCGCGGGCAAGACAGGAGCTGAGCGTGTTCCGTTGCTCAATCAATTTGCAAACTACGTTGCGACATTCAAGCTTAAGGACCATCTCGACGAGGCATTGACCAATATCGACGCCTCGATCGCGGCACGTGAGACTTTTTCGAATAACTACACCAAAGCCCGTCTGATGGCGGAAAAAGGAAATTATCGCGAAGCTGTTAGGTTGGGTGAAAAAGCCCTTGAAATGGGCCCAGCAGCGACCCCACCAGCCAATCCGAATTTCCTTGATCTCATTCGGACTACGGTGGCTGAGTGGAAGGCCAAAATGTAGTATTTCTTGACGCGAATACATCGAGTCCTCATCCCGTCATATCCTGCGTCTAAGAATTTGACGGGATGATATTTTTGCAATAAGATCATTATTGAAAGTGATTTTCACTTTCTATTTACTATTTACAACATGTTAAGTAACGACGATAATATTACCACGACTTCAGAGATACGTACGGGACAGAAAAAGATCGATGTTGCCACAGAAAATGGCTCGGCAGTCATAAGACTCTCGATCTATGAAAAAGATCTGGGCTGGTGTACTCAGAAGACCATTACCGTCGATCCAGAAATGCTTGAGGTACTTATCGAAAAGCTTTCTGTCGCAGGCCTTGATCTTACCGAAGACAACATACTTTCAGCAGAGATCATTGAATATTAACCTCCTGACTCCGGCAATCTCGGAACATACTTACTCTGATAAAATACATTTAATAACATAGGAACAACGGGGCAGATTCTTAACAAGTAATGCGGCACTTCCCTTCCACCAGCAAATTTGTCAGCGTATTCCTGTCCACATCTGGGGTTTTGCGTACAACAGTTGAATCAGAGGGCGAAAAGCTGAGATAGACAGACTTTCCGACGCACTCCGCTTGGCATTTGAATATGCAAGCAAGACGGAAACCTTTCGTCATAGCGAACTAAAAGATAGTTCTAATGCCTTAGGTTCTCGATTGTGGTGATTTGAATAGCTTACTGTTTCAACGGTTGGAAAGAAAAACTTGTGCAAAATATAGTGAGCCGTCATCGGAGACCCCGACAGCTACTGCAGAGCTCGTCCAATGTGATCCGAGGATATTTCGACGATGTGGAGGAGAGGAAAGCCATTTCTCCACCACGCTGCGTGCCGGATCCGTCCTGCTTTTTACAAAAGCGATGTTCTCGGCGATGGCGGACCAATCAATGATACCAAAAATCTCAGCACGCCCGTCCACTGTTGAACCGTCAACACCTTTATGTCCAAAAAAACCCTCGGTTACCATGTTGCGAACGTGAAGCCGTGCAACTTTAGCAACGTTCTCATCCATCGAAGGGTTTTATCGCTGGCAGCTAACCCCCAATATTTCCCTCACTCCTGGTGTTATTTGGCTGACGGCACCAAATCAGGACAATCGCAATGACGATACAGTGATTGCAGTTCTACGAACAACGTTTAATTTCTAATCGTTTAATTTCTAATCGTTTAATCTGTTTCGGGTTGAATTCCCCGCCCCTTGGGGCGTTCGTATTTGATCACGTGAACCGGAATACCCCGCTGCAAGCAGCGGGGTGAGTTTAATTTCTAATCTCAGTAGAGCGAAAATGAATTGGGAGACGTTGAGTCAACGTTAGGCCAATTGTCTCCATGATTCAGACCAACTTAGGTTCGGAAGTCCCCCAGAATTGCATGATTTGCAATCTACTGAAGCTGCGACAAGTCATGCGGAAGCAGTCCTAGCTCGATCGCCTTGCCCATATCCCAAATATCGAACTTGGCTTCATCGCCAAGACACTTGTAACTCCAGTAACACCATGCCGTTGCGTGCTGCCAAGCCTGAAAGTGCGCGTCAGCAACTTTTCGATAGTAGTCATCTCTCTCTTTGCCAGCCAGCGTTGTCGCAGCCTTCCTCGATGCCGTGTCGATGCTCCACTCCCCGACTAAGACTGGAAAATATTGGGACATCTCTGTCACAGTACCACCCATTTCGTTCTTGATGTACGCCAAGTGGTCCTCAAGCTCACCATCTCCGTACTTCAATGCGAATGTCATGAGGTATAGGTGCATATCCACGATGATATTCTTGAAGTCCGGTTCTTTGAAAAACTCGATCCATTCCTTGATACGGAAGCCGTCATGGAATACGACTGTCACGTCGTCTGCCTGCGCCCGAATCCTTGAGTAGGCTTGCCTGTAAAAGCGTTTGAGGAAATCCGTGGGTACGGCTTCTGATCCTGCGGCATAGGCTTTATCTACGGCTGGATATCGCTTTGGTACATCAACCAGATCCCACAATTCTGGAGAGATCGGCTCATTCAGCACCTCGATGCCCCAAAGATTTTTGTTGTCCCGATATCGGGCTGCCAGTCGTTCGAGCACAGTCAACGCGAACTCAACATGCTCTGGGTTTTTATGAAACTTGCAGACCCCACAAATGCCACCATTATCGAACCCGTTCTGGCTATCTGGTACGGTGTGCAAGTCGATTAAGATCTGAAGATTATATCGCTCTGCCCATTTGAACGCCTTGTCGAGGTAGTCAATGCATCCGATGTATGGCTCATAGTCGCCAAAGATGTAGAAGGGAATTGGAATCCGCACGAAGTCGATGCCCCTTGCCGCTAAGTAAGCAAAGTCTCGATCGGTGATGTAGGAGTCGCGGTGCAGCTTATAGCGTTCACGCTTTACGGTCTCGCTTAGCGCTCTAACTAGCTGATAATCGTCTTCTACAGTTGTTCCATCCTCTAGAATAAAGAGTTCTGGACTCATCCACTTTTCCAGCACAAGCCAATTACCCAGGTTGACGCCTTTAGCGATAGTTTTAGATTGCATAGGTACCTCTTTTAAAAATAGAGCTAGTTATCAGTTATTACCCTACCCATACTCACTCAGAGTTACAGTGCAATGATTTTGTTACTTGAGTTTATTCAGAAGCAATATTCAGGTTTTTACGTTGCCCGTACCGTTCGGTCAAAGCTCCCTAGACAGGATAAGATAGCTCTCGGAGATGTACTGCATGATTGTGCAACCCCCGTTTCGGTCGATACTAGAGCAAGGGGTGATGATGTCGCTTTGCAATACTCACGTTTTTGGTACTCACGTTTTTGGTACTCACGTTTGTGATACTCACATTGCAATACATTAGGTAACGATACTCAAATTTGCAGCAAAATCTTCTGAATGCAGCAATGCATTTGTCTCAGTCGCCGTCCCATGATAACTGATCTTGTGACTTTGCTCAAGAATATGTTAATAATGGTTGTCTCATCACATTGATGATTTCATCACATTGATGATGACTGGTGATGTAGCGCTACATCTCAGGTTGTCAGCGGCTGACACCAGCGACGATGAGAGGTGCCCTGATAGGTTCAAGAACTACAGTAATCCTTTGTAGGATCTGAACGGGGTGCAGGGGTTCACAACCAATTTGTGAATGCTGTAAGTACCTCGGCATAATTAAAAACCAGATTCAAAACCCTGCGCGGGCAGCGCAGCAGGCAGCGCAGGGTTTTGGGTTTTAGGTTTAATTATGCTCACCTACTTAGAAAGAAATTACGATAGATGCGGCGGGAGCGATCGCGTATGAACGAGCTGCTCTGTGGCAAGATACTGGAGTTCATCGGGAGTAGAGAGTCGTCCTAATATCTGATTGCGATGGGGATGACGACCAAATCGAGCAACGACATCGCGATGCCGATGGGCTTGTTCTGCAGAGAATTTTAGCAAAGCTCGATAGTCGTGAGAGGCTTCCTGCACTAGGTCGTTTGCCAGTTTGGTCACGAGTTCCAAATTGCTCAAATCTTCGGAATGTCCCAGCGGCAAGAAGAAGAATGTCTTCTCCCAGGGCGTATTAAGAGCTGCGTAATCACCAACTTTAATGCCTTCTAGTGCCAGCGCACAAGCTTTTGCATCCTGAGCGAATGCCTGAGCCGTTCCCCGATAAATGGTGCGTGAAAATTGGTCGAGGACGAGGATCAGAGCCAATCGCGACCGAGGTGCGTGTGACCAAGCGTCTAGCTCACCTCGAATAGCACATTCCAGCAACGGCGAAAACTGCTGGATGATTTCAGCATCTCCGCCGCCTTGAAACCACCATTGCCACTGGCGAACTAAGGCAGCTGGATTCTTTTCTGGCAACTGGGGAAACCAAATCTGAAGCACATCTTCAAAGATCAAGACCGAGTCGTTTTCGATGTAATGCATTAGTTTAGCTCAACTACAAACAGAACACTGGAAAGCTACCCACTGCGAGATGATTGCAGTCACGATCATCTATAGGGTTTGCCAGAAGAGATAGGACATTGTTGTGGGCGCGAAGCGGGTCCACAACACTATCTCTGTCCTAACTGTCGTGGTAACGACTATATTTAGTTAAGATAAACAGTTTTAACTAGAATGTCGGTCTGAAAAGGTCAGAAGTTTTGGTGGCAAAGCTATGAAGAGAAAACGGAGTACACCTTAATTTTTCTTTCAGTACTTTTTAAATGGCTGTTTAGAGTTCCAATTGGTATTTAATCACCAGCCAAGCGTCTTTAAGTGTGCGATCAGGATTTGCCAGCAGACATTTTAGCGGGCTATCTGCAAGCAGAGGCGATCGCTGTCGATACCGAAACAATGGGGCTTCTACCACAGCGCGATCGGTTATGTCTGGTGCAGCTTTGTGATCCGGCAGGACATGTCACCGCATTACGCATTGCCAAGGGCCAAGCAGCCGCTCCCAACCTCAAGCGTCTACTCGAAACAGATTCGGTTTTAAAAGTCTTCCACTTTGCCCGCTTCGATCTAGCTACGCTGCGCTATCACCTCGGTATTCACGTCAACCCAGTTTTTTGCACCAAAATTGCCAGTAAGCTAGCCCGCACCTACAGTCCCAAGCATGGCCTCAAGGATGTGGTGCAAGAGCTAGAGCAGGTTGAGCTGGATAAAACAGCCCAAAGCTCTGACTGGGGCAATGCAGCTAACCTCTCAGACGAACAACTGCGCTATGCCGCTAACGATGTGCGCTATCTACTAGATATTCGCCTCAAACTTACCGATATGCTGCAGCGAGAAGGACGCTGGGAACTGGCTCAGCAGTGTTTTCAATGTTTACCGACAATTGTATCGCTTGATTTACTGCAATATCAGGGAATTTTTGAGCATTAATAAATTTTTCATTAATAAATTCGTACTAGTTTCTAGTATTTTTATTCTCGCAAACTTATTTGCGGCTTGTGTTTTTTCAATTCTGAAAAAAAGTATTAACGACGTTCAGAAATCAGAAGAGATACGTTTCAGAAGGTGGCGAATCAAGGCAATATTTATGCTCTGCGGATTCACCTTTCTGGCAAGCTAGATGGAGAAGCTAAGATTGCGCTACTTGCCAATGCCCAACCCTATCGAGTTGAAACGATTCACAATCAAGTAAGTTTAATCTGGGAAGGAGACTGGTACGCTGACAAAGCTGTGATTCGCTACGAACCTGTCAGCGTCAAGTCGAGAAGGATTTCAATCCGCTATCGGTTTTCTGATCTGGTTCTCTGATCTATAGATTGAGCCTGCACATTGAACCTCTAGATCGAACCCAATCTGGGGAATGGAAAACTGCGCTATGCTAGAGCCAATCAGAAATTGAGCAAAACCAAGCCGATATGACTGAAATCCTTGCTCAAACCTCATTAGAAACTGATCTGCCGCCTCCATTTCCTGACCATACGCAGCTTCCAGAGTCAGATGGTTCGTTTGTGAAAAATTTTCAAGAACATCCTCAAAGCCTGATTTTGACAGATTCGCTCAACCCAATTTTAGAGCGACTGCATCCGGACGGGCAGTATGCGATCGGTCAAGATTGTGGCATTTACTGGCGAGAAACAGATCCCCCAGAAAAGGGTGCCGAAGCACCGGATTGGTTCTATGTGCCGAATGTGCCGCCTAAGTTAGACGGACAGATCCGCCGCTCCTATGTGATCTGGCGTGAACATATTTCCCCCACAATTGCTCTGGAATTCGCGTCGGGTGATGGCAGCCAAGAGCGGGACCAAACCCCGGTCTTCCGTGTTGAAGGAACAGGCAGTAAACCCGGCAAGTTTTGGGTTTATGAACAAATTATTCACATTCCCTACTACGGCATCTTTCTGATCAACCACAATGAATTAGAAATGTACCAGCTCGTTGGTGCTTATTATGAACGCATGATACCCAACCAGCGAGGTCACTATCCGATTCCGCCTCTAGAAGTAGAGATTGGTATTTGGCAGGGGACTTATCTGAACCAAACTCAGGCTTGGCTGCGCTGGTGGGATCTGGAAGGCAATCTGCTGTTGACAGGCCAAGAGCGGGCAGAGCTAGCAGAACAACGAGCTGAATCAGCAGAACAACGAGCCGAATCAGCAGAACAACGAGCTGCTAGGCTGGCAGAACGACTGCGGGCCATGGGTGTTGATCCAGACCTGTAGCGTGGAAGTTAGTGGAAATTAGCTGAGTTAATCTCCACCTAGCTCGACTAGTTTGCCAATATTAAAATCAATGCGTACCCAGCCTTTCATCTGCTCTAGATTTTTCAGGAGCAACAGCGGAATTTGCCAGTGGTGCACCATCAAGAACGGTAGCGGATCGTGAATTTGGTAAATTGCGTCGGTGCCCTGGAAGAGAGTTTGTAGACGAGTGCGTAGATCAGAGAGTGAACGAATTTCCGTGAAGCGCCACAGTTCGTGATACAGCCAATAGGTAGGTTTGCTAGTAGGTAAAGGCTGCATCGGTTCTGGCAGAGGAACGGTATCCAGATAGGCATCTGCCACACCAGGATGATTATAAAACATCGTAATTGCAGAATGAGTGCGGGGATTGCATTCAATCGCGTAGACCGCACCATCTGCGGTTTGGATAAAATCGAACGAGAACTGTCCGGTTAGGTTTAGTCCTTTGACAAACTGCCGTACCCAATCCAGAATCGCCGGATTCTCCACATGCCGATAATTGACCTGAAAGGCAGAAGATTCGCAGCAACAGTGCAAGCGCAATTCGCCGTTTCGCACTGTACTGTGGGTACAAAACTCCTGTCCAGCAACAAACTCTTGCATGATCCAAGGATTTTCTGAGCTGATTGGCAAACTATAGACAAACGCTTTCATATCCTCGTAGGAAGGGCAGGGTAAACGAGTCAAGTTCAACCGATAAATCGAGTTATAGGCAATGCTTTTGAGAATATAGGAGTGTGTCTCTTGAGAAAAGTCGAACTGTAATACTTGTTCTGGTGCAGTGATGTAGAACGACTTGGGAACAGATAAACTAAGCGATTGCGCCAGTTGATTGAAGCTGTATTTGTCATCGAGGGCTTTCACCGTTTCTGCATCGGTGTGAAATACTTCGCAATAGGGCGATAGAGCGGCTTTTACCAACGCATCATAATAGCTGGCGACGGGGCTACAAACCGGCACATAGACATCAACCTGTTCTCGCTGCACAATTTCTAAAAGCGCTTGAGTATAGGCATCAGCACTATCCTGGGGTGTGGGTACCGTGTAAAAGCGGCTCACTGCTTTAGAAAATCGATGTCCGGTCAGCCAATACTTGTGTGTTTCCACCAGAATGACTCGATGCCCAGCCGCATGAAATGAGCGTGCTAACTGAAGCGCCTTAGTCATTTTGCCGCCGCTGATCAAAATAGTTTTCGGTGCAGCAATTTGAGTTTTGGGAATTCTTGTAAATAGATTTTCTATTAACGAGAGGAACACCAAAACAGCATTAAACAGTAATGCAATCGACAACAAAAGTCCTCTGCGACACCAACGGCGGCACCCTGCCCCACGAAGTGCAAGCCATCGTCCGCCACGTGATGAACAGTTTTGAGTTCTCAGTTTTAAGTTCTGAATTCAACCCAACCCAAAACTTAAAACTCCCAACTCCCAACTCTCTTTACCTTGGCATTCACACCCACAACGATTCCGGTACAGCAGTGGCGAATGCAATGGCGGCGGTAATGGAAGGGGCACGCATGGTGCAAGGCACAATCAACGGCTATGGGGAACGCTGCGGCAATGCTAATTTGTGTACGCTGATTCCAAATTTGCAGCTCAAGTTGGGCTACACCTGTGTCGAACCGCAGCAGCTTACTCAACTGGCCGAATCGAGCCGATTGATCAGCGAGGTGGTGAATCTGGCTCCGGACGATCATGCTCCCTTTGTCGGGCTGTCAGCTTTTGCCCATAAGGGGGGGATCCATGTCAGTGCAGTTGAACGCAACCCGCTTACCTACGAGCATATTCAACCAGAGTTAGTCGGCAACACCCGCCGGATTGTGATTTCTGACCAGGCTGGGCTGAGTAATGTGCTAGCCAAGGCTCGCAGTTTTGGGATTAATCTAGACAAGCAGGACCCGGCCTGTCGGCAAATTTTGCAGCACCTGAAGATGTTGGAAAACCAGGGCTATCAGTTCGAGGCGGCTGAAGCTAGCTTTGAGTTACTGATGCGGGAAGCCCTCGGTCAACGCCAGCAGTTTTTTGCCATCAAAGACTTCCATGTTTACTGCGACATGCTGCGGGACGATGCCCGCCAAGGCAGCCAGGCGGTTGCTACGATCAAAGTCAACGTGAACGGCAAGGATATTTTAGAAGCAGCCGAGGGGAATGGTCCAGTATCCGCCCTAGATGCAGCCCTGCGGAAGGCTCTGATGAATGAATATCCCGAAATTGCCACCTTCCACCTGACTGACTATAAGGTGCGGATTTTGGACGGCACGGCAGGCACCTCCGCTAAAACGCGAGTGTTAATCGAATCGAGCAACGGTCATCAACGCTGGACGACTGTAGGCGTTTCCTGCAATATCATCGAAGCATCCTATCAGGCAGTAGTTGAAGGGCTGGAATATGGTCTACTGTTGCAAAGCCAAGTGCAAAATCAGGCAAAGGCAGCCCTTGCTTCTAGTTGAGCATGTCGAGTTCAGCGAATCTGAAGCTGGCTGTTCGATTCCTTCTCGATTCCATCAGGGGGCAGAGGGTTTTCAAAATTTTGCGAATTACCTCCCTCCAATGTCTGAGCTTGTTACAGCTTGATGTTTCCTCTTTGGGAAGAGGGTTTTTGAAATCCGGCTTTTTAAGCTAATCGTCGTACCTGTTTTTCCAGATTCAAGGAATAAGTACGATGACTTCAAAACAAGCCAATAACCAAGCCAATAAAGGCAAGCAAGGCTTTGCATCAATGGACCCAGAAAAGCAGCGGGAAATCGCCAGTAAGGGTGGACGCACCTCCCATAAAGGCGACGAACCGAATGCCAAAGATAATGATGCCAAAGATAATGATGCCGAAGATGCAGCCACTGATGAAATCACCGATGAAATCGAAGACGAAGGTGAAGAACTAGATGAGCTGCTGGACATTCTTGACGAAGCTGAGCTGACCGATCTCGATCCAGAAGAAGGCATCGAAATCATCGATCAGTGGCACGAGATCCTGAATGATTCTGGTGATGCCGAATTAAAGGAAATCGGTAAAAGCCTGAAGCAACTCAAGAAAGTGCTCTCTAGCAGCAAATCCAAGCCTGAAGCGATTGCTGAAGCCCTGACCCAACTGGGCCACCAAACCGACGAATATGCGAACAATGCTCAGCGCGGCTACAAAACCAAACTGCATAAGTTGGGCAAATCTCTGAACAAAGCCGGCAAATCGTTGGAACAGCAGGAAGCAGAGTAACTTCCATTCGGTCGTTTTAGTTTAATTTCTTAGGCTGAGGATAAGTAGTGATGCAATAAGTTAATGCAGGCTTGACTGGTAGAAAAATTCCCACGGTTTTAACTGCCTTACTCGATTGCATGACTCTTTTCCTCCGCCTCTATTTTTTCCTCCGCCTCTATTGTTTAGTAGTTGTAAAACGCTTTGGAGCATCTTCGCTGACCGTAGGTTGACCGTGGATTTTTGTAGGAGCAGAGCTGCCTTTCAACTAAGCTAAGACACCAGAAATTTACTCTCATTGTTCTTATCGCACCTCGGTTGGGGCGTAGTCAAAAGCTTATCTGCCAACATTTTGAGACAAAGCAATCAAAGGCTTGATTCGTCGTACATTCATCAAACATCCAATTTGGTAGACTGAAGGCATCGATTAGGCTAAGTTGACCTATGACCCTTGCGATCAACCAACTCATACAACAGAAGCCGCTCAGCTTTGACGAGTTTCTTACCCGCTATGGTGGTAATAACCGCTATGAACTGATTGATGGAGAGGTGTTCGACTTGGAACCAACAGGTCAGCATGAAGAAGTTGCAGCCTTCATCACCGCAAAGATCTGTGTCCAGATCGACGGAACAGGCTTACCTTGGTTTGTCCTTCAACGAGGACTATTGCGCCCTTCTGATGTTGGTATGACAGCATTCCGACCTGATGTTGCAGTGGTTGATCGAGATGAACTTAGCAAGGAACTACTTTGGTCTGACCAGTCGATCCTGACTCTGGGCAGTTCGATTAAATTGGTGGCGGAAGTTGTGAGTAGCAACTGGCAAAACGATTATGCCCGTAAGGTCGAAGACTACGCAGCTTTAGGTATCCCCGAATATTGGATTGCAGACTACGCAGGATTGGGGGGTACTCGACACATCGGGAAGCCCAAACAACCCACGCTTTCTATCTGTACGCTAGTAGGTGGAGAGTATGAAATTCAGCAGCTTCGAGGCAATGAGATTATCGTCTCTCCAACCTTCCCAGAGTTGAGACTAACGGCGGAACAAGTGTTGAGGGCTGGTAGGTAATGATCGCGGCACAACAATTCAAACGCAGCGGACGGTCGAGAGCCGTTGGTTCCGAGTTCAAGATTATCTGCTGCCGCTGATTTGAGGCGTTATGCTGCAAGTTTTTGGTAGAAGATATATTTTCAGATGAGTTTTCAGCAATCCGACCAACAAGCAGAAAAATGGGCTGAAATCATTTGCTCGATGTTGATGCATGAAAGCGAGGTCATGAATCATCGGATTACTTGGTTGGTAACCATTCAAGGTCTGTTGTTCCCTTACGCTAAAATTCAAGCCCATTGTTTTTCCGAATCAGGATGTGCAGGTGGCGATGGAAATCGAATCTAAGGACGTCGTCGCCGGGGGGACGGACAACAACCCGATCTTCTCTGAGCGTTCTATAAAAGGGACAGCCCGCGTGCAGAACAATCGAACACTGCTGTTGGCAAGTGTTGCACAGGACGTTGAAAGCCGGGGACGCTCGGGACTTCCGCTTTTGGGCTTGATACCGGTGCTTGGCAGGCTGTTCACAGCGCCTACACGTGATAATCGTCAGGTAGATATCGTCATCGCGGTCACTCCTCGCGTTATTCGGGCTCCCGCAATATTGCCGGAAGATGAGGTCGAGCGTCCCACAGGAAGTATTGCTGTTCCAACCAGCGGCTCGCTTGAAGCTATGATATTGCAGGAAGAGCGCGACGAATATCTTGCTTCCGTCCGGCGTTTGCCGAGCTCTGCCTCGATTCAGTTGCCGGATCAGCCATCTACCCCCGAGTACGTACGCACCGCGGAGGATAGCCAGGCAGTTGTTAAGTCGCCGGCACCTGCTCCGGAAACACCGGTCACAGCAAGTAATCCGTCAGTTGAGCTAAGGCCGATCGATTCATCGATACGTCAGCTCGATGTTGCAGCGACATCAGATGTAGTCAATACTAAACCTAAAAGTGACTCCCAGAATGCCTTGATTCCAGAAACGACTTCCTCGGCGAACCGGCTGACCGCAGAGATCCAGTTGCCGCCGTCACTTCCCACGCTGAAGGCTGGTGAGAAAGCTACTTTGGCAGTGATGGTAAATGCGTCTGCGGATTTCCGCTCGGCAATGCTCGGAGTAAAATTCGACAAGGAAAAATTGGCAGTCCTCTCGGTCTCGTTCGGTGATGTTTTTGGTCCTGCCCTCGCGAACAGCCCTGCAACTCCGTTCCTGAATCAGAACGGAAAGATGTTCGTTTCTTTGGCGATGCCGCAAGGAGCGGCTTTGAACCGCACGGGGATCCTTGCGTTCATCGATGTTGAGGCTCTTAGAGATGGGAAGATCGAACTTGGGTTTGAAAAGGATGCTTTGAATTTCCTTACGCCGGAAGGAAAGAACTTTACGGTTTCGTTTTAAATGCTGCAATTGAGTAACAAGGTCATTGAGTTAAAGCATGGCGAGGTTAATCGGCCAGAATCTGGCCTAAGCGGCTATACGCTTTTCGAGCTGGTCGTTACGATGTCGGTGCTTGCTATACTCGTGCTTGGCTCCATACCACTTGCTCAAAACGCGGCAAAGCGTCAACGCGAACTTCGGCTTCGCGAAACACTTCGGCAGATCCGCGGGGCCATTGATGAATTCAAGCGAGATGCGATCGGTGCGTGTCCGCAGGGATCAGTTACGACGACGAATCCGACCGCTCCGGGACGAGGTGCAATGAACGTACCGACCGATCCGCGGTCGCGCGTAGTGATAGACGATTGTACGATCTTTGATTCAGAAAACCTTGATAGGTATCCACCCGATCTTGAAACTCTGGTCGATGGAGTGCGGGTCAAGCCGCGTGGTATAAATTTGACGGGCGGAAGCGGCATCAACCAGGGATCGCGACAGGCAACCGAGATCAATACCGGCGTCGAAGACGTAATTAAGCATTACCTTAGTCGATTACCCGAGGATCCTATGACGGGGAAAGCAGATTGGCGCCTCCGGTCGTCATATCAATCTGCGGACAGCGGGAGTTGGGATGGCGTCAACGTATTCGACGTCCGTTCCTCATCGGATGAGACCGCACTTAATGGCGAACGATACAGTGACTGGTAAATGGATATGATCGACGGATATAGAGAATTCGAGCTTATAAAAACGGAGCAATTTTGCTTCCGTACTGTCTGCTCGCGCTCAATGCGAAGGGTTCGTATCATAAAAGGGATTAATAGCAAAGGTTTCTCTTTGTTCGAATTGATGATCGCGATGTTCGTCCTGATCATCTTACTGTCGGTAGCGGTTCCTGTGTATCAAAGAACGGTTCAGCACGCCAAGGAAACCGTACTTAAAGAGAATCTCTGGCAAATGCGTCGGGCTATTGAACAATATACCGCGGACAAAGGGCGTTTGCCGCAATCGATAAATGCGTTGGTCGAAGCCAGATATCTACGCGAAGTTCCCATCGACCCGATCCTTGAAAAAGCCGAATGGGATGAAAAATTCGGGACCGATCCGATGTCTCCCGATGGAGAACAGGGGCTTGTTGATGTCAAAAGCCTAGCTACTGGCCGAGACAGCGATGGTAATCCTTATAATGGCGATACTTATTAGGAAGTTTTTGAAATTTTGATGCTATCCTTTCTAACCGAACCAAAGTTCCCAAAGGCTGCCATTGGAATCGAGCGCGATTCGGTCACTGCAGTCGCTCTTCAGCGCGGGCTTGGCGGCCAGTTCAGTATAAAACAGGCTGCATCTGTCGAGATGCCAACTAAGCTTCTCAATCCAAGTTTTCTTGAGCGAAATATCCAAGAGCCAACACAGTTTCGCTTTCTACTTGAAGAAGCGGTCACGTCCGCGGGGCTGCTGGCACGCAAGCGTTGGTCAGTATCATTGCCCAGCGGAACCGCACGTACGGCTATTATCACGTTGGACGCATCGGCCACATCAAAACGCGAAAGTGAAGAGATCTTCGATTGGAAAGCCGAGCAGACATTCGGGGCTCCTGCCGCACAGCTTCGGATCACTCGTCAACCGATTTCACCCGATAGCGAGGGTAGGGCCCGCTATTTTGCTACCGCGGTAAAACTATCGGTCATCGATGAATACGAGACCATTTTTGAGCAATTTCGATGGAATTGCGGACTTATACTGCCTCGTGCGATATCAGAGACAAGTTGGCTCATGAATGGGTCGTCTGGTGATTCGCTCTTGATCAGCTCTCAGTGGGATGGATTTACTGCAATAATGCTGAAGGGAAGCGAGCCATTCGTCGTGCGTTCGGTAACGTGTGGCGACAAGGAGCGGGAGGATGAGCTTTTCCGCTTACTGATGTTTTATAATGACCGCTTCGCTGATAGTGCATCGGGACGATCTCTTGAGCGCCTTCTGCTCGTAGGAAAGGGTTTTTCGCCCGCCCGTATTGCCGAGATCGCAACAGATGCTTTTGGTCGGGTGCTCACCATTCTTCGTGCCGACGATATCGGACTAAACCTTCCGATGAGTTCGCTAGACCTTGACGAAATTGCTGCACCTGCTGGACTTCCAGCCTGCACCTCGACCTCGACTTCTACACCAGAGGGCACATCCGCCTTTGCAACCGATAATTGTTCTTTGACCTGTTGCACCTTCGCTTCATCAACTCTGGGAATTCCTCTGCCATCGACGGGTAACACATGTAGAAACGTGATGTGTTGAATCCCACCCGATGCTAGGCTCGGCACAAAGTGAACCAAGCGTTGCAACCCATCCGACAGGCTAGTACAGATCAAAAGGCGCTGAAACATAGATCCAATAGACGTTTGGAGTCGAGTTCATTTCCTCCTAACCCTACCACTCTCAGCCATTCTCTGCCAGGGTTAGCCATAAATTCCATGGAATGGTCCAAATTTCCGTTTTCTCCCGGCTCCTGTTCTGGAGGCCATCATCAAGGCTGTGATCAGCTTGAGAAGCCGTCTTGAGAAATTATTTCCGGTCAATTGTTTCCCCGGTCAATTGTTTCCCCGGTCAATTGTCTCCGGCCAAACTGCCGCGACTCTGTGGTTGCTTATTGGATTGTTAATCAGATTATTTAGTCAATCAGATTATTAATTGTGAGAGAGCATTACTGAAAAACCTAGTTATCGTCGCGCCATCTGAATACTTGCCAGAAGGCCCAGATTTTTCAGAACCAGCCATCGTAAAACTGGTCAATACTTGAGCAATTGCTTTCCAGTCTTCGTAGGCGTCAGAACGCTTACCAAAATATGATCTATCCAAAATGCAGCCGTTCATGCAGAGTTGACGCCCCAGCATCCCCAGCCCTTTTCCTTGCCTAGAACAGGGCAAGAGAGGGAGGTCGCCCACTACAGCAGCAGCTTACTCAAACTGAGGGCGAGGCTCCAATCCCCACTCGTGCTTGAGGAAATGCTTGTACATGGTCTCGCGCAGCATCATTTGCTCATACAGCTTCACCAGAAAGTCCTGAGCCTGTTCGAGATTCATCTTCTCTACCTGCGTTTCAAACGAACGTAGGCTGAACTGTTGCTCTAGCGAAAGTTCAATTGGTCGGTCCATAACATTACTCCTGTTCGGTAACAATGGAAAACGATGGAATCAAACAGTAACCAAAACTAAGCGAGCTTAAGTTGATTACACGAGTGGGAAACAATTGGCCTCTAGCGTTCCCGCTAGGTGATCAAATTTCCCTTCGTATTACAAAAGATAACAATCGTTTGACAAAGTGACCACCCCCTTCATGGGTACTCATTTCGGTTGAGGTAGTTCTAGCAACTTACAGGGCGGCAGAATGTTCACCTAGAACTTTATCCGATTTAGTGATCGTGAATTTTCTGTAGAGCAGTTGTGAATGAAGAGCTGAACTCCTATCTACAGCTGAGTTGCAGCCGTTGCCCAGGCTCGGCTCAGCAACTTTCTAACCAGTCATACTGAGATAGGAACAGATAAAATTGATACTTTTCGTTGATAAAAAAGGGAGTGAAAACGTATCTCTTTTAACAGAAAAAGAAAATCCTGCTGTCTAGTACAACCGTCTACAGCAGGAAATTTCTAACTGATTAAAAGTTCTGATTGATTGAATGAGAAATTTGGAATCTATTGTTGAGCCATTTTGAATTGAATTCACGCTAGCTTGAGCAACGTGAAGCACAAACAAATTCTGATTAAGAAGGATTATCGTTGTTCCTGCCAAGCTCAATCTCAGCAAGATGCGATCACAACAGTTTCGATTTCCATATTTGATAAATCTGCAACCGATTTTTGCTGCTTGAGCATTTTTAAGTGCTGGAGTAGAGCTTCAGTCTCTGCTTGCAGATGGAGTAATTCAACTTGGTGATTGGCCTGATAGGGCAACTGACGAGATTGAGCAGCCGCAGATCCTTTCGTTTGAGAGTGATTATTCCTATCAGCGACAGTAGATACAGTGATTTCAGACAGAACTGCTTGCTTAGACATCAAAACTTGCGTAGTCATTTTTACTTATTCACACCACACAGGTATTCTACAGTAAGACACAATAAATCTCAGTTTTGATTCTATTGAATTCGGCAATGCTAACCTCAGAACATGTGGCGGTTTCCCAACTGGCTTGCCCCAAAATCCTCTAGTTAGGCATAGTGGCCCGACTATGTTTAAGCCGGTGGCGTAACGTTTCAACCGTTGCCAGCAGGTCGGTTTGGGTAAGAGCCTCCTGGTCACCGCTGCCTAGCCAATTTAACTGTACAGTGCCATTAGCAGCCTCATTGTCTCCTAGGATTAGGCAAGCTACTGCCCCACTGCGGTCTGCTCGCTTAAATTGTTTACCAAAGGCACTGGCACTCAAATCTAGCTCCACGGCAAATCCGGCGCGTCGTAAGGTTTGGGCTAGTTGGAGTGCCTGCGCTTCGGCCTGTTCACCCCGCGAAACCACATAAAAATCAAGCTCTACAGCTGGAGTGCTGGTCAACTGTTGCAGCAACAGCAGCAGTCGTTCTAATCCCATTGCCCAACCCACAGCTGGGGTTTCTGGCCCACCTAATTCGCTGACCAACCCGTCGTAGCGCCCACCGCCGCCGACGGCATTCTGTGCCCCTAGCCCGGTTTCGGCCACAATCTCGAACGCGGTGTGGGTGTAGTAGTCTAAGCCGCGGACTAAGCAGGGGTTGAGCGTATAGGCGATGTTGAGGTCGGTCAATTGCTGCTGCACCTGGTCAAACCGTCGTCGCGACTCTAGAGCTAAATAATCCCAAATTTTAGGAGCGTCCTGGATAATTTTTTTCGTCTCGGCATTTTTGCTGTCGAGAATCCGCATTGGATTGCGGCTGAGGCGATTTTGCGAATCGGGATCGAGCGCATCTTTGTAGGGCGTAAGATACTCCACCAGCGCTTGGCGATACTGCTGCCGGTCGGCGGGATCACCCACGGAATTCAGATCCAACCGCAGATCCTTTAGACCCAACTCAGCCAGCAGATCCATCGCTAGGGCGATCACTTCCACATCGGCACGGGGGTCGGCACTGCCCAACACCTCACAGCCCAACTGGTGAAACTGCCGCTGTCGTCCAGCCTGCACGTTTTCGTAGCGAAACATTGGCCCCAGGTACCACAACCGCTGCACCCCTTTGACATGGAGACCGTTTTCGATATAGGCCCGCACAACGCCCGCTGTGCCTTCAGGTCGCAAAGTTACGGACCGCTCACCCTTGTCGATAAAGGTGTACATCTCCTTGCCCACCACATCGGTGGCTTCACCAATTCCCCTGGCAAACAGCTCGGTCTGTTCAAAAATCGGCTGAAATAATGCTTGATAACCCAATTGCTCCAGCGGCTGAAAGGCTCCCAGCTTCAACAGGAGCCCCATTGACAGCGCTGATAAGCTTCCCGGTAATAATCGCCATCCCCATTTAGATAAGTTGCAATTCATAGGTTTGCTCTTGACCTAACGGCGTAATGACGGTGACCGTCAGTCGTAGTCTGGATGGGGCAGGAAAAAACAGGTTAAACCGTCCATCGCGATCAATCAGTTGTGGCTGTCCTTGAATCAATACTGAACTGGTTGGATCGACTTGTCCAGTAAACTGAATCCGTCGAATGCCACGACGAATAATCCGTTCAATCTGATAGTCCAAGCGCGGTTCGTTAGTAAACGGAACCGGCAGCGAGGGCGGCTCACCCGGAATTGTAATATTTTGAAACCCGGCTGGCACTTCCACATCCTGGGCTTGCGCCGAAGTGAGAACACTGCCTTCTAGGGTAGCAACTCCCATTTTGCCGTCTGGAAAAACATTAACGCCAAATTCGGTACCGCGTACTCCGCTAATTCCGGCTGGGGTTTCGATTTCTAAGCGCGAGTCAGGATTAGTAAACTGACGGATCTGGAGCCGCACCCGTCCCTGATCGACTCGCAGCCGCGTAATATGTCCATCTGTTTCGGTCACTTCGAGGGATTGCACCTGTAGTTTAGTCGATTCACCAACCTCAACTGTCCCAATCCGCGTGTCCACCTCTAAGCTGGCTGAAGACTCCATGCCAGTCGAAAGCCCATCTCCCACCCGCTGTAACCGATCTCCCACTCGCGCCCGTCGTGAAGTTGCACCCCGCAAGTAGGTAACATCGCCACTTAACTGCCGGATCGCTAACCAACGATTCACCCGCACGGTCACAGTCTCGGCTGCAGTAGGTGCGGTAAAACTAGCAAAAAGCAGGGTGGCCATCAGAGCCAGCGCGAACCAAGCAATATGAAGTTTAGTTGGATGCCTGGTTGGATGCTTAGTTAGCAGCATGGTTTGAGCTTTTGCTCGTTTCGCCGACCTCAGCCGTTTTAGGACTAATTGTTTTAGAACTAGGTGTTTTATAGCTGATTGTTTCACCGACTGCTGCCATAGCTGTTGCAATAAGCTAAACCATCCATCTGCCTTCTGAAGCACTACCCCCACTCCTCTAAAAACCTATGCCAAACAAATCTATACCAAAACCTATTCACCACCATATCAAAGCCTGATACAGCATAATCTTGAACAGACTGTGTGGATGCAACCACCAGAGTATTTGAGCAGCAACCCCAGCGGGATCATAATGCGGCCTGTGCAGCTAGTTTCGTTCACTCAATCCACGGTTAGGCCAATTCTGTCGGTAGTATGGAGTCAGGCAACTCGTCTAGGGCAGCAAACTGCAGCTAGATTAGCGCCGCTCCAGCAATTCATCCTATCTATCATTGGGTAACAAGGTTAGCTATGGCAATGCTTTTTCGAGCTGTGGGAATTTGTATCGTTGCGATTATTTTGGTTTGGGGCAGGCCACCCATTGCCTTAGCTCAATCCCCCATTGCGCCCACCGCTCCTACCACGATCTCCCAGTGTGATCAGCTGATTCAGGTTGCCAATCGCGCCACCGATGCTGCCCAGCAGCTTTCGCAAAACCCTTCCTCGGACTCGATTCAAGATCTGCTAGACACGGCCAACATTGCCGACCAGGCCATTGAGGAAATGCAGGCATTAAGCTTGACTGACAGCGAGTTGCTGAAATTCCGGGACCAATTCGTCACGATGTATGAAGGCGTCAGCCGTGCCATTCGAGATCTGGTCGAGGCCGCTAATCAGCAAGACCGAGCAGCCGGAGAACAGGCTTTCACCGCTCTACAAACCGCAACAGCCGCCGAAGAAACCCTTGTGCCAGCCATCAATCGTTACTGCGAACGCACCGCTCAAATATTTACCCCTCGCTAGCCCCCTCGCTAGTCTTTTATTTTGGTTGACTATCGGCTGACCACCATGCACCGTCCGATCTATTTAGACTGTCACGCTACCACGCCGGTCGATCCACGGGTGTTAGAAGTCATGCTGCCCTATTTCAGCCAGCACTTCGGGAATCCGGCTAGCGTCACTCACTTATATGGGTGGGAAGCTGAGGCAGCAGTACAGCAGGCTAGAGAAAGTTTAGCCGCCGCTATCCAGGCTAGTCCGGAAGAAATTATCTTTACCAGCGGAGCTACCGAGGCCAATAATCTGGCAATCAAAGGCGTGGCCGAATCCTACTTCAGCCAAGGGCGGCACTTGATTACCCTGGCAACCGAACACCGAGCTGTGCTCGATCCCTGTCGCTATCTTCAAAGCCTGGGATTTGACGTGACAGTTTTACCAGTTCAGCCGGATGGGTTGGTGGATCTGGAGCAGTTGGAAAAGACACTCCGCCCAGAAACGATTTTGGTGTCGGTCATGGCTGCCAACAACGAGATCGGCGTGCTGCAACCCCTGGCTGAAATTGGGGCGATTTGCCACCAGCACGGTATTTTGTTTCACACTGATGCAGCCCAAGCTATTGGCAAGCTCCCATTGGATGTAGAAGCCATGCAGATTGATCTGATGTCACTTACGGCTCATAAAGTGTACGGGCCAAAAGGAATTGGGGCACTGTACGTGCGGCGAAAACAGCCCAGAGTGAAGCTAGCGGCCCAACTCCACGGCGGCGGCCATGAGCGAGGGATGCGGTCGGGCACCCTTTACACACCCCAAATTGTTGGTTTCGCCAAGGCCGTCGAACTGGGGTTAACAGAACTGAAGGCCGAAACCCAACGAATTCGCACACTGCGCAATCGCCTCTGGCAGCAGTTGGAAACGCTAGACGGGGTTCAGCTCAACGGGCATCTAACCCAGCGCTTAGCCGGCAATCTGAATGTCAGCGTGGCTGGAGTGGATGGACAAGCATTGCTCCTGGGATTGCAGCCATTTGTGGCAGTCTCTTCGGGTTCGGCCTGTACTTCGGCTAAGACGGAGCCGTCCCATGTGTTGGCTGCGCTGGGGGTTACCCCCGAACTCGCTTTTGCTTCTGTACGATTCGGCATCGGTCGCTTCAATACAGAAGAGGAAATTGACCGGGTTGCCGCTGGGTTTATCGACACAGTGCAGTTCCTCCGCGCATCGGTTTGAGTAACCTGCGAAGGCGGGTTTTGTCTAGGCTATGTAGCCACCACTTTAGTCGCTGTCAATCAAGCCTAAAGCCTGTAACGCATCTTTGGCAGCACTGCGAAATCATTGCCATCCAAGTCTTTGAAGGCACCGAAATCAACTTCAACGTAGTAGAATACGTTCTCTTCTAGATCGTTGGCAGGATTGATTGTTGCTGTAAATATGTTGTTATTGATTGTGACCAAGTTAGAGGTTACATCAATTTCCTCGGCAACCGTGCCATCCTCTTTCTTGATATAAATTTTGCCGGTACCTTTTTGGATCGCTTCATCAAAGGTGATGATTAGATTCTTGCCCACCGGCACATTGAAGGTATCTGGATCTGGATTGAGTTCAACGATCGTCGGCCCTGATTGATCTGGTGCAACGGTTGAAAAACTCCAGGTGCTTGAACCCGTGATGCCAGCAAAGGCATTTCCGGCCAAATCGGTGATGGCAGTTGCATCAATCTCGACATAGTAAGTGTTGCCTTTGGGCAGAAAACCAACTGGGTCTATCTTTACGGTTCTATCAGTAATGGTGACAGCGTTGCTAGTAATGTCAATCGTTTCGACAACGTTGCCGTTGCTGTTTTTGATCACAATGTTACCGCTGCCCTTCTTAACGGCTTCATTGAACTCAATTTCTAAGTTGCTAGTAGGCTCAACATCGGTGCCGTTGGTATCAGGCGTGTAGAGAATAATGGTCGGTGCGGTGACATCGGGCGGTGGTGCGGTGGTGAGTACAGCAATCGCATTATCTACAGAGCCAGTGGCATAAATATACTTGCCATCGGCACTGACGGTGATGCCCCGTGCACCATCTAGACCATCAATACCATCTTCACCATCCTTTAAAAGTTGCTCAAAGGTGAGTTTGCCTGTAGTGGAATTGCGAGAGTATACAACAATTGTGTCGCTGTCAGTGCTGGTCACATACACATAGCTGCCATCGGGACTCAGGATGACCCTAGCGGCTCCATCTAGCATAGTGGTGTCCTTCAGCGACTCCACAAAGGTCAGTTCACCCGTGCTGGAATTGCGCGAAAAAACAACGATTGCATCGCTGTTGCCACCTGCCGTTACATAAACATGGTTTCCATCAGAGCTAATTGTCACTCCGGTTGGACTGCCCATGTTTGTGATGTTATTACTACCGCTCCTCAACGTCCGAACAAAGGTAAGTTTCCCATCGTTGCTGTTGCGTGAGAAGATCGCCAGAGCATTACTAGTCGTGACATACACATGGTTGCCATCGGGACTTAGTACCAGCCTCGAAGGGTTGTCAAAATTGGTGATGCCATTGGTACCGTTCTTTAATGCTTCAACTAGGGTAAGCTTACCATTGCTGCCGTTGCGTGAAAAGACGGTGATGGCGTCACTACTGCCACCCGATACAGCATAGACAAAGTTGCCATCGGAACTGACTGCGATACCAGATACAGCCACTAGGTTTGTACCATCAACAATTGTCTCGACAAAGGTAAGTCGGCCGGTTTGGGCATTGCGCGAGAAGACTGAAATTGCATTATCATCAGTACCTGCAACATAAACAGTTGTACCATCTGGACTCATCGCTAAGCCAGATGCTCCGTTTAGTCTATTCCCCGCACCTGCTGTAGTATCCTTCAATGTCTCAACAAAGGTGAGGTTACCTGTCTGTGTATCCCGCGCGAAGACAGTAACTGCGTCATCGTTACCGCCTCCCGTAGCGTAGACAAATTTACCATCTGGACTGAGCAGTACAGCATTCGCAGTATTCAAACCATCGACGGGTGCAGTACCATCTTTGAGGAATTCAACAAACGTGAGGTGATTCTGTGGCATATTGGTAGACTGATCCTAAACTACTGTGGCCTGACTCGTGGTATAAAAACTGGCACCCTGTTGTTGCTCTCAGACGAACCAACTGCAAGGATCAAAACGACCATGACACTGTGCCGCCTTTCTAAAAAAACAGAGAAATCAGCCAAGGGTTCATAGAAAGTGCGGATGCCAAGCCCACACCACTGCCTTAAACTAGGCCGGGCTAGTAAAGAACGCCTTCAGTAACTTCTGTGATTTCTTTTACTTGCACTTGTGGTCTAAGCCCAAAAATCCGAAGATTTTCGGAAATTTCGCCTTAGACGCTTCAGCATAGGGACAGGCTGCAAACCCTGCGGCCTACTGCACCTCCAATGACCGCAATCGATTGATCACGGCGGCCAACTCCAACGGTCGAAACATCGCCAAGTCTCCCTGAGGGTAGGGCGTCAATTGATCTAGTCCTGCCGCAAGGGTTGCCATCAATGCCTCAATCAGCTCCGCCAGGGAGCGTTGTCCATCCAGTTCGTAGGTTTGTAAATAGGTAATCGCCGCTCCAATTGAACGCAACTGCCCCACTTCCACCAATTGCTCCACTGCCGTTAAATCCACCACCTCTGAGCCAAACACCAGCTCATCCACATCCCTCACCTTCAAGCGCGGCCCCCGTCTCGATTCCAATGCTCCCCCATCTTCCCCATCTTCCCCATCTAATCCAATGCAGGTTGGCCTAAACAAACCCCAATCTCGCTCACTAGCAGGCTCAGATCTACTGCGCGGTTCCTTACGGGGACGGAGTTTGTCGGGTAATCGCCAGAATAATCTACTGCTGGGACGAGCCGGTGCCGATGTTGTCCGAGGACGAGCTGGTGATGATGTACTCAAAGGGTTTGGCGGAAATGACCAACTGTTTGGGGAGCTAGGCGACGATCGGCTGCTGGGTGGTACGGGTAACGACTTGCTGAGCGGTGGCTCGGGACGCAATACTCTGAATGGAGAAGCTGGACAGGACCAGCTCTTAGGTGGTAGAGATGCTGATCAGTTAGTGGGCGGCAGCGGGGATGATCGGCTGAACGGGCAGGGTGGCCGCGACAAGCTGACAGGCGGGACCGGACGCGATCGGTTTGTGCTAGCGGTGGGGGCAGCCCAGCTCAGAAATGCTGCCGAAATCACCGACTTTAAGGATGGCGAAGACTTCCTAGAGCTAACTACCCTGAAATTCGAGGATTTAGTAATTTTGCAAGGCACGGGTCAACAGGCTGGCAACACCTTGATTCAAAACAAACAGACTGGTGAATATTTGGCCATTCTGAAAAATATCCAGAGCAGCCAGATCGACATCCGCGATTTCTGGAACATGATGCCAACGCCAGTGGCTCCTGCTCCCACTCCTCAGCCTAGCCCAAATCCCACACCCAGTCCGTCAAGCCCTACGGTACCAACCATTCCAGCTATCGGCTCTTTCCAGTCTACGACAGTCAAATTTTTGCCAAACGACAGTCAAAAGACTACTCGACGCTGGCGCTTTTCTACAATCAGCAAGCCTTTACCGACGCTGGGATTCAGCAACCTCCCAGCACCTGGGATGAACTGATCACACTAGCCAAACAGCTCACGATTGACCGCAACCAGGATGGCCGCATTGATCAATACGGCTTTGGAGTAATGGCTGAACTACCGCGGCTAGGCTACATGATCCGCGCCTATGGGGGTGAGATGGTGGATGCCAACGGCTATGCCGCCTATGGCTCTGAGGCCGCCGCTCAGGGGTTAGCCCAAATTGTGAACCCATACCAGTCGCAGGGAAGTTTTGTACAGCCAGCAGATGTGGGCAGCAGTTCGGGCAGCGAGCAGTTTGGGCAGGGCAAGGCTGCAATGGTGATCGAGGGTAACTGGGCGATTCCGTTTTTGCAAGACACATTTCCCGACTTGGCCTTTGCCACGGCAGAAGTTCCAACCCTGAACCAGCAGCCCGGCACAATGGTATACACAGTGGCCTATGTGATGAACCGCCAGAGCCAGCACAAAGCCGAAGCTTGGCAATTGATCGCCTATTTAACTGGGAAGCAAGGCATGAAGTCCTGGACTAGCAGCGGCTTTGCGTTGCCCACGCGCAGATCAGTCGCAGCCCAATTGCAGTATGACCGTGACCCACTGCGCTCCGCTTTGGTTGCCGGAGTCAATTACGCCACTCCCTGGCAGATTGGCTCCTATCCCAGTGCGGTAATGAATTCGTTTAACAATCAGTTTTTAAGCGCAATGTTGGGGCAACAGCCCTTACGGCAAGCTCTAGAGCAAGCACAGCAAGAGGCCAATGCCCAGATTCGAGCCGCAGAAGCGTCATGACAGTCTGTTTGATTCAAGCTTTTGGCCCGATGGTTAGCCTTTCCCACCTGTAGAAGTGATGCCTTCAATCAGGTAGCGGTTGAAGAATGCATAAAGACCCAGCACAGGTAGGGTAAAGATCATTGATGCGGCCATGATGTAGTTCCAGTAACTGATGTAGTTACCTTTGAAAGTGTTTAATCCTAACGGTAGGGTAAACATCTCTGGGTCGAACAAGATCACAAGCGGTAGCAGAAAGTTGTTCCAGCTTGCCATAAACACTAGAATCGCTTGAGTCGCTAAGGCTGGTTTCGCTAGTGGCAAGACAATATGCCAAAAGGTAGCAAATTGGCCCAAACCATCGAGTGCTGCCGCCTCTTCTAGTTCGTGCGGAAAGCTGACGAAAAACTGCCGCATCAGAAAGATGAACGTGGCATTGACCATGACCGGCGCAATCATCCCCTGATAGGAATTCAGCCAGCCTAAAGCTTTGAGAATCAGAAACGTAGGAATTAGCGTGACCTGGATTGGTACAGCCAGTATGGCTAAAATCAGAAAAAACCAAAACTGACGTCCGGGAAACCGCAACCGCGCCAAGGCATACCCCGCCATCGAGTTGAAGATTAGATTGAGCAGCGTCACGCTAGCGGCAATGATTAGACTATTGAGTAACCAGCGCAAAAATAATGGTTCTTGTAGGAATACCTGGCGATAATTCTCCAAGGTAAATTGCTCAGGAATAAAATTGATTTCACCGCTAATAATTTCTGAAAGTGGTTTGAATGACGCAGATAATGCCCAAAGAAAAGGCATAAGTGTAATAATTGCATACACTGTTAGCGAACTGTAGAGCAACCCTTTAATCCAGATTGACTGCGTGTTCATAATTGTTCAAAGCTAATGTTGAGTGAATTTATAACTTTATTTCTATGACATTAATGGATAAACGCTTGTTAGCGATAAGTCATTAAGGCTAAGTCATTAGAACTAAACAGAATCTTGATTGCTTTTGAACAACTGTCGTTGCAAAATTGTAGCTAGAATAATCAGCAGCATTAATGCAATCGTAACCACAGCCGCATAGCCCAACTGCATATCTCGAAAGACATACTGGTAGATCAATAGCACTATCGTTAACGTAGAATTGTTAGGACCACCGGAGCCATTGGAGAAAATGTAAGCCTGATCAAACAGTTGGAATGTACCGATTACGCCCATTGTGACGATGAAAAAAGTGACTGGTTTCAGCAAGGGTAGCGTGATGTATCTAAACTGCTCCCAGGCGCTGGCTCCATCAATTTGGGCAGCTTCGTAGAGCGAGCGCGGAATTTCTTGAAGAGCCGCCAAATAAATCACCATATAAAGCGGTGCAGTGGACCAAATATTCATAAGCATGATGCCTTTGAGGGCAACTTCGGGATCGCGAAGCCAATTGTAGGTGGGCAAGCCCATTGCGGCTAAGACTTGATTCAATAAACCATTTGTGTTGTAGATCCACATAAAAATTAAGGTCAACACCGCAGAGGCCGTGACCGTGGGTAAAAAATAAATTACTCGCCATCCATTTTGCCCTTTGATGCCAGAATTGAGTGTGACTGCTAGCAGCAAAGCTAAGATGGTTTGGAGCGGCACCACGATAATCACGTATTCTGCTGTATTCCTAAGCGCAATCCAAAAGCGATGGTCTTGCAGCAGCCGCGCGAAATTTCGCCAGCCGACAAATTCATAGCTTATTTCTCCCAAAAGCTGCACTTTATGAAAGCAGAGAAAGAGCGTATAGAAAATCGGCAGCACCATAAACACACCCAACACTAACAGGGCGGGTGTTAAAAACAGATAGCCACTAACCTTTTCGCTATCGTTGGCCTTGAGCTTGATCAGCATGGCAATTTCAGGACAAATTTGAGATGCTGTAGCTCAATTTTGCCTCAATTTTGCCTGGCAGGAGGCAGAGCGTTGCTGAGAAAAGCTATGCTTTCGCGAGCACGATGCTGACATTCCTTCGTCATAATCCTGATAGTGTGAACGTTCCGCCCATATCTGTCACCAAAGCCGTCCTATGTGCCGTTCAGTAATGCCGGAGTCAGAAGGCCGGTCTGGGACTCAGAGCGAGTTCGAACTATTGTTAGGTGTTAGGGCATTTTGCGCTCGGTTAGCCAGCGTTGGTATTGGGCTTGCAGTTCGGGATCAGAAAAAATTAGCTGAACTTGAGCACTGCTGAATTGAGGAAACTGCGTCAGCTTATATAGCACTTGATTGGCTAGATTAATTGGAATGGTTTGAGTTGTGGCTACTCCATCCACAGAGATAGGGTCTCGTAACTCCACGCCGGAGAGGGTTGAATTATCACCATCCAGACCAACTAAGTCCTGATGCAAATCAATTGAAGCAAGCTGCTTTCGTAATCAGCGTTGTGTGGTGAGTTGGTGATGTGGGCAACGTGGATTCAAAGGCAAATGCTGAAGGAAATGCCGCACCTAATGCAATTGCTGTGCTAATTGTAACGAAAATAAAACGTTTCATACTTGAAAACCTCAGTTGTTTTGCAAATTTGGGGTGGTACTTGAAAAGAGGACCTTTAGAATTAGGAGAACGACATTCGGTTCATCAGACTGCTAAGAGCAATGGAATGTCGGCTCTGTTCACTTCGCTTAGCCTGAACACTGATTAACTAAATTTACGATCCAGAAGATGGGCAGATAAGTGGCTGTAAATCTCACCCAGGACCAAGATGAATGGCTGAATCTTGCCCATGAACCAGTAATCAGAGCCGAATAGAAACAGCTAACAAAAACGTATTCGAGTTTCCCCTCAAATGGAGGATTGGCAGAATTCGAGGTCTTAGCAGTATAAATTATCGCAATGATAATTATTAATAAGCAGTGAATACCAGCACAGATGAATGCTTTCCTGAATGGCTTGTCGGTTTTCATTCTTTTGTCCTCTTTGTTGTAAAGAGTAAATGTGCTCAGGTGGCCTTATTCTCTCTATTAAGCAGTAGTTCTACTGTTGTTTGGATCATGCAGTTCTTTCAAGACACTTTTTAAGCACCATCACCCTGAAGCTTGTTTTTTAGCAGATCAACATGATTAATTTGAAGATCCGGATTGCCAGCGTCTCGCTGGCGAGGGCAAGATGCCCGCACTCTATCTACCGTTTAAATTGGGTTGACCTACTTGGCAAGTCATCTCACCAACTCAATCAGCAAGGGGAAAATGCACGTCTGGATTGCTCCGCTCATAGGTTTCGGTTGTACCGCTACGAGTGGTATTACCATCCGCATCCATTAGGTGCTCATCGGGTAGTGATGCTCCTAATTCTCCAGGTCTTCTGCGAGATGGAGCGTGCCACTGCTGCTGATTATCAAGCTGATTTCTGAGGACATTGAACACTCCCCCGGATGGCCCATCGTATCCATGCACAATATATGGAGCATCACCTTCTCTGACGCTTGGCCTGATGCGTACACTTTCAGTCCGGGTTGGATTGGTCCAAATAGAATTAACCGAAGAAGCTCCCGGTAATTGTCCACGCACGACAATCCATCCCTCGCTTTCCAATCTTTGTGTCAAATCACGATGACTTGTGATAGTACCATTGTTGATGCCTTGCAAAACATCTCTTGCACCAGTAAGGCGAGATTCATCGTCAGAATTGCCTCTGCCGCTACCACCAACCTGAGGGGGCACTCTATCGTTGCCCGATCCGCCAGAACCACCAGTAGCAAGTGGTGCACTAGTTGCTGATTCAGGAGTGTGTGTGTTGCCCGATGAACTTGGCGGCACTTCACGGTTGCTAGAAGCAGGTCTACGGTTTCCTAAACCAGATTCCGAAGGAGCAGAGCTAACAGGTTGAGGTTGTTCAGTGGGGGCGGAACGATTGGGGTTACGGGTTGAGGTGGCTGGGAATCTGGCCGAGCTAGTTGCTGAACTCACCCCAAAGCGAATCCCAGTAGCTGAAAGACCCCCATTCGCCAATGAGAGACCTGCCTGTAAATAGTTGCCCTGAGCGAATTGGGTTACGGCATCGGTAGCACCTTGAACTGTTCCATTCACCGCATCTGGAATGCTGGCAATATCTTGAGTCCGTTGAGCATCTCTGAGAAGATTCGCAGCACCTTGAACAACATCGTCTCCGTATCTTGCACCCAAACGAGCAACGGTTGTTGCATCCCCTGCAAAAGGAACTGCTCCCACCAATGAAAGAGCCGCTTCTGTTTCTCTACCTTCTGCTGCATACCAGCCTGCATTAATCAAATCAGGTACAGCTCCAAAAACTGGCACAACTCTTGCTACTTCTAGGGCGGTGTGACCCACGTTTGAAATTGTTTGATAGTTTCGATCTAAGAACTCGCTGGTGTCTCGCCATGCTTCGTTGACAGTACTAGTGGCATTATTGATACCATTTCTGACACTGTTAAGGGAACGATTGAGCCAACTGCTATTTTGCTGCGAATTTGGAGACTCCTGTGAGGGCTAAATAGGGCGGCGAAGATCAGAAATGACCTCTCTACGACGCTGAGCCGCTCGGTTCCATCCGTCCACTGCATTGGAGGACATACCGCGTAGATTGGGTGTTCCCGCTTCGGTAGCATCAGCAGACCCGTGACGTAGGTTCATTTTAATCTCCGGATTTGGATCAGATGGAAGCGACCGACGATTAGCAGCAGCAGTTACGTCTCGGCGCTCTAGACGATTAGCCGTTTCCGGTTTGGTAGGAGTTGGGAGCGGTGTTGAAGTGGGTGCGGGAGGTGGTGTGGGTACAGAGTTCTGGGGAAGCGTTGGTTCATAGTTTCTAGCAATCGCTTGGTCTCGGCGCACCATGCTAGCAGCCATAGGACTTGGTTGAGGAGCAGGTGCGGGTTTACTACTGAGTTTTGGGTTTGCCGTGTTTTTTGATAATTCCTTCTTGCCATCTGAAGAGCCAGCAGCACCAACGTCAATTCCAGCCGGACGAATCCCCGAAGCATAGTTGGTTTCCAGACTGCTGGGTGTCGAAGTTGGTCCGAGGCGCTGGTCAAATGGAGAACTGTAGAGGGTTGTATTTAGTTGAGAACTGAGCAATGAATTTTGAAAATCAGGGAGCTTTCTTTGTGTAATCATTGTTCTGTGCTCACGAATGTAAAAAACAAATAGCTTGAGCTATCGACTAGAATTTGTGTAAATTGAGGATCGACCATATCATCAACTCAAAATTCTGAAGAATCATCGATTCCCCAGGAATCATCATCTGGATTTTTTCTAATATCAGGCTCAGTGCCATCATTGCTAGGATTCATCGAGCGGAGAAAGTTACGATAGCTTCCACTACCACGAAGATTCCTAGGATTTTGATTTGGAAAACCGGTGATCCTTCCACCTGAAATAAAGCGTTCATGCGTCCGTTCTACGCCATTATCACCAAGTTGGGTGATCCATTCATAGATGCCCCCTTCTCCTTGTGCATTGACTCCTCTCGCTTGAGTGAGATTTATGAATCTACCGTCATTTCCTCTGTAGGTGAAATGTTGACCATTACCAGCACCAGCCCTGGCTTGAGGGGATACATCGTGATCTCTGTCGTTCTTTTCTCCAGAACCTGTCGGTCTAGATTCTCTGATCTCTGCTTCAGCGAGTTCTGCCCGGTGGCGTTAGGCTAAAAACAACGAACACTTTGTAGGCAACGATGGTCTTTAAGCTGATTGAGCGTTGAATCTGACTGGTCATAGATTTGATTGAGGAGTCATTTTGAAAGCATAACAGACAAAATGGCACAGTTGCGCCTGGTAGGGCAGCCGTGTTCGTTTGACAGATCCATTTGGCAGGTTACTTCTACCAAGACAAAACAAGACAAAACAAGACAAGACAAGACAAAACGATCTCCCTATTTCTGGTTTCTGGAGAAGAATGAAGGGAAGATCGTTACCAAATCCTGGCGTTAGTCAATCATGGCAATCCCAAACGGTGAAACCAGTTCCGACAGCAGAGACTGCAACGTTTGTTGTTCCACCCAGACGGAAACCGATCCTCCGTTACAGCGAAACTCGCCCCAGCCGTGCTGATTGGTTTGAATTGGCTGTTTAATGTGCTCCGTCAGGTCGTAGAAGGTGGCATTGGGTTTACCTACTTCCATCCATTTGCTGCCTCCCGGTCCGTCGCTCATAATCACCGCCATTGCTCTGGGATGCTGTTCGGAACCCAGGCGCGTCCAGCCAATTACATCGGGATGGTCAAAGTAGTCATATTGGGGACCATAGGCGAAATGCTTACGGGCAAACAGCAGCCGGTCGATGATCCACTTGTGCGAGTCCATCCAAATTTCATACTCGTTGCCATCCCGTCCCTTATCTCGGTAATGAGCACCGTAATAATCTGCATAGAATACACAAGGATAGCCTTCAGCCCGCAGCAGAATAATCGCATAGGCCAGCGGCTTAAACCAAGATTCCACCATTGATTCCAGAGCTTGCAGCGGCTGGGTGTCGTGGTTGTCTACCAGCGTCACGGCAAATAGGGGCAGGTGTTTCATCAAGGTATTATCTAAAATGCTGCGCATATCATAGTAGCCGCCGGCCTTACTGGCTCGATGAAAATTGTAGTGCAGCGGCACGTCAAATAGATTGAGCTGACCGCCAGTATTGCCAATGTACCAGCTCAAAGTACCAAAATCTTCCGTCCAATATTCACCCACACAGAACAGATCGCGTTGTGCTCTATGTTCTAGATGACCTAGCCAGTCGGTAAAGAAATCGCCCTGAATATGCTTGATCGCGTCTAGGCGGAATCCATCCACTCCGACTGTATCCATCAGCCACTCGCCCCAATATTTCAGTTCGCCGCGCACTTCTGGGTGGTTGACATCGAGGTCGCAGCCCATCAGGTAGTCATAGTTGCCCAACCGCAGATCGACTTTATCCTCAAAGTTTTTATCCTTCATGCGGTAAACGGCTCGGTAGCCTGGATCGTAGCTGTTGTAATCGACCGAATCGAAGTGCCACCAGCGCCATTTCATGCTGGAATATTTATCACCGCGTCCAGGAAAGTCAAACCGAGTCCAGGATTTGATATTGCGCGGTTCCCCCAAAGGACGATTGCGGTCATTCGGATCAAATGGAATTGCTTCAAATTCTTCCTCAGCATCGCCGCCCATCTTGTGATTGAAAACAACATCGGCGTAGATCTGCAACCCAGCCTGACGCGCTGCCTGAACTGCGGCTGCATACTCCGCTTTTGTGCCGTACTTCGTCCGCACCGTTCCCTTTTGATCAAACTCGCCCAGATCGAATAAATCATAGATACCGTAACCAACATCATATCCACCACCATTCGCTTTGCAGGCAGGCGGCAGCCAGAGAGCTGTAAATCCAGCCTTCGCCAGATCCTTAGCCGTTTGTTTTAATTCATTCCAGTGATTGCCATCGGGTGCAATATACCAGTGAAACCACTGCATCATGGTGCCATTGAATTCAGCAGAGGCTTTGCGCGCGACTAGGTCTGGGTAGTTCTCATCCAGCCAAGTTTGCAAAGACGTTTTGGCTGCTTCTAGCACTTGGGGGCTCAGCTCTTTCCCTAAGGATTGAAACCGCTGCTGTAACTGTTGAAATACATTAGCCATAGGTTTAGGGAATCATACATTGCACTAAAGACTTTACACCAGAGTAGCTGATGGCTGGAGTTCGCAGGGTAACGTTATGCCAAAGTAGGAGTCAGCCATTCCCGCAACTGATATAGGATCGCTATAGTCGTGCTCTAGAGACCAGCAGCAGCGAATGGGGGGAAATGATGGATACTACAATGCCGTGGGAGCTATTCGGCGGAGTCTTTGGGCTGAATGCAGAGGTGTTTAAGGAAACGGATGCCATTCCCCGCGGTCTTACCGGAGCGCTGCTGACTGTGCTGCTGGCCCAACTATCGTTGGCAATTGGTCAAATTATTGTTCTGTTTGTCAACCGGGTTAAGCCTATCCGGTTTGTCTTCAGCTTGCTGATTAGCGCGGTTTTATATACGTTTGGTTTTTTGTTTCTTGTGTTCAGCACTTGGCTGATCTGCCAGTTGCCGTGGTCGGTGTCGGTGTCGTTTCTGACGCTAGTGAAGGTGCTGGGATTGAGCTATGCGCCGCTGCTGTTTGGCTTTTTGGGAGCTTTGCCCTATCTAGGTGAGCCGATTTTGTCACTGCTATCGGTCTGGCATTTGCTGGCGATGGTGGTGGGGTTGAGCGCAGTGACCCAGATGGGCATTGCAGAGGCAGTTGGCTATGTGGCCTTTGGTTAGGCAGTCAAGCAGGTGCTGGAACACACGATCGGTCAGCCGATTGCTAAGTTCGGTAAATCGGTGGCTGATTGGGTGGCTGGCGTCAAACTGGTCCAAAGTCGAGAAGAACTGGTGCAACTGATCAAAGCGGGGTTGGGGCCGTCTTCGCCAATTCTGGCCGCAGAACAGCTTCGATCGGCCCGGCAAGCGTTTGAGCAATCTGCTGAACTGTGGTTACGAACGGCCCTCCGCCAGCGAGTTCCCACTCCCGCGACGCCAACGGGATCTGCGCCTCGACCCGAATCTGCTAAACCTGCATCAACGAGACCGCAATCCGCTAAACCCGAATTTTCTCAGGCGGTTCCTGCTGCAACCGCGCTCGCTAGCGTTAATTCAGAACCCAGTTCGAGCGCTAACACCTCCCCGGAACCACACTCCCCTAGCCCAACCGCTCAAGCGTTGGGACTAATTGCAGCTTTGCTGGGCATGATTCTGCTGTTTGTGCTGGTGGCTCTGTCTCTACGACCCGTTCAGTTAGCGGTGCTGGGCTGGCACAACCATTTGCCAGAGTTGCTGCGGGTGCTGTTGGATCTGGCTTGGCTGGGAGTGATTGCCCTCGTATTTGCCGGTGAAAAGCTGGATATCATTTTTGAACAGTTTCAGCAGGTGGATGTATCTGATTCTCGCAAAAAGGGCGGAACGGGCTTGGGGTTGGCTATTTGTAGAAAGATTGTGCAGCAGCACGGTGGCCAGATCTGGGCAGAAAGTAGTCTGGGTGAGGGCAGCGCCTTTTACTTTACCTTACCGCTAAACCAGGAAAGCCACTGAACATGTGTCCATAAATTTTTCGTTCATATGAGTTTCCTATCTTTTTGTCCTAATCTAAAAAATACTGAAGTTTAGCTGCTTTTTGGTCGTTCTGTTCGGCTCAACGCTGATTCTGAAGTCAGCAAGTTTGTGGTTGCAAAGTACGGTTACTTCAAATTCTCCAGGAGTCACACCAAATGATTGTCCCTTTCCCCATGTTGTTCGTGCCTCAGCTATCGTACAGCGTTCATAAATAGGTTGTGAACAAGGGGGTGTGGGGGCTTCGCCCTCACGCAGGGGGTCCACCCCTGCACTCCGTTCAAACTCAAGAAAGGATGGCTGTAGTTCTCAATTGTTATTGGGTTGAGATATCCAAACAGCTTCCCAGAGAAGTTTCTAAACAATCGCCGAGAACTTTGCTCAGGTGAAAGTTGTCCCCTTTTTAAGGATAGAGGGACGATGTTCATGTCTACTAAAACAGTTTTGCTGATTGAGCATGAAGCCAGTATCCGCGAGATTCTGCATACTTGCCTCAGTGAGTTTGGTGGCTGGAGGGTTACGCTATCCAGTTCAATTCGAGAAGGCGTAGATCTATGCGAGACCATTCATCCAGATGCAATTTTGCTAGATACGTCTACGTTTGAAGTAGATGCGCTAATATTCATTGAGCAATTAAAGCGGCTTTCAACCGCTCAATCTATTCCGATTCTGCTGATTAGTGCCAGAGCCAACTGGTTTACGCCAGACCAGCTCTCTCAAATGGGCTTTGCTGGAGCAATCACAAAACCATTCAATCCTTCGATTGTATCAACTCAGATCTCTGGTTTGCTGGGTTGGAATAATAAGAACTCATAGCGATTCTAGCAATTCTTTTGCTTATGATCTGGAGTCTGGCTTGGAAGGATTACACCCTTATTAATCGATTAGGAGAAAAGCATGTCAACCTTAACAGTCTGGAAATTCAACACCGTTGATGGTGCGGATAAGGCACTGTCCAAACTGGAAAGTCTGCAAAAGCAGCAGTTGATTCAGGTGCTGGATGCTGCGATTGTTTCATGGCCGCAGGGACGCGGTCGTCCCAAAACCTATCAGGCCATGAATACGGTAGGGGCAGGTGCCCTGGGTGGTGCCTTTTGGGGCATGCTGTTTGGGCTGCTGTTTTTTGTGCCGCTGTTGGGACTAGTGGTCGGGGCCACAGCGGGGGCGATCACCGGCAAGTTTACCGACTATGGCATCAACGATGATTTTATTAAACAGGTTCAAAGTAAAGTTACCGAAGGAACCTCGGCTCTGTTCTTGCTAACCGGTCAGGTGACGCTCGATAAAGTGGAAGCAGCCTTTACCGCTGAGGAAAAAGGGGAATTAATTCAATCCAATTTATCTGCCGAGCAGGAAGCCAAGCTGCGAGAAGACTTCGGTGCAGAGGTGTAGAAGCACAGCTAGATCGTTCACATGCGAGCTAGTTGGTGCCATCGTTGCACAACATCATTGGAGGTAGCATGACATCTGATTACGGTACAACATTGGACCAGGAGTTTAGCCCGACTCAAGGGAAACAAACCCTGCCCCTAAATTCGTTGATTGCTCTCGTTGTCGGCTCGATGGTGGGTGCCGGGATCTTTACCTTGCCTGCCGCATTTGGTCGAGCGACGGGAATTATGGGTGCGTTGATTGCCTGGGTGATTGCTGGGGTTGGCATGCTGATGCTGGCCTTTGTGTTTCAATTTCTGGCAGAACGTAAGCCCGATCTGGATTCAGGCGTTTTCGCCTATGCCAAGGCCGGATTTGGCAATTATTTAGGATTCCTGGCGGCACTGGCTTTCTGGACGAGCACCTGTGTCGGGAACGTCTCTTACTTTGTGCTGATCAAATCAACGCTGGGCGAATTCTTTCCGGTGTTTGGAGATGGTAACACGATTCAAGCTGTGATTGTTGCTTCGATTATTCTGTGGGCCTTTCATTTCATGATCCTGCGGGGAATTAAGCAGGCCACCGGGTTGAATACAATTGTTACCATTGCCAAAATCGTTCCCATCGTTATCTTTATTCTGATTCTGCTGTTCAACTTTAATCCAGAGTTATTTGCGGCCAACTGGTCAGCCGGTCAGGGCTATGAGGAGTCGCTGTTCAGCCAAGTACGCAGTACGATGCTAGTCACCGTATTTGTGTTTATCGGGATTGAAGGCGCGAGTGTCTATTCCCGCTATGCCGAAAAGCGATCCGATGTGGGTGTGGCGACGATATTGGGATTTGTGGGCGTGCTCTGTTTACTGGTTCTGGTAACCGTATTGCCCTACGCCATTCTCCCCAGAGCCGACATTGCTGCCCTGCGTAATCCCTCGATGGCAGGTGCGCTGGAAACGGTTGTGGGCCGTTGGGGTAACATATTCATCAGTATTGGGTTGCTGATTTCAGTATTGGGTGCTTATCTGGCCTGGTCGCTGTTTGCTGCGGAGGTGCCGTTCATGGCAGCCAAAGCTCGCCTAATGCCCAATTTCTTGAATCATGAGAATGTCCAAAAAGTGCCATCGCGGTCACTCTGGCTGACCAATATTGTGGTTCAGAGCTTTTTGATTGTGACGCTGTTTGCGCAACAGGCATTTGAATTGGCATTAGAGTTAACGAGTGCTATGACGCTAATTCCCTATTTACTGGTAGCGGCGTTTGGGTTAAAACTAGCCTGGAGCGGCGAAACCTATGAGCGAAATTCGCGTAACCGTACCCGTGAGTTAGTAATTGCAGCAATCGCCACGGCCTATGCTGTTTTGATGCTATATGCGGGTGGCCTCGATAATCTGCTGCTGTCGGGTCTGATTCTAGCTCCCGGCACGATTTTGTTCTTTATGGCGCGTCGAGAACAGAATCTGAATGTGTTTAAGTCTTGGGAATGGTTCTTTTTCACCATCATTGCCATCGCTGCTCTGTCTGCTATCTACGGGTTATCAACTGGACTGATTGCTATTTAATTTGCGGAATGGCTGCCCTATTGTAAAGGCAATGCATTCGCTAAAGAGTTTAGAGCGCAAGCATCCAGATTTATTAGCAGATGCTTCGAGCGCTGCTTTTGTCTCTGCCCATGCAGCTCCGGCAAACAGTAGCCCCCGCAGCAACAAGGCTTGGCTGATCAGCTTGTCTCGCAGTGTGGTCGAAACCCTATACGCCTGTTGGGCAAACTCGATGCCCTGTTCGTATGCTGCTGCAAACTGAGCAATGGTAGCCAGCCGCCATAAAGGATTGGGCCGATGCGGATCTAATTGCAGACAAAGCTCGGCATAACGACGAGACAGAACCGGATCCGCAAACAAGGTAAATAACTGATGGGAGGTGGTCAGTAGCAGATCGCCTAAATCCCGGATTTGAGCTGCGGTGTGGGCCTGCGCTAAACTGCTAACGACCAATTCCCACACCTGCGGATGGTCTGGAAACTGGCCAAGGATTGGCTGAAGCACAGCCAACAGCAAATCAAAATCAACCTGAGATACCTGAAGTTGAGCAACCAGTTCCAGATCAGCAATGCGTTCAGGGGTAAATTGTCCGGCCTGCAACAGTTGCCGCAGCAAGTGTAGTGAATTGTCGGCCTGGTGGGGAGCCAACTCGCGAATGTGTTGCCGTAGTGCCCAAGCAACGGTAGGACGGTCAATTTTTTCCTGCTGGTGGGCTGCTTGCTGAAGTAGTTCGACTAGTTCGCAGATCCATGCTGCCTGCTGCTCTGGAGTTTCTGCCTCGGCCATCACCAGCGACCAGGTTAGCTGGGCTTCAGCCTCTTGTCCATCGAGCAGATAGGCTAGCCCCAACTGCCAGTACAGAGACGGTTGAGCTGGATGCAGTTCGATTAGCTGCTCATAGCAGGCCGCAGCCTGGGCGTACTGCTGTTGCGATAAATAGCTTTCTGCTTGTAACTGGAGTGGAAGATCGGAAGGAACCATTTGTCACTTAATTCAGCCATCAGCTTGTTTGACCCAATTGAAATCAAGTATGCCCTGAAAGGGAAATCAAGAGTACTTTGACCCAGATCTTGAAGGTCCAGATCTTGCACCAATTTGAGTCAAGCTAGGATCTCAATTTCTATCGCCAGAGTCATGATTTATTGCAATTCTCGCTGGTATAGTTTAGAGCGGAATTGAAGTAGTTAGAGAGTTGAATAGTAGATACTAAATTATAAGTAGGTTGGCGATTACAGTTAGCGTACAGTTAGTAATATCATAAAACTTTTCAATATGAATAACAAACAGACCAATAAAACCAAGCCAGATCATATTGCACTAAACGATACCGAGCCACAGGCAAAATCAGATCGTAAGCGGATTCTAACGGCTCCTCTCCCTGATCCAGTCACTAAAAATATTGAAGCTATTATTGCGCTGCATACTCAAGAAGCGAGAGAGATTCCGACGCATGAGCGAATTTTAGAGAATATTGCTACCTTCTTTGGAAAACCGATCTTTTTGTATAGTCTATTGTTGGTTCTGGCTATCTGGGTACTAGACACGATTTTTGAGCAGGCACTCCCACTGGACTTACCACCTTTTACCTGGGCAGGGCACGGACTAGACGCAGCGGCCTTGCTGATTTCAACCGGGGTGCTGGTGCGGCAAACTCGGCAGGAAAACTTTGCTGAACAGCGTACCCAACTGATGCTGCAGATGAACCTGCTTTCGGAACAAAAGATTGCCAAAATTATCTCGCTTCTAGAAGAACTGCGGGCCGATCTCCCTGATGTTGCCGACCGCTATGATCCAGAAGCTGAAGTAATGCAGGAAGCGGCCGATCCGATTGCCGTTCTGAACGCCCTACAAGAAAACTTAGCGCGAGAACTCACGCCAGATGTCTCGACTGAATCTGAATCTGGAGCACCTAAACTAGGAGAGCTTGAGTTAGATGGGATTGATCCTGTTGATCAGTGTGGGCATGCAGAAGAAGCCATCTAGCAATTCCTCCTTTCACTTAATCATCAAACTTTTAATGTTGTGCATTATACAGTCAAGGTATGTCTAGCTACACCAAGCTATAGAACGATTTAAATTAAAGCTGTAGTGAAATTGTCTTGCCTCGAAAAGCAGCCCGATCAGGTTTTCAGCAGCAAATCGATAGAGCCTAGCCATTTGTCCTCTGTCTTTAGAAGGAGATTGGCTCTGTAGCAGGATAGATGCTCCTGACGACTTATTTCCCGTATTATCACAATCGCAAGTAACAACTTCTACTTTACTCTGGAGTAAGCGAATATGTCCGAAACGAATGGCGTGATGATGCAGTACTTTCACTGGTACTGTCCTGACGATGGTAGCTTGTGGAATCAGCTCGCTGAATCTGCGGAAGAATTAGCAAAAGTTGGGGTTACGTCAGTGTGGCTACCGCCAGCCTACAAAGGCACCGGCGGCGGCAGTGATGTAGGCTATGGTGTCTATGACCTGTTTGACCTGGGCGAATTTGACCAGAAAGGCTCAGTGCGCACCAAATACGGCACTAAAGAAGAGTATTTGCGAGCTATTAAAGCCGCTCAAAAGGCTGGGATCCGCGTCTATGCCGATGTGGTTTTTAATCACAAATTAGGAGCAGATGCGCAGGAAGAAGCTGAGGCCACACCATTCCATCCAGAGAACCGCAACGAAACGATTGGAGAGTACCAAAAGATCAAAGCCTGGACCCATTTTACTTTTCCAGGGCGTCAAGGCAAATACTCGACAATGGAATGGCACTGGTGGCATTTTGATGCTATTGATTACAACGTCTATAACGAGTCGGAGGACGCCATTTACTTATTAAAAGGGAAGGATTTTGATAATAATGTTGACCTGGAAAAAGGTAACTTTGATTATCTAATGGGTTGCGATCTGGACATGGATCACCCTGAAGTTTGCGCCGAGCTGAAATACTGGGGTGAATGGTATGTTGATACAACCGGCGTGGATGGGTTCCGATTCGATGCGGTCAAGCATGTAGCGGCTGATTTTTTCCGGGAATGGCTGGATCACGTCAGTGACTATGCTAAGCGCGATCTGTTTGCCGTAGGCGAGTACTGGTCCTACGATGTGGAAGCCCTGCACAGCTTCATCGAAACCACCAAAGGTAGGGTGACGCTATTTGACGCCCCACTCCACTACAATTTTCACGTTGCCAGTCAATCAGGCAATGACTACGATATGCGTCAGATCTTCGACAATACGCTGGTACAACAGCAGCCCGCTCTGGCCGTAACGCTGGTCGATAACCACGACTCTCAACCCCTCCAATCGCTGGAATCGGTGGTAGAACCCTGGTTTAAACCATTGGCCTATGCTTTGATTCTCCGTCAACCGGGTGCTGGCAGCGATCGCCCTGACCCTCACCGAAGAGTTGGGCTTTGACTTCAATGACCTGGGTTCTATGACGATGAATCGTCCCAGTCTCAGCAAGGGCGTAGAACCCGATAGCTGCTTCTACATTCAGAATGCTCAGGCAGGGCAGGGCTTGGGTGAAACCATTCCCAGCGACCTACCGCCCGACCTGGCACTCGAAGTCGATATCGCCAATCGATCGGACAGCAAACTCAGCATTTATCAAGCAATGGGCGTTCCCGAAGTCTGGCTCTACCAGGGAGACACCATTAAAATCAAACGGCTCGAAGGCGGGGTATACGTCGATGCGCTAACCAGTCGAGCCTTTGCGATCGTCCAGACTGATCAACTCAACCAATGGCTCCAGCTTCGTAAAACCGGGACTGATTTAACCGTTGTGCGGGCAGTGCGCCAATTCTGCCGAGAGCAAGGCAGTTAAAATCTCCCTGTTAAAATAACCATAGACCGCCCGGATAGCCTAACCCTTCCAGCATGACGACGGAACGACTGATCAAAATTCCTCCTCTAGAGAGCGGCGATCGCTTGAGCCGTGCCGAATTTGAGCGGCGTTATCACGCGATGCCCGACCTTAAGAAAGCTGAATTAATCGAAGGAGTGGTTTACGTGGCATCCCCGTTACGTGCCCAGGCTCATGGAAAACCGCACGGCGACGTGATGGGCTGGCTGTGGACTTACAAAGCGGTCACTCCGGGCATCGAACTCTACGATAATCCCACTGTCCGCCTGGATGCCGATAACGAACCCCAACCGGATGCAGTGTTGCGGCTAAAAGAGGGTGGGCGATCGTGGATTAGTGAAGATGACTACATCGAAGGCTCCCCTGAGTTGATTGTTGAAGTGGCTGCCAGCAGTGCCTCCTATGATCTGCATGACAAGCTGCGAGTCTATCGCCGCAATGGAATTCAGGAATATATCGTCTGGCGCACCTACAGTCAGCAGATTGATTGGTTTTACCTGGAAGCTGGAGAATATCGATCGCTTACTGCCAATGCGTCCGGCATTCTTTGCAGCCGGCAATTTCCCGGTTTATGGCTGGCGAGTGAAGCCTTTGTTGCTGGCGATCTCGCCGAAGTGCTGCGCATCCTTCAAGCCGGAATTGCTAGCCCAGAACACAAGGCATTCGTCAATTCTCTCGGCTAAGGCTACTCCTCTTCAAAGGGCAAATCATTGGCAATGCGCGACACCTCAAACTGCTAGCGGGGTGACAAGCATCGCTCGTACAAGAAATGGGCAAAATCTAATACTTCCTGACGAGTGTCATCCGTCAAACGAGCCACCATCGCCTCAATCTGTTCTGCCACAGAAACCCAAGTCTTCGTTTCTGCCTTCCACACCACGATAAATTGGGACGGAGCCAGCGCTACCATTGCCAGGATTTCCCCCTCCGGGTCAGTGAACTCCACCTCATAGGATTGCTCCGGGTAGCACTCCACGATCGCCCCCCGGCTACCTGCCCGCAATCCCTACTCTGGCAGATCCTTCAGCAATTCCACCATATCAAAGAGTGCTGGCTCCATCATGGCTGCTTCCTCACAACAGTGCCCCAGATCGTAGGTTGCTAATCGGAATCTTCGCTCCAAAGGGCGGGTTGGTGAAGATAAAATCAAACACCCCAAACTCACGGCTATCCTTTACCCGTCGCTTCCATTTCTCCTCCAACCCCGGCACCTTCTGAGCAAACTGCTCCATCTCCGGCACTTCCAACTCCGGCACCCCAAACTCCATGCTGTTGAAGCAGAAGAAGCCTAAACTAGAACTGTTGTCCTCTAAGGAGTTGCAATGCTGAGTTTGGCTTGGGATGGAATGAAAGAACCAGTCGAGATAACAGTTCTTCATAGGTTGCTTCTGACAGCAGTACCTAATCGGCATGAGATGGAATGAAGAGCACATATGTCTCCTATCTCAACCTCTGATAAACACTATTGCAAAGCCCAATAGGCGTAAAGCAAAATAATCTCGCTACAATTGACTTATCGAGAAGAATGAAAGAGGCAGGGGTCTGCAAACCTCTGCAAAAGCCAAAAATAACAATACTCAAGCTAAATTTATAGCTACCCAGCGCTTAGGTCTACCGCTTGAGCGGATTTTGCTTTGTAAAGCAGATAGCTATTCAGTTTGATCAAGATTCACTTTTGAAAGCCTTACAGGATAAACCTTTAAGGGCTTCGTTCAGGTTCTACAGAAAGAAATGCACTGAAATGCACTGCGATAATTTTGCGATATTAACGTGCAAAAAGATCTAAAATATGACCTCAGCGACATGATCGCGCAAATAGCGACACGTTTATCATGCAAACGTACAGAAAAAGGCGGCACCCAGATTCGAACTGGGGAATGGAGGTTTTGCAGACCTCTGCCTTACCACTTGGCTATGCCGCCGCCCTAAGTAACGCAAAAGTACGAATGCATCTTGCCAATTATATCACTCAAGATAGCAACGACAGCAATTTCATCTAGCTAAAATTATTGAGTTTTTCCACTGAGCGGCTCAAATCAGGCTCCTCAAGGTTCTATTATAGGCTTTGGGCTGTTTAAGTAATTTGAGTAACTAAAAGTTTGAGTTAGAAGTAGCTCGATAAAACGCAATGACGCAGGTTTATACGGTTCAAATTCACAATCGCCAAAAAGCGACGCACCATGTCATCCAGGTTCCCGACGACCGCTATGTTCTGCACAGTGCCGAAAGTCAGGGGGTAGAGCTGCCGTTTGCCTGTCGGAATGGGGCTTGTACAACCTGCGCGGTGCGCGTGCTGTCGGGTAAAATTGACCAGCCCGAAGCAATGGGGCTATCGCCCAAACTGCGCGATGCTGGCTACGCACTTCTATGCGTCAGCTATGCCTGCTCCGATCTGGCAGTGGAAACTCAGGACGAAGACGAAGTGTACGAACTCCAGTTTGGCCGCCACTTCGGCAAAGGCAAGGTGCGGCAGGGCTTGCCGTTGGATGAGGAGTAAATCTGTAGAAAATTTTCATGCTTCCTGCTGCTCACGAACTTCAGCGTTTTCTAGATATTGCCACCGAAGCGGCTCTGGCCGGGGGCGGAGTGTTGCAGGCTTATGCTGGTAAGGTCGAGGCGGTTGAGAAGGGGCGGCCCGGAGATTTGCTGACAGAGGCCGACCAGGCGGCAGAAGCGGCGGTTTTGGCAGTAATTCGGCGGCATTTCCCAGAGCATGGGGTGTTGGCAGAAGAGTCGGGGTTGCTGTTTTAGATTCAGACGATTGGTATGCGCCAGAGCGATTAGAGCGGTTAGTCCAGGTTGCTAATGCCCAAAGTGCTGATGTGATTGTAGATGACCTATTTCTGATTCGTGATGGGGAACCTACTCCTTGGAGTACGCTGCTGAGCGAAAGCGGTGAAACAATCCCTCACGTCTGTCGAATTGATCCTGTCTTCTTCGTCAAAACGGATGTCTACGGCCAGCGAGGGCTGCATCTTGGGTTAACTAAGCCCCTATTTAGACGAGAATTTCTCTTGCAGCACAGCATCCAGTACGACGAAACTATGACTTCTGCCTATGATTTTTGGATCGATATGGAATGCTTTGTGCATGGTGCAAACTTTATTTTGGTGCCGGAGCCATACTATTTCTATCGCTCTCGTCTAGGGTCTTCCGTGAGGAGTGATCGGCTTCCTTGGTTAGAGGAGTGCTGCCGCAAAACCGCCGACTTTATGCAGCAAGCAGTAACCCAGCAATTCCCAGAACTGGTAGACGCTTTAGCCCAACAGTTGGCAAATTTTGAGCGTATTCGAGCTTATTATCGCATCGTGCAACCCCTCAAGCAAGGTCGTCTGCTAGCAGCCTTGGCTGCTCTACTCAGAAATCCTACTGGCTTTGCACACCTGCTAAATCAACTGCCTGCCATCCTAGAACGAAGAATCCAATATTTTGTCTTCAGAAATGAGACGGCATTTGAAATGTTGCCACGTCGCCAGAAAATGCAAGCATGACCATCAGAGCTAATACCTCTGCAACTGGCTGTACAGCCATCTCGTTTTGCACCCACTCTTCCTACCTATCAACCTATCCAGGCTCAGCATTATATGCCAGGGCAACGCCAACTCATTGGAAACTCTTTTTCTGTAATCCTCGGACGCCTCACTCAAGGCGTAACTAGCTTCGTGATTACGGCAGCAATTGCTCGCTCGCTTGGTTCACAAGCGTTAGGACAATACCTGATTGGATTCACTTACTATTTCATTTTCATGAGCATTATCGCTCAAGGGTTCAGAACACTGTTTATTCGTGAACTTTCGCGCAATCCCTCTGATGCCCCTATTTGCCTGGTTAGTGGCACCCTTTTACAGCTGGTCGCCAGTTTAATTGGTTATATTCTATTATGCATAACCGTTTTTTTGTTTCCCTATAGTAATGAAACATCGACAGTTTGTTATATTATTGGTCTAGCGATTATTCCCTTCTCGCTCTCCAACATTCCTGAGGCAATTATGCAGGCTCAGGAGAAGATGCATCTGATCGCTATCAGCACTGTTCCCATTTACATCCTGCGAGTCGGAAGCATTATTTGGGCGATGGAGTTGGGGTTGCAAATCAACCAAATTGCTCTGATCTTTGTGCTCTCAGAGACTCTAATTCTATTAATCGAGTGGGTCTTAGTGTTGAGGCTGGTGCAGCCGAATTGGCGAGTCAACTGGCAGTTTATACGTCAGACAACAGGCTCAGTCCGAACATTTTTGGCGCTATTTGCGATTGATGTGCTCAACTCTCGGCGGCAGCTTTTGATCTTGTCAGTATTTGGTAGCGAAGCACTTGTGGGGTTATTTGGCGGTATTTTGCAATTTATGATGCCATTTGACATTGTCAATCAAGGAGTCCTCAATGCCGTTTTTCCGAGACTTTCCAAGGCGGCAAGTTCAGGTGGAAGCGGCCTGCGGCGTCCGGTTGAGCAGCTGCTGGAAGTGTCCCTGTGTCTTGCCGTGCCCTACGTGATTGGCTTATTCTTCATCGGTAAAGAGCTGTTGGCTCTGATCTATCAAAATCGTGAATTTGCCGATACCAGCATTCCTCTGAGCTTAATGGCTATCTCATTGATTGTGATTGCACTGTGTTCGCCCTTGAGTCAGGCGTTGGTGGCCGGTGGTCTGGAGCGAATCAACCTGCGCGAAGTCATTGTTAATGCCTTGATTGGTGGCATAATCAGCATTGTTCTCATTTCCCGCTATCAACTGATTGGCGCAGCATTAACACCCGCAATCACCGCTTCGATCAGCCTGAGTCAATTTGCCTATTCGGTTCATGTTCGTCTATTCCAGGTCAATTTATGGGCAGTGATACGGCGTCCCCTGTTCATAGGAGGATTTATGTTGCTCGTATTTGTGGGACTACAGCAGTTAGAACAAGATGTTTTATTGAAGGCGGCAATGGCCACCGGTCTCTATAGTTTGTTGGTCATTGGTATGGGCATCCATTTACTGGGAGGACCCAACATAGTGTTAGCCAAACTGTTGACAAAATACCAGAAATCGTAAATGAGATGACTTTTGCAACGGAGATTGCCATGGAGCCAAGAGGAAAACAATTAGTCGAACGGTACAAGCAGAATTACGGCATTACAGACAATTTTGATATTAGCGAACAGATGGTGCTGGCCCACTGGGAATTAGAAAAACAGTTGACCAAAGAACTGCTCAACTCAACGCTAGAAAACCGCTGGCAGGTGTTTGAAAACTCCTATACGCGGCTCTACCAAGAGCTGGAGTGGCTGAATCGGGCTCGCCAAGGTCAAGACGATGCCACAGAAGACTACGCAACCTGGGCTAAAACGATTGGTGCACCACCTCAAACTGTTTATGAGATCGGGTCAGGGCAGGGACAGTTGATTCAGTATTTGGCCAGCTGTGGTTTTGACTGTAAAGGGACCGAAATTACCAGGGAACGGGGGCAAAAGCATCTGAACAATCCAGCTGCCAATATTCAATGGGGCCAGTCCGATGGCGTTCATTTAGAACGATTTGAACCGGGTGGCCGTTACGATGTGGTGATCTCCAGTCAGGTGATTGAGCATCTCCACCCAGATGACCTGAACGCCCATTTCAAAGGCTGTTACAAGATTCTCAAACCGCAAGGCCGCTATATTTTCACGACGCCCCACTGTTACACAGGACCCCACGATGTTTCCTCCGTTTTCAACTACAACGTCTCCAGGGGCATGCATTTGAAGGAGTATACCTATGCTGAATTACTGAAGCAATTGCAGGCGGCTGGCTATCGCCAAGTCTATGCCTCCATTCCCCTCAAGTTTCGGCGGCTATTTGCCAAGCTGCACCTGCATCAAGAGGCGCAGATGATCAAAGTAGGTGAGGTTTATCTGCAACTGCTGTTAGTGATAGAGTCCCTGTTGGGCTTGGTTCCCCAGCGCAAACTGCAGCGATCGCTGAGCAAACTCCTGAAGCGGCTCTTACTGTTCCGAGACAACATCTTCCTGGGAGCCGCCATAGTCGATTCCCCGTCTGTCAAGAAACTCTAGATAATGTGCTTGGCGTGGTACATGTCACTGATGTCCTGACCCGTAGCCTTTCCGGTGAACCAATTGATTTGGCAACTTTGCTACGACAGCCGTTGTTTTTACCAGAGAGCACCCCGGCGCTGAAGGTGCTGGAACGATTTAAGCAGTCGGGGACCCATATCGCCATGATCGTGGACGAGTACGGTGTGATTCAAGGCATGGTAACGCTGAATGATGTGATGGAGGTGATCATTGGCGATGTACCCTTTGCCGATAACCCGCCTGAAGAACAGATTATCCGACGAGAGGACGGCTCTTGGCTGCTGGATGGTATGCTCTCGGTTGAGGAAATCAAAGACCTGCTGGATCTGGATGAGCTACCCGGTGAGGATCGTGGCAATTACCAGACGCTGGGCGGGTTTGTGATTACCCAACTGGGACAAATCCCCAAATCGTCGGACCATTTCGAGTGGGAAGGATTTCGATTTGAAGTGATGGATATGGACGGCAACCGGGTTGATAAGGTGCTAGTAGTGCCGCCAAAATCTAATCTGAATAGCGAGGAGTTGGGCAGTGGAATTTAACCAGGATTAGCGGAATTTCAGCAATTCAAGCCGACCTTTTCAGAGCTAGCGTCAGGCCGTCGGCAATCGCGATCATGCACGGAAAAATGCGCTCATCTTGATGTAGCGCTCGGTTAAAAGCGCGGATCGCTTGAGTGCGGTTATCTTGAACTTCCGGATCAGCCACCCGTCCAGACCACAGCACATTGTCAATGACAATCAAACCGCCCGGACGCACGAGCTGGAGGGCGCGCTCGTAGTAGCCTGGATAGTTGCTTTTGTCAGCGTCGATGAAGGCAAAGTCAAAACTGTTGGCCTGTCCATCAGCTAACAACGAATCGAGCGTTTCGAGAGCTGGCGCAATCCGCAGATCGATTTTGTCGGCAACACCGGCTCGCTGCCAATAGCGCTGAGCGACGGCAGTATAATCCTCACTCACGTCACAGGCGATCAGTTTGCCGTCAGCAGGTAAAGCCAGGGCCACCGCTAGCGAACTGTAGCCGGTGAAGACACCGACCTCTAGAGCCTTCTTAGCGCCCATTAACTGGACCAGCATCATCATGAATTGTCCCTGTTCAGGAGCAATCTGCATCTGGCTCATCGGATGGTTAGCCGTCTCTTGCCGCAGTTGTTGTAAAACCTCTGGCTCCCGCAGCGAAACCGAGAGTAAGTACTGGTAGAGGGAGGCATCAAGAAAAGTCTTGTCCGACATTTGGAATAACGAATTGAAGCTGGCAACGATTGCCAAAAGTTGGTCTGCTCCCATCCTAATCAATCGAATAGCAAAACCAAACAACGAAAAAGGATGGGCAGTGCCCACCCTCTGAATCCTGATTTGAAATTGATTGAGAAGAATCAGAAGCTAAGCCAGTTCCTTTTTGCGGCTCTGTTTCAGTAGAAATGCACTGCCGACTGCCACTAGCCCCAGCGTCATTGCGGGTTCGGGAACGTCCTCAGGATTGTCAAAGTCGAAGCCATCTCTACCGGCGCGGAACGAGTGGTTGTCGGTCTCAAAACCGCCGCCACCGGCTTGAGTAATGCGAATCTCATCAAAAATGTCATCCTTGCTATTGGAGTAAAAGTGGAGATAACCACTGCCTTCACCCCCGTTCTGCCAGCTCGCCCGAATCGGCGCAACTGGATCGACATCCGCCGTGGTGAAGGTTTTAACTTCCTGACCGTTGCGGAAAAAGGAGAAGGTATTACCACTGCTGATCGCACCCCAGTTAATGCCGAAGTAGTTCATGGTTTTGGCAAAGGTGATGCGCATCATATTGCCGCTGAACACAGCCAGATACTTGGAGCCGTTGTAGACCGACTCACCAATCACCTTGCCGGCTTCATCCTTGATGTAATTCACGGAATCATTTGACTTGGGAGTGGTCGTTGCTTCCCATCCAGCAGGTGCCCATTTGTCAGCATAAACGCCGGTTTGACCACTGCTGGTTCCCAGTCCCTTTTCAAAGTGATAGGTGACTAAGGCATTTCCCTTTTTATCTTTTGCTGCTACAACCGACTTATCACCCTGATTGCCAAAGCCCGAATTAAAATCAATCGTGGTTGTACCTTTCATACCAGCAAAATCCGAATAAGCACCCTCATTCGTTGCACCCGTAAATGGATTGGCAATGCCCTTAGTAATCTTAAAAGAAATTGCTTCAGCAGAGCCGGCAAACGTAATCGTAGCAATCGTAGCTAGCGTGGCAGAAAAGAGAGTATTGCGAGCATATCTCATGTTTTCCCCTCATGTTCAAGTCGTCTGACAATTCGCATTATGGTGTGGAGTCAAACAGAAACAAGCGAGAAAAATCACGGATTTTTTGTTGTTAATCCTTGAGAAAACACGAATTTTATTGACAGATAGAAATTAGTAGAAAACTCTGTAGTATTTCAACAGACTCAAGCTAAAACTCGACTTTTGATGAACAAGCCTTAATGTTTTCATGACTGAATTTTATTGAAAACACATAATCCCCAAACTCTGTTCATAAAGATGTAGCCTACCAGTCTGTGGTCTCACTAGCTCATGCTCTTAAAAAGTGCTGAGTTTTGGTTTGTTTTATCCTTGGCTTTACCTAGCTAACCTTACTTAAGTGGCTTCCAGAAAAGCAAGTTTATAGCAATCCTGAGCTATAGGAACGAACGCCTACCTGCTCAGCAAATTTCACAAGAAAGGTTATCCTGATGTATTGGCAGTCCGATTGGTAACTCGGAACTCTAGCCAAGTAAATCAGTAAATTAGATTCAGTACGATTCAGCAAATTCAGTCAGAGAAAACTACCGTGATTGACCTTAAACAACTCCGGGAAAATCCAGACCAGTTCCTTGCCCGTTTGAACCGCCGCAGCGACTATAGCGAACCGATTCAGCAAATTCTGCAACTCGATCAACAGCAGCGGCAGCTAGAGGTGAATCGCTCCCAGCTCCAAGCCCGCAGCAACGAGATCGGCAAGTTGGTGGGTCAAAAAATCAAATCGGGCGGAAAAGATGACCCGGAAATTCAGGCATTACGGGACGAGGGCAACCAGGTGAAGGCGCAGTTGAGCGAACTAGAGCCGCAGGAGAAGGAGTTGAAGGCGCAGTTGGAAGCGCTGATGCTGACGATTCCCAACTTACCCAGCGAAACCACGCCTCTCGGCAAAGACGAGGAAGAAAACGTTGAAATCAAACGGTTAGCCGCTGGCGGATCGATCTCTGAACATCAATTCACGGAGTTAAAAGCCGGTTATAAGTTTCTGTCATCATTGGATCACGCCCTTCGCCTTACGGTCGGACGGACAACGAGACTCCCTTATGCTAATCAAAAGATCCTGACGCTTATTGCGAAACGAATGAAGTTTTACTCGACTGATGAAATGCTCGATGAATTGACGCGGCGTAGGATCGGCAATCGTTCGGCGTTCGATGAGATACTTGCGATTAACAGATGAGAACCTGCGCCGTCCGTACCATTATTACACTTTCAAGCACTCTAACACCCTCGCTCAATTTGACCCGGTATCAGGAATAACATAGTTGGTGATGTTCAGGCTCGTGGATCGCTCATCGATACTTTTGTCGCATATTCGACCGCCGATTTGAAGCCGTGCTCCCCGCCGGCGAGACAACTTCCCTAGCCTCGCTCGCGGATGATCTTGCTAAACACATTTTGAGGTCACTTGATCGCTTCTCAATGAATGACGGTGATTATGATATGTGGCTAGATGCAAGCATTGATCCGCGGAGAAACTCTACACATCGGATCAGAGTGAATATTTGCTTTGTATTCAAATCAGGTGGGTATGTTTTAGAAAAGCCATTATCACTAAATTTGGCTTAGATTTAATGATTTAATGCGCCTCACGAAAGCTCGAAGTCGTAAAGCGGTCTTGGAGGAAACTTTAATAGAAGACTTTGGGCTTGGGTATCCAGACCTGATCCAACGATATCGAATCAATATCTCAAAAGGACACGAACATTATGAAAATTATCGCTTGTCTGCTTATAACAGGATTGATCATTACATCAACGCCGGTTGCGTTAGCGCAGCTTCGTCGGTCTATGCCGTTGAACTTGTCGTAACTGAAGGTAAAAAATCCGTGGAGACAGACGCTGAGATCACTTTTGGGGATTCAACGGTCAGGTTGGAGCCAGACAAACAAAATTACAAGGGATCATCGAAGGAATTTGCCTATAGCGAAATAAAGAACGTTGACTATTCATATGCCAAGAAACCGATGTTTTCTGGCGGCGGCGCTATCGCGACTGCCTTATTGGTTGGATTCATTGTGCGATACCGTTCCTCTTCGTAAAGAAGAAAAACATTGGATGGTAATACAAACAGAAAATGACTTTGCGGTAGTTAAATTAGGTGACCGGAACTATCGCCAGATAGTCGCTGAACTCAGTGCTGAAGGGGTTACGGTCAACGACTTAAAGGAAGAGGGCAAGTAAACGTCAATCAACCCAACACAAAGGAGCGGGTCAAGGATAATCTTAACCAGCTTTCTGTTCCTTAGCACGCAATATTCTTACCTTAAGGATTATGTAATCAGACGCCAAAATCCAAAACATTAGGAGTGATTTTACGTTTAAGCCTTGTAAGATTAAGATTTAGAGAAAGTTTTTCATCAATTCCACAGACTGGAACTCAATAATGAAAGCAGAGCACATTCTCTTTACAATAATCGCACTAATATTCTTTGGAATATTCTCCTATGCCCAAGAACCCGAGCCAAAGTTTGACTTTTACACTCGCGGGCCGTATCGCGAGAACGTTCCAAGGCCGCAGAGCATTCTCCGTTACGATGTCGGCGAACAGCACACAACCTATGCGCAGATGGAACAGGTCATGAACGCCATCCAGCGTTCTGCGCCTGATCGGGTAAAGATCTACGAGATCGGCACTACCAACGAGAACCGTATGCAGTATCTCGTCGCGATCTCGTCGCCTGAGAATATCTCGCGAATAGATCAGATACGCGCAAATATCGCCCGTTTGTCTGATCCGCGAACGCCGCAATCGGAAGCAAATTCGATCGCGGCCTCGACACCCGCCATAGCGTGGATGGCTTACACCATCCACGGAAACGAATCCTCCTCGTTCGAGGCCTTTATGCAGGTAATGTACCAGCTTGCGGCATCCGATGAACCGGCCACACAAGAGATCTTAAAAAATACGGTCACGCTTATCCTCACAGGTGAAAACCCTGACGGTCACGAGCGATTCGTCACCTGGTATAACTCCGTAGCAATGGGCGATCCCCACCGGATGTCTTACGAGCACCGGGAGCCTTGGAGCATTTTTGGAAGATATAATCGTTATCGCTTTGACCTAAATCGGGACACGCTTGCACTTACGCAAAAAGAATCGCGGAATATGCAAGCCGCTTATTTGGAGTGGAACCCTCAGGTTGCCGTTGACCATCACGGACAAACATCGCAATTCTTCTTTCCGCCCGTTGCCCTTCCAATAAATCCGAACTTGCCGCAGCCGGAAACGAATCGGTGGCAGGATATTTTTGGTCGGGCGAATGCTCGAGCCTTTGATGCAAACCGCTGGGAATATTACGTTCGTGATGTTTTTGATGCCTTCTATCCCGGCTATTGGGATATGTATCCGGCTCTTAACGGAGCGATCGCAATGACCTATGAAACGGACGGAGGCGGATTCAAAGGGCTTCGCTGGACCCGCGATGACGGGACCATTGTGACGCTTCGTTCCTCGATCGCGAAGCACTATGTCGCATCGATGACAACGCTCGAAACAACTGCCGCGAATCGCGAAGGTCGTCTAAAGGATTACTACGCATTTCGTGTCAAGGCTCTTGCGGATCATGCACGCGCGGAACTAAAGAGAATAATCATCACGCCGGACAGAGACCGCGTGAAAGCAGCAGAGCTAGTGGAAATACTGCGCAGGTCAAAGGTTGAAGTGAACGTCGCGTCTCAACCATTCACGTCAGCGACAGCACGAACCTACATGGAAAAGAATGCGAAGCCTGCATCGCGCAGCTTTCCCGCCGGTTCATACATCATTGATCTTAACCAACCGCAGCGACTCTTTATCAAAACGATAATGGAACAGGATACGCCGCAAGATAAAGCATTTGTTGACGACAATATGGCTCGTTTCCGTCGTAATCAGATGCGCGGTAAAGGCCAGCCAAAAGAAGATTACGGATTTTACGACATTACCGCTTGGTCGCTGCCTCTTGCCTTCGGACTAGATGCTTACTGGACAAGCGATACGGGAACGCCGCCGGGTTCACCGGTTACTGACGCGTATATCGCCCAGGCGAAACGCGGTTCGGTAAGCGGACGTGCTTCTGTTGCATACATAATCCCCTATGAGACCGATTCCACAGGCCCGATGATCATACGGTTGCTTCAGGGGGGACACCGAGTGAATGTTGCGACCCGTCAATTAAACGCAGCGGGGAGGAATCCATTCATCGTTAGCCCCACGATGCCGTTCTCGTCATATTGCTCGAGGTTCTCGAAAGTAAGAAAATCGCGATCCATATCCTCGATCGATTTGTCACCGTCTTCTAGATAAAAAGCGGCAAAGTCATCGTTGATCACCCTGCTGGCCTTTTGCCGCCCGACACGGAGTAGGACAGCAGCCATTTCATCGTCAAAGTTCGGTGTTCGCGGCGGTAGCGGCCGGCGGTTCTTTGCGGCTTCCTGAACCCTGCGCTGGTCGGCAACCGTCAGTCTCTGCTCTACAGTGCGTAACTCCTCTACTGATATCTCACGGTCTGCGATCGTACTCGTTACTGCCGTCATCTCCATACCCAACAGCCCCATCTCATTGAGGACTTCCGCCGTTCCGCGCCGGCGGATCTCGCCATAGTAGTATGCAGCTATCTGTCCGAATTCGAGTTGTCCGGCATCGGGGCTTGCGATCGCTTTTACGCAGCGAACAAACTCGCGGGCATCGCATTCGTCGCCAAGCACCCGCATCGCGTATTCGAGCGACATGATCTTTACCCGGTCAAGCGGTTCCGTTTCGAGTTCATCCGCGATCCTGACAACAACATCGCCAAGTATCGCAAACTCTTCAAGCTCTCTACGCCGGAGCGGATTTCGTCCGAGATGTGCGCACCAGTCCTGCATCGGAGAACCCGTATCGATCGGCGAGAACGCCAGTATAGGACTCTGCGGTGCGAAGTTTCTAAGTTGTTCGATATTAAGTTGTACAGCCATTTATCCCTCTCTTTTTGACCGGCCCTTTCGAACCGGAGAAACGCGTGATTATGGGCAGCGCTTCCCGTGCCCAGGTTAAGAAAATCACTCGTTTCAGGCTTAAAAATCCCTCTCAAGTTACAAATGAGACAAGTGGGATCAGAGGAAAGGTTCTCGGTTATGAGAGATCGGAAAGCTCCGTAAGCCGGCTTTGCAGATACGCAAATGTACGGGGTGCCCGTTTGGCCAACTCGGCACGGCCGGTTCCGAGTCCGTCCGAGGGTATAACGATTACTCGGGTCGAATTCGAGACCGCCTTGGCAATCCTTGCGAAAGCAAGATCGATCGCGGCCTTGTTTTGCTCGAACTCGTTATCGGTAAAGAACGCAGCCTCTGCATAGCTAGGACTCCTTTTTGTCGGGATCCCGATGGCGTTCGGCTCACCACGCATCGCCGCCGCCTGCCCGCCAAATCCGCGTTGCTCCAGATTGTCGCCAAAGAGGAACAGCTTGTTACGGTTCGCACGAACATAATCGCGGGTGATGAACCGCATTCTTATGACCTTGTATCTCATATGTCCGGCTTGAGAGGACGGACCGCCGCACATTGAGGATGAGATCATCCCATCGCTCAAGTGCGACGGACCGTTGGTGAAGGGCCGTTGATGGCTCATTGATGAGAGGGATCAATAAGCCGCTGCCTGCTGTGCGATCTCCTGCACTCCCTCAGGTACATATTCAGAAACCGCTCCGATGTCTCCGGCGTCATCGCGTCGTCCGCCCGGAAGGAACTGAAACTCCTGGAGGATGATATCCGCTCCGGCCTGCGGATCGCCGTTGCGGTCAAGCCAGGGATTAAACGAGAGCCGCCCCTGAACTGCCAGACCCGTACCCTTTTTGACGTATCGTGCAAGCGTCTCCGCCTGCTTGCCAAAAGCGATAACACGGAACCAGTCCGTTTTCTGCTCCTTGCCTTCCGAAGTGTTTCTGAAAGTGTTCGAGGCTATCGAAAAGCTGGCCATCAGCGTTCCGTTGTCGCTGATCTTTGTTTCCGGTGCCTTTCCGAGATTTCCGATGATCGAAATATTTGCTGCCATTGTTCTGTTCTCCTTTAAATTCGTTTGTTTGAAGTTCTTTGGGCGCCGATTCGACGCCCAAACCATCCCTGCCTGTCACCGGTGTGAGCAAGCTTCGGGCTGCTATATGCCAACCGCCCTGTTTATTCAGGTCTTAATACAAAGACCTGTTTCTCCTGCGAAGTCGCGTAATCGATCGAATGCCTTGTGCCCGGGCTTTCGCCGTCCCAGACTGCGATTACTGCATCTGCCACACCAACCATTACACAGTTCCGCATGAATCCCGCTCGTTTTCCGTATCTGTCCCAGTCCGCAACATATTCCGTGAACTCGATGCCTCTGGATTGAGCATAAGATCGTGCAAGGGTATCGACCCCGCGTGCTCCGCCCGAAACTATGTGCGTCGGCTTTATTCCGCTCTTCTCCACCGCTTGAGCGACCACAGCCGGATCGTTGATGCCACGGCTGCCGCAAATCAAAACTTTCATACATTTCTCCTTCTTCTATCGATCTTGATCCGAAACGACACCTTGCAAGAGCCGTCGATTCGTGGCGTGTCGGCAGCTTTGTTTTTCGGTCTTGTTCGAGTATCAACGGGTTGATTTAATATGGAATTGGTGAGAGCGAAGCGAGCCGTTCACTCGATCCCGGGTTAAAACGTGCAGAACAATGAAGAAGAGAGCTGGATGGACTTAAGGAGGGAAGCTCTGAGCCGACAAGTGATATTGTCGCAGCCCAACGTAACGGTTCCGCGAACAACGGGCACGGGTTAATGGTTTAAGACACTGATGTCAGCGATCGAATTTGTACTGGGACAGATATTGTCCCACCAGATCTAATACGGACGGAGTTTGTCCCTTTATTACTCGATAGGGACAGTTTCTGTCCCAATAGCGTTGTTCTTGAGGCGGATTCGATGTATAATATTCTGGAAAGGCTCGGATAGGACAGACGAAAATGGATTCTATCTATCAAAAGGAGAAGTGTGCCGACAAAGAAGGTTGAGATCGAGGATTTTATTTTGAGATTGCTGAACGACGTCTCGGAGGTCAGCGTTCGCTCGATCGCGAAAGCAAGAGGAATAGCCGAACTCAACGAAACAGAACGTAGAGCGATTCGCCGGGCCCTGCGCTCACTGGAAGATCGTAGGCTGATAATCGCGCAAGGCCGTGGGCCTGCCCGTAGCTACGTTCTCTTCGAGCAAAGGGGCGAAACAACAGAGAATTTCGCACCTGAGAAAACCAAGGAATCGTCCGGGGAGGAGGGTATTCCCTTTACCAAAATGGAACTTTCCCCGGAGTCGAGGGCCCTCCTGGAGTACGTATCCCAAGATGTCGCGGAACGAACCCCGGTCGGCTATGATCAGGAATTTCTGCTCTCTTACGAACCGAACCGGACCTTTTACTTGACGGAACCTCAGCGGGAGGCCCTTTTCGCAACCACTCGAAGTTTCCTGATGACAACATCGCTGGAAACGTTTTGGCACATTTAGGACTTCCAAGAGAGCGATCGCTGAGTGCTGTAAAAATTTTGAGAGAAAATGCACAACAAGCACAACTGCTCAAGCAGGTAGCAGGCGCAAACTACATAGACCTTAAAGCGTCTGCACCTTCGAGTAATACGGTTTCTATCTCTGCAACAACTTCACCTGTAGATAATGACGATAGTGCTTCCCCTCCAAGAGAAAATAAACCTATCACTCAGAGCCAAGAATTTACAAGACCAACAAGCTCTTTTAGTAGCCCATCTCTACACATCGATCTTCAGATCCACATTTCTTCTGATGCCTCGTTTGAACAGATAGACAAAATTTTTGAAAGCATATCTAAGCACCTCTATCAGCATTCTAGTAATGAATGATTTAGCAAAGTTTGCCTTGAGCATGGCTAAAACGATCCAACAAGAAATTCCTCGACGCAGCCAACCACCTGAAGAGGGTTTACTACCTGAAAGCGAACAAGTTCTAGCACACTCTTTAGTAAGAAATACTAGAGGATATATAGAGAAGATCGCTTATCAAATTAATGGTGCGTACGAGCATGGATGGTATGATGCTTGTGCTGTAATGATACGGCGACTTGTTGAAACACTTATCATAGAAGCTTTTGAGAAACATGGAATTGCTAACAAAATTCAGAACAATGGGGACTTCCTTTTCTTAAGAGATCTAATAACCGCTACCCTAAATGAACCTGCTTGGAATTTGGGTAGAAACACAAAACAAGCCCTTCCTAAACTTAAAGATGTAGGTGATCGTTCAGCACACAGCCGCCGCTTTGTTGCACATCGAAGTGACATAGAGAAAATTGCATCCGATCTTAGAGTTGTTGTGCAAGAGTTGATTTATTTGGCAGGATTAAAATGACTTCCAACTTTGGGGCACATCGATATGACGATATGGTCTAAATTCTGAGCGATGCTGGATCGAGTAAAATGGGAACGTGAAATCTTAGTAAAAAGGGTCATGTGATATGTCGTTCTCGGAAGTGCTTCCTGCCGCACGGAAACTTTCTGCATTGGAAAAACTAAAGCTGATCCGAATTTTAGCTGAGGATTTAGAGATGACCGAAGACATTGCGCCTTTAGAACCCTTCAAGACCTATGAGCTACCCACTCCCTACAACTGCTTTGGAGCAGGAGCGGCTTTAATGGATGCTTTCAACCGATTAGATGCAGATCAGCAGTAATGTATGCGATTTAACTACTCAACCAACAGTTCAGCCCAAAATGAGTTTGATAGCCTACCAAGACTTCCATTATTGCTGCATCGAGAGAATCAGAGGATTCAAGCGGTTGGTTTAGTGGATAGCGGAGCCACGGTGAATGTCTTACCTTACGAATTTGGATTGGAGTTAGGAGAAATTTGGGACGATCGCAGAGCCATCATTCAATTAGCGGGCAATCTCAGCAATCAGCCAGCGATGCCCTTCGCAGCGATCGCCCGAATTGGAGAATTTCCACCAACTGAATTACTCTTTGCATGGGTGAAGCGTCCAAATATGCCTTTGATTCTGGGGCAGACGAATTTCTTTCTTGAATTTGATGTTTGCTTCTACCGCTCCAAAATGGAGTTTGAAGTCAAACCGAAATCGCCGTAGCCAGCCAGCTAACAATCCGCTTGCACCCGACCGTTTCAAGTCTTTTCGTTAAGTTCAAGAGGGTGTTTGCGGCGGGTGAAGCGAACCGTTAGCCTGCTTCAGTTGGCTCTGAAGCAACTATTTGGTTTTCACATGAAGCGACTGAAAATATGCAAATGTGCAAGGAGCTATTGACATGTCAACATCATCCAAGAATCTGTTTTGTAGTGACTGCAAAAAAGTGACAGAACACGTAAAACTCAGTTGGACTGACGGGCAGGGATTCGCAGATGTGATGGATGATTATTTTAAGAAGCACCCCGAAGATGTCAGATCTGGTCTGTGGAATTCTTATCCTCAGTGGCTTAAAAGGTTAAGCATAGGTACATCTGGGCTATTGATGACCGTCATCAATGGTGCTAGCAAACTTTCTTTGAATAAAGATGTATCAAACAAGTGGATCTGCTCGGTCTGTCAACATCCTCAAGAGAGAATTTTAGACGAACACTAGTAGCTTCTACTACAGAAGCTCTAAACTGCAACTATTGGTAGGAGACGCATACCATGTCAACAGTAACTCAAGACGGAAAAGTACAATATCATCGTTCAACCTCGCGTTTGTCTAGACTGAGTATTAACACTGACGTTCAACGTTTACTGCTGGGTTCGCAAGAGAACGCTTGGGTAGTATGCAAATACGGGCAGTGTTCAAAATGTTCTTGCCAAGCTTACCAGGGGAGTGATCAGGTGTGTGGAAATTGTGGTCATAACTACGACGCACATTATTGACAAAGCTCGCAATGATTAGCAAGTAGGGTGGGTGTTGCCCACCCTGTTGAGTTTGTAAGATACTATGGAGAAGTCTAAAGAAGCAGCGTAGCGATCGGGAGCCAACCTATGCAAGCGATCTTGTTAAGCGGCGAAGAGGTAGCGAAACGTGCCTACCAAATCTACGAGAGCGGAATTCGTCAAAAGGTTGAGACAGAGAAAAACATTGGCAAAATGGTCATCATCAATATTGAGACAGGTGACTATGAAGTCGATGAAACTGGGCTACAAGCCGCTAAAAACCTTCAGGCGAAGTCTCTGTATGCAAGACTCTTTGGTATCCGCATCGGCTACAATGTGGCGGCTTCTTTTGGCGGTGTAATGGAGCGGGTGAGCAGTGATTTCCGGTACGGTAACTGATAGACATGCGATCGTCTCGTTGACATTTCTCTTGGCGAATGGCTCAACTTTCCCGATTGAGTTTGTCATCGACACAGGCTTTACGGATCACCTTTGCTTACCGCCAGAAGCAGTAAACTTGCTAAGGCTTCCGTTTTTATACAATTTGCCCGCAAACCTAGCGGATAACAGTTCGGTCGTCTTGCCCGTCCATCAAGCAACAATTTTTTGGGATGGAGCCGAACGGGATGTTCGTGTATTTGCTACAGGGCGACGACCTTTGATTGGAACTGCTCTGCTGGATGAGCAAGAATTGGTGATTCAGTTTACAGAGGGTGGGTTGGTGACGATCGATGAGTTGTAGGGGTTAGTCGGTAGGTAGCAACGCAGGCTAACAAGTCGATGAAGCGGACGGACGAAAGATCCTGGTTGTGATGCAAAGGTTATCTGCCGCCGCTTATCTTCGCTTTCTCCGACGAACTCAGAAACATTGAAATGTCGGTCTAGCTCGCGGCGCAGCGATCTATTTTCTAGGAATAATTGGCGTTGCGTTAATGCGTTATTGACCGTTTGCAGGAGCTCTTCGTTAACGAAAGGTTTGGTTACATAATCATATGCTCCTTTGCGTAATGCAGCGACGGCAGTTTCCACGGACGAAAAAGCCGTGATGATTATCACCATTGCGTATTCATCAAGAGTTTTGATCCGATCCAATAGATCGATCCCGGTCATCCCGGCCATTTTGATATCGGTTATCACAACATCGAAGCTCTGTTCGGCGAGGGCTTTTATCGCGTTTTCTGCGCTGTCTGCCGCTGAAACCTCGAAACCTTCACCTTCGAACAGGCGGCGAAGTATCGCCCGCATCAATTCTTCATCCTCAGCTATAAGAATCCGCCTTTTCATCAAAATGGTTTTCGAACTGGTCTGATAAATCAGTGTAGCATAAGGCTTTAATGTTGACTTGGATTCGTGATAGCATCGAATCCATAGCTTTGGTGGTTCAATGCGCGTTGTTTCCTTTCTCATAGTCTTTGTCGCGGTACTACTCTGCCAACAACGCGTCATTGCACAACAAACAAATCCGGTCGATCGCCAGGTCGCCAATCCGATAACCGATACTCCGAATATTGATCCGGTATCTGCTGAGCAAACTATCCGGCCGCCCAAGCCAGCGCGGCCCACATTCGAACCCGAAGGCGGCGACGGCGAGCTTGTGATCTATTCAGGCTCAGTAACAGCCGAAGGCGAGGAAGGGAAGCGCGTCATAGTTTATTTAGATAATGTTGATGCCAGGTATGGAATTTATCGGCTGCAGGCAGACAAGATCACGCTTTACGAAGCTGAAGATCGAATGGAGGCCGAAGGCAGTGTGGTATTCGATCAGGGAGATGATCAGCGGATCACAGGGGCACGCGGCGTTTGGAATCTGCGCACGAAGCTTGGGGTGTTTGAGGATTCAACGGGTTTCACAAACCAGACCGATGATGGGACGGTGATCTATTTCATTGCGGAACGTGTTGAACGGGTCTCGTTGGATGAGGTAGTCATCACAAAAGGCAAGTTCACTGCGTGTGACGAAGCAGTGCCCAAGTGGTCGTTCACGGCGGACGAGGCGAGGGTGAAGGCGAACGACCGTGTACGCCTAAAAGGTGCGAAATTCCGTGTAAAGGATGTCCCTATTGTCGCATTGCCATTCGCTTCGATACCTATAAAGCAACAAGATCGCGCAAGCGGCTTTTTGACGCCGACCGTCGGTTATTCCCGCAACAAAGGCCTCAGATTATCGGGGGCTTACTATCAAACTCTAGGCCGTTCTGCGGATGTAACATTCCGCGGCGATCTTTATACATCCCGCGGCATCGGCTATGGACTCGATTTTCGCTCGCGGGCCAATTCACGTTCGTTTTTTAACTTTGGTTTTTATGCCGTCGAGGACAGAATACTTGGAAAGAAAGCGAGTCCTGACTACCCTGACCAAGGCGGGACGATGGTCTATGCTGATGGTGTCCATTTCTTTCCTAATGGATTTACTGCAGCGGCCGACGTAAGGATAACTTCGAACCTCGCCTTCAGGCAGGTATTCTCTGACGGCATTCAGCAAATAATCTCTCCGATCGAGGTTTCGCAGGCTTTCGTTACAAAAAGCTGGGATAGTTTTACACTGAATCTTCTGGCGCGGTCGCAAACTATAACTATTCCAAACGTGACCATAAAAACCCGAAATCTACCGAGCGTCAATTTCGATAAACGCCCCACCATGCTCTCCTTCCTGCGTCCTGTTTATTTTACTTTCAGAGCGAGCGTTGAGGGTGTATCAAGAAGAGAGAGGGCCGACAATGCGGCTTTGTATTTTCAGCAGACCGGAAGCGAACCGGTTGTATCGCCAGCGATCGGGCAGAGGCTTGATTTTCAACCGCAGTTGATACTTCCCTTAAGCGGCAAATACTTTAATGTAACTGCGGCGGCGGGTGGGCGGATCACGTATTACTCAAATTCGTTTAACGATATGCGGCAGGTCGTTGGAACTTCGCTGATCCGAAAATACGGCGAATTTGAGCTAGACGTTCGTCCCGTTGCGTTAGCGAGGAATTATTACGGCTCAAATAATTCTTTTCGATTTCGTCACGTTATCGAACCGTATGCCACTTACCGATATATCACAGGAATAAAGGACTTCCGACGTATTATCCGTTTTGACGCAGCGGATACTGTAACGGATACGAACGAGATCGAATTCGGATTGATGAATCGGATCTACACCAGGCGTTATGCCGAGGCAGTTACTGACGAAGCACGCTCCAAGCTCTCAGCTCAAAGCGGCGAGGGGCAAGAATCAGCCCGTACATCAGAGCTTACCGTTCAACCATATGAGATATTCAATTTGACAGTGCGTGGCAAGTATTTCTTCGATAAACGATTTGGTGGAGCTCTTGTTCCGGGGCAGCGGAATCAGATCGCCCCGATGACTGCCCTGTCATTCTACACGTTTGGCGGCGTACCAAGGCGTTTCTCGCCGCTCAATATAGATATGACGTATCGTCCGCAGCGTACTATATTTGTCAATACACGGGCCGATGTCGGATTTCAGGGCGACGGGCTCCGTGCCGTAACTGCGACCATCGGTTACGACCGGCCGCTTATAAAGCTTTTTCAGACGTTCTATTACACCCGGGCAGTTACGCTTGTACCGACATTACAACAATATGCGGATGAGCGGGGTAAGGAAGCGGGAACCCTTCGAGGTTCGCAGTGGAGTCCGTCAGTATTCCTCGGCGATCGGGATCGTGGTCTTTACGGAGGAGCTTCTGTTTTCTTTGATTTCGAGAATCGACGTGCAACCAAGCTATCGCCGCTTATAAGCTCGCTTTATACGCTGGGCTACGCCTATGACTGCTGTTCGCTCGCGCTTCAGTACTATTCATTCAACGTTGGAGCAAGAAACGAGAACCGCTTCGTTTTCTCATTCCGCTTGAACGGCATCGGGAGCTTTGGGACCGAACAATTTGGACAGGGAATTCGATAAATTCCCCCTGCACGAAACGCGTTCTCCGGGATGTTTTGGGCAGCCAGTCTGTTGCCACATAAAGATCTTCAAACTTTCAGTTCTTTGCTGCCTTGCTCTTCGAGTTTGCCGAACGCAATGCGATCGCAAGCACCTCGGAGATGTGTTCAACAAAATAGAACTTCATTCCACGGGTTACTTCAGTAGAAAGGTCGTCAACGTCGCGGCGATTTTGTGCCGGAAAGAGAGGCCGCACTTTTTGTCCCTACGGGTTCGATGGGCAATCAGATCGCCGTTAAGCTCCACACGCGTCCCGGCGATGAGGTGATCATCGAAGAACGCGGACACATATACAATTACGAGATGGGAACGCCGGCGGTCGCTTCGGGCGTGATGTTCCGCACAGTAAAAAGTGCGGACGGCAGCGGGCATCTGAAATGGGAAGAGATCGAACCCGTGCTTCATATCGATCAGCCGTATTATTCGTGTCCGACAGGTTTGATATGCCTTGAAAATACCCACAATTTCGCAGGCGGCAGTGTGATGACCGCCGAACATTGTGCCGATATCTGCGAAAGATCGCATTCGAAAGGCATCCCTGTCCATTTGGACGGTGCTCGCATATTTAACGCCTCTGTTGCGTTAGATACGCCCGTCGCCGAACTCGCTCGAAATTGCGATTCCGTACAGTTCTGTTTATCAAAAGCTCTCGGCGCACCGGTCGGTTCAATGCTAATAGGCTCTCGAGACTTTATAAAAGAGGCGCGCGTCTGGCGTAAGCGTTTCGGCGGCGGGATGCGGCAAGCAGGGATACTTGCCGCCGCTGGCTTAGTTGCGCTTGAAGAGTCACCAAAGCGGCTACACGAAGACCACGCAAATGCACGCCGGCTTGCCAAAGGCCTCGCAGAGATCCGCGGTATCAAGATAGATGTCGAACGGGTGGTGACGAACATAGTACTATTCGACGTTACCGGAACTGGCAAGACCTCTGCTGACATTTGTGCGCGATTGAAAGAAAAAAGCATTCTAGCAATTCCCTTCGGGCCGGCGATACGAATGGTAACTCATTGCGATGTATCTGGATCAGATATCGAGACAGCGATCGACCGGCTTAGGGAAATTCTTAGTTGATGCTCGAAATTCTGAGATCGATGTGGTTTCGGATGATTAGCAATTAGACTAAGAGAAGCTTGGCTCAGATGGAAATAGATGAACTTAGGAAATTCTGCCTCTCGCTTCCTTATACGACCGAAGACGTGAAGTGGGGAAAGGACCTCTGCTTTTGCGTTGGAGGAAAGATGTATTGCGTTACCGGTCTCGAGACCTTGGCTCCTCGTCAGTTTTCTTTCAAATGCACGCCGGAAAGATTTGCTGAGCTTATCGAAATAGACGGTATTATCCCGGCCCCGTACGTTGCTCGCTATCACTGGGTGGCAATTCAAAGGCCGGATGCATTATCTGCCGAGGTTCTGAAACAGCTGATCGGGGAGTCTTACCAAATGGTTTTTGATAAACTACCGCCAAAGATAAGGCGAGGATTCCGCTAGAATCTCTGCATTATTGGTTTCTATGGTCAAGAATAAACTGAGGCGGATCTATTGCAAAAGATGATAATCGCTATCGACGGGCCTTCGGGCGCCGGAAAATCGACGCTCGGCAAGATGCTCGCAAAGGAGCTTGGCCTTCTTTATCTCGACACCGGTGCGATGTATCGGGCCGGTGCACTCGCTGCGATCAGGCAAAATGTCTCACTCGACGATGCGAGGGCAGTCAGCCGGATCGTGCAAGGCGCGGAGATCGCGCTCGAGGGCGAGCCTGACGCACTTCGCGTCTTGCTAGATGGCGAGGATGTTTCGTCCGAGATACGGACGCTCAAGGTTGCACAGGCAGCTTCGGTCGTTTCGACGATCTCTGATGTCCGCCGCCGAATGGTCGAACTTCAGCGGTCGATCGGTGAAAGCTCGCCTAACGGCTGCGTTCTCGAAGGTCGTGACATCGGTAGCGTTGTCTTTCCCAATGCAGACGTAAAATTCTTTCTCACCGCCAAGCCGGAGGCACGGGCGCGTCGCCGTTATGAAGAGGATAAGGCAAAAGGCCACATCTCAACCTACGAGAAAACTCTTGCCGAGATCAATGAACGCGACCAGCGTGACGTTTCACGCAGCGATTCGCCACTGACCATTTCTGATGAAGCTGAAGTTATCGATACCTCAGATCTTGATCTGACTGAAGTTTTTGAACAAATGATGTCAAAAGTTCGTGAAAAGAAGGGTGCGGCGGCTTAAGTTTACATTTGAACAGGAAGTGATGTTTGTCCTTCTATTTCATTTGGGGCTCATTATATTGGGAATCACGTCCCTCGCGGCATCCTACCTATGGAAATTGTTTGACTAAGCTGCCTTCAATCGGTAACATTTCGTTTGCTCTTTGTTATGCTCCCGTAGCTCAGCTGGATAGAGCACCGGCCTTCTAAGCCGTAGGTCGCAGGTTCGAATCCTGCCGGGGGCGAATATCGAAATCGGAACCGGGGTCGGGAAAGGTCCTCGCTCCGAGACGCAAAATTGCCATGGCGGCTATAGTTCAGGGGTTAGAACGCCAGATTGTGGTTCTGGATGTCGTGGGTTCGAATCCCACTAGCCGCCCCAGAAATTGAATTGCCTTCCTACCATTTCCCGAAAAGCCTATCCTTCCGCATAAGAAAAAGTTTATACTATCTGGAACAATTTTTGTCCCGATCGGCTCGCCGCATATATAAATACTGGATTTATTCGCTTTATGAGGTCGGATACTGTCAGAATTCTAATTTTTGTTGTTGTCGCTATGGCATTCGTTCTGCCTTTGCAAGCGGCCGGCTCGGAAAAGCAAGAGATATTTGTGCGCGATGAGGTGCTCGTAAAGATCTCGCCTGATGCACGGGCTTCGGCGGTGCGAAGCTTTGCTGCATTGGCGGCGGAGATCGTTGAGGAATTGCGCGGGACAGATTGGCTTCGCGTCCGACTTCATGGCGGAAAGGAGGTTGAGGCCGCGATCGCAGAGTTCAGAACACTTGACGGCGTTTTACACGTTCAGCCGAACTTCTTCTATCGGTTGCAGGTCGTCCCGAACGATCCGCAATGGGGAACTGTGGGTATGTGGGGATTGCCGATGATCTCCGCTCCGGCCGCTTGGGACATAACTACCGGAAGCCCGAACGTGGTCGTTGCGAATATCGATACCGGTATGCGTCTGACACACGAAGACCTTGCGGCGAACATCTGGACCAATAGCGGCGAGATACCAAACAACGGCGTTGACGATGACGGCAACGGCTTTATCGATGACGTTCACGGATGGGATTTCCGATATAACGACAGCGATCCTACGGACGAACACGGCCACGGCACGCACGTCGGCGGAACTATCGGAGCCGTGGGCAATAATGCTCTCGGTGTTGTTGGCGTTAACTGGAATGTGCGGCTGATGGCGATAAAGATATTCAGCCAAGCAGCGAACGACACCACCTCCGCAATGCTGATAAACGCCTACAATTAAAGAGGGTCATGACACATTAGTCATATTATTTTGATGATTATGATGATTATACAATACTGGGTTGTGGTTTGATAATTACTGAAGCCGTCAATCTGCTGGTAAGTAGCCCGTCTGTTTATATGAGTACAGTCAAGCGAGTCGCAATTGTAGGAGGAACCCACGGAAATGAAAGGACCGGGGTGCAGTTGATCAAAAAATTTAAGTTGTGTCCCGATCATGTGCGGCGCTCTAGCTTTTCTACTCAGGTGCTTTTAGCAAATCCTCAAGCCGTTGCGGCTGGACTGCGCTACATTGATCGAGATTTGAATCGAAGCTTCGAGCGCGATCGCCTCCAAAATCAAGCCCTAGCTAACTATGAGGATCGACGAGCGAAAGAAATAAGTCAGATGCTCGGTTCTGACAGCAGTGCTCCCGTAGATGTGATTCTAGATATGCACAGTACGACTAGCAATTCGGGTTTGACGTTGATTATCGATGAAGAAAACGCATTCACTCTACAGCTAGCCACCTACCTTCAGCAGATCCATTCATCGGTCAAAATTTACAGCACGAGTTGCTCTGGGCGAGAGCAGGATGCGCTGCGATCGCTCGCTAAGTTTGGCTTTTGCCTTGAGATAGGTCCGGTTGCCCAAAATGTTCTAAATGCAGATTTGTTTCAGAAAACTGAGACTCTAATTCATATTATTTTGGATTACCTAGAACAGTACAACCGCAACGAAGTTACGCTTCCGGACCGTTCGCTGACGCTATACCGTTACCTAGAGGCGATCGACTATCCCAGAAATGAGCATGGAGAGATTCAGGCTATGATTCATCCGCAGCTTCAATTTAAAGATTATGAAGCGCTTCATCCAGGTGATGCAATGTTTTTAACGTTTGAAGGAGAAACCATAAACTATAGCGGCACATCAGTGGTTTATCCAGTGTTTATCAATGAGGCCGCCTACTACGAAAAAGGGATTGCTATGTGCTTGACCAAGAAAGCACAGGTCATTGTTTGAATTAAAAAGGCTTGAGACAGCAAAGAGACACCGTAGAGTGAGAAGTAAACAATGAATAAATCGCAATTTGAAGAAGTATACCGACGGGTTCAACAATTTTCTCTTGATGACCCTAATGCTGTTCTCCCCTTTAGCCGAAAGCTAGCTAAAGAGAATAGACTTAATCGGAAATAAGAGCCGTTGAAGGAAGAGCGGAGGATTTTGCTTGATTTCAACCTAAGCTGTTGCCAACTGGCGATAGGTCAGACGAAAGTTATGCAATCCACACGCTGTTTCCATCACATCATCCACATAATGGGCTGTTCGATTCCTAAACTTGTCCACCACAATCTTGCAGCGCTTGATGCCACCAATCTGATGCTCAATCTCTACTCGCTCGCTTGATATTGCTCGATTTCGTTGTTTCTCTGCCTCGGTTAGTGCTCCGTTTCGCGGTTTCTTCTTCGGTTGAAGCGTTGTTACTCCCTTTGGTTCATATCCTTGAAATCCTGTATCTTTCCACAGCTTACTCTTTGGGGGAAACTGGTAGTCCTCTTCATCACAAATGGCTTTGTCATGCTTCTTGCCCTCGTAGGTGTCACTCAAAAATACGACTTTACCTCGACGATGGCTAATCACATTGTTTTTGACCGTATGCCCCTTCTGCTTGCCACTGTAGTACTGGTTCTGGTCATCTTTATCTTTAGGGCGATTGATCCGACGCTCAGTGCCGTCGATGATGAACTCCAGACTCGGATACTGCCGCAACACTGCTTCGAGCCGATGCGGTTCTCGTTCGGGCAGTTGTTTTTCGTAGCCCAAGGCAGCATTGAGCACCGCACTCAGTTTATGCACCCATTCATGCGCTTGCGGTTGTCCAAGGCCAAACAGGAAGCCTTGCACTGCTTGAGTGGGATAAAGACGGAAGTACACCAAAACAAACAGCAGTTTGTCTTCTCTGCTCTCCAGTTGGCTTTTGCGCCCTCCTCCATAGCGTCTTTGTCTAATTTTGCCTTGAATGTGGTGATTCTCAACGTATTCGTTCCAGGCTTGCTCAAAGCGAGGCAGCAGTTGTTGAAATTCCTCGATTTTGAGGCCAGTCAAACTTTGAAATACATGAGGTTTGTTAGCAATGGCACCGTAGTTCAACATGGCAACTAGTCTCTCTTCGAGCAAGAAACCCCTTGACTTCCTAGAATTATATTATTTCCGATTAAGTCTATTCTTATTGGGACAAATTTTGTACTGAAACCTTGCAAAAACCACTCCATCACTATCCTAATGAATGGATAGCATATGCGCTCCGCGCAGGCTGCACCACCAAAACTCAAAACTCAAAACTCAAACATGTCCCCCCTAGCAATCCCCCTAGCCCCACTAAATTATCAGTAAACCGCTTCTCTACCGATTGGGCAATTCTGAATCAGGCATCTGCTCAGCGAGTGTACCGTTTGTTGTCTAGCAAACTCAATCGCAGCGACCTAGACCGCGCCTGTCAACTGTTGGCTGTCTATTGGCTGGTGTACCGTGCCGATCGCCTACAGCAGCGAATTGGATTGGGCAAACCCTGTAGCCCGCCCACGCTAACTCAGCTTCAGCGGATGATTACTCGCCTGAAGGTTCAAGGAATTCAGGTGGAGAGTCCTGAGGCTATGCAAGCGGAACTACAACAGTTAGCAGCGCTATTACGCCATGTGAGCTAATGTACAAGTTTGAAAAATCTAAAATTGCCAAATGAGAACAACTGCATCAGCGCCAGATCTTGATGGTGGTATCGCTGCTGCTGCTGGCAAGAGTCTGTTGGTGTCCCGCACCGTTCGGAGGACGTTTGGCAACACTAGCTAAGGCAAGCACCTGATCGCTGTGGGCCGAGATGGTCTGGGTGGTATGGCCACCTGCAGTAGACCAAATTTTGACGGTACGGTCGAAGCCAGCGCTAGCAATCATTTGTGGGTCGATAAAGGCTACCGTAACCACACGATCAGTATGGCCTTCAAAGGTTTGTAGCAACTGTCCAGTTGAAGTATTCCAGAGCTTGACAAATCCATCCCAACCTGCGCTCACCAGCATTTGACCATCGGGACTAAAGGCCACCGCACTGACCACATCACGATGCCCGCCCGGTTCACCCAAGGTGCGCAGCAGTTCGCCGGTCTTGGCATCCCATAGCCGAATTGTTTTATCGGCACTAGCGCTAGCGATCGTGCGACCATCTGGACTCAGCGCCACCGAGTAAACTGTATCGATATGCTCGGAGAGGACCCGGCTCTGATTGGTGTTCAGATTCCAGATGCGGACGGTCTTATCCTCAGAACCTGACATGATGCAACGCATTGCTGCTGAGGTCGGCTTCTCAGAAACGGCCTTTGTTGCCCCTGCTAGCGGCCTGGATCGCATCGTTCGTTACTATAGCCCAGAAGCAGAAGTCTCTTTTTGCGGCCACGCCACGATTGCAACTGGAGCCGTGCTGGGTGAAAACCAGGGTGAGGGCATCTATCGCTTGGCCACAGCCGTGGGAACAGTATCTGTGAACGTCTGCCAACGAGACGGTTACTATGAGGCATCGCTGACTTCGGTGGAACCAACCTTTAGCCTCGCATCGGATGCGCTTGTGACTGAGGTGCTTGCCGCTTTGAAGTGGCAACATCCCGACTTGGACCGATCAATTCCTCCCGCTAAAGCCTACGCCGGGGCATGGCATTTAGTGTTAGCGATAGCTGATGCCAACCGCTTAGCCAATCTAGACTATGATTTTGCCACCCTCAAGGCGCTGATGCTGCGTGAGGATCTCACTACCCTACAGATAGTGTGGCGTGAGAGTCCTACAGTTTTCCATGCGCGCAATCCGTTTCCAGTTGGCGGAGTGGTGGAAGACCCAGCTACGGGTGCGGCAGCAGCGGCCCTTGGCGGCTATTTGCGAGAGGCTAAACTAATCAAAGGGCCAACCACAATCTTGATTCGCCAGGGAGAAGCGATGGGTCGCCCCAGTCGACTAATCGTCACGATTCCTGAGCAAGGGGGAATTGTGGTTACGGGTCAGGCAGTTCGAATTTAAGTCCGAATTTAATTCGGCATCAGCACAAGAATCGTTTCAACCCGCAAGCAGGAGCACTATACAGATAGGTACAGATACGTTTTGAACTAAAAGCAAAAGCATCGAGAATAGCACCGAGAATAGAAGCAACGCTGGAATCTGAAGAATTGTTAGGAGTAGATTTAACCAATTCACGACTGTAGAAATTGGCAAACACGCAATCGGTAAAAGCAATCGGTAAAACCTTATGAGTCAACAAGGAAATTTTTTGGGCGGATTTTTGTTGGGCACCGTTGTGGGTGGCGTTGTCGGTGGGGTAATTGGCACCTTAGCCGCCTCCCGCCTCCAGGCTGAACCTAAGCTGGATTCGGACCAGCGATCAGGCGCAAAACCCGTCAAGAAACGGCAGCTAAAAGCCTCATCCGAACAAAGCATCGAAGTGGCGCGACGCGGGTTAGAAGACAAAATTGCCCAGCTCAACGAAGCCATCGACGATGTGCGGCAGCAGCTCGGTACTGTCAACGGCACCGAAATTCACCGCGAAAGTATCACCCCAGAACCATAGGGCTGCGTCGGGACAAATAGAAAAGCCGCCGTCCAGGCGCAAACTGACCGTTGCTGCCTGCGCCACCCCACCCGAAGAAACCCTGCCAAAATAAAAGCAATCCCTGCAAGGACGTAGTCCGTGAGCATCGTGGTGGGTTCGGTGATGGTCATGGCTACGGTGCTAACAGGGGATAGAACCGGTAGATGGGGCAAACCAACAATGGCAACTGAAATCGAGCGCAAGTTTCTGGTCCAAGGACAGGAGTGGCGACAGTTGGCGACAGGAGTAGTGTATCGGCAAGGCTATCTGGCCGCAAGTCCAGAATGCACTGTGCGAGTCCGAGTAGCAGACGATCAGGGCTATTTAACCATCAAGGGAGCCACCCAGGGCATCAGCCGAGCCGAGTATGAGTATGCCATTCCCCTCAAGGATGCAACCGAATTGCTCGATACTCTTTGCCAGCAGCCTCTGATCGAGAAGATCCGCTATCGCATTCCCTGGCAGGGCGTGCTTTGGGAGATTGACGAATTTGGTGGCGAAAATCAAGGGCTGATCATAGCCGAAGTAGAGTTGACTAACGCCGATCAATTGCTAGATTTACCAGCTTGGATTGGCGAAGAAGTGTCTCACGATCCGCGCTACTTCAATGCCAACCTGGCTAAGCACCCATTTAGCCGCTGGTAGTCCAGAATCATCTCCCCAAGCAGCGCTGGTTGGTATGGAATAGGCTATGGAATAGGCTAGAGAATTAGTGCCCTAGATTCATCTGCCATCCCCGAAATGTGGTGGCAAATTGGGGACCAGCTCCGTAATATTGAGCAATCGCGCGGTCTGCCTCTGCCACTGATTGAAATTGCACCACTTCAAATTGACCCATCATCGAGCTAGTTGCCATTGGAAGCGTGATAGATGAAGGCTTTACAGAAGATTTCATGGCCGAGTGCTCCTTCTAACTAAGTACTGAGTGCTATCAATTAAAAGTTTGACGTAAACATTAATTTAGGCAATCAGCCCCAATCCCAGTCTCTGCCTAGGGCTGTATTTGATAACAAAGTTCCGTCAGCCAACAGAATTACTGTTCCGAGCTACCAGTGCTTACAAAATAGTTGGCTACCAATGGTTCACAACAAATAGTTCGCAACAAACGGTTCGGGGGTCGTGGATCACGTGCTTCCCGCTTGGCTGATTTGCAGCAGCGACACCTCCCATACTAGGCGTGGCTGCACATATCGGCGCAGATAGCGACGGGCATTCTCCAGCAGCGGCAGGCGAGCGGATTGGCCTCGTTGCCAGTAGCAATGTTGCAAGTAGTCCAGTAACCAAAGCTGCGTGTCTGGCTCTAACGTTTGGTCTACTTGGCGGGCGAGTTCCAGGATGCTGCGGAGTGAAGTGGGCAGATGGATAAGCTGCTCCAGCAGTTCTGGCGGTACATTTTGCAGGTAGTGCCAGTGGGTAATCGCTTCACCCGGACTGCCCTGCGCCAAGGCCAAAATTTCTGGATGCTCTAGGAGTTCGGTCTGACCGGTCTGCCGCAAAATTTGCCCCATTGCAGATTGATCCAGGCGCTGAAATGGAATTCGCTGACAGCGGGACACCAGGGTAGGCAGCAGCGAGTCGGGACTAGGAGCAATCAAAATCAGCGTGGCTGCTCCGGGTTCCTCTAGCGTTTTGAGCAAACTATTGGCGGCTGCTTCGGTCATACTGTCGGCCTGTTCCAATACCACGACTGAACGGGGAGCTTCTAGCGGTGGACGACTCAAAAATCGGGAGACTTCCCGAATCTGGTCGATGCGAATTTCCGGCGGAGTGCGGCGTTTGATTCCTAATTCGGCTGCTTCTGCAGCTGAGATCAATTTGCCTTGATGCAAATAGGTTGGCTCCACCCAGAGCAAATCGGGATGATTACCCTGCTGAATTCGCTGCCGCAGTGTAGGAGAAATTTCCTCTCTGGGATCACGAGCCAGCAGCAGTTCCGCAAAACACCGGGCCGCTAATCCTCGTCCGGTCCCTGGTGTACCGGCAAAGGTGCGGATTTCATGACTCATCGTGGCGAGGAAGTTGCTTTTGGCCTGGTTGGATGCTTCCGCTTCCCAGCGAGCCTGTTCCAGCGCCGCATTTTTCAACGTCAGTTCCTGCCGCTGCCGCCGTTCTTGGTCCAACAATCGGGCCTGGGCAATCACAACGCCAACTTGAGCTGCAACCGCTTCCAGTAAATCCACTTCATCCGCAGTCCAGTGGCGGACTCGATGGCATTGCTGCAAACTGATTACTCCATTGGCTTCCCCTTGATAGGAGGTACGAACGGCTAGCAGCGAGCGAATTCGATAGCGATGGCAGACCTGAACCATGCCGTGCAGCAGGGGTTCGGTGGTGACATCTGCTGAGGCAATCGCCTGATCGCCCGCTAACAGTCTGGCGACATAGGTATTATTTGCAACGGGAATCTGCAAGTTACAAGTAGCGTCATAGCCCGGTTCCACATACTCGCTAATTACGCTTAACTGGGGTGCGGGGTTACTGGTGTAGCTGTGGATCAGGCAGCGATTCACCTCAAAGGCCCGACCAATCTGAGTCACCGTCATTTGGAAAATTTTCTGCGTATCCAAACTCTGGCGCATAGCGGCAGTAATTTGTTCGAGCAGATGGGTGCGGCGTCGCAGTTGCTGCACTAAAGATCCGGCAGAACGAGAATCAGCAGCCTGCTCAGCTTCACAGCTATTTTCTGAAGGTAGATTAGCAAAGGGGGTGACTGGATTAGGGGTTGCTGGACTCCCTGCAGGGATGGGTTGCTCATCCGCTGAACTAGAAACCGCTACAGCTTGAATGGAGAGTAACGCCTCATAGCCTTCACTTTGGGGAGATGGTACAGCTGTGATCGTGATTTGACACTGATGGGTAACAGCAAGATGGGGCAAAAATAACGGCAGAAGCTGCTTGAGCGACAGTTTGGTTTTCTGTCCTAGGAAGATAGATTGCAATAGTGCCTGATATTCGGGCTGATTAAAAACCGGAAAATAGGAGCCAATGCCGTGCCCAATGATTTTTGTTCTTGGGAGATTAGTCCACTGCTCCAGACAAGCGTTCCAAAACAAAACGCGATAGTCCGAATCCAGCACACAGGCTCCAATCGGCATTAAATCAAGGAGGTGGTAAGTCTGCTCAGCTTTCTGCAACTGATCCATTGTTACGTTACTTGTTAGATCACGATTTAGATCACGATGGCCGTTTCGGGGCACTACCCGAAAGAATGAACAAATTCTCAGCTGGACCTCGGTGGATACAGGGGGGCATGGATGGCTGATCTGCGATCTCTTTAACTCAAACTGCGTAACTCAAACTGCGTAACTCAAACTGCGTGAAGGCTAACGGTTCGATTGACAATTTGCACCACCTATTCCGAACCGTTAGCGGCCCATGAGGCAATAAATGCTAGAAACAGGGAGGTTAAGTTCTATTGTTCACTGCCTCATCAGTTTTCGATCTTAAGAATTCCACAATTTTACGGAAAAATTTCAGTACAAAGTAAGTCAAATTGCTGAAGCACCAGAAAGCATGGGTGTTAATGCGGTTTTTTAGGTAATCCAATTCAGGGCAACAGGCCACCAATCATGCCACAACCCAGGCTACAAACCAGAGTTGAGTTTCTGTGGCATGATTAGGCAAAGCATTTGCTGCTCTCCACCCTGAGGTAAGTCATGTCTGACCTGCAACAACCTGAACCCCAGACCTCTGAATTCCAAGCATCTGAATTCCAAGCATCTGAGCTAATGACGCGGCTCACTGCGATTGAAACCCAGCTACAACAGTTTGGTCAAATTCTCACTGCCATCAGCGATCGGTTAACTCGCTCAGAAAATAGCTTGATGCTGGTGACCGATGTGCAGCGCTACCAAAAGCTACAGGAACTGCTAGCCGCAGGGGATTTTCGGGAAGCTGATTGGGAAACCATTCGCGTGATTCAGGCCGTGACGGGTGAACCTAACCTGGAAGATATTACACCTGACGATATGCGGCAGTTTCCCTGTAGTAATCTGCGAGTGATTGATAATCTCTGGCAGACCCACAGTCAGGGTAAGTTTGGCTTTAGTGTGCAAATTAAAATCTATCAAGAGGCGGGTGGATCCCTAGAAACTACCATTGCTCAAGATCGAACGATGATTGAACGATTCGGTGAACGGGTTGGGTGGCGTGCTAACGAAAAATGGATTAAATGCGACGATTTAGACTATACGCTGAGTGCACCCCTTGGCTGTCATCCTTCTCGCTGGTGGAACTCACCCTTTGGTTCTAAAATGACCAACTATTTCTTTAATCGGCTGTTGACTTGTGGACTGTAGGATGAGCAGCAAAGATTCAATTCACGCCTGATACTCTGTCAGCTACTCAAAACCAAGCAGATGCACCACGGCCAAACCTGCCGCAAAGGTGGCTCCACCTAGCCCGATGCAAACCGGTAGGGTCAATATCCAGGCCAGCAGAATGTTGCGCACTGTTGTGATTTGCAATCCCGATCCGTTCGCCGTCATTGTACCTGCAACCCCAGAGGAAAGGACGTGGGTTGTGCTCACCGGCAGACCTAACTGATCAGCTGCGATGATTGTACCCATCGCCACGAGTTCGGCTGAGGCTCCCTGGGCGTAGGTGAGGTGCTCTTTGCCGATCCGCTCGCCGACTGTAACCACAATCCGCTTCCAACCCACCATCGTTCCAATTCCCAAGGCGATCGCGACTGCAACCTTGACCCAGATCGGAATGAACTGAGTCAAACTAGCCAACTGACAGCGATGGGTTTGCACGATGTCGGTATCTAAAGCAATTGGCAGTTGGTGGAGCCGATCCAGTTTTTCCAGCGTGCTTGAGATCAGGTAAACATCGCTGCGAAGCTGCGCTCGCTGTGGAGTAGAAAGTCCAGTCAAACTAGCTCCAGCGAGCATTTCAGTAATTTTCCTTTCTTTTACGGCCAAGGCTGTTAGTGTAATCTCGCTAATATCTGCACTCGTTTTCAAGAAGCGAGACAACTCGTTCGTTGCCTGTTCATTAGCTGCGATCTGCGAGTTGTCTACCGGCAAATAGTTGATCTCATATAAATGATCCTGTTCGATTTGTTCGAGTTGATTAACGATGGTTTGCGCAGAGAACGTGAGCTGGCTGATTGACTCGGAAGTTAGATTCAGATTTAAGGCATAGAGTCCTGGCAAAATGCCGACCAGAATTAGCATGATCAACCCTATGCCTTTTTGACCATCGTTCGAGCCGTGGGCAAAACTAACGCCGGTGCAGGTGAGAATCAGCAAACCTCGAACCCAGAGGGGCGGCGGTTTTTCGCACTAGAAGGCGGCAGGTGGGAAGTTAAGGGGCTTGCCGGCGGAAGTATCGCGGAGCGGTCCGGGATACAGAAAGGTGATGTGATAGTTTCAATAGGCGAGCGGAATGTAGGTTCTGCGCAGACGATAGAGAGCGGACGGATCGCTGATTCGATCACCGTCAAACGCGACAACCAACAAAAAGATATTCGCCTGATCAGGCCATGATCATGGCTTTTTCGCGTCCGGGCTCACCGCTGCATCGGTAACCTCTGTGGCGAATTTTCGATAGTCGTAAGACCTCACCACCTGATTTACATTGACACCGCCAAAAAGCAGAACTCTAACCGAAAGATTTATATCGGCCGAAGATGGAAGCCATATCTCGTCGTTGACACGCTCCTGCTCGAGCACAAAGGTCGCACCTCTCCGCAGTTTTGCAAGAACGCCTCCGCCTACGTTGAAACTGTCGGCGAGGTATGCCTCAAGGCGTGCAACCTGCTTGTCTTTCTCATCGATCCACATCACCCCGGCAGTCTTGCCGAAGAACTTCAGCATACTTTTGGCATTTTTATAGTCGAAGGACGGGTTTGGCTCAAAATCAAACACGATCACTTCGCGGCCGCGAAAGCGCCCCCTTCGTGGGTTTATAAGCCTGGAAGCCCGAAGAACTTCGGCTATGGAAACGCGTTGTCCATTTTCGGATGGTGGGCCGGAAGCCGACCGCTTTTCTTCTCGAGCGATCTGCTTTTCGATCTCAGCAACACGTTTTTCAACTTCACGGTCTTCGCTAAGCTGTTCGCGTTCGGTCAGCGGACGCCCGTTCTTTTCTACTAAACGCCTGATTCGATAGCCTTTGTAAAATGAAAGCTGGTAGGTCTCCGAGCCGACCTCGCGCAATACACCGTCCTTTCCCAATTCTCTTCGTGTATTTCGTTGAGTATAAGAGTAGGTCTCAAGCAGGTCTTCAACACGATCTTCGTTTTCCTGAAGCTGTTTGAGCAACTCAGAGATATCCGGAAGCGGTTCACCAGTGTTTTTCGGGAAATCGAAGGCGGCACGGTCGAGCCGCGGCAGCGTTTCGTATTGGTCGATCGCGATCTGAAACGTCTCGTCCCCAGTGGACATTGTCATACTGTATGGCCGGAGGACGCGGCCGGTTTGGCGAAAATCAGCGTATGTAAAAACACGATTCCCATTTTCTCCGACTATCTCATCACGGATCGGGAGTCCTGTCGATGCATCGAAGTGAATACGGATCGCTGTCCCCTTTGGCGAGTTCAAGAGCAGTACGTTCGCCGGAGCTCCGACAACACTGCTTCGGGAGGCGGCGGCGAGCTTTGCACGTTCTTGTTTATAGTTGAGCCAAAGGGAAGCCCGATAGCCTGCCTCGGCCTGCATTTCCAGGCTTTCGCGCCCGGTCAATGTTCTTAGCCCATTGCGTGAATCACGCTCCCAGCCGGACCGTCCGTTATATCCTGCCTCATACTCAAATCCGTCAATGTCATAAGCAATATGGTAAAAATTCGGCATAGCTGCCTGGATCACAAACCTCCCGGTCTTACCGTCTGATGGATCAGTGATAATTCCGGTGGCTTTCCAAACTGACGCAGATTGAATGGCCTTTTTCCCTCCGAGGGCCTTTTCGGCCCTTGAAATAACGGACGACGGCGATTGGGCATAGGCCGTTGAGAAAAGCGCGACGATAACGATGACAAGAAGGTTGAACCTCATAAAATTATCTATTGTGCCGGCTTCGCGAAGGTATTGAAACTTGCAAAACATCGGCTGATGTTGGCAGCAGATAAAGTCCGACAAGGAAAAGTATCACAGCGAAAAATTGAATATAACCAGTTGCAGCTGAAAATTGCGGAATGTCCAATAGCCACGTCATAGCCTGTTTTCCGGGCGACTCCAGAATGCCACGTAACCAATTTCGATCAGCAGGTGCCGCCAGATTCGCCAAGACCAGATATTTAACAACAAATGCCAGACCAAAAAGGGCACCAAGCGAGCGAAGAAGTCTTTTGGTGTCGAAATCTGCGAAAAGGTTGTTCCAAAGTGTCCAGAAAAAGCAAAATGAAATGATCCAGAACGGCAAACCTTGTTCCGGTATTAGCGAATTGAACAATTGAGTCGTTCCGGCGAAAAGAGAAAACAGCACTACCGAGTTCGCGGCGTTCATCCGCATTGTAAAAGTTTCATTCAACCAACCATCCAAACGAATAAGTCCCGTCCGGAAAAACAGGACCATCATGATCGACGCAAAGACAAGGCACAATAAAGACGGTTTCAGAAAAATGAATGATCCATCTATCGAGCCAAGACGCATCCCGCCGAGAAGAGCGACCGTAAGAAAGATCGCCGGGATCAGAAAATATCGGCCATAATATCTCTGAGTCAGGTTCTCGTTTTGGGGGGCTACATGGCGTGTTATTGGAGCGTCGAGGGCGTTCTTATGATCGCCGGCACCATCGACAAGCTCTTCCAAAACAGACTCCTGGCTTTCGATGATCTTTCTTTCGTTTTCTACGTCAACTCCCTCTTTCATTTGCTCGATATGCTATATCTCAGTCGAAAATGCAATTGGCAGCCGGTCTATTTTCGTTCGCGCAACAGCCGCATCGGATTAAAGTCATCTGCCGTAATTCTTAGGCCTTCGTCAAGCTCTGCGCGGAGCTCCGCAGGTGTTCTAAGTTTTAGATCGGTGTCTTTAGAGCGGAAATTAGGGTCGAGAATGATAACTCGGTCGAGAGTCTCGATCGAGTTCCGGAACAATACATCATCATTCGAGAATCTACCCCAGCCTTGCCGGTAAAAGCTATATGCGATATAGAACTGCACGTCGGCATCACGACGTTCGGGGTCTGCTCGCATGAAAGCGTCTCTTGCCGCGATAAAATTATCCTGCCGGAAATCGTTTACGCCCTGCTGGAAGAGTTGGCTGTCGATAGAGTAAGTGCCGGTTATAATGGTTCCCTTCGTTACCGCCGTGTCGAGAGTTTCGCGTGCCTTTACGGTAAGCTCCTCTAGCGAGCGGGGCTCAGCAGCATAAAGGAAAACAATGAAAGCAAAGTAGATAGCCGAAACAGCCATTCCCAAAATCTGGATATACTTTTCGTTCATTGCTATACTTCAAATGTCGTTTACAGAATACACTTTCTTTGCTTATCTTATCTATGCATCGGACCAGAAGATCGTTCGCAATCATCTTTCTTTGTTTCAGTCTTACCGCGATCGTTTCGGCACAAAAGCAATGGATCGGCACCTATGAATTCAACGAAGATGGTGGCACGACCGCTGGCGGAACTCCCATCCAGGTCCTTTGCAGAAAATTGTTTTTCTTTTCTCCAGAAATCATATACTTAAACGTCAATTTGCTGTTTTGGATGATTAGAGGCAATCCAGAATGACCGGAGAACATATCTATCGAGCAACAACGATTTGGACTGGTGCTAGCAAAGGAGCTACGACGTCCTATGAGTCCTACTCGCGTGAGTATATTGTGGCAATTGATGGCAAGCTTTGTATTGTTGGCTCTGCCGATGCGGCTTTTCGCGGTAACCCAGCCCTGCATAATCCAGAAGAGTTACTGGTTTCTTCCCTATCGGCTTGCCATATGCTGAGTTATCTGGCGCTGTGTGCCCGGGCTGGCATTCGGGTGGTTTCCTATGTGGACGAAGTGATGGGACAGATGGCGTCGGAGCAGGGAAAAGTCCGCTTTACCGAAGTGATGCTGCATCCTCGTGTCACGATTGAACCCGGAGATGATCTAGAAAAAGCGCGAACCCTTCATCAAGAAGCCCATGAGATTTGCTTTATTGCCAATTCAGTTGCGTTTCCAGTACGACATGAACCGCTAGTTACCCATGCTGTTGATTCGGAGATTGATGAGGATATGGAGTTTGATATGATTCGAGAATTTGCTTGAGATGTTCAGAATTCATCTTTCCTTGGGCATTGCGCGGCAACGTAGCAACTGCAATCCACTGTTTCGGATGTTTGAATGAACTGAGTCGGGGTGCTAGAGCAGCTTTCAGCTCAAACTGCGATACGGCTGCTGAACTAGGAACATACACTGCTGTTACAACCTCTCCCCACGTCTGATCGGGCATGCCAACTACGCACACATCGTTCACCAGACCCGTCGCTCGAATGGCGGCTTCTATCTCAGTCGCAAAAACATTTTCTCCACCTGTAATAATTTTTTGGCTGTTTCGCCCTACAACATGCAAAATTCCCTGCGTGTCTAAGTAGCCCAAGTCGTCGGTCCAGAATTGTTTGGGCTGAGTGGCGTCCGGGAAGTAACCCAGCATTAAGGATTTGGCTTGAATTGTAATCAGTCCTACGTCAGCAGGCGATGCGGCGTCTTTAATCTGAACCTGCGCATGGGGCAGAATTTGACCACAGCCAGTCATTCCCTGCAAAAACTGGTCTGGCTTCAAGGTGGCGATCTGGGCTGCTGTTTCCGTCATGCCGTAGGTTGGAGCTAGAGGAAGTTGCTGCTGCTGTGCGATAGTCAGTAACTCTGGCCATGCCGGTGCTCCTCCCACAAAGATAGTGGGAAACTGCTGTAACCAGTCAACGGCGACCGGATTCTGAAGCAAGCGCTGCAACTGCGTCGGCACCAGCGATAGAAAAAACGGTTCGGAATCAAATGATTGAGCTAGGCTGGGAATCGATTGAAGTAGGGTAGATGAATGAATAGCAGGCTGAGTCAATGAATGTTCTAATTGCTTGAACGGCAAAATTACCAACCGTCCACCCGTCAGCAGGGAACGTAAAACCTGCATTAAACCACTGACATGATAGAGCGGCAAAACGCAAAACGCATGAATTTGCTCCACCTCAAAAAAAGCCTGAAATCCTTGGATCGCTGCGGCCAATGTTTCTAAGGTGTGAATGGCAAAGCGAATTTTGCCTGAGGAACCGCTGGTAGGGATCATGTTCCGACCGGGGGTAGGAGGATTAAGGAAGATGGGGAAGTTGGAGAAGGTGGGGGAGCGGGAAAGTCCGTTCCCAAAAATCAGATCGGGGCGCACTAAGCTGAATACCTGCTGCCATTCGGCTTCGGCCCAGTTGGGATTGCCGAGAAACACAGGACAGTCGCTGGAGCAGGCAGCGATAAATCCGGCTAGGAATTGGATCGGGTCAGCCTCAGCTAAAAGAATGGTCGGGTATGGTGTCGTTGAGTGTTGGTGGATTTGCTCCAACCGTTGGGTTGTCAGTGCTAGCAATGTGACTGGATCAATACCGATTAGCCAGTCTTGGGCACGCTGGTTTAGATAAGACAACAGGGGCATAAACTTCTCAATTGCTTGCTTCGCCAATTGTATACAGGTACAGCCTAGATCGAGGACGCAGTAACGCATCAATAGCAAGTGGGCCAAGTGTTGCTATCAAAATGCCGAACGCAAGCTGTATGGATGGTTCTGTTATGTTCCATCCCATCAATACAACTCTGGCAATAGTACTGAAGAACATATGCATGACATAAATAGTCATGCTCAGTTTGCCTAAATGTAGAATAAAGCGCCTCATACTCACCAGAAGATAATGCAAACGATTTCGTGAGCGATGGGCTGTAATTAGATAACTGAAAATGGCGATGCAATACATGCCTAAAAATCCAATTGAACCGTTAATGGCTCTGATGATATTAGGATAGGCAACGGGAGTATAAAAATAGATAGCCACCATACCAACAAAGATCAACCCGGCTGCCGCTAATAGCCAGAGAGGAGAGAATCGCACGAGTGGCAGCGTTGTTCGATGGTTGATTCGCAAGCCAATCAAAATCCCACTGACGTAAAACCAGTTGAAATAGAAAAAGTCTGCTAGGCTACCCTTGAGCCAAAATGAAAGTCCAAACAGCAGAATGGATAGGGCAAAGTAGATGGAAGTCGGCAGTATTCTCAGAGCTAGGTAGGAAACAATTGAAACAAGAAACAACTGCCAGAGCCAAAAAATCAAGTTAGGAGAAAAAATTGCAGTCAAGCTTTCCCGCCAAGAAAATGGGCGGCCCGCCTCAAAGTACCAGAGCAGAGAGTGCAGAGGTGCCCAGCACAACAAAGGAATCAGCAAACGATTAGCGCGATTCTTGGCAAAGCTGAAAAAACTGCTGGTGCTGCTACTAAACAAGATAAAAGCAGCACCAGAGAGGATGAAGAAGATGGGGATGTGAAACGAGTAGATGAAGTCATGCAGATCTCGAAGCTGCCAAAGATCAGGTAAGTAGAGTTGGCGAATTCCTGCCGTTCTATCTCCAATCACATGGCCAACGACAACAGAAAATATCGCCAAACCTCTAATAAAAAATAGAGTTTCTGATAAGCTCTTGCGGGTATTGATAGCTCCAGTTCCAGACACAATTGGCTGGCTGCTAGTTGGCTTGGTCATAATCATGTGCCTCAGGGTTAGCAAAATTTGAGCAAGATGAAATATGAACCAAGACAAACATTGGATTAGCTATGCTAAATTCAGGAACTTTGAGCAGTAGCAAATAGAGTGAACGACTGGTCATTACTGATTGCAAGGGTTACGGCTATAAAAGTACCAGTTATTGCCATAAAAACCAATCATCTGTTGCAATTTTGCTGTTTTTTCAATAGCAATTTCTTCAATTGCTGCTGAAACAGTTGATTGGGGCTTTTTAGTCCTGCAATATACAAGTCGAGCCGATTGTCCTGATTGAAGTCAACCCAGGCAATTTTACGAGCACGGCATCCCTGCTTCTCGAACCCAAGCTGAGCGGCGCGATCTTTAAATCGGCCATTGCCTATGCTGGTGAAAAATTCGTCTTTGGGTTGACTGGCACTGGGAAATTTGAGAATTTGGCCACGTAATCCTCCTCTAGTCATAAATACATCCATGCGGTTATCGCCTTGATAATCAGCCCAAGCCATACTGTGTCGATCGCGCAACTGTAATTTAAATTGGTGATTTTTGGGATGAATTTGTCGCCCGCCCACATATACCTGCTGTAGCTGTAATGGTTTCTCCAGCTTAAACGAGTAATTTGTCTCCGAAAATCTGGTGTTTAATACCAAGTGTCCATTCGGACGAATTTTGAATCGGATCCGGGTTCGTCGTCCCTGTTGCCAGGGGAAGTGTTTGAGCTGGACATTGGCTTGATGTCGGCTCATAATCTGGATATTGGATTTACGAGTCCTGGGTGAGGGAAGCACAATTTCACCCTGAATCGGTTTACTGCCTTGCTGTAACCGGAGATGCAATTCATTATCCATGCGGCGATAGATATGGAATCCTTTGAGGTGGGACGGCGGCGTATAATTAAAGTCTCCAAATCCAGGAAACTTGCGGTCTTGATCCAGATTCCATTGAGATAAAACATCAGTAAAGCTGCCAGATGGGCTACCCAGCAGCAGGTTCTCGGTGGCATTGTGATTGGTGGTAAAAACATCTAAAATATTGTCGTTATTAGTATCTACAACCCCCAGATCGTATAACCAGCCCTGTTTGAGAGGAAATGGAGACGACTCGAATCCAGTTGTGTTGCTGATCGCTCTATCTAAGTTAGGGGAGAGGTCGCCTTGGCTTAAGCAGGATTGACAGCCACAGCACCCGTAGATTCGTTGGCTTGTCTGTTTACGGGCACTAATTCGTTGCCTTTGATGTCTGCCAAAGCCTAGTTTTGATAAGTTCAGAGACGTTTCACTAGAAATAGACGTTAGCTTGCCTAAAGTATTTCCATTTTCGGCGCGACTTCGAGCAAAATGTGATTTCAGGTTTGTTCCTAACGAGCACTTAGGAATTTTAGAGTCTAAATTAAAGTACCGATTAATTTGTTGATGCACAGGCCAATTGTTAGCCTGTCCAGATTGTAGGTGGCTTAGCATATTCATTAAGTTTGAGTGCATGAAAAAATTGCGTGCCATTCCAGAGCAGGAGCAAGCAGCAGAGCCGTTGTCTGACTTGAATGGATTAGTGAATTAGCTGGGTAGAATCAGCAAAACAATCCGGCCCTAAACTCCTTACAGGTAGATTTCAGAGCTTGAATTGCAATTAAGTCCTCATGCAATTAGTTCGTCGTGGAGATACATTTAGAACGACAGAGAAACTAAATTGCTAAGTAGGTGAGCATAATTAAACATAAAACCCAAAACCCTGCGCCGCCCGCTGCGCCGCCCGCACAGGGTTTTGAATCTGGTTTTTAATTATGCCGAGGTACTTAATTAATTAGTAAATCACCAGTAAATACTGGCAATGGAAATGCTAGCTCCTGATTACTGGCTCTTGCCCGCAAGTGCTGCTTTTGCAAGCGACTTGATGCATTGATTCTTGATACATTGATTCTTGATGCATTGATTCTTGATGCATTGATTCGGTGCACCTGATTTGAAATGCGAAGCGCTTTCATGCAGGTGGTTAAAATCAATCTAGCCTCGTTTTAGTTAATTAGGAGTCATGCCACAGTCATACCAAAGTCAGGACAGGGTTATTAAATTGTCAGAATATAGTCAACTGCGACAAAGGATAAGTGTGAAATTGCCTATCCGGAAGCAGACTGTAAATATTAGACAAGTAGATTGTGAATGTTCCGTAGACACAGTTATTGTGGTAATTTACAGCCATCCTTTCTTGAGTTTGAACGGGATGCAGGGGCACTGCCCCTGCACCCCCTTGTTCACAACCTATTTATGAACGCTGTAATTTTCTAAATCAGTAGCCTCAGTATGGCGACAAAATTCAAAGATAAGCTCTGGACAGACTAGTCAGCTGATCTGAGCAGGTTCTGAGCAACTGATTCAGCGATTAGTAACCCCTAGTCCGGCTCCTTCAGCAGATATTCACAATTCATTGAAGACTGCTATATAGTGGCTGATAATCAATAGCGCCACCAACTGATTTTGAGTATCCTATGCAGCGTCCCATTCGAATTAATGTAATTAACGGCAACACATTTGAGCCGATGACTCAGGGGATTGATGAATCCGCACAGGCCGCCTGTTTCCCTGGAACTGAGGTGGTGACGACACAGCCCAAAGCTGGCCCTCAATCGTTGGAGTGCTACTACGATGAGTATTTGGCAATTCCGGGCATTCTGGAACAAATTATCCTGGCTAACAATGATTTTGATGCCTTTGTGATTGCCTGCTGGGGAGATCCAGGGCTGGAGGCGGCTCGCGAAATTACGACCAAGCCAGTGATTGGGATTGCGGAAGCCAGTATGTATGTAGCGAATATGCTGGCGGCCCGCTGGGGGGTAGTAACGACGCAGCATCGCACGCTGGATATTATTGAAAAGACGATTTATAAGGCTGGCTTTGCCCATCGCTGTGTTTCGATCCGCACAACTGGACTGGCAGTCATCGAAACAGAGACGGCTCGCCAAGCGACAATTGACGCGCTAGAGCAGGTTGGACGACTGGCTATCACTGAAGACAAGGCGGAAGCCCTCTGCCTAGGCTGTGCAGGGATGAGTCGATTAGATGTGGAATTGGAACAGCGTTTGGAAGTTCCAGTGATTGATGCAGTAGCAGCGGCGGTGAAGCTGGCAGAAGCCTTGGTTGGGCTGAAGAAGCAAACGAGTAAGGCGCTGACCTACCAATTTCCGGGGATCAAACCGATCAAGGGTTTTCCTGAACATATGCAACCGCCGTTTTGCTAACCAGCGCCGCATAGTTTTGATAGATTCCTGCTTTCTGTTGGTGCGATCCTTGCTTTGCTGACAGCAATGTTTAGATTATGAGTCGTTGCATCACCATTGTTCTTACCAGCCAAGCCTTGAAGTGCATAAATAGGCTGAGTTGTGCCTAAACAAGTCATAGAGCTGATAGATCCTCGTCAGCTCTGGCTCCCTCTTCTTGGAGGAATCGACCATGCAGTCTTCTATTGAAATCAACCCCCCACCTAGAGCGCACCAGCAGACGGCTCCACATCTGTTTCTTTTGCTGAGTTTGAGCAATTTTGAGCAGCCTACCTAAGTTAACTGCTGGCTTTGACGTTGGTTTTTGAACTTGGTTTTTGAACAGAGGTTTTGGGCAATGGTGCTTGGGGCAATGTTTGATACGCCTTAGGGCAAAAGTTTAGATTAGAATGCAGTTTTCTTAATAGACGTAGTTGGTCGAGTTACTTTATTGTATTTCTACTAAGAGCATGGAACGGTAAGGCATCATGGGTGATTCAGGACGTGTGCCAGTAGGGATTGTGGGAGCCTCTGGCTATGGAGGTGTACAGCTTGTGCGCCTTCTGCAAGACCATCCCAATCTAGAGCTAGTCTACTTGGGCGGTGAGAGTAGCGCTGGCAAGTCCTTTAGCGATCTCTATCCCCACTTGGGCAATCAGGTCAAATTGACGATCGAAGCCATTGATCTGGAGGCCATTGGCGATCGTTGCCAGGTTGTGTTTCTTTCCTTGCCGAACGGCTTGGCCTGTGACATGGCCCCTGCTTTGCTTGCCAAAGGCTGTAAGGTGCTGGATCTGTCTGCCGATTATCGCTTCACCAATCTAGAAACCTACGAAGCTTGGTATGGTAAAGAGCGCACCGATCACATCGTTGCCGAAACCGCTGTCTATGGCTTGCCCGAACTCTACCGCGACCGGATTAGCGAAGCTCAGCTCGTGGGCTGTCCGGGTTGCCATTGCACGGCTAGCCTCTTAGCGCTATCTCCGCTGCTAAAGCAAGGGCTGATCATTCCCGAAACGGCAATTATTGACTCAAAAACAGGACTGTCTGGTGCCGGACGAAAAGCAGCTGTGAATATGCTGTTGGCTGAAGCCGACCAGTCTGTGGCTGCCTATAACGTGGCTCGTCATCGTCACACGCCCGAGATCGAGCAAGTATGCAGCGATCTGGCAGGGCACGAGGTAATGATTCAATTTACGCCGCACCTGATTCCGATGATTCGGGGCATTTTGGCAACCGTCTATGCCACCCTGCGCGATCCCGGCCTAGTCCGAGACGATTTGATTACGATTTTCCAAGCGTTCTACCGCTCTTCGCCTTGGGTCAAAATTCTACCCAGCGGTACCTACCCTCAAACTAAGTGGGTACAGGGAACAAACCTGTGCTACATCGGCATTGAAGTCGATCCGCGTACTGACCGAGTGATTGTGATGGCGGCTATCGATAACTTGATGAAAGGGCAGGCAGGTCAAGCAATTCAGTGTTTGAACCTGATGATGGGCTGGGAGGAAACGCTTGGCTTACCCAAACTCAGCTTCTATCCCTAGATCAATAAAATTAATCGGCTGTATTCAAAGTCCGCTGCTTCGGTTCTGGAAATTGGCAGAATCTTGGAGAAGTTTAATATTCGGATGAAAAAGCCAAGAATTCTGGCTGAGATCACTCCAAGTTGCCAGCATTTTTGCTTAGACTCGAAAGGCAGCGACTGGAGTTGATTGAAATGCGAATCATCATCGTGCAGTATGCAGGCGACTACCGGGAAGCCGTGTATCGATTTGCCGCTGGCCAAGGTGAGACCTATCACGCTCAAAAGTATTCAGTAAACTCGGTGGCAGATCTGACTCCCTTTGCTGAAGAAGTGGCGGTGCTATGCTGCATCACTGAGTCTCCCTACAACGAAAAGCTGCCGAATGGCGTGCGGGCGATTGGAGCCGGCTGCCAGCATCCGGTTGACTTTAAGACTATCATCCAGCAGATCGAAGCCTATCAGCCTACCCATCTGGTTCTCAACATTCCCAGCCGCGAAATTCTCAACTGGGCTATCAAGCGTCAGGTTCCCACCATCACCTGCTTGGCCGATTCCTTCAATAGTAAAAACTGGCGTCAGCGCTTGCGTAATTTTCAGCTCGTGAGAGCCTTGAACCATCCCCAGATTCAGTGGGTAGCAAACCACGGCATCACTGCCTCGGAGTCGCTGCGTTCGATTGGCGTTAACCCAAACAAGATCATTCCTTGGGATTGGCCCTACCCGCTGACACCCGATGCTTTCTCCGCTAAAACCCTATCTACAGATAATGAACCCCGCACCTTGGTGTATGTGGGGTTGATCGCAGAGGCCAAAGGCGTAGGAGATGCGTTGGAAGCCGTGGCCCTGCTGCGCTCCAAGAACGTCCCGGTTACTCTGAAACTGGCTGGCGAGGGCGATCTGGAGGTGTTCCAACAGAAAGCAGTCACCCTGAACATCACTGATGCAGTTGAATTTTTGGGCTTGGTGGACAACAAATCCATTATTCCGCTGATGCGTTCGGCGGATCTGGTATTAGTTCCAAGTCGTCACGCCTATCCAGAAGGATTTCCTCTGACGATTTATGAAGCGCTGTGCTCGCGCACTCCAATCGTAGCTTCGGATCATCCCATGTTTGTCCGCCAGTTGCGGCATCGAGTCAATGCGATGCTATTCCCAGCCGGTCAGCCGCAGGCCATGGCTAACCAGATCGAAGCTATATTCAGCGATGCAGCGCTCTACAGCCAGATTTCAGAAGCCACTGCCGCCACCTGGCACCAACTCCAACTACCAGTCAAAATGGGCGATCTCTTGGCGCGCTGGGTCAACGCTACGCCAGAAAACCAGCAGTGGCTCTATCAGCACCGACTGACTTCTGGACTATATAAACAGCAGCCAATCAGTGAAACTTCGGTGCAACTGGCACAAGCATAGCTGAACTGAAATGCTGAACTCGAACGAATAACCTGGAAAAGTTTATCTGTTCTTGATGTTTGGTGGATTCTATCTAGACCGGCATTAAGCTTCCGTGAAACCTCCAGGTTAGATTTCAGGCCCAGTTCTGGAACCGATTAATTTGTATGATGTGGTCACTAACGGTCACTAGCAACACGGTCACTACCAATCTTGTGATCATGGCATCAGGTGCTGATATGAACCAATCCTATGAGTGAAACTGTAAACCCGGTAGGGAAGAGTAGCCACGGAGGCCAGTCGATCAACCAAATTGGCGTCGTTGCCATTGGGCGGAACGAGGGGGAACGGCTCGTGCGTTGCCTCAAGTCGCTGCTAGCCCAGCTTCCGGCGGGAATGCCGATTGTCTATGTTGATTCGGGGTCAACTGACGGCAGCGTGGAAATGGCTCGGTCCTTAGGTGTGCACGCAATTGAGCTGGATATGTCGGTTCCTTTTACTATGGCGCGCGGGCGCAATACGGGATTCCGCTATCTGATCGACCATTTCCCTCAGATCGAGTATGTCCAGTTTATTGATGGTGACTGTGAGCTGCTGCCCGATTGGATCGACAAGGCGTTGGCGGCTCTGAGGCGCAACCCCCAACTCGCAATTGTGTGCGGACGGCTTCATAAATAGCTTTGGTGACATTAACTGCAATCGTAGCTATATGCTGACGAATAAAGAAATGATCGCCAGGCAAGAAAATAGATGAGAACTGCGTTTGGGTTTGGGTTTGCCAAGCTTCTAGCTCGGTACGGCTCACCTTCGGATCGGTCTCACCGCCAAATGCCAAAATTGGCATAGACAACGGGTTTTCAGTTTTATAGAAGTAGGTTTCCCAGATGGCAAAATCGGCCCGTAGAATCGGCAGAAAGAATTGCAATACTTCTGGGTGCTGTAGAAGATCGTCAGACAGACCATTGTATTGCTTCAGTGCGGCTACAAACTGCTGATCGGGTAGGCGATGAACCGGGCGGGTGAAATCAGGGATTTGGGGTGCACGGCAGCCAGAGACAAATAGACAAACAGGCAGGGGGTGGTTTTGCCGTCGGAGTTCGCGCGTCAGCTCAAAGCCGATCAAGGCTCCTAAGCTGTGACCAAACACGGCAAACGGTTTGTCAAGGTAGGGTTGAAGCTGGGGAACTAACTGTTCTACTAAGGCCGGTAAGCGGGTCACAGGAGGTTCTCCGAGCCGTTCCTCTCGGCCTGGCAACTGAATCGGACAAAGTTCGATCGAACTGGAGACGTGCTCCTGCCAAGCTCGAAACAGAGAGGCTCCTGCACCGGCATAAGGTAGGCAGAATAGGCGCAGTGCAGCTTGGGAATTAGGCTGCAAGTGATGAATCCATACGCTTTTGGAAGCGGCAGATCCAGGTTCAGGGTTGACCTTTTTCTCCTTAGACTTCTCGATCGGTTGCTCGGTCTTCTCAACCAGCAGCAAAACCTGAGTGACAAATTGGCTGATGGTAAGACCGGCAAAGTAGTCTAGAGGAACTTTCACCTCTAGATCGGCCTGAATTCGATTCACTAGCTCCATCCCTACAATCGAGTCTAATCCCAGACTAACCAGGGGCTGTTCTGGATCGAGTTGACTACTGGCAATGCCCAGCACTTGGGACAGTAAATGACTCAGATAGGTTTCGAGGGCAGGTTGGCGGTCGGCTGTAGCAGTGGCCAGAAGTTGTTGACGGGTGATTCTCCAATCGGCTGGTTCAAAGGTAGAGGCTATGATGTTTTCATCTGCGTTAGTTAATCTAGCTTCTGATGTTACAGATTGAATTCGTCGCTCGGTTCGTTTAATCGATGCCGTTTGGTTTAGCCAATATCGCTGTCGCTGCCACGGATAAGTGGGCAAGTCAACCATTGGCTGTTTTGCGGGATAAATGCATTGCCATTGAACTGGGTAACCAGATGTATATAATTTGCCAAGAGAAACTAATAAACTATGTTGTTCATCTTTTTGTTTTTGTAGAGATGAGATAATTGTTAATGGATAACTGATATGTTGTAAACACTGATAGATATTTGTAGTTAGAATTGAGTGAGTATTAATTTCAATGAATGTATTGTATTTTGATTTGGCTAACGTATTCATAGTAGCTGCAAAGTTCACTGGCTCTCGCATATTCTTGGCCCAATACTCTGGTGTCAATGCTTCGCCAGTGATTGGTTTGCCAGTCACCGTTGAGATCATAGATATGCTACTTTTCCGAGGACAAATTCCTTGCAGTGCTTGAATCAGCTGCTCCTGGAATGGCTGCATTTGGAAACTATGGAAGGCACAATCAACTGGCAACATCCGATAGAAAATTTGCCGATCGTTCAGTTGCCTCAGCACGGCTGTTAATGGTTCTCGATCGCCAGACAATACCAGCGATGTCGGGCTATTGATTGCCGCAATCTCTAAGCGATGCGGATAGGGAGCAATGAGCGACTCGGCTTCAGCAACCGATAGCTCAACGGCGGCCATGCTGCCTCGACCACTCGCTTGCTGCATCAGGCGACTCCGGTGAATCACAATCTGCACGCCGTCCTCTAAGCTCAAGGCTCCGGCAACACAAGCGGCTGTCACTTCTCCGAGGCTATGCCCAACAACGGCATCTGGCTGAATTCCCCAAGAGCGCCACAGAGCTGCGAGGGCAACCTGGAGGGCAAAGAGAGCGGGCTGCACTTGGGCCGTATTGTGGAGCCAGTCGGGGTCTTCTCGTTGCAACAGGGCTAGCAGCGACTGATTCGTGTGTGCTTGCAGCAACTGGTCGCACTGCTGTAAAACATCCTGACTAATCGGCCATTGCCAGAGCTGCCGTCCCATTCCCAGCCACTGTGATCCCTGCCCAGAGCAAACAAAGACTAGTCTGGGGCGATAATTGCGTTGCCGTTGTCCGGTTGCAAGTCCACTGCTGGATTCGGCGGCCAAGAATGCCTGGAGTTGGGTGCAGGCTTGATCGCGATCGCGGCAGACTAAGGCCAAGCGATAATCGTGGTGACTACGTTTGGTGCTGGCGGTGCAGCAAATTTGCTCGAAATTTACCTCAGCGTGGGTGGTGAGGAACGTCTGATAGAACTGAGCCAGTGACCGGAGCGCCTCAGGACTGCGGGCTGAAAGCGGGAGAAGATAGGTTAAATTAGTGGCTGGATGGGTCGCAGTAGTATCAGTAGGCCGATGGTTTGCATCCGTTGGGGCTGCTTGCAAAATTACATGGGCATTCGTGCCACCAAACCCAAACGAACTGACGCCTGCTAAGCGCAGATCCGGAGTCCACTCCTCCAGCGTTTGCTGGACTTTGAGTGGCAATCGGTCCAGTGGGATATAGGGATTAGGAGATTGAAAGTGGAGGCTAGGCGGCAACTGTCGATGCTGGAGTGCCAACACGACTTTGATCAATCCGGCAATGCCCGCTGCTGCTTCTAAATGACCAATATTTGTTTTGACCGAGCCGACGGCGCAACGCTGCGCTGTAGTTCGTCCCTGCCCTAATACCGCACCCAAAGCTTCTGCTTCGATCGGATCTCCCAGCGCCGTACCCGTGCCGTGTAGTTCCACATAGCTTATTTGGTCTGGCGATACAGCCGCATTGCCTAAGGCTTGCCGCAACAAGGACTGCTGAGATAAACCATTTGGAGCCGTGAGGCCATTGCTGCGACCATCCTGGTTAATTGCAGATCCCCGAATTAAGGCTAAGATTCGGTCTCCGTCTCGCTGAGCATCGGTGAGGCGCTTCAGCACAATCACGCCACAGCCTTCGCCACGCACATAACCATTAGCAGCCGCGTCAAACGTGCGACAGCGGCCATCGCTCGCCATCATCTGTGCCTGAGATAATACGATCGTGACTTCAGGAGCCAAAATCAGATTGACGCCACCGGCTAAAGCCAGACTCGATTCACCGCTGTGTAAGCTCTGACAGGCAAGATGGACAGCGACTAACGAGGACCAGGTCGCCGCCGACGCTTTCCGCTCGTTGGCGCATACTTGCAAGGCCGTTTCCGCTGCAATTAGTGTCTGCGGCGAAGCCCGTCCCATTGTCTGATATCGTCATCTCAAAAACATTTCCTTTTCGGCTAATGTTCACCTTCAGCTTGTCGCAATTTGCGTGCTTTGAGCAATTATTCACAGCTTCTTTGAATATGAGGTAGATCTGACGACGTGTATCCAGGTCGAGCCGTCCGCCAAGATTGGCCTCGGGGGCGTTGAATTCGAGTCGGATATCTTTCGCTGATACTACTTCGATCGCAAATCGCCGCATTCGCTGCACAAGGTCGATCAGGTGGTCTCGTTGGGGATTTATCGCCCAAACAATATCGCTCATCGAATTCATCAGGTCGCGAGAGGTCTCAGCAATGTCGGCAAGCGGCTTCGTTTCAACCTGTTTACCCGTCCGCAGCTTTTGTGCCGTTACCTCGCTGAGGATCGCGATCTGCGAAAGACTAGCACCGATATCATCGTGCAGGTCGGTCGCGATCCGGGCTCGGACTCTTTCTATCTCCATTACCCGGTTTAGGCGGTTCCGGTAGATCAGATATGCAATGAACGAAACTATCGCTGCGACGGCCAGAAGATACAGAAGCATTGCCCACCACGTCTGCCACCAGGCGGGCCGAACACTGAACAGGACAGCAGGTGCGGTCGAAATGTTTCCCAGATGATCTTTTGCCCAAACGCGAAACTCATAGGTGCCGGCCGGGAGATAAGAGAATTCGCGCATCGGCTCGCTTGTCCATTCGGACGGCTTGTCTTCGAATCCGGTAAGCTGTGTCTTGTATCGTGTTGCGTGCTCACGAAAATCGGAAAGTAAGGCGTAGCCGAATCTGATATTATTATCAGAATAATTGAGTTCTGTGCCTGCCAGATCGCTTCGCTCCTGACCCGCGACGGAAATACTCTCTATCAACAAAGTTCGCGGCTCGCTCTCATTGATCTCTTTCTCAAGATCAAGGATTGCTACACCTTCTACGGTTCCGACAAAAAGCCGTCCTTTGCTGTCAATGAAAGCTGAACCCGATACGCATTCATTGCTTGGCAGCCCGTCTTCCGTAGTGAATGTCAGAACGTCGAACTTGCCCGAGCCATCATCGGCCTGCGTAAATCTTGCGACACCTCGATTCGTTAGAGCATATAGCCGACCTTTCTTGTCCTCCACAAGATCCAGGATGTAATTGTTCAAAAGCCCAGGTGTGTTCTCGGTATCGATCACGGCTATTGGCGAAGCCGCGTCCTCTAGATCCATTACCGCGATCCCGCCGCTTGTGCCGACCAACAACTTTTTCCGGCCGGCGATCGTATGTTCGAGCAATGCGAGAACGCGATTGCTTGGAAGGCCCGAGTTTACGTCGATCGCTGACCAGTTACCCTCGGATCTGCGAGCGACGCCGCCTCCATAGGTTCCGACCCAAAGCTCGGCCCTGCCCTGTGCATCGATAGTTTCAACGATGTCGCGTACGCGATCATCCGGCAATCCGTTCTTCGAATTAAAGACGGCTGTGGCACCGTCAGCGAATTCCACAAGCCCGCGTGATGTGCCGACGCGTAGTATAGATCGGCCGTTCACATTTCTCTCTTGAAATGCCCACGTTTCCGTTCTTAGTTCTGGCCAGCGATAGGGCTTCCATCCGCTGCCCACCAGCTCAACAACGCCGTTCTCAGTGCCGGCAATCAATTTTTGACCGCCATCGGCGCTTGTACGAGAAAGACTGTAAATGAAATTGCTCGGAAGACCGTTGCGATCATTGGCTGTTGTCCATTTGCTGTTAGCCAGGTTTGAAAGCCCGGAGCCGAACGTAGCGAACCAATATCCGTCGGCAAATTCGGTCGTCGAAAAAACAACTCGTTTAGCAAGGCCATGTGATTCAGAGAGGGTGTGCCAATTGCCGCGTTCCAGCCGTGCGATCCCGTGGCCGAGTGAAGATATCCATACGGAGCCGTCTCCGACGTTTGCATCGGCTATCGCGAAAACGGTGTCGCCTGGCAGCCCGCGTTTTCGGTCATAGGTTTGCCACCGGCCTTTTTCCAGAGCTAGAAGTCCATTCCCATCAGTCCCGACCCAAAGGATCTTCTCATCATTGAACCCACGTGAGACGGCAATGCTTCGAATGCCTTTCTCGAGCTGTTCCGGGCCAACCGCTTTTTCGATCGTATCGCCGCTGATCGAAACAAGTCCTCCGTCCGTGCCCGCTAGGATTCTCGGCGTCCCGTCATATTCTGATGCATCGAACAGAGCAAATACTGTGTTATGCGGCATTCCGTTCGATGTATCAAAAACCTTGGTCTCGCCATTCTTGATCCGTACAAGCCCGCCATACGTTCCCGCCCAAACCGTCTCTCCGTTCTGGTCATTCGTTCTGATCATTGAACGGATGCGGCTGCGACCGGTCTCACTGCCAAGTTCGATACGCGTCCATTTAACGCCATCGAATCGGAACAAACCGTCGCGGGTCCCGGCCCAGATACTTCCATCGGAAGTTTCCAGGAGAACGCGTCCAAAATTGCCTGTCAACCCGTTTTCAGGGCCGAAGCTTGTCCAAACGCCGTTGCTAAGACGATGCACGCCGTTGCCGTCGGTCGCGAACCAAGTGCTTTCGTCCGAACTGTGAAGGATATCGTAGATGTAGTTCGAGATGTTGCGATCGGGCATATTTACCACGATCCAATGGTGGCCGTTGAAATATGCCGCACCATCCTGAGTTCCGACCCATGTTCTTCCGACGGCGTCGCGATCTATGGTCATTACTGAATTAGATGGGAGCCCGCTCTCATCGGTAAAGATCTTAAAAGCCGGCGACGCGATATCGAGGATATCGTTAGCCGCGATCTGTCCGCAAAACATTGCGAGCGACAGGGCGGTGATGCGAAGCGTTTTCACAATCTCAAAGGATGTCATAGAATGGGCCGGAGGTTTTGAGTTAAGAGATTATCTTAGAGCCCGGAATTTGTGTCAATGGGTTTACCGATAACACATCGGCCCAATACAACAAGGTCGCTGCTATGTCATCAGAATATCGGATCGAAAGATGGACGGAGGTTGCTGCCCCTAATGCCGCGATGCTTCGCCTCCGAATGATAATGGAAGGTTATTCCGTATTTCAATGGGCAGACCATCCCGGTACCTTTTACGGACCTCACAAACACGAAACATTCCAGTCGCATTGGGTTATCTCCGGACGCCTTGAGCTTACGGTTGCGGGAAGCGGAACATTTGAGTTAGGGCCGGGTGACAGAGATTTTATGCCGCCTGATACGTATCACAGGCGTTGGGTGTTCGCAATCAGGTTACTTTATTGATCAACTCGTCAAGGTTGATGTCCAGAACCGAAACGCTCAGATCTGGCATCAATCTGACTGTTATCCTGGTGAACCCGTGTTTGTAGCAGTCCCCGATGCGGCAACCGAGGATGAAGGAGTGATTTTATCAGTTGGACTAGACAGCCAAACTCAGAACTCGTTCCTGTTAATCTTGAATGCTCACTCTTGGGATGAAATGGCGCGGGTCCAGTTGCCTTATCACCTGCCGTTCGATTTTCACGGTCAGTATTTTGATCCGATTGCGTCGTCTTGGTCCTACCTGCATCGATAGGCTTGACGAGTCGATTAAGCGCTGATTCCCAATTCCTGTTCTACCCGCAGTAGATTTTGAATCCGAGCTTCTGTAGACGGATGGGTAGCAAATAGGTTGGCCAAAAACTGACCGGAAAACGGATTGATGATCAACAGCGGTTCAAAAGCTGGATTTGCCTGCATCGGCATTTGACGAGCACCCGCTTCTAGCCGCTGTAAGGCTCTGGCTAAAGCGCGGGGATTTCCAGTCAAACGGGCTGCTCCCGCATCGGCCTCAAACTCCCGCGTCCGTGAAATCGCCATTTGAATTACGGAAGCCGCCAACGGAGCCAGGATGATCGCAAACAACATGCCAAACGGATTGCCGCCCTCCCGATTTCGTCCTCCGCCAAACATCATGCCGAACTGCATCACCTGGGCCAGATAGGAAATCGCTCCAGCCACGGTCGCAGCTACGGCCTGGGTTAGGGTATCGCGATTTTTGATGTGGCTCAGTTCATGGGCAATCACGGCTTCGAGTTCATCGGCTGGCAGTAGGTTGACAATGCCCTGCGTCACGGCCACGGCAGCATTTTGCGGATTGCGTCCGGTAGCGAAGGCGTTGGCTCCCATGGATGGCACCACATATAGACGCGGCATCGGTAGACCAGCCCGTTGGGATAGGCGCTCCACCATTGCATACAGTTCGGGCGCTTGTGCCTGACTCAGTGGCTGAGCACGATAGGCCGCCAAAGCAATTTTGTCTGAAGAGTACCAGGAGACGAAATTGGTCACTGCTGCGATGATCAACCCAATCAGCGCACCGCTGGATCCCCCGATCCAGTAGCCCAGTGCAATCAGCAGCCCACTCAGTAACCCTAATAGCGCAACGGTTTTAGCTTGATTCATATACCGATAACCCCAGTGAATACCGTATTAAACTATCCAGATGCGGCAAATTGATAGTTATCTGAATTGTATCGGCTATGGCCTGAATACAACAGTGAAACGCACGATCCTGGTAGTACGGATTTGCTTACCTGCTGTGGCTGAATTGGTCTTTTTCTGGGCTTGATCTTTTTCTGGGCTTGATCTTGTTCTGGGCTTGGTCTAGTTGCTAACAGCTTCAATGTACTGACTGTCCATCAGAAACGCGCCTTTGGCAAACCGCACGCCCCAAAACCCACCCGGACGCCGATCTAGCACCACTCCCTCTTCGCCCAATTGAATCACGTTGGGTGGACGCAGCATCGGCATCGGTTCAGCCGTTTTGACATAGGCAGGCAGCGCAATCACTCGCACCCGATCGCCCACATTAAATTCTTTAGCATCAGTCATAGTGAAAGGTTTGAGTTTTGAGTTAGGTCAATGAGGAGGTCAGTGAACCAAACTGGTTAGCACCTACATTCAGATCCTACAACGCTTACAAAAATGCTCACAAATGTCTCGGTGGCAGACAGAGCGAAGTACGCCACATGCCAACTCAAAACTCAAAACTTTTCTTACGGTTTCTTACGGTACTTGCCAGATGCGTTGATGATATTGCTCTGGCTCAGCGTAGGGGTCGCTGGCTGGATGGTCATGACTGTGCGCGTGGTCATGACTGTGGGCATGGTGATCACCATGAGAAGGGCCGTGGCTGTGGGAGTGCGGGCTATCGGAGTGGTCGTGGTGATGCGCATGGTCGTGCGCGTGGTCATGATGGTGATGGCCACCCTGACCAACGGCAGCTAGACGGAACTTGCACATTTCGCAGTTCATCTGCACCTGCCCAAGCTGGGTTTCGATTTCGCGTTCCCGCAATACCTGAAATAGCTGGGGATGCAGCCCCATTTCCGGTAGGTAAACCATTGAGATGTCTGGGTATAACTCCTGCTGCTCTGCTGTAATCATGAAGATTTTCTTGACGAGCGCTCCTGTAAACAGGAAGTAGGGCAGGACAATAATTCGCTTTGGTTCGTATAGCCGAGCGCGACGGAAACCTTCCTCCAATCGGGGGTGGGTAATCCCTATAAAACAGGTTTCCACAGTGTGGTAGCCGCTGCCTTCCCAGAGCATACGCGCCATTTTGAACACATCGCCATTGGCATCCGGATCGCTGGAACCACGCCCCACAAACAGCAGCACCGTATCTTGCCGGCCGATGCCTCTAGGGTTCCACTCTGGGCGGTCTAATTCCTCCAGCCGCGTGCGCCACAGGTCTAATAAGGCAGGAGTGATGCCAAAGTGGCGACCATAGTGAAATTTCACTTGTGGATGGCGCAGGCGGGCGCGATCTAGTTCGTTCGTAACATCAAACTTGTTATGGCGAGCCGCGAACAGCAGAATTGGCAGTGCCGATAAATCGGTGTAGCCCAGCTCAACGCATTGGTCAACTCCCTGCTGAATCGTGGGTTCGGTTAGCTCCAAGAAGCAGGGAATTACCGGACGGGACGAATCGAGCGCTTGATAGGCGGTGGCAAAATCGAGCAGACCTTGACGTCCTTCTAGATCCCGACTCCCGTGCCCAATCAACAGGACAGGACGCTGGAGCGGCAGTGGTGGCAGGATCACCGATTGACTCGATGCTGGCATGAACGGCAAGGTGTCAGCTGGGGAGACCTGAATCAAATGATTACTATTGGTAAAAGTCATGGAGAGAGCGGACTCCTTCCCTGTGCGACGCAGGAAATAGAGTGAAAAAGCAGCAAGACGGTGTTCTGGCTTAAAAAAGTTTTGAGTTTTAAGTTTTGAATGACTAAACTTAGAACTTAAAACTTAGAACCTAAAACTTTTCTCACAGTTGCGGCACAGCGTTGGCATTACACCAAACTTTCCCGCTCAAGCTACTGTTCACGTTTGCTCCGCTATCTTATCTCATCGCCTGTAGCTAAACATACCTGGGGAGGGGATACTTACCAGCGGATATTGGTTTTGGAGCGGCTCGACGGTGGTAAGGTTGGCCGAACGGACGGCTGAGGAAAAGCTTGAAACTGAGGCGGAGTGGACGGAGCACCATCCGAAAGGATGCGAGCAATCACCGGTGATGGCAATTCAGCCTGGTCTGCCTTCGCCTACGCAAACTATGGGCTGTTACTCGCTACCCAAGGGGATACGCAAACCGCCTATCGCTTTGGCCAGTTAGCGATTCAGTTGTTGGAGCAACTCGATGCCACAACCCTGAAGCCGAAAACCTTTACGATTGTCTATGGGATGATCACGCACTGGCAGCAACTCCTATCCGGTTCGCTTGGGCCGCTTTTGGAGGCGTATCACAATGGTCTGGCAGTGGGGGATATTGAGTATGCCGCCTATTGCATTCTGCACCACAACGAGTATGCCTACTTTTGCGGGCAAGAACTGAATCAGCTCGCAGGACAATTCGCGACCTACAGTGCGGCATTGACTCAAATCAAGCAAATTAACACACTGACCTATCACGAAATTTATCGACAGGCTGTATTAAACTTGCTGGAATCGCCAGAGAATCCGGCTCATTTGGTCGGAGAGGCGTATGATGAAACATCCTCGTTGCTGTTGCATCAACAGGCGGATGATCGGTACGCGATCTATCAGGTTTATTTCAATAAACTGATTATCAGCTACTTGTTTGGGGAAATTCAGCAGGCCGTTCACTATGCAACAATAGCCGAGCAATATATTGACGGTGTGACGGGCTTGTATTTCATTCCGGCATTTTATTTCTACGATTCACTGGCTAGATTGGCGAGTTATCCTGATGCAACCGCACTGGAGCAGTCCGCAATTTTAGAAAAAGTGCAGAGTAACCAGGCAAAGATGCAGCAATGGGCAAACGCCGCACCGATGAATTTTCTGCACAAAGTCCATCTGATTGCCGCAGAACAATATCGCGTTTTGGGACAACCAACGCTGGCAATAGAGCATTATGATCAGGCGATTGCGGGTGCAGCCACTCATGCCTATTACCAGGAAGAAGCGCTAGCCAATGAACTTGCGGGCAAATTCTACCTGGAATGGGGCAAAGCCAAGATCGCTCAGGTCTATTTGACCGATGCTTACTACGCCTATGTTCGCTGGGGCGCCAAGACAAAAGTAGTCCGACTGGAGCAAGACTATCCCACCCTGCTGATCACGGCACCGCAGCCTGAACGAATGCCGCTTAGACGAGTTACCCTCAGCTCTACCGGCTCTAGTTCTGCCTACAACAGCCTGGGTGGTTCTAAAGCATTAGATTGGACTACCGTGATTAAGGCATCTCAAGCCCTTTCCAGCGAAATTCAACTCGATCAACTGTTATCTAAGTTGATGGGGGTGGTGATTGAAAATGCTGGAGCACAGAAGAGCGTGCTGATGTTGCGCCAAGACGAGCAGTGGGTGGTTGCCGCTCAGTCGGGGGATCAGGTTGCACCAACGTTACGATCGGCTATGGCAGTGGAATCCAGTCAAGTGGTGCCAGAATCGATGCTGAATTATGTGGCTCGCACCGCCGAAACGCTGATTATCGATGATGTTCGCATCGAAGCCCCTTTCTCCGCCGATCCCTATGTCCTGGCCCACCAACCCAAGAGCGCTTTGTGTACACCGATTCATAACCAGGGCCGGTTGATTGGCATTCTGTATCTGGAAAATAATTTGACTCCGGGAGCCTTTACGAGCGATCAGGTAGAGGTACTGCAACTGCTGATGGCACAGGCCGCGATCTCGTTGCAAAACGCTTTACTCTACAACACACTGGAACAGAAAGTTGAACAGCGGACCCAGGAGTTACACAACAAGAACCAACATCTGACGGAAACATTGGAGAAATTGCAATCGACCCAAATTCAGTTAATTCAAGCTGAAAAAATGTCATCGCTGGGCAAGATGGTGGCGGGTATTGCGCATGAAATTAATAACCCCGTCAACTTTATTTACGGCAATGTTAACCATGCTGAGACCTATTTTCAGGACCTATTCGAGCTGATTGCCCTCTACCAAACTCACTATCCCCAGCCAGTAGCTGCGATTCAAGCCAAACTTGAAACCACGGGGTTGAGCTTCTTACAGGAGGATACCCAGAAGTTAATCCACTCAATGAAGGTAGGGTCTGATCGGATTCGAAAGATTGTCCTCTCCTTACGAAACTTCTCGCGCTTGGATGAAGCCGAGATGAAACCTGTGAATATCCATGAGGGAATTGAAAGCACGCTGCTGATTTTGCAGCATCACTTGAAAGCCAAAGTTGATCGCCCAGAGATTGTTCTTGTTAAAGAATATGGAGACTTGCCCGAAGTTACCTGCTATGCGAGTCAGCTCAATCAAGTGTTCATGAATATTCTCAGCAATGCAATCGATGCTGTGGAGAACTCTCCAACGCCAACAATTCGGGTTCAGACCAAGCTTGTGAATGGTATGCACGGCAAGGAAGTCATGGTTTGCATTGCGGATAACGGCACGGGAATGTCAAAAGAGGTGCAACAACGGTTGTATGATCCCTTTTTCACCACAAAGCCGGTAGGTAAAGGAACTGGGCTGGGAATGTCGATCTGCTATGCAATCGTGGAACAGCACAACGGACGCATCGAGGTTAATTCTGAACTTGGCAAAGGAACGGAGTTCGTAATTGTAATTCCATTGACCACGATACCTGCTTCGTCGCAGGACAGCCCGGCGTTGCAGCTATCTTCTTGACTTTCTCAGATGCATTCTCATCTAGATATTAACCATTGTTATCTAAAATGGCGCATGCCTTGACAATCTGTATATTACTTCAACAGAATGATGATATGCAGTTTGGTGCCATGCAGCAGAGCGGATAGCAGAGAGAAAATAGCAGAGAGAAAAAATAGTAGAAAGAAAAGATGACCACTTCACTACCTGACCGATTAGACCGGATCGAGCGAATCTTGGAACAACTGGTTGAACGAACTAACGACAATACGCAGCAGCTTGGCATCACAATGCAGGCGGTCGATCGAATGGCAAATGTGCAGATGCAGGTTCTGGAAGCATTTGCTCAAATGCAAGCCACCATTGCCGAAATACAATCTGAAGTTAGAGGCTTGCAAAGCGAAAATCGCCGCATCTTGGAACGTTTAGAAAATTAAGGACAATAGATACCCCTCCGCTAGGGGAATGAGCGAAATTGCTTTAAAACTGCCGCCGCGAGAAGATAAACGTCGCAATAGCTAGCAACAGTGCAGTGTAAATCATTCCATATGCCGCGTGGCCAGCTAGCTCTAGGGGTGAAGGCATCAGCTCTATGCCGTAGACCGCCTGATTTTTCCAGTCGAGTCGGGCCAAGTCAGGCAGAATCAGGTAGAGTGCTTGCGTCACCTGAGACAGTGCTGTATCTTTAGCCAGATTGCCCAATGTCAGCAGATCGCGGCTCAGGTGTCCCATCGCGACCAAAGAATCGATCCTTATCTTCAGGCTCAAACTTTTTTAATCCTTTATAGGGTGACGTAATAATCAACGGCTGTGTTTTAATCTGCTCAGCCGCAATTTGAATAATTCTAGTTTGATTGAGGGTAACAAACTGTCCCTGAATAACATTGAAAATGTTATCATCTCCTTGCACTCGAACATCGTCAACAGACTGTCGCTGCTCGTTCTGCTGGTCGTTCTGTTGATTAGCCGGATTGCCTGGATTCATGCTATCCTCTGATTGTGCTGTGATTATGTCAATCTACAGTAAACTCACGCTAGCTTTTCCAATCGCTTCACTATTTGCGTCACCAGACTAACCAACGACGACACTTGACCTAATCCTTGCTTGAGCGCATCAACCACCTCGTTCACAAAGCCCTGATCAGGGTTTGGCTTTTGTAGTTCATTTTGAAGCATAGTAATTTTTGCCTCATTATCCCTTTTAGCGAACGTACTGAGGATATCTGTAATCGCGATCTCTTGCTTGAGTTTTATTAACAAGTCCAATGCGGCCTGCAAGTCACGATTGCCGCTACTGCCGCTGCTTTGGTCCAAGCTAACATGGCTCCCTGCCTGGATCACATTAAACGGGTTATGATTGCCGCTGATTGTGACATTGCCAATCGATTGCGACTGTTGAGCACGAGGTTGCGGTTCAGCCATTTGACTCGGTTGAGTTGGTGTAGTTGTTGCAAACCCTAGCGGATCAGACCCCTCGATTCGATTCAGTAATTTTGGCGTGGTAGACTCGTTGCTGCCTGCTAGCTCCAATGCAGTACAGGCATACTCGTAGGCAGATTGAAAGGATTCCCCTTCTACTAACGCTTGATAGAATTTAGCTGCAAACTGAATCGCGGCCCGATCGCCGATCACGCTGCTCATGCCAACTACACAATCAATTTGCTGGTGAATTGCCTCAGCTTGAACTTGGGAATAGCAAGCATTTAGCACCACACACTTGATCGTGCTTCTGCCCCATTGAAACAGACGGCTCAACGCTGCGGTAGCAACCAACTGCATCATGCCGGCCTCATTTTCTAGAACTAACCCATCCCCACCCGCTCCATGGCCTGAGAAATGTACAATATTAGGCTTGTGTTTCAATATGGCTTTCGACAAATCCTCGACCCGCACCGCCCCCTCACTGATCAACTCGACCCGATCGCGGTAGGTTGCTCGTTCTAGCTCAGCTTTCAGCCCTCGGATTTCTTCATCTAGACGCAGAGCTTCCATATTCGTTGGATTGGCTCTCAGCGCTAAAATCTTGATGACTTGCATCGCTATTATCCTGCAATCATTGAGGGCTAGGAACGTTACGTATAAATTTGTCTATAGGATAGGGTGAATAGATTAAAAGCATCGTAGCAGCAATTCACCCAATAGACGGCCCCTTTTAAGCAAGATTGCAGATTGCTTGCAAGCGAGTCAAATCGAAGGCTCAAGCGGCCGGCAAAGTTTTTTGCCACGACTCGCAGGCAAATTTAGAAGCACCCTTGGCAACTCGTTTGATAATCAGGGTTGAAACCAGAGCCGCCACAGCTGGAGCCAAACCCAAATTGGCCGTCAAAAACGGAGCCAACATTCCCGCTGCTTTGGCAATATTTTTCTCCAGATCTTCGTCGAGCAGCTTTACGAGTTGCTGCATGGTTTCATCCGAACCGTCGCCTCCCAACGGCGTACAGAGCATCTTATAGGCCGCCGGATTAATCCAGTCGAACAGACGCTGACCGGCTGCCAAAGCGTCATCCACAATGCCCCGAGGAACGGCTGTATTCGGATCAATCGACGTAATAGCAGCTGCTTCTGCTGCTCCTCGTGTTGCTTCTTCACCAATGGTTTGTGCTCGCAGACCCAATTGAGCTTCTAGCTCGTCTTCAGGAAGCATGGACAATTCTTGCAACAGGTCATCGATGTTTGTCATGGGAAGATTTATAGTTCATTCATCCGAATTATACTTCCCGAGTTCGGTTAAGAGCTTGTCAAAACCTTTACGACACCTGTTGCAAATTGTTGCTGTCACCCATCCTCAGCTCATCAGTTTCCAGAGGCGTTGCAGCGAATGGGGAGGGGAAGCTTCAGCCTCGCCAAACTCATCCAACGACCAACAGCGATTCAGGTATTCCACCTGCTGCTCTTCAATTAATTCATCGACCAACGCTTTAACAAATCCACGCCACAGCCAGCCCAGCCCAAAGGTATTTTCCAGATAAGGATTAGGAACCGACTCTGGCAGCAGCTCCAGTTGCCGGTACCGCTGCCACTGACAATCCAGGATCGAACCTTGATCTAATGAATTCATGATGAACCTCCTCTTCTAGTTCTTTGTTTCTAGATGGCAAGGAGGCACGTTCAAACCTGTCACCATGCTGCCGCACGCGTCTATCCATCAGCCAAGCTGCCAGAAAAATGCGACTAGCATGTCCGAATCTTTTGCTGTGCCCTATGCTACAGTTTGCTTGCTTTATTATTATAAATCATCTCTCCCCTGCATGAGTTTAGGATTAGTTTTTCCTATCTTTAGGTAGAATTTTCGCCGCCTCAGAGGCTAGCCCAGTATATGCAGCGAGTTCAACATCAGGGCGGCAATCGCCGTTAGGCCAATCGCGGTGAGAAAAATACAAAACCGATAAATTGAAGTGCGAAACTCAACCACCTGTTCTGTGGGTTGCCAGTCGATCCACAGAACAAATAGCGACAGCAAACTGCTAACTAAAAACGTGACCGAAATAATAGCGCTCAAGAGGCTGCCCACATCACTCAGATTACCGCTCACGGCTGGAATAATATTCAGAGCCAAAACCACCGAAGACAGTTCCAGTAGGGCTGAGCACTTGTGATCGAGAATGCCGAGCCGACGGTTGAGGTCTTTGACCTGGTGCTCGTTTAGTTCTAGATCGCGTCTGTTTTGATTATCTGTAAGCATGTGAGTCAAGAACTAAATCGATTACGAGATGATCAGTAAATCAATTGCATCTTTGTGTTCAATTCCAGCCACAGAGACACGGCCACAGAGACACGGGGAGCTAGCTGCAAGATAGGGGCTGTTTAAGTAAACTTACTTGCTGTTTCAGTACCTGCTTGGCTGCGCTAGTAAAATCCTATAGCATGCTCTGCTCCAGTATAGTTATGGCTTGAGCAGATTTTGCGTTGACTTTATTCAAGGACTTGATAGCATAAGTCGTGACAGCACAGAGCGTTGCTGCGATTACGAAATCAAAAGCCAACATTCCAACCATCTTCTAACTTCTGGTACTGAGGTAATCAGCCAAAATTCAAAAGCCAGCATTTTTCCTGTTCTGGTTTAATAGTCCCAACGCCGGTGCAACATCCCGGTAAAACGGCGTTGGGAATAAGCATCAAACCGCGAACCTGAATATGAACATCTGATGTTCCGTGTTCTCCGCCCAAGATCTTCCCATGCACCACACCAAACGGCATGAAGTCGCGGCGGGAGATTGTTTGGCCGAACTGGTCGGTTGTTATTCTCGGCGAGCCCAAGTGATCATTTGTCAAATAGCTGGTTTTGGCGGTTGTTTGAGGTTCAACTTGAGTTGAATACTCCGCCACTAGTTTCGCAGATGCATCATACACGAAGACGGTTGTTCGCTGCCGGAGGCCATTTTGGGGATCTCAATTCGTTTGAGGGTCACGCCATGAGCTGCGGTGCGCGCTTTATATTGCGAAGAGCGTCTGCTTCGCTGGCGAACGCAGCTTGCAGATCAACGCGCATCTGCAAATTGAGCCAGAACGCAGGCGAATTGCCAAAGAACTTTGCAAGACGCAGTGCTGTGCTCGGCGTAATGCCGCGTTTGCCCGCAACGATCTCATTCACGCGCTGAAATGGAACACCTAATGCATCAGCCAGAGCCTTTTGCGTCAATCCCAACGGCTCAAGGAAGTCCTTTATAAGCACTTCTCCCGGATAGGTCGCCCTTCTATTGGTTGGTATCCTGATCATATTTACTCTCCTCGGCTCAGTGATAATCAACGATCTCGACGCTGCCGGCTCCGTTAGCTGTCCATTCAAAACAGATACGGTACTGATCGTTTATGCGGATGCTATACTGGCCTTCGCGATCGGCTTTCAGGGCTTCGAGCCTGCTCACCGGCGATCTCGAAGCCGGAAAGTAAAACTTTCAGGGCTTTGAAAACCTCATCCAATACCAACCGCCGCACTACCCGGCGGCACGATGATCCGCGCCCACACTCAACCCCAAAAACTACTACTACAACTCTTTCTTTCTCTTTTTTTACGGTGCGGGAGATCTTTTTTCCAAAAATCCCCTTTTTCCCCTTGACCTATACATCAGTAGCGGTACTGGCCGATGATGTTCTGCTGGCTGTCGCGGACCTCGATCTGTTTATTCTCGGCATCGTAGATAAATATGCGGCCTTGGGCATCTTCGGTTGTGTTGCCCGAGATGTCAGACGAGTAGCCAGTTGAACTCAGCCGATTATTCGAGGTCGAGATCGTCGGGTTGCAGATCGCCTCGGTGCAGTTCCGATCGGGAAAGGTCGTGTTGCCGGACGGGTCAAAAGTGTAACCCTGTCTTGTCATGAGTCTCGAACCTTTCTTTTCTATTCCGATCCAGCAAAGTAGCTAAGGGCTTCTTACTTCAAACTAGTCCTGACGCACAAAAACTCGCAATTCCCCGACCGCAACAACTTCAATGCGGCGAAATAAAATGCCACGCAGCTCATCCGGGTCATCGCCATATTTTAGGTTCCGATCAAGACCAGTTATGTCATTTACAAAACCGAGTCCCGTTTTAATGTTAAGGTCATACTCCTCTTGAAATAACTTGTGTGGAATCACAAATTGGCCTGAATGTTCTTCACCCGGTCTGATCTTGTGAAATGAAAAATCGTATTTCTTTCCTTTATCCTCCGGGATAGGTACGGGAGATGCGATAAGCACATCACCGCGATCATTGATTATCTGAGAATCTTCTTTTCTTACAAAATAGACCGCCTCGCTTCCATTATTTCTGATCGATATTCGAATCGGCAGATCTTGGTCAACCCTTATTTCCCAATTTTCAACCCAAAGTGTGATCAGAAGACGGTTGTGGGTTTGGGCTTGTACCTTTGTCACCCATATTTCTTTGTTGTCCTGACCGGATCCGTTCATGCAAATTGTGCAGAGCAAAAGTCCGACCACAAATATCCTGACTATACTTCTTCCGTACATAACGTTCTTCCTCCGCGCAATCCGTTTTCAATCGCGACTCTTTTCTTCGGTCTCAAACATGTTACTGTTCTCTTGCTACGGCGCCGCCTGCAAATCCGCCGGTAAGTTCAATTGCCTCACGGATACGAGCTTCAATTCTCATCGCTTCGCTATGGGCTCTTCTGTAATTAGGTTTTCCTCGAAAGTCCACGAAACCGATCCGCTTAAAAGTCTGGGCCTCCGCTCCCTCATGTATAAAGTAGCTCGCGGCGCTTACCCTCTGAAATATTCCGCTAGCTTGCGCTGAAGGCGCAATTATACCGCCACCGTCGGAAAAGCTCTCAAGCATCCGATTTCGGGAATCCCCTGTGCCAATACCCGTCTGAATTATGGGTATGTCAGAGTTTACGGCAATTATCGCGAATAAAGGAGTTCCGTTTATCGACCCCGGTTGAATTCCGCTTGGCCTTCCATAAACAGCTACGATGCTACCAATGTGTGGCCGTTGCCCCCTTGTCCTTCCCTCAAATTTCCTTTTAAGGTCTTGTCCATATCTCGTAAGCTTGCCTTTATCGTTAAATGCACCGTCAAACAGGTCAGCGATCTCTCCGAAATCGTTTCCGTGGTAGAAAAGATACATTTCCGGCGCTTCTACGAGTCCTGCTAGAAAACGAACTCCCTCATTTGCTTCACTCAGGTCTACTCCATCTCGCAGCAATATATAATCGCCGTCCAGTATGAAGTATCTCTCAAATTCTTCTTCACCGCCAACCATCTCTTGAAATTCGGCGATCGTATTCTGTCCTCGAACTCTTACAGATTCTCCAGTCGGATCAATTAGCCGAACGGGATTATTCTTTACGTAAACAAATAAGTTAAACAGCTGCGGATCCAGCACCATCGTTTCCTGGAAATAGAGAGGATCGGGGGAGTGAAATCGCCCAAGACTCGGATTCTGCATCCTCGCTATCGCATAATTCAGCTCAGTTTCGGCGTCGTTTTCGTACCCGGTGAAGCCCTGTCTCACATCATCTTCGACGTAGTTTTCGTTTGTGGTGCGGTTGCCGAGGGCGATAATCTCTTCGCCGTAAGGCATGTAATCGGTTCGGGAGGTGACGAGGCCGTTCTGGTCAGTGTTTATCCGCGGCGAGGCAAGATGGTCGTTGGTTAGATACTTGACCTTCGGAGCTTGGGTCTCGACTATGGTTGAATATTCGCCGATCAGTTTGCCACCTGCGTCGTAAACAAAGATCGTGACCTCGCCAGTTCCGGGAACTATCTTCTCGACACGCTTGCCGTCACCGTCAAAGAAATATTGACCGATCGTCTGGTTTAACGAGTCTTTCACCTCCCTCTGCTTGTTCTCGGCGTCGTACGAGAACTGCCGGCCCTCACCATCAGTAATTACATTTCCCGCCGCATCATATGTCCAGCCTTGGCCCGTTGCCATTCGGTTATGTTTACCGTGCGAGTGCCAATCGAAGTTGAGTCTGTGGCAGTGGATCTAAACGAATGTTGATTCAGGCATGTTGATTCAGGCAGAGAGACCGTCATCTAGAACTTGGGGAGGATCGTTACCTGGGCAACTGGAGCCGCTGGTAACCGGAGTGTAGATTAAGCAGGACGGTAGGCTAAAATACTCTCTAGTGCAAAGCCTCTAGCGCAAAGCTGGTGCCAGCTAGTTGTAACATTAGTTGCAATTCACGCAAATTCAGTACCCATTGCTATTGGCTACTGTCTACTTCACTCTGGCATTCCTGTGCCTGCTGATTCCCCACTCACCATGACAAACTCCGATCGCAAGCCCATTCTTCTAGATTTTGAAAAACCCCTGGCCGAATTAGATGCCCGCATTAGCCAAATTCGGGAATTGGCGGAAGAAAATGATGTCGATGTATCCGACCAAATTCGTCAGCTAGAAACTCGAGCAGTGCAATTGCGGCAAGAAATTTTTGCTAGTCTGACTCCGTCTCAGCGTTTACAGGTGGCTCGGCATCCCCGGCGGCCCAGCACCCTAGATTACATTCAGGCTATTACCGATGAATGGTTTGAGCTACACGGCGATCGCAGCACCGGAGTAGACGACTTGGCTCTAGTAGGTGGCGTTGCCCGCTTAGCAGGCCGACCGGTGGTGATTTTGGGCCACCAAAAAGGGCGCGATACCAAAGATAATGTGCGGCGTAATTTTGGAATGGCTTCTCCGGGTGGTTATCGTAAGGCAATGCGGTTGATGGATCACGCCAATCGGTTTGGGATGCCAATCATCACATTTATTGATACTCCCGGAGCCTATGCCGGTGTAGAAGCAGAGCGCTTGGGGCAGGGTGAGGCGATTGCCTATAACCTACGCGAAATGTTTCGTCTAGAAGTTCCTATCCTTTGCACTGTGATTGGAGAAGGCGGTTCGGGTGGGGCTTTAGGGATTGGTGTGGGCGACCGGCTGATGATGTTTGAGCATTCGGTCTACACCGTTGCTAGCCCAGAAGCGTGTGCCTCTATTCTCTGGCGCGATCAGGCCAAAGCAGCTCAAGCAGCAGAAGCGCTCAAAATTACTGCTACCGATTTAAAGGGCTTGGGTATTCTTGACCAAATTCTGCCAGAACCAGTTGGAGGTGCCCATTCTGATCCACTGCAAGCGGCAGCTACTCTGAAACAAGCCTTACTAGAAAACCTGGCCGAACTGACTCGCATGACACGACAGCAGCTTAAGGACTGGCGCTACCAAAAATTCCGTAAAATGGGCATGTTCAATCAAATTGCCGTATAGTTTCGAGTGGACCGCATTACTGACCAAATAAGTACTCACCAAATAAGTCGATCTGAGCGCAATCATCTTGCCTGCTACAGAAAGACCGATCAGCGCAGTGGCTTCTCAATCAGTACGCCAGATCAAGTGCGGTCATCTGCCTCGCTGTCAATAAATTGCTAGCACTGTAGGATCTAATAAGCGTTGGATCTAACAAACCAGGTTGACCCGCTGAGTTGAGCGTTGAGTTGAGCATCCCTAACTAAACAGGAGTCAAATCCTCATGGAGCTGAGCGTAGCCTGAACAATCAAGAATTTTCGATTGTAATCAGTGCAAACCCTCAAATTCTACAATTTTTGTAAATGCGAGAGACGCTATCGGCGATGTTATAATCAGTCTAGTTACATTTTTTTACACTTCTCTCATTTTTTGAATTTTTCGACTTAACGGTTTTGTAATTTGAAAAAGCGTCCTGATCATTGATTGCCGCTTTAACCTGGTTGGATAGCCTGTTTGTACGGCTTTAAGGATTTTAACCGCTGATGTTTTTTGAGCCTTGATGAGGCTGCATGGATGCTCTCTAGCTCGATGATGCAAACTTCAGCCCGTCTTTTGTGCTGCTTTCCCCTAATTTTCTACTCCTGCTGAACTTGGCAATTGGAAAGGTCTCATGACTTCTTTAATGCATCACCGTGCCCTGATCACAGGTGCAAGCCGTGGAATCGGCAAAGCTACTGCACTTGCCTTTGCAAAGGCTGGGATCGATCTGGTGTTGGTCAGTCGTTCCCATCAAGCCCTAGCTGAAGTCGCTGCTGAGATTGCCCCGCTTAATGTGGATGTTCAACTATTTGCGGTTGATCTAGCACTGGTTGAGCAGGTGAGACCGCAAATTGAGTCAATTGTGAGCCAATTTCCAATTGATATCCTGGTCAACAATGCTGGCATGGGCTACACCGGCGATCTGCTCTCTACTTCGCTGACTGACTGGCAACAGGTACTGGCCCTCAACCTTACCAGCGTCTTTCAGTGCATTCAGGCAGTGCTGCCAACCATGCGTCAGCAGCAGCAGGGAACCATTATCAACATTGCCTCGATTGCAGGCTATCAGGCGTTTCCAGGGTGGGGAGCCTACAACGTTAGTAAAGCAGGCTTGATTTCCCTCTCCAAAACCCTGGCGGCGGAAGAACGTGCCCACGGCATTCGTGTGGTTACACTCTGTCCCGGTGCGGTAAATACTCCCATTTGGGATACCGAAACGGTTCAGGCTAATTTCGATCGCTCTCGGATGTTAACCCCTGAGACAGTGGCTCAGACTATCTTGCACACTGCATTGTTGCCTCCGGGAGCTGTGATCGAAGAATTGACCGTGATGCCTAGTGCCGGTGCACTTTGAGGTGCAATTTAACGTGCAGCCTGAAGTGCAACTGTTGAGCTGGGCGATGGCCCCTTCTACTCGTTTGCTTACTCTTTCAGTCGTTTCACCCTAGAGATATTATGACTATCGCTTCTTCTAACGGAATCAACGGTACATCCTCTCCTATGACACTTCCTGATGTAACAACTGACTCGTCTAATCTCGGCGCTAAAGTGCCGGTTCGTCCCGACCGCATCACCAAGCAAGGGCGTGAGGCTAAACCTCATCCGGTACCTGAAAATGCCAACGAGGAGCTAACAAACGCGGTTCGCACCATGTTGCTGAATGTGGGAGAAGATCCCGACCGGGAGGGGCTGTTGAAGACTCCTAAGCGAGTAGCAGAAGCGATGCGATTCCTCACCAGTGGCTATAACCAATCCCTAGAGGAATTGATCAACGGTGCGATTTTCGATGAAGGCCACAACGAAATGGTGCTGGTGCGCGATATTGATGTGTTCAGCCTCTGTGAACATCACATGTTGCCCTTTATGGGTAAGGCGCATGTAGCTTACATTCCCAATCAAAAAGTAGTTGGGTTGAGCAAACTGGCTCGAATTGTGGAAATGTACTCCCGTCGTTTGCAGGTGCAAGAGCGGCTCACGCGTCAAGTGGCCGAAGCAATTCCTGAAGGTGTTCGCTCCTGGAAAAAAAAGGTGTGGGAATACGCTGCCGAGATCGTTGCAGGACAGCAGCCGGATGAATTTGATGACTGGTAGAAAGAAGCGTTCAGGTTACGAAATTTTTCAGCATCGATGTGGTACGGGTGAACTTTTTGCTATGCGAGGGCATCCTATTGCGGAGATGAAGATGAATGTGAAGTTAGGTTTGATCGGAATGCGATCTTTTGTGAAGGCACTTTTTATCTTTATTTTCATTTCAGCACTAGCAGTTGAAGGCATTTCCCAGTCGCCTTCGCTCAGACCATTACAGCTCAACCAAACAGAGATCGATCGGATCCTCAAGAAAATGACCGAGAACGAAGGTCTATTCCGCGAGGCCCTAAGCAACTACGTATTTGATCGAAGCGCGACCATCCAAACAATAGGTATGGGGGGCCAGGTTACTGGTGTTTATCGTCGCGACTCTTTTATGACATTTTCCCAGGACGGGCGCCGCTTCGAGCGTATCACATATTTTCCTGTTCCAACGCTTACAGAAATATCAATTACACCCGAAGACATCGAAGACCTTGGCGGGGTAAATCCATTTGCTCTAGAGCCGAAAAATATTCCGTTTTACAAGTTCACATTCTTAGGCAAAGAAAAGATAGATGAATTAGATCTTTACGTGTTCGACGTCGAACCGAAGGTGATGCCTGACCCAAAGAGAGGGCAGCGGCTTTTCCTTGGACGGATATGGATAGATGATCAGGATCTGATGATCGTTAAGTCGAAGGGGAAAGGTGTTCCGGAAACAAAGAACAACAAGTATCCGGTGGTCGAAACTTGGCGCGATAATATCGACGGCAAATATTGGTTCCCGGTTCTCACGGTCGGAAATGATGAGCTTGTGTTCGGAAATGGCTATGCCGTGAAAATGCGATTGCGCGTCAAATATGAGAATTACAAACTTGGCCGAACAGATGTCCGTGTCATCGAAGATGAGGATTTTTCCGATGATCCCAAACCAAGTCCGACACCAAGTAAACCATAGGTGATCCGGTTTTCTGGCTGACCTCTTATTATCGTTCAAGCCCCCAATTAGTTTTTCAGCTGAAGTTCCCTTGCTATAGCTCCGCGAGTTTCAACGAGAATATCCATCAGTTCGCGTCCTGCGGTCTCAACAGGCGATAATAAAACCATCTCAATGATTCCCGGATATGCAACTCCCTGTTTCTTTCCCATCATCCAGTCAGTATTCCTGATCGCGACCGGGACGATCCTGGAATTTGTTTGCATCGCCAGATGAAATGCTCCCTTTTTGAAGGGCAGAAGTTCGCCGGGCATTGCCCGCGTCCCTTCAGCAAATACGCCGAACGAAGATCCGCTTTCCATTACCCTCCTCGCTTTTTCCATCGACTTCCTTGCCTTCTCCGGGTTCGATCTATCAATAGCAAAGATGTTCACATAGTGCATGCCTTGACCTAGTACAGGAACCTTTAATAGCTCTTTCTTGGCAACAAGCCCTATCTTTTTTCCGGTGTAGAAGAAAAGCGTCGCAGTATCTAAATATGATCTGTGGTTAGAAATGAATACAAACGATTCCTCGTCAGGAAGATGCTCAAGGCCGCTTACTTTGACCTTTGCTCCGCATGCCGAGAGCCAAAGGTCCCCACCCCACCGAGCGATGGGATATATCCACATTTTTTTGTTTATCAGTCCCAAAACTATCAATGAAGGGATGCCGACGATCAGCAGAAGCACTCCGGCGACGGCCCAACACCACCAATAGCGAAGTTTGCCTGAAAAGCGCGATTTGTTAGACTCGTGAACAGGAAACGTCAATTTCTTGTTCTCCCTTATCGCTAAGGCGGTCTCCGATTGCTCATGATCAAACATAATTCTTCGCTTGGCCGTAGGTCTCTACTATTCTCTTTAATTCTTTTCTGCGGAACGATTTTACTTGTTTCAGCTTCAATTGTCGCACAGCCGCCAAGTCCTCGCTCGGTATTAGGATTTACACCGGCTGATGACCGTACGATCGCCGATTGGACGCAGATACGCGATTACTTTACAAAACTCGATGCCGGTAGCGGAAAAGTAAAGGTGCAAGAATTCGGAAAAACAACGCTTGGCCGTCCCATGATAGTGGCGTTTATTTCTTCAGAGGAGAATATCAAGAACCTAGACCGTTACAGGGAAATGAATCAGAAACTTGCCGATCCGCGCCGAATCCCCGAAGGCGGCATCTATGATCAGGCCTCGACGATATTAGACAACGGCAAGACGATCGTATCAATTTCATGTTCGATCCATTCGAATGAGATCGTCGGTTCACAGATGTCGATGAACCTCGCTTACGAACTTGCGACCTCGGACGACGTCGAGACGAAAGAAATTTTAGAGAACACTATATTGCTGCTTATTCCGTCGTCGAATCCGGAGGGGATAGATATCGTTGCGAGTTGGTATCGAAAAACGCTCGGGACAAAGAGCGAGGGCACGGTCCCGCCCGAACTTTATCACCACTACGCCGGGCACGACAACAATCGCGATTGGTTTATGCTGAACCTAAAAGAAACACAGGCGATCACCAAACTTTATTGGCAGGAATGGTTTCCGCAGATAGTTTTCGACGTTCATCAAATGGGACAGACCGGGCCCAGATTCGTGATACCGCCGTTCTATGATCCGCCAAATCCACGCATCGCACCTTCTATCGTCCGTGAGGTCGGACTCATCGGTTACAAGATGGCCGCAGACCTTCAGGCTAAGAACATTAAGGGAATTGCGACGAACACGACGTTCGATATGTGGTGGCACGGCGGCTTTCGCTCGGCACCGTATTATCACAACTCGATCGGCATCTTGTCCGAAGCAGCGAGCGCCGAACTAATGTCTCCTGTAACGATCACAAAAGAGCAGTTGCAGCGGACGCGGCCGGCACGTGGGCTAAATTCACCGCTCGAGAATGTGATATCACATCCTGATCCATGGGAAGGCGGCGTGTGGAGTCCGGCAGATATCAACCAGATAGAGATAGTTGCGTCGCGCGCCCTTCTCCAAATGGCCGCAAAATTCCGCCGACGATATCTTGAGAATTTCTATCAATTGAACAAGAAGGATCTAATGCTTGACGGAAGCGTCCCGAAAGCATTTGTTCTGATCGCCGGACAGCCGAATACCGAAGCGATCAGTCGTTTCCTTGAAATACTGCGTTGGCAAGGGATCGAGGTCCACGAAATGACGCACGAACTTTGGGTGAAGCACTCTCCGGAAGAAGAGTTTCACGAAATTCCGCTCGGGAGCTTTTTGATATTTACGGACCAACCGCAGAAGCGAAATGTCCTAAGCCTCCTTTGAGAATGGCCTGAAAGAAGAGACCGCGGCCAATATATTAAAAGATAATACAGAAGGTGAGGATCTCCGTGTCCGTCAGGCGGCGGTGAATGCCTTGGGTTCACGTGCGGGAACGGTGGTTGTAATGGACGCGAAAAGCGGTCGTATAGTTACGATGGTCAACCAAGATTGGGCAGTTCGTCATGGCTTTAAGCCGTGTTCAACTATCAAGCTGGTTACCGGTGTTGCGGGTATAAACGAAGGGTTGATAAATGGAGATGGGCATTTGACCGGTAGCGGCGGGGGAATGGACCTGGACGACGCTCTCGCACGTTCTAATAACCCTTATTTCCAGCGTGTAGGTGCAAATCTTGGAAACGAGAAGATGATCGAATATGCTCGTCGTCTGGGCCTCGGTCAGCCTACGGGAATCAACGTTCCCGGTGAGAATCCGGGACGATTGCCGTTCGGGAACAATAACCCACGAATATATTCACATGCCGATGATTTTGAGGTAACGCCGCTCCAGCTTGCAGTAATGGTAACCGCAATAGCAAACGGCGGGGAACGGATCGTGCCGAAGATGTCGAATTCGAGAGTCGAGCGTGCCTCGCTCAAGCCGACCGTCAAAGGAAAGATCGAACTTCCGGATAGGAGTGTTCAAGGCGTTATCCCTGGAATGATCGGAGCCGCAGAATACGGAACGGCGCGTCGCGGTGTAGATGCCGGAATGGGCGTTGCCGGAAAAACAGGCTCCTGTATCGGGAAAGGCACATGGGTCGGGCTTTTTGCGTCCGTTGCGCCGGTCGAGGATCCCAAATATGCGGTGGTAGTTATTACCCGCGGTCAGGGTGAACGGGGCAGGATCGCAGCCGGGATAGCGGGGGAGGTCTATAAGGCTCTTGCAGGTGATATTTCCAGAGACCCGGTAAAAAGTCTGGCACTGAAACAGATACGAAACCGTCCGGTGAATCCGCTATTTTCAAACTCGGTAGCAGCAGTTGACGGTGATGAGGAGGATGAGGACGCTCCCGAGGCCGAAACTAAAATAGAAGAGGGGCGAAGGATAGTGGTTGCCGGTAGCAGCTCGCGACCCACAAATGCCACCGCAGATCCGAACAAAAAGACTGTCACAAAAACATCGCAATCAAAACCTGTTTTCCCGCCCGTTGTGATACCGTATAAGAAAGATGATGCGGCTGTAGATCAAAAGAAGCCTGCTCAAAATTCCCGACCGCGAGTGATCCCGAACGATCGATAGGTATTGTTTGGACAATTCCATACTCTGTAAGAGCCGCCTTACCGCCAATGCCGGAAGGCGGCTTTGGTTTTTGCAGGTCTTTGCCAGATATAGCTTGACACATTGACGCGAATTACGTGATTATTTAACTTTCCGATTTTTCCAGGATCGACCATTTTTGGCGCATCGGTGGGCCGGAAATGCTGCAACTATTTCATCGAGCGTTTCATCAGAAAGTTCACCCGACGTGCATATGCACGGGTGAGGAAGACGCAGAGGAATTTGCAGGTTTTACTATCAGGTTGGAGGAAGTTACAAAATGAGGAAATTTACGAAGGTTTTGGGTTTAGGGATGCTCTCTGCAGCATTCGTTCTGATGGGTTCGGGAATGGCCGTTGCTCAATGTGATGACGTTGAAGGCCAGACCGAACACTACACAAAATTTACGCAGAACTTCCAGGCAAAAGATCCGGACAAGCTCCAGATCGCTCTGGATTCAGGAAAGGTTTTTCTTGAAAAGTATGGCAATTGCGAAGACCTTAAACAGCAGGTCGATTACATCAAACCGTGGATCGAACGGCTAACGAAGCGAATACCTCAGCTCCGCAAGGAGATCGAGCTCGACAAGCTTTTTGGTGAATTCGATGCCGCGATTAAAGCCACGAATGCATCACAGGTCTATTCCGTTGGCAGAAAGATCCTTGAGATCGATCCGGGCAATGCGAACGTGATCATGGTAATGGGCGGCATCGGCTTGGATGAGGCGATAAAAGGTAATTTTGCAAACGTTGACGAATCCCTCCGCTATGCAAAAGTCGCTCTTGATTGTGCAAAGAACACTAGTTGTGAATTCACCAAGAAGCGTACTAATGGAGAACTCGAAGCCGGTGCATTTCATCTTTCTTTCACCCGTAAAGAGGCGGTTGATCAAATGACATACGTTCTTGGATACCTGCACTATCAAGGGAAGAAAGACAAGAAAGCTGCGTTGCCCTATTACTATGAGCTGATCCAAACCTCCGATCGGTTCAAGTCGGAGCCAGGTATCTATGCTTCTATCGCGTCCTACTATTCGGATGAAGCTCAAAGGATCGGTAAGGAGATCGAGCCTCTAGATGCAGAGCTTACACGGCTCCAAAAGGCAAATGAGAATCCTGAAAGGCAGAAAGAGCTTTACGATATGATCAGGCCAAAGGAAGCTTTATACAAGGCCTACGAGGAGCGTACCCTCGATGCTCTTGGCCGTGCTCACAAGTTCGCCAAGAACACAACGCCAGCGGAGAAACAGTATCGTGATAATCTCTACAGGACGATCCAGGAGATATACAAGAGCCGCTTTGAGAAGTCAGATGGCCTTGATAATTGGCTCACGACTGCTACTTCAAAGCCGATGCCAAATCCGCTTTCAGAGGTAACACCGGTCGAAGACGAAGCTGAAACGACAACTTCAGCAGCACCCGCCGGTGGTAATGGCACGACGGCCAATGTTTCGCGTCCATAGGTCATTGATTTTCCAACCTGATCGGTAAGGCCGATCGATCGAGAACCGGGCTCCGCTTTTGCGGCGTCCGGTTTTCTTTCGCCAACATTGGCGGATAGAATCAAATTGAACCTGATGAATGCCGCAAAACTTGAAAGCATTATTGGATACCGCTTCCGAAACATCGATCTTCTTGAGCGTGCGCTTACGCATCGTTCCTGGACACATGAAAACCGCCGTTCCGAATCAGATAATGAATCGCTAGAATTTCTCGGCGACTCTGTTCTCGGGCTTGCAATAGCTGAACATCTGTTCACAGAGTTTCCAGACGCCGCCGAGGGTGAGCTTACCCAAATGAAGCACAGGCTGGTAAGTATGCCGACCCTGGCTTCGATCGCATCGAGTATAGGCTTGGGTGATTTCATTGGCCTAGGCCGCGGCGAGGAAGCCTCAGGCGGACGTGAGAAGCCCGCTATTCTCGCGGATGCGCTGGAAGCCGTAATAGGTGCGGTATTCATCGACGGCGGTTATATTGAAGCCAGAAGCTTTATTGTCCGTCTATTCCGCCCGGAGCTGAAGCGTATCGCACCCGATCGTGTTGCTGACCATAAATCCAGACTTCAGGAATTGCTCGACAGGAAGTGACGAAGCCAGATAAATCGGATTGACACAGAATTCTGAACAGACTTCTCCCGTCTACTGCCGTTGAAACACTACCGAAAGATTATTGGCCGGCATCGCGTAGGTTTGGACGAACGCAAGCTGATGGTCTTTGGCAACGGCAATCACATCTTCTAGGTTGCGCACACCCCATTGCGGATCTCGCGCTCGTAGGCTTTGGTCGAAGGCCGCGTTGCTGGGAGCTGTATGTTCACCACTTTGCATGAACGGGCCATACAGATAGAGAATGCCGCCCGCTGGCAAAATCCGCTGGGCACCGGCCATCAAGCCTAAACAGGCGGACCAGGGAGCGATGTGAATCATATTGATTGCGACAATTGCTCGGATGGGTGCTCGGTTGAGGTCAAGGTTAGCCAGTGACTCTGGTAAGTTGGGCTGCTCGACGCTCCAAACTGCGTCATGCACATCGAGCGCAATTGGCCCAAACAGGTGAGGCGCTGGAAAATGGTTCTGCCATGCGACAATGCTGGCTCGTGCCTCTGGGTTGGGATCAGAAGTAATCCAATTGCGAGGAGCAAGGCGAGGGGCAAAAAAGACCGCATGTTCGCCGGTGCCGCTGGCAATTTCTAGTACGGTGGCTGGCACAGTAGCTGGCGGTAACACCTGGAGCAGCACATTTAGGATCGGCTCGCGGTTGCGCTCTGTGGCGGGTGCATATTGTCTGGCGTCAAGATTCATGCAACGTCTATCAAACCCTATCGAAGTTGATTGAAAGCAGGAGTCTATTCTCTATTGTCGGTCAGAAGATGTCTACTCAATCAGGAGCCAATCGATTCTAGATAATTTAATAGGACATTCCGAAATGGCAAAATGCTCGTATATTGCTGCATCTCTGATGGCATCTGCCGAAGTATAGCGGCTAAATTACCTGCCACAGTCGGATAGGCAACGATTTCAACCAACGGATAAATAGAGGTGCGAATTGTAAATAGAATGCCATCGCTGACCGATAAGCGACGTGGCGTTTGGCGCTCTATACGCAACCAAAGCTGCTCACCAGCATTTTGAGCAGTAATAAGTACCTCGGCATAATTAAAAACCAGGTTCAAAACCCTGCGCCGCCCGCTGCGCCGCCCGCGCAGGGTTTTGGGTTTTATGTTTAATTATGCTCACCTACTTAGTCAGATGAATCAAAGCAGAATTTTTGGTTGAACGAATGGTAGGAGATAGGGATAAAGCTGCTCGATCGCAAAGCTGTCAGTAGAAGGACGGTCCATTGAGGTAGCTGGAGTTGGCATCGTGTCTTCTCACCCAGGCTGTTGGAATCTACTTTCGCCAGCTTAATCCACTCATTCCACAGCAATGCTCCTGTCTCTCCAATCCATTCACCACCCTACAGCTCCGTATGAATCTGCCATTCTCGTAGTGCATTAGCAATTCCAGCTTTCAGGTCAGCGGGCACTGCATCTGAAGCTAGTAAGGTTTGCAGACGGTCATAGGCTCCGTGCGCGGCAAGTTGCTTCAGCGCCGCAATCACATGAAACTGCACGCTCGTGTTGGCATCACTCAGCATAGAAATCAAAGCATCAATAGCACTAGCATCCTGGAGCTGACCTAAACTGAGGGCAATTTGCTGCTTGCCGGAGGAAATTTGGGAGATTGGATGAGCGGTATGAAGTAGACTCAGCAGAATTTCCAACGCCATCGAGCGCGACTCGGGTGATTCCACTCGCCCTAAAACCGCCACAATTTCTTGAGCCAAAATCAGCGAATCTGAGCCAGAAGATGCAGTTTGGATTAGGTAAGTCTTCAGTGGCCGCAAGGCTAGGGCCGAATCGATCCAGGCCAAGGCACGCGCTACTTCCATTTGCAGCTCAACTGGGGTATGGGGCGACTGCAAGACCCGATCCAACACGTGAATTGCCGCTTCTGTGCCGATTCGTCCCAGCGCGATTGCTGTTTGCCGACAGACTTCCAGATTCAGGTCCCACAGCAGCGGAGTTAAATGCTCGACTAACTCAACTGGCGATTCTGCCTCAGCCTGAATGCCTAAGGCAACGACGGCAGCGCGTCGCACGGGCACATTCGGATCGCGTAAGGCCGCCACTAGCATAGCTGTGATTGCCGAACTGCGAAAGTGACTCAGTGCTTCCATGGCTGCTGCCCGCACCTGCGGATTGACATCCTCCATCACACTGAGTAAGGCAGGAATGGCATTTGGATGCTGAATTTGAGCCAACGCCTGCACCGCAATCAAGCGACTAGAGGGCCGAGCCAGTAGCTCGCTCAGGGGTGGGATCGCCGCCGGTCCGATTGTGGCCAAGGTCATCGCCGCCATCGTCAGCGTTTCGGTGTCGTCAGTTGTGAACAAAATTTCAACCAACGCACTAATAGCCAACGGATGCTGAAACTGTCCTAGAATCCGAGCGATAAACCAAAGCAATTGCCAATCGTCATCGTCATCATCATCGTCGTCATCATCGGAAGAATCACCCCCTGCTTGGACCTGTTGCAGCAGTTCTAGTAAAGGTAAAATCGCCGCTTCTCCAAAGGTCGGAATTAGTTTAGCAGCCTCCCAACGACTCTGAAAATCTCCGGTTTGTAGGCTATGCAACACGGCTGTCAGCGATGCCGAACATTCAATGCTTGCAGGGATGCCTGATGGCATATCCGCAGCTGTATTCGCTGGTTTGTCTATATGCGTTAGTTTATTCATCGATGTGGAATTAATCAGAGGCCAGTCCGAAGAAAATTGGGCGTCTATTGGGTATCTATCGGGTGTTTATCGGGCATCTCTACCGGGCATTTATGGGGCATCCATATGCTGCCACTGCTGCATGACGCTGCATGATGCTACACCCAATTGCAGAGGTCTGCTCACAGCTGAGTCTACTTTGATCTCACCTCTAAAACCACCCCAAGTCAGACAAGCTTGAGTGAAAAGCGAGGACTTTATGCAGTTTTTGCATGTTGAAACGTCAAGATATTCATAGTTATTAATATTTGGTAGTTTTAGATACGAAATTCCCCTATTTCAGCTTGGCCTATTTTGCTGAAGCGAAAAGCAGCAGCACTATCCGAATTCAGTCTGCGCAGCAGAGCATTTTGTCTACAAGTTTCCCAGGCCGGAGCTAATTCGGTTGAGAGAATCGAGTTGCAGTGCCTTCGAGCTATGTCGATAAAGTTTAGCCGGAACAGCCATAGTTTGCTGAGAGCTGCTGAAACGCAAAACTATTTTTAATAATTTCTTCCAATTTGCATTTGGAAAATCGCTAGTCTAACTACAGAAATTAAGTGGGTATCCAGCCATATTTCTACATCTAACTTACATTACAGCGTTCACAAATTGGTCCAGATTTCATCGTGTGTGATGAACCAATTGCAGCTCTCGATGTCTCAGTTCAAGCCCAGGTGATTAACCTCATGCAGGCATTACAGCAGCAGTTTGGATTAACCTATTTGTTCATTGCCCATGACTTGAGCGTAATTCGCCACATTTCCGATCGCATTGCCGTGATGTATCTGGGAAAAATTGTTGAGTTGGCGAATCGAGATACTTTGTACAATGATCCTCTCCATCCCTACACTCAAGCTCTGCTGTCTGCCGTGCCAATTCCCGATCCCGATCTAGAGGCAACCCGTCAGCGCATTGTTTTACAAGGAGATCTGCCTAGCCCAACCAATCCGCCCCAAGGCTGCCGCTTTCATACCCGTTGCCCAATGGCCATTGACCGCTGTCGGCAAGAGCCAGAACCGCTATTTAAAGATACTGGAGGCCGACATTATGTGGCCTGTCATTTGGTTGATGACCAAAAATAAAATTCGGTATGGTAAAAAATTCACCATACCGAAGACTAAGTCGTCTCCTTAATCACAGCCGTTCTAGAGAAGGATTAGATTAAGGTTTGAGTAGAGGACTGAAATTCAAAAACTGGATTCAAGGAACTGAGTGAAAGTAAGTACCATATTGTAAGCCAGGGAACAAATAATTCAATTGAATAAATAAGATCCAGACTGCTACGAAAGTGAGAATGGCTATCACTGGAGCCATAGTGAGATACTTGAGTAGATACTGCATAATGCTGACTCCTGAATAGTAAACACAGAAATTGGAGCTGAAGAATTAGGCTCAGTAGATTGGTTCATGTGCTGCATTTTTGCCTTACTCGCAAGTAAATTGCAAAGCGGGCAGGCTTTAGCGTGGAGAAACCGAAAGTGACTCATCATCGGCCACTAGCTCTCCACTGAAGAATTCCTTGAGGGCAAACATAGGCCAAAGCAGTCCCTGGCTCAAAGCTTGAATTGCCAAAGGAATACTGATGAAAATTTCTAGCACCTCTGGATTTTTGGCCTTGTTGGATGCACGTAAATAGGCTCGACCTGACCAGCCAATAAATCCGGCTACATAGAGGAAAATCCCAATCGGAATCGCGACATCTACAGCCCGATCCAGCCGGTCGAGGGGCAAGTGGGGCAAGCCATCAGGGCCACACAGCAATTCTGAAGAGTAAATCTCGAAGGGGCGGGTGTAGTAGTAGTTGTCGGGGGCGCTGTTTTGGCGCTTTTGGAATGTCGGAGAATCCTTACAAGGAATCAAGGTGGTATTCATAGCCACTGCGTTAGGAACAGTGCTAAACCAAATAATTAGGACGAAGATCGGTATCAATAAAATACGCAGCAGACGCATCATCAGTTCTCCTTCTATTTCTCCTGTTAATGGAATTGGCGTCAGGTTTCCTGCTCGCCAGTTTCCTGGTCAACGTTTTCCCGCTCAATCCACAGAAACACCAGCGCGAAGACGGGAAATGGCAAGATATAAAATATCAACGGAATCATGATCCAAGGTAGCCATGCCCCAGCATAGGCACCAGTAAGTTCAGTTAAATTGGTTTCCATCGTTATGCCTCACTTGAGTTTGATGATTGATAGTCAGTAGATCGCAAATCTTGTTGAGATCCCCCCTACCCCCCTTATAAAAGGGGGGAACTGTGCAACCCTGGTTTGAAGTCCCCCTTCATCTACGCCGAAGGCGCATCCCCACATAGATTTAGGGGGATTGTGCTATCACACGCTGCGCGAACGAACCCAAGTCTAGTGACCAAAATAAATTCATTTCCGATCTACTGATAATTCAGTGACGGTGATGTATTACTACTTAGTAACGCATCAGTGCTCAGCTTAATCCCAACCAAGGGAATAGCACCTGACTGACATTGACACCACCGCGCAGAATCGAATCGAGGTCGCTGAAGTTTTCTAGCAGCAGATAGGCAAAAACCGCACCACCCATCGAGCCAAGCAGCACCCCACTACCAAGCTGAAACCAGTCTTCTTTTTTGCGCAGTGGCCTCAGATCATCCTTAGAATGGGAGTTATAGGCTCCTCTCGGATCGCCCTGAAATGTGGCTAGCGCGAAAATAGAAATTCCTAGACAGGCTGAAACGGTAATGTAGATTGCAGTAATCAAACCACTTAGATTTGCGCCATGGGCAGTTTCCCGCAGCGGACCAACTACCACTTCAGGTCCAACCAAAAAATAGCCATGCGCCATGCCAATCTCTAGCCCGCGCATAAAGGGAGATAGTCCCGGACGGTAGGCCGGTAAGTTGCGCAAGTAGGCTTTGACAAGGGGAGAGTCATTGATTGGAGTGGAAAGATTGGCTCGCCAGATATCGCGGTGATCCGGCTGGATCGGATCATCACCTGCATAGGCAGCAGCAGGAGAAGAGACTTGAGTAGCCATGTTACTTGACCTGTTGAATATTCAAATGAATCAAATGATGAAGTTTTTTGAACTGAATACGGAAAAGCGTATTAACCACTAAGAGGGATGATTGGGGGAAAGTCCTGATCACTACTTCTTGACCAGGACTCCTGAGACGAGGAGAGTCTCAAGCTTTAGAGGGTTTGAGTTTGAAGAGGTCAGTTAATCATGTCTTCCAACTCAAAACTCAAAACTTAAATGAGTGGCGTTGCTAGCCAAACTGACTCGCCGTGGAAGCAATTAGGAAGGCTCCGTAGGTGGCAATATAGCCGACCGTAAAGTGAGTCAAGCCGACTAAACGAGCCTGAACGATAGAGAGCGCCACAGGTTTGTCTTTGGGATAGCCAAAGGACAAGGGTGTATTTTCATGCGCCCACATCAGCGTTTCAATCAGCTCTTGCCAATAGCCCCGCCAGGTAATCAGGAACATAAAGCTAACAGCCCAAGCCAAATGGCCAAACAGGAACATCCAGGACCAGACGGCTAAGGCATTCATGCCATAGGGGTTGTAGCCGTTAATCAACTGGGCCGAATTCAGCCAGAGGTAGTCGCGGAACCAGCCCATCAGATAGGTGGAGCTTTCGTTGAACTGCGCTACATTGCCCTGCCAGATGGTGAGATGCTTCCAGTGCCAGTAGAAAGTCACCCAGCCGAGCGTATTCAGCATCCAGAACATGGCGAGATAAAATGAATCCCAGGCTGAGATATCGCAGGTGCCGCCGCGTCCAGGTCCGTCACAGGGGAAGGAATAGCCGAAGTCTTTCTTGTCGGGCATCAGTTTGGAGCCACGGGCATCCAGTGCACCTTTGACGAGGATCAGGGTTGTGACATGTAATCCCAAGGCAATCGCATGGTGGACGTAGAAATCGCCAGGGCCAATCGTCAGGAAAAGCGAGTTGGTGCCGGTGTTGATCGCATCTAACCAGCCGGGTTAAGAAATAAACCTCTGCCTTCGATCCAGTTTTTGCAAACAGTTTCAAACCTCAGAGCTTGCAGTCTCTTCTGCCAACACAACTTGCTGATAGCTACCTGATTTGACAACTTGCCCTTTTTCGAGGGCATAAATGCGAGTGCAATGCTTGATCGTTGAAAGACGGTGAGCAATAATAATCATTGTCTTTACACCACTCAATGACTTGATCGCCTCAGTCACTAAACTTTCGGTCTCATTATCCAAAGCAGCCGTTGCCTCGTCGAACACTAAAATTTCTCGTTCATGATAGAGGGCGCGAGCGATTCCAACTCGTTGACGTTGTCCTCCAGATAAGAGAACCCCTCGCTCGCCTACCACCGTTTTAATTCCGTCGGGAAGTTGCTCAACTAGCTCGGACAATTGTGCAGACTGAATCGCCTTTTCCAACTTAATTGGATCGATCAAGTGATCTGGGACACCAAAAGCAATGTTTCGCTCTAAAGTTTCATCCGTTAAAAAAATGGATTGAGGCACATACCCAATTATATTCTGCCAGAGTCGTAAGTTGGTGTATATGGAATTACCATCTACTTGAATATCTCCGCCTTCGGGAGTGAGTAAACCAAGGATGACATCAACCAAGGTTGTCTTGCCAGCACCAGACCTACCAATTAGACCAATAGATTCTCCCTTGCGAATTGTCAGGTTAACGTTATCCAGAGATTTGCGCTGAGAATTTGGATAGGTATAAGACACATTGTCCAAAGTAATCGAATTTTGAAACGATAAGGTCTGCTTCTCAAGCTTTGAATCTATTAAGTGGTGCTTCCTTAAATCTCTATCTGGAGCCTCCAGTTCTTTTAGATCCAAATACAACTTATCTAAGGTATAGGAACTGTACTTAATGTTTGTGACTACACCTAGCAAACCTGAAGCTGCTGGGAGTAAACGAATTGACGCTAGAGCAAAGATACCTAATACTGAACTCAAATTTTGCGAATTTCCTTGATTCATTAGGATGAAAGCGAATGTGAAGAGAATCAAGAAAGTAATTAAAAATGCCTCAATTATATAGCGTGGTAAAGTTTGCAAGGCGACGGCTAAGCTGACACTACGGCCATATCTCATCGCTTGTTCCTCAAGTCGCTTCTCAAAGGTTTCTCCACAACCAATAACCGTGGTTTCCTTGATGCCGCCTAATCCCTGATTAATCATTCGAATCATTTCTGAGCGAGACTCAGAAACTTCTTTGCCTAGATAAGAAAACTTTTCCCTAGTGCCGCGATAAACTAGAATACTTATCAGCAGAATGCCGGCAATAGTGAAAGTAGCTGCTGCATTTGTGATGACTAGCAAGATCACCAGAGCACAGATGACAGCGACATTCGAAACAGCATTCAGCAAGGGCATCATTAAACCATTTGCAAATCGGTCTGCTTCATTGACAATGTTTTGAATCAGAATTGCGCTGTTGCGACTGAGGTGAAATGTATAGGGTGCAGCCAAATAGGTCCGCATCAACCGACATGACAATTCAGCCTGCTGATTGAAGCCAAACTCAAAGATATATTTTTGAGTGCTGAAACTCAAAAACGTTTTCAGGTAGAACAAAGCAATAACAGCCGTTCCTGTAACCCAAATCATCTGAGACGGTGAGCTAAGATTTAAAGTCTCATAGATTGTACGAAGCCAAGGATTCTCCAGAGCAGATTCAGGATTTGTTGCCAACGTCATGAACGGACCAATCATACCTGTTCCAAATGCTTCCAGAAACGAAACAAATAGAAAAAGTCCCATTAAGATGACTAATTCTTTTCGCTTTCCCTGTAAAACGTACAACGCACGACGTAGAAATTCAATCATTAGTGATATTTCAATTAAACAACCTACTTAACCATCTCGTTCTCTGCTGTAAAACGAGAGTAAAGTAATCTCTCATCTATTGAGGTAAGAGTCTATTTTCTTTGCTAAGGCTTTAGACTCCAGAATAGAGGTGTGGTTTCCTGGAATGATATGGATTTCAACACCATCCTGGGCAATGTCACCCCAACCTAACAGCGGATCTAGCTGATAACCTGGCGGAGATTCACTGGCCCGAAACAAAACAATTTTTCCAGGATAAGCAGACGGTTGGTAGACTGCCTGGATTTTACTATATGTCTCTTCCATCTCTTTGATTGTTTCTGATAGGGAACCTCCTACATCTTTTAGTAAATGCTTCGGTAAAAACGCCCAAGGTGAATGCTCGAGAACACGTTGACTGAACCAGTCCATCCAATGTTCAACCAAATTTAATTGACGCACTGGTTGCGAATCGGGCCTTTTGCTCTGCTGAGCTTTACGCAATTTTTCAGTAGCTTCATCAATTGGCAAATCTCGTGCTGCACTTCTGACTAGACTAGCCATTTTCTGGATTTCAGTTAGCGCCACTGTGGGATTTTGTAAAGATTTCCAGACGAACCGGTGGAGACCAAAGCGTGCCAGATATTTCAGGGATGATAAAAATCGTGGTAAAGAGGGGAGGAGTTGGATGCTATCAGGTCCAAACGTGTCAAACATGGCAACAAGTGCAACCTCCTGTCCTTGAGCCAAAAATTGCTGTGCCATCTCTAGAGCAATATTGCCACCATTTGATAACCCAGCTAACCGATACGGTCCGTGCGGTTGAACGGTTTGAACTTGTTTAATGTAGTCTGCTGCAATCTCTTCTAATCGATCGCTGATGCGATCTTTATCTCCATCTAACCCTCGTGCTTGGAGTCCATAAACAGGCTGTTCAGGGTCTAAATTAGCTGCCAGGTTTCGATAGATCAAGACATTAAATCCCATGCCATGGATACAAAACAGAGGGGGCTTCGACGGATTACCGGCTTGAATAACAACCAATGGTGACCAAACATCTCCGATATCTTCCTGGCTGAGTAGGACTGCCAACTGCTTGATTGTCGGTGATTGGAGCAACACAGACAAGGGTAACTTCTTGCCAAATTCTTGTTCAATCCGGGCAAACAGCCGCACCGCCAGTAGAGAATCGCCGCCTAGATCGAAAAAATTGTCTTGGATGTCGATCGTAGAAAGATTGAACAGATTCTGCCAGATTGCCATTAACTTCTGCTCTAAATCATTGTGGAAGATGGCAATTGGAAGCGTCAGTGGAGGACGCTGATTGGGAAAGGGCAGCCGTTCTAAATCAACCCACCCTTCAACCGTCAATGGAATGGCATCAACCACAATAAAGCAGGACGGCACCATTAGGATGGGCAGCTTGTGTCTCAGGTGGTTCCGTAGTTCCGCAGTGGAAGCGGATTGATCGGGATGAAACACAACATAGGCAACGATAGACTCATCGTTAGGCAGGTCAGGGCTGTCCGTTGGTTTTCTTGGAACACCTGCTTCAGTTTTTGGGTTAGGCGCTCTAGTTTGAAACCAGAGGCCGCTTCGGTTGCTTGGCTTTGCTCCTCGAAATATTCCACCAAGCTCAAGCCTGCCAGTCGTGTTAGATAGGCGGCACTGATGCCTTGCAGCGTACCACCTGCTACATAGGTGAGGGCATGGCTCTTGAGTAGGGGTGTAATCGCCTGACTTGCCATCTCGACTAAGCCCAATTTCACCATCTGGCTAGCTAGGCTACCTGTAACATTTTTAGCCTGGTCTAGCGAGAAGGGTTGCTGATAGAGCGCGCCCAAATCCACAATCATCTGGGCATTAATCGACGCGGTTGCCAACAGATCCAAACTTGGAACTGGGTTAGCAAAGGCGGCGGCAGCGGCAATCCACTGATATTGTTCGATCACCGGCAAAGCTCGCAGTCGGCGCACCTGATTGAGCTGGGTTTGTACTGTCGCAGTCAAAGCCTGAGTTTGCCGATAGGTCGTGGCTAGAATCAGCGATTCAGTTTGGGTTGTCAGCACGGTGACCAATCGTTCTTGTAGAGCGTCTAGATCCGGCTGAGGTTGCTCGATCCGCTCTTGCACGGTGCCATCGGCCTGATGCTGCCGCACCTTCACCGGAGCTGGTTGGGCCGTTACCGCCAGTAGATCTTCTGCCGGAATTAGATCCTGTAGACGCTGACGCAACTGTTGCAAAATCACAGGCCGATCGGCGGGCAAATATTGATCTTGCTTGTTGAAGACCAGCAGCACCCGGTGGTGATTCTGGACTAACTGCTGCACGGTTTGATATTCGGAATCCGTCAGGTCGCCAGTGACCACAAACAACACTAAATCTGCGTTCACCACATCCTGGGTCAAAGCTTCTTCGGGCCGTAGCGTCGTTTCTGCCAGTTCTGTAGAGGTCTCAGATTGAGAAGCATCCAGGTTTAATGCGTTTACCAGGGTCGTTTTACCCACAGCCCGACTGCCCAGAACCGCAAGCTGTAATTCTTGACGATTGAGTTGAGCTTTCAGCGCAGCGAACTGATGCTGCAATGGCTGGAGAGTTGGATCTGCATCGGTCGTCGCCAACTCTTGCTGCAACTGAGTCAAACGTGCCTCAACTGTTGTAAACGCTTGTTCGACCAAGGTGCGGTCAATCAGTTGCAACCGGACTGGTTCAGGCTGAAGCGACTTCGGCGTCTGGGATTTTAACCACCAAATTCCCGATCCCACAGCAATTGCACCCCAAACGGCTGTGCTACCAAAATGCATCACTGCTGGATCGATTCCATGCAGCAACCATGCGCCTGCCGTTAATCCCAGTCCGCCAATCAAAATCGGGCGTCGCCACAGATCAAAACTCATCGTGCCTCACCAACTCGTGCAACTCTATCTTAGTGAATCTCTACCGCTTTCACTTGCCTAAAAGCCCCCCATTTTTTGGTTGAAATCTCTACTGCAGGGCGTGAGTAGACCTGATTAAACCGGATTACTAATGTAAGCTCGACAACATTTGTCTTGTTAAGAATTGCTAAGAGAAATCTATCTAGGGCGGTAGGGCTAGAGGCTCGAACCTGCCTAGATTGGAGATACAGCTGAATCACTGCTTCTACAAAAAGGCTCGAATTTGGACTACGGCAGGTCTATGTAGTTATCGACTTGAGTTGCTGACCGGGCTAGAGGTCGAATTATTAAGGAGACCAGCAGTGAAGAAAGTTTCAATCGGCATCCTTGGTTACAACGAGGAATATGGTATCGCCCATCTGCTAAACTCGCTGCAACTGCAAACGCTGCTTCAGCAAGCCTACGCTTTGGAAATCATCGTCATTTCCAACGGCTCGCAAGACCAGATGGCAGCGATGGCAAGAGCTAAGCTAGCAGAATTTGACCAGCTTAAAAATCCGATCAAGAGCCAGGTTATTGAACTCCCGATCGCAGATAAATGCGCTGCGTGGAATCACTTCATCCATCAAGCCGCAGATGTCGCCGATTACTATATTTGCCTTGATGCAGATGTGGTCTTGGTGCAGCCTACCGGGCTAGAAGAGCTGCTTCAGACGCTGATTACTCATCTGGAATGCCGAATTTGCGGAGGTAAAGTCCTCAACAAACGAGGCGAAATCACAAATCATCATTTTATTGACGGGAAATGTTATGCCATTCGCGGTGAAATTGCTCGTAATATTTATATCCCAAATGGCGTCATTGCAGACGATGTTTATGTAGCTGCAACAGCCCTAACGAATTGGTATGAGACAACACCAGAAGTTGGAGAAGCCAAGGGTTATACCCGATTAACGGAGAAGCCAGTGGTTCGATCGGGTGAGACTCCCCGTGATCGCGACAAGAGCTATTGGATTGCTTGCCGCAAACGGACCATTATGGCCGAATATGCACAACGCCGCCTCGATTACTGTATGCGCTCAATTTTTGGTGGCGGAGACCTGGCTAAAACAATGGTGTTGAAACTAGCAACGACTCACCCAAACTGGTTTCTTGCCTATCTCCATCAGGTGAGCCGCAGCGATTTTGCTCCCCAGTTCAATCCACCTCATTTGAAACCGCCAATTTCTATTTATCAAGTAGCGCAGTTTTTGGTGTATTGCTACTGCTATTTGCTGTCAGTGTTAGGCATCCGAAACGAGGAATTTGGCCATCTAGCCTGGAAGCTGAAGCATCGGTACTGGTGACGTTTCAAATTAGCCCCATTACCTACATCACATAAGGGCTGTTGCATCGAGTAACAACAATAACAAAATTCTGTTTGAGGGTATTACGAGATTGACTGAAACGCTTGATTGCTCAACTCTGGAGTTGCCCAAACGTCTAAATATGATGAGTCCCTGCATCCATCACTGAACACAGGGACTCATTCAACACTTGGTGGCGGGGAGCGGATTTGAACCACTGACCTTCGGGTTATGAGCCCGACGAGCTACCAGACTGCTCTACCCCGCGATGACCTTTCCTAATATAGCGAAGGACTTCCGAAACTGACAACTTAAATTGAAACTTTTTTCAAAGTGGGCGGATCTAGCAACGACTGACAGAATATTGCTAATAGATTCTATCGATTTACCTTGGCTATGCGGTACCTGTTGTTGACCGGTTTATTGACCGTTGCTCTACTCACCGTTGTGGGAGTTTCCGCCACTACTCAAGCGCAAGATTGTGATTCGTCCTATCCTACGGTTTGTATTCCGTCTCCACCGCCCGATTTAGACTGCGGAAACATTAGCCACCGCAACTTTACAGTCCGCCCACCAGATCCTCACCGGTTTGATGGGGACAGGGACGGAATTGGTTGTGAAGCATAAAAAAAGCGGCCCGGTTCGCTAGGTTAATCAAGGCTCCGGTTAACCGCTGCCGATCGCCTCTCATCTGCCCCGTACCTCGAATCGTCAGCCGCCAATTGCGATCGCCCAGGGGTTGAATTTTGGCAAACACTTCTTCGATGAAGCTGGGAATGTCAATTGTTTCAAGCTGCAAGAAGTTGGGCTGTTCAGCCCGGACCAGCAGGATCAGATCATTCACAAAGCGATTCATCCGATCTAGCTCATCGATCACCAGGTTGAGAGTTTCTTGCTGTTCTTCCGATTCTGTATCCAATAGCTCCAGGTGGCCACGAATCACCGTCAAAGGGGTGCGCAATTCATGGCCCGCATCGTTGATAAAATTCTGCTGGGCCATAAAAGCCGACTGCAGCCGGTCGAGCATTTCGTTGAACGTATGGGTCAGGTCGGCAATTTCTCCCGTTCCCTTGACTGGAAGACGCTGAGTTAAATCTGATTCGCTCACCGAGCGGGCAGTGACGGCTAATTTCTGCACGGGTGCTAATAATTTGCCAGTTACCACCCAGGCGAGGGCAAAGGCTCCCAGCACCACGCCAGCCGCTACCTGAAAGAAAATGGTTGCGCCAGCCAGCGCTTCCTGCCGTTCCCCTGCTGTGGTGTGGACGCTGATAAAAACCCCTCGCACTTCGCCATCTAACTCAAGCGGCTGGGCCAAATACAAAATATTGCCAATTTCTGGATCGGAGGAGGCTCGCTCACCCTGAGCAGGTGCAGTCAGGTTAGCCCAGTAATTCATCAGGGTGGAACCAGGTTGAATCACGTCTGGCAAGACTCTGGGATTCGCCTGATAATACTCACCCTCGATCGTGAAGATCAGGTAATTGTCATCTTCCGGGACTCGTCTGGCTAGAAAATCGACAACAAACTGCTTTAGCTCGCCAACAGACTGAGCGGGCTGCTGTTCCCACAGAGCATAGGTATCTTGAAAGCTTTCCATTTCTTCGGCCAAATCCTCTCGCACCCGGTTATCGACGCTGGCGAGAAACAGCAGCAGAAAAATCGGTGTCGCTATCCCTGATAGCAGCAGCAGCAGCAGCAGATACACTATCAAAATCCGAGTCCGAGTTGCACCCAAAACCTGCTGCCACCAAGAACGCGAGGTTGATCGAGGCTGGGTTGCACTAGGGATGGCAGTCACGGTAGTACCCTTCCTATCTAACTATCGGATCTAACTATCGGATCTAAACTGATCTAACTAGATTGGGGCGACTGATTTCTTTGACCACAGGTCAGTAGGGGCAGAACTAGGGTAAAGGTAGACCCCCGACCGACTTGACTATCTAACTCTACATGCCCATTGCACGCCTGCACAATCGCCTGCACAATCGCCAATCCTAATCCTGCCCCTTCAGAACGCTGTGGGCCAGAAAGGCGAATGAATCGTTGAAAAATCCGCTGCTGATCGGCTAGGGCAATGCCAGTGCCCGTATCGCGGACCCACAAGCGCAGTTTAGCCTCAGCGATCGTGGCTCCCAGGGTAATCCTTCCATCGATCGGCGTATGCTGCACCGCATTATTAACCAGATTCAGCACCGCCTGGGTGATGCGCTGCCGGTCAAGATACACCTGCTGAGTGGCGATTTCTGGCTCGATTGCTAAGCTGCACTCGCAGACAGCTAGCACCTTGGCTTTGCTGTGCAGTTCATCTAGGAAGGTTCCCAGTTCCACCACTTCAGGCCGCAAAAAATCGGGCTGATCGGCTTTGGCTAACAGCAACAGGTCGTTGACAAACCGTTTCATCCGGTCCAGTTCATCGGCAACTAAGGCGAGGGTTTCTTGCTGCTCGACGGGGTCATCTCCCATCAGCTCCAGATGGCCCTCGATGATGGTGATGGGTGTACGCAGCTCATGGCTAACGTCGTTGATAAATTGCTGCTGGCCGGTAAAGGCTCCCTGCAAGCGGTCCATCATTTCATTGAAGGTTTTAGCCACCTCTGCCAGTTCGTCATTGCCTTCGACTTGCAGCCGTCTCGACAGATCTGATTCGCTGATACTACGAGCCGTCCGGGCCATTGTTCGCAGCGGGCGCAGCACCCGCCCACAAACTAACCAGGCAATCAAAGAGGCAATCAGCAAAATGGTCAGCTTCACCAAAATCACGGTTCTCATGGTGGCTCGCACTTCACGATGCTCATCAGCCGCAATGTAAGCCGAGAGGAAGGTACCCTGAAGTACGCCTGCAATTTCGATTGGCTCAGCGTAATAGATCACCCGAATCACCGCTGGATCCCGTACCGACTGCTCGCCATGAGTTGGCTGTTGCAATGTCTGCCAAATTTCCATTAACTCAGAGCCAGGCTGCATTGCCTCTGGTAGTTCTACTGGACTAGCCTGAAGAAATTGCTGTTGCAAAATGGCAATAAAGTACTGATCTTCTTCAATCGGCTCGGTTTGGAGATAGTCAAGCATGAAGCGGCGCAGTTGCTCAGTGTTGCGGATCTGAGCCGTCGCCAACTCCTGCCGAAATTCAGCCACTTCTTCCACAACTTCCTCTCGCAGGCGTTGATTCACCTGTTCCGACACGATGCGATAGGTCACAGGAGTCAATAGCCCGATGAACAGTACAATCAGCCCGATATACCACATCCAGATCCGCGTTCGAGTTTCCCGCAACAGCAGACGCCAGTTGGGATGAATTTGGGTCGGTGGATCGGCAGCGACCTGGTCAGCTGGCAGCGTGTAAGGATTCATGCGGCGGCCTAAATTAAGAGAAGGAGGCATGGCACTACAGGCGGTAAAACGATTCAATCCAGTTGCTATACCGCATTTCTCAACTGTTTTGTGGTCTCTAATGTATAGTCTTAATTCATGGTCTAAACAGGACAAAATTCATTACAAATGCACCAAACACACGATCAAAGCTGACATCGTTCTCAACTGAATCATTCAGCCAATATATAGCAATCCTAGATCAGTTACGAAAATGTAAGTCAAAAGCTCAAAGCTAGAAGACTTCTTGACCCCCGACTCCTAACTCCCAACTCCCGGCTCCTGATTCTCAACTGCCGACTCCTGGCTCTGACTCCTGGCTCCTGGCTCCTAACCTCCGGCTCCTCAACCAAATCACCAAACCCAGATCTAGTTTCGAATTCAACTAGAGATCACGACTAAAATTCTCCTGATCAAAGTTCCAGCGATATTCATTATTCTTGCTTAATTCGGGATGGCCGTTTTATGAAAACTTCTTGCTGATTGGGTAGACCAGTTTCCGTTGCTGACCATCGCCTCCGATAATGGAATGCGACCCCAAGCCCCTGGGCAAAGAGGAACCCCCAATGGACCGAGAAACGGCTGAATTGTTCAGTCCCTTTGGCGAAGCGGATTGCGAGTCCTGATCACGATTAGGACAACAATGGGCAAATAGAGAAAAGCATAGACAGCCACGGCCCAAACCGCCAATAGCCAGGGTTGAGCAGGTTTCCGAGGTGAGACTGGAGGGTTGACTTGAGTAGGGTTGACTCGGCTGTTTACTTCATTAGTCATAGAATCCGCTATGGGCATTCTGCTGTTAGCAGAATTTTTTTATTAGGCTACAGGCAAGCTAGAACTAGAAGCATCAAAATAATCTAGGTCAACTGTGGAAAACCCTGACACTGTTTTACTGAAAAGTCAGTGAAATCAAGGTCATAGATTGAGTAATCTACGTAGATTGGGCATTCGCTAAGTTTAAAAAATACACTCACCTTAAGGAATTTAAGTAAAACCACCATTACAGACCACGCTATCTGACGTTAGATTTTGACTAGCTTCATGTAGCTAATCATGTAGCTAATTTAGTCCACTAATAGATCATGGTATCCCTGACACCCAAAGCAATGATTAAAAAACTATTGCCTTTGTCAGCGAGCATTGCCGGAGTTGGTATTCTGCTCGCACCAATTGCCTTTGCTCCCAAGGCAGAAGCAATCTACTACGAACGTGAACCTGGCACATTTGCCTGCCGGAACAGTCTGGACCCTCAGTGCGAGAATCCTCCACGGGAAATTGGCACGGCTGAAGAGGGCGGCTGGGCTTGCAAGAACAACCCTGGCCCAGTTTGCACAGAGCCTCCTAGAGTTGATCAAGAGTTGGGGAAGGGCAACTGGGTTTGCCGGTTTAACCAGAACACCCCCGCTTGTGGCAACCCAATTCGCTATACTGTTCCCGAATCCGATCGCGAAAACTGGCCGACTTATTTTCCCGAGTACACTGAAACTGAAAGCTAACGCTGACCTATTAAGGTCTCCAGTTTTGGTTTGATTGAATGATTGGTCTCTAGTCGATCGTGAGCTGCTCAGACAGCTAATCAAAGAGCAATGCTCTAGGAGTGAATTAAATGTGGTGTGGGAGTGGGTCGTGTTGACACTCCCTTTTTTATTTTTATTTGTTGACTCTACATCATTTTTTCTACAGGGCCAGCGAGCTGTGATAGAAGAGGTCTCCTGCTCTGCACTTGATTTGGATTGGATAACTCAAACACTGAACTCAAAGACTATCGAGGCCACCACGTTGCACCACTAGGGCTAAGCCCGAAAAGACAATTAGCATTACGATCAGGGCGAAGGCAGCACCCAGCGGCCAATTGTAGGACACTCCGAATTGGGAAGAAATCACGTTACCGAGCATAATGCCGTTTGGGCTGCCCACCAGACTCGGCGTAATAAAATCTCCCATAGTCAACGAGAATACGCTAATGGATCCCGCCAGGATACCTGGAGTCACCAAAGGCAAGACAATGCGACGAAATGTCGTCCAAGGGTAAGCATTCAGATCGGCAGATGCCTCCAGCAAATTGTGCGGCAACCGTTCAAAGGCAGTACTCACCGGCAAAATCATGAACGGCAACCAGATATGCACAAACGTCAGCGTGGTCGAGAACTGATTGTAGAGGAAGATTTGACTGGGTTCTGACAGGATGCCCAGCAGAATTAGAGCATTATTGAGCACCCCGTTGTAACCCAAAATGATTTTCCAAGCAAACACCCGCACTAAGTAGCTAGACCACAGCGGCAAAATCACCAGCAGAGTCAGCAGGGAACGATAGCGGCCACTATAGCGGCCAATAAAATAGCCCAGCGGGACCGCAATCAAAATATCAATCAGCGTCACACCCAAGGCGGTTAACACGGTGCGGCCTATGACCGTGCGGTAGGCACTATTGGTAAAAATGGTTTTGAAATTCGTCAGGCTAAATTCCTTGACGATATCGAACGCTTCCAAGCGCCAAACGCTGTAGGACATCAGCAGAGCCAGCGGCACAAAATAAAGCAGCGTCATCCATAGCAGGGGTGGCAGGAGAGTTGCATATAGCCCCACTGGAGCCGGAGCACGACGCTGCGCTAATTCGGTGACACTCATACCGAGGAAGAAGAGAAAGGATGCCAGGATGCTCAGCCGAGCCTAACTGCGAATTTCGTTCCAGAGCTGCACCCATTGATCATAATTCTTGACGCTCTGCCACATATTGATCTGAGAGTGCAGAGACAGATCATCCATGAATAGTTCATGGGCGCGTGCTTCGCCCACAGCCTCGGCTCCCAGGGTTGTCGCTCCCGAATAACCCGTCACCTCAATTACGCCCTTTTGGCCGGCACCGCTGAGGATATAGTCAATCCACTGATAGGCCACTTCGGGATTGCGCGAGTTTTTAGAAATCATCCAGGAATCCGTCCAACCAGTCAGCTTACCTTTAGGACTGACCGAACCGATCGGAAATCCGGCTTCACTGAGCTGAGTATAGGTGAGTGGCCAAGCATGAGCCAAGACAATTTCACCCGACTGAAACAGGTTGGCGAGTTCTCCAGCCGTGGTCCAGAATTTACGAATGTTGGGGCGCAGTTCCAGCAACGTTTGTTTCACCTCGGCCAGATCGGCAGTCGTCAGATCGTAGGGATCGCTCTTACCTAGCCAAAGGGCTACATCGGCAATGGTCATCGGGTTATCGGGCAGGGAAATTTTGCCAGCGTAGACTGGGTCAAACAAAATATCCCAGGATTGCGGCTTAGACTTAACGGCTTTAGTGTCATAAACCAAAACATTCGGTCCCCAGGCAAATGTAACCCCGTAGGGTTTGCCATCGAACGTATTCCACTTGCCACCCTGAAACGACTGGAATACCGAACTATAATTTTGCAGCTTGTCGGTATCGATAGGACGGACTAAGCCAGCTTTGTAGAGTCGCTCAGTAATGTCACCAGAGGCCGAGATAATATCGTAAGTGCGTCCACCGCCAGCCCGGAACTTGGCAAACATCTCATCGCTGGAGCCAGCATAGGTAGCTTTTACCGTACAGCCCGTTTGTTCTTCAAAGGATTTAGTAAACGAGGGATCAGTATAACCTTCCCAAACAATGGCCGTGAGCGTGCAGCCTGCCGCTGCCGCAGGTCGAGCCGGGAGCCAAAGCGCAGCCAAACTGAAGCAACCGATCAGCAACACAGCGAGTAAAGGATGCCCCATAGCAAACGGTCTGACTAGATTTCTGATTGGCTTTTTGATTGAATTTTTAACTAGCAGATCAGATCGGAAATTCATAGGTCATTAGCGTAAACAATCACGCAAATTGGAAGGGTGTTTCGCAGCACAAAAACTGCCCCATTCAGTCTGTTTCCATTCAGTCTATCGTTCGGGTTTAGAAGCAGGAGCGGAATCATAGATTTCCGTAAGGATCAGGCAGAAGCAGGCAGAAGCAGTGGACGATTGACAGGTAACGTTGTTCGAGCAACCGCCGCACCACCTTAGCGGGTAACTCATCGAACAATCTGGCCCGATCGTCAGGCGACATTTGATCAACGACGTTGAGAAACTCTTGCCGCTTGAACTCGCCCAGCAAAGCCTGTTGAGTATTGGAGTCTAGATACTCAAATACCTCAATCGCCTCATCTTTAGAAAGCAATCGAAAGGCGAGGGCCTGCATGTCCTCAGGGAGTTCCGTAATCACCTCAGCAATATCCACTGGTAGAACCGGAACCAGCAGCGCTTTAGCGCCTGAAAGATTCTCTTGTTCTAACAACGCCTGGAGCTGTAACCTTACTAGCTGACGCAACTCAGAGCGGGAAACACTAGATGAGGCAGCAGAGGAACGAGAAGTCATAGCGCTATAGATTCTACGTCATTAGTAGCTTAACGGAATTACTAGCTTAATGGAAGATACCCATCTTTGGATAGAAGTAAGAATAATCAAAGTATGCCAAGTTGAACGAAAACCTTAACCGTTTTTTATTTTGTTTTATTCTGGTCTTAATCTTGGAGCACTCATCCTATGCGCTACCTGCTGCTATTAGTCATCCTTACCTCTGTGCTGCTAACAAGCTGTGAGTTCTTTATTCCCCATACCAGCGATGCCCTTTCCCAATCTAGCCAAACCGAAGAGCTGCAAAAACAAACCAAGCTGATTGAACGGCAAACTGAAGCCCTAGAGCAATTATCTGATTCGGTCGAGAAATTGGCTCAACCGCGAAATTAATTGGCAGGGATGGCTGTGTTGGTTTTGAAGATAGGAGACAGAAACAGGAGTCAGGAGTTACGAGCCAGAATGCTTCTTGATTTTGGGAGAAGCGAACTGCACGTAACATGTGCTTTGCACTCAGTATTTGTTGATAAATTTGTAGGATTGCGTTCTAAGTACCTCGGCATAATTAAAAAACCAGATCCAAAACCCCGCGCAGCGGGCGGCGCAGGGTTTTGGGTTTTAGGTTTAATTATGCTCACCTACTTAGACTGTTGGACAAATACTTTGCCCCTACTTCAGCTAATCAACCGAGTGTGATAGAACATCTATCTTCTGTCTCCTATCTCCTGACTTTAAATTAGGAAAAACTTCTATCTCAGTTATGTCTGGGTTAGAGGCGGGGCGGTTTTGTAACCAGGCGAAGAAAGCGGCTGTACCAAGTAGGACCAAGGTAATCAGTCCAACGAGTTGAAGCATGATACTGTAGCGCATAATACTTGGGTGAATGAGTGGATGCGGCTCGTGAGCATCGCCGAACAGGTGGCTAGGTATAGGAGAGCTGTGAGCCTTTAAGCTAGGTTGAAGTGCTCCATGTGAACGTTAGTAACCGGCACGTCCAAATTGTGTAAAGCGCGTTCTACCTGATTCATCATTTTGGGAGCAGCACAGATGAAGTATTGTCGTGAGCCTCGATGCTTGGGAATGTAGCGCATCAGTAGTTCTTTGTCTACGTAGCCTTTTTCACCGGCCCATTTCTCTGGAGGTTCCCGTAAAACATGAATCAGAGTCAGATCGAGCTTATCTTTTAAATCCTCTAACTCTTCTCGATAGGTGATGTCGTCCCAGGTTTTACTGGCGTAGATCAACAGAAAGGGGCGATCGTCTTTTCGTTCTGCTGCGGTAACTAACATGCTCATCATTGGAGTAATCCCGATGCCGCCTGCAATTAGCACAAATCCAGCTGCATCTTGATAGCGATCGGTCGTGAATACGCCATAGGGACCGTCTAAATATGCTTTGGTTCCTGGCGGTACTTCTTTGATCGTGCTAGTAAAATCTCCCAGTGCTTTGATGCCAAACTCGATGCGTTCTGGATGTTCACCGCTAGACGACATTGAAAAGGGATGTTCTCGCATACTAAACGGGGTGATATCCAACGTCAGCCAAGCAAATTGACCGGGTTGAAAACAGAAACCTTCGTGGCCCCAAGGACGCAGCGCTAACGTCCAAACGTCACCCTGTTGGGGAATCACCGCTTCGACTAGATAAGGCTTTTTCGTCATCATCCAAGGTTTAATCAGCCGCACATAGATGATTAACCACAGAGCGATCAGGGCCATCGCGCCCCAGAGGATGCCTTTCCAAAACAAGCCCAAATAGTTACCGACACCAATGGCATGCCCAACCCCTAATCCAACTGCTAACACCGAGAGGATCGTATGTGAGGTGCGCCACGGTTCATAGGGGATGCGGAGTGCCTTGCGCCAAATTGTGGTGACGACGAGGATGATGAAGGCAAGCGTGCCCAGTATGGCCATCCTAGCCCGCCACGGCGCTTCGATAAAATTCAGCAGTTGTCTTGTCTCGGGCTGCACCACAAATAGCATTACCGGATGAACCAGCACCATGAAAAATGCCACCAGGGAGGTAAAGCGGTGGAATTGTAGCAGAATATCAATCCCATAGGAAGCTTCAATCCGATTAATCCGCGCCGTAATCACAAACTGAAGCGCCATCATGGCTAAGCCAATGAATCCAAGCGCAACCGAAAATTCAACCCAAAATCCCCGTCCGCCTGGAGGGGGGTAAATCAGCAAGATCAACAGCGGCAGCAGCGTGACCAGCAAATACGCCCCAATCCAGAACAAAGCAACGGCAATTGGACTACGCATTAACAATCTTCTCATCCCAGTCCTCCCATTCGGTTAGACACGTTTGTATCTTGGGCAGTAGTCAGAGCAGTGGATTGCTCGTGTTGTGAGAACATCTGTAGGGCAGACTGCACATTTCAAATAACTATTGTTGGCAAAGTAATGACAGGATAAACAGGGAGTTTTTTGAAATAGGGTTAGGGGTGGTTCAGGTTTACCAATCTGCGGTTCCGCTTTCAAAGCATGTAAAAACTTCAACAAGAAGAATATGAAAGCAATCAACGCTAGCAGCAACCAAATTTCTGAGTTCCGGGCTGGTATTTGATTTGCAACGGATTCTGCTGAATCAGACGTAGCTTGTTGGGTATAGGCTTGGGTCAAGCGGTGATTCGAACGCAGTGGTTCTAACGTATGTCGGCTAGAAGCTAGACCTGTGCTCATAGCGTTCTCCCCCAACTGTTTTAGTTAGGATTTCCTTTAATAAGTACCTCGGCATAATTAAAAACCAGATTCAAAACCCTGCAGCGCCCGCTGCGCAGGGTTTTGGGTTTTATGTTTAATTATGCTCACCTACTTAGGGTGGGACTATCGTGTTCCAACTCTTTGAAATACTTCACGGTCTTCACCTTCAACTCCAGCGTCGCGTCTTCATCACAAACGATAATACTGTGGGGATGGAGCTGGAGAGCTGAAACAGTCCACATGTGATTTACACTGCCTTCGATCGCCTGTTTCAAAGCAATGGCTTTGTGATCGCATATCTTGCTCGGCAGGGAAGGACCAGCATTCGACTTGTGCTGACGCCGAAAACGTTTCCCGATGCAGTGAATCACAACGTGATCGCAGATCTGAAAGGCTCTGAAAAACCTGATGAGATAGTGATTGTCTCCGGCCATTTGGATTCGTGGGATCTTGGAACTGGTGCCCTAGATGATGCGACAGGTGTGGCAGTCGCGATGCAAGTGCCATATCTACTCAACAAGCTCGACATCAAACCAAAGCGGACGATACGCGTGATCGCATATGCGAATGAGGAGAATGGATTGCGGGGCGGGACCGGATATTTAGAAGCCGAGCGAAATAATTTAGCAAATCATTTTGCGGCGATCGAAAGTGACCTTGGGGCGTCTCACCCGATCGGGATCTTGTTCGCAGGAAAGTCAGAACTAGCTCGTTATCTTGATCCGATATCGCAGATCCTGCGTTCGCAAGGAGCGGCAATGACGCGGCAGGAAGGCGGGGTTGGTGCCGACATCGGGCCGCTGACACAGCAAGGCGTTCCTTCATTTGCACCGTGGTTCAATACACAAACTTATTTTAATTACCACCATACTGCGGCTGACACCCTCGATAAGGTCGATCCGAGAGAATTAAAAGAATTAGGAGCACTGATGGCTGTGCTGGCTTACGGCCTTGCGAATTTGGAAGAGCCGCTTCCCAGATAAACGCTTTACATCGCTGACCTTGAACCTTGACTATCAAACTTGTAACCTAAGCCTATGAACCGACCACCACCATATTTTCCTCAGAATCAGCTATCGCCGCCAGATCCGAAACGGTATCGAAATTTTAAGATAATCGTGGCTGGTGTTGCGATCATTCTTCTACTTGTTGCAGGTGGCGTGGTCTATGGACTGTATTATTTGGTGAGCTCGCTTTTATAGTGGTGCGTAATAGTCTTTCGAGCTGAAGATAAACAATTTAAAGGCCCTGCATTAACTTGCAGGGCCTTTTACTTTCTTCTTGGTAACACTAAGAATGGCCTTAGCGTTCATTCGATGTATTCGTTTTGACTGCCGATGCTGCAGCCGCTCGATTCTTCTGGCTGTCCTGGGCTAATTTCCGAGCCTGCGGCAGCAGGTCAATGGCTTTTTGAAGCTGGGTGTTTTGCTCATTGAATACCTGGAACGAAGTAGTCATTCCGTAAGCAGCGGTAACCAGCTCAGCCCTAAGTGTGCGTTCGATGAACTTTCGTTCCTTGTCTATCTGCGCCGGGGTATATTTGTAATTCTTTACCGCAAAATCACGAAATGCAGCAAACAGACTTTCGGTTATTGGATAATCCTCCGGCTTTAGATCATACGCAAATCTAATCGGCCGATCGACCTTATATGCCTCTTGTCCAGGCACTTTTCCGTATGCAAGATCCAACGCAAACGCAAAGATCGGGTTATTCAATTTTTGAAGTATTCGGGCCTGTTCTATCGGGATCGTATCAGGTTTTATCTCAACATCTGGTTTGATCCCGCCGCCGGAATAAACAACTCGTCCGCCATCCGTGAGAGCTGCGGGACCCTTTTGTTGTTCAGAGCCCTGGCCGCCGTTCGGTCCATTGTTACCTGTATAGTAATTATAAAGATTGCCGTCTGAGTAATCGCGTTGGATCGCACGGCCCGAGGGCGTTTCATATTTTGCGATAGTCAACAAAAGCATCGAGCCGTAATCGAGCAGGAACGGATTTTGAACAAGACCTTTTCCGAACGATGTCTCGCCGACGATCAATGCACGATCATGATCCTGTAGGGCTCCAGCAAGTATCTCAGAAGCAGATGCTGAGTTTCTATTTATCAGCACCACAAGAGGCATCGTCTCGGGATTTGGGTTATCTGCGTAATAAGGTTCAGTAACACCTTCTATTCTTCCTTTCTGGGTAAAGATCAATTGGCCGCGCGAAAGGAATGTGTTAGCAACGCGGTATGCTTCGCGAACAAGGCCACCACCATTATCTTTCAGGTCAATGACAAGCTGCGTCATTCCTTTTGCTTTCAGGTCGCGCATCGCCCGTCGAAATTCTTCCGAAGTGGTCTGGTTGAATCCGCCAGTCATTGCAATATAGCCAATGCCGGGACGGATCATATATGCTTCCTGGATCGAAGGCTGCCAGACAGCGTCGCGAATTATGTCGATGGTCTCGCGCTTACCGGTCGCGTGTCGTTCGATCACTATCTTAGCGAGCGTTCCACGTGGGCCGCGGAGTGAGTTGCGAACCTCAACGTATGACTTCCCAAGCATCGATTCGCCGTTAACCGAAATGATCTTGTCGCCATACATCAGTCCTGCTTTGTGTGCTGGTGCTCCTTCGAAGGTAGCCCGGATATAGGTCCCGATCATCTTTCCATTCGGATCCGTGAGATCTCCGATGGTAGCTCCGATGCCAAAATATTGCGATCGCTGATCAGTACGGAACTGTTCGAACTCCTTTGCATCAAAATAGTTTGAATGCGGATCAAGTGCGTGGAGCATTCCATCTATGGACGATTTTATGACGATGTTGTAATCGATCTTCTTACCTGAAAAGTAGTTGGATTCGATGATGCCCAAAGCTTCCGAAACCTCAGCTGTGATGGTATCGCCTGTTACACGTTTTTCATTCGCGGGCGATTGCGACGGGGCCGTAGTCTGACGACGGGCGGTCGTTTGTCCCTGCGAAAGACCAGGGACTGAGAGTAAAACAAGTAAGAAAAACGAAAGAATGTGAGTATATCGCTTGGTCAACACTAAACTTCTCCTGGCAGAATCAAGGGCAAACGTTGTTCATAAAGATGATAACACTCCTTTGAGGAAATCGCGATGAAAATAGTTGCTTGGGGCAAGTGGTCCGTAGGCTAACTTTCTCGATGCTTCAAAATCGATTAAACTTTCACGAGCACGTCATTTGGATAAATTTCGGAGGAATTTTGATGCCCATTCGCAATCTTTTTTTTGTCGCAGCTATTTTTGTTTTTACTTCCTCAGTCTTTGCACAGACCAAACTGCTACGATTTCCCGATATACACGGCGACCGTGTCGTATTTAGTTACGGCGGTGATCTGTGGACGACAGCCGCCAACGGAGGAACTGCCGTTAGGTTAACGGCACACCCGGGAGTTGAGACATTTCCGAAATTTTCCCCTGATGGACGTTGGATCGCCTTCACCGGACAATACGATGGTGATGAGCAGGTCTATGTGATGCCGGCTGGCGGCGGTGAACCGCGGCAGCTTACCTTTTACCCGTCGCGAGGACCGCTTGCTCCGCGTTGGGGCTATGATAATCAGGTTTACGGCTGGACTCGCGACGGGAAGATTTTCTTTAGAAGCCTGCGTGATTCTTGGTCGCTTCCGATCGCAAGGCTTTTCCCAATACACCCAGTGCCAGCAGGCCGCCAAGAATAGCAAACCAGACAGAATGATGTGAGCGGCAGCCACCCCTTCAAATGACCAGAATCCAGGATCAACGCCGGTTTCGCCTGTGACACTCCACCCACCCCAAGATCCGGTGACACCCAGGCGGGCCATGAAGGGTAAAACGAACATGCCCTGACGCCACATTGGGTTCAGGACAGGGTCACTTGGATCAAAAATTGCCAGCTCATACAACGCCATCGAGCCAGCCCAACCTGCCACGAGAGCAGTGTGCATAAGGTGTACAGCAATCAATCGTCCTGGATCGTTGAGGACGACTGTGTGTACTCGATACCAGGGTAGTCCCATCGACTACGCTCCTCCTATACGTTTCAACGCTTCCTTCAGCTTTTTATTAAGGTGCTTAATACTGGTAAGCCTACCAGATTAGGGGACACCGTACAGCAGCGATTGCCCACTGTCGCCCATGCTCCAGGCCAATAAAGCTTGGTAGCTCTGAGCAAACCAATTCTTTAGACAGTTTGACAATAAGCTTGTAAAAATGAAAGTGTATAAAGAAGTGTAACCAGAGTGAGAGGGGATTGCAAGCGCTATGCAGACAGGCTCTGAAGAACAAGCAACCGCGGTTTCGGATGCCCAGAACCCAGAAAATTCGCCATTGGAGCAGGCCGGTACCGCTGTTCCTGAGACGGATACCCAGAAACCAGCCTTTTTGTCAGCAAATATTAAGTTTGTTAAAGAAGATCGAGAAGTGGTTGCGGCCAGTGGAGCCAACCTCCGGTTTAAGGCACTGGAGAACGGCATTGATCTGTATACCTTTACCGGTAAGTTAATGAACTGTGGTGGCTATGGTCAATGCGGAACCTGTGTCGTTGCCATTACCGAAGGTATGGAAAATCTTTCTCCTCGCACCGAGGTAGAAAATCGCAAGCTCAAGAAACGCCCCAATAACTGTCGTTTGGCTTGTCAAACGCTTGTCTATGGTCCAGTCAGCGTGGAAACAAAGCCAGGTAAGTAAGCCTCATCACTCGTTTTGATTGAGCTTGAGGTGTATGCTTGTCCTATAGTTTTAAAAGCTGTTGTTGTAGAGGCGGACTCGAATGGAAGTTAATGATCTAGGATTTGTTGCCACCGTTTTATTTGTGTTGGTTCCTTCTGTTTTCCTGCTGATTCTTTACATCCAGACGGCCAGCCGCGAGGCGAAATAAGTTTCACTTTGCGTCTGCGCATTTGTGATTGTTGTTAGGTTTTGATAGTAGAAAGCGCCGAGTCGTAGTTAGTGACTCTGGCGCTTTTGCTGTTGCTGCGGAACCTAGGAAAAGCTGTTGCTTGTGGCTATCATGCTTGTAGCTATCATCTACCGCACCAGTAAAACTGGGCAGTTGGCATAGACTCGCACATAGTCAGAAAGGGATTGACCGAGCAAGCGGTCTAGATCGGGAAGTCCTTTGGCGATCGAGGGTCGGCGATCGGGTGAGCCAAGGATGAGTAAATCTACATTCAGATCTTCGGCAACTTGGCAGATCCGCTCGCCCGGTTTGCCTTCCGGAGCAACGCACTTGTAGTTAATGCCCAACTTTTTGGCTTCATTAATAGCTGGAATCAAGACCGGATCCTCGTTCGGGTTAGCTGCAATCTCACCAGGTTTGATTTTCAGGTCGGGATTGGTATGAACTAGGATGAGTTGTCCGCCCTTGATGTCGCGGGCTAGAGCCAGGGCTAGTTTGAGACACTGCTGAGCCGACTCAGATTTGTCCAGAGCCACCATAATCCGATTGATTTTCTTGACATAAATGTCATCTTTAACCAACAGCATGGGCCGGGACGAGAGTTGGAACACATACTGGCTTACTGAGTTTTCTAGAATCGATTGAATCCGCTTGAGGCCACGCGACCCCATAATGATCAGATCCGTATCGATCTGTTCTGCGACTCGACACACTATATCTTTGGGATCGCCCTGTTGCAGCATGGGGTTAATCCGAGTCGGTTCCAGATCCAAATCCTGAACCGCCTGAGCCAGCATCTTTCCTCCTTCTTCCAGCTTTTCGGTCATGCCGTCTGCTGTTACTTGGGGCGGAACAACATGGAGGACTGTAACTGAAGCACGCTGAAACATGGGAATATCCATCAGCATCTTCAGCATGTCTCGTGTTTGGCCGGTGCCGGAGAGGGCGAGCAAAATGTTTTCTATCATAGGGACTCCTAAATCTCTGTGTTTTACGGCTTAGCGTCGTGTAGTGCAAGCGACTGGGCCAGCAAACTTGCGCCAGCAACCAACATTCTGCCGTTCGGTGGCAGCTGGTTATCGCTCGCTGAACGGTGAATGGCTCAAGATTCAGTGTATGACAGCCAAAATGCCGAAACACTAGTTGCAAACTATCGTTTCAATTACAGCTCAATTACAGCTCAATTACAGCTGGAGGATACCTAAAGTCATTTGGCAATAGGATGGGCCCTTTCTCGGTAAAGTGAGGAAGAAGGTTTTGAATCGTGATTTCATGCAAACGCAGATTTCCGCAAATGCTGATCATCTAGTTCAACCCGTTGAAAACTGGTTTGAGTATCCGGTGCGGGTTCAGGTTCATCATACTGACTGTTCTGGTGTAGTGTGGCACGGCACTTATATCACCTGGTTGGAAGAGGCGCGGGTCGAGTGTTTGCGATCGATTGGAGTCAATTATGCCGATTGGGTAGCAACGGGATATGAGTTACCTGTAGTGGAACTGACAATTCGTTATCACCGCCCTTTGAAGATGGGAGCCTCAGTGGTAGTTAGAACTAGAATGCTAGGAATGAAAGGGGTGCGGATCCACTGGGATTATCAGATCCAGTCACTTGATGGTCAGGAATTGTATGTTACAGCCCAAGTGACGTTAGTGGTGATAGAGAGCCAGAGTGGCAAGATTGTGCGGCGGTTGCCTGTAGCTATCCTAGAAGCTCTCACCAGACTCTCTAATTAAAGCAACAACCCACCGCTGCAGACGACAGCAACGATGGGTCGAGAGTAAACTACGGCTACCTCTAACAAAACAGCTCACGAAATAAGACCTGAAAACCAGTTCAGGGAATACCAACCTAAGTTGACAGCACCTTCATGCGAGTTTTTTGGTCATAGTTTCCTAACAGCTTAGAAGTCAGACCAAAATCGGTGACAGCTAAAATTACCATTTCATCAGTTCCCGTGTTGCGCGATTGATGAATGCACCAACGGGGAATAAACACCGCATCTCCGGCAGTTACCTCAATTGCAGCCTCGTCAATTAGCACCGTACCACTGCCTTCAAGAATGTAAAATAAGGTCTCGTGGGCATGGCGATGGCGTTCGTTGGCTTTGCCTGCTGGAATCCGTACAATCCGCCCCGTTGCAAGGTGCGATCGCTCACCCCCACCTGCTGCGCTAATTCCAGGATAGAGGGCGGATTCTCTAATTGCGTGTCTAAAATGTTCTTGGCATGATGTAGCCGCTCGATCGTTTCTGGTTTGAGTCCCTGTACATGAGATTGTTCTGAGTTATCCGAAATTAAGTCAAGGTAAATCACCAGCAGTTCCATCACCTTTGCCTGGAGATACATCCGTTTTAACTCACCGCGATACGGCGCATCCCACATCTGTTGCGCGATCGAGCGGATAGCAGGAGTCACCGTCGGGTAAAACGCAACCTTCCAATCCTCTCCCTTAAACAACTGCTTCACCGGCTCAGACTGCCGCTGGCGATCGTTGATTAAAAACGAGTCCAGCAGATCCGGCAAAATCTCCACGTTGATACACGTCAACCGCTGCCCTGACCGATACCGTTCTACATAGCCCGGTGAAATGCCGCTGCCTGAGAAATAGCTCCTGGAACCACCCAGTCCGGGATGGATATCGCAATCAAAGCGGCATGACGGAAAGATCGAAATTTGAATGGGATGATCGTGATCGGGTGTTTTATGAATGAAGTCCCGGTGATACTCACAGTCGCAGAAGTTCAACCACACCCCAGGCGATAGCTCCATGCCGCGACTGTATCCCCGTCCCAGAATCTCCGGTATGCCTTTCAGTTTCTCAAACTCATCCAATACCAGGTTGTCAGGACAGGTGATGGGAGCCTGCTGGTGCAGTTCGTCCCAGTCTGATTGGTTGAGGATAAGCGTCATGGTAGGGCTGAATCGATCGAAGATTGACCTAAATGAGAACTATTTTCAATAATACTACCACACTCCCCTCATTCCAGGAGCTTCTCACCATGCAACTTCGAGAACCCACGAACCAACTCACAGGTGTTGCAGAAACGCTGACGATCACCCTCTACGCCCGTGCCATTGAAACTCAACGTCCAGACCCGATTTTGTGCGATCCTAAAGCGGTTGAGATTGCCAAGAGCTTAGATTATGACTTCAGCAAATATGAGAAAGGTTGGGGATCGCAATTGGGCTGCGTGATTCGGGTCAGAGCGATCGATCGGATTGTGCAGAACTTCCTCGAAACTCATCCGAGTGCGGTGATTATCAACCTTGGTGCTGGGTTATGTACCCGCTTCTCGCGGGTGGATAACGGTGAAGTGCGCTGGTATGAAGTCGATTTTCCAGAGGTGATTGCTCTGCGACGCAAGTTCTTTCAGGAGAATGATCGCTATCGCTTCATTGCCAAATCAATGCTGGACTTCACCTGGATGGATGCGATTCAGCGAGAAGCCAACCAACCGATGCTGATTCTCTATGAAGGCGTTTCAATGTACCTATCAGAAGCAGACAATCGGACACTGCTTCAACACATTGAAACTCGCTTTGCCCCTGTTGAAGTCCTATTTGATGTCATCAGTCGCAAGCGTTCTCAAAGTAGTAAGGAACACGATACCGTCTCAAAGACCAATGCAGAGTTCAAATGGGGAATCGATCATTCCAAAGAACTGGAAACCTGGAGTCCGCAGATCAAACTGAAAAGCGAAGAGTTCTATCTGGCTCAGTTTCTCGATTATCCCCAACGATTACCAATCGTTTGGCGCATTGTGGCACAACTGTTCCCATCCATTCCATTAGCACTGTTCAAAAACTCTGGTCGAATTGTGCGGCTACAAATTGAAAATTAGAGATAACCCCACCGCCTGCGGCACCTCCCCTTACTAAGGGGAGGTTGGGAGGGGTCAGACAAGCAGGGCGTGACGCTTACTTTGTTGGAAACTATGACAGTCACAAGAGAACCCTATCGAGCGATTGATGCCACAAACACCGAAATTCGCTTGAGCAAACCTGCTGAACGAATTTTATGCCTGACCGCAACCGGAATTGATATCTTAGTTGAACTCGGTTTAGAACCGATCGGTTATCTCTCCCAAGGCATTGCGGGTCATCCTGAAGCTTACTCATTCCCCCTGGATGGAACCTGCGGGTAAACGAATGGAACCGGGCTTGATGACGGTTTCACTCGATCATATTCTCCAGATCAATCCTGATGTCATCTTTGTGCAAACCTACCCGCCCTCAATCGCACCACTCTCCCAGCAACTCGCAAACCAGCCACGTTGGAAACGACTGAAAGCAGTGCAAATGGGTCAAGTTTATGAGGTAGACCCTTTCTGGCTGGCAATGGCACAAGCATCATGCAGGTCATGCTGAATCAACTCATGCCCATCATTTATCCTGAACACCTTTCTCACATTTACAATCGCTGAACCGTTTTAAAGAAACAACTTCTAGCTCCAGTATGACAGGCAGCATCACCCACCTGTTCAATTTTCAGCAAAAGGGTATCTACATCACAGTCGTAGTACATCGCTTTGACTTTTTGACTTTTTGAACATGTCCAGACGTTGCACCTTTATGCCACAATTCGCTACGGGAACGGCTCCAGTAGTGTGCCTCCCCAGTTTCTAAGGTTCGTTGAATCGATTCACGGCTCATCCATGCCATCATCAAAACGGTATTATCCAGATAATCTTGAGCGATCGTCGGAATCAACCCCTGATCGTTTAACCTGAGTTGTTCTATCCATAAAAGAGTTTGATTCATCGTCACTATTGGGTTAAACAATTATTCAACGTTTGAATCAAAAAGAGGGCATCCAATTTACGCCCAATCAATACCATTTGATTCTTGGGTGCAGCCGTCCATTCACTATTATCAATGGTAAACCGCTTGCCGCTGAGTTGAAACAAATGTCGTTTCGGACTTTCGGCAAACCAGAGCACCCCTTTTGCCCGAAACACATTATCAGGAAGTTGATAATCCAAAAACTGCTGAAATTTCTTCAAAGCAATGGGACGATCGCTTTGAAAGGATACGGACATGAATCCATCATTGTTTAAGTGCTGGGCATTCTGGTTTAGTTGTGTCCCAGAGTCCAGAGAACCATCAATTGTCGAAAGATTGATATCAAGAATTAGAGAAAGCGGTACTTTACCGTGTTGCGATCGCAAGATCCGAGCGCGCTCTTTCACAGAACAGAGATAATCTTCTAACTCTTTTGCCTTGGCTTCAGACACTAAATCGGTTTTATTGAGCAGAATGATATCCCCATAAAGGATCTGGTTCATCGCCGCGCCACTATTGTAATGTTTGGCAGGCGTAAATGCAAAATATAGTTCAATAGCGTTGTTTTACCACTACCTAAGAAGCCAGTGATGATAGTGACAGGGAGTTTGGTATCAGCACTTGAGTGATTAGACATAATTTGAGGGAGTGGGGAGTAGGAAGTGGTAGGAAGCAGAAAAAGGGAGCCGGCGTGGGGGGTTGTAGGAATCAAGGTATTTGTGCTGCCGGAATTACCCTCAGTCCAGTCCAGGCGCAGCGAGCGCGGGAACGAGCAGCTGCAGCGGATTTGGCGAATCGCGTCACGTTTCAGGTGGCCGATGCCTTGGTGATGCCGTTTCCCGATGCTGCCTTTGATTTGGTCTGGTCGTTGGAAAGCGGCGAACATATGCCGGATAAAGCACAGTTCTTGCAGGAGTGCTACCGTGTCTTGCAGCCAGGCGGCACCCTGTTGATGGCAACCTGGTGTCATCGACCCATCGACTCCCAACCCCTTACCCCAGACGAACAGCAGCATTTGCAGAAAATCTACGATGTCTACTGTCTCCCCTACGTGATCTCATTGCCCGAGTATGGGGAAATTGCTCAAACAATCGGGTTTCAGTCTATTCGCACGGCTGACTGGTCAGAGGCGGTAGCTCCCTTTTGGAACGTGGTGATCGATTCTGCCTTGAATCCAACCACAATTGTGGGACTGATTCAATCCGGCTGGACAACGATTCAAGCAGCCCTATCGCTGGGGTTAATGAGCCGAGGCTATCAGCAGGGTCTAGTCAAATTTGGGGTTCTGAGCGCCACTAAGTCCTAAAAGGGTTAGCTCACCGAATGCCAAACCAAGTTTATTTGTGATTTAGGCGTTGGCCGGGTTGCGGACGCGCTCCTCGATATCCTCCAGAGTTTTCAGCACGAGCCGCTTGGCTTCTAGCTTCCAGCCCCATTTTTGAATCGCAATGGCCAGCGCTGTGCCGACAATAGTGGCAAGAAAGTCAACCGGCTGCATAAAGGAAATCCCCAACAACAGGCCCAAGCCCGCAATGCCCCAAAACGGTAAAGCCATTGTCTGCCGCTGGGTTTCCACCAGTTTGGCTAAGCCGCCATCGGGTAGCTCAGCCTGCAACTGGGCTTTAATTTGTTTTTGTTCAGCCGCACTGACCGAGAGGCCAATTTTTTGCCGCAGCTTTTCGATTTTGCGGGCATCGGTGCTGTATTGGGTGAGTTCGTCTTCTGCCATTAAAATCAACCGTTCATACTGGCCCACTGAATTTTTACCTCCTGGTACTATCAAATCGCCCTAAACAAATCCCCTCAAATCGTCTAAATTATCCCAACGTAGGGTTCCGGCTTTTCAAAGACGTTTTAACAAAACGGCTCTACGAGGATGATGGGCAATCCGGTGGATGTGCTTTTACTTGCGCTGTTCTTACCATAAACCACTAAGATCAACCCGAAAACCTTAAATAGATTTGCTATGAGCCAATTTTCGTCGTCTCAGCCTTCGCTTGCGCCCAATCACGCTTCACCAGCCAATCTAATTCAGCGTCGCTTTCCGTGGCTCTATGCGTTTTGGAAGTTTTCTCGCCCTCATACAATCATCGGGACCAGTTTGAGCGTCTTGGGACTGGCCTTGATCGCTTGGGCCGAAAGTCGGGGTAATCAGGTCAGCCTCTGGGTGCTCGTTTGGGCTGGCTTGGGAGCATTGTTCACCTGTCTATGTGGCAATATCTACATCGTTGGCTTAAACCAGCTCGAAGATGTGGCGATTGACCGGGTCAACAAACCCCATCTACCGCTCGCCTCCGGCGAATTTTCCCGCCAGCAAGGATGGACAATTGTCTTGATCACCGGCAGCTTGGCGCTTGTGCTCTCGGCTCTGCAAGGTCAGTTTCTGGTGGCTACCGTCTGGGCGAGTGTGTTGATTGGTACGGCCTATTCCCTGCCACCGATTCGCCTGAAGCGGTTTCCCATCTGGGCCGCGCTCTGCATCTTTTCGGTGCGGGGTGCGATTGTGAATCTGGGCTTGTTTTTACACTTTAACCAGCAGCTCGGCGGGAATTTTGGTATTCCAGCCACCGTTTGGGCGCTAACGCTGTTTGTACTGGTCTTTACCTTCGCGATTGCCATTTTCAAAGACATTCCCGACATTGAGGGCGACCGCCGCTATCACATCAGTACCTTCACGATTCGTCTGGGAGCCGCTGCGGTGTTTAAGCTGGCCCGACTGGTGCTGACGCTTTGCTATCTGGGTATGATCGCCGCCGGATTCTTCTTAACAGGCGTCAATCCGGTATTCTTAGTGACAAGCCATGCCCTGCTGCTGATGCTGCTCTGGTGGCGCAGTATGAGGGTTGATCTGCAATCTAAATCCGAGGTGGCCCGCTTTTACCAGTTCATCTGGAAGCTGTTTTTCTTGGAGTATTTGCTGTTTCCACTGGCTTGTTTACTGCACGGATGAAGCTGGAATTGAGAACATTGCCTGAGGGGAGAGGTGTTAGCGACTCCAACCGCTCACCTTTCCCGCTAATTAACTTTCTTGCCAACTAAACTTTCTTGCCAGCTAAATCGGGATGAGTTGCAAAATTATCGAATGCTAGCGGTTCTGAACTCGACGCCTCTAGACCGCAATGGTGACATGCAGGAAGCTACTTCGTGTTCATAGGCATCATCAGCTTATATCTAAGTTTATCTTTGCAAAACGCAATGATTTTCTAAGCGAAACCAGTAGACGATGAATTGACAAACTATAGGCAGGCAAAGGATTTGAGCCTAAGAGACAAAAAATTGATCTCCTCATAAATAAAGAATCTGACGAAGAAATGTTGAACGGGCTTTAATAAAAGCAACGATCAGCTAAGCTTCTGAATAGGTTTAGATTTTCTTAAGACTCTAAAAAACTGGCAAAGCAGCTTGGCTGGCTGTGATGCTGGGTGTCTCTGCTGGATTCATTTCTTTCCTTTCTTTCCTTACTCTCATTCTCACTTGATAAGCACCTATGTCTATTGTTCCAGGTACTCTTGTTAGGCTTCCCGATGGTCGGAATGGTACGGTGATTCCTGCTCCCATGCGGGCAAAAGGGCGGGTATTGGTCAAAGTGCAAAAAGGCCGCAAGCGCTGGTTTAAGGTTGACGAATGCGTTCCGGTCCTGGTGCGGTATTGATTTCGATAGGTAGGGGCAAAGCATGTGCTAAGTAGTCTATGCACAATTAAACAGACTTATCAGCACATGCTTCGCCCCTACAGGCCATCACGCCACGTGAAATACATCGGTCATAGCGTCAGCACAAGTGTCGGGTGTCTCTTCCGGTGAAGACTTAACGGCTTGGGCCAGGGAATGAGAAATCTGGCGACAGTATTCGTTAAACAGCGGCGAAGTGCGAAACTCCTCAGTGCGGGGATAGGCAGCCTCAATCGCCACATCCGCCACTACTCGCCCTGGACGTGCCGCCATCACCACGACGCGATTCGACAAATAAACCGCTTCGTAAATATTGTGAGTAACGAACACAACGGTCCATTGCTTTTGTCGCCACAGATCGAGCAAGTCGCTGTTGAGCTTGCTGCGGGTCATTTCATCGAGGGCACCAAACGGCTCATATTGAGGACATCAAGTCCTGGACCACCCAAAACAATGTCATTACCATCGCCACCAAAATAGACATCATTACCAACATCCAGGAATACATCGCCCAGCTTGTCATTTCCATTGCCACCGTAGACTGTATCGTTACCTAAACCGCCGTTCAGCGTATCATCGCCATCAGTGCCACTGATAGTATCGTTTCCGGCAAATTGAATCAACGAAGCTGTACCTAGCAGCAGCATTAACAGCGGATTCATGATAAATCCTCTCCTGAGAAAAGATAGTGAAAAATTGCAGTTAAATTGATTGGAATTAGTTATTGGTCATTGATTTAGGTAGGGCAACCAAATGATTTGGCAACCCATGATGCGGACAGCTTGTCCGTAGTGAGCAGGATGCCTGTCCTCCGGTGTAGGTTGATTTTTGTTTATTGCCTGAACCAATGATTACCCTGCCCAGTGGTAAGACGGCTCTAGCCATCACGATTACTCACTGAAGCAAATTGATACATCCCTGAGTGCAAATTAGCACTAAGTAAGAAAAATTACGGCAAGATTCCTTAATTTTTTCATGAAGCTTGTCAGACTTTGAGCAATTCAACTGAAGTAGGTGGAGTAAATTGGGAGACGCATTTCGACTACGCTCAATGCTCGATCACCTGCCTTGAAGGAAGCGGGTTGAGCGCCCAAGAAGAGAGTTGAGCGCACCAAGAAGAGGATTGAGCGCAGCCGAAACCCGATCATTTTGTATTTCTTGAAGGCCCGCTGAGGATTTGTCTGGGCAAACGCAAATTTAAGCAAAAAAGCCCCCGTGCAGGAGAGCAGGGAGCTGTGTAGTTAGTTCTAGTTAGTTCTGGGGCTGCATGTCTTAGTTCGCGGTTAAGCGAGTCAGAACCTGATTCGAGCGTTCCACAAACGCCTTCATGCCGTCTGCATCAAAGCCCTTCTGGGCCATCAGCGCCAAATCATAGACATGCTGACAGATCAAGTTGGCTAGTTCTGCCGAGGGCGACTGGCCGTCTGCTTGAATAATGCTACCCTGACTGATGCTGACCAGGTTTTGAATCAGGGGATGGGAGGTGTTTACCAGCAGCGTGTGCTCTTCCGGAAACTCAACGGCTTGCTGAGTCAGCAGGGCATTCATTTCGCGCATGCGGCGTAGAACTTCGGGCAGCAGCACCATTGCGGGCGGGGTAGCTTCGGCGTTATCGGCCTTGAGCGCTTCGGTGCGGATCGTCAGCTTCGGCTTGTTCAGCGCTTTTTCAAACAGCTCCTTGATCAGTTCGCTGCGGGTCTTGTTGGTGTTGGGGTCCACAATTTCGCTGGGCTTGTCTTTGTCGATCAGCGCCTCATCCAAATCGGCATCCACCCGCGAGAATTTCACATCTGGGTACTCCCGCTCTAGGAAGCTGATGAAATGGGAGTCGATAAAGGAATCCATGAACAGCACTTCCAGACCCCGGCTCTTGTGCAGCTCGATATAGGTCGCTTGGGAAGCCTCATCGGTGCAGTAATAGACCCGGTTTTCGTGGCTGGCTTTGTTGCGCTCTAAATATTCCTTCAGCGTTGTGTAGGACTTGCCATTCAGGACGTTGCTTTGTTCCGACTGGTTGCTGGGAGCAGACACCTCTTGCCAGACATCGCCTTCCCCAGACTGGACTTCTACTGCTGGCGCATCTGTAGCCGGTGGTGCGCTCAAGTCAGCCGTGGTGCGGAAAATTAGAATATCCTCGACCTGCTTCTTAAATTTGTCGTCGTTCATCGAGCCGAACTTGACAAAGGTGCCGAGGTCTTGCCAGCAGCGGATATACTGCGCCCGGTCGTCGCGGTAGAGTTCCTTTAACCGATCGCCGACCTTTTTAGCGATGTAATCAGCGATCTTGCGAACCGTGCGGCCGTTTTGTAAAAAGCTGCGGGAAACGTTGAGCGGGATGTCGGTACTGTCAATGACGCCCCGCAAAGGCAGCAAAAAGCGGGGGATCACCTCTTCGCAGTTGTCGCTGACGAACACCTGATTGCAGAACAGCTTGATTTGGCCCTTAGTGACATCTACGTCTGGCTTCAGCTTGGGGAAGTAGAGAATGCCGTTGACCACGAAGGGATAGTCGGTGTTCAAGTGGACCCACAGCAGCGGGTCTTCCTGGAATGGATAGAGGTAGCGATAGAACTCTAGATAATCCTCCTGGCTGAGGCTACTGGGCGACTCCTTCCAGGGTGCTTTCTGGCGGTTAATCTGCTCCCCATCCAACTTGATCGGGAAGGGCATGAAGTCGCAGTATTTTTTCACCAACTGGTTGATCCGGTAGGATTCCAGGTACTCCTGCTCTTCTTCCATCAGGGTGAGGGTGACGGTGGTGCCCACGCTGGAGCGTTCCGAGTCGCTCAATTCAAACTGGGTCGAGCCATCGCAAGACCAGTGCACTGCTTGAGCACCTTCTTTGTAGGACAGAGTGTCAATTTCAACCCGCGATGCCACCATGAACGACGAGTAGAAGCCCAGACCAAAGTGACCAATAATTTGCTGATCGCTGCTGTTCTTATACTTTTCGACAAATTCCTCAGCGCTGGAAAAGGCAACTTGGTTGATATACTTCTTCACTTCATCGGCGGTCATGCCAATGCCCGTATCCGAGACCGACAGCTTCTTGTTCTCCTTGTCGATCGTAATCACAATTTCCGGTTCGCCGATCTCGCCATTGTACTCTCCCGACCGAGACACCATTCGCAGTTTTTGAATCGCGTCTACGGCGTTAGAAATCAGCTCTCGCAGAAAGATTTCGTGATCGGAATAGAGCCATTTTTTGATAATCGGGAAGATATTTTCAGTATGGATAGAAATATTGCCCTGTTCCAGAATCGTTGTCATACGTCTGTTTCAAGATAGAAGGACAGTTTGCGGTCAATTCTCATCACTCAAGCATCGCTTACCCAAACTTCTAGGTTGGAAAGTATGGGTTGGCCTATGCTCCACCAGCGTTGATTCGCGCCACAAGATTTGTGCCACAAGTACCAGATTGCTATCCATTTTAAGCAGAAAGGCTGAGTCCCACGCGAGATCGGATTTCCCTACAGTTGCTCTTCCGGTAGAGGCGACATGTATAGCCGGCCAGCTAAGCTTATAGCACAACCGAGTGAGGTGGAAGCCCTATGAACTACTACCTGGGGTACGTCATTGAAGCGGTGGAGACAGAACAAGGCTGGGTTGGGATTTGGCATCACCAACTCGTGGGTCGGATTGAGATTCAGTTCTTCCCGAATGCCCAGGCGGCCTTAGTCTTACTGATGGAGCTGATTGATCGCGATGTGGCTGCCAGTAGCTTGATGAAGCTAGTGGATGAGTGGTTTGAGGAAGGGCGGCTCGACGAGTTGGAGCACCATCAGGTCACAAATTCCCTGGTTCAAAGCGAGGAATGTACTCAAACGGGCCGTCTTTTTCTTCTACATCGGTCAAATAAATAATTGTTTTCAGCATGCGCCGATCTTCCAGGTCTTGGTGCCAAAATTCGGTTGTTACCGGGGAAGGATTGGCAAAGTCGCGCCGCAGATGTATGCCCTGAAATGCTATGGGTAGCCCAATGTAGTTTTCCACCATGCTGAGCAACCGCGATTCCTGACCCCAGTTCGCAAACTCGGTCAGATCAGTCACTGTGAAAATGTGGGGAGGAAGCAATTGGGGCGGTTGGTTGGCATGATCATTTGCAAACGTTTGTTTGGGGCGGATACTCTCCATGACATCGAGGTAATGTCTGGCTGCCTGGAGCATTGCCGCTGATGAGGCAAATCCCAATTCGTCCAGCGAGGTGATAAATACTCCTTCCCGTTTGCAGGCAGCTACCGCCCGCTGACCAAGCGCATCGAGTGTTGGCAAGTGGCGAGCATGCTGTTTCAGTTGGAGATAATAGGCAATTTCAGCCGGAATTTGGGCAACTTGGGCTGCTTTGCGCTCTAGCTTTTTCTGTACATTTGCTAACATCGTTGCATCTCGCTCAATTACGCTACTGAGAATCTACAAGTTCTTTAGCTGTGCTGCTGAATCCGGGCATTCGTACTTCTGCCAGTTTTATAGCGGTATTCCTACCCAGGGTGCAGCTCAGCAAGAAGCTGATATAGGCAGCCACAACTCGACTGGACCAGCGGGGCGCTTTCCAGAAGCACCAAAGATAATACTTTAGGTTGTTCAGCACGTTTCGGCTAATAAAATCCTCTTCAGCCATGTGTAGCATCATTTTTTGACAAAACTGGCGAGGATAGCCAATTTGATAGAGCTTACTGTAGAGCTCAGGAATATCGAAGTAGCGAATTTTGAACCAAGCTTTTGGGTCTTTTTGCCAATAGCTGACGCCAGTTGTACATTCTACAAAGGTCTTTTCCGTGACTAAAACATTGCCTTTGGTGGCACAATAACCGTTCCAGTAAGCTAACCCACCCCAGTTCTGTAAACTCTCTTGCCACGACTGATATGCTTCTCGCCCAAACTGCGTCCGAAAAATCGTGGCGCTAATAAAAATCACGCTACCAATATTTTCTTGGATGTGTTTCTGAAAAACTGCTTTGCTATCGGGTAGATTGATATCGTCTTCAACCCGCTTGAGCCAAGGTTCTGGACTGAAATAGCCTGTTGTAACATTGCGCTCGCAGAAGTTGAGGTACAACAGCGAAAGATCAGTCCTAGTTTTAAGCGTCGAAACGACTAGAGCAACTGTCCCATCATCAACCTTGTCATCATCTCCCAAAATCCAGGTATAGCGTCCTGTAGCAGCATTAAGACAGTAGGCAAAGTTCCGCATCCACCCCAAATTTTCTGGATGGCGGTTCGTACGAAACACAACGGGGCTGGCCGATTGCCATTTTTTGATTACCGCAGGCGTTTCATCCTGCGAACAATTATCCGACACGAGGATTTCGCAGTCTGCGCCAAGCTCGTTTACTTCTTGGAGTAACCACGCAAGCTGCCGATCTAGCATCTGAGCGCGATTAAAGGTAGGAATGCAAATTGAAAGAAGTTTTTCCATGAATGGTAGTCACCCCAATATTGATCAGCACGTTAGGTCAGGCACACGCTCAGTCACACCAAAGCTAGCCATAACGGTGAAGGGCAGGACTAAGCCAATGTATCGGGAAGGAAACAATTGATTTGTAAAAATCTAGACAATGGTTTAAGTTCCTGCCCCCAGAATTCTAATAAAGTTTACTCCTTGTTCACCATCCTTGATCGGCAAATTTCTACAAATTACTAGTCGTTATATGAAGCAATGATGAAGCACCAGCACAAAATATTGAGAAGCCATAAACCTGCTCTCTTCTTATAGCATCTATCTATCGGCAAATTTTTATATTTAAGTTCTGTCATTCCTTCTTAAAAAGATATATTCTGACGAACATTGGCTGATTCTAGAGACCTTCCTCTAAAAAGCCACTACGTTCGAGAACTAGTCTTCACTTCATCCGTTCTCATTCTCGCCTCTTGCTGATTTCTTTGTCCCAAACCTGGAGTAATCGTTTTTCTATGTATTTACCCTTGACACACCTTCTCTAAAGGAGATGGTTATGACCAAACAAATGGAACCGAATCAGGCTACATTCAGTCCTGAGAACCCAACCAGTATCAGCACTCAGAGTCAACCCATTGTGCTAGTTTGCGCTGCCGATGAAAATTACGCCATGCCGATGACGGTGATGGTTTATTCGGCTTTGAGCAATTTAAAAAACAACCAGCAAAAGCTGCTGCTCTATATTCTGGATGGAGGCATTTGGCCAGCAACCCAGCAAAAGGTTGTAAATTCCCTGCGTCAGTTTAAGCAACTCGAAATCAATTGGACTCAACCGGAGCCGGCGTTGTTTCAAGACCTGTCGGTGACTCGTTACTTAACCCGAACTGCCTATTATCGTTTGTTAATGCCCCAAGTGTTGCCTAGCCACCTCAACAAAGCCATTTATTTAGACTGTGACATGATTGTGCAAGGTGATCTAACAGGGCTGTGGCAAATGGATCTGGGAGAGCATTACGTGCTTGCTGTGCTAGACGATAATCAGCCATTAGTGTCAATGGCAGTAGGGTTGAGTAACTATCGTGAGTTGGGGTTGAATCCCAATCAAAAATACTTTAACTCCGGCCTGTTAGTTGTCAATCTCAAGAAATGGCGAGTAGAGAACATCGGAATGAAAGTAATTGAGTACAGTAAACGAAATCGTGAATATATTCGAGACGCCGATCAGGACGGGTTAAACGCTGTCTTTGCCGGAAATTGGGGAGAACTTGATCCACGTTGGAATCAAATGCCGCGAATATACACCTATGAGTCTTGGCAAGATAGCCCCTATGACCAGACGCAGTATGAATTATTGAAGAATAACCCGCTCATTATTCACTATACCAATGCTCCCAAACCCTGGCGAAGCGGCTGCCAGCATCCGGCGACTGGCTTATTTTATGCCTACCTCGACCAAACTGCTTGGTCTGGTTGGCGAGATACTTGGTGGCGAGGAGTGGCCCGCAAAGCTCAGAAGGATGTCGGTAAAGTGAAGCGGGGACTGCATCGCCTCGGCCCATGGTGCTAACCCTGGGCTTGTTGATTTCAGAACTTGCCAGTTTCAAAAGCGGTGTGCTAGGATATGAATTCGTGAGCGAGGGCTTGTAGCTCAGTGGACTAGAGCACGTGGCTACGGACCACGGTGTCGGGGGTTCGAATCCCTCCTAGCCCGTCTAGTGTAGAGAGAACAAGAGAATAGAGAGCGAAAATGGGTGAGGAGCAGACGTATATCTTGCTCCCTTTTTATTGGTTAGCTTTTTAGTTGGTTTTATGCATGCGAGGATATCGTCTGAAGTCCTTCAAATCGTCCGAGACCGTGGTCGATATGAACAACATGATCGCCGGGCTTTAGATCGCGAAAATCCGAGACAAAGGCATTTAGCTTGGAGCGACGCTGCCTTTGTTCTTTCGGACGCGGCTTCGAACCCAGGTCTTCGCCAAAAATATCGGATTCGGTGATGTATGCAAGGGCTTGAGCCGGAAGTTCAAAACCGGATGAGAGATCGCCGATAATTATCGCGTCGTGATCGACGCTCATGTCATATTCTCTGAAGATCTCCTCCATCCTTTCTGCCATTCCGCTTGAACGCATTACAAAACGGTTATCAAGATGCGGAACCGAAGATCTTATATGTCCGGCAAATTCTGCAAGCCGTCCGCCAAAATTTCTTGTTGGTCGAGAGGTTATCTCGAACTCAAACCCTTTCTCTGCCGTCGAAAAAAGGAAAAGCGGCGCACGTTCATCTGAAGTGCCAGCGGCATCGATCGAGAGTTCTTCATCGGTGTTGGCGGCGGCACATCCTAGCGCACGTAGGTCGATCCGCGTGCGTGATCTGTGAAGATGTGCACGCAGCTCTGTCGGTTCGAGATAAAGCGAAGAGGGCGGTATTCCTATCTGGCCAAGTTCGGCATTCTGGTGATACCGCCTTTGCGCGTCCTCAAAAAAGATCCGAGCATTTTCTTCGACCACGGTCGGCTCATCGATGACGAAAATCGCATCTTCGATCAGATCGAAGACGGAACCGCCAAGTGGCCGGATCATAGGCAGCAAGAATTCCCACCCGCCGAATGTTTCTCCCGCATCGGCAAAATCCGTCCTGTCTTTCAGGGCTCGAGCGAATGACCCGTCCGAAAAAGCCTCTTTCGCATATTCGCTCCAAAGACGCATATCGTCTGCGGTTACGGAATATTCGCGCATCGGTGCAATATCGACGGAACGAACCGTGCGGTTTGAAAGCTGAGTTCCGGGATCGAATTCACGGATCGAATCGACCGTGTCACCAAAGAATTCGATGCGCACTGGAAGATCATCGCCAGGCGGCCAAACATCAACTATGCCTCCGCGAAGTGAGAACTGACCTACATTCGCTATAGGTTCTTCACTGACATAGCCGGCCGCGATCAGACGCTTTGTTAATAGCTCCGGGTCCGTTTCCGAATCAATTTCTAGCCGGATCGAGAGCTTTTCGATCTCGTCCGCGGATGGTAAGCGCGTCAATAAGGAACGGATAGGAAGTGTGAGAAGCCCGACAGAACCGGATCGCAAATGGTGCAGCGTCAAAGCACGCATCTCGAGGGTTTCGGCGTGCGGTGAGAGACCGGAATGAATGTCGGTCTCAAATGCCGGCAGCGAGGCGGCCGCGTTCCTGCGATCAATAAAAAAAGCGATGTCGCGACGCAATTCTTCAGCAGATGTGTTGGTATCGGTAACGATCGCGAAACGCTTCCTTGTCTGATGATACAATGCGGCCAGAACAAAAGCTTTGCTTGACGCAGAGGTCAGTCCACTGAGCGTGATCAGACGTTCGCCTTCAGCGACAGCGCGGGCCGCGTCTTCAAATAACCATCCTACTTCCTTACCGGTTTGCATAAACGCAGATAGCCATAGAAAACATTTTTGGCGGGGCTGATTGCTTCCACCACGCGCGTTTCCTATGGATATTTCAATTTTGCCACATCGGTGAGAAGTTTGCTGTGTCCGAAGGGGTTTTCTATAATCAATGCTTCCGCAAAGCGAGAAAACATGGACATTTCCTCATTTGAACAGATCATCGAGCCTAACGATCAGGTCGAAGCTCGCCGTGAGCATTTAGAGAAGCTGCGTGAGCTGGTTGGTAATGTATATCCGAACAAATTCACGCGTTCGATGATAACGGACGGTGAAGATACCATTTCAGCTATAAAGTCTTTCAGTTTGGTCGTGAGGATCGAAGAACAGATGGCCGAGATCAAGGCCGAACTGAAAGAGGGCGAACGCCCGCCTGCCGAAAAGAAAGATGCGTTTAATGAAGAGCTAAAGACTGCCGGAAGAGTGCGGATCGCGGGACGGTTGACAACGCCGATCCGCGGAAATTTTGTTCACTTGACGGACGGCATTTCAAAGCTCCAGATCTACTGCAAGAAAGGTGCTTTCAGCGTAATTCACAATGACAGGCAGGAACTGCTCGACTTTCCGAACTCGTGGAATGTATGGCAGTTGCTGGATCACGGTGATTTTATCGGCGCGGAAGGGTATTTGTTCGTAACGAATACCGGAGAGGTCTCGATCCACGTTGAGAAGCTGCAATTTCTTGCCAAGGCAATGCTTCCTATGCCGGACAAGGTGCACGGCATCGCTGACCCGGAGATACGCCAGCGGCAGCGTTATGCAGACCTGATCGCTTCTAGCCTGCAGGTTGAGCATGATGGGCTGACCACGCGTGAGGTTTTTGAGCGCCGTGCAAAACTTATCTCTTCGATCCGGGGCTTTTTGGAAGACCACGGCTACATCGAGGTTGAAACGCCGATGTTGACTCCAAAGGCGACCGGAGCCGCAGCCAAGCCTTTCAAGACGCACCATAATGCTCTTGACATAGATCTTTACGCGCGCATCGCACCTGAGCTTTATCTAAAGCGGCTGGTCGTCGGCGGCTTCGAAAAGGTTTATGAGCTCAACCGCAACTTCCGCAACGAAGGCATCTCGTACAAGCATAACCCCGAATTCACAATGCTCGAATTCTACTGTGCCTACATGGATGTGAATGGCATGATGGACTTTTGCGAAAAGCTGATCCAGGAGAGCGTCAGAAAAGCGACAGGTGGTTTAGTGGTCGAATATGAAGGAGATCAGATAGATTTCTCTGCCTTCCGCCGTATCTCTATGTTGGAGGCTGTTGGTACTGCTGAGGGGGGCGGCTCCGATCTACTCGAACGCTTTGAGAATGACGTTGAGCACACGCTTATTCAACCAACCTTCATCATTGATTTCCCAAAGTCCGTCTCACCGCTTTCGAAGGCTTCGCCGGAGAATCCAAACATCGCGGAGCGGTTCGAATTGTTCATTAACGGGATGGAGGTTGCGAACGGTTTTAGCGAGCTTAACGATCCGCGTGAGCAATACGAACGGTTTGTTGATCAAATGGGCAAACGTGAACGCGGCGACGAAGAGGCGATGGTCTTGGACGAAGACTACATTAGAGCCCTCAGCTACGGAATGCCGCCGGCGGCCGGTATCGGTATCGGCATCGACCGCCTAACCATGCTTGTTACAAACAAACACTCGATCCGCGACGTGATACTCTTTCCCCATATGCGGCCCGAAAAGGCTCAGCAGGCATCCGAAACTAAAACTTCAGAAAACTAGATATTGGAAATTTGATCGCAACTCGAGAGAAACGTCTTCGGCTTATCATGGATCAGGGTTCCTCAGGATCACCGGGGTGGCTGGGGTGACTGGGTTCTTCAGGATGACCCGGATAGTCAGGATGACCGGGATGACCGGGATGGCCAGGATGATCCGGATAATCCGGCACATGGGATGAGCCACCGCCAGGAACTGGATAGGGTACGGGTACGGGGAACGGTTCTGGGACCTTAATCACCTTAGTCCGGCCTGGAGATTCAACATATTCGGTTCTGGTTTTTAGGATCACCTGCGGTTCTGGCTGGGGTGGAGTCAGGGTCGATACAAACCCAGGAGCCAATCGCTCGGTGGCAAACTTGATATACACATCTCGGTTGTAGGCATAGTCACCTGCTACTGCCGTTTTATAAACCTGATCAAACTGAGAGCGCACATCCCAATAGCGGCTGCCCGTTTGTAACCAGCCCGCAATTTGCCGCCCAATCGCCAACCGTTCGGCATCCGTGAGGCGGCGATGCTCCACCGACTGTAGCGCCTGGGACAGATCGTAGAGATAATCATTCTCGGCTTGGCTGAGGGCTACAATGGGTGCCGGTTGGCGCGCGGGAACGGCCCGTTCAGGTTGAGGAACTGGCTGGCTGGCATTACTGTAATTAATCGGCTGGGGTGCCTGATTCTGCCATTGCTGGAATGCAGTCCATCCTCCCAACGCACCTGCGGTTAAGCCAACTCCGATTCCCAATCCCGCGATTATCTGCCCGAAACGCATCGTCCTCATCCTCGTAGTAGCGGATATTCCCTTTCTACAAAGGCAGATCTACCTGTTCCGTGTAAGTTTACAGAAATACAGACAAAGCTACAAAAGGTGAACGAATTAGTAGACTATTCTGTGATTAGGGAGAATGGAAGGGCAGGAGAGCCAGAGAGGATGGCAACGGGGATAGCGAGATTGCTAGACTAGAATTGGCAGTTTGCTGCATCCTAAGAAATCACCAACCTAATTCGCCAACAGCGACACATGGGCAGAAACAACCCGCCAGCCCTGATCTGTGCGTAACCAGGTTTGGCTTTGTCGCCCCGATTGCCCAGAACGCTGAAACTCGGTGTTAACCGTTGCAAAATCAGTGCCATAGGTGGTGATTATGGTATTGCTGAGAGTCCGGGCTAGCCCTGCTGGGGCACGGGCCGAGCGAAATGCGGCAATCGCCTCATAGCCATAGAGATTTTCGGTGACGCCATAGCGAACAGTATGAGGACTTGACCAGAACAATTCATCTAATACAGCGACATCGTTACTGACAAGGGCAGCCTCATAGCGTTCGAAGGCAGATTTTACTTCAGCGACCACTGCGGGTAGATTGATTTCTGACATAGTTTGTTAACGCATAAAACACTGTATATGAAAATACCCTGTACGCTACTGCCATAGCTCATACAGGACTATTTCATGCAGCAATTATGCGCCATTTTTAGAAACTTTAGAACCAGTTCGGTTGGTTATTTGTGCACGGGTATGGGCGGATTGACGATTAAATCCAGCGAATTACTGTAAAACCCAAGCCAGGGGCGGCCTAAATTCAGCTCTGCTAGAGGGCTTGTGGAATCAATGGTCAAATCTACCCCAGCCAACTGCAACTGCAACGTGCCTTGTCCGGTAAACTGCAACAGTTGAGTGTGTTGCAAGCTAAACACAGTCCCCGAAACTGGCTGCGGCCAGCCTGGAAGTTGCCAACTGCTGCTCAGGGTACAGAGGGTCTGCCCACTATGGTTGACCTGAACCGATGGCATCTTACCGACATTCCAGGTAAATTGGGCTAGCTGTTTCGGTAAGCCCCAAATTTCTCGCCCTCCAACCACCGAATCAGGATGATCCACATAGATATGAGAAATCCAGGCTCCTACTTTGCCCTGCCAATGCAGCAGCGCACTCACGACAATCAACTCGTTGTACGGCATCGTTGAACCGGCACCATAGGACGCGATATAAACTCCACCCACGGTTTTTCCGGGCAGTACCGAAACGATATTCAGCTCAGACGGAATCACGGGACGCACTCGCTCAATATCGAGAAGATGCAGTGTTTGTAGGGAGAATCCCTTTAGGTGCCAAGGCGCAGAAGGATAGGACATGGTGCTTTGCAGGTACTCTCTTTTAGTTTCCTAGCCTCGGTAGCAGCCTGCCTCTATCTGAGGTTGACATTGAATTAATGCAGGCTAGAATCTTGATCTCTCATGCCGCCCTTCCGTTGCCCCTATTGGTTCCAGCAATGCTAACTAGATGCTTTAGCACCCGCGCCACGCGAAACAGATTGCTCTGCTCATCTGATAGCAGCGTGAAGTTATGAGATAAGGCAAACTCATGCCAATCGTGCCTCACCAGCTTCACAAACAAATAGTCATACCCATTTGTCACCAAGCCAAAGACGGGATGATCAGGATCGGGGGTCGCTGTCATATATGCTAAGGTCTGTGGCACTGCTTGCAAGACATTGAACCCCCCGCGTTTCCCCTCAATGATGACGAGCCAAAACTGCTGCTGGAGGGTCAGTGCATCAATCCGCCCTTCCAGCGTCATCACCCCTTCTTCAGCATCGACGGCGGTTTGCACTTCGACCCAGGCTTCTCCCCGAATGCGATAGGGCGGATCGCATAGCCCCAGAGCATCCAATAAAGGAGACAGCAGAATGATATTTAGCGTTCCTTCGTTAATTTCTCCTTCTTCTAGGTAACGGAGATACCGGGTGGAAAGTCGTTCCAGAGATATCTTTTCGGAGTTGGATAGCTCCGGGAGGCTTTCTTTCCACTCGTAAAACAGGTGGGGATCGGTACTCCGCCGCAAATTGAGCTTTGCTTCCACATCCCGGAAACTTAGAATTGCCTTGGTAACTGCTGTCGTCTGAGTCACATTCCTACGTCTCCCAATGGCGATACCACGTTGCACTGCCCATACCATAAGTAGGTGAGCATAATTAAACATAAAACCCAAAACCCTGCGCCGCCCGCTACGCCGGCAGGGTTTTGAATCTGGTTTTTAATTATGCCGAGGTACTTAGTTCTGTCCATAGTTCTCGGTATCAGCAAACACGAGATCTTACGACTACTCTATTCAATCTGACGACAATTAGGAGAATTACGCTCACCCTGCTAAGGGTTAAGACAAGCAACTTAAACTTCTGTTACCAATAGAAAAACAGCGTTTCGTAGCTCCTGATACATCTTTGATTGGATTCCGTTGGTATCACTGAGTTTATGTTCAACAATTTATTGCCTCTAGGGTTCCGATTCGGTTGATCTCCATTAAGCTGAATGGTTGGTCCGAGAGAGGCAGGCTAGTGTTTAGGCGCAAGTTTTTCAGATTGAAGCAATCGCTAGCCACACGGCGGGAGAAAAGCCCGGGAGGAACGTCAGTTGATTAACCCAACTGGTTTCTTCCGGGTTTCTCTTTATGATTCTCGCTTTCACAAAAAGATATGTTCTACTTTCAGGTGGTCAAATTGCCATTCGCCGCAAGCTTGGAGCGACGGGTTGCAGTTGTCGCCGCCGGCATTGTGCACATAGATGCCGCGGTCGAAACCCTGTATGGTCAGGTTGCTGAACTTGAACACCATACTGGTATTCGTCAATTGGGCCCGGGTCGCCGGATCTATCGACCATTTCCCAAAGCCTTCGATCGCATAGGTATTCGCTACGCTTCGTTGTGCCTCGGCCTGGAGAGCTTCATTGCCGACTAGTTCCAGATTCTGGATCGTGATATTTGATGTGCATCCGCCGATGCGAAATATGGCCTGGTTATCGTTACGCAGCCGGATGCGGCTTGCGCTTTTGTTGTTTGGGAGAAGCGTTGAAGGTGTTGATATACGAGCGCTCGCACCTTCAATGACGACGCCGGAGGGCAGAGTCAGGGCGCGGAAGCGCGGGTCACGGCGGTTGCCGTCCAGAGTTCCGACAATATAATCGCCCTCGGGAAAGCGAAGCGTTCCGCCCTGTCGTGATGCAATAAAGTAAAGAGCATTTCTTATAGTGGCTGTATGGTCTGCGGGTTCGGTGAAAACGTATTCGCTTCCGGAGCGTGTTACGGGCCGGAAATCCTTTACATTGAAGAAACCGGATTCCTTTGTCGTTGGATACCAAAGATACGTGTCGCCATTCTTAAGCCGTATCTCATACATTGGCTCGGGCCCTTGAAAACACCATTTGCCGACGCCGTTCGTCAGAACATTGTTGGCGTTCGCTCCGGCTCCATCACAAGCGGTAAGACCGGCGGCGTTCTGACGCTGACCGGTGCCGGCGATGAAAACCTCGACGGAATTTCCTCCGCTTGCGCCCGGAAGATAACGAACAGGGCAAACACCGGATTCATCTGCCTCGAGCACGAATGAATAGCCTTCGAAACGGTTCTGGGCTGAAATGGCTGCTGTAAATGTAATGATCAGAAGAATTAGGCGTGCGGCCAAAGAGAATTTCACTATTAGTTCCCCCTTTACGAATTGAATTGATGTAAATTAGTTTAACAGGAATCGGACGGGCCAGTGAACCCGGCTTAAAAGTTGAGATCGGATACGGATGACCGAAACGCTATTTATAAAGAGCTCGAAGCGAGAAGAGATGATCAATATAACCGACCGAGCAGGGGCGATCGTTCGCCGCTCAGGAAAGGATGAGGGTGTATGTGTTCTTTTTACACAGCACACGACCTGCGGTTTGACCATCAACGAAAACACAGATCCGGACGTGCAGGGCGATATGCTCGGCTTTCTGGATCGTCTGATCCCACAGTTCGATCCCTACTTCAAACACTTCGAACACAATTCGGACGCGCACATCAAATCATCGCTTGTCGGTTCGAGTGTTACGGTGCCGTTTGAGAAGGGACGGTTGTGCCTTGGCCGTTGGCAGGGAATTTACCTGTGTGAGTTCGATGGGGCAAGGGAAAGGAAGGTCTTAATGAAGATAATCTAAATATACTGACACGGCAGGTGTTTTGAAGTATATTAACGGCATGCCAAAGATCGACCCGCGTGTTGACGAATACATAGAAGAATCTGAAGATTTTGCAAGGCCGATACTTGAGCATCTTCGCTCCCTTGTGCATCAGGCTTGCCCGGACGTGAGTGAGACGCTCAAATGGTCGATGCCCGCTTTCGAATACAAAGGGATCCTGTGCGGCATGGCCTCATTTAAGGCCCACTGTGCATTTATGTTTTGGAAGCAGAGCCTGATCGAATCGGACGCGTTTCCAAAGGAGAAGACCGCAATGGGTTCGTTCGGCAAGATCAACTCGCTTAAAGATCTGCCATCGGACAAGGTGATCATTTCGCTCATTCACAAGGCCATGGAGCTGAATGAAAAAGGGATCAAGGTCGAGAGAAAAGCGAAGCCGAAAGCCGAGATAGTAGTGCCGGATATACTTGCCGGTGAGCTCAAAAAGAATAAGAAAGCTGCGGCGACCTTCGAAAAATTTCCGCCGAGCTGCAAACGTGAATACATCGAATGGATCACAGATGCAAAGACCGATGCGACCCGCGAAAAACGGCTCGCAACAACCATCGAATGGCTGATGGAAGGCAAAAGGCGGAATTGGAAGTATGAAAAAAAACGATGAGCAGGGTCAATATCACAACCACGGTTCATTTGGGAACCAAATAGGAGGAAACTATGTTGGGAATCAAGCCATACCTAAGCTTTAACGGCAATTGCGAAGAGGCGATAAATTTTTACCGAGATGCTCTTGGCGGAGAATTGATCTTTATCCAGCGTTACGGCGAATCACCAATGTCAGGAATGGGCAATGACAATGCCATAATGCATTGCACATTGAAGGTCGGAGACTCATTCATTATGGCAAGCGATTCTCCGCCATCGCATCCGGCAACACCGGGTAGCAATTTTTCTCTTGCGATCGGCTTGAACGATGTTGCCAAAGCTCGGGAGTATTTCGACAAACTCTCAGAGGGAGGAACGGTAACAATGCCGCTGGATAAGACCTTTTGGGCTGAGGCGTTCGGAATGCTGACCGATAGATTTGGCATCAATTGGATGGTCAATTGCGACGCCCCAAACGAAGCGGATGCTTCGGCGGCGGCTTAATATCAGTTCCGATAAAAAGACAAATTTTAGGCGGACGGATAGCCTTAGTCCGTCCATAACATTTAACGTATATTCTAAATATGGCAGAACCGATCTTAGTAGCGAAACGGGACGAGAGCGAATTCAAACTATTACCGCAGATGGCGAACCGCCATGGCGTTGTGACCGGCGCCACAGGAACCGGAAAAACGGTAACGCTGCAGAAGCTTGCTGAAGGTTTCAGCCAACTTGGTGTGCCTGTCTTTGTGGCGGATATAAAAGGTGACCTGAGCGGCATCAGCCAGGCAGGCTCGATGACCGGAAAGGTCGGCGAGCGTCTGACGCAGCTTGGTTTTCCCGATGCGGTGTTCGAAGGAAGTCCAGTAACGTTCTGGGACGTTTTCGGCAAAGAAGGCCACCCGCTGCGTGCGACCATTTCAGAAATGGGGCCGCTGTTGATATCTCGGATCCTTCAATTGAACGAAACCCAAGAAGGCGTTCTGACGCTGGCATTCAAGATCGCCGATGAGAACGGGTTGCTGTTGCTCGATCTCAAAGACCTGCAGCAGATGCTGATGTTCGTGGCCGAAAATGCAAGCGAGTTTACGACGCAATACGGCAATGTCTCAAAGGCATCGGTCGGTGCGATACAGCGTGGACTTCTGCAATTGGAACAGCAGGGCGGGCATACCTTTTTCGGTGAGCCGGCCGTCCGGCTCGAGGATTTTATGCAGACGCTCGGCGGAAAAGGCGTGGTAAATATCCTGGCGGCCGATGAATTGATAAATTCGCCTAAACTTTATTCTACGTTCTCGCACGGTGGCCATTTAACACACGGCCATCCGCTTAATTTTTCAGGCTTGAACTATAAAGTTGCCGATTACGGTGTAGATCGGGAGACCGAGCAGATAAATTATGCTGACCTGCAAAGGATCGCCGAAGAAAGCCGTCCTAAATTGCTCATCTGCGGAGCTTCCGCTTATCCACGGACCATAGACTTCGAACGTATCGGCGAGATCGCCCGGTCGGTTGGAGCAATGGTGATGGCAGACATCGCCCACATTGCCGGACTTGTCGCCGTCGGCCTCCATCCTTCACCCGTCCCGCATTGCGAGTTCGTTACGACCACAACGCACAAGACACTTCGCGGGCCGCGGGCGGGGCTTGCAATGTGCAGAGAAGAATTTGCAAAAGACCTAGATCGCCGTGTATTCCCGGGCATTCAGGGAGGCCCCCTTGTCCATATCATCGCCGCAAAAGCCGTCGCGTTCGGTGAAGCCCTCCGTCCTGATTTCAAAGAGTATCAGCAACAAGTAATAGTCAATGCCAAAATTCTTGCTGACACACTCGCTAACGCCGGGCTTCGTATCGTTTCAGGTGGGACAGACAATCACCTGATGCTTGTCGATGTTTACCTTGATGGCAAAGGCATCACCGGAAAAGAAGCCGAAAAGGCCCTTGACGAAGTTCATATAACGGTTAATAAAAACACTATCCCATTCGATACTCAGAAGCCTTTTGTCGCCTCCGGCATTCGCATAGGTACGCCCGCTTTAACCACTCGCGGAATGAAGGAGGATGAAATGAAATCGATCGGCAACTGGATCGCCGAGGTTATCCACTCTCCGGATTCAGATGAGGTTAAGACTCGTATTCGCCGTGAAGTGGCACAACTTACGGCACGATTTCCGATGTATCCAAATAGGCTAAAGAGGAATGCCAGTGAGGCTAATACAGGAAGCTGACAACGCCGGTTCCAACACTGCCGGCATAAATGACAAAGGGCACTAGGTGATCAATGCACGTGCCCTTTTGTTAATTCTGTTGGCCAAGACCTAATCGCCGCGGATGTACTCCGTTCCGACATAGGTATCTAGAACCTCACGAGCATCTTCCGAGTCATATTCGTACGCAAGCTGTTCCAAGGCATTAGCCGCTATTTCTGAATAAAGCGGATCCTCAAGAAGTGCCGCCAAATACTCTATCGGCAGCATAGTAAGTGTTTCCGCGGCAATGGCCCGGATCTGTGGGAGCTCTGTCTGGCGCACGATCTCGGCTATCTCTGCAGCTGAATATTGGGATGTCAAGCGATTCGAGAGTTCATCCAGTTTTCGATAATCATTTCGATTTATTGCCCGGGTGGCAAGCTGAATGAAGACCTCCGCAGCACCGCTTTGCGATTCAAGCACGTTTGCACACATTTCGGCGAGCCGATCGATCTCAGCCTTATTCTTAAGGCTCCTTTTGGAGGTCCTAGCTCCGGCTTGCTCGTCTAGTGCCGACAACAATCTGCTCAATTCCCAGTCAGCGTGAGTATCATATGAAAATTTGGCAGGGGCGGTGTTTTCTGAAGGATTACTGCCCGAGCGAAGTGCACCGACCAGCATATTCTTTGTCATTGGCCGCAAGCCTTTCCAAACCTTTTCAACTCTCGGCCCGAGATCTTTGATCATCATTTTCAACAATTAAAGTTTGCTATTGCATCGCTGCGATGTCAAGCATTTCGTTAAGATGAAGAAAGGCTAGTGAATGATTCATGCAGAGGTCGGCGATACTTTAGCATCCGTCGAAAAAACTGATTTCGTTTTGTGGCTCATTTTTTCTTCGATCTCTCGGAGTATTTTCTCGATCCCGCCCGGATCGGAATGGGGTTCGATTCGTGCCAGCATCGCGAGAGGAGAGCCTCCAAGACGCCTCAACTCCCATGTTTCGGATCGTTCTCCCGATCGGCGAGAGAACCACGCCCCGTCAACCACAGACAGGCTAACATAAATGTCGTCTCCAAACGCTTCTATTTCTCGCAATATGTCAGGACCCAGAGTGTCCGTCGAAACTATTCGCCGAAGACGCCATCCATGCTTTTCGTATTGTATTACGAGTTCAGTTAGGTCAGTGCCGGTCATATTTGATGAAGCACTTACTTTTCTCGCGGAGCCGGACGCGGAGCACTTTGGAAATTCCCATTTATATTCGCTTGCAGCGGCTGCATAGTATTTCCATTCAATACATTAGCGGCCTCAGCTTCTTTTTGTGCCCTTCCCTTTCCTGGCGAGCGAAAGGTGTTGGCCCATAGATCGCCGATGGCCAGCTTCCATTCACCGTTCTCGAATATGAATGGCAGATCCTCCCATCGCTTATCTTTTTCGTTCCAAACCTCTACAGCTCCCATCTCACCTTCTATGCGTTCGTCACGTATTTGCGGTAACCGTTCTGCAAACGTGGTGGCGGTAAATCCGTTAGCAAGAACTTCCGCGATCTCCTTCTTTTGCTGTGCGGCGACAGTTCCTGCAAAATCCAGAGACTTCTGGGTCATCGCCGCTTTGATGGCTTCCGTATCCTTTGACTTAACTGCAGAATAAAGTTTCTTGTAGCCATCGGTCGGCGAACCCGCTGGTGTTCCGGTTAACTTTCCTGCGCTGCCAGGATCAGAACAGGAGGCAATAGCCAACGCAGTCACGGCCAACAAGGCCATTAATGACAAAATGCGAAATATCGATCTTGAAAATCTGGATGCCTTTAGAAACATTGCTAAAGTATATTTTGTTGGTAAAAGTTTGTAAATTTTCAGGTAAGAGATGTTAGCCCTTCAAAACACTAGAAACGGCCTAGGTCTTAACCGCGTTGATACGCCAAAGCCGAATGGAGAAGTACTTATCCGTGTGACGGCCTCCGGCATTTGCAGCACCGACCTGGAGATCACACGTGGATATTCCGGATTTTTCGGCACTCTCGGTCATGAGTTTGTTGGCGTTGTTGAATATTCAGAAGACAGTCCGGATCTGATCGGAAAGCGGGTAGTTGGCGAGATCAATGCTGGTTGCGGCAGATGTCATCTGTGTGTTTCCGGCGACCCAAGGCACTGCCCCGACCGGACCGTTCTGGGAATTAAAGGCCGCGACGGAGCTCACGCCGAATTCCTTTCGCTTCCATTAGAGAACCTCCTGGTCTTACCCGGTGAGATAACCGACCGCGAAGCCGTGTTTGTTGAACCGCTGGCAGCCGCACTCGGCATTACCGAGCGGATCCAGCTAGGCGAAACAGAAAAAATCGCGGTCATTGGTGACGGAAAACTTGGTCTTCTGTGCTCATTCGTCCTTGCAAAAATATCTACACAAGTAACTCTTATAGGAAAACACGCATCAAAATTACAACTTGCGGATAAGCGCGGCATCAGGACGTTCAAGGTAAAGGATGAGTTTGAAAATAATGAACAGTTCGATGTCGTGATCGAGGAGTCTATGCACCGTTCCTAGCCAACTACGACCGTGTGATTGTCTTTTCTCAAATTCAGCAGGATTTGCTAGTCCGATTTGGGGTACCGAAGACCCGCATCGCCGTAATTCCCAACGGGGTCGATCCCGACAAGTATTCTCCTGGTCTGTCTAAACTGAAGACCGAACTAAACGCCCAGCGGATTTTTGTCTACCAGGGACGGATCGCGGTTGAGAAGAATGTCGAATCGCTGCTACGAGCTTGGAAACAGGCCGAAATGGGTGAACAAAGCAAGCTGGTGATTGTGGGCAGTGGACCGCTACTGCCCGCCTTGATGAGTACTTACGGAGAAGAACAAGGCGTCATTTGGTTAGGCTTCGTGGCAGATGAACAAGAGCGCATTCAGCTTCTGCGCGGGGCTGATGTGTTCATCTTGCCTTCTCTAGTGGAAGGACTGTCGCTTTCTCTCCTAGAGGCAATGAGCTGTGGTCTCGCCTGTATTGCCACCGATGCCGGAGCCGATGGTGAAGTTCTGGAAGCAGGAGCCGGAATTGTTTTAACCACGCAACGAGTTTCTGCCCAACTGCGCACCCTCTTACCCCTTTGCCAGGATCACCCCGAATTGACAGCTCTGTTGGGGCGCAAAGCCCGTCAGCGAGTGCTGGATCGCTATACGCTCAGTCGCAACATCACTCGCCTCGAAGAACTCTATACCCAGGTTCTACAGCAGCACCGCCTCTACTCCAGTACGCCAGTGTAAGAGCGCCACATAAGATTAGGGGTTGATTAGAATCAGTGTTCTAGGTTCTAGTCTGTTGGGAGCCATCTGTAGCATCTACAGCCTTTTTCACTCATGTAAGGTATGGGGGGTGTGGGGGCTTCGCCCCCACGCAGGGGAGTGCCCTGCACCCCGTTTTTCGTACTTCACCAGCCTGCAAAAGGCTGTAAGTAGATCAACAAGTAGATCAACATATTCAGATTAATTTGAGGATTCATAGTGCAAGCATCTCGCTAGCCCGGGCAAGATACCCTGCACTGCATCTACTGCTTAATCAGGTTGACTTACTTAAAAACAATTGCTCAGATACTGAGCAGCCACTCATTAAACTTATTAAACAGTGACAGTCTCAATTCATAGCGCTGTGTCAATTAATCGGGCTGCCTAGACCAAGCTGCAACCGTTTTCCGACTCGTTTTTCAAAAGCAAACCTCTATCCTTAGCATGATTAATCTGCAGCGTTTTCGTAGGTTTACTCCGTTTTGTAAATAAGTGTAACAATCATGCTGTCATACCGTTCTGCTGTCTTGACAGCCCCCGAAAAAGCAGATTATCCTGTCATGCATACCCGGGTATTAATCACATAGTCGTTCTATGCAAGACAAGCACAAAGTTACCCTATATCTTCCTCCAGAGCTACACCGCCAGCTAAAGGTTCGCTCAGCAGTCGATTTACAACCCATGTCAGCCATTGCAGAGCGGGCAATTATTTTCTATCTGGAGCACCCGGAGGTAGTTGATGAGGTAGATGACGCGAATCACGGGCAAGTGCATCGGGTTTACAACTGTCCTAGCTGTTCGACTTCGCTTGTAGTGCGTGAGGGAGAGATGGTTTCTCTTCAAGAGCAATCTACTGTTCTTGACGATGATGCTTCGGTTGCACGGGTACAGGAGGGTTGTTCGAATCCAGATCAGCACGACGAGGGGGAGTTGGTTCCCTGCTAGTTCTGGCGGATAGAGCATGCTAAACGTTAGCTAAGCGAAACTTGTTTACGGACAATTACTTAAGCTGCTGTGAACCAGCACATATCAGGATAAGTTTCAGGATAAGTTACAGCCGGGTTACTCAATCAATCGACTCTTGTAGAGTAGGTTTCATCTAGCAAATTGAATAGTAGGTGCTTGCTACTGGTACTTAGCTGAACAAAATTACCAGTACCTCGTACCCTATACCAATATTGAGCTTTTGTATTAGCAGCACCGTCTCTCAATTGGATTTACCGATCATGAAAGAAGAGCTTAGTATTCTCGTTCAGGCTCAATACCCTCTGATCTATCTCGTTACCTCTGAGGAAGAGCGAGCTGAGCAGACGATTGCAACAATTGCTCAGACAAAACCTCAACGTCGAGTCTTTATCTGGACGGTGACCCACGGTATTGTTGAGTATGGTCAGCCGCGCAACGTGACTCAGCATAACACAGTTTCGCCGCAACCAGCGATTGAATGGGTAATTCGGCAGCGTGAACCTGGCATTTACATCTTTAAGGACCTGCACCCCATGATGGCTCCGGATGTGATTCGGTGGCTACGGGATGCGGTTGCCAGCTTTAAGGATACCCACAAAACGATTATTTTGATGTCTCCGGTTCTAGAAGTGCCGATCGAGTTAGAAAAAGAGATCGCGGTTCTAGATTATGCGTTGCCTGACATGGCTGAGTTAAACCAGGTGTTGACTCAACAGATCGAGCAAAACCGGATGCGTCGCCCTTCTACGGAAACTCGCGAGAAATTGCTGAAGGCTGCCTTGGGTTTAACGCGAGATGAAGCTGAGAAAGTGTATCGCAAGGCCCAGGTAATGGCAGGTCGCCTCACCGAAGCCGAGGTGGAAATCGTCCTCTCTGAGAAGAAGCAGTTGATTCGTCGTAACGGCATTCTAGAGTACATTGAAGAGGACGAAACTCTGGATTCAGTTGGCGGTCTAGAGGAGCTGAAGCATTGGTTAAGACAGCGCTCTAACGCCTTTACCGAACGAGCGCGGGAATACGGTCTACCCCAACCTAAGGGGATGCTGATTCTAGGTGTCCCAGGCTGTGGTAAATCGCTGATTGCTAAAACAACAGCCCGCCTATGGGGCCTACCGTTGATGCGCCTGGATATGGGCCGTGTTTATGATGGTTCCATGGTTGGACGGTCAGAAGCCAACTTGCGTAACGCGCTGAAGACAGCGGAATCAATTTCCCCGGCGATTCTATTCATCGATGAAATTGATAAAGCTTTTGCTGGCAGCGTTGGCTCTGCGGATTCCGATGGTGGCACCTCCAGCCGGATCTTTGGTTCTTTCCTTACCTGGATGCAGGAGAAAACCTCGCCCGTATTTGTGATGGCGACGGCCAACCGGGTCGAGCGGTTGCCGGGTGAATTCCTCCGCAAAGGTCGATTTGATGAAATCTTCTTTGTCGATCTGCCCAATGCCGAGGAGCGCAAGGAAATCTTTAAGATCCACCTCTCGAAGCGGCGTCGCGACATTGCTCGTTTCGATCTGGATCAGTTAGTTAGCATTTGTGATGGTTTTTCGGGAGCGGAAATTGAACAGGCCCTGATTGCAGCGATGTACGAAGCATTCGCCCAAGAGCGAGAGTTCACTCAACTCGATATCATTGCGGCCATTAAGGCGACCCTACCGCTTTCCAAGACCATGAGCGAGCAGGTGACAGCCCTGAGAGGCACGCTTTTGCATTGCGAACCGCCGAGGCGATCTTAAGCCGGTTGCGTATGATACCTTCGTTCTGTAGGAGCTTTGCTTGCTTTGCGTCGCTATAGCGAGCGACCTTTTCAGGATCGAAATCATCAAAAGCCTTGCGATAATTCTCCCGCTTTGCAAGCACCGTATCCCAACTCAGACCTGCCTGAGCTCCCTCAAGGATCAAGAATTCAAACAACAAACGGTCGTCGTGCACCGGCACTCCCCACTCGGCGTCATGATATGGGATGTTCAGCTCATTCGATGCCCATGTGCAGCGTTTCATAGGATCAATTCGGAAAATTTACGTCGAGCGTGACACGTTTTGCCTGGCGGATATGCCGCTTGCAATGTTCGGCGATTATGTCGAATGCATCGGACAGTCTATACGTCATCAATCCCATAAAGGGCGATGTGATGACGGTCTTATTCCGGTCCAGTTTTTCCGATGCCGTTATCTTCTCAGCGACCCTTTCCAGGTTCGCGACTAACCGCTCAACAATATCGGCTGGCAGTTCGCTCGGCGGCACGATCGAATCCGACGGAGCTTTGAACTTTTTCTGGTCCTCACGCATGCTCTTTAGTAGGAAACCGCCAAAGAATCCTGTCAACGGTGACCAATTTTCCCAGAATGTATTCCCCTCTCCCAAGAGTTTCTTCTCTAGCGGTACCAACATCTGCTCGTTCGTCAAGATCAGATGATCAAGACACTGAGCAACGCTCCAACTGTCCGCCGCGGGTTTCCAGTTCAGCTGCTCTTCCGACAACAGACCGAATGCCGATCTCACGTCGTCCCTGATGTTATGCAGATCTCTCACGACCTCGCGTGGACTAAGCATACAGTGGATTGATGTCTATAAAGACACGGATCGACTTAACATAACCTTCACTGTTCCTTTCAGTGATCGCGACAGCAGGACAAGTGATCTTCTCACCGTCATGTCGATTAAAAATATTCAGTGCTTCGAGCACAAAATGATCGTCCGTACTTCTCAAGATCAGTGGCATCAATTGCCTCTTAATATCCCAAATACCATTCGAATACCTCATCTGATAGTTGGTTAAGCCGAAGTTGGTTCCTCATACTAATTCCTCAACGGTTTTCCCGTTTTCAGCATCGCCGCGATCCTTTCCTGCGTCTTTCGCTCGCCGCAGAGCGAAACAAAAGCCTCGCGTTCAAGATCGAGCAGGTACTGTTCAGAAACGTACGACGCGTGGTTCATATCGCCGCCGCACATTATCTTCGCCAGCTTCTGCCCGATGAGCTGATCGTGTTCGGAGATAAATCCGCCCTGCTTCATCATATGCAGTGCAAGCTTCATGGCCGCAAGGCCCGCTTCACCCATTACGTAAATGTCCTCACGCGGTACGGGCGGAACATAGCCTGATGCGGAAAGGTTAAGCACTTCCTGCTTTGCATCGGCTATCAAGCGGTCGCCATTCATCGAGATGGAATCGATGTCACGGAAAAAGCCCCAAGCTCGGGCTTCTTGTGCAGATGTGGCCACCTTGCCCATTCCGATCATCTCGAACGTCTTCTTCAGAAATACGAGCGGATCCGCATCCGGAACATGCTGGGCCGCATCCATTGCCCGCATTGTCATTTCTTTTGTTCCGCCGCCGGCCGGGATCACACCGACACCTACTTCTACCAAACCGATGTAGGTTTCCGCAGCGGCTCTCACACGATCACCGTGCATTGCGATCTCGCAGCCGCCGCCCAAAGTAAGTCCGTATGGAGCAGTTACTACAGGTTTTGCCGAGTATCTAAGGCGCATCACCGCTTTTTGCAGCGCCGCAACCATTAGATTGATGTCATCCCACTCCTCTTCCTGTGCGGCAAGAAGCAACAGCATCAGATTCGCACCGGCTGAGAAATTCCCTCCCTGATTGCCGATGACAAGCCCTGTATGATTCTTCTCGACCTCATCAATAGCGTAGTTCATCATCGAGACCGTATCTCCGCCGATCGAGTTCATCTTTGAGTGAAATTCCAGACAAGCGACACCATCACCGATGTCTATAAGCGAAGCTCCGGGATTCGATTTGATGACGCCGGTACGGTCCTTTACCGACTTTAGAACCATAACACCCGGACGCGCCGGGATCGGCTTGTATTCGCCTGCGACTAGATCGTAATAAAGTTGCTGTCCATTCTCATTCCGGTAAAAGGTATCGGCGCCAGATGCGAGCATCTTTTCCACGTTCTCCGGCACTTTTTGTCCTTCGGCCTTCATCCGCTCGACGGACTTCCGAAGCCCGACCGCGTCCCAGCTTTCGAAAACACCGATAGTCCACCCAAACCCCCATTTGATGGCGTTGTCGATCTCGACTATTGTGTTGGCGATCTCCGGAATTCTGTTAGCGGAGTAACGGAAGGTACGCGACATCGTCTTCCAAAGGAATTCGGCAACGCGGTCATCACCCCAGACCAATTTATTGATCCGCTCTGCTTGATCCTCGATCGCTTTGGCTGCTTCCAGCGACGGAAATTTTGTCTTTTCCTGCGGTTTGTATTCAAAGCTCTTCAGATCCAGTTCGAGGATGACTCTTTTACCTTCCGAGTCGGTCGATTTCTTGAAGAATCCGCCTTTGGTCTTGTCGCCGAGAAGCTTCTTTTCAAGCATCGTATTGATGACATCGGGAATTTGGAACACGTCGCGGTCCTCATCGTCCGGAATAGCCGGATAAAGATTTGTGTTGACGTGAGCAAGAACATCAAGTCCGACAAGGTCGCTCGTCCTGAACGTCGCCGAAGAGGCATGGCCGATAGCTTTTCCGGTCATTTGATCAACTTCGGTCGGCGTGAAACCCATTGCGAGCATTTCATGGACGGTCGCCATCATTCCAAACGTTCCGATGCGGTTCGCGATAAAGTTCGGACGGTCTTTTGCCGGCACAACTCCTTTGCCAAGCCTTTCATCAAGAAATCCAGATAACTTGCAGGCCATCACTCCGTCGGTCCACTGCGTCGGGATAAGCTCTACCAACTTCATATACCGCGGCGGATTAAAAAAATGGATCCCGACGAAATGCTTTTTAAAGTCTTCGGAAAAAGGCTCCGCGATCGAGGCAATGGGAATGCCGCTTGTATTCGTAGCGATGAACGAAGCAGGCTTGCGGTATTTTTCGACCTCGGCAAACACTTTGTGCTTGATATCCAACCGCTCAACGACCGCTTCAATGATAAGATCACATTCAGCGATGTTCGGCATATCGTCGGTGAAATTGCCGAGTGTGATCAGCTTGGCGTTCGAGGCGAGCATGAACGGTGCGGGTTTCAATTTTTTTGCGGCCTCAAACAGCGAATTAACGATCCGGTTGCGAACTTGCGGCGATTCCAGCATCAGGCCTTTAGATACCTCATCGGGCGTAAGTTCCTGCGGCGCGATGTCCAATAAAAGCACCGGAATTCCGTTCAGTTTCAAGCACCGATGATTTTTGGAACGCGTCTATCAAAAGTTAGATTAGAAGCCGCTAGAGGCAAGCAATGCCATCACATCGGCATGGGCCAACACCACATCCGGGCTATGCTGGAGGGCGGCATCATACTTGCTGGCGAAATCATCACCTAACTCACTTGGCGTCAGCAAAATCGAGATATCGCTGAACAGCATGTCCATTGTTTCAGAAGTTACGGGTTCATCGGCTTGCAGCAATTCGTCGATCTGCACAATCAGTTCCGAAAGTCGATGCAGCCACGCAAACTGATCATGATTGATCACCAATTGCAGCAGTTCACCTCTCGACACCTTGCCTTGCCGCTGCTCGTAGGCAATCCGTTCCGTTTCTAGCAGCAGTTTGTGAAGTCGCAGCAATTTTAGCCGTAAATTTGCTAAGCGTTGATGCTGATGGATGCGATGTTGCAGTGTGTTAAGCATGGGTGGGTCTATCCTCTTACGATGGTTGCAATGGATTGAGGGCCTGATCAGAACGCGAGTGGATAATGAGGCAAGTGTAGCGATTTTGTGCAGTGAGGCGAGTTACAGCAACGGAAACTCACAGCTTGAGCGGCATATATATGCTTTGTCCTATGTATGATTAATCATATAGTAGCATAAAGAAAGAGTCGCTGCACGAGTAGGGTTTGTCGTCCGCTCAGGTACGGTAAACCGTCTGTATGCGCGACTGATATAACTTGACTTGTATACCTAACTACTATGTTGAACTGCACTCCTGGCTGATATCATTCAGCCCTATTCTCGAAATCTTGATGATTTGTATCTAATTATTTATCTTTTGCGTCTATGTCTCTTCCCTACGTGATTCTTGGCCTATTGCAACAGCAGCAGCGAACTGGGTACGACCTCAAAACCGAGTGCTTTAACGATTGCATTGCCCACCTCTGGCAAGCCGATCAGGCCCAGATTTATCGCACTTTAGATCGGTTAGAGGCACAGGGTTGGGTGAGTTGCACTGTGGAGATTCAGCACGACCGACCCAATCGCAAAGTTTATCGGATCACTGAAGCGGGTGACACCGAACTCCGGCAATGGCTCCAATCCCATCAGATCCCCCCTATTGTGCGAGAACCTCTGCTCGTGCAGCTTTACTTTGCAGCCCAGATACCGAATCTAGCGATTATTCAACTGTTGGAACAGGAGTTAACAGTCCGTCAGAAGAAGCTAGCCGAATGTGAGGCTGTCGTTATCCCAGCAGCAGAGAATTCAACTGAACGACAGCAGCAATTGCATCATTTAGTTTTGGATCTGGTCACCCGTCGCGAGAAAACCTATGTCAATTGGCTTCAAGATGCGATCGCAACCTTGCAAAGCCAATCCCAACCATAGCCGCGAGTAGCAGACCCAACTAGTGTCCTCACAACTTCCTCACGTTCTTTCCCTAATCTTAAAGATGGCAATCAATGGGCTTGGTGTTTTCTGAGGTGATGAAATCATGCTGCAAAAGGTGCGCTATTCGCTAGATGCCATTCGGGATGAAGCTTGTGAGCTGGTGCGTCAGGGTGTGATTGACCGCAAACAGCCAATCTATGCACTGTGCCGCCACTTTCCGGCCTCTGAGTGGGACGCAATTGAATGTGAGTTGGAACGATACGATTTTTTGTTGCGAGATCAAATTCTAGATTTGATCGGATGCGAAACCTGGTATGAGGATTAATTTGGAGTAATTGATACAAGTGACAACCAGCAAATTCCACCGAGAAAGCGTTCGCGGTCAGTTTCCTGGTTGATCAGTTGCCTGGTCGTTCGGTCAGCGTGCTGGGTGAGCCAGTACAATTGGGCTAGACTATTGAACTCAACCAATTGGGTTTTATACTAGCCAGTTTCGCCAGCTGATTGGCAAGACGCCCAGAGCCTATCGCAACGAGGCATAGCTGGCAACAGAACCAGAAGTACTCCTACACGCCATTGAGCCATTTGATCTGCTGTGGCAACAGGAGATTGAGGTCGTAACGTTCCAGGATAGTCCGCCGCGCTTGGCTTCTGATCTCAGCCATACGGGTAGGATGATCGAGAACTTCAATAATCCGCTCGACAATCTGCTCTGGTGAAAAGAAATCAACCAACAAGCCATTGAATCCATCCTGGATTACTTCTCTGACGGGAGGTGTATCGGACGCCACCACTAAACAGCCGGTGGACATCGCCTCCAGCATGGACCAGGATAGAACGAACGGATAGGTCAGATAAACATGCACCGAGGAGGCTTGCAGGACTTGGAGATGCTCTGAATATGGAATACTATCAGTAAAGTGAATACGATCGAGATCGAGTAGTACAGTCTCTAACATATATTGTTTATAAGTTTTGCCATCCGAGCGAGGTGGGCTGTAGGCAACCCGATCTTCCCCCACAATCACAACATGGCATTGAGGTCGCTGCTGCTGAAGCAAAGCCACTGCCTCGATAAACTGCGGAAAGCCGCGATAAGGTTCCATGCCTCGCGCCACATAGGTGACTAACTCGTCTACATGGCTCAGATCCAAATCCAGTCGAGGTAATACCAGAGTCACTCCCGGATGCGGACGGAAAAAATGAGTATCGATGCCATCATGTAGCACGGTCAACTTAGGGTGAAACTCGCTGGGAAACTGCTGGCGTTGCCAATGGGTGGGAGAGAGTCCTTGGTCGCAGGCGGATAAATCGAGCAAAATCGGAGCATTTCTGACTCGCACTCGCGCTTCGTCATCGGCACTCAATGAGTAGGCTGGATCAAAATTACAATCGGAGCCGTGAGCATGGTAAAACCACTCGAAATAGCAGAGGAGTTTAGCGGATGGGAAAATATCCTTCATGAATAGGGTTGGCCCCCAACCCGAGTGACCATAGATTACATCAGGAATGAATCCTTCGACCCACAGGTCCTGAGCCATGCGATAAGCTGCCTGTCCCTGTAATACTGCTGCTTCTAAAGGTTCTACATAACTGTGAATATTATCGGATACATCGCGAGCGGGGCTGTAAACAGCCTTATGAATCCCTGAAATTTGACCTTCTTTACAGGCAGTCCCAAACACCACTTGGTAATTTGGGCGTTCGGCTAACGCTTTGGCCAAATGGCGAAACTGGGCCGGGAAGTTGGGATGCAGCAGCAGAATCCGCTTCGCCTGATTTTTGGTAATTCGATTCAACGTTTTTTTTTAGATTTTGATTTGGATTGGAAGCCTTTTGCTTTCGGTTGCAGAGATTTGGATTGGAAGCCGGCTGCTTTGGGGGTGGTCTGGGCTGCTCCACTGGCACGAGCGACAGCGGCAGCAGGTGGATTGCCTGAGGATGGGGACGAATGAGGAGATAGATGAGCGGGAGATAAATTGGCGGTTTCCGGTGCGGCTGCCCGATCTGGCTTTGGCTCAACGGCCAGAAATTTACGGTTGCGTTCACGTAATTGGGCAAACGCTGGGAATGGACCGCTTCGGCTTATCTTCCTTACCCCGGTTTTAGTAAAGCAGCCGGGGCTGTCGGTGAATATAATGGCAAGTTCATGATAAACCAAATGGTGCTACGCGGTGCTTCTATCGCAACCCCGCAAGGACATAGCCGACCAACTTATCGTAACTTTTTTCATCCGCATCTGCGTTGGCAGTTCACGGGTATTCGTCTTGTTAAATAAGCTTGTATAGTTGAAATCCATGCGCTAAACATTCGGCAACCGAGCCTACCATAATATTTCCTATGATCTCTCATCAGACTCCAGAGCTCACAGAATTTGCCGAGGACGTTCTCGCTGGACTATCTGCCACCCCAAAGCGGCTGTCTTCACGATATTTTTATGACGATGAAGGATCTAGGCTTTTCATGGAAATAATGAAGCTCCCTGAATATTATCCGACTCGGGCTGAGATGAAGATATTTGAAGAGCAAAAAGAAGGAATTCTTAAGGCCTTTACTGATGGCGCTGATGGCCTTGACCTTATTGAACTTGGTGCCGGAGATGGAGCCAAGACTGCGGTCCTTATCGAGTATTTTCTAAAGGCCCAAGTTGATCTTACCTATTGCCCGATCGATATTTCACAAGAAGCCAATGACGCACTCAAGGCGCGGTTCGAAACTCTCTTTCCTGACCTAACCATAACACCGCATACGGGCGACTATTTCAATGTTCTGAGTTCATTAAAGAATACCAGCTCTCGCCGTAAGGTATTGATGTTCCTTGGTTCCAACATAGGTAACTTTCAGCAGGAAAAGGCTCTTGAATTCTTCCGCAGCCTTCGTAGCGTAATGAATGATAACGATCGGCTATTTGTTGGTTTTGATATGCAAAAGGATCCGCGGGTCATCATCGCCGCATATGATGATAAACAGGGGGTTACAGCCGCTTTCAACCTAAATCTCCTGACCCGAATAAATCGCGAGCTCGGTGGGGATTTCGACATCTCAAAATTTTCCCATTACGCACAATACCGCCCGGTCGAGTGCGCCGCCCGCAGTTTTCTTATAAGCCGCGAGAAGCAGACCGTCAATATCGCGGCCCTTGGTCGATCATTCGAATTCGATCAATGGGAAGCGATCTTTATGGAGATCTCCCAAAAATACACAGCAGCAATGATCGAAGAACTCGCCACTAAAAGCGGTTTTCTCATCGAAACCGAGTTTCTCAACAATGAGGATTTCTATACTAATGCGTTATGGAAACCTCTCTGATTTGCGCTTGTCTCATAAAATTTTGCACACCTACGCAATTTTGATTTCTGTTAGCGTCTATCCATCGAATAATTAGGTCCCCCGATCGACCGTGGATCGTTTTGCGATCGGGACTACCTATTTAGTTTAGTAAATGGAGTCGTAAAGTGTCCCTAATAAAGGAATGCGCTGCCTTTGCAAGTCAGGGAACTTACGCCCCCTCCACCTTTCCACTCAGCGCATTTAACGGAGGTTAAGATGTTTGACATAGACATATCCAGAATAAAAGGAAATAGGTTTCTTGAGCTCATCTGGGCGTTTCCTTGTCCCCAAAAGATACTCATGGTTACGGATGGCTCGCTGGATTTTGGAACCGGTGGGTTCGGACTTTCTGAATTCGTTTCGATCATACAATCTGCAGGACATACCGTCTCAACCGCTCATCGAAGTGGTGTTGGCCCGGTAACAATTCCGGGTAATTTCACTTTTTCATCCAATGTTAATACCAACAACTTTGATCAGATCTGGCTATTTGGTTTCAGCACTGCAGCCCTTGCCGATTCTGAAAAGAATCGTATCGCCCAATTTATGCAAAGTGGTGGGGGAGTCTTTGCAACAGGTGATCACAGCACGATCGGTGCTGGAATGGGAGCCAATATTCCGCGCGTCCGTTTTATGCGAAACTGGTCATCGATCCCAATGGCAACCCCTGAGCGGCTAGATACAGTGCTTGAATCCGGACCAGATAATCTTAAGCAATTCCAGGATCAATCAGATGCGATCCCACAACGGATCTATCCGGTATTTTTTTCAAACGGAGGTTCGGACTTTGCCGCCTCTACGTGGAGTGTGCATCCGATCTTAAGACATCCCTCCGGTGCGGTCGATTACCTGCCTGATCATCCGCACGAAAGCGAATGTCTTGCCCCAACCCCTGTTGCAGGTACATTTGCAGGAGTAGAGGAGTGGCCATCACCTACCAGCGGGGGTGGACGTATTGCTCCGCAGGTCGCAGCTGTTTCCATTTCTGCCGGACGTTTCATCAATAGCGGGGCACCAACAGCAACCGGAACGAAACCTCCTGTGAAGCCAAGGTGTTTCGGCGCGATATCGGTTTATGATGGGGACATGGCAAATGTTGGAAGAATAGTTTGTGATGCAACTTGGCACCATTTTGTGAATATAAACCTTAATGGATCAGGAGCCGGACTTGACCCGACAACCATGACCCCTCGCAGAGGTTTGTACAGCGGCACACCTCTAACCCCAACACCAGAATATGAGAAAATAAAAACTTATTTTCGTAATACCGCACGCTGGCTTGCTCCGAGAAACAGACGTCGTTGCTGGCCATTTGTGGTTCTTTCCACTATCAGATTTGATTTTGAGATGCTTGAACTGAGATTACCCGAACCCCATCCTTGTCCCTGGGATATCCTGGTAAGCATAGGCTCTGTTGCCGAAGACACAGCAAATCGTCTTTTCGGTCCGGGAACAATGGAAGAAATGGTTGATGAAATGCTTTTTTCTAGCAGATCAGCAGCATCTCTTGCCAACCACTTAAGAGCATTCCGGAAAGAACTCAATGGAGAAGTTGTTCGAGGAAGCGAGCGATCTCTCCTTCCAGTGCAAAATATTAGACGGGTGATATTTGGATCGGTCATTAATGTGATTGCATCAAAATTGCCTGATGACCAAAAAAAGGGGGAGCGATTACTCAAAAAGGGTCATGATAAACTGGCAACTGAGGTTATCGATGAGGGAATACGAGAAGCTGAAAAAGCTATTGATGTATTTCTGGAAGATGCCCTTAAACAAACAGCCACGATGGCAAAGGCATTTCGGTCCAGAAAATAAACCGTAAATTTTTCACCATCTGAAACTTACACAATAGAGCCGGGAACGGTATGTTTTCGGCTCTGCTCTACGAGACGCCTAGTTACCGGCCCCGAATCTGGGAATTCGGATATTTGTAACCCCACCAAGTTCATTTAGATTTTTTCTTAATACTGAAAAAAGGCCTTCGGTTTCCAGATATTCTCTGCCGAGAAGTTTACGGAACCGCTTTTCGGTCGTCTCGCCGCTTAGTTCTTTCAAGAATGCTCGATAGAAGGCCGAAACTATCTCCGGTGCGAATTGCTTCCCGGCGTTCCGATTCAGATCCTCAAAGATCTCACCGGCCGGGCGGCGGCGTTTGTATTCGTCCTGAAACTCGAATTCGTCTGCACGCACAACACCTTTCTCTGCTGACTTCTGGCGGATCATCTGGCGGAAATCGGAAGGCACAATGTATTCTTCACTCAAACCGACTGAACGAGCGACAACGAATCTGCCTTTGGCTTTCGAATCTTCCATAAAGATGGCGACCTTTTCCACATCAAGTACTTGGATCAGCCGCTCAGTAAGCGAATCAAGCAGTGGGGTCATCGCAGTTGTTGCTGACAAGGTTTTGCCAAAGTCCAGAAGACCGCGACGAAGATCATATCGCTCGCCATAAAACATTCGATTGGCCCTTTCCTGCAAGAAGTTCTTGAGCGGTTCGCTTAAAAGCACGATCACAGCCATAGCGACGACCGCTATCAGAACTCTCAGAGTTATCTCAGTGCCCGAAAGATCTCCATCGATCCTTACAAGGAAAACAAGCCCAAGCGCTACAGCGCCGATCATCAATGCGACTGCCACCGTGGTCATAGCAAAGACTGCCGCTCGCTTGACGACCACATCAACATCCATTAGGCGGTATCTGACAACTGAATGCCCAAAGCTAAGTGGGATCAGAGCCAGCGGCAGAGTCGTCAAGGCTACAATAAGAGTATCCTCGGGAAGATAAATGAACCTGATGGCTGTCTGGTAAGCAATTATCGGCAGGACCGAGACGATTGTTCCCCACATCGCCCATTTCAGCCTCTGCCGAACAATGGCCTGTCTATTGGTCAAGAACCGCCACACGAGAATTCCCGAGCCGATGCCGACACCTACAACAAAATGAATGAGGATCGCGAGGCTGAATCGCGGCCAGAACTTGTAGGCGGCGGTAGTTTCACCTAGAAAGTTTGAAAAACCACTGTGTGGCACAAGCGGAAGCAGCGTTGCCGCAAGCGAGGCGAGCGTTAGAAGCGTGGCCGGGACATAGATCAACAATGTACGCCAGCGTTTTTCTCCAAACACATCACTCCTGACCGGATACCGCAAACAAAAATGGACAAAAAGCGGGACAAAGAAAGCGAAAGCGGCGTCGTCCAGTATCTGAACAACAAGGTCAAAATCCTGTCCGGCATGCACCGGCCGATAAAGATGAAAAACAAACGCTGCCAGACACAGAGAGGCAAAATGCAGAACGAACGGCGAACGGCTTCCTTGTTTGAACAACACAAAAAGGCCGATTGCGAGCCAGACAATGCCTACGAATGACAGAAATACGATCGAAGGCGTCCAACGAGGAAAAGGATCAAGGTTAGTAAGGTCAGCAAAATAACGATTATCAGAGAAGGAATACGCTCGCTTTTCGAAGTAGTAAGTAAGATTGCCGCCGACACCTGCCGCTTCCAGATACATTGGAATGTCCCGCGTCGATATAACCTCATCCGCCTGAACACCATCAATGCTTATTGACAAAAGCCTGTCGCCCTGAGAAATACCGGCTCGCGACGCAGCGTAGCCGGGCAGAACCTTCTCCGCATAGATTCCGTCAGCTCGTTGTACCCAAAGAACACCGTCTGTTGGCGGCATCGTACCGCTTGCGCGCTGGGAAAGGTTCAGCGCTCCTCCCACAACGAGAAGGACTGCGATCAATAGCCAGATCAGGCTCCAACTTGTAAGGACCTTACCGGTCATTGCTTAGGGCGAATTTGGCCAAACCTTCAGAAAGGCAAACCGTGTTCCATCATTACGGACGCTCGATAAGCCACAAGGCCTAGATTAACTGCATAACGCTCAATAGTTTACAAAATTTGGCTTCGGATCCTGTATGATCTGAATTCAAAATTTTGTTGAATAATCCGATTTTTCGTATAGAAAATCGCGGCTTAGAAACGCTCCAAGCCGCGACCTTGATTGATATATCGATATACCGGAAGGATCGAAAAGCCTAAAACCTAACAAGGATGCTTCCCTTTACGCTCCGGCGGAAATGGCTCAAGCGAAGGCCGCCCTCTTCGTTGGTGACCCCGATCGTAGAATCGAGCAAGTTTCGCGCGTCAAGGATCGCCTCTGCTCTCAAGGGCAAACCAAGTGTCGGCAAGCTTTGTGTTACCAAGACGCTGAGCCCCGGATCGTATATCGCCAAGCGCCCTTGAAACGGATCGATCGCAAAAACGGTCGCCTGTGGAGAGAAGCGGAAGACGGTGCGTATGCTTGTGCCGGAGACAAGGTCCACGTCAAAACGGCCAAACACCGTGTGAAACAAATCGCTTTCGAAAAGGCTTTCAGGTGAAGATATCGCTTGATCTGAGACACGCTGGCCGTTGCCGAAGCTGTATCCAGCACCCGTGCTGAATAGTCCATTTAACCGTCGTGAATAAACAACTCTTATGCCTTGGCTTTCTCCCTGCTGGTTTCCGGTGAAGTCTTTTACGGCTGAGTTCTGACCAGCCGATCCGATAGCCGAAAACGCGACGCCGCGAGCAAAGGTCGTATCAAAAAATGCGTTTAATTCAACACTTGAGCGGTTATCGATCACACGCTCAACGCCAAATTCAAGTCGATTGCTTCTGTTCAGAACGGGCTCGCCATTCTCTACCGCCACATCAGCGATCGAAGCGGGCTCTCTGAAAAAGACCTGAGCATCTTCTAATTCTATTGCGTGTGACCAGGATCGGTTCTCGGTTGTTGAGGTAAACGCTGAACGTAGCCGCGTCTTAGGACCGAGGTCATATTGAAATCCGATGCGCGGATTGAGTGAGAAAGAATCTCCTGCACCGATCAGTCTTGAATAATCCAGACCATAAACCAAGACTATGCCCTCACGGACACGCCATTCGTCAGTCGCCTGAAATGAGAGTTGGCCAAGTGTCTCGGAATTATTGCCTTGAATAAAACGTCCGATCTTCCCGTAAGCTGCTCGAAGCCGGATGCGGTGATCCGGACCTGGGCGAAGGTCAAATTGTCCTTCAAGCCTTAAAGGTGCATTTCTTCCGATGCCGGTCTGTGCGGCCAGGACAACGTTAATATTATTATTGACGGCAAATTTTGTGGCATAGTTCAAACCGGCGTATGGCCCTTCAGGTGTAGACACGACGAAGGTTTCCGCAACGGACATCACGGAATCTTTTCTCTGGCCCGAACGTGGCTCCGCCGGTTCGATCACATCTTCGACGCCTGGTTCACCAACCGACCGATCCAAGTCGCCTTCGACGTTCTGATAGATCGACCGAGCCAAGGCTCCTGCACGAACATTCCATTTTGGATTATTACGGTCAGAGCGTTTCTCAGGAAGCGTGTTTCCGCCGCCCGCACGTTCTAATCGGAATCCGTAATTCGCAAGAGAAGCCCGATCAAGCTCGACCTCAGCGAGCCGTACTGGATTATAACCTTCAGCAACAGCAAGGATCGTGTATTTTCCTGGAAGGATCTTTGCTACGAATGAACCGTCCGTTGCGGAACGAACCTGTTTCAAAAGCCGTGAAGTGCCAACCCGAAAGACAGAGCAAACAGGTTGTAGTAGTTGTTGAAGAAGACATGCAGCCCCATCTCGATGTGGTTCCCATCTGCATCAACCCAGCTTCCTACTTTGCCGCCCACAAATGAACGAGTCTCGTAAATTTCAACCGCATGTCCTGCGTCTGCCAGTTCTACAGCCGCACCCAATCCTGCCAATCCTGCCCCAACGATCGCAACGCGCATGTCCAAACCCAATTCTAAAAAACCTTTACATATTTTAAAGGAATGAGGGATATAAAATGACTCTACCCTGGAGTTCACTAAATCTAGCTATGCTGGTTAATTAGGGTGCAGTAGGACAAGTCACATCCGGTAGCTGGGTATCTTGACGTTGAAGCTTCGAAGTTTAAGCAATGCAGTTTAGCAGCGCCGCAAAACGACCTCGCTTCACTAAAATTGCTAGTTTCGCAATTACTGTCTGTAGGCTCTACATTTTCTGGCAACTCTCACATCATTCTATGACCGCAACTAGTCTTGGTTGGCAACATCACTTTATTGAAACGAACAACATTCGCTTGCACTGCGTAACTCAGGGGGAAGGCGAACTGGTTGTGCTTTTGCATGGCTTTCCTGAGTTTTGGTATTCCTGGCGTCATCAAATTCCGGCCTTGGCAAAGCACTTTAAAGTCGTGGTGCCTGATTTGCGGGGCTATAACGACTCTGATAAACCTGCAACTGGCTACGACCTAGATACCCTCAGCGGTGATATTCGCGGTTTAATCGAACGCCTTGGCTATACTCAGGCCCATATTGTTGGGCACGATTGGGGCGGTACCATTGCTTGGCACCTCGCTCACAAATTTCCCCATCTGCTCGATCGCCTTGTCATCCTCAATGCTCCCCATCCGCAGCAGTTGATGCAGGAGATGATCGGCAACGTGGATCAGTTGCGCCGCAGCTGGTATTTACTGGCCTTGCAAGTTCCTGCGCTGCCTGAGTGGTTGATTCGCCAAAATCTGCCGGGTATCGTCAAAGGTTTGTTTCAGGGGCAGGCTATCCGTAAAGGCGCGTTTACCACCAAAGATACGGAGATTTACCAGGCAGCATTAGAAAAACCCGGTGTCCTATCGGCAGTGCTGAATTATTACCGCCAGTTCCTTTCACCTCAAACCTGGTTGGCTAATTGGGGGCACTCGCCCACGCCGATTACCGTTCCCACTTTAGTGCTTTGGGGCGAAGAGGACTTTCTTTTTAGCCAAAAATTAACCGAGCGCATGGACCGGCTGGTCTCTGCTTCCTTCAATCTCAAGCTTTTGCGTCACTGCGGCCATTGGATCCAACAGGAAGTGCCCCAAACCGTCAACCGGGAATTATTAGATTTCTTTAAGTCCTAGTAGTTAGGTCTCTCCGAAATTTCCCGTAATTTTGCGGTTATTTTGCTTAAGTGGACACCCTAAGCTGGGATTTGGAAAATTATGTTGGTTAGGAAGACTGCCACAATGGCTGCGTGTTCCTGTCGATCAGTTGATGCTATCAGAGGCCAATCCAGCATTTGCCAAGGTTGACATCAAAAGGCCAAAACTCGATCGATTGTAGGCTGGGCATTAAGTACGCCCACTTCAGACCTCGTATTTTCCTAGATCCACCCTCAGTAGATTCACGAGCAGGGCGCACATCGTCCTAATACTGGTTAGATTACTGGCTAGTTGGCATTAGGCAATTAGCTTTTAGGCAAACAGTTTTTAGACAAAAACGTCTTTACGTTGCGCGTTGCTCTAGACACCAGTTGCTCTAAAGGCTGATGGCTCTAAATAATCGATGATCTCGTCACTGTGGAGGTATTCTACCTGCTAGAGACCATTCAAAAGTTCTACCGAATTCACAACTTGCACACAACCTGCACACAGTCTTTTGGCAGCATCTATCTTCTCACTCCGTCGGAAACAATCTAGGACTGTCTTGGTATGGCAAATCGAAATGAATTGGCAGCATACACTTCCTCCCTGGTCAATATGAGCGAGTACGCAGAACTTCAAGAGCGCTTGAAGTTGTACCAGGTATTTCAAAAGCTCTATGAACATCACCGTGGGCTGCTGGATGAGATTTTGGATCTGGAAAACTCAAGCAGCACCTCAGTAGGTATGACTTCGGCCTATGTGCAAGGGTTTATGTCTGACGAACAGGGATACCTGGTGACCAATCTGATGCAGGGTAAAACGCAGGCTTTGATGCAACCTCAGCAGACCTGGATTATCGGACGGGATCCGCGTCGTTCGTTTATCTCGATTCAAGACATCCGGCTCTCCCGTTGCCATGCTGCCATCAGGTATGTGCCGCATCAAGGCTTTTACCTAATTGATTTGGGCAGCCGCAACCATTCCTTTGTCAACGGTGAACTAGTTCGCCAGGTATTGCTTAGGGATGGAGACCAGGTGCGACTAGGCAGTGTGGCCTTCACCTTCTTCCTCTGCCAATCCACGAAAACCCTGGAACCACTACCGTCGGAAGTTGTCAGTCGCCTTGCCCACCATCAGGCTGCAGCCCAAGCAACTGCTTCTGAAGTAGGCATCGCAGTGCAGGTCGTGAGCGAACAGGCCGAAGATGTGGAAGAAGACAGTATTCCAACTTTAGACCTATACCATGAAACCTCGGGCTTTTTGCGTTTAGGTGACTCGGAATAGCTCTTATTTTGATACGACTAAAGACTTCTATCGTTCATCCCTGACACCTGCTACAATAGCGTGGTCGTTCGTTGATGTATAGTTTTTTAGTCTTTGAGTCAATCTGTAGATCTGCCTAAAGTCGATGAGTTTTTGCAGGAGCTAGCAGCGATTCAGCAAACTGGATCTAAGCGCATTGCTCTGCTAGGATCTCGTCACGTCCCTATCACCCATCAGCATTTGATCGAGCTAATGAGCTACGCCTTGGTGCTGTCGGGCAATCATCTTTTAACCTCTGGTGCAACAGGAACCAATTCTGCCGCCATCCGAGGTGCTATGCGGGCTGATCCAAACCTATTAACGGTGATCTTGCCCCAGAGTTTAGAGCGTCAGCCGAGAGAATCACGCGAGCAGCTTGAACAGGTGATCCATTTAGTGGAGAACCCAGAAAACGATCATTTATCGCTTGCTGAAGCCAGCGCTATTTGTAACCAGGAGATTATCTCTCGCTGTCAACAGCTCATTTGCTTCGCGTTCCACGATAGCCAAACGCTACTGAAGACCTGTCAAGATGCGGAGGAGCAGCGCAAAGTTGTAACGCTGTTTTATTTCGATTAACTATGATTGTTGTTCGTGGCTTTCTAGCCCCTCCTTATGCAGCTTCCAACTTCTGCTCTCCTACTCTATGGTATTGTTGCAGCAGCCGTACTAATTTATGTGCCTTTTCCCGTGGTAGCCTATGGGCGAGTTAAGGCGGGCTATGACATTGCTGCTCCGCGAGCTTTGTTTGACAAGCTGCCGGCCTATGCCCAACGAGCAACATGGCTGTCGGCTGATGAAGTTTACACTCTAGTCAAAGTTTTGCCAGAATTTAGTCAAAAATTACGGCTAGAAGTCTATGCAGGCATTGTGCAGGACTTATTAGAACAAAATCTGACCGACGTTTCAGGTAGCCTCGACTTCTGTAGAAAGCTGCGCCAGGAGCTACAGGTTAAAGATGCCGACCACTTCACAGCCATTGAAGCAATCGCGGCATCTCATCCAGAAGTTTTAATTTCAGCCTATGCCCGGCAATCACCCGCTCAAGTTCATGACGCTAAAACACTAGCCATTACAGCAGCCAAACAGGTCGATGCCCAAGTTTCTCACCCAACCACAGCCCATTCTAAGCCATCACCAAACACGCGGAAACGGCGCAATTAAACCACAACTGAACAAAGAGCCGACGGTATATCCCACAAGACGCTTTCATTGGAGGAGCAAACCACCATGCTGAAGATCCGCTCAGTCAACTTTGAACAGAAGGATTTCCAGATCCACACTCTGGACCAGTGTTATCTTGGACAAGTAGAATGGATTATTGGACGTAATATCACATCTGACCTAGTTTTGGTTAACCCTGAAGTCAGTCGTTTACACGGCAGGATATCCTACCAAGACGATATCTATTACTTCACAGATATGGGTAGCACATGCGGTTCCATACTCAACGGCGAGAAAGTTCTTGTGGATGAGAAGTATCCACTGAAGCTAGGTGATCTGTTACAGATTGGAGATGTATTTCTCCATATCGAAGAGTTATCACCTCCATTTCTCGCACCTGCTGAGTTAGAACCAGTTCCTCAGATTATTGTGCTGCCGCAGGAACACCATTGGACTAGTGAAGATCTGACTGTGCGATGCTGTCGGATTGTTGACGAAACGCCAGATATTAAATCCTTTTACTTTCTGGCAGACCCACCGATTCTGTTCAACTACAAGCCTGGACAGTTTGTCAATTTAGAAGCCAAAATCAATGGTAAGGCGGTTATTCGCTCTTACTCCATTTCCACTTCCCCAACTCGGCCCTATTACTTAGGACTAACGGTGAAGCGAGTTTCTCATCCAGCCGAGCGTCCTGATTTACCAGTTGGGTTTGTTTCCAATTGGTTCCATGACTCCTTTGGGGTGGGGGATTCGCTCAAGCTAATTGGTGGAGCAACCGGTCAATTCACCTGCTTTCCAGAACTACACCCTAAACTGCTGTTGATTTCGGGTGGCAGCGGCATTGCTCCTATGATGTCGATGGCCAGATGGATTCATGATGCCATGGTAGACTGCGATGTTGTGTTTCTGTACAGCGCCCAGACTCCAGAAAACATTCCGTTTCGGGCAGAACTGGAAACAATGGCGGCCCAAATGCCGAATTTTCATCTGGCAGTCACCATCACTCGTCCTAATAGCCGCAATCCCTGGATGGGACTAACAGGACGGATTTCAAAAGCAATGCTGCATTTGGTTGTGCCTGATCTGCTGGAGAGATTTGTCTATAGTTGTGGCTCAGAACCATTCACTCAAAATATCAAAGAGATTCTAGAATCCATCAACTTCCCTATGAAAAACTATCGGGAAGAAAGCTTCGGTGGTGGATTGCTAAACCCAGAGGCCAGTAAAGTTAGCACAGATGGCTTTAGAGATAAAGCGCTAGAGAAGTTCACCATGATGCGCCCTCAAGCAGTTGATAATTCCGCTGTACATTTCTCACAGTCAAACAAAAAGGTGGCAATAGACGGTCATACTTCAATTCTAGAATTAGCAGAACAAGTCGGAGTTGATATTCGCCACCATTGCCGGATGGGAGCCTGTGGTGTTTGTAAAGTGTTCACCTGTAAAGGCGAGGTTCGATATGACTTACAGCCCACAGCCCTTTCCCAAGCGGATCAAGAAGCGGGTTATGCTTTGGCGTGCATTGCTTGCCCTGTAGAAGGTTTAACCGTTGAAGCATAAGCAATTCAGCAGACAGAGAAGGGAACAGGAGATCCGTTCCCTCTCCTTTTGGGCTACTGTCTATACACAAGTCCTCTCAGCCCCCTTTTCTGGGGTTGCGATACCTCAGCCAGAATTTGTGTATACACCGTAGCTCATTTGGGAAGAGGGCTGGGGTGAGGGCAGCAATGCCACTCTTCTTCCGTAATCACCTCAATCAAAAATTAATTAGAACCAAAATTCTTTCAAGTTAGTTCCAAATATTTGAATTATCTAGTAAGATAGAGTTATGCAGCAGAGATAGAAACGGTAAAATCTAAGAGAACTTTAGAAATACGCTGCACAAAGATACAACGACTGTCTTTCTACCGACTTTCTCGCGCTCTCTAGACAATCTCGACCATGTTTCCAATATCATCTGGTTGGCGAGAGCTTAGCTAGGAAACCTCCAGACTCGCACTATTCACCTGAGAATATGTCAGACGTTCGAGCTAAAGTTTATCCAATGGTGCAAAAGCAATGTACACCAACTCACAAAACTCCCCAAAGCAGAATCCTCGAGAACAAATTAAACAAGAGCTACGGCAAAGAATCCAGGCTGCACTACAATCTGCAAAAGAGCTACCTCCTGAAGCGTGTTTCAATCTGATTAAAGCAGAACTTTTAGCTCTACAGCGCCGCTGTCAGCAGGTAGGAAAGGTATTCATAGTCGTTGAAGAAACAATTACATGCGATCAATATGATCTAGGAGGCAACCATGAAGATATGGCAACTCTATTTCGAGGACCCGATGAAAATGCGTCTGTTGCGATTTGCGTTACTGATCAAGGTTCCTTAGCCTATCGAAATAGCACTCCTTGGATGACTTACAAAAATCAAGGCGATATTTGTCCCACAAACGGAGTTAACAGAGAATTGCCTGTCGAATCATCTATCTATTCATCTATGAGAACTTTTACAAAAATGGGGGTGTAGGGGGCTGCACCCTCAGATGGGGGAGAAATCCCCCACCCCTCAATTCTGTTTCAGCCAACCATGTTTGGAGAAATTCTAATGGCTAAACTTCACTATCGCTGGCATAGACTAACCGAGTGGCCGAGCGCTGTTCAAACAGCAGATACTCTTCCATCACACTCCAGAAAAATGCCCGTAAGGTTTTCCGCCTCGCCTCTTCTGGAATGCTGTAGTTAAACGAAGAATCACAGGGTTTCAGCTTTGCTAAATGATTTTCGCAACCGCAGCCATGTTCAATAAAATATCCATGACGGCTAGATACGCTATCAATCAATCGACGCAGCATCGAAACATAGCCACCATGCAAAATTGCATCAAACTGTCTGGCTACTGCTAGATCCTGTTCACTAAAGCGGAACGAACGCACTTCGAACAGATTTGCCCGTTGTAAAGGATGTAGAAATGTCCAATAGAATGTAGCAGGTACGTCATAGCCTAACTGTTCAAACAAATCATCAACTATATCAACAAGTGCGATTCGCTCGGAATGCTGGTGATGCGGTTGCACCCCGGCACCGAGTCCGGCGCCGCCGCCTTCGTTTTGTGCCGCGTCGCGTAGGGCATCTGCCGCCTGGAATTGTGCGTATGTCTGAACGTTGCCAAGAGCCCCCATCGAGGCACGCTTGTCCATTGCGGCTTCGACTTCGGGCGGAAGGCTTACATTCTCAACATAGAACTTCGTTACTTCTAAGCCATAGCTTGAAAAATCGACATTGATCTTTTGGCGGATCGCGTCGCCGAGCTCCTTATACTGAGCGGCAAGATCAAGAGCAGGGATCTTCATTTCGCCAAGCGCGTCGGAAAACTCCGTTACGATCGCACGCTTCAATTGAGTATCGATATCTTCAGTCTGAAAATGAGCATTCGTTCCTGCTACCTCGCGTATGAATGCCGAAGGATCCGCGACACGCATACTGTATGCACCAAATGCCCGCAAACGGACGATACCGAAATCGTTATCACGAAGCATTATCGGATTTGACGTGCCCCACTTCATATCTGTAAATTGCTTGGTGTTAACGAAATAGACCTCAGCCTTGATAGGCGAATTGAATCCATATTTCCAAGCCCCAAGCTTTGACAAGATCGGAGTGTTCCCGCCCTCTACGGTGTATCGGCCGGGTGTGAAGACATCAGCCACCTGACCTTCAAAAACAAAGACCGCGGCCTGCGATTCGCGTACGATAAGCTGAGCTCCGTTCTTGATCTCCTGCTGATAGACCGGAAACCGGTAAAGCAGGGTGTTTTGCGATTCATCCAACCATTCGATGACCTCAATGAATTGGTTCATCGCGGCTTCCTTGATCTTGTCCATTATGCTCATTTATTCAAATCCTCACTGTAATTAGCTAACGATAAAATACCATATAAAGTTGCCATAAACGGAAATGAATTGCGGTTTTAGGTGAATGGGTGTATAAATCCAATTGACTGAAAAGTTGCATAGATGATACGTTGTATCAAGCTCAATTATTTATTAAGATCAAAGCCAATGATCGACTTGAGAACAAAGTTAGAAATATTAGCAGATGCGGCAAAGTATGACGTCTCGTGTGCGTCAAGCGGATCGTATCGTAAACGCAAGGAAAAGGGTACCGGAAACACTGAGGGCATGGGAATCTGTCACAGCTATACGCCGGATGGTCGCTGTATCTCACTGTTGAAATTGCTGCTGACTAATATCTGTATATGGGATTGCTCTTATTGCGTTAACAGACGCTCGTCTGATATCAGACGAGCAAGGTTCAGACCGCAAGAGATCGTCGATCTGACGATAAATTTTTACAAGCGAAATTATATTGAAGGACTTTTTTTAAGCTCAGGTATTATCCGCAATGCAGATCATACTATGGAATTGCTGATCGAAGTGGCAAGAAAGCTTCGCGAAGAAGAAAATTTCGGCGGATATATACACTTAAAAGCAGCGCCTGGAGCCTCAGCTGAACTGTTGCAACAAGCAGGTATTTACGCTGATAGGTTGAGTGCGAATATCGAAATGCCGCTACAATCAGACCTCGATATGCTGGCTCCCGACAAGACACTTGTCGAGACAGAGCGCACGATGAAGACGATCAGGCATAAGATCGACGAATCCAGGGACGCGGCAAAACATCAGAAACATTCATCTCCTTTTGTTCCTGGTGGCCAATCGACACAGATCGTCGTTGGAGCTACGGCCACAAAGGACAGCTCCATATTGATTAAAGCTGAATCGCTATACAGGGAATACCGTCTGCGGCGAGTTTACTATTCTGCATTCTCGCCTGCTCATTTTACAGATCCGCAATTATCGAAAACGCTTGTTCCTACAATACGCGAACATCGGCTATACGAAGCCGATTGGTTGGTTCGTCACTATGGATTTTCTGCAGACGAGATCATTGCAACACTGGACGATGGAAATTTAGACCTTGAAAAAGATCCGAAGCTTGCATGGGCATTGAAACATCGCGAGATGTTTCCTGTTGATGTCAACCGGGCCTCACGCTCGATGATGTTACGCGTGCCGGGAATTGGCGTAAAAAATGTCGATCGCATAATCAAGATGCGGCGTCACAGACAAGTGCGGTTCGAAGATCTGGTGCGACTGCGAATAAGTATGAATCGAGCGAAATGGTTTATCAAAACCGCCGACCACAATGCGTTTGTTCTCGAACTGGATAGCGAGCGGCTGGAGACGCAATTTGAGGCAAAGCATCCTAATCATCAGCTTTCATTATTCGATCTGACGCCGTCGCCGTTGACTGTCATCGCCGGGGAGATTTAGTAATGATCACTATTGCGGAACCAAAGAACTTTGATGAGTGGTCTAATGCAGTTCGGAGCCTGATCGCGAGCGGCATTGAACCAAGGAACGTTGTCTGGAGCAATAGCGGGCAGATGTCATTATTTGGAGCTGAATTGGAGTCTCAAACGTCACCGACACGGATTCTCGTGCCCAAACGCTTCATGGAGTTGGCTGCTATCGTAGCGTGCTTTAATGATCCTGCTCGTTGGCCATTGCTTTATCGGATAATGTACCGCATCAAGCATGGCGAACCCGATCTTCTTGAGTTTGCCTCGGACTCGGATGTTCGGGAAGCCTACCTTATGAGAAAATCGGTCAACCGGGATATACATAAATTTCATGCTTTCGTCCGTTTTCGGTCAGTAAAATGTGGAGTTGACGATATATTCGTAGCTTGGCACTGTCCTGATCATTGGACGGTCGAACTGGCAACACCGTTTTTTGCACGTCGTTTCGGTTCAATGAGGTTTTCGATACTAACCCCAAAGGGTTGTGCTCATTGGGACTTAAAGAAACTTACGTTCTCATCTGGGGTAGCTCGTGACCAGACCCCGCAGGAGGATGCATTTGAGGACTATTGGCTGACATATTATCGCTCCATCTTCAATCCGTTTCGACTTAAGGAAAAGGCGATGAAGAGAGAATTTCCTGTTCGTCACTGGCCGACCTTGCCGGAATCACGACTCATTCCAGAGTTGATCGAGGAGGCGAGTGGCCTGGCATCGGATCGTGATGATTAGCATACGGATATCTAAATCGGTAGAAGCTGTAGACCAAAAGAGTGGCAAATATGGCACCTGATAGGTCTAATAAAACATCCGTAACGAGACCGGTGCGGGCGGGGTTGAGGCTCTGATTGAACTCATCTATAGAGGCGATGATGCCAGAAAATATAATGGCCAAAACAAATCGATTTTTGCGTAATTTTGAGAGAGAGGAAAGTGAAAAGGCCCTGATCACCAAGGCGGCCAGCACCGCATATTCGAAAAAATGAGCTGATTTGCGAATGATAGCGTGAATCATTTGTCGCGATTCAGGCAGCATTTCCGGAAAAAAATATTGAATTAAAGGGCCTAGGAAACGCGAAGTTTCGCTTGCAGCCCCTGCTTGGCTTGACAGATAAAAGATGACCCCGATCCAAATGAAAAGTGGCGCATAGCGTGAAACGGGCGCTGCCGCAAGCGCAATTGACCTGGATCGGGTTGCCGGAAACAGCTGATCTCGTGCAGCGGTATTGCTACATTCAGAATTGGCTACAATTTCCGGGCTATCCTGGGATTCCAGAAGCGCCGGTTTCTCCTCAGAAAACAGTATCGTTTCTGGCGCAAATGCAGCAGCTCAATTTCGATCTAGCCTTGCAAATGCATGGTAGTGGGTTAATGATCAATAGCTTTACAACGCTGTTAGGAGCAAAACAAACGGCGGGCTTTTTCCCAGTAGAACAGCCCTGTCCCGATCCCCAATGGTTCTTAGCTTATCCAGAGCGGGAACCAGAAATTTGGCGACACTTACGTCTGCTGGAGTTTTTAGGCATTCCCTTACAGGGAGATAATTTGGAATTTCCGATTTGGCAAACCGATTGGCATGAGTGTAAAGCAATTGTATCGGCCTATGAACTCCAGATCCGAAACTACGTCTGCATTCATCCGGGCGCGAGTATGCAAACCAAATGCTGGTCTGCTCAAGGTTTTGCTGCCGTAGCTGATGCTCTAGCTGCTCAGGGTTTTCAGATTGTGCTGACCGGCACGAATGCTGAGGTTGGCCTGACCCAATCTGTAGCTCGCACAATGCAGTTTCCCAGTATCGACCTAGCTGGACAAACTAGCCTCGGTGCCCTAGCCGTTTTGCTAAAACAATCTCGACTGCTAATTTGCAACGATACGGGTATTTCCCATCTCGCGGCAGCCCTACAGGTCAAAAGCGTAGTGCTCTTTTCTGATTCAGATCCCCACCGTTGGGCACCTCTAGACCAGAAGCGACATCGGGTGATCCAACTCGCGGCAAGCAATGACACGATGAGTCGAACGGGTTGCTGCTCAGTAGAGGCCACTTTAGCAGAAGCTAGAGACTTACTACACCAGGAGATAGCCTATGCGTCCTGATTGGCAGACAATGCAGCGGTTGTTGTGTTGCCTTCCCGGAGCAGGGTTAGAGGATCAGGTTGCACCGGCTCTGCAAGCCTTGCGCCAAGCTCTGCCCCAAACTGAGATAGTGCTGCTTGCTAATGCTGTAGCCGCTAATGCAGATGTGGTTGATGCAGATGTAGCTATAGATGTGGATTTGAATGTTGAATGGAAACTATTCAACCTGACTTGCGATCGGTCTACTCCTTTGGCTACAGCCTGTTTGACTCAGTTGATTGAAACGGTACGTCACTATAGTTTCGATGCCGCAATTATTTTTACGGAATCCGATCAATCGCCCTACACAATGGCGTACCTCTGTTACCTAGCCGCAATTCCGATTCGGATCGGTCAGTCGCGGGAGTTCGGCGGCAATGTGCTCTCGTGTTGCGTTACTCCTCCCCTCGATCCGGTGTCTGCTGTTAATTATCACCTGCATCTTGTAAATGCTATCGACCTGTGTGTTTCCTCGAACCAAAGCAACGCTGAATCCAACTTTCAACCTTCTGTACTAAACCATGCGGTTACGAATTCTCACCTGGCATGTCCACGGTAGCTACCTTTATTATCTAACTCAAGCTCCCCACGAGTTTTATCTGCCGGTTAAACCCAGTAAACCAGAGGGCTATGGTGGGCGCTTAGGCGGCTTTGCTTGGGGCGATAATGTGCACGACATTGCGGCTGACGATGTGCGCCATCAATCGTTCGACTGCATTCTATTTCAATCGCGCCGTAATTATGAAATCGATCAATACGAGATTTTGTCTGAGGCGCAGCGACAGTTACCGCGATTGTATCTAGAACATGATCCGCCGCGTCAACATCCAACCGATACTCAGCATGTCGTTGATGATCCCAATCTTCTACTCGTACATGTTACCCATTTCAATCGCCTGATGTGGGACAGCAACCGCACCCCAACGTGCGTGATTGAGCATGGCGTGATTGTACCAGAGGATATTGAATACAGCGGCGACTTGGCGCGGGGTTTGGTGGTGGCTAACGGGTTGCGTACGCGGGGACGGCGACTGGGATCGGATGTGTTTCAGGCTGCCTGTCAGCAAGTACCGCTGGATCTCGTCGGCATGGATGCGACATCCCTCGGTGGCCTAGGCGAAATTCCCCATGCCCAGTTAGCTGCCTTTCAATCGCGCTATCGGTTTTTCTTTCATCCAGTGCGTTACACCAGCTTGGGTCTAGCTGTCTGCGAGGCCATGATGCTGGGCCTACCGATTGTGGGACTCGCGACTACTGAACTGACAACGGTGATTCAAAATCATGTATCGGGTTACGTTAATACCAATGTTGATGCCCTAATTCAATTCATGCAGGAATTAATTGCGGATCCTGATTTAGCAAAACGATTAGGTCAACAGGCTAAAGCAGATGCTAAAGCACGGTTCAATATTCAGCGATTTGTACAAGACTGGCAGAATGCCTTTGAACAAGCCATCGCCCTTAGTACTTCACCACTGAGCCTCACGTCCTGCTCCTAACACCTCGAGCAAATATGCAAGTTGAAGATCCCCTCTGACCCCTTCAGAAAGGAGAAACCGAATCAGAAGCAAACTGTACCCTTCCCCATCTCCCCCATCTTCCCCATTTTCCTACCTTCCTCCTCAATCATGACTAAACGTATTGCTCTTATCAGTGAACACGCCACGCCCCTCGGTATCTTTGGTGGCGTAGATAGCGGCGGCCAAAATGTCTATGTGGGCCAATTATCAAAACATTTAGCGGCCATTGGCTACCAGGTTGATGTGTTTACGCGGCGCGATCATCAGCATCTGCCTGATGTCGTGGAATGGCAGCAGGGTGTGCGTGTCATTCATGTGCCTGCTGGTCCACCGATTAATTTGCCGAAAGAAAAGCTGTTGCCCTACATCAATGAGTTTACGGCATTTGTGTTGGATTGGTGCCGTCAAAATACGATGTATGATCTAATTCACGCTAACTTTTGGATGTCTGCTCTTGTAGCAGCAGATATTAAACGGTTGCTGAAAATCCCGTTTGTCGTCACGTTTCATGCCCTGGGACGAGTGCGACGCTTGCACCAAGGCGATGCCGATCAGTTCCCCGATGAGCGGTTTGCGATCGAGGACCGGATTGTGCAGGAAGCCGATTCCCTGATTGCCGAGTGCCCGCAAGACCGAGACGATCTGTTGCGGCTGTACCACGCCAACCCAAATCGCATTCGCGTCATTCCCTGCGGGTTTGATACGGTTGAGTTCTGGGCGATCAATAAAGCCCATGCCCGCCTGACGCTGGGATTGTCTACCGATGAGTTCCTGATTCTCCAGCTTGGTCGCATGGTGCCGCGCAAAGGAGTGGACAACGTGATTCGGGCCTTTGCCTATCTGCTGAAGCAGCAATCCTTGGCGGCGCGGCTCCTGATCGTGGGTGGTGAAGCCGATACGCCCGATCCAGCGCTGACACCTGAAATTGGCCGCTTAAGCGCAATTGCTCAGGAGTCAGGTGTGGCTGCACGAGGCAGAGACTTCTGAATCGGTGTCTTCTGGGTCTGCGTCTTCTGAATCTATGAATACAGAACAACATGAAATCATCGTCTGCCACGGTAATCTGATTCGTTATCTCGCCTGTCGAGCTATGGAAATTTCACCGGAAGTCTGGGCGAATCTAGATCATCACAACTGTGGAATTAGTGAAATTTTGATCAAAGAAGACAATCAAACCGTTCTGATTTCCCACAACGATACGGGACATTTACCCTACTCGATGCGAACGTTTGTCTAACAAAAAACCAGGAGAACACCGTCCCCTGGCAATGAATTGAGCTAAATTTGGCTTGGCAATTTCTAGTAAGTTTCCACGTGCCAGCGTTCCTTGATCGAGCGCTGATACTCCTTCCAGGTAATGCCTTCTTTGGCGGCGGCGGTTGCCATTGCCTCATCGATGCCGTCTTCCATGCCCTTCAAACCGCAGATGTAGGTATGAGTTTTCTCCTGCTTCACCAGGTTCCAGATCTCATCCGCATGTTCTGCTACCCGATGCTGAATGTACATTCTGCCGCCCTCTGAGTTTTGCTGCTCGCGGCTGATGGCGTAGGTGAGGCGGAAGTTGTCGGGGTACTTGCCTTGCAATTCTTCCAACTCCTCTTTATAGAGAATGTTGGGTGTGGTGGGAATACCAAAAATCAACCAGGCAAAGCCCTTGAACTGATAGTCAGGATTGGCTGCTTTTTCGGCATCTTTGAACATGCGCCAGAGGTAGGCCCGGAAAGGCGCAATGCCCGTTCCGGTTGCCATCATGATAATGTTAGCTTCTGGATCATCGGGTAGCAGCATTTCCTTCCCAACGGGTCCCGTGATCTTGACATCCGCATCCTTTTCCAGATTGCACAGGAAGGTGGAGCAGACCCCGTAGACGGTTTCGCCGGTTTCAGGATGCTTGTACTCTAACTGACGCACGCAAAGAGAAACGGTTTTATCATCCACATCGTCGCCGTGGCGCGTTGAGGCAATCGAGTACAGACGAATCTTGTGGGGTTTGCCGTTGGCATCAGTGCCATCTGGAATAATGCCAATGCTCTGACCCTCTAGATAGCGCAGATCACCTCCCGAGATATCGAACTTGAGGTGACGCACCGTGCCAATGCCGCCTTCACCTACAAGCTCTTCGTTGGACAGACACTTGCCGATGTAGGGATTATTTGGTCGGTAGATGTTGACAGGAACATCAGTCCGCTTTGCTGGTTTTTCTTTCGCTTGAGTCATGGGTTTACTTGCCTCTGCTGACTGAACAGGTTGGGGTTCAGTGCGGGAGGAAACCTGACCGTTGCTGGCGCTAGTGCCATCGTATGGGCGAATACTGACAATCCTGCCACCGAGGCGAGCGATTCGCTGCATTTCCTGATTCATGCGGGAGTAAGGCACCGTAATAAACAGGTTGCCACTCCGACGAATCGGGTAGCCCATTTTGTCAGTTTCTCCGTTTTGGCGTAGACCCTCTACTTCATAGATGAAAAGGCGGCTACCATAAGCTGTGCTGGCAACACCACCCGCTGCGCTTGGATTGTACATTGCTAATCGATTCTTCTCCTAACCCTATTAATTTGGCGCAAAGCGCCATTTTCACCACACCATGCCTAGATCAACGATGCCTTCGCTTGGCTTTGGCTTAGCCTTGGCTTAGCTCTAGCCCAGCTCTAGCTCGTTTCCTTAGACTAGTGTGTACTAGCGTAGCATTGCCAAAGTCTTCCTCAAACACACCAAGGAGGTCAGATTTAATAATGGTCTGACCCCATACCCCTGCATCACCATACTCAGGACTTTAACGGCAAGACTGTCAAAAGCAATCCATTTTTAGATTGATTTCAGAGTTGTAGTATCCAATCATACAAAAACAACCCATTTTGTTATTTATCACACCTATAAGCAAAGCAAATATTCTGACTTCTGGCTCCTGTATTTTGACTCCTAAACTCCCAATTCTCAACGCTTCACTTCTGGCCCCTCTTGCCTTTAGCATAAAGTGGGGATCGCCAAAGTAATTTCCAGCCCTACCTTGTAGTGGGGATCACGTTTTGGTAGAATTCCAAGTAACGGATAGGATTAAATACCTATCTGGTTTTGGAGTAGGTTGCGACCCGGACTGGATGATTGGCGACCTGTTCCAGGTTGCTTTTAATCCTGCTCGGGCTGCTTAAGATTGCGGCTTTTAGCAGCGCTGAGTTCTCTAGGCAAGCAAGCAGCTAGTTGTAGCGGCTAGTTATGAGGAACCTCCAACCAGAGGAACCGTTTTCTTAAAAGTTTAAATTCATATTGATGCAGTTGTTTTAGACCATAGAGGAACCCTATGACCAGTAAGCCAGACCGTGTGGTCTTGATCGGTGTTGCCGGAGACTCCGGATGCGGTAAGTCAACCTTTCTTCGCCGCCTTGCCGATTTGTTTGGTGAAGAGTTGATGACTGTTATCTGCTTAGACGACTACCACAGTCTGGATCGTAAGCAGCGCAAGGAGGTAGGCGTCACCGCACTCAACCCCAAGGCCAATAATTTTGATCTGATGTACGAGCAAGTGAAAGCGCTCAAGTCAGGTCAGGAAGTTATGAAGCCGATCTACAACCACGAAACCGGCACTATCGATCCACCAGAGCGGATTGTGCCCACGCCGATTGTGGTAATCGAGGGTCTGCATCCGATGTACGATGAGCGCGTCCGCTCGCTGTTGGATTTCAGCGTTTACCTCGACATCGATGATGAGGTGAAAATTGCCTGGAAGATCCAGCGCGACATGGCCGAGCGGGGTCACACCTACGAAGATGTTTTGGCGCAAATCGAATCTCGCCGCCCCGACTTCAATGCCTACATCGATGTGCAAAAGCAGTACGCCGATGCGGTGATTCAGGTGCTGCCCACCAAGCTAATTCCCAACGACACCGAGCGGAAGGTACTGCGAGTGCGGTTGGTGCAAAAAGATGGTGTGGAAGGCTTCGAGCCAGTCTACCTGTTCGACGAAGGATCGACGATTGACTGGATTCCCTGCGGACGCAAGCTGACCTGCTCCTATCCGGGTATCCGCATGTTCTATGGCCCCGATACCTACTACGGCAACAGCGTATCGATCCTGGAAGTAGACGGCCAATTCGATCGCCTCGAAGAAATGATCTACATCGAAAGCCACCTCAGCAACACCTCCACCAAATACTACGGTGAAATGACCGAGCTGCTGCTGAAGCACAAAGAATATCCTGGCTCCACCAACGGTACCGGCCTGTTCCAAGTCTTGGTTGGTCTAAAAATGCGCGCTACCTACGAACGCCTAGTCGGCGGTGAAGCCAAACTAGCGGCCAAAGCCGTCAGCAACTAGACCGACTCAACAATGAATTCAAACAGGGGTGTTGCACAACAATGCCCCTCTTTTTTACCTCTTTTTTAATAGTTTTGAGTTTTAAGTTTTGATTGACAGACTCTGCATGTTCACGAGCCGCAGCACTCTGATTCGTTCCGGCAATTTCCTGCCGCAAGGCTACGATTTGCTGTTGCAGTTGGGGAATTTGGTCAGCTCTGAGGTGTTCAATCTCTTGCAACTGTTGCTCAAGCATGCGGGCTAGTTGGGAAGCTTGAGCAAAGCCAAAAGTGCCAAGCGAACCAGCCAGGGAATGGGCCTCGTGTTCCGCCTGCTGCCGTAATTCCGGATTCAAGGTTTGATTCTGTAAGGCTGTCACTGCCTGTTCCAACCCATCTACCTGTTCGTTCACGCGCGGTTGGTATTTCTGCCACACTATGGCGATCGCGGCTTGAGTTTGCTGCCCAATTTGTTCTGCACTCGTGAGGGGCTGCTGGTCAGACGAGTCAGCCAGATGTGATCTAGGCTGTTGGGAATGCTGCTTGGGTTTGGAATTGGCTGCATTTACTGCGTTCACTTCGGTTAGCGGCTTGAGGCGATAGCCGATCCCATAAACCGTCTCGATCAAATCTGCTGGAGCACCGACCGCCTTCAGCTTTTGCCGCAATCCTTTGATATGGGTTCTCACCGCCTCATCACTGGGAATTTCGGTAAACGACCAGAGGTTTTCCAGAATAGCTCCACAGCTAAATACGCGCCGACTGTGGCGCAAGAACAATTCCAGTAAGGCGTATTCCTTTGCCGTTAGAGACACCGGCTGCGTCCCATAGATGACTTCACAGCTTTCCGGATTCAGGCGTAGTTCCCCCCACTCCAATACGGCCTGAACTGCTGTCTGGTTGCGCCGCAGTAAAGCTCGAATCCGGGCAGTTAACTCTTCTGGATCAAAAGGTTTGACCACATAGTCATCGGCCCCTGCATCTAGCCCAATCGCTTTATCGTGGCCGCTGCTGCGGGCCGTTAACAGCAGGATTGGCATCTGATAGCCATGGGAGCGCAACTGTTGGCAGAGGCTGATGCCATCGAGTTTGGGAAGCGATACGTCCAGTAGGATCAGGTCATAGTCAAAGGCTTCTGCCAAGTTCCATCCGGCTTCTCCATCAGTGGCTACTTCAACGGTATAGTTCTGGTTACTCAGTGTGGCAACCAACGCTTCAGTGGTCAACTTATCGTCTTCGATGATCAGAATTTTCATGGCTGTCTGTTCACGGAAGGGTTAATCGTAGTATCACCTGACAGCCCAGTCGATCGAGACATCATCAGCATAGAAATTTATTCTAGCTTCCTGTTAATGGACCAAGCAATTTGTCATGTTTTGCAATCAATTTTGAAGTGTTGTTAATTTGATTGCAGTTTAGTTGCGGTTCAGCTGCAAATAAATCCTCTGATCCTCGCTCAGCCAACGGTTAGCTAATAAGCCTGTGCTCTGTCTGTGTAGCTGTGCCTACCCTGCGGGAGCTGCGCAGGAGTTGCCGTAGCATTGCTGAATCGGCAAATGATTGCCTGATAAGGAACGTGAGCGAGCTGCTCACATTGTCCGGATTGTTGCTTAATAGTGCGATCATCTTGCTCGCGGTTTTATATCACCATTCAGCAACGCCAAGTTGTCAAGCAGTCATCACCTGCCCATCGCGTTATCTAACTTTATCTGTTATCTAACTTTATCTAAGTACAGCGTTCATAAATAGGTTGTGAACAAGGGGGTGTGGGGGCTTCGCCCCCACGCAGGGCTTCGCCGCCCGCGCAGGGTTTTGAATCTAGTTTTTAATTATGCCGAGGTACTTAGTGATGGCGGATACAGATATGAAAGCAGGCAGCCTATTCTGTATAAAGGTAGCATGTCTGGTGAACAGCAACTGGCAACAGCACTTAATAACAGCAATGGCATTCAACAGTTCTGCATCTTCCAACTCGCTGCGCTTGCTGATGGATCTCCAACAGGTGAGTCAAATGGCTCAAGCCTTTAGTGGCTGTTTGGACCCAACTGTGATCGCTAAACAAGTCACCGATCAAATGATCAGCGTCTTTGACTGTGCCTTTGCCCGCATCTGGTTAGTAGAAGCCGATCAAACCGCTCTGCGTTTGGTTGCCTCTTCGGGACTGTACACCCATACGAATGGTTCATTCTCTAGGGTGCCGATGGGAGCCTTTAAGGTGGGTAAAATTGCCCAAAATCGGATTCCATTTCTGAGCAATCATTTAGCAGAAGAACCGTGGGTAAAAGATCGAGAATGGGCCATCGCTGAGCAGATTACGGGCTTTGCCGGATATCCGCTGGCTGTAGGCGATCGTGTTGTAGGAGTATTGGCTGTTTTTAGTCATCGACCGTTGTCGCCAGAATTCCTAGAAGTATTACAGTATCTATGTGCAACTGTTACAGTCGCCCTCGATAGTGCATTGGCGCATCAGCGAGAACAGCAGTCTTCAATCAATTCATCAGTCGTTGTTCTGCCTTTATCAGAACAAATGGCAACTCTTTTACCCCAATCTCGATTCTGTCTAGTGGGAACCGAGCGTTTACTGCCTATGTCGCTAAATGTGCTGCTGCTGCGAACTGGTGAAATTCTCAGCAAGTTACAGTGCAGTCATTGCCGTTTGATGTATGAGTCAACCCAGGTTCTACTCGATGCAATGGTCATCCCAGATATCGGTTCAAACGCCAGCTTGCCGGTTAAAGAGCCTGCATCTAGAACCTTACAGGACTGGATTGCAGCCATTTTCGATGAATTACGCTTGGCTAGCGCCTGTTTGGGAGGCACACTGCAGACGCTGAGTGGAGCCAATCAAGCAATGCTGCAAGTGCTGCTGACATTGCCGTATCCAGATTCGCGCTCCCAAACTTCGCCCTTGTCAGACCGCGAGCAGGAGATGTTGCTGCTGCTGGCCGCCGGGTTTCGCGATCGCGACATTGCCGATCAGCTCCACATTAGCGAACGCACGGTCAAATTTCACATCAATAACGCAATTGCCAAACTTCAGGTCCAAACTCGCTGTCAGGCCCTTTATCAGGCCGTGATCCGAGGCTGGCTGGATCGAGGGTTACCTGTCTAAATGAACAGGGGATGTTGCCAAAACTGCATTATTGGTTACTATTTGTAGATACTGATTCTGTCAATAAAGCCAGATTCTAATGATCTGTAGCGATAGCTACAAGAAGTTGATCGGCTTGTTTTTTATGCTGCACATACAGTGCTTAGTCTCGATGCTTAGCCTCGATGCTTAGCCCCGATCCAATTCCGTGAATCTCACTTCTCAACCGGCAATAAAGTTTCTGTTAACTCCTGTTAATTGTGTTTAGTCTCTGGTAGGTTTATTGTCTAGGTTGAGCTGAACTCACCTCCAAACTGATTGGAATAACTCTTGGAATGAGGAAATTTTTATGCCTGAAGTAACAGCTCCTGCGCATCAACCGGGTGATTTTTTTGTCGATTACGAGGAGAAGGTATTTCCCGACATCAAGGCGGAACCAGGCGAAAAAGCATTGGTGACGTTCCATACGGTTGCTTTTGAAGGATCGATTGGCTTGGTGAATTTACTGCAAGCTGCCACGACAGCCTGATAATGCCTGGAACTTGCCGAGATAAAGCGGGCCGGCTGGTCTCGCAGCCTGGCATCAGCGGCGGCCGCGTGATGTTCCGCACCGGCCAACTCGGCGAAGGTTCTGGAGCTAACCAGATAGAAGGCTTCCCGAACTTTTTTGGATATACCGTCGCGATCCAGGATGGCGTTCTTCAAATGGATCCTAACATTACGTTCCGCGACATCGAACAATGGGCCCGCGGCGCACAGGGAATGCCCCGTATATCAGATGGAGCGTTCGTTTACTGTAAAGACTGTCGCCCGTCGAACACCGGCGTCTGCACACAAGGCACTGCCGGCCGCGACGGGGCCTTCGCAAAACGCATCAACAACCAATGGCGGTGCGATTAGGCTATGTAGGCCTTTGTTTCACAGATATTCCCCCATTCGCTTCTTCGGGTGGATTCTTCGGTGTCTGGTCTTATTGCACTGAGGTCAGGTATTTCGACTGACCTCAGAATCTTTCAGGCTATGCCGAAATGTTCACGAATCTGATCAATGCTCTACACTTTTTAGTTCTGTTGACAACTTCGATTTTTGCCCAACGCCGTTTGTTAATGGGCAATTTTTATCGGATAATCAATGATTTTGGTAATACCCGAAAGTTAAGAAACTCCTAATTCGGGCACGGCGCAAGCCCGCTGGATTCTGGCTCGCGAACATGCCCAAACAACTATAAAAGTATATGAACGAATACGTTATCTATCTGGTACCCGCATTGGGGCTTTTTGGATTGCTGGTTACGGCGTACAAATCCGCTTGGGTCAGCAAGCAGGATGCCGGCGACGAGAATATGAGGGAGCTCGCCGGCCACATCGCCAATGGCGCAATGGCATTCCTAAAAGCCGAATGGAAAATACTGAGCATTTTTGCTTTGATCACGGCCGCTCTGCTTGCATATTCTGGCACGATCCACGAGATCGGCGGACGTGAGATCCATTCGCATTGGCTGATTGCCATTGCGTTCCTGATAGGTGCGGTCTTTTCCGCAACCGCCGGATACATCGGAATGAAGGTCGCTACAAAAGCGAACGTCCGAACTACGCAAGCCGCCCGGACAAGCCTTAAGCAGGCCCTTGCCGTTTCGTTCACCGGCGGAGCGGTAATGGGTCTGGGCGTCGCAGGACTTGCAATTCTTGGCCTCGGCGGATTGTTCATCGTATTTCTGGCCATTTTTGCAGGACTCGGGCCGAACCAGATAAAAACGGCTATAGAAGTGCTTACCGGTTTTTCATTAGGTGCAGAATCGATCGCACTTTTCGCCCGTGTCGGCGGCGGAATTTACACAAAAGCGGCTGATGTTGGCGCCGACCTTGTCGGCAAGGTCGAGGCAGGAATCCCTGAAGATGACGTACGTAATCCGGCAACTATTGCGGACAATGTCGGCGATAACGTCGGCGATGTCGCCGGTATGGGCGCTGACCTTTTCGGTTCATATGTTGCAACCATCTTAGCAACGATGGTGCTCGGACAGGAGATCACGTCGCGGGATTCGCTCGGCGGGCTGGCACCGATCCTGCTTCCGATGGTCATCGGCGGACTTGGCATCGTCTTCTCGGTCGTCGGTATGCTCTTCATCCGTATCAGCGATGAGAATTCAAGCGTTCAAAACGCTCTTAATATCGGCAATTGGTCGGCAATGCTTCTGACGGTCGCGGCATCTTTCGTTGCCGTGATGTGGATACTCCCGGACGGGCAGCTTACGCTTCGCTCGCAATCCTTCGACAAATGGGGAGTTTTCTATTCCATCGTTGTCGGCACGATCGTCGGAGCAATAATGAGCTATGCTACCGAGTATTACACAGCGATGGGCAAAAAGCCGGTGGATTCGATCGTGCAGCAATCTTCAACCGGCCACGCGACGAACATAATCGCGGGCCTTGCCGTGGGCATGAAATCGACCGTCATTCCGATCATCACACTAGCTGCAGGTATAGTCATTTCCTACTACTTCGCAGGCCTCTATGGCGTCGCGATCGCAGCATCCGGAATGATGGCAACTACGGCAATGCAATTAGCGATCGATGCCTTCGGACCGATCGCTGACAATGCCGGCGGCATCGCTGAAATGAGCCAGCTTCCCGCTGAGGTTCGCGGCCGTACCGACATCCTTGACGCTGTTGGTAACACGACAGCTGCGACCGGTAAAGGTTTTGCTATCGCCTCCGCAGCCTTAACGGCCCTTGCACTTTTCGCAGCATTTGTTGGTATCGCAGGTATTGACCGGATCGATATCTACAAGGCTCCGGTCCTTGGCGGACTCTTTATCGGCGGAATGATCCCGTTCATTTTCTCAGCTCTTTGCATACAGGCAGTTGGCAAGGCAGCAATGGATATGGTCAACGAAGTTCGCCGCCAGTTCCGTGAGATCCCGGGCATTATGGAATACAAGGCCAAGCCTGAATATGAGAAATGTGTTGAGATCTCTACGAACGCCTCGATCAGACAGATGATCGCCCCAGGGGCGATAGCCCTGATCACGCCCGTCATCGTTGGTTTTACCTTTGGGCCGGAGGTACTCGGTGGCTTGCTTGCAGGTGTTACCGTTTCCGGTGTGCTGATGGGAATTTTCCAGAACAATGCCGGCGGAGCCTGGGACAACGCCAAAAAGTCATTTGAAAAAGGTGTCGAGATCAACGGCGAGATGTACTACAAAGGCTCAGAGCCGCACAAATCTTCTGTTACTGGCGACACGGTCGGAGATCCGTTCAAGGATACATCGGGTCCGTCAATGAACATCCTTATCAAGCTTATGTCGATCGTTTCGCTGGTGATCGCTCCATACATTTTTGGCATTGGTTCATAACACGCGTCTTTAACGCACTATATAAAAGCCCGCCCACAAGGTTGGGCTTTTTTATTTCCCACCATCAGCGATCATCGCGCTCACGCCTATTTTCGCCAGTATCCGTATATCAATAGAACGTCAAAGCTATTGATCTTTTTACTTTGCGATCTCTTCCAGAAAGCTCTTACCGGCGGGGAGCATGAGGCCGAAGTTGTCGGCGATAGTCTGCCCGATGTCCGCCAGCGAACCGCGGGTACCGAGGTTCTCACCGGGTTTCGCATTCTTGCCGTAAACCAGCAGCGGGACAAACTCCCGTGTGTGGTCACTGCCGGGAAACGTCGGATCGTTACCGTGGTCGGCGGTAATGATGAGCAGATCGCCGTCCTTCATCGCGTCTAAGATCTCGGGCATACGAGCGTCAAAGTGTTCCAGAGCTTTCGCATAGCCTTCGGGGTCGCGCCGGTGGCCGAAAAGCATATCGAAATCGACCAGATTACTAAAGATAAGTCCATTAGAATCAGCGTTTAATGCATTGATTGTCTGGTCGATGGTTTGGTCATTGTTCTTTGCAACGAGATCTTCGGTCACGCCGAGCGAATCATAGATCGACGCGATCTTTCCGATACACACGACATCTAAACCGGCGTTCCCTCTACAACCCTTCTAAGGGAACGGCTAGAAACCGGGCTAATTCTGCGCCCTGATTTTCTAATTCTGAAAGGGCAATCGGCTGCCCGACACGCGTCAGGGGAATGTCGCCTTTGCCTTTGATGCGCAAGTACAGCGCTCGCCGTGGATTTAGCCCTTCTCGAATTTCCACCCGAATCGACTGCACGTCAGTTAGTGGATGCGTCACTTCGATTTTGCGATTCTTGCCTGGAAATCCCCAGCGAAAAATTGTGAGTTGGCCGGTCTCGCGGTTGAACTCGTTATAGCCACCGCCCACATCCCAGGCAATGATTAGCCACAGGTACAGCGCCAGTAGGGTTCCTGCTATACCATAGAACCCCATGGCTACACCTTGCGGAATGAAGACCAACTGGGTAGGGTCCGAGAACGGTAGTAAATTGACTTTGAAATAGCTGGAAAGACTCGACAGCAGAAAGCCAACTCCTCCAAGCGTCGTGGCCGCCGCCCAAAAATAGTTGCTAGGACGACGTGCCCCCAAGACGGATTGACGCAAAACTAATTTATTATCCGGTTTCGAGGCGAGCGGTACAGCCATAGATGAAAACGACCAGTTTACAAAATTTACAAAAGCACACAAGCGTAAACGCCACAGATTCTAATTTTAGGGTTTGCCCTCCAGGAGAGCCAAACGCGGGTTTGCAGCATCTGGAATGATTAGAAACTGCAATAGGCAAGCATTTGATAAGAACAGTACATGTCAGATTGTAAAAATTTTCATATCTCCCTATCATATAGAAACGTTAACTCCTCTCTCAGCAAACCTTGATAGGTATTTATTCTGGGTGCTTAGAGAGGGGATGTGGACAAGGTCTACTGATTTTGATATCGGTTGATTGATCCATATTCCGATTAGCGTCAACTTCAAGGTTGGTTTCCCTCTTAGCTGAACGAGTTTCTTAAAGACGTTCGGTAACTGAGGATGCATTGTCATATTAAGAGGATATGAAATGACCATAGCAATGGGGAGAGCGCGAGCAGAGCGAGGATGGTTCGACGTCCTCGATGACTGGCTCAAGCGCGACCGTTTCGTCTTCGTCGGCTGGTCCGGCATCCTGCTGTTTCCCTGCGCCTACCTTGCGCTCGGCGGCTGGCTGACCGGCACCACCTTTGTCACCTCCTGGTACACCCACGGCATCGCGTCCTCCTACCTGGAGGGCTGCAACTTCCTGACAGCTGCCGTATCCACACCGGCCAACTCCTTGGGCCACTCGCTGTTGTTTTTGTGGGGACCGGAAGCGCAGTGGGACTTCACGCGCTGGTGCCAACTCGGCGGCTTGTGGACCTTTGTGGCGCTGCATGGGGCGTTTGGCTTAATCGGCTTCATGCTGCGGCAGTTCGAGATTGCTCGGCTTGTGGGCATCCGCCCCTACAACGCCTTGGCCTTCTCGGGTCCGATTGCGGTGTTTGTCAGTGTGTTTCTGATGTACCCGTTGGGGCAGTCGGGCTGGTTTTTTGCGCCCAGCTTCGGAGTAGCGGCGATATTCCGCTTCATCTTGTTCATCCAAGGGTTCCACAACTTCACGCTCAACCCGTTCCACATGATGGGGGTTGCCGGCATTCTGGGCGGTGCCCTGCTGTGTGCGATTCATGGAGCGACGGTGGAGAACACGCTGTATGAGGATGGGGACAAGGCCAACACCTTCCGGGCCTTCAACCCGACCCAGAGTGAAGAGACCTACTCGATGGTGACAGCCAATCGGTTCTGGTCGCAGATCTTTGGGATTGCCTTTTCCAACAAGCGGTGGCTGCACTTCTTCATGTTGTTTGTGCCGGTGACGGGCTTGTGGATGGCGAGCATTGGGATTGTGGGGTTAGCGCTGAACCTGCGGGCATATGACTTTGTGTCGCAGGAGATTCGTGCAGCGGAGGACCCGGAGTTTGAGACCTTCTACACGAAGAACATCTTGCTGAACGAGGGCATCCGGGCCTGGATGGCTCCTCAAGATCAGCCTCATGAACGTTTTGTATTCCCTGAGGAAGTTCTGCCTCGCGGTAATGCGCTGTAATGATTACTCCAATGTAATTGTTACTCCAGATCGCTAGCCGCTAGTTTGGCTGAGTATTGATCTGATGGCAATTCATTTTAGAGCCTCTGCTGATGCAGGGGCTTTTTTACTGAAACATCGATCGCATCAATTGCATCAATCGCATCAATCGCATCAATTACTGATACTCAGCATTCTGATTTCTCTTGCTAATTCTGCTACCCGAATCAGGAGCAGTATGTTACTCTAAATGAAGCAGTCGCCACGGCGCGATTTGTCTAACTTCAAACCCTTGAGAATGTGACCTTTCAGGCAACAAGGAGGTGATGCCCATGCAAGATAGTAGTAAATGCGTGGGTCATCAGGTTGAAGTAAGCTGGCTGTGTGCCGGAGCTGTTCTCTAACTGTTGAGCTATCCCTTTGGGAGCTTTGCTTGTTAGAGAGGCTAGATTCAGCTAGAGATCCTTCCGGCAGTCTAGTTTCAACCTGAAGACCCTACTAGACCGCTCTCGCTTCCTAAAGTGTGCAAGGTTAACCTGAATCACTCCCGGCGGGAGCGGATAGTTTTAGGAATGTCTGGGAAAACTAATCACGTATCAAGATTGAAGATTGAAGCAGTAGTTTGCATGAGATTTTTGTTAACCTTCCTTGATTATTCAAAACCGTCATGCTTAGAATGCTACTGTAGACTTCTAAGTCCCTTGAAGTTAGGTGTGAGGACTCTAAAATGCTATCCAAAGTTCTGTGGAACTCTGTGTTAGCTACGCCTGCTCTTGTAGGTGCAGCTTTAATTGTTTCTTCTTCTGCAATGGCAGCAGAGACCCAATCTGTTAGCCAGTCTGTCAACGAAGCTGATGCTCTGCTATCTGAGGTGCAGATTTCAGCTGATGCGCTCAAAGTTGAAGCTCCTGTAGCAACTGAAATTGCTTCGGCTGAGGTTCCTGCTTCTGCGTCTCTGATTACAGAACTGCCCTCTGCAACTCAGGTGGCTGAACAGCCTGTTGAGGCGACCAATGAGGTGGCAGTTAGTGAAGCACAGCCTGCTGATGCTCTTGCTCCGGCTCCGGCTGCTGTAGCCCCGACTCAAGCTCCGGTGCAAGTGGCTCAAGCTGCCCCCGAAGCCAATACCTCTGTCTCTTCGCTCGACCAGATCATGCAGTATGGCAGCGAAGGCAGCAACTCTCAGTCTCAGGTTACTTCCATTACCCAGCTTTCCGACGTTCAACCCACCGACTGGGCCTATCAAGCCCTTCAGTCTCTGGTTGAGCGCTATGGCTGTATTGCAGGTTACCCCGATGGTACCTATCGCGGTCAACGGGCCATGACCCGTTTCGAGTTCGCTGCCGGTATGAATGCTTGCTTGGATCGGATCAGTGAACTGATTGCAGCCAGCACCGCCGACTTGGCTACCAAGGAAGACCTAGCTACCCTGCAGCGTCTGCAAGAAGAGTTTTCTGGGCCGCGATTCAGGTAGATCTCCTGCTGTTCTTCCATTACTTTGAGGCCGCCAATCCCCGTGCCAATCACCACCCCAACTTGCTCAGCGTTCAGGTCATTGATCACGAATTCGGCATCAGCCAAGGCTTGCTTACTGGCAGACACCCCAAACTGGGCGAACCGATCCATCCGCTTGGCTTCTTTGCGCTCCAAATACAGATGAGGATCAAAATTCTTCACCTCACCAGCAATGCGGCAATCGTGCTTAGACGGGTCAAATAGGGTAATCTCAGCGATCCCGTTGCGACCGCTGATCAGTCCTTCCCAGTATTCGGCCAGGGTATTACCAATTGGCGTGATTGCACCCAGCCCAGTAACAACAACCCGCTTTAACTCAGAACTTGTCATGACGGCTTTCTAGGGTTTCGCACCCGGAACAATAGCAAAGATATCAAATCAATGTTAAACAGGGACTAGGACGAGCAAGCCTATTCGGAAAGCGTTGGAGATTGCATTGTCGAAAAGCTATCTCAGTCTCTAATCCCTCATATCTAACCGCTGATGATAGGCTAGGCAGCTACCTTGTCTTGGATATAGTCCACCGCTGCCTGAACCGTGGCAATGCCCTCCGCTGCTTCATCTGGAATTTCGATGTCAAATTCTTCTTCTAGCGCCATTACCAATTCCACCGTATCCAGGGAATCTGCGCCCAAGTCGTTGGCGAAACTAGCTTCTGGCTTCACCTCGTTGGGGTCAACGCTCAACTGCTCCGCCACAATTTTCTTAACCCGATCGTAAATCTCTTCTTGACTCATACCAGTTTTTTCCTACACCTCGATGCAGCAGCTATCTATATAAGCACAAAATCCCAATTAACGCCTTAGCTCAAACCAGATGTATCGAACCGTGTCGAGCACTGAACTTGTTGGCAAATTGTTCAATTGGGCATCTCTTCATCTTACTGCAAAGCGAGATCGGATTGACGCCTAGAAAACTAGAGCATAAGCAAAAACGCCTAGGCTAATCAGAGCCAACGACTGGAAATCAAGGAAATTGAGTCATTAGGATTGGTGTTTCAAATGTTTAGACTGCTGCTTAATTCATCTCTGAGAGCTTAATTCTTGGATCCACTGCTTTTAGAGCTAAATCGGCTAGTAGATTGCCCAGAATCAGCATCACCGCTCCCATCATCAGACTGGCCATTACCAAATAGAGATCTTGTGCCTGCATCGCTTGTAGAATCAACCGTCCTAACCCCGGCCAGTTGAAATAGTATTCGGCGATAAAGGAACCGCTGAGCAGACTGGCAAATTCAAACCCGACCAGGGTAATCAGAGGGTTGACTGCATTTCGCAGCGCGTGGACATAGATGACCCGATTTTCCGGCAGCCCCTTGGCACGAGCGGTTTGAATGTAATCTTGCCGTAGCACATCCAGCAGCTCGCCGCGTGTAATCCGCTGCAACCCGGCGAACCCCGTAATGCTGAGAGCCAGCGTCGGCAGAATCATATGCCAGAGGATATCGACAATTTTGCCAAACCAGGTGAGGTCAGCGTGATCGATACTAGTCATCCCGCCTACCGGAAACAGCGGTGACGTGAGCTGGGCAAAAAACAGCAGCAGTAAGCCTGTGATCAGGGTTGGGAAGCCCTGCCCCAGATAGCTAATTACCCGCAGAAATCGGTCGATGGCGCGGTTTTGATGCACGGCTCCAATCACCCCCAGCGGAATCGCAATCGTCCAGGTAACAATCAACGAAGCCACCGACAGCAGCAGTGTCGCCGGAACTCGCTCCCACAGCAGAGCAGTCACAGGCCGCTGGGCATAGGCAAAACTGACGCCAAAATCTCCCTTGGTAATCACTTGCCGCAACCAGAGAAAATACTGCTCGATGGCTGGCTTATCTAAGCCAAACTGAGTTTGCAGCCGTTTGATCGTCTCCTCTGAAATCTGAGGATTTTGGCGCAAAGTATCGAGATAATTGCCCGGAGCGAGCTGAATAATAAAAAAGCTGAGGGCCGAGGCTAAAAGCAGCGTCAACAAAGCCTGAGCTAGCCGTTTGACAATATAGCTAAAGGTGTCGCTTGTGAGCCATTCAACCAACCTGCTAGTCAACGCTTGAAAACGCTGCTGCACTGACAAATCTGGCGTAGAAGTCATAGGCGCAATCGGAAGCAACAGTTGACTGGAACAGACTGGTATTAGGAAAATTCGGTGGAAGTTTACCTTAGTACTGGACCAGGGTAATCACCGGCAGATCGGGCAGCGCTTTGCGGCCTTCTAACCCGGTTAGTTCGATGATAAAGCCGAATCCGACTAACTCACAGCCCGTTTGTTCTACCAGTTTAGCGGTAGCAGCAGCCGTACCACCTGTAGCAATCAAATCGTCCACAATCAAAGCACGACAGCCAGGATGAAGCGCGTCCTGATGCATTTCCAGCCGATCAGTACCATATTCCAACTCATATTCTGCTGCATGCACGGCGGCAGGCAATTTGCCGGGTTTGCGTACCGGCACAAAGCCAACATTGAGCTTATAGGCTAGAGGTGCCCCAAAAATAAAGCCGCGAGATTCCATCCCAATGATGTAATTAGGGGCTAAATCGCTGCATTTCTCGGCCATGTTATCGATGGTGTAGCGTAGCCCTTCTGGATTGCGCAGTAGGGTCGTGATATCTCGAAACAGAATGCCAGGTTTGGGAAAATCAGGAATTTCGCGAATTAGAGCCTTTAAGTCCATAGCAGGGGAGTTGACAGGGGTAGCAATGTCCTAGCCATCCTATCAGGTTTTTCTGGCTCAGGTTTTACATCTCTTCAGGGCTAATCCTTAATACCCGAAAAATTCTCAAACCAGCCGCGCCGTTTGAAGTACAGCACAAGTGCCAGCGTAATCCCCAGCATCAGCAATAAACAGGCCGGATAGCCCCAGTACCATTCCAGCTCCGGCATATTCCAGGGTGAGGAATCTGGATTGAAGTTCATGCCATAGAGTCCGGCAACAAAAGTAAGCGGAATAAAAATAGTCGAAACAATCGTCAGAGTCTTCATTACCTCGTTCATGCGGTTGCCCACCGAGGAAACATACACATCCATCAAGCTAGATGCCACTTCCCGATAGGTTTCCACCATGTCAATCACCTGCACCGTATGGTCGTAGCAGTCGCGTAGATACACCCGCACCTCGTCGCTGATCAAATCATGGCAATCGCGAATCAGGCTGTTAATTGCATCGCGCTGGGGCCAGATCGCCCGCCGTAGGGCCAATAGCTCGCGCCGAATCCGGTGGATTTTTTCCAAACTCTGGTGCGTCGGACTTTCGACCACTTCGTTTTCCAGTTCTTCCAGCGCTTCACCATATTCTTCTAAAACCGGAAAGAAGCCATCGATAATGGCGTCAATCAAGGCATAGGCCAGGTAATCCGCTCCATGCTGCCGAATCGTGCCCTTGGCGAGCCGAATTCGTTCCCGCACCGGACCAAAGCAATCATAATCCGGCAGGTGCCGCCCATGCAGTAGCCGGTGATCCCAAACGTCTCGAATTGATATTTTTCCGAGGCGGCCTTGATGGCAGCCTTTATCGTTGCGATGCCATCGTCAAGAGCCAGATTATGCATCATCTTTGAAGCATCTTCGGCATTGGTCGCAAGCTCCCCGCGATAGAGATCCGGTGCAATTGCTGTAAAGCCTTCCGATGCGTATCGGCCGGCAATGTCTTTAACATGGTCATTAAGACCCCACCATTCCTGGATGACCAAAACAGCTTTACCATTGCTTTTCTCGGGAAGTACTACAAACGCCGTGGTATCGCCATTTTCCGTCGTAAAATTGATAGTTTCATTTTTCATATCGGTCTTTGTTGGAAGTGATTTTGAAGAATTATAGATTTCAGATCATATATTCATCAAATGGGACATGACCTATTGTTCCGCTACGGCGCAAAAGAAAAATGCACGTTCGGATAACTCCGAACGTGCAGAAAGATCAAGAAATTGAGCTCTAGAAGAACCGTACTGTATAGCCAAATCGGATCCCACGCCCTATTTCCGGAAGAATATCCTTAATAAAGTTCGTGTGATTTCGATAAAGTTTGTTCGTCAAATTGTATGCATTCACGCTGAAAATGTGTGCAGTGTGCTGTCCGGCGATCGTGTACGAACCTGCAACGTTAAAAAGGCTATATCCGTCGGTCGGAGTCTCGAGTGGGAAAACCTTGTTCTGTTTTGCGACGAAAACACCCTCCGGCCGCACGCTCAGGCCGCGATATCGAAGATCAAGGCCGATCCTCCCGCGTGCAGGAGGGATCCTAGGGATGTTCAGGTCGCCGTCAGTAAGTTTCGCCCGGACATAATCAAAACTCGCGAACATTCCGACATACTGATTGAACCAACCGTCAGCATTAAGTTCTACACCAACATAGCGAGCATCTTCCTGCTCGAACCTAGCAACTGGGAGGCCGTCCTCAATATCGACGTCGCCGTCGCCGTCCTCATCTTGCGGAGCAAGGAAAACAAAGTTGTTGACCCGATAAAAATAGACGTCGCCAAAGAAATTGAACCGGCGGGAGCTGTGGCGCAGAGACACGTCGATGCCATTCGAGGTTTCGCGGCGAAGATCATCATTGCCGATCTCATAAGTAACATTCCCGATGTGTGGACCGTTGTTGTAGAGCTCCTCGAGCGCCGGTGCTCGATTCGAATGTGTAAAATTGGCAACGAACGCCCCCCCCTGCCAAAGGCCGACATTTATGCCCGCTCCACCTGAAAATCCGGTGAAACTGCGATCACGAAGATCGGCATCTTCGGGCCGATAACGATTGTTCTCTATGCGGCCGCCAAACTGCAGTTTTACACGGTCAAAATTCAATTCCTCGAGCGCAAACACAGAGAAAGAATTGTGCTTGACCTTGCCGTCGATCAATTGTTCCTCACCGGTGATCTTATAATCACGGCTAAGGCCTTCAAATCCAAATCTTCCGGTCAAACGGCCATATTTTTGCTGTTCGAAGACTGAGCGATAGGAAAAGATCTTGTTGTCGAATACGGTGCCGATCTCTTCGATACCGTCCTCGATCTCTATTTCTTTATGGCGATAGTCAGTGTAATCGATGTTATAAGTAACGCCGCTCAGGAAAGGGCCGGTCAGGTTTCGAAATCCGCCATTAAAACGAAGATTGTGGCGGCGTAACCTGAGATCAATGTCTTCATCAACATCCGGGAGCTCATCCTCTCCTAACTTCTTTTTACCATGCTCCTCAAAAAGAGCTGCGAAAGGCACGCCATAACGGCGAATATCAAAGCTGTATGTTCCGCCAAAGAATCCCTTGTCGCTGTAGTATCCGGTGCCAAATGAACCCGAGGTCGATCTCGACGCAGAATTGGGAATACGGCCGATCGGCGTGCTGTAATCGCCGGTACGTTGTGCTCCAAAACTTCCCCTTACCAACCAATTCTTGTAGCCGTATTCTGCTCCGCCGGATGCTCCGGCCTGCCTGTCAGCCGTGCTTCCGACCGTTGTGAAAAAGCCACGCCATCCAGCATGCGGTTCGTTATCGTGATGGCTTACAACATTCACTACACCACCAATGGCGTTACTTCCATATAGAAGCGTTGCCGGGCCCTTCAATACTTCGATCCTTTCTGCCGAAAGCGGATCAATAGGCTCTCCGTGGTCGCCGGATTGGGAACCTACAGACCCAAGTCTTACACCATCGCTCAGCACCAGCACCCGGTCCCCATCAAATCCCCGTATGATCGGACGTGATGAGCCGGGCCCAAAACTTCTTTTTGCCATTCCGGCCTCATTTTCAAGTACATCACCGATCGAAGTCGATGCCTTTTCAGTAATACGGGTCGAACCGACGGATGTAACTGTTTGGAAGGAGTCAAAAACGGAGACTTCGCTGCCCGTCGCCGTTACAGTGACTTGTTCGCGAAGCGCGAGTATCTCGAGCTGAAAATCGACGTTAAGCGCTGCCTCGCCTCCGACCGTAACTGTTCTTGTTGCGTCCGAAAATCCATCTATATGAACGATCATCGTGTATCGTCCCGGGGGCACATTATCTAGAGTGTAACGCCCATCAGTATCAGTTTGGGTAGTTCGGCCAAGTTGAGGCACCTGAACCCGCGCATCATGAAGCGGAACGCCGCTGGTCCCAAAGGTGACTCTGCCGGAGATTGTTCCGGATTGTGCAAAGGCTCCTAAGCAGAAAAATATAAGAAGGAAGAAAATGTTGAGCAATTTCATAATCGGTTGATAGGTTCTATGTATCTGTCGAAAGTAAACGATTCTACAGGATAGCGCACCTACTCATCGGTGATCTTGGTTTTAAATGATCTGTCTTTTTCGGACAATATATGGTCAATGGCTGGTCATAATTTGAGCAAATGATTACGTATCTCGCGCGAACGAAGTCTGCTTGTGGTTATTTCGGGGCCGGAAACCATCGCAATGGAATACGTGCCCCCAGGCAGCGTGGAGAAGTGGCTGACCTGATCCAAGTTGACGATCGCGCTCCGTGAAACGCGTACGAATGTTCGTGGATCTAGTCGGGTTTCGAGATCCTTTAGACGAAAGTTGATCGTGTATCGTTTGTTGTCGATTGTGTAGATATGCAAAAGCTCGCCATCGGCCGTAACGGATGCAACCGATTCGCATGGTATTAAACGAATCGAATCCTTTTCCTTGACGGGTATCCGCATTAGGGGCCGTTCTTTACCGATAGCCTCAAATGTCTCAATAGCTGAATTCAGTCTTGTTACCGAGCTTTCACGCCAATCGGAGTGCTCAAGCCGTTCGGCAGCCCTGTTTATCGTCTCTGTCAGTCGGGCACGCTCCACCGGTTTAAGCAAATAATCCACCGCATTCAGTTCGAACGCTTGGATCGCATGCTCATCAAATGCGGTAATGAACGCGACCAATGGAGTTTCGGCGCGAGTCAAAGTCTTTACCACATCAATGCCGGCAAGCTTTGGCATCTGAATGTCATCAGGACGTTGGGCGCATCCGCTGGTGGTCGCAGATCGCGAATGGGAGGATAGTGGGTATCTGGGTTCTTCGCATCGTAGGTGGTCAGCCCGAAGTGAACTTGATCTGGAATCGGCAAAATCTGACGTTGAATAGAATTGCTCTGAGACATTGTTAAATTCCTGAAAAAACAGAACAGAGAATGGTAGAGGTCAGGTAATGAAGCGAGTGCAGCATAGTTGCCGAGATATCGTAGAGCTTGATATGGGTTGATTAATCAGCAGAAAGTTTCTTGTCATTTTGTGCCAAGCCGAAAAAATTAGCCTAATCGATGATTAAACGGATAAGCATCAAAGAGTATCAATACATTGTCATTATGTTGCTTATGATTGTTAATCTCATTAAAGTTATTCGCGTGAATGCATCTTTCATCATTGCTGGCTCATGATTGAAAGTCTTGTCATTTCATGCCAAATCTCTGACAAATGTGGTAGTATCAAGGCTGTTTGGGGATTCAGTTCGTAACACTTTAGCTGAAAAGAGCAGTCATTACTGGCTCTAGCCATTATCTATATTTATGCTGGATTTTCACGGCAACTACATCACATTAGGATCAACCCGATCAACCCAAAGAACATCAACTAAGTAGGTGAGCATAATTAAACATAAAACCCAAAACCCTGCGCGGGCGGCGCAGAGTTTTGAATCAGGTTTTTAATTATGCCGAGGTACTTAAAAGAACATAATTCATTCCATATTGCCAACTGAGTTGTCAGTTGGTGTTTAGGCTAATTTTGATTTTTATGAATGCGATTCCTCTTTGTCGGGTCAGTACATTTTTACCTTTTCTAAATTTCCTCAATCAACTGGGTAGTCCAACCGATCGACTCCTAGAGCGGGCAAGGTTGCCTATTTTAGCGCTGGATCATCCAGACGCATTAATGCCCTTATATCAAGCATTTGACTTTGTCGAACACGCTGCTCAGCTCGAAAAAATGGAACTACTCGGAATAGTCGTGGCCCAGCAAACCCAAATTGCTGATCTGGGGCTGATTGGGCATCTGATTCACCAATCACTCACCCTATACGACCTGCTGCAAACGCTCGAACGGGCAATTCCTTCAGTCAATTCCACCGAACGAGTCTGGATAGAGGAAGCAGACGATCGGGTCTGGCTACACCACCACTTCACCTTTCCACCTACCATACAACACCGACAGGCACGGCTGTACGCAGTGCTCCTTCACCTCAAAGCGGTTCAGCTTGCAGCAGGGGAAGCTTGGCAACCTTTAGAACTACGTCTCAACTCAGGTTATTCAAAGAAATTAACTGAGATTGAAGCATTCGCAAATATACCGCTTCACTTCAATCACCCCACCGATGCAATCGCCATCCCCAAATCGCTCCTGAGCCAGCCGCTACGCCCGTCAGTATCTCAACTGTCGTCTTCGCAGGACTGTTACCATCACTTGCAAACAACCGCTCCATCCCCAAGCTTTGCGGGTTCATTGCGTCAATTGCTGCAATCTATGTTGCAGGACGGCTATCCTGATATTCACATTGCGGCAGAAGCAACAGGAATCAGCGTCCGTAGTTTTCAACGACGACTGGCAGAAGCAAATCTTAACTATTCTCATCTCGTAGAACAGGTACGCTTCGATCGAGCGATCGAATTGCTGAATGATCCAGGTATCCAACTGATCGATATTGCTTTAGACCTGGGCTATACCGATGCTGCGAATTTTACACGAGCCTTTAAACGATGGACGGGGACTTCTCCGCGCGAATTTCGGCGCTTGCATGTAACTCGTTAGTCTGCCAACTAAAGCTAGAGCTAACAACCATAGTCTTTTACTAATTTACACGCTTGCACACAGTGTGAAGTTTTGCATGCTCCTCGTTCTTTAAGCTTAAGTTATTTATTCCTAAAGACTGGGGATACAATATACTTTTTTCACTATAGTAAGATGGCGTATATTGACAAGACACTAAGAGATATCTCCATTTATAAAACATTTAGTATCTTGTTATAAAACATTTAGTATCTTGGTTCTGAAGCTCTTCTAAAGTGTCTTCAGAGTTTTGAATGCCGCGGACCAATACAAGGTCCCGCATTCTAGAAAACTCTGTGAGAGTGTGTTTTCCCGGTTGTTCTGCCCTGTGTCCCATCCATCGCGCTCCTATGAACGTCAGCACAAAAACAGGCACACCGCACATTCCACTGATTCGAGCTAATGTCCTGAAAGGCTTTGTCACATTCCTAGAGGAAATTGGTTCCCCAACGCAACACCTGCTGGTCAACGCAAAATTGCCTCCATCGGCACTGCACAAGACTGAATCATTACTTCCGTTCAAGCAGGTGATTGAGTTCTATGCCAAAGCAGCTTACGAAGCAGGGTGTGAGTATTTTGGGCTACTGGTGGGTCAACGAACCCAAATTGCAGATCTGGGAGCCTACGGACGGCTACTTTGCCAATCGCTGACCCTGCACGATGCTATCAATAAAGGCATCCACATGATTCCTACCTACACCTCCGGCGAATGGTATTGGCTAGAGGAGCAGGGAGAGCGAGTGTGGCTCTGCCGCAATTTTGTACATGGACTGGATGCAGGACTTCAACATGCGGATCATTTCTCTGTCATGCTGAGCATTAATTTAATTCGGATGGCGGCAGGACAACAATGGCGGCCCACAGAAGTTCACTTTAAAACTCAACATGCCCCTGGATTAAAAAGCTTTGAACCCTTAGCAAACGCAAAAATCCACTTTGAGCAGCCTGCCACGGCGATTGTTTTTCCACGATCGCTCCTGAGTTTGCCGCTTCAAAACAAAGGCAATCACCAGGATATTCAACGATACAAAGACTATGAACTGTTGCACTCATCGGCTCCTGCAACCAGCTTTTCGGGTTCGATTCGACAAGTGATCGCACCTTTGTTACGAGAACAGCAAACCGATATTCAGGTAGCGGCAGAGCTGGCTGGGATGAGTGTGCGCACCTTTCAACGTCAGCTTCATGACTTAGATTTAACCTATTCTCGCTTACTCGATCAGGTTCGCTTTGAGCAATCTCTGCGTTTATTGCTCGATCCAGACATCAAATTAGTAAACATCGCATCTGAACTGGGTTATACCGATGCCGCTAACTTCACGCGAGCGTTCAAACGCTGGACAGGCCTATCTCCCACTGAATTTCGACACTTGCGCTGGAAGATGTAACGTTATGTTCAGATAACTTCTGCCAACTAGAGAATTAGTGCAGACCAAAACTGGCACAGAGACTAGGGCAAAAATTGAGTCACTCGTTCAATGGCTATCGTGTAGCAGCAAACTCAACCAACGCTGCCACCGAGTTTGAACTGGGACCACTTGTGTTTGATGCGATCGTCGGCATGCGGATTTATGCCATTCGGCAAGAGATTAATGTCAGCACTAACATTGGCACCGATCGGAATCTGGAGCGCAACAATACGGTAGTCACACCGATGGTTAGTAGTCGGCTACGCTGGAATCTGTACAACCTTAATATTGGCGTTAGCGTTAACAATCTTTTTAACAACGTTAACTACAATCCTCCTGTGGGTAATCTTGCTTCCAGCCGATTTGGACAGTTCACATCTATAGGCGGATCGTTCGGAGGTTTCGGCGGCGGCGGCTTTGGTGGTGGCGGCGGTTCAACTAACCGACGCGTTGAACTCTCGGCTAGGTTTAGCTGGTAAGCCCCGTTTTGTCGTGGTAGGATCGGGCGAATGTTCTATGGAATGTTCGCCCTTTCTTGATACTATATTGGTGCTATGAAAATGGGACGTTACTCAACTCTTATATTTTCGATCTTTGCTTTTTGTCTCTGCGCACTCGGACAGGGAAATGATCCTGCGACCCGATTTGCCGCTGAACAAGAACTTGCCCGTAAGGTCATAGAGGCTCATGGTGGCGACAAGTTCAGGGATATGAGCTCGCTTTTTGTAAGTGGATCTGTAGATATTACGGCTTCAAATCTTCCTCAGGCCATCCCTGCAACCTTTGTTACGGTTTTATCGGGAGAACGATATAGGTTTGAACTAAACAACCCATTTCAGCCTCTCAAACAGGTATTTGATGGCGAACGCACTACATCTACTGCTCCTGGAGGATTCTCTCTTCCTCCGGTCAACCGGCTTGGACTAACTCTTTTGCCGAACCTAGGAAAGGTCGGATTTATTGTTACATCCTTGCCCGAAGATAAGCGGAAACGGACGGGCTTTCGGATGACATCACCAGAAGGTTATTTTACTGATTTCATTATCGATCCGAAGACAAATCGTGTCAGATCGTATGAAGCCACTTATACTATTGATGGCCGATCAGTAACCACCACGGTCGAGATCGATAGATTAAAAGAAGTTGAAGGAGTTTTCGTGCCGGAACGCTATGTTCAACGATTTGACCTTGCTCAGTTTACGGTCTATGCGAATTTCAGGGCTAGAGATATAAGAGTCAATTCAAAGTTGGATGACGACGTTTTTGCTGCGGTTAATTGAATATCGCGGATCTATTTGGCAAAGCGACTGGTCTTCCACCACTCGATAGTTTCCCGAAGTCCTTCTTCAAGCCCGACCAGCTTTTCGTAACCGATCAGCTCACGGGCTTTTCGATTGTCTGCCTGAGAATGCCGGACGTCACCCTTACGAGCCTCTCGAAATTCGGCGCTTACAGATTCACGCCCTGTGATCTTTTTCAACACATCCAACAGCTCGTTTAGCGAAACACGCTCGCCATTTGCAACGTTAATAGTTTCCCCCGCACAGCCGGAACTTGTCGCAGCGGAAATGTTAGCCGCAACAACGTTCGCAACAAAAGTGAAGTCGCGTGTTTGTTCACCATCACCAAAAATGGTCGGTCGATGTCCTTTCATCAATGCGTCGATAAAACGTGAGATCACTCCTGAGTACTGCGATGAAGGATTCTGTCTTGGCCCAAAGACATTAAAGTAACGCAGCGAGGTACACTCCATACCATAAACCTTACTGAAGACACGACAATAATACTCGCCTGCAAGTTTTGCCGCGGCGTAAGGCGAGAGCGGATCTGGGGCCATTGTTTCTACTTTCGGCAGTACTTGTTGATCACCATAGGCGGAGCTAGAAGCAGCGTAAACCACGCGCCGGATGCCAGCATCCTTTGCAGCGCAGAGCAGTGAGAATGTTGCGTTTACACAGGCAGCGTGTGTCTCTGAAGGATCGTTAACCGACCTTGGTACGCTTGGCAGTGCGGCTTGATGAAATATCACATCCACGCCGTCTAATGCGAGCTTCAAAGCATTTGTGTCATTCAGGTCCGCCTCGATGACATCCAGATCTCCCGATATCTCGTCGAGGTTTTCTCGAAAACCAGTTACAAAGTTATCGATAACTCTGACGGCGGCGCCTTTACGGATCAATTCATCTACAAGATTCGAACCGATAAATCCGGCGCCGCCGGTTACAAGTGCTCTCATTTTGTTAGTTGACAATCCCCAAAGTCCTAGCTTGGGAAAAGTTGGCGACTATCGGCCAACCCCGACATACTCAAAACCTAAGGCTCGCATATCCTCAGGTTCATAGATGTTTCGAAGGTCAGCTATCTTCGGTGATCTAAGTAAACCTTTAACTCTCTCCATGTCGAGAGCCCTAAATTGATTCCACTCTGTAACGATGACAATAGCATCCGCACCGTCTATTGCCTCGTATTCGTCAGAGGCATAATCGATGCCATTGATAAAATGCTTCGCTTCATCCATTGCGACCGGATCGAATGCTTTGACCGAGGCTCCTTTTTCGATCAGCTTGTGTGCAATGTCAATTGCTGGGGATTCGCGCATATCATCAGTTTCGGGCTTGAAAGAAAGCCCGAGCATACCGATCTGTTTTCCAGAAAGACCACCGACAAGCTTTTCGATTTTAGGGATCATTGCATCACGCTGGCGATCGTTTGCCTCAATAACGGCATCGACTATAAGAGTCTCAACACCAAACTGGTCGGCCACTGTTGTCAGTGCTCGCGTGTCCTTGGGGAAGCAGGAGCCGCCATAGCCCGGTCCGGGGTGAAGGAATTTTCTGCCAATGCGGTTGTCCATCCCCATTCCTCTGGCAACATCGTGAACATCACATCCGATCGCATCACAAAGATTTGCTATTTCGTTAATGAAGGTTATCTTTGTTGCAAGAAACGCATTCGCGGCATATTTGATAAGCTCCGCGGCTTCGAGCGATGTGATCACGATAGGTGTTTCTATCAAATAAAGGGGCCTGTAAAGCTCCTTCATTATCTCGATCGCCTGCGGTTCATTGCTGCCGATGACGACGCGGTCGGGCCGCATAAAGTCGTCGATCGCGGCTCCTTCTCGAAGGAACTCCGGATTTGATGCAACCCCGAAGTCGGTTTCTACAGCAAGGTTCTCGCTTACAAATTTGCGCAACCAGTTGCCAGTTCCGATCGGAACGGTCGATTTGGTAACAAGGACCTTGTAGCCATTCATCGCTCGTGCCACATCGAGAGCTGCCTGCTGATAATAGCTCATATCTGGCGAGCCATCTTCCTTTGGTGGAGTGCCGACCGCAAGGAACACAACCTTTGCCTGTTTCACGGCTGAGGCAATGTCGGTGGTGAAATGCAGCCTGCCATCACGAACGTTCTTATCTACAAGTTGGTCCAATCCTGGTTCATAGATCGGAATCTCGCCATTGTTAAGTTTCTCAATCTTCAAGGAATCGACGTCCACACAGGTGACATCCACGCCAAACTCTGCAAAACAGGCACCGCTTACGAGTCCAACGTAGCCAGTGCCGATAACTGCAATATGCATAAAAATCTACTAATGCTCACTTATATAAGAATATCAAGCAAACTGCTTGTAAATAATTTCACAATCAGAACAAAAATATACGGGTCATATTTTAGCAACATGACCCGTAGTTGATGCAACCTAAGAGAAGCTGGGGATCAAGGAAATTAACGAACCGGGCTGACGATTATCGTTCCACCACCGATCGTAGTTGCCAGAATATCCGAGCTATGCCAATGCCTTCCCACAAGGTAAACTTGCCCCCGCTGAACAACGCCGAGTTGCGCCCATAAAGGGCTTTGTTTTAGCGTCTCCAATGCCTTTTTGTCATCCTCCCTTTCCCCAGACACAAAGAAAAGGACATCTCCATCGATATCAGGCAATTTCTCTACAGATATGTTTTCGATGTAAAAGAAATCTCCTCGTTGGGATTCGGGACGTTGTAAACCAATGTCTTTCAGAACTGATCCGGAGGGATGCTTCTCGCCGTAAGACCAAATACCATACTCTGAGGAAGTATTAGCAATGGATACCTCTAATGTTTGACGACGATCACCCAGTGCCTGCTTCAGTTTTTCAACCCGTTGCCAATATTCATTAATTAATTGTTTGCCAGCTTCTTCTTTACCTAATACCTGAGCCAGTTCCTCTAATTGTTCCTTCCAAGGAGGTGGAGGAAAAGGCACGTTTAATACAACGGTCGGCGCAATCTGAGATAGCTGACTGTAGAGGTCTTGTGAGTAATAAGAGTCAGCCACAATTAAATCTGGGCGAAGGCTCAACATTTTCTCCAAATTTGGAGAACCGTATCCTCCAACTGATTCCACTCTATCCACTTTACCTTGTAGATATTTTGGGAACGGAAACCCTGGAGCTGAAACGGTCGCTATAGACTGAACCCCTAATTCCAACCCATTGATAAAAGCGTCTTCTCTAAGCATCACGATGCGCTGAGGATTGTTCGGAACACAGGTTTCTCCGGCTACATGTTGAATCATCCGGCAGTTTTCGGTAGAAGCTACTTTGTCAACTTCAGGGGTTGAGCCAGCATTACAGGCTCCGATCACCATTAAGGTGAGAAGTCCTAAAAAAAGGAAGCTAGTAAGGCGGCGCAAAGAAATTCTCATGATGAGCTAATACCTTAAAATTGCCAGGAAATTGTTCCTTGGAGAGTGAAAGGGAGACCCCGATTCACAAAGTCGCTAGAGCCAAAATTACTCGTGTAGTATTCCACATCGAACAAATTGCGAAAATTGAGGGCGGCACGAAATCGATCGCGCTCATAAAAAATTGCGGCATCGGTACGGAAGAAACTGGGTAACTCTGCCGTATTGGCATTATCCGCCCATCTCTCACCCACATAGTACAAGCCCAAACCAAACCCTAGACCTTGCAAATCGCCGTCTTGGATTCTGTAGGTTGTCCATAAATTAAACGAGTGTTCTGGAGCAGAAAACAACCGGTTTCCCTCCGGAATTGCATTGTCTTCTGTGACTCTAGCATTGGTGTAGGCATAGCCCCCGATAATGTTCCATCCTGGTAGAATCTCACCGCTGATGTCCAATTCAATACCTTGGCTTCTTTGTTTCCCAGTTTGAACTGAAAACGTTGGATTCTCCGGATTAGGCGTCGTAACATTCGAGCGAGTTAAATCGTAAAAAGCAAGGTTTGCTGAAAGTTGCTCGTTGATATCTGCCTTGATGCCCACCTCATACTGGGTTCCTCGTTCTGGCTGGAATGCATCTCCATTCTCAGCAAAGCCAATCGTCGGTGCAAACGATTGGGCAAAACCAGCATAGAGGGAAATCGGAGGAATCGGTTGATAGACAATTCCGACTCGTGGACTAAATGCCGTATCGGATTGATTGGTTTCTTCATTCGTAAGTCGATTGTCTGTAGTTTCCTCAAACAGATCAACCCGCCCCCCTAACAACAGTTTGAGATTCTCCAAAATGGTAATCTGGTCTTGTACATAAACACCAAGCGTATCTCTAGTCGTAAAGCGATCGGTGGTAAGATTCCCAGTTGGATCAACGGTTTGATCGAAAACTGGGTTAAAGGCATCTACCGGAGCAGCGTCACCAATTTCATTATCGAGATTGGACGTATCTCGATCCAGACTGAAGCCCAATAGAAGCCGATGCTGAATGGCACCCGTGCTAAATGTACCCAGTAGGTCAGTATTGAGATAATAGGTGTTGTAGTATTGACTGCCAATCAGAAACCTGCGATTGATAGTGCGGTTATCGTCAGCAAAGCTACTATTAAAGATGATAGGTTCTCCATCGTTTTCATTATCGTCAGCGAACAGATAACGGAAGGCGTTACGCAGGCTCCAGTTGTCATTGAAACGATGCTCTAGGCGATATCCAACTCTGCCCATAATGGTTAGGTTATTTGGCTGAGGTCCTGCTGAGTTGAAACTGCGGTCGATTTCCCCATTTGGATTTGGTAGTACCGTGCCTACAGCAGGTTGTCCTTGAGGTAACTGTCCATTGCGCTCCAAGATGTTGACATCTCCTTCTAGGATGAAGTCGGTGTTTGGTCCTAGTCTGAGCGCCAAGCTAGGAGCAATGGCAATGGCACTTCCTTCATCAAAATCTAGAAAACTGTCAAAGTTGCGATAGGCAGCGATCAAACGGTAGAGAACTGTTTCAGAATCATTCAACGGCCCAGAGAAATCAATTGCTCCCTGATAATCGCTGTAACTGCCAGCAGTTGCGCTCACTTCATAAAACGGGTAATCCAATGGTTGCCGAGTGACAACATTGATAGTACCACCGATCCCGCTAAATCCAGTTTCACCATACAAAACGGAAGCAGGTCCCCTCAACAGTTCTAACCGTTCCACGTTGATAAAACTGGAATCATTAGGAATCTGCGGATCAGGAATGCCATTGACAAGAAAGTTACCGTAATTCTCAAAACCTCGGATTGTGAAATAATCTCGACTTCCAGCAGGATTGGCAATCGAGGTGACACCAGCAGCGTTTTCCAATCCTTCTGTAATGCTCCTGACTTGACGATCTTCGAGCACCTGCTGCGGTATCACCAGAATTGATTGGGGAATATCTCGCAGAGGAGTATCCGTTCTTGTTCCCACACTGGTATTCGGCACATAGTAATCATCATCTTGCTCACCCGTTACCACCACCTGAATCGCGTCTTCTTCCGTTACCGTATTCGCATTTCCCAGCGTCACCGCAAACGTTAATTCTTGAGTGTCTGACGTGATTTCTGCCACTGGTGGTGCATCGGTTCCCGTAATCGCTACCCGCACACGATCGCCCGGTAAACTCGTCACACTCACCAGTGCAATCCCTTCGATCGGCTCTGCCTGAGAAAACTCCTCAGCAATCGTGGCATTGGGAATATCTGCAATCAGCGCATTGCCGACCGATCGAGTTTCCGGTACTTCAAGGGAACCGCCTGCCGTTTCCAAAATCACCTGCAATCCCGCTTCCGTCGTTTCTACCCGAACATTGGTAATCTGGACCAGCGAGGCTTCGATTTGGGCAACCCAGTCCTCAATGGTCGTAGCGGGTTGGTCAATCTCACTCAGTTGAACTGGTTCAGAAGAGCGCACAGGCGCAGGGGAGAACCTCGAATTTAGGTCACCAAATTGCCCCTCTGCATCACCCAACCCTACATGCGGATCAACCGGCTCAATTTCGTCCTGTGCCACCGCAGGCAAGCCTATTTCCAGGGCTGCAACTGAGACAATAATTGGACTATTCCTGATTGCCCATGTTCTAGCGTTTCGATTGCATTTACCGAATCGTTATACTGAACATAGCTTTCGGATTTTACTTGCTTTAGCCGCAGGCATAACGCTAGTAATCTTGTGGGATAGGCTGTTTCAATGGTGTCTGTCTAGAAAGCCAATGCTAGCCACTGGCCTGACGGCCCTACTCGCTGCCACCCTGGGGTTCTATCCCTACAGTTTGAAGATCGACCATGCTCCCTTTCCAGTGACGGGCTACGTGACAGGCGATGCGCCTAGCCTTTATCGATTCTTTGCCAATCAACCGAAAGATGTTGTAATTGCCTCGCTGAGCGAAGAAGCAAATCAAATTCCTACCTTTTCCCAGCGGTCGCTACTGGCGGGTGGCGAAGGCTATCTACTGCCCTATCATCCCCAGTACTTTCAGCAGCTTAGCCAGAGGTTGCTCGATACTGTTCAAGCCCAATACAGCCCCGATCTAAACCAGGTAAAAGCGTTTATCAATCGCTATGACGTAGATTTTTGGTTATTGGATCAAAAATCCTTCCAGCCTGACTTTAACAATCCCAAATCCTATCTGACTCAACTATTTGCCCAATTTCCTGTCGAGACCCAGCCAATCAAAGCCCAGCTTGCAGCGGGGGTAGTTCCAGCTTTGTCGCAAATTCCAGCCGCCTGCTCAGTTCAAAGAGACGGATTTCGAGTGCTGAGAGCTAAATGCATCCTGAAACAGTGAACAAAATAGCAAGCAAACCGTATTAATTCCTTTGGGGGAGGTCATTTCAGCAGAAGTTTTAGAGAATGAAACAATGTCACCTACAACATGGGAAGTGCTATGAATCTACTACGCATCCTACTTGCCATTCTTGTTCCTCCCCTAGGAGTTTTTCTCACATTTGGGTTGGGTCCCACGTTCATCATCAATCTGCTGCTGACGTTGTTGGGATGGCTCCCAGGCAGCATCCATGCTGTTTGGGCAATCATGAAGCATGAACAGCAACTAAATCGTCAACTCTAGAGCGCTAACTCAAACGTATTAAGCCTAGATGGCGAAACTTATGTGCTTGGTTTGAACGAGAACTTAATCCAACGATAGCAACAATCTAATAGCAATCTTGTTTGTCGAGCAGGTGGGTATATCTATCCACCTGTTTTAGGTTGCAACAGTTTTTTAGCAGTTTCATTACTGGCAATTCCCTAGATTGTGCGTCGAGGGCGCGCCAGTGAATTGCCAATATTGGGGTTTCTTGACCCTAAAAAGGGGTAAAGTCTAACTTTACCCCGCAGCTACTGTGTAATCCAAGCTATAAACCCAATCAGTCAAGCGAAATCAACCTAAAAGATTGAGAAGAGTTGAGATTAGATAATGCCTGTGCCTTTACCACGACTGTCGCGGTCTTCGGTCAATTCGCCCTGCTTATCAGTATCGTTCACTTCGGATATTTCTTGAGCACGTTCTGCTTTGAGTTCTTCCTCTTCCTGGCGCAGATCACCCGGTTCATTGACATACATTTCCGGTTCAATTGCAAAGTTGTTCACCAACCCTTCTTTGTCAACTGTGTAGCCAGCAGATGTGTCTAAACTTTCGTCTTCAGCTTGGTGAGGAGTATGCTTAAACGCTTCACCTTCACGTTCTTTCCGAGCTGCGGTTTCTGCCGGAACAATGTGAGCGTCATAAGTATCTACAGAAACATCTTCGTGTGTGCTCATAGTTTATACATCCCAAATTCTGCAATGTTATACGCTCATCATCTCCTTAAACCTGATTTGCTTCGTCTATCAGGAGTTAGAGATCTATGTTAAGAAAAATACAGCTTCTCTATCCTTTGGTCTCTACTTCTGGACTTAGAATGACATCTGGATTTACTAATATTTATGACGGGTGGTCGGATAAGGACCTCGGCATAATTAAAAACCAGATTCAAAACCCTGCGCCGCCCGCTGCGCGGGCGGCGCAGGGTTTTGGGTTTTATGTTTAATTATGCTCACCTACTTACTCAAACACCAGAAAGTCTAGGCAGAAGCTACCTAGACTAGGAAATTCAGTTTTCACTTATGTACTTCGCGCGCTCGTCATTCCGTTGACTCCTAAGAATGACAATCGGAATTGCAATTAACCTAGTCAATTGCTTTCTTGACTTTATCTTTTACGTTCTCGACTGAATGACGCACTTCGGCTTCGGCTTGCTTGGCCTTACCTTCAGCTTTGGTTTCTGGATCACCAGTCACGTTTCCAGCAGCTTCCTGAACTTTACCTTCAACGTTCTTGGCAGTTGCTTTTGCTTTATCTTCTGCGCTCATAATTACCTCGTGTTATAAACGGTAAACTACATTAGTAAAGTGCAATACTTTCAATGTAGCGAGTGATGCTGTTTAAACAATCCCTCACGCGGTAGATCAGCAGTTTACCCTAAGGCTTAAAATTCCGAATTACTTAGAATCCCAAATCACAGAGGTAAGTACCTCGGCATAATTAAAAACCAGATTCAAAACCCTGCGCGGGCAGCGCAGGGTTTTGGGTTTTATGTTTAATTATGCTCACCTACTTAGACATTGTAGGAATTAGCAGTGATGGTGCTGGGCGTTTAAGCACGCTTAGACACAGCCTTTCGGCAAAATTAGCTCCTATCCTTGAGCCTTGCCTCCTCAGCAAATCTAGCGACGATTGAGGAGGACTATAGGCTGGTTTTACCGTGGTTTTATCGAGATAGATTAAGCCAGTTTAAATTCAAGCTAAATTAGGCTCCGTGAAACTTCTTACGGTAGCAACATTTAGTCGGTAAAAACTCGGGCTTCGATTTTAAATTTTTGATTTGACAATGCTAGTTTTAATCAAGTTCGAATGATTAGTTAAAATTCAAATTTCCGTCATTTCACCTAATAATAAAAATCAAACTTCTTGCTTAATTTAGAAAAAATTTACCTCAATTTCCCCACTATTTTCTTAGAAATAAATGCCGTGTTCCTACGGTGGGCGTTGTTTGCCGAGAATTATTACGCCTGAAGTAATGAAATCGCTGGATATTAGCTGAGCAAAAGCAAACAGGCTGTCTAAGAGATTTCAAAAAACGAAAACCTGCACCTTTTGATTCTGCTCTAATCGGCTGGCAATCAGTCAATTTTGTCATGCATTTCTACTGCCCTTTCATCTTTTCCTATCAATAAAGGTGCATTTTATCTGGTGGAAATTGAATGCAAAACATTAGAGGGAGCAAAGGAAATATCCCTGATCCGACCGGCTGTTTTTAGTTGCTTCGTTCTCTTCTCAAGACTTCTTGACCTATGCGCATTTTGATTTATTCCTACAATTATCATCCTGAACCCATTGGTATTGCACCGCTGATGACCGAGCTAGCTGAAGGGTTAGTAGCTAGAGGTCATGATGTACGGGTTGTGACAGGAATGCCTAACTATCCCCAACGCCAAATCTATGAGGATTACAAGGGCAAACTATACTGCACCGAAGAGCGCAACGGAGTCATCATTCAACGAAGCTGCGTCTGGATTCGGCCCAAACCGCTTGGTCCCGGTGATCGGAAGTGTTCCTTGCGGCGAATCGATCGTGCCACTTACCTGATTGCCGGAAACGGTCAGCTGCACAGTGAAATCGATCGATTGGCCGCCAAAGTTAACTGAACCAGCAAAGCTGAATCCATTGGCTGTTGTTCGTCCGTCACGGATCTGTGTGGTGCCAAGGTCTGTCACCATAGTGCCGGTGATGGAGTTGCCGGATTGGGTTATGTTCAGCGTGCCCGTCAATGGCTGCCCCGGGGCTTGTATCGTGATCGAATAGGTTCCGCCAAAATTTGAAGTTGTTCCAGCAGCAGGCCCTGCCGTACCTGGTCCTCCTTGGCCGCCCGGCCCCCTTCCTGCACCCGGGCCCCGTCCGGCTTCAGGAGCTTTTACCTCAAACATTTTTCCGTCAACAAATACATGTGTAACGCGTTTATCATTACCGAAAAGGTCGCCGCGAACAACGGTGAGATTTGCGATCTTACCGGCATCTATTGAGCCAAGCCTGTCCGATACTCCAAAGATCTCGGCCGCTCCAAGCGTCATAGCTCGAAGTGCCGCATCGCGAGACAGTCCGTTCTCCGTTGACTTGATCGCATTGGCAAGGAAGTCATTCTGGTTCGCAAGCCCTCCGCTTTGGAACGCAAACTTAACACCGCCAGCACCCAGTTTGCCTGCCACCTTCGGGACATTCGCTCTAAAACGGAGGGTTTCTAAATTCTCCGGATCGGCTTCGGGCGATGCAGCGGCGGTGCGTCTCGGGAAGTTCAGGGAAAGAAGCACCGGCACGTCCTGAGCCTTCAGACGGTCGATGAATTTATCCGCTTCCTGTCCTCCGGCAATGATCGCCTTCAAATTATATTCTTTCGCTAAGTCGAGGGCCCTTTGTATCTCATTCGTCGAATTCGCTGAGAATATGACCGGCATCTGACGATTGATGACGGGGATGACGGCCTCAAGCGAACGGTCTGCCGCTGGACGACGCATCCCGCGGGGATTTGCGGCGTACATCTTTAGCATCTCGTCATGGCGTCGTGCGTCATTGAATATCTGTCGCAATGCGGAGAAGGTGCCAAGTAAAGAGCCCGGATACTGTCCGGGAATGGTGCTGAACGTAATGTGTAAAGCGACGGGATCCTTGACTGTCATCTCCGAGACGCTTTCACCCGCAAGATTAATGAATGCCGATCGGCCGTTGAAGATCCGTTCGCGGCCGGTGGTCAATGCGGAAGTAAATCCGGCATTCCTTACCGAATCAAATTGTCCCTCACCAGCTCGCAATTCTTCCGCAACCGAATACTCAGGACGAAAGCCTGCAGGATAATTTGAATTGGAAGGGCTTGCCTGTGCTGCAGCGGCAGCAGCGGCCCCTGGGCCACCACCTCCTTGCTGTGCCGCAGGTCTAGCTGCAAGGCCGAGATTTGTAAGCGAATCGATAAATCCCGGATAGACCGTCAAACCGTTACCGTCTATCGTCACCGCGTCTGCCGGTACACGAACACTTGGGCCGACCGCCTCGATCAATCCTTCACGGATAACGATCGTCCCGCGCTCGATTACTGCACCAGAAACGGTAACGATCCGGGCATTCGTGATCGCTGTTGATTGCGCGGAGACGATGAGAGGGAAAAGAAGGCCGATGGCCGCAAAAGCGTACAGAACGAGCTTCATTCGCATAATCAGATTGTAAAAATTAGAAAAATGGAACTTCTTTGTGAATCTACGGAGAGGATAAAGGAAAAGTTTCAGAACGCAAAGCTAGCTCGCTAAGCATTCTGAAGCCTTTACAAAATCTTACGAATAAAACTAGGTCCAGCTCGATATCGACTACGATCGCTCTACCCGTGCAATAAAGCACCCGGCATCAGCGTTTCGAAGATTTATGAACACGACTTCGTTATCATCGAAAAGGTCCGCTAATTGAGCGTCAACCGACAGAGGATCCATAACTTCTCGTGATACCAAGCGGCTCTCGTTCGAAAACGCCTCTAAAAGTATTGGAAGTTCAAGTATATCTGGTGGGAATCCGTCTCCGATGAACCGTTCACAATTATCTTCATGTATGAATATCGGCCCGGGATCGGGTATAGATGACAAGCCGTCGAATGGATTGTATGTGAGATATATCCGGCGATCATTTCCTTGGTCAAACCCCCTGAGACAGCTCCGGCATGGGCCATATCCGTTGGCCACGCTCACAATTGCAGCAAGGCTTTTGTATTGTGGTGAAATTAACGTTTGACGAACCCCGATAGATATACTCTCAGGTATCGCTACCACTTTATACGTACGATTTGTATATCCCATTTCTAAAGGTTTTTTTCGGCCTCTAACAGCTTACGCTTCCGTTCAACACCCCAGCGATAACCACTTAATGAACCGTCCTTCCCAACCACGCGATGGCAAGGAATTACTACTGCGATGCGATTTCTTGCGCACGCTTGAGCTACGGCCCGGACCTTTTTCTTATCGCCAAGCTCTTCAGCAAGCTGTGAATAGGTGACCGTTTCACCGTAAGGGATCTTTCGCAAAATGTCCCAAACACGCATTTGGAAAGCGGTCGCCTGAATGTCGAGCGGGAGATCGAGCCGATTCTCTTTGCCCGAAAGATGCTTCAAAATCTCATCGACAAAAGCTTTGAGGACCTTTGCATCTTTTACGATCTCCGCATTCGGGAATTCTTGGTTCAAGTTGTTTATGAGCTCCTCGTCATCATCAGCGAACGCCACATTGCAAAGGCCCTTGATCGTACGGGCGACGAGTATGCGGCCAAGCTCGCAGTCGGGGATCGTGTAGTTTATCTTTACTCCCTTTCCGCCTTTTTTGTACTCGGCCGGGGTCATTCCAAGGTTTTCGGCGGCTTTTCCATAGAGCCTGCTACTCGACCCAAATCCTGCTTCGTACATCGCAGTCGTGACATCACTGCCGCTTTTTAGTTCTCTTTTGAATCGTTCCATTCTTTTTAACTCGTAATATTTCTTCGGGCTAACACCAAATATCTCCTTGAAGCTCTTTTGAAGGTGAAACGGACTTACATCAAGTTCGGCCGCAAGCAGTTTCAGGTTGGGAGCCTCCCAACCATCTAGCAGCTCGCTGGCCCTGATTAGCTTCACAATATGGGGATCAACGATGTTTATGTCTCGAGGCCTACATCGTAAACAAGCCCTGAGACCAACCTGTTCTGCAGATTCCGGTGTCGGGAAAAACTCGACGTTCTCACGCTTCGGAGTTCGTGCTCGACACGAAGGCTTGCAGTAGATCCCAGTGGTTTTTACGCCTAGATAAAAAATGCCGTCAAAGCGTGCATCATTTCTCTTTACCGCTTGCCAATATAACTCCATTTGCATTTCTTGGAGTTTATCCGCACTAGGATCTGAAATCTATCCGAAAATTGCGGTAGAATTTTTCTATGGGAGCGATCGTGCTATTTGATGGTGTGTGTAATTTTTGCAATGCCTCGGTGAATTTCGTGATCAAGCAAGATAAGGCCGGTTATTTTAAATTTGCTCCGCTACAGTCCGAGATCGGCGTTACCTTGTCTTGCAGCTCCGGCACCAGCGACGCTCGATAACTCGCCTCAGCCGCACCTACGGAATGAAGGGCCTGCGTTCCCGTGCATGAAGACTGCGAAGGGACGTTCAGGTCTTTGTGTCCCCAGTGCGAAGGCATCTGGCGGCCGTGCGAATTCGGATCTATCTCAGCACCGACCGATGAATACAGCATTTCCTGCGCCGTCATGCCCAGCCCGAGCATCAATGCGCGGTCGCGGTAATATGGGAAAAACCAGTCGTAGCCGGGCTTCATCGCCTTTGCCGCTCCGACGAGCAATGCCTCGTGGCCTGCACCGGAGATCTGGAAAAAGATCTTGTTCTGGCCCTTCAGCTGTATCTCTTTGTCGTCAATCTTTCGCGACATATACATCGTGCGATACATCTCGACAAGTGTTTCAGGTGAAAGTCCGTGATACTTTTCCTCGGCAGGAGCCATGGCGGCGGCTTTTCCGTTTACATCGCGTTTCTCAGCTTTCGAACTGCTCTTTTTTTCAGAAGTCGGCATTAGAAATATATCCTTTTAATAGCGATCTATTATAGTGTTAGTAACTAATCAGAATAACAAACCAGCTGGATACGGGCAATTTCGCTCAGTAGGGCACCGACCGCTCAGGGTCGTGTCGCGAAAACAAAAAGCCTCGGCGAACCGAGGCTAAGAACGAGATCGTTACCCATTCATTATCCGATGAACAGGTCTTCTTCTACATAAACGCGATCTATCTGTTTTGGGGCTGGAGCAAAAAGCACCTCAAGCCCTTTCTTCACGCCTGCCATTATTGCCGCGATCTCGCGCGCCGGTTCGACTATCTTGCGCTGGACGAATTCGGTAGTGTCAGTTACCTGCATATGCGTCCGGTCGATGGTGTTGCTTACCAATTCTACCTTGTCGCGGGCGACCAGAGCGGTTGAATTGACGATCGAGCGCAATTCCGCAACCTCATCTTTTATTAATTCGGTTGATTCGGCAAGGTGTTTGGTCGCGGTAGAAAGATTGGCCGAAACTTCTGTGAAGTGGACCGACATCTCTTTCCCCTGCACACTGATAGCATCAACCTTGGTAAGCAGAGGTTCTACGCGCTCCTCGATCCTTCGGACCGTTCCGACAACACGGCGAACGATCACCGCTATAGCGATGATCGCTATTGCCATGGCTACAAAACATACTGCGATAATGATCGAGGCGATCATCATCCAGAATTGTGGGTCAGATGCATTCATGTATCGTATCGTTTAGTTCTTTTCGTCTTTTACCGGATAGCTCGGGCGGCCTTCGCTAATGGCCTTGGCTTCCGTCTTTCGCTTTTCAGCAACGTAGGCCTCCTTGCCCGCTTCAACCGCGGCAGTGAACGGATTCGCGGTCCTTGCGGCGGCAGCGCGTGCTTTTTCACCGAGTTCACCGGCCTTTTCCTGGGCCTGATGGTAATACTCGGCGGCCTTCTCACGCGAGACCTCATAGTATTCCTCCGCAACCTCTTGCAGGTGTGCCGCGGTCTCTTTTCCTTTCTCGATCCCCTTGCGTGTTGCATCGGCGATATCACCGCGAAGCTCAACGCCGGATTTCGGTGCGAAAAGCAGGGCGATGATTGCGCCGATGCCGCCGCCGATGAGCAAATAGGTCAATTTCGTCGATACGTGTGCGTCTTCTCTATCGTAATTGTCTCTCATAAACTTCTCCTGTATTCAAATGATACATAATTTCAAGCAATTTGATAAGGGTGCAATAACTATACCAACCTTCATACATTTAGAGCAATATAATTCTATCGCCGATCGCAGGAAAAGCGAATCATCCTCAAATTGACGGAAAACCTCGGCCCCGCATACGGCAAAATGTGCCCCGAAATATGCGAAAAGGCAAAGGGTTTGTTATTTTAGAAGATTGCCCTTTAGGCACTTTTGTATGGATCCGAACCAGATCAGGAACTTTTCGATCATAGCCCATATCGACCACGGCAAATCTACGCTTGCCGACCGTATTCTGCAATTGACGGGTGCGGTTGCGGAACGCGAGATGGAAGACCAGCTCTTGGACGATATGGATCTCGAGCGCGAACGCGGCATCACTATAAAGGCGCATGCGGTCCGTTTGGACTATAAGGCTAAGGATGGAAAAGATTATGTACTGAATCTGATCGATACGCCGGGACACGTAGATTTTTCCTATGAGGTCTCGCGTTCGCTTTCCGCATGCGAAGGCGCACTGCTTGTTGTTGACGCCTCCCAGGGCGTTGAGGCACAGACCCTTGCCAACACTTACCTCGCAATCGAGAATGACCTTGAGCTTGTGCCGGTACTCAATAAGATAGACCTGCCCTCAGCAGAGCCTGAACGCATCAAGGAACAGATAGAGAACATTGTTGGGCTCGACGCGAGCGAGGCCGTGCTGACATCAGCGAAGACCGGAGCCGGCGTTGATGAAGTGCTTGAAGCGATAATCGCAAAGATACCACCGCCAAAAGGCGACCGCACCGCACGGCTTAAAGCCCTGATATTCGATAGCTGGTATGACAGTTATCGCGGCGTTATCGTTCTTTTCCGGGTCATTGACGGCACGATCAAGAAGGGCACCAAGATCAAGTTTTTCAATACCGGCCGTGAGTATTTGATCGAGACCGTTGGGGTAAATCGCCCTAAAGCGACGCCAATCGGCGAACTGGGGCCGGGTGAGGTCGGATTCCTTACTGCGTCCATAAAGACAGTTGCCGACGTGCAGATCGGCGATACGATAACTGAAGCCGCGAATCCGACTAAAGAGCCGTTTCCGGGATTTCAGGAAGTAAAGCCGATGGTATTTGCCGGGCTTTATCCAACTGATTCCGCACAATACGAAGACCTTCGCGACGCGATGGACAAACTGCGGCTAAACGATGCTTCTTTCTTTTACGAGCCGGAATCCTCAACCGCGCTCGGTTTTGGCTTCCGCTGCGGATTTCTTGGGCTGCTTCATATGGAGATAATCCAGGAGCGGCTTGAGCGGGAATTCAACCTTGACCTGATAACCACCGCACCGGGCGTCCGCTATCGCGTTACAACGACCGATGGCGAGGTGCACGAGATCGACAGCCCGTCGCAAATGCCCGATACCGGCCGCATCGCAAAGATCGAGGAACCATTCATCGAGGCGACCATTTTGACCAACGATTCCTATCTCGGCGGCATACTTCCACTGCTGGATGAGAAGCGCGGTGTGCAGAAGAAATTTGAATACGTTACGAAAGACCGCGTAATGCTTGTCTATGAGCTGCCGCTGAATGAGATAGTGCTGGATTTCTATGACCGCCTGAAATCCGTTTCGCGCGGTTATGCCTCACTTGATTACCACCTTTCGGGCTATAAGGAATCAAAGTTGGTAAAGCTGGATATCCTGGTTTCCGGTGAACCAGTGGATGCGCTTTCGCTGATACTGCATTCTGATACTGCACAGGCAAAGGGACGCCTGCTCACGGCAAAGATGAAAGAGCTGATACCCCGCCAGCTATTTGAAGTGCCGATACAGGCTGCCATAGCCAAATCCGCATCGCATAGCGACGTTCGCCAAAGGCAAGAATGTTACCAACACCCTTAATGCGTCGAAGTGGATCTAGGACATATAGATCGGCATAGTTGCTGATAAAAATATCATCATAGCGATCGTCCTCGCTGTAGAGTGCCATTGCTAAGACAATTCCACTGGATTGCTTCGAGACCGAAACGCCCGTTTGCTGCACTACTTCTGGCAATTGGGATTGGGCTTGTAGAACTCGGTTCTGCACATCCGAAGCAGCAACATCAATGTCATGCCCTTGCTCAAATGTAATGACGATCGTGCTGGTGCCATCATTACTGCTGGTCGAACTCATGTACCTCATGCCTTCGATACCGTTAATCTGTCGCTCTAATACAGTCGTCACGGTGTCTTCCACCACTTGAGCACTAGCCCCCACATAGTTTGCAGTCACCGTGATTTGGACTGGGCTGATGTCCGGATATTGCTCGACGGGTAGGGTGGGCAGGCTGACTAATCCAACCACTAGAACAACCAAAGCACAAACAATGGCGAAGACCGGTCGCTTGATGAAGAAGTCTGTAAACATAGCGATTCTAGAAGATGAGAAGGCATGACAATTAGAGTTCAGAATTCAGGGGCAATGGTGGCACCATCCTGCAACGCGAGTATTCCTGAAACCACAATTCTTTCCCCTGGTTTGAGTCCATCCAGCACTTGATAGCTGTTGCCCTCAAGGTTGCCAAGTTCAATCAGTCGCTATCGGGCAACGCTTCCTGATTCAGATGATTCAACGACATAGACAAAGGCTTCTCCACCTAAGCGGGTGACGGCAGTCGTGGGAACCAGTACTCCTGCTCATCTAGCTTCACGATTTCCTTCTTGTAGCTGCACCACCGCTGGAGGTAATGCTTCTAGACTTTGCAGGGGCTGAATATTTGCCTCTGACAATGAGGAAAAGGTCAGCATTCCACCCATCACTGCCATGATTGCGTTCTCAGCAAAACTGACGACACCCAGCGGTGCTTTAGAGTTACCACCCACACAGGCGCAATTCAACGCTAGCTTATCAACGTCAGCGATGTGGCAAGTGCCATCAGCCCAGCCGTCGAGAAGACAGCAACGACTGGAGTATAGGAATATTCGGTTTTCTCTGCTTCTACTTTTAACCGTTCCGCCAAATCTGTGTAACCCCCAATCCGCTCGTCACCAAAGAAAATTTGAGGAGTGGTGGCAACACCGTACTTTGCTTTGAACTGATCGACTGCTTCACGCGATCGGAGTTTGACATCCTCGAATTCTATCCCTTGCTCCTGAAGCAGTTTGATGGCACGCAGCCCCCAAGGACACTCATGCTCAGGCATAGACATTCGATAAACGATAGCAGTTGTATTTGTAGCAGTCGTATTTGTATCCCGATTCAACACAGTCACAATTTACCTCCTGTCGATTAGGCTCAACGGTTAATCACCGTAAGATATGCAGTCAATTGGAGAGCCAAGCCATTTTTCTGATTATTTCTAACCAGTCAGCTACAGCCCAAATTCAGTTTTGAGTTGAGCTACCCAAGTCTTGATGCGTTCTTCAGTGAGTTCGGATTGGTTATCTTCATCAAGTGCAAGACCGACAAACTTACCGTCACGAAGCGCTTTAGAATCACTGAATTCATATCCTTCCGTAGACCAGTAGCCAACTGTTTCACCACCCAGTTCGGAAATCTTTTCTTCCAGCATTCCCATTGCATCTTGAAAGGTGTCGGGATAGCCGATTTGATCGCCTTCACCAAAGTAAGCTACCTTCTTACCACTGAAGTCAATGTTATCCAGTTCATCATCGTAGAAACTTTCCCAGTCGCTTTGCATCTCACCCACATTCCAAGTTGGGCAAGCAATGATGATGTACTGATACTCATCAAAGTCGCTTGGTTCTGTTTGTGAGATATCCTGTAGTGCTACCACGCTATCACCACCAAACTCTTTTTGAATGAGTTCAGCCGCAGTCTGCGTATTGCTTGTTTGAGTTCCGTAGAATAAACCAATCTTAGCCATCATTACCTCCAAGAAACTGTTGAAACAATTTAATTAGCGATTGTGAAAAATCCCTATCAGCAATCAACATCACCGATAACAGACGACAAACCTTTAAAGTGATTAAATCCATAAGTTGAGCAGAGCGATCGCTAGTGTAATTTCAGTTCCAAACACTTGAGTTTCGGTGCTAGTCACTTAGCTTTTGACTCAAGTGAAATCGTATTTGGATACCGTCTATACATTGCTGCTTTCTAAGCTACATTCACATTAGGGTCTCTAGTTGGTTGGAGAGTCAAGCAGATAAATGAAATTTCTGAAGCGATAAATCAACCACACTTGAGCAACATGAGGAATCTGCCAGTAGAAGAAAACCTCTTCTACTTTTCTCCATTCTCCCTACAGCCTAAACCAGCCTAAGCTTGTTGAATAATTGGACAAATAGTTTCTTCAGGATGTTCAGGAATTGTTTCCCAACCTGATAACAATCCCTTTAGCTCTTGTTTGAGAATTTGCAGTTGCTGGATTTGCTGTTCGATCGCCTCCAATTTATCCTCCAGCTTTACCTTGATGTGATCACAGGGTAGATCACCTTGATCGTAAACATCTAGAAATTCTTTAATCTCCGACAGACTTAATCCTAGTCCTTGAGCACGCTTGATGAAGCTCAATCGAGAAAATACATCTGAATCGAACAACCGATATCCACCTTCAGTTCTCCCGGTTGTTTTCAGCAAGCCTAGCTCTTCGTAATACCGAATTGTTTTGATTGGCAGACCGCTTGTTTTGGACACTGAACCAATCAATTTGGGAGCATCTTGAACCAACAACATACTGATTACATCCTCCTTTCAGGTTCTTTCCTTTATCCTAAACACTCTAGTTGACTAGAGAGTCAAGAGGGAGTTGCAGGGTGATCGTCTCTCACTGCTAATAATTTGAAGCTTGAGCAGTAGCCTTTCCATTACTGGAGCTATTAGAGTCCCGCACTTCAATCACACCCCGATTCATGTTCATGCCACACATGAATTCATATTCACCCGGCTGTTCCGGTGTAAATTCCACCGTTGTGGTTTGATCAAGAGGGAGGTTCACTGCAATGGCAAACTCTGGAATCAGTAATTGGTCATAGCAACTGCTGGGATTCTGGCGATCGAAATGCAAGCGAACCGGGTGTCCTGCTTCAACAATCACTCGCTTAGGTTGATACCCTTTAGCAACGGTCACAGTTGCCTCTTGAATCTGTGCTGGTGTCATCGTTGCTGCAACACTAGGGGCTGGAGCCGTCGAATGGGCAGTGGGATGAGCGTTTGGCTCAATATAGATGGGTTGAGGAATAGGAGCGATCGCGGGCGCTGTATCTCCATTTGCAGACTGTACTTCTACCACACCTCGGAACATATTCATGCCGCAGGTGAATTCATATTTACCCGGTTTTTCAGGGGTAAACTCGATCGGGGTGACTTGATTGAGCGGTAGCTCTTGCGCGATGCGGAAGTCAGGAAATCGTACTTCTTCCTGCGGCTGCGGTAAGTCCTTCTCGGCCTGAGCAGAAGCGCGGCTGGGCAATTGGTTCAATTAGTTTGAAATTTTTTGACGGCGGGTCAGTTCAGTCTGCCCGCTGTTTTAGCGAATTTGGTTTGGTAGGTTATCGGCTTTAGCAGATGCCAAGTTTGCTATGCTAGACCACTGGGCAATTGAATTAAAGACGGCACATGACAGAAACGACAGTTGAAGCATTATTTGATCAAGGGCTTGAACGCTATCGGGCGGGTGAGGATCCAGCATCCCTAATTCCCCTATTCAAAGAAGTTTGTGACCGGACGCCAAAGAGTAGCTCTGCCTGGACTTGTTTGGCTTGGCTTTATCTGTTGGACAACAAGCCATCCCAGGCTTACAAAGCCGCACAGAGAGCGGTGAAGCTCAACCCGCAAGATCCGCAGGCTCGGATTAATTTAGCAATGGCAATGCTGGAAACCGCTCAAAAAGGCGTCAGACAGCATGTAGAAGTGGCCGGTCAGTTGGTGATGGCAGTTCCAGAATTGCGTCAGGAAGTTGAGCAGAATTTTGAAGATGGATTAAGCAAAAAACCTGATTGGAAGAGTTTGCAGCGGGTTAAAAGCTGGCTTTTTGAAGGCTAGCCCAGTTTTCTCTCATCAAAAATTATAAATCTTAAATCTAGAGTACGCTAAATCAAGCTATCCGGCCTCAGATGTTTTAGGCTGGATTTTTTATTTAAAGAAACTTAATCATAACGGGAATTCCGAATGTATATAGATGCCTTAATCATTGCTTAAGATTATTAACAAAAGAATCGAAAATCTAATGATAAGATTTGGTGAAGTTCGAGATTAGTCATCCTGATGACTCAAATCAACTTCTTTTAAGATCAAGGAGCTGGGAACTATGAATGGTAATAACGTCGAAGTGAAACCAGAGACCCGGAATCACAAAGGCTTTTTCATTGAGCAAGGTTTATATAAGTTTATGGGTGTTGATCAGTCCGGTTGGGCACTGATTTGTGTTGATGACGCCACATGCCACTACGTAGATCCAGACAACTTAGAGGAAGTCTCGGAGGAACTGATTGAAAGCTAATCCGAATTGACTCGATTTAGAGTTTCGAATACTGCTTCTACAAATGTGGCTGTCTCCCCTGCGAGATACAGCCATATTTTTTTGACTGTTGATTTTGCTAAACTATTCCTGAACAAAATAATGCGGCCACAACGTTGTTTCAGGGGGCTGAATTGCCAGTCACACTACTCCATGATTTTTGAATTTACTACCTATCCAAGTTAATACGTTTTAGAAATTGAAAATCTATGAAAGACAAATTGCTAGAGTGGCTGAATCTCGCGCTTGTAGCCAACATTTTTCTAGTTCTATTTAGCTTTTTCTGGTTAGCCATTGCCCTGATTGGTCATGCGTTTAATTTACCTTTAGGGCTGGATCTTTGGTATCAATTATGGGAGCCTGTTTTTACTCCTGCAATCGGAATTTTGATGGCAGGGGCGCTGTTGAGCGGCATTCTGGGCTGGCTGAGTCGGCGTTTTGGTTCTAATAAACTCAATAATTCTTGACAATTCAAACATTTATGACTCTTCTCCCTTTGTCTAACGTTCGTAAGCTGCAACTATTTCGTGGGTTCCGTAGATCTTGGCTGTTGGGCCTGAGTGGGGTGACGTTGGTAGGTTGCCTGGGCAACAATCTAAGCTGGGCCTTACCTGCCGCCACCCCGGCTCCTGCGCCTGCCATTGCTCAGTCCGATCCGAACACGGGCTTCACCGGGGTACAAATCCCCTATACCTCTGTAACGCCGGTTAATAACCGCGTCAATATCCGATTTATCAACGAAACTGGCTCACCGATTGACTATCAGGTGATTGGAGACACGCAGTTTCGCACCCTGCCAGGCCGCTCGGAAATGACGCTGGAACGGCTGAGCGTACCAACCACATTTACATTCCGCCGGGCTGACAATGGCTTTCTGCAGGTGACGCTGCATCCCAATTCACCCAGAGGCACGTTAGTGATGCGAGTGCGAGAAACACCCGACTTTGCTACCGATCGGACTTCGGTTTACATCGATCAGGGAGGGCAGGTTTACCTCAACTAACCGGACAAAGAATTCGATTGCTTTAGCCGATTGCTTTAACCGATTGCTTTAACCTGATTGCCTTTAGTTAGCATCCCTTGACTTAGCATCCACCAAGTTCGCCCAGCATTCTTTCACCGAATGTCACATTTTGCAGGCAGCGGTTGGGATGTTGCTTTGTCGCGATAAAATTTAAGCAATTGTTTTAGAAGTTCCTGAACTGCCTGTTCTGTTCACAGTCCGTTCTGTTCACAGTTCAATTCCAACAACTGACAACCGTTGAATCTTAATTCAAGACCGGCTATGCGGTTGAAGCAGGCGACATTTGTTTATCCATTGCTCCATTTTCAGTGTGGGAGTGGAGACATAAATGCGAGCATCTCCAGTCCTTTGTTTTTCTCCTGCATCGAGCATGATTGATCTACTGTTTAAAGGCGAGGAATCGCGACTCGCCCCACTACCTACTCCAAAACAGGACCGAATTTTAGCCGCAATTGACGTAGGCACCAACTCGATCCACATGGCGGTCGTCAAGGTTGAACCGGCAATTCCAGCTTTTACCATTATTGCCCGCGAGAAAGCTACGGTGCGGTTGGGGGACCGGGAACCGCAAACAGGACGGTTGACTCCAGAAGCCATGGAGCGAGCAATTGTTGCGTTACGCCGCTGTCAGGAAATTGCCAAGACCCTCAATGCGGAAGAAATTGTTGCCACGGCCACCAGTGCGGTGCGGGAAGCACCCAATGGTCAGACGTTTCTGCATGAGGTGGAAAAGGAGCTGGGCTTAATCATTGACCTAATTTCGGGGCAGGAAGAGGCGCGGCGCATCTACTTGGGTGTGCTGTCGGGAATGGAGTTTAACAACCAGCCTCATGTGATTATCGATATTGGCGGCGGTTCAACTGAGCTGATCTTAGGAGACGGTCACGAACCCCGCACCCTCAGCAGTACCAAAATTGGCGCAGTGCGGCTGACAGCAGAGCTAGTGCATACGGATCCAATCAGCAACAGCGAATTCAATTACCTGCAAGCCTATGTGCGGGGTATGCTAGAGCGGTCAGTGGAGGAATTAAGCGCTCAGGTACAACTTGGCGAACAACCTCGCTTGGTAGGTACTTCTGGCACCATTGAAACTCTGGCCGCCATTCATGCCCGCGAAAAGTTGGGACTGATTCCGTCGCCGCTGAATGGCTATCAGTTCAGTCTCAAAGACTTGCGAGAGATTACTAACCGTTTGCGCAAACTCAACTACAGCGAACGAGCCGCCATTCCAGGCATGTCAGATCGCCGCTCGGAAATTATTGTGGCAGGGGCGTTGATTTTGCAAGAGGCGATGACCTTACTGGGCTTAGAGGAGATTACGATCTGCGAACGCGCACTGCGGGAAGGCATTGTTGTGGACTGGATGCTGACCCACGGGCTGATCGAGGATCGACTGCGATTTCGCAAACTTGATATGACCTTGGAAGGTTCCGTTCACATCAGCGTAGGCATAGGACTGAATTGGGAACGTGCTTCCAGCCGTCACTGCATGCAGCTCCTGGGCCGCCAAGGTAGACGTCTGCTCTGGACGAAGTTTAAAGAACGTATCTTTAATGACTCTCAGTATCTGCTCAGCCATGCAGCCAATCTCGAAAAAGCTCTCAAAGAATCTATGGTTGCTGCCATAGGATAGGCTGGTCTCATACCAGCGCCCTCAGGCAAGTTGCCCCGAGTATGGCACGGTCTGGCCCCCGATCGCCAGGGTGCCAAGATCCCTCCTAGAAGCACTCAAGACTCGTTGAGAAAGATTAGTTAAGGCTGAGTACAAGCTGCAATCCCGGTTCCGGACGAGCAGCTTCGGGTAATGGCTCTGGCTCTTGCCGCATCGCAGGGCAGTAGCGGGCATAGGCACAGCGGTCACATTGGCCTCCAGGTACAGGCAACCAACGGCGGTCGCGTCGTAATTCAACCGCTAATTCGCTGATCACCTGCTCAACGCGCTGTCGATGGTCTGGGGTTGCTGTGTAGCTAAATTTCTCACCGGTGCGCAGGTACAGCAAACTAAGCTGCTTTAGACTGCGCTGATAGCGCTGCTCCAGAGCGAGATAATATAGTCCGATCTGCAAATCAATTTCGTCTGGCTCAATGGTTTCAATCTCTTTGGCTGATTTATAGTCGATCAGCTCCAATCCATCGCCGCAGTAATCCAACCGGTCATACCGACCGGACAAAACAAACTCCAGGTTTTCCACCTGTAAACAGCCCTGAATCCGGCCTTCTACGGCTAATGGACGCCGCATCGCTGACTGGCTAGCAATAAACGAATAGTAATAACGCCGCAAAATTGCCCGCCCTTCCGCAATCTGATTGGAAGTCAGGTCACCAATTTGCTGATTCCAACAATATTCGATCCAATCGAGCCGAGGCACTGGATCCTGGTAGTGCCAATCTTGGTAGATCTGGGCCAATGCTTGGTGCAGCGAAGTTCCCAAGGCTGGTGAACCATAAAAACCAGACCCATCTAATCGGCGTTCGTAGCGGAAATAGTAGGCGCGGGGGCAGCGATGATAGGTCTGCAGCTTAGCTGCGGATAGGGTATAAGACATAAACCTCTCAATAGCTTTAATCGCTTATAAAGAGCCAACGCTTGGCAAATCTGAGCCTTAGAATTTATTTCAGAAAAAGTCTGCCCTTCGTTCTCAGCGCTGATCAATCCAGAAGAGGTAGGTAGCACCCGCAAACAGCGAGATTACTGTCTACGGGTGCGGTCTGTCGGGCATGACGCTACTATAATGGCACTAGATGTGGAATTCGACCACATATTTTTCATTAGTTCTTCCTATATATAGCGTGACGGAGCTGAAATTCTGCTAAGAGAGAATTTTATTAGGTCTCCATCCCACCCAATAAATCGCATTAGTGTATCGCAAGCTGAGATAGTGGCATAAAAAATGGCATGAAAATGGCATGAAAAGGTTGAAATTTAACGCCATGTGCAACTATATTTGCCCTCACCTCCCCAGCCCTCCTCTCCCAAAGCTAGGAGAGGAGGGAGTTTGAGCAAATTCTTACCCCCTTCTCCCAAGGTTGGGAGAAGGGCAGGGGATGAGGGCGATGCAGCACCGATCGGGGTTTTAAGTAAGTTGCACATCGCGTGCATTTATTAAAGCGTTAATTGAAAAGCGTTAATTTAAATGGCGGTAGGGTTGCGCAGGTAGCCTGAATGCTATAAATTCAATTGAAACATTGGCCATATAGGTTCGATTCAGCAATAGAGTCGTCAGCATGAATCCAGCAAGATGCAGTCATTCCATTGCATTCTGGTTTGTGAGCTGGTTCAGTGGTTTATCCTGATTTTGCCACCTTGAACTGAATAGGTTGCTAGCGTTGGCGGGTGCATTTGATGGTAATCTGATTTTTCTAAGGTGACTAGACTCAGATCCAAAAACATATTAGGATCCACCTGTAATTTTGTTAGTTGTAGATTCTGTAGATTCGCACGTGGATCGCGCTGGATTGTTATAAGTTGTTATAGTCTAGTCGCAAGTTGAAAGCAGCTAAATTTGGGGGCTTAGAAAGCTAGTGGGTTTCTTCAATCGCTTCTCATTCTCACGTGACATGGGCATCGACCTTGGCACTGCCAACACACTAGTCTATGTGTCTGGTAAGGGCATTGTGTTGCAGGAGCCTTCCGTTGTTGCTATTGACCAGGAAGACAAAGTGCCCTTGGCTGTTGGCGAAGATGCTAAGAAAATGCTGGGACGAACCCCCGGCAACGTAGTTGCATTGCGCCCTCTCCGAGATGGTGTGATTGCCGACTTTGATACGGCGGAACTGATGCTGAAACACTTCATTCAGCGCGTTCATGAGGGTCGTACTGGGCTGATTGCGCCTCGGATCGTGATTGGTATTCCCAGCGGGGTTACGGGCGTTGAGCGTCGAGCTGTTATGGAAGCGGCATCTCAGGCTGGCGCTCGCGATGTTTACCTGATTGACGAACCTGTAGCAGCTGCAATTGGGGCTGGTTTGCCGGTTGCTGAACCGACCGGTAATATGATTATCGACATCGGTGGCGGGACGACTGAAGTGGCGGTCCTCAGCTTACAGGGCACGGTCTTGAGTGAATCGGTCCGGGTAGCCGGTGATGAGCTAAGCGAGGCCATCCTCAACTACATGAAGAAGGTGCACAACCTGGTGATTGGGGAACGCACTGCTGAAGAAATTAAGATCATGGTTGGCTCGGCCTATCCAATGGATGACGATGACGATGCCATCATGGATGTGCGCGGCCTACACCTGCTGTCGGGCTTACCCCGAACCGTGACTGTGAAGGGGCCAGAAATTCGCGAAGCGATGGCAGAACCGCTGTCGGTGATTATTGAAGCCGTCAAGCGCACGCTGGAACGTACACCTCCTGAACTGGCGGCTGATATTATCGATCGCGGCATTATGCTAGCTGGGGGTGGGGCACTGCTACGGGGGCTGGATACCCTGATTAGCCACGAAACCGGTATTGTGGTACATGTGGCTGCCGATCCATTGAGCTGTGTGGTGCTCGGTACTGGGCGAGTCCTAGAGAACTTTAAGCAACTAGAGCGGGTATTCAGCGGGCGCTCACGCAACTTCTAACCCATTCAATCGATTGCGCCATTGCTCAGCTTTTCTTTTCTGAATGTAGGCAATAAGTAGGATTGCTTATCTCGGAAATTTAGCGCTTGAACTAGAGCTGGCCTTGGGGTAGGTTGGGATAGGTAATAGGACTGGTTGTGGCTGCCGTGTTACCTTGGCGACTGGCCGCAGCTTTGTTCGTGATTTAGATAGAGCACCCTACGGAACTCAATGTACGCAGTACGTCGCTGGTGGGATCGAAATGGCATCAGGCTAGGGCTGATTGGTTTAGCCTTGGGTAGTGCTTGGTTGATTCGGCAAACTCAGGGTGGGTTAATTTATGAGGTTTACCGTGGCTTAGCTCAACCCTTTGTCAAACAGCGAGACCGCTATGGCAGTACCACCGGATGCCCGCAGTGCATCAAGTATCAAAAAATCTCCGATCGCCTTCGGAACACGTAGTCCGGACGCGACCGTAGATGCGTTCTCGAATTCTTGTGCAAAGCGATCGCCATTATGAAATGCATGCACGATCGGTGCGCAGGTCTCAGACTGCACGCTTACCATACGCGGGCGCTTGCTTCCGATCCATCCCATTTGTTCCATCTCATCGAAAGCTTTCCACATTCCGATCAGGCCAGTACCGCCGCCGGTAGGATAGATGATCACATCCGGCAATTCCCATCCGAGCTGTTCGGCGAGTTCGTAACCCATCGTCTTTTTACCTTCGACACGATACGGTTCCTTTAACGTTGAAACGTCGAACCATCCTTCGGCTTCCTTTCGTTCGGCTACGATCTTTCCGCAGTCTGTTATCAGTCCATCGATCAACGTTACCTTAGCCCCCATTTGTTGGCATTCTATTACGTTGGCACGAGGCGTATCCGAGGGCATAAAGATATATGCTTCCATTCCTGCCTGTGCCGCATATGCCGCCATCGCACCGGCGGCATTTCCGGCAGAGGGAACAGCGACCTTGGTGACGCCGAGCTCCTTAGCACGCGAGATCGCTGCTGTCATCCCGCGGGCCTTGAAACTTTGTGTTGGGTTCTGTCCTTCATCTTTGATAAACAGTCTTGTCTTTATCGGCAGGCTAGAAGCAAGACGCTCCGAGCGGAGCAAAGGCGTCCAGCCTTCACCAAATGAGATAATGTTGTTCGCTTTGATTATCGGCAAAATCTCCTGGTATCGCCAGAGAGAGTTTTTTCTGTTTCGGAGGTTTTCCTTTTTCAGCTCGGCGGCAGCACGGTCAAGGTCATATAAAACAAATAGCGGCTTTCCGCATTCGATACAAAGACCCTGGATAAGTTCCGCATCATGCGATCTTTTACAAAGCGAACATTCTAAGTGCGTAACGAACATACACTACTCCCGAACCAGATCCAGTCCGAGATCAAACCAAAAAATTGTTCTGACGCTGGGTCAGGATCTCACTTTTTCCAGACGAACTCACGAAATAGGCCAACACCGGCATCGACAGCCAAATTTATTGCGGAACCTTTCAAACCATGGCTTAGTCCGTAGCGTTCAGGATACCAGGTGGTCGCGGAGATTACATTACCGGCAAGGTTTCCAGCTAACTTCGGAAGACCGAAGACTCGTTTACCTTCCTTGTTTCTAGCTGTGACGGTAGAAAAGATGGCATTTCGAAAGCGTGCCGACACGCTTCGATCTCGGCTTAGATAGAAGCGGCTGTCAACCTCCAAGACTTCATCCAAGCCATATTTTACAGTATTGGAGATAACGCTTTCTCCCAAGTTTGATGCGAATCTTTTTCCAAAACCATCGATCTTTCCGCCCCATTCTTTCGGAGCGTTCCGCGCCGTGAGCACACCGGAGACCGTGGCATAACGGATCAACGCAACCGGGCCTACGACGCTGTTAATATAACGCTTTCTTCTCTCGTTCGGTGTTGGCCGAGAATACCAGTTATTTTGCGGCTTTCTAATGTTGGAATCGGCATCATCAGAGCTGTTTGCCACGACCGATGAGTCCTTGTTATCTGAACCGGAAGAGGTTTTTCCGTTCGTTGCTTCCTTTTCGATCGGAACCGTGTCCTGTGCTGCCAAATTTGCCGGAGAGACGACTCCGAAAAAAATAAACAGAGTAAACGCGACTACGATAACACCGCCATTCATAAATTTCATACCCTTGCTGTTTTTATGGCTGATTGTTTGAAAGCAGCGGCTTCAACTCCTTATAGATATTCTCCACCATTATTCGTGTGCCTTCGGCGTTCGGATGAATGCCGTCGGCCTGATTCAGTTCGGGCTTAAGTGCGATCCCCTCAAGCACGAACGGCAGGTACGCAACTTTATGCTCGCTTGCCAGATCAGGAAATGCCCGAGAATATTCTTGCTGATAGTCGTTTCCCATTGAAGGCGGGGCGACCATACCGCATAAAAGTACTTTTACGTTCTTTGCCTTTGCTTTCCGGATTATCTGGTCCAGATTCTCCTTCATCCGAGAGACAGGTACTCCGCGGAGCAGGTCGTTCGCCCCAAGTTCAAGTATCAGGATCGCGATGTTCGGCTGTTCAAGCACCCAATCGATCCGCTCAGCACCGCCCAAGCTTGTATCCCCGGAAACCCCAGCATTGACTACCTCGTAGTTAAAGCCTTCGGCTTTTAGCCGCTGCTGCAGCAAATAAGGGTAGGACTCAGTTTCGGCAAGTCCGAATCCGGCAGTGAGACTATCGCCGAATGCAATTATCTTCGGCTTCGCAGCGCCGGTTTCCGGCAGAACCAATGGTCGGTCAACATCGTATTTCTTTCCTGCGAACTCGGACGCCCTGCACGCCGAACCTAAGAAAACGGCAGCAAAGAGGCTTAAGATGATCGATAATCTGGTCAATTGGGGCATCGTGCAATGTTTATGCTAATTGTTTTGCTATGAAATAGATGCAATCCTATTGGAACCTGTTTGATGTGAATTCTCAAGTTCCTGGACAATTTGAGCGAATGCGGAGAAGTCCTTGACCCGATGATCTATCTGCTGATAGTTCAGCGCAAGTATCACGAATAATGATAAGAATAGACAGCATCACAAAAACCGTCCGATCCGGAACAGAGGATCTTACGATCCTTTCGGACGTTACCTTAGAGTTTCCTGACGGCCAGTTCGTTGCGTTGACCGGTGCTTCCGGAAGTGGAAAATCAACCCTGCTTGGACTGATCGCGGGCCTCGATTCACCAAGTTCGGGAAAGATATGGATAGACAAAGACGAGATCACGGCAAAGGATGAGGACCGGCTTGCCGATATCCGCAGCGAAAAGATCGGCTTTGTATTCCAGTCGTTTCATCTGATCCCGAGCTTGACGGCCAAGGAGAACATTTTGATCCCAATGGAGATCCGTGGAATTACGAATGCAAAGGAGCGGGCTGCGGAATTGCTCGAAGATGTAGGGCTTTCAAGCCGCGGCCATCACTATCCATCAGAGCTCTCCGGCGGCGAGCAGCAACGCGTAGCCATCGCACGGGCATTCGCGAATGATCCTAAAATACTTTTGGCGGATGAGCCGACCGGAAATCTTGATTCAAAGAACGGCCAGCATATTTTCGAACTAATGACCGGCCTGCACGAAAGAAATAAGGTTACGTTAGTCCTGGTAACGCATGATGCTCAGCTCGCGGCAAAAGCGGAACGGCAGGTCGTTCTCCGCGACGGACGCGTGATAAGCGACACTTTCACCGAATGAATTTTATCTTAAATCTTACTCTTCGCGAGATCCGCTCATCCTGGCGCCGGCTACTATTCTTTTTTCTTTGTATTGCCCTCGGCGTCGGCTCCGTGGTTGCGCTTCGCTCACTTATCCAAAATCTTAATGCTGCGGTCGGAGCCGATGCACGGGCTTTGATGACGGCGGACCTTGAGATCGTTTCAACATCGGATTTTTCACCCGCGGATCTTTCCGTCAATTCACCATTGAAGCTACAGAGAGTTACTTTGTGAATGTTGCTGCCGCTGAGGCTGAGGCGTTGATTCATACAGCGTCCCCAGCGGGAATTAGCTTGGCTTTCGGTTTGGCCAATTAGTTGATTATGTCGATTAAAGGCACTCATCACCGTGCGGCGAGAGCTGATGATGAAACTGCTGACATACTGCACGGGCCGCAAAAATGTGGCTTCGATGCACCCGCTTTCCGGCGCACCCAACAGCAGCATCAAGCCCGCCTGGGGCGAGAAGGCCGGATTGGATGGACGAATCGCAATCGCATTTTGAAACAACACTCCCCACGATTCATACTGCCGCTCAACAACGGAGAAACAGGTCAGATCTTCTAGATCCAACCGGACACAGATCGAGGCAACCGTGAGGTCACCGCTCTCTGTGTTGAGATCCAGTCGAGAAAACTGGTTGAATGTAGCTGCTTGGCATCGTGTGCATTCGCGGACGGCGGACGGTGGCTCCGCTAGCTCAATGGCTGGATTGTGAGCGGAAACCCTGATGGAATTTGACATACAACCCCCAAGTTCATGTCATGGGTCAGCAAAGGGAACACGTAGACCATAAATTGGCTCTCAGCGAAACTCTGTAGGTGCCCCGCAGTGTGCGCATCTGCGCACGGAGGACGACCGAGTCAACAACATGAGTCGAACCTTAAGATCAGAGAGGATTTATGGAAAAATGTAAAGAGAGGTTAAGCCCCTGATTCGCCCAATCTAGCTCTAGGACAGAACTGGCTCAACTGATTTTTCTGACCGCAGGTCAGTATTTTTATCAGCTTCTCATGCGAAAACTTCGCGGCTCACTGAATGCAGCAATCGATGGGTGGCTCAAAAAATGAAACCCTGGTAGAAGCGCACTAATTGCGCATTCATTCCATAGCCAGGAGAAGGGTAAATTGGTTTACTTTGTTGCCGGTTTAGGGTACCCGTTTGGGTTACTGGTTTGCTGCTCTATTGCTCAGCTATCGTACTAGCCAGCCACTCAGCTACTCTGCCTATCTCAAAGACAACTTCCCCATCGTTGGTGGAAAGCTACACCACAACAGCCCAACCTGGTTTGCAGATCTGCTGGCGCAAAGCTGCAGTTTATACCCAATCTTGCAAGCAATGCAAAGATCAATTAGGCTTTCGTATTTATGCAGAGATTTGAAATGCGCCCATGTAGCCATTATCATCATCTTTGCAAGCATGAGTGCAAAAATAATACAGTTTTTAACTCGCGGTTGCCGATAGATTGCAGATAGGTTAACAAACTATCGCTTGGAAACACATCAGGATAAGCTCTAGTGTGTCTATGTTCTAGCTATAGATCAGTCAATTCATAGCTATCAAAATTGATCCGCTTCACTGCTTTGGCTGTATCATGGCGTATCCGCAATCTTATAGTTCTTATCGTAATGTTAAACACCACCCACCTCAGGCGATGCCTTCGCCAAGGCATGATTCAGCTGGAGTGAGATTCTGGAGTGAGATTATAGTGTGATTAGCCCAGAGTGATTACTTCCCACTCATGGCTTCAAACCGCGACACAATTCGGTAAACCCTGGGCCACAACCATAAACTGTGCAGTAGTATCAAGCCAGGTTTTTATACAGGCTGTTTTTCAGGCTGTAGTGCTAGCGCTCAGATCATGCTGCCGTCAGTATCTTCATATATCAACCCCCGCTCGTTTCGTATGCTCCAGCCAGCAGGCTTCTGTCAATCTTCGATCTCAACCAGCCTTGGTACGTTGGTCTATTACACTGCGAAAGCAGCCAGTGCGAAAGTAACCAATGGCGAAGCAGCCCCCCTGCCCTCACCTGGTCCAGATTTATCGGATCATCGGCCAACGCTGGTATTTCTTCATGGTTTTGGCGGTGGCTCTTCGGCCTATGAATGGTCTCACGTCTATCCAGCCTTTGTGCCAGAATATCAGGTGCTGGCACCAGACCTGATCGGCTGGGGGCGTTCGCAGCATTTGGCCCGTAGTTACCAAATTCAGGATTATGTCACTACAATCGTTGAATTTATCGAGAAAGTGTGCGGTACGGCAACAATGGTGGTGGCTTCTTCGCTCACCGCTGCTCTGATGGTGCGGATTGCCGTTGCTCGTCCAGAATTGGTCAAGGCCATGTTTCTGGTAGCCCCAGCCGGATTGGCTGATTTCGGTCGGCCTTACCGCAATTTCTTCTCCCAACTAGTCAGTCTACCCGTACTCGATCGGCTGATCTACGATACGATGATCGCCACGCGATTGGGGATCCGCAATTTTCTGGAAACCAAACAGTTTGCTCGCGCCAATCGAGTTTCGCAAGAAATGGTGGATGCCTACCTCGCCTCAGCCCAACAGCCCGGTGCTGACTACAGCGCTATCTCCTTTGTCCGGGGTGACCTTTGTTTTGATCTAGCAGCCTACATTCCCCAACTGACAGTTCCAACTGCTGTGCTGTGGGGCAAACAAGCGCAATTTACCTCTGCCGAACTCGGTCAACAGTTGGCTGATCTCAACCCACGGGCAATTCAAATCTTTACCCTGCTCGATGATGTGGGACTGACGCCTCAGCTAGAGCTACCTGCCGTGACCACTGGCCTGATTTATGATGCTCTAGCTCGACTAACTCAGTGCTAGAATAGTTGACGCTACGGGGAGTTAGCGCAGTTGGTAGCGCGTCGCGATCGCACCGCGAAGGCCAGGAGTTCGAATCTCCTACTCTCCATCTGTCCTTTGATGTCATCAGTTAACTAATAGACACCAGTAGTACAGTGACACACTATTTGTCATAGGTAATAACTGACGTTTAGACTAAAAGGCTAAGAAAAGCGGCCAGACCGAACGACCTGGTCGCTTACCTGGTCGCTTACCTGGTCGCTTAATAGTCAAGGACGTATCAAATCACTTGACTATGAGTCATTTTGACCAGCTTCGAACCTTTCGACATCAGGCTGTAGGCCTGATGGGTAATGGCAAAGAGTCCCTGTTTGACCTGATGGATGCGGTGTTGGTTAGCCGAAGTGTTGACTCGGTTGCTGAACTCTCTTTATCCCCCGTGTTTCGACAGCAGTGGTCGAGTTTGTATGAATCCCTGCAAGATAGCAAGCCGCCACGAGGGGAATTGATGGGATTGTACCTGGAGCAGATGCCCCGTAGGACGAGCGGATCGTGTGAGCCGGAGACCACCCGGCAGAGGCCAGGTTGCAAGCGGAAACCCTACGAGAACGCACCTATGAACACCCAGCACCCCCCATGAGTGGAGCGAACCCTGTGACATGAGGACAAGGCGATGCAGAAATCCTTACCCAATCTCTCGCCAGGTCGGACAGCCAATGCTTTTGCACAAGTTTTAGTGGTGATTGGAACACCTGCCCCTGCACCCAAACCCCGTGGACAGTCACCAGGTTGGACTCCGGGACAACCCCATTCTCGTCGCATTCGCTATCCAACCGTCAGAAAACGATTTCGCAAACCCAAAACCGACAAGAAAAAGCCTGAATATTTGCAAGCAGATGAGTCCATGGTGCCACCGCCGCAGAATACCTCAGACCGTTCTGAAGAAATCATGAAAATCGGAATTGAAATGAAACGGTTGGGTTGGAGCACGGAGCAAGGTCGGGAATACCTCAAACGCACCTATGGCAAACGGTCACGCCAAGAACTAGATGATGCCGAACTGCTCGATTTTCTCCACTACTTGGAGGGACAACCGTCACCGTTGCAGACTCCCTTCTAGCAGGTTTTGTTCTAACACACTCGATTCTCAGAAATAACAGCAAAAGACAAAAAGGGGCCGCTCATGCTGCCCCCCACATATCTAGAACCATTTGCGACCAGCTAGTTGCCAACTACTTGGCAGCAGCCATCTCGGGGCGGCTGCCAACCGAGCTGCGGTCGATTACCTGATCGATCAAACCGTACTCCATCGCTTCTTGAGCCGACATGAAAAAGTCACGGTCCGTATCACGCTCGATGCGCTCTAAGGGCTGACCTGTGTGTTTGGCTAAACTTTCATTCAGCTGCCGCTTGAGATAGAGAATCTCCCGCGCTTGAATTTCGATATCGGCTGCTTGACCCTGTGCTCCACCTGACGGCTGGTGAATCATGATGCGAGAATGGGGCAGGCTCATTCGTTTGCCCTTGGCACCCGCACTGAGCAAAAAGGCTCCCATACTTGCTGCCAATCCATAGCAGACGGTGCAAACATCGGGACGAATGTGATTCATCGTATCGTAAATGCCCAACCCTGCCGTAATCACGCCACCGGGTGAATTGATGTAGAGGTAAATATCCTTTTCTGGATCCTCAGCTTCCAAAAACAGCATCTGCGCCACAATCCGGTTGGCCATATCAAAATCAACCGCTTCTGATAAAAAGATGATGCGTTCGCGCAGTAAGCGGGAATAGATGTCGAACGCTCTTTCGCCACGTCCCGATTGTTCAATAACGGTAGGAATCATGCAGTCTTCTCTCTGTATTTCCCTTAAGTTCTTCAATTTTAGCGATTTCCGGGTTTAGGTTTGGTGGGATATCCGATCCTGATGCTGGTTTGTGTTTTGCGGATGAACATCATGATTGCGGTGATGCCTCATCAATCTGATTCAACAGCAGGTGATTCAACAGCAGACTGGTCAGACAAATAAGAGAGAAATGCTTGCAGCTTCATTCGATGAATATAAGGCCATCCTCCACTTGTCTCAATATCGCGCAACAGAGCGTAAAGCGCTTGCCGATTATCAGGTAATGACTCCTGAAAAAGACTGTCCCGAATTTCCTGATGCAGTTGTTCCAACAATCGCAGAATTGCTAGCAGCTCTGTACTTTGCCCCTGATGCTGCTGAGCAACCATTTGAACCAAACTAGCAATTGCTTCCAAGTCTGCCTTAAATTTTTTCGAGTCTAGTCCTACCGATTCATCCATGCTGTCTATTGCGCTCCTCACAAGTGATCGTTCATTGCTCATTCTTTAGCGTAACGTCCAAGTCAACTGTCATCTGGGATATGGAATTGGCGAATCGAGATAAAAGAGCAACAAGGTCTTGTAGAATTCAGTATGGAGTCATCATTGAGCCATGCCGCGCTGACATTCGAGCAAGGTTTACTGGAGCAAGGTTGACTTAGGGCTTAATCGAGTTCGATGCGGGAAGGCTGAAGATTCACTAGGTTAATGCACCTAAGCAAATACCTGGCTCACTATTGTGGTAGCTGAGTTTAGTCGTCAAGGCTGGCCTAAAGCTTGCAGCATGACCCACTGGCCTGTCGGGACGCTAGTTTTCCAGCTTGCCAGATCGACACTTTATAACATGACACTGGTAGGGTTTTTACATTAGATACTAGAGGTTGACCATGAGGTATCGCGCTTTAATTGTTGCCTTTCTAGCTCTTTGTTTTGGTCTGCTGACCGCTTGCAGTGAAGGCCCAGCAAATGCAACCACTGCACTCACCTATGAGCAAGTGCGGGGAACAGGCTTAGCTAACACTTGCCCTCAATTGGAGGACACTCGACGGGGCTCCATTCCTCTAGAACGAGGCGAAACCTATGTTCTGAAAGAGCTATGTTTGGAGCCAACCAATTACTTTGTGAAGGAAGAATCGACCAATAAACGGCGAGAGGCTGAGTTCATTGCTGGGAAGCCTATGACTCGCAAAACGTCTTCGCTGGATCAGGTGAAAGGTAGATTGGAGTTTAATGCGGATGGTAGCATGACCTTTATTGAAGAAGAAGGGTTCGACTTCCAGCCAATCACCGTGAAGCTGCCCAATGGTGAACTGGTACCTTTCCTATTTACTGTTAAAGACCTAGTTGCTAAAACCCAACCGGGCTTTGAAGGCATTAACACCTCTACTGACTTTGAGGGTGAATTCAGAGTGCCTTCCTACCGCACTTCCAACTTCTTAGATCCGAAGGGTCGTGGTTTGACTGCTGGCTATGATAATGCGGTTGCTCTACCGTCGCGTGCCGATAGCGAGGAAATCCTGAAGGAAAACCTGAAGCGATTTGATACAGGTACAGGGCGGATTTCGTTACAGGTTGCTAAAGTCAATAGCGCCACGGGTGAGGTTGCAGGTACATTTGAAAGCATTCAACCCTCGGATACCGACATGGGAAGTAAAGCGCCGGTTGACGTGAAGATTCGGGGCTTGTTCTATGGCCGGGTCGAGCCTTCCTAACCCAAACCTGTTGAGGGATTATCAGTAAAACTGGAATCTTTTAGCATGTTTGCTCTGAAATTACTCGGATCATCATTAATAGAGGGATCACATATCCCTCTTTTTTGTTTTGCCCCAATTTAAAGTTGGCAATTTTTAATTGTCAATTTTGATTGCTAATTAGCTAAATTTCTACCTCCATATAATATTTTCCAAACATGATGTGAAATATTGGTAAATTTTTAGTCCGTGCTTTACCTCAGAAATCTTGGAAGCCCTAATCTGGGATTCAGTGAATATGCAGTTGTTGATACTTCGGCAGACGGAATACGTTGGCAATACAAATCCTGAACTCTTTGCTTTATTGCGTTAGTCTCACAAGTTGCTAGCTTTGACTTGCCAAGTCGAACGCAGGTCAGTCGAATATGAGGCATAAAAGCCGCAGTTTGTTTTTTATCCACTAGCCTACTGACGGGCTGCCCAAATTCGATTTAAGCAGTCTAACCGATGCAGCACCGTTTGAAATGCTACGCAATCTTAGTGAGCCATTCTATCTTGCTTCATCTACCCGAATTTCGTCATGCACACTTCAGCCGCTAATGAACTCAAAAGCGAAAGCCTGGAACTGTTGCGGGAATATTATCAATTTCCTTCGGCAGAGCTTCGCAATCGACTAGTGCAGCTCAATCTCGGCTTGGTACGAAAAGAAGCTCACCATTGGGTCAACCAATGTACTGAAAGCTACGAGGATTTGCTGCAAGTAGGCTGCATGGGGTTAATTCGGGCGATTGAACGGTTTGATATTGCCAAGGGCCACGCCTTTAGTTCGTTTGCCATTCCCTACATTCGCGGCGAAATTCAGCACTATCTGCGCGACAAAGGCTCACCGGTTCGTATTCCTCGCCGATGGCATCGGGGTACAGCCACCGTTGGGATTAGCCGGCGATCCGATGCGGTTGATGTTTGAGCGTGATTTAACGCCCCATCCTCAGTACGCCGCCTTCTATAAATGGCTGCAAAACGAATTTGGAGCCGATGCGGTGATTCACTTCGGTATGCATGGTACGGTGGAATGGCTGCCCGGTTCTCCGCTGGGCAATACGGGCTATTCCTGGTCAGATATTTTGCTGGGCAACGTGCCGAATTTATATCTCTATGCCGCCAACAACCCATCCGAATCCATCCTGGCCAAGCGGCGTGGCTATGGTACGCTGATTTCCTATAATGTGCCGCCCTATGGTCGAGCTGGGCTGTACAAAGAGCTGGTGGCCTTGCGGGAATTAATCAGCGAATATCGCGAAGATCCAGAAAAGAATTACCTGCTGAAAGAAGCGATTTGCAAAAAAATCCTCGATACTGGCCTGGAAGCAGACTGCCCCTTTGCTGAAGCCAAACGATTGGGCATTGAATTCACCCCCGAAAATGCACGGCTTTTCAGTAACCAGGCGTTTCAAAATTATCTAGTGCAGCTCTACGACTACTTGCAGGTCTTAGAAAATCGCCTCTTCTCTGCCGGACTGCATGTTTTGGGCGAACCGCCTGATAGCGAATCTCTGCGGCAGTATTTGCAGGCTTATTTGGGTGATACGCTACCCGAAACGGTGATTACCGATATCGTCAACGGAGCTGATTTGCCTACCGCATTAGCTCACTATCATGCTCAGGCGTTGCCCACCGAACCGAGCCGACAGATTGATCCAGAACTATCAGATCGCATCAATGAGGCTATTCTAATTCGTACCTTGCTCCAGCAAACTACCGATGAACTAACCAATTTGCTGCGTGGTTTAAACGGCGAGTATATTCCGCCTGCACCAGGAGGCGATCTGCTGCGCGACGGTCCAGGCGTTTTGCCAACCGGACGTAATATTCATGCTTTGGACCCCTACCGAATGCCTTCTGCGGCAGCCTATGAACGGGGGCGCGAGATCGCCCGTAAAATTATCGACCAGCATTTGCGAGAGCAGGGCACCTTTCCAGAAACGGTCGCCGTGATGTTATGGGGGCTAGATGCGATTAAAACCAAAGGTGAATCCCTGGGCATCCTGCTAGAATTAGTTGGTGCAGAACCCGTGAAAGAAGGGACAGGGCGAATTGTGCGCTATGAGCTAAAGCCCTTGACCGAGATCGATCATCCACGGATTGATGTGATTGCGAATCTATCGGGAATCTTCAGGGATAGTTTTGGTAATATTATTGAGTTATTAGATGATTTATTCCAACGGGCCGCAACCGCCGATGAAGCAGAGGATCTGAACTTTATTCGCAAACATGCGTTGACGCTTCAGGCTCAGGGAGTTGAGAATGCCTCAGCTCGTCTGTTCTCTAATCCGGCAGGCGACTTTGGCTCGCTAGTGAACGATCGAGTTGTGGATGCTAACTGGGAATCAGGTGATGAACTGGGCCAAACCTGGCAGGGCCGCAATACCTTTAGCTATGGCAGAAAGGACAAAGGGCAGGCGCGTCCAGAGGTTTTAAATACTTTGCTCAAAACTACCGAACGCATCGTGCAGCAAATTGATTCGGTAGAATATGGCCTGACCGACATTCAGGAATACTACGCCAATACCGGCGGTCTAAAAAAAGCGGCAGAGATGCAGCGCGGCAAAAAGGTGACGGCTAGCTTTGTCGAAAGTTTTTCCAACGACACCACTCCCCGCAAACTCGAAGACCTGCTGCGGATGGAATACCGCACTAAACTACTCAATCCCAAATGGGCTGAAGCAATGGTAGCTCAGGGAGCGGGAGGAGCTTATGAGATCTCGCAGCGAATGACGGCGATGATTGGCTGGGCTGGTACAACAGACTTTAAAGATAACTGGGTCTACGACCAAGCCGCAGATACCTATGCTCTCGATCCGGCGATGGCCGAGAAACTGCGTAAAGCTAATCCAGAAGCATTTCGGAATATTGTTGGCAGAATGTTAGAAGCTCATGGACGCGGATTTTGGCATCCGGATCAAGAAAAACTAGAGCGATTACGGCAATTGTACGAGATAGCAGATGAAGAATTGGAAGGTGTGGCAATGTAGATTAGCAGTTTTAGATCGGTTCATGCAGGATCGCAATGTGTTTGCCAAAGCATATAGCGAACTCCCAATAGCCATCGCGTGCTATAAATCAGATCAGTTACATTTCCCTCAACTAGGAAACCGTTGTCTCAATTGTCGTATTGCCTGACTGCTGCTTTGCTCGTAAGCAACCCGCCGGTATTGATCCACGATAGTCTGAAGCTGAAGGGTTGGGAAATAGCGGCTGGCTTGTGTGAGGCGATAGGCGTTACCGTCGAGTATATAAATGTTGAGACTGTTGCCCTTAAACATCCACACCTCCGGCACTTGATAAGGTAAGTAATCATTCACGTTGCTGTAGTTGGTAACGTCAATTTCTAAAACCAAATCAGGAGGTGGATCAACCTGCCAATCGATTCGTTTTTTGCCTCTGACTTGATCCAAACTTTGAATGTAAAAACAGTAGTCCGGTTCAATGCCGCCTGATTCTGGCAGTGTCATAGTAATCGGTGTGAAAGAGTCATACTCCAGCCCTTGAGCATCTAACAAAACTTTGGTTAGGTCAGCAATCAAACTAGCATCTTTGCCATGCTCCGGTAACGGCACCATCAGAAATAACTCTCCATTACAGTATTTCATGCGAGGAATTGATCCATCCCCACGCTGGTCAGCGAGCGTCTGATACTCTTGCCAAGTTGCCGGAACCCGAATGATAGTGCCCGCAGGGAGATCAAGTTGTGTGGGTGTGATCAGGATTTGCATGAGATTTAGCCTGAAGCAGTGGATGAGAGCAGCTTGCTCTATTGTACTGTTTGCAATACTGTACTGTTTGCAATACCTGCCGCATTGCGTTGCTGTTTCATTAAAGGCATGAATCAGCTTGGATGAAGCGAGAGCAGCAGATGGTATAGGAATGATAGATTATGAATGTAATTTTGATCGCCGCTTGAGATAATCACATGACGACTTGGTTGATTGGCGGCACGCAAGAAAGCGCAGAATTAGCTAAAGCAATGATGGCATTGCATCTGCCCTGTGTGGTAACGGTTGTCAGTGAATCGGCCCGTTCGCTCTATCCAGCATCCATGCCCATCTGGGTAGGTAAGCTTTCGATCGAGCAGATTCCCATCTTCTTGCAGCAATACCAGATTGACCGGATCCTGGATGCGTCCCATCCCTTTGCAGTAGACATTTCCCAGCTTGCCATTTCTGTTTCTGAGCGCTATCAAATTCCCTACTTGCGCTACGAGCGTCCGACAGTGAATGCTGCTACAGATTCAGCGATTAAACCAAGCATCGAGTATTTTGACAGCGTTGCAGCGTTGCTGAGTACAGACCGACTGGTGAATCAGCGAGTGTTGCTGACTGTGGGCTACCGATCGCTGCCCTTATTCGCACCCTGGCAACAGCAAGCCTGTTTATTTGCCCGCATCTTGCCCTCTCTGCCACGAAAATGACCATGGCGGCGATCCCGATCCCGATGTACGTCAGCCTATTCACTAGTATCGATTATTTGCGCTTCTATTAGAATCAATCTTCAAGCTACTCAAGTGAGCCTGATCCTTGGATCAAGCCAGCGATAAACAAGATCGGTCAAGGCATTCGCAAGAATATAAGTTACGCTGATCACAAGAACACCCCCCTGCACTAGCCGATAGTCGCGCTTGGCGATTCCATCCTCCAGCAGCAGCAGTCCTAGTCCCTGCCAACTAAATATTTTCTCAGTGATGATCGAACCCGCAAGCAAAACGCCAAGCTGAAGGCCAAGAATCGTTACTACCGGAATAAGGCCGTTCTTGAGGACGTGCTTGTACACAACAACCCTTTCGCTAAGGCCCTTCGCCCTCGCGGTTCGCACATAATCTTCCCCGAGCTCCTCGATCACACTTGAGCGCACCATTCTGGTAAGTATCGCTGAAAGTGCGGCTCCGAGGGTTACTGCGGGCAATACGATATCTTCAGGATAGAGAGAGCCTGTCGGTGAGAACCACCGCAGCTTGACCGCAAATATATAGACCAAAAACGGCCCAATCACAAAAGTTGGCAACGATATGCCCAGCAAAGCGATGAAGGAAGCCAGGTTATCAATTATCCCTCCTTTGTGAGTACCGGCCAGAACCCCTAACGGAATGGCTATGCCTATTGCAACAAGCATTGAAGCTATTGCCAGTTTTATTGTAGCTGGATAGCGTTCCGTTATCATATTGAGGACAGGGCGATCCGTACGAAACGACCTGCCTAGATCGCCGACAAAAAGTCCCCTGAAATAATCCAGGTAACGGTTATCCGCACCATTCCAGGCAAAGCCGTCCTCAAAGTTGAAAGAGAAGAAAAATGCAGGCTTATCCAGCCCGTGTTTTTGGTTGAAACTGTCTATTTGCTCTTGCGTTGCCGTTTCGCCAAGGATAGCAGTCGCAGGTGTGCCAGGGACCAGTTCGATCAGTAAGGTTACTAGTGATACTACGGTCCAAATGACAAGAAGCATCAATCCGAGCTGACGAGCAATATTTAGAAAAGTATGCTTCATCCTAACGGGTTTATTTTGTTATTTTTCGTTGGCAACGGCAACTTGATTAGGTAAAACCTCTTACGGTTCTTTCTGGCCTGTGTGGATGGCTGCTATACCGCCGGTTAGATTCTTAAAAGTAACGTTCTGGAAACCGGACTCTGTCATCAGCTCGACGAGGGCTTTTTGGTCCGGAAACTTAGATACGGAATCCGGCAAATACTCGTATGCATCGCGTTCGCCGCTAATAAGGCCGCCTATTCTGGGAAGTACGTGGGAAAAATAAAGATCGAACAACTTCCGAAATCCCGGAACGACTGGAGCGGAAAACTCCAAAATGACCAACTGCCCGCCGGTTTTTAGTATCCGATGAAATTCGTTCAATCCGCTTTCAACACTCGCCAGATTTCTAAGTCCGAATGCAATAGTTACTGCGTCAAACGTTTCGTCGGGGAATGATAGTCTCAATGCATCGGCCTCTATCCATGGGATCTTGGCGTTCTTGGTTTGTGCCACTGAGAGCATCGGGCGGCAGAAATCCGTTCCAATGACTGCGGCTCTTGCACCAGAACTTAATTCAATAGAAAGATCGCCCGTCCCGCACGCGACGTCAAGCACTTTAGCATTCTCTTTGGAAAGCGTTACTGTAAGAATTTCCCTTACCTTTCGCCGCCAACGCTTGTCGATATTCGCAGAAAGTAAATGATTCAGCAGGTCATAACGCCAAGCAATGCCCGAAAACATCGCGCGGACTGCATGCGAATGCTCTTCTTCGCTCTTTATCTTCCTTTGTTCCGAAAGTGCGTTCAATTCGATCCGATCCCCTTTACCATCCAAAGGCTTACGGCTGGTCGTTGTTTTATGGAATCCGCAAGTTTTTGAACGGCTGCAAGATCGGCCGATGCGATGCGATCCCGCTGCATACTCGGAGCCGGGAGCTTATATGTTTCAGTATCTAGCCAAAGCTCATCAGGGCTTCCGGAATCAAAAGCGGCTAGCACCTTATTCTTCGCCGTAAGCAATTCATCTGCGGAAATTGGTGATGAAAGAAGCGTGGCAATTAGGGCGGTGCCATCCACGCTGTTGCCTCCCGGATATAGTTTTACTTTTGCATCCGTTCCGATACCTGAGACCACGAATACCATTTGTCCGGGAAGCAGATGAGCTTCATTTCGGACGGAGCCTGATGCGTTCGCGACCTTAGCCACGTGTGCTTTCAAACGAGAATCCAACACCTTGGCAAGGATATCCATCGCGGCGAAGTCTTGAGCAGAACGCGACGTGCCGCGGACGGCATGACGAACCTCAGCTCCCGAATCCGAGGAAATGTTCTTAACTAACAAACTCGTATCTGGGCTATCCGGCTGACGAAAGGTAGCGGGGACTCGGCGGTCAGATTTCAACCACGCTCCAAAGAAACGCCGAACAGCACGGTATGCTTCGGCCGCATCAATGTTTCCCCGGATCGTCAAAACTGCATTGTCCGCGCCGAAGAATCTGCTTTTGGCAAATCTAAGGTCGGCGAAGTCAATCTTTGTAAGTGATTCATTTGTGCCGAGGATCGGACGGCCATAAGGGAACGTGCCGAATAATCGTTCGGCTGTCGCACTATCAGCTATGTAAACGGGATCTGCCATCTTTGCGGCTAGCTCCTTTTTAACACGGGAGCGAACCGCTTCCGTTGTATCCTTGTCTATCTGCGGCTCGGTTACCGCATTGGCAAGCGTTTCGAGCAGATCTATCATCGCCGCCCTACGCCCGGAAACGCTAAGCTGAATAAAATCGTAATTTGTCTCTACGGCGAACGAGCCGTCCAGGTCATCAACAAAATACCGCCGGGCTTCGTCTGTCAAAAAGATCGATTCCGCAAGCATTTTCATCGTGCCCTCTTTGCCCTGCTGGTCAAATGCAGCACCCGCATTAACACGAAGCTTGGCGGTAACAAGCTCGGCTTGCGGATCTTGTAAGATGAAGACCTTTAGCCCGTTCAATAATGTTTCTATTCTGGGAGCCCTTGTCTGCGACACTGCATTTCCTATAAAAACCGCAACCAGTGCCGTTACCACGCAGATTCGTGAGACATTCATTGATCTTTTCATTGCAAATATTCGATTCAACTAAGAATGTTACAGGTTTTAGTTGCGTTTTTCTAGAAGGGCGTTGTCGAAGGTATTCATTACTAGATCTCAGCCGCGCCCGATATTACAAAGGATGTTTTATGCCAAAATTACTTCTTCAAGACGGGCATCGTACGGGATTTTGGGTGCATCTATGAGAAATGAACGTGCGAGGGGGAGTTTGCGTCGCCGTCTGATCGCAATGAAAAGGCTTAACATCTGCGGCCCGGCATTATAGTATATAGTATTGGGAAATTGGCCGCTCGAACGGCGGATACTCGTGAGGGTCTGAAAAGAATGGGAAAGATATTGAAGTATTGCAGCTCGTGTGAAGAGGGGTTTGCTGAACGTTTTACCTTCTGTTGCCGATGTGCAATTTGTATCTGCAAGACCGAAATCAGATGGTCTCGCAGCAGTTTATGCAAGCTTTATCGGGTGAACAGTTGGCACACCTCGCGCAATTCAAAACCCAAACTCCTCGCTGGCGAGGTGTGACGTTAGTTCATGAGCTAAAGCAATTCGGAATTCCGGTCGCCTTTGCTAGCGATAACTGCCGGGATCCGTTCTATGCCTATGGCGACCACGATGGTTGGGAGGTGTTTACCCAAGCCGTGCGAATCGCCCAACTCGACGCGCCCTACAGCAATTGGTGTCAGAGCGTGACGACGATTCCAGCAAACCTGATGCAGCTCCCGAGCTGTGGACGAATTGGGATCGGACTACCTGCCGACTTAATTCTGTTCAAGTCCCGCTACTGGAGTGAACTGCTAGCCCGTTCTCAGCATGACCGGATTGTGCTCCGCGATGGTAAACCCATCGATCCTACCTTACCCGACTATGCGGAGTTAGATGATTTGTGGCATAGCTAAGGCGTATTTCTGGTTTAATTCTCGTGTAGCTCAAAAGCTATCTTGAGCATCTATCTAGTCAATCTACACCCTTTTTCAGGCTAGTGAAGTACGAAAAACGGGGTGCAGGGGCAGTGCCCCTGCGTGGGGGCTTCGCCCCCACACCCCCTGTACCTCACATGAGTGAAAAACGCTGTAAGCAATGAAGCATTTCGAAATTGCACAGCCCAGGAGGTGAGCACGAACGTGAAATTGACCACAATGGAAAAATTACAGTCTAATAAATTCAAACCCAGTGCTTTCCCGCCCGTCAAGCACCAACAGCAGCTATCTGCTTTCTATGCATTCATGCGGCGTGTTAGCCCACGGGTTTATGATCAGCGCTTGGATGTCTGGGCCGTCTACGACTATGCAACTGCACGCAGAATTCTCACAGACACCGCTCATTTTTCTTCGGATCTTTCCCGCGTGCGGTTTCCTCGCTTTTTGCATAAGGATCTGCATCTCAGCATTTTACATAAAGATCCTCCGATTCATACAGCTCTGCGTGGACGTGTTCAGCCCTTTTTTACGCCATCATTCCTTGCCCGTTTTACTGGTTTTATTGATACGTTTGTTCAGAAATGCTTTGAACAATCCGCTGATCGCGATTACTGTGACATTGTAGAGCATGTTGCTTCTCCACTAGCGCTCACTTGTGCTCTGATGTTGCTGGGTTTCCCAGAAGCGGAATGGCCACAAATTAGGCAATGGTGGAGTCTGAGAAAAACCCACTCCCGGACTAGGCAGCAGTACACGAGTCTGTTCTCCGAGCTTTGGTCAGCCGATTTCGATATTTACCTGCGATCAAAAATCGACGAAAAATTCCACCAGCCTGGAGACGATGTTTTAAGTGCCATCATTCAAACCCGCCTCGATTCAGCGCCGCTCAATGAGCAAGAAATTATCGAGTTCGTCGTCTTGATTTTAGTAGCGTCTCAAGACACAACAGCTCAACTCGTTGCCAATTCCGTTCTTTGTCTTTTGCAGCATGAGGAAGTGCGAGACAAGTTGAGCTGCGATTTAGGACTGCTCAAGCCATTCTTGGAGGAAGTACTGCGATATACCTCTCCAGTTCAAGGGGTTTCGCGGGTTCCAACCTGTAATGTTGAGATCGATCGGGCTATCCTGCACGCAGGTCAAGAAGTGATTGTCTGGATTGGTTCGGCCAACCGCGACGAGAGTATCTTTGAGAGAGCAGCAGAATTTGATCTTGATCGCAAGTCTAACCCACATCTAGCGTTCGGGATGGGAGTTCATTATTGCTTAGGAGCGGCGTTAAGTTCTCTAGCTACCCAGGCTGTTTTAAGGCAATTACTCCAATCTTTTCCCCATTTCCAGCTAGCGAATCAGCCGCCTTTGCGGTGGTCATCTAATCCGTTTTTGTCTGGTCCGGTCCAGCTTCCTCTGCAATTGACAGCGTGAAGCTGATGAAGTCGAGAAAGAATTAGGGATCGGTGATGTCTTTTAGCATTAACCCCTTTCCTACGAGAAAAGCCAATGAATGACTGGAACTTTCCAAGGGAGAGTAGAGAAGTTCTTTTACCTCTAGAAGTTAAACCTGCAGAAGGTTGCTTAGAAATCCTCCCAAATGGACATGAGGCCGTAGTCTTCGGAGATCCCAGGAGTGCCACTGAGGGATTTCATCAACAAGGAGATAATCCGTTTGGTATGCAAGGAACCTGTGGACTGGTTTCGGTAGAAGATGTTTTGCGGCAATTAGGATATCAAGTAACAGAAACTGATCTGGTCAGTTACGCCATGCGGAATCAATTGTGTACTATCGAAGGAACGCCTGATGTGCAGGGAGGAACGACTCAAATGGAGCAGGTCCGTATTCTCAACGATTTTGGTGTACCGGCAGAGGCCAAGATTTTACTCAACTGCGAAGACTTAGCCAGCTATATCGAGGCAGGAGAGAAGGTCATTGTCGGAGTGAATGGAGGTGTGCTGTGGAATGCACCTGAGGCGTTTGAATTCGGTCAGGCCAATCACGCTGTCACTGTGACTGGTGTAGCTAGAGATCCCCAGACCGCAGATTTACTCGGTTTTTTCATCAACGATAGTGGCAGTGGAGCAGCGGGTCGTTTTGTTGACGTAAACACTTGGCAACAGTCTTGGGAAAATCGTGGCGGTTTGGGTATCGTGACAAACCTTGTCTAATTTGTCTAATTTGTCTAATTTGTCTAATTGTATAGCCGGAACCATTACAGGCTGCCTACAGCGGTGAGATTGCGGATTTTAATAGTTGTTTTCATATCACAGGCATCGAGAGGAAGCATCAGCATGGCCACTGATTTTTTATCGTACTCAGAAATTCAGCGTCGTTTGCATACCCACTACCTACGTCAATATGAGATTCCCATCGAACACTTTGTCTCACTGCCTCTACCGACAAAACGACTAGGGGATCCAGGCTATGCAGGATTTGCGGCACCAGCCCTACGACACCCCCAAACCCCACTGCAGGTTGCTCCTCCAGACCGTTGGTGGATGATCAGCGCAACCAGCGGACGCCTGATGCTCTACGCACTACAAAAAGCCTATTCTTTCGCTCCCGATCAGGAATGGGAACTGGTGCAGGTTGATATTCCCCCGCTCAGTGTAGCCGAACGGGAAGCGGGCATGAACACCTTAGTGAATTTTTTGGATACGCTGGCGATTGATTTCTTTACGGCAACTCCGAGCAACAGCAGCACCCGTAAAGCTTGCCTGGAGGTTTTAGAAACCTACATCGGCTCCAGCCTGCTCCCCCTATTTCGTGCCTTGACACCTGACTTCTTTACATGGCTTGAGGAAGAATCATGAACGATGTTTTACCGTTATCGATAAACGAACTGAATATACTGGCGAGAAAGCATCACTGGAACGATTTTATCCAGTTCAACCAAAGTTTGGTGAATGAATCTGCTCCACTGGTGGTGCTGACGGTGCCCGGAGTAGAGGCCCTGCCATTAAAAGAGTGGCTAGAGCAAAATCTACCAGAACAGTCATTCCGATGGCAATCATTGCAGAGTGAAGAGATAGAAGCCGGCCGGTTTATGTTTCGTGCCTCGGGCTCTGTTCAGAAATTTGATGGGTTCTTGAAGGTCTATCAGGAATCTCGCGGCGTTCAGGAGACCGAAGATGAAGACGACGAGGAACGCAATCTTCCGATGGTAAAGCCGGGCGAAGAACTTCTGCTAAACTCGCTTACCCCAAACCAGCATTTTACGGAGCCGCCGCCGCGATATTCCGAGGCCTCGCTTGTAAAGGCACTTGAGGAAAAAGGCATCGGCCGTCCATCAACATATGCTGCGATAATGACAACGATCCAGGAGCGCGAGTATGTAGAGAAGATCGAGGGCCGTTTTCATCCTACACCGCTTGGTACGACGGTAAATGATCTTCTGATAGAGAGTTTCGACGACATATTCAATGCAGAATACACCGCGCGAATGGAACTCGCCCTTGATGATATCGAAGACGGAAAGCTTGATTGGCGAAACGCCCTAAAAGGATTCTATGACAAATTCTCAAAGGATCTTGAGGTCGCGGCGGAATCAATAAAGAACAAAAAGAAAACCTCTATTCCGACCGATGAGATATGTGAAAAATGCGGCTCCGGAATGGTAATAAAATTCGGAAGGTTCGGGCAGTTCCTTGCATGCGAGAATTATCCTGAATGCAAGAATACGCGCGAGGTCGGAAGCAAACGAACTGAAGCCGGTGGTGAGACATCGACAGACGAAGAGGTCGAAGAGATACCGCCGTGCGAGCTCTGCGGCAAGGAAATGGCTCTGAAGAAAGGGCGATTCGGTTCGTTCTACGGCTGTACAGGCTATCCGGAGTGCAGGAATATTAGGAAGATCGCGAAGGGCGACCAAAAACCCGCTGCCCCGCCGGTTCCGCTTGATGAGATATGTCCCAAAGACGGGGCGAATCTTGTCAGAAGGCAGGGACGATTCGGTGAATTCATAAGTTGTTCGAACTATCCGAAGTGTGATTACGTTAAACGAGACGTCGTTGAGGGAGTGAAGTGTCCTAAGGATGGCGGCGATATAGCGGTAAAGAAGAGCCGACGCGGAAAGGTGTTTTACGGATGTGCGAACTATCCTAAATGCGACGAGGTATATTGGGATCGACCGGTTACGGGGCCTTGCCCGAAGTGTTCCTCGCCGATCCTGCTGCAAAAAACGACCAAAAAGGACGGGACGTTCCTTTATTGCAAAAACGAGGATTGTGATTATAAAATGGCTGTCGGCAATCCCGAAAGCAGTTCAGATACCCCCGCGGAGGCCGCTTCTCTTGAAGCATAGTCTCGGATGAACGAAAGTATAGAATTCCTACATGCGTTCCTGAAGAATCCGGCCAAGGTGGGCTCAATTGCGCCTAGCTCCCCAGATCTTGCCCGTAAGATGCTTGAGGGTATAAAACCCTCCGAGGACAAAATCGTTCTTGAACTGGGCGTCGGCACGGGAGCAATAACTAAGTTTATTGAACAAATAGTTCCGGACGACCGTTCGTACCTGGGAATAGAACTTGACGGTGGCTTGGTAAAGCATCTTCGGCGGCATTATCCAGATCTTCGGATCGTTAGAGGTAATGCGCAGGAGGCGGTAGAAATACATCGCCGCTCCGGCCTTGGGAAAGTTGGAACGATCATTTGCTGTTTACCTTTTGTTTCACTGCCGAATGAAGTTGGTGAAAAAATACTACAGCAGGTCGCTATGTTCATGGATCACGGATGCACCTTCCGGACCTTCCAGTATGCACACGGATACTATTTCCCGTCGGCTATAAAGCTCCGCGAGTTTATGAGAGACCGCTACGGACGTTCAAAACGCAGCCAGCTTATCGTAAACAATATCCCGCCTGCTTATGTGCTTACTTGGAGATCCGATCAGCCCAAATAATTTATCTTCGGGACATAAATGGTCCTAAGAGATATGAACACGAACCATTCGCTGTCAGATGTTGAATTGAAGGCCGAATCCTAACCCCTGAAAACAGGAGTTCTTTGTAGCGTGACAAATATCCAATATTACAAAGGCGTTATCGATCCGACGGGCTGCATCAGCAACGGATGGAACTTGGTAAAGCCGAACTACGGAATGTATCTTGGGATCGCGTTGCTTGCGGCGGTGATTTATTCCTGCCTTTTCTGCATTTCGTTTTTTCTTGTCGGGCCGGTGATGGGCGGCGTTTATTATGTCATGCTCCGCGATATGCGCGGCGAACCGGTCGATTTCGGAATGATGTTCAAAGGCTTCGAGAAATTCGGAGCTACGCTTGCGGTCGGGCTTGTCCAATCCGTGCCGGGAATCATCTACCAGATATTTGACCTATTTACGAATGTTACCAGCACGCTGATACAGCTTGGGCAGCAAGGCACACGCGGCGGCAACTTTTACCAGGAATCGGCGACGGAGGTCGCTATTGTTGGCGGATTTCTTGCCGCATATCTGATATTTATTTTTGTTTATGCGATATTTTCGCTAGTTTGGGCTATTTCATTCGTTTTTGCGATACCGCTGGTAATGGAACACAACATTGGTCCGGTCGATGCTCTTAAGCTAAGTGCAAGAGCTGCATGGTCGAACGTGTTTGGCGTTGTCGTACTCGCGATCCTTGTCTGGCTTATGCTAATTGCTGGTGTTTTGGCACTTTGCATCGGTTGGTTATTCGTGTTGCCTCTTGTTACAGCCTCTTTCGCATTTGCTTATCGACAGGTCTTCCCTTCGGCAGCACCCGGCCCTATAACATATAACACTCCGCCGCCGCCGACAGAATATGGCGGCAGTTTTGGGAAAGGCGTTTAAGCCGCTAACGACCTATGAACAATTATTTGAAGGGAACAATTCTGCTCTTCTTGGGGATCGTTATGCTCGGATGGTTCGTTTATTCGATCATAAATCCACCGCAAATGCCCAGCGAGACGTATACCTTGGACTGGGTGATGATATTCGTAAGGTTGATCGTCGGAATAACGGGGATGATCGGCGGCATCTTGGCATTTGTTAAGAAATAGATACAGACGCAGACTGATCGAGCTCAAGTTCCATATAAAGAACGCCGTCGTGCGGATTATCGTAGTAAGACGGGATCGGGCGAAAGCCGTACGCTTCATATAAGCTTACTGCTTTTCCCATTTTTGGCGGAAATGTGTCAAGCCGCATTCTCTTATAGCCGATCTCTCGTGCCACCGTTATCAGTTTTTCGATCAGCGATCTGCCAATACCTAGTCCGCGTGCGCTCTCATTAAGGTAAAGCCGCTTCATCTCGCAGATGCCCTCTTCAAGCTTGCGCAGTGCAATACAACCCACCGGTGTTTCATTAACAAATGCGACGAAAAGTCTTCCATCCGGCGGCGAATATTTACCCGGGAGCGAAGCAAGTTCTTCTTCAAAGCTCTGAAAACAAAGGTCCATATCAATCCATCGTTCGTATTCACGAAACAGCTCTGCCACAAGTTTTACGTCGTGTTCGTTTTCGGCCTCTCTGATCTCAACCATATGTTCGGGTATTAAATCTGCATTAAATCTTAGAAAAAATTTTGAAATCCTTAATTATCAAAACTAAAATAATAAAGAAACGCCGATTATACGGTCGATCGTCTTTGCCGCATCGATCGTGTGAAGCGTTGAAAGTACCAGGTGGCCGGTTTCCGCAGCTTCCATTGCGACCTCGATCGTCTCGCGGTCCCGCATCTCACCGACTAGGATCACTTTCGGGGCCTGACGGAGTGCTGCACGTAGGGCCAGTGCAAAATCAGGCGTGTCTGAGTGCAGTTCACGTTGGTGGATGGTACACAATTTGTGGTCATGAATGAACTCGATCGGATCTTCGATCGTTACGATGTGATACTTCTTTGTTTGATTCATCAGGGCGATGATCGCCGCAAGCGTTGTTGATTTTCCTGAGCCGGTCGGGCCTGTAACAAGCACAAGGCCGTTCTTTAACTCCGCGGAATTCATTACGGCTTTTGGAAGGTCAAGGTCTTGCCAGTTAGGTGGTGTCGTAGGGATAACACGCATTACTATCGCATGTGACCCTCGCTGCTTAAAGATATTCACGCGAAAACGGCAAAGTCCCGGCACCCCATACGAAATGTCGGCAGACCCCTTCTTTTCAAACTGTTCTGACGCTTGCCCATTCCCTGCAAGCATTATCTCCGCAAATAATTTGATCTGCGGCGGTTTCAACAGCTCCAGTCCTCTAATCGGAACTCCTTCTAGGTCCCCCGATAGTTCTACTTGCGGCGGACGTCCGGGAGAAAAGATAAGATCGCTTACGCGTGGATCGACATCAAGCATCATTTTCAGAACCGCATGAAACGATTGGACATTTTGCGGCAATGTCGCTGCAGTTGTCGAAAGAGAAACAGAGCCGTTCGGAACCGCATTTCCGATAGGCGGAGTCGCTATTATGTTTTGCATCGCAGATCTAGAACAAGAATTTAGAGAGATTTAAGAATGGGACGGCCGAATTGAGCCGCTTTTAGAAGATTACTATGTATGATCATAATATGGCAACAAAATTTAATCCATACACGACCGAGAATACCTTTAACATTCAATAAGGATGTTACAACGTCCCGCTTGCCGGAGATTTCTTCATAAACTAGAATTAAGAATCTAATCAATCGATCTTTTTGGCCGTTTCGGCGACAACGCATTTACTATTCTTAATTACTGAGGTTTGAAATAACATAAATATATGAGACGAGTAGGAATTTTAGTGGGGCGTGAACAAACGTTTCCCGAATCGATAATCAAAAGCATCAATGAGAAAGGCGAGGGCAAGGTCGTTGCCGAAATGGTAACGGTCGGCGGGATCCGGCTGGATGAACCGAAGAGATACGATATCATCATCGACAGAATCTCGCATGAAGTTCCTTATTATCGAGCAATGCTGAAACGGATGGCTCTTGAGGGAACCTACATAATAAACAATCCGTTCTGGTGGTCGGCGGACGACAAATTCTTCAATTACAGTCTTGCTGCAAAGATCGGTGTGGCGATCCCAAAGACGGTCCTCCTTCCACAGCATGCTTATATCAAGGACATCACAAGCGAGTCTCTCCGTAATCTAGAGTTTCCGATCGACTGGGAAGGTATTGTCGATTATATAGGCTTTCCGGCTTTCCTTAAACCCCACGACGGTGGCGGTTGGAAGAATGTTTCAAAGATTAATTCGCTTGAAGAGCTCTGGTCGGAATACAATCAATCCGGCACGCTCTGTATGACGCTGCAGGAAGGCATCGAATACGATCAGTTTGTCCGCTGTTACTGTGTAGGACAGGAGAAGGTGCTCATTATGCCGTACGACCCGTCGAAGCCGTATCTTAGCGGAATGCAGTATGTGACCATCGAGAACTACCTGACTCCTGAGCTACATAAGCGAGTTGAGCAAGACGTTATCACGATCTGTAAGGCACTTGGATACGACCTGAACACGGTCGAATTTGCGATAAAGGACGGCATTCCCTATGCCATCGACTTTATGAACCCGGCACCGGATGCAGAACTCGCATCGGTTGGCGAATACAACCACAACTGGATCGTTGAGAATATGACCGACTTCATCCTCAAAAAGCTTGAAGGCGAGATCGAAATCCCGGAATACCGTTGGACCGCGATGTTGAACCCGCCTGCGAAAACTGCTGCGAAAGTAACTTCAAAGTCTGCAAAACCAGCGACCCTGAAAGCGAAATCGCCCGTAAGATCAAAGGCAAACAAAATAAAACCCCCAAAAGCCGCAAAGTGACGATCTCAAAACTATTCCTGTCAGACTTTAACCAGGAGGACGTGAGTTCATCGCTCACGTCCTTTATTACCATATATCTCGATATCTGCGACCCTTATTGGTCATTTACTTAATACTTAACAAGAATATCTGCACGCTGGCAAGCAAACCTTTTGTCTTGTCTTTTATCGTCACAATGAAGATGACAGTCCGCTTCTCCGATAATTCAAGAAAACCCATTATTATCGAACGGACCAAACGAACTAACATTCCGGAATAGACAATGCCTGATACCTGGCGAAGCGTAGCTATTGCTGTGGCCCATCGCGTATCATATCAACCAAGAGTCAGTTGACCAGCCACCATGAAGATACTTGTACGCGGTACAAATTGGATCGGCGATGCCGTGATGACAATTCCCGCCCTGCGTGAATTGAACCGCGTGTTTCCCGATGCCCACCTGACGCTTTGGACAAGACCCTGGGCCGAAGCTATCTTTCGTGATGCCGATTTTGTCGATGAGATAATTACGTTTGACAAAAAACCTCGCAGATTGAAACCGACCATTGATGAAGCGGATTCCCTGCGCCGCGAGGCATTTGACGCGGCAATACTGTTTACGAACTCTTTTGAATCTGCCCTAGTAACACGACTTGCACGAATTCCCCGCCGCATCGGTTTCAATAAAGATCTTCGAGGGCTTTTGCTGACCGATCCCATTCCGGTTCCTGAATGGAAAGGCCGCAGGCACGAGGTCTTCTATTATCTAGAACTTGTTCGCGAAGCAGAAAAACGTCTCCTTGAAACAAACACCGTCTCGGCAGAAGAACCCGATGGGCGACTGGATATCAGCCAAGAACGTCAACAGGCGGCAAGGCTCTCTCTAGCGGATACTGGGCTCGACCTTACGCGAAAAACAATACTACTCGGGCCCGGTTCGACGAATTCGCGAGCCAAACGCTGGCCTGCCGAACGATTCGCTGAACTTTCAGATAGGCTGCACAAGGAACTGAGCACAAATGTCGTTATGGTTGGTGCAAAAGGTGAGGTGGATATTTCTGCGAGCATAGTTGATCGTGCGAGATATGCCCCACTAGATCTCACTGGCCGAACGGGACTTGACGAAGTTGCTGCAATGCTTTCCGTTGCCGATCTTTTCATTTCCAACGATATGGGCTTGGCTCATGTGGCTACTGCTGCGGGAACGCCGACAATAGTAATATTCGGGCCGACAAACGACTTAACTACTCGGCCGTTCGGTCCATTCGCCACCGTCATCCGTCAACCCGTAGATTGCGCGCCGTGTATGTTGCGCGATTGTCCGATCGACCATAGATGTATGACGGGAGTTTCGGTCGAACGAGTATTCGATGCGGCCGCTTTACGGCTCAGCGATCCGCTGCCAGTATAACCGAGCCATCTAACCTAGCCATTTGTCGAGAGTGATATCGAATCAGGGCAGAATTGCCAAAAACTACCCTTGCTTTCCCGACCATCCCGCACAATAGAGAAAGAAAAGTTCTGGAATGCTAGGTTTATGGACTCGGCTGTATCGTCTACTATCATCCGTCCAGCGCCACTCCACAGCGGCGATCATTTTGCGATTACCTTTGCACCCCTCTCGCTAGATGAAGCATACCGGCGAGCCGATGATCCAGCCAATGGAGCAGTGGTGGTGATGAGCGGCATGGTGCGGGACAACACGGACGGTAAAGCAGTTGTAGCCCTGGAGTATCAAGCCTATGAGCCAATGGCAATCGCGGTGTTTCAACAAATTGCGGCTGAGATTCGCCAAACCTGGCCGGATGTGACGCATGTGGTGATTCACCACCGCACCGGAAAATTACAAATCGGCGAAATCAGCGTCCTAGTCGCGGTTGGCTGTCCCCACCGTTCGGAAGCCTTTGCCGCCTGTAAGTATGCCATTGATACCTTGAAGCACCAAGCCCCGATCTGGAAGAAAGAACATTGGGCCGATGGTTCAACCAGTTGGGTCAGTATTGGGGCCTGTGAACAGTCCTCAGAAGCTTGCTGAGATTCTCGTTATTTCGCGACATATATTCTTTGGTTCACGATAAACTGAGACAACCAAACATTGCCTCAACCGTTAGTAAAAATTCTTTTAGTGAAAGCGTAGAAGACGGTACTGAAATCATCGCGTTTCTCCTTTACTTAGAAATTTCTGCGCCAATTCGTTTCAAAATTCCCAGCACTTCATATAGCTCATTCCCAGGATTAATGAGAGAAAACAAGCGAGAATTGGCATATTGTGGAGCCGGTTGTTGAATCAATTTCAAAAAAAGAAAATCATTACCATTCGTGATCATGCCAAAAGTTGCCCGTTCTGGATTGGGGCTGCCCAACATATAGGTTAATGTCTGCGGCACAGCTTTTGTGACTGCAAAATCACTTTGTTTGGACTCAATCACGACTAACCAAAACTTTTCTCGCAGTATCAGAGCATCAATTCGACCTCGAATGATTTCGCCTTCGTCTTCTGCCTCAATTTCCATACTGGTTTTTGTTTCAAGCCGATAGGGAGGTTGATAAAAACCTGCTAGATCAAGTAAGGGCGAAAGAACCAGCATTTTGACACCATTTTCTAGAATGGGTGGATTTTCCATCAATGATGAAAAATTAGCTTGCACCCGATCGAGCCAAAATTTCTCTAACTCACTTACGTCTGTCGATACATCTGACCACTCTGGAAAAAACAGGGGATCGCGAACCAGCGTTAGTCCGAATTTATGCTTCAAATCAGACAGTTTAACCAGTTTGGCTTGAATCGCCTTTACCACTGCCTATCCTCCCCCATTTCTATCTCTTGGTTCCTGAAAAAGCCCCATCGAACAAATAATCTGGGGTTCCCTTATGCTAGCTTCTTCCTGAACCAGACAGAGACGTTCATCGAGGTAGAGGGCTACAACGAGTTCAGCTAGTTGCTGCATCTCGCGACATAAATCACCTGGGCTGTATCAAGAATTTCTTTGCGTCGAATCCAGTTGTGGCTCGTCTCGACGGCATGTTTGCTGACTAAATCTACTTCAGCTCGATCCTCAGCCCACCAATCTTGCTCAGAATCAAGTCAGCAGGCTGTTCCTTCAAATAGGTTTCAGTGCGCGGGTAAATTTTTGCGCCTTCTCGTTTTGCCCAATACCAGAGCGATCGTGTTCGGTTTTGGTCGATAAAAATCAGCAAGTTTTCAGCAAATTGCTGGGCAATCGCCTTGTAAATCTCCAATCGCGTGTCTGCCGTCGCAATATCGCCATCCGTTGCTGTAATCTCAAACACGGGCACTCCTGACATTTCTGCAATCCGAGTGCGAGTGTAGATTTGCCCTTCAATCTCCAACGGTTCAGAACGGGAACTAGACGGCTGCGACCATCCCAACTCATCGATAAATAGGTTGCGCAGGCGAAACTCGTATAGCAGATTCCGAGCGTTCTGGAAGTTGAGCGGCATGATAGAGAAAGACAAAGAGAAAAGAACAGGGAAAGGGAAAATTTACGGTAAATTAAGCCAATTAAACAGCCCTTCAACCGTTAATTGCCAATCCTCTAATATTGACAGCATCAGCAGGCGATCGTCCGGTTCTTCTCTGCCAATTGGCTGCTGCCCCGGCTGAAAAATGATCACATTTTTCTCCTCTGGATCAACCAACCAGCCCAAGCTAGTGCCATTGTTGAGGCAGAATAGGATGTTGTTAATCACTCGTGTGATGCGTTGGTCGGGCGAAAGAATTTCAATCACCCAGTCAGGATAAGTTCTAAATGTATTCTCAACTTCACCGCTCTCATTGCGTGGAATCCGTTCCCAGGTGAAGACGGAAATATCTGGAACGATGGAGCGTCCAGCAAAGGTGCAGCGCAGTTCTGGAAACGCATAAACCGTTCGATGAAGCAGTCCACGGTGATTGACCTCACCTGTAAATCGTCCTTGAAGTGTGCTGTGTTTTCCCTGTGGCATAGGTTTTTGATAAATCCGACCCTCAATGTATTCGCTGGCAGGTTTTGTTTCAGGCAGCTTTAAAAAATCTTCCAGCGAGAGTGTTGTCGAAGATGATGCTAAAACCATTAGTTTGCTCCCAAATTCATTTAGAAACTTCTGCGCCAATTCGTTTCAAAATTCCCAGCACTTCATATAGCTCATGCCAGGATTAATTTCATTGCCAGGATTAATTAGAGAAAACAAGCGAGAATTGGCGTACTGTGGAGTGGGTTGGCGGATCAGCTTCAGAAAGATGAAGGTATGTCCATTGGTCAAAAATCCGAAGCTGGGCAACTGCACCTCTGGACTTCCTAGCATATAGGCAAGGGACTGAGGAACCGCAACTTGAATATCAAAGTTAGCATGCTTAGCTTCAATCACCAAAATCCATACGCGGACATTCAATACCAAAACGTCGATCCGGCCTCGAAATACGATCTCCTCATCCTTCATTTCAACTTCAATACTAGTCTCAGTCTCAATTCGATAAGGATGTTGATAAAACCCTGCCAGATCGAGTAATGGCGACAGTACTACCATCTTGACGCTGTTTCCCAGAATTGGAGGTCGTTTGAGTAACGTTAAAAAATTTGCTTGAACTCGATCAAGTGTCGCTTTCTCAGCATCGGTGATTTGCTCAGTTCCACTCATCCACTCCGGAGAGAAGTGTGAATCTCGAACTAGCCTCAATCCAAATTTTTCCTCTAAATCCTCTAATGTTACGTCTGCTGCCTGAATCGTTTGTACCATTGCTTAAACCTCCTTTCCCTACTTCTGCTTTCCTGCAAACAAGCCCATGGAGCAAATGATCTGAGGTTCCCTTATGCTAGCCTCTTCATGAATCAGGCAGAGACGCTCATCCAGGTAAAGTGCCACGACAAGTTCAGCTAACTGCTGATCACCAATGCCGCTCCTTAACTGGCGGTTAAGCTGATCGATCGCTGACTGTCGTAGTGGATAGCGGTAGTCTTTTCCCCAGACCTCCGAAGTACGGCAACTACGGGTGAAATATAAGCGAGGCGAACTGACAGAAGCAGACTATCAGGCAGCGATCGATGCTGCGATTGCTGAGTGCATCAAACTTCAGGAAGACATCGGCATTGATGTGCTGGTGCATGGTGAGTTTGAGCGCACCGATATGGTGGAATACTTTGGTCAACAACTGGCTGGCTTTGCCTTTACTGAAAACGGTTGGGTGCAAAGCTATGGCAGTCGCTATGTACGTCCCCCAATTATTTATGGTGATGTAGCGCGTCCCCAACCCATGACTGTGCGAGAGTTTCAGGTGGCGCAGGCATTGACTGCAAAACCTGTCAAAGGAATGCTCACAGGCCCCATCACCATTCTCAACTGGTCATTTCCGCGTAGTGATATTTCTCGTCAGGAACAGGCATTCCAGATCGCCCTGGCATTACGCGAAGAAGTTGCAGATTTAGAGACCGCTGGTGCACAGGTAATCCAGGTGGATGAACCCGCTTTACGAGAAGGCTTGCCGCTGAAGCTGGAACGCTGGAATGAGTATCTTTCCTGGGCAGTGGATGCGTTTCGACTGGCAACGGCGATCGCCCAACCGCAGACGCAAGTTCATACCCACATGTGCTACTGCGAGTTTGGCGACATCATCCAAGAGATTGAACGTTTGGATGCGGATGTGATTTCGATTGAAAATAGCCGTAGCAATAATCGCACGTTGCAGGAGGTCACTGAGGCAGGCTATTCCCACCAAATCGGCAATGGGGTGTATGACATTCATAGTCCGGTGGTGCCTACGACTGAACAACTGGTGCAGCAATTGCAGGCAGGTATTCATAATTTACCGTTGCGGCAAATCTGGGTAAATCCCGATTGTGGACTGAAAACACGCCGCTGGGAGGAAGTGATTCCCGCTCTAAAAAATATGGTGGCAGCAGCAAAGGTGTTGCGGGGGGAAATCGATGCAAATCCCTAATGATCTCTGGCAAGGATGCTCTGACTACTGGCAGAACCGCTTTATTCATCACCATCTCTTGACTATCGGATACACGGCATGGATTGGTTACGCAAACCAGGGACGGGGCATGGTGGTCTGCGATGTTGTGGATGCTATCCCTCCTACGATTGATTGGCACATCGATAGGCTGATGTTCCATCAGGTATTTATTCCTCACGTTCAAGTCACACAGTATATGCAAGCACTGGAACTAGAGAAAGGAATTGTGACCGCCTTGTTGGAATCGATCGCCACCTATGACCCGACTCAAGCGATCGTCGTCCTGATCATTGGTAACGGTGCCGTTGATATCAACCTGCTACAAAACCTGGCGATTTCCCCAGCCAACTGTTACGAACAAGTGCAACGACGTTGGATAGAATTTCAGCCCGATTTAATCCCCCAAGGAGGTGTCCATGAGTGAAGCTCCCAACTGTCTGGACTGGCAGCAAGAGTTTATTGCTACCAATTTGTTGGCGATCGGTTATAACGCCTGGGCAGGCTATCTGGGGGGTGAACGCGGTGCCATCATTTGTAGCACCAATTCTCCGAAAGTTGGCATTGCAGGGGAATCCTTCAAAACCTACTTTATTCAGCGATCGCGTCTGGCTGCCTTTCTAAACGCCTGGTTAGCGGCTCCTGATACGGTGATTCTGCGTCACCATTTTATGAATGCCCACATCCTGGAAGCAGTAGATTCTTATGATCCAACGACAGGATTAGTGTTCTTGCTAGAGTCTTTCAATCAGGTGACGTTTTTTTACCTGAAAGATTTACCCATCACCCCACCCCAATGTTACGAGCAAGTGTGTAAAACCTGGGAGGAGTTTCAGCCTGCTGTTTGTGCATTGCAGAAGAATGTTGTGTCGTAATCTTGATGGGCGATCGCGCAGCATTTTGGAACGAGACGCTCAGTTCTCCCCTCATCTCGACGTATCCCTGAACTGAAACCTATTATGCTCAAACACTACCTGAATCGCTCTGGACAGATCCCAACAGCGGTTCATCCCTTTGTCAAACATGAATTTTCTCGTCAACTAAAACCATCGGATACGCTCAAAAAAGCTGACTTTGTGTTGACTCCATACATCAAAAGCAGCAACCTGCGAGCAACGTATCAAATTCTCAATACCATTGTCCCTTATGTTCTTTTATGGATTGTGGCTGTGCAAGCAGCGTCTATTTCTCTGTGGCTGCTACCCCCAATCATGGTGCTGCTGATTCTCTTTTCACTGCGCTGTTTTTCTTTGATGCATGATTGTGGACACTATTCTCTCTTCCGATCAAAACGAGCGAACCGCATTGTTGGATTCCTCCTGGGTGTAATTAATGCAATGCCCCAATATGGGTGGTCCAGAGATCATGCCTACCATCACAAAACCAATGGCGACTGGGAGCGGTATCGGGGTGTTGCAGATTTCTTATCTACCGAGGAGTTTTCTCGTCTCGATCCGTTCAATCAAAGGCTGTACGAAGTCCTACGATATCCATTAATGGGAATTCCAGGTGGTTTTTTCTACCTGGTCATCAAGCCCAGATTCATGTTGATTATGGGAATTTATGATTTCATCCATCATGTATTTACTGCCCTGAGGCAAGATCCGGAATTTAACTTAGCGCAAACGATATCTACTCATCAGTCAAAACACTGGCAGTCGGCTGCTGAATTTTGGGATCTCCTGTTGAACAATATTTGTGTCATTGGCGGCTGGATTTTTCTGAGCCATCTATGGGGAGTTGGACTGTTTTGGAGTATTTACTCGATCACCCTCAGTTGTTCTGCAACGATCTTCATCTGGGTCTTTTTTGTCCAGCATATTTTTGAGGGGTCTTATGCTCACAAAACAACAGGCTGGGACTATGTTTTAGGAGCAGTTCAGGGCAGCAGTTATTTAGAATTACCCACCATTCTCAGATGGTTTAGTGCCGATATCGGCTATCACAACATTCATCATCTCTCCGAAAGAATTCCCAATTATCATCTCGCTGCTTGTCATCGGGAAAATAGTCACCTGCTCTCGGATGTCAAGACCCTGCGAATCGGAGATCTATTTGACTGTGCCCAATTTCTTCTGTGGGATGCAGACTCAGACCGTTTAGTGTCGATCGCATCCTTGCGTCAGGAAACCGAAGCGATGACAAATCCAGCCTCCAACCTTGTAGACAGAGGGGAAACAGACACGGCAACGGGCAAAAATAATAAATTTGAATCGGGAGAGACCGCTTGACTCATACAGCTTTGACCTTACCTCGCCCTCGTTGGAACGTGATCTTATCCACAGTTGCACTTCATTTAGGAGTATTATTTGCAGTTTTCCCGGCTAATTTCAGTTGGACAGCCGTTGGAGTGGCGTTGTTTCTCCACTGGCTGACGATCGGTTTGGGCATTTCCCTCGGCTTTCATCGACTGGCAACCCATCGCAGTTTCAAGGCTCCCAAATGGCTGGAATATTTCCTGATTCTCTGCGGCACTCTGGCAGGGCAAGGCGGTGTCAAAGGTTGGGTGGGTTATCACCGCATGCACCATTTGTATGCCGATCGCTCTGGCGATCACGCAAGGACGTGATCAACCAACAGACAGTTAATCAGCAAAGCGATATAGACTTGCTGCGCTTACTAGAACAAGCTGCTTCTGAATCATTGGAAAATATGAAACCTCGCAAAAAGCGCAAAAGTTAATCCGCGGCTCGATTTGTGTCTGCTGATATCTGAGTATAAAAAACTGCCGTTTGATCCAGGAGTGCACTGAACCAACGACAGAACTAAGAGACGACTTTCCAGCGAGAAGTGGGTTTAATATGTATCAGTCTTGAACAACAACTGGGGTACCCATATTGGCCCAATCAAATAGCCACGCAGCTCCCTCAACTGGAACATTGATGCAACCACTGCTGACCGGATCGCCAAAGCTATCATGCCAGTAGGCTCCGTGAATCGCATAGCTGCCTGAGAAATACATCGTGTAGGGAACATCAGGGATGTCGTATTGTTTACCCTGACTCTCACCCTGCATGCGAGCGCCGCGATATTTGGTTTCAATGGCATAAACCCCAGTTGGAGTGGCATCTGAAGCCCGCCCTGTAGAAACAGCGATCGAAAACACAGGGGTGTTTCCTTCCCATGCTGTCAGACGCTGCTCGGCTAGATTCACCTGAATCCAGCGCTGATTAGACTGCTTCAAATCGTTTACCCAAGCTTCTATCCACTCAGAATTGTTGGAAGCGGCAGCCAGAGAAGCATCAGCACCGCTGTTCTCCAAGGTTATTTCGACAGACTGAGCATAAGTGGCTTGACTAGAGATGAGCCAAACGGAAACAGCACAAAGCACAAAACTGAAGTTTTGGATCAGACTCGGCAGTTTGGCAAACCCAGAACCAAATTTAAGAAACATCAACGACTCCTACACAACTACTACACCAATGGCGGCGTTGAGCTAGTGGCTCTATACAATTTTATTTATAAAAATGAAAACCGCACTCAGTTGAAGCCTAAAACCTTTAAATTTGCTGTCTTGATCTGTGCTGGAATTGTGATTGCCTGGTACAACTATGGGGTGAATTCCAATCAGAGTGACTGTAAAGCTTATACTAAAATCATGCTTGATTTCGTAGTGATTGGTTCCCAAAAGTGTGGTACAACCTGGCTGTTCGACAAGCTGAAAATGCATCCTCGGATTTATTTTCCAGTCGGAAAGGAGGGGAACCATTGGAATCATCGGTTCTACCTCAGTGATGTTCACCGGAGTATCTACCATGCCGCCATGCATGGGCCAGTTATTGATCTTTGTGGTTACGTCTGCGGCGACATGACGCCTGAGTATGCCATCATGCCGGTAGAGCAGATCCGAAATCTGAGAAAACACCATCCGGACGTGCAGTTATTCCTGATGGTGAGAAATCCAATTCAGAGAGCGTGGTCAGCCATCAAAATGACCTATCAATATCACAATCTGGATTTAGCTAGCCTAAGTGACGAGAGAACCATACAGGCCATTACAACAGGTAAAACAGCTGATCTGGGCCGCTATGATGTAATTATTCAGAACTGGCTTGCGGTATTTCCGCCTTCGCAACTACATATTCTCTTCTTTGAAGATTTAACAAATCACTATCGCGATATTTTGGATAAGTGCTGTTCTGTGATTGGTGTTGAAGCAGATTTTTTTGCGCAAATTCCCGATTCTGTTTTGAGCCGCTCTTCACTAAAAGGTGTTACTTACCCTTTAGAATCTTGTGTGTACAAAAGCTGTATTAGCTTTTATTACTCAGGAATTCGCTTTTTGGCCGATTATACCGGCAGAAACTTAGACCATTGGTTGGCATAGGTTACAAACCACCTAAAAACGAGAACAGGAAGGAGTACACTTCAAGAGCTTCCTAATTCAACAACATTAGACTTGTTGGGAAATAAAGAGAAAATCGCTGAAATGCTTATGCAGACTGGGTTTCAAGGATTTTGGATGAAAATCGCCGAAACGCCTACCAGAAGCGGGTTTCAAGGATTTCCGAGCTTATTACCCAACAAGTCTATTAACATTGTGAATTCATTCAACTTCAACTCATTCAACGCCTAGACGTATTTGCAAATGACCCAAGGGGAGCCGGGCTTCGTTCTCTAATGCTGCTCTCAGTGAGAGTTGGGTAATAGTTGGCATGTTCGCAACTCCAACTAGCCTCATGAAACCGCTGCGTTCAGCCTTAGGAACGTCTGGATAAAGCCGTTTGATATCAGGGCGCAAATTATTAATAGGAATAGAGTGGATAACCTGCCGATCCCTAACAATTTCGATAGCAGTAACAGGAGACCATTTGCCTAGAACCCAACCGCGAAAAAGTAGAAAATTTTTATAGCTTGCTCCTAGTTGAATGCTATCGATTGAAAAGCCCCAAATTAGATCAGAAAGAGATGATTCAAAATAGTTGACTGTTAAAACTTCAATCAACGTATTGCTGTTGATCCGGATTCCATAATCTTCTGCTTCCCGTGTTAAATGAGAACTGTAGCAAGGATCAGACTGAATATGCTCCTGCCATCGTTGCTGTAGAAGGCTAGCTGCTCTCGAATCATTATATTCTTGATTTTCAGAATTATAGTGATATAACTCTACATATGGCAGATGAACATTACGATAGCCCTGCTGCAACATCTTTAGGCATAAATCGACATCATTGTAGGCAATAGAAAGCTGCTCATCAAACCCCCCTGCTCGATCAAATACATCCCGGCGACACATCAAACAAGCTCCTGTGACAGCCGAATAGTTATTGGCTGTAACGAGTTGACCAAAGTAGCCAGGCGCACCTTTTGGGAAATGACGATGGCTGTGGCTAGCAACACCTTGCACTCCCAAGACAACCCCTGCATGTTGGATGGAGTTGTCTGGATAGAGTAATAGTGCCCCTACTGCGCCAACAGAAGGTCTTTGAGCCTGCTCGACCATCGCTTCAAGCCAATCTGAGGTGATAATTTCGGTGCTCTCACTCAGAAACAAAAGATATTCGCCTTTGGCTTGGGTCGCAGCAAAATTTTTGATAGAAGAGTCATTAGAAGAACCTTCAAGAAGACGAGAACGAAAGCGCTCAGGATGTTGATTCTGCCAATCTGAAAATATATCAAATAGCTCTGATTCATTGCCGCTATGGGTAACTGCAATTACTTCATAGTTGGAATAGGTAGTTCTGGTAAAGATCGATTGAAGACAGTGCTTTAAGTGAGATGGATACTTAGCCAGTATAATAATACTGATTAAACCAGCTTGGCGAATTTCATAGCGAATTGTGAATCGACCTGGGAATTGAGAATGTTCAATAACCTGCCCTGCTTCACCTCGACGCTGTAAGGCATCTTTGATTGATCTGATAGCTGCTTCATAGGCGTAAGGTTTTGCCATAGCGCCGCTAGCTGTAGAGGCAGAATGTATCCGCCAGTGGTAGAGAATTTTGGGAATGTGAAAAATTTTATCTGTTTTTTCTGTAAGTCGCAGAACCAGATCGTAGTCTTGACTACCTTCATACCCTAGCCGGAAGCCACTTATCTGATCAATCAGAGTACGTCGATAAGTGCCCAAATGACAAGTATACATACGGGTGAGAAAGCTATCCGGACACCAACGAAGCGATTAAATGGCTTTAACGGAAACATCACATGTCGGGTCAGAACAAAGCGTACTGAGCGGGCGGCCATACAGGCAATGCTTGCGGGAATGTAATCACGGGCAACGTGGGCATGAACTATCTGAATATCGTTCTCTCGGATAAAATCCGCCATTCGGATCGCGCTGAACACACCGATCGAATTTCTGATAGAAACCTCTATCAAATGGCCTGCAGGAAGAAAGCTGAGCCTATCTTTCCATTCGCTTGTTGGACGTAATGCGGCAAATACGTCGTGCCCGCGCGACTGAAGCCCGCGGCATAGATCAACAACATGCCGCTCGCCGCCGCCGAATGTTCGAGCCGAAGATATTTGCAAAATACGCATCGGGGTTCCCTTGATGATACTAAAATCAGGTTAAGTTGGCATCGGAAATAGGAGACAAAAAGCTCAAAGTAAAAGGCACGCCCGATGAACGAGCGTGCCGATATGATGTTCTATTTCAGCCGTTGGCTAGAAGTAGAAGCGAACACCGAACTGCATCTGGAAGACAGCGGTCCGGGTGAAGTTTGACGTTATCAAATTTCCATTACTGTCACGCAGCTTAAGGAAGGTTGGATTTGTTGCACCGTTCAATCCACAAGACTGATCGTTGGTCGCCGCGCAGTAGTTGGTTTGTGCTCCAGCGAATTGGATATTCGAATTATTGAACAGATTGAATATCTCAGCCGAAAGCACCAATCTGCGACGCTCGCCAAAACCAAATCCCTTCTGCCCGCGGACATCAACACCGTATTCACTATTCTGGCGGAACGCATTCCTTCGGAAGGGAACACCGGCACCAATATACGGACGGTCATTGTTGTTCGAATCGGCATTTAGATCCGAACCGACGACGGCATCAACGGGAACACCCGATCGCAACCTGATGGCACTTGAGACCTCAAAACCATAAGGAAGGAAGAATATCGGGTTCGCAACGAACTGATGCGGACGATCAAGACGCGCTCGCCCCCATTCCGGACGTAGATCATAGGCATTCTCGTAGAAGAGTCCTGTCGCATTTCGTTCGTTGTCATCATCCGATTCGCTCAACGAATATGTGTAGTAGGCGTTCATATTCGTCCACTTTCGGAGAAGACGCATCCTGAAGGTAACGGACTGGAATCTCGACGAAGCACCGGAATCACGTAAAACGATGCGGCCCAGCTGCGGTACAGGACGATTGTTTCGGTTGAATACCGGACGTGCCACCGGACCGGTCGGAACCGGAACCGGAAGGTTGATGTCGAAGTTGCGCTGAAGCTGAGTTGTACGGACATGACTGTAATCAGCTCCAAGCACCAAACCGCGAGCAATTTCCCGCTCATAGCCAAAACCGAACTGGAATGAACGCGGGTTCTTGTAATCCGGGTTCATTGCGAATACGTTCGCTCCGATGGCCGGAGCGATACCAAGCCCAAGTGCACCAGCGATCGTCTGAAGCTGCTGCGAAGTCAGCGTCGGAAGATTATCGAGCGTGGTCGTGTTCGGGTTCACACCGGCAAAGAAGAATTGCCGGAAGACGGTGTTCGGGATACAGGCACGAGCCGCCGTAGGTGTCGCAACCTGCGGGCAGGCAATGCCGAACGTGCCCATATATGCAACATACGAAGGATTGTTGGTCAAGAACGTGTTGTAAGCGTTTTGGCCGGCGGTCGTTTGTGCCGAAAGCGTCGTCGTTGAGAACGGTAGCTGAATCGTAACGTCGCCCGGAGGAATGCGGAAATTATTTACCGGACCAGCGATCAAAAGGGCTGGTGTGCGTGCATAATACATACCGCTGAATGCGCGGAAAACGGACTTTCCGTTACCCTCGACGTCCCAGGCAAATCCGAGTCTCGGCCCCCACTGCCATTCACTATCCGGAATGAACCCTGGATCGATACTGCGTCCACCAAGAAGCGGGAACGACGCATTACGGACCAGATTTATAATCGTATCGTTTCCGAGTTCCGGGCTAGGATTGAATTGCTTTTCAGCACGAAGCCCAAAGTTCAAGGTGAATTTCGGGGTAATACGCCAAGAATCCTGGCCGTAGAATGCAAGCTCACGGATACGGAACGCAGCAAGCAAGTTGCCGATCTGTTGAGTGTAGAATGTATTCGCATCGAAACGGCGGTCGTTCGGATCGTTAGGATCGAGCGAAAGTTGCTGCAATGCAGAGATCGCTCCTCCACTGAATGTGTAAGAGCCGAACTGGTTAAAACCAAATTTTTGATCAACGAAGATATCGCTGAATTCGCCGCCTATCTTTATATTATGGTTGCCCTTCGTGATCGAGAATCCATCGATGAACTGGAAGCGTTCGTCGAACTGCGTGGTCGGAAGGAAGCTACGGGTTCCGTATAGACCAACGTTCGCAACGTTAACGAGTGGCGTAAGTGCATTTGCTTCACGCGGGCGTTCTCCGCGAGCGAACTGGAACCGGAAGTCATTTACATAGCTTGAACCAAACACCGAGTTAAGCTGCGAAACGAAAACGTAGTTCTTATCGATCTCTGTTCCTTCGTTCGAAAGAGCAGCGTTTGCCACGGGATTGAAGAGCGTTCCCACATCTCCAACGGCGACGCTGTTCAATCCCTTATTGTCGTTCCAGCTAAACCGGAAATTGGCGTTGTGAATGTTGTTTATGGTCCAATCGATCCGCCCGAGCGCAGCCTGCCCGTCGTTAGTAAGCTCATACGGGGTTTCGAGTGAGCGGAAGTAGGTGACCGCCTGTTGTATTGCGGGCGTGACAGCTATAGTATCAAGGCCACTGAAAAGAACCACGCGATCGGCCGTAAAACGCTGCTGTTCGTAGGATCCGAAATATCGCAGTTTGTTCTTGATGATCGGGCCGCCGATCGAACCGCCCCATTGCGTCTGGGTTGGAGCTGCGGTGATATCAAGATTGTTAACCTCTTCCAATCGCTTAACGAAGTTATGATTGATCGAAAAGTTGTCCGGGCGGATAAGGAAGAAAGCAGAACCACGAAGATTGTTTGTGCCGCTTTTCGTTACAACGTTAACAACACCGCCGGATGAACGGCCAAATTCCGCGTTGTAGCCGGCAGCAACAACGTTGAATTCTCTGATCGATTCCTGTGGGATCGTTGGAGCAAAGTTTGAACGCTCACCACCGCGGATGCCGCCAAAGAATGGCTGATTGTAATCGGTTCCGTCAACGTTGATCGTGGCATTGATGCCTCGCTGACCAGATAGCGAGATCTGGTTGCGTTCGGTATCGATCTGCGCGGTCGGCGTCAATGTCGCGAAATCCTGGAACCGGCGGCCATTGATCGGAAGGTTTGTAATTGCTGTTTCGCTTAGGACCGCGTCCGAGCTAACAGCCGTGGTTTGAACACCTTCAGCGGTCACTGTCACTTCAGCAGCGACATCGCCCGCACCAAGAGTGAAGTTCGCGTCCGTCGTTCGTCCGACCTGGACCTGAACGATCAGAGTTTGCTCACCAAAGCCGCCGCCGCTGGCCGTTACACGATATTCGCCCGGCTCAAGTGAGGTAAAAGTGAAGATACCGGCACCGCTGCTCGTTGCGGTAGTCGAGACAGGGCGCTGGTTGCCGTTTCGCGCACATAGGAGTCGGTCGTTTCATTTTGAATCAGGTCTTGCAGCACTTCGACGCCGCGATGATCGCCAATCGACGCTAAGGCATTGACAATCGACACGCCCAAGGCGGGATTGTCACTCGTGCGCAGCGCCTGAATCAACACCTCGACCACCTCGGGGGTGCCAATTTCGCCTAAAGCCATGACCGCGGCGATATGCACGACCGGATTGGGATCGTGGAGGGCGGTTTGCAAGCCGGCGATGCCCGTCTCCGGAAACGGCTGTTCTGGATAGTTGAGGGCGACTTGGGCCAAGGCTTTGGCGGCACTGCCCCGCACGGTGACATTCTCGCTGTGGAGCAGCGCCTCGACCAGGGGTGGCACGGCATCCACGCCAATCGCGCCTAAGGCTTTGACCGCCGCTCGTCGATAGGTTGTATCAGCTTGATCGAGAATGCCCATCAACCGAGGAATCGTGGTCTCGTCTCGCTGGTCGACTAACTGCCACATCGCCTCGTCGCGCAGATGGGGATTGGGATGTTGGAGCTGTTGAAATAATTCTTCGGTAGACATAGAAGTGGATATATGAGTGGTCGATTAGTAGAGAGATTCGTGCATATCAGTGGGGGACAAATAACACGGCTAAAGGTCAGACGCGGCAGAGCCAGATTGAAGTCAATTTGCCGGGACGGTAGGTTGAGTCGATCTGAGCCTGGTCTGAGCTTTGGCTTGAATGATCCAATCATCCTGGTCGCTCACGTGGGTATAGCCGCTGGGATCGCCCAACTGGTCCAGCGCCATCAGTACGGCATATTTGAGGTCCCAGATGGGGGTATCGAGGCAGCGGTGGAGTTCGCCAATTGCCCGTGAATCACCCAGTTCGGCGAGCGCAATCGCGGCGGCGGCACGGGATTTCTGGAATTGGGGTTGCGGGTTGTGCAAGGCGGTGATCAGCAGGTCATAGGCGGGGGCATGCCGCAGCCAGCCAAACAGCTTGATCACATGAAAATGGGCGCCATAGTCGCTGTGGGCTTCGTCGGCATAGGTGGCAAACAAAGCGGCGGGAGCCTCCTCGGCATACTGCTCCAGGATGGTCTGCACCGCCAGGTAGCACCGCCCAAAGTCGGTTTCGTATAACTCGCGGATCAGAAACGCGAGGCTGGGCGGCTGATCATAGGCATGCACCAACTGCAAATCCTGGGGATGATCGCGCAGCACTTGTTCGAGGTGGGGCTGAATCTGGGTAAACGAAAGCGTCCCGGTGGGCAAGCCGGCCTCAGCCAACAGGCGCATGCCGCGCAAGCGAAACACAATCGAGACCGGACAGCGCGCAATCGCCGGAATCGCGTCGTAATAGCGGGCGTCAATCAAATCCTGAATCGATAAGCGTCGTGCTAAAACATTGGCATGCTGCAACAGCGCCACCACCTGCGGCATCCTCTGATAGTCGCCCGTGAGGCGGCAAACGGCGGTGATGGCGGCACTGGCGATCAGCGGGTCAGCATCGGTGACAAAGCGCTGAATCTGAGCCAGAGCTGGCGTGTAATTCAGCTTGGCCAGGGTGTGAATAATCACGCGATAGGTTTGCCCCGGTTGGTCGAGCAATTGGGTCAGGTCGGCTAAGATCTGCGGATCCTGGGTGCCAATTTCGCCAATCGCCCAAGCGGCATTCTCGACCAGATAACCATCCTCGTCGTGCAAACAGGCATGAATCAGCGGCAGGGCGGCCGTCGCCTGGAGCCGTCCCAGCGTTTCGACGGCTTTGCGTCGCACGATCCGATTTTGCAGGGCGGGATCGGGTTGCTGCACGGCCCGCATCAAGGCGGCGATGGCACGCTCGCTGGGGAAATGCACTAAATGCGAGGCGGCAATGTAGCGCGAATCCGCTTCCCCAACTTGATCGTGAGGCGTATCTAAAACGGCAATCGCCCGCTCTTCGCTGAGATCAAATAGTTGAAAAAAGCGTTTATCCATGATTGATAAAAAACCTGGCTGATTCAGCCATGAATTCACCGATCGCTCGATGAATGGCTTGACGAATGACCTGAATAATGACGTAATGCACTAAATCTAGAATAACAGTTGGATAATTCAGGCTGTAGATAGAGCGGCAGCCCCCTCCAGACAACAACAAACCTGGAGAGTCTGAGCCACGGCTGCACCGTCAAGCGGCAAAGCCAAGCGCTCAGACCCTCCAGGTCGGTTGGGTCAGCTACCCTGTAATCCGCTCAGGTCGCACGGCGGTAACTAGGACAGCGAGTTGATGGCGTAGTCGAGCAGGGCGTTGTACTCGGTCAGAGCTTGAGCCGACATATCGCGCGGAGCACAGCCCCGGTTGCGCGCGAAGCTGAGGGCTTCGACATAGGGCGCGGTGGGCAGACCGAGGGCACGGTAGACTTCCTTCTGGCCGGCAATGCCCCACTCATCGAGCGGACCGGTCCCGCCAACCACCAAGCAGTATTGAATCAGGCGCATGTAGTGCTTGATGTCACGCAGACACTTGGCTTTGAAGGTGTCGGTGGAGTTGGCTTCACCCGCATTGTTCAGGTAGGGATACTTCTTGATGCAGGCATCATAAGCTTCCCGAGCGACGTTATCGAGGTTGTTGGCCAGCTTTTCTGCGGCTTCTAGGCGAGCCGCTGCCCGTTGGATCGAACCCTGAACCGATTCGAGATCCGAGGTGCTCGGAAACCGTCCGGCTGCATCAGCCGCTGCAATCACGGTGGTAACAACAGATTTCATGTCTTGAATCTCCCAATAGTTTCGAGTATGGATTGTGGTTTGAGGAATCGAAATCCAAAGCGACCTAGCTGAGGGCCGAAATCACGCGATCAAAGTAGCTCGAGGCTTCGGCCACCAAGCTGGCGCAGCGATCCTCAACCACGGGAGTGCCCATCTTGCGCAGTTTGGCACCGGCAAATTGCTCGCTGGGGGTGTCTTGAATGTGAGCAGCGGCTTGCGCTTTCATGATTTGCACCGCCCGCACCGTGGAGGTGGTGGGCACGCCAAGCGCCGCATAGGTTTCTTTCAACCCGTTGAGGCAGCGATCGTCAAGCACCGAGGCATCGCCCGCCAACAGCGCATAGGTGACATAGCGCAAAATGATTTCGGCATCGCGCAGGCAGGCCGCCATCCGCCGGTTGGGATAGCAGTTGCCGCCCGCTTGGATCAAGCCTTGGTTTTCACAGATCATGCCGGCTACCGCATCCGAGACCATGCAGCTCGCGTTCGACGCAATCGCATTCACTGCATCCAGACGACGGTTTCCTTCGGCCACAAACTTTCTTAATGCACTGATATCTGATACAACAGACGTGCTGGCATCGGCTGCGACAACAGCTCTAGAAAAAGCGTCAAGCATTTCGCTCTCCTTAAAATAGTAGTCTGTAAAAACGGGTGCTTGTTGCTGGAACAAGACACTAATGACCATAAAAGACGACCTCAACCGCCGTCTCAGTTATGAAAAACAAAGTAACAATCCTTAATAATTAAATCTGTCTGGCGAGCGATCTGATGCAGCGGCCAACCGAGCAGGCAGGTGTAGCCCGTGAGCGGGTCAACCTCCAATTTTGGAGAAGTCAACCCTTCAAACCGAACCCCCAGGAGAACCCAATGAAACGGCAAGGACGCGAACTATCCAGAGACATGCAAGGCGAGGATGTCAAACTCCTTCAAACCGAACTACGTCAACTGAATCGCTTCATTCGAGACGATGAATTTAACCAAAGTTTTTTTGGAGAAACCACACAACAAGCTGTCTTCGATATCCAGAAATTAGATAATTTACCCGCTTCATCGTCAAAGGCGAAATTCGTCAGGCAGATGGTCGGTTACTTGTTGGTGCAACGGTTCGAGCCTTCGACAAAACTGATCTGCTCACCTTCTTCGCCAATAATCCAGAATTTGAGTTCAGAGAGGCAATCCTCGATACTTACCTGGAAAACGACACCGCCATGAATGGTGTGGTAAACCGGGAAGCCCTGGGACAACAACTTCAGCAGATGCAGCGAGTTTTCAAAATCACACCTCGCTACCAAGAAATGCAGGTGCCGTTGAACAAGGACATATACTCTGGATTCAACATCATCCAAATGACCCAGGAGGAATTTGTGGGGCAAGTGGGCAAAGATCTGGGCAGTGTGTCAAGAGCACAGGAAATCTATAACCAGGCTGAAATTAATGCATCGATGGCAATCGGAATGCTAGTTCGATATGGTACAGCCAACAGTGACCCCTATGCCACTCGACCTGCCCCTTACGACGTTTTTGGAATTCCAAACTGGAACAGTTTATTCAATTCCCTGGATCTATGCGACTGTGAACACTGCCGTTCCGTGTACAGCCCAGCCGCCTACCTGGTCGATATCCTTGCTTATCTGAAAAATCGTCCCGCCAACTCAGCAGGGCACAACCCCCTACAGGTTCTATTCCAGCGTCGTCCAGATATTGGAGAGATCGAACTATCCTGCCAGAACACCAGCACCCTCGTCCCCTACGTCGATCTAGTCAACGAAGTCTTAGAGAATGCCATCGCGCCCTTCGGACCCTTTACCCCGTTCACTATTCCAGCTACCCCGGTACTGGAAACCGACCTCAACGATCGCAAACTGTCCCCAGCCCTAAAAACAGCATTGAATGCGTTGCAGCTCTCAGACTATGCAACCATCATCGAGCGAGAAAAGGGGAAATCCTGGGATATTCTTGAAACCGCTTACACCTACAAAATTCAGAAAGAAGCCAACACGCTCCAGGTCACCACTCGCAGCCTCCAGACCACAGGTACTCCCGAAGAATTAAGTGCCAATCCCCAATATCTAAATGCTGGAGCCTACGACCTTCTCCGAAAGCAGGTCTATCCCTTTACCCTGCCCTTTGATCTGTGGACAGAGAAAGCCCGTGCTTATCTAGACCACCTGGGTGTTCAACGTTATCAGGTGATGGAGACCTTTTTTATTGGCGATCGCCGCGCCCTTCTAGAAGACAGTGCAATCGCCAATGAATATTTGCAGCTTACGAGCGTTGATCGACAAATTGAGCTTACCCCAAAAAAGTGGACATTCTCGAAGAGTCGAAAACCAAGGAGAATCGATCCATGAGTACTAAACCCCGCCGCCAATTCACCCCAGAGCAAAAAGCCGTTTCTCTGACCGTAGGTCAGTAGCCGTCAGGATCGTGACTCAATCAGGTAAATCCATCAGCCAAATTGCCAAGGAAATGGGACTGACTGAGAGTGCGTTGCGCAATTGGTCAAACAAGCCCAGATTGACCGAGCAGCAACACCCAATGGTCCTCTGACCACCGAAGAACGTCAAGAGCTAGCCCGACTGCGCCGAGATAACAAACGCTTGCAGATGGAGCGAGACATCCAAAAAACCGCCTTCGTGACTCGTCACGTCCCATAGGACGAGAAACAAAAGGGATTACACTATCGAGTATCCGGACAGTGGCCGTCGGCCTTTTGGAGGTGTTCCCCCGTAAAAAAACATGGCCCAGGGAAAGCTGCGGACTCAATATTGGTGGCGTTCTATACGACCCCGTTTAGGAAAGTGATTGATACCGAGTTCCCGTCCGATCTCTCTCCCTTTCCTCTCGTGGAGGTCTATCGATGTCAGGTCAATCTGGACAAACAGGACTACCTGTGGTGCATCAGTTTGCAGCAGGAATTGATATCGGCTCTCGCTTTCATGTTGTGGCCGTACCGCTTGGGATTGCTGCTGAGGCAGTTCGTACCTTTGAGTCTTACAGTGCTGAGTTGCATCGCATGGCAGAGTGGTTGATTGAGCTGGGTGTGACAACCGTGGCAATGGAGTCAACCGGCGTATACTGGGTGCCCCTCTATGAAATTCTCGAGGAGCGAGGACTCGACGTGGTGCTGGTGAATCCACGAGAATCACGCAATGGGCCAGGACGCAAAACCGATGTCAATGATGCTCAGTGGTTGCAGCGCCTTCATGCTTGTGGACTGTTGCGAGCCAGTTTCGCCCCAGTCGAGAGTTGCTGCCCTGCGGTCCTATCTGCGACTGCGAGAACGGCATTTAGACTACGCAGCAGCGCATCAACCCATGCAAAAAGCGCTGACGTTCATGAATATGCAACCGCAAACTGTCGTCTCTGATATCACAGGGGCAACCGGAATGAAGATTATCCGTGCGATTGTTGCCGCAGAACGTAACCCTACCGAGTTAGCCAAATAATGAGTACAAGTCTGACTTGATAGAGGTGGAAGACCCACTCACAGGTGAAGTTGTGCCTTTATTTCATCCTCGGACTCAGCAATGGGCAGAGCATTTTACTTGGAGTTTGGATGCAACGAAGGTTTGCACTAATCACTGCATCGGTTCAACAATCCCTGGGTCTTCGGTCAAGGCAATACCAGAGGTGGTCATTTGCTCAATGCGACGAGCAATGGTACTGCGACGAATGACGCAACGTACCCAACGATTCCATAATTGCCTACATTAAATGCTTCCCCAAAATGGAGGCCCAAATTCTCATCACCCGTTTGTTTGACGACCTCGCGCCATACCGCATAATGGACGGAAGCCAGAATGCGTTGATCCGGTGTTGTCAGGACGATTGGATCAAGCCCAACCTTAAAACAAAGTTCCTCGACATCCAATCCCTGATGAGCTGCAAACTGAATCACGCTACGGGTAAGATAGCCAGAGAAAGTTTTTTCTTGCATCGATCAATCCTCTGTTAAACCCGAACAACGACTTTTCCAGTTACCTGTCTTTGTTCGAGTTTGCAAACAGCAGAAGGCAGATCGATCAAGGAATACGTGTGGTCAATTAGGGGTGCGATCGTCCCTGTTGTAAGCCAATCCTTCAAGATTTGGAGATCAGATTGATTGGGAGTAGAGGCCAATGCGGTGACTCTGCGGCGACTGAACTTCGAAATCAAAGACCCGAAGAGTAAAATCTGAAAAAAGTGGGCAGTGGAACCCCCAACCAAAACATAGGTTCCACCCGGTTTCAAAATAGAGAAATAGTTAAAGACGGAACGATAGGCAGCCGCATCCAGAATCAGGTCGTAATTGATGCCGCTTTGGGTGATATCGACTTGAGTGTAATCAATGACATGATCGGCACCGAGCGATCGCACCTTATCTATCTTTTTCGTGCGCGCTTGCCGCTGGATGCTGATGACCCATGACCGCGTCGGAGAAGATCAGTTTCCGCTGACCCAGGAGTTTATTGCCCAAATGCTGGGTGTGCGTCGTGCGGGTGTCAGCGTGGTAGCTTCCACGATTCAAAGAGCAGGGTTCATCAGCTACAAACGAGGCAAAATGACAATTCTTGACCGAGACGGTTTAGAGTCTTCAGCCTGTGAATGCTACCGCATGATTGCCGCAGAGTTTGATCGCCTGATTGGTGGTAAATAGGGGTTTTGCTTGGCTGCAATAATTTTCAGAATGGCTACAAAACCAGCGTGATTTTTAAATTCCCGCTTCTAGGAAAGCTTGTGTAAGTCGCTCTACTTGGCCGATCTGGTCTGCCCAGCGAGACAGGTAATCATAGTCTAAAACGGTGGCTTGCGCCTTCAGAATCCCTAACACTTGCCGCCATTGCTGCTCAGATCGACTGCGCTGACTCCAGAGTAGTTTTTGCAAAATAATATCTTCAGCCGTACAGACCCAGAAGGGAGCGCCCAAATCCTCGATCAACATTCGTCTACTCATCTGCGAGCGTTCAAATGGCTCGTCGCTCATGGCGATTAAGTCCGCATTATCCAGCGTTTGAGTATGCGTAATCGAAATCGTTTTACCAACGCCCAGCCGTACTTCCTCTACATCAGCAGGCGGACAGTAGAATCCTTCAGCCTCTAAAGTACTAATCAGCCGATCCAGTTGGTCTGACTGAAACTGAACAATAATATCAGCATCTTGTGTCACTCGCGGTTCTCCCCAGATCGCTGCCGCCAATCCACCACCCAGGTAGTAAGCGATGCCTAGTTTCTCAAACTGTGGATGTAACCGCTGCGTCAGGGTTAGAGCATCTTGCTGTTGCCATTCCACTAATGTTCCTCCAGGAATAAAAGCTGACGTATACTTATCCGCCAGGATTCGGTGACTGGCGCGCAGTTGAACTGCCTGGATTGAATCATTAGGATATTGCCGCTGCACGGAAGCAATCGCTAAATGCTTTGCCATTCGCATCAGGTTTTGAGTTAGTTTGATGCGCTCTGTCAATGGCTTCTGGCGCAGGAAGTAGTAGTATGCTACGTCTGCTTCTACGGAAGTATCTTCGGCTTGGGGGCGATAGCCTGCCTTGGGTTGGGGAATTGGGTTCATCAGATTGTAGGAGGCGAGAGTTGATGCGCTACGCAATCTCATCTGGGTTGTGCTTGTCTCTAAGCTGGAGATTTTCAGCTTCATTTACCCACTTTTCCAAACTTTCCTCAATTATAGAGGTATTCCGTTCAGAATCCGGTTGTCTGATCGGTCTACAACTCGTCTGGAACCAGCATTCGTCCTTGATATTCAGTCTGATGATCCGCATTGTATTGCTTTAGGACGGTCTGACCAATTGTGTTCGCTTCACCCTGTTTTACCAGCGCCACACAAGCTCCGCCAAATCCCGCACCCGTCAGCCTTGCACCCCAAACAGCAGGTGTATTTTGCAGCAGGTCTACCAGATGATCGAGACCGGCAACCGACACTTCGTAATCATCCCGCAAACTTTGATGCGAGGCATTCATCAATTCGCCAAAGCGCTGGGCCGAAACGCCCTTGCTCGCCTCTAGAACGCGGTTATTTTCGGTAATTACATGGCGGGCGCGTTGTTGCAGCGGCGAGGGTAAAGTTTCCACCTGTTTGACATCCGTGACATCTCTCAGGGCTGGAACCTTTAGGATCTGAGCGGCGGCTTCGCATTCGGCTCGGCGCTGATTGTAGCCACTGTCAGCTAGGGTGCGAGGAATGCCGCTGTCGATCACCAGAATCTCGCTCTCTGCCGGTAAGGGCAACAGCTGCCGTTCCAGCGTGCGCGTATCGAGAAACAGTAGATGCTTGGTATCTGCTAGGCTGGCCGCCATCTGATCCATGATGCCGCACTGCACGCCTGCATACTCAATCTCAGCCTGTTGCCCCAGTTGCGCCAACTGCACCGGATCGAGATCCAACTCCAGCAGCGATCGCAGCGCTTTCAGCGTCGCAATTTCCAAAGCCGCACTGCTCGATAAGCCAGATCCGATCGGGACCGTAGAGGTGACTAGAACATTCAGCGGCGGCACCTTATGACCCAATTTTTCTAACACCTGAATGCAGCCGAAAATGTAGCGGCCAAAGCCAGAGGAAACCGGATTGTTGGGAGCTACATCCACCTGTGCCGCTAGTTCAACTGAGTAGAAGTGGTGACGCGGGTTGGGGCTAATGCCGATATACACCGTGGTTTGTTGGGGAATGGCGGTTGGCAACACAAAGCCATCGTTGTAGTCGGTGTGCTCGCCCAGCAGGTTGACTCGTCCGGGAGCACTGGCCCATACCTCAGGGGAGTCATTAAAAATTTGCTGAAAATCCATGATTAGCGCTCCAGAGGTAGCGGTCGCAAACGTCCGGCAATTTCGGCAGCAGGCCAAGTCGGATCAAAGGTGAGATTCTCCAGGCTGCCATCCGCCAACAGCACAAACGTGTCTTCGATTTTAGCTCCGGCCAAACTGGGATTCCAGGCCATTGCCATATTGGCCGTCAGGATCTCTGAGCAGGTGGGAGTGGCGATCACTTCGCGTGATAAATAGCCAGTCGTGCCACCTTGATGATGTTCTTGAATCGCATCCGGATAGCCCAATTCCTGGTAAGCCTGAGCCAACACCTCATACACCTGACTCAACCCAGTTCCAGGCCGCGCCTGATTCAGACATGCTGCCTCTATTTGCTGTACCTGATGATGCAGATCGGCCTCAACTGGCGTCAGGGAGCCAAAACACACAAATCGGGTGAGATTGGCGTACAAGCCATTGCCCCGCGCACAGAAGACCAGCATGGCAACGCGGCCCAGCGGCTCCTGGGTCGGAATCGGATGGCGATAGAGAGGCAGGCGTTTTTCTCATGCTTGCCGCATTAACTGAAGTGGTAGTCTTTTTTAGTAAAGGACAGAGAGAATTAGAACCCTCTTAACTGCTGAATAGCTCCAAGCGAATCTGTTCGTTGTAGTAATGGATGAAATTCCAAATCGCTCCAATGTGATTATCGAGGTTCTTAGAAAAGGACAACGTTCGTCGCACGAACCGAGAGACTCGTTGTCGTAACGTGTGATTGAATCGTTCAATCTAATTGGTCAACCCTGTTGCTTTATCAACGGCATAGTGACGTTTACTGGGTAGGACTGCCTGATATGCCTCCCAAGGGTCGGTATAAATCACAGCACATTGCCGATACACTCCTGGCATCGATTGCCATAGCGCAAAAGCAGAGTCGGCAGAGCGATCGCCAATATGACAACCGACAATCTCACGGGTCTTCACATCCAACGCCAGCCAAACCCACTGCTTGTTTCCTTTATCATTGACAAATGACCATAATTCATCCCTTTGCACACTTAACGCTGCTTTGGGTTTGGCAGTCACCTGCACGCTGCGGAGCACCTTGTCGTAGCAGTCATTGACGTACTGTTGCAACCACGATTGGGACACCTTGAGCACACGGGCGATGCCTGCCAAAGGAATTTTCTCTAACAGCAAGCGGTCAATCATGGCTGACCCGTCAGCGAAACCAGTGAAATCCCAATCGGGGCATTGTCAAACGCGCCTCGAAACAGGGCTTCACTGGCCCGCAGGGCGGCCTCGGTTTGCTTCAGGTCAGTAATATCAACTTCGATGCCGTCCCAAACGATGCGGCCATCCTCTATCCGGCGAGGCGTTGAGCGAATCGAGGACCATTGGATTTTGCCCTCGGCGGTGCGGTTCCGCATTTGGAGTTCAACTGACGACAGATTTTGCAGCGACTCCTGCACCACCCGATCGGCAATCGCCAGATCTTCATCAAAGCCTATACTGCGGATCAGCTCAGGATTCTCGATCACGGCCTCCGGTTTTAGACCTAGCAACCGCTCAATCCCGGCACTGATATAGGAGTAGTAGGAGCCTTTCCCCGGTTCGTAAACCCGCTGATAGATAAATCCTTTGGGCAAATTGTCGCCAATTGCCCGCAGCATTGCTTCTCGTTCTTGCAGTGCCTCTTCTGCCTGTTTACGTTCTGTAATGTCTTCGACTAGCCCAATGTAGTGCGATGGCTGTCCGGCTTGGTCGCAAACTGGAAAAATTTGCGCCGAAATCCAGCGAATCGCACCGTTTGCTTGAATAATTCGATAGTCTCGTTGAACTCGCACAGTGCCCTGTTCAACCAGGAAATCGAGCGATTCTAGTACCGCTGCCCGATCGTCTGGGTGGATGATGTCTAACCAGGAACTGGCATCTTGATAGAGACTTTCACAGGAACGTTCCCAAATCTTTTCGTAGGCTGGGCTGATATAGAGATACTCTCCGGTGGTTGCTGCCTGCACAAAGAATATCTGATTGATAGTTTGAGCAATCTCTCGAAACCGTTCTTCACTCTGACGCAGTGCTTCTTCTGCCTGTTTAAGCTGGGTGATGTTGCGTACACTCACCACAACCCCAGAAATCGTCTGATCGGCCTCTAGATAGGGAGCATAGGTCACGCTAACAAATTGCCGCCCTAGGGTCGGAAACTCAAACCACTCGTGATATTGAATCGTTTCTCCGGCCAGACAGCGATCGAGGTAGGGTTGAACCACGGTTCTAAAGATGTCCGTTCCCACTAGTTCATCAACGGTATAGCCCACAATTTCGCTGTAGGATTTCTGATTCCAGTCTAAGTACGTTTGGTTGACAATCTGGTAACGATACTGGCGATCGACTAGGGAAACGGCATCGGTGGTGGCAGAGACAATTCGCTCATACCGCCTCTGGGCCAGTTCAGCTGCTTTGCGATCGCTAATGTCCCGATGCATCACAATTACACACTCTTGTCCGTCCAGAGTTTGCACACCAGCAGACAACAAAACCGTTCGGACTTCACCTGACTTAAGGCAAAGCTGCACTTCCAGGTTTTGTGCACTGCCTTGCTGATAGAGCAAACTGCGGCACTGGTCTCGCTGCGCCAAATCGTGCCAAAAATTCAGTTCCGTGGCTGTACAACCAATCATTTCGCTACGGGAATAGCCAAAGAACTCGATCAGGCTGTCGTTAACGTCTAAGAACTGCCCTTCCGCCAAACTAGCAATTGCGATTGGATCGGGGCTGGTGCGGAAAATGGTAGTGAATTTTTCCTCAGACTCCTCTAGGGCTGTGCGGATCCGCTCGAAGGACTGTTGCAGCTGATCCGCCATTTGATTAAACGTCTGCGCCAGACCGTTTAATTCTGCGATGGGGCTGTTGGTGGGTAAGCGTTGTTTCAGATTGCCAGCAGCGAGTTCTTGGCTGGCTCGATTCAGTTGGGCAAAGTGGGAGATGAACCAGTTGGCGGCCCAGAGTCCCACACCAATTGCCCCAGCCAGCGTCAGTAGACACAAGAGCGCCGTGGTGCGGGCGTTATGCTGAATTTCTGCTAGGAAATGAGACTGGGGAATCACAGTGACAATCTGCCAACTCAGCCCGTGCTGGTCCTGAAATGGCATAATCTCAACGAATAGTCGTTCCCCATTGTGATAAAAGTCGAGTTCTTGAACTGCATCGGGAGCTAGTTCCTGAGTCGGAGCGGGACTTGGAGCCGATACTCGCCCTTGCGGCGATTTCACAGGCGATTTCACAGGCGGTTCCGAAATACTGGTATGCTCGCGTAAATACTGCCCCAGCGATTGGATCAAGCCATCCTGACTTTCGTAAATTTTGAGCTGCCGAAACTGCTGATGATAGCCAGTACCCGACTTGAACTGATAGGGTGCTTCTTGAGTGGACGTGGCGACAAGATTACCCTGCTGATCCATAATCAAGACTCGGCCAGAGCGACTGATAGGCAAGCGGTGCAGAAATTCACTCAGATAGTCTAGGCGGAGATGAACAGCAAACACGCCCAACAGTTGCTTGGTGGCCGGATCATAAATCGGATGGGATGCATCTAATGTCAATAGTTTCGTCGAGCCATACTGGGAAATTGGGCTCCAACCGGGTTGACCAGTTCTAACCGCTCGCTTATACCAAGGCCGGTCGCGGCGAACATCCAACCCCTTCAAGGTAGTAACTAGCTCCCCCCGTTTGCCCTGACTGTCTAGCTGATAAACCAGGATCTGATCGGGGCGAGAAGCGTTAGCCGCCACTAGATACAAATTGGGTAATCGGTCCACTAGGCGAAATAGCCCTTCTGGATTGGCAAACAGAACCGCCGAAACCTGTTGATCAAACTGCTGCAACCGATTAAATAAAGCCGCTTCGAGCGCAGGGATGTCCTGGAGATCGATCTGCCCTTGGTTGGCAGCATCAACATTCAACCGATTAATCAACAGCGGTGTCTGCAGATAGGTTTTGAGTTCCTGCGTCACCCGGTCATTAATACCTAAAACCAACTGGTGCCTCAAGTTGTCTACCGCTTTCTGCCCGCTCCGATACGATAGATACCCCACCAGCGCCGTGGCTCCAACAGTCGATAGCACAAACGGCACCGTCAAGGCCCAACGCAGAGGCACATGGATAGTCAAAGGAAACAGCTTTGGCAGCTTTGGCAGAGACATGCAGGCAGTTTGGTGCTGAGAGGTGCTAAGAAGGTGCTAAGAAGGTACTGAGAGGTGCTGAGAGCAGTAACTTGATCTTAATCTGCATTCTAAACGCAGTTTCCAACTCCGAGAATCGTTAGGCTGGAACAGCAGTCGGATCTTCGACTTGTGTGGACACCGTAGGTTAGGGTAGGAGGGTGAGGGAGGATCAGATAGAGAGCCGATTCTAGTCTCTTGAAATTCATTTACAAACAGTCTCTCATATGAGTTTCATATCTTCTTGTTCTAAAATACTGTTTAGCCAATAAATTACCTTAAAAATGCTTTGAAAATAACGGCTGTTATCCCCTTGTTCTCCAATCCATTTATCTACTGCTCTAGGTTCTACTGTTCTAGGCTCTAATGTTCTAGTGCATGCGAAGAGGCTTGAGGATAACAACAGGCAAAGGAGCAAGCTATGAATACGCGCATCCCAGCCGGCGAGTTGGGCATTTCTTCAGCGATATCAACAGGGCATTTGCCGCCTTCCCATTTCGTTCAGGCGCTGGTTACTGAGGCGTACAATCGTTTTCAGACTGTTGATCAGGGAGAGGTTGCCGACTAGGTTGGCTGATAATCTCGAACTTGTTGTCAGCCGTGCGAACCAGCCAAACAAAACCGCTACCAAAGTGCTTCGCACCCGCGTCGTTGAATTGGGTTTTGAAGTTCTCAAAGTTGCCGAACACATCGTTGATTACCGTTGCAATCGCTCCCGTGGGTTCACCGCCAGCATTGGGAGCCATAATTGACCAGAAGATCGAATGATTGAAATGACCACCCCCCTGATTACGAACTGCCGTGCGAACGCCTTCAGGTAAGGTATGTAAATTGCGAATTAAATCGTCAATTGAACGGTTCTGTAAATCTGGATAGGACTCCAGCGCTTTGTTCAAATTATTGACATAGCCACCGTGATGAAAGTCATGGTGAATTCGCATCGTCTGGGCGTCGATATACGGCTCTAGAGCATCTTCAGCATAAGGGAGGGGTTGTAGTTCAAATGGCATGAGGTTTCTCCTCTGTTAGGCTAAATGGACACCTGTGAATCTACCTTCAGTCTGGTAAGCTGTAGCGTGAGTGAACTGACTGATCGGGTTGTAATTCTTCTAGACTGGTAAAGTCAAATTCTGCTAGGAACGATTGCGCTTGCTGAGTAATCTGAGCAAAGAGTGCTTCTGCTTTCGTGATCTGGTTGAGATCGCGGTAGAAGCGATACATTTCAGAAGCAACGATCTTTAATGCTTTGAACGATTCCAACCGTAGTTTACTGGATAGGCTTTGATTGTTCATCATAGCAACTACTGTTGTATATACCTGTTGCAACGTTGTTTCTGCCAATCCAATCTGGTTCAAACTGACATAAACATCTACTAGATTATTGTGGGACACCACATAAGGATGAATGGCATCGGGATGTTTGGGATTAAACTTAGCTTCTGCCAACAGCGACTCAGCAATTGCCAATGCCTGCTTATAAATTCGCTGAGCCTCGGCATAACGGTGCTGCTGCATTTCCTGGTTGCCTGCTCTGGTACAGAGCCGCCAATTCGCTTCGCGGACTGCATAGGAGGATTGATCAGCGTCCATACTGGATAGCCCCTAGGATTGAATAGAACGAGTTTTCAGCCAGCGTTTTTTAGACTTGTAGAATGGCTTGCGGGCAGGAGCAGGCTCAAAGTCGAGGCAGTCACCGGCTTCTTCAGTCAGCGCTCTGTGGGGATGAACCGTACATTTCAGGTAATGGCAACCCGTAAAGTAGACGCAGCGATCACACGGAATACGATGCAATTTTTGCAGTCGTGCAATGCCGTCGCGTAACGCAACAACAACAGCCCAGATGAATCCAATCAACAAGGTTGATAGAGTAATTGGGCAAAGAACAGCTTTATCAGTGAGCGCTATGCCAAAATAAAAACTGTGAATCATAGTTTTAGCCAGAGTGGTATTTAGAACGGTGAGTGAGCGGTATATCTCGCTGATGGGCTTGCATCAATGCCTCAAAGGGGGGCATCTCCTGATGGCAGGTCAGGCAAAACCAGTACACCCTGGAATCGCGCACATGGCGGAGTAGATTATCGGAGCAGCAAGGACAAGTTGGCATAGTCAGGTATAGATGAGGAGTTCACTTCAAAAACAGAGGAATCAGATTTAGCTAAGCCTGACTCCTTGCCTTGAAATAGATCTGCACTGGCAGTTAAACCAGCACCGTCTGTTTTTCCATTGCTGGATCGTATTTTCCTAAACTGGCAGCTCCATTCAGCTTGGCGCGATGATAAAGCAACTGTTGAGCAGCTGGAATGTTGGCATCATTACCGGCCCAATGCTCAAGCGCAGGCTGCTGAATTGCTCGTGCATAGGAGAAGGTAACGCGCCAGGGACACAGCGCACCATATTTGGCATTCATTGTATTGAGATGTTCAGTTGAGCGCTGATTACTCTGCCCACCAGAGAGAAACGCAATACCAGGAACAGAGGCCGGAACGTTATTGCGCAGCACTTGAATCGTCATCTCTGCGACCTGATCAACCGTGGCTTGTACCGAACACTCTAGGCCAGAAATCACCATACTGGGCTTGAGGATCATCTGGTCAAAGGCCACTTTTTGTAGCCGCAGTTGGGTAAATACGGCTTGCAGCGTTTGATCAGTTACGTCATAGCAGCGTTCGATAGAATGATTGCCATCGATCAGCACTTCGGGTTCAACAATCGGCACAAGTCCCCCTTCCTGACATAGGGCGGCGTATCTAGCCAGAGCATGGGCATTGGTTTCGATGCAGGTCGGGCTAGGGATAGGTTCGCCAATCGTAATCACGGCCCGCCATTTGGCAAATCGTGCGCCCATCTGATAGTACTCGGCAATTCGCTCGCGCAGTCCATCTAGCCCTTCAGTTATTTTCTCACCGGGACAAGCTGCCAGATCTTTTGCGCCCGTATCAACCTTGATACCGACAATCATCCCTGCATTCTGCATGACCTGGGTGAAGGGCACGCCTGCCTGGGATGACTGGCGAATTGTTTCATCGTAGAGAATGGCACCACTAATAAACTCACTCAAATTGGGAGTTGTTAGGATTAACTCCCGATAAGCTCGACGCCGCTCTTCGGTTGTTGGAATCCCCAGTTTGGCAAATCGCTTGTTGCAGGTGGCATTGCTTTCGTCCATCGCTAGAATACCTTTACCAGGGGCTACCATCGCCTGGGCTGTTTGTCGCATCTCATCTGCATATATACTCATCTCGTTCACTCTTTCGTGAGACAACAAAATTATTATTGCAACTATTTCTCAATAAGTCTATAATATCGGCAAGTTATTTTTGAAATTCACCTGATTCGCAGTAGAGGCAAGAGGTTGAAGCTTCTCAAGCAGTTTAGGAAAGCAGTTTAGGATGATAAAGTATTTGGCTACTTTGCAGTTTCGGAAGGTGACTCGGTCACAATCGAGTATCGACCTTGATAAAGTGCGCGCTATTTGGCGGGATCGCTGGCAAGAAACCTATCAAGCAATGCAAGACCGCATCAGCCATGAGCTTGAGCAATCCAATCAGCTCTAGGTGATTTTTGTTTCAGAGCTATTCATTATTCGTCTTTTGATCGCTAAGGAGTAACCGCTATGAATGCCTCCGAACAGGCAACTAACATTGAGATCGTCAGTAAAATCGCCACAGTAGTTAATGTGGTGCGATTTGAATTTCCAGATTTGGCGGTTGATTTCAGTCCTTGGTTGAACAATGCTGAAACGCAAAAGTTTGATGATCCCAATTCAATTGATTTGGGGTTTCACTTTCCGGGGCGGAGCTTTACTTGCCAAAGTTCCAGTATTTTGATGCAAATTCGTTTGCCTGATGCACAGCGCTCTCGAATTGCCGCAGTTGAGCTGTCTGGTCATGATCATATGGGGCAGCAGTGGCGATTTGCAACCAGTCAGGCTGAGGAATTCTGGGGACTGGCAGTACCATTACCCAAAGCCCAAACCCAGCTCAAACAAATTTGTCGGCAGGTGGTTCGTCTATTCAATTCGGCTGTGCGGAGCTAAGCGAAGGAGCCATCCGGCAGCAGAGAATGTTGAGTATGAGCTAGCTCATAGAATCACCAGTTTATCTTACCTATACTGGCTAGTAATTCAATCGATTCAATTAATTCAATCATAGTCAGCAAAGGGTTCGAGCACATCAGCCACCCAAATGTGCGGGTCAATGGTCGTCAAAACCAAGGGTTCGGTTTCAGACTCAATGCGGGTGAGGGCCAGCAGATTGTCAATTAAGATGATTTCCTGCTGGCTTTCCTGTTGCAATACCGTCAAGTAGCACTGGAGGCCAGGATTGGCTGCCAGCTCAACCCCAAGGCGCTGTAATTCCAGCTCTAGCATTTGTGCCGCTGTGGCGATCGTGGCACTTGGCGTCCGCAATTCCTGAGAGATCGTAGTGAGAAAATCATCCTTGAGGCGATTCAGCCGAGCTAGCTCTGTTACCTGGGCCTGAGCAGCTTGATAAAGCCGAGCCTGCCGAATCGCAATTGCACATTGGGTGGCAACCTGCTGCACCAGCCAAACTTCTTCGGGTTCAAACCCTTCTGCTCCGACGCGGTAGAGCCATAAATCGCCAATTACCTGCTGATTATCGATGATGGGATGAACTAAAGCAGCGAAGTGCCCTGAAATCCGCCGTACATTGTGAAACTTTTGATCGAGTGGATACCAGCAGCCGTGAACATATTGCCCCTGTAACAACTGACTGTAGACCTCAGGGTAATCCAGCATTGAAACCACCAACCCCTGCACAGGTAGCACCTGCCCTGCCACATATTCATAGGCAACGGTTGAGGTACCGTGCTGCAAATCGTAAATGCCAGTATCGCAACTATCAACTTCCAGCCCAATCGCCAACTCCTGCACAGCGGTTTGCAGAATTTGGGCTTCGTCTAAGCTATCGCGGACTTTGTCAGCAATGCTCTGTAGACGATTGCCAAACCCATAGGTCCGCTGCAATTCGTCTTGGCTGTACTTGAACTGACGCAATACCTCATCGAGTATGTTGAGATATATGGCAAGGGACATAAAACCTGGCATGCTGAGCTTTGCGATCAATCATTGATTCTACGCTTTGGTGGTTTCTTGAGTGAAATGGTGTTGGCAAAGGCGCAATCTAAAATACCCAATTGCTGGCCCATTATTGAGGCCATTATTGAGGCCATTATTGAGGAGGTTGTACCGCCCGCTGCAGCTGACCGAGGACAATTTCTGCCAGCACCGCCAACAGCGCTACCGGAATAGCTCCCACCAGCAAAATAGCCGGATCGTACTGCGCAAAGCCCAGCACAATGAATCGGCCCAAGCCGCCCGCTCCAATGAAGGCGGCTAAGGTTGCGCTAGCAATCACCTCGATCGTTGCGATTTTGATGCCTGTGATTACAACCGGCAAAGCTAGCGGTACCTCGATCGAGCGGAGGACTTGCCTTTTACTCATACCCATGCCATAGGCTGCCTCTCGAATCATCGGATCAATGCTGCGGAAGGCAACATCGGTGTTGATTAGAATTGGCGGCATCACTAGCAGGGTCAGGGCCACAATCGCCGAACGCACATTCAAGCCGAAGTACGGCACCGAAACAAAAACGAACAGAACCACTAGGCTGGGAATTACCCGCAGGCCGTTAAACCCGTTAATCAAGACCGTTGCTGCTGTACGGGAGCGAGCACTCCATAGGCCCAATGGCAACCCCACTACTAGCCCAATCGCCAGCGGCACGAGGACGAGAACCAGATGCTGCTGTAGGGCTGTCAGTAAGGGATTGAAATTGCTGGCTGCGTGCTCGTAGGCGCGGATAAATACATCCATCGGCTGAAAAGTGGCTGAGAGAAGTAGCTGAAAGAATTGGCTCAAACTAATGCGTCTTCAAATTTATACCCCACCCCAATCACGGTTTTGACAAAGGTGGGATTGGCCGGATCGGGTTCGATTTTTTTGCGTAGCCGGGCCACATGGGTATCCACTACGCGCTCATCGCCATAGAAATCGCTGCCCCACAGCCGCTCGATCAGCTGGGTCCGATTCCAGACCCGTCCAGGATAGCTGAGAAAGGTAGTCAGTAAATCGAACTCTAGCGTTGTCAGGTCCAGCGTTTCGGAATCTTGGCCATCGAGCTGCCGGTGAGCCACCCGCTGATCCACATCCACTGCAAAATGGGGTGTTTGAAACACACGGCTCTGTCCACCTTGGCGGAGGGTGCGGCGCAGTAGGGCACGGACTCGCGCCACCAACTCACGTGGGCTAAACGGCTTGACCAGGTAGTCATCGGCTCCGGTTGAGAGGCCAATAATCCGGTCAATCTCTTCCCCTTTGGCAGTCAGCATCAAGATAAATGGATCCTTGTTGCCAGGTTTCTGGCGAATGCGAGCACAGACTTCTAGGCCATCTAAGCCCGGAATCATCAAATCGAGAATAATCAGATCGGGCTGTTGTTCTTGAAAAATTTGCAGCGCCGTCACGCCATCGCGACAGGTGCGACAGGTGAAGCCTTCTTTTTCTAAGTAGAGCTGGATCAGCTGAGCAATTTCAGCTTCGTCTTCCACGATCAAGATTTGCATGACTTGTCTGCTTTCAGAAATCCAAGTCTATAGTGACATACGAGTGTCATGCATCTGTTGGATCTGGCCAATTGCTCGGGCCAATTGCTCGGGCCAATTGCTCGGGCCAATTGCTCGGGCCAATTGCTCGGGCCAATGGATCCGACCAATGCGACCTGATCCAAACTGGGCTGGGTCAGATTTAATAAAATCTTGACAAATAAGTAGCAGATGACGCATTTTACTGAGGTTAGGGGATGCATTCGTTGCTTTACTGCTGTTTCCTATTGAGACTCTGTTGCTTTAATTGCTGTTTAAATTTTGGTTCCTTGAGTGGACCTGCAATCAGCTCGATTGGTTCGGCCTCTTAGTCCAAATCATTCGGCCCAAATCATTGAGTCCCGATCATTGAACTCAAATCATTGAGTCCAAATCGTTTAGCCAAATTGCTCAGTGGAAGTTCTGGGGCTTAATTCGGCTTGATTTGGGCTTGATTTAGGCTTAGATCCTTTTCGGTTCTCTGGGTCCACTTTCTCCTACCCCTGTTGATAGTAACTATGTCTGACTTGTCTAATTTATTGTCTGATTTACTGTTTGATTCACGGTCTGATTTACCCTCTGATCTACCCTCTGATTCTAGTAACCCGGCTAGTCCAGCTAGCCCATTGCGCGTTTCTAGTGATCAACCGACTCTAGCGAGTTCAAGCGAAACCGGTTCCACTATCGCTGGTTCCACTATCGCCGGTTCCACCATTGCTAAGTTTGACAGCTACCGCACCGTTGAAGCCACCTATGCTAGCTTGGCCCAGCTTGCTGCTGACAATCCGGATTTGGCGACTTGGGTTGATATTGGTGATAGCTACAACAAGGTCAGCAACAACGAAGCGCCTGGCTATGATATTTTCGCCTTGCAGTTAGGCCGACCGGCGGCAGACCAACCCAAACCCGTATTCTTGCTTCAGGCCGCGATTCATGGGCAAGACTATGTCACCACAGAATTGGCCACCCGGTTTGCTGAATTTCTAGTGGCTAGCTACGGCGTTGCGCCGGAAGCCACCTGGCTGCTCGATTATTTTGATATTCGCATCGTGCCGATTGTCAATCCCGATGGACGCAAGCTGGCCGAGGCCGGTAACCCCTGGCAAAAGAATGCCAACCCCACAATCACAACGCCTAGCTTGCCTTGAGTAGAAGCTTTCAGCAAAGTATTGAGATCAGACGACGTAAAGGGACCGTCAATCAACCGACCGGGACGGATAATCGTATAGGGCAGTCCCGATTGGATAATGGCCGTTTCCCCTTGCTGTTTGGCATCCAAGACACCAAAGGCATTCAGCAAGTTATAGGGCGGTTTATCTTTCCGCTCAACGCCACAAGATGAAATAAACACAAAACGCTTCAGGGTTCTAGGAGCCGCCGCTACAAGGTGCTGTACTCCTTCGGCATCCACCTGCTGAGGGCTGTTAGTAGCCTTGGCCTGACGATAGTTGGCATCTGTAAACACCTTGCCCCAAGTCCAGAGTTGCTGTAGGGGATTCAGCTTTGAATCAAACTGGAAACCCCATTTGGCCGAAGGAAAGGCTGTGGTGCCGGTGCAGCAGATCAGGTAGGTGATGTCTTGCAGCGCAGTTGGCAGCATCTGTGGATCGCGGGTATCGCCGAGGGCAATCTCAACTTGGTCCTGAAACATTTGCTTCGCCTTGTCGGCACTGCGGGTGAGGGCACGCACGGTGTAGCCCTGCTCTAATAGTTTGGCGACCACCAATTGCCCGACTCCGCCGGTTGCACCCGTTACTAGTACTCGTTCCATTAGCCTCCGCTCCGCTGCTCAAATCAACAATGCGTTCTCTGCATCTAGTATAAATGGATAGAGTTTATAGCGATGGTTGTGCCATTAAGCAAGTTCTAACCGATAGTTTATCGGTGCGGCAATATCGTGCCAACTCCAATGCCCACATCCAGGCTCAAGACCTACCTGTCAGGAACTCCACAATCGTAGTCGTATCCGAGTAAAACATTTGGGATTCAATAATTTTCTTATCTCGCATTCTGTAGATACTGACCACTGGCAAATCAAGCGTTCTGCCGCTATGGGACTCCAGTCCTTTCAACCGCCAAAGCACAACCACATACTCGCCTGCATCCAGAAAAACGCCATTCATCTTTCTAGCAGCTTCAGGTTGGAGATGGTCCCAGGTTTGCGCTGCAATTTCAACATGGTGTTTTGCTCCTTCCAGACCGTGATGGATACCTCCATAGGGCAATGATGCGGCATCGCGGATGACAATCTCGGGAGCGTAAGCGGCAAGCACGCCGGCAACATCTCGATTTTCGACAGCTTGAAAGAGGCAACGAATCGTTTCTAGATTTTCCTGTGACATCAGATCTTCCTCCAGTTTTACCAATGAGCCGCTAAGGTTTGAAGCCTGGCTTGAGCCGCTACCATAGATTTCTCTCGGTCACCTAAGACTAGATTATTGACATTGACAAATTCAACATCCTGAATTCCAAACGATCCAAAAATGGTTCGCAGGTATGGTTCTTGATGATCTTCACCAAAGGGGGAACCCGACGAATAGTTGCCGCCACGACTAGTGATAAACAGAGCTTTTTTGCCGTGAACGAGTCCTCGAACTCCGGCTTCATCTACTTCGTAAGTACAGCCAATGCGAATCAAATGTTCAAGATAGGCTTTAAGCGTTGCCGGGATTGTAAAGCCATACATGGGTATTCCAAAGACGTAGCAATCAACTGACAAAAACTCTTCCAGCAATGGATTAGATACCTCCAAAGCTTGAATCATCTCCGGCGTGTGAGTTTCAGGTGGTGAATGAATGGCTGCAATCCAGTTTTTATTAATATAGGGAACTGGAAAACGCCCTAAATCTCGGTAGAGAATCAAGGCTTCAGGGTGAAACTTCTGCCAAGCCGTGATGAATATTTGAGACAACGCTCGTGATACCGATTTTTCACCGCTATAGCTCGCATCAATGTGAAGAATACGTCTCATAAGCAAACCTTCAATCAGCTTATGGATTCAGTATGCGGCAATACTCCAATGCGTCTCTTCAAGATTCTTGCGATTATTTTCAACGTTCTTGCGGTTTCTGCTAAGGTACGCGTCGCAGAAACTCTTTTGGAGTCACGCCTACAAGCCGTTTGAAATGGTAGGTGAAATGTCCTTGACTAGCAAAACCAACCGTCTGAGCAACTTCTGCGAGCGACAAATTACCTATCGCCATCAGTTGTTTAGCTCGTTCAATTCGACAACGAATAAGATACTGATGTGGAGATACATGGGTTGATTGCTTAAATAGGTGTGCAAAATGGTAGGGACTGAATTGTACAAGTTCTGCCAGCTCAGCTAAGTGAATATTTCTATCCAGATTCGCATGAATGAAATCAACAATTTGTTTCCATTGCGCTTGAGTAAAACCACCTGCAATCGGTTTAATCTGACGTGAATGATTTGAATATCGAGCCAGAAGATGGACAACTAACGCCTGAGCGATGGCATCTGCATAAAGTTGGCTATTCATCCCATCGGTTTCCAAAGAAGTTTTTAGCGCTAAACTAATTTGATAAATCAGCGGATCAGAGAGTATTCCTAGCTGAGGAACCAGTTCTAAACGATCGCTGCCAAACAAGTCATAGCCTACCTGCGTGACAAATGATGGCTCTAGAAACAGATTGAAGAACTCCGCTTCACTATCCCAGGAAAACTGTTGACATAGAGCAGCAGGATAAATTGCTAAATCTCCTGGAATTGAGTCAACCACCTTACGCTCGCCATCCACAACCTGCTTCAATCTCACGGGCTTACCTGCATTGAGACAAAGAATATGCCGAGACGATACAAACTCCGGCACGTTCCAGGGCGGTTGCTGAAAGTGAGCAAAACCAATGTTTTTCCAGCTCAAATCGTCACTCACCAAGATTGGCAATCGAGGAAGAATCAAAGGTAGTTTATTTTGTGCAGGATTAGTCACGATTTCTATAACTCACTGTTACATCCTGACTCAGCCGTTTCAGTTTCTCTGGATTCCGCACGCTATAGATAGTTTTAATATAGCCCTCGTTAATCTCAAATGTCATCACACTATGAATGTCACTTCCGCTACGAATGAGGACGCCAGGTAAACCGTTGATTTCGACAATTTGAGCGCAGATGACGGGCGGGAATTTACACTGGATGGCAAGCAAAAATCGAGCGATTTTCATTGCCCCCTGCAACGGTTTTAAGGCAGCAGCAACTCGACCTCCACCATCGGACCAGAAGGTGACATCCTTCGCCAAAAGTGACAGTAGCCCTTGCAAATTCCCCTGGGTAGAAGCTTCGAGAAATTGGCGGGTGATCTGTTCTTGTTGTTGGGGTAAAACAGGAAAGCGAGGCTGTTCAGCGGCAAGATGTTGGCGCGAGCGTCGTAAAATCTGTCGACAGTTCTCAGCGCTCTTACCCACAATTTGAGCAATCTCCGGATAGTCATACTCAAACACTTCGCGCAGAAGGAATACAGCCCGCTCGATTGGCGATAATCGTTCCAGCATCACCAAAAACGCCATTGAGAGTGAATCGGCTAACTCCACCTCTGTGGCCGGATCCTGTTGGGTTAGCAGTGGTTCTGGAAGCCAGGGTCCGACATACTGTTCGCGACGCACCCGAGCAGAGCGCAAGTGATCGATGCAGAGGCGCGTGATTGTAGTCGCTAAATAGTTTTTGGGCGATTGCACACTAGTTTGGGACGTCTGCTGCCAACGATGCCTGACGCATCTCAGGGTCTTTCGCCAGAGCTTTTAATATAATCGGTTCGAGGCCTTCGGGAACATCTCGGCGATATGCCGAGAGCGGTGCCGGCATTTCCTCAATATGCTTCAGCATCACGTCTGTCGGCTTCGCTCCTTCAAAGGGCGGCTGACCGGCAATCATCTCGTAAAGTAGCACGCCGACCGAATAAATATCGGAACGCTCGTCTCCTGATTCCGCACCCGAGCAAAGCTCCGGCGCTAGGTATGCCAAATCTCTTGGCTCCATCGAGCCGAAATCCTGAAGCATCGGGTTATCTGATCCGAGACCGATAATGGTGGCCGCTATCGAACCATCGTCTTTGTTTGACAGAAGAATGTTTTCCGAAGAAAGGTCTCCGTGAATGAGTCCGGCGGAGTGGGCCGAGGAAAGTGCGCCGGCAATTTGACGACCGATGTTGATAACGGTGTGCGACGGAAACTGGCCATCATGTTCTATCACGGAACGCAGCGTTTCACCGGAAATCGCTTCATAAACACAATGATCGATCCCGTTCGAATCCGTCCCAAAATCGATCACCTTCGGGAGCCCGAGCGACGAAGCAGCGGATTCTGCTTTTGCGATGGCAAAGAATCGGTCTCTTTCCGTTTCGGAGACGTTCGGATCGGCCAGTACCTTTACGGCAAAAGGTTTATCCATTAGACGGTGCGTGGCAGAATAAAGCTCCGTTATGCCATTCCGTTTAATGAGCGAGTCAAGCCTGTACTTCTCCGCAATGAGCTTTCCAATAAATTGCCGTTCCATATAGATTTTAGAACGAAACCGGATGCGAATGGTTGCAGCAACTATTAAGGGCCACTTGACGTATTCCGGAAATAAATAGAAAACGCGGGCCTAAGGTCCAAGAAGACGCGGCCCGCATTTGAACTTCAAGAAGCCGATTAGAGCTTCGCGAAGACGATAACCAGAGCAAACAGTACGAGCGATTCGATAAGAGCAAGTGCGATGATCATTATCGTCTGAACTGAGCCTGCCGCTCCGGGATTGCGGGCTGCTCCCTCAGCCGCCTTTGAACCAACAAGTCCCTGGCCAATTCCTGCAAGGCCGGCCGCGAGACCGAAACCTATACCGGCGGCGATCGCCTTGTATGAAGACACGGTCGAATCATTATCGGCCGCACCTTGTGCCATTGCCGGCAAAGCCATCAAAGCGAGTGCCAGCGTGGAATAAGCGAAGTATTTCAATTTGTTCATTTTATTCTCCTGTTTTTCTTAATGGAGAACCGATGCCGCTTCTTGCGTCGTGGTATTATTTCGCCTCGCTTCCGGTATTGCCTGATTTCTACTCTCGTTGGAGTCAGGCCGCCTGTAGCGTGCGGGCATAGTTGCTATAAAACACAAGCCGCTTTATCGGTTCAAATAGCCTAGCGGATGATCTCCGCCTCACATCGGGCAAAGGCCCGAAAACTTTAGAGCAAACCCTACATTAAGCCGTTGCAGGCGCAACCTCTGTATGAGAGGCATCTGAGTGTTCATCATCGTGATGATCGTCAGGATGCGTAACCTCGCTGATATAGATCATCGATAGAAGCGTGAACACAAGCGTCTGCACGAACGATACAAATACTGCGATGACCAAAAGGAACGCCGGGATCAATATCTGTGTGTACGGAGGAGCCAGATTCGTTATCGAAAGATATATCTGTTCATCCGCAAACATATTCGCAAAGAGCCGCACACCTAATGTCATCGGCCGGATCATATTACTGATAAGCTCTATCGAAAATATCAGGGGCGTAATGAAAATACCGACGATCAGCGGCAGCCGCGGACCGGCAAGATGGCCAATATGTTTCAGAAAGCCATTCTCGCTGATGCCAACATAGTTGTAATAAACAAAAGAGGCGATACCGAGCGCGAACGTTACGTTAACGGAAGCGGTCGGGGCCATGAAAAGCGGGAAGGTCGCCATTAGATTGGAGATAAGCACCAGCACCGCAAATGTGGCAACGACTGGAAAATATCTAAATCCATGGTATCCGACAACGCTGATTATCAGGTCCTTTAGTGCAAGAAATCCTGCCTCTAGCGTCATTTGACCACCGGTCGGGTCGTCTTCAGAAAGTTTTCCTTTTAATAGCCAGATAACCAATACCGAAAGCCCACACGCTATAAAGAACATCACCGTGTACCAAGGGATAGCATTCTCCGGTGAATACGGCACGCCGAAGACGGTTTCTGCATCGGTGCCGAAATTCGCAAAGAATTTATCCCAGATCGGCTTGGTGTAGTTTAATTGAAAATTGTAGATCGGCTCGCCAAGGTAATGGTTGACGAATTCGACTATTAGTGGGGTGTGATGTCCGCCGTCTCCTGCAAATAAAAGCATCTTAAATTCTCTTTAGCCGGGACAATTCCGACTGATCATTATTCTGTGTTTCCGGATGGTCCGGTTAAAATTCTGATAATTCCATCAACTACGGTTGCAAAGCCAAAACCAGCGATCCCTAGAATAAAGGGCACGATCGGCAGCAAGCCCGTAGCGTAAACCAATGCGATGAGGGATCCCAATACAAGATATCGCGTCGCATACCGCAAAGCTGAGACCCTCGGCCGTTCTCCCTCGCGTGCGTCGGCAAATATCTTTCGCAGCGATGTCTTTAGCCAGTAATAATTTACAAAAGCGACCGCTGTCCCACACAGGATCGCCAAACCATACGGCAACGAGTGAAGCCCCGCCGCCGCGATGCCCGCTACGAGACCGAGGATCGCCATGATCACAAGGATACGGCCGTGCGACGGCGGCATTACATCGGCACTCGTCTTATGCCCGTTTCCGCCGTTCATTCAAACCTAAAAGTTTACTAGGCTTTCCGCTCAAATTCAAAGCGGCTTGAGGAATTCGTCAGCATCCTTCTCGCTAGAATTGTCCGAGGGATCATCGCCGGCAGCCGGTGATGGCACTAATTCTGTCGGGTTGGTAATGTTTGGACGATCTGCTTCTGCGTTTTCAGACAAGCCGGCTTGATCCAAGAGCGAACGCGGCCGTGCCGAATTACGTGTATTGAGGATCTGCGTGTTTATACGAACAAGCTGAACGAAGCCGATTATGGACCCCAGAATGATGCCGCCAACGATTCCCCACGGTGAACTTCCCAAAAGAGTATCTACAAGCCAGCCGAGTACTAGCATGAAGCCGACCGAGCCGAAAAACATGATCCCGGCAGTCCAAGCAAGTCCGGACATTCTAACAGTCTCGGCGACTGTTGGAAGAAATAAATCATCAGGAGTTTGCACGTCGGTAGCTGATGGAGCCGAATCTCTGGTCAATGTAGGCTCACCTTGAAGGGACGATGCAGATGGCGAAACCGGCGTGTTCTGAATATGGTGATCCGTTATAGCGAAAGGATCGAGTACCTCCACGGACTTTGCAGTAACTAGATCTGGTCCAAGATCAAGGATGGAAGAGTTTCGGGCAAGGTCGGACTTTCCCCCGGAAACAGAGGCGTCGTCATTCTCGTCCGCATCCAAAAGATTCTTTATCATTCGACCCTGACTGCTCCTAGTAGCAGGAACAATTTATCCTGAATCTCCGGATTTGTCACCAATACCTCTATTTGCGATCAATATCTTTGAAAACATTTAGTTTCAATCAAAAAACAGATCCGGATTGGGCCGAAAAGCTTCAAAATAACCTATTCAAGCATAGAATTTCCCTGATTTCTTGGGTCATAGCGTACGCCGATCTTTGCTCCGGGGGCGTACTTTAGTGGTTCTCTGGCCTGCTCCTCGGTCAACAGCTCAGAGGATTCGAAATCAACACCATTCAGCGTATAAACATAGAAAACGACCTCCCGGCCACTAGGTGTGATGTCAGTATCGATTATTCGGCCGTCTGTTATACGTCCATTTTCCTTTAAGAACCGGCGACGTATAACTTCAGGGTCTTCCTTACTTTTTCTCTTAAAGATTCCCAGTAATCCCATGTTCAATCTACTACTAGCGGAGCCTTGCCGAATCGAGCCCGCAGCCGATTTGCCGCTTCAAATACTGCAGGCCTCTTTATGATCCGAGCTTCGAGCGGACGCTTTCCCGGAATGTCCAGCATTATCAACCCCAAAAGAATGGTGAGTATGCCCTGCCCCGGCACACCGGGCAACGATAGCACAATACCAAGCAATATCAAGAAAACGCCAAAAATGTTCTTTGCGATCACTGCTCCCCATCGCACTATCCACGGGCTGTCCGGCATAAAATCCTCTTGGTAGTGTGAACTAAAATAATTCGCCGGTATTTTTACAAGAACGATCGCTATGGAGATAAAACTCAGGGTCAAGGAGCCCACGAAAAGGCCCGCCCCTAAAGCGATTGTGCCCCAAGTCAAACCGGACCAGATCTCCTGGAACCATTCGATCATATTCCCCTTGCCCCTTCCATCCTTCGAAACTCTTTCCAAATAAAATACATTCGATGAACTAGAGTCCAGACGGAACCTACTGCCAAAACCCAAAGCACCTGCGGCATACGGTTAAACCACCAAACGTCGGAATTCCAATCCCATGTAGAAAGTGCCCCAATGACCAGAAGCACTACACGTTCCGGCCTTTGAAGAAATCCAACATTCGCCTTAACACCAAATGCCTCAGAACGTGCGGTTGTGTAGCTGACCATCACAGAGGCCATCATCGCAACCCCCGCTAGTACAACATTCAGCAGAGAGCGCTGGGGCGTATTGCTTGCATAGAACGTAATAATGCCGAGGAACACGACCATGTCCGAAAGGCGATCCAGCGTCGAATCAAGAAAGCCACCGAAACGGGTTACGTTTCCCGTAAGCCGGGCTACGTTGCCATCGAGCATATCGAATAGATTCGCTCCGATCAGTACAATTCCCGCCCAGAAAAATTCGCCCATACCGAACAGGACGCCACAAAAGATGTTGATCAGAACCCCGACCGTCGTCAGGACATTCGGATGGACCCCCGCGGCTGCAAGGCTTTTGACCATCGCACCAATTATGGCCATTGCACCGCGGCTGATCGCGGCCCCTAGGTTCAAAGGCTTCATCTGCTTAATGCAAGTGCCTTCCGATCGACGAAAGGCACTGCCGGTTTGGTCAATATTTTAGGTTATATGGCTCGATCACAAAAGCTTCCGGTAATTTAAACTTCCATTCGTACGCCTTTGACTCGCGAAACCGAAATCTTCAGATCCGTTTTTATCTCGGTCTTTGCACTGGCCGATCTTTCAGCCAACTTCTTCATGGATCGTTGTCAGTCGGCTGATCTCAAATGTTCGGAAACCATTTGGTGTTTTTACCCGTACTTCGTCGCCCTCTTCTTTTCCCATCAGGGCTTGCCCGATAGGTGAGACTGTCGATATCTGGCCATTCTCAGGATCGCTTTCTTCAGAAGTTACAAGCTTATAGATCACTTTTTCTTCTTTCTCGACATCGAAAAGCACCACGCGCGAGCCATATGCGACACGATCGGTCGGCAATTTAGAAATATCGATGGATTCAACCTCGCTAATGCGCTGCCTTATCTGCATTATGCGAGCCTGAACGATCGACTGACGCTCGAGCGCGGCCTTGTACTCGGCATTTTCTCTAAGGTCGCCAAATTCGCGTGCCTTTTGTATCTCTTTAGGCAACAAAAAATGAAGCTCTTCTTCAAGTGCGTCCAATTCATCCTGTAGCTTTTTCCTTACTTCTTCCATATCCAAAAGTTCAACCTTTTCCTTCGAGCGGTGCTCCGAACGAAATACCTATGTCTCGAGCGCTTCTAACCAACTGTCCGTCAACTGGAACGGTCTTTGTATTAGCGCAAGCTTCCGAAAGCGGCACCGTTACTATCGTGCCCGCCTGAAGCGCGACCATTTTTCCGGTCTCGCCGCTTACAAGTGCGCGTACCGCACAAGCACCAAAATTCGTACCCAACATTCTATCAAAAGCGTTTGGGCTTCCGCCTCTTTGAAGATGTCCGAGCACAACGCAACGCGATTCTTTGCCGGTCAGTCTCCCTACCTCGCGGGTAACATGCTCTCCCACACCTCCTAGACGAAGATTCTGCGTGTCAGAGTAGATCTCTTCGCCGCCGACTTCAGTAGCCCCCTCAGCAACCACGATATTCGTAAAGCGCGAACCGGCCCGCTCCCGGGCAAGCACCTTCTCAGCTACGGACTCAAAGGAAAATGGGATCTCAGGGATCAAGATGATATCGGCGCTGCCGGCAAGCCCGGCGTGGAGAGCTATCCAACCCGTATTCCGCCCCATCACCTCTAGGACCATAACCCGATCATGCGAAGCAGCCGTCGTATGCAAACGATCTAGGGCTTCGGTCGCAACATCGATCGCCGTCATAAAACCAAATGTCAATTCAGTTGCTGCAAGGTCATTATCTATGGTCTTCGGAACACCGATTATCGGGAAACCGCGTTTGTGAAATTGCTCAGCGATCGCAAGCGTGCCTTCTCCGCCAAGCACGATCAGGGCCTCGATTCCCAGAATATCTAAATTCGCCAAAGCCTCTGATATTGGCAATTCCGGAAAGAACGGCTTTCCGTCGATCATCTGCGCAAAGCTACCGCGATTCCGAGTTCCGAGTATCGTTCCCCCTCGAGGAAGTATGCCGCTTACCGTTTTCGGCGTGAGACTCATAGTGTGAGTTTCACCGAGAATGCCCTCAAAACTGTCTTCGATCCCGGTAACCTTCATACCGAACTCACCCACAGCGGTCCGCACGACCGCCCGAATAACGGCATTCAATCCGGGCGCATCACCGCCACCCGTCAAAATTCCTATCTGCTTGTACATATGAGACTAGGACTTGAAACTATATTAGCTTAAGGTGTGATGACGAAGAAATCAGCGCCGATCAGAAATGGCTCGGATCACTCAAGGACAAGCTAGTGTCACCAACGATTAAGGGCAATGTTTCTTTCTGCAAGCTTCCCCGATTCGCCCATTACCTCGATCGCCTTTAGGACCTGTGGATCAACCTCTAGCAGCACCTGAGCAGATGCTTCATTCGAATAGCTTGCGGAGGCAAGCTCTTGTCTAAGACGCATACGAACATAGTCTGCTTCATTATTGATTATTTCAGTTGTCAGGTTGTTTGCCTTGTCCGCTAGAGCAAAGTTACGGAACACTTCAAAAAGTCGATCGTTTATCTGAAACGCATTAGCAGGAAGATTTCTCTGATGATTCTAAACACAATCCACCTGCCCGTCTGGAAATGGATACCTTAGTGCGGCTATGCCAAGCGCTCAACTGCCAACCGGGTGACTTGCTAGTCTATACTCCAGAAGAACAGCCCCAAGGATAGCCACTCAGTCGCGAGTTAGCATGGCAGCAATTCAACCCTTGCCCAATCCGGTTCAGTTGTTCCAAAAGCTTCTACAAAAGCGGCGGGGAAGGCCATACCTGCTGTTGAGTGGACTGTGCGCTATAAGTGCCTGTCTTTACTGTAGCAAGCCTGCCAACGCGGCGCAGACCGTCATTGTGCAATATGCCGACCAACGGGCTACGGTTTCCCTCACTGAGCTGCAAACTTTTGTTGAGGGTGGAGAAGCAACGCCTGAGCTGCAAGCGCTAATTCAGCAAATCCCAACGCGTGAGGCGTTTGGCCGTCAGATCTTTGCCAGGGTGTTACCCTTGCGATTTGCCCCCAGCGGCGATCAAGAAATTTCCCGCAATGCTCAGTTCATCCTGTATCAGATCAACAAGTTGGTCGGAGAACCATCCGGCGAAGCTAACTATCCGGTTCTGCGTCAAGCGTTGATTGAGGCTAGCATCAACAGGCCCGGCCTCACCATTATGCGGCTGCTAGAAGTCTACCCAGAAACCACCGTGCGGGTTGATCTGCTCAACCTCGAGCAAATTTTTAACGACATTAGTCTTTATCTAGAGCGCCTCCAGCCCTTATTGCAATCGCGCCAACTGATCCACGACTGGTTCTGCGAATGCCCCGCCCCAGCAGCAGCAATCCTAACCGCCGCCTCATCTCCCTCATCTTCCCGCTCGTTCAACTGCGGCCCCAATCTCCAGCTTCTGCACACCCAAGCTGACCTTCAAGACTGGGGTGAAAATGGACAAGCGCTGCTTTCCGTCTTGCTCGCTCTGGAATGGTTGACTCAGTCATCTGGTGAATCAATTCCTGGTGATCAGAATGGTACTGATTTAGGTTTCTCAATGCTATTGCAGAACAGGCAATTGAATTATCGTAATAGCATTGCCGAGTACAGATTAAGAAATATTCCTGGAGATATACCCGATTACCAAACTGCCCATGATAAACGCTTGGTGTTTCGATTCGGTCCGTTTGGGCGTTCCATTTCTGTAGCCGAGCTGTCTCAGTTTGCCGAAACAGGTGAAGCCTCCAAAACACTCCAGGCGTATTTAGACATTGCCGACCTTGATCCGGTGAATGTGCGGTCGATCTTGAATCAGCAGGTGACGGTCGATTTTCGTTTGGTCGATCGAGCCTTGAGCAGTTTGTTAGGAGAATATGTTCTGTTTCGGATCAGCGATGTGCTGCATACGTCTTCTCAGCAAGCCGATATCCCAGCTCTGCGTTCGGCCCTGCTGCTCTCGGCGGCGGATGACAATCGCATTTCTGCAATCGAATTTTTGCAACGATTTCCAACGCAGCAGATCTATGTGGATGGGGTGGTGCTCCTGCGGGCCGTACAGTTTACGCGCCGAACGCTGCAGCAGGATTTAGGCCAAGTCACCGATCGGATTGCGGATTGGTTAGAGAATGTGCAGCGGACGATTGCGGCTGAAATTTGCGACTGCCAGCTTCCAGACAATGAATTGCCAAGTGAACCAGAATCTGGCGAGATTTCGAGAGATCTCAAGAGTTTGATAGAGCAATCATCAAACTAACGGCCACTAGACCCAGCAGCACCCACCAACCTTCGTTGCCTCGCCAGGATAGGGGAAACTTGTGAGTCCGATAGGCCCCTCGACGCGGCGCAGTTACCGTGGGCTGAAGCCGATTGTGGTAAAGCATACATTCTTTGGCATAGGGGCGCTGCGGATAGTTGCAGGTATCGTCTTCGTGATAGGTGCAGGTATCGCAGAGATAGGTTTCGCCCTCCGCTCGGTATAGGGGAATTCCGGGATGCCCATAGGCTTTTAAGGCCGTGCGGCAATAGGGGCAGGTAACGGCCTGCGAGTCAATCGATTGGTGGCAGCGCGGGCAGGTGGGCATGGTCGGGAATTCTGGTCATGGGTTGTAATTGCTTTGATCCTAGCCTAAGCCCTGATCGGGCGTGGTTCAATCCTGGGCTGGGAACTGCTTGCGCACCTGATAGCGGGCAGATTCCACAATCGTATAGGTATTGCCCATGGCTTGCTTAAACTGGGCTTCTACCCGCTCTAGCTCAACAGCCGGAATCGCTTTCCAGTCGTCTAAGCTGGCCCAGTGAATCACTAAAATCACCTCGGCCAAATTGTCAGGACTGATCCAAACTTCTTTATTCAGAAATCCCGGATACTTAGAGAGAAAAGTTGTCCAAATTTCGGCATCCTTCTGCACGTATTGTTCTCGCAACTCTGGAGCGACTCGCACTTTCAGCCATTCAATTTCCATACGCTGCCCTCGCAAATTACCATCTTGTAAACTACAGCCCTGTAAAGGCGGCCTATCTTGATTAAACCGAATTTGCACCAGAAATCAGGCGGAGATTACTCTGGGTAGAGTGCGGCAGTCCGAATCAAAATCGCGCTGCAATAGTAAGCAAATTTGCCAGAATAAAGCTGTAGGTTGGAGACAGCCGGACTTTATCCCAGCATCGATCATGGATAGGGTGGGTTGGGTCTGGCTACTCTCCTCAGGCAGATGATTAGGAATTAAACATGGATAGCAACAATCTGCTCAAGCAATTGCTGATGATTGGAATTGGGACGACCTCACTGGTGGCAGACCGATTGCGCGAAGTGAGCGACCAGTGGGTGAGGGAAGGGAAACTCGATCCAGAGCAGGCCAGTTCCTTCATCAACGACTTGATGCAGCAGCTTAAATCGGAACAAGGCAACTGGGAGTCCCAATTTCAGCGGCAGTTGCGCAATGTTTTGCAGGATCTGGGTGTGCCCCGGCAAAACGAAATGGATGAACTGCGCGGGCGGCTGGATCGATTGGAGCGGCAGGTGCGCGATCTGGAAAATAAGCTGTGGCGCTAACGTTTTTTCATCTTGCTGAGACCACGTAAGCAGTACACTGGGGATTGGGTTAAGACCCGCCATTTAGCCAACTGTTTGGCACAATTTGGCAAAAAATCCAGCAGGAACAACAGAAGGCAACAGGAGGATTGATTTTGCGGGAAATTCTTATCAGCTTTGGCGTCATGCTGGTCTGCGTCGTGGTGCTTGTCGTGGCTCAGTTCACGGGACGGGGGCAAGAAGCCGTTGCGGCACCGCAGGCAACTATTCAGCCGATGGCAGATCAAACCTCGGCAGTTGCACCGTCAGCAACCGACCCATCCCAACTGCTGGCTCAAGCCACCAGTCCCTCTAGTACAGATGCAACCGATCTCATGACTGAAGAAAATCAAAACGCCGATCAATCCGATCAATCGATTGTCACCACGCCATCGGGACTCCAGTACATTGATGTGGTGGAAGGAACCGGACCGATGCCTGAAACGGGACAAACTGTGCGTGTGCATTACACTGGCACGCTAGAAGATGGACGCAAGTTTGATAGCTCGCGCGACCGAGGCCAGCCGTTTGAATTTCCGATCGGAAAAGGTCGAGTAATCAAGGGTTGGGACGAAGGACTCAGCAGCATGAAGGTAGGCGGTCTTCGCCGTAACCCAAAGGCCAGGTTTTCGTAGACCGTCATGTGGGGATACAGCGCGTAGCTTTGAAACACCATTGCAATATCGCGTTGCTTCGGCGGCAGATCATTGACCAGCCGTTCCCCCACCCAGATATTGCCTCCGGTCAGCGTTTCCAGACCCGCAATCAACCGCAGCAGGGTACTCTTGCCACAACCCGATGGACCGACCAGCACCATAAACTCGCCGTCATGTACGGTTAGATTGATGCGTCGCAGCACGCTTACCGTTGCCGGGTCGCTAGCCGGTTCAATCACTCCAGCCGTTTGCGTCCGCTTTTGCCGCTGCGGGAAGCTTTTGTAGATGTTTTCTAAAACAACCTGCGCCACGATTCTTGAAATAGGGTTAAACGAGCTGATTCGGCATTGAATGTCAGCAATTCTAGCAAGTGTGGGGCAGTTGAAGTGAGGAGGAGGAATTAGGAGTCAGGAGTCAGGAGTTAGGAGTCAGGAGTTAGGAGTCAGGAGTTAGGAGTCAGGACTGGAGCTAGCAACAAGGTAATGGTGAATGGACCTATCAGCAAACAATCCTGCCCGCACAGCAGATAGAAACCATTCTGACTCCTGACTTCTATTCTCAAATCAATGCTTTTAAGCTAGCCAGCGAGCGGCATCTTTAGCATGATAGGTGAGGATCAGGTCTGCCCCGGCCCGTTTAAAGCCGATCAGGGTTTCCAGGACAACGCGCTGCTCATCCACCCAGCCATTCAGGGCGGCTGCCTTGATCATCGAGTATTCGCCTGAGACGTTGTAGGCGGCGACCGGCAGATGGGTTGCTTGCTTGACGCGCCAGATGATGTCCATATAGGCCAGAGCGGGCTTCACCATTAGCATGTCTGCCCCTTCGGCAATATCCAGCTCGATTTCTTTCAGGGCTTCCTGACCATTGGCTGGGTCCATTTGATAGGTGCGGCGGTCACCAAACTGAGGCGCAGATTCTGCCGCATCCCGGAACGGACCATAGTAAGCTGAGGCATATTTTGCTGCATAGGACATGATCGGCAAATCCTGGAAGCCAGCGCTATCTAACCCTTGCCGAATCGCCTGCACAAACCCATCCATCATGCCAGACGGGGCAATGATATCAGCACCAGCCTTGGCTTGAGAGACGGCGGTCTTCTTCAGCAGCTCCAGAGTTGGGTCGTTCAGCACTCGTCCAGTCAAGTCGCCCACCTCCAGATAGCCACAGTGACCGTGGGAGGTGTACTCACAGAGGCAGGTGTCTACAATCACAATCAGGTCGGGGACCGCTTCTTTCACAGCAGTCGTGGCCTGTTGCACAATCCCGTGGTCGTGCCAAGCGCCAGTCGCATCGACATCTTTATCTGCCGGAATCCCAAACAGGATAATCGCCGGAATCCCCAGACCATAGACTTCTTTGGCTTCTTCCACGATTTTGTCGATCGAAAGCTGGTAGACACCCGGCATCGATTTGACTTCCTTGGCAATTCCCTCGCCCGGAACAGCAAACAGCGGGTAAATCAAATCATTGGTAGTTAGCACATTTTCTTGCACCATCCGACGAAGCTGGGGATGGCTACGCAGACGACGAGGGCGATGGGTCGGAAACATAGGATTCTACTAAAACTGCGAATAAGAACGATTGATTCAACAATGGGTTCCCTATGGCCCTGGACAGCTCGGCCATAACCCGCACGGCCTAGCCGACCGCACGTTTACTATCATCTCATTGCCCGTCGTTGTCCAAAGCGTCTATTTGTTAAGAAGTCTTGCGTAAATGCCTAATCGGTTTCTGAGTTCCTGACGCTGTTGTTTCCCCAAAGACTCGATTTCCTCCACCAAATTGATAATATCCAGATGCTTAATCCTGTCATGCACAATTCCTGATGGCTATGGAGGTTCAACCTTCAGGATCTTGACATTTCTGTAGTATGTTTGTAGTATCTATATAGTTCAGCTAATTTTTACGAGTCCAAAAGGTGATTGGCAATAGCAAGTGATACGAGAGTAAGCGATACGAGAGTAAGCGATACGAGAGTAAGCGATACGAGAGTAAGCGATACGAGAGTAAGCGATACGAGAGTAAGCGATACGAGAACCGTATTGCGTTGATTACGCTTCACAGGTGTCGGATAAGCTGTGGGTTAACCAAGCCGTCGATTGGCAACCACATTTGCAGGCGATTGGGCAATTGCAGTAAAGCTCACCCCGCTACACGAGCAGCGCATGTTCGGAACTCGTGCGCTCCGACCTCTCTTATTTCCCTTTGGTTGCGCCTGGGCCAACCCAAGCAGCGCAGAGGGTCAAAAAACTTCTGGAGGATAACGTTCTGGGTCATGTCCTATCCTCCAGTTTCCGCTGTCGAGATTTGCAAAAAGTGCTAGGGTGAGAGTGGAAAGTGCCACTAATTTGCTCAATGCAATGTCAACTTTGTGACCGTGATTGCAATCAAACCACTGTTCACCATCTAGTTCCAAGACAGTACACTAAGCGTAAAAAACTCGATCCCGGTGAAACGATTGATATTTGTTCGGCCTGTCACCGACAGATCCACAGTTTGTTTGCCAATCGTCTGTTGGCAACAGAGTTGAACACTTTAGAGAAACTGAAGCAACAGCCGGATATGGTGAGATTCTTAACCTGGATCAAAAAACAAGATACGAATAAACGGGTCAAGGTTCGCTAACGGCTACAGAGTTAATACGAGTTGAAAGCAGAATCAGAAAAGAAAAATACTACCATCCTCGTTAATATTTAGACTAATATCACCGGATATTTGACTAATCTGCTCTCCAATCACAATCTTCACTACGTTCCCTTCAACAAAAACATAGGAGCTAATGCCGATATTATCTCGATCCGGGTATGCCAGAAAGTTGATGGGTAAAGGCAAGTAATTGGTTCTGGTGCTGCCAAAGGTAGTCTTACCACCTGGCGGAACTCGCCGTTCGGCTGAAGCGGGTTGGGTCAGCATACAGGTAATTGGAGCGTCGCCTGCATTCACAACCTCGATTTGCACCGGGCGATTTGGATTGATTTTCCCTATGGCCTCAGCAGCAGATTGGGCTACTTCAAAACCAAAGCTGCGCTCGGCAGAGATAGGCAAAACGGCAGTTGGCAGGAGGGTGGCAAAGCAGAGAGCGGCAGCGGCTAGGGGAAGTTTCATATGGGCTGTTTAAATAGCAGAAATGAGATTATACAAGAAGGCAGGAAATTAATAAATAGGTTTGTTCTGCTTCATGTACATATCTCATTCTGCTAGATTTTGTGCTATGCGGGGGAGGATATGGCAGCCTGTTACATTGATTGATCTCCTTTGAGTTGCAACTGTGTTCTATGTCGATTTAGATATGATGGCTAGCGTCTATATTGCCGTTGAATGTGTTCACTAGTTGGATGGCTGCTAGCGCAAGTTTAAGAATTGTTAGAATTTAAGATAGGAATTGCCACGAAATCTTAGAACAACCGGAACTTGAACTCCTGTCTGGTTGACGGGATGACGCAGCGGATAGGTTGAACCGCGATGCTGAGCATGTACATCAGATTCAATCGTTTCAATAACAGAAGAGCTAACTTCGTAGGACAAACCGCGATAGGACAGTTTCATGACTGTGTTTGAAAAACTCGCTCAACAGCTTGGTGTGGACTATCTCTATGCTGAAGGTTCTGAAACAGGGGATGCCTTCGTCTCAAGTTCCTATTCCGATCAGCTCGAGCCGACAATGCTGCGCTTCATGCCAGAGCCTTGGATTCATCAGCTACACCAGGCAGCTCTCCAAGGCAATGACTTGTGGATCACCAAATTGATTCAGGAAATTCCGAAGCCCCAAGATACTTTAGCTAAAATTCTCAAGACTTTGACAGACGAGTTTGAATTCGACAAAATTGCTGCTGTCGTAGCTCAGCTTGGGCAAAACCACGGCTAGAATCTGATGGCTTCTCAATCAGCTGAATAAATCATGCAAACAACAAAATTAATTGCCCCATCAACCGTGCCCTATGGACGCTGCACTAGAGGAAAACCAGAAATTTGATATTTTGATTGTCGATGACGTTCGAGATAACATCCGTTTACTGTCGGATCTGTTGGTTAGACAGGGCTATAACGTTCGCAAAGCTACTACAGGCAGAATGGCACTACGGGCAATTGAGGCACTAGCACCCGATCTGATTCTGCTGGACATCAAAATGGCCGATATGAATGGCTATGAGATTTGTAGCAGTTTGAAAGCAAATCCATCTACCTGTGCGATCCCGGTGATTTTTCTCAGCGCCGCGGATGAGCTAGCCGACAAAGTCAAAGCTTTCCAAGTCGGGGGAATCGATTACATTCCCAAACCTTTCCATTTGGACGAGGTTCTCATCAAGGTAAAAACGCAGCTAACCATTTATCAATTACGTCAACAGCTAGAAGAGTGTGAATCTCAGCTTCAGCAAGCCCTTAATCAACTTAGGGCACTGGGGCAATAGGATTAATAATCAAATGCTCAAACTCAGCAGGATTGACCAAAGTAGTTCACAACTTGCAACAACACTTGCAGCTAAGGGGTTGCGACCTAGGGGGAAAGATCTGCTATCATGATGAAGCCTTATCACCTGGAGAGGTGGCTGAGTGGTCGAAAGCGGCAGATTGCTAATCTGTTGTACGGTTCGAAAGTCCGTACCGAGGGTTCGAATCCCTCCCTCTCCGTTCTTTAGCTTAGGTTTTACTGGTTTAGCCTCCAGGGTCGCCTTGGGTTGGTAAAATCCCTGGGTTGACAAAACAAAGGGGAATCTTCAAGCCGTGTTTGGTATGTGCAACCCACAGGTTCCGCCTACGGTTCCCCCCTTTTTCAAGAGGCTAGGGGGGATCAGACCAGGGTTTTAGGGTTTTAAAACACGCCCTAGTAGCTATTCTGCTCTGAGCACCTCACATCACATTAAACAATACCAGTGCCAACCCCAGAGAACTCGCAATTATTGCTGTCCCCAAGAGATTAGTTTTAGGAGGCATGGGTTGATGAGCAGGCTGCAACCAGAAATTCATCAATCGCGTTACAAACGGCATGACTATCCAAGTCAGGATCGATGAGGTGATCAAATTATTGACCAACATGGAACTGGCTGGATGCCAATCCTGCATTATTCCTAGTTCGCTAAACAGCAACCCTTGCAGCATCACCACCGGATAAAGCGCCAAAATCACCGCCAAGTTTTGTTTCCAAGCAGGTGGACCCAACCCGAACTGCTCTGAACCCGTTTGGTGAGAAAACCATCCCTCCAGACCAGTACTAAAGGACTTGAACTGATAGGTTTTAAAGATCTTGCGTCCTGATTCGATCAGCTTGTCGCGCTCTTGCGACTTCAACCAGCGGTTCAAATTTTCTGGCGAGTCAAAATGAAGAATTGAGTACCACTTGAGCTGTGAACCTTTGATAGGCGCGCATAGGTCGGTGCGGAGATAGCCTTGATGCCGACTTGCAGCTCGGGTCAGCTTGCTATGCCACCAGCGAAACTCCAATCCCTTGCCCCTGGGAACAATGTGCTCAATCACCAAACTAGCAGTGGGAATAGACTCATTTATAGGAGACAGAGATGCCAGCTCAGCGGTTTTGTCTGCAGTGGCTGCCAAACTGGCTATAAGACTATCATTGATGGACTTGATATTGGCAATATCTCTGCCTTTGATCAAAGTCCTGATGCTTTCCCAGATAGCCATTTTCCTGTTCGTCCTCTCGTTCAGTACAGCTAAAATTAAATTTATAGATTGGCTAACAACTTTATATAAAATAATAAATTCAAAATAATTTTCCAATTACATACAACGCTTACAAAACTATTCTAAACTGCAAGTCAAACCGAATTTCAAATTAAGTTGCAATCAATTGCAATATATTGATTTCGCTATCGTTGATTGGCGTGCTCTATAGCGGTTCAATTGCTCAGCTAATTGCTCTAATTGCTCTAATTGCGCTCTAGAAGCTTGCTTCTACTGCACCCACCTATCCAGCAAAATCTCTGTTTGTCTAAGGATAATCGAGCTACCCAGACTGGCACAGACCTGATTAGGACAGAAATGTTATATAGAGTACTGAACCAGCTCACTTATCTAAGCCACGATATCTTGTCACATTTCTGGAATGGCTTACCAAACTGTTATTTTTATTTTTCTTTTGGAGACCGTTGGGGAATGAGTGAAAGCACTGAACATGGGATGAATGACCTAGATCTCGAACGTCCTGGCTCGGATCCACCTCCATCTTACACAGGCTGGCAAGCGGCAGTCGCCCGCTACTTTCGATTTGATTCTTACCGAACGAATTTCCGTACTGAAATTCTAGCGGGTGTAACCACGTTTATGACGATGGCCTACATTTTAGTAGTGCATCCGTTGATCATGTCTGATGCGGTTTTTCTCAATGCTCCTAGAGACCTGTTTCGAGAGCTAGTGATTGTGACCGGTGTGGCCTCGGCAATTGGCACCCTCACAATGGGTTTACTGGCTAAATATCCGTTTGCGCTAGCTCCCGGCATGGGGATGAATGCGTTTTTTGCCTACTCGGTGGTGCTGGGGCTAGGAATCGACTGGCGGGTCGCCTTGGCCGCTGTTTTAATCGAAGGGTTGATTTTTATTGCCTTGACGGTGACTGATATTCGTCGCCATCTGATCACGGCAGTTCCTACTGCCATTAAGGCGGCCACTACCGTCGGTATTGGCTTGTTTCTGGCCTATATTGGGCTATCGGGGTCAACTGAAACCGGAGGAGCGGGATTAATTATTGCCAACGAAGTGACGAAAACCGATTTTGGCAGCTTTCGTCAACCCTCAACTGTCCTGGCTACGGTCGGTATTTTTCTGACGGCGTTTTTGATGATTCGTCGCGTCAAGGGAGCTTTGCTTTGGGGGATTGGGGGTACAGCACTGTTGGGTTGGATCTTTGGAGTTGCGACTCCGCCCAAAGGTATTGCCGAGATTCCGGCGTTTCCTTCGCACCTGTTTGGTCAAGCTTTCGTCGGCTTGGGCGGCATTAATGCTGGTAATTTCATCGACTTTGTGGCCGTGATGCTGGTGTTTCTGTTTGTTGACATGTTTGACACAATCGGCACCTTAGCGGGCGTAGGCACCCAAGCTGGCTACATTGACGAGAATGGTGAATTGCCGCGTGCTAACCAAGCCCTATTTGCTGATGCCATTGCTACAACCGCTGGTGCGGTTTTAGGAACATCAACGGTTACAACTACTCAGTATTGGAAGTTATAGAGGGAGCGAGACTTAAATAGGCTTCAGCTAACGCCAACACTGCCCCTAAAAGTGATGCATCCGCCGGATCAATGCCAGCAATTGCAAGCATGCTGTGCAGATTGTGAAGGTACTGAGAGGCTTGACTAGGACGCTCCATTTCACTCATGTTAAACGTCAGCTTTTGAATATTACGGTTGCCCATCTAGATCACTAAACTAGAATTCCCACAAAGATGAATGGCTTGACACCTCATGCTTAATGAATGCGATAGTGCTCCTGTAGCTGTCTGAGTTGGAGATGTTCGACAATCTCTGCGAGCCTGGCCATATGAGCTGGATTAGTGACATCGAAGGCGTCTTCAGTCACAGCCAGCGTCATACCACCATTCGGTAATTCAATCAATCGTGCCCAGTTAGCGGTTCTGATGCGGTCAACGCCAACCGTGTCCACCTGTAACGGCGACCAGTAGTTGATCCACCAAACCCCATCGGGCACCCGTAGGCGGTCGAATTCACTACCAAATAACAGCGGAGGTAAGTTATCTGTAACGCCCTCATAAGGAGCAGGTTTAAGAATGTATTGATGCTCCTCTGGGGGTCTTCTAGCTAGTGCACGTTCATACCCCCGCATGGCACGATTATGTAGATTACGCAGGGTCAGGTTGTACATGTAGCTGTAATCAGCCTGGAAATAGAGACTGACCTTAGAGAAGATGTTCAATAACGGTTCTAAAGGAATGTCGTGGGACAGTCTACAGCGAAGTTCTTCTCGTTCAGGACGGCGAGACGGAATCTGCGACCAATAGAAGATAACTTTTGGGTTAGAGAGATGATCCAATAAACCGTAAACACAGTCAGGATCAAACTCTCTCAGCTTATCAAGATTTGCCAACCATTTTGAGACTCCAGCTTTAGTTAATTTGACCTTTTGTTCTGTCTGCCAATCATATTGCAATGTGATTGAGAGTTCGCGACACAGAATGTTAGCAACATTAAACATGACTTGTTCACGTGATGGTTCAGATCGAGCCAAGCGTTCAGAAATGAAAGTACGCTCTTCGAGTACAGGTTTAAATTCTTGAGTTGTTTCAGTCATAGTGATGACAACGTTGGTTCATTCAGCATCAGCCTCCTCAAGCGGGTTCTGCTTGCATCAGCAGGGGATAGGTAGGCGACAACCGCTCATCGGCTCGTAAGATTTCAGGTTGAACCGATTCCTGAGGAATGAACGTCAAACGGCACCAAGTTGGCAGTAAGGCGGCTTTTCTGCCTTGATAGGCTGGATCCTGCCTGTATTCTGCTCTCACGCCAGTTTCAAACACAAGCGCATAGTTGCCTTCAGGAATTGAGACTAGGCTGCTACCGGGTTGATCAATCACACTTTGAATGGCGACAGTGCCAGAGGAACCAACCGAAAAAGGCACTACGATGGCGCGAATTGTATCCTCTTGAATACTAGCGTGATCAGCTAGCCATACCTCAATTTTGACTCGGCTACTTTGAGTCAGTGTTCCAAAGGATACACTCCCTGGTCGCCAAGTAAAGCCTTGAGCGGCATGTTGGGGCAGCCAGTCATTGTAAGGACACTCAAGGCTGGGATCAAAAACGGCAACTTGATTGTATAAAGCACTTAATTGGAATGATGCAAGCAGTTTCATGGTTCAATTCAAGAAGCAGATGAACATCTGAGTAGCGTTTAGGCAGGATAGCGGGTGATCTTCTGAGACACTTCTAGCGATTGCCAAATAGCTCGTCATAATTAGTGATGATCTCAACTTTATCCCCATCACTATAGGGTTCAAGCAGTCGCCCTATTACGGATCCTGCTCCTCGGTTCTGGGACTCATTGATTGGTCTCACATGCGCCCTACCATAATTCTCGACAAACATAGCGGGTGGATACTCATCCAAATCTTGTCCAGGTAACGGATCAGGATTAGCAGGATTGTCGTAGTATCTGGTTTGAGATTCATCGCGTCGCTGGTCAAGACGTTGCTTGTTCCGGTCAATTGTTAGTATTCTCGGATATCCATAGCTCCATGCATCTACCACATGTTCTGCAATGTTGGGATACCGTCTCGCATCTACCGGCACTTGGGGAAACCCAACTGTAAAATCAAACGAAGAGCCTGCTTGCAGGTTGAGTCTGTGAGAATAACCATACGGATGAGCCACCGGATCGCTTTGAGTAATCGAGAAGAATATCCCAACCGTAGTCGGTCCAGTGCTGCCTGTCCGCAATGCCGTTACAGTAATCAGGTTAGAACCGTGAGATAAGGTTAGAGGAATGCCAACCGGACGACTAGAGATGGGAATAGAAATGCCTAAGTCGGTGCCATTGACACTGAGAGCAACGGCATCTCCATCATCTTGCTCGGTATCAATCAAGAAAGCGGTAACAGGATTTGCCACTACGGTTGCACTGTGAGGGCGGCGGATGCTGTCGTAATTATAGCTGCTGGTTCCTCTGCCTCGACGATTAGCAAGGGCATCATAAAGCTTAAGCTTCTCGTCGTTGAAAGTGCTATCAGCAGGAATAACAAAATTGTTGGCAGTCCGCTTTAAGCCGAATTCATCGGTTGCGTTCCAGACATCGAAAAGGAAGCTGTCTTCTTCTATTTTGTCTCAGTATTTGTGGAAGCCTCTTTGAAGCGTACATAATCTGTTGCTAAATCAAGAATGGAATCCACAAACGATGGATCACTCAAAGCGTTTTCAAAAGCGGGCACCATCTTGAGTGCTGTGAGCAACTTCGCTTGGTAATCAATCAACTGGACATCGTTACTGATCTTGACAACAGAGGAAGACAGTTCATCAGCTCCTTTCTGAATGTCTGCTGCATTTTGAGCCTGCCAGAGTGTGTAGAGGAAGCAGTTCGGTGGCTCGTTTTCTGGAGTGACGGGAGACGGATTCAACGCTGCATAAGCTCCACCCAGCTTAACAACCGCACTCAGGAATTTAGGATTGTGAATTTGCTCTTGTAGGATAGTTGCTGACTTCACAGCCTTCAACAAATGGATCTGAAACTTCAACCGTGGTAGACTCAGTGAATTAGTGCGCTTGAGAAACGCCTTGAACTCGTCCGCGCCCTTCTTCAGGGCCGCTTGATCCTGAGCCTGCCACAAAGTATCCAGAAAGCAATTGAGCGGTTCATCACCTTCAGTAATCGTGGCAACTGGGTCAAGCAGGGCATAGGCTTTACCCAACTCCAACAACGCATCGAGCACCGGCACGGCGGGTGGCTGTGGCTCTGAAGTTAATTCAATTGCTTTCAGCTCTAAGCAATATCACCATATTTTTTCATCTGTTCCAGTTACTAATCTCAGGGCGCAGTACCCAGAAGATAAGCATGAGCAAGAGTCCAGACACCTTAAAAATGGTTAGAAATATAGGTACATTTCCAAGAGAAGAAGGCATCTGTAACTGAGGTTCTTTTAGAATTCCCACCATTCTCAATTCTGTAAGCCAATTTTCCTTCTCAAGCCCCAATTGAATTACGTTAGTTTTTGTACCTACAAAAAAATATCCTTCCCAAAAAATTTTTATGTTTCTTCTGATCAAGGTACTCCTAAAACTACACTCCCTCTAAGAGCCGATTGTTTTTACGGATACGAACTGTATAATGATCCCGAATACAAACTGAATACTGAGCGATTGGCCGACCGCATTATAAACGAGGCCGACGGGAACGAGTTATTTCGGATCATTGCAAATTTCAAGGAGGAATCATGAAAGGCTATAAATCAAACATAGAAAGAGAGACAATTAAGAACAAGAATTTTCGCAAAGTGCTTTACACGTCGGCGTACAGCCAGCTGGTGCTAATGAGCCTGAAGCCGAAAGAGGAGATCGGTGCTGAGACTCACGAAGAAAATGACCAGTTCGTGCGTTTTGAGGGCGGCCGCGGCCGCGTCGAGATCGACGACAATAACTACACGGTCAAGGACGGCGATGCGGTCGTCATTCCTGCGGGTGCCAGACACAACGTTATCAACACTTCTGCGACCGAAGAGCTGAAGATATACACCATATACTCACCGCCGCACCATAAGGACCAGATCGTCCGCAAGACCAAAGAAGAGGCCGAAGCGAACGAAGAGGAATTTGACGGCAAAATGACCGAAAAGCGAAAGGCTAAGAAGATCGATGCCAAACCCTGACGTCCTCGAATACAACAACGCTCAGTCGCCGGCGGAACGCAAGATCTGCGACCGGCTGGCGGCTGAGATCGACAGCAGTCTTTCGAAAGCCGAGAACAAGATCTGGCACCGCCATCCCGTTTGGTTTCTCGACGGCAATCCGATCGTTGGTTACAGCAAACTGAAAGCAGGCATCAGGCTCATGTTCTGGAGCGGTGCCGACTTCGACGAGCCCGACCTAAAACCCGGCACCGGCAAATTCAAAGACGCCTCCGTTACCTTCACCTCCGCCAACCAGATCAACGCACGCGACCTGCGACGCTGGCTCAAGAAGTCCAATGAGATCCAATGGGACTACAAAAATCTCATCAAGCGAAAAGGCAGGTTGGAACGATTGAAATAGGCTTGTCTTTATAGACAGAAGACATTCCGTATTTTATCCTACTCAAAATCTGATAACTTAATATGGAACGGGCGAAAACGCCATACACAAAAGAAGCACAGCGCCCAAATGCGGTGTGGCGTAAAGGCGGGTTTAATGCTTCGTATTACAGTTTTGTGGTAGGTTCAAGTGCAGTTCTTCGTTTGAACTTTTGTGCTAAAAATCCCCCATTGCGGCAAGCGGCAAACCGTTGGTGGCAATGCTATTGACCGACAGTGCAACATTGAACTAACGAGAGAACTAACGACTTTTTTGACTACATTTGAAACATGAATTACTGGACAAAATTAAGCATAGAATACGCAAATCAAAGGTCATATCTTGACGACCTTTTTCAAGTATATCCGACTATTCCAGAAGGCATTAGAGAAATAAACAATGAGCGTTGGGCAAACATTGAAACAGCCTTCAAAAAGAAAAATAATGACGCTTTAATCAAAGAACTTCTGAAACTTGACTTGTTTCCAATCAAAGACAGTTACATAGCATATCTTAAACGAGACCCTTCCTCGATTGAAAGAAACCCGAAAACAATCAACCGTATTTGCGGACGACTTTACGAAATGGGACTTGATAAAATTTTTGAGCGTTGTTGCGAGCCCAAAGAAACCAATAGACAAATCGGACCTTTTTTCAGACGCTGGCTAAATACCAAAGCATTAGGTATTCAACCTGTTTCCTTTGATGAATTCACAAAAAATAAAAAAGACGCAATTCTCAACGGAAGCGACAAACAATTGATGGATTTTGCCTATAATGAGTTAAACTACAAACACAGCAAAGGACTTGATTTTATTGGTCGTTTCAATGGCAAGTATGTTATTGGCGAAGCAAAATTTTTGACAGACTTTGGTGGACACCAAAATGCACAGTTCAATGATGCTATTAGCACGGTACAAGCAAAAAATGTAAAGGCAATAAAAATTGCCATTCTAGATGGTGTCTTATATATTAAAGGTAAAAACAAAATGTATAAGGACATAACCACAAAATACAAAGACCTGAATATTGTGAGCAGTTTGGTGCTGCGTGAATTTTTATACCAACTATAAAACTGTGCAGCTACATTATCAAAATAAAAAAACTGAACAGGAAATTTTCAACAGCATTCCTGACATTGAATTGGAGCAAATCAATTCAAGCGACAATCCCAATTTACTTATACAAGCAAATAATCTGATTGCATTAAAACAGTTAGTTACTAAACACAATCTCAAAGGTAAAATTGACCTCATTTACATAGACCCGCCTTTTGCTACAAACAACACTTTTACAATTACTGACGGCAGAGCAAACACGATTAGCAATAGTTCAAATGGAACAGTTGCTTACACAGACACATTGAAAGGTTTTGACTTCATTGAGTTTATTCGTGAGCGTTTAGTGCTTTTAAAAATGTTACTCTCTGATAAAGGTTCTATTTATTTACACATAGACTACAAAATCGGTCATTATGTAAAAGTGATAATGGACGAGATTTTCGGAGTTGAAAATTTTCGTAACGACATTACACGAATAAAATGCAATCCTAAAAACTTTACCCGTAAAGGTTATGGCAACATTAAAGACCTGATTTTATTCTACTCAAAATCTGAGAACTTAATTTGGAACGAGCCGAAAACACCATACACAGAAGAAGATAAAATCAAACTGTTTCCTAAAATAGATAAGGACGGCAGACGATATACAACTATTCCGCTTCACGCACCCGGAGAAACCCAAAACGGCAAAACTTCACAAGCATTTAAAGGCATTCTACCACCACCGGGCAGACATTGGAGAAGCGATGTAGCCATTTTGGAGCAGTGGGACAAGGACGGTTTAATTGAGTGGAGCGACAATGGTAATCCGAGAAAGAAAATTTATTTAGACCAGCAAGAAGGTAAACGAGTACAAGATATATGGGAATTTAAAGACCCACAATATCCTGTTTATCCGACAGAGAAAAATCCTGACTTGTTGGACTTGATTGTAAAAACTTCTTCTAATGAAAACAGTATCGTACTTGACTGTTTTGCTGGTTCAGGAACGACACTAAAAGCTGCACAGACAAATGGCAGACAATGGATAGGTATTGACCAATCAGACGAAGCAATAAAGGCAATTATTCAAAAATTAGACAGCGTGGAAAGCGATTTATTTATTTCAAAATCAGACTATAAACTATTGACAGTAAAGAAGCACAGCACCCAACAGTCGTTTGCCGCAATGGGGGCTGACGTGGTTAAATCAAGTGCAATATTTCTATCAACAGTTGTGCTTGGTTGACAGTGAAGTGCTCCGAAATCCCCACCTGCGGCAGGCGGCAAAACGTTAAAATTTATCACTGCCAATACGTGGTCTAGTTTGAAGAAGGCTTTACGACCCCAGTCTGCTTCACGAAACATTAACATTTATAACTTAATGATCCGCTTCCGCACGGGTGATGACAGGACGATGGTTGTTGTCGTGATGCCGTAGGGTGTGAGGCGGTCGATAACTTCCTGAAGGTGCTCGACCGATGAGACGGCAATCTTCATGATGAACGAATCGCCGCCGGTGCCGCGGTGGCATTCGAGCACCTCATTCGATTCCTGCGCTACCTCGATGATGTGGCTGTAATCGACGCCCGTGATGCTCATACGGACGAACGCGGTGATCGGCAGTCCGACCTTTGTCGTGTTGAGTCATTTATTTCTAATGCCTCCCCCTGATTTTCTTTTTCAAAGTTTCCCATAGTCATCTCCTTTTGAATTTATTGATCATTAATGATTGCTTGTTCCTGTTTGTACCGATCCACACAATCAGGGCACGAACCACGCAGTGTAAACTCTATCGATTCTGGCTTGAAATGCGAGCGTTTGGCCGCCTCGTTAAGAAATTTCTCTGGTATCTCTAACTCAAGATCAACGAGCTTTCCGCAGTCCTGACAAATAGCATGATCGTGCCGCATAAGATTGCGGTCATAAAGTGTGGCATTGTTACCGAATCTGATCTCGTTGATCAGGCCTGCGTTCTTGAGGTATCGGAGCGAATTGTAAACAGTCGCGAAAGAGATCGTTGGAAGCAACTTGCGCGCGTTGTCAAAAACTTCGTTCGCGTTCAGATGCTCCTCAGAATCAAGGATCACCTGCAGAACAGCTTCTCGCTGTTTCGTCATTCCCGAACCGCCGTGCTCTTTTATACTCACAATACCCTCTGCGATTTTGGATTAGAATAATTCTATTTATAAATCGTGTCAAATACCTTCAGATTAAATACTGCGCCCTAACGATATTCTCAGGGTATGTGGGGGTTTCCTTTATTGATCTACTTGCAGGTCTAACACTCAGGTGCGGGCATCTTACTCCCGGCGACCTCACCGATCTTTTCCGTCACTTTTGTAACCCCTTCAAAGCCGGGAAGCTGTTGAATTCGTTGGGTTACGGTTTTATCTAGGCTTGCCAATGCCTCGTCCGCTCCAAAGAGGATTGAAACAACGTGCTTCGTTCGGCTCTTGGCAAGCGAACCCTGGCCGACCGGATAGTAGAAATTCTCTACAACTTTTCTAGCCAGCTTCTGGGCGATATCATTCTTTCGCATCTCCAATCGCGCAACGCTCCAATAGAACTGCGTATGAGCTGATTCCTCACGAATTATACCTTTCAATATCTTAGTCAGTACCGGATGATCCGCGATCTCGATCATCCTTCTATAAGCTTGCGCGGTCGTCATTTCGTGAACAGCACCAAAGGTCATATGAGTGGCCGTAAATCGATGGCCGATGAGGTTTGTCAGCGAGGTAAGCAGATAGGTATTAATGTGGTAGATCTTTGAAACGTTACGCCTTATCTGTGTTTTCCAATCGCGGCCCGTTTTGTATCCTAGCTCATTCAAGAACTGATTTAGAACCTCTCCGTGGGTAACTTCCTCAATACCCCAGCGCTCCATAAACTTTGAAATGACTGGATCACGGCCCGTGGGCGTCCGTCTAAGTTCCTGCCAATACATATCGGTCAGCGTTTCGACATCGCGCATATAAAGAAGTACCGGGATCAGCCTGTCATCGAATGGGTATCGGCGCACTTCGTCCCATTCAATATTCCCGATGAATTCGTCGGTCAGCGATCGTTCCTGCCGGTCGTACCAAGCTAGGACTTCTTGTTTTGTTTCGAAGATCATTGTCAGATTTATAGGAGTAGCCCAAAGCAACATATCCCAAAGATATGCCATCAATTTATTTACAGTATTTAATTCGATATTCTAATGTGATGAGATTCATTGGCATTGTTTCTCAGATGCTAACCTAATGACTATGGCAAAACTTTCCTTTTTTTCTTTGTTGATTATAGCTCAATTCGTTTCTACGACCGCATTTTCCCAGTCGCTTTGGATTGAAGGCGAACGACGGCTCGCAAATATCAAACAGCTTACGTTTGGCGGCGAGAATGCCGAGGCGTACTTTTCATTCGACGGCAAGAAGCTCATCTTCCAATCGAAGCGCGACGGCCACGGCTGCGACCGTCTTTACACAATGAACATCGACGGCTCGGGCCTAAAGCAGGTCTCGAGCGGAAAAGGGCGCGTTACGTGCGGTTATTTTCATAAGAACGGGAAAAAGATCGTATATTCATCTACAAAATCGGGTGGTGATGAATGCCCGCCAACCCCAGATCGTTCTCAGGGTTATCTTTGGCCGGTCTATCCGACATACGAGATCTATGTAGCCAATGCTGACGGCACTAATGTAAAGGCGTTGACGAACAACAACGCGTATGATGCGGAGGCAACGATATCCCCCGACGGAAAGACGATCGTGTTTACTTCGACCCGTGACGGCGACCTTGATATCTATACGATGGATATCAATGGCAAAAACGTCAAGCGGCTCACGAACGAGGTAGGCTACAACGGAGGTGCATTCTTTTCGCCGGACGGCAAGCAGATAGTTTACCGAGCGTATTATCCAAAGAATGAGGCCGAATTGAAGCGGTATAAAGATTTCCTCGCAAGGGATCTTATCGAACCGAATATTTTTGAGGTTTGGGTGATGAATGCCGACGGCAGCAACAAGCGGCAGGTAACGAATCTGGCAGCCGCAAGCTTTGCTCCATTCTTTACGCCCGATGGAAAGGCGATAATCTTTTCGACCGATCACTTCGATGTAAAAACGCCCGGCCGACGCCGCCAGCCGAATTTCGACCTTGCGGTGATAAATGTGGACGGGACGGGGCTTGAGCGGATCACGTTCAATGAGACCTTTGACGGATTTCCAATGTTCTCTCCGGATGGTAAAAAACTCGTCTTTGCGTCAAACCGGAACGCCGCGACACCCGGCGACACGAATGTTTTTATTGCGGATTGGGTGAAGTAGAATTTCGGCGAATCCCGAAATACCAGACCCAGCAAATAAAGAATAATTGCAGCGGAATGCGAAACAGCAAATACCACGGGCCGTATTGCATTCCGCCAAATTCGACCGCCTTTAGACTGCCAATTACATTTGCCGGAAGCACCGCAATAAAGAAGATCATCAGCATTATCGCCGTCAGTTTCGCGGTCTTATTCCACAAGAGTCCGGCCACCGCAAGGAGTTCGCAAACTCCCGTAAAATAAACCATTTCCAGCTTTGCCGGCATAGACGACGGCATCATCGCTACCATCGGTTCAGGATTCGTAAAGTGCGAGATTCCCGTCGCTAAGAGCATCGCGGACATCGCCGCCCGACCGATAAGCGAGATGCCGATCCTGCCGCCAAGCAGCGTTCTATCCAACAATAAAAGCACGCCAAATACCGACAGCAAAATGATCAATGGAGCCATAGCTTGAATTTAAGTTCAAATTCATCGATATTCAAATCGAATGGCATCCATACCTTTTTGCAAGTTCCACGGTTTTGGAAATGACTACATTGTGATCGAACGTTCCGCGATCCCGGACGCAACAGATCTTTCCAGTCTGGCAATCGACATTTGCAACCGTCATACAGGCGCCGGTGCCGACGGAATTGCCGTCATCGAACCTGGTTACGATACGGACTCTGATCTTTTCTGCGAGATCGTCAATCCGGACGGGAGCATCGCCGGCTTCTCTGGAAACGGCACTCGCTGCGCAGTTTCGTTCGCCTATTTCAAGAAGATCTGGAATGCCCCTGCTATGCGGCTCAAGACCCGAAGCGGCATTAAAACCTTTCGCATGATCAATGACGCCCCGCCCGGTCATTACGTTTTTGAAGCAGAGATCGGCAAGCCGCATTTTGCAAGTACTGACGTTCCCGTTGCGCTTGGAAAGCCGCTAGAAAACGTTGTTGATCTGCCGGTTCGCGTTCTCGACCGGCGATGTATTAATCTCAAGCGACAGAACAATTTTTGAGGTTAAGGCAACGCAAGCGAGGCGGGAGAAAACTACGGTTTACAACATCAAGGTTGAGGAGCTTCACACTTACTTCATTACTCACCTTCGGATTTTAGTTCATAATGCCAACTGCTCTCCCAATGCGTCTGACATTCTAATGCCTGGTGGAAACCCTATTGGACTTCAAGGGAGTCAGTCTAGTATACGAGAGATTCAGGGAGGAGTAGATGATGCTCTGCGATTATTTGATTCTTTAACCCAAGGTGGAACTGTAAAAAATAATCCAGGATACCCTGGCTTGCAAATTATTCGTCCTGATGGAGGTTACGTTTCAATCAGAACTGAGGCAACACGCAGTCCAAATACAATCGCTACAATAGATATAAATATTCCAGGTATACCTATTAGAAAGATCAAGTTCAATCCTTGAGAAATGAGGAGTAAATTAATGTTGTCGGACATAGTAATCAATTCAGTTTGTGAGTCAGTTGTAGCTGAGACCCTTGAGGACTATGTAGGCTTATGGTCCATAATTTGGCAATTTCGTGAAATTTATAAAGAAACAGATCCTCTAGAAATTCAACGTGGAACGTTACAAGTTGTAGAAACACTGTTGAAAGCTGGACTAATTCGGGTTGGTGCATTTAAGAATGGAGAATTTGAAGTTTGGAACTTAAGTTCTGAAGAGATTCTTAATTACATTAAACGTGTATGGGAAGAAGGAGGGAAAGAGCCTAATATAGGTGACATAGTTTGGTTTGAATCAATCCAAGAAAGGGAACAGGAATAGATTCACAACAATGGCAGCCTAGTCTCAACCATCAAACAACAAGTAGGGCCATTTGCCGTTTATAACTTTGAAGTTGAGGCGTTGCATACTTACTTCGTCTCTAGCGTTGGTGTTCTTGTTCATAACACTTGCGGCGGAACATTCTATGATATTCAACGCCCACTGACGGATCAAGAAGCCCTTTCTCACGCCTTGAACATCCAAAATAGACCGACGATTTCAGAAAATGATATACGAGGTGCATTGCCGGGTCCTTCTGGACAGGCAGGGCATGCAACAAGTAAACATCGGATACCTGAAGCAATTCAAGCCGACATTATCAATAATCCAGAGCGTGTGTTTATTGGAGTTAATGAAAATGGACGACAAGTTACAATTTTCTACAGGAATGGAGATGTAGTGATTACTCAGGACGATGATCCTACTCGCGTCATTACCGCTTATGGACAAAGTGGAGTTGCTATAAGACCAGGAGGCAGAGTGTTTCCCGGAAGCTTCGTCAACCCTAGTAAATGGGCAGACGACCCAAATTATGTCGAGATTCAAGGGTAGATTGTTGTGGCAAGGAGGAAAAGGATGAATTCAGATCTTGAACAAAAACTTTGGAGTATAGGAGAGCAAGAAAATGCTTACTCTCAAGAAAATTGGCAGACTATCATTAACGAGTTACTAAACGATTTTCAAACGTTTATTGGCGAAGAGTTTGAACGCGAAACTGAACCTTACTTAAGCATTAAGAACACAAAATCACCATCATTTAGTCAATGGATATGGTCCAGAAGCGAAAAACAACTCTACTTAGCTCCTAATTGGTCGGCTGTTATGGGTGGCGGTATGGTCGGGTCTCTTCAGGAGAACAATATGGTTAAAGACATTTTTCAGGTATCACTCACATTATTTCTGTTTGATCCCAAGAGCGGAAAACGGCTTCATCTCAGTACGGGTGAAAGCTTGCTTGAGTTTGCTTTTCTCAAACAGGTGAATGGGCGGGGACAATGGCAAGCTTTAGGTTGGCGAAAAGATGAATGGGGAGAATGGGAAGATGTTGAGTATCAGTAAAAGGAACTCAAGGTGAATTTTATGTGAATCACTGATTCAATGAAAGAAATAAAGAAATGGCAAGAGAAATCTTGAATAAGATAAAAGACATAACTACTCAAAGTAGAGATCTACCCATTGATGACCTATCTACTTTGCTGGAATATGAGAGCCTATCAGATGATGAACAACATACCGTTGTTTCAGAGTTAGTTAGATTTCTCGAAGAGGATTCAGTACAAGAAGATGCAGTCGTTGAGAGTATTTTCAACTTACTTGGTATTGTCTTTTTTCAAGATAAGTATACTGATCTAATAGCAAATGTATCTGCAAAAATGTTACCTCGTCTAATGCCAGGAAGTTTAGTTCACGCACTACTCATTATAGGTGAATCAAATTTACCTAACAAGGTTGCATTAATTGAGAAGTACTTGAACTCCGATAACCCGGCTATCAGAAGCGCAGCACAAGAGGCAATGCGTCACTAGAAGTACTCAGAAGCAATTAACCGAGTTCAAAGATTGCTTCAATCCCAGAATTTACAGTAATTCAAGTCAGGGATGCATTTGAAGATTAATTATGCAGCTACATCTTTGCAGCCAAGATTATAAATCATTAAACACTGGATCAACGTTAAGGATGCGATGAATTTGAAATTAGAGAAGAGATCGCCAAAGGAGGTAAAATGAGTAGTTTTAAGGACTCATATAAACTCATAGAGAAGTACATTGGAGAGTTTGAAGCAGAAAAACTACCGCTTGGCAATCTAATTGACAGTCTCCAAACCATACTGGATGGCATCGAAGACAATAGGAAAGAATGGGTAGATGCCTTTCGAGGCGAATGGTGGAGCCTGGAACAGGTTTATGCAGCTGCGCTGGATCGCGGGGAAACTAGCTTGAATTTTGAAAGTAGAAACTTAGTTCATGAGACTATTCACAATATGAAACTACTTTTGAAAGAGGTAAACTCGGTAGAACAATGAGGAAGGAGCGGGTGGAATTGTAAGGGCATATGATGAGTATCCACCTATGGGTACTCCACCTAGTCAGCGATACATTATAGATCCTGCTGATAGAGCCATAGTAATTCGGAAATCAGACGGGCTTCACACATTTCCAATTGGACCTGAGCATCCCGATTATCATAACCTTGCTCCAACACTGTAGAGAATTGACAGATGAACTTGAAAACAGCTCACTTAAACGCTAATTATACATCTCGGCCAACTCAAATTCTTGGGAGTTTAGATCTCCGCATAGTGAAGAATAGATTGTTGGATATGGGATACGAAAAAATGCTACTCAATGGGGCGCTAATTGAGCAATTTAGCGAGGGAATTTACTTGTTCGTGGACGATGATGTAGTGCATTGGCTAGAGGCATACTTACATCTAGAGGAACTCCTCTTGTCCAAGGAGCCTTATAAACATGCTGCTTTTCTTAATGATGGCGCTCTAACGATAAAGGCTTCTGTAGTTGCAGAGCAAGCAAATGTTGAATTTAGATATTGTCCAGGCTTAAATGTAGCGAATTTGATTACTTATAATGCAAGCATTGCTGCTGATCAGTACATATGGTGGTGGAGAAATATTGCTTACGCAATCCTGAATCTTTCAGGAGTCAAGTGAGTCATATCCTTGACTTTGTTTTTGTAGAACAATCATTTAGAGATTGGTGTAAACCGTTTGTTGGTGAGCAACGATGAAACGTTAATTGGAAATCAAAGTAACTATCAATTTTTTGATGGGGCTACTTAAATCTATTTAAGGCTATTGGTATGAGCAATAATACCGGCGACGGCAAGGCGGACATAGCCTTCTGGCGGCCCTCTAACGGCAACTGGTTCGTGCTCAGGAGCGAGGACTTCAGCTTCTTCGGCTTCCCCTTCGGGGCCAACGGCGACATCCCCGCACCCGGCGACTACGACGGCGACGGCAAGTTCGACGCCACGGTCTTCCGTCCTTCGACCGGTACCTGGTTCATCCAACGCTCCACCTCAGGCACCGAAATAGTAAACTTCGGCTCTGCGGGTGATAAACCCGTCCCCGCTGCTTTTGTTAGATAGGAACCCTCCTTTCCATTAAGCCCCGGTAGTGTCCTAAAGGCATATCCGGGGCATTTTTATGCGTTTACTTGACACCGGCGACAGCGATTTCGTAGGATTTAGGTTCGCCTTTTAGAAAGGCGAGCGGTTGTTTACAGCACGGCGTGCGTCTTCAGCTGTTTGAAAAGTTTTCGAGATCGGGCATGTATGTCAATTGGTAGACAGCCTCTCTTACAAGGAGGAAGTTAGGGGTTCGAGTCCCTTCGTGCCCACCAGATCCGATCGCGGATTTGGGAAGGCGGATCGAAGCTGCAATACTTTGTTTTGAAGCAAGATCCAATGTCATAAATCCGAAGTCGATTGCGGGGTCGTAGTTCAGTTGGTTAGAACGCCAGCCTGTCACGTTGGAGGTCGCGGGTTCGAGCCCCGTCGGCCCCGCCACTAAGAATAAAAACCGGACCAAAATTGTCCGGTTTTTTCATTTTCCGCCTATCGGTATTATCTCTTTGCAGCCCTGTCAGTTGACCTACATCGTTCTCCAGTAAGGGTCGATAAGTATGTCCTTTATAAGGATCGTCGGTGGATCACTAGCGATCGGAGCCTGATACTGAATATAGCATAACGGCATCTGTCATCACACGACCCCGGATAACCGCAAACCGCTTACCATCACGCGAGAAAGCCGACATCGAGAACATATCGTCCGAATCGCCTACGAAGACACGAGCCTCTTCCGTCCGCTGTGCGGTAACGATTGTCTTACTTGCCCGATCGATACTAACGCCGATATAAGTTTTTATGTCGTTGGTAATGCGCGTAACCTTTCCGTTCGGCAAAGCGACATAAAATAGCTGGCGACGATTAGATATAGGATCGGTCGCATTCGTCAAAAGAGCGCTGCGGTCGTGGAGCACCGCAAGCTCGCCGATGCGTTCACGCTGCCTGATCAACACAGATTCACTGGAGGTTAGCGGATCAAATACAATCATTGACCAATTTTCGACGCCATCGTCGAGATCCCGCCTTACGAAGTAGATGGTTCTGCCGTCGCTGGAGAAGCGCGGTTCTCGGATCACGGCTTCGCCCTGAACAATCTTATGGACCTGCTCATTGCTTCCATCGGCTGCATTCGCCGACATCAGCTTCGCATCCTCAATGTTGATCGAACGATTTGGATCAAAAGCCCCATATCTTACGAAAAGTATCCTGCGCCCATCCGGCGAGAAGTTGCCTAAATGGTTAACCCTTTCACGACCTTGCGCGGCTGACCGCCGAGCGTCGGAACGCGATACATGGTCCCATGTGTGGCAGAGTGGTAAGCGGTTATAAAATAAACGAATTCCCCGTCACTACTGAATGTCGGGCAGTCCCAATATTCGAGTTGTTGGGGCGGGACAATTTGAAGTGAATTAGCATCGCTTACCCTCCAAAGCCATAAGGCTCGGTCGCCATTCTCTTCATAAGTTACGTATGCGACCGAGCGCCCATCCGGCGAGATCGCCGCAAAAGCGACATTGTTCGAACGAGAAAGCTTGGTGAGAGAAAGATCCGCAAAGCTTATCGGCGGAGCCTCAGCACTTGCGAAGTAATACCAGGCAAACCGCTGGACGTATTTGGGAACCGGGATCACGCATCCGAAGTTCCTCGAAACCTTGGGAGCGGTAGCACCTAATGAATTAGACCGCATCGAGCAGGTCGGTCCGGTCTTTTGTTAGTCCCAAAACGCAAGGCGGCCGAGGGTCGCCTTATTCCACAGCAACAAAAGGTCATTAACGGCGTCAATCTAACTGAACCTTTCAACACTATAGATGCGATCAGTGAGAACGCCGAGATCGCAATTTTTACTTTTCGGGCCTCTAACAAATGGATAAGTGGCGGACAAAACGAGACCGTCATCAATGATTATGACGGGGCGTGCCAGAGTTTTGATCGCGCGACACCATTTGTTTTCAGGAAAGATGAACCCGCGATACTACTCGGAGAAGACACCGGAGCTAATCCGGTCGAGTATCTGCTTGCCGCTCTGGCAGGATGCCTGACGACCAGCCTTGTTTATCATGCGTCCGCCAAGGGCATTTCGATAAACGGGGTCGAATCGACCTGTGCGGGACACCTGGACCTTCGAGGCTTTCTTGGAATGGATCCATCGATACGAAATGGATATGACGCCATACAGATCGAGTTCAAAGTGGATGCAGATGCCGGACGCGAACAGATCGAAGAAATAGTGAAAGTCGCGCAGCAGCGTTCTCCGGTTTTTGACGTAGTCTCGCGAAGTGTTCCGGTTGCGGTCACCCTCGCTTGATCTGAAATAGGCGAAAAAATCCTAAAGTGACTGAATCCGAAACATTCTCTTGCTCGAAAATCCAGATGTAGGCCATAAGGTCGGGAACATGTAGGCACTTGATCTCCTGTCTCTCTGGCCTGCATGTCACACTCCGATTTTCGAACAAGGGGAAGGTAAACTGAAAGCCGTCGAGAAGACATTCTCGGCGGCTTTTTACGAACAAAACCTTTTGACTTTTAGCCCTTTCTGAGTTCGGTTAGCACCTGCTTTGCGACGGCTTTCAATGTATCGAAAACGCCGGTACCGTCCATTGCCACCGCCTCGAAAACCGGCTCATCCTTCTTCCTGAGTTCCTGTACCAATTCGTCTATCGGAACAACATTGGGCAGGTCGCGCTTGTTCAATTGAAGAACGTAGGGAAGCTGATTCAGGTCATAACCTTGAGCAGCCAGATTCTCTTCTAGGTTATACAATGATTCGATGTTCGCATCCATTCGCTCTTCCTGGCTGTCCGCGACGAAAACAACGCCGTCAACGCCCTTAAGAATAAGCTTTCGCGAAGCATCGTAATAAACCTGTCCCGGAACCGTGTAAAGATGGAAGCGCGTCTTGAAACCTCTGACCGTCCCAAGCTCCAATGGCATAAAATCGAAAAACAGCGTTCTGTCCGTCTCGGTCGCAAGGCTGATCAACTTGCCTTTTGCCTGCGGGGCCGTCGAATCATAGATGTGCTGAAGATTCGTCGTCTTCCCGCATAGGCCGGGACCGTAATAAACGATCTTGCAGTTTATCTCTCGCGATGCGTAATTGATAAAGGTCATCTTCTTGCCTGGGGAATTCTGATAAACACTAACTAAAAAGGCTGTCAATATCTTCGTCCGTTATCTCAGAGAAAACATTCTCTGAGGCAACGAATGCGGCATTCGCCCTGGAAGCTTCTTCAAGCGAGGCCGCTACTTCATAGCTTGCACGTTTCGTCCGTAGTTTTACAAGTCCGACCGTAGAGCGTTCGTCAAAAACAACTACCAAAAGGCTGCGTCCAATAACACTGATGAATATGCTTTCGCGTTCGCCCTCGTGAACGACCGCCGGAAAAACGAAGAAAAATCTGGATTTGGATTCGTTGGCATGGGTTCGGACAAATGCCCCTTGATTTGGGCAGACAAAGATTTGGGTTAGACAAAAGTAAACAGTAGTCTAAAGTGAAAGCATCGCGCTGATGGATCGCTAATGTATCAAAGAATGCAACATCAAACCGTTCATGCAACCTCTGCTGCCATAGACTTGCTGTCGTAGACTTTAAAGACTTGTAGACTTAATGAATTCTAACTGGAGATCCGCTAACTGCGACCATTGCATGAGACGCATGATGATTTGGCTGAGTTGGTACTGAATTGGTCTTGGCTGCGCTTCTGGCTGAAGCCACACCGTTCGAGATGCGACCAGCGGTGCTGCCAACCGCTCAAACCCGATGGGCTAAACCCAATGTAACGCTTTGTACCTTAAACCTACTATGACTGCTTCTCCTTCATCGCTGCTGATTCGTGGCGCCAGAATTTTGTTACCCGATGGTACCTTCCTACTGGGCGATGTCCAGACCCGCGACCACACGATCCTACAAGTCGCACCAGAGATTGCCGACCCCGCCCCAGACGTCAGAGAAATTGACGCAACAGGCTTGACTTTGTTGCCCGGAATGATCGATCCACAGGTGCATTTCCGCGAACCCGGATTGGAACACAAAGAGACCTGTTCACCGCCAGCTGTGCCTGTGCCAGGGGTGGAATCACCTCCTTCTTGGAAATGCCCAATACACGCCCTTTAACGACCAATCAGGCGGCTCTAGACGACAAACTGCGCCGCGCTGCCGAAAAATCCCTAGTCAACTATGGCTTTTTTATTGGGGCCACCGGAGATAATCTGGCTGAACTGCTGCAAGCCAAGCCAGTTTGCGGCATCAAGATTTTTATGGGATCAATGCACGGCCCACTCTTGATCGATCGGGAACCGGTATTGGAAGAAATCTTTGCCCACGGCAATCGGTTAATTGCGGTCCACGCGGAAGACCAGGACCGGATTTTGCAGCGCCGTCAGCAGTTTGCTGGCATTACCGATCCGGCCATTCATTCCCAAATCCAGGACAACCAAGCCGCTTTGCAGGCCACCCAACTGGCGCTCAAACTCTCGAAAAAGTACCAGCGTCGCTTGCACATCCTGCACATGTCCACTGCTGAAGAAGCCGACTTACTCCGGCAAGACAAACCCGCTTGGGTAACGGCCGAAGTGACGCCTCAGCACTTGCTGCTCAACACCAGTGCTTACGAAACGATTGGTCCCCTAGCCCAAATGAATCCGCCGCTACGCTCGCCCCATGACAACGAAGTCCTCTGGCAGGCGCTACTCGATGGAGTAATTGACTTCATCGCCACCGATCACGCTCCCCACACGCTGGAAGAAAAGGCCCAAGGCTACCCCAACACTCCTTCTGGAATGCCAGGAGTAGAAACCTCAATGGCGTTGATGCTCACCCAGGCCATGCAGGGCCGCTGCACCGTCCCCCAAGTTGCCCACTGGATGTCCACTGCCGTGGCTGAAGCCTACCGCATCCCCAACAAAGGCCGAATCGCCCCCGGATATGACGCCGATCTAGTGTTGGTCGATCTGAATACTTACCGTCCGGTGCGTCGCGAAGAATTACAAACCAAATGCGGCTGGAGTCCGTTCGAAGGATGGGAGCTGACCGGCTGGGCTATGGTAACAATTGTGGGCGGCCAGGTGGTCTACGAATACGGCAAACTTCACACTGACGTGCGCGGGCGAGCCTTAACGTTCAAAGAGTAATGGATACAATCGCCGTTCATACATCATCCGAACCGCCGCTGACAATACCAGACCACTGCACTTTTTTCTGGGGCTGACGCCGATAGGAGAAAAACAGCTCTGGGTTCTGATAGGTGCAGTAAGGCGCAATGGCCACCTGATCGGGTTCAATACCGAGTTGCTCAAGCTGCATGGCGTTGACTCGACGGACATCAAGTCGTGCTCGTCCTGGTTGGGGATCGTCGAGTATGGGGGAGTTGGGTAATTGCCGCAGTCGGGCCAGAATCTCTTCAGCATCTGTAAGTGCTGCCTGTGAGTTTACCGGATCTGGCTGTCCGGTATCGGGCAGTATGGTTGCGCCCACTTGAGCGGCAACGGTTGTAGAAACCTGATATACCTCTCCGGCAATAGCTGGCCCCATTGCGATTCGTAAATCCTGAATTTGGCTCCCCTGAGCTTGCAGTTGCTCAATTGCCTTGGGCACGATCGCGGCAGCCGTACCACGCCATCCCGCATGAACGGCGGCAACCTGTCCGGTGGCGATATCGCCAATCAGAACAGGTGTGCAGTCGGCGGTACAAACCCAAATCGCCTGATTCGCATCGGTGGTAAACAGCCCGTCTGCTTCTGGCAACACGGGATCAGTAGATGCAGTGAGATTTTGAGTCGGGGTTTCAAGAGGTTTTTCCAGCGGACTAGATGGACGGTTCATCGGTTCTAGAGCCGAAGCGTTGAGCACCCGGTCGCCATGCACCTGTTTAACGCGATACACCTGAGCCGCTGGCCGAAGCATTTCCACTAACGCCTCTGGTGGACAAGACCAGAACTGCTGGGTCAAAAAGCCATGTGCCCAATCTTTGAGCAAACTACAGGTTAAGTAGGAAGCGCCTTGCCAGGTATGCCAGTGCCAAGTATGCATAGTTCTAAGGTTTAATCAAATTGCATGCTGCTTTCCAAAGCTTACCGCCTCGGTTAATAATTAGACACAATTCACCCCATCTACTCACTTAGCGGAGTTCACACAGACGGCCTTGTGGTAATTTAGCTCTGCTTTTAGCCCTGCTTGGAGAAGTCGCTTTGCATATATGACTGCTCAGCAGACTGCTCAGCAGGTTCACAAACGTCCGCGACCGCACCCAATGTCAAATCCAGCTATGACATTTGATCGCTCCCGCTTAGAAACGGCCCTAGCCACGCTGGGTGTTGCCATCTGCCCTGACGCAACGCTTTTGGCGGCGGTTCCGGCTCACCTGCATCTGGTGGAAACAGCTACTTCTACTAATCAGGTCGCCTGGGAACGGTTGCAGCAGGAAGACGAACAGCCCGATGTGCTTGATGATCCTGATGTGACAGTTGTAATTGCCCTTCAGCAAACGGCAGGACGGGGCCAGCGAGGCCACCAATGGAGTTCCCCTCTCGGTGGACTGTACCTATCGCTTGGATTCACTCCCAATCTTCCGGTGGATTGCGGACCCCATTTAACCCTGTGTAGCGCGTGGGGACTTGCCGCTGCCCTTCGACAACAGGGCATTCCAGTGGGGATCAAATGGCTGAATGATCTGGTTTTTGAGGGGGGTAAACTAGGCGGCATTCTAACGGAAACGCGAATCAGCCAACAGCGTCTCCGCCAAGCAGTCATTGGAGTCGGGATCAACTGGCAAAACCCAGTACCGCCCAGCGGAATTAACCTACAGACAATTCTGTCCAGATTGGACTCACCAAGGCAATCGCCAATTCAGTCTTTAGAAGAGCTGGCTGCCGTCACTATTGCGGGTTTGCTCCGGGGCTATAGCACCTACTGCCAACAGGGAATTGATGCCCTCATGGTGAATTACCAGAGCCTATTGATTAATTTGGGCCAAGCCGTCACGATTGATGGAAGGCGCGGAACCGTAATTGGGGTTTCTCCACATGGAGCATTGCAGGAGCGGTCTCGGGGGCGTAGCAGCAGTCGATCTGTATTTGAACGATATTGAACGCTTTCTCAAACAGCTCAAAATTGCTAAATCAGGCCAAATTTTTATTTTGGAGCCGACCGGCGTTTTGGTGGCAAGTTCTACCCCACAACCCACTTACAGCATTGTGAATCAGCGGCTCCAGCGGGTGCCTGCTCTAGAGAGTGACAATCCGCTCATGCGCTCAACGGTCAGCCATGTGATCCAGCAGTTCGGGGGGTTAGACCAAATTGACCAACCCCAACAGCTCAAGTTCACCCTTGAGGGTGCCCCCCATTTTGTGCAGATAATGCCTTGGCAAGACGGGTTCGGGTTGGATTGGGTGCTGATGGAAGTGGTACCCGAGTCAGATTTCATGACCCAAATCTATGCCAACACGCGCACAACCTTTCTGCTCTGTGCTGTTGCCATGCTGGTTGCCATTACGGTTAGTGTCATGACTGCTCGCTGGGTGATCGCTCCAATCCGCAAGTTAAATCGAGCTGCCAAGCAAATAGCCAAAGGGCAGTGGAAACAGCCGATTGCGATTCACCGAGCCGATGAAGTCGGAGAGTTAGCCAATTCGTTTAACCAAATGGCAGCCCAGCTTCAACTTTCGTTTGATGCGTTGCATCGGGAGCAACAGCAGCTCGCTAAATTTCTGGAGGCGATTCCGGTGGGCATTTGTGTGGTTGAACCGAGCGGCAGCATCAGCTACATGAATCAGACGGCCCAGCACCTGCTCGGGCAGACTTTCAAGCCCAATCTGGCAATGCAAACGCTAAAGCACTTTTACCAAACTAGCCTGGGGGCCAACCGCCTCTATCCACCCGACCAACTGCCCTCAACCCGCGCTCTGCGTGGAGAAAACATTACCGTAGAAGATATCGAAATTCATCTAGCCGACCGCACGGTTCCCTTGGAGGTGCGAGCAACGCCAGTCTTTGATGCTAGCGGCGGGGTGAACTATGCCATCCTTGCATTTCAGGACATTAGCGAGCGCAAACAAGCTGAAAAGCTGCTAGCCGACTATAACCGGATTTTAGAAGCCCGGATTGCCGAACGCACTGTTGAACTGACTCGCACCAACCTGGAACTGGAACGGGCTAAACAGGCTGCTGAAGCTGCCAATCACGCCAAAAGCGCATTTCTAGCCAATATGAGCCACGAGTTGCGCACCCCCCTCAACGCCATCCTGGGGTTTGCTCAAATCATGTGTGTAGACCCGCGCACTACGCCAGAACAGCAGCACAATCTGCGGATCATTAACCGCAGTGGCGAACATTTACTCAGCTTGATCAACAATGTGCTGGATTTGTCCAAAATCGAAGCGGGACGAGTAGATTTGGTGGAAATCAACTTCAACCTGAGCGAACTGCTAGAAACCATTGACAGTATCCTGCGGCAACAGGCCGAAGCGAAAGGACTCCAGTTACAGGTGATCAGCGCTCCCGATGTACCTCAGCAAGTTGTCGGAGATGCCAATAAACTGCGACAAGTGCTGATCAATTTGATGAGCAATGGCATTAAGTTCACCGAAAAAGGCGGCGTGACCCTTAGAGTATCGGTGATTCCCAACCATTCTCAATGGCTGAGTTTTGAAGTATCCGATACAGGCATTGGCATTCCAGCAGAGGAGTTGGACCGCATCTTTGATGCCTTTGAACAGTCCAGCAATGGCAAAATTGCTCCAGAGGGAACTGGCTTGGGGTTGACCATCAGCCACAAATTTATTGAACTGATGGGCGGAACTATCGCAGTTTACAGCCGCCCTGGCCAAGGGAGTACCTTCACGGTTAGTTTACCCCTTTGCCCTATCGACACCAAGCCTTTACCCGATGAGGCTGCGCTCTCGGAAAGTGATAGTGTTCTGCATCGCCCGGAGGCTGATCGGTCTAGCCATCGTCAAATCACGGGTTTAGCTCCTGGACATCCCCTCTACCGCATTCTGATCGTGGATGACCAAGCCGAAAATCGAGAATTGCTGATGCGCATGTTGACTGTGCTGCGGCTGGAGCTACGCGAAGCGACCAACGGAGAAGAAGCAATCCGCTTGTGGCAACAGTGGCAGCCTGATTTAATTCTGCTCGATATCTACATGCCAACGATGAACGGCTTGATCGCGGCCCAAAAAATTCGCCAACTCGAAGCTGCTCCCAAGACGACCCCTAATCCCCGGTTGTCTCGGATTATTGCCCTCTCGGCTAGCGTGTTGGAAAAAGACCGGCAAGAAGCCCTGGCCGCAGGCTGTAATGGCTTCCTAGGTAAACCGTTCCAAACTAGCGAGCTGTATGAGGTGATCGCTCAGCAGTTGGAGTTACGCTATCACTATACCGAAGCAGCAGCACCTGAAGTGCTACCACCTGTTCCCTCAATACCGCAGCGAATGCCTGCTGGGATACCGAGCCGGCACCGCTCAGCATCTCTCGACTTCATGCCGTCCCACTGGCGGGACCAACTCTATCACGCGGCGATTCGCTGTCGAGATGAACAGGTGATTGAGCTACTCGAACAAATTCCGACTAGCCACAGCGCCTTAGCCGATAAACTCTACACCCATGCTCAGAAATTCCAGTTTGAGATGATTCTGCAACTGCTTCACGGGTACTCTAATCAGGATAGGTTCTAATTATCACCTAGCATAATCACCTGAAATCACCTAGATAATTAGGAATCTGGCACAATTCGTTGGGACGGGGAGCCTACTGGATGGCTGATGATGTAGCCACAATTCTGATTGTGGACGACCGAGTCGATAACTTACTTGTCTTGACCAGCCTCCTTAAAAGCCATGGTTACGAGGTGCGCAAAGCGCGGGGCGGCCAGATTGCTCTTCAAACCGTGCAAATTGAACCGCCTGATTTGATTTTGCTAGACATTCGTATGCCGGAAGTTAGCGGTTATGAGGTTTGTGCTCAGCTCAAGGCCAATCCAGTCACTCAAGATATTCCGATTATTTTCCTCAGTGCCCTCAACGAAATTGACGATCGGATGGCTGCCTTTGCAGCCGGCGGGGTTGACTACATTACCAAACCATTTCATACCGCAGAAGTGTTAGCCCGGATTCATGGCCAACTGACGATTCAACGCCAGCGGCAACAGCTAATCGAGCAAAACCAGCGGTTGCAGCAGGAAATTCAGGAGCGCCAGCGGATTGAGCAAGCGCTGCGGCAAGCCAACCTAGAGCTAGAACGTCTTGCTTCGTTAGACAGCCTCACCCAAATTTCCAACCGTCGCCGGTTCGATGAGTACCTGTCGGTCGAGTGGCGGCAGGCCCATCGCGATCAGACCTATCTCTCGTTGATCCTCTGCGATGTGGATTGCTTTAAAGCCTACAACGACCACTATGGCCATCATGCGGGAGATAGCTGTTTGCAGCAGGTCGCTCAGGCGATTCATCAAACTCTGCAGGCTGGCGACTTGGTCGCTCGCTACGGCGGCGAAGAATTTGCAATTGTGTTGCCCCAAACTGATATTTATCAGGCCATCCTGATGGCTAAACGCATTCAGGCTAGAATTTCTGAGCTGAAAATCCCCCACGACTGCTCGTTTATTAGCCCCTACCTAACCGTGAGCCTGGGAATCTGGAGCCAAATTCCAGATTTTATCTGCACGCCAGCTACGGCGATTATGGCTGCCGACAGATTGGTTCAGGTGTAATTCTCAACTCATCCGGTTTGGTGCTGACGAATAGCCATGTTGTACGCAATGGAGGTGACCGCTGGGTCGTGCGTCTGTCCGACGAGCGGGAATTGCCTGCCTACGTGGTTGCTACAGGTAGCCGCAATGCTGGCATTCATTACGATCTGGCGCTAGTACAAATTGAAGGTGCCAGTAATCTGACACCAGCTCGCTTTGCCGAAGATCGGCCCCAAGAAGGCGAACCCGTTTGGGCCATTGGCGCACCCTACGGACGGGCCGAAGTCATCACCAAAGGCGAACTGAAACGGATCACCCGGGATGGCATTTTGCTCACCAACACCGAAGTACATCCCGGTAATTCAGGCGGACCACTTGTAAATCAGACCGGCGAGGTGATTGGCATCAACACCGAAATTAACCCTTCGATGCCCGCTGACGCCACTACCGCCTCAATTTCGGTTCCTGTTGTTCAGAAGTATTTGCCAAGGTTAATGGAGTAAAAGTTAACGGAGTAAAAGTTAACAGAGCAAAGGTGCAGAGCTAGGGTGGCTTTAAAGGAAAGCCTCTAAACAACCAGCCAAGCCGTTGCCCAGACTGGAACCACCATTCAGCATCTAGGATCCGGCTTGAATTACCTGAAAGGAGTAACTGCTCAGTTTCTAGCTGAGGAAGCACCCGTTTGCTCCAATGACTATGCTGACAACTATGCTGACAACTATGCCAATAACTTGCATCAGCATCAGCACTTCCGTGAGTAGAACAATCAAAACCCGCATCAACTGTGGTATTACCATCGTTGATCCCAAAATCTTCTACTGCTTGATCGCTAGAATCCACTGACTGCGCTGAATTACCATCTAGTACAGCTAATAAGTTTGAAGAATGTTGATCGGACTGGACTGGTTCTAGTTGGGTATATTGGTCAGATGGATTTAAAGGGTTGTTAATAAAATCTTGATCTTCTGGAGCAACTAGAAAGTTTGGATGCCATAGATCTTTGTAGCGATACAGGGAAGCTCCTCCGATTCCATACCGGGTTAGTGCTTTAAATCTTGCTGTAGCTTGAGTTGGTAGAATGTTCTGATTGAGTAGATCGGCAATAGCCTGTCTGATCCGTTCTTTTGTATTCTCAGATCGTTGTTGATTCCAGTTTAGGGATTGCTGTGATCCGGATGGTTCTGCACTCCGTTGATGCTGAGCATTATTAATACAAGAACCGGTACCGTAGGGAAAGTAGTGGCTATTTTCCACACATCTTGCCCACTCTGCGGCTCTATGTTCGATCTGATGTTGATGCTGACACCATTCTTGATATCCGGGAAGTGACCTGGCAACAGCTACAATTTCATCAACGAGTGATTGTCCAATCAAGGGCGTACTGCCTTCCAAGACATGGTGGAAGATGTAAGTTCGCATGGCAATCCGTCCGAGCAAATAGTTAGTCTGCCCGTAGTCCGTCCAACCTAATTCGATCTCCGCATTCAGATCGTTGAGGAACTTAGCGGCCTTGCCGGATATCTGGTACCGCTTGCGTTGGTTCTGCTTGAGAATCCGGCTGAGCAGTCGGGGTGGAATTTCGTTGTGCTCTTGGCTGCTTTGCCATTGCTGCACAAAGTTGAAGCGATCCGTCCAAACAGGTTCAAAGTCCTGATTTAATAAGTATGACCCCATCTGTAGCGGCAGCCGATGGGCATTAAATAAACTTGGTTTTCCTTGGGGGTTTGGGCTTCTATGATTAGGAAAGACTTCTAGACAACCTGGTTTTACGCTAAAGCCAGCATTCTCTAGCAAAATGGTGAGGGTTGCTCCCAATTCCCAGGTTTTTTGAGCTGACTGAAACGGAAAGTAAATATGTAAGCCACCGCTATAGCTAGACGTACAGATTAGAGAGCGAGTCAGGCCCAGTGGTTCCAGCACACCCAGAATTCGCTGCACCGCGAACCCGTCCCGATCTGGGTGATAAGGGCTGCCAGCATCGATATCCAGTAAGCAATACCGCGTTTTTACACCAAAACGAACGCCATAGAGATAGCTACTTTGATTTAACAGACGATTCGTTAGGGGATGGCGGCTTTCGGTTTGCCAATGCGGTTTCGTTCCCGGTTCCGGATGGGGTGCGTAAATGTAATCAAACCGATGTGGAAATAAATCAAAGAAAGCCTGATTGCTCTCTTTGACCAGACAAGGTTCTGGAGGTGAGGCTAGGAACATCCCACTCTACCTCCAGTTTCTGAAGAGGGGTACGCTGCTCTGCTAAACCCCCTAATTAATCGAAACAAAACTAGCGGCCCTATACCAGAGCCGAAAAAGTTGCTAGAATTTTCAGACATAACAATCCAAACCTCACCCACTCAAGTGAGGTACAACCAACTCAGAAACCCTTTAGCTAACTGTGGTAGGGAGGCCAGAGGGTTTTTTATTGCGTTTCAACGATCTCAAGTCCGCCAATCTTCAATCCCAGCAGTTCCAACAATCTCAAGGCAGGACGGACTCAACGAACCCAGAATTAGCGAAATCAACCACCTCCTAGCGCAAGCTTGATCAGACTTAATCAGAATTGATGAGAGGTTAGCACCGAAAATTTTTGATCTCAACCGTTCCTGACGAACAATACGCCGGAGTAACAGCCTGATTCTTCGCCGGAGTTACAGGTGCAAATCATCCGCCGGAGTTACGGGCTGAGGCTGGGTAATCCGCTAGAGTTACAGGTCAGAACGAGGCCAGCTTTCTGTGCAGTGGGGTATGATGAGTTGCTTTCTGCTCCGGATTGAACTTGATCCAGGATCTTGCGTTCCCTGACACAAAAATCAACGCCGGAGTTACAGGCTAAGCCGAAGTCATCCGGGCGAGTTATAGGCTAAAACCATCCGCCGGAGTTACAGGATCAAGCGATCAAAACATCCGCCGGAGTTACAGGATCAGACGCTAGATGTAGCGTATAGGAAAAAATATTTCTGTTAGACAACTAGATGTGTGGGTTTGCAAAAAGTGCTGTAGGATCAGAGCACTACAGATAGAGTCAGCTCAAAAGCGGTTCGTTGGGACTGCTCGAAGCGGCTTAATACCTGCTGTAGTAGTCTTGCCGTCCGATTTGATCGTTCCTATGCAAAGCGCTTTAAAGCTCAAAGCCTCTAGTCCTAGTGCCGAAAAATTTGCCTTTCCTGTTGATGGTCAGCTTTTGATGGTGTTGCCGCGAGCTGCCGCTTCCATCAAGAATCCCGATGTGCATCTGCCCATTCTGCGCTCGGATGAAGAAGGCTATTATCTGGAAATGCAGGTTGAGGCGGATAGCAAGGAAACTAGCGAAGTCGCGGTGATTCGCCGAGTGCCGTTGGAAAACCTTTCGGCGGAGGAGTGGGAAGAGTTGAAGGCGCAGTACGCAAAGCTCGATTTGCAAGCCTGTACCGACCAAGGCATTAGCAAAGGTCTAGAAAAGATTCAGGACCGCAAAATCCAGCGGTTGTTTATGGCACTGCTCACCTTCCTGAATCCGCGTCAAGTGTCGATTGTGCTCTATCTCTACAAACTGGCGGCTCAACAGGGCAACGGTCCGATAGTTTCATTTCGCTCGAATGATTTGCTGGAACGGCTGGGTTATACCCGCACCAAGGATGGAGGCTTTGCCTCCAAATTGCGTTCCCAACTCAATCGCGGCTATCAATCGCTGCATACCGTTGTGATCGGCAATACGGGCCGACCGCTAGAGGTGCAAATTCGGACGCTGGAGATGCACCATGTCGCTGAGTATGGAATTGCGGCCCACTGGAAGTACAAGGAAGCTGGCAATAGCTACACCAAACTATCCACCGACGACGAGAAATTTACCTGGTTGCGGCAGTTACTGGAATGGCAAAACGATCTAAAGGATGCCCAGGAATACCTGGAAAGCGTTAAGGGCAATCTGTTTGATGATGATGTTTATGTCTTCACACCGGGCGGTGATGTGATTGCGCTGGCCCAAGGATCAACTCCAATCGATTTTGCCTATCGCATCCACACGGAAGTGGGCAATCACTGTGCTGGAGCAAAAGTGAATGACCGGATGGTAACTTTGGACACGCCGCTCAAAAACGGTGACATTGTTGAAATTATCACCCAAAAGAATTCTCATCCCAGCCTGGACTGGCTCAATTTTGCCGTTACTCCTGGTGCTAAAAACCGCATCCGCCAGTGGTACAAGCGGTCCCATCGGGATGCCAACATTTTGCGCGGTCGAGAGTTGCTAGAGAAAGAACTGGGCAAACGGGGCTTTGAAGCGTTGCTGAAGTCTGAGCCAATGCAGGCTACCGCTGAACGCTGTAACTATCAATCCCCAGAGGATTTATTGGCAGCTTTGGGCTACGGCGAAGTCACGCTAAATCTGGTATTGAACCGACTGCGTGAGGCCATCAAGGCCCGCCAACCGATTGTGGCGGTTCCCAAAGAAGAGAGTACAAATACTCTGCTCCATCCAGCCACAAGCAATACCCCAGTACAGCCAGTAGCGCGGAGCAAAACGTCTCCCATCGTAGGAGTAGAGGGGTTGCTCTACAGCTTGGCCGGGTGCTGCAATCCTGTACCGGGAGAATCGATTATTGGTGTAGTCACAATGGGCGGTCGCGGCATTTCGATCCATCGCCAGGGGTGTAGCAATACCGAAAATGTCCCTGGAGAGCGCTTGATCCCGGTGAGTTGGAACACGACTGAAGGTAGCTCTCGTCCCCAGACCTATCCGGTACAAGTACAAATCGAAGTTATTGACCGCGTTGGTGTTTTGAAAGATATTCTGTCGCGTTTGAGTGACTACAACATTAATGTGCGCAGTGCGCAGGTAAAAACCTTTCCCGGACAAACAGCGGTGATTAATTTAGGAATTGACATTATCGACCACGAACAGCTTGAGCGCATCTTCACCCAAATCCGCAAGATGAGCGATGTCTTGCAGTTGCGCCGAATTAGTCAGGTGGATGAACAGCCGGGTGGTTGAGCAGTCAAGTAGTTGAGCAGCCAAGTAGCTTGATTAGGATTACTTTAGCGTGCTTGCCGTTTTTTCGCTTTGGGCGCTTTTGATCTGCTGCTTCCTAGGCCAGCCCAAGCAATCACCAGGTAGCCTGCCGCAAAGACCAGGCTGGAGAGGGTTGTGTGCAGCCGATCTCGCCGCATTTTTGTCTGTAGCTCGCCTAACGCCTCGGCTTGCTTCTGTTGGATTTGATTCATACCTTCCGTCCGGGCCTTAGCAACCTCCTGATCCAGCGCTTTAGGATCGGATTTCACCTTCTCGAGGGTGGTTCTAATTTGCTGCAACTGCGCCTGCTGGTCTTCAGGTAAATCCAGACTATCAAGCCGTTGCTGTAACTGAGCCAACTGGTTTTCGTTAGAAACAATTGCATCAACACGGGCACGCTGCTGCTCTAGCAGGTTGTTGAGCTGCTGTTCGGCTTGGGCTGTCTGCTGATTAATTTGTCGGGTTTGAGCAGCACTCATTAAGCGGCTGCTATTGAAGTAGAGTGGTGCTAAAAGCAGAAATATCACTCCCAGCAGAGCTGATAAACCAAGAGCCAGCTTGGGGAAACCCTTGAGGCCAGATTCTGAATCGCGGTCAAACCACACGCCTAGAAACAGCAACGCCAATCCTAGGATGGGAACGGTGGCTCTCGAAACCCATTCGTTGATCAAATTTGCCAACCACTCACTATCTAAGAAATTAGGCGGTACGGCTAAGACAATGTAGTCTAACAGGGTTCCTAGAATCAGGATCAGACCAGTGATCTTCAGAATCAGAGCACTGTAGGACTGGGAGAAAAAGCTGCCTGTTTTCATGGCGAGGAAAAACTTGAGGTCAGGTTTGGATCAGGTTTGGATCAGGATTAGATCGGGAAAAGACGGACACTTTGTAGGGTGCCCGACGATGGAAGCCATCCAACACCATAGCAGGAATCCCTAACGAAGCTGACAGAATTTGCGATTGTGATCAAATGCGGGTTCTTGCCAGGAGAAGGCAAAGTGGCTGACGGCCTGAAGTTGGGGAAATGCTTGCCGAATCGCCTGCATTTGCTGCTCCAGAGGGGGATGCTGGTTGAGAGTTTGCCCCCAAGAGCCGGCTAGGGCAGGCTGAATTTGGGTGCCTGACGGAGCTTGAGCGGCAACTCGCTGAATCTGAGCAACAATGCAGCTAGCATCGGCACAGGTTGCATAGGCCATTGGGTGCCAGTCGATTGTATGAGGAAAGCGCTCCCAGGCTTGTAGGCGCGAATCATAGCCCTGTTGCCCAACGGTTTGGTTGGCCTCTGGAAAAAACACAGCACCAGCTTTAAGCCCCCGCTGCTGTACCGATGCAGTCGCCATTGCTAGAAAATCAAGTACACCCTGGATGGCATGGGCTACAGTCAGCCGCCAAAGTTCGTTTTGCCAATGGCTAATAGGGGCATCACTGACTGGGGTGAGTCCTTGCCAGAGGGGAATTGGCTCCGTGGGGTAGCGGGCGGCGAGATCGGACCAATCGGTGGAGTTAACGTGGCCCTTGGTCAAAAACCGCTGAATTAGTTCCATGCCTTTTTGGTTCAGGGCACGCTGGTAGAGGGCCTGCTGGGCTGCGGTTCCGTAGATCCAGAGATCCTGCACCCGACTGGCCACTGAAGCAGAGCCAGTTCCTTTGGGATAGCGAATATAGTCAAACAAAACGCCATCTGGCTGCCGTTGCAGAATGGCTTGCAGGAGTTGGGCGTAATCTTGCTTGGCCTGAGGATGGTAGGGATCAATAAACAATTCGTCCGCGTTCACGGTGGTACCATCTGCTTCTGGAGCACGGGAGGTGAGACTTGTGGCTCCCTGGCCATTACGAGCCAACACAGACTGGGTTTCCAAACTCTGACTGTAGCTGTAGCCAAAATTTAATGTAAACATCCAAGCATAGCCCTTCAGCCCGCGTTCCCGGCCCAGCCTCACCGCCTCAGCTAGCAGATCTCTGGTCTCATAGCCAGGAGTGCGCAGCACCGAGGGCCAGCGGGTCGAGTTTTGGGCTGCTGGAAGCAACACCTGACCGTTGTAGAACACCTCCAGAAATACCTCGTTGTAACCACGGCTGACAATGCGGTCCAGTACTTCTTCTAGCACTCCATCCACCGCATCACAGGGATAGAGCCGCAGCCAAATGGCCTGTTTCTGTGGCCAAGTTTGACTACGACACCGCTGTAACTGCTCTGCATGTTGCCGGACTAAAGCTTGGTAGCGCTGTTGGGCTGCCTGATCTCCTTGCAGGGCCAGTTGATGCACCGCACTCGTCTGGGTAATTTCCTCGGCACTGAGCTGACAGTAGGCATTGGTTTGAGCCGCGGTAGCCAGCAGGGGCGGAAACATTGGTGAGGGCAGTCCCTCAAAAACAGGTGCAATTAAATTCATAGATACTTATTCTCCAAATCTGCATCTCCAGTTGGGCCAAGCTAGTTAGCCTCTAGCCCAATCCTCTAATCGAATTTATGCTGGCTCTAAACCGCCATGCTGGACGGGAGGCTGGCTCAAAACCATCTGCTCACTGCTGCTAGCAACGGCCAGCCGCAATGCTTCGGTACGGCTGTTTAGCATGTGATCTGTCGGGACCCGTTGAAAAACACCCAGTCGCTCCAAGCGGCGGTGTACCTTGCCCGTGGCTCCGACAATGTAAACCTGGCAGCCCTTGTCAATGGCATCTTTGATCACGTTCTCAATTTCTAGCGAGACGGTGACACCCAGTAGGGGTACATCGCTCAGGTCGAGAACTAGGGCGTCGATATCGCTAACCGCGTTGTGGGTGCGAGCGATTGCCTTAGAAACACCGAAGATCATTGGGCCACTCAGATAGAACAACAGCACCCGGCCCCGGCCCTGATCCAGTAGCTGCTTGTCTTCAGCAGATAGGGGAATGTCATCATCGGCATCGCTGATCGCCTTGACGGTCTGGGACTGCATTTCACTCAGACGCTCGATCGTAAGGATGTTGGCGATAAACACACCCACACCCACAGCCACAATTAGGTCCACAAATACGGTCAGGAACAGGACGCCATACATGATCAGTGTTCCTTTCCAAGACACCACATGTGCCCGTTTCAAGAAACTCCAGTCCAGAATATCAATCCCTACCTTGAGGGCAATTCCGGCCAGCACCGCCATCGGAATATTTTGGGTCAGGCCAGCAGCCCACAGAACCACTAGCAGCAAAATGACGGCCCGCGTTAAACCCGACAGCGCCGATTTTGCACCCGTTTGAATATTTACTACCGTACCCATCGTGGCACCGGCACCGGGTAAACCACCGCACAACCCCGAAACTAAGTTGCCAATCCCTTGGCCAATCAGCTCTTTGTTGGAATTATGCTCGGTGCGGGTCAAGCTGTCAGCGATAACGGCAGTCAGCAGCGTATCAATACAGCCCAGCATCCCCAGCATGGCCCCATCCACTAGCATCAGCGTCATTTGACCAGGGCTGAAGGTTGGTAGTTGGATCGTGGGCAAACCCATCGGAATTTCGCCAATCCGAGGAATATCGGCATTGGGGAAGGCATAGACCGAAACTAGCGTACCGACAATCAATGCGACCAACTGGGGCGGAGCGTAACGCTTCAGCTTGGACGGCATCAAGAAAATGATTGCCAGGGTTAGGGCACCCAAGATGGCGGCTACCGGATTGATGTTAGACAGCAATTCTGGCAACGCCATAACCGTGCCTAGTACACCTCCCTTAGGCGCTTTTTGGCCGAGGAATGGCGCAATCTGCAAGATGATCAGAATTACGCCAATCCCAGACATGAAGCCGGAGATGACGCTGTAGGGCATCAAGGTAACGTATTTACCTAGGCGAAACGCCCCAAACAGGATTTGAAAAATCCCGGCCAACATCACGACCGTGAAGGCCATTGCCAGTCCGTTCTCTGGATTACTCGCGGTCAGAGAACTAACAATAGCTGTCATGACCACCGTCATCGGTCCGGTCGGTTCCGAAATCAGAGTAGGTGTACCGCCGAATAGAGCTGCAAAGAAGCCGACGCAAACAGCTCCATACAAACCGGCAACCGGACCAGCACCAGAGGCCACACCGAAAGCAAGGGCTAACGGCAATGAAACAATTGCAGCAGTGACGCCTCCGAAAATGTCGCCGCGCAAATTTCTAAAATGGATGCGATTTGTTATTGCCATTGAGATAGGTTAAGTAGACAGATGAATGATGCGTTTTATCGATAAAACTCTATATCAACGCCCTCATTGATAGAAGTAAATTGATATTAGTGGAAGGTTGTAATGCTGCGCAAGTAGATAAGTCCAACTAAATTTCTTATCTCTGGTTGAACTTCTGCTTATAAATCTGCATGATGGTCTCTGCGGGCCTCGCTAAGTTTGTTAAGAATGATGAAGAACGATTTGGCGAATTATTTCAGTCATTGGCTGTGGGTTACTGGTTGTGGGGTATCGGTTGCTGATTGCCTACAATTCCCGTTCGATTTAAAAGTCACGGGATTCAGAGGACTGAAGGGAATCTGAAATTCTAAAAATTCATTCCTGGTTCAGCAGCCCTGCCTACTACAGCTTTTTTCAGGCTAGTGAAGTACGAAAAACGGGGTGCAGTGCCCCCACACCCCCTATACCTCACATGAGTGAAAACCGCTGTATCTATCCGATTTCTCTGACTGGAAGTCAGTAAACTCGTCAGAGTTTTTGAAGTTCAAAACCCCGAAAGGATCTTTGGATAGACTCTTAATGGTCTATTTAATGATTGTTAAATAAATAACTGAATAAACATCAGAGTGGTATTAAAAGGTGATGATGCAATAAACTCACCTTGCCGCTTGCGGCGGGGGATTTCGGTTCACATGACCGAATATGAACGCCCCAAGGATCGGGGAATCTATTCTCAAATAGCCCTCAAATAGATCGAAGTGATGAATGAAATACCAAATTGTGCCAATGTAATTCTCCAGAGATTTGGAAAACGACAACGTTTTCTGCATTAGTCAAAAACTTGCAGGCGTAAGGTGTGTTGTCGTTTTGCTTTGCAACGCTAGCGCGAACAGCGTAGCTGGTTCGCCCAGTCCCTTTGTCCATAGCCTGATAGCGATTGCTTGGAAACACCGCCGCATACGCTGCTAGAAATCGGTGTATGCAACTGCACACGTGGCGCTAGACTGGTGAAAACGATGTCCACAGTTGTTAAGCGGCTGCCTTAGCTTGGGTGCCGATGTCCATTTTGTCCTTTCGCATGACCCAATCTACCCTTCCCATCCTGCAAAACTACATCAACGGTCAGTGGTGCTACTCCAGTGCGGGTGAATATCTGGATGTGGTGAACCCCGCAACCGCTGAGATTTTGGCTAAAGTACCGCTTTCTACGGCTGAAGAACTAAATCGCGCGGCTGAAGCGGCTCAAATGGCGTTTCTGACCTGGCGACGCACCCCTGCCACACAGCGAGTGCAGTACCTGTTTCGGCTGAAAATGCTGATGGAGGACCAGTTTGAGGAACTAGCTAGCATTATCACGATCGAGTGCGGCAAAACCCTGGACGAGTCACGGGGCGAAATGCGCCGAGCGATTGAAAATGTCGAGATTGCCTGCGGAATTCCGATGATGATGCAGGGCACGAATCTAGAAGACATTGCCAGCGGCATCGATGAGTTTATGATTCGCCAACCTCTGGGTGTGGCAGCCGTGATTGCGCCGTTTAACTTTCCGGGAATGATTCCGTTTTGGTTTATGCCCTATGCGCTGGCCTGCGGCAATACCTACATTGTTAAACCCTCTGAGAAAGTGCCGCTGACCATGCAATCGGTGTTTCAGTTGATCGATCGGCTTGGCCTGCCTCCTGGCGTGATCAATCTGGTAAACGGAGCGAAAGAAACCGTCGATGCCATCTTGGACCATCCAGCCATTCGGGCGATTAGCTTTGTTGGGTCCACACCAGTCGCTCGCTATATCTACAGCCGGGCGGCGGCCAACGGCAAACGGGTGCAGTGCCAGGGGGGCGCTAGCTCAACGCTGCAACGCCTACGTGTATCGGCCGCCAATAAGAATCAAGAACAGGGGGAAGATCGATGAATTCACCTCCGATAAAGCGTGCAAGCGTAAGGATCAATGCTGCAAGCGGCAGGCTGAAGGCAGCCAGCACTTGGAAGTTGCGTCTTCGCGACATCAAAAGCGTTGCGATCCCGGCCCCGAATGCAAATGCAAGGCTGAGGTCATAAAGATTGGCAAACGGAACATATCTGAAAACCCACGGAGTCTCGGTGCTGCCAGCATCACGCAAGATCGCGATCTCGCGGTCATAGGCCGCGACCCAGCGAACAAGCCAACTCGCAAGATTGAACATCACACCGAGGGCGGCCCCCCAAAGCCCGATCTTGCGCGCCATCTCAGAGGGGGCATAAAGATTTGTCAACTGAAAAAGCGCAGCGAGTATGTAGCAGGCAAGGGCAAGCATCATCAGCGAGCCGTCAGTCATAAATCGCTCGCCGAAATATAAACGTCCGGCAAGAATAACGAAAGAGCCTGCAAGAGCAAAAATAGCGGGAAGGTATGAGGAAAACTGTGACTGTCCTAGTTCTGATTCATAGATCTCTTTGGCCATAATTCACACCTTATTTAGTTTTCAATCCTGGAATGTCCTGTAAACAAACCAAATTCTGTCTTTATAGATTCTGTGATCTTTACAAATGAGCTTTCAAAAGCACTTAGGTTACGATTTGCATCTCCGCCCAAAGTAACAATGAATTTGCCATTTTCTTCTGATTGCAGAGTAGCCCACACACGGCGATGTGAAAAGAAAAAGACAAAACAAAGAGCTAATATCAGCCCGAATCCCCCGAAATACCAAGCAATGAAGGCTCCACTATAGGGATCGTACTTTATCGAAAGAACATGAGCGAATGGAACCTTTTCATAGCCGGAGATACGCCAAAGATATCCAGCTTTTGGTGCTCCGACAGGAATGTTTTCGGCTTTGCCGCTTTCAAATGCGAAGACACGCTGTCTTTCGCCTGCAGGAGGAGTAACGCTTAGTACCGCAGCCGGATTGTTGTAATCGCCGGAGCGTGTGTCCGGCTTTCCTTCCGCATTGAAGGTAAAATCGGGCAAAAATTCGTCGTATTCCACAAGCGTGCCGTCCGGAAGCGTGGCATTGCCAAGCCTAGGGATCGTGAGTCGATGTGTGGTTCCGCTTATTTCTGATCGTACGTCAAGATCAATAGATCTTGCACTTCCCATTCGTGATGCCTCTGCCTGAAAGAAGCGAAAGCCTCGATAGCTAAATGGGTTGTTCATTGAGACGTCCGCGAATGTCGTACCGTATTCCGGATCATCGATCCGTATCTGGGTTCGCCAATCAAGGGTGTTTGCAACGCCGATCCCTTCACGTGGGTCGATTAACTTTTGTTCTATGTCCGTACACGCCAGTGTGAACGGCAGTTGAACGTCGTATTTCTCACGCTTGTCCAGATCTATGCTGATCATCTGGATCTTGTCGGATACATCACCCGGGATCATCTGAACGTCAGCATCAAACCCTGTGATATTCGCGACAAAATGCCCAAGAAAAAGCGTTAGAAGGGCCACATGAACCAGATATGCACCAATTCGGTTCCATTTCCCGCGTTCGCCAAAGATGGTTGTGGACCGCTGCTTTATGGTTCGAGAAAAATCTTTGCGTCCTTGTTCATCGGTCGGATATGCGATCGATTCGGATTCCGTCACGCGCGGGGTAAAACCATTAGAACTTAATGATCTGCAGATCCGTTCAACAACCTCAGCGCGATCGAGATTTTGTACCTGTATCGTTTCATTCAGCTTTAACCCCTTAAGCCATTCTGGTGTTGATACACGTTTTGGATCGGTTATGTAGCTCCACGCTGATGGGAAACGGTCGATCGAGGCGAGAACTATGTTCAGTGAAAGTATCAGGAGAAGCAGATTGAAATACCAGGTATGATATATATCGAAAAACCCAAGTGCACCGTAAACGGCCTTCTCAGCTGGCGTAAGCGAAGCAAAATATGCATCGAAGCCATTCACGTTCTGTTGAACGATGAGCATCCCGATCATCGAAAGAAAGACCAGAACACACAACAGAACAACACCGAATCTAACAGAACTTATCAACCCGATAAAACGTTCCACCAGACTTCTATGCGATGTGCTTCGAACCTTTTCATTTTGAATTGTCTGCTCTAGTGCTGACATTGGTATATAATTAAAATAACTTAGACAAACTTAAATGTCATCCGCTGAAAAATTAGGCAAACTTCTAAAAGATAGAAGCACCTTGTTATCTAAAAAGTTTGGAGTATGCACTTGGGGAAGGTATTCTGGGCACTGAATCAATTATGATCGATGCGGCAACTGAACTACAACAAACAGAGCCGTTGACGCTCCGGGAACGGTTGGAGGCCTTTGTCGAGCTCACTAAGCCTCGGATCGCGATCACTCTTGTTCTTACTGCCGCCGCAGCATTCTATATTGGGTCTGCGGGGCGGTTTGACCTGCCTCTTTTCTTTCATTCTATGCTGGGCATCCTGCTTCTGGCATTCGGGGTTGCATCCCTTAATCAATGGATGGAACGCGAAACTGATGCATTGATGTTAAGAACACAAGATCGCCCGATCCCTTCAGGAAGGCTTTCTGCTACACAGGCTTTTCTGTTCGGTCTGGCACTTTGCATATTGGCCGAATTTTATTTGCTTGTATTCGTGAATCAGCTTACTGCACTGCTAGGTCTGGTGGTGATAGTAGGATACGTACTTATCTATACTCCGCTTAAAGTAAGAACGCCTTATTCTACTGCGATCGGTGCCGTTCCCGGAGCTATGCCGCCTTTGCTCGGCTGGGCCGCGGCATCAGGGGAAGTATCGCTCGGTGGCTGGATACTTTTCGGTGTGATGGTTTTTTGGCAGTATCCGCATTTTCTTGCGATCGCTTTGCTTTATAAAGATGATTACGCCCGGGCTGGGATCAAGATGCTTCCAGTGGTAGAAAACTCAGGCAATGCGACGGCACGGCAGATGATACTTTTTGCCTCCGCTCTTCTTCCACTTTCGCTAGCGCCCTACCTGATCGGACTGGGTGGATACGTTTTTCTGATTGGAGCTTTGATCCTGGGTATTTGGTATCTTGTTGAGACGGTCAGAGCGACAAGATCGCGAACCGATAGACTATACCGAAAACTTATCCTGGTCTCGATAGTGTATTTGCCGGTATATTTTCTTCTCTTGGTGCTCGGAGCTTGAGATCTATGAAGATTGGAACGATCGATACACTAGAACCGGAAAAGATAAGACGAAAGCCGATCCTAAGCATCGGCTCCGGCGATCCGCCGAACGGTAACAATGGTAGAGGAAAAGGCGGAGGCGGTTCGGAAGATGATGGCCCTTGGAAAGAAAAAGGGCAAGAAATACCGAAGGACAATGAAGAGCAAACGACTCCGGACAAGGCAAAGGTCGTAACTTGGTTTCTCCTGTTAGTTGTGCTTATGACCTTCGGCGGCCTCATTGGTGCGTATGTCGTTATTTCAACAAATAATGTGCTGGAGTGGCGGCCTTTTACCCTTCCGATGCCGATATGGGTAAGCACGGCACTGATCGTCCTGAGCAGCATTGCTTACAGCCTCGGCAGATCGGCGATCGAGAAGGGAAATTACCCTAATCAGCCGGCAGAACCGATAAATCGGGCATATATCGAGCTGCCCATAGCTTAATCAATTGATTGGCTGAAGCCGTATCGGCAATTCGGGTTGGTTTCAACATGAGTTCCTTTGATTGTTCGAGCTAAGGGATTGGGCTAGATAAAACAAAACTGGCGCAGAAGTGTGGCACTTCTTAACCCACCCTGAACCGACAGCAAGTTCAGTCACAGAAATGGGTGCGCTAGCAGGATAGATGCCTCCCTCCAGCAGGCAGACAGATCTAAGCAGAAACACCAAAATCAGAAAAAAGAATCAGAAAAATTAGAATCAGAAAAGCTAGAATCAGAAAAACAAAAGCAAAATGGGCAGGGCTAAATTACCAGCCTGTTCAAAGCTGGCTCACCATCTAGTCAATAGCGCCAAGATTGCTCAGCTTCAGTAAGTCCACCTAAAGCAAGACAGCCCAATTAATCCATTGATCGAATGCCTGCGCGTTCTGTGCGCAGAGCGCAACCATCTGACTCGCCACCGGCAGAACGTTAGGACTACAGGAGCGCCAAATCATTGGATTAACCGGCTGAGCAGACTTGGTTTGAGGAATTTGCCCTACTAGTCTGATCTGCGATTTGGTTTTTCATCGTCCATCCGCTCAAAACTGGTAATTCTCGCAAAACACTACACAGGAGAACACAACTAAGACAAAATACTACTAAGTAGGACGGTGATATCCCGTAACTATACTAAATACATTATTCAAACTTGTAACAAATAGCACTGTAAAGTTCTGGTGAAGCTACGTCGAAATTGCTTAAAGTTTCTTCAAGGTCTGCACGATTTTAGCTGCTTTTATTGGCTGAAAAGATGGATTCAAAAGGCTTTAGCCACTTGATACTCCCAGATTAGCCATTAAACGTTTTCATGGTGAACTTACTGAAATTTGATTCAATTCAATAGCATCAGAATCTGTAAAGCTACCGAAGTATAGGAAGATAAGGGTTTAGCCGAAGGTACTCCTGCTGATAGCTTAACCATTACCTGACGGAGCCTACGTTATGATCTTTACGAGTTAACAGATTGAATTACGATTCTAAGAATTGCTAAAGGAACGAAAAGGATAGAATTGAGCGGATAAACGTTCGAATAGTTGCTTCATAAGCTGTCTAACATATAGGCTTATCAGATAAATTGCTGTATGTTTAGCCTTATGTTGAACAATCAGTACAAGTTCCCAACTTTACTAGACCGACCAAGCAAAACTTGAGATACAGCCTAAGTGAGCCTACGTTGCAGGAACTGACAACTGGCTTGCCTTCCCCTCGCTTTCAGCTAAAAACCCCTGTATGATTCCTCTTTAGGTAGTTTTTGTTTGGCGGTCTGTCCGCTTTAATGATTGGCAGATCTGGCACCTGAAGGTCATCATTTTCCTACTTCAGGGTGTTGGTTACCATTAATCACCTTTGATGTGCCGAATCGGGAAGGAGTCTGCATGAGCTTTTTTGACCTGTTTGGGATCTTCATTCTCATTTCTTCGTTGCAGCCGGTCATTCAGCGGCGGATCGTAGAATCTCGTCGGCTGGCAGCCATTCGAGCCTTGGAGCAACAGCGCGGCAGCCGGGTGATCCTGATGATTCACCGCCAAGAATCCATTAGCCTGTTGGGGATTCCCCTCTCTCGCTTTATCAATATTGAGGATTCCGAACAGGTGCTGCGGGCCATCCGCCTGACGCCCCCCGACGTGCCGATTGATTTGATTCTGCATACTCCGGGCGGGCTAGTGCTTGCTACCGAACAGATTGCCAGAGCCTTGCTGCGTCACCGCGCCAAAGTGACTGTATTTATTCCCCACTATGCGATGAGTGGCGGCACCATGCTAGCCATGGCAGCCGACGAAATCGTCATGGATGAAAATGCTGTCTTGGGTCCAGTCGATCCTCAGCTTGGCAATACGCCAGCGGCTAGCGTGCTGCGGGTGGTGGAAGATAAACCCGTGGGTGATATTGATGACCAGACTCTGATCACAGCCGATATTGCCCGCAAAGCAATTCGACAGGTGCAGCGGTTTGTGCGTGCTTTGCTGGAGGATGAGGTGCCGCAGCAGAAAATTAATCCAGAAAATATTGACCGGATTATTGAGGCGTTGACCACAGGCCGAGTCACCCACGACTATCCCATCCTAGTTGAAGAAGCCAAGGAATTGGGTTTGCCGATTACGGTAGGACTGCCTCTAGAAATCTATAATCTCATGGAGCTGTATCCTCAACCAATGACCGGACGCCCCTCGGTTCAATACATTCCCATGCCCTATCAGCCACGGCCCTTACCCGAAGTCGCAGACACCAAGTAGTGGCTTGCATCCTATCTTTCAATCTGCTAAGCACAAGGCACAGAACAATCAGCCAAGTGCTTTTTAAAATAAAGGCGGTAAAGCTCACAGCTTGGTTTTGCCAGTGTGCCATTTAGCTGGATTAATCCCAAGCTTTCGAGTTGGTAGGCGACCTTAAGGGTCTCCAAGCGAACTCCTATGTCGGAGTTGAGCACTTGCTGCATGGCTAGCACCAGAGCCGGTTCATTTTGCACAATGGCCAAATGGTCTCGTAGATATTGACCATAAATGCCGCTGGGTTCTGCAGCAGTATCCAACAGTTGCTCTAGGGTGAGCACACCACGACGCAGATGATAAAACGCCAAGTTGGTTAAGTAGGGGTGTCCTCCTAGCAGTTGGTCGAGGCCAACTAATTGCGGGCTATCAATCTCCGATGCCCACAGCAACCCATATCGCAATGCCAGATCCTGCACCTGCTCCAGTGTAAAGGCAGATAAAGTCAGTGCTAGCCCTACATCAAAGGGGGATTGCTGAAAATCAGCCGAGGTATACACTTCCGTTCTTTGAACAACAATGAAGCGCAGCTTACGCCAAATCGTCTCTTGTTTAGCCTGCTCGTGCCAATAGCGCAGCATCGACAAAACATCATCAGCTACAGTGGGATAATCAAAAATCCGGTTCACTTCGTCTAACCCCAGCACAATTGGCGACTGAATTTGCTCTAGCAAATAAGCTTCAAAATACACACTACAGCTGACTTTGCTGCCCATACTTTCATCCCAATAGGCTGCAAGGGCTGGATTCAGATCCAGCTTCCTGCTGACATTTATACAAAGCCAACGCAGTAGCCGATCCAGCGACTCAAACACCGCCTTATCTGCCTGCTGAAAGTCGATATAAACGGACCGACAGCCTTGTACCGCCGCGTGAGTCAGAATCTGGGTCAGCAGTGAGCTTTTTCCCATTTGGCGGGGCGCTCTAATTCGCAGGGCACAGCCCGGTTGGGTGATTTCTGCTAGCGCCAGTTCTTCGATAGGAGGACGAGCAACATAGAAGGGAGAATTTGCTGGTACCAGTCCCGAAGGGAATTCCAAGAAGGCTCTGAGGTTTGATTCAGTCGCAGGTGTTGCTGCAGGTACGGCTCCAGATGCTGCGACGGATTCACCGACAGTTCCTTGCGTCTTACGAATGGTTTCTTGGTTAAATTCCGCTAAATGGCGTTTGTCTTGTCGCAAAACAAGATGCAAATTCTTTTTAGTTACCTTTTCACCCGTTGCTTTTGAAAGATCCTGCCAGAGTTGGGAGCCAACTTCTTTAATGTAAGTTGTGCCATAGCTGCAATCTTGCGACATATCTTGGTAGTTCCGAATTCTACCTTGTCCTCCCAAAATCAAGACTTGTGACAACGCTTCCTCCTAACTCTTGACGGCAAGAGAATCATCAAACGAAAATGAGGCATAGGGGTACACCTGCAGAAATAGATCTATCCATACCTATCGGTACGACTTGATCTTACAGGTTCCACACTGCGCCTCACTCCTAATTAAGGTAGAAACCACTATCCCTTAAAGACAGATTCTACCGTGGAGAGAACCGAATCGCGTACTTCCTTAATTTTCTGTGCGACAGGCTCCTGAGTATGCAGAAATACACGGGCACAGTTACGACCCGGCATACCGGAAATTGAACCACCGGGGTGGGTGCCAGCTCCCGTCAGGTATAGCCCTTCGATTGGCGTTTTGTAATTGGCTAGTTCTGGCAACGGACGGAAGAACACCATTTGCTCTAGCGTCATATCAATGTGATAGTAGTTGCCTTTGTAAGCCCCCAAGCGCTCGCCCAGTTCTGCTGGACTTTCGACATGGCGAGCAATAATCGACTGCTTCAGGTTAGGAGCATACTCGGCCAACTTATCAATCACCCGATCGGCGACCTTATGCTTCAGGTCATCGGTCCAACCCGTGCCTTTCAAGCCTGGATTTTGCGGATCGATTTGCTCTGGCTCAATTTGGTAAGGCGCAAAGAATTCGATCCAAAGCGTGTGCTGGCCCGCAGGAGCCATCGATGGATCGAGCATGGTGGGGACAACCGCATAGAACGAGGGATCGGCGTCGGGAATGCGACCAATGCTGGGTTCACTATGGGCCAACTCCACCTGTTTAAACGAATCGGCAATCAAAACCGAACCGATCAGGTAATCATCCTGATGCTGATGATGTTCAAATCGAGGTGCTTCAGACAGGGCACAGTCAATTTTCAAGATCGTTTCATTGTTATTCACAATGCGTCGCTCCAACCGTTCCCGCAGCTCTGGATCGGCCTGATCCAGTTCGGACTTATCCATTAGCTGCAAAAATACTCGCTTAGCATCAATGTTAGAAATCACGCCTTTAGTGGCTCGATATTCCTGCCCGCCAGCGACCCGCACACCCACAGCCCGACCATTATCGATCAGAATTTTTTCGACCGTTTGGTCGGTCAGGATTTGTCCTCCCAAGCTTTTCACCAAGTTCAACAGCGCCTGAGTCAGAGCACCTGTGCCGCCACGAGGTCTGGCCATGCCCGGATTATGCCGCATTGCCATCATGATTGCCCCAATTGCCAAGTTCTTCTGGCTAGGCTGTGCTCCCATCTCGGAAGCCAGACGAGCCAAGGGGGCTTTGAGAAATTCCGAGTCAAAATACTCGTTGAGCATATCCTCGGCGCTAGTCAAGAGGGTGCGAATCAAATCCAGCGTTTTGTTGGGTGCACCCAGGACCGAAAATAGATCCCTAATTTTCTCAAAATCGTAATTGCCTAGAATATCAACGATCGATTTGGGCGGCGCGTTAAAAATCGGGATCATCCCTTTGAGTAGGCGCTGCCAAAAGTCAATAAATTCAGCGTATTTCTCAGCATCTCGTGTGTTGAACCGAGCAATTTCAGCGCAAGTTTTTTCTACCGACTGGTGAGCCAAAAAATACTTGCCGTCGGGATGAGGGCAAAATACTACCGGATCGCAGAAAAGATACTCCAAGCCATACTTGCTTAACTCCAGTTCCTCTACAACCGGACCTAAGTGGATAAACTCGTGGTCGATAGCACAGCGGTTAAACCTGAAACCAGGAGCTTCGTCGGGCAACAGTTCTTCCGTAGTTGCACCGCCTCCGGGAACGGATCGTTTCTCTAGCAGCAGCACACTGTAGCCTGCCTTGAGCAAATACGCGGCACAGGTCAATCCATTGTGGCCTGCCCCAATCATGACAACATCAAATGCTTGCATAGATGACTCCAGTGGAAGTGATAAAGAGGTATAAATCTCTATGAATTTGAATAGGAACTAAAAAGCTACAAATTAACTTCCATCACCCTCAGGATCAGAAAAGTAGAAATTGCCAGCATTGCCAATCGACCATTCCACAGCTCTGCCTGCGGCGTGAATCCGAATACGAACGCATTCCGATTGGGTCGATCAGACTGAAGCTCTTCCAAACAATCAGACTGAACAGATTGGTCTGAAGCAGAAGTGCTAGAAGGCGCAGCAGAAAAATATTCAGATACCTCTGAGTTAAACAGGGTGATAGAATCGATAGAAGCAGAAGCAGAATTGAATACTAGCGAATTGGCTGGTGAATTTTCTGAGGAAAGACTCTCCATAAGAGGAACCAGGATACTCTGCACTTTTACACAGTAATAACAATTTGTAACCTTGGTACTCTCTCTTTAGACAGAAGTCAGCAAAAGCAACGGTTGTTTGGTGCTCTACCTTTAGGCAGCCTCTGTAGCCAGATCCGCCTCACGAGAGATGAGTGGGGAATTTGGCTATGTCACCGTGAAAGCAGTTGTGCATAGAGCAACAATCTTTTGAGGGAGAACTAGCAATGGTAACCAGTTTAGATGACGCCAAGCGGATAGCTATCGCTTCAAAGTTAGCAGACATGAAAGAGATTCAGGCACTGCTAATGGAGAATGAGCAAACGTTGATGTCAGCATGTAATGATGAAGAAATTCGTCAGCGTCTGCAAGACATGCTAGAGGATGACCGGAAGAATATGGGCATTCTCGAAACGGTGATCGTTCAGTATGGCGTTAAGGGTGAACCCAAGTCTACCACCCAGGAAATGGTCAAGAGCGTCAAGCGGTTGATGCAGGGTTCGGAGTTGTCGCTGTATGAAAAGTTCGCCCAACATGAACTGCTCAAGCATGGCCAGACGATGAGTGGGTTGCTGATCCACAAAGCCGCCCAAGTTGTCGGGGCTGATGTAGAAGCTGCCATTACGCCGCTGAATACAGTCAACTTTGAGAACCGCGCTCACCAAGAACAACTGAAGGGGGTTTTAGAGGTTATTGGCGTGCGTGAACTCACCGGTAAAGAGGCCGAGCAAGGGCTGTGGGCACGAGTTCAAGATGCCGTAGCCGCTCTGTCCGGTGTGGCCGGTAGCGTGGTTAGCCGCACGGATGATGAAATGAATATTCAAGATGTCATCCGCATGGATCACCAGAAAGTAAACATGCTGTTTGCGCAGATCGAAGGCAGCGATAATCCGCAAAAGATCCAGGAATACTTCGGTCAAATCTACAAGGATCTAACGGTCCATGCTGAGGCCGAAGAGCAAGTAGTGTATCCAGCCGTTCGTTCCTTCTATGGCGAAAGCGATACTCAGGAGCTGTATGACGAGCAAGCCGAAATGAAGTTGATGCTGGATTCTATCAAAGCAATGAGTCCGTCGTCTTCCGAGTTCAAGCAGCAGGTCAAGCGCCTGAAGGATGCAGTGATGGATCACGTGCGTCAGGAAGAAAGCACTATGTTTGCTGCCATCCGCAATAACTGTAGCGATGAGCAAAAAGAGCGGCTCGCAACCGAATTCAAAGCAGCCAAAGCCAAGCTACAAGAGCGTTTAGCAGCAACGATGAAATAGGCTAGAGCTTCGCACCAAAGCGAGTTATCTCAAGTCTGGTTAATTAGCCATAGTCAGGGCGAAGCATTTGCGAAATGAATCCAAGGCATAGCTACAGAGCTTCTGACGCAAATGCTTCGCCCTTACGATAGTGTGGTTGTTCCATCCGAGGTCTTGGCGGCTGCAAGATCCGCACGGGCTAGTTTTTCAAGCTCCTCACGCTTGTTCCGTTCCATTCGGGCGCGTATCTCCGCGGGCATCGGCGGAACGGCCGGGAAGTTTTCTCGCGGCTTGTCCTTCATAAATTGGGACATAAAGCCATTGAATATCGGAAGTGCCGTGCCTCCGCCGGTCATTCCGCGTCCCAGAGATTCTTTCCTAAGCGGATTTCCCATCCATACACCTGTCGAATATCCCGGTGTATAGCCAATGAACCAGACGTCAGTATGGTTGTTCACGGTGCCGGTCTTGCCCGCAAGCGGATGCCCGGCGGCATTCGCACCGCTGGCCGTACCACCTCCGGAGGTAACACCGCGCATCATATCGACCATTGTAAGAGCTACGTATTCGCTCATCACCTTTGAACTTGAGCCGTCAAATTCTTCAAGCAGGGTGCCATCACGACTGTAAACCTTTCGGATAAGATGCGGCTGAACGCGGACACCCTTGTTTGGAAATGCTCCGTAAGCAGCGGTCATTTCAAGCAACGAAGCTTCAGATGCTCCGAGCGCGGAGGGAAGACTTGGGGCCATCGGCTGGGTTATTCCAAACCGACGAACCATTTGCGCTCCGGCCTGTATGCCAACCTGTTCAAGCAAATGAACTGCGGCGAGATTGTAAGATTTAGCAAGCGCTACCTTCATCGGGACATTAGGATGGCTTGTCGAGCCGTCATAATTTGATGGCTGCCAACCGCCACGTTTGATCGGGGCACCGCTGACAAGCATATCCGGCGTCATGCCATCTTCGACCGCTGCGGCATATATGTATGGCTTGTACGCAGATCCGGTCTGGCGTAAACCCTGTGTGGCATTATTGAACTTGCTGGTGTGGAAATCATAGCCGCCTACCATTGCAACGATCTCACCATTCTTGACATTGATAGAAACGATCGAGGCCTGTATCTCAGGAACCTGCGACAGCTCTACTTCTAGAGATTTGTTGGCGTTATCGACTTTTTTAACAAGGAACTCCGCAAGGAAGCCGGGTTTCAATTCTTCGGTCGGCCTTTTGCCGCTTCGACCCATATTACCGCGCCCGACTACTGCCTTGTATCTGCCGAAACGGATGCCAACCTGGTCAGTCGCGGAGTTTGCCTTCATAACAAGCCCCTTTATGTATTCACCTTCTTCGTACTCGTCGCCGTACCAATCGGCATGCTTGAAGGCATTCAAAGTTTTCTCAATATCTTTTGGATCCGTGAGCGGCTCACCGTCCGGATCGACAAGAATATTCTGATAATCCGAGCGCCAACGCCTACCGCGGTCAAAGGCACGCAGTTTTTCGCGGATCACTTTTGTCGCTATCTTCTGAGCCTCTACATTTATTGTTGAATAAACCTTTAATCCACCTTGCGCAACCCGCGTGGTGTAACGATCCTCAAGATATTTGCGTATCTCTTCGACCGGATAATCCCAAGCGGTCGATTTTGGAAGTGCCTGGTAATATGCTGTGTCGGCAAGTTTGATGGGACGAGCTTTTGCCGCCTCGACCTCAGCGAGAGAATATCGCTCCGGAAAATACTTGGCCATTTGATCCAGCACGATGTTTCGCCGTATCTCAGCTCGCTGTAAATTGCGGGTCGGCGAATACTCCGGCGATTTCGGTATAGCGGCAAGGAGAGCAGCTTCCTCTAGGTTCAGATCTTTTAGAGATTTACCGAAATATGTTCGCGAGCCAGCCTCAAAACCATATGCCCCTGCGCCAAGGAACACATAGTTCATATACATTTCAAGTATCTGACGTTTTGTGTAGAAGCGTTCGATCTGTAGAGCGACCATCCATTCATTAACTTTTCGTGAATATGTCTGGTCCTTATATAGAAAAAGATTCTTAGCGAGCTGCTGTGTAATGGTGGATGCACCTTCGACAGTTCCGGAGGTCAGGTTCTTGTAAACTACGCCCAGAATACGGTAGGGATCGATGCCAATATGATCATAATAGCGAAAATCCTCGATCGCTATGAGCGCGTCTTCCACCTTTTGTGGGATATCCTGCTCCCGTATCGGTATGCGTTTTTCAATGGCAAATTCCGCCAGTACTGTTTCTCCGTCATCAGCGTAGATCGTCGTAACCTGCGGCGGACGATAGCTTGCCAGGGCCGATACCTCGACAGAGTATCGCGAATTGTTCAGGTAATAGGAAGCTAGCAGGCCGGTCAACGTTCCTGCGGCACCTGCCAAAAGGAGAGCGACCAATGACCATGCGATACGAGCACCCCAGCCAGCTTTCCGCTCAACACTTCTTACCTCACGTTCAACTATACGCTTTTCACGAGCCATAAGACCTCTTAATTAACAAATCGACGCATTCTTATGCTTACGGCAAAGCCGATCGCGATGAACGTCGAGAGTATTGCCGAAAGCCCCGCGCTCATCAACGGCAGCGGAACGCCGATGACGGGCAAAAAACCCAGGGTCATTCCAATATTTATAAATATCTGGAATGCCATTGCGGTGGCAATGGACATTATAACAAGCATTCCGGAACGCTCGTTAGCCTCACGGGCTCCGGCAATTAATCTTGAAAGCAGTAAGGCATATGCCAACAGTAGCGATATGCAGCCAATAAAGCCCGTATTCTCTGCAGTTACGGCAAAAATGAAGTCCGTGTGTGGTTCCGGAAGGAACTTCAAAACGCTCTGCGAAGTTTCGCTATCAGAGATACCCGCAAGACCGCCTTTTCCCACGGTGATCATCGATTGAACTGTGTGATAACCATATCCGCGAGGGTCAGCATTCTCCGGATCTATGATCGCCATTATCCGTTCTTGTTGATATCGCTTTATGACACCGGTCTGAACGCCGATCATATATGATGATGGGATCAAAACCGCCGCGGCTACAAAAGCCAAAACAACGTAACGGATCTTAATGGCCGAAAGAAAGAACACCGCGGCAAGTATAGGAAAATATGTGATGGCTTGACCCGCATCCGGCTCCAGCATAATCAGCCCGACCGGCCCGGCGAGTATTGCCGTTCCGATCAGGGCCTCTTTTAGTCGTAACGAGCCTGGTTTTCGTGCTCCGAAGTAACGGGCGAGCATTAAAACAGTAGGGATCTTTGCAAATTCAGAAGGTTGAAATTGTCCGATCAGCGGAAGCCAGAGCCACGCCCGCTGGCCATTTACCTCGACGCCAAGAGGTGTTAAGACCAAGAAAAGCAGCAAAAGCGCACCACCATAAAAGAAAGGTGCGAACTCAATTATTCTCCGGAAATCGCTAAGAGCAACGACAATAAAAGCGAAGAGCGCGATCGCGAGGCCGATGATTTGTTTGGACCAATAACCCTCACCAGGCTGTGCATTGTAGATCTGCCAGATACCAAACGACGCGATGGCGATGGCCAGGAATGAAGTCAGCCAATCAAAGTCTCTAAGGTCACGTTTGTCGATTATCGCTACCATTTGTTTCGCCGATCAGCGGCGTGAGACCTCATCATTGTTCACGGGTTGCGGTGCTCGCTTTGCCATATAAGCTTCGTAAACTCCGCGGACGGCGGGTCCTGCGTGTGCGCCACCGAACCCTACGTTTTCAATAAGCCCGATGACCGCTATCTCAGGTTGATAGGCGGGCGCAAATGTAACTATCCACGCATGGTCTTTTTTGCCGGACTTCGCCTCCCCATCCTGCGCGGTCTTTCTGATCTTTGGCATAGTGGGCTAACAAGGCTCGATGCTCGCGCTGATCGAGGAAAAAGCCAGTTTTTTGCCCCGTCTCCCAATCAACTAAAAAGCGATGTCCAAATTCCATCACCTCTAATGGGCCAGATTCGCCTAGTAAGTACTGGTCCCGCCTAGAAGCATCCTGAGAGGCCGCATGGCGAAACAACAGCGAGGCGCTTTTGTCGTAAACCGCTTTTAGTGCTGCACCATAGATCTGCTGTAAACCCCTGACCAAAACCGCGCGCTGCTCGTACATGCCAATCGAATGGGCCTGCATGACTGCGACACCGTTATACCAGTCGATGATTAAGCCAGGAAATCCGTCGCCTTCTGCATTAATCAAGCGATAGCAGTTGGTGGTGGGACTGTTGACTAAACCGAGCTGCTGCCGGAGTTGATAGGCGGTATGCAGTTTTTCTAGGAATAGCTGTTCTAAATCGGTAACAGGTGCAAAAGCAAAAATTTTGACAGCAATCGTGCCTGTTCCGTAGTGACCAGTTGCCAAAAACTCTCCTGCATGGCTATACACGTCAACCACTGCTCCTTCCCGCAGTTCGCCTTCGGTTTGCTTGATTGCACCGGAGAAAATCCAGGGATGAAACCGTTTGACGGCATCAGCTTTGTGTTTATGTAGAACAACGCGAGGAATAGACATAGAAAACCAGCAAAAATCGGCGGCAATACAGCAGATGGCTACTTCATCCTACAGTAGCAACTTGCTATCGCTTGCTGAGTCTGTGTTTATTGGGTGAACGAAAAAAAGCGCGGTCAGGCAGCAGCGGGATTTTTGTACCAGAAATCATGCCATCGACTAGAGTTGCTCAAGTAACAAGCGGCAAACAACTTTAGCTGGCTCACTCGTTCAGCGATAATGGTTTCTAGTTTCATGGGTGTAGTCCCTCGAATACGTTCTAATTCTGAAACTACGCCTTTTCTCCCTCTCCGCGCTTGTTTTCGTTCACCTGCTGAAACACCCAAAGGCAGGAGTTAGATTCAGTTGATCCAAGTCCTGCCTAAGCTAGTATCTAGTGTTCAGATTTGTGGTCTGTCGCTTAGCGCTTAAGATTTATGATTGCTTAAGGTTTCATGATTGCTTGAGGTTTACAGTTGCCTGTAGCTCTCTGCTGTCTTTAAGCTTGGGTCGGTTGGCGGCGGCGGCTACTTGCAGCTAGCAAACCAACTGTCACCAATCCTGCCATCAGCGACGGTTCGGGAACATCTTTTAATTCACCAGCCAGCACCATGCCATCATTGCCGCACTCTGCAAACAGACTGGCCATGAATTTGCCATTGGGTAACAGCTTTTTATCAACGCTAAACCCGAAGGTGTAGGTGCCCTTGGCGTTAAACTGGGCGAAATTTAACCCCAACTTGCTGAAATCAGCAATTTTCTCGATTGCGCCTAGGAAACTACCCGATGCCATTGAGGTAAAGGCAGCTTTGCTGCTGTCAAAATACTGAGTGTCAGCGGCTAGATCACCATAGGACGCATGGCCTTTAAGCTGTTTGTTGACCGTGTTGGTGTGCTGCTGAAGGCTACTGTAGCCGACATTGCGAGTTGTGACACTGGTTGCAGTAACTGATTCATAGAGGCCCAACTTTGGGTCTTCTACTTTTTTCTTTTTGCCACTGCCACTGACAAAGCGGGTATCGTTCGTCTGATCAAACCGGATGCCGTACAGCTTGCCGTTAGCTTTATCAAAGCTGGTTGTATCAGCAAAATTTAAGAACAAATCGCCGTAGCTGATTTTGCCGTTCAATGCACTTTTGTACTGATAGCCATCGAGCGACAGATTAGAGTTGAATGCGAAGTAAAGCTTATCGCGCGTCTGCTTGTAGGCCATGCCATAAAACTCAAACTGGCTCTTGTCTCCAATCACCGACGCTTCTGTTCCGTCCCTAAAAGAGTCGATGGAGTATTTCCAACTAGCGGCTTGAGCTTGTTGTCCAGTGGTTAACAAACAAAGGGTAGAAAAAGCAGTAGTGCTGAGGATCGCTTTCCAGATGAGACCGAGTTGCATAATCAAGAACTCCAGATTTGTAAAGCTAAGTTTAAGTAGTCGGTTTGCTGCTACTTTCCATGCTGCTCAATGTGGCTAAAAAACCTCCTCGGTGGTTCAACTCAAAAAATGATGAATTTTGTATGAGCTGGTCAGCCTAGATTGATAAAGGAATGATTTGAAAACGCTGAACGCTACCTAATCAGCCAATGGAAACGACTCAAATAGGTCCGCAATTTACCGGGGAAGCAAGTAGGCTGAAAATTTTCCGCTGGGTGAGACTTAGCAGCAATTGAGCCATTTGGTTGAGCCAGTTTTTCCAACGATTTGCCCGAACAAGATTATAATTCCAGGCAGATTGACTGCCGGCACTCTGGTTGAGTGTCGGATGTTTCGAGTCGCGTGTCGCTAAGAGCTGAGGAGTTGCAGGCGTGCTGCAAGTTTTAACCAAATCGGACTATCTTCTCCGCGAAACCCTGATTGGGCTAAAACGAGGCGGATGGATGAACTGGGCGGCGGTAAGCACCGTAACGGTTTTGCTGTTTTTGTTCGGCATTAGCTTGCAGGCGTCTTGGCAATTGGAAGGTCTGCTGACGCAGTTTGGCAGTCAACTAGAAGTGTCAGTTTACCTGGATACGGGCATTCAGGCCGCAGATTTGGGATCTAGTGTAGAGGCCATGCCGGAAGTAGCCTCCGTCACAACTGTTACTAAAGAAGCCGCTTGGTCAGCCCTGTTACGAGACATGGGGCTAGCAGATATTCAAGGCGCTACCGAGCAGTTAAACGGAAATCCGCTTGTCGATGAATTAAAAGTAAAGGCCAAGGATGCAGAAGCCGTTCCATCTCTAGCGCAGAAACTCCAGGCAATGCAGGGAGTTGACCAAGTGCTGTATGTCGATGAGGCAGTGCAGCGGATTAGTCAACTGAATCAAGGCTTAAATTGGCTCAGCTTCGGAATGATTGTCGTTCTGTCGCTGACTGCGATTGCCGTGATTACTACCACGATTCGCCTGATTGTGATGGCTCGGCGGCACGAGATTGAGGTAATGCAGCTTGTGGGGGCTACGACAACCTGGATCTACCTGCCGTTTATTTTGCAGGGCTTGGTTTTGGGAATTGTCGGCGCATTTATTGCCTGGGGGCTGATCACTGGCGTGCAGCAGTTTATTGCTAGCCTGTTGGCTCAGCAGTCAGAATTCATCCAGTTTCTCAAAATCACCATGCGGCTCAGTTCTCAGCAGAGTTGGCTCCTGCCGCTGTCACTCCTGGGGTTAGGTTGTTCGGTCGGGCTGCTGGGCAGCTTGTTGGCTGTGCGTAAGTTTGCGGTTCGGTAAAAGATAGGCCGCTTTCTACAAAAACGAACAGTTGCATTGTAGAGCTTGCCGGAGCAATCGCTGATAGTCTCGTTGGGAGACGATGAAAGCGCCAAACCGTTCCAGATGAGGGTTGGTCATTTGGGCATCAAACAAAATAAACTGACGCGCCCGCAGCCATTCCACCAGTTTCACCATTGCCACCTTCGATCCATCTGGGATCCGATAAAACATAGATTCGCCAATAAACGCTCCGCCAATCACGATTCCCAAAATGCCGCCTGCTAGCTCATCGCCCTGCCAAACTTCAAAGCTATGTGCCCAACCGGCTTGATGCAGTTCCCAGTACGAAAGTGAGGCATATCGGCGTGGGAATCAAAGGGCGATCGCCCTCAGTGTTGCCTTTCAACCTGTGCTACGATTCCTCATCCTTCTGGGATTTGTCCTGACCCTCTATTTGGGTGGTCGGGAAGTCCTTCAAGGGAATCTCAGCGTCGGCATTTACGGTTTTATGGTGTTCATTGTGCAAAATTTGCTGTGGCCCTTCACCGAGTTGAGCGAAATCATGGATGAGTATCAGCGGGCGATGGCTTCTGTTCGTCGTGTGATGGGTTTGCTGGATACTCCGGTTGCGATTCCGCATGGCGATCGCTCACTACCACTCAAAACCGTTCAAGGCGAAGTCCAATTTGACAACATTACCTTTGCCTACAACGGTCGCAATCCTGTACTCAAACAGCTTTCCCTTCATGTTCCTGCTGGTAAAATAATTGGTATTGTTGGTGCGACGGGGTCGGGTAAAAGTACACTCGTCAAGCTCTTGCTGCGGTTCTACGAAGTGCAAAATGGGCGCATTCTAATTGACAACGTTGATATTCGAGAGCTTAATTTACTGGACTTACGACAGTGTATTGGTTGGGTGAGTCAGGATGTGTTTTTATTTCACGGCACCATAGCGGAAAACATTCGCTACGGCAGTTTCGATGTCACTCATGAACAGATCATTCAAGCGGCAAAATTAGCCGAAGCCCATGAGTTTATTGAGCAGTTGCCCCAGGGCTACGACACAATTGTGGGAGAACGAGGTCAAAAACTTTCTGGAGGACAACGACAGCGACTCGCGATCGCCCGTGCCATCCTCAAAGACCCCCCGATTTTGATTTTGGATGAAGCTACCTCTGCGGTGGACAATGAAACCGAAGCGGCGATTCAGAAATCACTCCAGGTGATTACCCAAAATAGAACGACGATTGCGATCGCCCATCGATTATCCACCATTCGCCATGCAAGCTGCATCTACGTGATGGATCAAGGTCAAATTGTGGAACGGGGTACGCATGAAGAACTGCTGTCTCTGAATGGAGTTTATGCAAACCTGTGGTCTGTACAGTCAGGACTTTCGTCAACTCTACGCTGATTGAAGGGCGTCAGGATGCTGAACCAGTAATTCACGATTGCGTTGACGAGTCTTAGGATTGATGCCAAACAGACGCACATACTGATGTGGATAACGTTGTAGAAGTTGTGCTACTGTGGCGATCGCGTCCTTCTCCTGAGTCGTTTTAATCACCTCACAATCTGACCAGGAATTTGCCCGAAACCGTCGCGTATCTGCCTGTTCCACTCCAATATAAAATTTGTGGCTCAACACATCTCGAATCCAAGCGATCGTTTTAGAATCCAGGCGCGAGGGTGGATGATGACCATTGCCAGAACTAGACTGAACGGTAGCGAGTCCGTTGGGTTCATTGCGAATGCTGGCAATGCAGACCTGATCTTCAGCGCAGAGATAGCCCTGACGGAGCTTTTGATTGATGCTGACGACATGACGGGCAAACGCTGAATCGGTTTCCTGGACATCAGGTAAGCGATCGGCTTGCTGCTGATGGATAATCACTGAACCAGAGGCAATGTATTTCCCTGCGGGAACTTCTACATTCTCAATCAAGGCATGGGACATGACAATACAGCCATCGCCCACACGGGCATTAAACACGGTGGAACGGAACCCAATAAAACACCCCTTGCCCACATAGGCAGGCCCGTGAATCAGTGCCATGTGGGTAATGGAGGCATTGTCACTGATCCACACGGAGTAAGGTTCACCATCATCCCCGGTGACTCGCCCTTGCTCTAATCCGTGAATGACTGCCCCATCCTGAATATTGACATTGGCTCCGATGTAAAACGGCATTCCCTCATCGGCACGAATTGAAACCCCTGGCGCAATATGCACCTGTGAGCCAATACGAACATCCCCAATCACATTGGTCAATGGATGGATGTAAACACTGGGATCGATCGCGGGTTCAACAAGTTGCTGTGACCAGGGGGTCGGCGGTGCCGGGATATGGTAGCTGTCCATGCTAATATGAGAATGATTATCATTTTAATGATACTTGAAAAGGAGCAATCCTAGAAACCCAATTCCCCAATCTGATTTTGCCCATTAGCCATGACGCTACTGATTTACAACACCTTGACTCGCCGCAAAGAACCGTTCACAACCCTTGAGCCGGATGGTGATCTGGCTATCTGATCCGCAATGAACTGCAAGCGATGGGCGTTACTTTAATTGATCAACCAGATGGACAAACTCGCTAGCATCAATAACCGTTTCAGCTTCATAATTTCTCCTGGTAGAAGGTATGCCTTAAAAAAGGATAAAACTTTGCTCTGATTCACCGTCTTATCCCTCCCCTCCGCATTGTTTTGTCCCTAATTCAGGTAGTAATGTTTGACCCCGATGAGGTTGGTATGCAACGGGTGAAGTAAAACGAATTTGATTTCCTAGAGTCAATCAATTCCCTGATCCAAGGTGAAAGTGAAACGACCATTTAGCAATGACTTTACTCATGAGAAAAAACTTTCTGCGTGCACTCCTGGCGATCGCGGTTGCCGCCGTAATCATCCTACCAAGCTGTGCCCAGCTCAACACTCAATCTCAGACCTCTACAAATCCAACGCTGACGTTCTCCTGGTCGCAGGATATTGGGCCGCTCAATCCGCACCTGTACAATCCCAGCCAGATGTTTGCTCAGGATTTAATTTATGAACCGCTGGTCAGCTACGATCGCGGCGGCGAAATTCAGCCCGCACTGGCAAAAAGCTGGGAAGTGTCGCCAGACGGCAAATTGATTACGTTCCACCTGCGTGAGGGTGTCCAGTTTTCAGATGGCACTCCATTTGATGCGGTGGCTGCCAAAGCCAACTTTGATCAGGTGTTGCAAAACCGCGAAGAACATGACTGGTTGGGGCTGATTGAGGCGATCGATCGCGTAGAAGCTCAGGGCGATCGCACCTTGCAGATGTACCTGAAAACGCCCTATTATCCCGCTCTGCAAGAATTAACGTTGATTCGCCCGGTTCGTTTCCTGTCGCCCAAAGCGTTTCCTGATAGCGGCACGACCGCGGAAGGCATCAAAGCTCCGATCGGTACGGGTCCCTGGGTGTTAGCCGATTACCAGAAGGATGCTCAGGCTGTGTTCAAGCGCAACGAAAACTATTGGGGCAACAAACCTGCCGTCGAGCAGGTGACGGTCAAAATTATTCCCGATGGCGAAACGCGGGTGCTGGCGTTTGAAAACAAAGAAATTGACTTGATTTACGGTAACGGTGAAATCAGTTTGGATTCATTCAAGCAATTACGCGATTCGGGTGAGTATACGGCCGAGGTATCGCCACCGTTGAATACGCGAGCGATCGCCATCAATTCCAATCGAGGTGCGACAGCAGACTTGAAGGTGCGGCAGGCAATTCAGCACAGCGTCAATAAAGATGCGATTGTTTCTGCCATCTTCTACGACACGGAACAAAAAGCTGACACCTATTTTTCAACCGAAGTGCCCTATGCCAATATCGGCTTGCAACCCTATGCCTACGATGTGGATCAAGCTAAAGCCTTGCTGGATGAAGCTGGATGGCAACAGCCCGCAGGACAAGCGATTCGCCAGAAAGACGGTCAACCCTTAACGCTCGATTTGTCCTTCAGTGGGGGAAACAATGTAGATAGGGCGATCGCTGAAGCGGTTCAGGCTGACCTGAAAGCAGTCTGCTGTGGGGTCCGGGGTCTGGGCAAATCCGTTTACCACAAAAACAAGGCAAAAAATCAGTAGCCCACAACCTCTAAGCCGGAACGATGATTCGGCCAATTTACCCCAACCGATTCTCGACATAATTCGCTCCATCGATGGTCAGATTATAAGATAGTAAGAAAACGTGCAGTAATCCGCAAGATAATTTTGAGATGCAGCTAAGCACGTAATAGTTGTTTCGGCGGCCGGCGAAATACAGTTTCGTTCTGGGGAACATTTGGGCTTGTGCGGCGTGTTATAATTGTTTGACAGGTGTAAAGTTAAACAATCTCGCATCTGACCATCGCCTGTCTTTTCCAAGTAAACTATGTCAGAGTTCATTTGTAGACTCGGAACGCCGTCCGGAGATATAGTCACTCGCGTTATCGAGGCATCGGCGGCGGATGAGGCCAGGCAGGCTCTTGAGCGAGAAGGTTTTAAGGTCTTTTCGATCTCGTCAGCCTCCGGCGGCTTGGCTTCTGTGCTTCCTTTTACCGCGACCGGCGGAAAAGGAAGGATCAAGCAATCCGACTTCTTGCTATTCAATCAGCAGCTGTCTGCATTGTTAAGGGCAGGAATTCCTCTTCTTCAAGCAATTGAGCTCTTAAAAGCACGATCGACCTCTTCGACCCTTCGAGTTATTCTGGCCGACGTTGAGGAGCGTATTAAAAGCGGAGCGTCTCTTTCCGAAGCATTCGAAGCTCAAGGTGTTTTCCCAAGGATATATACTGCCTCTATTTATTCCGGAGAGAAGAGCGGAGCCCTCGATGATGTCCTGCAAAGGTATGTGGAATATCTGCGAAGAAGCGTGGGTATTGCCCGGAAGCTTAGAGGAGCTCTAGCTTATCCGATCTTCTTGATGGTTGCAGCGGTAATAATGGTCGCTTTTCTCACGCTTTATATAATCCCTCAGATGTCCACACTGTTCCGGGGGTTAAGTGCGAACCGTGGCTTGCCGACAATAACGCTGGCGGTACTGGCCGTTTCGAACTTTGTGTCATCGAATGCGATCTGGCTTTTCCCGCTTTTGCTAATACTGGGATTTGCTCTCTACGTGTGGCTGCGCACTGAAAGCGGGCGATCAGTTCTACATCGATTCCTATTGAAGCTGCCAATTGTTGGCGTTTTGATCCGTCAAATGGCGACGGCCCAACTGGCTAGGTCTATCGCAACACTGCTTGCCGGAGGGATAACGGTCCCAGATTCGTGGGATGTTGCCTCTCAGGCGATCAATAATCTTGAACTGCGGCGGCGGAGCCAAGCAGTACTTCCACTTATTCGCGAGGGTCGCGGCTTCACCGATTCTATTGAGAAAGCAGGTTGGATTCCTGATCTCGGCCTCGATATGATCGGCATCGGCGAGCGTTCAGGGAGTTTGCGTGAAATGCTTGAAGAGGTGGCCATCTTCTATGATGCTGAGGCAGAGGTTAAACTGGAGCAACTGACGACGCTCCTTGAACCAGTTATCCTCGTTATAATGGCGGCAGTCATTCTTGTGATCCTATTGGCGATCTATTTGCCGATCATAGACACAATCTCCAGCGGTCCAATGGGCGGACGCCGCGGATAGAGCAGAAAGAGCAGTGATGAACGAACAGACAGTAACTACAAATATCTCGTCTCCTAAGATAGAGATCTCGGATTTTATCGAGAATGAGCCACCTGAGGTGGTTGAAGCCAAGCAATTAGCAAAACGATATCGGCTTCCTTATATCGATCTTTTGCCGCCCGATGCAGAATCTCCGATCGATTACGAAGAGCTAGCGAAGATCCCGGTAGAAATGATGTTGCGAAATCATTTTGTACCACTCAAGAGGGAAGGGAACGAGCTCCACGCAGCCATGGCGGATCCGACAAATCTGGATCGGCTTGACGAGATGGAGAATGCTCTAAATGTTCGGATCGTGCCTTACATCGCTACGCAGGGGGCGATAGATGTTGTGCTAAAGCGCGGTGATGCTACGCAACGTGTCCTCCAAGAGGCGGCTTCGGGTTTTAAGATCTCATTGGTCAAAGAAACAGATCAGGGAGATGAAGTTCTCGATTTAGACCGGCTTGCAACAGACAGTGAAATGTCGCCGATAATTAAACTCGTCGACACGATCGTTTACAACGCGATGGAATCCAGGGCATCGGACATACATATCGAAGCGGGAGATCGTGATGTCCGGGTCAAATTCCGTATAGATGGAGCCCTTTACTCGAAGGTTGATCCTATCGATATTGCTTATCACCAAACACTTATCTCACGTATCAAGGTGATGTCGGAGCTCGACATCGCCGAACGGCGCATCCCACAGGACGGGCGTTTTCGGGTTCGCTATAAGGGCCGTACTGTCGACTTTCGTGTCTCTATCCTCCCGTCCGCATTCGGTGAAAACTGTGTTATCCGTATCCTCGATAAGGAACAAATATCGGAAGAATTCAAGAATCTGTCACTTGATGTTGTTGGATTTGATGCAGATGATCTGCGCAGGTTTCGTATTTATATTAAGGAACCTTATGGAATGGTACTGGTAACCGGCCCGACCGGTTCAGGTAAGACAACAACCCTTTATGGGGCATTGAACGAGATCCGAAATGACGAGGACAAGATAATAACGATCGAAGATCCGGTGGAGTACCAACTTCAGGGGATAATGCAGATCCCTGTGAATGAGAAGAAAGGGCTCACGTTCGCCCGCGGTCTTCGTTCTATTCTTCGGCACGATCCCGATAAGATAATGGTCGGTGAGATCAGAGACGAGGAAACTGCACAGATCGCTATACAATCGGCATTGACCGGGCATCTAGTCTTCACCACGGTCCACGCGAACAACGTTATTGACGTGATTGGGCGTTTTCTGAATATGGGTGTTGAGCCATATAATTTTGTCTCTTCCTTGAACTGCGTGCTTGCTCAGCGTCTTGTGCGGCTTCTTTGTCCTGTATGCAAGCGCCAATATCAGCCAGGCGATGAGGAGTTGTTTGAATCGGGGTTACGGTCTGAGGATGTCAAGGAACGAGTGTTTTTCAGAAACGTCGGCTGCGATGCTTGCAATCACACTGGTTATAGAGGCCGTTCGGCGATTCACGAACTCTTGGATATGTCTGATTCCATTCGCGAAATGATCATTGAGCGGCGTCCTGGTTCAGAGATACGGCGACAAGCCCAGAAAGAAGGTCTTTCGAGTCTTCGCGAATCAGCGATAAAGAAGGTTTTTTCTGGTGTTACGACACTTCACGAAATAAATCGGGTTACGTTCGTTGAGGAGGTTAGATGATGAGATCACTTTTCCTGTGTGTATTGCTTGGATTGGGTATAAGCGGAACTGTGTTCGCTCAAGTGGACGGGAATCCTGAGAATTGGTGCCGCCCCGGAGTTTTCACTGTCGATGCGGAAGCTTTCAGTGTCGGCACTGCCAAAGGTGCTAAGAATACCCGGATCTACTTCTACAATGACGATGAGTCAGATTGTCCGGGTAACGAGCGATGCAGATCAAAGGCATATTTGCTGCCGGGCGATCAAGTGCTTGTTTCAAGATCGCGTGGCAATTTTTCTTGCGTCTGGTACACGCCGGTTAAGGGATCTGCAACGGTTGGCTGGGTTAGGACTGATAGTTTTCGGTTCATCGAAGCGAGTGCGAACCCGGCATTGTCCGCGTGGCTCGGTGAATGGAAATATGGTGAGAACACGATAAATTTTACGCGAGCGGCGGTCATATTTCCGGTCTTGTAGAATGTATCAGTCTTTGGATCAAATATCTCGGCATCAGCCAAGAAGCTCCAACCGGTACTCGTCCCGCCGACCAACAGAACCCTGCCGTCATCTAACACGGTCGCCGTATGGCCGTTTCGTGCAACAGTCATTCTTGATGTTGGCTTGAACTGGGCCGTTTCCGGGTCATAGATCTCAGCGGAATCTAAATAGGAAACATTAAAGCCGCCGGCGATCAAAACACGTCCGTCATGCAAAAGGGTGGCGGTATGCCCCGAGCGAGCTGTATTCATATCGGAGGCCTGGGCAAAAGTTTTTGATCCCGGATCAAAAAGTTCGGCGCTATCGAGCGCTTTCTGATCCTGCCCAAATCCACCCGTGACAAGAACTTTCCCATTCTCGAGCAGAACGGCCGCGTGAGCTGCCCGTCCGGTTTTGAGTTCGCCGACCAACTGGAGAGAGTTTTTTGGATGGGGAGATTCATCTCTCTCGTCATAATTTGTCCCACATCCGGTAGTCAAAAGCGCTAAGAGTTGGAAAAGGAGGAGTGCGTACATAGTTTGATCTCCTTGGTAATTGAATGTTTTGCCACCGTTCTGCGATAATCTTCAGAGCAGTCTTTCACTTATAAATTCAATACACCGCCCGGCGGCTGAACCTGACACGCTTTTTCTATGACGTTACATCCGATACTGGAAACAGAACGCACCTGGTTCCGGCCATTTGTCGAAAGCGACCTGCCATTGCTTATCGAACAGCGTTCTGATCCTGAAGTTAACCGCTATCTTGGCGGGACGAGGATGCAGAATCCAGAGGCATTGACCAAACGCATCCAATTTTACATTTCGTGCGTTGAAAAATTCGGCTTTGGGATGTGTCCGATGTTCCTGAAAGAAACGGACGAGATGATCGGAACTGCCGGTTTACAGCCCCTTATTGACACTGACGATATTGAAGTTGGATACAGCCTTGTCAAGGCACAGTGGGGCAAGGGGCTGGGAACGGAGGTCGCGATAGGATGGATGAATTTCGGCTTTACCGAAAAAGGGCTCGAACGAATAGTCGCCGTTGCAAATGTCGATAACGCAGCCTCTAGGCACATTATGGAAAAGATCGGGATGAAGTTTGAAAAGAACGACCTGCATTACGACGAGGAATGCGCTTTCTATTCGATATCTAAAAATGAATTCTTTAGAATTAACGGAGAGCTATGAAGCCCACTAAGATCTTTTTCTTGATAGTGACAGTGCTTCTCGCCCGAGCTGTATTTGCTGAAGTTCCGCCACCGCGTTGGGCGATGTTGGACGGGAACGCTATCCATTATTACGATATCGGGGACACGAAGCAGAAAAAGGCTCTTGTTTTTGTACACGGATGGACGTGCGATGCCGAATTCTGGAAGGAAAGCTATCGAGCGTTTCCTCAGTATCGCGTTATTGTGGTCGATCTTCCGGGACACGGGCTTAGTGATAAACCGCGCCTCGATTACACAATGGACCATTTTGCTCGGGCGGTGAACAGGGTTCTCGAAACGGCAGGTGTCGAATCAGCAGTTCTTGTTGGCCACAGTATGGGCACACCCGTTATTCGGCAATTCTATCGTCGGTATCAGGGAAAAACTCTTGCGTTGGTTATAGTGGACGGTGTGGTCGAACCTTATCTTACCAAAGAGGCTTTTGAGAAGTTCTTTGCACCGATAAGGGCTGATTACGTAAAAAATGCCCCAAACTTCATTGATGGGATGCTTGCTCCGGTAAAGGACGCAGAGTTGAGGAAGTGGATCCGCTCCAGGATGCTATTAACGCCGGAACACGTAGCATTGAGCGCGATGGATGGAATGGGTGAAATGTCAATTTGGGAAAAGGACAAGATCAACGTTCCCGTGATGACATGGCTGGCCCGCTCGCCAGCAATGGGCGATGCGGTAGAAGAGAAGTACCGGGCGGTGGCTCCCGATCTTGAATTCCATATCTGGGACGGCGTTAGTCATTTTCTGATGATAGAACAACCAGCCTTGTTCAATGGTCAGCTCAAAGGTTTTGTAATGCGTCGGAAACTGCTTTGATCTTGAATGACCGAACAATATCAACCAAGCTATCTTAGGCTCGGATTTGCGCTTCTGCTTTCGGCATACTTTGTATGGGTCGCGGCGACACCGATGCAAGGCAGCTTTCTTGATCTGGTCGATCTTCCTATACATGAGACCGGACATCTTCTCTTTCGTCCGTTCGGCGAATTTATGATGGTCGCCGGCGGTTCGATCTTCCAGGTGATAATGCCCGCGGCTTTTGTCGTATATTTTTTCTGGCACGGCAAATATTATTCAGCGTCGATAGTTCTTTTGTGGCTCGGGCAGAGTATCTTGAATGTTTACGTATATGCCGCGGACGCGGTGAATATGCAGCTTGTTCTTACAAGCGGGCTGACCGGAAGTGAAGGCAGTTTTCATGATTGGAATTATATGCTTGATCGGCTTGGTTTGCTTGGACAGACAAAGTTGGTTGCGGGAGCCATACGGACGATAGGTACCCTAACAATTGTTTCCGGCATTTTGTTCTCAATTTACTATTCGTTCTCGCCAACTGCAGAAGACGATCTGGACACGATATGACAACCGCTTTGATAACGGGAGCCTCCAGCGGCATCGGTGAAGCATTTGCCCGCCGTCTTGCGCGCGATGGTTATGACCTTATCCTTGTTGCTCGTTCGGAGGATAAGCTTCGTTCGATCTGTCAAGAGCTGGTCGATGCACATTCCATCAAAGCTCAATGGATCGGTGCAGACCTAACGAAGTCCGGATCGGAACAAGAAGTTTTCTCCAAAGTTGCTTCGATAGGCTCGTCAGTTGGCCTACTGATAAACAATGCAGGATTCGGTTCTATGGGTGACTTCGCGACTCTCCCTTTAGATCGTGAACTTGAGATGATTGATCTGAACGTGCGTACGCTTGTGGGTCTCACGCATCTTTTTCTTGCCCCGATGCGTGAACGGAAACACGGCACCATTATCAATGTTTCATCGGCTGCAAGCTTTCAGCCAGTCCCTTTCATGGCCACGTATGCAGCCACAAAAGCTTTCGTAACATCGTTCTCAGAGGCGATAGCCGAGGAAAATAGACGATTCGGCATCCAGATTCTCGCACTATGCCCTGGCTCGACCAAGACAAATTTTTTTGAAGCCTCAAACATAGAACGCGCCTTGAAGGTCAAGGGCCAGGAAAACGCTGAACAGGTTGTGGAAACCGCAATGAATGCTTTAAATGGCCGTCGGGCGAAGATCGTTTCCGGATGGACGAACTGGGTCGTGGCATCTGCATCGAATTTCGTGCCAAACTGGCTCATAACTCGCGTCGTTGCAAAGGGCCTTCGCGGCCGGTATCAGGGAGATAAATGAGATTTTCAGTACTTGGCAGCGGATCTACGGGCAACTCCGTCCTGATCTCGACCGACCGAACCAATGTCCTTGTCGACGCTGGTTTAAGTGCCCGGGAAACCCTCCGACGATTGTCGCTGCTTCACATTGCACCGGAAGACTTGCACGGTATTGTGATCACGCATGAACACAGCGATCATGCTGGTGGACTGAGGGTGCTTCTTCGTCATGTAACGTGCCCGGTTTACATTTCGCGTGATACTGAAGATGCATATTATGCTACCCGCCGAAATGGAGGCAACGGCGATAGCGAATCAGCCAAACGTCGTCGCTCAGCTCCGTAAAGGGCCACAGCAGGTCCTGCACAATGAACACCATAAAGCCGTAGGTGCCCACACTCAAGCGACCATTCAGCACTTCCCGCCCGCCCAAGTACAGCGTCAGCACAAACCCCAGCAGAATGAAAAACCGCAGCATGGGCTGAAAGGCCACACTCAGAGCAATCGCTCGTTGGTTACTGTGCCGGTAGGCATTGCTTTCCTGGTAGACTCGTTCACGTTCGTAGGCTTCGGCGGTGAAACTCTTAATCGTGGCAATCCCAGAGAGGTTATTGGCAAGGCGATTGTTAATCAGCCCAGCCTGATCGCGTACCGCATCATAGCGAGGAGCCAAGCGGGACTGAAACGCGAACGTACCCCATAGAATTAAAGGAATCGGCAGCATTGCTAACCAGGCAATTCCAGGAGCCAGCAGCACAAAACTGAAGCCTACGGCAAACACGCGGGTGAAGAAGCCGAGGATATCCTGAGCGCCAAAGTTGAGAAACCGCTCTAGCTGATTAATGTCATCGTTAAGAATCGACAGCAGCGTGCCGCTACTGCGGTCTTCAAAGTAGGCTAGCTCTAACTCCTGAAGGTGATTGTAGGTATCAACGCGCAGTTCATGCTGCATCGTCTGAGCCAAGTTGCGCCAGAGTTTATCGGCTCCATATTGACTCAGCGATTCTAAGCCCCAGGTGACAATCGTCAGCAGTGACAGCACCAACAACTGAGTCAGAGTATTTTGAATCCCAAGTCGTGCCAGCAGGGAGCCTTCTTGCTCAATCACCACATCAACGGCAACGCCAATCAGATAGGGAGGAGCTAAGTCAAACAACGTGCGGAAGATGGAGCAGGCAATCGCGCCCCAGATTTGCGGTTGGTAGGGTTTGGCATAGCGGAGCAGACGCAGGAGGGGATGAGCAGAACGGGTTGCCATTGGTCGCACGCGGAGATGATAGGTTTTGCAGAAAAATACACTATTCTGTAGTTTAATATGGCGCGGGTTTAACCACAGCACTCACTATCAGATTCATGCGATGCGATTCAATTTTTCCAAACTGTTTCACGGGTCTTCGTCTCTGGTTTTTGAGCTATTGCCTGAGAGATCGTGGCAACGATCACAGCGTATCGATTTGTTCGCGCAGCGTGTACGTAGCCTCTTTATGGGGTTTGCCTTCCCGGTAGAGTAGGAGCGTGATTTAAGCCAAGATCAGACATATTGGCAAAGTAACGATAAAGGTCATCAATCAATTGATTAGCTGTGATCGGACCGACAACAGTACTAGACCAACTCACTGCATAGACTCGGTCATTTTGCACAGCTTTTAATGTTGACCAAATCGGTTGTTTCAAGAACGATAGTGATTTAAGTTTCTCGGAATCTGTTTCACGGAGTACATCAATGAACAGAATATCAGCATCCCACTCAGGTAAAGCTTCAAGGCTCACTTCTAAGTAACCTTTGAGCTTTTTATACGCAGGGATGAGTGGTATACCTGCATCGATCATGACCTGGCCATATGGAGCAAAATCTGATCCATAAACATGAACTGTTGGGTCTGACCCATAAAGATGAAGAACAGATACCGTCTTGGTTTTCAGCTTTTCACCTAGCTGTTGCCGAAATTTTTGAATTCGCTGATTGTACTCAGCCAAAATTTCCTCAGCTCGATCACTCCTATCCAGGATTGCAGCTAAATATTTCAAGTTTTTCTTAAAATCGACTTCACTATCCGTGTCTATCATCACCGTAGGTGCGATGGCAGATAGGAGCGTATAGTATTGCTTCTGCCAGATATGGCCCACAATTAAATCAGGTTTGAGACTGAGAATTTTCTCTAAAGATGGTTGCTCCCAATGACCCACCAGTGGAATATCAGCAACAAACTGATTGAGCGTATCCGACTTAATGCAGTAAGGACAGGTAGCAGCACCCACTGGCTTTATGCCTATTGCTAATAACGGATCAAGCAGGAAACTACCGTCTAATACAACAATTCGTTGGGGGTGAAGTGGAATTTCAGCTTGACCTAAAGCATGGCTCACGACTTTTGTTGCTGCTGGTTTCTGTGCAGGGCTTGACTGCTCTGCTTGTCCAGTTGTTGAATTCATTCTGTCTGACTGAAGCCACAGCGACTTACTGCTGCAAGCAGGGATCGTAAAAACGGAAATAGCCGTTAAAAAGAGTAGAAACAAAGTAATTTTATGGGGCGCTTTCTTCCTCATTGCAAAGAGTGTTCTCTCCTAACCTAGAATTCCCAACTAATTGAACCAGTAATGGTGAATGGTGCACCTCTTTGCACATAGAGTCTACCGAAGTTAGCTGCGCTAACATAATCTACATTGAGAAGATTGCGAACATTAACTGCTGCATTAAATCTACCTCGACGGTAGTAGATTGCTGCATCAGTCCGAAAGTAGTCATCGAGTTGAAATGTGTTTGCTAGATCGCCCTGTCGCTCACCCACATAAAATACTCCTAATCCAAATCCCAACCCTTTCAAATCTCCTTCCTGAATTGTGTAGGTTGTCCAAAGGCTAGCTTGATTTTCGGGCACGTTTATTAGTCGATTGCCTTCAGGAATGGAATTGTCTTCAGTGACTACTGCGTCAGTGTAAGCATAAGAAGCAACCACATTCCAACCCGGCAAGATTTCACCTCCAATGTCCAACTCAATGCCCCGGCTTCTTTGCTCTCCAGTTTGAACTTGAAAGCCCTGCCTAGCTAGATCGGGATCGAGAGCAGGGGTCAGCACATTTGATCTCGTAAGACTGTAGGCAGCCAGATTAGCTGAAAGTTTACCTTCTAAAAACTCAGTCCTGATACCGACCTCATACTGAGTTCCCCTAGTTGGTTCAAATGCATCATTATCTGAATTGCGTCCTGTAGTTGGGCGGAATGATTGGCTGTAGCTAGTGTAGAGTGAAACATTTTGGCTGGGCTGATACACTAAACCAATCCGAGGGCTGAAGGCACTGTCATTTTGAACCGGGCTATTGATCCCATCACCAAAAGCTTCAGAATTATTAGATATCCAATCATAGCGACCACCAATTAAAAGTTTCAGATTGTTACTAAAGGTAACCTGATCCTGAAGATAAAACCCATATGATTGGTTAGTTTGTCGGAATGTAAAAGGTACATCTTCTGGTGATTCGGGTAGGCTGACATTGTAATCCGGGTCAAATATATCTAGATTAGGCAAACTGGTTCCCTCATCGAAGACTCCATTACTGATAATGTAACGGTTAAAATCAAACCCTGCTACAAGCTGATGAGAAATTGAACCAGTTCTAAACCTGCCAACCAAATCGAGCAGCCCAAAATAACTGTTATCTTCGTAATCGCCTCCAAAAAATCTATAGTCAGTTAAAGTACGGTCATTCAGAATATCTGCATAATAGGTTTCACGTCGCTCAGAAGACGACAAATTGATGGCAAGATTATTGCGAATCTGCCAGCTATCATTAAGTTCATGATTCAGCCCGTAGCCGAATCTATGACTTGCAAAATCAACTAACGCAAAATAAGTAGGCGAAAGACTCGCAGGTGGTAAGTTACCATCGCTGAGAAGCGGAACATCATAAATAGTAGGATTTGCATAGTACCTACTGTACTCATAGAAAAGATTCAGATTTGTCCGCTCTCCTAACCTGAAAGTAAGTGAAGGGGCAACTGTAGTATTTTCTGGATAGGCAAGATCTTGAAAGCCTCCCCCACCGCGTATCGTGTGTTGTCGTGTTTCTTGCCGGGGAAATCCTGAAACGTCTTTGAGAAGATGGTTGTGTCCCCAAGCTGCTTCGAAGCATATTCGGCCGTCACATCGTCAAGGCCGGGCAGGAATATCTTTGTCATGATCGTACCAAGGATCGCGTTCGCTCTTTCGCGGCCGTACTGGTCGTACATCTGTGGAAGATCCTGATATCCGAGGCCAAGCCCGACGCCGCGGCCGCGGCCGATACCGGAGATACGTTTCACCTCGGCGACGTTGAGTTGATAGGCCTCGTCGATAAGGACGAAGCAAGGATAATCCGGTTCGTTCAGGCCGTCTAGTCTCATCTCCATAACGGCCTGTCCTAAGAATGTCGCTATGAATTCCTTATAGATGTCGGCGGCTCCTTCCGAGACGACAAGATAAATTGCGGTACCCGGTTTGCGGAGCTCGGAGAAGTCGATCTGTCGACATCCGGCTTCTTTCTCTTCATCTGTCGGCGGCATCGTTACCATGCGAGCGGGTGCGAGGGTGAAAGGCCGGAGCTTGTTGTAAAGGCCGATAAGAATCGAACCTCGTGTTTGAACAGGAGCCTGACGGAATGCCAAATACGCCTGTTTCGCATAAAGGCTTGGCGAACCTTCCATGGCCTTTGCGAAAGCATCGTTACCGTCTTCTCCCAGCGAGAGAAGAAAGTCGGCGGCGAAAGCAGGAATCGCCTTCTCTCGGTAAACCTCTGCTATATGCAGAAGGATCGCGGTCAGGGCGATCTGTTCGGCGTCTCCCCAGAACGGATCGGCATTTGTCTTACGTCGGCTCTCGATCCCGATCATCATTCCTGCGACCTGGCAGGCAAACGCAGGGTCGTTTCGGCACTTTGGAACAAAGTTCCATCGATCGCTTTTCGCAGGGTCATTGAGATCAAGACGAAAAAGGCGTCTGGCTGAACCGGCCGTTTGTGCGTATAGCTCGCCCTTCGGATCGTAAACGAGCGTTGAAGAGTTTCCGAGTACTGCCCGTATCATCGAAATAAAGAATGTCTTTGACTTGCCCGAACCGGTTGGGCCGAACATCACGAAGTGTCTTAACCATTGATTTGGCGGAAGAAACACGTCTCGGCCTCGAAAGGCTTTGGCGATCGGAAGAGCATTTGCGGGAAGGGGTAAACCCCGAATCCTATTCATCATACCGCATCGGACAAGATCGGCTGCCTTCGCCCAGCGAGCCGACCCGTGAGCCGTGCTCATTCGCCTGACGCGATAATCCCAAAGCAGCGAGTATGCATCTACGAACCCACCGGCAATGCAGACAAATGCCATCGCCCAGAATGCAAGATTGATGAGGCCCGGTTCTCCAAAAAGCCACCCGGCGAAAAGGCTTAGCGCCGCACCGATCAGTCCGAGGAACACGAAGAATACGCCTCTTCCGATATCGGCAGCCCAATGCCAGAAGGCATTGTACGAAGGCAGGTATTGTTCATTTGCCTTTCGGGGGATGCCGAATGACGCGTCAAGTTTTTCGATCCATTCACGCGAAAACATACCTTTGACTCACTTATGATTCACTTACTCTGGTTTTGCGCCTTCAACCACGCATCTTGCTCCCGCAGATCGTGGAGAACCGATTCATCGAGCGGCAGAGCATCTCCCCGCCAATGCCTGATATTCCATCCGGCCGCTGCCAACTGTTCAGTCGTGCTAAAAGGCGCCGGAATTCGTTCCGGGCTTACGTTTGAAGATTGAAAATACACTACCGAGTTTGGCTCACCTGGTGGTAGAGGGAATTTCAGCAGCAGGGCCGGGCCTTTTGATTCGTCTTTTGGGAGCGACACTATCTCGAATGAAAATGGTTCTCGTATGTATCTGAAACTGATCAGACTCAATTCGGATTGGAGCGACAGCCCATCGATCCCGATCCCGGGCGGAAGAAGTCTGCGGTTCACAAGATCGCGGAGAACGCTCTCTGTTGTCGCCGGCGGGTTCCCAGTTGCCGAAAATGTCGCAAATGCCGAAAGCGAAACAGCCACACCCAAAGCCCCCGCTTCTCTCAAACGCGCCCCCGCTTCGATTGCCTTCCCCGAGAATCCGGTCCCGGATGGAAAGCCGAAAATTGACGCGCCCTGCTTTTGGTGGTCAGAGCCGTTATCAACGAACCTGACCTGGACGGGATCGCGAGAAGTGATGACCGATCGCGAGACAAAATACACGCCGACGATCAGCGCAGCGATTATCAACGCCTCGGATCGCACGAGGGCGGAGACGCGTCCCAACCTGCCGGTTAGGGAGTCTGTCTTTTCTTTCTTATTCTTCCTCGCCCTTATGTTCATTGTCCTTCTGCGGTAATAAAATGGGCCCATCGCTTTGCCCATTCGGGATCGCGGCTTGCGAGCCATGTATCCACTTCCGGGTGGAAAGAGCTGGTCATCGCAAGCAGATAGTCGATCTGTATGTTTAGAAGTTCTCGGGCTTCTCCGGTTTTTACGAAATAGCAGAAAAAGCGTGAGAGTAAAGTCTCGTCAAGTGATTCGATAGAACTCCTTATAAAAGCGCCCGTGACATCGATAGATTCCCGTAAGCTGGGGTGATCTTCCATACCGGCGACTCCCCGAACCGCATCGAGCAGCTTTATTGAAAGAGCGAGCTGGGCGGAGGTGGCTTTTGCGTTCCGTGCCGAGAGTATTTCAAGCTCCTTCGTAAGCGACGGCGTAGCAAACCGGCTAAAAATATGTCTCGAAATGAACGGAGAACTTAGCTTATGCCTGAGATCGTTAGATGTTGTTATTACGATAGGACGAGACTGCCAATCCGATATACCGATAGAGCCTCCTTCGTATCTCGGGATGTAGATCAGCCCACGCTCAAGCGGCATAAGCAATGAGTCCTCGATGCTTGCACCGAATTTGTCGCTTTCATCAAGCAGGAGCACAGGTGGCGGAGTTTTTAAACTGGCCGCTTTTGCCGCCAGATCATACGCTGCCCCGACCTCGCCAAGAATAAGGAATTCTCTCTGCCACTTCTTTTTGCGAGCCCGTTCAAGAAAGGCCGATTGTTGTTCTTCTGGCAAGGCCTTTGCAATTGTCAGATTCTCTTGCATCCAAACCTCCTGTTCCTCGCGATCCCAGTCGTACAGGATCTCTTCCTGTTTGAGGCCGTCTCGACCTGCGACAACACACATTGTCAGATTGCAGGCCGAAGCGAGGGCTTCCGGAAAAGCGGTTTTACCGCTTCCCCGCGTACCCGAGACGAGCCATGCCCGGCCTGACTGGAGGCTCTCGCAGAAATCCGAGAAATTTTGATCGTCCGGGACATAACCCGTCGCAGCGATCAATTCAAATAGTTCACGTTCCCGCCCTTCGAGAACGACACTTCTAGGATCTATCTGAGGTCGATTCAGGTCGTGACGTATCATTTGCCGCCGGCCTCCGGCCCAACTTTTTTTGGGGTGTTGGATGCGTTCTCAGGCAGAGTGGTCACAAGAACATATCCGTTTGCTCCCGCCGCGACCTCGATAAAAGTGTTATCCTTACCATTCTTCAATAGCGCATCCGAAAGGTCTTCGGACATCGACTCCGAACCTCTGCGGATCGGTTCCGACAAGATGACGGTACTGCCGGACCGGATAGCTCCGATCGATCCCAAAACTGTGGATGCCGTTTCTTTCAAGCTGCTGAAAAAACGTGACCATTGGCTGGTGAGTTTCCGTCGTCGTCCCTCTATACCGGAACCCCGTGCCCATCCCACCGATGACCTGATCGTGATGCTGGACGGCGAGGTGCAGGTCGAAGATGGTACCACCCTGCGGATCGTCAATCAACCCGTACAAATTACCGGACGCTACTATGGCTTAGTACGATTCCTCCAGCCAATTGCGGGCAGCGATCAGTTTCGCGTCGAGCATTTTAATCCCACCACGGATCAGTTCGATGGTGGAACAGAAATTGTCCGCCTGCCGCCCGTGATCGCCGATCAAAACGGCTGTTTTCCTTCTACCACCCGCGCTCTAGAGCAGTCTCCCCTCAACGAAATGGGTTGGTACATCTATGGGGCCAAGGATGCGGCGGGTCTATTTGTGGTGCAATCCTACGCGCCCCGGTCGCTGCTGTGGCTCCAGCCCGATCAGGTGATTTTCGGCTACAAGCCAGCCTACCGCTATATCCGGAAGCAGACTTGGGCCAACATCAAGGCCAAGAAAGGCCAGATCAGTTCGGTGCTCTTGAGTCCAGAGCTAAATGCACCAGAGCTGGATGCGCAAGAGTTGCAAGAGTTGCAAGAGTTAAAGCAGCAACAAGCAATCGACGCTTGGCCAGAGGGTACCCGCGCCTTGGTGCTGCATACCTATGGCGGCATTGGCGGCCAGAAACGGGAACCCGCAGCGGCGACACCTTTGTTTTTTGGCCATTTTGCCTATGGCTTAGCCACCGTGGTGCGCGATCCGCTCACGCACGAACTGCGGTTTGAAATTCAGTACTACCAGGTCTACACCCACAACACCGATGGCATCGTTGCGGGAACACTGCACTGGTCACGCTATCTGGGCGATCGGCAGTTTGGTTGGGCAGGGGTGCGTCCGGTCTGTGACTTGCTGGTGAAGCTGGACGCCTTTACCGAGGATTTTGAGATCTACGGCTACAAAAGCTCGCCCCTGAATCTGATGCTGCGTCACTTGCAGGTGATGACGGCCCGCTACCGGATTGGCGATGGCACCGGCGGCACCTATGTTGGCATCGCCAATAACTGCTCGCAGGATTCCAACCAAGCGCTGTTTGCCAGCCTCAACAGTTTGGAGCGGGCGATCGAAGCCGATGCGGTGTCGCTGCAAAATTGGTTGTCGAGTTCGCAACAGGCAAGCCGCTATCAGCGGTTGGTGGAGTTGATCAATGCCCTACAGCGGGAACTGCAACCCTTGGGTGCTCCCCGTTCCGACTGGCAGAAAAACGAATACACCCTAGGCTGCACCCTAGAAGATAGCCCCTTGCGCAACCTCAAAGCGGGGTTGGGAAGCTGGCGCACTCTCCTGCCCCGGTTAGCTAGCGATACGGTCGTGCGCATCTTTTTGCAGTTCGATGCCTCGGTTTGGGTGCTGCGGACTAATCAAATTGGTGGCTATGACCCAGAGATAGAACCCATTGCCCCGATGACGCTTTGAAGTTTGTTTAGTATCCCTGGTAGCAATTTGCAAATGCTGGGAACCCTGGAACAGGTCTGCGCTGGATTTGTATTCTGTGGTGTTACGCCTACAAGCTGAGCACTACAGCCTGCACTCAGTTGAATGACTTACACTCCATCCAGGCTGTTTTTGCCATCGTCTACTCCTAAGACGATCAGTAGCCGTTGCAGACCTAAATTTTGTCGGATTGGTTTTGCTAGAGCAGTTTAGGAAAGCTAGCTGCTCTGGTTTTCCCTGCTGATTCGCGCTATCAACTTAACAACAGAGGAGCTTTAATGGTTACTTCCCCCATCAACCTATCTGGCCTCAATGGGACAAATGGTACGACGCTGTTTACTGATACCAATAGAGCGTTAAGACCCTTCGGTGACATCAATGGCGATCAGATCAGCGATTTTCTTGTCACGGATACCAACAATCCTCCAGGCCAGACTGGTAAGGCTTATATTCTGTTTGGCACGCCCACCTATTCCGCCTCTTCTACCTTCAATCCTGCCAACCTGAATGGGGCCAACGGCTTTGCGATCAATCTGCCCAGAACGCCAGATCCAAACAATCAATTCCCCCCGTTTATCGAAGCGGCAGTGAATTCACCCGGCGATGTGAATGGCGACGGCATCAATGATTTGATCATCAGCTACTCCCCTGCCAACGCTCAAGTTCCCGGATCCGGTGAAGTCTCAGCTCCGGCGGTGGTGCAGGTTATCTTTGGACGCAAAACTGGCTACACGCCTACTCTAGATACGAGCAATCTGAACGGTACCAACGGCTTTACCATTACCGGCGGCTACTTCTACAGCAGTAGCGATCTCAACAATGATGGCGTCAGCGATATTGTGCTGGCCAATCCCATTGCCTCACCCAATGGTCAAGCCCAAGCCGGACAACTCTATGTGCTCTATGGTAAGCGCAATGAATTTGCAGCCACAGTTGATGTCGGAGCAATTAACAGCATCAACGGTTTGGTGATCAACGGCACCGGAGTGAATACCCGTTTGGGCGCATCTGACTTTGAATCGAGTGGTGATTACAACGGAGATGGTATTTCCGATTTAGGCATTTTTCGCAGTGGCTTCGGTCCTGGAGAAACCGTTACAGCTCAACTGCCCAACTACATCATCTACGGTTTCAATGGCGCTGTAGCTGGATTAACCACAACCACACCCAACATCGATGCAACTGGAGTCAATGCCCCGCTGGCAGTTGATTTAGCAGAAAACACCCTTAGCATTGATTTTCCCGGTAGCCCCCTGATCCGAACATTGCCGGCTGGATTCCTCAATGTTAGCGGCACCGCACTCGACGATGTCTTGCTTGGCGACGATGCCAATAACTCACTGGCCGGAAATGCTGGCGACGATGCGCTCGAAGGTTTAGACGGTGATGACATCCTGGTAGGTGGTGCTGGCTTCGATACGCTCACCGGCGGTGGTGGCAAAGATACCTTTGGCTTCGGCATCGGTCAGACTTTCAACCGTGCTTTGATCGGCGTGGATCAAGTCACCGACTTTAATATCAGGCAAGACAAGATCCAAATTGATCGCACCACCTTCACAAAAGTCAAGCAGCTCTCGTTTGAATCGGTAGAAAATCTGAGGCAGGCTCGCCGCAGCGATGCGCTGATTGTCTACAACGAAAAATCTGGCGCGTTGATCTACAACGAGAACGGTGCGAGAAACGGATTTGGCAATGGAGGCCAGTTTGCGTTGCTGACGGATGGCCTGAATTTGACAGCCAGGAATTTCTCTGTGGTAGCCTGATTTGTCGCTACGTGAAGTACCCGACGCTGAGCTACGCTACAGCGCGGGCTTCTCTAGTCAACCGCGACAGCCTCGGAGAGGGTAGACTTGCGCCTTCCTCCCTTTGGTCTGACATCGCGTCCTAGAGCAGTAGACCCACTTCCTGAGTCCAATATCCGCAAGCCTTCATTTCTGATGTTGATCGCTGCGTTGATATCCCTGTCGTGCCGTTCCTGACAGTGAGGACAAACAAACGAGCGAATGGAAAGATCCATCTTCTCCAGCGGTAGCAGGGCGTTTGAGCAAAGATGGGAAGACGGGAAGAATCGCCCAATCTCCAGATAAATCTTGCCCTCAAACTCAGCTTTGTATTTGAGCAGAGTGCAAAACTGTCCCCAGCCGACATCGCTGATTGCTTGAGCGAGGGTGTGGTTTTTCACCATGGTCTTAACCGCTAGATCTTCCACCACAATCACTTGGTTTTCGTTGACTATCTTGCGGGATAGCTTGTGATGAAAGTCTGCTCTGACTCTAGCAATTTTGGCGTGGCCAACAGAAGGGCCTGAAGCATTCAATGCGGAGATGACCGCAGCAGCCTCAAAAACATCATCATCGGCACAATTATTTCGTTCATACCGAAAGCCGTTTGACCCGGAGACGTATATCCTGAATGACATAGTGTTTACCTCTTTCTAACTGCACATCGCCGGAATATCCAGCATATTTCTCCGACGATCTTAAAGAAGATATTTTGCACTGTAGAGGTCGGCAAAAGCGACTTTTTGACCGTTCTTGCAATTGTGGGACTAGGGGAACTCAATGGTTTCCGGTCGAAAAAACTATTAAATGATGCGGACATTTGTCACTTATCCAATTTTTTGCGGAGATTTTCTACGGTCTTACGATCGGAGGTGGCCTTGTCTTCTTCGCCAAGCCCTTCATAGGCCTCCGCCCTAATCAAATATGCGTTGATATGCTCTTTATTCAAACGGATAGCTTCGGTGGCATCGGCAACCGCTCGCTGAAGATCTCCAAGATTAAAATAGATCAAGGCTCGGTTATGAAATGCATTACTGTCCTTCGGCTCCAATTCAATGAATCGGTCATAGTCCTTTAATGCCGCTCTGAAATCCTCAAGATCTATGAAGATCCCGCCCCGTTCAAAATAGGCATCGGTAAGTTCCGGGTCCAATTCGATCGCCTTCGTATAATCAAAGATCGCCCGTTCATAGTCTGAGGATTTAAGGTGGATCCGCGCGCGGAATAAACGAAGATCCGCCCGCTTGCTGTTGAGTCTAATAAGCCGTGTGTAATCGCTCAGGGCCGCCGCCCATTCTTCCCTTTCCTCAAACAATCTGGATCGGTCTAACAGAGCATCTATATCGTCAGGATCTATCTCTATAACTCGGCTAAGATCGGCGATCGCACGGGGCAGATCTTTCAATTGTTCATATGCCAATGCTCGGTTATGCAACGCATACGTGCTTTTTTCATCGATCTTTAGCGCCGCATCAAATTCTTTAATAGCCTGCTGAAACCGCTTTCTGAAAAGGTTCACGCGGCCGCGTCCTACTAATGCATCGGCATACTTTGGATCGATCTTTAGCGCTCGTTCAAAATCCTCAAGAGCCTTCTTGTCCAGATCTTTTTCAAGGTACGCTTGTCCTCGGCGGTCGTACCCGTCAGGCTGCTTTGGATCCAATTCAATGTATTTGGAAAAGTCCTTGATCGCTGAATCGAGGTCACCAAGCGATTGATAGGCCATTGCCCGATTGAAATAGGCACTACTGTCTTTTGGATCGATCTCGATAGCCAAAGTAAGGTCGTTGATCGCGTTCTGATATTCGCCTTGACCGTCATAAACCAGTGCCCTGTTGAAAAGAGCCCTGGTATGCTTTGGATCCATCTCAAGAACACGGTTTAGATCGTTCAGAGCAAACTCATAATTCTTCGATCTGTAGTAGGAGCTTGCCCGGTCTATATAAACGCCTTTGTCGCTCGGATGGTATAACAAAGCCTTGTCCAAGTAGGCTATCTTGCAATTCTCGTCGGCTTCGTCACATTCTTCGGCAAGCGTTGTGAACTTATCGCAAAGTGATAATGCGATCGTCTCGACCAATTGGTCATCGGCTCCCGCATCCCGAAGCTGAGCCATCTGTTCGTCATCGATTTCGTCTTTAAGTCCACGCTCCTCGACCTTTTTCTGCGCGATACGGCTTGCTGTAGAGGGGCCAAGTTGTGAATCTCTCAGCGTTCTCAAAAGCTCTTCAAATGTGAGCGGGCCAGACTGCGCCAAACCCACGATCAATGAAGATTGAAACATCAATACAGCAGATAGGATCGCGATAACCTTTATAAAGCTATTCATACTTAGGCTTCCAAGGCGAGTTATGTTTGCTAAGTCGGTATTTTTCCGATAGCTTACAGCAGAGACAGGATAAGGCAATTTTCCCAATTGGAAAAGGAAAAAGTTTCTAACCTTGGCCCGTTTGCCGCGCTTATCGGCGTTCAGGTATTGTTCGGTTCGCTGCCGGTTATCGGCAAGGTCGTACTCGCAGTGCTTCCGGCGGTAGCGCTGGTCGGATTTCGGGTTGGAATAACCGCATTGGTCCTTTTCATTATCCAGTATTTTCGAGGTCGTTTATGGCTGAAGGAAAAAGACGATTATGCTCGTTTAGCGATCTTAAGCCTCTTTGGCGTTACGTTCAATCAGCTTCTCTTCATCGGCGGGCTCTCGCTGACAAAAGCATCGAACACCTCACTGCTCGCCGTCACAATACCTATTTTCACTATAGCGATCGGTGCTGTGATTGGTACCGAACGGCTTCGGCTTATCAAGACCCTTGGCATTGTCCTGGCCGCGGCAGGCGTCATTGTCCTCATCGATCCGAGAAACGCGTCGTTCTCATCCGAAACAACTATCGGTGACCTTCTTATCATCGTAAACTCTCTCTCTTACGGCATCTATGTCGCAACTTCGAAGGAGATCATTACACGAAATGGCGCCTTTCGTTCGATGATGTGGGTCTTCATTTTTGCCTCGATCATTTGTGTGCCGCTGGGGCTTGTGTCCATCTACAGCGTAGAGATCTCGGCTGTTTCATCGTTTATCTGGTTGTTAGTGCTATATATTGCGGTCGTGGCGACCGCCGGGCCGTATTTGCTGAATGCATACGCGCTTGCAAACGTAAATGCATCGACCGTTGCAGTTTTTATTTACCTTCAACCTGTTATAGGATTTCTGCTCGCGGCATATTTCCTCGGAGAATCGATCGATCTCCGTTTTCTATTTGCTGCAGTAATGGTATTCATTGGAGTTTATTTGACGACTAAAAAAGCTGGCCCTGCTCCGAACACTTAAAAATAACACGCTGAAACTTTCTGTAACCCGAAACGTATTTAATGCGTCATTAAGTTCAATGCCTACGAATATTATCCAAACTGAGGAAGACGGCCGGATATTCCTTCGCATAGAAGGACAGCTTTTGCTAGACGATGCGATCTTGCTTGAGAGGATCGTTGACGATATTCGTGCATCTTCAGATCGGCCTATCACGATCGACCTCGCAGATCTCGACCTGCTTGACAGCGACTCAGCCCCGACTCTTCTTCGACTCGAAATGAGAGAGTCTATTGACCTTCAGGGATTGGATATTTTCCTCCAAACGGCCATTGATACCGCCGAGCGTGCGGCGTGATCAGCTTTCTGCCTGACATTTTCCGAATAAAGATATAAATTGAAACGGATGAAAGTCCGTGATATTGCCAAACTGGTAAAGGGCAACTTGCTTGGAGACCCCGACATCGATGTTGAAAGCATTGCTGACTTCTTCTCCGCACAGAGCGGCCAGCTCGCCTTCTATGAAAAAGATGGTCCTTTGCCATCGACGAACGCTTCGTGCGTAGTGATCTCTGAGAAACATATAGATGCTCCTTTGTTCGATAACATCTCTTACATTCGTGTAAGGAATCCGAAGCTTGCCTTTGCGATCATTGGTGGGTGGCTAAATTCCGAAAAACATCGGGATCCTAAGATACATCCTTCGTCTGTTATCTCGCCAACTGCGTACCTCGGCGAACTTGTTTCTATTGGGCCCTTTTGCGTGGTCGGCGATAGTGCACGTCTCGGGAACAACACCATTCTTCATGCAGGCGTTAAGGTCGGCGATAACGTCTCTATCGGTGAAAGCTGTATCTTTCATCCCAACGTGTCCATCGAAGATGGGTGTACGATCGGAGATAATGTGATCCTGCATGCCGGTGTTGTCATAGGAGCAATGTTCGAGCCAGCTAGGAACCAGGTGCCGTCTCCCTTATTAGTCGCTTCATAGGTCGTGCCGTTGACGGTGATAAACACCCTAGCAGCGGGATCGTCTACCGTTCCGGTTAAATCCGGCGTATTGTCGGCTGTGATGCGGGGATTGACCGTTACAATTGGTGGAGTTGTGTCTGCACCAGGGATCGATGTGGTGTCAGTAGCCGTATTCGGGCCGGGATTGGTGGTGATATCGGTCAAACCTTCGGGCGGAGACACAGTCACCGTAGTCAAAATGATGTTGCCCGGTGAGCCAGAGACCGTTAAGCCTGTCACCGTATAGGTAACACTCGTACCTGCTGCTAAATTCACCTTTGCATTCAGATTCCCGCTACCCGTTTGATCTGCCGTAGTCGGGAACGAAACACCTGACGCATTGGCGGCTGACCAGTTGGGCGTACCGCTGAGATTCGAGTTTGTAAAGCTGCTGCGGACCGAGACGCCCCTGACATTGTAGCCGCTAGTGTTGGTGACGGTAATGGTATAGGTAATGGCATCTCCCGTTGTGGCGGTGGTTCGCGAGTCGGTGATGCTGACACTCAAATCGACATCGGGTGATAGGATCGGCAGTGTGGCAAAATCACTAATGTCAGTGCCTACGGCGGCGACTAGAGTTGTACTAGCATCGCTGGTGTTGATCCGAATTAGATTTTTGCTGCTGCTGCCATAGAGATTGCCATCGGGTCCAAACGCTAAGCCCGGTGAAGAGCTTACCATCGTGCCAACGAGCGTTGCGGCTGAAGGGGTTGCTCCCGTGAAGGTGACTTTGTAGAGACCTGATGTTTCGGATCCGGTAATATACAGAATATCTGGGTTGGCTGGATCAAAGGCCATGTCTCCACTATTGCCAGCCGGCAGACCGCTGATCGTCGCAACCAAGCTGGCCGTTCCTACCGCAGCGGAATTACCCGCGCCTAGATTAGTGCCGGTGCTAATCGTGTAAAGCTGATTGCCCCTCAAAACGTAAAGTTGCCCATTGTTCCGAAACGCCATCCGCGCCGTACCTTGCAGCGTTGCGCCTGCAATGGCTCCCAGATCAACCGCATCCCCCGTAATCGGATCCCAGCTTCCTAAGCGGTTAGAACTGCTGGATACATAGTAGATTAACTGGTTGGGTGAAAGTGGATCTCTGGCAATGGCGAATGTATTAAACGCCAATGTGTTAGGAATGACATTTCCTGTGGTCAAGCTCGTAGGCGTGACGGTGCCGCCCGTTTCGATACTAGTGAAGAAGATTTTGCCGTTATTGATCGTGTAGAGCAGGTTAGGAATGGCATCGGGTGCCAGCGTATACGCATAGGTATCCCTTGCTGCGTTGCTGAAGATAGCCCCGGACTTGACATGACCGATTTGGACTTCAAACTCCCAGTTGCCGCCCAGAGCTGCACTACCCGTCAGTTGGGTAGACGCGGCTACCGCTGCTCCGGTGAGCTGACTCAATTGCCGTACCAGGGTTCTTCCCACTGACTGGGCGGCTACCCTACAGCCATAGAGCAGAATCTCTGCATCGGCAGTCAGGTGATTGCTCCAGGTTTGCAAAAGTTGGGCATAGCGACGGATCGTCTGTCCATTCAAACAGGCTGAACCTAGATATACGGCCCCTGCTTCCCCATGCGAAACAAGATGAATACTTTCGATCTGCCCTCGTTGGCGAATGGCGTGCGTGATTTGCTCAATGCCATCCTGGTTGCGGTCTAATACAATTGCTGCGGTATCATGTTCCAGGCCGCTGATTAAATGCTGGTAAGCCTGAACCGTTGGATCAATAAAAACTAAGGTAGAAGCTTTGAAAGAAGACATGGTTATATCACCTGATTCGAAAAATGGGATCATCGTAGACACACCCAAACAAAGACAGCGCAATTGCCAGTGCAAGCAACCACAGCCGCAAAATGCCAAGGCTACAAGTCACCCCAACGGATATTCCTTGCCAGAAAAGCTTCTGATTGCCTACTGATCTAGGTTTCCAAATTCAGGCATAAAAAATAACAGCTTCGTTAAAAAGAATTGGTTGTAAATCAACTGTCAGTTATAGAAACCGTGTTATTTCAGAACTAAATGGAAATTGAAAATGTAAAATCTCCGTAGTTTCACGACATCAATTTGTGCCTTTATCTCATTCTTGAGATCGGTCGGCTTCAAGCCAGGAAGCTTCATTTACGATGAATTTCGAGTTACAGCCTTTTTTCAGGCTAGTGAAGTACGAAAAACGGAGTACAAGGGCAGTGCCTCTACGTGGGGACGAAGCCCCCAAACCTCCCTATCCTTCACATGAGTGAAAAACGCTGTAATGCAGCAAATCGCTCGGAAGGTTGTTCAACTCTTTCTATCCTGCGGAAGACGTGGGATTGGTGGCTTTGGTTTAGGCTACTGAAATTGTAGGGTTGGTGAAATCAAATTCTATGGGCTAGGGTTGCTTGCGTTGTCAGCGAAAGAGCCTCAGCGGAAGAGCCTAGTTCAATCGGTTCAATTCCAATTCACACATGCAATACAGAAATTAACTTACTTGGCATCTTTTGAATAATCAGGATGCGATTCATTCACTACAATCCATTTGAAGGTAAAATTATGGCAATTAATCTATCTCGTTGGTTCAAATCGGCTGCTAAACTGTTGACCCTGCTGTGCCTGAGCGTAGTCATACTTCTGAGTTTGGCTCCTACTGCTGTCTCGGCCATACCTGAGCGTTCTGAAAGCCCCGCTGCAGTACCAGGAATTACAGAGCCAGTTGCAGGCCAGAACATTGAGGAGCTAAAGGCACAACGGCGTGAATGGCAGAGCAGAGCTTCATCTATACATGAGCAGAACGACAAACCGCAATCTTTGGGTGAAGCAGTGAACGAGAAGCTTAACTTAGATGAACTCACCGAAGGGTACGATCCTGAACGGGAAACTCAAAAGGCATACGAACGCGATCCGTTAGGCTCTCGTTAATCGGCTAATAATCCTGTCTATACATAGAACTCAGTCTAGGCCCTCAATCTTAAGGAGGGTCTTTTTGATTACCATAGCACGCATAGAAGCAGGTGTCTGATCGATTGCTCCATTCTCGATTAAGCTAAGGGCTAGAAGCTGCGTTGGTTGCGACAGCGCAAGCGACCAATCGTCAAAAAATGTGTAGAGATTAGAGATGAAGCAGGCAGATCAAGGACAATCGTCAAAAAATGTGTAGAGATTAGAGATGAAGCAGGCAGATCAAGGACAATAGACTCACAAGCGCTGTCTTGGATTGAGTTCTGCCCTGAGTTCTACATTGAGTTCTACATTGAGTTCTACATTGAGTTCTACGACATGAGGGGAAAGCTATGGAACTCCAGTCAGTGGCCCTCACGCTTCCTGCCGAGTGTAACCTGATTTTAGGTCAAACCCACTTTATTAAAACCATTGAAGACCTATACGAGATCATGGTCGGCACGTCGGCTTATGTCAAATTTGGCATTGCGTTTTGTGAGGCATCCGGCCCCTGTTTGATTCGAGTCGTGGGCAACGAGCCGAGTCTGCAAGAGGCTGCTATTCAGAATGCGAAAGCGATTGCGGCGGGGCACAGTTTTGTTATTCTTCTAAAAGAAGCGTATCCGATTAATTTCCTCAACGCGATCAAGCAATGTCCGGAAGTATGTACGATCTATTGCGCCACGGCCAATCCGGTTGAAGTGATTGTTGCCGAGACGGCTCAAGGCAGGGGCATTCTTGTGGTCTTTGTGTTGCTTTTCTAGGATGTTCGTCCTCGTCTGTTAATGAGAATGCAGCCATTAGCTCCAATGTGAATGCAAATGCTTCACAGAACGTAATGGTAAATGTGCCCAACGTGGATTGGAATGCGAACGCTGCAAATGGGGCCAACGCGAACGGTTCTGATACCCGAGCGGTCACGGATCCGACAATGGGAAACGGTAAGCGAGTTTCGCCGACGAATATGACGGCTCCTGAAGACTCAGAATACAGGTCTGAGCTTACCGATGTAGCTCGAGAGATCCGCACATTCAAAAACCATCCTCAGCTTCTAAAGGTTGAGAAAATAATCGAACCCAAGAAACAGACCGTCAAAGTATATCTTAGGGATGGGCGAGTGCTTCCGGCCGATCCTGATAAGATCCGGTCGGTTCGTTATGATGCGGCAGTGACATTTCTTGACGCGGCCGGTCTTGGACCGAAAAAGATGCCGGCTCCGGCGGTGAACCCGGAGAAAGAGGCTGCCAAAGAAGAAGCAATGAAAGGAAAGCCTTAAGACAGGATCAGTTAGATGGATAAGTTTGCGATCATATGTCCATGTTGTGAAGCATCGATCTCCGTTGATGCGCAGACCGGTGCAATTGTGTCATTTGAAGAGAAGAAGCAGGCACTCGGCTCATTTGAGGAACTGCAGTCAGAACTAAAAAAACAATCTGAACTGCGCGATCAGCTTTTTGCCCAAGAGATGTCGTCGATGAAAGACCGCGAACGCCTGCTTGAAGAAAAGTTTCAGGAAGCTTTGAAAAAGGCCGGTTCTTCCAAAGATGAACCGTTTCGCAATCCGCTCGACCTCGATTGATAGTAAACTTACTTTTCCCGGAAGATCTGAAATGAGACCAGCTCAGGAAGCGTCCGATCCCGATCCGGCATCGAGGATCATAGTTGCACTCGATGTTGAAAGCGGTGAAGAAGCATTCGACATAATCGATGACTGTCGAAGCTTTGGCGTGGCCTTTAAGGTCGGACTTCAATTGTTTACTAACAGCGGGCCAGCTTTTGTTTCACGTTTGGTAGAGACAGGCTGCCGCGTTTTTCTTGACCTGAAATTCCACGATATTCCAAATACAGTCGCAAAGGCATCAGTTGAGGCGGCGCGACTTGGGGTTTGGATGTTCAACCTGCACGCAAGCGGCGGCATCGAAATGATGAGGCGTTCATTAGATGAGGTGAACGAAGCGGTCGAACGTGAGAAGCTCACCAGACCGAATATTATCGCTGTAACGGTACTCACCAGCTCCGATGCCGATGACCTTAAAGAGATCGGGATCGAAACGCCCGTCAAAGATCAGGTCGTCAGGCTCTCCCGAATGGCGAAAGAAGCGGGCCTTGACGGGGTTGTTGCATCGGCGCGTGAATCGGTTATCATACGGCAGACGATCGATGATCCGTTCTTGATCGTTGCTCCGGGTATTCGCCCCGGAACGGGAACAATTGACGATCAAAAGCGTGTAACTACTCCGGTTGATGCGCTTGCCGCCGGAGCCGATCACGTAGTTATAGGTCGGCCGATAACCGCTTCCGCGGATAGGGCGAAGGCATTGGAGCACATAATAGACAGCATCAAAAGACCTCTTTAATGAAGCGATTCCTAACTTTCCTCAGCTTACAAAGCAAAGTGATCGGCCTCCGGCTAATGATCGGGACGGCTGGGTCGCTTTTAATGCTTTCGTTTGGGATTCTCTCAGTTTTCGCACAAAGAGAGTTGCCGACAACTCCTTTCCGGATCGGCGAGCGTGTAACGTACAACATTTCAACTGAGCGTTATGAGAATGCGGGGTTTGCTGAGATAAACGTAGTTTCGCGTGGCCGCTTGAACGGCCGTGATGCCGTTGAACTTAACGGACGCTTCAGGACCACGGGACTTTATAGCGCTCAGAACCTGATCGATGAAGCATTTGTTTCGTTCGTTGCTGCCGAAAGCGGTCAGCCGTTGTACATCAAGCGTTCTACACTGTCATCAGGACTTCCCATTGATACCGTAGGGAATTACCTTTCAGACCCTGCTTCTGGTTTCGACGTTCTTTCCCTCATCTATCACATTCGTAGTACGGGAAATAGCGGGGCGACGACGCTTGTTGACGGTACGCGAAGTTTTTCCGTGAGTTTTCAGCAGACTGGCACCGAGACCGTATCTACACGGGCGGGTGAGTTCGTAACATCGATCGTAGAGGTGCAGAGCCAGTATTTTCAGGAGTTTGGAATTCGATCTGTCAGGATAAATTTCGACGAGACCGGCAGTCGGGTCCCGGTAAAGATAAGTGTGAGAACCGTCAGCGACGAATTTAGGGCGGCTGCGTCGAGCATTCAGGTGCTTGCTCCTTCCCCTGACCCGCTTCCAACGCCAACTCCAGTGCAAACTCCTGTTCCGACGCCAACCCCCGTCCCGACACCGACTCCGGATAGATATGTGAACGACCAACCTTTATCACAAGATCTTCCGTTCGTACTCGGTGAAAAACTAGAATATCGTTTGATGAGCGGACCGCAGGTGGTAGGTCGGATCGAGGTCCATGCCCGCGAACGCCGCCGTTTCAACAACTCCGACACACTTTTGCTTACAGCGAATGTTACGATGGCGATGCCCGGTGCTCCTGTAGCGGTCAATGATCGAATTTCGGCACGAGTCGATCCGGTAACGCTTTTCCCGCTTACGTTTGAATCAGTCTTTACGGGAGCTCTTTCAAGCTTTAGCCAATCTGCGGTCTTTGACACGGGAGCCAGCAAGGTAACAGCCGGCGGCACACAGGTAGAAGTCCCGGTCGGGACCCACAGCATCCTTTCCCTGCTTTACGCTGCAAGGTCGTTCAAGCTTTCGCCAAGTACCGACCCGACGGACCCGGTTAATGATACGCGTGTTGCAGTCTTTTGGAGCGGACGCCCGCTTATCTTTGTATTACGGCCGTCCGAGGTGGAGATCGCATTGGGTGACGGGACAAAAGTCCCAGCCTATCAGGCGAATATCACTACAGGCGACCCGACGCTAGATCAGCTTCAGCCGAAATTATGGATCAGCCGGGACGCTCGCCGATTGCCGCTTCGGCTCCAACTCGGACAGTATATTCTCGAATTTGAGCGCACATCTGTAGTTATCCCTCGTTAGTTTCCGCAAAAGAAGGCCCGAGCAGCGAGCCCGGGCCTTACAGCATTTTCAATAATGTCAAACAGATCACTTAAGCTTCATCCCAAGTTCCTTGACAAGGAATCCGAAGATGTCGGTTTGTTCCTCGATTTGTTTCGAGATGGGCTTGCCTGCACCGTGGCCCGCCTTTGTTTCGATCCGGATCAAGATCGGCTTATCGCCACCCTGAGCTTCTTGCAACGCCGCGGCATATTTGAAGCTATGTGCCGGAAAAACACGATCGTCCGTGTCGGCAGTTGTTACCAACGTTGCCGGATATTTTACTCCCTGCTTTATGTTGTGCAGCGGTGAGTATGCATAAAGTGCCTTGAATTCTTCGGGTTTCTTTGGGTCGCCGTAGTCGGATTTCCAAAAAGCGCCTACAGTGAATTCAGTGAATCTAACCATATCCATAACACCGACGGCGGGTAGGGCAGCACCGAATAGGTCTGGCCGTTGATTGAGCACTGCGCCTACAAGCAACCCGCCGTTTGAACCGCCTTGAATGGCGAGTTTTGGCGTGCTGGTATATTTATTCGCGATCAAGAACTCGGCAGCCGCGATAAAATCATCGAACACGTTTTGCTCGAGGAGAGGTACGTGGTTGGCTCGAATCGCTTTTCACTTGAAGAAACTGACAACTTTAAGCGGTCTTTCAAAAAGCTCAGCAAGGTCCACAGATCTGCACTTATGGATGCAGTCGCAAATATTTTAGAAGAATTACTTGATCATCCCTATCCCTCCAATTCTCTTGAAGAGCCGCTACCGGGCAAGGTAAGACTACCTGAAGGTTGGACATTCCATAAAATTGCTTTCAGGATTGCTCAAGGGGCTTCTGGACAAATCAGGCTGATGTACTTATGTGAATGAAGAAACCAGGAGAATTAGACCTCTGTGGATTTACAGCCATGAGCAGTTTGAAGGTCGTCCTTCTGATAAAGACATAAGATCTGATAAAGACATAAGAAGTGTCATTCAAGAAGCATTAGATTTCTGAGGCAGCCATTAGAGCGACAGCACTCATGCCCACAGGCGGTAGGCTATTCTGCATGTCCTCGACGTTAGCCTGATGCTGTGTAGACTGCATGAATACTCAGGAATTGGATTACCCATCCCAGCAAATAAGGCCATCCGGGTAATCTGTTCCCTGTAATCTGTTCCCTGGCACCAATGGGCAGTACTGGACTCGAACCAGTGACATCCTGCTTGTAAGGCAGGCGCTCTACCAACTGAGCTAACCGCCCGAAGACGTGCATCATGCACGATTAACAATAGTAGCAGATAAATCGGACTTTGCCACCACTGGTTAGCAAAACCCAGCAATTCTCCAGGATGGCAATTCAACCGGTGTTCAACTAGTGTTGGATGAGAAGCTATCCAGACCATCTCCCTAGCCCATCTCTATCGAAGGTCGTCCCAAACCTTGCAGATCTCGAGAAGCGTGTGAAATAATAGGAGATTGTGTTTAATTGTCGCCAACTGAAATTTTTGAGCTATGGCTAAGGGCAACCGGATCATTATCACGCTAGAGTGCACTGAGTGCCGCACCAACCCGGACAAGCGTTCTCCTGGTGTATCGCGCTACACCACTACTAAGAACCGTCGGACAACGACCAATCGGTTAGAGCTGAAGAAGTTCTGCCCGCATTGCAATAAGCACACTGTCCACAAAGAGATTAAATAGCCCCAGGTAGCCTACGGCAATCTGGCCTACGGCAACAATCAAGCGAACTTGAAGAACTTCCATTAGGGATGAGCTTAAGTTGCGCCTGGTGGTTGTTAAACTGCGACCACTGACTACTTCGTAAAACTTGCTAATGTAGGATTCTAGGATCGAGATTCATGACTTACTTTCGTCGCCGCGTATCTCCAATTAAGCCTGGTGAACCGATTGACTACAAAGACGTTGATTTACTGCGTAAATTCATTACCGAACGTGGTAAGATTTTGCCTCGCCGGATTACTGGTCTAACGGCCAAGCAGCAGCGAGATCTGACCCAGGCCATCAAGCGTGCCCGAATTCTGGCCCTATTGCCCTTCATCAATCGCGAAGGCTAGTGCTGTAGGGTAGTGGGATAGGGCAAACTGCATCTATAACTCCTGCATAGCTCCCAAAGCTACTGAGTCAGCGAGATACTGAGATTAGCGCTGAATGATTGGCGCTCACTATTACCCCTAGCCCAACTGGCACACTTCCATGGAGAAGGGAACTTTAGTTGAATTTCGATTACAAGGCGACAGTGCAGCGGACAAGTCGCGTCAGCGTCGCCTAGCAGTCGTTGATCGACCAGAAGGTAAGAAGCACTGGGTTGTTCTGGATGAGCGAGGTCAGGCTCATACGCTGCATCCTCGACAGATCACCTACATGGTCACGGGCCAGACTTACAAGCCAACAGAGATTGCTCAGTTCTGGCAAGAAATTCAGCCCTACCTCGATCCAGCAAGTTTGGAAGTGGCTTGGGAAATCCTGATTGAAGAGGGCGAATCGGTTGACCCAGCAGCAATGGCATTATTGTTGTTCTCGGATCAACGGCCTGCGCTTTGCTATGCCGCCTATTATTTGCTGTCGGAGGATAGGCTGTATTTTAAGCAGAAAGGGGACCGGTATGAGCCGCGCCCAGCTGCACAGGTAGCAGAACTCAAGCACCAGTCCGATTTAGAAGCCCAGAGATTGTTGGAATGGCAGGGCTTTCTGACGCGGGTGCAACAAGCAATTCAAGGAGAACAGGTAGAATGGCAGTGTAGCGATCGCCCTCGTCTGGAAGCGCTGGAGAAATTTGCCGTTTTTGGGGATGAGGCCAATCATCGAGGACCTGCCCTAGAAACTCTCATTGCCCTAGGCCGACCGGAGACCGCTCAAGCCGCTTTTCAGCTTTTGGTGGATCTCCAACTCTGGAATCCTCATGAAAACGTGTTCTTGCGGCGCAGTCAGATTCCCACTCAGTTTTCTAGTAGGGTTGTAGACATGGCTCAACGCCGCCTGATTTCTCCGCCGCCCGATCCCGACTGCGAGCGTCTAGACCTGACCCATCTCAAGGTCTATACCGTTGATGACGAAAGCACTCGCGAAATTGACGATGGCCTGAGTATTGAATTCCTGCCAGACGGGCAGCAGCGGCTCTGGATTCACATTGCCGACCCAACTCGTTGGTTGTGTCCCGGCGATGAGCTGGATCTGGAAGCCCGGCGGCGCTGCACAACCCTATATTTGCCAACCGGCATGGTGCCGATGTTTCCGTCCGAACTGGCAACCGGGCCAATGAGTTTGAATCAGGGCAATGTGTGTACAGCCCTCAGCTTTGGTGTAATTCTGGATTCGGACGGAGCCGTAGCGGACTATCAAATTCGGGCCAGCTTGGTCAAGCCTACCTATCGCCTCACCTACAACGATGTCGATGAAATGCTGGAGTTGGGCATTGCCGCAGAGCCAGAGTTAGAGGCAATTGCCCAATCGGCACAGCGACGCTCAAGGTGGCGTCAATCTCAAGGCGCAATCAGTATCCACATGCCAGAATCCTCGATCAAAGTTGAGGAAGACGAAATCATCATCTCGGTTTTAGACGACTCGATGGCACGCACAATGGTCGCTGAAATGATGATTTTAGCCGGAGAAGTAGCCGGACGCTACGGCGAAGCCCATCAGTTGCCGTTGCCCTTCCGGGGCCAGTCTCAGCCCGAACTGCCTTCTGAAGAAGAGCTGTTGAAGCTGCAGCCCGGACCCGTGCGGGACTGTGCCATCCGTCGCTGCATGCCCCGCAGTGAAGTCAGCATTACGCCAAGCCGCCACGCGAGTTTGGGTCTAGATACCTATACTCAGGTGACGTCGCCAATCCGGCGCTATGCCGATCTGTTAGCCCATTTCCAGCTAAAGGCCCATCTGCGCGGCGAGCCACTGCCTTTCTCGGTAGAAGCGACCCAGGAGCTGATTCAGGCCGTCAGCAACCCCACTTACGAAGCGACACTTGTAGAGCGGCAAACCAACCGCTATTGGAGTCTAGAGTATTTACGCCGCCACTCTACCGAAGTTTGGCATGCTTTGATGTTGCGCTGGCTGAGAGAACACGAGAATCTGGGCTTGGTGTTGATAGAAGACTTGGGCTTAGAAATGGCGATGCGGTTTAGCCGCCCAGTCGAGTTGGGTGAGCGGATTGCGATCAAAGTGACCTATGTGGATCCGCGCCAGGACATTATTCAGTTCACAGAGTTGACTCGCTCGCTAGAGCAAGCTGCCCTTAACTGAACCATAGATTTTTAGAACCGTAGATCTTCTTTACAGCCATCCTTTCTTGAGTTTGAACGGGGTGTGGGGGTGGAACCCCCACACCCCCTTGTTCACCCGGGCTTGTCCTACAGACGTTTTAGAGATGGTTCCCTGGGATGGCTGTAAGGCCGGTCAGATCGCCTCCTCTCCCCGCACGGAAGACTGTGTGGGCTGCAAGCGGTGTGAAACGGCTTGTCCTACAGATTTTCTCAGCATCCGGGTGTATTTAGGCGCAGAAACAACCCGCAGCATGGGTCTGGCTTACTAAATGCTTGCATTTGCTTCTGCCTGCGTTTCTAGATACATCTAAGTCTAGTCTCTTTGGGGGAAAGACCCCCTTTTTTCATGGCCAATTGCGGTTCTATCAAGACTGGTGGCAATTGGTTCTGTTGCAAACGGTCCTATCGAGGTAGGCTACATGAGTTGTACTATGGTGCTGCTACAGCAGTAGTGTTAAGCTTCAAACCCTCATGAGTCTTGATTTTTGGACAAAAACCAGTGGAACCTGGATCAACGTTGCTACCGTTTTGCTGGGAACCGGGCTGGGATTAGTACTGCGGGGACGCCTGCCCCTGAAGATGCAGCAGATTATTACCCAAGGCTTGGGGCTGATCACGCTATTCGTGGGACTGAGTATGGCCGGTAGCGTCAACACGGTTGAAAGCCGCATTGATGGGGTCATTCTGGCGCTGCTGGCAATTGTTTTGGGTGGGCTGTTGGGCGAATGGTGGCGCTTGGAAGAGCGATTAGAAGCGCTAGGTAATTGGCTGAAACGTCGATTTAAGGGCAAGGGCAGTTTTACCGAAGGCTTTATGGCCGCCAGCCTGCTGTTTTGCGTCGGGCCAATGACTTTGATTGGCAGCCTCAATAATGGCTTAACTGGCGATAACACGCTGCTGTTGCTAAAAGCCGTGATGGATGGATTGGCGGCGATTGCACTCACGAGTAGTTTCGGGATTGGGGTCGGCTTCTCGATTTTAGTAGTGCTGCTGTATCAGGGCGGAGTTTCCTTGGCGGCAGGACTGCTAGCCCAAAATCTGGCGGATCCGGCATCTTCACCGGCTGTTCTATTGATCACTGGCGTGGGTGGGTTAATGATTCTAGGATTGGGCCTGAACCTGCTGGAAGTAGCACGAGTGCGAGTCGCCTCCTTTCTACCCGCCCTGCTCCTTGCTCCACTCCTTGCTTGGCTGACGAGCCGCGTCGGATAAATCCTTAAGACTTTCTGCAAACCGCGTTAACCCAAGATTTGAGCCAGATCACAGACGATTTAATCCCATAGGAACAGGTACAATTTCATAGCGAAGCAAACCAGCGCTAGAAGGAGCCAGCTCGATGTCTATGTCTTCTGCTGCCCCGATCCGGGTGTTGATTGTTGAAGATGACCCGATGATGCAGCTCGGCTTAGAGCAGTCCCTGTCGAGCGCGACAGATATCACCGTGATTGGACAAGCAGATGATGGTTACACTGCCGTAGAGGCGGCCCAAACGCTGCAGCCCGACGTAATTGTGATGGACATTGGCCTACCCCGTCAGGATGGAATTGAAGCCACTCAGCAAATTAAGGCCAAGCAGCCCGATGTGCGAGTCGTCGTGCTGACGTCCCACACGACCGAGAATGAAGTGATTGCTGCCCTCTCCAGCGGTGCCGATGCTTACTGCGTAAAAGGAACCAGCGTGGATCGCCTACTGACGGCTATTCATGCAGCCTACGAAGGAGCCAGCTATCTGGATCCACAGGTAGCTCGAAAGGTGATGGACCACCTTAAACCTACAGCCACTGCTGAGGCAAACGTGGTTGGTCAACTTTCGCAGCGAGAATTAGAGGTCTTGAAACTGATGGTGGAAGGGTTAAGCAATCCCGAGATTGCGGCGGCACTCTACCTCAGTCCCAACACAGTCAAAACCCATGTGCGCGGCATCATGAACAAACTGGCCGTGGATGATCGGGTGCAGGCAGCGGTAGTAGCACTGCGAGCCGGCTTGGTGTAACGCGCTTTAGCTAATTCTCCGACCTGTCAACCATTAAGTTTTATGAAACGGCGCTCATCTCTGCAAATAGCAATTTCTTGCAGCTTTTGCTAGCGTCAACGCTATTGGTAGAGGTTGTCTTTTCTCCTTAGAGAGAAAGTGGCCGGTCTGTAGAGGCCAATAATGCTAGTTTTAACAATATTTCGGCAGATTTAGTTGCTCAACTAAACAGACAAACTCCCTGCCAACTGACTACAATTTATTATTATCTGGCAGCAAGCAATCTGCTCTAGATTCAGGTGTCGCTCAGCTTGTTTCAATGAATTCGCGTTGTCGGCTTCATCGCTGCTGAGCTGTTTCCCTGCTTAGGCTAGAGCAGACAATTCCACTAGGCTAAGGTTATTGATCGAGGTGGCCTACTGACCAGATCCAGTCCTTTTGCAAGTTGCCTTGCCTCGATCCATGCTGGTGCATCGCTCTAGTTCCTAGACGCGCATCAGGGGCAAAAGCCCTTTGCAGCCCGACTCGTTTGAGTACTCGCCTACATAGCGGATGAGATCATAGCAATCTCATGCCCTTTCAAGGCTCGGAGCAACGTAGATTACGGTATTAGAGGTGAGTGACCCTAGTTGTCGGGTCTATAGAAGAGAAGTGATATCAGGAAAACTGCCAGTGTTGATCTATATACTGGGTTAGATGAGCGATTATGACTACTTTTGACGATATTTATCAGTTTTTTCGCAATCCGCCCCCGTTTTACCTAAATAAGGAATTGGCAGTTTGCTATGTCCTTGCCGTGCTGTTGCGTAAAGATTCCTACGGTACAGAGTTGATCAACTTATTAGAGCAAGAGTACCCCAACTACCGCTTATCGGATACGGTTCTCTACAGTGCTCTCAAATTTTTGGAAGACGCAAACGCGATCACGGGCTACTGGAAGAAAGTCGAGGGCCGGGGGCGGCCACGTCGAATGTATCAAATCTGCCCAGATTGGCATCAGCAAGCTGAAGAATTGGCGCAGTTGTGGCAGGGATATGTGGGTCGCCCAGTGCCAGCAACCCATCCCTGAAAGCAATCTCAGAGAGCAATCTCAGAGAGCAAGTTTCGAGCGATGAGGTCAGTTGTCGCTAGGATGGAAGTAGAAGACCTCTAGCCCTGCCTTGCCCGATGCAAACGTCTGTTTTGATTTCTACTGCTCTGTTGACAGTGCTTCTGTCAGTAGGTTTGTTTTTCTTTATTCGTGCCTCGGCCAAGGACCGGACTGAGGTGGCCAAACTGTTGGCTGAACAGCAGGGAGAACCGTTACTGGAGCGACTGCAGCAATACTTTTCCGGGCGGGCGTACCGGCTAATTTCGGTGGATGCTACAACTAATCAGGTCGTCTATGAGGGAACGGTGCGTCCCAGTCTATTCCTAGCCATATTCTTAAGCCTGTTGGCAGCGGTTGGCATCCTTTGTCTGGCCCTCGTGCTGTCGCTGTTGTTTCCCTCGGCGAGCCGGTTCCTACCCCTGCTGCTCCTGCTGGCTCCAGCGGCGGGCGTGTTTTATTGGCGCAGAGCGGGCCGTCCGGAAAAGGTGGCGCTACAGGTTGAATTTCTCAGCGAACAACCGTCTCCCCAGAGTCTTTTAACAGTCACAGCCCACCGGGACGAAGTGGCCGAACTGCGGCAATCACTGGGGTTGAAGTTGATGGAAGCTGATTAGAGAAGAGTGGTTAGAATTCATATTTCGTCCTTTCTGCTTGTGTAAAGCTGAGGCGCTGCTCCAAAGCCGCCCAGTTGCTTTGTTCAATCTCTTGAATAATTTGGTCGAGCTGCTGCCGATAGCTAGACAAGGCATTGAGTAAAGCAGCTTGATCCGCGGCGGACGACGCACGGATACAGTATTAAGAATAAAACTGACAGGTATTCAAGACATTCCTTCCTCCAATATCAATGTCAGGATAGGTAGCTTTATTATCTTCGGAAATCGAGTTCTTACGGGTGCAACGGCCGAAGAACCGGGCGTCTATACCATAGATTTCCTTCTTCCGCCGCTCTCTGACGGAGCCGGTGACGTCCCGCTTGTCGTGGAGGTTAACGTTGGAGGTAACATTTTCTCGTCGCGGCTCGACGATACTACATCGCGGATCTTTATTCTTTGACATTGAGAATAGTTAAACACGGAAGCGGTTCTCGGTTTTTATTAACAGGAGTTATGAATTCATAACTCCTGTTAATGTTTGCGCTCTTAATGGCAATGTATTAACCTAAAACTTGTCACGGCCGCACCCGACTATGTCGACCAGCTACTATTAGCAACCCAAATTTCTTAGCTTTTTAACTATTTCAGTAGATAAGTATTCATACGAAAAGGAGATAAATACTATGGCAGAAAAAGACGTAGCAACAATGAAAATAGCCCCAAAAGTTTGGAAGAATGGTGAGCTTATTGATTGGAATGATGCTCGCATCCACGTAATGTCGCACGTTGTAAATTACGGTTCGAGCGTTTTTGAGGGCATCCGTTGTTACAACACGTCCAGAGGTTCTGCTGTTTTTCGATTGAAGGAACATATTCGACGATTAATGAATTCCGCAAAGATCTATCGTATGGAGCCGAAGTTCTCGGTCGAAGAAGTATGCGAGGCCACAGTGAATTTGATACGTGAAAGCGGCCTGGATTCCTGCTACATTCGCCCCGTGATTTTTCGCGGACTGGATGAAGAAAACCCGTCTTTTGGGGTTTTCGGGATGCTAAATCCGATCCATACCTACATAGCGATGTGGCAATGGGGTAAATATCTTGGTGAAGAGGCTTTGGAAAACGGTATCGACGTTTGTGTCTCGAGCTGGAACCGCATCACTTCAAATTCAATGCCCGCAATGGCGAAGGCAGGTGCGAATTATATGAATTCCCAGCTTATCAAGATGGAAGCAAAGCTAGGCGGTTTTGCGGAAGGTATTGCTCTTGATGACCGCGGTTACGTTTCCGAAGGTTCCGGTGAGAATATTTTCATAGTAAATGGCGGAAAACTCTATACTCCTCCGCTCGGTGCTTCGATACTGCCAGGGATTACCCGTGATTCTGTGGTCCAGATCGCGCGCGAAATGGGCATTGAGGTGATTGAAACAACCATCCAGCGTTCAGCACTTTATCTCGCAGATGAGCTTTTCTTTACAGGAACTGCTGCCGAGATCTCACCTATACGTTCGGTAGATCGTATATCGATCGGCAGCGGAAAACGCGGCGAGCTAACAAAGGCTATTCAGGACGAATTCTTTGCGATAATTGATGCGCGGCGTCCGGCGCCGAATAATGCCGATTGGCTTACATTCGTTCATGATACCGGTGAAAAAAAAACGGCAGTCGCGTGATAGACGCAGCTAACTGAACTCAATAGCCCTGTTGGAGTTCGTCCACCCAACAGGGCATTTCTATGTGCTGGAATGAAAAACACGAATGAAAAACCGATCGGCTGGCCAATAGAGCTGGCCGTGTTTGTTTGTGGGGCGGTCGTAATGACCTATGAGATCGTCGGATCGCGGATACTTGCTCCATACATAGGAACATCGACTTATATCTGGACTGGATTGATCGGGGTCATCTTGGGGGCATTAAGTCTTGGCTATTGGCTTGGCGGCCGAATTGCCGACAGACGACCGAATGTCGGCGTATTGGCGTCAGCGATCTTTGTATCCGGCGGTTTGATATCTGTAACGATCTTGATAAAGGACATCGCATTATCTGCTATTGCCACCACGCCTGTTAACGACGAAGTCCGTTCGATCGTGGCAGCTCTAGTCCTTTTCGCTCCGGCAAGTGTTGCGCTCGGGTTTGTAATCCCATACGCGACAAAGCTTAGGATCGCGGATCTGGCAGAGACTGGATCGGCAGTTGGACGACTGTATGCGCTCTCCACGATCGGCAGCATCGTAGGTACATTCTCCGCAGGATTTTTCTTCATACCTTTTGTCGGCTCGGTCCGAACGCTTTATTTGTTGGCGGCGACATTGTTATTAATGGGCGGATACCTTGGGGGCGTGTCTATAGTTCGGCGTTGGTTGAGTGTAGTGGCCATTTTCGCCACCGGTCTATTGACGAGTGAGGGATATACCTATCTCTTAAGGAGCACGAATCTCATTGCCGACATTGATACTCAATACAGTCGGGTCCGTGTTTTCGAAGCAACGGAGACATCTACAGGGCGTAAGCTGATAGCCCTCGCTACAGATCCGACCTACATTCAATCAGCAAGATATATTGACAGTATTGAGCTTGCACTTGATTACACAAAATACTATGACCTGGTCGGTTATTTTGTCCCCGGACTTCAACGGGTCTTGATGATCGGGGGCGCAGGTTATTCCTATCCGCAAGTATTTTTGCGAAACTTTCCAGATTCGCATATCGATGTTGCGGAGATCGATCCCGGAATGACCGTGGCAGCAAGACAATATTTTGGCCTCATAGATGATCCGCGAATGACTATCATTCATCGTGATGGAAGAATGGTGCTTAACTCTGCACGGGACGGAGAATACAATGCTATCTTGATGGATGCTTTTGGCTCATTGTTCTCAGTACCTTTTCAATTGACTACCATCGAAGCCGTACGAAAAATGCGCCGAGCGATCGCCGAGGATGGCGTGGTCATTTTCAACCTTGGTTCTGCGTTAAGCGGGCCCTCTGCCCTTTTCTTCAGATCGCAACTTGCAACATACCGCCAAGTCTTTGCAGAGGTCCAGGTTTACAAGGTCCGGCCCGAAGCCGCTGACAATGTACAGCAAAATCTGATCATCGTCGCCTGCAAACAATCCTGTCGGAATGATAAAAGTTTCCCAACTAACAGCAATATTGAATTTGAGGGGCTCCTTTCAACTAAAACCGATCCGGGCGAAGTATTTGACGTTCAGATCCTAACCGATGAACTCGCTCCTGTTGAACGCTTTGCCTCAATTGCTAATTCTTTACGATAGACTCGCTGGAATTTCACGCCTTGCTCATCGCTTTCGAATTGGTCATACTTTTTGTTTACGTTTTACATCAGATCATTAGCTCAGTGATCTGATCTAGAGCAGTATTTACAATGAATAATACCGCAACACCCAACGCAAGTTACAGCCTGACCCTTAGAGTTCGCATCCACAACAAACCCGGAAAACTCGGCGAGATCACAACCGCGATCGGCCGAGCCGGCGGCGATATTGAAGGTATCGATATCGTAAGTGCAGGAAGGGATTTTCTTGTCCGCGACATTACAGTAAATGCATCCAGCGAATCTCAGGACGAAGAAATAGTTGAGGCGGTCAAAGTGATCGACGGCGTTGAGATAGTTAATGTTTCAGACCGAACTTTTCTGATGCATTTGGGCGGGAAGATAGAGATGGTCTCAAAGGTCCCGCTAAAAACCCGTTCAGACCTTTCGATGGCCTATACTCCGGGCGTCGCTCGTGTTTGCGAAGCTATACATAAAGACCCGGAAAAAGTATTCAACCTAACAATAAAAAAGAATACAGTTGCGGTCGTTACAGATGGCACAGCAGTTCTGGGGCTTGGCGATATTGGCCCGGCCGCGGCAATGCCCGTGATGGAAGGCAAGGCCCAGCTTTTCAAAGAATTTGGCGGCGTCGATGCGTTTCTTGGGGCAGGTGGAAAACGGCTGAGGCCAGCAATTGTGTTTTTGCTCTCGCGAGCCACAATGCCAAATCAGGAAATTACTGCCAAACATCGTCGCCTAGCCGAAATTACAGAGATGATCCATACGGCTAGCTTAGTTCATGATGATGTGATTGATGAAGCAGAGTTACGGCGGGGAGTACCAACGGTTCACAGCAGCTTTGGAAATCGGGTTGCGGTTCTGGCAGGTGATTTTCTGTTTGCCCAATCGTCCTGGTATCTGGCTAACCTTGATAACTTGGCCGTAGTCAAGCTGCTGTCTGAGGTGATCATGGATCTGGCAGAAGGCGAAATTCAGCAGGGTCTAAATCGATTTGATGCTAGCTTATCAATCGAGGCGTATTTGGAGAAAAGCTATTACAAAACCGCTTCTTTAATTGCTAACAGCTCTAAAGCAGCAGGATTGCTGAGCGGCGTCTCGGCAGAGCAGGCCCAGCATCTCTACAGCTATGGTCGCCATATCGGGCTAGCATTTCAGATAGTGGATGACATTTTAGATTTCACTGGCTCTAGTGAGGCACTCGGCAAACCTGCCGGTTCAGATTTAAAGAGCGGCAATCTAACGGCTCCGGCCCTATACGCTCTAGAAGAAAAACCCTACCTCGAAAAGCTGATCGAGCGTGAATTTGCCCACGAAGGAGATTTGGAACAGGCTCTTGCTTTGATTGAAGACAGTCGGGGCATTGAACGTTCCCGTGAGTTAGCTGCCCATCATGCTCAGCAGGCGGTTCAACACCTATCTGATCTGTCACCATCGGAATCACGACAAGCCTTGATTGAGTTAGCTGACTACGTATTGAGCCGACTGTATTAATTCTCATACCAGCCCATACTCATACCAATCAGGCAATATCTGGTGGCAAACTAGACCGGCCGCGTAGAGATTGGACATACTGTTCGATGGACTGGCGTAACCCTTGCCGGCTCACCTCAGTGCCCGTTTGATCGACAACTGGCCCAAAGAAAATAACGCTATCAACAGGTTCCATTGCCAGCAGCTGAAACAAAATCTGAATCACCGGAACCGGCAGCGCCATAATTTGTGGATCCTCGGTGGCAACACTGGTCTTGACGGCATTCAGCGATGGGTAGGCATAGACCACATTTTTAGTGACATTCGGCTGAGTCCGGTGCTTTAGGGTTGTCATCACCCAGTTCTGCTCCAGATTCTGCAAAATGTAATACTGCGAATACTGAAGCTGACTAGCAACCGCTTTGAATACAGGAGCAATCAATTGGATCTCATCCGTTTTAGCTCCATAGAGAGGGGCTTGCTCAATCAGTTGCTGGATTTGCTCGTCGATAGTCATCAGTCATCCAATAGGCAGTTAATAAACAAGTTAATAAACAATTGTTGAATGATTCAAGTGAAATTCAGTAAAACGGCAAACCGGCTAATTCACTTTGGAAATTATTTATGGTTGACCTGCGGCCTTCTTAAACAGCTCACTTACCAGTCTAAGTACCTCGGCATAATTAAAAAACCAGATCCAAAACCCTGCGCCGCCCGCTGCGCGGGCGGCGCAGGGTTTTGGGTTTTAGGTTTAATTATGCTCACCTACTTAATCGGTTGATTTCTTGTTAGATTTACTCCAATTTTGGGCATCTTAAACAGGGATCATCCGTAAGTCAACCAAACTTTAGGTAAATACTTTAGGTAAATCGAGTGCGGACATCTAGCCCATCGTCGGCAAGGCACTAGCACTGTAGAGCCTGAAATAACCTGGTTGGTCTGCTTACTACCTACCCAATTTCTCTGGCTGCAAGTCAGTAAACCCGTCAGAGTTTTTGCATTTCAAAATCCTTTCGGGATTTTCGGATAGGCTCTTAATCGTTGAGCGCGATTGACTTCAGCTAATCAGAAGGCTCTAGCCGTTCAACGCTGACAAAAGCAACACTCTGGCAATTCTGCCATTGCTGCTCAATCTGATATGAAGTTCCCGATCAAATGCAAATTTTTGGTCAATTTTTCTGCGCCAAACTCCGGGAATTTACGAGGGTTTGATGAATGATGTATTCATTAAGCGTCGGTCACTGTCAGGTATGCTAGGTTTGTAGCCAACACGACCATCAGGGGGAGGCAAGCGAAAGAAGCGTGGAGGCGGTTTTTCAGCTCATATTGGGCGAGCTTAAGCAGTCTACTCACTCTTCTGAGCAGAAATGTCGGGAAGTCGCTACTCGCATTACCGAGGAAGTGGACCGCATTTGCTCGGAAAGTCAGCGTATTCAAGCCTCAGGAGATATTGAAGCTTGGTCTATCAGCTTAGCGCGTCATCGGTTAAAGCAGTGCTTGAAGTATCATCAGCTCGGCTCCCATCGCGGACGGGTGGAATTGCATAGTGGTCTCAGTGCGGTGGTTTATCGCTACATTACGCCGCCCCAAGTGCAGTCCAGCTATCAGGCTCGCCTAACGCTGATTGAAGATTTTTTACAAGGGTTTTATATCGAATCCTTGAACGCCTTCCGGCGGGAAAATCAGTTGCCACCCACGTATCGGCCCCGTACCCTGCTAGAGCTGGCAGAGTATATGGCATTCACCGAACGCTATGGCAAACGTCGCATTCCCCTACCGGGTCGCCGCAGCCAGCAGTTGATTATTCTACGAGCACAGACGTTTTCGCAGCAGCAGCCCCCTGAAACAATGGTGGATATCGAACAAGCCGCCGAGGGGGGTGGAGAAGGGGAGAATCGGAGTGCGGTTTCACTGCCGCAAGTGCGGGAACAGATGATGGCCCAAGAGCCAGAGCTACCCGAAGACACCCTGCGCAAGAAGGTGATCAAGGAACTGATGCGCTATCTGGAGGAACGACAGCAGCAGGACTGTGCGGACTACTTTGCCCTGCGGCTCCAGGATCTACCCGCGAATGAGATTGAAGCGATTCTGGGCCTAACGCCCCGCCAGCGCGACTATTTGCAGCAGCGGTTTAAGTATCATCTGATTCGATTTGCACTATCCCATAACTGGGAGCTGGTTCATCAGTGGTTAGAAGCAGATTTGGAGCGCAATCTGGGCCTAACACCGCAAGAATGGCAAATGTTCCAAACCAACATTACGCCTCAGCAGCAGGAGCTGCTCCAACTTAAGCAAAAAGGAATGGATGACAAGGCGATTGCTCAGATTTTAAGCTGCACTCCCACCCAAGTGCAAAAACAATGGACCAAGTTACTTGAACAAGCTTGGGAAATTCGCAACAATTTAATATCCGGAGCAGGTGCATTAACCGATGAATAAAGACGCAGAAGCCATAAATCAGTTTTTGGCTTGGCTATTGCAAGAACCAGACCCGGCTACAGCGCCATCAGGGAAAAACTCCAGCCCAACTGCGGGTTCGGAAGAGTCCGGGACAGTGGATTTGCAGCCTCACACTGATCCACTGGATTCAGAAGTGGAGGCTATAGGGGCCGACCAGCCTGAATCGAGTGCCGTTTTTACTGAGGACATTTCATCGTTAGAACTCGGAGAAATACCTGCTGTGCAAGATCGTTTTTATGCCATTATTAAGCGCCGCCTGCGAGCGGAAATTGAGCGCAACCCACCCTTATTCCCCTGGGAATCCAGACTATGGGACTACGAGTCTGAACAGCCCGACCTGATGGGTGCTGAAGCCATGTCCACCTCGTTCTGGGCTACGCAATTGCAAGCGCTCAGGCTACCTATTGCCCTACCAGAACCCATCCTCGATCAAATCTTTGCCGAATGTCGTAAGCTGGCTACTGCTTCGCTACGCGAGGGAGTGAAGCTCGTCCGGTCTCTCGCGGCGGCGACGGTTACACGATGTTCAAGGAAGCTGCGATATTAGTAAGAGCCGAGGACGCACCGAAAGATTCGGAGATCTTCGAACAAGCCATTAAGAAGTCGCCAAATTCGACGATCGCTCCGAAGGTTGAAGGCAGGATAATCAGGCTCAACTAAACGAATTCGGCAAAAACCTCATTAGAGTAAAGAATTCCCTTTCTTGTAAGCCTAGATCGACCTGAAAACTGCTGGATGAGACCTTTTTCCGCCAAACTCGCAGTTTTTTCTGTTAGATCGACACCAAACTTCCGCTTGTATTCGATAATGTCAATACCGCGATTCATTCGAAGGCCAAGGAATGCTGTTTCCGATGCGATATCTATTTGCTCACGATAGGTCTCCGCGGATCCAGTAGTTTCGATCATTTCCACGTATCTTGCTGTATCGCGTTCATTGGCATAACGCTCATAGCCGTCGAATGAATGGGCCGAAACTCCAAAACCATATACCGGCTGCATTGTCCAATATTTCGTATTATGGCGCGATTCGAAACCCGGTTTTGCAAAGTTCGATATCTCGTATTGTTCATAACCTGCGACCGCGAGACGGTCAAGCATTGTTTCGTACATCTCAGCGGCAAGTTCCTCATCGATCGGTGTTCGGCGGCCGCTGCGGACTTGTTCGGCGAGCGGCGTGGATTCGTGAATCTCAAGAAGGTATAGCGATAGATGCTCTGGCTCCATCGAAATGGCTTCGTCGAGATTCCGTTTCCAATCTTCCATCGTCTGTCCCGGTAATCCGGCGATCAGGTCAAAACTGATGTTGTCGAAACAGGCTTCACGGAGCATTCGATATGTTTGTTTTACATCTTTGGCATCGTGGCCGCGAGCAAGGAGTTTCAGGTCTCGGTCATTGAAGGTTTGAACACCAAAGCTTGCACGGTTGATACCGAGTTTGCGAAATGCTGCAAGCTTTTCCGGCGTGACGGTCGCCGGATTCATTTCCATCGTGATCTCAGCTTCGTTTGCCGCAAAGAACACGGAGAACACGGAGTTTATGATCTTTTCGATTTGTGCGGGTTCGAGCAGCGATGGCGTGCCGCCGCCGAAGTAGATGGTATCTATTTCAGAACCCACTGTGTCAGAGGCGGGGCAGTTCGCCGAGCCTGCCGAGGCATCAATGAACTGGCCGCCCACTAACGCGGGCGGTTCCGACCGCATCTCGCGGCAAAGCGCGTCCACATACCGCTCAACGGCACCCGAATCGCGATACACATCTGTCGCAAAGTCGCAGTAAGAACACCGCGACTTGCAGAATGGGATGTGAAGATAGACACCGGCTGTCATTAAAACAGGATATCATTCTTGACATTGTCACGGTGCAGGGCTTTCAAAGTGATAGTATATCCCGGCGCCCGGGCCGAGCGGCAGTTCGAACAGAAACCAAATAACCAGGAATAGCGTCCAACCGATGAAGAACACGATCGAATACGGGATCATCATTGACATGATGGTGCCGATACCTGCTTTCGGATCGTATTTCTGTGCAAATGCGACAATAAGCGGGAAATATGACATCAACGGTGTGATGATATTGCAAACACTGTCACCGACGCGGTAGCAGGCTTGCGTCAGTTCCGGCGAATAGCCGAGCAGCATCAGCATCGGGACAAAGACCGGTGCCATTACTGCCCACTTTGCCGATGCCGAACCGATGAACAGGTCCAGCAATATAGAAAGAATTACAAACGAGATGATCAAAGTAATGCCGCTAAGTTCGAGCGAACGGAGAAGTTCCGCACCTTCGACCGCCAAAATGATCCCCAAATTTGACCAGTTGAAAAACGCAACGAACTGGGAGGCAAAAAATGCCAACACAAGGTAAACAGACATTGTCCGCATACCGCCTTCCATTGCGTGTATAACATCATCGATCTTGCGGAAGCTCTTCGATGCAAAACCGTAAACTACACCGAACAGAACACCGCCAAAGAAAACAACAGCTATTATGCCGGTCAAGAAAGGCGAGCGGATAAGGCTACCTGTTTTAGGGTCGCGTAGAAAACCGTCTTCAGGAATAGTGCCCCATAAAATGAGACCTACAAAGATCACGACCGCGATCCCCGTATAAAGCAATCCGCGTTTCTCATCTGCATTAAGCCGATCCAGCTTCTCGGGTAATACATCCCCTCTATATTCACCGAGCCGGGGAGCTACCACCTTCTCAGTGATCCATGTGCCGAGCACAGTTACAAGGACTACCGAGGCAGCCAGAAAGTAATAATTCGCCGCCGGCGTTACAACGTAACCTGGATCGAGTATCCGGGCGGCCTCCTGCGTTAAGCCGGCAAGCAAAGCATCGGTTGGGGCAAGAATAAGATTGGCCGAAAATCCACCTGACACGCCTGCAAACGCGGCCGCAAGACCTGCAAGAGGATGCCGCCCAATTGCCAAGAACATCAGCGCGGCTAGCGGTATCAAAACCACATACCCAATGTCACTGGCCATATTGGAAATTACTCCGGCAAAAACAACCACCGCCGTCAGAAGTTTTTTCGGCGATGACATAACCAGAATGCGGAGCACAGCGGAGATCAGGCCGCTTGCCTCGGCGACGGTGATGCCGAGTATGCCGACCAGCACAACTCCGAGCGGGGCAAAACCCGTGAAATTCGTGATAAGTCCTGTGAGAATTTTATGCAGACCTTCCACGGTCAGAAGATTTACCGCTTTTATGGTCTCTTTTGTTCCCGGATGCACAACCGAAAGATCGGCCCACGAAACTATTGCGGAAAGAACAAGAGCCAGAATTGCGAGCAAAAAGAATAGAAATGCCGGATTAGGGATCTTGTTGCCGATCCGTTCTATTCGGTCAAGAATGCGGAAATAAAATGTATCCGGTCGTTCGTTTTGAGGCAGTTCCGGCTGATTGTTATCCATATTAAAAAGAAGATTACCGGAACGTGCCCGGGTGTCAGGTCAGTTCGTTTTCCAACGCCGATTCCCAGATCATTTCGAGTTCGGCAATGGGAGAGGATACGACCGCATCTCCATCAATAGAAATGTTCAGAACATCATCGCGCACAGTGCCGATAATAGACAAGGGAACTTCTGCGGCTATTTCGTGAACGCGCTCAAGATCATCCGGGGGAAAACTGATCACGATGCGAGAAGGGGATTCGGCGAATAAAGTCGCTTCGTACGAAAGCCCGTTCGATATAAGGTTGATATCAGCCCCGATCGCCTCGCGGTTGAGTGATGAGAAACAGCTTTCGGCGATCGCAACTGCCAGACCACCCTCTGAGCAATCGTGGGCGGAGTTAAGGAGCATCGCTTCTGCAAGAGCTAGAACGACCTTATGGATCTTGTCTTCAAATGCAAGATCGATCGGCGGCAAGGCCCCGCTCTCGATCATTGCGTTGATAGATATTCCCGCAACCGCGTATGCAAACTCGCTTACTGAGAGATCATTGCCCGTAACGCCCAGCAAGGCAATAATGTCTCCTTCATTCTTGAAGCCCTGGGTGATCATCTTACGTGTATCTTCGATCAGCCCAACCATCCCTATCGTCGGCGTGGGCAGGATACCTTTCCCATCCGTCTCGTTATAGAAAGACACGTTACCTGACACTACAGGTGTTTCGAATGCGTTGCACGCCTCAGCCATACCATCTATCACGTCTGAGAATGAACGCATTACCTCTGGGCGCTCAGGGGAGGCAAAATTCAGGCAGTTTGTCACCGCGATCGGCCGGGCACCAACGCAAACCACATTTCGTGCGGCTTCGGAAACGGCGTGTTCAAGTAGTAGTGACGGGTGAACAAACGGAAGAAGGATATACCGTACCCAATGCCACCACAGCAACCCGAACCGATACCCCGTTACGCGATATTCCACAGTCGATTCAAGTTGTGCCGCGTCAGGTGATTGAGGATCAAGCCATTACCCGCACATCTGATGCCTTGCGGAATGTGTCAGGCGTAACGGTGCAGAGAGAATTTGGAGATTATGCAGACTTCTTCAACATTCGAGGATTTACCAACTATTCCTATCTCAGAAATGGTTTCAACGTTTTGAATTTTACAGTTCCGCCACCTGCTAATACGATTGAACGGATCGAAGTTTTGAAGGGACCTGCTTCGATACTGTACGGTGCGATCGAGCCAGGTGGTGTGGTGAACTACATCACCCGGCAACTTTTACCAAGACCTCTTTGCTGGGACAGACGCTACTCCCTCAATCGATCTGTTTGAGCCAGATTATGGAGCGGTAGCCCCTATTGCCGCCGCAAACGAGGGCGGTAGCTTTTTTCAAGGCGAAGATACAACTTGGGGACTTTATCTTCAAGATCAAATCACGCTGCTGGACAATTTGAAACTGCTGATCGGCGGTAGGTTTGATTTCATTGAAACTACAAGTCAAAGCCGACCCAGCGATGTTAAATGTGGTGAGGCAAGGTAAAGTATATCCCGTCAGTTACGCTATTTGGGTGGCTCAGCGCAACATTGGTGGAGCTAATCGCATTCTTGATGATTTGTTCAAGTATCTAATTGAAGAGAATTGATTGTAATGCAGAGTAAGACGGATGAAAAACATGCTACAACCAGAATTTTTAGATGAACTATTTGCATCTTTTCAGTTAGACGAATACACGGCACAATCATTGCGCTTTACTCCACCCGGTGATGAGATCGAAATCATTTCTGCCACAGATTATCTTCAACCCAACCGCCTCACAGCCATGATCGAAGCGGCTGCCAAAGAAAACAAAGTTGAGGATTTACGGGTAGCGGCAGCAGTCTCGAACAAGCTGTATCACTGGATTGTGTTACCTGGTGTTTTGATCATGATGACATCAGCAGGAATCGGACTAGATGCATCGGCTGAAAACGCCAGTTTTATCATCAAAGAGAGCGAGCTGAAAATGCTGTGGTTACACAATTTGGAAAATACAGCAATCTATCCGCCCCGATTTCCCTTTTCAATCCCTGATCATTACGCTGGAAAGATTTTGAACAGTGTTGACGAACTTCACCATTGGTGTTTACAGGTTTATTTCGACACAACGTTTCTATCTTAATCGAGCGCGTTCATACGCTCACGAACGTTTCCGAGAAAACCCTATGGGGCAATGCGGCTTACACCTGCTCAGCCACCTATGACCTGCTGAGGGAATGCAGTGATTCAGAAGCCGTTCAAGTGGATTATCAAACGTTGCTACAACAGCCGCATAGTCCTGTAATGCCTGCTCGTAATCCACTCTACAACCTGATGAGACGAGAAACCTTGAATGAGCCAGGATTGCCCCATGAAATTGAAGTGCGATCGACCTGTTGCCTGTATGCGTTCATTCCTCCCTACATCACTAAATGCAGTAATTGTCCTTTACTCAAACCGAACGAGCGGATTGCCATGCTGAAAGCAGAGCTAGCTGAGGTCACTTGATACACCTTGTATGCGTACCTATACTCTGATCTGGATTAGTCAAACAGTGTCTTTGATTGGCTCTGAAATCACCCGGTTTGCCTTGCTCATGTGGGTATGGCAACTGACAGGTACAGCAACGCCAATTTCCTTACTCGCCTTCTTCAGCGAAATTTCGGTTTTAGTTGCTTCCATCTTTGCAGGAGTGCTAGTCGATCGCTTTAACCGCAAAAGATTAATGATGTTAGGAGATGCGATCGCTGGCTGTTGCACAATCGCGATTCTGTTTCTGTTTCTGATCGATGAGCTAGCGATTTGGCATCTCTATTTAGTAGGAGCTATTAGTGGACTCTTTAGCTATATTCAAGGGCTTGCCTTTTCTGCGTCTCAAGCATTGATTGTTCCCAAGCAGCATTACGTCCGAATTGGCGCGATGGGATCCATTCAAGGCTTTGGTTCAGGTGTATTCGCGCCTGCCTTGGTGGGTGCGTTGTATCCAGTTATTCACCTCTCCGGTATTCTCATTGTTGACTTGATCACATTCATCATTGCAGTCAGTACACTGGCAATCGTCCATATTCCCCAACCGCAGATCAGAGCAGCGGAGAGGGGGGAACTGGAAGATGGCAAAGAAGTTCAAAAAGCTTGGCAAGAGTTGACGTTTGGGTTTCGCTATCTTTTACAGTATCCCAGTCTCATAGCTCTACAACTCTTTGCCCTCAGCTATATTTTCTTTGACAACGCAGCGCTACTAGAGCCTGTTGTTTTAGCGCGCACCAATAACAATACCGTCGTTTTAGGAAGCGTTCTTTCTGCGCTAGGATTTAATAACACTTTGACCGAACAACTGTTGGCAGAACGGCAGCAGATTGCCATGAGTGCGAACTTGGCTGAAGGGCGCGAGGGATTGACTGCATTTATACAAAAGCGACGCCCGAATTACGCTGCGGTGAAGATCAGTAGAAGCGCTTTGTATCACTCGCTGCGTATTTAATTAGCAGTGATTCAATTAGAGCCGTTATTTTTGATTAGGATCAGGCAGGATATGAGATATTTCTATCGTCACCAGCAAAGACTATATAGTAGAAGTGCTTTAGCCAAACATTATTCAAGAAAATGATTGTGAAGCTCTTGCCGGGCGCGCTTGGCATAGGTTTTCACGGTTTCGTAAGGAATTTCGAGATCGTCGGCAATCACTTGTAATGATTCACCGAATTCCCGCCGTGCCAAAATCGTTGCCCAGGTTTCAGCGATGTTGGTAGCCCGATCGCCGCCAGTGCGTTTGCGCTGAGCAGTAAATAGCGCTGTTAATTCAGCAATTCGTTCAACTAATAAAGTTTGCATCGAGGGAATTGCAGGAAGCTCAGTCAACTGCCAGCCCAAACGAGTTTGGCCTAAGCCAAAGGTGGTTTTGTGACCCGTGCCGCAGTAAGGCGCAAGCGAAGAGAGGGCGTAAAATAATTGGACAAGCTGATCGTCGGCTCTGGCTTTTGGCGATAGCCCCAGTTCGATGGCTCCAGTAAATCCAGTCACTGCTCCTTTCTTGCCTGCCACCACTTTGGTAGACACAAGTTGATGCCGCAATACCAAGACTGATTGGTCTACCCAATCGAGAAATTCATCTGGACCAACCTGAATTTTAGAGAAGAGATTCCAGCGTCTCAGGTAACTATGGTAGAGGTTGTAGGGCACAGGCAAGGGAAAGTGATGCCCATGACGGCGAAAGCTAGTGGGGGAAACAAAGCTGAGGCTGACAGTCGAGGAAAGCGAGCGGGCGGCTTCCCAAAGTTTGGCATAGCTGGTGGCCGGATGAGCGATAGCTACCTGGCGGATGTGCAGGGGAGCGTTGCGCAACTCTACGGTTGAGGGCAAGGTTTTCAGCCATTGCGCCATCCATTGCACCACAGGTTTCGATAGGGCGGTGATCGTCCAGCGATAGCGCTCTCCTGCCTGCACTTGAAACGCTTTACCTTTGGCTACAAGAGGCCCTTCTAAGCCGGACAAGGTAAAGGCTTTTTCGGTCTGCTCATCATGCAGGATAGCTGAAAGGGCCGGGTTGGATTGACGCACTTGCTCTAGAAACCAAGCATGGAGGCCAATCGTGTATTGGGCATACAGGGAACAGGTGTACGCGGGTTCTAATTCCAAGACAACCCCAACGAATACTGGGAAGACTGAATTATGGCTAAACAACATCAGCTTTAATCCAATAATTCTTTGTGAATTGGCAAGATAAGCAAACTTATTCCTCTGGTTGGACTTGATTAACCTGGCGACAAGGCGTTAAACTTGCGAGGCTCTGCCCTAGCTTGGGCATGCTATAGGGAAGGGAATTTGGGGAAGAGTTGTCATGCTGGATACTTGCTTGTTGCCAGGCTATCACCTGACCGAAGTTGTTCATGTTGGAACAGAGACGATTCTCTATCGGGGTTGGTCTCAATCCCATCATCAGCCTGTAATTTTAAAGACGCTGAAAGCGGACTATCCCAGCCTGTCTCAGTTGACGCGCCTCAGGCATGAGTACCAAATTACTGCATCCCTTGACCTAGAAGAAATTGTCAAAACCTACGGTTTGGAAACCCATCAGCATCGCATGGTTTTGGTGCTGGAGGACTTTGGTGGGCGTTCGTTGAACCATTGGCTGGCAGAGCAACCGGGTCAACCCGTGGATCAACCAGCTCTGATCCGATGGCTTGAGATGGCGGTGCAATTGGCGCAAGCATTAGAGGTATTGCATCAGCATGCGATTATCCACAAGGATATCAAACCGGCCAATATCATCTTTAATCCAACCACTGGACAAATCAAACTCACCGATTTTAGTATTGCCTCCCATCTCAGAAAAGAGTTGCCTCAGTTGAAGCATCCGGATCAACTAGAAGGCACCCTGGCCTACATGTCGCCGGAACAAACGGGGCGGATGAATCGTTCTGTGGATCACCGCAGTGATTTCTATTCCTTGGGCATCACTTTCTATCAAATGCTGACCGGCCAGCTGCCGTTCAGTGGGGATGATCCGCTGGAGCTAGTGCATTGTCACATTGCCAGACAGCCTGTCTCGATCCAGGTTTTGAATCCAGCCATTCCGGCGGTGCTTGCAGAAGTGATCAGCAAGCTGATGGCGAAAAATGCGGAAGATCGCTACCAGAGTGCTACCGGACTTAAAGCCGATCTAGAATGTTGCCTTAGTCATCTCAAAACCAGCCATACTCTTCCCTGCTTTGTGCCAGGTGCCCGTGACCGCCGGGCGCAATTTCTAATTCCGCAAAAGCTCTACGGACGCGAAGCCGAGGTGGCCGTGTTATTGGCTGCGTTTGACCGGGTTGTGGGACATGCAGCTAAAGCGAATCAACCTTCTAGAAATCAGATGGTGGCAAGTTCTATTTCTTTTCCCCAATCTGAACTGATGCTGATTACTGGTTATTCTGGTATTGGTAAATCTTCATTAGTCAATGAGATTCATAAACCGATTACTCAGAATCGCGGCTATTTTATCTCTGGAAAGTTCGATCAGTTTAAACGCAATATTCCCTATGCTTCTCTTATTCAAGCGTTCCAATCCTTGATCCAGCAACTCATGACTGAGAGTACGGCTCGGTTGCAGAGTTGGCGAGAAAAGCTGCTAGCCGCTCTGGGAGCGAATGGGCAGGTGATTATAGACATGATTCCCGAAGTGGAGTTGATTATTGGTCCCCAGCCTGCCGTCCCTGAACTAGGCGCGACCGAAGCTCAGAACCGCTTGAATCGGGTGTTTCTGTCGTTTATTCAGGTGTTCACTCAGCCGGATCACCCGCTGGTGCTGTTTCTGGATGATTTGCAGTGGGCAGATTCAGCTTCGCTCAAGTTGATCCAATTGCTGATGACCCATCCAGATAGTTGTTATTTGCTGCTGATTGGAGCCTACCGGGACAACGAAGTGGATTCAGTCCATCCGTTGATCAAAACCGTGACCGAAATTCAGCAGGCGGGAGCTGTGGTCAACCAGATTGTGATTCGTCCCCTAGCCCTCAACCATGTACAGCAGTTACTAGCAGATACCTTAGGCGATTCTCAAGATAGTTCACAAGCTGGTTTTCAAAGCAGTTCTCTAAGTAATGCCTATCAACCACTCGCGGAACTACTGTTCAGTAAAACCCAAGGTAATCCTTTTTTCCTCAAGCAGCTTTTAAGGACGCTTTATCAGGAAGAGCTGATCAGGTTTGATTTTGCTCAAGGTCGCTGGCAGTGGGATCTGCAAACAATTCAAACTACCGACATTGCCGATAAAAGTGTGGTGGAATTGGTGGCTAGCAATATCGAGAAACTGCCGCCCCCGACCCAGACAGTTCTTAAATTAGCAGCCTGTGTCGGCGACCGTTTCACAATTCAGGGGCTAGCGACAGTGAGTGAAATGAATCTGTTATCGCTAGCAAAAACGCTACAGCCAGCTCTAGAGAATGGGTTTATTTTACCCTTCGACAATACCTACAAAATTCCGCTGTTGTTTGCCGACAGTGAATTGGCCGCTTTTGGATTTGATGATACCAGTGTCGCCTATCGGTTTTTGCATGACCGGGTGCAGCAGGCGGCCTATTCCCTGATTCCCGAATCGCACAGGTCAGCTACCCATTTACGGGTGGGGCAACTGCTGTTGCAAACTACTGCCCCCACCGATCTAGAAGCGGCCATTTTCGAGATTGTCAATTCTCTGAACAAGGGAGCTGAGCTGCTGGTTGAGCAAACCGAAAAAACAAAACTGGCCCGACTGAATCTGATCGCGGGTCAAAAAGCTAAGTCCGCTGCTGCCTACGAGCCGGCTTTTAGCTACCTGGAACAAGGTATTATGCTGCTAGCTCAAGATAGTTGGCAAAGCGACTATGAGCTAACGCTGGCGTTGTATGCTGAAGCCGCTGAAGTGGCCTATCTCAATACTGATTATGCTCGCTCGGAACAACTAGTGAACGGAATTGAGCAATATTCGATTACTAACTTAGATAAGGTTAAAGCCTATGAGCTAAAAATACAGCTTTATATGGCTCAGTTGGAAATGATGAAAGCAATCGATACTGGTATGGAAGCCCTGTCGATGCTGGGTCTACCGATTGTTAGTCAATTAGAGCAAAATCATTTCTCAATTCGATTGCCGCAGCTAGCTGAACTAGACCAAATTCCTCTAATGACTGATCCAGTCAAGCTGGCAGCTCTGCGAGTTTTGAATACGGTGACTACTACTGCCTATCAAACCCAAGCTGAAATCTTTCGTTGGATTGTTTTAATGCAGCTACAGATGTGCATTGAGTATGGTCATTCTGCCTTAGCGCCTTTTGCCTATATTGCCTATGGCTGGTTTTGTAGCACTATCAATGCACCAGAGCGAGCCTATGCTGCGGGTCAAATTGCGCTAAAACTCGCAGAGCAGTTCGATGCCAAGGAATTAGAATGCAGTATTGTACAAATTTTTGAGTGCTTTATTCGACACCAAAAAGAGCACATTCGTGAAACGTTTGCTCCGCTGGTAGAAGCGATTCACCTTGGCTTGGAAGCAGGTGATATTGAATATGTCAGCTATGCTGCGATGAATTACTGCAACCATCTGTTTTTTAGCGGTGAGCCGCTGGACCAGTTGAACTCGATTCAGTTGCAATATGTCAATTTACTGCTGAAGCTAAAGCAAGAATTTCAAATTTATTACGCCCGATTTTGGCGACAGGTGACGCTAAACCTTCAAGGCGAGAGTAGGAACCCCTGTCGTTTAATTGGCGAAAGCTTTGATGAAACCGTGATGCTGCCCAGGCTGCAAGCTGCACAAAACCATCAGTCCCTGTTTGGAGTGTACACAGCCCGCGCAATTCTCAACTACCTGTTTCACAACTATGCCGTTGCTGTTGAAAATGCCGCCTTGGCGGACCGCTATGCTAGCAGTGGAGCAGGATTGGTGGCTTCAATTGGGCATTCGTTTTACTACGCGCCTGTTTGTCTCGTTCTTTGAGGCCGGTCTGGGCATGTTGCGGTTGTTCACCTTCACCCATACGGCTCGCAGACTAGACTTAAGTCTGACGGCCCAGATGTTTCGCCATTTGCTGCAACTGCCGCTGGCTTACTTTGAATCCCGTCGTGTGGGAGACACGATTGCCCGTGTGCAAGAATTAGAGAATATTCGTCAGTTTCTCACCGGCACAGCTTTAACGGTTGTCTTAGATGGTATCTTCGTCGTTGTCTATATCGCGCTAATGGCGTTCTATAGCATTAAGCTAACCGGCGTAAGTCTAATCATTTTACCGTTCTTTGTTGCCTTAATTTGGTTTGGTACACCTATATTACGCGAATGGTTAAACGAATCGTTTAATCGTCGAGCCGATTCGCAGGCGTTTCTGGTGGAGGCAATCAGCGGCATCCATGCGTTAAAAGCCCACACGGCTGAACTGCCTGCCCGCGAACGTTGGGAAGGGTTATTTGCCCGCTATGTCAACAAAAGCTTTCGCACTTCTACCCTCTCTAACATCAACAGTCATTTAAGCGATCTGCTCACCAATCTTTCCGAACTGCTGGTCCTCTGGTTCGGTGCCACGCTAGTAATCCAACAACATCTCACAGTTGGGCAACTCGTCGCCTTTCAGATGCTGTCGGGACGAGCGATTGGGCCGCTGCTGCGGTTGGCGCAACTCTGGCAAAACTTCCAGCAGGTGTTGCTGTCGGTGGATCGGATTGGCGATATTCTCAACACCGATCCCGAAGCCGAACCGGAAACCGGACTCGTACTTCAACCCTCTAAAGGGCAAATCACATTCGATCAGGTCGTATTCAGCTATCCCACCAATCCTGAACCCGCTCTCAAAGGCGTGTCTTTCACGATTCAACCCGGTATGTTTGTCGGCATTGTTGGCCGCAGTGGTTCTGGCAAAAGTACGCTGTCGAAGCTGCTGCAACGGCTCTACCAACCGGAAAAAGGGCGGATTCTGCTCGATGGTTTCGATATCAAAGGCGCGAATCTGACTTCCCTACGTCAGCAAATGGGCATTGTGCTGCAAGATGACTTTCTGTTTGACGGGACTGTATTCGACAACATCATCTTCAGCAATTCCGAAATTACGCTAGAGCAAGTGATGCAAGCGGCTCGTCTAGCGGCAGCCCACGACTTCATTAGCGAACTGCCCAAAGGCTATCAAACCCACATTGGCGAACGCGGTACGGGCTTATCCGGCGGACAACGACAGCGGTTGGCGCTTTCACGCTTGTTTCTCTCCGATGCGCCGATTTTGATTCTCGACGAAGCAACTTCTGCCCTCGATGCCGAAACCGAACAGAAAGTGCTGCACCATTTGCGCCAAGTCACCCGTAACCGTACGGTGCTAATGATTGCGCATCGCTTTGCTCCATTGCGACAGGCGGATTTGATTCTGGTGTTGGAGAAGGGTGTGATTGTGGAACAGGGACGCCATGACGAGTTGTTAGAACGCAAGGGTGTCTATTGGGCGCTGTATCAAAAGCAGCAGGCTTCGGTGTAGTGAATTGTAGATCGAATATCAGCAGTCCTCACATTTGCATACTCTCAAAAATCTCAGAACTATGTCTCGATAGAGTAAAAAATTGGCTCAGCTTGTCAAAGCTAAGGCAAACAAAAGTCCACTTATCTACCAAAAGGATGTAATCATGTCTACCACTCCCTCAATTTCTCAGGTCAACCTCGATAAGTTTCGCACCAGCAGCTTGTTTTCTGGAATTGATGGTAAAAATTCAACCATCGTTGTAATTGATGATGGAATTAATTTAAAGCATCCCTTCTTCGGACCCGATAATAACGGAGATGGAGTTGCTGATCGGTTCAAGTACCCCAATGACCCCAGCGAACCTAAAAATCCCGAAGATCCTGAAAAATTTTCGGGTGATTTTTCTGGAAATGAGGATATTTCTCCCGGAGTTGGACATCCAATTTCTCACGAGTTCATCGATCATGGAACTGCTGTTTCTGGTGTTGTGGCTACTACTGCACCAGGAACTAATATCATCCATCTAAAAGTTTTTCCCGATAATGGGGACAATGCACTGGGTGAAGATGTTAAACAGGCTTTAGAATGGGTTGTCAAGAATGCTGCTCAGTTAAATATCACTGCTGTAAACATGTCATTTGGTGGTGGTAATCTCAGTCAAGAGGATAGTAGTCTTGAATATGCTCAACAAATTGAACAACTGGCTGCGCTAAATATTCCTGTGATTGCTGCATCTGGGAACGGTTTTCAAGACTTCCAAGGTCAGCCAGGTGTAATGAATAACGCAGCAGCTCCCTACACTATTAGTGTCGGAGCAGTAGATAGAAACGATCAACTTACCAATATCTCTCAACGTCATCCAATCCTGACCGATATTCTTGCTCCCGGACAAGATATTACAGTTGGCACCTATGGTGGTGGAACAAAATCTACCAATGGTACCAGCTTTGCCGCGCCTCAAATCACTGGCGTTGTTGCCTTGGCTCAAGAGTTGGCTGTGCGGGAGATGAACCGCAAGCTGACGGTGCAGGAATTGACCGATTTGATGAAAACAACAGGTGCGGAGGTAAAAGACGAGCAAACGAATGGTGTATATCGCCGCATTGATATGTACGGATTGGGCGAAGGAATTTTGACCACTAAAGCAACAGGTGGAATTTTGCCAACGAGTCAGGGCGACCGATTAGCTGGAACGGTTGGCAACGACTATATGGCTGGCTTTGATGGCAATGATGAATTGCTTGGTAATAATGGCGATGATACGCTTATTGGCGGTAGGGGCAATGATACAATCAATGGTGCTCTTGGTAACGATGCAATGTCCGGCGGCGATGGTGATGATTTATATGTCGTAGACAGCAATGCCGATACGATTATTGAAGTCGTAAATGGCGGGAAAGATACTGTAACGGCTTCTGCCAGCTATACATTGAGCGAGAATCTGGAGAATTTAGATTTGGATGGAAATGAAGCCATCAACGGTACCGGAAATGGTTTTGACAATTTAATTCAAGGAAACAACGCCAAAAATCAGCTCTCTGGCGGTGACGGTAACGATGAACTGCATGGCAAAACTGGCGCAGATCTACTGGTCGGCGATCTGGGAGATGATCGGCTATTCGGAGATACCGACAATGATAGCCTCATCGGTGGTTTGGGAAATGACAGGCTGGCGGGTGGTGAAGGCAGAGATACGCTGCGGGGCGGTCTGGATGCGGATCAGTTTGTCTTCAATACCCTCGGCAAAGGTGTAGATCGAATTGCTGATTTCAAAGCGACTCAAGATGATCAGATTCTGGTTTCAGCTCGCGGATTTGGCGGCAGGTTGAAGCTTGGCAACCTTTCCAAGAAGCAATTCACGCTCGGCTCGCGGGCAACGGGTAAGCAGTCCCAGTTTATCTATGATGCCAAAGATGGCGACTTGTTCTATGACTCAGATGGAATCGGTGGGCGTAAGCAAACCCTATTTGCCGAACTGGCACCCAAAACAGCGTTGTCTCGTGCCGATATCGCTGTAATTGCCTAGATTTGATTCTCCGCTGTTAATCGTGTCTATTGGCAATAGTGTTTACCTAGCTATTAATGAGTAAATTGAACATTCATTGCCAACCTACTTCTGAAGCTACTTGCCGAAATTCACCGAGATAGTGCATTTTCTAAAATCTACCAGAAATACATAGCTGCAGAAGTAAACGATTTGTTCCACATGTATCGTTTACAGCCTTTTTCAGGCTAGTGAAGTACGAAAAACGGGGTGCAGGGGCAGTGCCCCATGACTGCAGCAGCGTGTGTTCGTGGCCGCCGAGTATCAGGTCGATGCCGGGTGCGCATTGTGCGAGGCGTTTGTCCTGCGCCATGAACATATGCGTCAAACCGATGATGGTATTCACGCCGGCCGCACGCATCTTTGCGATCACTTCGCGGGCTGTCTCGCAGTAATCAGCTATCTTCAGATGTGCCTCCATCGACGATGTCTCTTTTGTCTCGGGAAGCAGAAGGCCGAATATACCGACCTTCACGCCGTCGAATTCGCGTATCACATACGGCGGCAGATCGGCGAATATCTTGCCGGTTTTCGTGTCGATCACGTTCGACCCGAGCCAGGTAAAATTCGATTCCTTTATCCGGTCGAGCAGCTCATTCGTCTTGATGTCGAATTCGTGATTTCCCAACCCGCTGTAATCCAGCCCGACCTTGTTCCAAGCGTCGATCATCTGCTTGCCGCGGTATGTGCGCGTCTCGACCGAAGGCGATAGTGTGTCGCCGCCGAGCGTCATCAGCGTGTTCGGATTGTCTTTCAGCGTCTGCCTGCGGATCGTCATCACGCGAGCCAACCCGCCGCGTTTGCCGCCGTCAACGGGCGTGAATTGATACGTGTCGTTCAGATGCAGGAATGTAACGCGTACAGTATCGGGGTTCTGTCCGAACGCTGCAGCAAACAAAAGGCCAACAAAAACGACAACAAGAGCAAATCGATTGAGCATTATTTTGTTCTAAGGATGCAAAGGATCAAAAACTCGGAACTGCAACCTATATTGTCAGATGCGTACGCGCTTCCCAGAGTTCGGGGAAAAACTTCTTCTTCAGCGTTGTCATCAGATACCCGACGCCGTCCGAACCGCCTGTTCCGCGTTTCATGCCGAGCATTCGTTCCACCATCTGAATATGATTGTAACGCCACGATATTATCAGCTCATCGTGTTCGATCAGCAGGTCCTGCATATTGTAGATATCTGCGTATTTTTCGGGGTGCGTGAGAATTTCGACGATCGCGGCAACTCGTTCTTCATTTGTTGCAACTGCAAAACCGTTTCTTTGCAGCAGCGACCAAAAAGTATCAGCGAGCGAAGGCGAAATGAAGCGCTTTTTCAATCTTTCATAGGCAAACTCGTCCTCTTTGAACGATTCGAGGATGCGCTCGTCCTTTGCTCCGGACGAAAATTCCAACTCGCGAAACTGCATCGATTGAAAGCCGCTCGCGGGATTGAGTTTATCGCGAAATTCCAGAAAGCCTATTGGTGCCATCGTTTCCAGAATGTGTATCTGCGTAACGAGTATCTTCTCTATCGAAACCGCCGCACGCAGCGAATGATTTGCCCGAAACAGCCTTCCTTCGTCGATCCAGCCGATACACGCATCCAATTCGTGCAGCAACTGCTTGAACCAAAGTTCATACGTTTGATGAATGATGATGAAAAGCAGTTCGTCGTGGCTTGCCGGCTCAGAGAGCGTTTCCTGCAGCTGTATTAACTCGCGAACCTTTAAATATTTGTTGTATGAAAGCGGCTTGCCTTTGCCGTATCCGTTTGACATAGGTAATGGAACCAAAGAACGGCTCAATAATCGACGATTGCCGGTTATATGTCAATTTTTGGTGAAAATATGGGCAAAACACGAAAAAAACTCTTGACACGCACCGTAAATCCGAGTAAATTCTCTTTCGTCAATCGAAAAACACACTTAAAAACCCGCTAAATCTTGTGTTTTAAGGACTAAGGATTGTTTTATCTTGATCTGTCACACTTAGGATTATGATTCGGCCTTACGAGTTTTCCCGTCCGGACCGAATGGCGGCAGTTGTGTATTTTCTGTGACTAAATACTTGAAATACAGGAGTAGTGCTAACTAGTTGATAGTTGGCCAGGAGGAATTGCGAGGTATGACTAAAACAGTTGGTCTGGTCAAATGGTTTAACAACGCAAAAGGTTACGGTTTTATTGAACAGCCGGGAGAGCAGGATATATTCGTGCATTATTCTGCTATCACCGGGGATGGCTACAAGACCCTTATCCAAGGTCAGGAAGTTGAGTTTGAAGTTACCAACGGTCCGAAAGGGCCGCAGGCAGAGAACGTGGTCAAGGTTGCGGGTTAACTTTCATTTGGCCAGTTGCAATTCTCCCGCGTAGTTAACTGGCGTGTTTTTCAAAAAAAGCGAGTCGATCCTGTCGGCTCGCTTTTCCAGTTTTCGGACAAATTGCTGCTCAGAGTTCATATCAGGTCATCACCGCGTGCCTTTAACGTTCGGCGCCACAGTTCACGATATGAAGTAAAACGAGCGATCAGCGAATTTAGCTGATATCTCTGTGCAAAGCTGAGCATTCTGTTATCACTTATTCGTTTGATCTGTGATTCCAGTCTCGCCCGTGCCTCAAGCGGCGGACGGGGGACAGCTCCGTTAAAGTAGATATCGAAATCTATTTTTAGCCTTCGGATAGCTTCCTCTATACGGCCAAGTTCAATATCGATAGTTGCTGACTGTTCAACCCGGGAAGCTGCGCGTCCTGTAATTTCACGTTTCTGTAAAGCCATATGCTTAAATAACACATCGGCGGGGCGGAAGAGATGTGCTGTTCAAGTAAATCAGATTTCCATTACAATTTCCAGCTTTTTCTTGATGCGTATAGAATGTGAGCACTGCTATGAGAGCCAAACCGTCTGACAAAAATATGCTTTCTGAGCTTCCTTCGGTGGACGAAATGTTGAGCCTTTCAGGTTCCATCAAGATAGCGGAAGTGGTTGGCAAGGAACAACTCACACGATTAGTCCGCGAGGCGATAAGCGAAGTAAGAAACGATATCTGCGCCGGAAGTATGGATCTAAGCGGAGGAAAAACTTCTCGATCCGAATTGATCACGCGGGTCGCGACAGTTTTAGAGAGATCGTTCATTACCATGCAGTTGGCGAAGCAAAAGCGAGTCATAAATGCGACCGGTGTGATCATTCATACAAATCTTGGCCGAGCACCGCTTTCCCAAGCAGCTCGAGAGGCTATGGATGAGAGTTCAGCATATTCTAATGTTGAACTTGATCTCGTCACGGGTCAGCGAGGGCGACGGGGAGGCGGTGTTGAGGATTCTATCTGTCGCCTCACGGGAGCTGAAGCTTCGGCGATCGTAAACAACTGTGCTGCCGCGGCATATCTTGTTCTTTCCGTCATAGCAAAAAGCAGTGAGGTCATAGTATCGCGGGGTGAATTGGTCGAGATCGGAGGTGATTTCCGGATCCCGGACATTCTTGAACGCTCGGGAGCTATCCTTCGTGAGGTCGGCACGACCAACCGGACAAAACTCACTGATTACGAACGCGTGATCAGTGATCGAACAGCCGCGATACTTCGCGTTCACCCATCGAATTACAAAATAATCGGTTTTTCAATGGCACCGCATACACGAGATCTTGCTGAACTCGCTCATTCCCGCAACTTGGTTTTCTATGAGGACGCGGGATCAGGGGCATTGATAGACCTTTCGGGATTCGGCTTGGAAGATGAACCCGTCATTGCAAATGTGATCGACTGCGGAGCAGATGTCGTAACTTTCAGCGGTGATAAGCTGCTGGGCGGGCCGCAGGCCGGGATCATTGCGGGCAAACGGGATCTGATAGAACGCATTAGACGTGACCCGCTTTTTAGGGCGCTTAGGGCTAACAAATTGACCTACGCTGCCCTTGACGCAACGCTCGCGGCCTACCTTCGAGGGACACATTTTGAAGAAATACCTGTACTAAGAATGTTTGCGATGAGCCCGCTCGAACTTGCAGAGCGCACTCGTTCATTCATTTCCAAATTTGTCGATTTGCGCGTCGCCGCCTTGGTAATCTTTTAGCGGCTTGACCTGTTCGTTATCTATCTGCGGAAGTGCGATGTGTGCGACCATGATAGAACCGATACCAGCGTCTATCGCTTGTTTGAACGGGACGAGCTCGAGCGAGTCAAGCCGCGACTTCGGGAGGTCAATGATCGGTAGGCCGCGATGTGAATCGACGTTCGTATCACCGTGGCCAGGAAAATGTTTTGCGGTCGCTATGACTTTTTGTGATTGAAGGCCCTCGGCAAAGGCGACGCCAAACCTCGCAACGTCTTCCGGATCTTCACCAAAGCTTCGGACGTTTATTACCGGATTTGCAGCATTGTTATTGACGTCAAGCACCGGAGCATAAACGTGCTGAATGCCGATGGCTCGTGCTTCACGGCCCGTGATCACACCCATTCGGCGTGCGAATTCCGGATTGCCGGTCGCCGTTACAGCCATTGCCCAAGGGAAGTTCGTCGTGTCCTGAAAACGCATTCCGATGCCCGTTTCGGCGTCGAGAGACATCAGGAGCGGAATCTTTGCGGCCTCCTGCATCCGGTTGCCCAGGTGCGTGGTTTCGTATATGGGCGCACCGAAAAATATGATACCGCCAATCTTGTTATCAATAACGTGGCGTCGAAGTTCCTTAAAGAACGAGCTTTCCTGATGGGCGAAGCGTGCATTGATGCCGACGTGGACAAGTTGCCCGACCTTTTCGTCAACCGTCATTTTCTTGAGCGTTTTATCAGCCCAGTCCCAGTCCCTCTTCGAGGGGGCAAACTGAGAAACGGCGAACTGGTCCGGCGGGGCGGCACGCGTTACCGGGGGCAGGACAAATGAAAGCAGCAGGCAAAAACTAGTGAGGAATTTCATCTTTCTTTCTAATGATCAAAGTTGCGATAAATGCGACCGAGACGGTAACAGTGCTTCCAATAAGCGCATACCACGGCCAAGCGATCTTTGTCCCTAGTAATATGTATAACATTACGGCAATGCTCGCGAGCATTCCCATAAGTGCATGTATCTCACGGGCTCCTTTCAAAAATGCCCCGACCAGGAATACGCCGAGTATCGGACCATTTATCAGCGAGGCAACAGAAAGTGCCATGCTGAGAGCCGAGTTGTTTGCATTACGCAGGCCGACGGCAATCAATATCTGTACGATGCCGACTATAACCGTGAGTATTCCGGCGACCTTCATTAGATGCCGTTCAGATGTATTCTTTGCGTAGGGCTTGTATATATCATTCACCGCGGTGGCGGCTATTGAATTGAGCGAAGAAGATAGGGCCGCAGCAAAGATCGCTGCAACAACCAAACCGGAAAGTCCGGTCGGCATTTTCTGCGTGATGAAATCGGGAAAGACCTTGTCGCCGCCCGTGAACGGAAATGCACCGGTCGCGGCATCGTAACCCGTGATGTTATATGGGGCATAGAACGCAAAGAGTAGTACGCCTATGAACAGAAATCCGATGAACTGGCCAAGTACAACTGCACCTGAGGTCATCAAGGCAGTGATCGCCGCACGCGGTTTATCGGTACAGAGATACCGCTGCACGAGGAACTGGTCGGTGCCGTGTGTTGACATCGTAAGGAAACAGCCGCCGATCACGCCGCCCCAGAATGTGTAGGTCTTGGTGAAGTCGAGCGTAAAGTCGAAAAGGCTGAATTTATCGAACTGCTGGCCAACGGCGATCGCTCCGCTGATCCCTCCATCAATGTTTTGGACTAGTACTACTGCTGCGGCGATTGCACCACCGATGTAGATGATAAGTTGAACGACCTCGATCCAGATAACGGCTTCCATTCCACCATAAAAGGTGAAGATGATCATAACAATGCCGAGGATAAGAATAGAGCCGATGATGATCACCTCCTGAGAGGTCTGCGGATCGAAGGCCGTGTATACTGCGGCGAGTACTATGGCTGTAAGCAATAGGCGAATTCCATCCGCAATATTCCGCATGATAACGAAGAGGCCCGAAGCGAGCATCTTTACCTTCCCTCCAAAACGGTCGCCGAGAAGTTGATAGACCGTTTGAAGTTCGCCTTTGAAATAAAGCGGGATAAAGACCAGCGAGATGACCACACGACCGAGCATATAGCCGAAGACAAGTTGGAGAAACTGGAAGTTTCCCCCCTTTGCAAATGCAATGCCCGGCACGGAGATAAAGGTGATCGTACTCGTTTCGGTCGCAACTATAGACATCGCGATGGCCCACCACGGCACGTCGCGATTGCCGACAAAATAATCTTCGGTCGTTTCCTGCCTACCAGCATACCAGATGCCAAAGGCCGTGATACCGATCAGATAGCCGAATATGATCACGAGGTCGAGTGTTTGCATTCTGTTCTATAGCCGCGCGTAATACATTCCAATAATCTTTAGTCTTCCGATGTGGTTGCCGTCCAGCCAAGGAAATTCCTCGGCCGCGAAGCGTATGATATCACTTTCTGATATCTTGCCGAGTTCTTCCATTTCTGTCAGCGTGTAAATTCTGCTTTCCGCTTCTGTAGCGTGACCGTCTGCCTTGGTGATGTCACCTTCCGTCAGATCAGAAAATCGTGCCTTCATCCGGTCATCGATCGGCTTGCGGAAATTTTCGCCCCATTTGGTCGCAAGTTCGAGCGTTGGTTTAAGGTCTCTGCATCGAGTTCGTTCATTAAATTGGGCAGATGATGTGCTTAATTATTTTCCAAGACGACTTCTTATCCGATCCGAACGTTCTCTGAGTTTTTCGTTCGATGGTTTCAGGTGCGTCATTAAGTTGCCTTTTACATAGCCGAGTCGGATCATAGCAACAGTCGAGATCATGTTCAGCACCATCTTCTGAGCGGTCCCAGCCTTCATGCGTGTGGATCCGGTTATTACTTCTGGTCCGACGACTGGAACTATAGCAATATCAACAGTGTTCGTTATCTCAGAATCCGGGACGCAAGCGATGCAAGCTGTAAAGCAGCCTATGCTCTTTGCATATCGAACGGCGCCGATTGTGTACGGCGTGCGGCCCGAAGCTGTCAGCCCAATTACACTGTCTGCTGCTGTTACTCCGCGTGCTATTAGGTCTTCCGCACCGGCTTCCTTGTTGTCCTCGCTTGCCTCCGAAGCTTTATAAAGTGCGTCGTAACCGCCTGCGATAATGCCTTGAACCAAGTCATACGAAACTCCATAGGTGGGCGGGATCTCAGATGCATCTAGTACCCCGAGTCTTCCGCTTGTGCCGGTTCCGGCATAAAAAAGCCGACCACCGTTCTTCAATCTTTCAATTATCGCGTCCGTCGCCTCGGCGATCTGCGGCAGCACTTGTTGGACCGCCTCAGCAACGGATTTGTCTTCATTGTTGATCAAACGAAGAGCTTCTAGCGTCGAAACTTCGTCGATGCGTGCGGTGTTTGGATTCTCTTGTTCTGTTATCGGAAGCATATATGACACGCATCCAAGGCTATGCCTGCCGGATCTGACCTTTACAATTCGTTCCAAAGTTTCCATTTCTCAATGCCATCATCGCAGCGGCCTGTGCAGGCGGCATCAGCGGTTCAGTTAGAAAAGCTTTTGGGGCGATGGTATGTATAGTGTCAATCATTGGTTTTGTCAGCAGTTCGCCGGCTTTGAACACGCTACCAACACAGCCGATCGGCACTTCTTTACGCTTAAGGCCAAGTTTTTTGATCACAGCAAATGCTGCAAGTCCAAGCTCAGATCCGGCGGCTTTGATTATATCAATCGCGACAGCATCACCATTCAATGCTGCTTCCACCACGAACTTTGCGAATCCGGCAATGCGCGAATTATCAACATGAGGTGAGTATATCGCAACGATAAGATTTTCCGGTCCCGAAGCATTTCTCTAACCTTTCCAGGTTCGGCACAATCAGCGCTCCCAGTACTTTCTGATCTTGACCGACCAGCATGATCTGATCAACGTAGGGGCTGCGTAAACAGGCATCTTCGATCGGCTGGGGTTCAATGTTTTCACCGTTTGTCAGCACAATCGTATCTTTGGCCCGACCCGTAATCACCAGATCGTCCTGGTTCGATACCCAGCCCAGATCGCCAGTATCAAACCAACCTTCTGGACTAATTGCTTTTTTCGTGGCTTCCGGATTTTTGTAGTAGCCTAGCATTACCTGATCGCCTCGAATCATTACTAAACCCTGCCTTTCGGGTGGTAGGGGTCTGCGGGTTTCTGGATCGACAATTTGGGTTTCGGTATTGCGCAGGGGTTGTCCATCTGCACCACGAATGTTGCGCCAAGGACGACGAACATGGGTAATTGGTGAGGTTTCGGTTAAGCCATAGCCGCCCAAAATAGTGATGCCTACGACTTCAAAGAAATCTTCTAGATGTTCGGCAATCGAACCACCGCCGCTGACCAGAAATTTAACTGCACCTCCCACGCCGGCTCGAATCTTCCGGTAAACCAACCGATCGCCGACCCAATGCAGCGGAGCTAACACCAGCGACTGCAAGGCAGCCACAACTCGTTCTGCTAGAGATGGATGTAGATTCTCTAAGCTCAGCCCCTGAACAATGCGTCGGGCTTTGATATAGCGGTCGCTCTGAGTTAGGAAAAAGTGGGCCAACCGCTGTTTGCTGGCAGGCTGTTCGCGGAGCTGTTTTTGAATGCCGTCATAAATCGACTCCCAGAGGCGCGGCACGCCTACCATATAGTGAGGCTTAAAGTCTTTAATATCTTTTTTGACAAAGCGGATGTTGGTATAAGCCTGAGTGCAGCCAAAGGCCAGCACAAAATATTCGAAGGTGCGCTCGTAGCAGTGCCAGATCGGCAAAATACTGAGAACCCGCTCTCCGGGTTGGGGTTGGGCCACTTCATAGGCACCCAGAATTTGCGAGATCAGGTTGTGGTGGCTTAGCATTACCCCCTTGGGTTGACCCGACGTACCCGACGTATACATCAGGGTTGCCAAACTGTCGCGGCTGGGGCGCACGGGCTGAAGTGGGTGATTGGCTCCCAGATCGAGCAATTGGCTAAAGTTGAAGGTAGTGATTTCGCCTAGATCCGGGGGCGTTTCGTCGGTGAGTAGAATCACAAACCGAATTGGCAGCGGCGGCAAATACTCGCGCACTTTGTTCAGGGTCTCTAGGTCTTGAATCACTAAACCGATACTGTCACTGTGCTCCAGGATGAACTGCAACTCTTCTCGATCAGCCTGAGAGCCGCGCACGGCGTTGATCGCACCAATGGTCATAATTCCCTGATCGGCAATTAGCCAACGGGGGCTGTTGTCCGAAAACTGGGCGATATGCTCTCCTGGCTGGACTCCCAGCGCCTGTAACCCCGCAGCAAACTGGCGAATAGTTTCATAGAGCTGGGCAAAGGTGATCTTTACCGCTGGCTGACTGTGGGGGTCGTATAGCGCCACCAAATTAGCCACCTCCGGACGCTGGGCCACGATTCCCCAAATTTCTGGTAGGGCTTGAATCTGGCTATAGGTTCTGCTATCGGGTCGAGTTGTGCCAGAAGCCTGATCGCGTGTGAGAGTCATAGGATATGTCCTGAATGCTTTGTTTGAAATGCCTGAATGATAAAGCTTGAAATGATAACCGCTGATCGTTAAATCAAAGTTCCTCTAGTTACTGTTCGTCCAGTAACCGTTTGTCTGGCAACCGCTGGCAACCGTTTGTCTAGCAATCGTTTGTCCAGTTAACCGTCCGATGCGGTATGAACGATACAGGCGATGAAGGCAAGTGACAATGGCTGCTGCCCAAGGCTCCTGATTGAGCTACTACTGCAAAATTAACATCGAAGCGCCCCAAAAGCATAAATTCTCTTTATTTTTAGCCTTGCCTGTCGATGCTTAAAATATCAGTGGTTAGAGACAGAAAATGATCTGTCCTGCTGAGTCTGGTTTGATTTGCCTGGTTTCAACTGTGTTTTTACAAATCAGCTTTTGTAAAGATTATGGTTTTAGCTTTGTAATGTTCATGAAGTCATATCTGTAAGGGAGACCATCATGCCCAGAGCTGTTTGGAATGGGGCCGTATTGGCCGAAAGCGACCGCTGCGAAATCGTGGAGGGTAACTATTATTTTCCACCTGATGCAATTCACGCTGAATATTTCAAACCCAGCGACACGCACACCACCTGTCCTTGGAAGGGGATTGCCAGCTACTACACGATTGAGGTAGACGGCCAAGTCAATCAAGACGCGGCTTGGTACTATCCCCAGACTAAAGATGCAGCTAAAAAGATTGAAGGCTATGTAGCTTTCTGGCGCGGCGTCAAGGTAGAAGCGTGAATATCTCTTAATCAGGAGACAGAATGCAGAATTCAGAAGCCAGAATAGTTTTTGACTCCTGACTCCTGACTCCTGACTCCTCCAAAGCAGCATAAAGGCACCAACGCATGAGTTTGCTAGCCTAGAAGCGGGCATACTAAACCGGCAACAGGCGCTCACAGCTTGTTTTGGCGGAGAAGTGCTAGGATGTGAGACTGGTCAGGCTGATCCCCCCCTTGCGCTTCACTCGCAACAGGCCGTTAGTTTGATAGAATGCTGCTGATTTTTCCTGTGAGGGACATGCAAGTAAGTCATCCGCCCACTCAGTCTGTGTCTATTTTGCTCGATACCCTTCCCGATCCAAAAGTGTCAGAAGGCGTCTGTCCGCGCCGCACTCGTCAGCAAATCGACTTTTTACTGCTGGCCATCGAAGCTTTGGAGTTGGGAGGTTCCGAGGCATTTCTCTCAGATGTCAAAGAGTTGGGGCTGCAAGATATTATCGATAATCGAGTCACGCTCTGGCGGATCCGGGCCACCAATTCCCTGCGGCGTAATAATCAGCGGCGTCCGCTCAGCTTTAAAGAAGCCAAGGCGCTGGTTGTGATCATCTGTCATCGGGCCAGACGGCTGACGGTGCTGATTCGTCAATTGCTAATGGTTTACGACCAGTTACTGGAAAAGCAGCTTTCTCCTGATCATCACCTGCGGCTATCCAATTACCTGGAGCGGTTCCGTGCTCACTTTCGGGCCAGAATGAATCCCAAACGAGCCGGTGTGATTGCTTACAGCAGTGATGAAAAATTGAACGAGTTAGCGTTAGAACTGCTGAGTCAGCTTTTGTTTTGTACTGGCACAGCGGGTGTGCAGCGGCTCTGGAGCAGTTTGTTTGATGGAGAAGTGGAATGACGATACAGCGCCAGTACAGCCTGCCAAACTGCAAGCTGGTTTTGCAGGGGTTGAGCAGCGAGACGGCTACGACCACAAGCGGACGCCCGCTGCTGTCGATGGTGACGAACGTGGAATGTCATTTGGCTGGGCAGAAAATGCCCCTGACCGGAGGACGAGCGTTTTTAGACAGCTTGGTGCTAGCGGTGAGTGACTATGCCCAAGGCTATCTGAGCGGCATTCGCCACCTGATCCACCGCGATCGCCGCCAGCAGACCGGATTGGTGCAGATTGAGCAGGTAGGCGATAATCTGCACCGTCTCACCGTGCAGCCAGAAGCAGAGCCAGCAGAGGTTCAAGCAATCGATCTAACCACTGTGCAGTTCTTTGACTTGGTAGAAGCGATCGACCAGATGGTTGCTGATGCCCAAACCTTACCTGACCTTGCTCCCAAGTTAGAGCCGCTGTCTAGACGCTATGTCGTTTCGCAGGAACCCATTGCCAAACGAGCTGCTCCAGCGGCCATTGGGGTAACTGGCTTGGCGGCTGCCGCGGCCCTGCTGTTCTATACCCGTCCGCGCAACACGCTGGATGAATATCTGGAACTGCACACGCTCGTCGAAAAAGTGCAGACCACCGAAACGCTGCCCTATTTTATTTTCCGGCTGATGCGGGGCGCTTATGTGTTTGAGAATTTGGCCTATCTGGAATTGCGCTATACACCCTATCTGCGCACCCCAGAGCATCTGAGCCAGTCCGAGCGCATCGAACTGATGCAGAGCATTGTGGAAGTGGTGGGTAAGGCCAGTCATGTGGGGGAATACCCGATTGTAACCAGCCAAATTCTCTGTATGCATACACGCCTGCCTTATGAGGTGAATCGGGCCATTGTCGATCTGGCTGCCCAAATGCCCCAGTATGTCTGCGGCATTGATCTAGCTGGAGGCGACAATCACTATGGGGCGCGGATGGATGAATACATCGAACTGTACAGCTATGCTCGCTCGCTCGGTATCAACACTACCGGCCATTTGTATGAAACACCGGATGGCTGCCATCCCGAACTGCTGCCCTACCTGATGCGCATCGGTCACGGGATTCAAATTCCGTTAAAGCACCCCGAACTGTTACCGCAGGTAGCGAAGCAGGGCCAATGTTTGGAAGTTTGCCCGACTACCTATCTCAAAACCGGCACGCTGCAAAATCTGCATCAGCTTAAAGTGGTGTTCGATCGCTGTTTTGAAGCTGGAGTAGACATCGCCATCTGTACCGACAACGCCGGCTTGCACAATGTCCGCTTGCCGTTCGAGTATGAGACGCTGCTAACCCACGACATCATCGGGTTCCGAGAGCTACAGGCGTGTCAGGAGGCCGCCTTCCGGCATGCCTTTGCCTGGAAACACCAGCAGCGGCCAGAGTCAATTCTGAGCAACATTTTGCGATCCGAGCAGCCAGAACAGCCAGAGCGTTTGGAGCTGAATGTGGTTCGTTAAATTGATGGAGAGGGAGAGTGATAGAGGGAACATGGTTCGACTCTATCACTCTCCCCCCATATTATTTACCGATTGCTTAAAGGGTATCGTGAATGCTTTCGACAACCTGCTCAATAAAGTCAACTGCATCGCTTACTAAGGCTTCATCAATGTACCAACGGCTGCCGATACCAAATGTAGGATCTATATCAGCTTCATGAGCAATTTTGTTCCTCCGGTCAACTATTGCACTAAGTTGTTGCTTCACATCTTTCGCAGATTTACCTAATCTCGTAGCAACTGCATCCCACAGTTTCTTATCTGAAATCAGCCTAATAGCATCAGCGATTTTGTCAGGCTGTTGAAAGCTCTGATATCCAAGGCGTTCTCGGATCTCATCTTCCAACCAAGAGGTATTGTTAAGCCTGTTCAAAACACCACTTGCTATAACCGGGAGCAAAGCCGAGACTGTGTGAGACTGCTGCAAGAACGAGAAACCTTGACTTTGTTGAATCTCATTTTCTAGCCAAGTAGCAATATTCATTGCTGTCAATCTGTCTTGTCTCGCGCCTCCCAATGAAACTTGAAATCGAGAGAATGCGGATTGAGCACTATTGGGTGGAGGATTAGGTTCAGAGCGCTGCCCTCTATAGATCTCCAGCATTCCTAGGGTTACAACCTCATGAACATAGTAATCTAAAGCACTCACAGCCAATACTAGAGCAGCTTCAAAATGTCTGATAAATCCAAGGCAGAAGTAGACTGAGCCTTAACAGAGTTATGAATAGAAATCAGATCTCGTACACGAGCAATGCTGATTCGGAATTGATCAAGCGCTGACAGCATAGGTAGCAGACGTTAACCCAATAATCTTATCTGCTAAGTCTGAAAATGTTTGATGAAACTCAGCTTGCTTTGCCTGGTTCTTCTGGAGCACTACTCCTGTTTGCCCTAATTGCTCAGCAGTGAGAGCATAAATGGGAGTTTGATGCTTTTGGGAGAGGGCAATGAGGCTATTGAAGTTGGAAATTTTCGTTAGACAGAAATTGCTATCAATGCCTTGTTCGGCATAGAGCCGCTCAGGCAGCAGCATATCGTTCTGACGTAAAACTGGAACCAGTTTAGAGGAAACATCTTGCTTAATTTTTTCAATCCAGGTCTCAAAAGCAGCAGTTTCCTTGCCACGAATAATCCGAAAGTTTTGCACGATAATTCCTAGGAAGCGCAATGTAATATCGGGGAATGGATACGCAGCCTCTCTAAGAATCTGAAGTGAACTAGCCATCTTTGCCCAGGCATGCCATTTCGGTAAAACTTTAGCCAAGGAGTCAATTGCCATTACCGAAAAGAAATCAGCAGTAGTAGGAACAATGAAAAAATCACTAGTCATCAAGATATTTTGATTGATTGCTCCTAAGCTAGGACTCATATCAATCAGAATATAATCTGCATCAAACTTTTGGGCCGTTTTTTCTAACAAATCCGTAATAGAGCCTGGTAAATTTTTGAGAGCCTGAATTGAACCACTCAACTCCTGGGCAATGCCTAGCGTGACCTCATATTCTGCAAAACCAACGTGACCAGGCAGGAGAAATAGTCGCTCTTGGCCTTCTAGCGGAATACAGTCTACTGCCTCAATCGCTCTTGGTTGGGACTCAAAAGCTGGTGCCAGACCTGATTTAATATTTGAATGGGTGTTGTAAATTGCTGCTATTCTGTCTTCATCATTCTCTGTTTCTTCTCCCAAAGCCACACCAGTCAGGTTACATTGAGGGTCAGCATCTACGAGAATCATCCTTTTCCCTTTTGAGGCCAGCATCCAACCCAGGTTAAATGTGGTAGTGGTTTTACTGACTCCACCTTTGTGATTGAAGAGAGCTATTTTTTGAACCATTGTACTTGCTGCCTCCAATTCCCTAACTTTAGTTCTCAGTATAGCTTGAAGTTATATTGGCTTTATCGATAGAAGAACTTCCCTGTAAAATTTGAAATACTCCTCAATATCACTATCGCATAGCCTAGAACAACCCAACAATCCAACCATAGCCAATCCCGATTGTAATCAACGTTAAGGGTAAGCCGAATCGAAGGTGATCAGCGAACGAAAGACGGTATCCCATTGCTCCTGCAGCTTCTGCCATAATCAAATTTGCCACCGCGCCAAATAGAGTGAGGTTGCCCGCCAGGGTAGAACTCATCGCTAGCAGCAGCCAGGATTGGGCATCATCGGGTTGGATCAACGGCTTTAGCAGCAGCACTGCCGGCACATTCGAGATCAGATTGGACAAAACCGTTGTCACTGTGACCAAACCAAAAGAGGAATTAGTCCAGCCGCTAAACCATTGCAGTAGATTTAACTCCTGAGTGCAGCGGGTCAAGATGAATAGCCCCGAAAACATCACTAGCAAATCCCACTCAACTCGCCGCAAAATGCGCTGTGGTTTAAGTCTGCGGGTAATCAATAACAATGCTGCTGCTACAAATGCAGCTTCTGCCAAGGGTACACCAACTACAAAAGCGATCAGCAGCGCAACGGTAATTACAATCGATTTAATGAACAGAGGTTTATAGATTCGGGGACGAATTAGGGGACAGCTCTCACGAGGTTTGAGAGAACGAATCTCTGGATACAGCAGCCACAATAATATCAGCTGTACAACTAAACTAATCAGGGCCACAGGAGCTAACGCTTGAGTGAAACTGAGATAGGAGATATTCGAGAATGAACCAATTAAAATATTTTGAGGATTACCGTTAATGGTGGCCACGGAGCCTATATTGGTCGCAGCGGCCAAAGCTAGCAAATAAGGAATCGGATTTACACCCAAGGTTTGAGCCAACGTTAAGGTCAAAGGTGTGAATACAATCGCAATCGTGTCATTTAGAAAGACAGTAGAGAGCAAGCCACTACCAAAGGTGAGCACTACCAGAATGCCAAAGGGATGAATCACCCGCCAAAAGAGTTAAACACTTGGCTCGGTCTTGAACGAAGGGGTTATGGTAAACTCCCCTGGCACGAACAGGATACGACGGGATCAGCATACGGCAAGCAACGCCCACATCCGGCAGTTCACTTGAATTCAAATTCCTCTCCGATCCCATCAAGATGTGCGATCTCGTCTGTTACAAAGACAGTGCTAGACGACGGGTCGAACACGTAGCGGTTGTTGCTTACCGTGAAATCATACGATACGCCAACCCGAACCCCGTCAAACCGGTAATAGCCGAATGTGTTCGTGCGAACGGTCGGGGCGACCCCAGATATATCAGTGATGGTTACACCTACATTTCGAATGGCTTGCCCGTCGGCTGTTGTGATCCGGCCGCCGACAGAAACGCTCGTTACAGGTGCTGCCACGTCCGCAAGCGTCCAGTTCGAGAAGTTTGTAACATTTAAGACCTCAACAAAATTTGCAGATTTACTTCTTGAGCTTTTTAAGAGTTCCGCAGTACCGGAGGAAATTCTATATGCCGAGAAGTTTGGCTCAACGCCGATATAGTCCGAATCTTGGTAGCCGAAATAGAGATCTGCTAAGGTAACCCCGCCGCCGGGATTTTCGATCTGCCACCAACGCCCCGCACGGTTTTCGGGCAAGCCTTTCGCCGGTTCTGAATACGCGCCCTAGCTGGCTTTTATCAAGACATTTCCCTCGCCGGAGACGCCTTTTATCGCAACGGGCGAATAGCCGTTTGGCGTGCCGACCTCAAAGTTAAAGGTCTCATTCGGAGCGACACAGCGAACAAGAGTCGATTGAATAAAACTCGATTCATCCACGCCCATAATTCCTTTCTGCAGGCAATTTGTGATGGTCAGCGTGCTACCTGCGCCGATGGTCGGGTTCCGCCGTTCAGTATCAGATCATTCAAAACTACATCCCCCGAATTCATCTGAACATTGCCCGAATCTATAGGAATCACAGCCTTCGAGTTGACAGCAGGAACGCTTCTGTTTCCCAATTCGAGCTGGTGTGCCAATCGGTTGTTGCCGCATTCTCTTTCCACACCTACATATACAACATCGCAAAATTTTTATTTGCGGTTCCGTTGGCAAGCAGAAAATTGCCGGCTATAAATACCTGGTTGTCTGACCTGGCGCTTCCCGTTACGTTGCGAGCGATCTCGATCGAACGCGGATCGCCTGTTTGGAAAAAGCCGCCGTGATAAGTTCAATTAATTACCAGAAAAACGAATCCTCTGGCGAAATCATTCAATCCGTTGTTGCCTAACGCCGTCCAGGTGTTGGTTATGGTATTGTAGCGAGCAATATGCCTTAAACCTGATGAGGCAGATGCAAACGGACGATTAAAAACCGCTGACAGTATTACACCCCAGATAGCCGTGAGCATCGATCTTGTTCAAGGCATCGGAATATAAGCACTCGGTACTGGCTTGTCACCCGTTGAACCGAAATTGAATATCGATGTTCCTGCAGTTGTTCGATCGATAAACCAGGTCGTGGTCGCTGGGCGAAAAACGGCCGGGTCAAACCTTCCGTCCCCGTCATAGTCTGCCGGTGCCGGGATGTCGCCGTTCGAGCCCCATGGGAAGCCAAAGAAAGAGTTATCTTCAGATCTAAGGACATACCAGAAACCTATCGAAGGCCGCCAGAGAGCAATGTCCGCCTTTCCGTCGCCGGTATAGTCGCCCTGCACAGGTAGGTCCGTTGAGAGCCCGAACTGAAGTGCAGTTACTGTATTGTCCGAGCTTCGTCGGTACCACCATTCTCCAGGACCAGGACGAAAAATGGCGATGTCGTCCCGTCCATCACCGTCGTAATCTGCGACGACCGGCTTGTCTCCTGAACTTCCGAATTGCGAAATCTCAACGTTGCCGTCGCTTGAACGCAGAACAAACCAAAGAGCGGCGGATGGGCGAAACACGGTCGGATCGAATATGCCGTCACCGTCATAATCGGCCGGTGTTGGGATGTCACCGTTCGAACCAAATGGGAACGCAAAGAATGAAAAATCTTCTGAGCGAACCACGAACCATTCACCGGTCGAAGGACGCCACAACGCCATATCAGCAACTCCGTCTCCGGTCCAGTCTCCCGGTGTTATTCGGTCAGTTGATGTGCCGAATTCAGCAGCAAAAACGCTTCCGTCAGAGCTTCTCAGGAACCACCATTGCCCAACTGAGGGCCGATAGATCGCGACATCGGTGAGGCCGTCACCATCGAAGCTATTTGGCGTGTTCCTGATACGCACACAATTTGAAAACTCGGAAGTATTACCGTCGTCGTCGATCGCGGTCGCAGATACGCAACGTCCTGATTGCATGTTGTTCGGGACCATTACGGTGAAGTTGGTTTGGCAGCTTGCAGGTACATTAATGCTCAAATCGCCAAGCCACGTTTGTCCTTCGCCATAACCTGTTGGATCCGCTGTCTGATTGGCATAGAAACTGAGGTTATAGTTGGCGTTCGGAACGCTATTAAAGCTACCGACTACGCGAATGTTGTTCCCGATGCGAGTTGCGGTTGAGATGATGGGGAAATTCTGCAGGGCATTAGTTCCGGTGTCAATATCACAGAGGTCATTACCTGTAACTCCGTCACCGCCGAGATCTATCCCCAGACCGCCGTTGTCGGATATCTCGTTGTAACTGAAGACATTATTTAGATCGAATTGGCTGGTAGTAGCCAAATTTATTCCTGTTCCTCCGTTGGACCTTATACGATTGAAACTAACGTTATTATCCATCGGAGCATTCTCAAGACGAATGCCGTCACCCTTATTGCCAAAGCTCTCGCTGTTCTTTGGGCTAGCGCCTACGTAGTTTCCCTGAATATTTAAATTGCTTCCGTTGCTTACCAATAAACCGTGACTTCCGTTACCGGCAATGGTATTAAAGGTTATACTTGCACCTTGGGTGGCCCCACCGAGATCACTGCTTATCGACAGCCCTACGCCGCCGTTCCCTATTACGTTCTCGTTGGCTGCATCTGTTCCGATGAGGTTGCCCTCGATGATATTATTCCGACCCTGTGGATTCATGTAGTAGTTCGGCCCTATTCCGTTCATCACAAGCCCCCGAAATACACAATTGTCCGTCTGGGATCCCGTAAATAAGTTTGCAGGTACACCAGCGTTGCCAGAGATCTCGACGAGGCCAGCCAGCTGTGTAGTGCCATCAATAACGACCGGAGAGAATATCCCTATTCCGGGACCACTAGTGGTTGGTACCCCTTCAACATCTATGTCAAAGTTGATCGTGTGTGATCCCGGTTGGTTGTTTGCCTCTTCGATCGCAGCGCGAAGAGTACAGCCGCCGTTGAACGTAAGACAAAAACCATCACCAGGATTTGCGTCCGGATCGATGAGAGGCGAATTTACAACATAAGTCGCCATGGGCTCAGTTTGAATTATTGCGGGTGTTGCTGAACCGTCTTCCAGGATCACAAGGTCGCTCAGTGCGTCCACGTTCAAACGCATAGGTAAGATAGCGTTCAAATCCTGTTTTGCATCAAGCGAGGCTTGGAGTCCGAATGCCTGTGATGCAAGATCGGCCGTTTCAGATCCATTTTGTGGGCCTATGAAGTCACTTGTGAGAAGATGGATACGGCTATTTGATCCGATGATCAGTGTGTCGACTGGCCGAGCCGAGACCCTCGCTGTCAGCATTATTGGTTTACGCTCGCTTGTGGAACTCTCCGAGCCGATCGCCGCACCAAGATCAATTATGCGAGAACTTCCAAACGAATTATCTTCTTCCTTTTCAAATAAATGAAGTCTTCCGTCATCGGTCAAAAGTGCGATTTCCGACGTATGTTTGGAACTTTTGATAAAATCGCCCACGCCATAGTCAAGAACTCAATTTTCGCCTAGAAGCCTATAATTTGCAAGCCATTCACAGTTTACGTTCAGAATGAGAACGTGTATGTAAAACCCGGACTCTTTCCGCGGATCATCAGGAATGTAATTGCGTGTGTTTGGTTAAAAGTGTATGTTATGCCGGGATGCACCTTTACACCATCGAACTGAATTAGCGATGTCAGATCCTCACGAAAGCGTATGTTCAGGCCGCCTATTGTCCGAAAACGCTTTTCGTGAGTTCCGTAAACAAGCCCGCCGTAAGGTGCGATGGGCAAACCGGTCCAATGTTGGAGGTCCTTACTTAATGTTGCATAAAATGAAGAGCTTCCGCGAGGGGTTCCGATACGGTCGCTGCTGATCCCCAGGATCAGCGCAGGGCGATTTACGGTCTCAGTAATAGGAATGAACGTTACCAGCGGATGGGCCTCGTTCACCTTTGGATTGTACTCAATACCGATGTGAAACTGTGGATGTAGGCGATAAATGAACGTTGCGCGTACCGCGGCTCGATCGACCTGTCCGGTCAGCAGCCGCAGTCCGGCGGTGAATCTTTTGGGGTTATCGGCCGTCCCCCGGACAGCCTGGCCCTCGCCCGGTCAGACAGGTCAGGCAGGGACGAGCGAGGCATTCTTTGTTAGCTCTTTTACAGCCTGTTTTGCAGTTTCCTCTGCTTTTGCCACCTGTGGTAGCAGGAGTTTATCCAGCTCTTTGCGTAAAACGTCAGGTTTGATCATTCCGATCTCGCGCCAAACGATCTTTCCATTCTTATCGATGATCACTGTTGCTGGAAGGACCTCCCCAACCCCGAATCGGACCATATCATCAGTCGTTGCGCCAACCCAGACCGGGAAATTCACCTTTACTTCGCGGATGAATCTTAATACCTTCGCGGAATCTGCAAGCTCATCCCCGGCGGCACCGATCACCTGAACACCGAGAGCCGCATAATCATTCTGTATTGCCGAAAGATCTGGCATTTCCTTTCGACAGGGCTCGCACCATGTGGCCCAAAAGTTCAATACGACGATGCGGCCGCGATAATTCTCAAGCGATTGCACGGAACCGGTCAGATCTTTTAGGGAAAGCACCGCGTCGTCAGAGACTGGAATTGGTTTCGCAGGTGTTTCATCCAAGATCTTTAGTGAGTTTACGGAAAGTATGCGCTTATCCTTGGCAATCCGAACTGTACCCTCAACCTCAACAAATTTAGGGACGAGATCTAAGAAATCTTTACCGTTGGGTTTGAAAGCCCCAGGCTCAAGCTCATAAAGTGTGAAACCCTTTTCATCCTCGACCGCGAGGGCCTGCGGCACACCTTCTTCGGAACAATCTACTGCGCACTGAATGTCCGCGGCATTGCCGTACTTGGTTTTCTTGCGGTCTGGAGCTTCGAACCAGCAAACGGAACAGACGACTTGGCCTTTAAGTTTGACGGTCGTGCGGTCCTGAGCGACTGTGATGCCAGCGATCAACACCATCAAAAAAAGAAATGAGATATATCGCATATTCAGCAGATGGGAACTCCCTTTAGGAAGCTCCCATGAAAACAAAAAACGATTAAGATGCGCCAGATCAGACATCCGTATCCGATTTGCCCTTGCAGCACGCGCAATCATCACAACAGTTTTTGTAATCGGTTGCGGATATTGTGGCGGCGCCTTCCTTTTTCTTCAGTGGGCAAGAATCACTACAGCAATCCTTAGCCTCATGACTCTTGCCGTCCTTAGCTTTCATCGGACAAGAATCTCCACAGCAACTATGGCTATCTTTTTCCGCGTGGTCTTTCTTGTTATAGTCGGCAGAACCGTCGTGTTTCATCTTCGACCTCATCGGACATGAATCGCTGTTCTTGCAGCAAGAAGAGCGTTCGGTCACGACCGGAGATGTGGACTGGTTGTAGGCAAACGCAGCGATCGCTAAGAGCAGCGTCGCTATTGCGGTGAGGAGGAAAAGTGTTCTATGTTTCATTATGTTTTACTCCTTGCCTGGCTTAGTATTGTGCCAGGCGATATAAACGAATCCCAAAAGCCGCCAAGGCGGCCATCCAAAAAAGCTTAGAAGGGAAGGTCTAGATCAGGAGCACGCGGAGCTTTATTCTTTCTACGCGACGGTCGAGCGGAGGGCCACGATATAAAACCCTTCCGAAATATAATGACCGGCGGCTAATTTCTGGACTTTGTGTAGGCGATGGTGCAGACGCCAGAACGAAGGATATAGGTTGGATCTCGAATTTCGATACTGATGGGGCGGAAACAAACGTGACCGTGAGCGGACAACAGTCCAAGCGCTCGCTGTGTGCTGCAAATGATGATGAGAGATCTTCGGTCGAGGCTTCTCTGTGAATTTCCATTGCCTCACCCCTCGGGCAGTGAGGGGCAGTGGCTTGCTGCTCGCTTTCAAATGCTTGACAATACGCCACACAAAGTGCACCGATTCCGTTCAAACAAACGAACGCGATCAAAAAGATCGAGACAAGCTTTAATGCTATTGTGCGGGCTTCAAACATGGCGACGATCCCATCAGTGCTGTGAAATATGAGGCCCCGAACCAAGAAACAAGTATATCATCATATTGTCATACATTGAACCGAAAATCGACGACGTCGCCTTCCTGCATAATGTACTCTTTGCCTTCCAAGCGGGCGAGGCCTTTTTCAGCGGCTGCCTTTCGTGAGCCGGACGCGACAAGGTCTTCATAAGAGACGATCTCAGCACGAATAAATCCACGTTCGATGTCGGTGTGTATCTCACCTGCTGCTTGAGGAGCTTTCGTCCCGATCGGGATAGTCCATGCCCGAACTTCCTTCTCGCCGGCGGTCAAAAAGCTCATAAGGCCGAGCATATGGTAAGCGGCCTTGATCATTTTATCTACGCCGCTCGATTCAAGTCCGAGATCTTTTAGATATTCGCTGCGCTCGGTTTCGTCAAGGGCCACAAGCTCCGCCTCAAGTTTTGCACAGATCGGCACGATATCGGCATTCTCCTTGGCAGCGTGCTGCATTACTTTCTGCACGTGTGGATCCGAAGCCGGATCGGCGAGTGTGGTCTCATCAACGTTTGCGGCATAGATGGTAGGCTTTGTTGTCAGCAAGAACCACTTATTCACTATCTCCCGATCCTCATCCGAAAGCGATGCCGAACGAACAGGGCGTCCTTCTTCAAGCACGGGCAGCAACTTTTCGATGATATCGAGTTCGCGGGTGGCCTCTTTATCGCCGGATTTTGCGGAACGTCCGGCCTTGTCTCTGCGCTTTTCAATAGACGCAAGGTCGGCAAGAGCAAGCTCGATCTGTATCGTCTCAATGTCGCGAACAGGATCGACAGAGCCTTCTACGTGGACAATGTTCTCGTCCTCAAAACATCGTACGACCTGGATCACCGCGTGCGTTTCACGGATATTTGCGAGGAACTGATTGCCGAGACCTTCCCCTTTTGAAGCTCCGCGAACCAGACCGGCAATGTCAACGAATTCAACCGTTGCGGGAACGACCTTTTGCGCCTTGTGCAATTTTTGCAAAACAGCCAAGCGTTCATCCGGAACGGCCACGACGCCAACGTTCGGCTCGATAGTCGCAAAAGGATAATTGGCCGCAAGCGCGGCTTCCTGTGCGGTCAGTGCATTAAAAAGTGTGGATTTCCCGACGTTCGGCAATCCGACTATACCGGCTTTGAGCATAATTTTCACATCCGTCCGCGTTTTAAGCCGGACGACAAATCTTAGATTCTACAAGGAACATACAGAAACTAAAATCTGCCGTACAAAAAAGGCGAGGACAATGCCTAGCCTTGAGTGAGCATTCCATCAAGGAGGAGTCAGACTTATGCCGCGGGCGAAAGCTGCTATGACCGCCGAACGGGATGATCACGGGCACGCGAAAGAATGGAAGCCGATGACCATCGGCATTGAGCGGATGCACTTGGAAGAAGATGCCGGGAAGAATGTGCACGAAGGCCTTCCCGATACCGACAAGTATTCTTATATTGATCTGAATCGTGCCGGAACGCCGCTTGGTGAAATAGTTACAAAGCCAGACTTCCGCACATCATGGCAGGCATATGATTATGTGAATCATGTCCGCCGGGTATTGCAGTGGGTCGGGGCCAGCGATGCCGATATGGAGAAGGGAAATCTCCGATGTGAGGCCAATGTTTCGGTGCGAAGGATCGGCGAGACAGGTTTTAATAACAAAGTCGAACTAAAGAACTTGAATTCTGTGCGGTTCATGCAGAAAGCGATCGAGTTTGAGATCGAACGCCAGATCGCAGCACACGAATCGGGTGAAGGAGTTAGTCAGGAAACCCGCCTTTGGGATGAGCAAAAACAAGAAACAAGGATCATGAGGTCAAAAGAGGACGCTCATGATTATCGCTATTTTCCCGAGCCCGATCTTCAGCCCTTGGAAGTGTCGGTCGAGTTCATTGATCGTGTAAAGGCTGCGATGCCGGAACTTCCGGACACGATGCGCGATCGATTCATAGCGACATACGGGTTGAATTATTCAGATGCCTCACAATTGGTGGGAGATCGCGGCCTTGCTGAGTATTTTGAGACCGCTGCCCGTATCTCAGCAAATCCGAAGCTTGCTGCAAATTGGGTACTCGGCGAGTTTACGCGAGAATTGAACAATTCAGGTAAGACCGCGGCGGAAAGCCTAACAACGGCTGAGGACCTCGCCGAACTCATAGTTACTGTCGAACAGGGAAAGATCAATAACAATCAGGCTAAAGAGGTTTTTTCCGAGATGTTCGCAACGGGTAAACCTGCAGCAGAAGTGATCGCTGAAAAGGGGATGGAACAGATCTCCGATCCTGCCGCGATCGAAAAATTTGTTGACGAAGTAATAGAAAATAACGAGAATCAGGTAACCGCTTACAGGAACGGAAATGATAAATTGTTTGGTTTTTTTGTAGGCCAGGTTATGAAGGCCTCTGAAGGTAAAGCCAATCCGCAGATCGTACGAGATCTTCTTCAAACAAAGCTGAAGCTTTGAGGGGGGTAATCCAATGTTAAGGTCGTTCACTGCAGCAGGCGTGCTTTTGTATAGTATAGTAGCCTTTGATCCTCCAACTGTCATTTCACAAACTCAGAGCCTCCCTCCAGCTCTAAGAAGAGCTGCCGGGAATCCCGATCAAGATTCATATCGGCAAGTTCAGATCCAGCGCACACTCGAAGGTCAGCGGATCTCGGAGATGCGCAGGATGGAGCAGACAGCACGGGCTGATACGTCTGGCCTCTCGAACGATCGCTTTGAGATCAGCGAGAAGGATCGCCGACGCTTTGCCCAAATGATGGAGCCTTCGCCGGATGTAAAAGCAGAGTATAAAGACTTTTTAAAACAGCCGCGAACCGGGATATTCCGGATCTTTCCTGCTTCAGAGTGCGATGAATGGAGAGTAGTAAGGGTTGATGGCCACTGTCAAGACCACGTCCCGGGCGGTTCGAGCAACACGTTCAGACCAGGTTCGTCAACACCTGATATTCATTATATTAACGGCTCATTCTTTGCTGATGGATTTTTTTCATTGTTGATAATGACGGAACTTGGCAGTATGCCAATTGAGAGCGTTGGACTTCATACCCAAGGAGTCGAGTTCCTAAATTCCTTTGAGCCTAAAGTGACACACCGAGGAGCCTCAGACCAAGTGAAAGAGATGGTTTCGGGCATTCAGGCCGGAGGGCGGACATACAGCAACAATGTTGATGCAAATCTTGGAACGACCTATGCCCTCAGGATCGTTGCCTACAGGAACGAGAACAATCTTGAATCAAGGATCGACCCTGAAAAGGACCCCAACATCAAGGAGCTTGAAGGCTTCTGGCTGATCAGGCAGGATAAACGATACGACGTCCTCATTGCGTTCCGTGTTGTTCGGGAGGATGCGAACGGCAGCCTTACCATTGTTTGGAAAGAACTTGCCCGAAAGAAAAGCCCGCTTATCAATTTTACCAGAAATGAAAAAATGTCCGATATCCGCTAACGCACGCAAGCGGTTTGGGAATCATACGGTTCAACAGAATTCCTATGGAGCTGACGGATAAAGTTGCTGTCGTAACGGGCGGCACTAAAGGTATAGGCTTCGCGATAGCGGAAAGCCTATTAGGTGAAGGTTCACGCGTGATGATCTGTGGCCGCAACAAGCGTGACCTTAAGGACGCTTCCGAACGTCTTGCCGTTCATGGGTTGCTCGAATCAGAACTATGCGATGTCCGTAGTGAGGACCAGGTGCGGATGTTGCTTGATGAAAGCTCAAGAAGGATGGGCGGTCTGGATATCCTAATAAACAATGCCGGCGTCGGATACTTTGGGAAGACGGTAGATGAGATGTCCGGTGAAGAGTTTAGGCAAACTTTGGAGACAAATCTCTTTGGCGTTTTCTACGCGTGTCGATATGCCATTCCTTTAATGAAAGAGCGCGGTGGCGGATATATTATCAACATTTCCTCCCTTGCGGGGCAGAATGCCCATCCGAAGATGGCAGCTTACAATGCCTCGAAATTTGCTCTTAATGGATTTACCGAGGCGCTGATGCAAGAGGTTCGTCACGATAATATCAAGGTCAGTTATATCTGTCCGGGCAGCGTAAATACTGCATTCGGCGGCGATGTGCCGAATCAAGAGAAAATGTGGCAGCTGCAGCCCGCGGATATCGCGCGGGTCGTCATAGATCTTTTACAAATGCCAGAACGTGCTTTGCCGAGTAAAGTTGAGATCCGACCTTCTAAGCCACCGCGCCGCTTCTGACCATCATTAGAACTTCTCTTCATCAATCTCGTACTCGACCACGCCCGGTTGAACGCGAGAAATCAGATCCCTAATGATCTTCTTCAATTCCTCTGTCTCGAAGGGCTTGACCAGATAGCGATTTGCTCCGATCTTTGAGGCAAAGGAACGATGTTTTTCATCGGCACGAGATGAGACGATCACGATCGGGACCACAGAGAATCGATCGGATGCCCGCAGCCAGCTTGTGAGCTCAAACCCATTAAGTTCAGGCATCTCTACATCTGACAGGATCAACCGCGGGGTCAGGCCGCCCTCCAAAAGCTTCACTGCCTCCTGGCCGTTGCAGGCTTCCTTAAGACTCCATTCTGAATTCGAGAGTGCCGATATAAGTTTTCGGCGCGCGCTAGGGCTATCGTCAACTATAAGAATATCTGTGGAGCGATCCGAATATGTCTCCAGTCCCCGACCCTGCACTATTTGGGTAATATCGCGTGTGCGGATGATCGAGTCAATGTTCACAATTGGAAGGGTTGAGCCGTTCGAGGGATGCGCAGTAGCAAAAAGCGTATCCGAATCTCCGGTTCGCAATTCTGCGAGATCGATGAACATCTCCTCAGTTCCTAGATATCTGTCAACGATCAGCGCCCATTCCTCATCCCGGATCAAGGCAATGAGTGCTGTTCTTTCCTCTATGGCTTTTTGATCGTAATCGGTGCTGCCGGCATTTGAAAGATCCAGAGCCGGAATGTCTTTAAGAAGTGATATGAATCTCAATTCGCCCTCGCGAAGCCGAATGTCGTAGTCAGATGAACTGACCACCTCACTTATGAAGCCAGCCGGGATCCCGACCTTATTACCGGTCACTTCTACAACTGCGACCGCGAGCGTCAAAGGACGCAAGGGAAGGTTGATAACGAATCGAGTGCCGAGCTGCGGCGTGGTTTCTACATCGATCGTACCGCCCAATGATCCGATACCGGCTTTGAAAACAGAAAACTGCCGAAAAGAGTTGTCGCAACCTGTGCGAAAGAAAGATTTGCTGTATCCATTTGTTTTGTTTCCTTAGTCGCGAATCCAGTCTGTTGTTTCCAATTCCGAATTCAGAGGAGCCCGAAATGCTGCTCGCCTGTCCGTCTCGGCATCGAACTTGTGAGACAGCCAGCACTCGGGTTTGCTCAGGCGTAAGTAGTTGAGGGTTCCAAGCAATACCAGGAACGTAAATAAACCAAGGGGAAACCCAAGCGGCACGTATCCGAACCAAAGGCCGAACACGAACGGAAGCAGATATGCCACCCCGGTCGGGATGAGGATGTACTTCCAGTCGGTCGAGTAAACCCCGAATCTCTTTAGGCCGCGAAAGACATTAGGCCGTGTCGCTCGTCGTCTCATGTGTCCTCCTTTAGAAATTTGTATCGATTCCAACTGCACGACCCTGAGCAAGCTGCCAGAAGACGGCTACGATAGTTCCGAAGGCGAACGAGAGAAGGGAACCGAAGGCCTGGTTTCCCCATTCCTTCCCGGTCATCTTGTTGTAGATGGCCCATGCGACACCAACCGCACCAAGGCAAAAGAGAATTATTGCCATCAGTTTTAGTGCTTCACGGATGATGTTCGAGAGGTTGCTCGCATCGCCGGTAAAGATCGGCCCCTGGGCAAACAACGCGGTTGAAAACAGCAGCATCGCGGCAACCGGTGCGAATCCGGTAACTGCCGTTCTTATCGTTTTGATCAGTTTCTTCATACTTGTCCTCGCAGAAATAAGTTCTCTTGACGGCCCCTCGTCATAAACCTAGTGACCGTCAATGACTCGACACGCTCTGCAAGGCTCGTGCCGTTTACGTGAAGAGTGTGTTGGCACATCGCTTGCGAACGCCCCGCTTCATGCGAAAACAAAATCACATCGTTGCTGTTCTTCTGCTGTTCGGACTTCTCATATGTCCGCTTGCGATCTCATCTCAATCCCGCTCGACATACACAAGGACATCTCTTTCGAAGATGGATGTATTTTCACGAGCCGCACTATTCGAGCGGACGATAGCCGATGCCGCGCGAAAAGAGGGCGTCGATCCGCTTATCCTGTGGGCCATTGCCTATAACGAGACGCGATTCCGGCCGTGGCTGACGAGTCCTAAAAACGCACAGGGGTTGATGCAGTTCATACCGGCAACTGCCTCGCGGTTTGGACTTGCAGATCCGTATGAGCCGAAAGCCTCGATCTATGCGGCGGCAAGGTATGTGAAGTATCTTGGTGGACTTTTCAACTGGCAACTGGAGTCTGTTCTTGCTGCCTATAATGCAGGCGAAGGCACTGTTTTAGCGTATCTTCACGGCAGGACGATCCGTTCAAAAGACAAGCTGATAAATTCTACGGGACGACGAACGCCGGGCGGAGTTCCGCCCTATCGCGAAACGATCAACTATATTTCGCATGGCGTAAAGGTACATCGCTGGCTAAAGCAGCAAGGCCGGCTTCGCGGAGTTTGGAATGAAACCGAGATCGAGACCTACGCGACTAGTCGAACAAAACCACTGAAGAAAGATGCTTCAGATGAAAACGATACCGCGAGTACACCGGCAATGACAGTACTCTATGATCCTCGCACAGGCAGCCGTTTTCTCGTCGATAACGGCGGGCAAGACAACTTGCGGCCGATCGACCGGGGCGGGCCGGTCATAATATCACCCGAGGTTCGAGGCCTTCCTTCTCAGAAAGCGAGGTCGACTTTCGCCGGAATCAGCAAACCCTGAATAGAGCAATACCTGGTTCATTCTTGATTCTCGCTGGCTTGATGCCGCACCAGTCGGCTTGATTTCACTCCAGACGAAGGCAGGATCAACGCGAAAGCCCGTAATTTTCTCCGATCTCGCTCTGGCATTGCTTTTGCAAAAAAGACAAAACGCGGGGCGACCACATTAAACGCCGCCTGAAATAATGATGAAAGACAAAACCCTCGAATCAAACGTATCTGATAGTGCGGCAGATATTTCCCGTTCGCCGCTTTATTTAGCTCGCGATCCCGAAGACATATTGACGATCTCATCGCTTTTCAAAGCGGTATGGGTCCTTCTGATCATCCTCACTCTTAGCGTCGGGATCAATATATTCCTTTCATTAAGAAAAGCTGATCGGATCGTGATCGATAAGTCGTCGGGGCGAGTCATTGAACTCAACAATCGCGACTACGGTTCGACGGAGACGGTAAGTATCGCGCCCGATACGACGACAAACACGGATAAGAAGTATCTCGTAAAAGAATTCCTGACCGCGTTGTATGAAGTCGAGCAGTCCACCCGCGAAGCACAGGTGAACAAGCTTTTGCGAATGCTCGATCCGGATCTCTCGATCGCAATGGCGGGACGTCTTAAACAGAACGGCGTGCTGGCGGCCGAAAAGGTCGAAAGCGTCAACTCGTCATGGGAACTCCAGGACCTGACCGTTGATGAGAACGATCCTTATGTGCTCCGAGCTATCGGTATTCGAAAGATACGCCGAAAGGCCGCCGGGCAGGACGTCGAAGAATCGGTGCAGCTTAAGTGCAAGTTCCTGCTCAAGGACAGCCCGTCTTCGCCGGTAAGGAACGACAACAATCTCAGAACCGGATTCACGATCCTGCGGTTCAGGGTTGAGCCCGTGAACGGTAAATCCGTCTCCCCAATTACACTCATCGCGGATGAAGCCGAGCAGGAGACTATGTCAACTTCGGCGGATCCAGAACAGAATCAATGATCTTTCAAATGGAATAAACGCTTAACAATCTTATGAACATTCAACTTTCGAAACTCGCACTTGCCGCACTACTTCCGGCGATCATCTTTTGCGGATGGTCAACATCAGCGGCTCAGTCACGTCCTACTGTAGGTAAACAAAAGGCGATCAGAACGAACAAACCTAGACTTTTCCCCAAGCCGGCTGTCGAAGCTCCTGCTAAGCAACTCCTGTCTCCGCAAGCGGCTCCGGTCGAGATCGTCAATCTGGCCGAACCCGATTATCTGTCGGGCGAGGCCAGCGTGACGGTCAATCCCAAACAGCCAACCGTAATACGCCTCGGGCTGGCGCAGAACGCGGTTTCGATCATTGAATTCCCGGCGGCGGACGGCATTTATTACATCCACGAAGGTAATCCGAAATTTGCTTCAGTCTTTCATTCCCCGACAAAAGAGACCGACCGGTCGATCACCGTCTATCCGGGAGAATCATTCCTGCCTTCGCGTGACGGCTCGACAGCTGCCGCGATAAGCCTTCAGATGCGGTCCGGGCTTGTGCTGATACTTGAGTTCATACCAGTCGCCGATGTGAGAAAGAACGCTCACCGATGTGTTATCACATATGACCGCGAGGCTGTGATCTTAGCAAGAAGAACCGCAGGGCTGGCTTACGATCTCGGCGGCGAAAACCCTGCTGCACCACCATTGAGTTCAAGAGCCGTCTCGAAACTGGTCGGTTCTAGCCCTGTGCCGGAAAACGAAAAGGTTCCAGAAACGCTTGCTTCCGTCGAGCATCCGATCCAGTCGGCCTATGCGAACTTGAACCGAGCAGGAGGAACAAAGGAGAAGAGGGGACGGAAAATGTCCGAATCCGCAATATCATCCCTTGCCAACAAGAAGCTTGCCGAGGCCATACGAGATCCAAAAAAGAACCTGGGTGCATGGTCAAAGCCTCAGCAAGGCCTTGAACTAGCTGCCTCGCGTATCAATGAACTCGATTCGGAAACGCGGCTCGTCGTTTTCGCGATACGCAATGTTACCGCATCGAACCTGAGACTTGTTCCCGGTTCGCCCGAACTTCAGGTACAAACAGTTGATGCGGGCGGGAACAGCATTCAAACGACCCCGCTGGATGCTCAATATATCGAGTCGGAACGTCCCTGTTGCTCGTCGGAGATCTTTCGAAGATAGAGGCCGGAATTCGCGAACTGAACCTAGGGGAGGTCGTGATACTTGACGTTGAGGGCAAGTTGGTAACTCGTTGACCATAAATACTCAGGCATTTTTCCTCGCTGGAGACTGTCTTAACGGGCGGTCTCTTTTTTTGATTGCCTCGAGTGTGAGTGCAAATCTCCAGAGGTTTGGTCGTTACATTTACACCAAAAATGATGTGACAGATCGTACCGATCCGAATGGTTTAGCGCCGTTCGGCCAGGTATTCGTTTGATTTTTCTTTATGCCATTATCCAGTTGAGCGGCGTCAGATCTGCGATTAGTTATCTTGACGAATGTTGTTGCAATTTCAGCCAATATCAGTTATCAAAGGGCAGGTTCAGATAACATAGTTCGGAGGTGCTTAGAATGAAGCGAACTCTTTCTGCTGTTTCGCTGTGTTTCGGTTTGTTGGTGATCGCTTCGGTTTTTCTGGGTTACTCCACTTCGGCATCCGAACCCGACGCCATCGATTTTCTTTTGAATCTTCCGGCGCCGCCGCCGCCCAATCCGGCGGTTACGCTTTCAGGCGGAATCAGGGCGCCTGAATTTTACGATCCTAAGCGTCCGCCCGCAGAGAATGCTCCGATCGACGATCTGCTTGATTATTGGGAGCGGCAGTATCTCTCCGCGACCACTAACGAACTAGCGTTTTTCCCAAAGCCATCGCCGCGAGTAATGGCCAGATTATTGGGCGAGGCACGAAAGGATCACGATACGGCATTTAGAATGATGAACGTATTCCGGAATGATGCTGAGGGCACCCGTATCGTCAGCGATGCATATGACGCGGCGATCCGCAGCGGAGAGTCAGATCCGGATGACCTATTGCAAGTCAGAAACTGGCTTACATATAACAGTTCTCGATTTATAGACGAGCTTGAGGCGAAGGCTGCCAGGTATGGACCGACCGGGGAATATGTCCGGAACCACTGGGAAATGCTTGCTCTTGCGAGGCAAGATTGGGAACGCGCAAAGCCTATAGTTGAACGTGCGTATATGGATACGAATGGCGTTGTGCGCGTTGGCGCAGCGTGGGCACTTTATCGGAATGCGCTTTCTGGAAGCTCGATCTCGGATGCAGATCGATATCGGGATGAGCTGAAAGCAGTCGTTGAGGACCGAAACGCGACCCCGGCAATGCGTGATCTTGCCTTGGATGCGCTTGTCGGCGAAGCTGAATGGCCCGGCCGCGATGAATGGTATTTTTCGCTGCTTGGGGACGAAACACTTGCTGACCTAAGAATAAACGGAAGCACTTATACGGGCCTTTCTACAATAATTCAAGTTTCGCCACCGGATAAATATCGCGACCGAATGATAGAACTTGTCGCCGGCGGCGACAAGACCACCCGCAATGCCGCTGCACGCAATCTGCTTGTTAGTTTGCGATATGAAAGGAATGAGGAGGCTATCCGTGCCCTGCTTCCATGGCTGACCGATCCTGATTGGGTAAACATTCCTGAAAATGATGGCCGCGGAGAGGTGGTACGGGCGCTCACCGAATTGAAGGTACCGGATAGCGTGCCGGGGCTTATCCACCTGTTGAATGAACAAAAGCGGCAGAGTTCCGGCGGGATCATGGGCACGGCCACAATGGCGGCTAATACGGTGGCTAACTCGGCAAGGACAACGTCTTCGGCGGCGAATGTAAATGCCGTGAATCCAGCGGTTGCGGATGATGACGAAGACTACGACCGCTTCCCGTTCAGATATTCAGCATTGGCGGCACTCGTAAAACAGGCGGATGCCCGCGCGATCCCGGCATTACGCAGACTGTTGAACACAACCGAGGATTGGGAGCAGGGAACCGTCCTGAGAGCCCTCTATGCTTCCGGTGGTTTCACTATAGAAGAGCAGGTTACAGGGATCGAAGCCGCAGCACGAAATGCCGAGCTATTGGACCTGCCGGTTAGTTCGTTCCATTCTGCCAATACTAATGCCAGTGCGGGGTCGTTTTCCGTGCCTCCGGAATTGTCTGGCGAATCTGGTCTTAGAGTGATGTTAGGACTCCATCTGTCGCAGATGGAATCCGTAAGCGAGGAGCTTGTTCGTGCAGTGGTGGACCGGGTTGGGACTCTCAGAAGGCCCGAACCAAAGGTCGCAAGTGCGATGCAGCAGCTTACGCTGGGTTGGAAAGGACCCGCAATATACTCATTTCATCTTCGTGATCTTAAGAACGGGATCGCTGATGGGAACGAGATCCTAAAGCTGCTCGGCGAACGTGCTGTGATTCGAGAGCAGCAGCCTAGCGACATTTATGACCTTCGTTCGGGCAGTGCGATGGGTATCGGGATAGCCGGCTGTTTGCTTGAGGACACGAATGAAATGGCCTCGCTTCTTTCGGGCGATAACCGGGTCGCCGTAACCGCTATGCTTGCCTGCGCACGCTTGCTGCGTTTGCCGTTATCGGTCAGTCAGGTAGCACCTTTGCTGAAGTCATCGGATAAGCGTCTTGCCGAAGCGGCAGAGCGATACCTTGAGTCGGAGGACTCAAAAGAAGCAAGGACGGCGATATACGCCCTGTATCCGAATAGCGCACGGATCACCGGTGCTACCACGTTATTCGCTTCTAAACCCGTCGGTAATCCATGGACCGATGCATTGAATCGTGTATTTTCATCAGTCAGCCCCTATTACGCTTCTTCTTACTATGCGAGCTCCGCAGCGGCCGCCGAGGATTTCTCTTCGGTCGAGGAAAAACTCCGAAAAGAAGTACTTGATGACGAGAAACTTCTCGGTGTTTACAACTACGGGGCCTACTATCTCCGGATCTATGCGGACCGCATAACTTTCGCGGTTCAAGAAGATGCGTCCAGGTATCGAGAACGTGCGATAACGCAGGAAGAATTCGATCATCTCAGGAACTACCTGACGCGATATCGCGTTGATGAACTGCCGCCGTTCCTTGCCTGCCCGATCGGATGTGAATCACGCCAGCTGCTGATGCTGGGACGCCAGGGCGGGCGCCGGGTTTTCGTCAAGGCCAACAGAATGCCCGAATTCTTCAAAGGGCTGGATCAGTATTTCGCCCAATTGGCAGAAGGTAAGCTTTCCCTTAAATACGAAGCATCAAAGGAACTTCCCGGGCTGGAGGTTCTGTACGCCAATGAGGGCCTCAGCGTCGAAACCGTTTGGAAGAAGGGCGATGACATCCGCATTTTTGTTATGAATAGGTCTGTCCGCGAACGTGTTGACAAGGAGATCGAAAACGAGCTGGCAAAAATGACCTCCGCCATCGAAGAAGATGATAAACCAGACGAGCCTTCGGACGACGCCCCTACGCCGTGGCAAATAAGGACCGAGATGATCCGAAAGCGGCAGTTTGAGGGCCTTGGCTGGTTTGGATTTGCCGACAGCGGATTAACGTCATCGGTTGCCGCTCCAACTGATGTCGGATTGCCTCCATTTAGAGACACGCTGAGCGTGCCAGCCCGCTTTGAACGCTGGAAATCAGTTGCCGGCGCGCTCGAGATACGCGCCGACGAAGAAGGACTTTATCGTGTGCAGGCAGGGCGGATTACAAAGATCAAGAGCGGCCATTATGAAGAACCGGTCATTTCTGAGAACGGACGCTGGACTGTCGTTACTAAATACAACCAATATTACTCGCCGACGCTAGTGCGTTTGAATCTTCAGACCGGCCGTGAATACGCGATCGACCTGGGTGAAGATAGCGAAAAGATGCCGATCGTTTATATACCGACGGTCAATCGATTCCTGCTTGGCGACCTAGATTACAGCAGTCCTGACCATATAAACGAATATGGCCCCGAGTCCGGACCCAGGATTCACCGGCCAAGATATTCTGATCTGCCGGTAAATCAGGCACATCAAAATGCAGCTCGATCGCAAATCGCTCTCCGGCCAAGGCGCGATCATAACAGTCTTTCCAGCGGGGCTGTTGTGCCACCGGCAAACAGGTTATCAAATTTAGGCCAGGGCACAAGTTGAGGTTATACGCTTTCGCAAATTGCTGTTGGCAGGCCGAGTTCCAGACAATTAATTCGTACTGGTGATTGACCGACCAAACCGCATCCAGCGTGTGCTCGATTAAAGCCGTTAAATTTGCCGCTTTGGAATCCATGGGAGTTGTCACGTTCAGGGTTGATTTTACTAATGTGATTAACTCTGGAGTGGCAATTTGACGACTAGGCAACACTAATACTGGTAAGCTTCCTACCTGCTGCAAGAGTTCCGTCAGGGCCGATGTTTGCTGAGTGGGAAGGGAATCAAATGTAATCAGCAGGTCCCATTTTTGATTCGCTAGGGCTAGGGAAAGCGTTTCGAATGAATCAACCCATTGCCAGCCCAGAGCACAACCGTTTTCTACCAATGCCCGACTGATCTCTGCTGCCTCTTCAATTGAATTGACCCAAATTAATCCCTGCCGCAGCGATTGACTCACCGCATTCCCTCCTTGCACCCTGATGGCAGTAATGGCGTATCTGGCGTATCTTATGGATGAAGTAGCTAAAAATAGCTGAAGTAGATAGTGTAGATGGTTGATTGAACGTCCTCGCCGCAGTCATGAGCAGTCACAATGGCTAGTCACAACTGAGGAACTGAGAAACGCGCTGGTTTAAGGAATGTATCTAAATGTTTCGATCAAACTGGGGCTAAGGCAAAAGGTAGAAATTACTGAGTAGGTCAGTATCTTCACGGAAACATTAACTTTCAGTTCCGTAAAATTACAGGTCGGGGTACCGATCCATTCTCTGGAGACAAATCCCTGGGGGAAAGAGTTAGAAGCAGAAAGCAAGAGAAAAATCAGGATTGCAGCCAGATAGGACAGTGACTCAGTCTTGGGGCCGCTGGACTTGAGGACTGCTAAGGCTGTCTAGAGCGCTATCTAAGTAGCAGTTTGACTAGACTGGAATCTAACCAAATCTGGTTTAACCGAACCTATGTTAGACCGGGCTTACGTTTGATTCGCATCTGACCAGATCATACGCAGCGAACTAGGCTTAATCCGGAAAATTTTGCATCTCGGCTTTGCATTCTCTTAACCTTGTGCCTCGATCATGAAATCAGCATAGCTCTGTAACCAACGTCTGTCCCAAGTCTGCTTTCCCAGGTCTGCTTTCCCAGGTCTGCTGTCCCAGGTCTGGCTTCCCAGGCTTGATCTCCCAAACGCTGATTCTCCGAGACATCTTCTCCAATCCATCAACCCACACCACTTGCCGCTCAGGGCTGCTTTGAGCAGCTCAAGCTCTGCTGTTATGAGAAGCTGTTATTTTTCTTTACATTCCTTCAGCCGCTCTGGGTCTGGAGAAGATGATTAAATTTTTGTTACGGTTGAACTGGTAGACTCAGATTGCTCCTACCCCGATTCTGGCTGGCAGAGTTTCGGCTTCATCTGGTTTTTCAAGTGATTCTGGTTCTTCGACTGATTACTGACCGTTTCACTAATTCAGGCTCACACTTACTGGCGTTCAAGGTGACTTCATGCTGCGGCTAGAACACATTAGTAAAATTTACCCGACAGGTGAGGTGCTCAAGGATGTCAACTGGGAGGTAAAACCCGGCGACCGAATTGGCCTGGTGGGCGTGAATGGGGCCGGGAAGTCTACCCAACTCAAAATCATTACCGGCGACGAAGAGCCTTCGTCGGGTGAGGTGATTCGACCCAGTAGCTTAAATATTGCCTATCTGTCCCAGGAGTTTGATGTTGATCCCCAGCGCACAGTGCGGGATGAACTGTGGCGGGCCTTTAAAGCGGCAAACGAAGTGCATGAAGGCTTAGCACAGGTGCAGCACCAAATGCAGTCTGCGGCTCCAGAGGAATTAGATGACCTGATCCATCAACTCGACCGGTTGCAACGTCAGTTTGAAGCACTCGATGGCTATGGTCTAGAAGCGCGGATCGAAAAGATTTTGCCCGAATTGGGCTTTAGCCTAGACGACGGGGATCGCTTGGTAGAGTCGTTTAGTGGCGGCTGGCAGATCCGGATGGGCCTGGGCAAAATTCTGCTGCAATCACCCGATCTACTGCTGCTGGACGAACCCACCAACCATCTGGATCTAGAAACCATCGAATGGCTGGAAACCTACCTGAAGGGACTCAGCACGCCGATGGTGATTGTTTCCCATGACCGAGAGTTTCTGGACCGGCTCTGCACCCAAATTGTGGAAACTGAGCGGGGTATCTCCACTACCTACCTAGGAAACTACAGCGCTTATCTGGAGCAAAAGGCCGAAAACCAAGCTGCTCAGCTCAGCGCCTACGAGCGTCAACAAAAGGAGTTGGAAAAGCAGCAAGCTTTTGTCGATCGGTTTCGAGCCAGCGCGACTCGCAGCACCCAAGCGAAAAGCCGTGAAAAGCAGCTAGAAAAAATCGAACGCATTGATGCGCCAATTGGCAGCGTTAAAGCCCTCCGGTTTCAGTTTCCGCCTTCTCCCCGCAGTGGTCGAGAGGTGGTTCAAATCAAGGATCTGACCCATATCTACGACGATAATATTTTGTTTCTGGGTGCGAACCTGTTGATCGAGCGCGGGGATCGGATTGCCATTGTGGGGCCGAATGGAGCCGGTAAGTCCACCCTGCTGCGGCTGATCATGGGGATCGAAACGCCGACTGAAGGCGTGGTTAAGTTAGGGGATCATAACGTAATCCCCGGCTATTTTGAACAGAATCAAGCCGAAGCTTTGGATTTAACAAAAACCGTTATGGCAACTATCCATGACGAAGTTCCTGATTGGAAGAACGAAGAAGTTCGCACGTTACTAGGAAGATTTTTGTTCAGCGAAGATACCGTTTTCAAAACAGTTAGTACCCTCAGCGGTGGCGAAAAGGCTCGTTTAGCACTGGCCAAAATGCTGCTGCGTCCAGCCAATTTTCTGATTCTCGACGAGCCAACCAACCATTTAGATATTCCGGCCAAAGAGATGCTGGAAGAGGCTTTACAGAATTATGACGGCACCGCTATTGTGGTATCCCATGACCGCTATTTTATTTCCCAGGTTGCCAATAAAATTGTTGAAATTCGAGATGGAGAACTGTGGCTCTATCGCGGCGACTATCACTATTTCCTCGAAAAAGTTGAAGAGGAAAAAGAGCGGGTTAGGCTAGAAGCAATTGAGGCAGAAAAACGTGCCAAAGCTGCTGAGAAGAAAGCCAAGCAACGAGAGAAGCAAAAGCAAAAACAGGAAACTAGAAAGATAAAAGTTTCATCTTAGTAAAGCGATAGAAAAGATTAATCAGTTTTGGTATTAATACTTCGGTTTTGAAGTACTCAAATCGAAAGTTTGAATGATATTATTGCTGAGAAATTGCTGAATCGAAGGGCTACTCAACATATGGCACAGGTGCCAATTTCTCCGGTCGTACTGATCATCTTGGATGGATGGGGTTATCGAGAGGAAACCAACGGTAATGCCATTGCGGTTGCCAATACCCCCGTCATGGATAGCCTCTGGGCTGCTTATCCTAAGACCCTCATCCGAGCCTCCGCTAAAAGTGTGGGCTTACCAGAGGGGCAAATGGGCAACTCGGAGGTGGGCCACCTCAACCTCGGCGCAGGGCGAGTTGTGCCGCAAGAACTGGTGCGCATTACTGACGCCGTAGAAGATGGCACCCTACTGAGTAACTCGGCCCTGTTACAGATCTGCCAGGAAGTGCGACAACGGAATGGCAAGCTGCATCTAATCGGGCTGTGTTCAGAAGGCGGCGTTCACTCCCACCCTAGTCATCAGCAGACTGGAAAGAGAGAGAAAGAGCCAGGATAGGGCTGCCAGATAGATAGGCTTAAGGCCAATTTTTGCTAGTCGATTCAACGTTGTCTCTAGTCCCATAGCAGCAAGCGACAGACAGAGAAGAAATTGATTAACTGAAAGTATAAGAGATTTTATACTTTCAGATACAAGATTGAGACTATTAACGCATACTAATAAACCAAAAAATACGACAAACCAGGGAACAGGGACGTTAGACCGATTTGTCTTATTAGAATGCAAGCTGGAATATTGATTCTCCCAACCCAGGAAACCAACGATCGGAATCAGGAGCAATACCCGTGATAACTTTGTAATTGTGGCGAATTCGCCGCTGACGATCCCGTTTTGAAATCCTGCGGCAATTACTTGCGCTACTTCATGAATCGAGGCTCCGCACCAAATCCCAAAAGCTTGGGGACTGATTTGAAATAAGGCAGGAACCCAGGGGTATAGCAGCATAGCACAGGTGCCAAATCCGGTAATAGTGGTGATGGCATAGGCCATATCTTCCTCGGAACTGTCTATTACGGAGTTGGTAGCCACCACGGCTGAGGCACCACAAATCGAAGTTCCAGCAGCAATCAGGTGGGTTAATTTACGGTTGATGTGCAGACATCGCCCCAACCAGCAGGTTAAGTAAAAGGTACTGACGCTGCTAGAAATCACAATCATCAATCCGACTGGACCAACCGCCAACACCTCAGTCAAACTGAGTTTGAGACCCAGCAAGATCACCGCTAGCCGCAGAATTCGTTTCATGGAGAAGTGGATTCCAGGGCGGAAATAGGTGGGAATACCAAAACAATTTTGAATTGCCATGCCTAGAAAAACGGCAATCAGTAATGGATTGAGAAAGGTAAGCTTGAGTGTATGTTCGATCGACAAGGAAAAAGCAGCAATTAATGCCGTTAGCATCAGACCCGGAAGCAGGGCAATCGTCTGATTTCTCAAGTTGAGAAGAATTGTAGGGAACAGTGATCGTCTCAGGTTTGACCTGAATAACATTTTCATGTCGATTCCTATGGAATTGTTCAGAACGAGGTTTGGTTGCCAGTTAAGTACTGGACAAAAACTGTAAAGCTTGCAATAGCTTAGTTTCATGCTCTTCTAAGTTCAATAGCACCCTGCGAAGGTAGTCAAGTCCATAGCGAAATATACTTCTGGCTTTTCGCCCATGCTTCTTCACCTCTATCGGCTTCTCTGCTGCCAACCATTCCCCTGTCCTGAACGCCCAACACAACCCTATCGTTAACAGCGCTATCATCCGTGACAATCGCTCTGGCTCGACCAGATGCGTCGATTCTAAACAAAACCCTCTGGTCTTTAAGCAGCCAAACAACGTTTCTATTGACCACCTTTTGCCATAATCTGCAATCGCTCGCTTAGCTTGACGGTTGCTGACCACTATCAGCAAATCTCCACTTTCGAGTCGCAAGGCTGCCACATACAGCCAATGTCCCCACAGTTTACGGGGCTTGCTCAACACCACCTGCTCCCCTATCCCCAAGGTCGAGAACACTACCTTGGCCTTGAGACACTTCTTGCCATCGTCAAGTTTGTCACTCTCGCGGATGCGGATGCGGAAGGACAGCTTGGAATGCTCCAGCAGATACTCAAACCACTCCTCTCCTAGAAACTCTCGGTCTGCGCTCAAGTCTGCGACCTCCACTGCTGGGAAGGCCAAGAAGAACTCGCCCAATAGGTCAATGCGCTCATCAGTATTAGAGTTGCCCTTTTTATCCAGCATCCACCAAAACAAAGGGAAAGAGACACCTTTGTAGACAACGCCCAGCATCAGGATATTGTGGCAGCAGTCGCCATACTCCCAGGTAGTACGGTCAATAGAGAGCGTCCAAGGTTGAGGGATGCCCATGAGGGCCACGACCAGCTTGGCAATGGTGAGATAGTTCAGCTCAAAGTCAGCAAAAAAGCGATGGAGGCGTTTAAGATTTGACTCGGTTTTGGCTTTGCCCACAAAAGCCACAGCAAGTTCAGCAAAGTTAACGGTTCTGACCCGGAAAAGCGCGACTAGGAAGAGTGCGAGAAAAGCGACTCTAGCACCATGCCAGCCTAGATGGGGCTGCAAAGTATTACGAATTAGAGTAACCTGATGCATGAGGGTTTCGTGGCTCAAGAATGTGGTAATTCTCATGAAACCCTCATTCCTACTCCTTTTGCAAGCTTTTGTCCGGTACTAAGACAAAAGCTATACATTCTATCTGCTTTAGCCCTAATGAAAAGATTCTTGCAAGTGCTAGTGCAGATACAAAAATAAGATTGTTACCACAAAGAAATGTTTACAGATACTAGAGGGGCATAACTCTTCGGTCAGATCAATTTCAATTAGCTCAACCAGCAAGTTTCTTGCTAGTGGTAGTAATGATAGAAGAGTGAAACTATGGTGTACTGCCACTGGTCAATGTTTGAATACCTTTGAAGAACTTAATTACCGTATATCGTCAATCGTATTCAGCCCGAATGATCAAACTGTTGTCACTGGCAGTTCAGACGGCGTTTTACAACTCTGGGATGCTAAAACTGGACAATGCTTACGGCTCTTTCAAGGGCATACAAGCTATATATTTTCAGTTGCTATTAGCTATGATGAGAACACTATTGCCAGTGATAGCGCGGATAATACAATAAAGCTTTGGAACGTTCATACAGGTGATTGTCTTAAGACTCTCAAAGTCGATCGTCCCTACGAAGGTATGAACATCACTGGGGTCAAAGGCTTAACCGCAGCAGAGAAAGCCTCGTTAAAAGCGTTGGGGGCGGTGGAAGATTGAAAATAAAAAACGTAAAACTAGGAGACAAGTATGCAACCAGCATTAAGGATTACAACAAAAGTTTTGCCTGGAAACAGAATTGAGATCCAGATTCCTGAAGGTGAGATTGGCGAAGATGTCGAAGTGATTGTTCTGCTGCCTGAAAAACCGCAAATTTCAAAACAAAATGTCCTAGCATTTTTTGAAGAAGTTCATCGGCAAGGGCCATTCAGAACCCCTGAAGAAATTGATCGCGATCTACAGAGGGAGAAAGAGGCATGGGACAGCTAAATGTGCCTGACGATGCGATCATTTACCTTGATACCGCTCCTGTCATCTACAGCATTGAACGCCATCCCGATTATTGGCCGCTTCTCATACCTGTTTGGGAGAAACTTCAAGCAGGAAGCGTTCAACTCATTAATAGTGAACTGTTGCTTTGGGAATGTCTTGTTATTCCGTTGAGGACAAATAACACTGTTCTAATTAACGCTTACGAGCAGTTTCTTTCCTTTCAGGTAACACTTTTCCCTATCCGTGAATCTATCCTGAGGTTAGCTGCTCAATTAAGGGCTACTAACAATCTCAAAACTCCGGATGCGATTCATGCCGCGACTGCTCTAGGTATCAGACATACCTTATTCCTGACCAATGATGCGGATTTGCGAACTGCTACAGGATTATCAATTGTCGTACTGAAGGAGGTCTTGAATGCATAAACGCGGTTATCCCTACGAAAATCTGAACATCACTGAAGTTAAAGGCTTAAGCGCAGCAGAGCCAGCTTCGCTGTACGCGAAAGGTTTATCGAGAAGAAAATTAAGATGGTTTTGTGCTCAATGCGTTTTCAACCCGCAGGCAAATATAGCCGTAAATGGGAAAGTGGTGCCTGTTAGATGACAACAAGTGGTATCTTACGAAAGCAGCCCACTCAAACTCCAGGTTTCTATGGTCCTAGTGGTAATTTGCAGTTTATTGATTAGTTCAATTGGTTCGGGGATTCCTGCTTCCAATGGCGCTCCTAATCGCCAAGTGGGGGATCGATCATGAAGCGTTTGCTCTCAATTTTAGTCAGCGGTCCCGACCCATTCCTTCGCCATCGTCCGATACCAGCATAAGCCGGCGCCCGCCAAGTTCGATCTCTACCCTGATCCTGCCAGCTCCGGCATCGATCGAATTTTCGATCAATTCCTTGACCACGGATGCAGGCCGCTCGACCACCTCACCGGCGGCGATCTGATTCGCAAGCGTGTCTGGCAAGACCCTGATCTTGTTCATAATCAAATATGGAGGAATAAATGGTCGCGCCCTTCAACATTGATGCTGGAGTATATTTCGGTTATTAACGCCAATCCATGCCGGTTTATGAATGTATCTATGCCCAAAGTGCGTTCCTGAAGACCGTTCTTGGGATAAAGTTCAGAGAAAAGTGCACGTAGCCTGCGGTCGAGTGTCTTATCCTTCTCGCCTTGGACACGGTAAAACTTTTTCTGAAGAGCATGGATATGGTAATTGATCTTTCGGCGACGATTAGCCAGATTGGCGGACAGCGTTGGGTCGATCTTAGCTATTTCAGAGTCTAACCGATCGAGTTCGTAGTTAATTTTATCTTCGGCCTCAATGAACCGTTGCGAAGCCAGCGGATTGACAAATGTCGCTATAAGCTTTTGCATCATCTGGTCATATCCGTCGAAGAGATCGCAAAACTCGATGCCATATCGTTGGATAGCGCGCAGATGCCTGGACTCGATAAGAGTCAGACTCTGTCGGTGAAATATAGGTGTTGTGGGACGGTCGAGTAGTTGATAGATAACACTGTTCTGCGCAAAGTAGGCGATCTCAGCGGCGCCGCCGACATAGCAGACTGTCGGGAAAAGACTATCCTGCACTACCGGTCGAAGCAATGCGTTCGGACTGAAAATTTCCGGCTGCTCAGATGCGATCTTGAGCAATTGATCGGATGTGATGTTCTCTTTAGAGCCCGCGAGACGAAACATACCGCTTTCCTCTCGCTTAAGGCCGCGGCGATGTCCCTCCTCGTCAAATATGAAAAAAGGCACTGATCCTTTAGTGACCAGAACCTGAGAATGATAGCCTGCCGCAGTTAGAGATTCATTTCGTTGCAACAGCGAAGTAATAATTTTATCAATTTTCTCGACCGTTCTTTCGATGATCGGCGAAGCAAGAGTTCGGAGGCGTTTATCCAAAGGTTCAACAATAATAAGTCCGAGATCCGAAAGAAGATCGGCCACGAAACGACAAAAGGCATCCCCATAAGTTCGTCCCGGTTGCCAGCACTCGGCTATGATCTTTTCAATCGCCGGAGAAAATGCAGTTTGGCCAAGTCGTGATAAATGTTCGGCAACGACCTTTTTAAACTCTGTAGGAATTGGGATATTCCCAACTGATCTACCCGCGTCAGCAGGATCAACATCTATCTTTGTTTCAAATAACTCACCTTTTTCTGTTATTCCGTGGGCAATGCTTATCTCGTCAAAGTCGTGGTCTTCCGTTGCAGCCCAGAAGACGGGAACGGCCTTTATCCCTTGCTGTTCCAAAGCCGCAGCGATCTTGATTGCCGTCAGGGCTTTGTAAAGCATATAAAGCGGCCCACCGAAGATGCCGGCCTGTTGTCCGGTCAAAACAGCCACACAATCAACATCGCGAAGACGATCAATGTTTGACAATGCTGCTTGGCTCGAACCGAATCGTCGATTTTGATCCACTAAAATATCGCATAGCTCCGCGCGATGGGCAGGGAACCGGTCGAGAACTTCACGAGCAAACGAAGAAATCCGATCGAGCGAGGCCACATCTGTGGGAAAAAACTCTGAGGTGTTTCCGCCCGAGGAAAGATAGTCTAGAAATATTCGAGATTGCCCCGGAATCTTTGAGAATGGGATCTGCTGATGAATTTGATCCGCGTTTTGGCCGATCGTGCGGCAGGCACCTTCGTTCATTCGATATCCACTCCGGGTACTTTTCAATTATATTGTTCGGCGGTCTTCGGAACAAATGACAAAAAAGCGGCCCGACAATAGGCCGCCGATCCTTTAAAGTCCTAGTAAAATGGCTTAATTTCCGGTGGGTTTACCGGACGTTCGATCGTCCTTGGCAATCTCCTGTTTACGATTGATGACGTAAACTCCTGAGGAGTGTGATCCTGCAAACATTCGATTCGGGTCAGAGGGATCAAACACCAACGACCAGACGCGTCGGCTGGGAAGGGTCATAGAGCGTGAATCGAACCGTTTCCACGTGCGGCCGGCATTGTCGGAATGAAAGATGCCACCGTCATTCTCCAGAGCACTTGAAACGAATATCTCATCAGTATTGTTTGGATTGATCAGAATACTCGTGTAATTGCCGAGCGGCAGATTTCCGCCGCGACGTTCCCATGTGCGTCCGCCATCGCGGCTGACATATAGGGAATGGATCGTTCCAACGTAGATATAGTTTGGGCGTTTGGGATCAGATGCAATGGAACTGATCGGAATATTATCCGGCGAGCTGCCAGTTTTTTCCCAGGTTTTTCCATTATCTTTTGAAACAATCACGCCTGAGCGTGAGGTTCCTGCCCAGATGGTCCCCGGCATATCATCGGAGGTGTGGATTGCCAGGATATTCGCATCAAGGTCACCGGTGATCGTCAATTTCTCCCAGCCCTTTGACGGATCATAAGTTCTATAGATGCCTTTGTCGGTTCCAGCCAGGATCCCATTCCTTTCATCATTTGTATGAGCAAGGACCTTGATCCTCTCACCTAATGCGGGAACTGTGATCGGTCCTGCGGATGCAGCCCGTTTTGCCGCCGCCTCCGCGGCTCTTCGCTGAGCCGGCGTCATTCGGCGGGCCGGAGCCGCAGCGCGTGGCGGCGTTAAAAGTGTCCATGAAACGCCGCGATCCCGAGAGATGAACATTCCGACATTAGTACCAAGATACATAATGTCCTCATTCGTTCGATCCTGAAGAATTGCAAATGCGGCGTGGCGATTTATATCGAGTCCGCGGACTTGCGTCCAGCTTCGGCCAGCATCGTTACTGAGATAAACAAAGCCGCCGCTCGAAGAAGTATTCTTTGTCGTTGCGTAGAGCCGGTCAGGCCGTGATACATCCGCCGTGATCGAATAAGTAAAACGGCTGGTAAAGTTATTATTGCTTTGCGCAAAGCTTCGCCCGCCATCGTTAGATATCATCACGCCGTAATTGTTCGTGCCAATGATCACACGATTCGGAGCATCCGGATGTACGGCGATCGAATTGATCTCAAGATTTCGCTGGGTCGTCATGCTCCAAGTCTTTCCGCCGTTAGCGGACATCCAGAAGCCTTCGGTTGTTGCCGCGAAAACGCGGCTCGGGTCACTGGGGTGAATTAATATATCGCGTGTTCGGCGCGAGGTAGAGGGAATTCCTTGGATCTTCCTCCACTGCTCGCCGCCATTTGTTGACTCATAGATACCGCTGCAGGCCGACGCAAAAATATGGTTTGGGTCGCGTGTGTTTATAGAGATAGCAAAGACGTCGGAATCGTCGATCATACCATTCTTGATGAGACGCCAACTTTGCCCCGCATCGGTCGATTTATATGGGCGATACCATGTGCCAGCATAAATGGTGCTGAGGTTTCGCGGGTCCACTGCCATCGAATTCACGTTTATTGGCATTGACGGCGACTGCACCCTTTCAAAGGTCTCCCCGGAATCATTAGAACGCCATACACCGATGGTCGTACCAACCAACACTACTTTTGGATCGAATTCGGCTTGCGTCAGGGAATGCACCGATTGATCGGCAAGTTCTTTTACGGCCGTCCACGTCCTTCCGCCATCCTTCGAATAAAAGAAACCACCCGCACCATTGCCACGATTTCCGGCGGCGAAGATCCGGTTTGAATCTGAGCGATCAACCAGGATGTCGTCAAGGATAAGCCCTGGTTGGTCAAGATTGACAAGCAATCAGTTCAGAAACTATCAGCGGCATAACCATAGAGCTGCAGGCGCCGGCAATGGCAGCATTGAAAAAAGCGCTCGATGACGCCCGGGGACAGGGAAAGCGGATCACACCCCGGGGAAGCGATGCCGCACGCAGGAATTATTCCGGAACGGTCGAACTGTGGAAGAGCCGCGTTGAGCCCGGTCTTGTCCATTGGACCGGTAAAGGAAGGATCACAAAAGGGGAAGCCGACCGTATTCGCGGGCTCTCGCCATTTGACCAAGTGCCGGAGATATTTCGGCTTGAGGAACAGGGTATTTTCTTTGCGAAGGATCTTTCGAAATCGATAATATATTCGGTTGCTCCACCCGGAACCTCGCAGCATTTATCTTTGCTTGCTCTTGATGTTGAGGAACACAACGATCGCACCGTCCGTGCATTACTTGCAAAGCACGGATGGTATCAGACTGTAGTATCAGATCTTCCCCATTTTACATTTCTTGGCGTAAGCGAAAGTGAGCTTTCTTCGCTGGGCCTCAAAAAGACGAGCGATGGCGGGCGCGATTACTGGCTTCCCGCACTATGATATTACGCTACACCTATCTGCTTTACGATGCAGTTCGTTTCGACCCATCGGCCAGAAGCCTAATTCCAAGTGTGATAAGGAAAAGAACTGCCGCCGGTGAGAGCACCTCAAAGGGCAAGTTCTTCAAGTGAGTAAGGTCTGCTGCTGCTGCCAGCATATTGCCGATGCTTGGATCAGGTTCTTGGATGCCGACCCCAAGAAATGAAAGTGACGCCTCTGCTATCAGTAGAAATGGAACGATCAGCGTCGCCTGTGTTATCAGCGGAGCGGCGATATTCGGAAGAATATGGCGGAAAAGTATTCTGCCTTCCGAAAGACCTGTTGCACGGGCAGCGAGCACGAATTCGCGCTCACGAGTTGAAACCACAAGCGCGCGCGAAAGCCGCGCGATCTCTGCCCAACCGATCGCTGCAAAGATCGTAACTAGCAAGAAAGCGGCAGCAGCGGGAGGAAGTTCCGGAGGAAAGGCGGCTCTGGCGGCCAAAATGACGATAAGCGTCGGTAGCGAAAGTGTCGTATCGGCGGCGCTCATCAGCAAGGCGTCCGTCTTTTTCCCTGCATACCCGCTAAAGATGCCGACAGCGATCCCGATGATGCAGGCAAGCAGCGCACCGAGCACCGCAACGATCATCGAAAACCGGATCGCGAACAAAAGCCGTGAGAATCTGTCACGGCCGAGTGCATCTGTCCCAAGAAGCGATAGTCGCGGTGGGTTCGGTTCATTTGAGACCACGCCAGCTAGATGGATATCGCTTTCGAGAAGGCCGAGCAATTTGTAGCGATAACCGCGAACGAAGAATCCGACGGGATATGTCCTGGTCCTGTCATCTTCGTAACGAAGCATTAGCGGATCTGCCAGCTTCTGCGGATAAATAAATGGCCGAAGTCTAAATTTTCCCTCGTCCGTAATGAACCGCAGCTTGACGCGCGGGGACATCGGTTCGCTTCGTATCTGCTCTTTCGGATCATAAGGAGCAATGAATTCAGCAAAGATCGTTGCTATCAGAACAAGACCGATCATCGCGGCGCCGGTGGCCGTGCGTCCATTCTGCAATGATCGAATGATCCGATGTCTCATCCTGATGACCAAAATACTTTCAACGATCGGGTGCGAGCCGCTTGTCGTTGTATAGCTGAGCTACCTCGGCGAGCGCATTCCCAAGCCAGACGGCCAAGCTTGCGATCAGGACCACGCCCATCACAAGCGGAACATCGCGGCCTTTGACCGCTGCTACGGCTAGCGACCCGATGCCCGGCCAGCCGAGTATTGCCTCTACGATCACCGAACCACCCAGAAGCGCCCCTATCGATGTGCCCGTCAGCGCTATCAATGGATTCACGGCCGCACGGAATGCATGTTTTGCAATTACGACCCATTCCGAAAGGCCTTTCGCCCGGGCAAGCTTCACAAAATCCTCTTTCATCGCAAGTTGAAGCTGCTCGTTTGTCTGGGCAACAAAAACGCCTATTAGGGGAATGGCAAGTGCAAGAGCCGTAAGAAGGAACATAGCGATCGAACCGCCGCCGATCGCGAATCTCGTCCCCGCGGCCGAAGCTATCAGAAGAAGCGCAAGCAGCGACAACACGATACGCGGGGTTGAGATAGTCAGCAGAACCACTGCCTCGACAGTCCAAAAAACCCAACCCTTCGGATATCTTGCCGCCAGAATGCTGATCATTACGGCAAAGAATAAGGCGATCATCACAGACACCGCAGCCAAATAGAATGTGTTCAAAAGTCGCGCCGCAACCAAAGTGGAAACCGGCACTCGGAACACGATGGATTCGCCGAGCTTGCCCAACACCGCCCCGGAGATCCAAGAAGCAAAACGCACCGGAAGGGGACGGTCAAGGCCGTAAACGCGACGTAATTCTTCGATCGTCCGCTCGGAGACTTGCGGATTATCGCGAAGCGCCGTGAACGCATCTCCGCCGGCGGCTGAAAGCAGAGCGAAGGTTATACCTGCGACGATGATGACCGTCGCCACGCCCTGGGCAAGCTTTCTTAAAACGAATTTCAGCACATCGATAAGTATCGGGCGGGAAATCTGCGGATATTCTCAGTTATCGTCGATTGATTTGCAACACAAAAGCAAATACACTTCGGCAAGTCAGCCGCCATTACCTCACGATCCTGGCTGAGATCATATTTCCGGAGTCAAGAATATGCTAAAGAAGCTTTTGTCGTTTGGCCTGCTGATGATCGCGGCATTGTTACTTCAGGCCTGCAACGGAACTGGTACGCAAACGGGCGAAACTGGCCGCCGCGGAAAATTTGAGCGAGTGGTCGGAAAGCAGGGCGGCAAAGTCGTACATCGCGTTTCATCGCAGCCGAAATCGTTCAATTACCTTATGGCCGACGATGAACCCACGGTGATAGCGACCGTCTATCTGATCGGCAGCCGGCTTGCTGCCTTTAACCACGAAAAGCAGGAGATTGAGCCGGCCCTAGCCGAATCATGGGAGATAGCGGATGACGGCGTTACCGTAACGGTAAAGCTTCGTGAAGGCATAAAGTTCTCCGACGGCAGACCGATCACTGCCGAAGATGCAGCATTCACGCTGAAATGCCTTTACGACGAAAGGACAAAGTCGCCGGTATTCGGTCCGGCATTTTTGGTCAATGGCAAGCAGATAACGGCAAACGCCGTTAACGAGCGCGAGCTGCGCCTAACATTGCCGGAACGTGTCGCTGCGTTCACGAATTTCCTTGATAATCTTGTAGTTCTGCCAAAGCACGCATTAGAAGAAGCCCTGAATTCCGGAAAACTGGCCGAAGCCTGGAAGATAGATTCAGATCCGGCATCTATCGTAACGAGCGGCCCGTTCATGGTCGAAAGGTCAGTTCCGGGTGAGCGGGTAGTGCTAAAGCGAAATCCGCATTATTGGCGCAAGGACGCCGCAGGCAATCCGCTGCCATATCTTGACCAATTGGTGATCGAGGTTGTGCCCGATGCAAACAATGCATTCAGCCGATTGAATCTAGGCGAGATCGACATCTTTGACCGGATACGAAGCACGGATTACGCGGCTCTAAAGAATTCCGACGGGCCCGTGCAGGGTTTCGACCTAGGTCCGGGGCTTGCAAATGACCATTTTTGGTTCAACCTTAATCCAAAAAATGCTGCCGGCGAACAGCTCAACGATAAGCCGAAATATAAATGGTTCGCTGACAAACGTTTTCGCCGCGCCATTTCGCATGCGGTCGATCGCGATTCGATCGCCACGACAACACTTCAGGGACTTGCAACGCCGGTCTATGGTTTTGTGCCGGCCGGTAACCGGAAATGGCTTGATCCGGAGCTTCCGGCAGTACCGTATGATCTCAGATAATCGGCTCAGCCGTGTCGCCAATTCTGCAAATGACGATTTGCCCGATGCGTGTTCAGACATCTTCTTGAGTTTAAAAAGCGCTTTGCCGAATGTCCATCTCATCCTTCGCTCGAAACAAATCCGTAACGCACCACGTATTTGAATCACACCATAACTGTTATGAACACATTGCTTACAATGCTTCGCTCGTTTGTCCTTTTTATCCTCACGTTATTCATTTTGGGTTCGTCTGTTTATGCGGATGAAATGGATAACGTTGTTCGCCGCCTGATGAAAGAAAGAAACATACCTGGAGCAGCGGTCGCTGTTATAAAGAATGGCAAACCTGAGAGGGTCAGAACATATGGGCTAGCCAGTCTCGAATTTCAGGTGCCGGTAACCGAACAAACCGTCTTCGAGATCGGCTCGGTATCAAAGCAGATCACTGCTGGAGCCATTATGCTCCTAGTTCAGGATGGAAAGATCCAACTTGATGCAAGAATCTCTCAATATCTCCCAAACACACCTCCAGCTTGGGAAAATGTAACGGTCCGCCATCTGCTAACACACTCGTCCGGGATCAGAAACTACACTGGCCTGACCGGCTTCGAGCTATCAAAACGCTTGACCGCGGAACAATTCATAAAGCAGCTTTCCGAATACCCGTTGGAATTCATCCCCGGCGAGAAAAGCTCATACAGCAATAGCGGATTCAATCTTCTGGCCTACATTATCGAAGCGAGAAGCGACAAACGTTATATGGATTTTTTAAATGAAAGGATCTTCAGGCCATTAGGGATGGAACGGACGGGTGATCGCGACCCGCGACACATCATTCGAGGCCGTGCCACGGGTTACGAGTGGGTCAATGATGGATACATTGGACGCGACGGAAATCTCACAGACCTGATAGGTGCCGGATCGATCGTTTCGACCATTCGTGATCTTGCAAAATGGGAAGCGGCGTTGCATAACGATCAGATCTTCAACGAGCAAAGTAAAGCCACAATGTGGACTCCATTCACATTCAATGACGGCAGCCGATCGCTTTACGGATTTGGCTGGCGCATCTCTGAACTTCGTGGAAATAAGATCATTGGACACACTGGGCAGACCGCGGGTTTCGGCGCCGCTTTATTCCGATACCCGGAGAAAGGTGTAACCGTCATTGCACTAACAAACCTTGGAGAGCTCGGAATGGGCTCTTTGATCGCGTCATCAGTTGCGAAACTGGAAATTTCTTCACTTTCTCTAAAAAATATTTTTGCGGCCGATGGTGCAGAACCTGAGCAGATCTCCCGAGTCAAACAGATCCTGGAAAACTATCTTAAGGATGGGCACCCTGGTGATACGGCAACGCCCGAATTAGTTCGAACAGTTATGTCAGAGCGTTCGAAGCGTCTTCGTTCTCGATTAGTATCGTATGGTGATATCGTTTATGTTCGATTTGCAGGACGCGAAAGTGTTGAAAATAGGGAGGTTTTTCGATTTCTTACGGCCACTCACACTCACCTTGTGTTATGGCGTATAACATTCGACTCCAACGGCAAGATCGGTGAGATGACTCCTGAGGAAGAAGAAATACGATAGTCTATTTCTAGTATCATATCTTGATATCATTTATTTCCTTCTGCGCAATCTATGCAACGCTATAGCGACATAGGTAAGCGCTCTATTTTTCTTACAAATACATCGTAAAACTTAAAGAAAAACTTTACACAAATTAATAAAATTGTGATACGTTATTAGGCGGTTACTATGCTCTACCACTAGAAACCAACTTTGAGAAAAAAGGAAAACTATGGCAGCAACTAAATCAACAGCAAAGAAGGCTCCTGCAAAGAAAGCAGCAGCACCGAAGAAGGCGGCTCCGGCCAAGAAGGCCGCGCCGAAGAAGGCAGCTCCGGCCAAGAAAGCTGCGGCGAAGAAGCCCGCAGCAAAGAAACCGGCAGCTAAGAAGGCAGCTCCTGCTAAGAAGGCGACGGCTGCAAAGAAAGCGGCTCCGGCCAAGAAAGCAGCTCCGGCCAAGAAAGCAGCTCCAAAAAAAGCAGCGGCTAAAAAGCCTGCAGCAAAGAAACCGGCAGCAAAGAAAAAATAGTTTCGGCTGTTTTTCACAAAAGTTAAAGGCCCGAGGAGTTCTCCCCGGGCCTTTAACTTTTTGCATTGGGATATAGTCAGTACTTTAGTTCGATATCATCACGGACTATAACTACTTCCGCAGTTCCACCGTTTGAAAGTTGACCGAAAAGTATCTCGTTCGCCAATGGCTTTTTGATCTTTTCATGTATCAATCTAGCCATTGGTCGCGCACCATAGCGTGGATCGAACCCATTTCTTGCCATCCACTTCCTCACCTCATCGCTAAGTATTACGTTCACGCGTTTCTCAGCAAGCTGTCCGTTCAATTCACGTATGAATTTATCTACGATCAGTTTGATCACGTCCAGATCCAACGGTTTGAATGCGACCCACGCATCAAGCCTATTGCGAAATTCTGGAGTAAATGTTCGTTCTATAGCGCCTTTTGCACTCCCCTTTGTTTCCGCAGCGTTCCTGAATCCAACACCGCCGCTAGAGAGCTCACGGGCTCCCGCATTCGTCGTCATTATCAGTATCACGTTTCGAAAGTCCGCTCTCTTTCCGTTATTATCGGTCAGCGTTGCGCTGTCCATAACTTGAAGCAGAAGATTGAAAAGATTGGGGTGAGCCTTTTCGATCTCGTCAAGAACAAGAACGGCGTGTGGCGTGCGCATTATCGCATCAGTAAGTAAACCGCCTTGGTCAAAGCCGACATATCCGGGAGGTGCTCCGATCAATCGGGAAACCGTATGAGCTTCAGCATATTCGCTCATATCAAAGCGAATGAATTCGATCCCCAGCTGTTCGGCAAGTTGCTTCGAAACCTCAGTCTTTCCTACACCGGTCGGACCGGAAAATAGAAACGAACCGACAGGTTTCGTCTCGTGCCCTAATCCGGCGCGCGATATCTGTATGGCATCTACGATCTTGTCGATCGCCTCATCTTGTCCAAATATATGCTTTTTAAGATCGTCCCGGAGTGTTTTCAGACGTTCTTTTTCATCCGAGACCACCGTCTTAGGCGGAACCTTTGCCATACGCGCAATGGTGTTCTCTACCATCTGAGTAGAGATGCGTTTCGGACGTTTCGATTCAGGCAAAAGCTTAACGCTTGCTCCTACCTCGTCGATAACATCTATCGCCTTGTCAGGCAAGAATCGGTCATTTATGTATTTCCCTGCGAGCTCAGAGGCAGTCCGTAAAGATTCATCCGAATATGTTACGCCGTGATGATCTTCATAAAACTTTTTAAGGCCCTTAAGTATCTTATGGGTTTCATCGATCGTCGGTTCATTTATGTCGATCCGTTGAAAACGTCGAGCTAGAGCGCGGTCTCGATCAAACGCGGCTTTATATTCTGCATGTGTTGTTGAGCCTATGCATCGGAGTTCTCCTGCCGCGAGTGCCGGTTTTAGGATATTCGAGGCGTCCATTGATCCCCCAGAAACAGAGCCGGCCCCGACAACCGTATGGATCTCATCTATGAAGAGTATTGCGTTTGATTCTTTTTTTAGGTCATTGATTATCGCCTTAAATCGCTGTTCAAAATCGCCTCGGTATCGAGTCCCGGCAAGTACAGCACCCATATCGAGGGCAAATATCTTTGCATTGGCAAGGATATCCGGAACTTCTGCATTGCTGATCTTCAATGCAAGTCCCTCGGCTATCGCGGTCTTTCCTACGCCCGGCTCACCAACATAAAGCGGATTGTTCTTTTTTCGCCGACAGAGCACCTGGATCGTTCGTTCTATCTCTTTCTCTCGACCAACAAGAGGATCGATGTTTCCTTCGCGTGCACGCGCAACAAGTTCCACAGTAAAACTTTCCAAGGCGGCGGCTGTCTACTATCAGCTTAATCTGCTCCTTCCTCGCTGTTTTGCTGGGTGTTTTAACACTGAGTCAGTATGCATTTGGCTGGAACTGGGGCATTGACCAACTGCTGTTTGCTGATCAGATTACAGCCGCGACTAGTCATCCAGGACGCATGGGAGTGAATACAGCCCTCAACTTCAGCTTGATGGGAACAGCGCTGCTATTGCTGAATCCATGCTTTCTCAACCTATCTACCAACAAACCTAATCTGAAGCGAATTGGCTGGGGGCAGTTGTTGACCTTGATCGCCTTGGGGGTAACGCTACAGGCCCTAGTTGGATTTGCCTATGATGTACCAGTCTTATATCAGATCAGCACCCGTACTACCTCAATTGCATTTCACACAGCCATTACGTTTGTGATTTTGGGTTGCGGTATCCTAGCCCTCTATCCGACCCACGGTATTATCCGCATCTTTACGACCGACCTGGATGGCGGAATCGTTGCGAGGCAATTGCTGCCGGCTGCGATCCTGCTGCCGGTGATTTTGGGCTGGCTGATTGTGCAAGGCTATCGGGCCAACTATTACGACTCTGGATTTGCTATGTCGCTGCTGGTCCTGCTGTTGATCATTGTGCAGGCAATTTTGGTTGGCATCAGCGCTAGTATTCTGAACTGTAACGACTTGAAGCGGCGCAAGCTCGAAGCAGCACGGCGTCAAGTAGAGGCCGAATTACGTGAAAGTGAATGGCGCGTTCGCCAAATTACAGAGAGCAGTAACGATGTATTTTGGATGGCCGATCTGACTAACGCACAATGCGTTTATGTTAGTCCTCAGTTTGAATCGATCTGGGGTCGTTCGTTAGAGGCAATCAAGGCGAACTGGCTTGAATGGCTAGAGGCGATTCATCCAGAGGATCGGCAGCGGGTAGAAACTCGCTTGTTTGAATGCGAATTAACCGGCGGCTACAACGAAGAGTTTCGGATTATTTGCCCTGATGGTAGCATTCGCTGGATTCGCGATCGCGGCTATCCGGTTTACGATGAATCGAAAACTGTGCGCTACGTCAGCGGTGTTGCTGAAGATATCACTGAGCGTAAACAAGTTGAACTAGAACGAGATCGGTTTTTTAGCCTTTCGCTGGATCTACTTTGCATCGCTGAATTGAACGGCCATTTTAGGCGACTCAACCCAGCGTTTGAACGAATTCTGGGTTACAGCGAAACCGAATTGCTCAACCAGCCGTTTATCGACTTTGTTCACCCGGAGGACCGGGTCGCAACCCTGGCGGCAATGGAACAATTGGCTCAGGGAGAGCAAGCTATTCATTTTGAAAACCGCTACCGCTGCAAAGATGGCACCTACCGCTGGCTGGATTGGGTGAGTGTGCCGGTGCTGGAAGATGGGCTGATCTATGCTGTGGCTCATGATGTGACCCGCCGCAAACAGCTCGAACAAAAGCTGCGTCGAAGCGAAGCCCGGTTTAGACGGTTGTTTGATTCCAATACCATCGGCATTGTTTTTGCTGACTTCCAGGGTAACATCACGCACGCGAACGAAGCCTTTTTAGACCTAGTAGGCTACACGCGAGCTGAGTTAGTGGCCGGTGAAATCCGCTGGCGAGATATGACGCCTCCAGAATATTGGCCTCAAGATCAGCGGGCGCTGGTTGATCTGCGGCAACGAGGAGTTTTTACAGCTTGGGAGAAGGAATATTTTCGCAAAGACGGTCGGCGGGTGCCAGTGTTAGTAGGCGGTGCCCTCTTGGCCGATGATACCAATACCGCCATCTGCTATGTCTTAGATCTGAGCGCTCGCAAGCAGGCTGAGATGGCAGTGCAGCGTAGTGAAGAACGCTACCGCTCGCTGGTGATGGCTCTCACTTCTGTGGTGTGGACAACCGATGGTGATGGACGCTTTGTAACACGCCAACCGCTCTGGGAAGCCTATACGGGCCAAACTTTTGCGGAATACCGAGATTGGGGCTGGACCGCTGCTTTACATCCAGAGGATCGGGAACGAATTCAGCAATGCTGGCAACAGGCGCTAGTTTCACGGCAGATCTATGAGGTGGAGGGGCGAATTTGGCATACCGCTTCTGAGCAATATCGCTATTTTGAAGCCCGCGCCGTCCCGATCCTCAATCCGGATGGCACGATTCGAGAATGGGTTGGCACCATCAATGATGTGCATGAGCGCAAACAGGCTGAAGCGGCTTTGCGGGAAAGTGAAGCTCGCTTTCGCCATTTAACCGATATCTCTCCAATGCTGGTTTGGATGGCGGGACCCGACAAGCTCTGCAACTATTTCAATGCCGGTTGGTTGAACTTTACCGGACGCAGCCTAAAACAAGAAATGGGGAATGGCTGGATCGAGGGGGTGCACCCAGAGGATCTGCAACGCTGTTTAGACACTTACGTCAATGCCTTTGATGCCTGCCAGCCGTTTGAGATAGAGTATCGCCTGCGCCGATTCGATGGCGAATACCGCTGGATTCTGGATATTGGGGTACCGCGCTTTACCCTAGAAGGCGACTTTTGTGGCTACATTGGTTCCTGTGTCGATATCCACGACCGCAAACAAGCCGAAGCCGACATGCAGCGGTTAAATGAGATCTTAGAATTGCGGGTGAAGGAGCGTACAGCCCAACTCGAAGCTGCCAACAAGGAACTGGAATCCTTCTCCTATTCCGTCTCCCATGATTTGCGAGCGCCACTGCGCCACATTGCTGGATTCGTAGACCTGCTGCGGAAACGGCTGGATCCCAATACGCTGGATACGACAAGTCAGCGCTATTTCACGATCATCGCCGACACCACTCGCCAAGCCGGGATCTTAATTGACGATCTGCTAGCCTTTTCCCGCATGGGACGCAGCGAAATGCGTTGGCTCCAAGTTGATATGAACCAGCTTGTGCAGGAAGTTTGCCGCGAGTTGGAACCAGAGACGGTTCAGCGACAAATTCACTGGCAAATTGAACCGTTACCCATCGTGCAGGGCGATCCGGCGATGCTGCGGCTTGTGATGCGCAATTTGCTAGAAAATGCCCTCAAGTATACGCGCTCTCGTGCTGTGGCAGAGATTCAGATTGGCAGCAGCAGTACAGATCAAGAAAATGTGCTGTTCGTGCGAGACAATGGGATTGGGTTTAATATGCAATATGCTCACAAGCTGTTTGGTATTTTTCAGAGGTTGCACAGTGATCCCAACTACGAAGGTACGGGAATTGGTTTAGCTAATGTTCGTCGCATTATTCATCGACATGGAGGACGGACTTGGGCTGAAGGCATGGTTGATGGCGGAGCCACCTTCTATATTTCGTTGCCTAAATTGGCCGTGAAGCCAAGTCAGATAACAGAGCTGGAATCAACAGTAAAATTAACAGCAGAGCCAATCGAATCAACGGCAGAGCAACTGGCTGTTCAGAAAGTAGAACTGCAAATGGAGCAGAGAACGAACGATAGATAGGAAGCCTCAAAATTGAACATAGAGCTAGAACAGAATATGACTGAGTTGCAACGTATTCTATTAATCGAGGATAGTGCTTATGATGTGGAATTGATTTTAACAGCCTTATCAGAGAATGCCTTAGCCAATGAAGTAGTAGTGGTGCGAGATGGTGAAGAGGCCCTAGATTATTTGTACCGACGTGGTGTATTTCGGCTGCGGCTGGAGGGAAACCCGATTGTGATTCTACTCGACCTCAAACTGCCTAAAATTGATGGTATTGAAGTGCTTTCTGCCCTCAAAGCCGATCCCATGCTTCGGCTGATTCCAGTGGTCGTGTTAACTTCATCCCAAGAAGAACCCGATTTGTTTCACTGCTACGAGCTGGGCACTAATGCCTATGTCGTCAAACCCATTGATTTCCATGAGTTTGTTGAAGTGATCAAGCAAGTCGGTTTATTCCTCCCCAGAGAAGAGATTGGATTGGTCTGGTCCGAGTTGCAGGGTGCGGACACCTGCCTGAGGCGAGAAATCAAGCTTGTCAAACTCAACCCAGAATATATTCGGTGAGACAGCTGACTCAAAGTAATAGGCTCGATCTTTGTGGTCAGCCACCACCCGCCAGCGCGTCGAAGAAATTTGCGGCTGCTCTGGTGTGCTAATCCCGTAGGGCACAGAGGTATTACGGATAATGCTAAAGATACTAGCTAAGACGGTGCGGCGATCGGCGGTTTCCGGAATCGCATTGATGTAATACTGGGCGCGCACAAAGCGATCCGAGGCGCGATTGGTGCCGGGCAGCATGGCTCTGCCGCCAATCTGGCTCCAGTAGGAGGCTAGCGCTAGCTGTTGATCATAGGTTGGCTCGTTCGTCATCACCTGATACTCTGGACTGTGGTGAATCGTTAGTTCACCGTTCACATATTCCAGAATGGCGCTGTCGCCAGTAGCATCGGATAGCGATAGATGCAGGGCCGCCAAGCGGTTTTGTCCTGGCACTTCTCCGGTTAAAACCAGAAATTCATTCTGCCTCACATAATTCACCGCTTCGGCAACGGTGGCAAAATTATCGAGCATGAACTGCGCCCAGAGCGAGAGCGACAGCGTGGGGGTGGTGGCATCCGGTTCTGGAAAAACTGAATCGGCAAGCCACAGCAGGTTGGCGACCAACCCAGCCTCATTCATGCCGTCTGTGGTCGAGATATCGTAAGCTGACGCAATCACGCTGCCATATTTCGCCGTCCACTTCAGCGAGTTTGGACCCGCTCGACCGTCACGTTCAACTCCTCGCGGCAACACCCAGATGTTCGTACCGCTATCCCATCTCCAATCCATCGACCTCGCGGTAATCACCCGACCCTCAGCGCCCCGGTAGACGAACCGAGTGCAGGCATGGGCAGAAGCAGGCAACAGACTCAGGGCGAAGAAAAGACTTGTTACCCAAGAAATAAGCTGCTTTAATCTGAACATGAGCTTTGATGTGAGCATAAACAGGGATTAGATTCAGAATACAACAGGAATTATGTTATGGTATAACACAATTATGCGATGGTATAGCGTTAGAGAGCCAAAACATACACTGCGAAGTTCTTGTCAGATTTTGCTGTAGAGTATGTTTCCTAGTTCACTGTTTTCTAGCTCACAACGAGTCAAGGCCGTGGAATGCATTGCTGGGAAAGGCGTTGTCGTAACCGCCACAATCCACCGCCACAATCCACCGCCACAATATCGCCATAATATATCACTGAGATTGACTGATGAATCAAGCCACAGATCGAACGGCCTGATCAATTGGCTCATAGTTTTTTGCTTGGCGTTGCTGAATAGCGGAATGAATCATGGAGTTGCTGTCAGGTTGGCAGCCCCCTTTTCTGGGATGACCGCAGGGCTATAATCACCCTTTCTGGGATGCCCGTTAGGGCTATATGCTGGAGGACTTTGAAAGATTAGTTCATCCCCAGCATTGAGGAGCTAGAGGGGCAATTCATACTCCCATTCAACGACGCTTTTTGCTCATAGTTTTTGTCAGGTAGATTTGCAAGGGGGTAGTAGTGGGCTTTGCAGCCGCTTCGAGAAACGACTAATTTATGCGGCTCAATAAAATTTTGTAGTAATTCCAGTAATATTAATGCTATTACTCCAGCAATACCAGCTTACAATTGACTTTTCCCCTGGTTTGCCTCAGATTTGAGTCAACAAAATTGGCTTATATCCTTTTCTCCCCGACACTATCAGCGCCGAGCATAAAATATGATCCCCTTTCGCAGTTTTATTCATAAAAGTTCCATTCGCAAACCAGGACTAAAGCGGCGAGTGATGCTAATGCTGGGGGCAATCATCAGTAGTTTATGCCTCTTCATTGCCATTCCTTTCATCGCTTCACCAGCAGCCCAAGCGCAACAAACATTTACGGGTACACCAGCCGAGAAACCAGCTTATTTTGATCGCCTGCTGTCTGTGATTGATCAGGATGGCAATCGGCTGATCAATCTCTTCAAAGACATCCACCAGAATCCAGAGTTGGCATTCATGGAAACCCGCACGGCAGAGATTGTCGCCAAGGAACTGCGGGCACTGGGCTACGAGGTCAAAACCGGCATTGCTCAAACGGGCGTGGTGGGAATTCTGCGCAATGGTGACGGTCCAACCCTGATGTACCGCGCCGATATGGACGCACTGCCCGTGGAAGAAACCACCGGATTGCCCTATGCCAGCACGACGCGGGCGGTGAATGACGATGGCGAGGAGGTGCCGGTGATGCATGCCTGTGGTCACGATGCCCATACCATCTGGTTACTGGGGCTAGCAAAGGCGATGGTAGAGTTGAAATCCGACTGGAACGGAACCCTGGTTTTGGTGGCGCAACCGGCAGAAGAAGGCGTCAGGGGTGCGAAAGCGATGGTCGCGGATGGGCTTTACACCACGCACGGTGTGCCGGTTCCCGATTATCTGTTGGGCATGCATACGGCTCCTGGGCCAACAGGGGTGGTTGTCAGCGCACCAGGAACGCGAATGGCAGGCAGTGCCCATCTTGATGCCGTGATTAAGGGTGTTGGAGGGCATGGGTCTTCTCCGCACCTGGCCAAAGATCCAATTTTGATGAGCGCTTTCGCGATCACCCAGTATCAAGCCATCGTGGCACGGGCGATTGACCCCCAAGAAGCGGCAGTGATTACGGTGGGGTCGATTCAAGCAGGAGAAACCGCCAATGTAATCCCAGAGGAATCGCAGCTCAAAATCAATTTGCGCTGGTTCAATCCCGCAGTCAAAGAAACGCTAGTCAACGGAATTCGCTCAGTAAATGAATCGCTGGCGCACGCCTATGGTATGCCTGCCGATAAACTGCCGACCCTCTCAGAGAAAGGCAGCACGACTCCCCTAGTCAATGACGCAGCGGTGATCGATCGGATCAACCCTCGACTGGCAAATCTACTTGGAGCGAACAGAATACTCACTGACTTTCCAGCCACCACAGGCTCAGAAGATGTTCATTTGCTCAAGGGTGATAATGAAACTATTCAGTTTGGTTTTCTCCAGGTGGGTGTGGCGGAACCTGCTCTGTTTGCCCAAGCCCAAGCTGAAGGCAAGCTAGTGCCGTTCTCCAACCACAACCCCAACTTTCAAGTGGATCTGAATGCCATCCCGCTTGGAACCAAGATAGCCACGGTGATGACAATGGAATTTTTGCAAAAGTAGATACTGGTGAGAGCAGTGAATGTGAGTAGATGGGTCGTTCGGCGATGCTCACGAGCTGTGGATGTTCAGTTTGCTTGTCGTGGGCGACATCACTGACCTCTTACTTTCAACCAAGCAAGCATTTGCTCGACTGTCAGTTCTAAGTCAATCTCCGGCAGGCAAGGCAGCAAAGCGTCACCGTCCCACTCTTCTGGCAAACTATTGGGACGATACAGCAGCACCACCCGTTCTTCTGGATCGATCAGCCAGCCCAAATGGCTGCCATGCCGGAGGCTATGTAAAATCTTGCGCGTCACCTTGGTCTGACTCTGATCGGGCGACAGAATCTCAATCACCCACTCTGGCGCAAACTCAATGCCTGCACTGCTAATGTCGCCATTTTGATCAACTGGGATACGATTGCTACTTACCACGCTTAGGTCAGGCACAATTGAGCGACCACCAAACGTGCATCTCAATTCCGGAAACGCTTCATAGCGCGAACCTGATGCATTGATAACTGTCGCTAACCGTAACTGCAAACGGCTGTGCTTGCCTCCGGGCATTGGCTTCTGAATCGCCTCTCCATTGATAAACTCCCAAGCTGGTGAATCCTCTATATAAGGCAACTTTAAGAACTGATCCAAGTTTAGAGGATAGGGCACTGCAATCGTCATAGGTACAGAAGCAACGGTGCCTCCCTGCCCATCCAGCACCCGCAATACCAGCTTCACCGGATCAAGCCCTACTCGAAACGCCTGCTGCGCCTGGATCAGATTTCCGACAAAACTCTGGAGTTGGGCATCCCAGTAGAGGCTAGCCTGACTACCATCCGGCTGAGGCACCGCCAGGGCCGCACCCACTGCCGCAATTGGTTGAATCGCGTAATGAAGTTGTAACCGAGCTATAGTTAACGATTGAGGAAATGAAGTAGAGATCATAAGAGGTAAAAAAAGTTGATGGATGATATCAAGTTTGGTTAATTAGCCACCGTTCTGGTAGGGACGAAGCATTGGCGTCAGACGCTCTGTAGCCACGCCCTGAATTCATTTCGCCAATGCTTCGCCCTTACGGTAGGGTGGTTGTTCCAAGATAATGCAAGCTAAACAGATTCTCTGGATCCGTCCACACCGATTTAGTATGATATCCAGCCGTCGCCGCCAGCCCCTGAAATTCTGCAACCGTGTACTTATAGGAATGCTCTGTCCGCAGCCTCTCACCCGCACAAAATCCGATTTCCTGATCGCCTAAGCGAATCGTTTGATCCTTAAGGCTAACAATGTACATCTCAATTCGGCCAATCGGATTATAGACGGCAGTATAGGTGAAATTGTTCAAATCGAAATCACTGCACAGTTCCCGGTTCATTCGCACTAGCGCATTTAGAGCAAAGGCGGCTGAAATCCCCAGAGAATCATCATAAGCAGGTTCCAGAATCTCCTTGCTCTTTTTCAGATCCACCCCAATCAGCAGATCGCCATGCGGTTCTAGCAGCAATGAGACATTACGCAGAAACTGCACCACTTCAGCCGGTTCCAAATTGCCAATTGAAGAACCAGGAAAGAAACCAACCTTGTGTTTATGCCGCAGCGTCGGAATATCGGGTAAGGCAATCGGCTGAGTGTAGTCGGTGCAAACAGCAATCGCCTCCAAGCCTGGATAATCAGCAACCAAGCGATTGCAGGACTCCTGCAAATGCTGCTTAGAAATATCCAATCCCAGATAAGTTGCCAATTGCGGCATGGCATCCAGCAGAATCCGCACCTTCTGACTACTGCCACTGCCAAATTCAATCAATGCCCCATCCCCGATCAGCATAGCAATTGCTTCAGCATTGTCCTGTAAAATCGAAATCTCAGTGCGAGTCAAGTAGTATTCATCCAGCGTACAAATCGCATCGAACAATTCAGCTCCCCGCTTGTCATAGAGAAATTTAGGCGGAAAGGTTTTTTGAGGTTGACGCAATCCCTGCAAAACTTCGGCTCGAAAATCATCCAGCGGTGGATGCAGATCGTAGAGCACAACAGGAGACTTGAGATTGAGCGTTGCTGTCATGGTGTTTGATAGTAATAGGTTAACCAGCGAGGCGAATGCCACTAAACTGCCAGCGAGCCGCAGGCGGAAAGAAGTTGCGATAGGTTGAACGAATGTGGTTAGGAGGCGTGGCACAGGAGCCGCCCCGCAGCACCATTTGATTGCACATAAACTTGCCGTTATACTCCCCAACCGCGCCCGCCGCCGGCTGAAATCCCGGATAGGGCAAATAGGCACTCTGCGTCCACTCCCAAACATCGCCAAACAATTGGTCAGGTCGAGTCAGTCCCTGAGCCGCAATCGGATGCAGATATCCGGTTTCCAGAAAGTTACCCTGCACCGCAACTCCCGCCGTTGCCACTTCCCACTCCGCTTCGGTTGGCAAGCGTTTCCCCCGCCAGCGCGCAAAGGCATCCGCCTCATAAAAACTGACGTGACACACCGGCTCATCCAGATTAACTGGACGCATTCCCGCCAGCGTCATCATCCACCACTCACCGTCGATCGGCTCCCAATACAACGGAGCCTGCCACTGAGCCGCCTGCACCGTCGCCCAACCCTCCGAGAGCCAGTGTTCCGGCTTGCTGTAACCTCCTGCCTGCATAAATTCCAGGTACTCACCATTCGTCACCAGCTGCGCTGCCAGCCAGTAATCTTGCAGATAAACCGAATGCTGGGGAGATTCATTATCAAAGGCAAATTCGTTGCCCGCGTAACCAATAGAATACAACCCACCCGGATAGTCTAGCCAATGCTCTTTAGTAGAGCCAGGAACAGGCGACGCAGGCAAATCTAAACGGTAGGCAGAACGCAGCGGATTCAGCGCTAGGATATGCTTAATGTCTGTGACTAACAATTCCTGATGTTGCTGCTCATGATGCAGCCCCAACTGGATCAAAGCCTCTAACGTCGGATCCAAAGACGAGGAAAGCAGCACTCGCATCCCATCATCCACATAGGCTCGATACCGATAAACCTCTGCTACCGTTGGCCGCGACAGTAACCCCCGCTGCGGTCGAGGATGCCGCTGTCCCACCGCCTCGTAATAGGAATTAAACAAATAGCCATACTGAGGGTGAAAAACCTGATAACCCGGCAGATAGGGCACCAGCAAAAAAGTTTCAAAAAACCAGCTAGTATGGGCCAAATGCCATTTCGGCGGACTCACATCCGCCATACTCTGGATCACATAATCCTCGATGGCCAGAGGTTGGCAAATTTGTTCACTCAACTGTCGCACCTGTTGATACTGCTCAATCAGCAGCCGTGTTTCTTGCTGCAATGCGAAATTCGACAAAATCATAGATTGAGTCTTATCCTCAGTAGGACGACCATTCATATTCGCGATTCCTTCCAAAAAACGTAAGGACTGCCGTGTCTACTATACATCTAGCGGAGCGTAGCCGCACCAAACGTTGCATTAAATCTACGGCACCAGATCGCCGCCGAAGCATAGTCAGACAAGTTGACGTTGGCAGGAATTTCATACCGCTGCGCTCCCTGAAACTGTTGCAGTGGCGCGATCACCACATAGCTATCTGCCGTCAGCGCATAGGCCGGTGGCTGAGTTGAACCGAGCACATCCGCATCCTGATGCAGAATCACCACCAGATCAGGACCCATCTCAGACGTTTTGAAATCCTCCCCCAGTTCAATAAATTGCTGCCCATTCTCAGCCCCAACCCGAACCGTTCCCGTCGTCGGGTGTTCTCCAGCCACAAAGGTGCCCGATTTCGTAGTTAGTTCGGTTGCAGGAGATGCTTGACCGACATCCCCGACCGATGGCGCAGGTGATTCAACAGCGGGTGATTCAACGTTAGTAGACCTTGGCTCAGCACAGCTAACCATCAGAAAAGCTGTAATTGCCAGCATGCCAAAAAGGTTCCGCTTCATGATCATTACCTTATTCATTCAACTCAGTGATTACCGACTCGTAAACCCAAAACTGCACATGAAAGCTATTATTCGCGGGCTAGCTGATCAAACCCAGATAGCTCATATTTCTTCCTTCTACTGTTCCTGATAATTCCAGAGCAGCCCACCATCCACAAAGAAAGTGGAACCCGTGATGTAATCCGCATCCGATGACGCCAGAAACTCCACCAGAGCCGCCACATCCTGAGGCTGCCCCAACCGCCCCAGCGGAATGTTATGCAGCAAGGCACCCAGCTTTTCCGGATCGTTCAACAGCTTCGTATTAATTGGTGTTTCAATTGCCCCCGGTGCCACATTGTTGATCGTGATGCCCAGCGGTCCCAGTTCCACCGCGAGATTGCGAGTCAACATTTTCATCCCGCCCTTACTAGCGCAATAGGCTGTGAAATTAGGAAAAGGCAGTTCCTCATGCACCGAACTAATATTGATCACTTTGCCCGTTCGCTGCGTCGCCACCAGATGGTTAACAAACGCCTGCGTTGCAAAGAACACGCCTTTCAGGTTTACATTCATCACCGCCTCGTAATCCGCTTCCGTGACGGTTTCAAACGGCGCATGTTTTTCGATTCCAGCATTGTTTACCAGGATATCCAACTGACCAAAATGCGCAATGCTCTCCGCCATACTACGAACAAAGCCCGCTCAACGCAAAAGCAAACTCAATGCATTTCTCCAGTCTTCAGTGCGCTTTAGCGTACTTCCCCTACTAGCCCACAATTTATTCGCGGGCGGGACAACAGCTAATAGTGATTAGATTTCTCGAAACTACCGTCAGCCTCACACCTCAACCAGAGGCGACTACACAGCTATGCCAACGGGCAGAACAGGTGTTGCCTACCTATAACAACACATTCACCTCTTTAGGAGTTTCAATTCATGTTCAATCTCAAACAGGCTTCACTTTTCGCTGCTTTTGGTGCAGTTCTGGCAATTGGAGCTAGTGCAACCCCCGCTCAAGCCCTAAACATTGTCAGTGGCTCGGTTAGCGGCATTTGGGACTGGGACTACGATGGCGCAGGTGGATTGAACGTGGGGGATACCTTCACCGCTGATTACACCTACGACAGCGATAGTATCACTGAGTCTGACTATTCATATTCTGGTTACTACAACTCTAAGACTAGACAGACATCCCTGCTCAGTCTGGTGTTAAACTCTGGCAGCTACAGCCACACGTTTGATCCCAGCTATTTGAGCAATGGTCACGGTCATATCCAGTGGTATCGCTGGCAATCCACTTCGGCAGATATGGGCTAACCGATTATGAGCAAACACACCTCTATGCCTACGACCCAGGCAACTACTTCTACACCTACAACAATTCAGGGGTTGACTACTACGGCACTTCCTTTGACTCCAACTACTCACGAATTTACGGCGGCTACGACTCCAACACTAGCATCTCCTCATTTGATGCGTACAGCTACAGCCCTGTCAGGTTCTCTGGCGCAACACCTGCACCGACAGCGGTTCCCACACCCGCTCTCCTTCCAGGCTTAGTCGGTCTAGGCATGGCGGCACTGCGGAAGCGGAAAGAGAATCAGGGGCAAGAGGTGGCAGAAACGGCAGAAGTTTAGAACGGTTGGTTGTGTTCGATCGCTCTGACTTGTTTTGAGAAAGGGCGATCGGATCTCATCAAGGGCAATTAGGCGACAACACTCTGTGGAAGAAGTATGATCAAGCTATTGCTCTCAAACCAGCGATCGCGATGAATATTCAGCTTGTCGAATCAATCAAACAATTGATCTTGGCACTTCCGCAAGAGGAACAGCTTTGGTTAAAGGCGCAATTAACCGAAGAAAGTAATCGTCAGTCGGCTCAAGTGGTTGACCTTAACCCATTCAGCGGCATCCTGCAACTGCAAGAAGATCCGCTTGAGTTTCAGCAGCGAATTCGCGATGAATGGACATAGAGATAATGCGGTATGTCCTCGATACTAATGTGGCTTTGTATCTTTTGGGTGGACGACTTGCAAATCCTTTGCCTGTGGGTGAGGTTTATTTGTCCGTTATCAGCGAAATAGAGATGCTTTCCTACCCAACAATCCCTGAAGCGGAGACGTTGGCGATTCATCAGTTCCTATCTCAAGTTACGGTCATTGGTATTGACGAAGCGGTGAAACAAATGACAATTGCGCTCCGCAAAAAATATCGATTAAAGTTACCGGATGCAATAGTTTGTGCCTCGGTATTATCAGTCAACGCCATTTTATTGAGTAACGACGTCCAATTGAATAGAATCACAGAAATTAGTGTGAATGCTGTTCAGATTCAATAAATCAGGTTCAAGAAACAGAGAATCTCTAGAATCCAAGGTTTCCAAAATGCAGCAATTGTCCGGGTGCAGGTTCAAGATAAAGTGCGATTGCCTCTGAATGTTCCTGAGCGCTTCTTCTCGGTTTCTCCGGCTGAAGAGCAACCTGGTAGCTCTGGACACCACACTGCCCAATCTTCAGTCTCCGGCTCTGGCTCCAGCACGACTCGCCACTTCATAGAGGATTTTTCCTTTGATAAACGTTACAACGGCTGAACTGCTTTCTATTTAGCGTAACAAAAGAGAGTGCTAGCGCCCAAGCTTAGCCGACCTAGGAATAACTGCTCTGCGGAAACGGAGCACCGGAAGTGATCCCGTAAGTTTTAAGTTGTATTTGAAAATAGTTGTTTGTACTTACTGTGAAGCAATATGCCTAAAATCACCGTCGGCGATATAGACATCAACTACCAAATCCAAGGCACAGGCGAACCCCTGCTGCTGATCATGGGTCTCAGCTTCAGCCTGCTAGATTGGGGCACCCAACTCCCCGAACTCCTCGCGCAGCACTACAAAGTGATTTTGTTCGACAACCGCGATGCAGGAGAAACCAGTCAATCATCCTGCGCCTATACGTTGGCTCAAATGGCCGCCGATGCCGCAGGATTGCTCGATGCTTTAGGTGAATCTAAGGCGCATGTGTTTGGAATCAGCATGGGCGGCATGATTGCTCAACATTTTGCCCTTAATTATCCTAATAAATTGAACAAGCTGATTCTCGGCTGCACAATGGCGGGAGGAGCCTGTAGCCAACCAGGAGCGTTCAGCGACTTATTTAACGGTAACGTTCTAGAGCTGTTATTTATGCCAGAGTTTATTCAGCAGCATCAAACTGAATTGGCAGCATTTCTACAAACGACGATGCCATTTCACAGCAAAGGAGGAGGGTTAATCCGTCAATTCTCTGCTATGAACAGTCACGATACCTGCGATTTGTTGAGCAAAATCACCGCTCCGACACTCGTGATCACTGGAGATCGCGATCGCGTCATTCTCCCGCAGAACAGCGATATTTTGACTGAAAAAATTCCAGGTGCTAAATAGGAAATCGTCAAAGATGCCGCTCATGCTTTTTGTTTTAGCCATCCGGATGTCGTAGCAACCACCCTCATCAATTTTTTGGAGCATTAATCATGATAGACGAAACAGCTTTGATTCAAAAGACCTTTGAGCAATATGCAGAGGCGTTTCAAGCGCTTCAACCCAGGAAGGTTCTACCTTTCTTTCATTTTCCAGCTATGCTAATTTCACCTGGGAAAGTTGCTGTAATTAGTAATCCAGTCGTCGGTTGCTTTGGCTTTAAGCAGGCAATGAAAGACTTGAAACGGCGTTGTTTTACTCGCAGTTATGCCGAATCATTAGCTGTTCAACAGCTTAGCGACGATACCGCAATTGTAACTGGAAAGGTGATTCGGCTCAAGCAGTGCAAAAATGATACCGAAGAAACACTTCTTGAATGTTTTAATCTAAACTATACGATGCGTAAGGTAGACGGCAGCTGGAAGATTATTGTTGGTGTGCTGACAGAAACTATTTGAATGATGCTGTTTTGATTCAGAATGAGAATGCAAACGGTCAACAATCATAAGCTGAGAAACCAATAAACTGAATTTGAAACGATTGGTTTAAAGGTTCTGTAACTTTTTATATTATCCTCCGGTTGACCTGGAGTATGACTGAATTTATTTCTTGTAAATCAGTTTTCATGGGGTATGACTGAGCAACTTTCAAATAACATGCTCAAGAACTGTCCTCATATCCTGCTTTGTTATCAATCTTATAAAGGTCTTTATGCCTGTTGAATTCAGCCCTTCCACTAATCTTCCAACCGGAAACAATCCAACTACTGTCATCACTGCTGATCTAAATGGAGACGGCAATCTAGATTTGGTGACAAACTTTGATAATTTCAGCGCTTCACCCAACACTAGTGGCAAAACAGGTGTTTCGGTACTGTTGGGCAATGGGACCGGCCAATTTGGAGCAGCGCAAAATTATGCATTAGAGCAAACTGCACCAAATCCGCTTTATCAACAGTTTCAGCAAACTATAGAGGAACAGACTCGGCAGTATCAACAGTTTGTCCAAAGACTACCACCTGGGACTTTTGTGCTGCCTTTCAGTCCTCCTCCCAATCCTCATTCTCCAACCCTAATTAACCCAGTCACGGTACGAACCATCGCCAGCGCAGATGTGAATCGTGACGGGAAGCTAGATTTGATTGGGAAGCCTCTCAAGAGCTGATCTATCGCTACTTTGAAGCACAAGGCCAAACTCGCTCCCACCTCGCCCTCGACTACAACGCAATTGTGGCGTTTTTTCAGAGCCGCTACCGTGGCCCTGACCCCGATAATCCAGACCACTGGACTGGCTATATTTGCCATGAGCCGCTGCTGATCCAGCCCTCTTACCTGGACCAATTGACTCAGGCCAATGTTCGCTGGGGTTTCTTTAGCGGCGCAACAAAGGGATCGGCTGCCTACATCTTGCAGCGTCGTTTGGGCCTACAGGAGCCGATTCTAGTAGCAATGGAAGATGCACCCGGCAAGCCGGATCCAACCGGGCTTTTTATGACTGTGGAACAAATAGAAAAGCAAAACCAGCTTGAAGCAGCAGTTCCAGTGATCTATGCCGGAGACACGGTTGCGGATTTACAAACAGTACAGCGAGCTAGAGACCTACAGCCAGAGCGGACTTGGATTGGCGTTGGTATTCTCCCTCCCCATGCTCAGCAGTCGGCAGACTATGCCCAGACCTATGCCGCGAATCTAAAGCGAGTAGAAGCAAAAATAGTCCTGAATAATGTAGAGCAGCTTGATTTAAACCAGATTCAGCAGTTAATCAATTAGGCAGCATCTAAGCACATAGCCTTTAATAAGCGGACACTTGAATGCAGCATAGTTGGGAGATTAGAAGAATAATCGCAAAAATAACTTTATACAAACAAAATACAGACAGACTACAAATCATGGCTAGAAAATGGCTACAAATCAGTAGAGCACAGCTCCATCTCTGCCATTCCTACACGAAGCCAGCTAAATCAGATGGGCCGTTTTGCTGCGGCTGAAGGAAGACAGCAGTTCGTACAGCCACTCCAAACCCATTTCGCTCACCCAAGCGGGCATTTCATCCGAATAGGGCCGGGGTGCTAGAGCGTCAGTAAGCTGGGATTTCATCGAAGCCTCCTTGATGGGGTATTTCTCTCTAGCTTTAGATTACTGGAAACTATATCAAGAGACTTCTGGGAGCGATATAAAGTTCCGATGAAGATAGGTAGAAACCCTGCCGTAGTTTCGCGGATTCGTGCTTTCTGATTATCGCCATAGCTTTCAACAAGAAAGGGGCTGCCTGTTCACACCCCCCTTCTGTCTGCTATTTTTCCTGCTATTTTTTATTGTGAGAACTTTAGAAGCTTTTAACTGAGGCGACCTACCTGGCTCGGTCTTGCCGCTACGACTTGGTGTCTGAACAGCTTGCGGGAACGCTCAAGCACAGCTAACGGTAAAACAACTCCCCAGAAAAGGGCACCCACTAAAACGATCATCCACGACAGTTTGTGTCGCTTTGATGTCGAACCATCTAGCCAAAAGGCGGCGAGCAGAATTCCGAAGAACAGCCCGGCTGTCAGCAAATAGAAAGAAACGAAATTCGTTTGCATTGCTCAAGTCCTTTGCCGTCGATTTTTGCTATCGGTTTGATCAGTTAGTGACATGGCCAACTGTCTTTCAACTTTACACGCTGGATCGGTCCCTAACCGGAAAACTTTAAAAAGATTATGAACACCATCTTAAGATAGATGTTTTTTTCGAAAATCCTCTATCTCAATGTGTAGACCCGCTGAATCCTGAGCTATCTAAGGCTGTGCCAGCTCGGAATACCTGACCAATCACCTCTTCAATGGGTGGATCAGTCACCGTCAGGTCAACAATTTCTAACTTTGCCAGCAGCCGCGCAATGGTCTGGGTCAAATCCTCCTGAGGTACGATAAAACGCACCATTCGGCCAGCAGCTTCTTTCACTTCTCCAAAGGATTGCAGATCGGCGATGGGTTGGTCTTCGGCTAGCTCAACGGTGATTTCGCGGCAAGGGGCAAAGCGCTCTAACAGCCCATCCAGGCTGCCATCGTAAATCAGTTGACCGGCATAGATGACCAAAACCCGCTTACAGAGAGCCGTAATGTCCGCCATGTAGTGACTCGTTAACAAAACCGTAGCGCCATAGAGCTGGTTATACTGCCTCAGAAATTCCCGCACGCTGACCTGAGCATTGACATCTAAGCCCAAAGTCGGCTCGTCCAAAAACAGCACTTTGGGGCGATGAATCAGCGCGGCCAATAGCTCTGCCTTCATCCGTTCTCCCAATGACAGCTTGCGCACCGGCTGATTCAATTTATCGCTGAGGGCCAGCATGTCGCTCAACTCCCCAACCCGCTGGCGAAACTCACTGTCGGGAATGTCATACACAGCAGCATTGATCCGCAGAGAATCGAGCGCTGGTAAATCCCAGAGCAACTGCTGCTTTTGCCCCATCACCAGCGTGATCTTTTGCAGAAAGGCGGCCTCTCGTCGAAACGGCACATGCCCTGCCACCTGCACTTGCCCCGTTGAGGGATGGATCAATCCAGTCAACATTTTCAGCGTTGTAGTTTTGCCTGCCCCATTCGGTCCTAGAAAACCGACCACTTCTCCTGCTTCAATTTGAAACGAAACTGACTGCACTGCCGGTACTGCACGGTAAGTACGCTTAAAAAAATGCAGTAGAGTTCCCGCCAGCCCTGGCTCTTTCACCGCTACAGGATAGATTTTGCTAAGGTTTTCGACCGTGATGATAGACATGGGGAAATATCAAACCCAACTAAATGCCCTGCATTAAAATCATTCACACCACAAAGGCGGTTGGCAAATTGCCCCTACAAAGCGATGGCTGACTAACCGGACTCAATATCAACACACACCCTACATATCTCACTTGTTGTGTCTTTAACCTCTTACTTAGGGTTACTTCTGTTCCGGATGCTTGCTTTCGGGGGCATCTAAACCGAATTGATTGATCACGCGCAGCATTTGATAGAGTCGGCCTAGGTCGCGCTGGTTAAAATACATGACAAGACGGGGCAGGTGTTCGGTTTCGCTACCAACTTCTTGGGGCAGAGCAGTAGTTTTTTCAATCCGGCCCTGGATCAAAATGTCGCTAAAGTTTTGATTTAAATACTCGACATCGGCATCGGACAGTTCTAAGTTGAGGCGAATCACCAAGCGATTGCCGACATAGCGACTAGAGTGAAACACACGATAGAAGCCAGCGATGGCTTCACAGGCAACATCCACCCGGTCAGTAATCGTATAGAGGTGCAGATCATCAGCGCTGATCAGGCCGGGCTTGAGCAAATGTTCCCGCACATGGGATTCCCAGCCTTGCCAGTAGCTGGTACCGGGCGGATCGATTAATACTAGGGGCAGGAGGTCGGATTTGCCGGTTTGCATCAGCGTCAAGCACTCAAACGCCTCATCCTGGGTGCCAAAGCCACCGGGAAATAGAGCCAGCGCATCGCTCTCTCGCAAGAAAAACAGCTTGCGGGTGAAGAAATATTTGAAATTGATCAGCTTGGGATCGCCTTCAATAAATGGGTTGGAGCCTTGCTCAAACGGTAACCGAATATTTAAGCCAAAGGATTTGTCGATGCCAGCCCCTTCATTTCCGGCCTGCATAATGCCAGGACCACCCCCCGTAATCACCATAAACCCTTGGGCGGTGACGCATTTGGCGAAGTCCACGGCCATTTGATATTCCAGCGTATCGCGTCGAATCCGGGCCGAGCCAAAAATCGCGATTTTGCGGACATGCCGGTAGGGATAGAAAACCCGAAAGGCTTGCTCCATATCCTGCAAGGAAGAGGCTAGAATCTTCCAGTCAAGTCGATCTCCCTCCACCTCGGCCATACGAACCAGAGTTGTTAATGCCTGCTGGATCAGCGCTCCATGTTTCATCGTGGGCAACTGACTCAACAACTCGCTAATCTCTGCCTGAAGAGATGACAAGGAAGAGGAGGAAGGGAATAGGGTCATGAATTTTCTATCGATGGGCAGTAGTATATTCTATCGAGATTTGGGGCCAGTTGAGAGGGGCTGAAGTGCCAATCCACTGCTTAAACCTGGGTTTAGGGCTGGGTTAGTGCCAACAGTTTTTTACCGAATTAACGAATTAACAAAGAAGCGTTGCTGAATTCGGCTATGATAGGCCCCCTAGGCCCCCAATGCTGGGCTACCGTGTACACATCTCGATGGTGCTCCGCACCGCCCGGAGGGCGATGGTGCTCCGCAGTGCCAAGTCTCGCTGGCGCGGGCAAGATGCTCGCACTGCATCTACCGTTTAATCAGATTAACGACCTCTTAATTGCATTCAAAAGCTGTCTTTAGCAAGAGGACAGATAGAGATAGTCAATCTAAGGTCAAGAGGAAAACCGTTTCAATGAGTTCCATAGCCTCTCCCAGTTTGCTTAGGAAGACACGATTAGCCATCAACAGGGGATACATATGCAATTAAGTTTGGTTCTAGTTTGGGTCACTTTATCGTTCATCGTTGTTGGAGTGATCATGCTACTCCTGCAACCCTCACTCGATTCTAATTCACTAATCGCAATTATCAATCCCAATTATTAACTGAGGTGAAATGATGCATTATCTAGTCGCTGTTTTACCCGATCGCATCCAGGCAGAAGCTGCTTACTCAGCCTTAGAGAACGAAGGTATGTCAAACAATCAAATTGACATTCTAGGCAATGGCTACAAAAGTGCTGATGAATATGGCCTGATCAACCCCAACCAACAAATCAAAACTGGTCAAGCTCGCTTTTCCTGGCTCATCCCATTTGGATTTGTGGCAGGATATGCCTTTAATGTTTTAACGGGTATCAAATTGTTACCAGCGATTGGTGCTTTTGGCAATCATTTGCTCGGCGGCATTCTAGGAGCAATTGCAGGTGGTCTGGGAGCCTACTTTGTTGGCGGGGGCACCGGGCTGCTCGTCGGCAGTGGTGATGCATTGTCCTATCGCAATCGACTCAATGCTGGCAAGTATTTGATTGTGGTGAAAGGCAGCGAAGAACTAACTGAGCGAGCGACTCGCGTGCTGCGTCAGTTTGAACCAGAGAACCTGCAAGGCTATGCTGAACCGAGTGAAACAAAAGTAACCTCGGTATAGCACCTGCGGCCAAGTTGCAGGATTCTGCAATCGATCGAGCTGATTTCGGCAAGCAAATCAGCAGAATTAAGCAAACCCATACACCAGTAGATGCCTTAGATTGAGGCAAGGATAAGCCTATAGGCTCTCTAAAAGCTTGGCACTGTCTTTCCGGTAGGCTAGAAAATAGAGAATATCCCCCAATCTAGAAGGTAATCATGCATCCTGCCAAATTCTGTTCGGTTAGAGTTTGCCCTACTCAGTTTTTCAAAGTCAGAGCTGGTCAGCTTGTACTGATTGGTTTATCGTTGCTGCTGGCCTCTCCTACCTTGGCGCAATACACACCTCCTCAAGATGAACGACCGCCCGACAACACCACAACTACAGGTCATCGAGGTGGCTGTAGCGGAGACGAAACTGTCACTCTAACGGCCCTTGCACCTCAGGGTCATGTAGGTCAAACCCAATCTACTCATCCAACTGTATCCTGGTTCGTTCCCAATTCTGAACCGCGACCCATCGAGTTTTACCTATACGAATACGGTACTGGTAACAATTCTCGTTTAGTTTACAGCACCGTTCTAGAAAGCCAGCCTGGAATGATGTCCTTGTCCTTGCCAACCGATCAGCCAGGGCTGCGACCAGGACAGACCTACACCTGGATTGTGGCTCTGCTATGCAACCCCAATCATCCTTCTAGTGCTATCGTTACCAGTGCTTTTCTGAAAGTCGCCGATGCTGCTCCTACCCCTAATTCAGCTCTCACCGGCACTGCCGATCCACTAGCGCAAGCCAGGCTCTATGCCGAAGCAGGGTTATGGTACGACGCCATTAGCACAGCCATCAATATCAACACATCCGCCGCACAAGAACTCCAGCGAGCGCTATTAAACGATTTGATTCAGGCAGAAGCTACCACCAATCGTGAGCATAGTGATCGCCTCCGACAGGTAGTTGATGCCCAACAGCACTTCCAATAGGTTGCCAATGCTCCCAATAATTTCTTAGCATTCGTTCACCCAGAAATATATCTATTCAGCAACTAATGCCTCATGCGTAATCTGTCTTGGGTCAGAATTCAATTGATGTGATAACCAGGACAAACCTCCGTCCCAGGTACGATTTAGCCGTTGTATCAGATGAAGTAGAAATAGGATGTTAAATCCGATGGAGATTGTATTCTATGAAACTGAATCACTTTAGAAAGCGGCTTGCGGTTGTAGGGCGGTGGATGGCAATCTTAATGCTATTTGTAATTACGCTAGGTTTTGTTTGGCAGGGAGCTTTCACCCCTACCGCAATCGCTGCACCATCAGCAACCTTAATCGCAGCAAACGCGGGCGATCAAGTGCAGGGCAAAGTCAGAGAAGATGCTGGACGAGCCAAAGGCTTTATTCGCGATACTGCCGACAAGGTTGAACGAACTGCCAAGCAAAACGCTCGGCGTGTGGATCAAGCCGATGAAGAAGGTGGTTTCTTTGAGCGTAGAGCTAGGAAAGATGCCGCTCTCATTCAGAAGCGGGCTGAAGAAGATGCCGCTCGGACTCAAAGGGCTGTAGACAAAAGCAAGAACGCAGTTGAAAGCGCAGTTGATAATATCAAGGATGCCTTCGGCAGCTAATGATGTCGCTCTACCTGTGATCCAGATTAGTAGATAAGCATTGGACTAGGTTGCGTGAATGCAGTCAACCGCATTACTCGACGCTTCCTAGTCCTGAATCTACTCCAAATTTTAGTACACTTGAGTGTACGTTCTTAATTAGCTTGTGCTTCAGCAATAGGCACTGCCGTAGACAAACACAAAAAATTTACAGACTTGCCCCGCATGTGAGCGCGGACAACCTCAGCAGCAAAACGGCACCTAAAGTTTACAGATCCTTATATACAAAGATATAAAATCCTCATCACTTTATTTTGACCATCTCAAATACCTGCTTTAGCCACTGCCATCTATTTGACATCACATCTACAGCGTTCATAAATAGGTTGTGAACAAGGGGGTGTGGGGGCGAAGCCCCCACGCAGGGGTTCCACCCCTGCACCCCGTTCAAACTCAAGAAAGGATGGCTGTACCTGGCTAAACGATGAAGTCAACATGAGAGTGGTAAGTGTATCTATTTGTCGTGCGTTACATAATTCACAAACGTCATTGTTTAACCAGTTCGATTGCAGTTAAGAGAGCATCTTGAGTCAATGAGCCATTGTAGCGATAGTTATTAATAAAGAAAGCAGGAGTTGTTGACACGCCGCTTGCCTTACCGCTTTGCAGGTCATGCTGGATCCGATTCACATGCATATCTCCTGTAACTTCTCTGAGGAATTGATTAATATCTAAATCGAGTCCACTCGCATATTCAACTAAGTGACCATTACTGAGCGCCTGGTAATTTCTATACAGACAGTCATGCATCTGCCAAAACCTATCTTGGCTCCCTGCTGCTTCTGCCGCTTCTGCTGCATGTTGAGCATCTGGATGAATATCATGGCAGGGAAAATGCCGATACACAAAGCATAATTGTTCGCCTAACTGCTGCTGCAATGCTTGAATAATTAGGTAAGCTTCAGCGCAGTGGGGACATTGATAGTCCCCATATTGGACGAGTGTGATCGGTGCCGTTAACGATCCCTGCATATGATCGCGGCTGCTCACAGGGAAAATAAGTATATTCACTAGAACTCCGAAACTATTGATAAAAGGGAAATGCAAAAATCACTGCTTACTGACCGTTTGAACAAGCGGCAACCTGACACAAACAGTAGTACCTTGTTGTTTGGAAGATTGGATCTCGACTGTTCCAGCATGGGCAGCAATAATTTCTCTCACAATCATCAGTCCTAATCCATGACCAGAAGATTTGGTTGTAACTGGATGATGCCCTAAAGCCGCGATTACGACCAAATAGATCGCATCGTCAGCAGCCCTGAATCGACAAAGCTCAGCCACGAGATAGCCGAAAAAGCCATAACGTTAGTAAGGCACGAAGCGAGCGTGTTGCCACTCGATCGGTCAAAGAAGATCGCCGTGCTTGGCATTTCGAATGGTTTTGATGGGCCGGGCACGATGGCACCTTTTGCCGGTGCACTCCGGTCCGGCGGCCTGCGTTTTTCACAAAGCTATTTGCAGGAAAATTCGCTTCAGCAGCAGACCGATGCCGCACGCAAAGCGGTTAACGAAGCCGATACGGTCATAGTCGGGCTCTACGGTCGCGTTCGCTCGGGTGCCGCCAACAGCGTTGGCATACCTGAGAACGGTGCCGCAATTCTTCGAGAGGCACTTGCCTCGGGTAAGAAAGTGGTCGGCATCGCGTTCGGGAATCCATACATACTCTCTTCGTTCCCCGAGATGAAAACGTACGTCGTCGCTTACGGCGATATGCCAAGCCTACAGAGAGCAGCGGCCCGCGGCCTGCTTGGACAACAGCAGTTCACCGGAAAACTACCCATCTCGCTCCCGGGCCTACACCCACGCGGCTTCAATGCATCGCTCAACTTACCTAAACCGATTGCCCTTCCAAAGCCCAATTTTCCGCCTGCGGCCTTAGCTGTTCGGGCGAGGAGTGACGTTACGGTAAACGTCTTGATCGATGAAAGCGGCATGGTCAGCGACGCTACCGCGATCTCAGGTCACCCGCTGTTGCGACAGGCAGCAGTGAATGCCGCTAAGGGCTCCACATTTCAGATCGACGATCGAAGTGGATCCAAAACACTAACCATCATTTATCGCTTTGCTGATGAAGGCACGGCTGACTCACCATGCTGTGAAGGGTTTCCTTACTTGGTTACGATAACTGCCCCCGACATCCGAATAGCTCAGGGAGGTACCCCTTAATGTCTTCCTGGCAAATAAAAGATTTCCTTTCGGTCTGCGAAGACCGGCTTCATATTGACGGCCATGATGCTGTCGCATTGGCATACGAATACGGCACGCCGCTTTTTGTTTACAGCGAACCACGCATTAGGCACAACATCGAGCGTCTGCAAAAGGTCGGCGAGAATGTCGGCTGTGCGTTCAAGCTCTGCTATGCGGCAAAGGCGATGTCCACGCTCGGTGTGCTCCGTGCGGTGCGGGACGCGGGATGCGACCTTGAGGTCAATTCAGGCGGCGAACTTTGGAAAGCATTGAAGGCCGGTTTCCGCGGCGACCAACTGAACTTCAACGGCCTGAGCAAAGAGGGCTGGGAGATCGAACTCGCGATCGAAAATGGCGTTTATGCGATCCAGGTCGATTCGCTTTACGAGCTTTCGCTGATCGATGAAACGGCCAAGCGGCTCGGCAAAAAAGCCAACGTTAGCCTGCGGCTCGTGCCCGAGATCGAGTCTGCGACGCACTCCGGCCTGCAAACTGCATTGCTAACCTCGAAATTCGGGATGATGCCCGACGAAGCCTTCGGAGCCTTTGCGAAGTATAAGGATTCCGAATACATAAATCTCAACGGTATTCATCTTCACGTTGGGTCGCAAAACCCTTCGCCTATGGTTTACACACAGGCATTTGATGAGATGTTCGAGTCCCTGCTCCGCATTCATCGCGAAACCGGCATCCGCCTGCGGCATATCAATCTCGGCGGCGGGTTTCCGGTAAATTATCTCCGCGATGGCTCTCATACAAGTGAATTCCCTGCCGAACAACGCAAGATGTTTGCCGCCGATTTCGAACCCGCCGAGGCAATGCGAACCGCATGGGCCGAGGTCCGCAAAAAGGCCGAAGCCGAAAACGCGATCGAATTGCTCGAAGGCATAACACTCCTTCTCGAACCCGGCCGCTCGATCATCGCCGACGCCGCCATCTGTCTTACAACCGTTCGTAATGCAAAGCAACGGCCAACTGACGACCGGCGACTGACGAGCGACCGTTGGCTCCTGACCGACGCAGGCTTCAACATCCTGCTCTCAATGGAGACATACAAATGGTATTACCATCTCATCTCCGCCGAGCGTGCCGGCGAGCCGCACGAGACGCCCTACAAACTTGCCGGCCCGCTCTGCGATGGCGGCGATGTATATTTTGATATTGAAGGAGAAGGAAGGCTTCCGGACCACCGGCTCTTGCCCGAAAATGTCGAACCCGGCGAGGTGCTCGCGTTGCTCAATTGTGGTGCCTATTCGCTTGCACAGGCTTCGCAATACAATGCCCGGTTTCTTCCGCCGGTCGTCCTGACGAAAACGGATGGTACCGCCGAACTCATCCGCCGCCGCGACACCTTCGAAGACCTCATCGGTAACGACCTGTGATCTACTCAAGCTATCGCAAGATTTACATCCCTTGCAATAACCAGCGACGCGGCATATTCAATGTGCAAAACTCTTCGCGGCACGTCGGTATTGCATTTGGACGAAGCGTGAACCAACAGCGGGCTCATTGCTATGACTCCACCCTTGCCTACCGTACATATCTCTTGGTTTCTTGTTGCTGAGATACGGCCAAGTTCGTCATCAGAATGCCGAAGTTTATGCGATCCTGGGATTACTCGTAGAGGGCCATTAATATCGGTTGAGGCATCCAGATGAATACGAATGGCAATGATCTTCGAAAGGACTGATTCGGGAGCGTGGACGAATGTGATTCCTTCCTTGATCGATGCAGGTCCCCAGCCGTTTCCAGTTATCGATTTCTCGACTGGAATCGCAGTATCCTGATGCCACGCCACAAGCCAATTCGCTTTCCCTGATTTTTCAAACAAAGTGGCCTTGAATGGAGTCATTTCCTGCCCGAAGATCTTCTCTGTAAGTTCGATCAATCTGCGGTCGTGGGCCAACATGGCAACTTGAGGAACAGCCATTAGGTTACGGATCCCGGCCCGGCTCCTGTTTTTGGCCAACCGATTCAACTGCTTGATCAAATCACCGCATTCTTGAGACTCAATTATGCCTTCGACAATAGAAAACCCGTCCCGTTCAAACTGTTCCTTCATTCCCTGTTAAGTCGCTGTAGAAATGATTCCACGAAGCCTTTCGAATTCGGATTCGCTTAGCTCAAGCTCATGCTTCTTGACAAGGGCCGCCATCAGAACAAGTGCTTTGGACTGCAACAGGCGGCCTTTCATTTGCGAGATAGTTTTAAAGAGCTGCTCGACGGAACTTTCAAGCAGATCGTCCTGCTCGGTCGATGCCGCCCTGTCTGCGATGCCGTTCAGAGCGTTAGCACGAAGAGAAAGTTGCGGAATATCTTCAGTGTGGGCGGCGGCTTCATTCAAAAGCTCGACGGCCTGTTCGGTGCGGCCTTCGCGTTTCGCGGCGTCGGACATTTCTATCAAAGCAAAAACCCGCTGGCCTTCATCGGCGATCGCGCTTAAGGCTTGCCGTGCGAGTTCTTGCGAATCCTGCTGCATCAGAACCTGTGCAACCTGCGTCAGAGCGGTCATCGAATATTCATCGTCCTCGATGCGCTCGGCGATCTCTATGCCCCGTTCACCTTTTCCAAAACCCGCAAATTGCGCGGCAATCGAACCAAACAGAGCGTACCGTTCGCGGCTGTTGCGCGTCTCAGTATCCTTTTGCGAACGAAGCACATCATAAGCCTCATCGAGCGCTTCAAAGGCATCTTCTTTTTGTTCGCTTTGCCAAAAATGACGTGCGTGGCCGAACAGCGCGTTTGCGATCTGAGTCTTATCGGCAACAAGGTCTAATGCCCGGTCGGAAAGATCTTGGCTTCCGGCGATCAGAAACCCGACCGAGATCCCGCCGAAAAATGCATCGCGGTGAACATTGTCCAAAACCTCGGTCAGATCTTGCGCCTTTGAAAAAGTTTCGATCGCGCGGTCTTTACGTTCGGCGCGAAGATACAGGTTCCCGATCTCAATATACGAACGAATCTGTTCCTCATCGTGTTCTAAATATTCAATTTCGTATTCTTTCAGAAAGTCTTCGATGCCGGGTTCATACGCACATTCCGCCAGCCAAATTCCCCGCGGCTGCCGCCCAAAGTGCTTCTTGTAATTTGTGACCGCGATGGCAATTTGCGCACGGCGAGCCTCCACTGTCGAGATGAGCGGCAAAAACCCATGCGTCGCGCAGCAGGTAATTATCTCTAACACACCTTCGTCCTGCAGCTCACGAAAAGCATTTATAAGATTGCGTCCATATCGGTTATTCCAAAGATCCAGTGATGCCGATAAGTTATTTACATACATTTCAGCGGCTTCGATGAAATCCGGAGCTTCCTTTTGCACACGGTGAAGCTCTTTGCGGGCAAGTTCGAGCAGATTCTCGATGTGCCGTGTATAGCGTTCTTGCAAAAGCGGGTCTGCAAGCATTTCGCATAGCGGCGGCGAGACATTCATCGCCAGCCGTGGTTTAGCATCTGCATCATGAAGGTTCTGAAAAATAAATATGAGCGGAAGATAGACCTCGGTTATCGCTTCGTAAAGCCAGTCTTCCTCCAAGAACTCAGGGTATTCCGGATGCCTGACAAACGGCAGGTGAGCATGCAGGATCAGGCTGAAATATCCAACTGGCATAGGCAAAAAAAGAAAACAGGATGTTCAGGATAAACAAGACATCGGAAATATCCTATTCATCCCGCACATCCTTCTCAATATACGGAAGAAACTACCTTACGACCGCAGATGAACTGATCGGACCAAACTTATCAATCCGATCATATCTGCGCTCACGCGTTCGCGATCGCTTTGGGAAATTGACCAGGCTTGAACCAAATACTGCCGGGCCAACTTCTTCCTGCTCTTCGACCAGATCTTCATCGTCGATGTCAAACTCGCTCTTCAAGGCCGCAAGGGCGTTCTCCCGTGTGATACGATCGATGGCACTTTGCAACACGGCAAATAGCTGTTCGCTGATGTGAAAGCGGAGGTCTTCGAGCGTGGCACCACCGGCAAGCAGGGTAAGCGCATTGAGAATATCATTAGCATCGAAGTCTTCGAATTCACTTGCCGGCCTGTCAACGAGTCGTGCGACCGCAAAAAATGATGCATCACGCGCCGTTTCCGCATTGTCTCCTGCTATCGCTACATTGAATGCGTCCTGCTTGAATCCCGAAACGTCCAACACCTCGGCGAATTTCTGAGATGGTATCCGCCAATCTGCTTCGGTCGCAACACGCGAACTGGGCCCTTTTCTTGGTGTCGTTACCTCGTTGGAATAAAGTGCCCGGAAATATGGCCGGTTCGGTGCATAAAAGCCGATCTCAGCCCGATAGGTTGAATCCGGTTCGACGTTAAACCACCAATTACCTTCGGCATCGATAGCGTGAAGTTCTTCGCGGTCGCGAGTAGTATTTATCAGCTTTAAGATCAAAGTATAGCTACCAGTATTCTGCCCAAATACCCGATGTAATATCTGATACGGATTGTTCTTTAGCGACCAATAAAAATAAAGACGGTTCGGGGTCTGCATCTGCAGTCGAGCGCGGTTCTCGCGCTTAAGCTGCGGCAATTTCGGCAACGCAAGTTCCCGAAAGACGGGCGTCATCCCTGCGAGCGGATCCGCTTCCATCACAGGCTCGTTCTCGTTTAGCGCCGCTGCGATCCGTTCGGTGATCTCTTCTATCTCAGCACCGGTATGGACTGCCTCACCCGACGAGACGGTCAGTACATCTGCATCCAAAATGTCTTTTCTAATACGCGTTGTCATGATCACAAGCTTAAATCAAGAAAATTAAATAAAGATTAATTATGCGGGGTTTTATGGGAAGTTACAAAGGCTTGTGAGTGAAAAGTATGCAAAGAATGCTGTCAATTCTTTGCAACATTTGATGTTTTCCCGTTGCCGGCAACCGATTGTATCTTTATCTCGATCTTGCCAAATGAGGTTTTGACTTGCGAGCGAACCGGGATACGGCGCTCATCGTCGCTGATCCAGATGATCATCGAGCCCTTTCGCTCAAGCATTCGTCCGTCCCCGAAAACCATCGGCTCGACCCTATAGCACCAAATACGCCCGATCTCAGTCTTCTGCCGATCGCGTCCCGTTACACGTACGGGAACCTTGTAAACCAATCCCGAATCGCTTACGGGTATCTCGAACGTCTTGCCGACAGCAAGCGGCAGCGTCCTAAGGTGATAGATACCGGAGACAATATCGTATGTACCGCCATTCAATTCGGAGGCGATCATACGCGGCGGCCGCATTGGGTCATCAGGGTCAGTCTCTGTATAAACTACCCGTCGATCGGAGTAATCAAATATCGCCTCGCTGTTACGAATACGTTTACGCTGGACATCGTGCTTCACCGTCTTTAGAGCACGAAGATCGGAAGCAAGCATCGTGGAATCGAACGTCTGAAGAAAGCTGAATCCAAAAAGCCTGACCAACGTTCCTTTCGAACGGGCGTCTGCACGAATACGGAATTGCCCTTCCGGCGATCTTTCTTTTACCGTGAAGGTCATTTCGGCGACGGAAATACCCTGTATTACCTTGCTAAGCTTTCCTTCGTAAGTGAGCGTTTCTCCAACCTCAAACGGAAGCTTTGGTGAAGCACTAGGCTGAGCCGATGTGGGTACAGCGGCTACCGCAATATATAAGCCAAGAACGCCGATAAAAAACGAACGAAAAAGCATATCAATCAAAATAGACCATCTTAGTGGCTAACAATATCGCGACCAGCATTGTGCCAATTGCGGCATTGTACTCGCGGTGTTTCAAGTATAACTTAAAATCAAACTTGCGCGCCTGCTTTTTCCAGGCAGATAAGCGAGGAACAAAAAGCGGGACATTCTGTGCATATTCCCGGTATTCCTCTCCCAACCATGATTCAAGCTCTTCTGCTTCGACGTTCATTACGGGAAAATAGATGCTCAGATAAAAGATGACCGAAAGCAGGGCGATCCACCAGACCGCCGATACGATGCCAAACCCTGTAACTATGAAGAACGTCCCCAGATATAGCGGATTCCTCGTATGAGCGTATGGCCCGCTTGTGTCCAATTCGCGAACCTTTTGTATATGTCCGCAAGCCCAAGCCCGGATCGCCAAGCCAATAACGGCGACTGAAATGCCAACGGCAAGCGTCGTCCAGGTTGGCCGCGCGAACCAAATGTATAGAAACGCGAAGACGAAGCCCGCAAAAACGCGATAACGCTGTAAAAATTTCTTTCCTTTTGAAGCCATCTTCAAGCCACAGTGCTGGTCGGTCGGAGCCTCTCAGCAACCGCTCTAAGAACCGTCTCCGGCGTGATGTCCATACAAATCCAATTTGAACACGTCCTTCGATGGCAGTCGATCCGGCATTCGATATCAAGTCTTTCAACACAAATATCTGCTTTGTTGGGACTTCCGTTTCTCCACCATTCAGTTGGGCCAAAGATACCCACGATCGGCGTTCCGGCAGCGACCGCTATGTGAGTCGGACCGGTATCTCCACCAATGTAGATCCGTGCACGCTTCGCAAGTTCGTAAAAACCCTTTAGCGTTGGTTCGGCTGCTATAACCTTTCCCGAACGGCTTGCCGCTAGCACGCGTTTGGCTATTTCCGTTTCTGCCGGGCCTGTAACTATTACCGGACGTAAGCCAAGGTCTTCCCAGATGCGGTCAGCCAATAGCCCGTACTTTTCAGCATGCCAGAGCTTTGTCACCCAACCACCTGCAGGGTTCAGCAGGGCGATATCACCACCGCAGTTCTCAAAAAGGCGATCGGCCTCGGCTTTGTGTTCTTTGTCTGTAAAGATCGGGAATTCGATTGTCCCATCCTTCGGGAACGGCCCGAAAACGCCTTCTGCTAGTACGAGATTCTTCGTTATCACGTGAGATGTTTCTTGTATCTTTACTGTACGATTCAAAAAGATACGGCTTGCCGGTTCTCGAAGATGAGGTCGTGAGAAGCCCCAACGCTTTCGAGGAAATTCATGAAAAATTAGTGGAATATTTTGCTAGCGGCTGTCGCTTGGCGTGGGTGATTAATCCAGATGAGCAGTCGATTTTGGTTTATCGTCAGCCCCAACCCGATCGCTTGTTGAAAGTGACCGATACCCTATCCGGTGAAGAAGTAATTCCGGGCTTTGAACTACCCGTTGCTGAATTGTTTGCTGAACTGGATTTTTGAAGCGCAACAAGCCAATCGCGTTCATCAATTCTAGAATTCTCTCTAATTTGATCGATAGCTCTAGAATGTTGAAAAATAGCGTTCTGAGGTTGAAGTAGTGGAAAGCGAGAATTTTCGCAGCATCTAACCGATCAACTTCACTCGCCTTAGTCCTCTCTATCTTCTAGACTGTGGCGATTGATCACCTCTTGAATATCATCGCTTTCTAGAAATCTATCTAAAGCATGATTCATAAGTCTATTCATACTGCTCTCCATGACACCCGCAAGCTTCTTCAATAGCCTATAGGTGTCTTTATCAATCGTTACTCTGATTTCCTGCTTATCTTTGCTTGTAGGAGACATTTTTGAACTTACCGGAGTAATCCGGTAAATTTTCGCATATCATAGAGACTGCAACCGGAATATGTGATGTACTCCGGTAAACATTTGTACTATTTGAGGTAATATCTATGGTTACTTTGTCCGATGATGAGGTGGTGATCTTGAAGGCAATCCTTACCGCCTTGCGTAGCATCAAAATCCGAGATATCGATAAAGCGCTGGTGATTTTGTCTAAAGCTGAGAAAAGAGGTCACCTATGATTGTGCTCACCGATGAACAGGCCATTGTCGTCAATCGCTTGCTGACGTCCATTCTCCTGAATGAGGCTTATCGTATCTCCGACGTAGAGGATGCTTTGATGTGGATTTCTCCAGAGAACCGACAGATCCTTTGTCCCTTTGACAGCTTGTGGAGTAAAAATCTTGCCCAAGAGATTGTCAGGCTGATGAACCAACAAAGCTAATGCTTCTGGATGCCTTCAATCAATCATTCAAACACAATATTCCTAATCGATCGGTTCAGGATAGTTTCACGTATCCTGCTTATTCCTACGAGTATTACCATTTCTGAATCGATCGTATTTCTGTTTGTTCAGACATCCTAAACTCTGGAATGCTAGTGGGTTTTGATGGTCAGAATATCCACTTATCGCCATACAGGAACACGCATAACATCGAAATGGAAATCGTAAGTCCAAACGGATAAATTAAGCGCTTTGGACAATATGGCGGTTGTCGCATCGGTCAAAGTGATTCTTTGATCTGTAAATTGACTGGCTTGATTCAAAGCCGTCTGGTAATCGTTAAGTGAAGGGTTGAGCAAGCAATCTGCTTCAAGGCATTCTCTAGCAAACGCGATCGCCTGAGCATTACCGAGTCGATAGAGCAGCAAGCTGTAGGTTTCTAGATAGACTGGAATTGGAATAATGATGGCAATTTGCTCGATCTCAAACTGGTTGTATTCTGCTTGCGCCCGTTCGTGGTACTGATCATCAGGGTCAAGGGCGGCGTAGAGTGGACCTGTATCAGCCAGAATTTTTCTCATTCCTGCGGAAAACTTTGGACAAAGATTGCTTCAGCCAAAATCGCGTCATGATTAGCTGAGGTATCTTTGAAGCCACTGCCTTGAGAGCATGGTGTGAGGCGCACTCTTTTGGGCGGACTAGATGCCAGATATCCTTGCTGTAGCAAAAAGGCTTCTAGTGCAGCCTGCACGACCTCAGCAGGAGATTCAATACCTCGATCGCGGCCGTAGGCAACTAGCGCTTCTGCAATGGGTTCTGGCAGTGAAAGGTTGAGGGATGACATGGATGAGTTTAATGCTTTGATCCCGATTGTAGCTTATCCATCTTGCCCCATCGTTACGCTTTTGAGAACCCGCTTTTCTAAGCTAGTCGCTCGATTTAGAATGCTCTCAGTTGGCGTTCTGGGGCTGGAGTAATGGGCAATCGTAAGCTAAAGCGGTGGCGAAAATGGCTGAAGCGAATTTTGGCGTTGCTGCTGGGAGTCATTCTGTTTGCTGAAGCGGGCGTGGTGCAGGCGCAGGGTGATCAGGCGGCGGAGAATGGAGCGATCGTGGAGCAGAGTGATGCTGAAGCCGAGCGATTATTTAGAGAAGGTGTACAACTACATAAACAAGGAAGTGAAGAATCTTTAAAGCTTGCAGTTGATGTATTTCAGCAGGCGCAGGAGTTGTTTAAGAATGCAGAAAACCCAGGATTAGAAGCTTTGTCTCTCTTCATGATTGGCATAGTCTACTATGACTTGGGCGCGTGGCAGGAAGCTTTGGATTACTACAATCGAGTACTGCCATTGTTTCATGCTATGAATGAGCAGTCCCTAGAAGCTTTTACGCTCAATAGTATTGGCAGCATCTATAGTAACTTGGGTAACAAATATCAAGCTCTAAGCTACTACGGACGAGCTCTGCCACTATCTCGTGCTGAGAGTTTTCTAGAAGCTTTAATACTTGGCAATATTGGCAACATCTATACTGAATTAGGAGACAAGCAGAATGCTTTAGAGTCTCTCAACGAAGCATTATCTTTGATTCCCGACATAAGTGACAATGGCATTAAAGCTGCAATATTCAATAATGTTGCAGCTCTATATATTAGCTTAGGAGATAAGCAGAACGCTCTAAACTATTTCGATCAAGCATTAGCTTCAATTCGTGCTACGGGTAATCGTCGCAGAGAAGCTGCCACACTTAACAATATTGGTATGGTTTACAACGATCTAGGGGACAGTGAGCGAGCATTAGATTACTACTATGAGGCACTGTCATTGCGCCGTGCTACAGGAGATCAAGGTGGAGAAGCTATTACACTTAACAATATTGGCTCGGTCTACGGTAGCTTGAGAAACAACGAGCAGGCGCTGAACTATTTTAATCAAGCATTGCGATTGCACCGCATTATGAACAACCAAAATGAAGAAGCCAGGACATTGAATAATATTGGTGCTGTTTATAGTGATTTGAAAGACAATCAGCAATCTTTAACTTACTACAACCAAGCACTACGAATGTTCCAAGCTTTGGATGATCGAGATGGAGAAGCTGCCGCACTCACTGGTATTGGCGACATTTACATTGAGTTAGGAGATGGGCAGAAAGCCCTAGACCATCTTAACCGATCACTGTCATTGAGACGTGCAGTGAGTAATCGAGCTGGGGAAGCTATCACGCTCAACAGCATTGGTATTATCTACTATTATCTCGACAAGCTCATGCAGCACTCGAATACATCAACGCAGCTATCACGATTTTTGAAGATCTTCGCACTAAAGTCAGCAGTGAAAACCTTCGCACTTCGTATTTTGCTACAGTGCAAAATCCATACAAATTCAAAACCGACCTGCTGATGCAGTTAGGACGAGAAAAGGAAGCTTTTGAAACCAGCGAACAATCCCGCGCCCGCACCCTGATCGAACTCCTCGCAGAATCCAACATTGATTCAACTCAAGCAACTGAAGATCCTGAACTGAAAGCATTGTATGAACGAAAGCGAGAACTAGAAGCACAACTTTTTGCACGCGAAAATCTAATTCAGACTACTCAAACTGACGAGATTCGAGAACAACATCAACAGGAATATCAACAGCTCGAACGAGAACTCAAAGACAACGTTGAACCACAAATCAAAGCAAAAGATCCGGCATACGCAGCGATCCGCTATCCAACGCCCCTAACGCTCGATCAAATTCAGCGAGACGTTCTTGATGATGACACCGTATTGTTGCAATACGCGATCGGCGAACAGCAAAGTTACCTTTGGGTCGTGCCTCACCAAGGAGAAATGACAACCTATACCCTTCCCGGACGAAAGGTAATTGAACCAGCCGCCAAGCAATTTCTGAGCGAGGTTGAGCGTTCTGGAATCCGTCCTGGTAGTGAACCGGAAGAGGCTAAATTGTAATAGTTGCCAGCGGTTTCGGGCCGAGGGCTACACCATGCTGATTTTGCTGTTGACCTCCCAAGACAGTAGCACCGCCAAAGTGGAAGGACTGAATGCCGGAGCCGATGACTATGTGGTGAAACCGTTTGATCCGGCAGAGCTGATCGCCCGCATCCGTGCCCTACTGCGACGAGGCAGCGCTAACCCACTACCCATCCTAGCCTGGGGCGATTTGCTGCTCAATCCTAGCACCTGCGAAGTCACCTACAACAATCAGCCCCTCACCCTCACGACTAAAGAATATGACTTGTTGGAACTGTTGCTGCGCCATAGTCAGCAGGTGCTCTGTAGCGACGAAATTTTGGATCGACTCTGGTCGTCGGAAGAGTTCCCGGCTGAAGCCACGGTGCGCTCCCATATTCGACGATTGCGGCATAAACTGGTGGCAGCGGGCGCTCCATCTGATTTCATCAGCACGATGCACGGACGCGGCTATTACCTGAAGGCGCTAGATGCTTTACCTGAATCGAAACTGCCGCTCCGCTCGCAAAACACAGGCTCATCCCAGACCGAACCTGCCGCTGCGAACCTGCCCAGCACTGACTCAAATCAAGAAGTAGAGCAGATCCAACAGCAGGCCCAGTATGCAGAATTTTTAAATCGTACCTGGCTCACCACCAAGCCCAAATGCCTCAGCCAGCTAGCAGATCTGTTGCAGATGGTGCAGGCGCTAACGTCAGCCCCTCCCCTTGCTAGAGCCAAATTCCTGAGTCAAGCGGAGCAACAGCAGGCCTATCAAGTGGCTCACAAGCTGATCGGCACATTGGGAATTTTTGGCCTCAAGGACACGGTAGATAGGGCACGTCAGTTGGAATCTCTATTCAGTGCTGACCTCGCCCCTGCTCAAGTGGCTCAGGCAGAAACCTTGATTGTCAGTCTCCAGCAGGCTATCCAGAACACTGATGCAATTCTCTCTCAACCATCCTCAAAGCAGTCTCCCGCCCAGTCGCCCAAATCTCCTGCTAACGAAAAATCTCACACCGCCTCCGCCACCAAAGTCATGATCGTTGATGATGACCAGGACTGGTTATGTACCCTGCCCAAACTCCTAAATCCCTGGGGGTTTAAAGTGACGACCTTGGCGGATGTGCAGCAATTTTGGACGGTACTGCGGACAGTTTGCCCAGATGTTTTGGTGCTGGATGTGAACATGCCCCAGTTCAATGGTTTGGAGCTTTGCCAAATGCTAAGGGATGATCCCCACTGGCAGCGGCTACCCGTAGTGTTTGTCAGCGTTTTTGACGATGCGGCGACTCAAAATCAAGCCTTTACGGTAGGGGCTGATGACTATTTGTGCAAGCCTGTGCGGGCGACTGACTTAGCCAACCGAATTCTGAATCGACTGCGACGAATGCGAGCTTGGGCCAGTTGATCTGACCTCGGGATCGTAGAATAGGATGTGCACACATTTTGCACGAGCCATAGGCGAATCTTAAGATAAGGAATATTTAGCCTGGTAGGACGCTATGTCAAATTCTCTCAATCCCCCTCTGCGCAATCAACAGCATGCTTTGATTCAAAAGCTGGCGAATGGAATTGAACGAATTTGGCAACAGTATTTAGATTTATCTCCTTACCAGGTGCCCGACGATCTGGGATACGTTGAAGGATATCTAGAAGGCGAGCGGTTGGTGATTGAAAACCACTGCTACCAAACGCCTCAGTTTCGCAAATTGCATCTAGAGCTAGCTCAAGTGGGCAAGGGATTGGATATTCTCCACTGCGTTATGTTTCCCAACCCAGCCTATGCCCTGCCGATTTTTGGGGCAGATATTGTCGGCAGTCGGGGAGAAAAGGCCGCCATTAGCGCCGCCATTGCGGATCTATCTCCGGTGAGTGCCGATCGCTCTTTGCCAGCGGTCTACCAGGCTCAGTTGGCTGAGCTATCGCCGCTCCAGTTTTCTCAACCGCGTGGCTTGCCGGCCTGGGGCGATATTTTCTCGGAGTTTTGTTTGTTTGTGCGTCCGGTGACAGCCGAGGAAGAAGCGGCGTTTCTGGACCGGGTGCTGACTTTTTTGACGATTCACTGCCAAATTGCTAGCACCGCCACCCCGTTGCAGGCTTCGACTGAGGTATCTAAGGTTCTAGCTGGCCAGCAGCGCTATTGCACCATGCAGCGGCAGAATGATAAAACGCGCCGCGTGCTGGAGAAATCCTTTGGTACCGAATGGGCCGAGCGCTATATGACAACCATGCTGTTTGACTGCGTTGCGGTTTGATGAACCCAATCCTTCAGCGCCGGTAGGCGAGCACGAATCGCTCCACCCCTGCCAAATCAGGGTGAATAGCAATGGATTGGTAGTCGCCCTGGGCTTGCAGCAGCGTCGCTACGGTTTTGGCTTGGCCCGCCATCAGTTCAACGAGCCAAATTCCACCCGATTGCAGGTAAGTTGGTGCATCAGTAATCAACTGGCGGACGCAATCTAGGCCATCTTCGCCGCCGTCAAGGGCGAGATGCGGTTCATGCCGGGTGACTTCCGGCTGGAGGTCAGCAATTTGGCCACGGGGGATGTAGGGCGGATTGGAAACCACACCGCTGAGTTGGCCGCGCAGGGGCTGGAGCGGGGCAAACCAGGAGCCTTGATAAAACTGAATGCGGGATGCCATACCGAACTGATCGGCATTCTGTTGGGCAATCGCTAGCGCCGCAGCACTGGTCTCGACGGCATGAATCCTAGCCTGGGGAAAGGCATCGGCCAAACCCAGCGCAATCGCCCCGCTGCCAGTTCCTAAATCAGCCCAGTGCCCCTGTCGCGGCTCAGCCCATGCAGACTGCTCAACCGCTGCCAGTGCTAAATCAATCAACAGCTCGGTTTCGGGACGGGGAATCAGCACTGCTGGCGAAACGGTAAGGGAGAACTGTCGCCAGGGAACACAACCAGCCAAATATTGCACAGGAATTCGCTGCTGAAGTCGGCGTTGCCAGAGCTGGTCTAGATCGGTAGGGGAGCAAGCCAGGATGATTTCGGGTTTGGTCTGGAAGGTTTCTAGCCGCAGGGTCAGCCGATCTAGGTCAGTTAGGGCTTGTAGCAACCAATCCACTTCTACTACCGGAACCTCGGCTGCAATCGCCTGAGCTTGAGCCTGTTTGCGCCAGTGATAGAGCACTGGCCCAGAGATGGTGTGGGTCGGTCTGGAAGGAGAATCAGCCATGAGTGCGGACTAGGTTGAGGGCGGAAGGGGCGGCTTGAGCGTCAACTGCATACCTGCTGCATTCGTTGCAGCTAAGTCAAAACGATGCTTGAGAATAGGGCTAGAGTTGCGTATGAGCCGTAGGATCAACAAGATCATGATTGTCTGGCGCGCTAGCGCTATCGTACTTCAAACGAGGGGTTGGAGGTAAGGATGGGAACGGCTTGGAGATACTGGACCCATGTGCGGCTAGAGGGGTCTGGGAAGCTGAAACGGCAGGAAATTCTGGTTGCCCAGGCGTTTTTTCACCAGCAGTTTCCCGACTTGCTAGAAGCTGAGGAGTTGCCCGATCTGCTGATCCAACGTCAGCTCGTTGCAATCATGCGGGAAGGTGGTGAACGGGACCAATCCGCTCGATTAGCCACAGCCTGTCTGCGCTGCTTTGTCTCGCAGCAGATTCCGCAAATTTGTTTGAATTTAGAACGTCGCTTTGCCACCCAAGGCCAGTTTAGCTGCCAGGATCTACTGCCCTATGTCCTGGACGATGTCGATCCGCTCCAACCTTGCAATGATGCGCTAGGTTCCCCTGCCCCTGCCACGCTACGCCATCAGCCGTTGGCTGTCAAGATAGTCCAGAGCTTTGATCCCAGGCAAAGTAATTTGAGCACCTGGACAAAGCGGCTTGTGCTCCAACAAAAATTGCTGAATGCGGCCTTGACCGAGTGCGGCGTCTACTTAGCCAGCGATTGGGCTATTTTGAGCCACACCACCCCAGCCCGGTTTCAGCGGACAGAACAGACGGCGGCAACACCGGACACGACCCCGAACCGGCAGATAACCATAAAGTCTCCACTGTATGAGGTAACCTTGGATTCGAAAGGTGCGGTCGCTGTCAGCTGGATACTTTTAAGAAACGTTTCGCCGAGTGCAGATTATCCGATCTATGCCGATGGCTCGACTGCATCGGAGAAGAAGCCGCTTCAGCTCATCTCAAAGAAAGCACTTGAACAAACGCCGAGAGATGTTCCGTTCCGGCTGATCACCCCGGATGCTAATACCAATAATTTTGCTAACGAACGGAATTATCAGGTATCTGCTCAGGAAGACGAGATCATACTGAATGCCAACGAAACGCGCGAGATCGAGTTTGTTTTAGTGGGCGAGAATGGGCTCGAAGTAAAGAAAAAGTTTTTGTTCCGCGGAAATAGTTATCTGGCTGACCTGGCGATCGATCTGAGGCAAAACGGACAACCGCTCCCGAACGCTCGGCTTGCTATCGGAGCCAGCATTGGCGACCACGCGATAAATCATCACACGTTCTATCAGATCGAATCGGAAGCAGTTGCCGCTATCAACGGCGACATCGTTCGTAAGCAGGGATATTATTCATTCGAATATAAGAACGGGGAGAAAGCGTCGATAAGCGTTCCGGGTACGGTAGATTGGGCCGGTGTAAGCGACTCATATTTTGCGATGACTGCGATCCCAGCCGTCCAGGGCCAGGGGCTTGAGCTGGTTGCCGAAAAATATGAGGTAGAGACCCAGCCGTATTACAAAAGCATCTTCAGTTGGGTGTTGCGCAGTCCCGAGACGAAAGAAACGCGACATTTGGTTACGGCCCTAGTCCCGATCACCGCGGACGGTTCGTTAACAAAGATATATACCGGCACGAAGGATTACAATACGCTCAACGCACTTTCTGCCGAGCTAAACAAAGAAACGGGCCGCGAACTGAACTTCGTAAACCTGATAAATTTCAGCAATTATTGGTTCCTACGATGGTTCATAAAGCCGATATCTATCCCGATACTCCACGCACTGCATTATTTGAACACCGTGTTCAATAATTACGGAGTTGCGATCATCGTCTTTACGTTCCTTTTCTATTCGCTGCTTTTCCCGCTCAGATGGAAGCAATCAAAATCCTTCAAAAAGGCTGCGTCTAACGCACCGAAGATGAAGGAACTGCAGGACAAGATAAAAGCCCTGCAGAAGAAAGGCATTCCGATGGATGATCCACGAATGCGCGAATTGCAGATGGAACAGCTTAGGATGACCAAGGATGCGCTACCTATCGGCGGGTTTCTTCCTATGTTGCTGCAATTCCCACTTCTCATAGCGTTTTACACTGCGATCACCATTTCGCTTGACGCTCGACAGGCATCATTTCTTTGGCTGCCCGATCTTTCGGCGGCAGACCCCTGGCACCTGCTTGAATTCGGATTTGCCATATCGATGGTCCTGGCGATGAAGTTCACGCCGACCGGTCCGGCCGTTACGCCTGAGCAGCAAATGCAGCAGAAGATGATGACCTGGCTGATGCCGATAATGATGCTTTGGATAATGTGGACGGCACCGTCAGGCCTCTTGCTATATTGGTTCTTCGGAAATATAGTCAGCTTTGCTCAACAAATGGTGATAAACAGATTAAATAAGACCGATGAGCCGCCAGCAGCTGAGGTTGTTGACACAGTACCGAAGAACGCCAAAAAAGTTAAAGGCAAGGCAAAGCAAAGCGCGTCATAGATCGGTGCCTTATAGGATCAATGACTGACCTATCGTAATGGTATGAACGAAGTATGTAAAAATGCAGAAGAGCTTTTGACCGAGATCATCGCCCAAGCAGGCTTTGATCTTGAGGTTACCTCCCGCTGGATCGAGGAGGGCTGTCTCCTCAACCTCAGCGGTAAGGACACTGCTTATGCGCTTGCCGAGAACGGCGAGATGCTAGATGCGTTTGAAACAATTCTTTTCCAGGCATTCGGTCGCGGACTGGAAAGAGAGCATAGGTTTATCTGCGACGCGGATGGATTTAGGCAAACACGTAAATCGGAACTTCAGGCAATGGCAAGATTTGCCGGCGACCAAGTAAGAAAGACAGGTCGGCCATTTACGTTCGGCGTCCTAAATTCGACAGAGCGTCGGATAATCCATCTGACCATCCAGAAAGAAGAAGATCTTGATACCGAATCGGTAGGAATGGGACGCGAACGCCGATTACAGGTTCGTTTAAAGTAGGTTTTCCGGAATAAACACAAAGCACAGAGCACAGAGCAGCCGAGATGGCTATGTGCTCTTTTTGCGCTCTGTGGTGAAATATAACTATGGCAGATACCATCGCAGCACTTGCAACACCGGTCGGGCGGAGTGGTATCGGCGTCGTACGGATCAGCGGAGCAGATGCGCTTTTGATGCTCGCAGGCCTTACAAGCAAGCAAGCGATCGAGATCCGGCCTCGTACAGCGCAGCTAATGGAGTTGTTCGATCCAAAAAGCGGCGGAATCTTAGACGAAGCGGTAATTACCTATTTCAAAGCCCCTGCGTCATTTACCGGCGAAGATGTGGTGGAGATAAGCTGCCATGGTTCGCCAGTGGTTCTTCGCCAGGTACTTGACACCTGTCTTGAGCTCGGAGCCAGACTTGCCACACCGGGAGAATTCTCCCTTCGCGCTGTCGCCAACGGCAAGCTCGATCTTTCTGAAGCAGAGGCGGTAAGAGACCTGATCAACGCACAAACCTTGGCAGCGGCAAGGACCTCTGTCCGGCAGATGCGGGGCGAATTCTCATTTCAGCTACAGCCGGTAAAGGATGAACTGCTGGATGTGATAGTGGTTCTTGAATCGTCGCTGGAGTTTGTTGAAGACGATCTGCCCGAAACGGAAACTGATGAGATGCGCGGGCGGCTTGGCAGCTTGAGAACACGAATATCATCGCTTGCAGGTACTTTTCGCGCGGGGCGCTTGATACGCGATGGATTGAAAGTCGCACTGGTAGGTCGCCCGAACGTCGGGAAATCCAGCCTTTTCAATGCCCTGCTTGGTTCAGAAAGAGCGATCGTTACGGATATTCCGGGCACAACGCGTGATCAGCTTCACGAACGTCTGGTGATAAAAAATGTCCCGATATCACTTATTGATACTGCTGGATTACGAGAGACAGAAGATGCGGTGGAGAAGATCGGCGTTGAGCGTGCCCGCCGAACGCTGGCAGATTCAGACCTTATTCTGGTAATGTTCGATGCCGCGGAAGGATTGACCGATGATGATAGGGAATTACTGTTAAGCGTTAAAGAGCAGAATTATCAAGTGCTGATCAATAAGATCGACAAGATAGAAAACGAAACACTCCGAGAGCTGATGGGATCCACCCGATCAATACTTCATGTTGCCTCGGGAATTACAGCCCCAGCGGTAGAAGTCCTTATCCTTGGCATCTCAGCGAAGACTGGCTCTGGATTGGACGAACTAATGGATTCGATCGTCGACCCGTTTCTTGTTGGATCATCTGGAACGGACGGGTTTCTGGTTACTGACGCGCGTCATCACGATCTTTTGATGCGCGCCGCAGCAGAGATCGGAGACGCGATGGACGCACTAAATTCGGCCCATAGCGAGGAGATCATTCTTGTTGGCCTGCACAATGCTCTGCGGTATCTTGGCGAGATAACCGGCGAAACAACGACGGAAGATATGCTGACGCGGATCTTCTCGACCTTCTGCATCGGAAAGTAAGCAGAAAGAGACGTATGAACGTTCGGTTCAGAGTGAAGGGGAAACTCACCAAGCAATAGATCCCCATAGTCAGTGCTGTGACCGGACAACCTCTACTGAGCAGTGCGCGCGTGCGGCAACCGCTGCAGAGGTGCTGCCGACAATGAATCTTTCCAATCTTCCCGCAAACGCATTCGCTCCAACGAAGATAGAATCGGCATTCCAGGTCTCCGCATGTTCGACAAGTGAGCTCTTTGCGTCATTTTGATGATCGAGGCATTTCGCTATTTTGCGTTGAACGGTATTCAGCCCGCTCGGCCGATCAATATTCTGCTTTCCTGCGATGAGGAGGTTGGAAGCTACACAGGACGCGAATATGTTGAACGCGAAGCGGCGTTAGCAGAAGCGTGTCTTGTTTTTGAGCCGTCAGCGAACGGCAGCGTTAAGACCGGTCGCAAAGGTACCGGAATGTACACGATACGCGCGCATGGCGTTCCAGCACATGCCGGCCTGGAACCGGAAAAAGGGGCGAGCGCTATCCTCGAAATTGCCCGCCAGATCGAGCGTCTTCAATCATTGAACGATACTGCTATTGGCACGACCGTCAATGTCTGTACCGCAAGCGGCGGCACAACAACTAACGTTATTCCGGAACACGCTGAATGCACCGTCGATGTTCGTTTCGGTTCGATGGCCGAAGCTGAACGTATTGACCTAGTGATAAGGTCTCTCAAGTCTGTGGATGAACGCGTTTCGATAGAGGTTACAGGCGGAATAAACCGCCCGCCGATGGAGCGAACAACAGCTGTTGTCGCTCTCTATGAAAAAGCTCTCGGCATCGCCGAATCGTTCGACTACGAATTAGGCGAAACACAAGTGGGCGGTGCGTCGGATGGAAACTTCGTCGGAGCACTCGGCATTCCAGTGCTGGATGGACTCGGCATCGCCGGGGACGGCGCACATACCTTAGATGAGCATATTCTTATTAGTGACATCGCAAAGCGGGCAACGCTGATAACACTGTTCCTTAAAACATAATGATCCGGAGGCGCATCCTGTCCGGTGATGGGCGCGGTCTTCAAAACCGTTTGTGAGCGCGCGAAAGTGACGCTCAGGTGGGTTCGACTCCCACACGCCTCCGCCAAATCGATATGAAGACTTGGATCGCGCTCAATATGACTCCCGGTGTCGGGCCTGCGGTTGCTGCAAAGCTGATTGCACGTTTCGGTTCGCCTGACGGTGTATTTCAGGCGCGAAGAGCTGAGCTTGAGTCATTGCGGATAAAACCGGAAACGATAGAGAGTCTGATGAGGCGAGAGTTTGCCGAGAAGGCTCTTGAGGAGTATGAGAATGTAAAGCGTCTTGGCGGCGACATTTTGGTCCTTGATGACGGAAGCTATCCAACCCTTTTAAGAGAGATCGCTGATCCACCTATAACTCTTTATGTAAAAGGAGATTGGCGGGCGTGCTTCGATGCACCGTGTGTTGGTGTTATCGGTTCGCGTATGTGTTCGACGTATGGCAAAAATGCCTCAGAAATGCTTGCACGAGACCTTGCGTCGCGCGGTATCTGTATTGTTTCTGGGCTCGCACGCGGTATTGACACTGCTGCTCACCGCGGAGCTCTCGAAGCCGGCGGAAGGACGATTGCTGTAATGGGAACCGGGATAGATTCCGTGTATCCCAAAGAGAACAAAAAGCTGGTGGATGAGATAGTTGAAAAAGGAGGTGCGGTGGTCTCACAGTTCCCGCTAGGAACGCCGCCAATACCGGAGAATTTCCCGTATCGAAATCGTATCATCAGCGGCTTGAGTTACGGCGTGCTGATCGTTGAAGCCTCCGAGCGAAGCGGATCTCTTATAACAGCACGGCTTGCAATGGAACAGAACCGTGAGGTGATGGCCGTTCCCGGAAACATCACATCTGGCAAGTCCTTTGGAACAAATTATTTAATCAAGGCCGGTGCAAAGCTCGTGCAGCAATGGCAGGATGTTGTGGCGGAACTTCCCAGCGAGGTAGCGGCCGAAATTCTTCCGCCGAAGATAGACGAAGAATCCACTTCCAAAAAAGTGAAACAGCCTGAACTCATGCCTGCCGGATTGAACACCAATGAGGGCCATCTGTGGGGCCTGCTTTCAACCGATGAAGAAACTCATATTGATACTCTGCTTGAAAAAAGCGGACTTTCGTTCGGTGATCTGAATGCGGCTTTGGTCAGCCTGGACATCCGAGACCTTATCCGCGTTCTTCCGGGAAAATTCTACGCTCGCCGAGCGTAGCTATATCCAATTTTGCAATTTTGACGAAATAATGTATGTTCTAGCCTCGCATTGACAGCGCCCGATAATTGGTGTTAGAAGTCGTAAATGTCAGCCGCTCGAATGCGTCTGGCTATTTTTTTCGGATCTTTAAAATTTCAGATGGCGGAGCTTGTACAGATCGAACGTATCAGAAAGCGTGATTTCAATTCGCGGATACTCGAAATGGACGCAGGCAAGAAGAAGGCGATCCTGCCTCCGCAGCTTCCGTTGGAGCTTTTGTCGAAAAAGCTGGAGGAAAGCGTAACGATCGAACTCGCTCATCAGATTCCTGATTGCACATCGTGCGGAGTTTGTTGTGCGTTTGCTCTGATCGTACCGATAACCTACTCAGAATCTGAGAGTGTCCCGGCTTATGTCGATATTCTCCTCGACGATGCGGATGAAGAGATAGTGATCGACCGGGTCTTGCCGAGGGCAGAAAATGGGCGTTGTGCAAATTTGGAGGGTGAGCTTGGGGGACCGATCGGATGCAGGATCTATAATGATCGTCCGTCGCTGTGCCATGATTTCGATGCGGGGAGCGACCGATGCCACGAATATCGTCGGATGTACGGGATCGAAGGCCAGCTTTCTGAGGAAGAAGCAAAGGTGTTCCGGGAAAAGCTGCTATCAAGACCGCACCCTATGGTGATCGAGGATGTTTCGATAGTCTCAAGTGGTCATGTTGAGCGAATGTCTATTTCTGCCGAAGGTGAAGCGGAGCAAACATTTGGAGAGTTGCTTACGATATGGTGTTTCTTGAACGATGAGACCCCCATCGAGATACATACATTCGAGTACGGAAAAGAGAAATGGTTCGAAGGCGATCTGCTGGGACTAACGATGGATGAGGCAAGGAAAAGGATAGAAGAACAAGCGGGTTGGTAATTATATGTCGAAAAATCTTGTGATCGTAGAATCGCCGGCAAAGGCAAAGACGATCAATAAATATTTAGGTTCAGAATATAAGGTTATGGCCTCAATCGGCCACATAAAGGACCTGCCTCCAAAGGATCTTGGGGTTGACGTTGAGAACAATTTCGCGACGACCTATGAGGTGATACCTGATACCAAGAAGCGTGGAAACAAGAAAATAGTTTCCGAACTGAAGAAAGCCGCCAAGTCCAGCGAGGCGATCTATCTTGCCGCCGATCCTGATCGTGAAGGCGAAGCGATCTGCCAGCATTTAGCTGAGGAGATCGTTCCGAAGAACGGAAAGCAGCAGGTATTTCGCGTGATGTTCAATGAGATAACGAAGAATGCGATAAAGGACGCCTTCAAAGAGCCAAAACAGGTTGATGAAAATCTTGTAAATGCACAGCAAGCCCGACGTGTGCTCGATCGATTAGTGGGTTACAAAGTCTCGCCGATACTTTGGAAAACAATTGGCGGTAGGCTTTCGGCGGGTCGCGTGCAGACTGTGGCCGTTAGGCTTGTCGTTGAGCGCGAACGCGAGATCGAGGCGTTTGTTAAAACGGAGTATTGGTCTTTGGTAGCTAATCTTTCGGCGGCTTTGCCACCCAATTTTGATGCAAAGCTGAACAAGATCGACGACAAGACGGTAAAGCTCGGAAAATTTGATGAGGATCTGAAACCGTCTGAGATCCATGTAAAAACTAAAGAGGATTCCGATGCGATACTTGCCGAGGCCGAAAAAGAAAAGTTCATCGTAGGATCAGTTGCCACAAAAGAGCGAAAACGAAATGCTACGCCGCCCTTCATCACCTCAAAACTTCAGCAGGACGCAGCTCGGAAACTGGGGTTCTCCGTCAAGAAGACGATGGCCACAGCTCAACGTTTGTATGAAGGAATAGAGCTTGGCAGCGAAGGAGCCGTCGGTTTGATAACTTATATGCGGACCGACTCAACACGCGTTTCCGATGCCGCGCTGGAAAATGTCCGCGGGTTTATCGGGAAAGAATACGGCGAAAAGTATTGAGCAGAAGAACAGCCAGCATGGACAACAGCGCTATCACTTGGTAGATGTCTCTCAACGCTTTTCCGAACTGGCGTATAAGCGCAACAACGGTAAACCCACTTATCGGTTCCCAGACTATTTTAAGTTCCGTTATCCGAGCGTCAACACAAAATACTATCACGCTGATCAGCGCGGGCAACTCAAGCAGGGCGGAATTTTTAGCTTGGACGGAGTACATCCTTCTGCAATTACGCAAGGATTGATTGCTCACGAGTTTTTGCAGGTTATGCAGACGGCAGGCGTGCAGCCTGTGCAAGCACTCAAATGGGAGCGAATTTTTGAGAGTGACGATCTTTATCGAGAACCAATTTCGATTATGCAAGAACTGTACCGTAAAGATAAGCTGGCAACACATCTCATCAGGCTGATTGAGCAAGTTAGGGCTTAGAGAATGACTAACATGACCCTATCTTCTACTCACTCGCAAAACCCTAGCGATCGAATACAAGTTTCCACGGCATCACATACTGAATCTCTAAAACTCAGCGAGCAACTTCAAGCCGCCATTACTGAATATCGTCGCTTAAAATACTTCAACCAAATTCTGGGCAGCACTTTGGCTCTAACAGGAATCTTGCTGGGTTTAATCTCTACCTTGTATGGGATTAACGACAGAGTCAAACTAGCCGCCGGATTTGCCGCAGCCTCCGCTACAGTTCAAGCAATTCTGTTTGCCTATCCCTTGGAAAGTCGGTCAAAATTCTATCGCAAGCTCGTTGCCGATGGGCAGAATTTGCTACTCGATCTGAATATCGATAAGCTTCCTGAACAAGAGCTAAAGCTTCTGGAACGCGTCAAATCGCTGCGGTTGAGAGCGTCCACCGAAGAGCCAGAAGGAACAGCACCAGAGCACTTAGAAAGGATTGAGCAATCGATTGCTAGCCTCGAAAAAGTTTTGAGCGAGTATGAGAAGCTGAAAGAGCAGGTGAAGCAACCTATCCCAAAAGATGAAGGAAATTAAATATGCAGATAATGACTAACTTGCTAGCTGCATTCGTTATAGTTTTACATATCAGCTTGCTGTTTATCCAACCAGCTTTTGCAGAAGCAAATTCTGTAGTTGAGCCAGACCAGTCAGTAGCCATTGCCAAAATCGTCGAGATCAGTAAACAATTGCAGCCGCCAAAACTGCGGGGCCAGCATCCGAAAGGGCATGGAACGGTATGGGCAGAGTTTACGGTTGCACCAGATTTGCCAGAGAGTTTGCGAGTGGGTTTGTTCAAAGAACCTGGAAAAACCTATCCAGCCTGGATTCGCTTCTCAAATGCCAGAGGATCAGATGATACCCAACCAGGCTTGCACGGCATGGCGATCAAGCTGATGAATATTGCAGGTGATAAAGTTTTGGAAACTGAGAAAACTGCCCAGACGCAGGATTTTTTAATGGTAGACCATCCAGTGTTTTTCATTCGCAACGCCTCAGATTTTGCTGCGTTCTTCGCGGCTGTGGCAACAGGGAAACAGGCTGCGTTTTTCGCGACTCATCCGCAGGCAGCAAAGATCACACAGTCGTTTCAGAAGAAGCAGATCCAGAATCTGTTAGCCACACAATATTGGAGTACCACGCCCTATCGGTTTGGCGAAACTGCGATTAAGTTTTCAGCTAGACCAACGAGTCAAATTGCTGGAGCAGTCGGCACTACACCTGATTATCTGCGGGCAGCGATGGCAGATGCTCTGATGGCACAGGATGCAACGTTTGACTTTTTGATTCAGCTTCAAACCGATCCTGACAAAATGCCAATTGAAGATCCAACTGTGGAATGGCTTGAGCAGGATACGCCACTACAAAAAGTCGCCACGATTCGGATTCCTCGTCAAGTTTTCGATACACCGGAGCAGTTTGCGTTTGGCGAAGGGCTGTCGTTTACACCCTGGCATTCGTTGCCAGAACATCAGCCTTTGGGGAGCATCAACCGCGCTCGCAAAGCAGTCTATCAAGCGACTGCTGAGCAGCGACATCAGGATATGGAGATGATTACTAAAGAACCGTCTCCTGATTCGTTTACACCGCGTTTGTTAGATCCGTAAACCAGTTCGTTCAATTTGATGCAGAAAAGGTGCAAACAGAACCACCAATCCTTCACCATAAAGGCATGAAGCAAAGGAGAAACAGCCGTCGATCCTCTCTTCAAGCTAAAATGGAACAGTTCAAATCTTAACAAGGCTACTCTATGGCAATTCGTCAACGACGGTATCCTAAAGAAGAATTAGCCCGACGCGGCAAAGAACTCTATGAGTCTCAGATTCGCCAACAGGTCGAGCCAAACAACTTTGGGAAAATTGTGGCAATTGACGTCGAAACAGGGGCATTTGAAGTCGCTGATGATACCTTAGTTGCCTCCGATCGCCTGTTAGAGAGATGCCCTGATGCCCAAACTTGGTTCATTCGCATTGGACACCGTGGAGTCCATCGTTTCGGATGGCGTGGGCTGTCAGAAAAAGCATGATGACTGGAGTTGTGAATGTAAACGGTGAAGCAATGCTTCGTGTCGTTGTGGGTAATTTGGCAACGCAACGGATTGTTGTTGATGCAGTGATTGATACAGGGTATACAGGGTATCTAACTTTACCACCATCTACAATTGCAGCGCTAAACCTTCCTTGGCGTGGTAGCGAAGAGGGCGTTCTTGGCGATGGAAGCACCCAAACGTTTGATGTATACTCAGCCACCATAATTTGGGATGGGGAATTTAGAACAATCAAAATCAATGAATCAGACGCAGGCTCATTGCTTGGTGTAGGGCTATTGTACGGGTACGAGGTTTGTATTCAAACAATCAGCAATGGCACTGTAACAATCAAAGCCTTGCCCAGATAATGAGCGGTGCAGTCTAACATCAAACTAGCGTAATCATTAATGGATCTATTCCACCTTCTGGAACACCCATGCCAACACCCACTGTACTTCCAGGCTTAGTCGGTCTAGGCATGGCGGCACTGCGGAAGCGAAAACAAAATCAGAGACAAGAGACTGTGGAAACGGCAGAAGGTTAGAACTACTGGTTAGGTTCGATTGCTCTGTCTGATTTAGCTCATTTGGCAAACGAGCGATTGAACATCTATTTGCTGACAAAACCGTTCCTCAAGGGTGTATCTCCCACCTCTGCCTTCTTCACCATCAAAGAACAAGGATGCTATGCTGAGTAGAAGAAACTTTAGGGTTCAATCACGATGAAAAGCCGTAGCGTTACAGTCATTCTTTACAAGGAAGATGACCTTTACATCGCTGAATGCCCAGAGATTGGCACCGTCGATCAAGGGGAAACAATCGAGCAGGCGATTGCAGGCTTGAAAGAAGCAACGCGGCTATATCTGGAGGAATTTCCTGTGCCAGAAACCTCCCCTAGATTTGTCACCAGTATTGAGGTCAACTATGCCTAAGTTGCCCCGAATCTCTAGCAGAGAAGCAATTCGGGTATTGGAACGTCTGGGCTTTGAGCAGGTTCGCCAAACAGGTAGTCATGTTGTGATGAAAAAGAGAACGCCGGATGGTGAGGTTGGGTGCGTTGTTCCAGTGCATCGCGAGTTGAAGGTTGGCACATTGAGCGGCATCCTCAAACAAGCTCAAGTTACACCAGAAGAATTCATCGAGAATTTGTAATTTTATGTCTTGCAATCGCTGCTGCTCAATTCAAGTGGCTTAAGAAAGGCGTCATGCCTCAATCTCTGGTTGTGTTCAGGACAATTTGGCTGTCCTTGCAAATCTGAACGGTTAGCGGGTTTACTAGCAAAGCGATCGCAAATTGTATGGAAACCCAAATAGAAAGATATTGTTAAATCCCAGCGGATATATTGGGCGACGATTGCGATACACCCCAAGGTATTTTACTTTTGCACAAAGCCCTAAAATCAGATTTTCTATCAGCCTCACTCCTCAACGAGAGGCGATTACACAGCTATGCCATCGAACAGAACAGACGTTGCTCATTTACCAAGGTCAAAGAAGCTCTCGAAAACATCGTCATAACTCCAGAAATACTTTAATCGTGATTCTATCGCAACAAAAAAGCGATTTAAATCTTCATTTCATACGTTTTGATCGGGGCTAAAGTTCGTTACGCCTATTACGACTCTGCGACTTTAGGAAGCGTTCCGCCGAAAATATATGAAAGCGATCGGTAGATCAATTTCGCACATAGAAATGCCGGAGAATCAAAATTCTCTGAATATGAATATTCAACAAGATCCATTCCAACGATCCGTTTCTTCTCCGCGAGTTTCCTGATCAACGTTAGGGTTTCGTACCAACCAAGCCCGCCCGGTTCGGGTGTTCCGGTCGTTGGGACGATACTCGGATCCAGTCCGTCAATATCGATGGTCAGATAAACGCTGTCAGAGAGTCCGTCAATAGCGTCATCGATCCAATCCGTCTTGCCGGCGATATCCCGAGCCCAGAAGATACGGGTGGGGATCCCGGACTTGATAAGGCGTGCTTCCTCTGCCGATATCGAGCGTATTCCCACCTGCACCGATGGAATGCGAAGATCCTTTACGACGCGGGCCATTATGGAGGCGTGAGAATGCGGGGTCCCATCGTAGGTGTCACGAAGGTCGGCATGTGCATCGATCTGAAGCACCGAAAGGTCGTGATATTTTTCCGCGTGAGCTTTTATCACCGGGCCGGAGACCGAATGTTCGCCTCCAATCATACAGATGAATTTGTTGTGATCCAGTAATTCCTTTGTTCGTTCATAGAGTCCGGTCATCATCGCTTCCGGCGTTTCACGAGGTGTGAATTCTTCAAGCGTGTGGATGCCTATCTTATAGGTTTCCGTGTCCGTCTCCTCGTCATATAGTTCCATGTTGCGTGAGGCGTCAATGATCGCCATTGCTCCTTGTTCCGTACCAGTGCCATACGAGACCGTTCCTTCGTATGAAACAGGCCAGATCAATACTTGGGAAGCATCAAAGGAAGAGAATTTGTCCTCATCTATACCGCCGAAATTCATCGGCAAGTTTGCTGATTCACTCATAATGTTAAGTGTTGCCGTTTGTTCGGAGATTTTCAAGTTTTTAAAGGGAGAGCTTGGAGGAATCCCGGGGCTTGGCTGGCTACTTTGATATTCACCGAGCTGGTTGTGACCGATTGGAGACTTATCCAGTGTGATCGATGAAGAATTGTCCATCAACCCAAACCTGAAAACGATGCGGCCGAAAACCCGCAAACAGCAGCGGGCGAGTATGCTTGATCGTAAGCCGATGTTGAGCATTGTCTCCGACGGCTAGCTCGTAAACCTTTTCAAGTTTTAGATTGAAATGAGTGAATGGATTCAAAACGCTGGCTATGTCATGGATTCGACCATTTTCTGTGCAGGTGAATCGGCCGGTAAATCCGTCGCGGTCGATAACAACGTTGGTCTGTGGTTCGCCGGGAATTGTAAATGAGAACTGCATTGTCGTTCTCCTTTTGGGTTCTAATTGTTATTCTCTGCAGCTTTAGAAATTGCCTCAACGGCTTTTGGGTCTTCGAGTGCCGATAGATCTCCGGGATCTTCACCGAGGTAAGCCGCTCGGATAACGCGTCGCATCACTTTCGCGTTTCGTGTCTTTGGTAATGCAAAGACAAAATGAATTTTCGACGGCGCCAGCGGTTTGCCCATATCTTTCGCGACAAGGGCTTTCAGTTCCTGCCGGAACGCAGACAGCTTGTCCGCATCTTTCTCATCTGCCGGCAAGGCTCCCTGCGATCCGACGACAAAAGCAACCATCGCTGTGCCTTTTACCTCGTCGGGAACGCCGATCACAGCGGCTTCGGTGACCAGAGGATGAGCGACGAGCAGCGATTCGACCTCGGCGGGGCCGACGCGTTTGCCGGCGACCTTTAGCGTGTCGTCCGACCGACCGAGGATGAACCAGTGGCCGTCTTTGTCGCGCATCGCAAAATCGCCGTGAACCCAGATGTCTTTGAAACGCCGCCAGTATGTGTCGAGATAGCGTTCTTTTTCCTGCCAAAATCCGCGTGCCATTCCGATCCACGGCTGTTTTATTACAAGCTCGCCGACCTTGCAGGCCTCGACAGAATTACCGTCCTCGTCGAGAATATCTACATCCATTCCCGGACACGGAGCGGGGAACGAACACGGCTTTTGCGGCAGCAGCGGATTGCCCATCAGAATGCCGCCGGCGATCTCGGTCCCGCCTGAATAATTGATGATCGGCAGCTTTGAATTTCCGACCTTTTCAAACAGCCACCACCATGGCGCCGGATTCCAAGGTTCGCCGGTGGATGCGAACGCTCTTAGGGACGAGAGATCGTGCTTTTTCGGCAGATCTTCGCCGTGCGTTGCAAGCGAACGAACAAGCGTCGGGGAAATGCCGAGCACCTCTACCTTATGTTTCGCGCAGAATTCCCACATACGATCCGGCGTTGGGTAATCGGGTGCACCGTCGTAGATGCAGATAGTCGCGCCATTTATTAGCGCACCGTAGATCAGCCACGGCCCCATCATCCAGCCGATGTCCGTGTACCAGCAGATGCGCGTGCCGCGTCCGACATCCGTCCCAAACGCCATATCCTGCGCCGCCTTGATCGGAAAACTTGCATGTGTGTGCGCAATGCCTTTCGGCTTACCGGTCGTGCCGGAGGTGTAGAGGATGATGAGCGGGGCTTCGGCGGAGGTTTTAGAAAGCGAAGGCTCGGTTAGGCCAGAAAATAGGTCGTAAAACGACGTAAATCTTTCATCGTTTGTAATTGCCTTGATGTCGAAATTTTCTGAGCAGCTTGTGACGTAAACTTTTTGAATGGTTTGACAATGTGACACTGCTTCTATTGCCGTTTGAATGGCATTCACCATTCGCCCACGTCTCGGGAATGCCTCAGTGGTAAAAAGTGCTTTTGCTCCAACGGCCTTGAGCCTGCTTGATATAGCTTCAACACCATATCCGGAGAAGACAGGAACTGCTATTGCACCTATTCGATTGATGGCAAGCAGTGCGTTTATCGTCTCAGGTATCATCGGCATATGGATCCCGATCGCATCGCCTTTTCCGAAACCAGCTTTTGTCAAACTTTCAGAGACTTGAACGACGTAGTCATGGAGATCTGCGTATGTCACACTCTCTGATAGCCCCGATTCACCCTCCCAGATCACCGCGGGCTGATCTTTCATATCGTCCGTCTGCCAGCGGTCGAGGCACATCTCGGTGATGTTGAGACCGGCACCGGAGAGCCACGACGGCATCTCGACGCCGTTTGATGTGTCGATCAGCTTTTCGTAAGGCGGGTCGAATTTGATGTCGAGGAATTTCAGGACCTCTTCCGTAAACCGCTCCACGTCGCGGATCGAGAATTCGTAAAGCTGGTCCCACGTTGACACGCCGACTTGGCGCATGAACTTCGTGAGCTGCGCTCGTTCTATGACGTCCGGCGTCGGCGTCCAAGCGATGGGCTGGTTTTCAAGGAGGTTTTGGTCGTTCATAATAGGTGACGCTCGCGAATCACACAAAAAAGGCGAATGAAATGCCGAGATACGATGTAAAATTCTCTTACATTCGTGTTGATCCTGCAATTCGTGGCAAAATGTGTACAATGACCGTGCCGGAACCACACATAAATCTGCCAAGCGAGATTTTCGCCGGAAAAACCGCTATTGTTACAGGTGCTTCACGGGGCGTCGGGCGGGCGACGGCGATTCGGCTTGCGGAGGGCGGTGCAAATGTCGTTGTCAATTATTTGCAGAACCACTCCGAGGCAGATGAGACCGTGCGGCTTTGTGGAGAAAAAGGCGTGCGGGCGATAGCAGTGCAAGGCGATGTCTCGCAGTATTCGGCCGCGGCGGAGGTGGCGAAACGCACGGTTGAAGAATTCGGCGGCATCGATCTGCTCGTGCTTAACGCCGGTATCTGGGAAGGTGCGCCGATCGAGGAGATGACCGAAGATACGTGGAACCGCGTGCTCAATACGAATTTGAAGTCGGTGCTGGCAGGCACTGATGACACCATTACGCCCGCTGTCAGTCAGCAATTTTTGCCGTTCACACAACTCAAAGGTTCCAAGTTTTTGCTAACAGCGATTGGCGGAACCCACCTAAGTGTAGGTGATCCAGCCAATCTCAACCATGTCTTTACCCAGAGCCTTTTTATTCGGGAACGTCCAGAACAGGAAACAGAAGCACTCAGACAACTTTTACGAGGAGTTAGCTTGGCATTCGTGCAGCAGCTAACGCCCGAAGCTAATCGCTATGCTCCTTTTCTAACGGCTGCTTATGCTCAGTCCTTTTCGTCAACAGAGCTGAAGCTGAGGCTAAATTCCCAACTGCCGCCCAACTTTCCCCAACGTTTGAGAATGGCGGCTCTACCAATGGAACAGCTCATTTCTAGCACCCTTGCCAAAGGCAAAGCCGAGTCTCAGCAGGGCGTTTGCTACAACAAGCTCAATTGTTTGCTAGGTGGGTTGCCGCTGGTCATGTTTATCCTACCGGGTGGAGTCCCACTAGCCGCAAATCAATTCTTCAGATGGCGGCGTAAGGCAGCAGTAAGAGATTCAGTTGATCACTAGGCAGAATTGCTGTAGCCATATTTCAAAGAGAAGATTTTTGTCTACTAGCCTCACATCAAGGAGGCATATTTTTGCTTTCTTTCGCTAAATTTGAAACAGAACCCAACATCGGTTTCTCCGTCTATTTAACGTCATTTAACTTAACATTTAATAGCTTATCTAAGGGTGGGATCTGCCGTGAATTTGCTACAAGTTGCTGCTAATGTTCCCAGTCCGCCCAGTTTCAATCTCTGGATTATTCTTGGTTTTATTTTTATCTTGCTCGGAGTAGTGGTTGGAGAGCCAACGGTGGCATCGTTGGGGATTGCGGCAATCATTACGGCGATTGCGGCCCTTTCGGTTTCTTCAGTGGCTTTACAAATTGTGCTTTGGGGTATTCTCTCAATTGCTTTAACTATCGTGTTGCGGGGAATGGTGCCTTTGCCCACAAAAGAGGAACTGCCCGATACAGAAGCCGTTGTCTCCGAAATGATCCCCAAAGGCGGTGTGGGCTGGGTGTCCTATGAAGGCGCGCTCTGGAAGGCTCGCTGTCAAGTATCAGACGTCAGCATTGCCAGTGGGCAGACTGTGCAGGTAGTGGGTAGGCATGGGCTAACGCTAATTGTTTTACCGCTTGATTTTACGGACGAACCTTACGACACAGTGACTTAACTGGCTAATCTCTAGAAACTACTCAAATAGCCGCCGCCTGGAGAGGGAAACAAGACAATGAATACATTGGTATGGGTTTTTGCAGTTGTGTTAACCGTCGTTGGTGCAACCGTTGGTTCTGTGAGACGGGTGAACCAGGGCAATGAGGCATTGGTCGAACGATTGGGCCGCTATCACCGCAAATTAACGCCAGGTTTGAATTTTGGTGTTCTGCCTATCATCGATGAAGTAGTTATCGAAGCCAACACGCGAGAACGGATCTTGGACATTGAACCGAGCGATGTGATCACTAACGATAGTGTAACCCTGACTATTGATACGGTAATTTTCTGGCGCATCATTGATCTGTACTCTGCTTACTACGAAATCGATGATGTCAGCACAGCGTTAAAGAACCTGGTGGGGACAACTTTGCGTTCTAAAATTGGCGAGATGGATCTGCAAAGAACCTATTCCTCTCGTGAAGAAATCAACAGAGCCTTGTTGGAAAGTCTGGATGATGCCACAGAGCCGTGGGGAGTTAAGGTGACTCGCGTTGAAATTCAAGACATCAAAATCAAAAACGAGGACTTACAAAAGTCGCTTGAGAGTGAGCGGGCTGCCCTGAGTAAAAAACGAGCGGCGATTGCTGAGGCAGAAGGCAAACGGGAAGCAGCGATTGCTGAGGCAGAAGGTGATCGTCAAGCGGCGATTAAGCAGGCAGAAGCGATGGCTGAGTCAGTCAGGCGAATTGCTGACGCGATGCCAACCCAAGCCGATCCCCAAGATATTTTGCGCTATTTGGTCATGCAGCGCTACGTTGATGCCAACTTGCAGTTGGGGCAAAGCGACAACTCTAAAGTGATTTTCATGAACCCGCGCGACATTACAGAAAACATTGATGCGCTGCTGCGCGATCGATTGGTTGATTATCCGCCTGCTGCCTTTAGACAAACCCCCAAAGCTGAAGAAACTGGTGATACCAATGGTCAAGCCGAATAGTCCTTGCCAATTGCGGCAAATGGATTGAGTTCTGGGAATACTGCTAAAGAAAGAATGTAGATCAAGCAGCTAGATTACAGCCTATCCGTACTCCGCTTTGCGGCTATTGCAACTCCTGTCTGTGATCTCTTGCCAAGCTAATTTCCCGCTTCCCTGTTTCAGAATTTCTGAGATGAGCAAAATGCTATGAGTACAGTTTTGGTGGTCGATGACAGTCAAACCGTCCGACAAATGCTCTCAGAGCTGTTGAAGCAGGGAGGGTTGACCGTAGTTGAAGCAGCCAATGGTTTGGAAGCCAAAGTCAAAATTCAGACCAAGGCCCCTGATCTCGTTATCACTGACTTAGTAATGCCGGAAATGAACGGCTATGAATTATGCCGCTGGATTAAGAATGATCCGGTTGCTCAAAATATTCCTATTTTGATTTGTTCTACCAAGGACCAAGAGTTTGATCGTTACTGGGGTATGAAGCAGGGAGCTGATGCCTATATTACAAAGCCGTTTCAACCTGGGGAAATGCTGAAGACTGTGAAGCAGCTTTTGCATACCAAATGATTTCCCAGCCATGTTCAACAAAGCTCATAAAAAACTCGGTTAAAAAAGGGGCAACTGTTGGCGATTCACCTTCAGCTGCCCCTTATTTGATACTTATTTGATACTGTCTCAACTTGAGACTATGTTGGCTTCGTTACTACAGCCATCCTTTCTTGAGTTTGAACGGGGTGCAGGGGTTCCACCCCTGCGTGGGGGCTTCGCCCACACACCCCCTTGTTCACAACCTATTTATGAACGCTGTATCTGCGTTATTTATCCATTTACTTAACTAGTGTGGTGAGGGCAAATCCCCTATGAGCGTGACAAAGCTGGAGACGATAGATTCTACCCAAGCGTCTCAAGACTTTCCCCTTTCTGCCGTTCCCTTGACAGCTCGTAAGCCGATCTGGTCGCTGGCTCCTTTGCTGATGGGGTTCGCGCTAGTTTCGACTACACTAATCGCGGGCGGCAAAATCGGTCCAGCGTTTAATTTCACCAATCTGCTTTGGATCGTTTTGATTGGTAATGGCCTACTGGGTGCCTATTGCGCCATGCTGGGCTACATCGCCTACAAGAGCGGCCTGACGACGGTACTGATGTCGCGGTTTAGTTTTGGCAACATCGGCTCGCGCTGGGTGGACTTTATCCTGGGCTTTACCCAAATCGGCTGGTATGCGGTGACCAATGCATTTGTAGCAGACGCCTTGATCAATCTGTTGGGCCTGCCCCAAAACTGGTCGTGGCTGCTGATTGTGCTGGCCACCTATGGATTTTGCGTTACAGCCTACATTGGCTACACTGCAATGGATTGGCTCAGCCGTTTGGCCGTCCCAGCGATGCTGGTGCTGATTGTGATTAGTCTGTCAATAGGGTTTCGAGATGCGGGCGATTTGACTGCGCTTCAACCCACTCAAGAGCTGTCCTTTGGTGCGGCTTTGGCAATTGTGATCGGGACATTTATCTCGGGCGGCACCCAATCGACCAACTGGAGCCGCTTTGCTGATTCGGGCAAGAATGCCGTTTGGAGTACGCTGCTGGCCTTTTTCTTTATCAATGGTCTGCTGGTTTTTACTGGCGCATTTTGCACCCTGGTCTACGGCACCAATGACCTGATTCAGGCGATGGCGCAGCAAGGCTTGCTATTCCTCGGTCTGGTTTTGCTAATTCTGAACGTCTGGACCACCCAGGACAATACCATCTACGCTTTTTCGGTTGCCGGAACAAACTTCTTCCGCACCACCAAGCGTCACGCCTTTGCTCGGGCCTGCATGGTTTGAGCGGCGTATCGCGGCCTCCGGCGTGCCGATGGTCTTTGATTTTGACGATGCGGTCTTTGTGGCGTACAAAAGCCCTTCGAACGGTTACTTGAGCTATCTGAAATTTCCCGGAAAAACTGCCACGATCTGCCGTCTTTCGACACATGTGATTGCCGGGAATCAGTATCTGGCGGACTATGCCCTTAAAGAAAATCGGAACGTTACCATAATCCCGACCACGATCGATACCGAAACATACCTGCCACCTGTTCGCGATGTTGAACCTGAAACTCTGACCATAGGCTGGAGCGGAAGCTTTAGCACGGTCCAGCATCTGGACACTATCCGCGGTGTCTTGCAGGAGCTTGTGAAGACCGAAAAGTTCAAGCTTCGCGTAATTGGAACGCCTGAATACGATCTGCCCGGTGTTGAAACTGAGGCGATCCAATGGCGGTCTGATTCAGAGATAGAAGATCTTCAGAAAATTGATATTGGCCTGATGCCATTACCCGATGAAGATTGGAGCCGCGGAAAATGCGGACTGAAAGCTTTGCAATATATGGCGCTGGGAATTCCTACGATCTGCTCACCCGTAGGTGTAAACTCTACGATCATTCAAGATGGCGAGAACGGTTATCTGGCAGATTCAAAAGATGAATGGATAGAAAAGCTTAAACTTCTGCTCCATTCACCCGAACTCCGGCAGAAAATTGGCATGGCCGGGCGGTGGACGGTCGAAACCGGATATTCCGCTATTTCACAGGTTCCCCGCGTACTTAAAGTTTTTCGCACAGCTATAGAGGAAAACACCCGCAATTAGCGTTATCATACCCTTTTGTCCACTTATGAATTCGATGAAAATATTAGTAACCGGCGGGGCCGGGTTTATTGGGTCGCATTTGGTTGATGCGCTGGTCGAGCGCGGGCATACAGTTCGGATCTTAGATTCAATCGTTGAGCAGGTGCATATAGGCGGCAAGATTCCGGAGCACCTGAACCCTGAAGCGGAGTTTATTCGTGCCGACGTTTGTGATGCAGATGCAGTGGCGAAGGCTCTGGACGGTATCGAAGTGGTCTATCATCAAGCGGCCGAGGTCGGGGTTGGGCAATCTATGTATGAGATCGTGCGGTATGTAAAGGCGAACGATCTTGGTACAGCGGTTTTGCTTGAAGAGATGATCAACCGAAAAGATCAGTTTCAAAAACTGATCGTTGCCTCGTCGATGTCGATCTATGGCGAAGGTGCGTATCGGAATCCAGCGACCGGCGAAACCGTCAACCCGCAGCTTCGCTCGGATGAACAGCTTGCGGCGCACGAATGGGAGTTACGTGCCGGAGACATCGAATTGGAACCGATCGGCACTACCGAAGAAAAGCCGCTTTTCCCGACATCGGTTTACGCCGTTTCTAAGCAAGACCAGGAACAGTATTGTCTGGCGGTCGGCAGAGCCTACAAAATACCCACCGTGGCGTTTAGATATTTTAATGTCTATGGCACGCGGCAGGCTCTTTCGAACCCATACACCGGCGTTTGTGCGATATTCTCGTCGCGGCTGATGAACGATCAAGCGCCGATGATCTTTGAGGATGGCCTTCAATCGCGTGACTTTGTTCACGTCTCGGATATAGTTCAGGCGAATCTACTCGCACTTGAAAGCGACGATGCAGATTATCAGGCCGTCAATGTCGGCACGGGACGCGCGACCTCTGTCAAAGAGATAGCAGAATTGCTTGCAAAGGGGCTCGGTAAAGATATCAAACCGGAGATCGTCGGCAAATACCGGGAAGGCGACATCCGACATTGCGTTTCTGATATCTCGAAGGCAAAGGCTTTACTTGGCTACGAGCCGAAGGTTACGCTCGAAACCGGTCTGGAGGAATTGCTGGCGTGGGTCTCCGAACAGGAAGCAGATGACAAGGTGCAGGCCGCAACTGCTGAACTCGCCGCACATAGTTTGGTGAAGTAGCAGTCTGGATTTATGTACATATTAGGGCTTACAACTCTTGGCGATTCTGCGGCGGCGATCATTAAGGACGGACAATTGATCGCGTCGGTCGAAGAGGAGCGCTTCTCGCGAAAAAAACATCACGCAGGTTTCCCTTACAAGGCGATCGAATTTTGTTTGAAACAGGCGGGAATAACGCTCGCCAAGGTTGAGCATGTCGGGCATTATTGGAAGCCGTGGATACTTCGGCATAAGGCTATGCAGGCGCTAAAGGCCGGGCTGATCTCGCCGGCGATGTTCAAGGCTCGCGCGGACCGAGGGATTGCTCAGGTAAGTGACAGCTATCTTGGAATGTTCAAGCATCCGAAACGATTACGCGAGCATTTTGGCCCCGGCGATTTCAAGTTTCACTATCTGGAGCATCACCAGACCCATGCCGCCTCGGCATTTTTCGTTTCGCCATTTGATTCCGCCGCAATACTGACGTGGGACGGAACCGGCGAGGATACGACCACGCTCTTTTGCCAAGGCAAGGGCAATAAGCTTCAGATCCTGAAGCGCATAAAACTGCCGCACAGTCTCGGTCAATTCTATTCGGCCGTAACCAACTTCATCGGCTTTGATATGTTTGCCGGAGACGAATGGAAGGTAATGGGGCTTGCCGCTTATGGCAAGCCGAAGTATTACGATTTTTTTCGTGAGAAAGTGCTGACGACGAACGGCAGGGGCGACTTTAAGTTCAACATAAAGGTTCTGGATCATCACCTGGCAAAGCATTATCAATTCCCCGAAGCGATCGTTAAAGAGCTTGGGCCCGGACGAAAACCCGGTGAGGAGCTGACCGAGCACCACTGGGACATCGCCTGCTCTGCACAAAAGGCGCTTGAGGACACGGCAATTTATCTTGTTAACAAGATCTACGAGATGACCGGCGAAGAAAACCTTTGTATGGCCGGCGGCGTTGCTTTCAATTCGGTGATGAACGGACGGATCTTTCACGAGACCCCGTTCAAGCGATTTTTTGTCCAGCCCGCTGCGGGCGATGCGGGCTGTTCGCTCGGTGCGGCATATTATGTCTGGCATCAATTGCTTGGGAAGCCACGCGATTTCGTAATGAATCACGCCTATTACGGCCCCGGCTTTACGAATGGAGAATGCCAGACAGCTTTGAATAAAGCCGGTTTGAAGTACGAAACATTGCCGGATGAAGAGCTTTTGCCGCGTGTTGCTAAGATGATCTCAGAGGGTGCGATAATCGGCTGGTTCAATGGTCGGATGGAACTTGGTCCGCGAGCGTTGGGCGCACGCAGCTTTCTCGCCGATCCGCGACGCGGCGATATGCGCGAGATCTTGAACCACAAGGTGAAACTCCGCGAATGGTTCCGTCCGCTGGCCCCGTCAATGCATGAAGAGCACGGCCTCGAGGTTTTTGGTGTTGAGCACCACGACCCATTTATGATAACGGTGATCGAGGTCGCGGACGAATATAAAGCAAAGATACCGGCAGTAGTTCATGTTGACGGAACTGCACGCCCGCAGATGGTAAGTCGCGAAACAAACCCGCGCTATTGGAGCTTGATAAATGAGTTCAAAAAGATCACCGGGATCCCGATGCTATTGAACACTTCTTTCAATGTTCAGGAACCCATCGTTTGTACACCGCAGGACGCAATAAAGACTTTCAATAACGCAAACTTTGATGCGTTGGTTATGGAGAATAATTTAGTTCTTCGCGAAGCAAACTCCTAATGATCGGCCTTGGTAAATTGGTGTTTCTGCTTACGTTCTTTGCGATGCTATTGCAGAGCGCCTATTTCTTCGCCTACGAAGCGACAGAATTGATCGCAGTTCCGTTGATGTTGTTGCTTGGGGGAATTGCCGGGTTTGCACTGGGTCGGCGAACTGACGATCCGGACAGTGAATTTCAGGTGAATATTTTCTTCTGGGCTTATTCTTTGCGGATCTGGATGGGGATAATTCTTTACGGCTGGGGTCTTAAGGACCTCTTCGGCGATGAAGACGCTTCAGGCTATCTTGGCGGCTGGGGAATGGCGAAGAATTGGTATGAGCAATGGATGTCAACCGAAACCTGGTTAGGTTGGCTGATCATTTTGGGGTCGATACCCATCGGCACAGTCGGCCTTGTCCTTAAGGAGCAGATCGAAGGTCCCGGCACAAAGAATCTTTGGATAATCTCACTAATGCTCATCGGGGTAGGTTTGTTACTTGCACTCGCGGAAATGGTAAGCAAATGGTACGAGCGTTCGGGCAGAGGCACCCGAGAAATTGAGAATTTTGGGATTCTTGACGCCATTGTCGTAGGTTTTGCTCAGGTATTGGCACTGATGCCGGGAGCGAGTCGTTCCGGATCGACAATAATGGGTGGGTTGTTTGCGGGTCAGAAACGCGAGGCGGCGGCGCGATTCTCTTTTCTCTTATCGATACCGGCGATCACGGCCGCCGGGCTGCTTCAGTTGCGTGAAGCATGGAGGATAATTCCTGCTGAAAGTGCATTACCACTTTTGGTATCCACGATCGTGTCGGGTATTGTCGGTTATCTTTCGATCTGGTTTCTTCTTGCATTTCTTCGGAAAAACTCTACGGCGATATTTATTATCTACCGCGTTATTCTAGGTATCGCGCTCCTGCTTCTGCTTTGGCGCGGTGTCCTTGATCCTGTTGTTAATGTCTAACTAAATATTAATGCCGATCCAAAAGCATTGGGTAAGACTTAAGCATGATCGCGAGGCCGTGGATCGGCTCTCGTGTGATCTAAAAATTCAACCGCTAACAGCGGCATTGCTTATATCCAGAGGCTTTTCATCGGCTGAGGAAGCGTTTCAATTTTTGAATCCATCGATCGAGCAAATGCACGACCCCTATCGACTTACAGGAATGCGCCAGGCCGTGGCCAGGTTGATGAAGGCACGCGAACATGGTGAAAAAGTATTGGTGTGGGGTGACTACGATGTTGACGGGACGACAGGTACGGTACTGCTTCGAAGGGTCTTTCGAGAACTCGGTATTCCAAGCGAATATCACATACCGAATCGCTTTACAGAAGGTTATGGGATCAATATTCCCGCGCTGGAATCAGCTAAGGCGAGAGGCTGTACTTTAGGGATCTCCGTTGACTGCGGCATCAGAAGTTTTGAGCCGATGGAATGGGCCGCAGCGAATGGATTTGATTTCATTATCACGGATCATCATCTTTCAGACCCGGCTGGTATTCCGAAAGCGGTCGCAGTGGTGAATCCGAACCAAGCAGATTGCAAATATCCCGATAAAGACCTCGCGGGCGTCGGCGTTGCACTAAAACTCGCGCATGCACTGCTGGCTGAGTTTGGGCGCACCGAAATGATCCCTTCGCTAATGGAGATCGCAGCGATGGGAACGATCGCGGATATAATGCGGCTCAAGGGTGAAAATCGAGTTATCGTATCGCTCGGTCTTCGTGAGATCCTGAACACCAAGAATCAAGGACTGCGAGCCTTAATGGAGATCACTGATTGCACGTCGGAAATGACGGCGAACCATATAGGCTTTCGAATTGCTCCGCGAATAAATGCCGCAGGGAGAATGGACGTTGCCAGCCACGTTGTGGAGCTATTTGAATCAGAAGATTTCAATGAGGCAAGGAGAATAGCGCGAGTGTTGGATTCACGCAATCGTGAGCGGCAGCAAATGCAGCAGAGAATCACAGAGCAGGCGATCGATGAATACGAAAGAACAACCGAGCGCAACGTAATAGTTGTTGCGGGCGAGGGCTGGCATCGTGGTGTGATCGGTCTGGCCGCCTCGAAACTTGCCGAGAAGTTCTATCGTCCGACAATTGTTCTCTCTGCGGAGAACGGGGTTGCATATGGCAGTGCGCGGAGCATACCCGAATATAATATCGTTGAAGCATTGGTATCCTGTTCGGGGATATTTGATCAGTTTGGTGGCCACTCTATGGCTGCCGGGATGCAGTTGCCGACCGAAAATATAGGCAAACTTCGGACAGAGCTTAATCGCCACGCCTTAAATTCTTTGTCCTCACAACAACTCTTACCAAAGCTGACAATTGACGCCCCAGTCAGCTCCGGGACACTGGGGCTTGAGATTGTTCAGGAATTATCACGTCTGGAACCATTTGGTGCCGGTAATCCGAGACCGGTCTTTGTTACCAAAGGACTTCGTCTCCGTAGTGAGCCATTTGTGATGAAACAGAAGCATCTGCGCTTGAATCTGATAGATGCCGATAACAGACGATTGGAAGCTGTTTGGTGGGACGGCGTCGAACGATCAGAGGGGCAAACTTTAACCGAGGGTGTCGGCATCGAAGTCGCGTACACGCTTGAAGCGAATTCATGGCAGGGTAATACACGGTTACAACTTGTTGTAAGTGATCTAAGAGCAGATAATTAGTCTAGTTAAATGGCCGAAACCAGCACCGACAAAAGAACAATCAAACCTTGGCAGCTATGGTTGCCTAAGTTTTTTCGATACGGTACGGTCGCGATCGGTATCGCAGTTATTCTAATTATTGGTATCTCTTTCCTTTCGCAAAAGGAGCCGGAATTTCGAATGAGGGGATTTCCCGCGAATCTTTCCGACAAAGTAACAGCCGTTGTCGAAGGTTATGAACGCAAAGAAATAGAAGGTGACGTCGTCAAATTTTATATAAAGGCGGACAAGGCCACGACTTTCGACGACCAACATCAAGAATTTGAGAATATCTTTCTTCAGGTCTTTGCGCCCGACGGCACGTTCGATTCAATAACTGCGCAGAAGAGTGTTTATGTACCGCACGAGAGCAAGGACTTCACAGTTTATTTTGCCGGTAATGTTGAAATGACCTCTCGGGATGGGCTGAAGGCAAACACGGAACAGTTCACATACAAACGTGGGATCGATACTGCTGAAGCGGAAGAGAAGATAAGGTTCAACCGCGGCAATATTGAGGGAAGCGCGGCAAGTGCGATTGTTAAACTTTCCGAAAGAAAGATCGATCTTCTTGGCGACGTTGCTCTATCTATGGTGGATCAGAGCCCAAATGGGAAGATCACGATCTCAAAAGTAACATCCGAAGCGGGTGGTTACGATCAGGCGAACGAAGTTATAAAACTGAATGGTTCTGTTGCCGGTAGTTTCATTAACCGGAATGGCTCAGAGCTGGAAACCTCGACCATAAAGGCTGGGCTTGTAAATATTCAATTAACACCGCTTGAGAACTCAAAGCGAGATGTAAGAATGATCGAGCTATTTCAGAACGTATCGATCGATCTGGTTCGGAACGGAAAGCCTGAGGCGAATGTCCGAGCTGAATACGCCAAGCATGACGTTGTTCACGATGGTTTTTATTTGAGAACCAGTGCTCTCGTCGAAAGATTCTCGACCGATGCTAAGACTCAGATCGCGGGCGATAGGGTCGATTATCTTCGTACTGCCGGTAAGGCAATTTCCGAAGGTAATGCCTCGGTGAAGAACGGTGTTTCTTCAGTTCGCGGTAACACGCTCACGGCTGAATTTTTCCCTGATAGAAAATTAAGGAATGCAAAAGCTGTTGGTTCAGCGGAACTGACCGATGTTAGTGATGAGCGGACGGCAACAGTTAGGGGAGCAGAGCTGACGGCAGATTTCGGGAGGACCGGTGCGATCTCCACAGCGAAAGCGTCCGGGTCTCCGGTTGCGGTCTTGGTGCCGACGGCTTCGACGAGTTATTCGAAAGCGACCATCTCTGCCCTTCGAGCGATCAGTTTGACAATGAAGGCATCTGGCGGTATCGAAGGAGCGAATACCGACGGCAGAACGACGCTGCGGCTTGATGTGCCGAATAGTTCTCCTTCAGCCTCCGCAAAGACGGTTGCTGCAGATAGCGTAAAAACCATATTTCATCCGGACGGGAAATTCATTGCCCGTGCCGAGGCTGTCGGTAATGCCGAGTTGCTTGTTGAGCCATTGAACGCCGCTCGCGAGAACTACAAGTCGATCACATATGCCCCAAGATTCGATTGTGAGTTCTTTCAAACAGGGAACAACGTTAAGGTTTGCGATGCATTCACAAAAACGCGAACCATAAGGACGCCCACGATAGCCGTAGAACGCCATAGCCAGCCTGAAACCCGCCTATTAGAACCATGAGCGCATTGAGCACAGGACCCGCAGGTGTCAACTGTGCTCCTGCAAAAGTGGTGAACAAAACTCCTGTCAACCACTTGTTATTGTTAATTTGCTCCCATAGGGCTTTTGTTTGTCCTACAATTGCACGGTCTACAAGTTTGAATACTTCAAAAATTCGCCGAACGGGAACAATTTGCTCTAGTGGTCCAAGAATTGTGCGATCCTCAACGAAGACAGTATCTCCAACATAGAGAGCTACCTCATTGGCTTGGAGATGAACCTGATCCGCATCCGTGATTTGAGGTTCAGGCTTGATGTAAAGCCGAAAGAGTTGGTCGCCTGGATAAATTTCTTCTCTGCCATCAGCACGTTGAATCTTAATTGAAGCGAAGCGATCGTCCGTTGCTACTCCATTTCGGTACACCACAAAATTGGTTGGATAGTCATTAGGCACATATCTGTCAAACTGGTCAAGTGTGTGGTTCCAAAAGATTTCTCCATTTACGGCTGAGAAGGTAATACTTGGCCGGTATCCCGTAAATTCATTAGCAGCCTTGAGAAAATCTCTAAACTCTTGAGTTGCCTGTTCAATGTTGCCTGCTAAAAAGAGGGTATTGAGGAAGAAACCGGAATCCTCTGCTGAAGGCGCTTCTGTTACAAGTTGCAAAGCAGCATAAGCCCCGCCTAGCTCGACCAGTGCACTGACCACTTTAGAATCGTTGGTGGGCAACTGGAAATCGGGAGGGAGTTGTTTGGCGAACTGGAGTACCTGCTTCTTAAACTCCAGTAGTTTCACTCGTTGCTGGTTCGTGTCCAGTGTTTCAAAGAATCCACTCAGTTTTCCCGTCGCTTGTCGCATGGCTACTGACTCAGCCTGTGTGGAGTCACTCTGCCATAGGGTGGCCAGGAATGCCTCAGTTCCGTTCTCAGTTGCTGACTCAAGGACAGTAGGATTGAGCTTGGCATATTCAAAGCCAAACGCTGCCAGTTCTCTCAGGAATTGGGCATCCAGCACTGCCTCATCGGACAGTGATTCGACATTCGTGGCTGCTTGCACCAGGTTGTGGATGAACTTGAATGAAGGCGAACAGCATTAACCTAAAGGAGAGTAGCCTCTATGTAACTACTTCTAAGTTTCAACGAACCAGTTTTTGTTCACCCAAATTATAGCTTCATGAACAGTTCTACTATGTAATGGAGCTTCAACAATTTGAATCTTTTCTGTATCAGAATTAATGTACTTAAGCAAAAGAATTGGCAAAGGGACAGGAACATCATTAGTATTCTCAAGTTTTAGCAAGCTGTATTCATTGAAGGTGTCTATTTCAATAACTTGTAAATCTTTAGAGATTTTCTCATAACCGATTACGTGTAGTAATGCCCGTCGAACTTGAGGATCATGTTCCTGAAATAGCCACTGTGTTCTCCATTCTTGGGTAGGCAACTGTCCGTATTCTTCTGGTAATCCTATACCGTGATAGAAATATAAACTAAACCCATCAGCATAAGTGACAGCAGGTTTGGAATCGGCATGGAAACGTTCTAATTCATCAAGTGAAAAGCTTGTAGGACGATCGATAATAAGACAAGCAGTTTCAAACGGAAATATGAAGCCACAATATCTGACTATTGACCGAATTGCTTTCCATGCTTGTAAGTCGCAAGGGTAGTTTAGAACAGAAATGCAAAAATCAAACCAGCTCGTATACCCAAACCAAGCACTGGTAGTAATTGCATCTGCCATTTGATCACCAAGTCGTCTGATTAAAGCAAATCTTAACTGAGCACCCAAATGTCCTTCTGGATGTACTGCTCTTTCCCTCCGTTTTACCCCCATTTGTCCGGCTCGTGGGAGTTGGCTTCTCAGTTGCCATCCTAAGCTCATCAGTGGAATCATGGGTTGATTTTTCCATTCATCCAATTCTCTGATAGCTTGATATGGACTTTTACAGAAGACAATTTTGGGATTCTGTTTATCTAAAGCCCTATAAGCTAGATTAACTGATTCTTCAATTTCCTTGAAGTGAGTTGGTTCAGTTGAATACTCTAGATCAAACCACTTTTTGTGATAGGCGATAGACAAAGCTTCTTGTTCAGGAGTAAGTTTTCTTGAGGGACTATTCTGATTCATACCAAATCTTTGAAGTGCTCTTAGTAGGTACTTCATATGTCAGCAACTACACATTTATTTCTGTCTGCACTACTCTAACCTCAACTCAAATGAGTCTGCTCCATGCGTTTGTCAAGCAATTTACTGACTGCTGAATGCAACAAACATGGTTCCATTCTGATATCTGATCACCATGAAATAATTCTTAGGTGAAAACAGTATATATGTATCCTGATTCCTGGCAGGTGTGGCAAACCAACAACTTAAACCCAAAAACTTTGAATGTGAAAATTCTGATGTTGCAGATTGTCGATACTGCTGTTTTACAAGTTTCCCTTCAGATTGTTTTTTGGCACGAATTTCCTCAATGTATCCCAAAAACTCTGGTTTAGACATTCTTGCACATAAAAACAAACTAGGACCATCCCATCCACGAGAGATTTTGTAGTCTACTTCAGTTGCCGATTCAGGAAGCTGTACTCCAAGAATTTTGGTGATTTCGTCCTCAGACTCTAAATACCCTATTACAACCCCTGCTCCTATTGAAAGTACGAGTAATGTGATCACTGTCAAAACAGATTTTGTTGATTTTCTCATCATGCCCAACCTTCTGACTTATAAAGGAGTAAAGCCTTCGTTTGTAGTGAAAGGCCATCCATAAAATGCCTCTACTCCACCTCTCTTTTCATAAATTATTTCAGATGTCCACTGGATCTCTATGTGATAATCCTGAGGATTAATAGTTGGAGGAACTGGTTGTCCTCGATCTAAAGCGGGTCCTGAATCAATTGCTGCAAGCGCACGTCCAACAACTTGTGAAGCAAACCATTCTTTAAAGCCGTACTGGCTATTAGGATCGATATCATCTACCCAGGTGAATGAAAGATTGAGTGTAACTTTGAAGTTGTTTTCAGGATCTATCTCACTGTACTGTTCTTTTACAGCAGTTCCAAAAATGCGTAGTTCGGGTGCAACACCGTGTAGATACATGTATCCAATTGGCGCAAAGCCATTTGCAAGATTAAGTGGGCGAATCGTATCAGAGATGGCACTGATTGAATTAGAGGCATGAATCATGGCAAGCTCCATTACTCTTTCTCTAACAGTAGGTAGAAAAGGTTGTCGTTCACCTGCTGGGTTTGTATATTGATTTTCACGTGTCATGTAGTCCGTCCAAAAAGGGTTGTTGCTTATATATACGGGTTCGCCCTTTCCATATAACCAATGGCACAGAAGCTGATAGCCTGCTGTATCGATACGATTTGGGAAAAGTTGAGCGAATGCACTGAGAACTGGGCTTTGATAACGAAATGGGTCATCTTGTGGTCCAACTTGCCATTGAGGTAAATTGAATTCGCTTTGAGAAAGATTTGCCTGCTTAATGCTATTCAGGAGTTTGTAGCCATCTTCTAACCAGCCTATAGAACGATCAAAATTGTCCAATCCTGCAAAGAACGTTGTAAATTCTCCAATTCCCTGCTGTATTTCAACTTCGTCTTGAGCATTCCCTAGTGTATCAAGGAAGAAATTGAGCGATTCTGCTCCTGCTATTGTTTCATCTGGATTCAAATCAGCATAAGCACTTCCTAAGTTCATCAAAGCATTGAGAAACCTGACATCTTGCTTTTCCTGTTGTAGTTCTACACCTGATCCAACTGCCTTTAATAACTGTTTTTGAAATTTTAACAATTGCAGTGGTTCCTCGAAGCTACTCAGTGATGCCGATTCCTCCAAAAAATTCTTAAGTTCTGCGGTTCCCTTCACGATGGCCGCCTCATTCTGGTTCTGCCAGAGGGTGTCGAGGAAGAAATTGAGTGGTTCATCGGCTTCAGTGGTCGTAGCAATCGGGTCAAGCAGGGCATAGGCTTTACCCAACTCCAGCAGCGCACTGAGCACTTGAGCTTGGTGGGGCTGCCTCCGGGCGGCCTTCGTTCTTCCAAAGGTCCTCAAGCCGACCAAAGGCTCCGGCTTCATCAAATTTCGGTGCCGGACGTTTGCCGATCGTTACACTGAGCTCGCGCTCCGATCCTCCGCGAAGCACGGTTATTCTTGCCGTATGGTCCGGAGCGATCTCGCCGATCATCCTACTAAGCTTTTGGGTGCTTGTAACTTCTTCCCCATTTACGCGCACGATCACGTCACCGGCAAGGATACCGGCACGTTCGGCCGGCGAATCCGCTGAAACTTTCTCAACACCGACACCGCGAACCGCCGAAAGACCGAATTTGCCTAAGTTCTCATTCGAGATCTCTGCCATTTCGATACCCAGATAGCCGCCCGTCGAACCGAACGTCCATGAGAACACACGCGGCTCTATCCGCTGCCTCGGTTCCGGTGTCTGTGCGATCGCCGCAATGCCAAAAACAGAAATTGATAAAACAAAAGCTAATGCCTTAGCCATCATAAAATACCTCCAAATAAGATATTATTGGCCTTCGCCTATGTATCAATGACGTTTGGGTCAGATATTTGGTTGCGCAAGGGGAGTATTTTGGTTGCCAATTTTAGACGTCGTGGGCTCTGGCGCTGAAAATACCATCGGTCGATCATTGATATCGCAGCCGATCTAATCTCTCCGCCGCGGCTTCGAGCGTCTCATCCTTCTTGCAAAAACAAAATCTTACCATGTGAGAGCCCATCTCCGGACGATGATAAAAGGAAGACCCGGGAACCACTGCAACTCCGACCTCACGGATCAGGTGTTTTGTAAATTCGATGTCGTTCGCAAACCCGAAATCTGAAATATCGGTCATAACGTAATATGCGCCTTCGGGCATATCGCATTTAAAGCCAGCATTCTGTAAGACGGGGACGATGTAGTCTCGTTTACGCTGATACTCCAAACGGACCTCTTCGTAATAGCTCTCGGGAAATTGCAAAGCGAATGCGCCGGCATGCTGCAGCGGATTTGCCGCGCCGACGGTCAGAAAATCGTGAACCTTACGTATAGCGGAGGTTATATCCGGCGGGGCAATACACCAGCCGACTCGCCAGCCGGTGACCGAATAGGTTTTTGAAAGCGAATTGACCACGACGGTCCGCTCACGCATTCCTGGCAGCGTTGCCATGCAGACATGCTCCCTTGCGTTACCTTCGGCATCGTCAAACGTTATATGCTCGTAGATCTCGTCGGTAAAGCAAATCGCATCAAACTCCTGGCACAGCCCGGCGATGAACTCCAATTCCTCGCGCGTGAAGACCTTGCCTGTCGGGTTGTTCGGGTTGCAGATGATTATTGCCTTTGTTCGTTCATTGAATGCCTTGCGGAGCTCCTCGCGGTCAAATACAAATCCTTTATCTGTGCGGTAAAGCGGCACATGCACTGGTTTTGCGTCTGACAAGATAGCGTCCGGCGCATAATTCTCATAGAACGGTTCAAACACGATGACCTCTTCTTCGCGGTCAACGGTCGCCAACATCGCGGCGATCATTCCTTCGGTCGAACCGCACGTTACAGTGATCTCAGCTTCCGGATCGACCTCCATTCCCAGAAACCATTTCGTCTTCGCTGCGATGGCCTCGCGAAAGCTCTTTACGCCCCATGTTATAGCGTATTGATTATGATCATCAGCGATAGCCTCTATCGCACGCTGCTTTATTTCTTCAGGTGCTGACCAATCCGGAAAGCCCTGGCCCAGATTTACTGCGCCGTATTTCGCTGCTTCCCGAGACATTTCCCGAATAACCGATTCCGTGAACGAACCGGCCTTTGATGAGATCCGGCTTTTTGAGAATTTTGGGTGAAACATAGATCTTCAGTGCCGCATTTCCTTGACTTACTATTCAGCCGTTTGGAGGTCAGCCGAACGGGTGAGCGGCTTTTGTGTTTTAGCAATTTGTTCAGAGTGTTTTCCCGTCTTTCTTACCGATATCTGTGATTCGGGCACAAACTCCCTGATCACATCTCGCAGATCATCATCATTCCCATTTTCTAATGATGCCGACAGCCGCTCGATCATTGCTGAGACCTTTTTGTCAGAATACGTTGCGATCTTACCGATGAATATCTGCGGGTGACGTGTCTTTTCAAGGTCCTCACCTGTTATCTCTAACTCTTCAAACAGCTTTTCGCCAGGCCTGATGCCTGTAAATACGATGTCTATATCATCATACGGCACAAGGCCTGAAAGTCTGATCATATCTTCGGCCAGGTCAAGTATCTTTACCGGCTGACCCATATCAAGTATGAAGATCTCACCGCCGAGCCCAAGCGCTCCGGCCTGCATCACAAGCTGCGAGGCTTCAGGAATGGTCATAAAATAGCGGGTCATCTTCGGATCGGTAACCGTGACCGGCCCGCCTGCTTCGATCTGTTCTTTGAAGATCGGTACGACCGAACCCGCCGAACCCAGCACATTGCCGAATCGCACCGCAACGAACGCGGTGTTGTATCGCCCATTGAGCTGTTGAGCAACGATCTCCGCAAGCCGTTTCGATGAGCCCATTACGGAAGTTGGGTTTACCGCCTTGTCCGTTGAAACGAGCACAAACTTGGACGCGTCGAATTCTCCCGCAAGTTCCGCAGTCAGTTTTGTACCGAAAACATTATTCTTGATCGCTTCACAGACATTGGTTTCCATGAGCGGGACGTGCTTATGCGCAGCTGCGTGGAACACCACATCCGGGCGGTACCGAGCGAATATTTCCCTCATCCGCGGCCTATCGCAAATATCAGCGATCAGCGGAATGATCTCCATAGAGTGATGTTTCTTGCGTATCTCGCGCTCGATCTGAAAAAGCAGGAACTCGGCTCGCTCGATCAGCAAAAGCTTTCGAGGTTGGTAGGTGGCTATCTGCCGGATAAGTTCCGACCCGATCGAACCGCCCGCACCTGTTACCATTATTGTCTTGTCGGAAAGGAATGTTTCGAGATTTCCGGTGTCGAGCTTTACCGGTTCTCTGCCGAGAAGGTCATCTATCTCAACGTCACGAATTCTGCTAACAGATACGCGCCCATGGGCGATTTCATTAAGGCTCGGAACTATCTGAGCACGCACTGGGATCGAACCGCAAATATTTACTATCCGGCGAATATCCTTGCCGCGAGCATCATCGATCGCGATAACCACCTGCTTTATGTCCAGTTCATCGACAAACTTGGGTAACAGATTGGTCGAGCCGAGAACCTTTATGCCGCTTACGCTCCCGCCCTTTTTTCTAGGATCATCATCAACAAAACCGCGTATGTCCAACTCAGCATCACGCCGTCCGCTTACCTCCTTTGCTATCGTGGCCCCGATCCGCCCGGCTCCCACAAGCAAAGCAGCCTTGCGTTCGGGCATTCGCCTGCCGCGAAGAATGCGGCGGTCATCGCCGAGCTCATAAACAAAACGGCGCAGAACGCGGATCGCCAGCATCCCACCAAATCCCAGAACGGCGTCTATAAAGATAACCGAAACAGGCACCTGCCAAATGTTGTATTCGACCAGTATCGGCAAGAACCGCACCGCTACGAGCACGGTTGTCGCTACCGCCGCCGCCTTTATGAAGACCTTTATGTCCTCGATGCTCACGTATCGCCATAAGATGGAATAGCCGCCGACTAGAAAAAGCGCGGAGAACTGCACCAGAACAACGAAAGGAAGCTGCCGAACTGCGTTCTCGATATAGTATTCGCCCAATTGAACATTGATCGCGGGCAGATAGGAGAGCAAGAAGGCCGCCGAAAGTACGCACACATCGGCCAGAAACTGCGCAGGCCTTCGCAGGAACCAGAAAAATTCGCTGATCGATTCTCGTTCTTTCATTCAGGACAATGCCCCGGCTCGGGCCTCGCTTCTGGAAATCGTGTACGAATGGGGCTTTCCCTCAAATTATCGCACGCGTGCAACGAAATCAATAAGTGATTGAATCAGAATTGTTTGTGGTTTATTCTAAAGGTTACGGTTTCAAAGAGGTATTTTAAGATGTTTTTCCGCTCCATTTCATTATTAACGCTCGCGACAATTTTGTCGACGCTGAGAGAGTTTGCGGCGCTCTCAACATTTCTTAACCAGATTGTGATTTAATGCTGCTAAAATTGCACAAAGTTTGCACAAACAGGTTGCTTTAATCGATGGTGGTCCAAAAGCAACTGGCCTCCGGGCTGTTTAGGTCGGGGGTCAGGATTCTTAAAAACTCACTCGAACGCCATTAAGATGATCGATTTGAAATACTCCATTGAGATGACCGTAGGGTGAGGTCCGGACACTCGTTGGGATTGTTTGCCTCGCCAAATAGTTTGACTGATCAGAGATAGTTCAGATGTAGCTAAACGAACATAGCTCAATGAATCTGTTCCTGACGCCGATACTGCGACGGTTTATTAAATCGCACAGATTCGTGTGTCAATCTCTGGTCGAAATGATGGCGGACAAACGAAATCAATCACGTAGGCTTTGAGCCAATCCAAACTCAAGTCAATGATTAGGAGATAACTAGAATGCTAGACGCTTTCACTAAAGTGGTTGCTCAAGCGGATGCTCGCGGCGAATTCATCAGTGATTCGCAAATTGATGCCCTGAAGAACATGGTTGCTGAAGGCAGCAAGCGCTTGGATGTGGTTAACCGTATCACCTCCAATTCCTCCAAGATCGTGGCCGATGCAGCTCGTGCTCTGTTTGCTGAGCAATCTCAGCTGATCGCTCCGGGCGGTAATGCTTACACCAACCGGCGGATGGCGGCTTGCTTGCGCGACATGGAAATCATTTTGCGCTATGTCACCTACGCGGCCTTTACTGGCGATGCTAGCGTCCTCGATGATCGCTGCCTGAATGGGTTGCGCGAGACCTACCTGGCTCTAGGTGTGCCCGGTGCTTCGGTGGCTGTTGGCGTACAAAAAATGAAGGATGCAGCCATTGCGATTGCTAACGACCCCAATGGTGTAACTCGTGGCGATTGCAGCTCCCTAATGTCTGAGCTGGGCGGCTACTTTGATCGGGCTGCTGCGGCTGTTGCTTAATGCGCTCGTTGCTCGTTTTGTCGCTTACTTGTTTAGGGTTTGCCTAATTGTGAATAGGGCGACTCTATCTAATCAAGCATCAACGCTTACACTTTGCACACTTTTCCACACTTATTGAGAGGTCATCCAGTATGAAAACTCCTTTAACAGAGGCAGTCGCAACCGCAGATTCTCAAGGCCGTTTCCTCAGCTCGGCTGAACTTCAGGTCGCGTTTGGTCGCATGCGTCAAGCTACGGCTAGCCTAGATGCTGCAAAATCTCTCAGCTCTAAAGCGCAAAGCTTGGCTGAAGGCGCTGCTAACGCGGTGTATCAGAAGTTCCCCTACACCACGCAAATGCAAGGCTCCAACTATGCATCCAGCAACACGGGCCGTGCCAAGTGTGTGCGGGACATCGGCTACTACATCCGCATGATCACCTACTGTCTAGTTGCAGGCAGCACGGGTCCAATGGATGATTACCTGATCTCCGGTTTGGCTGAAATCAACCGCACCTTTGATCTGTCTCCGAGCTGGTATGTGGAAGCTCTGAAGTACATCAAAGCGAACCACGGCTTGTCTGGCGACCCAGCGGTAGAAGCCAATTCCTACATTGACTATGCCATCAATGCTCTGAGCTAAGGCTCTTTTGCCTCCAGGACAGCGGCATAATGCGCGTGCGGCGTGTAGCGCGTGCGGCGTGTATTAGGCTGTTGTCCTGGCATTGTTTTCTCCTGTTTCTCTAATTGCAATTGAGGATCTGAGCGATGACAAGTACTATGGCAGCTCGGCAGCTTGGCGTGGAGCCGTTTATTGACACTCCACCAGTAGAACTGCGGGCAAATTGGAGCGAAGATGATGTCCAAACCGTGATCAATGCTGCCTATCGGCAGGTGTTTGGCAATGATCATGTGATGGAGTCGGAGCGGTTGACGAGTGCAGAGTCACTGCTGCGTCGGGGCAGTATCAGCGTGCGGGATTTTGTTCGGGCTTTGGCTCAATCTGAACTCTATCGGAAAAAGTTTTTCTATTCGACTCCCCAAGTTCGTTTTATTGAGTTGAACTATAAACATCTGCTGGGCCGTGCCCCTTACGACGAGGCGGAAATTGCTGCCCATGTCAATCTGTATCAGCAGCAGGGATACGAAGCTGAAATTGATTCCTACATTGATTCCATCGAATATCAAGAAAATTTTGGCGAATCGATTGTGCCCCACTATCGCGGCTTTGAAACCCAGCGCGGCCAAAAAACGGTTGGTTTCAACCGCATGTTCCAGCTCTACCGGGGCTATGCCAACAGTGACCGCTCCCAGGGTAAAAACAAGGCTGGCGCACTGACTCAGGAACTAGCTCTGAATTCGGCAACGCCGGTTAGAACCCCTGGGTTTGGCAAAGGGTTGGCGAGCACAAATCGGGGCAATCGCGGTCAACTCTTCCGGGTGCGAGTCACTCAAGCCGCTAGCGGACGCACCCCTCAAATTCGGCGCAGTACCAGTGAGTTTCTGGTGAGCTACGAGCAGCTTTCTCCTACGCTCCAGCGCTTGAACCAACGAGGCAGCCGCGTGGTTGACATCTCCCCAGCCTAATACTCATCGAATCTGATTGATCGGACTCTATTGAAGGAGAATCATCTGTGGCAATTACAACCGGAGCATCCCGTTTGGGAACAAGTGGCTTCACTGAAACGAGGCCAGTTGAGCTGCGGCCAAACTGGTCGCCGGAGGATGCTAAGACTGTCATTAATGCTGTTTATCGGCAGGTGCTAGGCAACGATTACCTGATGGAATCAGAACGCCTGACGAGTCTGGAGTCGCTGCTCAAGAATGGGCAGCTAACCGTGCGGGAATTTGTGCGAGCCGTTGCTAAATCGGAACTCTATAAGCGCAAATTCCTCTATCCTCACTTCCAGACGCGGGTGATCGAGCTAAACATTAAGCACTTGTTGGGTCGTGCTCCTTACGACGAAGCGGAAGTGATCGAGCACCTCGACCGTTACCAAAACGAAGGCTTCGAGGCCGACATCGATTCCTACATCGACTCGGAAGAGTACGAGATGAATTTTGGCGATTCCATCGTGCCCTACTATCGCGGTTTTGCAACCCAAACCGGGCAAAAAACCGTCGGCTTTACCCGCATGTTCCGCCTTTATCGCGGCTATGCCAATAGCGACCGGGCGCAGATCGGGGGTACGTCACCTCGGTTGGCCGCAGAACTGGCTCGCAATAGTGCTTCAGCCGTGGTTGCGCCTTCGGGTGGCAGTGAGGGCTTTGCCTATCTGCCATCTAAGCGAAGTGTCGTACCCAATCGGGTGTTTGGTAGCGCCGTACCGGGCACTTCAGAGCGGTTGTACCGCATTGAGTGGGCTGGCATCAGTCTGCCGAGATATCCCAAGGTGCGCCGCAGCAACCGGGAATTTATTGTGCCTTATGAGCAGCTCTCCAGCACCCTCCAGCAGATTAACAAGATGGGAGGCAAGGTTGCGAGTGTAACGCTGGCCCACTAGGCAGGGACAGTTCTGCGTATATTGAGCTTCGGCTTAAGCTGTAATCAAACATAGGGCGTTGCTGAAGATATTGGTGCTTTTGAGGATAGAGGCTGGATGTTTTCCTGAGCTGAATCAGCTAAAGATTCATAAGGGTATCTTGCTCGTGACCCCACAGTTCCAATCTCCTGCCAGCAACGCCAATTTCGTATCAACCTGGATGAATTCTTGATGGAGACTGATCACCATGTTGGGACAATCCGTATTAACAAACCCGTCTTCCTCGTCAGCTGAGAATCGCGTTTTTGTCTATGAGGTGACTGGCTTACGCCAAAACGATCAGACCGATAAAAATAACTATGCAATGCGTACCAGCAGCAGTATTTTTATTCAAGTTCCTTACAATCGCATGAATCAGGAAATGCAGCGGATTACACGGATGGGCGGCAAAATTGTTGCGATTCGTCCGGCTGATGCAACGAGCGGGGTAGATACCGCGTCTAGCAGCAACCCGGAAGGGGAGCAGTAGAAGTTGAATTCGTTTGACTCTCTAGGCTTGGGTTTGCTCCCCCTAAATCCCCATAACCCTTACGGGGATGCGCCTTCGGCGTAGAATATGAATATCGGTCTGTTAGCCTACCGTTTTTCCTAGTTTGATCATTTTCTCGTTGATAGATGTCTATAATCTCTGAAGTAATTCGTTCTACCACGGCCGTCCTAAAAGGGATGAAGCGCACACTTTCTGAGATCCCGCGTGAGAAATGGACGGTTCAATATCCTGATGTTCCGGTTACGGTCCAACCGCGTTATCGCGGCCAACATTTGCTTCATGTCGACGAGGCAGGGAAGGAAAAATGCGTGGCGTGTTATTTGTGCGCCGCTGCGTGTCCGTCGGATTGCATTTACATTGAGGCTGAGACTGATCCGCGTCCCTATGCCGACCGGATCGGCCGCGACGAGCGTTACGCAAAGGTCTATAACATCGATTACGGACGCTGCATCTTTTGCGGATTCTGTGTTGAGGCCTGCCCAAAAGACGCCATTACCCACGGCTATAATTTTGAGATCTCTGTTTATAATCGGGCTGACCTTCTCAAGACAAAGGATGATCTTTTGATCACGAAACAGAAGCAATCTAAGAACTACAGAGTGGCTCTCTCGGATGAAGATGTCGATTCTGAATTCAAGGTCGTCTAAGCGGTCGCTTTTTGACCGGGCAGAAATGATTTTTCCTATAGGCCCGCAACATTGCGGGTTTTTGCATTAGTGATGGATTCAGACGAGGTCCCGCCGACTCAGAAAGGGCGTTCCCGTGAGATCCGGGCTCAGGGGTTGAGAGAATTCGCCGGACTTAAGAACGATACAGAGCGGCTAGACCCTTTCAGGCTCGCATTCTACGCAAAGCTGCTTGTTGTTCCGTTCGAGGCTATCGATCAGCTTTCCGATGAAACTCGGGGTCATTTGCTTGGCATCGGCAAAGATGACTGGTCCGGCGGGGCCGCTTCCATGAAGCTTCCGGATGGACGCAAGCTGATAATTCTTAACCCGACGCATGGCCGAAATCGGCAAAATGCGACGTTAATGGAAGAGGTTGCCCACGTTTTTCTCGGTCACAAGCCTAGCCGCTTGGATGTGAAGGTTCCGAACAAAGAAGGCAAGATAGTTGCCCGGGAATATGATCGAGAAATAGAAGACGAAGCATACGGAACGGGGGCTGCGGCCCTTGTGCCCTATTCAGCCCTTCGAAGGTTTGTTTTGTCTGGTAAAACGGTTAATGAGATAGCGCGTCATTACCGTGTCAGCCGGGCTCTTGTAGAATATCGTATCAAGATCTCCCGGCTTTGGCCGGCCTATCAGGAAAACGTACTACGACCACAATAATGAACGACCAGGTCCAACCAAATCTTACAATCCATCGTCCAGAGCTTTCGACGGTTGATAAGCTCCGGATGTTGTTGGACATCACCAAGAAGATCAGCCGTTCGCTTGATCTGGACGAAGTGCTGAATCAGGTGATGGATACGCTTGGTACGCTCTTGCCTTACGATGCTGCGGGTATATATCTCATCGAAACTAATAATGAAGGCGATCCTTATATCTTCAAATCGCGGGTGATACGCGGATACGATATCAGCTTTGAGTTGATCGAACCGCGGTTAAAGCTTGGCGAAGGTTTTCTCGGCCGGGTCGCACAGACCGGGAAGCCAATAATTTCCGATGATGTTAGCAAGGATCCGAGATATTTCAAGGCCCGCGCACGGACGCGTTCAGAAATGGTCGCACCGATAATATCGAATGACCGCGTGATAGGTGCATTTGACCTTGAAAGCGACGACCTGGCGGCCTATACCGAAGATGACCTTTCAGTACTTCAACTGTTGACCTCGCAGGTCGCGATCATTATCGAAAAGGTAGAACTGCATCAGCAGGCGGTCGAGAAAAAACGCATCGAGGCCCAGCTGGAGATCGCGCGTCAGGTCCAACTGGAACTATTGCCCGATCATGACCCGAATGTCGATGGTTTTGATATAAGCGCCTATATCTTTCCCACGGAAGAAGTTTCAGGTGATTACTATGATTGGGTAAAGATATTCGACGATCAGCTCGGTATCGTAGTGGCTGACGCGGTCGGAAAGGGGATCCCGGCTGCTCTCTTGATGTCATTCCTACGAGCGTCTCTGCGTGCCGGTGTTCAGGAGGGCTATGCGCCGCACATAGCGATGTCAAAGGTAAATAATCTTCTCTGGGATTCGGTCGAGGATCACCAATTCATCACGGCTGTTTACGGCATCTTAGATTGCAGCAATCGGACATTCGTGTTCTCAAATGCCGGGCATAATCCGCTAATGATGATCCGTGCTGACGGCTCGGTAGAGATAATCGAGTTCGGTGATCTTCCGCTCGGGATGTTTCGCGACGCACGTTACCATCAGCATTTTGCAAGATTTCGCAATTCAGGCGAGATTCTCGTGATCTATACGGACGGCATTACAGAATCGACCAACGAGGCTGGCGAAGAATACGGACGAGAGCGTTTTGCTCAATGTGTTTTGGCGGCGAAAGACCTGACAGCAAAGGAAATGATCTCTGAGATCCGAAACGATGTATCTGAGTTCACTCAAAGAAAATACCTCGACGATGACGGTACGATATTCATTGTCAAAGCGAAATAGATGTAAAAAACGGAAGGTATCAAAACTCGATCACCTTCCGCATTCCTTCAGTTGATTGTGAAACTTTTGTCGGTAATCTAATGGGCGATGTCGGAAAGATGGTGCGTGTCCCCGCCCGGCACCACAGGAGCCCGATAGTCACCATAATTTAGGCGATCATTTCGAGTCGAAAAAGCATAAATATCAAATCCGAATGAATCCAGATGGTCGGTCAGCTCGTTAGAGTGGAGGAGATAAAGTTTTTCCGAGAACCCCAATTCTTTCCTGATCTCCAACAGCCGTTCGATTACCTCAAGCGGTGCGAAACATTTATTTGGGTCTCTGTAAGTGGCCATTTCTGATATTACCGACTAACTGCGTAGCCAAACTCAAACTCTTTGATTAGAGGGATCGACAATTGGTTGTTCGGAAATTTTTGACAACCATTTGCGTTGTCCTATCCATCTGAAAGACGTAAATAAATTGTGTTATTTGCGGACTTCGATTAAGATTTAGTTACCTTACTCTTCCCGAGGAGCCAGAATATGAGATCTTCAATATTAAATCGTGTAGTCGCCCTGACCGCACTTCTTCTCTTTGGAGCAGCAATTCCTAATTTTGCCCAAGATAGGTCCAAGGCTCCTTCTGCCGGAACGACGAAATACGTCGTTTCTGCTGAAGCCGGAGCAGTGAACGTCGTTGAAGGTGAGGTCATTTTTGAATCTGATGCAGGTCGGGTCGGGCGACTTGTCAAGGGAGATGATATTAAGGTCGGGCAAAAGGTAACTACCTCAGCCGATGGAAAGGCAGAGATATTGCTGAATCCTGGCTCCTATCTTCGAGTCGGCGGTAACACATCTTTTGAGTTCGAATCCACTTCGCTGGAGAACCTGACCGTAAACGTCCACAAGGGCAGTGCGGTATTTGAGGTTTTTGCGAGCAATGATTTTTTGGTGAACGTGAACGGCCCGGATGCCTCTTTTGTTATCGTCGATTCGGGTGTTTATCGGATCGATGTTGTTGAAGGTAAGAGTACGTTCTCGGTGCGGCGTGGACAGGCACGGGCCGGACACGTCGATGGCCAAAAACTAAAGGGCGGAAGGGAATCGAGCAGTAATGGAAATGAGTTCGTGGTTGCTAAGTTTGACCGCGACGATACGGATGACCTCGATAATTGGAGCAGATCCCGATCGAGGGAGCTTGCAAGAATGGTGGCCTCGCTTGACCGAAACGGGATGCGCACTTCGCTTCTGAGTTCGTTCAATTATGGCGTGTGGGATATGTATTCCTCGTTCGGCCTTTGGGTTTTCGATCCATTCCGCAATTCATATTGTTTCTTGCCGTTTGGTTGGGGCTGGTCATCGCCTTACGGTTTTGGATACGGCCGTTACATAGGTTGGTATAGGCTTCCGCCGATAGTTTACTATCCGCCGGTAGCGGGCGGCCCACGGCCTACAACTCCGACCGGCCCCGGCGAGACGATAGAGGAGCCGCGTTATCGCGGACGTACGGTAAATCGTCAGCCATTCTGATGGACTACCGCCATCGCAAACGGATCAAAATTTGGGGCAGAGCCGAATTGATTGAAGGTGCATCTGAGCTGAGTCAACAACTGCAAGTTCCAGGTTATGCGGCCAAAGTGGAGCGGGTTATTCTCTTTCATGTGGACGCAATCAGTGAAAACTGTCCACAACATATTCCGATTCGCTATTCAGAAACCGAAGTGGAGACCATGATGGCTCCTCTGCGAGATCGGATCACGCAGCTAGAGCAACAGATTGGCGAACAGAATGCAGCTCTAATCACTCTCAAAACCCGCAAAGTGCAGTAGATTCTACAATTGCACTGCTCAAAGACAGCTCATTTTTGGCTCAACTTAGACCGATTGGTTTTAGTTTTTTTGCTTATCAACTACTCACCAACTAAGGAGAAACGGTAGTGCTACACAAGTAATGATGCATTGTAGTGATGGATGAAATACCAAATCGCACCAATGTGATTCTCTAAGGATTTGGAGAAGGACAAGGTTTTGCGCACGAGGCGAGATACCCGTTGTCTCAATGTGTTGTTGAATCGCTCAATATAGCTGGTTCTTCCAGTCTCTTTACCCACGGCTCGATGCCGCTTGCTGGGTAGAACTGCTGCGTACGCTGCCCAAAAATCGGTGTAGGCAATCGCACATTGCCGATAGAGGGGAGGCAAAGATTGCCATAATTTGCGAGCAGCAGCTTCATTGCGTGCGCCAATGTAAACACCCACAATCTCACCAGTATTGGCATCAAGCGCTAACCAGACCCACTGCTTGTTCCCCTTGTTGTCCACAAACGACCACAACTCATCGCATTGAATCGTTAACCTCCCCTTTTTTTAGGTGTCACCTGCACTTGCCGGGGCACCTTCGCCTATTTCTCGTTGACGTAGGTTTGCAGCCATTGTTCAGAAACTTGGACTGCACGGGCAATACCAGCTAAAGAGATGCGTTCTAACAGTAATCGGTCATAGGGCTACGCCCCGCCGAAGGCGTACAGGTCCCGTGTGGCTTGCTCAACGACTTTTTTAGTGGGTTGTTCAATGAACTGTCGTCCACAGTCGTGGCATTTGAATCGTTGTTTACCATTGTGGATGCGACCGTTCTTGACCGTTTTAGCGGATGCACAGATGGGGCAGGTAGGCATAGTGAGAAAACAGCAAAGTCTCTACCTCTCCATCATTACATCTTGAGCACTACCTGGTTTTTAATTATGCCGAGGTACTTAACACCATTACTTCCGTCCCAGGGATTATGTTAGGCAGTTTCTTTGTAGTCATAGGTTTCAGGCTCTGTGACTCCAGCTTTCACCTGTGGACGCACAACAAAGGACATCATCCAAACATAGAGAGCCGCTCTCAGTAACTCTGGGATCTGGCGCAGCCAATCGGTGGCTCTCAGTTGGGCCAGCAGCTCTGGTTGATTGCCTAGCGCACCAAGCTGGCGATGAATCGGCAGCTGAATGAATACAGTGGAGAGAAATGCCCATAGGGCCAGCGCAATCGCCAATACCAGCATCCAGCGTTTGAGCACACGGGGACAGAACCAGAGAACGACAACCGCTAGCGCCAATTCGATCACCCGGGGCAACAACAAAACTCGGAGTGCTCCACTAGTCATCACCCGATGATAGGCTGGAAAACTTTCAGCACTGATGAATTCCCAGGCGGGATAGTTTACAAATGCCTGACTAATATGCGCTCCAGTTTGAAAGAAAACCACAGCGAACAGAAGCACAAATAGGAATCGTCTCGTTGTTTCGTTCATTTGCCTTGATGAGCGAATCTTGCCGGATCTAAGGAGTCACACCAGGAACAGCTCAGTAAATGAGCCATTAGAAGGATAGTTTACAGTCTGTTGAACCAGTTTGGGTGATCTTTTGAACTTCGTATTTAATATTGTGCTGGGGGCGTTTAGTGTCGATCCAGCGGAAAAGGGCACGCCGTCTTACTACCTCAGTTTTGAGATCATTCGGGTTCACTAAATCAACACGGTCGGGCATTACGCCCCAAGCGAAGCGAACACATTCTACTGACCCATCAAGATTCTGACGCAGGAGACCGTAGGCAGCATTGGGCACTGGCTGCACCGGGTTTGCCACAATGTTGACCGCTAGGACCAAGACATGGCTGAGTTGCGTTGCGTTCGCATCTTGAAAAAGTTGTAGCGTCAGTTGGAGTATATCGTTTGGTTGCAGAACCGCGGAGGCAGCGGGCGTTGTTCCCGAAGTGCTCTGGGTTAACTGGGATAGGGAAAGCTGGTAAGGCACGCCAGTATTCAGGCCAGTATTCAGATTAGTTGGCAAACCGCTGGGGAGGGATAACAAAGCCTCGACGCCCTTGCGAATGCGTTTAATCTGCAACGTTCGCGCTTGAAACATAGCATCGATTTGCTCAGGCTTGAACGCTGGATTCGGTTCCGGATCGGCCCAGTCGTAACGCCAAGTCAGCAGAGTGTCGGGATTATATTCTCTGCGGTCCGTGGCGAGCCGCAGGCTGATCAGTTTGGTCAATCCTCCTTGGCTAGGGACCGTGATTTGGGTGGAGCTATGAGCCGTAGGGGAAGCGAGCTGACGATTATATTCAGGGTCTTCAAACTGAAGAAACTGAGGTCTTAGCGGCAGGGGGAGGGTGCGGTCGCTGGTCAGCCTCAAAGCAAAGGAAAGGGATTGTTGGAACCCATCGTCTAAACCATTTGCGTCAGGTTTTGGCCTAACGCGAGCTTGGATGGAGAGCGTAGAGCCAGCCGCCAGCAGCGCTAACTGATCTTTTAAGGCTGGCAGATTGCTGGTCCTGAATTCCAGTTCCCAGTTCAGGCGAGTCACGATAGTTTGTACGAGCGCAAAGGTAAAGGTTTGGTTCCCAACCACCGCAGACATTTCGCTGACCTCCCAGTCTACAAGCTGAGTTGGTTGATTTCCGGCTCCGCGATAGCTGGCTAATTTGAACTTCACGTATCCGTCCCAGTTGGCAGGAATTACACCACTGCTAGGCTCTGTCAGCCGCAGCCGCAACCCGCGAGCTGGTTTGTTCTGAATTAAATCTGCTGCAAGGAAGGCTTCATCGGCGGGAGAAGCTTCAACCCATACTGTCTGTGTGGGTTGAAAGTAACTTGCCCAGGGCTGTAGCGCCAAGGAGTCTGGACGACCTCGTTCAGGGTTAGGAGGCAGAAGTACCGGACGGGGCATGCGGTGCTGTACAGGAACACTGCCTGAGACAAAGACAGAATGATTTGAGAAATTTTCAGCAGAATTTTGTAAAGAATCTGGCGTTGTGCCGACAGGATTGAGATCACCTTGACGTAAGAGTTGATTGCGAAGGTTGAAGAAAACACCAGGGCGATCGGCGATCAGCAAATAGCGCATCATGCTGGGTAAAACGGCCTGCCAATGGCTCTCAGCCTTAGACTTTACCACAGTCTTCTGATCAACTGTTTCTGTCCTGATCGCGAAAATTTCCGTCATATCCATAGCCGGCAGTTGGGGTTTCAGGGCAGTGGGGAGCAGGCTGCTGATGGCTCTGGCTCTGAACAGATTGGGAAGTCCTGCGGTTACTCCATTCGCGTTGGTACGGTACTGCACGGTATATTGGGGAGCCTGCCACCAGAGGGTGCGGTTGCTCGTGGCATCTAACCCACCCGTCACTCCTTGCGCCGCATGGCGAACGCTGACCCTTAAGCTGCTCAGTCCCCACGGCCAGGTTCCCTGACCCGGTCTTTCCGTCAAGTAGATGGGTTGCACTCCAATGGTTTGGGGCGGCGCCACCTCAAACGGTTGGAGCTGGGACGGTAAGCTAGTGCCCCCCCATTGGCCTTCACTAAACCGCAACTGGGGTAGCTGGGATCGCAGTTGGAACACGCGCTTTAGAGGCAGTTCGGTGGTAGCCAAGTTGCTGATAATTTGATAGCTGTAGCTTGTGATAATGGGTGCAGCAAATGGATCTGTCTCGCTAGCTAAGCGGCGAATCTCGCGGAACCGCAGCACCGCAACCGGCGACTCTGGACATAACCGCGCGTGAATCTCTTTAGCCCAGTCAATACTGGTTTGCAAGAGTTCTTCTGAAGTTGATGAGCTAGCTACCACACCGAACTTGAGGCAGCGATGTCTTGGCTCGGCGAGAACATTCCCGCGGAATCTGGTGCGTCGCTAATTCACAACGATTATAAGTTTGACAACATCATGCTCGACCCGGACGACCTGACCCGCATTATTGCCGTTCTTGATTGGGAAATGGTAACGATTGGCGACCCATTGATGGACCTCGGGACTACGCTAGGCTATTGGATGTCACCCGAGTTTGGCGAAGAGATGATGAACATGCCGTTCAATCCGCGAGTGCTGATGGAAAACGTCACGCGCCGGCAATTGGTCGAGATGTATTCAGCGGCACGCAACATCGCCGTGCCGGATATGCTTTTCTACTACGTCTTTGGAACATTCAAGATCGCCGTGATAGCTCAGCAAATATATGCCCGATTCGTTAAAGGCATGACCAAAGATCAACGCTTCGCAAATTTTAATCGGTTCGTCGCCGTACTTGGCCGGATCTCAAATTCTGCACTCGAACGCGGAGCCATCTGATCTAAAGTCGCTCCTTCCATTCCTCATCCGGACGAACAGGCTCAGGCTGGTCGGTAGTAAGATTTGCAGCGTCGATTTCAGCGTAAATGAAATTCTCAGGCGGGACCGGAGCACCGTGAATCCGGCGCAGCATCGCGAGTTGCCCGGCGTGCGTCATTGCATCGGCAAGCGGACCCTGCAGCATTTTTTCCTCGGTCATTATATCGAGAAAGGCGTCGCCGTCTGAGATGTGTTTAGATAAGCGTTCGAGGGTCGAATGAAATCGAACAACTTCTTCATCTAGAGTCGCGAGCGGCTCGGGCTAAAATGTTCCGCCCGTAAAGAACGTGGCGGCATAGCCCACGACGCTTGTCATATGGCATACAAGCTCTTTCGGTGTTCGAGCGAGATTTCCTAAGGCAAGATCACCAAAATCTGACGGAGCATCGCGAACCGCCTTCTGCGTTCTATACGCCAAAGCTGCGAGAAAATGGACCAACATTGCCCGCTTATCGTTCATTGCCCGCTTGTCCGTTCCCGCCAAGTTTGCGGATTCGTTCCATCGTCGCGGCGTTGCATCTCTATGGCGCCGGGTGACGGGCAAACAAGTGCGCAGAGGTTGCAACCGACACATTCTTCCTCTATCACACGCGGATATCGGTGTCCATTAGATTCGACGAATTCGAATGATTGATGAGCGCCGTCCTCGCAAGCAATGTAACAGAGGTTGCAGCGGATACAGTGCTCTTCGTTAACGTGGGCCTTTACGACGTAGTTGAGGTCGAGGTCGCCCCAATCGGTCACGCGATCGACCGACTTCCCAATGATGTCGTTGACCGATGCGAAGCCTTTCTCATCTAGGTATGAGTTCAGCCCATCGATCATGTCCTCTACGATACGGTAACCGTAGTGCATCACGGCCGTGCAAACCTGTACATTGCCTGCACCGAGCAGCATAAACTCGACCGCATCACGCCACGTTGATATGCCGCCGATGCCGCTGATCGGAATATTGAACTCCGGATCACGGGCGAGTTCCGACACCATATTGAGAGCGATCGGTTTGACCGCAGGTCCGCAATAGCCACCGTGCGCAGCCTTACCGTTGACGTTCGGATGCGGGATCATTGTCTCCAGATCGACGCCCATTATCGAATTGATCGTGTTGATCAGCGAAACTGCGTCGGCTCCGCCTTTCATCGCTGCCTTTGCCGGCGGAACGATGTTCGTAACATTCGGGGTGAGCTTCACTATTACAGGAATCTCTGCAACCTCTTTTACCCACTCGGTTACCATGCACGTATATTCCGGTACCTGGCCCATTGCCGAGCCCATGCCGCGTTCGCTCATTCCGTGCGGGCATCCGAAGTTAAGCTCAAATCCATCGCAGCCCGTGTCCTGTGTGCGTTTGACGATCTCATGCCAAGCTTCCCGCTTCGATTCCACCATCAGCGAGACTATCACGGCATTGTTCGGATATTTTTTCTTACACTGGTAAACCTCTTTCAGGTTTACCTCAAGCGGCCTGTCGGTGATCAGCTCAATGTTATTGAGTCCGATCATCCGCATCGCACCGTGGTCGATAGATGCAAGCCTCGACGAGACGTTCACGATCGGCTCGCCGAGCGTCTTCCAAACAGCACCACCCCAGCCCGCGTCAAACGCGCGCTCGATCATCGAACCCATGTTCGTCGGCGGTGCACTCGCCAACCAGAACGGATTTGGCGACTCAATACCAGCAAAATTGATACCTAGATCAGCCACAAGGAAATTCTACACAGAACAAAGCATAAAGCCAGGGAAGACCAAACACAGTTCACAACTTAGTTTAGAGATTATATACGTTGCCCATTAAAATATGATGATTGCAAGGATACAAGTCTTTTTACATGATCTTAATACATACTTGATTTCCATCAGTATAATTTTAGAACATTACGTTTGAAACAAGTGGTTACCTGAGGTTTGTAGATAATATTAAATATCATTATGAAAGTTGTAACTTGGAACGTAAATTCGATAAACGTCCGAATGCCTCAGTTGCTAAACTGGCTTGAGCGTGCCCGCCCAGATGTTGTTTGCCTGCAGGAAACGAAATGCGTTGATGAAAATTTTCCTTTTGCCGCGTTGAATGAGGCAGGTTATGAAACGGCCTTCTTCGGGCAGAAATCCTACAACGGCGTTGCCATACTTTCGAAGTTTCCGATCGCGGAAGTGCAGAAGGGCTTTGCAGACGACGATGACGAATCGCCGAAACGATTGATCGCCGCAACGATCAACGGCGTCCGGATAGTGAATACCTATGTGCCAAATGGCACTGAACTCGGCACCGACAAATTCACATTCAAACTGGAATGGCTGCAGCGGCTAAGACATTTCTTTGACGAAACCTGCGAGACGAACAAAGACGTACTTCTATGCGGCGATTTCAACGTTGCGATGGACGAGATAGACGTTTGGAGCGTCCCGCATTGGGAAGGTAAATTGCACTTTACCAAGACCGAGCGAGCAGCGATGTATTACGTAAAGCAATGGGGCTTTCGCGACCTTTTCCGCGAACTTCATCCCGATTCGCAGGAATTCTCGTGGTGGAATTACCGCGAGGGAGCCTGGCAGCGAAACCGCGGCCTTCGGATCGACTATATTTGGACATCACCATCACTTGCCGAAAAATGTACCGACTGCGTTATCGACAGATCAACCCGCGATCTTGAAAAACCTAGCGATCACGCACCGGTAATTGCTGATTTTTCGTATTGATACATCGCAGTTAAAAGATTGATCATTAACCCTGGAGAATTCTTCCATTAAAGTTTGCTCTTGTTTTTCTTTACAAAACCTTACAAGCAAACGCCCGCTTTTTCGGGCATTTTCCATTGCCAACTCGGGATTTCTGAATGATAATCGTTCTCAAATCGACATTACACCGGATCAAGTGAACTCTCACCGCGAGATCTCGGCCCTCGATCTAAAGCAAAAATAATCAGGAGATAAAGAATGAGAAAGACGATAGTTCTTTTCATGGCCATCGCGTTTTCGATCGCAATGGGCGCGGCGTCGTTTGCGCAGGACCCCACACCTGATCCAGCCGGGACTCCGCAGCGTCCGGGAATGCCGGGAGGATCACAAGACCCGCAGCCTTACGATAGGGTGATAACAAAAGACGCAAAAACGAAAAAAGGGATCTTTACGGTCCACCAGATAAAGGACCGATATTATTACGAGATACCTAAGTCCGAATTTGGCAAAGAGTTTCTCTGGGTCTCACAGATCGCTCGGACCACACTTGGCGTCGGGCATGGCGGCCAGGCACTCGGACGCAGAGTCGTCAGATGGGAATTGATAGATAACCGCGTGCTGTTGCGAAATGTGAATTACAGCATCGTTGCGGATCCGAACCTTCCTATTGCTGAAGCAGTAAGCAACGCAAACAACGACACTATCCTGATGTCTTTCCCGGTAGCGGCTTGGGGGCCTGACAATGCCTCAGCCGTTATCGATATCGGAAGATTATTCACGACCGATCTGCTTGAGATAAGCGCGCGTCAGCGATTGAATGCAAACACGCTCGATGCATCGCGCTCCTACATCGAGAGGATAGCGCGGTTTGGATCGTGATGGCTTGGGGTTTGGCTGCTAGTTCGGCAAACGAGGATTGTTGCGCCAGTTCATCAAACATATCAATGGCGTTTGCTATAACGTTCATGAATACCTGATTCAGTTGACCAGGGAAGCATTCAATTAGCGGCAACTCTCCATAATCTTGAATGATCTGAATCGCTGGGCGCTGCTCGTTGGCTTTGAGGCGATATTTGAGAATCAGCAAAGCGCTATCGATCCCTTCATGCAAGTTAGCTGCGACTTTGTGTTCGGTATCGGCACGGGAAAAGGTGCGCAGACTGGTGCTGATCGTTTTAATCCGATCAATCGCTGCCTGCATGGAATCTAGAAGCTTGGGCAGATCTGCGGCCAAAAAGTCCAGGTCAATCTGTTCGGCGTGGTCTTGAATGGAGGCTACAGCTTGGGGATAGTGCTGCTGATACAGTTGCAGATGGGAAAGTAAATCTTGTACATAGTCTTTGGCATTGTTGATGCTGCCGTTGAGGAAGCCAACCGGATTGTTAATCTCATGAGCCACCCCAGCAACTAAGTTTCCCAGCGAGGCCATCTTTTCGTTTTGCACTAGCTGAAGCTGAGTGCTTTGCAAATCCTGAAGTGCCTGCTCTAGAGCTTGCGATTTTTGTAGGCTGATAGCCTCAGCCGCTTTCCGATCGCTAATATCCAGAACTAACCCTTCAATACTCAAGAAATTGCCATTGGCGTCAAAGACTCCACATCCCTGTTCCCATACCCATTTCTCTGATCCTGTCTTAGTGCGTATCTGGTAGGTGATCTGGAATGGGCAGCGTTGCGCCAAAGCAGTTTGCACCGCTGTATTCACAAGTTTTACATAATCGGAACAAATCAATGCCCCATAAGATATACAGCGATTATGGATCAGTTCATCTGGCCGGTAGCCTGTGAGAGTGAAGCATCCTTCACTAACAAATTTCATCGTCCAGTCGGCATCGTTAGCACAGGAGTAGGCCATGCCGGGTAGGTTGCTTAACAGGGTCGCTAGCTGGCGTTGGCTGTCTTGGACCCGAGAATAGAGCCTAGCATTTTCGAGGGAGATGGCAGCTTGGGCACAGAGGACATTCAGCACTTCCACCCGATTGTTGGTAAAGGCTCCAACCGTAGCCTGGTTCTCTAGATACAAAATCGCAACTAGTTCGCCCCGCTGCAAAATTGGCGTACAAAGCATACTTTTGGGCTGCTGCCGCACGACATAGGCATCGGTTGCCAGGGTGGGATGGATAACCGCATCGATGACGATAACGGGCTTGAGGCTCCGCTTTACGCTGTTGATCAGGGACTGAGGAACCTCGTGGCTGTCCGGTAGGAGAGTGGATTGCACTTGGGCTGAATGATTGAGGCTAGCGACGGCTTCTACGTACCATTGGTCTTCCCGTGGCAATATCAAGGCTCCTTTGTCAGCTCCAGCGTTTTCCAGAGCAGTGTGCAGCAATGTGGTCAGCAGTTGAGCGAGTTCAATTTCGCTAGAGAGGGTTTGCGAGGCTTTCAGAACGCTTGCCAAGTCGAGGCTATCGGAATCACTGATACCGCCAGAGGACGCAGATTGAGTCCCGGCAAGCGTCAGGCGAGACAGCGTTTCTGCGGCAAACATGGTTTCAGTGGCTGATAGCGGCATGCGCTGCTGCTGCAAAATCGGCGCGAGCAGATGGGGATGGCGGTGCTCCAGGTCTTGAATTTTGGCTTTGGCACCCCAGCGGGCATAGCCATAGTAGGCCGCTTGCATATAGTCAGCCGCAAGGCCAACTTTACCCCAGTCCAGATAGAATTTGGCTGCCAGTTCGTTGGCTAGCGCTTCCTCTTGCAGGTAGCCATTTGCTTTAGCAGCGGCAATGGCGCAATCATAGAGGTCAATCGCTGCTGCCCTATGACCCAAAACTCTGGCCTGTTCTGCCTTGACCAGATGTAGCTTGTGCAAATAATTGACCGGAGCATACTGGGCGTGACGCTGGATTTGTTCCTGGTTAGCAACGACTTGGGCCAACCGTTGCTGTTGGTCTATCTCCGGTTGTTCCGCATAGTCGGCTAATAAAATCAGTGACTCGTAGACATAAAACAGCGGCACCAGCGGCCTTGAGGTTACACCATGCAGAGACTGCCGAGCGCGGGCTATCTGGGCAATCGCTTGGGTATAGTCCTGAAACAAATACAGTAGATTCGCCTTGTTGAAATAGAAATAGAACAACAGAGTGTGATTGTTTCCCTGGAGATGCAGTGGCAGCATCTGATGTTCATCGTAAGCGCTACCCACTAAGCAGCAGGGATTCTCGGCTTGCCCCATCAGGTTGAGCACCGTTTGCCAGTAGATCTGATTAAAGTAAAGAATGGTTTTTTGTTGCAGGTGAGCAATCGCCTCGCTGTAGGTCTGCAAATCCTGGGCCACCTCTGGCAATTCCCGCCCAACCAGATAGGCGTGATAGCAATACATGTGGGCGGCTAAGGCGGCAAATTCCACATCTCCGGTTTCCAAGCCGCTGGTATAAGCCTCGATCAACGGAGTCAGGGTTGCGGCTAGCGGGTCTTGCCAATGGCGAATGCTGCCATTCACGACGGTCAGGGTACTCGCTTTATAGGTCGGATCAGAGCTTTTCTGCAAAAGTTGCAGCGCTAAATTACCGAATTCATACCCTGTGGCAATATCGCCCACCACCCCACAGAGGGTAACGCCATAGTCGGCATAGGCTAGAGCAGAGGCTGGTGCATTTCCGTAGGTAATCGACAATTCAATTGCTTTGAGAATGATCAGGGGAAAGAGTTGGGGAACCGCAATGTAGGCCGATGAACTCATGCAGGAGAGCAGACGCATCGCTGCGAGAATTTCTGGCTTGGTCATCTGCGGCAGATCGATCAAACCCTCGATCGATTGGCCTGCCAAACGTGCCTGGAGCGCTGCTGAAGCCGATTGAATCGCTGCTGCGTCGGGTTGTTTAGGAAGCGTTACGCCCAATTGTTGCAGCACCTCTAGTGCTAGCCAAACCGCCTGCTCTAATTGGTGATTGGCCTGATAGAACTGGATTTGAATTTCACGAATTTTGATGGTTTCTAGCAGCGTTTTTGCCTGTTGCAGCACCGTTGCTGCCCATTGTTCCATCTGGGTAAACTCTGTTTTGAGAAAGGCAACTTCTGTTGCTAACTGATGCAGGGCTAACAGCAGTGGATACTCGGTTTGCCATTGATCCGGTGCCAGTAAATCAATCCCAACCGACAAATAGGTGAATGCCGCATGATAGGCCGTAGAAATCTTCGCTTTTCGACCTGCCATGAGGTTCAATCGAGCTAAGTTGGTACGTTCATTGGGTTGGTCAATCAAGTCACGCCCAATGTTGAGCTGATTGACAATTACAAATACCCGCTCCTCTCGTTTGGCTTCAGGCGTATCACGCAGCAATCGCTGGCCAATTCTGAGATGAGTGGTCTGCTTTTGTGGTTCTGGAATCAGGGAATAGGCCGCCTGCTGAACGCGGTCGTGCAAAAACCGATAGGTGGGATTGATCGAACTCTGGGGGTTAGCCAGATCCGGATCTTCCGCCTGAAAAAACTTGTAGAGCTGACTGGTTGGCACAATCAAGCCGTCCTGCAATGCTTCCCACAATAGGGCAACAATCTGGGTTGGCGACTGTTCTGAGACAATGGCTAGCGTCGCTAAGTCGAACTGATTGCCAATACAAGCCGCTAATTGCAGAACTTGTTGAGTTTCGGGGGCCAATTTCTGCAAGCGCTGCGCCATAAACTCCACCACGTCGTCGGTGAGGGATAGCGCATTCACCTGGGTCATATCGCATTCCCAGTAGCGTTGCTCGCGATTAAAGGTAATGTGTCCTTCTTCATATAACGCCTTAAGAAACTGGGTTGTAAAAAAAGGATTACCTTGGGTTTTGCGATCAATCAATTCGGTTAAGGGCTGGGCACGCTCTGTGGAACAATGAAGTGTATCTGCAACTAAGCGATTGGTATCCTGAATTGTCAGCGGTGTTAGCGTAATTGTGTTGATGGTTGCCCCAGCTTGCTTCAGGTCCTTCAGCGTCAATATTAAGGGATGAGCTGGTGACACGCCGCCATCCGCCGGTTGGTGTAGGCATTGCCACCCGGAGCAATCAGCTGAGGCTGCTCATCAAACAGGCTGCGCGCCGCATTCGCCACAATCGTGGAGGCATTGCTGGTGATGCGGTTCACGATGTCCATCCGCTTGTTACCATCGGCAACCATCGCGCTGAGGGCATCTAATTGAGAAGAACTGAGGTATTCACCCCGTGCATCAGCCTGGGAAACAACCTTAGCAAACGCATCTAACATAAACTCAATCTCCTATCTGTTTGGTTGAGTGAGGTCCAATTGAAAACTGAATCAAGCTCAGTTACGGTTGGGTTCTAACCTGATGAGTACTACTGAGGGGCCTCTACGCACGAACACGTTTCCCCATCAGCCTGCGTCTCACAACCTCATTTTTCAGCCCAGTTTGTTACAAATCATTGCAACAAGCCAGGTTTTCTGAAAAACAGGGGAGCCGCATTCGGTTTCTTATGAGGACTGGATTGGCCACTCAACGCCGGTTCACGCAAATGAATCCTGGCATTGGGTGCCTTCCACCTTCTTTTTTATACTATGTAGTTGGATCAATTGTTTGTTACGAATTTTGACAAATGTGCCATCGTTCAAATCAGGTGGATGGCTGCTTTGCTGATCAGGTCGCGCAGTTAGGTCTGCACCCAGGCATCAAATTGGTCATCGAGCCAGCGTTGCCGCACGCCGCATTCAGTCGAGCTGGAAGGCATGGGTCTCAGCGCACAATCACAACAAACGGGCCAAGCCGCTGTGGCATCCAGAGTTGACCGGGTTGGCTGACGGCTAGAATGGCGCGCAAGGCCGGATCGAGTTTATAAAAAACAAACCCATTGGTACTGGCATAGGTCACGGCCCCGCAATCAGCGGCATAGCGAAACATTTCAAAGATATGAGGATGTAGAAACGGTTCGCCATAATTCCAAAAATGAACCGTTCTAGGTTGAACCTCATCAATCACTCGTTTATAGAACCCAATATCAAGACATGCCGGAGAACGAGATAACGGTCCAGATCCAGTGGGACAAAGTGGGCATTTAGCATTACAGGTATTGGTTGGCTCAAACCATAGGTTTCGAGGTAACGATTGCATAACTTCACACGTTAAACAATACTCCGGATAGATTTTGAGCAGATTTCGAGGCTCAAACCCTGATTCCATCGTGGATGGAGTTTTATTTTCAAAGTCAGGAGTAAAGCTAACTTTGAAAAAATAGCTCAATCCCGGCAAGGTAAGCCCTGAAAGCCTTGTGGAACCGTCCAAAAAACTGTCCGGACTATTGTTTAAACAAATCATCAACTTACGTGAATTTCAGTTCAGCTCAATTGAGATTGAATTCAACCAGTGGAGTCGCCACTTCACCCACCCACACATTCTCAATGCTCATAAAATCCACCCTGGAACGCAGCGAGTCTGGACACTTTTCACTAGGCGCAAATTCACCATGCTCGTTTGAGAATACAACACCCTCCCAAGTAGCATAGCGATTTTCATATAGCACTTGAATCAAGTATTCACCTGAATCAAAACTGCCCCAATCTCGACTACCACCATCCTTAGCCAAGAAGTAAAACCACACCTGATTGCGGCGGCGATGAAAACTGCCATGCATGGAGACGATGAGATGCTGTCCAGGCTCTAATGCCTGGAAATCTAGCAAGCTAGGCACACAAACCTGATTATAGTTGGCGCCCATCGGTGCCCACACTGGAGTTCCATCCGCGTACAGAAATTGGGGACGGATAAAGAATAATAGAAACCGCTGCATCTCAGGGGTATGGTTAGTAATGCGAATGCCAAAGTCAAATCGCACCTGCGTCTTGGAACCCCTCGCTGGCAGCGTTATGTTTCGCTGCGGCACTACGGTTTCAAAATGAATGCCGTTGACATCCACAAAATTGGCTTGATTGGTTCCGTTCAATGTCATTGGTTGAGTTTACTCCTATTGAAAATTTGTAAGTGAAAAACTTGTTTATTGGCCCAGAAAATCTACGTATTTTTTCACCTTTTAATCACCAAGTTTCTATTCAGCTCTTATCACCTTAACAAAATTTTAACAAGTCGATTCTGCAAATACAACAGGGTTCCAAATCCAAGAACTGAAATTCTGTTGATTACTTTTACTTTAAATTTAAGCCGATATCACTGAACATTACTGAACAACAGCATATTTTACTAATTCAATAGGATTTCATAAAATACACATGTTTCAATGAGTTATTCATCCATTCACCGAATGTAGTTTTCATCCAAATCTTTTCAAGTTTAAATTGTTATTTATCTAGTATTTGCAGATGACTACAACTTTGCCGTCCTAGGCTTATGTTCTGTAAGTTCTACAAGTTCTGGAGCTAGAGCTACAAGGATTTACAACGTTTCTTCCTCATCGAGCAACGTCTCTTTAGCAATCATCTGTAGAGATTGCTGCTCTAAATTAAACATCCAGTCTTTTGCTAATTGATAACTACTGATTCATCTATGGCTGAAGGAATCTATCTTTTTGGTACCGACGCTGACGACGATTTACACGGAGCAACTGATGATGATTCTCTATCTGGAGGCACGAATGGAAATGATCGCCTTTATGGATATTCAGGGGATGATTCTCTTGAAGGCAACAATGGAAATGATGAATTGTATGGTGGAGATGGCGACGATTTAGTTCTTGGTGGGTCTGAAAATGACATCCTCTATGGACAGAATGGTACAACTACTTCTACTACTACAAGCAGTAATGACTTTTTATTCGGCGATGACGGAAATGATGAGATTTATGGAAATGAGGGGGATGACTATATAGAGGGAGGTACCGGTGATGACGTTTTAAGCGGCGATATAGGAAACGACACAATCCTTGGAGGAGAAGGAAATGATACTTTGATTGGGGGATTAGAGGCTGATTCTCTAAGTGGAGGAACAAGAGATGACATCTACTATATAGATCATTTAGATGACGAGGTAAATGAGGCGATTGAAGAAGGAACAGACCAAGTCTTCGCTTCTATTAGCTACTCTCTCGATTTATTACCAGGTGTTGAGAACCTGGTGCTTCAAGCAGGAAAAAGTGCTGCTCTGAGTGGAACAGGAAATGAGTTTGATAATCAACTGATAGGAAACGAGTTTGATAACTTACTGATAGGTGAAGCAGGTCATGATGTTCTAGTAGGTGGATTAGGAAACGATACACTCTCAGGCAACGACGACCATGATATCCTCAACGGCGGCGCTGGGAACGATGCGCTCAATGGCGGTGCGGGTGATGATACTCTCAATGGTAATAATGGCAACGATACTTTGAGGGGTGGTGCAGGCAACGATAATTATTATGTTGAGGAAACTGGTGATATCGTTATCGAGGACGCCAATGAAGGCATCGATTCCATCTTTGCCAGTCTCAATTTCTCACTCAGCCCATTGGCACAGGTTGAGCATCTCGTCCTGACCGGAACTGCCATCAGCGGCAGCGGCAATGCCCTCGCCAATCGCATCACCGGCAACGCTCAAGACAACACACTCTCAGGCGCAGCCGGCACCGACCGCCTTGAAGGTGGCAGCGGCAACGACACGCTCGATGGCGGCACAGGAACCGATGAACTGAGCGGCGGCAACGACAATGATATCTACATCCTCGATGCCGTCACCGACCGGATTATCGAGAATGCGGGTGAAGGCACCGACACCGTGCGGGCTACGATTAATTTCTCACTGGCCACCCTCACCACCAAACCTAGCCTCGATCCGACCCAGATTGTCATGATCGCCTAACCGCCGCCGACCCTCTGACCGCTTCAGCGCCTTACCAACTGCCGCTCTAAATCAAACAAAAACCCGTGAATATATTCCTCGGTCCAGTCGGGGCCATAAAAGCGGGTGAACATACCGCGCGCCGGATCTTTCTCAGCCCGATAGCGTAAATAACGCAACTGCGCCGCCTCAATCGCCTGCAACTGCACCGGATCACTCACCGGTTCGGCCTGCTCCACCAAGTCTAAATAGGCATTCAGATACTCTTGAAAGGCCGCAAATACCTGGGTTTCCACTACACTCGTGGCTTTCGGTCGCGTCCACAAAAAGGCTCTGCCCAGCTCACAATGGCGCTAGTTTTGATCTGGCGCGGGTTGTTCATGACCGTTCCAACTAACCCTTGCGGATCAAATTTTTGTCCGGCTCGATTGGCGTTGGCATTAGCAATAATGCGTAGATCGGTTCCGACCAGCGTGGCGTATTCAATATTACGAGCGGACACTTCATTGTTGAGGATTTCTCTCACCTGAGCTTGTAGCGTTGAATTAACCGAGCGAGACTCTGCATATTCCTTCGCAGCTTGAATAATAGCCGCATTTTCAGATTGGCCGCGGAAGCCAAAGCCCATTTGGTTGATCTTGACGTTGTAAGCGATTTCGTTGACTGCAACCTCGGATCTGGACTGATCGACCAACTGCGCCCGTCCTGCATTGACGATTAGCCAGGAACCCACGCCCACTAGCCCCACCACTGAAATAGCTTCAGATGCAAACAAGGCTAGCAACTGCTTCCGCCGAATCGGCAGATTATGAAACCAATGCAACAGGGGGGACGAACTTGCCGACAGGATAGGTTGAGGAGTTTGCCCCGGTTCGGGATGAGTACTCCGCACAGGTAACACTGCATTTTCTGTTGGTTCTACAGCCTGACTAGAAGAATGCAATGGTGCATCAGAGATTGAGTCGGTTGTGATAGTCTGTGTGTCCAGTGGCAATTGGCGCGGGGTAGATTGGCTAGATACAGAGCGAGAAGGTTGAATAGTCATCGAGAGAATCCTTGCTGCGCGAAAAACAGAATCAAATAGAACTGCGTAGGCAAATGAAAATTAAATAGTTGAAGGATGACGAAGAATCGGCGCTTGCACGACGGCCTCTGCATCTAAAACCAGCAGAATTTCAGATTTTTGCTCCTGCTGCTGAAGGGCACAGCCTCGCAAATAGGGCACGAGTGCCGCACTCACTTGCCCAACCGGCGATTGAATCTCATCGGTGGCTAGTCGAATCATTCCGTCTACTTGCTGTACGGCCAGCGCCAGAGGTACAGCGCCAATTTGAATCAAGATCAGCGTGTAATGCTGGGCATTTAAATCAAGCGCAGATATTCCCAGCAACTGAGCTAGATCCACCACCCAAAGTACCCGGCTGCGGCGATTCATCAGCCCCATCATGGCCGGGGGCATATTGGGCATCGGCGATAAGCGGCGAGTTGGCAACACAACTGCCTCTTGCACTGAGCGCATCGGGAACACAGCCGGAGTTTGCCCATTTAAGTGAAACTTTAGGTAGGCGTCTCCAATAGGTTTAGTCAATCGATCGGGTAAAGCAATTGCTGCATCCATATGCTGCCTACTAGCCTAATTTTGAGCTTGATTTTGAGCCTAATTTTGAGCCTAATTTTGAGCCTAATTTTGAGCCTGATTTCTCTAACCTGTTCTCTAGCCAGCCACCGATTTCACGACACGGATCAACTGTTCGCGAGTGAAAGGGTTTGTGATGTAGGCATCTGCTCCTTGCTTCATGCCCCAAAGCCGATCAATCTCTAGATTCTTAGAAGTACAAATCACAATGGGAACGTTTTCAGTCTCAGGATGTTTTTTTAAGCTACGACACAGCTCAAAGCCACTCATCCCAGGCATAACCACATCGGTCAAAATCACATCTGGTTTTTGGGCAATTGCTTTATTGATTGCCTCTTTTCCTGTTCCAGCGCTAATCACTACATATCCACCCTCACGCAGATAGTAGCTCATCAGTTCCATTTCCGAAGGTGTGTCTTCAACAATCAGAACAGTTCCCATGAATCTCTATTGTCCTTTTCGCACTTGGTAAATGAACACATTGATTTTGTAGTCACCTTTATAGTCACCGCAATTGGTGTTCCATTAGCGCCATTGTGCTAACATTTCTGGTCTAGCTTCGTTCTGCTAATAGTAGGCGACAACGTGAAAGTAGACTCAAACCAGCAACCTAACTCAAGTGCTTAAAGACCATCTTGATCAAATCAGACTGAGTGAACGGCTTGGTGAGATAACCTGAAGCCCCAACCAACCTAGCCTTGGCTCGATCGATAAAGCCCGTATTGCCAGTGACCATGATGATTGGCGTACCTCTAAAGCTGGGATGTTTACGCAGAAGGGAGCACAATTCATAGCCATCCAGGTTGGGCATGGTCACATCCAGCAGAATCAAATCGGGCTTGCTGCGGATAATTTGCATCAATGCCTTGACCGGATCGCTAATCAACACCACCGAAAAGCTCTTGTCATCTAAAAAGGAGTTAATGGCTTGTAGAACTGTGGGGCTATCATCAATGCAAGCAATCGTGTAGGTTTTAGCGTGAGATGTTGAAACGGAGTGGGATGGTTGCGGAGATGGAGCCTGATTCGTTGGAGCCGGGGCAGCAGGCAACTCGATGGAGTTTGTTTCCGCTGGCTGCTGAAATGGCTTAGGCAATGGTGTCATGTTTGCCGCCATATTGGCTGTCAGATTCAGACGGTCGGATAGAGGTCGCTCTGAAATCGGAATAGCCACCGAAGCTTGCCGCCGCCGAATCTGGGATTGACACTCCTCTACTAGCGCCCGCAGATCGAGTTGGCAAAACTTGGGAAATTCGGCTAACAGATCCTCTTCCACAAATTCGTAACTGCCCGACTGGACTGGCAAAAATGCTTCAATCACTTCGCGGGCCATGGTTTCAATCAGAGCGGCGGCTTGCTCAGGGGTGAGATGCTGCTGTTCCACCAACCAACAAATTGCACGGTAATCGTTGTTTGGGGTAGGCTGTTCAGTCGTGAGAGTCTCAAACATCAGACGCACCTGAACTCGTACCGCGCTTACCAAACTGGGGGCTTGTAAACTCATCCGTCGCAGATGGCGATCCAAGCGTCCAAACGGATCCAGCAAATCGGAAGCATAAACGAGCTTGCCTTGTTCTAAATAGATAAACCAGGAACTGCCGCCACTGGTAATCTGCAAACAACCGTCAGATGCACGGCTAATAAATTGAGCTAACAAACTGAGTGGATGCAATTTTTGTACAGGTCTGTAAGTCACCTTAGGAATTGTATTCATTGAGTACTCCGTATGCACACGACTCGATCCCGTTTGAAAACTGCTATCAAGCTAACCTCTGCTTTGAAATTCAGTAGTGGCCTAGCAAGTATAGTGAGTCAGTAGTGCACCCTGTTGATAGAAGCAGGAATCAAGCTTCCTAGAGTTAAGAATGAAATCAAGAACTTTGCTTCACTATTCTTGACAAACAAACTCTAGCAAAGCGAGAATGCTTGAAGAAAAGTTACAACACATTAGAAGACCTAAAGTTTATCTTTAAGTTCCCTACGAGAAATGCATTTAGAATCTTTTTAAGCAGGGAATCAGCAACTTTTAGCATTACCGGGCAGAATGGGTTGGCCAAACTATCTAGGCAATTAGCCTAAACAGATCGTAAGCAAAGCAGGAAACAAGCAAAGTAGAAAAGATTGGAGAAACCAAACCACAATTTATAGATTACCAAGACGCCCCTAATTCACCCAGTTATTGACAGAATTAAGTTGCAAGGATAGGTTGAATCATCGTTGAGTAGTGCATCCCCAGTGGCCGGGATTGAAGTCTCGATCGGTTTTCGATCGGTCAGTTTTGAGCAGTTACTTTTCTATCTATAAATAAGCCTATCAGATGGGTTAACCAAATGATCCCCTATTCGTTAAAGATCAACCCTTAAACCATAAAGATGAGATGATTTTCACTAAAGTGCGAAGCAGGACAAGGCGGACACTCAGTAAACCGATAAAGTTGATACATAAAATAATTATCGCTTTACGTGCCCAGTTAAGCTGTAAAAAGAAATACATTGAAGTTTTAAAAAACCATCAAACAATCGCATTTGTGTGCAAAACAATTAGAAGCAATTAGAATTTGAGTTTGATTTTATACATATTACTTCCTCGTATCGTTAATTCAGCACTCCTGACTTGATGAAATCACCCCTCATTCTGCTTGCCGCACGGAAACAGCGAATCAACTGCACCAAGGTTACTCTAGACGCGGTCTTTCCGCAGCAGGCTCTCAGAAAAAGGAACGACAGCTATTGAAAAGTAAATTGAGGATTTACAGCCTTTTCCAGGCTAATGAAGTACAAAAGATTGCCTCTGGAACTTCCCGGTTCAAGTCCATCGCCCCCATCCACAAGTACGAGAGATGTGTGCGGAGCCAGCTCCTGAGCAATTAGATTTTCAGCAAGCATAAGTACTCATCAAGCAAATCTAATTTCATGCTTACCGAACTCGTGGATCAATTAGCTCAAAATCTCGCTGTTTCTGACAATGTGAAAATGTTCGGTTGCTTGAAACATAACGCTTTGTCTGTTGAGAGCTATTCCTTGTACTCTTAGCGTTTTATATTATGTCAATCCATATTTCTGTTCCAACCGGAACAGCAGCTTCATCAATATCCTTTAATAGGCAGGTGTAACATGGGTTTCTGAGGATTTCTAAAGTGTGTTCAACGGATCGAGTTTGAATATGTGCAATATGAAAAGCAGCCTTGGTAGTGACAGTTGTACCATCAGGTCGTTTGAGCGTCACTGAGCTTGGTAGTGTTGCTGGAGCCTGGTCAACAGGAATTTCAGGTGCAACAATGACACCACGACCTGTGAGCGTAAATGCTTGTTCAACGGTAAGCAGCAACTTTTGCATTAATTCTGTAGGCTGAACACCCAGCATAACCCTCTTTTATCACTCTAAGCAGATGAGAAAATGAGTGGTCGATTCAACCGATGTACCAGTGGACAAACAAACTGATTCATCTTGTGCGTCAGTTGCTCAAATCCAGCTTCTAACGCAGGGATGGAAAACACAGCTAATCCTTCTTTTGTTAATCTAGCAGTAGAAAAATTTCCTTGATTATTAGGCTGCAATGGTCTGAGAAAGCTTTGGAGAACCTCGAAAACAATTCACGTGTATCCTTAATCGGAAGAAACCACGCTTCAATCCTGGAATCGAAAATGCCTCTAACCAAGGGACAAGCAAACAATAGAAGATGTAAGGCTGGATGACCAAACGTAAGTTGTTGAGCGCACTCTTCCAGGCGGAAATCTGCCCACCCTAACTCATTTTTGACTTGCTTGAAACCATACTCAACCCAATTTCGTAGACTGTATAGACCAGCTAGTTCTCGCTGCACCTTACCTCTGAGGTTGCTCATGATATACCAACTACTGCCATAAGGGTCTGGAATTTCCCCTTTGGTAATTTGGAACAACCGCACCTTACGAGATTTGCCGAAGAGGATTTCGCGAATCCAGCGTTGCTCGCTTTGACGATGCGATAGTCCTTGCTGGTAGCCATGCCAGTCGATGACGAGGCTTAAAGACTTTGAACAACAATGGATAAGTCAGCCCGTTTACTAGGGCATAAGCATTGACCGAGACGATGCCAGACGAAATAAACTCACCTCGCTGCTTGCAGTGGGGTATTCAGGTTCACGTGATCAAATACGAACGCCCCAAGGGGCGGGGAATTCAACCCGAAACAGATTAAAGTACTGTTCTGTGCCTATTTGCTCCATGCATCCCATGCTGCTCGCGCAACCTTTGCTATCACTTCTTCACGTATCATATCGTTAGCCGTTGAATCTGAAACAAAAACTGCGATCGCACGAAGCTTTCTTCCGTCCGCTATCATGCAGTCAAAAACTTGAGTAACCCGATCTGCTGCTCAACAGTTATCCTCTGGCGCAGCATCTGGAACGATCTTGAAGTTTAGTATGTTGGTAAGCTTAAGGACGACTCCACCCGTTCCATCAATTGAGGAATGTAGGTATAGAAGCGTTCGTTTCGTAGCTGCATGGCATCGACAGTGCAACTGCCACAATGAACCTCTGGCGGTGGAACAGCAACCGATCGCACCACCTCATCCGACACACCAGCCCAGGGCAAATGTCCCTCTGGGGCCTGTAAGGAGTAGGTCAGCTCTGATTCATTCAGCCAGTCACTGCTGATGAAGTCGACCCCAGTGCGGGGAGAAGCGAGTTTCCAACCTACGCGATCGCGAAAGACATTGACAGCTGCTTCCCTATTATTAGGGTGAGCGGCCAGTGCTTCTTGCCAAAAACGCAACTGAACACTGAGTCCAAATCGTCTGTTGCTGGCCGTTAGCCACATCTGATCAACGGCACGAATCAGCTCTGGCTGCACCAATGCTGGATCAAACGGTGGCAGTAAGGCCGACTCTGGGGCAAGCAATCGCCGGGTTTCTCGATCGGCAGCAGCCCAGTCTCCAGCTTGAAGTTGTTCTTGTAACACTGCCAACTGCTCGTCAATCGCTGCATCGAGATCGTCATTCTCAGTCTGGCAAGTGCCTATCGTTGAGCGCACGTACTCATTAGGGCGCACGTAGTGGACAATCTGCATCTGCTGGGCCTGTCTGCTAGTGGAACGCAAACTGACGTAGAGTCCATGTACTGAAGCGGGTGTTCCGTATAGGCGATCGCCATTGTTGGGCTGACCGCGAAACGTTCCTTCAAAGGGTAATTGAGAATAGTCAGCATCGGGAGCCAACTGCTCGTAATTCCTCAGCAAAGACCCATTGAGCAACGTTTGAACACGACCATTCTGATCTCGCCACTGTACCGTTAGCGTCATAGATGTTCCAATCGGGTTTTGAGGTGTTTCCGCCGCAGTGGTCTCTGGCAGGCTACCTGAAATTCGGTAGGTTAACCTGGCTCCCTGGCTTAGAGAAATCATCGTTTGGCAGTTGATATGGTAGGAATTAGTTTGGGCAGCCACGGGCGGCATCGTCGTTGTGACTAGGGCGATCGTTAAGGCACAGCTTAACGGCTTCAGGATTGGCTTCAGGATTCGCAACTTAGGCATGAGCAAGCACCTCCAAACTGGCGCGTAACTGAAAAGTGGAAAAAGTTTAATCTCTAAATTCGTCTAAGTAGGTGAGCATAGTTAAATGAGTTCAACCAGGACTTTGTTACCCTGGCTAATTAAGACATTGTTGTTCCGTTGAGTAAAGCTGAGACTGCCAAACCGAACGCCATCCAATGAGAACTTATCTGTGCCGTCTTTATAGTCCAGAATCTTATCTGCGCCTCTGAACGAGTTGATCACAAAGATGTCGGCATCTGCGCCTCCCCTCAGCACGTCTTTGCCTCGACCACCCGTTAACCGATCGTTACAAGGTTGAGCGTAAAGCCCAGGTGCTTTAGCCCTGGGATATAGATTCTTTGACAACTGTAAGAAGCCTATGCCCGGAAAGAAGGGGTATCCCAAGTTTAAGAAGTACCAGACCCGCGCCAGTGTCGAGTACAAAACCACAGGTTGGAAGCTTTCCAGTGACCGTCAGCGAATCAGTTTCACGGACGGGTTTAAGGCTGGCAGTTTCAAGCTTAAGGGAACCCGTGACCTCAACTTTTATCAGGTTGCACAGATAAACAGGGTACGGGTGGTACGGCGCTCTGATGGCTACTATGTCCAGTTTGTCTTGGACGTAGAGCGTTCTGAGCAGCAGGAACCCACCAAACGGACAGTGGGTTTGGATGTCGGACTGAACTACTTTTTGACTGATTCTGATGGCAGTACCGTTGAGAATCCGCGCCACTTGCGGAAGTCGGAAAAGCGCCTCAAACGGATGCAGCGCAAAGTCAGCAAAAAACAAAAACGGTCTAAAAACAGGAGGAAAGCAGTAAAACAGTTGGGTAGGGCGCATCTGAAAGTGCAACGCCAGCGTAGAGACTTTGCTGTGAAGACAGCAAGGTGCGTGGTGAAGTCGGCAGACCTCGTGGTGTTGGAAGACTTGCAGATTCGCAATATGGTCAAGAATCGGCATCTGGCTAAGTCCATTTCGGATGCAGCTTGGGGCGAGTTCCGTCGCTGGATTGAGTATTTTGGCAAAGTGTTTGGCGTGGCAACCGTTGCGGTTAAGCCGCACTATACCAGCCAAAACTGCTCAAACTGTGGCGCAGTTGTGAAGAAGTCGCTCTCGACTCGGACGCATATTTGTCTTCAATGCAGACATGTGCAAGACCGAGATCACAATGCAGCTATCAATATCTTAAAGAAGGGATTGAGTACGGTAGGGCATACCGGAATTAACGCTTGGGGAGAGAACGACCTCTATCTGAATCAGGAAACTGGTACAGACAAGTTGGCTCGCTGAACCAAGAATCCCACGAATTAATGTAATAGTCAAGACTTAATCTGACACTTCTTGTAAACTGAGACTAAATATGGGAAGATTCCATTAAACTGCCTTTTAGGCGCTCAAGCAGAGTTTGAATGTGAAATTTCGGCGAAGCCATAGTTAGCCAAAGTCGGCTCCAATATGCTTCTTTTTCCATTCCAAGCTTGAACTGAAGGGTGTATACCAGATAAGGTTTGTTTGCAGGATCATGTTCCATTGTTGCCAGTTTCTCAGGATGGTGGTGTTGAGTATTGTGGTAATCCCTAAATAAATTGAACTCTGTAATCTGAATTACAGATGTAATCAAAGTTCCTATCCAGTAATTCACTTTCTTCTGCTGACTAAAGCGGTTATGAGCACAATGATGAGCTATTTCACGGAATTGCGCATAGCTCGCGACAGTTAGAAACCAGGAGAGTGGCATTAGAAATAAACCACGCTCATAAAAGCTTACAAATAACCAAAGAGTTATACCTAGAAAAAGTTCTAAAATACCAAAAAAAAGCTCTAAGCATGGATTACTACTCCATAAAGGTTTTTGACAAGGCTTTCCTGTTAGCCAATCTAAATACGACTGGATTAGGCTGTGTATAGGGGAAGGCAATGAATTAGTTAGGAGCCAAAGCTTTTCCCGGATATTAAGACGACTGCCGTCAGGATCTGAAAAGATAGAGTTCGTCGCTCCTACTAACTCATTGTGATTTTTAAATTTTTCTGTCTCTGAAAAATCCATCAACATCATTATTTTCTCTGGTAGATTTCGTTAAAATACAGAGGTCGATAGCCCACCATCGACTGGAATTGTTGTACCGGTAATATAGCTCGCTCGCTCTGAAGCAAGGAACGCTATTAGACTAGCCACTTCACTTGCACAACCAGGACGACGTGCAGGAATTTTGTTTGCAAGCTTTTTCTCGACTATACTTGATGGCTCCTTCAACTGCTCAGCTTGAATTTCAACAAATTGCTTAAACCTAGATGTTTCAATAAATCCTGGGTTAATGGAATTAATCAAAATGTTGTATTCGGCGGAGTACTTTGCGACGGCTTTTGTAAAGTTCATCAAACCAGCATTGACGACGCCTGTCTTTAAGAGTTCTACAGAAGGTTCTTTCCCTGATAAACCAACTAAATTGATAATTCTTCCCCAATTTTTTTTCTTCATTATAGGTAAGACAAGGTTGGTCATTCTGATATAACCAAGCAGTTTTCCTGTCAGGATATTATGCCACTCATCTTCTGAAATATTTTCTGGATCAGCTAAATAAAAAGGAGATCCTTCCGTATTATTGATTAGTATATTAATTTCGCCAAATCTTCTAAGAGCCCCCTCTACAATCCTAAAGGAGTCCTGCCCATTTTGGGCATCGGCACAAACCGTAATTACTTCACTATTATGAAATTTCGTCGAGATAAGCTGAGATACTTCTTCAAGTGGTTTTTGGTTACGAGCACAGAGAACTAGACGGCAGCCTTCCCTTGCTAATTCTTGGGCTACAGCTTTACCAATACCGGCACTTGCACCTGTAACTAAAGCAACTTTGTTAGTCAAAAATAAGTCCATTTTAACCTTTTAAGCAATTGGTGTTAGGAAAACCTATGATAACGAGGTGGAAAGAAGATATTGACTGAAAGAGCTTCTTGCGAAAAGGGATTGTATGCTCCATGAGGAACATTGGGAGGAGAATAATAAACCTTGCCAAATTCAAACTCCTCTTCCTCTCCACCCACAGACATTATGTATTTTCCTCGACAAGCTACACCAATTTGTGTTTGTCTATGATGATGTTTATGCATTACCCCTCCTGGTGGAATTTTGGCAATCATTATTTCAAACCAAAGTCCGTTGAAGAATGAAAAAGAAATTCCAGTTTTCAAGTCTTTCTCATCGCATAGTTCAAGAAACTTACTTCCATCTACTTTAGAATGAAAGCATTTTATGTCTAGTCCTAAGACTTCCTGATTTGAAAGATTAATAGCACCATGTAGGACATTTGAACCAGCAATATATGCATCTTGAAGAGGTTTTAGAAGTTTTCTTTGTCCAGCAATATCAATTTCAAACTGGCCATTAAGAGACATTCCAATTTGACATTGCTGATGTTGATGCGAATCTAGTTTAGCTCCAGGAGCAATTGAGGAGACTAAAACAGTTGTGCTTCCACAGTCGAAAATCAACGAGTTCACACCAGGACTTAACTCTTCTTTTCGCGGAGTAGGAAAAAAAATTGACATAGATTTATTAGTTCTTTCGCTCAAAAATAGTCCAACTCATAGCAATTGGTCCGTAGATTGACACAAACTCCAACCCGTATTCTTTAACGGCGTTTTCGTTAGTAAGAGCTAGATCAGCTAAACCTGTTTTCACCATCAAAGCTGCTGCACTAGTAGAGCTAACAAAATTAACGTCTAGTTCATCACAGTTGTATTTAGGTAAAAGCCTTGGTAGTAAAGGGAAAGGTGCAGGATGTGTAACAATCCTAGCTTGTTTGAGCGAGAATTCAGCGCCCTTTTTCTTTGCTAGCCCATAGACAGGAGTTGGAAACTTGAAGACATCAATCATTCTTATGTATGGATTCATGTAGAAATAGTTTATTTTTTCATAGGCATGCGGTACTACTGCCACTTGAACCTCATATTTCAAAAGAGCTTCTTTCAATGCTTCGAAGGTATCGTAAAGTTCAATCTTTACGATCGACTCCTGAAGGAAATGCTTGCTAGCAAAGTTTAGAGCTTCTTCACTACTACTTCCTCTTGGACCTAAAGTACCGCCTACTACAACTAATGGACAAGTTGAATTTTGCATTGGATGACCTCAATGGAGTTCAATTTTAGAAACCGCTTGAAGAACTACATTGCAAATGATTGGTTTCACTTACAATAGGCGCAGCTTCTTTGGACTTCATTACAAGTGATCTATCTAATACTAGTATATTGGTATTTTAATATTAGTCAACTGGTTTCAATTTTTTTGATGGCTGTTGTCTAATTTGCTATGGAGCGTAGAAAGAAGGGTGTGTAAGGCAAGAGTAAAAAATTATACGATAGTAAATTTGAATGGGAACTTTTGTTTCCATTCACCAGTAGAGATGAAATCTCCAATATTATGATTGCTGCTATTACTGAGCAAACCTCTGAAATTGGATTATGACGGACCATTGAGCAATCCAGCAAGGAATCCCACCAGTTTTTGCTGTAGACAACGCTACCGAGTCTTCAATCTAAATGAGCGATCACTCGTAGAACTGCTGACTGCAAACCTCAAGTCATCGGTCAATTCGACCGAATTGAGTTAAGCCTAGCTTTCAAAACCAGTAGATGAGTTGGATCAACCCTGAAACTGAATACACTTAGATGGGGATGACGTATCCTTTTTGTCATCTTCCTCTTTGTCGTTTGGAGTTGCAACTGAACTGCTGGAGAACAACAAAGGGCATCAAACTGGTCTAGCTGTTTGGGATGTCGCTGGCTCTGTTCAAGGTCCGCCGTTTGTATCTGAATATGAGCAATGCCCGCTTCTTGTAGCATGTGCTTGAGCCGCTTAGCTTCAGCCTGATCACAACCGATGATCAGCAGTTGAGCATCCTGGGGTAAGGACGAAGCTTGAGTAAGCAATTCAACACTGGGACGGACTGCTAAGGCCACAATTTCCTGAGGCTGACCCAACCCGCTCATCTGAGTCATTGACGCCGCGTAGGTGGTGGTTGTAATCACCAGATCGGCTGAGCGTAATTGACTCATCACTTCAGGCTGTTGGGCAATGACATCAGCCCAGCCAGCAAAGGCAATGGGTAAACCTACCTCGGCTTGAACCATCTGATAAAGCTCAAGCCCAGAGGGAGATTGCTCTTCAACAAACACTAATTGCAGCGAATTAGACTGAGAACTGGAAATCAGCACCGCCTGAGCATAGGCCGCCCCCGCAAATTCAGCAGGCGATACGTTGATTTCTTGAGCGGCAGTAAACGCTTGCCGCAGCAGCACATAATGTTGGTTATTTTTAATCAGGTTTTGCACACAGAGTGTATCGGCCACAAAGGTACCCTTGCCACGTTGCGCCGTCAGATAGCCAGAGTCAGTCAGCGAGCTATAGACGCCAGCAATGGTGTTGTGGTTAGCCTGGAGTTGCTTAGCCTCGGCTGCTAAAGAATCAACCGGCACTGTAATTAGCAATTTGAAAGAAAAGCACCAAGCTGAGCAAAACGAGACGATGCAGCCAGTTTCTGCACCGGTAGAAGTAAAAATCGATGATGATGACGAGAACCTGGTAGCAACGCCGGAAGCAAATGCCGCCGACGTGGTTGTAGAGGTTCAGCCGTCAATCAATCAGGTATCGCCCAGCCTAGAAGCCACAATGGAACCACTCTCGGTAGAGCCGAGCCTGAAGACGACCCCTGTAAGCTTTGCTCAATCTGTTGAGCCAGTTGTTGAACCAGTTGTTGAACCAGTTGCTGAACCAGTCGTTGAAATCGTTGAGTCAGCAGCTCAGATGAACGAAGCGCCGATTGTACCGACTGCAGTTGCAAACGAAGAAACCACCCAACATCAAGTCGGTTCCTTTGCTGATTCACTAAAAACACTGGCCGAGCGGCTGTTGCGGACGATTCAGGAGAGTGAAACCTATGCCTCTGTCAGTGCTTCAGTGAAACAAAAGCTGGCGATGCTGGATGCAAAACTGACAGGCCGCTATGGTGTACGCTACGAAACATTTAAGCAAGAGTTTCAGCAGGACATGGCTAAGGCCAAGGTTTGGTACGAAAACACCAAAGCCCAAGATGCAGAACGCGGAACAAGCTGGGTAGAGCAGAAGCAATCTGAGCTGCAAATCAAAATGGGCGAAACAGGCGCTAGCATTGCTCAGAAGGAGCAAAAGATCAAGCAATCTCTGAAAGACCTGTGGCAAACGGCCAGAAATTAGGCTGACGCTGAAGGAACCTCAGCAGGCTTTGCTGATCGGACACCTAACGCCTGCTTGAACTAGCGCAATAATTCTATCGGCTGCCCTAGGGCAGCTTTTTTCATTGGTTGAGGACTGCGCGAGCAAGCCCGGAATGGCCTGCTCCGATGAAGCTCCAGATCAGCCAGAAGCTTGATTGGCTTGCTCTTCGTGCTTCAGAATCGCCCATAGCGCGTGAATGCTACCAGGCAGCCAACCCAGTAGGGTTAACAGAATATTGATCAGCAATGTGGTGCCGAATCCAAAGGTCAAATAAACCCCAACGGGTGGCAAGAGAATACCGAGTAGAATTCGTGTAAATTTCATATGAATCACCTAGCTATTCACCTATTAACCACTTTTACCTACTAATCGTTCATTTCTCAACAATCTTGCTGATATTTCTACAGCCGTTCAACTAAAAGCCTATCCAGAAATCCCCTCAGGGTCTTGAAATTCAAAAACTCTGACGAGCTTTTGGATCGATAGCAAGCAAAGTAACCGAAAAAACTGCCGAGAGAGCGCTTTAACTTCCAAAACGCTAGAGCTTGATAGCTGCTCAACTACTCGCTTGTTGAGCCTCCAGCAGACCGGAAAAACCGTTTTTACCTACACCAAGCTATTGATACAGATCGATACAAATCGATCGACACAGAACCAAATCTATCAACTCACCTTAAAGGCAGCCAGTGCTAAAACGTTGCACAAACTTTCGTCAAGTTCGTACAAAAGTACTCGTACCAATTGCCTTTGTCAAAATTAAAGTACCATGCCTCTACAGTTGGCGTAAACACTCAATCCTAAATTTTTCTGGTAATTTTTTACTAAATCAAATAGATTAGTGGCATAGATTGTAAACAGAGCAATCGGTAGCTGAATGAGTAGATCAAATAATAATTAGATCTGTGGTTAGAGCAGTAGTTGGATCTGTAGTCAAGACTATCGATAGGCCAACTAACGACTCGGATAAACCAATTGATAGATTAGTAGGCAAAACGCCCAATCATCTGCTAAGCAGCTACACACACTATCGAAAGAACTTGGAACTGGATATAAACGGCTTGCTCTGATCCGATCATTTGGTCAAATTCACAACCTGATGGTTTCGGTCCGTGCTTCAATTCAGTATTCAATTCAGTAAAGGAGATTACAATGCTCGGATATTTTTTAACAATTTTGGTGACGGCTCTAAGCCTTCTGATTGTCGATCTGATTGTTCCAGGTGTTGACATTAATTCATTTGTGGCGGCTATGCTGGCGGGCGTTTCGATCGGCTTGGTGAATGGGTTGATTAGACCCGTTTTGGCTTTCTTGTCGCTCCCTATCACTATCCTGACGCTGGGTTTGTTTTCTCTGGTCGTCAACGGAATCTGCTTCTGGCTGGCTTCAGTTTTGGTGCCCGGATTTGCGGTCCGAGGTATTGTGGCGATTTTGCTTGGTCCCATTGTGCTCTCTCTTGTCAGTACACTGCTCAACAAGTATTTCACTGAAAAAGGATTTGGCATTTTGGGCGGTGGCACAGCTAGCACAACGCTGGAGCCTGAGCAAAACGTGGAAAAGGCAAGCTGAGTGATAGTTTCAGCAGATACTTCAGCAGATACTTCAGCAAATTCTTCAGTTCAAGAGACTTGTGTTAGACGATTCCTACGGGGATCGTTTTTTTGCTTGTGATTGTCCTACAGCATGGTGATTTTATATACTCTATATTCAACTAGTTTCCATCTAAATTTCTTCCCGGTATTCAACCGAACTTTCATGGGGTGAAAATCCGCCCCCTGCTTTAGTTTGAAGCAATTCACAATGGAGTTGTACCAACCAATTTCATCGATTACCGAGGATTAATACAATGATGGCTCTCGATCACGATCCGAATTCTTCAGACTTTTGGCATGGTAAAGGGTGCAGCCTTTGTGAAGCAGAGCAATTTGCCGATGCAGTAGCAGCCTTTGATCAAGCCATTGCTCTCGACCCTACCTATTGTTCTGCTTGGAATAATCGTGGTAACGCTCTGTGCGGCCTGAAGCGCTATGCCGAGGCTTTGGCCTCCTATGATAAAGCCGTAGCCCTGCGGCCTGACTACCACCAAGCCTGGTTTAACCGAGGACTGCTGCTGGCTGAAATGATGGCCTACGGCAACGCGTTGGAATCCTATGAGCGGGCTATCACCATCCATCCTGATCCGCGCTATTTGCACGCCAGAGAAGACATTTGGTTGAAGCAAAAGCTAGTCTCAGTTTGAGAATCTGAGTAGATAAGTCAAATTAGCATCAAACACAGGGTAGGCATCTCGCCTATCAGCGAACCAGATGTCCGCACTATGGGTTTCAGGCAAGGGGTAACGGGTTCTAGGAAGTACCCTGATTGACAAAAGACGATTGGCAAAAGGTAATTGGCAAAAGACAGAAGAAGTGCTTTGCTTAGCGGTTGACTGCTTAGGATTATGCTAAAAGAAGCAGTATTGTGGTGCTCCTCTGCCGATTATGGACAGCCATCTCTCCGATTTACCTCACCAGTCCAGTGGTGCTCCTTCTGCCCCACCCGTTCTTTATCCCTGGGATGTGGGACCCAACGTGGCGCGGATGCAAGAACTGCTCAACGCCCATGGCTTCAGCCTACGAGTGGATGGCGATTTTGGTTGGCGTACCGAAGTAGCCGTTAAAACCTTCCAACGACGGCATAGGTTGCGGATTGATGGAGTAGTGGGACCTGAGACCTGGAGCACCCTGATGGCAACAGTTAAGCCTGGAGCACGAACCCTGCGTCAAGGCTATGCAGGAGCAGATGTTTATGAGCTACAGGGCCTGCTGCAGGTGAATGGCTATCGGGTGCAGCGGAACGGCATGTATGACGCAGAAACGAAGGCCGCTGTGCTTGCGTTTCAGCGTCAGCACCATTTGCGAGACGACGGCATCGTGGATGCTGTCACATGGGCATTGCTGTGTAATAAAAAAGTTCCGGTCCGACCCAAGTCCAATTCCCTATTTTCTAGAGTTGCCAAACCTAAGCGTTAGATGGATTAACTTTACAGCCATCCTTTCTTGAGTTTGAACGGGGTGCAGGTCCACCCCTGCCGAAGCCCCCACACCCCCTTGTTCACAACCTATTTATGAACGCTGTAGGTGGATTAACTTTAGGTGGATTAACTTTAGGTGGATCAACTATGGATCAGTTGAGCTGCTAATTTATTGTGTTCTTCCACCAACGGTTCTAGTTCAATTGTGGTTATTCGTCCCCGATCCACAACTTTTCGACCGTTTATAAAACTGTAATCGACCGTATTGACCTGGCAGAAAACCTTCAAGATCGCTGCCGACGGATCTGTGAGAGCCTCATTGCGGATCAGAGCTTGCTCCGGCAAACCCTGAAAATAATGTTCGGATCTAATAATTCGATCAGACGGGAATCCAAAGGCAGAATTGAGATCGAACTCTAGATCGACAAGTACATCAGTTCCTTCCAAAATTTGACCGGCCAATGTCCAAAACTTTATCCGTTCTGACTTTGAAAGAGCGCGTTTCCCGCCTTCCTCGCTCGGCCGATAGGTTATCAGGTAACGGCCTGGGATACTCGGAAGAGATCTCAGGGCATGCGTAACCTCATCAGGCCTCAGGCAATCAAACCGAACTTCGACCACGTCGGCAAGAATGTCTGCTCGCCGGATCTTCTCGTGCAGTTCCTCGGCTGAATTAGCACAAATAGAGATGCAGAGCTTTCCCTCTTTCATACGTTTTAAAAGATAGTAATATGATCAGCTTGATGCTCGTTGATTTTGATCCGAAGATGACGGAAGACCCACGACAAAACTTAAAGCAGCAATAAGGCATGCGACCACCACGATCGCCGCAGTAACCACGATCGCGGTTTCACCGCTTTGTTTTACGGCAATGGCTGTTACGGCCCAGGCGATCGCAAGCGGATAGATATAATTGCGTAGGCTGACGCGAATTATCAGGCCAAATGCACCGGCGATAGCGATCAATGCAACCGACAACCAAATCCCGACCTCGATCTGGCGACTTACAAGCAATATGGCGAAGTTGACGAGGGTCGCTGCGGTGACCCAACCGAAATAAATGCTGAATGGAGCTTTCGCAAACCAGAACTCCTTCAGGTTATCGGTTTCGCGGAGTCTGAGGGCAATGAGAAATAAGCAAACGGCAAGGGTCGCGATCAGGACAAGACACACCGCGATCTGATCGTGGTGCCAAAAGTAGATCCAGCCACAATTTAAAAGACAGCTAGCAATAAACAGCCATCGAATCGAACGGACACGTTCGTTGATGTTCGAACCAAACTGATAGATGCTGAATGCAATGATCCCCAGATAGATCAGGCTCCAGATGGAGAACGCATAACCGGCCGGCGTAACGAGGGTTTGGTATTTGTCGGAGATCTCCGCAGGCGTAACTCCGCCAACCCTGCCTGTGGTTGCAAGCCAGTTGAAACCGATGGTTATTATTGCCGCAGCGGCGACGAGTATGGCTACGGTCCTTTCTTGCCCAGATGTATTTGCATCCATGTTAAATCATTTTAACAGCATCCCGGTGCAAAAACTTGTAAAATTCACCATTTCGTATAACAATTACGTAAATCGTAAAGAATTGTAAGCCAATCTTTTCGCCCGAAGGAACCAAAACAACCAGAACTGCTTAGGTAGCGTCAAAATCTCGGCAATGGCACCCTGATTGCTTGACTAAAAGCGACGCACTTTCCCTCTTCCCCAGATGCGTTAGTTTTTTGGAAGAGGAATTATTGAGATGAACGTGTTAAAGAAATTGATATTTATGATGTTATTGGTCGCTGGCCTAAGCCTATCGGCTTCTGCGCAGCGCGATAAACCACCGGGCCAGGATAGGCCTCCGAAGCAGGAGCCGCCAAAGGTCGAACCGGGGAAACCGCAGCCTAAACCTCCAAAAGGCGATGATAGGCCAAAGAGGCCTGATGTGGCAGCAGCGATCGTTGTAAGAATGGAAGATCTTGGTTAATAAGGCCTTAAAGGCAACTTTAGCAAATAAAAAATGGTCTGATCTATCAGACCGTTTTTTTATTCGATCGTAAATCCGAAGCAATGGAAGGCAGTTCCAGTCTTCTCCGCCTAATTTCACGCAGTTTGCCGACAAATTCCCTTCTTTCCAGTTCTACCGCTCCTCTTCGCACCGCTTCTTCGCGAGCTTCCTGAGTAAGGTCAAAATGGGGGGAGCTTTTGGGCTGGAACCATTCGGGCCTGAGACCGATCATTACAGCGAACTCCATCAGTTCGCTGACCGAATCAGCGATCATGTGGCAAGAAAGACCGTGCCGCCAGCCCCAGTCGCTTAGTTTGTCAACATAAACAGCCATTTAAAATCACAAGCACCGCAAAACACGGTGCCGGAAGGTGGTGCCAACTAGAAGATCCGAACTTCTGACCCCACGCGTATGAATAATGAGCCGTGGGATTCGCGGCGAGGCAGAATTGTTCAAACCCCGGTAAAAGCGGCGTATATTTATGGTCGCCGGGCGTGTTGCTTGCAACACTATACGACGCGTCGCAGGGATTTCCGAAACGATGAGGCCATTTAAGAGGCCACGAATTTGAAGAAAAAGGCCGCACGTTTAAGCATCGTGGAGAGACTTGGCGTGATTTTTAAGGAATATGATAGCACACATCATGCGGCCTTTGAGATAGCCCGAGCGAACTCTGCGACGGACGTTTCGGACTGATTAACATATCGAAGGAACGTTTTCATTTGTGAATGGCCCGAGGCTTTCATTGCGAGAGCCGGTGAGATTCCTTTTTCGAGCCAGCGTGTTATCGCTGTGTGCCGGAGATCGTGAAAGTGAACATCTTTCAGCTTTGCCTGAACACACGCACCGTTGAACGCTTTCTTGAAAAGTGACCCGCCAAATACAAGATCAGATTCACGCCGCCTTGAGTTTTGCCAAAGTTCTGCCAGCGTTTCAGCGGCACGTTCGGACAATGGAACCAATCGGCTTTTCAGAGTTTTGGAGTTCGCGGACTCGATTTTTAGAAAGCGGCCGAAGATATGCTTCGCGAGGGCAAAGAGATCAGCGACATCGCCAGAGACCTTATTTGCAGTGAGAGAACAATCCGGCGTGTACGTTCGGGGAAACATAAATTCTCGACACGCCCGATGCTATAATTTGATTGTTATGGGACAAATAATTATTGACATTCCAAATCGCAAGACACGCCGCTTTATAATCGAAGACGCGGAGCAGGCCGAGCTATTGATCTCGGCCCTTGAAACCGCCGCCGTTCGCGTAAGAAAGAATCCGCCAAAGAAAATAACACGTCAGCAAATGGAAGATATCCAGGACGGACTTTCCGCTCAACGTGCATTAGCCGAGATGCGGCGAACCGGCAAATCCTATAAGTGGGAAGACGTAAAGGCTGAACTTGGCCTATGAGCACATACACGATCAAGTTAGCTCCGCTGACCCGCAGGTAATTCAAGAAGTTGCCACGTACCCAGCAGAAGCGAATTCAAAAAACTATTGACGGCCTCGCGACCAATCCTCGACCGCACGGATATTTGCAGCTTACCGGCTTTCCTAACTTCTACCGAGTTCGCGTCGGCGACTATCGAATCATCTACCAGATCGCCGACAAACTTTTAGTTGTAACCATACTTGAAGTGAAAAGACGGAACGAATCTACATATTAAATACCGCTTTTAGTTTTGCCGTTGTTTTGCCGAACTAATTCAAGAGGAAACGGGCAATTATATTCGCCCGTTTTTGTATTTGCAGGATTTTGAGGGGATTAAGAAGAACTATTTTGTTAGAGCGATGCAGAACTTTTGTTTTGAGATTAGCAGTCCGTCGCTCACGTCGATCGCCACTGGCAGATCCACCGCAACAAAAGTAATCGCCTCCCGCAGGTCACTAGCCGTTCTCAAAGCTGCCGCTTCGTTGCCGTAGCCCATGATCGGATGAGAATGCACACCGGCAGTTGCGAGCCAGCGGTTGAGATCAACGCCAAGAAGAATTTCGTGCTCGGCTTCAAACCAGATGATCGTGTCCATTATCGAAAGATCGTCAACAACCAGCATTCCGTAAGTTCCGGTTGGATCGCCGCCGGAGTTTGCACCGTACTGCCCGGCAATCCCGGCAATGCAAAGAAGAACTTTGTTCGGCTTAGGATCTTTATCAAATTCCGTACCGTCCCACGGCGACCCGTCAGCACGAATAAGAAATCCAGGATTTATACACTTACCCGACCGCGGCCATAACCCGACCGTAAACTGCGTGTGAGTTTGAACGTTCAAGTAATTATTCGGAGCGGCCCGAGCTATGTTAAATGCTTTCGTTAATCCGGCGTCGATCGGAGCAAGCAAGCTGGGATCGATGCGTGAATTCGACAGCACACGAACTCCGAGCGGAGTTCCGGCTTGAGTGCACGGCTCAACTGGGCACACCCCAAGACGATGAAGCTTATGCAATTGTTACTGACAGTTCTGGTACGCTGTATGTCAGTGGCCAAACCCAGGGAACCTTCCCAACTAGCGGCAGTCAAAATCAAGGAAACTACGATGTTTGGTTAGCGAAATACAGCTAGCAGTTGAAGCTAGCCCTATAAGGCAATCAATATGGCTCTGTGCGATTCCTGTCGATCAAGTGTTGATCAAACCTTGGAGCTACAGTGCTTGCCAAGTAGCTATCCCTGAGAAATTTTGTGCTCGATACTGTTCTCTGTCCGTATCGGTTTTATGTCTGAGTCAATCTCAGTAGATTCTAGGATGACTGTTGGAAGGTCACTTTTGCTTACTAGAACTACAACACGTCCTCTAACCAGCCCTTAATCATAGAGAAACATGCCAAATCATTTACTAGGCCGCAGTCTCAGTGGAGCAACAGCGATTTCTAGCAATCAACCGATCCGCAACCGAGTCAGTGCCAGTAACCGAATCGATTTGTTTAGTTTTAAGCTAAATAGTCCACAGCATTTGAATCTCAGATTTAGAAGTACAGGTCGTGGTGTTGAGATTAATCTGATTCGCGATCAGAACCAGAATGGCATTATAGATAACAATGAAATTCTCAAGCGAACTAAAATTCGATCTGGAAATAATAATTTGATCAACGTTCCCAATGCAGTCGCTGGAACCTATTTTGTTCAGGTCGGCAAAACAGGATCAGGAGCAAGCAATTACCGGTTCAACCTGACAACGACTCCAAGCATTCCAACTGGCAGCACAACCAGCATTTCCTCTCCTGCAACAGTTTCTATTGCCAGCATCATTAATCAGATTGTTAGCCTAACAAATAACTTTCGGCAGCAAAACGGCCTCGCGCCTGTTACTCTAAATAGTCGGTTAAGTAGGGCTGCCCAAACCCATTCGGAGAATATGGCTTTCCAGGATTTTGTCAGCCACACTGGAGTTGATGGCTCGTCGGTTGCTCAACGAGTGACTGCTACGGGCTACGGTTGGTCTGTTGTCGCTGAGAATATTGCCGCTGGCTATCAAACCGCTACTGAGGTGGTGCAGGGCTGGATCAATAGCAACGGGCATCGCGCTAACTTGCTTAATCCAGATGTAACGGAAATCGGAATTGGCTACTACTTCTTGGCCAGCGACAGCGGTAATGAAAATTGGAACTACTACTGGACTCAGGTGCTCGGTGCGCCTGTTTAGAATCAGAAATTCATGCAGGAAGTTTAATGCTTTTCAACAAGCTTTTCAACAAACTTTCCAACAAAAAGAGGGTGGACCACTCCACCCTTTATTTTGAATATTATTTTGATCTTACTGGCATCAGCTTCACCGATTAACGGCGCTCAGGTCAGTTATAACGTCATTTTAGATATCACTTTAGGTATCTCTTAGAGATCGTTTAGGTATCCTCTAGGGGTGTTTCCTGATCTCGCTGCCAGTGTAAACGGCGATGTTTTTTGGGAAAAGCGGCCCCAGTCGTGGTATGGAAATCTTCCTGAACCTTTTGGGTGAGACGCCGCGAAACTTGCCGCACAATTTGATTCAGCAACCGATCACCCGTATTTTGCACTAGTGATTTGGGCAAGGCGTGAATGAAGCGGGGAAACTGAATTACAACCTTTAGATCTAGTTCCCATTCAACATGGGTAATGTGCTCAGGTTGAACCAAGTTAGCCCGTTTAAAACTTGAGATCAGAGCAGCATCCGGTGCAGTTTCCACCAGTTGCAGGGCCGCTTGAAAATCAACCTCATAGCCAGGCGGATGGTAATTGGGAACAGGAATGGTCTGGATCCGATAAACACCGTGGTCTTGCGGCAACAGGTGCAACCCAATTTTGGGTTCGACTTCGTAGCCAAAAGAGCCATAGCGACCAATGGTTAAAGCATAGCCGTTTTCCCCAATCGATTCGGTGCTCATGGGTTGGGCACAGCGAGGGAACCAAGCCCGATGCGCATCTAAATAGCTAGCTACCTTTGCAGCATCTGCATACATTTCCATACAGCTCGCAAACGAGCCGTGAAAGCAGAAAGGTTTCTGCTCGCCGTGAATGTTGTCGTGGGTATATCCTTCCAAAGCAGCACTTTCAATCACACCAGAAGACGCGCCCAAAATGGCGGGAGTGGTTTCAGGGGAGTACTGTTCAGCCGAATTTGCCTGCATAAATAGACTTTCCTGCAATTTCCTGCAATGGTTTCTGCAATGGTTGCTCAGCGACTCACCTTATGGATATCCTAACCGAACATCCAAAAAGGAACACTTAATTCTAGCCATTCTCATTTGAAGAAATGGATACGCCGAAACCCTTAGACTGCTATCGATAGTTATAAGTGCCCAAGCGTGAGAGTGTAAATAGCAGTATGGTGCTCAACTTGCTCAGCATAGCCTTATTGTCGTGAAGCTAGCCATGATTAATCTACGGAAAGTCGAATCGAAGGTCTACCGAAGCTTGCCTCGAAGCCGGTCGATTCACGGAGATCCGGCTGTAGCCAGATTAGAGCGCTTTGTCTGCGATGTAAGCTGAAGAGTGGGCCTTAGAACGATGTGGCCCAATAATGAAAATGATCAAATCGTTTTGAGTTCAGGGGAAATCACGATGAAAGCATTTGTTGCAGGAGCTACAGGCGAAACCGGACGACGGATTGTCAAAGAACTAGTCCAACGGGGTATTCCGGTGTCTGCCTTGGTGCGGGATCGAGAAAAAGCTGCCCAGGTGTTGCCGCCCGGGGTCAATTTGGTGGTGGGAGATGTGTTGCAGCCAGACAGTCTCCGAGCCGCTATGGGCGATAGTACAGTGCTGATCTCGGCCACTGGAGCGGCCCCTAGCTTTGACCCAACCGGCCCCTACAAGGTGGATTACGAAGGCACGAAAAATCTGGTAGATGCAGCGAAAGCAAACGGCCTTGAGCATTTCGTCATGGTTTCTTCTCTCTGTACCTCCCAGCTTTTCCATCCGTTAAATCTGTTTTGGTTGATTTTGGTTTGGAAGAAGCGAGCTGAAGAGTATCTGCAAAACAGCGGCCTCACCTACACGATTGTGCGTCCTGGCGGCTTGAAAAATGAAGACAACTCGGATGCAATTGTGATGGCAAAAGCAGATAGTTTATTTGATGGCAGTATTCCACGCACCAAAGTGGCGCAAGTTTGCGTTGAGAGCTTGTTTCAACCGGCAGCGCGCAACAAAATTGTGGAAATCATTGCTAAACCTGATGCCACAGTCCAACCATTTGAGACGCTATTTGCTAATGTGGCATAAGTTTCTGTTTTACCCTTGCACGAGTGAATTTCGACGCGCATCCTCCAACCCAAGCCTCAACTGAGGTCAGCCAGCCGTTAAAGACTCCGAAGCCAACCTATCAGCGCCTGATTCCAACCCTACTGGCAATTGGCGTCACCCTCACGGTTGGACATCTCTTGCTTTCTAAACCAACTCCGCCCACCGATCCGGTTTGGGATTTTCAGCCAGCTCCATTGGTGATGCAGGGAGGCGACCCCCACATCCGAGCCTTAATGCGAACGATTTCGGCGGCAGAATCCAATAGTCCCCGTCCCTACTCGATCCTGTACGGTGGTGACCATATCAGCGACCTCAGCCGCCATCCTGATCTGTGTATACCCATTGTGGCTGGTCCTAATATTGGCAACTGCACTACGGCAGCTGGACGCTATCAGTTCATCACCACCACTTGGCTAGAACAAGCCGCCAAGTATCATCCCCAACCGTCTGGATTTTGGTTCTCGCGGCAGTTTAGTTTTGCACCAGAATTTCAGGATCAAGTCGTGTATCGCTGGCTCAGTGATTCGCAGGCTTGGGGAGTGGATCTGGCTGCATTGCTGCGACAAGGCCAGTTAGAGGAGGTGTTGGCAATTTTATCTCCCACCTGGACCAGTCTTGGCTATGGGATTGAACCGAACAGCATGACCGACTTACTGCCGCAAATCTATCACCAAATTCTGGAAGAAGAACTGCGGACAGGCTAGGTACCAACCGGCTTAAACCGGCTTAAACTGATTTCTCTAGGGAATCGCGGGCTTTCTCAGCTCGGCTTTCGGCAGTGGCCATTACCTCAGCTAGATTTTCCAGCACTTCACCCGGATCTATGGGCAAGACAAGCAGGTCACCGTTCATTTCAAAGATGGGCGAGCACCCGAATTGCTGGATTTTGACAGCTTCAAGCAACGGTACACGATTCCGCCAGAAGTGGCCAAAACGCTGCAAGAGCAAGGAATTTCTGCCTTTCCCGATGTGGCCTATGCCGAGGTGCAATATCCGCTCACCCTACTGGAAAAGGGCGTGCAGATCATCGACAGTCCAGGATTGAACGACACCGAACAGCGCAATCAGTTGACGCTGGGGTATATCAACAACTGCCATGCGATTCTGTTTGTGCTCAGCGCTACGCAACCGTATACGTTAGGCGAACAGCGCTATCTAGAGAACTATATTAAAGATCGGGGCTTGTCCGTATTCTTCTTGATTAACCACTGGGACGAAATCCAGAATCGCTTGATTGATCCAAATGACTATGCTGCTTTGCATGAAGCAGAAGAACGGGTGCGACAAGTCTTCAGAACGAATCTGACACCTTACTGTCAGGTAGAAGGAGAAGACCGCTATGACGATCGCGTGTTTGAAATTTCTTCGCTGAATGCGTTGCGGCAACGATTAAAGCATGAGTCACTGGATGGTACAGGCTTCTCGGAATTCATCACCGCGCTGAATCACTTTTTAACCAAGGAGCGAGCCATTTCTGAATTGCGGCAGGCCAAGTTGATGGCTCGCCAAGCCTACCGTACTGTGCATGAAGCTTGCGATCGCCGTATTCCCCTGCTGAGCGAAAGCGTTCAAGACCTGCGGCAAAAAATTCGCTCGGTGCAGCCCGAATTTGATCAGCTCGTCACCATCCGCGACCAGTTCAAGGACGAGATTCGGATTGTGGGTGAGCGGCAGGCAAGCGCTATTTCCAACTCGTTCCGCACCTACCTACCAGAGTTAGCCTCTAGCTTTGAAGTCGATTTTAGCCGCTATCAGCCAGAGCTAAAGTTCTTCGACTTTTTGCAAAAGGGCAAACGGCAAGAGTTCGAGGCATCTCTGCGTCTAGCGTTTGAGAAATATTTGTTGGACAAAATTGCCGCCTGGAGTCTGACCGCCCAGCAGCAGTTGGATGCCAGTTTTCTCGACTTAGCCAAAAGCGCGACCCAGTATGGCGAATCCTATACCCAAGTCACTGATCGGATCACCGAAAAACTCACCGGCCAGAAGGTGATTCCCAACGCCAACCTGAGTGCCGAAGATACCTCGCCTCGCTGGGCCAAGTGGGCGGTGGGTCTGTACGCGCTCACCACCGGCGATGTGGGGACGATCGCGATGGCGGGTACGGGTGTGTTTAACTGGAAGCAAATTCTGCTTAACTTTAGCGGTGCGGTGCTGCTGACCTCGATGCTGTATGCTGTAACGGGCGTGTTTCTGGGACCTGTAGGCATGGCCTTAGCCGGTCTGAGCCTGGGCAGTTTCTCAGCTGAAATGGCTCGCCGCAAGGTAGTGGAAACCATGAAGGCAGAACTGATCAAGCTACTGCCCCAAATTGCTCAAGAGCAGTCATTCCAGGTGTACCAAGCCGTCAAGGAATGTTTTGACACCTATCAGCAAGAAGTCGTCAAGCGGATGAATGAAGATATTCAATCCCGTAAGGCGGAACTGGATGAACTGGTGCGGCAGAAAGAAGACCACGAAATTAACCAACAGGCGGAAGAGCGTCGTCTAAATCTGCTGGATAACACGGTGCTAACTCAACTACATGAAGTAGAGGATGCCTACGATTATTTAATCGGGCAACCGATGCCGTTGGTGAGTGCGGCGTAATAGATGTAGGAGTCAGGAGTCAGAATATTTGTTAAATCTGGTTGATTGACCAGCAGGGCCGTAGGGACAAAGCATTTGCTAAATCATCTAGAGCGCAAGTATATCGATCTATCAGCAAATGCTTTGTCCCCAACTTTGTCCCCAACGTATCGCGAACGTATCGCGATCATTTCAATCGATTTTGCCATCATCGTTAGCCAGAAGCCGGCAGTCGAAGATTCCAGCCGCGCCTGCACCGCAGGAACGAGGAAACACCCCTCTGCCCCTGACTCCTGACCCCCGACTTCTTCTCCTACCTGATCAACATCGTCATGTATTTGTCTCGGCCAAAGGGAGCGGGAATCAGGGGTGTGAAGCGGCTGCGGTCGGTGGCAATCCGCTTGACGTAGAACTCGTTGATCTGGTGGATCAGCTGCTCTCTGGTGCCGATAATCCAAATTTGCACACCAGCACAATCACCTGCGTCGAGCAGTTCGTTAAACTCAGTAGTCATTTTGGTTTAGCCTCGCTTGATTAGATTTCGTTGAAGAAATCGCTCAAGGCAGAATGCCCTGACTGCTGTTTGCATCAAGCGAGGCTGGAAGCTGCACTTTACAGTACAATCAACACAGCCTTGCTTCCTGCTGGTGACAGGAAGTCAGGTGAGCTGATCCTTAAGTGTTGGTAGCACTTCTGGGTCAGCGCCCCGGTTAGTCGCCTTGAGCGGGCAGCCTAGCCTTCTGCCGGGACCGAGAAGAACTAGTACAGCAAAGCATAAATCAAAGCTCTGGGAAACACAAGCGTACTGAAGGCAATTGTGAGCAATTGTTGAAAACTGCAATGCAACAAAGCCACATAGGTCTGAAATGACTGCGACCCGTGTATATTACTTCTTAGCAGTTGTTCTTAACGCTATGCCTATCCTCCAGCTGATCGAACCCGAAATTAAAGACTTGGGTGGGTTCGTTGCCCGCCGCAGTTTACCCTATCCCAATCGCCAGATGGTGGGTCCGTTTATCTTTTTTGATCAGTTGGGACCATCGCATCTGCCCGCTGGCCAAGGAATCGATGTGCGACCGCATCCTCACATCAATTTGGCCACAGTAACGTACCTGTTTGAGGGAGCGCTGATGCATCGGGATAGTTTGGGTACGGTGCAGGAAATTCGACCCGGTGCCGTGAACTGGATGACAGCGGGCAGCGGAATTGTCCACTCTGAACGCTCGCCCGACGCAGATCGGCACAATGAAGCCACAATTCACGGCATCCAGACCTGGGTAGCTCTGCCGGCTGAGCATGAAGAAACCGCTCCCTGGTTTACGCACTATCCGGCGGAGACGATGCCTACTTGGGAAGAGAATGGCGTAACGGTTAAGCTAATCGCTGGGCGAATGTCAGGCTACACGTCACCGGTAAAGGTATTTTCATCGATTATTTACCTTGATATTGTGCTATCTGCTAATGCTCAGTTTACGATTCCTGCTGACTATTCAGAACGAGCTGTATATGGAGTTACGCCCGGATTGAGTGTCGATGGTGAACCACTGGAGCCATATCGGCTTGCCATTCTTGAACCCGGTGAAGTGGTGCTTGCGTCGTCCTCCTCGGCTCGCTGCGTGGTGATTGGTGGGGAACCCTTAGGGCCTCGCTATAAATGGTGGAATTTTGTTTCCAGCCGCCCCGAACGGATTGCCCAAGCTAAAGCGGACTGGCGCAATGGCCACTTTGCTGCTGTTCCAGGCGAAACCGAATTCATTCCCCTGCCGGAAACGGTCACTGAAGCCAATCCTTATTTTCCTTAAGTCGCATCAATGATTCGGTTTAACCGCACTGCTGGACACTGCGGTAATCTGACATAGCTAATTTGATATTCAACCAATAATGGGCTATCCCTCTATCCGCTACTATCCGTTACTATCCGCTACAAAGTAGAGATGGTGGATTCTTGCTGGGGTACTGACCGTTGCCATCGCTTGCGAAAATCATGCCACAGGACTTGAGCCAAAATCGCCGGGTGAAACAGCGCTATCGAGGGTTTGAGCAGGTGCAACACTTCCAGAAAGGTGTGATGCACTCCGGCCCGATCGACAACTAATTCCAGCAGCTGGTCCCAGTACCAGTTCGCAAACCGCGTGACTGTATCGGTTGGTTTATTGGGGACACTGTGGTACCGGTAGTCCATATTGGTTGCTGCTGACCAAGCCTCTTGATGGGCGGTTGCTAGCCGCTTTTGCAGCGCATGGGTCTGCTGAGCGAGGCTATCGATTGAATGGCGCTGGAAAAATTGATCGACGATTTTGGCTTCCAGAGCTGCTACCGTCATGGCTTGACCATAGGTGGGATTGAGCAAACATGCGGCATGGCCGACTACGATCAGGCGGGCGGGTGCATGGCAGCCGTCGCCGACGGTGTTGTAGAGCTAAAGACCGCGATGCCCGGAAAGGTCGTTCGCGTTATAGTTGCCGAAGGTGACGAAGTAAAAAAAGGCGACGGCATTTTGGTGGTTGAGGCAATGAAAATGCAGAACGAGATGAGGTCGCCAAAAAACGGCACTGTAAAGACTATTAGCGTCGCCGAAGGCTCCACCGTTGCTGCCGGCGATATTCTCGCTGTCATCGAGTGAACTTTGCCAGGCTGTTATTTCAGAAGAACATATGGCAAATTCCAGAACTGCCGATCGCTCGTCAGTTCGCCTTAATCACTAACCCGTAGGAAAACTTTGAGCTTGTGAATGTGTGAAAAGGCCTTTCAAAGGGCGGGCCAGGCCGGACATCATTTCTGCGAATCCATCGAATGTAACAGACTGCGGCCCATCTGAAAAAGCCTTTTCGGGTTCTGGATGGACTTCGACGACAATGCCGTCCGCACCGACTGCAATGGCGGCCCGCGCACACGCACCTATCAAAGAGCGTTTACCGGTAGCATGAGACGGGTCAACGATTATCGGTAGATGGGTTAATTCTTTTGCCAACGCGACCGCCGCAATATCCAAAGTATTTCGCAGAGAAGTGTCGAACGTCCTGATACCGCGTTCGCACAAGACAACATTTTCATTGCCGCCGTTCAACAGATACTCTGCCGCCAGTAGCCATTCATTGACAGTTGCTGCGAGGCCCCGTTTCAACAGCACCGGACGATCGATCTTTGCAACTTTTTTGAGTAAAGCAAAGTTTTGCATATTGCGTGCGCCGATCTGGACCATATCTGCCGTCGCAGCGATCAGTTCGATATCGCTTTCACTCATTACCTCAGTAACGATCGGCAGGCCACATATATCACCCGCTTTTTTCAAAAGGATCAAACCATCTTCGCCAAGACCTTGGAAATCATGCGGCGAAGTTCGGGGCTTGAACGCTCCACCCCGAAGAATTGCAGCTCCGAATCGCTTCACTGCTTGTGCGGTCGAAACGATCTGTTCCTCGGATTCCACAGAACAGGGGCCGGCAATGATAACAGCAAGCTCACCACCGATCGGAACATCGCGAACCCAAACCGTCTTCGTCGGTGAGTGGTCGTGTTCCATTGTTCTGGTCAAAGATATTATTCCGTCCTTGATCTTTTCAGGTGCTCTGCTATCGTGCATTTCGTAGTTCCTCGGTTTTTATCAAATAGAATTTTGTCCAGTTATCGTTGTCATCGGAGATGTTTTCGGCGAGTATTTCTGCTCCGTACATCGCCGCGGCTCTCCGGCTTCCAATGGCGGCTTTTTTAAAATCTTTGCTTTTGACCACATCGTGTATGCTGAGCGCAGTGTCAGCACAGGCAACACTCGTCCAACCGGAATGATGAGTAAGAAAACGTCGGCATTGCTCCAAAGCCGCAATATGCGAACAAACCGTGTTGATGTTGTTAAGGTCCGAACCAGGTACTCCAACAAGAACATGATCGACCCGCAGGAACAGAGCGTTGAGAACGCGAAACTTTCCGAAATGGATCAAGCTCGAAGGAGGCTCGATCTTTCCGATTATCTTGTTCTCGACCGGAATTACCGCAAGATCTGCATCACCGTTAAGTAGAGAATCAAATACCGACTCGAAACCTACGCACTCGATCAGCTCGGAGGCTTTGTCTACAAGGAGGTCTTTTGCTTCGTGGCTATACGAGCCGCGAATCCCCTGTATTGCAACCTTGCTCACAACAAGACCTCCGTGACGTTAGTGTCTCCCACCTCGGTCAACTGAAGCAGACGTGATTCGTTAAGTATCGAGCGAAATATTCGCACCGCTGCCTCGTCCGAGATATCACCGGGATTGTCTCGCCTGACGGCGGAGATGATCTGGTCCTCTCGATCAAGGTCAACGATCGGGAGCCCAAGGTCAAGCTTCAACCGACCGATCTGTTTTGAGAGGTCCGCCCGTCGATTAAGTAAAGCAAGCAATTGTACGTCGATATCGTCGATCGATCTCCTGCAATGATCTAAATTCATAAACCCCGGTAAAAGAAGAAAGCCGCGACAATGTGCGTGTCGCGGCTTTCAAGATTCGTTATTGTTCTGTTAAAAGGTTACAGACCGAACTTTAGCCGCTTCACCGGAAAGGTAAAGAAATAGAAGCTAAAGTTGCGAAAAGTGTTTGACTGCATTATTGCATTTGGCTAATGAACTCGCCGCTAATAGAGAAACATTACTGGCGCTAATTTGTCAACCCCTAATTTCACGGCTTTCTATCACGGAATGATTTTATTCATTCGTGTAGCAGATGTTACCATCTCTTTTTCGCTGGTGCGTGATCTCAGAACGTCGATTTTTTGATCAAGATGCAAAAGCTAGAACTGCCTAAAAATAAGGAGTTACTTCGGCCATTACCAAATGAATTTTTGGTGCTCAATACAACTGAGCGGATCGGATTCAGCCTCACTCGTTCGATGAATTCCGGTGCCTGGAAATCGATTTGGACTGCCTGTCAGCGGTACATCGGTTCGCTCTGGATCTATCTCGCCACCTACAATTTAATGAATGTGTATGGGATAGAGAATGTTGAGAGCACCGATCCTGAACGTCCCTTGCTTCTGGTTGCGAATCATCGTTCGTTCTTCGATATGTACACGGTTTCGAGTGTTCTTTTTCGCAGAACAAAACGTCCGATGAGACTCTTTTTCCCGGTACGGGCAAAGTTCTTCTATACAAATCCGGCAGGTTGGTTTGTCAATTTTATAATGGGATGGTGGTCAATGTATCCGCCGTTCTTTAGAGAAGAGAAACAGGCTGATAAGCGCGAGTTCGACAAGTTCTCTCTTCGTGAAGTGATACGCATTTGCTCAGAGGGAAGTGGACATATTATTGGATTTCACCCTGAAGGAAAACGGAATCTCGATGATGACGTGTATTCGCTTCTCCCAGCTCAGCCGGGTATCGGGAAGATCGTCTATTCTGCACGACCTCAGGTGGTGCCGGTATTCATCGCCGGGCTCGGGAATCATTTACCGAAGCAGGTGCTAGGGAACTGGACAGGCGGAGAAAAGATCCGCATTCGCTTTGGGAAAATGCTTGATCTTTCAGATCATTTCGAACGGCCTGACAGGATCCGTACGCATAAAGAGATAGCAGATCATTTGATGGAAAAGATAAAAGAACTTGCTGAAGAGGACCGTGCCGAATTTGGCAGTAATCATTCATAGCTTAGGGCTTCCACCGCGTCTAATCTTGCCGCTCGCAGCGCAGGGTAAAGAGCACCCAATGCACCACCGATCAGCCCAACGACAAGTACGATCAACAATACCGTCAGACTGATTTCAACCTCGAGAGTGGTTATAAGGTTCAATCCGTAACGCGCCGCTAAGGTCAGAAGAACACCAACAATGATCCCGAAGAAACTGATCAAGAGGGCTTCCTTCGTAATGACCAAACCTATCGCTGGGTTGCTCATCCCAAGTGATTTCATTATTCCGATCTGCCGGGTCCGTTCGGTTACTGTCGTGTACATCGTCAGCAATATAACGAGAGCACTAACCACGGCAGCGATGCCAATGAAGACATTTAGGAAAACATTCAAAGCAGGGAAACCCGCCATATACAGCTCTTCAAGATCTTCGGTTCTTATCAATTGTGTATCAGGAAATCTCTCTTGGAGCAGCGGCCCGATCTGGTCGGTAGATACGCCTGGTTCCAATGCGATAAGGATAGATGATATTTTCCCATCGCTGCCGAGCTGGGTCTGCATAGTTGACAGCGGCAATTTTATTCGAGCACCGGAGGCGGGCTCATATGTGCCGACAACGGTAAAAGGGCGATCGTAAATGTTGATCGTATCGCCGAGCTTAAGGTCCTTCTGTCGCTGGAAGGCGGTATCTATCAGGATCTCATCGCTATTCTCAGCAAAGATCCTGCCTTCAATAAGCCGCAGGCCGGCTATCGCTGAGTATTGAGGGAAGTCCACACCGTCGATCAAACGCTTTCCTGTATTGTTATCCGAGGCATCGACCGAGTTTTGCCCAATGCCGACAGCGAGGCGAACTCCTTCAACCTTGGCCACTTCCTTGGCAACCTCTACCGGCAGACGAAAAGGTTCGCTTCCCCCCATTCCGATAGAACCGGCAGCCCGCATAAATAGTTCTGGACGGACAAGACCGCCACTTTTATGCTCGGCGGCGATACCTGTACGCGCCATTGCGGTTTCTGCGCGGTCAACAAAGGCAAGCCTATGGATCTGGATCCGATGGAGCCGACACATGTGGCGGAGGCGGTTCGACATTTGGAGCTTGCTCATGCGGTTATCACATCTGTGAACCGTGACGACCTGCCCGACGGCGGCTCAATGCACTGGGCTGAGACGATCCTGAAGGTCCGCGAGCTTAATCCCGGCTGCAAGGTAGAGGTGCTTATACCGGATTTCAACGGCGACGAGACCGCGTTAAATAACGTCCTTAATGCCCGGCCGGATGTTCTGAATCACAACACAGAGACCATAGCCCGGCTCTATCGTCGCGTGAGGCCCGATGCGAAATACGATCAATCAATGGAACTGCTGGAGCGGGCGGCTAGGTTTCGCGATTCTCAAATGCCGACAATGTTGACAAAGAGCGGCATCATGGCCGGGCTTGGCGAGACCTTTGAGGAAGTTGTCGATCTCATGCGCGACCTTCGCAAGGTCTCGTGCGATATTATGACCATCGGTCAGTACTTGCAGCCCTACGAAAAGCGTCTTCCCGTTGAACGGTATGTAACGCCCGAAGAGTTTGCCGAATGGAAGAAGATCGGCGAGGCGATGGGCTTCAAACACGTGGAATCATCGCCGCTGACACGCTCGTCATATCACGCCAGAGAGCAAGCAATAATTGATTAGAAAATGTTGTTTAGATTCGCGGTGAGCGGCTCGGATCTCTCAACCAAGATTCTTATAGACATTTACATCATTGTGGTTTAAGCTCCTGGTGTCACGTGATTGCTTATGAACTCCCATAGATCTTACAATCATGCACTCTCCTTTTATCTTCTTTATCCCGTAGTCGCCATTACATTGCTCTGCTCCTCATCTGCTTTAGCACAGCCTCAGATTGAGTGGGAGCTAGTCAACCCTTTTCCTTTTATTACCAATGATGAAAAAATTCTTGAATTACTCAAGACATTCAGGGCAATACCCGGAGAAAGAACCGCATTGGCATTGGAGCAAGAATTACAGAGAATACACGAAGAGAGGGTAGATCAAAGACGAAACCTTGAATACACTGACTGCATTAATACAGTTGAGGCTCCTAAGTCTAAAAATATTTGTGAGTTAAAGAAGAAATTGCCATATCTTGGTTGGTTCGCGGATCTTTCCATCAATTCTTATAAGAATAACACCTGCTGGGACTCCTCCTCGCTAAACTTTATCAGTACTGATAAATGTTTAGGTTATCCCCAAGTTCCCCCTACGAGGGCTATACGTGCGTGGGTACAAGGGGTCAGTAATATTGACCCCTCGTCCGGTATCTGGATCAGAAATCGATTGCAGCTCCCTCAGGACTCATATATGAAATGTCCCCATGAATATGCGGGAGTTCCGTGCATAGAGTTTGAACAAACCCCTGAAGTCGATTTCACCCTGGTTTTCGATCACCCAGACTTAGGCCGTTTGGAAACCGGACCAATTAGATCGTCAGAGAAACTTGTAGTCGGCATTGGGGATTCATTTGCCTCAGGAGAAGGCAATCCAGATCGCCCAGCACAGTTTATGTTAAATCAATCAGATCGTGATTTTTTCTGGTTCTGGAAATGGCGTCGCTTACCAAGACGTGACTTGTTCGACCCGGACAATCACGGCAAGCCTGCAAACGTAGAGTGGTTAGACCGGCGATGTCACAGATCAATGTATTCATATCAATTCAAAACAGCATTGCATATGGCCTTGATCAATCCTAAACAAGCCGTCACCTTTGTCTCCTACGCTTGTTCGGGTGCCACCACAGATAACATCCATCTAAAAAACAATGAACAGTCTGCTCAAGAGCAAATGCTGGCCACAGATATTAATAGGACAAAAAAAATTACACTCCAATTAAAGGCAGTTAAAGAAGCAATTGGTGATAGACAAATAGATGTGTTATTGCTCAGCACAGGAGGCAATGATCTTGAATTCTCCAAGTATGTGGCAGATATTGTGCTTTCAGGAAAAACCCGATGGCTTGCTCACAAGCTGAGTCAGACAAAAAAACCAGGAGTGGCAACCTTTGAAACTAAATATCAACCGATGTTGAAAAAGAATTATTCCTCTCTTCACCAAGCCATTTTCGAAGAATACTCATTAAATATCTCCGGCTGTGAAAAGGGCTCACCTTGTGATCGGATTGTTTTGATGGCATACCCCAATATCTTAATGAACGAAGATGGGAAAGTCTGCAAAGTTGATCGTGATGAGTTTACGATGCCATTTAATCGCGACCAACGTCGCGGTAGTCGAACGGAGAAAATTTACAATGATCTTTTTATCCCACTAATTAGATTTCAACAAAAAGCTGGAGACATATTGAGGGAAGACGGTAACAAGCTGGGATGGTCAATTGCTAAAGATACAGAAAATGTATTCAACCGCCACGGATTTTGCTCCAGTCAGGGGCCGAACACCAATCAAAATGATAGAATGATAATGCCGCAGCGAAAAGAATATGAGTGGAATGCCTTTCGACCAAAAGGTAATGTTGAATTCGCTTTGGGTAAATATATGCCATATGATTACAAGCCATATGGATCCAGGGCACGCTGGGTAAGATTACCGCTCGATTCAAAACTTATATCAGATCAACGTGAAAAACTCTGGAGATTCACAATTGATTTTTTGTTCAAAGATGATCGTTCAAGTGTGATGCATCCTACTGCAATGGGACATGCTGCAATGGCTGATATGAATTTACGGAAATTAAGGGAGATCCTGGGGCCTGCCTTCAACAAATAGATATTGAATAAGATCTAGCATATGAACGAAACCGAAAAAGAAGGTGTAATTAAGATCCTTAACAACATTTTGGAATTGGAATTGGCCGGAGTGGTTCGTTACACGCATTACAGCCTGATGGTTTTTGGTTACAACCGCATACCGATCGTTTCGTGGCTTGACGGTAATGCGAACGAAAGCCTTGCTCACGCGAAACGGGCGGGTGAGTTCGTAACGATGCTCGGCGGGCATCCTTCCTTGAAGATCGGAGCTTTGCTCGAGACCGAAAAGCACGACATCGGCGACATTCTTCGCGAAAGCCTGGAACAGGAATCGACAACACTAGCCGCATATTATGACCTGCTGAAGCTCGTCGAAGGCAAGAATGTTACTCTCGAAGAGTATGCCCGCGAGATGATCCTGCTTGAAGAAACACACCTTGACGAAGTGAACAAGATGCTTCGAAAACCTGGTGAGATAGAGCCATTCAGTGAATGATCGGCTTGAAAATTTTAAGACCGCCTTATGAATTAAGTTAAAAATGCTGTCCAAGACCCAACTCTTGGACAGCATTTTTCTCCTACGTTTACGGCAAATCATTTACCGACCAATTTTAGCTCGTTCAATATCCAGCCGGCATTGCCGAACTTTTCCGTGACAAAAAGAACGAACCGAATATCGACAGAGATCGAACGGTTCATATCAGGATCGTAGTAAAAATCATTCCCGAGTCCCTCATAATTACCGTCGAACACCAGCCCGACCTGTTCGCCGTTTCCGTTAAGCACGGGGCTTCCGGAATTACCGCCGATGATGTCATTGGTGGAAATGAAGTTGACGACCACGCTGTCCCCTGACCCGAAGCGGCCAAAATCCTTCGCGGCCTGAAGATCCTTCAACTTCTGCGGCATATCAAATGGATTCACGCCTGTATCTTTTTCGATCATCCCTTTGATCGTCGTAAACGGCGAGCGGTACTCTGCTTCTCTTGGGCTATATCCCTTGATGTTGCCGTATGAGAAGCGAAGACTTGAGTTTGCATCGGGATAGGGCCGCTTCCCTTTCATCTCCGCCATTCCCTGCATATAGAGCAACCTGAGCCGATCGATCTTTGAAGCAAACTCCGAAGCACGCAGATTTGCCTCTGCCTTAGCCTTGGCTAGGGCCGCAGCAAATGCCCGGACATTATCGCGTTCCGGGCGGAAATCCATCGTCTGCGGACCATAAAGCGCCGCGACGGTTTCCGCTTTCCAATAATTCCCTTCAGCTATATTTTCTGCAAATGCGGCCTCTGCTGCCCTGCGCTGTGCACCGCTCATTGAGCCAAAAAGATTCTCCGCCCCATCGAATTTCTGATCTGTGGGAAGCTTGCGATAGCCAACATCGCACCAGTTGCGATACCCGAAGCCGCAGCGGGTAATACGATGTTCCAGGAAACTCGCCACTGCGGAGCACCTAAAGCAAGTGCACCTTCCCGCATCGAATTTGGCACGAGCTTGATCATCTCCTCAGTAGTTCTCGCCACGATCGGTATCATTATTACAGCCAATGCCAAACCACCCGCGAGGCCCGATTGTCGTCCCATCGGAACAACTACGAGCGTGTAGATAAAGATCCCGACGATTATCGAGGGGACACCGATGAGGGTATCGGCAACAAAACGAATGGTATTTCCATACCAATTATTCCCATACTCGGCTAGATAAACACCAGCGGCGATCCCGATCGGCAAACCGATGATAGATGCCAGAAGCGTCATCATTGCTGACCCGACGATCGCGTTACCGATCCCGCCCCCCTCGCCAACCGGCTTCGGTGTGTCTATCAAAAACTCAAGGTTTATCGAGGTTATTCCTTTAGTCGCGATATAACCCAGAATAACAAGCAGGATCGCGGTCGCAGCCAATGCGCATATCGCCGTCAGCGACGTCATCACGGCGTTTATAACCACACGCTTCCTGTGAATATTTCCCTGAGTTGTCTCCATAAAGCCAAATTCTATACGTGCTTCGCCGCGTTCGTCTTTCGCGCAACGCTCATTATCATCAACTTCGCCAGCGCGTTGATAACGATCGTAACCAAAAATAAGACCAGTCCCATTTCAACAAGCGAACTTAGATAGATCTCATCCGTAGCATCAGCGAAATTCGCTGCCAAAACCGATGCGATCGTATATGCAGGCTCGAAAAGCGAGGCCGATATCTGCGGCGAATTGCCGATAACCATTGTTACCGCCATCGTTTCCCCAATAGCCCGGCCAAGCCCCAAAACTACAGCTCCAGCGATGCCGGAGGCAGCATTTCCTAGTACGATCATCGTTGTTTCCCACTTTGTTGCTCCGAGGGCAAGTGCGGCTTCGCGTTGAGTTGTCGGGACCGCTTCCAGAACGTCGCGAACAACCGCGGTAATGATCGGTGTAACCATTATTGCGAGAATAATTCCACCGGTAAGCATTCCAATTCCGGTCAACCTTCCCTGAAACAACGGCAACCAGCCAAGATATTCCTGAAGCGGCGGCCCGAGATAATTCCTAATGAAAGGCGCAAGTACAAAAATGCCCCAGAGCCCATAAACTACTGACGGGATCGCCGCAAGAAGCTCGACCATAAAAGCTATAGGGCGAGCCACTTTCTTGGGGGCTTGTTCGGTAAGAAATACAGCGATCCCGAGTGAAATGGGTACGGCGATCAGAAGCGCGATGAGCGATGAGACCACCGTCCCGTAAATAAAAGGAAGAGCACCGAACACCTCCTGGGCAGGCACCCACTCGGTCCCGAAAAGAAAACCGATACCAAACTTCCTGATCGTCGGCATTGAATTCTGGACCATCATGAACAGGATCGCCGCGACCAATAGCAAAATGCTGGTCGCTGCAACCAAAAGGCCGGTGCGGAATATTTTATCGCCTAGGGCTCCTGTTTGTGCCACGCGTTTGTAATAGATTTCCGTGGATCACTGCTGCTGTCTCAGCGGAGTTCCGTTATGGTTTAGCAAGCCGATCTTCGCTTCGGTCTTTGCAACCAAAGCTTTCGGAATAGGTGCGTAGTGCAGATCGCGGACGTACCGCTCCCCGTCATGGATAGCCCACCAAAGAAAATCGGCCAGAGCCTTGCCTTTCGCCATATCTTTCTGGTCTTTATAAGCAAGAATGTAAACGATGCCAGAGATCGGATATGCTTCTTCGCCATCCGCATTAGTTATCTCAAACCGCAGATCCTCCGGCATTTTCGCGGTCATTCCCTCCGCTGCATATGAGACGGTGTCGCTATTCGGTTCGATGAACTTTCCAGCAGAGTTCCTAACTAGTGCGGTCGGGAGATTATTAGCTTTCGCAAAGGTCAATTCTACGTATCCGATCGTGTTCGGAGTATTCTTGACCTGTCCCATTACACCTTCGTTACCTTTGCCTCCGATCCCGATGCCTTGCGGCAACTGGGGATTTTTGGTTCTTCCAACCTTTTCCTTCCACTCAGGAACGGTCTTAGAAAGAAAATCCGTGAACACATCAGAAGTGCCGCTGCCATCGGCACGGAATACCGGAGTTATGGCAGAAGCGGGTAATGAAAGCTCAGGATTCTCTTTCTTTATCTCTTCTGCGTCCCAACGCTTGACCTTGCCAAGATAAATATCCGATATGAGTTGGGGTGTGAGTTTCAAAGGTTCTTTTAGATCCGGGAGATTATAGGTCAGAACAACGGCCCCGAGAACGACGGGAACATGAACTATCTCTCCGCCGACAGCTTGTTTAAGCTCGTCGTCGGTCATAGCTGCGTCAGTACCACCGAAGTCAGCAGTCTGACTCTGGATCGCCTTGATACCTGCACCTGAGCCGGTGCCAGTGTAATCGATCCGTATAGATTGGTTGATCTTTCCGTATTCACTTGTCCATTTGTCCATTAATGGCTTAACGAATGTTGAGCCTGAGCCTTGAAGTTTAACACCGCCGCCTGCAACCCCGTTCGCATCAGAACCCATTTTCTGGCCGCTACATGAAAAGGAAACGAAAACAAAAATACAGGTCAGGATTAGACCCGCGATTCTAATATTAAAGTGATATTTCATTAATTGTTCTCCGGCGGCATGTCGATAGCCTGATCCGCACCTTGTTGGTATCTATTTGAATCCGTTACCGTACTGGCTGCCTATCTCCGTGATTATAGTAAAATGGTGCACATTTGGGATTAAATTATACTTAAAACTCGGAACGGAAAAATCATACGCTCGAAAAAATTAACATATCGTTAACATCAAGGTAACACAGCAGTAATAGGCTATTTGTTTCGCCAAAGATGTAGGTTCTCTAACTCGGTTTACTGGACCATTCTGGATCCTGATCTGTTTATGGACGTCATCAATGACCTTGGTAGCGACCTTGCGGTTGCACTAGTAATGAATGGGGGGTTTCGCGATCGACTAGCGAGATCGGAAATAGTAGAACTTATCGGGCGTATACAAACCTCGCTGGAATCACTCACCGAATCAGTTCACTTGGAAGAAGAACTGTACTCCCATTCATCTGTTCACCAAACATCTCATTAGGTTGTTATTTTGCTAGAGATACTTGCGCGATGTGATCGTTTGCCCCTACGCAACCTTACTTTTGAGCGAACTGCTTAGCTTTCGGTCTCATCTTAATTTCGCCCTTCCCCTTGGCCGCGATGTCGGCTATCATATGCCCGCATCCTGCTATTTATAACGATCAAAACATATAAGGAGGGACAGATGGGAGAGTTTTGTCTTAAAAAGAAATTTTACGCCTCGTTGGTGGCTGTTTCGATGGCTTTGGTGCCTACGCTCGCACTGAGCCAAACAACTGTAAACATGCCTAGGAACCGATATGAGGTTCAGAGAGATGTTCAGATAGGACAGCAGTATTCAACGGAGATCGAAAAGGTATTCCCGGTCCTTAACGACCGGATTTCGAATGATTATGTGCAGGACGTCGGGGCTCGCTTAGTTGCGAACATCCCGGTCAGATTTCGGCAGCCTCAGTTTCGATACAATTTCAAGGTGGTCAATGCAAGCGACATAAATGCCTTTGCATTGCCCGGCGGTCCGATGTACGTGAACCGCGGAATGATAGAGGCCGCCCGGAATGAGGGTGAGATGGCAGGTGTTATGGCGCACGAGATCAGCCACGTTGCGCTTAGGCACGCCACGGCACAGGCAACGAAGCAAGGCAGTTGGCAGAACCAACTTGGGACCATTGGTCTGATCCTTGGAGGAGCGATCCTCGGCGGACAAGCGGGAGCACAGGCCGGAGCAATAGCTGCGACTGCCTGGCAGACAAAGTACAGCCGCGAGTACGAGACACAAGCAGACATCTTGGGTGCTCAGATAATGGCGGCGGCAGGTTATGATCCGCGCGATCTCGCGAATATGTTCCAGACCATCGCAGCACAGGGTGGAGGACGTGCACCTGAATGGCTGAGCAGCCATCCCGATCCTGGAAACCGCTTTCAGCGTATAAATCAGGAAGCAGCCCGCCTCAGGGTCTCGCCGGAGCCGATCAAAATTACGCGAGAGTTTCAGAGTGTGCCCGCGTCGCTACAGAGCAAACGCGGGCAGTCCTGAGTGCGACCAGCCTAGAAGAAGAACTTTGCCCCAAATTGCATTATTCGTGGATCGCGCCAGGAAATAACCTGGCCGAATGTGGAGCTTCCATTCCCACCCTGTGAAACCGGCTGAGTTGTAGCGCTCCATACTACGGTGCTGAGACCCCGAGGATTCGTGGTATTGAAAACATTAAAGGCCTCTCCTCGAAGTTGAAGTCGGAACCGCTCCGAAAAACTGATCATCTTCGACAGCGTGAAATCAACACGCTTTGTTGAAGGGCCTTCAATTATGTTAATACCCGCGGTTCCCGGCACGTTAACGTGAGGGGAATTGTTGTTTATCGGCGTGACCTGAAAACAGGAGGTATTGAACCACTGCAATTGGTTCTTTGGACCACCTTGATTCGGATTGCATAAAAGATTCGGCCGCCCAACGGTAAGAGCGGTTGGAATGATCCCCAGACCAGCAGGGTCAAAATTAGAGACCGTTGGCGTAAACCCAAGACCTGTTTGATAGGTCATAATGCCTGAGATCTGCCATCCGCCCAACACCTTTCCTGTGAAGCCACGCTGAGCTCGATAGAACGGGAGTTCGTAAACGTAGTTGATCGTCAACACATGGCGGCGATCAAGGTTAGCCCGTCCTTTTTCTGATGCGGTGTCATAGGAATTTTGTGGAGCATTTGACCGGTCAGTTCGGTTATCCGAAAGATTCTTTCCCCACGTGTAAGCAAGATTGATCTGGGAAGAACCGCTTAGGCGATGCTGCGCAGAAACTTGCATACTGTGGTAATTCGAGTTATATCGCGGTTCAATAATAGTTACTGATCGGTATCCTCGATAGGGACGTATCTGGTCAAGGATCAATGAGTCCGCAGTCGAAAGAAATGCCTGCCCTGGATTCTGGCAAGGAACGGTAGGAGTTGTCGAGGCCCCTTGAGCACAAAGACTGTTAAGGGCTTGCCCTGGACGTAAAGAGTTTGCTCCGTAGCCCCCAATCAAGTGGGTGCCCTTTGACCCATAATAACCAACTGAAAGGAATGTTCTCCGCATAAGCTGACGTTGGATGTCAAAGGACCAATGCTGCATATATGGCGTCATCCAATCGTCCTGTACGGCACGCACGCTTGCGACCGTATTAGTAGCTATAACCGCACATCCATTAGGAACCGGATTATCCAGACGTGTGCCTACTACTTGACAGGTCTGCTGATATGGCGGGTTCGTGCCAATATTCTGCAGGAATATACCGTTAAGGATCTGTTCGTGATAAATTCCGTATCCGGTGCGAACCGCTGTCCGGCCATCACCAAATGGATCCCACGCAAGTCCTACACGTGGTGCAAAATCAGTTTTGGGGACGTCAACAACAAACTTCCCATATGGAGAGGTGGTAGGATTACAGTTAGGGAAAGGAACTGTGTTTTGTGAATTAACGATAAGTCCTTCACAGAAATTGCCAGTTCCTGGCACTCTGTTACCGGCACCCGTTACAAGCGGTGCATTAGCTCTATTATAGAGTTCAGGAATGAAGTTACTCAATCTGCCATTTTTATCCCACGGAGCCCCGAAAAATGAATAGCGAACACCGTAATAGAAAGTAAGATTACGGCGAATACGCCATTCATCCTGTGCAAAAGCCTCAAAGGTCTTCTGTCTAAGATCTGCGGTGTAATCGAAGCTGGCCTGTGTGAAGGTAACGTTGGTCCCCATAAGGAAATTTGCCCACAATTGCTGAGTTGCATTGCCTCCTGGAGCTATCACATTGGCTGTGCCGCCGGGCGTGTTAAAGCCTGAGAAAATACCCTCGTTATTACCTGCAAGGGCATTCTCATTTTTACGATACTTAGAGTATACCGCTCCGAACTTCATCGTATGGTCGCCGACGACCCAAGTGATGGAACCGGAAAGATTGCCTTTCCATGAAAAATTATCATATGGCCCAAAGCCTTGAAGGGCGCTAAACCCATTACCACTTATGGTAGGAACGCGGTCACGTTCATTTTGATATGCGAGCGGCGGCGTGATCGGCGAGTTAGCAAGGGCTATCAGACCTACATTCTTGCTAAGGATTCCCCCGTATCCAAAGGTATAGCGTCCCTCGATTATGAATTTAGGAGTAGCTGCCCACGTCACTTGGGCCGTGTGTGTACGACCAGGTGAATCAGTCGCGGTGGTTGAAACTCCAGGCAACCCAGAACCTGATGAAAATAGAGCATTAGCATCAACCGTAGGGATACTGTCTCGCTGAAACCGGTAATACATCGAGACCTTGTCGTTGAATGAGTGGTCTACTTTTATTACCTCCTGACGAAATTCCGCTATACCGGCAGCAGGGGCAAAGAGTGTATTGGTACCGGAATTAGGAAGCGGAAGCTTATTGTAAATGAATGTCAGGTATTGCTGAGCAACCGGGTTGATGTTCTGAAGCGTGCTATTAGCCGGGAGCACCTGAGTACAGGTAGTGCCAGTTGCCTGAAGACATATCGGAACTGTGAAAAACGCATTCCGCTGATTCTGGTTTGGGACAGTTGACTGCAACGTCGAAGATCGGCGATCGTCACGCCACTCCTGTGAGAAGAAGAAAAATGTCCGGTCGTATCTTTTGAAAACACTCGCTCCAGGTTCAACATCACCGAATCTCAGGAAGTATACCGGTCCGCCGATCGTCCAGCCATAGTTGTTATATCGAAAAGGAGTCCTCTTAGCTTTACCATTCGAATCACGTCCGAGCGGGGGATTCGTCAGGTTATTTATCTCAACGTTATTCGCATTGAAAGCCTCATTACGAATGAACTCGAAGATACTGCCTCTAAACTTCGCCGTCCCACTACGGGTGACTATGTTGACCTGACCACCGCCACTACGACCTGACTCAGCCGGATAAAGCGAGCGCAGAACCCTGAATTCTCCTATAGAATCTACGCTCGGATATGCCTGTATGGTCAGGTTCGAGCCTCGGTCGGTCACGTCCGCACCATCGACAGTGAAGGTGTTTTGGCTGGAACGTGCCCCGTTGACGGCGATCTGGACAATGTTCGCCTGGCCGCTTGGATTAGTAGTTCCAACATAAACTTGGTCTGAAAGATCATTTGTTACACCTGGAGCAAGCGTCACAAGCTGAACGAAGTTGCGATTATTGATTGAAAGTTCCCGAACCTGATCGCCGCTGATAACCGTGCCGCTGGTCGATGATGTAAGATCTACAGCTATAGGATCTGCTTCAACGGTTACGACCTCATCGATGTTCCCCGCTTCGAGTGTTACATCGACCGAACGACGCTGACCGACATCTAATTTGATGTCCGTTTTGACGAGCTTTTTGAAATTCGGAGCCTCTACCGTTACTGCGTATGTACTTACGGTTAAATTCGGAGCCGTAAACTCACCATTGCTGTTGGTTGACACCGTGCGAACAACAATGTTGTTCTTTGATGGATCACTTATAGTGACTGTCGCTCCAGCGACGGCAGCTCCTGTGGCATCCCGAACGGATCCAACGATAGTTCCCGTGATCTCCTGACCGGTCACCGAAAGAACCAGCAGTGATAGAAATGAAATGCCCGTAAAAATGAATCTAAGCGTTGAGGTTTTCATCTTCGTCCTTCCTTTATTAGCTAGTAGCTTTTAGCATTTAAATCTCCAAGAATCCTTAAATTGCCATAAGAAATATTTACGTTTTTGGAATTTTTTCCAAATTTTCATTATCGATTCTCTCGCAAAAAAGCTGCATCTTCTTATAACTTCTTGAAAATGAATATCTTGCTACAGCTATGTTTAATGTCTTTGTAGTGTTAAAAGCTTTGAACTACTTGTAAAGCAAATATAATGCCCAGCGATCTTTGAAATTCTCCAGCTCCTTCTGCCATGAAGCCTCTATCAGTTCAGCACTCAGACCGGCCTTAAGACGGCCAAGCACATCCTGATTGACCAACAAGCGCGCATAACGATCCGACTGCCATTCATTAGGATAAAGAAGTCGTAATGCAGTTGCGATCTCGATTCCTGTTCGGACAGACCGGAACGCCCTGCGGTCGGTGATCACTATGTTTACTCCGCCGAGCTGTTCGTCCTTAAAAACAGAGGCTACTGGCTTGAACCTGATCGGCACGAACCGCACGCCCGGCAGATTTCGCTCGTTGAGATGTTTCGCCAGCCGCTGTCCACAAGAAATCCACCCGAAATATTGATCGTGGCAATGAGTACGGCGATGGCTCCGAGTATTGTTGTAATGTTAAACTCGCCTGAAAGCTGGAGCATTCCGCCAACGAGGATAATTCCGCTGATTGCGTTGGTGACGGACATAAGCGGCGTATGAAGAGCTGGTTTTACGTTCCAGATCACCTGCCAACCGACGAACACAGCAAGCATAAATACAGTAAAATGTGAGAGTTTAGAATCCGGGACGAAATATCCGAGCCCGAGAAGAACTAAACCTATCGCAATCAGTACCCACGGGCTAACGCCCTTTCCGTCATCGGCTCCGTGACTCGCAGAAGCAGTCTTAACAATCGCAGCTTCCTTCACACTCCCACCCGGTTCGGGTGGCGGCGGCTGTTCCTTGACCGGCGCGGGCCAGAGCATCTTACCTTTATCCAAAACGATAGCGCCACGGATCACCTCATTTTCGAGATCGAGATCGAAGTGTGCAGCTCCATTTTCTTTTTCTGCTCCGTTGCCAATACTAAGTTCCTCAAGAAATGCCGTTATGCATGCACCGTACAGCTGCGACGACATCGACGCCATTCGCGATGGCAGATCGGTATATCCGATTATGGTAACGCCCTTGTGCGTAACAACTTTACCGGGTTCGGTCAGTACGCAATTCCCACCTTGCTCGGCTGCAAGATCTACGATCACCGAGCCCGGCTTCATCGATTCGACCATTCCCTGTGTGATGAGCTTTGGTGCAGGTTTTCCGGGGATAAGAGCAGTGGTGATGATTATATCTACCTGCATTGCCTGTTGAGCAAAAAGAGCCATTTCGGCTTTCAGAAATGCATCGGACATTTCTTTTGCATAGCCGCCCTTGCCCTCGCCTTCTTCTTTAATGTCTAACTCAAGAAACTCGGCCCCCATTGAAGCAACCTGGTCTTTCGTCGCCGAACGCGGGTCAAAGGCACGAACGATCGCTCCCAAGCCCCTTGCGGCTCCGATGGCCGAAAGCCCCGCAACCCCCGCACCGATCACGAGAACCTTGGCAGGATCGATCTTGCCGGCGGCAGTTATTTGCCCGGTAAAGAAGCGGGGAAAATGGTTCGCTGCCTCAACAACGGCACGATAGCCTGCAATGTTTGCCATTGCTGAGAGCGTGTCCATTTTCTGAGCACGGGTGATCCGCGGTACTGAGTCCATTGCAAAGACCGTAGCTTTTTTCTTTGCAAGCTTGTCCAGGATGTCGCGATTTTGTGCCGGCCAGATAAAACCTATCAGCCAGCCTTCTTCACGGATCAGTTCAGTCTCTGAGGACTCAGGGGGACGCACCTTTACTACGATGTCCGAACCAGACCAGAGCTCGGCGGCGGTCGGCGTTATTTTAGCCCCGGCCTCTTTATATTCAGCATCTGAAGCATCGATCGCGGCTCCAGCTCCAGATTCTACAGCAACATTGAAACCAAGCTTCTTAAGCTTCAATACCGTTGCGGGTGTTGCCGCCACACGCTTCTCGCCGGGAAATATCTCCTTTGGTACGCCTACCTGCAGGCCGTTTGTTTCTTCCATATATTTGGACATAAAAAATGAAAGGCCGCGCACTGCATGGCCCTTCAATCTAACTTATCGATAGGCTCATATGTTTTTTGGGCGGAAACCGATCAGAGCTATTCCAGCATTTTCTGGACAGTAACAATGACTATTGGCTCATTCCCACCGGTCCTCACATAACTGATCCAAACACCGCTTTTCGGATATTCCACCCGCTTCATGATGCCACCGTCAGCCCGTCGCTCGGCGTCCTTTCCGAAAATTGCCATCGGGGTTGGCGTGGCGGCATCTTTAGCATCGTATGTGATGGAGATCGCCCTTACCTTCTTTGCGCCATCATAAAGCAGACGTGCCGATTCATCATTTGCGAACTCAAAGTAGTCTTCGGTATCGGATTGATCTTTTGCTTTTCCGAGCTTTGCCCTTGCATCCGCGGCGGACATTCCGATCGTAACGCCTCTATAATCCGTGAATACCGGCTTGTCCTGTGCAAAGGAACTGGCCGTTGCGGACAGAAGCAACAAAGCGGTCAAGAAACCAATTTTGACTAACATTGCCATATCACCTCCTGCCTGTGAGAGCATTTTATTAGTGCAATGCCCAAAGATCGGGTCAGATAAATTGTCGAAAATATCAGGGGCGAATTACAGCAATATCGAGCAAATCATATTCCAACTCAATTTATTTTTCAAGAATTGACTTTAAGCTGGCAAGTCCTTCTTCATAGTCTTTACCGATTGCCGATTCGATGTTCATTACCAGCCCGAATACGTTAAAAGGGCGCGGCATTGATCCTTTCATACCCCATTTGACCTTGGTCCGATCCTCATCGACTGCTTCTGTGATGATGTACGAATCGGAATTAGATTCAAATGGATCTTTGAATCGAAGTTCTGTCTCAATTCGTTCGTTTTCTACAATATGTTTGATCTCTTGTTCCCCGACGCCAGATTCAAGTTCGCTCTTCCACCCTACAGTAAAGCCCGGCTCTCCATCAGTTCCGCGAAATTCTTGATGCATTGTCGGCTCTCGCTTGAACCACGGCCCCCACTCATTCTGATTTCTTAGTTTTCGCACGTATTCGAAAACCTCTGAACGCGGTTTATTGATGACGATCTCTCGTTCGACTGCAAACTCTGTCGGTGCCAAAAGAATTGCAAATGTCAGACCAACGACGAAGAGTAATAAGAGGCCGCCAAGTGCGATCAAGATCTTCTTAAACATTAGAATTCTCCGGCGGGAAATATTTCAACGGGAATATTATGATAAAAGAACGATACAGGCAATATGAGGGAGAAGGCGAGTATTTTTATCAAAATGTGCGTACTGATTATCTTACAGTAATATACCGCTGCCTATGGAGCCTCGACTATTTCCCACGCAGATTCGGTTTTTAATAGCTTACTCATCCATGCGGCGTGGACGGCGTGCCCGCTTTTCTCAGCAATGATCTTTCCCTTGAGCGGCATCCCGAGAAGTGCGACATCACCGATAATATCGAGTATCTTATGGCGAACGAATTCATCATCAAACCGTAGCGGGGTTTCGTTCAGCATACCCTCTTTTGTCAAAACAATTGCATTATCCAGCGAGCCACCCAGAGCAAGATTTGCCTTTCGCAGCATTTCTATCTCATGCTCAAAACCGAACGTCCGTGCTGACGCGATCTGTTGGCCGAACGACCCATTTTCCAGCACAAAATGGAATGCCTGCCTTTTAATGAATGGATGCGGAAAATCAATTACGCATTCGATCTCGAATTTCTCAGAAGGTTCAACTGACATTTTACGGCCATTATCCTCGTATTCGACACGTTCGACTACTTTCAAGATACGTCTCGGGGCATGCAGTTCCTGGAGGCCTGAATTTGCAAGAAGTTCCACCCAGTTTTCGCTGGAGCCATCGAGGATCGGGATCTCAATGTTGTCTAGCTCGATAAAACAGTTGTCGATCCCGAATCCACGAAGAGCCGAAAGCAAATGTTCGCAAGTCGAAAGTACAACGCCGCGTCGCATCAGTGTGGTCGCGTAACTGCAATGGGAAACATACTCTACCGATGCCGGGATCTCGAAATCATCAAGATCGGTGCGGACAAAGATATAGCCGGTATTCTCCGGCGCAGGTTTGAGTTGTAGATTGACCTCTACGCCAGTATGCAGGCCAACACCTTTCACATCTACGGGGTTCGCGATCGTAGTTTGGTTCATCGAACAGCATCCATATCAAAAGATATGCCGAAACATTAGCGGCAAAAAGTAAATAAAAAAAGGCGATCCAGGGAGGTTATTTAGCTTGGCTGTTGCATTACTGCCACCGAAATGTCGCATAATTTACTATTCGCTATTTACGCTTTACAATTAAAAGACGATATGGCAATTCAAACCGCGGGACAGAAGACCGCAAGATCTACAAAGATTAGGATCGAGAACAACTCGACAATCGACCTTCCGAAAGGTGCTGAAGAGCATATTCAGAAGGTTCTCGATTATGTGCCGATCGAGCACCTTCGAGGTCTCGAGCGGCTCAAACTTGTGGATTTTATCAATGATCCGCGTCTGAAGAATCTTGATGTCCCGATCAAGGGCGACCTGCCGGGGCTTTATCACCCAAAAGTTATGAACCAAAGTGCATGGATGGAAGTTTCCCGAGTAGGCAAATTCTGCTGATTAACCAATGATTAGCCGAAAGCACGATGGGTGGGGCGTGGAAGACCATGCCCCGCTTTTTTAGTTTTGGTATTGCTCTGTCCCCCCCTTTTTGATAGAAAGCTCTACTCGTTTGCCGAGGCTGGTATCTGTCTGAGGGTCAACCGATTGGGTGAGACTAAGGGGTGATGCGCACCGATGGCTAAATCCAGTACTCTGAGCGAAGTGTGGACGGCACTCTAGTTTGAGTAAGTTTCTTTTCTCGAAGAGTTGCAAAAAATCAACAACTTTCTGGAATCAGGTGAATTGCTTTTGTAGTCCTAGATTGTCGCCCTGTGGTTCCCCGACTAGTTCCCGACCAAGTACCAGCAACGCCGAGACAACAAACATGATTGCAACGATATATTACACGGGAGTGTAAAGTCTTTCCTGCAAGGGATAGGTGGAAACAACCTCTCCGGTAGAGTGAAGGTAGATATCAGCAGTTTTTGTCTGTTTAACGGTTTAATCAATTAATTTTTAGCAAAATTACTAGAAAAAGGAGGAAACTACGGTGTTGAAATCTAATCAGCGTGCATCCCTGCCGTGGCGTACTCTAGTCAAGCAGCTTCACAAGCCGATTGCAGGGCTATTTGTCGCCGCGGGTTTGGTCGCCGTTGGCGTCCCTGCCCCCGTTCAAAGTTCAGAAGCCGCCAATTCGGCCGAGCGCCCCAGTCTGGCAGACGGTGTTTATCTGTATGGGCAATCAGCCGAACCTAACACAGTTGGCTCTGAGTATATTGTGTTTGAGGTAAGCCAAGGCGAAGTCGTAGGTGGCTTTTATATGCCCAACTCCTCGTTTGATTGTTTCTATGGCACCGTACAGGCTGACCAACTGGCGCTGACCGTGATCGACAGCTACGAGCAAACTCGCCATCCCTACGCTGTGGCACTAGCATCTACAGGCGATGTGGCGTCTGCCGGCAACGAAACTGCTGCACCAGTCGGTTTGGAAGGCTATCAGCGGTTACCTCAACTCAGCGAAATTGATCAGCGTGTACTCTCTACCTGTAAGGCTGATCACAGTCGCTAGTGAGACAGTCTGACGAACTATTTGTTGAACTATTTGTTGATGGTGATTATAGACGCGAGGCTATGTTTCTGAAATAATCACCACACTGTAATCCAGTCGAGCTTCGTCCACTATTATGTTGGTTGAGTAGCCCGCTCAGGCGGGTTTTATCTATGTAGAACGCGGCTACTATTCAAGCAGTTGCTGCTTTGCGAGCCACAGCGCTTAGAATTTCATATTTAGAGTTGCGTAAATCAGCCTGCTCTTCCATTTGCCACAGTTTATTTCTAGCTCTTATTGGATCTATTTCTGATTCTTATTCCGTTAATGTCTTCAATTGTTCTCAAAGTACTGTCCTACTCTGAAGCAGCGACTGATATTAAAGCCATTCGTCAAGTTGTGTTTCAGGTTGAGCAGGGCGTTGATCCAACCCTTGACTTTGATGGACTCGATGAAACGTCCCAGCATATTGTTGCCTATCTTGACCAAAAGCCAATCGGCACTGCTCGGATTCGCTACTTAACAGACCAGCTTGCCAAGATTGAACGAGTTGCGGTGTTATCGGCCTATCGAGGGCAGGGAATCGGCAAGCAGATTATGGCAACTGCCATTGGTTTTCTAGATCAGCAGAATATGCCAGAGAGTAAAGTTCATGCCCAAAGCCATGCAGCGGCGTTTTATCAAAAGCTGGGCTTTCAGCAGCAGGGTGAAGCTTTTTATGAAGCCGACATTTTGCACATTGAAATGAGAAGATCCCATCCTGCGTTGCAATGAGTTTACAAAGAATAGTCAACCGCACCTGATTCACGACGTTTTTGCTGTTGTCTAGATTACTTTTTGCTGGCTACCTTAAAAAAATAAGGCTAATGGCTTTAAAGCTAACCAACGCAAGCGATTAAAGCCAATAAAGGCGATTTAAAATTTCCCTCTGCAAAGTTTTTTGCCCTTCACCTTATGTCGTTTGGCTTCATCTACACCTTTAGAGATAGGTATCAGTGCGGATTGATTTTAATAATTATTTTTGTATTCTGTTTATTAGAAACTCAACTTTTATTAAAGTTTTTCATAGTTCAGGATCACAGCTTAGGAAGACGGCTGATTCCTAGAATCGCGAGAAGCGGCAGTTCAATACTTAATCGAAACAGGAACAAATTGCTTGAGAAATTCGCTTGAGAACGATTTCGAGAAATTTACCTTTAAAACCCGTATGAACATTGACAATTGTTGCCCCTGCTGTTCCGAGCCGATGTTGCGTCATACTAGGCACGGTGGGTCTATCTACTGGTTTTGTCCGCATTGCTGGCAGGAAATGCCCAACCTGCTTTCCGAATTAGCAGATAGGAAGGCGTGCCACTCACTCGAATATCTGGTGAAGTAGGTTTGGTGTAGCGTCTGGGTATTACTGTCTATCCAACCCATTGATTAACCCATTTTGATTAACCCATTGATAAAGCGTGTCCCGCTGCTGAGCTGGTCGTCCCAGGGACTGAATGGCAGACCGGAGTTCACCAACTGTACGACAGGTTCCCCCTTGCGCCCCAGCCATCGTTGTAATGTGTTCTTCCATTAAGGTGCCGCCAATGTCATTACAGCCCCAGGTCAGCGCCGTGGTTGCTCCTGCTAGGCCCAACTTCACCCAGCTAGGCTGATGGTTGACAATCCAATTGCCTAGAAAAATGCGGGCGACAGCCATCAGCAGTAGGGCATCTGCCAACACGGGCTGGTCTCTGCCCACCCGATGCCGCAGCGGTTTGGGAGCGTCCTGTCCCACAAACGGCAACACAATAAATTCGGTGAAGCGTGCCGGATATTGCTGCTCGATCGCCTGTTGTTGAAGCGTGCGCAACCAACCAAGGTGCCGCATCTGCTGAGCTGATGTTTCGATGTGGCCAGAGAGCAGTGTGCTAGTGCTGGGCATGCCCAACCGATGAGCCGTGCTAACAATCTCTAGCCAGGTTGCCGTATTGATTTTCTCAGGGCAAAGGATTTTGCGCACCTGATCATCCAGCACCTCGGCAGCCGTTCCCGGCATCGACCCAACACCCGCCTGTTGTAACGCCGCAATTACTTCGGCATAGCTGAGCTGATCTTCTCTGGCGATAAACTGCACTTCCTGGGGCGAAAAGGCGTGTAGATGAAGCTGAGGAAAGGCAGATTTGATCGTTTGCACGAGCTGAGCATAATAGGCTAACGTACTGCCATTCCGCTTAGCCTGGGGGTTTAACCCACCCTGCATACAAATTTCTGTGGCTGCTTGCTGGACCGCTTCAGCCGTTTTTGCCAAAATCGTAGATTCATCGAGCCAGTAAGCACCTGCCTGTCCTGCATCCCGCCGAAAGGCACAAAAGCTGCAATGCTGTTCGCAAATGTTGGTGAAATTGATGTTGCGGTTGATCACATAAGTGACGACCTCACCGACTTGCCGTTGGCGTAGTTGGTCTGCGACAGCTCGAATGGCAGCAATCGCGCCTGGATCCTGTTGCTGAAGCAGCAGCTCTCCTTCGGCCTCAGATAAGTCCTCTCCAGCTAGGGCACGATTGAGTACCCTATCAACAGAAGCTAGCGAACGAATGGTTGATTGGGTCACAGCCCCAGCCTCACTTGATGTTTCTCAATGTCTCTCATTATGATGACGCGAATTCCATTGGCTGATAAGAAGCTCAGAGCATGAATTCGACAAGAACTTTTTGGCGGTAGCTGTGTCAATTCGGTGCATCCCCTTTATACTGCTTATACTCCTGCGGAAGGATTGAAGCTGCAATTTCAAAAAAGCAGTAAGATTTGCGTGGGTACTATCCCTAGCGGCCCCCAGCGGCAAGACTACCAAACGAACAACAGACTTTGTGAGAGTCCCAATCTATGGCTGCCTCCCGATTTGGTGATCCAAACCGACCTGCTTCATCCAAACCCACGTCTCTGGCTAGGCATTCAGTCAGCCAGCCAGTCAACCAGCCAGTTAGTCGTCCAGTCAAATCCCTTAGCCAGATGCCCGGCCCGGAACCACTAGCAGCGGAGCCGTATCGCAACCGCTTAGTGGCTCGACGAGCTGGCACACCAGCGGACACAATCGTGCATGCCTTCCGCCCTAAACAAAAGCCGCTCTGGTTGGTTCTGCTGATAAAACTTCAGCAAGGTTCATTTGGGAGTAGGGGGAAAAGACGATAATTCTAGAGATTCTGGTGAGGGAGCCTCTGTAAGAATCAGATGTCCAGCTTGATTGGCTTCCAGAAGGTTGATTGCCGCATAGCGCCGTTTAGCACCAACAGTCACAAACCAAGGTCGCGAGTACACAGGCGTGTAGAAGCAGCTAGCTTGCCAAGCGTCTAGATAGGAGGAAGCCAACTGCGGCATGGCCGGAATGTAACGGTAATACAAACAGAGCGCAGTTTTAATCAGGCTAGCAATCGGTGTGATCGGCGATGCTTCTGGGTTGACGCGAACTGTACCAACTGCGCAGGTTAGATCGCCTTCATTGGCTTTGTAGACATCCAGTAAGCTGGCGGTTTCTGCTGCGGCTTCGTCAGGTAGACCGCTATGCCACAGTTCAAGGTAGCCCACCGCTGCGGCTGTAATGTTTGCTTGTGCCAGAGATTGTTGACAGGATTGAGTGATCGCCTCAGATAGAGCCAATTTGGATGCAGACGTAAATTGAACTAAACTAGCTGCGTTAATGGTGGCGTAAATCCGGCTTTGTATCCGTTGAGCTGTCTCTAGTGTTGTAAGTACAATCGCAGCACTGCCGTTGCCAACCGCTCCCAATAGCACCACCTCGATAGCCTCAGACAACAGCACCTGGGCTATTTCTAGCTGCTCCAACAGGGTAGTGGCAGGAAGAGTTTGCTGAAGTATGATCGACGAATTGACCTGTTTGATCCAGCTGGTATCGCCGAGATTGGATACTATCGCAACGGGTGTGCTGGGTGGCAGTTGGGCGTTGCATAACGCCTCGATCAACCCTGAAGGTAGATGGCTCAAGTCACTACTGGGCAAGCACAAATCACCATCGGCAAGATTTGAGCTGAGCCGCCCTTGGTAAATCCTATGCTCAAATTCATCTAAGCTGCATCCACGCCAGCTAATACCCATACCGATGATGGCCAGTGAGCCGAAAGATTGATCCTGTTTTAAGTTCTGTCTAATGTACTGCACTCTTCACATCCATCCTTCACGGTATTAAACGGTAGTGAAACCTGATTAAACAGTCTGAACCTCCTTGGCTGTTACTGATGCTCAGACAGGGCCAGCAGTTTAGCTAGAGGCAGAATCACGCCTTTGGCCCCAAACAAACGGGAATAAACTCGTCCATCCCGATCATGAGTGACCATGTTAGCAATTACAGCAGTCCGATTTTTACTGATAATCTGGGCTGAAACATAAAACGGCTGATCGAATACAATTTCAGCAAATTGTTCATAGTCGGCTGCTTCAGAAGGAAGACACCCCTGTTGGTGAAAATGTTGGGTCCAGAGTAGCAGTGGCTGTAATTGAACATCGGCGATGTAAGGATTGAGTGATTGAACGGGGAATTGACCATAGTAGTGATTACTGAAGTTGGGCAATCTACATTCAACGGTGATGTGATCTGGACTGAAGTTTAACACCCGTTGGATACCTTGAAATGCGGGTCCGTGAAATAGGCCGGAAGTGCTGCTGTAGATAGCGGTATCTGGCAGCATTGCCGCACCTAGACTCAGGTTGAAGCAGCGGTGTAGAGGAGCATCGGGTAATTGCCGCACCAGAGTTAAATGGGTCCGAAAATGATATCGTTCTCTGCCGTTCTGGTGGCTGCGGATTTTGGCAAGGCACTGAATAGCCTCTGGCTGTTTTTCTACCTCTTCTAGTTCAAGCGTGTAGTTACCTACTTCTACTGGGTCCAAAATGATGCCCTTTAACACCTTGAAATCAGTTTGTTTGAAGAATTTGTAGCCTGGGTAGAGCTGTTCACAGGCGTTTGCCATCCAAGCCATAGCGCAGGTGGCTGGTAGAACCGGGTGCTGCTGGATCATGTGATCCAGCAAGAAGGGGTTATCAGCTACAGCTAAACGGCGCTGAATTTGATAGGTTTTGAGACCAGAATTGGGTTGCTGGGGCGGTCGTGGGAGTGGCCCCCCGATTACTATCTGAGTCGCTTTAGCGGCTGTTTGATTATGGGTCAATTCCGCAATGAAGTGCGCTGTACCCTGCTCAACTGAGATGGTTTTAACCTTGTGCTGTGCAAATAACCGCTTTAGTTCTGGTGTCACCATGCCGTTTTCCCACGGTCCCCAGTTGAACGCCACTACATGGCAGCCGGGGTGGTTTTGTTGAACCAAATGGGCAGTTTTGTTTAGAACTTCATTAGCGGCGGCATAGTCGGTTTGGCCAGCGTTGCCATAGAAGCCAACTACTGAGGAAAATAAGACGAGATACTCCAATTGCTCAACCGGGACACACCGCAATAAATTCTCTAACCCTTGAACTTTGACATCAAAGACAGTTGTAAAATCCTGCAATGTCTTCTTTTCAATTCGTTTATCGGCTAGGTTCCCAGCACCGTGAATGACACCTTTTACTGCGTTGATTTTCGCCCCTAGCGCCGCTTGTAATTCATTTTGTAGAGCTACTGAGTCGGTAATATCTACACTGATGTACTCTGCTCGTCCTCCAGCTTGCTCAATAGCTTGCAGTGTTTCGGTGATTGCTCGCTGAGCTTCAATCTGCTGGAAAATAGGCTGAATTTCAACTGGCGTGGCAGCTTTTCCAGCAATGGTCAGGTGCTGCATAATTTGCTGCTTCAGCGCAGCCCCCGTATACCCTTTAGCCCAGTCTGGCTCAGCAGTCAGGGGTGAGCGGCCTAGCAAAACAAATTGGCAGCTATAGGTTTGGGCTAGCTTAATCACACATTCAGCCGTAATCCCTTTTGCACCGCCGCTAACCAGAAAAATTGTATCTGGGTCAAGATTGCAGCCAGTATTTGAGCGATTGTTCCACTCGATAGTTGAGTCAGTTAAGTCAAGTGAATCCAGCTGTTGACAAACTAGAGTTGACCGTCCCTGGATGCTATAGCCTACTTCTGCTAACAGCCGGTTGGGATCATGTAGCTCAGCCAGGATGGCTGCGGTCATTTGCTCAGTTGTTAATTCAGGGCTAAGGTCAATGCTGCGGCACATCACTTGGTCCCATTCACGGCTGAGGGATTTGGTTAAACCCAGCAAGCCAGCATTCACGGGGTGGAATTCAGCGGTTGGGGATAGTCCTAGTTCTCCATCCAGATGCGTCACCGTAAAGAAGCCAGCAAAGCCTGCAGCAGCAGCTTGGGTCAGTGAGGGCTGCAAATATTTGGCAAGCAGGAAAACCTGCTGTAGGCAAGTCGTTATTCGAATGGTACACGGCTGCTTTGCCTGGTTATCCTGGTTGATATTGGCCAGATTAGCACTGGGATCAAGGTGAATCAAGACAGCAATGGCACCGTAACGTGCCTCGATCTTCTTCACCTGCTGGCAGAGATGATCTGCCGTCAAACTCGACAAGGAAACCCGCTCAATCGCTTTAGGCAACATCACCTGGCGTTTAACCAACGAATTAGGAAAACGCAGAACTACTACCTTCCAACCCTTCGCCTGTAGCGCTTCGGCTAATTGAACCGTCAGAGGCGAGCCATTATCGGTCAATAAGGTGACTGCACCCGGCGGTGGTGTTCGCTCGATCCAATCTGGTTTTGGCAGAAATTGCAGCTGGACGGCTCGACGTTTAATACTATGGTTTGCTTCTCTCTGAAGAGGGTCCATTTTGGCTTTTGGCGCGGTTTCTACTTGCGCTTCTGCCTGAATTCCTACCTTAGCTGGTTTGGCTGCGGATTGGTCAGGCCCAGATTCTGCGGGCGCAGATTGCTCAGGTATGGAATCCGCTGGTCTGAGTAAGGTAATTGCCTGGTTGAAGGTGCGGAGTTCCGCTAGGGTTTCGAGTTCGACCTGGGGCAGATCGGGATACAAGTCCTGGACCGCTCCCAAAATCTCGACTCGCTTGATTGAGTCGATGCCTAAATCCGCTTCGATGTCCATGTCCAGGTTGACTGCATTCAGCGGATACCCGGTTTTCTCGCTGATGATTCTTAGCAACGACTGGCGCAGGTCAGCCTCATTTGGTAGGTTAGGGGTTGAAGTATCGTCCCGGTAGACAGCCTTCGATTTCAAATTCACTGCCACACTCGCAGGATGATTGGGAGCGGCAATCTGCGCAGCCACCGAAGCCGACCCATTCACGAGCTGCGTTTGCATTTGAGATTCGAGCAGCGCGATCACCTGGTTGAAGGTGCGGAGTTCCGCTAGGGTTTCGAGTTCGACCTGGGGCAGATCTCACGGTGAGCACAGTTGGCAAGTAGCGGGAACGTTTTGCCCGTACTGTGTTTGATGAGAATTCTCAGTCTTGATGCAGCACATGGCGGTACAAAAACAGCAAAGCACTAAGCGCCTGGTTTTGAGTAGAAGCGGCAACGTTTCTCTCCCCTGCCAAGGACGTGAGAACGGCTGCAATGTCTTCAGCGCCCATTTCGTTGGGGTGTCTTCTGTTGTGGAAGAGGATATACCGTCGAGTCCAGCTCAGGTAGGATGGCTCCGTTCGATAGGAATAATGCTTCAGTCGGATGGCGTCTCGAACTTGGTCAAGCAGCTGTTTGGGGCGGGAGTCCAGGGCCAGTGTAAAGATGTAAAGCTAGAGCATATGTACTAAAATTACATTCAACACTCCGTGGAAATAATGAAGATTTTCTGAAACCGTCTGCATAACACCCTGCAACAGGGCTATTATGCAGACTAAGATCTGGCTAACTAGCCGATTTGGGCAAGATAGGCAGCCTCGGTGTTGCATAACACCCCGATAGAGGGAGATAGCCTGATTCAGGTCTGGATAACATCCCATTTAGGGTCGTTATACAGGCAATCTTCAGCCTAACACCCTCAGTGGAGGCGATATTCAACTCAAGATCTGGCTAATCACCTCATTTGGGGGTGTTAGGCAGAGTAAGGGGGGAGAAAGCAGTCTAAGTAATAGTTAACCCTCTAGGTTATCTGTGAGGCAGTAGCTTTAGTCCCTCTGTTCGGATTTAGTTTTCCAAAGGCAAGCTGTTGAGATCATTAATATTTGATGCCAAGAAATAATTACTGAAAAGCACATCTGTAGAATCATGAAATGAATCCCCTAGATTTGACCAAGCTCACACCCTTGATGAAACTCACTAGTGGTAGACCTGAAGTCGTAGTGGGGTTAATTGATGGTGCTGTTCTTCAGACACATGGCGAACTCGCAGAGTCAAATATTCGTGAGATTTCTGGGGGACGAAACAGTCAATGCGTGCAAGCTAGCAGTGCTGCCTGTATACATGGAACATTTGTAGCAGGTATCTTGTGTGGGAAGAGAACTTCCCTAGCTCCAGCAATCTGTTCCAATTGCACCTTGTTAGTGCGTCCTATTTTTGCCGAGACGACTCTTGGAAATGAGCAGATGCCCAGTGCATCTCCGACAGACTTAGCCACAGCAATCATTGAGAGCGTTGATGCAGGCGCACGGGTACTCAATATGAGCGTGGCGATCGCCCAACCCTCCTTGCAAGGTGAGCGAGAGCTACAGGAAGCATTGGACTATGCTTTACAACGTGGTGTTATTGCTGTTGCTGCATCAGGAAATCAGGGAACGCTGGGCAGTTCTGCCATTACCCGCCATCCCTGGGTGATTCCAGTTGTAGCTTGTGATTTGAAAGGAAAACCGATTCATTACTCCAACTTAGGAAACTCCATCGGTAGAAGGGGACTCAGTGCTCCCGGAGATCAGATTACCAGCCTGGGAACTCAAGATAAAACACTAACGTTAAGTGGGACAAGCTTTGCTGTTCCTTTCGTCACGGGTGCGATCGCGCTGTTGTGGTCAGAATTTCCAACCGCAGCGGCGGCTGAGATAAAACTCGCTGTCACTCAAAGCAATGGACTTCGACGAGCTACCGTTGTTCCCCCTTTGTTGGATGCTTGGGCAGCATATCAGGTTATGGCTAAGTCCAGTTCTTGCGGTAAAAAATCTTGAAGGAGAAATAATTGTATGGAGCAAACAGAATCTTCGATTAACCAGTCTATAGAGGTTAGCGACCCACCCGCGATCGCTTCGCAGACATCCTCGGTGTATGCCCCACCTATCGAACGTTTCACAAAAGCAACGCTTGTTCCTCAATCAGGGGCTGAACCATGTCCTACGTGCGGGGGGGCTTCAAATTCTCATTCCCCACCTTTCTATGTCTATGCACTGGGTAAAATTGATTGGCGCTTTCCCAAGCAATCGGTGGAGAAGGAATTTGCCCAGGCTACGGGAAGATCAGAAACTGCTGGGCAGACCGACCGAGAGGCGCTTCACACAGTCCTGTCTGAGCGACGAAACCGCTATCTTGTGCGTCAACTGTGCTGGGTACTGACTATTGAAGGACTGGAGACTTACATTCTGGTTCCACGCGATTCTGCGGACTTAGATCTACTGGTGGAAGCGGTTCGTCCTGCACCCAGTCCTTTAGATGTGGACATTGTTATTGGGATGCGAGGACCTATCGCGCCACCAGAACTGTGCAACGGTTTGATGTTACCGATCGTAGTGTTCGATCAGATTTATTCCTTCGATCGTAATGCTCTAATCAGTTCCATCCCTCGCGCAGAGACGACTGATGAAGCACAGTTCACACAAACCTGTGATGAAGTATTCAATCGCATTATGCAAATGGCTGATAACGCAGGTGCTACAGATGAGCATCGCGCTTTGAATTATTTAGCAGTTCGCTACCCCAGAATCTACGATATGACAGCCGAAGCTCATGGGCGGAGTTGTTCATTAACACGAGTAGAGGCACGTCCCTCACGTCTCAGCAGTACACGCAAAATCGTCGATGTCATCTTTGTCTACACTAACCGCAGCACTGATGTAACTGAGAAACATTTTGTTCGCGTAGATGTGACTGAGGAGTTCCCATTCCTCGTTACCAAGATGTCGCCTTACTACGATCGTTAACCTATCTAACTCTAAAGAAATAGGGAGGTAATTAACATGAACATGCCAGGATTCACCGCAGAATCATCTTTTTATGAGATGAGCAATCTTTACAGCGCAGCTATTCAGAGCGCCCATGCTAATGATTTTGTATATCCAGCACAAGTTCTGTTCTCGAACACACCTTTCATTCCATTGTGCTGGCGATATAGATGTTACCCCATGATCGGGGTGAATGGCGGAATAAGCTGGAAATGCGGCTGGTTTAAAATTTGCTAGTCACAGCCTTATATATCCAAGCTGTTTCTAGCGAGATAAGAAGGGTATTGTCACTAGATTCAAGTCCAATCAAAATTAACAATGACGCGTTTTGCACGAATTAAAAACGAGATCGTAAAATGAACCGAATACCAGAGTTTACTGCCGCATCATCACTATATAGGACTCGATCACATTATCGCCACACAATTTCAAGCAGCGTTGTGGTCATTCACGGGAACATAAGGCTTCAGCAGGATGTGTGCGAAAGCATTACGTGTCCTGATGGAAGTCAAAGCACAGGAAATTTTCCAGACTGCCATTGTCCTCCCCCAGAAATACCCGTAAGTCCTACTTGTGAGAGCGAAGCTATATGCCCTCCTGGCTTAGTTGGGTATGGCTCTTGGCCGGAATGTGCGTGTAAATACCCAGATCAGCCTAATCCTCCTCCGGGAGGGGGTGGTTCTCCAGAGCCTCCAACATATTATCCTGGTTTAGGAGGTGTGGATAACTGTAATGCTATGTTTACTTGCCCACCTCGAATGCTAATGGATGTAGATGAAAGTGGCACATGCGTATGCAAATGAAATGAATAGATGCGGATGTAACTAAAGATTTTCCGTATTTGGTCAAGAAGGTATCGCCCTAGCATGACCCTTGAATTTAATACATGGAAGAAGATTGCCCTATGGCTATGCCAGGATTTACCGCTGAAGAATCGCTTTATAGAACTAATGAGCGTTACTACTGTACACAAAGCAATTTGCTTGTAAATAGGCAAGTAGTGTTGTCAGTATCCTGCGAGTATTACGAGTTCGGTGGTGAGGTGTCGGTTTGTTGCTGCTCAGATGATTTTCTCCATTGCGAGTGTACAGGGATTGTGTGACTCCTTTATTAAATCTGAAAATAATTGAAGGTATAAATTATGAACATGCCAGGATTTACCGCTGAAGTGTCTCTTAATGAATTGAGAAGACACTATGCAATGACGACGAAGGACGCATTTTCAGGAAGCGGGCTGGTTATTGGGCAACAATTGAGTGGAGGGGTAGTTCCGAACCCATCCTATCTCAGTCTCGAAAATTGCTCCCCTTGCATTCGTTACTCAGATTCTAGAGTTACTTGTGATGTGATTAAGGTGAATCCTGCACTCGCTAGTAGAACGTATCTTGGTCAAGTGTCTTTACCGCAAAATTGCTCGGATTGCTGGGAACGATGCATCCTATAAAGCTGAAAGCTCTATCAAGCCACCAAAACTGAATTTGCTTTTAATGCTATTGCAACACCGTTCTTGCCGGTCGATTCTGCGACAAGCTGTTCCATCCATGAGCCAAGATCATAAACCGACGGCGAAGCCAGTATGGTCAATTTGTCGCGACCGGCTTTGTGGCAAAGACCGAGTATTAGACCAAGCAAAGCTCCGGGATTATTAAACGGAGCTTCGTTGCGGCATAGTTCCGCCATCATGTTCGCACGCTCAAGAAGCTGTCGTACATCCAAACCCATAACGGCCGCGGCCGTCATTCCGAACGGCGACAAAGCAGAAAAACGACCGCCAACTGTTGGCTCGCCAAAAATGATATGCCTGAAGCCGTCTTCGCGAGCGACCTGTTCCATCTTCGATCTCGGATCTGTTATCGCTATGAATTGTCTGCCCGGCTTATCGCTTATCTGCGCAACACGATCGAAGAAATACTGCTTGAAACAATTAGGCTCGAGCGTTGATCCGGACTTGCTGGCTACGATAAAGAGAGTCTCTGTAAGATCTAGCCGATCTTCTACCGCTTTGACCTGTGCGGGGACCGTCGAATCAAGAATGTGGAAATTCTTGATCTCGAACGTCTTCGCCAAGACCTCCGGACAAAGCGAAGAGCCGCCCATTCCCATTAACAAGATATCTTTGAAACCCGACTGTTCAATGTCGTTCCGCAGTGCGATATATTTATCGATCTCTTCTATCTCGCGGCCGATGATATCTAGCCAACCAAGCCATTTGTCCTCACCACGATTGGTCCAGATGGTCGCATCTTTTTGCCAGATGCGTGCCGTGCGATTATCGGAATGCCATTGTTCGGAAGTGGCATTCAACTCATTTTCGAGGTCAATAGGAAGCGAATAAGTCATCGAATTCTGCATTGGGATAAATTAGCATAAGTTACGGCTCGTACGCCTGTAGTGGATTCGTGCCTGACGTAGATTCAAAGTAGAATGGTCGAATATGAAGATCATCATTTCTTTCGCCTTTGTTGCGCTCTGTTTTTTCTCATCGGCCGCGGCCCAGCCTTGTTTGGACGCCGCAAAGGTCGTCCCTCCGACGATGTCGGAAGAAACGCGAAAGGTTTACTTAACAAAGCTTGCCGAGGCCGAGAAAGTTCATCTAGATAAGCCTAACGATGCCGATTCGATTATCTGGCTTGGCCGCCGAACTGCGTATCTCGGTGAGTACAAGAACGCGATCCGGATATTTTCGAGCGGGATCGTCTTGCATCCCAATGATGCAAGGCTTTATCGGCATCGGGGGCATCGCTACATAACCATTCGATGTTTCGACGATGCGATCAAAGACTTTGAAAAGGCCGCGGCTCTGGTAAAGGGCAAACCGGATGAGGTGGAGCCGGACGGCTTGCCGAACGCGAAGAATATACCAACCAGCACGCTGCAATCAAATATCTGGTATCACATTGGGCTGGCGTATTATCTGAAAGGCGACCTTTCGAACGCGATAAGAGCGTACGAGGAATGCCAAAAGGTCTCAAAGAACAATGATATGCGCGTTGCAACGACCTACTGGCACTATATGACGCTTCGGCGCGCCGGCAAGAAAAAGGACGCGGAAAAGATGCTGAAATCATTCAACACCAATCTCGAATTGATCGAGAATACGGATTATTTGAAACTCCTGAAACTAAACAAAGGCGAAGTTAAAGCCGAATATCTGCTCGCAACCATTCGCGGTGATGCTAACACACTTGGTTCAGCATCGCTTGGCTATGGCATCGGAAACTATTTCCTGTATAACGGTGATCGGGAAAAGGCTATTGCCACATTTCGCAAGATCCTTCAAGGAGATCAATGGGCGAGCTTTGGCTATATCGCGGCCGAAACCGACCTAGCGAGATAACCATTCGAGCAGCAGTTCTTCCTGCTTGTGAAAGGCATGTTCGGGTTTTTCTCTTTTGGTCATTGGAAGCTTAAAGAAAATGGATAGCTGCTCCTGAATGCCACCCTCCCCGCCTGCCTTTGCAAAATCCAAACAACGCGCGATCTCGATGGCGAGCGGTGCTGCAAGGATCGAATCCTTACATAGGAAATTCACCTTTATCTGCATCGTCTGCCCGAGAAATCCGCGGATGTCAATATTATCCCAAGCTTCTTTGTTATCGCCGCGGGGCCGGTAATAGCGTATATCAACGATGTGGTCTTCGACCTCATAACCCAACATATCATCAAGCACAGAACTCTTTGTCTTTACCTTCGAGGCAAGCGATTCTTCATTTGAAAGCGCGAGGCCGTCGCGGTTCCCAAGAATATTCGTCGAGTACCATCCATCGATATGAAGCGCACGGCTCCTGAGTGCCGGTGCGAGCACTGTCTTGATAAATGTTTGTCCGGTCTTGCCGTCCTTACCGGCGATTGGAACATTTTGCTGCTCTGCGAATTCGATCAAAGCCGGAATGTCGGCAGAAACCGACGGCGTAAAGTTGCCATAGGGTACGCCTTCAGAGATCGCGGCATACGCATATAACATTGCCGGAGAAATGGTTGGCGAATTCTCGTCCAATGCCTTTTCAAATTCGGCGAGAGTATCAAAGTCGTCCTTGCTGTCGGCGATCAGTTTCTCTGTTGAGGCGAGGTTTATGACGACAACTGAGTCACAGTTTTCTTTGAAACCTGCAAGATCCCGCCGGAGCTGTTCGATCGTTGCACGGTGACCTTTCCAGTCTATCTTGTTATATCCTTCGATAAGCGAGAGATAACGCTCATCGCCGATAGCCCGCCAGGGTTTGATACTTGATAGTTCCTCTTCAACGGCACGATGTTGTTTGTAGCTGAGAACCCCGTGGCCCTCCGCAGCTCTAGCGAGGTCATCAGGGAATAGATCCCAGCCGGCAAAGCTAATGTCGGTGTATTCCGCTAACCCAATGTCGGAACTCCCGCCAAGCGGAAGCCCATCCGCCCCGATTAGTCCCTTTTTAAGCAGTTCGATCCCTGCGGCCATCGTCGTTCCGACCGCTCCGCCTATCCCCACGACTGCTATACCTAATTTTCTGTTCATTCTTGTTAATTACAAGACAATTTTACACTCTAGTTTATAGCTTGCTTAAAGCTATAAGCTTTATTTACACATCTGGCAAATTGGGTCTTACGGATCTTGCCAATTCTCGTTTCAGGAGCTTGCCTGTCGGGCCCTTCGGAATGCTTTCAACAAAGTAAACACTTTTGGGGCATTTGTAGTCCGCCAGATGCTGTTTGCAGAAATCGATCATCTCACCTTTTTCAGCAGTAGATCCGGCTTTCAGGACGATGAAGGCCGCGACCTCTTCGCCGTACAGTTCATCAGGTATGCCGATGACCGCCGCGTGTTCGACCGCGGGATGACGATACAGCACGTCGTCGATCTCGCGGGGATAGATGTTTTCTCCGCCGCGGATTATCATGTCTGATTTTCTGTCAGCGATGTAATAGAAGCCGTCCGCATCGCGATAACCGATGTCGCCGGTGTGAAACCAACCGCCGCGAAACGCTTCTGCGGTTGCCTCGGGGTTTTTGAAATAGCCCTTGAATATATTCGGGCCGCGAAGCACGATCTCGCCGAGCTCGCCCGTCGCGACTTCGTTATCATCATCATCGACAATCTTCATCTCATTTCCGATCGGCAGCCCGCAAGAGCCGGGGCGGCGGTTCTTGTTTGGCGGATTGAAAGTCGAGCGGCAAGTCGATTCAGAAAGGCCGTAGCCTTCGATAACGAGCACGCCGAAAGTTTCTTCGAATTTTCTCAGGACCTCGACCGGCACCGGAGCAGAGCCGCACATAGCAAAACGAAGGGACGAGGGCCGAGAGGCAGGTGATGGAGCCGCCGGCTGATCTATGCTTGCTGACTGCTGACCGCTCAGCAACATAGAAAGCATCGTAGCGACCGAGCCAAACGAGGTTATCTGGTATTTTTCAATAATGCTCCAAAACCGCGAGGCGGAGAATTTCGGCGACACGACGGTCGAGCCGCCCGCATACAGAGCGGACATCGTCGTTACGGAAACTGCGTTCATGTGAAACAGAGGCATCATTGTCAATAAGCGGTCAGTGGGGCCAAAGCCCATCCAGTCCGCGATCTGGCGTGCGTTCGCGATGATGTTCCCGTGCGTGAGCAGGCAACCTTTCGGTTTTCCGGTGGTTCCCGATGTGTAAATGATGATGGCGTCGTCATCTGTTGAAACGTCGGCGTGAAAACCGTCCGAACCGGAGGGTGGCAAGGAAAGCATCCTGCTGGAGCGGAATCAGCTTGTCTTCGGGAGCCACAAGACGAACTGCAACCTGCTTGAGCTGGGGTGCCCAAACCGTAAACGCGCACTGACGATTGCCGAGGTAGCGAGAACCGATTTGCATAGGTTTACCTACAATAAGCTGCTATTAGAATTAATTTAACTTTTATTACACTATTGCGGCTGCTAATACATCTTCCTGCAGAACTATAGCTGTAGAACTATAGTTGTTCCTCATAATCAACAAGAGGAATTCAGGAAATACTGCATGGATGATCGAGAATCAGCAGCATTTCTAGCTGATCTTAAGTTAGATAAGTAGGTGAGCATAATTAAACATAAAACCCAAAACCCTGCGCCGCCCGCGGCGCAGGGTTTTGAATCTGGTTTTTAATTATGCCGAGGTATTTACAATCAGGATAAGTTTTCGGCTGAGAACGCTCAAAAGTTAAATAAAGATGTAAATAAGAGGATGACTGAGAAGTGATAAAGCTACTGGATTAGCTAGCTTTTCTGGGATACCCGTTAGGGTTTATTCTAGGACTTCCATTCCAGAACTCTTCAAACTTAGGAGGCAGGATCTGTTTGAGGTCTTTTCTGTCTTTTCAGCCATTCTCTAACTTATTTACTCTAGTTTTCCCTTCAACGAATAAACCCTTGATTCAGGTGGGAGAAGATTGGGGACAACCTTTACCTTGTCTGAAGGTGCTACAGATCGAGGGCGATCGCTTACGGCAGTTGAGTTATTGTTTTAACGGCGATTCTCGTTTCGAGAGGCTTCGCCAACGCTACCAGCTTGCCGATGGCCAGATCTTCAGCTTATCGCCTAATTATCTTTAATACAGAGAAGATTTATCTTTTGATTCACAAACTATGAGGTCAAGGTTTTATCATCACAACTGTATATCGGTATAAGTCTGAATTAGTTCATCAAATCTTCCTTCAGCCTCAACTCTGCCGTTTTCTAGCACAATGATATGGTCGGCTTGCTGCAAAACTGAACAACGGTGAGACACAATTAAGCAGGTTGGCATCCAGTTACGACGGGTAGTAGGGGATGACGTTTCCTTGTCTACTCCCCCTCCCCCACTTTCCCTGCTTTCTTTCACTGCAAGAATGACAGTCTCTAATCTATCCGGAATGGCAACCAAGTCTTGCTCAAAAACAGCTTGATGGAGGGCGGTCTGGAAAGCGGCGGGGGGTGCCATAGAGCAGCATCTGCCAGAGTAGTTTCCAGACAGAGATTTCTTTTGTTTTTGTATTGGTCATTTGTCATTTGTTCTTTCGATAAAGCAGTTTTTAACAACTGAGAGAAATAGGAATCAGGGTTCTTAGATAGGTTCTCGCGCTTGTTATATTCAATCGTCTGACCGTTTTCTAAAATCATGATTTGATCAGTTCGCTGTACTGTTTCTAAACGATGAGCGATAATGATTCCCGTGCGTCCCTCCAGCAACTTATCTACAGCATGTTCAATCAGCCGCATCAAGACCATTAGGGCGGTCAGGGCATACAGGGTCATGCTAAAACCTGCGAGCCAGTTTTCCCAGAACAGAGCAACCAGTACACCGAACAGCAGAATCATATTGCCCAGTACGTCGATCATAAATTGGGAGAAGAACCGCGAAAGGGCGTTCACATCCCCGTCGATTCGCTCCACTAATTCACCCGGAGTAATGGATTTGTGAAAGGATAAATCAAGATTGAGACAGTGTTCAGCTAGGTCAGCCCGTAGTTCATTGGTGGCAGTCCAAGCAACGTTTTCACTAAAGTAAGTGGCGGCAACGGCTAAGCCCTGAGTCGCCAATGCGACGATCATAAATAGAAAGGCTGCTCCAAACAAAGCTGACTGGGAACCTCCGGCAGTCGCGGTGTCAACAAAGTAACCGAGAATTTGGGGGCTGAGGACTTGCAACCCAATGCTGCCGAGCAAGGTAATAGTGAGCCAAGCGACGCGGACTGTTTGAGGTTTGAGATAATTTGCTAGCAGATAGCCATACTGTTTGAAAGGGATATTCATGGCTGAGATAATATTTGCCAAATTGGAACAGGGCTACGTTTGCAGCAGGATTTTCAAGCGAATCGAGTTTGTTTTAAGATTTCAGTTCTTCTAATTGCAGGATGTAGAATCAAAGCCTGTAGCTATTTGAATCGCTCAATGCTTATGGCACCTCAAGTTTTAGCGCATCCCTTACCAGCAGAACAGCGCGTGGTCTTAGAAGGCGTAAGCTGGCAGCAAAATGAAGGTTGAGTACTGGTTAATTATTTATGAGTAACAATGCCCGATAGCCTGCCTGCACGAAGTGTTCATCAGCAGTGACTGCTTCAGTTAGATTTTGCTCTTGCATGACTACAAACGAAATACAGTCTGTTAAACCCCAAGTTTTGTCAGCACGAGTACCGTAAAGTCGTAATGCTCGCTCTAACAATGCTGTATTGACCGGTACTACATGAATATTGGGAGTTTGATAACACGACTGAATGAATTCAACGGCTCCTGCTCGATTGACTGCGCTCAGCCCATTGCCTACTTCAATCAAAATAGCTTCTGTAACCCAAACTTCAGTTGCGGCTTCAATCTTATACCAATTTTTTGTGAAGCGGCTTATTATCAGACCCCTCCCAACCTCCCCTTACCAAGGGGAGGTGCCGTAGGCGGTGGGGTAAATTCTATGCAGCTTCACATGTAATTGGTATTAGGCAATAGAGCTAGTGCCTTAGCATGGTACTGGTCTCGGGAATTATAGAGAGCTTGAATAAAGACTGTATCAAGGAACAAACGTACTTTATTCATTGATCAAGGCTCTCGCTTCGGAGTCCCGTAAAGGTAGTGATCATGCTCTTTTGACCAGTCTTCTGGCATCTCTATGCTACCAGCCTGGGCACGTAAAACCGTCCAAGCATTTTTGAGTATCTCTGGTTGTCCTCCAGGTTCCTCAGTAGCCTGTTCTGTTTGAGCTGTTAATTTCTCATCAATCACGATGACGACCTGATGAGTGCCGGGTGGCAAGTCTGATGCCAATTCAATTGTTAGCTTGCCTTCAGGGTTAACTGTAGCGATGGTTTCTATGGTTCTCATCCTTAAGTTTCTCCTATTCCTGAAAGTTAACCTGACACAATACTCGCGGCTTTCTATACTGGCGGAACTTTAGCTACCTCCATTGATTGTAAACTCTCTGGAAACTGTTTCCAGGGAATATTGCCGTCTTTGCTGGCGAGGTAGAGTTGACCAAACTGAAGCAAGGCTTCTGCCTCAGTAGCAGGAACTTTGGTGAACAGGTAGGTGGCTTTGTCTGGGGCAGAAAAGGCAATTGAACAAGGACGTGAGCAAGTCCAGAAACAACCAACTTCGCGAATCTCTAACGCATCTCGATGCATCCAATCTTGATGTAAATTCAGCAATTGATTGAGTAAATTAGCTCCGTCAGCTTTCTCGTAATCAATGTCATCTGAGTGGACGGAGTTGCAGGATTTACAGACGAATAAGATGTGTCTTGACATGAGTATTAAACTATCTCTCTACTAAATATTTGAACAAGTCACCAATCACAGCATTAGCCGTAAGGATGCTGGAGCCAATCCAATAACTGGGCACTTCATAAACCTGTCCTTGCTGAAAAGCATTAAGCCGCTGCCAAAGTGGATCGGCTTTAAGTTTGGCAATTTAGTTTGCACCTCTTGCTGAACTTGCCCCAACTCACTGCTCCACAGAAAAATAACGTCGCCATCGGCAAGGTGGAGAGTTTCTTTGGAAACATCTAGCTGTCCAAGCTGATTTTGTACGGATGGACGAGCCAATCCAGCATCATCCAGGATCGAACCGATAAAGCTGTCGCTGGTATAAATTGAGATAGTATTGGGATAAATCCGAATCACAGAAACTTCAAGCGGTTGAGATCGAGAATTTATTTGCGTTTTGAGGTTTTCCAAACGATCGCTATAAGCCGCCATTAGCCCAGTTGCGGGATCTGTCCTACCCAACGTTTCTGCATTATGCATCAGGATATCTTTCCACTGCCTGCTGCTTTCAAAGTTAAATAGAATAGTAGGAGCAATTTGCGTAAGCTGCTGGTAAACTCTCTCAGCTTCAGTAAGCCCCAAAATGAGGTCAGGTTTGAGGGAGAGAATTTTTTCCAAGTTGGGTTGTGAGGTGTACCCCATTGTCTAGACAGTTTTAGTCAAACTTTAAGATAGAATCTTTTTTGGTTCCCTCCAAACGCAACCAACCTTGGCTGAGGCCGCTTTTGGCCTGGGTCAGGTTCTGTCTCAGCAAGGGCACACTAAAATTGCCCTTAGCTACTACCGCCAAGCGCTGCACCAGACGCAGAATCACCAACTCTGCCTTCAGCTAGGAGATGCCTTCAGCGATCTTGAACAATGGCAAGATGCGCTGCTGTGTTATCAGCATGTGGTGCAGACCGTTTCTGATCACGTTGAAGCAATGGCTGGGTTACAGCAATGCTGCATCCAACTCGAACAATGGCAAGATGCTTCGGAGTATAGCCAACGACTCGTGTCACTCCAGCCTTCAGCCCAGAACTGGCACCAGTTAGGCGATGTTTTCAGTCGGCTACACCGTTGGTTTGACGCTGTAGATGCCTATCAACAAGCGATTGTGTTGGATCCAAATTTTGCTTGGTCACACAACAACTTGGGAGATGTCTTACTTCAGTTGGAACAGTGGCAGCAAGCCGCAAACGCTTATACCACGGCTATTACCCTCAATCCCAATTTTGCTTGGTCGCATTTTAACTTGGGCGAGGCTTGGTCGCACCTAGAAGCGTGGGATGCTGCCATTGAAAGCTACCGCATGGCCCTGAAACTACAGCCCGACTTACCCCATGTTCCAGCCCGGCTAGCCCATGCGCTGCAACAACGTGCTGCTGACGATCGCGCCAGTGCCCTCAGGTTTTATCGGCAGGCGATTCAGCAACAGCCCCATGAGCCAGAAAACTATCACAAAGCGTTGGAGCTGCAACCCGATGCTGTCGAATTGTACTTGGGCTTAACGGAGTCCTTGCTAATTCATGACCGTTTGGATGAGGCGCTGGTTTGCTGTCAAATTGCTCGCCAACTCCAGCCTGATAATGCCGAAATTATCGCTAAGCTCAAGCAAATTTTGCAGCAGCAGGAACAGGTCCGCCAGCCTCGAATTAGTAATGATGCCGACTATGAGCGTTGGTTAGAGCAGCACAACCCCACTGCAGCAGATCTGCGGCGCATGGCAGAGGTCGCGGTCACTTTCACCTACCAGCCGCTGATCAGCATTCTAATGCCGGTCTACAACACGCCAGAGCCATTTTTGCAGGCTGCCATACAATCGGTGCTTGATCAGGTTTATCAGAATTGGGAATTGTGCATTGCTGATGACGCCTCATCCGAATCGCATGTCCGGGCTATCCTCAACAGCTATGCCTCCCAGGATTCGCGCATCAAAGTCGCTTTTCGGGATCAGAACGGCCATATCTCTGCTGCTTCTAACACGGCCCTATCTCAAGCAGAAGGCGAATATATTGCCCTCCTCGATCACGATGATGTATTAGCGCCGGAAGCACTTTACGAAATGGTTGCTTTGTTGAATCAACATCCTGAGGCAGATATGATCTACTCGGATGAGGACAAACTAGATTCGCAAGGCCATCGTACCCATCCGTTCTTCAAACCTGATTGGTGTCCCGATTCCTTCCTTTCCCGCATGTATACCTGCCATTTGGGGCTGTATCGCCGCCATTTGGTAGAGCGTGTAGGTGGATTCCGGGTTGGTTATGAAGGCAGCCAGGATTATGATCTGGTGTTGCGTCTGACTGAACAAACGAATCATATCTTTCATATTCCTAAAGTGCTATATCACTGGCGGATGCACTCATCTTCAACAGCCAGCGATCAAACGGTTAAATCCTATGCAGAGCTTGCCGCGAAACGCGCCATCTTGAATGCCTGTAGCCGAAGAGGAGAGCTGGCCAGAGCAGTAATTACCCAGCCAGAGTTTCCAGGTGTGTATATTGTTAGATATCAAATTACCGACTACAGACCTGTCAGCATCATTATTCCAACTCGTAATCATGCAGAAATGCTCGATCGCTGCCTACAATCGATTTTTCAAAAGAGCAATTATCCAAATTATGAAGTGATTTTGATTGACAATGGCAGTGATGAATTGTCTACGTTCAACGTTATTAATCGATGGAAACGATATGAACCAGAACGATTCGTCTGCTATTCTCTTAATATTCCGTTCAACTACTCCAAGCTCAACAATTATGCATTCTCTAAAGCTAGAGGAGACTATCTCTTATTTTTGAATAATGACACTGAAGTAATTACTGATGACTGGATCGAAGCAATGGTAGAACAGGTGCAACGGCCATCAATCGGTGTAGTTGGAACGCAACTACTCTATCCAGATCATACGATTCAACATGCAGGGGTGATTCTTGGTATTGGTGGGATTGCAGGACATAGTCATAAATATTTCTCTGCCGATCATCCCGGCTATTTCTCCCAGATTGCCTCTGTTAACAATTATTCCGCTCTGACTGCTGCTTGTATTATGTGCCGTCGCAGCCTCTTCGAGCAAGTTGAAGGATTTGATGAAACGCTGGCTGTTGCCTTCAATGATGTTGATTTGTGCCTACGAATTAAACAGTTGGGATACCAAAATATCTATCTTCCCCATGTTCAGCTTTATCATCATGAATCTAAAAGCCGAGGGCTAGAGGATACATTAGAAAAACAGCACCGTTTCAGGCAAGAAATAGCGACAATGCACAAACGATGGAAGCATCTGCTATTGCAAGACCCATGCTATAGTCCCCATCTAACTTTGAAGCGAGAAGATTATAGCTTGAGGCTTGAGTAGTTAAGCAATGATTCGATGCAACAGATAAAACAATTTAGCCAAATTATCTGCCACTGATGAAGTAGGGGAGCATCCTATGAGCTTAGGCTTTGATTCTCAGATAATGAACAAACTTCGAGCTAGTGTTGCTTCGCTGAGAACGACTGTCAATTTTTTAGATTTAGCTGATCTGGAGAACTTCTGGAAACAGGTCGAGCAACTTGCAGATAAATTCGATTGGCAATTCTATTGTGGCTACTATGACGATCTAAGCCATCTATCCAATTCCAAGGAAGCGCTTGAGCACTGGATCGTCTTCGGACAGTTTGAGGGACGACTACCGAATCAAGAAGCATTGGAAGCTCAGTTCAAATTGAAAAAATTATCCTTACCTGAGGACTTTGATGCTGAAAAATATTGGATTCTCAACCCTGATCTACAAAAGCAATTTGCGAAGAATCAGTACACGGAATTTAAACTAATCGAGCATTTCTTACAGTATGGGAAAGCCGAAGGAAGACCATATCAAACTTATTTTGATTGGAAGTTTTACTTAGAGTACAACGACGACTTGACTTATTTAACAACTTCTGAAATAGCCTATGAGCATTGGTTGACAGTTGGTCAGCTAGAAGGGCGATTTGCGTCTGAAGCAGAGTTAGTTCGCTTTCTACAGCAAAAACAAATCGACTTACCCAGCAAATTCGATTTCAACGTCTACCTGAGTTTGAATCCTGATCTACAAATAAAGTTTTCTGACCACAAGTACAAGCAGTATAAAGCGACCGAACATTTTCTAAATCAAGGTAAGCTCTCCGGAAGACACTATAGCTATGATTGCCTTTTGGCTACTGAAAGTCCCGCCTCACAGTCAATTCAACAGAAAACGATAGAATTATACTCTGCTTTATTCAATCCTCATCATTATCTACAACAATGTTCTTCAAGTGATAAGCCAAGCAGCAATTGTTTAATTCACTTGATTCAAAAAAATATAGAAAATTATCATCTGTTGAATAAAGAACTGCAATGTTTGGTTGAAGCAGTCGTTTTTTATCGCCTAGCGCTACAGTTGCAACCCGGTTCTGCCGAAGTTGTTACGCGACTGAATGGTATTGTCAATTATGGTGAACAGTTCTATCAACACAACTGTAGTATTTATCCATGCGACGATGATGTTTATGCCCAGTGGTTGAGGGAAAATTCACCTAACGCCAACGATTTGTGGCAAATGGCAAAAGCTGTTGCAGATTTCAGTTACAAGCCGCTGATTAGCATCATCTTACCTGTTTACAACACCCCAGAACCTTATCTACGCGAGGCGCTTCAGTCAGTTTTGAATCAAATTTATCCCTACTGGGAACTTTGTATTGCCGATGATCAATCAACACAGGCGCATGTTCGCTCGATTTTAGAGGAGTACGCAGCCCAAGATTCTCGAATTAAACTTCTGTTTCGCTCAACGAATGGACATATTTCAGCCTGCTCTAATTCTGCCCTTACCTTGGCAACAGGAGAATTTGTAACCTTCTTAGATCACGACGATATCATCACTCCTGATGCGCTGTATGAGGTAGCGGTTTCGGTCGAAGAGGTTGATTCGCTGCTGCCATTTTTCGAAGTGTCGGCAGACGGAGTCGATCTCTCGGACGATGACTTGTTGGAATAATCTGTAACGTACCAGCCGGCGCCCTTGAACTGAAATCCCGATAATGACCACTGTTTTTCCAGCCTGCCGCCGCAGCTTTCGCAGACCTTCAGCGGTTCGTCAGACACGTTCTGACGTTTTTCTAAATGTGTGCCGCAATCGGCGCATTTATATTCGTAGATAGGCATAATTTCCTGTCTCTTTACAGAATTTTACCTTCTAGGCGAAACCGTATGCAACCGCTTTTCGAACTCATTAGCGATCGAGTTCCGCAAGTTTTGAGCGTTCGATCTGTATATATGATGAGCATAACTACCCGAATAATTTTGATGATTATCGTGATGGCAGGCTTTTCGATGGGCTTGAATGCACAGTCCCGGAACAACAACCTTCCGACGGTCCCGTCGCTGGACCTGCAGCGTTATGCGGGCAAGTGGTACGAGATCGCAAGATATCCGAACCGGTTTCAGAAGCAGTGTGTGGGAAACGTAACGGCCAATTACACGTTGACGAGCGGCGGCGGAATAACTGTCATAAACGAATGTCTAAAGAGTAATGGTAAGACGGACCGTGCAAAGGGGAAGGCAAAGATCGCGGATAAACAGACGAACGCGAAGCTTAAAGTTAGGTTCGCTCCGGCCGTTATTTCCTTTTTCCCATTCGTTTGGGGCGACTATTGGGTTTTGGAGTTAGGCCCGAACTATGAATATTCGATGATCGGTGAACCGGGGCGTGATTATTTCTGGATCCTAAGTAGAACGCCAACAATGGACGAGAGTCTCTACAATGGGCTGCTTGAACGTGCGAGAGGTATGGGTTTTGAACCGGATAGGGTTGTACGTACGCCCCAAGGTATGGCCTCCGGCGAATAACGAATAGAAACAGAAACTGAAATGGCCCTGCCTCTTACCGCAGGGCCTATCTCGTGCCGAACAACATCAAATTCTAGTAATTTGTCGCGGTCTTGAGTTCGGCCTCATCACTGTGTTCTGCAAGAAAACGCTCTGCGTCAATAGCAGCCATACAGCCTGTGCCTGCCGCTGTAACTGCCTGGCGGTAATAGGAGTCCTGGGCATCGCCGCAGGCGAACACGCCGGGAATGTTGGTCTTCATCGTGCGGCCTTCGGTGATCAGATAACCAACATCATCCATCTCAAGCAATCCTTTGAAAAGATCGGTGTTCGGTTTATGTCCGATCGCCACAAACACACCGTTTGTCGGATGCTCGAAGGTTTCACCGCTTAGATTGTTATAAAGCGAAACGCTGGTAACCCCTTCTTCCGCGGTGCCGTTTATCGCCTTTACTTCAGTGTTCCAGATGACATTGATCTTTTCGTGAGCCAACACGCGCTCGGCCATTATCTTTGACGCCCGGAACTCGTCGCGGCGATGAACAAGATCGACCTTTGATGCAAACTTGGTCAGGAAAAGAGCTTCTTCCATCGCCGTATCACCGCCGCCGACAACGACGATCGGTTTGCCGCGAAAGAAGAATCCATCACACGTGGCACATGCTGATACACCGTTGCCGCCGAGCCCTTCGGGCATAGGAGCTTCGCCCGGAATACCCAGCCATTTGGCCGAGGCTCCGGTGGATATTATCAATGCGTCGCAATAGATGACCGTTGATATTTCTTCAGAAACCTCGCTCTCTTTTCCAAAAAGCGTAAATGGCCGTTTGGAAAGATCGACGCGGTCGATCCACACATTTATGATCTCAGTCCCGAATCTGAGAGCCTGAGCGCGGAATTGATCCATAAGTGCCGGGCCCATTATTCCCTCGGCAAAGCCTGGATAATTCTCTACATCGGTCGTGATCGTCAATTGACCACCAGGCTGTGGCCCATCAATAACCAGCGGTTCGAGCTGTGCTCGCGATGCATAAATAGCGGCGGTCAAGCCGGCGGGGCCTGAACCCAGGATCACTACGCGTCTTTTTATCTCTTTCATTACCATGTTCGGCATTCATTTTGCCTATGCTCTTAATTGTATAGCCTAATAGCCTTCCTACCAATCTGCGGGCAAGATCAAGGTGGCTCGGCTTTTGTATGATCCCGCGGAGAAGAGCTTTTATTCATTAAACTTGAGCAAATATCGCTTGGCTTTCCGGTAAAACTCCGTGCTAGAATATGCGGAGAATTTTTGCGCTCACGTCTCTGAAGACAAAATGTTGCCCTCTACACAACCTCAATTCGAGGAAAAGCGATTTGCCTTGCGTATGGCATTGCGCTTGCCGATAGTTGTTTCAGGTAGGACCGATGACGGTGCCGCATGGAGCGAACCGACGGAGACGGACGATATCTCAACGCTTGGCGCGCTTTTTCAACTGAATCAGTCGATCGAGGTCGGCGAGACGTTGTATATCCGCTCACATCGGCCGGATGGTGTTCCGGTCGAGGCAAAAGCGCGTGTTGTCCGAATCTCGCCGGCGAGCTATGGGACGTCGCGTGTAGGTGTTTCGATAGTCGAATCAAAGGACAATTGGCTTCGGCTGTTCGTCGCCTGGATCGCTGATGACAACGTTGCGGAAGGACACTCAGAATAATCAATCTATCTACAATAAGTGTATCGGCGGCCCAGAACGCCTTGCCTATAAATATGTCCGAATTTGAAACGATAAGCATTGAAAAGCGCGGTCGGGTGGCGATACTTACGATCGACCGGCCTGAAAAACTGAATGCTCTGAACAGCGCCGTACATCGCGAGGGCGTGGCTGCTCTTGATATGTTGAAGAATGACGAAAGTGTTCGTGTTCTCGTAATAACCGGCTCAGGTGAAAAAGCATTCATAGCGGGTGCGGATATATCTGAATTTGAGGGCAAAACGCCGGTAAGCCAACGTGCGACCTTTTTCGACAGAACGCTTTTTAATTCCATCGATTCTTTCCCCAAGCCGGTCATCGCAATGGTCAATGGATTTTGCCTTGGCGGCGGAAATGAACTGGCATTGGCCTGTGACCTGCGGATATGCAGCGAGAATGCAAGATTCTCACAACCTGAGATTAATCTCGGCATTATGCCCGGCGGCGGCGGCACGCAGCGTTTGACGCGGCTTATCGGCGAGGGGCGGGCGATGGAAATGATCTTGTTAGGTGATATGATCGGCGCTGAAGACGCTCTTCGGTTCGGGCTTGTGAACCACGTTTATCCTGCCGACCAACTCGAAGCTGAAACGATGAAGCTCGCCGAAAAGATAGCAGACAAAGCACCTATAGCACTTCAGTTATGCAAGGAAGCGGTCAAATTCGCATCGCGTTCTGATCTTGATGAAGGTTTGCGGCGCGAGGTGGACCTTTTTGCGATATGTTTTTCGACCGAAGACAAGAAAGAGGGCGTTTCCGCATTCCTTGAAAAAAGAAAGCCTGAATTCAAGGGCCGTTAGTGGACAAGGCATATTTGAAAATGGATAATACTTAGTTTCGGATGAATGGCAATATGCCATTTCCGAGGCGGCCACCCGTCAAGATGGGGACGTAGCTCAGCTGGGAGAGCGCATGAATGGCATTCATGAGGTCAGGGGTTCGATCCCCCTCGTCTCCACCAAACTTCACGTAAAGCACTTCACTTTGTTTCGATATCATCAGATAAGATCTTTACTCGAGTTTTCCCTGATCTAAAGCAGATCTTTTCACTAATGTTTGTAAGGATGGAGCCCGGCCGGATCTCAGTACGGCATGCGAGAGTCTGTTTTGTTGAATTGCCGTCAGTTATGGATACCATACAATCCATACAATCGCCGTTCCAGCAAAGCTCCGCGTCGGATACGCCTTCCATATCTAAATACTGTAAACATCTTAGGATCGAGTTATTCTCAGGTACCAGACATTCCTTATCATCGATAATAATGCTGACCAGTTTTTGATATGGCTCGAAGATCTCGTGGTGTTCCATAGTTTGCCGAAGCGGCGCGGGAATTGGCCGACCTATGTGCTAAGTTTAAAGTATCGGCGATAATCGTTAAACTCAAGAGGAAAAAAGGGGGGGCAGACCAAAGATGGCTATCGTGATGTATGTAAAACCCGGCTGTCCTTATTGTCAGCAGGCACGCGACCATTATAACGCGAATGGGATCACGTTCGTGGAATATGATGCTCAGAACGACCTAGCCAGACAGCGAGAGATGCTTGCGATGACGGGAGGCGACGAGCAGGAGCCAAATGAGTTCATACCTTTATGCCTGACCAAGGCAAGTTGGGAACTTGAAAGAAAGTGGTCTGAACGCCATTTCACACCACGTTCGTCAAATGTAAACGCCTCTTCAAACTCTTCTTCCATCAACTCTTCCAGAAGAGACGCACGATAGCTTTCACGTGCAAATGCAGTCATCAAAAGTACGTTCAGAAAGCCATGCATCGTACCTTGCGGAGCATCTGCAGCATAGGTCAGCGGTTTATAGCAGCGGATGGGATGATGCAGACCCGCAGTCGCCTTAAACGGAACATTTGCCGCAAGACACGTCCTTACGAACCTGATGACCTCACGGCTTTTCGGGAAATCCTCGGCGACTACGCCTCCGGTACGGATCTTTGCACGCTGTCGCTTCATCGCAAGCGTTGTTACTAGATCTACGAACGATGCTCCGGCAGCGATCTCAAAATAGGTTGTTATTCCATCAGGCACGCCGCTAATGGTATTCTCAATCTTTGAGGCGGTCGAGGCCTTAACCTCAAGCATATCTATTTTTACACCTTTGGTGTGGACTCGGGAGAATTCACGTATCTGGCGAACCGTCTGGTTTATATCCTCGCCTGCGATAACGCTTAGCCGCCAATCGCTCTTGCCGTCACGAGAAATAAAATCTCCGGCATGATCCATAAATTCCTCAAGCCTTGCTGCCTGTACAACAAAGCGTCCAAGCATCCAACCATGATTGCTCATCCGATATGTAGCAAAATTTAGAACTGCTTCCTGCATTGAAAGCTGCGAAGGCGGAAAGAGACCAGCGTAATCGATCACTTCCTCCATCAGGATGCGTACTGATTCGAGCGGTTGGGCTGCCGTGGGTTGAACGTTCATTGCAAAGCGCGCTGTCGGGTCAGCAAATACAAAATCATAAGCGTTGAGGGAGCTTTTTACAAATTTCAGCTCTTGATAGGGTATACACTTGCGTTCTTGTCCGATCATCGGTTATCTTTCTTGGCGTTCCGTTCCTAAGTGATTGACGATGCGTGTTTTAGGAATCGATCCCGGCAGCGAGACGCTCGGTTGGGGTATTGTAGAAGGCGACGGATCTCGATATCAGGCCGTCGAATTTGGAGTCGTGCGTTCAAGCCCTAAAGACGTTTTCTCTAAGCGCCTAGCCCGAGTATTCAATGGTGTTACGGAAGTTATTGATACATATCGGCCTGATTTTCTTTCGTTGGAAGAAGCCTTTTATGCCGCGAATGCACAGGTTGCCTTGAAGCTCGGGCAAGTTCGCGGTGTTGTCTTGCTCGCGGCAGAGCTAAGCCTTATTGATATCGCAGAATATTCGCCCCGGTTGATAAAGCAGACCGTTGTCGGTTATGGCAACGCCGAAAAGCATCAGGTTGGAGAGATGGTAAAGATACTCTTACGTCTTTCTTCGGTGCCAAAGCCTCACGATGCCGCCGATGCTCTTGCGATCGCTATTTGCCATTTTCACCATGCGGGGACAGCCGAGCGCATCAAAAATGCCATTGGCGGATCTTGATCTCTATATGAAATCCATCACTTTTGTTCTCCTACTCTTGGCTCTCTTTGTAGTCGAAGCAGAATCCCAGCGCCGAGCAGTAAAAGTCCCGACAGGTCGAACTGCTCTTGTGCAGAATAGTTCGCATACAGCTATCGTAATGGACGAGACCATCTCATTGCTGCGACGCGAACCAAGCCTTTATGCAGATGCGATACAGAGAATGCGTCGCGGCCGAAAAGTGCGCATCGTAGGCGTAAAGGAAGCAGACGGGGTTCGATTCTTTAGGGTTGTTGCCGTTCCGCCAGCCGAGGGCTGGGTCCAGGCAGACGCGGTTTTCAGCGAACGGAGACCTGAAGATGAGGAACGCTTGGCTCGGCTGGTACAGGCATTAAGCGGTTTCGAACAAATAGAAGCCGCCGTACATTTTTTCCGGATGTATCCGAACTCCCGTTTGAAGCCTGCAATTCTGCTATTGTTTGGCGATGCTCTCGAGGACACCGCATCGCGTCTCTCGCGAGATGCGAATAATAGACTGGATCGCCGGCAAATGGCCGCGAGCGGGGCTCCGCCGCATAGTTATTTTCTGAACTTTGTAAGCCTTGATCGTTACCGCCGTCTCGGGATCACTTTTCTTTTCAACCCATCAACTCGAAGATTTCACTACAATGGCACAGCATGGAGAGAGATCACCGAGAAATATTCTTCCGCTCCTGAAGCATCGGAGGCTGCTGAACGTCTCGGAACACTTAGCCAGAAGATGTCGGCCTTAGCAGAAAAATAAAAGTGAAAAGGCGAGATTCAATCTAATTTTTTTGCTATCTCAGCAGCGACGCGGGCATTATTTTCCAGAAGCGATATATTTGCCTGAAGGGTACGACCTTCGGTTCGCTCGGCCAGTTCCGCAAGAAGAAACGGAGTTACGTCGCGGCCCCATAGACCGTTTTGATCAGCAGATTGGAGCGCCTCGGCTAGAGCCCGATCAACCTCGGCTGCAGAGAGTGCATGTTTTTCAGGCACCGGAACGGTGACCAATACAGCTTGGTTCATACCCATCTCACTGCGTGCTTCAACGATCTTTACTACCTCCTTTGAGGTTTCAACACGCTGATCGACAGGCAATCCACTTTTTTGAGTATAGAAAGCCGGCATCTCATCGCATCTATATCCAAGCACTGTTATTCCGTACGTTTCAAGCCATTCGCGCGTAGCAGGAAGATCTAACACAGACTTGGCTCCTGAGCAAACTACAGCGATCGGAGTTGACGCAAGTATAGGAAGATCTGCCGAAATATCGTTGCCATTGCCACGATGAACTCCGCCAATCCCTCCAGTCGCAAAGACCCTGATGCCGGCTCTAAAGGCGATCAAAGACGTTGAAGCTACGGTTGTAGCCCCGGTCATTCTTCTTGCTGTAACCACTGGAAGGTCGCGGACAGAGACCTTTGAGATATCTTTGCCAGTTGCGAGCCGCTCGATCTGCGATTCGCCAAGCCCAACATATATTTCCCCATCGAAGATCGCCGTCATTGCAGGCACCGCTCCGAGTTCACGGACGATCCGCTCCATCTTGTAGGCCGTTTCTATGTTCTGAGGATAAGGAAGTCCGTGGGCGATCACGGTCGATTCAAGAGCGACGATCGGTGAATCGAAATGGATCGCTCCTGATACCTCTTCACTGAAAGTGATCTTCATCAAAGCTGATCGTGCGCTATTTAACAAACTTTCCGATGCGGTCAAGCCGAGGATGCGTGATACAGCCAACCATGCTGCCATTAGAGGCTCCGCGATCACACGACCAGTAAACAAACATGGCCCTTCCAATTATCAAGTCGCGCGGGACGAATCCCCATCCGCGACCATCATCGCTCTGGTCTCGGCTATCGCCCATCACGAAAAAGCTATTAGGCGGAACGATCATAGGTTTGCCCTCAACACCAAAGTTCAGATGATCCAATCTCAGCTTGCCGCCCGATTCGACAGTCCGCATCGTTGAACGCGAATAGTAAACCGTCCATTTGTCTTCCGGCGTGCGCTCTTCAAACTCTGTGGTAGTTAGTGCCGATTGCCCGCGGTCACCACGCGGAGGGTCTCCGATAACACGGTGTTCCGGCAGCGGTTGATCGTTGATGAACACCTGATTGTCGCGGAACTCGACCTTTTCTCCCGGCAGGCCGATCACCCGCTTTACATAATTTATCTGATATTTGACAAGCCCACGATCGCGGTCTGATTCCGGATCGACCGCATTTCCCGGATATTTGAAAACGATGATGTCGCCGCGTTCGATATCGCGCATCGGTAGAAATGGCAGTGGATTGCCGCCCGGAGAAAATATGAACTTATTAACTAAGAGGTAATCACCAACCAAGATAGTATTCTGCATCGAACCGGTCGGTACGGTAACGGCTTGGATGATGAATGTCATCCCGAAAATAGCCATCACCAACGTAACTGTGAACGATTCGAAGTACTCACGAAAAACCGATTTCGGCGGACCTTTCGGCTTTTTCTCTTGCTCGTCAGCAACTTTCGAAGTTGTCTCTTCCTGCGGAACCTTTTCCGCGGCATCATTGCCCATAAGTGGATAAATATAACAGATTAGGGTTTTGCGGCGCGAATTGGCGCGTTCGCTAGTATCTTCAATGCTAGCTCCGCCGCATCCATTTCAGCGGATTTAAGCGAGCGTCCGCATCCTTCGGCACGAACAAGCGGCATCGACTCTTACTATTCGAGATGCGATCAACCTCGTCAATGCGACAGTCATCGGACGGAGCCTGACCTCAGATAAAGGTGATGCCTTTGTCCCGACTGCTGACCTTAATTGGTCGAAGATAGTCCGTAATGCCGACGGGATCCCAGAGATGGACGCGATAATCAAACATAGACCGCTCTTTGAGGCCTTTTCGTTCGCAGTGATGAAGAGCTTTGGTCTGCTGTTTTGCAAGCCCTTTATGCGACTTGAGGTAAGTGGGCAGGAGAACCTCACGGCGGTGGCATTTGCTGAAGGAAATCAGACAAAACCATTCCTTATTTGTCCGAATCACCAGAGTTTTCTTGATCCATTCGTGCTTTGTACTACCTATCCATGGCCAATCTTTCACAATTTCTTCCACGTAGGGGCAAAGATGTTCTTTGAGGGCCGTGTGATGGGATTCGTCGCTAAAATGCTTCGGGTTGTCCCGATCGACCAGGACACACAGCTGATGCGTGCCATGAAAGCCGGCTCCATCGGACTCAAGTCTGGCAAGATCCTCAATATATATCCCGAAGGCGAGCGTGCATTTGACGGAAATCTCCACGAGTTCAAGAAAGGAGCCGCCATTCTCGCAAGTGAACTCGATCTTCCTATACTTCCAGTCGCGATCGATGGACTTCACAAAATTTGGGCGCGCAAAAGTTGGCGCATCCGTCCCGGCAAAGTAAAGATCCGCTTCGGCGAGCCGATCTACCCGAGTAGCACCTCATCCACGGCGACATCTGAAGATGAAAGATATGCTCAGATAACCAAAGAGCTGCGCGATCACATTGCAAGAATGGTCACTGAACTCCGGTCCTGACATAGGTACCTTAGTTCAAAGACCACTTAGATTTTTATTTATTGATGTAAAGTCTTGATCAGTGCTTGCAGATATCATTCGAATGAAAATAGAATTGGCATATGCCATCTACAGCGATCTTATTTGGAAGGATCCTGATCTTGCTCGGGATCATCGGATATGGTTTCGGAATGTATTCGGGAAATGCCAGCATAACGGCTCTGATCCCGGCATTCTTCGGGCTCGTGCTGATGGTCCTCGGCCATGTTGCAAATTCTAACGAAGGACTGCGTAAGCACCTTATGCACGCTGCGGTTGCGGTCGCATTGCTCGGGTTTATTGCAGTAGCAGTGCGGCTTGGCCCAAGACTTGGGACAATTGAATTCGGAGCGGCATTTCTTTCCCAACTCTTGATGGGAGTTATTTGCCTTGCATTCGTTCTGTTAGGCGTCAAATCATTCGCAGATGCACGCCGTGGCCGATCCGATTAATTATTGTCTTTACAGGCTAAACTAATATCGACCAATAGTCCGTCGCCTTCATTCCTAGCTGTTATGCTGCCCTCATGGGCTCGGATAGCCTGTTCAGCGATCGCAAGACCAAGACCTGTTCCACCGCTGCTACGGTCACGGGCCTCACCAACTCGATAGAAAGGGCGGAATAGATTCGCTAGTTCATTTTCCGGCACTCCGCCCCCGTGGTCTTGTATTCGAACGGTAGCATTTCCATTGTTTCTTATTAGCGAGACTGTTACCGATGTTCCCTCCCGCGTATAGCGAACCGCATTTCGAAGAACATTCTCTACGGCGCTTTGTATAAGTCCTTCGCTGCCAACCATGCGGCAATCGTCCGCATGAACCAGCTTTACAGACCTTCCTTTGGCGTTAGCCTCGAAATCCGCGTCCGCAACCACCTGCTCGACAAGCGATCTGAGGTTCATCTCGCCCCGATCGAAATCTCGTGTTCCTGTTTCAAGCTTTGAAAGGGTCAAGAGCCGCGAGATCATTTCGTTCAACCGCACCGATTCATTCTCTATCCTGTCCAGAAGAGGTTTTGCGTCCGCGCCTGCCTTTTTCTTTGCTATCTCCAGGGCAACACCCAAACGCGATAGCGGTGAGCGCAATTCGTGGGATATATCACGCGAAAGTCGTTTTTGAGAATCGATCAATCCCTCGATCCGTTCCGCCATTACGTCAAAGTCCTCTGCAAGGGCGGAGATCTCATCTCTTCGATTTCCAACCTTCGAAGCAACGCGCGTCGAAAGGTCCCCGTCGGCAAGTCTTTGAGTTGCTTGGCGCAGTTTACCTATCGGCGACGACAGGTATCGAGCCAGCAGCCAACATAGCAAAAGAGCGGTCAATAGCAGCCCTGCATATCTCAAGTATCTAAGCGGCGATTCTCCGAAGAATGGTGTGATCCGAGGACGCTCCCAACGAATTATCAACACATACCGATTTCCATCAGAAAGCGTTAGCTGGCGAGCTGATAGCGCAGTCTCCTGAAGGGTTTCTATGACAACCGCATCGGTTGCAAGAGCCTTTACTACCAGATCTTTGTAATTATCAGCATTGACCCCCTGCGAGAGATAAACCTTTCCGTTCTCGCCGATAAGATCGACTTCGCCGATAGTGGCGGGGCGTCTAATACGTTCCAGGAACTCGTTCAATCCGGCTTCGCCTTCCGCACGATAGATCTGGGTCGCAGTCTCGGCATAAGTAACGGTTTGATTCGTAATTGAAACCCTCCAGCGGCTTACCACCGGCTCCGTTTGGACGGTCCAGTTCAGAAATAACATTACCCCGATCATTAGGCCGATCGCGGCAAGAAACCAAAGGAATATCTTTAAAAAAAGGTTCATTTCACAGTGTAAATATATCCGACCGACCTGACCGTTTTAATACGTTCGCTGCCGTCTTCATGCAGGCCTAGCTTCTTTCTCAAATTGGAGATATGCATATCCAATGAGCGATCATAAGGCGACAGTTCGCGCTCCAGTACGGTTTCGCTGAGGTCTTCTTTCTTCACAACATTTCCGGCTTGACGAGCAAGAGCTGCCAACAGGTCAAACTCAAGCGACGTAAGCACAACATCACGTCCGTCAAGTTTTACTGACCGAGATGAGGCCGAGATCTCAAGATCATCAACGATGAGCTTTTCAGGAAGACCAGTATCAGTCCCCTCACCGTTGGCGCGTCGAAGTATCGCACGGATCCTGGCAACCAGCTCACGCGGATTGAATGGCTTCGGCAGGTAATCATCCGCGCCGATCTCGAGTCCGACGATCCGTTCCATATCATCACCGCGGGCTGTTAACATCAAAACGGGCAGCATTGATGTTTCACGAAGATTTCTCAAAACATCAAAACCATTGAGCTTCGGCATCATTACATCTAGAATCGCAAGATCATAATTCCCTGTTCTTGCTTTTGAAAGCCCCGCCTCACCATCATGAACTGCACTTACCTCGAAACCTTCAACGCTTAAATATTCGGACACGAGCTCGCAAAGCTCCTCGTCATCATCAATGATCAATACTTTCGTGTCGCTCACAATATCATTCTACGTCAGATCGAGATGAGGCGCGCTGTGTTTTACATTTCTTTACAGAACTTCACAAAACAAATAGGGCTGGTTCAAAGTCCGCAGCGTCAAAGTATACGATAGCGGACAAGTCCGTAGAATATTTGATAGAGCAATAGGAGAAAAAGATGAAAAAATTCGTTGTAGCGATACTTGCTGTGGCCGTTGTGTGGATCGGTGCGTTCGTAGCGATCGCCCAAACCACAGACGATGAAACAGGAAAGAGATGGGACAAAGAGGGTAAACACCGCTTAGGAAAGAAGCACCGAAAAGGCGGGATGATATTCCGCGGACTTGATCTGACGGAAGATCAGAAAGCACAGATAAAGGCAATGAGCGAAGGATCAAAGCCCACAATTCAGCCATTGATGGAAGCGATGAAACAAAATCGCCAGAAATTTATGGAGGCACGTAAAGCCGGAGCTGACGAGGCAACGCTTGCCGCTATCCGCGCTGAAGCAGCTCCGATACGCGAACAGATGAAAGCTCATCGTGAAGCATCGATGACCCAGATGATGTCGATCCTTACTGATGAGCAAAAAACTAAGCTTGCTGCAATGAAAGAGAAAAGACAGGAGCGAATGAAAGAACGTCGAGGAAAGCGATCGGGCTTCAAGTCCGAGAGTGGTGGCGAGCTTTAAGTTCGGCACAAAACAAGGGGGAAATGGTCCGGTGAGCAGCTTCACCGGGCCATTATTGTGTATGGAACAAATATCTTGGATGTTTACGACGAGTAGGCGATCCGGCCATTGATCATTACCAGTCGAATTTTCCGATAACTGTCCAAAAGTACTAGATCTGCCCGCTTGCCGACCTATCCCGATAAGCAAAATAAAGAATTGCATAGGTATCTTAAGAAAGGCGCTCATTAGCAACGACGTACGCCCTTCGTCCACGGAACGTGCTGTCAGAAACCGTTGCACTTGGCTTTGATCGCAGCCGAAATAACCGAGCATTAGAAAAAGGCCGCCGATCAAGCCTGACCAAATGGTGTATTTCTCGGTGATATCAAAGCGTGTATCGATCGTCTCTAACTTGCCAAGACTTCCTGCCAAATGCAGACCGTCCGCGACCGAAACTCCGGAAGGGAAGCCAGAGATTATCACCCAAACTGCGACACCAAGACCAAAAAAGATGATGAACATCTGCTTAACGTCCGTCCACGTTACTGCCTGAACGCCGCCGAGCATTGTGTAGATAGTGGTCGTCAGACCGATCGCGAAAATCGTAGCTATCAGATTCCAGCCAAAAACGATCGAAAGAACGATCGCCGGTGCGGAGATGATTGTTCCGACGCCGAGACCGCGTGAAATGAGAAAGAAAAAACTGGTTAAAGTCCTTACCCGAACATCAAAACGCTTTTCTAGATATTCATATGCTGTAAAAATATTCGCCCGATGAAAGAATGGTACGACCGTTACGCACAAAATGATCATCGCGAATGGCAGTCCGTAATAGAACTGCAGGAACCGCATCCCGTCCGTATATGCCTGTCCAGGCGTTCCGACAAGTGTGATCGCAGACATCTGCGTCGCCATTACCGACAGCCCGACGGCCCACCACGGAAGTCCGCGGTTAGCCAAAAAGAACCCTTCTTTAGTGCCGGTATGTTTTGACAGGCGGATCCCGTCAATGATCACGTAAACCAGATAGACCGAAACTATCGCCCAATCAAAATATGCCATATCGCACTTTCAGCCGTTCGCCGCATATACACAGAAATGGCCGCTTGCGTAAAGGCTGCGGCCGGCCGGACCGTTCGATCGAGATCAGCTTTTCACTCATTCAAATAATACCAAATCGGACCGTTAGACTAGTGAGGTCCGGTTGCAATATTAACCTGTCTGAAAATTAAGGCGGAGTCGAATATTTATAAACTGATTAAAAGCGGGAAAACAGTGAAATAGTCTGTCTGGTCAGATCCAATCACCCATTTTACGGAATTTCTTGAAGCGTTCACGGACAAGTTCCTCAGGAGAGAATTTCTCCAACTCTGCAAGGTTCTTTTTGATCGCGGTCTTCAAAACATCTCCGGTCAAACTAAAGGCATCCAGATCGCTTTCGGTCTTTTTACCTTCGCCATTTTCGGTTGAAGCAATGCTCCACGAAACTTTCTCCGGAATTATCTCATCGACGATACCAAAAGACCTTAGATCATCGGCCGTTAACCGAAGGCAGGCAGCGGCATCCGCAGCACGCGATGCGTCCTTCCACAAGATCGCGGCACAGCCTTCGGGCGAGATAACTGAATAGACCGCATTTTCCATCATCAGAACACGATCGCCAATGCCGATCGCAAGAGCCCCGCCGGAGCCCCCTTCACCCACCACAACAACAATTATCGGAACACGCAGTCCGGCCATCTCACGCAAATTATAGGCAATCGCCTCCGCCTGCCCACGTTCTTCCGCATCGATCCCGGGATAAGCTCCTGGCGTATCTATAAAAGTAATTATCGGCCTGGCAAATTTTGCGGCGAGGTGCATTGCACGCAGGGCCTTACGATACCCCTCCGGTTTTGGCATACCGAAATTTCGCATCTGCCGCTGCTTTGTATCCCTGCCTTTTTGTTGGCCTACGACCAGGACCTACTTGCCGTCAAGACGGGCAAATCCACAAACCATCGCTGCGTCGTCGGCATAACGGCGGTCCCCATGTATCTCAATAAAATCCGTGAAGATGCCATTGAACAGATCTAGAGCATACGGCCGATCAGGATGGCGCGCATTCTGAACGCGATCAAAAGCGGTGCTGGCTGCAGTTTCCATAGTTACTAGAATTCCCAGTTTACCCCGCAGCCCCGATTTTTCAACTCCTGCTCAAGTTTTCCGGATCCGCGCACTCCCAGACCCGGAGAACCTAGCTTAACCGTTCTGCCATCGAGCTTTACCTCAAGCACAACATCACAAGTCCCGCTGTGATCGCTTATAAGCGAGTAAATATCCTCAAGCTGTTCTTCATCGAAAAGCGAAGGCGGCAACGTGATCGTAACACTCCGAGCGGTATTTGAGATGGTGTCAACGATCAGACGAAGATCAGATGCGATCACAGTAGGCTCTTGTCCTTCAGATGATTCGACCTTGCCCTCAACTATTACAAGGGCATCGTCTGCAAGAATAGATGAAAGGCGAGTGTATGCTTCCGACCATAGAACACACTTTATACCAGTTGAGAGATCCTCAACCCTAAAGGTAGCATAACGTTTTCCATTCTTGCTCCACCTGACCTGAAGCGCGGATATAACGCCTGCGATCTTTATGTTCGAACGAGCCCCGATCGACTCATAGTCCGCGAGATTTCTTATATTCATCCGATCCAGAATACTTGTATATTCGGTCATCGGGTGTGCTGAAAGATAAAATCCGATAGCGGCTTTTTCTTTAGCTGAGACCTCGGCTGAACTCCATGGTTCCACATCCGGCAGCGGCGAATCTCCTTGCATTGAAACGCCGGACATCGCTCCAAAGAGATCCGTTTGTCCGGAGATCTTATCATTCCACACCTTTTGCCCGACAGCGATCGATTCATCGATCGCTGCGTATAGCTTGGCACGCCAGTGTGAGATCGGCAGTTTATCGGTGTTTAATGAATCGAACGCACCGGCGCAGACGAGACTCTCCAAGGTACGCTTATTCAATGCTCCGGGCTCTACCCTTGATACAAGATCAAAGATCGAACGGAATGGGCCGGTTCTTCTCGCTTCTATTATTGCTTGCGCGGAAGATGAACCAAGCCCTTTGATCGCACCAAGTCCATAACGCACTGAATCTGCGGATGGGGTGAAGCCCTCATCGCTTTCATTCACATCTGGCGGTAGTAGAGCAAGCCCGATCGATCGCAGTTCCTTAGAATAGCGATATACCTTCGCACTATCATCAGCTTCGTGTGAAAGAACTGCGGCATAAAAGTAAGCAGGATAATGAGCCTTTAGATATGCGGTCTGAAATGCGAGTATCGCATACGCGATACTATGGCTCCGGTTAAACCCGTAATCGGCAAATTTTGCCATTAGGTCGAATATCTCTTTGGCCGTCTTTCGTTCGATGCCTCGCTCGACAGCTCCGGAGACGAATTTTTCTTCGTGAGGAGCCATCTCTTCCGGCTTCTTTTTGCCCATCGCCCGACGCATAAGATCTGCTTCTCCAAGACTATAACCGCCGAGCTTCTGAGCGATCTGCATTATCTGTTCCTGATAAACAAGAACTCCGAAAGTGTTCCGAAGTATTTCTTCCATTTCAGGAACAATATAGGAAACTTTCTTTTCGCCGCGGTGCCGGAGTATGAATTCCTCTACCATCCCGCCATCAAGAGGCCCTGGGCGATAGAGTGCGTTTAATGCTGCAAGATCTTCAAGTTCCCTTGGTTTCAGGCGGCGACATATCTCCTGCATCCCAGGAGATTCGAATTGAAATATGGCTTCGGTCTTTCCGTCCGAGAAAAGTTTCATCGTTTTCTCATCGTTCAGCGGTACGGAGCGCCAGTCTATTTCTATGCCGGTTTTTTCTTTTAGATTCGAAAGGCAATCAGCGATTATGGTCAGTGTTGTCAGCCCCAGGAAATCCATCTTGAGCATTCCGACCTTCTCAAGATCGCCCATCGGATATTGGCTGGTGAATTCGTTTTTCGCCGAATAAGCGACCGGAACAAGCTCATGAAGAGGTTTGGGGGATATGACAACTCCGGCGGCGTGTACGGATGTATGGCGAGCACAGCCTTCGACGCGAAGCGCTAATTCGATCAGTTCATTGACCTTAGGATCAGTTTCTTTAAGGGCTTTTAACTCAGGAACGTCGATCAAAGCCTGCGTTATGGGGATATTTCGTCCTCTGAATGGCGGCGGGATCATTTTCGCTATTTTTTCCACATCGCCATACGCCATATTCAAAGCTCTTCCCACATCCTTTATGGCGGCTCGGGATGCCATAGTCCCAAAGGTTATGATTTGGCAAACAGAATCACGACCATACAATTCGGAAACGTGATTTATGACGTCAGCCCGACCGCGAATGCAGAAATCGATATCGATATCAGGCATCGAGATGCGCTCCGGGGAACGTTCACAGAAACTAGCGGAAGAGTTTCAGAACCGAACGCCTCAGGCGGCTGGGAAACTCCGTGCCGCTTCAAACCTTCGTCTCGGACCTGATATGAGTCCGGAGAACATAATGTTCAAGCTCGCCAATGGTTCTACCTTCGAGATAATGGCTTGGAATTTTGTTCCTAAAGCCGAATTGCCGGATGTGGATGATGCTGCAAAAGGGGAAACCAAAAAGGCAAGCCGCGGCAATAATGATGAGATCGAGGCAGCAAAAGTGGCGGGTGAGCCAGAGAAGATAGATGAAAAATATGATATTTGGTATCAGGTAAGGTTAGATCCCTCAGTATCCCCAGCGCCCGCAGGCTGGCTCTTCGGTCGGCAGGTAGAACTGCTTATTCCAAGTGAGATAGTTTTCTTTCAACAGAACAATCGAAAATTCGTTTCATGGCAACGCCTTGATACGGATGCGGCTGGCAAAGCTGTGCTTTCGGAGCGATCGGCTACGCCAGGAAATTGGGTGATCCTTACGCGAACAAATCTAGTTAAAGCCATCGATGGGATCGAGCCGGACTTTGACGGAATTCTTGTCCTCGCTTTTGATAAGTACGACCAAAGCTTCTATACCGTATGGCGTTCCACTGGCGAGGTTTGGGGAAGGCTGCCTTTGAAGGTCGAGGGTTCCGGAGATAATAAGACCTTTTCATTTCAGTTAAGGCATCCCGAAGGTCGAATGGATGAAAAGCGATTCGTTGTTTATCGCGACAAGAACAGGGTCAGATTAACGCCGCCCGAGGACATCGCACAGTATATGCAGGGCAGGGCACGTTGAATTTCGCTATGTCAGATAATGATGCGACCGAATCCCCGTTCCCGGAAACGATCGATCTGGAGATTACGGATTCTCTGGATCTTCACGCTTTTCATCCGCGTGATATAGCGAACGTAACCCGTGCATATTTGGATGAGGCTCGTAATAGAGGCTTCAGATTTGTAAGGATCATTCACGGAAAAGGTATCGGGGTCCAGCGTGAAACGGTACGAAAGATCTTGTCCGAAACTGATTTTGTATTAAAGTTCAAGACAGGGGACGAATTATCCGGCGGGTGGGGAGCGACCGTTGCTACTTTGGATGTGGATTAGCTTTCATCAATAACTTCTGCCCAGGCTTCGTCACCCGCGTTTTCCGCGAACAAGGTATCGATCACAGATTCCTGTTCGCGTATTCGCTGCTCGGCATCTTCGAGCCGCGATGTCAGCATCCGGCAACGCCTTTCAAGTTCAGTCAGCCTTCTCTTGCGTTCTCGATCTAATCTGTCAAGATAGAGCATATAGGTCATCTGTAAGCCAGCTACACCGGCCAAGGCAAGACAAAGTCCGATGAGTGCATAGATCAGCATCGGTCAAGAATGTGGGCTTACCCAGATTATACATACGGCATAAGCGCATGAAAAGGTTTCTAACGTTTGAGAATATCTCGATGACCGGAAGCCCATAGAGATCTGAGATGTAGCGACCGTATATTGGAAACCACATCGGATTGATTATTTGGATTAACGTTGAATGCAAACAGAGAATCTAAAACTGGTTTACACGCTGCTTTGCGATGATGTCCGGATAGAAATGGGGAACAAGATATCCCTAATGGGCATTTTCCAGAACATAATGGTTGAAAAGCTGCCGGTCTCGCTCATCAAATTTGCAGTGATCAACCATTGGGAAGGTGTGGGAAGCCACCAAACCGAGGTGAGGATACTTTCGCCTGATCGTACGAACCTTATAGTTACTTCCCAGCCCACAAATATCGATCTTGCACCAGGCGGATTTACTGACAACGTCAGCTTCTTTGTAAACGTTGTTTTCCCGACGGCGGGGACATATTGGATTCAAACGCTCGCTAATACGGTCGTTCTTGAAGAATTTCCCTTGATAGTTACCGATGCCAGTTCGGCTAATCAAATACAGCCACTAGAGGAGATCTCGGAAACCATAAATTAACTGGTAGCCAAGCGTTCAGCTAAAGCCCTTGCCTGCACCCTGATCTCCGGGATCGCTGTTGATTCCCAAAGCGTTCCCTTCAACGAAGTTCCTAAGGTCCATAATCCATCGGAAGGAGAGCCATTTGCACCAATGAGCTTTCCGTCCAAAGTTGCATCAAGACCCATGTTTAGAGGATCACAGCGTATTAAACCGTCACGTAGTAAAACACGTACCAATTCGCTATCGATAAGCGCAAAATTCGATTCAGACGCGATGCAGTTTATCAATACATCGGCAGATACATAGCTCTGCTTTCCCCCAGTTGTAAAATTCACTAAGAAGTGCCCTGATTCATCAAGCGAAATATGACGTAAGCGCCCACTCAATATTGTGAGCTTACCGCTTTGGATGAGCTGTTGGATCGTAACGGCTACCTTTGCCGGCATCCGGTGCCGGACAGCATTCCAGTACCGGCTTAAGTGTTGCATGAAATATCGCTTTTCAGTTGCAGGCAACCCGTACCAGAGCTCTTGTGTTATCGGTCGAAGGGAATCGATAACTGCACGCCAATCACTACCGATCTTCTCAGCGTTCCTTATGTGGCGACGTACCGTTTTGAAAATATCCGTGATCCTTTTTGCCCCAAGCAGTTCATCTGCGAACGACTCGTAATGGAAACCAAGCTTATGAACTGCGGGCAAAATCCCCTTAGTTGAGATAGCAGTGATCTTGCCTTGATGTCCGTCCCCTTCAAGCCGCAAAACTACGTCAGCCATAGAAAGGCCCGTGCCCACGATCAAAACGTCATCAGTCCTTTCGATATTTTTTCCTGATTCACTATTCCAAATATCGCGAATATACTTCGGGGAGGTTGTGAATGTAAGGTCGGGAACTGTGGGATGTGGTGGAAGGAAATTGCCAAAGGCCAACACCACATCGTCAAACCTCAGAACTGAGCCGTCAGATAGAGGCATGTTGTACTTTCCTTCCTTGGCGATAAATGAATCCACCTTGCCTGCGATGATATCCAAGGATCGCGAACTAGGAGCGCTCGCAAGTTCATTATCCAGCAAATACTTCAAATATTCTCCGAATAGCCTCCGAGGAACAAAATCGTTGGGTTCAAAGCTGTGTCCATTCTTGTTCAACCAACTGACGAAGTTGTTAGGATCGTCTGGAAATGCGCTCATTTTTGAGGCTGGAACATTTAGCAAATGTCGTTCATTCTCAGTACTGAATGCGACTCCGCAAGCCAATTTTTGACGCTTTTCGAACAGGGTGATCTTGAGCGGAGCAGGGCTTGGCTGCCTTAGGAGATTGATCGCTAAAAGTGTACCACTAGCTCCGCCGCCGATTATCGCAATGTTTTTCATAATGCCTTTTCTGATTCTCCCAATCAGAGCATTGAAGGCACTATAGAGACACGAAAAGGTTGTGAAGCACAATGCTCACAACCTTTGCACAGTCGGCTAGTGTCCTTCTTCGTTAAAGCCTACGAGGTTAGCTGACGGGCTGGAAGCGAAGAATCTTTCTCTGCATTTGCAGATTCGCCCCTATTCCGAAAAACTTCGGAAACTGAGTGGTTCCCCCGTGTTGTTTTTACAACTTCGGCAATAAAATTTATATGAGTTTACCAAATGGAGGTGACGGAAGGCAAGGTATTTATTTTCTGCCTTTCGCATACCGTCATTCGATGAGAAAGTAGAAACTCGGACGAGGCTTATCAACATTTCTAGCGATTGTTGCGCGAAAGATGAAGTGTGATGGCTGTGCTGTACATCGCGGGGCCATCGACCTCGATCTCTTTTGAATCCGAAATATTCTTATATTTGGCAGTTATCCGGTATTTTGCGGTGGTCGGTTGACGACGGAAAACTATCTCACCGCTGGAATTCGTATATCCCGAATCAACGCGTTTCGTACTTCCGTCAGCATTTACGATCTCCAGATCGACCTTCGCACCGGTAACGCTCGTACCTTCAAGGAAAAATACGCTGCCGCGAATTAAAGCGAGCGTGCCGCGATCAACGGCTAGGATCAATCGGTCGCCGAGATCGCGAACCTTGTCCGTGATCTCTACGTTGTAAAGCACTCCCGGGCTGTAGCCTTCCGCTTCAAATGAGATATTGTATTTTCCCGGACGTATGCCCGTAACGTGAAATTCGCCTTTCGAATTCGAGCGTGCCGTCTTTACAACCTTTCCATCCTGTCTGATCGACACTTCGGCGCTGGCAATTCCATTGCCGCGTTGATTGCGAACCTTGCCCTTGACGTGACGGGATCGGGCCGGAGATAACATCGGCAACAGTTCGGGTAATCGAGGCAGCGGGGGTTGACGTTAATTGGGAAACCCATATTCTCGGAGCCCAGGCTCAGGAGAAGTACGGCACGACGCTGCCGGATGAAGCCATCACATCGATCCGAGAAAACCGCGTTGCGTTAAAAGGACCGATAATGACGCCGGTTGGGAAGGGGTTCACTTCGGTAAATGTTGGACTGCGAAAGGCTCTTGATCTATATGCAAATGTCCGGCCGGTGAGGGCTTTGCCGAACGTTCCTTGTCGATATCCCGAACTGGATTTGGTTATTGTTCGGGAGAATACTGAGGGACTTTATTCCGGTATTGAGCATGTCGTCGTTCCAGGTGTAGTTGAAAGTCTTAAGGTGATAACTGAAAAAGCCTCACGTCGGATCGTGAAATACGCTTTCGAATTTGCCCGCGATAATCGGCGGAGGAAGGTTACAGCGGTTCACAAGGCGAATATTATGAAGCTTTCGGATGGGCTCTTTCTCGATCTGTTCTATGAAGTTTCGAAGGAATTTCCGGATATCGAGGCTGATGACAAGATAATCGATAATTGTTGTATGCAATTGGTTATGCGGCCTGAACAGTTCGACGTGTTGGTGATGGAGAACCTTTACGGAGACATCTTATCAGACCTTTGCGCCGGCCTGATCGGCGGTCTTGGACTCGCTCCAGGGGCAAACATCGGGGAACAGGGGGCTGTGTTTGAAGCTGTTCACGGTTCTGCCCCAGATATTGCGGGACAGGGTATTGCAAATCCGACGGCGATATTGATGTCTGGATTGATGATGCTTAGGCACATAGGCGAGGCAGATGCCGCAGCCAGAGCTGAAAAGGCGATGCTTGATGTTTTCGCGGAAGGAAAGTATCTGACGCGTGATCTTGGCGGCACGACCAATACTGCCGATTTTGCCAGCGCGATCATCGAGCGGCTTGCTGCGACGGAAAGCAGATCAGCTTGATGGAATTTTGCAGCAACCAACTCCGCCGAAAGATTATCGAAACTCTGAAAATGGGGGTGTGTGATGAATAAGATCATCTTGGTTATCTTCGCTGCTGCGATCTTTACATTTATGACTTTTGGAGCTAACGAACAGAATTCAGATAAGATAGATCTGAAGATCGGCGAGGCAAAATTAGTTGGCGATGCGGGTTATTCATTGCATTTCCTTGAGGTCGCCGAGGATTCTCGTTGTCCAGATGGGGTAGATTGTATTTGGGCTGGCCGCGCGGTCGTGAAGCTTGTGCTGGTCAAAGAAGACCAACCTCTTTCTGAATTTCACCTTGAAGACAGCGGTGAAAAGAACGTTTTTGAGGTGGATGGATTCCGATTCAAGCTTGTTTCACTCTTTCCGAAACCTACTGCAGATGGGCAGCCGAAACAAGATGAATATACCGCGAGCATCAGCATTGAGAAGCTGAAATGACCCATACAATTCAGTCGAATCAGCGAAGGTGGGGATTCGACAAAATTATCACGATCAACTGAAGTATAAAGTATGGGACCAATACCGCTGCTCCGGCGTAATCTTTCGCGATGCGCTGGCCGAAGAACAAGGCTGTTATTGAAAGAGCACCTACCACACCGGAAATAAATACGATCAGGAGCGAACCCGTGAATAGAAAGTAAAATATGCCCGCGGCTGCTAGCAGGCCCGTCGCAACCTCCATCAACGTTACCGTTGCGAGCATCATCGGCACCATCTTCGCCAGTGGCGTTGACGAAAAATGCCCCGTCAGCCATTCGAGGTTTCCATTCCAGTCAAACACTTTATCAAACCCCGACTGAATGAAGAGGATCGCGGTGAAAAGTGCTGCAAGCAAAGACGGAAGATCTTTGGCGATATCGTTGAAGTTCATATGTTCGGCGCTCGTGCTGCCACTATTTACGCGAAGCCTTTTGCATTATGGCTTCGATCTCGTCCGCTTCTTTGGTCACTTTTGCGGTCAGATTCCTGTTGCCATCTTCAGTAACAAGAACATCGTCTTCGATACGGATGCCGATGCCGCGATATTTTGCCGGAGCGGCTTTGTCATCAGGCGAGACGTAAATTCCGGGCTCGACGGTTAGCACCATTCCCGGTGCATAAGGCTTTGAGTGCTTTGCCTGCTGATCGACGTAGTAACGTCCGGCGTCGTGTACGTCGAGGCCGAGCCAATGGCCGACACCGTGCATATAGTATTTCAAGTAAGCTTTTTTCTTTATCAGGTCTTTTGTTTTCCCCTTGAGCAGGCCCAATTTTTTCATTCCTTCGGTAAGCAGCTCGATCGAATATTCTTGACGTTGAGCGTGAGTATTGCCAACTACGGTGAACTCGATACATTTTTTCTGAACATCGAGAACGACGTCGTAAACCTCGCGTTGCGCAGCTGTGAATTTTCCGTTTACTGGGAAAGTGCGTGTGATGTCGCTTGCGTAACCTTTGTATTCAGCTCCGGCATCGATAAGCAGGAGGTCGCCGTCCTTGAGCGGCATATTGTTTTCGACGTAGTGCAGGATCGTGGCATTGTCGCCACCACCGACGATGGAATTATACGCAACGCCGCTCGCACCGCGGTCCTTCATATAGGCTTCCATCAGGGCTTCTACCTGCCCTTCATTCATCCCGGGCCTTACTTTTTTCATCGCTAAGATATGAGCCTCGGCGGCAATATTTGCGGAGATCTGCATCAGTTCGACCTCCTCCGGCGATTTATGCAAACGCATTTCTCCGATCATCGGGGTGGGATCGATAATAGTATGCGGAGGATATGCGGTTTTCAATCGACGCACACGCTGCTCAGTTAGATATTTGAGTATTTGATGATCGAGTTCTCTATCGACCGCGAATCGGTAATATAAATGGTCGCGGCCATTGAGCAATTTTGGAAGGTCACTAACGAATCTCTCAACAGAGAGGGCTGTATCAGCGCCATAATTCTTGACGGCGCCCTCAACCCCTTCACGTCGCCCAAACCAGGTTTCCATCAGCGGATCACGCGGCCGAACATAAAGTGTGTAAGGTGAACGTTTGTTGTTCGGGTCAATGATCGCGATCGCGTCGGGTTCCGGAAATCCAGTCAGATACCAGAAATCAGAATCTTGGCGGAATTTGAACTCTGTATCGTAGCTCCGAGTTACTTCATGTGCGGCTGGGATGATAGCGACGGAATTCTCCTCCATCTGTTCAATGAATCTTTTCAATTGCTCTCGCATAATAGTGCCTATTCTATCCGAATTAACCGGATTGTTTTAATAGAGGCAGGCCTAGCGGGGAGATATCAAGCAGATATAATCTTGACCAAAAAGTAATGATTTGACATAATTTGGTATCGGTAAAAATTAAACCTTTATTGTTGTTTAGCTTATGAAGATATCTGCTCAGGAAGAATATGGATTGCGGTGCCTTGTGCAGCTCGCAAATTTGAGCGATGGTGAAACGCTGACTCTGCCGCAGATAGCTGAACGCGAAGGCATCTCGACGGCCAATGCCGGCAAGCTTATGTGGCTGCTGAACAAGGCAGGGTTTGTGAACTCGACTCGCGGCACAAAAGGCGGTTATTTTTTGGCACGGCCGGCTGAGGAGATCTTCTTGAACGAGATCATAAAAGTTTTGGACGAAGACGTTCTTAATTCGCACTGTGAAAGCTATACGGGCATCCGTGATTCTTGTGTACACCACGGCGACTGCGGTATCAGACCAGTTATAGTTGGCCTTCACGAAATAGTGGAGAATGCTCTGTCACGCATTACGCTGGCTAATCTGGTCGGAAATGAGCGGTCGGTCGATGCGATGTTCCACCAGATACAGGGAATCCACAGGACAATAGAACCACAACGAATTTGATCGCTATTTGACCGCGAACAAGATGAAAGATCTCTAATGAAAAATAGGATCTTTATTTATATGATGCGCGGAGAATGTGTTTATGAGTACGGCAGCGGAATTATTACAGAATCGCGAGTATAAATACGGATTCGTTACCGATATCGAAACGGACATCATTCCGAAAGGATTGTCCGAGGACACGGTCCGTTTGATCTCGCAGAAAAAGAACGAGCCCGAGTGGATGCTCGAGTTTCGGCTGAAGGCATATCGCCAATGGCTGAAAATGGAAGAGCCAAAGCATTGGCCCAATTTCGAATATCCGGAGATCGATTTTCAGGATATCTCTTACTACGCGGCCCCGCGGCAAAAGCCGAAAAAAGCGTCGATGGACGAGGTCGATCCGGAACTGGCTTCCGCCGGTCGTGGCTGATCTATGCAAAAAGCCGCGCGGCCTTGTGCTTGTAACAGGCCCAACCGGTTCAGGTAAATCGACCACACTCGCTTCAATGGTCGACAAGATAAATATCGACCGCCACGATCACATCCTTACTATCGAGGATCCGATCGAGTTCTTACACAATCACAAAAACTGTGTTGTTAATCAACGTGAGGTCGCTGCGGACACACACTCCTTCGGCCACGCATTGCGCACAGCTCTTCGCCAAGACCCTGACGTCGTTTTGGTCGGTGAAATGCGTGACCTCGAAACGATAGAGATGGCGCTTCGCATCGCCGAGACAGGACACCTGACCTTTGCAACACTTCACACCAACTCTGCATATTCAACCATTAACCGTATAATCGACGTCTTCCCTGCCGAGCAGCAGGCCCAGGTGCGGACCCAGCTCTCACTCGTTCTCGAAGGTATCATGTGTCAGGCTCTGCTACCGAAGGCCAGCGGAGACGGGCGTGTAATGGCCCTCGAGATCTTGGTCCCAAATGCCGCGATACGGAATCTTATTCGTGAAGACAAGATCCACCAAATCTATTCGATGATGCAGACCGGTCAGGATAAGTACGGGATGCAAACCTTCAATCAATCCCTTGCGACGTTGGTTCACAAGCGTGTGATCACACTCGATGTTGCAATGCAAAGGACATCTAACCAAGATGAGCTTCGCGAGCTGATAGAACGCGGCTCCGGATTGAATACTTCATACACCGGCTCAGGAACCAAACCATCAATGCCGCCAGCGGGCAGTCCGTATGCACAGGGCAGACCAATAGGCCAAAGGCCACCGGCCAGATAGATAGTCATCGGTAACAATTATCAACTGACAGTCGTAACCGAAAGGAGCAAAAGAACGAAATGCCAACTTACGTATTCAAAGGAAGAAATCGTCTTAACGAGCTGGTCAATGGAGAGCGCGAAGCGAACAGCCAGGATGAACTCCGTGCTCTGCTTCGCCGCGAACAGGTTATCCTGACCGAAGCGAAGGAAAAGGGGAGCGTGATCTCTATTCCCAAACTCGGGACGCGTAAAAAGGTAAAGGCCAAAGAGCTTGCCGTATTTACCAGGCAGTTCTCGGTTATGATCGATGCTGGACTACCATTGGTCCAATGCCTTGACATCCTAGCCGAACAACAACAGAACGTGTTCTTTAAGGATGTTCTGCGTCAGGTGAGACAGAATATCGAAGAAGGCTCTACGCTCTATTCTGCTCTTGAAAAGCATCCGAAGGTTTTCGATTCGCTTTATACCCATATGGTCGAAGCGGGCGAGACCGGCGGTGTGCTTGACCTGATACTCCAGCGTCTCGCGACTCTGATCGAAAAGGTCGTAAAACTAAAACGAAGCATAATTTCTGCCTCGATCTATCCCGCTGCAGTTATTGCGGTAGCGATCGCCGCAATCGCGGTCATTATGGTAGTTGTCATACCGCAGTTCGAGCAGATCTTTATTGGCTTGCTCGGTCCCGGTGAGCTTCTCCCATTGCCGACCAGGATCGTAATGGGAATAAGCAGCTTTCTCGCCGGGTGGGGCGGACTTTCTATTCTTGTCATCGCCATCGGACTTGGTATTGGGACAAAATTCTATTATGGCACCGAAAAAGGACGTTGGCAGATAGACACTGTGTTATTGAAGCTTCCTATCTTCGGCGATATTCTTCGTAAGATCGCTGTTGCTCGATTCTCTCGGATACTTTCAACGTTGCTTTCGTCCGGCGTCCCGATTCTGCAATCGCTTGATATAACTGCGAAGACCGCGGGCAATATTGTTATCGAGGACGCGATCCTAAAAGTTCGTGCCGGTGTCGAACGCGGTGAGAATTTCGTTGATCCGTTGAAGCAGACAAATGTTTTCCCACACATGGTCGGGCAGATGATCGGGGTTGGCGAACAGACCGGTGCTTTGGATGCGATGCTCGCAAAGATAGCTGATTTTTATGAGGAAGAGGTCGATGCTGCAATTGCTGACCTCTTGGCGATGATCGAACCCGCGTTGATCGCGTTCCTCGGTGTAACAATCGGCTCGATCGTAATATCAATGTATCTTCCGCTCTTCGCACTCATCGGCAAACTTGCCAGCGGCGGAAAGTAGTACTCTCTTTATCGTACTTTTAGGGCTGGCCGATCTGGGCCAGCCCATTTTTTGCACCAAAGACCACTGTCACTGCCAAGCATGCTGTTACAAAAATGTCTGTAGATCTGCAACCAATTATACTAACCTCGATATAACATCTGCTCCTTCACACTCAATGTGAATTTCAACCAATACTCTCCGTTTTTAAGAAACATCGTTTCATGGATTATCGGTCAATTGCTTCCGGCCAGACTCCATCTTTTATAATTGCGTAAAAACACCTAAACTACGACCGCTATTTTATCTAGGACAAATTGTCTCTCTAATGCAGATGGGGTTTGGTAAGCATACACCTGCACGGGGACACAATATGTCCCTCAGTATGTATTATGATTCTCAGGACAATATGAAACATAAAAATACGAAGAGCCCCACAAATGAACGAGTGTATCTAAGAGCGGTTGAACGGATCCATCGCATCCACAGAGAAATAGCCTCGGGCAGTTATCCAAACGTGCAACGCTTATCACAGCTTCTTTGTGTTAATGAAAGAACGATCAAAAGAGATATAGCTTTTCTGAAGGAATCATTTCTGGCACCTATTCATTTCGACAGAAAACTCCAGGGGTATACATATTCAGATGTTAAATGGACGATGCCGCTACAGACACTTTCCGAAGGTGAGCTGCTTGCCTTCTTTGTAGCAGAACACGGCTTAAGATTGATCGGACAATCAGATCATGCCCAAAAACTTAGTAATGCTCTGTCAAAGCTTGCTTTACTACTGCCCGATAAAGTATGCGTTGACCTCTTTACTTTGACGGAGGCAATAAATTTTGAAGACAGACCAACTGTTTCGATCGATCCCCATACACTGCAATACGTCACGATGGCTGCCATTGCAGGAGAGCAGCTCGAATTCACATACTTCTCCCCATACAAACAAGAAAGTTCGCGTCGTACCGCTGATGTTCACTTGGTGCATAACTATGCTGGCGATTGGTATGCCATCTCTTACGACCGCAAGGCAAGAGATTTTCGGGACTTCCACATCGGTCGAATGAGCGATATTCGCCCGACGGGCAGATTTTTTGAGCCGCAAAAGGGCTGGAATAAAGAGGAATACCTAAGACGGGGATTTTCTATGACCCGCGGCGGCCGGCTGACGACGGTCGAGATAGTTTTCGACAGCTATCAGGCTCAATGGATGCGCGAACGGCAGAAGTTTCATCCCGATGAGATACGCGAAGAACTGCCGGACGGCTCGCTCCGCATTCGGTTCAAGATCGGCGAAGCAGGTCTTGAGGCGGTGGCAAGATTCTGCCTGCAATACGCTGGGAACTGCATCGCTGAAAAACCAAAAAAACTCCGTGAAATCATCATGCAAAAGCTTGAACGTTCGATCCGACAGTATACTTCTACCCCGTAAACGATATGAAAATAGATAGCTCCCTAGCCCGACTTTGGGCGAAGACCTCTCACGATAAAGAGAATCTTGGCAATGCCTTTCATCCATTAATTTGTCACATGATCGACGTCGCCTCGGTTGCTGAAGCGATGTGGGATAGCTCGCTGCCGGATGTTACGAAAAGGCGACTGGCGAGACCGTTCGGTTTGGAAAACGATCTGAAAAAAGCAGGCAGGATCATTGCATGGCTTGCCGGACTGCACGATCTTGGAAAATGCTCACCGCCATTCGCACTACGCGGTATGCACAAGCCGGAGACTGATCAGACCAGGCGGCTCTATGATCTCTATGTAAACACCGAGCTGCACTGTGATAGATGCGAAGCGGCAGCCAATGTGCCTCACGGTTTTGTTACTTCCCTGACGCTGCCCGAGATCTTGCAGAGCGAATATCAGATGCCCCCCCAAATGGCCCGCGCACTTTCCGAGCTGATCGGCGGGCATCACGGCATTTTCGCAAAGGCGACAACATTACAGACAATTCAACGCTCCGGAGATCTGTCTCTGGGCGGCGCGGCGTGGGCGAAAGCGCGGAAAGAGCATGTCCGGATTCTGAAAGAAATTCTTGGTGTTGACCTGTCAGAGCTCTCTTACGATCAAAGCGCGCTTGATCGGGCTACCGGAATGATCTTCGCCGGCATGGTCTCGGTCGCCGACTGGATCGGTTCCGGGGTGGCAGGATTCTGAAGCGTCAGATATTAGATAGAGTGAGGATTTAGCTACGTATCCAGGCATTGTTAGAGCTTGCGATTAGATAAAAGCTCAGCGAAAACTGTGATTTAAGAGGATCGCTATATCAGTCATATTGTAGGTGGAAGTTATCATGCAACTACTGCTTCGCCGGGTTACTGAACGCGCTTACTCCAACAAAGACTCCATAGTTGGCACTTGGCGAACTCGGCGCTTCAAAGATTTTCTAGAGCTGGTAAAACCACCTTCTGGAGCTAAGATCATCGACTTAGGCGGTACGCCCTACATGTGGGAATTAGTGCCTCACGACTTTGAGGTAACGCTGGTAAATCTGCCAGGAACCGTTAGACCCAGTGGACACCACCAGATTCGGTTTATTGAAGCAGATGCCACGAATCTAAAAGATGTATTTAGCGATCAATCTTTTGATATTGTATTCAGCAATTCGGTAATTGAGCATGTAGGCGATGACAACAAACAGGCCGATTTTGCGCAAGAGGTGTATCGCTTAGGCAGAGCCTATTGGGTACAAACGCCAAGTGACCGCTGGCCAATTGAACCTCATACCGGTTTCCCATTCTATTGGCAACTGCCCGAATTTGCGCGGCAGCACTTGAAGCGTTCCTGGAAGAAAAAATTACCAGTTTGGACGGAAATGGTGGAAGGAACTCGCGTTATTTCCCGTAAGCAAATGCAGGCGTTATTCCCAGATGGGAGCCTCTACATAGAACGCGCTTTTCTACTTGAAAAATCCTATGTGATTTATCGCCCCTTTGAGTAGTTCTGATATTAGATACAGCCTTTTCCAGGCTAGTGAAGTACAAAAATTGGGGTGGGGGGGCTGTGCCCCTGCGTGGGGCGAAGCCCCCACACCCCCCATACCTTACGTGGGTGAAAAACGCTGTATATGAAAATTCCACTAAGTTTGCAGTTTTATAGTTGGAATAACTGGTCTTAGATCGAGTAATTTTGTATAGTTGAATCAAGTGATGAGGGAACAGGTTCAAGCAGGCTTGCATTGGTTCCAAATAGTTCGGATTACTGACTAGAGTGACGTAACTAGCTGAATAGTTTGAGTGATTCATCAAGTTTAGATTTAGGGCTTCAACTACCTTCTTAAGTCAGCATCCTTAGATCTCATGCCTAGCAATTCAAACCGCAGGCGACAAAAGCTAAGTCTACAAAGGTAGACTGATTTCTTCTCTTACAATGCGCCAAAGCACTTTTTAAGGGCGGCAGTTTTTAACCTGTCGATTATTAGCGTGAGATTTTTCTAACCTTTTCCCTCGTTGTTTGTGGCTGTAAATTTTATAGCTGTGATCAGCGAAAATTTATTTGATAAGTATTGGAATATACATAACTTAAGTCGCTTTCTGCGTCTATCTAGTAGTAATCTTCATTCTGCAACATGACTGAGTCCAGTATACTGTTGATTCCACCTTCGGGTATTTTGCAAATTCCTGCATTGACTGATTATTTTCAGCAACCTTTTCAGCAATCTATTCCACAGACAGTCTCACAGACAAACCCACAATCGATTGAACAGTCTGTTTCTCTCAATTTTGCTCCAATTACCCTTTCTCTGGTGATTCCCACCTACAACGAGGCCAAAAACATTCATCGTTTGGTTCAGCAACTTGCTCAGCTCTTAGATCAGAAGCTACCAAAAAACTATGAGCTGATCGTAGTTGATGATGATAGCCCGGATCGCACATGGGAAATTGCCCAAACACTGGTGCATGAATACCCTCAATTACGGGTGATGCGGCGACAGCAAGAGCGGGGTTTGTCAACTGCGGTAATCCGGGGCTGGCAAGTGGCGAGGGGAGAAGTGATTGGCGTGATTGACGGAGATCTGCAACATCCGCCTGAGGTTTTACTGCAACTGCTAGCGGCAATTCAGGGCGGTGCAGATTTAGCTGTTGCCAGTCGGCATGTCGAAGGAGGCGGCGTCAGCGATTGGAGTCCAACTCGCCGTTTCCTTTCGCGGGGAGCACAATTTTTGGGATTGCTGATTCTGCCCAGGGTCGTGGGGAGAGTATCTGATCCCATGAGTGGCTATTTTATGCTGCGGCGTTCAGCCATTGCCGGACAAATTCTTAGCCCAGTGGGCTATAAGATTCTGCTGGAAGTAATCGGACGAGGAAATATTGAGACGATTGCTGAAGTAGGCTATGTATTTCAGGAGCGGCTTGAAGGAGAGAGCAAAGTCACCTGGAAGCAGTATGTAGAGTATTTAAGGCATTTGACTCGGCTACGCTTGAGCGGAAAACTCAGCCGACTGCGTCAACACTTGAATTGGCCGATTGGCCGTTTTATGCGGTTCGGCTTAGTAGGATTAAGCGGTGTTTTTGTCGATATGGCCGTCTTTTACTTACTGAGTGATCCAAGTGCTCTGAACTGGGCATTAACGCGCAGTAAGATCATCGCGGCTGAAGTAGCCATTATCAATAATTTTCTCTGGAATGATCGCTGGACGTTTGGAGATTTATCCAGCAAACAACAAGGTTGGCGTAAGCGGATCAAACGCTTGGTGAAGTTCAACCTGATCTGCTTAGGCGGTTTGATCTTAAATGTCTTGCTGTTGAATTTATTATTTAACGCTTTTGGACTAAATCGCTATGTTGCTAACCTGATCGCGATTGCTGCTGTGACCCTTTGGAACTTTTGGCTGAACCTGAAACTAAGTTGGCGCGTCACTGATACCAAAAGTTAGAGAGGGCGGCTAATTTGAAGCAGGGAAGTTTAGAAGGCTGGGGTTTGCCTAATTTTCTGAACAAGGATGAGAAACATGATTGGGAAGAATCGCTTTTTTACAGCTACCGTTTGCCTCGTTGTCCTGGCAGCAATTTTCGGCGTTTTTCTACGATTCACTCATCTAGATCAAAAATTTCCTACTCATGATGAGGTGTTTACAGCTTTAAGAGTTTCGGGGTATACCGAGGCTGAACTGGTCCAGGATCTGTCAAGCAATGTGCGACCAGTTGAGATCGAGTATTTGCAAAAATATCAAACTCCCAATCCTCAGAAAACTATCTGGCATACGATCAATGGTCTAGCTCAAGAAGAACCCCAGCTAACGCCACTCTATTTTGTTACCGTCAAGCTTTGGGCACAGCTCTGGGGTGGAGCTATCGGTATTCTACGTAGTTGGTCTGCCTTAATTAGCGTGTTTGGATTACCCTGCATCTATTGGCTGAGTATGGAGTTATTCAAATCTCGCCTCACTGCTAGTCTAGCCACAGTGATTCTAGCAATCACTCCATTTTATTTCATGGCTTCACAGGATGCGAGACACTACAGCCTCTGGACTGTTTCGATTCTTTTAATGAGTGCGGCGCTGTTGCAGGCAATGCGGATTAAAAACCAGATTAGTTGGGCAATCTATGCGTTCAGTGTAGCGTTTAGCTTATATACTGGTTTACTATCTATTATCGTTGCTTTTGGTCATGCAATCTATGTATTCTCGATGGAAAGATTTCGCTTTCAGGAACGATTTCTATCCTATATGCTGGCTTCAGCCGTTGGTATAATTGCTTTTATACCTTGGGTCGCGATTGTATTTTTCAACTGGGCACAACTGCAACAAATGTCTGGTCAGACAGATACGGTCAAACTGAGTTTGGCTGAGCTAGCTAGAGGATGGGTACGACAACCCGGAAAATTACTATACGATCCAAATATTTCAGCAGATCCTTCCACAGTAGAGAAAATTCTGCAGTACTCAGTTACAGTTGGTTGTCTGATCTTCGTACTCTATACTTTCTACTTTCTGTTACAAACAACGGTTCAAAGAGTGTGGCTGTTCATTTTTACATTAGTTGGCACAACCGCACTTGGCTTAGTAATTCAGGATTTAACCCTAGGTGGACATGCAGCTACAGGTGGGATGTCTAATATTCCCAAGTATTTGACACCCTGTTTTCTTGGCATTATCTTAGCGATTGCTCATTTATTTGCTTATCAACTCACTGAAGGTAGTTTGAAGCAATGGCAACGACGGATTTGGATAGTCGTGGTAGCCATTTTTATATCAACGCAGCTACTCAATACATTATCGCTTTGGCAGGCCCAGTTTACATGGGCGAACGGCCGCAAAGACGAAATGCAAACCAATCTTGCCGCCTTTAATATCATCAACGAAACTGAGAACCCCCTGCTGTTAACCAACTCTAGCGGCTGGGATATTATGTACCTGAGTCAATATCTTAAACCCAACGTCAAGATCTTAACCAAACCGATGACCGGAAAGCAGGTAGGCTGCATCAGGTAAACATCACAACCTCGGATCGATTCTTGGATCTGAATATAAATTTCGCCATCCGCGAATCGCTTCCGTACCATCGGTCCCAAATCCATGCCCAAATACCGAGCCACCTCGTGGGCAAGGGGAATATTGGCGGAACCCGCAAATAACCGAAGGCGGCTATTGTCTTCAACAGGAGGAAGGGAAAAGGAAAAAGGAAGAGTTGCAGAGCGGGTCACGGCAAGTCCTCGACGCGACTGTCATCGAAATCTTACATCATGGAACAGAAAACAACGGATCGTGCTTTCTCAGAAATAAATAAACCTAATTAAAATAGGGGGCTGTCCCAGTGATGGACAGTTCGCTAAAAAAACTCGCTATTAAAACGGTATAAATTCTAGCATTAGCTAAATGAATCGTGGGCCAACGTAGCGATTGTCTTCAAAAAAGCCAGCAAAAAGCTCTCAGTTGTCATCTGCTAATGCAAAAAGGGGCCAGTAGGATCGCTCTTTCCTACAGCCCCCCGTGCAGTTATTGACGTCAGTGCTGTGAAAGCGCTGTAAAAGCTCAACGAGTTTCTACAGATCGCCACCCCGAAACGCCAAGACAAAAATTACGGCTGGTCCTGCAATCACGATCAGCGCCAGCATGGTTAACTGGGCGATCGTTTCCCACTGAATACTACCGACTAAATTTGTTAAGAAGTCCATTGCTCCTCCCAAACTAACCCAAACGATTTATAAGTGTGATTTAGATAGCGATATCCGCCTCTTATTCTACCTGGTAAGGGTTCCTATCTCAGCAACAAGATTACAGGATTACAGGTTGCTGACCGGCATCGAATCAAACTGCTGTGGTGACAGAAAGCTAGAGTAGGGTTGCAGGGTAGGTGCTGTCCTGGTTGAATGCTTGCAAGAGTGGGTAGGCAGTTCCGGTAGCAGATGGACAAAAAGGAATTTTTATGGCGACGTGGCGTTGTGTCAAACAGTGTGGGGCTTGCTGTCATTTGGATCCGAGCGATCGGCCTGATCTGGATGAATATCTGATGCCCTCAGAGCTAGAGTTATATCTCAGCCTGGTGGGTGAAGATGGCTGGTGCATCAATTTTGATCAGGCGAGTCGTGAATGCCGCATCTATGCCAACCGCCCCCGCTTCTGCCGAGTTGAACCAGAAGTTTTTCACGATCTTTACGGGGTTGAACCGGAAGAATTGAACGACTTTGCAATTGACTGCTGCCGACAGCAAATAGAAGGAGTATACGGCCATCGCAGTCTAGAGATGCTGCGGTTTGATCGAGAAGTAGGCATTTAGCACGGTTTCCTACGCCTACCTCCCTAAACCCAGATCCCTAGAGATCATCGAAAAATGACTTGTTAGAGAACCGCGATATCCAGTTGCGCTTCTACCTCATCCTGGAGATAATAATGAAAAGAAAATGAAAGCCGATCCCCTTATTGCGCGTGGAACACTCACTCATATCTCGAACCTCAACGGCAACGCTAGAAGAGGCTCCTTCCCTATCGTCAACCGAGCTAACTGCTTCTGAGCCGATTCTGACTGAATTCACCACCTCGTCCAGTTTAGATTCTGATTCTGCTGATGATGATATCCCTTTAGCAAATCAATCGCGTTGGACCAAAGCAGAACCCAGTGCCGAACTCAAGATTTTCTGCTCCACCTTTCTGACCATCTTTTTGGCCGAGTTGGGGGACAAAACCCAAATGGCGACCCTGCTGATGACGGCAGAATCTCACCAGCCCTGGATCGTATTTGCAGGGGCCGGTTCAGCTCTGGTCGCTACCAGTCTGATTGGAATTTGGTTGGGCTGTTGGCTGGCTAAGCGCGTCTCCACCAAAACGCTGGAAAAATCTGCGGGCATTCTATTACTGCTGGTAGCAGCCCAGTTGGTTTGGGAAGTTTTTCATCTGTAGAGCAGCAGTGAACCAAGAGCAGTAAACGGAGAAGCGTATGGATTGGCACCTACTGGGACTTAGCTTTGTGATGGTGTTCATCTCAGAATTGGGTGATAAAAGTCAATTAGCTGCCATTGCCCTTGGTGGTAGCTCTAAATCCTTGCGGGCTGTATTTCTAGGAACCGCCGCCGCCCTTTTGTTGGCCAGCTTCTTGGGCGTGATTTTGGGCGAAGGCATCTCTCATCTCTTACCCATGCACTGGGTTAAAGGCATCGCCGCCGCTGGATTTACAATTATGGGACTGAAACTGCTGCTGGCTAGGGAAGAAGTGATTCCAGAGCAGGAATAGAAGTTCGGTCTAGAATTAAATCCGAGCTATACAAACGCTTCTGCATTCACCACATAATCTCGAGTTGGCGTCAGTTTCCAGGTGCCGTCGCCGCTGAGTTCCAAAACAAAGTCGTGATACTTCAGCAGGCTGGTTCGATGACCAACACTAACAAACGTAGTGCCCATGTTACGCAGTTTCTGATAGAGCCGCTGTTCGTTGCCCAAGTCGAGGGCGCTGGTGGCTTCGTCGAGTATGGCGTAACGGGGCTTGGTGAGGACTAAACGGGCAAAGGCAAGTCGCTGTTGTTCCCCTAGCGACAAGACATCGGCCCAATCTAGCTCCACGTCGAAACCGCCAACGCGATTCGGTAAATCCGCCAGGTTTACTTGCTCTAATGCTGCATCAAGCTGTTCGTCGCTGGTTTCTTTGTCAAGATTGGGATAAAGGAGTTGATCGCGCAGGGTACCCAGCACCATGTAGGGACGCTGCGGCAAAAATAGCATTTCCGATAGGTCGGGCCGCACAATCTGTCCGGTGCCGGTATTCCACAAGCCTGCGATGGCCCGCAGTAAAGAGCTTTTGCCCACTCCGCTATGACCAACAATCACCAAACCCTGTTCAGGCTGCAACGTCAACGATACTTCACGTAGCAGCATGCGTTGCCCTTTCGGCGTCGCCAACGAAACATCTTCTAACGCAATATGGGAATCTTCTACAGTGTGGATCGCGCTCAGCTCCGGAGGTGGAGGTTGGTCTTGGGCATCCAGCGCTTGGGTAAAGGTTTCAAGACGGTTGATCCCAGCTGCAAAGCTACTTAGCTCATTCATTTGCAGCACAACCAGAGCAAAGGCGTCAAAGATTTGGCTAAACGCAAACCCGGCCTGAGTGATATCGCCGAAGGTAATTTGCTGAGCAAAATACATAGGCGCTAATATCACGGACGGCAGAATGTAGGTGGCATAGCGGTAGGGGACTCGGAAAAAGGCCAGATTTCGCTGCCAGCCTACCAAAAAGCTGAAGTTGCGAAGTACTTCGACAAACCGACGCCGCAATTGGCCTAACTCGTTCCCTTCTCCTTGATAAAAAGCAATCGATTCGGCGTTGTCTCGCACATGCACCAGTCCATAACGGAAGTCTGCCTCTCGTCTGAGTTGGTTAAAGTTGAGCAGAATCAACCGTCTACCAATCAGCGTGGCAATCAGCGTACCAATAATCGCATAGGCGACCAGAAAAACAGCCAAGAACTTGGAAAGAGACCAAAGGATCCCTGTGAAAGCTACTACGTCAATCACAGAGCTTAGGACCAGCAGTAAAAAGCTGAGACTAGTTGCTGTAAACGATTTAATATCTTCAGAAATTCGCTGGTCGGGGTTGTCAATATCTGCTTCAAAATTAATTTCGTAATAGGCGCGGTTCCGAAAGTATTGTCCTAAGAATTTTTGGGTCATCCAGTCCCGCCACCGTAGTCCCAATAAATCTCGAACATAGGGATAAAAGGCGCTGATGGGAGTTGCGACCACAAAAACACCAGCATAAACGAAGAAAAAACGCCAAAATGTGGGCTGATCTCGTTCTGACAATGCAGTGGTGAAAAAATTCCCCACATAGCTAATGATCACGTTCATACCGCTGACCGACAGGGACAGCAGCAGCAACCCGCCCAAAAATAGCCATTGCTGCCAACGCTGCATCAGTTTGCCACGCATCAGGAAAAAGATAGCGGCTGGAATCAACAACGTTGCTGCCACGATAAAGATAGCGGGCGGTCTAGTAATAGCCTGAATCAGGCCAACCAATCCACCAGCCGTTTGCTGCATAAATTCAGGAAACAGAGCCTGAGCTAGCAGCACACCTGCACTGACAATCACAACCAGCAACCCAAACAAAAACACAATCAGCGACATCAGCAAGACAAAGAACAGCTTGCCGCTGTGGGGAGACATGGGAAACCAGTACGGCTGGGCAATTTTGATAAATCGGTTCCAGAGTTGGCGGTCGAACCGATTGAGGCGTCATCCTGCTGCCCATTGCCCTAGTGATTGAAGGACCACTCACTCATCTTTCAATCACAAACCTGTTAGGCTTTATTTACCTGGGCTTAATCGGCACTGGGGTTGCTTATGCACTCTGGTTTCGGGGGATTGATAAACTCAAAGCCTCGGCTGTTTCGTATTTGGGGCTGATGAGTCCTGTAGTGGCGACACTCATTGGATTCGTCTTACTACATCAGACACTTACGCTCATTCAACTGATTGGGATGGCGATCGTGCTGACAAGTGTTTTAATCGGACAACGAACGAATCAATATTCATAACAGTTGATGAACAATCCAATCACCACACCATGTAACCATTCAGAATCTCGGATACTATTGCTATTCACCTCAAGAATCAGGGGAAACCGGGGGAATTAGGGACAGTTCATCCAGCCATACAATACACAGAGATCTGGAAAATTATCTAATGTCCTAACCCTCGAAGTCTATCAAACGCCTGGTGAATTTCAGATTCTGTAATGGCACCATATCCAAGAACTAAATAGTGATTTGCCTCTTTTACCCCTGGTTCATAATAAGCAGCCCCTGACCACAGACCCACTCCGCGTTCTGCCGCCTGATGCACGATCGCATCGGCAAGTTGCTCCGGTGGAAGTTGAATCCAAAATTGCATACCCCCGCTAGGGAGTTGCCACTGCCACGCTGGAAACAACTCTTGCAGGTAGGTGGCAATCACATCCCTTTTTTTTCGGTAATGAATTCGCATCCGTCGCAGGTGGCGTTCCACCGCTCCAGATTTCAAGAGTTCAGCGATCCATCGTTGTAAAATTAAGCTCGTCCCGCCATCCAACTGCCAGCGAATATCAACCAGGCGACGAATCATTTCGGGGTGAGCCACAATATACCCTAACCGTAACCCGTTGAATAATAGTTTTGAAAACGTGCCCATGTAAATCACTCGTCCTCCCAGATCTCCAGCCTTTAAAGCAGGCAGTGGGTGGCGATCATAATAAAACTCACTATCATAATCATCTTCAATAATTAGGGCATCCTGGGCTTCTGCCAATTGCAACAGCGCCGATCGGCGGCTAGGGGATAGCGTCACCCCTTGCGGAAAATGATGTTCGGGCATGACATAGTGGATGCGAGCGGAGTACACCTCCTCCGTTAAGCGCACCCCCTCCGAGTCTACGGAACAAGCAATGCCTTTCATACCTCGCATGATGAAATTTTGAGGAATGGCTGGATAACCGGGAACCCCATAGCTAATATTGCCGCCATAGGGCGCAACCAGCATACTCAGGAGAGAGGAGGAATGCTGCGACCCATTGGTAATCAAAACTTGATGGGGTTCCGCTTTAATCCCTCGCGTGGGTAGAACCTGTTGACAGAGTGCCTGAATCAGTTCTAAATCTCCGTTCTCTTTCTTGTAATGACCCAATTTAGGAATCGTGTAGCGAATCATTCGGCTCATGGTTTGCTGCATGACCTTTAGCGGTAGGCGATCGACCTGAGCCAAACTCGGTGTAAAGCAGATTTTGTTCGTATTTTGATCATCGGCTTGGAAGGTATAGTCAGCTTCCGTTAAGAGCCACTGCGGAAATCCCTGGGTGTTGCAAATCGCATCTTCTCGTTGGAGGACTGGAATTTGAGCCACGACCGTGCCATGTCCAACTTGGCTCGTGCAGTACCCTTGGGCACACAGTTCTTCATAAGCGAGCACCACTGTGCGCCGAGCAATGCCTAACTCGATTGCCAACTGACGAGTGGGAGGAAGCCGTGTTCCCGCTGCCAGTTTTCCAGAGGCGATCGCCTGACGAACCTGTTCCGATATTTGCAAATAATACGGGAGATGTTTCGGGCTTCGATCTAAATCAATATGTAGCATATTGGCACACAAAGAGAGCCACAGATTAGATTATGACACTAGACCAATTAATCGTTATTTTACAGGAAATAGGTTGAATCTATACGCCTAGAGCCTACCCGAAAACCCCGTAGAAGATCTTGAATGACAAGAGTTCTATCGAGTTTCGGATAGGCATGTAATGAACTCATTCATCAGCCAATGATTTCGACAGACATTGCCTATGAATGAGTATTGCTTGTCAAGCTTGAACAGCACTACGAATTGACATGGATTACAATTTTACCAAAATGAGCTTTACGCTCCATATGCTCAAGTGCAGCTTTGGGTTCTTCAAATGAGAAGATTCGATCGACCACTGGGCGCATTCGAGTGTGATGAATGGCACGATTCATCGCCTCAAACATCTCGCGACTCCCGACATAAATGCCTTGAACACAAATGCCTTTATGTAGGATTGATACAGTGCTGATTTCTGATTTGAACCCTGTGAGCACTCCAATCAGACTAATATGACCACCGTAGCGCACTGCCCGTACTGATTGATTAAGAGTATTGGCTCCACCCACCTCAATGACTCGATCTACACCAACTCCATTGGTCAATGCTGAAATCTTTTCTCCCCAGTCTGCAATAGCATTGTAATTCACACTTTCGAGCGCACCCATCTGCATCAAACGCTCCACCTTGGCATCATTACCCGATAAGGCAATGACTCGGATGCCCATCAGCTTGGCAAACTGAAGCGCGAACAGGGATACACCACCAGAACCGAGAATTAACAGCGTATCCCCTGCTTTTAATTTTCCATCAGTGGTAAGAGCATTCCAGGCAGTGACCGCAGCACAGGGGAGGGTTGCTGCTTCTTCATCAGTCAAATGGTCTGGAATGTGGACAACACCCGTTTCAGGCAGTGCAACATATTCAGCCAGCATACCATCCACCGAACTACCGCCCAGCGCAGATTTCGATTTTTCTAGGCTAAACGGTCCCTCAATCCAAGCCTGCATAAAGATGCCTGCCACTCGATCGCCCACTTTGACCCTTGTCACACCTGCGCCCACAGCCACGACTTCTCCGACACCATCTGAAAACGGAATAAATGGAGATTGATACGAGCTATACGCACCTTTAACAACTAGCAAATCACGATAGTTGACCGATACTGCTTTCACTTTCAACAGCACGTATCCATCTTGCAAATCGGGTTCTGGGCGTTCCACAAGGGTTAAAGCATCTAATCCCTCTTTAGCATGAACTTCCCAAGCTTTCATGACGAACTCCTTCAAATTCAACTTGTGTGCTTGATACGTCTTTGTATTTCCAAATAGAAAGACTGATCTAGAGACCAATTAAAACCTGACATCCACCGATAACGTCACTGAACTCAACATGATTTAGACACCAATTGCTAAACCGGTTGAAGCATGGATTGTAGAATGCTAAATCGCTGGTCAATGATAAATCGGTGAGAATGGATAGTGAACAGATCGTCTGCTAACATCTCCAGGTCCCGGGTTACTATGCTGTTTCTCACACGTTGAAGCAGGTTTGTCCATTCTTCAAAACTCATTTTCTCGGCACAGAGAGGGGAGTGCTGCGCCGCATTAAGCAGTCGCTTTCCCCATTCAATGAGCGGATGGTCGATATCAACTGGTAATTGCCGAATGTGATCAAGCTGATTGATTAGATCCGCGCAGCAAGATTGATCTTGCTGTTGAACTGCTTCAAATAAAGCAGAGCGCAGTAAATTGTCAGATGCAGTAATACATTCTTCAAAATACAAGCGATCAAGCCGTGCGAGCAACGCAGCCGCTTGTCCTAATATGCTTTGTTCAGCTTCATCCCGAATTTTCAAGATGGTTTCAATGTTATCAGGTTTGAAGGGACCATGAAATCCAGTTTGATAGTCCATGTAGCGCAAAATTTGTGCACCTCCAACACCAACGCCATCTACCCCTGTATAAACCGCCTTAGGGAGATGGTGGAAGCGGAAGCCTGCCGAAAAGTAGGTTAGTAATCCACGCTCATGAGCCGTGTGAACTAACTCAACAGCTTCCGCATGTGAGAGTTGTTCTAACACACAAATACTCGGATAGCTATTGGCTGTTCCGTCCCATGTTACCTTGTCAAACCCACCTTGCGCTGCCAACTCAATCCCTAATTTTGCAATTGCCATCCGTTGTCGGACCCAAATAGCCTTGCCCTGATGCTTGCGGCGGGTTTCTTCCCGATCGTCCAAAATAGGTGTATTGATATTGAGTGCGGCAGAGAACACCTGAGATGTTTTATCTCGTCGGGTTGCACCGATCAGACACTGCATGAATTGAACTGCTTGGGTTGCAGTCATTCCCTCGATCGCAATCTTGCATTCGGCTAAGCCATCCATAAACATAGCAGTGCACGCACTTGAAAAGGTGGACGCGATTATTTCTATATTTCTGAGACTGCATTCCGGCAAAAGATCGCAAGCGGTGAATTTCTTGAATACGCAGAGGTTCACGGCAATCTTTACGGTACCTCTCGGATCCAGACCGAGCGGAAGCTCGAAACCGGACAGGATGTGATCTTGGAGATCGACGTCCAGGGAGCGATCCAGGTAATGGAACGAATGCCGGATTCGACGGTAAGCATTTTCATAATGCCCCCTTCTTTTGAGGTTTTGAAAGCCCGCTTGACCGCACGGAATACGGAAAGCCCCGAAGACCTTGCTCTCAGGTTAAAGAATGCACACGGCGAGGTACAGGAATATCCCCGATTCGATTACGTGATAATAAATGACGAAATTTTCTCAGCCTCGCGCAAGCTCGCCTCCATATTACTTGCCGAGCGTCAGCGCACGAATAGACAAACTGACCAGATCCGTTCTATAATTGGAAGTTTCGAGCGATCGAAGCACACTAATTCCGGAGAATAGCGGCAAATGATGTCAGACGATGTGATCCTGCAAGACGAAGAAGAACTTGAAACACCGATCGAGGAGATCGATCCTCCGGAAATTGATTCAAAATATCGCTTGATCCTGCTTGCCGCGCAGCGTAGTAAGCAACTTCAGCGTGGCGCTCTGCCCAGGATCGATGCAGACACGCGAAAACAGAAACCTACTCGAATTGCTTTGAAAGAGGTTGAAATGGGCAAGGTTAATTTCCGCTTTCTCGATCAAAGTGAGAATGGTGATACACCGCCGGAAGTTGCTGCTGAATAATTTTTTTTCAGAGCTATCAGAAACTGCAAAGCCGTCTTACATGTTGTGTACGACGGCTTTTTCATCTACATCCCTTTATAGTTTGGTCCGCCGCCGCCCTCAGGAGTTACCCAATTGATTATCTGATACGGATCGGCAATATCGCAGGTCTTGCAATGTACACAATTTGAGAAGTTTACCTTTATCTCCTTCCGCCCGGTCGTTGAGTTATCTTCCATCTCATAAACTGCAGCCGGGCAGAAACGCTGACAAGGATTTCCGTATTCCTCTGCACACTTTGTGGCGCAGACCTCAGGATCAAGGATCCTTAGATGAGATGGCTGATCTTCATTGTGAGCGACGCCGGCGTGGAAGACGTCAGTTATCTTGTCGAAAGTAAGCTGTTTGTCGAATGCGACGTTCCTATAGCGGTCACTCTTTAAATGGTCGTTAGGACCGAGTCCCTTTTTGGCGTCGTGTTTGAAATTACCATTAAGTTCCTCCATCCGAAGATGTCCGGCAATGTGATGTTCTTTCGGCATCGCACCCCAGGCAAGCCCGCCGGTAAGGAACTGCAATCCGGTATTGATCAATGCGGGCCAACGTCCTTGTTGGAAAGCTGCGTGGAAATTCCGAACCGGATATAATTCATCATAGATCCAGGACATATTCACCTTCTCGGAGTAATGCTTTAGATGTTTTGATGAGAAATCATCATGTGCCAACGCATCGACGATCGTTTCGGCAGCGAGCATACCCGATTTCATTGCCGTGTGAATTCCTTTGATCCGCTGTCCGTTTAGAAATGACGCCGTATCGCCGACCAATAAAACGCCGTCGGAATAAAGTTTCGGCATCGTCCAATAGCCGCCGGCATTTATCGTTTTCGCCCCGTACTTGATCATTTTCCCCCCACGCAGGATCTCAGCGATCTTCGGATGCGTTTTGAATTTTTGGAACTCTGCGTGCGGATCGATCAGCGGATCCTTGTAATCCAGCCCGGTCACGTAACCGATGCTGATCACATTATTTTTCATTCCGTATATCCAGCCGCCGCCGTAAGTCTGCGTGTCTGACGGAAATCCAAGCGTATGCACGACCTTTCCTTCCTCAAAATTCCCTGCCGGAACTTCCCACAATTCTTTGACGCCGATTGAGAACACTTGAGGCTCTTTGCCTTCCATCAAACCAAGCCGTGCCATCAATTGTTTCGCAAGGGAACCGCGCGAACCCTCGCCAAGCACGGTTACTTTTGCAAGCAGATCGACACCGGGCTCAAAGTTATCTTTCGGGTGGCCTTCTTTGTCGATACCTTTGTCGCCGGTTCGAATGCCGATCACGCGATCGTTCCCATCATAGAGCACCTCCGATGCTGGGAATTCCGGGAAAATATTTATACCCTCTTCTTCGCATTTTTCGGCAAGCCATTCACACATCTTAGAAAGGCTGATGATGTATTTGCCTTTGTTCTTTAGCGGTGGCGGAACTATCGGGGCATTGATGGACCGATTTTCGGTCAGGTACCAAGCAGCATCTTCTGTAACGACGGTATCGACCGGACAGCCTTGTTCGAGAAAATCTGGCATTAATTCGCGTATCGCGATCGGATCCATAACAGCACCGCTCAATATATGAGCTCCAACAAATGGGCCCTTTTCGACGATACCAATCTCTATCTCGCCGATCTTATTTCCCTGTTTGAAGCCTTTCTCGATAAACTCGTCGTGCTCGGCTATCTTCTTCTTAAGCCAAAGGGCTGCTGCCAGATTTGCCGGTCCCGCACCGACAAAAACAACGTCCATCTCGATCTGTTCGCGTTCGATCATAATTACACCCAAAGCCGGATAGACCGGCAAAGATATTGAAAATGAATGAGTATTCAGTTATGACGAGTATAGCAGAAATGTCGTGGGAGACACATAGGCTAGGTAAACGAACCAGATTAAAGCTTTAATTCACAGCATTTGAAGCAAAAACGGCGGGCCTTGCTTTTACATTTGAATAGATCTCCTGCAATGAAAGCTTGCAGCCCACCGAATCCAATGAGACCACATCGTCGCGTTCGTTATAGATGCGATAGATCCACTGCTTTTGATTTTGCCGCGCATAATGCTCTACGCGCATTTCGTCCTGTTTCAGCAGCAAGCATTCCTTTATACTCGGCAGTTCTAAAAAGCTTTCAAGCTTATTTGTTTTGTCTGCCGAGTTCGTTTCGTTCGAGAATATCTCGATCATCACGGTCGGATTTAGCAGCATATCGCAATCGGAATCGGCAAATGAAGGTTCACCTGAAACTATCGCGATATCCGGATAGCAGATCAGATTATGCCGCAGCTTTACACGCATATTTCCGATGTAAATCTCTGTCTTGTGGCCGTGTGAACGGCTTCCGATGCCGATCGCGGTGTTCGAAACCAATAAATTATGCTGCCGGTTGGAACCTGAACGGCCGATCACCCGCCCGTTCACAAAATCATTTCGCGTCGCGCTCTGTCGTTCTGCCATAATGTAATCTTCTGCCGAGCTAGTCCTGTGTTGCGGATGTGTGGACCTTTCACTCATACTTCTATTCGAGCTCCTGTGTGGATTCAAATTTGTTTTGTGGGCAAAAACGGTGGGCGTTTTGCTTGCGCTTTTGGGGTTGAGTGTCTAGTGTGGCATACAAGATAAAGTTTAATCAAGGAAATTGTTATGAAAGTTTCTGAGCTTGCGGAAAAGACCGGTTCGGTCGTTGAAAATGCTGCGGCTGACCTTGAGATCACGGGTGCCGCCGGGCTTGATATTGCGGGCGAGGGGGACGTAACCTTCCTTGCAAATCCGAAATACACACCGCAGATCAAAGACACAAAAGCCTCGGCTATCTTCTTGAATGAAGGCGTCGATACAGGCCGCGAAGACATCACGATACTTCGTGCAAAGAATGCTTATCTCGCATACACGCGAGCACTTCGGCTTTTTCACCCCGACAAACCTGCAAGTCCTGGTGTTCATCGGAAAGCCGTGATCGACGAATCTGCTGTGGTCGATGAAACTGCGGAGATCGGTGCGAATGTTGTGATCTCAGCGGGATGCAAGGTGGCGAAAGGTGTGAAGATATTTCCGAACGTGACACTTTATGAGAATGTTTCGATCGGTGAGAACAGCGTGATCCATTCCGGCGTTTCGATCCGTGAGAATTGCGAGGTCGGTGCACGCTGCATCATCCACAACAACACGACCATCGGTTCCGACGGCTTTGGTTATGCAAAGGACGAAGAAAAACATTGGCTGAAGATACCTCAGGTCGGCCGCGTTGTGCTTGAAGACGATGTCGAGATCGGTGCGAACACCGCCATCGACTGTGCATCGGTCGGCGAAACGCGGATCAAACGCGGTGCGAAGATCGACAACCTCGTCCAGATCGGCCATTCGTGCACGGTAGATGAAGACGCGCTCATTTGCTCCCAAACCGGACTCGCCGGTTCGAGCGTGATCGGAAAACGAGTCATCCTCGCCGGTCAGGTCGGCATCGTGGCCTAGAGCGTCAGGTTGCTTACAAAGTCAAAGTACATTTTTACATTAAACTGCCCGTTGAATACGAAGTCGCTTTTCCCCACATTATGATAATCAGGCAGGAATCGGGCTATAGACGGCTCGATTTTTCTGAAGAAATCACCGGAATTGGCAGTCCGCTTTCCCACATCATTGCAGTGATCAATCGCATTTTATTTTGGGATATTCCGGCAATCAAAGATTATTTGCCCATTCCTGATGAGGTTCTGAATCATGATGAATCAGTGGGTGGTAGTAACCATAGCCCGGTCTGGTCCTACAGTTTGGTACGACTATACAAGTTTAGCGATATTGATAGAGCAATTCTTCAAGGAAAAAAATGTGAACAAGTTGCTGAATCACCAGTTGTAGCTTACGGTGAATTTTGTGGCTTTGATCTAGTGGAAGTTGCGGCAAACGCAGCGCTTCATGCCCGATTGAGGGTGATTCAACAGCTTGGAGTTGATCCTAAACAGTATCTCAAGGAGTTATGTTATCGAGTTGAAGAACGAGAAGCATTGATGCGAGCCAAGTCACGGCTTTCTGTATATCCATTCTCGCTAAGAGCAATGGAAGGAGAATTGGAACAGACGATTTTTAACAGTCGCTATCGCAGGAAGGATAAAGATTTTGCGTTCGTTAAGCAGGAGGAAAGTGCAATCTGGAGTTTTACTGCCTATGATGCCCATCTCGAAATTGCTGAAGCAAATTTGAAAGAAGGGCTTTACCGAGTTGCCAAAAAATATCTAGAAGCTGTTCAGGACTACTTTAGTCAAAATTCGATTGCGTTTTTGGGCAATGCTATCTATGCCAAATATCATTTCTGCCTATTTCGCTATGCCTACTTAAGTGATCTAGACGATCCAGAATGTCCTTATCCAGATCGCTATCAGGCGGTACGAGCAGCCGAGAGCCAGTTAGAAGAAGCACAGAAATGCCTTGATAGACGCCTAGAGAAGTACTGCAAGCTCAATGAATTGCCCCAAAGTAATTTTCATCCTCACTTTCATTTGCTGTCAAGGCTCTATGCCCACCAAGCTAAACTCTACATTTTCTTTCCAGCCTATACCAGAGAAGTTAGCCGGTGGAATTCGCTGCTAAAAGCATTACAGCTATTGGAAAAAGCCAGAATCTGTGCTGCACGGGATGGCGACCCCACCCTTTATGCCCAATGGTCAGCCTATCAAAGCTGGTGTTATTTAATGCTGGCTTATAGAAGTGAGCAAAGCCAGTTTCCTGACCCAGAATTTAGCCAAGACAAGTGCATTGATTGGGCAAAGCGATTAATTTCCCACGCGCTGCTCTGCTACTCTTCTACGGGAAAAACCTGCTATCAGCAAATCAAAGACAACGGTGGCAAAGTTACCGAGGATGAATATGATCCACGTCGCTCACAGTCTCAAGGTCCTGAAACACTAGCAACGGGAGAACCCAAGACTCGACCGATTATTGGGAAAAAATACTACGAATCTTACGGTAAAACCAAGGTGCAAATAGTGCCGCTAATTCAAGAACTAAGTGGCGAAAGCGGCAGAGATGCTCAGATCTACGATGTGCAAAACAATATGCTGAGTTTAGATATGTCGCTTCTCAAGGAAATTCGACCTAACGACTGGGATTCAGTCTATTTGTTCGGCAGCATCTCCAGCATTATTCTGTTTGCAATGGGAATGCTAGAACTTTGTGAGGAACTGCAAAATCGACAGCAGTTACTGCAGTCGATTGAACAGAAGGCACTGCGCATGTTTACCTACTGCTGGGCAATTGCTTCGGATGGCACTGAGCGCAACCCGGACAGTTCTTTTCCAGAAGATGCGATTGTTCTGGATCGAGTGTTTGAAGATGCGACCTTCAACCAATCAGGAGATTTGCTGTTACGCGGGCTATATCCTCATCGGCTAACTCAGTTTGCCGATCTAGGCAAAATTTTTGTGGCCGTGTGCAAACTGCTCTTAGTTATCTCTGATCCATCCGTAGAACGCTTTTACACAGGCGAAATTCAGCAATGGGACGAGGTAAACGAGTCGGTGAAAACTCACTTAGCTAAAATTGTCCAATTAATGGCAGAACTGCGCTCAAATAATAACTTTCCCACACCGGAAACGCTGGGGCAACAACGCTACAATGGGCATCTGGCTGAGCACTTTAAAAACATTGAGCAGTATTTTTCTCAACTGCTTGCACAGCTCAAATCCAAGCAGCTCAAATCTCTTGATATTATCGACAATCGCAATAAAATCGTGGCAAATATTTTTGAAATTATTCGCGGGTACAGCGATATAACGTCTTAGGTTAATACGTGAAGCTAAGGTATACAGCCACTACCTGGAGATTATTGTTGCATTCTTGAATTTAACGCTCAAACAGAACAATTTCCTCAATTATTTTGCTAATTCCTCTTCTATATTCCACCAAAATTTTACCGTTGTCTTTAATGCTCTTCTCACTTAAAAACTTATAGGTTCCTAAAGCATCTATAATCACAGCTTCTCTTTCTTCCATCGTAATATCCTGCTGTAAATCGAGTTGATTCTTTTGCCGCTTTATTTTCACAATTGAATCAACTATCCGATTGATTTGCTCAAATTTGAGCTTGGAAGGGGTTGACATAGTTGAATAGGGATTGAGTAGTGAGTTTTATAGATTTGCGTTTAGGAATGCCCTTTCGGGTCATACGATAGCTTAGCCAAAAAGCAGATTTTTTGGAAGTAGATAGGACACCCTTTCATAAATATTTTACTTTCGCGCCATTTGGAAGCGGTTTGCAAGTATCAATTCAGATTTGTCAGTTGTTGCTTTGTGATTTTGTTAGCTTGCGAACTCGTTGAGTATGGTTCAGCACAGGTTGGCTTTAGCACATGCATAGTTGCCACAGCATGAGCTGCCCATAGGGGAGTATCAGCACCGGCCACCTGCAAGCCTCTTGCTGTCCAATGGTTGCTGTTATTGAACAGCGAATAGGTACCCTTAGCCTCGTAGAAGGTAGCATTCAATTCTTTATCGGTTGTAACAAGGATAGGCTGATTATTAGCATCAGTTTGAAACGTTTGTTGAATGAATTCAATCAGCTTGAGATAATGGATTGCAGTCACCCCAATGCATTCGGTTTCGTAATGGCCAGGGAAACTAGAATAGCGCTGAATTTTGATGATCGACGCATTCGGCAACAGCAGTGCTCTAGTACCCTGAATCAATTGAGCAACCGATGAGCTGGGCGGATCTACGTACCAAGTTCTCTCGCCCCAGCCAACGCCCACATACTGAATAGTCTGATCCACCCCACTGAAGCGACCTCGCCAGCTATATAGCTGGTTTTCAGCCGGGATAATCAACATCGAATGGTAGCCAAAGCGCGCCATACAGACTCGATAGGCACAGGTTGCAGTAGCGTTGCCCTCACCTTTCCTAGGAGTAAATAGGCCAACTAACGCCACTAGCCCAATCGTCAACCCCGCCATTAAACAATAAGCAACCAATTGTTTTGATTTCATTGTGCTGAATTTGAGAGGGGCAGTAAAGTATGACACCACCAGTACAATTTTACCAAGATACTTTCCAAAGAATTTTATTTCAAGCGCAGAAAATCCCTGAAGTCCACAATGCAGGGGTAACCTTCTGGTCATTTTCTGGTCATCATTCATTGCTAAACACTGTTCTGTAACCAGAAAAAATCAGTTCTGTTTGGCTTCAATACAGCCTTTTTCAGGCTAGTGAAGTACGAAAAACGGGGTGCAGGGGCAGTGCCCCTGCGTGGGGGCAAAGCCCCCACACCCCCTGTACCTCACATGAGTGAAAAACGCTCTACTCTATTGCTTTGCTGGAGGTCTTCGAGATGGTTACGAATATCAGGGATCTGCAAGTTCGTGATGACTTTATTGTTACCATTGCTGGAACAGTCACCAATGTCCGTGAAGACGAGTTTCTGCTCCAGGACAGCACAGGGCAGATTTGGGTTGATGCCATCCGGCGAGGTTCGGGCACCATCGACCTAGCGATAGGCGAACAGGTGACCGTGACGGGGGATTTGGATGATCTGGAAGACTTCGATGCAATTCGGATTACTCGCGCAGATGGATCAGAGGTGATTGGGCAACCCCGCCCAGGAAACGGCAGACCAGGAAACGGTAGACCAGGAAACGGTAGACCAGGAAACGGTAGACCAGGAAACGGTAGACCGGAGAACGATCGCCCGGTTAACCTCAATGCTGCCCCGCAAGTGAACATCGGCAACTTGCAAGTACGTGATGATTTCCTCGTGACCATTACTGGCACTGTGACTCAGATTCGAGACGACTTTCAAGAGGGCCCTGGCATTCGCAACTGGCAGTTCACTTCGAGCGGAATCAAGCTCTTGAACGTAAAGAACATCGTCGGTGGCCGAGTCATTCTGGATAATTCCGACAAGTACATTTCCGTTGACGAGTTCGACCAGAAATACTCTCACTTCCTCGTTGAAGATGGCGACATCATATTGGCGAGTTCTGGCGCGACCTACGGAAAGAATGCCTACTTTCGTGACCCAGGCTATCGCGTCATCGTGAACACGAGCAACATCCGTCTTCATCCACTGGACCCGGCGAGGATTTTGCAGGGATATATCAAGTCCTTCCTTGACAGCCCGTTATTCAAGCAGCAAGTTGACCGGCTGATAACGGGCGCAGCACAGCCCAACTTCGGTCCTTCGCATTTGAAGCAAATACAAATCCCACTTCCACCGATTGAGGAGCAGGAGAGGATCGTGGCGGAGATCGAGGCGGAGCAGCGGCTGGTTGAGGCAAATCGCGAGCTGATCGAGCGTATGGAGGCAAAGATCGCCGACGTCCTCGACCGCATCTGGGGCACCGACGAACAGGCCGACGCGGCGGCAACATCCGCAAACGTCTAAACAGCCCACATCAAAATGTCTTGCGGGTTAATTAAATTGGCTCCATGTTTTTATGATATGGAGCCATTTTCGCATGTTTCGAACATTGAGTTTTATATTTCTCACATATATTCGCATATTACTAATACATAGTGGTATATTATTGATTGCTACTTTTATATTATTAACAGATAGTGGTATGTTATTAACACATAGTGGTATGTTATTGACCGTGGGTTTTATATTACGGATGGATGGTTATGCTAAAGGTTGATCTGAGGCGTATTTTTGCGGTTCGGGGTGTGCGGGAGCCTTTTAAGACGCTGCGGGGCTTGGGGATATCGCACAGCACGGCGTGGAACCTTTTGAATGGACGCGTGCGGTCGATCAGTTATCGGCATATGGAGCTGATATGCGAGCGGCTGAATTGCACGCCGAACGACCTGTATGCGTGGAAGCCGGACCGCGAGGGCGTTGATGTCGAGCGGCATCCGCTCAGAGGGCTGATGCGTGACGATAGCGCCGCCGATATCGGCAATATTTTGAACGAGGTCCCGCTCGATAAGCTAAAAGAGGCCCGCGAAATGCTCGCGAGCCTCCGTAACGGTGATCACTCGGAAAGTTCGGTTTGAGCTGCCGCTCCCGGGCATCGATCCTTGTTTGGTAAAGAGCTAAGCGGCTTCCTCTCTTATTGGCATCAGCTTTGTTTGGCTTCCATGGTAAATGTGTCCGAATAGTCTTTCAGCAGCTGTTTGAATTTGGCTGAGGCGTCTTTATCCGCGGCCATCTTTACCATATGTTTGATGGAAGCCTCTGTAAGAGCCCTCATATTATTGGTTACGCTTTGCTCCAGCTTTTTGCGGGTATCTTTTGAGACCTGAAAGCCGACCGCTCCTTTTATCTCGTTCCATTTGGCCGTTAGCTGGAGTTTTCGTGCATCAAAGGCCTTTTGCGCCGCGTCAACCCCGCTGGCGCTTGGGTCTGCATTTATCTTTTCGATCATCTCCTTTGTGGTGCCATCAAATTCTTTGATAAATGCGTTAACCTCTGCATCCTTGCTGCATCCCGCCGCAAAGCACGATAATGTAAGTATAGTTATCGGTAAATATGATCTCATTGTCTTTCCCTCTTTTTCATTTGTTACTCGGTCAGGCGACCCTGAAGAAAAAGACGCGGCAAGCAGTGAAATGGGACACGATCTTTATGAACCATTCAGCAGAATTCCTTGCAATAGTTAGTGATGCGCGCTCCAGGATCAAAGAAATTGACGTAGCCGAAACCGCAGATCGAATTGAACGCGGAGCGGTACTGATCGACGTCCGTGAAGATAGCGAATGGACTTCGGGCCATGCCTTAGGGGCTGCTCACATTGGCCGCGGCGTTATCGAACGCGACATCGTGCAAACATACCCCAATAAAGAAACGGAAATGATACTTTATTGCGGAGGCGGTTATCGTTCGGCTCTGGCGGCAGATATGCTGCAGAGGATGGGTTATACGAACGTTTGGTCTTTGGCTGGGGGATGGAAAGCGTGGAAAGAGGCCGGATTGCCTATGGAGAGCAAGGAGTCTAAGAATTGAGGTATTCCTGAATCGTCACGTTTGGTTTTGAAGGAGTTTATATGGATTGGACGTACTTTCATTTAGCTCTTAACCATTTTCCGGTGATCGGGGCCATTTTTGGAGCGATCATCCTAGGTTGGGGCGTTTTCCGACGCAATGATCCAGTATCGAAAGTAGGCCTTTGTCTGGTGGTCTTTACGGCGATGATTGCGATCCCAGTGTTTCTTACAGGTGAGCCTGCGGAGGAAACTGTCGAAAATCTTCCGGGCGTCGTGGAATCACTCATCGAAAATCATGAGGACTTCGCAAAATTTGCGCTGATCGCGGCTTTGATCAGCGGCGTTTCGGCGCTTATCACCCTGGTTTACTTATCTCTAAAAAAGGAAAACGGGTTGGGCAGGGGATTGCTTTTCGCAACCTTAATCTTGTCGCTTATAACCGTCGCGACGATGGGATGGACCGCCAAGCTCGGCGGTGTTATAAGACATACTGAGATCAGAGGCACCGGAACAACCACAGGGCCACCAGATACAGAGCAGAAACGCGAGAATACAGATGACCACTAGGTCATTCCGTTCATAAATCAACACCTGCCGTTTATCCTTGGCGGCGAAACAATATGTGGGTTTTTTCCGCAGGGCATCTCGTGGCAAAATCTTACTATGTCAGAAGCAGCAGAAAAAAGAATGAAAACACGTATCGAAACTGATTCGATGGGCGAGATCGGGGTGCCCGCGGACGTTTATTGGGGGGCTCAGACACAGCGTTCGCTAAAGCATTTCAATATCGGCAATGATGTGATGCCCCGCGAAGTGATACGAGCTCTGGGGATATTGAAAAAGGCCGCGGCCATCACCAATTTCGAGCTCGGTAAATTGCCCGAGGATAAGATGAAACTCATTTCGCAGGCCGCCGATGAGGTGATCGAAGGAAAGCTGGACGCTCATTTTCCACTCCGCGTATGGCAGACGGGCTCAGGCACTCAGACCAATATGAATGCCAACGAGGTCATCTCGAACCGCGCGATCGAGATTGCAGGCGGCGAAATGGGCTCGAAAACGCCGATCCACCCGAACGATGATGTAAACAAGTCGCAGTCGTCGAACGACACTTTCCCGACCGCAATGTATATTGCTGCGGCTGAACGCACGACGGCACTCATTCCGGAATTACGTAAAGTTTCCGACGCCATAAAGGCGAAGGCAAAAGAATTCGAAGGCGTCGTAAAGATAGGCCGGACGCATCTGCAGGATGCGACGCCGGTTCTTGTGAGCCAAGAATTCGGCGGCTGGGCAAATCTGATCGATCGCGATATCGAGAGGCTCGAGATGGTTTTGCCGGGACTGATGGACCTGGCGATCGGCGGAACTGCTGTGGGAACCGGGCTGAATTCACACCCTGAATTTGCTGACCGTGCCGCGGCAAAGATCGCCGAACTAACGGGATTGCCTTTCCGGGCTCACCCTGACAAATTCGCCGCATTGTCGGCACATGACGAGGTCGTTTTCGCTTCCGGCGCACTGAAAACGCTGGCCGCGTCATTGATGAAGATCGCCAACGACATCCGTTGGCTGGCCTCGGGCCCGCGATGCGGCATCGGAGAGATCACGCTGCCGGAAAACGAACCGGGCTCGTCGATCATGCCCGGCAAGGTCAATCCGACGCAGAGTGAAGCGATGACCATGGTCGCGGTTCAGGTAATGGGCAACGACGCGGCGATCGGCTTTGCGGGTTCACAGGGTAATTTTGAGCTCAACGTCTTCAAGCCCGTAATGATCCATAATTACCTGCATTCCGTCCGCCTGATCCATGATGCTTGCCACGGATTTGTTGATTATTGCATCGCGGGGATAGAACTCAACCGCGAACAGATCGACAGGTATCTGAACGATTCATTGATGCTGGTTACCGCACTTAATCAGCACATTGGCTACGATAATGCGGCGAAGATAGCCAAACACGCGCACAAGAAAGGAACTTCGCTGAAAGAAGCTGCCTTTGAGCTTGGCCTTCTCACCGCGGAACAGTTTGATGAATGGGTCGTCCCGGAGGCTATGACGCGTCCTTAGCATTGCAGGAAACTCCGGTCAACTCAATCGCGGAAGCGGCTGAGTTACTGCCCTGCCAAGCAATAACGAACGAGCCTGCTCAAAAGCCTGCTCCGCTCTTGCCTTCGGCGCCCAATGGCTAGCACAGACATAGACTTCTTAAAACCACCAACTCAGGCTACCCATCCAATCAAAGCAATCCCTAAAGTATGCCGAGGTAGTATGGCGCTGTCAACTTGTTCAGACCTTAGGCAGAAAGCACTGCCTCTAACGGCACCAGCCCAGAAGGGGCAGGCTCAAACGCCTCCACCTCTAAACCAGGATTAGACCAACTTGGCAAAGCTGCCGGACTAACCACCCGCAAATTGACCCAAACTGTATAGGAATCTGAAGTTGCCGTCACAATGGATTCCTTGCCGGCCTGAGCCAACTTCCAAGCTAGATCGTCGTCCCTGAAAAATACAGTGGTCAAGCGGTCAATTGAGCAGGACTAAGCGCAGTTGAAGCCAAGAAGCGACAAAGCTTTCGTAGATTGAAGCCACAGCCAGACAGAAGTGCATTGAGTCGATCGCCGGTTTGCCCCTGCAAATAGTTCCGTCCGAGGGCATGATCATGTTTGGTATGACCAATGATCGGTTCAATGGCACTGCGCCGCTTGAGCAGACGTTTGAGCAATTCTGAGCGTTTGCGTCTATCGCAGATGAGAAGTTCTACATCTGGTGGATGATGGTCTTGTCCTCGAAATCCCTGGTCAACCAGCACTTTTTGGGGCTTGATACCACTCAGACGCTCGACTTGAATCAGTGCAGGTTTGAGAGTTGCTCCATCATAGGGATTGCCGTGATGGGCTTCGATGCCGACAATCCAATTGCTGAGCGCAGTCGTCACCACTGCCACTTTGCAGCCGAACTCGTAGCGTTGATGCGCTTTGCCCTTGGCAATACATTCGGTTTCGGGAGCATGAAGACTGTAGCATTTGTGGGAGTCTTGTTTTTGCTGTTGGTAAATTTGTTTAGCCCGTTCCAACAAAGACTGCAATGCCTGGGGAATCGGAACAAGTTTACGCTCAATATCACGAATCACTCGTCCTAAAAATGTCCGCAGTTTCTTAGTTTGTTTTTGTGCCCGTTGTCCTTGACGAGCCGCAGCATAGCGACTCTGCTTGAATAGCGCCTGCTTGCCCAATCGAGCATAGCTTTGCCGCAGTTTGATAGCATGGTCTTTAGCGACTCGCACCAGGGCACGACGAGCCTTTTCATACAGTTTGGCATCGGTAGGAAAGGCGATGGCTTTGGGTTGAACTGTCGTATCTACCGTGACTCGTTTCAGTTCATTTTTACTGAGCGCGTGCTGTGCTATTGCTGTTCTCAAGACTTGTTTGAGAAGTTTCTCCACTCCCTCTACTCCAACTCGTTTGCGCTACTTCACCAAATTGCTCGGATGACAGGGTAATTCATGTTGAAAGAATTGTTCTCCATAGAAGTATTGCCAGTAGGGATTTTCTGTCCATCTCTCCACCACCGATTCATCGCTTTCGTCATACATCGCTTTCAGGTAGTGCAACCCGACCATCAAGCGAGTCGGCAACGCAGGACGACCCACTTCAATGTTTTGATTACTAAACTCTGCCTCAAAATAGTTCCAATCTATTGCACCCGCTTCACCAAAGGATGGTCACTTTTCAGTAGGGGCGCAAGCGGTGTTTCTGAATCAGCGGGAGAAGATTGGCTCATGCTTTCACCAGCTTTTGCAGCTTTTAGCCCAGTTTCTGGCAATTCTATCATGCCCTGCGCAGGCTGTAATGCCTGTCCTACTCTGCTTCTTGAGTTTTTCAGGGACGACTAGATAGGCAATGTAGAACGAACACAAAAAACACGAAGAATTGCTCTCCGTGTTGTCAGTTGAGATGGGTAGGTAGGGCAAAAGCTTTAACCGAATCGACCGCTGACGTAATCCTGAGTAGCCTGCTGTTTCGGCGCATTAAAGATACTTTCGGTGCGGTCATATTCCACCAAATAGCCGAATCGGCTGCCGCTGTCACCTGCCTCTGCGTTGAAGAAGGCCGTATAGTCTGCCACACGGGATGCTTGCTGCATATTGTGAGTCACAATCACAATCGTAAACCGCTGTTTGAGGTCATGCATCAGGTCTTCGATACGCAAGGTAGAAATTGGATCAAGCGCAGAACAGGGTTCGTCCATCAGGATGACTTCTGGTTCAATGGCAATGGTGCGAGCAATACACAAGCGCTGTTGCTGACCACCGGATAGGGACAAACCGCTTTCCTTAAGCTTATCTTTGACCTCATCCCACAGAGCGGCACCTCGCAGTGAACGCTCCACCAATTCATCCATATCGCCCTTATAACCATTGATACGAGCACCAAAGGCAATGTTGTCGTAGATGGATTTGGGGAACGGGTTGGGACGCTGGAACACCATACCAATCCGACGCCGCACTTCCACAGGGTCCACCTTCGGGTCATATAGATCCACACCCTGATAGGTAATTTTTCCTTCAACGCGGGCACCTGGAATCAAATCATTCAAGCGGTTGTAGCAACGCAAGAGCGTACTTTTACCACAGCCCGAAGGTCCAATGAACGCAACGACCTTGTGTTTAGGAATGTCTAGGAAAACGTTGCGAACGGCCTGGAAGGAGCCATAGAAAATCGAAACATTTTCAGTGCGAATAACAATGTCGCCAGCAATAGAGTTGTTAATCGCATCTTGTTGAATAGAGGGATTCGTCATAAAGGATCAGGGGTAACTTGACTATGGTTTTGAGAGCAATTTGAAACAGATTTAGCGGAATATCCTAGTCAGCTTGGCGAACTGTGGGCTGTCAATCGAATTGTAAGCAGATCAGTTGAGTGAAACTTCCTACAGGTGAGCTAAACCAATTGGATGAGGCAAGCCACTGAGTAGACTACGTGAACTGTTGCGCCTCCTAGTAAACCTTGCGGCTAGTCAGGCTACGGGCCAAAATGCTGACGGTCAGAATCAGCAAGACTACGATCAGTGCAGCGGCCCAAGCCAGTTCGTTCTGATTTTTGTAGGGGGCGATTGCGTAGTTGTAGATCAGCACCGAGAGCGTCGCAATCGGTTCGCGTAGGCTGCGAGCGTCAAATTGGTTGAACAGAGCCGTAAACAAGAGCGGTGCTGTTTCACCAGCAGCCCTTGCCAAGGCTAGCGTTACTCCAGTGGCGATAAAGGGCAGAGCCGCGGGAAGGATCACATTAGTGACACCCTGGAAGTTGGTTGCTCCAATGCCTACCAGTCCTTGCCGCACTTCTCTAGGAATCGACTTCAACCCTTCTTCTGCTGTGCGGATAATAATTGGCACCATCAGCACCGACAGCGCCACACCACCGGCAATCGCCGAAAAGGTACCCATCAGCAGCACCACCACCCCATAGGCAAATAGACCGGCAATAATCGAAGGCACACCGCTGAGTACATTGGTGCAGAATCGCACAAATTGAGATAACTTGTTGCCCTGCCCAAACTCTACCGTGTAAATTGCCGTCAGCACCCCAAACGGAACGCTGATCAGAGCACCAATTAAACAGGTAACTAAGGTGCCAATAATGGCGTTGCGGAAGCCTCCTCCATCGACCAGCGGCGGCGGCGGCAATTCGGTAAATACGGAGGGAAAATCTTGCAGCAGGCGGCTGAGGCCATTCTTTAACAGCATGAACAAAATGGAAGCCAGCGGTAACAGGGCAATAGCAACGCACAGCATTACCAAGCCCGTCATGACTTTGCCAAATAACTTGCGCCCGGATGTAACTCCCTTGTCAAACTCGCCGGTTGCAATGTCGTAGGGGTTGTCATTTTGAGGACGACTGGACTGATTCGGTGAACTCATAGGGTAAAACAGGTACAGGACTCAGGTTCAATAAATCTGCCAGTTGAACAATCAACTGATCGCTCAACCGCCTACTCCACTTGCTGAAAGCGACTAACAATCACTTCGGCCAGCATGTTAACGATCAGCGTCAAAATCATCAAAATCAGAGCCTGATAAAACAACGCAGACCGCTGAAGGCCGCTGGCTTCTCCAAATTGGTTAGCAATCAAAGCCGAAATAGTAGAAGCGGGGGCAAACAAAGACACATTCACCCGGTTGGCATTGCCGATCAACATAGCGGCGGCCATCGTTTCACCGAGTGCCCGACCTAGCGCCAGCATTACTGAGCCGATAATGCCCGATAGTCCAGCGGGTAGCAAAACCTGCATGATTGTCTCCCAGCGGGTTGCTCCCAACCCATAAGCCCCCTGACGCAACTGGGGTGGCAGCGAAATCAGCGAATCACGAGAGATAGCAATGATGGTAGGCAAAATCATAATCGCTAGCACCAACGCCGTGGCAAACATCTGCCGGGTTGAAGGCGGGGTAGAAAAGAAAGGAATCCAGCCAAGAGCATTGTGAATTCCCTGAAGCAAGTCAAGATCGAGAATCTCGCGCGCAATGGCAAAGCCCGGACATTAGAGGCAAAAAAGGCAGATGACCACGATAACGAATGGCAAGCGGTGTTGATTCCGTTCGGCATTCTCAATTTGGATAATGACGAGTTGTCGATTTACCTAGGGCAGTCTGCAGAAACCAGCGATTTCATCGTCGATTGCTTAGATTGGTGGTGGCAAGACAATCAGGCTCTTGATCCTGATGTTGAGGAGTGGGTGCTTAATTTAGATGGGGGTCCTGCTACCCGTAGTGACCGCACTCAGTTCATCAAACGCATGGTCGAATTGTCCAAGACCATTGGTCTGAGCATCAGACTCATTTACTACCCGCCGTATCACAGCAAGTACAATGCAATCGAACGATGTTGGGCGGCGTTAGAACATTACTGGAATGGAGCCATATTAGATTCGGTAGAAGCTGCTGTTCAATGGGCAAGTCATATGAGTTGGAGAGCGATGGCTCCTGTGGTCTACTTGGTCGATGGCATCTATCAAAAGGGAATCAAGTTGCTGGCTGAGGAATTAGAACCTTATCTTCCCTTTTGGCAACGGTCTGAAACGTTACTCACGTGGGATGTTACCATTCTTCCTGCATGACCGGGGTGTTATTTAATCGCAAACCCCTTAACCTGTTGAGCTAATTCTGAGGTTGTCCAGGAATGAGCTGGATCTGTGTGTATCCAGTTTAACGCTTGACCGATGATTGGATCATTCAAAGCGAGTACCCCACTCATTTGTTTGTCTGGAGAATTCTGCATAGCCCTCTTTGGTCACTCTAAGCGGATGAAAAGATGCGTTGTAGATTCAACCGATGCCCCAATGGACAGATAAACGCATTCATCTGCGTAGCTGCTGGGCGCTCCAGGGAGATTTTCACAGAAGGTGATGTAAGCCTTGTTGTCGAGTCCAACTGCTTTCGTAATTGCGGACACTGATTTTCGTTTTATCTCGCTGATTAGCCCCAGATGTAAACTTAAGCGCTTCAAAGCTGCGCACGTCTGAACACAAATCCGCATAGAGTTGGCAATACTCATCGACAAAGCGAATCGTCGGTCGAGCTTCTCTGGAACCGGGCATAAGTTGTTGGGCACCCTAAACTCTAACTAGTTATCCCTGAAAAACTATCCAAAGCTAGACAGAACAAGGGTATCAGAGACTGAGCCAGGGTGTAAAATAACCAGGAAATGGAGTCAAGACAGCAAAATCTGGAGAAATGAGTCGTGGATTTCGCTCCAAAACAGGGGCATCCTCCAACCCTCAACCCTTACTCAAAGACCAGTTGAACCTGGAGCATCCATTGGTGAAACTGAGTCAAGCCATCGATTGGAGGGATTTGGAAGGGGAATTTGGTCACACCGTAAGCAGTGAAGGGGGGCGGCCCGCTCTACCGACCCGGTTGCTGGTAGGGTTGCACTATTTGAAAGCGCTCTATGGGGAAAGTGATGAATCGGTGGTCAGCAAGTGGGTAGAAAACCCCTACTGGCAATACTTTTGTGGAGAAGAGACCTTTCAGCATGAGTGTCCCTGTCATCCCACAAGTTTGCCCAAATGGCGACAGCGGGTAGGCATTGAGGGCGTGGAGAAACTCTTGGCGCAGGTAGTGCGAACCGCTATGCGGCAGCAAGCCTTGAAGCCGTCTGAGATTGCTAGAGTGAATGTAGACACCACGGTTCAGGAAAAGGCAATTGCGTTTCCCACCGATGCCCGGTTGTATGACAAAGCTAGACGAGCCTTGGTGCGAGTGGCCCGTCAGCATCAGGTCAAGCTCAGGCAAAGCTATGTGCGACTGGGCAAACATGCCTTGTTCTGGCAAAGTCGCTATGCGGCCGCACGGCAAGGTCAACGGGCCAAGCAACAGACCCGCAAATTGCGCACTTATTTGGGGCGAGTGATTCGCGACATTGAACGCAAAGTGACTGACCGACCATCAGAGTTGCAATCATTGCTGGAGATTGCTAAGCAAATTTACCAGCAACAGCCCAAAGATACGGGCAAACTCTACAGTGTTCATGCTCCTGAAACTGAGTGCATTGTCAAAGGCAAAGTGCACAAACGTTATGAATTTGGCTGCAAGGTGGTGCTGGTGACTACCCAGTTGAGCAATTGGATTGTGGCAGTGGATGCCGTGCATGGCAATCCCTATGATGGCACCACGTTGCGGGGAGCATTGATTCAAACTCACCGCCTCACGGCTGTCAAACCCAAGCAAGCGGCAGTGGACAAAGGCTTTCGAGGGGCGAACTATCATCCCGAGGATGTTCAAGTCGTGGTCGCAGGCACTCGCCAACCGACCACCACTCTCAAGCGGTTCCTCAGACGCCGCAATGCGATTGAACCGGTCATTGGCCATGCGAAACAAGATCATGGGTTAGGTCGCAATTACTTACGAGGCCAACTTGGGGACCGCATGAATGCGTTTCTCGCTGGCTGTGGATTTAATTTGCGCAAGTTGTTCCGATTCTTTTTAACAGCTCCTCTGATTCAAGCTTCCACGATCGCTTGAATTCGGTTTTTCAGGGACGACTATTTAGGAGGGGCTATTCAAGTTGAGTATGGAGATGGACGAACCTGTTTCACAGTTGAGATTCCTATTGATCGTTAATCTATAATTTAGTACTACTGTCTATGCGAGTGTTGTTGCTGTATCCCCTCTTTCCTAAATCCTTTTGGTCCTTTGATAAAGCTCTAGAATTGATCGGACGCAAAGTTTCCCTTCCGCCGCTCAGTTTGATCACCGTGGCAGCTATCCTGCCTCAAACCTGGGAATTTCGATTAGTTGATCGCAATGTTGGATATGAAAGTGAAGCAGATTGGTATTGGGCAGACTTGCTGATCATTTCTGGCATGATTGTCCAGAAAGATGACATGCTGTACTTGATTGAAAAGGCAAAACAGCGAGGCAAGCAAGTTGCGGTTGGCGGTCCCTATGTCACGTCTGTGCCTGAAACCGCCCAAGAAGCCGGAGCCGATTTCTTGGTGTTGGACGAAGGCGAAATCACCTTACCGTTATTGGTAGAAGCGTTGGAACGAGGCGATACTTCAGGAGTATTTCGAGCGAATGGAGAGAAGCCAGATGTCACCACTACACCTGTTCCTCGATTTGACCTGCTGAACCTCAAAGCATACAGCGATATGTCCGTCCAGTTCTCGCGCGGTTGCCCTTACCAATGCGAATTCTGCGACATCATTGTGCTGTACGGACGCAAGCCACGCACGAAAACTCCGGCTCAACTTTTAGCAGAGTTACAAACGCTGTATGACTTAGGCTGGCGGCGATCGATCTTTGTCGTAGACGATAATTTCATTGGTAACAAACGGAATGCTAAACTGCTGCTGCGAGAACTGATCCCCTGGATGGCAGAACGCGGTTATCCTTTCAGTCTCTCAACAGAAGCCTCCGTTGATCTGGCACAAGATCAAGAATTATTGGATTTGATGATTGCAGCCAATTTTACGGCTGTCTTTTTGGGCATTGAGACCCCAGATACTGATAGTCTGTCATTGACCCAAAAGCACCAAAACACTCGTAATTCTCTGATAGAAGCCGTTCAAACGATCAATCAGGCTGGATTGCGGGTGATGGCGGGGTTTATCATTGGGTTCGATGGTGAAAAATCAGGCGCAGGCGATCGCATCATTGAGTTTGTGGAAGCGACCGCAATTCCACAGGCTCTGTTCAGTATGTTGCAAGCCTTGCCCAACACTGCATTGTCACAGCGTTTGCAAAAAGAAGGACGTTTATTGGAAACGGGGAGTGAAGCCAATATTCATCAGACGACGTTGATTAATTTTGTTCCAACCCGTCCCTTAGAAGAGATTGCCCATGAATATATCCAATGTTTTTGGGAGTTGTATGAACCCGATCGCTATTTAGCACGAGTCTATCGTCATTTCATCAACATGAAGCCTCGGCCACACAAGCGAAAATTTAAACTGCCAGGATTAGCAGACTTGCGGGCACTATTCATCATTTGTTGGCGACAAGGGCTGAAGCGCAATACCCGTTGGCAGTTTTGGCAGCAGTTATTCTCAATTATTCGCTGCAATCCAGGTGTGTTTGAACATTATTTGACCAATTGTGCTCACTTAGAACATTTTGTAGATTATCGACAGATTGTACGGAATGAAATTGAGAATCAATTAGCTGATTATCTACTAACTAACTCAAAAACATCTGAATTAGTGAGAAATTACTCAACCTAAAAACCATTTATCATTTATTGATGCTTATCGATCTACGGCGTTCATAAATAGGTTGTGAACAAGGGGGTGTGGGGGCTTCGCCCCCACGCAGGGTCAACATTGACTTACTCACAAATGAGTTTTTCCACACCCTTCATTTTTTGTCCTGTACTTAGTAAATATTCTAGTAATTCACAATTATTACCAGCACAGCGGCAGTGAAGAGCAGTTTTTTCAAGCTGAAACCGAGCTACTCAAAGAGAGAAGGCATGATGTCTACCATTACACATTATCTAACGATAACATTGAGAAGATGTCATCTGCAGTTCCTGCTCAATCATCCGGCTTATAGGAATGCTCAAAATCAACCTGTTAATACTCGCCCCTTGGCAATGATTAGTGATCAGGAAGTGCTAACGGCTCTGCTTAGCTCTGAGAAATTTTCTTCTGTTCCACTGGAAATTTTGCAGCGAGGCACTGACATCGTTCAATGTGTTGGAGCCGCAGGCTGCACTCTTTACAAGGTTTACCAATAGCCTTAATTGAAGCAAGTGCTCGTCGTCTACGTGCTATAACAGGAGGCGATCGACATCGGTTCAAATCTACGTTTCGTTTAGAAACTTCCCCTCTTGAAAACTCATGTGAGCTTGAGTCGCCTTTTTTAGAATAAAATAGCACTGAATAAGTACTAAATACAAATCAGCGATATAGCACTAGGAACGCCTTGGACATTCGATAGGCAAAGCATAATCTATTAATCAGGTAAAGAATTAAGAGCAATCAAGTTCAATGATGATTGAAGCGCCACTAGCCCAGAAGAAGAAAGGCTATATTGACAGCACGACCTTGGTGTTGCTAGCTCTTGCCAGTGGCTTTTTCCCCAGGATACTGATGCTAGTTAAGTTTCCTTCTCTGGTTAACTTCTTGCATTTCGCAATTGTGCCTCTCGCATTCGGTGTAGCAATTCTCAATTCTAAATCTAGAGATAGACAGCAAATTGCAGTCTGTAAGAAGATTTTATTTGCCTTGATGCTGCTGTTAACTGTAAGCTTTGCGAGTGCTTGGTGGAATGACGCAGGAATTATCAATGTCGTTTTACATTTCCTGTTGTTTAATGAACCAGCCATGTTGCTACTGGCGATTGTTTGCATCTCGATGTCGGAAGAAACGCTCGCTCGATTCCGTAAATATGTACTTGGATTTGGATTCTTCAATCTCTTTCTAGCTTTGCTTCAGCGATTTGTACTGAGATGGGATATTCGAGGTCGTAGCCCCTGCCCAAATCTTGACGGAGTAGACACCATCACAGGCGTATTCATTTGCCAAGGTGCTGGAGTGATTGTGAGTGCCTCGGTAACTCTAGCACTTGCGACCTATTTTCTCGTAGCGGCCAAAAATCAGCCCCTATGGATACGAGCCTTGGTCATGCTAGCTTGCTTTCTCCAAATTATTGAGGCAGATGCTAAGCAGGTCTTAATTGTGGGTGCCGTTGCCTTTGCTCTGCTATCACTAGCCAATATGAAAGATATTAGGAAGGCACTCCTCTCGGTGATAGGGGTTGTGCTTGGGTTCCAGGCTTTCTGGTGGGCTATGTTTCAATTTCCGTTCTTAGGAGCGTTCAGAGGTTGGATTCGACCTGAGATCTATGGACCGGAAGGCGAGGCAACTCGATTCAAGCTATTTGGAATCCAAGCTATCCTAGACCATATGGATTCTCCTATCAATTGGCTACTGGGGTTGGGGCCAGGTCATACTCTAGATCGTCTTGGAATGGTAATGCTACGGGAGTACAGCAGCTTACTAAACCCATTCGGCGCGACTAGAATGGATGAAATCAGCCTGCAAGTATGGCAAGACATGGCTGACAGTTGGTTAGCCAATGGCAGCACTATGTTTTCACCATTTTTCTCTTGGGCAGGACTTTGGGGTGATCTGGGAATTATTGGACTGGTAGCCTATTTCTATCTTTATTCTTTGCTCTGGCGTTATGTATGCAAAGATGACCTATCGCGATTTCAATTGCTCTGCGTATTTGTAGTGGGATGGATCCAAGCTGGTATGCAGGAACCCGGATTTATGCTTTTTCTGGCCTGTTTGCTTGGGTTACGGTGGCAAGAACTGCGACTCAAATCCCAGAAAGATGTTTGGAATCAGGGTGTAGAGAGTGTTATGTTACTGCCACACAATGCACAGTAAAGAGCTTGGGGCAAATATTTGAGGTATGCCTGCCAGATAAAATAAACTATAAGGGTTCTGTTTTAATCCATTTTTCTCAAGTGAACCCACTGAGAAAAGCCCAGCTCTGGAGATTGTAAAGGAACCAGTTGAGGTAAAGAGGCGAGCGCGTATAACCCCAAGCCCACTGCCTGCATTCCCTTCTTAAGATGACCATTTTTAATTTGGAGAACTCGATTAGCGAACGTATTGTAGTGCTGGCTTTCCCGCCAGAAACGGTACTTGCAGAAGAGCATCGCTTTGGAAGGCAAGCTGTTGTTCTCAATCTCGTATCCTTCTATCTCCCATCTCCAGCATTTACCAATTTTCTCAAAACAGTCTTTGTTCCAGCGGCCAATATGATTGGGAGGCATATCTAACAAGCCACCATTCAGTTCAGCAAACTCAATTAATTTGGGATTGGGCACAGAAATAAAAAGGCTGGCATTTGGCCGACTGAGCCAGTTCAGGCGTTGAAACAGAAGGTCTAATTGATCCATATGCTCAATCACCTGAAACATGCAAATTACATTGAAATAGCCATGAAATTGTTCAGTTTCTATCGTTCTGACATCTTGCGCTAGACACTGAATGCCATATTTTTCAATTTCACGCTTGCCATAGTCGGAATATTCAGTACATAGTACATGTTCTTTGGCGGTCAGACTAGGGCTAATTCCCTTTAAAAAAGTTCCGTCTCCTGCACCAATTTCCAGTAGCGTAAAATTCTTGCTTTGGCTTAGAGCATCAGAGGTTAGCTGATGTTCCCATTTCCATTTGGGATACCCCTCTCGTTCGTAGGCCAATGTATAGAACCGGGCATCTCCTGCGATATAAGGATAGCTATAGCAGAAACCGCAATAGTCACAGCGAACAACATCACAAAAATCTTGCTGCCAAAGGGTTTTGATGTGGGATGTCAAGTTTTGAAACCTTTGCAGATCGGCTTCCTTGGCAACATAGTGCCGAGCGGCTTGTTCAGCACTAACCGACCACAAGAGTTGAGCGTCGCGCGAGCAGCAGATTGGACAATTAGCCTCAGTGGATGTTAGCTGGTAATGTTTCATAGCAGCAACAATCAAAGAATAGATTTAAATAAAATAGCAGTTAAATTATTTGCTAACAATTTAATCGGGATGCATTTCTGTGTCAATGAACATTCTGGCATAACAAGAATCGAGTTGTAATAAATCACACAACTTATACGGATTAACTTCTGTTTTTATACACAACTCCAAGATGCGCTTTGGTTGTGAAGCTCGGCTGTAAAAGAAAGATTGTATCCTACTGCTGAAATAGGACAATTTTAGTGAGAGTAACAAAAAATATTACAATCGGCTAACAGGTGCCTTGACACCAAACCTAGGCAACCATAAAAAACGGGGACGACCGCCCATCAATCGCTCATAATCGCTATCCCTAGATAGGGTTTGCTCCTCTTGCCGAACTCGATCTACCATCAACAGTGCATTGATAAAACTAAACAGAGCAGCCGTAATCCAGGCGTTGTGTACTAGAGGCAATGCTGCGATTTCCAAGATCACGCCCAGCCAGTTGGGGTGCCGCAAGAAACGGTAGACACCAGAGTCCACAGCCGCTACACCGGGCAGGGTGATCAAGGGTAAGGTCCAGCGATGGCCCAATGCCTTCATCGAACCATAGCGCAGCAGCTGCCCGGTCATTAGTAATAACAACGCTAAACTGGCGAGGAGGGGGATCAATGGGCGGTTCGACCACCAGACTTCCAGGATCATGGCGGCGAACCAGCCTAGTTGTAGAAACTTGACTAGCTTAAGGTTATTGGAACCACGCACCTGTCCGCCGTGATGCAACAGGTAAATTTCGTTGGCTTTGCTAATTCGCAACTCCCACAGGCGCTGAAGCAGAACTAGTAAAATGATGATAAGGAAAAGGAAGCGAGTATCCATCGTTAGATGCCAAGGTTGATTTATCAGTGAGAGCTGAAAATGCAGGAAAAGTGCTTGAGCTACCACTTTAACAAGACAGCTTCTTGCGCAAATCCTGGCCCCATACCAATCATCAAACCATAGGATTCATGAGGAATTTGTTGCTGCATCAGCTCATTCAGCATGTAAATTACTGTACCCGAAGATATGTTGCCAATTTTCGCTAATGTATTCCAGCTGAGCTGCACCTGCTCGTCCGTTAAAGCAAATTCCGACTGAATCGTTTTGATCACTTTGGGACCACCAGGGTGAAAGCATCGTAACGAGTGACGATTTCGAGTACGAGGCTAGAAATAAACTGCTGCACCTCTGGACGAAACGGATTCAGCCATACCACTTCCCCAGCGGCGCTCATTGAGGTTTTGGTCCCATCCTGCTTTTGCGTCAGCCAGTTGGCATACTTGGTCGCCAGTTCCGAGGTGGGTGGAGCCATAAAGCCAAATTCAAACCAGGGCACCACCAGCATCCCGCGAGCATGTCCCTGAGCAATCAAATCTGCCAGAATATCCTGGCCCTGAATGCCGCGATAGACAAAGGACTGAATCCCAGCTTGCTGCACCACCGTACTGGGATACATGGCATAGCCCGCATTCCAGACCACCGGATAGATTGTATTGAAATTCAGCCGGGCCAGTTGACCAACCGCATCCTGTAGTTTGGCGTGATCTCGCAGAATGTCAGTGTCGTTGGTAGTCATCCAGACGCCGCGAATCTCCTGCCGGGGATATTGGGCTACCGTTGGGACAAAGGCACTCGCCATCAGCACCGCCATCAGCGATAGCAAAAACAAGGCTGGCAGCAACCATCGGGCTGAGCATCGCCATCCTTTGGTCATGAAACGGGTCATGCTAGGCACGGTCATAGGCTGAACTGGGATGGAAGCAAGCAATTGGACAAATGACGCCCCCACAAACCGGGAGCAAATCGACTAGCCCTATAGTCTACAAGTTTTTGGCCGGGTTAAATCACTTTTGCTGAATTTGATTTAGACAAATGGCCAGTATATTGACCTGTTGGCAATCACAGGCAGCCGCTTGAAAATTTGAATGATTTGCTGACCGAATGGTTCCTGAAGCTCAGTAGATCGAAAATGAATTCGTTTTGCTCACTAAACTTGAGTTCGTTCGCGCAGCGTGTGCGTAGTACAATCCCCCTTTTCTGAGATGCCCGCAGGGCTATTATGTCGATAATAGTTATCTTGCGGATTGATTGGATATTCATCAGCTATTCGCATTGCTATTCGCAGTTTGGCAGAGCGAGCACGGGAATTTTGCGCGATTTCGGTTTCGCTGGGTACAATTGGCTTTTTGGTGATCACTCGCAAAAGGTCTGAGTCCTTGAGCGCATGTTTGACGATTCGATCTTCTAAACTGTGGAAGCTAATAATGGCCAGCCGCCCGTTGAGTTTGAGCCACAGGGGTGCTTTTTGTAGAAAAGTTTGCAGTACGTCTAGTTCTCGGTTGACGGCGATGCGCAGAGCTTGAAAGGTGCGGGTAGCTGGATGAATTCTGCCATAGCGGTAGGAGCGCGGCACGGAGTGAAAAATGGTTTCTGCGAGTTCGACAGTGGTCTGAAACGGTCGGCGTTCGACAATCCGGCGAGCAATTTGGCGTGATAGTCGCTCTTCGCCGTAGGTGTAAATTAGATTTGCCAGGTCGGTTTCGTTCCAGGTGTTGACAATCTCAGCGGCGGTCAGGTCTTGCTGGGGATTCATTCGCATATCCAGCGGTGCCTCTTGCCGGAAACTAAAGCCCCGGTCGCCCCAGTCAAACTGGGCTGAGCTAACGCCTAAATCGGCCAAGATGCCGTCAAATCGCTGGTTTCCTAGCCCAAAATCGGCAAAGTTAGTGTGGTGAAACTGTACCCGATTGCCATACTCGGCTAACCGTTGCTGAGCGGCTTGCAATGCCTGTGGATCTTGATCTAACGCTGTCACTCGCACATCGGCTGCGGTTGCCAGAATCAGGGCGCTATGACCACCGCCGCCCACAGTGGCGTCCAGATAATGCCCGCCTGCCTGAACCGCCAACCCCTCAACTACCGCTGACGCTAGGACAGGAATATGCACAAAGGCTTGATTTTCTTGGCTGACAATTGGCTCCACAGGGTTGCCCATCTCGACTGTCCTTCAGCTTACCGCATTCTGAAGTTTCGCAATATGATTACGATCCTCAACTCGATGCAGCTAGGGACCGAACGGATTCGCTAAAGTGTTTTGTCGCTGTGCACCTTCTCTCGCACAGACGAAGCGGAATTCAAAGCTGTAGATACCATAGATATTCATAAAAGCATCAAAAGCACCCTGGTGATTTTGCAACACCGACTCAAGGCCCAACCCCCAAGATCCGCAATTGAATTCATCAAAGATCACGTAAATCTACCCCTAGTCGAATGCCGTGCTGGACAGTTAAATTAGGTTTTCATGAACGTTTTGTAAATGTAATCGATGCCATTTAAGACAACAGCGAAGGCAATCTTGCCAAGACACTCTAGACAGCCCGAATCAAATCACAATCCGAACCGCATTTGATACAGACTGGGGAGAAGTTGCCATTGTCGATAACGGTAGCGGGATGCCTCTAGAAATTCAACAGCGAATTTTTGATTCTTCCTTTACCACCAAACCGCCTGGAAGAGGTACGGGAATGGGCCTGTCGATCAGCCACCAAATCATTACAGAAAAACATGGTGGCAAATTAGAGTGCTTTTCCACTCTTGGGAAAGGCACCAAGTTCATGATGCGAATTCCTTTACGTCAATCAGTTCCTTCAGTTCAGGGAAGATTTACGCCATCCTCCAAAATTTCTGTCTTAATGAAGTAAGGAATGAAGTAAGGTTTGGATGAGAGCATCTTTTGACCCGGATATGGAAGAACCTGCGGCAGAGCAATTGATTTTGATTGTGGAAGATAACCCTGACCACATTCAGACCATTCAACAGACACTAGCCCAAACAACCCTACAGCCGCAGATTATAGCCATTGGCAACGGGGAGCAGGCGATGCAACTCCTGCGACAACAGGGCGACTATGCGAGTACCCGCCGACCCGATCTGATTTTGCTGGACTTGAATTTGCCTGGGAAAGACGGCAGAGAACTGTTGGCCGAGCTGAAAGCCGATCCCCAGTTGCGGCGCATTCCGGTGGTGGTCCTAACTATGTCATCCGAGGCAGCGGATATTTTGAATAGCTACACGCTTCAAGGCAATTGCTATGTAATTAAGTCGTCGGATCTGGAACAGCTTGCCCAAATTGTCAAACGGATTGAAGAATTTTGGTTAGAAATTGTAACTCTTCCAGAGAGTAAGCGTTCACATAATTAACTCTTTGTTTTAAGAAAAATGCACTTTTATAGGTTAAAACCAAGTTTTAATTGGATTTTCCTGTGATCCAAAACCAATTTTTTAATTTTTCAAAGCTTTTGATTTATTTAATAATTCTCTTTAGTCAGCCCCCATGCTGCAATCCATCACTGTGCAGAAATCAGGGCATTCTTGCCCAATGCTAGCGCCCTAACAGATAGCGATTCAGCCTAGTAGAATATGAGGGAAATGGCGGTAATTGAGTTGATTGATTCGATAGCTAGCCGAATCGCTGCAATCTGCGTTGATCAAAAGTTGATCAAAATAGGATGCCAAATGAACTAATTCTTTTGTTGACCACCCGTCCTGATTGACTGACAAATCTTTGGTTTCGCCATTTTGTTTAGCAGGAAATCAATTTTCTGGCTCGTAACAGAAGTCCCCAAATCCGTCAAAGGAGAAGGATTTAGTCTATTTGAACGAACTTACGCTACTAGCTCGGAATTTCAATTCTGAGCAGGTTTTATGTCAGATAAACAGCCGTCACTTCAATTCGCGTTCTGCCCTTTGAGTTAGAAAGTATTGAAAGATTGCTACATCGCTCGCACCTTCTCAAACCTAGGTGTGGCGATTTTCTAGCTTGCTTGAGAGCGCTATCAGCTTCATTGCCCGTTTCGTTTTCATTAGCTGCAAAAAACCGTTTTACTCACCTTATCCATTACTTTGTGTGGAGGTATCCATACCCAATATGAACCTAGAGCAAACACCGAATCTGACTAGCCTGAAACAGCCTTCGATTCGTAGCTTGACGCAAATCCAACCCCACGGCGTTCTGCTGGTTTTGCAAGAGCCAGATTTAACAATTTTGCAGGCGAGCCGCAATGTTTCTACTGCCTTTGACCTGTCCGTAGAACAGGTAATTGGCAAAACCTTAGACGAGATTCTCGATTCGTTTCAGGTGGATCGGTTCCGCACGGGCTTGAGCTACGAGAATCTGGATTTGATCAACCCCACGAAGGTCTGGGTACGGCGGAAAGGCGATGATTATCTGGTGTTTGATGCGGTGTTTCATCGCAGTGCCGACGGGTTCTTGGTATTGGAACTAGAGCCAGCCTTGACGCACGAAAATATTCCGTTCTTGAGTTTTTACCATCTGGCACGGGCCTCGATTAATCAGCTAGAAGCCACCTCGAATCTGCAAGATTTCTGTCAAATTATTGTGCGGGAAGTCCGCAAGGTAACGGGGTTTGATCGGGTGATGCTCTACCGATTTGACCAAGACTTGTTTCCCGATCCCAATTTGCAGCAGCGGTTTGGCGAGACCCAATTTGCGGATGCCTTTGCCCGCATCGAGTGCCATTATTTTGTTAATAAAGGGTTCTTTGAGCGTGAAGACCAACTGTTGATGCAATGTGATCGGATTCGTCATCTGCCGACTGTGATTGTGCAGGGACGATACGATGTGGTCTGTCCGATGGTATCGGCTTGGGAACTGCACCGAGCATTGCCAGAGGCTGAGTTTATCGTAGTTCCTGATGCAGGCCATTCGATGACCGAGCCGGGAATTCGCAGCGCCCTGATTGAGGCAACTGACCGCTTTGCCCAGTTGTAAGCCGTGCTAGCAGTTGGTGGTGCGTCTAACCTGGCTGAATTCTTGATTCGTCAATCACAGAGGCAGGATCCCATCCTGAGTGCAGGACTAGCTCTCGGTTACCAATTGCGACACTGGCAAAAAATCAAGCGATTTGAGAATGTCGTATAGATTTACATCGGCCTCTAACAAACAAGCATGGCCGCTGTCGGGCAACACGTAGGCTCGAGCTTGAGGTATGAGTGCACACAGATGCTCAGCTTCGCTAACGGATGGTAAAATGTTATCCCGACCGCTAGCAATCACGATGGTTGGCTGCTTGATTTGCCGCAACTGCTCATCGCTGATGTTGAATTCTCGCAGGAGGCCAACTCGCCACACCGAGGTTTCTTGCGTCATGCCCTGCACCGCAGTTAACAAAGCGCGTCGGTCGTCAGATTCTATTCGTCCCAGCGAGGCAAGAATCGGCAGAAACCATAGCCAAAACATGCAATAGATCACTTCCGGCACCGGGCGGGCTAAAAACGATAGCCAATAGAGCCAAGACTGTTGCCGAAAGGCCGAAGCCGGATTGACTAGCACTAACCGATCAAATAGATGGGGCGCATGCAAAATCACTTTCAGGGCCAAACAGCCGCCAAACGATTCGCCGCAAAGGTAGACTGCTGACCGGGGATATTCCTTCACTTCTGCCTCAACGAGCTGCACGACCTGTTCCACCAGCAGATCCCAGCCGTTTAAGTCATCGGGAGGAATTTCCAAGCAGCGAATGTCGAAGGTTTTTTCAAGTCCTTCTAATTGACGATAGAAGAGCTGACCAGTACCGTCTCCACCGGGCAAGTAGATAAAAAGAGGTGCATTGGGTTGGCGGGGTCTAGGTGAGCGGAGGGCAAGAAAATAAGGCGTCTCTGACATGTCTAACAACCGTATTGCAGCAAATCGGTGATTTCACTCTGGCAATAGCTCATCAGGTCAGCAACGACACTTTTGGCCTGTTTGCCTTGATAGCTTTCACGTTGAGCATCGGTGATCCACAAGGGTTTTCCCACCAAAAGATCCACTCGCTGGTACATCACCATTGGATGCCATCCGGCTTGATCAAACAAGGGTTCGGACGGATCAAACAAACTCAAAAACTTAAGCGGAACTGGAAAACTGGTCGTTTCGTGTTGAGAAGCGATAGCAACCGGCAAAACTGCCAGATCCCGAACAGGTGCTCGGAGGGCTAGATGGGCAAAGCCACGATGAAACTCACCAACCTGCCGTGGGGGTGTGAGATGCACCATGGGTTCGGTTCCTTCTGGGAAAATGCCAACAACCTGCTGAGTTTGCAGCAATTGAACTGCTTGATGAAAAAAACTTTGCTGCCGGTGCTCAGGTGCATCAAGCGGAAAACAGCCTAAGCGCAGCACAAAATCCCGCAATAGCGGCACTTGGCCCATGTAATGATGGCAGGCAAAGCGAATCGGTCGATTCAACGCACTCATTAATAGGGGTGCATCCATAAAACTGCGATGGTTACTAACCACCACAACTGCACTTTCATGGGGAATTCGGTCGGAATGATGAGTAAAGCTCCGAGTTCCTAAAGTAGCAAGCAGTTGCTGGGAAATGAGTAGCGGGCTGTGAACTGGCATTCTGATGAAACGTCTAGCTTAACCTTTCTTCATACTAGAGTATTCTTCTAGTGCTTTGCCTATATCAAATGATGGGTCTGCCGATTGCCGCAAGGGGGACTTATGTAGCCGCTCCCGGATTAACGCCGTTAATGTAGTGGGTTTACAACGACTTAAATCAAGAGCAGAGATTTAACCTTTGCTTAAAGTTGCAATGGTATTGCATCAATTGATAGGACTGTATGTGATAGGCATGTATGGATGCGATAAGCAAACCGAGAGAAGAGAGGAAAATTAGCTGATTCATTCCTAGACTTATACCAATTTTTTTTGAAGCGGCTTATTATCAGACCCCTCCCAACCTCCCCTTACCAAGGGGAGGTGCCGTAGGCGGTGGGGTAAATTCTATGCAGCTTCACATGTAATTGGTATTAACTCATTCCAAACTAATTGTTGACGATTACTAGCGGCCAATTCATCTAGAGTGCTGATAATTTGAATCGCAAAATGATTCGTTCCAAACTAGCTGTATACGTGAACGGCTGCACAAAAGTTGCACATCTGTCTTGGTTTTCCTTAATTCAGAAACGATTAGAGACGAAAGAAAATCAACTGTATTGATTCGAAAGCATCAAAAACTCTGATTATTTTTTATAATTGCCTAAGCATTGACTGAACTTGGATTTAGGCTATCTGTTAGCGTTGTAGCCTTAGCACTTCGTCAGATTAATCATCTTTGAGATTTCCTGAGAAAACTTTAAAGCTTACGTTCTATTTCTTCAATTATTCCTGAAATGGTCCTTTATTCCCGGTGAAACTAGATAGGTGTAGATGAATTAACAGTGGATCAGCTAACGGTAAAGCACTGCAAACAGTACTCTAGAAGTTTGGAGGCATGAAACTGAACCGGTAATCCAGCTTCCTCTTTCGTCCTTCGAGTATAGTTATTGGTAGTTTAAGCGGTAGTTTTTAATAACCTCATGGATTCTCGCGTTACGAATCAAGGAACATTCTCGATCACAACGCCCATTTACTATGTCAATGATGTCCCTCACATCGGCAGTGCCTATACCACGATTGCCGCAGATATAATAGCTCGGTTTCAGCGGTTGCAAGGAAAATCGGTACGATTGGTTACGGGCACAGATGAGCATGGACAGAAAATTCAGCGCACGGCTGAGGCGTTGGGTCGGCTGCCGCAGGAGCACTGTGATTTAATTGCCAAGGAGTTTAAATCTCTTTGGGAGTTGCTCAACATTCAAGTGGATAGCTTTATTCGCACGACTGACCCAAGACACGAAGCCATTGTCAAAGAGTTTTTTCAGCGGGTGTGGGAACGGGGCGATATTTATTTAGGCCAGCAGCAGGGGTGGTACTGCGTCTCCTGCGAAGAGTTCAAGGAAGAGCGGGATCTGCTGGAAGGAGGGTATTGCCCGTTACACCCTAACAAAAAAGCCGAATGGCGAGACGAGCAAAACTACTTCTTTCGCCTGTCGAAATACCAGAGCCAGCTAGAGCAACTCTACCAGGAACGACCTGACTTCATTCAGCCGGAAAGCCGCCGCAATGAGGTGTTGAGCTTTGTTAGCCGCGGACTGCAAGACTTCTCGATTTCACGGGTGAATCTTGACTGGGGGATTCCGATCCCTGCTGACCCCAACCACACCATCTATGTTTGGTTTGATGCGCTGCTGGCTTACGTGACGGCTTTGTTAGAACCAGACCAAGCCCCGACCTTGGCGAATGCAACGGCGACCTGGTATCCCTTCAACCTACACTTGATTGGCAAAGATATTCTCCGATTCCATGCGGTCTATTGGCCAGCGATGCTGATGTCGGCGGATTTGCCACTGCCAGAGCGGGTGTTTGGTCATGGCTTTTTAACCAAAGATGGGCAGAAAATCAGCAAAACGCTGGGTAATGTCATTGATCCGGTGGATTTGGTCAACCGCTATGGCGCGGATGCCGTCCGCTATTTCTTCTTAAAAGAGATCGAGTTTGGCCGCGATGGTGACTTTAGCGAAACCCGGTTTATTAACACGCTTAACGCTGACCTTGCCAATGATTTGGGCAACCTGCTGAACCGGACGCTGAAAATGGCTCATAAGTACTGTGATGGCAAAGTACCCGCCGTAACAGATGTAGACAATTCCCTGATGGATGGACTGCGGTCGAGGGGAGCGGGATTGGGCAGTGAAGTAGCGCAAGCTTATCAGGATCTGGCCTTTAGTCATGCCTGTGCCCAAATCTTGACGCTGGTGCAGGCTGGCAACAAATATGTAGATGAGCAAGCCCCGTGGTCGCTCTATAAGCAAGGAAAACAGACTGAAGTCGAGCAAGTGCTCTATGCAGTACTGGAATCTGTGCGGTTAGCGGCCTATCTGCTCTCGCCAATTGTGCCTTACCGCACGGTTCGATGAATGTTCGCAAGCCGGGCTCGATCGGTCAATCGGCGTATCCTTCACGTGTGATTAAAGGTACGCGTTCTTCAGGCCATATGGGCGATGAGCGCGTAACGGTGAAAGGATTGACGGTTGCTAAGGTCGATGCGGATAACAATTTGTTGCTGGTGCGCGGAGCTGTTCCCGGGGCTAATGGGAGTTTGGTTGTTGTTAAAAAAAGCTAGGTAAGACCAACTGCTTCAGTCTCTATATTCGAATGGCTGAAGGTGGGATCTTACAGGAGATAGACTATGCCTACCGTAAAGGTTCGCAATTTAAAGAATAAAGAGGTCGGGGATATTGAGCTTTCGGACCGTGTCTTCGGTGTTGAATTCAATGAAGCACTGATACACGCCGCCGTCCGGAATTACCAGGCAAATGGTCGCCAAGGAACCTCCGCCACGAAGACGCGCGGCAATGTTTCTGGTTCAGGACGTAAGCTCTGGAAGCAAAAAGGGACAGGTCGTGCCCGAATTGCATCGCTTCGTTCGCCGTTGTGGAAAGGTGGTGGCAATGTTCATGGCCCGCAGCCGCGTGATTGGTCATACAATATGCCTCGCAAAATGCGGCGCGGTGCGATCCGGTCAGCACTTTCCGAAAGGCTTCGGGAGGGAAACATCATCGTGATCGATGAGTTCGGGTTTGACCAACCTAAGACAAAGGCGTTCTTAGGTGCGATCGAGGTTCTTGGGCTTATTGAGAATAAAAAGCGTCCGAAAACATTGGTCATCGATTCGCTTGATAACGCAAATCTTGTCCTTTCCTCAAGGAACGTGGAGAAAACAAAGGTGACGAACAGCACGGGCCTTAATATTTACGACATTCTCTATCACGAAAGGCTACTGATATCTAAAGCGGCGATCGAAGAATTGAACGAGCTTCTCGACCCAGCGCGTGAAGGCACCAATGCAGACGAATCTGCTGAAGAAAGCCGGAAATCAGCGAAAAGGGCTAAGAGGAGTGAAGAGTCTTCGGAGGTTGCAGAAGATAAGCCGGCAAAACCAAAAAAGGAAGCCGCTGCAAAGGCAAAAAAGGCCGACGGTGAAAAACCGGTGAAAAAGACAACAAAGAAACAAGTGACAGAGGAGGCGGCAGACAATGAGTAATTTCACGGTTTGGGATATTTTGAAGACGCCCGTAGTCACGGAAAAATCGATGATCCTCCGCGAGGAATCCACAGATGATGACAGCGGCCGTAAGTCAGGGCAAGTACTCACTTTTCGCGTTGAACGCTCGGCAGGAAAACTTGATATCAAAAAAGCGGTCGAGGAGATATTTAACGTTAAGGTCGCGTCAGTTCGTACAGTTAACTACGAGGGCAAGATGAAGCGCCGCGGACGGCAGGAAGGGCGACGGCCCAACTGGAAAAAAGCCTACGTTACGCTGAAGAAAGGCGAACCGGTCATAGATTATTCAGAAGCGATATAGAGGATGGCAGATCGTAGATCGGCAGAACATTTGCTAAAGACGATCCAAGATCGACCAAAGTTATGGGAATCAAAAGATTAAAACCGACATCACCGGCGCGACGGTATCAGACCTATCTAACCCGCGACGAATTGACGCCGGGGGCAACACCCGAAAAATCGTTGCTCGAACCGAAGAAAAGGATTTCTGGGCGCAACAGTGACGGACGGATAACGATCCGTCGCCGCGGCGGCGGGCACAAGCGTTTTTATCGTGTGATCGATTTCAAACGGGACAAGTCCGGAATTCCGGGTAAGGTAACGCAGATCGAGTATGATCCGAATCGTTCGGCTCACATTGCGTTAATAACTTACCTTGATGGTGAAAAACGATATATTCTCGCACCAGTCGGGCTGAAGGTGGGAACGCAGATCTTAAGCGGGGCCGAGGCAGATATTCTTCCGGGAAATGCATTGCCGATCAAGAATATCCCGCTTGGCACGGAAGTTCACAATATTGAGCTTCGCCCAGGAAAGGGCGGCCAGTTGGTAAGGTCGGCCGGAGGTTTTGCTCAGATCGTTGCCAAAGAGGGTGATTATGCCCAGGTCAGGATGCCGTCCGGCGAAGTCCGCAAGGTTCCCGTCGTGTGTATGGCAACCGTCGGTCAGGTCGGAAATACTGAACACGAGAATGTTTCGCTCGGAAAGGCAGGCCGTAATCGTTGGAAAGGAAAGCGTCCCAAAGTGCGCGGCGTTGCGATGAACCCGGTTGATCACCCACACGGCGGCGGAGAGGGAAAAACATCCGGTGGCCGCCATCCGGTAACACCGTGGGGGCAACCGACACGCGGTTATAAGACGCGTCGCAACAAGCGCACGAGCAATATGATCGTTAAAGATAGGAGGCGGAAGTAGGTTTTAGGTGGTGGATCGCTGTAAAGCTATATCCAGTCTCAAGGATCCGAAATTAAAATATGCCACGTTCACTTAAAAAAGGTCCGTTTATCGACCTTAGCATTCAGAAGCAATTGAAGCGCATATCCGATGGCGGAAAGAAGCCGCCCGCGATCAAGACTTGGTCTCGGCGTTCGACGATCTCACCGGAAATGGTCGGTCTGACTTTTGGCGTCCACAATGGAAAACGTCATATTCCGGTCTTCGTTACCGAGAACATGGTCGGACACAAATTAGGAGAATTTTCCCCGACTCGCGTATTCAAAGGACATCCGGGAACAAAGGCTGAAAAGGCTGCAAAGAGGAAGTAGGCAATGGAAGCGATAGCAAAGACAAAATATCTAAAGGGAAGCCCGCGTAAGGCGCGATTGGTGATCGATCTGATCCGCGGCCAAGACGTTTCGCGTGCACTCGCGATCCTTAAATTCACGGAGAAGCGTGCGGCAGCCCCGATCGAAAAGACACTGCGGTCAGCGATAGCCAATGCGACCTATCAGGCAGAGCAGATGAATATAGCCGTCGATCCTGACGATCTTTGGGTTAAAAGCTGTTTCGTGGATATGGGGCCGACGAAGCACCGCCGCAGAATGAGGCCTGCCCCCCAAGGGCGTGCGTATCGCGAACAGCGACACTATTGCCACATAACTATCGAGGTTACCAGCGAAGAGAAGCCAAAGACCGAGAAGGAGTTGAAAGCGGAAGAGGTGAAGGCTAAGCGAGCCGCGGCTCCCAAGAAGACAAAAAAGAAGTCTGAACCTACCAAGGAAGTTAAAAAGGCAAAGGCGGACACAGTTGAGGAAGCTCCGGAAAAATTGGCTGAAGAGAGTATTGCAGTAGAGGCGGTCGAGGATACGAAAGTCGCTGGGGAAGCGGGCGAGGAGGTTGTCGCCGAACCCGAAAATTTAGTCAGTGAAGAGATCTCGTCTATAGGCGAAAGTGTTTCTGGGGAAGTTGCTTCGGAGGGGACCAGAGAGGAAGAAAAGGAAAAATAGGCTTATCGGCCGAATAGAGCTGCGGTCTGCGGAGCTCAACAAGAATTATGGGACAGAAAGTTCATCCATACGGCTTTAGGGTCGGATACAACAAAGATTGGCATTCGCACTGGTATTCAAAGCAGGATTTTGCGAAGTTTCTTGCCGAAGACCTTAAGCTGAAGCGCGAGCTGAAGAAAAAGTTTGCCGGCGGTGGTGTTTCGCATATCGATATCGAGCGTGCGGCCGCGCGAATGAAGATCATTATCTATACTTCGCGACCCGGTATAATAATCGGCCGAAAGGGCTCCGAGATAGAAAAACTCCGCGAGGAGCTTTCGCGTTCAACTGGGCGTGAAGTTCTCATTTCTATTCAGGAGATACGTCATCCGGAGCTTAATGCCCAGCTTCAGGCGGAAAAGATATGCCAGCAGCTGGAAAAGCGGATCGCCTTTCGCCGAGCAATGAAGAAGACGATGGAAGAATCCATTCGCTTTGGAGCACAGGGCATTAAGGTGATGATCTCTGGAAGACTAAATGGGGCAGAGATCGCACGCACTGAATGGTCGCTTGAGGGACGTCTTCCGCTGCATACACTCAGGGCAGATGTTGATTATGGTTTTGCTGAAGCATTGACCACCTTTGGAATAATCGGAGTAAAGGTCTGGATCTACCGTGGCGAGATATTGGATGCCAATGCATCGATGGCCCGTGGCACGACCACCGACCCGATGAACGAAGTAAAGGCAGACCGTTCAGCATCTCGCGGCCGTGGAGATAGACGACCGCGACGAGAGGACCGCGCGAGGTAAGAGTTTTAATAGGATTTGAGGTACTAAAGCTATGTTAATGCCGAAAAAGGTCAAACACCGACGCGTTATGAAAGGCCGTATGCGCGGACGTGCGACACGTGGTGAAAATTTGGACTTTGGTGATTTTGGACTAAAGGCGCTTGAGCCAGGCTGGATATGAACTCTGTCGATTACTCGGATGTCGGCCTGCGCCTTTGCTCCGGGATTGAGCGCGAAATGGTTCAGCCCTTCTTCAAAACCCTACATCAATTTCTGTTAGAACACGATGAACCTTGTGAGATTGGTGGCGTCACGCTGCGTGCCCGCAAAAAATACACCGTCGGCATGTTACCCCCGCTGTTGGCTGCTGAATGGCAAACCTTGCAGGAGGAAGCTTTGACTAGCAGTACTCCTCTGGCTATTGATAGCCTCTATACTCAGTTCACCGACAATCCCGTCGAATCTGCTGACCGCGACACCATACAAGTTTTTCTCTCCCAGTGGCAGCATCCCCTAGCAAGCTGGCTCCAGCATCCCGATGCCGCTTCTGCCGTGGCCCAGATCGACCGATTGCTTACTATTGCCGCTGATGCCGAAAATCTACTCTACGAATGGCAGTTTGATCTCCTAGAAACCTTGATTCTGGGTAATTCGACCCAACCCGGCGTTTTGCCTCAAATCTATATTCCCTGACTCTGCTGCATGCTTATTCGTTACCGAGGCTCTCTAAGCAATTCTAAAAATTTGGTCTGCGGTTAGCGCCAAGTTGGGAAATGTAGATGAGGTAATTGGGGTAGTTCCCTGGAAAATTCCTACCTCTACATACCGGTCGTTTCTGAGTTGTAAAACCATGACAACCTGCTCTTCCGGATTGATAATCCAGTATTCCGGAATGCCTCGCATGGCATACTGATCGCGTTTACGATGATAGTCACGCTCGCGGTTTGCCTGCCCAGGGCTGACAACTTCTACAACCAATTGGGGGGGTGGCATGTCGAGGGTGATGGTCAGTCGGCGTTGCGTCAGGGGAAGATGCTCTTCTCTGAGAATAACCAGATCGGGAAAGCGGTTGGCTGGGTCTTTGGGTTGCAGGACAGGCACCTGAAGCTCACATTTGCCAGGGTGTACCAGTCTGGCCGAAAAGTTCTGAGCTACTAAAAGAAAGTACAAATAGTTGGCAATAGACAAATTCCATTCTGACTCCGGTGGCAATTCGACCAGATCCCCCTCAATCAACTCATAGCGCCCCTCCAACCCCTCATAGGCCAGATAGTCCTCAAAGGTTGCAAATCTCGGTCTTGACTGAATCATCTCTCACCTCCTTGCAGACAAAAGGGCAGACAAAAGGACCTGTCTTGCCGACGCAGTTGGCCTGTGCTTCCAAATTAACACGAGTACATTTCGTTGTCTGAGCAGCCTTGAATGGTAGCAGACTCGACTTGTGACACAGTAGCCTGCTCAGGAGGAATTAGAGCGGACTAAAAGCTCAAGGCATGTTGACTAGATATTTGAATAGATCATCAATCACCGCATTGGCAGCAATTAAATTTGATCCGATCCAAGTAAAATCATCTACCGGATACACTCGCCTTTGCTGAACAGCTTTGAGTATTTTCCAAATGGGCTTTTGTTGCAGTGCTTCAACAGTTTTTTGATCGTTACTCAGTATAAATAAAACATCCGCATCTGCATCATGCAAACTTTCCTCTGTAATATCGTAGCTTCCACCAGGAACAGTAATATTCTGTGTTTCTGGTCGTTGAATACCAGCATCCTCAAGAATCGAACCAACAAATGAGTTTTTAGTGTTTATACTGATGGTTGGCGAGCCTCTATAAGCATAGATTACAGATACAGTTTTATTCTTATATTGTTTGCTCAAAGCTGTTTTTAATTCATCGACTCGTTGATAGTAGCGGAGCCAAGCTTGCTGTTCAGCTTCCTCTTTTCCTAGTACTTCAGCTACAAAGTGAAAGTATTCTCGCCAAGACGATTCACCTTGCCACTGCCCTAACACTGTAGGACCAATCTGAGAAATCAGAGGATAAGTTTTTCGCACCGTTTCCCAACCTAAAATTAAATCGGGTTTAGCTAACAGTATTGTTTCTAGATTTGGCTGATATTGACTACCCAACTGTTTGATTCCTGCTGTTTCATGCTTCAAATAGGCAGGTAAATCTTCCTGCGAAGTATTTAGGGCTGTAGCGCTACCGATGGGCTTGACTCCCAGAGCTAAGACGTTACCGAGTGTGACATGAAAGATAGTGACAAGACGCTCAGGATTTTCAGGAATACAAGTTTCCCCCATTGAATGCTTTACGATTCGGCAGTCATTCAATGATGAAGTCCAGTTCGCAGTATTGTGATGCAAATTCTTACCACAAGCAAAGACAGATATAACTGTCAAAAGACTCACCAGTAAAAGGCACACAAAGCGGCGTGACAACGTTGTCATGATACAGTTCAGGTGATAAATGAAATCATTCAAATACTTATTAAGCAAGCTAGAACTGCCAACTAACAGAGCCAATAATGGTAAATGGATCACCTACCTGATTGTAGAATCTACCGTATGAAAAATCATAGTGGACGGTATCGAATAAATTACGAACGTTGATCGCGGCGTTAAATCGATCTTTTCGGTAGTAGATTGCAGCGTCTGTGCGCAAATAGCTGTCTAATTGAAATGAGTTTTCCAAATCTCCCTGCCTTTCCCCAATGTAAAACAGCCCTAGACCAAACCCTAGACCTTGTAAGGCCCCCGTTTGAATCTCATAGGTTGTCCAGAGGCTAGCTTGATTCTCTGGTACATTAGGCAATAGATTACCTTCTTCGATGGCATTGTCTCGAGTTGTTTGGGCATCGGTGTAGGCATAAGAAGCGACTAGATTCCAGCCTGGTAAAATCTCACCTCCAATATCTAGCTCAACTCCTTGGCTCCGCTGCTCTCCTACCTGAATTGAGAAATTGGGATTGTCTGGATCCGGTGTTGTTACATTTGATTTGGTGAGATGGTAGGCCGCTAAGTTTGCCGAAAGTCTACCATCTAGGAAATCTGTTCTAAGTCCAATTTCATATTGAGTTCCGCGGGTTGGCTCAAAGGCTCTACCGTCTGGGTTAGATCCGAATGTTGGAACAAACGATTGGCTATAGCTACCATATAGCGATACTGTTTCGCTAGGCTGATAGACTAGGCCAATCCGGGGGCTAAAAGCACTATCATTTTGCTCTTGGGCCGATTCACCAGCAATTTCAAATATCCGTTCAACCCAGTCTACACGCCCACCAATCAACAGCTTGAGTTTATCAAGAAGACTGATCTGATCTTGAAGATAAACCCCATAGGACTGAATGAGTTCATAGAAACCAAAGCGAGAGTTGGGGATAAATTCATAATCCGAGATATCATAATCTGGATCAAATAGATCGAGATCACCGGGTCCTTGCCCACTACGACCTAAGGAATTCTCAACATTACGATTCGCATCAAACCCAATTAAAAGCTGGTGTGAGATCGTTCCTGTATTAAACTCACCGAGTAAGTCAATTTGACCAAAATAATTATCAATCGCGTATTCACGTCGTGTGTCGGAACTGCCTTGGAAGATCCGATCATCAACTAAGTCGGAGAACACAGTAAAGGCATCTGCATTCGAGTTAGCAACTATAGCAATATTATTCCGAATCTGCCAATTGTCGTTGAATTGGTGAGTTAAAATATACCCGAACCTATGGCTGTTATTCGTTGCAAAATCAATATCCGGATAGCCGACATAGCGATTTCGAGGTAAGCCAAATGTGTTGTCATTAAAGACCGGAATATCTGCCTTAAATGGATCCTCTTCCGAGCGGATGTACTCGTAGTAAAGATTCAAGGCTGTTTGATCGCCCAAATTCAACGTAATTGAGGGTGCAATCGTGATTAGTTCTGAGTTGGCAAAATCTACAAAGCTATCTGAAGTTTGATAACTAGCAATGAAACGGTAAAGCAGAGTGTCATCTGCTGTTAGAGGTCCTGATAAATCAATACTGGGTTGGTAAAATCCATAGTTTCCCGCTTCAAATTCCAGATTGTAGTAAGGGTCACTCAGAGGCTGCCGGGTAATTACATTGACAATTCCACCTGGTTCTACTGCTCCAAACAGGACTGAAGCCGGTCCTTTCAGAACTTCTACTCGTTCAATGGTCTCAATTGCAGTTGGGGTAAAAGCGTCAGCATCTCGAAAACCATTGCGGAAATTCCCATCAGTTGTAAATCCTCGAATGATTCTGCTTGACACACCTACGCCAAAATTGTCTCCCCCATTGATAACTCCACTAACCGTTTCTACAGCCTCAATGAGATCTCTAGGTCTGCGATCCTCTAGTACCTGTCGCGGCACCACCTGAATCGATTGGGGAATATCCCGCAGTGGGGTATCCGTCCGCGTCGCCGTGCTTGCCGCTGATGGGTTGTAGCCCTCATCCTGTTCCCCTGTCACCACCACCTGAATTGCATCGTCTGCTTCAGCCGTTGCTGTGGCTTCGGCAAGTTCTATAACCGCTTTATTCTCTGACCAGCTTCTGAATCCGTTTATTTCGAAGGCGTGTATCCATTTTCCGTGGACGCGCAAAAATCTCTTCAGGAGTATTTCGTGACGTTCCTGTCCCACGATCTCAATATCCCAAAGGGGATGATTCAAGATAACAAGCACTTGTGGCATCTCGTGGAGCATTGCGAACAGCTCTGTCAACTCATTTTCAGTCCGCTCTTCCTCGCTGAACGTGAAATCAAGCAGAGTTTTGGTTATATCAACGGCTCGATCACTTGGAAGATTGTGCACACCTACATGGAAAAAACCGTATTCAAACGGTACGGTCCATTCCATTGAGATCGGAGCAACGGAATTGTCAAAATTTTCGTTGACCTCGAGCGTTGCATCAATGCTGTCGTGGTCTGTCAAAGAAACTATAGGGCTAAGACCCGCCTCCTCGATCTGTTTACGCTCGATATTGTAAACTTCGCCGGGCGGCAGCGGCGGCGACCAATAGGCCGTCGAAAAGTCGATCCCTTTCCCTTCTTTCGCGAGGTATTTCTCGCGTTCCCGCTTCCAGAATGTGGCGATGATCGGCAGGCGATCGGCATAATGCGGGATAAAATCCAGCATTTCTTTCGAATACTCAGTATGGCAGTGTAAAGAGACGCCAGTCCGCGCTTTTTTTGCGAGGTCTGACGTTTCGCTGATTATATGAAGCCTGGTTTTTGAAAGGTTCATATCTGACTCCAAAAGGTGCCCGATCAAACGTTCTAAACTACCAAATCCTGGCAGAGATGTAAATTAAAGCGTGGCCACCAAGATTCGATGCGTGATCACCACAGAACGTGCGAAACCATTTCTGATGCTGTTTCGTATTCATAAGTGCTGAATTGTCATACAATTGTGTTAAAGGAGCCAATAGAATGCGTTATTTGTTGCACCAAGCGATGATAGTTATGATGGCCTTTTCGGGCACGAATCTATCCGCCCAAACCATTATGAAACCACCTGTACCGAAAAAAGACCCCAAGGTGCTCAAGATCCATGGATATGAAATTGTTGATAACTATGCGTGGATGCGAGACAGAAGTGAGAAGAAGAGCGACGAGATAATTAGTTATCTCGAGGCTGAGAACGCCTATACCGAACATCACATGGGCAGGCACCAGCCACTGGTTGACGCCCTTTATAAAGAAATGCTCGGACGTATAAAGCAGACTGACCTGAGTGTTCCGGTTAGGCGCGGAGACTATTGGTACTTTACAAAGGTCGAGGAAGGGAAGCAGTATCCGACATTCTTGCGCAGCAAAACACAGGACGGAAAAGATCCAGAAATCCTTCTGGATCAAAACAAGATGGCTGAGGGATTCAAGTATTTCGCTCTTGGTGCCTTCGCTCCAAGTGATGATGGTAACCTTTTGGCCTATTCCACCGACACCACCGGTTATCGTCAATACAAATTGCAGATAAAAGATCTCCGAACTGGCACGATTCTTCCGGATACCATAGAAAGAGTAACGAGCGTCGAATGGTCGCCCGACGGCAAGTTCATTTTTGTCGGGCAGGAAGATGAGGTCTCTAAGCGCTCGGACAAGATCTGGCGCCATGAGCTTGGAACAAAGAACACCGACCTGATCTTTGAGGAAAAGGATGTTTATTTCAACACGGGTATCGGGCGTTCGCGTGATAAAAAGATGTACTTTATCGCATCATATGCAAAGACCTCGACGGAGTTTCGCTATCTTCCTGCAAGTGCGGTAAAGGACGGAAAGTTCAGCGTTCTCTCGCCGCGTCGCGAAGGCCACGAATATTTCGCAGATTTCAATGACGGCGAGTTTTTTATCCGCACCAACAAAGATGCCGAGAACTTTAAGGTGATGCGGGTTGGACAGATTGATCCAAACGAAGCTAACTGGAAAGATTACGTCCCCCATAACCCCGCCGTAAAGATCGAGGGAATTGATTTCTTCAAGGATTTTGCCGTCGTTTCCGAACTGGAGAACGGGCTAGAGTATCTGCGCGTTATGGACCTGAAGACCCGTCGTGCCCCGATACGTATCCCGACCGAAGAAAGTGTTTATACAATGGGCCTCGGCTTTAATCCGGAATATGATACGGACGTCATCCGCTACGGATATTCGTCGATGATAACGCCGCAATCAACCTACGAATTTAACCTGAGGACGCGCCAGTCGAAGCTGATAAAACAGCAGGAGATACCGAGCGGCTATGATAAAACGAAGTATGAGACCACACGGGTTTGGGCAGATGCACGCGATGGCGTAAAAGTCCCGATCTCAGTAATGATGAAGAAAGGTACGAAGCTCGACGGCGGATCGCCGATGTTGCTTTACGCCTACGGGTCCTATGGGTATTCGATGACGCCGAACTTTTCGACCAACCGTCTTTCATTGGTTGATCGCGGAATGATCTACGCGATCGCACATATTCGCGGAGGTTCAGAACTAGGTGAAAAATGGCGGCAGGACGGGCGGATGTTCAAGAAGATGAACACCTTCAATGACTTTGTTGATTGTTCCAAATGGCTCATCAAAAACAAATACACCTCAGCAGAAAGGTTGGTTATTCAAGGCGGCTCGGCCGGCGGACTCCTGATGGGAGCCGTCATGAATCAAGCCCCGGAGCTTTTCAAGGCCGCGATCGTGCAGGTGCCTTTTGTTGACGTGATGAATACGATGATAGATGAAACGCTTCCGTTGACTACCGAAGAATGGGTCGAATGGGGAAATCCCCGAGACGACAAGAAAGCGTGGGATTATATGTATTCGTATTCGCCGTACGATCAGATAAAGGCTCAACCATATCCTGATATGTTGGTGCAGGTCTCTTTGTATGATAGCCAAGTCCCATATTGGGAAGGCTCAAAATACGTTGCGAAGATCCGCGAGTATAAGACCAATGACAGCATTGTTCTTCTAAAAACAAACATGGGAGCCGGTCACGGCGGGTCTTCTGGCCGATATGACCGCCTGAAAGAGATAGCATTCGATTATGCCTACGCACTTACACAAGTTGGCATAACCAGATAGCTTTATGGATCTGACCAACGGAATCTAAAGGGGTATCTCACACAAAATTGAATGAATCTAATGACTGAAACCGATTCCGGATAATGGTGAATAACAGATAAATAGATAGGCGAAAAAGAAGCTGATCGGACATCTCAAGTCCGATCAGCTTCTTTTTAATTAAGAGATCTGGGCAAACTTAATTTACCCACTCTTCTTCGTAGTTCAATTGCCAATGCCGAACTACCCATTCCTGGGCGGCGGTCATCGCCGTGTTCTTCCATTTCTTCAGATTCTGAAGAACCGAAAGTGCCGCGAGCGGCTTGCTCGGATCACGCTCGACCCGTATGACCTGTGTCTGGACCTCAATGATCGTCTTTTCTTCCTTAAGGATTCGGAGCTTTACCTCGCTTCCGACCGGCGGAAGAACGTCCAGATTCACAAGTGCGCTGGTTTCACCAATATTCTCGGTGGTTCCCTCTACCTTGATCGTCTTTCCGGTGTCACCATCTACCCAGCTTGCCAGAACAGGCATATTCGCCAGGATGCGATGATGCATCGGAGTTTTGTATGATGCGGTTGCGTATTCTATTTGTGCCATATCGTTAAATATTTCCCCCTTTTTCACTGGCGGAACATGCATTCCGTATCGCTGATATTTCAAACAGCCCAGACTTCGCGAACAATCTAATCTAATCTTACAAAAAAGTCAAGTTTTTAGTGTTCTAGGCTAACTATTGCAAATAAAGCGGTTGCCATAATATTGACCATTCTGAATGCAAAAAACTACGTAAATTTGTGTAATTTTTCACAAACATTTTGTTAAAGAACCCCTCAATGAACCTTCTATGATGCAAAATCGCTGGAAAAGGCGGTATGGATGCAAGATATTTTTTATAAACGATGCAATTTAACCTCGACGTAACCTGCCAATGTTATTCATTGTCGAATAGTGAAAATCCCAAAATCACTTCTGGCGACTTGGGAATTGAAGTTGCTTATATTATTGTGTTACCGCAAACCGAACTTGTAAGATTTTTATTTGGTTCGATATCTTGGATCGGAATGTCGCGGTAAAGATTTGTCTGCGAATACCTTCTTGGAACGGGCATCATTTTAGCGCCATCTGGATGGGCTCGCAGGTGTAGGCATCAAGGCCTGCAAATATCCAAAAAGCGGGAGAAAAATCCAAAATCTCCAAACTTTAATTTATTTGGGTTTTTATAGATACAACTCAACTTGAAGAGGTCAAATAATCGAAATGACTAAAAAACGTATTCTTAGCATCCTCAGCCTCTCGGCCCTCAGCATAATGCTCTCGGCCCTTCGTTTTTCCGGTTCACGAGCTATCCACGACATTTCTCCGTGAAAACGTTTGTCGATCCAATCGAAAAGACGTTCTGCTTCATTGTCGAGCCGTTCGACCGGAGCTGCCCCGATCGCGTCGATCCCGCATTGCTTAGCGAGAAGCTGAATATTTTCCAGTTCAATAGTCACAGATTAAAGGACGCAAGTTCTTTTTACTTGCGTCCCTATAATAACCCTTTAACTTCGTGTCTTAAATCATTGGATGCGGTAGGCTTTATCTCTCCACACGACAACGACCGTCCCGCTAAGAGCTTCAGCGATATTACGAAGACCGCTATCGAGCCTCCGGTATGCATCGGTACCACGGCGCACGTTCGTCGTTGCTTCCCCAGAATACGCGGAGTCATACCAAACGCCTTCGCGTCTCGTAAAGTTCTTTCCGCCGACGCTTCTGGAATTAACAACGGCTGCCGAGCGCTCGCTCATAAGAACCTGATCGCGGCCGCGTTCATTTCGCATATCCCGCTTTGCCTCGCCGCTCGGTGCTGCTTGGCGATCAGAGGAAACCGTTCCTGCCCCGCGTTGGGTCTGGGATATTACTGGTTCAGCGGCCTTTGCTTTCACTTGCTCGTCTATGGTACTAGGGGCGGCCTCGGCTATTGGCGAGTCTTCCCTTGCAGGCCTTGCGGTTGGTGCCGAGGGCACAAGAGGTGCCGGAGGCGGAGGCGACGAGGTGGCGGCGCGAGCAGTATCAAGACCGTCTGCGGGGATTGGGCCGGTCGTATTCGAATACGCGGGACCGGAGACATTCGCAGCAGGGGCCGCTGATCTTTCCTGTGCGGTCGCAGCATTCTTTGCAACAGAGGAATTCGCCATTGGTGCGGCATCATTCTCAAATGGCTCTCTTGTTCCCTGTGTTCCTGCCACTTCGGCGGAGCTGTCCTCGTATGCCTCGGTATTATTGGTGTTTGAAAACGAACTTGCCGTTTCGCTGCCCGCATTATTTAGAAGAGAGATGCCAATAAATCCGGCAAACAGTAAGACCAATGCTCCCATGCCGTATGCCAGACCCTGTATGCCGAATAGTTTTTGGTACCACGGTACGACTGGAACAGCGACCGGTACTACTTCGGCGATGGGCGAAACAGCCGAAGCGGCCACTGCTTCGGCGTTCAATTCGATAACTGAAGAAAGAACTTTCCGGCAAGGATCGCATTCCACCAGGTGCGATATATAACTCATTCGCGCAACTGGAGGCACGGCGTTCTCAGCGAGCGCCGCAAGCTCATCCGCGTCGATGTGTGGTGCAGATATCTCACTTATTGTGATCGTCTGCCTGCGTGCATCCTGCCGCAAAAGAGCATCTATCTCCTTGTCGAAATCGATTTTCATCAATTCACTTCATTGCTTCCCGCCAAGACGTAGGATCGCTGAGCATCAAATACAAGTAGTTCAAGACCATGACATCCACGAAAACCTGGCTTCTGAACTCAACGTGCCAATATCTCAGCGGTCAAGCCGGTTTCATAGCCCACATAAAGAACGGTTCACCGCCAGATATCTTGCACCAATAACGCTGCGGCCCAAGCACCGAGTGCGGTTTCAAGACTTATTCCTAACTTTGCGGCCGCATCGGAGAGAGATCTCTTTACCTCATCACTCGACCAGCCATGAACCCCCATCAACTGTTTTTCAACAGACTTTCTGATCTCGGCCTGAACGCGAACAAGCTTTCGGCTTGCGGTCGCTTCGTGATATCCGAAAGCTGCGGCAATATCCTTTAGCTTCAAGTCATCGAAATAATACATTTTAAGGACAAGCCTGTCTTCGCTTTCGAGTTCTGTGATCGCTTTCCGCAAAGCTGCCGAAACATCCTCGCTGGTGCTCTTTTCAGTAAAGATGTCTTCAGGGTTCGAGTCTGTATGGACCACCTGCGAATGGTTAGAATTATTCGCAGCGTCCTCAGCAAGATTTTCGAAAGATCTATCTTCTTCTATCTGGACGAATCGTGATTGTTTGCGATACTCATCAACCGCGAGCTGGGAAACGACAGCCCGCAACCATCCAGCTAGTGAACCCCGCCCTGAATAATAGCTAAGTTTACTTTTCCTGTTACCTTCGGCGTCCTGCCGCAAACCGTATAGCTCAGCCCAGATCGAACCTGCAAGGTCCTCTGCATCCTCACTGTTAGATGTCATCTTTCTCGCGGCTGATCGGACCGTCGGATCATAATTCGCAACAAGGTCTTCCCAAGCCTTTTCATCACCGCGTTCACAGGCAATTATCAAACATAGATCGTCGGCCCGAATATCTTCGATGAACGAACGAACGGCATTCTTGTCCGCATTTGGTTCGGACTTAAATAGGTACTTTTCAAGGGCGGCGAGGATGCGTGGCTTCAAGATCTCACTCGTAAGCCCACGATCGTCAGAGATGCGCGAGATAAGTTGGCTGACGGCTTCGTCAACGGCACTTTCAATATTTGCGGGCAAAGCGCTCATTTTGAGACCCAACAAATATTAACATCCGAAGTGCGTCTGTCAGAACTCAACCGGTTAGACTCAATAGGTAAATTATGAATAGGCAGGTATGCATTGCTCATCTAACACTAGCGAGCACAAGGCCGACGAATTCATCCAGCTTCGCCTGATCGAGCCAGCGAGCAACTACAACAAGATCATTTTCAGGATCGACATAAACGATATTAACACCGTTCCCAACATGGGCATACGCACTTTCCGGGGCAGACTTCAAATAAGCTTTCCCCGTGTTCAGAAAATAGTTCATAAAACCATAGGTTGGTTGAGCAGTTGTCGGGGTAGTCGCTTCGCGGATAAAGCGCTCCGAAAGAAGGGGCCTTCCATTCCATTTTCCACGACGAAGCGTGAGAAGTCCGAACCGAGCCATATCATACGCATTGATGAACATTCCTCCGCCCCAATGTCCACCGCCGCTTACTGATTGAATGATCTGGCCATCGATAAGTACGAACGAATTCTCATAGCCATACCAACGCCAAGTGTTAGAGGCTCCTATCTCATCCATAATGAATTCCTTCAATACTTGTGGAAGCGGTTTACGCCAAACATTTAGCGCAGCCAACGCAAGAACGTTGACACGAACATCGTTATATTCATAAACGTTTCCCGGTTCATTTCGTTTCCGAGTAAGCCAGGTTGAGTTGTCGCGATCGGGTCGATCCGCCCAATCCGGTTTTCCCCAGAGCGTGCCTTCCCAATCGCTTGTTTGCCGCAGAAGGTGTTCCCAGGTAATCTTGCTGTTATGTTCACCGGCAAATAGTTCAAGATATCGAGGTTTTCCAAAATCCTCAGCTTTATCGAAACGCTGCCCCGGGTGATAGACGAATGTCATTGCTGAGGCCAACGCCGCTCGGTCTTGTAGGGATCGTATAAGTCCGTGATCATAAGCAAGTCCTACCGTTGTTGAAAGAAAGCTTTTCGTTACGCTGAACGTCATATCAACACGGTCCGGTTCTCCCCATTCGGCAACAATACGTCCTCGCCGTATGATCAATCCTGTTGCCGGACCGCGCTCTTTGAACAAGCCAACTGCTTCGCCATAAGGCTCTCGCCCGAATGATTGGTAATGCGCAAGTTCTAAATTTCGCGGCGTCCTAGCCTCATTCGAAACAGCGAACTCGACCGCTGACCTCAACCGCACAGGGTCAAGTCCCATCTCCTGTGGCAGACGCCTTTCCCATTCACTCCGCGGAGGAAAGTATTCGGTCTGGGCGACGGAAGAGATTGCATATCCCAGAGCTAACTGTACACAAAACAGCCATATCGTCATTTTACATTTCATATTTTTGCCGGATTATATATCGAACTTTACCATTACCGAAAATTACCTTGACCTTAAAAAGTTCGATCAGTTCACCCAATAAAAAGGTTCGATGGCCGTAAGATCAGGCCCTTCAAATTCATTGACTGAAGATACGCAAAAATTGTTAGAATCAAGCTAGATGCTGACACGGGAATTGGAAGAAACACTTAGCTTTGCCGTCGATCAGGCGGTTAAGCACCGCCATGAATATGTAACACTTGAGCATTTGCTTTATGCGCTTCTTCAAGATAGCGCGGCCCGAGACATCCTGTTCAATTGCGGAGCAAACATCGAGGAGATCGCAAAAGCTCTTGAAGAATATTTCGCAAATGTCTTGGAGAAACTTCCGGAAGGCGTTCGCGTGATGCCTGAGCTCACGGCCACATTTCAATCAACAGTGAATTATGCTGTGCTGCAGGCGGAGGGTAGCGGCCAACAGGCCGTCGACGGCGGAAATATTCTGGCCGCGTTCTATCAGGCCGAGCAGAGCTATGCTGTTTATCTGCTTTTGCAGCAGGGGGTTACTCGTGCGGGAAACCTACCTGGCGCTGGGCACTCCGGGTGCGTCGGTCGCGGTGGGTGTGCAGAAAATGAAGGATGCGGCGATTGCGATTGCCAACGACCGCAACAACATCACTCCGGGCGATTGCAGCAACTTGATTGCCGAACTGGGTGGCTATTTTGATCGCGCGGCGAGCGCTGTGGCCTAGTTTCGTTGATTGCTGATTCACGAATTCTTGTTTGTATTGATTTACCGATTTACTTGGGAGATAACCTGACCATGAAGACTCCTTTAACCGAAGCCGTGGCTGCGGCAGATTCGCAAGGCCGGTTCCTCAGCTCGACCGAAATGCAAGCTGCCTTTGGTCGCTTCCGGCAGGCGGCGGCTAGCCTGGAAGCCGCTAAAGCGCTGTCGTCGAAGGCGCAAAGCTTGGCTGAAGGTGCTGCCAATGCGGTGTACCAAAAGTTCCCCTACACGACCCAAATGCAAGGCCCTAACTATGCCTCGACCAATACGGGTCGCTCCAAGTGTGTGCGGGACATCGGCTACTATCTGCGCATGGTTACCTACTGCTTGGTGGTGGGCGGTACTGGCCCGATGGATGATTATCTGATTTCGGGTCTGGCGGAAATCAACCGCACCTTTGATCTGTCGCCGAGCTGGTATGTGGAAGCCCTCAAGTACATCAAGGCCAACCACGGTCTGTCGGGTGACCCGGCGGTAGAAGCTAACTCCTACATCGACTATGCCATCAACGCTCTGAGCTAATTCAGGCGATTGATTTAGTCGGTTTAACTTGGCCCGGAGAGGTGAACTGTTGTCGAGTCTCGATGATGGTTGATCGCTCCGGGCATTGTTTTGAGTTGAACGTTTCTGACTATATCGACAATGATGATGTATACAGCACGTTATACATCATTAGTTGAAGTGGGTGAGAGCGAGCCAATGGGTTTGAATTGGTTGTGCATTGCGGGTTTATCGCTTAATCAACGGTTGAGCGAATGAATGTTGAATCTGGCGGCGAAACCTCAGGATTCAGCGTTTGCTCTAGTGTGTAGGGACAGCTTTCTGGAAATCGCGTCTCCCCCAACTGTGTTTCTCGAATGGCAATGGCTCAACCAAGTGGATCGGCATCGGCAAAGCCTTGGTCTAAATCGGGGCGCTGACTGGAGCTATCTTGCAAAAGCAGCTTGATTTGAAATCGCTGTTCTCGAATCGTGCCTAGCTAGCTATTGCTGCGGTTTTGAGACTGGAACTGCCATTTCAATAAGTGCCCTAGCAAAACAGCCAAGCGATTACGCAACTCTTGCCGTTCTCTGCGACCCAAGCTTTCGATTTCCTTAATCAGATTGGGTGTGTCTAAGTGCTGCCACTGTTGGGTTTTGAGCAACGTCACCTGCTCTTGGGGCCAAGCATAGAAGTCGGTTTCGTAGAGGGAGACATTTTAATCTATTGCATTTTTGCAATAAAGTAAGTTACTAAGCCTGATGAGCACTGAACTGATTTTAAAGTAGAACTGATTATCAGCCTTTCTGTATAGGAAGGAGCATTTCGCTTTCGCTTGTATGAAGTTGAGAAACCTAAATAATCTAATCGTCGCACGATAGAGGACAACTAGTCGTTAGATGCGCTTCAAATTTGAAGGCATGACAAAAGTGTCATAAGATTTAGTGCCTGTCATTTTGACAAAATATCTGTTAAAAATGACAAATTAAGCTAGTATAGTGATATGACAAAATAAAAAAACCAGTGTTCCAGCACTGGGATAGGGAATGTTAATTAGAAAGCTGCGCAATAGCAACTATAAGCTGCGCAACTTCAATGGCTAAGAAAAGCCACTTCATTTGCATTTCCTCCTTTATTTGATTTTAAGTAACCAGCTTGCTTGACGGAGTAAGCTGGTTATTTGTGTTCTATTATAGCCGATTCTAGATATCGTGTGGTATTCAGGTAATATACTCATCAGGTTTTATGCTTATGAGCCATGAAGTTCACGATTGGAATCACCGAAGAGGCGATGGCTGAACTGATTGAACTAGCAGAACAGGATACTCTGATTCTGAGAAAACCCGATGGGACAGAGTTTGTGTTATCACTGGTGGATGATTTTGCGGCTGAAGTGGAAGCCTTACGGCAGAACGACGAATTCATGGCTTTTCTCTCTCAACGCTCTGGTTCAAGTCGTCGAGTTTCTCTAGCTGAAGCCCGCAAACGATTAGGAATTTGAAAGGTTGCACTTCTCTGACCTGACTAGCATGGAAACCTCGATGATTCAAACTATTGTTCAGCAGTTAGAAGGGTTGCCTCAACCCTTGCAGCAGCAGGTGTTGGAGTTTGTCCGCTCGCTGGCCCATTCACCGATTCAAGGCACTCCTGGTGCTCAACTGTTGCAATTTGCGGGCACCATTCCCAGCGATGATCTACGATTAATGCGCGAGGCAATTGAGCAAGACTGTGAACAAGTTGATTTGAATGAGTGGTAGATATTTGCTCGATCCCAATATCATCATTGCGCTTTTTGATTGCGCTTTTTGCCAATGAAACAACGGTTCGAGAGCATCTAGCTGAAGCGACTGAAGGGTTGATCCCTGGCATTGCCATTGCTGAATTGCATGATGGTGCGCGCAAATCAGGCCGAGTGCAGGCTAATCTAGCTCGGATCGGCGCATTGGTTGCTAGCAGTGTGGTGCTTGGCTGTGATGCAACTACGGCCCGTTGGTCTGGTGAAATGAAACAGTCGTTGCGCCTCAAAGGTCGCCTTCTGCCTGAAAATGATATTTGGATTGCAGCGATTGCGGGTCAACATGATTGACTCCGGGTCAGTCGCGATGCCCATTTTCAGGAAAGTGAACTCCTCCAGCTTGTTGGCTGGTAAGTCACTCAACGAATTTGTTTTTCATATCCTCTATCCGATCCTCCAATGCCCGAACAACCGTTTGATCAGGACAACACCGATGCCATCACCAGCGATTCGCTTACCGTCGAGCAAGCCATCGCGAACCTCCAAGGTGAAGATTTGGGCCTGCGGGTGTATGCGGCCTGGTGGCTGGGCCGGTTCCGTGTCGATGAACCTTTAGCGATCGATATCTTGATCACAGCCCTGGAAGATGAGGCTGATCGCACTGAAGCCGGTGGTTATCCGTTGCGGCGCAATGCGGCTCGTGCTTTGGGGAAATTGGGTGATCGGCGGGCGGTTCCGGCTCTGATTCAAGCCCTCAGCTGCTCGGATTTCTATGTGCGTGAAGCGGCGGCCCAGTCGTTGGAACTCTTAGGAGACCCAAGCGGTATTCCGGCCTTGCTCGCTCTACTGCAAGATCAAATTCCTGGCACGCTACCGGCTCCCGAACCGCCCTATCTGGTGCAGCCCTACGACGCCATTCTAGAAGCCCTCGGCACCCTGCAGGCGAGCACAGCGGTTCCCTTGATTCTGCCGTTTTTGCAGCATGAAATTCCCCGGATTCAATATGCGGCGGCGCGTGCTTTGTATCAATTGACGCCAGACCCGACCGCGGCCAGTCAGTATGGCGATCGCTTAGTGGCGGCACTAGCCGGCGATGAATTGCAGTTGCGGCGGGCGGCCTTGGCTGATTTGGGCGCGATTGGCTATCTGGCGGCCGCGGAACCGATTGCCCAAACCCTAGCCGAAAATAGCCTCAAGCTGATTGCCCTCAAAGGTCTCTTAGAAACCCAAATTCAGCAACGCCAACCCCCTGGCTTAAACGAGGGGGCAATCCGGGTGATGGCGTTGATGGATGAGTTGCTATAGGGCGGCTCAATTGCAATTCAATTGAGCGATTGAATCGATTTGTTACACCTGACCCCAACCACTCGCATTGCGGGCCATCGGCATTCGACAATACCATATAGACCTGATCATCAATCCTGTTTTCTGCCTCCATGCCAGATACTCTAAAGACTCTGATTGCGGCGGTTGATGCGGCGGATTCGTCGGCCCGCTTGCTCGAAGCTGTGCAAGACTTAGCAAATGCAGCGGACGTTGGGGCGGTGCCTACGCTGATTGCGGCCCTCAGCTACAACAATCCAGGGGCGGCGGTGGCCGCGGTAGATGGGTTAATCAAAATTGGAGAACCGGCGGTGCCGGCGCTGCTGGATCAACTGGACCGGCATAACTATACGGCGCGAGCCTGGGCGATTCGGGCGTTGGCCGGGATTGGCGATCCGCGAGGTCTGACGACCCTCTTGGGAGCGGCCACCGCTGATTTTGCCATGAGTGTGCGGCGCGCGGCGGCGCGGGGGTTAGGCACGCTCAAATGGCCTCAGTTTCCAGCTGATGAATTGGAAATGGCCCAGGCTGAGGCATTGGATGCGCTGCTGTTTGTCTGCGATGACGAAGAATGGGTGGTGCGCTACGCGGCGGTAACTAATAATCTCGTCTTCCGGTATGATGACCGGCGGACGCGTCCTTCATCATGCGATGCGGATACTCCCGGAAGAGAATGCAACAGTGGTCTTCGTCGGATTTCAGGCTGCGGGTACAACCGGCCGACGTGTTCAAGACGGCGAGAAAGAGGTAAGGATAATGAAACAAACCGTTCCGGTCCGCTGCCATGTCGAGAAGGTTGATGGATTTTCGGCCCACGCCGACTGGAAAGCGGTCTTAAAATGGCTTGAAGGCTTACCAAACACGCCTGGAATGGTATTTACCACACACGGTGAACCCGATGCAGCGGACGCAATGGCCGCCCATATCCGCGAACGCTTTGGCTGGAAGGTCCTGGTACCTTCTTACGAACAGATATTGATGTTGTCCTAATGGGCAGCAGTAGGCACAGCAGGGGCAGAAAAGAGCTAAAGTGCGGGCTTATGGATGCAAGTTCCGATAAGAAATGGAAACGGCCCGCAAACTAGCGAGCCGTAAAAATAAATTTATGCTGAATTAGTCTAAAGGCGGAACGCACCCACCTGGAAGAGCGATGATGCAATTCGGGGCATTTCTCAACTTATAGTTGTCGGTTTTCGCGTTTCGATTACTAAATTCAAGGGTTCTACCATCATCGGCGATCGTGGCGTCGCTCACGGGTATCAACCAGACTTTGTACTCACCACCTTTGTTCGGCGTAGGATTAAAGGGATAAAGTTGTACCGCAAGCGAGCCATTACTCGGGTCGACGGTTCCAACCGAGTGAAAACAACCGGGACCCGCAGGAACACCATAGATCCTGCCATCTGAATTTGTGACGACCTGACGACATTCCGCAAGATCTGCTGAAAGCAAAACACGGCCACTCGGATCGGTTACCTGAAAATAAAATGTGGTGTTTGCAGGTAAGCCGCTGCTGTTATTGTTATTTGGGCCGCCATTCAGATAGACATCTTGGGCATAAAGGTAAATGTTTTGATTTACCGGCTGACCGCTCTCGTCGGAAGTAAAAATAGCTCCCGAAAACAAAGGCATCGAATAAACCAAGATCGATACTGAAAGGACCAGGGCAACTGAATAAACTACCTGCAGAATGTGCTTGGGGATTCGCATAACGATACTCCTATATTGTTGAATTCATAATCTCAGGCAGTGCACAGAGCATAAAGACCTTGCTCAGGCAATACCTCACTAAAATTGGGCTTAGGCAAGAAATATAATCTATTCCATATTGAGATACAATAGGATCAACGAATCACATATAAGTTAGGATTAGGTCTGGGGCAAAGAAGGGCTGGTTTGCCTGACTCAAAAAAGACACCTATTTCTTATTCATATCTGAGACACTCTATTGGGTCGAGTTTTGCGGCTTTGCGGGCAGGTAACACGCCGAAGACAAGGCCGATCAAGACCGAGACGGTCAGTGAGGTCAGGATCATCCAAAGTTCGACCTTTGCAGGCAGAGAGGGCAAAAGTGCAAGAAGCAGGTTGCTGATCCCGATCGATATCGCAACTCCGATAACGCCGCCTAATAGCGTAAGGGCCATTGCTTCCGAAAGGAACTGAAATACGATCGCGCCGCGCGTCGCGCCGATGGCCTTCCGGATGCCGATCTCTTTTGTCCGTTCTGTTACGGATACGAGCATGATGTTCATCACGCCGATCCCGCCGACCAGAAGTCCGAGAAGTGAAATTGCGATCGCAGCGCTGCCAATACCTGCAATTATGCCATCAAACTGACGCATAAAATCGTCCGCAGTCTTTACGTCGAAATCGTTAGGCTCCCCGTATTTCACGCCGCGTCTGAGCCGGAGGATGCCTTCGATCTCGTTTACCGCATCGTTCAATTGTCCGGTCTTTGCCTGAGCGATGTGCAACACCGCATCACGCGTCGGGGCCACCTTTCGCGCGGTCCGAAAGGGCATAAATATCTTTCGGTCTTCTTCATTTTCTCCGAAAAAGCCGGCCTGACGTTTCTCAAGAACTCCAACGATCTCCCAAGATTGGCCGTTCATACGTATGACCTTTCCCAGAGCTTCGTCCGGATCACCGTTGAAAAGAGCCTCGACCGCATTTATGCCGATGACAAGAACGTTCCGACGCTCGTAATTGTCCATTTCCGTAAGCCATCGCCCGGTCCTTATATGAAGGTTTGTTACTTGGGCGTAATTGGGTTCGACGCCATCGGTCAATGCCCACCGATAGTTCTTGTCCTTGTAGATCATATTGTCGTCGAAGCCCGAGCCCCACGAGCCGATATTTACTGCGACCGTGGTAATATCCTCAACCGAAGATGATTGAGCCAGAACTGCCTGTGCGTCATCCCATGTAAGCGGTTTTCTGTTTCGCTCATCTCGGTTGGGCGGGCCAAATCCTGTAGAGAGGTGGAAGAGGTAGATATTGTTCGTGCCGTATTCCTCGAACATCGCAACAATGCTTTGGCGCATTCCGGTCAAGATCGAGGCGACAACGACCGCGGTTATGATGCCAACTACGATCCCAAGGATCGTCAAGAATGAGCGAAACTTATGCGAGACGACGCTGTCATACGCCATCTTCAGGACTTCGACCGGTAATGATGTTGAAAACCGCATATTTTTTTATTGCAAAGGCGTATGGTGAGTGAGGACTTAGCGAAATAAGACCGAACATATTTCGTAGATCACATTTACATCTTTGCTCCGAACAATTCCCTCAGCTTTGCGTCAAGGCGACGATCGGATCAAGCCGAGAAGCCTTCCACGCCGGATACAAGCCCGCGATGATTCCAATGACACTCGAAACGCCTACGGAAAGGATCACGTATCCAATGGTTATGGTCATTGTCATATCCAGTAGATAACCAACAAGCTGTGTTGCACCGACCGCCAAAATTAGCCCCAGCAATCCGCCAACTACGCAAAGCAGAGCAGATTCGATCAGGAATTGAAGCAATATCTGTTGGCGCGATGCACCGATCGCTTTTCGCAAACCGACCTCGAAAGTCCTTTCGGTAACCGAAACAAGCATTATGTTCATCACGACGATGCCCCCAACGACCAAAATGATCATCGTTATTGGTATGACGACGGCGGCGATGGCCCCCGTTATCTGATCCATCGTTGAATTGAATTCATCGACGTTCACGACAGAGAACGTGCTCTCCTCGCTTCCGAGCAGCCGCCGTTTATTCCTAAGTATCAGGTGAGCCTCATCAATGGCGGCCTTGAAGGTTTCTGATTCAACTGTTTTTCCGTGTATCTGGATTCCACCGGTCCGGTTGAATATTTGATTATGTAGTGTGATCGGGATATAGACGTGGCGATCCTGCGACTGACCAAAAAATGATCCGCGTTTTTGTTCGACGCCGATTATCTCGACCGGAACACCACGTATCTTAAGTGTCTTACCAACAGGGTTCGTGAATTCAAAGAATTTTTCTGCGACGTCGGAACCGATAACTGCGACCTTTGCCGAGCGATTTACTTCTTCTGCAGAGAAAAAACGCCCGGTCGTCAGAGTTTTGTCTTCAATCTCATACATATTGTCCGTAACTCCGATCATACGAGTCGCGGGCAATTCGGCTGTGCCTTCCTTCAGGTCAGCCCCGGCATTCATCTGCGCTCCAACGTAACTGCAAAGGCGGCACTGATCGCGAACGTATTCGAATTCTTCCCAGGTAACGTCCTTGTTGCGCCGGTTCATCCGTTCCCATTCTTCGTCCGACATGTCGCCGACCTGGGCCATTCGCGTGATCATAAAGTGGTTTGAGCCGAGAACCTTTGATACCTGACCGATAACATAAGTCTTTAGCCCTGAGATCGAGGCGCCGACGACCACCACGGCCGCGACCCCGATGATGATGCCAATAAGCGTAAGGAACGCACGAAGTTTGTGCTCCATTATGGATTTGAAGGCGATCCAGAACGCGTCGGAATAAAATGAATAAAGTTGGCGCATTTCTCAAAGTGCTCGCACTCGCGCAGAATTGGGGAAAATCAGTGATACCGGTTGCGAAAGCCGAGCAACACGTCTTTTAACGGAAAGTGAAAAGCAAATGTTCACAAAAAGTTGCAGGCGGGCGGTTGTCGAAGAAAATGCGCATCGTGCTATAATCCGGCTTTACTTCAAATAGCTTAGGAGAAATGCTTTGGCAGTTTTAGTCGATAAGAATACGCGCCTGATAGTCCAGGGTATAACTGGAAAAGAAGGCACGTTTCATATGTTGCAGATGCGTGACTACGGCACGAATGTCGTAGGCGGAGTTACGCCCGGCAAAGGCGGGACGACGCACGAGGGGGTGCCGGTATTCAACACGGTCGCTGATGCGGTGAAGGAGACCGGAGCTAACGCTTCCGTGATCTACGTACCGCCGGTATATCACGTCCCGCAGATCATCGCGCTGCACAATCATGGCCGAGGTGATGACCAAATCGCACCAGTCCCAATCTTCCTCGGTCTCCATACGAACGTTGCGGTCGATCAAGCGCATTTCCCACTCTTGAGGCAAAAGTGCAGCCACGGTAATCAGTCCCAGGGGCGGCATGTTGGTTTTGAGGCCAATCAGATCGAGGGTTTCCTGATAGGACCAAAATGAGTTCGGTAAACGAGGCCAAACAAGTAAAACTTTCATAGGGAGATCGGAAGTAAAGGACAGAAATTGATGGGAAGCCCTGAGGCTTAAAAAGCTCAGGTAGAACGCATTGAGCAGAAACGTGAGCAGAAACGTGAGCGGAAGGTGAAAGGTAATAATAGATGAATTATCCTAATATCATCTTTTGTTATCTAAGTTGTCTGAGTCATCCAAGTTACTTCAGCAATACTGTTAATTGTTTTAGTAAGAAGCACTTTAGCAACTTGATTCGTTTATTTAGAAGCTTTGGCACGAGCTATCCACTCCGGTGAATAGATGTCCTCCTTTCGTAGCCATTCTGCCGTGCGTGCCATCCCTTCCTCTAAGCTGATGCTGGGTTGGTATCCCAAAACAGACCATGCCTTTTCAATTGAATAGGCGTAGCGACGCGAAAGTACATCAATCGATGACATTGAGATACTATCGTCGCTAATCCGCAGTTTAACTAGAGTTCTGACTACAAAACCCGGCAAGGAGATCGGTTTGGGCATACCGCTAATTTTCGATAGCCAAGTTGCGTACTCGCGCCAAGTTGTGGCAGCACCATCAGTCAGGTTGAACGCCTCTCCGTAAGCCTCTTTCTCAATTGCCAGAAAGATGCCATCGATTAAGTTGTCTACATAGATGTGGTTGATGATGTTTCGCCCTCCGTCCATTAATACAAACAGGCGTTTCTTCATCAGTTGCAGCGGACGTACTACCCAAACCAACGAGCGAGGGCCATACACATCTCCTGGACGAATTGTGATGATGCCAAAGTCCGAGTCATTTAGTGGTAGAAGCTGCTTTTCGGCTTCCACCTTAGTTTTGCAATAGGGATTGTCGCCGGTGTAAAGCGGACCTGATTCGTTGACGTGATTCGGATAGCTGTAGCCATATACCATGACGCTAGAGAGATGAACAAAGCACCGGACACCCGCCGCCTTGGCAGTTTTTGCCAAATTGAGAGTGCCGCCTACGTTAGTATCCATGAACTTATTTACGTCTCCTTCTTCCCGCACAATTGCCGCGGTGTGGAGAACAATATCTACACCCTGACAAGCTCGCTCTGTAACGGCAGGATCGGTAATGCTGCCAATTACCACCTCTGCGCCAAGTGCTCTAGCCGCTTGAGCTTTCTCAGCCGTGCGCTGTATACCACGAACCTTCATGCCTCTCTGAACTGCCATTTCAGCAGCACGGAGACCAATAAATCCACCGATCCCGGTAATTAAAATTGTTTTACCTTGAAGTTCCATATCGATGGGAGAAGATTGGAGAAACAACGGAAGAATTTGGCGTTAGCAAACCTGGATTAACTGGACGCACCAAAGCCAAGATTGATTACTTCATTTTTACTACGACTGCATGACCATTCAGGTTATGAAACACCAATCGATCCGAGTAAGAGAGCTGTTCTTCCACAAGCTTGGTGACGCCATCACAGCCCAAAAAACCATAGTCGTCGTAGACAATGATTCCACCGATCACCATTTTCTCCCAGATCCAATCCACTATATCTTTTGCAGATTGGTAAACATCTACATCAATATGGCAGAACCGAAATTGATCTCCTGCAACTAAATGTCCAGTATCATCGGGAAAGATACCTTCCAAAATCTTGGCATTGGTTAGACCTAGCTTGCCGAGAAGATTTTCTACTATTGCTCTTGAAGTATCAGCATGTTCACCGCCTCGATACATTGAATCGTTTTTGGATGCTTTGACAACTCCTTTAAATGTATCGCACAGATAAACCGGGTCGTTAATTCCACACAGCCAAGCTTGTTGGGCAATCAGGGCACCTGTACCTCCCTTCCATACACCAATTTCAATAATGCTGCCTTCTAGATGCTTGGTCTGCTCTAGCAATGACCAAAGTTCAAAACAGCGGTATTTATCAACAAGCGTATTGTGCCGAATCGCGCGATAGATTTTTAGGAAATCCTTGTCTTTACTCCAGGGAGCATAGGTAGCGTAAGGATAGATGTTTTCGTAACGAGAATCACGAGTCCACAACCTATAGAGAGCGCAGAACCAGCGATAAGCTTGGAAAAGCGCACCATAAATTGTTATTCCAATGATTTCTCCAATTCTTTCTTCAAACGTCAATTGTGTTTTTTGGTACATAAATCTCCTCTGCGGTAGAAATGAGGGTAACGTTTTCCAAGGGCTGGATCAGGTCCCTTCAGAATGAAGGTATGACATTTAGATGAAGCGAGTCTAATATTCAGGAGCGTTTACTTGGAGAAACATTCAGATACTCAGTAATTACCTTTTCTAGTAGGTTTAGCAATTGGCAAAAATCGATGTTAGTAGCCAAATTGATTAGAACAGCGCCAAATTTCCTGGTTTTTAGGAGGTCAGCGATCAGCATATCCTAATAAAATCTCCCTCAGAAGTAAGGGAGATTGTACCCATTTGAAATTACTCTAGATGTTGTACAACTGGAGGTGTGGCAAAAGCATGCTTCGGTTGAGCTGCCACTAATAGTTGAGGCATGGTGATGCCGCCATGTTTAATGAAGTCCCAGAGCAACTGCCGTCCGCGCTTCGTGAAGAACAGATCGCCCAACGAAGCCTGCGATTCTGGATATAGCTTTTTCCAAGCCGCTACATCTTTGAGATTGAATGACCAATCATCCAAACGATAGGCAAAAATCGCGAAATTGGCCTGTTCAAATAGGTTGAACATATCATCTTGACTAAAGGCATGAAGATGATAGGGATCGATATGACGAGTTTCGCCGAGTGGCACCGAGAGCAGAAAATAGCCATCGGGCTTGAGCAGACTGTGAATTCGCGCCAAGAACCGATCTGGGTGAGGCACATGCTCGATCGTCTCAAACGAAATGATCACATCAAATGGTTCCGCTTCAAACTGTTCGGCATCAGCACAAATAAATTCCACGCCTGGAGTGGCGTAATGATGTTTAGCATATTCGACTGTATCGGCAGCAATGTCTACACCAATTACTTCGGCTGCGCCCGATTGTTTCAGCATTTTGCTGCCATAGCCGGTACCACAGGCAATATCCAGTACGCGCTTATCTTTGACATAGCGGGCTGCGGTTTCGTAGCGACGCAAATGAATATTCAACATCGCTTGACTAGTGGGATCATCGGCAAGTTGTTCGGGAACCAAGCGCTCCCATAATCCCCAGGTGGGAAGACTACCCGTAATTGATGGATCTTGAGTGGGTCGATTTTGAGTTTGCATGTTTACCTCTGTCAATTAAAGCAATCGATAGAATGGTTGGTACTCGGTTGAATACTCAGTATTGAAGCAGTAAGTAACTAATATCAAAGGATCAAAATTGTATTTTTAAGAAGCGTTAACCGACTTGGCAGATCAATGAAGCGAAGCAAAATGCCGGCCTCCTAGTTCAATTTCGTCGGTTTCGCAGCCAGATTTTAACCGTTCGACTAAGTAAGACAAATCACTGGCAATGATATTAGTGCCGTGATCGGGTTCAATCAAACCGGCTAGACGAATGTTCTCACCCTGCTGATTCACTAAGCGATAAATGCCTAAGAAGTTGAATACTCCAGATTCGTATGTACCGCAGGGGACCGAAGGGTTGTTAACCCCGACACAAAATTCCTGCTCTCGAAACCAGCTTGCTGCTGGATAGCCGTGGAAGTGAACGATGGGTGCACCTTGTTCGATCAATTTAGGCGCGTAGAAAGCGGCGGCCAACGAAATCGCTAGCATCACATACAGGTCATAGGAAGGACGGATATCCACAGTTTTGAGATCGACGCCTTCTGGAGTTTGCAGCACCATGCCGCCCTGTAGCCCAATCCGGAGAATGTCAGTACTCAGATTCAGATTGGTCTTGTTAGAACCAGAGCGGGAGCTAACGATCCAAATGTCCGGTACCTGCTTAAAGCTTTCACGATCGCCGATTTGCAGTCGAATGTAGCGTCTGCCTGCCTCGTTCTGCCGCATATCACCACTGCTGAAGCCTGCCACTGGCTGCAATTGCTCCCACTCGTGGCGGCTGATTTCAACCGCGCCCACATATTGAGGTGGTTCGGCATAGGCCAAAAATCCATAAGAAACTCCGTTGCGGCCATCCATTAGGGCACTGACAATATCTCGGTGAGATTTACGCTTGATCACCTGAGGGTGAACGAGTAACCCTGCACAAAGGTGTGGTGGATGAGCTGCCACTGCAACGGTTTGATGCCGCAACCAGCCTGTTAGTCATGCACTTTTTACCAGATGATGGCTCCAAGCTCAATTACTTGCAGGCAATCGCCGCTCGACTCAAACCAGACAGCCCGTTTCTATTGGTTGACCTACAAGGGGATAAGCAATCTGATGCGTTCAAATTACTGGTTGAAGGCTGGCAGACACGAGCGAGGTTAGCGGGAATGGAGCCACAGCGCTTAACAGAATTCGTCAATAGAATGCAACAGCATCTTCCCTGTATTCCAGAATCGCGAACGCTTGAATTAATTCAGCAAACTGGGTTTAAGAACGCAGTTCGATTCTACACAGCATTTATGTTTAGCGGTTGGTTGGCGTTTGCAGAGTAATGGCAGTGATTCAAAACTACAAAGTTTGTAAGTACCTCGGCATAATTAAAAACCAGATTCAAAACCCCGCGCAGCGGGCGGCGCAGGGTTTTGGGTTTTAGGTTCAATTATGCTCACCTACTTAGTACAGAAATAATGACCATTTGGGCAATTTTGAGCGGGATTGAAGGTAATTTGGCCGCCTATGAAGCTGTGTTAGCAGATATCAAACGGCAGCGACAACCTGTCGAAGAACTGTATATTTTGGGTGATATAATTGCTGCGACACCTGCTAGTGCAAACGTAATTCAGCGGATCAGATCGCCTCGTGACCATGAACCCGAACCGCAAGTCTGCCGAGGCTGGTGGGAAGAGCAGTTGCTGATTCTGCATGGATTAGGGCGCACCGGAGAACCCACTGAATTAATCGAGCACTATGGTGCAGAGCAGGTCAAAGCATTATGGGACGCTATTCCTCGCTCTACAGTGAACTGGATTCAATCGCTTGATTTCGGTTTCTTTGAACTCGACTGCTTACTAATTCACGGCAGCACAGTTAGCGTCAGCGACGAATTGACTCCCAATACACCACCGATTCAAATGCTGGATCGGCTGATGCGGATGGATGCCAATTATTTGTTCTGCGGTCGTTCGGGATTGACATTCCAGTATGAGATCCAGCAGGGTAGCGTTACATCCAGCGTCACAACCTTAGATCACACAGCCCCACCGCAAGCGACACTCGTTAAACCGCGGCAGGTGATTGGGGTGGGCAATGTCGGACGAGTGCCTGGACAGGCAACCTATACGCTCTATCATCCCTATGCCAACCAGGTGGAATTTAGAACGGTGCAGTATGGCTCTGGGAAAGGTTTTCGTTGACTAGGACGACTATAAAAGTCAACTGCTTCAGCAAAACCGGGGTAATGCCTTGATAGGGACAGTGCAGCGATAGGAACAGTGCAGCAGTTGTCGTAACGCTTAGATGCATCGGCTGCGATTTTCAATATGCTGGGGGGTAGGATTAACTTCCTGTGTTCTTACTCTTGCTCCTGGCTCAACTGCTGCACAAACGCTTGATGCTCCGGAGAATTTAAGCCCTGTTGCAACACCGATAACACCGTTGCCATCTCTCCCGCTAACAAGGCAGACACGGCTAACCATAAACCTGGAAATATCTGACTCCGAACAATGCCTTGTTCATCAGACTGTTGAGCCACATAATCATCCGCTTTTAGCATAAACCAATCTAACTGGCAATCCAATGTTCGCCAAACCAGGTATTCTTGCACCTGATTGCGACGATAAGCGCGTTTTTTATCGTGTAAATCAATCGCCGCACTACTCGCCGCTACTTCCACTACCAGTTCCGGTGCTCCTTCAATGTAGTCATCTGCGCCAATCGTTGCCTGTCTCCCTGGCACCAGCAACACGGCATCGGGTTGAGGTTCATTTTCCAGATCTAGCCGCACCGTGGGTTCAATGCCCACCACGACCCTTGGGGTGAACGCTTGGTAAGTGCCCAGCCAAGTGGCTAAAAAACCATGCGGTTCCCCATGACTTTTGATTCTCAGCGGCGATGCCATATAAACCACTCCCTCAACCAGTTCAGCTTTTTTCAAATGCGGCATAGCTTCATAGCGCCGCTCAAACTCAAACCGCGAGAGGCGATCGCCATTTTCTAACGGTGGAATCAGGAGCCTGGATTCTGGAGCTTTAACCATCGGTTTTCCTTGGATCTATCCAGTATGACAGCTTGATTGTAGCCTTTAGCGTGAATTGAAATTCCTATGCAAATGAAGGAACCAATGATGCGGAAATTTTGCCCATTATGGAAATCCTTACCTAAACCCCCTTGCCCACCTCTGCCCACTTGGAAGCTCAACCAGTCGATTGATCACAATTTTAGATTGATCACAATTTTAGCGAGATCCTTGGCCGGGTAGCGGTAGCTCAACTCTCACAAGGTTTGGGCTGTTGCAACGACTTGTTCTTGATTGATTCTCTCGCTCAATAACATTGGCACCATTACGGATGATAGAAGAGCATCTAGGCAATAGTAGAACATCCAATCATCTACCATCCGCAGTGGTAGAGGCAAATGCCTTCTTTTATAGCGTTTATCTACCCACCCAACTGCTGCAAAATTGGATTGGTGGCATCAACCAACACTAACCCGTTGGGGCGCTCGGGAATTGTAAACGACTTCAGCGTTAGAGAACCGCCGCCTTCAATTACCGCTACTAAATCACCGTTGCTGGTGGAAATATTCAAATTATTATCTACCGATCGGAAAACATAATCTTCTGCCGTGCCGCCGGTAAACAGCTCATCTTCTAGCGGATCAAAGCCACGAATTAGCGCATAGTCTGCGTCACCATTGCCGACATAAAAGGCTCCGGGTTCAGCCTCAGGGCTGAGTAGCTGATCATTACCAATGCTAAATATGGTGGATCCGGGTGCACCAATCAGCATATCGACTTCACCTTTGCCGGTACTGCCGGTTTTGTAGGCTTCTTGTTCGGCATCTACTTCTGTCAACGCAACTCCAAACAGCAAAAACTCGCTACCGAAGCCAGTTACCGTATCGTTACCATCGGTACCTGCGAACAGTCCAGCAATTTCTCGGTCAGATTCACCAAACTGTCCTACCTTGAGGTATTGCTCAAAGCCTGTTTTGTATTCTCCTTGTTGTACTGCTGCCGCCACATCTGGATTCGCAGCTAGGTAATAGGGTTCATAGAAAGAGGCTTGCAGTTGCTGGATTCGTTCATTTTCAGGAGAAACAAGCGCATAGGTGCCGGGAATGGCGCTGGGCAACTGCACCAATTCTAGCTCTGGATCTTCGAGGCGGGCAATCACATCGCCAGCTTGGGTCGAGAGCTGAAACAGCGGATAAATTTCGCCTCCAAACTCCTCCTCATAAATTTCAAATTTGTAGTTTTGAATTGCCTGAGCCACAATCAGCTCGTCTTGTTTGGGATCAAAATCACCAATCAGCGCATGATCTTGCTCGCCTTGCCCTACATAGAAATCGACTCCGGCGTTTCCGACCAGAAAACGATTCACACCAAAGGCACCGTGGTAATGGTCATAGTCGCCGCTTCCCGTAGTCGCTGTTTTGATTGCACCAGTAGCTGGATCATATTCAGTGATGGGCATTCCTGTTACAATTGCATTGCCCAATGGATAGAAAAAACTATCATTACCGACTACACCATTGAAAAAAGTTTGCCGCCCCTCATCGATACCTTTTTGAATAAAGTGATCCCAACCAGAGCTATACTCACCAGCATCCAGCAACTCTTTCACATCGGGGTTAGCAACTAGATACGCAGGTTCGTTGAAGTAGGGTTGACTGCGGCGAGCATAGTAGGCATTCTGGGGCGAAAACAGTAAAATTCCCTTGTTTGTGAACAGCCCATCGGGGATGAGTTTGGAAATGCCTTCTACAATGGCAATCAGATCGCCGTTTTTCGAGATCCGGACATTGCTGTCTACGGTTTCAAACTGATAATCTTCAGGGCTGCCTGCTAGATAAATCGCATCTTCACTGGTTGGATCAAAGAAATGGATCAGCGCGTAATCCTGATCGCCGTTGCCTAGATAAAAATCCTGCGGCGTTTCGGTAGCATTGTCCCCGAGGTAAAAGATATTGCGTCCGGGTGAACCTTGAAGCGTATCCAACTCGCCTACGCCAAGGGTTTCGGCTTCGATAGTGATTAGTCTGCCTGTCGATTTTGCCGTCTTAATCTTCACACCCACCACAGACGATTTTTGTCCAGAGGACTGAATGCGATCGTTGCCTTCTGTACCGCTAAAAACGACACCATTGCGTTCTTGATATTGTCCGATTGCTTCATATTCTTCTCTCCCTGAGGCATACTGTCCTTCAGCGACTGCTTTTGCTACATCCGGATTCTCAGCCAGGTAAATAGCGTCATTCAAGAATGAATTTGCTTCCATATATTTACTCCAATCTCCGATCTTTCTTGCAACATATCTTATCGGTAAAGAAACTCTCCGGTTGGCGATAGGGGCAGCGGCAGTCCAATTTGTATTTCGGTTCTTTTTTGCAGGTGTGAGCGGTGCCCTCATTCAATCTTTCCGTCGTGTCGAACCCGCTTGGAAGGCACTCTTCACGGTGCTTGCCTTGGTACCTTTAATTAGCCACTTATTCGAATTTCTTCTTCAACTGGGCTTTGGCTATTTGACATCCACACTGGCTCGAACCGATGAGGCAATACTAAGGTCTATCTCTGTATCAATAATTTCAGCCTTATTCACCTTATTTGCGATGCGGCGCGGCGTGATGATCGTTGGAGAATCAGAAAGCAAATCATTGATCAGCGACATCTCGCGCCTGCCGGTGGTCATATTCCACTTTATCGCATTTATCCCAAATGAGATCTCTGCAATGTTTCGACGTGGTGCTCATCTTGGCGCCTTGATCGCGATCTTTGGATTTGGCATCTTCGCACAAATAATCGTTTGGGCATTAACGAATAAGCCATCGTGGACATATAACAACGGGCAGGAAATACCGCTCATTAAATTTTGGGGCGTGGACGGAATGATACTTCTAGTGATACTCATCGTTGTTTCATCGATCGTTTACGAAAGCCAGCACAGCCGCAGCAGATAGATCCGACGTGACCAGAAAATTCAAAACGCTCCATATAACCAATTACTACCACAAAACCTCGGGCGGCATCAGCACATCATTTCGTAATCTGATGGCAGCCGCCGAACGGCACCGCAGACATGTTCGGCTTATCGTCCCAGGCGAAGTTGAAGGCGTAGAAGACGTAAATGAATTTGCCAAAATGTATTTCGTACCGGCGAGGCATTCGCCGATCTTCGACAAGCGTTATCGCGTGATGATGCCCTGGCAATATATGGTAACGGATTCACCGATCCGCAAAATTCTACTTGAAGAGATGCCGGATGTTATTGAAGTTACAGATAAATATACGCTTAGCATACTCGGCCCTATGATCCGCACCAACAATTTCAAACGTCTCGGGCGGCCGATGCTCATACACTTCTCGTGCGAACGGATGGACGACAATGTTGCTTCGTTCCTCTCTAGCGGGCGTCTCGGGAAATGGCTTTCACGCAGCGTGATGGCCAAATACACGCTCCCGAGCTTTGATTTTCATATCGCTAACTCTGCCTACACAGCCGAAGAGTTCCTGGATTCGGTCAAGCCATATCTCAAAAAGAATAGCAGTAAGCTGAACCGCACCTGGCGGATGCTGAAGGCTCCGCGTGTCCCTCTTAGTGAACGCATACGCGTATGCCCGCGAGGGGTTGACGCAAAGCTATTCACACCCGATCGGAGATCAGATAATGTTAGAGCTCAAATGATCGAATTAGCAGACGCGAATAGGGATGCAACATTGCTGCTTTACGCCGGACGGATCTCGCCGGAAAAGAACATCGGACTTCTCGCGGAAATGATGAAGATCCTTGCGGATGACCCGGACCTTGATTTTCGACTACTTATTGCAGGTGATGGCCCGCAGGCCGAATGGCTCAAGCAAGAAGCAGAGAGAATCGCTAAGTACAAGATAGTCCTGCTTGGCCATCTGGACAAAGAAAGACTTGCTGATCTTTACGCGAATGCAGATGTTTTTGTCCATCCTAATCCGAAAGAACCTTTTGGGATCGCCCCATTGGAAGCAATGGCCTCTGGCGTTGCAACCGTCGCCCCACGGTCAGGTGGCATTCTATCTTATGCTACTGATGAGAATTGCTGGCTTGTTGACCCGAACCCCAAAGCTTTCGCCGATGCCGTCAAAGGAGCCGCGTCGAATGAGGTCGAACGAAGACGACGCACCGAAGCCGCGGTTGCAACCGCACGTGCAAACACACGCGAGCATTCAACAGACAGACTGTTTGCGACGTATGATGAAATATACGAAGATTTTCTACAGCGTCGCGAATTATTCACCGATACTGCGGCCGCACGCGATTTTGATTATTCGCAACTGATCGATGGTTGATCTTATTGTCGCAAATCTACGAGTTCGCCCTTTTCGGACATTGATCAGCGTTATCGGCGTGGCACTTGGTGTCGTGCTTGTAGTCTTGTTCACTGGCCTTGCAAGAGGAATGACGAATGATATGGCCCGTCGTGCCGCGAACTGGAAGGCGGAGATCGTCTTTACGCGCTCAGGAGCTATGGGACTGGATAGCTCTAACATGAGTGTTAGTACCGGATATGTTCCCCGGCTCTTGGAGATCCCGGGCGTGGCAATGGCAGTTCCTGTAGGCAGATATGTTACGCCTGATACACGAGGCCGATGGGGGCTTCAGCAAATAGATGGTGTAGATTGGGAGCCGTTCGCCGCGATGAATGAGATGAAGATCGTCGAGGGTCGCCGCCATTCGGCAGAGAGCGAGGTCATTTTTGACGAACGCCAAATGCGCGAGGACAATGCAAAGCTCGGAGATACCATAACCCTCTTCGGCGGCCGTCAATATACCATCGTCGGCGTTTTTTCTCCGCCATCGGGTTCACGGATCAAAATGTCCTTGGCAGCTTTGCAATCAGCTCTTGAGGCACCGGACCGATGTACTTATATCCTAGTAAAGATCGCGAATGATGAGGACGCAGAAGCCGTTGCCGCACGCATTAATGAGGCCCTGCCGGGAAACAAGGTCAATCTAACGCGAGACCTCGTTATCGATGCCCAACAGCGAGTTCCGGCGCTAAATACTTTTTTACGAGTGCTTGTGGGCCTTGGAGCATTTGTCAGCACCATTTTCGTCCTCCTGTCTATGTACACGACGGTAACGGAACGAAGGAAAGAGATCGGCATCCTGAAATCGCTCGGTGCATCCAAATCCTTTATAATCCGGGCGATCGAAGGCGAAGCATTTCTTATCGGAACTTTGGGAGTGATATTGGGTGTGGCCACGGCGTATCTCGCCTCGGAGCTCATTTGGCGCGTCTTCGAGCTCCACTTCGAATTCAGCTTGGGCTGGATCATCACTGCGGTTACCATCGCCATTATCGGCAGTCTGATCGGCGCACTTTACCCGGCTTGGAAGGCCTCCGCGATCGATCCGGTCGAAGTAATGACCAACGAATAAAGCTTAACTCTCTGTTAATGGCAAAGGCCGTTTTGTTGAAACCGTCTTAGTTCCGCGAAACAATCGATGTGATGGCAGAACAACTTGTCCTAAAAGCGGTCCAAAATGAAAAGGCGGTCTCGAGCCGCGGGATCCTTCAGAAGCTCTTTGCAGTTTGGTTCGATGCATTCGTTTACAACCAGATATGGGAAGATCCACGCGTTGATATTGAGGCATTGACGATCGATGACGCATCGCGAATACTTACGATCTCTTCCGGCGGATGCAATGCGATGAATTACCTGATCCGATCGCCCGGATCTGTTACCGCGGTCGATCTGAACAAGAATCACATTTATCTTCTCAACCTAAAACTTGCCGCCGCGAAATATTTGCCCACTTATAAGCAGTTTTTCGATTTTTTTGGGAAAGGAAAAGGCGCGAACACCGGCACAGATTATTTGCGTTATATTGCTCCGCACCTTGATCGCGAGACGCGAGAGTTTTGGGAATCGAATACTTTCGGCGGCGGACTGATTTATGGCGACCGGATCAGTTTTTTTACCGGTGCAGGTCTGTATGAACACTCGCGGAACGGATACTTTCTCCGCTTCTTTCATCGTCTTGCCCGTGCCTTTGGATGTCGGCCGGAAGCAGTTCTAAATGCGTCCTCACTTCAAGAACAGCGTGAGCTTTACAAAAAGTACATCGAACCTTTTTTTGATGCATTCCTGATAAAGTTCCTTGGCAAACTGCCCGTAACACTTTTCGGCCTGGGAATCCCACCGCAGCAATATGATGAACTGAAGAAAGATCTGGCCGATGGCCGCACGGTTATTGACATCTATCGCGAACGCACGGAAAGGCTTGCGTGTGACTTTCCTATAGATGAGAACTATTTTGCGTGGCAGGCCTTCGCCCGAAAGTATGATACAAAACAGCGGAAAGCAATACCCGAATACTTGAAAGAGGAGAATTTCGAAACGCTTCGGACAAATGCACAAAACCTGACAACAAAGGTCACGTCTGCAACTGACGAGATATGCAGGAATCCTGCGGGCACGTTCAACAAATTCGTATTCCTTGACGCACAGGACTGGATGAACGCTGCTCAGATAACTGAACTCTGGAACGCCATCGCCGAAAAAGCAGAACCCGGTTCGCGGATCATCTTTCGTACTGCAGGAGCAGCTTCTCCGCTGGACGCCGCACTTCCACCGAAATTGCTGGAAAGGTTCGAATACCACCGCGAACTTTCAGCCGAGCTTTTCAAGCAAGCTACTCACATTCTCAATGATGCCAATTAGCGATCGCACTAATGTATCTAAATCATCTGGAACTCGATAGAGTGCAATATCTTGAGTAATTCTTTTTTGTGTTCTGTCCAAAATGCCAAATCGCCAAGCATCACCGATTGTTACTGCACCATACAGATGATCCTGATTCTTTGCCTCTGCTAAAGCAATCATCTCAACCGCAAGCTGGGTAAATCCTCTGGTGAGGTCATCATTCTTGGCTTCAACCACCAGCAAAATATTCTCTAGCCATAACAGATAGTCCAGATTCCCTTTCAGCCAGTTGTTCACAACGAGGGGATACTCAATCCGCAACTGGCACCGACAATATCGGGCAACCTCTAGTAGTACAGGAGCAACCAATGTTTCTCGTCGAGCGGTTTCACTACTCAAACTCACTAACAGAAGCGACTCCTCAATTTGTCGTTGTAAATCAGCCAGCCGCTCAAATGGTCGCGCAGTTTTGGGCAATAGCAAGCGCGATCGCTCTAATCGGTAGCCAAACTCTGCCAGGATTTCATCTGCCTCATAAGGCATCTCAAAGTAAGAGCGAAAGGTATAGGACTGATCTGCTTGCAGAATTGAACGCGATTGAGACATTGTTTATCACCTGTATTTGTGTCATAGGAGGACTGATAGGTATGTCATAGCTACTTCTTCAGATTAGCTTAATCAGGCGCAGCGAGGTTAAACCATTGCCCTTCCTGCCCCGTATTCAGCTTACTTACTTTCCTGCTGTTGACGAATCAGATTACGAACTCCATGACTGCATCAAACTGCTGCTCAGGTCTGACATAGCTGGCAAGCAACTCAATATCTAGATTGGACAACAACTCACTGCTTACAACTGGTTCGTAATGGTCAGCCTGTAAATGATAAATCTGAAAGGCTTCATTCTCCCAGAACCATACTTCAACAACCTGCAAGCCCCGGTAAATCTCCAGCTTGTCAACCGTTTCGCTACTCAGAACAACTTCGATCGCAATATCAGGAAACTCCTTTTTATGCTCCAGACAATAACATTCATCCGGTTCCAGTCCGCGTTGCTTAGCCGCCTTACGAGACGTTGCGGAACCAATCGCATGAAATCGAGTACGAGTTTCTTGGAAGTATGCCTCCATGAGCATACCAATCATCTTTTTAATCTCCTCATGTTCTGGAGATGTTGCCATAATTTCCAAGACTCCTTCCAAATAACTCAGGCGCAGATTTGGAAAGTCATTGCCCAAGGTTGCCAGCAAAATCTCATACTGCTGCCAACTTACGCCATCTAAGACTACACGCTGTTCTGCCGATGGGTGCGCTAAGACCTGAGGTGCCATAAGCGTTGAGTGATTCAAAGAGCTACAGGCTTTTATTCTATATCCTGCAATTAGAAGAACTGAAATCTTAAAACAAACTCGATTCGCTTGAAAATCCTGCAAACGTAGCCCTGTTCCAATTTGGCAAATGCTCTCTCAGCCATGAATATTCCTGTCAAACAGTATGGCGATCTGCTAGCGCATTACCTCAAATCCCAAAAAGGTCGTGTGGCGTGGCGTGCTATTACCTTACTCAGCAGCATTGGCTTACAACTCCTCAATCCGCAAATTTTGGGTTACTTCATTGAAACCGCCGTTGCCCAAACCACTTCTGCTCAACGTGCCTCGCCCGCTCTATTGATTGCCGCTCTGGTTTTTATAGCAGTGGCATTCCTCACCCAAATCCTTGCCGTGATTGTGACCTACCTCAGCGAAAACGTCGCCTGGACTGCCACCAATGCCCTGCGATCGGACTTAATCACCCATTGCCTCTACCTCGATTTATCGTTCCATAAAGCTCATACTCCTGGCGAGCTAATCGAACGAGTGGATGGCGATGTCACCACCCTGTCTCGCTTCTTCTCCCAATTCACTATTTACCTGTTGGGAAACCTGCTATTACTAGTCGGCATTTTGATTGTTTTATTCTACGAAGACTGGCGAGCCGGACTCGGCTTAACGCTGTTTGCCTTGATTGCCCTCGTCATCCTGGTGCGACTCAACTCCTACGCCGTTTCACCCTACGCTGCCTATCGTCAAACCAGCGCTGAGTTCTTTGGCTTTCTAGGAGAGCGACTCGCAGCTACAGAGGATATTCGCGCCAATGGTGCCGTTAGCTATGTCATGCGTCGCTTCTACCAAATTCTGCAACGCTGGCTTCCCATATATCATCAAGCCCGCTTTGCCAGCACCATTCTCTAGGCAGCATCAGTCGGGCTATTTAGCATCGGCAATGCGATCGCCCTTGCCACCGTCGCTTACCTCTGGAACCAAAACGCCATCACCATTGGCACTGCCTACCTGATCTTTCACTACACCAACCTGCTCAACCAACCGATCGAACGCATCCGCCAAGAGCTAGAAGGCTTACAGCAAGCCGAAGCCAGCATTCTCCGCATGAGCGTCTCTCTACCGGTCAAGCTCAACTCCTTGCCTTTGCGCGAGTGTTCCTGAAAAATCCCGGACTTGTGATTCTCGATGAAGCCACATCCCGTCTTGATCCAACCACTGAAACGTTACTTGAACACGCGATCGACAAACTCTTGGAAGAACGCACTGGAATAATCATTGCACACCGGCTGAAAGCCTTAAACAGAGCCGATCAAATCTTGATTCTAGAAAATGGTCAAATGGTGGAATATGGTGATCGTCAAACACTCACCAGTAACCCTAACTCTCGTTTTGCTCAATTGCTGAGAATTAGTGTAACCAAGTAGCCATTCCCCCTTTAGTCTCAAACTGTCCATCTAGCGTTCAATGAACCAATGACCCATGCTCAACCATCACTCTGGGAACTTCTGTGGCAGCTCATCTGCTACACCCCAAAGCTTTACTTCTTTGATAGCTGCTTCTGGATCTTGATCATGAGTTTACCAGGTGTACCTGGATTAATCATTCGAGAATTTTTCAACACACTGGCAGGTAATGCTCGTCTTGATTTTTCGTTATGGGCCATTATTGTTCTACTACTTGTTGTCGATGCTGCACAAATTATTGTTATCTTCGCGGGTCGTTGGACTAAAACCCAACATCGTTTCACCATGAGTTCACTGCTTCAGCGCAATCTTCTAGAGTCTTTACTCAATCGCTCTAATGCCATATTTTAACTGTGCATGGGAATTCGCAAAACATAGTTTCTCCAGGAGAAGTCATTAGTTACTTTCGTGATGATGCCGATCGCATTCAAGACACGATTGCTTCCATTTCGGAGAATATAGGAGCAGGACTATTGGCGCTCGGTACCCTTGTGATTCTCTGGAATGTTAACGCCAGAATTACCGTACTTGTTTTTATTCCTCTTGTGGTTATTTTGGTGATTATTCGACGAGTACGAGCGCGAATCAAACGGTATCGACAAGCAAGTCGTCGTGCCACGGAACAAGTCACGGGTCTCATCGGTGAAATGTTCAGCGCGGTGCAGTCCATTAAGGTTGCTGGAGCTGAACAAACGATGCTTGATTATTTTAATCAGATTGGCGATCGGCGTCGGCAACTCATGGTTAATGATCAACTTCTGACTGCAATCTTGAATGCAACGTTTGAAAATCTAGTGGGTTTTGGTACAGGGTTAATTCTGCTCCTGGCTGCTGTATCAATCCAAGCAGAGGCAGAGCCGCTCACCGTAGGTGACTTTGCCCTATTTGTCTACTATCTTCCCTTTCTCACCTACTTTCTGAGCGACTTAGGTGAGTTCCTGGCGATGCTAAAACAAACGGAAGTGTCATTTGAGCGCATGGCAAGATTATTACAGGAGCCAACCCAACTTGAGGACCGATCGTCTTCTCACCCACCTGCGATTGCCCCCCTTGTTGCTCACACTTCTCTTTATCTTCCTAATCTCCTAGGACACAAGCCTCGGTTACCGCCAGTAGAGCAACCCGGATGGAATCATAAAAATGGTACTTTGAGTTGGACTGACGATTGCCTGCAAACACTGACGGTTTCTAATCTGACTTATCGCTATCCAGATACAGAAGGTGGTATCAGCGGCATTCATCTAACCATTCCACGAGGTAGTTTGACAGTGGTTACAGGCCCTGTTGGTTCTGGCAAGACTACACTGCTGCGAGTGCTGTTGGGTTTGTTGCCCATGCAAGCCGGAGAAATCTATTGGAACGGGCAGCGAATTGGCGATCCGGCAAATTTCTTCCTGCCGCCCCGCAGTGCTTACACACCTCAGGTCCCCAAACTCTTCAGTGATTCCTTGAGAGAAAACATCTTGATGGGACTCGATCGCACCGAAGCTGAGATTGCCCAAGCGATTGTCCTTGCCGCTCTAGAACAGGATATTCGTACCATGCCAGAAGGACTGGAAACCATGATCGGATCTAGAGGAGTACGATACGCCTTTCGTTGTATTTATCTTCTGCGCCGCCGATCACCAGCAGATGCCCGCCGATTATCTCGCGATCATGCGTTTCTTCCATTGTTTGTTTGCAAATAATAGACAGTAAATAACTTTACGTAAAGTTATTTTAATTGAGGAATTTGGTCAAGAAAGCATGAACCGATACGTTCAGATGGTTCGTTCCGCGCTTTTGTGCCGCCCAACATGTATCTCCTGAAGACTTCGGACGACGACTTGATCCTGAGAAGACTTTGTAGCAATTGCTTCAACAAGTGCCTCGGCTCCGGTTATGGTCGTTACACACGGAACATTGAACTGAAGTGCAGCCTTGCGAATGGCCTGTTCATCGTAACGAGAGGTTTTCCCAAGAGGCGTGTTTATGATCAGGGCAATGTCTCCCTGTCTGATAAGGTCGGCAATGTTCGGACGGCCCTCGTTCACCTTGAACACGCTCTCGCATTCAAGCCCGACCTCACGCAAGCGGATCGCCGTGCCGTGTGTCGCTACAAGATCGAAGCCTAGTTTGTTCAATCGGCGGGCGAGGATAACAGCCTGGCCTTTGTCCGCATTTGTTACGGAAATAAATGCTTTGCCTGTGAGCGGCAATATTAGGCCGGCACCCTCCATTGCCTTGCCATAGGCTTCGCCAAAGGTGGAACCGACGCCCATTACCTCACCGGTCGAATGCATTTCCGGGCCAAGAATGGGATCGACACCGGCGAACTTTTTGAACGGGAACACCGGAGATTTTACAAAGACCTGCGGCACCGGCAACACGTCAGGCAAGGCAAAATCTGCCAGCGTTTTGCTTCCGGCCATCACAAGCGAGGCGATCTTTGCTATCGGCACGCCTGTGGCCTTCGCAACGAAAGGCACCGTTCGCGAGGCCCGCGGATTGACCTCAAGCACATAAACGCGGTCGCTCTGGATAGCAAACTGAATGTTCATTAGGCCTGTAACCTTTAACGCCCGAGCAAGCAAGACGGTGTAATGCTGGATCGTTTCGAGCAGTTCCGGAGCTATGCGTTGGGCCGGCAAAACGCTCGAGGAATCGCCTGAATGAATTCCCGCTTCTTCGATATGGGCCTGAATTCCGGCAATGACAACCGACGTACTGTCAGCTAACGCATCCACGTCGATCTCGGCCGCTCGTTCAAGAAATTTATCCACCAGTATCGGCTTTTCCGGAGAGGAATCAACCGCCGTCCGCATATATTCATCCAGCGAAGCCTCATCATAGACTATAGCCATCGCTCGCCCGCCAAGCACAAAACTCGGCCGCACGACGACCGGATAGCCGATCTCGTTGGCGATCGCTTTCGCCTCTTCCGCCGAGGTTGCAGTTCCATTTGCAGGCTGCGGGATGTTGAGTTCTTTTAGCAATGCCGAAAAGCGTTTGCGATCCTCGGCAAGATCGATCGAATCCGGCGAGGTTCCTATGATCGGAACGCCCGCAGCATGTAATTTGTCGGCGAGATTCAGCGGCGTTTGGCCGCCGAACTGGACGATCACACCTTCGGGCCGTTCGACATCAACAATATTCATTACGTCCTCGAACGTAAGTGGCTCAAAATAGAGCCGGTCCGAGGTATCGTAATCAGTCGAAACGGTCTCTGGGTTGCAGTTGACCATTATCGTCTCAAAACCAGCGTCGCGCAGAGCAAAGCTCGCGTGACAACAACAGTAGTCGAATTCAATTCCCTGTCCGATCCGGTTCGGCCCGCTGCCGAGGATCATTATTTTTCGCTGATCTGTGGGTTCAGATTCGCATTCTTCCTCGTATGTCGAATAAAGATAAGGCGTGAAAGATTCGAATTCCGCGCCGCAGGTATCAACCCGTTTGTAAACCGGCGTTATATCTGCCGCTTTACGATGTTCACGAATACTGACCTCATCGGTCCCGGTCATAAATGAAAGTCGCCGATCCGAAAGCCCGAATTCTTTTGCCAAGCGTAATTCGTCTAAGGAATAATCCCTAAGCTCCTTTGTATCCAATGATCTCTGTAATTCCATAACCTGTGCGAGTTGGTCCAGGAACCACGGATCGATCATTGTGAGGCGATGGATCTCTTCGATCGAATATCCATTCTGCAATGCGTACGTTAGATACGAAAACCGCTGCGAATTCGGACGTGCGAGCTTTCGCTGAAGCTCTTCATTCGAAACATCGACCAATCTGAGCGGCTTAACCGCCTCCAGCGAACGGAGGCCCTTGAACAAGCTCTCCTTGAAGGTGCGCCCGATCGCCATAACTTCGCCCACTGACTTCATCTGAGTTCCAAGTACGTCTTCTGCACCAGGAAACTTCTCAAAAGCCCATTTCGGTATTTTTGTTACTACGTAGTCGATAGTGGGCTCAAACGAAGCAGGGGTTTTCTTCGTAATGTCATTCGGGATCTCGTCGAGCGTATAACCTACCGCAAGTTTCGCTGCGATCTTCGCTATTGGAAATCCCGTCGCCTTTGATGCAAGAGCGGATGAACGCGAAACCCGCGGATTCATTTCGATTATCCGCACATCGCCGTTGGCCGGATTTACTGCGAACTGGATATTCGATCCTCCGGTCTCAACACCGACCTTCCGAATACATTTGATCGACATATCTCGGAGATTCTGATATTCGACGTCCGAAAGTGTCTGTGCCGGAGCAACTGTGATCGAATCGCCAGTGTGTACCCCCATCGGGTCAAAATTCTCGATCGAGCAGATAATTACAACGTTGTCGTTCAGGTCGCGCATCACCTCGAGCTCATATTCTTTCCAGCCGAGGATAGATTCTTCGACGAGTATCTGAGACACAGGCGAGGCAGCGAGTCCGCCCTTTGCTATCTCTTCAAATTCTTCAGGATTATATGCGGTTCCGCCGCCGGTTCCGCCGAGTGTAAATGCCGGCCTAATTATGGCCGGGTAGCCAGTCTCTTCGACGATCTTCTGAGCTTCTTCCCAAGTATGAGCGAACCCGCCTTTGCAGCTTGGCACGCCGATCTCGTCCATAGCATTTTTGAACAGCTCGCGATCTTCGCCTATTTTTATCGCGTCAACATTCGCCCCGATCAATTTGACCCCAACTTTATCCAGAATTCCCTTCTCATAAAGCTCGACCGAAAGATTTAACCCTGTCTGTCCGCCGACAGTTGGCAATAATGCGTCGGGACGTTCTTTTTCAATGATGGCAGTAGCTGATTCAAGCGTCAGCGGTTCAACATAGGTTCTGTCGGCTATCTCAGGATCCGTCATTATCGTTGCCGGATTAGAATTTACAAGTACGACCTCAAAGCCTTCCTGCTTTAAAGCTCGACAGGCCTGCGTCCCCGAATAATCGAACTCGCAAGCCTGGCCGATAACGATAGGACCTGAACCGATTATAAGGATCTTGTGAATATCTGTTCGTCGCGGCATTTTTCTAAACTCTCGATTATACAGATTTCACAGATCGAATCTAATGCCAGACAGAACAAAAAAGGCGGCCCGAAGACCGCCATAGCTAGGGTGAAAAATACTGTTTAGAAAGGCCTTCCCGGTATTCTGGGAACCTTGCTCTCGATCTTTCGTTTTGCATCATCAACAACGGCCCTTCCCTTGAAAACGTCATCAAGTCGGCTCGCGAACGCAGGGTCTATTTTCTTCAACTGCGCTTGTATCTTCTTAGCTTCCTTGGAGTTGCCGCTAAGATGATAGACCTCGCCTAGGCTGTATAATCCGAAAACATTTCGCGAATCAAGCGTAGTAACTCGACGCAAAACATCTATCGCCGCGGCGAAGTTTTTAAGCCCTTTATATCCAATACCAAGCTGATTCATCGCGATGACCCAGTCGCGCCTTAGGCTTAACGCAATATTTAGAGCTTCAACTGCGGCTTCGTGGTCGCCAAGGGAATTATTCGTTGACCCCAGATTCAAATAGGCAGCGTCAAGCTTTGGGTCAAGTGATACCGCCGTCTGAAGATATTGCCGTGCGAGTTCAAGCTTTTCCTTGGCCTCCGCTACGCGGCCTGCGGCCTGATCCTGACGTGCAGCGTTGTAATACGCCCAACCTAAATTTGTATTATCGACTGCCGACGGGCTGAGTACACGAGCTTGGTTCAATCGAGCCACGGCCTTGTCCCATTCGCTCGTCTTGCCAAGACAAAAACCCCATTCGCTGTAAAGATCAGGATTCTTCTCGTTACCCGGCTCCGCCTTTCGGTATGCAGCATTGGCTTCGGCAAACCGCTCCAACTGGCGGAAAGTACTAGCAAGGTTTGCATTAGCCACCGGATTGTCAGGATCTATCCTTACAGCATTCTGGTAACTCGCGAGCGCCCCGGCATAATCTCCTGAGTTGTATTGGGCCACACCGATCTCGAACCAGGCAGCTGCGTTATTGGGGTCGATCTCAACCGTCCTGCGGCGACCACGCTATCTTTTTCCCGAAAAGTCTCGCAAATATGCCAGTAATAAACGCGGTCGGGAACAATAAGGAAGAAAGGTGCACTATGTCCGCAGAGTAAAGCTCCCGTAACGAGATGAAAGTTTGTCGAAGGGGAAAATACTGTTGTCGTGTCTGGACATAAATCGTGCGTCCGGCTTCGGTTTCAACCCATTCATTCAGGGGGGATGTGCCATTGATGCCCATATCTGTTGATACGATGGTTGGCTCGAAGCCATTTGCTTTCAGGTGTTTCGCTAGCCAAAAGACGGTATTTGCCGGACCGCCGGCTTGCGATGGATAAAAAACCTGAACTGGGAATAAAACCTTCATAGAGCATCTGAAAGCTGTTTGAAATAGACGCTATCAAAGCTTAAAATCTTGGAGACACGACACGAATATATCAAACTGGGCCGCGTTAAATTAAACCGCTTTCTTGATGTCCGAACAAGAGAATAAAAGGAAACGACTTTGGGTCGTATCGGAGCTTTATTATCCGGAGGACACTTCAACCGGCTATTATCTGACACGGATCGCGGAAGGACTCGCCGGCGATCTTGATGTTAAGGTGCTTTGCGGTCAGCCGACATATTCGAAGCGCGGAATGCGTTTTTCGAAGCGAGAACTCCACAAAAACGTGGAGATCTTTCGTGTTTTTGGCACTACATTTGATAAGAATGTTATTCCATTGCGCGTCGTGAATATGTTGACGCTAGGTGCGAGCGTATTTTTCGCCGCACTACGCAGGTTTCGACGCGGAGACAAAGTGCTTGTAGTAACGACGCCGCCGACAATGCCTTTCGTTGTTGCGATAGCGTCGCTGATCAAAGGAGCCGGATACACTCTATTGATACACGACAGCTATCCGGAGATCTTGGTTGCCGCCCGCAAAACGCGCCCCGAATCGCTTTTTTTTAAGACCGCTTCCGTCGCTAACCGCTGGCTTTACAAGCATTGTGCAAAGATCATTGTGGTAGGCCGGGATATGGAAGAGATGACGAGGCACAAGACTCACGGTCTCGATATCCCGATCGTTTACATCCCGAACTGGGCGGAGCTGGAGACAGTCTCGCCGGCTCCAAGGGAGGAAAACACGCTGATCAAAGAACTCGGTATCCAAGAAAAAGTGATCTTTCTTTATGCGGGGAATATGGGATATCCGAACGATATGGAGAGCCTCATTGAATGTGCGAAAAGACTCCAGGACGAAGGCCAACAGAAACCGCATTTTGTTTTCCTGGGAAGCGGTGTGAAGCGAAAATGGCTGGAAAGGGAAGTGGCGGCGAATGGTTTGGAGAATGTTACGATTTTGGACCCGCGTCCCAGAAGCGAGCAGCAGGAGTTTTTGAATGCCTGTGATATAGCGATCGTTTCGCTGGTCAGCAATATGAAAGGGGTTTCTATGCCAAGCCGGACCTATAACATCCTTGCGGCCGGAAAGCCTATACTGGCGATAACCGAGCCCGGATCGGAGATTGACCTTGTGGTCAAAGAAAATGCCGTGGGTTGGTCAGTTTTTCCGCAAAAACCTGAAGAACTCTACGTCACTATTCAGCAGATCGTTTCTGAACATGACAAATATGCCGAAATGGGCTTGAGGGCCAGACAAGCAGCAGAATCAGAATACTCGCTCGATACGGCAATAGAACGTTACAGGTCAGCGATCTGATAGGAATTGGGGCTATTGTTTTGACAGGTATCAGGAAAGCGGCATTTATTCGTTGTTTAACCAAATTTGGGACGTTGTGGAAAAAAAATGTTTGACGTAACTCCCGAAAAATGTTAGTTTTGCAGGACATTTAGCAAACATGCGAAAGTAGCGGTCGATCATTACCGTCTCTTTCCAGCGAATTCGTCGGGTTCTGGTGCGTTCCCCAAGCGGCATTGAGCTTAGCGAATTCCTTTGTTTACAGTAATTTATTGCTGAGAGTATTGAAATTGCATTTAGAAACGTGCAATAATTAGCTCGGCTTAGTGTTTCACCTTAACTATTTGTATAAACTTAATTGGCTCAACAAATATAGTGTTGAGCTGTGATTGGAGGAAAAGATGAGTAATTCGCAATTCCCAACTGCTCGAAAGACGGGTCTGGTTGTCCAGGAAGTCCCCGACGAGGTGCTGGTTTATGATCTGGACGCGAACAAAGCCCACTGCCTTAATAAAACAGCCGCAACAGTTTGGCAGTCTTGTACCGGTACTAATTCTATCTCTGATATAGCGGCGATCCTTGAGGCACAGACCGGAAGCAAGGTCTCGGATGAAATGGTCTGGTTGGCGATCGATCAGCTGAATGAGAATGACCTCCTTGAAACAAAGATCAAAGCCGATTTTGGCGGCCAAACACGCCGCGAGGTTCTAAAGAAAATAGGTTTGGCTTCGGTTATAGCCCTTCCGATCATTGCATCGCTCGGTGCTCCTTCAAGCGCCTTGGCGAGCGTGTCTTGTCAATGCTTAAGCTCCAGTGAATGTGCCTCAATGGGGGGCTGTCCTTCGACTGTATGTTGTAATACCGATGCTATTTGTGCGCCAGCATTGCCGGATATGGTTTGTAACTGAAAACTTGAAAAGATAATTTTAGAAAGATACGTGGCGGCAGGGAGTTAGAAAATTCCTGCCGCCTTTGGATTTTGCTTTGGGTGTATTCATTGCCTAAAATTCATATACTTCCGGTAATAAAGTTTCCTGAGGATCGATATGGGGCGAACATTGACGGACGATCTTCGATGGAACCTGCTCATGGCGAAGCGGATGGAACACCGCATCGCATCCATTGCCGACGAACTGCATTCTCACAATGTCGAATTCATTATGTTCAAAGGTTGGGGGGCCGCCAGATCCTACCCTGCGGATTCGCCACGCACCTATGCAGATATTGATATCGCGGTTGGCAGCAATGACTTTGAAAAGGTCGAGGAGATTTGCAAAGGGGCGAAAAGCTCGCTTAACGGTATCGACCTCCACTCAGAATTCCGTCATCTGGACACGCTTCCGTGGAAGCAACATTTATCTAGAGCGATCACGGTCGAGATCGAAAATGTCCGGGTTAAGGTCCCGTGCCCAGAAGATCATCTCCGCATCATTGCGACACACTGGCTGAATGACGGCGGTGAAAACAAGGAAAGGCTGTGGGACATCTACTACGCTGTCGCGAATCGCCCGGCGGACTTTGACTGGTCTAAATGTCTTGATGTTGTAAGCGATACGCGTCGCGGCTGGGTGATATGTGCGATCGGTTTAGCTCACAAGTATCTCGGATTAGATATCAGCGATCTCCCATTTCGCGATGAGGCATCGAAAATCCCAAAATGGATCACAGCAACGCTCGAACGCGAATGGCCCCGCGGCGAAAGGCTTCAGCCTCTGCAAACGTGCCTCGGCGATCCAAAGCTCTTTATTCGTCAGTTACGCAAACGCATCCCGCCAAACCCTATTCAGGCAACCATTGAGATGGAGGCTTCGATAGACGATTGCCCACGCGGACTGATACAGTTACGGAATATGGTGCACCGGGCGTCTCCTTCGCTGGGACGCATCTTCACCGTCGCAACCAGAAAACGATAGCTTGGATCAGCAGACACACAATCCGGATCAGATCACTCTTGCGATCGAGACCGCCATCCGCGGCGGAAGCCTTGCGCTCCTACGCGGAACGGATGTAGTAGCCAAAAGTACAGGCTCCGAAGATGTTTCACGTGCCGAAAAGATCATACCCTCGATCCGCCAGCTTTTGGCTTCAGCTCAGATGGAACTAGACGAGGTCGAAAAGATCGCTGTTTCGCGAGGACCGGGAAGTTTTACAGGTATTAGGATCGGCATCGCAACCGCGTTAGGCTTGGGCAAAGCCAAGGACGTTGAGATCATCGGCGTTTCTGTACTGGATGCGATCATAGCATCGCGTCATAATGGTGAATCGCTATGTTCCGCTGTCCCGATGGGACGTAATGAGGTAGCGTTCAAATTCGGATCGAACAACGGCGAGGAGGCCGCCGATGTGTTAGGGAATGTCATGAATCTTGACGACTTTGTTACATTCGTCGGACAGAACCGGTCGATATCAATTGCCGCACATTCCGATATGGCATTGATTCTTAATGAAAAACTCCTGCAAACAAAAGTGATCGATATAGGAATTAATATGGCAGAGTTTATTGGCTTGCACTGCGATAACGTGGGTTTGCGGTCGCCGTTTTCTCCGATCTACCTGCGCAATCCTAAGAGGAGCAACAGCCTCTTTTAACTTAAATGGAGGCATTTCCGGTAAAAACTGTCGGCTCGGGGCACATAAGGGAGATAATTCAACTCCAAGCGGAGTGCGGACTCAGCCCGTGGAGCTACGCAGACTACCGCGATGAACTTTTAAGGCCGGACGCGATAATGCTGCAATGCTCTCTTCCTGACGATGGCTGCATTGGTTGAGTCGGCCACCGGCAGCCACTACGCGTTTCTTGAAAGCAACGTATTTGGCGTGAACATACTATCGACGGAACAGGCATGGTTGTCCGAACATTTTGCAACTAACTCCGATGACAAACTTGCTGCCGCCGAATTCTCGCTCTCAGAAAATGGGGTGCCGCTGTTGGAACACTGCCTTGTCAATATTGAGTGCTCTCTAAAAGAAAGTTATGTTGGGGGCGACCACACTATCTTCGTTGGTCAGGTAGAATCGGTAAGGATCCGGGATGGCGAGCCGCTGATCTATTACCGATCAGATTACCATACTATCGGAGGGTGAAGTGCAGATCAGCAAAAATTAGATCCCAGTATTAACCGCACTTTTGTAAGAGAGATGTTCTGTTCCTGATAACGACGGATACACTCTCAGAGGGCTGTCCAAGGTTGACTTCTAGCAGGCATAAATTATACAATTCTAAGTTTGTTCCATAAGAATAAAGACAAATTATTCAGTCAGATCAAAAGTTATAGATGGCAAATCATAAATCAGCAGAGAAGCGGATAAGGCAGAACGCCCGACGAAATGAGATAAATAGAAGCAATCGCAGCAGGCTGCGCACGCAGATCAAGAAATTGCGGGCGGCCATCGCTGGGCACGATAAAGCCGGAAGCAGCGAATTGCTCACGCCAACCGTCTCTATCATCGATAAAATGGTGAACAAGGGCATCCTTCATAAGAACACGGCAGCCAGATACAAATCCCGTCTTACGAAGCATGTAGCCGAGATCCAATAGGTCCTGGGTAAAGCCAATATCTTTATATATAGTATGACACGGGCTGTGGGAGGTATTCTCCGGCTCGTGTTTTTTTGCGCTTTTGTGTTTGTTAAAATCCGTGCGATGCAGGCAAGGCGTTATAAATACTATGACCTTCTGATGGCGGCGTTCGTTACCGTGCTGCTTTGCTCAAATCTTATCGGTGTTCATAAGGTCTCGACAATCGATCTGCCGTATTATGGCGAGTACATTTACGGCGCGGGAGTTCTTTTCTTTCCGATCAGCTATCTTTTTGGTGATATCCTCACCGAGGTTTACGGGTATGCTCGGTCGCGGAGGGTGATCTGGGCAGGTTTTGCGGCGTTGATCTTTGCTTCGTTAATGGCGACGGTCGTTGTGCAGCTTCCGATAGCTCGAACGATGTCGCCAGAACAGGTTCAGGCGATCGAGTTAATCTTTACGCAGACGCCGCGTATCGCGTTAGCTTCATTACTTGGCTTCTGGGCAGGGGAATTTGTCAATTCCTTCGTGATGGCAAAAATGAAGATTTTGACCGCAGGCAGATTTCTTTGGACGCGGACCATAGGTTCAACCATCTGCGGTGAGGTTGCAGATACGCTCATCTTCTATCCGGTGGCATTCTTCGGAACGTGGTCAAACGAACAATTGATCAGCGTGATGGTTGGGAACTATATATTGAAGGTTCTATGGGAAGTCATAGCTACACCATTCACATATCTGATCGTTGGTTTTTTGAAAAAAGCTGAGAATGAGGATTATTTCGACACCGAAACCGACTTTAATCCCTTCACCTTGGAAACCTGATCACTTGTCTTTCCGATCTTCAATTGCTTCTAAGGCCACTTCCCGATCATCAAAGTGAAACTTATCATTTCCGATGATCTGATAATTTTCGTGACCTTTGCCGGCGATGATGACAACATCATTGGGGGCTGCGGCATTTATAGCAAGGCGGATGGCTTCTCGGCGATCGGATATCGCAACGTAATTACCACCTGAGGCTTTCACTCCGACCTCGATCTCAGAAATGATCTTTAGAGGGTCTTCAGTGCGCGGATTATCTGAGGTGATGATGGCGAGGTCGCTGTATTCACCGGCAATACGGCCCATAGGCTCGCGCTTGGTTTTGTCCCGGTCACCGCCGCAGCCAAAGACTGTGATAATTCTTGCGGTTGCTAATTCCTTTGCTGTTTTCAACGTATTCAAAAGGGCATCATCCGTATGGGCATAATCAACGATCACCGCGAAGTTGCCCGGATGTGAGACTCGTTCGAATCGCCCCGGTGCCCCGACGCACCGTGAGATACCTTTAACGATACTGTCGAGACCATATCCGAGTTCGAGGGCTGCGGCCGACGCAGCAAGCATATTGTAAACGTGCGGACGTCCGACAAGCGGAGATGTGATCTTTCGTTCTCCGATCGGTGTTTTCAATAAAAAAGAGGTCCCTTGCAATAACGAGACGTTTATATCGTCACCTGAAAGGTCGGCATTCTTGTCCAAGTTCTGCGAGAAGGTCATTACCTTTTGGCCATTCGCTCTTAATTCATCGGCCAATCTTATCCCCCAATCGTCATCAATGTTCACCACGCACGAACCGGGTCTCTCACCCAAACGTCCGTCGAAGAGTTTCTTCTTCGCGTCGAAATAGTTTTCCATCGTCAGATGGTAATCCAGATGATCGCGGCTAAGGTTCGTGAAAATGGCAACACGAAACCGAAGCCAATCGCAGCGGTGCAGATCGATGGCCTGCGATGAGGCTTCCATTGCCGCGAAGCCGCAGCCTTCCTCAACTGCTTGTTTGAGAAATCTGTTGGTGTCGCTCGCTTCAGGGGTTGTCCGGACCGCTTCTTCGGTGCGGTCGCCAATACGATATTCGACCGTTGTAAGCATTGCGGGTTTAATGCCCTCAGCTTCTGCCAAGGCATAGCAAAGATACGTAGTAGTTGTCTTGCCGTTGGTCCCCGTAATGCCGATCAGGTCAAGCTTATGCGAAGGATCATCATTGACCAGGGAAGCTGCCTTTGCCAACGCAACACGGGCATTCGCGACCTGCAGCCAAGCTCCGTCGAATGCATCGGGAGCCTCAAATTCGGAGATTACCCCGGCTGCGCCGCGCCTCATTACGTCTCCCACAAAGCGATGCCCGTCAACTGTGGAGCCCTTTATCGCGACAAAAATGGTGCCTTCACTGGCCTGCCTTGAATCGTGCGTTACATTGGTTACATCGCCATCGCTCTTGCCGAACAACGAGGCGTTTAGTTTTTCTGCCAATATGGTAAGTGGAATGCCGCTCATTTCTATTTACTGAGACTTTTCGGGCCGACTTCGTCTGCCAAATGTGGAAGCTCGATTATAGAACAAAGACCTGCATTAACCCATTCCGCGCCGTCTGTTCCGGAATAACTAAATAACTAAAAGCTAGAACTGCATTTGGCAAAGCTTATTCTATAGCTGCTCATGAGTTCTATAAAGATCGATAGTCGGAACAGATCTCACAATGCATCGTATAATACTGCTAACGGAGGTTTTTTGGTGATGAACATTATCAAAATAATTCTGGCAATATTGGGGATAATATTGGGCGTGATGTTGTTCTTTTGGTTGCTCGGCATTGTAACGTCTTTGCTTTGGTACGGTTTATGGATCGCAGTTATCGGCGGCATCGGTTACGGCGCGTATAGACTGTTTCGAAAAGCAGAGGACAAATACGTTGGAGCAGGCTCAGCCCGGACCGAACTGGGCGACCGCGATTTTGACCTAAGCTGGGATGAATACGAGAAAAAATATTTGAACAAGTAGCTTTTTCGAACAACACGGTGGCGCGAATGTGTAAGCGGTGGCGAAGATGTCCGGCAGCTGCATTGTGTTTGACAATCGAACAAGCAGGCTCCAGAATTTAAAAACGTTAAGCCGAGGTGGCGAAATTGGCAGACGCACCAGACTTAGGATCTGGCGTTGAAAGACGTGCGAGTTCGAGTCTCGCCCTCGGCACCAAAGAATTTGATCCGAAAGCGGTCGGCCAAGGTTTGTCAGGCGTTGACAGATCAGGCCGATCATTTTCTTCGGCTCGCACCGAATGTAAGCTATCTTTGTCGGAAACCGGATGACCCCAACTGACAACCATTGATCGACGCGCTATTCTCTTTTTAGTAAATGAAAACCGAACTTAAAGACATAACACCGACCAGAAAAGAGCTGGTAATTGAGATACCTGGTGCTGAATTAAAAGACGCCTACGAAAAGGTAAGTCAGCGTTACGCGAAGGGAGCAAATGTGCCCGGATTTCGGAAGGGGTTTGCTCCGCTTGACGTGATCCGCGTCCGCTATAAGGACGAGATAAAGAATGAGGTTCTTCAGCTGTTGCTTCCGGAGAAGGTAACGGCCGCTATACAGGAGCACAAACTTCATCCGCTCGCAGAACCACATCTTCATATTGATAATGTGGAGAACTTGAAGGTAAATGGTTCGGAACCTATAAATCTTCACGCTCACATTGAAGTAATGCCGGATGTTCCAAAACCGAAGTATAAGAACATAGAGCTTGTTCGGCGGGTAAGGCCGGTAGAAGATTCTGAGATCGAAGACCTTATCGCAAACAGGCTTAATCAGGAAGCGGCATTGATCCCTGTCGAGGGGCGCAGATCTGAGCTTGGTGATACGGTCATTGCGCTCATGCCGGATTCGAGATAAGGCTTTAATTGACTCGGGTAGACCTGATCTGGCAACGTTAGTAGGTCGTAAGTTGTATGAGCAGGAAGCCCAATGTCTTATCCCCGTGTCTTAGTTATTACGTCCTGCACTGGGGAGAAGCAGTCTAAACCCGAGAATCAATTGGTCTTGGCAGACTTTAAGGATGCCGATCGCCTACGCCAACGGGAAGCTGAATTAGCTGATTTTTCTACCACTGCTGGAGCAATTATATTGCCGCTATCAAATGCTGATGCAAAACGTTATCGCTATGGATTGGTTGGGTTAAAGGGGTTTCTGTTCAAACGATTTGCAGAAGCAGTCTGCAAGGACGCTGAATTATTAAAAGCGGTTTATGAGGAGCCGACCGTCTTTCAAGAAGTGATCGACCAGCAGGAAACCCAGCTAGAGTTGACATTGGGGTTGTCTATCCCTCCGACTAAAAAGGCGTCTAAACAAGTCATTAAGCCCTCAGCAGAGGACTATTTAGCCATTCCTCCCTGCCCGCCAGCACCTAATGTTCACTTGGGAATGCAATATTACATTCCAGAGTGGGACGATCGCGTAGATCCAAACTATGACTTCCTCACCGATACTCTCACGCCAGGTCGAGATCCCTAGAATGATGTTTTTTAACTAAGGGTTAAGATCAGAGAGCAGGATCGCACCACTGAGCTATCGCCATGAACATCGAACAAGCCGTTCTAGACAACCTGCGTGAACTGCCTTTTAAGAACCAGGAGGAAGTGCTGGCCTACATCAAAGCTTTACAGCAAAAGCTGAAGCCTGAAGCTGAAGCCCAGCAAATCCACTGGGGACAAATTGCCGAGCAACTTCTGCCCGATCTCCGTCGCATGCAATGGCTCCATGATGGGTCTCCTTCGGCTGTTTATGCGGATAGTCTGCTCCGAACCATGCAGAATCTCTTTGACCAGGCCCCTAGCGAACCACTCACGGAGGTTCTGATGGTGCTCCATGATGCGATGACATTTCAGAACCGTTGGATTAACTACACCCCTGAACAATACCAGTTTGTCTACGTCTTGCCTCAAAAACTGTCCGGACTAGTGTTTTATAAATCACATAGAGCACACAGTTAACGAACCGTATTACTACTCATGTGCCTAAATTACTTCATAAAGAATTTATCAAGCAGAATCATTCTAATATGAAAATCGCAATAAGTTGAGTCGTATACCTTGTACTGCCCCTAGTGCAGTGATAACTTACCAGCATCTCAACTCAAGTCCAATTTATAAGCTGTTATACGAGTTGTATAAACGAGTGGTAATGTAAACAATATCAACAGCAAAGGTGGTGCCCATGCTTCAAAAAGGCTCTCTCCAATCTGTTTACTGGGTTCGTGTTCAGCAACCTATGCTGACATTCATTGTGTTTACGAGAATTTAGCATTGCAGCACCTTTTCATGTACTAGCTGTTACGATAAACTAGATTCATTCCGCATTAGTCAAAGTAGGAGTAAGGGAATAGTTGCATAGGTCTTTTAGACTTACTGCAGTCGTTAGTCAGTTAGCGGTAAACAACGTTCCATTCATTGTGCCTGCTGATTCCGAGTTAGATTCACCTGTTGATTGTGATTTTTGTACAATGAGTTCGTTCAATAGAGTTCGTTCAATAGATCTCGGTCCGTCATATCAATTTCCGCCATACTAAATCGTGCTGTTTCAGGTTGATGGACTAATTCTCTACTCCTGATTGAGCTTAGCTTTAGCATTGATTGTTCAAACTATTCTTAGCTTGAAAATTAATCTTCAGATCGCAAGTTTTTAGCGCTCTTCAGCTCTATAAGATTCGATTCTGTTCGTTCTGATTTTTTCCAAGATTTTACTGTTAGCTTCCCAATAACTTGATTGGCGTGTCGATACGTTGTATTTGCACAATCAGTGATTGTTATGAGAATTATGAGAATTATGAGTTGTGTTAACTTGAGTTGTATTAACTCGCCCTTCAGACGATCACCTAATCGGCCACATATGTGCTCTGTCATAAATTAGCCATTGGGCTAATAGGTAAAGCAGCCCTAGTTCAAATGATTAGGTTAGCTTTGCTAATTAGGGCGGCTGCTCTAGGCTTTTAGCCTAGTGCCTGATCGTTTTGCGAAAACTGGTTCTAGAAGCATCTGGCAGGGGCTTAGAACGATGAAAAATTGGCTGATCATTTGTTTGTTGACATGCAGCAGCGATCAATTGCTGCAATATTGACTCGGAGGTAGATTAATTTATGAAAGTTGCAATACTTGCAGGCGGACTTGGCACACGCCTATCTGAAGAAACCGTGGAGAAGCCAAAACCAATGGTAGAGATTGGTGGAAAGCCCATCCTTTGGCACATAATGATGCATTATTCCTATTACGGCTTCAAAGATTTTTTGATTGCCTTAGGTTACAAATCAGAAATTATCAAAAAATACATGGTCGATTACTGCTCATTAAATAGTAATTTGACTGTAAGTATGCAAGATGGTACGGTCAAAATGCACGGTGGCTACAAGCCAAACTGGACCGTTGATTTAATTGATACAGGACTGTATAGCAACACCGGAGGGAGAATCAAGCGACTAGCACCCTACGTCAACAACGAAACCTTTATGTTGACCTGGGGAGACGGGGTTTCTAATTTGAACTTGCAGGAGTTGTTGGCATTCCATCGGTCCCATGGTAAACTCGCTACCCTAACAGCCGTTCACCCACCTGCTCGCTTTGGACACTTAGAACTGGACGGTGATCAGGTAACAGAGTTTTCAGAAAAACCCCAGACCCTTGAAGGCTGGATCAATGGCGCTTTCTTTGTTCTCGAACCAGGAGTGTTCGACTACATCGAAGGCGACAACACCCAGTGGGAGAAAGAGCCGCTGGAACAGCTAGCAAAAGACGGACAGCTGATGGCCTATCGCTACACCGGCTTTTGGCAATGTATGGATACTTTGCGCGATAAACGGCGGCTGGAAAGCCTCTGGGCGAGTGGGAACGCACCTTGGAAAATTTGGGAGGAAATGGATGCGAGTATTGGTAACGGGGCACAAGGGCTACATCGGAACTCTCATGGTGCCCATGCTGTTGGCTCAGGGGCATGAGGTGGTTGGACTCGACACCGATCTCTATCGAGGTAGTACCTTTGGTGAGGGCATCTATCCAGTACCAGAAATTCACAAGGATCTGCGAGATGTAGAGCAGGCCGACTTGGTGGGATTTGATGCCGTGCTGCATCTGGCTGGGTTATCGAACGACCCCTTGGGCGATCTCAATCCCGATCTGACAGCTCAGATCAACCACTTGGCTTCAGTCCGACTGGCTGAACTAGCGAAAGCCGCTGGGGTAACTCGCTATGTGTTTTCTTCGTCCTGCAGTAACTACGGAGCAGGCGGTGAAGATTGGTTAACCGAAGAGTCGGAGTTTAATCCTGTCACGCCCTACGGTCTCTCCAAAGTGCGGACCGAGTTAGATGTTGCTAAGCTGGCAGATGATCAGTTCAGTCCTACTTTTCTACGCAATGCGACTGCCTATGGAGTTTCTCCTCGGATTCGATTTGATCTGGTCTTGAATAACCTGACGGCTTGGGCATTCACGACGGGCAAAGTCTATATCAAAAGTGATGGGACTCCCTGGCGTCCAATCGTTCACATTGCCGATATTGCCAGAGCATTCATTGCCGTGATCCAGGCTCCGCGTGAGGCAATTCATAATCAAGCCTTCAATGTTGGACACAACGAAGACAATTACCGAATTCGAGAGATTGCCGAAATCGTTAAGGAAACGGTACCAGGATGTGAAATTGAATACGCGAAGGATGCTGGACCTGATAAGCGCTGTTACCGAGTTGATTGTCGCAAAATCCTCCGGATGGTGCCTGAGTTTAAGCCTGAATGGGATGCTCGTCGAGGTGCGCAAGAGCTATATCAAGCCTTTTGCAAAGTAGGTTTATCTCTCGATGAGTTTGAGGGGCCTCGCTACCGCCGCATTACTCATATTCAGGAATTGCTCAACAGCGGCCAAATTGACCCTACCCTACGCTGGCGTTCTGTTGCCGATTAACAAAGAGGATACGCATCATCATGCACGATTCAAAAATTGCCTGTCATTCTTGTCGCAACCCGCATCTGGATCTGATTCTTTCGTTTGGAACGACACCGCTCGCAGACGCCCTGCTGACAGAAGAACAACTGTCGCAGCCAGAAATTTTTGCGCCGCTTGATCTGGCCTTTTGCCCCAACTGTGGGCTGGTTCAGATTACTGAAATCGTGCCTCCAGAGATTCTGTTTTGTCGGGATTATCCCTATTTCTCTTCGGTTTCGAAATCCCTGCTGCAACACTTTGGTGCCAGTGCCCAATCTCTGATCCAAACCAGAAACTTAAACGAACACAGTTTGGTGATCGAAGCAGCAAGCAACGATGGCTATATGCTGAAAAACTTTGTGGCCCACCTCTCGGAACGAATTTCTCACGACGGAACGCGGTTACGCCATTCCCACCGTCACCTGCTTTGACCCGGATCTTTACGCGATCTAAAAACATTGCCTGCTTTAGAATTCTATTTCGGCGGGCGACTATTGGCAAAAGCGATTTAGGTAGCTATCGATTAGAAATAAGGGAAACAAAATACAAAAGCGTCGTCTTGATCGCTCAAAACGACGCCTTTGAATTTCATTATGAACATCGAAATGTTCAGAATGAGGTGCGGCTCTCGCATGTACACGTTCGAACCGCTTATTTTTTATCCCGAAGCGGCCCTGCGGGGGGCTCCCTACTCCGGTCAGCACCCGAAAAACCGAAGCTTTTCGCTGCAAGTCAATGCACGGTGCCATTAGGTTTTTGATTGGTGGCTTTTCCTCCACCGCCGGTTACGTTCCCGGCAACGAGGCTCAGCATCCGAAGACGCGAGCGACTAAGCACCTTTCGAGCTGATCATTTCTCGAAGGCGTTGTCCGTTTTTATCCGAACAACTCAGGTAACCGGGGTTACCCTAGCAAGCCTTTCGGCTTCGATCCAAGGCGTCGCACGCAACTGATCTCCGCGTCTGTCGCAGCCGGATAAAGCGTCACCGCATCCATCCCACTTCCTTGAATCGGTCAAAACGCCCGTAAGCAATTTCGACTATGTAGCGATAATACACCCGATTTTTGTTAAGTCAAGTAGAAAATACTTTAAGAAATAGCTGCTCTCCTATCAGCATCGGAAGACTAATTGTGGAAAACTTTCGAGATATTCTGTGGATAAAACTGTGGATATTTTTGGCACTAGCTAGAATGCTTAGCCAAAACGGAGGCAGTCGCGTCGGGTCCAATGACAACCCTTGTGGAAAACTCATTTATAGCATTCTGAAAAAAAATCGAAAACAAAAATTTTTCCCAGCAAACGATCAAAAGGGTAAATAGCCGGTTTGGCTATTTACCCTTAAAGTTACGAATCTGGAAATTGTAAAGTTAGGCTGTTGTAGCCGTTAATTCAGTTGAACCTTCAGCATAAACGCTGATGAATTTTCCTTTACGTCCCTTATCCTCAAATTTGACCACACCATCGATCAAGGAAAAGAGCGTATCGTCTTTCCCACGCCCTACATTCTTGCCGGGCTTCCACTTGGTTCCGCGCTGTCTGGCAAGAATGTTGCCGCCCAATACTTTTTGTCCGCCAAACTTTTTGAGGCCGAGCCGTTGGGCGTTCGAATCCCGCCCGTTCCTTGATGAACCTACACCTTTCTTATGAGCCATATTAACTCCTATTTCGAGACTAGATCTTTTCGATTCTTATCTCTGTAAATCCTTGACGATGTCCCTGCTTCCGCTTGTATTGTTTGCGACGCTTCTTCTTGAATACGATTATCTTATCGCCACGTCCGTGACCGATGACCGTTGCGGAAACCTTTCCGCCTCCGATCTTGGCTTTGGCTCCTTCGCCCATTACCAGCGCATCTATCTCAAGGCTGCTGCCCTCATCAGACTTCAGCGAAGGCACACGAACCGTCTGTCCTTCCTGAACTGGAAATTGCTTTCCACCGGTTTTTATGATCGCGTAACTCATTTGTGTTCAGCTCTCCTTTTCGACCGGCTATTACTCTACGCAGCCGAAAAACCTAAATTCTAGCTAAATATTTAGTTCTCGTCAATTGCTCACACACATTTGCAAAATTTGCTCTGGACGGTGAAAAGCTATGTTATTATCGTTGCGCGCAAGTTCAATCAATCTGATCGGGAGGCTTAGAAATGGAGCACATTGAACAACAGACCATCCAGTATTCGCCGCGCCAGGCCCGAAATGCGGGTGCGCACTGGTTCTACTGGCTTGCATTGGCGTCCGCCGTGAACTCGCTGATCGTCTTTTATTTCAACACACCGAATTCAATGGCAGCTTTTGGGATAACGAGATGGATAGATGGTACTTCCGGGGCATTGACAGCGGATGGGGTCGTGCCACCCTTGACTCTTTCGGCGCTGATCGTCAATTTGCTGATCGCAGCGGGCTTTGCTCTGTTCGGTTATTTTGCACGTCGCGGCAGCGATCTGGCCTTTGTCATCGGGATCTTTCTATATGTACTCGATTCGATGCTGATGATCGGGCTAAGAGACCTTTTTGGGTTCGGATTTCACTTGGTGGGCCTGTATTTTTTGACGCGAGGTTTATTGGCCAGCCGACATCTTCGTGAGAATGCGACGACGATCTAGGTCTTAGTCTCGGCGGATGTGAGTACGGCAATGAACGGCAGGTTTCGGTAGCGTCCGGCGGCGTCCAATCCGTATCCGACGACAAACCTGTTCGGAACAACGAAACCGGTGTAATCAATAACAAGCTCTTTCTTTATCCTCGGTTCCGGCTTATCAAGAAAGCTTGCGAGGCGGATGGAATCCGCTCCGCGAGAACCGAGGATCTCAAGCAATCGTGTCAAAGTTAGCCCGGTATCGACGATGTCTTCGATAACGAGCACGTGTTTTCCCCGTATCGGATTGCTTAGGTCTTTCAGGATCTCCACATCGCCTGTTGAAACTGTCCCGTCCTTATAGCTGGATACTGACATAAAATCTATCGTAAGCGGCAGATCTATTTCCCGCATCAGGTCTGCCATGAAGATGCAGGATCCCTTTAATACGCCGACCAGAACTAATTCTTTCCCTTGATAATCCGATGTGATCGTTCGTCCTAGCTCGCGGATCCTTTCGCGGATCTGCTCTGCGGAAAAAAGCACCTCAAGCGATGGGTCGGTGAATTCTGTAACGTTGGACGGAGTTTGTATTGCTTCCATAAAAAGTGAATATCTGGTCGGCGATTTTTAGAAATACTAGTCAATGGGTCTATAATTTACAAGCGGGTTCGTACATGTCTATACGATCTAATGAGTTCAACCATCCAAAGAGATAAGATAAAAGCGCTCGTGCAGGAGGTTCTGTCGCGATTTCCTGAAAGCTCGTCCGAGAAGCGGGATGCCGACCCCGAACATATAATCGTAAACTCCCTTAAGGAGAGACACGAACGGGAATTTGACCGCGACGAATCGGCAAAGTCGCTTATTACGGAAGACGATCTTCGAGGACTCGATCATGGTTCCCGGCTTCGAATAAAACGAGATTCTAAATTTACACCGCTTGCTCGTGATATTGTTTTAGAACGCGGTATTGAACTGATAATTAAAGAGGAACGGATAGTCGGCACGAAGGTAAAGACGATCGCTATCGGAGCGGATCACGGAGGATTCGAGCTCAAGGAAAAGCTGAAGCCCTTTATCGAAAACCTTGGGATAAGCATTCGAGATTTTGGGACACACTCAACAGATCCGGTGGATTATCCTGATATTGCCCTCGCTGTTGGCAGGGCTATTGCCGGCAGTTCCGCTGACGCGGGAATATTGATAGACGGTGCGGGCATCGGAAGCGCGATGGCCGCGAACAAGGTCAACGGTGTTAGGGCGGCGGCCTGTTACTCGGTAAAACTGGCCATAAATGCGAGGGAACACAACGGGGCAAATGTTTTGACACTTGGTAGTTCGATAACATCCTTTGATGAAGCTGCTTCGATCGTGGAAGCCTTTATTGCTCACGATATAAGCGAGGAACGACATCTTCGCCGAGTTGGCAAGATCGTTTCGATAGAACGCGAGTTCTGAGAGAGGTATTCAAGTCAAATGGAGTTCAACGGGAATTACGACCAGATAGTTGAACGGATCACCGATCTTATTGTAGCCAGACTTGGCGGCGAGGTGGAGTGTCCGTCGTTTTGTGACACAGACGTCAGGAGAATTGTAGATGCCGGGGCGTCTCGCATCGGCACGGTACTCGGTGAAACAGCTACCGCGCGCGACTGGGCCAGCCTTATTGATCACACCCTTCTTCGTCCGGATGCCTCTATCGAGGATATCCGTCAACTTTGCAATGAGGCTAGGGAATTTGGTTTCGCATCTGTATGTGTAAACCCAGCCTGGGTCAGAGAGGCAACTCTACAATTGAAGGGAAGTGGTGTGCCGGTCTGTACCGTCATCGGTTTCCCGCTAGGGGCGACGCTTCCGGATGTAAAAGCATTCGAGGCCCGGCGCTCCATCTTTAATGGCGCTCGAGAGGTTGATATGGTTATCAATCTTGGTGCCCTTAAATCAGGTGATGATTGCGCCGTTGAAGACGATATTCGTGCTGTTGTAGAAGCGGCGCACGAGAATGACGTTCTTTGCAAGGTAATTATAGAAACCGCTTTATTGACCGATGAAGAAAAGGTTAGAGCCTGTATTGCCGCAAAAAATGCCGGAGCAGATTTCGTAAAGACCTCAACCGGTTTTGCCAAAGGCGGAGCAACAGTTCACGATGTTGCCCTGATGCGGCATACGGTCGGCAATGCACTCGGAGTAAAGGCTTCTGGTGGCGTCAAAGGTATAGAAGATGCCCGGGCGATGTTTGAAGCCGGTGCTACCAGGATAGGGGCAAGCGTCGGGGTGAAGATCGCGGCCCAGCAGCTTTGCAGGTAGGGTCAGGGTGCCCTCTTGCTGAACCTGAGCCGGAAAGCTGGTTTGCACACCCAAACTGAGGTCAAATCCGGTCAGGCTAATCTGCTGTGTTGCAGCATCAGCACTCAACAGCACATTGGCTAAAACTGGGTGACTAGGACGAGACGGCACAACTCGACTTACAAGGGAGAGGTGGGTGTTCAGTTCGCTTTGGTTGCAGATGAGTTTCATGGATCTGGGTCGTTTCTGGTGCAGCTTCCGACTGCGTGGTTACTGGCCCACAGCGGAAATTTTGTGAATTTGGACGTTAATCGTAACCGATTTTTTTAACCATGGGTTAGCTCGAAGCGTAATCGTAGCACCCCTGGTTTCAAAAGATGCAATTTTTTGGGCTAATTTCTTTGACAGCAACGGGGGGTTTGCCACTTTATGCCTCACTTTATGCCTACAGAATAGGAATCACCGAACCGAACAACATAACTCGATTCTCGATCACCAAATTCTTATATCCTGAAATAGCTTTAAAGAGATCTAGCAGTAGTAGAGGCTGTGGAAACTGTGGAAAACATCCTGTGATGATTGATATCCCTGGATTCTGGCGCTTGCGGGGCTGTGAAAAAGCTGTGGAAAGAGAATTTAGTTTTGCACAAGTGTGGAGACAGAGTGAATCTTTTCTCCCAAAACCGGTCGTTTTCCCCAGTCTTTCCCCAGGGTTTTCCACAGAAATTTAAGAGTTTTCCACAAAGCAAATTAGCTTAAAGAAACTTTGTAATGTTCTGTTATGTCGTAGAATGCAGTTTTTCGACCGACCGATTCATTTCAATCTATGATTTGGCTTGATTGATTGGGGCTGTCGATCTAAGCGGGGCTGGGCTAGCCTGAGAAGGCAGGACCAGTTCAACCTATCCCCATTGAGTGCAACCTACCGAGGCCGCATGATATGAGCACATTTGATGCTAATGATTCCAATGATCCCAGTTCCGGTTCTTCTATTCCGTTCGTCACGCTAGGTTCCTTAATTCCTGCTGCACCAGCGGGGTTTAAGTCAGGCTTCATTGCCATTATTGGACGCCCCAATGTTGGTAAATCAACTTTGATGAATCGATTAGTAGGGCAGAAGATTGCGATCACCTCTCCAGTGGCCCAAACGACGCGCAATCGTCTACAGGGCATCCTCACCCTGCCTACAGCCCAAATTATTTTTGTGGATACACCCGGTATTCATAAACCTCAGCACGAGTTGGGGGTGGTGCTGGTGCGTAATGCGCAAAACGCAATTGGGTCAGTGGATTTGGTGCTGTTTGTGGTTGATGGTAGCGTGCCTGCGGGCGGAGGCGATCGCTATATTGCAAATTTGCTCAACCAAGCTTCGGTGCCCGTTGTCCTCGGCATCAATAAAATTGACCAGCAGCCGACAGAAACGTCCGAACTCGATCAATCCTATCAGCAGCTCGCAGCAGTCCATGGCTGGACCGTTGCTAAATTTTCTGCCCTGACGGGGGATGGTCTCGAAGAGCTACAGACTTGTCTGATCGACCGACTCGAAGCTGGTCCCTACTACTATCCGCCTGACCTGATTACCGATCAGCCAGAGCGGTTCATCATAGGTGAGTTAATTCGAGAGCAGATCTTGGCGCTGACTCGTGAAGAAGTGCCCCATTCAGTTGCGGTGATTATCGACCGGGTTGAAGAAGATCCGGAGATTACCCGAATTCTAGCCACCATCTATGTCGAGCGCGATTCGCAAAAGGGTATTTTAATTGGCAAACAGGGCAGCATGATGCGAACTATTGGCACAAATGCCCGTCAGCAAATTCAGAAGCTGCTGATGGGAAAGGTCTATCTAGAACTGTTTGTCAAAGTGCAACCCAAGTGGCGGCAGTCTCGACTGCAATTGTCTGAACTCGGCTATCGGGTCGAAGAATAGAATTAGAATCAGTACGCCTCAATAAAACTCTATGATTTGGTAAGAAAAACAACAAAATATAGTAAAAAATTCTTGTTTTTCTCGGCATAGCTTAAGAACTTATTAAAACGAACGGCATTTTTGCTTTCTGCAGTTAATGTGGAATTCAAGATACCTCCTAACTGCGTCTCCAGCCTCATCGATATTGGTGCTTGCATCCAGTAGATGGGGCTGCTCTTTTTGATTTGCTCATTTGAATCAGATTTTGTAATCTGTCGGTTGGTGTGCCGATTAGTCTGCTAGTTAATCTGCCAATTAGTGTGCCAATTATTCTGCTAATGGCTCGGATGGTTACCGCCTAGGTAACGCTCACCCTAGGTCTAGACCCGTGCAACGCACTCGGTGCTGCTAGCGGTGATTACGGCAGTACTTATGCGGTAATTATAAAGTTTTTGCCAATTCTGCTGCGGTTCTGGATTGGTACTCAGCGTAGTTGTAGAGAGTTACAGGGACCAATTGCAACCGCTTTAGACGGTAGGCTGATCGAATTGAGTAGTACTGCCATGCCTTTCCTCCGTAGATCTATTGGTAAAGTAGTGATGAAATTGAGTCAAAACCTCAGTAGAAATGCTAACACCAAGATAAACTGGAAGCATACCTGCAAGCCTTGTACGGTCTTGTGAGTGCGATACTGGTTAGGCTCTAGATCATTAGGTTCTAGATCATTAGGCTCTAGATCAAGTAAATGCAGTCAAATTGAACTAGCTCCACTAGTTGTAACGCTGGGTGCGTCTGAATCAATTACGTTAGTAAATTAGCTGAATCCTAGCTCTGAATGAGTTTGTCGTTAGATCTGTAATTAGCTGAATTCGCAATAAGGTGTGTTCCAAAGGGTTCCAGAAAACTAAATTGTGAATGCATAGTTTTTTATGATCAGAGTAAATGTTTGTTCTAGATAAAGAATGTTCTGGTTTAAGTAACTTGATCTTAGAGCTTGTATCTAAATGTTTAGATTGATGATACTTTTCGGGGTACATTAACGTGAATTTGCAAACTGTATCGGTAATCATTCCTTGTTATAACGCAGAACGATTTTTAGCTGAAGCAATTGAAAGCGGACTAGGCCAATCGATTGCGGCAACAGAAATCATTGTAGTTGATGATGGTTCAACTGATCAAACCAGAGCGATTGTAGCTCGCTATCCGCAAGTTAAATATATTTATCAATCTCGACAAGGTGTATCTGCTGCTCGAAACTATGGTTTACAGGTCAGTTGTGGAGAATATATTGTTTTTTTAGACCACGATGATTACCTGCTGCCTAACGCGCTAGAGGCTGGACTCGCAGCATTTCGCCAGCACCCTGACTGTGGTTTTGTGTTTGGCGTCTGTAGAAACATCGATATCAATGGAATGCGCCTTCAAGGTTCCAATCGTGCCGTCCTAGAGCACCCTTACCCTCAGCCTATCTATCCCAACATTCTCAAAGGCAATTCGGTCCATCCACCAGCTCGTCATTTGTTTCATCGCTCGGTGTTTGAAACAGTAGGAAAATTTGATACGACGCTGACGGTGGCAGAAGATTATGATATGTACCTGCGGGTTGCAGCCGCGTTTCCAGGTCATTGTCACAATCAGGAGGTTGTAGCCTACCGGACCCATGATGTCAGTGCTTCGACAACGGCCCGTCCTTCGCATCATTTGGCCTCTACTCTGAAAGTTTTGAAAAAACAACAGCCCCACCTCCGTCAGAATCCGCAGTATCAGACTGCCTATCGTCAAGGCAAGCAGCACTGGATCAAGATATATGGCCGTCATATGGTCTATGACATCAAATTCTATTTGCTCACAAAGCAGCCTCAATTAGCGGCCCAATCCTTCTATCTATTGCTACGTTATTACCCACAGGGATTGCTTCGGTATGCTAGAGAGTTGTTGGCTAACTTGTCTCGACGATGGACTACCTCAACGACCTGTTAGAGTATTACCAATCGCATATGTCGGATATAAAGTATAAGCTAAATTGAGTTTATATCCACGGAAACGTAAAAGGGATTGGTTGCTTCAACTTTGGGAAGAGAGGCAAAATCATCCCTAAATTCAGCAATGCCTAAAACTACAAGGCAGACTTCCGCGCCAATGAGGTGCTAAATAGCGCTAAATAGCATAGATTAATGATCACCCTTTCGTCCGATCGACGCTGGCGATAGTTGCCCGCTACACTAGAGGTTCTTATTACACTTTCGTTACACTGTAGAGACAAGTGTTTTGTGTCTCTATGCAGGTTTTGCAAGCGGTTCACCTCCAAAAATTTTATCGTGCCCAGAGCAAAAACGTTGCAGCGGTACAGAATGTTTCGTTGCAGATTTCAGCAGGCGAAGTGCTGGCGTTTCTGGGGCCAAATGGTGCTGGTAAAACGACAACCATTAAAATTATCGCCGGGTTAATTGTGCCAGATGCAGGTCAGGTAAAAATTAGCGGGCGTGACCCTCACCGAGATCCTAAAGCCCTCCGGTCAATTGGGGCTGTTTTAGAAGGAAATCGCAATGTCTACTGGCGGCTGACCCCTGAAGAGAATCTGGAGTATTTCGGCGTTTTGCGGGGCCTTAGTGGGTCACAATTAACGGCAAGAGCCAAAGCGTAGGAGCCTTGATCGTGCGTTTCAATGCTTATGAGGACCCGACTCGCTTTGATAAAGCGGAATCGTTTCTGGTCGTTATTAAGGTCGCGGGCCCGACCGCCTGTATTACCGATATCGTCAAACCCGGAAAAGATCAGAATCTGAAAGCAAGGGAATTTGCCGATGTTTCGGCGGACAAGCCGTGCCGCGGCGAGGGGGGATTATAACTATGCGGAGCAGGAATAAGATTCCATATTTTCGGAAAGCTGTTCTTACGGCATTTATCTTTCTTTATTTCTGCTGGCCGGGCGATGTTTTCGGTCAAGCGAAGATCGTGGGCGGCATAGAGGTAATTCTTACAGAGATCTAATGGCCCCTTAACAAAGATGAAACGGAAACAAAAGGACGTTTCAGGTAGATCTTGGCAACAAGAAAGTAATGAAAGACACGAATATGCGATCGGAATTGGAGCTCTTCGACCAGGTCTCTCTAGATCGAGACGACCAAAGGATCGGAATGAGTATAACGGAGGATCGAAATGAGTTCTAAGAGACCGTTCGAAATGTTGGGGAAGATCTGTTTTATCTTCGTATGGATCTTTTTTGCGATGGTCATGATCCGAGGGCCGCTCGCAGAAACGCTCTTTGGGTCAGCCCAGGCAGATAGCGACGATTTCTTCGCCGGAACCGGTATTTGGATCGTCTTGGCGGTGGCTTCGGGCATAGGTTCGGCATTCTTTTTCGTTACTTCTTACGTGGTCGGCGGCATCAAGACCAGGCGCATAATTGCTAACGGCTTAGACGCCGAGGCCGAGGTCCTTCGCTTAAGCGAGACCGGGGTCAGGATCAATCACAGTCCGGTCATTGATGTCACGTTGGAGGTCAGGCCGACGAATATGCCGAGCTTTGTGACCAACCAAAGGATGAATATACCACTGACACATCTGCCCAACATTCAACCCGGACGGATACTCAACGTCAAATATATGCCCGGCAGTGAACAGATCGCCATAGTCGGAGCGAAGTTAGACTGAATGCTAACAGACTACAAGGAAACAAAGATGAGAACAACTTATGAATTCGGCGAAGGCTGTTCAATGGCAATGCCAAATGGTGCCGTTCTGTGTCTGATAGTAGTGATGTTTGCAGGGCATTTGGTCGCCTCTCCTTTGATCGATGCAAATTACGATCTTTTCCATGGGATCGCCGTTGAAAACAATGTTTGTCGCGGCGAGCAATTTACATCTATAGATGACTTTATCGGTTCGCCGATAGCAGATGGCGGTAAATTAGTCGACGAGGCGCGCGGCGATCTTGATCGCGACAGGATTCCCGACTGGGTGGGGCTGCTTCAACGCGAAAGGAAAGAGGAACTGGAAACTGGCATTACCTTAAACATAGAGACCCTACAACTATTTGTTCTTATTGGCGAAAGCCCTGCCGGTTTTCGATGTGTAGAAAAGTCAAAAGAGGCCCCTTTTAGGGAAGGCTTAGTTTTGTATGAAGGCATGGAGATCAAAAACTCACGCCTCATCGTTCAGATCAACACTAAGACACTGGCAACAGCAAAGGCGGTTCACTACACGTTCGGGCTCAACGAGGGGTCGTGGGAGCTGGTCGGTCTGCGGAAGTTCGAGCTCGATACAGGATCAGATACATCAATTGAGACCGTAACGAATTTGGTCACCGGACAGGTGACGGTAAAGCGTCAGAGAGGCAAAGAGAGGCCATTGGTTCAACGCTATAGAAGTCGGGTCTCGCGTAGCCATTCTCTTGAAGATTTCGATTTTTCAGATGACTATGGGAGCCTGTGATCGGAATCTATGCGGCTTACGTGTGCAGCAAAAATGACGATCCGTCACATCCTTATTTCACATAGCTAGACGAGGGACGAATGATCCTTGGAATAATTCTACTGGCCGCTTTCGTAAAGCTGAGTGTCCACTACCACAAGCCGATCGTTCTTGCGGGGGCATATACCGCAGTGGCATTTTTACTCAATCTGGCGATAAGTGAGGACTTCCTTGCTGAGGTGTTGGCCGCTCCGGTCACGATGGCATTGATGTGGCTCTACTTTTGGCTTCTGGACCGCTATTTCGAATCGGGCCTTTGGTGGCTGATCATGATCATATTCCCTGTTGGAATGTTTATTCTTACAGGCCTGATGAAGTGAAGACTGAGTTATGAAAAGACTTTCGATCTTCCTGCTTTTGTTGATGTTCTGTTCAATGGCCGGTCTGTCGCAGGAACCCGTCGTGACACCGGCGATAGAGTTTCGCATTGAATCTGCGGGATTCAGCGGAACACTCTATCTCCGCATTGTAGGCGAGGAACGAAAGGTCGCAGACGGTGTTGTTAACGTCTGGATTATCAATGAAGGGAAAGAAGTTGTTTATTCGACCAGGGGGTCTGCCTTTGGAGGTGCCGGCGGCTTTGAGGACGAAGGCCATGCCCTGTGGATCTACGAGACAAGGGCCGAAAAGAAGCGCAAGATCATGTCGCAATACTATATTGTTGACGCTCTGATGCCCGTGACACTTAGCAGCGGTGAAACACCGTTACTGGTCAGAATGAGCGATGGCGGCCTGGGGGCATCTTACTTCTCTGTGGTCGATCCGAAACGCGGCGAGGTCTTCTTCCGAAAATGGGCCGAGTTGCTCACGCTTGAAGGGGACAACATTACTCTTGGTGTCTATAGCGACTATCTATGGGGAGACAGCGGCGACCCGAGGGATATGCCCGGCCTTGACAAACACACCGTAATACCGCCCCGGCCTGGCGTAATGCCCAACAAGACCGAGACCCACGACCTGAAAAAGATATTTAGAAACAGGGTGATCAAAAATAGACCGACATTCAAACTTGAGGTAAGCGATGGTAACTAGAGATAAAACATTCCTAAAACACTTGGGCCTTTCAACCGCGCTGATACTGCTTCTCTGTGTCGGCGCATCAGTTCACGGACAGGTAAAGATCGCCGAGTTAAAGAACTCTGATCGAGCCGAAGGTTGCTCCTGCTCATTTCAGGTGCCAGCCGAAGCGAGTAAGCGAAACTCTACAAAATTTATCTTCGTCTCAGAGCTTGGTTCGAACGTCGGCTGGATGAACATAAACGGCAGAGACACCCGCCTGAAATTGATCAAGTCAACCGAGAAGACAAGCGGTAGGGTTAGGGTCGGGGACCGATATTTTGAGGAGTACAGCGGACCGGGCTTCTCAGTTCGCATAGATTACACGGTGACGCGGGTTTGCCCGCCGCGCGACGAAGGCTGCGAGTGGACGAAATACAACGTAACGATCACCGTGAGGAAAGGAGCAGCTTCTCAATCAATAAAGGCAGCCGGCGAATGCGGTTGCTGAGCGGCATAGATGAAAAAAAGGGAAAAATGAAAATACTGATCTTAACAATAGCTTTGTCCAGAGTCCGTAGTTTTACAGGCTGTATCAACTCGCAGTACAAGGTCGGTGTTAAGGATGAATTTGAATCACCTCTTGATGCAATAAGGTCAACACTCGAGCGATGGAAGTAAATCGTAAAAATTTATCTGGATATTGAGAAAACCAAACGAAAGGAGTCATTGACAACTGCAATCAATGAACACAAAACCATGTCACTAAGAGACGAAGTTTTAGAGATATTACGGAGCGCGGAGGCAATGGGGTTCGGTTTCACTTTTCTATCGATCTACCAAACTCCAATATCAGTCAACAGCACAACTTTCAGCAGAGTGATCACTGCGATCGAGGCAAACAGAATACAGGTAGCCTCCGAACCGCTTGCTCGAGGAAGGGGCGGCGAATATGACCCTGATCCGGAAAATGGCGGAGCCTTGAACCTCCGGCCGATCCGAAATCGAAGATACAACAAGTCCGCGGTCGTACACGAGGCGGTTCACGCATCATTCGATCTTACCTTGGGCCCGACGAGAACCGCCATCGCATGCGTGGACGATGAGGTTGCAGCCTACCTCGCCAACACACTTTATCTCAGGGGGACACACTATCCGCTTGATCGCCTGGGAACGCGAACAGTGGGCACTCGGCTTCTGTATGAAAGCCTATGGGCCGCTGCTGCTTCGATAGAGAGAAACGGCTCTGCCACAGAGACTCAGATCGCGCGGATCCGGAGGAGGCTTACCGAACATCCGCTCTATCGAAATTTACTTCTGTCAGAAGGATGCAGCGAAGAAGGCGAACCCTGTTTTTACGAGGTGCGGGTTTACAACGGCTAATAAGGAGACACTATGCAGCGAAATAAAATAAGCAAGATCATTATAATTCCTATTTTTATAGCGTCATTCGCGATCTTCAGTTTGGGTCAGACAACGGAGTTTACTTATCAGGGACGCCTAATGGAGGGCTCCGTTGTGGCAAATGCGGTTTATGATTTTGACTTCTCGCTATTTGATGCACAGAGCGGTGGTATGCTTCTCGGTACGCAGCAACAGAATGGTGTTAGCGTTGTCAACGGCATCTTTACCGTCAGGCTTGATTTCGGCGGGGCTTTTGACGGCGCCCCGCTACGGCCATTGAAACGCCCGATTCCAAGACAGTTGTTTTCACGGTCGCTCGGCCATCCTTGAAGAACCAGCTTCTTTCGAATTTGGTTGCGATCCCAGTAATTGCCGAAGGCACTGCTGAAACTCAGAAAGATACTCCGATTGGCTCCGGACCGTTCAAGTTTGTTAGGTTCGACGCCTCACAGAACACAGTAGAAATGGAAGCTTTTGCTGACTATTTCGAAGGTTCGCCGAAAGTCCCCAAGATCCTGGTTAAGACAGTTACAGATGCGAGTTCCTTACAGGCTGAACTCCAAACAGGTGGTGTTGATATTGCGCCAATGCCAACAAACCTCCCGCCGGACACATTGAACATCCTTGGTCAAGACGCGAACCTCAAGATCGAGCAGTTCGATGGATCGAACATTCAATACATCGGCCTTAACACACGCTCTGCCCCGCTTGATAAGGTTAAGGTCCGGCAGGCTATCGGCTATGCGGTCGACCGCGATAAATTGATCCGGGAATTGCTCTCCGGACAAGCCAAGAAGGCTAATTCGATCTTGCCTGAAAGCTCCTGGGCATACACTCCTGGGGTTGAATACAATTACGACCCCGCAAAGGCGAAGCAATTGCTGGCAGAAGCTGGATACAAGAATGAGCCAATAAAATTCAAATTCTCTTCCGGAAATGCGGCATTCAACAGTTATGTTCAAGCCATACAGAATAACCTTAAGGAAGTCGGCTTAAATGTTGAAATAGAACCGCTTGACCCTGGCACATTAAGAGATCAATTGCGGAATGGGCAGTTTCAGCTAAACACTGGCGTTTGGATAGGCGGCAATCAAGACCCGATTTTTTTGAAAGATCTGTTTACTACTGGTCGAATCCCAGGTCCGGGCGTTGCTTGCTGTAACAGGAGCAGATATTCAAACCCAGAGGTAGATACGCTTATCCAAGAAGCGATCGATGCCATAGATCGTGAAGTTGCCAAAGTAAAATACCAAGCTGCCTGGGCTAAGATCTCGGAAGAGCTTCCGCTAATGCCTTTATGGTATCCGGCCAATATGGTCGTTGCGAACAAACGGATAAGTGGCATTAGGGTAAGCCCCAGCGGCGATTGGGGCTTTATCAGAAATATAGAGCTAAGCAAGTGATGGTTATACGCAGAGAACCCCCATCGTGCCCACATTTGCTTGACAACTGATTTTTGAACGCTAAAATCAAAGTTTGCCACGCGGGAATAGCTCAGTTGGTAGAGCGCAACCTTGCCAAGGTTGAAGTCGCGAGTTCGAGTCTCGTTTCCCGCTCCAGTTTTTGTTACCTAAGTAGGCAGTTCGCGGTTGGCAGTAGGCAGAACTTTTCCAGACTGCCGCTTTCGCCCGGCAAACTGCCTACTTCTCATTTCAAGGCGGCGTAGCCAAGTGGTAAGGCAGAGGTCTGCAAAACCTTTATTCATCGGTTCGATTCCGATCGCCGCCTCCAAAAATATCCCTATATTTCCCTACCTCCCATGACATACGATCCATCACTTAACTCAATTTAGGGGCATTTCATTTTTTGGAAACATCACTCCCGTATTTCCGTATTAACTTCTGAAAGTTTGTCAATTGTTATGGGCCAATACTAGATCGACCTTGAATATAAATTACGCAAACCAAAACATCTTAAACCAGAATCTGTCATACCCCCAGCCCGACAGTCGTCCAGGGTTGTTAAAACATTCTTTGCGCTTTTATATACTGCTTCTACTGTTGACAGTTGGCTATATTGCAATGCCAACAGAAACATCTGCTCAGAATTCTGGTAAGGACTCAAGGCCAAATATCGTTCGTCCAGGTGCTCCGGGCGAACCAACAACGATCCTTCCATCAGGGACACGTGCGTCTTTGCCTGCGGTTTCGCCTAAAGACATCGAATTCATGCAGGGTATGATAATGCACCACGCTCAGGCCGTGGAGATAACCGACATGATCGCTGAAAGGACTAGCGACAGGGACATCATTATGTTAGGTGAACGCATAAGCAGGTCTCAGGCGGATGAGATCGCATTCATGAAGCGCTGGCTCACCTTCCGGGGGGAAAAGCCTTTGCCCACTTCTGGTGGACACGCTGGACATGATCATGGCGGCCATTCTGCTTCATCTAGTAAGCCACTAATGCCGGGGATGCTCAGTCCTGAACAAATGCGTGAACTGCGCAACACCAAAGGTCCCGAATTCGACCGACTCTTTCTAGAAGGAATGATCCAACATCACGAAGGTGCATTGATGATGGTAAAAGATCTTTTTGACACCTCAGGTGCGGGCCAGGACGCTGAACTTTTTAACTTTGCAACGGATGTAGATAGCGGCCAACGAGCAGAAATAACAACGATGCAAAACCTTCTCAAAAAACGGAGAACAAACTAATAGCCATGAATCTTTCTAATAAATGTACATTTATAGCCCTTGCAGCTATCCTACTCTTGAACATTGCGGCATCCCAGCTTAATGCTCAAAATGCAGGTTCTCAGTCGAATACCGGATCCAAATTCCCGGCCGGCTCTAAAGGTTCGGATCCGAACGACCCTCGTGCAAAACTAAAAGCCGGATTATTCGATGCCGGAGAGATAGCTCTCGGCATGCGGCACGTAAAGCTCTTAAAGAAGCCTGAAGTATTCGATATGGGCGTAGATCCCAATTCGCCGAAAGTTGCGGCCGCTCTGAAGGCTCTTGGGGTACCGGATGCATCGATGGTTCCCCCTGAGATGCGTATGGGCTTTGCCGGGCTGGCGTTCTCTAATTCTGACATCGCTTTTCAGGGCAACCGCTTATTCCTTGGCAATTTTTATGGAATTAACATTTATGACATCGCCGATCCATCAAATACGAGCCTGATCACCTCGCTGATTTGTCCCGGTGGCCAAGGAGACGTTTCTGTTCATAAGAATTTACTCTTTATGTCCGTTGAAATGCCAAATGGTCGGCTTGATTGCGGAGAACAAGGGTTCCCTCCGACTGTTGGCCCACAGGGTCAACCAGCACCTCCGGCAGCTAATAAGGATCGTTTTCGCGGTGTTCGTATCTTTGACATCAGCGACATCAGCAAGCCGAAACAGGTCGCAGCGGTGCAAACCTGCCGAGGTTCTCACACTCACACCTTGGTAAAAGATCCCAAAGACAGCAAGAATGTGTATATTTACGTCTCAGGCACGTCATTCGTGCGTCCCAGTGAGGAGCTTGCCGGCTGTTCGGGCGGTCCACCGGACAAAGACCCAAATACCGCATTGTTTCGGATCGAAGTTATCAAGGTTCCGCTCGACACCCCCGAGAAAGCTGCGGTTGTCGCTGAACCACGAATCTTCGGTGACAGTGAAACAGGTAAGATCAATGTCCTGACAGATGGCGGTTCACATGAAAATATGGGGCGTCCGGTTGAAACGAATCAGTGCCACGACATCACGGTCTATTCTGAGATCGGTCTGGCGGCAGGAGCCTGCGCCGGCAATGGTATTCTGCTCGATATACGTGAGCCGGCGAATCCTAAGCGCGTCGATGCGGTGAACGATCCTAATTACGCTTACTGGCATTCTGCCTCTTTCTCAAATGACGGAAAAACGGTCGTTTTCACAGATGAGTGGGGCGGCGGGATGGGGCCGCGTTGTCGTGAGAATGACCCGAATGTTTGGGGTGCTAATGCACTTTTCCGTTTGAACGGACAAAAGCTTGAATTCGCCGCATACTACAAGATGCCGGCGGCCCAGACCGAAGCTGAGAATTGCGTGGCCCATAACGGTTCGCTCATCCCGGTACCGGGACGCGATATAAAGGTGCAGGCTTGGTATCAGGGTGGCATCTCGATAATGGACTTCACTGATCCAGCAAAGCCAATTGAGATCGGTTATTTCGACCGCGGCCCGATCGACGCGAATGTGCTAGTTATGGGAGGTTCATGGTCGGCATATTGGTACAATGGTTTTATCTATTCATCCGAGATCGCCCGCGGGCTGGATATTTTTGAACTGACGCCATCAAAATTCCTGACGCAGAATGAGATCGATGCAGCTAAATCAGTCCGATTCGCGGAGTTCAATGTCCAGAGCCAAGAAAGGATAGAATGGCCTCGAACTCTAACGATCGCAAAGGCTTATGTTGATCAGCTCGAGCGTTCGGGGGCTTTGACCTCCGGACGGATCGTCGAGATCCGAACTGCGATCCAAAATGCCGTTAGTTCAAATCTTGATGACAGATCGGCCAAAAAACTTAAAAGTCTTGGATCCTCATTACAGAAAGCAAAACCGGCAAAGAATACGGCCGATACGCAACGGGTAAGGGCTCTGGCGGACATATTGAGGGATCCGATTCTTTGATGAACAACGATAGCTCCATGTACTCAAATACAAGAACCACCTGAGATCAAGGGTGGTTCTTGTATTTTGTGGATTTTCATCCCCGAAACCTTTTTGCGGTTCTTCCCGTATAAAAGTTAAAGTTTCTCATTCATTGGTCCGGGGCCTTATCGTTCCGGAAAGACAACAGACAATCAACACAGGTCAAATTCGGGAGGACAATTCAAGCTGAAACGATACGTCTTTGAGCACCCAATGCTCGCGTGTTGCTGCAGCACGCTGGCGCACGATCCCGATGATCGAATCGCGCAGCGAATTTGACCGGTTCTGCCCGATCAGATAGAGCTTTGAAATGCCGTTTACCTCTATCGCCGTCATAATCAAAGAATGTCTGCGAAATCGTCCTCCATCAAACGAAAAACAAAGACCGCTGCGAATAGAAGCAAAACCGTCGAGAGCAAAGAAGTACCGACCACGATCCAATTGAGATCGCTTCCGAAAAGCAGCGAACGCCAAAGTTCCAGTATCCCGACCAGTGGATTTATTGCCCAAACGGCCTGCCATCTTTCCGGGACGAAATTCACCGGATAAAAGATAGGAGAAGCCAGCATCCATATTTGCAGAAAGAACGGAAGCGCGAATTTGACGTCGCGGAAACGAACGTTCAACGCGGAAAACAAGATGCCGAGAGCCGCAGCCACAACGAAAAGAAGAAAAATTGCCGCCGGGGCCAACAGCAGCGAATATGAGAACGAAACACCATACCAAGCCGCAACACCTATCAAGATCGGGACACCGATCAAAAGATCGGGAAGTCCGGCAAGCGTTGATGCGATGGGAAAAAGCATCCGGGGAAAATAGACCTTTGTGACCAAGTTCACGTTTCCGACAAATACATTCCCCGACATTGAGACCGAATTGAATACGAAAAGCCAAAAAAGCATTCCGCTGAGGACATAGACCGGATAAGAGATAGTTCCTGTATCGAAACGAACAAATGTGCCGAAGATAACGACGACGATAACGGATGCGACGATCGGTTGAAGCAAAGCCCATGCAATTCCGATCGCGGTTTGTTTATATCGGACTTTGATGTCACGCAGTGCCAGAAAAAAGAGTAGTTCGCGATAGCGGAACATCTCGCCGAGCCCAAGCTTTCCCAACCGCGGCCGTGGTTTTATGAATATTGTCTCCTGATCGCTCATTCTCAGTGCAGAACCGGCAGATGTTAAAAGGATACTTTGCCGTATTTTCGCTTTCTAAGCGAATCGCGAAGATAGCGCCAAGCGGAATATCCGGCTGCGGGCAACAATACCACCGCAAGATCTCTCAGGATCGATCTAAACCTTCTGCCGCCAGCGGTTTCGATAAGCTCGGTCACTGCTTTTCGGCGTGCGCCCGCGCGTGCGAGCATCGGGACAGCATTAGAGCGCATCCTTGAGCGTATCTTTTGCAGCTGCTCATCTGCGATTCCAAGCCTTTCCGCATTGCGGTCAGCCGCCGCGAGCCATTCATCCAGCATTCGCTTTGCATCGCGGCTTGTATTCTTTCCGTGGACGCGCCAGGCAGAAAGCGGCTCAGCATCATAAGCAAAATCGCCTCGCACGCTAAGGCGAAGATAAAGATCGTGATCTTCAAGTGCGGCCGCCTCATTCCATTTTTCATCTAAAAGCATGGAACGTCGATAAACGACGCCGGCGCTCGGCGGGAATACAGGCTCAAGCAGCATTTCGGTCGCATTGCCGTCAATATATCGTCCCCAGTTTGAGGTTATATCAAATATCCGATCATCGCGGTCGATAACGTAGGCCGGGCCGTAGGCAAGCACCGCATTTTCACGCCCATCAAGAGCTTTGGTGCGACGGTTTAAAAATTCCGGCAGCCAAAGATCGTCCGATGAGATATAGGCAAAATATTCACCGAAACTATTGGCCAGAGCTTCGTTCAAGGTTCTGGCAAGACCACGATTCTCTCTTACGATCAGCTCAGAATCGAACGGACACTCCTTAAGCACACGCTCGATGATCGCGGGCGAATCATCGCTCGACCCATCATCTATAACGAGCAACTTTGCAGGGCTAACAGTTTGAGCAAAGATCGAACGGAGACAGCGTTCCACGTATCCCGCGTGATGGTAAGACGGAACAAGAACGAACACTTTCCGTTCATTTTTCTTTGGCTCGGATTCCGGCATTTTCATCCAAATGAAATAGAATCATATTTTGCTAAAGGAAGCATAACGTGCCGGAGAAAGACATCAAGGTACTTTATTACATCGATTCGCTCGGCCGCGGCGGTGCGGAAACGCAGGCGCTCGACGTTTGCCGCAATGCGAAACGGTTCGGCATTGATGTAACCCTGGCAACCGCTCGCGGAGGACCGCTTGAATCGGACATTATTGCATCAGGTGCGGAATTCATAAAACTGGACAGGCGGCTTCCCGTTGATATCTATCTTGCATCTCAGCTAAGGCGGCTTATAAGGGAGAAAGAGATCCGCATTGTTCATGGATATCAGGCGGTTGATGGGATACATCTTTATCTGGCGACGCGCGGATTGAAATACGTAAAACGTGTGCTCAGTTTTCAGGGTTTCGTTCCGGATCGAAAGAATCGCATATCACTCCGCTACCTTATTCCGAGAATGGACGCGAACCTTTCGGTAAGCGAAGGACTTCGCTCATGGCTTTCCGAAACGGATGGGTTGGACACAAAAACAAACTTTTCTGTTCTTTACAACGGAGCCGACCCGGAACGGCTTCGCCCGACGGGAAGATCGATCCGTGAAGAACTCGGTATAAGCCGTTCAGCACTGGTTTTTGGCATGACCGCCAATTTTTATCGCGATCCGCGGAAAGATCAGTTGACCATCTGCCGAGCTCTTCCGAAAGTCTTTCGCGAACTTCCGGGAGCCCATTTCATTTTCGCCGGCGGGGTCGAACCCGGTGCGGAAGACAAAATGGCCGATTGCCTTGATCACTGCCTACGGATGGGGATCGCAGATCGTGTTCATTTCATCGGTTCGCGGTCGGATGTTCCGGATATCCTTTCGGAACTGGACGTGTTCGTTTTTTCGTCGCTTCAGGAAGGTTTGCCGGTAGCGGTTACGGAGGCTATGCTCGCCGGGCTGCCGATGATAGTTTCAGATATACCTCCGCTTTTAGAGGCCACCGGTGGCGGTAAATTTGCTGAGATATTCCCCGTTGGCGATAAGGAACGGCTTGCAGATCAGATGATCGCGCTTGGGACCGACAGCAAACGGCGACAAACCGCTGCGTCGAAGGCGAAGGAATACGCCATGGCGAACTTCAGCATAGATGCACATTTGGGCAATTTAAAGCAGATCTACGGATCCTTGCTTGAACGTAGATAGCCACGACAGGGAAATCGCGGTGCAATACCGTTGACATCGTTGGATCTGATGATTCGATCGGAGCTCTGTTTCAGAGATCGGCATACAACATTAGGCCAGCATAAGGCATCAGAGAGTTTGTTTCCAAAACAGACCAAATATTATAAAATAAGCTTTTATCGGAGGCCGGAAATTATGAAGAATGCAGGCAAATTTATAGCAATTCTTGCGGCTTTTCTCTCCGCGATTTCAGTTTTTGCACAAACCGAGCGCTTTAGTGATCCGAACGTTGAATATTCTTTCGACATACCGGATGAGCGCTGGAAGATGACCGTTAAACCTTCGGCCACCAACAAAAGTGTTGAGTTGGTATTTGTTGACCGCAACGACGGGCATCTTGAGGTGCGGAGGATAGCTTCACCAAGAACTACAAAGATCTCCGATGTTATCCGTGAAGAAGAAGCTAAACTGCAGTTCATGACCGGCTACGTACCCGGCAAAGAGGAACCCTTTGGCGGAAAGCTGACCGGAGCAGTGTTCAATTTCGAGTTCGTTCGGGCCGGCAGGCCGATGGCCGGAAGGTATTACTTTTTGCGGTCGGACGACAGCGTTTATATACTCCGCTTTACCGGGTTTCGCGACAAGCTACGCTCTATCCGACATCATACGGACATAATTGGAAGAACATTTGAAGCGGCTAAAAGCTAGTGATACTGAATATCTAGACCGCTTCCAAATGGAATGATATAGCCGGGCCCGTTAGCGAGCGCGGCTTTTTCTATCTCATCAAGATCGGTTCGTTTGAACCTGAGCTTTTCGAGTACTTCATCACTAAGTTCGGTTAAGATCCTGATATCGAATTCTTCTGATTTTTTCAAAATGCTCCAGGCGGTCTGTCCGTTCACTTTATAATTGTTGCAGAGCCGCTCGGCGAGGTTTCGGCTTGATCCGGCTTCGAACCATTCGAGCATATCGCCCCGGCCGATGCCTTCTCTGCATTCCGCAACGAAATAGATCGTACCACCCGGAGAGCATGCTTTTGAGGCCGTTTCAAGAGATTTGTGGGCCTGTATCAAATTCACGTCCAGGGGTGACCCGCCGCTGCCAGCGATCACCAAAGGCCTCCGTTCCGATATTTGGATCGAATGTGCCGCCCTATATGCTTCACATGCAGCGCGATGCGAAGCAGTCGGGTCACCACAATAAACTTCTGTTATGTCGCCTCCGGCATCGACAATTGAATTCACACCCCAGCGAATATTTGTCATTGCCATCACTTCTTCAAATGCTTCATTGACCGCGTTGCCATCAAGCAGTCCGGGGCCGACGCCTTCGCGTCGGGAAAGCGTTTCGCAGTCAAAAGCAAGGCGGTGTGTTTCAGCGATTGTCGTGCTCATCGCCAGGCCTGGGCAGATCAATTTCCGGCCCGGCAATCGGCATTACTCGGCCTGATCTAACGGCGATGAGCTTTGAAAGATCCAGTCCGCGAAAATCTCCACGCACGATAGTTTCGCCTCTTCGGTTCAAAGCGATCGCAGCGTTCCCTTCCAGCTTTCCATTCATCACCTCTGCGACGAGGTCATCAAAAGCTGCTCGATCGTTATTTATATCAACGCGTGCTGTTGCCGAACCAAGAGAAATGCTCCCGATGATCCCGCCGCCGATGCTCATGTCTGCGGTTGCGCGATATCGACCCGACGGCTCAAGAACGAATATTGGTTTGGCTATACCTACATTTTCCAACGTCCCGCCCTCAGGAAAAGTTTCTGTACCCGCAAGCTGAATGTTTCCCGCATCGATATCGTTCGATGTTGCCTGAAGCCGTCCTTGTCGAATAGTCAATCTTACGCCTGCTATGTTGAGACTTCCGAGAACCGCGCTCCCTGTATCGATCTTGGCAACTCGAAGCTTGTCTGAATAAACGATGGTCTCGCGTTCATTATCTCGTAGCGTGATGAAAGGTGAATTCAACCCGTCAATCCTCGCGCCTTCAATAATTGTTCGATCGACGCGAAGATCTTTGGCGGTAAGCTCGGTCGAACCGGGAAGATCGACCAACTGAAATTCCTCTGCTGAGATCTTTTGTCCTCGTGTATCCTTTATCCTTCCGCTTTCGGCGACCAAGCGGTTAACCCTGACCTGGGTACGCTCGCCTTTATCCGAGACGCTCACGCCCTCACCACGCATACCGGTCAACTCTATATCTTTGCTTTTAAGGCTTGCTGCACGAGCGGTCGGGGCTGAGAGCTGCAACTCCCCATTGCGTCTTCTTAAGTTCAGGTCGCGGACAACCATTTCGCTAAACTCAAAATCCGCTACCGAAAATCGCTGTGCTCGCCCATTCCCAACCGTCGCGGTCAATTGCTCCTCCTTATATTCGGCGACCGCGTCAGACAGGAAAAGACGGCCCAAAGTCAGCGATCGAGACTTTGCAGCTATAGCCTGAAGCTCGCCGACCCAGCGAAAATCTGTACCGGTTCCGCGTACATTACCGAAGATCTGCGGAAACTCGATCCGAAAGTCCTCAAAGGTAAGCAGTTCAGCGATCGCCTTTCCGTTCGCTTCATAATTCCGGTTCGTGCCTTCAACGGTGGCATCCACGTTCAGACCGCGAAGATAAACACTCTCTGCTGAGATCGCCTGCGAATCCACCACTCCCGCAATTTTGTACCTTTCACCACGTCCGCTTACCCTTCCTTTGAAATTCCCAACGCCGCCCAGCGATGCACCTAAAGGAAAAATACTTGATGCCCGCGTCAGATCCACGCTTGATTCGATCGAGAGGTCATAGGCAAATTCTGCCCAATTGGATATGACACCTTTTAGGTAAGAAGTGCCGAGCGGAGTATCGATGCGTAATTCCTTGACCTCCCCGCTCTCGGAATTAGCTAGCAGTTTTGCCCGAATAGAGATGTCTTCAACGGTCCGGTCGTCGTAGCGGAAGTTGGAATCTGAAGAAGTTATGTCGATAGCGTATCTTGCCGGTCCGCCATTCTCACCAGCTTCCGGCGCAAGCGTCAGCCGGAAGTTGCGAGCTTCCGCGCCTATCGACCGCGAAAGATCATTGAAGTGGATCACACTGTCTGAAATATTCAGCTTTACAGTGTCATATTTGAAATTCAGCCGCGATTCGCGTGTATCTTCAACAATATTCGCAAAATTTGAGCGTCCATTCTCGTCGAACTTGATCCAAACCTGAGCACCTGAGATATCAGTTGACGTGACCGAGATGTCCCGCGAGAGCTGCCAGGCGAACAGATTTTCTACTGATAGTCCGATCCTTGCATTTTCAACAAAGAATAATTTTTCGCCGGATACGCGGTCATTGAATTGTGCATTTTTCAAGACCAGTTCAAGCGGCGAGGCCCCAACACGGAACTCGTCCGCAGTAAATTCGATGCCAATATAGTTCATCTTGTCGATGAACTGTGACTTTATGTAGGAATCAATGAGACCGGTTCGATAGGACACTATGCCGAGCAATCCGAACAATAAAAGCAGAGCACCGGTGGAGAAGAGGGCAAGTAATACGTTCCGGCGACTGAACAAACGTCTAAAGCGGCCGGAAGTGGACCTTGGAGTGGCATTATTGGCTTGTTCTCCCTTTGACTCTTTAGGCATTTCGAATCCAGACGGCGACCGCTCAATTAGAGACTAACAGTCTCGACGATCTCAAGATCGAACGCATCCAGTGCGCTAACTTTTGGGGGATGGTTTGACAACAATCTTATCTGCTTTACGCCCAAGTCTTTCAGCATCTGGGCGCCGATCCCATGATCGTGGACATTACCGTAACCAGTTTCCTGTTTCGCAGCCTGAAAATCAATCCCTTTTTCATTCATCACCGCGTACGTGCGCAGTTGATTCACAAGATCAAGATTGTTCTCTCGCTGACGAAGATACAGGACCACTCCACATCCGGCGCTTGAAATATGCTGGAGAGAGGCTTGGATGGCCGGGGCTGCCTCACCAAGTGTAGAGCCGAACATTGCAAAAGTGATGTTCTCCGTTTGGACGCGGACAAGTACCGGACCCGTTGCCTTTGCAATGTCACCGAGCGTTAGGGCAAGGTGTGTCTCGCCGTTGATCGTATTCTCATAGAGGATCGCACGAAAGGTGCCGTAAGTCGTGGGAAGGTCGGCCTCAAAAACCCTTTTTATCAGCATCTCCTTCGAAACTCGATATCGAACGATATCGGCAACCGATACGATCTTCAATTTGTGCCGCTCAGCAAATGCCTCCAGTTCCGGCATCCGGGCCATTGTCCCATCATCATTCATTATCTCGCAAATTACTGCTGCCGGGGTAAGACCGGCAATGCGGGCAAGATCGACGCTTGCTTCCGTTTGGCCGACGCGTACCAGCACGCCGCCGCGTTTCGCACGCAGGGGGAACACATGGCCCGGGCGTGCAAGATCTGAAGGACGTGTTTTTGGATCTACTGCGGTGAGGATCGTTTTCGCACGGTCTGCCGCCGAGATGCCTGTGGTAACGCCTTCTCTTGCTTCGATGGAGATGGTGAATGCGGTTCCCATACTCGAGGTATTCTCAGAGGTTTGTGGTGGTAAATTCAGTTCATCGCAGCGTTCTTCAGTAAGTGGAAGACAAATAAGGCCGCGTCCGTGAACGGCCATAAAGTTAATTATCTCAGGGGTTACCTTTTCCGCCGCGCAGACAAGATCGCCTTCGTTCTCACGATCTTCGTCGTCAACGATTATCACCATTCTGCCGTCTCGAATATCGTCAACGGCGTCTTCTATAGTTGCGAGCGGCATCCGGTTCCTTAGCCTCTATCAGCGTTCTGTTGCTAAAGTTAAATAATAGCCAACGACGGTCCGGTTGGGAATTTTAGAGAGCGTCCGGCATAAACGTTAATCATAAAACGCGGTCATTTGGATCAAAGTTCAAGGGATCTAAGATATGCGCGGAATGCGTCACCAAGATCATCTCGCTTGAGAGCATACTGCACGGTAGCGATCAAAAAACCAAGCTTGTCTCCTGCATCGTGGCGAACGCCATCGAGCTTTACGGCATAGAACGGACGCTCTTTTAGCAATAACCGCATCGCGTCGGTTATCTGTATCTCGCCACCTGCACCGGGGGCTGTTCGCTCGATAGCGTCAAAGATGTCGGGCGTAAAAATGTATCTGCCGATAATGGCTAGGTCCGAAGGAGCATCTTCAAAAGCTGGTTTTTCGATCATATCCTTGATCTTAAAAACTCCCGGTTCAACTTCATCCGCGTCGATCACACCGAATCGTGAGATCGCTTCTCCCTCAACCTGCATCGTTGCGATCACAGGAGCGTCATAACGCTCAAAGACGTCGATCATTTGCGTTAATGCAGGCTTCTCAGCATCGACAATATCATCAGCCAAAAGAGCGGCGAACGGGTCGCCGCCCGCAAAGTCCTTGGCCTGATAGATCGCATGGCCCAGCCCAAGTGCTTGCTTCTGCCGCGTATAAGAGATCTTTGCAATGTCTGAGATCGCTCTGACCTGTTCAAAAAGATCATTCTTTCCTTTCTCCTTCAGCAACTGTTCCAGCTCGAAAGAGATATCGAAATGGTTCTCAATAGCGCTTTTGTCACGGCCGGTAATGATCAGGATAGAGTCGCATCCGGCCGAGACCGCTTCTTCGATCGAATACTGGATCAGGGGTTTATCAACCAGCGGCAACATCTCTTTTGGCGAGGCTTTTGTCGCTGGGAGAAACCGAGTGCCTAATCCTGCGGCTGGGAAAACTGCTTTTCGAATTGTTTGAGCCATATAAAGATTGCTAAATTATGGATTTGCCTTTTGTTGGGCAAACATAAAGTTTATGGCTTTTTGGGCGGCGAAACAAACACCGCATCCGAACTAAAATTATGCTGGATCTCAATTATGTAAGAGAAAATCTCGAGGCTGTTCGGCAGTCGCTCACGAACCGTAATTTTCCCGCCGACGCGCTCGATGAATTTACGAGTCTCGACCAAGAACGCCGTCGTTTGATCAGCGAATCGGACTCGATCAATCATCGCAGATCTGCATCAACTGCTCTTGCAGGTTGCCGCGCGTCAAAGCGTCCAGCGCTCCAAACGGTTCATCGAGCAGCAGCAGCTTGGGCCGAATCGCTAGAGCACGGGCAATGGCAACCCGCTGCTTCATACCACCAGAGAGCTGATCGGGTGGTTTGTCAGCGGCGTGACGTAATCCCACCATGTCAATGTGCTGTTCAATGATCTGCTCCCGCTCTGTACTCGGCAAATGTCCCAGCACGTTATTGACTGCTAGGGCAATATTTTGCCGTACCGTCATCCAGGGCAGCAACGAATAGTTTTGGAATACCACCATGCGGTCAGGGCCAGGACGGAGGATTTGCTCGCCTTGCAGCATCACAATGCCATCGGTTGGCATGTCTAGTCCGGCAATCATGTTGAGCAGGGTTGATTTACCGCAACCAGAGTGACCAATTAATGAAACAAACTCACCTTGTTGAATCACCAGGTCAATACCTTTAAGGGCAATGTAGCGATTGCCACCGGCCAAGGGAAAGGTTTTTTCGAGATTGTCGATAGTAACGAATGCCATAGCAGAGATTAGAAAGTAAAAGGATAGAGGTGATATCAAATCCGGTTGATTAGCCAGAATTCGCGTAGAGGCATTTTGCGAAACGCCTGTACAAATCAGGGCGTTTAGGCGGATTTGATGTTAGGAAATAATGCCAAACAAAGATTGAGAAAAGATGAAGGATGACAGTTAGCGTGTACCGTTGGAGAACAGAAGACGACGCTAGAGCCGTCACCCTTCATCCGACCGCTACGCAGGATTTGCTACGCAGCAAACTTTGTGTCGGTTGACTCTTTATCCCTACTGGCGCTGGCTTTGCGGCAGAATCAAGTGTTGTAGATAGGCCATCAACTTATCCAGCAGCCAACCCACTAATCCGATATAGATCAGAGCCAAGATAATTTCGCTGACTTGTCCATTCTGATACGCATTCCAGATAAAGAAGCCAATTCCCACAATCCCCGACATTACAATCTCTGCGGCGATAATTGCCAACCAAGCCAAACCAATCGCAATCCGCAATCCGGTGAAGATATAGGGTAAAGCAGCCGGGAACAAAATCTTGAAGAAGTACTCGGTACGCGGCAATTGCAGCACTTGAGCCACGTTGTTGTAATCTTGCGGAATTTGCTTTACACCCACGGACGTATTGATCAAGATCGGCCAGACTGCCGTAATGAAAATCACGAACAATGCTGCAGGCTGGTTTTGCTGAAGAGCGGCCAGCGCGATTGGCACCCATGCTAGTGGAGGAACGGTTCGCAAGATTTGAAACACAGGGTCCAAACCCTTAGAAACGCGCTTGTTCATCCCAACTAGAATGCCTAGGCTGATACCAACCACGGCAGCTATGCTATAGCCAATGGCAACCCGCTGCAAGCTAGCAAACACCTGCCAAAACAAACCTTTGTCGGTACCACCTCGGTCATAAAAAGGATAGAGAATCAAAATCCAGGTATCTTGTACTACCTGAATCGGTCCTGGCAATTCAGCACCTGGTAGCGAAGACAGCAGTTGCCAAATCACCAACAGAATCAAGATGGTAACCAAGGGTGTCAGGATGTCATCTAGACGCTCTCTAACCTTTGGATTGCGTAGCCAAGAATTCGCGGTATTCGATGGTCGTTTCTGAGCAATGGTCACGGTTGTTCTCCTTAATGCATAGCGGTCGTTATGGACGAGATAGTTGTCATTAGCCATTAGTCATTGATGATTAGCTGGTTGGTAAAACAACAAATGACAAATGACAAATGACAAATCACGAATCACAAATCACGAAAGCCGGCTGATTTCTTAAACTCGCTTGATCTTCAAGCTGTTCAAATAGGCTTCGGGATTTTCAGGATCAAACTTGATGCCATCGAAGAATTGTTCAACGCCACGAGAGGTGCTGCTAGGAATATCAGCGGCTGGTACTCCCAATTCTTGAGCTGCCTCCTTCCAGAGGTCTTCGCGGTTGACTTTATCGATCAAGGTTTTAGCGTTTGTCAGGTAGCTTTTCTCCAAGAAGCCCCAACGAACGCTTTCAGTCAGGAACCATAGGTCATGGCTCTTGTAGGGGTAGGAAACACTACCCTTTTCATCTTTCCAGTACAGCACGGCCATTGAGCGATCATCGATCGTGCGGCCATCGCCCATGTTGTACTTACCCATCAACGGGTTGATCAGAATGTCTTCCGCTAAACCAAAGTATTCGCGCTGGGCTAGAATTGCAGCCAACTCTTGGCGGTTATTAAAATCATCGCACCACTGCTGAGCTTCCATCAGCCCCTTCAAAATTGCCTTAGTAGCCTTGGGATACTGATCCACCCAATCTTGCCGCATCGCGAGATATTCCTCTGGGTGATTCTTCCAAATCTCGGCAGTTAAGGCAGCCATGAAGCCCACATTGTCTGACACAATCCGGTAAGGCCAGGGGTCGCCCGTACTGAAGGCATCCATTGCACCCCGCTTCATGTCGGCAAACGTTTGGGCGGCTGGTACCGTCAGCATTTCCACATCCTCATCTGGATCCAGCCCACCGGCTGCAACCCAATAGCGAATCCAAAAATCTTGGTTCACTTTTGGAAACGTATTGGCAGCCTTAAACCGAGTACCGGCAGATTTGAGCTGAGAGAAGAATGCCTTTTGTCCTTCTAGTTTCAGCCCAATGTTCTTACCCTTGTGCTCTCCAGCAATCGCAATTCCATTCCCATGGGTGTTTAGCTGAGCTAGCACATACATCGGAACTTTAGTGCCATCAGTGATTAGCCCTTCGGTAATCAGATAAGGCATCGGCATCTGCCACTGTCCGCCATCGATACCGCCTCCCTTGGAACCAATCTTGACGTTATCCCGCGCGGCTCCCCAGTTGGCCTGTTTTTCCACCTGTACATCGGGCATGCCATATTTGGCAAAAAAGCCCTTTTCCTTGGCAATGATCAAGGGAGCCGATTCTACGATAGGAATGTAACCCAACTTAGCCGTGGTTACTTCTGGTTCAGTACCGGGAGCAATCGTCACCGGAGATGCTGCCGGAGAGCTTTGAGCACCTGTTGTTGTATCAGGTGGATTGCCCATACAGCCTTTCAGCAAAATGGTTGCAGCCGTAGATGCACCAGCGGTAAACAAGAACCTGCGTCGGGAGAACTGACTGGGAAATTGGGTCATAGTACCTCCATTTAGAACGTTTAGAACTAATGCGACCAACACAAATGCGACTTACAAAATCGCGGCACAGCAAGGTAGAAAAGATTGCAATACAATCTTTCCACCCCAGATCTGCGTCGCAGATGAGGAAAATTAGGTTCAGCTACCCTCTAGGGAAAACAAACCTTCCCTAAAAGCGGCTGGACTATTCTCACTAGAGAAAAGTTTTTAGAGAACAACTCACCGACATAGACGAGATGGGTCTAGATCAGCAATCAGCGTTGCCACGGCTGACTGGGTGCTTGCTCCATCAACTTATGTCTATGAATCTACTGTTTTTGATAGACAAAGTCTAGGGGTTAAACTGGTGATTATTAAAGAAATCTTATATCACTTCTATAAGTAAAAATTTGAATCTTTTCTCTCGAAACTCGCATTTAGGATTGCCTGCTATCTAATTGATAGTTTGCATAATTTTATTTATGTAGTTTTAGCGGTTCGTTTTGTGTTTCAAAAGTGGCTGAAGTTGCCAGTAAACCAATGTTTTTAAGCTTTATGGCTTGTGATTTGCCACGCTCATGTTCTTCAACAGAGCACATCCTCTTTCTGCAATTAATAAAGGTTAATTAATCAATAGAATTAAAAGTTTCACTGATAGAGTCCAATTGATAGGATGAATTCAAAAACTAATTTTAGAAGCAACTCGATGCTAACCCTGGCGGATACCACGATATTGCTCCGGTGGCGATCTTTTTTGGCTGAGCGCACCTATGCTTTTCTCAAATTTTTGCTGGAACAGCAACCATCGGCCCAGACTTGATTAGTATTTGTTTAGGTTAGCTCCCGAATCGCACGGGCCAGATCGTCAGAAGTGCCCACATCTAGATAGCTGCCGTCTGGAAAGGCTTCTGCTTCTACCTGCAATCCTGCCTCAATTCCAGCTTGAATCACATTACCAATCGGCAGTTCAGCTGTAGGAGCGTGGCTGTTCAGAAATTGGTGCAAAAACCTGGTAAAGCTGGGCCTCCACATCGCAATTGCCCACATGTAGCGCAAGTCGGTCTGGGACGGTTTCTCGATGATTTGCTGAACCCGGCCCGATGCATCAAAGGCCACCATACCAGCTTTCCAGTACTGTTCGGTAGGAAATAAACCCAACACCACATCGGCGGCACCGGACTGTAAGCGCTCTAGAACTCGCGCATAGGCATCTTCAGGCTGAAACAAGATATCCGGAAAGCCCAAGGCCACAATTGCCTGTTGCACAAACGGATAGGCTTGGTCCAACGTGTAGGGCACCCCATAGGGCACATGCACCGTCAGATAGGCCAAATGCATATTCACCATTGCTCCATCGCCAAAATAGGCCGGAATATCCCACTTGCCCGGACGCAAAACAAAAAACGCTTTCTGAATCCCGGCTCGCTGCATCTTCTCTAATAAATAGTGCGCCACCACCTTGGGCTTAGGAACGCCTCTCCCGCCAGCAAGGGCCGGTCGATCCTTAGATCGGCCAACCACTTACCGGTTTCGGTAACCTGTTCTGTTACGGTGTCGATGTAGCCAAAATGCTCAAGCACACGCGATCGCTTTCGGAATGGTTCCCAAACCCTCTCCCTTAGCCTCTCGATACTGCGTTCTGCCTCGGTGATAGCGGCAGCATTCGCTGCAAGCGAGAAAAGTTTGGATGGTCCATGGGTACTGCCCGGATCTCTTTTTGTGAACTCTGCTATTCGATCGTCAAGAATAGCAAGAGCATCTTCGTTGTCTGGATTCAGGGAGATCTTTGGCTCGGCCAACTGAGAATTCTTTCCTTCGATCGTTTCTATGAACGCTGTTTCAACATCGCGATCCGAAATGGAGTATGTTTTGCTGTAAACGCGGCTGATGCTGGAGAGTGAAAGCGTAGTTCCTTTACCGTCGTCACGCATCGCATTTACGGTCTCACCATGAACGCTGATCACCAAAAAAAGACGCTTGCCGCTTCGGCCTCGTGTTACGATCCTGCCCGTTGTTACGTTCTCTTGCAGCCACCTGTGGCGAAGTTCCGCTCGTGTCGCACGCGGACGACCCTCAAGCCTTTTACGAGCACTAAGTAACCTTTCAAAACCTCTCGCGTCAGCGACAGCTACCCCAACCTCGGATATCTGCTTCTCCGCAGTGGATCTAGATCGCTCTGCGGCAGCGATCCGTTTTACGATCTCGCGATGAGCAAAACTCTTTTCAGCTATCTCGCGGACGTGATCAAAACTTCCAAAAGCATCTAATAGGTTCAGCAGCGTCGTATAAGTAGCCCTGAACTTGCTTTGGATAGGATCAGGTTTCGCCCTTAAAAGTTCAGCGATACGTTTAACATTCTGGAATTGGCCCGGCGCCAATACACAAAATCCAACAAGGTCTTTTCCACGCCGTCCGGCGCGGCCGGTCATCTGATGAAGCTCATTTGCCGAAAGGGGCCGCCATCCGTCGTTTCCGCGTGTATCTGCGTTCGTAATGATAACCGTGCGCGCAGGAAAATCAACCCCTGCAGCTACCGTTGAGGTGGCAAAGATGGCGTTCAAAAGGCCGGCAGACATCATCTTTTCAACCAAAAGCTTCCACGAGGGAATGTGGCCTGCATGATGCGATGCAACACCGGCATTTACGAGTATCTTCGCATGCTTATGCCGACGAACCTCGGGGTTCTTTTCGGCAAAGGACTCAAATAACTCCTGACGTTGCAGGTGTTTTTCGGCGTTAGCCTGCTGACCTTTGTTTGTCGCTACTTCACTTGCGGCTTCATCGCATTTTCTACGCGTTGGAAGGAAAACTATCGCCGGAAGCAGGTCGTACCCACGGAGTGCGCTGATCAACTTCGGTGGTGAGATATCACTTCGCCGTCCGTCCATTTTGCGATTGTCTCATATAATAGTGTGAAACGAAGTTCAAGACCGCAGCTTTATCCAGAAAACGGCAGATTACAATTGTTCAGGCAAGATGTTAAACTTGAATTGAGAGTTCGTTATGGATCCGATATGCTCCGACCGACGAACATTAGATTATGAAAGTCCTGCTTGCAGATGAATACGGATTCTGTTTTGGAGTAGAACGTGCGGTTGAGATGGTCGAAGATTCTCTTGAGAAGGGTGAGACCGTTCGGACGCTTGGCCCGCTTATCCACAACGAGCAAGAAATGAACAGGCTTGCCGAAGAGGGAGTTTCCACGATCGAAAGACCTGTGCAGATCGGTCGAGATGAAACAGCCGTTATTCGTGCTCATGGTGTAACGCCTGAGGTTGAACAGGCTCTCAAAGAGAATGCGGCCAAGGTCGTCGATGCAACCTGTCCTTTCGTTACGCGAGTTCAGAGACTAGCTTCGCGCGCCGCGGCCGCCGATCGCCATGTTGTCGTAGTGGGAAATCCGGACCACCCGGAGATGATCGGCGTAAAAGGTTACGCACCGGAGCATGCGTTCATTATCAAAGACGAATCGGAGGTGCAAACACTTCCATTCCTAAAGAAACCGCTGGTCGTTTCGCAAACAACCATAAAGGCAAAGACTTTCTTCGATACTGCAGAGGCCATCAAGACGCGGACCAATGATGAAGTAGAAGTTATAAACACTATCTGCTCGGCAACACGCGACCGCCAGGATGCCGCGCGTGCGCTTGCCGGAATGGTTGATGCATTCTTCATCATCGGAGCACCTCATTCTTCAAACAGTGTCAAGCTTCAGGCGGTATGCAAAGAGCAGTGCGAGAAGAGCTTTTTGATCGAGACGGAGGCAGATATTGATCCGGCAGAGCTTGTTGGTGTTGAAACGGTTGGCGTAACGGCCGGAGCTTCAACACCCGAATGGCTTATTCAACGAGTGGTTAAGTATCTTGAGGCTCTAGCTCCTCAAAGTCCCGAAGATCTGTCCTAAAATAATTAGGACCGGATCATCTCCGGCCCTAAACTTACGGCATACATCACCTTTACGGTATCACAAGCACTTGTCCTGCTGTAACGCTGTTCGGGCTGGCAAGCTTGTCCCGGTTCGCATTGTAGATCTCCATATATCTCGCAGAAGTTCCATAAACTTTGCGGCTGATTATGCCTAGTGTGTCTCCCGGTTGAACCACGTATGTTCTTCCCGAACCAACAGGTCCATCATAGGGAGGTATTTGGTCATCTGCCTCTTCGACTGCAGCATATCTCGGCAGAGTTACAGGCTGATTCAAATAGATGCCAAACTCAGCTCCAGACTTAACTTCTGCTTCCTCACCTTTTGTAAGCCGTTCGCCCAGCAATCCAGCTCCTGCACCAATGATGCCGCCAATCAGCGCTCCTTTGCCTCCTCCGATAGCTCCGCCAAGGATAGCGCCTCCTGCGCCGCCGCCGCCGATAAATATAACTTTACGGTGCTGCATGCGGTCCCCGCGAGCGGTGCCCTCATTATCACTCTTAGCGTCGTCCTCGCTAAGGTCTGTCAAAGAGCCATTGATAGTCCGTTTTGTGCCATTGGGCAATACCAGTTGACGAAAACTGACATCTATCTCGCCAACCTTTCCGCCTTTGACTGCCGGCGATACACGATCGACTCGGCCAATTATTTCAGAGCCCTGCGGAATTATGATCTGACCTGTAGCAGAATAGACCGGATTCAAGGTGGTGGTAGTAAATGTGTCCCCGACCTTAGAGACTTTAGAGTTCAAGTTCTGATCGATCCGAACCCTTATCTTCTTTCCCGCGGGAACGGTGTATTGTCCGGAAGCGGCATTCTTTGACGTTGTCGCTCGCCTGATCGTTGGGCGTTGTCCTGCTGCCTCCAAAACCAAACCGAACGCAAAGGTAGCGGCTAACAAAAGTACGGTTGTCGTCTTCTTCCGATTATTCATAGTTTCCCTCCTGGTGAATATGTCCCTGCGTTTCGTTGGACGCTCGCTTCGACGCGTCTGCTTAAGACATCGTTGCAATATTTTTCAATACCTCACACAACATCCGCTATGATAGCACCGGAACAAAATAGAGAAAATCTTTAAATCGTTCTAAAAGTTTTCTGAAAGTTTGAATAATTTAGTTATATAAAAGGGGCAGTCAGTCGTTCATTTTTATTTCACACCTCCGCCCCCGAGTTCGTTCTCGGGGGTAATTTTCATTAGGAAGGAGGTTTAAACATCGTTTGCACTCGGAGGCTTATGCACTTATTTCGTGAGACTTTCTTGCTATTTCTCTTGAATATGTTGGATGCCATGCTCACTTTGGTTTGGGTGCGAACCGGTACAGCAACAGAGGCCAATCACTTAATGGCCGGATTGCTTGAGATCGGCGACTATACCTTCTTTCTCGCAAAACTCGGGATGGGAACTATCACCGCCCTCGTAATTCTTAAATTTGGGTACAAACGGATCGCGAAACCATTGGTCTCATTTGCTCTGGCCATCTACATCGGTTTGATGGGCATCCATTTGCTGACAGGGCTTGCGGCGTTCGGACTCATCTCAGAATCTTTCTTTCATAACCTTGGCTTCTGGTCAAGGTCTATTTTTGCAGTATCCTTCTGAAAGCAATGCCGTGATAACCAGATCCGACCAGCACTGTGAGCAGTTGATCCTTCCGGTACAACTTCTAAAGTGGTAACCGGTTCAGAACAACCGGCGTTTTAATAAATTGCATCCAATTTTGGTATTGATCTAGACTTTGGTTGGAGGTGAGCTTGATGTCCAGTAGTCCGGTTTATCATTTATCTATACGTCAAATACTATTACTGTCATTGGCGACCGCATTTATAGCGATCGGTGGAACCTTCGCAGCTATCAAGCTTTACGAGCTTTGGACCATAGCAGATCCGTCTGGAAGATCCTTTGCCGAGGCAACACCGGTAACGATCTCTGATCCGTCACTTGTTTCCGACGAGCAGAACAGCATAGAGGTGTACAAGGCGATCTCGCCCGGCGTTGCCTTCATATCTACAACGACGCTGGTCCAGGATTGGTGGTCGGTCCAGGAACGTTCGGGAAACGGAAGCGGTTCCGTTATTGACGATCAAGGCCATATTCTTACCAATTTTCACGTAATTGAGCGTGCCCAAAGGATAACGGTCAGCTTTGGAGGTGACCGCGTTTATCCCGCAACGCTTGTTGGCGGCGATCCGGATACCGATCTCGCTGGAGTAGGCGGCCTGTTTGCTGAGCAACCTGTTGAGCGGTGGCTTGAATGATCGCCGCCGCAGACTGCACCTTTGGAATTTGCAAGAATTTTGCCTGTTCTGGATGATGGGCAATGAGTTCCAGTTTGCTGTAGAGCACAAAGTTTTTGAGCAGATGATGGAGTCGCAATGCTGAGGTGTGAATCGCCTCACCGATCTCCTGAATTTCAGCCTGATCGAGGCTATCGTAGTCGCGCAGCAGCTCAGAAAATCCCAAGATTCCGTTCAGTGGTGTATACAGCTCATGGGGCAGAGATTGAGCAATGTTGAGCCGCACGTTTTCCAGCTGTTTTTCGGACTTGGCTTGCACAACAGCCCGCTTCTCGAATCGGCGGCTGATCGTGTTGAGTAGTTCAGGGACCGTACAAGGCTTTGCCAAGTAGTCATCGGCTCCCAGGTTCATGCCCTGGCGCTGATCGGCCTTGGTGGTGCGAGCCGTCAGGAACACAAACGGGATCGTATTGGTTTCGGGATGTTGTTGCAGCGATTTCAGCACTTCAAAGCCATCCATTTCAGGCATGGATACATCACAAAGAATTAGATCAGGCAGATGCTGAAAAGTCAGTGCGACACCAATAGCGCCATTAGCAGCCGTCACAACCTGGTAGCCTTCCAGTTCCAGCACGTCGCCAATCGATTCGCGAATCAAGGGATCATCTTCAATCACCAAAATTGTCTTCATCGCCGTTTCTCTGCGCTAGCGGTTTGCCAAACGTGAGGCTAAAGGGGGTGTCAATCTAACTGGGTGCCGTGCTGGCAGTTCAGCTTTAGAGTTCCCCGCAGTTGGCATGGCAGTGCACGCAGGAGTTGCAATCCAAAAATTGGGTTGAATCTAAGGAAGTATCAGCATCGCTGTAGTGACGAAGAATTGTCCAGTCTTCCGCCGAGAAATGGCGCAGGGGCGAGTGAAATTGGCAGAATTTTTCGATATGAGGATTCGTTCACTACCGTGACTTTTTGGCTAAGTTTCTAGCCTGCGGCTGCCAATCCTCCGGCGGCGGCTGAGCTGACGGCTGCAGTTAGGGTGATCAAAAACAGCCACCAAGCTGCCACAAGCGCCATTTTTCGCGCCAATTCCAGACGGCGCTCAACCTGCTGTTGCCACTGCTGCAGCTGCGATTGCATGGTTTGTTGTACCGTTTCAAGATAGTGCTGCGTCTGTTGCTTTACCCAGTCAATTTGGGACTGAAGGACAGTTTGCGTAGATGAAGACAGGGATGATAATGGTAGTCCTTCTAGCAGCACGGCTTCACCTCGCCTGAGTTGCTCTTGCCACAGTTGGGTTAGGGATTGCCGCCACTGCTCTAATCCAGCCGTTAGCGTTTTCTCGCTCATGGGCTGGCGCAGGGTATGCCATAGCTCCTTGACCAACTGCTCAGACTGAAACTGAGCTAACCAATGAATCAAATTTTGCTTGAGCTGATCGGTTGCGTCGGGGAGGTCCAGCGTTGACTCCAGATAAGCAGCCAGTTTTTCGATCAAGGCATCGGGAGGAAGCGTTGAAGAGTTTTCGGGATCGGGTTCTGAGATGGATTCGGCAGAAGGGGACTGATTCGTCATACCATCCACAACATTGGCAACGACTGCCGTTCGTGTCCAAATTCGTTCGATACTCTGCAAAATCTGCTGCCGCTGCTTTTTACTCAAACCCTTGCGGCGACTCAGTATAGCGGCAAGGCCAGTTGAGTCAAAGGCAGGCAGCTCAAACGACGTCAGTTGGGTTTTCACTATGGTCAACAGCTTTTCCAGCTTGCGCTCAATTCGCTTAGGCGTCAACTTTTTCGGATTAGTATAACGAAGATAGGACTCTAATTGACTGTACAATTCACTAATTAGCTGATTTGGCGATTCACTAAGTGTTTCGACTCGACTGGAAAGTGGACGGGCTTGGTCAGCGTTCTGCGTTACAAAATTTTTCTCTTTTGCTTGAACTTGCAATTCTTGATTAGGTTCAGATTCTATATCCTCTAATTCACTCTCAGGCTTATTTCGCTCACCCGGAGTAGATTGTTCAGTCTTTTGCGCAATGACTTCCTGCCAAACCTCTTGCAAAACATTCACTGCCTGTTGCAATGCTGCATCACTGACCTGAGCGCGTTGCTTTATTTGCTGCTTTGTCATCGCTGCATCAAAGGGTTGAGCCGAACCAGAAACCCGCAGTTCAGGAGATTGTTCAAGCCAGGTTTTCAAATCTTGCCGCATTGTCTCCAAACTCAGCAGGGGCAACTTGGCTAAATAATCCTCTAGCGTTTGCTGTAGCTCGCTCGTATCCACTACTACCTGCACCTGTTGCCGCAGGGCCGCTATTGTTTTTCGGTCTAGGCTGACCTGATTCCAACCCAAGCCATACCGCACTAGATTTAGCAAACCCCTCATACCCGTTACGGTAAATCCTAGAAGCTGGCTGACTAATGTGGAAATCGCAGCCGTACTCAACCACAGCAAAATTGCAAAATAGGCGGCCCAAATCACCATTCCCACAACCACACCCGCGAACCAGTCGTGCACCTGAGCAAAGCGTACCGCCAAAAAACAGGCGACAAATAACACGCCATCGGTAGTGAGTAAAATTCCCAGGCCGGTAAGGGTAGCTATACTGGGAATTAATCGCGGTGTCTCTAATGGCGATTTCGATTTGCTGCTCAATCCCGTATTGCCAAATCGATAGAGGCTCAGACCAATAGCAACGCCTAGGTTGGTCAGCATCAACTGAGCGCCATAGGCAATTAGTAATCCAACAATTAACGCTGCGATGATTTGACTCGCTACCGCTGAGCTACTACTCCAGCTCATATCGGGTGAATAGGAATTATGCAGTGTGTCACCCAGCATGGCAAATTAAAAGGTTAGCTTGCGTCCGCAAAGGCGGACATTGTTTGTGCGGATATTGTTTGTGTAGTTGCGGTTTTACCACTAGACAAATAGAGTACACATCGCGTGAAAAACCAATCTTCCAGAAACTTGTATCTGGCAAGACATGTCTAGCAATCTGCGTTTAGCAAACAGTATTTGTCACTACCGCTAGATTTTACAAAGATGTACCTCAACTCTTCCTCTGCCACAAGGGACATTTATTTTCACCTATTTCCTACTTATTCCCGGCCAAGTAGGTCAACCAGATTAAACGGTAAATGCAGTGTAGGCAAGATGCCCGTACCAGCGAAACGCTGGCACTACGGATCGTCAAATTATTGATGTCGATCTACTTACTTGCCTCTCCGTCCCACTTGACCGCTTGACATTCTTCACCGCTTGACATTGACACTGATGTTAAGGTTTAAGCTGCCAATGGTTGGTGTATCTAGCAAGTTAGCTTACAAGTTAAATCAATGGCGGTTTTTTTCTCGAATCTCTCTGCGGCCAAACTACCCCGGTTTTTCAGGGCGTTGTCTCAACATCCCGAAGCCTTGGCGGCGATTGCCTGTAGTCTACTGATTCTGTTGGGTGGGCTGTTGCTGCATTGGAACTGGATCGGGTTGGCGCTGCTGAGCTTGGCTGTGGCCTATGGAGTAGGGGGTTACGATAGTGCCCGCGAAGGATTGACCACCCTAGTTGAGGAAAAAGAACTCGATGTTGATCTGCTGATGATTGTGGCGGCATTGGGTGCGGCAGGGCTGGGGCTTTGGCGACAGGAGTACCACCTGATTATCGATGGGGCAGTGCTGATCTTGATTTTCTGCATTAGCGGGGCATTAGAAAGCTATGCCATGCAGCGGACCGAGCGTAGTATTCGCGGCTTAATGACGCTCACACCCGAAACAGCTCGTCAGATCGAGCAGGGGCAAGAAAAAACAGTTCCCATCCCTGCCCTGACGTTGGGCGACCGTTTTCTCGTCAAGCCCGGTGAGCTGATTCCTACCGATGGGCGTGTGGTGGAAGGAGAAAGTACGGTGAATCAGGCCGCGATTACCGGCGAATCGATTCCAGTCGAGAAATCTCTGGGTGATCCGGTCTATGGTGGAACTTTGAATGGAACCGGTGCCCTAGTGATAGAACTCGACCAGCCGCCAGAAAGCAGTTTGTTGCAGCGGGTCATCCGCATGGTGGAAGCCGCCCAAACCGAGACACCGCCTTCCCAGCAGTTTATCGAACGCTTCGAGCGGGGCTATGCTCGGGTGATCGTGGTGGTGGGTGTGCTGTTAGCGACGGTGCCGCCCCTGCTGTGGCAGTGGAATTGGGAAACGACGATCTACCGCGCCCTGATTTTTCTGGTGGTGGCCTCTCCCTGTGCTCTAATGGCGGCAATCATGCCGACGCTGCTGTCAGGAATTGCCAATGGAGCCAAGCAGGGCATTTTGTTCAAAAGTGGTGCTCAGCTCGAAACCTTGGGTCAGGTGCAGGCCATCGCTTTCGACAAAACCGGCACCCTCACCACCGGCACTCTGCAAGTCATAGACCTGATTACCGCTCCGGGGGTTAGCTCAGCTGAACTGTTGCAGGTAGCTGCCGCCCTTGAGAGCCGTTCTGAGCATCCGATTGGAGCGGCAATTGTAGGGCTGGCCCAACAGCAGTCGGTTCGTTGGTCAGAGGCCAGCCAAGTACAGGCCCAGATCGGCAAAGGGATCAGCGGTCTGTTTGAAGGTAAACCAGTGTGGGTTGGAAAAGCCGAGTTTGTTTTGCCTCAGGTTGATTGGGCAACCAAGCAGCCTGTAGCGGGTTCCCTTGATACTGATTGATAGCCGCCACTTCATAGGTATTCGGATTGCCTAACCAACCCTGGGTCGGATCAATGGGATGAAGCTGAGATCCTCGCATCAATCGCATAGATAAAATTGCATCCAAATAGGGAATCGCCAGGAACCGTGAATTGCCCGATTCATGCTGAGCATTTGGCTCGATCGCGATCGTCCAGGCAGCGTTGGCACTTCTGTATTTGGAAAAGATTTGCTTAGGAAGGTCAACACACTCCTCAACATGAGGATCCTTTCCTCCCACCGCCCAAAGAACAGGTACGCCAAGCATTGTTGCCGCTGATTCAGGCTCTAAGTCTAATATCTCTGACTCACCTGAGGTATTGAGAATTCCTCCGCATCTCATGTTAACGACTGCAATGACTCGCTCGGGGTAGTGACGGAGCATTTGCATACCCCAATCAGCACCGCCAGAGTGTCCCCAGAAAATCCAGGGTACTTGATCTAGCTCTGAGTGATGACTTTCCTTGGCTAAAGCTGGCAAAGCTTTTAAAAAAGCCTGCTCTGTCACCCGGTCCCTAATCGCCTCGTCCGTACATAATGGGTAGCCAGTCGGAAGTTTGATCCCCACCAGAGCCAACTGATGTTTTAATGCCAATGCTTGCCACTGTAAATCATTAGCATGCTCCAACCCAGTCACTGCGGCTGGATCGCCACACCCATGCTGTTTTACAATTAGACCCCGGATAGTTTGTACTCCATCAGGAATCCAGAGTCGATAACTAGCAGCCCCATTACTTGCGCTCCCTACAGGTGCGATCGCAGCTTCGTAGTATTTCCCAAATGCCAGCGTTTTGCCTTCATTATCGCTTCTGTCTGGCAAGGGCTGGGGAGAAGTTGCTAACCACCTCTGCCAACCAACGAGCAAAAACCAAAAAAATAGAGGGATTAATAAAAATCCTAAGATAGGATTAAGCTTAAATTTTTTAGCCAAGGGAGAAAGGTATTTGAACATTTCACTGTACCTGCTCCCATCCTAGTTGTTTTGGGATATGAACCTTGGAGCTTTCGTTAGGAATATAAATATTGTTAGGACTACCAGATGCGTGAAACACAGAATAATCGGGTGGGTTAAACGAAATCTTACCCAGCCAAACTTCCATTAAGACTATGGGACGATATTTCTCAATGATTTTCTTTGCACCATTAAGTACTTGTTGTTCGGCACCTTCCGCATCAATCTTTAAATAGTCAAGGCGTTCGAGTTTCTCCCATTCGAACAGTTCATCCAATGCGACGGTTAGGGTTGACAGGCAAGACTTTGTTGCTTGCATTTTGACCAAGCTGAATGAATTCGGTTGATCCAGATTCATCCATAGCATCGCCGATCCTGTATGTTCACCTGCACAAACATTTCTCAACCTGACATTGGTAAAACCGTTGACCTGAATACTGTGAAACAGAGTTGCCATAATATCAGGAAATGGTTCAAGGGCCAGTACGACACCACTCGGACCAAAATGCTTGGCTGCTTTAATGGTATATATCCCCGTATTTGCGCCAACATCAACAAATACGCCGTCTCTGTCCAGGAACTTTTCCAGGTGTTCAAACTCAGGCTCTATTGATTCACCTTTGATATAAATTCCACGTCCTCCAAATCCGGTTCGATTTTTCCCGTAGACAACCGCGCCATTTGACAGGGTTGTTTTCAAGAGCCAATCTCTAGGAGTTAATGCTACGCGAACTTTCTTTATTAAAGTGTTCATTAATTTCACTCTCCTCTATATATACTGCCTTATTCAATTTCAGTTGGGGATCTGTCGAACCAAATTCTTAGATCTCTGTTGCAGTTTACTGTTATAGGACGCTCGGTAGAGCCGATTTACTTTTTGAAGCCCTTTGACGATCCAGATTGTTGATAGATAAGATTTATACTGCTTAAGAAAAGTCTCTCGATTTTCGGCCTGCTCTGGTTCCACCTTTGCAAGGAAATCCTTATCAACAGGGAGATGGAGCAGAAAGCAGTTTTCAAAGTATTTGAACGACTTTTGAGGATGCTTAACTGTAGGCACGCTAAAAAAACGACCAACAATGCCTAAGGAGCCTGCGTCAGCAACGTAAATACCATCGCGTTGAAGTTGTTCCAACGCAACCGAAGTAATCATCTCATCACCCTTATGGAACAATTCATCCACTAGCTGTACATAGCGCTCATAAATAGGAACGGCTCTATCACTAAGCGCTGCGAAGAAACTAGGAGGGCCAAAAATCAACTCTCCGCCATACCATCTGCCTGCACAAATGTCTGGAGATAGGCGCTGCATATCTCGCAAGATCAGATCATGCCCAAAAGCAGGAATCAGCTGATCGGACACATCGTAACAGAGCGGAATTCCTGCCTGTGCCAAATTTCTCAAGCAGGTTGGGACATCATTAACTGCAATCATATCCAGGTCAACCAGCCCCACATATTGCTCATTCTTGAGGGAGGCGAAGTAGTGGAATACATCTAACTTAAAGTGCGTAGAATAGTAGAACAGTCCGTCTGGGACCGTTGTCTGAAAATCAATACATTCAACTTTGAGAAAGTCACTGTATCCTAATTGATCTAAATCGTCCTCGATCTCTTGCCGATTGTTAGTTACTAGTGTAAAACTGACTCCCCTTTTTTGCAGTGATCGTGACAAATTGACAGCACTTTTTAAGTAAAATTTTCGCTTTTGTTCATAAGTTTCTGCATAAATATCCATGATTGAGCTTGACTGATCCCTCGCCAGGTAAAGCAAGCCATACAAGGACAGCTCCATGTTTAAACTCCCAGTCTTACCTTTGATCCCATTTGTAACCCTACTTCTAGCCAACTCCCACTTTCCACTTGACCTACCTGAAGTCTACTTAAATCTATGCCTACCCCACCAAATTTTTAGTTTACAAATAAACTTATAATACTGTATGGCCCATAGCCAATATAGCCAGGTCATGAGCAACCATGCTACCCAATGGAGCCTATCCGTTCTAAACACTCCAGCCCACAAAGCAATCTGGCTCGTAGTTCGCTGATTTAGCCATTGATTTAGCCATTGATTTAGCCATTATGGATCTCTGCCAGATCTTCTCAAATCAGAGTAGTTTCAAACTCAGAATAGCAATGTTTTATGTCTCGAAATCTATGGAGTATTCGCAGTATTCGTGACTACCTATCTAGGTAAGCACTTACCTGTAGTAAAACCGAAAAGCTATTAGGACAAAGCAGTTTGCAGAACCACTTTACACTATCTTTACAGATATTTTTATTAACAAAATAAAGCCATGCAAGTCTGTTGACTCATCTCTAGCAATGTCAGGTTGATAAAGTGTTTGTGAACTCATCAGTTATCAAGCAATTGATACACAAGTAATTCAAGTTAAACAGACATCTTAAACACGATTTCAAACAATTGATGCTTACTCTGGGGGTAAAAGGTGCGGCTGCTTTAGGGTCTGTTGAACTGATGGTAAATGTTTTATTGCGACTGGCTCTTGGGAATTACTGGAGAGTTTGAGGTCCTGGATCGTTGAGTTTGAGCTACTTAGGGCTACTTAGGTTAGGTATGATGGAGAACTGCTGAAGCATGTTATTATCCAACCAAAATTTGCCTGCAGGGCTTGATGAAGGCCAGGGCAGTGGCGAACACGTGATGCTTTTCTCCCCCTGGTATTACGGTCACCATCCTTCCTACTTGCGCCACCTGATTCTCTACTGGATACAACGCCAGCTGTCAGGACGTCTGGACATTGTTGTCATGCCAAGCTTTGTAGACAAGCATGGCGATGTAGTGGCATTAGCAGAGGAGCAGCCGAACATCCGTTTTATAGCGATTACGCCCGAAGAGCAAGCGCGCCTAGAATCCACTCCCTCCAGTCTTGGTAAGGCATTTGTACAGTACCAACTGATTGCTCATTACGCCAAGCGGCTGCGGGCTACTCATGGGGTTTTGATGCACTTTGATTCTTGTCAGATGCCTTTCATGTTAGGACTGCGGCTTCCTTGCTCATTCTCGGCAGTCTGCTTCCGGCTGACTTTTCATTACAAATATTTCTCGAATTACACCCCAACCTGGAAGGAGCGCATTCAGCAGTTTCGAGAGCAGGTTTTCCTGGATCGGTTGTTGGCCCATCCTCAGTTCAGGGTGCTATTTTGTTTGGATCCGTTGGCAGTGCCTCTGCTGAATCGATATCGCAACCGAAAGGCTGAGGCTGTTTATTTACCCGATCCGGTTGAATTGATCACTGCTTCTGAGGTCGCAGCCAGCCAACTGAGGCAGAGATTGGGAATTGAATCTGACCGCAAAGTTTTTCTGGCGTTTGGAGTGTTAGCAGACGGTCGAAAGGGAACACGGCAACTTCTAGAGGCCGTCTCTTTGTTGACATCTCAGGTTCAGCACAAGCTCTGCATCCTCCTGGCAGGAGAACCTTTTGAGGCAGGACAAGCCACCTTAGAAGAGTGGTTAATGCCTTTGCGTCAGCTGCCGGTGCAGATTGTGACTCGTTTTGGCTATTTGCCGGAGGCAGAAGTACCGCTCTACTTCAAACTAGCTGATGTGGTCGTGGCTCCCTATCAGAAGCCTGCGGGGATGAGTGGGCTACTCCTATTGGCGGCAGTGGCTCAGAAACCAGTACTCACCTCGGGTCACCGATCACGAAGAACCTTAGATTCTTCATATACTTTACCGAAACACGCCTGACATCTTCAGGCGTTACTTTCTGTATTTCATCAATAAAATTTAATGATCTTCTCCAGCCGCCGCCGAGCAGCTCATAGCGAGCCAATTCTCTTACTTGTGCCGCGTTTGTTTCGTGCTGAAGATAGTAGGTCGTGAGAAAATAACCCGCTATTCCGTCATATTGATCCGGATCGATCAATTCGGTCCTCATCGCATTTATCTCCCCGATCATAGCGGTAACTGCCCTATTTGGTTCGACCGAGGTTACATATATATTTGCGGTATTTGCAGCGTTGTCGTCCATCTCGGCATTGGGTGCGTAGGAAAGGTTCAGTCGTCCCCGAACCTCTTGATAGACTCTGCTTTGTAGTATCGTTATTGCGACGCGCATTGCGTAATAGTCCGGGTCAGCAAGCGAAGGAGCAGCGAATACACCTTTAACATAGTTTGTTTGCACCGGACGCTGAGTTACATCTACCGTCGGGATAGCAAAGGCTAGCTTTTCTATCGGCGTGTCACGGTATGTACCTCGAGGCAGTGAGCCAAACGAGGCAGTTGCTTGTTTGCGAAATTCGGCGGGATCGATGTCGCCAACGATAACAAGCAATAGCCGTGAGGTTTGCAACAGAGACCGGTGATAGCTTTTGAGATCGTTCAATGTCAATTTACCGATAGTTTCTACTGTTCCCGTTGGGTCTGCTCCGTATGGATGCCCGGCATAAAGCGTTCGTGTCTCAAGCATTACAAGTGCATCATCTGGGCTGATCCCGCGATTCCGCAAGCCAGTAATAGCCCGGTCGCGAACCTGGTCAAAATCTGCCTGAGCAAATGCCGGATTTAGAACGATATCCGTAAATATCTCCCACGTGCGGTCAAAATTCGGACGCGTAGAAGACATAGATATAACACCGTAATCATAACCGGAAGATGCCCCGATGATGCTTCCCGTACGGGAAAGTTCTCGCCGAAGTGCCTCACGGGGAAACTTTCGGCTTCCTTCTGCGGCAACGTTCAGAGCGAGTGATTCGATCCCTGCTTGTTCGGGTTTCTGGTTGCGGACTCCACCGCGAACGAAAAGTCCGGCAGAGATCGTAGGCGCGGCGGCTCGACGCTTTACTATCACCTTCAGACCGTTGATCTCAAACTCAGAGATCGCTGGATTTGAGAGGTTAGGTATGCTGTTCTGCGCGGCAGTCGGGATGGCAAACGCAGCAAAAAGGATAAAGACAGAGACTCGTTTTAGCATATTGGTCGCGTTGAAATTCTATTTTTACTTGCCGATCAGATCGGCTTCGGTCAGCTTTGCTGCTGCTTTCGCGTCGGGAGAGAGCATCGCAACTGAAACGTGCGGTTTTCCGATGATATAGGTATTCAGATACTTGCTGACATCTGCACGTGAAACTGCCCTAAGTGCTCTGTGGTACCCACGATAGTAGTCGACACCCGTGGAAGACCACCAAAAGCCGAGCGCGTGAGTGTATTCGCTAAGCTTTTCGCGGCGATAGAGGTCTTCGGCCTCAAGCAGATTCTTTGCGTTCGACAGCTCTTCGTCGGAATAGTAACCCGGGGAGTCAAAAAGTGCTATCTGTTTGTAAAGTTCAGCAAGAGCGGCCTTTGCCCGGTCGGGCGATGTAACAAGGGTGATGCGTATCGGACCTGTGTTTCGCTGTGTGTAATAGTGGACACTAAGCCCGACGGCGAGTCCGCTGTCAATAAGCGCGCGCTGCAGCTTGGAGTTAGGCTGCTCCATTATGAATGAGAATACGTCGGCAGCATATGTTCCGGCATCGTCCTTTCCGATCGAAGGGCCATGCCAGCCGATCTGCACAACCACGTTCTCAACATCTTGTTCGACGATGATGCCTTTGCTTTTTTCGAGTGGCGGATGTTCGACCATCGGGAATTTGATGAAAGGATCCTCTCCTTTCTGCCAAATCCCAAAAAGCTCTTCGGCCAATTTGAACACGCGTTCTGGCTGAACATCACCGGTTACTATGAGTGCCGAATTGTTAGGGATGTAGTACCTAGACTGAATAAGGCGCATCTTTTCTGTAGTAGCTGCAGCCACGGTCTCACGAGTTCCACCCGGACTTTTACGTGTCGGATACTTATAGAAAAGATTGTCCATCAAGGTGCGGTCAAGGTAATAAAATGGCTCAGAAAGATTTCGATCGAGTTCACCCAAGACGACCTGGATCTCCTGACGAAGTTCTTCTTCGATGAATGAGGGGAACAGCGTGGCATCACGCATATACCGCATTATCATCTCAAGGTGTTCGCTTGTTGTGCTGAAAAAGTAATTGACGTACTCTTCGTGAGTTGTGCCATTACGGACATAGCCTGCCTTGTCAAGATCCCGAACGTATGCAACGCTGCCGATCTGCGACCGCAGTCTCATCGGCTCGTCACAGATAGGATTTCGCCCTCCGCGAAGAATGAATGGTTCGCATTGTGCAAGCAAAACCGCGTTGTTCGTTTTGAAGAACATATGCTCGTAAAGATGCGAGAGGCCATTCAACTCCGGCGGCTCTGTAAACGAGCCGTTGCGGACGGCAAGTTCGACTGTTACCAGCGGCACGCTCTGATCCTGAAGGACGATCACCTCAAGCCCGTTCGGAAGTGTTTTATTAACAAACGGGACCGTGAACTCAGCATTTGTCGGAGTTGGGGCCGGGACCGGTCTGTTTGCCGCAGTTTGTCCAACTATCGGAGCTAAAGCCAAAAACAGCGAGATTGTAAAAGCAAGGAATGGTTTTTTCACTATGGGTGAGCTCCCCTTGAATATTCTGTATAAGGACAATTAACCTTTAAAGATAAACTAAAACTAATCTACCATACGGAGATCAGATAAATGGAACGAGACAATATGATGCACGGAGCACGTACTGCGTTGAATACAATCCCCGAGATGCGCGAGTGGGCTGAAACATACCTCAAAGAAAAAACTCGTGCCGAGATGCCGGAGCTTTCAGATGAAGAATTTGAAAAATACTGGAAATACCATAAACCTGAGATAATACACGCTGGCGCCGCCGAAGCAGCCTTGGCGTACCGGTCTCGCAACAATGAATAAAAAGTCGGGCACTTATGATGAATGTGCCCGATGATAAAAGGTTTCTAGACACATCATCACTCTTTAGGAAGATCAGGAACTTCCTGCGTCGGATCGATAGGCTGATCGGCCCCTTTTCTTTCCTTCATCATTCGCGCGATCGGGACCGCCAGGATCACAAGCAAAACGGCTGCACCGCCGAGGAACAACGTGGTTGTCGTGAACAGTTTCGGCATTAACTCTAGCTTTTCGGGGTCGACATTTCCTGCAACCAGGCCGCCGATAAGGTTACCGAGTGCCGATGCGATGAACCAGATGCCCATTATCTGGCCGACAAAACGTTTCGGGGAGAGTGTTGTCATTGATGATAGCCCGACGGGGCTGATGAAAAGCTCACCGAGCGTGATGAAGAAATAAAACGTTATTAGCCACATCGGCGAGACCCTGATACCGCCGCCGCCGATCACAACATTCGCCGCAAAGATCATTATCAAGAAGCTGAGAGCAGCGAAACCCAACCCAATGGCAAACTTGACCGGGCTTGAAAGATTGACATTTCTTCTCCCGAGGAAAGTCCAGAAGCCCGCGATCACGGGAGCAAGGAGTATTATGAACGCTGAATTTATTATCTGGAACCAAGTTGCCGGTATCTCAAACCCTCCGACCATTCGGTCAGTAAAGTCATAGGCGAAAAGGTTCAACGCCGTTGGTGTTTGCTCGAATGCCGACCAGAAAATGGCTGCAAAGATGAACAGCACGGCAATAACGACGACACGCTTTTTCTCATCAGTCGAAAGTCCGCCGAAGATGAAAAGATATGCGAAATAAGCGAACGCGATGGCGATCAGTGCATAGGCAAGATAGGTGCCGACAATCGGAGCATTGATCGTCAGAACGCCCGTAGCTACAAGGATGACGACGAGGGCAAGTAAAGCGAGTCCGATGCCCGTAAAAAGTTTAACTTGTGCCTGCTGTTTTGCCTGGATTGCCGGGTCGGGATGGCGTGAGGGCTCGGAACCAATGTTAGCAAGCGTTTTCGGTGACATTAGCCAAAACTGTATAAGGCCGAGGAACATCGCTATGCCCGCTGCACTAAAGCCCCAGTGCCAACCGATCTTTTCTCCAAGGAACCCCGTGATGAACTGACCGATCAATGCACCGATATTGATGCCCATATAGAAGATCGAAAATCCGGCGTCCTGTCGTGCTCCGCCTTCGGGATATAGGTCACCGACCATTGCAGAGATGTTGGGCTTCAGAAGGCCGGTGCCTAGCACGATAAATATCAGCCCAAGGAAGAACGGCAATTTGTGTTCGACAAGGCCTGAGATGCCTATGGTCAGGTGGCCTAGGGATATCAGCGCACCGCCATAAAGAACCGCCCTTCGCAGGCCCAAAAGCTTGTCAGCGATCCACCCGCCGGGAAGCGATGCCAGATATACGCACGAAGCATAGATACCTACAATTGCACCGACCTCACTCCTGTCCCAGCCCCAGCCGCCTTGCGTAACCGCAGCGACCATAAATAGCGTCAAAAGCGGTCTCAAACCGTAAAACGAAAAGCGTTCCCACATCTCTGTGAAGAACAGGTTTTCGAACGCGATATCGTAAAGGCAAACGGATTTAAGGTAAAGGCAAAGACGATCGCATTTCCAGGGTTAGATGTCGGTTCCGTGGTCGAATATCGGTACAAGGAGGTTATTGATGATGCCGCGGCCAATATGCGGCTGATCTTCCAGCGGGAAATACCGATTCGTGAGATCGCCTATTATGTAAAACCCTTTTCCGGAACTCGCGCAATGGCCTATCACCCGTTCAATATACGCGAGGTGAAATTTGAGAAGGATAAGGATGGCTTTTACAAGGCTGCGATGAAGAACGTCAAGGCCTTCAAAGAAGAGCCATCGATGCTTCCCGAAGACGAGGTTAAATCTTGGGTATTCATTTATTACACAAGCGGGCAGTTCAAGACCGTCGATGAATATTGGCGTTCGGTTAGCAAAAGCACCTACGACCTTCAAGATAAGAATTTGAAGCCAAATAGTGAAGTGAAACAAGCAACAGAGACTCTCCTTGCAGGTGCATCAACCGATGAAGAGAAACTCCGGAGGATCTACGAATTCGCTAAGACCCAGATCGTGAATACCTCGTATGCTGAGAATGTTACCGAAGAACAAAAGAAGCAGGCTGCAAAAAACAAGAGCGCAGGCGATACCCTTAAGAACAAAGTTGGTACGGCAGGCGACATAGATCAGCTTTTTGGCGCAATGGCGCGAGCCGCCGGGTACGATGCTCGCGTTGCATTTTCGGGAAACCGCAGCGACCTTTTCTTTAATCCGCGAGTGCCGAGCTTTAGCTTGATGCTCGGTTCATCAAGTATTGCCGTCAAGCTCGGCAACGACTGGCGATTCTTCAGCCCGGCAAGTTATTTCACTCCATTCGGGATGATGAGTTGGATAGAAGAGGATCTTGTGGCTCTGATCCCCGACCCTAAAGAACTTATTTGGAAAGACATACCGCTTTCCGGCCCCGAAGTTTCGATGGAGAAACGTACCGGCAAGTTTAAGTTAAGTGAAGATGGCACGCTTACTGGAGAAGGCCGGATCGAGTTCACAGGACACCAAGCCTTTACACGCAAAATGCTTAATAGAGGCGATTCCGCCAGCGTGCAGGAAGACCGGCTTAAGACCTATATTCGCTCGCGAGTGTTCGGCACGGCCGAAATTGATAGCTTTACTATTGAGAATGTGAACGATCCGGAAAAGCCATTTGTTTATACCTTCAAAATCCGTGTCCCCGGTTATGCCGTTCGGACAGGCCGAAGGCTTTTCTTCCAGCCGAATGTATTTGAACGGAACTCGCAGCCACGATTTACATCCAACACGCGTGTTCACGATATTTACTTTACGTATCCTTTTTCTGAATCCGATCAGATCGAGATAGAACTTCCTAAAGGGTACAGTCTTGAGAATGCGGAAACGCCAAGCGACATCAAGGATGCACAAGGAATTGCCACGCACGAGGTGAAGGCATTCTCTATCAACGGCGGCAAGATGCTTCGATACGAGCGCAAATTCAGCTTCGGGAACGGAGGCTATATAAGGTTCCCCGTGGGAAGCTATTCTGCTATTAAAAGTCTATTTGAAGAATTCAATAAAGCCGCTGTACATCAACTAACGCTTCGTTCGAACGAGACCGCTTCTGCCGGTCCCAATAATTGATCATATTGATCGCAGGCTGGCCGGAAGTTGAAAGGCTTCCGGCCGCATCTTCCACGGAGGTAACATGCTTCTTCTTTCCTACCCGATCTCCAGATCAATCTTTGTTGCTCTTTCGATCGTACTGTTCACATTTTCCGTCGCTGCTCAAAAGGTCCCCCAGTGGCTAACACAGGCGGCTACCCAACAGACGCCTGCCTATGACATACGCAATGTTCCGGCAGTGGTTCTTCTAAATGAAGAATCAGTGAACATCAGTTCCGACGGAACAATTGTTCGCACTGTTCGACACGCCGTGCGAATACTTGAGCGCGAGGGGCGACGCGAGGCCGTAGGCCGTGTCATATATCAGACCGACACTGATAAGGTAAAGGGTCTTGAATCCTGGCTGATCAGACGCAATGGACAAGTTAAGGCGTACGGCAAGAAAGAGATGGTTGACTTGGCCCTTGTTGATAACGATCTTTACAATGAGGCCCGCCAATCAATGATTGTGGCCCGAGATGATGCGGATGTCGGCGATGTATTCGGATTTGAGTCCGTGCTTGAGGAGAAGTCCATCTTCAGCCAGTTCCATTTTAGTTTTCAATACAACCTGCCGGTTCTCTCATCTCGATTCACCTTGAATATGCCAAGCGGTTGGCGTGCGGAAAGCGTTACCTTTAATACAAAGAGGATCGAGCCGACCATAACAGCCGGTTCACACGTTTGGCAGATGGCAGATCTTAAACCCATTCGGCCCGAGCCGCGAAGCCCTAGGCTTTCAAGTATGGTTCCGCGGATCGCAGTAAGCATCTTTCCCGAAACGCCAACGGCGACGCGTTTGAGGACGTTCTCTAACTGGAATGATGTGGCAACTTGGATGGCCTCGATCGAGGACCCTCAGGTGATAATGAGTCCGCAGTTGACGGCTAAAGCGAAAGAACTGACCGAGAATGCCTCAAATGAATTTGAAAAGATCAGGGCTATCTCCCGTTACGTCCAAAATATACAGTATATCTCGATCCAGATAGGCACGGGCCGAGGCGGTGGTTATACACCCAGATCCTCGGCGGAGGTGTTTGCTCGGTCGTATGGCGATTGCAAAGACAAAGCAAATCTGATGCGCGCGATGCTTCGGGCTGTTGGGATCGATTCATATCTGGTTAGTATTACCGCTGACGATCCGGATTACGTCAGGGCAGAGTGGGCCTCGCCCCATCAATTCAATCACTGCATCATTGCTATAAAGATCGGCGACCAGACCTTGGTCGAATCCGTAGTAACACATCCGACGCTCGGACGGCTCCTGATCTTTGACCCGACCGATCCGTACACACCGATCGGCGACTTGCCAGAGGATCAACAGGGCAGTCTAGCTTTAATCGATCATAAGGACACACAAGAGCTGACGCGAATGCCCGTGCTTTCTGCTGATGCAAATCGTATGGAGCGCGTGATAGAGGCCACTTTGATGCCAGATGGCTCGATCAAAGGTTCAGTAACCGAGCGAACGACGGGACAACCGGCCCGACAGGAACGTTCCCAAATGAAGAATCTTTCGCGTGAAGATTACACCCGCGTCATTGACCGTTGGATATCGCGCGGAGCCGCCGGGGCGACCACTTCAAATATTGTTACCGCAGACAATCATGATGATGGGCGTTTCGATCTTAAGGTGGATTTTTCGGCAAGGAGTTATGCTCAATTGATGCAGGACCGCCTAATGGTATTTCGTCCGGCGATCATTGGCAGACTTGACCGATTGACCTTCGGTGATGGTCGTCGGATGACGCCCTACATGATCGATGCTTCTCGCTACACCGAAAAAGCGAAGATAAAATTACCGGAGAATTTCGAGGTGGACGAGATCCCGGAGTCGGCCAAGTTTGAATCAGAATTCGGAAGGTATGACGTTTTTTACAAGATCGAAGATGGTCATCTCCACTTCATTCGCTCGCTTGAGCTAAAGCGAGCTCGCATCGCACCTGAGAAATACGATTCGGTCGAGAGGTTCTTTGGTCGTATACTTTCTATCGAACAGAGCCCGGTCGTATTGCTCAGAAAATGATCAACTAATTAGAAAATAGGGAGACACCAACCAAATTGCTGCCTCCCTTTGTTTGTCAGCCAAGAATGCCTATTCAGAGACCGGTTTACCGTCAGCATCAAGGATCTGGATCGAATATCCAAGTTCCTTTAGACCGGGTTCAATTACCTTTCTGTCTCCGACGATAACGATCGCCATACGCGAGGGATCAAGATAGCTTTTCGCCACGCGATTTACGTCAGCCAACGTTACGGCATTGACCCGAGCGATGTAATCGTTGAAGTAATTGTCTGGCAGACCATAAGTTACGAGGTTGGCGATCTGATTGGAGATCGCTCCTACAGTCTCAAATCCCGCCGGATACCGCCGAATTAGGCTTTGCTTGTTGTAATCAAGTTCACGTTGGGTTATCGGGTTTCCATCACGGATACCGTTTAATTCTTTCATAAACTCAACAATTGCTTCCTTCGTAACCGCGGTCTGGATATCGCCGCCCGCGGAGAACGGCCCAGGGCCGCGCCGGAATGCAAAGCTGCTCCGTGCCCCATAGGTATAACCCTTATCTTCACGGAGATTAAGGTTAACGCGCGAAGTAAAAGCACCGCCGAGCACCGAATTCATCACCAAAACCGGAAAGTAATCAGGATGCATACGGCTAATGCCAACGTGCCCGATCGATACTACCGATTGTGCCGAATTCGGTCGATCAACAAGATAGATCGAGGTCTTTTCGAGCGGCTTGGCCGCGGCCAATTCACCGTTTCGGACAGTGCCGGGCTTCCATTCTGCAAAAGCTTTCTCCATCTTTGAACGTAAAGCACCTTTGTCAAAGTCGCCCACTATGATCAAAACGGCATTATTGGGACGATAGGTAGATTCAAATTGCTTGATCACGTCATCTCGGGTGATCGCACGGATCGTGGCTTCATTGTTATCACGTCCGTAAGGGTGTTCCCCATAAAGCACCTTGTTGTAAACAACATTGCTGATCGCATTGGGATTCGCTCTCTGTTGGCGAAGTCCTACCAGCGACCTCGCTTTTAGGCTTTCAAGCTCACTTGCGACGGATCATCCACGACCGGGCCGGTTGTGGTCGGGGCGGTCTGCTGAGTTCCGGGCCCTTTAGGTAAATTGGCGTCAGTAGGCTTATCGTCCGTATCCTCTATATCGGGGTCGCGGTCTTCGATCGTTACCAACTTCGGTTGAACTTTTCCGCTACGTGAAGCCGCAAGATATATGATCACGCCGGCGAACAACAATATCACGATAGCGAACATCGAGAGCATCAAAAGCACGCCCGTTGGAATGCCTTTCTTCTTTGCTTTACCTTGCGGTTGGGCTGCCGAAGCCGGCGGTGATTGACTTCCGTGCTCTTGTTCAGCGGAGGCGGACTCCGGAAGATCTTCTTTGAGAACTTCTTCGTTTTCCACTTCGGCAGATCCCAATTCGATGACCACGCCGCCGAGATCAAGCGTATCTCCATCTCGAATCTCTGTTTCAACAAGAATATCCTCACCGTTTAGAAGAGTTCCATTCGCGGAGCCAAGATCAGTAAGAAAATGCGAGTCGTTCCGTTTTTCGATGACGCAATGTTGGCGCGAAAGGCGACTGTCTCGAATACAAAGATCGCAATCCGAATGGCGCCCGATGACAAAACGATCCCGGTCAATATTGACCTGCTGTTCGTCTCCGACCTCGTTATGGAATTTAAGACAAAGTTGCGCCATGGGTATTAATTCGAATAGCTGGAAAGCGGCTTGAGTTTAAGTCCGAACTCTTGCGGATGCTCGCCGATTATAGCTGCGGCAAAAAACTTTGGGACATACTTGAAATTCTCCGATTGGAACTGAGCTGAGAGCTTTTCTCCATTCGCGATCAGCGTCCAAAAATCACGCGGAAGTCCTTTTCCGGACTCAAGCGCTTTGACCAGGTTGGAACTAAGTCCGCCTTCACCGCTGTTATAGCTGCCGATCGCCAAGGGCACGCTTGCCGGCCCAGTTCCGTAGCGGGCGGTCAAAGCTTTCATATAGGAAGCCGCGGCACGGGCGGCAGGCTCAGGTTCGCACCGTTCATCAGGGTTGTCCGGCGTCGCCCCGGAACGCGTCTTCAGCCCGTGCAATTCGCCGGTCGCTTTTGTGAACTGAAACATTCCAAGCGGGCCTGTATGGCTTTGAAGACAAACGCAATGTTCTGATTCGATCATTGCCAGATAAAGCCCTATGCGCGGATCGACACCCTTTTCGTTGAACGCCCTTATAATAAATGGGGCGTTCTTGCTGGCTCGTTCGTATGTTGCCTGCAGATTGTCGCCCCAAGGACGGCGCGAGGGACATCCATTCATACTTTTTGAGTTAACCCGTGACGCAAAACCCTCTGTAAAGGATTTGATCTTGTCGAGCGCGTTATCCGGAATAGCGTCGCTTTTATTGTTGCCAATGATCTGCGCGATGCGCATTGACCTATCGCGAAGATACTCGCGTTTCTCGCTTTCGGAAAGCTGCATATAGGTCTTGCCGGCAGGCATCACGTAAGGAGGCTTTTCGGTACCTCCCACTGTGCCGGTCGTTGGCATTACGATGGGCTTGTCATCGCCGTTGGAGGGGATCGAGATTGGCGATGTTTTCGTCGTCGGGCGATCGTCCTTTGCGGGCGTTGGGTCATCTTCAACGTCAGTATCGCGTACATCCCGTGCGGCAGAGTTACCTTTGCTGCCAAAGACCTGAAAAGCAATGAAAACACCTGAAGTGCTAACAATAAGCAGCGCGATGGCGATCAACGCGATCGGGATGATGCTGATAGGACCTGTTGGCTCGCTCGTGCTCGTTTTCACGGCGGATGATTCGCTAGGAATTGACGCATTCGCCGCAACCACTTTTCCAAGATGCCTTATCTGAACTCGAAGAACGGTTTGATGGCCGATCTTAATTGAATCGCCATCCTTTAGCGGAATGCCGGCTCCCTGGACCTCAACGCCATTAACAAAAGTGCCATTGGAGGAATTCTCATCAACGATCCAAACCCTCTCGCCGTCCTTGTAGATCGTGGCGTGAAGCCGCGACAGACCGTCATCAACAAAACGGTATTCTGCCTCACTCCCCCGCCCAAAGGTCGCCTTCCCGCCATCGATCACTATCTCACGCGAACCTTCGGGGGTCGGATATGTTAGGACGACTTCCATCTTCTTGAAGACACGACAATATCACAGAGCCAATTTATATAACTCAGACAAAGGCCTATCGTTCTTGAGTCCGAATTTGTCAGGATTCTCAGCCACAAGCCCCGCGGCAAAAAACCGCACTAACTGTTCACGCTCCTGAGTACCTTTTATAGACTTCCAAACATCGGTACGGTCTTGCGGCAACGTGCTTTTCCATGCCGCTGCATCAGCGGTCGATTTCCCAAATGCCGCAATTCCGTAAATGATATCGCCTTCAAATATACCGATGACGACCTCCTTCATATAGATGGCTGAAGCTTTCGCGGCACAATTCTGTGACGGATCTGAAAGCTTTTCGTTTCCGCAAAGCCCGTTATAGCGGTTCGATGTTACGAATTCGTTGGTCATCCGCCAGAGCCCTTCCTCACTTCCCTTTTTGGCCGGATCAAACCCGCTCCGGCTCATTGCAAGGAAATAACCAATGCGTGGATCCAGGTTCTGTTCGGTCACGTATGCAACATTTATGACATCCTTGAACTTTGAAGCTCTTTCGAAATGGCCGCCTTTGGAGTATTCGGCAGTTCGGCGTCTAACCTCTTGCAGGAACTGAGGGTCGGAAACGTTATATTTCCTGCCTCCGGCGATCTGGGTAGCAAAAGCGATGACAATTTGTTGAAACTCTATCGGAGAAAGTTCCTTTGTCTTTGATCCGATTTGTCCTGGTTCTTTTTGTCCGGTAACTACGACTGGTTCCGGTTCCGGCTTTGTAAGTTTCCGCGTTTCAAAGGCAATAAGCACCGAACTTTGTTGCGGCAATTGATTACCGTCTCGATCTATCAGAACAAGACTGAGTACATGGTCGCCGCCATCAGCAAGGTCAGGGAAATTCTTGGGGTCTAATTGAACCGTGAATGGCGGATCTGTTGATGTGGCGATCGGCTGTCCGTCGATCGTGTAAACCGCCTGCACCACACACGACCCATCCTTCAGATCTATCTCTATCTCGCCGGGTTTATCGATCGTCTCACCGAATTCGGGATTGACTATTCGGGCCGTTGCGGAACACGATGCTCCGCGGAAAAAGTAAACCGCAGCGGCCACCGCAACAAAAAGCACTGCAACACAACAGATCGCTCCGGCTATCAAAAACATCATCCCCGAACCGCTTTTCTGCGTGGCGGGTACAGGAATATTCAGATCATTTCCGCCCAGAGTTTCTATCTGCTCGGGACCATCACCCTCGGCAATGGCTGCCTCGGATATTGCGTTATCGGCCGACGAGGCATCCTTCAAAGCCTCACCAAATACCACCTTTGTTGAGCCGCCTAAAAGTATCTCATCTCCGGCCTTCAAAAACGCCTCTCCCTTTACCGGCACTCCATTGAGAGCAGTTCCGTTGCTGCTGTCAAGATCGATCAGACAGTATTCATTCCCTCGCGGCTCGATCTCGGCATGGTATCTGGAAACGTTGGGATCTTCAGGAAAAGCAACATCATTATCCGATGCGCGCCCAAGCGTAACGACGGCATCTCCGATCTCGAATTCATTGTCTCCGTAATGCAATCTCACTTCGATCGGATCCTCTTAAAGCTCAATAAGCCGCGGCCATTATCGAACCGCGGCAACAAAGAAAGGACGAAATGGAACATCTCGATTTGCGGCTAGTTGATCGTCGCTTCAGGCGTCGATGCCAGCAAATACCAAACCACTGCCACGAACATGGCGGCCAATACGAAAAACACGATCAAAAGCAAGAGTAGGGTCAATAATTTGCCTATCGAACCTTTTTTTTGTGTCGGCTGCTGCTCGAGCGGCTCCGATACCTCGAGAACCTCTTCAAGAATATCTGGCTGTGGCTCAACGTTAATTTCCGAGCTTTCTATCGTTTCGATTGCTTCATTCCGCGTTTCATTCTCAGCACCTGCACCGTCCTTCACTATCTGGGTCTGAACCGGAACATCTGACTGCTGCACGTAGCCTTTCGGCAAGTAGCCGCTTGTCTTTTTGAACACAGGCTCGGGCATCTTCCATTCCGAACTTGTCGATCCCTCAGGTCGATCAGGCTGCGGAGGGGTAGTATCAAGCTCGTTCGTTTCGTCCGATGCTATTGGCTGCATATCCTCGCTGCTCATACTCGTAAATGAGCCTCCTCGATCTAATTAAACGTCAAGTTCAAGTACATCTGAACGTGTGATTATCCCAGTGATGCGTTTGAAATCTTCTATCAAAACGGCGGGATGCTTTTGCAATTTTGCCTTGATCTCTGAAAGGCTTGTATCTACCTCCACTACCGGAAAGCTTTTGTCCATTATGTCGGAAACCTTTCCGTCCAAAAGTTCGCGATTTTGAAGCAGCTTCGCAAGTATGTGGCTTTCCCTAAGGCTTCCGACTGACGTATGGCCTTCAAGGACCGGTATTTGCGTTACGCCCGCTTCGTCCATTTTTCGTAGTGCCTCACTGACGAGTTCATCCGGCGCACAGAAGATCAATTCCGCCGGAGCCCCTTGATCCTTCGTTTCGCTTATCAATCCCGCCGTGATCCGCTGCGGCTCTAGCAAGAGCTTTTCCTTCATCCATTCATCAGAATGAAACTTCGTCAGGTAATGCTCACCGGTATCGCAAACGATGAACACTACAACCGAACACGCCAATCGTCGAACCGGGAAGTATTGTCTTTCGCACCATCGCAATTGGGTCAGAAGTTCAAAAGCGATAGGTTAACGCGAAATCGTTATTTTGGCGAATCGAGAGGGATCTTCTAACTAGATTGAGCTGTTTTGATGAGTTTATTGGCCATACCTAAATTTATAATTTCAATTCCATCGTAAGCCCGCGCGAATGGTGAGGGGGGCTGTGATGGTCCGGAGCGGAGTGCGGCCTGTCGAGTATCTGGAATCGAATGCATTCTCGATCGCCGCAAAAAAAGCCGCCTTATACTTTATTCGTCGTGAGTAGAAAAGATCGAGTTGTGCATAAGGTTCGAGCCGAAATAGATTCAGGTCATCGTCAAACTGCTTTCCGGAAGAGCGAAATTGCGCCGCAGCCTGCCAACGTTCTTTAGAATAACGTGCTTGAAAAGTAAATTGATGGCGCGGGATCTGCGGAACAAATTTGCCTGACGGCTGCGTATCCGTTCCTACAGTTGTGATCCGAGAATCCAAAAGAAGATAACCGGAATTCAGAGAGAGATTACCGCGGGTGAAGCTAAGATCGACCTCGATCCCGCATACGTTTATCCTACCCGCATTCTGCCGCTGGCGAGTTATCAGGTTCGGTGTAGATGAAACAGAAATATTTGCAATGCCACGATCGATTATCGAATGGAAATAACTTGAGCGAATACCGAAGGTTTTACCAAAGAAACTCGCTCCGGTTTCAAAGTTTGCAGCACGTTCGGCCCGCAGGTTCTCATTTGCATTCGTCACCACGTTCCCTAGCCGGAACCCGCGATAAAGTTCATTCAGCGTCGGTGAACGAAAACTGCGCGATGCTACTCCGTGAACGGCGATCCGGTCGGTAGCCTGCCACCGGACGGAAAACTGTGGACTCAGAGCTTCTTCGCCTCGATCTGGGAAAACTGTTGACGAGCCGATGCCGCTTATTGTGTTTAGCGTCGCAGAAAGTGCGCGGAAATTATTCCACCGATCAACTCGGATCGATCCGGAAAGTATCAGACGATCTGAAAGCGTGAACACGTCCTTCACAGAGATTCCGAACGTGCGTTCCCGCCCGCCAGATCCAGACCGAGAGGTAGCAGTTCCATTTACAATACCAAGTTCGTCGCTCGCTCCACGTACTTCACGAAGATCAACACCTGTAGTGATGAAATGTTGCCGGATCGATCCGGCAACACTGGCGGAAATCCCGATGTTCTGAGACGGTGAACGCTGGATCCGTGTCAGTGCTTCAGATGTCCTGTTAGAATTAACCGCCGAGAATGATTGATCATAAACCTGGGTTCCACCATAAATTCGCCAGGAGATCCTCCCATTTTTCACCGTATTAACGGGGAAGAGTTCAGCATCACCTCCTAAGACAAAATTTCGCGATGTTGTCCGGTTGACTTGAGCCGAAGTGCCGTTAGTCCGTGCTTCCTGAAAATATACCGGTCTGAAAAACAGAGTGAATGAGCGATCGAATGACCGTTGAAACAGCGCCGTGAGGTTGGAGCTCCGAACACCGGCGAATGAATCGACTGGTCCGCGATCGGCTGCGGCGACCGGAATATATCCGCGAGTTTGAAAATGTCCGCCTGAGGCCGTGAGGATCCATTGACGTATCTTGGCGCCGGAAAAAACCGAGACACCAAAGGTTTTGGAGGAGCCACCGAATATCTCTCCTGAGATCGTTGGGCCATTTGCAGGTTTTCGAGTACGTAGGTCGATCGCTCCACTCAAAGCAGAACTAGGATAAAGGTTTGAAGCCCCGCCGCGGAGCACTTCCACTGTTTCAACCGAGATAGGAGCCACCCGGTTCCATTGGACCCAACCGCCAAATGGATCATTCAAGGGAACTCCATCCAGCATCACCAGAGAGCGACTTGCTCCGCTAGCTCCGGTCCCGCGCAGCGAAACACCCTGAGCAGTCGGATTCGCATTTTGGCCGCTTGTCCGACGGAAAAGTGAAAACCCCGGGATCTGCCTTAATATGTCATCCAATGTAGCCGCAGCGGAAGTTTCAATTCCTTCACGGCCCAGTGCTACTACGCTCTCTGGGGATTCACCGATCTTTGTGGGAGCTCGGGTTATATTTATAACAACCGACCCCAGCGAAGCGCTCTGGGGCAATTCGAGCACGATCCGCAGACCGGGCAAAAGAAGGTCTTTTTCGGTTAGGGTGTTCCTAGACACTGCGAAACCAGCCGCAAACACCTCGATGATCGAGCCAATATCGGGAAGACCGAGACAAACATAGTTTTGGTTTTTCTCGAGGCATCGCGTTCGCCGCCCGTCTTTCTCAATAAGAAATACTGAGGCGTTGGGAACATGATCGGCGTTCGCATCAACTACTGATATGCCCAGATCGCGAGGCTGCGCTGACACTGCGCCCACTAAAGCAAGCAAAAGAAGGCTTTTCAATATTGAACCCAACATTTCTGGTACGGAAGCAGCCGCAGTGCGGATCAGAGCTCTTGGAACTTTTAGCTTACGACTATACACTTTACCTGATACAGATCCATTTTTCGCGCCGATAACCATTAGAATGTGTCGGCAGCAGATAAACATTTATCAAGTGAGGTCAGGACCACGATGATCGAATCTATTGATCCCGCGATCCCACAAAAACCGTTGGCCAGATGTAACCGATGCGATCGGGAAACGGCACATTACAACACTTTTTTCTCACCAACTAATCAGCGTGAGAATGTTTGCTGGGAATGTCTTGCACGTGAAGAAAAAGGCTTTTTTGCACATCGATCATTCCGCCGTGGTGCCCGAAGCGGTGTTATCCCTCGTTAGATGGCCATCAGAAAAATAACTGAATATCCTGCCCCGGTGCTTCGTCAGATGGGAAAACCGGTTGAAAAGTTCGATGAGCACCTCGCTGAACTTTGCGAAGATATGTTCGACACCATGTACGATGATGGCGGTGTGGGGCTAGCGGCTCCTCAGATAGGTTTGAATTTGCGGCTGTTCGTTATGGATTGCGATGGAATAAAGCTTATTGCCGCAAACCCTGAAATAATTCAAACCGAGGGCGAACAATCGGGACAGGAAGGCTGTCTTTCGGTTGGCAAGGTGCCGGCAGTAGTTTCACGCCCGATGAAAGCCCGTCTCCGAGCACAGAATGAAAAGGGCGAATGGTTTGAAAGAGATGCCGAAGGCTATGCCGCGCGCTGCTTCCTGCACGAAACTGACCACTGCGACGGCAAACTTTTTATTGACCACCTGCCAAAACTCCGCCGAGAAATGGTGATCAAACGGTTCAATAAAGAAAAGAATTGGAAGTGATCACGACTTTGCTTCTACTTCAGCCCAGAGGATCTTCCTGCATTGAGAACATTCCTCTAAATATCGGCATATTTTTGTCCTCAACGGCTTTTTCGCGTTCGGTCTTGACCGGGAACGGATTTATTGTGATCGAAGATTCACTAAACCGGGAATCGCCGCGGAAAAGAGCGAACATCTCCTCAGCGAGGAATTCTATATCGGTTTGGATGAAGACCTTACCCTGTGGTGCCAAATGTTTTGCGATCGCGTCAACCATTTCTTTATTGACCATTCGGCGTTTTGCATGTTTTTTCTTGAACCACGGATCGGGAAATTGAATGGTCACAGCCTGAAGGGTTTTCGCCGGGATATTCTCAAGTAATCGGTCCATCCAAAGCATCGCGTTGCAGAAGACGTAATGCAGATTCGTTAGCCCCGCTGCGGATGCAAGTCGATCTGCTTCTTTAACAAGCGGTTCCCGGATCTCAACGCCGAGGTAATTCCATTCAGGTTCGAGCTCCGCCATTCGCAATAAAAATCTTCCACGTGCGCACCCAATATCGAGAAGCAGTGGTTTCCTCGGTTCAGCAAAGACCGCATCAATGTCTATGGGTTTTGGGGCTTGCCTAAAATAGGGAGCGAGTGGGTTTACATGTTGGTGGACTCTTACGCGGGGCATTGCAATAGGTCTAGGCTATAAAGCGGGCGATAGTATCAGGTAAATACTGAACGCTGAAACTGCGATAAATGTGCCGAGCGCGATCAAGCCGGCGGTAGCCGCAGAGGTGTTGGCCTCTCGCGGATCGACGTACGGATCGGAAGGGATCTGTATGAGCCCATAAATTCCGCCAACGAGCAGACCGCCGATATGCCCATAGTTATCGATCACTTCATAGAGTATGAATCCAAAGATCAAAATGAAGCCGATGTTTATCAACAGATTTTTACGGAATTCCGGAGAGACGAACTGCCTCCGTTTGAATGCGTAAACTGCTAGGTAACTTACAACACCAAGAATCCCTCCTGATGCACCGACCGAGATGCCATCAGGCATAAAGATGAGACTCAAGATACCGCCGCCAATAGCAGCCAGAAGAAATACGATGGCAAGATGAGCGCGATTCGAAAGGAACTCAAAAAGTCTCCCGAAACTGTAGAAGGCATATGAATTGAAGAAGATATGCAAAAGGCCGCCGTGCAGCGCAGCTCCGGTCAATATGCGCCAATATTCGCCGCGCAAGAAAAGAGGCTTAACGAAACCGGCCGATTCGATCGATGGGCCAAGCCCGGCATAGAATTGTGCAGCCGTCACAGCTATGAAGCAAGCGATCAAAATGCATGTGTAGGACGGCACACCGAACCGTTCGCGTTCCGGCGGCTGCTCCTGATCGTTTTGTTGTTCCTCAACTACTTCGAAAGACAAAATTACCTCTATTCAATTACATCGCCAATCCGCCGTCAGGCTGGATGACCTGGCCGGTACAGGTTAGATCGATGGGCACATCCAGGTTAACGGCCAGCTTGACGATGTCCAACTTGCTGTGGTTGAGCAGAGGAGTCTCTACCAACGGCGTGAAGTCTTGCGTAAACCACGAACCGGTTGATAATTCCAGCATTTTATCTAAAGCTCTGCGGGCCGTATAGTAACAATCATGCACTGCGTTACCGCGTTGATCCAGACCAATGTAGATTCGCTTAGCGCCCTTCGCTTCTGCTAGAGATAGAGCAATCGACAGAAAGATCATATTGCGGTTGGGAACATAGAGCGGCGAAGCCTGCTGGTCCATAGCCATTGCAGAAATGGATGATGCATGGTTAGAGTGAGCTAAGGTTGAGCCAGTCCACAGGTGCATGTCAACTGAACTAATAAAGTATTGCTCAATTGCATAATGATCAACCAGGAGCTGAGCCGCACGCAGTTCGCGAGCATGGCCCTGACCGTAGTAGATCGAAAGCGCAATCACTTCATAGTTTTGTTTCAGGGCAAGCGCTGTAGTAACAGCACTATTTAGCCCTCCAGAAAGCAGAACGATCACTTTTTCTGGTTTCATACGACCTCCAATTAATTCTGCTGTTGCGGTTAGTTGATCCCCATTCGTCTCAGTTCATCTTAGTCAGCTCAAAAGTAACTGTTGCCCTATTACTCGTTCGATTTGGCTGAAGGGAACAAATGCTTCTTTGGGCAGTAGAATTGGCTTGGCTGCAAAAATCAACTTACCTCGCAAGCTCAACCGATCAACTGCAACACCACAGGGATACCGTGTCTGATCTGAACAAGAATTGTGATAGGCACGGTAGATAGAACAGGCAGCTGCTAAAAGAGATGATTCAGAAGTTGATGATTCAGAAGTTATTGAGCCAGCATTCTGCGAATTTAGATTAGTTCTTGATTTTGGCATAAATAAACTACTCCTGCAGAAATGTCCAACAATGTTCAATAACGTTACAATAACGTTCAATGTTGCAGTTCAAATTTTCAGGTAAAAGGTAAGATCCAATTACATAACATACTTGTGCTATACACTCTCCCATACACCCTCGCGTTACACATTAAAAATCTCATCCTTCTAGACCATCAGACTCACAATCAAAACAGCCTCATCTCTAGCGGTTCACGTTGCCCTAGGAACCAGAGTGCTGATGCATTGCAGTTCCTCAAAGTCCCCCAGTAATAGCCATACAGCTTGAGGAAGGGGGACTATAGCTCTACGGGCATTCAGGAACGGCACCCAGAACAGCACCCAGAACAGTGAGCTGAGAAAACCCCTTCCGGAAGGTCTGTCTTTTCTAACCAAGTACACCTGTAGCCGCTATGATTCTACCGCTGCCTCTATCATCTTCATCACCGCCAAAGGCAACCAAACAAGCCAGATTTTGGAGGAGTTCAGTGCTCAGCGCTAATGCTTCACAACAACGAAAAGCAGAAGAAGTCATAGTAAAACTCCAAGAAATCTTTTTTGCCAACATCTGAAGATAGCTCCTTTGTTTTTCAATTAACTGAAATTCAACTGTGAGGGCAGTAAACATCCTGTTGTAGCCTAATTGGATCGAACAAATCAGACAGTCTTAAGAATGAGAAAAATGAGCAAACTTATCCATCTCTGGCAGGGTAAATCCTGTCTCTACTGCATTCATAATCTACAAAAGCGGGTTAGTTTCGTACATGCAGTAATTCAAACCAATTGACCTTTACTGCAACAAACCAAGAAATACGCGCACAACATTTGATCTACATAACTATCATCGAAGAATGAGCAGAAGTTTCCTGAACTAAGCTCATACAAGTGATGCTACATCTACTGATTTAACAAGTATGCTGAGCACCTACTAAAACCATAATTGAATTGACAGGAGTTCAAGAAGGGGGTTCCAGCCCCCTATTTTAGAACTATTAAAAAGTGAATTTTGAGATCGTGCCATCTGAGGGTTTCCTACTATCTTCACAGCTGGATTAAATCATTCCTGATATCTGACTTTTTCTGACTTTTCCACACTTTTTCGAGCCGACAAAGTCAGAGTAGCTATTTAAGCTAGAAATTGATCAACCAGATTCTTCACCTGCGACCAACACCGAAGTAGCGCGCTTGAATAATTAGCCAGATTGCACAGTGGCAGTCACTCGTTAACAGGCAAAATAGTTGCCCTGAATTTACCCATTGACTGAAGTCATGATATTAGACAACCCACTCGTAAGGGGTAGTTCCAGCCCATCTACCAAGCGCTTCTCGACCGCTAAACTTTAACTACTAAACTTTGACCGCTAAACAATAACATCAGGTCGTACCCCAGCTACCGATTGCAAAACAACCGGCCTTCCGTTGGGGCGATGATAGCGATTTGCCCAAGTGCTGATCAGCTGATCTAGCTCTTCTAGGGCCTGATCAATCTGCTCGGTTGGAATGTTCAATTCCTCCAAAATACGAATGACTTGTGGCTGCCGGCTAGCCCAGCTTCTCATCAGGCTAAAATACTGCGCCGTATCTTCTACGGCAGTGTAAGCTCGTTCCTGATCATCCAGAGGGGCATAGAAAGTGCGCATTAGGGCAAAATAGGGCACTCCCCAAGAGGAATCAATTCGAGTGACGGTTCCAGAATGAATCAAGCGGCGCTTGATATGGTCGGCCATTGCTTCACTCAGAGGCACTTGATGGTCAGACGGCAAATCCTCTTGAGAGCGGCTGTGCAGTAGCTCTAGCAGATCCATAAACTGGATGCCGTTGATCAATTGGGCAGGCGGCAAATTGTCCGGCAGTTTTTCCTCAATCAAGCGCTTTTCGGACAAGGTTAAACTGTTGCCGGAAATACGAGACCGACCGGGCTGCCAAGGATGCAGTTCCAGCCACAGATAAGGAAACTGAATCAGGTAGCGTGGCTCGTGTGACCCCAACATCTTCAACAGCTTGCCTTCGCTGAGGGCACGCTCCACCTCTTCCACAATCACCTTCACCCGCTTCGGTTCAATGTGGTGCAGTTGGCCGGTCAAGCGCAGATTCTGCCCTTCTTCAATGTAGGTGGTGTAGATGGCGCATTTAGCAGCGGTGGCGGCGGCATCTAGGAAGGCTCCATGCCGGTGTCCGCTGGTGTGCATGGCACTGAAGGCAAGATGTAGCATAATCTGATCCAGCGCACTGGGACCAAAATGCTTAATTAATGCATGTTTAATGGTTGAGGAAGTCGAAGAACAAGCTGCTGTAGGGTCTTGAGAGCTTGAAGTAGAATTACCGGCATCACCCTCCTGATCAAACGGCTCTTGAGATCGCTGAACAGCAGAATGATTTTGTCGAGCTTTGAACAGATCTTTGAGTTTTTCAACCATTAGTTCATTCCTAAATTCAGTAACAGCAAATTTACTAATTCACCAGATTAATTGGGTTGGGTACGAGCTAAGCAATCGAAGTGATCAGCCCCTATCAACGTCGATGGTTGAAGAAATGAGTCTAATGCTTGTCCTACCGCCAACAGAGCTATATAGCACCCTGCGAAGCATCTCAAAGCAGGGCATTTGCTGAAGTTAAAAGTTTTGCCACTCTATCGCAAACGTCCCGGTTCTATCCGGTACAGTTCAGCCTCCAAATTGGCAACGCTCTGGTTTTTCAGCATAAATTTCAGTCACTTATCAACTGCAACTTCTCTCGTCCAAAATGAGATAGTGCATAGAACGCTTATAAAAAAATAAGTGAGTTATCAACACTCAAAGAAGGGGGTTGCAACCCCCTATTTCAGCAACTAGGCTAATACTGAAGCGGTGAATTAGATTTATTCCTAGCGTATTGCCTAATGAAATGGCGATGCGACCCACCGGATAAAGTCAAAACAACTATAGAAACAGATACACCAACAGCAACAATATTTTTGTTTTATTTAATATTACAGGATTAGCTCTAGATTCTGCTAACCTGCCGGTTGAGTTAGCGTAGTGGAAAGAAAGATAGCTATGTCACCGTAAATACAGAGCTGTTAGTTAATGTCATTGACTGCGATCACATAGGATCGATGAGATTAGCTACTCGATAGTGTGAATTACAGTTAAACCTTCAACTTCAGCCGCGCTTCTGACTCAAAAGATAATCAACAATCCTCAGGATTCTCTACTTCATAAAAAATTTATTAAACAGAAAACCTATCAGCCAAATTTGTGCAGTTCAACGGGTCAAATAACGAGTCAGACAGGCTATCACTGCTTTCTTTTGCTTTTTGTAGACATATCAGAAAAGCAAAAATAAACGAGCGAAACAACGATTTTACGTTCCTCAAGCAACAAATTATGAGTATTGCAGTTGTTGCCAGCCAAATTAAGTTGCTATACTCTAGGGAAAAGGAAGGCGACTATCGTTCGTTTTCGCAAAGATTCAAATCATTCAACCGCTTCAAGAGTTTTATAGATGTGACGTGAGACTGTTTGATTCTCAACGTTACTGACGCTGACTCTTTGATGAGCAGCCTACATTCACCCTCTGCTTTTCAGTCTTATAGACTTTATCCATATTCACCTGCAATTGATTCATTTGCGTAAACAGCCATTACCTGACTGAATGGCTGACGATAGTGCGCTTTTCGCTCTTCACTACACTTTAAGGAATCTATCATGGCACTATTTCATCACGGAGAAAACGGAGAACTCAGTGCAGTCGATGCCAGCAGCCTCTCTGGTAAAAACCCCTACCTAGGTGACATCATGCACCAATCGAAGGATACGTTGCTGCAAGGGCTTGACCTGGATAGCTCATTGGGATATGGCTTCGACTCAGCAAAATCTAATGCTGAGCAAACAGGTAAATGGTTAATCACTTCTCAGGATTGGTTGATGATCTAAAGTCCACACACGGGGGAAATCTGGTCTCGGTCACACTTTATGGATCGGCCGCGGCCGGTGATTTCATTCCGAGCCACTCCGATTACAATCTGTTGATAGCTTTACAAGAGATCACGCCAAGAGAACTGCGTGAAGCCCACGCCTGCGTTCGCGAATGGCATAAACTCGGGCATCCGGTGCCCGTGTATTTTACGGAATCTGAACTGAGCAATGCCGCCGACGTTTTTCCTATAGAGTTTCACCAGATGCAGGAAGCTCACAAAGTTCTCTACGGCAAAGACGTACTCGCCGATTTACAGATATCAGACCGATTTTTACGGCATCAGGCAGAATACGAACTGCGAAGTAAGTTACTGCATCTACGGCGACAGTATATTCCGGCTTCTGCATCAGTCGAGGGATTGAAGCGATTGATGGCTGAAAGCCTGGCCAGCTTTGCTGCAGTCTTTCGGGCCGTCCTGATACTTCACGGCAAACGTCCGCCTGTCATTAAACATGAGATAGTCGCATTGACAGTTCATTCGCTTGGCATTGACGGAAAACCCTTTGAGAAGATCTTCAACATTCGTGAGGATAACTTTGGCGAGCATTTGGATGAGGTCTCAGCAAATCAGCTTTTTGCAGACTATATGCGCCAGATAGAAGCTGTGATAGATTCTGTGAATAAATTAAACGGGACATAAGAGGTCAACGAAACTAGTTGATCGATGGCCGGAGCGGCCAATTTTACACCAGGGAAGGAGAAACTCAGATGAAACGGATGATCATATTGATGATGGTTTTTGCGGCATCGCTAACATTTAGCGGCTGCAGCTACAACGAACTAACGGCAAAGCAGCAGAACGTTAAAGGTAAATGGGCCAACGTTGAAAGCGCTATGCAGCGACGTGCCGACCTGATACCGAACCTGGTCGAAACGGCAAAGATGTCAGGTGTTCAGGAGCAAGAGGTATTTGGACAGATCGCCGATGCACGTTCTAGGCTTTTGAATGCGGCCTCGGCTCCCGGCCAAGGCGAGGGAGGGGACAAAACGCCCGAACAGCGTCAGGCTGTAATAGATGCCAATAATAGTTTTGGCGGAACGATCGGGCGTTTGCTGATGCTGCAGGAACAGTATCCTCAACTTCGCTCCAGCGAGGCGTTTATGAAGGTTCAGGACGAGCTTTCGGGGACCGAGAACAGGATCAACACCGCCCGCATCGACTTCAACGCTGCTGTTACGGATTACAACACATTGCGCAACTCCTTCCCGACTGTATTGACCGCAGGATTGCTCGGTTTCAAGGAGGAGCCTTTTTATCAGGCAGATGAAGGAGCCCGCAGTGCCCCACAGGTCGGTGATGCCAATTCACTTCGTCGAACGCAGCCGGCAAATCCGGCACCGGTAGGAAACTCGAATTAAGGTTCTAAAAACCGCGGGTGTTGCACATCGAACAATGATCACAGGGCTTGCCGTTCGGTTCAAAGGCGCAAGCCCTTTCATCCTTATCCGTACCGAAAACCCGATCGGCTATCGCTTCTGCGATCGAAAGCTTGTCGAGACTCGGATGTGCGATTCTAGCTTCAATTGATCTTTCCTGGCCTTCTAGCCTTGCCTCGATCTTGTCTATACGATGGTTGAGCTTTTCGAGACTCGCGAATAATGCTGCAACATCATTTGAGCGCTGTTCATTCTCAAGCAATTTAGCGATCCCATTTGCGAGTCGTTGCGTTTCGTTCATTTCAGTAGATCAATGTAGTCAACCACTCCCACGATCGCCGAATCGATCGCGGCTCCCGGACGCCCGGTCGCGGCAGTCGAGGCCGACCATCCTTCCTGTGCAATGATAACAACATCTCCTTCGCCCGCATCGACCGCGTCTAAGGCAAGACAAGTGTATTCCATATCTTCGCCTTCAGGCGTTATCTGGCGGCAGAGCATGATTCGCGAGCCTTCGTAACGCTGATTCTTTTGCGTTGCAACTACATTTCCAATGACGCGAGCAATTAGCATTCTGACCTACGACCGTCCAGACCTATTCAAAACATGTTCGTCCGAATCAATTATTCCAACAATTGTGCAGTCCGTTGGCGTTTCGTCACGTTTGAATGGGAAAGCGGCTTCCTTACCTCGGCACCAAAAGACAAGTTCACCAACTCCGGCACCAACAGCATCCAATGCAACCATCGGTTTCCCACGCTCTTTTAGGTCAGCATCAAGAGTCTGAACAAGCAAAAACTTACGACCATTAAGCGAGGCATTCTTCACTGTAGAGACCACATTGCCTATCACTCTTGCTATCTGCATATTCGTTATCGTGATCTGAATGATCGTTCCGGCTTTTTGTATGTCGCATACGCGATAGCGAGGAACGAAACTATCAGCACCACACTAAGTTCCATTCCATTGCGGCCAGCACCAACAACAAACCAGCCTTCTTTCCAATGTATAAGATAAATACCTGCCGAAAGCTGCAGCACAAAGATCAACGCTATGACCCATGTGTAGAATCCCGCTGCAAGCAATACACTTCCGACCAATTCAAATAGCGTGATACCCCAAGCCAGATAATATCCCAGCGGAAATCCCTGAGAACCTAGATATTCTCCGAAACCGCCGACCGTTCCATTTGAGATGCGAGCCGCTCCATGAATGAACATCACTGCCGCAAGCAGCACACGAATTATGATCAGTGCGTTTGAATGCTTGTCTCCCGAGCTCATATTAACCCGACATTGTGGGACGATGACCAGTTACGATGTGAAGTCGATCGTATCGATGACACCAATTATCGCCGAATCGACCGGACAGTCCTTGTTGCCTTCAGCCATTCGGGCAGAAGATCCACCTACAACGATGACCTTTTCGTGAAATCCAGCACCGACCGTATCGACTGCAACAACATAGCCGCTCTGGTCAGTCCCGTCTAGATTGACTGGCTTGACGATGAGCAGCTTTTTTCCGTGGAGCCGTTCGTCCTTTTGTGTGGAGACAACGGTGCCTAATATGCGTCCGATGATCATTTAGTTATTTCATCACTACCGGCAGCGTTTCATCTACCGCATTGTGCGGGCGCGGAATAACGTGAACACTGACCAGTTCACCTACACGCCGTGCGGCGGCGGCCCCGGCATCGGTCGCGGCCTTTACGGCTGCAACGTCGCCACGAACGATGGCGGTAACAAATCCGGCCCCGATCTTTTCATACCCGACAAGCTGAACGTTAGCTGCCTTTACCATCGCGTCGGCGGCCTCGATCATCGCTACAAGACCCTTGGTCTCAACCATTCCCAATGCTTCCTGCATTTAGTTTTGCTCCTGATCTCCTGTGGAAATTTGAAATGACCCGTGTAGTTTAACTTAAGTTTGCCGCTTGGCTCAAAAGCTCGATCAATTCTTCACGAGTGAAAGAAACTTTACCACCGTTTGCCTGAAGCAAGTTCGGGTAGGTAACGTCCAGATTACACGAGATCTGGGAATCGTGAAGATAACCGCACGCTTGACATCGGGCATTCTCTTTAAGGTAACCGGCCTTCTCTCTAATATTTATGAGTTTCTCGATGGCATCCGGAGGCAGATCATTCGCTCCACCTAGAGCCTTTGCGAGTATTGCGATCTTTGCTGTGTGTTCGAGCGTTTCCAGACGGTCAAATGCCTGCCAAAGATCGTCTCCGTATGCAACGGCTCCATGATTCGCCATCAAAAGAGCGTTGTGATGTTCAACGTAAGGCTTCATCGCCTCTGTGAGCTCATTTGTTGACGGTGTGCCATAGCTTGTAAGCGGTACACAGCCGAGCGTTAAGATCACTTCAGATAGAATCGGCTTATCGATCGCCAATCCCGCGACTGCAAATGCTGTGCCGTGCGGCGGATGAGCGTGGCAAACCGCCTTTACATCAGGTCGCATCTTGTATATCAGCAGATGCATCGCGAGTTCTGATGAAGCTCGTTTGTCTGAGAGAGGCTTGCCGTCCATATCAGTGAGCGCAAGTGAATCTTCGGTCATTCTGCCCTTACATGTCATTGTCGGCGTCGCCAAAACAGTGTTCTCATCAAGCCGAATACTCACGTTGCCATCTGATGAGACAACATAGCTGCGCTCATAAAGAAGCTTGCCGATCTCAACGATCAATTTTCTGGCTTGCAGTTCGTCCATACAATGCGAAACCACAGATTAACACAACTCGTGGATCGCGTTAACCTGTGGTTCTAAAATGAAACAATAACTAGTTTGCCGGAGCGGCCATCATCTTCATCTCCTTCAAAGGAGCCGGCGGCGGCACCATCCGATCAAGATCTGATATAAAGGCGTCACCTCGGTTCCGTTTACCGCGTTTGCAGTCCTTTTGGTGTCTATTCGCCGTCTGCTCCAATTCGGCTATACGATCTATCAAACGCTCGTTCTCGGATCGGAGCTGCTCATTCTCAGCTCTCAGCTCACGATTTTTCATCCACCTATCCGACCTGCTCTTCCCTACCCTATCAAAGCTAGGGACAGCAATACTTATGAAGAAACTCGCAATAAAAAGACCTACCGTAAACGTGAAAAGGAAAGGAACTACTCGTTTGATGATACCAATGTAATGCATAGACACCTCGTGAAAGAACTACTAAAGTTTACGTCCGGTACGCGATATTGGTTTCATTTCGCGTTCGACGCCGGGCTCTGAGGAGAGGTGGAAGGAAAGGCTTTCGAGTGAGATCGTGAGATCGACCGATTTTACCTTTACGTCTTCCGCGGCCGTTAGCGGGACCGGAGCTACGTTTAGCACCGCCTTTATGCCGGCCTTTACAGACGAATTTGGGTCAGCGATCGTGTTTGAGAATACAGCCGCAGTTAGCCCCGAGAGAACAAAAGCAATGATGATGATCCAAATAATGACTTTTTTCATTTAACTACCTCTATCTGAATATCCTTAGATGCGATGTTACCGAATTTATCGGCAGCGAATGCCCGCAGTATATAATTTCCAGCAGGGTATTCCCCCGATTCAAGGAACCCCTCACGGACATCATTTCCATTAATGCGGTTGGTCACGATGAAATTGAAGACGGTTATTCCAGTTGCTCCTGACCTGCTGCCGACGGCATATGCATATCTAACGCCGAACTGCGGCGGCATCATATCGAAAGATATCGCCCAGAATTTAGGGGAAACACCATCAGAAGCCCCAATATTTTCGGGTCGGGCAAGATGGTAACCGATCCTATAGGGAGCGAGTCTCCGGCGTTCCGCATTTCCGTCTTTGCGATCATATGCGCTTACGACAACACGGGCTCGTTCCTTTATGATAATACGCCCTTCGGCATTTTTTGTTTCGAGGGGTTTCCAATTCTCATCAAAGAGCGAAACGCTTTCGATCACTGGCGGAATACTGTCCGAAATTCCTGGAAGATCGAGAGCGTCCAAAGCATTCATCTCATTTCCCGGCCGACCGGCGATTAGATGGACGTGGTTCATAGCATTCAGAGTTCCGATCTTTTCGCCCGCCTTGAATTTTTCTCCTCGTGCGATCCTGACACCCGCTAACTTACCGTTTGCATCATTGAAGAACTGAAATCGCGGATCAGCATACTTGTTATTTGCTATATCGCGTCCGAGATTTATGTGCACATAACCAATTGTCGGCATCCGAAGCAGCTCGCGAAGCGTCCCGAAATTGGCCACGGCATTTGGATCAAGTACCTTTTCATCCCGAATGAATGTTGCGGACTCACCATAAGAGCCTGGTATGTCCAAACCATTGTGAAACCACGCCTGTGAATTGTCATCCTTGATCTCGCCTCGGATCTCACCGAGAGTGCCCGCGATCTCGCGAACTTTGTTCGGCGGGTCATACGGCCAACGGCCTGGCTGAAGACCGCGGAATTCATCTGCTTTCATCGGTCCTAGGTCAGGTTTGCTAATGCCAGAAATTTTCATTCCGGACTTCCCATCGTGCAATGAACGTATGACACCATTGTCGCTATCAGCTATTAAAAGCGTTCTTCCGAGGATCGCCAACCCCGACGGCCGATTGAACTTTGACTGCGAGGTCTGACTGTCTGAAAAGCCGCGTTCGCCGCCAGCTAATGTTTCTAAATAGGGAAATGACCGAAGTCCTATAGCTCTGATAGTGTGTCCGTCAGCAATAAAGATCACTCCGCGTTTATCGGCCGCGACCGCGGTTGGGCTGACCAGGGACGCAAACGCCGGATAACCATCGCGAAGTTCTTCACTGCCGTCGCCCGCGAGTGTCCATACTGTTCCATCCGGCTCGACGACGCGGATACGTCGGTTTCCGGAATCTGCGACAAGCACTTTGTCACCCCAGGTCGCAATACCCAGCGGCGTATCGAACATCGCCGCCGAACCGAACCCGTCGGCAAATCCTTTTGTGCTGCCTGCCAGAGTTCGCACCATGCCATTTTCGATGACGCGAATCCTGTCGTTATAAGTGTCTGCAACAAAAAGCTTTCCATCATCCGCAAGGGCTAAACCGGTCGGGCCGTTGAACAATGCAGATCTCGAATCGCCATCTGCAAAACCGCGTTCGTTGTGAATTCCTGCGAAGGTAAACATCTCGCGGCCATCATCGGAGATCATTTTGATCGTGTTCGTTCCCGTTTCCGATATGAGTATCGCTCCATCTTTTCTGACGACGATTCCCGAAGGTGTGTCGAGTCCGTTCACTCCTCGAGTGTTCGCGTCACCTGGCCGAAAATGGACCAGTTCGCCAGTATGGCCGTCAGTGAAATAGATATGACCGTCGTGGACCGCAATTCCAAACGGTTCAGAAAGTCTGCTATCTAGCGTGTAGTAAGTAGAAACGCTATTAAATCGGTAAGAATTTTCAGCATTTTCGCAACTGACCAAAAAGCCCGCGAAGAGTAGGAACGAAACGACGAAAAATATACGAAGAAATATCAAATTAGGATCTGCCGCAGAAAAATCTTTTCGCAGCTGAGAAAAGTTTGTTAACATCATCATACAGCTTTCGGCATTACACAAAGAACCCATGGGAGGATTTTAGATCATGCTATCACTTCAAGACCTTTTAGGACCGGATCGCGGCGATACTGCTCTTAGCGAGATCAGCAATACCGTTGGTGCCGAACCTTCACTCGTTAGTTCGGCCATTCAAATGGCTTTGCCGGCAATAATAGGTGGGTTGGCAAATAATGCTGCCGACCCGCAGGGGGCCCAGAGCCTGGATCAGGCATTAGCACGCGACCATGACGGAAGTATTTTTGACAATTTGGGTGGCCTCGGCAGCCTGATCTTTGGACAGCTTCAATCGCCGGAGCCGACACCTCCACAACTGAATGCCGGAGGGATCCTTGGACATATCTTGGGCACCAATCAAGGGCCGGTCGTCGAACAGGTCAGCCAGAACACCGGGCTTAACATGGGCCAGGTTGCTCAAATATTGATGATGATCGCACCGCTGGTAATGGGATATCTTGGACAACAGAAGCGGCAACAGAATGTCGGAGCGGACGGCCTGGGCGGTTTGCTCGGCGGTTTGCTCAGTGGGCAGTCTGCCGCCGCTCCGCAGTCGTCAGGAAATATGATGATGGACATGGCGTCATCAATGCTCGATAGTGACCGTGACGGTTCAGCAATGGACGACATCGCCTCAATGGCCCTTAACTACATAACAAAACGTTGATCGTAAAGTGGATGCTGCCTATCTATACTTTATGAGCCGGCTGTTTTAGATCTATTGCAAAATTAAAACCGCAGTTTGGGTCGATATTTCTATAAGCGGTTTAGATTTTCATCGTAGAGTTCGCGGTAGATACGATAGTTGTTCATTACCTTGAAGACATAATTTTTGGTCTCTGCGAAACCAACCTCCGCGGCGAATAGGCCCGGGTCTTTTGGTGACGTGCGTTTTAACCAGCGAGCTGCATTGTCCTCGCCGGCATTGTAACTGGCAGCTACGGCTTCGTAAAGACCGCCAAATTCGTCTTTTATTTTTCGTATGTATATCGACCCGATCGCGATATTGGTCTCAGGCTGGTATAGATCGTCAGGATGAAGGTTTCGGTATCCGGCTTCGTCCTTGTACTTGATCGCGGTATCAAAAACAAGCTGAACAAGGCCTCGAGCCCCAGCAGGGGATTTTGCGTTTGGTTTGAAGGAGCTTTCTTGCTTCATTATTGCTAGGACAAAACGCGGATCGATCTTGTTCTTTTTCGCGTGGCGTAACACCTGTGTACTGAACATAATAGGATATTCAGTGTAGAGGCGCGGCGTTGCCTGGCCGATCCTCTGAACCCTGGATCCCGCAAGTTTGTCGGCTGCCAAACCTCCGTAATACGACGTGAGAGTATTCGGAATGCTTTTATAAACAGTCTTGGCCTCTGTTATCTTACCCGCCTTTTCAAGCGAAAGACCTTTCAAATATAGTGCTTCATCTGAGGAAGTCATTGATCCGCGGAATGCGTTTGCGGCGAGAAGGACGTCAGCGGACGCGGCTGCCTCTGCCCACCGGCCGCGAGCGATCTCCATGCGCAGCTTACCTTGAAGGGCATTCGCTTCGGCCGGCTTACCCTTAAACGTTTCAACCGTTCGCAATACCCATTCATCCACCTTGTTGTATTCGCCGGCCTCGCGATAGGCGTCAATTATATTAAGATGTGCGGATTCAATCCGCTCCCCGGCGGGAAACATTGCTACATATTGCTCGTAGGTTTTTGCTGCCTCGATGTTGCGACCTGCACGAACAAAGCTTGCACCTTTGAATGCGAGACCCTCTCGACCATCTTTCGTGAAAAGATGATCTTTTATCAACCTGTCGAACCATTCCACGGCAGTTAGGTATTCACGTTCCCACATATAGGAACGAGCAGTGCCAAAGAGAGCCTTTGGAATACCCGCATCGTTGGGATATTCGGTTATAACGATCGCCCAATGTTCACGGGCCTGCGGGAACATACGGTTCGCCATATACGCATCAGCACGTAAGAGATGTTCGGCCACCGGCATTATCGGCAGCTTACCGGAATTAGATGCCCGGGCGGCAGTATCGGCCTCTATAGCTCGACGTAGTGCGACATCCGAAGTTTGTGCCAACAAGGTTGAAACAGCTATCGTTATGAAAAGAATTGCAGCAAAAAAAGCTCTCATATTGATACTTCAGGAGGGCGAGTAACATTTTAAGATTACTCGATTCTATGACGAAACGGAAATCTTTTTCGTTGCAAGCAGTTTAAGTCGAGCAAGAGCTAGAAAATGCGGAGAGGGTTTGCTTAGCAATCGATCTTTATCCATCTGTTTTTAAGCGGTGATCTGGCGTGTTAAAATCACAAGTTCAATAGATTGAGGTGAATTCGATGAAACTTGCCATAAACGGTGCGACTACGATGACTGCCGATCTTGAGACCGACATCCGTGCGGCCGCGGCTGCGGGCTTTGAATTGGTCGAATTGCGGTCAAATAAGCTTTACGATCATTTGGAAAAGAAGACGATCGATGATCTGAAAGCGTTGCTCGCGGAAACAGGGGTTGGCGTGCTTTCTATCAATACCCTTGAACATATTACCTGGCGTTCGGATGAAGATTATGCCGCGATCAAGGAGGAATGTGAAAAGCTTTCGTCAATTTCTGCTGCTATCGGTTGTCCTTCGCGGCCGCCGCTGAAGAGCTTGTTTTCCGCGGCTACATCTTTCAGACGCTTATCCGTTCAAATCATACGGTCGTGGCATTCCTTCTGACCTCAACGCTTTTTGCAATGGTTCATCAGGGAAATCCGGGCGCAAACATAATAGGCTGGGCAAATACTTTTCTGGCCGGGATCTGGTTCGGCATTGCCTACTTAAAGACAAAAGAGCTTTGGTTTGTCAGCGGCATCCACTTCGCCTGGAACTGGCTGCAGGGTTCGCTTTACGGGATAGAGGTGAGCGGCCTTACCGATATTTCACCGCATCCTGTCTTTAAAGAGATAGAAACCGGGCCGGCATGGATCGGCGGCGGTAGCTATGGCTTAGAGGGAGGCATAGTTACTACGATCTCTATTCTTATTTCGATCATTGCCATAAGATATTTAACTTGGGAGCGTTTCGATAAAACTAAACGAGCCGCAGAGAGCTCTTAATATCTCTGTATAGCCGCAGTAAGAGAACGAAAGATATCTCGTCCATCGGTCGATCCGAGAACCTCCTCACACGCACGTTCAGGATGCGGCATCATTCCCAGGACGTTTCTATCAAGATTGCAGATACCGGCAATGTTGGATCTTGCACCATTAGGATTAGAATCATCGGTGATCGCACCGTCTGCCTCGCAATACCGAAAGACTATCTGGCCGTTCTCTTCCAATGAATTAAACGTCTCATCGTCGCAGGCATAGTTTCCATCCGCGTGCGCGATAGGTATTGATAGAACCCGTCCGCTTTCCATTTCGGTGGTATATGGCGTATTTGAATTTTCAACCCGTATATTTACATGCCTGCACACAAAATGGAGTCCCGAGTTTCGCATCAAAGCACCGGGCAAAAGACCTGCTTCGCAAAGTATCTGGAATCCATTGCAGATACCAAAAACGAACTTCCCTGCCGCTGCAAAATCCTTTACAGCACGCATTACCGGAGAAAACCTTGCAAGGGCTCCAGCACGCAAGTAATCACCGTAAGAAAAACCGCCGGGTATGATCAGAGCATCAAATCCCGAAAGATTAGTTTCCTTGTGCCAAATAAAATCCACCGGTTGACCAACGTGTTTCGAGATCACGTGATACGCATCGTGATCACAATTGGAGCCCGGAAATACTACCACTCCGAATTTCATAGATTCTAGAACTCCACCCGATAATCTTCGATCACTGGATTGGCCAATACATCTTTCGCGATCTTTTCGACTGCTGCCCTAGCTTCTGATTCAGAGACTGAATCGGCCAGTGCGATCTCAAAGAATTTTCCTTGCCTTATATCTGAAATATTCTCGAACCCTAGAAGTTCTACCGAATGATGTATGGCTTTTCCTTGCGGATCCAGTACACTTGGTTTCAGTGTTACGTAAACCTTTGCTTTCATCAATACACCTACATTAACCTTTGAAATAAATTGTAGATTGTTACGCAAAACGTTGTTTTATTCAACGTCCTATGTTAAGTTTCACGTTAAGTTTTTTCTCAGCAATCTCTAGGAATACACAAACCCTTACTTCACAGGAGAGAATTCGGAAAAATGCAAAATCAAAAGTCTGCCATCGGTATGGATGGGAACATTACCGCACTGATCGGCTACATTGTTGGCATTGTAGCTTTGGTACTTATTTTCATTGAAAAGGACAACAAGTTCGTCCGTTTTCATGCTCTACAATCAGTGCTTTGGTCTGTTGGCATCGGTGTCGGATTCTTTGTCGTTGTAATAATCGGCATGATCTTGGGCATAATTGTTTCTATGGTTTCTTCAACGCTAGGTTCCATTGTCTGGGGCATCACAGCATTGCTTTACCTTGGACTATTTCTCGCACTTTTCGGGGGGCTTGTTTACGGTGCGATCAAATCCTACGGGGGTGAGATGGTAAAACTCCCTTTTGTCGGCAACTTGGCGGAAAAGTGGGTTTGAATATTTAGCCAACCCTCTTCGTAGGCAGTGCTTTAAATCAAGAGGAGCACTTCCTTAAAATAGACGGCTTTAGGTCTCCCTTTTAACACTCTAGCTGGAGAGCCAGACTTGATGTGAACAATATTGCATCAGTCTGGCTATTCCTTTTTCAAGGAAAATATATTTGATAAACAGTACTTTTCTCACAGGCTGTTGATCTTCGTGGGTGTTTGCGAATGTGTGTGCATTAACAGAATGATAACCGCGAGGGCAGCCGTGGACTCGCATCTCATAGCTTTAAGATAGGCTTTGTCATTAATTTACGGCAAGCAGGAATGTTGGGAGAACGCTCGTAGAACCTCTCCGACGCTCCAGGCTTGGGCTGGGCAGCCGCGTGGAATGTGCGGCGCATCACCATCAAAGATCTCGGATATCTGGCCGAGACCTGCTTCAAGAAGATGGCGTTCGAAACTGGACATCATCTCAGCAACGACTGTTTTGTCATCCGGATAAACTTTGCGGAAGGCATCGACAAACGGCCCGAGCAGCCAGCTCCATACTGTTCCCTGGTGATAGGCCGAATCGCGAGCGAAGGGCGAACCAGTATATATCCCCACGTATGCAGGATCGTTTGGTGACAACGAACGCAGGCCGACGGGCGTGAGCAGGTCGGAACGAACCTTTTCGACAACCGCAACCCAGCGATCTTCTACAAGGATCGGATGAGTTAGCGAGATCGCGAATATCTGATTTGGCCTCACAGAGCCATCACGGTGGCCGTTTTCTACAACGTCAAAAAGGCATTGTTCCGATCTGTTCCAGAACAACCCGTTAAAACTGAGCTTTGCTAGATCAGCCATTGCTTCAAACTGTTGGCGATCTTCGTCGTGCCCGAATCTTTCGGCAAAGTCTGCCATTATGCGTAGAGCGTTATACCATAGTGCTTGTATCTCGACCGGCTTGCCCGTTCGCGGCGTGATCACAAGATCGCCGATCTTCGCATCCATCCACGTAAGCTGCACATCGGGCGAACCCGCGTATAGCAAGCCGTCGGTATCAACGTGAATGTTGTATCGTGTTCCTCGAAGGTGCCAGGCGACTATATCGGCAAGTTTTTCGTAAAGCTCCGCGTCAACAAATGCGTGATCGCCGGTCGCTTCGGTATATGCGCGTATAGCCTCAAAATACCAAAGCGTTGCATCGACAGTGTTGTACTCAGGAGTTTCTCCGGCATCAGGGAATCGGTTTGGCAGCATTCCCTCTGAGATGTGTTTGGAATACTCGAGAAGTATCTCTTTCGCTATCTGATGTCTGCCTGTTGCGAGAGTTAATCCGGGCAAAGCGATCATCGCATCGCGTCCCCAATCAGAGAACCACGGATAGCCAGCGATGATCGAATATCCATCACCGCGTTTTACGATGAACTGATCGGCGGCAAGGACAAGTTGCTTATTGAATTCTGCTTTCGCGTTCGCTGCCGTTATCAGCACACTCCTTCGCTTTCGCTCTGCTTTTTCAAGAACATTGGCAAGCCTTCTTATCCGCTTGCCAGACGAGCATATGACATTTGCCGTTTCTGCAAGATCGAATCGCATTACGAATGGTTGAAAGAGATCTTCAAAGTGATCGAACCCACGCTCGGCCTCGATCGCTAAGTCGAAATTGCGATACCAATATCCGCTATCTTCAATCGCGAAAGCGTTGTGCGTGAAGAATATTTCGGGCAATTCCGGGTACGGCCGAAGTGAAACAAGCCCCCGCCCAACCACGTATCCTGTGTCGAACCTTGCGTCCTCATGCTGAAGATGATGATAGTCCGTGAACGAAACAAGCGGTCGCAGCTCAAGCATTATCTTCTCAGGACACGGATCTTTATCGAGCAAAGTCCATCGGCAAACGACCGCATTTTCTCCAGATGGCATAAACAGAGACTTCTGAAGACATATCCCGCCGACCTCATATATCCAAGTCGGAAACGGATCGAGACGGAATCCGGCGAGGTGCTCGAAACCCTTTGGATATATAGTATCGGGGAATCTGTTCGTAGAAAGCTCAAAACGCTGGTCGCCAATAATAAGCGTTTCTTCGAACTTGGACAGCATCGTTGCCCGACCGAGCGGCTCTCGGGTTGCGGCCGTCAAAAGCCCATGATAGCGGCGTGTAAGAGCTCCCGAAACAGTGCCCATTGCGAAGCCGCCAATGCCGTTCGTCTCCAGCCACTCGAGCGTAGAGGCATTCTCAAAGCTGTTGCAAATTGGTTCTTCGATAGTGATCATCGGTGATCGAATTGCTCTAGTCCGAATGAATATTCCATGAAAAGAAGCCAGGCTGATATTTTAGACCGGGTCCCCGCCAATTATCCTTCCATACAACGCCTCGGTCTCATCTATCATTCGGTCGAGTGAATACTCTATAGATGCGATCTGTTTCGCATGGAGTCCAATCCGCACCATCTCATCTCGATCGTCTAGCAAACGCGAGACCTCATTCGCCAAAGTCACTGGTTCATTGACAGGTACCATCACGCCGCAATCTGCGATAAGCTCTTTGGCTCCGTCTGTCTCGGTGGCGACGATTGCCTTACCGTGGGCCATTGCCTCAAGGATCGCGAGGCCGAAACTTTCAGACCGAGAAGGAGAAACGAACACATCAATCGCGGAATAAAAACCTGCTGTGTCGTCAAGCCAATCGAGCCATAAGATCTTTTCACCGAGTCCTGACACGCCTGCGAGTCGTTTCAATTCGCGACGGAAGCGCTTGTCAACCGTGTTATCGACGCCAACAATTACGAAACGGCAATCGGGCACGGCTCTAATGACCTCAGCTGCGGCAATCACGAATTCACGCTGACCCTTTAATTCCTTTAATTCGCCGAGCGTTCCGACAACCGGCACATCTTCTGGAATTTTGTGCAGTTCTTTAGACGAGCAAGTTACTCTCCTCATCAAACTTCTGAATGCTGTCATTCAAGGCGAGAACTATTCCATCCGCGAGTTCGAGCAGGCACTTGAATTCCTCACTTATGCCACTACGCTACAGTGCCCTTTTGAACGACAATTCAGCCCTTCACTCGGTCAAGCCTTAGCCAAAGAAATCGTTGCTGCCTTAACAGGTCGAATGCCGTGATCAGGGATTTCGATGAGGGCGATCGTTTGTGGAAAGGGACGATCGTCTTTCTGATAGGGTCTAACAACCTCAAATAACCACTGATTAAATTAATTAACCATAATTAACTAAGTTTGAATAGCAATTGTAGGATGGGAGATGTAACACTCTAACTGGAGCAATGATCCATGCCTCGTAAAAGTGAACCCCCGAAAGGCGGTCGTCCTTTGGACGGTGCGGAGCACCATCGTCAACGCATCCAGTTTGCCTACAATGCTGATGTCGATTCTCCCACAGGTGTCCTCTTCCAATATTTGATCAAGAACGAACGCGCTCGCAGTCGGGAGGGCAAGCACAAAGGCATTGATGCCATGAGTGCCTTTTGGAAACCCTTTGCTTATCAGGAGCAGGAGAATCTGAGCGAAGAAGAACTGAAGACGATCGCCCGTGAGTGCATTGAACAGTTAAACCGACAAATGACGCTGATCTGTGACACCTTTGGTTTAGAGCCTCCAACTGCATCGACCTCAACGGTGGATTTGAAGCAAGAGATTCGCCAGGCTGTGGCAGAAGCGTTTCGGCAGATGGTTGTCACCGGAGGAACACCAATGGTGACTGGGAATCTTCCACTCGCTCCCTCGCCACAAAAGTCAAGTACGCAACGACCTTCTAGCGATGGGTTTGAGGAACCCGAAGGGGTGGATTTTGATGAGGATGCGCTGCTAGGAACGCTGTTGGATGATGCTACGATCGCTGCTTAATTCCGTTCTCCAACTGATTCCTCTTGTTATTCCTGTCAAATGAACTTCCTATGGCAGCAAAACCGAAAGAACCGGAAAACGAAGCAGGCAAACAGGCGCGCCAGCAATACCTGGAGCAGGCGAGGCGTGTCATTGGCGAAGCCAATCTTGATTACTCTGCCCTCTACCAACGCTTTGCTCAGAATGATTGGGCTGCCATTAAGCTGGATGACACTGTCGCGCTGGCAGCACTGAAAGCCGGATACTCACCGAAGGAAGTGGTAGGTATCCTGCATCAGAGTCCCTATTTACAGCATCAGGTGCATGTCAATAAAGTGCCGCTAGCCCCGATGAGCCAGTACGTGCGATCGACCGTGATGAAAGCGGTGCAAAGATTAGAGAAAGCTCAGGGAACGCAGAAGACTCAGGGGCGTTCACGCAGCGTTCCTGATGGGAAATCGGCTCAGCAGAAGCCGGGAATGGAATTTGAATAGATGGTGGCTGACAAAGCCATCAGATGCACCTGTCCATGCCTGTTCTAGCCATCAGCGACGCGATCGCTCTAAAAATGCCCAGGCAGGCTTGACTTAGAGTGCGCTCTAAGTTTTATGGTAGAAACAAGCGTCTGGAGGTGAGTCTGATGCCTACTCTAACGATTCAACAAGTGGCTCAACAAACGGGATTAAGTGTCCATACCCTGCGATACTACGAGCGCAATGGGCTATTGGAACCTGTCGATCGCGCCAGCAGTGGGCATCGGCGCTACTCTGAGGAAGATATTGCCCGCATTGAATTTCTGACTCGGCTCCGCTTAACCGGGATGCCAATTCGCCAGATGCAGGAGTTTGCTCGCTTGTTTCGGGAGCGACCAGAAGCCATTGCCGATCGCCGTGCCATTCTGGAGCGCCATGAACGCGAAGTTCAGGCACACATCCAAGAACTCCAGCACAATCTGGAAGCGATTCAGTGGAAGATTGGCTACTACAAGCAGCTAGAAGCACAGCAGCAAATGGGCGCAACAGCAGGCACTCAACACCAGCAGCGGCAGAGCTGCATTGCGGCAGGGCAGGCATTTTTACTAGAACGAGCGCTAAAACAAGCAGAGATCACTGAGCCTGAAATTGATGAAATTCCTCATCAGGTGAAATAACCACGACTTCACCGAATACAAGTTTGATCAAAGGCTGTCCAACATTGGAGCAGTCCAAACGATCGCGCTGTTTCAACAACTTGAAGGGAGAAAACATGATGAATTTGCAACGCGATACAGTTGCCCTTGTCACTGGGGGAAGTTCTGGCATGGGTCGAGCCGCTGCCCTACAATTTGCCAAGCAGGGGGCAAAAGTCGTGGTAGCGGCACGGCGCGAAGCCGCAGGCAATGAAACCGTTGAGCAGATTCGGCAGTTGGGCGGAGAAGCCAGCTTTGTCCAAACAGACGTATCGCAACCCGCAGCCATTGAGGCACTGATTCAAACCACGATCGCGCTTTACGGTCAACTCGATTATGCCTTCAACAATGCCGGAACCGAAGGGGTGTTTGCACCGATAACGCAACTAACTGAAGCAAATTGGGATCATACAATGAATACTAACTTGAAAGCTGTTTGGCTCTGCCTCAAGTACGAGATCGAGCACATGATCAAACAGGGAACGGGAGGGGCGATCGTCAATACCTCGTCCTGGTTAGCAAAAGGCGCACTGATCGGTTCCACGATCTACTCTGCTAGTAAAGCTGGCTTAGACGGCATGGTGCGGGCAGCAGCATTGGAATGTGCCCAGTATGGGATTCGGGTCAACAATGTCAATCCTGGCATCATCGACACGGAAATGTTTCGTCGCTTTGGTAATCCTGATGATCCAAACGATGCAATCGTTCCAGTATTCACGCATCATATTCCACTGAAGCGATTAGGCAGTTCCGAAGAAGTTGCAGAAGCGGTCGTCTGGCTTTGCTCTGATGCCGCCAGGTATATCACCGGACAAACTATCTTAATCGATGGTGGCTTTGCCATTCCGGGTTTTCGCAGTTAATCGACAACTGATTGATAACAGGAAAACATCATGATACAAGCTCACTTACAGCCAATGAATAGCGATCGGCATCAACTTTGAATGGGATTTTTGCAGCAAAAGAAGTTTTTGCCGAACGGGATGCGAATGCGATCAGTTAAGTTATGCAATAAACAAGGAAACTATGCAATACAAACTGTTGGGCAACACTGGATTAAGAGTATCTGAACTGTGTCTGGGCGCAATGACCTTTGGCGACGATTGGGATTGGGGCGCAAGTCGGGAAACCAGCCAAGCTATCTTTGACGCGTTTGCAGAAGCGGGGGGTAATTTCATCGATACTGCTAATGTTTACACCAATGGAACCAGTGAGAAACTCCTCGGTGATTTTGTCAGTGCAGAACGCGATCGCTTCGTCATTGCCACCAAATACACGGTGATGATGAATCCCACTGATCCTAACTCTAGCGGTAATCAACGCAAAAATCTAATGCGATCGCTGGATGCTAGCCTGAAGCGGTTAAACACCGATTACATCGATCTCTATTGGGTTCACATGTGGGATACGGTCACGCCTGTGGAAGAGATAATGCGGGCACTCGATGATGTCGTGCGGGCTGGCAAGGTGATGTATGTCGGCATTTCCGATGCTCCTGCCTGGATTGTCAGCCGTGCTCAGACGATCGCTGAATTGAAAGACATGACCCCCTTTGCCGCAATTCAGCTTGAATATAATCTGGTAGAGCGCACGGTCGAGCGAGATTTGCTGCCAATGGCAGAAGACTTGAATTTGAGCATTTTGGATTGGTCGCCATTAGGGGGAGGTGTGCTAACGGGAAAATATTTGAATCAGGATTCTGAACACGATCGGCTCAACAAAGCAGAATACTTTCAGCACTACAAAGTCGAACGAGCGATGCAAATTGCTCAAACGGTGGTTGAGATCGCAAATGAGATCGGCTGTAGTGCTGCGCAAGTTGCCCTCGCCTGGATTCGGCAGCAGTCCCCTCGACATATCCCCATCATCGGAGCGAGAACTTTGGAGCATCTTAAAGACAATTTGGGTTGTTTACAGGTCGGGTTGAGTGAGGAACAATTCATTCGTCTCAATGCTGCTAGCGAAGTTGATCCAGGCTTTGCCTTGACGTTCCTGCGTCGGTTACAAAACTTGTTTTTAGGTGCGGCACATAAAACGTTGGATTTGAGCCTGCATCCTGTCTCCCGATTGGTACTCGATCGAAAATAACGGGATATGAACTCATGAGAAAACTATCTTCTTCCGTGTCTGTGTTGTTACTCTCAGTATTGCCAATCTTATCAATCGCCAGCGTATCTCAATCAGTTTCAACATCTCCTCAGTCATTCTCACCTAAGATGTTAAACGTATCTCAGAATGGAAATATACTCGCAGCTACCACTCTTGCAAACACTCTCGCTCCCATTGAGTTACCTGCAAACTTTCAATACCCCAACGGCATTGCTCATGCCAGCGATGGCACAGTCTATGTTGGTTCGATCACCAGTGGTCGCATCCTACGAATTTCTCCCAACGGTCACATTGAAACCTTATTCCCTGGCAATGATGAGGTATTTGCTGCTACCAGTTTACGACTAGATGAGCCGCGCGGCATTCTCTGGGGCAGTTCTCCTGATTTTCTGGGAACTCGTGCCCCCAATGGTGAAACGGTGCGTCGCCCCCCGCGTGTTTTTGCGATTGACATTCGCACCGGCGAAGTGCTGCGTTTGGTTGCCATGCCAGAAGGGGGGTTTAGCAATGATCTTGCTGTTGATCCAGAGGGGGGTGTTTACATCACTGATAGTACCCTAGCTCGCATTCACTACTTAGCGCCCGGAGCCACTCAATTGCAAACCTGGGCAGCCGATGACCGATTTCAAGACGACCGGATTTAATAACGTCCGCCGTAACATAGCCGCCCTTTGCTTTCAACATTTCGATCTCATCAGAATAGAACGCGAGTATCTCCTCATCCGAGGCATCCGGCCCGATCTCATTAATGTTGCTCCAGCGTTCGTAATCGATGCCTATTGCGCCCAGAAACGCCTTGACCTCATCAGTTCCCGTCAATCTCAGATCTTTTTTCGGTACATCCACAATTGCCATATTTTGATCTTCAGCTCTTCTTGAGCAATAAATGATATTTCTCTATTTTATCTGCCTCCCCAGCACTTCAAACAAAAACTCAAATATCTCGATATGCCTGCGGGCATCCGCGACGGTTTCACCCCAAGTGTAAAGCCCATGCCTGCGCAAATAAATACCATGGCATGTCGGGTTCTCCCGGAGCACGTTCTCGATCACGTGTGAGAGCGCAACGTAATCCTGCGAATTGTCAACTACCGGAACACGTTCAAGATGCTCATGGGTTGAAACTCCTGAAAGCCCTTTCAGCATTTCATATCCTTCGATCTCGATCGCGCCTTGTTCGTAATAACGATCGGAAAGGATCGTTCCCCAGACCGAATGGGTGTGAAGTATCGAGCGTGCCCGCGCAACGTGGCGATATATACATAGATGCAAAAGCGTTTCAGCAGACGGCTTGCCAAAACCGTCAATGATATCTGCGTTGTCATCAAGCTCTAGGAAATTTGTCTCATCGAGTTCACCTTTTTCAACGCCGCTCGCTGTTACACACATCCTTAGCGGCTTCCTTGCTAGAAGCATACTAAAGTTGCCACTGGTGCCTAAGACCCAGCCACGACGATAAAACTCTCGCCCGGCAGATGCTAGCTCCATCGAGAGATGTTTGTATTGTTTATCAGTTTTTGACATCGGAACTATTCCTCATCCTCTCGAAGCTTTTCAAGTACTGATAGATCTTCCAAGGTTGTAACATCTCCGGCAACCGATGAACCAGAAGCGATCTCGCGCAAAAGCCTTCGCATTATCTTACCGGAACGTGTTTTCGGAAGTGCGTCGGTAAAGCGAATGTCATCCGGTTTTGCTAATGCACCTATTTCTTTAGCAACGTGTGCCCGCAGGGTTTCTTTGAGTTCGTCTCCTCCGGTTCGCCCGCCTTCAAGTGTAACAAAGGCTGCGATCGCCTGGCCCTTTAACTCATCAGGTCTGCCGACAACGGCAGCTTCGGCGACGGCCTCGTGCGAAACAAGTGCAGATTCGATCTCCGCGGTTCCAAGCCTGTGTCCGCTTACGTTTATTACGTCGTCAACGCGGCCCATTATCCAAAAATAACCCCGATCATCACGTCGAGCGCCGTCGCCGGCAAAATAATGTCCGGGAATTTCCGACCAATAGGCCTGTTTGTAACGTTCGTCGTCACCCCAAAGCGTCCTAAGCATTGACGGCCAAGGATGTTTTGCAACCAAATAGCCGCCTTCATTGGGTCCGACCGGTTTGCCCGATTTTGTGACCACGTCAACCAGAATGCCGGGTAAAGGGCGTGTTGCAGTTCCGGGCACAAGCGGGGTGGCACCTGGAAGCGGTGCGATCATTATCGCACCTGTTTCGGTCTGCCACCACGTATCAACGATCGGGCAGCGGCCTTTGCCGATCACTTCGTGATACCACATCCATGCCTCCGGGTTTATCGGTTCTCCAACCGTTCCGAGCAATCTCAAAGATGAAAGATCGTGTTTTAAAGGATACTGTTCACCCCATTTTATGAACGCACGGATCGCAGTCGGGGCAGTGTAAAAGATGGTTATCCGATTGCGTTCTATAATGTCCCAAAACCTATCGAGATCGGGGAAATTCGGAGCTCCCTCGTACATAAAAACCGTCGCACCGTTTGCGAGCGGGCCATAAACAACATAACTATGTCCCGTCACCCACCCTATATCCGCAGTACACCAATAGACGTCTTCATCCTTTAGATCGAAGACCATCTTTGTGGTGTAAGCGGCTTGAGTAAGATAACCGCCTGTCGTGTGCAATATGCCTTTCGGCTTGCCGGTCGTCCCCGATGTGTAAAGTATGTAAAGCGGGTGCTCCGAATCGAGTTCTTCTGCCGGACATTGCGTGCCGACGGTTTGCATTAGTTCGTGCCACCAATGGTCACGACCTGCCTTTATCGAAACAGGAGATCCGGTGCGTTTGTACACTATAACGTTCTCGATACTGGGCGTTTGTGCTGCGGCTTCATCGACCGTATCTTTTAATCGGATCTCTGCACCGCGTCTGTAGCCGCCGTCTGCTGTTACGATCAGTTTACATTGTCCATCATTGACGCGGTCGCGGATCGCATCTGCCGAAAAGCCGCCAAAGATCACGGTGTGTGTTGCACCGATCCTAGCACAAGCCAGCATCGCTATTGCCAACTCCGGTACCAGCGGCATATAAAGTGCAACGCGATCGCCTGTCTTGATTCCAAGCTTTTTCAAGACATTGGCAAACTTGCAAACCTCGCTATGCAGCTGCAGGTAGGTCAGCGTTCTCTGTTCGCCGGGTTCCCCTTCCCAGATAAATGCCGCTTTGTTCTTGCGCCATGAGGAAAGATGACGATCGATGCAGTTGTATGAGATATTAAGTTTCCCGCCTACGAACCATTTTGCGAAAGGCTCGTGCCATTCGAGCACGGACTCCCATTTCCTGAACCAATGAAGTTCTTCCGCCTGTTTTGCCCAGAATGTCTGTGGATCGGCGGCCGCGTCGGAATAGAGTTTCTCGTACTCGGCGAAGCTCTTTATATGTGCATTTGCAGCGAACTCTGAAGGCGGAGAAAAGACACGATCTTCGGTCAAAACGGATTCAATGGCAACAGTTTCGGACATATCTGGATTATATGTTATTCATTATTCTGGGTTAAGCTCATCGATCACAGGCGGGCACTAATTGTGGCATGGTTCTTCAGAAATGAATGGTTCTAAGTTGGATAGGTTGGAGTGGGCCGTTGGGCTGATTAACGTTAAACCCAATGATCGAATTCTTGAGATCGGCTGCGGATACGGCCGAGCGGTGTCACTCGTTTGCGAAAAACTTATTACCGGAATGATCACGGCCATTGATCGGTCATCGAAAATGGCGAATGCTGCAAAAGACGCGAACGTGCAAAACATTATTGCAGGGCGGGCCGAGATCCTTCATGCAGATCTGCTCTCGTCTGACTTGCCCGAGGCCGCTTTTGATAAAGTGTTTCTGTTCAATATCAATGTCTTTTGGATGGACCCGGTCGCTGAACTGAATGCTATCCGAAGGCTGCTCGAGCCAGGAGGCATTTTTTATCTTTTTCACCAACCTCCCCCAGGCCACAAGGCAGAGGAATTTGCAGAGAAATTCAAAGAGAACCTAGGTAAGAACAGGTTTGACATCAAAGACATTCAATTCGGCAACTTCGCATCATCCGATGCTGTGTGCATTACTTCGCAGCCGCATTTACAGTGATCCCTATCAGAAAAAACAGATTCTATCGAAAATTACAGCGATAATCTTCGCATTTAGAGTGGTAAATCCTCGAGTAACTGCTACCTTGCAAGCAGTTTTATCTTTCTGATCTTCAAAAGTAATGGCCGCGTAGATGAGTTGGAAGTTTTGGTAACGATGCCGCGCAGGTCATCCAAAATTTTACCTAATTCAGCCTTGTCTGTTCTGTCATTAGGCCATTCATATCCTCCTCCGCTTTTCTTATCCTCTGCCAGCGCCTCTAAAAACTTAGCAATACTATTCATTGCTTTCGCTGCGTACTCGCCACGGGGATACTTTTCCAAATATTTGCCTGTCGTTGTGCGGATCGCATAAATGTAACAGTTCACAAAACCTTCGCATTCACCGGGTAGAGGGTTGTTAGCCGCCTCCCAGGCTATTCGATCGGCGATCATCAGTCCCCGATACTTCGTCTCAAGATCCCAGAAGCGTGCGGAACGTACATAATAGTTGCCACCAGGTTCGTTGTACACGATATCCTTTTCATTCGCGATCAGAAAACTCTTTTGTGGCTCTTTATCCAGTCCATCGATGGGCAATTTATCTAGTTGCCGCTGCAAATTCAGCAGCCTTTGCAGCTCTGCCCGGGCCTGTGCAGAGCGTTTCTGCGCGTTGCTCTGGGCCATCATATCGGTTGCCGCAAAAATTACAAAGACAATAAGACATACCTTTTTAAGCCAGCGATAATTATGTTTCATAAGTCTTCGCCTCGTCTCGCGAATAATTGTCCTTTAAATGCTTCGCATTTCGCTTGAGCCCGCTCAACTTGGTCCGTTTCATAGAGCTGTGACGAAATCGTTCGACATATTGCTGGTGGTCCATCTCAAGTACCGATTCGGGGTCAAGTGAGGTTTCGCCATGCCGCGGTTCAAAACGTGTTTCATTGGACGGCGTTTCGAACCTATTCCACGGACAAACGTCCTGACATATGTCGCAACCGTAAAGCCAACCATTCAGATCTTTGGCGATCTCATTGGGCAATGTCTCACTCCTTAGTTCGATGGTCGCATAGGAGATACATTTGCGTGAATCGACCACATACGGCGAGACTATCGCGGCAGTAGGACACGCATCGAGACACGCCGTGCACGTTCCGCAGTGGTCTGCAACTGGAGGAAGTGAGCCCGAAACTTCTTTGTTCAATAGGATCTCACCTAGAAATACCCACGATCCCATTTCGCGAGTGATCAGGTTCGTGTGTTTGCCGATCCAACCCAAACCGGACCTGACCCCCCATGCCTTTTCCATCATCGGAGCCGTATCAACACAGATCTTCCCATCTGCCTCGGGAAATTCTTCTTTGATCAGGGATAACAATGACCGAAGCCTTTCTTTGACCACATCGTGGTAGTCATCTCCCCATTATCGGACAAACGCTGGAGATCAATGGTCGGCAGTTTACTGTCGTAGGTACGTTGGAGAAAAAGGCCCAGCTTCTGGGCGGCGGCGGCGGAAATAATGATGAAAGCAATACGATCTATATGCCGTTTGAATCAGCGCAGAGAATAAAGCCGAATGCTGATGACATTTTCATCGTTGCTGTCGCGAAACCGGGCCGCCTTCAGCAGGCAAGAGATCAGGTCGAAGATCTGCTCCGCGTTCGCCGCAAAGTAGAGTTTGGAAAGAAGAACAATTTTTCGACCGCTACCGCTGACAGCATCATCGATCAGTTTCAATCGATCACGGCCGGCGTCGCATTGGCGATGGTCGTTATCTCATCTATCGGACTTTTGATCGGCGGAATTGGCGTTATGAACATAATGCTTGTTTCGGTGACGGAACGCACGCGCGAGATCGGTATTAGAAAAGCGATCGGAGCAAAACAAAGCGATATCATGCTCCAATTTCTGATTGAGGCAGGAACATTGACCGGCTTCGGTGGGGTGTTGGGACTCGCCATCGGATGGGCACTGACGCTTCTGATCGCCCTAGTCTTTCCGTCTTACGTTCCATATTGGGCCCCGATCGCCGGTTTCTTTGCCAGTGTCGGCATCGGGTTGATATTTGGGCTCTTCCCAGCATGGAAGGCGGCCCGGCTAGATCCGATCGAGGCCCTGCGATACGAATGATCGCTTAACTTAAAAAGCTTGGGAAAAGAAACGCAGCGACTATACCCAGCAAAAGCATCCCTCCGAATACGATCAATGCCGATGTCCAAGCGGTTGAACCTGATATTCTTTCTCCCGCATTTTTTAATCCGGTTGCCTGTAACCATATCCAATAGAATGTCAGCAAACTTAAGCTAGCCAGTATGGTATAGATAACAGGGTGTTCGGCCGGCAGCACCAAAAATCCTAGATTATCCTGTATAAGCGACTGTTGACCGAGTATCGGATGAATATCCGTAGGGTCCTTTATGAACAGCACAATGCTGTTGAGAATGAATCGGAGAACGGCGACCGGGAACATCGCATAGACCACGGCTGAAAAGGCTTGCCAATAGTTGATAGTGCCGCCAAAAGCCAGAGCAATAAGCAAAAACAGGGCTGCAAGAAAAGCGTAGCCGAGTATCGACATCGCAAATCCGCTGATCGCCTGCGCGACACGAAGCACGGGGTTCTTCGCATCTTCGATCGCCTTCTGTCGGCCGCCCTCTACCTGAACACGTGCATCGCCAGTTACCATCGGCATTTCAAGAGTTTTATCAATGGTAAAATTCGCGATCCTCTCCGGAGTTAAGCGATAAAAGAATAGATTCGAATATGTGGCCGAAAGCGCGGACATTATTATCACAGCAACCAACCATCTGGGATGTCGCCGCAGATTCTGAAATACCTCGGTCGGAGATACGAAGATGTTCAAAAGTGTTGATGGCGTTGACATCCGCTCTACACCTTCCGTCGATGGTTTATCGATAAAACTTAGCCCGATAAAAAGTCCGCCTAAAAGTATCAGCACAACGCCGGCAGGCGTGAAACCGGGTATTACGCCAACAATGCTTAAGATCGCCAACAATAGTCCGACGACAGCAGTTATAATTCCCGCGATCAGATTCATTTCCCTTCAATCTCCCAAAAATGTGGATATATAGAGCTTTCCTGACCTACAATACGCCGATCATGCGCTCGGTGTTTCCTTTTTCTTTTCGACGGATCCGTCGTAACCTTCAGCCCTGATGCACGCCGCGAAGTGACCTGGTGCCAATTCGCGCAGCTCTGGTTCTATCTTCGAACACGCATCGATGGCGATCGGGCAGCGGGTACGAAATCTGCAGCCTGACGGAGGGGCGATGGGTGTCGGCACGTCGCCTTTCAAAACGATGCGTTCGCGTTTTGCTCTAGGATCGGGCACCGGGATAGCAGAAAGGAGCGCCTGAGTGTATGGATGGAGCGGATTCCTGTAAAGATCAGCTGAATTCGCTATTTCGACGATCTTCCCGAGATACATCACGGCAACGCGGTTCGATATATGCTCTACTACTGCAAGCCCGTGAGATATAAAAAGATATGTAAGTCCGAATTCCTGCTGCAGATCCTGCAGCAGATTCACGACCTGTGCCTGAACCGAAACATCGAGAGCCGAAACTGGTTCATCACAAATGATCAGCTTTGGGTTGAGTGCAAGTGCCCGGGCGATGCCAATCCGCTGCCTTTGCCCGCCGGAGAATTCATGAGCATAACGATCCATATATCTCGGATCGAGACCGACCTTTGAAAGTAGATCGGCAACGCGTTCTTTCTGTTCAGCTTTATTTCCTATTCCGTGGATCTTTAATGGTTCCGAAATGATCGACCGGATCGAAAGCCTTGGATTAAGGCTCGAATACGGGTCCTGGAAAATGATCTGCATTTCCCGCCGCAGGATCTGCATCTCGCGGTTCGGCAGCCCGACAATGTTTTTTCCTTCAAATAAAACATCTCCGCTCGTCGGTTCGTGCAAACGCAGCAAACATCGCCCGACCGTAGATTTCCCGCACCCCGACTCACCAACAAGCCCTAGCGTTTCGCCAGCAACAATGTCAAACGACACGCCGTCCACCGCCCTAACAACGTCATCGCTGTTCTCGACGGGAAAGTGCTTCACAAGGTCTTGGACCTCAACAAGCTCTGTTTTTTGAATCGTAGCGGCAGTTTTCATTAAAACTATGCGGTCATTCTCTTCTCACGCCCTGGTTCGTGAAGCACACATCGAACCTTTATGCCGGCTGAAATATCATAAAGGGGGATCGGTGCAATCGAGCATTGCGGCATTCGAAACTCACAACGCGGTTCGAAGTGGCATCCCGGCGGGAGATCTGTTGGGCTCGGCACCGTCCCCTCAATGGTCTGCAAACGTAAGTCGCGTTCGATGTTTGCGGCAGTCAATTTCGGAACTGAACGCAGCAGCCCTTGCGTATATGGGTGCTTTGGTTTATCAAATAATTCATCAACGCCGGATTCCTCGACGATCTTTCCGGTGTACATTACGCAAACACGGTCAGCGACATCGGCAACCACCCCCAGGTCATGTGTGATCAACAAAACCGCAAGCTTTCGCGTTTTCCTAAGCTCATCGAGCAATTCAAGTATTTGTGCCTGGATCGTGACATCGAGTGCGGTCGTCGGCTCGTCTGCTATAAGCAATTCCGGGTCGCAGGCGAGTGCCATTGCGATCATCACACGCTGACGCATTCCGCCCGAAAGCTGATGCGGATAATCATCCACTCGGCGTTCGGGCGAGGGGATCGCAACTTCCCGCATAGCTTCGATCGCCGCTTGTTTCGCTGCTTTCTTATCAAGCTTTCGATGCAATCGCAACGCTTCAGCGATCTGTTCACCGACAGTGTAAACAGGATTGAGCGACGTCATCGGGTCCTGAAAGATCATCGCGATATCGTTGCCGCGGATCTCACGCAGACGGTCGTCGGTCGCTGTCGTCAACTCTTCACCTTTGAACTTGATGGAACCGCCCGCTATCTTTCCCGGTGGGTAGATCAAACGCATTATCGACAATGCCGTGATCGATTTTCCACACCCCGATTCCCCGACAAGCGCCAACAATTCGCCCTCGCATATATGAAAGCTCACATCATTAACCGCCCGCACCAAACCAGCCCGCGTTGGAAAATGTGTCTGAAGATTGCTGACTTCCAGCAATAAATTGCCCATCTAATTCTTATTCCTATTAGGATCGGCCGGGCGTCCGGGCAGACGCACCGGCGATGTTAGTTTCTTCATAACTTCGGCGATTCCGCGTTCGAGCTGCGGGTCGCGGCCAGCGATCACGGAACGCGGGTCGTTATCGACCTCGATGTCCGGATCGACGCCATAGCCTTCGATGATGTATTCTCCCTTTGTGTTCGCGAGAGCAAATTCGGGCACATTTACCACGCCGCCATCTATCAAGTTCCCACGATTTGTTATGCCTACAACGCCTCCCCAGCTTCGTTTCCCGATCAGCGGTCCAAGCCCGGCTTCGCGGAACATATACGGGAATATATCGCCGTCTGAAGCCGAATTCTCATTGAGCAAGGCGACCATCGGTCCTCGGAAAACACCATCGGGATAGGTCGTGGCATCTTCGTCGCCGCGTCGGAAGTTCACTCCGAGAACGCGCCGCCGCAGCCTTTCGATCAGCATCCGTGAAACGTTTCCGCCGCCATTCGCACGCACATCGACCACAAGCCCTTCCTTATCAAGCTGCGGATAATACCATTTGATAAACTCGCGAATTCCAGCCGCTCCCATATCCGGAATGTGAATGTATCCAACACGGCCATTAGTGGCATCGCTTACCCGTTTTCGGTTAGCTTCGATCCAGTTCAGGTAGATCAGATCGGATTCGTTAGTTATTGGCCGGAATGCTATTTTTCGTGAGCCTTGCATTGACGGGGTCGAATTGACCGTAAGAATTACTTCTGCGTTTGCTTTCCCTCTGAAATAAGCGTAAACGTCCCGGTCTGTCTTGACCTCTTCGCCATTTACAGCAAGCAGATAGTCGCCAACGCGGGCATCAACGCCTACCTCGGTCAGCGGTGAACGGTAGATATCTTCCTCATTATGCCCGGCAAAGATTCGTGAGATCCTATATCTGCCCGATGCTTTGTCTGCCTCGAATCTCGCACCGGAAAGTGCAACCTGCACCCGCGGAGGCAGATTCATATCTCCGCCGTCAATATATGCATGTTGAACCGTAAGCTCTGAGCTCATCTCGGCGATGATGTAATTCAGATCTGCACGATGTGCGACGTGCGGCAGCCATTTTTCATAGTCGCGGCGTATGGCGGCCCAGTCAAATCCGTGCATGTTCTCGACATAAAACCAATCGCGATAACGCCGCCAAAGGTTTTCTTGGGAAAATCGCATCGCCACGGTGTTGAGTTATGTAGAGGACTCTCTCAAACCTGCCCCAATTACATAGATTTAATTCTATAAATTTGCTTCACGAAAGTTTCACAGAATAGCAGGGCGCATCAGGGGCAGGTGCATAGGAGAGGAACCTTCCGACCTACATAAAATCAGTCCTCACCTATCCCTCGACTGCGACTATGAAAAAGCCCTCTTTAACCATCGCTTTAGCTCTGAGTATCATCTCACTGTTAGTTGCTGTTAAGCCCGCAGCAGCTGATGTTTCGATTGAAATCATTTCTCGCTCTGACGCACGTTCAACTCACTCAGAAGACCGGGATTCCCTATCTCAAACTGCTAGTTCTGATTCCGCCAATCGCTCCAATCGCTCTGAAATCAGCTTGAACGACACTGGAGATAAAAACCAAGCCGAATCGCAAACGCCTGAAGATGACTTTGAAGGCATCTTGATTCGGATTTGATTTTGCTGTTAAAGGTACGGAAACTGCCAACCTCAAGGTACCCAAAACCGAACTCTCCTAAATTAGAATTCCAACTATTCTAATGGATGTGGAGGGAAGAACCTCAAGACCCAACACAGAATCGGATTTAGGAGGTTACAACTATGGCTCTGATTCGTTGGCAACCATTTCAAGAAATCGATGCTCTACAACGCGAAATGAACCGTTTGTTTGACGATGTGCTTGCTCCTAGCAGTCGCCGCGAGAACGGAATGGCCTTTATGCCTGCGGCAGAAATGAAGGAAACGGAAGACGCAATTCATCTGAAGCTAGAAGTACCTGGATTAGAAGCCAAAGATCTAAATGTCGAGGTTACAGCTGATGCTGTATCGATCAGCGGCGAACGCCAGAGTGAAACCAAAACGGAAGAAAAAGGTGTATTCCGCAGCGAGTTTCGCTATGGCAAATTCCAGCGTGTGATTCCGTTACCGGCACAGATCGATAACCAAAAAGTGCAGGCTGAGTACAAGGATGGTATTTTGAAGCTGACGCTGCCTAAGATGGAAGACGAACGCCGCAAGGTTGTCAAAGTGAATCTAGGATAGGAACCTGAATAGCGGGGAAGGATGTCAAATCTTCGAGGTATTTCGGATTAGAGTTGGCGCATCTTCTCTTTTATCCTAAGAGATTGTCCTAAGAAACTTCTGACAATTTTTACAAAAAGAGGTGCAGGGATTAAATTCTCTCTGCACCTTTGTTTTAGCTGATGATTTACAGCCTTTTCCAGGCTAGTGAAGTACAAAAATTGGGGTGCAGGGGCACAGCCCCTGCGTGGGGGCGAAGCCCCCACACCCCCTATACCTTACGTGGGTGAAAAACGCTGTATCACTTGCTGTTGGGTCTACTTGCGCTAGAGTGAGCCAAACGCAGGTCAGCAGATCGCTGTTTCCTGGTCTCTTGGCCTTAGTAGAGGAGGCAGACCAGGGGAGAGGAAATGTCCTGAATCTGCGCTAGATCTGCACTGGATCTGCAAAAGTGATAGGTATGTTATTGGCAAATCAGGATGCGACCATTAACTTGATTCAAGGGAACTGGACTGTGGAGAACATGCAACGATCAACGCTGAACGACGACCCCCTTTGGTTTAAAGACGCCATTATCTACGAAGTGCCGGTGAAAGCCTTTGCAGACAGTGATGCAGATGGCATTGGTGATTTTCGTGGTTTAACTGAGAAACTTGATTACATTCAAGACCTCGGTGTAACCGCTATTTGGCTCTTGCCCTTCTTTCCCTCACCCCTGCGCGACGATGGCTACGATATCTCCGATTACTACACCGTCAACCCGATTTACGGCCATCTCGACGATGTCAAAACCTTTCTCGATGAAGCCCATCAGCGCGGCATTCGCGTAATTGTTGAGTTGATCGTCAACCACACCTCTGACCAGCACCCCTGGTTTCAACGGGCACGGCGCGCCGCACCAGGCAGCAGCGAACGCGATTTCTATGTCTGGAGCGATTCGCCGGAGAAATACAAGGGCGTGCGCATCATTTTCAAGGATTTTGAAACCTCCAACTGGACCTGGGATCCGGTCGCCAAAGCCTACTACTGGCATCGCTTTTATTCCCATCAGCCCGATCTCAACTACGAGCATCCAGAGCTGCAAAAAGCCGTGTTCGACGTGGTTGATTTTTGGCTGGGGCTGGGCGTGGATGGCCTGCGCATGGATGCCGTTCCCTACCTCTACGAAGAAGAAGGCACCATCTGCGAAAATTTGCCCAGAACCCACACCTTCTTGAAAGCACTGCGTGCCCATGTCGATACCCACTTCCCCAACCGGATGCTGCTAGCCGAGGCCAACCAGTGGCCCGAAGATGCGGCAGCCTACTACGGTGAAGGGGATGAGTGCCACATGAACTTCCACTTTCCGCTGATGCCCCGGCTGTTTATGTCGCTGAAGATGGAAGACAGTTTTCCGATTATCGACATTCTCCAACAAACGCCCCACATTCCCGACAACTGCCAGTGGGCGCTATTTCTGCGCAACCACGATGAGCTGACGCTGGAAATGGTGACTGACGAAGACCGGGACTATATGTATCGCGTCTATGCCGAAGATCCGCAGGCCCGCATTAACCTGGGAATTCGCCGCCGTTTGGCTCCACTGCTCAGCAACAACCGCCGCCGGATTGAGCTGATGAATAGCCTGCTGCTGTCGTTGCCGGGTACTCCTGTGCTCTACTACGGCGACGAAATTGGCATGGGAGACAACATCTATCTAGGCGACCGCAATGGGGTGCGCACGCCGATGCAGTGGAGCGGTGATCGCAATGCCGGCTTTAGTCGCGCTAATCCTCAAAAGCTGTTTCTGCCGGTCATCGTCGATCCGGAGTACCACTATGAAACGGTGAATGTGGAAGCGCAGCGGGCCAATCCCAACTCGCTCTGGTGGTGGATGAAGCGGTTGATTGCGATTCGCAGCCGCTACAAGGCGTTTGGTCGCGGGACGTTTGAATTGCTCTATCCCGAAAACCGCAAAGTGCTGGCTTTTACGCGCACCTACCAGGGCGAACATATTTTGGTAGTGGCGAACCTGTCGCGGTTTGTGCAGGCGGTGGAATTGGATCTGTCGCCGTTCCAGGGTATGGTGCCGGTAGAAATCTTTGGCCGCACTGAATTTCCGCGTATTGGCGAATCGCCTTACTTCCTGAGCTTGGGTCCCCATGCCTTCTTCTGGTTTACTTTGCAATACCAGGAAGCGACTCTGGCCGCCCGACCCCAATCGGAATTGCCGACGCTAACGGTGAATGGCAATTGGCGTGATGTCTACACCCGGACCGAAGTTCGCAAAGCCCTAGAAGGCATCCTGCCCGATTATTTGCTGACCTGCAATTGGTTTAAGAAAGGCCGGATTCTCCAGACGGCTCAGTTAGTGGATGCGATTCCCATCTCCCTTCCCGAAGGTAGTCATAGCACCAAATCGCTTCCAGACGGTACGTCCAACTTTGATATTGTGCTGGTCCGAGCCGAATATACCGAGGGTATGCCCGATACCTTTGTGTTGCCGCTGGTGTTTGTGTCAGACAAAGCTGCAGACATCAAAGCCATGGATGGAGCCTTGGTGCGTTTGGTCGGCAAAACCGAAACTGGCATCCTCGTCGATGCATTAGGAGACCGGGCGTTTCTGGAAATTCCGCTACAGGCGATTGTCCATAAAGCTCGCTACAGCGGCAGTAGCGGCGAAATCACCGCCAGCATTACCAATGCCCTATCCCAGGTATGGCAGGAAGGACAGACCGAACCAATTGAACCGCATTTGCAGCGCGGCAACCATACCAACGCCTTAATTGTCTACGGCGCTTCCGCAGAAGGCGGCTCTACCCACAATCGCTATATTTTTAAGCTGTTTCGTCAGGTGGACGAGTGCATTAACTCAGATTGGGAAATTGGCCGTTTCCTCACCCGCATGTCCGAGCAGCTCGGTCTGTCGGCTGAGAAACTGGTTGCTCCGGTGCTGGGGGCACTGGAATATCAGCGCAAAGGGGCCGAACCGATGACAATTGGTATGCTGCAACATTATGTCCCAGAAGCGCGGGATGCTTGGTCCTATGCCCTCGACGGGTTGCGGGACTGCTTCGAGCGCGTCATGGTTAGCCAAATCGAGCTAGATGACATCTCCATGCCGTCAACGGTACTCTCAAAAGCGCTCGCTACCGAAATGCCCGAAATGGTGAATGAGCTGATGGGATCTCAGGTAAGAGCTGCCGAGCTGCTCGGACAACGCACCGCTGAGCTGCATCTGGCTCTGGCGTCCAATCCCGACGATCCAAACTTTGCGCCAGAAGAATTTTCGTCCTTCTATCAGCGCTCGATCTACCAGTACATGCGCAACCACGCCGGACGGGTATTGCTGCAATTGAAAAAACAAATCAGGCAATTGCCCAACGAATCCCAATCCGCCGCTCGCACGATCCTGAGCCACTGGGAAGACCTACTAGGACGATTCAAGAGCGTCTTGGATCTGCAAATTACCGGCATGCGTATCCGCTGCCACGGCAACTACCACCTAGAGGAAGTGCTCTACACCGGCAAGGATTTCGTTGTGATTGACTTTGAGGGCGAACCCAACCGGCTGCTGAGCGAACGCCGGATGAAACGCTCTCCGCTACGCGACATTGCCAGCATGATGCAGTCCTTCTACTACGCCTCTCAGGTTGCCTTGCGTAATGAGGTCGAAAGTGGCCTAATTCGTCCAGAAAACCGCGAGCTGATGCAATCTTGGGCACAGTTCTTCCACGCTTGGGCCAGTCTCACCTTTATCAAGAGCTACCTGACCACCGCCGGCAATGCCTCGTTCCTACCCCGGACCCATCAGGAATTACAAGTCTTACTCGATGCCTACCTGCTAGAAAAGGCTGTCTATGAGTTGGGCTACGAGGGCGCTTCTCAACGACGGCAAACTGATCTCAATGAAATCTCGCGATCGCGCGTTTGAGATTATGCGACGCACGGCGAATGACAGTTTGCTGCCCAGCGTCATGTCGCCTGGTTCGGCCATCGCTCACAAAACTGGCGATATTGGGTCGATGTTGGGGGATATCGGTTTGGTGGATCTGCCCAGCGGTCGGCGCTATGCGATTGCCACGATGGTGAAGCGCCCTCACAACGATGTCCGTGCTCAAGACCTGATCCGGCAAATTGCTGCCATTGTCTACGAACATTTTGGAGGGCAGCCGGTGTTGGTTCCTAGCCCCATTCCTTCGCCATCCCAGACAGTTCCCCAGCAACCTATGGCTCCAACCATGCCAGCTCCTGCAGGGGTGCCGTCTCCGGGGATGCAGCAGCCTATACCCCAGCCCAGTACCAGTACCATACCTCCATCGGGGAATCAACCTGGTATGATGCCGAGTCCTGCTGCTCCGATCGCTCCTGGTCCGCAATTGGCTGCTCCATCTCCGGTGGCTCCCGGTATGGCCAATCCAGAGATTGAGCAGCCGGCACCAACCGAATCAGAAGCTGCCAACCCTGAGCCAGAGGCTGATCCCAGCCAAGAGGATGCTGAAGTGGATGCAAACCTGGACCCGGAAGATGGATCCAGCGAAGCCATCGATATGACCTTTTTGCCAGAAACTCTATCGGAGAGGGGCTGGGGTGGAAGCCGCTAACCCATTGCTCTTCAGTTGGGCCTTTAGTTAGCCTCAGTTAGGCGGGTTATACTGCCAGTGAGCGCTGTGCTTGCCGTCTTTGGATATCGTCTAGTGTGGCGTTGGGGATGGCGCGGATCAGTTGGCGGGTGTAGTCACGGGTGGGGTGGTTGTAGATCTGGTCAGCAGGGCCAATTTCCTCGATTTTGCCTTGATTCATCACCATAATGCGGTCGCTGACAAATTTGACCACGCTCAGATCATGGGAAATAAAAATGTAGGTGAGACCAAAGTCTTGTTGCAGGTCTTTGAGCAGGTTCAGCACCTGGGCCTGTACTGATACATCCAAGGCTGAAACCGATTCATCGCAGATAATGAAGCGCGGATTGCAGGTGAGCGTGCGGGCAATGCAGATGCGCTGCTGTTGTCCTCCAGAAAATTCGTGGGGCATGCGGTTCATGGCGCTGGCGTCTAGGCCAACCCGCTCCAACAAGGCCACTGCTTTTTGGTAGCGCTCTTGCCGAGAACTGCCTATACCGTGAATGATCATCGGCTCCATCAGGGCTGAGCCAACACTTTGCCGCGGATCCATCGAGCCATAGGGGTTCTGAAACACAATTTGCATAGCCTGACGAAGCTGGCGCAGCTCGGTCTCATTTAGTTTGAATACGGGCTTACCGTCAAAAAAAACTTCGCCAGCAGTAGGTTCAATCAAGCGCAGCAGCACGCGGCTCAAGGTAGTTTTGCCGCAGCCCGACTCGCCGACCAGCCCCAAAGTTTCACCCGGATAGACATCAAAGCTGACGTTATTAACGGCATGGAACGGAATTATCGGTCCAAACAGCCCAGTCCGCATCGGATAGGTTTTGGTTAAATGCCGCACCGACAGCAGCGGTTCCTGTTGCAACAATTGCTGCATGCGATCGGTCTGTTCCGCTTGGGTCACTGGTGTAAAGCGAGGATTACTTTCGATAATACTGAGCGGCTGAGGAATGATTTCAGGCTGACCATCGGGCATCGTGGTGACCTGCATAAAGTCGGAAACTGTGGGCAGGCGTTTAAGCCGTTGATCGGGTCGAGGTCGGCAGTTCAGTAGCCCTTTGGTATAGGGATGCTGGGGATTAGCGAACAGATCATACACGTTGGCAATTTCCATGACTTGCCCGCGATACATCACCACTACCCGATCGGCAATTTCTGACACCACACCCATATCGTGCGTAATAAACAGAATTGCCATATTGCGGCGATCGCGAATTTCTCGCAGTAGTTCCAAAATCGTAGCCTGAATCGTGACATCTAACGCAGTCGTTGGTTCATCCGCAATAAGTAACGTTGGATTTCCGCTCAGGGCCATTGCAATCATCACTCGCTGAATTTGCCCACCCGAAAGCTGATGGGGATAACGTTCCATCATGCCTTCTGGATCGGGTAGCTTGACTTCTCGAAATAAATCTACTGCCCGTCCATAAGCATCTTCTTGTGATATATCCGAGTGCAATAAAATGGCTTCTACAACCTGATCACCACAGGTATAAACCGGATTGAGCGAGGTCATTGGCTCTTGGAAAATCATGGCAATCTGCCCTCCCCGATATTGGCGTCGCTCTTCGATGGGCAGTGCCAGCAAATTAATGGGGTCGGTTTGCTTGTGCGGATTGCGGAACCAAATTTCGCCGGTGACTTGAGCCGAAGTCACCAATAGCCCCATCACCGCCAGCGCTGTCACTGATTTGCCTGACCCCGACTCGCCAACCACACAAATTGTCTCTCGTGGCAATAACGAAAACGAAATACTTTGCAATACCTGCACCCGCTGCTGCTCTTGCCGAAATTCAACTGAGAGATTGCGAATATCGAGGATGGGGGTGCTCATAGGTTTAACACAGTTTTTATGATAAAGAATGAACCCAAGCCACCAATTCTGTTAGCAATTGAATCAATAACTACTAGTTAGCCAACTCGCTTAGCTTGGATAGAGATTATGTTAATTGAATAGTTGAATCAAGTAGGTGAGCATAATTAAACCTAAAACCCTGCGCCGCCCGCTGCGCGGGCGGCGCAGGGTTTTGAATCTGGTTTTTAATTATGCCGAGGTACTTATTTTAGAGGAAAAGTTTAAGCAAAGGCGACATCTCATTTCAAAATGTCAACATTTCATTGCACAAAGTACTCTAAACAACTGGCCTATTCCTTTGGATAGATTTGCAAGCTATGATTTACTTAGCAAAAGTGAGCAGATAGTGGAATCAAAGACTTTCCCTGTTTAATCAAAATCTTCAGTTGAGTTACAAGGTGTAAGGTTGCGACTTCTCTTGAATTGATTCCTCGATCTTTCCTCCCAAAGATGGACTTAGATCATTTCAATCGCGTATTATTATAGCTCTTTGCTATCTGCTCTACACTTAGCCCCAGCTTCGATTCTTTTAACGAAACTTATCTAAATTCCTGTGACTTTGTGTGACGGATTGTTTCGTTGCGCCTGCTCTATTTTTCTGACGTTTTTTATCTTTAATCAGCCTCTGAAAGGAAGCGATTACTTATGATTCAACGCTTAAAACGATGGCAAGCCGTACTATTTGCATTCACGGCTGTTTTAACAGTTACGCTCTCCAATTGTGCACCCCAAACCACGGCTCCTACTACCGGCGCGTCTCCCGGAAACAGTCCCGCTGGTTCGACTGCTAATGCTTCTACTCTAATCTTTGGTGCTGCGGGCGATCCCGCCAACTTAGAGCCTGGTAATATCGAGGACAGCAACTCGACCTATGTGCAGCATCAAATCTACGACCGCCTGATCGACTATAAGCCTGGTACAACTGACCTGGAACCTGCTCTGGCAACCGAATGGACAGCATCCGAGGATGGCCTGACCTGGACGTTCAAACTGCGAGAAGGTGTTAAGTTCCATGATGGCACTGACTTCAATGCCGAAGCCGTAAAAGTGAATATTGAGCGCTGGTGGGATCCTAACAATTCTCTGGGTTTTCGCGATGCCGGGAAGGATTATGCCATTTGGGAAGGGCTATTTGGCGGATCCAAGGGTAACGAAAACTCGATTTTGCAGGCCGTCAACGTGGTTGATGATTCAACCATTGAGTTTGTGCTGAAAAATCCCTTTGCCGCCTTTCCTGCTGCGATTGCCTCTGGCTACTTCGGGATTGCTAGCCCAGATGCGATTCGAAAAGCCGGCGCAGACTATGGCACCGCTGGCTCTGTGGCAGTTGGTACCGGACCCTACAAGTTTGTAGAATGGCGCACGGGTGATCGAATCGTGCTGGAGAAGAACCCCAGCTACTGGAAATCGGGCTTCCCGAAAACTGAACAGGTGGTGTTTCGCTTCATCAAAGAACCTTCTGCTCGGCTGGCCGAACTGCGAGCCGGCAGCATTGACTTCACGATCGACATTGCTCCGGACCAGTTAAACGAACTGAAGAGTGACCCCAACCTGCAAGAAGTGCGCCGCCCGCCTTTTAACGTGGGGTATTTGGCTCTCAATACCAGCTATGAACCACTGGCTAAAAAAGAAGTGCGGCAGGCAATCGCGATGTCGCTCAACCGCAAAGCGATCGTGGATTCCTTCTGGTCTGGGTTGGCCACGAGCGATGGGTTCTTTATGCCACCTTCGCTGAAGCAGTTTTATGACGCTAGCCAGAGCGATTATGAATACAATCCTGACCAAGCTAAGAAGATGCTGGCTGATGCGGGCTATCCCAATGGTTTTGATCTAGAGCTTTGGTACATGCCCGTCTCGCGTCCCTACTTTCCCACACCTAAACCAATTGCCGAAGCATTTGCGGCTGATTTGGGTGCCGTTGGTATTCGGGTCAAACTCAACACCAAGGACTGGGCTGCCTATCTAGATGACCGCCTCAAGTCACCCGGTTATCAAGCCTTTATGCTGGGCTGGACTGGCGACTATGGCGATCCGGACAACTTCCTCTACTACCATTTTGGTCCGGGCGGTACCAAGGATATTGGTGACTGGAAGAATCCGCAAGCCTTCAAACTGTTAGAAGATGCCCGCAAGGAATCGGATCAGGCTAAGCGCGTCCAGATGTATTCCCAGGTCGAAAAAATTGCCTTGGATGAAGCGGTGCGTATTCCTGTCGTTCACTCGGAACCATTGCTGGCTCAGCGTTCTAACATCGCAAATTGGCAGCCCAGCCCCTTTGGTAGCGAGTCTTTCGAAACCGTTGAGAAAGGTAGCTTAGGGATTGAATTTCGGTGTTTTTACGTGCTCTATCAGCAAACCAGGCAGCACCCCCTGAGACAACTGCAACACTCATTGAGAGGGCAATAATCAGACCCGTTGTAAGTTGGGAGAGGAATTTTCGCCGCTGTTCATCCTGGCGACTAGCTCGAACAAACTGAGTTTCGAGGTCGTTGAGGTCTTCATAGCCCAAAGCCTCCTGCAGCGCACTTCCCCGCAGTAACCAGCTCCGGTCCTTGCCTTGGGCTTGCCACCGCTCTGCCTTTCTCCTCAGATCGAGCCGCTGCCGGAGTGTGACCCGCTCATCCTCCAGCCAATCTACTAGGCGTGACCAATTGCGGATTAAGGCTTCATGGGCCACCTCGACCTGAGCGTTTTCAGGAATATCGCTGTCCGTTAGGCGCACTAAGCGAGCAGCCACCAATTTATCGAGAACCCGATCGACGCGATCGATCGCTTCTCCTTTGCGATATAGCTCTTTGCGGGGGATGCGATTGCTGGTCACTTCCAACCCTTCGCCAGGGCGTACCATCTGCAGCAGGATCCGCTTTACGGTGAGCTGTTCTTCAGGAATCAGATTGTTATAGAACTCATTCGCACTGTTGGATAGGGCCGAACGTCCACCGCCCAACCGCTGGTAAGCGTCCCAAACAATGCGATTGTGTTCGCGGTGATCCCAGAGTTTGAGCAGGGTAAATTGCAAGAGCGGCAGGGCAGCAGGTTCACCCAACACATCGTTCAGGAGTTTATCGACCAGTCCCGCTTCAAACTTTAAACCCACCAGTTCGGCTGGTTTCTCGATGGCTTCTCGCAGTTCGCTGGCATCGAGCGGAAACACTCGTACAGCAGATTGTTCAAAGTGCTCCCACAGCATCGGAATCCGGGCAACGTAACTCTCAAAGTCGGTCCGCATGGTCAAAATCAGGACATGTTGAGCCTCCGGAGTTTGGACAAAATTGAGCAGATTGCTAATAAATGCCTGACGGACTTCGTCATCCTGACAGAGGGTAAACACCTCTTCAAATTGGTCAATCACCAACACGGCTGGATGCTTTTCTGGCTGCAGCAGTTGGACAAGATGCTTGGAATTCTGTTTCAAGGCTGCGACCTGCTGTGTAATCCATGTCGTTGGTACACTCTCAGGCGGTTGCAAACGTTGCGCCAGAGCCACTAAAGGATCGGAACCGGGGACTAACGGTTCGTAATAGATCCAGTCCTGGCTATCTGGCAATGCCCCAGCCTTAAGTCTGGGTAACAAGCCTCCCAAAACCACGGACGACTTGCCACTCCCAGACGAGCCAACCACAACCAGCAGGCGGTTAGTTGTTAAGTGGTTAAGCAGTCTTTCTACTAGCCGTTGCCGCCCAAAAAATAGCTGTTGATTCTGCTCGCGAAACGCCTCTAAGCCTATATACGGGCAGCGATCGTCACTCAAGTCAGGAGCGAGGGACGGATCGAAATCCACCAAAGTTGTGTCGGGTGGCTCCTGCCCAGCCCGATAGAGGAGTGAACTCCAGTAATCGAGAATGCCCTGCGCGGCCCAGCGATCATCCTCATTATCTAGAACCGCTCCGGTTGCCCGTCCTTTGAGCATAAACTGCTCAATCTGGGTTAAAACATCCGCCTGGTTTCCCTGTTCCCGATGGAGCTTGAGTAACTCACTGTGGGCGACCCGCAGAGAAGATAAGGATGGAAAGCGAATCTCATCTGCTTTAGGGTTGGCTGTAGTTTCAGTATTATTCATTCGATCATCCTCAACACAGACGCGAGTGGTTCACCCACTTCTCGAAGTTCTTCACACAAACGTCTTAATGTGACATCGACTTGATAAAAGCGCTCGCTGGCCCGTCTACGATACATCCGAAAATAGCGTTTGATCTTGGCAGGATTTTTGGCCTGAAGTGCTGCATCCAAATTCTGGCTATCTTGTTGAAATGCCAGCGTCCACTGATCGGCAGTAGGGTCAAACAGGGACTCTGTTCGTTCCTTGAGATCGGGCCAGGACATTTCCAGCTCAATCAAGTCTTTGTCCAAATTTGTTTCAATTCGGCGCAACTCTAAATCGAATTCCTGCCAGCAGTCGTGTCCATAGATGAGGGCGGTTAAGCGCTGATTCAACTCTGCCAGCACTACAACACCTATCTGGAATTGTTGAATCTTCTCCTGATTCAAGTTAGCCTCTACCAGGCTTTTCCAAATCGCTTGCATCGCGTTGACTAGTGCCGGAAGTCTCAGCGCTTTAGCAGCTGCATTAAGATTGGGGTTGATTCGTGAAGGTTGAATGGCCAGAATTCGGCTTAATAGCCAAATAGTTCGTTGGAGCCGTCGAGTATCTAGTGTTTCGATCGCAGCATGCAATTCACCCTGGGCGTGTTCCAGATGCTTTAACCACAGCAATTCACTGATAGCAATGGTTTCTCGTCCGGCAACATTTTTAACTTCTCTCAAAATTCCCTGCAACGTCAATTCGTGCTCCATTAGAATCTCCAGTGCAGTGTCATCCTCAGGATCTGAGAACCGTTTCGCTTCCTGAAGAATACCGCTGTAGCATTGAAATTCCAGTGTATGAAGCAGATCGTGTAATTCTTTGTAATTCGCAATCACATCGATCTGTTCACAGGCGGCTCGAAAATCTGCTCCGAAGGTAATTACAGCGGAACGAGCCTCGGAATGATGCATCAGCTCAGCCAGAGCAGCCAAACCCCGACCGACCGAATTACCATATTCTTTCTGGGGTAGACGTAGCTCTTCTCGAACGATTTGCTTAACGGTTTCAGGATCAATCTGTTGGTAAATATCACCAATATGAATTTCCTGCCCTTGACCAATATTCACCCCAAATTTACCGGACTGTTGCACATTCTGGTCGATCGGATTGGATAGGGTGTCATCTACAGGCATAGGGAGCACTGAGGGGAGTTGCGATTGCCCTTATTTAGAAGATATCAATGAATATAGTCTGAATTCCGGAAACTACAGAATCGCTTCAATGTTCGAATTATGCTCTACCGATCACGACGCTTAATCACAGGAGTTAAATGTTCTGGAATGTTTTGTAAATCGATCGCATTACACCCGAACTCAAAGGCTGCATCGATCGATCGTCCAGCTCCTAGAGCATCATAAAAGCCTCTGGAAAATTCAATCGCAGCCCGATCGCCAATCTCCCGCCTCATGCCAATCACAATTGGGATCTGCTGCACAATCAGCTCCGCTTGTGCCTCTGAGTAACAGCTATTCAGCACCACACAGTCCAACTGATCTTTAAATAGAGAAAATAAATTGGTCAACGCCTGCCCTTTGACCAGCGTGGCCTTTCCGGTTTCATCTTCTAACACAATACCGCCTTCATCCGCCTCTTCAGAGACGACACTCAGCTTTCTGGACGCATCGGTAGTGCTGCCTGCTGCTGAGTGGTGAGTGCCATGACCGCAGAAGTGAACAATTTGCGGCTCCAGGTCCAGTAGTGCCCGACGCAGATCATAGGTTCTAACAGCCCAACGTTGCTCTACCTTGAATAAATCTCGATGTTTAGAACGCCGCAGACCTTCCTCAATTTCCCGCACTTCTTGATCTAAAGCCAGTCGGGTTGAATCGCTCGGATTGGCGGCTAGAACTAGAATCGTTTTGCGGCGAACAGAGTTAGCTCCTTCAGCATCATTGCCCTGACCAGATTGGCTATCAGATTGCGGCTTCGACGGCTGGTCAGTATAGGTATCGCCGATGTGTAAGTCACTTACAGAGTAGGCATTGATGTTGTATTTTCCCTGCTGTACAACGTTGCCACTGCCAACCACATTGCCACTGCCAATTACAGTGCCATCGCCCGTAACGAACGTACTGCCGCTGACGTTTCCACCCACTGCAATAGCACGATCCCCTGACGCCACAGTATCAGTGTTATGCACCAGCTGATCGTTGAACTCGCTGGATGTAGACTCAACTTTAGGCAGTTCCCTCAATTCCTGCGGCAGGCGCTTCGGCTGCAATTGCCTCCCTGCATAATACGCCAGGATAAAATTATCTGCCTTCTCAACATCCCAAACTGGATGCTGTTTATCATCAGTCAATATAGGTACAACCTGACTGACATACATTGCCAAATCCGCTGCCCGGATGTATCCATCCTGTTTAATGGCTCCAGCTCCACATAGCCCCTTGATCAACGCATAGGTAAAGGCACTATAGGGCTTACCTGCGTAGGCCAACTCATCCGGTCGAGAAGAGCCAATCATAATCCGACCGCCTTTGACAAACAGCTTTTGGGCTTCAGGAGGCAGCGGAGCCTTGACAATTTGAAATCCAGGCAGATTATTTAGCCCACCTGCATGACAGCAATCCAACACCACCAACAGTTTTTGAGTCGGGATCTCCCGCAGAAGTTCTGTAAACTCATTGCCGCTCACTGCTGTTTCCGATAAATCCTCCGGGTTATATCCATGCGGCAGTAAATAATAAGACTTAATTGGCTTTGTCAGTTGATACCCATGGCCAGAAAAGTAGATCAGCACTGTGGACTCAGCATTGGTTGTTTTTGCCAATGTTTCCAGGGTGGTAATGATATTCGCTCGAGTTGCTTCCTCACCAGTTAGCAAATCCACTTGATTCTGTGGATAAGCACACCATTCTGGATCCTGGAGAATTTTCGCCAACCCTTTCGCATCACCAACTGTGTTCGGTAAATCTCCACCAATGCCAATCACACAGGCATGACCTTGTTCAAACCGATCGTTCACCACGGCTGCCTCCCTCCTTTTCCATATCCAGTTCCATGTCTTGGAACGATTTAAGTACCTCGGCATAATTAAAAACCAGATTCAAAACCCTGCAGCGCCCGCTGCACAGGGTTTTGGGTTTTATGTTTAATTATGCTCACCTACTTATTTCACAGTTAGAGTTGAACCCAACTTTGACTAAATCCCCCCATTATCAAGCTGCCGTTGTGAATAACATTTGGCGACGGCGGCAGGCCGACGACCACGAGCGTACCATTCAGCCCGACCATATTCAGATAGGGATTGATGTCGTGATCGGCAGAGACCGTATCGATTATCAGGTTAAAGCTGTTCGCAAGCGGTGACAGGTTTTCGGGGTCGCGAGTTATGACGAAATTATCCGCACCGAGCTTTTTCGCATCCTCAGCTTTGCCGGGTGAAGTGCTGAAAATCGTAACCTCTGCCCCCATCGCTTTCGCGATCTTCACGGCCATGTGTCCTAAGCCGCCTAGGCCGACAACTCCGACACGCTGTCCGGGCCCGACGTTGAACTTCTTCAGCGGCGAATATGTCGTTATGCCTGCACAGAGCAGCGGCGCGACTCCCGACAGATCGCCCGTAGCGTTGACCTTTAGTGCGTAGTTCTCGTCGATGACGTAATGTTTCGAATAGCCGCCGTATGTCGGCGTCGTGCGATCCATCTCGGTACCGTTATACGTCATCGCCATTCCGTTGAGGCAATACTGCTCAACTCCGGCTCCGCAGGCGACGCATTCACGGCAGCTGTCGATGAAACAACCGATACCGGCGATGTCGCCTTCTTTGAACTTTGTTACATTGCTGCCGATCTGAGTCACGCGGCCAACGATCTCGTGACCAGGCACCATCGGATACATCGCCGGCATCAGATCGTGCCATTCGTCTTTTGCAAGATGAATGTCCGAATGGCAAATTCCTGCGTATTCGATCTCTATCAAAACGTCATGTGGCCCCACCTCACGCCGTGCGAACTCAAATGGTTCAAACTTCGCTTCAGGGCTATGTGTTGCGAAGCCTCGGGTAGATATTCCTGTGATTGCTGGTGCTGTCATTTATTTGTACCTTCCTTATGGCTTATCTATCGTTGCGATCACTTTTAGCTCGATCGCAATAGGCGTGGGAAGGGAACTGATCTCGACTGTTGTCCTGCACGGCCGGTTTTCAGCGAAATATTCTGCGTAGATCCTATTATACACCTCAAAGTCTTGCTTCATATTCGTAAGGAATACGGTCACATCCACGATGTTCTCCCACGAAGAGCCTGCGTCCTCTAAAATATACCTAACATTCTTAAAAACCGAGCGGCACTGCGTTTCGATATCGTAAGAAATGATATCTCCTGCCTTGTCCAGCTCGACGCCCGGGATCTTCTTGGTCCCGCGCTCGCGAGGGCCGACGCCTGACAAAAATAACAGATTTCCCACGCGGCGGGCGTGCGGATAAAGCCCGACCGGTTCGGGGGCTCGTTCGGAGTTAAGTATCTCTGTGTCGCCGCCGCTCATAGTTTTCTCAACGATCTTAGAATTCGTTCCGTGTCGGTAAGCGAGATCATTGCCAGGTCGTCGGCTGATTCGTCATACCCGTACATGCCAATGTAATGCCAATCTTGCCGGCCGACCTGAAACCACTCGGTCATGACATAGTTGTCGACTTTCTTGTTTTCATCGGCATCGAACGGTTCGTAAAGCAAGTATATTTTTCCAATTGGCGTTAAAAGGGTCTTCGCCCCTTCGTACATAAGACCGCCCAGCCCGTCGAAACCTGCCTCGAACGCAAAACGCTGCACCTTGCCGTTAGGCAGCGTCCGCGAATAGATGATGACGAACTCGCGGTCTTCGATCGCGACGGCCCGGCCGAGCCGCGACTTGATCCTTTCGACCGTAAAACCGGCGGGCACCCAAGTCGGTAGTGCGATCTGCATCACCTGCTTCGCGGCGATCATTTGCTCCATGTGCGCCTTTGAGACGCCGGGGAACTTTTTCATCGCCGCCTGAACACTCGCCTTTGACTGGGCGGATGCGGCAGCCGCCAGTGATAGCACAATAACGCTGAATAAGAATATTCTCTTCATAAAACTACTTGGATCTTTCAGCCCAGATCTGCACCAGATTTACCAACATCTCGGTCGATTTTTCCAGTCCGCGTCGCGAATTCCATTCAAGCTTCCCGTGGAAATTGTGACCGCCGGTGAACAAGTTTGGCGTCGGCAGGCCGCGGGCCGTCAGTCGCGAACCGTCAGTTCCGCCGCGAATAGGTTTCATCTTCGGTTTCACGCCCGCTCGCGTGGTGGCTTCCTTGGCGTATTCGACAAGTTTCGGATGATCCTTGAGGACCTCCTTCATATTCAGGTAGCCCAATGTGCTCGAATATTCGACGCGAACATTGGGGAACTTGATGCGGACGGCCTCGGCCATTTGTTTGAGCATGTTCTCTTTTGCCTCGACGCCGCTCAGGTCGAAATCGCGGATCAGAACCTTAACGGTCGATGTCTCGACATCGAGATTCGCGATGTAAGGATGCACAAACCCGACACGCCCTTCGGTGGTTTCGGGCAGCATGTCCGGCGGAAATCGCGTCAGAAAATCTGCCGCCGCATATGCCGAATTGATCATGATGCCCTTTGCATAACCGGGATGTGTCGATTTGCCGTGGAATGTGAGAGTCGCGGTTCGTGCAGACCACGTTTCGTCAGAGATCTCGCCGAGCTCGCCTCCATCTACCGTGTAAGCGTATTTCGCTCCCCAGCCTTCAATATCGAAAAGGTCCATCGGACCGCCGACCTCTTCATCGGGCGTGAACGCGATCGCAATGTTCCCGTGTTTGAGCTGCGGATTGTTTCGCAGAATATCGATCATCGTCATTATCTCCGCAATGCCCGCCTTATCGTCCGAACCGAGCAGGGTCGTTCCGTCTGCGGTGATGATATCGTCGCCGATCAGATCTTTGAGAGCAGGATTTTGTTCGACAGTGATGACCTGCGTCTTATCGTTCGGCAAAACGATGTCGCCGCCCTGATAATTCTTGTGAATGATAGGGTTGACGTTCGCTCCGCTGACCGCCGGCGAAGTGTCCATATGAGCGATAAACCCGATCGTCGGGACCTTGCTGTTGTCGGGCATATTTCCCGGCACCATGCCGTAAACAATGCCCTCTTTGCTGATACGGACATTCTGCACGCCGAGAGCCTTCAACTCACTTTCGAGCAGCCTGGCCAACACAAGCTGCTTCTCCGTGCTCGGGAATTTCCCGGCATCTTCGGCCGATTGCGTATCGATCTTCACATACCGCAAGAACCGATCCATCACAGATTCGGACGGCGGTTTCTGCTGTGCCGGAACAGCAGAAAAAATCAAGAAAACCAACAAAAACGTAAAAAATGATCTCATTTCGATATTCCTATAATTTCACGCAAACATTCTTCTCTTCGGTAAAGAACCTCAACGCTTCGAAACCGCCTTCGCGGCCGATACCGCTGTCTTTTACGCCGCCGAATGGCGTGCGAAGGTCGCGGAGCATCCAGCAGTTTACCCAGACGATGCCGCTTTCCAGCTTAGATGCTACGCGGTGAGCACGCGAAAGGTTTTCGGTCCAGACCGTCGCCGCGAGACCGTAGCGGACGCTGTTTGCATATTTCAAGACCTCATCTTCAGTGTCGAACGGCATGATCGTAACGACCGGGCCGAATATTTCTTCTTGATTCGTGCGGCAATCGAATGGCAGGCCTTCGATTACGGTCGGCTCGATGAACCAACCGCGAAGTGGTTCGCCGCTTGCTGATGCAGGCGGTTCTGACACGTTGCCACCGCACAATATTGAGCCGCCCTCGGTTTTAGCAAGCTCGATATAAGAAAGGATCTTCTCGAAATGCTGCCGCGAAACTATTGCTCCTACGTCGGTTGCCGCGTCGTTTGGATCGCCGACCTTCAGGGCTGAAACTCGTTCAACAAGATCGGTTTTGAATCTTTCATACAGCGGCCGCTCGACAAAAATCCGCGAACCGCATAAACATATCTCACCTTGATTCGAGAACGACGAACGCACCGACGTCGTCAGCATTTCATCGTAATTGCAGTCCGCAAAGATGATGTTCGGGTTCTTGCCGCCGAGCTCGAGCGAGAGCTTTTTGAACATCGGTGCAGCGGTGCGGGCGATCTCTTCGCCGGTTTTTGTGCCGCCTGTGAACGATATTGCCTTGATATCGCGATGGCCGACGATCGCCGAACCGACCTTCGGGCCCGTGCCGTGAACGATGTTCAAAACGCCCGCAGGCAGGCCCGCCTCGATGCAAAGCCTGGACAGCATATACGCTGTCATCGGCGTGACCTCGCTTGGTTTCGCGACGACCGTGCAGCCCGCGGCGATAGCCGGTGCGATCTTCCAGGAGAATAAGTAAAGCGGCAGGTTCCATGGGCTTATGCAGCCGGCGACCCCTATCGGCTGCCGCAAAGTATAGTTGATCGCGTGCACGCCGCCGGCACCGTGCGTATCGTGCGATTCGTTAGCGAGATGCATTGCAGCGGTCGCGTAAAAACGAAAGTTCGCAGCCGCACGCGGAATATCGACCGAGCGGGCCAGAGAAACAGGCTTGCCGTTGTCTTTCGATTCAGCCGCGGCGAGCGGCTCCAGGTCGCGTTCGATCAACCCTACGAGCCGCATCAATATCGCAAATCTTTCTTCCGGCGGCGTCGCCGCCCACGCACGGAAAGCGGCCTTCGCGGCATCCGCCGCAAGGTTCACGTCGCGATCATCCGAATCCGGTATCAGCGAATACACCTCGCCCGTCGCCGGTTCAAAATTATCAAAATACTCGCCGGACGCCGGCTCGACCATCTCGCCGCCGATGTAGTTTTCGATCTTCATCATCTACTTCGTTCGCCTACTTTGTTCGTCCGTATTTTTTCAGCATCTCGCGGAGCCTATCTATCGGCAGAGCCTCAACTGTACGTCCGTTGCCTGTAACGGTCGTGGCTTTGAGAATGGAGTTGATTATCGCTTCTTCCGTCGCTTCGATGACAGCTTGGAATAGCGGCGACATCGCGTCGTTGCCGAGAACCTTTATATCACGGACCGTCTGCGACGCGTCGATCCGGTTAGCAGAGGTTAAAAGAGATCTTCGACGAGGCAGTGGAACTCGGCCCTGATGCACGACGCGAGTATCTAGCCAAATTCGAATCCGGCGAAAAGACGTTGTTCGACGAACTCGCGGGCCTTCTAACGGTTGATACGAAAGCAAGCGAGTTTATGAAAGAGCCGGTATTTCGCTACGACCCGCCGAATATTATCGGCGAGATGGTCGGGAAGTATAGGATCGTTCGCGAACTTGGCCGCGGTGGAATGGGAACCGTATTCGAAGGCGTCCGCGAAGACGGCGATTTCGACAAACGTGTGGCGATAAAGCTGACCGGTCATAATCTTTTCTCGGAAGAATTGATCCGCCGTTTTCGCAACGAGAAGCAGATACTTGCCCAGCTCGAACATCCAAATATTGTACGCCTGTTCGACGGCGGCGTTACCGGCAATCACATTCCTTATTACGTAATGGAATATGTCGAGGGCACACCACTTACCAAGTTCTGCCGCGATAATCAGCTTTCCATCAAAGATCGCTTGCATCTGTTCGCACATGTGCTCGAAGGCGTTTCGTATGCTCATAGAAATCTGATCGTCCATCGTGACCTTAAACCGGCGAATATCCTGGTCACCGAAACCGGCGATGTAAAGCTGCTCGATTTTGGAATTGCAAAGGTGCTGGAGGATGAAAGCGGCACAATGACAGCCGGGGCTCCCATGACACCGGAATACGCTTCGCCGGAACAGATAGCCCAAAAGCCGATCTCCACAGCAAGCGATATTTACAGCCTCGGTGTGATACTGTTTGAGCTTCTAACCGATCTTCCGCCGAATGCGATCTACAAGACCGGCGGGCTCGATCTATACCGAGCCGTGCTTAACGATGAACCGCTTGCGCCTTCGACTGCGGCCAACCGTGAGGGCCGCAATACGGCCGGAACTGATCGCGGCGAAGGAATTCGCTCAAGCCGATCTCTCTCGGGCGATCTGGATAACATCGTCCTGAAGTGCTTGAACAAAGAACCCGAACAGCGATATGCCTCGGCAGATCAATTGCTGGCCGATGTGAAAGCATACCTGGATGGGCGGCCGGTTTTGGCTCATCCTCAGTCAAAGATGTATCGGGCACGAAAATTCATTCGCAGAAACCGGGCTTTGGTCACCGCAGCGGCGGCGGCTTTGCTTTTGATATTTGTCGGCTCCGGTTCAGCAGTCTATCAATCTTCCATTGCCCGCGAACAACAACGCCTTGCTGAATCCCGCTTTCAACAGGTCCGCAAGGTCGCCAACGCCCTCATATTTGATTATCACGACGAGATCGCCAAGCTGGAAGGCTCCATCGCATTGAGAGAAAAGCTTGTTTCAGATGCGGTAAGTTATTTGGATGCCATCGCCGCCGAAGAGATCAACGACCCGGAACTTATCAATGAACTCGCGATCGCCTACAGGAAGATCGGTGATGTGCAAGGAGCCTCATATATTCCCAATTCAGGTGATCTGAGAAGTGCTTTGGAGAATTACAAGCGGAGTGTTCAGTTACACGAAAAACTGTTGGTTATGGATCCGGCCGGTCTAGACGCCAGGAGAGAATTGGCACATTCCTATAACACTCTGGCCAATGCATTTCAACGAAGCGGCAACTCAGCACTCGGCTTAGATCATTTGGATAAAGGCATAGCCATACTTGAAGAGAGAAAAAATGATCTCGGAGTCGATGAAATATATGTTTTAAATGAGATCCTGCGCCAGCGTCCGGCTTATATTACCAGCAATACCAACCGATACGATGGCTACTCTGAAACGGTCGAAAAACTTAAAGCTGTTATAAATCAGTATCCCGATGAGTATAGGTTCAAGGACCAGATGGCGAAAGTGCAAAGCTTCGCGGGTAACGCCGCTAGATTCGCCGGTTACGATCTTGATGATGAAGTAAGGAATGACGAGGCTAGAAAAATGTACGAGCGTGCCTTATATCACTATCTAGAATTTGAAAGATACAGCTTCGAAGTTATTCCTCACCTGAACAATAAAACTATTGTGATTCGTAGAAAGTATGGTATCGCGCTTTCATTAGGTGATGCTTACATCCGTCTTGGAAAGCTAGGGGTCGGACAAAAATATATGGCGGAAGCGAAAGAGTATAATCGCCAGCTTAGGCTCGACCCAAGCAATAAGGAAGCCAGGCTTGACCTTTTACGCATTGCTCACACAGACCAAGATCTTTTGGTTGCACAAGGCAAATTGCAGGATGCCATTTCGAACATTGAGAATGCTATCAGCCTCGCAAAAGAGATCGCAGAGTCGGACCCCTCGAATATAGAGTTAACTTACTACCTGTTTCACTTCCATCAAAAAGCCGCGAAGCTCTTGATACGTATAGGAAAAGATAAGGAAGCTGCCTTACACAAAACAGAAGAATCAAAGTATCATGCGATCCTGCAAGAAAAAGTTGGAGATTATTTTCCCGGTAAGGCTTATTTTTAGGGCCGGCTGCCTTTCGAAATGCACTCCTCAGAAACAGAGTTTTCTTAAATCATCATACGATGGAGGAAGACAGATGGAACAGAGTTAATCAAATCTTTATTTAATTCAATTTCCAGGCATAGGCTCAGTTCGAGAAGACAATTTACCGCTCCATTCTGTCAGAACGTCTTAGTCACAAATAGAAGATCTGTTATCTCTTCTGATACAAATATCATTCGAACCGGTTCTGCGAACGTATGGCGTCCGTCAATTATTTCAAGGATGTAGGTCTGCCCCGCCTGGACGGATGCAAATATAAAATTTCCGAAGCTGCCGGTCTGAGCCATCGTGATGCTTCCATCTGGTGCAGTAAGTTTGAGCACTGTATTTCGGATGCCTGAGCCACCCGAAGTGGTAACGCGGCCGGAAACCGAGACCAATGCAGAAGTCGGCCCGATCTGGTCAAATGCCCAAAAACCTCCGCGAAGCCTTAACCCATTGCCGGCGGGAGGGATACCGGTACTCAATGTACCGGCGAGAGCTTGGCCTGCGGTACCATCCAGCCGAAAGGCCCCGCCGCTAGAGGCCGAGCCGCCTCCGGCAATGACGGAGTGTGACAGATCGAAGTCCCCGCCCGCCTGGGCGTGTATGTTCGGGGAGGATTGAGTGCCAGCGAGGGAAAAGATAAGGCAGATAAACGAGAGAAATAAGACCGGACTTGGTTTTGGCTTCATTGTTCCTCCTTGCAGATGCCGGCCTGCGGGTCTGTTTTACAAATGATCGAACGAAGAGCATCGATCATTGCCTGTTGGCGGTTAAGGATCGTTTGCTGCTGTTCGATCTGTTGCTGCTGCTCCCTTACGACGTTTATGAGAATAACGCCGATTCGATCGTATTTGACGCCTTGTATTTGTCCATCGTCATTAGAAAAAGTTAACAGTGGTTCCACCGCGTCAACTTCTTCGGCTATCAGTCCGAAGTCGGGCGTGCCGCTGTCCTTCCAGTCGAAAGTAACCGGGCGAAGGCGCTTTACAAGATCGATTCCTTTCGTAAGATCAGACACATTTGATTTATACCGAAGCGAAGATGAGCAAAGGTTAAGTCGGTTATTGGGCGGTGCCAAACAGATCGGGAGCGTTCCTTGCTCAGAGGCGCTGGTGCTGATCAGCAGACGTCCCGCATTAGTAGTCGAAAATGAGGCCAACGATGCCACAAAGTGATCAGCTTGTCCCGTCCCGGAGATGTTGAAATTTGTGCCTGGTTGAGCCGTCGTCCGATTCTGCACGTAGTTCGTGCTTCCGGAGGGTATGTCTCCGGCGAGCAATACAGAACTCGTCCAGTTCGACCCGTTGCTTCGCAGAAAGCTACCGGCGGCACCGGAAGAGGAAAGGCCCGTTCCGCCGTTACCTGTCCCAACAACGACCGTGCCGGTGAGTGTGCCTGACAAATTAAGATTACCTGGTATCCTGACGGTATCCGCAGAGCGTCCAAGAAAGACCGAATTGCTTAAATTGGCGACCGCGCCGGAGCCGATTGCGGTGGCAAACGTCAGACTGTTCGAAGCAAAATTCGCGCCTGCACCGACAGCGGTGTTGTTAGAGCCAGTTGTATTGACATCACCTGCGTTTCTGCCGACAAACGAATTGTTGTTGCCTGTTGAGTTGTTGAAACCGGCGCTTCTGCCGACGAACGAATTCTCGGCGCCAGTCGTGTTGGATTCGCCCGCCCCCGTACCGGCAAAGGAATTGGCAAAGCCGGTAGTATTGGAGCGTCCCGCAAAAAAGCCAAAAAATGAGTTGGCGGAGCCGGTCGTGTTGGCAAAACCTGCGGAGGGTCCAACAAATGAGTTGCGTACCCCCTCTGTATTGAATCGCCCTGCAAAACTGCCGAAAAAGGCGTTATCGGCACCGATAGTGTTTTCGGGTCCCGAAAAATAACCAAAAAAGGCGTTGCCATTGCCGGTCGTTCTTACCCCCGACTGTGAACCGAAGAACGCGTTAAAGCTTCCAGTCGCAAGACTTCCTGACCCAAATCCAAAATAAGCATTGTTCTGTCCGCTGATATTACTTTGCCCCGATTGGTCTCCGAAGAAAGCGTTCAGAGATCCCGTGGTGTTCGATGAACCAGCAAACCTGCCAAAGAAGGAATTCTGCTGTCCGGAAGTGTTTGTGTTGCCTGCATTGTGCCCGACGAAAGTGTTGAAAAACCCCGTGTTGGCGACGCCAGCTCCGCGGCCAATGAAGGTATTGTCAATACCCCCTACGCTTAGCACCCGTTGGCTGCCGATGTTATATTGCGTGGTCGCATCGACAATGTTTCCGGTCAGGGTGCCGTCGGCACGGCCATTGCCCGAGATGTGAAAGCCTGATGAAGCCTGAGCAGACAGATTCTGATTCTGGATATAGCTTGGACTGCCGGGCGTCGGCGGCCTGGCATCACTCATTCGCGGATCTGCAGTCACGACGTACTCGCTGGCGGCGATGCCACCAAGCTGTGAGCCGGCCCAAACCGCTAATCCTAAGCTATTTGACAAAAAGCCGCCCGATCGCTGCCCAAAGCATTTCTTATCTTACTTCATAATCCAAACGTGATGAAATCAGTCTATCCTCAACAGAACTGAAAGACCCGCACCTCTTGAAAAGAGATGCGGGCGAGCCTTTCGACACTGCTTAACTAAACGTCGTAATACATTGAGAATTCAAGCGGATGGGGCCTCAGCCTCAGTGGCGTTATTTCCTTGTCCCGCTTGTAACGGATCCATCGCTCGATCATCGTGCTGGAAAAAACATCACCTTTCAGAAGAAAATCATGGTCGTTCTCCAATGCGGTCAGTGCCTCATCGAGCGTTCCCGGCAACGAAGGAACATTCTGCAATTCTTCCGGCGGAAGATCGTAAATGTCTTTGTCTAGTGGATCACCGGGATCGATACGATTTTGAACACCATCCAATCCCGCCATAAGAAGGGCAGCAAACGTGATGTAGGGATTGCAGCTTGGATCCGGGGGACGGAATTCGAGCCGCTTAGCCTTCGGCGACGCGGAGAACATCGGTATCCTTACCGCCGCCGAACGATTTCTTGCCGAGTATGCCAGATTGACCGGAGCTTCAAAACCCGGAACAAGGCGCTTATAACTGTTCGTGGTCGGTGCCGCGAAGGCGACCAGAGCCGGAGCGTGCTTCAATAGCCCGCCGATATAAAATCTGGCCATTTCGGAAAGCCCGGCATAACCATCCCCGGCAAAAAGCGGTTCTCCATCTTTCCAAAGTGATTGATGGCAGTGCATACCTGAACCATTGTCACCATAGAGCGGCTTCGGCATAAATGTCGCAGTCTTGCCATGATAGACGGCCGCATTCTTAACGACATATTTGAAAAGCATCACATTGTCGGCCGTATGGAGAAGATTGGCGAATCGGAAATCGATCTCACACTGCCCGGCGGTCGCTACCTCATGGTGATGACACTCCACGCTAATACCGACGTCAGATAGGAGATTCGATATATGGTTACGGAGGTCGATGAGAGTATCCATAGGAGCAACCGGCACGTAACCTTCTTTCGGGCGGATGTGATAACCCGAATTAGGGAAGATTTCCTGCCCTGCCCTGCCCGTGTTCCAATGACCTTCCTCGGAATCAACAGAAAACCCCGCGGTGTGCTGATCGTTTCTGAATGATACGTTGTCAAAAACAAAAAATTCAGCTTCGGGACCGACGAAAATAGTATCTGCGACCCCGGTAAAACGAAGATAGCTTTCCGCACGAACAGCTACCGAGCGCGGGTCAAGCCCATAACCTTCTTTCGTGATCGGATCCACGACATTTGCTATCAAGCACATCGTCGGCTCATCTGCGAACGGGTCCATCCAAAAGCGGCCGGGATCCGGGATCAAAAGCATATCGGATTCATTGATCGCCGCCCAGCCTCGCAGGCTTGATGCATCGAACCCGAAACCGTCTTCGAAGGAATCCTCGGTCAATTGGCTGATCGGATAGGTTAAATGATGCCAGGCACCCGGAAGATCTGTGAAGCGAACCGAAACAAATTTTGCGCCTTGGTCGGCAGCAAAATGGAGAACATTCTTAGCATTCATTATTTTTTTTGCGTCCTATTTATCGATTATCCCGTACGGCAAATTTATGCATCCTGAAATGAAGAAGAAAATAAAAAGCCGGTACGATCAGGGTATTTCAAATCCTGTGCCGTTCCGGCAATAATGCCTATTTTGTTCTTATTTAGGGATTTAGACTAGGAAGCAGCAGAAGTCCACTAAATTGATGCAATGATATTCCTACATTTTTGTAGTTTTCTAGATTCTATACTACAGTATTGTAGTATATCATTGCTGGTAAACATCAATTCTACCATCTGAGACGAACCCGACCGTCCTACCCTTACCATTAGTTAGCTGGATCTTCTTGATGCCTTGTCCCTTCGCAAAATTCAGAGCATCTTGGAGCACTTGTTTTTGTGCTTTCTCGTCCAGCATCTCCCATTCAGGTTGTGTTATTCCATAAACGGTCTCAGTGGTACGTTTCGCGTTGCCTATGTATTTCTCTACGCCGGATCCTCCAAAGTTAAAGGCGGCGGCCGTTTTGCCAACGGTTTGTGAGGATTCATATTGTTCCGCCCAAAGATAAACCCCGCCGCTGATCAAGCACACAAGAATTGTTGCTGCAAGCAGCCATTTATTGACCTTGAGAAACGATCGGCTTTCGTCATTAACTACAGGGGCACGCTCAAACTCAATGACGTTGCGGCGAGTCGGCCTTATAGGTTCGATCTGGGCTACATTTTCGGGTGTTGAGTTGAATACAGCAGCGAAGTTTAGGGTCTTGCACGCGGCCCGCGACATAGCCTCATCATAATGATCCTCGAAGCTCTCTAGCGCTGCATTATTCCCAGAGCTGTGCTCTTTCCAGATGAGCTGGATGATCTTGTTTCCAATTCTGAGATTGCAGTCAATGGCTGCTGCCGTGATCTCGGGTACAAAGAACATCTCAGACAAAGTTTCTCGTGTGTCCTGCAGGCGCGAGAAGATCTCCGAAGAGACAAGTGAATCAAGACTAGCATATGATTCGGCTTCGGAAGCAAGGTGACTGAGGCCGATCGAGTGCTCTCTGACGATGTCTGCATAATCTTCGGCCGCAAAGAGAGAAAGGCTTTCCCATCTTGAATAGAGGGTCTTTAGATGGCCTATCATCTCTGACATCCCAAAAAGCGATCTGCGGGTTCCATCTTCACTTTCCCGCGAGAACAATCTTGTAATTATGAAATCGAACTTCTCACGTACGTCATTTGAGAATGGGGCATTCCTATAGAACCTGGCAAGAGCTATCAAAGCCTGAGAACTCAGCACCGGTCGCGAATTTTCACAGAATGAGCGAAGATCGATGATTCGGATCTCCCGATCGCGTTCGGCTAGAGCTGTGCACCAGATCTCCATTTGTTCGCGGAGATCTTTTCGTGCCTCTTCGAAAGCTTCTGACCCGATCTCATCTGCTACTTGGAGAAAAACGTGAAGAGCCTTTTTGGCTCTAAGATCGTTGAAGGAGCCCCCGCTCGCATCTCCGGCTTTCTGCTCTATTCCAGAAAACACATGCTCGACCATTTGCAGAGCCGACACTTCCTCCATTGCCTGCTTTCTAAAAGCTTCACTTGGCGAGATCTCATGACCGTCCGCTTCACCCGCGTCTTTATCAGTTTCAACAAAGTTCTCAGATTCTGCGGTTAAAGGTACTTCGTCAACATTTTCTGAAGAACTTGTATCCACGCTTGGCTCGATCTCGAAGATCGTACTCTCGATGAGGTTCTCGTCCTTTAGTTCCTCTATCAGTTCTTCAAATACTTTCATTTGTGTTCACCGGCTTGTAATGTCTTATTCGGGGGTGGAGAGAGCCGGAAGAGCGTGTTTACACCGCTCTTCCGTTTGGAGGTGGGCTAAATTTCAAATTGGAGACGGTGCTCTAGGGCCTTATCTGAACGATCTCCCCGCTTTGGTTGATCTCATACTGATAGATCTCCTCTCCGGAGATGTTCCTCGTGGCGGTTATCATATATTCGGTCTTTAGTTCTGCATCGGTCGGCACGACAGGGGTCATTTCAAATAAGAATTTTCCCCGCACCATTCTGTCACCGGTTATGGTCCCTAAACCGTTTCCTACGATCGGGTTGATCTCAGCAAGGCGTCCAAAGCGATTATGCTGCCCATAATATGAAACCTGGGTTGAAGAGATCACTCGAAGAATGCTTAGAACTGCACCATTCTCAGCTGATCGAAACGCTTTTTGAAACGCCGGAACCGCCAGAGCGACAACAACGCCAAGTATAACAACGACCAGCAGCACCTCAATTAATGAGAATCCGTTTTCATTCTTTTTGTTCATAACTCGAGCTTAACCTTGATGCTGTAAACACGCGATAACTGACAATTTTTGACACCAATATTTGACAGATTGCTTGTTTACTAACTTAACCAAATATCGGAACTTCTTCTATTACAATAACTTCCGAACCGGCCCAATTTTAGCAGCTTCCGCCGCACTACATTTATGCAAGGTATGTGCCACCAGATCTATCGGTCGGATCAGGCAAAAATCGACATAAAATTTAAGGACCATAGAGGGGTGTTTATTTTTTCCTCGATTTTTATTACACTTTGACCTTTTGTGGCCAAATCGGCGGATATTTGCGGTCTTGGGGAGAACACGTGAGCACGATCATAGAACAGACAACCGAAACATACGGAATTGAAAATTGGGGAGCGGGTTACTTCGGTGTCAACCGTAAAGGCAACTTGATCGTTATAGCCCCCGAAAACGAAAATCTTACAGCCGATGTCAAAGAGATCATCGACGATCTTAAGAAGCGCGGCGTGAACACGCCTGTCTTGTTGCGATTCCCTCAGCTATTGGTAGGCCAAATACGGAAGCTCCAAACCGCATTCAAGAAATCCATCAAGGAATTTGAATATGAGGGCGGACATCTTTGTGTCTATCCAATGAAGGTGAATCAAAACCGAGCCGTGATCGAGGAGTATTTGCGTGAAGGTTCTCGTTACGATTTTGGCCTTGAGGCAGGATCGAAGGCTGAACTTTACGCAGCCCTCGCCCTTGAACAATCGCCGAACAGCTTGTTGGTGCTTAACGGCTTCAAAGACCGGGACTTTATCAAACTGGCGTTTGCCGGAGCCGCTGCGGGTAAGAATGTTGTCATCGTCATAGAAAAGATGAGCGAGCTAAAACATTCCATCGAGCTGGCAGAAGAAGCCACGAAGGAGAATCCCGACACAAAGCTTCCGATGATCGGCGTCCGCGTGAAGCTATATTCCAAGGGTTCGGGGAAATGGGAGAAATCAGGCGGTGAGGCCGCGAAATTCGGGCTGACCACCACCGAGATCCTGGATGTCATACGGCAACTGAACGATGCGGGCCGGGTCGATATGCTGCGGTTGCTTCACTTTCGGTCGCGAATCGTCGTGGGCCGCGGCCGGAATGCTTTCTCCGAACGCAGAGGCAAATCGGGCTGACAATTTTCACCGATTATGTCTGGCATCGAATGATCTATACCCAGATCTTGTGGCCCAACTTACCGATGAAACAGGTATCACCATTGACCACCAGAAATGCGGAACGTTAGAGGCGGCATTTGATGAAGACCATGCCATACGCATAGCCGCGAAACTAGAGATTCAAAACAAATTAGGCATCAACGCGATCGCTTTGGACGCCGGCGAGATCATTTCATTAATTCCAGATATATCAAGCAATGTGATCCGGGGTATTTATTATCCTGACGATGGCTACGTAGATAACCGGTTGATGCTTAAGGCTTTCATCCAATATGCTCATGATCACGGTATCAGAATAATAGAGAACTTTGCCATCAAAACTCTGCTTATTGAGAAGGAGCAAGTTACCGGCGTAAGCGATGGTGGCCGTACATTTACTGCTGACGTTACGATCCTTGCAACGGGTGCGTGGACATCACTCATCAAATTCGGCGAGCATCCGGCCCCGTTCGACATCAGACCAATAAAAGGCCAGATGCTTTCTTTTTCGACGCTCCGGCGTCCATTGGAGAAAGTGGTCATTGGACCAGACGTTTATCTTACACCGCGTGGGGATGGACGTGTTCTTGTTGGAGCGACGGTAGAAGATGTAGGGTTTGATAAGACATTGCGAGACGCAGCGATATCAAGACTTGCAGATAATGCCCGTAGGATCTTGCCCTTACTCTCAGACGTCGAGGTAAATGATAGCTGGTGTGGGCTGCGTCCTTTTGCGGCCGATGGACTCCCGATCATCGGTGAAGTACCTGGCTCCGCATCTCTGTATGTGGCGACAGCGCATTACCGAAATGGGGTCCTGCTCGCACCGATGACGGCAAAGGTGATTTGCGAACACATTGTCAACGGCAGAGCCTCTGTTTTTCTGGATGCGTTCGGTCCGGAACGAATATTGCGAAATGCAAAGGCGACAAACCTTTGACCTATGAAATTGAAATTTTTTGTTTCACTATTGCTGATCATTTTCGTTGCCACCGGTTCAGGAGACGCGCAGTCCCGTCGTGCGACCGGAAGTGTTTTAACGGCCGCCACATCTGCGGAAAATGACTTGCCCCTAAAGCAGATGTTTGATGAGGTGAACGAATACAATCGAGTAAAGTTCGCCGAGTACCAACAAAAAAAGATCCCTTATAGCGAACAGCTTCGTTCGAAAACAGAGGCGGAACGCAAGCAGCTTGCCGCCAAATACGCCGCTATCGCAGCCGAGCGGAAACTCTCGGAGCCGGATGACCTTTATTACGCCGGAATGCTTTACTGGATCGCCGAGAATCTTGACGGCACCGCGGAGATGTTGAGCCGTTATCTTGAATCGAACCCGCTTTCCGCAGAACGTGCTCAAAGTGCTCGTGCCATAATCGTTTTCGCGTATGCCAAACAGGGCAAACTCGATACTGCGGTAGGGCTCCTCGCTGATTACGACGGACGAAAACCGATCAAACCAAGCGAAATATGGCGAATGAATGCTGAGATCGCAAAGGCCTATCTTACTATTAAAGGTTTTTCGAACGCAGAGAACCATGCAAAAAGAGCTTACGAGGCTGCTAAAACGCTCATTTCCGATCCAAATTCACGTGTGAATCCGCTTGATGCCGCGCTCGATACAGGAATGCTGCTTTTTGAGGCCCGGAATGAGGCGGGCAAGATATTAGAAGCCGACGCCGCTCTGGAGGATATGCGGCAGACCGCGGCAGACATCAAGAATGCCATATTTTATTACTATGCGACCGACAAACTGATCCTCCACCAGATAGCCACCGGGCGAAAGCCCCTTGCGATGGAGACCTACCTCAATTCACTCATTCAGGCGGGGCGTGATCTGCCCGCCGCAAGGGGTGCTCAGAACGAAGCGATCGACCGGCTGAAATTGCGAAAACGGCATTATGACCTTTTGGGCGAAACAGCCTTAGAACTATTCGGTATCGACCAATGGTTTCCGGGTAAACCGTCAACGTTAGCTGAACTTCGCGGGAAGGTGGTATTGCTGGATTTCTGGGCCACGTGGTGCGGCCCGTGCTTTGACGCTTTTCCTCACTTCCGCGAATGGCACGAAGATCTTTCTGATAAAGGCCTCGTTATACTTGGCATAACTCGTTATTACGGGCGGGCCGAAGGCTTTAACGTGGATGAAACCAACGAGATAATCTTCCTTAAGCGTTTTCGCGAAAGATATTCGCTCCCATACGATTTTGTGGTAACAAAGGACAATAAGCTCCAGACAACATACGGCGCCGTCAATCTGCCGACCGCCGCCCTGATCGACAGGAACGGAAAGCTAAGGTATCTTGAGACCGGCTCAAGTCCGACGCGCATAGAAGAGCTTCGTTCAATGGTACTGAAACTTCTTGAAGAAAAATGATCGATGGCAAAACCCGGCACGAAAAGAAACCGAAATAAAACTCAGACCTTTTACGACCGTATCGCTGAGGTCCACAATCTTGCTCTCCGGGTGAACGGTTATCGGGCTTCGGTCGCAAAATACCTTCGCTCGCTGGATCTTGGTATAACGCCTAATTCATATGTTCTTGATGCCGGCAGCGGAACCGGCATCGTAACACTTGGATTTTCCGATACGGGCCTGAGAACTCGAAAGACCATAGCCCTTGATCTATCCCACAGATCGTTAAAGGTCGCGAATGAACAATTCTCCAAGCAGAAGAACGGAACGGCACGAAGTTTCGAATCTGTTCAGGGTAACGTTCTTCAGTTGCCGTTCGCTGATGAGACGTTTCAGGTGGTTTTGTCCTGCGGCGTGCTGGAATACGTGCCGCTTGAAGATGGCCTACGCGAGTTTGCCCGTGTTATCCGTCCGGGCGGAAAGCTTGTGTTCATACCGGTCAAGCCTTCGCTTGTCGGTTCGATGCTGGAATTCCTCTATAAGTTCAAGGCACACAAACCTGCAGATGTAAGACGGATTTCACAACGCTACTTTAACATTGTCGGTAACCATGAATTTCCGTTAAAGGAGCCTATCGCATGGTCAAAGACCATCTTTTTGCTGGAAAAGCCAACGGATCTCAAATGACAATGCCAAAGATCATCGCGCACAGGGGAGCAAGCCGCCACGCGCCCGAAAATACGATCGCCGCATTCCGCCGTGCTATTGAAGACGGTGCAGAAGGCATCGAGTTTGATGTGCGCCTTACACGCGATGGAGAGGCCGTTGTTTTCCATGACCGCACCCTGAAGCGTACGGCCCGCCGAAAGGGAAAGTTAGCTGAGCTGACCGCCGCTGAGGCCAAGAATCTTGACGTCGGCTCATGGTTCGACCGAGCGAACGGGAATGGCAAAGCTTCGCAGTTCGCAAATGAGACCGTGCCAACGTTAGGCGAAGCTCTAGATTCGCTTGCAGAATTCGACGGGACGATTTATGTCGAGATCAAATGTCGCGAAGCGGACGTTGAGCCGCTTACACGCCGTGTTGCTGAGATCATAAACGCATCTGGTCGTACCGAGCGTTTCATAGTAAAGAGTTTCAAACTCGCCGCTATCCCGCTGATCAAAGAATTCTGTCCGGGTATCCGCACGGCGGCGCTTTTTGCTCCCAAGATCAAGAATCTTCTGCGGAAGGATAAGTATCTGGTCCGTTTGGCAAAAGATACAGGGGCCGATCAGATATCCGTACATTATTCGCTTGCTACTCGAAAGCTGATAAAAAAGGCACGCAAACACGGGCTCAGTGTTGCCATTTGGACCGCGGACAATCCACGCTGGGTCAAACGCGCCTTCCGACTCGGCCTTTGCGCGATCATCACAAACGACCCCGGCCGTCTTCTGGAAAAGCGGCGTTCGCTTGAAGCTCGGCTTTCCACCGCCTGATCAACATCAAATTCGCTCCAGATGAAACTCTTCCGAACCCCTCCGCGCCTAAGCTATTATTAACTTCCGCTACTTCGGCGCACGGAATGGGCTTCGATATGAAGAAGATCTCTGCTTTCCTTATTTTGATAACGGCGGTGTTTTGCTTTCGATCTGATGCACAGTCAAATATGGTCACTATGCCGCCGATCGAACCGGGCGTGTCGCTTGAGCTCGCGAAATGGCGTGCCGCGCATTATTCCGACATTCGATACAAGCTTAATCTGACGCTCGAGAAGATGTCGCCGGTGGTGAAGGGGACGATCGAGATACGCGTCAACGTGTCAGAGCCGCCTGCGTCGGCGCGCGGCAAAATGGCCGGCGGCGAGACCCCACCGATCATTCTCGATTGGCGACGGATCGCAGGCCATGAGGAAAAATCGACTGTCTCGAACGTTTCTGTGAATGGTAAGCTGGTCTCGCTGTCAACGAACTGGCCGCCCGCTGACGCAGGCGGTTCTGACTTTAACGAACACCTCATCTTCCGCGACGGCGTTCGTTTAGGCGAGAACGTCATCAAGCTCGATTTCACCTCGCCGATATTGACCAGTGGGTCGGCGATAACGCGGTATGTGGGTAAGGAAGATGGATCCGAGTATATCTACTCGCTCTTTGTCCCGTCGGACGCCAGCACGGCGTTCCCAGTGTTCGATCAGCCCGATCTGAAGGCGCGATTCGAACTCACGACCAATGTTCCGATGATGGACGGAGGCGCAACCTGGAAAATAATTTCGAATTCGCCGTTAACAACGAGACGGGTCGGAAGCCTGTATGGACCTCACGATCCGAGACATGGCGACGCGAAATTTGGCGGTGAAATTCCTTGGGTAACGACCGAATTCGCGTGAAGCGATTCTGGGACTAATGACCTTTCTTACCTACGGCGATTTGTGTCATCCACCCGATCCGTGGCTAAATTCATTTATTGGACAACACGCTTCGTATCACTGAGATGTTCCTTTCCGTTCAGGGCGAGTCGTCACATGCCGGGCGGCCCTGTTCTTTCGTGCGTTTAGGGTAGTTATAGGTCAGGAGCGGTTTTTTCGGATCTGGGTTATTTTCGGGCGTCTGGGTAAAGACGTGAAACGTAGTTAGGGCAAAGGCTCCCTCGTTTTTGAAGCTTTCGTGCCAGGGGCGCACGGCAAAGACGCGCAGGGTATGGGTCCCTGGAGTCAAATTGTCCAACTTTAGCGGTTCACTGGTATCAGACACCTGGGCGTAGGGCTGATTGTCGAGCAGCACCTGCAAATACGGACCCAGCTCCAGCGCTTCGTCTTTGAACAGGGACAAATCGTTGACCTGCAATCGCACTTCAACCTCGGTGTCTTCCAGCACCTGGTTAGGCCGCGGACTCAAAATTTTCACCTGCGGCTGGTAGATCTCCAGATCCTGCTTCAGATTTTGAATGGCGAAGGGCGGCGATACTTCAGTTAACCGTCCCCGTGTAGGTTTCAAGCCAGCCTTTGCGCCGCTTCTCTCCGAGGGTGGGCTACAGCTTGTTACGCCCCATGCCAAGACAGCTGTTAACAAAACAGCCAGTATCCTTTGTAATGGCCTTTCTTGTAACCACCTTTTTTGCCAGTTCATCCCCAACACGTCGCACACTCCTGAGCCTGCTGGCTGCTCAAACATCGAAAAATCTGTTCCTAGGGAACTATATCAGGATCAGAAACCGGATCGTAGATGCTTTAAACGCCATCAACGTCAGGATTCATCTAACTTAATTCTGCAATCTCAGAAATGCTTTATACCTTGCATCATCTGACTAATCCAGTAAACTCACAAATGAGCATTGCTGGAGTTGAGCTTAGTCCTCTGGAACCTAAGTGTTAGACGAAGGGGATAACATGCTGAATGATTCCTCTCCTAATTCATCTTTGAAACGGGATGGTTATGACCTATTCATCTCGTATTCTCATCAAAACAAGGAATTTTTTTGTCGTTTGTGGCAAGTCCTTCGCAGTCCCACAAGCGAATTTGGTGGGATCAGGACAGCATTCCTTTAACTGCAAAATGGCGTGAAGAAATTCAGGAAGGCATCGAGAAATCGGACAATTTTGTTTTTCTAATCAGTCCTGACTCAGTCAATTCTGCGGCCTGTCATGAAGAAATTGAACACGCCATTAAGCGCCGCCGGGCTGGGCAAAACTATTCGCAACCACAGGCTGTGCATTGGTTGAATTGGCTGGCTCAACAAATGGTTCAACAATCTCAAACCATCTTTCTGATTGAGCATTTACAACCTACCTGGTCACTCACCCGAACTGAACAAATGGGTTACCGCATCAGTGCCGTACTGATAGGGGCACTGACCTGCTGGTTGATTGCGGCCGTTTCTGGAGGACTGTTTAGATGGTCTGCGGATGTGTTAGTTGCATGGTTGATTTGGGAGTACCGTTAGGACTATTTGTCGGATTGGGTGATACAACGATTCGAACGGTTGAAACCTTGAAATGATCCTGGAGAGCGGCAGCACGAGGACTGGTGAAAGGGTTATTCTACGGGCTGATTTATGGACTGCTGCTGGAGCTAATTCTGGAGTTGATCAATCAAACTTTTCTAAAACATCAAGAATGGTTTTCCCTGGGTCTGGTGCTGATTACCATGTTGACCGTCAGCTGCATTTTCGGTGTAGCAGATGGACTCCGAGACCACCATTGCTGCCTGTTGTGGTTCGTTTGGGCTGCTTTTCGGCCTGATTTTAGGAGGCGGTCAAGCCTGCATCCGCCATTTCACCTTGTGTCTAGTTATGTATTCCAAAAAACTGATTCCCTGGAACTACGCTCGATTTCTTGACCATGCAACAGAAGCGCAAACATCTGACTCTTTTTACAAAAAGTGGGTGGTAGCTCCATCTTTATTCACCGTTTGCTGCTGGAACATTTTGCTCACGGTATTCACAAGTAGCGTATTTGCGAAAGTTAACAATAATTCTAATGTGAACTCTAGTGAAGAAGATCTTGAGAAACGTACTCTTCTATGCTTATTGAAAATCGATTTATCTCTATCAAAGACCTAGAGTATCTCTAGGTAAATTGCTGATTTTGTTCTAAAGACTAAAATTCGCTTAAATTTCAAAACCAATTAGTTTAATGCATCGAACAGGCGCATTGTCCAGATATTTTCTATGATTGCAATCAATAATTTCGATTTGTAAATTATCGTCAATCGTTAGGATATTTTTTGCTGATGATCTGCTTGAAAGGCCGATGAATCAAGCGTTTCTCACTTTAATTATTGTTAACCTGCGCAAAGAGGGCCGAAATACAGTTCTATAATGCTCGCAGTACCTCACCAAGCCATTCTGATTGCTCGGTTTAAGCAAATCTCAGGCTAGGCAATCGTTTTGGTGAGTTCCCTCCAGCGAGATTGGGCAAAGTCTAGATTGTTCAGACGCTCCCATCTGGTCTGATTCCGCCTCGTTCTATTAAGTCATCTGCATATCTTGCTGATGCGCCGGTAGGGAACGATTCAAGTGAGCTTGGGTGGGACTACTCGTTTCCTTGTCTAGAGAGAGGAGAGTCTCTAATGACAACTACTTCGCGGGAGCGAGAGGCAGCAACACCAAAGGCCAGAGTCGTCGTTGATAAGGATCCCGTGCCAACTTCTTTTGAGAAGTGGGCGCAACCGGGTCACTTTGACCGTACCTTAGCTAAAGGTCCGAAAACGACAACCTGGATTTGGAACCTGCATGCTGACGCTCACGATTTCGATAGTCATACCAGTGACCTAGAAGATATATCCCGTAAGATCTTCAGCGCTCACTTCGGTCACTTAGCCGTTGTTTTTGTCTGGCTAAGCGGCATGTACTTCCACGGCGCTAAGTTTTCAAACTATGAAGCTTGGCTGGCTGACCCCCTGCACATCAAACCGAGTGCCCAGGTGGTTTGGCCCATTGTTGGTCAAGAAATTTTGAATGGAGATGTTGGCGGTGGCTTTCACGGCATCCAGGTAACCTCTGGATTCTTCCAATTGTGGCGGGCTGCCGGTATCACAAACGAATTTCAGCTCTACTGCACAGCAATCGGCGGTCTCGTTATGGCTGGTTTGATGCTGTTCGCAGGCTGGTTCCATTACCATAAGCGTGCTCCGAAGCTGGAATGGTTCCAAAATGTGGAGTCCATGTTGAACCATCACTTGGCAGGTCTGCTGGGTCTGGGTTCTCTGTCTTGGGCAGGTCACCAGATTCATGTTTCGCTGCCAATCAACAGAATGTTTGATGCAGGCGTGGCTGTTAAGGATATTCCCTTACCCCACGAATTCATTCTCAACAAGTCGTTGATGGTTGATCTCTACCCCAGCTTTGCTCAGGGTTTGACCCCATTCTTTACCCTCAACTGGGGCGCATACGCTGATTTCCTTACCTTTAAGGGTGGCCTTAACCCGGTGACGGGCGGCCTCTGGCTATCGGATACAGCCCATCACCATTTGGCGATTGCGGTGCTGTTCTTGATTGCTGGTCACATGTATCGCACCAACTGGGGCATTGGCCACAGCATCAAGGAAATTCTGGAGAATCACAAAGGTCCCTTCACTGGTGAGGGCCACAAAGGTCTCTACGAGATCCTCACGACTTCTTGGCACGCGCAGTTGGCCATCAACTTGGCTTTGCTGGGTTCCTTGACCATCATTGTGGCCCAGCACATGTACTCGATGCCTCCCTACCCCTATCTGGCAACGGATTATCCGACTCAGTTGTCCATCTTCACGCACCACATGTGGATTGGTGGCTTCCTGATCGTTGGGGCAGGCGCGCATGGTGCCATCTTCATGGTGCGGGATTACGATCCGGCCAAGAACGTGAATAACCTGTTGGATCGGGTGATTCGTCATCGCGATGCCATCATCTCTCACCTCAACTGGGTGTGCATTTTCCTGGGCTTCCACAGCTTTGGTCTGTACATCCACAACGACACGATGCGGGCGTTGGGCCGTCCTCAAGACATGTTCTCGGATACGGCGATCCAGCTCCAGCCGGTGTTTGCTCAGTGGATTCAAAATATCCACACCCTCGCCCCTGGCAACACTGCTCCGAATGCTTTGGCTCCTGCTAGCTTTGCCTTCGGTGGTGATGTAGTTGCAGTTGGTGGAAAGGTCGCCATGATGCCGATTGCGCTAGGTACGGCAGACTTCATGGTGCACCACATCCATGCCTTCACGATCCATGTGACGGTGTTGATTCTGCTCAAGGGCGTGCTGTTTGCCCGTAGCTCGCGTCTGATTCCAGACAAGGCAAATCTGGGCTTCCGCTTCCCCTGCGATGGTCCGGGACGGGGTGGCACCTGCCAGGTTTCTGGTTGGGACCATGTCTTCCTGGGACTGTTCTGGATGTACAACTCCCTTTCGGTGGCAATTTTTCACTTCAGTTGGAAGATGCAATCGGATGTGTGGGGTACGGTGAACGCAGACGGTACGATCTCTCACATCACGGGCGGTAACTTCGCTCAAAGCGCTATTACCATCAATGGCTGGTTGCGCGACTTCTTGTGGGCACAAGCAGCTCAGGTGATTGGCTCCTACGGTTCAGCTCTGTCTGCCTATGGCATTCTGTTCCTGGGTGCGCACTTCGTCTGGGCCTTTAGCTTGATGTTCCTGTTCAGCGGTCGCGGCTACTGGCAAGAGCTGATCGAATCGATTGTTTGGGCACACAATAAACTGAGAGTGGCTCCTGCGATTCAACCTCGCGCTCTGAGCATTGTTCAGGGCCGTGCGGTGGGCGTCGCTCACTACCTCCTGGGAGGAATTGTTACGACCTGGTCGTTCTTCCTAGCCCGGATCATTGCAGTAGGCGGCTAGTTGCTTTGCTTCTTCTCTCTAGATGCTGGACGGTGGATTCTAGGCCATAGCCGACGATAAGATTTTCCACTGAAAATCAAAAGCAAATCGATGGGATGTGGTCTAGGTCCATCCTTTCCAGTCCGGTAGACTAGAGGCTGAACTCTGAAACGCTACTAGCTAATTGAGAACTTCAATTAGGACTTATGGCAACTAAATTCCCCAAATTGCTCTGGATTGGTACCAGCTTCATGGTTGTGACTTCAGCTGGCTTGATCCTGCATCACCTGTTTGCCGTTTGGCATGGCGATCGACGCTGGCGCGCCCGTTACGGTGAATCCTTTGAAATCTTGAAATCTCGCACTTCGGTCATTCCTTTTTTAGCGATCTTGCAGGGGCGGCAAACCCTTGAGTGGAAGGAGTTTCTGCGTCCTGCTTATCTTGGGATCGCCTTGTTTGTCCTGCTATTTTGGTGGGCACATCCAATAATCATTCGTGCGTCAGGCAGCATAGGCTGGTAGCATGATCCCAAAGCGAGCATTAAGAACTCTATAAAATAAATGAGGTGTCATGGCACTAGCAGTTAACGAACTGACCTTTAAACACGAAGTTTTAGCATCATCAACACCTGTTCTAGTTAGCTTCTGGGAACCTTGGTGCGGGGTCTGTCGTCTAGTAAACCCAATGCTGGCAGAGCTTCAGACTGAATGGGGCGGGCAAATTAAGCTCGTGAGTATTAATGCAGATGAGAATCTACGCTTGGCCAGCGCTCACAAACTCACTACCCTACCCACCGTGATGCTGTTTGATCAGGGCAAGGTGCTTTGCCGCTTGGATCAGTTCAAAGGGCGAGAAGATTTTAGCCGGGCTGCCGCCGATTTACAGACAGTCTTGCAGCGAGTGATGTTGCGCTACAGCTATTCTGCTTAAATTGGTTTACTTAGATTTGCTTAAAACACCAGATCCAAACCGAGATCCCGCAGATCGAAGCGGCAGAGAGCACCATGATCGTGATCCCAGGTAGCAATCAGCAATCTATCTCCTTGCATTGTTGCGATAGCCGTAATCGCAGCCGGACTATGGATTGTGCCAATCTGTCGCCCTTCTTGATCCAGAAATACAATTCGCCCAGCGGTTTCGGCCACAATGTAGCCCCAGCCTGTTACCGCTAAAAAAGCAGGAGTAATTTCCACCCAGAGCCGCTTGATGCGATAGGGTTTGAGATCAATCAGTAACAAGGCCCCGGTATGATCCGCATCGGCTGCCAGCAATTGATAGGGATTAGCAGTGAGAATTACTGTTTCTAAGCGCACAGCTAGAGGCAGCGAACCGAGCAACGCGCCGCGTCGAGTAAAAACGCGAATCGTGGTTCCGGAAGCTTGCTGCCTGGAAGAGTCGGATGCAAAAGCTGGAGGGTTAGTCGTAGCAATTGCTAAGTGGCGCAAGTCCAAGGGCAACAAGCTTACAGATTGTACATCCGGCAGGTGCAAAGCCACAGGTTGGGAAGCAACGGCAAAATTGGGGCGTTCTGCGATCCGTTGCCAGTGCAAGTGGCTTTCACCTACTGAAGGAACTATCGCCGCTAGCCAGCTTCCGTCTGAGCTAATCGCAACTCGACTTGGTTGCGGCCAAACGGCAATTGGCTGAAGCGGCATGCTACCCTCGCTGATCGAGGCCAATGGCATCAGTTGGACTGTTTGTGCTGTCACCACAAAACACCCCTGAGGCCGTACCAATAGTTGCTCAATGGGTTCTCCACTGACTGTAGCAATAGGCTGAAACGGTTGTTCCGACTCAGTTGATGTTGCCAACAAACGGCCTCTTACCTGCTGAAGCTGGTGTCCAGCAGCTTGGTACACTACCCAAGAGGCAGCAGTGGCATCAGTCCAGTTGGCAGGTGGAGCAGCAGGCACCGTGTCTTCTGGCTGGGCAACGGCAAGAACCGTAATTTTTTGCTTGAGTGGGGTTTGCTCCTGCGGCTGGAACTGGCACTCAGGGGGTAACTCCACTGTAAAAAACAAAGGCGTTGGCGCGGTTGACCAATCCATCCATGCCTCTGCTGAGTCGATTGAGGCTTCTGGTTTAGCAATCGTGTGGATTGCGGTTAGCATCTCACTAGCGGAATGAAACCGGCGAGCCGGTAGCTTTTGTAGGGCTTGGGTAATTAATGGCTGCCAAACACTCGGAATGGTATCCGGTAGCTGCAGGGGAGTGTTTAGATGGGCCGACATTAGTTGAGCCGGAGTGCCGGAAAATGGCCGATAGCCAGCGAGCAGTTCAAACAGCAAAATCCCGACCGAGTACAGGTCCGACGCTACCGAATATTGACCATAAAACCGCTCTGGAGCCATGTAGGCCGGTGAACCCGTGTTGCCATCCTGCCGCACAATCTCGCGACTCAGACGCGCAATGCCAAAATCCGAGATCCGAGCCGTCCAACCGCCCGTATGCACATGCAGCAAAATGTTTTCGGGTTTGATGTCGCAATGGACAATACCGCGACTGTGGGCATGCTCCAACCCTGCTAACACATCTGCCACGATCTTCAAACTGTAGGGCGCGGCTAGACGGGATTCTTCAGTCATCAATGTTCGCAAGGTTCCGCCTTCGCAGTAGTCCATTACCAGATAGCGCCCGGTTGCTGTATGCTCCAACGCTTGACAAGTAACAATATTGGGATGCTGCAAACTTAACAGAAACCGCAGTTCCCGCAGAAACTTATGGGTTGGGAACCGTTCATGAGCTAAACTTTTTAGCGCCACCAAGCGACCAGTCAGGCGATGCACTGCACAATATACCTGCCCGAACTGTCCCTGCCCAATCAGACCTAGCAGGCGATACTTGGAACGCTTTATTTCGGTTTCTGATGGATGTAACACCTGTAGAAGCTATTGATCCAGGGCGAGAGCAGCATGTCCTCTCTACTCTCAAGAACCGACTCGCGCGTGCTTTCTTCTATTGTGCCTCGCTATGAAGATTCTCGAAATTAGAGGTTTTAAGGCATTAGTTGCAAAGCCTCAAACCCACTCAGCAACTCATAGCCCAGACTGGCACATCTGCTGCATGATGGCATCGTGGTCTAGATGAGTCACCATTGTTTCCACCGGCTCTAGCCGCTGCGGCAGTCCCAGCAAAAAGCGATTACAGTCAGCTCCCATCGACTCACAGCTAGTTTGAACGCAGTGCAGTTCTCTACCCGTAAGTCGGCTGAAGAAAGAGGCCAAGGCTCCTGCTTCTAAATAGCAGACCGGTTGATTTTGGCTAGGAGCCAGCCGCGCAAAGGCAGAATTCCAGGTTTTTACAATCAAGAATCCCCGCTGCTGATAGGTTTGATCCAGATCGATCTGGCCCCAGCCATGGGCGATCCAACAGGCTTGCAAAGCTTGCAGGAATTCGATCATGGCAACATTGGCAAGCGGTGTCCCATAGTAGCCGCTGATTTGTTCACAAAAGCGGGTATAGAAACTTTTGCCCCACCATTTGCCGCAGTTAAACAAAACCAGCCGAGCGGCTTGACCGGTCTCTTTGTCTAGCCCCGAATAGATCGCCTGAATTAAGGTTTCTGGCACTGCCAGCAGCCGATCACCCTGCCGGTTTTCCAGTAGACCTACCTCTAGGTCACCCCGGACATAAACATCAGGCGCATAGAAGTTACCCGGAATTCGGTTGTTTGTCAGAAGATCAGCAACAGAAATCATAGGAATTAGAAAAACCAGGAAAAACTATACATCTCAAACCTCTACGCCCCAGTTCAACGTCGCCCATTAGCGGGGTTCATCGCTTGGGACAACAACGCTTCTTGCGCTAACGCCAAACCAGGACTGAGATAGCCCATTTGCTTGGCCGTCAACATTTTCGACAATTGCTGGTTCAATAGGCGGTAGAGTTTTGCGTCAATCGTCTTTGTATCGTAAGCTTGTGCCAGCGGCCCCACCCAATCCAAAAACCGTTTCTGAATCAAGCTCTCATCGTTGATCAATAAACTCAACGCACAGTAGCGCAACATCAGCAGTGCATGTTTGATACAGCGTTCCAAATTTTCTTCCGACTCCTCAGGTAGAGCGGCTTGCAGTTGGTCAACAACCGCCTGCATAATCTCCAGCTCGCGGTCTCGTAGGTTGCGATAGGTGTCCAACCGCTCTGGCATGGAAGCAACATATTGGCTAATCAGCTTCAGCTCTTCAACTTTGAGATAGCGATTTTCTGCTTCATCAAAAATACTGGCAAGTTGTGGATGCATAAGCGTAGAAGGGCAAAGATGGACTGCGGAGAGAAAAGGCTAATGCTAGCCAGTACGAATCTCACTCAAGCGGACTAGAACAAATCGCACTAGAACAAATCGGAAAAATCCTCCAGCGTAAACCCATTCGATTCTGAATTAGGCGTTGGCTCGATTAAGGGTTGAGGCGTGGGTATGGTGCCATCTCCAGCCCAGTTAAAGGCGCTAAAGAACTGGTCTACGGTTAAGAATAAACTGAGGGGCTGGGGTTCGGTTTGGGCATTTACTAGACGCAAATGCTGGATTTCTGGCGGCTGATCCTCCCAATTGATCGAGCCAAAAAACTGCTGCACCGTTTGTTTCAGCCAAGTCTGCGGAGGGTGGGCAGCCGCACCATTAGTCTGGAGAAGGGCAGCCTGATTCATCGTAAGACCTCACCAGCTCGTAGACGTTTTTCAATATCGCGGGCTGTTGCCCCTTCATTCATCCAAAAGGCAGCAGCATCAATGCGATCCTGTCCGCCCAGCAAAAACTTACAGTAGGTTTCACCCATTGAGTAACACTGAATCTCAATGCAGCTTAGCTGTTTTCGCACTAACTCAGTAAAGAATCCAGCGAACAAACCAGCATAGAGATAGCAAACTGGCTTACCGACATCACCTAGGGTGCGGGCCACGGCAGAGTCAAAAATGTTGATGAACATAAACCCCTGCTTGCGATCGCCCATGTCAACTTCCCAGCGCCCCCAGCCTTGAGCGGTGAAGGGCCACCACCAGGTTTCCAATAGAAATAGCAAATTGGTTTGGCGGATGTTTTGATCAAATTCTTTTTCAAACCATTTTTCGAAGAAGAAAGCATCTTTTTGACCCCATTCGCAACCAATCGTATACATCGTGGCAGCCGAAGCATCCCCTACTTCCTCTTGCAGTCCCTCAACCAAACCCACAATAAAATCTTCAGTTGTGAGAATGTTTTGACTTCCGTTCCAATCGATAATGTTCCATCTGCGTTTATATTCACCTGATTATTTTGATCAAGGTTAGCCGTACTGGATGCAGCTACAGCTTGGCGGCCTCCCTCGAAGAAAACAGCGGGTGTATTAAAGCTAATATCACCCCCCTGGTTGCCCGCAAAGGCTAGAATATCGCTATCATCAAAAGCCACAACGGAATCGGCTGTAAGAGTGATGTCACCACCATTCCCTACATCACTCACCACTTCGGTTCTGATGTCACCATCGCCTCGCAAACGAATTCGCTCACTTGTTAAGTTGATTGAACCACCTGAGGAGTTTGCCGCAGAGGTTGTAATATCGCTATCTGTAATCACAATTGCTCCATTCGCATTAACATTGATGTTACCAGCAATACCACTTCCCTGACTGCGAGCCGAAATCCGCGCTCCGTTGTCTAACTCCAAAAAGATTGTATTTACCATGATATTGCCGCCATTGCCGCTAGAGTTTTCACCCGTACTAGCAAATAAACCACTTCTACCATCGTCTTGAATAATGTCCTGTCTTGCTTGACTAGAACGAGATCGGAAGGCAGGATTCCGTCCAGAGAGAACCAGCGTGTCTGCCGTCAGGTCGATAGTGCCAGCTCGTCCATCTCCTAAAGTCGTTGTAACCAGTTGACCACCATCTACTAATTGAACCACATCAGCGCTAATAACAATATGACCTGCTGCATTAGCGTTAGCAGTGCTGGTATTAATAACAGAATTATTCAAGATTCGTAATAGTGGAGTCATAATTTCAACATTACCTCCTGACCCATCGGCAACCGGAGCCGCAATCGTGAAGATGCTACTGGAAAACTCTTGAGTTAAGCCATTCAGCACAACCGAATCCCGAGCGCGGATGACCACGTTGCCCGCTGGACCCTGCCCAAAGGTGTCGGTTCGTAGCTGGGACCCGTCGGATATCTCTAGAACACCAGTCGTAATCCGAATATCACCACCGCGACCAACTGCCCTTGCGCCCAAGTTACTGAAGATCGTGCCCCCATTGCGAACAACAACCCTATCACCTGTTGAAATCACCACGTTACCGGCACTGCCACGCCCCAAGCTACCTGAGGAAAGTTGAGCACCGTTGATTACAAATAAGGCATTAGCCGAGATTCTGAGATTCCCAGCCTTACCTGCACCTAGTTGATTGATTCCAGTAAAAGCACCACTGCCAGCCTGATTGGAATTGATGCCGTCAAAGATCACTCGATCACGGGCAAGGATAACTAAACGACCTGCATTGCCCTGTCCACTAGTTGTAGCACTCAACTGAGCACCGTTTGTCACCAGCAGGGAACCCGTCCAAATTGTGATATTGCCACCATCGCCGCTGGCATCATCGGTAACTTCAGAAGAAACTCCGCTCGGAATTGGATTGGAATCAGTACTGGTACCGTCAAAAGAGGCAGTGCCATTAATTTCAAGGGTGATACTTCCGGCACGTCCTTCACCATCATTATTTCGAGTCAAGATGCCAGCTCCACCCTGTACTGATAATGATCTGGCTTGAATGCGAATATTACCTCCATTTCCGTTAGCTCCACGTTCAACCGAACTAAAAAGTCCGCCACCTCTGCGGTTCGGACCAGACCCCTCAAGCGCAAGATTTTCTGCAATTGTGGCAGTAATATTTCCAGCATTACCTTGGCCAAATGTGCTGGTGGTCAATCGAGCCGCATTGGTTACTTGCAGCGATCGGGCACGAATTTGAATATCTCCTGCATCACCATTGCCACTTGCCGCTGCTCTGAGACGAGTCGTTGCACCATCAATTAGAGCCTCCCCTCGAATCAGCAGAGTGATGTCGCCTGCCCTTCCTGCTCCCAAATTACTTGTCTCTAAACGAGAATCTCTCACAGCCAGCGATCCAGCTCGGATACTGATGCTACTGCCACCAGACAAATTAGACAGCAACAAATTACCAATCTCACTTTTGATGATTTCAAGTCTTTGATTGGCATCCAATTGAACGAATGCTGGCATCTCAGTTGAAAAATTCCCTTGACTGGAGTTGCTTAGCAAGGTACTAGCAGCCAACCTCAAATTCTCAGCATCAATTCGAATTATTCCACCTTCCATCCCAGAAACGTCAAGCGTAGAATTCTCAATAGCTACATCTGATCTTGCCGCAGCCTTTGGAAACGCTCCTAAGTATGGAACAGTATTCGTGTAATTTAGCCCTAAGTTGCCCAGTCCTGAAAAGCCTACAATTTCAATTTGACCATTTGGAGCTTGTACAGCGCTATTACTGATGACAACACCTCTAGTGGCCAGATTTGGGCCAGCCGCTCCTCCCACTAATAACAAACTCTGATCAGTTGGAACAGAAAGAAATCCTCGACTTTCAATTCCATCAGTTGCTTGAGCAGTAATTTGATTAAACAAAAGTGCAGACGGATTGACAGTTAGTAGTGGTGAAGGCACCGTTGGATTACTCGCACTAAAAGAATCTTCTCCAAATTGAATGGTATTAGCCGTTGTACCAATAAATGACCCTCCTACATCTAATCTAGAATTGCGGCCAAATAGAATGCCGTTTGGGTTCATGAAGAATAAATTTGCATTTCCCAAAATGCTGTCGGAGCCAGCCTGAATCACACCAAGCTGACCCAAAATCTCTGAGCGATTGCCTCCTGTAACGCGGCTAAAAATATTGCGAACCCCAGATGGATTTGTGAAATAGGCTCCCTGTTCTTCTGGCACATCAAACTGTTCAAAACTATGAAAAAGATTAGCCCCTCGTCTTGCCCCACCATCAATACGGTCACTTTCAAGATCGCGAATTCTTACATTTCGAATAACTCTAGAGCCTTCATTACCTAAAGTCGTATCTGGCGTAATCTGAGCAATAGCAGCCGGATTGAATGCAAACAGCCCAATCGGAAAGATCACTAGCCTCCTAAAACCAGTAATATGCTTCTTGCGCCGTTTACTCATTGCCATGATTCAATGCTCTTGTTGAGTACCAAAAGGTCAACTAATCGTGAATTGGAAGGTTCCTTCTATGCTACCTTGCTGATCGGTTACGGTGAAATTAAAGCTGTCGGTAGGAGCAAAATTCTTGAGATCGTAGAAGTAGATTTCTGGGTCTGTGCCATCTGATTGCGATATAGTAAGAGCCACTCTAGAGCCAGAAATACCACCGAAGGCTGCCCTGATATTCGGATCAGTAATGGGTGTGACAGTGCCTTCACCATCGTAGAAAAATAGTCGCGTCACTCCTGCTTGCTCTGTGCCCCACACAACATTGGTATCGGAAATCCCAAGCGGCACGTCATTAACTCCGTTGTTTGTTAATCTTGTGCTTCTCCTAGTTAAAGCATTATACAAAAAGACTTCCGAGGTGCCGTTGATTTGCGCACTCCACACCACATTATCTCCAGAAATTCCTACTGCGGCTTGCTGCGTGCTTCCAGGGGTTGTCAATTGAGTAATTTGTCCAGTACTACCATCATAGAAAAAAGCTTTATTTGCATTATTTTCAATGCTGTTCCAAATTACGTTAGAACCAGAAATTTCCTCTGGAATATCATCAACATTGTTATTGGTTAGCTGAATGGATGTTGTACCGTTATAGAGAAATACTTCTAAGTCATTACCATCAAAACCACTCCACAGCACATTAGAACCAGAAATAGCAATCGCTTGATCGTTGATGCTATTGGGATGAAGCAACTGAGTCACCTGTCCGGTAGTTCCATTGTAAAAGAATGCTCTAAAAACAAAATTTTGATCAAAATTATTCCAAATCACATTGGATCCAGAAATCCCGGCGGCGATATCATCCACTATGTTGTTAGTTAGCTGAGTAGATAACCCTGTTGTACCATTGTATAAAAACACTTCAATATCACTGCCGTCAATTCCATTCCAGACTGCATTTGAACCAGAAATTCCTAGGACAATTTCACTAACTGTGTTCGGATTTTTCAATGGGGTCGTTATTCCGGTGTTACCGTTGTAGAAGAAAGCTCTAGTAATCTGACTGCGATCAAAAAAGCCGTTAAAGATTTGGCCTAGGTTGTTGCCTTGATTCCAGATGATATTTGCTCCATCCACTCCTTCAGATAACTCATTGACAGCATTATTTGTTATTTGGGTTCTTACCCCAAAGCTCGTATAGCTCAAGCGATTGGCGTCGATATCAGCTTGAGTAAATTGGCTACCTGCGCCTAACATCACACCATTGAGCTGTAAGCTGCCAATTTGTGGCAAACTGGTTAGCGTATAAATAACCTCGTTGGGTCTTTGCTCGGCATCGGTCACTTTTAGGGCATTCGCGCCAATCGCAACCGAGCCACCCCGGTTTAAACTTAGACCAGTATTGAGCGTCAGGACGGGAACGGTGTTTCCGCTAAAGGCCGTCAAACGGTAGCGTGTTTTGGCTCGACCACGCCCCGGCGTCACTTGAACATAATAAGTGCCTGCCTCCAGAGAAACAACCATCGATTCACTTTGTTTGCCGGCTCGACGCGATTGAGCAATCACTTTTTTGCCTCGACTATCCAGTAAAGCTAGATTTGCATTCGCTTTTAACCTGGTCAGAGCCAAATTGAGGCTGCTACGTCGCTCCAACACAATCCGAAACAGGTCACGCTTATCGCTGCCACCAATCTGGTTTGAGAAGTTGCGAGGTTTGTCGCCAATGCTCAACCTGAATGCATTTTTAAGTGTATCGCCTGGATCTTTTGCCATGATAAAGATGCTCCTCTAAACAGATGCTTTAAAACGGTTGGTAACGTACCGAGAAATATAATCCACTATCTTGCAATGAACTACCCTCGTCTTCGACATCAATTAAAGGAAAGCCATAATCCACACGGACCGATAAATCCGGTGTAATCAGCCAGCGCAAGCCCAGACCCAAGCTGACGAGTGTATCGGGATCGGGATCAGGAGTGTCATTGTTCCAGCCGTGGCCTGCTTCGACAAAGGGAATAATTTGCAGGCGATTGGTATTGGGCAACAGCGAAAACCGCAGTTCCGTGGGGGTCTGTTCGGTGTAGTTGGCGTTGTTTGCCTCGCGTGCCCAGGCATTTGCCTCGGCAATGACCTTCAGAGCCTCGTCCTTCTTGCCCGCTTTATGAAGTATCCGAGCGCGGAGCAGGCCGAACCTTGAATTCTTAGGACTCTTTTCAAGAGCCGTCATTATCCAGCGGTGGGCTTGATCCAGGTCTTTGTCATTGTGAAAGTTGTACTCGGCAGCGAGGAAATAATTCATCGCGCTCATACCGCCTTCAGCTTTTTCAAGTTCAGCGATCTGGGCAGCTATGCGCGAATCGACGTCGAATTCGATCGGGAACTTTACTTCGGTATTCTCCCAGGAAAGTGACACATTAAGCGAATGGGAAGTGATGTCCGTAAATGCGATGGTAAAAGTCTCGACAAAGCCGGCAGTCTTTGTTGGGACCGCCTTAAATCGGAAAACATCCTCGTCTTGTTTATAAACATTACCTGCAAGCGAGCGATGACGGAGGTTAGAATGAATGATCATCGTCCATTCCTTCTCGCCAGGGATGGAATATAGTGCGTAGGTTCCGGCCTTCAGCGGATTCCCCGCTATCTTTACATCTTCGGTGAAGGTCAATTTGGTAGAAGCATTCGCACCGGTCCGCCATATTTCATTGAAAGGAACAAGATCGCCAAATATCTTTCTGCCTTTTGCGCTTGGGCGTGCATAGCTAAGCTTTACCTCGGTAAGCCCAACTTCCTGTGAGATCTCGGTCGCGGGACTCAAGATCGGGACTTTCAAACTTGGGCCCTGTTGGCCCTGGCCAAAAGCTGTGACGGTGAGTATGACAAGAGCAAAAAACAAAATACCAAACTTCATATCAACCTCCATGTAAAAATGTGACCTGAACCTACCTTTTGACCAGCGAAAGCGCTAGTAAAACTGTTGATGCGATACAGGCAATTGTCCTAATGTGATTCCAAAACGTCCACTCGCGAAGATACGTTTGCCATATCAGACCTGCCGCGACCGGATCGCCGGGATCAGCCGCGACAAGGGCATTATTTCGCGGAACGTTGAATATTATTGTAACCAGAAACCCGCCAACCAGGTAAAACGATGCGCCCGAAACCACCAACCATCGGCCCGGAACAGCACTATCTAAGAGACCTAACCCTATCAGAAGGATCGAGATGAGCGAGTTGCCAAGGAACAAAGCTATGAACGGTGTGCGAACGATGACTCGATTGATCTCATTCATCGTCTCTGCCGCTTCCTCCACGGGCCTTGCAGCAAGCGAGCGCATTATCGTCGTTGAAAATATGAAGAAAACGCCGCCAACTACCCCCGACATCGTCAATGACACAAGGATAAGTGCGGAGATCAGGTTTCGCATCGGGATCAATAAGCTGAAAACTCGGAGATGCTCCAGCCGGCTCGCTTTGCACCCGCCTGATAGGCGGATTCGAGAAATTCTACAATTCTTCCATGTGGGTCTTCTGCGGTTCGGACGTCCCTGTACATCAAGAGTGCAAGATGGCCCCCGTTTGACTCAGCCCATTGGGCCGAAGCAGGAGCAAGCGGCTCAGCGGCCAAGCCTTCCGGCTCTGGCGCAGTATATGAGTAGAAAGCCGGATCCGGAACTCGGTCATCTCCGAACCAGAAACCGAAGCTGATCACTTCGTGTGAATACGCTTCGCGTTCCACCCGGTTCGCCCCTTCACGAACAGGTGCCCGCTTTCCGGAAAATCGCGTCAACGCCAGGTCGAAACTATGCCAGAACATATGAACGGGAGTTGATTTGCCGAGAAAGCGTCCTCTGAATTCGTTCAATATACCATCGACGATGACCAACGTTTGATGTGCCCGTTCAATATATTCCTTATCGTAAGACTTATTTTCGATATCTTCGGGAAAAGGTGTCGTCGATGGTGCTTCGTATGGAATAGGCTTGATCTTTGGTTCGATACCGAGCTTTGCAAGATTGGCAAGGACGCTGCTGTAAAAGTCGGCGACGGTCAAGCCATCGTAAAGGCCAAAATCCTCCTGTCGTCCTGTATTGGTCTTGATCACTAGGCGGTGTTGGCAAAGATCAAGTTCGATCTCAAAGTTACCGCTCTTAAACGGTATCGTATGTGTTGAGAGCCCGCGTGGAGTTACATACAGCGGAACGTGCCACCAATGATTCAAATGCGGATGCATTCCGAGCCGTATCTTGCCGACGATCTGGCAATAGAGATGGAGAGTATTCTTGGTCGGACGCCAGGCTTCGAGCGGTATCTCAGGGAATTGTGAATTCTTCATATTTTCACCGCCGATAGGTGATCCATCTAAGATTCGATCTTTTCCACGCGGCGGGCATGGCGTCCGCCTTCGAAATCCGCAGCAAACCAAGCTTTTACTATCTCAGCCGCCTCTTCTGGTGTCGTGAACCTACCGGGAAGAGCAAGAACATTCGCGTCGTTATGTTCGCGGGCAAGCCGAGCTATCTCCGGCTTCCAGGCGACGGCCGCTCGAATTCCCTTTACCTTGTTCGCGGAGATCGCCATTCCCGTGCCCGATCCGCAGACCAAAAGCCCCTGATCGACCTCGCCCGAGGCAACTTTCTCCGCGACCTTCCTGGCAAAATCGGGATAATCTACCGATTCGTGTGAATCCGTACCGAGGTCTTCGAACTCGATGCCAAGTTCTTTCAGTGTTTGTTTTATAGATTCTTTCTCGTCAAAGCCGGCATGGTCGGCGGCTATAGCGATCTTTTTTGGCATGACCGCATTTTATAACACCTTGAATTCAAATCGGCAAAAGCAACCAAAATAATCCGCAAGTTCTCAAAACGGTTACGTTCTATCCGCGTGGAGGCAATTTAGAGAAAATGGTTCTAACAAGATCTGTGGCCGCAGTCTTTATCCTTTTATTCTTATATGCGTCTGCATTGGCAACATCGGATCTTGAACAATTGGCTGCAGGTGCGACCTCGCCGGATCGCGAGCGTGCAGAAGCCGCTATATCTGAATTGCGGGCGAAAGGCCAGGCGGGGCTGGATGTGCTTTTTGCCAAGTATTCACAGCAGATAGCGGAATTCTCAAGGTCAGGCGAAACGACCGAAGAATGGCTGCGGGTTTCTGGTGCATTGGACAAGGTGGCGATGCAAAAGGATGCGTATGCATCCGGACTGTATTGGTTCACCGATCTGGTAGCCGCACAAAAACTGGCAGCGGCAACGGACAGGCCTGTACTCTCACTGCGTTTGCTTGGAAATTTGAATGAGGAATTTTCTTGCGCGAACAGCCGTCTTTTTCGCGCTCTACTTTATGCGGATCCTAAGCTATCCGGATTCTTAAAGAACAATTACGTGCTGCATTGGAGCTCCGTCCGCCCGGCACCGCGTATCACCATCGACTTTGGCGACGGACGAAAGATAGAGCGCACAGTTACGGGCAATTCCATACACTACATACTAGATGAGGACGGGCGTATCATCGATGGGCTCCCGGGGATTTACAGCCCGGCCGCATTTTTGATCTATCTGGAACAGGGCAAACAGGTCAATGACGCTATCGATGGCTATTCCGCGGACCGAAAGTCCCTTGCAATAAGACGGTATCGCGGCCTAAGTTTTGACCGCATACGCGAACGCCGGGAAAATGCGATCAAGCAGCAAGACATCAAACTTACGGAACCGGAAACCGGTACAGAGGCATTTCGTGCCGCACCGATCGCGGTCGCAAAGATGTTCGTGACCGATGAGATAACGCTGCTCCGCCGATACGATGATTTCGCTCGCTTCGAGCCTTTGCTCCAATTCTCAGATTGGAAAAAACTCGCGGCCGCATACTCGCCGAACATCCGTTTGAGCAATGAAAGCCTTGAATTCATCCGCCGGCAGGTTCGCGGCACCGGACGGACGACTGCCGAGTTTAGCTCCATGTTGGCTAGATTGAAGGAATACATCGCTCTGGATACGACACGGAATGACGTTGTCTATCACCTTAAGATCTACGAATGGCTGAACTATGAAGCAACCTCGCCCGACGTTGACCGGTTCAATCAACGTGTTTATGCCGACCTTTTCAAAACACCGAACAGCGATCCCTGGCTCGGGCTTTATAGCACAGATGTTTATGCAGCACTTGACGGCAACGGCATCACCCGTTGACACCAGCGAGAGAAAATAGTTTGTTCGGCAAAGCGGAAACTAATATAATCGCGAATGAGATAGATCTCATTCGCGATGTTTTTCATTGCCCGATATTTTTTTGTGGTTTTGATGGTCGCTCCTTTCGTAGGAGCTATGTCAGCCCACGCACAGGAATATCTTCCCGAGCTTGTCCGCCGCATAAAACCTTCCGCAGTCGCCATCGAAACATTTGATGTCCGCGGCGAGACCATCTCGCGCGGCAGCGGTTTTTTCACCGGATATGACCGTGTTATAACGAATCGCCACGTTCTGGAGCGTTCAGCTCGCGTAGTGATACATCTCTCGGACGGCAGAAAATTTCCGGTCAAAGGCGTTTTGGCGATTGATGGTGAAGGCGATCTTGCAATGCTTCAGGTGGATATTCCGCCTCAATTGGCAAGGCCGCTCCCGATCGTGCGCACAGTGCCTCAGGAAGGTGAATCGGTCGTGGTTGTCGGAAATCCTTTTGGCCTTGAGGGAAGCGTGTCGAATGGCATAGTTTCGGCGGTTCGAGACATTGCGGGCTACGGACGAATAATTCAGATAACTGCTCCGATCTCGCCCGGCTCATCCGGATCGCCGGTCGTGAACATGATCGGCCAGGTCATCGGTGTTGCTACACTTCAGGCTGCCGAAGGCCAAAGTCTTAATTTTGCGGTTCCTGCTGAACGGATCCTGCAGCTTCGCGTCGGTGAAGCACGCTCTTTTGCATCGCTCTCCGTCGAGACCCAACAGAACAAACGTGCGACCGCGGAACGTTTCTATTCACAGGGCGTCGCACAGCTTTCGCGTGATGATTATGCCCGTGCTCTTCCTTTCTTCGAAAAGGCCGCCGAACTCGACGCATCTTACGCCGAGGCATGGTATCAGGCGGCTTTCTGCAATTCCCTGCTTTAAGAACGAACGGTGACCGCGAATTTAGGTCTGCCGCACGCTTCAGAACGTTGACCGAAGCGACATTATCACCAAGTGCTTTGTGCACACCGGCAAGGTTAAGAAGAGCACCTTCGGCATTCGGCCCGCCCGAACTAGCAGCTTGCTCAAGCAATTCCTTAGCCCGCGTAAGCTTCGCTCGTCCCGCGTCCTGTCGGTTGTTGTAAAGATCTTCGCGTCCGGCCTGTGCATAAGCCCAACCTAGATTCCCGTTGCTCACAACCGATGAATCCAGCGCGGCCGCTTTCTCCATCGCAGTCAGCGAACCGGCCATCCGGCACGCGCGATTTCTGGCCCGATCGATCTCACACTGCTTTGCGATCACATAACCGATCTTGCTGTAAACCTCAGCGAGTTCGGTCTTATCCTGATCCGGCGTTCGCTCCATAAAGCTCGTCGCGATGCTGTAATTTGCTTCAGCATCATTGTATTGGCCGAGCAGGCGATAAGAATCACCAAGATTTATGTAGCCTTCAACATTCGTGTTCTGCAACCTGAGTGCCCGGTTGTAAGACGCGATCGCGTCCTGGTACTGACCAAGTTCGAACTGAGCATTCGCAAGGCCGAACCATGCCTCAAAATAATTATCCCGTAAAGCTATCGCTTTCCTGTATTCAGGGATGGACTCGCTGTAACGCTCAAGTCGCGAATGCACCTCACCGATGTAATATGAAGCTTCTTCGTAGCTCGGATCCAGGCTTCTCGCCTTTTCAAATGCCGCCATCGCCGCATTGTTGTTATTCTGCGCGAAGCGAATAAGGCCAATAAAGAACTGCGTTTGTGCATTGTTGGCATCTTTAGCTATCGCTTTCACCAACAGATCTTCGGCCTTTGCGATCTGTCCCTGCTGGTAATACAAGATGCCGAGCGGTACATATATCTCAGTTAGATCCTTATCAAGCGAAAGAGCCTTCTCATAGTTCTCGGTGGCGACCTCTTCATCATTTGCCGCGGCTGCTATTTCGGCAAGGCCAAAATATGCCGGCGCGTTCTTGTCATTGAACTGGAGAGCCTCGCGGAAACGCGACCGTGCGCTGGGGACATTATCCTGAGCAAGTTCTTCGTTTCCGATCAAAGCAAGAGCTTCACTCAATCCGAGCCGCGCTACGTTATTTGTTTTATCGAGCCGATACGCTTCGTCAAAGAATTCGGCGGCCTGTTTATAATCATTGCGATCGACCCAATATTCCCCCACACCGGCAAACATTACTGACGCCTCCGCGGCCGGCATTCTCCGGATGTCCGGTAGCCGATCAGGATTTACAGCATTTGTGCGATCACGCCGTGGGGCAACTTTCGCAAGTTCAACATACTGTCGGCTAACGCGCCTTGTTGCTTCATTACGCTGCTCCTTAGTGCGGCTCGCTCTCGCTTTAGAAACGTATGTCTTCGGGGCAGCCTTGATACCACCACGTAAGACAAATACGCTCGACCCGCCCGTTATATCCTTGACCGGCACGAGGTCCGACTGGGCAAAAATCGGTATGCTTCCGAAAACAAGAGATACCGCCACCACTAAAGCGAACAAATGATCCTTTAACCTAAACTTTTTCATCGTATGGACCTTTCCAACCTAAAAGCGACTATATTCCCACATCAAATTAATATGATGCAGGAATAATAAAAGACGAAGCCCGAAACAGAATTTGCGGTATATGCACTATCCTAACTTCTATGCTATTGACTGACATTGCCGCCAACAAGCGAGAATTAACGTTCAGCCATCTATTATTGCGATCTTATCGACCGCGTTGGGATCGATCTTTCGAAGATTTTTGAGCATCCGGTCGGTGGAATTGTTTAGATAACCCCAATTGAAACCTCCCGCATCGGGCTGCATCATCGGACGTTTATCTATCGAAAGAATGCGAGATTACCGCTCATCCAAAAGGTGCGACTAAATACTACCGCCGAGATATGAGCCGATCCTAAGATATCTATCTACTCGCTTTTACTCTCTCTGCAGCCCACAAATAGCATTCTGAATAGCATGGAGCGATGTCTTGTTAGAATCAGTAGATCGACTTGTTATCTCGCTAAAAAGGCCGAGTGTTTCGATCAAAGACCCAAATTCTCTTATGGTCAATAATGACGAATGTTAACACATTTAGTGGAACTTGAGTCGATGACCTCCAACCACGAAGAGCGGGAGATGCTTGCCAAGCGTTTACAAAGTCGTTAAATTTAGTTCTTACCTACAATCTGTGTCCGAGAGTAGCGGAAGATGTTTCCTGGGATATTCGTTTTTCCGTATGAACTATCTTTTTCCGCTCTCGCCATCCGCGGGCAAAGGTTCGTCAGGCCAAATCCAACCAAAAGGAGAACTTGCCGAACATGAAAGCTTTTACCACTGAGAATCTCAGGAATCTGGCTGTCATTGGACACGGCGACGCGGGTAAAACCCAGCTAGTGTCCAGCCTACTCCACGTCGCCGGAGCAACAACACGCTGGGGAAAGGTCGATGAAGGCACGACCGTTACAGATTTTGAAGAAGATTCCATCGAAAGAAAGATCACGCTCAACAACAACTTTGCACACCTCGAATATAAGGACACAAAAGTAAACCTTATAGATACGCCAGGATATGCGGCCTTTGTCGCACACGCACGGCCTGCGCTCCGTGTTGCAGACTGCGCTTTGGTCGTGGTTGATGGTGTGCACGGCATTGAGGTTCAGACCGAAAAAACCTGGCAATATGCAAATGAATTCCTGCTGCCGCGGTTCATGGTCATCAATAAGATCGACAAAGAACACGCCGATTTCGGCCACGCACTCGAAACCGCAACCTCCAGCTTTGCCCGTTCCATAGTTCCCTTTACGCTTCCGATCGGAAAGGAAGGAGATTTCAAAGGCGTTGTAGATGTTGTTCATCAAAAAGCTTACGAATTCGACGACCGAGGCAAGGCCAAAGAGGTGCCGCTTCCGGAGGAAGGCAAAGACATTTTTGACCGCACACGTGAAAGGCTGATCGAACTCGTCGCAGAATCAGACGATGCGCTAATGGAGAAATATTTTTCGGACGGAACTCTTCCTGAAGAGGATATCTATCCGAATCTTGCAAAAGCCATCGCAAACAGCAAGCTTTGTCCGGTCTATGCCGTTTCGGCTAACAATCTTGTCGGCCTACAGATCTTGCTTGACCACATAGTTGAATTTGCGCCGAATCCGGCAACCCACGAAGCCGAGTACGGCTTTACCGATGCCGATCAGGGCGGCGAGCGCATCACGCGAAAATACAGCAATGATGAACCTTTCTCTGCATACGTTTTTCGCACCATCGCTGATCCGTTCGCGGGTCGTATTAACGTGATGAAGGTTGTTAGCGGCAAGGTCGCAGCAGACGCCACCGTGTTCAATTCGACACGTGACGCTCAGGAACGGCTCGGCTCCCTTCACGTGATCCAAGGTAAGACGCTCGATAAGGTAAACGAGGCCCAGACGGGCGACATTATCGCCGTCGTGAAACTAAAGGAAACTCAGACCGGAGACACACTTTGCGATAAGGCATCGCCTATAGTATTTCCTAAGGTCGAATACCCTGAGGCCGCCATCGCATTCGCCATCGAGCCCAAGTCACGGGCCGATGAGGAAAAGATCTCCGTCGCATTGCATAAAATACTCGAGGAAGACCCATCGCTTCATTTCGACCGAGACCCGCAAACTAAAGAATTTATCCTCTCTGGCTCTGGCCAGCTCCACATCGAGACCGTTGTGGACAAGCTTAAGAACCGTTATCACGTAGAGGTCGCTCTTCACCCACCTAAGGTTCCGTATAAGGAAACCATCACGGCCCAGGTCGAGGTGCAAGGCCGCCACAAGAAGCAATCCGGCGGACGCGGACAATTTGGCGATTGCAAATGTATTTTCGAACCGCTTGAACGCGGAGCCGGATTCGAGTTTGTCGATAAGATTTTTGGCGGGGCTATCCCACAAAATTTCCGTCCTGCGGTTGAAAAAGGGATCCTCGAAGCAGCCCAGTCCGGCTACGTCGCAGGCTATCCAATGGTCGATTTTCGCGTAACGCTGATAGATGGCAGCTACCACACGGTAGATTCAGATGAACACTCGTTCAAAGCTGCCGGACGCAAGGCGTATCGGGCCGCAATGGAAAAAGCACGGCCAACATTACTCGAACCAATAATGGATGTAGAGGTCTTCACTCCGCAGGAAGTTTCCGGCGACATAATGGGCGATCTGAATTCACGGCGCGGCCGGGTAGGCGGGATGGAGATGCGTGGTAAACAGCAGGTGATCAAGGCGAAAGTGCCGCTCTCCGAAATGCTCGATTATCAGTCGAAGCTCAATTCAGTAACGCAGGCACGCGGTTCTTACCATATGCAGTTCTCGCATTACGACCCACTCCCGCATAATCTTGCCCAAAAGGTCATCGACGAAGCCGTTGCCGCCGGCCGTGTTCGTGCTCACGATGACGAGGATTGATCAGATGTCTTTCGGGGAACTGTTCCGTAAACCTAAAAGGCGTGTCCGATCCGTTCGGTCACGCCTTTGTTCAGATAGAACAGCTTAAATAACCAGCGAGAAAGCTATTCTTTCCAATCATCCCAGACAGCTTTGGCAATGCGGGCAATGACGGCTTCGCGCGTCTGTTCGTCGGCAGTGGAATCACCAACAAAGACGGCGATAGCAAAATATCGTCCATCCGGGAGCTGAATAAGGCCTATATCCTTCGTCGCTGCGGTTTTACCATCCACCGTGCCTGAAGTACCGGTCTTATGGATCACAACGACACCTTTTGGCAATTCGCCTTTGAGGCGATTCGGGCCGGTCGGCGTCTCAGTCATCAGGCGACGAAGAAATTTGACATCCTCTGACGAAAGTATCCGCGGCGGGGCGACGATCTCACCGTTATTATCTTCAGGATATTCGTGCAATTCCTTCAGAAGGGCGACCGCCGCTCTGGGCGTTGCCCAATTTTCATACTGGCGTTCGGGGTTGTTCGAGAATTCCTTGTGCGTGAATTTAACCTTCATCGCGTCAGCCCCGCCATTCCGTGAATGCGAGTTCGACATAATGTACGGCGAAGGTATAAGTCGTGAAGGCGACTTGATCGATCTTGCCGTAGCTAGAAACATCGTAGAAAAGAGTGGGGCTTGGTTCTCTTACAATAGCGAACGGCTAGGGCAGGGCCGTGAGAATGTCAAAGCTATGCTCAAAGAGAACACAGATCTTCGTGGCCAGATAGAGAACGACGTTAAAGTCTCTCTTGGATTCGCTAAAGCAGAGGCTGCACCGGCATAAACCCACGGAGCAGCATCCATAATCTATCTCATTTAATACTACGGCTTGCGAACGGTTCGCGGGCCGTTTGCATTTGCGTCCTGTCTGGTCGTAGAGGTCACATTTGCGGCTTGCCCAGTAACGACGTTACCCGCCGGAGCTGCGTTAACTCCACGCTGCAGTTGGCGGCGAAGTTCTTCTGGTGAAGGTATTCCCGGGGTCGGTGTCGCACCCGGTTTGATCTTTACGTTCACATTAGCTGGATCGGGGATACCGGGCGTCGGCGTCGCTCCTGGAATGACCACATTTGCCCCATTGGAATCCTTACTATTGTAGATCACAGGTGCATTTGAAATACCGGGCGGCAGATTTGCGCCGTTTATATTGATCGGACCTAAGCCGGCGCCATTCTGCATATTCGAGTTTGTCTCAACTGATGCTCCGCACGCAGCTAATAACACGAACGAAAAGGAGAGAAGAAATGATAAACCTATGACTTTTTTCATCAATACCTCGATTTGAGATCGAATTTAAAATGGCTGTGCCGGGTTGAAGGTTGCGTCTCCGGAGGACAGCGACGGCGTTCAAACCGGCACGGGCAGGCAATAATTTTCAAAGTATGTGCGGCCAATATTATCAGCCACTAAACGCCGATTATAGCGATGCCTCCCGCTTTGTCAACATTCTCAACTTAACGTTACTCTCAGACAGGGTCTTGCCGCACCGCCTCATTTGACATCAATGATGCTCGGTCGTAAAGTAGAAAATTCGCCCATTGAGGGCGGCCACATCACGGCCAGGTAGCTCAGTTGGTAGAGCAGCGGACTGAAAATCCGCGTGTCGGCGGTTCGATTCCGTCCCTGGCCACCAATAAAAGATAGAACTATACCCTCACGGCGAAATTTCAATTCGCCGTTTTCCTTTGCTTTTTTCTTGTTCCAGCGAGTAAAGAATGTTGCGATCCTCTTACGTATAGATTCAAGGATGTGACTGCTCAAGCTTAACGGAGCACAATCACATCCCTGAAAATTCATCTGTAACTTATTAGATTATCGATGAAGAACGAGTGAATTCACGCCGACGGGCACGTGAATATATCGAGGTTGCTTTTGTAAACAGAGCGTTCTCGCGGACAAGTCCGCTGCCTGAAAGACGGCGTGCAATGCGAACATCCCGTTCCGCCTGACCAGCATTCATATCGGCAACCGGAACTTCCAGCTTTTCACGGACCAGATCTGTCTTAGATAATTTTATTCCCAGCATACTTCCCTCCTTGTTATAGATCGATCTGTGGATCGAAATCATACGTTAAACCTTGTCAGGAATTACTGTCGCAAAGTGTGTGCCAATACGATTCCGTCCAAGCTCCATCGGTTGCCTGAAACCGGATTGACACACACCGCTGCGTTCGGTTAAGTTCGGTTTGTATCGCAATTTTCTGCTTCTAGGACGTATCGCATTTGGGAAACCTCAAAAAACTCGAACTTCCGCCGCAGGGCCTTAATATGCTCTTCGGTGTACAAGATCAGAACATAAAGTATCTGGAATCGCTACTGGATGTTTCGATCGGCGCACGCGGTAATGAGCTGTTGATCGATGGAGATCCGCGCGACATCGAAACCGTTGAAGCTATCTTGCGCGATTTCGGTGAACTTTTTGATGAAGGCAGCAAGTTTTCCGATAAGGAATTAAAGGACGCATTCAAGCAGATCGCCGAGGACCGAGCCTACTCACTGCGTGACCATTTTCAGAGGAACCGATTCAATCCTTCCGGCAAGAAGACCGTTGCCCCAAAGACCGCGAATCAAAGGAAATACCTTGATGCGATCGCAAATAACGACCTGGTGTTCGGGATCGGTGTTGCGGGCACCGGGAAAAGCTTCTTGGCTGTTGCGATGGCCGTTGACGCACTCTTCAAGAAGCGGGTCTCGCGGATAATCCTAACTCGGCCGGCGGTCGAAGCAGGTGAGCGCCTTGGATTCCTTCCAGGAGATCTTCAGGAAAAGGTCGATCCTTACCTGCGGCCTTTATATGATGCGCTGTTCGATCTGGTCGATGCGGAAAAGGTAACAAAGATGCTCGAAAAGCGCATCATTGAGATCGCTCCGCTGGCTTTTATGCGAGGGCGTACGCTATCAGATGCTTTCATTATTCTCGATGAGGCACAGAACCCCACGAGGGAACAGATGAAGATGTTCCTGACACGCATCGGTTTTGGCTCAAAGGTGGTCGTTACTGGGGACAAGACTCAGATCGACCTGCCGCGCGGACAGCGATCGGGCCTGAAAGAGGCCGAAGAAGTGCTGAAGGATATAGATATGATCGACTTTATTTACTTCAGCGAAAAGGATGTCGTCCGTCACAAACTTGTGCAAATGATCGTGAAGGCTTACGAAGAACACTCCACAGGCGCGGCAACTAATCAACCTGAAAGCCGTGATCATTAACCTTCAGAGAAAAGTCAAACTGAATGCTAGGGCGTTTGCTGCTTTCGTTGACGATGTGCGGGCGGCGGTTGTTGAGACTGAAGGTCGGACGTTTTCGGTCGCGTTTATTTCCGATCGGAGAATGGCGGAATTGAATAAGCTATTCCGAGGAAAAGATTCGACCACCGATGTGCTCTCGTTCCCACACGAAGCTGACGAGTTTGAAACGCATAAAGAGAATTTTCTCGGCGACATCGTGATCTCAGCCGAACAGGCAAAGCGACAATCAGAAGAGAACAAACTCGGCCTAGAAACGGAAATAAAGCAACTGATACTCCACGGTGCACTTCACCTTTGCGGCTACGACCACGAGACGGACAGTGGCCAGATGAATGCTCGTGAACTCGAACTGCGTGATAAACTCGGGATCGATGTCTGAAACACTCAAAACCGCCGAGCCGTGCATAATGGTGATCTTTGGCGCGACTGGCGATCTCACCAAACGCAAACTGTTCCCCGCACTTTTTAATCTTGCGAAGGATGGGCATCTTTCCGAGAATTTCGCGATAGTCGGGGTTGGACGACAGGAAATGCTGTCTGAGGATTTTCGCGACCAGATGGTCGAGGATCTGAAGAAGTTTGCAGGGGAGAATGGTGATGAGGAAAAAGCGAAATGGTTCTGTTCGCGAACTTACTACACGGGTGGCGATTTTGACGACGACAAAAAATTGTTCTCCGACATCAAGGATATGCTCCGCGACGTTTGCACAAAACACAAGATACCGGAGAATTTCTTCTTCTATATGGCGATACCGCCGGACCTTTTCGCGAATGTAGCGCAAAAGGTTGTAAAGAATGGCTTAGGGAATGAAGAGAACGGAAACTGGCGAAGGTTCATTTTTGAAAAACCGTTCGGGCACGATCTTGATTCTGCAAAAAAGCTGAACGCCCATCTTTTGAGGATCCTAAAGGAACGCCAGATCTACCGTATCGACCATTATCTTGGAAAAGAGACTGTTCAGAATCTCCTAGTCTTCCGATTCGGCAATAGTATCTGGGAGCCGATCTGGAACCGTAACTATGTCGATCACATTCAAATAACGGTCGCGGAGAAACTTGGTGTCGAAGGACGCGGAGGATACTACGATACAGCGGGAGCATTGCGGGATATGGTCCCAAACCACATATTCCAGCTCGTAACTTTGACAGCGATGGAGCCGCCTGTCTCATTCGAGGCCGATGCCGTACGCGACGAACAGGTAAAGGTTTTGCAGGCAATAAAGCCTTTCTCGCCGGAAGTTGCTCTCCGAGACGCCATTCGCGGGCAATATGATCAGGGCGAGATCGGTGGCGAGCGTGTTCCCGGTTATCGCGGCGAGGAAAGCGTCGATCCGAATTCGCAAACCGAGACTTTCGCGGCGCTAAAGCTTTCAATAGACAATTGGCGGTGGGCTGATGTTCCTTTTTACATTCGTACCGGGAAACGGATGCCGACCCGCCATTCAAGCATCATTATCCAATTCAAGAAAGCTCCATTCGTGCTTTTTCGGGAAACGCCTATCGAGCGGCTTACGACAAATCGTATCGAGATCCACATTCAACCGGATGAGGGCATCACATTACATTTCGGGGCAAAGATACCCGGTCCGCTTGTAAGAATGGGAGCCGTGGATATGGATTTCAATTATGTAGATCATTTCGGCGAGCAGCTATCGACCGGCTACGAAAGGCTCTTATTCGATTGTATGATCGGTGATGCGACGCTTTTTCAGCGTGCAGATATGGTCGAAACAAGCTGGTCGATAGTTTCGCCGGTATTGGATATATGGTCGGCGGTACCGCCGCGAGATTTTCCGAACTATCCGGCAGGAACTTGGGGTCCGGCGATCTCTGACGAACTGCTATCACGCGACGGACGTGCGTGGAAAAACGCCCCCGAATGATATTGATGCGTTACTGATTTTAGTACTTGCACTGTATTGAAATATACTCACTTACTGATGCATACTTGCGGAAACTATGGGCATTGAGATCCTTGTTGGAGTTCTGATCCTGATCGCAATGGTTTTTCTGGCATCGGTGGATCTTGCCTTTTCGTTCCTTTCAGATCTTAGTCTCCGCCGATTGTCATCCGAATCGGATGACACATTGAATGCACGTTCGACCCAGCTTCTTAGGACCATTCTCGAAGACCGTCCGCGGTTTCGTTTCGCATTATCATCCGCGATCCAGGCACTGCTTATCGGTTTTACCGTACTGGTTACATGGATGGTGCTGAACTGGACAAATGACCGCACTTTGCTGCTTGTATATGCTCTTGGCATCGGTCTTTTTGTTACAGCAGTTTTTCGACAAATAATCCCCCGCCTGATCGTCAGGATATTGCTCATAAACCCAATGTTTCGACGCAATGTTTGGCGAGGCCAGCAGCTGTCTCAGAACTTGTCCCAGGTCGCGAGTCCCGAGCTGAAAAGTTGACCGATCATCGGAGGGGCTCGGCCTTTGATCTTGCACAATCTTGACCTGCTCAGACATCGGTCTTTCATATTTCGGAGCCTCATCGGTCAAGGCCTTAACAGGAAGATCAGCCTCAAGTACTCCGTTGTGGAGTATCTTTAGCCGATCACCTTCCACGACCTTTCCGATCACTACGGCATCAAGATCCCATTTATTAAAGATCTCAACGACCTCTTTTTCGCGGCCTTTTCGAGCGACGATGAGCATACGCTCCTGAGATTCGGAGAGCATCATCTCGTAAGCGGTCATCCCGGTCTCACGCTGCGGTACAAGCGTAAGATCAAGTTCCAGCCCGGTCCCCGCCCGTGCAGCCATCTCGACTGACGAACTGGTTAACCCAGCCGCTCCCATATCTTGTATCCCTTCGATCGCTCCGGAACGCATTGCTTCCAGACAGGCCTCAAGCAAGAGTTTTTCAAGGAACGGATCGCCGACCTGAACGGTCGGGCGCTTTTCAAGTGCCTCATCGTCAAACTCGGCCGAAGCCATCGTTGCTCCGTGAATTCCGTCGCGGCCAGTCTTTGCACCGACGTAAAGCACCGGATTGCCAATACCGGATGCCTTGCCAAAAAAGATCTGATCTCTACGGACAATTCCTAGAGCAAAGGCATTGACCAAAGGGTTAAGGCTGTAACTCTCGTCAAACACTACCTCGCCACCAACAGTCGGCACACCGAAACAATTGCCGTAATGGCCGATGCCTTCGACGCATCCTTTGAGGATCGATCTATTGCGCTTACCGTGTTTAGGGTCCTCGAGCGGTCCAAAACGAAGCGAGTTCATTGCCGCTACAGGGCGGGCGCCCATAGTGAAAACATCGCGCAGAATACCACCAACTCCAGTTGCCGCCCCTTGAAACGGCTCTATGAAGCTCGGGTGGTTATGTGACTCAACCTTGAACGCAACGCACCAACCATCACCAATATCGACAACCCCGGCGTTTTCCCCCGGCGGGACGATAACCCTCGGGCCAGCCGTAGGCAACCTTTTCAGATGAACCCGCGAGGATTTGTACGAGCAATGTTCCGACCACATTACGCTGAACACACCAAGCTCGGTCAGATTGGGCTCGCGACCCATTATTGACAAGATCTTTTCGTATTCCTCAGTTGAAAGTCCGTGCTGAGCAATAATTTCAGATGTTATAGCGCTCATCTTGGTACAAATTGCTGAAATATCAGAGCCTAAAATAAACAAAAGAGTTTATGCGGTCAGACCGGTTTTTTCAAACCGATGCCGATAAACTCTTATTAGTGCCTCTTTATTGTATAGTTCAGCAGTCAAAAACTACTGCATTGCAGGTGCCCCCATTGCGGCCCATTCTTCTTTTGCCGGGCCGTAAACACCTGGAACGGTTAGGCCAGCCTGCCGCATCAGTATAGTCATCTGCCCGCGATGATGTGCCTGATGTGCGATCAAATAGAATAGTGTAAGGCCGCGTGACCAGGTCTCGCCATACATCTCGTCGGTCTGCAGGAGTGTTTCATCGGTCCAATTTCCCTTGACTGCATCCGTAACCGAGGCCGCTGCTTTATCGTATGCCAAAACTATCTCTCCGGCTGATACAGGACATTCCTGCTCGAAAGATGGAGCCTCGATCTCTAAGCCTACCAGTCCAAGCATCTCGCCAAGCGTCTGAGTGATGTGCCAGCCGAGAAAGCCGAGCGAGCGGCCGTCCTCTGTTACCTTTTGCCCAAGCGACGTATCGCTTAATGCGCCAAGTATCTTTGAAGTCATCTCAGTTTCGTATTTCCACAAATTATTGAAATCTTCTATTTTCCTAAACATGTGTTGCTCCTATAATTGATTGTTGCAGCTATGATACTATCAAGGCCTGATTGTTTGGTCAATAAGCATTTCTACGGATTCACCGCAAGGTCAGTTCTCAGTTTTTTAACAGCTTGTCTATCTCGCCTTGAAGAACGGAATGTTTGACAATACCCTGGCGTGAATAAGCGATCGACCCATCGGCCTTGAAAAGAACGGTGAACGGCAACCCACCGGCCCAATCCTTAGATACCATTGAGATCGCAGCAGTTTCATCCGGAGTTATTAGCAAGTATGAGGGCATTGTTGCCTTCATCTCCGCGAGAAATTTAGGCACGCCGGTGGTCAATTCTTCTTCAAAATCGAGTGAAATGGTAATGAAATCGATCTTGTCTTTGTACTCGGCATCGATCTTTACCAGATCGGGAAATTCTTCTCGGCATGGAGTGCACCAGGTCGCCCAAAAATTAATGAGCAAGGGCTTGCCATTAGGTTTGAGAAGTTCAGCAAACTGTTTTTCATCGATCTTGACCACATTCGGAACGGTTGAATGGAGAGATCTTGTATCTTTAGAATCAGTTATTGTCTGTCCATTAAGAACAGAAGCTGAAAGCAGAACGAAAAGCCATCCCAATGAGATGGCTTTTAATCTAACAAAATTGGTTACACTAAACATTTAGTTGGCAGGCTTGCCCTCCATTCCTACACGCTTGATCGTACAGCCAAAGGCATTGGTTTTGGATTTTTCGATCGGTTTGCCCGAAAGTGCGGAATCAAATGCAGTGCGGAGATATTTTTCCTGAATATTTCTTCCAGAGCGGTCATTATCTATTGCCCCATGATAGAGCAAAGTATTGTCCGCATCGAAGAAGAACACCTCCGGCGTAACGGTCGCACCAAATTGATCAGCAAGCTTATTGTCGGTATCAATAAGCATCGGGAACTTGAAATTCTCGGCCGCATCCGACGTAACCCATTCGAGCGATTCTGCCTGTCGATTATTCGAATTGATACCTATAAAGTTTATACCTTTCGTTTTGTATTCGGCAGCGATCTCATCAATACGAGAGATATAAGCCTTTACAACAGGACATTGAGCAGAAAGGAATATTATAACAGCGCCGTTCTTTCCTTTTAGATCGTTGAATGAATGCTCCTTTCCATCGGTGCCCATCATCTTGAAATTTTCAAGTTTTGAGCCTATCTCGATCCCACCGGCTTCGGCGGTCGTGTTCGCAAACAACAAAACAGATGCGAGAAAAGCAAAAGCTATCGGAAATCTGTGCTTCATAATGAATAATCGACTCCTTAAATATCTAGAATTTCTCTAATCGTATCAGACGTCGTATGCCCCGACAAGTTTTATTGTTTTACGCCCTCCAGCATTATTCAGTTTCAGTGTTGATCTCAGCAATGAGCATTTCTGCTACTCAAGTAATCTTTACATTAGAATTAACCACGCATCAACGAACTGATGCTATAATCCTATAGCCTTTTGAAAATGGTCGATATCGGCTCCCAAATTGCTCAATATAAAGTGCTTTCGGTTCTGGGGACCGGAGGTATGGGTACTGTCTATCTTGCTGAGGATTCGCGCCTTGGTCGTATGGCCGCGCTTAAATTCCTCGCACCTGAGTTTGCCTCGAACGGCGACCATTTAGAGCGATTCATTCGCGAAGCGCGAAGCGCATCATCATTGAACCATCCAAACATTTGCATCATCTACGACATTGTATCCGAAGGGCCGTCACCGTATATCGCAATGGAGTTCGTCGAGGGCGAATCCCTCTCATCGATGATAGCCCAAAGCCAGCGAAACACACGTGAAGTAACAGATATAGCCATCCAGGTGGCCGACGCACTTCACGAGGCACACCAACTTGGCCTTGTGCATCGCGATGTAAAGCCTTCAAACATCATTATTAGCTCCCGGGGACGTGCCAAACTCCTCGATTTCGGTCTGGCGAAACAGGTTGAATTGCCTCCTGGCGGCGTTCCTATTAATTCGGTTACCCGTCCGGGAATGATACTCGGGACAGCTCCATATATGTCTCCTGAGCAGGCAAGAGGACTTGATCTTGACCCGAGAACAGATATATGGAGTCTTGGTGTCTCAATGTTTGAAGCCGTTACCGGCCGGTTGCCATTTTCCGGTGAGACAGTGGCGGATACGCTCGCACAGATATTAACGGCGAATTTGCCGGCAATAAAGGAACTGAATGAATCCGTTCAAGAAGGTTTCATTGCGATCATAGAGAAAACTCTTGAAAAGAAACCCAGCGAAAGATATACATCAGCTGCAGAGCTTTTGAATGATCTGCGGACTTTCAAAACCGAGATCGATACAGCTCTTATGCTCGAGACGGAAGATAATGGCCGAAAAAGCACCGAAGAACGGACGCAATATTTCGCAAATGCAACTACCGAATTCGCCCCACGCGCAATAACCGGAGCGGAAATTCGCTCTAGAAATCTGCGACCTAACAATCTTTCGCGGGTGCTTAGTCCGATCATAGGTCGAGAACGTGAAATTACAGAGATCATTCGGCTTCTACAGCAAGCGGAAACGAGGCTTTTGACCCTAACCGGAGTTGGCGGCACCGGGAAGACAAAGCTTGCCCGGTCGGTGGCGGAAGAAGTGCTTGCGGATTTCCAGGACGGGGTCTATTTCATTGAACTCTCTTCGATCACTGACCCTGAACTAGTGGTGCCCGCAATTGCGAAACCGTTGGGGATTGATGATGGCGGAAGCCGTCCTGTATTTGACAACCTTATCGAATATCTTAAGACCCGAGAGCTGCTTCTGATACTTGACAATTTCGAGCAGGTCATTGCCGCATCAGATCGCATCGCCGCCCTGCTTGAATCAACAGAAAGCCTGAAGATACTGATCACAAGCCGAACCCTTTTACGCCTAGCGTTCGGAACAGAATTTCCCGTGCCGCCCCTCTCTCTTCCCGATTCGGCACAAACATCACTATCCGAGATCAGAAATAACGAGGCGATACGGTTATTCGAAACAAGGGCAAAAGCTGTGAAACCGTCGTTCGGATTAACAGGTGAGAATGTTGCAACCATTGTTAGCATTTGTTCTCAACTTGATGGGCTTCCGCTCGCGATCGAGCTTGCTGCTGCAAGAATAAGAATACTTACGCCGGATGCAATCTTGGCGCGGGAAGATGGCGACATCCGTCTTGCCGTCCCCGTCATAATCGGCCGCCACGGGCTGATCGCCAGCCAAGCCGAACTGTACCGTCTGGACCTGCCCGTCAGACGAACGCTGGATGAACCACTGCCCGACCGATGGACGATAGACAGCCGCATCCGCCTTCCCGTCGCCATCGTAATCTCCCGTCGCCGGTATGTCGCCGTTCGCCCCGAACGGGAAACCAAAGAACGAATTGTCCTCGCTCCGGACGATGAACCAGAACCCCGTCGAAGGCCGCCAGATCGTCAGGTCCATCTTCCCGTCACCCGTGAAATCTCCCGGTGCGATGATGTCCGTCGGATTGCCGAACGGAACCGCCGGGAAACCGCCGTCAGACGACCGCCTCCACCACCACTCGCCTCCCGTTACCGCAGGCCGGAAGATGGACACATCTGTCTTCCCGTCCCCATCAAAATCGAACGGGGCACGATTCTGCGGCGCGGCGCCGGATTGGTTAACTATCAATGTTTGACCGCCAACCGTAATCGTAGAACTTCTTGCCTGACCAGGGTTTGTTTGAACGGCATAGCTCACTGTTCCGGTGCCAGTACCGCTTGGACTGCCGATAAAGGTTATCCAAGAGGCATTGTTTGTTGCCGTCCACGAACAAGCACTGTTCGAAGTGGTAACGGTAAATATTCCGAACCCTCCGTTTGCAGAAAAGTTTTGGCTTGTGGCGTCGAGCGAATATGTGCAACCGGAAGCCTGATTTATAGTAAATGTCTGTCCGCCCGCGGTGATCGTTGCGCTCCGAGCGGGACCGTTATTCGCTTGAACCGAATAGCTGATTGTTCCGTTGCCCGAGCCGCTTGAGCCTCCCGTAATGGTTACCCAAGGAGCATTGCTTGTTGCGGTCCAAGTGCAGCCGGCGGGAGTTGTCAAATTGATTGAGCCTGTTCCGCCGTTGCTCGTAAAAGTTATGCTTGTCGGGCTTATACCGTATGTGCAGTTGTTGGCAAGCTGCGTTACGTTGAAATTAACTGCGGTCGCAAATTGTCCGTTGTTGTAATTAACCACGATCGCGCCGCTGCGTTGTGCGCCGGAATTAGCCGCTACGGTGAAATTAACGGTGCTGCCAACCGTACTCGTAACATTCAGCCACGAAACATTCGGCACGGGCGTATAACCGCCGCATCCGACCGATTGAATAACCGTAAAACTGCTTGAACCGCCGCTTGCCGCTGCTATGAAACCTACCGGGTTTGCACGAACAATGGCACAGATATTCATCGCTTGCGAAAACTCGGAAGTATTGTTATTTGAATCGGTCGCAGTCGCGGTTACCCAAGTTCCGGTGTTTGAGATATTGACCGTAAATTCTGCATTGAAGCTCGCATTTCCGCTTCCATCGGTCGTAACGATTACTTGTCCGAGAAAATTTCGGCCTTCGCCGAAGCCGGTTGAGTCAACTGCCGTATTGCCAAAAAATTCGAGCGTGTAGGTTTGATTCGGTGCGCTGTTGTATGTGCCTTGAATATTGACAATGCTGTTTTGCGCGTTGACGTAAGTGATGACCGGATAGTTCAGCAAACCGTTCGGTCCGGTGTCGCCGTCGCCCGTGTCGTTTGGTGTAACACCGACGGGGGCAAGGTCTATGCCAAGTTGATCGTTGGAAAAAATGCGGTTGCGGCGGAAGGAATTCCGCATGCCGCCGTCGGAAAAGATCCCGCGCCGGTTAAATGCTATCAGGTTGCCTTCACTTGTTCCTGTGCCGCCGATGCGGTTGTCAAATGTGCCGCCGCCGACCAAAATGCCGTCCAGGTTATTGCCCAGATCCATATTTCCACCGATATTTGCCCCTATCGTATTGCTGTAGATCCAGTTATTCGATGTGTTGTTGTTTGCAATAAAGATCCCATAGGTGCCATTTGCACTGATGACATTTGGAAAACCCGGTTTGCCGATTCGGTTCGGACCTTGGCTGATAAAATCGGCTGCAAACCCGGCGCCTTCCAAAAGCGCAATACCGCTTTGCGAATTTCCAAGAGCTGCACCGCTTCCCGAATCAGTACCGATAAAATTGCCGAAGATCTCATTGGAAACGGCTTTTTCACCGACAATTTTAATGCCGTCATTGTTGTTTCCGCTGATGATGTTGCGCGTTGCACCGGTTGAATCGCCGATTATCACTCCAAAAGCATGGTTCAAATAGATGCCGTTTCCATTATTTCCATTGTCAGCGGTCCCGGTCTGGGTACCAATATAATTGTTGAGAATGTTTATACCCATTCCCGGGAATCTATCGGAATTTGGAGCGGCTGAGATTGATATGCCGTCACCTACGTTGGAATAAATAAGGTTGCGATGTTGAGGCTCTGTTCCGCCGATCCTGACATTTCGGGAGTTTTTATTCACAGTGCTGTTGTAACCAAGGCTAATTCCCTCGCCGTTGTTACGTATCTCAAGTCCTTCGAAAATTGCGCCGAGCGCAGCCTGCGCCCAGATGGCTGCTCCCGGACAGTTTTCAAGCACCATATTTCTTATCTGTGAGCCCGACTCATTATTCATCCGAATACAATGAGTCCCTGCCTGGGCCCCACTGCCATTCAACACCAGCTTTGTGCCATTTGGCTTCAGCCCATTTATATCGTCGTTTTGACCCAAAATCGTCGGGGAGGCGGTGGCGCTGTTATTTGCAATCAGAATATCGTCAGCAAAATCTCTTCCGGCGCCGGAGACCACAATCCAACCTGCGCTTCCGTCGCATGCAATTCCCGCAGCTGCGAACGATGCTCCAGATACCAGATTTCTCTCGCCGTTCGTCAAAACGGAACGGCTCTGATTGATATCGGTCCCTAGCCCGATGCGGATCGCCTCAGAAAAACTCAACACTGAGTCGCAAGCGAGAGGGTTCCCTGATGCATTGACCGTCAGCGTTGCAGCGAACGCATTGAATGCCGAGACAACGAAGAGAAATATCGGGAAAAAAAAGCTAAACCAAATTATCCTTTTCATAAGTTCTCCTAAATAAATCACTTTGAAACTCTGTTCTTGAATGTCACCATGGACGTTTTTGATAGTAGGTAACAAACGCATCCCCATCGACTATCAGCATTGGGTCGGCCGTTCGCGGGTGATTGCGTTTTTCGAGCGTATATGTTGTCGTCTTTCCGCTGTTTGAGCGCGCAGTTAGCGTGGTCGCCGCTGCACTCCATCTCCCGTAATCCCAGTTCCCTCGCGGCCAACATCACTCTTAACACCGGGACCATTTCTTAATGTCTTTCATCCGGACGAGACCGGGAAAAAATTCAGGTCAGTCAGATCCTCATTGACCAAAACGAACTGGGAATTGTATTGCCTGCCTTTTGCAAGCACCGAGACGACTACCGTTTGACCGGCCGGAATTTCGGGAAAACGGTAATAACCAAAGCTATTTGTGCGGTAGGTGAGTGTGGTGCCATTGGCTTGCGTCAGCGTAACGATCGCCCCCGGCACGCCGTAGCCGTTCTCATCGAGAACTCTTCCTCCAATGCTGACCTGCGCCGAGCTAGCAGCCAACTGCATTCTCGTAACAAAAACATCATTTACTCCGTTCCACGTCGTGTCGAAGGCACCAGGGGTGGTCGGATAGTCGGCGCCTCTAGAGTAGCCGGTCACGTAAGCCACCTCAGCAGCCGTAGCAAAGATCCCGAAGCCCGCCTCCTCGCTGCCTGCACCGAGAAAAGTGGAGTACATCAGAGAAGCACTGCCCGTTAGAGTGCCGGTAACATCAACTTTCGCAACAAACACATCGCCGCTGCCGCCGTGCGTCGTATCGTAAGCACCGGACGTAACCGGGAAAGCGGGCGATGTCGTGAATCCGGTAACGAACACCTCTCCGGTGGGCGTTATGAATAGACCGGAGCTTTGCTCATTGCCGCCGCTGCCGAGGAAAGTTGAGTAAAGCAGGCCTGTTGCGGTGGAATTGAGTTTGATGACGACGGCATCCTCACCGCCGTTATGACTCGTATCGTACGCACCCGCGGTGGTCGGGAAACCGGCCGATTGAGTGTAGCCGTTCAGATGGGCCTCGCCGGCGGCATTCACTCTGATCTTGCCGGGACCGGTATTCTCAAAACCTGTGCCGCCGAGAAAGGTCGAATATATCAACCCCGACGGACCGCTCACATTAGTGTCGATCTTTGCAATATAAAGATCATATGATCCGGCTCTTGCGGGCTGAATTACTCCTGCAGTTACCGGAAAACTCGGCGAATCTGACGTGCCTGCTCCCGCAATATAAGCATTGCCTGCAGAATCAACAGCGACTTTCACATTTCCGTCTTCGCCCCCCGAACCGCCGAAGTATGTTGAATAGGCTAATGTTGCCCCTGAAGAATTGAACTTGGTCAGAAAAGCATCCCACGAGCCGTTCGCGGTCATATCAAAAGCGGTGGCGGTTACGGGAAAATTGCTGCTGAAGGTGAATCCTGAAACATATACGTTATCCGATCCATCAATAGCAATGCCCCATGCCCGATCGTCTGACGAGCCGCCAAGATAGGTTGAAAATACCAAAGCCGAACCGGCAGGATTCAGTTTTGTCACGAACCCATCCAAAGCTCCGCCGTTATAGGTAGCATCAAATCCGGCAAAGAACGGGAAATCGCTCGAATTTGTTCTCCCGGTCACGTAAACATTTCCGGCGGTATCGACCTTCATGTCGGCAAGAAACTCCGTGCCGCTTCCGCCAATAAATGTGGAGTAGATCAACCCCGAACCGGTCGGATTCATTTTGAAAATGAATCCGTCCCAGCCGCTTCCTGAGGTATCATACGAACCGGGCACCGTTGGGAAAGCATCAGAGCTGCTTGTGCTGCTTGTGCTGCCGGCGACGAAGACGTTATTTGAGGAATCAACGAATATGTCGATGCCCTCCTCGTCATTGCCTGCACCCACATATGTTGAAAAACCGAGCGTGGTCAGTTCGTTGGTTGGCGGAGTTTCTTTCGGAGCGGACCGGATCTCGAATGCCTGTCCGCGGTCAAATTCGCCCACGCGATAGCCGACGCGGAACCGTCCCGGCACGAACTCCGACACATCAAAGGCTATATCCACCGCAGACCTTAACCCGTCAGCCTGCTGCTGCGCCTCCTGCGCCGCCTCGCGGCAACACTATCAACATCACGCTAGACAAAGGTAATTTAGCAAGAATATGGGAGTCGGGCACTTTCGCTCCGCCGGAGGAAATTAAGACAGCGACACAATCGCCAACGCCAATGGCCACTCCGACACAGTTGCGCAGTCCGGAGGTATCGGCAGAAACAAATGTCAATAAAAGTCAGGCCGCAACACCTAGGCCTTCGCCTCAACGGACGCCAACGCCGCGCCCGTCGCCGACCCGGACACCGATTGTCGTTGGCAACGCTGCGCCAACTAATCGACCTTAATGAATTTGAATCATATATAAGATACCTAGTAAACTGTCGTTTGGAAGAGCATAACAAAAAGGAGATCACTTGATTCCCCGGTGCCCGCATTGAAGTGCGGGCATTTTTCGTTTGTTTGTTTGCGGAACAGATCTGATCAATCTTGATATGAATATCGAAACAGTCAAAGAGGGCCTGACATTTGATGACGTTCTACTAGTGCCGGCATATTCTGAAATACTGCCGGGGGAGGTAGATACAACAACTCGCTTCTCGCGTGGGATCGAGTTAAATATCCCTTTATGCTCATCGGCAATGGACACCGTTACCGAGGCAGCTCTCGCGATCGCTCTTGCTCAGCAAGGCGGAATCGGCGTAATTCACAAAAACTTCACGATCGACGAGCAAGCCGAAGAGGTTGATAAGGTAAAAAGAAGTGAATCAGGCATGATCGTCGATCCAGTAACGATCCAAGATAACGCCCTTGTATCGGAGGCGTTGAACATAATGGAACGCTACAAGATAAGCGGCGTTCCCGTCATTGACGAAAATGGTTTTCTTGTCGGCATCATCACAAACCGTGACCTTCGTTTCGAGACCCGCTATGACATACCTGTATCTGAGGTGATGACCCCGCAGCCGCTGGTTACAGTGCCGGTCGGCACCACACTGGACGAGGCAAAAGTAAAACTGCAAAAGCACCGCATAGAAAAGCTCCTGGTTGTTGACGATGACGGCCATCTCAAAGGATTGATAACTGTCAAGGACATTCAAAAGGCTATAAAGTTCCCAAATGCGGCCAAAGACAACCTAGGAAGGCTTCGCTGTGCGGCGGCGATTGGGGCCACGGGAGATTTTCTAGAGCGCGCTGCCGAGCTCCTGCAATCACGCGTGGACGCGATCGTGATCGACACCGCCCACGGACACAGCTCCCGTGTGATCGATGCCATAAAGGCGATAAAATCACGATTTTCAGAAGTTCAGCTTGTCGCCGGAAACGTTGCGACCGCCGAGGGTACAAAACAACTTATCTCCGCCGGCGTTGATGCTGTGAAGATCGGCATCGGGCCGGGTTCCATCTGCACGACCCGGGTCGTAACCGGTGCCGGTGTACCTCAGATAATGGCAATTGCCGAGGCTGTAAAGGCGGCCGAGGGTTCGGGAGTACCGATAATCGCAGATGGAGGAATCAAGTTTTCAGGTGATGTTGCAAAAGCAATTGCCGCCGGGGCAGACAGCGTGATGATCGGGTCACTATTTGCAGGCACTGAAGAAGCTCCGGGCGAGGTGATCCTATTTCAGGGCCGTAATTTCAAGACCTATCGGGGAATGGGCTCAATAGGTGCGATGAAAAAAGGCTCCAGCGACCGCTATGCACAAGAACTCACTAAAGCTGATTCTAAGTTCGTTCCGGAGGGCATCGAGGGCCGTGTAGCATATAAAGGTTCGGTCCAGGACATGGTTACCCAGCTTGTAGGAGGTTTACGGGCAGGTATGGGCTACACAGGCTGCCGCACGATAGAGGAACTTCAGAAAAATGCACGCTTTGTCCGGATAACATCTGCCGGACTCCGCGAGTCACACGTCCACGACGTGATCATCACCAAAGAAGCACCAAATTATCGGCTTGAATCGTAAATTGATGAGGTGTTCGCCAACCTTAAAGATTCATAGTACGACGAATCTCGCTAAATTCCGGATCGTCGCGAACGAGATCAAAAAGCGGCTCCATCATCTGGAATGGAAGCATAAAATTACGCATGGCTGCCAGTTCACGAAATTTGGCGAGAGCTGTCTCTCGGTCCCCATTGCTAGCAGCCTTTGCAGCTACAAGCCTGATATACTCGCTGATCCCTTCATAGCCTTCACTGTTCTGCCTCTTTAGGGCTGCGATAATATCATCCCAATCACGAGCCATCGCAATCTCGTCTTCACCAAACGTTGATTCTCCTCTCGCCAGCCGCTCATCTCTTTGTTTGGCCGCTCGATTAATTCTTAGTAATGCGTGTACGTCGAGGCGATCTCCCTGCAATGAAATAGCTTGCAAGAGATATTTCTCCGCAATGTCATAGTGACGCTGATAATAATAAAGTTGACCGATGTCCACGAGGATAGAGACCGATATCGGGTCAAGATCAAGGGCCCGCTTAAGCTGTGTTTCCGCCAGGACGAACCTTGAACGTACCATCAAGTTACTGGCGTACCACTGTCTTGCAAGAGAATTGTTAGGGTCAAGCTCGATCGCTGTCAGGAAATCAACTTCCCCTTCGGTCCAATTCCAATCGTGAAAACTGCGAACACGATAACTAACGGCGGCACGGAGTGCTTTTCGGCGATTAATGCGGGCTATGCAGGACAGAGCAGCATATTTGTCCGCAATACGAAGATTTCAATGTCTCGAACAACGTGATCTCCGGCAGGCAAAATGGGACATTTGCGAAGCGAACGGGATCATCATTTTGCCCTCCAGCAACACTCCGACCAGAGCTTCGATAAATAACATAAACAATAATTCCATCTCTCGTCGGACATTTCGTCCAGGAATTGGCTTATCCGGAGTTTTCGTTTCAAATGGGTCGCTTTCCACTCAAGCAAATATCAATATGAACACCAACGATTTTCACAATTTCGGCTTCGTTGACACGACGAGCGGCTTTGTCGTTGTGATAGCAGTGAGTTCGACAGCATTAGATCAGAGCTTGCCGGCAGTACGTTCACTGACCTTTCATTCAATATCTCGGGTGCTATAGCGAATGCCGAACTTATCAGATGCGATCTGCTTGGCTACGCACGGTTCTTTTTTTCATGAACAAAGTATTAGGTCAGCTCACTTGAAAGTATTTCCCATTCTTCATAGAGACTCTTGATCTGCTTCTCATTTTCGCGATACTCGCGCGTTACCTTTTCGAATAACGTGTAATCAGCAACGAGTTTAGGATCGGCCATTTTTTCAGAGATCTCGGCGGCAAGACTTTCGGCTTTTGCGATCTTTTCTTCAATTGCAGAAATCTGTCTCTCCAGTCGCTCTCGCTGATTCTTACTTAACCCTTTCGCTGTGGCATCGAAAACGACGTCTTCAATTGTTTCGTTCAGCCGATCATCGGTCCTTGGATCGACTTCGCGCCGCCGTGCATTTCTCCAAGTGTGGAAATCCGTATAATTGCCTGGATAATTCTCAATCTTTCCGTCCTTCTCGAATGAGAGTATTTGCGTAGAGATCTTGTCGAGAAAAAACCGATCATGGCTAACAGTGATTATTGTGCCGTCATACTCGGCTAATGCGTCCTCCAGAGCTTCGCGCGCTGGTATGTCAAGATGGTTTGTCGGCTCATCAAGTATCAGAACATTCTTGCGAGAATAGATAAGTTTAGCCAACGCTAGCCTTCCTTTCTCACCGCCGGAGAGGTCGCCAACACGCTTGAAAACATCGTCACCAAAAAACAAAAATCGGGCAAGGAAGGAGCGAAGGTCTCCATTATCGGCGTTGGGAGCAACGCGGCGAAGTTCCTGGATCACCTCATTTGCCTGATAAAGTTCGTCAAGATTCTGCGCATAATATCCGATGTTTACCTTCGTCCCCCAACGAACCTCACCCGTCACCTCCCTGATCTGCCCAAGTAAGGTTTTCAGTAAAGTTGTTTTTCCGGTTCCATTTGCACCTATAATGCCCAGTACTTCGCCTCGATGAACTGAGATATTAATATTCGACGCTAGGATCCTTTCGCCGTAGCCAACAGATAGATCCTCGAGCACAAGGACGTTATTCCCGGTCCGCTCGACCTGTTTTAATCCGAAACTGCCGCCGTGCTTCTCAGCAGAAACTGCTTCTACACGCTCCAGGCGTTCGAGCATATTCCTGCGAGATTTCGCCTGCTTCGTCTTTTGCCCCTCAATATTGCGCCGGATGAATTCTTCTGTTTTTTCGATAAGCGATCGCTGGTTTTCGTATTCCCGCATTTGCTGTTCGCGCCTGATCTCACGCTCAACAACATACTTGGAATAGTTTCCTTTGTAATTGACCGCCTTTCCGTTCTCAAGCTCGACTATGCGGTCGGTCGTACGGTCGAGAAAATAGCGATCATGGCTTATTACAACGTAAGCCCCGTCATAAGTCTGCAAGAACTCCTCAAGCCATTCCACGGCATCAACGTCGAGATGGTTTGTTGGCTCATCCAGAAGCAATACATCAGCCCCGGACAAAAGCAACCGAGCCATTCCCAATCGGTTCTTTTGCCCTCCGGAAAGAATTCCGGTATCAAGCGACCAGTGTTTCCTTTCGAAGCCTAACCCCAAAAGGATCGACTCAGCTTTTGCGGCATAAGTAAATCCATCGGATTGTTCAAACGCGATTTGAAGGTCAGCGTAGCGATCGAGTATATGCTTTGAATGATCAGTCTCCATCTGCTTCTCAAGGCTGCGCATTTCGGCTTCGATATCATGGATCTCCTTAAACGCTGAGAGTGCAGATGTATGTACATTTTCGCCCGTTCCGAAATCGACGTGCTGATCGAGAAGCCCAAGCCGCAGACCATTTATTCTCACAACCTCGCCTGAATCTATACTTTCTGCACCGGTCAAGATCTTGAATATGGTCGTTTTCCCGGCCCCATTTCTTCCAACAAGACCGATCCGTTCGCCCGGATTAACCTGGAACGACGCTCCTCGAAGGATCTCTCTCCCTCCATATGACTTTCTGACATCGGTTAGGCGAAAAAGCATTCTGATACAACGAAAAAGGTAAAAGGCGAGACGGACGCCCTTTACCTTCTTGGAAATTCCAACGAACCCATCGGCTCGGATCTTAGCCGGTCCTATTGTTTTTACACAAGCTCGATACTCAGTTTGCTTTGTTTGCTACACCCTTAGGATTTGACGATCAGGAGCATCCTGAAATCCGCTTTCACGATCAGCAGCCTGTTGCTCGTCGCAAAAATTCTGTCAAATTCTTCAAAGCTTGTTTACAACGCCAGATTCTCTATACTGGAAAATCTCAAATCATTGCTAAACCCAATTACTCGATCCACCGCATCAAAACCCTAATGGAAGAGTTTCCCGATGCCAAATTTGTCTATTTAGTACGTTCACCCTATGAAACTATTCCATCTCATCTCTCGCTTCATCGCAATATTTTTGATAATCAATGGGGTATCGAAACTATTCCAACTGCCAAATTAATGCGCTATTATCAGCGTAGATATTGTTACAATGTTGATCTCTATCGCTATTTCTACCAGTGCCAAAAAGATCAGGATATTCCAGCCGATCGGATTATGGTAGTTCGATATGATTCATTGCATTCTGACCTATATGGGACATTTGAGAACATTGTTGCATTTACAGGTCTTAGTTGCAGTAGGAAGTTACAAAATGCCGTACTAGAACAATCTAAACTACAGGGTAGTTATCGACGGACTCATGCTGTTATGGATATTGAACAGTTTGGTTTAACTAAGCAGCAGATTGCCAACGATTTGGATTTTGTTTTCGCAGCCTATGGTCTAAAAATTGAACCAGAAGAACTTGTGTCTAACATAAATTGATTGTAGGACAGAGGATAACGCAATGAAGGTTGGTGCTACTCCAGAAAATCTCCTTGAATCAATAGCCTTAAAAGTTGGCTATGTGCCAAGACCCATTTTGGATACTCAGGCAAGTATGATCTTTGTCAGGGCGATTCAAGTAGCAGTTCAACTTGGGGTGTTTGATGCACTTTCATCCTCTCCTTTGACAATAGACGAGATTGCAGCTCACTGTAACCTTCATCCAGAACCATTGCGAAAGCTGCTGAATGCGTTGGCTTATTCTGGCTATCTTAAGAAGGACAAAGAATGCTATCGATTAGGCATTGTTGCTCGCAGGTGGCTGTTGAATACTAATCATTCCTTACGCAATTATGTGGTTGGTCGCTCGTTGGCCTGGGATTGGCTTAATCAACTGGAAGACTTTGTTCGCACCGGAAAGGCTGTACAAATCCATCAGGAAATGTCAGATCAACAGTGGGAACAATATCAGATGGGAATGCGATCGCTAGCTAGCATTTCGGGTGCAAGGGTGGCACGCTGCACGCCGGTACCGCCAGGTGCTCGCAAAATGCTAGATATTGGTGGTGCTCACGGCTTTTATTCCGTTATGCTATGTCGTCGTTATCCTAGCCTTCAGGCAACAATCTTAGAATTACCGGAGGCTATCGAGTATGCTTCACCAATACTAGCTGAAGAGGGAATGGGTGATCGAGTTGTTTATAAAGCAGGCAACGCATTAACTGAAGACTTTGGTGTTGAAACCTACGATCTGATTTTGATTTCCAATGTCATTCACCACTTTGACGCTGATACCAATCGGGAATTGTTCCATCGCCTCAAACGAGCACTTCGCCCTGGTGGTTACCTTGTTGTGCAAGGTTCAATTCTCCCCCTGAATGCAAATGATCAGCCGGGACGCCTGTGGGATTTATTTTTTGCTATGACAAGCGATGCGGGTAGCTGGACCTATGAGGATATTGCTAAATGGCAGAGAGAAGCAGGTCTGACACCACGAAAACCAATTTATCTTGGGATGCCACCAGGTTCGGGTCAACAAGTTGCAGTGAAGTTAGCTCCCTATAAGCGCCCAAGTCTGACTTGGCTGTTCAAGCAGATCCACCTGTTTCGCTCGGTTTGATACAAAAGCTTTTTTTACCCACAAATCATCTAAGAAAACCTTACAAACACAATGCTAAAGACTCACAAACCGCTTGAAAAAAAGGTCGTTCAACCCTCTAACTTAAATAATGGAGTCAATTACGGCCATAAGAATTTGAAGTTAATGGAGTTGAACTACAGGCGCAATCTTGAGTCCGATTACACGGAACGCATGGAGGAGCTTTATAAAGCTTTCGATTATGAAAGCAATTCAGAATATTATTGGAGCAATCCGGAGCTTTCAATTTTATACGGAAGTCCATTGTATCAGCAGGCTTCCGTTGCTCAGAAGAAAGCATTGAATCATCTCTACTGGGTCCAGTTCTATTATGCAACTGCCGCAACCGAAGCAAACACCATACTATTCAATCAAATTACCTCTAATGCGTTCTTTCCATTTAGTGAGTACGGGGTGCTCTGCCATACTCTGGATGTAGAAACATCGCAGGAGCGGTATCATGTTGATGCGTTTCATACGATTGGATATATAACTGAGAAGGCACTGCTAGATGAACCAGTTTTTTACCATACATTACCTGCTAAAGGTAATCGGATTGGGAAAGATCAAGCAATTCATAAAGGAATTGCAGGCCGAGCAGCCCAGCCGCTAATTATGAATCTTCTCAAGATCAACCTGAGTGACTCTCCTTTTCTAGCCAGTCAATACTATGCGGCCCGTGGTGTCGGCAATCTGCATCTTAAGAACAAAGAATACTCGTACTCACAGTACTTTAAGCAACTTGAACAGAAGGGAGAATTCATTCCGGCTCCAACAGCGGTTTCTCGTTATCATCTCCTAGATGAGTCTTTCCATACTACAACATCCCAATTGATTTCCCATGAGATCTATAAGGATTTTCCTCAACCCTCTGCCTACGAGAAGTTCATCGCTAATTTAATGATTCATATGCTTCAGCACAATGTGTTGAAAAGCCTATCTGGCGTTATACCTGGTGCAACAGCAGGTGATGGTGATTTTATTATGAGCTGGATTTATAAATTGCTGCGCTCTCGTCTTTTCAGTATGGACCAAACAGAAGCCCTGGAGTGGATGCAGAAATGCTTCTGCCAAGAGCATGACGGCTTTCATGTATCAGCTAAATACCATCAACATCTACAGAGAGACATTCAAAAATTTCTCGATGGCCTTGACTACCTTTGGCCGAGTAATCGAGAGATGCACCGAATGGCGGCAGGTGGAGCAATCGAACAGGCTATTTCAAATAATATTCGAGATTTTAAGAAGTTAACGCAATCATTGTAGCTTGACTCACACGCTGAAAGTACCTTGAGGTAATTAACAATGAATTGTATAGACATTTGCTTTGAGGAGCAAGAGATCACAATTCAAAGCAAACCTCATTGCAGTCTGATGCAGATTTGCGATGACCATCCAACGCCAATTTTCTTTGGTTGCCGCGAAGCTGCCTGTGGAACTTGTTTAATTAGAATATCAAGCGGTTTAGAGAATTTATCACCTGTTACACCTGCCGAGAGAGAACTACTAGATGTGCTTGCACCTAATCATGTGGATGCCCGTTTAGCCTGCCAGTGCATAGTAAATGGCAGCATTCGGATTGCGGCTTTTAATTAAGCAAACAATGTGAGGAATTTACTTTGAAGCGAACTCCTCACAATCGCCAAATAGTAAAACGTAATATTCCTCTAAAGCGCGTTAGCGGCAAATGGCTGCGTCGAGAGAGCAGGTACGAATGAATTGATATCTAACCCAAGTGGTGAATGATTGTTTTGCTGCCCTAATAAGCCACTGACAATATTTTGTGTAGATGGAAGAAACCCTGCTGCTGTCAGGAAGGAATTTGCGGTGCCAATGGCCTGGCTACGGCTAGATGCTATATTTTGTTTTACAGCTTGGATGGTTTGATTGACGCTAGAACCAGTCAGAGGAGATCCATTTTGAATACCTGATACTGGGTCGCGGCCAGCCAACTGTGCGGCTCTAGTGGCGGTAGTACGAGCAGGTGAAGCACTGTTGGTGTCTTGGTCAATCAGAAGAAAGGCGTCAAATGATCTTGCATTTGGCCCTCCTAGCACCCCTTCAGTCAGCCCACTAACAAAAATCTTACCCTGATTATTGACGGCTATGCCGCCTCTGGCACGGTCGATGTCAGGGCTACCAAACTGCTTCACCCAAAGTTGATTGCCGTTCTTGTCAAACTTCGCATACCAGGCATCTTCTTGACCGGCATTGGTTCCACCAAAGCTTCTATCTGTAAAACCAGCCACAAATAGGTTGTTTGAGCTATCGACCGATAAGCCAAAAGCGGCATCGTCACCAGCTGTACCGAACTGTTTGATCCAAATCCGGTTACCGTTATTGTCATATTTGGCGAGAAACGCATCATATGAACCAAAGCTATTACTTCCCAATCTACCTAGCGTCCAACCTGTAACATAGACATTATTTTCCCCATCGACAACAGCCTTCCAGGGAAACTCATACTCAGGTGTCCCAAATTGACGAATCCATTGGCGATTTCCGGCACTATCGTATTTAGTCAGCCAAATATCATAAAGACCGGCATTGGTTCCGCCTAGATTGCCCTGTGTCCAGCCAGTTGCAAACACATTGCCCTGTTGATCGGTTGTAACGCTGTATGCTTCATCAAAGGCGGTTGTACCAAATTGGCGAATCCAGACCACATTGCCATTACTATCAAACTTGGCAATATAGGAATCATCGGTAACGGGGATTGGCGAAGCATTGGGACCACCCAGTGCCCCGATGGTGAACCCAGTCACATAAACACTATTGCTGGAACGATCCACTGCAACATCTAGGCTGTTATCTAGCGATGCTGTTCCATACTGGCGAACCCAAAGGAGATCACCGCTAGGGCTGTATTTTGCCAAGAATCCATCCTCTAAACCGGCGTTCTGTCCGCCTAAGTTTCCAAGCGTAAATCCTGTTACGTAGGAATTTCCGAGTGAATCCGTTGCGACTCTGGTTGCAACATCTTGCTGTGGAGTCCCCAACTGACGAATCCAGCTACGGTTGCCATTTCCATCATACTTCGCAATCCAAGCATCGTAAGAGCCTTGATTGGGGCCTGCTAAAGCCCCTGTGGTTGCTCCAGATAAAAAGCCATTGCCAAATGTATCAGCCGCCGTTCCAAAAGCTAAGTCAACACCGGGAGTGCCGAATTGCCTGACCTGATTGTTGATCACGCCCGGCTGGGGTGGGGTATTGTCATATTCAAAATAGGATGCAGTCAGGCTAAGGGGTGTATCCGCAAAAACAATTCCGATCAGTTCTGGGACTCTAAGATTCCATTTTGGAAATACTGAAACGTAAAGAAAAGACTTTATACCTTTAAGTTCAAGACGTAAAGCATTCAAGAAAAAGGCAGGAACTAAAAATACCATCGGATGTCCTGACCATTCTCGTCTGAGGACCTATCGCGCCACCAGTATCTTTGGACACGAACGACCTATGTATCGACGATCTCTACTTTTGTTTCGATCAGGTGTTTTGGTATCAAGGCCGGGAAGTATGCCATTATTTCTTCGACCTTTGGCCGTCCGCCGGCAAAGCCGGTTACGGCTGGGGGGCCGGTCAAGATCAAAGGGGCGATCTCTTTGGTAAAGCGTTCAACATCGGCCTTACTCTGGCCCCGAACACCGATGCGCAATTGTACCTCAGGGATGTCCGCCGAAGGCTCTCCAGCCAGATGACCGTGTGTGGCATTTACTCCGACGAATTCAGTAAGGATAACATCGAATCTTAGACCCAGCCGATCTAATCGCTCACGTAAGATGAGCTCTGCTGCCTTGGCCTTTTTGAAGGCGTCGGGCCAGGAATAAACAAGGGTGCCAACCGCTTTCCACCCGCCGGAGTAAGCAACAGAGACCTTATAAAATTCAGTGTTTGGTTTACCCTTTATCCCGTGAACTCGAACACGGTTCTCACCGGCTTCCTCAAGCTGAATCGTTGTGAAATCGGCTATTACGTCAGGAGTTATATACTCGTGCGGATCGCCCATTTCGTAGAGAAGTTGCTCTTTGATCGACTGAATATTGATACGGCCGCCGGTACTATCGTGCTTGGTGATGATGAAGCTGCCGTCGGGGGAAGCTTCGACAATAGGGAAACCGACGTTGGCAAGGTCAGGAATGTTTTCCCAATCATATTGACAATTACCACCGCTGGATTGCGCACCGCATTCAATAATATGGCCTGCGATCGTGCCTGCGGACAGCATATCCCATTGATCAAATTTCCAGCCGAATTCGTGCATCAGCGGGGCCAAAGTAAGACCGGTGTCTGTAAGCCGTCCGCCTACCACGATCTGGGCTCCCTTTCCAAGAGCCTCTACCAAACCTGCTGCGCCGAGATAAACATTCGCAGATTGGACTTTATCGCGGATCGCAGCCAGCGATTCGCCGGTGTCCATATTCTTGATCTCGACGCCATTGCTGATAAATTCGTCAAGTCGTCCGAGTATGTCGTCACCGGTAATGACCCCTATCTTTAGTTTGCCGGAAAATCCGAGTTCAGAGGCAATATCCTTTATGGCGGCCGCGCAGCCTTTAACATTTACACCGCCTGCGTTCGAAACTACTTTGATATTTTTCTCGATACAATCCGGTAATATCTCGCGCATAAGCGAAACGAAGTCTCGCGCATAGCCTGCATTCGGATCGCGCTGCCGCTGTTTTTGGACGATCGACATCGTAACTTCGGCCAGATAATCCAGCATCAGATAATCTATTGGCCCATTGCGAACCTGATCGACCGGAGCCGTCAAAAGATCGCCCCAAAACCCCTGTCCGCTTGCTACTCTTACTTTCTCTCTCATTGGGATAACTATTTCCGAGTATATGCGGAAATCCTCCATATGCGGAAACAGCGAAGGCTATTTCACTGGCTGGGTGAGAGAATTTGGGAAATATCCTGATAACTCACGATCTTTACTTGACACAGAAAATGCAAAATCATACTATCTTTAGTTTCGGACTTTTGCGGTCTGGCTGTTTTATGAAGTTTGGTAACGGCTTCACTAACAGAGGTTTGAAAGCTGAATCAGTAATTGTAGCGTAAAGGGCATCGAACCAACGGTGCCCGGAGAATACAAAACGCCCTGTGTAATTTAATGCCGATGCATTGAAATTGCCAAAAGGTTTCTTCATCTACCACGCTACAGCAAAGAAAAGCTTTCTTTGGATACATAACTATCGCAAATTCATTCAGCAAGATTGCTGCTTGAGCTAACTGCCGGACAGGTTCCGAGCAAGAGTCAGGTAAGAGTTTCCTTTTGCCTTTTAAATAGGGACGCGGAATTTAGAGATGCCGCGGATTGAGATTATGCCGACAATAAATCAATTGGTTCGAAAGGGCCGCGAACAAGTCAAATATAAAACGGCCAGCCCTGCACTGCAGTCTAATCCGCAGAAACGCGGCGTCTGCACGCGTGTTTATACGCAAACACCGAAAAAGCCGAATTCGGCTCTTCGTAAGGTGGCGCGTGTGCGCTTGACGAATCAGATCGAGGTAACGACATACATTCCGGGTATCGGCCACAACCTGCAGGAGCACTCTATAGTGTTGATCCGCGGCGGCCGTGTGAAAGACTTGCCGGGTGTTCGATATCATGTCATTCGCGGTACGCTCGATGCTTCAGGCGTGGCGAACAGGAATCAGGGACGCTCAAAATACGGGGCAAAGAGGCCGAAAGGGGCGAAATAAATTGGTCAGAACGCAGAGCTCAGATTTTTTACGTGAGTTCAAAGATCGAAAGATATGGCACGAAGAAGAGTTGCAGAAAAACGAGAGATATTACCGGATCCGATCTACGGAAGCACGCTGGTAACTAAGTTTATCAACGGGCTGATGTGGCAAGGTAAAAAGTCGGTCGCCGAGTCCATCTTTTATAGTGCTATGGACAAGATCGCCGAAAAGACCGGTGAAGAGCCGCTTAAAGTTTTCAAAAAGGCGGTCGAAGCCGTTGCCCCGACGCTCGAAGTGAAGTCACGGCGTATCGGCGGCGCGACTTATCAGGTGCCGCTTGAGGTCAGTAAGGATCGCAGGAATACGCTGGCGATCAGGTGGATCGTTGGTAACGCTCGCAGCAGGAGCGAGAAAACAATGACCGATCGCCTTGTCGGCGAGTTGCTGGATTCAACATCGGGACGCGGCGGAGCAGTCAAAAAGAAGGACGACGTCCATCGTATGGCAGAGGCGAACAAGGCGTTCGCTCATTATAGGTTTTAAGACGGTCTTGGGTCATTCGCTCTTGCTGTTCGAGTGGCGATGACCGAAAGCCAAAGACCAGGTTTTATGTCGAATATTAGTTTAGACAAATACAGAAACATCGGCATCATGGCTCACATCGACGCGGGCAAGACCACGACGACAGAGCGCGTGCTGTTCTATACCGGTGTTTCGCACAAGATCGGCGAAGTGCATGAAGGCACTGCAACGATGGACTGGATGGAGCAGGAACAAGAGCGCGGTATCACCATCACCTCTGCTGCCACCACATGTTTCTGGAAGCGTAATAACGTCGAACACCGCATCAACATAATTGATACGCCCGGCCACGTCGATTTCACGATGGAAGTTGAACGTTCACTTCGTGTACTTGACGGGGCCGTTGCGGTTTTTGACGGTGTTGCGGGTGTTGAGCCGCAGTCTGAGACCGTATGGCGTCAGGCCGATAAATACGGCGTGCCGCGGATATGCTTTATCAACAAGCTAGACCGTGCCGGAGCGTCGTTTGAAAGGAGTTTCAATTCAATATTGAACAGGCTTGGTGCGAACGCAGTTGCCCTCCAGATACCGATCGGTGAAGAGGATCAGCTTAAAGGGGTCGTCGATCTTATTGCAATGAAAGGACTTGTCTGGAAAGACGAGACTAAGGGGGCCCAATTTGAGACCGTAGATATTCCTGCCGATCTTGTTGATAAGGCTCAGGAATGGCGTGAAAAGCTGGTCGAGGCAGTATCTGCAATAGATGACGACCTGATGGTCAAATATCTGGAAGGCGAAGAGATATCTGAAGATGAGATACGAAAGGCTCTCCGGAAGGGTACTATCGCACTAAAGATCGTTCCCGTAGTTACAGGTTCGGCATTCAAGAATAAGGGTGTTCAGACACTGCTCGATGCGGTGGTTGATTATTTGCCGAGCCCACTCGATATCCCTGCGGTTGAAGGGACAAACCCGAAAACCGATGCGGTTGAGACCAGAGCGGCCGATCCGAAGGAGCCGTTCTCGGGGCTTGTGTTCAAGCTGATGGCTGACAAGCACCTCGGGCAGCTCGCATTCGTCCGCATTTACTCCGGCACCGTCACTTCCGGTTCATACGTTTACAACACCATCAAGAATTCAAAAGAGCGCGTCGGCCGGTTGATGCTGATGCACGCTAACAAGCGCGAGGACCTTGAAAAGGCAAGCGCCGGCGAGATAGTTGCTATCGGTGGAATGAAGAATGTTACGACCGGCGACACTATTTCGGATGAGACTAAACAGATCATTCTGGAATCAATGGAGTTTCCGGATCCGGTTGTCCGTGTGGCTGTAGAGCCGAAGACCCGTGCCGATCAGGACAAGATGGGCGTAGCTCTTAATCGCCTTGCGCAGGAAGACCCTTCTTTCCAAGTTTCTACTGATCACGAGACGGGACAAACGATCATCGCCGGGATGGGAGAGCTCCATCTTGAGATCATCGTGGATCGTATGAAACGGGAGTTCGGCGTTGAGGCGAATGTTGGTAAGCCGCAGGTTGCTTATCGTGAGACGATAACGGCCCCGGCTCCCGGTAAAGAGATCTTCAAGAAACAGTCCGGAGGCCGCGGCCAGTTCGGACATGTTGAGCTTGAGATCGAGCCAGCACCGGGTGAGGGCTTCGTTTTTGAAGACCTTATCACGGGCGGTGCTATCCCGCGTCAGTTCATTAAGCCAGTTTCGGAGGGGATTCAGGATGCGATGCGTCGTGGATTCCTTGCGGGATACGAGCTTGTTGATATCAAGGCAAAACTGGTCTTTGGATCATATCACGAGGTCGATTCGGACGAACGTTCGTTCCACATCGCGGGAAGCTTGGCTTTCCAGGATGCGGTAAAGAAGGCAAAGCCGATCTTGCTCGAGCCAATAATGAAGGTTGAGGTCGTAACACCCGAAGAGTATATGGGTGCGGTCAATGGTGATCTTAACCGCCGTCGTGGACAGATCGAAAAAATGGAGCCGCGTCCGGGAAATGTGTCGGTGGTTACGGCATTTGTTCCGCTATCCGAAATGTTTGGTTACACGACTGACTTGCGTTCGGCCACTCAAGGGCGCGCAACATCCAGTATGCATTTCGAGCGTTACGCCGAAGCTCCACGCAATGTTGCTGAGGAGATCATCGCAAAAGTTAAGGGGGCAAGTAGTTAGGATAGTAATTTCAAATTTGAGATCACAGGTCTGAAACTAGGAGTTTAGGAGATTACTTTTGGCCAGAACCCCGAAATTGTCGGCGAATGGAAAAACGGCAGTGTTGGTGTGATCGAATACCAGAACCGCGTTACTGGTGCCACCAAACCGGGCCGGAGCAGCGTCTTTACATACAAGTTTTTGGCGAACGGAAGCTATGAATTCGGCGGCTATATGGAATCGACGATGTATAACTGCACGACGACACTGTTCAATCAGATAACCGGCAAATACCGGGTTGACGGCAATACGATACTCCTGACCCCTTCGCGCGACTTTTGGCGAAACGGCAACTCATGCTCGCCGAACAGTAACCGTCAGCAGACAAAAGTGCCGACCCGCAAGGCTGTGGAGTTTGAACTGAGAACGGATGAGTACGGGGCGGAACTTCTCTGCATCAATGACGGCGGAGCGGAAAGCTGCTATCGGAAAGAGAAAAGATAACTTTTCCGGAACAGAGAAGCGTACTTCTCGTAGGACATGCTAATGAACATCGCTAAAATAAAACCTTTGCCATTATTGCTCTTTGTTTGTTCATCGGCGGCGCAGCCGGCGCCCAGACCGCTGACGTAGCCGCCAAGGCCGATGAATATATGCGCGCCCGAACGGAAGCCCGCGGATACGGCGGCTCGCTCCACACTATCTGCCATGGCCCGTTCGTGTGGGTGAAATGACCGTCAAAAGAATCGGTTCGGTTGTGGTGCGCTGTGTTTTTCGAGGTCTTCTGTGTGACCGATGTAAAACCGACCCTCGGGATTCTGCGGATGTAAACAACGAACATCGGCCTTGTGAAAAAAGAAAGGGCGCTTTTGTCAAAGCGCCCTTCCCAGAAACTGGCTCCGCAGGTAGGGCTCGAACCTACAACCCTTCGGTTAACAGCCGAATGCTCTGCCATTGAGCTACTGCGGAATATCGCTCGCCTCTCGGCGAACTTAAAGATTAGGAATTTAGGCCATTATTGTCAAGTTTTCTGCCCGTGCTTTGTCTGCGGCAAAGGTTGCCTTAAAATACCCGAAATTTGCTTTCGTTGAGGAAAACTCCTGGCCGTAATCACTCCATCGATCCTTTATGATCATCTTCGCTGCCCGCATAAGGTCTGGCGCGACGCCAACGGCCCTCGAGCAGAATTCGTAGAGCAGGACAACCCCTTTCTGAAACTGTTATGGGAGCGCGGTGTTCAGCATGAAGCCGATATCATCGCGAATTTCGCCGATGCCTATGTCGATTGCAGTACGGGAACGCAGGAAGAGAGGATCGCAATGACAAACTCCGCGCTCTCAGATCGAGCCAAGTATATCTATCAGGGCATTCTGGCGCACGGTGATCTGTTTGGCATACCAGATCTTTTGTATTGGGACGGGAGCGAGTATCTCCCGATCGATATCAAATCTGGTTCGGCGGAGACCGGCTCAGATGATGATGCGAACGGCAAGCCCAAAAAGCACTATGCTGTTCAGCTTGCCCTATACTGCGAGATTCTGATGCGGCGCGGATTGCACAGCTCGAAAAAAGGCTACGTCATAGATGCTACCGGGGAGCGTGTCGAATACCTACTTGACGCTCCGCAGGGTCCGCGCACGCCCGAAACGTTCTTTCAGCTTTATGAGCGTTTGCGGAAAGACGCCGTTGCACTGATAAAGAATGAAGCGCAGAACGATCCTGCCAATTGTTCATCCTGCGGCGATTGCGGTTGGAAGGGTTCGTGTAAGAAATGGGTCTTAGAGAACGATGACCTGACGCAGCTTTTCTGTATTGGCCGCGCCGTTCGCGATGCCTTCCGCCGTGATCTCGGAACGACACGGGTCGAGGATGTCTTGAGGCTCGACGTTGGGCACCTTGCCGAAAGAAAGAAGACTGATAGAGAGTTTCTAAAAGGGATCGGCTCTTCAACGCTTGAAAAACTTGTCATTCGGGCCCGGCTGCTTAAAGAAAACGGGAAGCCGATGATGCGTTCACGCTTTGATTTCCCTGGGGTGTCGAACGAGTTGTTCTTTGATCTTGAGTCTGACCCCACACAGGACCTGGTTTACCTGCACGGATTTTGGGTGCGTGATCAGGCTGGAGAGCGCTTCGTCCATTTTACCGCACGCGAGGCTTCACCGGAGGCCGAGCGGCGCGTTTTTGAAGAGGCTCTCGATTTCATTCATTCTTACGAACCGGCAGATACGGCCATCTATTATTACTCTCCGTATGAAAGAACCTGCTACCGCAGGCTGAGGAAAAAGTTTCCCGACGTCATAGCCGAAGACGAACTCGAAGCGATATTTGCCCACCCAAACTGCATAGATCTTTATGATGTCGTATCGAAGAACACCGAATGGCCGCTTGGCAGCTATGGCATCAAGTCTATTGCCCAGTATCTTGGATTCAACTGGCGCGATGAAACGCCGTCAGGGGCCCTTTCCATTCAGTGGTACAACGATTTTCTGAATACCGGCGACGTGGCTTTTCTTGACCGTGTACTTGAATACAATGAGGACGACTGCAAAGCGACAATGGTCGTAAAAGACTTTCTGAAAGAACAAATGGAAACTACCTGATCTATGGCGAAAAACGAATTGCAAACAAAGAAAACTGAAGCAAGCGTTAACGAATTTCTTGATTCTATTGAGAATGAAAGGCGCCGGCAGGACGGTTATTCGCTTCTTGAGATGTTCAAATGCGTCACGGGCGAGGAGCCTAAGATGTGGGGCCCGGCGATCATCGGTTTTGGTGATAGCATCTATCGATACCCGGACGGCCGCGAAATGGATTGGATGACGGTGGCTTTCTCGCCTCGGAAGCAAAATCTGACGCTGTACGTGATCTGCCGATCGCCAAAACAGCCCGAGCTTCTTGCCAAACTTGGTAAGCATAAGACCAGCGTGTCGTGTCTTTATATCAACAAGCTCGATGACGTGGATCTCGGCGTGCTCGAAAAGATCATCGCTGATGCATATAAATTCACCAAGAAACACGGCGGCAATTGTTGATCGCATCCGCGGTTTTTCAAACGGTTCCGGCTTTAACGTATAATCGCTCTTTACCTACGAACCGGAGCGAAATTTTGCAGCACGAAACAATATTGATCCTCGACTTTGGCTCGCAATATACTCAGCTGATCGCACGGCGTGTTCGCGAACAGGGTGTTTACTGCGAGATACATCCATTTCATCTGTCGGCTGACGCCATCGCCGCAAAGCGTCCCAAAGGCGTCATTCTATCGGGCGGGCCATCATCTGTTACTGACGAAGATGCGCCGCGCGTTGAAGAAAGATTCTACGACAAGGTAAATACACCGATCCTGGGCATATGCTACGGAATGCAGCTTGTTGCGATCGATCTTGGCGGCAAGAGCGCACCGGCCGCACGCCGAGAATACGGACACGCCAAGCTAAAGGTACTTAGCGGCAAAACCCGGCTGTTTGATGAATTGCCCTTTGATCTGGACGTTTGGATGAGCCACGGGGACCACGTAACCGATCTGCCGCCGGGATTTCATAAGACCGCGACTACGGGTGATGTCGTAACTGCGATGGAAAATGACGAGCGCAGGATCTATTGTGTACAGTTTCATCCGGAGGTTTCCCATACGCCGCTCGGCAAAGAGATTTTGCGGAATTTTCTCTTCAATATTTGCGGCTGCTCGGGCGACTGGACACCGTCTGGTTTCATAAAGGAAGAAATAGAAAAAATACGTGCGATCGTCGGCGAGACCGACCGCGTGATCTGCGGACTGTCCGGCGGTGTTGATTCGACCGTTGCGGCGGTGCTTGTCCACGAAGCTATCGGCGACCGCCAAACGTGTATTTTCGTCAACAACGGCCTGTTGCGATACCGCGAATTCGAAGACACGCTGCAGGTTTACAAAGACAATCTTCACCTGAACGTGATCGGCGTGGACGCATCGCAGGATTTCTATATGGTGCTCGAAGGCGTCAGCGATCCGGAGAAGAAGCGCAAAGCTATCGGAGCGAAATTCATTGACGTATTTCAGGCAGAAGCCGACAAGATCAAGGACGCGAACTGGCTCGTGCAGGGCACTCTTTATCCCGACGTTATCGAATCTGTTTCGGTTCGCGGAGCATCCGTTACGATAAAAACGCATCACAATGTCGGCGGGCTGCCGGAAAAGATGAACCTGAAGCTGATCGAACCGCTTCGTGAATTGTTCAAAGACGAAGTGCGGCTGATCGGGAAAGACCTCGGTATCCCTGAAGAGATCTTAGGGCGACATCCGTTTCCCGGACCGGGTCTTGGTGTTCGCATTCTCGGCGACATCACGCCGGAAAAGGTAGAGCTGCTGCAAAAAGCAGATAAGATCTTTATCGAAGAGTTACACAATTTCGATTTATATGAGGATGTGTGGCAAGCATTTGCGGTGTTGCTTCCAATACAGTCGGTCGGTGTTATGGGCGATTTTCGAACGTATGAAAAGACCGTTGCACTTCGAGCAGTTACATCGACTGACGGTATGACCGCCGATTGGGCACGCCTCTCGCACGATCTTCTTGCGGCCGTCTCGTCACGCATTACGTCGGAGGTCCGCGGCGTAAACCGCGTCGTTTACGACATTACCTCAAAACCGCCCGGCACGATCGAATGGGAGTAATTATCGCGAACGCGAAACTGGAAAGGTCTTTCCGTCGGCGCGGAAAAAGGTACCGAAGTTATAATTTTCATCGTCGAAAACAAATCTATTGGCTTCTGATTCAACAGTCGAAGACGCAAATGTGGTTCCGCCCATAAATGAGAAGTATTCTTCGCCGCTGCCTTTTGCCCAGCGGACGGCATAGCCTTTGTTTTTGAATTCGACCGTGCAGGTCGTATCACCGACATTGTATCTTCCTTCGAATTCGCCGGGGCTTGCTTTTGCTTTGGTTGAAGCGCCGATTCGTTCTTTGAGCCAAGCTGCAAGCCCATCCTTTGGTGAGTACATAATGTCGTCGATCTTCCACACATTATTGATCGATCTCAGCTTGTAGTTTATCGATACCCTTTCACCAAAATTAGTGAACGTAACCGGCACAGTGGCCGACTCGCCTTTTACATCCGCGCGGCCGACGGCGAAATTCTTTAGCTTCAGGTCCTGGGCATTGTAAAGCGGATCGGCATCGAACCCGGTTTCTTCCGCGGAAACGGACTGCGAATATTTCCAGATCAGGTCGGCGAAAGGCTTGGTGAAATATTTGTCAACGCGGGCGCGGGGATTGTGGTTCCGCCATTCGTGGGTTCGAGTCCCATCGTTCGCCCTGGTTTCAGAGATTGGCACTACAGGAATTTCACGCTTTGCTGCTTCACTGGTAAGGCGCGCAACAGGAAGGGTATCTTCAAGCTGTTGCTGAAATTCTGGCAAGCCGGGTAGGGAACGATTGGTTTGGGAGAAGTTAATACTTCAATCTTCTCCATTATTTTTCTAACATCTGCGTTAATTGTTCTGCACTGAGCGAACGAATTAAACTGAACTGAAAGGGTGGATCACCTAATGTTTGGATGTTGAATGGCTCTAGATACCGCTCATATTCGGTTCGATCTGCCAGATAGAGCTGCAAGAACGCTAGCAGTAACGCTCTCACATTGCTACGAAACAGCGTAATCTCTTCTTCAAGCTGTTGGGGGTCTAGCGATGGAGACAGAATCCGATTGATCATAGCCGTCAACTGAGGAATATGCGCTCCGCCTCTGGCTAACAGCAAATATTTTTCAGGAGCGGTCAGCCAGGTAAAGGAATGGGCTTGTTCCGGCACAATCGGGGCAGCCGGATCATAACCACTCGCGCCAATCACGACCGGAATTTGTACTTGGCTTAACCCTTGCGGCCCAAAAATGCTGGCGTTAACTGGGTTGAAGGCAATAATGAAATTGATCCGCTCATCTTGCAACCCCTGGGTGAGCTGCTGGACTGCCGTGGAAGAAGATTCTAGCTCTAGCGCTCGGCATTGCAACAGCAGAGAAGGATTGAGAAAATCAATAAAACTATCCTGTTGGCAATCTTGGCGGAGATGGGCAAAATCGACGGTGGCTCCCCCTAGGACCAAGACCGTATAGCCCCCAAACGAATGGCCAGCGGCGGCAACCTGCTCTAGATTTAAGCGTCCCTGCCACTCGGATTGATTGCGTTGCTCCAACTGGTCGAGCAAAAACCTGATATCAAGCGGACGATCAATAAATTCCCTGACGTGGAATATCTCAGAAGCTCTTCCAGCTAAAACCGCCTGCTGCAAATCATGATTGCTGCCAATATGTTCGGGCAGAGCAACGGCAAAGCCATAGCTGGCAATATGTTCAGCAACATCAGCAAAATCGGCTCGGCTCGATCCCAACCCATGGGATAACACAATCACTGGTACTGAGGCTGGAACCGAACTAGAGGTTTGTGGTAAATACAGATCAACCGGATAGGTGCGATTGCGGCGTTTGTCTTCTAGAATCAGAGTCTGTTTGGAAAATTGAACTCCTCCAGGTTGACGGAGATCTGGAATATCTGTCGGTTCAATCGCTGATGCTGATTCACTCTGCCGGGCCAGTTGCTCAATTCCGGTAATTACCGCGTTCGTTTCCTGAAAAAACGCTTCGCCCTGTCGTAATGCATTCAGCGCTACTCGCAGGTCAATCCGCATACCCTGAGTTGGAAACTGTCGCAATACATCGATCAGGGTAAAACCGCCGGGTTGAGCTGCTGCCAAAATCAGAGCCGATCGCAGGGCCTGTAGACCGTTTTGACGTTTGCCGGTTTGGATCAGGTTGCCCACATAGCCTAGCGCTTTTTCTCCCATTGGTTCATAAAAGCTCTGGGAAACCACGACCGGGCTGAGCTGATGAGAGGTTCTGAGGGCTGTGCGGAACTCTTCTCGCACTTCAGGTGTGAGAAACCCCAGGAAAAAGGCGAGATCGGAATGAACGGTGCCATCTTCGGCATAGGCTTCGAGGGAAGCAACCGCAACCGAGCGCTCAAACAGACCATAGCTAAAATGAACGGTTTCTGCCGCTTGACCAGGAAGGGGGAGGGATATAGTGCAGACAAATCCTAACAGAGTCTGTAAACCAAACCACTTTAGTTTGCGGGTTTGATTGAAACGCGGGAGCCAAAATGAGTTTGAAGCAGGAAAATGCATAGAGGGGAACATTGCGAGTAGGGAATCAGCCTACCATGAATCGTGTAGGGTGCGTCATCGTTTGTGTCACAGCAGTGACTCTGCGAGAAGCCGCTATACCTGACGGCAAGCTATCGCCAATGCCTCTAGAACTGTCGTAAGCAAGCGATTTGACAGTCTATCAGGCTAACACTCAGAATCGTCTTTGTAATGTAACTTATAAATTGATGCTTGACGGGTTAGTACATAATTGAAAGACAACCATCAGCTACAAGGTTGTAACTGAAGAGGTTAAACAGTAACTGTGACTCAAAGTGACTATGAGAGCTTTGAGTCACAAGATTTTGAACGAAGAGTGGTTGAAAGGTAGAACACAAGAATTCTCAGCTCGTTAATTAAGATAGTAAGGCATCGAAAATTAAGGAGGCAATGACAATGCTTAAGTCCTCTATCCTACTGATTGGTTTAATCATCAGCAGTTGTGGAGTTGTAACAACCGCTTCTAATGACTCCCCCACTCAAGTCTCTTCTCGTCAAGGAATGACTGCTTCAGAATTAGCGCAATTTGCAGTTGCACATGATGAGCCGTTTGAGGATAAACCTACTGTTTTTACTACAAACCATAATAAAGCCTGCGGGCTAGAGATCCCTGTCAAGCTTGTTGAAACTATGGATTTAGGAAACAACCGACTTGCTGGCATTACCTACTATCAAGACTGTGCATTGGCAGTTTTTACCTATTTCGAAATGATGCGTGGAAATTTAGACTCTATTAGTCCCTTTGTTGAGATTGCTGCGGGGAGATCAGTTCAATACTCAAACTGGGGGCCAACAACCGAACCTGGTTGTGGAATAGCTCCCGACCCCAACCCGGCTATTCCTGGCTGCGAACTATCCTCCGAAAATTTGCGGTTTATAGCTCAGGCGATTGAACAGTCAGAGCCGTGAGTTCTGTTTTTTGGGTTGGCTCTGCTCCAGGTTGTGGATCGGTTTCGGAACGGTTTCGGATCGCTGCTGTCGTTACCGTAGGTGCAGATACGTAAAGCTGCATCGCAGGAGAACGACCATGTTGCAATACAGAAATAATTTGCCCCAATTATCGAGCGATCTATTTCTCACAGACGGTGGAATTGAAACGACGCTGATCTTTCGCGAAGGTTTGGATTTACCTGATTTCGCCGCCTTCGATTTGTTGAGGCATGAGGGCGGTTATCAAGCGTTGAAAACCTACTTTCGCACCTATGCTAGCTTGGCTAGAAACTATCAAGTGGGGTTGGTTTTAGAGAGTGCAACCTGGCGAGCCAACCCAGATTGGGGTACAAAACTAGGCTACTCCAGCACTGCCTTGGCTGAGCTGAATCACAAAGCCATTGCCCTTTTGCACGAAATTCGCCAGGACTATGAAACTGAACAGAGTCGGATGGTGATTAGTGGCTGCCTTGGTCCCCGAGGTGATGGATACATTCCCGCAGAAGCGATGACCGCAGAAGCCGCCGCAGAGTATCACCGCCCCCAAATTGAAACATTCCGGGATGCCGACGCTGATCTGGTGACGGCGATTACCATGAATTACATAGAAGAAGCGATTGGCATTGCTCGTGCCGCTCAATCGGTTGGTATGCCCGTCGTCATTTCCTTTACCGTGGAAACCGATGGCAAATTACCCACGGGACAGACCTTAAAGGCAGCGATTGAGCAAGTGGAACAAGCCACGAACCAGTTCCCGGCCTACTATATGATCAACTGTGCCCATCCTACGCATTTTGCCACTACGCTAGTACCGGGTGAAGCTTGGACTGAAAGAATTCGCGGCCTGCGCGCCAATGCATCCGCCAAAAGCCATGCCGAACTCAACGAGTCGGAAACCCTAGACGACGGCAACCCAGCAGAATTCGGCGATCAGTATCGAGAGTTACGGGCCAAATTCCCCCATCTGACTGTGCTAGGCGGCTGCTGTGGTACCGATCATCGCCATGTTGAGGCGATCTGCAAAGCTTGCCTGCCGGTTGCTTGGGCATCACTGGTCAATCCAGTACTTACTCTTTTGTAGGAACGTATACAAAAATGTTTCTGATTTTTCTGACTGCAAGCCAGTATATGTTTAGAGGAGAATTATGTCAGCTACAGCAATAGCGAAGTATAGCTATGCAGCAATTCTGAAGGATGCGGCTAAGATCAATTGGCGAGTAGAAGATTTGATCGGTGCTGATAAATCATTGGATTTTAGCAAACCTTTTTTGCCGGAAGCACTGGCCCATACCGGCGCAATTACTTGCTTAACAGCTAATGAGCAACTGGCTTTGAACCATATCCGAGCTAATAGCTATCTACATCTGTTTGGTTTGGTTGAGGAGTTCATTCTGCCTTTGGTCGTAGAGCATGTGCAATCGCTTGGGTCTGCCAACATTGAAGCGACCCAGGCTTACCTCGGTTTTGCTGAAGAAGAGAGCAAGCACATTCATTTGTTTCGCCAGTTTGCAGCGGCGTTTGCAGCCGGATTTGGGCATACCTGTGAAGTAATTGGACCGGCATCAGCGATTGCGGATTTTGTCCTACAGCATAGCCCGTTGGGAGTGGCATTAGTCACGCTACATATTGAATGGATGACACAGCGACACTTCCTGGATAGCGTGCGAAACCATCAGGGCGAATCGCTCGATCCCCAGTTTTGCAGTTTGTTGAAACATCATTGGCAAGAAGAAGCTCAACATGCCCGTCTCGATACACTAATGGTGCAAGATTTAGCCCGCACTCTAGATGCAGCAGCCATCGCAGCGGCAATTGATGACTATATCGCCATTATTCAATACCTGAATGAGGGGTTGAAGACCCAGGTACAGCTTGATCTGATCAGCTTGGAGCGAGCCATCGGACGGAACTTAACCACAACTGATTCCTCTGACTGCAAGTCAGTACGCCACGAAATCCAGCAGATTCAGGAAAAATCCTACCAAAAGGTATTTCTAGGCTCTGGTATGACCCATCCCAATTTTGTCGAGAGCGTGCAAGCGTTAAGCAGAGAAGGATTTGCCAAAATCTCAGCAATTGCAGCCCAGTTTTCCTAAAGTAAATGCTGATGAAAATAGCGTCACCGTATTCGTGCCCCTCAACCAAATGATTCTAGTTTAATTGTTTCATTTTCATTAATCAAGGAGTTCAATCATGAGTATGCAGCAACAACAATCTATCAAGGAACAATCTATTAACGGCGTTGTACCCAGTGCATTAAATGAGCTGATCGATTCCGTTGCGCAAGACGCTAATCAAGGTCAATTAGCGTTTTATGCAACCACACCGATGTTCGCATCATGGCTGAGGAGATCCTTCGTATGCGCGAGATGACGTCTCGCATAATCGCCAACCATAGCGGCCAGAGCTTTGAACAGGTCGAAAAAGATGTCGAACGCGACCGGATACTTTCGCCGGTACAGGCAAAGGAATATGGGCTGATCGATGAGGTGATCGAACACCGCGAGAAATAGATGGATCGGTGTTGATCGGGCGGACAGTGAGCTTTATCGCTATCGCCTGACTTTGAACGAAAATTATGGCAAATTTCAGACGACCAGATGAACTTCTTTGTTGCTCATTCTGCGGAAAATCACAGAATGACGTGAAGAAACTGATCGCCGGCCCCGGCGTATATGTCTGTAATGAGTGCATTGATATTTGCAATGAGATAATTAACGACGACGATCAGCAGGAGAGTCAGTCATCTCGTGTAAGTCTTCCCAAACCGCAGGATATAAAGAAACATCTCGATGAGTATGTGATCGGGCAGGAGGAATCTAAGAAAAGACTGTCTGTGGCGGTCTATCAGCACTACAAACGTCTCGAATTAGCGAAGCGACGCTCGGACGTCGAGCTTCAAAAATCAAACGTTCTTTTGATCGGTCCGACGGGAACGGGAAAGACACTGCTTGCCCAAACGCTCGCACGCATTTTGAGCGTCCCGTTCTGCATAGTTGATGCCACGAGCTTGACGGAGGCCGGTTATGTCGGCGAGGATGTGGAAAATATTCTTTTGCGGCTGCTTCAATCGGCAGGCAATGATGTTGAAAAGGCTCAGCAGGGGATCATCTACATTGACGAGATAGATAAGATTTGCCGTAAAGATGACAACCCCTCGATCACGCGTGATGTTTCCGGTGAGGGCGTTCAACAGGCATTACTGAAGATACTTGAGGGTACGATCGCCAACATTCCATCTGCAGGCGGGCGAAAACATCCACAACAAGAATTCACCCAACTTGACACAACGAATATCCTTTTTATTTGCGGCGGCGCATTTATTGGGCTCGAAAAGGTCATTGAGAAACGCTTCAGAAATAAATCGCTTGGTTTTCAGGCGGATGTCAAGACGAGCAAACAGCGTCAGGATGAACTTATCGGAAAGCTCGAGCCCGAAGACCTGATCCACTATGGTCTGATCCCTGAGTTTGTCGGCCGTTTGCCTGTTATCAGCACTCTGCAGCCGCTGGACGAAGAGGCGCTTATCACAATTCTTACTAAGCCAAAGAACGCTTTGGTCCGGCAATATCAACGAAAGTTTGAGTTTGACAACATAAGTCTAAGATTTACAGATGATGCCTTGAAAGCCGTTGCCCATCAGGCTCATCAGCGTAAGGTTGGAGCCCGGGGCCTAATGATGATATTGGAAGAGGTTTTGCTTGAATCGATGTATGTCCTTCCCTCTGAAAAGCGTGTCAAAGAGCTTGTCATTACCCGCGAGATGATCGAGCGTCGTGCTCCGGTTTTCGACCTGGTCCGGCCAATGGAAGAAGCGGCGTAAAGTGCGTTCAGTTCAGTACTGCAATGCAAACCAAATGGGTTTGTTGGGTATTGCCAGTGCGGCTTTTTATAGATTATCGCGCCGAAGATCCAGAACATTCTGCCGAAAATCTAGAATATTCTTAAGATTGGACATTTACTCTGCGCAAATGTTTTGTCGCATCGTCTCTGCCATACCCGCATGACAAGGGTATTGCATTTAAATTGTTATTTTGCATAAATAAATTCATTCGCCGAATTTTCGTATTGTTGCATTTAACCCCAAGATTATGCAGGAATTCTCAGACCAGATGCCATCGGACATAAAACGCTATCCAATGGTTCCGATCCGCGATGTTGTGATCTTTCCGTTCACAAAGGTCGCATTCAAGATCGGCCGACCAAGCAGTGTGCGTGCACTTGAGGAGGCAATGACCGGAGAGCGGGATATCTTCCTCGCCACGCAGCACGATGCGACCGTCGATGAACCCAAATCTGATGAGATATACACCGTTGGGACCTTGGGACGGATCTTGCAGGCCCAGCGGCAAGAGAATGGCCAGATCAAGGTGGTTGTTGAGGGGCGCGAACGGGGAAGCTGTGTACGGGTAGAGAAAGATGCCGATGGGATGTTCTTTGCTTATGTTCGCAAAGTAACGTCTGTCGATGAATCTGGATATAGAACAGACGGCTTGTTGCAACGGTTGCACGGTCTCGTCGAACAATTTCTTCGAGTTTCGCCAGATGCTTATACCGATGCGCTGCACGCAAGCCTTCGTGGTATATCGGCGGCTCAGATCGCAGATTCTATGTCGTCTCATCTCAGGATCGGGGTGGAAGAAAAACAGGATCTTCTGGAAACATTCTCGGTCGCGGAGCGTCTCCAAAAGCTCGCCGAGATCCTTGAACATGAGATCGAAAAACGCCAGTTGGATCGTACTATTCATTCGCGCACCAAAAAACAGATGGACAAGCATCAGCGCGAATACTATTTGAATGAACAAATAAAAGCGATACATAAGGAACTCGGCCGAAAAGATGAGAAGGCGGAGCTCGAAGAGCTAAAGAAAAAGATCGAAGAGGCCGGAATGACCGCTGAAGCACGAGATAAGGCAATGCAGGAATTTGCTCGTCTTGAAGCGATGCCGCCGATGTCCGCGGAGAGCACGGTCTCACGAACTTATCTTGATTGGCTTATAAATGTGCCATGGACACAGCGTTCCGAGGAGATAGAAGACCTGAATAAGGCTGAGGCCACACTCAATTCAGATCACTACGGACTCGAAAAGATAAAGGAGCGGATCCTTGAATTTCTTGCGGTCCGACAGTTGGTCAAGAATCCGAAGGGGACGATCCTTTGCTTTGTTGGAGCACCGGGCGTAGGTAAGACAAGCCTCGGCAAATCTATCGCGAACGCTACAGGTCGAAAGTTCATGCGGCTTGCCTTAGGCGGGGTACACGACGAGGCAGAGATCCGCGGTCATCGGCGGACCTATATCGGGGCGCTTCCCGGACAGATCGTTCAACTAATGAAACGTGCCGGGACGATCAATCCGGTGATACTGTTAGACGAGGTGGACAAGCTCGGCCGCGATTTCCGTGGCGATCCGTCCGCGGCGTTGCTCGAAGTGCTCGACCCCGAACAGAATCATACATTTCGGGACCACTATTTGGACGTTGATTACGATCTTTCAAACGTTTTTTTCATCGCTACGGCGAACGTGCTGCATACGATACCGCCCGCCCTTCAAGATCGACTGGAGATACTACATCTTTCGGGATATACGGAGCGCGAAAAGCTGGAGATCGCAAAGCGCCATTTGATACCAAAACAATGCGAGCAGAGCGGACTAGAACTAGGAATGGTTCAATTCACGGATGACGGCGTACTTGAGACGATCCGTCATTACACGCGGGAGGCTGGAGTTCGCAACCTTGAACGTGAGATAGGATCATGTTTCCGCAAAGTCGCTCGACGATATGTGGTAACCGAGGACCGTGCGGACTTTAAAGTGGTCGTTGATGCCGAGAAAGTAAGGGAACTGTTGGGCACCATCCGTTTCAGAAAGCAAGACATTGCCCGTAAAAGCGAGGTCGGTTTGGTCAATGGACTCGCCTGGACGGAGGTGGGCGGAGATGTGCTTCAGGTGGAAGCGACTCTGGTTGCCGGTAAGGGTGATATCACGCTGACCGGTAAATTGGGCGAGGTTATGCAGGAATCTGCGAAAGCTGCCCTTACCTGCGTGCGGTCGCGGGCAGATCAATTGAACATCGATCAGAGGCTCTTCAAGGAGAACGATCTTCACATCCACGTGCCCGAGGGAGCGATCCCGAAAGACGGGCCGAGCGCAGGTATTACAATTGCAACGGCAATGGTTTCCGCTCTTACACAGACACCGGCAAAACACAGTGTAGCAATGACGGGCGAGATAACACTTCGCGGCAAGGTGCTGCCGATCGGCGGAGTTAAAGAAAAATTGCTTGCCGCACATCGCTTCGGGTTAAAGGAGATAATACTTTCCAAAGACAATGAAAAGGATATAGCAGATATCCCTGAAGAAGTGCGTGATGACCTTGCGATAAGATTTGTCGATTCGATCGATGAGGTTCTTTCTTTCTCCCTTGAAACTAATACAGTAAGCGACGGCCTTTCTCATACGCCGCTTCTTGAATTTGAATCTCCGGCCTCTGACCTGCCGCTAGGGACGGAGCAGCATTAGTGCCGGTGAAGATCAAGTCGGCTGAATTCATAAAAAGCTCGTTCGAACGGGGGCATTGGCCCGAATTGGGACTGCCGGAGATTGCCTTTCTGGGACGTTCGAATGTTGGCAAATCATCCTTATTGAATTCTTTACTTTTACGGAAGGGCCTCGCACGGACATCGTCAACGCCGGGGCGAACGCAAAGCATAAATTTCTTTTTGGTCAATGACTCGATCGTGTTCGCGGACCTGCCGGGCTACGGCTACGCCAAGGTCCCGAAAACGATGAGGGCCAACTGGGGGAGAATGGCGGAAGAATATTTGGCCGGCCGTGCGGAATTGGTGCTTGCGGTACACTTGATCGATGCAAGACATCCGCCGACAAAACTTGATCTGGATCTGCACGAGTGGCTTGTTTATAACGGAAAACCATTTATCACTACGGCTACGAAGTCCGACAAGCTTTCTGCTAACAAGCTGAACAAAAGTCTCAACGAAGCCGGGCGAATGTTGGCCGGCGGGAAAGTCATAGCATATTCGTCAGAGACCGGAAAAGGGCGCGAGAATCTATGGAGTGTAATAAATGAGGCAGTAGAAAATTTCTGATTTTCTTGTTGCTTTCCTTCCCGATTTGGTGTAAAAAGAAATTATCCCTAAAAAGCTCGAGGGTTCTTTGAGGAAACTCAAAGGGATGTCTTTGTAATACTACAAATTTCCATACTAATTTTTCTCCACCTTTCGACTTTCAAAACAGACACGCGCTGAATTAGCGGTTCGAATGGTTTGAAGCTGTAAAGCGTAGGATAACCAATAAACACTAACATTTCGGTATTGACCGACAATCAAATGGCTACGAAAACAACATCGCCTCGAAGATCGCGGAATGAAAAGGCCGCGGTTGAAGGTTCTGAAAATGAAGAAAAGCTTCCGGATATTGCCGCGGAAAAGCCTGAGAGCGACGACGGCGTCGCAGAACGGCCCAACGGTGCTGAAAATGAAGAAGCTCCAAAGCGAAACAGGTCTCAGAATGGAAACGGTTCAGGGGAACTTTTGAACAGAGAAGAGGCTGGAGTTACCAGATGGTCTTTGTCGGCGTATAGATTCAAAACTGGCATTCTGATGTTGCTCAGGTTAACTAGTTTGTCTCCCAGGACGATTTCACCCCTGATTAGCTTATTGCCCTGATAAAAATCCTTGAGAAACTGTCGGTACGCTTCACCTGCCTGATCGGGACTGTCAAAAATCCACTTTTCCATGCGCAGAAAGTTGAGCAGCTTATCTCTGTTATCGATGATTTCTAGTAAATCTAGGTACTTTTGAACGCCTAGCTGCCAGGGTTTGAGCATTAGAAAATCAAGGTTGAGATAGTCACCGGAAATATTGCCCAAAGTGTCTACCATTAAATCAATATCTAAAGCTTCTGTTCCTATCGTACATCCTCCCTGCATATTCAAAAGCGCATCGGGGCGGTGAAAATCGACCGGTGTCACCATCACGGTCAAGTTTTTCACTTTCTCTGGGTAGATGGCACTATAACAGAGGCTGAAGGTGCCGCCCTGACATATGCCCAGCAGGTTGATTTGGTTCAGACGATGCTGCTTACAAATAAAGTCTACGCAGTTGTTAATATAGCCATTGATGTAGTCGTCTAGCGTCAACCAACGGTCGGCCCGCGTGGGATAACCCCAATCGATCAAGTAAACATCTAACCCTAACCGGAGCAGGCTAGCGACTAGGGAACGATCGGTTTGCAGGTCAACCATCCAGGGCCGATTCACCAGCGCATAGACAATTAGGAGAGGAATCGGCAAAGGTTGCTCCACTAGGGGCTGGAACCGATACAAAACAAGCTTATCCTCACGGTAAACCGCCTGTTTAGGAGTGATACCAATCTCAATGTCCGCCTCACGCAAGTGGCTGAAATTGTCTATTCCTGCAATTACTTTTTTAGCAGTCTCAGTGGACTTGATGGTGTAATTGACGACAGCATCCTGCCACTGAGCTGGTCTCATAAAAAATGGCAACATGATTTCTGGTCGTTTAAAGAGGATTAGAGAGATGGGGGGCATAGGTGCTCGATAGCTCCTCATGCTGAGCTAGAGCCTGCTTCAGGCGCTTCACTTCTTTACGCAGGTCGTAGATATTTTTGTGCACTTCGTCAATTTCACTGCGGCTAGGCAGATGCATCAGCTTCATCCACCTTTCCAGGATCTGCTGCTGAGAACGTTGGAAATGATTGAGGTTATTCAAAAACTGCCCTCTAATTTTGAGATTGATTTCTGAGCAAAAGGTTTTTTCGAACACCCGATCTGCAATACTACTCCAGAGTTGCTGTAATTGAGTCCAGTCTCTGATGGGTTCTCCTTTCATTGCTGAAGCTGTCAACTCGCGGAGCAACTCTTCGAAGGCCGTCAGTTGAATCTCAGTCAACACTAATTGATAGTTGATACTAGTTGGATAGAGTCTTACCCATGCGTCAATCACCTGCATGAGTTGATGGTTAAAATCTCGGTTTAAGCCTAGGAAAGGAATTTGGGCAAAGGTGCTGAACGTAGTCTCATATACAAAATTCCAGCAGAGGTTATTGAGTTCAATCCAGGGCTTAACAATGCCTTCTGAAAAGTTTGCTTCTTCCATCGGTCATTCCTTCACGAAAAGTTCTACAGAAGTTCTCTGGCTGGCTAGATGGGGGAAGACATGCTTCAACAATACACTAACTGAAATAATATACCAATCAAAGCATCAGTCGAATTCCTTTACTTTTCACTCCTTGAAGATAGAGTATCAAAAGCTTTCTATCGAACTTATACCAATTTTTTGTGAAGCGGCTTATTATCAGACCCCTCCCAACCTCCCCTTGGTAAGGGGAGGTGCCGTAGGCGGTGGGGTAAATTCTATGCAGCTTCACATGTAATTGGTATTACGTGATTAACAATCATTTTCATATCACTTTCATATCTTTATGGCTTAGGCTAGCTTTAGCTGCTGGGATAACGTTCGCTTGGGAGTATTCATAGTATTTCCCTATTTTTGTGTTTTCTGTAACAATTTCATCACCTGCTTTGATACTAGTTGTAGCCTCATTTATTTTGATTGTTGAGGCTTCTTGTTGCGGTAGCGACATTTAATTCGGTCCCAGACCCACTATAGTTGGCATTGATTCCAGAAGTGAAGCATTGTTCATGAAGACTAAGATCGCAATCGCCTGTCAGGGTGGCGGCAGTCACGCTGCCTTTACTAGCGGGGCGCTTCAAGCCCTGTTCGAGAGTGGTATCCAGGATAAGTACAATATCGTTAGCCTCAGCGGGACATCAGGGGGTGCACTATGTGCAACTTTAGTTTGGTACGCGCTCAAGAAAGGTAAAGATCCGGTTAAGCAGCTAGTCGATTTTTGGAGCGATAATACAGCTCAAACCCCGCAAGAACGCCTGTTTAACGACGTTCTGATCACAACGCTTGAATTTACAAACAAAGGGCTATTGCCAGTCTTCAATACTAGCCCCTCGTCCACAATTGCGAAGCAGTGGCTGTCATTTGCAACGATCGGTCTGCGGAGGCGATTTACCGACTTTCGGGAGTTGCTGGAGACGCACATAGACTTCAAGGAAGTCGCTGCTTGGGGTTTGCAGCCAGAAGCTCCTATCTTGCTCTTGGGTGCAAGTAATATTCTGACTGGTAAATTATGGATGTTTAATTCTTCACATGAACCGATTAAAGTTGAACATATCTTGGCTTCTTGCGCTATTCCTAACATTTTTCCAGCGGTTGAAATTGGCGAAGATGCCTATTGGGATGGTATTTTTTCAGACAATCCGCCGATCACCGAGTTGATTGATCCCGAAGATGTGGGTGTTGCAAATATTCCCGAGGAAATTTGGGTGATTAAGTTGAATCCAACTCGCAGAGAAACGATTCCGACTGCCGTGGATGATATTTTAGATCGTCGTAATGAACTGGAAGGGAATGTATCGTTATTCCAAAGTCTCCTCAGCATTGAACGACTCAATAACATTGTCTTGCAAGGAGGTTTCACGCAGGCATATCTTCAGGGATTGGGAATTGCAGCACCAATCAAAATTCCCCGTTCTTTTGTGGAAAAGCCCGACAAACCTTACTATATTCCGTTCATCGAAATGTCCTCTGATTTGCAGAAATCTCTCAATTACGCAAGTAAGCTAGATCGCAATCCTGCTCGAATTAACTACCTGATTGAGGATGGGAAGAAGCAAGCAAGGCAGTTTTTAGCGACAAGGGCAGAGCAGTCCTAGTTTTAGCTTATTGAAATGTCTCCTGAGTTGCAGAAAGTTTTGAACTATGAAAGCAAACTAGATCGTACTTCTCAATTTATCAATCGGCTGATTGAGGACGGAAAGCAACAAGCTCAGAAGTTTTTGAAAGTAAGATATAAAGGAACGTGATCCATACAAAATTAAGTATTTTTTTACTAATGCTCACGAAAAACGATTGAACACAAAACAGTAAGTTAACCAAGCCATTTGATAAATCTGTAGCGCGAGCATCTTCCGCCAGCAGGCCGGATGCATAATTGCTGTGAGATCCTCTAGTTAGTCATAGTGCGAAGCATTGCAGGATGAGAATTTGTATGCGAAGCATTGCAGGATGAGAATTTGTACAAGTTGACTTTATCCAACTAATCGGAACTTCATTAATAAGGAGTGAGAGGATGCAACAAGTTTATATTGTCTCAGCAGTACGCACACCTATTGGTCGATTTGGAGGGCTTTTGGCGGATCTCTCCCCGGTAGATTTGGGCGCAACATCCATGCGCGCTGCTTTAGAAAAGGCAGGGCTATCTGGTGAATCTATCGACCTATATGTTTTTGGTAATGTGCTTCGATCTGGCCATGGGCAATTACTGCCACGTCAGGCTGCATTCAAGGCTGGGCTTCCTGAAACTGCAAATGGATACGCTGTGGATATGGTATGTTCGTCTGGCATGATGAGTGTGATGAGCGCGGCAACGGCAATCGCAGCGGGAGAAGCCGACATCGTTCTAGCAGGCGGTGTAGAATCCATGTCCCAGACCGGGTTAATGCTATCGCACCGCGTCCGATGGGGCTGCAAACTGTTGATGAATCCGTCTGAACCGCTCATCGATCTGCTGGTCTGTGACGGTCTTTCCGATCCGATCACGTCCGAAAAGATGGGCGATCAAGCTGAACGTTTAGCATCCGCCTATGGTGTAAGTCGGGATGAATTAGATGAGGTCGCTTTGTATTCTCAGGAGCGGGCTAGTTTAGCAACTCAGCAACGACTACTTGCCAGAGAGATTGCGCCAATTGAGATTAAAACGAAAAAAGGAGTGCAGCTTGTAGAAAAAGATGAAGGAATTCGTCCTGATACTACACGGGAGAAGTTGGCTGAACTCAAACCAGTATTCAAATCAGATGGAGTGTTTACGGCTGGTAACAGTAGCCAGATCTCGGATGGTGCCGCCGCTCTTGTCTTAGCGAGTGCAAAGGCGGTGGAAGAACATGGTTTAAACCCGATCGCTCGAATTGTCAAAGGATCTTGGGCGGGTGGAGAAAATTGGCGATATCCAGAGGTTCCCATTCATGCCGTGAAAAAACTGTTGGACAAACTGAATATGCGAGTTACTGACTTTGACCTGTTTGAGAACAACGAAGCATTTGCCCTCAGCAATGTCCTGTTCAACCGAGTTTTGGGAGTGCCCTACAGCAAGTTAAATGTCTATGGTGGAGCAATTGCCTTGGGGCATCCAATTGGAGCATCTGGAGCACGCATTTTGGTTACGCTGGTCAATGCCCTCCAGGGAGAAGACAAGCAGCTTGGATTGGCTGCCGTTTGTCATGGCAGTGGCGGTGGAACTGCAATTGCAATCGAGCGATTGGCGTAAGTAATTTTCCTTGAAGAAACAAACTCAGCAATAACCAATGAAAATCCTCGGATTAGAGAACAAAGTTATTTTGGTCACGGGTGGCAATCGAGGAATTGGAGCAGCGATTACCAAACTGCTCAAAGACTTGGGTGCTCAAGTTGCTTACACCTGCCGCAGTCAACCTATGATTGAGGACAATAGTTTAGCATTGCAAGCGGATGTCACTGATCCGACTGCAATGGCACAGGTGGCCGAAACGGTAGAGCAAAAGCTAGGTTCGATTTATGGCGTGGTTGCCAATGCTGGCATCACCCGTGACAACTTTTTCCCAAAATTGACAATCGAAGACTGGGATGCCGTGATCGAAACGAATCTAAAGGGCGTCTACAATACCTTAAAACCTGTAATTCCAGGCATGTATGAGCGGCGAGCAGGCTCAGTCGTTTGTATTAGCTGGTTACGGTCGACGGCGTTGATACTCCGCTGAATTTTATTGTAGATACCGGTGCAAGCATTTCGGTCATCTCCACGGATCTGGCCGAGGTTGAGGCCATACGGTCAAAAGAAATGCCGGAGCGAATGCGGGTTATTGGCGCGGCGGGCATAACCGAAGACGTCCGCTCTTTCCTGCTTCCAAAACTTTCGTTTGGCAACCATTCGCGAATGGATATTTCTGCAGTTGCTCTCGACCTTGGTCTTATAAATGAGGCCTCTGGATTTGAACAGGCCGGCATTCTCGGAGGTAATTTCCTGCGGAGCTACAAGCTGATATTCGATTTCAGGAACGCACGTATCCATTTTGAGCCGATAACCGTGGAAACGCCGGTAACATCCGATCCGCTTGATTGATCATCAATGAAACTAAGTGTTTATCTTGAGACCTCTGTTATCGGAGCTTATCTGGACAACAGTGATACTTTCCGGCGCGACCTTACCATACGCTGGTTCGAGCGGGAACTTGCCGAATATGATGCCTATTCTTCGACGTTGGTTAGACGCGAACTTGAACGGATCGAGGAACCGCATAGGACGGGATATCTAAAACTGATCACGAATTTTAACGAACTCGAACTTTCCGAAGAGGTCGGCATACTCGCCGAAGGCTACATTTCCCGTGGGATCTTTCATCGGCGATTCCTTGCTGATGCCGTGCACGTGGCTATAGCCTCTTTTCACAAGATCGATTACTTCGTAACGTGGAATTTTGGCCATCTCGCGAATGTAAGGAAGCAGGCCCGCATCCGGCTTTTCAATACCGCTGCCGGATTTTTCTCACCGGCGATAATCACACCGGAATTTCTTGTTCACGATTGATGTAGAAGCTCCACGGCCGTGTTGCTGCGTTTTCGGCCGTGCCTTATTTCTTTTCAGTTCGCTCGGCGATAAACTTAACAATGTGTACAGACGTTCGAAATTCCTGGAGGTTTTGATCGATATTCGACAGGAAATGGCGCGCGAGGCAGACTTTGATACCGATCTTTTTGTCGAATTGGTCCGTTCCGGACGGAACGATCCGGCCAGGTCGAAATACCAGGTGTCCGAAGAGCATAAGGTTAGTGAGAATAAAAGTTCACGCAGAAAGTCAGGCTGAAGAGCCATCCGTTTAATTGCTCCTGTTTAGCCCGTTCTAGGTTGGTCGAAGAGTCAAGCCCGAAGATGGAAGCGAGCCTGTTTCTTGAGATCATCGATCGGACACTTTAATAGATCTTGGCCAGATACCTTGTCTCAATATTGTTGATCGCGGCGGTCGTCTCGGCCGCGGGATACCATTTTTTCCGCGATTATTGGGAACACCGTTACGACGATCTGATAATTCGTCACGCACGCATCTACAACATAGATGATCGGCTCGTATGGAGTGTGATCTACGAAGAAACATACTTCCGTTCGGGGTCGATCGGAGATGTGGGCGAGGTAGGTTTGATGCAGGTAACGCCGCTTGTCGCGCGCGAATGGGCGAAAGAAACAGGTCTTAGCCAATTTGAAAGAGAGATAGAGGCAGACGTTGTGAGGTTTCTAAGCGATCCGGAAAGGAATATCCAGATCGGCTGTTGGTATCTTGAAAAACTCCGTGAACGCTACAGAAATCGTCCGGCAGAAACGGCGATGACCCTCGCTGCGTATAACGCGGGTCCTAGCCGCGTTGAGGAATGGACCCGGGATGCCAACACTTTCGAGCTGAAGGAATCCGAATTCATCGATCGCATCGGAATATCATCAACACGTGCCTATGTTTCCTCTATCTTAGATCGCTACCGCACAGCTACGCTTATGCGGTCAACAAGATGAAACTTTTAGCTGCCGAATACCTCCTGCCCATAGACACCGGACCGATCCGGGATGGCGTGATCGCCATTGACGACGGCCGGATCGTAGCAGTCGGCAAGCGTGAATCTTTCGTCTCAAGTTTTCCGGGTGTCCCGGTGACGGACTTTGGAACGGCCGCGATCCTGCCCGGTTTTGTAAATTGCCACTCGCACCTTGAGCTTACAAGTTTACGCGGAGCTCTGGACCGCGACGAGCACGATTTCCGGGGATGGCTTTTGAAACTGAATTCGCTTAGGGCCGAAATGACGCCGGAAGATCTTGAGAATGCCGCCTACAATGGAGCCATTGAAGGGGCACAGGCCGGTGTTACATTTTTCGCCGATATCGCGCGATTCGGCGATGCAGCAGTGCGCGGACTCGCTCGCTCCGGGCTTCGCGGTATTGTATTCCAGGAAACCGAGTTCTCGCCGGACAACCGTACCGCTGAGACGGATATGAAGGCTTTGGCGGAGAAATTCGAGAAGCTTTACGGCGGTGCTTCTTCGCTGGTGCATGTGGGCCTTTCTCCTCATTCGCCTTACACAGTAAGCTCCAAGCTATTTGAGTTGATAGCACAGTATTCGATCATCAACCGCATTCCGCTTTCTATCCACGTTGCGGAATCAAAAAGCGAGATGGAGCTATTCATCGAAGGCCAGGGGTTTTTTACTGAAGTATATGAGCAGTTCGGCGTGGAATGGAACAGTCCGCTCTGCTCGCCCGTACAATACTTAGAACGGCTCGGAGTCCTTTCAGCAAGGCCATTGCTGGCTCACTGTGTTAGGGTTACGGACGAAGACCTGATCCGTATCTCCTCCAATGGCTCTGCGATCGCCCATTGTCCCAGATCGAATGCCAAATTCGGCCATGGAACGGCTCCATTTGCGAAGTTCCTGGAAAATGGCATCGTGACGGGGCTCGGAAGCGATTCTGTTGCCAGCAATAACACTTGCGACCTGATCGAAGAATCAAGATTCGCCGTATTGTCAGCCCGGAATATGCAGGACCCGGTAAGATTCTTGACGGCACGGGATGGACTTTATGCCGCAACGCTCGGCGGGGCTGGAGCAGTTGGAATGGCATCGGAGATCGGCTCTCTTACACCCGGGAAGTTTGCTGATATCACCGTGATATCGCTGGACAATGTTGCACAAAAGCCAATCAATGACGTTGAGGCCGCGATCATTTTCTCTTCGAATGCGCGGGACGTTGTATGCACAATGGTCGCGGGAGAGATCGTTTATTCAGCGAATAAAAAGATCGGTCTTGATCGACCGATCCCGGATAGAAATACCTAGCTCACTGACTTAAGCCTACTTATATTTTATTCCTTTGCCTGGTTGGTATCGGCTGCTTGCCGCATATCGATCAAAAGTTGATCGGGCGACCATCGATTTCCCGGGAGCATTCGGGTCACCTTACCGTCGGGCCCGATTATTGCGGTTACCAGAGAATGAGTAAATTGCGTTTTGTCCTCTACATCCACCTCATACTTCAGACCGAAGAAGTCAGCGATCTTTCTCACGTCCTTGTCAGGTCCGACCGCGATCTGCCAAACAGTGAAGTCTGGTTTCTCCGGATTGCCTAAATATCCCAACCCATATTCCCTAAGTTTCGCTGGCGTATCCCTCGCCGGATCGAAGGAGATACTGAGCAAGCGCAGGTCTTTTCGATATTCTTCGCTGGCGGCGATCTTCATTGCAGCATCAGAGAAATTTTGCGACATCTTAATGCAATACTCTGGAAGCGGACACTCGCGATAGATAAAGGTAACGGCCAGCGTCTTGCCGCGGAAATCCTTGAATGAGATACGCTTTCCATCTTGATTGGTAAGCGGTATATCTGGAGGCTCTTGTCCTATTTGCCGAGGTGTTTTGGGCTCAGGCTGTGGCAAGTTAGGGTTCGGAGCGGCCGAGATAGCAACCCTTTCAAGCCGCATAGGGTCTGGTGCGTTCTTGTCATAAACGAGCGTTCCCTGGATCTCAACACCCGGAAGCAGGTCATCCCAGAGCCAATCCTCGTTTATCTTGAAATCCATCGTCATCCGCGGCATAAAGCCCGGGATTTCTTCGTGTTCGATCTGAGCGGTTTTCGTGGCTCGATCGACACTGATAACGCGGCCACGGAGTTCATACCGAGCAGCATCGGGCGATTCCGACGCGTGATCATGACCGGACGAGCAGGCAGAAATAGCCAAACAAAGCAAGGCTACAAGAAGAAGTAAACGAAATTGCATAAAAAAGCGGAACTTTCAGGTTCCGAGAAAACCAGATTTGCTTCTATTATCTCGAAAAATATCGGCCCGTTCAAAGTATCATAACCATTCAACTATTTCGGCCTGAGTTGTTCGTCATAAAGTTCAAGATATACGCGATATGCCGAAATCACTTTCAATACGTAATCCTTTGTTTGCGCATACATTATTTCCGGAACATATCGCTCCGGTTCGCTTACTTTTGCCCTGCCCATCCAACGCTGCATATTGTCTTCGCCGCCATTGTAGCTTGCCGCAACGGCCGAAGGTTGGTTGGGATAGATACGGAAGATCTGTGAGACGTATTCGGAACCGAACATTATCGCAATGTTCGGATCGAAGAGGTCATCCTGGCGAAACCGAGTGATCCTAAGATCGCGGGCGATACGTTCGGACGTGTCAGGAATAAACTGCATCAGCCCTCTTGCTGCCGCCACGGATTTGACCGTGGGATCGAACCGGGATTCCTGCCGCATTATTGCGAGCAGGAAGCGCGGATCAACACTTCTTTCCGCTGTATGTAGCAAAAGCTCGTCGCGGAATGCTATCGGATAAAGCATTTCGCGGACGTTTTGAGGTATCAGTTCGATCTGATGGTCAGCTGTGAGCTTGAAGGCTGGTTCTGCATAGCGGATCGCCCTGCTGCTCCAGCCACCCCGCAGATATACCGCCGCCGCTTCTGCCGGATCCTTCAGTCGCCCCTCAGCTTCCAATTCGTGTGCAGCCTCATCGTACAGACCCAAAAACAAGAGTTCATCGGCAGCAGACATCCGGCTGCCCCCCGACCGTGATCGCTTTCCTGAATCGCGAAGCTCCGCTCTTCCTTTTGGGACCTGAGACAGGCGGGCTGCTAACTTTGTTTCCGTTTGCGACGAATAAATGTTTGCAAGTTCATCCAGAAAGGGCTTTCGGGCGGTGGGATCAGCCACCAATCGGATCGCTGAATGAAGCGATCTTTTACGAACAGACGGATCGGCGCCGGATCGTCGGAGCGTTTCAAGTTTTTGATCGATCAAACTCCGCGAACGCTCGGAAACCGCCATCGCCCGTAGGCGTTCAGTTGCCAACCAGCCATAAAATGC